>NZ_JBBWUN010000005.1:0-14523 GCF_038260575.1 Thauera sp. SDU_THAU2 | reverse complement strand
ACTTCGTTCAGTTACATCAGATGGGTGTTTAACCTTCGGATTCTATCGTGTTTCCCTAGTTTTCGCATTTATCGTGAAACGCTTTCGCGTTTTCGTGCGCCGCTTCACGCCGCGTGCAAAGAGTTCCAGAAACGGACCAGGGCTGCATGACTCGATCAGTTCGTACTGCTCATCGGGTTGCGGCTGTGCTCGCGCTTTCGGGTTCCGATGTAGTTGACTTGAGTTCGACCCGGCTGCAATGTACGTGCGTTCTTGCCACGAACGCCAAAAAGCAAAAGCTCGGTCACGTTGCGAAAGTAGAACCCAACACCGCGACCGTCGCTCCCACCATCCTTGCGCAGCTTGTGCCAGACGATGTTGGTTTGTAATTAAAGCCCCACGCCTTCATGACTTCCAGACCATCCGGCAGCAGTGCGTTGGGAACCCACATATACAGGTGCGCCACATCATCGGTGACGGTAGTGACCGGCGGCCTTGATGTCATCAAGTGTCATCGTGCCATAGCGATTGAGTCTTTTGTGCTCTGGCGCGACCTTGCCGGTTCGGTTCGTTGCCATGGAGGATCGGCAGGATCGTCCTGAACTTGCGATTGGCAGCAAAGGCAGTAAATTCACTCGCAGGAGAGATCTGGACATCCATCCAGGCATTGTATGCGCGTTCAATTGGACGTCAAGCAGCAGCGGAGCTGACCTTCCTCTCCTCCAGTTTGGTGTTGACGCAGCATCGGTACGCCTCCGCTCATGTCAGGGCGCCGATCATGCTGTCTGTAAGCAATAGACAGATGGCGAACAGCCCTCTTTCTCCAGGCTTAACCGTCCCGCCGAGACACGCCATAGAGGTCCGCAGCGCCGACTGCCTGCGCTTCTTCCGTGGTGTCTGCCGGGTAAAAGACATAGCTCGGCGCGACGATCGGGTGAACCTCTTTGGCGCGGATGACGAACACGCCATGGATCTTGAACCGGTCGCCCACCATGGCCTGCAGGGCTGCGCCCATGTCGAGAAATCGGGCGCTGACGGCGTCAGCTCGGTGGCGGCACCGATGACCTTGAAGCCTTTCTGCACAAAGATGTCCAGAAAGCTCACGCAGACTTGGGCGTTGTGCCCGATGCTCCTGGCAGAGCCGGGCGATGCGATATGAGCCACCCACGAGGTGCTCGTCGTCCACGTCGCCCAGACTTCCTTGGGCGACACGCTGGGCTGGCCATGCGCATCGGCCGTCGCCAGCCAGCACAGCACGCTTCGCCGAGCAGCCTGGCGAACATCGTCGGTCAGCACGCCCATCGTCATGTGATCTGCCCAGGTCAGGCCGCCCGCGGCGGACCCTGCCCGCCGCCAGCCTGGCGTTGGCGCGCGCGGTGTCGGTGTCCTCGGCGCGCGCCAGCGCCACGCCCATGCGGCGCTTGGCGAAGCTCTCGGGCTGCGAACAGGCGCAGGTCGGCGCCGGGCACGGCCAGGGCCTCGGCCACGCCGTCGAACGCACGATGCCTTGCGCATCGACGCCGCCGTAGATCACGGCGCTGGCGCCGAGGTTGCGCAGCGGGTGTCCACCGGCAGGCCCAGGATCGCGCGCGCGTGCAGTTCGAACTCGCTCTGGTGCTGGGTGCACAGCGTCACCAGGGCGGTGTCGATGCAGGCGCGGGCTGACCTCGCTGGAGCCACTGCTGGTCGCCCTTGACGAACAGTTCGACGCCGAACAGGCCCAGGCCGCCGAGGTCGTCTGTCACGGCCTTGGCGATCTGGCGGGACCGTTCGACGGCGGCCGGCGACATGGCCATGGGCTGCCAGCTTTTCCACGTAGTCGCCGCTGACCTGCAGGTGGCCGATGGGCGCGCAGAAATGCGTCTGCACCTGGCCGCCCGGGCCCTTGGCACGCACGGTCGGCTGGGTGATCTCGTAGTCGAAGTCGACGAAGCCCTCGACGATCACCCGGCCGTGGCTGACGCGGCCGCCGGCCATGGCATAGTCCACGCCCTGGACACATCACTCAGGCCGTCGATCCGGCTCCTGGCCCTTGCCGCTGCCCTGCTCATCACCGGCTTGACGATGCAGGGGTAGCCGATGCCTGGCTTGCCGTCCACGCCGTCGATGGCCGCCTGCAGCTCGCCCTGCGAATCACAGAACTGGTAGGGACTGGTGGGCAGGCCCAGGGTCTCGGCGGCCAGGCGGCGGATGCCCTCGCGGTCCATGGTCAGGCGCGCAGCGCAGGCCGTGGGGATCACGGTGATTTCGACGCCGGCCGCCTCCAGCTCCTGCAGCATGGGCGTGGCGATGGCCTCGATCTCGGGCACCACCAGAAGGCTGCCCGAACCCTCGCCGCTCGACCTCGATCAGCGCCTTGAGCTGGGCCGGGTCGCTCATGGTGATGGTGCGCGCATGGTGCGCCACCTGCTGGCCGGGTGCGTGGTCGTAGCGGTCGACGGCGATGGTTTCCACGCCCAGGCGCTGCAGCGCGATGATCACTTCCTTGCCGAGTTCGCCGCTGCCCAGCAGCATGACGCAGGTGGCCGTGGGGGACAAGGGGTGCCGAGCGTGGTCATCGTCGATGGAAGAAGGAAAAAATGAAAGAGGGATCGATCAGCAGGCCTCGCCCATGGCCTCGCCCAGGCGCACCGCGCGCGAGCGCCCAGTCGGCGTTGAAGCGGATGGTCTCGCGCGGCCACAGCATCACCACGGTGGAGCCGAGCAGGCTTGGCCCATCTCGTCGCCCACCGCCAGCACCTGCACCGGCCCGTCGTCGTAGGCCCATTCGCGGACATGGCCCGGCCGGGGCGGGTTGACCACCGCGTGCCAGGTGGTGGCCATGCTGCCCATGATCGCGCCCACCAGCACCAGCACGAACGGCCGCGTCTGGCCATCCGTGCCATGCGGCACGTCGAACACGCAGACCACGCGCTCGTTGCGCGCGAACAGGTAGGGCACGCCCTGCGCCGTGACCGGGTTGACCGGGAACAGCTCGCCCGGCACGTGGATCATGCGCCGCGGCCGCCCCTCGCAGGGCATGTGGATGCGGTGGTAGTCGCGCCTTGGGCTCGGGTAGATGGTGGCGAAGGCGCCGTCGTCGAACTGCGCGGCCAGCGCGGCGTCACCGCCCACCAGCGCGCGCGTGCTGTAGCGGTGTCCCTTGGCCTGGAAGACCTGGTCGCGCTCGATGGCGCCGAACTGGCTGATCGCGCCATCCACCGGGCAGACGAAGGCGGCGTCGGCCAGCGGCCGGGCGCGCCGGACCTGAGCGCGCGGGTGAAGAAATCGTTGAAGCAGCGGAACTGCCGGATGTCGGACTCGGCGGCCTCGGCCATGTCCACCTGGTAGCGGCGGATGAAGCGCGCGATGGCGGCCGCGTCACTCAGCCGCCCTCGGCACGCGCCAGCCGGCCGGCCGCCTCGGTCAGGGCGCGCTTGGGCAGCAGGTGTTGCAGGACGACGAAGGGCGACATCGGCAGGGACGGCAGGCGGCCCGGCGGCCACCCTGGGAGATTTCGATGCCGCGATTGTAGAGGTGGCCCCCAGCCGGCGCGGTTGCCGCCCTGCAGGCGCACAATCGCGCCATGACGCCCTCTTTGTTCAGCGCCGAGCCTGGTCAAGCGCTTCGGCGGCCAGACCGTGGTCAACGGCCTGTCGTTCGCCATCGCGCCCGGCGAGTGCCTGGGCGTGATCGGCCCCAACGGCGCCGGCAGGACCATCACCGTCCTGTCGCGCCTCGGGCCTGACCGCGCCCGACACTGGCCGCGTGCGGGCCTTCGGCCACGAGATGCCGCGCGACGCGCTGGCCATCAAGGCCCGCCTGGGCGTGGTCAGCCAGATGGACACGCTGGACCCGGACTTCTCCTGCGCCGAGAACCTGCTGGTCTACGGCCGCTACTTCGGCCTGCCGGACGCGCTGATCCGCGAACGCGTGCCACGAGGTACTGGAGTTCGCCGCCCTCACCCACCGGGCCGACGCCAAGCCCGGCGAGCTCTCGGGCGGCATGGAGCGGCGCCTGTCGCTGGCGCGCGCGCTGGTCGGCGACCCGCAACTGCTGTTGCTCGACGAGCCCACCACCGGGCTGGACCCGCAAGCCCGCCACCTGATGTGGGAACGCCTGCAACTCCTGCTACAGCAGGGCAAGTCGATCCTGCTGACCACCCATTTCATGGACGAGGCCGAGCGCCTGTGCTCGCGCCTGCTGGTGCTGGACCACGGCCGCAAGATCGCCGAGGGCCGGCCGCGCGAGCTGATCGCCCAGCACCTGGAGCCCGGGTGGTGGAGGTCTACGGCCCCGGCGCGCTGGCGCTGGCCGAGGCGCCGGCCCATGCCGCCATCCGCGCCCTGGCCGCGCGCGTGGAACTGAGCGGCGAGACGGTGTTCTTCTACACCGCCGACGCCGGCCCAGCTGCTGCAGGCCCTGGGCACGTGGCACGAGGGCTGCACACCCTGCACCGGCCGGCCAACCTGGAGGACCTGTTCCTCAAGCTCACCAGCCGCCAGGATCCGCGAGGAAGGATGAACACACCAACACCCTCCCATTGGTCCCCGCGCCCGGCTGTCGATGCGCTGGTGGCCGGTGTTCCGGCGCCCAACCTGCTGGTCTGGCGCAAGCTGGCCATCCCCAGCCTGGTGGGCAACATCGCCGAGCCGCTGATGTGGCTGGTGGCCTTCGGCTACGGCATGGGCGCGCTGGTCGGCCAGGTGAACATGGCCACGCCGCAGGGCACGGTGGCGGTGCCCTACATCCTGTTCCCTGGCCAGCGGCAGCGTCTGCATGAGCACGATGAACGCCGCCAGCTTCGAGGCGCTGTACTCGGCCTTCTCGCGCATGCACGTGCCGAGGACCTGGGACGGCATCATGAACGCGCCGGTGCGGCTGGACGACGTGGTGCTGGCCGAGATGCTGTGGGCGGCGTTCAAGTCGCTGTTCGCCGTCACCGCCATCCTGGGCGTGATGCTGGCGCTGGGCATCAGCCATTCGCCCAAGCTGCTGCTGGTGCTGCCGGCGGCTGCTGGCCGGCGTCGCCTTCTCGTGCCTGGCGCTGATCTTCGACGCGCTGGCCCAGGGCTACGACGACTTCTTCACCTACTACTTCCGCGCTGTTCATGACCCCGATGATGTTCGTCTCGGGGGTGTTCTTCCCGCGCGAGCAGTTGCCGGCCCTGATCCGCAGCCTGTCGGACTGGCTGCCCCTGAGCCATGCGGTGGAGCTGGTGCGCCCGCTGTTCATGGACCAGGTGGCCGGCGAACCCGGTGCTGCACATCGGCATGGCTTGCTGGCCTATGCGGTGCTGGGCTTCTGGGCCGCGCTGGCGCTCACGCGCCGGCGCTTCAGGCGCTGAGCCGGCTCAATGCACCGCGTGCAGCGCGGCTGTGCCTCGGCGTAGCACTCGCTGCCGGCGTCCATGAAGGCCTCGGCGTCGATCAGGGCGTCGTATTCGCGGACCTGCTGCCCGTGGGTCTTGGGGATCAGGGGCTTGTCCAGCGGGCGGCAGACGCGCTGGCGACTGCGCAGGGTGCGGCTGCTTTCCATGGCACTGATGACGGCCTCGGGGTCGAGCATCAGGACGAAGGGGTTGAGGCGGGGATGAGAGGCGTTCATGTCAGGGCTCATACCTGAAACCGGGTCAGACACAGATCGTTTGTCGATGTGACAAACTGTATTTATCTGTTCCAAGTTATTGAGTCGGCATTCCGCCAATCGCGCTGTAGGAAGTTGCCCGACAAAGCCGGAACTGCCCCCGAAACACCCGCCTTATCCCGCCGCCATCCCGGCCCCGTTCATGGTGTCGGCCCTGGCGCAGGGCCTCGACGCCGGCCCGCACCACCCCTTGCACGCTGCCGCTGTCGGCAAAGCAGCGGCGCAGGTAGCTCGCGTGGTTGCCCGCGCGCCCGGCGGTGCGCTCCACCTCCTCCAGCGCGGCCTGCGATTCGAGCACGTCGGCGTGGTGCGGATCTTGCGCACCGTGGCCAGCACGTCCTCGCGGATGCTGATCTGCTCGCGCGTCTTGGGGTTGACCATCATGCCGTCCAGGCCGAAGCAGCAGGCCTGGAAGCGGTTGTAGGTGTAGACGAGGTAGTCGTCCTCTTCCGGCGGCGGTTCACTGCGCTCCAGCAGGTGGCGGCACAGGGCCTGCAGGTAGCAGGCCAGCGCGGCCGACGCGCTCGACCGTCGGGGGCGTGTCGCACACCCGCGGCTCGATGGTGCCGTATTCGGGCTTGGGCCGGATGTCCCAGTAGAAGTCCTTCATGGACTTGACCACGCCCGTGCTCTCCATCTTGGTGATGTACCCGTTGGCGAACTCGTCCCAGCTCAGCACGAAGGGCGCGCGCCCGCTCAGCGGGAAGGCGAACACCGAGTTCAGGCGCGCCGAGTCGAACAGCGTGTCCACCCCTGCGAGAACGGCGACGAGGCCGACAGGGCGATGAAGTGCGGCACGTAGCGGTTGAGCAGGGTGCAGCAGGAACAGCGCCTCGTCGGGCGAGGCGCAGCCCGCATGCACGTGCTGGCCGAACACGGTGAACTGCTTGGCCAGGTAGCCGTACAGGCCGGGGGTGGCTGGAGGCGCGGCTTGGAGAAGATGCGGCGCTCGAACCAGCGCTGGAACGGGTGGGTGCCGCCGCCGGCGATCTCGATGTTGAGGCGGTCGCACGCGGCCACCAGGGTGTCGCGGATCTCGCGCGCAGCTGCGCCAGCAGCAGCTCGTGCGCGTGCTGCACGTCGGTGGCGATCTCGATCATGCTCTGCGTCATCTCGGGCGTCACGACGCCCAGGGCGAAGGCTTGCGCCGCGGCGACTCCAGCAGGTCGTTGGCCGAGCTGGACAGGTCGTAGTCGTAGCTGTTGACCGGTTGCAGCTCCAGCTCCACCCCCAGCGTCAGCGGCTCGGAGGCCTTGAAGGTTTCCAGGCGTGCGCTCACTCCTTGGTCACGTGGGTTTCGGCCGCGGCCAGCAGGCTGCGCTGGGTCACCACCGGCCCCAGCGCCACTCCCGCAGCATCATCATGGCGGCCACCACCGTCAGCACCTCGCCTGCGGGGCCGAAGCCGTGGGTACGGCTTTGTTCCAGCAGCACGATGGCGAAGACCGACATCGGCGTCGGCGCCAGCCCGGTGAGCAGACCCTTGCGCTCGGTGCTGCCCGACAGGCGCGCCGCCGCCATGTTGCACACCACCTTGGACGCCGTGCGCACCAGGATCAGCAGCAGCCCCAGCGCCATGCCGGTGCCGACCTCGCTCCAGTCGAGCAGCGAGGCGATGTAGACGAACAGGAAGACGCTGAGCAGGTCGCCCGCGGTGCCGAAGCCGCGCTGCGCGTTCGTCAGGTGCACGCGGCGCTCACGCGCCACGATGCCGAAGGCCAGGGCCGCCAGCGGCGGCGAAATGCTCAGGCCGAAGGTCATGGTGGTCAGCAGCACGACCGAGAGCGCGAACACCACCGTCACGCCGCGCTCGGACGTCTTCTGGCGGCGCAGCAGCCAGGGCATGGCCACGCCGAGCACGGTGCCGGCGGCCACCGAAGTCACCAGCACGTACACGCTGCCCAGCGCCGCCGCGGCGAAGTCGCCCGAGGTGCTCAGGTGCCAGTAGCCGGCCACCAGATGGAGCAGCAGCACCGCCACCATGCAGTTGATCGCGCACAGGTGCAGCACGCGCTCGGTCACCTGGCCGGTGCTGCGCATCTCGTTGGCCACGCGCACGATGCCGGCCGGCGAGGCCGACACCGACAGCGCGGCGATGATCAGGCGCGTGCCGGTCAGCTCGAACCAGGTGCTGGCGTAGTACACCAGCGCGAAGGTCAGGCCCGACTCCACCAGCCCCAGCACCAGCACCCAGGGGTTATGGCGGAACCAGCGCAGGTTGATGCGGTAGCCCAGCTCGAACAGCACCAGCGACAGCGCCACATTGGCCAGGAGGGCAGGCCGGGCACCGCGTCGGTCAGCCCGGCAGGTTGATCAGGCTGCCGGCCAGGCCCACCGCCACGTAGCTGGTGACGCGCGGTACCTGCCAGGCCTCGTACAGGCGCTCGCCCAGGAACCAGGCCAGCAGCAGCGCCAGCGGCCAGGCCATGGACTGCATCAGAAACGGAAAATCCGTCACCATGGTGTCTCCTCCTTCAGCGGTGTCAGACGGCGAAGCGGCCGCCGAGTTCACGCAGGCCGAGTTCATCCAGTATCTGCGCCAGCCGCTCGCGCGCCCGGGCCGTGGTGCCCGGTCGGGGCAGGTCGTGGCGCTTGGCCAGGATCAATTCGTTCTTCATCGAATGCTCCCAGCCTACCAGCTCGGTCACCGTCACTTCGTAACCGTGCGCTTCCAGCCGCAGGCAGCGCAGCACGATGATCTGGCTACCGAATTCGCGCGTGTGCAGCGGGTGCCGCCACAGCTCGGCCAGCGGCGTGCGCGACAGGTTCAGCGCCTTGTGCCGGCGCATGCTCGCGGCCACCTCGGCCTGGCAGCAGGGCACCAGCACCATGAAGCGCGCCTGCCGCGCCAGGCCGAAGTCGATCGCGTCGTCGGTGGCCGTGTCGCAGGCGTGCAGCGCGGTGACCACGTCGATGCGCCCGGGCAGGTCCGGGTGGTCCATGGCCTGCTGCACCGTGGAGGCCAGGAAGGCCATCCGGTCGAAGCCCAGCCGCGCGGCCAGCGCCGCGGGACTTGTCCACCAGCTCGGCGCGCGCCTCGATGCCGTACACCCAGCCCTGCGGCCGGGCCTTGAAGAACAGGTCGTACAGGATGAAGCCCAGGTAGGACTTGCCGGCGCCGTGGTCGGCCAGCGTCACGTCGCCGCGCGCGTCCAGCGCCTCCTGCAGCAGGGGCTCGATGAACTGCACCAGGTGGTAGACCTGCTTGAGCTTGCGGCGCGTGTCCTGGTTGAGCCGGCCGTCGCGCGTGAGGATGTGCAGCTCCTTGAGCTGCTCGACCGACTGGCCTTCGCGCAGCTCGGGCAGTTGCTCCCGCAGTGGGGGCGGTGGGTCGGTGTCGAATGGACGTTTTCGTCATGGGGGGATCATACGGAAGCCGCTTGACGGTGCACGGCCGGCGACAATGGACACCTATGCATCCTCATGAGTCCGCCCCTGGCGCCGGGGAACACCCCTACGCCCGCCTCACCCCCGATGTTGTCCTCGATGCGCTCGCCAGCGTCGGCCTCTGGGGCGACGGCCGCCTGTCGGCGCTGGGCAGCTACGAGAACCGCGTCTACCAGGCGGGGCTGGAATCGCCCGCCGCCGGCCATGCCCAGGTGGTGGTCAAGTTCTACCGTCCCGGCCGCTGGAGCAAGGCCCAGATCCTCGAAGAGCACGCCTTCGCGGCCGAGCTGGCCGCCGCCGAGGTGCCGGTGGTGGCGCCGCTGGCGTTCGAGGGCCGCACCCTGCATGCCTTCGAGGGCTTCGCCTTCGCGGTCTGCCCGCGCCGGGGCGGCCGCCGTCCCGAGCTGGAAGACCTCGACGTGCTCGAATGGATCGGCCGCTTCCTGGCCCGCCTGCACACGGTGGGCGCCGCCGCGCCGTTCGCGCACCGCCCCGCGCTGGACACCTCGACCTTTCTGCGCGAGCCGCGGCAATGGCTGCTCGACCACGAGGCCATCGCGCCCGAGGTGCGCGCCGCCTGGTCGCGCGCCTGCGAGGAGGCGCTGGCGCTGATCGAACGCCACCCCGCCCTGGCCGGTAACAACGGCGGCGACGGCATCGCCCGCCTGCGCCTGCACGGCGACTGCCACCCCGGCAACATCCTCTGGACGCCGGAAGACCAGCCCGGCGCCGGCCCCCACTTCGTCGACCTGGACGACGCCCGCACCGGCCCGGCCGTGCAGGACCTGTGGATGCTGCTCTCGGGCGAGCGCGCGCAGCAGAACCGCCAACTGGGCGCCCTGCTCGACGGCTACGAACAGGTGCGCGACTTCGACCGCCGCGAGCTGGCCCTGATCGAGCCGCTGCGCACCCTGCGCCTGATCCACTACAGCGCCTGGATCGCCCGCCGCTGGGACGACCCGAGCTTCCCACTCAACTTCCCTGGTTCGGCAGCCGTGATTACTGGCAGGGGCAGGTGAACATGCTGGCGGAACAGATCGAGGCCATGCAGGAAGCGCCGCTGATGGCCTGATCGCCCTCCGTCAAGGATGGGGCCATATAGCGCAGTGGCCGCTCACTCCAGGTGCTCGCGCATCAGCGCCTCGAACCATGCCAGGAAGACCGAAAAACGCCGCGAGCGCTGGCGGCGGTCCGGATAGAGCAGTGACACCGGCATGGACGCTGCACGCCAATCGGGCATGACCTCGACCAGCGGCCGCGCTCGAGCAGGTGCTGCACGTCAAAACGCGGAATCTGGATCAGGCCCAGGCCCGCCAGGCAAGCGGCGATGTAGCTCTCGGCGTTGTTCACCACCACACGGCTGGCGACCTCCAGCGACCGCGTGCCGCCGTCGGCGCCCCGGTATTCCCAGGGCACGGCGCGGCCGGTGGGGGGCGGCGTAACCCACGCATGCATGCCCTTGCGACAGGTCGTCGGGGTGCAGCGGCTCGCCATGTTCCCGCAGGTAGGCCGGGCTGGCGCAGTTGATCAGCGCGACCTGGCCCAGTGGCCACCCACCAGGCTGCTGTCGTGCAGCGTGCCGAAGCGCACCGCGCAGTCCACGCCTTCGGCCACGAGATCGATGGCCCGGTCGGTCGAGCCCAGGTTCAGTTGCAAGCGTGGGTGCTGGCGCAGCAGGGCGGGCGGCGCAGGGGCGACCAGGCGGCGCGCGATGCGGCTGGGCATGTCGACGCTGAACCGGCCCGAAACCTGGCGATGGCCGGCGTGGAACAACTGGTCGACCTCTTCCAGCTCGGCCAGCGGCGGGCGCACGCGCTCGAGCAACTGCTCGCCATCGGCGGTGGGCCTCACCCGGCGCGTGGTGCGGTGCAGCGAGCCGCGTGCCGAGCTGCGCCTCCAGCCGCTGGACCGCGGCCGAGACCGTGGCCCGGGGCGGCTCCAGCACGTGGGCGGCGCGGATGAAGCTGCCCATGTCGGCCACTTGCACGAAGACGCGGTACTGGTCGAGTCGGTCCATGCGAGGCAGCTTGGTGCGGTACGCGCCAGGCTCAGCCCTGCCGGCCCCACCACCACAGCCCCCAGGCCAGCGCGGCCGGCACGCCGAACAGCACCAGGTGGATCGGCGGCTCCTGCGCCAGCGTGTAGCCGTGGGACATGCCCGTGCGCGGTTCCAGGCCGACACGGCCAGCCACACCAGCGTGAAGCCGCCAGCGGCCAGCGTCCGGTGGGCCACCGGTGTCCAGCGCAGCAGCGCCGCCGCCAATGCCATCCCGACCACGACAAAGATCAGTGTCCGCATACATGCCTCGCTTACTTGGTGGTGTAGCCGCCATTGATGAGGATGGTCTGGCCGGTGATCCACCAGCCGTCGCTCACCAGGTGACGGATGAACGGTACCACGTCTTCGATGTGCGTCAGGCCGCTGGGCGACGCGGGTGAAAGGGCGGCGGCCGTCTTGTGGTACGCCACCGCCTCGGCGCTTTCCTGGCCGTAGAAGAAGGGCGTGTCCATGGGGCCGGGGCCGACCGCCGTCACCGAGATGCCGCGCGCGCCGAACTCCTTGGCCGCAGCGCGCGTGAAGTGCTCCACCGGGGCCTTGGTGCCGGCGTACGAGGCGTAAAAGGGCGTGAACGCACCGAGCAGCGAGGTCACCAGCGTCACGATCTTGCCGTTGTCGTTCACCTGCCGGCCGGCTTCCTTGAGGAAGAAGAAGGCCGATTTGGCGTTGATGGCGGCCATGTCGTCGTACTCGGCTTCGGTGACCTGGGCCATGGGCTTCTTGAGCACCTTGCCCACGGTGTTGATGGCGATGTCGGGACGGCCGACGGCCGCGAGCGCGTCGGCAAACAGCTTCTCGACCGCATCGGCGCTGCGCAGGTCGGCCTGCAGCGCGACCGCCCTGGCACCCGCCGCCTGCACCGCGGCCACCGTGGCATGGGCGTCTGCCGCCGAGGCTTCGCTGTTGTAGTGGATCGCCACGGCGCTGGCGCCATGGGCGGCGAGATCGCGGGCGATGAGGCCACCCAGGTTCTTGGCGCCACCGGCGATCAATGCAACCTTGCCGCGAATGGAATGGTCTGCCATGGGAATCTCCTTCACGTTGGACGAAGGCTCCAGCTTAGGCACGGGATGCACGCGGATAAACCGGCTGCGGCGGGATGGATTGTCCAGTCACGGCCCTCCAATCCCATGTCCATCGACACAAGAAAACCCTTCTGGCATTCATGTTTTTTGCAATTAAATTGCACACAATATAAAAGCGATCTACAGTTCGCTCCATGAACACGCCGCGTCTCTCCACCGATCAGGCCCTGCAGCTCGATCACCAGTTGTGCTTCGCGCTGTATTCCGCCTCGCTGGCCATGACCAAGCTGTACAAGCCCTGCTCGACGAACTGGGCCTGACCTACCCGCAGTACCTGGCGCTGCTGGCGCTGTGGGAGCGCGACGGCCTCACGGTGTCCGAACTGGGGCAACGGCTGTTCCTCGATTCGGGCACGCTGACCCCGCTGCTCAAACGGCTCGAAGCGGCCGGCCTGGTCTCGCGGCTGCGCGATACCGGCGACGAGCGCCGTGTGCTGGTGCGGCTGACGGCGCAGGGGCGCCAGCTCAAGACCCGGGCGCTGCGCATCCCCGCCTGCGTCCTGCAAGCCACGGGCTGCGAGCCCGCCGAAGTGCAGACCCTCACCCGGCAGATCCAGGCCTTGCGCGCGCGCCTGGCCGGATGAGCCCCACACACGTTTCCCTTCAACCACCCACCGCCTGGACCCACCAGGCCCCATCCTCCAGGAGATCACCATGGCTTCCCTCGACAAAGTCCTCTACACCGCCCGCGCCCACACCACCGGGGGCCGCGACGGCGCCTCGCGCACCGACGACGGCCGCCTCGACGTCACGCTGTCCTCGCCCGGCACGGCAGGCACCGGCACCAACCCCGAACAGTTGTTCGCCGCCGGCTACTCGGCCTGCTTCATCGGCGCGCTCAAGGCCGTGGCCGCCCGGCAGAAAGCCAGCCTGCCGGCCGACCTCGCCATCGACGCCGAGGTCGACCTGGGCCCGGTCGGCCAGGCCTACGGCATCGCCGTCCGCCTGACCGTGCACCTGCCCGGCCTGGACCGCGCCGCCGCCCAGGCTCTGGTCGACACCGCGCACCAGGTCTGCCCCTACTCGAACGCCACGCGCGGCAACATCGACGTGACGATCGCGCTGGCCTGAAACCGGGCCGCGGCGGCGATCCCCGCAATGCCAGGGCCCTCAGCCGCGCTTCTTGATCGCGCCCGAGAAGTGGCGCTCGCGCACCTTGCGGCGGCGCGCGGAACAGCACGGGCGGCATGTAGTCCTGCGAGACGCGCCAGCGCACCCCCCCGATGCGCTCGTTCCGGGCGCGCCGCGAAGATGGTGGTGTGCGCGCCGTTCACCTCTTCCTCCGGCCGGCCGTTGGTGTAGTAGAACAGCGCCAGCGACTTGCGCGAATCGCCTTCGGGGCAGGTCAACGGGTCGGGGTGGCCGTGGAAGGTGTTGCTGGTGGGCGAGAAGATCGCCAGGCGGTTGAACACGGGCAGGATCTTGGCGCCGCAGTAGGTCACCTCCTGGTCCCACAGTTCGAGGCTGCCGCCGTATTCCTCTTTCCAGTTCTTGTTCAGGTAGAGGATGACGTTGATGCGCCGGTCGAGGAAGTTCTCGTCGTGCTTGTTGAAGTCGGCGTGCAGCTTGAGCAGGCCGCCGCGCGGGGTCTGGTGCAGGCCGCCGCCGCGCATGTGCGGGTCGGCGATCATGTTGGGGACGCCGGTCACCGTCTCCAGGAAGCGCAGGAAGGGCGTCGAGTTGAACTGGAACAGCATGTTGCGCGTGACCGGGCCGAACTTCCTTTCGTCCACGCACACCAGCTTCTGTTCGGCCGGGCGGTTGTAGTTGTGCCACTCGATGTCGCTGGGCTTGGGAAACTCGGCCAGCATGGCCTCGGCCACGTCCTCGGGCAGGAAGTTGTCGAACGCCATGTGGTTGAACGGCGTGCCCTTGGCGTACTGCTCGGCCCCTTCGCGGGCCATGGCCTCGTAGCGGGGATCGTCGAAGATGAAGCGGGAGCCGAAATCTGCAAGCTGCATGGTGGAAACCTCTCTGGATGGTCCGGCCGGGGCGCATGGACATGGGCGCGCACCCGGCCGGCAGCCAGTATTCGAGGGGCAGCAGGTCCGGCTGTCTGATCCAGATCAAACCGGCAAAAAAAAGCGCCCCACGGCGGGGCGCCTTGTTCATTTTTAATGCTATCTTAATCGAAGATGGCTGTTGTTCGGCCCAGGTTGGCGCATGTTGGCGCCCGCAGAGGCCTGGCCACTGGACAGGGCCCGGTCACGGTCACCCAGGGTGCCTCCAGCCGCTCCATGGCATCGGCCAGCCAGTCGGCCTGCAAGGGAGCAGCCTCGGCCCGCGTGACCTGCCAGCCACCGCCACTGGCGCTCACCTGCGCGCGCCCCGCCCTGCCAGAACAGCCAGGCCAGCCAGGCGCACTGGTCGGCGCCGGGCGCTTCGCCC
>NZ_JBBWUN010000004.1:0-36112 GCF_038260575.1 Thauera sp. SDU_THAU2 | reverse complement strand
GCGCTGCTAAAACGCCGATTTCAGGGCCGTGCACACCAAATTGGCGTCGATGGCCCGGATATCGACCAGCCCACGATGCGCCAGCCAGTCGGGGTCCATCACCGCAGCGAGGTACAACCAACCCTCGCCGGGTGGGCACGTACGTGATGCCCACCACCCAGGTCTGATCGGGTTGTCATCCATCGAAGTGCCGATTTAGTGCGTGGCCTCAAGGCCACTTGTTGCCAGGTGCCAGGGAGCACGTCAGCATGCGTCCATATGCAAGACAGTGGACATACCCCTGAGTGGAACGGACCCGAAGGTTGACGGGCGCACCCTGCGCAACGGCTGAGCACATCTATTTGTGGGCCTTCAAGGCTTGGCTGGTCGAACAGGCCAGCAGACCAGGTGCATCGGTCGCTGGTCTGGCGCTGCGCAACGGCGTTGGTGCCAATCTGCTGCGTCACTGGATGAAGCTGGGTCATTGGCAGTCCGGAACCCAGGCGCTGTTGCCCGTGACCGTTCTCGCACAGCAGCCCTGCGCCGATGTGGTGGCGACCACCCTTGCCCAACCGTCCACAGGGACGG
Source organism: Thauera sp. SDU_THAU2 (assembly GCF_038260575.1). Taxonomy (NCBI): domain Bacteria; kingdom Pseudomonadati; phylum Pseudomonadota; class Betaproteobacteria; order Rhodocyclales; family Zoogloeaceae; genus Thauera; species Thauera sp. SDU_THAU2. The sequence goes on along the minus strand of NZ_JBBWUN010000004.1, from coordinate 35,545 downwards.
TGGAGATCGAACTGTGTGGTGCCGTCATCCGCCTGAGTGGTCAGGTCGATGCCGCGCAACTGACGACGGTGCTGACCGCGCTGCGCGCATGATCGAGCCTGCCAGCGAACACGAGGGTGTGGATCGTGGCCGGACACACCGACATGCGCAAAGGCTTCGATGGTCTGGCCGCGATGGTGCAGACCGCGCCGAGCGAGAACCCGTTCAGTGGCCACGTCTTCGTCTTCCGCGGCCGGCGCGGCGACATCCTCAAGGTGCTTTGGTTCGATGGCCAGGGCCTGCTGTTGCTGAGCAAGCCACTCGAGCGCGGGCGCTTCGTCTGGCCTCAGGCCTCGGGCGGTGGCGTGTCGCTGACACCTGCACAATTGTCGATGCTGCTCGAAGGCATCGATTGGCGGCATGCCGGCGCGCGACATCGGCCAGAGCTGGCCGCGTAGAGCAGGCGTTGCGGGTCATTCCCGATGGAGCCGGACTGGGGGTGAAGCGGCACAAGCGAGCTGGTGCGACAAAACCCCATCACACCCGAGCCGCGAAGAGTTGCTGCGTATCATCGAGCGCGCGATAGCGAGGAGCCGCTGCTCAAGCTGATGGTCGACAAGCTCAAGGTGGCAACTGCTCCGTCGCGAGCGTGCCTGAGTTCCGCTCACCTCCAGTGAACAGTGGGCGGCACATATAACTTTGATCGATGGCGACGAAGCCGCATTGGCATGCGATGCCAAGGTGGCCTCGGTACAGGCCCCGCCAATGACGCGCAGATCGACCGCAGTCTGCCGGCGCATCTGCCGCGCGACGTCCAGGAACACTGCCCCAGGTCAGCAACAGCCATCACGACAGTGCGGGCCAGCCCTGCGGCTGCACGCCTGCGAGTGCCCGGTTGCGCAGAATCGGGCAACCCGGTCTCGGAGCAGCTGGAGTACGTGCCGGCACACTTCAAGGTGATCCGGCATGTACGGCCTAAGCTGGTTTGTGTGGCTTGCCAGGACGATCTTCCAGGCCCAGCGCACCGGGTCGCCCGATTGCGCGTGGCCGTGGCTGGCGCTGAACCTGCTGGCCCATGTGCTGGTCTCCAAGTACTGCGACCACTTGCCCTTGTACCGTCGAAGCGGCATCTACGCCCGCAGCGGCGTTGGGCTGGAACCGCTCCACGCTGGCCGGCTGGGTCGATCAGGCCGATCAGTTGCTGGACCCGCTGGTGGCGGCGCTGGGGCGCTACACCTTGGCGGCCACGCAAGATCCACGCCGACGACACCCCGGTGTCGGTGCTGCAGCCCGGACGGGGCAAGACCAAGACCGGGCGCTTGTGGGTATACGTCAGAGACGACCGCCCGATCGGTTCGAGCGAGCCTCCTGCAGCCTGGTACCAGTACACGCGGACCGCAAGGGTGAACACCCACAGCGGCACCTGCGGCTGAATACCGAGGCATCCTGCAGGCAGACGCCTATGGAGGCTGGGGCAAGCTCTACGGATCAGGCCAGATCACCGAGGCCGCTTGCTGGGCACCACGCGCGCAGGCCTTGGTGGGATCTGCACCTCAGCAGCGGCAAGCAACGAGAACTTCCATCGCCGCGCAGGCGCTCAGACGCATCGCCGGGCTGTCTGCGATCGAACGCGAGATTCGAGGGGACAAGCTCACCAGAGGTGCGACGAGGCCCAACGCCAAGCACGGGCGAGCCCGCTGCTGCAGGAGATGCACGCCTGGCTGAGCCAGTTGCTGGGACGGGTGTCGGCCAAATCGGAATTGGCGCAGGCCATCGGCTATAGCCTCACGCGCTGGCAGGCCCTGACGCGCTATTGCGATGACGGCCGTATCGAGATGGACAACAACGCTGCCGAGCGGGCGCTGCGTGGAGTGGCGCTGGGGCGAGGCAACTATCTGTTCATGGGCTCGACGGTGGCGGCGAGCGCGCGGCCGCGATCTACAGCCTGGTGCAGACCGCCAAGCTCAATGGGATGGAGCCCGAGGTCTACCTGTGTGAGGTGCTCAACCGGATTGCCGATCACCCCATCAACCGCATCGACGAGCTGTTGCCCTGGAACCTGATGCAGTCAGGGGCCAACCCGGCACAACAGCGCCGGGCAGCATGAACGCACCCGGCATCGACCCGCGGGTGCTGGACGTCCTGCAGAACGCCAGCAGCCTGGAGCTGTTCCAGCTGGAGCACGCTGATCGAGCGATTGTTGGCCGATCCCCGGCGCATCATTGCCGTACGCAAGGGACATCCACCTGGGGCAGACGGTGCGCTTTGTGGACTGGCGATGGCAGCCTGCGCGAGGGCAAGGTCGTGGCCATGCGCGAGGCCCAGGATCACGTTGCAGGACTTGCGCGGAACGCAAAGAGGAGCTGCCCTACGCCGCGCGATCGAACCCGCCGCAACCCGATCCGGCAGCGCATCCTCGAAGCGGTGGCTCCTGAGCCGCCCGCTGCCGCGGCCGACGCGCAACGGCTTCCGCTGCGGCGAGAAGGTCGCCTTCGAAGACAGTACCTGCAGACCGTGGTGGGCACCATAGTCCGCGCATCAACAGCCGCACCGCCACCATCGACCCCGGCGACGGCACCCATTGGCGCGTCGGCTTCGCCCTGCTGCGCCACGTCGTGGACGTCTGGAATACCTCCTGTCCTCCTCGTCAAGAGGGTGCTGAGGCGACGCTTACGATTTAGTAGGTTCACCTCGCTGAGGAGCACCAGTGCAATATGTACTGGCAGGATGCAGCCTCTTGATCTGAATAATACGATCGTATAGAATGATCAAAAAAATAGCGGTCGATATGGCATGCCCACAGGGTCCATCCTCCCACGACATGGAGATCGTTCATGACACAAGAAGCCCAGCCTATCCGATTCGTTCCACGAGGCGATATCGGCATCAACAAGACGGAAGTCCAAAGGTCCCGCCACATATCGGGCGACATCTACACCTCGCCCGAGGTGTACCAGCTCGAAGTGCAGGAGTACTTCATGAAGGACTGGCTGTTCATCGGCCGGGTGGAGCAGTACCAGAACCCGGGCGATTGCCAGGCCAAGCGCATCCTGGGCAAGCCGATCCTCATCGCCAAGAACAAAGAGGGCGAGATCCATGCGTTCCACAACATGTGCCGCCACCGGGGCGTGGAGATCGCTGACGGGGAGGGCAATGCGCGCAACTTCAAGTGCCCCTATCACGGCTGGACCACCGACCTGAACGGCCGCCTCGCCGGTGCGGCCTACATGAAGGACACCGAGGACTTCGATCCGTCGAACTGCCGTTTGCCGAGCATCCACCTGAACATCTGGCGCGGCTGCATCTTCATCAACTTCGCCGAAGAGCCCAAGCCCTTCGAGCAAGCGATAGAACACCTGGAGCGCGACTTCGGTATGCTGCACGCCGAAAACTGCCGCCTGGCCGACATCACGCGCACCACGCTCAAGTGCAACTGGAAGTTCTTCCATGAAAACCTCATGGACTACTACCATGTGAACGTGCTGCATGTGAAGACCTTTGAGCACGCTTTTCCTGGACTCCCGAGAACCTGCGCCTGCAGCCCCGGTGGTGGCCTGACCATGCATTACTCGTCTTCGGCTTCGACACCGGATGGCGTGAGTCTGTTCGGCAAAGGCCCCATGGCTCGAGCAGGAGCCAGCCAGTTTTGCGTGCACGGCGTTCTATCCACCGAATCTCGCACTGTTCGGCCGCATCGACATGGTCAAGATCATCACGGCCTGGCCCGTGGGGCCCAACGAGTGCGAGGTGAGCATCTACATGATGTTCCCCGAGGAATTCTTCGCGCACGACAACTTCCAGGAAAAGGTGGAGGTCTACAAGAAGTACCAGCTGGCGATCTACGAGGAAGACCGTTCGATGATCGAGTCGATGCAGCGCGCCATGTCGCTGCCGAACTACGAGCCGGGGCCTTTGTCGGTGATGGAAAAGCCCATTCATCACTTCCTGTCCAGCTACGTGACGCGCATGTTCGGTCCGGCGAAGCAGGACTGAGCACCGTTGCGAACCAGGGCCGCATGATGAGCGAAACGAGCCGCTGCAAGGTGGTGGTGCAGGCGCTGCAGCGCGAGGCGGACGACGTCGTCTCGGTGACGCTGGCGCGTACCGATGGCGCGCTGCCTGCGTGGGAGCCAGGCGCGCACGTGCGCATTCGTCTGCCGGGCGGCCTGGATCGCGCCTACTCCCTGTGCAATCGCGCGAGCCAGCAGGGCGTCTATGCGCTGGCGGTCAAGAAGGAGGAGCGGTCCAGGGGCGGCTCGGCGGCGGTGCATGCGCTGCGGCCCGGCGATGCGCTGGAGATGGCGGGCCCTTTCAACCTGTTCCCCGTGCATTGGCAGGAGCGCCACCTGGTGCTCGTGGCTGGCGGCATCGGCATCACCCCGATCTTCGCCATGGCGCAGGAAGCGGCACGGCGCGGCCATTCGTTCGAGCTGCATTACTTTGCCCGGGCACGGGCCAGTGCCGCCTTCGTGGACGACCTGGACCATGGGCCGTTGAGCGACCGGGTGCATCTGCACCTGGGCTTGGATGCCGCGCAGGTTCGGGCCGCTCTGGACGCCCGGCTGGGGGCGTTGCGAGCCGATGAGGGTGTCTATGTGTGTGGCCCTCGGCCGCTGATCGACCTCACCCGGGCGCTGGCGCAGCCCCATGCGGCGCCGGGCGCCGTCCACTGGGAAAGCTTTGGCGTGGACGATGCGCCAGTGGCGCCAGCGGAGGGGGACGCGCCTTTCGAAATCCGGGTGACCGGCCATGAGGCGCCCATCCCGGTGCCGGTGGGCAAGACCGCATTGCAGGCTCTGCTGGACGCCGGGATCGACGTGCCCCATGCCTGCCGGGAGGGTGAATGCGGCATGTGCGTGCTCGACGTGACCGAGGGCACGCCCGACCACCGCGACAACTTCCTGAACCCGGAGGTGCGGGCCGCAGGCAACTGCATGGCGGTGTGCGTGTCCCGCTCCAAGACCCCCGTCATCGTGCTGGATTTCTGAGCCGTTCTGCAAGACAACTGGCGACCGACGAGCGGTCGCCGCATCGAGGAAACAAAGACATGTTTGAACACCCACGACTGGCCCGAGCGGCCGACTGCCTGGTGGGGAACCAGTTCGCCGTGCGCGCGGGCGAGAGCGTTCTGTTGACCGCAGACTCCACCGTCGATCGCACCTTGATCGACGCGGTGGTTCAGGCCGTGATGCGCCGTGGTGGCAAGCCGCTGGTGGCCCTGGCGCCGAGGTTGCCGTACCAGGGTGGCCTCTCGGACCCCTACGGGTGACTCGCTGGCGGCCGCCGTCGTCGCATCAGACGTCTGGCTGGACTTCTGCTTCCCCTACCACGCGGGCTCGCGCATCCACGACGCGGCCATGAGCGCCAAGCGCTGCCGCTATGGCCTGATCTGCCTGACCCGGGCCGACAGCCTGGAGCGCCTGTACGGCACGGTCGATTTCGGCGCCCTGGTCGAGTTCAACCTCGCCATGGAATTCGTGGCTGCGCCGCGGGCGAGACCGTGCGTTTCCCTGCCCGCAGGGGACCGACGTGAAGTTCGTGCTGGACAAGGTCAAGCTCAAGCGCTCCCGCGTTTGCGACAAGCCGGGCATGGACACGGTGCCGGGCGCGCGGAGCCTGTACCCCACCAAGAACTCGGTGAAAGGCCGCATCGTGGTGCAGGCGCTGTTCGACGAGCAATACCGCCGCCTGAGAAAGCCCATCACCATCCTGGCCAACGGGGTGATCACAGGCATCGAAGGTGCCGCTCCCGAAGACCACACCAGCTTCGAACGCTCGCTCAAGCGGGCCAGTGGCGAGGGTGGCCTGGGCACCTTCATCCACTTCACCTACGGCTTCCACCCTTCGGCCCGCTTCACGGGTGAGCAATTCATCGAAGACATCCGCATGGCGGGCACGAACGCGATCGGCATGGGCCTGCCGTGGTGGGAGGCCGGTGGCGGCGAGAACCACCCCGACGGCGTCGTCTTCGACCAGTCGCTGTGGATCGGTGACGTCCAGGTGCTGGAACAAGGCTTCTTCAAGGGGCCTCCATCGCTCGAAGCCCTGCACGCGCAACTGGTGACGCGCACGGATTGACCATCCCGGCCCAGGCACCCGGGCCAACACAAGAAAGAACAGGTACCCCATGGCAGTCAAACCCATCCTGAAAATGGGCAATCCCGCTCTGGCACTGGTGTCGTCGCCGGTGGAGGATCCGGCGAGCGAGACCGTCCATAACCTGCTGCAGGACATGCGCGATACGCTCGACGACGTGAACGGCATCGCCAGCGGCACCCCAGATCGGTGAGCCCCTGCGGATCGTGCTGTACTGCCTGCCGGCCAGCCGGATGCCGAAGGGCGCGGACATGGCGCCGGTGCCGGACGGCCCTGATCAACCCGGCCATCACCCCGCTGGGCGACGAAAAGGTCGACCTCTGGGAGCGCTGCCTGTCCCTGCCGGGCCTGTATGCGCAGGTACCGCGCTTCAAGCACATCCGCATCCGCTACCAGAACACCGATGCCGAATGGATGGAGCGCGAGTGCCATGGCTTTCACGCCACGCTGCTGCAGCACGAGTGCGACCATCTGGACGGCGTTCTGTACCCGGCGCGCATGCCCGATGCAACGGCGCTGGCCTACGCTTCAGAGGTCTGTGGCCCTTCCGGCACCTACGAATACACGGTGGCCGACTTCGAGGGGCGGTGAAAGCCGGTGTGGCGCTGCACCCGGCAGCTAGGCCAGGTGCGTGTCCCATGAACCTGAACCGGCTGAGCCTGGCCTCGCTGTCGCTGTTCGGCCTGTCGGCGCGCTGCGGCAGCATCAGCAAGGGGGCCGAGCTGTCGCGCATGGCCGTGGGCGCCGGCTAGCAAGCGCATCGCGGACCTCGAGGCGGCGGTGGGCACGCCGCTCTTGAGCGCCACTCCAGGGGCGTCAGCTCGACGCCCGCCGGCCAGGCGCTGCAGCGCCACGCCCGCCGCATCCTGGGCGATGTGGAGGAGATGGTCGCCGAGCTGTCCGACCATGCGCGCGGCGTGGTCGGCGCCGTGCGGCTGTGGGCGAACACCTCGGCGGTGACCCAGTTCCTCCCGCGGGACCTTTCCGCCTTCGCGGAGCTGCATCCGGCCGTGGCGATCGAGATGCGGGAGCAGGACAGCCGCGACATCGTCATGGCGGTGCTCGAAGGACGCGCCGACGTGGGCATCTTCGCGGACCTCACCGCGCCGCTGGGCCTGCCGACCCGGGGTCTACCGGCGGGACCGCCTGGTGCTGGTGGCCCCGGCCGACCATGCCCTGGCCGGCGAGAGAAGCAGATCCGGTTCGCCGAAGCGCAACGCCACCACTTCGTGGGCCTTTCGCAAGGCACCTCGCTGGCCGAGCGGGTGGCGCTGCATGCGGAAAGCGAAGCGCCTTTGCGTGTGCGCATCCAGGTGCGCAGCTTCGATGCGATCTGCCAGATGGTTTCGGCGGGTTTCGGTCTGGCGGTGCTGCCGGAAGGCGCGGCCACGCCGCTGGCCCGGAGCCTGGAAACGGCGACCATCGGCATCCGGGAGCCCTGGGCCCAGCGGGAGCTGCTGCTGGCCGTCCAGGACTTCGAAGCCATGCCGCGTGTCACGCGCGCGTTGGTGGAGCACCTGCTGCCGGCCGAGAGCGAGGAACGGCGTGATGCGGTGCAGAGCGAGAAGCGCCGCTGATGCTTTCGCGTTTGGGCAAGGCTGCCGACGCCGATACGGCATTCCGCCTGGTGCGGCCTCTTCATAGACTGGATACCCCCGCTTCGATGGCCACCCCGGATCGACATGCCAGCCTCTTCCCGCACCACAGACGCTCTTCGACAAGCTCTGGCAAAGCCATTGTGTCGAGGAGACGCCCGATGGCCAGCCTTGCTCTGCGTCGATCGCCACCTGGTGTACGAAGTCACCAGCCCGCAGGCGTTCGAGGGACTGCGCCTGTCCGGTCGGCGGCCCTGGCGGGCGTCTACGTGATCGCCGTGGCCGATCGACGTGCCCACCGTGCGGGCCGAACGCGGCAGCATCGACAGCATCCGCGACCCGCTGTCGCGCGAGCAGGTGAGGCAGTTGCACATCAACTGCGAAGCGTTCGGCGTCACCGAGTTCGGCCTGCACGACGCCCGCCGGGCATCATCCACGGCGGTGGGCCCGGAGCAGGGTGCGACCCTACCGGGCATGACGGTGGTGGCCGGTGATTCGCACACCAGCACGCATGGCGCCTTCGGCGCGCTGGCCTTGGCGTCGGCACCTCGGACGTGGAACACGTGCTGGCCACCCAGTGCCTGAGGCTGCGGCCGATGAAGCGCATGCTGGTGCGGGTGGATGGCGCGTTGCCGGCGGGCGTGAGCGCCAGGACCTCGTGCTGCATTTCATTGGGATGGTGGGCACCGGCGGTGCTACGGGCCATGCGATCGAATTCGCCGGCAGCACCATCGAGGCCCTTTCCATGGAGGGGCGGATGACGCTGTGCAACATGGCCATCGAAGCGGGTGCGCGCGTGGGGCTGATCGGTGTCGATGGCAAGACTGGCTGATTACCTGCGCGGCAGACCCTATGCGCCCAGCGGCCCGCTGTGGGAGCGGGCGGTGCGGCGCTGGAAGACGCTCAAGAGCGACGAAGGCGCGAGCTTCGAGCGCAGCCTCGCCATTGATGCCACAGCGCTGCGGCCGATGGTGACCTGGGGCACTTCACCCGACATGGTGGCAGCGGTCGATGGCCGTGTGCGGACCCGGCCGAACAGACCGATGCGGTGCGACGCGCCGGGATGGAGCGGGCGCTGACCTACATGGGGCTGGCGCCGGGCATGGCATTCAGCGAAATCGCGGTGGACAAGGTCTTCATCGCTCCTGCGCAATGCGCGCATCGAAGACCTGCGCGCGGCAGCGGCGGTGGTGCGAGGGCGCCGCCGTGCGCCCTACGTGCAACAGGCGCTGGTGGTGCCCGGTTCTGGGCTGGTCAAGGCACAGGCCGAGTCCGAGGACTGCACCGGGTCTTCACGGAAGCGGGGTTCGAGTGGCGGGAGCTGAGCGCTCCATGTGCCTGGGCATGAACGACGACCGGCTGGGGCCGGGGGAGCGCTGCGCCTCCACGTCGAATCGCAACTTCGAAGGCCGGCAGGGCGCCGGTGGACGCAGCCACCTGGTGAGCCCGCGACCGCCGCTGCCGCTGCCGTGACCGGCCGGCTGGGCGGTGTGATGACCCTGGAGGACCGACCATGATGGAGCGCTTCACCTCGCTGCATTCGCTGGTGGTGCCGCTGGACCGGGCGAACGTGGACACCGACGCCATCATTCCCAAGCAGTTCATGAAGTCGATCCGGCGCACCGGGTTTGGCGACAACCTGTTCGACGAATGGCGCTACGCGGACCGGGGAGAGCCCCGGGCAGGATGTCTCGAAGAGGCCGCTGCGCAGACTTTCCTTGAACCAGCACCGCTACGCGGGCGCCCGGATCCCCTGCTGACGCGGGAGAACTTCGGCTGTGGCTCCAGCCGCGAGCACGCGCCCTGGGCGTGCGCGATTACGGCATCAGGTGCTGATTGCGCCGAGCTTCGCCGACATCTTCCATGGCAATTGCTTCAAGAACGGCATGCTGCCCATCGTCATGCCGGCCGAGCGGGTCCAGGCTTGGTTCGAGGCGGTCGAGCGCTCACCCGGCTACGCGCTGTCGGTGGATCTGCAGACGCAACTGCTGCGCAGCGACGATGGCGAGCAAACACCGTTCACGGTGGACCCCGAGCAGCGCCATCGCCTGCTGCACGGGCTGGACGACATCGGGTTGACGCTCCAGCACGCGGAAAACATACAGGTCCACGAGGCCCGGCGGCGCCGGGCAGAGCCCTGGCTGTTTCCTGGATCGGAAGCATGAACATGACGGAAACCTCCTTGAAGCAAGACCCGCCGGCGGGCGCCTGGCGGGCGTGCGCGTGGTGGAAATGGGCCAGCTGATCACGGGGCCGTTCGCCGGCAAGACGCTCGGTGAATTCGGCGCGGAAGTGATCAAGATCGAGCCGCCCGGAGCGGGCGATGCGCTGCGCAACTGGCGCATGCTGCAGGACGGCACCTCCGTCTGGTGGCAGGTGCAGTCGCGCAACAAGCAATCCATCGCACTGGACCTGCGCAGTGAAGAAGGGCAGGGCATCGCGCGCCGGCTGATCGCGCAGGCCGATGTGCTGATCGAGAATTTCCGGCCCGGCACGCTCGAGGGCTGGGGCATGGGCTATGGAAAGCCTCTCCAGGGAGAACCCGGGGCTGGTGATGCTGCGCGTCTCGGGCTATGGGCAGACCGGCCCCTACCGCGACAAGCCGGGATTCGGCGTGGTCGGGGAGGCCATGGGAGGCCTCGGGCACCTCACGGGTGAGCCGGGCCGCATCCCGGTGCGCTGCGGATTTCGATCGGTGACACGCTGGCGGCGCTGCACGGCACCATCGGTGTGCTCACGGCGCTCTACCACCCTGCGCAAGGTCAACGGTGGCAAAGGGCGAGGTGATCGATGTGGCCCTGAACGAAGCGGTGTTCAACGTCATGGAAAGCCTGGTGCCCGAGTACGGCGCGTTCGGTGCGGTGCGCGAGCCTGCCGGCTCGGCCCTGCCCGGCATCGCACCCTCGAACGCCTACCGCTGCAGCGACGGCGTGGTGCTGGTGGCCGGCAACGGCGACGGCATCTTCAAGCGGCTGATGCAGGCCATTGGCCGGGAAGACCTCGCCTCAGATCCGGGCCTGGCGGACAACGCCGGCCGTGTGGCGCGCGTGGCGCAGCTGGATGAAGCCATCGGTGGCTGGACCGCCAGCCGCACGGTGGCGCAGGTGCTTCAGCGGCTGGACGAAGCGCGCGTGCCCGCAGGCCGTGTCTACACCGCGAAAGACATCGTGGAAGACCCGCACTACCGTGCGCGCGACATGCTGTTGCGGCAGGTGACGCAAGATGGCCACGAGCTGGAAGTGCCGGGTGTCGTGCCGAAACTCCTCGGAACACCCGGCTCGGTGCGCAGCGCCGCTCCAAAGCTGGGGCAGGACACGGACGCCGTGCTGCGCGGCCTGGGACTGGATACGCCGCCATCACCGCGCTGCGCAGCAGGGGGTGATCGCATGATTGCAGCGCCGGGTCGCCCCAAGCCAGCTCGCATCGCAGCCTCTCAGGGCGAAGGCACACCAGTTACCGCCGTCTGGCGAGGCGCGCGGCACATCTTCATGCCCGGAGGTGGGCCCGCGCGACGGGTTGCAGGCAGAGCCGGTCTTCGTGCCGACCGAGGAAAAGATCGCGCTGATCAATGCGTTGTCGCAAGCCGGTCTGGCCAAGATCGAGGTGACTTCTTTCGTCTCGCCCAAGGCCATTCCCGCGTTGCGGGGACGCCGAGATCGTGCTGCGCGAGATCCAGCGCCATCCTGGTGTGGTCTATGCGGCGCTGGTGCCGAACCTCCGCGGTGCGGAGCAGGCGATCGAGTCCGGCGCCGACAGGCTGAACCTCGTGATGTCGGCCAGCGAAAGCCACAACCTCTCCAACCTGCGGATGACGCCCGGGCAGTCGTTCGAGGCCCTCGCCGGGGTGGCCGCGGTCGCACGCGACGCGGGCGTGCCGGTGAACGTGTCGCTCTCGTGCAGCTTCGGCTGCCCCATGAAGGGCGATGTGTCCATCGCCACGGTCATGCACTGGTGCGAGCGCCATGTCGATGAACTGGGTGCTCAGGGCATCACGCTGTGCGCCACCACGGGGATGGCGTTTCCGTCGCAGGTGCATGAACTCACCACCGCCTTCCGGGCGCGCTGGCCCGAGCAGTCGCTCACCCTGCATTTCCACAACACGCGAGGGCTGGGCATGGGCAATGTGCTGGCCGCCATCGATGCGGGCGCCGGACCGCTTCGACAGCACCCTGGGCGGGCTGGGTGGCTGTCCCTGTACGCCCGGTGCTTCCGGCAACGTGTGCACGGAAGAGGTGGTCCATGGCCTGGCGCTCATGGGGTTCGACACCGGTGTGGACCCGGATCCGCCTGATCGCCGCTGCCCGGCGCCTGCCCGCGGTTTGCTCGGGCACGACGTGCCCAGCCAGATCATCAAGGCCGGTGGCAGGCTCGACCTGCATCCGATATGCCCGCCGATTTCGAGGTCATCCGGGCTGCAGGCGCTGGCACGCCAGGCGGGCACCGCAGCGCGCGCGCGGCCAGCCATTGAGCGGCCCAGCGCCCCACCGGCAGCGGCAGGGCCAAGACAAAGGGGCACCTCGTGCCCCCTTTGTCGTGCCGCGGTCTTTTCAGTCCTGCAGGCAGGTCGTACTTCGTCTCCAGGTACTCGTCGACCCCGTGGCGCGAGCCTTCGCGGCCCAGACCAGATTGCTTCACGCCGCCGAAGGCGCACCTCGTTGGAGATCAGGCCGGTGTTCACCACCATGCCACTTTCCAGCGCCTCGCTGACGCGCCAGATGCGGCGCTGGCTCTCGGTGAAGATGTAGGCGGCCAGGCCGAACACGGTGTCGTTGGCCAGCGCGATGGCCTCGTCGTCGGTCTCGAAAGGGAAGAGCGCGGCGACCGGGCCGAAGGTTTCTTCCTTCGCGATCAACATGGCCGAGGTTGCGCCGGTCAACACCGTGGGCTGGAAGAACTGGCCGCCCCGTGGATGGGCACTGCCGCCGGTGCGCACGCTGGCGCCGTGCGCCACCGCGTCCTCGACGTGCCGGCGCACCTTGGCCAGGGTTGCCGCGTTGATCAGCGAGTCCCTGTGCGACGCCGGGTTGTGTGCCAGGGCCCACAGGCATCGCCTCGACGGCGGCGGCCAGCCGGCTGGCCACTTCGTCGTACACGCCCTTTTGCACGTAGATGCGGTTGGCGCAGACGCAGGTCTGCCCGGTGTTGCGGAACTTGGAGGCCAGGATGCCTTGCACCGCCTTGTCCAGATCGGCGTCGTCGAACACGATCAGCGGCGCGTTGCCGCCGAGTTCGAGCGAGCTTCTTGATGGTCGGCGCGCACTGCGCCATCAGGCGCCGGCCGACCTCGGTGGAGCCGGTGAAACTGAGCTTGCGCACCACATCGCTTTCGCACAGCACGGCGCCGATGGCCTGCGGGTCGCCGGTCACGAACTGGAGCACGCCCGGGGGGCACGCCGGCTTCTTCGGCGAGCACGCCCAGGGCCAGCGCGGTCAGGGGCGTGAGCTCGGCGGGCTTGACCACGATCGTGCAGCCCGCGGCGAGCGCAGGGCCGACCTTGCGGGTGATCATCGCGGCAGGAAAGTTCCAGGGTGTGATGGCCGCGCACACGCCCACGGGCTGGCGCAGCACCAGCATGCGCTGGCCTGGGCGCTGGGCCTGCAGCACCTCGCCGTCCACCCGCTTGGCCTCTTCGCCGAACCACTCGATGAACGAGGCGGCGTATGCGATCTCGCCATCGGCTTCCGCCAAGGGTTTGCCCTGCTCGCGGCTCATGATGTGCGCGAGGTCGCTGCGGTGGGCCAGCATCAGGTCAGCCCAGCGGCGTAGGATGCAGGCCCGCTCGCCCGCCGTGCGCGACCGCCAGCCGGTCAGTGCCGCCTGCGCCGCCGCGATGGCGCGGCGGGTTTCCGCGCCGCCCATGCGCGGCACGCTGGCTAGGGTTTCGCCGCTGGCCGGATCGTGCACGTCCAGGGTCTGGCCGTCATCGGCGGCTGTCCATGCACCCGCGATCAGCGCCCGTTCGCGCAGCAGGTGCGGGGCCTGCGGCGCCCAGGTGGCGCTCACTGGAGGGCCTTCGCCCTGCGGGCTGCGGTGCGCGCTTGCTTGGGAATGACCTGGTGCGGCGCTCATGCTGGCACCGCCTCGGTCAGCGCTGCGTCGAGGATGTCCAGCGCGCGCTCGAACTGTGCGTCCGGGATGGTGAGCGGGTAGAGAAAACGGATGACGTTGCCATGCATGCCGCAGGTCAGCAGCACCAGCCCCTGGGCGTGGGCGCGCTGCTGCACGGCCTTGGCCGTGGCGGCGTCGGGTTGGCCGGCGTGGCGGAATTCCACCGCCACCATCGAACCCTGGCCGCGCACCTGCGCGATGCGGTCGTTCGTGCGCTGGGCGTTGTTCAGGCGGTCCATGAGGCGCTCGCCCAGGGCGGCGGAGCGGTCGCACAGATGTTCCTCCTGGATCACGTCCAGCACGGCCAGTGCCGACGCGACCGACAGCAGGTTGGCCGCGTACGTGCCGCCGAGGCCGCCTGGGGCTGGCGCGTCCATGATGCGTGCGCGGCCACAAACGGCCGACAGCGGCATGCCGCCGGCCAGGCTCTTGGCCATGGTGACGAGATCGGGCTCGACGCCATGGTGCTCCATGGCGAACAGCTTTCCCGTGCGGGCAAAGCCCGTCTGGACCTCGTCGGCGATGAGCACGATGCCGTGTTCATCGCACAGCGCGCTGCAAGCACTGCATCCAGCGCGGTCGGGGCCACGTTGAAACCGCCTTCGCCCTGCACCGGCTCCAGGATGATGGCCGCGACGCGCCGTGCTTCGATGTCGGTCTTGAACAGGCGCTCGATGGCCGTCAGCGCATCCTCGGCGCCGATGCCGTCCAGCGCGTTCGGGTAAGGTACGTGAAAGACCTCGCCCGGGAAGGGGCCGAAGCCCACCTTGTACGGCGCGACCTTGCCCGTGAGCGCGAGCGTCATCATGGTGCGGCCGTGAAAGCCGCCGCCGAAGGCGATGACGCCGGAGCGGCCCGTGTGCGTGCGGGCGATCTTGATGGCGTTTTCGACGGCCTCGGCACCGGTGGTGAAGAGCGCGGTCTTGCACGGCTCGCTGCGGATGGGCGCAACGGCGTTGATGCGCTCGGCGAGGCGGACCGCGCTTTCGTACGGAACGATCTGGTAGGCCGTGTGCGTGAAGCGCTCGAGGCGCTCGCGGATCGCACCCACGATGCGGGGGTGGGCGTGGCCGGTGTTCACGACCGCGATGCCGCCGGCGAAGTCGATGTACTCACGGCCTTCGACGTCCCACAGGGTGGCGTTCTGAGCACGGTCGGCATAGAAGTCGTACATGACGCCCACGCCGCGGGGCGAAGCGGCAAGGCGGCGGGCAAGGATGTCCTGGTTGGAGCTCATGGCAGGCAAAGATGAGAAGAGGAAGGGAAAGAAAGGGAATGGATGCCGACGGTATTGGAGGGCTTATTGGCTCCACCCGAAAGAGCCATCTGTTGCA
Source organism: Thauera sp. SDU_THAU2 (assembly GCF_038260575.1). NCBI lineage: Bacteria > Pseudomonadati > Pseudomonadota > Betaproteobacteria > Rhodocyclales > Zoogloeaceae > Thauera > Thauera sp. SDU_THAU2. The sequence continues at coordinate 20,432 of NZ_JBBWUN010000004.1, read as the reverse complement.
AAATGATGGTGCCAATGAAAACGGCCCATTGCCTTGACATGAAACACTCCCTGCGCTTTCCCGCTGCCCCAGGGCGTCAGTGCCTTCGGCCGGCCGGGCGTCACTGACATGAAATCCATTTGCGCCGACCTGGTGATGCAGCGGCTGAACCCCGACAGCGGCGTGGCCCTCAACCGCCAGTTGTACGAATGCCTGAGGCAGGCCATTCTTGAAGGCACCTTGCCCTCGAGTACGGCGTTGCCCGCTTCCCGGGATCTGGCGCGTGAAGCGGGCATGTCGCGCAACACGGTGACGCATGCGTACGAGCAATTGCGCGCCGAGGGCTATGTGCATGCGCGTGTGGGCAGCGGTACGTTCGTCGCGGAAACCACGCCCGACAGCCTGCTCAATGCGAACGCTACGGCGGTGTCGCCCGCGCTTTCGGATGCCCCGGCGAGGCTGTCCCGGCAGGCCCAGGCCCTGCTGGCCAGCGCATCGGCGGGTGCGGTCCAGTGGGGGCGTTCATGCCCGGTGTGCCGGATGTGACCGAGTTCCCCAGCCGCACCTTCGCCCGCATCCAGTCGCGCCTGTGGCGCCGGCCCACACCCGAGCTGCTAACCTACTCGCACGGCGGCGGGCACCCGGCGCTGAAGGCGGCCCTGGTCGACTACCTGCGCGTGGCGCGATCGGTGCAATGCGATGCGGACCAGATCCTGATCACCGAGGGCGTGCACCAGGCGATCGACATGAGCCTGCGCATGCTGCTGGGCCGCGCGACACCGTGTGGGTGGAGGAGCCAGGGTATTGGGGGTTTCGCAAGGTGCTGCAGATGACGCACGCCAGGGTTCGCCTGATGCGTGTCGATGGCGACGGTACGGTGCGCTGGCCCGAGCGGGGTGCTGCACCCGCATGATCTTTGTGACGCCTTCACACCAGTACCCCATGGGTTCGGTGATGAGCCTGGCCGGCGGCGCGAGCTGCTGGAGCTGGCGCGCAACCACGGCGGCTGGATCGTCGAAGACGACTACGACAGCGAGTTCCGGTTCGCCGGCAGGCCGGTGCCCGCCATGCAGGGGCTGGAGGTGGAGGCGCCGGTCGTCTACATCGGCTCGTTCAGCAAAACCCTTTTCCCCGCGCTGCGGGTGGGTTACATGGTGCTGCCCAAGGCGCTGGCGGCAGCGTTCCGGACGGTGCATGCCGACCTGTACCGCGAGGGCACGCGATGACCCAGGCCGCCCTGGCCGAGCTGATCCGCCAGGGGCACTACGCATCCCACATCCGCCGCATGCGGCTGATCTATGCACGGCGCCGCTCGGCGCTGGTGGCCCTGGTCCAGGCGCACTTGGGCGCGCAGGCACTGCCGTCCCACGCCAGCAATGCCGGGCTGCACCTGGTGCTGAGCCTGGGGGATCACTGCGACGACGTTGCGATCGCGGACGATGCGGCCCGCCATGGGGTGCTCACCCGCGCCCTGTCGCGGTATTACACGGGAAAGCGCGTGCGCAGAGGGCTTTTGCTGGGCTATGCCTGTGTGGAGGACGAAGACATCGCGCCCGCGTTCTTCCGCCTGCTGCAGAGCATCGATCGCCACGGAGGGCGCCCCTGACCATCGGCACCGGGGCCACTGGATCAGCGGCGGGACGTCGCCCAGGCCAGCGCGGCTTCCATCATGCGCCGCAGGTGCGGCTGCACCCTGGCGGCTCTGTCGGGCAGGTAGTCGAACGGGTGTGCCTCCTGCATGTAGGAGCACTGGGTGATCTCGCACTGGAAGGCATGCACACCGCGATCGGGCTGGCCATGGTGGCGCGTGATGTAGCCACCGGTGAAGCGGCCGTTGAGCGAGGCGGTGTGGCCATCGGCCGCGCTGGCGATCTGCATCAGCCGGTGCGCGAGCTCGGGCGCGCAACTGCTGCCCTTGTTGGTGCCGAGGTTGAGGTCGGTGAGCTTGCCCTCGAAGTAGTGCGGCAGGACCGACCTCAGGGAGTGTGCATCCACAGGATCACCACACCGTGGATGGCGTGCAGCCGCTCGATCTCTACCGCGAGCCGCGAGTGGTAGGGGTGCCAGATGGCATCGCGCCGCGCCGCGACCTCGTCGTCGGAGGGCGCCTGGCCGGAGAGGTAGATGGGCGTGACGTCGAAAGTGTCGACGGGGCAGACGCCGGTGACACGCTCGCCCTGCCGGCGGTCCGGGGCGTCGGGCGGGCGGTTGACGTCGATGACGTAGCGCGAGTGCGTGGCGCGCAGCACCGACACGCCGAACTCGCGGGCGAACCCGTACAAGGTGTCCAGGTGCCAGTCGGTGTCGGGCACGCGCTGCGCCTCGGCGGTCATGCGGCGGGCCACCTGCGGTGGAATGTGCGTGCCGCTGTGCGGCATGGACAACAGCGGCGGGGCGCCGCCGGCCTCGAAGGTGTAGGGGAAGGTCGGTCTGGAACGTCATCGCGGTGCGGCTCGGGCTCGGGCTCGTGCGGCTCAGTGGGTGCCCGCCGGGTGCTGGAGGGCCGGGTGCGTGGAGGGCGGTGCGGTCCAGCAGATGGGCCAGGCCTGCGAGCTCGGGGTAGCGGCGGGCGGTGCGCGAGGCGTGGCCCCACACGCGGGGCATGTCGGGGAGGTACTCGGACCGGTTGTCGCGCACGCTCAGGCGCGCGAAGAACCCGAGCACCTTGGGTTGCCTGTGCAGACCTGCCCATTCGAAGTCGCGCCAGAAATCGTTGAAGCGCTCGGGCATGGGCACATGCGCCTGCCGAGCGCGTTCCCAGTGGCGCAGGGCCTGCTCCTGTTGGAAGGTTTCGTCCCATTCGATGTAAGCACAGCGCAGCAGAGAGACCAGGTCGTAGCTGGCACCGCCCCAGACCGCGCCCTGGAAGTCCAGGATACCCGGGTTGGGTGTGGCCGCCATGAGGTTGCGGTTGTGGAAGTCGCGGTGCACCATGATCTGCGGCTCGGCCAGGGCGTTGCGCACCAGATGGTCGAAGGCCGATTGCACCCGGCCTTCTGCGAAGCCTCGAGCGCCATGCCGAAAAAGCCCGACACGTACCACTCGCTGAACATGCCGATTTCCATCCGCAGGCGCGCGCGTCGTAGACGGGTATCCAGGGCTGGCGGGAAATGCCCTGCAGCCGGACCAGCGCGCGGCTCGCGTCGTCGCACAGCGTCGCTGTTTCTTCAGGCCGCTCGTGCATGCGCTGCAGGTACGTGGTCGATCCCATGTCCGAGAGCAGCATGAAGCCATGGGCCTCGTTCCATTCGAATATGCTGGGCACGTGCAGATCCGCCGACGCCAGCAAGCGTGCAAAGCGCACGTACGAAGCGCAGTCTTCCAGGGCGGGCGGTGCGTCCATGACGACCAGAGGGCCCTGGTCGCTGTCGACGCGGAAGTAGCGCCGGCTGCTCGAGTCGCTGGACGCCGGTCGCAGCGTCTCGGGGTGCAGCCGTATCGTGCCGCGATGCCGTTGAGCCAGTGGGCGAAGGTCTGCTGCCGCTGGGCGTCGGTCCAGGTGATGAGGGTCGGATTCATGGTGGATTCGTGCGGTTCATCGTCTATTTATACAATCGTATATTAACAACGGAAGGGCTTTCCGGCGACCGAACGCCGGCGAGAGCCCTGCCTTCGCTCCCAAAGATACAAGCCGATGAAAACAGATGCCCCCATCACGACGCTCGCCCTGGCCAGCCACTCCGCCGACCTCGGCTTTCTCGTGCCGCCGTTGAAGGCGCTGGCGCCGGCGCTGGACATCGTGACCTGGCCCGACCCCCGCTGTGCGCAGGCCGAGGTGGTGGCGGGCTGGGATGCGCCACCCGGCCTGCGCGAGCAGTTTCCGCGCATGCGCTTGCTGCACAGCATCGCCGCTGGCGTGGACAACCTGATCCAGGGGGCAGGACCTGCAGGGCGTTCCGGTCTGTCGCGTGGTCGATCCGTTGCTGGCGCAAGGCATGGTGCAGTACGTGCTCTGGGGCGTGCTGCACTTTCACCGGCAGTTCGATGTGGCGCTGGGCAACCAGCGGCACCGCCTCTGGAGCCGTCCGGTGCAATCGGCGGCAAAGGATTGCCGCATCGGCATCCTGGGCCTGGGCGAACTCGGCAGCGCCGTGGCACAGGCACTGATCGCCCTGGGCTACAGCGTGGCCGGCTGGTCGAGAACGGGGCGCGAGATGGCCGGTGTCCGCGCGTTCCGCGGCGAGCAGGGGTTGCCCGCGATGCTGTCGCAGACCGATGTGCTGATCTGCCTGCTGCCGCTCACCCCCGCGACGCGGGGGCTGCTCGACCAGCGGCTGTTCGAGGCCTTGCCGCGCGGCGCTGCGCTCATCCAGTGCGGCCGCGGGGAGCAACTGGTCGAGCAGGACCTTTGCGATGCGGTGGTCAGCGGGCGGTTGCGGGGGGCGTTGCTCGATGTGTTCGAGCGCGAGCCCTGCCTTCGGATCACCCGCTGTGGTCGACTCCCGGCGTGCTGGTGACACCGCACATGGCCACGATGGCGCGGACCGAGGTGGTGGCACAGCAGATCGTGGACAACATCGCCCGCTTGAACACGGGCCAGGCCTTGCACAACGCCGTCGATATCGACCGGGGTTACTGAGAACCTGCTGACGATCCCCTTTGAGATCGTCAGCAGGTGCTGAAGCGCTCGAAAAGACGCGCGATGCACCGCGTAAATGCATCGCGATCGATGCGCCTTGATGTGCATCAAAAGGTGCTTGCATTGGCGTCATCTTTCTGCCATCATCTGGTTATACGACTGTATAGAGTGATGGTGGAGATGCTGAAAATGGCTTGTCCGCATCCTTGTTTGGCTGCCCCACAGGAGATCAGAAAATGAGAGAACCTCTGCACGAGGTCTCGAGTCGGTGGATCCATGTCCACTTCGAAGAGTCCAGCGCGTTCACCGAGACCTACGGCTTTGCCGGCACGCAAGGCACGGTGAACCTGGAGGCCATCCTGTTGCGTCCCGAGGGGGTTTCATCGAAGACGCTGCTGGTGTTCATGCACCCGGCTTCCACGTTGCAGTTGCTGCCCGTGCCGCGCCATCTGGCAGCCTCGGGTTTCCACGTGCTGTGCGCGGCGAGCCGCTACCCGCGCAACGACAGCGCCCTCATCATGGAAAAGGTGCTGCTCGACCTGGGCGCGCACATTCGCCATGCCAAGGAGGCGGCTGGGCTACGAAAAGATCGTGCTGGTGGGCTGGAGCGGCGGGGGCTCGCTCTCGCTGTTCTACCAGGCGCAGGCGGAGCGGCCCGACATCGTGGCCACGCCGGCGGGCGATCCGGTGGATCTGGTGGGCGCAGGCCTGATACCGGCCGATGCCGTGATCTGCCAAGCGGCCCATCTCTCGCGCGCGGTCATGCTGCGCGAGATGATCGACCCCTCCGTGCTCGACGAGCAGAACCCCGACCACCGGGACCGCGAGTTCGACATCTACGACCCGCGCAACGCGAACCGACCACCCTATTCGAGCGACTTCATCGCGGCCTACCGCCAACGCCAATACGAACGGGTGCGGCGTATCACGCAGTGGGTGCAGGAGCGCTTGGACGTCCTCAAGCGGTCGGGCGGGGCCGAGGTGGAACGCGGTTTCGTGACGCACCGCACGCTGGCCGATCCGCGCTATCTGGACGGTGCCATCGATCCCAACGGGCGCCGGGTCGGCTGGTGCTACCTGGGCAATCCGGAGACCGTCAACTCCGGGCCCGTGGGTCTGGCCCGGTTTGCGACACTGCGCTCCTGGTTGTCGCAATGGTCGATCGATCACAGCCGGGCCGATGGCCTGGCCAACGCCGCCCGGATCTCCGTGCCGCTGCTGGTGATCGAGAACGCGGCCGACGACTGTGTGCCGCAGCCCCATGCGCGGCTGCTGCTGGAAGCGGCAGGCAGCCAGGACAAGACCTTTCATGTGATCGAAGGCGCGACTCACTACTATGTGGGCCAGCCAGAGTTGTTGCAAGAATCGATCGACATTGTGATGCGATGGATTCGTGAGCATCGCCTCGACTGAGTGCCCCGATAGCACTTGAACCATACCAATAAAAAAGAAGAACGTTTTCCCACATTCCCCCCCCCTGGAGCATCCTGATGAATAAGAGACAATTCAATAAATTCATGCTTTCCGCCGGCGCGATCGGCCTGGCAGACATCCCGCTCGGCCTGACGCTGGCCTACGGCCAGACCCGTGGCGGCACGCTGAACGCCGTGATCCAGCCGGAGCCACCGATGCTCTGTATCGGGGTCAACCAGCAGACGCCGACGCAGACCGTGGCCGGCAAGATCTTCCTGAGCCTGCTGACCTACGACTTCGACATGAAACCGCTGCCGAGCCTGGCGCGCAGCTGGACCGTGTCGGAAGACGGGCTGACCTACACCTTCAAGCTCCAGCCCAAGGTGCTGTGGCACGACGGCAAGCCGCTGACCTCCGAGGACGTGGTCTACACCGCCAAGGAGTTCCTGCCGCAGACGCATCCGCGCGCCAAGGCCATCTTCGAGCGCTGCGAGTCCATCACCGCGCCGGACGCCGAGACGGTGGTGTTCAAGCTGAAGCCGCGCCCTCCTGGCGCTTTCCTGGGCGCGTTCGACATCTCGAACCTTCCGGTGATGCCCAAGCACATTTACGCCGGTACCGACATCACCAAGAACCCGGCCAACCTGGCGCCGATCGGCTGCGGGCCATTCAAGTTCAAGGAATGGGTGCGCGGCTCACACATCCACCTCGTGCGCAACGAGCACTACTTCAAGCCCGGCCAGCCCTACCTGGATGCCGTGATCTACCGCGTCATTCCCGACGGGGCTTCGCGTGCGGTGGCGCTGGAGAGCGGCACCGTGCAACTGACGCAGTGGACCGATCTGGAGCTCTTCGATGCGCAACGCCTGGCCAAGGACCCGCGCTTCGAGATGACCACCAAGGGCTACGAGCAGTTTGCGCCGATCCTGATGGTGGAGTTGAACCTGCGCAACGGCCCGCTGAAGGACAAGCGCTTCCGCCAGGCCATGTCACACGCCATCAACCGCGAGTTCGTTCGGGACCGCATCCTCTACGGCTTTGGCAAGCTGGCCACGGGCCCGATCTCTTCCAAGACCAAGTTCTACGACGGCAACGTCAAGAAGTACGACTTCTCCACAGAGAAAGCCACCGCGTTGCTCGACAGCATGGGCCTCAAGCCCGACGCGCGCGGTGTGCGCGCCAGGGTGCGGATGCTGGTGCCGCCGTACGGCGACATGCCGGCGCGCGCCAGCGAGTACATTCGCCAGTCGCTGTCGAGGGTGGGTATTGCGGTGACGCTGGAGACGTCGGACGCCGCGGGCTGGGCGCAGAAGCTCAGCAACTGGGACTTCGACCTGAGCCTGAACTGGCCCTTCCAGTATGGCGACCCGGCACTGGGCGTGACACGCAACTACGTCACCTCCAACATCCGCAAGGTGCTGTTCTCCAACGTGGGCGGCTACTCCAACCCCGAGGTCGATCGCCTGGCCGATGCCGCGGTGGGAACGATCGACGAGAAAAAGCGCCAGGCGCACTACAGCGAGATGCAGCGCATCATGGTGGAGGATTGCCCCGTGCTCTGGCTGTCCGAGATGGAATTCCCCACCATCTACGACAAGCGCCTGAAGAACCTCGTGAACACCGGCATCGGCATTCACGAAAGCTTCGACAACGTTCACTTCCAGGGCTGATGCACCGGGTGTTCGTCTTTCATTGATTGCCATGCGATTCCTACCCTTCGCGATGCTGGCCTCCACCGGGGTCCGCATCGCCAAGATGGCCGCCGTCATCGTGGCGGTGGCCATCTTCAACTTCTTTCTCGTGCACTCGGCGCCTGGCGATCCCGCGCTGGTCATTGCTGGCCAGTCGGGCGCCACGGACGAAGCGTTCCTGGAGCGGGTACGGGCCGACTACGGCCTGGACAAGCCCCTGGTGGTGCAACTCGGCACCTACCTCAAAAAGATCGTCACGTTCGACCTGGGCTACTCGCACCGGCAACAGCGCCCGATCACCGAGGTGATCGCCGAGCGCCTGGGTCCGACCTTGCTGCTCACCGGAACGGCCTTCGTGATTTCCCTGCTCGGTGGGGTGGCACTCGGCGCCATGGCGGGCGTGCGCGCGGGCAAGTTCTCGGACACAGTGATCACCATCCTCTCGCTGATCGTGTACGCGACCCCGGTGTTCTGGCTCGGCATCATGCTGGTGTTGCTGTTCTCGGTCCAACTCGGTTGGTTGCCACCGTTTGGCTACCAGACCGTGGCCTCGGGCTTCGAAGGCTGGGCACTGTGGCTGGACCGTGCCCGCTACCTGGTGCTGCCTGCCATGACCCTCGGGCTGCTGTACCTGGCAATCTACGCCCGGCTGATGCGGGCCTCGATCATCGAGGTCAGCCACCAGGACTACGTCAAGACAGCGCGCGCCAAAGGAGCCAACGAATCGCGCGTGCTGTGGCGCCACATGCTGCGCAACGCGCTGCTGCCGGTGGTGACGATGGCCGGTGTCCAGGCCGGCACGCTGGTGGGCGGCTCCGTGGTGATCGAAACGGTGTTCGCCTGGCCTGGCCTGGGGCGCTTGACATACGAAGCCGTTCTGCAACGCGACTACCAACTGCTGCTGGGCATCTTCCTGGTGCTGTCCATCCTGGTGTCGATCTTCAACCTTCTCACGGACTTGCTCTATCGCGTGGTGGACCCACGCATCCGGGCTGTTTGAGCCGACTGATCACATGAAAGAGTTTGTTCGTGCATTCATGCGCCGCCCCTCCGGTGTGCTGGGGCTGGTGATTCTGCTGTTCGTGGTGTCCTCGGCACTGCTGGCTTCGGTGCTGTATCCGGAGAGCCCCTGGGAGACGGTGGCCACTCCCTTCACGCCGCCGGGGCAGGACGGCTTGCTGCTGGGCAGTGACAGCCTGGGCCGCGACGTGGCAGCCGGCATCGTTCACGGCACGCGCGTGTCGCTGATGATCGGCGTGGCATCGACCTGCGTCGCCTTGCTGATCGGTGTGCTGATCGGCGCGGTCGCGGGCTACCGGGGTGGCCGCATCGGCAGTGTGTTGATGGGGGTGACCGAGCTGTTCCAGTCGGTGCCTGCCTTCGTGCTGGCGATCCTGTTCGTGGCGGTGCTCACGCCCTCCATCTGGACCATCACGCTGGCGATTGCGCTGGTGAGCTGGCCGCAGGTGGCGCGGCTGACCCGCGGCGAATTCCTGTCGCTGAAGGAGCGGGAGTTCGTTCATGCCGCGCGCTGCCAGGGTGAGTCTGGCGTCGCACTGGTCGTGCGGCACATCCTGCCCAATGCGATGTCACCCATCGTGGTGGCCGGCTCGCTCAGCATCGCCACGGCGATCCTGATCGAGAGCGCGCTGAGCTTCATGGGGCTGGGCGATCCCAACCTGATGAGTTGGGGCTACATGGTCGGCGCGGCCCGAACCATGATCCGCCAGGCTTGGTGGATGAGCTTCTTCCCGGGTATCGCCATCTTGCTGACGGTGCTGGCCATCAACCTGGTGGGCGAAAGCCTGAACGACGTGCTGAATCCAAGGGTGGTGCGCGAATGAGTTCCAGAAACGATACCGATCTCGACCGCGCAATCAGCGGCCGCGCGGCGGCGCGGCCGCTGCTGGAGATCAACCATCTCAACATCGCCCTGCCCGCATCGGGCGACCGGCGCATGGCGGTGGAAGACTTCTCGCTGCAGGTGCGAGAGAATGAGATTGTCTGCTTGGTGGGCGAATCGGGGTCGGGCAAGTCGATGACCGCGCATGCGATCCTGGGCCTGCTGCCGCCCAGGGTGCGTATCGATCCGAACAGCGAGATCCACTGCGAGGGCACCAACCTCGCGGGTCTTTCGCCTTCGGGCATGCGCGAGTGGCGAGGCGGTCGCATCGGCATGGTCTTTCAGGAGCCCATGAGTGCGCTCAACCCTTTGCAGCGCATCGGGCCCCAGGTGCGCGAGATGCTGGACCTGCACGACCGCACGCTGAGCACCGCGCAGAAACAAGAGAAAGTGGTGCAGGCCCTGGCTGCGGTGGGATTGCCGGACCCTGAGCAGGTCTGCCGTGCCTACCCGTTTCAGCTCTCAGGTGGCCAGCGCCAGCGGGTGATGATCGCGCTGGCGCTGATCAACCGCCCAAGCCTGTTGCTGGCCGATGAGCCCACTACGGCTCTCGACGTCACCACGCAGAAACAGATTCTCGATTTTATCCGGCAGTTGCAGTCGGAGCGCCAGATGGGCATCTTGTTCATCACCCACGACATCGGGGTCGTGGCCGACATTGCCGATCGCGTGGTGGTGATGCGCCATGGCCGCATCGTGGAGGCGGGGTCGCGCGACGATGTGTTGCTGCATCCGCGTGAGTCCTACACCCGTGCGCTGATCGATGCGATGCCGGGCAAGTCGATGAGCCAGGAGCAGGGTGATCCTGTTCAAGAGCAGCGTCAGCCCCTGCTGAGCGTGCGCGGCCTGAAGAAAACCTTCGTCAGCAGCTCAGGCCTTTTCCAGCCATCGCGCAAGGTTGTGGCGGCGCAAGGGTTCGACTTCGACGTTCACCAAGGCCAGACGCTGGCGGTGGTAGGCGAGTCGGGCTCGGGCAAGTCGACACTGGGTCGCATGGTCATGCGGCTGATCGAGCCCGATGAGGGGCAGATCGTCTTTGACGGTGTCAATGTGCTTGCGGGCCACGGTCAGCAAGCCTTAAAGCAGTACCGAAAGGACGTGCAGATCGTGTTCCAGGACCCGTTTGCTTCCTTGAACCCCGTCAGAAAGTGGGCGACGCCATCGCGCGGGGCCCGATGGCTCATGGGGTGGAGCCGGCCGAGGCACGGCGGCAAGCGCAAGCCCTGCTCGAGCGTGTTGGTCTGGGCGCGCATGTGGCGGGGCGGTTTCCCCACGAGTTCTCCGGCGGCCAGCGACAACGCATCTCGATCGCGAGGGCACTGGCGCTGCATCCCCGGCTGCTGATCGCGGACGAGGCTGTCTCGGCGCTGGATGTCTCGATCCAGGCCCAGATCCTCAAACTGCTGGCCGATCTGAAGGAAGAGATGGGTCTGACCATGATCTTCATCACCCACGACCTGCGGGTGGCAGGCGAGATCGCTGACGAAGTGATCGTCATGAGCAAAGGTCACATCGTCGAGCGGGGCACGCCCAAGGACGTGCTGGAGAACCCGCGCGACGCCTATACCCGGCAGTTGGTCGAATCCATTGCCGGCACATCGCTGCTGGGCCGCCTCGCGGCCTGAGTGATCTGCCGTGCAGAAATCACCCTCCCCTATGAACACCACCGAAGAAGAAGTTCGCGTTGAACTGGCCAAGCTCTACCGCCTGGTGGCGCACCTGCGCATGACCGATGTGGTCGACACGCACATCAGCGCCCGCGTGCCGGGATCGCAGCACCATTTCCTCATCAACGTCTATGGCAAGCTGTTCCACGAAATCGGCCCGGCCGATCTGGTGAAGATCGACACCGACGGCAACATCGTGGAGCCGGAAAAGGAGGGCCACCTGCGCGTCAACAAGGCCGGTTTCGTGATCCATTCGGCCATTCACATGGCCCGGCACGACATTGCCTGCGTGATCCACACCCATACGGCCGATGGCATCGCCGTCGCCTGCCAGGCCGACGGCCTGCTGCCCATCTCCCAGCACGCGCTGAAGTTCCACGGGCGGCTGGCCTATCACGAGTACGAAGGGATCGCGGTCGATATGGGCGAGCGCGAGCGGCTGGTGAGGGATCTGGGCAACCACGACGCCATGATCCTGCGCAACCACGGGCTGCTGACGGCCGGCAGCAGCATCGCCGCGGCCTTCACTAACATGTACTTCTTAGAGCGGGCTTGTCAGATCCAGATCAAGGCACAAAGTGGCGGGGCCAAGCTGCACCAGCCTCATTCGGCGGTGATCGAGCGTGCTGCGGGTCAATTTGATCCGATTGAGAGCAACTGGCACAGCGAGCTGTTCTGGGTATCGGCGTGCCGGATGCTGGGATGAAATGCCCACCTCAATTGCACCCTTGCAAAATCAGCTGAGTAGGATCACTAGCGTCTTCACGATCTCCTTCGTGGCCCCGGCGGCCACCCAAACTCCCCCACTGATGGCCACCTCAAACTCCCCCACCTGAGTTGATCGGGGACAGGAGGTAAATGCTGGCGCCGCTGGCACCTGTTGGCAGGACAGCAGTTCTGGTCTTCTGAAGTCCCCTCGAATTTTTGAGCCAGTCAGAAGTAGAGGTTGGGGAACAGTTTGACACGGTACTCGACCGGAGGGATTCGGCCGAGAGCTTCATGGGGACGGTGGTGGTTGTATCGATGCAGCCAATCGGCCGTCATGTCGCGCACTTCCTGCAGTGAATCGAAGACGTAGCAATCGAGGACCTCAGTGCGGTAGGTCTTGTTGAATCGTTCGACATAGGCGTTCTGCGTGGGCTTGCCTGGCTGGATGTGATTGAGCGCGATGCCCTTGGATTTCGCCCATTGGGCCAAGGCATGGGCGATGAACTCCGGGCCGTTGTCCAGGCGAATCGACAGCGGCGCACCGCGCACTTCCACCAGTTCGTTGAGCGCACGGATGACGCGCGCAGCCGGCAGACTGGTATCGACCTCGATACGCAACCCTTCGCGGTTGAATTCGTCGATGACGTTGAAGGTTCTGAAGCGCCGCCCCGACCACAGCGCATCGGCCATGAAGTCGCAGCTCCAGCCGTGGTTGGGCTGACCAGCAGCCTCCAGGGGCTGTTTGATGCGAGCTGGCAGCCGCTTCTTGCCCCGCCGTGGCAGGTTCAACCGCAGCTCGCAGTAGACGCGCCAAAGCACCGTCTTGCCCCAGGGCTTGCCTTGGTGGCGAGCGCTGTCGTACAGCGGCCCGAAGCCGTGGCGCGGGTTCAGTGCCATATGGGCCTGGATGAAGGTGATGACCCCGGAGTCGTCGCGTACAACAGGCCGGTAGCGCAGCGTGGAGCGGGCAATGCCACTGGACTGGCAGGCTCGGCGCTCGCTCATGCCGTGCTCGGCAATGAGGGCTTGAACGACCATCTCGCGACGCTCCGGGGTCAGAGCTTTCGGTCAACAACGTCCTTGAGCGCGTGGTGCATCAGCGCCAGGTCGGCGTACATGCGTTTGAGCTTGGCGTTCTCGTCCTGCAGTTGCCGAAGCTGCGCCAGGTGCGAGACCGTCATGCCCGAGAACTGGCTCTTCCACTTAATGGGATGGACTCCCTCGTTTGACACGGCCAACATGGTCGTTTAAATGCCGAGTTTCTCAACCCCAGCTTGGAGAGCGCCATGACCGAATGCCACTATCTCGCCATTGATGTTGCCAAGAATGTCTTCCAGCTGCACGGCGCAGCATCAGACGGAAGTGTGGTGTTTCGCCGCCGTATGACGCGTGACCAACTGAGTGCCTTTGTGGTCCAACTGCCCCCTTGCGATATTGCCATGGAAGCGTGCGCTAGCGCCCATCACTGGGCTCGACAGTTCACAGCCATGGGACACAGGGTCCGACTGATCAGCCCACAATTCGTCAAGCCGTTTGTCAAAGGCAACAAGAATGACGGCAATGATGCGGAAGCCATCTGCGAGGCCATGCAGCGTCCGAACATGCGCTTTGTGCCGATCAAGACAGTCGAGCAACAAGATATTCAGAGCCTTCACAGAATCCGGACAAGGTTGGTCAACGAGCGAACTGGCCTGGTGTGCCAGATCCGCGGCATTCTCGCCGAGCGCGGCATTGTGTTTGCCAAGTCAATCACCCGGGCTCGTCGCGAGTTTCCGGTCATCGCCCAGGATCTGAACAACCCGCTCACGCCAACACTTCGAACGATGATGGGTGAGTTGATCGAGGAGCTGCGCGCGCTCGATGAGCGAATCCGCACCATGGATCAGCACATCGATGCAGTGTTTCGGGCCAATGAGGCTTGTCAGCGCATCGCCTGCATCGAGGGTGTTGGTCCCAAGACCGCAACGGCATTTGTTGCCGCCGTGGGTGACCCCACAGAGTTCAAGAATGGGCGCCACTTCGCCGCCTGGCTTGGCTTGGTGCCTCGGCAGCACTCCAGTGGAGATCGCTTGCAACTGATGGGCATCTCGAAGCGAGGCGACAAATACCTTCGCACCTTACTGGTTCACGGTGCACGTGCAGTCTTGCGGACAGCACCCAAGAAGAACGATCACAAGCATCAATGGGCGCTGCAACTGGCAGCCAGACGCGGCGCAGCCAAAGCCATCGTCGCCATTGCCAACAAGATGGCTCGTGTGATCTGGGTGTTGTTGGCCAAGAAGCAGGACTATTGCCCTGCCAACTGAGCAGTCTCTGTCAAGTGCGTTGTAGCTGATTGATGGCTCATCGGTTGATCCGGCATCCAGGGAACCTGGGTTTTACAACGGCCTGAATCGTGAAGGTCTGCCACTTGTTGAGGCCTGGATGCGCGGATTCCATCGGGGCGCCGACTTCGTCGTGACGCCGAATATATGTACGCAATCGACCATGATGCTCTCAAGAGGCGAGCAGCGCAGTGACGGAAGAGGTAAGTTACACCTTCAACCCGGGAGTCCATATATGTAGTACGTCGGCTCGCTGATGCCGTGCTTCCTGCACGTCTCGCCGACCTTTGCTCCCATCTCGACCTCCTTGAGGATGCCGACTATCTGCGCTTCGCTGAATCTTGATTTCTTCATGTAGAGACTCCGTCTGGGGAATTCTCTACTTCGTCGCCTATGAAGAATGCTCAGAACCCGCATAAACACTGGCACTCTGGGGTGATTGCGGATGGCCGGATCTCCCAGTTTGATTTCCAATATGGGCTGTTTCCTGGGAGTTTTGCCGTGATGTTTGCCTGCCCCGCCACCGATGATTTCTTCCGCTCTCGCATCGACCACATGATCGATCTGCGCCATCCGCTGGCGGTGTTGGCTTCGCGCATGCCCTGGCAGGAGATCGAGGCACGGGTAGCCCAGGTGTTCTCGCGCAAGGGCCGCGCTGGCGTGGCCATGCCCGACCTGGACCTGTTCGGTGAGCAGGCACAGCGTGCGCCAGTGACGAGCAACGCCGGACGGCCCCGTGTGCCCCTGCGCATCATGATCGCCCTGCTGTACCTCAAGCACGCGTTCAATGAGTCGGACGAGGGTGTGGTGGCCCGATGGGCCGATACGCCACGTTGGCAGTTCTTCTCGGGCTGCGCGTACTACGAAGACCGCCAGCCCTGCGACGCCACCACCCTGGTCAAGTTCCGCCAGTTGTTGGGCGAAGAAGGCGTGGAGGAGTTGCTGGCCCAGACGATCAATGTGGCAGTAGAGCTCAAATTGATCAAGCCGCAGGAGCTCGCCCGCGTCATTGTCGACAGCACGGTGCAGCACAAGGCGATTGCCCACCCCACGGACAGCCGCCTGCTGGAGACGGCCCGAGTGAAGTTGGTGGAGGCGGCCAAGGATGCCGGCATCGATCTCAAGCAGACCTTCGCCAAGGAAGGCAATGAGCTGGGCCGCAAGGCCGGACGCTATGCCCACGCGCGCCAGTTCAAGCGCATGCGCCGCGTCATCAAACGCCAGCGCACCATCGTCGGGCGCCTGCAGCGCGAGATCGAGCGCAAGGCCAGCGCCATCGGGGCAGCGGTGCGCCAGGCACTGGGCCAGACCCTGGAGAAGGCCGCGCGCATCGTGGCCCAGAGCGGCCAGCGCAAGGCTGCTGCCGGACAACCCAAGCTCTACGCTTGGCACGCGCCCGAGGTGGCGTGTATCAGCAAAGGCAAGGCAAGGACGCCCTACGAGTTCGGCGTCAAGGTGGGCATTGCCAGTACGCTCAAGGGCAACCTGATCGTGGGCGCCAGAGCGTTTCACGGCAACCCGTACGACGGTCATACCCTGCGCGAGCAACTGGAGCAAGCCAGCATCCTGATGCAGGACAGTGGCGCCAAGCCCACCACGGCATTTGTCGATCTGGGCTATCGGGGTGTGGATGAAGACAACCCGGATGTGGCTATCGTACACCGGGGCAAGAGCAAGCGGATCAGCCAGCAAGACAGAACGCTGCTCAGGCGGCGTCAGGCGATCGAACCGATCATCGGCCACCTCAAGGCCGATCACCGCATGGACCGCTGCCACCTCAAGGGCGAAACCGGCGACCGGCTGCACGCGGTGCTGTGCGCAGCGGGATACAACATCCGATGGCTGCTGCGCATGATCGCCCGCAAGGGCATCACCTTCTTGCACACGGTTTTGTTGTGCCTGCAGCGGGCCAGCGCACAGGGGCGCTCTTGGCTGGCCGCTGCGATGAACATGCGTCTTTGGGCCGCTGATGTCCGATCAACCCTGGCCAACCAGCTGACCTTTGGCGCCGGCAGGCTCTCTCAAGCTTGAAATGAATATTTCAGGGCCGACTACTTCCACATGGTTCAGGTTTTCAAGGGGACTTCAAATGCGGCTACCGGACTTCTGGCGTATCGAAATCGATGCCTCAGAGACCTTCACCTTCGAGGCACCTCGACTGGCACGAATGGTGGATGTGAGGGGCCTCCGGGTATCTCGTCTGAACGTCCCCAAGCCAGCTGTCGGATACGTTGCCGTGCAGACCGATATCCAGTTGATCAGCTTCTGCTCCGAGCGCCTGCAGGATCGCCAGCGATTCATCAAGTTCATCCAGGTTGCAGCAGATGATTTTTGGGTTGGATGCACTTACTCGGGTGCGCCAGTTGTCGACCAGCTTGCGCAGACGATTGGTATTTTCCGTGCTTGCTGATGCCCATTTTTGCGCGCGCGCGACGAAATCTTCTCGCTCCTCTGTGCCTCTCCCAATGCCTTTCTGGTGACTGGCTACCGGCGAGACGAGGTTCGACGAGTTCGGCTCAAAATCATCAAAGGCCGCTTCTGTAACCAGTCGGACATAGGCGCTCACCACGCTGTCTACTGATGCGCGGTCAAGACCGAGACCATCTACGGCGTATGCCTTCATGCCTTCAAGTGAGAGCTCTTTGGAGTTGGACACACAACGGCGTGGGCCAAGGGCCAATGGTCAAAAACCCGTCTCGCCCAGTTGGTGGGGTAAAAACTTGGGCCACGCGTGGGCCACAGATGGGCCATGGAGCCGGCGGCCATGACACCATGACCTTTGGTCTTTGTGCCTTGTTGGCCCAGAGCAACGGTTGCTTTTGCCCTTGGAGAAAAATTTCGACTGCGGCGTGGGCCATGAAAAACCCACGTAAGTCATTGATTTGGCGCGGCTGGCGGGGATCGAACCCACGACCCTCGGCTTCGGAGGCCGATACTCTATCCACTGAGCTACAGCCGCGTGGCTGTTTGAGACCGATGGTCAGGATTGTACGTTGCGGCGCGGTGACTATAGGCTTCGGAGAGTAGAAAACACAATATGTCTTTTGTGTTTTTACTGGTTTTTGATGTGTATAACTCGTTGATTTTTTTAGATTTTGAATGTGCAAATCTTATATCAGCGATATGCTGACTGAGACAAACTTGCACATTTTTTTCGGGATCACTAAAGTTTGGACGAAGCGGGAGCCGCGTTGAGAACGACCATTGGCCCTCAAGAAAACGCCCAAACTTATGTCAGCCATAGCTCACAAAAGTCTGTCGACAGCAAAGCTTGCTGTCAGGGTTTGGGGACTTGCTGACTGCGGCAGCCGATCGGCCGAAGCTCTCTCAGTCCTGCGACAACTGCTACCGCGCCTTCAGGCCTTAACTGAGGCGCGGCCGAATCTGAGCAAGACGATCGAGCTCGCCCATGTGGCGTCTCAGCTCAAAGCCACCCGCATTCGTTCGCCGGAACCCCACTCTCAGCCCATCGAGGTCCCGCACGGTGTCTTCAACTTCGTCAGATGGCTTCTCCACGCGCCCGAATCCTACCTCCGCGAACCTGGCTCTGAACATGCGTCCCCCTTATATCTGGACGTGCTTGCTCTGCGGTGGCTGTACTCTGCCGCACTGATCTGCTTCAGTGATCAGGTTCTTGATGGCTTCTCTCAACGCACCCAGACGCCTGATCGTTGTTTCGATGAGATCGTCGACTCCTTCCCAGGCGCACTTCCCGCAGTCATTAGTGGATGGGGCCGACAAGGTGGGCTATCCAGCCTGGATCGAGAAGATCTCGGAAATAGATCCCGACATTGAAATCGTGAATATTTATTCACGGCTTCTTGCGATTCAGGAAGTGCCCCTCAAGCGCGCGTCTCCGCGCCCAGAGCGACCTCCCCCTCGACTGAGTGAACGGCAACTCCGCTCCACCCCCTGGCACTTCCCCCGTCCACGAGAAATTAAGCGGTTGCATGCCTTTCTTTTTCGCGAGCTGTCCCCCTTCGACCCCTCACGCTCGCGTCATGAAGCCGGCTTGATTGCCCTATCCATTGCCGTCTGCCAACCCATCCAAAACATCTTAAGCTGGCCAGTTGGCAACCATGCCATCGAGCGCTCCGGCGTCAATCGAATAGTTTTCGAAGGGATACATGCAGTTTGGCTAAAGGCAGAGCACGGACTGGGTAACAACGCGGCAAAAATCCCACTGAACATCCTATGCAGCTGGTGGCTGTCATTTGTTCATCCTGGCCAAGGGAAACACACCCTCCACGATCTCCTTCCTTATTCTGCGACCGCCTGGGACAGGAGGGCCTATGACTGCTTGGCCAATGAACTGGGCTGTTCCCCGCAGCGTGCAGAACTCCTGACGCGAGACCTGCTGCCAAGACTGCTGTACGAAGAGACCTCCAACGCTGCCCTGGTAGATTTCTGGCGCGCTGACAAGATCAAGAATCTCGATCGCGTCAACAGCATCGCACTTACCCACTATCTGCAGCCGAGTGGAAAGCGTACAAGCGAGAGCTACTACTCGTCACAAAAGCGCGCGACAAAAGCCAGCGATGCACGGGCTCCAGAAGTAGAGGTGCAGCTGGGCTCGTCCCGACTAACACCGGAAGAGACAAAGAAGATCGTCAAGTCCCTCCTTGCGTACCAGGATGCCGCTGAAACCCCCATAGAAAAACACAATGCCATTGCGTACTTGAACGCTCTTCATCTGCTTGATGGTCACCGGGCATAGGCGCAGCACTGCACCTTTTCCGTTTCCCTGGGATTTTTCGCCATCAGAGGGACTTGTCTTCATCTGCGACAAACTGGTCACTGGGAGTGAAGCCCGGTTTCTCCCATTCCTCCCAGTGCCCTAGAATACCTGAGCAACTACGCCGCTCACCTCAAGCGCATCGCAGTCAGCACCCTTTTCCCGCCAGCAGTCAGACAGTACTCCAGCCAGGTTTCCGAACTGCTGGGTTTCGATCAGACCCCCTACTCGACGGTCAGACCCCACAGCTTCCTCCCACATGTCGGGGTGTTTTTCCTCCTGCAGCCCTCAGGTGCTCTGGCCGGACAAGGCCTTACCACCCGCATGCTGGATCAGCTAATTGAGCAACGGACCGGCATTCGCAACACCGTCTCCAGACTGCGAACGACATTGGCTCAGCATCTATGGGAGCAAGGCTGCAGCGGCCGACTCGTCCAGGCGTTTCTCGGACATCAGGTCGAAATGCATGTTCACGGACCCGAATCCACCTGGTCCGTTTTCGATGTCGCTGACAGGGTGCGACCCAAGATTGAAGACTATCTCCGGCAGGCACTCGAGGTCCCCGTCGAAAAGGCGTCGAGAAAGCAACGCTACGTGCCACGACGGTTCCGCCACCTCGTGCCTGTTGAAGAAAGCAGTGAGTTCAAGTCGCCTTGGCTGCCCTCGCGTCATTTCCCTCCTCTGGCCACCGCTACACACGATCCTGAGAAAGGCGTGCATGCTCCCGGCTATGAAGGACGTGAACGCGAGAGCGCATGGGCCGAGCAACGCGCCCGTGCGGTGATACGACGAGAGCTATCCGAGTATCTGCTGTCGGTACTCGAAAATCCCGAAGGCCAGCATGGCGGAACAGACCACGAAATCCGACTCACGTCCGATGACCGCAAGCGCCTTGAAGAAAGGGTCCGGGCCGAACTTGACAGTGACCCGGTTGCGCTCAAGAAGGTCAATGCCGAGTTGGACAAGCTTCTCATCAGGTACAAGAACAGGACATTCAGTCCGATCATTACCGAGGGATTGAACTACCGCCTCAGCTCGCCCGGCCCCATTGAGATCAGTTTCTCCCGCTCGCTGCGACATGCACTGGCACTACGAAATGTCTGGGAGCAAAGCGTCGGCCAGCCCATAGGTCATCCTCAGTTTGATGCCATTGAACGTCTGGCCCACCTTGCGATATCGCTTGTCTGCTTCGATGCCGTTCTGGCAGAAGAAAACCTGGAAGGTCTTGTACTTGCCGCATGCAGTCAGGGCGCCGAGTCGTACAACGCCCATCCGAACCGGTGGGAGCTTTTCCTCCCGCGCCCTTGAATATCGACAAGGACTGAAGCGGCGCACGAAAAACGCGAAAGCGTTTCACGATAAATGCGAAAACTAGGGAAACACGATAGAATCCGAAGGTTAAACACCCAAATCTGATAACTGAACGAAGTACA
>NZ_JBBWUN010000003.1:0-4759235 GCF_038260575.1 Thauera sp. SDU_THAU2 | reverse complement strand
CTAAAACCGTCAACAACTACTCACAATAGAAATATTGATCCGGACATCAGTTCCAAAACAGCCGAGCACACACGCACCAACTGCAACCCAATGGCTCGGTCCGCGCAGGCCGCACCGTACCGATCGCGCCGCAGGTGAAACCCAGCATCTCTGAACCTCGCGGCCAATGGGCCCCGCCCAGCCTGGGTCCGTACCGACTACTGTCGCGACTCCGCGCCCAGGCTGAAACCGCCCCTACGAACACCAAGCCCTGGCCGGCCTCAGAAACCCTGCCCGCCCGCGTAGTTCTCGAAGCGGGTGTTCTCGCCGATGAAGGTCAGTCGGACCGTGCCCGTCGGGCCGTTACGGTGCTTGCCGATGATCAGCTCGGCCGTACCCTTGTCCGGCGAATCCGGGTTGTAGACCTCGTCCCGGTAGATGAACATGATGATGTCCGCGTCCTGCTCGATGGCGCCCGATTCGCGCAGGTCCGACATCACCGGGCGCTTGTTGGGCCGCTGCTCCAGACTGCGGTTGAGCTGCGACAGCGCGATGATCGGCACGTGCAGCTCCTTCGCCAGCGATTTCACCGAGCGCGAGATTTCCGACAGCTCGGATGCACGGTTGTCGCCTTCCCGGGTGCCGCTCATCAATTGCAGGTAGTCGATCACCACCAGGCCGAGCCGGCCGCACTGTCGCGCCAACCGCCGCACCCGCGCGCGCAGGTCGATCGGATTGAGGCCGGGCGTCTCGTCGATGTAGAGCGGCGCGTCGTAGAGCTTGCCCATCGCCATCGTCAGCCGCTGCCAGTCGTCGTCGGTGAGCCGGCCGCTGCGGATCTTCTGCATGTCGATGCGACCGACCGAGGAAATGAAGCGGGTCGCCAGTTGCGTGCCCGGCATTTCCATCGAGAAGATCGCCACCGGCAGACGCTGCTCGATGGCGATGTGTTCGGCGAGATTCAGTGCAAACGTGGTCTTGCCCATCGCCGGGCGGCCGGCGACGATGATCATGTCCGAAGGCTGCAGGCCGGATGTCTTCTCGTCCAGGTCCACCAGCCCGGTCGGCACCCCGGTGACTTCGGACGGGTTGTCGCGATCGTAAAGCTCCTGCACCCGATCGACGACCTGCTTGAGGATGGGCTGGATCGAGACGAAACCGCTGGCATGGCGCGCGCCGGCTTCGGCGATCTCGAACACTTTCGCCTCGGCCTCGTCGAGCAGGGCCTTGGCATCCTTGCCCGACGGACTCAGCGCGCTCGCGGCGATCTCGTCGCCCACCGCGACCAGCTTGCGCAGGATCGCCCGCTCGCGGACGATCTCGGCATAGCGCCGGATGTTCGCCGCCGACGGCGTGTTGTTGGCGATTTCGGCGAGATAGGCTAGGCCGCCCGCCTGCTCGGCCTCGCCGCTCTTTTCCAGCGACTCGTAAACCGTGACGACGTCGGCCGGCCTGCCCTGATCGACCAGCCTGGTGATGTGGCGATAGATCCGGCGGTGGTCGTCCCGGTAGAAATCCGCCTCGTTCGCCAGGTCGGCGACGCGCTCCCAGGCCTGGTTGTCGAGCAGGATGCCGCCGATCAGCGACTGCTCCGCCTCGAGCGAATGGGGTGGAAGCTTGATATGCGCGATCTGGGGATCGGGCAGGTAATCAGGGAAACCGGAAGACGAAGAACTCATCACGAACACCCTTGGGGAGCAGCATCCCGCATTCTAGTTAGAAGGGGCATACGATGCTGCGTCCACATTGGAACCCGGTGCCGCAGCAGCACCGGGCACAAACACTGCACCAGGAAGCAAAAAGGGCCGCCCCGGAAGGCAGCCCTTTTCATCTGCGTACGAAAGCTCGCAGGAATTACTGCTGATCGCCGACCACTGCAACGGTGATGGTGGCCACGACGTCGGCGTGCAGGCCGACTTCGAGCTGGACTTCACCGACTTGCTTCAGCGGGCCTTCCGGCATGCGGATGGAGGCGCGATCGATTTCGAAACCCTGGGTGCCCAGCGCTTCGGCGACGTCGGCGTTGCCGACCGAACCGAACAGGCGGCCGTCCATGCCGGCCTTGCGGGTGACCTGGACCGACACGCCTTCCAGCTTGCCGGCCAGTTCCTGGGCGGCGGCCAGCTTTTCGGCCTGGACACGCTCGAGCTCGGCGCGGCGGGCTTCGAACTCGGCCATGTTGGCTTCGGTGGCGCGCTTGGCCTTGCCTTGCGGAATCAGGTAGTTGCGGGCGTAGCCGTCCTTGACCTTGACCACGTCACCCAGGGCACCGAGGTTGACGACCTTTTCGAGAAGAATGATCTGCATGTGTTCGCTCCTCTCTTACTGGTGCAGGTCGGTGTAAGGCATCAGCGCCAGGAAGCGGGCACGCTTGACGGCGACCGACAGCTGGCGCTGGTAACCCGCCTTGGTGCCGGTGATGCGCGCCGGCATGATCTTGGCGTTTTCGGTGATGAAGTCCTTCAGGATGTCCACATCCTTGTAGTCGACTTCTTCGATCTTCTCGGCGGTGAAGCGGCAGAACTTGCGGCGCTTGAACAGGCCACGACCACCACGATCATCCTTCTTCTTGAACTTGGACTTGGGCTTGAAAGCCATTTCAGTTTCCTTCCAGAAATTCGATTGTATTCAGGTGCAGCACCGGGCTTCGACTGCGCAGGCTCCTCGCCGCGAGGAAGCCGCTGATCCGCACCGCCGCCCCGGGTTTCGCCACTGCCAGCACGCCGGCGAGATCGCCGACCGCCACCGCCTGCATCTCGACCGAAACGTCGCGGGCCAGGCCCGCCTCGATCTGCTTCGACTCGTGTGCCAGCACGCAGCTCGCGACCGGCACACCTGCAGGGGTTCGACGCAAGGGCAGCAACTCTGCCAGACGCGCGTCGAGGCGCAGTTCGTTCAACCCGGGATCAGGCAACTCAGGCGGCAGCCGCTTCGCTGTCGGCCGGCTTGGCTTCTTCGGTCGAAGTGGTCAGCGAGCGCGACTTTTCTTCCTTCATCATCGGCGAAGGCGTGGTGACGGCCTTCTTCATCTTGATGGTGAGGTGGCGCAGCACGGCATCGTTGAACTTGAAGGCGTGCTCGAGTTCGGCCAGCGTTTCGCCGTCGCACTCGATGTTCATCAGCACGTAATGAGCCTTGTGCACCTTCTGGATCGGGTAGGCCATCTGGCGGCGGCCCCAGTCCTCCAGGCGGTGGATCTGGCCGTTGCGGCCGGTCACGAGCGTCTTGTAGCGCTCGACCATCGCCGGCACCTGCTCGGACTGGTCCGGGTGGACGATGAAGACGATTTCATAATGTCGCATGCAAACTCCTTGCGGTTGGTTGTTACAGCTCCCCGGCATGCGGTCCGGTGGAGCAAGGAAAGCCCGGCAGTTTAACAAGAACGTCTGAAAAATCAAAGCCCGGATACCATTCCTTCCTCGCAAGACTGCTTACACTCTGCCGCAGCGCCCGAACCACCGCCTCGTCTAGCATCCGGGCCATCGAACGACATCATTCACGCAAGGGCACAGACGAGGCAGACCATGAATCCCACTCCCTTCACTCGCAGGATCCTTGCCGCCCTGATCTGTGGCGGCATCCTCGCCGCCGCGGCACCGGCGATGGCAGGCGGCCACGATCGCGGCTGGCACCAGAAGAAGCATCACCACGCGCAGCATCGCGGCTGGGACAAGCGCACCGTGTATCGCGAGAAGGTCATCATCCGCGAACGCCCGCGCCATTATCGCGAGCGCGAGGTGCATCACCACCATCACTACGCGCCACCCTACCGCGAACGCAGCTACGGCTACGCTTACGGCCGTGCGCCCGCGGTGGTGATCGGCTTCGACGTTCCGCCGATCGTCATCCCCTTGCGCTGACGGCACGCCGGCCGCCCTCGTTCAGCGCGGCCGGCTGTCCCAGATCTTCTGCAGGCGCTTGACCGATACCGGCATCGGCGTGCGCAGCTCCTGTGCGTACAAGCCCACGCGCAGTTCTTCGAGCAGCCAGCGGAACTCCTCCAGCGCCGGGTCTTCCACACCGGCGCGGCGGCGCGCTTGGCGCTCCCGCTCCCAGGCCTGTGCCAGGCCTTTCCACTCGGCCATCGACTGCGCGTCGCGCGCCGGATTGTTGCGGAGTTTGTCCAGCCGCACCGAAGCGCCTTTCAGATAGCGCGGGAAGTGCGCCAGCCGCTCCCACGGAAACACCAGCAGGAAATCCTTGGGCAGCAGTGTTGCAAGCTGCGCCTGGATGTCGGCCACCGCATCCGGAAAGGTCTTCAAACCTGCCAGGCGCTTCTGCAGGGCCGCATGCTCGGTCAGCAATTGCCCGGTCAGGCGCATGAATTCCTGCGCGACCAGGCTGACACGCGGCTTGGCCTCGGCGCAGCGCCGCGCGAAGCCATCGGCACTGGCCGGCAAGGGTTCGAGCAGGCAGCAGCGGGCCAGCGTCGCTTCGACCAGGCGCGCCTTCAGTTCGGCCTCGGTGCCAAAATTCATGTATTGCAAAGCCAGTTCGCGCAGCCCGGGCAGGCGCTCGACCGCCTTCACCTGGTCCTTCAGGTTGAGCGCAAACAGCCGCGCCAGGCCTCGCCGATGCACGCGCGCGGCTTCCTCCGGGGTGTCGTAGGGGCGCAGCGATACACTGTCGCCGTCGTCGTGCAGCGCGGGGAAACCGATCACTTCCCGCCCGGCGACGCGCACCTCCAGCAATTCGGGCAGATCACCGAAAGACCAGGCGGTGAAGCCGGAGAGGGTTGGCGCCGGGGTTTCGGCCACCGCAGCAGCGCCCTCCTGCTTGGCGCGTCCCTGCTTGGCGCGCCCCTGCTCCTCCGTCTTGCCCGCCCGATCCTTCGCTGGCGCATCCGACGCCGCAGCCGTTCGCGCCTCGCCACCCGCGCGGCCAGCCGCAGCATGCTGTGCAGTTTTTCCGCCCCCGGCCACGCCCGCTCCGGACAGCGCCTCCGCCATCGCACCGCCGATCTTCGCCGCAGAGAAGCGCGCCGCCACCTGGTCGCGGAAGCGCGCGCGCAGCTCCATCAGGTTGCGCGACTGCCCCATCACCCGGCCGTGCTCGTCGACGATGCGGAAGTTCATGAAGCAATGCGGCTTCAGGTTCTCCGGCCGGAAGCTCTCCAGCGGCAGCTTCAACTGCACGCGCTCCTCGACGAAACGCTGCAGCATCTTCAGCAAGGGCTCGTCGGTATCGAACTCGCCCGCCTCGCAGGCCGCCATGAAGGCCGCCGCACTGTCGGCCACCGGCTGCAGGCGGTGGCGGTGCTTCTGCGGCACGGTCTTCATCAGCGCCGCGACCTTTTCCTCCAGCAGGCCGGGCACCAGCCATTCGCAGCGGTTGGCGGGAATCTGGTTCAGCATCGCCAGCGGCACCGTCAGCGTCACGCCGTCGTCGGCCTCGCCCGGCTGGTGCAGATAGGCCAGCTTGAGCTTCTGGCCGAGCACTTCCATGACCGCCGGGAAGCGGTCGGTGGTGACGCCCTCGGCCTCGTGCCGCATCAACTGCTCGCGCGACAAGTGCAGCAGCTTGGGTTCGGCCTTCTCCGCCTTCCTGCGCCAGGCTTCGAAGCCGGCGACGTCGCAGACGTCCTCCGGCAGCTTGCTGTCGTAGAAGGCTTCGATCAGCGCCTCGTCCACCAGCACGTCGGGGCGGCGCGACTTGTGTTCCAGGCGCTCGATCTCCGCCACCAGGCGCCGGTTGTGGGCCAGGAAAGCCATGCTGCGTGCGGCGCCGTCGGCGATCTCGCCCTGTACCAGACCTTCGCGGATGAAGAGTTCGCGGCACAGCGCCGGGTCGATGTCGCGGTAGGCGACGCCGCGGCGCGGATAGATCGTCAGGCCGTACAGCGTGCCGCGCTCCCAGGCCCGCACCGCGCCGGACGATTTCGACCAGTGCGGCTCGAACACCTGCCGCCTGAGCAGGTGCGCACCCACTTCCTCGACCCATTCCGGCTCGATGCGGGCGATGCAGCGGCCGAACAGGCGCGAAGTCTCGACCTGCTCCGCCGCCATGATCCACTTGCCGGCCTTCTTCGCCAGCGCCGAGCCGGGATGCGGCCAGAACTTGATGCCGCGCGCACCGAGATAGGCGCCGGCCTGCTGCCCCGAAGCATCCTCGACCCGGCAGCCGACGTTGCCGAGCAGGCCGGCGAGCAGCGCCTTGTGGATGGCTTCGTAATTGGCCGGCTGGTCGTTCTCCTTCCAGCCGTGCTCGGCGCACAGCGTGTGCAATTGGGCGAACACGTCGCGCCACTCGCGCATCCGCATGTAGTTGAGGAAATTCTTCTTGCACCAGGCTTTCTGCTTGCTGGACGACTCGTGGCGCTGCACTTCGTCCCAGGCCTTCCACAGCTGCCAGTACCACAGGAACTCGGATTTCTGGTCCTGCTCGCCGCCGCGGAAGCGGGCGTGGGCCTGGTCGGCCGCGCCGGGGCTGTCCTGCGGACGCTCGCGCGGGTCCTGCACCGACAGCGCGGCGGCGATCACCAGCATTTCGGCCAGCGCGCCGCGGTCGCGTGCGGCCAGGATCATGCGGCCGATGCGCGGATCGAGCGGCAGCTTCGCCAGTTCGATGCCGCTCGGCGTCAGCCTGCGTTCATCGTCGTCGGTGACCGCGCCGAGTTCGGCGAGCAGCGCGTAGCCATCGCCGATGAGGCGCGAGCCGGGCGCGTCGATGAAGGGGAAATCCTCCACCGCGCCGAGCTTCAGCGCCTTCATGCGCAGGATCACGCCGGCCAGCGATGAGCGCAGGATCTCGGGGTCGGTGTGCGCCTGGCGGCGCTTGAAATCGTCCTCGTCGTAGAGGCGGATGCAGATGCCGTCCATGACCCGGCCGCAGCGGCCGGCACGCTGCTGCGCCGCCGACTGGGCGATCTTCTCGACCTGCAGTTGCTCGACCTTGTTGCGCGGCGAATAGCGCTTGACCCGCGCCAGGCCGGTATCGACCACGTAGCGGATGCCGGGCACGGTCAGCGAGGTCTCGGCGACGTTGGTCGACAACACCACCCGGCGCCCGTTGGACGGCGAGAATACCCGCGCCTGCTCCTGCGCCGACTGGCGCGCGAACAACGGCAGGATCTCGGTGCCAGGCAGGTGGTGCGCCTTTCTCAGCGCTTCCGCGGCTTCGCGGATCTCGCGCTCGCCGGGCAGGAAGACCAGCACGTCGCCCGGGCCGCAGCGCTGCGCCTCGTCGACCGCATCGACCAGCGCATCCAGCAAATCGCGGTCGCGGCCCCTGCCGCCATCCTCCCGGCGCCGCTCGCCACGCTCCCCCCTCGCCGCAGCCGGGCGCGCCGCCGTGGCGGCATCGGCCCCGTCGCTCTCCACCGGCCGGTAGCGCAGCTCGATCGGATACAGGCGGCCGGAGACCTCGATCACCGGCGCCGGCCGGCCCGCGGCATCGGCGAAATGCCTGGCGAAGCGCTCCGCATCCAGCGTCGCCGAAGTCACGATCAGCTTCAGGTCGGGCCGGCGCGGCAGCAGCGTCTTCAGGTAGCCGAGCAGGAAGTCGATGTTCAGGCTGCGCTCGTGAGCCTCGTCGATGATCAGGGTGTCGTAGGCGGCAAGCAGCGGGTCGGTCTGGTTCTCGGCGAGCAGGATGCCGTCGGTCATCAGCTTGATGTGGCTGCGCTCGCCGGTCCTGTCGGTGAAGCGGATCTTGTAGCCCACCGCCTGGCCCAGCGGGCTGTTCAGCTCCTGTGCGATGCGGCTCGCGGTGGCACGCGCCGCCAGCCGGCGCGGCTGGGTGTGGCCGATCAGGCCGGCCGCGCCGCGCCCCAGCGTCATCGCGATCTTGGGCAACTGGGTGGTCTTGCCCGAGCCGGTTTCGCCGCAGACGATGATGACTTGGTGTTCGGCCATCGCCGCCGCGATCTCGTCGCGCCGCGCCGACACCGGCAGTTCGGGCGGGAAGTCCGGCACCGGCAGGGCTGCACGGCGGGTCGCGAAGGCGGCGCGCGAACGCTCCAGCAGGGCTTCCAGATCGGCCTGCAGGCGGGCATGCCGCTCCTGCGCCTTCGGCTCCGCTCCCGGGCGGTGTGCCAGTTCACGGCTCAGCCGCCGCAGGCGCGGGCGGTCGGCGCTGAGGCAGTCGCCGAAAGCCTCGTCGGGCTTGCGTACTTCGGACGGGCGGCGTGCGCCCCGGTGTTCAGCCCTCATGGATGGACGGTCGTTTTCATCAGGCCGCGCATTATCCCCCGCATCGCCCCCTGCGGGCACGGCGGTGCGACAATGGCGGGGCTTCCATTCGCCTTCAGTCTCCGTGCCGACCATGACCGCCCGCCCGCTCGCCGCCGTCGTCTATGCCCCCACCGACAACATCGAAATTCTGCTCGCCGAAGCGGCCCGCAGCCTCGCCTCGCGCGGCGTGAAGCTGGGCGGCGTGCTGCAGCACGACATCGCCGACGCTCATGCCGCGTCCTGTGGCATGGCGCTCGAGAACCTCGAGACCGGCGAGCGCATCCCGCTGACACTGGAGCCGGACAGCAGCAATTCGGCCTCCTGCAGCCTCGATCCCGATGCGCTGGCGCGCGCCGCGGTTGCGGTGCGCGGCGCGCTCGGCCGCGGCGTCCAGCTTATCGTCATCAACAAGTTCGCTGCGCAGGAAGCGTCGGGCGCCGGCCTGCGCGACGAGATCGGTGAGTCGATGCTCGCCGGCGTGCCCCTGCTGACCGCGGTGGGAGAGCGCTTCCTCGACGAATGGGCGGCTTTCACCGGCGGCGAATACTCCCGCTTGAAGCCTGCACTCGACGACATCCTGGCGTGGTGGGACGCCGTGCAGGCCGGAGCCTGAGGTGCAGTGCCGCGCCGGCTGCGCTGCCTGCTGCATCGCGCCATCGATCAGTTCGCCGATTCCCGGCATGGAAGGCGGCAAGCCCGCCGGCATGCACTGCATCCAGTTGGACGCAGGCGACCGCTGCCGCCTGTTCGGCGACCCGCGCCGGCCCGCGGTATGCGGCAGCCTGCAGCCATCGCTCGAGATGTGCGGCAACGACCGGGCGCATGCACTGCGCTTTCTCGATCGCCTCGAAGCGATGACATCGCCGTGAGCCCGGCCGCACTGCAACATTCCCGGCGGTATAATCGCGCGCTTCCTCCCCAGCCCCTCTCACAGCCGCATGGATCTCCCTCTCCTCCTCGTCGCACTCATCCTCGGCATCGTCGAAGGCCTCACCGAATTCCTGCCGGTGTCGTCCACCGGCCACCTGATCATCGTCGGCGACCTGCTCGGCTACAACGACGACACCAGCAAGGTGTTCAAGATCGTCATCCAGCTGGCCGCCATCCTCGCCGTGTGCTGGGATTACCGCGAGCGCCTGATCAAGGTCGCCGTCGGCCTGCCCACGCAGCCGGCCGCGCAGCGCTTCGTCGGCATGCTGTTCGTCGCCTTCCTGCCGGCCGCGATCCTCGGCCTGATGTTCCATTCCACGATCAAGGGCCTGCTGTTCAACCCGATCACGGTCGCCACCGCGCTGGTGGTCGGCGGCCTGATCATCCTGTACGTGGAAAAGCGCGCCTACCACCCGCGCATCAACGACGTGGACGAGATGGGCTGGGGCGACGCGCTGAAGGTCGGCTTCGCCCAGGCGCTGGCGATGATCCCCGGCACCTCGCGCTCGGGCGCGACCATCATGGGCGGCGTGATCTTCGGCCTGTCGCGCAAGACAGCGGCGGAGTTCTCCTTCTTCCTCGCCATCCCGACGATGTTCGCCGCCACCGCCTACGACCTGTACAAGAACTGGGACCTGCTGCGGCTGGAAGACCTGCCGGTGTTCGCGGTCGGCTTCGTCGCCTCCTTCGTCGCCGGCATGTGGGCGGTGAAGAGCTTCATCAAGTTCATCTCCAACCACACTTTCGTCGCCTTCGCCTGGTACCGCATCGCCTTCGGCCTGTTCGTGCTGGCGACCTGGTATTTCGGCTGGGTGGAATGGTCGGAAGCCTGACGAGGACAGCGTGATGATCGTCTACCTGCACGGCTTCCGCTCGGCGCCGGCCTCGATCAAGGCCCGGGCGCTGAAGGCGCGCATGATCGAATGCGGACTCGGCGAGTACTTCTGGTGCGAGCAGTTGCCGGTGTCGCCGCGCGCGGCGATCGCACTGGCCGAAAGCGCCATCGAGCGTGCCCGGGCGGGCGGCCGGGTGCCGACCGTGGCCGGCAGCTCGCTCGGCGGCTACTACGCCACCTGGCTCGCCGAACGCCACGGCCTGCGCGCGGTGCTGGTCAATCCGGCGGTGGTCGCGCCGCTGTCGCTGGAAGCCTACGTCGGCATCCAGGACAACCTCTACACCGGCGAGCGCTTCGAATTCACCCACGGCCACATCGACGAACTGCGCGCCATCGAAGTGCCCGCCATCACCCGGCCCGAGCGCTACTGGCTGCTCGCCGAAACCGGCGACGAAGTGCTCGACTACCGCCACGCGGTCGAGAAGTACGCCGGCGCCCGCCAGACCGTGCTCGAAGGCGGCGACCACGGTTTTTCGCGCTGGAACGACTACCTCGACGCCGTCATCGATTTCGCCGGCCTCGGCGATCTCCAGCGCTGATACAGTCTCGCAGGACATGTCCTCGCCTTCCGAACCCCCTTCATCCCCGGCCGGTTTCGACCCCCGCCGCTTCAAGGCGATGGAGCGCGCCGGCTTCAACCGCATCGCCGCGCGCGTATGCCGACGGCGCCCACCTGCGCGCCGAACTGGCCGCAGCACTGCTCGACGCCGCCGCGCTCGAACCCGGCCTGCGCGTGCTCGACCTCGCCAGCGGCCCCGGCCTGCTGGCGCGCGATGCCGCCTTGCAGGTCGCGCCGGGCGGCAGCGTGCTCGCCACCGACATCGCCGAAGCGATGCTCGCCGAAGGCGCCCGCCGCTGCGCCGGGCATGCCGACACGCCCTGCTTCGCCGCCGCCGATGCCGAACACCTCTGCCTTGCCGATACCAGCGTCGACCGTGTGCTGGCCGGCCTCGCGCTGTTCGTCTTTCCCCATCCGGAACGCGCGCTGGCGGAGATGCGCCGGGTGCTCGTCCCCGGCGGACGCGTCGCGCTGTCGGTGTGGGGGCCGCGCGAGAGCGTGCCGCTGATCCACCGCGCCCAGGACTGCATCGCCCGCCTGCTGCCGCCGCCCAAGGTGGCCCGGCCCTCGGTATTCCGCTTCGGCGAAGCCCAGGTGATGCAGGATCTGCTCGCCAAGGCCGGCTTCGTCGACATCCGGATCCGCCCCTGCGAGTTCAGCTGCCACTTCGACGGCGCCGACGCCTACTGGCAGGCTTTCCTCGATCTCGCCGGCGGCGCGGCCGAGGCCATCGGCCGCCTGCCCGAAGCCACCCGGCAGGCGCTGCGCACCGCCGTCGCCGACGACCTCGCCAGCCACGGCGACGGCCGCGGCGGCTTCACCGTGCTGGCGCGCACGCTGGTCGCCATCGCGCGACGTCCGGCCTGACTCCCTCACAAGCACCCGGCCCTTCTTCCCTCTTCCGGCACCCATGAAATCTCCCGCCATCGAGCAGGCCGAACGGCGCCGCGGCATGCTGGCCGCACTGACCGCATTCTCCATCTGGGGGCTGTCGCCGCTTTACTTCAGGGCCGTCGGCAGCATCCCGCCTTTCGAGATCGTCGCCCACCGCATCCTGTGGTCGCTGGTCTTCCTTGCCGGCCTGCTCGCCTTCCTGCCCTTCACCGGCGGCTTCGCGCGCGTCCGCGAAGTCTGCCGCCAGCCGCGCCTGCTCGGCCTGCTCGCGCTGACCGCGCTGCTCACCGGCAGCAACTGGCTGGTGTTCATCTGGGCGATCGACGCCGGCCGCCTGCTCGAAGCCACGCTCGGCTACTTCATCAATCCGCTGGTCAGCATCGCCCTCGGCGCCGCCATCCTCGGCGAGCGCCTGCGGCCGCTGCAGCGCATCGCGGTGGCGATCGCGATCGCCGGCGTAGCCTGGCGGGTATGGCAGCTCGGCAGCCTGCCGTGGATCTCGCTCTACCTCGCCGGCACCTTCGGCCTGTACGGCCTGCTGCGCAAACGCGCGCCGATCGAGGCCGTCAGCGGGCTGTTCATCGAAACATTGCTGGTCGCGCCGCTGGCCATCGCCGGGCTGGCCTGGATGCATGCCGGCGGATCGCTCGGCTTCGGCACCGGCGCCATCGCCGACTGGCTGCTGCCGCTGAGCGGCATCATCACCGCGCTGCCGCTGATGCTGTTCACCGCCGGCGCCCGCCGCCTGCCGCTGGCCACCATCGGCTTCATGCAATACCTCGCACCCAGCATGGGCTTCATCATCGCGATCAAGATCTTCCACGAAGCTTTCGACTCCGGCCAGTTGATCGGCTTCCTGCTGATCTGGATCGCGCTGGCGATCTATTCGGTGGATATGGTGCGCGCCGCGCGCCGGCCGCGCTGATGTCCGCCCGTGCAACCGCCGCGCCGCACGGCGGTCGACACGGCTTTAGGGCAAGCCGCCCGAATCCAGTAAACTACGCAGCTTGCTTTTTTCAGGCGGATGCCGATGTTCGTGCTGTATGAAGAGGACGGGGCCTTCAAGGCCGGCACGATCCTCGCCGACAACCAAGCCACGCTGCAGGTCGAGAACACCCACGGCAAGCGGGTGAAGCTCAAGCGTGCCAACGTGCTGCTCGAATTCCGCGAGCCTGGGCCCGCCGACCTGCTGAGCCGCGCCGAAGCCGGCGCCGAGGAGCTCGACGTCGAGTTCCTGTGGGAAGTGTGCGGCGACGACGAGTTCGCCTTCGCCGACTTCGCCGCCGAATACCAGGGCCACCCGCCCAGCGCGGTCGAAGCCGCGACCCTCCTGCTGCGCCTGCATTCGGCACCGATCTGGTTCCACCGCAAGGGCAAGGGACGCTTCCGCAAGGCACCGGCCGAGATCCTGCAGGCGGCGCTCGCCGGCCTCGAGAAGAAGCGCCAGCAGGCCGCGCTGATCGAGCACATGCGCGCCGAACTGGTCGAAGGCCGGCTGCCGCCCGAGCTGGCGGCGCTGCTGCCGCAGGCGCTGTACCGCCCCGACCGCAACCGCAACGAGATCAAGGCGCTCGAAGCCGCCTGCGTCGACACCGGCCTGTCGGCCGCGCGCCTGCTGCTCAAGTGCGGCGCGCTGGGCTCGAGCTACGATTTCCACTACAACCGCTTCCTGTTCGAGCATTTCCCCGAAGGCGCCGATTTCCCCGCCTTCGCCGCGGCGGCGCTGCCGGCCGGACTGCCGCGCGCCGACGTCGCCGCGTTCTCGATCGACGACGCCTCGACCACCGAGATCGACGACGCCTTCTCGGTCGTGCCGCGCGCCGAAGGCGGCTGGCGCATCGGCATCCACATCGCCGCGCCGGCGCTGGGCTTCAAGCGCGGCACCGAGCTCGACGCCATCGCCCGCCGCCGGCTGTCGACCGTCTACATGCCCGGCGGCAAGATCACCATGCTGCCCGACGAAGTGGTGCAGAGCTTCACGCTGAGCGAAGGCCGCGACTGCCCGGCGGTGTCGCTGTACCTCGACATCACCCCCGGCCTGGCGATCGTCGGCGAGGAAAGCCGGGTCGAGATGGTGCCGATCGTCGCCAACCTGCGCCATCACGACATCGAGCCGCTGTTCAACGACGATACCGTGCATGGCGACGGCCCGGATTTCCCGTGGAAGCGCGAGTTGACGCTGCTGTGGGATCTGGCGACGGTGCTCGAAGCCGGCCGCGGCAAGGCCGGCGGCAACGAGGACCGCATCGACTTCGGCTTCAGCGTGGACTGGAACCAGGCCACGACCGACGGCCCCGGCTTCGTCAGCATCGGCCGGCGCCAGCGCGGCTCGCCGATGGACAAGCTGGTCGCCGAACTGATGATCCATGCCAACGTCACCTGGGGCCGCCTGCTCGACGAAGCCGGCGTGCCCGGCCTGTACCGCGCCCAGGGCGGCGGCAAGGTGCGCATGACCACCGTCGCGGCGCCGCACGAAGGGCTGGGCGTGGAATGCTACGCCTGGTCCAGCTCGCCGCTGCGGCGCTACGTCGACCTGGTCAACCAGTGGCAGATCATTGCCGTGCTGCAGGGCACCGAGCCGGCCTTCGCGCCGAAGTCGGCCGACCTGATGGCGGCGCTGCGCGACTTCGAGCTGACCTATGCCGAATACGCCGAATTCCAGCGCGGCATGGAGCGCTACTGGTGCCTGCGCTGGCTGCGCCAGCACGGCCGCGGCGAAGTCGACGCCACGGTGCTGCGCGAGAACGTCGTGCGCCTGAACGAGATTCCGCTGGTGTTCCGGGTGCCGTCGATGCCGCTGCAGATCCCGGGCAGCCAGGTCCGGCTGATGGTGGAAGGCACCGACCTGCTCGACGTCGAGGTCGAGGCGCGCTTCCTGCGCACGCTGGCCGAGCCCGAGCAGCAGGACGAGAACCGGACCGCGGACGCCTTCGGCCCGCTCTGAGCCCAGGCGATGGCACAGGCCCTCAGCGCTCACACACCAACGGCGGCCGCCCTGCGCAAGGGCAATCGCCTGCTGGCCGGGGCCTTTGCCGTTTCACTGGCGGTGCACGCCCTGCTGCTGAGCCTGCAGTTCCGCATGCCGGACGCCAAGCCGGCGACCCGGGATCCGGGGCTGGCCGTGGTGCTGGTCAACGCCCGCCATGCCCGGGCGCCGGAAAAAGCCGACGTGCTGGCGCAGGCCAACGTCGATGCCGGCGGCACCTCTGAACAGGAAGCCCGCCCCACCTCGCCGCTGCCGCCCCAGCCGGCGCAGCGCGAAGGCGACGCCCTGGTCGAAGCCAAGCAGCGCACGCAGGAACCGGTGCGCGAGCAGAAGCAGGTCGTCACCCGCGAGAAATCCCCCGCCAAGGTCGCTGCCGCACCGGCCAAGGTCGAACAGCCCACTCCCACCCCCGCTCCGCAGCCCCGCGGCCTGGATCTGCTCGACAGCGCCGCCGCCATCGCCCGCCTCGAAGCGGAGATCGACCGCAAGCTGGACGAGATCGCCAAGCGCCCGCGCAGGACCAGCATCGGCGCCAAGGCCAGGGAATACCGCTTCGCCCAGTACGTCGAGGACTGGCGCCTGAAGGTCGAGCGCGTCGGCACGCTGAACTACCCGGAGGCCGCGCGCGGGCGCCTCTACGGCAGCCTGCTGCTGAGGGTGTCGATCAAGGCCGACGGCAGCGTCGAGGAAGTCGTCGTCAACCGCAGCTCCGGGCACAAACTACTGGACGAGGCCGCCGTGCGCATCGTTCAATTGGCCGCACCCTATGCCCCCTTCCCGCCGGACATCCGCAGGGACACGGACATCATCGAAATCACCCGCACCTGGACCTTCACCAATACCAACCAGGTTCGCGCCAACTGAGACTCCGCCATGGACCGTTACGCCGTCACCGGACACCCGATCGCCCACAGCAAATCGCCCCAGATCCATACCGCCTTCGCCCGCCAGACCGGGCAGGACATGAGCTACGAGGCCATCCTCGCTCCGCTGGACGGCTTCGCTGCCACGGTGCAGGCCTTTCGCGCCGGCGGCGGGTTGGGCATGAACGTCACCGTGCCGTTCAAGCTCGAGGCCTTCGCCCTCGCCGACCGCCACACCCCGCGCGCGCAGGCCGCCGGCGCGGTCAATACCCTGGCCTTCGGCGCCGACGGCATTCTCGGCGACAACACCGATGGCGCCGGCCTGGTGCGCGACCTCAAGATCAACCTGGGCCGGGAAATCGCCGGCCGGCGCGTGCTGCTGCTGGGCGCCGGCGGCGCGGTGCGCGGCGTCATGCTGCCGCTGCTGGGCGAAGGCCCTGCGGTGCTGACGATCGCCAACCGCACGGTCAGCAAGGCCGAAGAGCTGGTCGAACTGTTCATGCCGGAGGCAGGTGACGTCCGCCTGTCGGCCAGCAGTTTCGACGCCCTCGCCGGCCAGCAATTCGACATCGTCATCAATGCCACCGCCTCCAGCCTGGCCGATGAGGTGCCGCCGCTGCCGCCCGGCCTGTACGCCGACGGCGCACTCGCCTACGACATGATGTACGGCCGCGACGATACGCCGTTCATGGCCGCAGCCCTCGCCGACGGCGCTGCACGGGTGGCCGACGGCCTGGGCATGCTGGTCGAACAGGCCGCCGAAAGCTTCGCGCTGTGGCGCGGCGTTCAGCCCGATGGCGGCGCGGTGCTGGCCGATCTGCGCCGGCAGATCGGCGCCGGCTGAGGCTGCATGTCCTTGCCCATGGCCGGGACACGCTGGCTCGGCCTGCTGGGCCGCGGCCTGCTGGTCCTGCTTCTCCTGCTGCTGTTCTGGCAACTCGTGCTGCTGACCCAGGTCATCTGGTGGAGCCGCTTCGATCCGGGCAGCACCAGCTTCATGCGCATGCGGCTGGCCGAACTGCGCGAAGCCGATCCCAAGGCCACGCTGCGCCACCAGTGGGTCGATTACGAAAATATTTCCATCCACCTGAAGCGCGCCGTGGTCGCTGCCGAGGACGACCGCTTCCTGGATCATGGCGGCTTCGACTGGACAGGCATCCAGCGCGCGCTGGAAAAGAACGAGCAGCGCGGCCGCCTCGCTGCCGGCGGTTCGACGATCAGCCAGCAGCTCGCCAAGAACCTGTTCCTGTCGCCATCGAGGAGCTGGCTGCGCAAGGGCCAGGAAGCCGTGCTGACGGTGATGATCGAGACCACCTGGGACAAGCGCCGCATCCTCGAGGTCTACCTGAACGTGGTCGAATGGGGCAACGGCATCTTCGGTGCCGAAGCGGCCGCGCAGCGCTATTACGGCACCTCGGCGGCCAATCTGGGACCGTCGCAGGCCGCGCGGCTGGCCGTGATGCTGCCCAACCCCCGCCACTACGAGCGCAACTACGGCCCCCGCCTGGCCGCCCACGCCAACCGCATCCAGCGCCGCATGCAGGCCTCGCAGATCCCCTGAGCGGCATTCAGCCGCCATTCGCTGCGATGCAGCAAATTTTCCATGCGACGGTGTACAAGGGTCGCAAGCGTCACATCAAGCCCGTAGAATCCGGGGTTCCGTCCCCCCAAGCCGGCAGCCCCCCATGACGCAGGAAGAGGAACTCCATCCCGACGACGTCCAGCAGCACCTGCGCGAAGTGCAGGAGTTGCTCGCACGCCAGAAAGTCGTCGAGGACCTCGTCCACCGCCAGGACATGCCGCGCCACGAGCTGGTCGAGACGCTGGTGCACAAGCAGCACGAAGCTGGGCTGCGCGCCAAGCTGGACGAACTGCACAACGCCGACATCGGCTACATCCTCGAGTCGCTGCCGCTGGAGGAGCGCCTCTACGTCTGGGACCTGGTCAAGGCCGAGCGCGACGGCGAGATCCTGCTCGAAGTCTCGGACGCGGTGCGCGAATCGCTGATCGAGACGATGGCGCCGGAAGAGCTGAAGGCCGCCGCCGAATCGCTCGACGCCGACGAGCTCGCCGACCTCGCGCCCGACCTGCCGCCCGAAGTCATCCAGGACGTCTTCCAGTCGC
Source organism: Thauera sp. SDU_THAU2 (assembly GCF_038260575.1). Taxonomy (NCBI): domain Bacteria; kingdom Pseudomonadati; phylum Pseudomonadota; class Betaproteobacteria; order Rhodocyclales; family Zoogloeaceae; genus Thauera; species Thauera sp. SDU_THAU2. The sequence goes on along the minus strand of NZ_JBBWUN010000003.1, from coordinate 4,741,834 downwards.
TCGACACCGAAGGCCGCGAGCAGCTGCGCACCGCGATGTCCTATCCCGAGGACTCGGTCGGCGCGCTGATGGACTTCGACATGGTGACGGTGCGCGAGGACGTCACCCTCGAAGTCGTGCTGCGCTACCTGCGCCGCTTCGACGACCTGCCCGACCACACCGACAAGCTCTTCGTCGTCGACCGCGAAGACCATCTGAAGGGCATCCTGACCCTCGAAACCCTGCTGATCAGCGACCCCGAGCGGGAAGTCGCCGAAGTGATGCGCTCGGAAACGGTGATCAGCTTCACCCCCGAGGACGAGGCCGACGACGCCGCGCAGGCCTTCGAGCGCTACGACCTGGTGTCCGCACCGGTCGTCGATGGCGACAAGCGCGTGATCGGCCGCCTGACCGTGGCCGACGTGGTCGACTACATCCGCGAGGAATCGGAAGCCGAAATTCTGAGCAACGCCGGCCTGCGCGAGGAAGAGGACATCTTCGCCTCGGTGTGGGATTCGGTGAAGAACCGCTGGGCCTGGCTGGCGATCAACCTGGTCACGGCCTTCGTTGCTTCGCGCGTGATCGGCCTGTTCGAGGACTCGATCGAGAAGCTGGTGGCATTGGCGACGCTGATGCCGATCGTCGCCGGCATCGGCGGCAATTCGGGCAACCAGACGACGACAATGATCGTGCGCGCGATCGCGATGGGCCAGGTCGAGCAATCCGCGATGCAGCGCCTGCTGCGCAAGGAGCTCGGCGTGGCGCTGATCAACGGCGTGGTCTGGGGCGGGCTGCTGGGCGGGCTGGCATGGTGGCTGTACGACAGCGCCTCGCTGGGCCTGGTGATGACCGGCGCGACGACGCTGAATCTCTTGCTGGCCGCCAGCGCCGGCGTGATCATTCCGATGCTGCGCCAGCGCCTCGGCGCCGACCCGGCGATCGGCGGCTCGGTGATGATCACCGCGCTCACCGATTCGGGCGGCTTCTTCATCTTCCTCGGCCTGGCGACGCTGTTCCTGCTCTGAGCGGCCATGCCCGCCAGGGCAGCCGCCTCGTCGGAGGCACCCCTGCGGGGCATGTTCCGCCCGCAGCAAACAGGAGCTCGACCCACCATGAACGACGGCCCGAATCCTGCCGGCCTCCACCGCCTGATCACCGGGCAGATGGCGGACGCCCTGATCTATGCCGACCGCAACGGCATCATCCGTGTCTGGAACAGCGCCGCCGAGGCGCTGTTCGGCTTTCCGGCCGCCACTGCCATCGGCCAGAGCCTGGACCTGATCATCCCGGAACGGCTGCGCGCGACGCACTGGGCCGGTTACGACCGCGCGCTGGAGAGCGGCGCCACCCGCCTCGGCCGCCGCGCGATGCTGACCCGCGCGCAGAACCAGGCAGGTCAAACGATCTATGTGGAAATGAGTTTCGCCGTCGTCGCCGACCCGGCCACCGGCGTGCTCGGCTCGGTGGCAGTGGCCCGCGACGGCACCGCCCGCCGTGAACTGGAACTCGCCCGCCGCGTGGCGTCCTAAGCCAGCGCCGCGAACACCTCGCGCGCCGTCGCCACCGTCGCGTCGATCTCGGCCTCGCCGTGCGCGGCCGAGACGAAGCCCGCCTCGAAGGCCGACGGCGCGAAATAGTGGCCGGCGTCCAGCATGGCGTGGAAGAAGCGGCTGAAGCGATCCTTGTCCGCCGTCATCACTTCGGCGAACGAGGCCGGCACCTTGTCGGCGAAATACAGGCCGAACATGCCGCCGACGGAATCGGCGCTGAACGTCACGCCAGCCGCCCGCGCCGCAGCGCTCAAGCCATCGACCAGCCGCCTGGCGCTGGCCGTCAGACCCTCGTAGAAACCCGGCTCGCGCGTCAGCTTCAGCGACACCAGGCCCGCCGCCACCGCCACCGGGCTGCCCGACAGCGTGCCGGCCTGGTACACGGCGCCGAGCGGCGCGATCTTTTCCATGATGTCGCGGCGGCCGCCGAAAGCGCCCACCGGCATGCCGCCGCCGATGACCTTGCCCAGCGTGGTCAGGTCGGGCGTGATGCCGTACAGGCCCTGCACGCCCTGCGGGCCGACGCGGAAGCCGGTCATGACCTCGTCGAAGATCAGCACCGCGCCGTACTGCGTGCACAGGCTGCGCAGGCCTTCGAGGAAGCCGGGACGGGGCTTGATCAGGTTCATGTTGCCGGCCACCGGCTCGACGATGATCGCGGCGATCTCGTCGCCGCGGGCCTTGAACACCTCTTCGACCTGTTGCAGGTCGTTGAAGTCGAGCACGATGGTGTGCTTGGCGAAATCGGCCGGCACGCCGCCCGAGGACGGGTTGCCGAAAGTCAGCAGGCCGGAGCCGGCCTTCACCAGCAGGCTGTCGGCGTGGCCGTGGTAGCAGCCTTCGAACTTGATGATGGCGTCACGGCCGGTGAAACCGCGGGCAAGGCGGATCGCGCTCATCGTCGCCTCGGTGCCGGAGCTGACCAGGCGCACCATGTCGACCGACGGCAGCAGCGCGCAGATCAGTTCGGCCATCTCGATCTCGGCTTCGGTCGGGGCGCCGAAGGACAGGCCTTTCAGCGCCGCCTCGCGCACCGCCTCGACGATCGCCGGGTGGGCGTGGCCGGCGATCGCCGGCCCCCAGGAGCCGACATAGTCGATGTAGGCCTTGCCGTCGGCATCCCACACCCGTGCGCCCTCCGCCCGTTCGAGGAAGCGCGGCGTGCCGCCGACCGAACGGAAAGCACGGACCGGCGAATTGACGCCGCCGGGAATGGTCTGCTGGGCACGCTGGAAGAGGGTTTCGTTACGGCTGGCCATGGGGTCTTCGTCCTCGGCTGGATTCCAAAGGCGACATTATCGTCCCCGCTGCCGCGCAGGGTCCAGCATCGGGATCAAGGCAGATCCGGCTTGCTTCGATACCGCGGCTGCCGTTGACGCAACTCAAGCCCGCCCCGTTTACGCCTGGAACAGGGCCCGATAGGCTGCGGCGCGGACCGCCGGATCGGGCGCCGCGAACACGTCGCCGATCACCGCGATCAGGTCCGCGCCGGCGGCGACCACTTCAGCGGCGTTGTCCAGCGTGATGCCGCCGATCGCCGCCACCGGCAAACCCAGCTCCGCCTTCGCCTGGCCGAGCAGCGCGAACGGCGCGGGCGGCGCGGAAGGCTTGGTGGAGGACGGGAACATGGCGCCGAAGGCGACGTAATCCACGCCGGCGGCGGCACCGGCGCGGGCGCGTGCCAGGTCGGCATAGCAGGTCACGCCCAGGATGCAGCCGCTGCCGAGCGCCCGCCGGGCAGCGGCGGGATCGCCGTCGTCGCGGCCGAGATGGACGCCGTCGGCACCGACTTCGAGCGCCAGCGCGAGATCGTCGTTGATGATCAGCGGCACGCCCGCCGCACGGCACAGCTCCCGCAGCGCCGCGGCCTGCGTGCGCCGTTGCGCCGCTGCGGCGAGCTTGTTGCGGTATTGCAGCAGCGCCGGCCGGCCGGCCAGCACCTGCGCGGTCAGGGCGACGAGCCGTTCGTCGTCGGTTTCGTCGGGCGTCACCGCATACAGGCCGCGCAAGGCCATGCTCTCACTCATCGTCCTCTCCATCGTTGCCGCTCTTGCCGCGCGCCCAGAAGAAACGGTCGGGCAGCGCCCGTCCCATGCCGGCCCGGTAGGCATGGCGCAGCGCCTGCTGGGTGAATTCCTGCGCTTCGCGCACCGCCTCGGGCAAGGCCATGCCGTGTGCCAGCGCTGCCGCCGCGGCGGCAGCCAGCGTGGTGCCGGCACCGAGGAAGCGCCCACCGAGACGTGGCCAGACGTCGGTGCGCAAAGTGCCTTCCTGCCCAATCAGGCGATTGACGACCTCGGGCGCATGCTCGCCGCCGCCGGTCAGCAGGATGTATTCGGTGCCGCAGTCAAGCACCCTTTCGATGGCGTCGTCGAGCCCCGGCAGTTCGTCACTTGTCGTCGCCGCCACCGGCCACGCCGGCCAGGCGGCACAGCTCGTGCCGGCCAACCACCAGCAGCGTGGTCTGCGGCAGCACCAGGTCGGCCAGCGCCGCAGCCATCTCGTCGCCGGCCTCGCCCAGGTCGCCGGCGGCATACAGCGCCGGCTCGACGACCAGCGGCAGGCCGGGGTAGTCGGACAGCAGCTCGGCGATGGCGAGGGCATTGTCGACGCTGCCGCAGAAACCGAGCTTGAAGCCTTCGACCGGGATGTCCTCGAGCACCGCGCGCGCCTGCGCGACGACGATCTCGACATCCTGCGGCCATATTTCGTCGGCGCTGCGCGTGTCGCGCAGCAGCGCCGCAGTCTGCACCGGCAGGGGGTGGCAGCCCATGCTCGACAGGGTCAGCACGTCGGCCGCGAGGCCGCTGCCGGCCGTCGCATCTCCTGCGCCGAAGCACAGCACGGCCGGCGGCAAGTCCGGAATTTCAATCGGCATGGGTGAGAAGTCCGCCACGGAGGCGGCATTTGGAATGGGTTAAGATGCGCCTGATTTTACCCTCTGCCCTCACCTGGGTCGAACCATGGCCGACACTGCTCCCGACACCTCGTACAAGACCTGGATGTGCCGGATCTGCGGCTTCATCTACGACGAAGCCGCCGGTCTGCCGGACGAAGGCATTCCGCCCGGCACCCGCTGGGAGGACATCCCGGCCGACTGGACCTGTCCCGACTGCCAGGCCGGCAAGGACGATTTCGAACTGGTCGAGATCTGAGTCCCGGCCCCTCGGCACGATGAACAACCAAGGATGACTTGAATGGACATTGCCGGACTGAAGGTCATGGTCATCGACGACAGCAACACCATCCGCCGCAGCGCCGAAATCTTCCTCGGCCAGGCCGGATGCGAAGTCCTGCTCGCCGAAGACGGCTTCGACGCCCTGGCCAAGATCACCGACCACAAGCCCGACGTGATCTTCGTCGACATCATGATGCCCCGGCTGGACGGCTACCAGACCTGTGCGCTGATCAAGAAGAACGCACGCCTGACCGCCACCCCGGTGATCATGCTGTCGTCCCGCGACGGCCTGTTCGACCGCGCCCGCGGCCGCATGGTGGGCTCGGACGAATACCTCACCAAGCCTTTCACCAAGGACAGCCTGCTCAAGGCCGTCTCGACCCACGCCCGTCGCGATACGACGCGCTGAATCCCTTTTCCGCAGGACTTCGACAATGCCGATCAGCACGATTCTCGTGGTGGACGACTCCCCCACCGAACGCCTGGCCCTGCAGGAGCTGCTGTCCCGCGAGGGCTACAAGGTCCTGACCGCCGAATCCGGCGAGCAGGCGGTGGAACGCAGCAAGGCCGACAAGCCCGACCTGATCCTGATGGACGTCGTCATGCCCGGCATGAACGGCTACCAGGCCACCCGCACGATCTCGCGCCACGAGAGCACGCGCAGCATCCCGATCATCCTGTGCACCAGCAAGGGCCAGGAGACCGACAAGATCTGGGGCATGCGCCAGGGCGCCCTGGCCTACCTGGTCAAGCCAGTCGACCACGACGAACTGCTCGCCCGCATCCGGGCCATCGGCTGAGGCGGCCATGGCCAGACGCAGCAGCCTGCGCGAATTCCAGGAACGCCTCGCCCGCCGCCTCGCCGAGGCCCGCACGGCCGACCGCCGCGGCCTGCTCGGTTTCCAGGCGGGCAGCGAGAACTGGCTGATCGACCTCGCCGAAGCCGGCGAGATCCTGCCGCCACCGCCGCTGGCCGCGGTGCCGCTGACGCAGCCCTGGTACCGCGGCCTGGCCAATGTGCGCGGCACGCTGTACGGCGTCGTGGACCTGGCCTGCTTCCACGGCCAGGCGCCGACACCGGCCGGCGGGCGCTCGCGCATGCTGCTGGCGGGCACCCGGCTCGGCATCCACTGCGCACTGCTGGTGACGGCGTCGGCCGGCCTGCGCAGCGAGGACGATTTCGAAGCCGATCCCGGCGGCGACACACGCCCCTGGGTCGGCAAGCGCCTGCGCGACGCCCAGGGCCACCCCTGGCTGCAGCTCGACGCCGCCAGGCTGCTGGCGGCCCCCCGCTTCCTGGACGCTTCGTTCGAATGAATCCTCCGGCCTTCCGCCCGACTCCCGCTTACCCCACGCACATGGTGGAGCACGCAACATGGCATTGAAACTATTCGGCAAGAAAACGGCCTCCGCCGACAACGACAGCGCGACCATCATGGAATCGCCGCCGGCCCGCAAGGCGGAGCCGCCGCCGGCCGGCACGGCGGGGATGCGCAACTACGGCATCCTGTTCGGCATCTTCGCCCTCGCCACCGCCGGCCTGGTGGTCTTCCAGCAGCGCGAATCGGCCAACGCCACGCTGCAGATCAGCGCCTCGAGCGAAATCCAGATGCTGTCGCAGCGTATCGCCAAATCGGCCCAGCTCGCGCTGCGCGGCGACAACGCCGCCTTCGCCGAACTCGGCAGCAGCCGCGACCGCTTCGCCACGCTGCTGCAGGCGCTCGAACAGGGCGGCGCTGTGGACGCCTCCAGCATTCCGCCGGTGACGGCCTCGCTCCGGCCGCAGGTCGAAGCGCTGAGCGCCGCCTGGCAGGGCACCGAGCGCAACGCCGCCCAGTTGCTGTCGCAGCGCCAGAGCCTGATCGCGCTCGGCAGCGCCGTCGCCACCATCACCCGGGACGACGCCGCGCTGCTGGAGCAGAGCGAAAGGATCGCTCGCCAGCTCGGCGCCGACGGCGCCGCGGCAGGGCCGGCCAGCCGCAGCATGATGCTGAGCCAGCGCATCGCCAAGAACGCCAACGCCCTGCTGGTGGGCGACAGCATCGAGCCGGAAGTCGCCTTCGTCCTCGGCCGCGACATCGAAACCCTGCGCAGCGAGATCGACGCGCTCACGCAGATCGCCGGCGACAGCGAACTGCGCGACAGCGTCGCCGCGCTCGCCGCCGCGGCCACGCCCACGTTCGAAGCCGCCGGCGAGATCCTCGGCAACATCCAGAAATCCGTGCAGGCCAAACAGGCCGGCAGCCGCATCTTCGGCGACTCGGTGCCGCTGCTCGCCCGCAGCACCGAACTGACCGAGGGCCTCAAGCAGGCCCACGGCGGCCTCGGCCTGCTCCACGCCCTGATCGCCGCCAGCGCGCTCGCCAGCGTGCTGGCCCTGCTGGCGATGGCCCGCGCCTACCGCAGCGACATGGCCCGGCGCCGCGCCGCCACCGAGCAGCAGCGCCAGGACGCCGAGAACGAGCGCAACCTCACCCAGCAGGCCATCCTGCGGCTGATGAACGAAATGGGCGACCTCGCCGACGGCGACCTCACCGTGCGCGCCACCGTCACCGAGGACATCACCGGCGCCATCGCCGACTCGGTCAACTACACCGTCGAAGAACTGTCGGTGCTGGTCGGCCGCATCAACGACGCCGCCACCCGCGTGACCACCGCCACCGAAGCCGCTCAGCGCACCTCGCGCGAACTGCTCGACGCCACCGAACGCCAGTCGCGCGAAATCGAGGAAGCGGGCGCCACGGTGCAGCGCATGGCGCAATCGATGACCGACTCGTCCGAACGCGCACTGCAGTCCGCGCAGGTGGCGAGGCGCTCGCTGGACGCCGCGCGCAAGGGCGCGAATGCGGTGGAGAACACCATCCGCGGCATGAACGGCATCCGCGGCCAGATCCAGGAAACCTCGAAGCGCATCAAGCGCCTGGGCGAATCCTCGCAGGAGATCGGCGAAATCGTCGAACTGATTTCGGACATCACCGAGCAGACCAACGTGCTCGCGCTCAACGCCGCCATCCAGGCCGCCTCGGCCGGCGAGGCGGGCCGGGGCTTCACCGTCGTCGCGGAAGAAGTGCAGCGCCTGGCCGAGCGCTCGGCGGAAGCGACCAAGCAGATCGCCGCGATCGTCAAGACCATCCAGACCGACACTCAGGACGCGGTCGGCGCGATGGAGAACGCCACCCGCGACGTCGTCGCCGGCACCCAGCTGTCCGACGCCGCCGGCCAGGCGCTGTCCGAGATCGACCAGGTCTCGCTCGAAGCCGCCCGCCTGATCGAACGCATCTCGACCGACACCCAGGAACAGGCCGCCACCGCCAGCCGCGTCGCCGAGACGATGAAGAACATCCTCACCGTCACCGAGCAGACCACCTTCGGCACCCAGCAGACCGCGGTGTCGATCGGCCAGCTCGCCGACCTCGCCGTCGAACTGAAGGGCTCGGTCTCGGGCTTCAAGGTCTGAACCCCGCCCGGAACGCCAGCCATGACACACGCCACCGAGACGGATCTGGGGCCGCTGACCTGGGTCAAGGGAGAGATCGACACGGCACTGCAGCGCGCCGCCGACGCCCTGGCCGAAGCCGGTGCTGCCGAGGACGCCGCCGCCCGCCTGCAGTTCGCCCAGACGCATCTGCACCAGGTCCGCGGTGCGCTGTCCATCATCGGCCTCGACGGCCCGACCCAGTTCGCCGACGGCACCGAGCAGTTTCTCGGCCAGATGTCGCGCGGCGAGTGCCCGATCGATGCCGAGCGCCTGTCGCTGGCCTCGCGCGCCGTCGCCAGCCTCGGCAACTACCTCGAGGAAATCGCCCACGGCGCCCCCGACCAGGCGCTCAGGCTGGCCCCGCTGTACGAGGAGATCGCCGCCGTCCGCGGCCTGCCGCTGCCCTGCGCCGCCGACCTGTTCCACCCCGACCTGTCACGCCGCCCCCCGCGGCGGGAAAAGGCGCCGCCCGCGCTCGATGCCACCGTCGCCCAGGCCGCGCTGCGCCATGCGCGCTCGCGCTTCGAACGCGGCCTGCTCGAATGGCTGCGCGGCGACGCCCGCAAGGGCGCACAGGTGATGCGCGACGCCATCGCCACCGTCGAGGTCCTGCAGCCGACGCCGGCCCAGCGCAGCCTGTGGTGGGCCGCGCTGGCCTTCTACGACGGCCTGATCGACCGCAGCCAGCCGATCGACACGCCGCTCAAGCGCCTGTGCGCCCAGATCGATGCACAGTTCCGCCGCCTGCTCGGCGGCACGCCGACCGTACCCGACCGCCTGCTGCGCGACATCCTCTACCGCGTCGCGACGATGCCGGCGAACACCGCCCAGCAACAGGCGGTGCGGACCTGCTGGCAGCTCGACGCCCTGCTGCCGCCGGATGGCGCCGCCGTCAGCGACATTCCGCTCGGCCCGCTGCTCCGGACCCTGCGGCAATCGCTGGACGGCGTACGTGCGCAGTGGGATGAATTCTGCGGCGGCACCGCCATCGCCCTGGCCACGTTCGACGACAAGCTGGCCGCGCTCGCCCGCGCCGCGCAGCCGCTCGGGCGCCCGGCCACGCAAGGCCTGCTCGACGGCCTGCAGCAAACGGCGCAATGGCTGCGCCGCGACCCGCTGCAGCACTCCGATGCGCTGGCGCTCGAAGTCGCCACCGCGCTGCTGCTGCTCGAAACCGATTTCGGCGAGCACATCCCGGACACCGGCCTGGCCGCGCAGATGGACCAGCGCCTGGCACGGCTGCAAACCCTGCAGCGCGGCGAAACGCCAGCCGCCGACCTTGCCGTCACCGGCCTCAGCGGCGCCCGCGAGACCCAGGAGAAGCAGGCGCTCGCCCAGCTCTGCCACGAGATGCGCGCCAGCCTCGCCCAGGTCGAGCAGACGCTGGACGACTATTTCCGCAACCAGGCCAGGCACGAGCCGCTCGCCCAGCTTCACCAGCCGCTGCAGCAGATCGTCGGCGCCCTGAGCCTGCTCGGCGAAACCCGCGCGCTCGAACTGGTGCGCGACGCCGGCACCCGCATCGCCCACCTCGCCAAGGCCCCGGCCGAAGCCGACCGCAGCGCCTTCGAAACTCTGGCCCATCAGTTGTCGGCACTCGGCTTCTATCTCGAAGCCCTGCCGCTCGGCACCGCCAGGCTGGACGAACTGCTCGACCCCGAACATCGGCGCACGCCCGCTTCAGGTCCGGAAACGGACACGACAGAGGACGCGGTGGCGCCCGGAGCACAGCCGACCCCAGCGGCCGAGGCGCCGGCTTCGGCGGCCGGCGCAGCGCAGCCCGACGGCAGCGGCCTGCCCGCTCCATCGCTTGCTTCGCCCGCGCAGGAGGCAGCCGAAGCGATCCCCGCCGGCGAAGCGCAGCCGCCGGCAGTTGCCGGAGCCGCCGCCGACACCGCGCTGGACGAGGCCTCGCTCGAAGAACTGGAAGCACTGGTGCCGCCCGAACCCGCGCCGCTCGAGGCCGCGGCGGCCCCCGCCATCCCGCCCCCCTCGCTGCCCGGCAGCGACGCCGAGATCGATGCGGAACTGCTGTGCATCTTCATCGAGGAAGCGACCGAAGTCCTCGCCACCATCGGCGAGCAGCTCGAACTCGCCCGCAGCGAGCCGCAGCAGCTCGAACACCTGACCACGATCCGGCGCGGCTTCCACACGCTCAAGGGCAGCGGCCGCATGGTCGGGCTGAACGCCCTGGGCGAAACCGCCTGGGGCATGGAGCAGACGCTGAACCGCTGGCTGCAGCTCGACTGGCCGCTGACGCCCGCCGTGCTGCACCTCATCGATGCGGCACACCAGGTGTTCTCGGCCTGGGTCGAAGTGCTCCGCGACGGCAGCGGCGCCATCCCGGACACCCAGGCCCTGCTCGCCGAGGCCGAGCGCCTGCGCAACGGCGAGACGGCGATCGTCGAACCTGCGGCCATCGACGCGCCCCGGCCCGACGGCCTTGCCGCAGCCGAAGACGGACCCGAATTTCCCGCCCTCGACCTGTCGGCTGACGGCGAAATCCTGCCGCTGCCGGCGGCAGGCGCGGCCGAAGCCGAAGCCGAAGCCGAAGCCGAAGCCGAAGCCGAAGCCGAAGCCGAAGCCGAAGCCGAAGCCGAAGCCGAAGCCGAAGCCGAAGCCGAAGCCGAAGCCGAAGCCGAAGCCGAAGCCGAAGCCGAAGCCGAAGCCGGCAGCGATGATGCTGTGCCGGATGCCGCCCCGGCAATGGCGATCGCAGCGTCCGCAGCCGGCCTGCCGGAGGCCGATGCCGCGGAAGCCCTCGATCTTCCGCCGCCGCAGGATACGGCGCCGCTCGAAGCCACCATCGCGCCCTCTGCGACCGAGGCCGAGCCCCAGCCTGCCGCCGAAGACCGCGACGACGCGCCGCTGCCTGCGGCCGATGTCGTCCGCATCGGCGACGTCGACATCTCGCCCGCCCTGTTCGCGCTCTACCAGGCCGAAGCGCTGCAGCACATCGGCACGCTGGAGCAGGAAGTCGCCCAGCTTTCGCGGCACCCGGAGGAATCGCCGAGCGAGGCCGCGCTGCGCGCCGCCCACACCCTGGCCGGCATCTCGGGCACGGCACAACTGCCGCCCCCGCGGGAACTGGCGCGCGCACTCGAAAGTGCGCTCGGCCGCCTGCGCGATCAGGGCAGGGCGACGGCCGACGACGAACTGGCCCTGCTCCGCGACGCCGCCGGCACGCTGCGGCTGATGCTGGCCGAGATCGGCATGCAGCTCATGCCAGCCCGCGCGGAAACCCTGGCGATCGAGCTGGAGGCATGCGGCTACGCCCGCAGCGTGCCGCAAACCGGCGATGCCGCCGGGCCAGCAGCCGAACCGGTTCCGGCATCGGCCCCGGCAGCCGACGCCCGCAGCGCGGCAGCCAGCCTGCTGCCGCCGCCGCAGGACGAACTCGACCCGCAACTGCTGCCGATCTTCCTAGAGGAAGCCGCCGAGCTGTTCGGCACGCTGCATGCCGCGCTGCGCGACTGGCAGGCCGTCCCCGGTGCCGCGCAGCCGCCCGCGACCATCGCCCGCCTGCTGCATTCGCTGAAAGGCAGCGCGCGCATGGCCGGCGCGATGACGCTCGGCAGCCATCTGCACGAGCTCGAATCCCGCCTCGAAGACGGCCTGGCCGACAAGAGCGATCCCCGGACACTGGCCGACGATCTGGTCCTCGGCCTCGATGCCGCCGAACAGATGATCGACGGCATCGCCGGCCTGCAGGCCGAGGCACCGGCGCAGCCGGCGGTGGACATCCCGACCGCCGCGACCACAGCGGCTGCGCCTGCGCCCGCCCCCGCTGCCGAAGCCGAACCGATCGCCGCGGCGACGCTGCGCGTGCGGGCGGAACAGGTCGACCGCTTCGTCAACCAGGCCGGCGAAATCGGCATCGCGCGCACCCGCATCGAAGGCGAGCTGCGCACGCTGCGCCGTTCGCTGCACGATCTCACCGAGAACGTCATCCGCCTGCGCAACCAGCTGCGCGAAGTCGAGATCCAGGCCGAAGTGCAGATGCAGTCGCGCATCGCCCAGGCCGAATCGCAGCACGGCGAATTCGATCCGCTGGAAATGGACCGCTACACGCGCCTGCAGGAACTGACGCGGATGATGGCCGAGAGCGTCAACGACGTAACGACCGTGCAGCAGACCCTGCTGCAAGACCTCGACGGCGCCGACCTCGCGCTCGGCAGCCAGGCGCGCACCGCCCGCGAACTGCAGCAAGGCCTGATGCGCGTGCGCATGCTGCCTTCGACAGCCTCGCCGACCGCCTCTACCGCGTCGTGCGCCAGAGCGCGAAGGAGCTCGGCAAGCGCGCCAGGCTCGACATCCGCGGCGGCCGCATCGAGATCGACCGCAGCGTGCTGGAACAGATGGCGGCACCGCTCGAACACCTGCTGCGCAACGCCGTCGCCCACGGCATCGAGGCGCCGCAGCAACGCCACGACGCCGGCAAGCCCGAGACAGGCCAGATCGTGCTGAGCGCGACCCAGGAAGGCAACGAGATCGCCATCGAACTCAGCGACGACGGCCGCGGCCTCGACTTCGAGCGCATCGCCGAGCGCGCCCGCGCCGGCGGCCTGATCGGCGCCGACGAACATCCCGACGCCAGGCGCCTGACCAACCTGATCTTCCTGTCCGGCTTCAGCACCGCCCGGCAGGTGTCGGAAGTCTCCGGCCGCGGCGTCGGCATGGACGTGGTCAAGTCGCAGACCGCCGCGGTCGGCGGCCGCATCGACGTCAGCAGCCAGGCCGGCCGGGGCACCAGCGTCCGCATCCACCTGCCGCTGACGCTGGCGGTGACGCAGGCCCTGCTGGTGCAGGCCTGCGGCCGCAGCTGGGCAATCCCGTCGAACCTGGTGGCGCAGGCCATGGAGCTCAAGCCCGACGCCTTGCGCCGCGTGCAGGCCGAGCACGGCACCGACTGGCAGGGCGAGCGCTACGCCTACCGCTACCTGCCGCGCCTGCTCGGCGATCGCGACTCCCGGCCGGAAGAGCAGCGCTACAACTGGCTGCTGCTGCTGCGCGCCGGCGCCCTGACGCTGGCGCTGCATGTCGACAGCCTGCAGGGCAACCAGGAAATCGTCGTCAAGAACGCCGGCCCGCAGCTCGCCCGCATCGTCGGCATGGCCGGCGCCACGATCCTCGCCGACGGCGAGATCGCGCTGATCCTGAACCCGGTGGCGCTCGCCAGCCGCAGCCTGGGCAGCGACGCAGGGGACGGCGAAGAGGACAACGGGAGCGAATCGGGCATCCGGGCCGGAACCCCGTCGACGCTGCTGCGCCAGCCCACGGTGATGGTGGTCGACGACTCGCTGACGGTACGCCGCGTCACCGGCCGCCTGCTGGAACGCGAAGGCTATCGCGTGATCACCGCCAAGGACGGCGTCGATGCGCTGGAGCAACTGGTCGACATCCTGCCCGACGTCGTGCTGTCGGACATCGAAATGCCGCGCATGGACGGCTTCGACCTGGTCCGCAACCTCCGCGCCGACGAACGCACCCGCGCGCTGCCGGTGATCATGATCACCTCCCGCCTGGCCGACAAGCACCGCCGCTACGCCGAGGAGATCGGTGCCAACCACTACCTGGGCAAGCCCTACCAGGAAGAGGAACTGCTGGCGCTGCTGGCAGGCTATACCCGGGCCCGGGCCGAAACCGCCTGAGCTTTCATGCGCTCCGCCCGGCGACGCCGGGCGGAGCATGCCGCCATCCCCACGACATTCCCTGCCGCGCCCGAAGGATCGTGAAGCGAATTCACGAGGACCTGCTATTCTCGAATCGGGTGGCGCTCGATGAACACCGTCATGCGGCGTGCCCCACGTTCGCACCTGTCTCCGGGTAGCGCTCTCCTCCCCACCACGAGGATTTTCCATCATGTCCGACGCCAGCCCCCGCGAGATCACCTTCCTGATTCCGGGCCAGCGCCCGGCATCCCGCAGCGGCGACATCGCCCCCGCCTCCACCTCGTCGGACCTGCCCGGCAGCCGCAAGGATTTCATTCAACTGGCCACCCGCCGCGACGGCGGGCCGATGCTGCGCACCAGCGCAACGGTCGGCGAAGACGTGGTGGTGCTGCACATCGAGGGCGGGCCGGAACTGGTGCTGCACCCGGAGGCGGCACGCGACCTGCTGCTGGCACAGGCCGACGCGCAAGCACTGAAGCGCGGCGCGAAGGGAGAGCTGCAGTATCCCGACGAAGTACCGGTACCGGCCGAGCTGCAGTGGCGCGGACTGGAGAAGGCGGCGGTTTCGCGCGGCCCCGGCTTTCTGGGCAAGGTGCTGCTGAAGACCGTGGAGATCATCACCAATGTGCTCGGCGACCGCGAGCCTGCCAAGCGAGCTGCCGCAGCCATCGCGCGGCAGATCGACAGCGGCGTCACGCCCGGCGTTTACCAATTGAAGGCCAAGCAGCTCGGCAAGCTCAAGAACGACAGGCGGCTGAGCAGCATCTCCTTATCGGCGCCGGACAAGCCCGTGCTGGTGCTGCTGCACGGCACTTTCGTCGACACCGCCAGCACCTTCGGCAAGCTGTGGGAGCATCACCCGGCCCGGGTGGGCGAGCTGTTCACCCACTACGCCGACCAGGTCTATGCGCTGGACCACGCGACGCTGGGCGAAGGCCCGATCGGCAACGCCCTGCAACTGGTCCAGGCACTGCCCAAGGGCGTGCCGGTCAAGCTGCACCTGGTCTCGCATTCGCGCGGCGGCCTGGTGGCCGAAGTGCTGGCGCGCATGGCAGCCACGCGTGAGCTCACCGACGCGGACCGTGCGATCTTCGAGGACGAGAAGCACCGCGACCAGCTCCAGCAACTGCAGGCCCTGGCCAAGGCACTGGGCGAACGCGAGGTGACGGTCGAGCGCGTGGTGCGCGTGGCCTGCCCGGCCCGCGGCACGCTGCTGGCATCGCGCCGGCTGGACGCCTACCTGTCGATCGTGCGCTGGTCCTTGAAGCTGGCCGGCATACCGGTGCTACCGGCACTGACGGATTTCCTGGCTGCCGTCGCACGCGAGCGCTTCGACCCGGAGACGCTGCCCGGCCTGTACGCGATGACGCCGGACAATCCGCTGGTCCAGTGGCTCAACAATGCCCAGGCGCTGGTTCCGGGCAAGCTGCGCGTGGTGGCCGGCGACATCGAGGGCGATTCGGTGCTGAGCTGGCTCAAGACCCTGCTGGCTGATGCCTTCTACTGGACCGACAACGACATCGTGGTCCAGACCAGCTCGATGTACGGTGGCTCGCCGCGCAACGAGGGCGCGAGCTACATGCTCGACAAGAGCGCGGACGCCACCCATTTCAACTATTTCCGCAACAAGCTCACGGCCGACGCCATCGTCGATGGGCTGCTGCGCGACGCGCCTGCGGGCTTCGCGCCGATCGGCCCGCTGTCGTGGAAGGGCGAAAGCGCGGACGGGCGCCGCGCCGCAATGCGCAGCCAGTCCGTGCCGATGCCGGAGCGGCCGGCGGTGTTCCTGCTGCCGGGCATCCTGGGCAGCCACATCCAGGTCGATGGCAAGCGCGTCTGGCTGAGCTGGCGCGTGCTCGGCGGCCTGCTGCGGCTGGCCTACGAACCGGGGCAGCACAACATCCGCGACGATGGGCCGCTCGGCAATTTCTACGACGATCTGGTCGAACATCTCGAACAGAGCCACGAGGTGATCCCCTTCGGCTTCGACTGGCGCCGGCCGCTGGAGGAAGAAGCGCGCCGACTCGGCCAGCGCGTCGCCGAGGCGCTGGACGCGCGTGCGGCCAGCGGGCAGCCGGTGCGCTTCGTCGCCCATTCCATGGGCGGGCTGCTGGTGCGCACCATGATGCTGGAGTGCCCGGAAGTCTGGCAGCGCGTGTGCCTGCATGAAGGCGGGCGCCTGCTGATGCTGGGCACGCCGAATGGCGGTTCCTGGGCGCCGATGCAGACGCTGTCCGGCGACGACAACTTCGGCAACCTGCTGGCCAACGTGGGCGCCCCCTTCCGCGATCGCAAGGCGCGCCAGGCCATGGCGGAGTTTCCGGGCTTCCTGCAGCTGCAGGCGGGCCTGACGGACCCCCGGCTGGAACTGTCGAAAGCAGAAACCTGGAAGAAGCTGGCAGACGAAGACCTGCGGCGCGTACGCGAGGCCAGCCTGTGGCACGACGTCGGCCTGCAGCTCGGTGCTTACGAATGGGGCGTGCCGACGAAGGACGTTCTGGATCAGGCCGTCGCGCTGCGGCGGCGCCTGGACGAGCAGCGCGACAGGGACTTGCAGCGCTGGGCCGATCGCCTGCTGCTGGTCGTGGGGCAGTCGCGCTACACCCCCGACGGCTATGAGTGGGCGAACGACGGCCTCGTCTACCTCGATCTCCGCGACGGCGGCGACGGCCGGGTGACGCTGGCATCGGCGAGGCTGCCGCAGGTGCGGACCTGGACGCTGGATGTCGAGCACGGCAAGCTGCCCTCGCACCGCAGGTCTTTCGAGGCCTTCCGCGAACTGCTGGAGAAAGGCGATACCTCACAGCTGAAGCTGCTGACGACCGAGGCCCGGCGCGACGGCAGCCGGGAAGATGCGCTCGAGACCGTATCGCACGTGCGCAGCCGCCCTTCGCGCGGCCGCCTGGCCGGCGAGCGCCCGGCCGATTCGATGGACGTGGTGTTCGCACTGGCGCAGAGGCAGCAGGATGACACCGCCGCACGCCAGGCAGCGCCCGCACTTCGCGTCACGGTGCTCAACGCCAACCTGGCTTTCGTGCGCCAGCCGCTGCTGGTGGGGCACTACACTGCATCGCGGCTGTCCGGCGCCGAAGTGGCGGTGAATGCGCTGGTGGGCGGCGTGATGGAGGATGCGCTGTCGGTCGGCCGCTATCCGCAGACGATCGGGACGGCGCAGATCTTCCTGAACCACGCGGCGCCGCAGCACGATGCCCTGCTGCCCCAGCCCGAGGGGGTGATCGTGGTCGGCCTCGGCGCCGAAGGCAATCTGACCGAGGCGACGCTGGCCGAGTCGGTCTGCCAGGGTGTGCTGGCCTGGGCCGAACGCCAGGCCGAAGCCGACCAGGGGCCTGCCGGCATCGAACTGGCAGCCGTGCTGATCGGCAGCGGCGGCATCGGCATCCAGCCGGGCAACTCGGCACGCGCCATCGCCCATGGCGTGCGCGCCGCCAACAGCCGCATCGCGCAGTTGAACCAGCGCCGCAGGCGCGCGGTCTGGCCGCACATCGCCCATCTGCAGTTGGTCGAGCTCTACCTGGAGCGCGCCGCCGAAGCCTGGCGCGGGCTGCAGGTGCATGCGACGGCGAGGCCGGGCGAGCTCGACATCACGCCGACGGTCGAAACCGGCACCGCATCCCTGCGCCGGCAGGTGGATTCGGCCTACCGCGGAGCTGCATACGACTTCATCTCCATCACCTCGATGGGTGGCCGCACGGAGCGCCAGACCGCTGCCGCGCAGCAAACCGCCGAGCCGCTGGGCAGCACCGACATCCAGTTCCGCCTGGACACGAAGCGGGCACGCACCGAAGTACGGGCACTGAGCTCGCAGCCACGCCTGCTGCAGGAGATGCTGAGCCGGGCCTCGAACGACCACCAGTGCGGGCCGCAGATCGGGCGCACGCTGTTCCAGCTGCTGGTGCCGCTGGAGATCGAACCCTTCCTGGCCGGGCGCAGCCAGATGGTGCTGGAGGTGGACAAGGGCACGGCCGTCGTCCCCTGGGAACTGCTGGACACCGCGCCGGAACGCGGCCGGGAGCACGAGCACATGCCCTGGGGCATCCGCAGCCGGCTGATCCGCAAGCTCAGGACCAGCAGCTACCGTGATGCGGTGCGCGACACCGGCCGTGAAGACCATGTGCTGATCGTCGGCGAACCGAAATGCGATCCGGCGCGCTACGGCCGGCTCGAAGGCGCGCTGAACGAATCCCGTGCCGTCAGCAAGCTGATGAAGAGCCGGCGCGGCGTCGGGCCGGACCATACCTTCGATCTGCTGGGCGGGCATGATGCGACGACGATCATCAATGCGCTGATGTCCCACCCCTACCGGATCGTGCACGTGGCAGGCCATGGCGAGCCCGGCGCCGAAGGCGGCGTGGTGCTGTCCGAAGGCACGGTGCTGGGGCCGCGCGAGATCAGGCAGATGCGTGCGGTGCCGGAACTGGTGTTCGTCAACTGCTGCCATCTGGCGGCACTGCCGGCACAGCAATTCGCCCAGGCGCCGGACCCGTTCAACCGCAGCGACTTCGCCGCCAGCACGGCCGAGGCACTGATCGAAATCGGCGTGCGCTGCGTGGTGGCAGCGGGCTGGGCAGTGGACGACGAGCCGGCCCAGCTGTTTGCGGAAACCTTCTACCAGGCCTTGCTGGACCGCAGGACTTTCATGGAAGCCGTCGGCAATGCACGCGAGGCGACCTGGCGCAGCTATCCCGACAGCAACACCTGGGCGGCTTATCAATGCTACGGCGACCCGGAATGGCGCCTGCGCAGCCCGAACGACGACGATGCCGCGAAACCCGCAGCGATCACGGACGTGCAGAGCGAATACAGCGGCATCGCCTCGGCGACGGGCCTGAAGATCGCGCTGGAGAAGATCGCCACCGATGCCCGATATGGCCAGGGCGACCGCAGCGTGCTGCAGGAACACGTGCGCCACCTTGCTGCACGCTTCGGGGCCGGCTGGGGGCGAAACATCGGTTCGGTGGCCGAGGCGCTCGGCGCCGCGTATATCGAGACAGGGCTCGTCGATGAGGGCATCGAGTGGTATGAGCATGCGCTGACCGTCGAAGACGGCAGCGCCTCGCTGAGGGCTGCCGAACAACTGGCCAACCAACGCGCGCGGCGGGCATGGAAGCGCGTTTCAAAGCTGGATGTCGACGCCGGTGCGCCAAAATCGAAACAGGGCAAAATCCACAAGGAGCTCGACGACAAGCTCGAATCCGCTCGCGACGAGATCACGAGCGCACGGCATGCGCTCGAAACCCTGGTGAAGCTGAAGCCCACGATCGAACGCCATTCATTGAACGGCTCGGCTTGCAAACGCCTTGCCATGGTCGAGCGCAAGGCATGCGGCATCGCGCAGGCGTGGCTGGAAACCGCCGGCAAGGACGAAGCCGCGAACAAGGATGCGCAGCAGCAACTGACTGCTTGCCAGAAGGCTGAGGACAAAGCGCTGGAAGCGATGGCGGCTGCCTACAAGCGTGGCAAGGAACTTGCCCTCGAACAGGGTCACCCGCAGTTCTTCTATCCCGCCATCAACTACATCGCGGCCATGCTGGTATGCCCGCAAAGGCCCGGCAAGACAGGGTTCCCGGCCGAGGATGTGGCGGCCGTGCGCCAGTCGCTGGACGAGCAGCTCGCACGCAAGGCCGATTTCTGGCTGGTGGCCAGCCGCATCGAACTCGACCTGTATCTCGCCATGGCCGAAGGCCGGCTGCAGCAGGCGCTGCCGCAGATCGAAGCGCTGTTCCAGGATCTATACAGCCGCGTGCCCTCGCCCAACGCATGGGCGACGCTATATGACCAGGAGAAATTCGTGATCGAACGTTGGTGCGCCCGGCACGGCGATGCAAAAGGCGACATCGAGGCCGCCGATCGCCTGCTGCAACTGCTGCTGCAACACGCGGAAGGGAGATGAGGAATGCGACGGAAAGGATGAGGCCCATCATCGACGGCGACAGGAGGCAGTTCCTGCGCCGGATTTCATGACGGGGCTCACCGCTTGCCGCCGCCCCGTGCGGATGGCCAGCTGTACCTCGTCAAAGCTCCACCACCCTCACCTCCGGCGCAATGCCGGTCGCCCGCGCCGTCTTGCAGAAGCTCCGATCGAAAGTGTGCAGCAGCGCGGTGCCGCAAGCGGAGAGATGCAGCGCATCGGCGAAGTCGGCGCCCTGGGCATACCAGTCGAGTGCGCTGCCGACCTCTTCTGCCGCCTCCACAACGACATCGTCGGTGGCCAGCAGGGCGCCGAAGAATTCCTGCAGCTCGGCCGGCGTCTTGCGGTAGCGGGAACGCAGCACCCATTCCGTTTCGAGCAACACCGTGCGAGACAGGAAAATCGTGTTTCCTGCAATCAACTTGCGCACCACGGCCAATTGCTCGGGATGGTCGGCGACCAGCGCACGTACCAGCATGTTGGTGTCCAGCGCAATCATCAGCCCTGTCCTTCCGCGTCACCATCGTCCCGAACATGGTCGACCGGCCGGCAGAGTTCTTCGGTGGAGAGGGGCGGACCTTCGTGCTTGAGCGAACCGATCAAGTCTGCGAAGCGGCGGCCCGTTTCCTTCGGCATGGCCTTGAGCGTGACACCGGAAGCGCTGGACACCAAGGTGAGCCGCGTTCCAGCCTCCCAATGCAGCGCATCACGGATCTCCTTCGGGATCACGATCTGACCTTTGCTGGACAACGTCGTGGTAGCGACTGGCATGGTCCACTCCAACCGTGTAAGAAATAAAGTAAGACGAATTGTCCGCTCAGCCTGAAAGCTTGGCAAGGCGGTTCATGCCACGGCCGCCGCCATCCGCCGCAAGGCCTCGTCCAGCGTCGCGCGTGGGCAGCCGAAGTTCAGCCGCAGCCAGCCTGGCGCGCCGAAGGGGCGGCCGTCCGAGAGGCCGACACCGGCGGCTTCGAAGAAGGCCGCCGGGTCGTCGATGCCGCGCTCGGCCATCAAACCGCGGCAGTCGATCCAGGCCAGGTAGGTGGCTTCGGGCGAGGTCGTTGCCAGGCCCGGCATCGCCGCCACCGCTTCCAGCACGCGGGCGCGGTTGCCGCGCAGGTAGTCGAGCAGCGCGGCGCGCCACGGCCCGCCGTCGCGGTAGGCGGCTTCGGTCGCCACCATGCCCAGCACGTTGGCGTGCGGTATCAGGCCGCGCATCGCATGGCGGTAGCGGCGGCGCAGCGCAGCGTCCGGGATCACCGCGAAGGCGCAGTACAGCGCGGGGATGTTCCAGGTCTTGGACGGCGCCATCAGCGTGATCGTGCGCCGTGCCGTGGCCTCGTCCAGCGCGGCGATGGGCCGGTGCGGGCGCTCCTCGTCGAGCACCAGGCCGCAGTGGATCTCGTCGGCGCAGATCAGCAGATCCCGGCGCTCGGCAAAATCCGCCAGCCGGCGCAATTCGTCGGTATCGAACACGCGCCCGACCGGGTTGTGCGGCGAGCACAGCAGCAGCATGCGGCTGCGCGCGTCCGCGGCGCGCTCCAGCGCCTCCCAGTCCCATTGCCAGCGGCCGTCGCGCAGCACCAGTTCGCAGCGCTGCAGCACGCGGCCGGTGTTGGCCGGCGCGGACAGGAAAGGAGGATAGACCGGCGCGGCGGTCAGCACGCCGTCGCCCGGCTCGCCGGCCAGCAGGCAGGCGAGGTTGAAGCCCGTCACCACGCCGGGCAGCCACACCAGCCAGTCGGGCTCGATCGTCCAGCCATGGTCGCGCTGCAGGCCCTCGGCCACCGCCTGCTCCAGCGAAGGCCAGGCATCGGTGTAGCCGAACACGCCATGGTCGAGGCGCCGGCGCAGCGCTTCGATGACGGCAGGCGGCGCAGCGAAGTCCATGTCCGCCACCCACAGCGGCAGCACGTCACGGCCGGCATAGCGGCCCCACTTCTCGCCCGGCATGCCGCGGCGGTCGATGATGCAGTCGAAGTCGAACGGGGCGGCGGAATGGTCTGGGGCGTTCATGGTCGGCAGACAGTCGGGAACAGGGCCCTGCATTGTCCCGCAACTGCACGATGTATCCAGTGTTTCGATCAGGCCTTCAACACGCCGAAGCGCTTCAGCGTGCGCTCGCGTGCCGCCGCATGGTCGACGACCGGCGCGGGGTAGTCGACGCCGATCCGGGTGCGGCACGCGTTCTGGTCGATGCCGCCCATGGTCCACGGCGCATGGATGAAGGCGTCGGGCACACGCGCCAGTTCCGGCAGGTAGCGGCGGATGAAGCGCCCTCCGGGGTCGAACTTCTGCGATTGCGTCACCGGGTTGAAGATGCGGAAGTACGGCTGCGCGTCGCAGCCGGTCGATGCGGCCCACTGCCAGCCGCCATTGTTGGCGGCGAGGTCGTAGTCGTTCAGGTGTACGGCGAAATGGCGCTCGCCCAGGCGCCAGTCGATGCCGAGGTCCTTGCTCAGGAAAGAGGCGACGATCATGCGCAGGCGGTTGTGCATGTAGCCGGTCTGCGCCAGTTGCCGCATCGCGGCGTCGACGATCGGGTAGCCGGTGCGCGCCTCGGCCCAGGCGGCGAACAGCTCGGGCGCGTCGTCCCACGCCACGCCGTCGTACTCGGGCCGGAAGGCCCGCGCCACCACATGCGGGTGATGCCACAGGATCTGGTGGTAGAAATCGCGCCAGATAAGCTCGCCGAGCCAGGCTTGCGCCCCTTCGCCGCCATCGCGCCAGGCGTGCGCGGCGAGCTGGCGGATCGACACGGTGCCGAAGCGCAGATGGACCGACAGGTAGCTGACGCCCTTGATCGCCGGAAAATCCCGCGTCTGCGCATAGCGTCCGATGCGCGCGGCGAAGTCCTCGAACAACCTGCGTCCGCCGCTCATGCCCGTCGGCATCCGCAGCTCGGCAAGGCCGGCCGGCTCGAAACCGATGCCGGCAAGGCGGGGCAGCGCTTCGCCCGCGGGTTTGGGCGCCAGGCGGTGCGCGTACCGCTCCACCGGGTAGGACTTCACCTGGAAATCGTCGACCGCCTTCAGCCACGCGTTCCGGTACGGGGTGAACACGCTGAAAGGCTTGCCGGCCTGGGTCAGCACCTCGCCGCGCTCGAAGACCACCTGGTCCTTGAAGTCCTCGTAGCCGATGCCGGCCTCGGCCAGCCGCTGCGCCACCCGGCTGTCGCGCACGATCGCGTCCGGCTCGTAGTCGCGATTGACGAAGACCTTGTCCACGCCCAGCTCCACCGCGAGACGCGGAATTTCGTCCTCGGCGCGCCCGTGGCGCACGATGATGCCTGCACCCTGTCCGCCGGCTGCGCGCGACATGGCGTCGAGCGCAGCATCCAGCTCGGCGAGGCTGGCATGGATGAACTCGACGCGGCGGTCGCGGCGCGACGGCAAGGCGTCGAGGATGGCGGTATCGAACACGAAGGCGCAATACACGCGGCCGGCGAAACGCAGCGCCCGATACAGCGCGGCGTGATCGAAGCTGCGCAGGTCTCGGCGAAACCAGACGAGGGCTGAATTCATCGTTGCGATCCGGATGGACGGGAAGCGATTATCGGCTCACCCGGCCGTTTCTGCGACGCAGGCCCGCAGCAGAGCCGGAATCGCGGCCGGCATCCTTTCCTCGCCACACAAGAACGCGGGCGAAGTGCGTAAAATGGCAGGCATGGAAACCCCCACGGCCAACTTCACGCATCACTTCCTGATCGCCATGCCCCACATGGCCGATCCCCATTTCGCCCGCGCGCTGACCTACATCGCCGAGCACAACGAACAGGGCGCGCTGGGCATCATCGTCAACCGCCCGATCGACATGACGCTGGCCACGCTGTTCGAACGCATCGAGGTGCCGCTCGAAGCAGAAGGCTTCGACACCCAGCCGGTGTATTTCGGCGGGCCGGTGCAGACCGATCGCGGCTTCGTGCTGCACCGGCCGCTCGGCGACTGGCACTCGACGCTGAAGGTCAGCGACGAGGTCGGCCTCACCAGCAGCCGCGACGTGCTGCAGGCGATCGGCGCCCAGGGCGAGCCGCGCGAAGTGCTGGTCACGCTCGGTTATGCCGGCTGGACCGCCGGCCAACTGGAACAGGAACTGATGGACAACGCCTGGCTGACGGTGCCAGCGGACATGTCGATCGTGTTCGAACTGCCGCCCGAAGAGCGCCTGGCCGCCGCGATGCAGAAGCTGGGCGTCGATTTCGCCAACCTCAGCGAGGTCGCGGGGCATGCCTGACGCGGCATCCGCCGCCCCGCCTACCCTGCCCGCGCGCGGCACCCTGCTCGGCTTCGATTTCGGCCTGGCACGCATCGGCGTGGCCGGCGGCGAACTCGAAACCGGCCAGGCCAGCGCGCTGACCACGCTGCACGACGAATCCAACGACGCCCGCTTCAAGGCCATCGCCAGGCTGATCGCCGAATGGCGGCCGGTGGCGCTGGTGGTCGGCATCCCCGTCCATCTCGACGGTAGCGAACACGAACTCACGGCCCGCTGCCGCCGCTTCGCCAACCAGTTGCACGGCCGCTTCGGCCTGCCGGTCTTCCCCGCCGACGAACGCCTGTCCTCGGTCGCCGCCGAAGCCGAACTCTCCCGCGCCGGCCTCAAGGGCTGGGGCGAACGCAAGGCGGTGCTCGACGCCGCTGCCGCCCGGATCATCCTGCAAACCTTCCTGGACGCCCATCGCCATGAACATTCTCGATGCTGAAGCCCTGTGCCGGCAGCTCGCCGAGCAGATCCGCCCCCACGTCACGCCGGCCACCGCGCTGGTCGGCATCTACACCGGCGGCCTGTGGCTGGCCGAACGCCTGCACAAGGAACTCGGCATCAGCCAGCCGCTGGGCGCGATCGACGTTTCCTTCTACCGCGACGACTACGGCAGCAAGGGCCTGCACGCCAAGCCGCAGCGCACCGGGATCCCGTTCAGCGTCGAAAGCGCGCACATCATCCTGGTCGACGACGTGCTCTACACCGGCCGCACCACCCGCGCCGCGCTGAACGGCCTGTTCGACTTCGGCCGCCCGGCCAGGATCGAGCTGGCAGTGCTGGTCGACCGCGGCAGCCGCGAGTTGCCGATCGCCGCCCGCTACTGCGCCCACACCCTGCCCGAAGCCCTGCCGCGCGACCAGAACCTGGAGCTGCAGCGCGACGAGACCGGCAAGCTCACGCTGGAACTGACCCAGCTCGGCTGATGCCCGATCTGCCGTAACACGCTTCCGACAAAACCCTTACACCCCATCGCCAATCGCTGATTCCGAGGCAAGCCCGATGCGCAACCCCCAGCTCAACAAGCACGGCGAACTTCAGCATCTGCTGACGCTCGACGGTCTCCCGCGCGACATCATCACCGCCATCCTCGACACCGCCGCGCCCTTCACCGAAGTGGCCGAGCGCGAGGTCAAGAAGCTGCCGCTGCTGCGCGGCAAGAGCGTGTTCAACCTGTTCTTCGAGAACTCGACGCGCACCCGCACCACCTTCGAGATCGCCGCCAAGCGCCTGTCGGCCGACGTGGTGAACCTGAACATCAACACCAGTTCGGCCTCGAAGGGCGAAAGCCTGCTCGACACCGTCGACAACCTGTGCGCGATGCAGGCCGACATGTTCGTCGTGCGCCACGCCGCCAGCGGCGCGCCGATGCTGATCGCCCAGCACCTGCAGGCCACCGGCCGCGACCACATCCACGTCGTCAATGCCGGCGACGGCCGCCATGCGCACCCGACGCAAGGCCTGCTGGACATGTACACCATCCGCCACTTCAAGCAGGACTTCAGCCAGCTCACGGTGGCCATCGTCGGCGACGTGCTGCACTCGCGCGTCGCGCGCAGCCAGATCGCCGCACTGAGCACGCTCGGCGTACCCGAAATCCGCGTCATCGGCCCCAGGACCCTGCTGCCCACCGAAGTCGAAAGGCTCGGCGTGCGCGTGTTCCACGACATGCGCGAAGGCCTGAAGAACGTGGACGTGGTGATGATGCTGCGCCTGCAGAACGAACGCATGAACGGCGCCCTGCTGCCCACGCCGCAGGAATACTTCAAGGTCTGGGGCCTGACCGCCGACAAGCTGGCGCTGGCCAAGCCCGACGCCATCGTGCTGCACCCGGGACCGATGAACCGCGGCGTCGAGATCGATTCGGCGGTGGCCGACGGCGCGCAGGCGGTGATCCTGCCCCAGGTCACCTTCGGCATCGCCGTGCGCATGGCGGTGATGAGCATGCTGGGCAGCCACTGAGCCCCGGACAGTACAGGCACAAGGATTCGCGAATGAACATCCTGATTTCCAACGGCCGCGTCGTCGATCCGGCCCGCCGCACCGACGCGGTGCAGAACGTCTATGTCGCCGGCGGCAAGATCGTCGCCCTCGGCAATGCCCCCGACGGCTTCGTCGCCGAACGCACGCTCGACGCCGGCGGGCTGGTCGTCGCCCCCGGCTTCATCGACCTCGCCGCCCGCCTGCGCGAGCCCGGCTTCGAATACCGCGCCACGCTCGAATCCGAGATGGAAGCAGCGATGGCCGGCGGCGTCACCAGCCTGGCGATCCCGCCCGACACCGACCCCGCGCTGGACGAGCCTGGCCTGGTCGAGATGCTGACCTACCGCGCCAAGAAGCTGAACCGCGCCCACATCTACCCGGTCGGCGCGCTCACCATCGGCCTCAAGGGCGAGCGCCTGTCCGAGATGGCCGAACTCGTCGAAGCCGGCTGCGTCGCCTTCTCGCAGGCCAACGTGCCGATCGTCGACAACGGCGTGCTGATGCGCGCGATGCAGTACGCCGCCACCTTCGGCTTCCGCGTCTGGCTGCAGCCGCTGGCGCCCTTCCTCGCCCGCGGCGGCAACGCCCACGACGGCGAAGTCGCCACCCGCCTCGGCCTCGCCGGCATGCCGGTGGCGGCCGAGACGGTGGCGCTGTACACCTACCTGGAACTGGCCAAGATCACCGGCGCGCGCCTGCACATCACCCGCTTGTCGTCCGCCGCCGGGCTGGAACTGATCGAGCGCGCACGGACCGAAGGTATGGACGTGAGCTGCGACGTGTCGATCAACCATGTGCACCTGTGCGACATGGACATCGGCTACTTCAACTCCAACTGCCACCTGATCCCGCCGCTGCGCAGCCAGCGCGACCGCGAAGCGCTGTGCCGAGGCCTCGCCGAAGGCCGCATCGATGCGATGTGCTCGGACCATACGCCGGTGGACGACGACGGCAAACAGGCGCCCTTCGCCGAATCCGAACCCGGCGCCACCGGCCTCGAACTGCTGCTGCCGCTGACGCTGAAATGGGCCGAGCGCGCCGGCCTGCCGCTGCTCGACGGCCTCGCCCGCATCACCTCGGATGCGGCGAAGATCATCGGCATCACCAAGGCCGGCCACCTGTCGCCGGGCGCCCGTGCCGACATCTGCGTGTTCGACCCCGCCACCCACGTCACCATCGCCCACGACACGCTGAAGAGCCAGGGCAAGAACACGCCTTTCCTCGGCATGGAACTGCCGGGCAAGGTGCGCTACACGCTGGTCGAAGGCCAGGTGATGTACGAAGGCTGAACGGCCAGCACAGCAAGAACGCGCCCGCCGCCGGGGTATGCTCCCCGGCGGCGGGCGTTATACTTTCTGCAGCCCCATCCGCAGCAATACATGAGGAGCACGACATGGGCCAGGCTCTGCGCAACGACCGAACCTACACCTATGCCGATTACCTGACGTGGCCGGACGACGTCCGCTACGAGTTGATCGACGGCGTGCCCCATGCAATGTCGCCGGCACCGTCGCGAACGCATCAGGAAATTCTGCAGCAGATTGCAAGCCAGGTGCTCAACGCGCTGGACGGCAAGCCCTGCCGTCCCTACATCGCCCCTTTCGACGTGCGCCTGCCGCGCGGCAATGAAGCCAACGGCGACATCGACACCGTGGTTCAACCCGATCTCGTCGTCGTCTGCGACCGCAGCAAACTCGACGAGCGCGGCTGCCGCGGCGCGCCGGACTGGATCGTCGAAGTACTGTCGCCCTCGACCGCGGGCCACGACCTCATCACCAAGCGCCGACTGTACGAACGCGCCGGCGTGCGCGAATACTGGCTGGTGCATCCGGTCGACCACGTCGTCACCGTGTATCGCCTGCAGGACGGCGCCTTCGGCGCCCCCGACATCCACGAACTGAAGGAAACGCTCGCCGTCGGCGTGCTGCCCGAGATCGTCATCGACTGGGAGCGCGCGCTGCGCAACGTGGGCTAATCAGCCGCCGAACAGCAGCGGCGCGAAGTTGCCGCGCATGCCTCCGAGCAGCATCAGCACGATCTGCAGCACCAGCAGCAGCACCAGCGGCGACAGGTCGATATTGGCGATCGTCGGCACGATGCGGCGGAAAGGACGCAGGAAAGGTTCGGCCAGCGCATGCAGCAGCGGCGCCAGCGGCGCGTGCGGACTGACCCAGGACAGCACCGCCGAACCGAGCACGACGGCGAACAGCAGATACACCATCATGCGGATCAGCTCGATCAGGCCGACGCCCCACAGGCCCACCAGCACCGAACCGACGTTGCCGCTGAACACCGCGCCGCGCAGGCTCAGTTCGATGGCGACCAGCAGTACCTGCACCACCCAGGCCGGCAGCAGGCTGGCCATATCCAGGCCGAACAGGCCGGGCACGAAGCGGCGCAGCGGCCGCACCAGCCAGTCGGTGGTGGAGACGACGAACTGGCCGATCTGGTTGCGGAAGGAGATGCGCTGCCACTGCATGTAGAAGCGTGCCAGCAGCATCAGCGTCAGGAAGCCGCCGGCGACGTCGAGGACCAGCAGCAGGATGTTGGCGAGCATCGTGGATCAGTCCTTGCCGAGTTCGGCGCCCAGTTCCTGTCCGCGTGCCCGCGCCGCGCCGACCGCCTTGACCAGCGCACCGTGCCAGCCGGACTCGGCCAGGCTGTTCAGCGCCGCCGCGGTGGTGCCGCCCTTGGAGGTCACCTTCTCGCGCAGCACCGCGGGCGAATCCTCGGAGCCGGCCGCCAGCCTGGCCGCGCCGAGCACGGTATCGATCGCCAGCCGGCGCGCATCGGCTTCGTCGAAACCGACTGCGCGCCCGGCGTCTTCCAGCGCCTCGATGAAATGGAACACATAGGCGGGGCCGCTGCCGGAAATCGCCGTCACCGCGTCCATCTGGTCTTCGGTGTCGGCCCACACCACGCTGCCGACCGCGGCCAGGATGCGCTCGGCGGCCTCGCGGCCGTCGGCATCGACGCTCGGGTCGGCATACAGCCCGGTGACGCCGGCACCGATCAGCGCCGGCGTATTGGGCATGCAGCGCACCAGCCGGCAGTAAGGCTGGCCCGGCGCTCCCAGCCAGCGGCCGAGATCGACCAGGCGCAGGCCGGCGGCGATGCTGACGACGATCTGCTTGTCCAGCTTACCTGCGATCGGCGCCAGCGCGTCCTTCATCTGCTGCGGCTTGACCGCCAGCATCAATACGTCGCAATCGAGCGCCGCCGCATCGAAGGATTCCACCGCGCGCAGACCGAAGCGTTCGGCCAGCCGCGCACGCGTCTCGGCACCGAGGTCGACGACCTGGATGTTCGCCGCTTCGAAACCACGCTCGATCATGCCGCCGATCAGGGCCGCCGCCATGTTGCCACCGCCCAGGAAAGTGATCTTCATGATGTCCTTCTCTCTGTGAATGCCGGACCAGACGCCCGGCTGTCATCCATTGAATGCGCCTGTCGGCTCAAGACTCCACCGCCGGCCGCATGCGCTCGCCGAAAATCGCCGTGCCCACGCGCACCATCGTCGCACCTTCGGCCACCGCCGGCTCGATGTCGTGCGACATGCCCATCGACAAGGTGTCGAGCACCAGTCCCTGGTCCGCCAGTTCCGCCTTCAGCGCGCGCAGCGGCGCGAAGCGCGAGCGCAGCAAGGCTTCGTCGCCGGTCGGTTCGGGAATGCACATCAGCCCGCGCAACTGCAGGCGCGGCAGCGCGGCCACCGCTTTCGCCAGCGCCGCGGCATCGTCCGGCGCGACGCCGCTCTTGCTGTCCTCGCCACTGACATTGACCTGGATGCAGACATTCAGCGGCGGCAGATGCATGTCGCGCTGCGCCGACAGGCGCTCGGCGATCTTCAGCCGGTCGATGCTGTGCACCCAATCGAAGGCATTTGCCACCGGCCGCGTCTTGTTGCTCTGCAGCGGGCCGATGAAGTGCCATTCGAGCGGCCCATCCAGCCCCTCCTTAGGCATCGATCCGCGCAGCGCCTCGACCTTGGCGACGCCTTCCTGCACGTAGTTCTCGCCGAAGGCATGCTGGCCCGCGGCGGCGCTTCGCGCACCGCATCGGCCTGCCAGGTCTTGCTGACGGCGAGCAGCCGGACCGAGGCCGGATCGCGCCCGGCCGCCTTCGCCGCCGCTGCGACGCGAGCCTGCACGGCCCGCAGGCGCTGCTCGATTGTCGTCATGTCCGTGGTCCCTACTTCCTCTGGCTGAAGCGGCGAAAAGTATAACATTCCGCACCGATCGATCTTTTTGGGCGCCGCCCTCCCAGGGAACACGATGGACATCACCGAACTGCTCGCCTTCGCCGTCAAGAACAAGGCTTCCGACCTGCACCTTTCGGCCGGCCTGCCGCCGATGATCCGCGTCCATGGCGACGTGCGCCGGATCAACCTGCCGCCGATGGAGCACAAGGACGTGCACGCCATGGTGTACGACATCATGAACGACGGCCAGCGCAAGCAGTTCGAGGAAACCTGGGAGTGCGACTTCTCCTTCGCCGTGCCCAACCTCGCCCGCTTCCGCGTCAACGCCTTCAACCAGAACCGCGGCGCCGGCGCGGTGTTCCGCACCATTCCGTCCAAGGTGTTGACGCTCGAAGAGCTGAACTGCCCGAAGATCTTCAAGGAGATCGCCGACACGCCGCGCGGCATCGTGCTGGTCACCGGCCCCACCGGCTCGGGCAAGTCGACCACGCTGGCGGCGATGATCGACTACATCAACGAGAACGAGTACGGCCACATCCTGACCGTCGAGGACCCGATCGAATTCGTGCATGAATCCAAGCGCTGCCTGATCAACCAGCGCGAGGTGCACCGCGACACGATGTCCTTCAACAACGCCCTGCGCGCCTCACTTGCGCGAGGACCCGGACGTGATCCTGGTGGGCGAAATGCGCGACCTCGAAACCATCCGCCTGGCGCTGACCGCGGCCGAGACCGGCCACCTGGTGTTCGGCACCCTGCACACCTCGTCGGCGGCCAAGACCATCGACCGTATCGTCGACGTCTTCCCCGCCGCCGAGAAGGACATGGTGCGCTCGATGCTGTCCGAATCGCTGCGCGCGGTGATCTCGCAGACCCTGCTCAAGACCAAGGACGGCCAGGGCCGCGTCGCCGCGCACGAGATCATGATCGGCACCCCGGCGATCCGCAATCTGATCCGCGAGAACAAGATCGCGCAGATGTACTCGTCGATCCAGACCGGCCAGAACGTCGGCATGCAGACCCTGGACCAGTGCCTGGCCGACCTGGTGCGGCGCAATGTGGTGTCGCCGGTCGAGGCGCGCCTGCGCGCCCAGAACAAGGACAGCATCGCCGGCTGAACGCAGGCCGCCACCCCTCCTCCACGCCTCCCGGCCCCGCACCCGACTCCACAGGAGAGCTCGCCCCGATGGAACGCGACCAGGCACTCAAGTTCATGCACGATCTGCTGCGGCTGATGCTGCAGAAGAACGGCTCCGACCTGTTCCTCACCGTCGGCTTTCCGCCGGCGATCAAGATCGACGGCCGCATCACGCCGCAATCCAACCAGGCGATGCAGCCCCAGCACACCGCCGAACTCGCGCGCGCGATCATGAACGACCGCCAGGCGGCCGAGTTCGAGGCCACCAAGGAATGCAACTTCGGCATCTCGCCGGCAGGCATCGGCCGCTTCCGCGCCAACGCTTTCGTCCAGCAGGGCAAGGTCGGGCTGGTGCTGCGCACCATCCCGCAGCGCATTCCCGGCCTGGAAGAACTGGGCATGCCGCCGGTGCTGAACGACGTGGCGATGAGCAAGCGCGGCCTGGTGGTGTTCGTCGGCGGCACCGGCACCGGCAAGACGACTTCGCTCGCCGCCATGGTCGATCATCGCAACGAGAACAGCTACGGCCACATCATCACGGTCGAGGACCCGATCGAGTTCGTGCACCCGCACAAGAACTGCATCGTCACCCAGCGCGAGATCGGCATCGACTCCGACTCGTGGGAGGCCGCGCTCAAGAACACCCTGCGCCAGGCGCCGGACGTCATCCTGATGGGCGAGATCCGCGACCGCGAGACCATGGACTACGCCATCGCCTTCGCCGAGACCGGCCACCTGTGCCTGGCCACGCTGCACGCCAACAGCGCCAACCAGGCGATCGACCGCATCATCAACTTCTTCCCCGAGGAGCGCCGCCAGCAACTGCTGATGGACCTGTCGCTGAACCTGCGCGCGATGATCTCGCAGCGGCTGCTGCCGCTGAAGGAACGCAAGGGCCGCGTGCCGGCGGTGGAAGTGATGCTGAACTCGCCGCTGATCTCCGACCTGATCTTCAAGGGCAACATCCCCGAGATCAAGGAAGTCATGAAGCGCTCGCGCGAAAGCGGCATGCAGACTTTCGACCAGGCTTTGTTCGAGCTCTACGAGACCGGCAAGATCACTACGAAGACGCGCTGCGCAACGCCGATTCCATCAACGACCTGCGCCTGCAGATCAAGCTCCACAGCAAGCTCGGCGAACAGCCGAGCAGCGGCGGGCTGCAGGACCTCGGCCTGGTCTGAGGCTCAGCCGGCCTGGTCCGGCGCCCGCTCCTTGCGGCGATTGCTGCCGCTGACCATGCGGTACTCGAGCAGCCGGCATTCCAGTGCGCCGTTGAACAGCGGCGTGCGCTTGCTGGCCTTCAGGCCGATCAGCTTCGGCAGCGCCGGATCGGCGCTGAAGAAATAACAGCGCCAGCCGCCCCAGCGCTGCTTCAGCGCATCGCCCAGGCGCGGATAGAAGGCGGCCAGCTCCTCGGCCTCGCCGATGCGCACACCGTAGGGCGGGTTCGCCACCATCACACCTTCGGCCGCGGGCGGCGTCCGCTCCAGCACATCGGCGCGGTCCAGCGTCACGCACTTGACCAGCCCGCCGGCATCCAGATTCACCCGCGTGCGCCGCACCCATTCGCCGACGATGTCCGAGCCGAAGATCGGCAGCACACGCGGCGCCTGGCGCCGAGATTCCGCGGCGCGGCGCACCGCCGCCCAGCCGCTGCGGTCGTGGTGGCGGAACTTCTCGAAGCCGAAGCCGCGCCCCAGCCCCGGCGCGATGTCGAGCGCCATC
Source organism: Thauera sp. SDU_THAU2 (assembly GCF_038260575.1). Classification (NCBI taxonomy): domain Bacteria; kingdom Pseudomonadati; phylum Pseudomonadota; class Betaproteobacteria; order Rhodocyclales; family Zoogloeaceae; genus Thauera; species Thauera sp. SDU_THAU2. The sequence continues at coordinate 4,708,741 of NZ_JBBWUN010000003.1, read as the reverse complement.
ATCGCCGCCTCGATCAGGAAGGTGCCGCTGCCGCACATCGGATCGAGCAGCACTTCGCCCGGCGTCCACCCGGACAGGCGCAGGATGCCGGCGGCCAGGTTCTCCTTCAGCGGCGCCTCGACCGCGGCGGGCTTGAAGCCGCGCTTGTACAGCGGCTCGCCCGAGGTATCGACGTACAGCGTCGCCGTGTCCTCGGTCAGGAAGAGATGGATGCGCACCGCCGGATTCGCCGTATCGACGCTCGGGCGCCGGCCGCTGACGGTGCGGAAGTGGTCGCACACCGCGTCCTTGACCCGCAGCGTGATGAACTCCAGGCTCTTCAGCGGCGACTTGCGCGCGGTGACGTAGATGCGGATCGTGTCGTCGGCGGTGAACCACTTCGCCCAGGTCACGCTGTAGGCGAGCTTGTAGATGTCGATCTCGGCCCGATAGCGGCCCTGCGCCACCCGCCACAGCACGCGCGTGGCGAGCCGGCTTTCCAGGTTGGCGCGATGGCAGGCCGCCCAGTCGCCCTGCCAGGCCACCCCGCCATGCACCGCCTGCGCGCCCTTGGCGCCGAACGACCGCAGTTCGTCGGCGAGCAGGGCTTCGAGGCCTCGCGGACAGGGTGAAAAGAAGGCTTCGGCCATTGCAGGCTCCGGACAGAAAGAGGAGCGCATTGTACCGCCCGCCGCGGACCTGCCGGGCGGAACGCTGCGTGTCCGGTGCCGCGGACGCGATATGAGCAGGAAATATGCATTTTGGCGTTTTCCATGTATCTCTGCCCCCGCCTGGGGCTATTATTCAAAATGTAAGAAAAAACGTCGGGCGACAGCGGCCAGCGCATCGTCCACTGCCGCGAGGACCACCATGGACATCAGACCTCAGCAGCGACCGCCTACCCCGCGCGCAGCCGGGATGTCGCCCTTCCTGCTCGCCCTCGCCCTGCTCGGCCACTGTGCCGCCGCCCAGGCGCAGCAGGATTTCGACTACATCGTCCAGCCCGGCGACAACCCGTGGAACATCACCACGCGTTATCTCAAGCACATCAACTACTGGCCGCGGATCCAGGACTACAACCAGATCCTCCAGCCGACCCGGATTCCGCCCGGCACCCGGCTGCGCATGCCGTTCGCGTGGATGCGGGCCGAAGCCGTGTCGGCACGCGTGCTCGACGTGCTCGGCACCGTCGAGCACGACAGCGGCGGCCGGACGAGCAGCCTCTCGCCCGGCATGACGCTCTCCGCCGGCGCCCTGATCCGCACCGGCCATGACGGCAGCGTGACGCTGCAGCTTCCGGACGGCAGCCGCAGCCTGATCGAAGCCAACTCCGAACTGCAGATACACACGCTGCATCGCCTGCAGGCCTCGGACGGGCAACTGGTCGGCATCGAACTGAAGCACGGCCGTATCGACAACAGCGTACAGTCCGTCCGGCACAGCGGCGGCCGCTACACCATCGAGACACCCGCTGCGGTGGCGGCCGTCCGCGGCACCGAATTCCGTGTCGCGGCGCTGGCCGACGGCATGCTGGCGGAAACGGTCAGCGGCGAAGTTTCCCTGCGCAACCAGCGCGGCGAGACCCGCCTCGGCTCCGCCACAGGCGCGTATGCAGCCGCGGGCAAGGCGCCCGGGCAAGCCGTCCGCCTGCTGCCTGCGCCGAGCGTGGAAGCCGTGCCCGGCGTCATCGACCGCCTGCCCTTCCGCCTGCCGATCGACGCCGTCGCCGGGGCGGTGCAGTACCGTACCCAAATCTCTCCGCAGCAGAACTTCACCGCGCTCGCTTCGGACGTCGTCGCCGACGAGGCCGCGGTGCTCGGCAGCGCCGCGCTGGCCGACGGCCGCTACCGCATGCGTGTGCGCGCCATCGACAGCCGCGGCCTGGAGGGCTTGAGCGCCGAGCGCGAGATCGTCGTCGATGCGCGGCCGGAGCCGCCCTTCCCCAGCCAGCCGCCGGCAGGCGGCTTCGCCGTGGAAGACAAGGTCGCCTTCCGCTGGGCTCGCGTCCCCGACGCCCGGGCCTACCATTTCCAGCTCGCCACCGACATCAGCTTCGCTGCACCCGTCGTCGCCCACGAAGCACTCGACGGCACCGAACTCGTTGTCGACGACGGCCTGCCCGCCGGCGATTATTTCTGGCGCATCGCCGTCAGCACGGCGGCCGAAGGCCGCGGACCGTGGTCCGATCCCCAACCCTTCCGGCGCCCGCCGGCCGGCCCTTCCGCCACGGCGGCCGAAGTGGATGGCGACACGCTCCGGCTGCACTGGCGCGCCGGCGGCGAGGGCGATCGCTACCAGATCCAGCTCAGCCGTGACGCCGGCTTCGATTCACCCGAGCACGAGTTCGACACCACCACCCCGGAGATCGCCCTCCACCAGCCCGAAGCGGGAACCTGGCACGTGCGCATCCGCATCCAGGAACCCGGCAGCCCGCCCGGCCCCTGGGGCCAGCCGCAACAGATCGACGTACCGCACAGCCGCTGGCAGGCGCTCTTCCTGCTGCTGCCGGTCATCCTCGCCCTATGATCTCCATCGCCCCTCCATCCACGAGAAGCGCTCCTCCGCCCCCGGGGAGAGCGAAGGGAGGCCGTTGCGGCGCATGGCGCCAGTTCGATGGATGGCAGCACGCGCGCATGATCCTGAACTTCCTGGCCGGGGTGAAAGGAGGCTAGCCCAGTGAGCCGCAGTCGCCTGGCCGAGGCCTCCGGACGCCACCTGCCATGGGCGGCGGCAGCCGTTCTCGCCTGCGCGCTGTCGCTGCTGTCGTGGCTGCCGGTGCAGCGCTTCGACCTGCTCGCCTACGACACGCTCGAACCGCTGTTCCACGGCAAGGCCCGCACGCAGGATTCGGTCGTGATCGCGATCGACGACGCCGCGCTCGACGCGCTCGGGCGCTGGCCCTGGGGCCGTGCCGTGCATGCCCGGTTGATCGACCGGCTCAGCGCCGCCGGGGTATCCGCCATCGGCATGTCGATCCTGTTTGCCGAACCCTCGGCCGACGACCAGCGGCTGGCCGCAGCGATTGCCGCCTCCGGCCGCGTGGTCCTGCCGGTCGCACCACGCGAGGCCGGAGACGCCGGCGGCGGCGTGGCCGACCTGCTGCCCACGCCCGAACTCGGCGCCGCCGCGGCCGCGCTCGGCCATGTCGACGTCGAGCTCGACGCCGACGCCCTGGTGCGCCGCACCTACAGCCGCGCCGGCAGCGGCACACCGCGCTGGGAAGCGCTTGCGCTGGCAACGCTGCGTCTGTCCAGCCCGGCCGGCCACGCGGCGGCCCTCGAACAGCAGGCGCAGGCCGGCGCGTGGATTCGCCGCATCGCTTCCAGTCCGCTGTGGGTACGCGAAGGCGAGCTGCTGCTGCCCTATCCCGTCGCCGAAACCGAACCGGTCCGAGTTTCGTATCACAGCCTGCTCGAACGCCCCGAACTGGCCGAGCAACTGCGCGGCAGAACCGTGTTCGTCGGCCCCACGGCCAACGGCCTCGACGCCAGCCTGCCCACGCCCGATTCTCGCCACAGCCAACCGATGGCGGCGGTCGAATTCCATGCCCGCGCTTACGACGCCCTGCGCAGCGGCCTGGTCTATCGCGGTGCCGGCGGCAGCGCAGCCCTGAGCCTGGGCCTGGCCTTGCTGGCGCTCGCCGCCGTCGTCCACGCCCGCATCCAGTCACCTTCCACGGCCGCTGCCGCAGTAGCCGGCCTCGCGCTTCTTCCGCTCGCCGCCAGCGGCATGGCACTCAATGCCTGGCAGCTGTGGATCCCGCCGAGCCCTGCGCTGAGCAGCCTGCTGTTCGGCAGCCTGCTGTGGTTCGGACTGCACCTGCAGCGCACCCGCGGCAGGCTGCGCCACGCCCAGCAGGACGCCGACGCCACGCTGCGCTCGATCGCCGACGCGGTATTCACCATCGACGAAGGCACCCGCGTCACGCTGACCAATCCGGTCGCGGAACGCCTGACCGGGCTGAAGCGCGACGAAGCCCAGGGCAGCCTGATCGGCAGCCTGGTTCGGGAACACACGGAGCAGACCTCGCAGATCGTCGCAACCGTGCTCGCCTGTCTGAAGAACCGGCACACGATACGCCTGCCGGAGCCGATCGAATGGCAGGGCCCCGACGGCAGCAGCTACGCCCTCAAGCTCACCGCGACGCCGGTCGGCGATGCCGGCGGCGGCGCGGTACTGGCGTTCAACGACGTCACCGACGCCATCGCCGCCACCGTCCGGCTGCAGCACGAGGCCACCCATGATCTGCTGACCGGATTGCCCAACCGCGCCCTGCTGCTCGATCGCCTGCGCCTGGCGCTGGCCAACGCGCAGCGCCACAACAGCATGCTGGCGCTGCTGTTCGTCGACCTCGACCGCTTCAAGCGCATCAACGACAGCCTGGGGCACGATGCCGGAGACGCGGTGCTGCGGGACGTGGCCGCGCGCCTGCAGGCGTCGGTGCGGGTCAGCGACACCATCGCGCGCTGGGGCGGCGATGAATTCATCATCCTGATGGACAAGCTGGAGGACCGCAACGCGGTGATCGCGGTGGCGCTCAAGGTGCTCGAAATCCTCGATCGCGAATTCGAGGCCGACGGCAACACCGGCCTGCTGCTGTCATGCAGCATCGGCATCAGCGTCGGGCCCGACGACAGTCCGAATGCCGAAACCCTGCTGTCGATGGCCGACAAGGCCATGTACCGGGGCAAGATCGAAGGCGGCAGCCGCTACACCTTCTATTCGCCGGAGATGAACACCTGGTCGCGCGACCGCCTGGACATGGAAACCGCGCTGCGCCATGGCCTGGCCAACCAGGAGTTCGAGCTGTTCTACCAACCGCAGATCGAGATCGCCAGCGGCCGCCTGACCGGCCTCGAATCGCTGATCCGCTGGCAACGTCCGGACAAGGGGCGGGTGATGCCGGACGAGTTCATTCCCGCAGCGGAGGAATCGGGCATCATCCGCGGCATCGGCGAATGGGCGATCCATGCCGCGATGAGGCAGACCGCGCACTGGAACCGCGAAGGGCTGCTCACGGTGCCGCTCGCGGTCAACGTATCGGCGCGCCAGTTCTCCGACATGACCATCGTCGACACCATCCGCGAAGGCCTCGCCGACAGCGGGCTCGCGCCGTCGATGCTGAAAGTGGAACTGACCGAATCGACCGCGATGCGCAATCCCGGCTACGCCGCCGAACTGCTGCACAGCATCCACAATCTGGGCGTCAGCATCGCGGTGGACGATTTCGGCACCGGCTATTCCTCGCTGTCGCTGCTCAAGCGCTTTCCGGTTTCGGAACTGAAGATCGACAGGAGCTTCGTCGGCGACGTCAACGACCACGACGCCGCCGCCATCGTGCGCGGCACCATCGCGCTGGCCCACGGCCTCGGCATGACCGTGGTGGCCGAAGGCGTCGAGACCCAGGCGCAATTGCGCTTTCTCGCCGACCACGGCTGTGACGTCGCCCAGGGCTACCTGTTCGCCCAGCCCCTGCCGCCGGACGAGATCCGCAACTGGCTCAGCGGCCCGCCGCCGCACGTGCTGCACGCCATCGACCTGCTTTCCAGCAAGTGAGCACCCGCGGCCCGGGTCCGCCTCGCCCTGCTTGCCGGCGAGCCGCTACAATCGACAGCCTGTCCCGAGACCTCAGCGCCCGCACGATGTCCACACCCGCTCCACGTCCAGCCGACCGCCGCGTCACCGGGGTACTGCTCGCCGGCGGCCAGGGCAGCCGCATGGGCGGCGTCGACAAGGGCCTCACGGAGCTGGCCGGCAGGCCGATGGCGGCGCACGCGCTCGAGCGCCTCGCACCGCAGGTGGATGAGCTCGTCATCAATGCCAATCGCAACCTCGATGCCTGGCGCAGCTTCGGCCACCCGGTGTTCGGCGACGACATCGGCGGCTTCGCCGGTCCGCTTGCCGGCCTGCATGCCGCACTGCTGCACGCCCGCCACCCGCTGGTCGCCACCGTGCCCTGCGATTCGCCCTTCCTGCCGGGCGATCTCGTCGACCGTCTCGCCGGCGCACTGCACACGGCCGGCGCCCAGCTCGCCGTCGCGCGCACCTTCGACCGGCTGCAGCCGGTGTTCTGCCTGTGCCGCCGCGAACTCGCCGGCCCGCTCGCCGACTACCTTCGCGGCGGCGGGCGCGGCGTCGCCCGCTGGCACGACACGCTGGACGTGGTAGAAGTGTCCTTCGACGACGAAGCCGCCGCCTTCCGCAACATCAACACCCCTGCGGAACTCGCGGAGGCCGGCCGCAGCATGAGCCTCGACGGCGCCCCGGCCGTCACCGACATCCAACAAAGGAACCCGACATGAAGCAATACGACTACATCGCAATCGGCGGCGGCAGCGGCGGCGTCGCCACCGCCCGGCGCGCGGCGGAATACGGTGCCCGCGTACTGCTGGTCGAAGCCGCCCGCCTCGGCGGCACCTGCGTGAACGTCGGCTGCGTGCCGAAGAAGGTGATGTGGTACGCCTCCAACATCGCCCAGACCATGCGCGACGCGCCCGGTTACGGCTTCGACGCGCCGGCAAGCCGCTTCGACTGGAACACGCTCAAGACCCGCCGCGACGCCTACATCGCCCGCCTCAACGGCATCTACGCCAACATGCTGGACAAGGCCGGCGTCGACGTCGTCGAAGGCTTCGCCCGCTTCGTCGATGCCCGCACGATCGAAGTCGAGGGCCAGCGCTACAGCGCGCCGCACATCGTCATCGCCACCGGCGGCCGCCCTGCGCTGCCGGACATCGAAGGCGCCGAACTCGGCATCGACTCGGACGGCTTCTTCGCCCTCGACCGGCAGCCGCGCCGCGTCGCCGTCGTCGGCGCCGGCTACATCGCGGTGGAGCTGGCCGGCGTGTTCAACGGCCTCGGCAGTCAAGTCGACATGCTGGTGCGCGGCCCCCACCTGCTGCGCCCCTTCGACGCCATGCTGCGCGACGAACTCGGCGAACAGATGCAGGCCGCCGGCGTGCGCCTGAACTTCGGCATCCAACCCAAGGCGGTCAGCCGCCAAGCCGACGGCAGCCTGCGCATCGATTGCGGCGACGGCAAGGCCTTCGAAGCCGACGCGCTGGTGTGGGCCACCGGCCGCCGCGCCAACACCGACCGCCTGAATCTCGACGCCGCCGGCATCGCCGCCGACGACAAGGGCGTCATCCGCACCGACGCCTTCCAGAACACCACGGTGCCCGGCATCTACGCCATCGGCGACATCACCGGCCGTGCCGAACTCACGCCGGTCGCCATCGCCGCCGGCCGCAAGCTCGCCGCCCGCCTGTTCCTGGACCAGCCCGACAGCCGGCTCGACTACGACGACATCCCCACCGTCATCTTCAGCCACCCGCCGATCGGCACCGTCGGCCTCACCGAAGAAGAAGCCCGCAAGCGCTTCGGCGAAGTCAAGGTCCACCACCCGCTTTACCGCGATGTACCACGCGCTGACCGAGCACCGTCCGCGGACGGCGATGAAGCTGGTCTGCGAAGGTGCAGACGAACGCATCGTCGGCCTGCACGTCATCGGCGACGGCGCCGACGAGATGCTGCAGGGCTTCGCCGTCGCCGTCCGCATGGGCGCGCGCAAGGCCGACTTCGACCGCAGCGTCGCCATCCACCCCACCAGTGCCGAAGAATTCGTCACGCTGCGCTGAGGACCGGACGCCATGCCGATGAGCTACGAACAGCATCTGGACGAAGTCGCCACCCTGCTCTACGAACGCTACGAGCAGAGCGAAGAAGCCGCGATCAAGCTGGTCATGGCCGCGCAGGAGGACGACTTCTTCAGCGGCCACGACGACGATCCGTCCATCTGTACGCAGGAACGCGCGGAGGCCGACGCCCGCGCGGTTTACCGGAAGTACGGCCAGCCGCGCCCGGCGGCGGCTGCACAAAAACAGGCGGAACAGCGGCCAAAGCGGAAACCCAAAAGGAAATGAGGTGGCGATTCAAGGGCGAAGCGCTGGATGGCGTACGCCCTTGAACCAGCAATGATGGCCCCGGTCTTGCACGATCGGCAGCACTTCGCCATCGACTGCATGCGCGGGAACCTGCAGCGATCGCCGGCCCGCCATGGCCGGACGGACACGCCTACTTCCAGATCATCCAGCGAAGCCCCGAAGTTGATGTGGAAAGGCTGGCCGTCGATGACCAGCGCCGGCACCGACTTGACGCCAAGGCCCTCGGCTTCGGCGATGCGGGATTTCTGCTCGCCCAGATGCACGACTTCGACCGTATAGCGCGCAGGGTCGAGCGCGCTGGCGAACTGCTGCTCCGCAGATACGCAAACCGGGCAACCCGCGTGGAAGAACACAGCCTTGCTCATGATGACTCTCCTCGGTTCAATGGACATTGATGCATCGACTCGATGCATTTTGAGCATAGACTCCATACATCACGCTGGTCAAGTCATGCATCGAGGCGATACATTATCTCCATGAGCTCCGCCACCCTGTACCTCGAACGCCTGAGCGCACTGCTCCAGCAGGCCGTGCGCGAGGACGCCGCGCGCCACGGCCTGCTGCCGATCCACATCCAGGTGCTGCAATACCTCGCCCAGGCCAACCAGTACAGCGACCTGCCGATCGCCATCGCCGACTACTTCGGCATCACCCGCGGCACGGTATCGCAGACCCTGGCCGTGCTCGAACGCAAGGCGCTGATCGTCAAGCAGGCCGACGCGCGCCACGGCAAGCGCATCCACCTGAAGCTGACACCTGCCGGCATGGCGGTGCTGCAGGACAGCTGGGCCGAGCGCATGCAGCGCGCACTCGACATGCAGCCCGACGGCGCCGCGCTCGCCGGCACCCTGCGCGACATCCTCGTCGCCCTGCAACGCCTCAACGGCCAGCACGCCTTCGGCATCTGCCGGCAATGCGCCCACTTCCGCACCGACGGCGCCACCACGCACTGCGGCCTCACCGGCGAAGCGCTGGCCATCGAACAGACCGGGAAAATCTGCCGGGAATGGGCAACGCCCGCCTGACGTCGCACGTCGAATTCAGTCCGCATATAATCCCATTCGTCATTAAACCGGGATTGTGCGATGCCAGCGCCGAGCCACGACCAGAACTTCAAGAACCTGATCCTCGACTACCCTCGGCAGGCGCTGGCCTTCTTCGCACCCGACGAAGCCCACGATCTGGATGACGCGGTGCGCATCACCCCGATCCGGCAGGAACAACTCAAGGACCGCCTCGGCGACCGCTTCCACGAACTCGACGTGCCGTTGCTGGCCGAATGGCCCGACGGCCGACGCGAAGCACTGCTGTTCGTGCTGGAGGAAGAAAGCGCACCAGGCCGTTTCTCCATCCACCGACTGGTGTCTTACTGCGCTACGCTCGCCGAGTTGATGGAAACCGACCGCGTGGTGCCGGTGGTGATCTTCCTGCGCGGCGGCGAACGGATACGCCGCCATCTGGACTTGGGCAGCGAGCGGCACACCTATCTGCGCTTCGACTATCTCGCCTGCATCCTCGCCGATACCCCGGCCGACGCCTGGCTGGACAGCTCCAACCTCGTCGCCCGGCTCAACCTGCCCAACATGCGCTGGCCGCGCGAGCGAAAACTGGAGATCTACGCCCAGGCCGTGCGCGGCCTGATCGGGCTCGAACCGAGCATCGAAAAACGTATCAAATACATGGACTTCATCGACATCTACAGTCCGCTTGACGATAATGAACGGCGGCTGTACGAACTACGCTACCCGCAGGAGAACGAGGAAATGCTGACCTGGAGCGAACGCGCCCGCCATGCCGGATTGGAACAAGGCCTTCAACAAGGTTTGTTACAGGGCCTGGAAAAGGGACGCGAGGAAGGACGCGAGGACGGCGAGCGCGAATTGCTGAGCCGCCTGCTCGCGCGCCGTTTCGGCCCGCTCGATGGCCGGACCGCCGAACGCCTGCAGCGGGCGACCCGCGCCGATCTCGAACGCTGGGGAGACAGGCTGCTGGATGCGCAAACGCTCGAAGACGTCTTCGACACGCATTGAAGCCGCGGCATCGCATCTCCCAGCCAGCCTCAACGCTTCAACGCCTTTCCTCCGACGCGACATCGCGCTCCCGCTTGCTCCGGACAGCCTGAGCACCGCCAAATCGCCCGTCGCTGTCCGCAGCTCCCGGACATGCAGCCCGACTCTGTACGGTCATTTGCGCCGAATGACCGGCATGACTCCGAAGCGGAAAGCCGGAATGTCAACTTTTGACAATCCCGCTTTCCGCTTTGTCACATCCCGCCGCGCCCTGCTGTCAACCCGGCGGTAAAAAATCACGGAAACTTGCCCGAATTTGCGCTCCTGAACCTGGCACGGCTTTCGCTAAGTACATTCCAAGCGGATCACCGCCGTACTCAAGGAGCAAGGCAAATGAAAAAGATTCAGAAGGGTTTCACGCTGATCGAATTGATGATCGTCGTGGCGATCATCGGCATTCTGGCTGCGGTGGCAATTCCGCAGTTCAACAATTATCGAGCAAAGGCAAACGACTCGACTGCTAATGCCGACGCCAAAAATGCAATCACGGTCATGATGGCCGCACAGAACTAATCATTAAGAATACTCTAAGCAGGAGTAACAATTATGTTTATTAAGAAAACTTTAGGCATTCTGCTCGGCATCGCAGTCTCCGCCTCCGTAATGGCGGCTGATGACGCAGGAACTCCATTCACAAGCGGAGAACCGATCACCAATGATGCTGCTGGCTGCTCCCTGTTGAGAGAAGCTGTTCGGATCAATCTTTCGAATCTTGTTTATGGTGCCTATGCTTGCAATACGGCAAGCAACCGAATCGCTGTAGCCACATGCCATCCAAACGGCCAAAAGGGAGCATGGACGGTAACTCCGATGATCCCCGATCCTGATTGGGTCGATCCGAATGATGGTTCCACTGCCCCCATGATCCCCGGACAACCCCAACAAGCCACGGGAGGGAGGGCTTACACTACTAGTAGCGATGGAGGACGTGTTATTGAAGCGAACTCCCAGAACTGCGTAGTTACTGGTGGCTCAGTGACTGCAGAAGCTGCAGAACGAGCTGGCCTGTAAGCTATCATGTATCCTAGAGGCTGTTGGAATCTCCCAACAGCCTCTCTATATCGGGGACAATGGCGAGCCAGATGAATATCCCTCCGTTCTCGAGACTCTATTTCCAGCATACGGTAATTTGATTTCCAACCTTTTGCTTTAAGCAGAAAGTATACCGGCGATGCTCTTTTCCCCGCTTCTTTTTATTGCCTTACGCCTTGCGCTTCGGGCTCGCTTTCTTTCCTTCGCTCTGTGGTTGTCAGTTTTCCTGATAGCCACCGTCTTGATGGTCAACCAGTTCAGCGGCCGCCAACCTGCTACCGTGGCGCTGGACGTAGGTCTATCAACAATTCGCCTCGTCTTGCCGTTGCTTTCAACTCTTCTCCTCCAAGAACTCCTCTCCCGCGAGTTCGACCGCAAGCTCTACCTCAGCTCCCTGACCTACCCTCGCCCGCGCCATCAGTTCCTGCTCGGCCGCGTCGCCGCCATCGCGCTGCTGATGCTCGGCCTGCTCGCCGTGCTCGGTGTCTTGCTCGCCGGCCTGACCACCTGGATCGGCCATAGTTACGAGCAGTCCACGCCCCCCGATCTCGGCCTGCCCTATCTCGTCACCCTCGCTTTCATCGCCCTCGACCTGCTGGTCGTGCTCGCCATTGGCACGCTGATCGCCGTCACCACCACCACGCCCAGTTTCGTCCTCATCGGCACCCTCGGCTTCATGCTGGTGGCCCGCTCCTATTCGGCCATCGTCGCGCTGCTGACGCGCGACAGCACGCTGGTCGGCCATGCCGACACTTACCAGTCGTCGCTGAGCCTGCTCGGCTATCTGCTGCCCGATCTGGCCGCGCTGGATGTGCGGATGATCTCGCTCTACGGCCAGTGGCAGTTCCTGCCCGAGGACTGGGCGCTGCGCGTGGTGTCGGCGCTGGCTTATGCAGCGGCGCTGCTGGGGCTGTCGGTATGGGCGCTGAACCGCAAGAAGTTCGCATGATGGATCGGAGGAACCTCGCTCCGCTGGCGGTCGCGGTGGCCGGCTTCGGGCTGTTTGCCGTGATCTGGGCAACGCGTCCGCCCGTCAATGCCGCGCCACCGGTCGAGGTGTTCGACCGTGTGGTGCTGTCGGCGCCGGTACAGGTGCTGCTGACCGGCGGCGACCGCTTCCTGGCGGCGAACTTCGAGTCGATCCGCGCCGTCGCCACCGCCAGTGACGCGCCGGAGGCGGCGGAAGCCAATGCCTCTTTCGCGATCCGTGCGCGGCGCGTGGTGGCGCAGTTGAATCCCTGCCACGAGGACAACTACTACCAGGGCAATGCGCTGCTGACCTGGGGCGGCGCGGTGGCCGAAGGCAACGACTTGCTCGAGCGCGCGACCGACTGCCGCTTCTGGGACGAGGTGCCGCCCTTCTTCTACGGCTTCAACCAGTATTTCTTCCTGCACGACGTCGACGGCGCCCGCGCTGCGCTGGAGACTGCTGCCGAGCGTGCCACCGACAACGCGGCCGGCTTTCGCAAATTCGCCATCATGCTGGCCGCGGGCGAGTTGAAGGACGACAGCGCGGCGCTGGAGTTCCTGCAGCGCGAGCGCGCCCAGACGAGCGATCCCAAACTGCAGGGCATGCTCGACAAGCGCATCGTCCGGCTGCAGGGCCTGATGACGCTGCGCGCCGCCCAGCAGCGCTACGAGGCACGCTTTGGCCAGGCGCTGACCAACCCGCAGGCGCTGATCGACAGCGGCGAACTGGACGCCTTTCCGGACGATCCGCTGCGCATCGGCTATGAGTTCGCCGAGGGGCGTTTCCGCTTACGGGAGCTGAAGATCGCCGGGCTCGAAAGGCCGTAGGCAAGGGGTATCCAAACCGTCCTTGCCACAGAACGAGGCACCCGCCCAAGCTACCGGCATCGCCGACCTTCTCTTGGCGGCAACCTCGATTTGTTACCGAGCGCTTGCCTTCAGGCTAGAATCAAGGCGTCAACTCTGTACAGCCACCATCATGACCATCACTGCACGAGACATCGTTTCGCTGACCACCGCCCGTGCCCAGTTGTCTGAGCTGGCGGATCAGGTCAAAGCAGGCGCGGAGAAGATCATCACCAAGAATGGTGAGAGCTATGTCGCACTGATCGATGCACAACGCCTGGATCACTACCATCGGCTCGAACGCGCGCACATCCATATGCTGCTGATCGACGATGCCGCAAGCGGCTTGCGAGACGTTGCCGAGGGCCGCAGCCGGGACGCCCGCACGGCAATCGCCGATTTCAAGACACGCCGCGCCAAGGGATGAGCAGGATCGCTGCCGTCCTCGTCACCCGAAGCTTCGAGCTTCATCTCGAAGCCATCGAAGGTTTCCTGGACGAAACCGATGCGTCCGGGCATTTCGATACGCTCCTCGATACCCTGCACGACGTGGTGATCCCGAACCTCGAGCGCCACCCGGACATGGGCTGTGATTTCCTCGCCCGCCCTGCGCAATCCATCGAAGCGGCCTCACAGCTCGAGCGGCTCGTCTCACAACTCGAAAAGCTGGACCCCACGGCCAGCCTGCGGGAATACGTGACGGCACAACATCTGGTGCTGTATGCGCACATCGGCGACACCGTGCATCTGCTCGCCATCCGTCACCACCGCCAGCTATCGTTCGATTTCGAATCGCTGCGCATGTGGAGTAGCCAAGGAAACCACCCATGACATCCGCTCTCGAATTCCGCTCCGTCAGCAAGACCTTCCATTCGCGCGGCAAGACCGTGCAGGCCCTGCACGGCGTCAGTTTCGAGGTCAGCGAAGGCGAGGTCTTCGGCTTCGTCGGCCCCAACGGCGCGGGCAAGTCGACCACGATCAAGGTGATGCTCGACGTCATCAACGACTATGAAGGCGAGGTGAAGCTGTACGGCGTTTCGGCGCGCGAGGCGGCTTCGCGCAAGGGCATCGCCTACGTGCCGGAATCGCCCGCGCTGTACGAGCAATTCACGCCGATGGAAATCCTGCGCATGGCGCTGGACATGTACGACATCCGCCGCGCGGATGCCGAGGCCTGGTGCATGCAGTGGCTGGAACGCTTCTCGGTGGCGCAGAACGCCCGGCGCCGCATCCGCGAGTTGTCGAAGGGCAACGTGCAGCGGGTGGCGCTGGCCCATGCGCTGGTCGTCGAACCGCGCCTGCTGGTGCTGGACGAGCCGCTGTCGGGCCTGGACCCGGTAGGGCGCAAGGACGTGGTGGACATCCTCGCCGACTACAAGCGCGAAGGCGGCGCGATCTTCTTCACCTCGCACGTGCTGCACGACGTCGAGCGCATCGCCGACCGCTTCGGCTTCATCCACCAGGGCGAACTGCTGACCACGCGCTCGCCGCGCGACCTGGTCAGCGAACGCGCCGACCGCTTCATCGTCCGCTACCAGGCCAATGCGCCGCTCGACGGCGAACACGCGGTGATCCGCGAAGGCGAGTACGAACAGGAACTGGACGAATCCGCGCTGCCCGCCTTCCTCACCCGCCTGCAGACCGCCGGCGGCCGGCTGGTGACGGTGAAGCCGGCGGTGTCGCTGGAGACGGTGTTCTTCAAGATTCTGGAAGAACGGCAGCCGGCCTGAAGGGCAACGCGAGCCTAAGCTCCCTCCACGCCTTCGAATACCTCGGCCACCGGGCAGCGGAAATCTACGCTGGCCAGTTCCAGCTCTTCATCCGCTGCAAACGGATAGAGCACCCAGTGCCCGGTGGCATCGCGGCGGAAGACTTCGACGCGGCGCTGCTCCACCGAAACCAGCACGTACTCCTGCAATGAGGGCAGCGTGCGGTAAGCAGCGAACTTGTCGCCACGGTCGTAGGCTTCAGTGCTGGGCGACAGCACTTCGACGACCAGCACCGGATGGCGCTTGACGTGGCTTGCCTCGGGCGTGCGGTCGCGCGGGTCGCAGGTGATGAGGATGTCCGGGTAATAAAAGCTGTTTGCTGCTTCGACATGGACCTTCATGTCGGCGATGAAGGTCTTGCAGGGCTTGCCACGCAAAAGAGCATGCAAGCTGGCAAACAGGTTTCCCGCCACCGTGCCCTGCGCGTCGGAAGCACCGCCCATGGCGAACACTTCGCCGTCCACGTATTCGCTGCGGAAGGGCTGTTCGCTTTCCCAGGCCAGGTAATCGTCTGGCCCGAACGAAGTCTTGGGCTGGGGCAGGCTCATGATCTTTCTCGTAGCAGGTCGGGGATCGAAGCACTCGCCGGGCCAGTTTAACAGCGCAAGCAGGTCCGGTTGCAGCGACCACATTCACCAGAGTGTGCGGGTTCCAAAATGCTCGAACGCAGGGTCGCGCGTAAGCAGCACGAGTTTCTCCAGTTGGCTCTGTGCAGCAAGCATGCGATCGAAGGGATCCCGATGCTCGACGGCATAAGCACCTGCTGTCAGACAATGGTAGTAAGTGATCGGAAGGTGCTCGAAACCATCTGCCGATACCAATTCGGCAAACCTGCCGACCGCCTCATCGGCTTCACCCAGTTTGCCGAGCCGATGCTTCGTCGCCAGTTCCCAGGCGCTGGCTGCACTGACGAAAACCGGGTTGGCTGGATCGGCAATTGCCCGCCGGGCAAGGACCGAAAGCCTTGGATCATCGAGCCACCACCACAACAGCGTATGCGTATCGAGCAACAGGCCGGTCATCGCCATCATTCCCAGGCGGAAAGCTCTTCGTCGGACAGAGGCTCGAAAAAAGCCTCATCGAATTGCTTGCCTGCCAGTCGGCCTGGTTGACGTATGCAAGTCTCGGGCGCCAGCGGCATCAGGCGCGCATAAGGCTTGCCCGCCTTGGCGAGGATGATCTCCTGTCCGGCATGGGCCTGCTCGAGCAGGCGAGACAATTGCGTCTTGGCCTCATGGACATTGACGGTGAGCGGCATGACCTTCTCCAATCGAACTAAGTCACTGGACCAAGTCTAGCTTGAAACGTTTCATCGGCGTGACTCCTGGATTCAGAACGGCTTGAGCACGACGAGGAAGACCACGACGAAGAGAACGAGCACCGGAATCTCGTTGAACACCCGGAACCACACGTGGCTGCGGGTGTTGCGGCCCTCGGCGAAGGCACGCAGCAGGCGGCCGCAGTAGAGGTGGTAGCCGATCAGGAAGACGACGAGCAGGGTCTTGGCGTGAAGCCAGCCGCCGGTGAAGCCGTAGCCGAACCACAGCCAGAAGCCCAGCACCACGGCGAGGATGCCCAGCGGCGTCATGAAACGGTAGAGCTTCATTTCCATCATCGCCAGACGCTCGCGGGTGGCGGCGTCCTCGACCATGGCGTGATTGACGAACAGGCGCGGCAGGTAGAACAGGCCGGCGAACCAGCTCACGACGAAGATGATGTGCAAGGCCTTGATGGTCAGCATGTCGATGAATCCCGATGATGGAGAAAAGGGAAGACGGAAGCGGCGGCTCAGTGCTTGCCCGGCAGTGCGCGCAGTCCATCCGCCACCGTCGGGTAGCGCAGCGCCGTGCGCAGTTCCCGCTTGATGCGGCGGTTGTCGAGCCGGCGCGATTCGCCCATGAAGGACAGCGTCAGCGGCGACAGCCGCTGGACGATCTGCTCGCGCGGCAGCCGCGGCGGACGCGGCAGCGCCAGCGCGTCGGCCACGGCGTCGAAATACTCGCCCATCTTCAGGCCGGAGTCGTCGCTGGCGTTATACACGCGGCCGGCGCCGGCACGGAACATCGCCATACAGGCCAGCCGGGCAAGGTCGTCGGCATGGATGTGGTTGGTGAAGACGTCGTCTGCCGCTGCGAGCACCGGGTCGCCGCGCCGCAGGCGTTCGAGCGGCAGGCGGTCCGCGGCGTAGATGCCGGGCGCCCGCAGCACGCTGACGCGCACGCCGTTGCGGCGCCCGAAGCGGCGCAGCCGGCGCTCGGCATCGACCCGCCGCAATGCCCGCGCGGTGCTGGCGCGACAGGGCCGCGTCTCGTCGACGAAGGCGCCGCCGCAGTCGCCGTAAACCCCTGTCGTACTTATGTATACGAGGCCCTGTGGTGAACTCCGGCCCGCTCCGGATGCGGCCAGGAAGCGTTTCATCCGGGTGTCGGCGGCCCCCTGCGCAGGCGGCGGAGCGAAGTACAATACGACATCGGCAAGCCCGGCCAGCCTGATCAGACTCCTGCGGTCGTCGAGATCGGCCCGTACCGGCACCGCGCCCGCAATGCGCAGCGCGTCGGCCGCATCGGCATGGCGTACGAGGGCGAGAACACGAAAGCGCTGCGTCAACCACGGCAGGCAGCGGGCGGCGACATCGCCACTGCCAACGATCAGGACTCTTTTCATCCCGTCATTATCACACGCACCATGAGCTACCGGATTTCCCTCCAGCCCGGCGACCATTCGTTCGACGCCGCCGACGGCCAGACCGTTCTCGAAGCCGCCCAGGACGCCGGCCTGCTGCTGCCGCACAGTTGCCGCGACGGCGCCTGTGGCGCCTGCAAGGGCAGGATCGTGCAGGGCTCGGTGGATTACGGCAAATACTCCGCCGGTGCGCTGAGCGCCGCCGACCAGGCCGAGGGTTATGCGCTGTTCTGCTGTGCGAAGCCGCTTTCCGACCTGGTGCTGGAGGCGCGCAACGTCACCCGCGCCGGCGACATCCCGGTCAAAAAGCTACCCAGCCGGGTGCAGAAGCTGCAGCGGCTGGCCGACGACGTGATGCTGCTCGACCTCAAGCTGCCGGCCAGCGAGGCCTTCCGCTTCAAGGCCGGCCAGTACATCGACATCCTGCTCGCCGACGGCCAGCGCCGCAGCTTCTCGATCGCCAACGCGCCGCACGATGCCAGCCACATCGAACTGCACGTGCGCCGCATCGACGGCGGCCGCTTCACGTCCCACGTCTTCGAGGGCATGAAGGAGAAGGAAATCCTGCGCCTGGAGGGTCCGCTGGGCAGCTTCTGGCTGCGCGAGGATTCGCCGCGCCCGATCGTTTTGGTCGCGGGCGGCACCGGCTTCGCGCCGATCAAGAGCATCGTCGAGCACGCGATCGAGACCGGCCTGCAGCGTCCGATCACGCTGTACTGGGGTTCGCGCGACCGCGCCGGCCTGTATCTGGACGAACTGGCGCGCAGCTGGGAAAGCCGCCTGCCGAACCTGCGCTACATTCCGGTGCTGTCGGACGAAAAACCCGGCGACGCCTGGGACGGCCGCCGCGGCCTGGTGCACCAGGCCGTGCTGGACGACTTCGCCGACCTGTCGGGCCACGAGGTCTACGCCTGTGGCGCACCGGCGATGATCGATGCGGCACGGGTGGGTTTCCATACGGAGCGCGGCCTGCCCGAGGACGCCTTCTTCGCCGACGCCTTCACCTTCGCCAGCCCGGCAAACTGAGCCGCCCACCGGAGCCGCAATGAGCCAGACCGTCCTGCTGACCCGAGAGCCCGTGGTCAACAAGCGCCACGCGATCACCGCGAACCGCATCGTCGCCCACGGTCCCAATGTCGCTGCGGTGGTCGAGGCACTGAACGCGCAGGCGGCAGCCTGGCCGGCTCAGCACGCCGTTTTCGTCAGCCTCGGGCGCCTGGTGCCGACAGCGGAACTGATGAACTGGCAGATGCCGGACAACGCCACGATCGAGATTCCGGCCCAGACCCTGGGCCATCCGCACACGCAGGCGCTGATGGCCCAGTTGCAGGAGGCCGGCCGGCCGATGAACCTGACCTGGTACGCCCGGCGCCGCCCTGCCGGCCGGCATCGACTGGCGCTTCGTGCTGATGGATGCGCGCCGCGTCGCTTCCCCGGCCGGCGCGCCCGGCCTCAAGCTGGCCTGGGGCCTGGCCGACACCGGCGCCTTCCCGCCGGCGATCGGCGCCGGCTTCGACGGCGCCTCGGGCTGGTTCTTCCTGCGCGGCAACCCGCCCGCCCGGGAACTGTCGCCCAACCATGCGCAGATCATTCGCCTGCTCAATCTGGTGCGCAACAATGGCGAAATCCGCGACATCGAAGCGGTGCTGAAGCAGGACGTCGCGCTGTCGTACAAGCTGCTGCGCTACATCAACTCGGCCGGTTTCGGCCTGATGTGCGAGATCCAGTCCTTCCGCCACGCGGTCAGCATCCTCGGCTATGCCACGCTCAACAAATGGCTGTCGCTGCTGCTCGTCACCGCCAGCCGCGACCCGAGCGCGCCGGCGATGATGCAGACCGCGATCGCCCGCGGCCGCTTCATGGAAGAAATCGGCGCCGGCTACTTCGACGCCGCCGAGCGCGACAACCTCTTCATCACCGGCGCGTTCTCGCTGCTGCCGCTGCTGCTCGGCACTTCGATGCAATCGGTGCTCGACGAAATGAACCTGCCCGCCAGCATCACCGATGCCCTGGTGCATGGCGAGGGCGAATTCGCCCCCTTCCTGCGGCTGGCGCAACAGTGCGAGAACTTCGACGGCAGCGGCCTGGCCAAGGCGGTCGACGACCTTCACCTGCCCCGCGAGCGCGTCAACCACGCCTTGCTGACCGGCCTCGGCTTCGCCGACAGCCTGCAGGCCTGAGAAGCCTGACGCCGGCTGCAAACTCGGTCACATGCGGGATCGGCACGACCCGCTAGAATCCTCCCAAGCCTCCCACCCGCGCGCCTCGCCGCCCATGCTTCCCGCCGCATTCTGCACTCTCGCACGCCAGCCCCGGACCGACGGCGCGGTGACCATCCTGCGCCTGCTGGCGGCCAGTTCGCCCAACTGGCCGGAAGTCGCCCTCGTCGCCGCCCGCGACCCCGTGCTGAGCCTCGCCCTGCTGATTGCCCAGCCGCTGGCCGGCAACGAACTCGCCGACGGGCTCAACAGCGTGCTGCGCCGGCGCCTCGAACGCATCGGCATCGACCTGCTGCGGGCCTGGCTGGTGGGGATCGGGCAAGCGGCCGGCCATGACGCGGCGGCATCCGAGCAAACCTTGCTGCAGGCCGAATGCGCGCTGCATCTCGCGATCGAAACACGCTATGCACGCCCCGACGAAGCCTACCTGGCCGGGTTGTGGCACGGTTTCGCCCCCCTTCGCCCGATGGCGGCAAAACCGCCGCCCCGGCCCGGCATGCGTCTTCGCTGGCCGCGCTGGTCCATGATTGCGGACTGCCCGCCAGCCTCGGCGACGCGCTCGAGCTGGGTGCCGTACTGGAAGAACAGCTCGCGAGCGCACACCCTTTGCTTCCCATCGTCGCCGCGGCGCTGCGGCTGGCCGACCCGCAATGGCAGGAGCGGCTGCCCGAAGCCGCCCGCCTGACCGGACTCCCTGAAGGGGTGTTGAGCAGCCTGCGCGCCGATGTGGGCTACATCGTCTCCGGCCATGCCGCCTATCCGCCGCGGCCTGCCCCGGCGGCCGACGCCCCGACAGCCGATGCTGCGGCAGCCGATGCTGCGGCAGCCGGCTCCGTGGCAGTCGCGCCGCTGGCCGACGACCCTTACCGCAGTGCCGGCATGCTCGGCCTGCTGACGGCGGCATTCGTCGACCTCGGCCCCGCGCAGGTCGAAGACCGCCTCGCCATTGCCTGCCCCCTGTTCGGCCTGCACGGCATCCCCACGCTGCTGGCGGCCGACGAAGACGGCATCCTGCGCCCCATGCTGTCCGCCACGGCGGGCAGCGCCGCCGCGCTCATCGACGAACTGCGGCTCAGACTGGACGACGAAACCAGCGTCGTCGCACTGTGCGCGCGCAACGAACACACTACCCGCTTCGTCCGGCACGGCGGCCGCAGCGGACGCAGCCTGGCCGACTGGCAGATCGCCCGCTGGCTCGGCTCCGGCGGTTTCTGCTGCCTGCCGCTCACCACCAACGGCAAACCCGTGGTGGCACTGATCGGTATGGACCATGAAGGCGAACTCGACAGCGATCTTTGCTGGCGCTACGCCGCGCTGCTCGGCGCCGCAGTACGCTCGCTGCGTGCCGCACAGCGGACGCAGAACGAAATCAGCAGCCGCGAAGCGGTGCTGCATCAGCGTTTCCACGATCATCTGCGCAAGATCGTGCACGAAGCGAGCAATCCGCTGACGGTCATCAAGAGCCGGCTGGAAATGCTCGGCATCCAGCGCCCGGACGACACGCCGCTGAAGGACGAACTGGTGCTGCTCAACACCGAGCTGGACCGCATCGACAACCTGCTGCGCAGCGCCAGCGCGTTGCCGCAGGAAGCCCCCGAGACGCCGCGCTGCCAGATACCGGCACTGTTGCTCGACATGCGCTCGATCTACGGCGACACGCTGTTCGGCCAGCGCGGCATCCAGTTCGAACTGCGTGCGGCCGGACAGCTTCCGCCTGCGGCGATTCCCGCCTCCGCGCTCAGGCAGGTCTTGCTCAACCTGTTCCGCAACGCCTCCGAAGCGCTGCAGCCCGGCAGGCGCCTGGTGGTGTCGGCGCTGCCGCAGATCATCGTCGATGGCCGCGCCAGCCTCGAGATCCGCCTCGTCGACAACGGCCCCGGCCTGCCGCCGGAACGCATGGCCGATCCGTTCTCGCCGCAGCGCAGCCAGAAGGGCGGCAAGCATCAAGGCGTCGGCCTCAGCATCGTGCACGACATCCTGTCACGCTGGGGCGCAACCCTGCTCTGCCGAAGCCAGCCGGGCAACGGCACCAGCTTCCAGATCTTTCTGCCACTGGAACAATCGGCCTGAATATTGCATCATGTTGTGATAATTAACATTTAGACATAAATTTGACGACTCATGTCGATTCCGGGCGATAAACCTTTCCAGCCCACAAAAAGCCTCGGCCCTGTGGAACCCGATTTCCGCATCCTGATCGTCGATGATGATCCGGCGCTGCGGCGCACCTTTCCGCACGTGCTCGCCCACCC
Organism: Thauera sp. SDU_THAU2; assembly: GCF_038260575.1. Classification (NCBI taxonomy): domain Bacteria; kingdom Pseudomonadati; phylum Pseudomonadota; class Betaproteobacteria; order Rhodocyclales; family Zoogloeaceae; genus Thauera; species Thauera sp. SDU_THAU2. The sequence continues at coordinate 4,686,981 of NZ_JBBWUN010000003.1, read as the reverse complement.
CGGCCGCAGCTTCGACGAAACGGGCAGCATCGCCGAAGCCATCGTCCGGCTGGAACAGCAGCATTACGACCTGGTCCTGCTCGACTACCGGCTGCCGGACGCTTCCGGCCTCGCCCTGCTCGACTGGCTGGTCGAGCGCCGGCGCGACGAAGCCGTCATCATCATCAGCGGCGAAGACGCCATCGATGCCGCGATCGGCGCGCTGCGCCGCGGCGCGGACGACTACGTGCGCAAGCCCTACCACGTCGCCCAGCTGCAGCGCGCGGTGGAAAGCACGCTGCACAAGGGCGCGCTCGAGAAGGCCAACCGCGCGATGAGCCAGCGCCTCAGGGCCTCCGAGCAGTTGCACCGCTACCTGGTCGAAAGCTCGCCCGACCTCATCTTCACCCTCGATGCCGAAGGCCGCTTCAGCTACATCAACCCGCGCATCAAGCCCCTGCTCGGCTTCGAACGCAACGCGCTGATGCGGCGCCCGTTCACGACCCTGGTCATGCCCGAGGACATCGACCGGATCTGCAACCTGCTCAATCAGCCCAGCCGGATGCCGGGCGAGAGCTTCAACGTCGAACTGCGCCTGCGCCGCAGCCGCGGCAGCAGCATCGACGACTGCGTCACGGTGTCGCTCACCGGCCTGCCGATGCTGGCCCAGCCCGGCGACAGCCGCAGCGCCGGGCTCTACGGCGTCGCCCGCGACATCTCCGAACGCAAGCGGGCCGAGGAGATCATCTCCTTCCAGGCCTATCACGACCAATTGACGCACCTGCCGAACCGGGTGCTGTTCAAGGACCGCCTCGAACTGGCGATCGCGCAGGCCCAGCGCCGCACCGGCGCTCTGGCGGTGATGTTCATCGACATCGACCGCTTCAAGCTGGTCAACGACACCTACGGCCACGCCGAAGGCGATGCCCTGCTGCGCGCGATCGCAGCCCGCCTGTCGACCACGCTGCGCCGCGGCGACACGCTGGCCCGGCTCGGCGGCGACGAATTCACGATCCTGCTGCCCGACATCAACGTCCCTGAAGACGCGGAAACCATCGCCACCAAGATCCTCGACGCCCTTGCCGCACCGATCACGCTGAGCCAGGGCGATTACCGCGCGACCATGAGCATCGGCATCGCCCTGTTCCCGCGCGACGGCACCACGGCCGAAGACCTGACGCGCCACGCCGACATCGCCATGTACCAGGTCAAGCGCTCGGGCAAGAATGCCTTCCGCTTCTTCGATCCGGCGCTGAACACCCATCATCACGAGCGCATCACGCTGGAAAACGACTTGCGCAACGCCCTGCTGCGCGGCGAGTTCGAACTGCACTACCAGCCCCAGGTCAGCATCGCCCGCCGCCAGATCGTCGGCATGGAAGCGCTGCTGAGATGGCGGCACCCGGTACTCGGCTCCCTGTCGCCCAACACTTTCATCCAGGTCGCCGAAGAGCTGGGCATGATCGGCGAGATCAGCCGCTGGGTCATGGAAGAGGCCTGCACCCAGTTGGCGCAGTGGCGCAGCGCGGGCCACCTCGAACTGCGCATGTCGGTGAACCTGTCGCCGCTGGATTTCGACAAGCGCGACATCGTCAGCTCGATCACCGGCTGCCTGGCCCGCCATGCGCTGCCGCCGGGCCAGATCGAGCTGGAGATCACCGAGAGCCTGATGATGAACGACACCGCCGACGTCGCCACCAAGGTCCGGGAACTGCGCAGCGCCGGTCTCAGCGTCGCCATCGACGACTTCGGCACCGGCTACTCGGCACTCGCCTATCTGCAGAAATTTCCGGTCAGCACGCTGAAGATCGATCGCAGCTTCGTCCGCGACCTCGACGGCCCGAGCACCAATCCGATCATTTCGGCCATCACCGGCATCGCCCGCGGCTTCGCCCTCGACATCGTCGCCGAGGGCGTGGAACAGCCCGAGCAGGCCGAAGCCTTGCAAATGCTGGGCTGCGACGTCATGCAGGGCTACTGGTTCGCACGCCCGGCACCGGCCCACGAAGCACAGGAATGGCTGGCACAGCCGGCGCGGCTGTTCGCCGGCCACTGATTCCCGGCGCTGTAGACACAAAAAGCCGGCATCTCTGCCGGCCTGCACCAAGGCGCCGCCCGCAGGCGGCGCCCATCATCCCGGAAGCGGGATCACTTCTGCGACAGGATCCACTCCACCAGCGCCTTGGCGTCGGCGTCATTGACCTGCGGGTTGGGAGGCATCGGAATCTGGCCCCAGTTGCCCACGCCGCCCTTCTGGATCTTGGTGGCCAGCGTGGCGGCGGCATCGGCCTGGCCGGCATACTTGGCCGCGACATCCTTGTAGGATGGGCCGACCAGCTTCTTCTCCACCGAATGACAGGCCATACAGTTCTTGGCCTTGGCCAGGTCGGCACTGGCGAAGGCCGGTGCGCTCGAAAGAAGACCCGCGGTTAGCGCGGCAGCGACGAACAGTTTCATGTTTATTTCCTCGTTGATGGTGTTGGCCCTGTGGGGGCGGCCCGATGTTAACCCAGCACCTGAGCCATTCCCACCCGAAATCCCCACATAAAACAACATCTTCGTAAGAAATTCACAGAATCGGTCCGTGGATTTGACTCACATCAAAACCACATCCGGCGCTACTGCCTGACCTCCATGCGCTCGTCCGCCGGCAAGCCCTCGCGGCTGGCGCGGAAAGGGTTGATGTCGAGTCCACCCCGGCGCGTGTAGCGCGCCCACACTGCCAGCTCGCGCGGCCTGCAGCGCGCCATCAGGTCGCAGAACACGCGTTCGACGCATTGCTCGTGGAATTCGTTGTGGCCGCGGAAGGACACGATGTAGCGCAGCAGGCCTTCACGCTCGATCGCCGGTCCGCTGTAGCGCACCACCAGCATGCCCCAGTCGGGCTGGCCGGTGACCAGGCAGTTCGACTTCAGCAGGTGGGAATACAGGGTTTCGGTCACCTCCTCGCCGCCGGCGCGCAACTGCTCGGGCGCCGGCTGGTAGGTGTCGATGTCGAGCTCCAGACCGTCGAGGCAGATCCCGTCCGGATAGGCCGAAGCCCATTGCGGGCGCAGCGCCAAGGGTTCGACGCTCACCGCCACCTGCGCGCCGGCAGCGGCCGAGAGGTCGCGCGCGATCAGGCCGCGCACCTCGTCCGCATCCGCGCAGTGCTGCTGGTTGAAGGCGTTGAGATAGAGCTTCAGCGACTTGGACTCGATCAGCCGCGGCGAGGACGCCGGCACGCGAAAACTCGCCAATGCCACCACCGGTTTGCCGCGCGGATCGAGCCAGGACAGTTCGTAGGCGTTCCACAGGTCTTCGCCGACGAAAGGCAGCGCATCGGGCTTCAGCCCCAGCTCGTCGCGCTTCAACTGCCGCTCGATCGGGAACAGCAGTTCGGGCGCGTAAGTGTCGCGGTAGGCGACGGCGCGGCCGAGCGGGGAGGATTCGGCGCCGTGCGTGCGGCTGCCAGCGGGATTCGCGGAGGTGCTCATCGGTGTGCTCATTTCGGCAGGGAATGATCGAACAGGGCATCGAGGTCGCAGGCGGCTTCGACCGCGTCGGCCAGGCGCTCCAGATCCGCTTCGCGGCGCGCCGCCAGGTCGACCTGCTGCGCACCGCCCAGCCCGGCCCAGGCGAGCAGCGCCGCCAGCGCCGCCGGCGCGTCGAACAGGCCGTGCAGGTAGCTACCGAGGATCTGGCCGTCTTCCGACACCGCGCCATCGGCGCGCCGACCCACCGCCCCCGCGTCCAGCCACAGTGCCGGACGCTGCAGCGCGGGGCCGGCGGACACGCCCATGTGGATTTCGTAGCCGCGCACCGGTGCTTCGCCGCCGAGCGCGGCATCGAGCCGGCCGGCGGCATTGACGAGCTGCTTGTGCGCTTCCAGCGTCGTCTTCATGTTCAGCCAGCCCAGCCCGGGCGTCGTCCCGGGCGCGCCCTCCAGCCCCAGCGGGTCGGCCAGTTGCCGGCCCAGCATCTGGAAGCCGCCGCAGATGCCGACGAGCTTGCCGCCATAGCGCAGGTGGCGCCGGATCGCCTCCTCCCAGCCCTGTTCGCGCAGCCAGGCCAGGTCGGAGCGCACGCTCTTGGAGCCGGGCAGCACGATCAGGTCGGCCGGCGGAATCGTCTGCCCCGGCCCGACCCAGCGGAAATCGACCTGTGGATGCAGTCGCAGCGCGTCGACATCGGTATGGTTGGAAATGCGCGGATACACCGGCGCCACCACGCGCAGCGCGCCCTCGCCGGCACGCACGTCGGCCGCGCCATCGGCCAGCGCATCCTCGGCGTCGAGGAACAGCCCGTGCAGATAGGGCAGCACACCGAACACCTTGCGCCCGGTGCGCGCCTCCAGCCAGTCGAGGCCGGACTGCAGCAGGCCGATGTCGCCGCGGAAGCGGTTGATGATGAAGCCCCGCACCCGCGCCTGCTCGGACGGCGACAGCAGCTCGAGGGTGCCGACCAGGTGGGCGAAGACGCCGCCGCGGTCGATGTCGGCCACCAGCACCACCGGCACGTCCGCCGCCTCGGCAAAGCCCATGTTGGCGATGTCGCGGTCGCGCAGATTGATCTCGGCCGGGCTGCCGGCGCCTTCGACCAGCAGCGCATCGTATTTCGCGCCCAGGCGGCCCCAGCTCTGCAGCACCGCCGCCATCGCGGTGGGCTTGTAGGCGTGGTAGTCACGCGCCGACAGGTTGGCGACCGCGCGGCCGTGGATGATGACCTGGGCGCCGATGTCGCTGGACGGCTTGAGCAGCACCGGATTGAAGTCGGTATGCGGCTCGACGCCGGCGGCGAGAGCCTGCAGCGCCTGGGCGCGGCCGATCTCGCCGCCATCGACGGTGACGGCGGAGTTCAGCGCCATGTTCTGCGGCTTGAACGGCGCCACCGCCAGGCCGCGGCGGCGCAGCGCACGTGCCAGCCCGGCAACCAGCGTGCTCTTGCCGGCATCGGAAGTGGTGCCCTGCACCATCAGGGTGATCGGAGGGGACATGGCGTAGAATCCGGGATCCTCGGGTAAGGGGGGCGCCTAGCCGGGCGCTTGGCCAGGGGCATGAAGCCAGCGGGCGAAAATCAGGCGCGGAATTATCGCCGATACCGCCGTCCCGGGCACGAAACTGCTTCTTGGCCGGGCTCCCCCTGAGCCGGGCGCCCCTGACCGGGCGCCCCTGACCGGGCGTCCCTAAGCCGGGCGCCCCTGACCAGGCGTCCCTCTCCTCTGCCCGCCCTCACGAGGAGAAGGGAGAAAACAATACGGTTTCATGCGTCCATCCAGCCCTTCACCTCCATCCCCCTGCCCTCATCCTCGATGCTGCTTTCGCTCCCGACCGTCCTTGTGCTGAAGATGGCTGCCGGCCTGCTGGCCGACCGGCTGTTCGGTGAAGTCCGCCGCTTCCATCCGCTGGTGGGCTTCGGCCGCTGGGCACGCGCGGTCGAAGCCACCGTGCGCCGCCTGTTCGGCGAGCAGCGCGTCGCCGGCGTGCTGGCCTGGGCGCTTGCCGTGCTGCCCTGGGCAGCGCTGGCGCCATGGCTGCGCGGCCTGCACCCACTGGCGCACTGGCCGGTGGACATCGTGCTGCTGTATTTCGCCCTCGGCGGGCAGAGCCTCGCCGAGCATGCCGAAGCCATCGCCGTACCGCTCGACGCCGGCGACCTGGACGAAGCACGCCGCCGCGTGGGCTGGATCGTCAGCCGCGACACCCGTGCGCTGGACGCCGAAGGCGTGGCCCGCGCAGGCACCGAGTCGGTGCTGGAAAACGGCAACGACGCGGTGTTCGGCGCGCTGTTCTGGTTCCTGCTGGGCGGCGGCGTGGGCGTGCTGCTGTTCCGCCTGGCGAACACGCTGGATGCGATGTGGGGTTATCGCACGCCGCGCTACCTGCACTTCGGCTGGGCCGCTGCGCGCATCGACGACCTGCTCAATGCCGCACCCGCCCGCCTCACCGCGCTGACCTACGCCCTGCTCGGCAACACCCGGCGCGCGCTGGCCTGCTGGCGTGCACAGGCGCCGGCCTGGGACAGCCCCAATGCCGGCCCGGTGATGGCCGCCGGTGCGGGCGCGATCGGCGTCGCGCTGGGCGGCGCGGCGATCTACCACGGCAAGCTGGAGCAGCGTCCACCGCTCGGCGAAGGTCCGCCGCCGGATGCCCGCGCCATCCGCGCCGCCGTCGCGCTGGTGCGGCGCGGCGTGCTGCTGTGGTGGCTCGTCGCCGCGGCGGTGGCGCTTGCCTTCCCGCTCGTCTTCCCACTCGCAGGCCCGTTCCATGCTTGAGCACGGCGGACGCCTGCGCCGCGCCGCGCAGCAATACGGCATCGCCCTGGACCAGTGGCTGGACCTGTCCACCGGCATCAACCCCTGCGCCTATCCCGTTCCCGACATCCCGCTGTCGGCCTGGCATCGCCTGCCCGAAGACGACGACGGCCTGGAAGCCGCCGCGGCGCGCTACTACGGCAGCGATGCGCTACTGCCGGTGGCCGGCTCGCAGCCGGCGATCCAGGCCCTGCCCGCCGTGCTGCCCGGCCGGCGCGTCAGCCTGCTGGCGCCGAGCTACGCCGAGCATGCCCACGCCTGGCTGGCGCGCGAGCCACGATGGTTCGGCGACGACATCGATGGCGCAGAAGCGGCGGTGGATGCCAGCGACATCGTCGTGCTGGTTCAGCCCAACAACCCCACCGGCCTGCTGTTCGAGCGCGACCGCCTGCTGGATTGGCGCACCCGGCTCGCCCGGCGCGGCGGCTGGCTGGTGGTGGACGAAGCCTTCATCGACACCACGCCCGAAGCCAGCCTGGTGCCGGAAGCCGGCACCGACGGCCTGGTGGTGCTGCGTTCGCTGGGCAAGTTCTTCGGCCTCGCCGGCGCGCGCGTCGGCTTCGTCTTCGCCCCGGCGACGGTACGCCGGCAACTGGCCGAAATCCTCGGTCCGTGGACGGTCAGCGGCCCGGCACGCCATGCAGCGGGCGCCGCGCTGGCCGACGCTGCATGGCAGGCACAGGCACGCGCGCGGCTGGTGGCCGACGGCGAACGCCTCGCCGAGCTGCTGCACGCCGCCGGACCGGGTCGGCCCGGCGGCCCCAGCCTGTTCAAATGGCTGCCGACGCCCCGCGCCGCCGAATTGCACGATGCACTCGCCCGGCACGGCGTCCTCGTCCGCCTGTTCGACGGCGCGCCGCCGGGCGGCGCCTTGCCCGCCGTACCGCCTTCCCTGCGCTTCGGCCTGCCGCCCGACGAAGCGGGCTGGCGGCGGCTGGAACACGCACTGCGCGAATGCGCACCGGAGCGCTCCGCACCATGACCCTCGCACGCCTGCTCGCTTTCTTCGCTGCCATCGCCTGCCTGGGCCCAGGCATGGCCCTTGCGGCCCCGGCCGCGGTCGAAACCATCGACGACAGCGGCGCAGCCGTCAGGCTCGAACGCCCGGCGCAGCGCATCGTCAGCCTCGCGCCTCACATCACCGAGCTGCTGTTCGCCGCGGGCGCCGGCCCGCGGGTCGTCGGCGTGGTCGCCTACAGCGATTTCCCGCCCGAAGCGAAGTCGCTGCCGCAGGTGGGCGGCTACACCCAGGTCAACCTGGAAGCCGTGGCCGCGCTGCGGCCCGACCTCGTCGTCGCCTGGCGCAGCGGCAACCGCGACGCCCACCTCGACCGCCTGCGCGCGCTGGGCATCCCGGTCTTCATCAACGAGCCGCGCAGCCTCGACGACGTCGCCCGCAGCCTGGAAAAGCTCGGCCGCCTGGCCGGCACCGATGCCATCGCCGCCGAAGCGGCGCAGGTTTTTCGCACCCGCCACGCCGACCTCGCCAAGCGCTACCGCGACCGGCCGCCGGTGAGCACCTTCTACCAGGTCTGGAACGAGCCGATGGTGACGATCAACGACGAGCACCTGATCGCCGACGCCATCCGCCTGTGCGGCGGGCGCAACGTCTTCGGCAGCCTCGACACGCTGGCACCGAAGGTCGGCATCGAGGCGGTGCTCGCCGCCAACCCGGAAGCGATCGTCGCCAGCGGCATGGGCGAGGCGCGCCCCGACTGGCTGGACCAGTGGAAGCGCTGGCCGGATCTGGCCGCCAATACCAACGGCCACCTGTTCTTCGTTCCGCCCGACCTCCTGCAGCGCCACACGCCGCGCATCCTGGACGGCGCCGCCCGCCTGTGCGAGCAGCTCGAATCGGTGCGGGCCGACCGCGGCGACGCGCCGGCCGCACGCTGACAGTCGGCAGGGCGGGCAGAGCGGAGCGAAACCCGTCACGCCCAGCCACAGGCGAACCCCACCGATCTTGACGCCCCAATCCCGGAATGGTGGCTTTCGCCTTCGGCTCCACCCTGCCGCTTCAGCCGCGACGAGACGCTGATCAGCAAGCCCGAAACACGGACTGGCAGCGAAGAAAATCAGTTTTCGTTAATATTCTGCGTACGACAGCACACGCAGGAGACGCCCGATGCGCACGCCACAACCCGACTCACCCCCGTCCTGTCGCTCGCGCCGGCGCTTCGTGCAAACGGGGCTTGCCGGCGCGGCCGCATTCGGCCTCGCCGGCAACTGGTCGCGGCTGTCGGCCTTCGCCGCCGACATCGACAATTTCGTCCGCGGCCCCGCCGTGCCCGACATCGCGCCCACGCAACTGTCGGAACACGTCTGGATGATCTGGTCGAAGGACGGCTTCCCGACGCCCGAGAACCAGGGAATGATGAGCAACATCACCTTCGTCCTCAGCCGCGAAGGCGTGGTGGTGCTCGACCCGGGCGGTTCGGTGCAGATCGGCGAGATGGCGCTGCGCATGCTCCGCCGCATCACCGACAAGCCGGTGGTGGCGGTCTTCAACTCCCACTACCACGGCGATCACTGGCTGGCGAACCACGCTTTCGAGGACGCCTTCGGCAAGGATCTGCCGATCTATGCCCATCCGGTAACGAAGCGGGAAATCGAAGGCATCCAGGGCAGCGCTTGGCACAGCCTGATGGAGCGCTGGACGAACCAGGCCACCGCCGGCACCCGCATCGTGCCGCCCACGCGCACCGTCGAGCACGGCGCCGAATTCGACTTCGGCGACGTCACGCTGCGCATCCACCACTACGGCACGGCCCACACGCCGGGCGACATCTGCGTCGAAGTCGTGCAGGACGGCCTGACCCATGTCGGCGACATCGCCATGGACCGCCGCATCGCCAACATGGACGACGGCTCCTACGTCGGCACCTTCCGCTTCTACGACGAACTGGAAAGGAACGCGCCCTCGCGCATCTGGGTGCCCGGCCACGGCCACCCCGGCGCCGAGGTGCTGAACTGGAACCGTGCGATGTTCGAGGGCATCTACGAAAACTGCCTGAAAGCGGTCGAAGACGGCCGCGGCGCCGACAGCGCTCGCGAGGCGGTGTTGAAAGACCCCCGCGTCGCCGGCCGCGCCGCCGATACCGCGGGCTTCGAATCGAACATCGGCAAGTACGTCAGCCTGGCCTATCTGGAAGCCGAGCAGAACGCTTTCTGAACCGCATGCGCGCGGGTCTTGCCGACCGCTTCCGGCGGACGCAGGAACTCAGAACGAACGCTGCAGCAGCGCCAGGCGGATGCGCTCGATCGCGTGCGAGGGGCTCAGGCCCTTCGGGCAGACTTCGGTGCAGTTCATGATCGTGCGGCAGCGGTACAGGCGGTAGACGTCGTCGAGGTAATCCAGGCGCTCGGCCGTGGCGGTGTCGCGGCTGTCGGCGATGAAGCGATAGGCCTGCAGCAACCCGGCAGGGCCGACGAACTTGTCGGGGTTCCACCAGTAGGACGGACAGAAGGCGCTGCAGCAGGCGCACAGGATGCATTCGTAGAGGCCGTCGAGGCGGGCGCGCTGTTCGGGCGTCTGCAGCCGCTCGCGCTCGGGCGGCAGGCCGTCGGCCATCAGGTAGGGCCTGATCGAATGGTAGTGGGCGAAAAACTGCGTCATGTCCACGATCAGATCGCGGATCACCGGGAAGCCGGGCAAGGGGCGCAGCACCACCGGCTCGGCCAGCCCGTCCAGTGCGGTCAGGCAGGCGAGGCCGTTGCGGCCGTTGATGTTCATCGCGTCGGAGCCGCATACGCCCTCGCGACAGGAGCGGCGGAAGGCCAGGCTGTCGTCGACCGTGCGCAGGCGCATCAGCAGGTCGAGCAGTTTCTTGTCGCCGGCCTCGGCTTCGATCTCGTAGGCCTGCATGCGTGGCCTGTCGCCGGTTTCCGGGTTGAAGCGGTAGATCGAGAGCTTCATGTCGTCTCCTCCGCGCGGGCCTTGCCGGCAGTGGTCAGGCGAGCGGGGCGAAATGGGTGGCGAGCGTCAGCAGCACGCGCACGAGCACCGCGAACAGGATGAGCGCAAGCAGCGTCAGCACGACCAGGCGCGGGGCGCGGGGGTGGATGTAGTCGAGCACGATGTCGCGCATGCCGACCCAGGCGTGCGCGCACAGCGCAGCGAACAGCAGCATGATCAACGGGCCGCCGTGAAGGCCGGTGGCGAAAGCGTGCCAATGCGCATACTCGAGCGGCGGGCCGGACAGCAGCGCCAGGCCGCCGGCCGCGAGCAGGATCAGCACCAGCAGCGCGCTGATGCGCTGCATCAGCCAGGCGCTCTGGCCGCGGAACAGTCTCATGACAGCCCCCGCCAGGCAGCGAACAGGGCGGCGAGCAGCGCAATCGCCAGCACTGCGCGGGCACTGGCACGTGCCGTACCGAGCGCGCTGCCGACACCGACGTCCATCAGCAGGTGGCGGATGCCGGCGAGCAGGTGGTGCGTTGCTGCCCACGCCAGGATCGTGCCGAGCACGATCCGCCACGGTGCCGGCAGCAAGCTGCGCAGGGCCTCGAACTGCGCCTCGCCACGCAGCGACATGTCCAGCCCGAGTGCCAGCGGCGGCAGGGCGAGGAAAAGCAGGACGCCGGAGACCCGGTGGAGGATCGATGCGATCGCACCGATCGGAAAGCGGATCCGGAAGAGATCCAGGAACACGGAGCGCGAGTCGCCGGGTTTCGCCATGCCCTCCTCCCTCATCCGCTCTGCAGCGGCCGTGCGAAGTCTGCCGGAGCTGCATCTGCGCCGGCTTCTCGTCTGACCATAGACCATGAAACGGGAAAAGGCCTGCTCAGGCGGGCGTCGGAAGCATCGGGGGAGGGGCGCAGTCGAATCGTGCCCGGGCCAAGCCATGGCCGTGCGACCAGAGAGCTTTCATCGGCCGTGTTCTGGGCGGTCCGGCGTCGGGCCGATGAGCGTCGGGCCTGGCATCGCGGCCGCGGCGCTTCCGGCCTGCGAGGCGCTCCTCTCAGCCTTCGAACATCTCGTAGCGCCTGCGCCTGTTCTTGCGCCACGCCCGCCACCAGGCGCGGTCGAAGGACATCGCCAGGCGCGGCAGCACCGGCGCGAGGAAATGCACGGCGGCCGAAGTCCCTTCGCCTGCGGGCACCCGGCAAGGCACGCGCAGCGCGCTCAAACGCTGCTGCAGGGACGGATGGAAGGCGTAGCGCTCGTCCAGGCTCTCCTCGACCGCCACCGCATGGTCGGACACCGTGCGCATGAAGCCCGCCTCCACGCCGAGCGCCATGTCGCGGAACGGCCATAATGCCGGCCGCGCGCGGCTGGCGTTGTAGGCCTCGATCTGCGGCCAGAAATCGTGTTCCAGGAAATGCGACTTGAGGCTGACTTCGACCAGTGCCTCGCCCATCAGGTCATGGCCGACGAGCTCGGCCGCAATGGCATCCGCCTCGAACTCCTCGATGCGCGCCAGGCGCAGCATCTGGACGCAGAAGCCGACCGACTTCTCGTCCAGCCACGGCGCGATGCAGGCAAACCCGGTGCTCGCACGATCCAGGGTCCGCGCCCACCACGCGCGCAATGCCCCGGCGACGCCGGCCCAGCCGCGCCGCTGGGCCGAAAGATGCCCCAGCTCATGAGCCAGTACCGCGGTGAACTGTGCCGGCGACAGGCTGTGCGCAAGCGGCAGGCCGATCATCAGGCAGGTGCTCAGCGGCCCGGCCACGCCCCAGGCAGGCCGCTGGTGGATGTGCGCGTTCATGTCGTCGGTGATGAACACGTGCTGGATCGGCTCGATGCCCAGCCGCGCGGCCATGGTATCGAGCAGCGCAAACAACCCCCCGGCCGTCTCGCGTGTCAGGCAGATGCCCTGCGGCCGGGGCGGTGCGCTGAACAGAACGTCGGCGACCGCGGCGCTGCACAGCGACAACAGCACTGCGCACAGGCTCCACAAGCCGCTGGCGAAGGGATGGCCGCTGACGACCGCATCCCAGCTGCAGGCCAGCGCATGCACCACCCCGCCGACCAGGACGGCGAGCAGCAGCATGCCCCCGGCAAAACCGGCCAGGGCGAGCAAGGTCAGGCGCCGGGCGAGGCGTGCGCGCAATACGAACAGCCTTTTGCCGGAAGCGGGCGATCTCATGAGAAACGGAGTACCTGAGAACATAGAGCACCATTCTGAACCGGGAACTTTAACGCATTCCACACAGGGTTCTCACTGGCACGACCGGGCTTCCGGCACCGTGCCCCACCTTCCACCGCCCGGGCAAACGCGGCGCCCGCTCCATGCCTCTTCCTGCGCACGAGCACTGGCGCTCCTTCATGCCTTTCGATTATGCCTTATGGATTATTACGAATGGATTTTCATCTTGCAACATATTTTTCTTACATAATTTGTTTTTTGCTCTGCAGCAGGACTTTTGCGTGATGTGTTAGGAGCCAGGCAGCGACGGCTGCCGGCTGGACCGCTCGCAAGCCTGGGCATCGATTCGGGCACAGCTGCGATGCTGCCCGAGATATACCCATCTTTTCGCTGCTGTGCACAAAAAGCTCGCATCGAGCCCGCATAGCCTCTATAGTGCCGACTCGCCGTGGCTTGACCGATCGATCGCGGCGATTCCTGCAACGATCCGGCCGGCCCCTGCCGCGGATCTCTCCCGCCAGTCCGGATTGGTGTCGCCACGAATGCGCGACGGACTGGCGCCGGAAACCATCGAATGAATTCCGAAGTCGTCACTTTCGCCAGCCTCGGGCTGGCCGAACCCATCCTGCGCGCCATCGGCGAAGCGGGCTATACCTCGCCGACGCCGATCCAGGCCCAGGCCATTCCGCAAGTACTCGCCGGCGGCGACCTGCTCGCCGCCGCCCAGACCGGCACCGGCAAGACCGCCGGTTTCACGCTGCCGCTGCTGCACATGCTGTCGCAGACCCACGCCCACCCGCACCCGCCCGGCCGCCCGCGCTGCCTGATCCTGACGCCGACGCGCGAACTCGCCGCGCAGGTCGAGGAATCGGTCAAGACCTACGGCAAGCACCTGCCGCTGACTTCGCTGGTGATGTTCGGCGGCGTCAACATCAATCCGCAGATCGGCGCGCTGAAAAAGCGCGTGGACATCCTGGTCGCCACGCCCGGCCGCCTGCTCGACCACGTCGGGCAGAAAACCGTGGACCTGTCCGGCGTCGAGATCCTGGTGCTGGACGAAGCCGACCGCATGCTCGACATGGGCTTCATCCGCGACATCCGCAAGGTACTCGCGCTGCTGCCGAAGAAGCGCCAGAACCTGCTGTTCTCGGCCACGTTCTCGGACGAGATCCGCGAACTGGCCCACGGCCTGCTGCACGATCCGGCCACGGTCGAAGTCGCGCCGCGCAACACCACCGCCGAACGCGTCGACCAGGCGGTCTACATGATCGGCCAGAAGCAGAAGCGCGAACTGCTCGCCCACCTGATCAAGGAAAAGCAGTGGTTCCAGGCGCTGGTGTTCACCCGCACCAAGCATGGCGCCAACAAGCTGGCCGAATACCTCACCAAGCACGGCATCGCCGCCGCCGCGATCCACGGCAACAAGAGCCAGGCGGCGCGCACGCGGGCACTGGCGCAGTTCAAGGACGGCTCGCTGCCGGTGCTGGTGGCGACCGACATCGCCGCACGCGGCCTCGACATCGACCAGTTGCCGCAGGTGGTCAACTTCGAGCTGCCCAACGTGCCGGAAGACTATGTGCACCGCATCGGCCGCACCGGCCGCGCCGGCGCCGCCGGCAACGCCATCTCGCTGGTCGATGACGAAGAGATCAAGCTGCTGACCGCGATCGAGCGCCTGATCAAGCGCCGCATCGACCGTGCCGTGGCCGAGGACTTCGTGCCCAGCGCCGGCGCCGAAGCCGCCCATGACGCCGACCACCAGCGCGAACCCTTGCAGCGCCGTGGCGGCGGCCGTCCCGGCCAGGGCCGCAATGGCGCCCAGTCCGGCGCACCACGCGGCGATCGTGCCAACGCCGGCGGACGCGGCACCGGCCAGGGCAAATCGGGCAGCCGCTCGCAGCCGCGCCGCGGCGAGGCCGACGGCAACCGCGCACCGCGCAGCAGCGAGCCACGCGAGATCAACGGCAACCGCATGCAGCCCTCGCGCCCCGATGTGGACGGCAATCGTGTTTCCCATGCGTCGCGCCGCGGTGAAGCCAACGGCAACCGCGCCGTCGACAACCGCCGCGCGGACGTCGATGGCAATCGAGCCCGCGCCAGCCGTCCCGCCGCGCCGCGCGCAGCCTTGTTCTCCGCCAAGCCCGGCAACGGCAACCGCTGAACCTGAAGCGCCGGGCCGGCACAAGCACGCGTGCCGGCCCGCTCCCACCCGACTCGCGGCTTGCCAAACCCCCGGGCCCTCACTTAAGCTTCGCGCGCATTCGATCCAGGTGCCCTGTCACGCCGTCGCGGACAGGGTGAAACGGGAAGTCCGGTGATACCGCCTCCAGCGGCCATTCCGGCGCAGCCCCCGCTGCTGTAGTCCTGACGGATTCCGCCCCCTGCCACTGGGCCATGCCCGGGAAGGCCGCGGACATCCGGACGAAGGAGAGCCAGAAGACCGGCCTGGTCGATTGAAGGTCACTGCCCCGGGGTGCGGGCGATCGCCGTCTGGCCTGCCGTCCCGGCTTTGGCCTTCCGTTCTCCGTCCCCAGGCCGATCGTCGCCACAGCCGCAGCCATGGACCAGGACAACACGCGCCACGACCTCTCTTTTTCCCACGCCTTCAGGGCCGGCACGGTGCAAGCGCCCGGCGCCGGCAGCTGAGATGGCCGTGCGCCTGCTCGCCGCGCTGCTGGCCCTGCTGCCCGGCACTTTCGCCTTCGCTGCGTCCGGCACGGCGCTGCCGCGCGTGATGTCGACCAACCTGTGCGCCGACATGCTGGTGCTCGGCCTCGCCGACCCGGCGCAGATCGTCTCGGTGTCGCGCAAGAGCCAGGACCCGCGTCGTACCGACATGTACGAACAGGCTCGCCGCCATCCCGTCAACGACGGCAGCGCCGAGGAAGTGCTGGCCCTGCGCCCCGATGTCGTGCTGGCGTCGCGGCGCTGGCAGGCACGCCACCAGGCCGCGCTGTTCGAGCGCCACGGCATCGAGATCGTCACCGTGCCCTACCCCACCGACTGGGACGGCATCTTCGCCAGCACCCGGCAGATCGCCGGCCGGCTCGGCCGCAGCGCCGCCGGCGAGGCGCTGGTGGCGAACGTCCAGGCCCGCATCGCCCACCTGCAGGCGATCACGCATCCGGCCCGCGCGCTCTACCTGCGCCCCAACGGCGGCACTGCCGGCGCCGGCACCTATGTCGACGCGGTGTTCCAGGCCGCCAGCGTGCGCAACCACGCGACCGAATCCGGCCGCCGCGGCTGGGGCCGGGTCGCGCTGGAGGACGTGGTGACCGACCCGCCCGATGTCTTCGTCGTCAGCAGCATGCTCAACGACACCGCGTATGCCCGCTCCGGCTTCGCCCGCCATCCGCTGATGCGGACGCTGCTCGCCGAACGCCCGGTGGTCCGCATGGACGGCAACGACTGGGGCTGCAGCAACTGGCAGCTCATCGAGGCCGCCGAAGACATCGCCGCACAATTGGCCCGCCTGAGCCCGCCGGCCCAGTTGTCCCTGAGCCAGGCGCCCCTCTCCCCAAGCGGCGGAGGGGTCGAGGGGGAAACGACGAACGGCAGGCAGCAAATCACAGCCTCACCGACACAGGTGCCACAATGACGGCCGGCCAAGCCACATCCCGTACACCGCTGCCGCGCACCGGCCAACACGCGCTGCCGCTCAACGGCCTGCTCGCGCTGGCCCTGCTTGCGCTCGCGCTGGTTTCGCTCGGCATCGGCCCGGTGCAACTGGCGCTGACCGACGTCGCCGCCGCGCTGCTGCCGGTCGGCGATGGCGCGTCCGAAGCGCTGGCCCGCCAGCATGCCATCGTCGCCGAGATCCGCCTGCCGCGCGTGCTGCTGGCGATCCTGGTCGGCGCTTCGCTCGGCATGTCGGGCGCGGCGCTGCAGGGCCTGCTGCGCAATCCGCTCGCCGAGCCGGGCCTGCTCGGCATCAGCTCCAGCGCCAGCCTGGGCGCAGTGCTGTGCCTGTACTTCGGCCTCGCCCAGTTGACGCCCTGGCTGCTGCCGGCTGCGGCGATGAGCTGCGCCGGCCTGGCGACGCTGGTGCTGTACCGCATCGCCCGCCGCGGCACCGGCAACCTGACGCTGATCCTGGCCGGCGTGGCGCTGTCCTCGCTGGCCGGCGCGCTGACTTCGCTGGCGATCAACCTCGCCCCCAACCCGACCGACGTCCAGGACATCGTGCTGTGGCTGCTCGGTTCGCTGGCCGATCGCAGCTTCGACGACATCCGCCTGTGCCTGCCTTTCGTGCTCACCGGCCTCGCCCTGCTGGCCGCCTGCGGGCGCGACCTCGACGCGCTGTCGGTGGGCGAGGACGAAGCCGCCAGCATGGGCGTCAATCTCGCCCGCCTGCGCGCGCAGGTGGTCGTCGGCACCGCGCTGTGCGTCGGCGCCAGCGTCGCCGTGACCGGCGCGATCGGCTTCGTCGGCCTGGTGGTGCCGCACATGCTGCGCCGCGCCGTGGGCTACCACCCGGCGCGCCTGCTGGTGTCGAGCGCACTCGGCGGCGCGGTGCTGCTGCTGGCCGCCGACGTCGTGCTGCGCCTGGTCAGCGGCGGCTTCGAACTGATGCTGGGCGTGGTCACGGCATTGATCGGCGCGCCCTTCTTCTTCGTGCTGGTGCTGCGCGAACGGCTGGGGCGGGCATGACGCGGCTGCTCATCGAATCCCTCTTCGTGCGCCGCGGCAGCGCGACCCTGGTCGACGGCGTCTCGACCGAAATCGGCCAGGGCGAACTGTTCGGCCTGATCGGCCCCAACGGCGCCGGCAAGAGCAGCCTGCTGCGGGCGGTGGCGCAGTTGCTGCCGCACCAGGGCGCGATCCGGCTCGACGGCACACCGCTGGCCGCGCTGTCGCCGCGCCAGCGCGCCACCCGGCTGGCCTATCTCGCCCAGGGCGACCATGCCGCCTGGCCGCTGACGGTGCGCGACTTCGTCGCCCTCGGCCGCCTGCCACACCGCCCACGCTGGCGCGCGGCACCGGACGGCGACGAGGCCGTCACCCGGGCGATGGCCCAGATGCGGCTGGAAGCGCTGGCCGAGCGCCGGCTCGATCAATTGTCCGGCGGTGAACGCGCCCGCGCCCGGCTGGCACGCGCCCTGGCCGTCGATGCGCCGCTGCTGCTGGCCGACGAGCCGGTCGCGGCGCTCGACCCCTTCCACCAGCTGAGCGTGATGGAACTGCTGCGCGAGCAGTGCGCGCTCGGCCGCACGGTGATGGTGGTGCTGCACGACTTGACGCTGGCCAGCCGCTTCTGCCACCGCGTGCTGCTGATGGACCACGGCCGCGCCGTGGCCTGCGGCGCCCCGCGCACCGTGCTCACCGCCGCCAACCTGCAGCGCGTGTACCAGGTGCAGGCAATGCTGGGCGAGCACGAACGCCAGCCCTACGTCGTACCCTGGCGCTGCCGGCCCGAAGGCGCGGCACAAGCACCTGAGAACGATGTGGGCGCATCGGCGCCTGCACCCTCCAGCAAAGATTCGCATGCCGGAACGGCTGCTCCGCCCGCAAGCGCGTTCGCATCCCCCAGCCGCTGAATTCCCGACCTTCCAGGAGAAACTCCATGTCCGTCCAGGCCAGAATCCCCGCCACCATCGTCACCGGCTTCCTCGGCAGCGGCAAGACCACGCTGCTGCGCCACATCCTGAACAACGCCGAGGGCCGCCGCATCGCCGTGATCGTCAATGAGTTCGGCGAGCTCGGCATCGACGGCGACATCCTGCGCGGCTGCGGCATCGGCTGCGACGAGGACGGCCAGGAACGTCCGGGCGAACTGTTCGAGCTGGCCAACGGCTGCCTGTGCTGCACCGTGCAGGAAGAGTTCTACCCGGTGATGCGCGAACTGATCGCGCGCCGTGGCGAGATCGACCACATCCTGATCGAGACGTCCGGCCTGGCCCTGCCCAAGCCGCTGGTGCAGGCCTTCAACTGGCCCGAGATCCGCAACGCCTGCACGGTGGATGCGGTCGTCACCGTGGTCGACGTGCCCGCCGCCGCGTCCGGCCAGTTCGCCGCCAATCCGCCGGCGGTCGATGCCCAGCGCCGCGCCGATCCCAACCTGGACCACGAATCGCCGCTGCACGAGCTGTTCGAGGACCAGTTGTCGGCCGCCGATCTGGTCGTGCTGTCCAAGACCGACCTCGCCGACGCCGAGGCCCGCGCCCGCGTCGAAGCCCTGGTGCGCGAGGAGCTGCCGCCCGAGGTGAAGATCGTCGCCGCCGACCAGGGCCGCATCGACCTCGGCATCGTGCTCGGCCTCGGCGCCGCCTCGGAAGAGAACATCCACCTGCGCCAGAGCCACCACGATCACGAGGAAGGCGAGGAGCATGACCACGATCACGACGCCTTCGACTCGGTGGTGATCGATCTGCCGCTGGTCGAGCGCGAGCGCCTGCTCGAGATCCTGCACACGCTCACCGCCGAAAACGCCATCTACCGCGTCAAGGGCTTCGTCGCCCTGCCCGGCAAGCCGATGCGCCTGGTGGTACATGGCGTCGGCCGCCGCTTCGACAGCTACTTCGACCGCCGCTGGCTGGCCGACGAGACGCCGCGCACCCACCTGGTGCTGATCGGCGAAGACCTCGATGCCAACACCCTGCGCGACGCCCTGAACGCGGCCGCCATCGCTGCCGACGCCCCCGCCGGAGCCGCCTGATGCACCTGCTCGCGGCCCAGCCCGGCGGCTTCGTCGACGACGCCTCGGTCATCACGCGCATCGCGCAGGATCCGGCCGACATCGTCATCCTCAGCGCCGCCGACACCACGCTGGCGCTGCTCGCCGCCGCCTGGCCGGCCGCGAGCGAGGGCATCGAAGGTTTTCCGAGCCTGCGGCTGGCCAACCTGCTGCACCTGCGCCAGCCGGCTTCGGTCGACCTCTACCTCGACGACGTGCTGCAGCATGCCCGCGTCATCGTCATCGACCACCTCGGCGGCGAGAGCTACTGGCCCTACGGCACCGAGCGCATCGGCGAACTGTGCCGCGCGCGCGGCATCGCGCTGGTGATGTTCTCCGGCGACACCACCGAAGACAGCAATCTGCTGCAGAAGAGCACGGTCGATGCCGATACCTGCCGCACGCTGTGGCGCTACCTGCGCGAAGGCGGGCCGGCCAACGCACGCGCCTTCCACCAGTTCCTCGCCGCGCAGTTCTTCGCGCTGCCCTTGCAGATGCCGCCGCCGCGGCCGCTGCCCTCGGTGGCGGTGTTCCACCCGCGCCAGGAACTCGGCTCGGTGGAAAGCTGGCAAAGGGACTGGCAGCCCGGCGCACCCTGCGTCGCCGTGCTGTTCTACCGCGCCCACCTGCAGGCCGGCAACACCGCGGTGTTCGCCCACCTGTGCGACACGCTGGCCGCGCGCGGCCTGAACCCGCTGCCGATCGCGCTGCTGTCGCTGAAGGACGCGCTGTGCGCCGACACCCTGCGCCGGCTGTGCCGCGAGCACGAAGTGGCGCTGATCCTCAACACCACCGCGTTCTCGCAGTCCGCGCTGGACGATCCCGGCGACCATGCGCTGGTCGACGACATCCCGGTGCTGCAGCTCATCCTGTCCGGCGGCAACGAGGAAGGCTGGCGGACCGATCCGCACGGCCTGGCGCCGCGCGACATCGCCATGCACATCGCCCTGCCCGAAGTGGACGGCCGCATCATCAGCCGCGCGGTCAGCTTCAAGGGCTTGTCGCACCGCTGCGAACTGACCCAGTGCGACGTCGTGCAATACCGCCCGCAGCCCGAGCGCATGGCCTTCGTCGCCGAGCTGGCGCGGCGCTGGTGCCGGCTGCGCGCGCTGCCCAACGCCGGCAAGCGGCTGGCGCTGATCCTGGCCAACTACCCCAGCCGCGAAGGCCGGCTGGGCAACGGCGTCGGCCTCGACACCCCGGCCTCGGTGATCACCATCCTCGAACGCCTGCGCGACGAGGGCTATGCCACCGAGGCCATCCCGGCCGACGGCGACGCACTGATGCTGCAGTTGAAGGAAGGCATCACCAACGATCCCGAGCAGTGGGCCTTACGCCCGGCGCGGCAGAGCCTAGCGATGGAGACCTACCTCGCCTTCTTCGAGCGCCTGCCGCAGGCCGTGCGCAACGCGGTGAACGAACGCTGGGGCCCGCCGGCCGGCGACCCGATGACGCGCCAGGGCCGCTTCATGATCGCCGGGCTGCGCTGCGGCCAGGTCTTCGTCGGCATCCAGCCCGCGCGCGGCTACGAGCTCGACGCCCAGGCCAGCTACCACGACCCCGACCTGGTGCCGCCGCACCACTACCTCGCCTTCTACTGCTGGCTGCGCGAAGTCTGGCGCAGCGACGCCATCGTGCACGTCGGCAAGCACGGCAACCTCGAATGGCTGCCGGGCAAGAGCGTGGCGCTGTCGGACGAATGCTGGCCCGACGTCGCCTTCGGCCCGCTGCCCCACCTCTACCCCTTCATCGTCAACGACCCCGGCGAAGGCACCCAGGCCAAGCGCCGCGCCCAGGCGGTGATCATCGACCACCTGATGCCGCCGCTGACCCGCGCCGAAAGCTACGGCCCGACGCGCGACCTCGAACGCCAGGTCGACGAATACTACGAAGCGCTGATGCTCGACCCGCGCCGCGCCGAGCTGCTGCGCCGCCAGATCCTCGACCACATCCTGCGCCACGACCTGCACCGCGACCTCGGCTTCGACGAACCGAAGACGGCCGAAGAGGAACAGCGCCTGCTCAACCGCACCGACGCCTACCTGTGCGACCTGAAGGAAGCGCAGATCCGCGACGGCCTGCACATCTTCGGCCGCTCGCCCACCGCACGGCTGCGGCGCGACACCCTGCTCGCGCTCGCGCGCCATCCGGTCGGCGACGGCCGCGGCGGCAAGGAAGGCCTGACCCGCGCGCTGGCGACCGACCTCGGCCTGTGCAGCGAAGGCTTCAACCCGCTCGACTCCGACTGGGGCCAGCCCTGGCACGGCCAGCGCCCGGCCGTACTCGCGGAACTCGGCGACGGCCTGTGGCGCAACGCCGGCGATACCCGCGAGCGGCTCGAACTGCTGGCATTGCAGGTGCTGGAACAAGGCCTGCCGGCAAGCCACGACTGGCCGCTCGCCGGCGCCGTGCTCGAACGCATCGACCACGAACTGCGCCCGCGCCTCGACGCCTGCGGCGAACAGGAACTGCTGCAACTCACGCGCGGCCTCGCCGGCCGCTTCGTGCCGCCGGGCCCGAGCGGCGCCCCCACCCGCGGCCGCCCCGACGTGCTGCCGACCGGGCGCAACTTCTACTCGGTCGACACCCGCGCCGTGCCCACGCAGACGAGCTGGGCGCTCGGCCTGAAGTCCGCCGCGCTGCTCGTCGAACGCTATGTGCAAGAGCACGGCGACTACCCGCGCGCGATCGGCCTGTCGGTATGGGGCACGGCGACGATGCGCACCGGCGGCGACGACATCGCCCAGGCCTTCGCGCTGATCGGCGTGCGGCCCAAGTGGGCCGACGGCAGCCACCGCGTGGCCGACTTCGAGATCCTGCCGATGTCGCTGTTCGACCGTCCGCGCATCGACGTCACGCTGCGCGTGTCCGGCTTCTTCCGCGACGCCTTCGCCAACGTCATCCGCCTGTTCGATGCCGCAGTGCAGGCCGTCGCCGAGCTGGACGAAGCCGAGGACGTCAACCCGATCCGCGCCCGCATCCTGCGCGAAGCCGCCACACTGGCCGCCGAAGGCATGGATGCGAGCGAGGCCCGCCGCCACGCCGGCCACCGCATCTTCGGCGCCAAGCCCGGTGCCTACGGCGCCGGCCTGCAAGGCCTGATCGACGGCCGCAACTGGGACGACGACGCCGACCTCGCCACCGCCTGGCTCGAATGGGGCGGCCACGCCTACGGCCAGCACGACTACGGCAGCGAGGCCCGCAACACCTTCGCCCGCCGCCTGTCCGGCATCGACCTGGTGATGCAGAACCAGGACAACCGCGAGCACGACCTGCTCGACTCCGACGACTACTACCAGTTCCAGGGCGGCATGACCGCCGCGGTGCGCCACCTGTCCGGCAGCCAGCCGGCGGTGTATTTCGGCGACCACGCCAACCCGCAGGCACCGGTGGTGCGCTCGCTGGAGGAGGAAATCAGCCGCGTCGTGCGCTCGCGCGTGACCAACCCGAAATGGATCGCCGGCATCAAGCGCCACGGCTACAAAGGCGCGTTCGAGATGGCGGCCACGGTCGATTACCTGTTCGCCTTCGACGCCACCGCCCGCGTCGTCCGCGACGACCAGTACGCCCGCGTCGCCGACGCCTATATCGAAGACACCCACACCCGCGACTTCCTGCAGCGCCACAACCCCGACGCGCTGCGCGAGATGTGCGAACGCCTGCTCGAAGCCATTCAGCGCGGCCTGTGGCAGGAACCCGGCGACTGGCGCGAACGCATCGAGCAGCACCTGCTCGCCGCCGAACAGCATCTGGAAAAACGATGAACGCCTCCACGACCTCCGCCGTGCCCCGATATCCTTTCGCCGCGCTGCACGGCCAGCCGCGCCTGCGCACCGCGCTGCTGCTCGCCGCCGTCGACCCGCTGATCGGCGGCGTGCTGATCGAAGGTCCGCGCGGCACGGCCAAATCCACCAGCGCACGCGCGCTCGCCGAGCTGCTGCCGAAGGACCACGGCGGCGGCCGCTTCGTCGACTTGCCGCTGGGCACCAGCGAGGAACAGCTCGTCGGCTCGCTCGACCTCGAAGCCGCGCTGCAGGACGGCCAGGTGCGCTTCCGCCCCGGCCTGCTTGCCCAGGCCCACGACGGTCTGCTCTACATCGACGAAGTCAATCTGCTCGCCGACGGCCTGGTCGACCTGCTGCTCGACGTCTGCGCCAGCGGCATCAACCGCGTCGAGCGCGACGGCGTCTCGCACCAGCACCCGGCAAGACTGACTCTGGTCGGCACCATGAACCCGGAAGAAGGCGAGTTGCGCCCGCAACTGCTGGACCGCTTCGGCCTGTTCGTGCGCCTGGACGAAGCCATCGCCCCCGCCGCGCGCCAGGCCATCGTGCGCGCCCGGCTGGCCTTCGATGCCGACCCGGCCGGCTTCGTCCGCCGCTTCGAGGCCGAACAGCGCGAACTTGCCGGGCGCATCGCCCGCGCCCGCACGGCACTGGCCGGCATCGGCTTCAGCGACGCGACCCACGACCGCGTCGCGACGCTGTGCCACGCCGCCCAGGTCGAAGGCGTGCGCGCCGACCTCGTGATGCTGCGCGCCGCGCGTGCCCATGCCGCGCTCGACAGCCGCGGCGAGATCACCGATACCGACATCGACGCCGTGGCCGAACTGGTGCTCGCCCACCGCCGCAAGGCGGCCGAGGATGTTCCGCCGCAGCGCCGCGACGAATCGGTGCCTAACGACACCCCCCAACGCAAGGATGCCACGAACGATCAAACTGATTCGGGCAGCTCCGAGAGCTCCGGCCAGCAAGATCAACAGGACCAGCAGGACGACTGGGGCGCCCTGCCGCCGCAGCCGGTGCCCATCCAGGCGGTCAAGAACGTCAGGCCGCTGCGCCCAAAAAAGCCCTGACGCGTCCGGCGGCCGCGCCCGGCAGGGCGACCGCCGGACGCGTTGCCAGCCCGACAAAAAAAGGCCGCCCTGGCCCGGTCGCCGGCACGCGCATCGACTGGCCGCGCACGCTCGCGGCCAAGGCGAACACGACTCTCGCCCCCGCCCACCTGCGCTGGCGCGCGCAGCCGGCCGGCGGCGGCGTGCTGCACTGCATCCTGCTCGACTGCTCGGCCTCGATGCTGCGCGGCAAGCGCCTGTCGCTGGCCAAGGGCCTACTGCTGCGCTGGACCGCCGAGTTCTACCGCCGCCGCGAAGACCTCGCCGTGATCGGCTTCTCCGGCGAGCAGGCGCGCGTGCTGCAGCCGCCGCGCAAGGCCGTCGCCTTCAACGAAGCCTGGATCGCCGCCATCCCCGGCGGCGGCGGCACCCCGGCGCAGTCGGCCGTCGCCCTTGCCGACACCCTGCTGCGCAAACGCCGCCGCGCCGTGCCCGAACAACACGTCGCGCTGTGGCTGCTGACCGACGCCCGCTTCGACGACATCCCGCCGCGCCCGCGCGACGCCGATATCTGCACGGTGGTGGATTTCGACGATGCGGCAGTCGCACTCGGCCGCGCGACACGCATCGGCGCAGCCTGGGATGCGGAAGTGGTCCGCGCAACCGATCTGCTTGGAGTCCTATGAACTGTTCCCTATTCACCTGTAGTTAGCTGCACCCAACCCGCATCATTTCCCTGGAGAAAACCATGCACATCGAACCCGGAATCGTCGAAGGCTCCAAGATGCTCCTGAGCTACGGCACCGCCGCCGCCGCGCTCGCCTACACCGCCAAGACCTCGCTCGACACCATCCGGCGCGACGGCGCCGCTTCGCTGCTGCTGCGCGCCGCGCTGGCGAGCCTGCTGGTGTTCTGCTTCTTCGAGGTCTTCCCCCACCACCCGGTCGGCGTCTCGGAAGTCCACCTGATCCTCGGCACCACGCTGCTGCTGATCTTCGGCCTCGCCCCCGCGGCAATCGGGCTGGCCGGCGGCCTGCTGGCGCAAGGTCTGCTGTTCGCCCCCTTCGACCTGCCGCAGTACGGCATCAACGTCACCACCCTGCTGGTGCCGCTGTTCGCCACCGCCGTGCTGGCGAAGAAGATCATCCCCGCACACACGCCCTACGTGGACATCCGCTACGGCCAGGCGCTGAAACTCTCGCTCGCCTACCAGGGCGGCATCGTCGCCTGGGTCGCCTTCTGGGCCTTCTACGGCCAGGGCATCGGCGCCGACAACCTGGCGGAAGTCGTCTCCTTCGGCGCCGCCTACATGACCGTCGCCATCGTCGAACCGCTGATCGACCTCGCCGTGCTCGCCGCGGCCAAGTTCCTCAACGGTCTGCGCAACACGATATTCGTCGAAAAAAGGCTGTATAGCGGGACGCAGGGCTAAACAAAAGACGGCGGGCGTGCAGAAAGCCCGCCGATGCAAGGCCAAAAAACGCGATACGGCTATTGAGTAGCGCAGCAGAACGGCTCAATAGCCACGTAGCGCATCACCATCCCGGAAGATTCTTTCCAGCGCTCCAATCAAGATACGGGCCAAGATCCTCAAGCGCCCTGTCTTCAAGCAAACCAGTAACGACCTCGACCCCCGCAGCCCTGAGAATTTCTATCCCTGCCCCCGCGTTGCGTGGATCGGGATCAAACATGGCGACAACCACGCTCGAAATGCCACGAGCCACGAGCATCCTGGCACAGGACGGTGTCCTCCCATGGAATGAACAAGGCTCAAGCGTGACGTATGCAGTCACTCCGGATGCTTCTCCAAACACTTGAGAGAGCGCCATCGCCTCGGCGTGATGTTCCCCTGGTTTCTGAGTGAAGCCGCTCGCAATGACTCGACCACTCTTCACCAGGACACAGCCGACAGGTGGGTTGGGAAGGCACGCTGGCAGCGCCTTCCGACCTTCCAGCAGGGCAAGATGCATGAAGTGTTCTTCTGGAGAAAACATGGTTGCTGAAGATCCAGCTAACCCGCTGGACGTTCCGCAAACTGGGGCAGCGAGTCAGAACCTCGTACCAGTCGGCCTTGGAAGCGACGAAGATATGCGCAGAAGGACGCACTGATTCGAGCGGTGTGTCGAGGGTTCCCAGTCGCAGCCGAAGTACGCCCGGCATGCTGTCCCGCTTGCTGAAGATCGGCGAGCCGCAAGTGGAACAGAACAAGCGATGGACGCCTTCTGGCGTACTGAACGATTTCAGCGAATCCTTCCCGCTCGCGAGT
Organism: Thauera sp. SDU_THAU2; assembly: GCF_038260575.1. Lineage (NCBI taxonomy): Bacteria > Pseudomonadati > Pseudomonadota > Betaproteobacteria > Rhodocyclales > Zoogloeaceae > Thauera > Thauera sp. SDU_THAU2. Next base: position 4,660,845 of record NZ_JBBWUN010000003.1, on the reverse strand, counting down.
TCGAACGCGGCCTCATCCACAGTGGCATTCGCGGCAAACACCGAGCCGTTGGCCTTGCGGCAACGGGAGCAATGACAGAAAGCCGCAGCACGAAGATCGCCACGAATCACGTACTTGACGGAACCACACAAGCAGCTACCTTCGTGCATCGGAAGCCTCCTTATCTCACAGGCCAAGGATGAACTTTGCCCATCCCGCGTTTGGCACCAAGCACCCTCTGGAACCACTTTGGAATTTACAACGTTTCCTGCCGGGCACCCACTTGGATCAACCGCCCTTCGCCTTACGGTTCGTGAAGAAGCGTCTATGCAACGGGACACAAGCCTAAACAGCACACGGCGGACATATGGAACACCCACCGTTTCAAGACAGCCATACCGCAATAGTTCACCGTACTTTTCAGCCCATCATTTGACGCCGAAGGCCATCCAGCCCGATCCCCACTCATTGTTGCCGATGGGCACGAGCAGTATCTGCCTGCCGTTCGCCATGTAGGTGATCGGCCCGCCGGTGGTGCCGGCCGGAATGGGGCTCTGCCAGAGCGTGTCACCGGTCGTCTTGTCGTAGGCGCGCAGCCAGGTGTTCTCCTTGAGTCCGGCTTTGCCGTACAAGGCGTCCGAAGCATCGCCGAGGAAGAGCAACGACTTCGTCACCAGCGCCACCGGCCGGCCGATGTTGCCGAGCGGCGGCAGGTTCAGGTCCTTCAGCAGCGGATGGTTGCGGGGGCCGTCGCCGTTGGCCACCGTCCACAGCTTGTCACCCTTGTTCATGTCGAATGCGGTGATGCGTCCATAGGGCCCTTTCAGCAGCGGCAAGCCGTCCGGGCCAGGGCCATAGGCCGACATGATCTCCCTTGGCGGCCTGCTTACCCGATAAGCGATCTTGTCCTTGCCTTCATCCGTCACCTTGGTCAGGGCCAGCACGGCCGGCAGGGTCATCGACACCGCGTAATAACGCCCGGTCTCGGGGTCGAAGGCGCCGGTGTTCCAGTTGCCGCTGCCCCAGCCGCCCGGCATCAGCAGCGTGCCCTTCTTGCCGCCGTTTGCGCTTTCGTCGAGCGTCGGCGGCATGAACAAGGGGCCGTGGTTGAAGCCGGCCAGCAAGGCCTTGGCCTTCTCCTTCAGTTCGGGCGTGTAATCGATCAGCTCATCCTCGCTGATGCCCTGACGGTCGAAGGCGGGCGGTTTGGTCGGAAAGGGCTGGGTCGGAGACAGCTGCTCACCCGGCGTCGTCGATTGCGGCACCGGCCGCTCCTCGATCGGCCACACCGGCTCGCCGTTTCGGCGGTCGAACACATAGAGAAAACCGGTCTTGCCCGGCTGGATCACCGCCGGGATGCGCTTGCCGTCCACCTTCAGGTCGGCCAGCGTCGGTGGTGCAGCGACGTCAGAATCCCATACGTCGTGATGAACCAGCTGGAAATGCCACACCAGCTTGCCGGTTCTGGCGTCGAGGGCAACCAGGCTGTTGGCATAGAGATTGTTGCCTGGCCGATGTCCCCCATAAAAGGCGTTGGTGGGCGAGGACAGCGGCACATAGACGATCCCCAGCTCCTCGTCGGCGGCCAGCGGCGCCCAGGCGCCCATGTTGCCGGTATAGCTCGCGGCCTCCGGCGTCCAGGTCTCGTAACCCGGCTCGCCCGGACGCGGCAGGATGTGGAAGGTCCACAACTGCCTGCCGGTGCGCACGTCGTAGCCGCGGATGTCCTCCGGCCGGGCTTCCTTGGTGTCGCCGCCATCGGCATAGCCGCCGCCGGCCTTGCCGCCGCCCTGCCCACCGATGACGATGACGTCGCCGACGATGATCGGACCGTTGAAGCCGAAGAAAGGCGCCTCGTCGAGCGTATTGCGGTTGAGCGAGACGCGGCCCTGGTCGCCGAAGCTGGCGATCGGCGTACCGTCACCGGCGTCGAGCGCATAAAGATACTCGCCGCGGACCGAGATGATCCGCTTGTCTGCACCCTGCTCCCAATAATCGACGGTGCGGGTGCTCTGCCCCGAGGCCTCCTTGAGCGTGTTGGCGAAGGGCTGCTGCACCCACTTGGTGGCGCCGGTCGCCGGATCGAAGGCCTCGACCAGACCGACCGCGTTGGGCGCATAGAGCACGCCGTTGATCAGAATCGGCGTACCGCGCAGATAGCCCGATGGCGTGAGATCGGGGAACGCGTCCTTGATCGATGCATCCAGCCCCGGCCGCGTCCACAGCGGCTGCAGGCGCGACACGTTGCCCTTGTCGATCTGGCCGAGCGGTGAATAGCGGTCGAAGCGCTTGCTGCCGCCGAAGTAAGACCATTCGCTTCCCGCACTCTCCGCCGAGGCAGCAAGGCCCGCTCCGGCCAGCAGCAGCGCCATCGCCAGCGGGGCCAACAGACTTTTCCTACGCATTCAGGAATTCCTTCCGATCAGGTTGTTCATACTCGAAGACATCACGTGCTCAGTCGCTTGGCTCGGTCATCGTCACCGCATCCAGCTCGTTCGCGTCGGCATAACCGGCGGCAGGCAGCGCCTGCCTGTTGGCACCGAGAATGAAAGCGGTGATATCCACCACCGTCTTCGCCTCCAGACTGCCCGGATCATCCAGCGGCATCGTGCTGATGATCCGGCCATAAAGCTGGCGCGCCGACTTTCCTTCCCACGACGCCCAGAACGCCTCGCCGGCAAGCTCCGGCGCGTGATCCGTGCCGGCCAGGTCGCTGCCATGACAGGCCGCGCAATGTCTGGCATAAGCCGCAGCGCCTGACATGACCTGGGGCAGCCGAGCCGTCGTGGATTCAGCCATCAGCGCCGTATTGCCGGCGGCGATCGAAGGCATGGCCAAGATTGTCGCGATGAGCGTTCCCAGCCGGAATTTCGATTGAGTCATGGCACCGCTTTGCAAAAAACATCGAACACCCGCCGTGGCCTTGCGATCCGCCTCGCAACGTGGCGCTGCCCTATGGCAACGCGCCAGGGAGACGATGCGGTATCACGACAAGGGCACATCATGAATATTCCACTCCAAATGCACGTTGCTCCCATTGGCATTGCAATGCGATCAACGTCGAAGGAAACCGTGGAATACGACACCGGCTGGCCGGCACCAGGTGAATGCTCGACCTGTACAGAATCACCACCCCCTCCCCCGCCTGAAACAATGTTTCCCGGGGGAGGGTTACACGAGCTCAATAACTGGTTTCTAGAACCTTACGCTCATGCCGACAGTGAATCTTCTGCCATCAAGCAATTGCCCGTAAGTGGCATTGGTGATTTTCTTGTTGGCTGCATTATAAACGCCAGCCTGGAAGCTTAGGTCTTCCTTCGCCCTGAATACGACGCCCGCATCAAAGGTGCCATATCCTGGTGCGCCTTCGCTGTTATTGGCGCCACTTTTCCTGCCCCTGTAATTATATGTCGTCCAGGCATTCCAGGCGTCTGAAACATCCCAGTCGAGTCCAACATTCACCATGTTCTTCGAGATGTCATTCAAAGGCTTGCCTTTGTACTGCCCGCTTTTTTGCTCGGAGTCGGTATATGTGTAACTCGTTCTTACGGTCAAGTTGTGAAGAATATCGTAGTCCAGGCTGAACTCGACACCCTTCAGTTCAGCCTTGTCGATATTCTCGCTTGTCTGCAGGAAATAGTAGTTGTTTGGCCCGTACCTGCAATTCCAGGCGGCGGGGTTGTTTCTGTTCGCACTTCCTGTCACATCGGTCTGGCAAAGATTTTTGGTGGCTATCTTGTCCTTGAAGTCCGTGTGGAAAAGCGTCAGGCTGCCAAACAGGCCGATATCGTGGTTCGTGTAGTTGAGCCCGATTTCAGTGCTCGTGCTTTTTTCCGGATCCAGGTCTTCGCTACCCAGCAACAATCCTCTGGGGTATGCCGCCGGCGAACCACCGCCTCCCGTTCCCTGTCCGAAGTTCTCCAGGGTTTGCGCAATTCTTGGCTGCTTGTATCCAGTACTGACACCGCCCTTTACGGTCCAGGTATTTGTCAAATGATAAACACCGTAAATTCTGGGCGTAATATGGTTGCCGAATACCTCGTCCTTGATGTACCTAAGCCCCGTCGTCAAGGCAAAGTCATCTGTCAGGCCCCACTCATCTTCCACGAACAGTGCCATTTCCCATCTGTCGGCACTGGCCTGGCCAATGGGGTTCCAGTTGTTTCCGTTCGTGAGCTTTTCCTTCTTGTACTCCCCGCCAAAAGTGATGACGTGGTTTCCTGCAACGAGAGACGACTGTGTATTCAATGTATCGATGGCCTCTTTTATCGGCCCCTGATTGAAGAATGTTTCCGTTTCTTCTCGCTGGTAATATGTTGTCGTAATAAAATTATTGAATCGCCCGCTATGGGAAATCAAATAATCGGTTTTCTCGATTTCGCTGCTCGAGCCTGTCGCCGTTTGGGCTATGCTTTTGCCCGGAGTCGTCGTGTAATCCTGTTTTGTATGCCCATACCTGAGGCTCAGGTCATTTTTCTCATTCAAGTTCCAGGTGAGCTCAGCGCCGAGCTTCCTGACTTTTCTCTCTTCTTTGCCGCCGCTGATATTTCTACTGCTCAACTCGCTTTCATCATTTCCTTGCAAGGTGCCATCCACGCTCAGAGCCAGCCTGTCCTTGATCAGCGGCCCGGTCAGGTACAGGCTCGTACCCCATTCATCCTCGGATATGTCGTTGTCGGATTTCGTGTATTCGGTGGTTATTCCACCTTTCCAGGCATCGCTGGACGCCTTTTTTGTGATGATGTTTATGACCCCGCCCATCGCGTCGGAGCCATACAGGGATGACATGGGCCCCCTGACCACTTCCACTCTTTCGATCATCTCGATGGGAGGCAGGTAGTTGGATACATTCCCGTAATTTCCGGTATTCGCCCAGATGTTTCGTCCCTGGCTTACCGGCTTGCCGTTGATCAGGAATTTTGTATAGAGATAGCTCATGCCCCTGATGTTTATCTCTTGCCTATTTGCACTGCCAGACACAAATACACCCGGGATGTTTTTTACGGCATCGGTGACATCCCTATACGCTTTCTTCTGCAACTCTTCGCCAGTGATTACCGAGATGGACGCAGGTGCATCAGCGATTTGTTGCTCGAATCCGGACGCCGTAATGACGACGGTATCCAAAGCCCTGTCTTTATTCTCTGTTTCAGCAAATGCCTGAACGTTCGCCAACATTAATGCTGCAGCAACGGACGATAGACGTGCTGTGTGCGTATCCATTTATACAATTCCTCGGATTGGGGGATTGAAACATTATTCCACACTAGATAAATGCAGATGATAATGATTATTGTCTGTATTAAAAATTTACCTTTTTTGGGTGCAAGAGTCAAGATGGCAGCCATGTTCCTGATGCTGTCTGGATTCTGGATTGCAGCACTGGGATGGGTCGGCTTTCGTGCTGGGCATGCCATTCAAGACATGGCTGAATACACTAAAGGAGGCTCACAAGCTGGCGGTAAAGGCGCCAGCGTCATGACGGACGCAGGCGAATCCGGTGGCGCGATCAAGCTGGTGCGCAAGCGGCCCGCCGCCGACTTCCAGGCCCACGTCGAAGCGCAACTGGGCTCATGGGATGGCAAGCATGTGGCGGGCAACATCTCCGGCCAGCAGGTGGAGCCGGATGCCATTCGTGAACGGTTGGTAGCCGTGGTGGATCGTTCCGATTCCTTCGTGGATCACATGCACGAGTTCTGATGCGGCGCGTGCAACCCGCGTTCCGGGCTGTGCACGAAGAAGCTGTACCGGGCGGGCATTCATGCCTGCCCTTGAATCACCGTACAGTCCCGGCGGCGCTCGTGTGGCCGAACACCTGCCCGATGGAGACCGCACCCGGCGCGTAGGCGGACATGGCGGCGCCGAGGATGGCGACAAAGACCGCCGTCGCGGCAAACGGGACGACGGTGCGGCTGACGGCACTCGTGAGCCAATGCCGGGGGTCGTGACCGCGCAGATGGCGGAACAGGGCATAGGAAAGCGCACCATCCACGAGGACTTCGGCAAAGACGACCGGCGCGATGTAGATGACGTAGAGCGATGCAATGGCGAGGCCAACGGCAAGCGCCAGCGCGACGAGCGGAATTGCGAGTTCGTCCGCATCTTCGATGGGGCTGAGCACCTCTTTGAATGGTGCGCTGGCGCCCGTGGCCAGACCGTCTGGAGGGATTGCGATCACATCGCTTGCGCCAGATGAGGCCTCGAAGGAGGCGGATGCCCCACCGCCACCGAAATCACCGCCTTCGCCACTGCGGAACTCCGGTGCCGGAGAGCCTTGCCCGCGGCCCGTATTGCCGAAACCCGGCGAGAGATCGGGCAGATCCAGATAATCCTCGGCATTGGTGCGAAGCCAGAGCCAGACAAGGAACAGAAAGCACAGGTAGGCGCAGCAAACCGCGAGCGGGTAGCGAATAGCCATGCTGTCCAGGCCGAGCTGGAGCATCACGAAGGAGCTCAGCAAACCGAAGCCGCCGGTCAAGGCTGCGATGAGCGTCATCTGGGCGCGGGGAAAGGACCGATCGAGCAGTCGCTGCCTGACCCGGGCCACAGCCAAGGAACGGAGAAAGGCGGGAGAACGCTGTCGCATCTGCTGAATTCTTCATTGGCCGCGAGGCCAGCTCAGCAGATCGTCGAGGTGCGCGCGCACCTCCGGCCATTCACCCTGGTGCAGGCTGTACATCACCGTGTCGCGGATGCTGCCGTCGCGTCGCAGCGCATGGCCGCGGATCACGCCATCCTTTTTCGCGCCCAGGCGCTCGATCGCACGCTGGCTGGCAAAGTTGAAATTGTCGGTGCGCCAGCCAACCACGTTGCAGCCCAGGGTATCGAAAGCATGTGTCAATAGCAGCAGCTTGCAGACGGTATTGACGTGCGTGCGCTGCACCCGCTTTGCGTACCAGGTGTAGCCGATTTCCAGCCGCCTCACGGCAGGCAGGATGTCGTGATAGCTCGTGGAGCCGAGAACCGTGCCGCTGACCTCTTCGATGACGGCAAAGGCAAAGCGCTGGCCTTCCTCACGGCTTTTCAAGGCTGCTTCGACATACCCGCGTGTCTCATCGGGCTCAGGCACCGACGTGACACGCAGCTTCCACAACTCTCCGTCAGCGGCGGCGGCACGCAGGCCGGCTTCATGCTCGAGAGTGAGCGGAAGGAGTTGGACGCCGTGAGCAGCGAGAACAACGGGTTCGACAAAAGCCATATGTACGCTCGAATGTCTTCCTGAATCAAACCGGTCAGGCCTGCGATCCAGTCATGGATGACGGGACTGAGCCAATGCGATCGCAGCCTGGATCGCAGCCCGAGCCTGGGGGCTGTTCTTCCAGCAGGTGGAGCCGACGATGGCCGAGGCTCGGGAGACGATATCCAGCGCATTCGCTTTACTCAGATGGGCCAGGGACTCGAACCCCATCTGCTCGAGGCGGGCCACCACCGTGGGGCCTACTCCCTTCACGCCCAGCAAGGCCTTACGTTCTTCAGGCAAAAACGGCACGGTATTTCTCCATCGAAGTGCAGCAGTTCCTCAATTGCTCTCTTCTTGCTGCACAGCCGGCTCCAGCACCGGCAACGCCCCTACCAGGCACGATGTCAGCCACGAAACGGCTCCTGAGTGCGCGGAGCATCCGGCGCCTGCTCGTCCAGAGACTCACGATACCTGATGCAGCCACGCATGAAGTGCGGCCACTCTGGAACGGCTATCCTGGGTTCCACTTTCTCCGGCAGGAGCGCCCACAGCGCCGGATGGTGCCAGCACAGATCATGGCCGGTACTGTCCCTGTGCGCGCGGATGCCTTGACGCAGCTTGAGAACCTCCACGATCAACTGCTCTCGCGACATATCCTGCAGGTCGGCGTCCATTGTCTTTCCAGTATGGCCTCAGTTGCCGGACGCCCATGGCGCCCCTTTCAGCTCGACGACATTTCCTTCCGGATCGCTTACATAGATCGACGGCCCCTGGCCTTCCGCCCCATAGCGGGATTCGACGGCACCCGGCTCGACGCCTTTGCTCTTCAAGTGGCGAACGATCTCCTCGGCGTCGAAGGGATCGATGCGAAGGCAGAAATGATCCAGGTTCCTGCCTTCCTTCCCCGGAGCAACTCCGCCCATGCTGCCCAGGCGGCCATCCACGGGAATCAGGTCTATCAGCGAATCGCCAGCCCTGAGCTGGTACAGGCCAAGCTCATCCTGGACCCTCTCCAGCGAGCAGCCAATCACGCCGACGTAGAAATCGAGCATCGCCCGGACATCGGCCACCCTGAGCACGAGGTGGTCTATATGCCTGATTTTCAGCATCTCAACGCCCCCTCTGACAAATACACGGCAAAGAAAGATCGATTGCGATCACCACGTCTGCCACCCAATCGCCAGGCCGATAGTCAGACCCCCTGGAACAGAAGATCCAATGCGCTCGTAATCTCAGCACGCCTGTCCTCAAGTCCGGGCACTGTGGCCGTCAACATGCGCGCAGGAACCGCTGCCATGAATTGGGTCACCATCGACACCTCTTTGCCCTCCACCTCGAAAACCGGATTCAGCGTCTTCGCCGGCTTTGGTGCCCTGTCCAATGGCAGCAGAGGCACAACCATCCGTGTATTCAGATGATCCAGCAGATCGGCCTGGACATCGAGCAGATAACCTACCCCTTCCGGATGCCGGTAAACCCCGAAGCGGGCCATCAGAAACCCCTGTACTGCGCCAGCGGCAAACCATGCTCCTGGACATAGGCATTGGAGCTCTCCAGCGCCTCTCGATTCTCCGCCAGCCAACGCTCGCCCCTTTTCGCGGCTACTGCGCTCGCCAGCCCTGCCTCGGCTGCCTGCGAAATATCGATATGCAGCACTTCGGCCTCGGCAAGCAGCGCTTCGTCCAGCGAAACCTTGGCAGCTTTTCGCGCAATACCGGACGTAGCGGATACGGTAGCAACCATTGTCTTTTCCTCATGATGGAGCGACGGACTCTCACGTCGAAGCATGGGCAGAAACACCCGACCTGTAAACCGTCACCCTCGGTTGCGCTGCACTCACCGCCTCGAATCACCCTCACCCCGATACACGCAACACTCCTCATCCACCGTCCCTTGATCCAGATGTTGGTCGACGATGCGGTCGATGGCCGCCTCGTCCAATTTTCCGTACCAGGTTCCATCGGGATAGACGATCATCAGCGGCCCGTGGTTGCAGGGATACTGGCAACTGGTCTGCAGCATCATCACGGTTTTCTGCAGTTTGCCGCTGGCACGCAGGCGGTCGCCGAGGTGCTGCCAGAGCGTGGCGCCGCCGAGCGCGGCGCAGCGCGGCCCGAGGCAGAACAGCACGTGGCGTTTGTGGGGCGGGATGTTCGACCAGGCGATGGGATCGCGCTGCCAGTCGCCGCCCGCGGAGTCCGCCACGTCGGGCAGTTGATCGGCGACGCAGGCCTGGCGGGCGAGCATGGCCGGGAGTTCCGGCAGGCTGCCGAGCGCAGGGGCAAAGGCGATTTCGGGCAGGGGCACATCTGCCGGCTGGCGAGCACGCCAGCGCATCGCGACCTTGTGCAGCCAGCGCAGCAGGGATTTGTCGCCGGGGATGAATACCGGCAACACGACGATCCTATGTACGCCGGCGCAGGCGTCCAGCGCTTCCGGCAGCGAAGGTGCTTCGCGGTCGACAAAGGCGGGTTCCACCCGGGTATCGGGCAGGGCCGCACGCACGCCTTCGATCATGGATTCCATCTCTTCCCTGGCGGCGGGGCCGAGGCCGCCGCGTCCCAGCAGGATGATGGCAGGCGGCGTTTGCGACATATCAGACGGGTTCATCGGGCATGAATTCGATATGGGGTTTGCCCGTCTGCGAATGCAGGCGGACGGCGGCGCGGACGCCATAAACACTGGCGATGGTTTCTTCGGTCAGCACCTCGGCGGGAGATCCACTGGCTGCGAGGCGACCGCTCTGCAGCAGGTAGAGCCGGTCGCAGTAGTGCGCGGCGATATGCAGCTCGTGCAAGGCGGCGATGGCGGTGACGCCCAGGCTGCGGATCAGGTTCATGATCTCGAACTGGTAGCGCACGTCCAGGTGATTGGTTGGCTCGTCCAGCACCAGCAAGCCGGCTTCCTGGGCGAGCGCGCGAGCCATCAGCACACGCTGCTTCTCGCCGCCGGACAGGGTGGCGAAGCTGCGTTCAGCCATGACCAGCACGCCGGTGCGCTGCATCGCGGACTGAACGATGTCGGCATCGCGCCGGTCGTCGCGGGCGAAGGGCGATTTGTGCGGCGTGCGCCCCATGGAGACCATCTCGCGCACGCTGAAGCCGCCGAAATCACCGCCGGCGTCGAAACCGCCGCCCTGCTCCTGCGCCAGCACCGCCATCAGGCGGGCGTTCTCGCGCGCGGAGATGTCCCATACGTCGCGGCCATCGATCGACACCGCGCCCGCCGTCGGCCGCAGGATGCGGTAGATCATGCGCAGCACGGTGGATTTGCCGCTGCCGTTGGGGCCGATCAGGCCGACCAGTTCGCCGTCGCCGACGTGCAGCGACACGTCCTCGACGATCGCCCGCGCCGTGCCGGAATGGGACGGACGCCAGTGCAGCTGGCTTGCCTGCAGCTTCATCGCCCCACTCCGGGCGACATGCCGCGCCGATACAGCATCCAGACGAAGAAGGGACCGCCGATCAGCGAGGTGATGATGCCGACCGGCAGTTCGGTGGGCGCAAAGGCGATGCGCGCGCCCGCATCCACCCACACCAGGAAGATGGCGCCGACCAGCGCCGCCACCGGCAGCACGCGGCGGTGCTCGGTGCCCACCAGCATGCGGGTGACGTGCGGCACCATCAGGCCGATGAAGCCGATGGCGCCGCTGACGGCCACCATCACGCCGGTCAGCAGCGACACAAGCACGAACAGGCCGCGCCGCATCCGCGTCGTATCCACGCCCAGGGTGCTGGCGGTTTCGTCGCCGGCGAGCAGGGCATTCAAGCCGCGCGCCTGCAGCAGCAGCCAGGCGATGCCCGCGACCAGCACCAGCGCCGGCAGGCCGAGTTCGTCCCAGCGCGTGCCGGCCAGGCTGCCCAATGTCCACGACAGCACCGCATTGGCCAGTTCGCGCTGCCCGGCGGTCAGCGTGATCAGGCTGGTGATGCCGCTGAGGCAATAACCGATCGCCACCCCGCCCAGGATCAACCGCGGCGCCAGCAGCCGGCCGCTGCTGTGCGCCAGCCAATACACCGCGACGCAGGCCAGCAGCGCACCGCAGAACGCGCCCAGCGGCAAGGCATAGATGCCGGCGAAGCCCAGCACGCCGTACGCCAGCACCATCACCGCGCCGACCGAGGCGCCGGACGACACGCCAAGCAGATAGGGGTCGGCCAGCGGGTTGCGCACCATCGCCTGCATGGTCACGCCGACCACCGCCAGCCCGGCGCCCACCAGCGCCGCCAGCAGCACGCGCGGCATGCGTATCAGCCACACGATCTGATGCTGGGCATGCGTCCATTCGCCCGGCGCCGAGTCCAGCCCCAGCCGCAGCGCAAGCTCGTGGCCGGCGATGCGCCAGACGCTGCCCGGCGAGATATCCACCGGCCCCAGCGTGATGCCGAAGGTGATCGAGAGCAGCAGCAGGCCGGCCAGCGCGAGCAGCAGCACCGGCATGCGCCGCCGCCGTGCAGAAAGGACGTCCGCGGCTTCCCCGCTTCGGACTGGCAGTACGTCCTGCTGCCTCACTGCATCCGTCCGGGATGGAAGGCCTGCGCCAGCGTGCGCACGCGCGCGACGTTGCTCGGCCCGGGCGTGGCCTCGGCATAGGTGAGGACGACGAAATTCCCGCGCCGGATCGCCTCGACTTCGGACAGCTCGGGCCTGGAGCGCAGGAAGTCGATCTTGCCCTCGGGATCGGGGTGGTCGTAGTCGATGATCACGATCCACTCGGGGTTGCGCTCGACGACGTCTTCCCAGTTGCCGCGCGGCCAGTTGCTGGGAATGTCGTCGAAGATGTTGCTGCCGCCGGCGGCTTCGATCATGGCATTGGGCATGCCGAAACGGCCCGCGGTGGTGAAAGCATCGGTGCCGCCGTCATAAACGAACACCTTCGGCCGCGATTCGATGCCTGCCAGTGCATCGGTGATGGCCTGCAGCTCGGCGCGCTGCTGCGCGACCAGCGCCTGGGCGCGCTGTTCGATGCGGAAGATCCGGCCGAGATTGAGCATGTCGTTGAAGGTGTCCTCCAGCGACACCCGGGTGCGCGCCACCTTGCGCACGCAGGACTCGGTCAGGATGTAGGACTGGATGCCGAACTCCCGCAATGCCGCCGGCGTCACCTCGCCTTCGCGGAAGCCGTAGCTCCAGCCGGCGAAGACGAAATCGGCCCGGGCACCGACGATCGCCTCGATGTTCATGCCTTTCCGGGACAACTCGGGCACCTTGGCCAGTTGCTCGCGGTATTCCGGCGCGATGTTCTTGTTGCCGCGGATGCCGCTGTAGCCGACCAGACGGTCGCCAAGACCTAGATACAGGAAGATCTCGGTGATGTTGACGTCGTGCGTGACGGCCCGCTGCGGCACGCTGTCGTAGCGCAGCGTTTCGCCGCAGACGTCGATGCTGACCGGCTGCACCCGATCTTCGGCCACCGGCGGCGCCGAGGTGACCGGCGGCGCATCCGGTGCGCAGGCTCCCAGCACGCCGGCACCGGCCATCAGCAGAAAACGATTGATCCACATTGTTGTTCCCTCAACGGCCGTGCCGGCCGAGCACCGGCACGGCCGATGGCATCAGAACTTCATCTCGGCAATCAACTCCACCCTGCGGTCGTCGCCCATGACGAAGTTGCCGCCGTAGGAAGCCGCCGCATAGACCTTGTCGGTCAGGTTGCGGCCGAGCAGCCGCAGCGTGGTGTTCTGGTCGTATTGCCAACTGATGGCGGCGTCGAACACGGTGTAGGACGGCAGCGTCAGCGAGTTGGCGTTGTTGGCGTAGCGCTTGCCGACATAGCGCGCACCCAGCGAAGCCTGCCAGTCGCCGATCAGGTAATGCCCCCACAGGTTGGCGATGTTGCGGGCCACATTGGCAGGCCGGTTGCCGGCGCGGTCGGCGCCACCGGCTTCGACCAGTTCGTCGAACTCGGCATCGATCAGTGCGTAGTTGCCTTCGAACATCAGCTGCCGGGTCGGCCGCAGCACTGCAGTCAACTCGATCCCCTTGGAATGCTGGCTGCCGCCCTGCACCGAAATCGCCGGCTGCACCGGGTCGCGGGTGATGATGTCGTCCTTCTCGATGCGGTAGATCGCCGCCGTCCATTCGCCGAGGCCCTGGCCGAACTGCTGCTTCAGGCCCACTTCGACCTGCTTCGCCGAAGCGAGCTTGAACGCGCTGTTGGCCAGGCTCAGCGACAGCATGTTGTCGATCGGGTCGTAGCCCTTGCTGACCTGGCCATAAACGCTGAGATCGTCGCTGACGAAGTGCGTCAGCCCCAGCCGCCACGAAGTGCCGGACAGCTTCTTGCCGAAGGACACGCCGGTCAGCCGGTCGCGGCGGTCGTAGTCGCTCAGGTCGCGGCGCGCGCCGAACAGCAGCTGCCACTTGTCGCTGAAGCGCCAGGCATCCTCGAAGTAGAAGGCATTCTGGGTGGTGTCGGTATCGGTCTTGGGCTGGGTGACGCCCGGGTTCACCCACAGACCATGGATCGGATCGCGCGCATCGACGCTGGACGAACCACCGTAGGGCGCGTTGTTGGAAAGCCGCAGGTCGGCCTGCGAGTATTCCCAGCCGAGCACCGCCTTGTGCTGGCCGGCGGTGATGGTCGCTTCCAGGCGGTTGCCCGTCTGCTCCAGGTCGTGGAAGATTTCCAGGTAGTCGGAGCGCGACACCGTGTCCGTCGCCGGGTCGTAGCGATAGCCCTCGACGTTCTTCCAGTGCCGGTCGGAAGCGAAGTGATAGACCTCGTTGCGGATGCTCAGCCACTCGTTGGCCGTCCATTCGGCCCGCGCGCGCAGGCGGGTGTCCTTGTAGCGGACGACGCCGTCGGTGACGTTGTAGTTCTCGTGGCGCAGATGCTTCATCACCTTGCCGTTGTAGACCGGCGTGCCCCAGTAGTCCCCCGGCTTCTGCTCGCTGAAGTCGGCCAGAAGTTCGAAGCGCAGATCGCTCGACGGCTGCAGTCGCAGCGTGCTCATGAGCTTGCCGCCGTGCGAACGCGCATGGTCGCGCTTGGCATCCGACTGGTGGCCATAGACGTCGACGCGATAGCTGGCGATCTCGCCGATGGGGCCGGTGGCGCCCAAGCCCAGGCGGTAGGTGTCGTACTGGCCCAGGCCCAGCAGCAGTTCGGTGGAACGCTCGCGGCTGGGCTGCTTGCGCACCGCGTTGATGACGGCGCCCGCCGTGCCGGCGCCAGAGACGATCGAAGCCGGGCCGCGCAGCACTTCGATGCGCTCGTAACCCCAACTGGTGTTGGGATAGTTGATCGTGCCGGCGGCGGTGCCGATGCGCGCGCCGTCTTCGGCGACACCAACCGAATTCACGCCCGCGAAACCGCGCACGGAAAACGACAGGCCGCCGTTGCCGCCGGTGCCCTGCGAAGTCAGGCCGGTCGTGCGGGTGACGGCCTCGACGACGCCGAAGTCGCCGCGCCGGCGCATCGTGTCGGCATCCATCTGCTCCAGGCTGGCTGGCAGCTCCTGCGCGGACAGGCCGGTGCGGCTGCCGGTGGCGGACGGCCGGTTCAGGCCCAGGCTGCCGTCGGGCACGGCCGTCACCTCCACCGGTGCCAAGGTGGTCTGCGCCACGGCGGGCGCGGACAGGAATGCCGCCAGCAGGGCGAAGGGGAGCGGGCGAAGCTTCGCCGGGCTACGGCGGGAAACACAAGATTTGGTGAGTTTCATGGTCAGATCGCAGTGCTGACCGTCCGGACATGCGCAGCGGCACACCACGTCACCCGATGCACACGACATCCGGACCACCTGGAGCCACCACCTGCTTCCCCGCAGACGGTCTGTTGCCAAAAGCCGCGCATCCGACGCGGGATGCACGACGCCAACAGGCCGGTCTCCGGGCTCGCACAGCGTATCCGGGCGCACAGCGCCGGATACCGGACTCACCGCCTTCCCGATGCGTTCGCGCGCTTCCTCGGCGGAAGCCACGTGGCGCATCAGTGGCTGGCCCGGGCGTCGATCGCTCGACGGCCGGAGCCGGGGTGAATCCCGATGTGCTTACCGTTGCGGGGGCAGCCAAGGCCTTGTGCCACCGAAGCCATCATCGCTCCGGCCGCACGCACCTTGTTCCCGTTTACCCAGGCACCTCCCTCGAAGGTGGATGCCCAGCACCTGTAGTTCTCGTCGATCGCGCCACGCACAGGTGCGCAGCCACATCGACGCGACGGGCAGTATATCGCTACGGCAGCGACGCCGATGCCTGGCAAGCCGGGTTTCGCAGTGCAGGCACAAGCTTGCGACGCTACATCCGATTGCGTATGCTCGCCGCCACTTGATCCGGTGTCCGTCCGCGCAGCCGCGTGGCCGGGTGAAACGGGAAGTCCGGTACACGAGGCTCGTCAGCCTCGCCATCCCGGCGCAGCCCCCGCTGCTGTAAACCTTTCAGATGCCGCCATCCATGCCACTGGGCCGTTCAGTTGCCCGGGAAGGCGGTGGCATCGGTCGAAGGCGAGCCAGAAGACCGGCCGGATCAGGAAGAAGTACCAACTCCGGGGTGTGGGTTGTCCGTCTTTTGTGCGCGTGCCGGCAGAAGCTTTCTCCGTCGCATGCCGCAATCGTCTGCTGTCGCCGCAGGGACGCACGGTCTGCACGTACTTTTTTGCCGTTTGCAGGCGATGCGACACATCATGAAAACTTCCATTCCTCAAGGCCTCCGCTCCGCGCTGGCGCTCTCCTGCGCGGCCTTGTGCCAGCCGCTGTGGGCCGTGACGCCCACCGTCACGCTCAACAGCGTCGTGATCGAGGCACCCTCGGTGGAGACCACCACCACCGCCGAACTGGCCCAGTTCGGCAGCAAGACCGAAATCGTCACCCGCGAGCAGATCGAGCGCGCTGGCCCCAGCGCGGACGTGGCGCGGGTGCTGCAGATGTACGTGCCCGGCCTGTTCATCGCGCCCAAGAACGGCCCCTTCGACTACACCGCGGTGTCGCTGCTCGGCGGCCGCACCGACGACACCCTGATCCTGCTCGACGGCGTGCGCCTCAACAACCGCCTGTACGGCGGCATCTACATCGATACGCTGCCGGCCGCCGCGGTGGAGCGCATCGAAGTGCTGAAGGGCGGGCAGAGCCTGTTCTTCGGCACCCAGGCCATTTCCGGCGTCATCAACATCGTCACCCGCCGCGCCCGGAGCAGCGAATATTCCGGCCAGGCCAGCATCGGCGTGGACACTTTCGGCGGCATCAATGCCGAAGGCCGCGTCGAGCGCGTGTTCGAGAACGGCCTCGGCGCATTCGAGTTCCTCGCCTTCGCCAGCCACAACGAATCCGACGGCTACGAGCCCTATCGCCGCAGCGACACCACGGCGACGCTGACCAAGCGCAAGCGCGCCTACGAAGTCACCACGGTCGGCGCCAAGCTGGCGCAGAACTTCGGCAACAATGCGCGCGCCGAGCTGTTCTACCAATACACCGACGCCGATCTCGATTTCGCCCGGCCGACGCAAAACCGTGACACGCGCAACGTCCGCGACCACCACATCCTGACGGCGACCTTCGAGCATGCGCCGAACGACAGCTTCCGCTATTTCGTCAAGGGCCACTTCAACAAGTGGGACACCGACTACACCCGCGTCTACAACCTGCCGGGCGGCGGCATCAGCGTGATCAACGACAAGGACTACTGGGGCTTCAAGGACTGGGGCGTGCAGGCCCAGGCCACCGCCGTGCTGCCCGGCGCGCACGAACTCGTGTTCGGTGTGGACAGCCAGCGCTACCGTGCCCGCGACGACATCACCGAAGTCCATGACCACCAGGCCGAAGCCTATGGCGCCTACGTGCAGTTCCGTCCGGTATTCGAATCCGCACCGAAATGGCAACCGGCCGTCGGCGTGCGCCACGAGAAAATGAGCGGCGGCGGCAGCGCCACGGTGTGGAACCTCAGTTCGCGCTACCAGCTCGACGACCAGTGGGCCTTGCGCGGCCAGATCGGCACCGCCTTCAAGCTGCCCACCGCCTACCAGCTTTACTCGTTCGAGGACGGGCTGCTCGGCAATACCGGCCTGAAGCCCGAGCGCAGCCGCAACATCGAGCTGGGTTTCGACTGGGTGTCGCGCAGCTCCAATCTGCCGCTGCGCCTGTCGTCCACAGTCTTCAAGCGCAAGGTCGAGGACCTCATTTCCGTCGTCGGCGGCCAGTACAACAACAGCAAGGGCGAAATCGACGTCAAGGGCATCGAGTTCGACGGCCAGTTCCAGTTGACCCGCAACTGGGGCATCGGCGGCGACTACGTCCGCACCATCAGCGAAGCGCAGAACGGCTCCCGCCTGACCGGCGTGCCGGCCTGGATGGCACGGGCGCGCGTCAACTTCGACAGCAACGATGCCCGCTTCGGCGGCGAAGTGGCGTGGCGCTTCATTGCCGACATCGCTCACAACGCCACCGTCGAATACGGCCGTTATGCCGTCGTCGATGCCAGCGCGTACTACTATCTGGACGCCGCGCGCAGCCACAAGCTGAGCCTGCTGGTGGAGAACCTGTTCGACCGCGACTACGGCACCGCGCTGATCACCAACGGCAGCCGCCTGGTGCCGCAACTCGGCCGGCCGCTGAACGCCGAACTGCGCTACACCTACCGTTTCTGATTCACCCGCGCCAGACCGCCCGCCGCGTTGCGGGCGGTCTGGCCGAGGCTTCAACTCGGCCATCCACACTCCACGGCCGCCGTATATGACGTTGCCGGCATGCCGAACACTCGCGAAACCGCACCGTGCCCATCATTCCGTCCGCCCTGCCAGCTGCCTTCCTGCCCGCTTGCCGCTCCCTGGCACAAAGGCTCCTGCCAGCACTGCTGCTTGCGCCGGCACTGATTTCCGGCACGCCCGCACATGGCGCGAGCACGGACGATACGGCGCCGCTGCGCTACGACAACTGCGGGCAGGAATGGCAGTTGCCGCATCCACCGCAACGCATCATCGCGCTGAACCAGCATGCCGCCGACCTGGTGCTGGCACTGGGCGGCAAGGACCGCCTGATCGGCGTCAGCTGGCTCGACGACGACGCCGAGGCAGCAGCCAGCGGCCTGTACCAGGGCGTACCGGTCATCGCCCGCCGCTACCCGTCGCTGGAGGCGGTGCTCGCCCATGAAAGCGATTTCCTCGTCGCCGGCTTCGCCACCGCCTTCATGCCGGGGCGCGGGCCGGGAACACGCGACGTGCTGAGCGCCGAACGCATCGGCAGCTATCTCGTCGAGGAGGCCTGCGATCCCTTGCAGCGCACTGCCGATGTTTTTGGCGACGTGCTGCACGACCTGCGGACGATGGGCCGGCTGCTCGGCGCGGAGCAGCGGGCGCAAACCCTGGCCGACAGGTTTTCCGCGCAGCTCGCGGCGGCACGCAGTCAACCGCTGCCGCGACCGGTGAATGTGCTGGTGTTCGACAGCGATCTGCGCGCCCCCATCGTCGAAGGCGGGCGCGGTTTCGTCACCGCCATGCTGTCGCTCAGCGGCGCCCGCAACGTCTTCGACGACCTCGATCTCAGCCGCGGGAACGTATCCTGGGAACAGGTCGTGGCGCGCTCGCCGGACGTGATCGTGCTGATCGATGCCAACTGGTCGAGCGCCGCCGACAAGCGCAGCTTCCTGCTGCACGACCCCATCCTGTCGGCCCTGCCGGCCGTGCGCGACGGCCGCTTCATCGAATTGCGCTTCACCGCGGCCGTGCCCGGCATCAAGAGCGGCGAAGTGCTGGAACGCCTGACACGCGAACTGCACGCCGCAGCCGCCAAGCTGCCTCCCGCGGCGCAATGAGCATGTCCGGCACCGCCCCTGCCGGGCCTTTGCTTCAGGCCCACGCCCTCGCCTGGCACAGCAGACCGGGGCAGGCCATCGTGAGCGGCATCAGCTTCGCATTGCAGCCCGGCGAAGTATTGGGCGTGCTCGGCCCCAACGGCGCCGGCAAGACCACCTTGCTGCGCCTGCTGTACCGCCATCTGCGGCCGAGCGCCGGCGAGGTCCGGCTTCGCGGCATCGACATCTGGCGATGGACGGCACGCGACTTCGCCCGCGAGGTGGCGGTCGTGCCGCAGGACACGCCGGCCGATTTCGCCTTGAGCGTGCGTGACATCGTCGCCACCGGCAGGCTGCCGCGAATCGGCCGCTGGCAGTGGTGGGACGGCAGCCACGACGGCGCCGTGGCGCGCGCGCTGGCCGCCTTCGAACTCGACGCCCTCGCCGACACCCGCTTCGCCCTGCTGTCCGGCGGCGAGCGCCAGCGCGTGCTGTTTGCCCGCGCCCTGGTGCGCGATCCCGTGTTGCTGCTGCTCGACGAGCCCACCAACCATCTGGACATCCGCCACCAGCTCGATGCGCTGGAGAAAATGCGGGCGCTGGGACTGAGCGCAGTCGTCTCGCTGCACGATCTCAATCTCGCCGCACGCTACTGCGACCGCGTGCTGGTGCTCGCCAGGGGCACTGCGGTGGCCTGCGGAACGCCGGTGGAGGTATTGCGGCCCGGCCTGCTGAGGGAGGTTTTCGGCGTCGATAGCGAAGTGCTGGACGATCCGCGCACCGGGCGCCCCTGGCTGGCGTTCTACCCGTCGAAGCCTGCGCCATGACACGCTTGTCCACCCGTCCCGTGCCGTATGCGCTGCGATTGTCGCTCCTGGCTGCATGCACGCTGGCGCTCGCCGTCGGCACTTTGCTCAAGGGTACGCTCAGTTTCACGCCGGCACAGTTGTACGAGCTGCTGCACGCGGCAATGCACGGCGACCCCTCCGGCGTGCTGGACAGTCCCTCGGCCCGCATCCTGCTGGGGCTGCGCATTCCGCGCATGCTGCTCGCCTTCCTGGTCGGCGCAGGGCTGGCCGTGGCCGGCGCGGTGCTGCAGGCCAGCACGCGCAACCAGCTCGCCGACCCCTACCTGTTCGGCCTGTCTGCCGGGGCGACGCTCGGCGTGGTCGGCCTGATCACGCTGGCCGGTGCCTCGGTCGGCACCACCTCCATCGCGCTGGCCGCGTTCTGCGGCGCCACGCTGGCGCTGGTACTGGTCGCCGGCTCGGCCTTTCCGCGGCGCGGCGAAGCGCCGGAAAGGCTGGTGCTGGCCGGCGTCGCGGTTGCCTTCCTGCTCTCGGCGGCGAGCAACTTCCTGATCTACTGGGGCGGTCGCGAGGTGGCGCAGTCGGCGCTGTTCTGGGCGCTCGGCAGCCTGGGCGGCGCACGCTGGCCGATGCTGGCGCTGCCCGCCGCAGTGGTCGCCGCCGGCTTCCTGTTCTGCCTTTATCACGGCCGCCGGCTCGATGCCCTGACGATGGGCGAGGAAAGCGCCACCACGCTGGGCATCGACGTTCGCCGCACCCGGCTCGCGCTGCTGCTGGTGGCGACGCTGATGACGGCGGTGCTGGTCTCCCAGGCCGGTGCGATCGGTTTCGTCGGCCTGGTGGTGCCGCATCTGGCGCGCTACCTGGCCGGCGGTGCGCATCTGCGCCTGCTGCCGGCCTGCGCGCTGCTCGGCGGCGCCCTGCTGATGGCCGCCGACTGGCTCGCGCGCATCGTCGTCGCGCCGGCCGACCTGCCGGTCGGCATCGTCACCGCCGGCATCGGCGGGATCTACTTCCTGCTGATGCTCAACAGCCAGCGGCGCTGAGTGTGCAGCCTTTCTCCAAACCCGGACACGTCCCCACCTGAGCATGGCAGCTCAGGGAGCACGAACGGACACCATTCCGCACCCGATTCACCTTGCGCACACCACTGCGGCATACGGCCCGAACGCCCGAGCGAAAGAGAATCCACGATGCTAGAGTGGTTTGTGGCCCCGATGCCCGCAAACAACACCGATCATCCACTGGAGGAAGACACAATGACTCTGCCGACTCGTGTACAGGCGCACAAGCTGTCCCCGCACGCCTCGCTGTGCGCTCCCGGCTTCTACCTGATCGGCGCAGACTCGCCCGCCATCGAGGCAATGACCGATTTCACCCGCGTCAGCGCGGCCACCATCACCGCCGGCGACTCGATCAGCGAAGCCAATACCCGCATGATTTCGCGCGGCGTACGCCTGCTGATGGTGCTCGACGGACAGGAACGGCTTGCCGGCGTCATCACCGCGCGCGACATCCTCGGCGAAAAACCGCTGCAGATCACCCGTGCACGCTCCTGCAGGCACGACGAACTGACGGTCGGCGACCTGATGACACCGATCGCCACCATCGACACGCTGTATCTCGGGGAGATCCTGAATGCCCGCGTGGCCGACGTGCTGGAGGCACTGAAGAACCTCGGCCGCCAGCACATCCTGATCGAGGATACCGACCCCGCGACCGGCCAGCCGCGCGTGCGCGGCCTGTTCTCGGCCACCCACATCGGCCGCCTGCTCGGCGTGCCGGTGCTCGGCTTCGACCTGCCGCGCACCTTCGCCGAAATCGAGGCGGCGCTGGCGGGCTGAAACCACCGCGGCCTGCTGCGGCAGGCCGCCCACCTGGCTCAGTCCTTTTGATCCGTCTCCGGCACGTAGATGAAGGAGCCGTCCTTCATCCGATAGGCCACACCCGCACGCGAGCCTTCGCCGGTGCCGATCTCGCCGCTGGCCTGGTAGTGCTCGATGATCTCGCCTTTCTTGACGATCATCTCCATGTTGGGCTGGCCGGGGTTCTTGATGACTGTCACGTCTTCCTGGACGAAGGGATTCATCGGGTTGCTGGCAACGGCGAGCAGCAGCGCGGCGATGATGACCAGGAACACGTCGATCAGGTTGACCACCGACAGGATGGGATCGTCGGCCTCGATGTCGTCCATCAGGCGCAGGCCGGCGCGGCGAGGGCCGCCGGCGCCGCGCGCCCTGGCCGGCGGCAGCGCCGCCGCGGGAGCGTTCGGGCGGGTGCTCACAGCACGCCCTCCGCAGCCAGCGGCGCCACGGGATCGTCGTGTTCCCGCGTCTCGGGCAGGCTTTCGTGCTCGATCTCGGCCAGTTCGGTGGCCAGCCAGCGCCGCCGCACGCTGGCGATGCCGTAGGTGATCGCGGACGCGATCAGGGCCAGGATCACCGCCGAGAAGGCGACCATCAGGTTGCGGCTGACTTCCTGCAACTGGCCGTCGGCCAGCGCCATCAGCGCCGGCCCCATCGGAATCATCGTGGCGACGAGGCCGAGCATCGGGCCGACCCGGCTGGCGATGCGCAGCATTTCCAGCCGCTTGACCGCGATCGCTTCGAGCGCGGTCAGGTGCAGGCCCGGGCGGGCGCTCAGCGCCGCACGCAGTTCGAAGGCGCGCAGTTCACCCCGCTGCCGCTGCCTGGCCTGCACGGCGAAGCAGCCGAGCGCATAGAAGGCATAGAAGAACAGGGCGGCGACCAGCAGCAGCACCGGCAGCAGGAACAACTGGGAAAGGCCGTACATGGCCGATTCGACGATTTGCGACATGCTTCTTTTTCTCCGGGGGAAGTGAAAGGATGCGGACGGCGAAAACGGATTTCCTCACCGCCTGCCCGATTGGATGCACAAGTACTACGACGCGACGCCCCGACCTCCCGGATGAACCACTCTTCGTCACGCGGTGGGATCGTGACGAAGGCTCGGGGGCAGTGAGCCTGCGCCCTACCATTTGCCTTCCAGCGCCAGCAGCCAAGTGCGCTCGCCGCTGTCGCGCCCGTCCAGGCGCCAGCTTTCCGCGCCATGGCGCGCATGGCGATGCTGGCGCTCGTCGGCGCCGAGCAGGTTGTCCACCGACAGGCGCAGATCGACACCGCGGGCGATCTGGCGGGTGATGTGGGCGTCCAGCCGGGTGCCGCTGCGGATGCGGGCGATGCGCTCGTCGCCCAGGCGGGTGCGCGCCGGGCCGCTGTGCTTGAGCTGGAAGCCGAAGCGGGTGGCCACGCCCGCCGGCGCGTGCTCGTAGCTCAGGCTGAAAAGATGGCGCGGGGTGTCGTTGGCGATGCGGCGGATGCCCAGGCGAGCATCGTCCACCCGTGCGTGCGGCAGGGTCAGCGTAGCGCGCAGGCTGCCGCCGTCCAGCGCCCTGGCAAGCAGCGCGGCGTCGAGCCTGGCGCTCAGTTCCACGCCCCAGTGGCGGGCGTCGCCGGCATTGTACGGGCGGTCCACCCAGCGTCCGGCCTCCAGCGCGCTATGGCGCTCGATGAAGTCGCGCGTGCGGCGCGCGTACAGATTCAGGCCGAGCACGCTCTTCTCGCCGGCGAGATAGCGTTCGACGCCGAGCTCCACACGCAGCACGCGTTCGGCCGAAAGATCGGGATTGCCGCCGATGTCGGCTTCCAGCGGGGTGTTGTACTCGGTACTGCGCGTCACCAGCGGCGTGATCTCGTCCAGCTTGGGCACGCGCAGGCCGGTGCCGGCCGAGGCGCGCAGCACCCAGGCCTCGGCCGCCTGCCAGCGCAGCGCGAGCGAGGGCGACACCGCCCGCTCGCTGTGCCAGCCGCTGCCGGCATACTGGCGGGCGACTTCCAGGCGCAGGCCGGTGGTCAGCGTGAGGGTTTCGCTCAAGGTCCATTCGTCCTGCAGCCACAGCGCGGCATTGCGCTCGCGCACCACATGGCGGTGGCGCGCGGTATCCAGCGCCTGGCGGTCATGGCGGGAAAAGGCCGCGCCCTCCAGCGCCAGCGACAGCAGGTGGGTCTCGGCCAGCGCCTGGTCCAGCCGCAGCGAGCCGGTGAATTCGCGTTCGTGGCGGTCGAGGGATTCGGACCAGGCCGGCGACAGCGGCCCGGCGCGCCGGGTGCGGGTGTCGCGCTCGCCGTCCATCAGCGCCAGCCGGGTGCTGAGCTTGCCGTCCGCACCGACGCGGGTTTCGCCGTCGGCGCGCAGCCGAGCGATGCGGAAGGCGCTGCGCTCGCGGTCGTGGCGGGCGGCCGCCAGCGGCTCGCCGGCCTCGCCGCGCTCGGCCGTCTGCCGGCGCTGGCCATCGTTGCGGTAATAGCTCGGCCACAGGCTCAGGCGGGTGTCGCCGGCTTTCCACGACAGCCGCGGCGACAGGATCAGTTCATCGACGCTGTAATGGCCGGACAACGTTTCGGCGGACCACGCGGCCGGCAGCGTGCGCCACTGCCGGCTGTCGACCGGCATGCGATGGCGGTTCACGGTGACCGGCAGCAGCCAGCTGAAGCCGCCCTGCCCGCCGCCGAGGCTGGCGGTGAGCTGGGCGTTGGGCTCGTCGCCGCGCTGGCCGCCGACCACGCGCAGCGAGGCGCTGCGCTGGCTCACCGGCGCCTTCATGACCAGGTTGACGACGATTTCCGCCGTGGCGCCGAATTCGGCCGAGCTGCCGCGCAGCAGTTCGATGCGTTCCAGCTCGCCGGCCGGCAGGCGGCCGACCAGGGTCAGCGCATGGCGGCCGCTGGCGGTGGGGCGTTCGCCATTGACCAGGATCAGCACCGCGTCGCGCGCCACGCCGCGGGCGCCGGCAGCGGCGGAGTCCGCGCCGTGGCCGGCGCGCTCCAGGCCGGGCAGCTTGCGCAGCACCTCGGCCACCGACAGGCCGCCCAGGCTGCGGATTTCCTCCGCATCGATGACCAGCTTCACGCCGGGGGCGAGGCGCTGTTCGGTCAGGGCGTCGAAAGTGGCGCTGACGCCGACTTCGGGCAGCAGCGTGGCGTCGGGCTCCGCCGCCCAGCCGGCCAGGGCCAGCGTGCAAGCCGCCGCAGCGGCGGCGCTCCTGCATGCGATGGCAGCGGCTGGCCTCATGGCGCCAACGGCCGGACACGCCACTGGCGCAGCATGCCGCCCAGGAAAGCGAGCAGGGTCAGCGCGGCGAGCAACAGTTCGAACCAGGGCGCGGGCGCGGCGCCCTGCTCGGCCTGGACCTGCTCCAGTACCTGGCCGGTGACCTGCTCCGGCGCGGCGGCACCGCCGGCTTCGCCCTGTGCCGGCTCGCCGGCGGACTCGAGGCCGAAGCCGGCGGCAAGCGTCTGCACGTAGTCGCCGACCATGCTGCTGGCGGGCTGGTAGTCGAGGCGTTCGACGGCGTCCCGGTACACCTCCACCAGCTTGCGCAGGGTCTGATCGTCGGTGTTCCAGTATTCCTTGCGCGCCGCTTCCAGCATGCGCTCGGCGATCTGCGCCTTGGCGGTCGGGTTGTGCTGCTCGAACCACTCGTCCATCTTCATGTCGAGCGAATCGTCGATATAGACGTCGAAGAAGCTCTGCCACTGGTCGTCGCGCACGATCTCGGGCGCCACCGCGGTCCAGCCCCAGAAGTTGTTGACGGTATCGACCACGTTCATCGTGCCGGCATGGCCTTCCTGCTGCATGGCATCGATCCACTGCGGATGGAAGTAGCGCGAGCGCAGTTCGCCGGCGAGGAAGCGCGCGGCGGATTCGACCTTGCTGCTGTCGGCGTCGCGCAGGTTGCTGATGTACAGCTCGGGGCTCTTGCCGCCGAGATGGCGCACCGCCAGGCCGATACCGCCCAGGTACTGGAAGGGGTCGTCGGTGGTGAGCATGCCGTAGAGGTTGGACGAGCGCGCCAGTACCGCCGCCTCGACCTCGCGCAGTTGCTCGGCGTAGAGGTTGATCTGCGCCGGCTTGCTGCCCCAGCGCGACTCGGTGGGGCCGAAGGCGTACTGCATGCGCTGCAGGTAGAGCTCGGCGAGCTTGCCTTCGTCCTCCCAGGTGTCGGTGGCCATCGCGGCGTCTTCCAGCCCGGTGCCGTAGCTGCCGCTTTCGCCGGAGAAGATCCGGGTCAGCGCGTGTTCGCGCGCGTCCTCGGCCGAGAAACCCTGCTCCAGCAGGCGTTTTTCCAGCGCCAGGGTGTTGCTCCGCACCGCGTTGTCCGGCTCGTCCAGTTCGGCGACGAGCTCCACCGCGCGCGCCAGATGCAGCATCACGTTGGGGAAGTGGTCGCGGTACAGGCCGGTGGCGGACAGCACCACATCCACCCGCGGACGGCCGAGTTCGGCGCGCGGGATCACTTCGATGTCGCTGATGCGGCCGAAGCGGTCCCACACCGGCTTGACGCCGAGGGCATGGAAAGCCTGGGCTTCGAGCACGCCGAGGTGGCGCATCGCCTCCACCGACCACAGCGAGAACGCCACCTTGCGCAACTCGCTGCCGTGCTGGGCGCGATGCGCGGCGAGCAGTTGGGCGAAAGCTTCGGCGCCGGCGGCATAGGCCTGCTCGGTGGGCAGGCGCGAAGGATCGAAGCCGTACAGGTTGCGCCCGGTGGGCAGGCTTTCGGGGTTGCGCACCGGGTCGCCGCCGTAATGGGTGTCGATGAAGCGCCCATCCAGCGCCGCCAGCAGGCCGACGTGCTCGCCGGCGGCCGACAGCGCATCGAAATGGCCGCGGGCCTCGGTCAACAGTTCGGCCAGTTCAGGATCTGCGGAGCCGGCCGGTACGGCAGCGGCCTTCCCGGCATCGGTCGTCGCGGCGCGGGCCGCCCCGGCAGGGGCCGCCCCGACATCCGCAGCCACGGCAGGGGCTTCCCGGTCTCCAGCCGCCGCAGGCTGACCGGTCGGAGAAGCGCTGCCCCCCTCGGCACCACTCGGCGCAGCACTGACCTGTGCGGCACTATCCCGTGCGGCAGCTTCGAGCAGATGGCCGGCGAGCAGGCGGTAAGGAGGTGTCTCGGAAAGCTTGCGGAAGTCGTCGACGAACAGCTCCTTGGGGTCGTCCAGGCCGAGCTTGCCGTACAGGCGCTCGCCCAGCATCTGCATCACCGTGCTCAGGCGGTGTTCGGCCTGCGGCGCCTGGCCGAAGGTGTGCAGGCCGAGCGGCTGCGCGGTCTGCGCCAGCGCGTGCAGCCAGTCGTGCAACTCGCGCTCGAAGGGCACGAAGTCGGCGCGGGCGCGCTCGGTCGTCCAGCCGATGTCCTCGATCAGGTTCAGCCGCGCGGCTTCGTCGACGATCGCGGCAATGGTGCGCTCCTTCACCGCGCCGTCGTCGAGCAGGCCGTACTCGTGCAGCAGGTCGTGCAGCGGCATCAGCTTTTCGTGCAGACCGGCGGGGGCGAAGGACGGCGTCTGGTGGCTGATGATGGTCGCCCGCCCGCGGCGCTTGGCCTGGGTGGCCTCGCCGATGTTGTCGACGATGTAGGGGTAGATGATCGGTGTGTCGCCGAGCGTCAGGTAAGGGTCGTCGTGGATCGACAGCCCGCGCTCCTTGCCCGGCGTCCATTCCTGGCTGCCGTGGGTACCGAAGTGGATCAGCGCATCGGCGTCGAACTGCGTGCGGGCGTAGAGATAGGCAGCGAGGTAGAAATGGGTCAGCGGCACCCGGGTGTCGTGGTAGATGGCCTTCTCCGCCGGCTCGCCGGCGCGGCCGCGCGGCGGCTGCGGCAGGATGGCGAGATTGCCCAGCTGCAGGCGCGGGATGGCGAAAGCGCGCTCGCCTTCGGCGCCGATCAGCATCGGATCCTCGGCCGGCACGCCCCAGTGCGCTTCGATGCGGCTGCGCACCGGCTCCGGCAGGGCCTCGTACCAGGCGAGGTAGTCGGCCAGCGGCAGGCGCGCGGCCAGGTTGCGCGCCACCAGTTCGTCGAGGCGGCGCACCGCATCGGCACGATAGAACGGCGCCAGCATGTCGGCAGCAGCATCGACCATGCCCTGCTCCTCCAGCGGCTCGACCGCATAGCCGGCGCCGCGCAGCTTCTCGGTCAGCAGCGCCAGGCTGCGCGGTACGTTCATGAACGAAGCCGACAGGTTCTTCTCGCCTTCCGGATAGTTGTAGAACATCAGCGCGACGCGCTTGTCGGCATTGGCCTTGGCGCGCAGGCGGATCAGCTTGAACACCTTGTCCACCAGCGCATCGGCCTGCTCGGGGATCAGCACCGCGTCGCCGTCCTCGATCGCAGCGACCATCAGCGGGTCGGTGAGCCCGGCGAACTCCGGGATCGCCAGGTAGAAGGGCACGCCGCTGGTCGGCACGCCGACCGGGTCCGCGCGCCAGTCGTCGGCGTTGCCGCCGCGCCAGGTCAGCGCCTGCAGCACCGGCACGCCGAGGCGCAGGTAGTCCTCGCGCCGGCTACCCTGGTACATCACCTGCAGGTTGACGATGACATCCACCGCCGGCTTGCCGTCGTCGCCGTACAACAGGTCGAGCGCGCCGGCGCCCGCGGTGGCCGGGTGGAAATACACCAGCGGCAGCGCGCCACGCGCTTCCAGCCGGCGCACCAGCTCGTCCACATGGGCCATGCCGAGGTTGCCGATGTAGGCGCGATGGATCGCGATGCCGACCGCCGGTCTGCTCGCGGCACGCTCCGCGCCCAGCCAGACACGGTAGGCGGCCAGGTCGGCGACCACCAGATCCGGGTGGTCCGGATGATAGAAGCCGGCTTCCGGGTAGATCGCCGGCTCGGGCACCTCGACACCGCGCTCGCCTGCCAGGTGATGGCGCACATAAGCGAACAGGCCGGCGAAGTTGCGCTGGCCGCCGTTGCGGTAATAGTCGTGCAAGCTCTGGCCGTGGGTGGCGTCGAGGCCGCCGCCGGCCTGCGGCCCGCGTGCCGACGACAGCAGCCAGGGCACCCCCGCCTGTTCGAGCAGCGGCCCCATGCGTTCGAGCAGGCGGCGGCTGTCTTCCTCGCGCGGCGCGTCGAGCAGCACGAGGTCGGCCTCGCCCAGCGCAGCGCCGATGCGGGTGTCGTCGTCGCGATCGATGTTGAGCGCATCCACTTCGACGCCGGCGGCCTTGCCGATCTCGCCCAGCGCGGTGAATTTGCCGGCGAGGACGAAATCGCTGCTGACCACCGCTACCCGCGGCGTGCCGGTGGCGGCACGCAGAGCGAACAGCGCCACGACGGCAATCAACAGCACGGCGACGAACACCAGCAGCGTGCGGCGGCTGGGAGTCCCCGTGGGCGGGTTCGGCTGTTCTGCAGGAAGTTGGGAGGATTCCGGAGTCATGGGCTGGCAGGAGTCGTAAACAAGGCAAAACCGGCGGACGGCTCAGCGCGCGTCCGCCGGCGGAATGGCAGGATCAGAACGAACCGTGCAGCGACACGCGCAGCGTACGCGGCGTCTCGGAATAGCTGAACGCTTCGGACTTCTCGGCCAGGCGAACATCGGTCAGATTGTCCACACCGAGACTGACGCCCAGGTGCTCGTTGATGCGGTAGCCCGCGCTGGCATGCAGCAGATTGTAGGACGGTGCCCGGTCGCCATCGAGATACTGGCGGCCGATGTGCTCGGCCCGCAGCACGGCATCCCACGGTCCCTGCTTCCAGCCCGCGCGGGCGTTGAGCAGGATGCGGGAGCGGCCGTCGAGCTCGTCGCCGGTCTCCTTGTCCTTGGTATCGAGCCACTGCGCGTTGCCGCCGAGGTAGAAGCCGCGGCCGAGCTGCCACTTCGCCGCCGTTTCGACGCCGATGATCCGCGCTTCGTCGACGTTGTCGTATAGATAGTGGCGGCGCGGGATCGGCAGCCCGCCGGAAGGCGGCGTGACGCGCAACAGGCGCGTGGTGATCAGATCCTTGACGTCGTTGTGGAACACCGTCGCTTCCCACTCGATGCCGTCATGCGCATAAGCCACGCCGAACTCGACCGAGCGGCTGGTCTCCGGCTTGATGTCGCCGTTGCCGTAGAACGAATGCGGCCCTTCGTGGCCTTCGTAGTTGGGCGAGATCTGCTTCAGCGTCGGCGCGCGGAAACCTTCGCCGTAGCCGCCGCGCACGGTCCAGCGATCATCGACGTGCCACACCAGGTAGGCGCGCGGACTCGTCTCGCCGCCGAAAATGCTGTGGCGGTCGTGGCGCACGCCGAGTGTCAGCATCACCGAGTCCGACAGGCCGATCTCGTCCTGCAGGTACAGCGCCTTGTGCGTGGCATCGTCCTTGCCGCCGGCGAGGCCGGCGTTCTTCATCTCCTCCTTGCGCGCATCGAAGCCGATCGTCAGGTGCTGGGCGCTGCCGATGCCGAAGCCGACACGGCCATCGACGCCGCGCTCCTCCATGCTCTGCGGCCGCGTCGGCGCCACGCCGTTGGTGCGCTTGCTCTTCACCGAGAAGTCCGACTCCCACACCCGCAACTGGCTGTCGACTTCGCCCCAGTTGCCCTTCCAGGTGGCGATGGACTGGCTACGCTCGATGTCGTAGAGATCCCTGTAGTAGGTGCCGCCGCTGATCTGCTGGCGGGTGCGCTCCTCGTCGGCGACGCGGTGCTCCAGGTCGAAGGTGTGGCCGGCCAGCGGCGCCCACGACAGCAGCAGGTGGCCGGCATCCATCTTGGTACCCTCGATCTCGGACAGCCGGCGGTTCTCCTTCAGCTCGAGCGGGTCGCGGTCGAGGTGGGTCGCCGACAGGCCGATGCGCAAGGTCTCGCCGAGCGGGCCGGACAGATGGACGCCGCCGCCCACCGCATCGCCGCCGCCGGCGCCGCGGGCATCGCTGCCGGACAGGCGCACGCTGCCCTGCCAGTGGTCGGCGGGACGGCGGCTGATGGTGTTGACCACACCGCCAAGCGCGTCCGAGCCATACAGCACCGACATCGGCCCGCGCACCACCTCGATGCGTTCGACGTCGTCGACCGGCGCCCAGTCGTACTGGTAGTCGGAGTGGCCCACCCAGTCGTCGGTCGCGATCACGCGCAGGCCGTCGACCAGGTAGAGCGTGTGCTTGCCGTCCATGCCGCGCAGCGACATCGTCTTGCGGCCGCCGACGCTGCGGCCGAGCAGGCCGATGCCGGGCGTCTCGCGGATCGCGCCGAGCACGTTGTCGGCACCGCTGCTGCGGATGTCCTCGCGCGTCACCACCGAGGCGGCGGCCGGCACGTCGCGGATGGCCTGCTCGCGCTGGGTGGCGGTGACCACGACCTCGCTCAGGCGCTGGCCGTCCTCGGCCGCCAGCCCGGCTGCCGGCGCCAGTCCGGCCAGGGCCAGCAACGCGCCGTACAGCGGCGCCGGGCGAAGCGGCACCTTCATTCCATCACCACGCCCGGACGCACGGGCAGACAACAGCTTCAGCATGGGTATCTCCATCGGAATCTGGCTGGCTGCCTAGCCGCATGGGCGTCGGTTGCTTGCTGAACATCGGGTCGAAAGGTGCGCGCATGGCCGGGAGCGGATCACGCGGGCCGGGCGGCTTCCCGTGTGCCGCGCCGCATCTGGCGGGCATCGCACGGAACGGCGTGATTATATCAATTAATGACAATCATTCTCATTTGATCAAGATCAATTCGGCGCCGACAAAACTGGCTTCCATTGACCTGGATCAAACCCCGCGGGAGAGGTCCGCCGGCGATCTGGCCTACACTGAAGAAGCCCTACGGCACTCTCCAGGAGGGAAGTCTCATGACGATGATGAAAGCAACCGTTTTCGTAGCCCCTGGCCGCATCGAACTGGTGGACAAGCCGATTCCCGACATCGGCCCGAACGATGCCCTGATTCGCATCACCACCACCACGATCTGCGGAACCGACGTCCACATCCTGAAAGGCGAATACCCGGTCAAGCCCGGCCTGACGATCGGCCACGAGCCGGTCGGCGTGATCGAGAAGCTCGGCAGCGCCGTGCAGGGCTACAGCGAAGGCCAGCGCGTGATCGCCGGCGCCATCTGCCCGAATTTCAACAGCTATGCCGCGCAGGACGGCTTCCCCTCGCAGGACGGCAGCTACCTCGTGCCCGGCGGCCAGTGCGGCTGCCACGGCTACAAGGCCACCGCCGGCTGGCGCTTCGGCAACATGATCGACGGCACCCAGGCCGAATACGTGCTGGTACCCGACGCCCAGGCCAACCTCGCACCGATTCCCGACGGCCTCACCGACGAGCAGGTGCTGATGTGCCCGGACATCATGTCCACCGGCTTCAAGGGCGCCGAGAACGCCAACATCAAGCTCGGCGACACCGTAGTGGTGTTCGCCCAGGGCCCGATCGGCCTGTGCGCCACCGCCGGCGCGCGCCTGCTGGGCGCGACCACCATCATCGCCGTCGATGGCAACGATCATCGCCTCGGCATCGCCCGCAAGATGGGCGCCGACGTGACGCTGAACTTCCGCAACTGCGACGTGGTGGACGAAGTCATGAAGCTCACCGGCGGCCGCGGCGCCGACAGCTCGATCGAGGCGCTGGGCACGCAAGCGACTTGGGAGCAGTCGCTCAAAGTGCTGAAGCCCGGCGGCACGCTGTCCAGCCTGGGGGTGTATTCGGAAGACCTGAAGATCCCGATCGCCAACTTCGCCGCCGGCCTCGGCGACCACACCATCCGCACCGCACTGTGCCCCGGCGGCAAGGAGCGCATGCGCCGGCTGATGAACGTGCTCGCCGCCGATCGCCTCGACCTCGGCGTGCTCGTCACCCACCAGTACAAGCTCGACGACATCGTCGCCGCCTACGAGCTGTTCGCCAACCAGCGCGACGGCGTGCTGAAGGTGGCGATCAAGCCTTCCTGAGCCGCCGCAACCCGCAGCAAGGAAGCGTGCCCGCCCTCTCCAGGGGCGGGCATTTTTTCACCGCTTGCACCGCAAGCCTGGCATGAAGGCCAGGACAGCAGCCGGCACGGTGCCGATCACCTCCGGTCGATGCCCGGCGCACCTTCGTCCCAAAAACGCCCCCGCACCGCAATCCAGGCGGCAAGACTGCCGACGACACAGGCACAGCCGCCGGCCAGCAGGGCCGTGGACACGGCGAAGCGCCGGGCGACGTAGCCCATCTGCAGGCCGCCGAGCGCCGGCCCCAGCGCCGACTGCAGCAGCCAGAATGCCGACACCCGCCCGCGCAGTCCGTCCGGCGTGTGCTGCTGCAGCAGCGCGCCGCGCACGATGTCGCCGACGGTATCGGCGCTGCCGGCCAGCGCCAGACAGGCCAGCATCATCCACAGGCTGCCGGTGAGGCCGGCCGCGGCCACCGCCAGCCCCCACAGCACCGCCATCGCCGCCAGGACGCGGCCCGGGCGGCTCAGCGTGCGCGTCCAGCCGGATGACAGCGCGGCCACCAGCGCGCCCAGCGCCGGCGCCGCATGCAGCACGCCGACCAGCGCCGCATCGCCGCCCAGCGTCTCGCTGGCGATCTGGGGCAGCAGCACGAAGGGCATCGCCAGCAGGCTGGCGATCAGGTCGAGCAGCAGCATGCCGGAGATCACCGGGCTGCGGCGGATGAAACGCAGGCCGTCGCGCCATTCCGCCAGCGCGCCCTGCCCGTTTTTTTGCCCCGATTCCTGTCCTTTGCCGGGCGGCTCATCGGCCGCCCGGGCGGCATCCAGCCGCGGCAGCCGCGCAAGCAGCAGCGGCGTGATCGCCGAGGCCGCCATCACCACCGCGTAGCAGCTCGCGAGCCCGGCGCCGGCGATCAGGAACCCGGCCACGATCGGGCCGACCAGCGCGGCAAGCTGCAGGGCGATGGCGCTCAGCGCGCCGGCCGCGGCAAGCTGCTCGCGCGCCACCAGCGACGGCAGCACCGCCATCAGCGCCGGCGCACCGATGCCGCTGCTGAGGCCGCCGGCCAGCGCCGCCAGGTAGATGAGGCCGAGCTGGGCCTGCGGCAGCAGGGTGTTGGCCAGCAGCAGGCCGACGACGCCGACATAGGCGATCCGGCTGCCGACCATCAGCGTGCGCCGGTCGTGCCGGTCGGCCAGGCGGCCGCCGAACACCAGTCCGGCAAGCTGGCCGCCGGCCAGGCAGAAGCCGACCAGGGCCACATGCAGCGAGGACTGCGTAAGCGCATAGACCTGCCAGGCCACGGCGACGGCGTTGATGCCGTACACCATCAGCGCCACCGTCCGCGCCAGGTACAGCAGGCGGAAGCCCGGGCTGGTCCGCAGCGGGCCGATGTCCACCACGAATCGGGTCAGGCGCGCCCCGCTGGCCTGGGCCTTTGCAGTCCGAGTCTCACCCGGCAGGAGCTTTTCTGGCCGGGCGCTGCCACCCGGCCCGGGACAGGATTCGCCCGCCGACTCGGGACAGGCGGTGCCCGCAGGCGAGGTGCATGGCGTCCTCGGTTCAGTCATCGGCAGGCACGTTCTTGAACTCGGTCTCGCTGCGCCCACGCCGCCAGTAGGCCACCACCAGATGTTCGGCCGGCGTGAGGCCGCGTTCCTTGCGCACGTACGCACGCACTGCACGGAAGGCGTCGAACTCCAGGCCGGCCCAGACGAACAGCCGCGTACCGGCTTCCGGCCAGGCCACGGCGCGCACGGCGTCCGGCAGCAGGGTCGTGGTGCCCGGCGCCTGTGAGCCGCGCAGCAGCCAGCGCAGTTCGATGCCGGCCGGCGCGCGCAACGCCTGGCGGTCGCTTGCGTCCTGGACTTCGACCAGCGCCACGCCGCGCGCGTCGGCCGGCAGGTTCTCCAGGATGCGTGCGATGGCCGGCAGCGCGGTTTCGTCGCCGGCGAGCAGAGTCCAGTCGGCCTCGCGTGCGCCCAGGCCGCCCGGCCCGCGCATGCCGACCCGGTCGCCGGGGCGGGCGCGCTGCGCCCAGCTGCCGCCCGGGCCGGCAGGTTCATGCACCACCATGTCGATCTCCAGCGTGCCCGCCGCCGGGTCGATGTCGCGGATGGTGTAGGTGCGCATGTCCAGCCGCTTGTCGCCCTCCGGCATGCGCAGCAGGCCGTTGGCATCCAAGGTCGGCCATTCCGGCTCGGTGTTGCCCGGCTGCGGCAGCAGCAGCTTGCAGTGCAGATTGTCCAGGCCGGCATAGCGTTCGAGCCGCTCGCCGGCAAGGGTGATGCGGCGCATGCGCGCAGTCAGGTCGCGCGCGGCGGTCACCCGCAGCACACGGAAGGCCGGCGGCTCGCGCAACTGGCTGCCGTCGCCGTGCCAGCGGATCTCGACCGGCTGGGAAGAAAACTCCACCAGGTGGCTCGCCACCACGACCTTGAGGTCGTACAGCGCATCCATCGTCGCGGCTTCGGCGCGGATGTCGAGCAACTCGCCGTCGACGCGGATATGGATCAGGCCGCCGTGGATGGCGAGCTTCCAGTCGGCGCCGTCACGCTGGAATTCGAAACCGTGTTCGCGCATGTGTTCGCCCAGGCGCGTCAGAGTGTGTTCGGCTTCGGCCAGGCGCACCTGCGCCTGCGCAACGAGCTGGGTCATGATGAAGACTCCTCGGTCGAGGGGGAAATGAATTCAGGCCGGCGGCGCTTCCGCGGGGCCATCGATCAGCACCATCGTGCGGCCACGCTCGCAGCGCTGCACGCGCGCTTCCACGCCGTAGGGACGGTGCGCAGCATCTCCGGCGTGATCGCGGCCTGGGGCGTGCCGCAGGCATGCAGGCGGCCCCGGTGTATCACCAGAATGTGGTCGGCCCACTGCGCCGCCAGGGCGAGGTCGTGCAGCACCGTGATCACCAGATGGCCGCTGTCGGCCAGCCTGCGCACCGTGTCCATGACCCGCCACTGGTGGCGCAGGTCGAGCGCGCTGGTGGGCTCGTCGAGCAGCAGGATGGGAGAGTCGCGCGCGATCGCCTGGGCCAGCGCGGCAACCTGGCGCTGGCCGCCGGACAACTGGTCGAGCCGCCGCATCGCGAGGTCGTCGATGCCCAGGCGTTCGAGCACCGCCATCGCCGCGAGCTCTTCCTCGCGCGCCGGCAGGTTGCGGGCCTGCATCGCCGTCAGGGTGACTTCCAGCACGTTCAGTGCGGCGGTTTCCGGCAGGCTCTGCGGCATGTAGCCGATGGTGCGCGCCAGCGCGGCGGCAGGCATGGCGAGCAGGTCCTGGCCGTCCCAGCGTGCCTGGCCGCTGGCCGGCACCAGCCGGGCGAGCGCGCGCAGCAGGGTGGACTTGCCGGTGGCATTGGGGCCGACCAGGGCCACCAGCTGGCCCGGCAGCAGCGGCGGCAGGCTCAGGTCGCCAAGGACGGTGTGGCTGCGATAGGACACCGTGAGGTGCTGGATTTCCAGCGCCGGCGCAGCATTCGTGGTGCTCATGACCTCATCTCCGCCGGTGGCGCCGGGTGATCAGGGCCAGGAACACCGGCAGGCCGACCAGCGAGGTGGCGATGCCCACCGGCATCAGCACGCCGGGCACCAGGGTCTTGCTGATCACCGAGGCCAGCGACATCAGCAGCGCACCGCAGACCACGCTGGCCGGCAGCAGGAAGCGGTGGTCCTCGCCGACCAGCAGGCGCGCCATGTGCGGCCCAACCAGGCCGACGAAGCCGATGGTGCCGACCAGCGCCACCGCCGTCGCCGCCAGCAGGCTGGCGCGCACCAGCGCCCACAGGCGGAGGCGATCGACGTTGACGCCGAAGCTGCGCGCGCGGTCGTCCCCCAGCCGCAGCGCGGTGAGCCGGCGCGCAGCGCGCCACGAGAACGGCATCGTCACGACCAGCACCGCGACCAGCAGGCCGACGTTGGTCCAGTCGGCACGCGCCAGGCTGCCCATGGTCCAGAACACCAGTTGCTGCAGCGCGTCCTCGCTGGCGACGAACTGCAGCAGCGACAGCAGCGCGCCGGCGGCGAAGCCGATGGTGATGCCGAACAGCACCAGCGTCTCCGGCCCGGCATGGTGGGTGCGCGCAAGCAGTTGCAGCAACATCAACGCGCCAAGCGCGAAGACGAAGGCATTGGCCGGCACCAGCCAGGACAGCTCCAGCCCCGGCACGCCCACGCCGAGCACGATCGCGAGCGCGGCGCCGAGCGCCGCCGACGAGGACACGCCGAGCGTGAAGGGCTCGGCCAGCGGATTGCCGAGGATGGTCTGCATCTCGACCCCGGCAAGCGCCAGCGCCATGCCGACCAGCACCGCCAGCACCGCGATCGGCAGGCGTACCTCCCACAGGATCACACGCTGGCCGCGCCCCAGCGATTCGGCATCGAACAGCCCGCGCAGCGCATCCGCCACACCGAGCGAGGACGGGCCGCTGACGAAGTCGGTC
This sequence comes from Thauera sp. SDU_THAU2, assembly GCF_038260575.1. NCBI lineage: Bacteria > Pseudomonadati > Pseudomonadota > Betaproteobacteria > Rhodocyclales > Zoogloeaceae > Thauera > Thauera sp. SDU_THAU2. Next base: position 4,624,010 of record NZ_JBBWUN010000003.1, on the reverse strand, counting down.
AGCGCGCTGGCCAGTGCAAGAACCAGCAGCAAGGCCACCAGGCCGCGGCGGCGCCAGGTCAGCCGGCGGTACTCGTCCAGCGTATCGAGCCCGGCCGTCGACACCACCACGGCCGGATGACAGGCCTCGCGCGTCATCGGCTGCTCCGGCCGGGAACGGCGAAACCGGTGGGCTGCCCCGGCCCGTTAGTCCAGAAGGTGCCGCGCAGCGGCGTAGCGAGGAAGCGGCTGTTGATCTCGTCCATCGTCGCCTGCGGATCGATGTCGGCATACACGTCGGGCAGCACCCATTTGGCGACGACTTCGAGCGCGACGATGCTCAGGCCGCCGGTGAGCGGAAACCAGATGCCGTGGGTGCGTCCGTCCTCGACCGCGCGCATGCCGGACATTCCCTTGCGCTGCAGTACCCGGCCCAGCGAGGCCTGCGCGGCGGCCGGCGTGGTATTCACGCCGAGCACCAGCCCGCCGCGCTCGGCGAGGTAGGCGCCGCCCGCGCCGATATAGACCTCCGGATCCTGGTCGAGCACGTACTCCAGGCTCAGCTGGCCGAACATGCCGGGCAGCACTTCCTCGCCGATGTGGCGCCCCCCGGCGATGGTGACGAGGTCGCCGATGCTCTCGCCGCTCCCCACCGAAGTGCAGCAGGCGGCACTGCCCGCGTGCGGTTCGAGCAGCACCACGGGGCGCCGCTGCACGGTCGCGGCGCGGCTGCGGATGCGCTCGAGACGCTCCTGGAAGAAAGCCACGTAGGCGTCGGTCTGCTCGCTGCGGCCGATCAGCACGCCGAGCTGCTGCAGACCGTCCAGCGGCCGCTCGCTGCGGAAGCTGGGCGTCAGGCGCAGGACCACCACGCCGATGCCGGCCGCCTCCAGTTGGCGGATCAGGCGCCCGACGGCCATGAAACGCGGATGCAGCACGACCAGGTCCGGTTTCAGCGCGATGACGCGTTCGAGCGGGAAGTTGTTCGGATCGTCGACGCTGAGCTGCAGGATGTCGTCGAAAGCGGGATCGGCCTCGCGCAGCGCGCCCAGCGTGTCCGCATCCAGGCGCCAGCGGTTCCACGCCACCAGGCGCTGCGCCGGGCGGTCGTCGATGAGGGCGAGGGTGATGAAGTCCGAGGTGTCGGTCAGCACGATGCGCTGCGCGGGCTGGGACAGCACCACGCGGCGGCCGGCCTGGTCGGTCACCGCCACTTCCGCCGCCGCCCCCAGCGACAGCGCAAACAGCAGGCCGACCAGAGCGGCACGCAGGGCCCGGCACAAACGCCGCATGCCCATCAGAAGCCCGCGTTCAAGGCCACCCACAGGCGACGGCCCTCGTCCTGCATCCAGTTGCCGTCGAGGCCGGTGGTGCGGGTGCGGTTGTCGATCGCGACCATGCGGTCGGTGACGTTGAGCAGCGCGGCCTTCAGCGTCAGCGCGGGGCTGAAGGCGTACTGCCCGCCGATGTCCAGCGTGGCCGAGGCCGGGCGCTCGCGCACGTTCGTCGCGCCGTTGCGGAAACCGGCGTAGTAGGACTTGCCGTAGTAGTTGGCGCGCAGCCAGCCGGAGAAGGCATCATTGGGCGTCCAGTCGAGCTGGGCCTTCAGCATGTGCCTGGGCGTCTTGTCCAGCGGCTTGCCGTCGAGCGAGCTGTTGTCGTAGGAGAACTCGCCGCCGCCCTCGCGCTCGGACTTCACGTAGGTGTAGTTGCCGTCGAAGCCCAGCGTGCGGGTGAGCGGAAAGTTCAGCGCCACTTCCAGGCCGCGGATGGTGACGTTGTCGATGTTGTCATAGACGTAGATGCTGCGCGAGGGCATGCGCGGATCGTCCACGCCGGTGTCGTAGCTGGCGACCTTGTTCTTGAAGTCGTTGTTGAACACCGTCGCGCTGAGGCTGGAACGCGGCGCCCACTGCCAGGCCACGCCGAACTCCTGCGTCAGGCTGGTTTCCGGATCGAGGTTCGGGTTGCCGCACAGGTTGCCGCGCTTGGGCGTGTTGCCGCCGGTGGTCATGCAGTAGCCCGCCACGCTCTGGCGCAGCGTCGGCGCCTTGAAGCCGCTGGCGATGCCGCCGCGCAGGGTCCACGCCTCGTCGAGCTGATACACCCCGTACAGCCGCGGCGACCAGTGCGAACCGTAGAGTTCGTGGTGGTCGAGGCGCACGCCGGCCGTCAGCGTGAAGCGATCGCTGAAGAAGAAGTCGTCTTCCGCCGACAAGGCCCACGAATCGATGTCCACCTTGTCCACGTTCGGCGCCGGGAAGCCCGGGATGGAATCCTGCTGGCTGATGCCTTCGACGCTGCTGAGCTGATACTGGGCGCCGAGGCGCAGCAGGTGGCGGCTGAAGGGCAGCGACAGCTGGCCGTCGAACACGCGGTTGGTCACTTCCGGGCGGGCGACGTTGCGCACGCCGTTGGTGTAGTCGTTCTGCTTGCCGACTTCCTGGCTGAGCACGACGCGGGAGGTGCCGAAGGACCAGCGCCCTTCGTGCGTCAGCGAGATGTGGTCGCGGCTGTGACGGGTCTCGGTGCCGTCCGCAGTGGCGGCGATGGAATGGCCCGGCTCGCGCAGATAGCTGAAGTCCTCGGTGCCCACGTCCAGGGTCAGGTCCTGGTTGTCGCTCAGCTTTGCGCTGAGCTTGGCGCCGATCGAGCGGTCGCGGCTGCCGTGGGCGCCGCTGACGAAAGGCAGGGGGTAGTAGATGTCGTCCTCGTAGCGGCGCACGTACTGGCCGTAGACCTGCAGGCCGAGCGCATCGGCCTTGATCGGGCCGCCCACCCAGAAGTCGGCCTGGCGGCTGTCGCCGAGATCGGAATGTTCCTGCTTGGTCGCCGACAGCGTGACCGAGCCGCGCCACGCTGTCGGCACCTTGCGGGTGATGATGTTGATCACGCCGCCCATCGCGTCGGCGCCGTACAGGGTGCCCATCGGGCCGCGCACCACCTCGATGCGCTCGATCGCATCGAGCGGCGGCAGGAAATTGGCCTGCACGCCGCCGGTGCCGCGGTTCATGGTCTCGCGCGTGCCCTGCCGCTTGCCATCCACCAGGATCAGAGTGTATTCGCCGGGCATGCCGCGGATCGAGATGTCGCTGGAATTGGGGCTGTCGCCATTGACGTTGACGCCTTCCAGGCGGTTGATGGCGTCGACCGCGCTGCCGACCGGCAGCTTGTCGATCTCCTCGCGGGTGATCACGGAAATCGACGCCGGCGCGTCCTTGACCATTTGCTGCTTGCCGGCGGCGGAGACGACGACCGCGCTCAGCATGCTCTCTTCCTGGGCGTGGACGGAAGCGCTGCCCGCCATTGCCGCGATGGCGGCCAGGATGCAGCGGGCAAGCGGCAGGACGGAACGATGGGAATGGATGTCGGCGGTGGGTTTCATGGGCGTGGGCAGCTTCGGCTTCGGTAGGATCTGGAGTCGCGCACTGCGCGAGCGACAGGCACGCACGGAACCCGAGCGTGCTTCGGCAGGCATTTCAGCATTCCATCGCCTTGCCGTGGTTTGCCGGACACGCACGAATGTTTGCCGGATGCGCTTTGCGGCCACAGCGCCGTTCAGATGCGTGCGCGCACCATCTTGGGCGACAGTCCGAAGCGGCGCTTGAAGGCCGTGGCGAAATTGGCGGCGCTGTTGTAGCCCGCCACATGGGCGGCCTGGGCCACGCTCGAGCCGCGCTGTTCCAGGTCGATGCGCGCCTTGTGCAGGCGCGCATCGCGCCGGAACTCGACGATCGAAGTGCCGTAGGCGGCACGGAAGTGGCGCTGCAGCGCGCTGGCACTGAGCCCCGCCCAGCGGGCGATCTCGTCCAGGCTCAGATCCAGCGCCGCATCGCTGGCGAGGAAATCGCGCAATCGGGCCAGGCGTTCGTGCTGGCATGGACGCAGCCCAGCATTGCCGGCATGCTCCGTCAGGCTGCCCAGCGCCTCGTGGGCCAGTTCGACCGCCCGGCTGTTGATCAGCAAGCGCCCCAGCGGTGCCGGGCCGGCCGTCAGCTGCATCAGTTGCTCGGCCAGCGCCACGGCGCGCGGCGACGGCCGCCAGGGCTGTGTCGCCAGATTGCGGTCGAGAAAGCTGCGCACGCGCGGGTCCGTCCCGGCATCGGCAAGACCCTGCTGCTGCAGCCATTCGGACGACATGAACAGGCTGACCTTGCGCTCGAGCTTGCCCTGCTGCCAGCGGCGCTCGAAAGTCTCCTGCCGCGTGGTGCCGACCATCATGCCGCATGCGGTGGCTTGCCGCCGCCCCGCCGACAGATCGACGCACTGCGCGCCGAAGGACACATCGACGTTGCCGACCAGCAGTACCGTGACGCGCAAGCCCGGGGCCAGCGAGACCCGTGAGCGCAGGTCGCGAAGATCGCAGACCTGCGAGCAATGCACTTCGAGCCCGTCCTGCGCCCCCAGGCGAGACACCCGGCCGGCGAGCACCGGTTCGTCCGGCGTCATGCGTGCGCCGACGAAGTGGTAATCGCCTCCATTGAACTCGCCGGCCAGCATCATGCCCGGCGGCAGAACGAAATCACGGGCGATTGCCGCACCCATTGCTTGATTCGAGGTCATCCGTGCTTCCAATCGGATGAGCCAGACTCGCAGAACCGTCCGGAGGCTGGTCACTGAAGTTAGTAATGATGTCCATTATCATTTACTTTCACGGAGATCTCTGCAAGCCTTTTGTGCATTGCAACCAGCACGGCGCCTCAGCCTCGCGAGCAAGGCCGCATGACGTCCTGCTGCACGGACCGCTGCGGGGCTTCGCTGCTCAGCGCATGTCGCCGCGCCAGGCTTCGGCGACGACTTCCATCGCAGCGACGATCGGCGGCTCCTTGACCCTGTCCTTGCGGCAGATGAAGCCCAGCGCCGCCGGCACGACGACGGCGTCGGCGATCACCACGCCGTCGGCATGGGCGGCATGCAGGGCCAGGCTGTCGCGCGCCAGCGATAGCGCGACGCCCGATCTGACCAGATCCATCATCGAAGGCTCCAGGTCGACCTGGGCCACGACCTTGAACTCGACGTTCTCCGCCGCGGCGATGCGGTTCAGCAGGCGGTGATGCACCGATTCCGGCGGCGTCCAGATCCAGGGCAATTGAGCCAGCGCCCGCCAGCCCTTGCCCCGGACCTGCCCGCCCCAGCTCGGCGGCGCGACGACGCGGTAGATGAAGCCGGTCAGCGACAGGACATGGAAGCGATCCTGCAGGTCTTCCAGGCCCGGCGCACCGAGCGCGAAGGCGGCATCCAGGCTGCCCGCTTCCACCTCGCGCGCCATCGCACCCGACATGCCGTGGCGCAACATGAAGGACACGCCGGGATGGCGCTCGGCGAGCAGGCGCAGGCAGACCCCCAGGCGCAGGAACTCGGGATCGACGATGGTACCCAGGCGCAGCGTGCCCATCAGGCTGCCCTTGAGGTCGGCCGCCGCGGCGCGGAACTCGGAAGCCGCCGCCAGCGCCCGCTCGGCCGCCGGCAATAACTGGCGGCCCGCCTGGGTCAGGCGAACGCCGCGCGGCAAGCGTTCGAACAGGCTCAGATCGAGGGATTCCTGCAGCTTCTTGAGCTGCAGGCTCAGGGCCGGCTGGGTGATGTACAGCCGCTCGGCCGCCCGCGTCAGGTTCCCCTCCTGGGCAGTCATCACGAAAGCCCGCAGGCCCGAATAGTCCATTTGATATTAGCAATCGAAATAACTAATCCAATGATAACTCATTGGACCGGATGGTTTTCGGCGGTTTTAAATCCCTCGCGCTGCACCCGTGCGCCCTTTCGCAATGAAGGGGGAATTTTCTTTCGTCATAACCAGAAGAGGAGATACCGTGAGTCTGCTGATCGTCATCGCGGCGCTTGCCTTCCTGATGTTCGTGGCCTACCGCGGCTACAGCGTCATCCTGTTTGCCCCCGTCGCAGCGCTAGGCGCGGTGTTCCTGGTCGATCCATCCCTGGTGGCGCCGATGTTCTCCAGCGTCTTCATGGAAAAGATGGTGGGCTTCGTCAAGCTCTACTTCCCGGTCTTCCTGCTGGGCGCCATTTTCGGCAAGGTCATCGAGTTGTCGGGCTTTTCCAAATCGATCGTCTCCACGGTGATCGGACTCGTCGGCCAGAAGCGGGCGATCCTCTCCATCGTGCTGGTCTGCGCGCTGCTGACCTACGGCGGCGTGTCGATGTTCGTCGTCGTCTTCGCCGTCTATCCCTTCGCCGCCGAGATGTTCCGCCAGAGCAACATCCCCAAGCGGCTGATCCCGGGCACGATCGCGCTGGGCGGCTTCACCTTCACGATGGACGCGCTGCCCGGCTCGCCGCAGATCCAGAACATCATTCCCAGCACCTTCTTCAAGACCGACACCTGGTCCGCGCCCTGGCTGGGCGTCACCGGCGCGGTGTTCATCCTGATCACCGGCCTGATCTACCTGGAAGTCCAGCGCCGCCGCGCGGTGACTGCCAACGAAGGCTACGGCAACAGCCTGGTGAACGAGCCCGAACCTTTCGACCACGACAACCTGCCCCACCCCGCGATCGCGCTGCTGCCGCTGGTGATGGTCGGGGTGATGAACAAGGTCTTCACCAGCCTGATCCCGCGCTTCTACGGCGACACCCATGAAATGGTCCTGGCAGGCACGGCCACGCCGATAACGACCGACGTCTCCAAGGTCGTCGCCATCTGGGCGGTGGAAGCGGCCTTGCTGGTGGGCATCCTGACGGTGATGCTGTTCGCCTTCAAGACGGTGACCAAACGCTTCGCCAAAGGCACCCAGCTCGCGATCGGCGGTTCGCTGCTGGCGACGATGAACACTGCATCCGAGTACGGCTTCGGCGCGGTCATCGCCGGCCTGCCCGGCTTCCTGGTGGTGGCGGAAGGGCTCAAGGCCATTTCCGACCCGCTGATCAACCAGGCGGTCACGATCACCGCCCTGGCCGGCATCACCGGCTCTGCCTCCGGCGGCATGAGCATCGCATTGGCCGCGATGGCCGACACCTTCATCCAGAACGCGACGGCGGCGGGCATCCCGATGGAAGTCCTGCACCGGATCTCCGCCATGGCTTCCGGCGGCATGGACACCCTGCCGCACAACGGCGCGGTCATCACGCTGCTGGCAGTGACCGGCCTGACCCATCGCCAGTCCTACAAGGACATCTTCGCCATCACCGTCATCAAGACGATCGCGGCCTTCCTGGTCATCGCGGTGTACTACACCTTCGGCATCGTCTGAGGCGCGTATTCGCGCCTGCTCCGGGGACTGGCTCCAAAGGCTGGAGATATTAGCAATCAAAATATCGAATCTAATGATAAGTCATTGGACCGGTACCCCCTCAGCCGCTTTAATGCAAGGCTCCAAGCCCCCACACACCACAGCAGGAGAAATCGACATGAGCTTCACCTACGCATCGCCCCAAGGCCGCGTCGGCCACTGGATCGACAACGAATTCCGCCCCGGTGAAGGCGGCCAGGCCCCGGTTTACGATCCCGCCTTGGGCAAGGTCGCGCGCCAGGTCGCGCTTGCAACCCAGGCCGAAGTCGATGCTGCGGTCGCCTCCGCCGCCGCTGCCCAGCCCGAGTGGGGTGCACTGGCCGTCCAGCGCCGTGCCCGCGTGCTGTTCAAGATGAAGGAACTGGTCGAGCGCCACACCGACGATCTCGCCCGCCTGATCACCCGCGAACACGGCAAGACCTTTCCCGACGCCAGGGGCGAAGTGCAGCGCGGCCTGGAAATCATCGAGTTCGCCTGCGGCATTCCGCAATTGCTGAAGGGCCAGTACTCCGACAACGTCGGCGGCGGCATCGCCAACTGGAACCAGCGCATGCCGCTGGGCGTCACCGCCGGCATCACGCCGTTCAACTTCCCCGTCATGGTGCCGATGTGGATGGCGCCGGTGTCGATCGCATGCGGCAACGCCTTCGTACTGAAGCCCTCCGAGCGCGACCCCTCGCCCTCGCTGCTGCTCGGCGAGCTGTTCCGCGAAGCCGGCCTGCCGGCGGGCGTATTCAACGTCGTGCAGGGCGACAAGACCGCGGTCGATGCGCTGCTGAACCACCCCGACGTGCAGGCGATCAGCTTCGTCGGCTCGACCCCGATCGCGAAGTACATCTACGAGACCGCCGCCCGCAACGGCAAGCGCGCGCAGGCCCTGGGCGGCGCCAAGAACCACATGGTGGTGATGCCCGACGCCGACCTCGACCAGGCGGCCGACGCGCTGATCGGCGCCGCCTACGGCTCGGCCGGCGAGCGCTGCATGGCGATCTCGGTGGCGGTCGCGGTGGGCCACATCGCCGACGAGTTGATCGCCAAGGTGAAGAGCCGCGCCGAACAGCTCAAGGTCGACGACGGCGAAGCCCGCGGCGCCGACATGGGCCCGGTGGTCACGCAGGAGGCCAAGGCGCGCATCGAGGGCTACATCGCCTCCGGCGTCGAACAGGGCGCCAGCCTGGTGCTCGACGGCCGCGGCCTCGCCGTGCCCGGCCGCGAGCAAGGCTACTTCCTCGGCCCCACGCTGTTCGACAAGGTCGAGCCCGGCATGAAGATCTACGACGAGGAAATCTTCGGTCCGGTGCTGTGCGTGGTCCGCGTCGATACCTTCGCCGAGGCGGTGGCGATGATCAACGCCCACGCCTTCGGCAACGGCGTCGCCTGCTACACCCGCGACGGCCGCACGGCGCAGGAGTTCGCCCAGAAGATCCAGGTCGGCATGGTCGGCATCAACGTGCCGCTGCCGGTGCCGATGGCCTGGCATTCGTTCGGCGGCTGGAAGCAGAGCCTGTTCGGCGACCACCACAGCTACGGCGAGGAAGGCGTGCGCTTCTACACCCGCTACAAGAGCATCATGCAGCGCTGGCCCGACAGCGGCTCCAAGGGGCCCGAGTTCGTGATGCCGGTCAACTGACGACCCGGCAAGTCCTCCTCAACGGACCGTCCCCCGCCCTCCGGCGGAGGACGCGACGAAACTCGCCCCTCAGGAGTACCCCATGAAAGACTTCGGTGAATTCGATTACATCGTGGTCGGCGGCGGTGCCGCCGGCTGCGTGCTGGCCAACCGCCTGTCGGCGGACCCCGACGTCAGCGTGCTGCTGCTCGAAGCCGGCAACGACGAAAGATGGATCTGGACCAGGATCCCGGTCGGCTACCTGTACTGCATCAACAACCCGCGCACCGACTGGTGCTACAAGACCGAGCCCGAACCGGGCCTCAACGGCCGCTCCATCATCTATGCCCGCGGCAAAGGCCTGGGCGGCAGCACGCTGATCAACGCCATGCTCTACCTGCGCGGCCAGGCGCGCGACTACGATTCCTGGGCCGAAGCCACCGGCGATGCCGGCTGGGCCTGGAAAGAAGTCATGCCGCTGTTCAAGCGCGTCGAGGACCACTGGAGCGGCGGCAACGACCTCCACGGCGGCAAGGGCGAATGGCGGGTGGAACGGCAGCGCCTGAGATGGGACATCCTCGACCGCTTCGCCGAAGCGGCAACGCAAGCCGGCGTTCCGGCCACGCCCGACTTCAACGGCGGCAACAACCTGGGCGTCAGCCAGTTCGAAGTGAACCAGAAGCGCGGCACGCGCTGGAGCAGCGCACGCGGCTTCCTCGATCCGGTGCGCGGCCGCCCGAACCTGCGCATCGTCACCGGTGCGCTGTCCGACAAGCTGGTGCTGGAAGGCCGCCAGGCACGCGGCATCGAATTCCGCCTCGGCAACGAGGCCTGCGTGGCACGCAGCCGCATCGAGGTCGTGCTCGCCGCCGGCGCCGTCGGCTCACCGGCCATCCTGCAGCGCTCCGGCATCGGCGATCCGGCCCTGCTGCAGGAACTCGGCATTCCGGTCGCCCATGCGCTGCCCGGCGTCGGCCGCAACCTGCAGGACCATCTGCAGATCCGCAGCGTATACAAGGTGCAGGGCATCAAGACGCTGAACCGCCAGGCCAACAGCCTGTGGGGCAAGGCCATGATGGCGCTGGAATACGCCTTCAAACGCAGCGGCCCGCTGACCATGGCACCCAGCCAGCTCGGCCTGTTCGCGCATTCCGACCCCTCGGTGCCGACACCCGATCTGGAATACCACGTCCAGCCGCTGTCGCTGGACAAGTTCGGCGACCCGCTGCACAAATTCCCGGCCTTCACCGCCAGCGTCTGCGACCTGCGCCCGCAATCCCGCGGCCACATCGACATCCGCGACCGCGACCCGGCCAGCGCACCGAAGATCGCCCCCTGCTACCTCAGCCACGAGGCCGACCGCCAGAAGGCCGCACGCGCGCTGCGCCTGACCCGCAAGATCGCCAGCCAGCCGGCGCTGGCGCCGTTCAAGCCGGTCGAGCACCTGCCGGGGCCGGACTTCACCACCGACGAACAACTGATCCACGCCGCCGGCAACATCGGCACCACCATCTTCCACCCGGTCGGCACCTGCAGGATGGGGCGCAGCGACGACGGCTCCGCCGTCACCGACTCCGAACTGCGGCTGTGCGGCATCGCCGGCGTCCGCGTGGTCGATGCCTCGATCATGCCCAGCATCACCTCGGGCAACACCAGTTCGCCGACGATCATGATCGCCGAGCGAGGGGCCCAACTGATCCGCGCGGCACGGAGGCGCTGAACACGGGAGACGGAAAATACCCACGCTCCGCAACACCACCTTCATGGCTTCTGGCCCTGGGGTGCACCTGCGGCGAAAATAAGAACGGCGGCCGCGCAGCACGTTCCTGCGCAGGCCGCCGCGTACCATCGAGGAGAGACGATGAACGAACACACCGAATCCATTCCGGCAGCGGCGAACGACTGCGTGACCCTGCGCGAAATCTCCACCGCCTGCGGCCGGCGTTTCGGCCATGCCACACTGAACGCGCCCAGGAGCCTCAACGCCCTGTCGCTGGAGATGATCGACCGCCTCGCGCCGCAGCTCGACGCCTGGGCGGCCGACCCCGCCATCGTCGGCGTGCTGCTCGACGGCTCGCTGGAGAAGGCCTTCTGCGCCGGCGGCGACGTCGCCGCGCTCTACCACGCCATCGAGGCCATGCCCGCCGGCCAGGCGCCGCAGGCGGCGAAGGACTTCTTCGAGCGCGAATACCGGCTCGACCACCGCATCCACACCTACCCGAAGCCCATCCTGTGCTGGGGCCAGGGCATCGCCATGGGCGGCGGCATCGGCCTGATGGCCGGCGCCTCGCACCGTGTCGCCACCCCCACCACCCGCATGGCGATGCCCGAGATCACCATCGGCCTGTACCCGGACGTCGGCGGCAGTTGGTTCCTGCGCCACATGCCGGGCCGCAGCGGGCTGTTCCTGGCGCTGACCGGCGTACCGATCAACGCCGCCGACGCACGCTTCGCCGGACTGGCCGACTTCATCATCGACGACGCCCAGCGTACGCAACTGCCGGCACTGCTCGCCGACACCCGCTGGGAAGCACCGGATGCGGCCGGCAACATGGCCAACCACGCCCGTCTGGGCGCCCTGCTCGACCGTCTGAGCGAATCGGCAGCCGTACCGGAATCACCGTTGCGTGCCCATTACGACCGCATCGAGGCATTGATCGGCCACGACGGGCTGGCAGCCATCGCCGCCCGCCTGGCCGCGCTGGTCGACGATGCCGACCCCTGGCTCGCCAACGCCGGCAGGACCTTCGCGCACGGCGCGCCGAGTTCGGCACGGCTGTCGTGGGAACTGTGGCAAAGGACGCGCCACATGTCGCTGGCCGAGGTGTTCCGCACCGAATACCACGTCTCGGTCGCCGCTACCGCCCACGGCGACTTCGCCGAAGGCGTGCGGGCGCTGCTGATCGACAAGGACCGCAAGCCGCGCTGGCAATTCGCCACCGTGCAGGCCGTCGCCGACGAGATCGTCGCGGATCACTTCACGCCCCGTTACAGCGGCCCGCATCCGCTCGCCGATCTCGGTGCCTGATTTTTCCGCCGGACGATCGCGGTCTCCGGCCCTGGCCGCTCAGGTCGAAGACGGCATCTTCACCTGCGCCGGGCCGCAACCAGATCGTGCACGAAGGCGAGCTTTTGCCGCACGACGTCGGGCAAGGCGAAGGGATAGAGGTCGGCAGCACCCATCGACCGGTTCAGCGCGTTCAGCGCCACGGTGAGCGGCACCCAGGCGGACAGCAGCCGCTTCACCGCCACCGCGCGGTAGGGATCGACATCGATGTCGGCGGACAGCTCGCCTGCATCATCCACCTCGGGCTCCAGCTCGATGCCGAGCACGGCGGCGGTTTCCAGGGTGTCGACCATGTGCAGGTAGTGCGCCCAGGTCTCGGCCCAGTCTTCCCAGGGGTGCATGGTGGCGTAGGCCGAGACGTGGCTCGCTTCCCAGCCTTCCGGCGGCCCTTCGCGGTAGTGGCGGTCGAGCGCCTGGGCGTAGTCGGCGCGCTCGTCGCCGAACATCGCCCGGAAGCCGTCCAGCGCGCCGCCGTCGCGCACCAGCAGATCCCAGTAGTAATGCCCGATCTCGTGGCGGAAATGGCCGAGCAGCGTGCGGTAGGCCTCGCCCATCTCGGCGCGCATGCCTTCGCGCGCGGCATCGTCGGCCTCTTCCAGTGCGATGGTCACCACGCCGCCGGCATGGCCGGTCATCACCGGCTCGGCGCTGCCGGGCAGCTCGGCGAGAAAATCGAACACCAGCGGCTCGGCATGATCGTCGCCCGGTACCGGACGCGGCAGCCCGAGCCGGGCGAGCGTATAGATGAGCCTGCGCTTGGCGGACTCGATCTTTTGCCAGCGGGCGAGATGGACCGGGTCGTCGAGATTGGGCACGGTGCGGTTGTGGCGGCAGGCCGGACAGAACTCGGCCGCATCGTCCGGCACTTCCGCGTCGCCATCGTCGCCGGCGGGCACCATCCAGTTGCAGGCGCTGAGCTCCCAGTTGCGGCAGAAACGCCAGCGCCGGTTGTCGTCCGCCCCGTCCGCGCCGGGCAATACCCGCCAGCGCGGCCCGTCGGCTTCCACCGCCGCCATGCGATCCTGCTCCGGTAGATAGCCGAGCGTCTGCCCGCAGCGCAGGCAGACGGTATTCTCGAAATGCACCACCTGTCTGCAGCACTGGCACTGGAACAGCTTCATCGCCATCTCCTCCGCAACGGGTTTCTCGGGCGAGCCATTGTCCGCCTGCGCAGGCAGCGGCCGCGCGATGTGTATCGACTTTTTACCATTTCCGCTTTGGCACCGCACAACGCGCCTGCATAATCCGGATTACACCGCCATCGCGGTGGCCGCCGCAGCAGTGGCGGCGCGCGATTCCACTGTTTCCACTGATTTGGAGGACGTGCAGATGAGCGACATGGGTGTCGGCTGGTTGGCCGCCGTGATCATCGGCGGCATCGCGGGCTGGATTGCTTCGGGCTTGATGAAGAGCAATACCGGCGTCCTGATGAACATCGTGCTCGGCATCATCGGCGCCTCGGTGGCGAGCTTCCTGTTCGGAATTCTCGGCGTCTCCTTCGGCGGCTGGCTCGGCTACCTGGTGGCCGGCGTCGTCGGCGCCTGCATCCTGATCGGCATCGTCAGAGCGGTCAGGAAATGAAGCTGCCCGGAGCGTGCCGACCCGGCACGCTCCGAATCACACCGCGCTGTTCTACTCCCCCCTGGCCGGGAAGCGGCCATCCGGCCGCGGCATGCGCCCCGGCGGCGGATCGCCCGGCTCACCTCTCGGCCCCCGGCCTCCCCGGCGGGCGCCACTGGCCCGGCACAGCGGATCGTCCATGGACTGGCGGACCACCAGCGTCTTGTGGGCGAACATCACGCCATCGTCCAGGCGGCTGACCTCGAACAGATAGGGAGCCTTGTCCGCTTCCCCGCCGATCACGCCATCGGTATCCAGCGTGGTATCCGGCTGGCCGAAGGTCCGGTACAGCGCGTGCTCCTCGAATATCCGGCTATTCAGTTCATCGCTGAACAGCAACTGCGTGACGACGCTGCTGGGCGCGCGGTCGTCGGCCTGGTAATCACCGATCTGCACGCGCACATGAACATGCACCGCGCGGCCGCGGTACCAGCCGGGATAGCAGCTGTCGAAAGCGGCGACGCCACGCGCATCGGTGCGCTGATAGCCGCGGAAGAACTGCCTGTCGCGGTCGTCCGGGTCGTTGTTGCACATGCGCATGATGTCCCCGGAATAGCCCCCGGTGTAGTTGGTGTGCCAGATCTCGACGATTGCGTCCGGCACCGGACGGCAGGCCTCATCGACGACGCGCAGCGCCATGCGCAGCGGGATGCCGTCCCAGCCGTCGCTGATGTCGACGCGTTCCGGCGAGGCGGTATGACAGGGCCCGATGGTCGTCGAGCAGATCAGCCTGCACGCCGATTCGAGCGAATCCGTGAACGGGTCCGGAAAGCTCATCGCCTGGCCGATCCGGCGCGTGCCGCCGCTGGCCCATGCGCCGAGTGCGGCGCCCGTGCCGCCGGACGAAGTGGCAGCGGCTGCCGCCATCGGCCGCTGCCCGAATAGCGTGCTCAGCAGCAGCGAACCGGCCGCCAGGCGGAACAGGCTGCGCCGGCTGCTGCTTGGCGGGTCGGCTTGCCGGGACGACTCCGGAACGGAATGTGTATTCTTCATGGCGGAACCTGCGCGTGGTTGGAACGGGCCGGCACTGCCACCGATACGCGGCATCCTGCGCCCGAAGGAGGGCTTCACCTGCGCTTTGCCAGCAGGCTGTCCAGTTGGTTCCCGAAGGCCTGCCGGTCGGCATTGGAAAAGGCGCGGGGGCCGCCCGTTTCCACGCCGCTGCTGCGCAGGCCCTCCATGAAGTCGCGCATGCTCAGGCGCTCCTGGATGTTGGCGGCGGTCAGGCGCTCGCCGCGCGGATCGATCACCGTGGCGCCCTTGGCGATGACCTGGGCGGCGAGCGGGATGTCCGCGGTGACGACGACGTCGCCCGCCTCGACTTCGCCGGCGATGCGCTGGTCGGCGACGTCGAAGCCGCCCGGCACCTGCACCGCCCTGATCCACGGCGAAGGCGGTACCCGCAGCATCTGGTTGGCGACCAGGGTCAGCGGCGTTTCGGTGCGCTTGGCCGCGCGGTAGAGGATTTCCTTGACGACGGCCGGGCAGGCGTCCGCATCGACCCAGATTTTCATGGCGGCGTTTTCTCCTGGTGAGCGCCGACGATAGCACTCACCTCAGCGCCTGCCATCCCCGATCGAAGCGGGGCGCCGGCCGGCGCCCTCCGGCTTGCACCTGCCGGTGGACGCCAACGCACGGATTCACGCTTCCGCCACCCCGGCGCTCATTCGGCCGATGGCAGCTTGCCGTCGCGCAGCAGTGCCGTGACCAGGCTCACCCAGTAGCGCACGCCCAGCGGCAGCAGCGCATCGTTGAAGTCGTACTTGGGGTTGTGCAGCGATGCGCTGTTCTCGCCATTGCCCATCCAGATGTATGCGCCCGGGCATCGCTGCGACATGAAGGCGAAGTCCTCCGAGCCCATGCTGGGCGGCAGGTTGCGATGCACCTTGTCTTCGCCCAGCAGTTCGGCCAGCACGCCGGCGCACGCTTCGGCGTGTGCCGGAGCGTTGATCGTGGCCGGGTAATTGACGATGTAATCCAGCTCCGCGGTCAGGCCGTGCAGGGTGGCGGTGGCGGCAATGACGTCGCGCAGGCGCTGCTCGATGCGGGCGCGCTGTTCCATGTCGAAGCAGCGCACGGTACCGCGCAGCTTGACCTGCTCGGGCACGACGTTGAAGGTGTCGCCGGCGTTGAAGCTGGTCACGCTCAGCACCGCCGGCTTGTGCACCGGCTGCTCGCGGCTGATCAGCGCCGGCAGCTGGGTCACGAGATGGCAGGCCGCGAGCAGGGTGTCCTTGCCCAGATGCGGCATGGCGGCATGGCAGCCCTGCCCCGACAGCGTCAGGCTGAAGATGTCGAACGCCGCCATCATCGGGCCGGCATTGACCGCCGCGGCTCCCACCGGCAGGCCGGGCCAGTTGTGCATGCTGTAGACGGCCTGCATCGGGAAACGCTCGAACAGCCCGTCCTCGATCATGACGCGCGCGCCGCCTTCGTTTTCCTCGGCAGGCTGGAAGATGAAATACACCGTACCGCTGAAATCCGGCTGCGCGGCCAGCGTCCGGGCGGCGCCCAGCAGCATCGTGGTATGGCCGTCGTGGCCGCAGGCATGCATGCGGCCGGGATTTGCCGAGGCATGGGCGACGTCGTTCATCTCGGTCACGTGCAGCGCATCCATGTCGGCGCGCAGGCCGATCGCCGGCCCTTCGCCCCGCTGGCCGCGCAGCACGGCAACGATGCCGGTGCCGGCCAGGCCTTCATGCACCTCCAGCCCCCAGCTTCGCAGCAGTTCGGCCACCCGCGCGCTGGTACGGTGCTCTTCGAAGGCGGTTTCGGGGTGGCGGTGGAAATCATGCCGCCACGCTTCGAGATCGGCCTGCTCGGGCCATGCGATCGTCGTCATGAAAAGCTCCTCGATGATCAGAGATAACCAAACGGCGCCGCCGGCTCGGCGGCGGTCTCGACCCAGACGCTCTTGACCTGGGTGTATTCCTTCAGCGCGTCCAGGCCGCTGGAACGGCCGTAGCCGCTCTGGCGATAGCCGCCGAACGGCGACGCGACGTTGATGGTCTTGTAGCCGTTCACCCAGAAGGTGCCGGCCTGGACCTGCGCCGCCACGCGATGGGCACGGCCGACGTCGCGGGTCCACACCGCACCGGCCAGGCCAAAGCGGCTGTCGTTGGCGATGTCGATGGCCTCCTGCTCGGTATCGAACGGAATCACCGCCACCACCGGACCGAAGATCTCGTTCTGCGCGACCTCCATGCCGTTGGTCACGCCGGTCAACACCGTCGGCGGCACGAAGTAGCCGGCCGCGCCCGCCTCGGCGCCGCCCAGCGCCAGCTTCGCCCCTTCCCGCAGCGCCGCCGCGATGCAGTTGCGCACATGCGTGAACTGGCGCTCGTTGCAGATCGGACCGACTTCGGTGTCCGCATCCAGCGGATCGCCCACGCGCAGGCGGCGCGCGCCGTTGACCAGCTTTTCCACCAGCTTGTCATGCACGCTGCGCTGCACCAGCAGGCGCGAGCCCGACACGCAGCTCTGCCCGGCGCCGGAGAAGATCGCCGCCTGCGCACCCAGGCAGGCGCGATCCAGGTCTGCGTCCTCGAACACGATGTTGGCCGACTTGCCGCCCAGCTCCAGCACGCAGGGCACCAGGTGCCCGGCCGCGAGGGCGGCGATGCGGGCACCGGTCGGCACCGAGCCCACGAACACCACCTTGCCGACATCGGCGGTCTCCAGCGCCGCGGGCACCGTCGTCTGGCCGTAGCCGGCCAGCACATTGATCAAGCCCGCCGGCACGCCGGCCTGCACCACGATCGACGCCAGCGCCAGCGAACTGAACGGCGTCAGCTCCGAGGGCTTGAGCACCACGCCGTTGCCGGTGGCGATGGCGGGCGCGATCTGCCAGCCCGCGGTGAACACCGGCGCATTCCAGGGCGTGATCTGCAGCACCACCCCGATCGGCTCGCGGCGCGTGTAGTTGAGATGGCCGCTGGGCACGGGAATCACATCGCCATACAGCTTGTCGGCCCAGCCCGCGTAGTACTCGAACATCTCCGCCACGCGCAGGACCTCGCCGCGGCAATCGCGGATCGGCTTGCCGCTGGTCAGCGCCTCGAGCTGCGCGAGCGGCTCGGCCTGGGCACGGATCTGCTGGCCCACGGCATGGATCACCCGGCCACGCTGGGCATGCGACAGCGCCGCCCATTCGCGCTGCCCCCGGCGCGCCGCCTCGACCGCCGCCCGCGCCACGTCCGCTCCGGCGTCGGCGTAGCGCAGGGTTTCCTCGGCCGTGGCGGCATTGCGCAGCACGACGTCCTCACCCTGCCCCGCCAGCAGGCTGCCGCCGACATGGGAGCCGATGGCCCTGGCATCCGGAAAGAAAACGCGAAAGGCCTGCCAGATACGTTCGTTCATCGTGCTCTGCCCGCTCATCGTGCCTGCTCCTCATAATCCACGATACGGTTGAAATCCTCGCCGTCGTCGACCGACGCGGCCGAATCGGCCCACAGCCGCAGTGCCTCGCGCGCCAGCGGTACGCTGGCGCCGCTCTGCTCGATCATCGCCACCGCCAGACGCAAGTCCTTGCGCATCAGCTTCATGGTGAAGCCGGAATCGAACGCGCCGTTCAGGATCCAGGTCGGGCAATTGACCTCGGTGACGCCACTGCGGCCCGAGCCGGCATTGACCCCCTTGAGGATCTGCTCGACGTCGAGCCCGGCGGCACGCGCCACGCGGATGGCCTCGCCCGCGGCAATCAGATGGATGCCGCACAGCAGGTTGTTGAACAGCTTGGCCGAATGGCCCGCACCCACCGGCCCCACATGCACGCGCTTGCCGGTCAGGGCATCGAGCACCGGCGCCAATGCCTTCAGGTCGGCAGCTTCGCCGCCCAGCAACATGGTCATGGAGCCGCCATGCGCGGCCCTGGGGCCGCCACTGACGGGACCGTCGACCAGGCGCAGCGCGCTGCCCTGCAGCGCCTGGGCGATGCGCAGCGTGCTGGCGGGGTCCGCCGTCGAGGTATCGAGCACGATCTGGCCCTCACGCGCATGCTGCAGCAGGCCACCCTCGCCCAGCACGACTTTCTCGACCACGTCGGAAGTCGGCAGCGACAGCACGATCACGTCCGCCTGCGCCGACAGCGCCGCGAGATCGTCGACCAGCGTCACACCCGCTTCCTGCAATACCTGCCGCGATTGCGTGGCGGGGTCGAATCCCACCACCTTCAGACCGGCGCGCACGGCCGACAAGGCCATGCCCGCGCCCATGTTGCCCAACCCGACCACACCCAGCTTCACCATGAAATCTGCTCCTTGTTGCTGCGTCAGAGGGAATGCACGAAAAACTGCGCGATCACGGCGGCGGCCAGGAAGACGCCCGCGTTCGCCATCAGCGATACCACCACGATGCGCCAGCCCAGGCGGCGGAAGGCGGGGATGTCCTTGGCCATCGACAGGCCGGCGAAGGTCAGCATCGGCGTGATCATGGCGAGGAAGTTCACCTTGCCGGTCAGCGCGGCCACTTCGGCGGCATACGGCGTCTGCGGGAAGGTCATCGCCATGGCGATGAAGGAGATCCAGCACACCGCCGGCAGCTTGCGCTTCGTTGCGACGTAGATCAGGTCGCCGGCCAGCACCGCGCCGATGATCAGCGCCACGCCCGGCAGCGATTCCAGCAGCGGCACGCCGAAGCCGATCAGGTTGCCGAGCATCACCATCAGGCCGACCAGCAGCCACGACACCACGCGCATGCCGAAACCCAGCACGGGCGCATGCACCGTCTCGGCCTTGACCTCGGGCGCACCGCCATCCTCGACCGCGACGCCCTTGCGGTTGCGCCCCAGGATGGGCTCCATGAAGCGGTAGGCATGCACCGCCAGCGGCAGCGAAATGAACAGCGTCAGGTAGGTGCCGAGCGTGGTCGCGATCAGATTGGCGGCAGCCGCGAAGGCAGCCACGTCCTTGGCCATTTCGGGCGTCTGCTGGGCGGCGATGGCACCCACGGCAGCCGCAGTCATGCTGCCCGAGCCGACGCCTGCGCCCATGGCGAGCGCCAGCGGGTGGAAGATGTTCAGGCTGGTGACGAAGCCGGCCAGCAGCGAGATGAAAATGGCGCCGACCAGGGTGCCGGTGATGTACTCGGCCAACACCCCACGCCCTTCGGGGGAGTCCATGCCGAAGCGCTCGCCGATGATCGCCAGACCGGGTTCGCGGCCGATGGAGAAAGTCGCGCCGACGGCCTCGCGCTTGATCCCCAGCAGCAGCGCGACCGGCATGCCCAGCAGGATACACCCGACCAGATTGCCGACCTCCTGCAGGGCCAGGCCCCAACCCGCCTCGGCCAGTTTCGGCAAGGAGCCGCCGACCAGCAGGCCGAGCTTGGCGATGAACAGGAACAGGGCCGACGACAGAATCGTCGCCGCCAGATGCTGGCCGTGCAGGCTGAGCCTGAGCGGCCCCGGCATGCGCTTGCTGAACATCCCCAACCCCAGGCCGATCAGCAGCGCCCAGATCATGGGCAGCAACACCACCTTGCCGACCCCCAAGTCGATGGGCAAGGGCCCGAACCATTCGGACAGCGCCGCAATTGCCAGCGCCAGCACGAAGATCTGCGCCACGCTGCCAAGCTCCAGCGGCGCGCTTGCTCGATGGGCAACAACACTCATATGGCTTCCCCTCATTCGCCGCCCGGCCTGCGCAGGCAGCCTGGTTGGCATGGAAACGTTGAACGGCATTCCTTTTTTTATGGCTCCGGACCGCGTCCAGGCACATAAGGCCATTCAATATATCAATGCATTTAATATATAAATATATATTTTTTGTTCTAAAAATTAGAACATCATCCGGTCCCCACCCTACTCACCGATCGCAGGATTTTCCCATGCACGCCTTCCATGACTCCCGCGTCCGCTACCTGTACGAGACGCTCTCGTGCGGCTCGGTCCGCGCCGCTGCCGACAAGCTGGGCATCGCCCCCTCGGCCGTGAGCCGCCAGATCAGCCTGCTGGAAGAAGAACTGCAGGCGACGCTGCTGGAGCGCCAGCGCAAGGGCGTCGTGCCGACCGATGCCGGCCAGTTGCTGATCGACTACTACCAGCAGCACATGGCTCACCGCCACGACATGCTGGCCAAGATCGAATCGCTGCGCGGCCTGAACAGCGGCTCGGTCTCGGTGGCCAGCGGCGAAGGCTTCGCCCAGGCGATGATCGCGGGGCCGATCCGGCAATTCCGCCAGCATTACCCCGGCGTATCGATCTCGCTGGACATTGCCGGCACCACCGAAATCATGCGCCGGCTGCGCGAGGACGAGGCGGAAATCGGGCTGGTCTATTACGCCCCCGCCGACGTGCATATCGTATCGCGCTGGTCGGCGCACGAACCCCTGTTCGCCGTCGTCGGCCCCGAGCACCCGCTGCGGCATGCGCAGCGGACCTCGCTGCGGGAACTCACCGCCTGGCCGATCGCACTGCTGAACGGCATCTACGGCATCCGCCAGTTGCTGGAACACGCCGAGCGCACGGACAAGATTCGCCTGGAAGCGGCATTGACGACCAACCTCATCCATGTGCTGATCAGCTTCGTGGCCAGCAACCAGGGCGTCACGCTGCTGCCCCGGCTGGCGGTATCGACCGAACTGGCGGCGGGGCGCGTCCATACGGTCCCCGTCGACAACGCGGCGCTGCAGCATGCGACCGTGCAGTTGATCACGCGGGCAGGCCGACACCTGTCGCCCGCCGCGAACCGATTCATGCAGTTCTGCATCCACGGAATGCAGGCGCTTCAGACTGCCCGCTGAGTGCCCGGGCCGACGCGCCGCCCGGCGCCGGCATTCCCTCCACTTCCCGGCCGAGGTGCCCGGCCCGGCTCAGCCCCCGGTCCCGCCGGCCATTCACTCGGTTATAGTCCTCTCCTCGGTCACCCCCGCTGCCGTCCATGCCGCCTGTCCTGCAAGCCCCCCTCATCGTCCGCACGCTGCTCCTGCTGATCCTCGCCGCCGGGGCGTATTTCCTCAGCGGCTTCCTCGTACCGGTGCTCGCCGCGCTGATCATCGGCTTCGCCAGCTGGCCGCTCTACCGCCGCGGCGTCGCGCTGTGCAAGGGCAACACCACGCTGGCCGCGAGCGTGGCGATCATCGTCGTCATCTGTGCGCTGATCGTGCCGCTGACCATCGCGCTGCACTACGCGCTGAAGGAAGCCGGCAATTTCATCGCCTGGCTGCTGGAGGCGAACCGCACCGGGGCGCCGGTGCCGGAATGGATACGGGCGCTGCCGCTCGTCGGCGAGCGGCTCGCCGAATACTGGCAGGATCACCTCGGCAGCCCCAGCGCCCTCGGCGAATGGGTGCAGATCCTCAGCGGCGAGCACCTCGGCAACATCTACCGCATGGTGCTGAGCGCCACCGGCGACCTGTTCCGCCTGGCGCTGACCACGCTGTTCATGCTGATCACGCTGTTCTTCGTCTACAAGGACGGCCGGCGCCTCGCCGCACAGCTCGACGTCGTCGGCGAACGCATCCTGCCGGCGCGCTGGCAGCGCTTCTCGCGCGTGGTGCCGGCCACCGTCAGCGCCACCGTCACCGGCATGGGGCTGATCGCGCTCGGCGAAGGCGTGGTGCTGGGCGTGGCCTACTGGGTCGCCGGCGTGCCCTCGCCGGTGCTGCTGGGCGTCGCCACCGGCTTCATGGCGCTGATTCCGGGCGGCGCGCCGCTGTCGTTCACGCTGGTATCGCTGTACCTGGTCGGCTCGGGCAACCTCGTCGCCGGGCTCGGGCTGTTCGCCTGGGGCTCGATCGAACTCTTCATCGTCGATAAGACCCTGCGCCCGCGCCTGGTCGGCGGACCGGTGAAGCTGCCTTTCCTGCCGACCTTCTTCGGCCTCGTCGGCGGCGTGCAGACCATGGGCCTGGTCGGCCTGTTCGTCGGCCCGGTGCTGATGGCGCTGCTGGTGGCGATCTGGCGCGAATGGCTGCACAGCATCGAGGAGCCGGCCCCGTTCCCGACGAACACCTCCGAGCTGCACGGCACGGCGGCCGGCGCACCGGCGGCTGCCAATCCGGTGGCCGGCAATCCGGTGGCCGGCACTCCGGTGGCCGACCGTCCGACCGCCGCCGAACCGCCGCTCCATACGCCCTAGTATGGAATGACCTATAATCCCTTCTTTATGCCCATAGAACGACAGGGACAGGAGGGGGAGCGAATGTCGGCAGTCCAGACCCTTTACGAACAGAAGCGCATGACGGCGGCGGATGCGGCCGGCCTGGTCCGCGACGGCGACACCGTCGTCGTGCCGACCGGCGTCGGCGAGCCGCCCGCGCTGCTGCACGCGCTGTCCGAGCGGCGCCACGAACTGCGCGGCGTCGCCGTCAGCCAGATCCTGCCGCTGCGCAAGTTCGCCTACCTGAACCCCGAGACGCAGGCCAACATCCGGCACGACGCCTATTTCTTCGGCGGTGCCACCCGCGAGGGCGGCAAGGCCGGCTGGGTGGACTACGTGCCGGCCTATTTCTCCGAACTGCCGATGCTGCTCGACCGCGGCCTGACGCCGGCCGACGTCGTCGTGTCGATGGCCTCGCCGATGGACGAGCACGGCTACTTCAGCCTGTCGCTGGCGCCCGACTACACGATGGCGGCGATCCGCCGCGCCCGCGTCGTGCTGCTGGAAGTCAATCCGAACGTGCCCTTCGCCAACGGCAACTGCCACATCCACGTCTCGCAGGTCGGCGGCGTGGTCGAAAGCGACGAACCGCTGTTCGAAGTCGGCCTGCCGCAGATCGGCCCGGTGCAGGAAGCAATCGGCAAATACGTCGCCGACCTCATCGACGACGGCTCGACGCTGCAGATCGGTTACGGCGGCATTCCCGACGCGGTGGTCATGCAGCTCCGGCACAAGCACGACCTCGGCATCCACACCGAGATGATCGGCGACGGCATCCTGTCGCTGCTCGAGTCCGGCGCCGTCACCAACCGCCGCAAGACCTTCATGCCCGGCAAGCTGGTCGCCACCTTCGCGCTCGGCTCCAATCGCCTGTACCGCACGCTGCACCGCAATCCGGCGATCGAGATGCATCCGGTCGACTTCACCAACGACCCGTATCTGGCCGCACGCAACGACAAGCTGTGCGCCATCAACGCCACCTTGCAGATCGACCTGATCGGCCAATGCGGCTCCGAATCGCTCGGCCACCTGCCTTATTCCGGTACCGGCGGCCAGGTGGATTTCGTCCGCGCCGCCAACCGCTCGAAGGACGGCAAGGCTTTCATCGTGCTGCCGTCGACGGCGAAGGACGGCACCGTGTCGCGCATCGCGCCGATGCTGTCGCCCGGCACCCACGTCACCACCAGCAAGAACGACATCAACTACGTCGTCACCGAATACGGCGTCGCCGAGCTGCGCGGCAGGACGGCCAGGCAGCGTGCCGAGGCGCTGATCGGCATCGCCCATCCGGATTTCCGCGGTGAACTGCGCGAGGCGGCGCGGCGAATGAAGCTCGCCTGATCCTGCATCGGGAGGAGCGAGCAGAGTGCGCACCGACTTGGTGCGCACGGCGGGCCTGCGCTAAGATCGCTGCCCACTCTCTCCTCCCGGCAGCGTGCCGGGCCGACGCCCCTGTCCGGAACGCTGCGTGCAACGCCTGTCTTCCTGGTTGAAGGCCTTCTGGCCTGCTCCCCTCCCCGCAAGCCTGCGCGAACGTCTGCTGGGCGGCATCGGTGCGTTCATCGGCCTGCTCGTCACCGAAATCGTCAGCCGCTACATGCTGGGCATCAGCGTGCCCTGGTTCGTCGCGCCGATGGGCGCATCCGCGGTGCTGTTGTTCGCAGTGCCGGCCAGTCCGCTCGCCCAGCCCTGGTCGATCGTCGGCGGCAACTTCGTCTCGGCGCTGATCGGCATCGGCTGCGCCCACTGGATTCCCGATCCCGCGCTCGCGGCAACACTGGCCGTCGGCCTGGCGATCATCGCCATGTTCCAGCTGCGCTGCCTGCACCCGCCCGGCGGCGCAATGGCGCTGACGAGCGTGCTCGGCGGCCCCGAGGTCGAACGCCTGGGCGTGCTGTTCGCGTTCACGCCGGTGGCGCTCAATTCGCTGCTGCTGTTGCTGACGGCGCTGTTGTTCAATGCCGCGCTGCGCCGGCGCTACCCGCATCGCTCGGCCGAAGTCCCGGCCGCCGCACAACACCATACGGCCGATCCGAAACCCAGCGACCGCCTGGGCGTCCGCCCCGAGGACCTGCAGGCGGTGCTGCAGGAGCGGGGCGAGATGATCGACATCAGCAGCACCGACCTCGAGGAAATCCTGCTGGCCGCCGAGCAGCGCGCCTGGCGGCGGCGCTTCGGCGTTCTGCGCTGCGCCGACGTGATGTCGCGCGACGTGGTCACGATCACGGCCGACGCGACGCTGGAATCGGCCTGGGCACAACTGGCCCACCACCGCGTCAAGGCCTTGCCGGTCGTGGTGGATGAGGATCGGCTGATCGGCATCATCACGCTGCACGACTTCCTGCTCGCGCAGGAAATGCCCTGGGAAACCGTGGGCGAAGTGATGAGCGCCGACGTATTCACCGCCAGTCCGGATCAGAGCATCGTGGACCTGGTGCCGGCCTTCTCCGATCGCGGCCGGCACCACGTGCCCATCGTCGATGCGGACAATCGCGTGGTCGGCATGCTGACGCAATCGGACCTCGTCGCCGCGCTGTTCCAGGCCGGCCTGGACCAGGCCCTGGCCGGTTGCTAGCGGACCAGGGCCAGCGGTTGCGGCTCAGAGGATGACGGTGATTTCCTCGCGCCGCACCAGCTCGGTGCCGAAATCGAGCGCGTCGAGTTCCAGCGCATCGCGCGCGGTGACGAGGCCCAGCGGGCATTTGACGGCGTCGATCACCGGCACGTGGCGCACGCCATTCTCGTACATCAGGTGAAGCGCATGGCCGAAAGGCTTGTCCTCGGCCAGCGTCAGCGGATTGTGGGTCATGACTTCGCCGACCGATGTGGCATCGGCATCGAGGCCGGCGGCCAGCACGCGGAAAGTGGCGTCACGTTCGGTGAAGATGCCGGTGAGCACGCCATGCTCGACCACCAGCGCGGCGCTGCTGTGCTGCTCCTGCATCATGCGCGTCACGCTGCGCACGGGCGTGTCGGCGCACACGCACAGGAAGGGACGATCGGAAAGTACCTGATGGATGGGACGGCTTGGCATGATCTGTCTCCTTGATGCATTTTATGGAAAGGCATGATTGCCTAGCGTCAATCGTGCCAGCTTGGACGCACGCTGCAAACGAAATTTTTCGGCTATCGTTTCCACGCCCAAGTTCTTGTTGTAGCGCATCTTTTTTACAGATTGACGACAATGCCGATATGCTGCATTGCAGCACAACGGCATTGCAGCATGCACTCCCATCGTGCATGCCCGCCATCCGCCGCCCAGCAATGGGGCGTGGCACGGCCTCAGGCAGCCGGCGGGCGCTGCCCCATCGCTTCGCCCAGGCGCACCGGGTGCGCCGCCGCCCAGGCGGAGTCGAAGCGCATCGTGCCTTTCGGGAACAGCATCACCACCGTCGAGCCGAGCAGGAAACGGCCCATCTCATCGCCCTTGCGCAGTTCGACCTCGCCCGGCGCATAAGCGTGCTTCTCGATGTCGGGCCGGCGCGGCGGATTGACCACGCCATGCCAGACGGTCGCCATGCTGCCGACGATGGTGGCGCCGACCAGCACCATCACGAAGGGGCCGGCCTCGCCTTCGAACACGCACACCACGCGCTCGTTGCGCGCGAACAGGCCGGGCACGCCGCGCGCAGTGGCCGGGTTGACCGAGAACAGGTCGCCCGGCACGTAGATCATCTGCAGCAGCCGGCCGTCGCAAGGCATGTGGATGCGGTGGTAGTCGCGCGGGCTGAGGTAGATCGTGGCGAACTCGCCGTCCTCGAAATGCGCCGCCAGGCTGCGGTCGCCGCCGACCAGGGTGGTGGTGGTGTAGAAATGGCCCTTGGCCTGGAAGATCTGGTCGCGCTCGATCGGACCGAACTGGCTGATCGCACCATCGACCGGGCACAGGTAGTCGGCTTCGGCGAACGGCCTCGCGCCTTCGCGCAACGGACGGGTGAAAAACTCGTTGAAGCTCGCGTAGCTCGCCGGGTCCGGGTTCGCCGCTTCATCCATGTTCACGCCATAGCGCCCGATGAACCAGCGGATCACCGCCGTCGTCGCCTTGCCGCCCTTCAGGCCGGCGAGCCTGCCGGCAAGCTGGGTCAGGGCGCGCTTGGGCAGGACGTACTGGAGGGCAACGGAGAGGCGTTCGGACACGGCGGGATTCCAAGGGTCAGGTCATCGAACTGCGATTATACCGCCATGGTGTTTACCCTCTTTGCCGCAACGAAAAACAGAGAGGAGCGCGCTCCACTCGCCCATTACCGGAAACATGAGCGGCTTCGCTCATAGAAGCACCCGACGCCCCGTAGGCACAGCCTTAGCCGCAGTACGGTTCAGATAAGCGTGGCGGCTTGTTTCCGTAGGCGCGGCTTTAGCCGCGAATGCCTGAAATGCGCCACATCTTTCGCGGCTGAAGCCGCTCCTACAATGACCGGGAGCGCACTCACTGAACCGTATTGGCCTTAGCCGCGATGCGGCTCATGGGAAAACACAGCCCTCCGCGAACGCGGAAGGACTCAGGCCAGCCGCAGCAGCGCCCCCACGCATACCCCGCTGCCGTCCGGCAGATTGCTGGCCGACAGGCTGCCGCCGTGGAAGGCCGCGATCATGCGCGCCACGTACAGCCCCAGCCCCAGGTGCGGCTCGCCGCCGCCCTCGGCCTTGCGCACCGACACCATGGCCTCGAACATCCGCCCCGCCAGCGCCGCCGGCAGTAGCGGCCCCTGGTTGATCACCGCCAGCGTGGCGGTGGTGGTCTGGAACTGCAGCACGATGCGGATTGGAGTATCCGGCAGGGCGAAGTCGGCGGCGTTGTCCACCAGCTTGTCGAGCATCTGCGCGGCCAGGTCGGGGGCGCCGCGCACCCACACCGGATACGGCGGCAGATCGTCCTCGAAGGCGCGCGTGGGGTGCGCCACGCGATAGCCGCGCACGCATTCGCCGACCACCGCGCGCAGATCGAAGCGCTCGCTCTCGGTGCTGGCCAGGGCCTGCTCCATGCGCGTGGCCTCGCTCATGCGCGAGAGCATGCGCGACAGCCGGTTCAGCCCTTCCTCGGCGCGCGTCATGTAGGTGCGCGCGGATGCCGGCAATTCTTCGGCGTGCAGGTTCTCCAGCGAGGAACGCACCACGGCGATGGGCGTGCGCAGCTCATGCGACAGCCGGCTCGCCATGTTTTCCAGATAGGTGTGATGGCCGGCCAGGCGTCCGAGCAGCGCCGAGAAGCTGCGTGACAGATCGCCCACCTCGTCGCCCGCGTTCGAGGCCGTCAGCGGCGCGGCGATGCGCCCCTGGCCGTCGATGGCGCTTTCCGCCTCGTCGCGCAGGCGGCGGATGCGCGAGGACAGCCGGGTGGCGAACCACAGCACCGGCAGCGCCACCAGGCACAGCCCGGCCAGGGTGATCAGCAGCAGGCTTTCCAGCGCGCGCTGGCGCAGCGAGACGATGGAGCGCGAATCCTCTTCGACCACCACCGCGCCGATCACCCGGTTGCCCTCCCAGATCGGGTGCGCGGCACTCACCAGCAGCGCGCCGCCGTCGTAGGTGGCGCGCGTCTGTGCGCCGGCGATGCCCATCAGCGCATCATGCACCTCGCGCGCGCGCAGCGGGCTCCAGTCCGCGCCGATGGTCTCGCCGGGCGGCGGCAGGATGCGCGCGGCCAGCCTGCGCCACGCCGGCAGCCCTGCGCCCCCGTCTTCCGCCGCCGGCAGGCTGCCGGTGACCGCCAGCACGCGCAGGTCGCGGCTCACCAGGCTGATGCGCGCGCTGCTGCGCTGCACGCCACGCAGGATGGCGACCACCTCGTCCATGCGGCGCGGCTCCTCGGCCAGCGTGGCGACCGGCGCGCGCAGGGCCTCGACGACCTCCTCGCCGGGCAGCAGGGATTGATCCACGGTGACGCGCGAGGAGCGCGTCCATTGCGGCACGCCGAGCAGTTGCGGGCGTTCGTGCAGGGCGGTGGCCACCGCGCGGGCAGTCGCCAGCACGGCCTGCTGCTGGCTGTCCACCAGGAAGGCCTCCAGCTCGACCAGATAGCGGTAGCCCACCCAAGGCAAGGCCAGCAGCGGCAGCGCGAGCAGCGCCAGCTTGAGCCGCAGGCTCACGCGCGGCGTGTTCATCCGGCGCTCTTCCAGCGGTAGCCCATGCCGTAGACGCTTTCGATGGCGTCGAACCGCGCATCCACCACGGCGAACTTGCGGCGGATGCGCTTGACGTGGGAGGTGATGGTGCCGTCATCGACCAGGCGCGCGTCGCGCATCAACTGCTCGCGGCTCTTCACGTGGCCGGGCAGCTGCGCCAGCGTATGCACCATCCAGAACTCGGTGAGCGTCAGGTCCACTGCCCGGCCCTGCCAGCTTGCCGCCAGGCGCAGCGTGTCCAGGCGCAGCGCGCCGCGCTCCAGCACGTCCTCGCGCGCGCCCGGTTCGGCCAGCGCCTCGACGCGGCGGAACAGCGCGGCGATGCGCGCCAGCAGGTGCGGCATGGAAACGTCCTTGGTCAGATAGTCGTCCGCGCCCAGGCGCAGGCCGGAAACCACGTCGAAATCGCTGTCGCGCGCGGTCAGGAAGATGATCGGCAGACGCCTGGACAGCGCGCGCAATTCCGCGCACAGCGTGAAGCCGCCTTCCGGCTCGTCGCCCAGGCCGATGTCGATCACCGCCAGATCGGGCAGGCTCGCGCGGCACGCGGCCAGCGCGCCGGGGCGGTCGGCGTGCGCACTGACCTCGTAGCCCTGGCGGGCCAGGGCCTCGGCATAGTTGTCGCGGATGGCGGCTTCGTCCTCGACGATGGCGATGCGGCGTCCCATGGGCATTCCTGCGCTTGAATCCGGCGCCGACTATAGCACCGCCGCCGCGTCCGCCCACGACCTGCCGCCCGCGATCCGCAAGAGCCATTTTCTTGCCACATTTCGCCCGCGCGGCGCCCTTTTCTCCCCATGCCGTCGACCTTTTCCCCGGTTGAAATGCCCCCATCGACAAACCGTTGGCCGCATCCAGGGAGAAAAACACCATGAACACCCACCTGCCCGGTTCCGCCCGCCGCTGGCACGATCTGCTGGAAATCGCCGCGCTGGCGGCACGCATCTTCCTCGTCGGCCTGCTGGTCGCCTTCGCACTCGCCGTGCTGACCCTGCTGTTCGCCGCGCCGTCCTATGCCGGCGAAGGAGACACCGGCCAAGGCACGCTGATCATCCGCCTGCCGGACGGCAACGGCGTGGCGCTGCCGGCGCTGGACACCGAGGTCGCCATCCGCGTCAACGGCCCGCTGGCGCGCACCCGCGTGGTGCAGACCTTCCACAACGCCAGCGATGGCTGGCAGGAAGGCGAATACCTCTTCCCGCTGCCCGAGAACGCCGCCGTCGACCGCCTGCGCATGGTGATCGGCGAACACGTCGTCGAGGGCGAAATCCGCGAGCGTGCCGCCGCGCGCGCCGAATTCGAGCAGGCCCGCGCCAGCGGCCGGCGCACGGCGCTGGTCGAACAGCAGCGCCCCAACCTGTTCACCACCCGCGTCGCCAACATCGCCCCGGGGGCGCGCATCTCGGTGGAAATCGAATACCAGCAGACGCTGGAATGGCGCATGAATGAGGACGGCGGCCATTACGGCCTGCGCTTCCCGATGGTCGCCGCGCCGCGCTACCTCCCGCTGCCCACCACCGCCGAGGAAATCGCCGACGCCCAGCACATCACCGCCCCGGTACGCCACCCGGCGGCAGGCCCGGCGATCAACCCGGTGCGCATGCGTGTGGAACTGGATGCCGGCATGCCGCTGTCCGCGCTGCGCAGCCCCTCCCACGCGCTGCGCGTGGATGCCCCGCACGCCAACCGCCGCGTCGTCGAATTCGCCGATGGCGCGGCGCCGGCCGAACGCGACTTCGTCCTCGAATGGACGCTGGCCGCCGGCCAGGCCCCGCGCGTCGCGCTGTTCGCCGAGCGCGGACAGGATGTGGACCACGCCCTGTTGATGCTGATGCCCCCGCGCCTGCCCAGCGACGGCCGCCCGCTGGCGCGCGAGGTGGTGTTCGTCATCGACACCTCGGGCTCGATGGCCGGCGCTTCCATCGCCCAGGCGCGCGCCGCCCTCGCGCTCGCCCTGCGCCGCCTGCGCCCGGAAGACCGCTTCAACGTCATCGAATTCAACTCGGCCACCCGCGCGCTGTTCGATGCCGCCCGCCCGGCCAGCGCGGACAACGTGGAGCACGCCGCGCGCTGGGTGCGCAAGCTAGATGCCACCGGCGGCACCGAGATGGCCCCCGCGCTGGCCGCCGCGCTGGGCGGCGGCGCCGACCCGGAACGCGTGCGCCAGGTGATCTTCCTGACCGACGGCGCGGTGGGCAACGAGGAAACCCTGTTCCGCCTGATCGAACAGCGCCTGGGCGACGCCCGCCTGTTCCCGGTGGGCATCGGCTCCGCGCCCAACGGCCACTTCATGCGCAAGGCGGCGGCTGCCGGGCGCGGCAGCTTCACCTACATCGGCCGCCTGGACGAAGTGCAGGAACGCATGAGCGCGCTGTTCGAGCGCCTCGAAGCGCCCATGCTGAAGGACATCGAACTGGCCTGGCCGGACGGCGCCCAGGCCGACTACTGGCCGCGCAAGGTGCCCGACCTGTACGCCGGCGAACCGCTGGCGGTAGCCGTCGCCCTGCGCCGGGCCAGCGGCACGCTGAAGGTCGGCGGACGCGGCCCGCAGGCCGCCTGGAACACCGAGGTCGATCTCGGCCGGGCCGCCCCCGGCAGCGGGCTGGGCGCCCTGTGGGCGCGCCACAAGATCGACGCCCTGCTCGACCTGCTGCGCAGCGGCACGCCGGAAGACGAGGTGCGCCCGCAGATCGTCGAACTCGCCCTCGCCCACCGCCTGGTCAGCCGCTACACCAGCCTGGTGGCGGTGGACAAGACCCCGGTGCGCCCGGCCGCCGCGCCGCTGCAAGGCGGCCGGCTGCCCCTCAACCTGCCCGCCGGCTGGCAATACGAAAAGGTCTTCGGCCAACTGCCCACCGGCGCCACCGACGCGCGCATGCACCTGCTGGGCGGCACGCTGACCCTCGCCCTGGGCGCCCTGCTGTTCGCCCTCACCCGCCGCCGCAACGCCTTCGCCTGAATCCCGCGCCCTGAACCCACGGAGAACCGCCATGAAAGCCACGACAAACTGCCACCACTGCAACGGCTGCGATTTCCTCGGCGTGGAATGCGCCTGGCCCGCCCCCGACTGCCTTGGCGACACGCGCAGGCGCGACGCCGAACGGCGCCGCACGCACCTGCTGCGCGCCGCGCTGGTGCTCGCGCTGGCCGCCGCGCTGTGGCAGTTCGGCCAGGCCGGCTACATCCACGCCAAGGCCTGGCTGGCCCAGCACCTGATCACCCAGGCCTGGGCGCAGACCCGCGCCGGCGGCGCGCCCACGCGCCCCTGGCCATGGGCGGACACCTGGCCGGTGGCGCGCCTGAGTGCCCCCGCGCAAGGCGTGGAGGTGTACGTGCTGGCCGGCGCCGACGGCGCCACGCTGGCCTTCGGCCCGGGCCACCTGTACGGCACCGCGCAGCCGGGCGAACCGGGCAACAGCGTGCTGGGCGCGCACCGCGACACCCATTTCGCCTTCCTGCAATGGCTGGAGGACGGCAGCGAACTGGAACTGGAAACCGCCCATGGCGAGGTGCTGCGCTACTTCGTCACCCACCGCGAGGTGCTCGACCACCGCGACACCCGCCCGCTCGCCCAGCCGGACAGCGGCCGCCAGCTCACCCTGGTGACCTGCTGGCCGTTCGACGCGCTGCGCGCGGGCGGTCCGCTGCGCTACGTAGTCACCGCGCAGGCGCGGATCTGCGAGATCGGGAACGCCCCTGTAGGCGCTTCAGCCGCGATGGGACTGAGAGGCCAACCAGGCACAGTTTTCGCGGCTGAAACCGCCCCTGCGAACGCGTGGTGTGCATGGCATCATCTTTATCGGCGGAAGACGCGGCGGGGATACCAGACGCTCGTGCGGCCTTGTGCAGATTTGAAGCTCGAGACGGTGCCTCGGCCCTTTCAGCCCAGTAGCGCCGCCACTGCCGCCGGGCATGACGGAAACCAGAAGTGCACGTAGGACGCGGTGATGGCCCCCACGCGGTAAATGGCTTCGCCTTCGCCGCCGTCCGGCCGCTGCGCGCGCAGCCAGGGTTCGAGCGGCGTGTCGGCCTTCGAGTAGTGGAAGGTGTGGCCGGTCAGGCGGCCTTGCGGAAAGTCCGCCTGCTGCATGCCGAGCGCGGCGAGCCGTTTCTGCATCCGTGCGCGGCCCGGCAGCAGGCCGCCGAAGGCATGGGCGGTGCCGGCCGTGTCGATGACGGCGTCGAGCAGGCTCATCCATCCGCCGCATTCGGCCAGCAGCGGCCTGCCGGCTGCCACATGGGTGCGCAGCCCGGCCCAGAAGCCGGTGTTGGCGGCGAGCGCGGCGCCGTGCAGTTCCGGATAGCCGCCCGGCAGCCACACCGCGTCGCACGCGGCGGGCAGGCCCTCGCCCGCCAGCGGCGAGAAGAACACCGGCTCGGCACCCAGCGCGCGCAAGGTATCGATATTGGCCGGGTAGATGAAGCCGTAGGCCGCGTCGCGCGCGATCGCGATGCGCTTGCCGGCCAGCAGGGGTGGAACGGCCGGCGCCGGCGCCGCCGGAAAATCGACGGCCGGCGGCAGCCCGGCAGCACCGGTCTGTTCCAGGTGGTCGGCCAGGCGGTCCAGGCGGATGCCGAGATCGTCGATCTCCTGCGCCTGCAGCAGGCCGAGATGCCGTTCCGGCAAAGCCGCGGCGGCGTCGCGCGTCACCGCGCCGAACCAGCGCATGCCCGCCGGCAGCGCCTCGCGCAGCAGCTCGGCGTGGCGCGCGCTGCCGACGTGGTTGGCGAGCACGCCGGCGAAGGGAATGCCGGGCCGGTAGTGCGCCAGGCCCCAGGCCACCGCGCCGAAAGTCTGCGCCATCGCCCGCGCGTCGATCACCGCCATCACCGGAATGCCGAAGCGGCGCGCGATGTCCGCGCCCGACGGCGCACCGTCGTACAGCCCCATGGCGCCTTCGACCAGGATCAGGTCGGCCTCGCAAGCCGCCTTGTGCAGCCGCCGGGCGATGTCGGCCTCGCCGCACATGCCGAGGTCGACGTTGTACACCGGTGCGCCGCTGGCGACCGCGTGGATCTGCGGGTCGAGGAAATCCGGCCCGCACTTGAACACCCGCACCCTGCGCCCCAGCCGGGTATGCATGCGTGCAAGCGCGGCGGTGACGGTGGTCTTGCCCTGGCCCGACGCAGGCGCAGCGACAAACAGCGCCGGGCAGCGCGCGGCAGCGGCCATCAGCCTTGCTCGTCCGGCAGCCCGGCGCCGGGATGCACTGCGGTACAGCCCGCATGCGGCGCCGGCGCGGACGGCGGCGGCTCGCTCGGCTGGAACCAGTTCAGGCGCGGGTACAGGCTGACGACGTCGCCCACCACCGTCAGCGACGGCGGCCGGATACCCTGCCGCTTCACCTCGTCGGCCAGCGTGGCAAGGTCCGCCCTGGCGACGCGCTGCGCATGCGTGGTGCCGCGCTCGATGACGGCCGCGGGCGTGCTCGCCGGCAGGCCGTGGGCAACGAGCTGGGCGCAGATCTCCGCCAGCCGCGACACCCCCATGTAGATCACCAGCGTCTGGCCGCGATGGGCCAGCAGCGGCCAGTCGAGATCGAGCGAGCCGTCCTTCAGGTAGCCGGTGGTCAGCACCACCGACTGCGCGTGGTCGCGGTGCGTCAGCGGAATGCCGGCATAGGCGGCGATACCCGCCGCCGCGGTGACGCCCGGCACCACTTCGACGGTGATGCCGGCTTCGAGCAGGTCCTCCATCTCCTCGCCGCCGCGGCCGAAGATGAAGGGGTCGCCGCCCTTCAGCCGCACCACGCGCTTGCCGGCCTGCGCCAGGCGCACCAGCAGGGCATTGATCTCGTGCTGAGGCAGGGTGTGGTCGGCCGCCTTCTTGCCGACGTAGATGCGCTCGGCCGCGGCCGGCGCGAGATCGATGATGGCCGGCGCGACCAGGTTGTCGTACACCACCACGTCCGCCGCGGCCACCAGGCGTGCACCGCGCAGCGTCAGCAGCTCCGGGTCGCCCGGGCCGGCGCCCACCAGATAGACGTGGCCCGGCAGCGGGCCGGCGCGGAAGGCTGCAAGATCAGGGACAGGACTCATGGAACACGGGCTCGGACGGAGATTCAATCAGGAACGAAGACGATGCGCCCTTCGCTTTCGAAGCGGCTCAGGGGGTGGCCGAAAGCCTGGCTCAACAGCTCGGCGCGCATCACGCTGTCGCGATCGCCGGCGATGACGCCGCCGCGGCCGTCGAGCAGGATAACGTGATCCGCGTAGCGGGCGGCAAGATTGACGTCGTGAAGTACCAGCACCACGCCGGATTTCCTGCCGCCGTCTCCTCCGCCAGGCGCCCCTGCGCCGGACAGGAGGCGCTCCAGCGTGGGAGAGCCCGTCTCGCCGCGGACGAGGCGGCGAAACAGTTCGAGCGTGGCGATCTGGTGGTGGAGGTCGAGGTGGTTCAGCGGCTCGTCGAGCAGCAAGAGCCGCGGCGCCTGGGCCAGCAGCGCGGCGATGGCGACGCGCTGGCGCTCGCCGCCGGACAGGGTCAGGACGTCGCGGTTTTCGAAGCCCTGCAGGCCGACGTCGGCCAGCGCCCGGCGGGCGATGGCCTCGTCCCGTTCCGTTTCCCAGCCCCAGCGGCCGAGATGCGGATGGCGGCCGATCAGCACCGTCTCCAGCACGGTGGCCGCGAACAGATCGGGCTGCTGCTGCGTCAGCAGCCCGCGAAAGCGCGCCGCCTCGGCCGCCGACCAGCCGGCATAAGGCCGCCCGCCGATGCGCACCTCGCCCACCGACGGCGCACGCAAGCCGGCCAGGGTGTGCAGCAAGGTGGTCTTGCCCGCACCGTTCGGCCCCAGCAGGACCAGGCATTCGCCCGGCTTCAGGCGCATGCTGAAGGCGCAGCACAGCCAGCGCTCGCCCACCTGCAGCGCGAGGCCTTCGGCTTCGAGCAGCGGCCCGGTCTCGTTCATCGCGCTGCCGGCCCTGCTCATCGCCGGTGCCTCGCCAGCAGGAACAGGAACACCGGCACGCCGATCAGCGCGGTCAGCACGCCCACCGGCAGTTGCTGCGGCGCGATCACGGTGCGCGCGGCGGTATCGGCCACCGTCAGCAAGGCACCGCCGGCCAGCGCCGCCGCCGGAATCAGCGTGCGCTGGTCGTTGCCCAGGGCCAGCCGCACCAGATGCGGCACGATCAGGCCGACGAAGCCCACCGAACCGATCAGCGTCACCGCGGTGGCGGTCAGCAGCGAAGCCAGCACGTACAGGCCCATGCGCAGGCGGCGCACGTCGACGCCGAGCGCCCGCGCATTCAGCTCGCCGCGCGCCAGCACGTTGAGGTCGCGCGCGAAGGGCATCACCGCCAGCAGCCCCAGCACCAGCACGACCAGCCCGGGCCAGGGCCGCGCCGCGCCGCTGGCGTCGCCCATCAGCCAGAACAGCATCGACTGCACGCGTACGTCGGACGCCAGCGCCAGCATCAGGGTCACCGCCGCGCCGCAGCCGGCGGCGACGATGACGCCGGTCAGCAGCAGCCGCGTCTGCGTCCAGCTGCCGTCGCCGTGCGCCAGGCCGAACACCAGCAGCATCGCCGTCAGCGCACCGGCGAAGGCCAGCGCATCGACCCACAGCGAAGCCGCCCCGAGCAGGATCGCCACCAGCGCGCCGACCGCCGCGCCGCCGGAAATGCCCAGGATGTAGGGGTCGGCCAGCGGATTGCGCAGCAGCACCTGCATCACCGCGCCGGCCATAGCGAGCAGGCCGCCGCAGACGAAGGTGGCGACCGCGCGCGGCAGGCGCAGCTCGCGCACGATGCCGGCGGCCATGCCATCGCCGCCGGCCAGCGCGACCAGCACTTCGCCCGGCCCGATCGGCATCTCGCCCGCCATCAACGCCCATGCGAAGGCCAGCACGCCGGCCGCCAGCAGCGCAGCAATCACCGACACGGCATGGGTGCGCGGCTTCATCCGGATCGGCAGCCGGAGGCGCCGTCAGCGCGGCGCATAACGCAGCCCGACGAACACGCTGGCACCCGGCGTGCGATAGCCCCGCGCCAGTTCGTAGTCCGCATCGAGCAGGTTGTTCGCCCGCGCCTCGACCCGCCATTGCGGCGACAGGCGGTAATGCAGATAGGCATCGAGCAGGCCGTAGCCGTGCAGATCCACGGTGTTGGCCGCATCGTCGTGGCGGCGGCCGGCGCCGTTCCATTCCACGCCCCAGTCCAGCGGCCCGGCGGCATGGGCCAGCCGCAGAAAACCGGACTGCCGTGCCCGCCGCGGCAGCCGCCGGCCGTTCTGCTCGTCCTTCGCATCCAGCCAGTCCAGGCCCGCGCTGACGGTGAATGCGCCCAGCGACAGCATGTAGCCGAGCTCCGCGCCCTTGAGCCGCGCCTCGGCGACGTTGACCTGCTGTCCCCGCAACGCATACACCGGGTTGCCGGCGATCAGGTCCTTGACCCGGTTGTCGAAGTAGTTCAGTTCGACGCTGTGCGCCCCCCGGGTCCAGCGGATGCCGAGTTCGCGGTTCAGCGCCCGCTCCGGCTTCAGATCGGGATTGCCGTGGTAGCTGGTCGGCGACGACGCCATCGGCCAGTAGAGCTGGTTGAAGGTCGGCGCGTTGAAGGCGGTGGCGATGCTGCCGCGCAGGCGCAGCGAAGGTGTCAGGTCGTAGCCGTAGGCGAGCAGGCCGGTGGTCTTGCCGCCGAACTGGGAGTTGTCGTCGTGGCGGGCGTTGAGCTGCAGGTGGTGGGCGTCGATCTGCGCCGACCAGCCGAGCAGCAGCGAATTCACCCGGCGGCTGTCCTTGTTGTACACGGTGGTGCTGTCGAGCCGGGTTTCGACGTATTCATAGGCCAGCAGCAGCCTGCCCAGCGCCAGATCGACGTCGTGCTGCCACATCAACTGATCCTGCTCGGTATCGTGCCGGCTCGGCGCCGCGGCGCTCGCCCGGTTCAGCGACTCGTCGATGCTGCGGCCCAGGCGCAGGGTGCTGGTCCAGCCGGCACGCAGCTCGTTGCGCAGATGCAGGCTCAGCGTACCGGCGGTCTTGTCCATCCAGGAGTCGAAATAACTCGCCGCCGAGGCATCGTAACGGCTGCGGCTGTCCGAGTACGTGAAACCCAGGCCGATCTCGTCCCTGTCGCGGAAGCCCAGCGTGACCGAGCCGCCGGCATGGGTGTTGCGGAAGCCGTCGTCGTCCGCCCAGTAGGACGTCCGCGGCGGCGTGCCCGCCCAGAAGGCCGGGTCGCGCTTCGAGTTGAAGCCGTCGGTGTGCTCGGCGCCCACGTTCAGGCTGTAGCGCAGCCGCCCGACCCCGCCCGACAGCGCGGCCGATGCCTTGCGGGTGTGTTCGGAGCCGTAGCCGACGAAGAGCTCCGGCCTGAAGCCCGCCTCGCCCTTGCGGGTGAACACCTGGATCACGCCGCCGATGGCCTCCGAGCCGTACAGCGCGCTGGCCGGCCCGCGCAGCACTTCGATGCGCTCGATCAGGCCGAGCGGAATGTTCTCCAGCGTCGGCGCCCCCGAACTGGCCGAGCCGACCCGCAGGCCGTCGATCAGCAGCAGCGTGTGCCGCGCCTCGGCGCCCCGGACGTAGACGTTCGCATTCGCCCCCGCGCCGCCGTTGGCCGTGCCCCGGATGCCGGGCAGCGCCCGCAACACCTCGATCAGCGAGGAATGCCCGGCGCGCTCGATGTCCTCGCGTTCGATCACCTCCACCGCGGCCAGGCTGTCCTCGATGCGCTGCTGCTGGCGGGAGGCGGTGACGACGACGGCTTCGAGCGCGCCGCCGCCCGGCGCGGGCGCTGCCAGCAGCGGAAAAGGCAGCACCAGTGCGGCGGCAAGCATGGAGAAACGGACGGCGGGCATGGGGAACGACGGCTCAGCGCGGCGCATAGCGCAGTGTGACGAAAGCGTTGGCACCGGCGGTGGCGAAGTTGCGGGCAAGCTGGTAGTCCTTGTCGAAGACGTTGTTCGCCCGCAGCTCGAGCCGCAGTTCGGGCGTCAGTTGGTGATGGACCCAGGCATTGACGATGCCGTAGCCGCCCAGCCGCGTGCCGGCGTCCTCGCGCTCGCTCTGCCCGCGCCATTCGGCCCCCCAGCTCCACTTGCCGACCGTGCGGTCGATGCCGAGCGAGCCCGCGCGGCGCGCGCGGCGCACCAGGCGCGCATCCGTATCCTCGTCCTTGGCATCGAGCAGGTCGATCGTCGCCCGCACGCGGTAGTCGGCCACGGTCGCGCTCACGCCCCATTCCAGCCCTTCCAGCCTGGCGCGGCCGACGTTGTCCGGGGTGCTGCCCCACTGGATCAGGTTCTTCACCCGGTTGTTGTAGTAGGTGGCCGTCATCTGCAGCCCGCCCTGCTCCCAGACCAGGCCGATTTCGCGGTTCAGCGATTCCTCGGGCTTCAGGTCCGGGTTGCCTCCGAAGCAGCCGAAAGGCGGGAAGCAGGCGAGCGGGAAGTACAGGTCGTTGAAGGTCGGCGCCTTGAAGGCCGTGCCGATGCTGCCGCGCAGCCGCCATTCGGGCAGGAACTGGTAGCCGTAGGCGAGCAGCCCGGTGGTCTTGCCGCCGAACTGCGAATCGTCGTCGTGGCGTGCGTTGATCTGCAGATGATGCTTGTCGAACTGCCCGCCCCAGCCCAGCAGCGCCGAATTCACCCGGCGCGTGTCGCGTTCGTAGGTGCCGGTGGTGTCGATGCTCTGCTCCAGATGCTCGACCGCCGCGAGCAGCAGGCCGCCGCCCAGCGAGACGTCGTTCTGCCACGCGAACTGGGTCTGCTCGGTGTCGAAGCGGTCCGTCGGCGCCGTGCTCCATTTGCTGTGCGAACGGTCCTTGCTGTAGCCCAGGCGCAGCGTGCTCACCCAGCCGTCGGCGAGCTTGTTGCGCATGTGGATGCCGGCGGTATCCAGCCCCTTGCTCACGCGGGCATCGTATTCGGTGTCGGAATCGAACCAGTTGCGCCCTTCGGAATGGAACAGCGTCAGCCCGATCTCGTCATCGTCCCTGAATCCCAGCGCGGCGGAAGCGCTCAGGTAGTCGTTGTGGAAGCCGTCGCGATCGCGATCGGCCGCGGTGGCAGGATTCTTTCGTGCATTGAAGCCGTCGGTGCGCTCGCGCCCCGCCGACAGGTTGTAGCGCAGGCGATCCTGGCCGCCGGCCACCGTCGCGCCGAGGGCGTAGCTGTGCTCGGTACCGGCGCCCACGCGCAGGCTGGGATGGAAGCCCGCCGTGCCCTTGCGCGTGAAGATCTGGATCACGCCGCCGATGGCGTCCGAGCCGTACAGCGCACTCGCCGGCCCGCGCAGGATCTCGATGCGCTCGATCAGTTCGGGCGGAATCGTCTCCAGCGCAGGCTGGCCGGAGGTCGCCGAGCCGACCCGCATGCCATCGACGAGCACCAGCGTATGCCCGGAATTGGCGCCGCGGATGAAGATGCCGGTATTGGCGCCGGGGCCGCCGTTGCTGCTCACCTGGATGCCGGGCTGTGCCGCCAGCAGGTCGGTCAGCGTGCTGTGGCCGCCGCGTTCGATCTGCTCGCGCGTGATCACATCGACGCTGGACAAGCTCTCGTCGGCGCGCTGCTGCTGGCGGGTGGCGGTGACGACGACCTCCCCCAACGCGTCCTGCGCGAGCGCGGACGGTAGATACATCGGAAAAGCGCTGGCAACGGCGATCGCCGTGGTACAGAAGCGGATCTTCATCGTTTGGATCTCCCTGCGCCAAGGCGCCGCGTCCCCGCGCGCCATGGCGATACGCAACAGGACGGTCCAGGGAGGGAAAAGGAAACGAACGGCGCCACGGAACACGCCATGCCATCGCCGCCACCCCGCGACACATCCGCCTTTCGCGTTCCGGCCGGTCTCCGGGCTCGTGTGTGTACCAGCCTGCCGGCCGGACGGATGGACCGCCTTCCCAGGTCATGAACCCAGTGGCTGCGTGGTCCACCTTGCGCACACCTACCGTTGCGGGGGCAGCACAGGCATTGCGGCCTCATGGCGAGATGGGCCGCGCACCTGTTTCCCGTTCAACCCCGGGCGTGAATCGCCCGCGGGCACCGATGACGCGCCGCCCCTTCCGGGGCAGTGGGGGCGGATGATACCGTACCGGCCAGTATCGTGCACTGCACCAGCACAAGGCCCCAGCGGCGAAAAAGGCAATCAGCACCATGACATACGAACTGATCCTGGGTGGCGCCCGTTCCGGCAAGAGCCGCGAAGCCGAAAGCCGCGCCGCCGCATCCGGCCTGGCCGTCACCGTGATCGCCACCGCCGAGGCACTCGACGACGAAATGGCGGCCCGCATCCGCCGCCACCAGGCCGACCGGCCGGCAGGCTGGCGCACCGTCGAAGCGCCCGTGGCGCTGGCCGCCGCACTGCGCCGCGAAGCCACACCCGAGCGCTGCCTGCTGGTGGACTGCCTGACGCTGTGGCTGGCCAACCTGCTGATCGACGCCGACAGCCTGCCACCCGGCGCCGATGCCGAAGCCCTGCCGCTGTTCCGCGCCGAACGCGACGCCCTGCTCGCCACCCTGCCGACGCTGCCCGGCCGCATCATCCTGGTCGCCAACGAAGTCGGCCTCGGCCTGGTGCCGGAAACCCCGCTCGGCCGCCTGTTCCGCGACGAAGCCGGACGGCTGAACCAGGCCGTCGCCGCGCTGTGCCCACGCGTGGTGTTCGTCGCCGCCGGCCTGCCGCTGGTGCTGAAGGGCGGCTAAACTGGAAGCCGACGGACGACACGGGAGACTGCCATGGGCCTGCCTGCGGAAAAGCATGCGATGACGCTGGATGAATTCCTCGCCTGGGAAGCGGACCAGCCTGAACGCTGGGAATTTTTCCACGGCGAAGCCTTCATGATGGCCGGCGGGTCGGACGTGCACAACGTCATCGGCCTGAATACCGCATTTGCCCTGCGTGCCGCATTCAGGGGCACACCTTGCAATGTCTTCATGTCCGACGTCCGCCTGCGCCTGGCTGAAGCGAGCGACCTTTTCTACCCCGACGTCTTCGTCACCTGCTCGGACGCCGACCGCGAACGCCGCCAGCTCAAGGAAGAGCCGGTGCTGATCGCCGAAGTGCTGCCGCCCTCGACCGAAGCCTACGACCGCGGCGCCAAGTTCGCCGCCTATCGCCGCTTCCCCGGGCTCAAGACGGTGCTGTTCCTGTCGCAGGATCGCACCCACGTCGAATGCTATTCCCGCACCGCCGAAGGCGACTGGCTGCTGACCGAAGCCAGCGGCGAAGCCGCCAGGCTGACCCTGCCCGCCTTCGGCTTCACGCTGGTACTGGCAGAGCTGTATCAGGATCTACCCGCCGATCCCGCCTGAAGTCATTGCCCGCCGGCTTCGTCCAGCCTGCGGATCCGTTCCGCAGTCGGCGGATGGGTGGAGAGGTAGCGCCACCAGCCTTCGTCATGGCAGTCGTCGTGGGCCCCGCCGGCCTCCTGCCCGCAACCTGCGGCATGGCGCTTGTCCAGCCGCGCCAGCAGGCTGCCCAGCAGCGCGGGCGGCAGGCCGTGCCGTTGCAGCACCTCGGCTGCGTGGCGATCGGCCTCGAACTCGAAATCGCGCGAATAGCCGAGCTCGGTGAGGATCACCGGCACGGCCGCGACCACCGACGAGATCGACGACACGTCGCCGCTCAGCACCGTCGCCGCCAGGCCCACGGCCGAACCCTGGATCGCACGGCGCAGGGCGTGGCGGTGCTCGATGTGGCCGATCTCGTGGGCGAGCACGCCGATCAGCTCCTCGTCGCTGCCGGCCAGCTGCACCAGTTGGTCGGTGAACACCACCGTGCCCGACGGCAGCGCCAACGCATTCGGCCCCAGGGTGTCGGCAGCGTCGCGGAACTCCACCCGCAGCGGCATACCGCCGCCGGCATCGCGCATGAAGGGCTCGAAGCGCACGCGCAGCCGCGCCTGTTCTTCGTCGGACAGCGTGCTGGGCCCGAGCATGCTGCCATCGAGCAGTTCGAGCACGCCGTCGCCCAGCCGCGCCGCCAGATGCGGCGGCACCGCGTGCGCCGCCGACTCGGCCAGCGCCGGAATGCCATGGCGTACCACGCCCCAGGCGAAGACCACCGTCACCGCCAGGCCGAGCAGCACATAGCGCAGCCGCGATTCCAGCCGGTGGGCCAGATCGTGGCGCGGCCGCAGCGGCGTCAACAGCGCGTCGACCGCGGCGTTGTCGGCGGTCTCGAACGCGCCCTCGTCAGGAAAGCGGATGAATCGCGGCGTGTCGCCCACGCGCGAACTCACCTCCAGCGCGGCGAGCGACTGCGGGCCGGCGAGCATCCCGCCGTTACCGGCTTCGATCCATGCGCCATCGGCGCCGCTACGCAGTACCGCCCGCACCCGCGCCGAGCCGCCCGGCGCAAAGTAGGCACCGGCGATTCCGTCCGCCGTGGCGCCGGCCGGAGTCGCGGATGGCTGCATCACAAACCAACATCCACGTCGAACAGTTCGGCCATCTCGCCGCCGGTCGAGGACACCGCATCGCGCTGCGTGGCGACGAAACCGTCGAGATCGTCCTCGGCAACGAAATCGGTATGCTCGGCCGCGTAGCGCGCGTTACGCACCCTGGCCCAGGGGTAGAACAGGCCCAGCGTCAGCACCATGCCCAGCGCGTTGCCGAGCATCAGCATCAGGTACGAACCGAACTCGTAGCGGGCGACGAAGCGATGCCCGCCGAGCACGCTGCCGCCGAACACCAGGTTGGTGAAACGGGCCTTGAACCATGCGACCAGCACCAGCCAGACGAGGGCCATCGCCACCATGCCCAGCGGCGGGAACAGCATGCCGAGCAGGAAGCCGATCACGCCGCCGGCGGCGGCGATCAGCAGCGCCAGCCCGAACAGGCGGTAGAACGGGCGCGCCCCCGCCTCGAAGCCGAAACGGCTGGTGCCGTAGCGCGCGTTGTCGATCACGAAGCGCTGCTGGCGCTGCATCGCCAGCGGCATCAGCAGGCCCAGGCTCAGCACGCCGGCCAGCGGCCACAGCAGCAGCGCCTTCACCGCCTCGCCCACCTTGCCGTCGAAGCCGAAGCGCACGCCGCGCCAGGCGCTGTGATGGTTGCGGAAGGCCAGCGAACGCACCACGATCCACGGCGTGGCGATCATCAGCAACAGCATCAGCGCCGCACCGACCAGCGGCACCAGACTGTCGGCGACGACGTAGATCGCGAACAGCGCGAAGGCGATCAGCCTTCCCTTCAGGATCTGCTTCGGCGTCGCCAGGTATTCGAAACTGCTGCCGTCCAGGCTGGTGTTGCCGTAGAAGTAGCGCTGCGTGCGCACCTTGGCCCAGGCCGAATAGATGCCCAGCGTGACGATGGACAACAGCACGTTGACGATCCAGATGCGGAAGAACTCGCCGCCCTTGCCGGCAAAGGCGAAAGGCAGCACCCGCGGCCCATCGCCGGCCACGGCCGGCACTGCAGCCGGCGGCAGCGGCTCGCCGCCGGCCAGCTCGCTACCGAACACATCCCCAAGGACCGCTTCCGTCATTCCTGCCTCCCGCAGAGCACGCGATTCGAGCCACGATGCGCCAGGGACAGGCATCGCCGAAAAATCCGGTTGCGATGATACAGTCAATGACAATCAAATTAAACGAGAATCAATCACAAGCCGATCCCGCCACACCTGGGCAAGCCCGACGTGCCGCAACTATCGCGATCTGCTACCTTTCGTCTCGTACCTGCGCCCCGTCGCGACCGCAACCGAACGA
This sequence comes from Thauera sp. SDU_THAU2, assembly GCF_038260575.1. NCBI lineage: Bacteria > Pseudomonadati > Pseudomonadota > Betaproteobacteria > Rhodocyclales > Zoogloeaceae > Thauera > Thauera sp. SDU_THAU2. The sequence continues at coordinate 4,579,618 of NZ_JBBWUN010000003.1, read as the reverse complement.
CAGCACCCACGAATCCCTCATGCAGACCCACATCATTCCCCCGAACCAGGCACTCGCCACAGCACTGCAGCAGAAAATCGACCGCAAGACCAAGCCGCTCGGCGCGCTCGGCCGACTGGAGTCACTCGCCTTGCAGATCGGCCTCGTCCAGCAGACGCTGGAACCCGAACTGCGCCAGCCCCAGATCGTCATCTTCGCCGGCGACCACGGCGCGGCGCGGGCGGGCGTGTCGGCCTATCCGCAGGACGTCACCTGGCAGATGGTGGAGAACTTTCTCACCGGCGGTGCCGCGATCAACGTCTTCTGTCGACAGATGGAACTGGGGCTGAGCGTGGTCGATGCCGGCGTCAACCATGACTTCGGCGAGCGCGACGGCCTCATCGACGCCAAGATCGCCTACGGCACGGCAAGCTACCTCGAACAGCCGGCCATGACCGCCGAGCAGTGCGATGCCGCGCTGCAGCGCGGACGCGAGATCGCCTACGCCCTGGCGGACAAGGGCTGCAACTGCGTCGGCTTCGGCGAAATGGGCATCGGCAATACCGCCTCGGCTTCCCTGCTGACGACCTGCCTGATCGGTGCCGAACACGGCGCGGACCTCTACACCGTGACCGGGCCCGGCACCGGACTCGACGACACGGGCCTGGCATACAAGCGCGAACTGCTGAAGGAAGCGCTGCATCGCGGCGGCTGGCCGACCGATCCGCTGCAGGCGCTGTCCGAATACGGCGGCTTCGAAATCGCGATGATGGCCGGCGCCATGCTCGGCGCAGCCGAGCGGCGCATGCTGATCGTCATCGACGGTTTCATCGTCACCTCGGCGCTGCTGGTTGCCCACGCCCTCAACCCGAACCTGCTGCCCTACTGCGTGTTCGCCCACCGCTCGCTCGAGCCCGGCCACCGCGTGCAGTTGGCCTTCCTGATGACCCAGCCGCTGGTTGAACTCGATCTGCGCCTCGGCGAGGGCACCGGCGCTGCACTGGCTTGGCCGCTGCTGCAGGCGGCGGTGAATTTCCTCAACGACATGGCGAGCTTCGAGTCGGCCGGCGTCGATTCCGCCAGCAGTGAGCACGCGATGGATGACCTGAGCGCGTTGCGCTGACGCGCCGATGCGCCGCCAGGCGGAACTGTTCTTCACCGCGCTGGGTTTCTTCACCCGCCTGCCGGTACCCGCCTGGGTGCCCTGGTCGCCCGAGCGCCTGCGCCATGCGGTGCGCTACCTGGCGCTGATCGGCTGGATCGTGGGCCTCGCCGGCGCGGCGGGCTACCTCGCGCTGTCGTGGCTGCTGCCGCCGGCGCTGGCGGTCGTGCTGTCGATGGCGCTCACCATCCGCCTCACCGGCGCGCTGCACGAGGACGGCTTCGCCGACGCCTGCGACGGCCTCGGCGGCGGCTGGGACAAGGCCCAGGCGCTGGCGATCATGAAGGACTCGCACATCGGCAGCTACGGCGCGATCGGCATCGTGCTGATGCTGCTGGCGAAGACCGCGGCGCTGGTGGAACTGGCGGCGGTCGGCAGCTTCGACGCGCAAGGCATGCCGGCCGGCATCGTCGCTGCGCTGCTGGTCGCCCATCCGCTGTCGCGCCTGGCGGCCACCAGCCTGGTCCATCTGCTGCCCTATGCACGCGACGACGACAGCAGCAAATCCCGGCCGCTGGCGCAGCGCCTGACGCCGGCCGGGCTTGCCATCGCCTGTCTCTGCGGCCTGCTGCCGCTGGCACTGCTGACGCCGGCCGAAGCCGTAGCGGCCCTCGCCGCCACGGCCCTCGTCACCGCCTGGTGCGCACGCCTGTGCCTGCGCCGGCTCGGCGGCCATACCGGCGACCTGCTCGGCGCCACCCAGCAGCTGGCCGAACTGGCCTGCTACGCCGGCCTGCTGGCCGCGCCCCGGCTGACCGCGCTGTTCGCCGCCACCTAGCAACCGATACCGGCCTTACGACGATGGAACTCCACCTCATCCGCCACCCCCGCCCCGCAGTCGAGCCGGGCGTCTGCTACGGGCAGCTCGATATCGGCATCGCCGAATCCGCCGCCGACGTCGCCGCACGCCTGCGTCCGCTGCTGCCGGAGCGCTTCGACCTGCACGCCAGCCCGCTCGTACGCGCACGGATGCTCGCCGACGAACTCGGCGCGCCCCGGCTGGACGAACGCCTGAAGGAGATCCATTTCGGCGAATGGGAAGGGCGCGCCTTCGACGACATCGGCGAGGCCATCGACGACTGGGTGGCCGACCCGCTGGGCTTTCGCGCCCCCGGCGGCGAATCCGCGCGCGAAATGACGGCGCGGGTGCTGCACTGGCTGGAAGAACTGCGGGCCGCGGCCCCGGCCGCAGCGGTCGTGGTGGTCGCCCATGGCGGCCCGCTGCGCGTGCTGGCCGGCCACCTGCTCGGCCTGCCGCCCGAACGCTGGCTGGGACTGGACTTCGGCTGCGGCCAGACGACGCGGCTGGACGTGGAAAGCTGGGGCGTGGAGCTGCGCTGGTTCAACCGCTGAACGCCATGCGCCCCTCCCCCGACACCCTCTCTCAGGCCCTTCTCCCAGCACCACGCGGCTTCGTGGGATAATTCCGCCCCCGCCATCCCTGCGCCCAAGCCGAGCCATGACGACTTCCCTGCCCGAGTTTTCCCGCGGTCGCCTCGTGATCGTCGGCGACGTCATGCTCGACCGCTACTGGCACGGCTCGACCAACCGCATCTCGCCCGAGGCGCCGGTACCGGTGGTCAAGGTCGAAGCCGACGAGTACCGCGCCGGCGGCGCCGGCAACGTCGCGCTCAACGCTGCGATGCTGGGCACGAACACAGAACTGGTGGCGCTGGTCGGCCGCGACGAAGCGGCGCAGCGCCTGCGCGAGAAGCTCGAAGCCGGCCAGGTCGCCTGCCGCCTGCTCGAAGCGCCGCAGCACCCGACGATCACCAAGCTGCGCATCATCAGCCGCCACCAGCAGTTGATCCGGCTCGACTTCGAGGACAGCTTCGCGGTGCTGGAATCGGCCGGCATCGAACAGGCTTTCGGCGACACCCTGCCCGGCGCCGGCGCAGCCGTGCTGTCCGACTACGGCAAGGGCACGCTGGCCCAGGCCGGCAGCCTGATCCGCAGCGCCCGCGAACGCGGCGTGCCGGTCGTGGTCGACCCCAAGGGCACGGATTTCGACCGCTACCGCGGCGCCACCGTGATCACCCCCAACATGAGCGAGTTCGAGGCGGTGGTGGGCCATTGCGCCGACGAAGCGACACTGCGCGAGCGCGGCGAAGCGCTGCGTGCCTCGCTTCAACTCGACGCCGTGCTGATCACCCGATCCGAGCGCGGCATGACGCTGCTGCAGGCCGGCCAGGCGCCGCTCGACCTGCCGACCCGCGCCCGCGACGTGTTCGACGTCACCGGCGCCGGCGACACCGTGGTCGCGGTGCTCGGCGCCGGCCTGGCCTGCGGCCTGGCGCTGGCCGAGGCGACCGCGGTGGCCAACGTCGCCGCCGGTATCGTCGTCGGCAAGCTCGGCACCGCCACCGTCAGCCCCGAAGAACTCGCCGCCGCGCTGCGCGGCAGCGGCACACCAGACTGAAGGAAACCAGCATGATCATCGTCACCGGCGGCGCCGGCTTCATCGGCAGCAACATCGTTCATGGCCTCAACGCCCGCGGCATCCGCGACATCCTGGTGGTCGACGACCTCACCGACGGGCGCAAATGCCTCAACCTGTCGGACGCCGACATCCTCGACTACATGGACAAGGACGACTTCCTCGCCCGCATCCAGGCCGGCGAGGACTTCGGTAGCGTCGAGGCGGTGTTCCACGAAGGCGCCTGCTCCTCGACCACCGAGTGGGACGGCCGCTTCGTCATGAAGGTGAACTACGAATACACCAAGGCCGTGCTGGCCTGGTGCGTGGCTGGCAAGGTACCGCTGATCTACGCCTCGTCGGCCTCGGTGTACGGCATGGGGCCGGTGTTCCGCGAAGCGCGCGAGTTCGAGCAGCCGCTGAACATGTACGCCTACTCCAAGTTCCAGTTCGACTGCCATCTGCGCACGAAACTGGCCGGCATCGGCAGCCAGGTCGTCGGCCTGCGCTACTTCAACGTCTATGGCCCGCGCGAGCAGCACAAGGGCAGCATGGCCAGCGTTGCCTTCCACTTCTACAACCAGCTCGCCGAATCGGGCCGCGTGCGCCTGTTCGAAGGCAGCGACGGCTACGGCCCCGGCGAGCAGCGGCGCGACTTCATCCACGTGGATGACATCGTCGCGGTCAACCTGTGGCTGCTCGACAACCCGCAGGTGTCGGGCATCTTCAACCTCGGCACCGGCCGCGCGCAGAGCTTCAACGACGTCGCCCACGCCGCCACCCGCTGGCACCGCGCGCAGGGCCACGAAGGCGGCGGCATCGACTACATCGCCTTCCCCGACCACCTGAAGGGCCGCTACCAGAGCTTCACCGAAGCCGACATGGGCGCGCTGCGCGCCGCCGGCTACGAGCGCCCCTTCATGAACGTCGAGACCGGCGTGCCGGCCTACCTCGACTGGCTCGCCGCGCGCGGCTGAGCGGACCGCCGCAGGCATGACGTCCGCCACCTCGCGCAAGATTCTCGTCGTCGGCCCCTCGTGGGTCGGCGACATGGTGATGGCGCAGAGCCTGTTCAAGGCGCTCAAGCAGCGCGGCGCCTGCGACATCGACGTGCTCGCGCCGGGCTGGTCGCTGCCGATCCTCGAGCGCATGCCGGAAGTGCGGCGCGGCGTGGTGATGCCGCTCGGCCACGGCGAGTTCGATCTCGGCAAACGCCGTCAACTGGGCAAGTCGCTGGCGGGCGAAGGCTACGACCAAGCGATCGTGCTGCCCGGCTCGCTGAAGTCGGCTTTCGTGCCCTTCTTCGCCGGCATTCCGCAGCGCACCGGCTTCCGCGGCGAGATGCGCTACATCCTGCTCAACGACCTGCGCAAACTCGACAAGGTGGCGCTGCCGATGACGGTGCAGCGCTTCACTGCCCTCGCCGCGCCGGCCGGCACGCCGCTGCCGGAACCCCTCCCGATGCCAAGGCTGGTCGCCCAGGCCGACAACCAGCCCCACCTGCGCGAGAAGCACGGCCTGCCCGCCGAAGTGCCGGCCGTCGCCTTCATGCCCGGCGCCGAATACGGCCCCGCCAAGCAGTGGCCGATCCCGCACTTCGCCGCGCTGGCGCGCAGCCTGGCCGAACAGGGCTTCCAGATCTGGGTGCTCGGCTCGAACAAGGACCGCGAAGCCGGCGAGGTCATCGCTGCCGGCAACCCGGCGGTGCACAACCTGGCCGGCCTCACCGCGCTCGGCGACGCGGTCGACCTGCTGGCGATGAGCGCCGCCGCCGTCACCAACGACTCCGGCCTGATGCACGTCGCCGCCGCACTCGACGTGCCGCTGGTGGCGATCTACGGCTCGTCCAGCCCGGAACACACGCCGCCGCTGTCCTCGCGCGTCTCCATCCAGACCCTGCGGCTCGACTGTTCGCCCTGTTTCAAGCGCGTCTGCCCGCTGGGCCACACCCGCTGCCTGACCGACATCGCCCCCGAGCGCGTACTGGCGGCGCTGGGCGAACTCGGCCTGCCCTGTACGGCCGCCGGCGGGACCGCACAGGTCATCCCGCTGGTTCGCGGAGCCTGACGCAGCGATGCGCGTGCTGATCGTCAAGACCTCCTCGCTCGGCGACGTCATCCACACCCTGCCCGCATTGACCGATGCCGCCCGCGCCCTGCCCGGCATCCGTTTCGACTGGGTGGTCGAAGAAGCCTTCGCCGAGATCCCGCGCTGGCACCCGGCGGTCGACCGGGTGATTCCGGTCGCGGTGCGGCGCTGGCGCAAGCATCCCTTGCAGGCCCGCCGCAGCGGTGAATGGCAGGCCTTCCGGCAGGCGATCGGCCTGCACCGCTACGACGCCGTGATCGACGCCCAGGGCCTGTTCAAGAGCGCCTGGCTCGCCCGCCACACCCACGGCCCGCTGCACGGCCTGGACAGGCGCTCGGCGCGCGAGCCGCTGGCGAGCCTGTTCTACCGCCATCGCCATACCGTGCCCTGGGGCCGCCACGCGGTGCTGCGGGTGCGCGAGCTGTTCGCGCAGGCGCTGGGCTACGCCCTGCCGGCCGATGCCGCGGCCAGCCTCGGCGACCATACTCCGACGCACGACCCCTACGGCCTCGACCGCAGCCGCGTATTGGCAGGCGCCGGCCAGGCGACCAAGGATGGCTGCTCACCTTACGTCGTCTTCCTGCACGGCACGACCTGGGACACCAAGCACTGGCCGGAAGCCTACTGGCGCCAGCTTGCCGAGCGTGCCTGCGCCGCCGGCTGGCAGGTGCGCCTGCCCTGGGGCAATGCCGCCGAACACGAGCGCGCCGAACGCATCGCCGCCGATCTGCCGGGCGTGCAGGTACTACCCCGCCTGCCGCTGGCCGGTGTTGCCGCCGAAATCGCCGGCGCCCGCGCCTGCGTCGCGGTCGACACCGGCCTGGGCCACCTCGCCGCCGCGCTCGCAGTGCCGACGGTGTCGCTGTACGGCCCGACCAACCCCGGTTTCACCGGCGCCTGGGGTTTCGGCCAGCGCCACCTGGCGGCGGATTTCCCCTGCGCCCCCTGCCTGAAGAAGCAATGCAGCTACGTGCCGACGGCAGAGGACAAGGCGCGGCCGGATTTCGCCCACACCCAGCCGCCCTGCTTCACCCAGCTGCCGCCCGACTACGTCTGGCAGGAGCTCGCCCGGCTGCTCGAGCGGCCGGATGCTGTCGCCGGCTCGGCAGATGACGATCGATTGCGCCCGGAAGCACCAGCACCCGCTGCCAGCCTGCCCCCCGCGGAGGCTCACTGATGCAGCTCGCCTTCTGCCTGTACAAGTTCTTCCCCTTCGGCGGCATGCAGCGCGACTTCCTGCGCATCGCCCAGGCCTGCCAGGCGCGCGGCCACGCGATCCGGGTGTATGTGCTGGAGTGGCAGGGCGAGGTGCCGCCCGGCTTCGACGTGATCCACGTGCCGGTGCGCGCGCTGTTCAACCACCATCGCTACCGCAAATACACCGACTGGGTGCAGGCCGACCTCGCCCGCCGGCCGGCGGACCGGGTCGTAGGTTTCAACAAGATGCCGGGGCTGGACGTGTATTACGCCGCCGACCCCTGCTTCGAGGACAAGGCCCAGACCCTGCGCAACCCGCTGTACCGGCTCGGCAGCCGCTACCGCCACTTCGCAGCCTGGGAGCGCGCGGTATTCGGGCCGGACAGCCGCACCGAGATCCTGATGATCTCCAGCGTGCAGCAGCCGCTGTTCGTCAGGCACTACGGCACGCCGGTCAGCCGCTTCCATCTGCTGCCGCCGGGCATCGCCGCCGACCGCCGCGCGCCGCCGAACGCGGCAGCGATCCGGGCGGAATTCCGCAACGAGTTCAAGCTGGGCGATGAGGACCTGCTGCTGGTGCAGATCGGCTCCGGCTTCAAGACCAAGGGTGTGGACCGCAGCCTGAAGGCGCTGGCCGCGCTGCCGGACGCGCTCAGGCGCCGCACCCGGCTGATGGTGATCGGCCAGGACGATCCCAAGCCCTTCAAGCTGCAGGCCGCCACCCTCGGCCTGGGCGAGCGCGTCGACTTCCTGAAGGGCCGCAGCGACGTGCCGCGCTTCCTGCTCGGCGCCGAGCTGCTGATCCACCCGGCCTACAACGAGAACACCGGCACCGTGCTGCTGGAAGCGATCGTCGCCGGGCTGCCGGTGCTGGCGAGCGCGGTGTGCGGCTACGCCCACTACATCGAGGATGCCGACGCCGGCCGCGTCGTGCCCGAACCCTTCGTGCAGGCCCAGCTCGACCACATGCTGGCGGAGATGCTGACCGACGGCAACGCACGCCAACGCTGGCAGACCAACGGCCTCGCCTTCGCCGAACACGCCGATCTCTACAGCCTGCCCGAGCGTGCCACCGATGTGATCCTCGACCTGCCGGCGACAGGGCGGAAGGCATGAGCACGCTGTTCCTCGACGAACCCTTCCGCAGCCTGTGGCAGGGCCGCGACGCCTTCGAGGCAGTCGAGGCGCTGCAGGGCGAAGTTTTCCGCGAACTCGAAGGCCGCCGCACGCTGCGCACCGAAGTCGCCGGCCGGGCCTTCTTCGTCAAGATCCACCGCGGCATCGGCTGGCGCGAGATCTTCAAGAACCTGCTGTCGCTGCGCCTGCCGGTGCTCGGCGCCCGCAACGAATGGGAGGCGATCGCGCGCCTGAACGAGGTCGGCGTCGCCACCATGCGTGCCGTCGCCTACGGCGAACGCGGGTCCAACCCGGCGCGCCAGCACTCCTTCATCGTCACCGAAGCGCTGGCGCCGACGATCAGCCTGGAAGACTGGTGCCGCGACTGGGCCGAACATCCGCCGCCGCCCGCGCTCAAGCACGCGCTGATCGCCCGCGTCGCCGACATGGCGCGGCGCATGCACGAAGGCGGCATGAACCACCGCGACTTCTACCTCTGCCACTTCCTGCTGCACACCGAGCCGTCGCCCACGCCGGACGCGCTGCGGCTGTCGCTGATCGACCTGCACCGCAGCCAGGTACGCAGCGCCACGCCGCGGCGCTGGCGCGACAAGGACTTGGCCGGGCTGTATTTCTCGGCACTGAACATCGGCCTGACCCGGCGCGACCTGCTGCGCTTCCTGCGCGATTACTTTCCCCGCCCCTTGCGCGACACCCTGCGCGAAGAAGCGCCGCTGCTGCGCAAGCTGACGCAGCGAGCAGAGAAGCTGCAGGCGCGCTACCTGCGCAAGTACGCGCCGCCGCAGGACAGACAGCCATGACGCAGTGGCGCCTCTGCCCCGGCTACGACACGCCCGCGCTGCGCGAGGCCTTCGGCTCGCTGGACGCCGTGTTCGCACTGGAGGGCGAGCACATCACCGGCGATCCGCTCAGCGAAGTCCTGCGCGTCACCGTCGACGGCACCCGCTACTACGTCAAGCGCTACCACCGCGCGGCCAAGAATCCGCTGCGCAGCTGGGTCGGCCGGCCGCGCATCCAGGCCGAATGGGAGAACCTGCTGACCTTCCAGGCGTGGGGCATCCGCACCGCGAACATCGCCGGCTACGGGCTCGAACGCCGCGCGGGCACCTTCTTCCGCGGCGCCCTGATCACCGAGGAAATACCCGGCAGCATCGATCTCGCCCAGTTGGCCAACGCACGCGATCCGCGGCTGTACGATCGAAACTGGCTGATGCCGGTGATCCGGCAAGTCGCTGCGGCCACACGCACGATGCACGCCCATCGTTTCGCCCACAACGACCTCAAGTGGCGCAATCTGCTGGTGGATGACGGCACACCGCCGCTGGTGTATCTGATCGACTGCCCGGCCGGCGGAAGCTGGAGCGGCGCAATGCTGCGCCGGCGCATGATGAAGGACCTGGCCTGCCTCGACAAGGTGGCGCACCATGTCCTGTCGCGCACCTGGCGCCTGCGCTTCTTCCTCGCCTACCGCGGCCAGGACCGCCTGGCCGAGACCGACAAGCCGCTGCTGCGGCAGGTCGTGGCCTACTTCGAGGGACGGGAATGAGGGCGCCGGCCACCCGGACCGCGGTTTCGCTGCGCGCCGCCGGACGCGAGCCGCCGCTGCCCTTCGCAGTCGCGCTCGACGACGGCCGCGAACTCATCCTGCATCGCATCCTGCGCCTGCTGCCCGGCAAGCGCATCGTCGGCGAAGCCGAGCTGGCCGGCAGCCGCGTGCTGGCGAAACTCTTCATCGCTCCCGGCAGCGCGCGGCACTGGCAGCGCGAGCGCGAAGGCATCGCGGCGCTGGCCGCTGCCGGCATTCCGACGCCTGCGCTGCTTCATGCGGGCGAGCTCGCGGAGGGCGGCCATGCGCTGCTGACGGATTTCCTCGCCGACGCGGTGAGCCTGGCAGAACGCTGGCAGGCCGTCGCCCGGCTGCCTGCCGGCCACTCCGACGCGCTCGCGGTGCTGGAACCCGCCTTCGCCATGCTCGGCCGCCTGCATATGCACGGGCTGGTGCAGGACGACCTGCACCTGGGCAATTTCCTCGTCAGCGGCGGCAAGCTGATGGTCATCGACGGCGACGCAGTGCGGGCACTCACCCCCGGGCAACCGCTGCAACCCAACGCGGCCACGACCAACTTCGCCATCCTGGCGGCACAGCTGCCGGCCGGCTGGGACGAACACCTCGCCCCGCTCATCGACGCTTGGCACCAGGGCGGCGAAGGCCTGCCCGCGCTCGACCCGACAGCACTGCGCGAACACATCGCCCAAACCCACGATGCCCGGCTCAAGGACTTCCTCGCCAAGACGCGCCGCGACTGCACGCTGTTCAAGGCGGAAAAGACTTTCGACCGGCTGACGATCGCGGTGCGCACCGAAGCGGACGAACTCGCCGAAGTGCTGGCCGACCCGGACGCCGCCATCGCCCGCGGCAGCCTGCTGAAGGACGGCGGCACCTGCACGGTGGCGAAGCTGGAGCAAACCGGCCAGCCGCTGGTGATCAAGCGCTACAACCTCAAGAACGCCCGCCACGCGCTGTCGCGGGCCTGGCGGCCGAGCCGAGCCGCGCATTCGTGGGTGGAAGGCCATCGGCTCGCCTTCCTCGGCATCGCCACGCCCGCGCCGCTGGCCATGATCGAGGAACGCGCCGGCCCCTTGCGCCGCCGGGCCTGGATCATCAACGCCTGGTGCCCCGGACAGGACCTGGCCACCCACCTCGCCCCTTACATCGACAGCGGCCCGCCGCCTGCGGAAGCCGAGGCCCTGCGCACGCTGTTCGCCATCCTGCACCGCGAACGCATCTCGCACGGCGACATGAAAGCCACCAACCTGCTGTGGCACGACGGCCAGGTCGTGCTGATCGACCTCGACGCCATGCAGCAGCACCGCAACGCAGCCTCCCACGCCCGCGCCTGGCGCCGCGACCGCGCCCGCCTGCTGCGCAACTGGCCGGCGGACAGCGCGCTGTGGCGCTGGCTGGATGCCAATCTGCCACCTGCGTGAACCGCGATTGGCGGGGTTACCTGCTGCGTTCAGGAATCAGGGATATTCCTGTCTGGCATGCAGTACGTTGAGAACTTTGATGCAGGCCAGTTCGACGCGATACACAATGATGTAATTCGGATGGACGACGATTTCACGCGTGCCAAGCACCCGGCCGGGGCGAAACAAATGGGGATGTTCCGGCAAAGGCCAGGTGCTTTCTCGAATGGCATCACCCAGCCGCTCTGCTGCCCAAGGGTCGCGTTCACCAACGAACTCAATGATCGAGAGCAGATCTTCCTCCGCCCGAGCGCTCCAGACCACCGGAAGCATCACGCAACCTTCTGATGCTTGGCTTTCAGTTCGGCAATGCGCGCACTCATCCGCGCCATGACTTCATCGTGCGGAATCCCCGGGCGTGGATCATCGATCGCTTCCTGCACCTTCGCACGAAACCACTTGTCATGGCTATCAGCCTGCTCCTTGGTCTCGAACTCGGATACGCGGGGATCTAGAGGGGTGCTCATGGCAAGCTCCTGAATACGGGATTGCGAGCAACACGACAATGGCGCTGCTCGCGATGCGGCGTCGAACACGGTGATCGAGCGTATCACATACGCCCAAGACCTCCGGTTCGAAGCGCAGTTCCGAAGTCCATGTCAAGAAGGACCACCGCGATTGACGGTGTTCATCAAGCTGAAACTGCCGCTTCGCCGGCATGGCGGTTAAGATGCGCCTGTAACATTCTGACAACAGACATGTCCGACAGCGCGATCGACTATTCCACCCTGCGCGGCGACGCCGAAGTCGTCGAGGCCGACGGCCACGGCGAGAAGGTGTTGCGCCATGCCGACGGCAGCTATCTCAAGGTCTTCCGCCGCAAGCGGCTGTTGACGTCCGCCGCGTGGTACCCCTACGCGCGCCGCTTCGCCGACAACGCCGCTGCCCTCGCCCGGCTAGGCGTGCCCTGTCCGCAGGTGATCCAGGTGCATCGCTTCCCGGCCCTGCGCCGCGACGTCGTCCATTACCGTCCGCTGCCCGGTCTCACGCTGCGCCAGATCATCCAGGGCACGCGGCTGGAGAGCGGCACGCACGCGCTGCTCGGCCAACTCGGCCGCTTCGTCGCGACATTGCACGATGCCGGCGTATTCTTCCGCTCGATCCACCTCGGCAACATCGTCCTCGGCGAGGATGGCCGGCTCGGCCTGATCGACATCGCCGACATGCAGATCGGCCGCCGCCCGCTGCCGCGCTTCAAGCGCAAGCGCAATTTCGCCCACCTGCTGCGCTACCGCGAAGACCGCGCTTGGCTGATGGCCGACGGCGGCCAGGCCTTCGCCGAAGGCTATGCTGCACAAGCAGGCAAAGGCTACGAAGCAGCGGATCTGCAGGCGTGGCTGAACGCCACCGCCGGAGCTGGACGCTGAATAGCCTTAACGCGCTCTGCAGCCAAGCGGGCACGTGGTGACAGCACTGAAGGATCAGCCTTCAAGGCGTCGCAAGCTGGCCCTACCCGGCTATGCGCCCAGCCTTCAACAGCGCGATATGTGCCATCGGTACTCCGTACTCCTTTCGCTCACTACTCAGCATCATTCCACATCCTTAAACTGATGCGCGTGCAAACCGGCATAGTGGCCGCCGGCGGCGAGCAGTTCGGCGTGGGTACCACGTTCGACGATGCGGCCATGGTCCATCACCAGGATCAGGTCGGCCTTCTCGATCGTCGACAGCCGGTGGGCGATCACCAGCGTGGTGCGGCCGGAGGTAGCTCGGTCCAGCGCCGCCTGGATGTGGCGCTCGGACTCGGTGTCGAGGGCGGAAGTGGCTTCGTCCAGGATCAGGATCGGCGCATTCTTCAGCAGTGCGCGCGCGATCGCCAGGCGCTGGCGCTGGCCGCCGGACAGGGTCACGCCGTTTTCGCCGATCTCGGTATCGAAGCCCTGCGGCAGGCGGTCGATGAACTCCCTGGCGTAGGCCGCCTCGGCCGCGGCTTCGATGGCTTCGCGCGGCGCACCGGCAAGGTCGCCATAGGCGATATTGTTGGCCACGGTATCGTTGAACAGCGTCACCTGCTGGGTGACCAGGGCGATGTGGCGGCGCAGGTTGCGCAGGCGGTAGTCGCGCGAATCGACGCCGTCGATCAGGATCTGCCCTTCGCTGTAGTCGTAGAAGCGCGGAATCAGGTTGGCCAGCGTGGACTTGCCGCTGCCCGAGCGGCCGACCAGGGCCACCATCCGGCCGGGCAGAATATCGACATCGATGTCCTGCAGCACCGCCTGTTCGGCGCCGGGATAGCGGAAGTTCAGCCCCCGAATCTCGATGTGCCCTTCCAGGCGATCACGCTCGACCGTGCCCTTGTCCACCTCGGGCGCCTCGTCGAGCTGCTCGAAAATGCTTTCGGCGCCAGCCACGCCGCGCTGGATCGTGGAGCTGACTTCGGACAACTGGCGGATCGGCTTGGGCAGCAGGCCGGCGGCGGTGATGTAGGCAACCAGGTCGCCCGCAGTGGCATCGCCCCGCAGCAGCAGCACCAGGAACAGCACCACCGCCATCGCACCATAGGTGACGATCTGCAGGCTGGGCGTGAACACGGCGCCGGTCTTGACCATGCGCAGTTGCTTCCTGGTGTTGTCGACGCTGGCGCGGACGAAGCGTTCGGACTCGTAAGGTTCGCCACCGAAACTACGCACCACACGATAGCCCTGGATACTCTCCGACACCACGTGCGTCAGATCACCCATCGCCGCCTGGATGCGCTTGGCCTGCTTGCGGAACTTGCGGCTGGCCCGCCCCACCAGTACGCCGATCAAGGGCAGCACTGCGACCATGACGAAGGTCAGCTTCCAGTTCATCCACAGCAGGAAGCCGAACAGGAAAATCACTGTCAGGCCTTCCCGGAACACGACCTTGATCGCATCCGTCGCCGCCCCGGTGACCATCGTCACATTGAAGGTGATGCGCGAAATCAGATGACCGGAGTTTTGCTGATCGAAATAGCGGTTCGGCAGGCTCAGCAGGCTGTCGAACAGCTTGACCCGCAAGTCGTGCACCAGCCCGAGGGAAACCCGCGCGAGGAAGTAGTTGCCCAGGTAGGAACCCACCCCCTGCCACAACGCGATCAGCACGATCATCAGCGGCACCGCCTTCATCAGCGACATGCCGGCGAACAGTGCGTCGAGCGATGCCCAACCCACGCTGAACTGGGCGTTCGGGTCGTTGAGGCCATCGACGAAGTATTTCATTACCGTCGCCAGCATCGGCTGGGACGAAGCGAAGATGACGAAGCCGAGGATGCTGACAGCGAACGTGGCCCTGTAGGGCCGGACGTAGGCCAGCAGGCGGAGGTAGATTTTCAGGGAGGAAGCCGAAGAGGTCTTGTCTTGCGACATGTGACGCCGGGCGTTGACGCGATGCGGGAGTTTAGCATGCAGCTGACGCCTGCCTGCCGGAAACCTGCCTCACGGGAAGAAGGAGCGAAAGTGCCTTGCACATATTGAGTGCTACACTCCGTCTGCCTGCAAGGTTCATATCCTCCCACGCACGGCAACGCCTCCCTCAATGAATCTCGAGCACATGCTCCCGGCAATGACAAAGCAGAAGGCCCATCTTCCGGACAGAAATGAAAACATTCTTTTCATTCTGTCCGCGATATGGATTTCAGGATATTTCCTGCTGCCATTCGGCAAGATTCATCAGCAACTGTTCCATCTCTGCTTCACCCTGCCCGGCGCCTGGATTCTCCTGAAGAGCAGATTCGAAACGGGAATCCAGCCATCCGGGATTTTTCTGGCCTCCATGGCATATGGCGTCTATTACGTCATCAGCCTGGCTTGGGCGCCGCCTGAAAGCACCGTCGATCCTCTGGGCGAGATCAAGAGAGTCATCTATCTGATTCTATTCTGGATAGCACTGAACCACTGGATGAAGGCATCTCCGGAAAGGCTGGCGTCACTGGCGAAAGTGCTTACAGCAGCCGCACTGGTCGGGATGGGAGCCAATGCCGTACTGTTCTACGGCATCAACGGATTCGGCCTCGCAGATCGATTCGTGAGCATCGGCAGGCTATGGAACCCCCTGTGGTCCGGAGCGGCATATGGCGCCTTCGCCGTACTGATGTTCAGCTTGATGAACTGGAGGCATGCCTCTCTGGAGCGCAAGGAGAAGCTCCTCTACCTTCTGGCCTTCCTGGTCTTTGCGGCCGCAACGATCCTCACCCACAGCAGGGGACCGGTTGGCGCGATGCTGATCACATGCTCGGCCATACTGCTGACCAGCAACATGGCCATGAAAAGGAAAATAGCCTTATTGGTCACGACATCCATCGTGCTCCTCTCCCTTCTATACGTGATGGATGACTATTTCCGGCCCAGCATCGAAAGAGGGCAGAGCTACCGGCTGGATTTATGGCAAGGCTTCATGGAACGGGCAAGGGAGCACCCGATTTTCGGTTTCGGCGCTGGAGCGCAGGTTTTCATCCACGCCCCGGGAGAGTTCGTCGATGACTGGGGGCACTACCACAGCGTATATGTCGGCTCTCTCGTCGAACTGGGGATCACAGGCCTGCTGATGCATCTGTCCTTGTGCTGCATCGTCATCAGGACAGGATGGAAGCATCGGCACGACCTTCATGCCCGCATTGCACTCGTCCTGTTCATCTACACGATGATCATCGGCACCACCTTTGGCCAGGGCATCATCACGAGACCGGACGTGCAATGGACTCTTTTCTGGCTGCCGGCCATCATTCTTGCCACTTTCCCTCGCACGACGCGGGCAGGGGATGAAAGCCCTCGGCACTGATGGCCCAGCATGAACGTGCCGCCAAATCCGGCTCGGCAACCCGCTCTCCAGGAGCCAACTCTGCCCAGCGATGCCCTTTCCAGACAAGGAAATGGAGATACGGAAAATCACGTCCGCCGTCACGATCCGTATGAAGCCGCCCGTCGCGCCACACCCATTGCGTTGGAAAATCGAAACTGCCATCGGTCCAGGGGATGCGCGCATAGGGGGTACTGAATGCTTCAACGAACTCGCAGCGCTTGAGCATCGGGCTCAGCGCTCGGCGGCAACGCCGCAGCAGCTCCGGCCAGTTCTTGTTCTTCACGAACAACTTGCTGAACGCCTTTTCGTCGAAAGCCCGATGCGCCGGGTCAGCCAGTGCCGCCTGCCATCCAGGCACTTCCGTAAATGCTTTTCGCATCTTTTCATCATTGCGCAACAGGCACAAGTGTCCGGAAACCCGGGTCGAATGGGTGGACAACAAATCGTAGCATCCCAGGCGCTCATCATCGAAATAGCGACGCAGATCTCCATATACCAGATCGATGTCACCAAACCCCCAGAAATCGAAACCATCCAGGCAGTCGGCATGAACAAAACCGAGCGCAGGTTTCAGGTCGCACAGTTTGTAAGGATTCGGCGGAGCAAACTCGATGCCAAGCCGCTCGGAAACCAACGTGCAATACGCAGCATAGGACAGCTCACGGATCTCGACATTCGGGGGGCAGTCCTGCGGAGCACCACAATCCGAGAAAAACAGCCATTCGACGCTCGGATTGTAACGACAGCTCTGCAGAAAGAATGGCATCCAGAAAGGCCATTTCCCGAAATATGGAATGAGAAAACGAATCCGAGCCTGCCCCATCTTCACGCTCCGCCATAAGCACCGTTACACGTTTCTTCTGCCCACGCCTCGATCATCCAAGCCAGGCACGCAGGCAGCGAAACGCCATGAAGCACCGCCGTCCGTATTCGTCGGTGAACCTCGCCGGAACATGCACGCAACGGTCCACCGGCTCCGCACTCAGGACGTTCGCCAACGCAGCCGCGTTCCCCAACGGGAAGGTCCTGCCTACGCCCTCGACCACCTCTCTCCCGCCACCGCAGTCGCTGCAGATCACCGGCACACCCGCAGCCATCGCCTCCAGCAATACCATACCGAAGGGTTCATGGTCCGAAGTCAAGGCGAACACATCGAATGCCTTGAAATAGCGCCGTCCATTGGGCACTTGACCGAGAAAGCGCACCTGCGCTGCGATACCCAGTTCATCGGTCAATTTACGCAGCGCCCCCTCCAAGCGACCGCTTCCCATGATCGCCAGCAGGCTGTCCGCCGGCAGCCGCGGCAGGGCCTCGGCGAAGCCGCGGATCAGCGTGGCCTGATCCTTGTCCGGGTGCAGGCGGCCAACGTTGCCCACCACCCAGGCGTCGTGCGGCAGCCCCAACGCCTCGCGGGCCGTCTCGCGCGACACCTGTTCGGCCTGCACGGTTTCGACGTCGATCCGGTTGTGCAAGGTCTGGATGCGCTCGGGGTCCCAGGCCGGCAGGTGGGCGCGCATCTCGTCACGCACCGCATCGGACACGCCCAGCAACAGCAGGCGCGACTGGAAACGGCTGACGAACCAGCGCCGCATGGCACGCTCGAAGACACCGAAAGCGTGGAGAACGCCGACCACCGGCAAGCGGGTCGCCAGCAGGGCGATGTAAATCGGTTTGAAGCGGTGAGCGATACACAAGCGAAAATCCCGCCCGGCGACGATCTGCCGCAAGCGGCGCATGGCACCGAGCTTGAGGCCGCGGACCTCGCGGCTGTCGTAGCCGAGGAAGATCACCTCGTCCGAGGCCGAGCCACTCTCGGCTTCCGCGTTGGGCGCGCCCGTCAGATAAACGGTACAGACCTTGTACTGCGTATCTTTGAACAGCACCCCGTACTGGCGCGCGACGTCGAGGAAAGGGCCGTCATAGCCATGACAGAACTGCAGCACCCACGGCTGGCGGCTCATGTCAGGCCGCGCCTTCCTTCACCACCAGCACGTCCTCCATGATCAGATACTGCAGATCCGAGCCGAAGAACATGTTCAGCGCATCCGTCGGCGAGCAGATCATCGGCTCGCCGCGGCGGTTGAGCGAGGTGTTCAGCACCACGCCGTTGCCGGTGAGCTTTTCCAGTTCCTTCATCAGATCGTAGTAGCGCGGATTGAACTCGCGCTTCAGCACCTGGGCGCGGGCAGTGCCGTCCTCGTGCACCACTTCGGGCACCCGCGCCTTCCACTCCTCCGCCACTTCGAAGGTGAAGGTCATGAAGGGCGCCGGGTGTTCGGTCTGCAGCATCTGCGGTCCGACGGTGTCTAGCATACTGGGGCAGAAGGGACGCCAGCGTTCGCGGAACTTGATCTGCTCGTTGATGCGGTCGGCCACGCCGGCTGCGCTCGGGCAGCCGAGGATGGAGCGCCCGCCCAGTGCGCGCGGACCGAACTCCATGCGGCCCTGGAACCAGGCCACCGGGTTGCCGTCGGCCAGGATCTGCGCGATGCGCTGCGGCACGGCGGTTTCGCCGTCTGCGATCAGCTCCCAGCGCGGCTTCGACGGGTGCTTGGCGCAGGCAGCAATCACCTCTTCGTTGGTGTAGCGCGGGCCGAGATAGACGTGTTCCATCTTCTCGACCGGCACGCCGCGCTTCACCGACACCCAGGACGCCGCCCCCACCGCGGTACCGGAATCGCCCGAAGCCGGCTGGACGTAGAGCTCCTTCACTTCCGGGCGGGCGATGATCTTCTGGTTGAGCTTGACGTTGAGCGCGCCGCCGCCGGCGAAAGCCAGCCGGCCCGTCTCGCGCAGGATATCGCCCAGGTAGTGGTCCATCATCTGCAGCGCGAGATCCTCGAACAGCTTCTGCATGCTCGCCGCGTAGTGGATGTAGGGGTCGTCGGCGATGTCGCCATGCCGCATAGGCCCAAGCCACTGGATCAGCTTGGGCGAGAAATAATAGCCCTTGCCCTGCTCCTTGTAGCGGCGGAAGCCGATCACATTGGCGTAGTCGGTATCGATGATCAGTTCGCCGTTCTCGAACTTGGCCAAGCGCGAGAAATCGTACTTGGTCGGGTCACCATAGGGCGCCATGCCCATCACCTTGTACTCGCCGTCGAGCATCTCGAAGCCAAGGTATTCGGTGATCGCGCCGTACAGGCCGCCGAGCGAGTCGGGATCGTAGAACTCCTTGATCTTGTGGATGCGGCCGTTCTCGCCGTAGCCGAAGAAGGTGGTCGCGTACTCGCCCTTGCCGTCGATGCCCATGATCGCGGTCTTTTCGGTAAAACCCGAGCAGTGATAGGCGCTGGAGGCATGCGCAAGGTGGTGCTCGACCGGCTCGATCTTCACCTTCTTCAGGTCGAAGCCGAGCTGCTGCAGGCACCACTGGATGCGCTTCTTGTAGCGGTGGAAACGACGGTTGCCCGCCAGGATCGCATCCAGCCCGCGGTCGGGCGCGTACCAATAGCGCTTGGCGTAGTGCCAGCGCGCCTTGCCGAACAGGCTGACCGGCGCGAACGGAATCGCCACCACGTCCACGTCGGCGGGCTTGATGGCGGCAAAGTCCAGGCAGAACTTCGCCGACTCGTAGGGCATGCGGTTCTTGGCATGCTTGTCGCGGACGAAGCGTTCTTCTTCCGCCGCGGCAACGAGCTTGCCGTCGATGTAGAGCGCGGCGGACGGATCGTGGGTAAGCGCGCCGGAAAGGCCGAGGATGGTGAGCGCCAAGGTAGTCGTTCCTGCGTGAAGAGGATGGCCACCGGACACGGCAGGCCCGGCGTGGGAACCCGGCGGATGGCCGGCCCGAAAGGCCAGATTATAGCGTGGCACGGCTTGCCGCCATCGACGGCGGTAGCCGACAATGAACGGCAGGCCTACAAACTGCGAAAGAACCAAAATGAAAGGCATCATCCTCGCCGGCGGCTCCGGCACCCGGCTGTACCCGATCACCCGCGGCGTTTCCAAGCAGTTGCTGCCGATCTACGACAAACCGATGATCTACTATCCGCTGTCAGTCCTGATGCTGGCGGGGATTCGTGACATCCTGGTCATCTCCACGCCGAACGATCTACCAGGCTTCCAGCGCCTGCTCGGCAACGGCGACGGCTTCGGCATCCGCCTCAGCTACGCCGAACAGGCCAGCCCGGACGGCCTTGCCCAGGCGTTTCTCATCGGTGCGGAACACATCGGCCAGGATAGCGTCTGCCTGGTCCTCGGCGACAACATCTTCTACGGCCAGTCGTTCAGTGCGCAGTTGCGCACGGCAGCGGGGCGGAGCAAGGGCGCCACCATCTTTGGCTATCACGTCTCCGATCCGGAACGCTTCGGCGTGGTCGAATTCGATACGCAGGGGAAAGCCGTTTCGATCGAGGAAAAACCCGTACAACCGAAATCCAGCTACGCCGTCACCGGATTGTATTTCTACGACAACGACGTCATCGACATCGCCCGCTCAGTGCGCCCTTCTGCGCGCGGCGAGCTGGAAATCACCGACGTCAATAACGCCTACCTGCGGCGCGGCGACCTTCACGTCGAACTGCTCGGGCGCGGCTTCGCCTGGCTCGATACCGGCACCCACGACTCGCTGATGGACGCCGCTGCCTTCGTCCAGACCATCGAGAAGCGCCAGGGCATGAAAATCGCCTGCCTGGAAGAAATCGCCTTCCGCAACGGCTGGCTCGGCATCGACGACGTCCTTGCCGAAGCCCGGAAACTGGAAAAGACCGGCTATGGGCAGTACCTCGCCCAGGTCGTCCGTGAAGTGCAACGAGGCCGCCCATGAACGTCATCCGCACTGCCATCCCGGACGTGCTGATCCTCGAACCCAGGGTGTTCGGCGACAGCCGCGGCTTCTTCATGGAAAGCTGGAACCAGCGCGCCTTCGATGAGGCCGTCGGCCGCCGCGTCGCTTTCGTGCAGGACAACCACAGCCGCAGCCGCAAGGGCGTGCTGCGCGGCCTGCACTACCAGCTCGAGCACCCCCAGGGCAAACTGCTGCGCGTCACCCAGGGCAAGGTATTCGACGTCGCGGTGGACATGCGCAGCAACTCGCCCACTTTCGGCCAGCATGTCGCCACCCTGCTCGACGGCGACTCGCACCGCCAGTTCTGGATTCCCGAAGGCTTCGCCCACGGCTTCCTCGTGCTCAGCGAATCCGCCGACTTCCTCTACAAGACCACCGACTACTACCACCCGGCGTCGGAATGCAGCCTGCTGTGGAACGACCCGGCGCTGGCCATCGCCTGGCCGCTGGCGGAGATCGACGGCCAGCCGGCGCTGTCGGCGAAAGACGCGGCAGGGGCTCCGCTGGCGGGGGCGCCGGCATTTTAGTCATGCAAGAACGCCATCCCGGCAGGCTTTCCTATCGGCCGGACATCGACGGCCTCAGGGCCATCGCGATCCTGCTGGTGGTGGTCTTCCACTTTTTCCCGGCGCGGCTGCCCGGCGGTTTCATCGGTGTCGACGTCTTCTTCGTCATTTCCGGCTTCCTGATCTCCCGGATCATCTTCAGAAAGCTCGAAACCGCCGAATTCAGCTTCGCCGAGTTCTATGCTCACCGCGCCCGCCGCATTTTTCCCGCCCTCATCACGGTCCTGCTCGCAGGCTACGCTGCAGGCTGGTTCATGCTGCTGCCGGACGCATTCGGCAGCCTCGGCAAGCACATGGCCGGCGGCGCGGCATTCGTGCAGAACATCGTGCTGCTGCGCGAACACGGCTATTTCGACACCGCATCCGAGCTGAAACCGCTGCTGCACCTCTGGTCGCTGGCCATCGAGGAACAGTTCTACCTGCTCTACCCCTTGCTCGTCTGGACTGCCTGGCGGCTCGGATTCCATCTTGCCATCACCATCGGGCTGCTCTGCCTGCTGTCCTTCGCGCTCAACATCGCATGGACTCAAGATGCACCGGTAAAAGCCTTCTTCCTGCCCCTGACACGATTCTGGGAGCTGTTCGCCGGCGGCATGCTGGCCTGGCTGCTGACGCGCGGCGAACGGCGGAGGCCTGCTGCCGAAGCGTTCGCAGTGCTTGCCTCGGCATCAGGCCTGCTGCTGATCGCCACGGCGCTCGTCCTTGTCGATCATGACACGCCCTTCCCGGGCTGGTCGGCGCTGCTTCCGGTCATCGGCGCCTGCCTGCTGATCGCTGCCGGCCCCCACAACTGGATCAACAAGCACATCCTCGGCAACCGTGCGGCCGTCTTCATCGGCCTGATCAGCTATCCGCTCTACCTGTGGCACTGGCCCATCATCAGCCTCACCCGCATCGCCACACCCGAAGCGCCCTCGCTCGCCATCCGCGCTGCAGGTCTGCTGCTCAGCTTCGTGCTCGCCTTTCTCACCTACCGACTCATCGAGCGCCCCATCCGCTTCGGCGCCCGCGTCCCGACCCTGCTTCTCTGCGTGCTGCTGGCCCTCACCGGCGGCTTCGGCTACCACGCCTGGCAGCGCCACGGCTATCCGGAGCGTTATCCCCCGCAAGTCCAGGCGCTGCTGCAAGCCGACGACTACGACACCTGGTTCGCCGCGGTCCGCACCGGGGCGTGCCATCTGCAAACGGCCGAAGCCAGCGAACGCTCGGCGGACTGCATCGAAACCCGGCGCCCACTGCTCATGCTGTGGGGCGACTCCCATGCCGCCTCGCTCTACCCCGGGCTGCATCATCTGCAGAACCGCCAGGGCTTCGGCATCGCCCAGTTCACCCAGGCGGGCTGCGGACCGGTGCTCGACCTGCCGGTGCTGCTGCACAAGAAGAACTGCAACACGCTCAATCGCCAGGCGCTCGCCGCTGCCCGCGATTATCAGCCCGAAATCCTCATCCTTCATGGCGCATGGCTGCACGCACACTGGCCGATCGACGTTCTCACGCTGGAGACGAAGCTGAGGATCACGCTCGACACCGCCCGCAGCGCCCTGCCGAATACCCGGATCATCGTCATCGGGCCGGTGCCGCAATGGCACAACTCGGTGAACAAGCTGGTCTACGAATTGTGGCAAAGCGATCCTTTCCATCGCTATCCCGGCCAGTACATGCGCCATGGCCTGATCGAAGAGCTCGCCGACTACGAACGCGCACTTGCCGAGACGGCACACGAGGCCGGCGTCGGCTTCATCTCGGCCCGCGCGCCGCTCTGCACCCCGGAAGCTTGCATGACACGGCTCGGGCCGGAAATCGACGCACCGCCGATCTATGTCGACTTCGGCCATCTCACCACCGCGGGCTCGATCCATCTCGTCGAAGCGATACGCAATCAGATTTTCGGCGACATCGTTACCGATCCAGCCTCATATTGATGCGGATTGCGGGCATGGCGGGCGTGGTTGATGGGCAGCGCCGCCGGCGAAACCCACGCGGCCCGACCCATCACAACTTCAGGCGCTTGAACAGGCTCTCGGGCACACTACGCACCGCGAACATGATCCAGCGCCAGAAGCCCGGCGCATAGAAGACGTCCCAGCCAGCGGCGATGCCGCGCACGATCCGCGCCGCCACCACCTCCGGCGCAGCAACCAGCGGGCCCGGCAGCGGCAACCCGCGTGTCATCGGCGTATCGACGAAACCGGGCTTGATCGTCACGACCTTCACGCCATGGCGGAACATGCGTGCGCGCAAACCCTGGCAATAAACCGTCACCGCCGCCTTGGCGCTGCCATAGACATGGTTCGAACCCCGGCCGCGATCGCCGGCCACCGACGAAATCACCGCGATCGTGCCTTTGCCCTGGCGCTCGAAAGACTGCGCCAGCCAGCCAAGCACACCGATCACCGAGCTGCAATTGACTACGTGGTGATGCAGGGCAAGATCCACGTTGCGCTCGCACTCGGCCTGATCCGGCAGCGAACCATGACCGACCAGGACGAGATCCACCTGCCCCAGCGCCGCAAAGGCCGCCGCCGCCATCCCCTGATGGGCGGCGAAATCGGTCATGTCCATGCAATGGATCGCCACCTCCGCAGCGCCCCGTCCCCGCAAATCGTCCGCCACCATCTTCAGACGCTCGCCATTGCGCCCGACCAGGAAGAAAGCCGCCCCATCGGCGGCCCACAAGCGTGCGCACGCCACGACGATCGCCGACGTCGCACCCACCAGCAGAATCCTCTTCATTCCAGCACCCGCCTCCAGAAACGGGACATCAATCTCGGCTCACGCAGCGCCTCCACCCTTTCCCAGCCAGGATAGGCCGCACGGAAGTGTTCGCCGCTCATGTGAGCATCCTTGGCCGGATAAAGCCGTCCGCCAGCCTCATGCACGATGCGGTCCAGTCGCTGCAACAAATCCCCCAACCCCGGGCCCTGGGCAAAATCGAGCGCGAGGGACACCCCCGGCATCGGAAAGGAAAGCCAGCCCGGCGAGACCAGCCCGCCACAACGCTTCAATACGGCCAGGAAGGATCCCGCCCGCGACCGCCCCACCTCTTCCAGCACCGCGCCGACGGCCATCTCCGCATTCGCCTCCGGCACCACGCACTGAAACTGCTGGAAGCCCTTTCGCCCGTATATCCGGTTCCACTGCCCGATTCCGTCCAGCGGAAAGAAAACGGTTCGATCCGGGCCTCGCTCCGCGTCCGGCTGGCCGGATGCCGGTGCCAATAGGCACAATTGAAAGCCGTCACGCTCCAGCGGTTCACCAGCGACACGGGCGGCGTGAAAGGCACTGCCCACGAAGCCTGCCGCGACAGGCCACCCGCGTACCGTTCTCCGCCATCGGCATGATCACCCCAGAACGCCACTCCGCGCCCGACGCCCTTGTCCCGCGCCACGCAGTCGACCCAGGCCACTGCATACTCATGCTGCTCGTCGTACTCGGCGGACAAGGCAAAAAACTCCGCCAGGCTGTCGAAACGTTGCGTCTGCACCTCGATCCGATCCGAACGCACTGGCATCAGGCGCAACTCGGCCCAGCAGATAACGCCACTCAGGCCCAGTCCCCCGACCGTCGCCGCAAACAACTCGGGCTCCTGCTCTGCGGAGCAGACCACCTCCTCGCCATGGCGCAGCAAGCCCAGCGCCGTCACGTGGCAGCCGAAAGTGCCCCGGCGGTGGTGATTCTTCCCATGCACGTCATTGGCGATGGCACCGCCCAGCGTCACGAAGCGGGTGCCAGGCACCACCGGCAGGAACCATCCCCGCGGCAGCGCGCAGGCCAGGATGTCCGCCAGCAGGACGCCGCTCTCCGCCCGCAGCACACCGCGCTCCCAATCGGCTGCGACGATGCGGTTCAGCCCGGTCATCGCCAAAACATGGCCACTCTCCGCCAGGCAGCTGTCGCCATAACTCCGGCCATTGCCGTAGGGCAGGCAGCTTCCTGCCTGCGCCGCAGCCTGCTCCAGCAGGCCAGCCAATTCGTCGGGCCAGGCCGGATGGTGGCCCAGTTGGGGGCAATCCGGATAGCAGCCCCATGAGAGCAGTTTCCCATTCATGCCGCGACTCCGAAAATCAGCAGGAAGGCGACGCCAATGGCGATGCTGGTCCGGTCGCGCAGGGCGAACACCATCGGATCGTCGTGCATCTCGCCACGGTGGGCCAGCATCCACATTCGCGTCAGCCAGAAAAGCAACAGAGGGCAAGCCATCCAGATCAGCTCCGGACGGGCGTAAGCCGCCGCGGTCGCCGGGTCGTGAATGTACAGCGCCAGCACCAGCACCGACAGATAACCTGCCGCTGCGCCCAGCGGGCCAAGCATTTCCAGGTCGCTGGGCAGATAGCCTCGCCCACGCCCCCCCACATCCGCGCCGCTGGCCCGTGCATCGACCAGTTCGGCATAGCGCTTCAGCATCGCGAGGCTGAGGAACATGAACATCGAGAATGCCAGTATCCAGAAGGACAGCGGCACCTGCGCCGCCGCCGCGCCGGCGACGATGCGGAAGGTATACAGCACGGCGAGTGCGATCACATCCAGGCCGATCATGCGCTTGACGTGAAGCGAATACGCCAGCGTCAACAGATAGTAGCCTCCCATCGCTGCTACGAACGGCCATGGCAGCAGGAGCGCCGCCAGCCCAAAGGCGGGCAGCAGCAGCAAAGGCGACACCAGCAACCCCGCCGCCACCGGCAGTTTTCCCGCGGCGAATGGCCGTTCCCGTTTGCGCGGATGGCGCCTATCCTCTTCGAGATCGAGCAGATCGTTCAGCAGATACACGCTCGATGCACACTGGCCGAACAGCACGAAAGCGGCAAACACGGCCAGCAGACGCGAGGGATCGTCGAACACATGGGCGGCCAGCAAGGGCACGAACAACAGGATGTTCTTCGCCCACTGGTGCACGCGCAGTGCACTCAGCCAGTCCCGCCACGCCTGGCCGCGCCGATCGGCAGCGGCGCCGAGCACGCCGGCAACATTGCCCTGCGCGCACGCGCGACGCAACAGCCCTTCACCGGCATTCACCACATAGGCATGGCGCGCAGCACGCCAAACCGGCAGGTCCGCGGACGCATTCCCGGCGTAGTCGAATCCTCTCTCGCCGAAACGCTCGACCAATAGATCACGCTTGAGCCCACCCGCCAGGTTCGTGGTCTCCGTCGATGCGACGATTTCATCGAAGCAGCCGAGATGCTCCGCCACGGCGTCCGCAAGCGACACATGACTCGCCGTCGCCAGCACCACCGGCCGCCCATCGCGTCTGGCCTCGTCGATCAGCGCCAGCACTGCCGGCTCGTACGGCAAAGTCGTCACATCGACCTCGCCCCGCTCGGCCAGCCTGGTCTTCAGCAACGCCTTTCCTTGCCCCAGCCACAGCAGCGGCCGCATCGCCTCCAGAGGCGAGCGCCGCAGGTAACGCAGCCCGCACTCCACCAGCAGGTCGCTGCGAATCAGCGTTCCATCCAGATCAACGACAAGGGGACAAGCCACACCACATCCTCACGATACTCGAATCGGCAAAGCCGTCATTCTCCCGCATCAGGACAGCCATCCTCGGCAAGCACCGCCAGCAGGGCCTCGACCCCGCTCGCAGCGTCCCTGTTCGACGCATTTGCATGAACCACCGGGAGACCACAGGTCACGGCCAGGTCGACACCGCCATCTCTAGCCCCGGAACAACTGAAATACGCATCGGCCGCCAACAGCCAGGGCAGAGAATCGACATCCGCGTGAATGAACAGATGCCGCCCGGCCAGCGGCAGGCGCAAGACCTCGTCCGCAGCCTCGGTCCAGGTTTCGTCAATCGTCCCTACGCCGGGCGCCCCTTTACCGAGTTCCCCTTTGCCAGGCCCCCCAGCCACACGAAGACCACGCCATTGCGCACCGCCGCCACAGCCTCTGCAGCGCGGGCGAAATCCAGCAGGCCGTCATTCACCTCACTGTCTCCAATACCGATCACCAGCCGGGTGGCATCCGGCACGCCCAGCGCATCACGGCAGACACGTCGCTGTTCGGCTCGCATCAGCCGAACGGCTTCGCTGTTGCCACGGCTACTGCCATTACCACCGTTGGCCGCCTCGGACATCTGTCCACCCGGCACGCCTACAGCAGCGGGCTCACTCACCACCACCCGTCCACCAACGGCATTTATCGCATCAGACGGTGCGATGCGCGGGCGACGCAAGAGGCCCACCAAAGCACGCAGTGGTGCAGTCAGCCGCCACGAAGTCGAGGTTCGCAGCGCCCGCGCCTCGCCCTCGGCGCAGGCCAAGCGCTGACGCAACTCCTCGGTTTCAGCCCGTGCGGCCGCCAGTTCGCCGTCAAGAAAATCGACATGGCCACGGACACCAGCGTCAGCAACCTGCCATGAACGATGCACGCCATCCAGCTCCCGTGTGCGGAATTCCAGCCAGTCGCGCGCCTCTCGCATGCCGGCAAAGGCCTGCCACAGCAGGGTCTGCCCGCCGCCTGCTTGTGCCGATGCAAGCTCCGGCTGCACGGCCAGCAAGACATGATAGTCCGCCGCCATCTGCGCCGCCGTGCGCGCCGGGCGGCGGCGCAACTCCGCTGCGGCAGCCTCCAGATGCTGGGGCGCTGCTGCCAGTTCGCGCAGGCTGTCCAGTATTGCCGACGCCTCGGGCGGCACCAGCCAGCCGGTTACGCCATCCTCGATACGCTCGGCGAAAGCACCCAGCGCCGTCGCCACTGCCGGCACCGCCAGTGCCTGCATCTCGCTCAGGGTATAGCTGAAGGACTCGGGC
The DNA here is from genome assembly GCF_038260575.1 of Thauera sp. SDU_THAU2. NCBI lineage: Bacteria > Pseudomonadati > Pseudomonadota > Betaproteobacteria > Rhodocyclales > Zoogloeaceae > Thauera > Thauera sp. SDU_THAU2. Next base: position 4,551,747 of record NZ_JBBWUN010000003.1, on the reverse strand, counting down.
AGCACTGCTGGCAGCAAGGCGCAATCAGCGCCGAAAGCCGCCACATGCGCCGCCATCTGCATCGGTCCGTATTCGACCACCACCCGCACGTGCGGCAGATAAGCGAAAGCCTGGCCGGCGTCGCCGCTGCCCAGCAGCAGCACGTCGGCAAAATCCGCCAGCGCCGGCAGCAGCTCGCGCACCAACCCCAGCCCCTTGTGCGGCAACAACCGCCCCGGCACCACCACCCGCAAGCGCCGCACCGCGGCACCCGTCGGCCCATCCCGCCGCGTCAGCGGCGGTGGGCACAGCGCCAGGCCATGCTGCACCAGGTGCCAGGGTTTGTCCGCCAGCACGGGCAGCAGAGTACGGTAACGCTCGAGCACCGAACGGCTCGGCGCCACCACCGTCACCGCCGGTCCCGCCAACACCCGAGCAAAGGCTTCGCGCAGTACCAGCCATGCCTGCGGCGAGGCTTGATGCCAGAACACATTGAGATTGTTGCCGGCGAAGCAGCGGCGCAGGCGCTCGCCATCGCAGTCCGTGCAGGCTCCGTCGTACCAGCCGAACAGCGCCGGGCAGAACGGAAACAGGTCGTGCATCACCCAGAGCGTCGGCCTGCCGCTGCCGAATACTTCCAGCGCATGCCCGATCAGCGAAGACACCACCACCACCTGCACGCCGCAGGCGTCCAGCACCGCATCGAACACCGCCCGCCAACCGGCGTGATGCTCCGCGCAGAAGGCGATCGGCTCGTCCAGGTCCCAAGCCAGCAGCACAGTGTCGGAGACACCCGGCTCCAGCAGTTCGAGCCTCACCCCGGCGTCGTTGCGTCCGGTGCGCGAGCGCAGGCACAAGTGCCGTGCCTGCGTATCTGCGGTCGCCATGTCGCGCACCCAGCGCTCGGTGCCACCACCCCAGCCATGCAGCAGGTGCAGCCACACCGGCCTGCCGTCGGTCTCCGGAGTGCCGGCCACCGGCAGCGGCAGGCCGCCGGCCGGGCAACGCTCCATGCCCGCATAGCTGTGCAGCATCCTCGGCGTGGGCGGTGGCATGGCGCCTCGAGCCGGCTCGGTGGCCCGCTCCACGCGCAGTGCATCGGCCTCCGCGCCGCCCAGTGCCTCACGCGCAGCATCCACCGCATCGCGCAGCGGCCGCAGCGGATCGGCGGCGATGAAGGTGCGCACCACACCGTCGTACTCAGGATGCAACCGTCGCAGCGCCTCCGCGCCGGCAGCCATCAACGCCTCCCGTCCAGCGCCGAAGCTCACGCCACCCTTGTGGTGAGACGAACACGTCCGCACACAGCAGGTTGCGCCAGCCGGCCTTCGCCGCGCGGCGGCACAGATCGTTTTCCTCGCCATAGCCACGGCCGAAAGCCGCTTCGTCCAGCAGCCCGACCTGGTCGAGGCAGGAACGCCGCAAGTACATGCAGAAGCCCACGCCAGTCGGCAGGTCGGCCGCCACACCCGCCAGCGTGCGCGCGAACAGGGCATCCAGCCCCGCCAGCCCCAGCGTGCCGGGCACCTCGCCCGTCCAAGCTTCGAACGGGTAGGAGCAGATCGTCGCATTGTTGGAAAACGGCGTGATCGTCCCGGCGTCAGGATGCTCTTCGGCGCAGCGCAGCAAGCGCGCCAGCCAGTCACCGGCCACCTCGGTATCGCTGTTGAGCAGCACCACGTCCCGCTGCGGATGCAGCGCCAGCGCCCGGTTCACCGAACCGGTGAAACCCAGGTTGTACGCGTTGCGCAGCAAGGTGATGCTCCCTGCCGCTGCCAGTTCGTCCAGCCAGGCGGACAACGCTGGCTCCGGCGAACAGTCGTCCACCACCACCAGTTCGTGCACGGCTCCGCCGCCGGCGAACACCGCCTCCAAACAGCGCCGCACGAACGCCTCGCCGGAATAGACCGGCACGATCACATCGATCAAGATTTACCTTCTCCCGCAAACCACCCATCCGCGGCACAGCATGCGCGCCGCCTGTTGGCGAACCCGTGATAATACCCGCCCCCCAACCAACGGCGTGCGGCCATCATCGACAGCCCGGCAGGCCTTCTATACACTGCGCCGCACCGCCCGCCTCCGCTGCTTCATGCCATCCCGCATCACCCGCGCGCTCCTGCATCTCGCCCTGCTCCTGACTGCGGTCTGCATCTTCGTGCCCCTGCTACCCACCCTGGCACAGGATGGGCTGGATGAGTCGTGGATGTTCGGCATGAATACCGCGCTGGCCCAAGGGCTGGTTCCGGGGCGCGACATCGTCTTCACGCTGGGCCCCTACGCCGCCATCTACACTCGGGCCTACCATCCGGCGACCGACGCCGGCATGGTCTGGGGATCACTCTTCCTCGCCCTGTCGTTCGCTTTCGTGTTGCAACGGCTGTGCAGACAGGCCGGCTGGCCACGGCTTCTGCTCGTCCTTGCCGTGTTCGCCGGAATCGCCTATTCGCGCGATGCCCTGCTGCTCTTCGTCCCGCTGCTGGCAGGCGCCTACGCCTACGGCCTCGCCCGCCGCGGCACGCACGACAGCCTGCGTACTCCTGCCACGCTCGCCGCACTCGCGCTGGCCTACGCTCCGTTCGGCCTGCTGGTGCTGGTGAAAGGCTCGATGCTCGTCGGCTGCGTGGTCACGCAATTGCTGGGCGTGGCCCTGTTCCTCGTCCGGCGCCAGGCACCTGCCGCGCTGACCATTCTGCTCGCACCACTATCCGGCGCGCTGCTGTTCTGGAGCCTCGCAGGCCTGCCCCTGGGAGCCCTCCCCGATTACTTCAGCACCATCTTCCCGATCATCTCGGGCTACACCGAGGCCATGGCCACCTCCGGCCCCCTGGCCGAAGTGCTGCTCTACCTGTTCGTCATCGCCGCGCTGACCACCTGCCTGACGATCGGGGAAAAAGAACACGGCCTGGCCGCAGTCTATTTCGTCCTGGTCTTTGCCGCGTCGGCCTTCCTCGCCTTCAAGGGCGGCTTCGTCCGCCACGACGGCCACGTCGGCCACGCGCTGCTCGCTGCCTGCCATCTCGTTCTCGCCGCACTGCTGGTCCATCTGCTCAGACCATCGCGCGCAACACTGGCGCTGGTGTTCGTCAGCCTCCTGGCCTGGCTCGGCAGCAGCGTCCATCACGCAATTCCCCGCGCCGGCTTCGCGCTCATCCCGCCGACCTTCGTCATGCCAGACAGGCTGCTGCTGCAAAAGCAGCTCGAAGCCGGCGAATGGACCGCCGCCGCCCGGCTCAGCCTGTCGGCCGGCGCCCGCCATTTCGTCAGCAGCGTCCGCAATAACTACGGCGAAGCCGCACGCGGCCTCGCCATCCGCCTCGGCAACGGCGCCAGCCTCGACGAACGACATGCCGAACGGATTGCCGCGATCGCCGCCCGCGCCAGCTTGCCGCAACTGCCCGGCAGCACCGATATTTACTCCTTCCGCCAGACCCGCCTGATCGCCACCGGCAACCAGTGGAACCCGCGACCGGTGTTCCAGAGCTACACCGTCTACACCCCTGCGCTGGCCGAACTCAACCGCCGGCATCTCGTCGCCGAACACGCACCCGACAACATCCTGCTGCGCCTCGAACCGATCGACGGCCGCCTGCCCGCGCTCGAAGACGGCCCGAGCTGGCCCGCTCTGCTCAGCCATTACGCCCCGGCAGGCTTCGACAACGGTTATCTGCTGCTGAAGAAAGCCCCCCCGGCAGCCACGGTCACGGTCACGGCGCTGCCTGCCCAGCGCGGCAGACTCGGCCAGCGCATCGAACTGCCGGGCGGCAGCACGCCGCTGCTGGCCCGGGTCCACACCAGGCCGAGCCTCATCGGTAAGCTGGCCGCGCTGTTCTACAAGCCGACGCCGCTGCACATCACGCTCGAGCTGCAAAACGGCAGCACGCGCGACTACCGCTTCGTCAGCAGCATGGCACAGGCCGGCTTCCTCCTATCGCCCTTCATCGGCAGCGCCGCCGATTTCGCCCGCCTCTACGACGGCGCCCGGCTGCCCGCCGGCCTCGCCGTCACGGCAGTCACGGTGCACGGCGACACCCGGCTATGGCAGGAAGATTTCGACATCGAACTCACTCCGCTGGCATTGCCGGCGGCTGCGTCCATCACGCCGCGGCTGCCCGGCCTAGCCGTGCCGCAGCCGGTACCCCTGCCCCTCCGGGAGGCAGCCCATTGCGACGGCAGCATCGCCCGCATCAATGGAACCCGCTCCCATGACGCGCAGATCGTGGAAGGGCTGCTTCACACCACCGGCTGGTCGGCCCGTTCGATCCAGTCCGGTGAAGCAGCACACGGCATCCAGCTCATCCTCACCGACACTGCCGGCCGGCACCTGCGCCTGCAAACCCAGCCCGACCCGCGGCCCGACCTCGCCACCTATTTCGAGCAGCCGCAGCTCGCGGACAGCGGCTACGTCGTCGCCGCCGACCTGCGGGGCTTGAGCGGCGAGTACACCTTGCGTGTCGCGCATGAACACGAAGGCGAGATCAGGCTTTGTCCGTCCCCGGTGATTCCGTTGCGGTTGAGCGATACGAGCCGATGAGGAGGGAGGCCATTCCGGATACGATGGGTTCATGGGGTGATGGGTTTCGCTGCGCTCTGCCCATCCTACTTCATTGTCATCAGCAGGATGGGTAGGGCCGCAGGCGAAACCCATCACCCCACCATGAGACACAATCCCGACTAAAACGACCCGTATTCCACCACCTTCTGCAGCCAGTGCGCCTTGCCCGCCTCATCCGGCTCGTTGCGCCAGATCACCATCACATGCGGCGCGCCGGTATGGCGGAAGCCGACCCGCAGATCGACCTTCTCCGCCTGCTTGTTACCCACATAGCCCCAGATGCCGATCAAGTCCTGTGGCAGCATCGCAATGCTGGTGCCGAGCAACAGTTCCGCCACTCCGCCCCGGGCACGGATCAGTTGCCGGTCGGCCGTCGGCACGCGCCTGTAGAGCCGCTCATCGATGACCAGGCCTCCCCCATCGCCTGGCCCTCCCAGATTTCGAAGTGCACGTAGCCCAGCGGCAACAATCCACCACTCGCATCCCGGTAGAAGGCGACGAAATGCTTCGGCGTGCGGGGAAAGGAGTCCGTGCCGAAACGGCGCCGGAACAGGTCGCCGACCAGGAAATCGGCATCGGCCACCTCCACCACCTGGAACAGCGCGTCGAGATCGCGCGCCGGCGCCTCCATCGGCTCCGCTTCCGGCACAGGTGCCCGCGATTCGACCACGGCCGGCAGCGGCTCGGGCGTCGCGACAGCCTCGGTGATCGCACTCCCCGTCCTCGCATCGGGCAACAGCCTGCCCAGGCGCTTCCACAAGCTCATCGTCGCTGCCTCGCTCGTCCGTCCATCCAGGCGCTCATTTGACCGCCCATCTCACCGCTCTCCACGCTCCACCGAATCCAGCAAGGCCATGAACTCCTCCGGATCATGCCAGTGCCAGCCGCAGACGAAGCGCGGAATGTCCCACAGCGGCGAGTCTGCGCTCACGCTCGCGCCGCCGGTGCCGAAAGCCGCACGCACGCCGGCTCGCGCTCCATGCCGGGGAAAATACTCGTCACGTACATAGGGCGGCACATGACCGTAAGGATAGGCGAACAACGGCAGGGCACGACCCGCACACAAGCGGTCGATCTCGGCCTGTGCCTCGGCGATCTGGCCCTCGGCATCCTCGAAGGTATCCACGTGGAAGAAGGAACCCTTGAGATTGTCGCGCTGGCGCACCGTTTCCAGGGTGTCATGCACATGGTCCCAACCGTGATTGCCGATGCCCAACACCCGGCCCTCTGCGCATGGCGCCCACCAATCGTCCTCCCATTCACCGCGGCCCGAACCGCAAGTGACGTCCAGTTCCCTGCGTGCATGCGCCGACGCCAGCACGAAGGACACCGCCATCGGCCCCACGCCCAGCACCTCGATACGTGCCCGGCTCAGAATGGTGTGCATCGACGGCACCAGTGCACCATCCGCGCCCGGCAGGTCGCGGTAATCGTGATCGCGCCCGTCATCGAAGCTCAGGCCCACCAGCTTGCGGCCCGCCAGTTCGCTGCCGGGCCGCTCTCCACGCAGCACCTCGACCAGCATGGGCAGCGGCAGCACCGCGTAGCCGCGCGCGGCAAGACAGGCCAGATCGGTCTCCAGCGCCACATGGTCATTGCCCTGATAGGTCGTGGTCTCCATCGTCCAGCTGTGATAGCACAGCACTGGCACCCGCCAGCCTGGCGGCGGGCCGGGTTCGGGCTGCCGGCTGCCGAACAGGCGCTGCATCAAGCCACTCAGCATTCGTTCATCCTCATGCGATTCAAGGTCACCCCATGCACGCGCATCACGCGTGTCCCCCTGCCGGTTTGCGAAAGCACAGCAAGGCATTGTCGTCCCAGGCCCAGGTCTGATTGACTTCCCACAGGCGGCCCACGGCGGCCTCCAGCACGTCGACTCGCGCACGCTCGGCCGCCAGTTCGGCCCGTGTCGCCAGGCCGAGGCGAGCCAGCAGCCGGCGCGGCCAGCGGGCGGGCGGCGGCGCAGCCGGCGCGGCCAGCGGCGGCTCCATGCTGAAGGACACCACCCGGCGGCCGGGCACGCGCTGGCCATCGTGCACCAGCACCAGTCCACAAGCCGCGGCCATCACCGTCACCAGATCGGGGTGGTAGAAACGCACATGCTCGGGATCGCGCCAGAACCCCAGCAACTGGCTGCGGATCGATTCCGGATCTGGGAACACGAACACCGCCAGCCCGCCTGGGCGCAGGGCAGCGGCCGTGCGGCGCAGCAGCAGTTCGGCCGCCTCCACCGGTAGATGCTCGATGAAATGCGAGCAATACACGCCGTCCCAGCATGCCTGCTGGCCGGCGAGGAAATCCAGCGCATCCGCCTCCACGATTTCGTGGCCGAGACTGCGTGCGTAGCGCACGCTCATCGCATTGCGCTCCACGCCCGTCGCGCTCGCCCCCTGGCGCGCCAGCACCTCCAGAAACACGCCGGTACCGCAGCCCAGATCCAGCACCTGCCGGCAACCCGCGAAATGCGCCGCATAACGCTCCTGCATCGCCAGCAGCAAGCCGTGATCACGGTTACCGAAGGCGTAGGCCTCGTAGCCGAAACCATCCGTCGCCGGCGGCGCAACTGCAGGTGGCACAGCGTCCTCGGCGACGCAGGCCGGCAGGCCCGGCAGCACGGCACGCAAGGCGGCTTCGTCGGCCTCGTGCTGCGGCGGCAGGCAATACGGCACCGCACCCAGCAAGCCGCCCAGCCAGCGCAACGAATGCCCGTCGTGCCCCACCCGCGCAGCCTCCGGCCAGCGCAACGTCACCTCGAAGCCCAGTGCCAGCGCCACCCGCGCCAGCTCCGCCGACACGCCCGACAAGGCATCCACCGCCACACCGCAGGGCCGCATGCCCAGCAGGATGCCGACGAACTGGTGCAAAGGTTCGAAGGGAGCGAAACAAGCGCGCAGCGTCAGTTCGTCCCCCGACAACGGAAAACGGCGCAGCTCGCCGTTCGGCAGATGCCAGCGCATCACCCGTCCTTCCGCCACCACCTCTTCATCTATCCGCAGCATCCGCGCTCCCCGCACCATGGCCGGCAATCCTACTACAATCCCGCATTTGCCCCGCTGCCGCCTCATACATGACCACAGCCCAACTCATCGACGCCGCCCGCACCCTTCTTGCCAGCGGCCAGCCCGGCCAGGCCGCGGCCTGTCTGCAAGCCGTCCAGCGGCTCGAACCCGGCAACCTGGATGCGCAGAACCTGCTCGAAGAACACAAGCTGGACGGCGCTCTGGGCCATGCCTTCGGCCTGGAGGGCCGCATCCACCCTGACGACGACATCTTCCGCTTCTTCGCCAGCCATCCCAGCTCGACCAACCCAGTCCGTGACTATCTCGCCGATGGCTGGCGTACCCTGGCCGAGCTGCGCGAACTGCACGAGAAGCTCGACCGCAAACTCGGCACCACGCCGCGCTTCCTGGAATTCGCCAGCGGGCATGGCCGCTTCACCCGCCACTTGGTCAAGGCGCTGCCCGCCGGTAGCCTCACGGTGTCGGACATCCTGCCCGGCAGCACGGAGTTCCTGTGCCAGACTTTCGGTATCAAGGGCTTCCCGTCCTGCGCCCAGCCCGAAGACCTCGACACCCGGGGCGAGTACGACACCATCTTCGTGCTCTCGCTGTTCAGCCACCTGCCCGACGGCCTTTGGCAACGCTGGCTGGCACGGCTCTACCGTGCGCTCGCGCCGGGCGGCATGCTCATCATCACCACGCACGGCGAATTCTGCGTGAAGCTCGTCGGCATCGAGCTGTCGCCAGAGGGCTATCACTTCATCGGCAGCAGCGAATCCTCGCTGCTCGACCCCAGCCTGTACGGCAACACCTTCGTTTCACCGATCTACGTCCGCGCCGCGATCGACGGCCTGCCGGAAAAGCCGGCGCAAGTGGAGCACGTTCCAGCGATCTTCTGGGGCCGGCAGGACGCCTGGGTGATTCAGCGGCCTTGATACATGGCTGCCGTCATCCGCCGCCCTGGGCAGCCTTGCGTGTCCATTCTTCGTGATGGTGGTCGGCGCGAATGCGGTAGCGGTTGAGCGCGTCGACCACTTCGCGTGCGCGGACCTCGCTCAAGCCCTCGGCGCTCTCCATCGCAGTCTTCCTGCCGCTCAGGCGGATCGTGCCTTCGCCATCGGGGCAGAACACATCCACCAGGTCGCGGGTATCGCCCCGGCCGTGGTACAGGCAGCGCGGCTGGCTCTGTTCCGGCGCCAGCATGTCGCGCACACCGTGCCGGCCGCAGAACTCGTCGGCCGTGGCGCGGTCGAGCGTATCCAGCAGATCAGCCTGGTGGAAAGGCAGGCTCACTTCACCGGGCGTCACACCCTTGCCTGCCCAGAACGCCGGAATCCGTGACAACACCGCGCGCCCCAGAAGCTGGCGCTCGGCCATCCCCACCGGCACCATCGCGCGGTGATCGCTGATCACCAGCAGGCTGCCGTGCTCGAAATAGCCCCGTGCCTGCAAGGCACGGTAGAAGGCCGCCGCCTGCGCGTCGGTATAGCGGAACACCGACTCCGCATCGCGCGCTCCGGTATGAGGATGGACGTGCGGGTGGTGGGAAGACACGGTTTCGATCACCAGCAGATAAGGCTGTCGCTCGGGCGCGCTTTCCAGTTCATCCAGGTGCGCCAGCGTCCGCCGATACAAGGCCTCGTCCGGCGCGGAATCGAAATGCAGCCTCGGCAAACCGTCGTAGGCCGGATGGTCATGGCCTTCGACGTAGTCGAAGCCGACGTCGCGCAGCCATTCGCCCTTGCGCGTGAAGCTGAGGTTGCCCGTGGTAAGGAAGGACGTCCGGTAACCGTGGGCACCCAGCACGCGCGGCAAGCTGCGCTCCACCCCCCAGGCCGTTTCAAAAGGCGTCGCATGAAAGAAAGACTTCACCGGCGCCACCAATTCCGCCCCAACCAGCAAACCCATCAAACCTTCATTGGTGGTGAAACCCGCTGCGTACATGCGGGAGAACCAGGCGTTGCTCCGCGCGATCGCATCCAGTTCGGGGGTCCAGTCGTTCAGCCCGCCGCCAAAAAGGGCGCTCTGGTAAGGCGACCACGACTCCACCATAAGCACGATCACGTCGTCGCGCTCGCCGCGGCCGGGGCTGCACTGCAAACTGTCCGGCGCCGCCAGCGCTTCCCTGACCATGCTGCTGCGGTAGCGCTTGGAGACACCGGTGTTCAGGTTCTCCGCCAGCACATTGCGCACACCCCAGTCATGCACGTACTGGCCGGGGAAAATCAGCTGCCCTGCCACCATGCCCACCAAGGCCAGGCCCAGCAAGGCAAGAGCGGCCCGGCCGCGGAGGACACGCAGCGAGGGCCACAGCAAGGCCAGCAGCAGCGCAAAAGCCGCAGCGCCCGCTCCCAGCCACATCTTCGTGCCGACCAACCCGGTATTCTCCACATGCTTCTTCAACAGGCCCAGATCGGAGCCGAATTGCATCACGTCGCTGAAGCGCAGTCGGGCAAAGAATTCACGGGCCACGACGATGTCCATGGCGTAGATCAGCAGCCCGAACAAGGCCAATGACCTTGCCAGCAGCGCCAATGGCCACCGGCTAAGACGGAAGCCCAGCAGCAGCAGCAGCAGCACGCCCGACATATAGGTCAAGTCGTTCACCACCACGCTACGGTAGAAACAGCCGCTACAGCCCGCCGCACCGCCAAAATCCTTATCGACCTGCAGCACCCGCGTCACGAGCAGCGTCACCGTCAGGCCGATGGTGCTGGCCAGCAGCAGCCAGCCGATGATTTCCCTCGCCAAAGGCCAACGCCGCATCCTGAACCTCACTCTTCAATCCAGTTGTGCGCCAGGCGGCACAAACCCATCTCGCGTGTCTGCCCGCTCACCACCAGCGAGCGCGATACCTCGTCGAACAGACGCAGACCTTCGGCATCCATCGCATGGCCGCGCACCGTGTAACGGCCCGGCAGCAAGGGCAGATCGGGAACTTCGAGGGCAAAGGCGAACAGATTGTCGCCGACCGCACGCAACTCATGACCGTCCATATCGGACGACAGCCCATAAATGGACGAACCATCGGCACGGACGAAGCCGACGGCGACCACCGGCGGACGGCCATCGGGGGCGAACACCGTGCCGCTGACCACCAGGCGGCCGTGCATCGGCAGCGCCAGTTCAGCGTCATCCACGCCGTTGAGCCGCAGGCTGCGCACCGCATGCAGGCCTGCCGCCTGCACGCCCACACCGGGGCGGGACTGTGCCAGGCGTGCCTCGTGCCAGCACAGGTAATCGCGCGTCACCGCCGGAGCCTCGCCATAGGCGCGGATCGCGCCCTCATGCACCCAGGCCGCCTTGCTGCACAGCTTGTCGATGTGGAACATGCTGTGCGAGCACAGCAGCAAGGTGCCGCCCTCGCCCAGGTAATCCTCCATCCAGGCCGAGCATTTGCGCTGGAAGGACTCGTCGCCCACCGCCAGCACCTCGTCGGTGATCAGGATGTCGGGCCGCACGCAGGTCGCCACCGCGAAACCGAGGCGCACCACCATGCCGGACGAATAATGCTTGATCGGCTGGTCGATGTGCTCGCCGATGTCGGCGAAGGACAAGATGTCATCCAGCCGGGCGCAGGTTTCCTCGTCGCTCAGGCCCATCAACGAGGCCGCCAGGAACACGTTCTGCCGCCCGGTATATTCGGGGTGGAAGCCCGCGCCAAGCTCCAGCAGCGCCGACACCCGGCCATTGATCTGCACGCTGCCGCTGGACGGACGGACCACGCCGGCGATCGTCTTCAGCAGCGTCGACTTGCCCGCGCCATTGGCGCCCACCAGGCCCAGCGATTCGCCGCGCCGCACCTCCAGGTCGACATCGCGCAGGGCATGGAAAGGGTTGGCGTAGGCGCGGCCGGCCAGCAGGCGCGCAATGGTGCGCAGGCGCCCGCTTCCGCCCGTCTCCATCGGATACTGCTTGCACACGCCGCGCAGGCGGATCAGCACCTCGTCCGCCATCACAGGAAATCCTCGAAGCGGGCGGACAGGCGGGTGAACACCCAGCGCCCGGCCCACAGCAGCAGCAGCGCCAGCAGCGCCATACCGAGCAAGGAAGCGATCTGCCACTGGCCCTGCAACAGGGCCGCACGCAGCGGCTCCAGCGCATGCACCATCGGATTCAGCCCCATCCACGGTGCGAAAGCCTCCGGCACCATACTCATCGGATACAGCACCGGGGTGGCATAAAAGCCCAGCATGAACAACGGGCCGAGCATGTGATCGACGTCCTTCAGCACCACCTGCATGCCCGAAGTCAGCAGCGCCAGCGCCAGCGCCAGCACGGCCAGCACGGCCCAACCCGCCAGCACCAGCGGCAGCGTCGCCAAGTGCAGGTTCTCGCCCCACAGCGACAGCGCCAGCAGCACCACGCCGAAACCGGCCAGATGCACGGTGAAGCTGCCCGCCACCGCCGCCATCACCAGCAATTCGCGCGGGAAAGCCACCTTGCGCACCAGATCGGCATTATTGACCACCGCCACCGTGCCACGCTGCACGCCCTCCTGGAACGCCATCCACGGCCACAGCGCACAGGCCACCACGGTGACGTAGCTATTGCCGCCCAGGTCAGGCAGCTGCACACGGAAGACCAGGCGGAAGACAAAAGCGTAAATCGCCAGCAACAGCACCGGCTGGATGAAGGCCCACAATGCCCCCCCCATGGTGCCGGCGTAGCGCGTGCCGAGTTCGCGGCGCAAAAAGCCCAGCAGCAGGCTTCGGCGGCGCCAGACGGAGCGGAACAAGACCGTACGCCCCCTGCTCAGCGTGCCGGACCGGCGATACAACACCGACCGGCGAGACAGGACACGGCGGCACGCACGCTTTGGCAACGGAACGAATGCATGGAGGACAGTCCGGCGGGAAAGGCAAGATTGTACAAAAAACGGCATATCTCCGGCGTGGCAGCACGGCCCATCCCCGCACCACGGCGTAAGCATTGGTGTCATGGAAGACCCTACAATAAGAACAGCAACTCAAAAGGCGGCGACGTGGATTTGTTTATCGCGCAGGAGCGCAACGCAGGCTTGCGGCAGATTCACCCAATGGCATAATCCGTCAAATCTATGACATTGCGATCTCCATGCCCTCCACCCCCTACGACGGCAAGGCCAGATGGCGGGCCAGTGTCGAAGTCGCCGAACTGATCGCCGCGCCCGGCAGCCTGGCGCGCTGGAGCCCGCGCTTCCGCCATCACCTGCTCGACCAGGGACGGGTGCCGGAAGAAGAGCTGAAGCGCCTGTCGGACAATCTGATGGCGCGCCTGATCGAGCTGGAGACCCACCTGCCTGACGACCCGGTCATCATCGAGACGACCCGGGCACTGATCCAACTCGTCAAAGGTCCCGGCTTCGACAGCCTGAGTCGCGCCTTTACGGTGTTCTACCGGCGCACTATCCTGTCGAAACTGAATCCGGGGCAGACGATCGAATTGCCCGAGACTTTGCAGGAGATCGACACCATGCTGGCCGAACGCATCGACGAATGGATGGAAGGCCTTCGCCAGGAAGGCGCGCTCAAGGGGCGGCAGGAAGGGCGACAAGAAGGACAACGGGAAGGAAAACAGAGCGAAGCCGCCCGGATGCTGGGTCGCCTGTTGAAGCTGCGTTTCGGCGCCCTGCCCGGCTGGGCAGAAGCGCGGCTGGCGCAGGCGCCGCTGGAGCAACTGGAAGGCTGGATCGAGGCGGTGTTGACGGCCGAGAACCTGGAAGGGGTGATCGGGCCGGAGGGCTGAAGCCGCCGCAGGCGGGAAGCCGCGCAATATGTCGGAAGAAACCGGCTGATTGCGCGGTTTTTTCAACGGTTCCTACGATCGCAGGCAGGATGGGTAGAGCGCAGCGAAACCCATCACTCCGACTGAAGTCATTGCAAAGGCTCCCACGGATCGAGGATGGTCACGCCCGTAGGCTTGAAGTCGGCCACGTTGCGCGTGACGACCGCCATACCATGCGCCAACGCCGTCGCCGCGATGAGGGCGTCACGCTCGTTGCGCCTGTCGGGAACATGCAATCGGGCACAGCGTTGCGCCACAACGGTATCGACAGGCAGCGTGCGGCCGGAGAACTCGGGCAATACATGCTGCTCCAGCCACGCGCGCAGCCTGTTTCCCTGGGCCGCATCCTTGCGCTCCATCGACAAAACACCAAGCTCCAGTTCCATGATGGTAATGGCCGACACGAACAGGTCCGCGGCATCGACGCTTTCCGCCCATGCCGCCAGGTTCGCATCGGCCTTGCCAAACCGCAGCTTGCGCAGCTCGGACACCACGTTGGTATCGAGAACGTACATCATGAAAGATCGGCTGGGCTGATTTCAACGGTCACGCGCGGCGGCTCGAATTCGATGTCCGCAACGTCCGGCATCGCCAAGGCGTCGGCAATGCTGCGCCGCTGCCTTGTCAGCCGCTGATAGTCCTCGAAGCTCAACAGCACGTGCGCAGGTTTGCCGCGATCCGTGATGAACACAGGGCCACTCCTGGCCGCCTTCTTGGCTCGCGTCACATCCTGGTTCAGTTCCCGGCTGGACAAGGTCGTGATGGTCATCACAGCACCTCCCGCATCAATTTATGTAGCCACGTTACTACAAGCATGATCGAGAAGCAAGCGACAGACCAAGGTAGCAGGACAGGATGGGTAGAGCGTAGCGAAACCCATCAGTTTGCAGGCGCTTCGATGCTGCGGAGCTTTTCGAGGGCGGCGGCGAGGGCGGCTTCGTCGATGGTGAAGCCTTCCTCGGCGTGCAGGGCGAGGACGTAGTCGTTGCGGGCCTTGTTGCGCAACTGGGTGGTGATGCTGGCTTCGAGCTGTTCGCGGACTTCGTCGAAAGTGCGCTGGCCTTCGTCGCGGCGGGATTCGAGGCGGATGATGTGGTAGCCGAAGCGGGTTTCGACGAGGTCGGACAGTTCGCCCGGCTCCTTCAGCGCGAAGGCGGCGTCCTCGAATTCCTTGACCATGCGGCCACGGACGAAGGAGCCGAGATCGCCGCCCTTCTCGGCATTGGACTTGTCGATCGAGAATTCGGCGGCCAGCGCAGCGAAGTCCTCACCGGCCTTCAGCCGGGCGAGCACGGCCTCGGCCTGGGCGCGGCCCTTGTCGTCGACGCAGGCGCAGGACGGCAGCAGGATGTGGCGGGCGCGTACTTCCTCGCCACGGCGGAAGCGTTCGGGGTAGGCGCGGTATTCCTCGCGCGCCAGCGCGGCGACGGCCGCGGGGTCAACGGCGGCGTCGGCGACGCGCGTCAGTTGCGCTTCGAGTAGCACCATGTCGGCGGCCTGGCGGGCGCGGGCAGCCAACACCGGGTCGGCATCGAGCTTGTCGGCGCGGGCGCGTTCGGCCAGCACCCGGCGGGTCAGCAGATCGGCGGCGAAATTGCGCGCCGAGTCGGGCTTCTGCAGCACGGCAGCACGCAGATCCGGCGCCATCGTGGCGAAAGCGGCTTCGAGTTCGGCGGCATCGACATGCTGGTCATGATAGGCAGCCACATCCGCGGCAGCGGCAGGCAGGGCCAGCAGGGCGATGCAGGAGACAAACAGGCGTTTCAAGTTCAACAGACGCATGGCTTCGTCCCGTGAAAAATCAATTTACAAACGACGGAAACAACAAAGGCGGGCAAGCCCGCCTTTGTTTTGCGAGAGCCGGCGGGCCGAAGCCCGCCGAACCCACACGTTCAGCTTAGTCCAGCGTACGCAGCGGCAGGACCTGGCCGTAGTTGGTGCCCGCGGCACCGGCACCGGAGTTGAAGATGTTGATCGCGGTGAAGCCGACCACCGGCAGTTGATAACCCAAGCTATTACCGGCCAGGTTCAGATTACCCGTATTAGCAATCCACTTGAGGGCGGTGCCGCTGTCTTCCACCGTCGTCGTGCTCAGCACGGCCCAACCCGCGGTGTAGGGCTGGCTGAAGCTCCAGTCGACGTCGGTCAGGCGGGCGCCGATGGCTTCGGTCGGAGCGTCGGCAGCGCCGCGCTTCTTGATCGACACCACCGAAACTTCGCCTTCCAGGTAGTACTTGGCGGACTCGCCCGGCTCCTGCGGCGACACGACGATGTCGTCTTCGGAAACGAAGGTCTGCTCTTCGCGATCCCAGAAGGTCGGCGCGCCGACTTCAACCTTGTTGCTGAGCGTCAGTTCCGCGTACGGCGTCTGGTGTTCACCGCTCACCAGATAATTGACGCCACGGATCGTGCGGTTGAAGTTCGTACCGGCGGGGGCCACCGCGTAGTCGTAGAAGTAGCGGCGAAGCGGCTGGCTCAGCACGACGTCGGTCGAAGCCTGGATGCTCGAGGCGATGACGTAGTCGGTGGCCACCGAACCCTTCTGCAACTGCACAGCGATCATGTCACGCCATTCGACTGCATCGGAAGTACCGTCGAACGGGGTGCTCAGGTCGGGCAGGTCGAACTGGAACACCGGATAGTTGGCGCCCAACTGGGGCAAATCCGCGACCGCCGTGGCGGTCCCCGCAACCACGGTACCCGCAACCTGCTCGGGCCAGAACAGGCGGTCGGCCGTCAGGAGGCGAGCGTCGTCATTGGTACCAAAGTTGCTCGAGGTGTTCGACTGGCGGAAGTACTGGACTTGCGCGAAATCAGTGTTATCACCCCGAATCGCCACGCCCGGCACGGTGAAAGCCTTGGAATCCTGCACGGCGATCACGGTTGCGCTGGACATCAGGCTGGGGGTGGCCGGAACCAGCCACGAGCCCTGGGCCGACGCAGCCGCAGCCTCAGCCTCGGTGAGGTTGGCCGTGGTGACATCGATGAGCGGAGTAATACGATCACGGGTGCTGTTTTCGAGCAGGCCACTCACCGTCGTACCGCAAGTCGCCACGCCATCCTTGTGCTTGACAGCCGTCCACAACGGGTTGTCACGGATGCTAGAATCAGCAGGATCCTCGCCATTCAGCTTCTTCGGAATGTCGGCCATCGTGATGATCTCGACATAGCCTTCCTTCAGGCGGTTCACGTCGCCACCCTCGACACGGATGGTGGTGAACTCCTGGCCGTCCAGGTTGGCCGGCAGGGTGCACGACTTGTCCGAAGTCTTCAGCACCAGCTTGCCATCGACGATGCCGAAGGCACCGGTCCACACGTCGGCGGGCGACAGGAAGATCTGGAAGTCCAGCGCGTCGTCCGACCACTCGGCGGCGCGGAAGCGAATCTTGACCACTTTGCCATTGCCCACTTCCGCACCATTCAACATGCGCGTGTCGGTGTTGGTGATGGTGATCAGGGTGTTGTAGCTGTCTTGCACGCTGTAGTAGGGCAGGACGTTGATCTGGCCGATATGAACGGTGTCCTGGACTGTCAGCGCAGCAGTAGCGGCACCGGACAGCGAACCGAGCGCAAGGGCCAGGCTGGCGGCGAGAAGATTCTTCTTCATTAACAAAACTCCTTTTGTATCGAAACGAACAGCGTACCAAGTTAACTTAGCTCAACGTGCCCATAGCAGTATTACGCTGGCTGAGGCGAAACTTACTAACTTTTCAATAAGTAGAGTCATTCCAGGATATAGCGGCACTCTGGCTGCCTGAAAAATGACTTCACGAGTTCAGGGAGCTTCTGGATGCTGCGCAATGCACCGAGTGCGAGTCGCTTCATCTCCTCGGCACTCTCGACCAACTGGCGCGAAACCTTGCGCTTCACATGAGCCCAGACCGTTTCATCGGGGTTCAGATGCGGCGAGTACGGCGGCAGGTAGAAGAGTTTGAGCTTGCCGTCCAAGCCCTCGACGTAGCTCTTGACCATCTTTGCCTTGTGGATCGGATGACCATCGACGATCAGAAACACCGGCTTCTCGGCATTGACCATCAAGCGCTTGAGGAACTCGACGAACACCTTCGCGCCAACCGAGCCTTCATGCAACATGAATCGAAACTCGCCCTGCGTGCTAACCGCCGAGATCATGTTCAGCGAGAAGCGCCGGCCCGTCGCCTGCACCACCGGCGTCTGGCCCTGCGGCGCCCAGGTCGTGCCGGTGTGGTAATCCGAGCGGATACCCGACTCGTCGCCAAAGTAGATCGTTGCGCCGACCCGCTTGGCTTCGGCGCGGATCGTGGGGTAGGTCTCCGTCTCCCACGTGCGCACCAGCACCGGGTCTTGCTGCCACGCCTGGTAGAGCGGCTTCTGGGCGCTGAAGCCCAGGATCTTCATGAGACGGTGGACCGAGGAGACCGACAACTCCTTCTTGAACTGGCGCTTGATCAGGTGACGGATCAGCGACAGCGTCCACAAGCCGAACTCGAACTTGAACTGCTGCGGGTTATGGTCACGAACGGCATTGGCGATCCACGACAACTCCTCGGCGCTGAGTTTGCTGGGGCGCCCCGGAATCGGCTTGGCCAGCAATGCGTTCTGCCCGCCATTGGCAAAGTCGGCGAGCCACCGGAAAACGCTGCGCTCATTCACGCCATACGCCGCCGCGACGCTTTGCACTGTCTGCCCCTCACGCACTGCTTTGACAGCCTGCTGCCGCATCACCTGCAAGGTGTGATGATCGAGGGCACGGCCGTCGGAAGGTCGTTTGCATTTCATGGGGCATATTATCGCTCACATGACACTACTTACGGGAACGTTAGTAGCACAGGAAGTAACGCAACACAATCGAACAGGATGGCATGACAGCCCATTTTTCGTTGCATTTGCACAACATTGTGCAATAAAAAACCCGGGCGAGGAACCCTGTCACACCCGCCGGCGAAAAGCCCGCCGTTACACGGGATCGGGCTCACAGCGGGAGGCGAATGTACCACTGGCCGCCGTCGAGAATCCAGCGCCCGGTGAAGCGGGTATTCATGCCCGGGAAACGGGGCTGGAGCGGCAGGTGGATGTAGCCGGTGCGGCGATGGGTTTCGCCTTCGGCTCTACCCATCCTACGGCTGCTCCTCGTGCCTCATTGCGTTTCCACCTCGAAGCCCACCACCCGGCGCTGCTCGCGGCTGAACTCCACGCCGACCAGGTGGATCGGCTCCTGCCGGTCGCGGTACTTGTCCGCATACCCCCGCGCCTTGATCTGCGCCAGCGCGCCGCCTTCCGGCTCGATCTCCACCACCTTGAACTCGAACAGGTACACCTGCCCGTTGAAGCGCACCGCCATGTCCAGCCGGCCCGCGTTGCTCGATTCCTCCGGCACGATGTCCAGCCCCAGCGCCGCAAAGTAAGCGTAGAACACGCTGGCGTAGTAGCCCTCGTACTGCGCGATCGGCGTGTTGCGGAACCAGTCGTGCGGGATGCTGGCGAAAAACGCCGTGAACAATTGCTCCATGCCGGCGAAGTCGTTGGCCTCGAGCAGCCCGTACAGCCGTCCCGAACGTTCCAGCACCGGGCCCGGTTCGGGCGACAGCCGCCGCAGCAGGGCTTCGGTGAGGCTGGCGCGCACTTCCAGATTCGGGTAGCGCAGCCGGTAGCGCGGCATCACCCCCAGGCGCTGCACCCCGCCAATGGTCAGATAACCCGTCTGGAACAGCAGCGCCTCGGTACCGATGTCCCCGGCCTCGAAGGCCGACAGCAGACTGTCCGACGCTTGCAGCCGCTCCAGGTCGGGCAGGAAGGTGCGCCGCTCGGTCAGCACGTCGATCAGGAAGGTCGGCGTGCCGGTCTCGAACCAGTAGGCCCGAAAGTCACGGTTGGAAAACAGCAGCAGCAGGTCGAAGGGGTTGTACACCGACTCCCCCGTCCAGTTGTAGCCGTTGTACCACTCGCGGATGCGCTGCCGATCCAGGCCCGGCAGCTCCGGCGCGAATTCGCCATCCACATCCGCATCGGTATAGCCGCAGATCGCCGAGTAGCGCGCATCGACGGTGATGTCATTGAGGTTGTTCAGCCCCGAGAACAGGCTCACCTTGCTGAACTTCGACACCCCGGTGAGCATCGCGAACCTGATGTGCGCGTCCGCATCCTTGATCACCGAGTACAGGTCCCGCAGCCCGTCGCGCATCTGCCGCGCAACGTCCGGACGCGTCAGGTTGTCCAGGATCGGCTTGTCGTACTCGTCGACCAGCACCACCACGCGCCGGCCATGCCGCTGTCCGGCCCGTTCGATCAGCGTGCCGAAGCGGTTCGGCACCGGGCCCGGCGGCAGCTCATCCAGGCCCAGACGCTGCGCATTGTGTTCCAGCAGATACGCAATGCGCTCGTCCAGTTCGGCACGGCTTTCCATCACCCCGCTGCCGAAGCTGAGGCGGATCACCGGATACCTGACCGACCAGTCCCACTGCCCGTGGCAGTACAGACCGCGGAACAGCGCCTCCTTGCCTTCGAACAGCTCGCCCAGCGTGTCGATGAACAGGCTCTTGCCGAAGCGCCGGGGGCGCGACAGAAAATAGTGCGTACCCTCGTCGATCAGCCGCAGTGCGAAGCGGGTCTTGTCGACGTAGTAATAGTCCGCCTCGCGAATCTTGGCGAAAGTCTGGATGCCGATCGGCAGCTTCTTGCGGGACATGGCGACTCCTGACGGAAAACGGACACAGCCCCGGATTCTACGGGCTTGGCGCTCTCCCGCCAGTTCGGTGATGGGTTTCGCCTGCGGCTCTACCCATCCTACAGGCTGCGGGAACCCGCAGGATGGGTAGAGCGCAGCGAAACCCGTCGGGCGCGCGGAGAAGGGGAGTCGGTGATGGGTTTCGCCTGCGGCTCTACCCATCCTACGGGTTACGGGCTCACGGCAGAGTAGGATGGGTAGAGCGCAGCGAAACCCATCAAGGCGCGGTGCGGGGATGTTCGGTGACGGGTTACGGGTGCCGGGTTTCCACTTCGAAGCCCACCACCCGGCGCTGCTCGCGGCTGAACTCCACGCCGACCAGGTGGATCGGCTCCTGCCGGTCGCGGCACTTGTCCGCATACCCCCGAGCCTTGATCTGCGCCAGCGCGCCGCCTTCCGGCTCGATCTCCACCACCTTGAACTCGAACAGGTACACCTGCCCGTTGAAGCGCACCGCCATGTCCAGCCGGCCCGCGTTGCTCGATTCCTCCGGCACGATGTCCAGCCCCAGCGCCGCAAAGTAAGCGTAGAACACGCTGGCGTAGTAGCCCTCGTACTGCGCGATCGGCGTGTTGCGGAACCAGTCGTGCGGGATGCTGGCGAAAAACGCCGTGAACAATTGCTCCATGCCGGCGAAGTCGTTGGCCAGCAGCAGGTCGTAGAGTCGGGTGCTGTACGCGCCATACTCGGCCGGATTGGGGCGCAGGCGTTGCAGCAGCGCGCCGTTCAGGCTGGCGCGCACTTCCTGATTGGGGAAACGCAGACGGTACTGGCCGAAGGCACCGATGCGGCGTACCGATTCGATGGTCAGATAGCCGGTCTGGAACAGCAGCGCCTCGGTGGAAATGTCACCGACCTCGAAGGCCGACAGCAGGCTTTCAGGCGCCTGAAGCCGTTCCAGGTCGGGCAGGAAGGTGCGCCGCTCGGTCAGCAGGTCGATCAGGAAGGTCGGCGTGCCGGTCTCGAACCAGTAGGCCCGAAAGTCACGGTTGGAAAACAGCAGCAGCAGGTCGAAGGGGTTGTACACCGACTCCCCCGTCCAGTTGTAGCCGTTGTACCACTCGCGGATGCGCTGCCGATCCAGGCCCGGCAGCTCCGGCGCGAATTCGCCATCCACATCCGCATCGGTATAGCCGCAGATCGCCGAGTAGCGCGCATCGACGGTGATGTCATTGAGGTTGTTCAGCCCCGAGAACAGGCTCACCTTGCTGAACTTCGACACCCCGGTGAGCATCGCGAACTTGATGTGCGCGTCCTGCCCCTTGATCACCGAGTACAGGTCGCGCAGCCCGTCGCGCATCTGCCGCGCGATGTCCGGACGCGTCAGATTGTCCAGAACCGGTTTGTCGTATTCGTCCACCAGCACCACCACGCGCTGGCCGTATCGCCGTTCGGCAGCCTGTATCAGCGCGATGAAACTGTCTGGCACCGGCAAGTCCGGACGGTCGGCCACGCCCAGGCGTTCGGCATTGACCCGCAGGATGCTGCGAATCCGCTGCGCCAGCACGCCCTGCTCCTGAAGCACGCCTTCGGCAAAGCTGATGCGGATCACCGGATACGCCACCGACCAGTCCCATTTGTCGTGGCAATGCAGACCACGGAACAGCGCCTCCTTGCCTTCGAACAGCTCGCCCAGCGTGTCGATGAACAGGCTCTTGCCGAAGCGCCGGGGGCGCGACAGGAAGTAATGCTTGCCTTCGCGGATCAGCCGCAGGGCAAAACCCGTCTTGTCGACGTAGTAGCAGCCGTCCTCGCGGATTTCGCGGAAAGTCTGGATGCCGATCGGCAGCTTCTTGCGGGACATGGCGACTCCTGACGGAAAACGGACACAGCCCCGGATTCTACGGGCTTGGCGCTCTCCCGCCAGTTCGGTGATGGGTTTCGCCTGCGGCTCTACCCATCCTACAGGCTGCGGGAACCCGTAGGATGGGTAGAGCGCAGCGAAACCCATCGGGCGCGCGGCGAAGGGGAGTCGGTGATGGGTTTCGCCTGCGGCTCTACCCATCCTACAGGCTGCGGGAACCCGTAGGATGGGTAGAGCGCAGCGAAACCCATCGGGCGCGCGGTGAGGGATGTTCGCCTACGGGCCTCACAGCGGCAGGTGGATGTACCAGCGGCCGTCTTCGAGAATCCAGCGCTCGGTCATGCGGGTGTTCATGCTCGGGAAGCCGGGCTGGAGCGGCTGGTAGGCCAGCAGCAGGGTGGCGGTGCAACTGTCGGGCTGGGGGCATTCGACGCCGGAGACCTCGATGCCCTGGCGGCGGATGACGGCGCTCTGCAGGCGGCCCTGGTAGGCCTCGAGCTTGTTGGTGGCGCGATAGCCGGGGGTGGTGTACTGGTAGGCGGCCTGCCAGTCGTTGGCGATGATGGCCTCCCAGCGCGCGGCGGCGCGTTCGGCGACGATCTGCTCGGGCGTCCTGGAATCGAGCGCGGCGCAGCCGCCGAGCGCGAGGGCGGCGATCAGCGGGAGGGCCGCCGCGGCGGCCCGGGTGGCATGGCGCGTGTCGGGGAATTTCATTCGGCAATTCTCTCCTGGATGATGGGTTCGACGATGACCTCGGCGGCCGGCGCGGCCGGCAGGTGGTGCAGCTTGCCGCGCAGGTCGGGAGATTCGAGCAGGTCGCGCAAGCCGCGCATGCGTTCGCGGATTTCGGCACCGGCCTCGCGCACGTCGAGCTCGGTGCGCACCACCCTGGGGGTGATCATGACCAGCAGCTCGGTGCGGGTGGTCTGGACCGTGGTGGAGCCGAAAAGGTTTCCGAGCACCGGGATGTCGTGCAGCAGCGGAATGCCGCTGCGGGCGTCGGTCTTGTTGTCGCGGATCAGGCCGCCGAGGATGATGGTTTCGCCGCTGCGCACGGCGACTTCGGTGGACAGCTGGCGATCCATGAAGCTGCGCTGCTTGGTCGCGTCATCGATCGGGCCGACGTCGGTGATGGACTGGTCGATCAACAAGCTGACCATGTCGCCGGCATTGACCGTGGGCGTGACCGACAGCGACACGCCGGTGTCCTTGTACTGGATGGATTCGGTGGTGAGGTTGCCGCTTTCGCTGGTGGAGGTGGCGGTCTTGATCGGCTGCTGGTCGCCGACCTGGATGAAGGCGGTGCGGTTGTCCTGCACCATGACCGAGGGCGAGGACAGCACGTTGAGCAGCGACTTGCCGGCCAGGGCGTTGAGCACGGCGCGGATGGAGCCGTCGGCGCCGAAGATGGAGTAGGAGAAGCCGGGGGAGATCGGGCCGATGGTGCCGCTCTCGTCGCCGGTGAGCTGGCCGATGCCGACGCGGCCGCCGCCGTCGGCGCCGCCCTTGAAGTACCACTGCAGGCCATAGCGCAGCTCGTCGTTGAGGGTGACTTCGAGGATGCTGGCCTCGATCAGCACCTGCACCGGCGAGACGTCGAGCTTGCGCAGGGCTTCGGCGAGGCGGCGGTAGTCGTGGCCGCTGGCGTAGATCAGCAGGGCGTTGTTGCGGTCGTCGGCGACGACGCGGATGTTGGGGGCGAGGTCGACGCGGGTCAGCGCGGGGCCGCTGCCGGTACCGCCCTGGCCGGCGGTGCCGGTGTTGCGCTGGTTGCTGGCGCCCAGGCCGCTGCTGGTGCCGGTGTTGCGGCTACCGATGCGCCCGGTCTGGCCCAGGCCGGGGGCGACGCCGCTGTCCTGGCGGGCGGTGGTGCCGACTTCGCCGCCTTCGCCGCCGTAGAGCGCGCTGAGCAGGCTGGCGAGGTGCTGGGCGTTGCCGTTCTGCACCGGGTATACATATAGGCGGGTGTCGTTGCCGAGGCCGGCGGG
Organism: Thauera sp. SDU_THAU2; assembly: GCF_038260575.1. NCBI lineage: Bacteria > Pseudomonadati > Pseudomonadota > Betaproteobacteria > Rhodocyclales > Zoogloeaceae > Thauera > Thauera sp. SDU_THAU2. The sequence goes on along the minus strand of NZ_JBBWUN010000003.1, from coordinate 4,527,953 downwards.
ACGGTCGAGGCGTTCGATCCACTGCCGGGCCTGCTGCAGGTAGTGGGCACGCGGGGTGACGACGAGCAGGGCGTTGAGGCGTTCGATGGGCAGGATGCGGACCAGGCCGGTGAGCGGGCCGAGGTTGCCGCCGCCCGGCGTGGGCGCGGCGCCGATGGCCGCCGCCGCCCCGCCGCCACCGCCCCGCGGCGCAGGCTGCGCGGCGGCGGCACCGCCGGGCGCAGCAGCGCCGCTGCCGGTGGCGACGCCCTGCTCGCCGAACATGGCGCGCAGCGTGGCATCGACGTCGGCAGCCGAGACGTTGATCAGCGGGAACAGGCCGACCGACACGCCCTTGAGGAAATCCACGTCGAAGGTGGCGACGAGTTCGAGCCAGCCTTCGATCTGGTTGCGCGAGCCGGTGAGCATGATGAGGTTGCGCACGGTATCGACACGGACGATGGCGGCGTCGCTGGCGACCGGGCGCAGGATCTCGGCCATTTCGGCGGCGCTGATGTATTGCAGCGGGACGATGACGCTGCCGCTGCCGGCCGGCAGGGCGGCAGGCCGGCTGGGCGGCGGAATGTCGCCGCTGACGACATCGACGCGGCCGATGCGGTAGCGCCCGGCGGCATCCTGGGCGATGCCGAAGCCGTTGGCCTTCAGCAGCGAATCGAGCAGGTCGAGCACCTGGTCGCGGCCGACCGGGCGCTGGGTGTAGACGGTGATTTCGCCGGCCAGCGGGGTGACGATGGCGTAGTCGAGGCCGAGCATGTCGCCGAAGACGGCGTGCACGACTTCTTCGATGGGCGCTTTCTCGAAACGCAGGCTGACTTTTTCACCCTTGCCGCTGATGACGCCGCGCGCGGACGGGGTCTTGATCATGATGTCGTTGCCGGCGAACAGCATCGGTTCGCCCTGCTCCGGCAAGTCTTCGGCATCGAGGCCGGCGGCGCGGGAATCGGCACGGGCGATGGGCAGCAGTTCCTGCGCGCTGCCCACCGGCCGTTCGATGTGCCGGTTGCCGGCGCAGCCGGCGAGCAAGGTGGCGAGCAGGAACGCGGGGAGCACGCCGTAGCGGGTGCGGGAGCGCGGGATGGGCTGATGGGTCATGGGCATTGGATTACCGGCGATGGTTGGGCCCGTCAGCGGCGTGGGCGCGGAGGCTTGCCGACGACGGCCTGCGGTATGCGGACGAAAGGCAGTTGGCGGGTTTCGGTGCGCGGCTCCTCGCGGTTGCCGATTTCGCGTTCGAAGGTCGCGCCACGGGTGTCGACGGCGGCCAGCTGCCAGCCATGCAGGGTCTGGCCGATGCGCAGGCGCTTGCTGCCTTCGGCCACATGCAGGATGGCGACGCTGTTGCTGCCGCTGCCGAGGACGCCGACGAGGCGGGCAGCGTCGAGCAGGTCCGGGGTTTGTTGCTGTTCGGCCGCCTGCTCCGCGGCAAGCTCGGGCGGTGGTGGCGGACGGCGGCTGGGCGCGAACAGCGGGCGGGCGGCGATGATGGCGGCGGCATCCGCCGGCACCGGCGGGGTTTCCAGAGCCCGGGGGGCAAGTGCGGACAGCTCGGGCAGCAGGGGATCGGGCGGCTGCCAGCGGCTGCCCGCCAGCCAGGCGGCCGCGATCAGCAGCAGCAGGATGAGGATGCCGGCGACGAGCAGGCGCTGCGCCGGCCAGGTGGCCGAAGGGTGGACGACCGTGCGGAAGCAGAGCGGGCTTTCATTGCGTCACCCTGAAAGCATTGAGCCTGGCCTGGACGGTGAGGCGCTGGCCGTCCTCGCCTTCGGCATCGGCGGTGTTGCGGCCACGCCGCCCGCCCCGCACGGGCCGCAGGCTGAGGCTTTCGACATGGATGGCCGGGCGCTGCTGCTGCAGGGCGGACAGCATCTCCTGCAGCGCGGGCAGGTCGGCTTCGAGATTGATGGTGACGGCGATGCGCTCGAAGGGTTCGGCCGGCGTGCCATCCCGCGCAGACGCGGGCGGCACGGTGGTGATCTGGCTGCCCTGGATGCTGAGGCCGGCCTGCTGGGCGACGGCGCGCAGGCGCTGCTGCAGGTCGGCACCGGCGCGGTCGGTGTCCAGGCTGGCCGGATAGACCTGCTCCTGCAGCACGGCCTCGGCCTGTGCGCGGGCGCGTTCGATGCGCTCGGCCATTTCCTGCAGGCCGAGCAGGCGGGCGTAGCGTGGCTCGATGTCGCCGATGATGCCGTCGGCCCACAGCTTCTTGTCGACGATATAGCCGAGGGGCAAGGCGAGCAGCAGCAGGACCAGGCCGAGGGCAAGGGCGAGGCAGAGCCGGGCGCGGAGCTGGCGGGGGTTCATTGGCCTTGCTCCGCTGCGGGTTCGGCCGGTGCAACCGGTCCGGCGGCCCGGGCCGGCCCAGGTGCTGACTCGGGCACGCGGTAGTGGAGCTGGATGATGAAGGTTTCGCGCCCACTGGCCTGGTTGCGGACGATGGCGGAGGCCGGGCGCACTTCGCTGATGCCCGGTTCGTTGCCGAGCAGTTCGATGAGGGCGCCGGCGTTGTCGGCGGTGCCGCGCATGGTGGCTTCGTTGCCCTTGATGTCGAGCTGGGTCAGGTGCACGCTGTCGGGCAGCCGCTCGGTGAGGCGAACGAGCAGCCAGCTCGGATCGGGCAGCCCGGCGAGTTGCCGGCCCAGGGCTTCGAGGCGGAGATTGGCGCGGCCGAGCGCCTCGCGGGCAGCCGCGGCGGGCGCGGTCTGGCCGGACAGCAGATGCCAGGCGTCCTGGGCATCGAAAGCCTGCTGGCGGCGGTGCAGCACCGGCACGGCGGCCAGCGCGACCAGCAGGGCCAGGAAGAGCGCGGCCAGCGCGCCCGTCCTGAGCAGGCGCTGGCGGCGGAGGCGCTGGCGGCGGTGCTCGCCATGGCCCGGCAGCACCAGCGGCGCATCGCCGGCCCAGGCCCAGACTTCGACCGCGGCCGGCAGGGCGTGGACGGAACGCTGGGCCTCGAGATGGCGTTCGACGTGGCTGCGGGCGGCAAGGGCGTAGTGCACGAGCGTGGCGCCGCCGAGGGTGTCGACGCGGTGCCCCCAGACGGTGTCCTCCGGCGGGAACGGGCTTGCGCCCTGCACCGCCAGGGCGGCGGCCTGGGCGCATTCGTCCGGCGAGGCGCTGGCAGGCAGCCGCAGCGAGGCCGCAAGAACGACATCGTCCGGCAGGCGGACCGCAGCCAGGCTGGTGGGAGCGGCCTGGGCCGGCGCGGCACCGGCCGCCGCCCCTGCCACGGCCTGGCCAGTGGGCAGCACCAGGGTGACGCTGCCATCGGGCTGGTACAGCCTGACGGGCTCGGCGGGCAGCAGCTGCTGGAACAGAGGCCAACGGGCAAGGTCGGCAAAGCCCTGCCGGCCCAGTTCATAGAGCCGGTAGAGGTCGAGGCCGAACAGGTTGAAGTTGCTGCGGTCGAGTGCCATGTATGTCAATTGGAAAGCGCGGGTGCGTAGCGGGCCGGTTCGGTTGCGGCGGATTGCCAGGGCGTGCCATCCTCCCCTACCCTGGCTTCCACCCAGCGACCGCGCACGATGGACGCGCCGTCGTCCATGACGACCGTGGCCTGGACGTGGAACACACCAGCACTGCCGGTGCCCAGGTAAGCGGGGTTGAGCGGGCTGGTGTCGAACATCGCACCATCATTTGCCCGCTGCCGGGCGATCGATTGCGCCAGACCGAGATCGCCTTCGGCCAGCACGGCCAGCACCCCTTCGGGCGCGGCCAGTGGATCGACGCCGCGATGGCTCCCCCACACGGTGATCAAAGGCTCGATTCTAGCAAAGAGATCGAGGCCGATACCGGCAACTTGCAACAGGTCTTCCTTGCTCAGAAAGGCACCGTTGCGCGGGCGCACGGCAAGGCCGGTGGCGAGATAGGGTTCGAGTTCGCTGCCACCGCCATAAGCTATCTCATCGGTATCGCGCCAATCGACGACACGCAGGGCCAGGATCTCGGCGCTACCGGCATCCATGCCGCCGGCGGCATGGAAAAGCTCCGCCAGCAGTTCGGGCGGGGCGAAATTGATGTTGATGTAGCCACTGGCCGGAGTCAGCTCGACCCGGATGGTGCGGCCATCGAACACATACTGCCCGCTGCTGCCGCCAAGGTTGTCAGGCAGGTGACGCGATTCGGCGAGCGCGAGCTGGATGGCGGCATCGCCCGCGGCGGTGGCCTGAATCAGCGCAGCATGATTCTGGGCGCTCCGGGTGGTGGCACGGGACATCGTCAGCAGACTGGCAACCAGCAGCGTGAGCGCGGCAACCATCCACAGCACGGCGACGAGGGCAAGGCCGCGCTGGGGTGTGGGGTCAGCGGGCAGGCGGATCATTCTTCCTCCCCGGCGACGATGCGCTCGCCGACGCTGCGCCCGGCGGCGGCGTCGAGGGCGACGATGAGGGGGCGCGGTGCTGCCCGGCGATGACGAGATCGATGCGCAGCCGTCCGGGCAGGTGCTGAGGATCGTCCCAGAACGAAAACCATTCGGCTTCTTCGCCGGGCTGCCGCGGCCGGGTCTGGTAAGCGATCCGCAGCAGATCGAGATGCGGGCTCAGCAGATGCACAGCGGCGGTCGACCAGTCGGGCGGCTCGGTGTTGCCAGGATGCGGCAAGTACTGGAGGTAGAGGCCGCCTTCGCCAGCGAACAGCCGCATGTAGTGCATGCCGCCGGCGCCATGGCGGGCGGGGAAATTGCCGAGCCAGCGAAGTTCGCCGGCAGAGCCGGAAAACGGCACGACGGGGCCGTCGTCGACGGTCTGCACGCGCGGCTGCGCCACGGCGCGGGTCAGGGTGGTGCGGAGAAAGTCGGCCAGCAGCCGGGTCTCGGTACTGTCGCCACTGCGGGCATCGAGCGTGCTGGCGGTGTCACCGAAGGTGCGCAGCGCACTGACCAGGCCGAGCATGATGAGCGCGACCAGGCTGAGGGCGACGATGACTTCGACGAGGGTGAAGCCATGCGCAACGGAACGCGGCGTGCTCATTTGGGCAGGCGCAGGTCGTTGAAGTTGGCCGGCAGCAGCGTGGCGAGGCTGACCGAGCCGCCCTGCCCCCAGCCGACGGTGATGTGTACATAGTGCAGCGGCCAGCCGGGCGGCTGCTCGAAGGCGGTTGGATACGGCGTGCTGACGATCTGCCAGCGCAGACCGGCCTCTTCACCAGCTGCGTTCAGACCACCGGACGGCACGGTGCTGTAAGCGTCGAGCAGCGATTGGGCGAGCAGCAGCGCCTGGGTGCGCTGGTCGGCGCGCTGCACGCTGCGTACGCTGCCGCCCGCGGCCTGGTAGAGCGCGCCGAGCGACAGCGCCATGATGCTGACGGCGACGAGGACTTCCAGCAGGGAGAAGCCGGCGCTGCGACGGGCGGCCGTTTTCATCCGGACCAGGCCTCCTGGCTGATACGGCCGAGCAACCAGTCGATCCGCAGGCGCACGCCCTGACCATTGGGCCGCGCCAGCACGATGCTGCCCCCCGTGGCGCCGCCGTCCGGGTAGAAACGCAGCCGTCCGTGGCCACGGGGATCGAGATCCTGCGCAGCGAGATGCAGTTCGACCTTCAGGGGGTCGGGGATGGTGCTGTCGCAGCGCCCACCGAGGCCGAAGCAGCGGCGGCGGAGGTCGATGTCGAAGTGCACTTCCCTGCCCTGGCGCTGGGCGAGGTTACGTGCGGCGTGGAGTCCGGCAGTCAGTTCCCTGAGCGTTGCGCGATAGCCGACGCTGTCGTTGAGGCGGCTGTAGCTGGCGCCGAGGGCGCCCATCAGCAATGCTGCGAGCGCCAGCACGACGACCAGTTCGACGAGCGTGAAACCGCCTTGAGCGCCTGCCCGGGCATGCGGCTCAGGGCGGGACATCACTTCCAGTTGCCGATGTCCGCGCGATCGCCTTCGCCACCGGGGGCGTTGTCGGCACCGTAGCTGTAGATGTCGATGTCCCCGTTGCGGCCCGGGTTTTCGTAGCGATAGGGGTTGCCCCAGGGGTCGGCAGGCAGTCCCTTGCGCAGGTAGGGGCCGTTCCAGCCCGGTACGTTGACCCTGTTGACCAGCGCATCGAGCCCTTCGGCAGTGGTCGGGAAGCGGCCGACGTCGAGCTTGAAGAGTTCGGCAGCCTGCTCGAGATCCTTGATCTGCACTGCGGCGGTCTTGCTCTTGGCGCCATCGAGCTGGCCCAGCACGCGCGGACCGACAAGCCCGGCCAGCAGGCCGAGAATGGCAAGCACGACAAGGAGCTCGACCAGCGTGAAACCAGCGACGCGCCGCACGCGGGCGACGGGTGATTGAATCATGTTGCGTACCTTCATGGTGTTGATGCGTCGGCGGGAATTCTACCCGCAAGCGGGGGGATTGAAGTGCTACGGGTAGTTGCGGGGGGCCTGGCTCTCCAAGGGATCACGGGCCGACATCAATGCTCGTCGAATACATCCTGCAACGTGCGGGCTTCCAGCATGTTGTCGGCCCAGCGTTCGAGCTCGGCGCAGGTGGCGCGTTGCAGGCGCTCGGAGGTCTGGCGGTCGAGCGGGCCGAAGCGGCGGGAGAGCAGGCGGGTCAGCAACTCGCGCTCGCCGTCCTCGCGGCCTTCTTCACGGCCTTCTTCACGGCCTTGCAGCAAGCCTTGTTGTATTCCGGCGTGGCGGGCGCGTTCGCTCCAGGTCAGCATTTCCTCGTTCTCCTGCGGGTAGCGTTGTTCATACAGCCGCCGTTCATTATCGTCAAGGGGGCTGTAGATGTCGATGAAGTCCATGTATTTGATACGTTTTTCGATGCTGGGTTCGAGTCCGATCAGGCCTCGCACGGCTTGGGCGTAGATTTCCAGTTTTCGCTCGCGCGGCCAGCGCATGTTGGGCAGATTGAGCCGGGCGACGAGGTTGGTACTGTCCAGCCAGGCATCGGCCGGCGTCTCGGCGAGGATGCAGGCAAGGTAGTCGAAGCGCAGATAGGTGTGCCGCTCGCTGCCCTGCACCAGTCGGCGGCGCACACGTTCCCCACCGCGCAGGAAGATCACCACCGGTACCACACGGTCGGTATCCATCAATTCACCAAGGGTGGCACAGTAGGATACAAGGCGATGGATCGAGAATCGCCCCGACGTGCTCTCCTCTTCCAGCACGAATAGCAGCGCCTCGCGCCGGCCGTCGGGCCATTCGGCCAGCAGCGGTACATCGAGTTCGTGGAAGCGGTCGCCAAGCCGATCCTTGAGCTGTTCCTGCCGGATCGGGGTGATGCGGACCGCGTCATCCAGGTCATGGGCTTCACCGGGAGCAAAGAAGGACAGCGCCTGGTGCGGGTAGTCGAGGATCAGGTTCTTGAAGTTCTGGTCGTGGCTCGGCGCTGGCATCGGATCACCCCATCTTCATGACAGATGGAATTATATGCCAAACAATTCGCCGCCACGATCGATGACTCAGCCGGCGAGATCGTTCACCGACAGGATGCCCATCAGGATGGAGACGATGATGGCGGCGATGATGCCGCCGAGGACGAGGATGAGCAGCGGCTCGAGCAGGGTCAGGCCGCGTTTGACGCCGGCCTGGACGTCGCCGTCGTAGACGCGGGCGAGTTCGAGCAGCATGGCGTCGAGCCGGCCGGTTTCCTCGCCGAGGCGGACCATGTTGAGGGCGAGCGGGGTCATCAGGCCGGTGGCGGCGAGGGCGTCGGCCAGGCGCACTCCCTGCTTGATGCCGGCCGGCACGGATTCGAAGGCCGAGCGCAGAATGCTGTTGCCGACGGTATCGGCGGCGATGCGCAGCGAGACGACGATGGGCACGCCGTTGCCGAGCAGGGTGCCCATGCTGCGGGCGAAGCGGGTGAGTTCGTATTTGCGCATGATCTGGCCGAACACCGGCAGGCGCAGCAGCAGCGCGTCGCGCCAGGCCGCACCGGCCGGCGTGCGCAGCCAGCGGCGCACGAGCCAGACGATGAGCGCAATGGCGCCGGCAAGCAGCCACCACCAGTCGGAGACGAAGTGGCCGAGAGCGACGATCAGGCGGGTGGGCAGCGGCAGGGCCTCGCCCATGTCGTCGAACAGGGTTTCGAACTGGGGGACGACGAAGCCGAGCATCAGGAACACCGAGATGCAGGCGACGACGACGAGGATGGCAGGATAGATGAGCGCGGAGACGACCGATTCGCGCAGGTTCTTGACCCGTTCCAGATGCTCGGACAGCCGCACGAGCACGTCGGCGAGCTGGCCGCCGGCCTCGCCTGAACGCACCATGTTGATGTAGAAGTCGCCGAAGTGCTGCACATGGGGCTGCAAGGCCTGCGACAGGCCCTTGCCGCCCTTGACCGACTTGAGCACGTCCTGCAGCAGCGCGGCGACGGAGGGTTTTTCGGCCATGCCGCCGAGCACGCGCAGGGCGCGATCGAGCGGCAGGCCGGCACGCAGCATGACCGCCAGTTCGTTGGTGAGGTTGTGGATGTCTTCGTGACGGATGCCGCGGTCGGTATTCAGGCCGAAACGCCGGGCGCCGCTGCGCTGGGCGTCGGCACGCGGAACGCTGGCGCCGGCCTGCGGCACAGCGGCGTCGATGCGGATCGGGGTGAGCCCGCGGGCACGGAGCTGGCTGGCGGCGGCGGCGGCATCGGCGGCTTCGACGCGGCCTTCGGTGAAGGCGCCGCGCACGTCGGCGGCACGGTAGGAAAACTCAGCCATTGCCTTGGTCCTGCGTCACCCGCAGTACTTCTTCGAGCGAGGTGAGACCCGCTGCGACCTTGCGCAAGCCGTCCTCGTACAGCGTGAGCATGCCGCCCTGGCGGGCGACGTTGTGCAGCGTGGTGGCGTCGGCGCCGGCGAGAATGGCCTTGTGGGCAACATCGTCCATGACGAAAAGCTCGTGCACCGAGGTGCGGCCGCGATAGCCGGAGTGCTTGCAGTCGGGGCAGCCGGCGGCAGTGTGGACGGTGCGCTGGCCCGCCGGCATGAAGCGCGCGAGGCCGCTGCGGGCCAGCGCCTCGTCGGGCAGTTCGGCGGCAGTGCGGCAGCTCGGGCACAGGGTGCGCAACAGGCGCTGCGACAGCACCCCGTTGACCGTCGAGGTGATGAGATAGCGCTCCACGCCCATGTCTTCGAGGCGGACGATGGCGCCCGCAGCGGTGTTGGTATGCAGGGTGGAGAGCACCAGGTGGCCGGTCAGCGAGGACTGCACGGCGATCTGCGCGGTTTCGGTGTCGCGCATTTCGCCGATCATGATGACATCCGGGTCCTGGCGGAGAATGGAGCGCAGCGCGTGGGCGAAGCTCATGCCGATCTGGGCATGGACCTGGACCTGGTTGACGCCGCCGAGCTGGTATTCGACCGGGTCCTCGACGGTGATGATCTTGAGCGTTTCGGCATCGAGCTTGGCCAGCGCGGCGTAGAGCGTGGTGGTCTTGCCCGAGCCGGTGGGGCCGGTGACGAGCAGGATGCCGTGCGGACGGTCGATCAGGCTGCGGAAGCGCTCCAGGGTGTCGGGCGAAAAACCCATGTCTTCGAGTTCGAGCCGGATGCTGGCGCGGTCGAGCACGCGCATGACGACGCTTTCGCCGTGGACGGTGGGCAGGGTGGACACGCGCAGGTCGATTTCGTGGCCCTTGACGCGGGTCTTGATGCGACCGTCCTGCGGCAGGCGGCGCTCGGCGATGTTGAGGTGGGCAAGCAGCTTGATGCGCGAGGTGATGGCAGCGGCAAGCGCGGCTTCGGCCACTTCGGCACGATGCAGTACGCCATCGACGCGGTAGCGGATGTGGACGCCGTCTTCGTAGGGTTCGATGTGGATGTCGGACGCGCGCAGGTCGATGACGCGGGAAATGATCTGGTTGACCAGCCGGATGACGGGCGCCTCGGTGGCGAGGTCCTTCAGGTGTTCGACGAATTCGCTGTCGCTGCCGAGGGCGCCGTCGAGCAGGCCATCCTCGTCTTCGGTCTCCTCCTGCTGCACGTACAGGCGCTCGAGCGCGGCGCGAAGCTCGGATTCGAGCGCCAGCCGGGGTTCGACGCGCAAGCCGGTGGCGAGCGCCAGCGCCTTGAGCAGAAAGGTGTTCTGCGGTTCGGCCAGCGCAGCGGTGAGCGTGCCGTCGGCGACGGCCAGCGGCAGCACGCCGTGGGCGACGAGGTAGTCCGTCGTCAGGCCGGGTACTTCGACTGCCTCTTGCGGAAAGGCGGCGGCCGGTACGAAGACGAGGCCGAGCTGCTCGACCAGCGCCTCGGCGACGTCGTTTTCGGCAACGAGGCCGAGGCGGATCAGCACATGGCCGAGCAATCCGCCCATTTCGCCCTGGGCGGCGAGGGCCTGTTCGAGATCGCGGGCGCCCAGCCGGTTGCGCCGCAGCAGCAGTTCGCCGAGCCGTGCGCGAGCATCGCCCTGAGCGACGGGAGGGGCTTGAACGGCAAGGGCGGCTTGGGTCATGGCGTCGGGAGGGAAACAGGACAGCGCGGCTGAAAGGCTGCGGAACGGATGAGTTTACCCGGGTTTCGGCTGCTCTGCCGGAGTGTGCGGGGCGATGGGCGCAGGAGGGTATGTTCGTGCCGCAACAAACGACAACGGTATTCGCCCGGCCCGCTCCCTGCTCACGTAAAACAGCAGCGCAGCCAGCAACAGCGACCACAGCAGCGCCCGCGCCAGCGTGTGCCACGAGGCATGGCGGGGAAGATCGGCCAGTCTGCCGTGGGGAGGCAGATCGATGACGATTTCGCCTACCGCAGGCGCACGAGTGTCGATGATGCGCGAAAAGCTGCCGTCATCCACCCGCACGCGGCCGCCATCCGGACCAGTGGCGAGACGGAGCCGTACCGTCTGATGAAGGTTTTCGATGCGGGTCTTCAAAGGCTGCATCGACGCCTGCCCCGCCGGCGCGATCCGCGTGTCGCCGTCCTGGAGCCAGCCGGGGGCCTCGATCTGCCCTTCGAGCGTGCGCCACATCCATGCCGGAATGGATGCGGTTCGCAGGTGAGTGACGGCGATGACGCCGTCGTCCAGCGGCATGAGCACGATGTCGCGCTTTTCGAGCGGCAGCTTGAAGGAGCCGAAGACCAGCGTGATCATGACGGCGGTGATGGCGCAGACCGCCAGCCGGGGCATGGAGGACAGTTGCCGTCGCTGCCGGCGAGCCTCGCCCCTGCCCACCCAGGCAGCCACCAGCGTGAGCGCCAGTCCCAGCCAAGCGGCAAAGCTGCTCCAGTAGAAATAGCGGTATTCCGCCGAGACGTTGAACGGGAACCAGGTGAGCAGGTAGATCGCACCCGAGGCCTGCACCGCCAGGGCAAAGGCGCCGAGCCGGGTGGCGGCCAGGCGCTGCACGAGCAGCAGCGCAGTGCCGACACCGAGCACCAGGGCAAACATCCACGGCCTGCCGAAGCGGTCATGGTGCTTCCACACCACATAGGCCTGGGTGAGCCAGCTCGTCAACCGCAGTGGCCGGGCAATCTCCCAATTCACCCGATCCGTTTTCGGCGGCGGATAGAACATGGCCCGCGAGTTCGGCTCGTGCATGCTCAACTGGAAAGTCGCCGCCATCGCCGACCACGCCGACAGCGGATTCGCCACCAGTTCGGCCAACCAGGTGCGAGTCATCGAGGTGCTGCCCCACAGCCCCTGCCGCACCAGCCCCTTGTAAATAAACGAGCACTCCCCCCAAGGGGCCGCCTTGTCCCACTGCAGCGGGGAATAGCAGGCATCGACGACCGTCCGCGATTCTTCCTCCGTCCATTCCCCCGGGAACAGGTTTCGGCCTTCGAAATACGACATGGCCAGCAGGTGATAGGTCTTGATGGAACCCGTGGGGTGCTGGGAAACCACGCCGAGCAAACGGTTCTGCACCGACTGCGTCAGCGGCATGAGCACCAGCAGGGCGGCCATGAGCATCAGCCCGCGACGACGGCCAAGGCGGTGATTGGTATACAGCAGCAAGGGAATCAGGCCGAAAATGGCGTTCGGCCGGGTCAGGAAGGCGGCCACCGCAAGCAGGTTCGCCAGCACCAGCAGGACCAGCCGGGCGCGCGGGCCGATGGCGTCGTCGTTGCCCTGGAAAGCGCAGGCAAAGGCCGCCAGCATCCAGGCAACCAGCATCGCGTCCTTATGGACATGGCCGAGGTAGTTGAACGCACCGGGCAACACCGGCACGGCCAGGATCGCCAGCCCCCACCAGCCAGCGACACGTGCCACGCCCATCGCCACCACGGCCAGCGCACTCCAGATCAGCAGGTTGTCGAAGACGATGAAGCCGACCGGCCCGGGGAACAGTTCGAGCAGCCCGGACCAGATCAAGGAAATGAAGGGGGCGTGCCAGTCGTCCCACCAGCCGTTATAGATGTTGGTCAACTGAGGTGACCGAATCCGGATTCAAATAACCCGGATAACTGGCATGGAGCACGAAGGCGAAGCCCACCAGGGCCAGGATTGCCATGGTGAAGCAGGGTACCCTCGACGGACCGGCATGCCGATGTCCAGTAATTTCTTTCACCACCTTCATCCTCATCCAGGAGACACGCAAGGACTGATCGATGGCTTTCGCCTCACGTCCCCGTCCTGCCAACATCCTTGTTCGACAACGGCCTCAACAGCGTCATGGACAGCTTGCCAAGGCCGCAATACAGGAATGCGACAATGCGCGAAATTCCGCAGAATGAGTGGGGCCGCATAGGTGGAGGCGGCGCAGATCTGACCGCAGTATGTGAAACCGCAAACGAAACTCCGTCACGCCGTACCGCGAAGACGCTTCTTCGCCCCCCCGACAATCCGCCCTCTGTTCAGGATCAGGAACATGCCGAGCCGCGAATAAAGTAGTCGGTGCAGCAGCCTGAGCCAGGCGTTGCCGGCCACATAGGCAGAACGCCAATAGGCGTTCCGGTAGCCGATCAAGCTCTTCCTTTCCTCGGACAGCAGACTGCCATACTTCGAACCGCCGAAGCCTTCGGCATGGCCGATGCCATCGAAAACACGGATGAACTCCGCCGAAGGCCGCTTCAGGTGGGCATTCAGGATTGGATCGAGATCCACCGCACCGCAGCAGTCGCTGTTTTCCAGCATCGGCAGCAGGCCGGCGATGTCGGCGAAGAAGCGGCGCGCGCCGGCAGCCACCTGATGGCGAAGCGCGACCTGTGAATCCGGCTCGTCGGCGACGAACTCATGTTCGAAGCCTTCGCCCTGCCCGCTGCGGCGTATCCGCCGCAGCGTGTGGATCGGTTCTGTGAACAGGAACTCGAAGACCGGCAGCGCCTGGAAGACGATCGCGCAGCGCGCCAACGGCCGGCCATTCTGGAAGTAGAAGGCCCGGTGCTCGACCGTATCAGTGATGCTGCCGAAATAATAGCCGTGGATGCGGCAGTCCTCGCCGCAGAGGTCCTGCACCGCAGCTTGCAGACTGCCGCGCCAGCCGAGATCGACAAAGCCCACCTTGCCAGCAAAACCATGCGCCTGCAGATAGTCCCGCATGATGGCGGCTTCTTCGTGCGCGGCGGCTTCGAAGCCGAGGCGCTTCAGGGCGTCGATGAAGGCCTGCCGGTGGCGAGCGGGATCGAGCATGGCAAGCTCGCCGGGGCACTCGAAGCCGAGCCGGGCGAAGAAGTCGGCAGCGCTCACCCGGCCCTCGAAGAAGCGCTCGTAATCGCCGTGAAGGGCGAAGCCGGCGACATAGAGCGCCCGCCGCGACAGGCGGACGTAAGCGCTGTCGATGCCGGAGCCCAGGGCATCGAAAGCTTCCTTGAGCAGGTAGCCGTCGCGCGCGGCGAAAACCACCCGCGACAAACCTCGCTGCCTGGCATCCTTGGCGATGAAGCGGGCGAGCGCGACGCTGCACGGACCGACGATCTCATAGCCGGCCTGGTGAAAGCCGCTCTCTTCCGCCGCACGCAGGCAGAACACATCGTAGAAACTCCGCGGCCGGCCCGGTCGATTCAGGCCCGGCAGCAGCACGGTGTCGATGCCGAGGCGGCGCGGCACGTCGTCGTCGGCACCGGGGTTGTCGCCGAAATGCTGGACCTCGGCAGGCGCGAGGCGGTAGCGATCGAGCATGCGGCGGAAAAGACCGCCCGAGCGCTTGGTCAGCCCCTCGCGCGAGGAGACAAGAAAATCGACGTCGCCGACATGCTTGCGGATGATCCTGCCGATCGTGGCGGGCGGCAGGTACATGTCGGAGATGATGCAGCACTGCTTGCCCTGGACGAGCAGTGCTGCCAGCAGCTCGACGTTCGGACCGATGGGCTGGAGCAGCGCGAGCTCGACAGCCAGCTCCCGCTTGAGCTGCGCCGCGGGCGAACGGATGACCAGCGCAAGCACGCGGTAGATGTCGAACAGGCCGATGTCTTCGTGCTGCGACAGGCGGCGCGCCACTCTCTCGGCCAGCACCCGCCAGAACCGAAAGCCGAGCAGACCGATCAGCGGGAAACGGTAGTCCACACCCAGCCTGTCGAGCAGGTAGAAGACCATGCCCGGGCGCTTGACCGGGCGGGCGACCAGGGTGTCGAAGAGGTCGAAACTGTAGAGTGCCTTGCCAGGCAGGACACTGCCGGGCGGGATCATGCTGCGCGCTTCCGGCTGAGACGGAACAGCAAGCCACCGAGCAGCAGCGTCCACAACAGCACGCGGGCCGGCTCGTGCCATGAAGCATGGCGGGGGCGGTCTGCCAGTTTGCCGTGGGGCGGCAGGTCGACCACGATTTCTCCGGGTCTGGCCGCGTGGGTGTCGACGAGGCGGGAGAAAGGACCGTCCTGAATCTGCACGCTGCCGCCGTCGGGGCCGGTCAGAAAGTGCAGCCTGATCGCATGATGCAGGGTGTCGATGCGGGCAACCAGCACGCCGGCGCCGGGCACGGTGCGCAGCAGCGGTCCCTCCTGCCAATGCCAGCCGCCCGTCTCGATCTCGCCTTCGTGCCGCTCCATCCAGCGCGGAGTCGAGGCGGTGCCGAGACGGGTCACGGCGACGACACCGTCGCCCTGCGGCGCGAGCTGGACGACGCGGGTTTCGGTCGGCAGGCGGCCGGCGCCGAAGACGAGGGCGAGCATCAGCGCCGGCAGCACGCCCAGCAGCAGCCGCAGCGGCACGGAGAGCGCCCGTGGCAGAGGCGGCAGTTCGGTGCCCTGGCCTGCCGGCCGCCGCCGCGCCAGCCAGGCCAGCAGCACGAGCAGCAGGCCCAGATACGCGGCGAAGCCGCTCCAGTAGAAGTAGCGGTATTCGGCCGACACATTGATCGGGAAATAGCTGAGCAGATAGATCGTCCCCGACGCCTGCACGGCCAGCGCCAGGGCGCCGAGCGGCGTGCCGCCCAGGCGCAGGACGAGCAGCAATGCGCTGCCGCAGACCAGTACGACGGCGAAGGCCCGGGGCTTGCCGTACTGGAGATTGAACTCGGACTGGATGTAATCCCGTGCGAGCCGGGTGGTCCGGCGGAAAGGCTCGGCCACTTCCCAATTCACCAGCTCCGATGTCGGCGGCGGATAGAGCATCGTCAGCGAATTGGGATCGTGCATGCTCAGCTTGAACGTGGCAGCCATCGCCGACCAGGCGCCGAGCGGGTTGGACGCCAGTGCGCCCAGCCAGGCGCGAGTCATCTCCCCGCTGCCCCACAACTCCTGGCGACGGAGTTCGCGGTAGAGCCCGGCGCAATGCCCCCATCTGGAAACCGTATCCCATTGCACCGGCGAATAGCAGCCTTCGACGATGGTGCGCGCATCGTGCTCGATCCATGTACCGGGAAAGAGGTTGCGATTTTCGAAATAGGACAGCGCCAGCAGGTGGAAGGTCTTGAGGCTGTCGCCGTGGTGCTGCGGCTCTATCCCGAGCGCCCGGCTCTGCAGGGTCTGGACTGCCGGCATCAGGCAGAGCATCACCAGGGCCGCGAGCAGGTTCCGGCGCCAGCCGAAGCGCAGGTTGGCGTAGAGCAGCAGGGGGATGAGGCCGAAAATGGCGTTCGAGCGGGTCAGGAAGACAGCCAGGGCCAGGAGATTGGCCAGCACTTGCCAGACCAGACGCGCACGCGGGCCCGTTTCTGCCTGATTGACCTTGAAGGCACAGGCAAAGGCCGCCAGCATCCAGGCGGCCACCAGGGTGTCCTTGTGGATGTGGCCGAGGAAGTTGAACAGCCCCGGCGCCAGCGGCACGGCCAGCACGAGCAAGCCCCAGGCGCCGGCACGGCGCATCGCTCCGAGCGCGATGAGGGCCAGCCCGCCCCAGATCAGCAGGTTGTCGAGCACGAGGAAGCCCACCGGACCCGGAAACACCCGCAGCAGGCAGGACCAGAGCAGGGTGATGAACGTGGGGTGCCAGTCGTCCAGATTCCCGGTGATGGCCTGGGTGAGCTGCTGAAAAGAGTCTTCGTAAAGATAGCCGGGGTAGCTGGCACGCAGCACGAAGGCAAAGCCGAGCACGGCCAGCGCGATGGCCGAAACCAGGGCCGCTGCCGGGAAGGCAGGTGTTTCCGGACCGGCGCACCCTTGGGCGGGCGTCTTGTCCTCAGGCATCCGCATCTTGCACATGCCCATCCAGCGACAGGCTCAAGGGCTCCGTGGGAAGGTTGTCGACGTCGTAATGCAGGAAGGCGATCAGGCACTGGATGCCGATGAAGATCGGCAGGGCAGCCAGCATCACCGTACCGCTGGTCGCGGGATTGCCGGTGCTCATGCTGACGAACCAGTGCCAGCCGCCGAACAGGCCGCCGGCAAGCAGCAGCAGGCTGCCGCTGATGCTGTAGAGCGTGCCGACGTTGAAGTCGCGCACCAGATAGCTGTAGACGTAGCGGCGCCACAGCCGGGCGCAGTGCTTGCGCAGGAACTCGGGCAGCACGCGGCTGATCTTGAGGTTGGATTTCTCGTCGGCGTATACCGCATCCATCGGCACGTCCCTGACCACCGCGCGCACCGTGTTCAGGCGGAACAGCATGTCGGTTTCGAAGAAGTAGCGCCGTTCCAGTTTGTCCAGCGGCAGTTCGGCCAGTACGCAGGTACGCACGGCGGTATAGCCGTTGGTCGGGTCCATGACGTTCCAGTAGCCGCAGCTGAGCTTGGCAAGGAAGGACAGCACGGCGTTGCCGAACAGCCGCAGCGGCGGCATGCCCTGCACCGATTCGGGGCGGAAGAAACGGTTGCCCTTGGTGTAGTCGGCCTTGCCGCGCAGCAGCGGACGTACGAACTGCGGCAGCAGCGCAGGGTCCATCTGGCCGTCGCCGTCGATCTTGACGACGATGTCCATGCCGTCGGCGATCGCCGCCTTGTAGGCGGTGACGATGGCGCCGCCGACGCCCTGGTTTTCGCTGTGGCGGAGCACGCGCACGCGCGGGTCGCGGCTGTGTTCTTCGATGAGCGTGCCGCTGCCATCGGGGCAGGCGTCATCGACCGCGTAGATGGTGTGCACTTCGGGGCCGATGGCCTCGATCACGCCAAGGACGTGCCGGGTGACCTTGTAGCAGGGGATGGCGACGGCGATCTTCATGGCTGAGGACATGCGGTGAAGCTCAGGCTGCGCGCGAGGCGATGGTGATGCCGAGCAGGATCAGGGCGCCGCCTGCCCACGTGGTCAGGCGCACCGGCTCGCCCATGAACAGCCAGCCCAGGCAGGGCACGATCAGGAAGGCCAGCGCCATGAAGGGGTAGGCCAGATGCAATGGCGCGTGCCGCAGCACCCAGATCCATACCAGGGTGGTGATGCCGTACAACGCCAGCGCCACGATCAGCCAGCCGTTGAAGACCCACTGCTGCCATTGGCTGGCGTCGACGATCGTCATCGCCGCCTTCTTGAACAGGATCTGCCCCAGCGAGATGCCGAGGACGCAGAGGATGGTGATGGTGGTGACGAGAGGGGTCATCGAGAGGCTATCGTGATCGTGTCGGGAGCAGACGCAGGCAACCGGTGATTGTACCGCCGGCCATTTCGTCAACGGCGCGGCAGGCGTTGGCGCAGGCGGACGAGCCGATACTTGAAGCGCTCGTGGTCGAACAGCGCATGCCACAGGACTCGCCGCGTCCAGGCGAGGCTGGCGCGCAAACCGGGGGCAAAGCCGGGGCCGCCGGGACGGCCGAACCTGAAGGGCAAATGCATCAGGAACAATCTGAATGCGGACGGCAGGATGCGGGCCCGGCGTCGCTGGTTCATCCGGCTCTCCTCTTGAGTTGAAGCAGGTGCAGCACACGCGCGGCAGCGGAAGCGAGCGGCGTGCGGAAACGGGCGAAGGGCGCATAGCGCCAGGGCAGCATGGCGAGCTTGCGAGCCAGCAGACGGGGCCGCAGGAAATCGCGCCAGCCGACGTCCTTGCCGGACAGGTCGAGCAGGTGATCGTGGCCGAAGTCTTCCGAATGCGCCAGCTTGCTGATCGCCGCCACTTCGGCACGGGTCGGATAGACCACGGCACGTTCGGCCAGCGCCAAGGCGTAGGGCCGCACGGCATCGAAGCCGAAGCCGGTGAGGCGCTGGGCGGCGAGGTAGTGTTCGAAGCAGAGCATGACGCCTTGCTGCAAGGCCTCGATGTGCGGATTGCAGCGGAGCTCGGCCTGGCGGTCGGGTGCGGCGTCGTCCTTGAGCACCGGCTCGACGCCATCGGCGGTGCGCCGGTAGCCGATGGTGGTGGCGTGAAGGGCACGGGCACCCTGCTCGAACAGTTCCTCGAAGTCGCTGGCGGCGCGCTCCTGCGGCTCGGCGCGGCGCACGTCGAGCATCAGGCCGTCGATGCCGCCGTGGGCGAGCGCGCCCTGGTGCATGCCGTTCATGAAAGCGAAATAGTAGCCATCGACCTGTGGATAGGCAGCATCGGCCTTGCCGGCGAAAGCGTCTTCGAGGAAGCGCTGGATGGTGGCGTTCCAGCCGATGTCGACCAGCGCCACCCGCCGCGCGGCGAAGAAGCCGAGGCCGTCGAAGTAGTCGCGCAGCAGTTCGCGCGCCTGCTGGCCGACCGGCCGGATGCGCTGCTGCACTTCGGCATCGTCGAGAAAGGCGAGCAGGCGGGCGTCGTTCCAGTCGTCGAGCCGCTCGCCGATGTGGGTGAAGCCGTGGCGCCGGGCGAGATCGGCGAAATCGCCGGGATTCAGGCCGTAAGTCTTGAGGATGGATTCGAGGCCATGCTGCTTGGGGTTGTAGAGACCGACGACCGCCCTGGCGTGATCCAGCCCATCGGCAACCGCTGCGCTGGCGACGACCCGGCGGCTGGCATAGGCATAGCAGGCAGGCGGCAGGGTTTCGCCGAGCAGGGTGCCTGCTTCCTGGTACATGCGCATGAACAGCGCGCCGTCGCGGGCGAGGAAGAAGAGCTTTTCGGGGCGATCACGGCGGACGCGCTCGATGAGGCCGTGCACGAAGGTGGAGAAAATCGGCCCGAGCACTTCCAGGCCGTACTGGAAATACACCTCGTCGCGCTTGGCCCGGTCGTCGAGGTACAGGCGTTCGGCCAGCACTTCGGCCATCATGCGGCCCGGCCAGACGCCGCCCAGCACGGACAGCGCAGCGGAAGTCTGCTGGCGGCGGCGGCGGCGGCGCTCGTGGCGCTCGTCGAGGAAGACGCCGCTCATGCCCAGGCGGCAGGGCGCCATCGCGTCGGAGAGGAAGTTGTCGCCGACGTGGAGCACGTCCTGCGGGCGCAGCCCTTCCTGTTCGAGCACGTGGCCGAACAGGCGGCCGGAGTACTTGCCGGCACGGTATTCGGACGAAACGTAGATACGATCGATCAGACCGCGATAGCCGAGTTCGTCGAGCAGGCGACGAAGGTGGCGCTTGCCGAGATACATGTCGGAGACGGCGATGATGCGGATGTCCTGGCCATGCGCCCACTCGAGGAAGAGGCGCGCATTCGGCTTGGCACGAAGGGCAAGACGCTCCAGGCCGAATTCGCAGTCTTCTGCGAACTGCACCAGTTCCGCCCGCGCTGCCGCATCGGCGCAGGGCTGCAGGCCGGCAATCCAGCGTTCGACGATCTCGTCGTAGTGGCATTCGTGGTCGTGCCCGGCGGCCAGCGCCTCTTCGCGCAGCACCTTTTCGGCAAGCCTGCGCTGGGCCAGCACCTGTTCCGCCGGCATTTGCAGGCGCTCGGCGAGCAGCGCGGCGACGCGGTGCACGATCCGCTCGGGCGGTTCGATGCAGCGCGCCAACAAGGTATCGAAAATGTCGAAGGACAGAGCAGCCGGTCTCTGCTCACGGCGCTCGACGAAACGCCGCAGTTCGGAGAAACCGCCCACGCGCCGCACTCGTTCGCCCCCGGGCATCGCCAGTCCGTTCCACCAGGCACGAAAGCGACGCACTCGGTTCAAGCCAGTGCGCGCGCAAGCGCGAGCGGCGGATTTCAGCGGCGTGCGCCGGAAGGCGGCGACTTCGGCCTCGAGCTGAGCGATCCGGGCGTCGCGTTCCGCGATCCAGCCATCACGCTCGGCAATCCATCCGTCTCGTTCGGCGATCCAGCCATCACGCTCGGCGATCCATGCCTCACGCTCGACCAGACTGTGGTCGCGTTCCGCGATCCATTGATCACGCTCAGCGATCCATCTGTCGCGGTCACCGACCAGGCGCCCCCATTCAGCGTCCTTGCGCACCAGCGCCTCGTGCTGCAACGCACGCAGAATATCGACTTCATAGCCTTCGATCCGTGCCCATTGCACGTTCAGACAGGCCGTTCGCTGCGCGGTGTCGCCGCGCTGGGCGAGCAACACGGGCGCATGCTGGCGTAGCAGTGCCGAGGCTTCGAGATTGGCTTCGAGCGGTTTTTCGGAGATCGTATTGCTCGAATGCAGGCGGTAGTCGAGCAAGGCATCGTCGATCCAGCCGAGCCGTGCGCGCCCCGCCAGCGCACGCAGCAGGAAGTCGTAATCATGCACGTAGCGGTGGGCGCTGAAGGAGGCGAGCTGCTGCCACAATCGGCGGGTGAACACGAAGTTGGACGTCGTCATGAAGACATTGCCGGCCAGCAGGGCCGCAATCCAGTCCCCGGTGTCGCGCCAGACGGCTTTCAACTCGCCAAAGGCACGAATCCACCAGTGCTCCTCGATCGGCACGCCGGCGTCATCGATCAGGCGGATGTTGCTGCCGACGAGATCGTAGCCACCGCCCGCAAGCATTTGCAGGCTGCGCGCCAGACGGTCCGATGCGTAGCGGTCGTCCGAATTCAGGATTGCGAGATAGTCACCCCGCGCATCGCTGAGAAGATGTTCCAGCGTGGCATGGGCACCCAGATTGAATTCGTTGTACCAGACACGGAGGCGCGGATCTTGGATACCTTCCAGCACGGCCCGGCTGTCGTCGGTGGAGGCATCGTCCCGCACCAGCAGCTCGAGCTCGAATGACTGCGGACCGACCGTCTGCGCCAGCACGCTGCCGATTGCCTCCCCGATATAACGCGCATGGTTATAGGAAGGAATGACGACACTGACGAGGGGCATGGGCATGCAATGCTCCGGTGCAACGCAGCAGAGGAAAAAGAAAAACCAGTTATGATACTGCGTTCCGCGGCGAGATGCCTCGCCCGCCTTTCCGCAGTGAAGGGTGGGGTGAATTGCCCCGAGCCGCTCATTATGCCCGCCCACCGATCCATCCAGCCCGTGCCTTTCCTTTCAGTCTGTATCGTCACCTACGAACCGGACCCTGGTGTACTGGCGGCAACGTTCGCGTCTCTGGACAAGGCTTTGTCGGCGCTGCAAGCGGAACGCGGCTGCACGGCATCGGTCTGCATCGTGGACAATTCCACCGTCTCCACACTACGGCTGCCGGCGCACCGGTTTGCCGGCCGGCTCCGCCAGATCCACGGCCAGGGCAACGTCGGCTTCGGGCGGGCTCACAATCTGTGCCTTGCCGAAGCAGACGGCATCGGCGAGCTGCATCTCGTACTGAATCCGGATGTGGAGCTTGCCGCCGATGCGCTGGTGGAGGCGGTCGATTTCATGCGCCAGCACGAGGATTGCGTGCTCGCCAGTCCGGCGTCTCGATCCGGCGAAGGCGAGGCGCAGCATCTGTGCAAGCGCTATCCGTCGGTGCTCGATCTTGCGCTGCGCGGTTTTGCACCGACATGGCTGAAGCGCTGCTTCGAAACCCGACTGGCACGCTACGAGATGCGAGAAGAAAAGGGATGCGCAAACGACGGACAGGAAACTCCCGCGCGCGTGCGCTGGGACATCCCCATCATCAGCGGCTGCTTCATGCTGCTGCGGGGTGAGGCTTTCCGGCGGCTGGGCGGTTTCGATCCGCGCTTTTTCCTCTATTTCGAGGACTTCGACCTGAGCCTGCGCGCGGCACGCCTGGGTCGCATCGCCCATGTTCCGTCGATACGCATCGTGCATCACGGTGGACATGCGGCGCGCAAGGGCTGGAAACACCTTGTGATGTTCGCACGCTCCGGCCTGCGCTTCTTCGGCAAGCACGGCTGGAAGCTGTGGTGAACAAGCTCATGTTCATCATCCAAGTACAAGGTGATGGGTTTCGCTGCGCTCTGCCTACGCAGCCCAGCCCATTCTACGGAGCAGAGTCGATAACCGGCGGGATGGATAAAGCGAGGCGAAACCATCGATCGTGGCTGCGGCGGGCCAGCAATGAATAGTGTTGGCTTCACCCTGGTGACGGGCGCCTCGGGTTTCGTCGGCGCCGCCCTGCTCGCCCGCCTGCTGCGGGACGGCGTCGCCGCGCGTGGTGCAGTGCGCGGCACGCTGCTTCCGCCCGGTTGCGTGCACGGGCCTTCGCTGGAGGACGCTGCGGACTGGTCGCTGCTGCTGCGGGGCTGCAAGACGATCGTCCATGCTGCGGCGCGGGTACATGTGATGCGGGACACGACCACCGAACCGCTGGCCGCGTACCGCGCAGTCAATGTGGCTGGCACGCTGAGCCTGGCACGCCAGGCGGCGGCGGCGGGCGTGCGCCGCTTCGTGTTCCTGAGTTCGATCAAGGTGAACGGCGAGCACACCGCACCGGGGCGACCATTCACCGCCGAGGACGATCCCGCCCCACAGGATGCCTATGCACTATCCAAAGCCGAGGCGGAGGCCGCCCTGCTGGAGCTGGCGGCAGACAACGGCATGGAGGTGGTCGTCATCCGCCCGCCGCTGGTCTATGGCCCCGGCGTGAAAGCCAATTTCCTTGCCATGATGCACGCCCTTCAGCGCGGACTGCCGCTGCCCCTCGGCGCGATGACGTGCAACCGCCGCTCGCTGGTGGCGCTGGATAATCTGGTCGATCTGATCGTGTGCAGCATCGGCCACCCAGCCGCGGCCAATCGCGTGCTGCTGGTGAAGGATGGCGAAGATCTTTCCTCCGCCGATCTGCTGCGCCGTACCGCCGCCGCGCTGCAAGTGAAGGCTCGCCTGCTGCCGGTGCCGTCATGGGCGCTGATGGCCGGCGCAACATTGCTCGGCAAGCGCCCGGCGATGGCCCGCCTGTGCGGCAATCTCCAGGTGGACGACTCGGCAACCCGGCAGTTGCTCGGCTGGCAACCGCCGATCGATGTCGACGAAGGCCTGCGCCGCACCGTGGCAGGGCTGCGACGATGAAGGAAATCCTGGATCACGCCTGGCTGCTGGCCGCGGTCGCACTGGCGGCCGGACTGATGACCGGCGGCCTGCGCCGCTACGCGCTGACACGCAGTCTGCTCGACCGACCGAATGCGCGCAGTTCGCATTCGGTGCCGACGCCGCGCGGCGGCGGCATGGCCATCGTGCTGGCCTTTCTGGCCGCCCTGTTCTGGCTGAGCTTCGACGATGCCCTGCCGCAGTCCTGGGCGTGGGCACTGCTGGGTGCGGGCGGCGGCGTTGCGCTGATCGGCTTTCTCGACGACCACGGGCACGTCGCCGCACGCTGGCGCCTGCTGGCTCATTTCTGCGCAGCAGCATGGATACTGGCCTCCTTGGGCGGTGCACCGCCGATCACCGTGCTCAGCGTCGACATTGCACAGAGCTGGATCGGCACAGGGCTGGCAGCAATCTATCTCGTGTGGGTGCTGAATCTGTACAACTTCATGGACGGCATCGACGGCATCGCCGGCGTGGAAGCGGTCTGTACCGGCCTCGGCGGCGCGGCACTGTATCTGCTGGCCGGTGAGCCAGCGCTCGCCCTGCTGCCACTGTCGCTGGCAGCAACAGCAGCAGGGTTCCTGTACTGGAACTTTCCACCGGCGCGCATCTTCATGGGCGATGCGGGCAGCGGCTTTGTCGGCCTGATGCTCGGTGCAATGTCCTTGCAGGCAGGCTGGATCTCACCCGCCCTATTCTGGAGCTGGCTGATCCTGCTCGGCGTGTTCGTAGTGGACGCGACGCTGACCCTGCTGCGCCGCCTGTTCCGGGGCGAGCGCGTGCACGAGGCGCATCGCCGCCATGCCTACCAGTTCGCCGCGCGACAGCTCGGCAGCCACCGCCCGGTGACCCTGGCCGTCAGCGCACTCAATCTCGGTTGGCTGCTGCCGCTGGCCTTGCTGGTCGGCGAAGGCAGACTGGGCGGGATCAGCGGCATGACGATCGCCTATTTGCCCCTGGTGGCACTGGCCCTTCACTTCCGCGCAGGAGCAGTTGAAAATGGATGATGGCGGGGAACACGAACACGGCGCTTTCATGCGCATATAGCAAATTGTTGTTGCAGGACAACATCGCCGCCAAGCAAGAGACTAGAATCGCTCCCGCACGGTAAAACGGCGCTGCCGACCGGTATGCGACTCTGCCGAACAATGTGATCAATATCTCCGCTCGCCCCGCTCTTGTCTTCGCGTTCGATCTGCTCGCCGCAGTCATGGCCTGGGGCGGAGGCTTGCTGCTGCACTTCGATTTCTCCCTGCCCGCTTCCCACACTGGCAAAGCGCTGGTGACCGGCGCTGCACTGCTGCTGGTGCACGGCATAGCATGCAGCCTTGCGGGCCTGTACCGCGGTATCTGGGTGTTCGCCAGCCTGCCTGACCTGAAACGGGTGCTGAAAGCAGTGATCGCTTCGGCCGCTGCATTGGCAGTGATGATGTTGCTGGACCATGGCACGCCGCCACTGCCACGTGCCATGCTGATTCTGTACCCGATGATGCTGCTGCTGATCATGGGTGGTAGCCGCGCTGCGGGGCGCATGTGGAAGGAATACCGTACCTATGGCGATCTGATGGCGGCAGGCAAACCCGTCGTCATTATCGGCGCAGGAACTGGCGGGGCACTGCTGGTGCGCGAACTGGAACGCAGCCCCGATTGGCGAGTCGTGGCTCTCGTCGACGATGATCCGACCAAATGGCGGCGGGATCTACGGGGCCGCCCGATTGCCGGCGGCATCGACGTGCTGCCCCAGGTGTTGAAAGAACACAAGGCTCAGCACGTCATCCTGGCGATGCCATCGGCTGCCATCGGAACACTGAAGCATGCGACCGACGTCGCCATTCGTGCTGGCGCACAGGTATTTACATTGCCAGGACTGGACGACCTGATGAGCGGCAAGGTGGCCATCAACTCCATGCGCCCGGTCAATATCGAGGATCTGCTCGGACGTGAGCCGGTACAGATCGACTCCCTGCATGTCCAGGCCATGGTCACCGGAAAAACTGTGCTGATCACCGGTGCGGGGGGATCCATCGGCAGCGAGCTCTGTCGCCAGTTGGCCCGCTTTTCTCCTGCCCGGCTGGTACTGGTCGAGAACTGTGAATACGCGCTGTACAACATCGAACAATGGTTCAGCGACCACCAGGGAGCGATCGAAATCATCGCACTCGCGGGCGACATCAGGGATGCCTCGCGGATGGACGAAATTTTCTCCACCTGGCAACCACAACTCGTTTTCCATGCCGCGGCCTACAAACACGTCCCGCTGATGGAAGTCGGCAATGCCTGGCAGGCAGTGCTGAACAACGTCCTCGGCACCCGGCTGGTGGCTGCCTGCGCATGCCGGTACCGCGCCGAACGTTTCGTGCTGATTTCCACCGACAAGGCGGTCAATCCGACCAATGTCATGGGCGCGACCAAGCGCCTGGCCGAAATGGTCTGTGAAGCGCTGCAATGTTCGGACGACAACGACACCCAGATGGAGATGGTGCGTTTCGGCAACGTACTGGGCAGCACGGGCAGCGTGATCCCACGCTTCGCCGAGCAGATCGCGCGGGGCGGCCCGGTGACAGTGACCCATCCCGACATTCAGCGCTACTTCATGTCGATCCCCGAGGCAGCGCAACTGGTCCTCCAGGCGGCGTCGATGGGCCAGGGCGGCGAAATCTTCGTGCTCGACATGGGCAAGCCGGTAAAGATCGTCGATCTGGCGCACAACATGATCCGCCTGTCGGGCTACACCGAGGAAGATATCCGCATCGAATTCACCGGCCTGCGCCAGGGCGAAAAACTGTACGAAGAACTGCTCGCCGATGCCGAGGAAACTCGCGAGACCCCTCACTCCAGGCTACGCATCGCGCGCTCGCGTACCGTACAGGCCAACTTCCTGGACGAACTGGAGCAATGGCTGTCGCAGCCAGGACCAATGTCCGACGACGACGTCCGCGCCGAGCTGAAACGCTGGGTGCCGGAATACGAACCGGCGAGGCACTGACGGAGGTTCGGCGGGAGTGGGGCTCGAGCTCAGTAAATTCCGGAATCAGCCGCCGTCGCGGATGCGCTCGATCAACCCGGTGGTGGAGTGCCCTTCGACAAAGCCCAGCACCCTGACGTCGCCGCCGGCGCGGCGGACGCAGTCGCCGCCGGCGATCTGGTCGGGGGTGTAGTCGCCGCCCTTGACCAGCAGGTCGGGCAGCACGGCGCAGATCAGGCGCTCGGGCGTGTCTTCGGCGAACGGCACCACCCAATCCACACAGCCGAGCGCGGCGAGCATGCGCATGCGGTGGGCCAGCGAATTGACCGGACGGCCGTCGCCCTTGAGGCGGCGTACCGAGTCGTCGTCGTTGACGGCGACGATCAGGCGCTGGCCGAGCGCACGGGCCTGCTCGAGATATTCGATGTGGCCGGGGTGGAGGATGTCGAAGCAGCCGTTGGTCATCACCACGCGCTCGCCGGCCTGGCGCGCGGCGCGGACGGTGGCGATGGCCCGGGCTTCGTCCAGCACGCCGGCGGCCGAGGCCTTGGCCGCATCCGCGGTGGCGAGGTGGGCGTCGACGTGGGCGCACCACATGTGGCCGATCATGATGTGGCATTCCTGGATGTGTGCCGTCTCGGCGACGCCGATGACGACTGCCAGGTCCACCAGCTCGCGCAGCTTGCCGCCGTCGCGGCCGAGCAGGCCGATGACTTCGACGCCGCGCCGGCGCGCCGCTTCGACCGCGGCGATGACGTTGGGGCTGTTGCCGCTGGTGGAAATGCCGACCAGCACGTCGCCCGGCTGGCCGAGCGCATCGACCTGGCGCGCGAAGACGTCATCGAAGCCGTAGTCGTTGCCGACCGCGGTGAGGATGGAGGTGTCGGTGGTGAGCGCGATGCCGGGCAGCGCACGGCGTTCGGCGACGAAGCGGCCGACCAGCTCGGCGGCGATGTGCTGGGCGTCGGCGGCGCTGCCGCCGTTGCCGCAGAACAGGATCTTGTTGCCGCGGTTGAGTGCCGCGCTGATGCGCTGCGCGCCGGCTTCGACCACCGGTTCGATGGCGCGCAGGGCCTCGATGGCGGCCAGATGCTTGTCGATGTACTGGGTGAAGAAGCTCATGGATGATCTCGCGGTTCGGCCCCGGCACGGGCCGGGGCAAGCATTCTGGATGCCGGCGATGCTAGCACGCAGCTTTGCCGCGGGCCGCTATCGGGGCGATTGGCTGCAGCGATTTTGTAAGCGCTCTCCGCACGGGCGTACTCGGCGGGCTTTCCGTGTGCTTCGTTCGAGCGCGCGGTCGCTCCTGCGGAAAAACGGGCGGTGCGGCAAAAAAAACGGCGGCGTACTCAGTGCGCCTCGTCCCAATTGTCGCCTGCGCCGACTTCGACCAGCAGCGGCACGTTCAGCTCCGCGACGCCGCCCATCAGCCTGGGCAGTTCGCTGCGGATGGCCTCGAGCTCGTCCTTGGGCACTTCCAGCACCAGTTCGTCGTGCACCTGCAACACCAGCTTCGATTTCAGCCCGGATGCGGCCAGCCAGTCGCTGGTGGCGATCATCGCCTTCTTGATCAGGTCGGCGGCAGTGCCCTGCATCGGCGCGTTGATCGCCGCGCGTTCGGCGCCCTGGCGGCGGCCGGCCTGGGCGGCACGGATGTCCGGCAGGTAGAGGCGGCGGCCGAACACGGTTTCGACGTAGCCTTGCTCGCGCGCTTCGATGCGGGTGCGTTCCATGTAGTCGGCGACGCCGGGGTAGCGAGCGAAATAGCGGTCGATCCAGCCCTGGGCGGCGGCACGTTCGATGCCGAGGTTCCTGGCCAGGCCGTGCGCGCTCATGCCGTAGATGAGGCCGAAGTTGATCACCTTGGCGTAGCGGCGCTGTTCGCTGCTGACTTCGGCCGGCGGCACGCCGAACACTTCGCTGGCGGTGGCGCGATGCACGTCCTCGCCGTGGGCGAAGGCTTCGAGCAGGCGGGCGTCGCCCGACAGGTGGGCCATGATGCGCAGTTCGATCTGCGAGTAGTCGGCGGAGACGATCAGGTGATCCTTGGGCGCGATGAAGGCGGCGCGGATGCGGCGGCCCTCGGGCGTGCGGATCGGGATGTTCTGCAGGTTGGGCTCGGAGCTGGACAGCCGGCCGGTGACCGCGGTGGCCTGCGAGAAGCTGGTGTGCACCCGGCCGGTGGCGGGGTTGACCATGCGCGGCAGCTTGTCGGCGTAGGTGCTCTTGAGCTTGGACAGGCTGCGGTGCTCGAGCAGCAGCTTGGGCAGCGGGTAGTCTTCGGCGAGCTTTTCCAATACTTCTTCGTCGGTGGAGGGCTGGCCGGTGGCGGTCTTCTTGACCACCGGCAGGCCGAGCTTGCCGAACAGGATCTCGCCGAGCTGCTTGGGCGAGCCGAGGTTGAAGGGCTGGCCGGCCAGTTCGTGCGCCTGCAGTTCGAGTTCGTGCAGGCGGCGGCCGAGCTCTTCGGAGTGCTGGGCGAGCAGGAAGGGGTCGATCAGCACGCCGGTGCGCTCCATCTGCTGCAGCACACGCAGCACCGGCAGTTCGATGTCGCGGTAGAGCGCGGCAAGCCGGGGTTCGGCTTCGAGCTGCGGCCACAGGTGCCGGTGCAGGCGCAGCGTGACGTCGGCGTCCTCGGCGGCGTATTCGGTGGCGCGCTCGACAGCGACTTCGTCGAAGCCGATCTGCTTGGCGCCCTTGCCGCAGACGTCGGTGTAGGGAATCGTCGTCAGGCCGAGATGGCGGCGGGCGAGCGAATCCATGTCGTGCGACTTGTCGCTTTCGAGCACGTAGGATTCGAGCAGGGTGTCGTGGGCGATGCCGCGCAGCGTGATGCCGTGGTTGGCAAGCACGTGGGCGTCGTACTTCAGGTTCTGGCCGAGCTTGGCATGGGTATCGGATTCCAGCCAGGGCCGAAGCTTGTCCAGCACCTCGGCCAGCGGCAGTTGCTCGGGCGCTTCGGCGCCACGGTGGACCAGCGGCAGGTAGGCGGCTTGACCCGCTTCGACGGCGAAGGACATGCCGACCAGTTGCGCCGCCATCGGGTCGAGGCTGGTGGTTTCGGTGTCGAAGGCGGTGAGTTCGGCGGCGCCGATCCTGGCCAGCCAGGTCTCGAAGCTGTCCCAGTCGAGGATCGTGGCGTAGTTGCCGCGGTGCGATCCTGCTTCGGCCGGCTCCGCGCCCTTGCTTTCACCATCCGGAGCAAAGCGGCGCGCTTCGGTAGCGGCTTTCGACGCGGCGACGCTGCTGGCGCCGGCATCGATGTCCTTCAGCCAGGAACGGAACTCGAAGCGCTCGTACAGCGCGCGCAGCGCCACCTTGTCGTCGCCGCGTGCGGGCAGTTCGTCCAGCGTCACCGGCAGGTCGACGTCGGTGGCCACCGTCACCAGCTTGCGCCCCAGCGGCAGGAAGTCCAGGTGCTTGCGCAGGTTCTCGCCGACCTTGCCGCCGACCTTGTCGGCGTTGGCGACCAGGTTGTCGAGGTCGCCGTACTCGGCCAGCCATTTCAGCGCGGTCTTGGGGCCGCATTTTTCCACCCCGGGCACGTTGTCCACGGTGTCGCCGACCAGGGTCAGATAGTCGACGATGCGCTCGGGCGGCACGCCGAACTTGGCTTCGACGCCGGCCGCATCCAGCACTTCCTCGCTCATGGTGTTGACCCACTGCACGCCGGGGCGCACGAGCTGGGTGAGGTCCTTGTCGCCGGTGGAGATCACCACTTCCCAGCCGCGTTCCAGCGCCTGGCGGGTCAGCGTGCCGATGACGTCGTCGGCCTCGACGCCCTCGACCGACAGCAGCGGCCAGCCTTCGGCCACCACCGCTTCGTGCAGCGGCTCGATCTGCGCGCGCAGGTCGTCGGGCATCGACGGGCGATGGGCCTTGTATTCGGGATACCAGTCGTCGCGGAAGGTCTTGCCCTTGGCGTCGAACACGCAGGCACGAAATTCCGCCTTGTAGTCGCTTTCCAGCCGACGTAGCATCGACAGCACCCCCCGTATCGCCCCCGTCGGCTCGCCCTGCGAATTGCGCAGATCGGGCAGCGCATGGAAGGCGCGATAGAGATAGCTGGAGCCATCGACGAGCAGCAGGGTCGGCATTTCTGGAAATCCTCGGGAACGGGGTCCGGCCTGGTCCGGCCGATGAACACAGATGAGAACAACAACATGACCGCGAAAGAAAAACTCCCCCGCAGCATCCAGGCCCGCAACGCTCCGGACAGCGGCACACCGCGCTACGACGCGCGCGAGTCCTGGCGGATCTTCGGAATTATGGCAGAGTTCGTCGAAGCCACCGACCGCCTGTCCGCGATCCGGCCGGCGGTGTCGATCTTCGGCAGCGCACGCATACCGCCCGACCACATGTACTACATCCTGACCGAGCAGATCGCGCGCCTGCTGTCGGATTCGGGCTTCACCGTGATCTCCGGCGGCGGGCCGGGCATCATGGAAGCGGCCAACAAGGGCGCCTTCTTCGGCAAGAGTCCGTCGGTGGGGCTGAACATCCAGCTGCCGCTGGAGCAGACCGCCAATCCCTACCAGGACATCTCCCAGACCTTCCGCCACTTCTTCGCGCGCAAGTTCATGTTCGTGAAGTTCGCCGCCGCCTACGTGGTGATGCCGGGCGGCTTCGGCACGCTGGACGAACTGCTCGAGGCGATGACGCTGATCCAGACCAAGAAGAGCCAGAAGATTCCGATCATCCTGGTGCACCGCCCGTTCTGGCAGGGCCTGCTCGACTGGTTCCGCGACCGCCTGGTCGCCGACGGCATGATCAACCCCGAAGACCTCGATCTGGTGCAGGTCATCGACACGCCGGAAGAGGTCGTCGAGGCCATCTTCAAGCATTACGAGCGGCGCGGCTTCCAGCCGGTGCCGGCCGAGCACGACATGATGCTGAACCTGTAGCCGCGGCAGCAGGCTTCGGCCCAAACGGCTAGAATTACGGCATCTTCAGGAGAACACCATGCGCCGCACCCTGATCGCCCTGCTGCTCGCCGCCGCCATGCCGGCCTACGCCCAGCAACCGCCCGACCTCGAACCGATTCCCGAGCCGCCGCCGATGCCGATGGAAGGCGAGATCGACGAGCCGGAAGTCACCATCATCCAGCGCGGCGAGGACACCGTCGCCGAATACCGCATCCGCGGCCAGCTCTACATGGTCAAGGTGACGCCGCCGCACGGCGTGCCCTACTACCTGATCGACAAGGAAGGCAACGGCAAGATGGTGCGCGAGGATTCCCTGCCCGACCTGGCGGTGCCGATGTGGGTGATCAAGTCCTGGTGAGCACGCCCCCCGCGTACGCAGCTTCGCCCCGGCCGTGCGCGCCGACGCGCGGGTGCTGGTGCTCGGCAGCATGCCGGGCCAGGCTTCGCTCGACGCCGCGCAGTATTACGCCCATCCGCGCAACGCCTTCTGGCCGATCATGGGGGCGCTGTTCGGCGCGTGGCCGGAGCTGCCCTACGCCGAACGGCTGGCGCAATTGAACGCGGCCGGCGTGGCGCTGTGGGACGTGATCGCCGCCTGTGAGCGCAGCGGCAGCCTCGACAGCGCCATCGCCCCCGCCAGCATCGAGCCGAACGACTTCGCCGGCCTGTTCCGGAGCTGCCCGCAGATCCGGCACGTCTTCTTCAACGGCACCACCGCCGAAACGGCTTTCCGCCGCCATGTGCGAGGCCGTGTCGCGCTGCCGCCCGGCCTGGCTTTCACCCGCCTGCCGTCGACCAGCCCGGCGCATGCCGCGCGCGGCTTCGATGCCAAGCTCGCCGCCTGGCAGGCCGTGCGCATGGCGGCGGCCGCTGCCAACCCTGCCGCCGCGCTGGCGGCCTGACCCGAGCCACCCAGCAACCCCCGCCCCTCCGGAGTCCGCATGTCCGTCTTCACGCACGTCCCCGAAACCACGCTCGCCGAATGGCTGAAAGGCTATGCCGTCGGCCGGCTGGTGGAGCTGAAAGGCATTTCGGCCGGCGTGCAGAACAGCAACTTCTTCGTCACCACCACGCTCGGCCGCTATGTGCTGACGCTGTTCGAAGATCTGTCGCGCGCCGAACTGCCCTACTACCTGCACCTGATGGCGCACCTGTCGCGCCACGGCCTGCCCGTGCCCG
Source organism: Thauera sp. SDU_THAU2 (assembly GCF_038260575.1). Lineage (NCBI taxonomy): Bacteria > Pseudomonadati > Pseudomonadota > Betaproteobacteria > Rhodocyclales > Zoogloeaceae > Thauera > Thauera sp. SDU_THAU2. Next base: position 4,495,471 of record NZ_JBBWUN010000003.1, on the reverse strand, counting down.
GGCCGATCGCCGACCGCGACAACGAATACCTCGGCACCCTGCAGGACCGGCCCGCTGCGCTGGTGGTTCGGCTGTCGGGTTCGTCCGAGATGGACCCCGGCGTCATCCACTGCGAAAAGATCGGCGCCATGCTCGCCGGCCTGCACCTCGCCGGCCAGTCCTACGGCCGCCGCCAGGACAACCCGCGCGGTGCCGCCTGGCGGGCGGACACTGCGCAGTTGGTGCGCCCCTTCCTGCCGGCCGACGAGCAGGCGCTGCTCGATGCCGAAATCGCCTTCCAGGCCACCGTCGATGCCGCCGCCCTGCCCCAGGGCGCGATCCACGCCGACCTGTTCCGCGACAACGTGCTGTGGGACAAGGACGAGAACGGCACGCCGCACATCGGCGGCCTGATCGACTTCTACTTCGCCGGCTACGACGCGCTGCTGTTCGACGTCGCGGTGACGGTCAACGACTGGTGCAGCCAACCCGACGGCCAGCTCGACCCGGTCCGCAGCCAGGCCCTGCTCGACGCCTACCATGCCGAACGCCCGTTCACCGCCGAGGAGCGCGCCGCCTGGCCGGCGATGCTGCGCGCCGCGGCGTTGCGCTTCTGGCTGTCGCGTGCGGCCGACTTCCACCGTCCGCGCAGCGGCGAGATGGTGTCGGTCAAGGACCCCGACGAATATCGCGACATCCTGCGCCTGCGCGCCGCAGGCGTGCCGCCGCTGCCGCTATGACCAAGCCAGGACCGACCCCGCCCGTTCCCGCCCCCGGCGACGTCGCCCCGGGCCATGCCCTGCAATGGCTCGCCGACGGCTGGCGGCTGTTCATGAAGTCGCCGGTGGTGTGGGCGATCCAGGCCTTCATCGTGTTCGTGATCCTCGCCGCGCTGGGCATGCTGCCCATCCTCGGCTGGGCGGCGGCGCCGATCGCGCTGCCGGTGCTGCTGGCGGGCATGCTGTCCGGCGCCCAGGCGCTCGACCGCGGCGAGGCGCTGCGCATCGACCATCTGTTCGACGGCATCCGCCGCCACGCCGGTAACCTGCTGCTGGTCGGCACCTTCCACCTGCTGGGCGCGCTGCTGGCGGCGCTGGTGGCAGCCGCGATCAGCGGCAGTGCGATGCTGACCGGCATGGTCGTCGGCAGCGTACCCGGCGCGGGCATGGCCGCCGGCGGCGTGATGTTCGGCGCCCTGGTGTTCACCGTGTTGTGGGTGCTGCTGCTGATGGCGCTGTGGTTCGCCCCGGCGCTGGTGATGCTGCACGGCGTCGCCCCGCTCGAGGCGATGATGCTGTCCGCCCGCGCCTGCTTCCACAACCTGCTGGCCTTCATCGTGCTCGCCGCGCTGCTGTACGTGCTGGCCTGGGTGGCGCTGATTCCGGCCGGGCTGGGCATGCTGGCGCTGTTGCCGGTGACGGCCGGCGCGCTGTACGCCGCCTGGCGCGAAACCTTCGCACCGCAACTGCCTGCGCTGCCGACTCCGGCCGAGCGCTCCACCGGCGAGGACACCGCCGGCGGAGGCGCACCCGCCCCCGGCCCCGATTCCGACTGAAGATCCAACGATGCAAGCAAATACCCTTCGTTCCTCGCGTGGCTGGAACTGGCTGCGCGAAGGCCTGCAGCTCTGGCGCAAGAACCCCGCGCTGCTCAGTTTCGCCGCCTTCGGCTACCTGCTGGCGCTGCTGGTCGTCAGCATCTTCCCCTTCATCGGCCAGATCGCCGCCTCGCTGATCATGCCGGCGCTGTCGGTGGGCGTGCTCAATGCCTGCCGGGCGATCGATGCCGGCAGGAAGGTCGGGCCGGACGTGCTGTTCTCGGGCTTTCGCGGCAACCTGCCGTCGCTGCTGGCCATCGGCGGCCTGTACCTGGCAGGCTCGGTGCTGATCCTGCTGGTGGTGTCGATGGTCGACGACGGCACGCTGGCGGCGATCATGCGCGGCGACGGCGACCTCGACGAAGCCGCGCTGTCGAATTCCAATCTCGGCACCACGCTGCTGGTGGGGACGCTGCTGTCCACGCCGCTGATGATGGCCTACTGGTTCGCGCCGATGCTGGCTTCGTGGTGGAAACTGCCCGCCGCCAAGGCGATGTTCTTCAGCTTCTACGCCTGCCTGCGCAACTGGCGCCCCTTCCTTGCCTACGCGATCGGCGTGCTGCTGTTCGGCGCCCTGTTGCCCGGCCTGCTCATCGGCATCCTGGGCCTGGTCTCGCCCACGGTTGCCACGCTGGCTTCCTTCCCGCTGCCGCTGATCCTGGTGCCGGTGCTGTTCGCCAGCTTCTACATCAACACCCGCGACGTGTTCGGCCTGCCCGGCGATCCGCGCCAATGAGCGCTGCAACGGATACCGCGCCACTCGGCCTGCTCGGCGGCACTTTCGACCCGATCCACTTCGCCCACCTGCGCCTGGCGGAAGAAGCGCGCGAGGCGCTGGGCCTGCACCGCGTGCGTCTGGTCCCCGCCGGCCAGCCGCCGCACCGCGGCGAACCCGGCAGCACCGCCGAGGACCGCCTGGCGATGACGCGCCTGGCCGCAGCCGGCAACGACGGCCTCGAAGTCGACGACGGCGAAGTGCGCACGCCGCAGAAGAGCTATACCGTGCCGACGCTCGAGCGCCTGCGCGCCGAACTCGGTCCGCGGCGTCCGCTGGTGCTGATCCTCGGCGCCGATGCTTTCGAAGGCCTGCCCCAGTGGCACCGCTGGCAGGAGCTGTTCTCGCTGGCCCATATCGCCGTCGCCAACCGCCCCGGCCATGCGCCCCATGCCCGCCGCTGGCCGGCGACGCTGTCCCCCGGGCTCGCCGCGCTGTGCGAAGGCCGCCACGTCTCCGACCCGGCCGAACTGCGCGCGGCACCCGCCGGACGCATCATTCCCTTCGACATGACGCCGCTGGCGATTTCGGCCACGCTGATCCGCGATCTGATCGGCCACGGCCACAGCGCGCGCTATTTGCTGCCCGATTCCGTTCTCGACTATATTGGGGCGAATGGGCTCTACACCCGCAACCTGACTGGACATACCTCCTCTTGATGGACACTTCCGCCCTGCAGCACCTCGTCGTTTCCGCCCTCGAAGACATCAAGGCGCGCGACATCGAAGTCATCGACACCTCGCACAACACCCCGCTTTTCGACCGCATCGTCGTCGCCAGCGCCGACTCCGGCCGCCAGACCCGCGCCCTGGCCCGTAACGTACACGACAAGGCACGCGAAGCCGGCGCCGACGTCCTCAGCATCGAGGGCGAGGACAGCGGCGAATGGGTGCTGGTGGACCTGGGCAGCATCGTGGTCCACATCATGCAGCCCGCCATCCGCGCCCACTATCGCCTGGAAGAGCTGTGGAACACCGCACCCGCTTCGCGCAAGCCGGCACAGGCCGCGGCGGGAAAGTGAATGAAGCTTTTCCTCGTCGCCGTCGGCCATCGCATGCCCGCCTGGGTCGAGGCCGGCTTCGACGAGTTCGCCCGGCGCATGCCGCGCGAAATGCCGCTGCAACTGATCGAGGTCAAAGCCGAACCGCGCACCAGCGGCAAGACTGTGGACGCGATGATGACGGCCGAAGCCGCGCGCATCGAAGCCGCACTGCCGCCGCGCTGCCGCCGCGTCATCCTCGACGAGCGCGGCGCCGACCTGAGCACGCTGGCGCTGTCGCGCCGGCTGGAAGCCTGGCAGGGTGAAGGCCAGGACGTGGCCTTGATCGTCGGCGGCCCGGACGGGCTGGCGCCGGCGCTCAAGAGCACCGCCCAGGAGGCCATCCGCCTTTCCAGCCTGACCTTGCCGCACGCCCTGGTGCGCCCGCTGCTGGCCGAGGCGCTGTACCGCGCCTGGACGGTGCTGCGCAACCACCCCTATCACCGCGAATGAGCCGATGAACCCACGCATCTACCTGGCCTCGAAAAGCCCCCGCCGACGCGATCTGCTGCGGCAGATCGGCGTGCAGTTCGACGTGCTGACCTTCCGCGGCGGCGAACGCGGCGAAGATCCCGACGTCGATGAGAGCACCCTCCAGGGCGAAGGCGTCGAGCGCTACGTCGAACGCCTGGCACTGACCAAGGCCCAGGCCGGCGTACGCCGCATCCAGTGGCGCAAGCTGCTGCGCCATCCCGTCCTGGCAGCCGACACCGCGCTGGAACTGAACGGCGACATCATCGGCAAGCCGACCGACGCCGCCGACGCCCAGGCCATCCTGCGCCGCCTGTCCGGCCGCCGCCATCGGGTGCTGACGGCGCTGGCGATCAGCGACGGCGAGCGCACGCGCAGCAAGCTGTCGATCAGCACGGTGAAATTCCGCGAACTGACCGACCTCGAGATCCGCCACTACATCGCCACCGGCGAGCCGATGGACAAGGCCGGCGCCTACGGCATCCAGGGCAAGGCGGCAGTCTTCATCGAGGAGATCCACGGCAGCTACTCCGGCATCATGGGCCTGCCGCTGTTCGAAACCGCGCAACTGCTGGAGACCTTCGGCTATCCTCTGTAACCCGCGCGAGATGAGCAATACGCAAGGGCGGCCCCAGCAGGAAAGCGGGCCGCCCTTGCGCATTTCCCATTGACGCAGGCTTTCATGAGCACGGAGTTCCTCATCAACTTCACCCCGCAGGAAACGCGGGTGGCAATCATCGAACAGGGCGTGGTGCAGGAACTGCACATCGAGCGCACCGCCAGCCGCGGCATCGTCGGCAACGTCTATCTGGGCAAGGTCGTAAGGGTGCTGCCGGGCATGCAGTCGGCCTTCATCGACATCGGCCTGGAGCGCACCGCCTTCCTGCACGTGGCGGACATCTGGAGCGAGCGCCAGAACGGCGAACCCGCGCGTCCGATCGAACGCATCCTGACCGAAGGCCAGAGCCTGATGGTGCAGGTGCTGAAGGACCCGATCGGCACCAAGGGCGCCCGGCTGTCGACGCAGATCAGCCTGGCCGGCCGCCTGCTGGTCTACTTGCCGCAGGAGAAGCACATCGGCATCTCCCAGCGCATCGAGGACGAAGCCGAGCGCGAAGCCCTGCGCGACCGTCTGGGCGCGCTGGTGCCTGCCGACGAACCCGGCGGCTTCATCGTGCGGACGATGGCCGAATCGGCCTCCGACGCCGAACTGGCCGCCGACATCGCCTACCTGCGCAAGCTGTGGGGCGAGATCCGCAACAGCACCACCGGCCTGTTTCCGCCCAGGCTGCTGCACGAGGATCTCGGCCTCGGTCAGCGCGCACTGCGCGACCTCGCCAACGACGACACCGCGCGCATCCGCGTCGACTCGCGGGAGAACTTCCAGAAACTCACCGCCTTCGCCGAGGAATACACGCCCAAGGTGCTGCCGCTGCTCGAACACTATGCCGGCGAGCGACCGCTGTTCGAGCTGTACAACGTCGAGGAAGAGATCCAGAAGGCGCTCGCCCGCCGCGTGGATCTGAAGTCCGGCGGCTACCTGATCATCGACCAGACCGAGGCGATGACCACCGTCGACGTCAATACCGGCGGCTTCGTCGGCGCGCGCAACTTCGACGACACCATCTTCAAGACCAACCTCGAAGCCACCCAGGCGATCGCCCGCCAGCTGCGGCTGCGCAACCTCGGCGGCATCATCATCATCGACTTCATCGACATGGAGAACACCGAGCACCGCGAGATGGTGCTCGACGAGTTCCGCAAGGCGCTGTCGCGCGACCACACCAAGATGAGCATCAACGGCTTCACCGCGCTCGGCCTGGTGGAGATGACGCGCAAGCGCACGCGCGAATCGCTCGCCCATCTGCTGTGCGAACCCTGCCCGACCTGCGACGCCCGCGGCGAAGTCAAGACCGCCCGCACCGTGGCCTACGAGGTCCTGCGCGAGCTGCTGCGCGAAGCCCGCCAGTTCAATGCGCGGGAATTCCGCGTGCTCGCCGCGCCGCAGGTGATCGACCTGTTCCTGGACGAGGAAAGCCAGTCGCTGGCGATGCTGTCGGACTTCATCGGCAAGAAGGTCTCGCTGCATGCCGAGGCCAGCTACACGCAGGAACAGTACGACATCGTGCTGCTGTGAGCCCGCCGATGCCCGCCCCGCACCCGGCCGAACCGCAGCCCGGCCGCTTCGGCAGTTCATTCGCCTGCTACTTCGCCGCGACCCGGCCCGCCTTCCTGTCGGTGACGCTGGTGGCCTGCCTGATCGGGCTGGTCAGCGCCTGGCGCAGCGGCGTCGGCATCGATGCCGCGACGGCGGTGCTCACCGTCCTGTTCGCCCTCGTCGCCCATGCCGGCGTCAATGTCATCAACGATTACCACGACGCCCTGAGCGGCGCCGACGCGGCCAACAGCGAACGCCTGTTTCCCTTCACCGGCGGCAGCCGCTTCATCCAGAACGGCGTGCTGACGGCCCGCCAGACCGGGCTATTCGGCTACGTGCTGCTGGCGGCGGTGATTCCAGCCGGGCTGTGGCTGACCTGGCAGACGGGACCGGGCCTGCTGCTGATCGGCGCCGGCGGGCTGTTCGCCGGCTGGGCCTACTCTGCACCGCCGCTGAAGCTGATGAGCCGCGGCCTCGGCGAACTGGCGATCGCCGCCGGCTGGCTGCTGGTGGTGGTCGGCACCGACTACGTGCAGCGCGGAAGTTTCGCCGCATTGCCCGCCGCCGCCGGCCTGTCGTATGCGCTGCTGGTCGCCAACCTGCTGTTCATCAACCAGTTCCCCGACCACGCCGGCGACGCCGCGGCGGGCAAGAACACGCTGGTGGTGAAGCTCGGCCCGCAGGTGGCGAAATGGGGCTACCTGCTGATCGCCATCGTCGCCTACGGCTGGCTGATCGGCATGAGCAGCAACGGCACCCTGCCGCAAAAGACCGCCGCCGCCGCAATGACGCTGGTGCTGTCCTTCTCCGCCGGCCGCGAACTGCTGCAGCACGCCGAAGAGCCCGCCGAACTCGGCCCGGCGATCAAGCGCACCATTCTTGCGGCCAACCTGCACGGCTTGATCCTGGCCGGGGCACTGGCGTTCGGCTGAGACAAGCACACGCGATTAAAACGAATCAATTGGCATATAATCCCATTCGTCATGAAATCGGGATTGTGTGATGCCAGCGCCGAGCCACGACCAGAACTTCAAGAACCTGATCCTCGACTACCCTCGGCAGGCGCTGGCCTTCTTCGCACCCGACGAAGCCCACGACCTGGATGACGCGGTGCGCATCACCCCGATCCGGCAGGAGCAGTTGAAGGATCGGCTCGGTGACCGCTTCCACGAGCTGGACGTGCCGTTGCTGGCCGAATGGCCCGACGGCCGCCGCGAAGCGCTGCTGTTCGTGCTGGAAGAAGAAAGCACACCGGGGAGGTTTTCGATCCATCGTCTTGTGTCCTATTGCGCCACACTGGCCGAGCTGATGGAAACCGATCGCGTGGTGCCGGTGGTGATTTTCCTGCGTGGCAGCGAGCGCGTGCGACGCCACTTGGATTTGGGCAGCGAACGCCACATCTATCTGCGCTTCGACTACCTCGCCTGCATCCTCGCCGACACCCCGGCCGAGGCCTGGCTGGACAGCCCCAATCTGGTCGCCCGGCTCAATCTGCCCAACATGCGCTGGCCGCGCGAGCGCAAGCTGGAGATTTACGCGCAAACCGTGCGCGGCCTGATCGGGCTCGAACCGAGCATCGAAAAACGTATCAAATACATGGACTTCATCGACATCTACAGTCCGCTTGACGATAATGAACGGCGGCTGTACCAACTACGCTACCCGCAGGAGAACGAAGAAATGCTGACCTGGAGCGAACGCGCCCGCCATGCCGGAATACAGCAAGGCTTGTTGCAAGGTCGTGAAGAAGGCCGCGAGGACGGTGAGCGTGAGCTGCTGACCCGCCAGCTTTCCCGCCGCTTCGGCCCGCTCGACCGCCAGACCTCCGAACGGCTGCAGCGTGCCACTCGCGCCGATCTCGAACGCTGGGCGGACAGCATCCTGGATGCGCAAACGCTGGAAGACGTCTTCGGCGAACACTGAGCACAGCGTCAGACCTTCCTCCGCCGCTCACACCCCCAGATAACGGCTCCACAACTCCCGCTGCACATCCAGTTCGGCCGAGCTGCCCTGCCAGACGATGCGGCCGCGCTCCAGGATCAGGTTGCGGTCGGCGAGCAGCAGCAGTTTTTCGACGTATTTGTCGACCACCAGTGTTGTCTGGCCCTGGACCTTCAGCAAGGCCAGGCAGCGCCAGATTTCGTCGCGGATCACCGGCGCCAGGCCTTCGGTGGCTTCATCCAGGATCAGCAGGCGCGGATTCGTCGATAGCGCGCGGGCAATCGCCAGCATCTGCTGTTCACCACCGGAAAGCTGGTTGCCCATGTGGTCGGCGCGCTCGGCCAGGCGCGGGAACAGCGCGTACAGGCGATCCAGCGTCCAGGGCTCGGCTGCACCGTTGCGGCGGTCGGCGAAGGCGACGAGGTGTTCGCGCACGCTCAGGTTCGGAAAGCACTGGCGGCCTTCGGGCACGATCGCGACGCCGAGGCGGGCGATGTGGTCGGCGCGCGCGGCATGGATGGGCCGGCCGTCGAACAGGATCTGACCGCGCTGCGGGCGCAGGCCGCCGACCAGGGTCTTGATCGTGGTGCTCTTGCCCATACCGTTGCGGCCCATCAGGGCGACGACTTCGCCCGGGCGGATGTCGAAGTCCAGCCCGAACAGCACCTGACTGGCACCGTAGCCGGCCTCGAGGCCGCGACAGCTCAACAGCGGCGTGTTCATCGCACTACCCACGCGACATCCTCCCCACGGGAGGAAGAGCCCCCTCTTCGGATAGCCGGACGAGGGCGCTCATGTCTGCGCCTCCGTACCGAGATAGACCGACTGCACTTCGGCATGGCCCTTGACGTGCGCAGCGTCGCCCGAGGTCAGCACCCGGCCATAGACCAGCACCGAAATGCGGTCGGCAAGCCGGAACACCGCGTCCATGTCGTGCTCGATCAGCAGGATGGCGGTTTCGCAACGCAGGCGGCCGATCAGTTCGATCATCTGCACCGAATCCTCCGGCCCCATGCCGGCCATCGGCTCGTCGAGCAGCAGCAGCCTGGGGTGCGCGGCCAGCGCCAGGGCGAGGTCGAGCCGCTTCTGCATGCCGTGCGGCAGCACGCCGGCGAGACGGTCGAGCACCGCGGCGAGGCCGGTCCTGTCGGCCAGTGCCAGCGCCGCATCCATCAGCGCGGTCTCGGCTTCGCGCCGCCGCAGGCAGCGGAAGCTGGAGCCGGCCTGGGCCTGCACGGCCAGCAGCAGGTTGTCGCGCACCGAATCGTTGCGGAACACGCTGGTGATCTGGAAGCAGCGCGCCAGGCCGTGGCGCACGCGCTGGTGCGGCGCCAGCGTGGTCAGGTCGGTGCCGTCGAGCACGATGCGGCCGGCGTCGGCCGGCAGCAGGCCGGAGATCAGATTGACCAGGGTCGACTTGCCGGCACCGTTGGGGCCGATCAGGGCGTGGATCTCGCCGCGCTCGACGGCGAGGTCACATGGTCGGTGGCGAGCAGGCCGCCGAAACGCTTGACCAGGCCTTCGGCCACGAACAGGCTCATCGGCCGCCCTCCCGGCGCTCGAACAGCGCCGCCAGGCCCTCCCGGCGCTCGAACAGCGCCGCCAGGCCCTGCGGGGCATGGAACACGGCGAACAGCAGCAGCACGCCGAGCGGCCAGTGCCAGTAGTCGGTGTGCATCTTCAGCGTTTCTTCCAGCACCAGCCACAGCGCAACACCGAGCGGCGCACCCCAGCGCCGGCCGAGGCCGCCGAGCATCACCATCACCAGCAGCAATGCCGACTGCGTCCAGTGCATCATCGCCGGGCTGACGAAGGCGTTGTGGCTGGCGAGCAGGCCGCCGGCCAGCCCAGCCACCGCGCCGGCGGCAACGAAGCCGGCGAGCTTGAGCCGATACACCGGGTAGCCGAGCGCGACCATGCGCGTCTCGTTGTCGCGAATGCCGCGTAGCGCATGGCCGTAGCGCGAATGGGCGACGCGGCTGAAACACGCGAACACCAGCGCGGCGATGACCAGCACCACCCAGTAGAAGACGTCCGGATGCACGCCGTCCAGCCAGGCGCCCATTTCCAGCGGGTGTACAGGCCGTAGCCGTCGTCGCCGCCATAGGTGCGCAGCGACACCGCCAGGTAGTACAGCATCTGGGCGAAGGCCAGCGTGATCATGATGAAATACACCCCGCGCGTGCGCAGCGACACCGCGCCGATGAGGGCGGCGGACAGGCCGGCGACGACCAGCGCGCCGCCCCAGGCCAGCCAGGCGGACGAGAAGCCGGCCTCGACCAGCGCGACCACGGTGTAGGCGCCGACGCCGATGAAGCCGGCATGCCCGAGCGCGGCCATGCCGCCGTAGCCGAGGATGAAGTTGAGGCTGCTGGCGGCGATGGCGACGATCAGCAGCCGGCGCACGAAGCCGACGTAGTATTCCAGTCCGAACACCGGCGCCAGCAGCGGGAACAGCGCCAGCACCACCAGCACCAGCCAGGGCAAGCGGCGGACGAAGCCCGGGAAGCGCACCGCGAAGGGCCGATGTGGGTGTTCGGCCACGGCGCCGGCAGCACCTGTGGTGGCGGCCACGCGCGACGAATCGGCAGCGGGGCGATTCACGTTGTCCGCCTCATGCCCGGGCCGGGAACAGGCCGGCGGGTTTCAGCGTCAGCACGGCGGCCATCAGCACGTACATGGCGATGCCGGCCAGCGCCGGCCCCAGGTCCGCCGCCACCGAAGGCGGCAGCACCGCGCGCAGCGCCGGCGGCAGGAAGGCACGCCCGGCGGTATCGACCAGGCCGACCAGCAGCGCGGCGACGAAGGCGCCGCGGATCGAGCCGATGCCACCGATGACGATGACCACCAGCGCCGGGATCAGGATCGCTTCGCCCATGCCGATCTGCACCGAGCTGATCGGCGCCATCAGCGCGCCGGCCAGCGCCGCCAGTCCGGCGCCGAGCGCGAACACGAAAGCGAACACCGCGCCCACGCGCACGCCCATGAACTCGGCCATCTGGCGGTTCGAGGCGCCGGCGCGCACCAGCATGCCGATGCGCGTCTTGTTGACCAGCAGGTAGAGCCCGAGCGCGACCAGCAGGCCGGCAGCGATCAGCAGCAGGCGGTAGGACGGGTAAGGCAGGCCTTCGGCGAGCTGCACCGGCCCGGCCAGCGCCGCCGGCGTCGACGCCATCAGCGGCGCCACGCCCCAGATCGCCTTCACCGCGTCGTCGGCGATCAGGATGATGCCGAAGGTCGCCAGCACCTGCACCAGGTGGTCGCGCCGGTACAGGCGGCGAATCACCACCGCTTCGAGCAAGGCCGCGACCGCAACGGTGACCAGCACCGCGGCCAGCACCGCGAGCGCGAACATGCCGCTGGCCTCATGCACGCGCGCGGCGACATAGGCGCCGGCCATGTACAGCGAGCCGTGGGCGAGGTTCATGGTGTCCATGATGCCGAACACCAGCGTCAGGCCGGCGGCGATCAGGAACAGCATCAGACCGTAGCCGAGGCCGTTGAGCAGTTGCTCGAAGACGAAGATGGCATCCATCGAAGGGAAGGGAAGAAACGAAGCACTACATGGCCGGCGCCATGGCACGGACGCCCGGCCCGCACCGGGCGCCCGTCGAAGCAAGGCAGCGGGAACACTGCCCCGCCCGGATCACATCCTGCAGGCGCCGACGTAGGCATCCCGGTGGTTTTCCAGCGTGGTGCCGACCAGCTTGTTGGTCAGGCGGCCGTCGGCATCCTTGCCGACCTCGCGCAGGTAGTAGTTCTGCACCGGGTAGTTGTTGACGCCATAGGTGAAGTCGCCGCGCACCGACTTGAAGCTCGGATTCTTCAGCGCCTTCAGCACCGCTTCGCGGTCGCCCACCTTGCCGCCGACGTCGCGCACCGCGGCATCCATCGCCATCAGCGTATCGTAGGCCATCGCCGCATACACCGAGGGGTAGCGGCCGTCGTATTTCTGGCGGAAGGCGGCGACGAATTCGGCGTTGGCGGGCACGTCGAGGTCGTGCGTCCAGTGCGCGGTGTTGAGCACGCCGAGCATCGGCTCGCCGACGGCCTGGATCACGTCCTCATCGGCCGAGAAGCCCGGCGCGATCAGCGGCACGTCCTTCAGGCCGCCGCCGACGAACTGCTTGACGAAGTTGATGCCCATTGCGCCCGGCAGGAAGAAGAACACCGCGTCGGGCTTGGCGGCGCGGATCTGGGCGATTTCGGGCGCGTAGTCGATCTGGCCGAGCTTGGTGTAGATCTCGTCCTTCACCGCACCCTTGTACAGGCGCTTGAAGCCATTCAGGTGATCCTTGCCCGCCGGGTAGTTGGGCGCGATCAGCACGACGTTCTGGTAGCCCTTCTCGTTGGCGACCTTGCCGGCGGCCTCGTCGTAGGTGTCGTTCTGGTACTGGGCGAAGAACCAGGGACTGCACTTGTCGCCGGCGTAGGCGCTGGGGCCGGGGTTGCTCGACAGGTAGGGCACCTTGGCGGCGAACAGCGCCGGACCGACCGCCAGCGCGGCGTTCGAGCCGATCGGGCCGGTGAAGAAGTCGATCTTTTCACGCTGCAGGTAGCGGGCGACGAGTTGGTTGGCCTGCTCGGGGCTGCCGCCGAAATCGGTGCGCAGGAACTGCGCCGGCTGGCCGCCGAGTTTGCCGCCGAGCTTCTCGATGGCCAGCTCGAAGCCGTCGCGCGCCTCCGCGCCCAGCGCCGAGAACGGGCCGGAAATGTCCAGCGCGATGCCGACCTTGATGTCGGCGGCGTGGGCGGTGGCAGCGGCGCACAGCGCCAGGGTGGCGGCCAGGAACTTCATCTGCGGCATGGGGAATCTCCTCGATCGTTTCGACGGGACGGCATCTGTGCAGCACAAGGCAGCTCAGGCCGGGCGCAATTGCGCGAACGGGCCAGATTCTAGCCCGAGCGCACCGGCCGGCAGAAGGAAAATACCCGCCAGGCGGGCCTGAACCCATGGCCGCCCCGTTCATGGGCCCTGCGAATCGAGCTGTATGAATTTTCACCCATGGGAACAGGCACTGGCAGGCGCCACTGGTGGACTTGCCACGTTCTCATCCGCCCCGCCTGGAAGCTCGCTCATGATCGGACGCATCACCGGCACCCTGCTCGAAAAGAACCCGCCCCAGATCCTCGTCGACGTGCATGGCGTCGGCTACGAGATCGACGTGCCGATGAGCACTTTCTACGGCCTGCCGGCCACCGGTGCCCAGGTCAGCCTGCATACGCACCACGTGGTGCGCGAGGACGGCCATTTCCTGTTCGGCTTCGCCACCGACGAGGAACGCACCACCTTCCGCCAGTTGCTGAAAGTGTCCGGCGTCGGCGCGCGCATGGCACTGGCGGTGCTGTCGGGGCTGTCGGTGAACGACCTCGCGCAAGCGGTCGCGCTGCAGGAAACCGGCCGCCTGGTGAAGATCCCCGGTATCGGCAAGAAGACCGCCGAACGCCTGCTGCTGGAGTTGCGCGACAAGCTCGGCAAGGCGCTGCCGAATCTGTCCGGCGCCCGGCTCGCCGCCGCGCCGGACAGCGCACCCGACGCCCGCAGCGACATCCTGAATGCACTGCTGGCACTGGGCTACAACGAGCGTGAGGCCCTGGGGGCGATGAAAGGACTGGCTGAGGGCATCAGTGTGTCGGAGGGCATCCGGCTGGCGCTGCGCCATCTATCGAAGAGCTGAAGCGACACAAAACAACAAATTCACGAATGTCGACAAATTTTACATATAAAAGTTAATCGATAAATTTACCTAACAAAATCAATAACAAAAAATTTGGCACAGGTTGTGCTAGATGGCCTCGCAACTTCTTCCATGAGGACCACACCATGCACAAGCACGCCATTCGTCATCTCGTCACTGCCTGCGCACTGGCCCTGACCGCATCCGCTTCGTACGCAGCTCCCGTCAGTTCCTGGGACTTCGATATCGGCCTGCGCTGGGACACCACTTCCGGCGCCACCGTGTTCGGCAGCGGCAACGGTTCGCAGACCGTCAACGGTTCCCTGATCAGCTGGGGCGCTACGGGCGGCAACCACCTCAACTCCACGGCATCGAGCAGCAATGCGCGCAGCGCGCTGCAAATCGGCAATTCACCCGCGACCGGCAGCGTCGCCACCGACGGCAGCACGGCGTTGACCAACACCATCACGCATTACAACAACGCGCTGTCCAGCAGCTTCGCGACGCTGCGTTCCGCGACCCTGATCGCCGACATCCTGCTGACTCCCGAAGGCAACAGCTCCATGCCGGCGATGCAGAACGTCTTCGAGATCAACTTCGTCGAAACCACCAACACTGCAGGCACCTGCCTGCCGAACAGCAGCACGGTCTGCGACGACGTCTTCGTGCTGGCCTTCGGCGCGCTCAACTATGAGTTCGAGTTCGGCGGCTACAGGTACTACGCGAGCATCTTCGAGGCATCCGGAAACCTCAGGGCGCTGTCGGACGAAGCTTGTCAAGCCGCCGGCGCCGCCATCGGCTGTACCGGCTTCATGACCGAAGAAGGCAAGGCCACCGAAGCGCAATTCGGCTTCAAGGTCACCACGGAACCGGTGGTCGTGAGCCAGGTTCCCGAACCCGGTGCGCTCGCCCTGCTGGGCATCGGTCTGGTCGGCCTGGGTGCCATGCGCCGCCGCCGCGCCTGATCACCGCTGCGCTCGTAGCAACGAGGACGGGGAGCTTCGGCTCCCCGTCCTCGTTTTCTGTCGCCGAAGCGGCCATCGGCTAAACTGCCACCATGATCGAGACCGACAAACTGCGCGCCGGCAGCCCCGAGCGCCTGATCTCCGCCCAGCCCGCCGACCGCCAGGAAGACGCGATCGAGCGCGCGCTGCGGCCCAAGCGGCTGGCCGAATACGTGGGCCAGGCCAAGATCCGCGAACAGCTCGAAATCTTCATCCAGGCCGCGCGCCGCCGCGGCGAGGCGCTGGACCACGTGCTGCTGTTCGGTCCGCCCGGCCTGGGCAAGACCACGCTGGCCCACATCGTCGCCGCCGAAATGGGCGTCAACCTGCGCCAGACGTCCGGCCCGGTGCTGGAACGCGCCGGCGACCTGGCCGCGCTGCTGACCAATCTCGAACCGCACGACGTGCTGTTCATCGACGAAATCCATCGCCTGTCGCCGGTCGTCGAGGAAATCCTCTATCCCGCACTGGAAGACTTCCAGATCGACATCATGATCGGCGAAGGACCGGCGGCACGCTCGGTCAAGCTCGATCTGCCGCCCTTCACGCTGGTCGGCGCCACCACCCGCGCCGGCATGCTGACCAACCCGCTGCGCGACCGCTTCGGCATCGTGTCGCGGCTGGAGTTCTACACGCCGGAAGAGCTCGGCTTCATCGTCGGCCGCTCGGCACGGCTGCTCAACGTCGAGATCGACGATCCGGGCGCGCTGGAGATCGCCCGCCGCGCGCGCGGCACGCCGCGCATCGCCAACCGCCTGCTGCGCCGCGTGCGCGACTATGCCGAGGTGAAGGCAAACGGCCACATCAGCGCCGCGGTGGCCGACGCTGCGCTGGGCATGCTGGACGTCGACGCCCTCGGGCTGGACCTGATGGACCGCAAGCTGCTATCGGCGATGCTGGAAAAATTCGGCGGCGGCCCGGTCGGCCTCGACAACATCGCCGCCGCGATCGGCGAATCCACCGACACCATCGAGGACGTCATCGAGCCCTACCTGATCCAGCAGGGCTATCTGCAGCGCACGCCGCGCGGGCGCATGGCGACGCATTCGATCTGGCAGCATTTCGGCCTGGCACCGCCGCGCATCGGCGGCGATCTGTTCGGCGCCTGAGCGGCATCCGGCATGCGCTCGCTGCAGGTAGCGATGTTCATGTTGTGCCTGCTCGGCGGCCTGTTCCTGCTGACGCAGGCGCCGGCCTTCTTCATGCCCGGCCGCAACCCCGCCATCGGCCTGCAGTTCGACGCAGCATCCTCGCGCCTGCTCGGCGCCGGCCTGCTGGTGCTCGCTGCAGCGGGCGGGCAATACCTGCGGGCCATGTATTATCACGGCACAAAACGCAGGCCGGCCGGCACAGCTGCGCAGCAGCGCCGCTATTCAGCCGTGCTGCTGCTTGCAGTGGCGCTGATCGGCAGCGCGCTCTGGAATGCGGAACCCGGCGCCAATCCGGACTACCGGGCGCCTGCCGCCGTGACCGCACCGTGATCGGGGCATACACACGCACACGCCGGCCCATCCCCGACAGGCTCAGGCATCGGCGCCGATGCCCGCCGCCTTTCCCTGCGCGGCCTTGCGCACTCCGCCGTATGCGGGCATCAGCTTGCGGGCACGGTCGGCGGCATCCATCAGTTCGACCAGTTCACGCGAACTGAGAAGCGAGCCGAAATGCTTGATGGCAGCTTTGGTGATGAACAGGTGGCCATTCTCCCGGCGCTCGATCCATCCCAGTTCGACCAGGCGGCCGATCTTCCTTCTCACCGTCTCGCGCGGCAGATCGGTCGCCGCCGCGATGGAATAGGCATTGCACGGGCGCATACGGCAGCCGTCGAACCAGAACGAGTCGAGCGCAGGGTTCGAAGATGCCTCCGGCATGTCGTCGACCCACTTGCTGTCGTGCTCCAATACCCCTATATTATGCAAGGCGATTTCGCCCAACAGTATCGGCAGCAGGATGTCGCGATCGAATTCCTCGAACCAGCGACGCAAGTTACGAATCTGATGACGGACGAGCAGCAAGGCCACGGCGCGCGTGGCGCAAAGCGAAGATTCCAAGGTCGGCTTCCCGGCATCGGCCATACCTTCCCGGATGAAGAGCGCCTTGGGGACGGCTTTGTTTGACATGAACTCCTGAGCCAACGGACGTTGCCGGATTGGCTATATACCGTTCTTATAATAACCGGTGGAGCATAACCCAGCGCTTTGCCAGCAACATATCCAAAAGTCCCCAATTTGGGTAAATGGGCAAGAACTGGCACCTACGTCCGTTTATTTGCGTGCGCGCGGATGTGCCTTGTCGTAGACCTGTGCAAGATGCTGGAAGTCAAGATGAGTATAGACCTGCGTGCTCCGAATGCTGGCATGGCCGAGCAATTCCTGGACGGCCCGCAGGTCCCCGCTCGATTGCAGCAAGTGGCTGGCGAAGCTGTGCCGGAGCATGTGCGGATGGACATGCACGCCCAGCCCGCTCTGTCTGGCCCGCTCTGAAAGGCGGCTGCGGATGCCGCCCGGCGACAAGCGCGAGCCCGTGCGCGAAACGAAGACGGCACGTTCGTGCCGCGGGGCGATGGAATCCCGCACCGCCAGCCAGGCGCGCAAGGCGTCCAGCGCCTTGCCTCCCACCGGCACGCTGCGCTGGCGCTGGCGCTTGCCGGTCACGGTGACCATGGCCTCGGCGAGATCCAGCCCACCCCCGACATCGAGCGACGCCAGTTCGGCGAGCCGCAGGCCGGACGAGTAGAACAGCTCGAACATCGCCTGATCGCGGATGTCGAGCACGCCATCGCCTGTCTCGCCGTCGAGCAAGGCCTGCGCCTGATCGGGAGACAGCGCGCGCGGCAGGGTCGCAGCCGATTTCGGCGCCTGGATGCCGTCCACCGGATTGGCCGCCAGCCCCTGGCGGCGGACGAGCCAGCGATAGAAACCGCGCCAGGCGCTGAGGTGGCGCGCAATCGAACGCCCCGTCAGCCCTTCGCCATGCAGGCGGGCGACGAAGCGCCTGATGTCGTGCGGAGCAAGCGCGGTCGCCTCCCTACCGTCGGCGAGGCGCAGCAAGGTCTGCAGATCGCGGCGATAGGCCCGCAGCGTCAGCGGCGCCGCGCGGCGCTGGCTGGCAAGCCAGTCCAGCCAGGCTTCCACTTCGGGCGGCAGCGGCACGCAAACCTCTACCGGCCCGGCCTCCACGCTCGCATCCTGGCGCCCGTCGGCCATCTTGCCGCCTTGCCGGCCTGGTCAGGCGCGCCCGGCCGACAAGGCGGCAGCCGCCAGATCGCCGAGACGGCCCAGGTAAAGCGTGCCCATGTCGGCATAGAAGCGTTCGGCTTCGGCGCTGCCCAGCGCGAGCACGCCGAAAGCGGCGCCCCCGCGCCGCAGCGGAATCAGCGCGACCGAACGCACATGCGGCGCGACTTCGCCGAAGCAGGCCAGCAATTCCATGTTCTCGGGCGCACCGCAATAAGGATTGCGCAGGGCGTCGAGCTGGCGGCGCAGCGGCTCGCCGAGACTGGAAGCATCACCGTCCAGGCCCCAGGTCTCGAGTGCGACGTGCGGCACCGAAAAATCTTCCTGCAGGCTGCCGACCAGCACGCGGCGAACGGCATCCGTACTGCCGGCCTCCATCAGGGCGAGGGCAAGGCGATGCACCTTGGCGCTGATGTCGTCGTTTTCCTCGCCGAAACGGATCAGTTCGGCGAGCTTCAGTTCGAGCTGGCGAATCTTGTCGCGCAGTGCGTGCAACTGGCGCTCGGCGAGCGAGATGGCCTGGCCGCCGTGCTGCGGATGCGGCACGGTGAGCCGAGTGAACAGCTCGCCGTGCTGGGCGAGGAAATCGGGGTTGTCGCGCAGATAACGGGCGACGTCGTCAGCATTCATGTCCATCACTCCGGCCGGGCGTACGAGCCGCCCGGCATCAAGGATTCGGCAAACCATGGCGGGCCTTCGGCCACGCCTGTAGTCGGGAGCGCCCGGCCGGGGGAGCCGGTTCCCTCAGTCCAGTTCCATCTCGCCTTCGAAAACGCTCACCGCGGGTCCGGTCATCAGCACCGGCGTATCCGGCCCGGCCCAGGCGATCTCGAGCTCGCCGCCCCGGGTCTCGACCCGTACCGGCGACTCCAGCAGGCCGCGCAGCAGGCCGGCGACCACCGCCGCGCAGGCCCCGGTACCGCAGGCCAGGGTTTCGCCGGCACCGCGCTCGAACACGCGCAGGCGCACGCGATGCGGCTCGAGCACCTGCATGAAGCCGGCGTTGACCCGCGCCGGGAAGCGCTCGTGGCGCTCGATCAGCGCGCCCTGTTCCGCCACCGGCGCGGCATCGACGTCGGCGACGACCTGTACCGCGTGCGGGTTGCCCATCGACACCGCGGTGATCGCCACCGTGACCTCGCCCACCGGCAGCGGCTGCACGACCGCGTCGGAATCGGACAGGAAGGGAATCCGGGCCGGCGCCAGCTCGGGCACGCCCATGTCGACGGTGACCAGGCCGTCTTCGCGCAGGCACGGGGCAATGATGCCCGAGCGCGTCTCGACGCGGATCTCGCGCTTGTCGCTGAGGCCCTTGTCGTGCACGAAGCGGACGAAGCAGCGCGCGCCATTGCCGCACTGCTCCACTTCGCCGCCGTCGGCATTGAAGATGCGGTAGCGGAAATCGACGCCCGGCTGGCTCGCGGGCTCGACCACCAGCAACTGGTCGCAGCCGACGCCGAAATGGCGGTCGGCAATCGCCCTGACACGGGCCGGCGTCAGCTCGACCGGCGCCCGCGTGGCGTCGATGACGACGAAATCGTTGCCGAGGCCGTGCATCTTGGTGAAACGCAGCTTCATCGCAATCCAAAGGGAGAGAAAATAAAGAGGCAGCAAGACGCCCCTGGCCGGCGATTGTCCTCCAGCCCGCCGCTCAGCGTCCACCGGCGATGTGTCAGTAGATGCGCGGCTCGCCTTCGGGCCGGGTCTTGAAGCGGCGATGGACCCAGTAGTATTGCTCGGGCATCGTGCGCACCACGCCTTCGAGCCAGGCGTTCATGCGCCGGGTATCGGCCTCGACGTCGTCCGAGGGATAGTCCGCCCACGGTTCGCCCAGTTCCAGCACGTAGCCGGCGCCGCCGGGCAGCATGCGCACCACGCTCGGCATCACCGCCGCGCCCGCCAGCCGCGCCAGCCGCGGCAGGCCGGTGATGGTGGCTGCCGGGACGCCGAAGAAAGGCACGAAGATCGACTCCTTGCGACCGTAGTCGAGGTCCGGCAGGTAATACAGCGGCCGGCCGGACTTCATCGCCTTCACGGTGGCGCGCACACCGTCGGTGCGGGCGAGCAGCAACTGGTCGTTGAAGCGGCTGCGGCCGTGATGCAGCCAGTGGTCGAAGACCTTGTTCTTCTGCGGCGCATAGACGCTGACGAAGTCGCCTTCCATCGACAGCCGCGTGCCCGCCATGTCGAGGCCGACGAAATGCGGCGTCAGCAGGATCACCGGCCTGCCGGCGTCCTTCAGTGCCTGCAGGCGCTCCAGCCCGTCGATGCGCACCAGCCGGCGCAGGCGCTCGGGGCTGGCCCACCACGCCAGGCCGCGTTCGAGCACGCTGCGGCCGTTGACGGCGAAATGGCGCCGCGCCAGCGTGCGGCGTTCGCCGTCGGACAGCTCGGGAAAGCACAGCCTCAGGTTGGTCAGCACCACCTTGCGCCGCGGCGCCACCACCACGTAGAGCAACAGGCCGAAGGCTTCGCCGATGCGCGACAGCAGCGACAGCGGCAGCCAGTGCAGCAGCCAGAACAGGCCGATGGCGAGGCGGCTCATGCTTCCCCCTCGCCGCCCCGCGGCTGCTTGTAGCGGTTGTAGCCCCACAGGTACTGCTGCGGGCACTGCAGGATGATGCGCTCGACTTCGCGGTTGATGATCGCCGCATCCGTATCCGGGTCGCCGGTCAGCGCCTCGGTCGGTGCCTGCAGGCGGAACAGGTAGCCTTGACCGTGCGGCAGACGTTCGGCCCAGGTATAGATCACGCGCACCCCCTTCACCGCCGCCAGCCGCGCCGCCAGCGTCATCGTCCACGCCGGCTTGCCGAAGAAGGGCGCCCACACCCCTTCGCCTTCGCCCGGCACCTGGTCGGGCAGCATGCCGACCGCCTCGTGGCTGCGCAGCGTCTTCACCAGCTTGCGCACGCCCGACAGGTCGGCCGGCGCGGTGCGCATCTGGCCGCGTGCCCGGCCCGCCTCCATCAACGGCTGCAAGGCGGACTTGCGCGGCGGACGATAGAGCACGGTGATCGGAATCTTCGCCGCGATGCACTGCGCGGTGATCTCGAAGCAGCCCAGGTGCGGCGTGATGAACAGGATGCCGGCGCCGTCCGCGCGTGCCTGCTCGACCAGTTCCCAGCCTTCGGTGCGCACCGCACTGGCGACGACTTCCTCGGCCGGGCGCAGCCAGATCCACGGCAATTCCATCGCCTGGCGGCCGGCTTCGGCGACCGCGGCGCGCAGCACCGCCTCGTCCTCGCGGCCGAGCGCATTGAACAGGTTGGCACGCAAGCGCCGCGCATAGGACGGCGAGGTGCGATAGACCAGCCAGCCGGCCCAGCCGCCCAGGCGGTGCAGCCAGGACAGCGGCAGGCGCGACAGAAGACGAAACGAAAGATCGACCAGCACGTCGGAATCGGGTCCGGAAACAGGGAAGAAGGAGCAGGCGCGAAGGCTTCGCGCCCAGGCGTGTGCATGCGGTCACGCCGCACGCAGGGCCGAATGCTTACATACCCGGCGATCCCGGTCTATAATCGCGGCTCACCGCCGAGTTAAATCGACAACTTGCAGGGCGGGCGCAACGACCGGGCAAACGGGCCCGAAACAGGTCGACCTTGCGGAAATACTGCTAAAGCGTCGGCTGCCCGACAAAATCCCCGGAGCTGGCCGCAGACGCAAGTCATTGGCTGATCGGGGATTTTTTGTTTGTGGAGCAGTACGACATGGCTGAATTTCTGTTTACTTCCGAGTCTGTTTCCGAAGGCCATCCGGACAAGGTGGCGGACCAGGTGTCCGACGGCGTGCTCGACGCCATCCTGGCCGAAGACCCGAAGGCGCGCGTCGCCTGCGAAACCCTGGTGTCGACCGGCCTGGTGGTGATCTCGGGCGAAATCACCACTTCCGCCCACCCCAACTACCGCGAGATCGCGCAGGAAGTCATCCGCCGCATCGGCTACGACAACTCCGACATCGGCTTCGACTACAAGAGCTGCGCGGTGCTGGCGGCGATCAACCGCCAGTCGCCCGACATCGCCCAGGGCGTGGATAACGCCAACGACGACCCGCTCGACCAGGGCGCCGGCGACCAGGGCATCATGTTCGGCTACGCCACCACCGAAACCCCCAGCCTGATGCCGCTGCCGATCTATTACGCGCACCGCGTCATGCAGCGCCAGGCCGAAGTGCGCAAGGACGGCCGCCTGCCCTGGCTGCGGCCGGATGCCAAGAGCCAGATCACGGTGAAGTACGTCGACGGCAAGCCGGTGGCGATCGACACCGTGGTGGTGTCGACCCAGCACGACCCCGACGTCAGCCAGTCGCAGATCCACGAGGCGGTGGTCGAGCTCATCATCAAGCCGGTGCTGCCCAAGGAGCTGCTCCAGGGCAACGTACGCTACCTGGTCAACCCCACCGGCCGCTTCGTCGTCGGCGGCCCGCACGGCGACTGCGGCCTGACCGGGCGCAAGATCATCGTCGACACCTACGGCGGCGCTGCGCGCCACGGCGGCGGCGCGTTCTCGGGCAAGGATCCCTCCAAGGTCGACCGCTCGGGCGCCTATGCCGGCCGCTACGTGGCGAAGAACATCGTCGCCGCCGGCCTCGCCGAGCGCTGCGAAGTGCAGGTCGCCTACGCCATCGGCGTCGCCCGCCCGGTGTCGCTGATGGTCAACACCTTCGGCACCGGCAAAATTGCCGACGAGAAGATCGTCGAACTGGTCGGCAAACACTTCGACCTGCGGCCGAAAGCGATCATCCAGACGCTCGACCTGCTGCGCCCGATCTACTCCCGCACCGCCGCCTATGGCCACTTCGGCCGCGACGAGCCGGAGTTCGGCTGGGAGCAGACCGACAAGGCCGCCGCGCTGAAGGCCGACGCCGGGCTGTAAGGGTGTAAGCAATTACAAGCAACGGCCGCCCCGCACGGGTGGCCGTTGTTATTCTTGCGCCCAGCCCACCTCGCCATCCTAGTCCCGCAGTTGCCCATGCTCGACCACCTCCTTCTGCTCGCTCTCGGTCTCGTCATCCTCGTCGTCGGCGCCGACCTCCTGGTGCGCGGCGCTTCGCGGCTGGCAGTGTCGGTGGGCATCTCGCCGCTGGTCGTCGGCCTCACCGTGGTCGCTTTCGGCACCAGCGCGCCGGAACTGGCAGTGTCGATGGGCGCCACGCTCTCCGGTTCACCCGATCTGGCCATCGGCAACGTGGTCGGCAGCAACATCGCCAACGTCCTGCTCATCCTTGGCATATCGGCGCTCATCACCCCCTTGATGGTCGCCGAACAGATCATCCGCCAGGAAATCCCCATCATGATCGGCGCCTCCCTGCTGCTGCTGGTGATGGCACTGGACGGCGGCATCAGCCGCGTCGAAGGCGGTGTGCTGTTCGCGCTGGTCGTAGCCTACACGGTGTTCCTGATCCGCCAGTCGCGCAGCGCATCAGCGGCAGCGGAAGACGAATTCGCCGGCGAGATCCCCTCATCGAACTGGGACCGCCACTGGAGCGTGCAGATCGCGCTCATCGCCGTCGGCCTGGGGCTGCTGGTCCTCGGCGCCGACTGGCTGGTGGAGAGCGCGGTGGCACTGGCCAAGGCCTTCGGCGTGAGCGACCTGGTGATCGGCCTGACCATCGTCGCGGTCGGCACGTCGATGCCGGAGATGGCAACCTCGGTGGTCGCCGCGCTGCGCGGCCAGCGCGACATCGCGGTGGGCAACGTGGTGGGCAGCAACGTTTTCAACATCTTCGCGGTCATCGGTGCCTCCGGCCTGGTGGCATCGGGCGGCTTGCCGGTACCGGAAGCGGCACGCAACTTCGACCTGTGGGTGATGCTCGCGGTGGCTTTCGCCTGCCTGCCGATCCTGATGACCGGACGCGAGATCGCACGCTGGGAAGGCGGCGTGTTCCTTGCCTACTACGCCGCCTACACCGCCTGGCTGGTGCTGTCAGCCCAGCAGCCCACCGCGCTGCCGGCCTTCTCCGGCGTCATGCTCGGCTACGTGATACCGCTGACCGTCATCACGCTGATCGTATCGGTGGTGCGCCACAATGGACGCACGCCGCAGGCCTGAACCCGGTTCGGACGCCGGCCTCGCGACTTCAGGCCTGCACGCGAAAACGCCCCACCGTCCGTTCGAGCGCACCGGCCAATGCGGCCAACTCTTCCGCGCGATCCAGCGAATCCCGGGTGGCGCCGTGATTGGCCTCGCTCATGCGGGCGATCTGCTCGACACTGCCGGCGATGTTCGTACTGACCTGACGCTGCTCCCCCAGCGCCACATCGATCGAGCCGACGGCCTCGCGCACGCGAACGGCACCGCCTTCGATCGCCGCCACGGCGACCCACGCCCGTTCGGCGCTCTCGGCCCCCTCGCCCGCCAGCTTGCACCCTTCCTCCATCGTCTGGACGGCCTGGCGCGCACTGGCCTGAACACGCTCGATCATGGAATTGATTTCGTGTGTCGACTGCTGCGTCCGTTCGGCGAGCTTGCGCACCTCATCCGCAACCACGGCAAAACCCCGCCCCTGTTCGCCCGCCCGCGCCGCTTCGATCGCGGCGTTCAACGCCAGCAGATTGGTCTGCTCGGCGATCCCCTCGATGACCTGCGCGATGTTGGAGATGCTCTCGGCGCTGACGCCGAGATCCGCCACCACCGCCGCAGAGTCGCTCATGCGCTGGGCAACCTGGCCGATCACCGTCACGGCCCCGTTGATGATCGCGACGCCGTCCCGCACCTGCCGCTCGGAATCTCCGCTCAAGCGACCCGCATCCCCGGCATGCTCCGCAACCACGGCAATGCTGGTGCTGAGCTGTTCGACCGCGGCAGCGATCGACTGCGCCGCATCGGTCTGGGCCAGCGACGCCGTGGCGACTTTCTCTTCGTTGTCGCGCAGCAGCGCCGTGGCACGCACGAGGCGCACGGCATCGGCGCGGATGTTGCATATGGTGGTTTCTAGTCCGGCCTGCATCTCCCGCATCGCTGCGAGCACGCTCTGCGCGCTGCGGCCTTCCACCGCGACCGGCTGCTGCAAGTCGCCATCGGCAATGCGACGGGCGACCTGCGCCGCATAGACCGGCTCCCCACCCAGGCGGCCGAGCAGGCTGCGAGTCACCAGCACCGACGCCAGAACACACACCAGTAACGCTGCCCCGCCCAGCGCCGCCACGACCATCCGGCTGCGCTCCAGCGCCTGGACCGATTCGACCCGCATGCCGGCCGTCAATTGCTCGAGGTGCGCGATCTGCTTCAGCAGCCCGGCGCGGATCTCGCGCCAGACCGGCGTCTCGCTGCGCACCAGCAGCTCGCGCGCGCCTTGCGAATCGCCGGCGCGCACGCTTTCGATCACCTGCGCCTGCAAGGGCGCCCAGCGCTGGGCGATCTTCTGCATCTCCGCCGCGGCTCCGGCGCCGCCATCGAGCACCCGGGCGTGCTGCACGACACGGCCGAAGGCCTCGTCGAACTGCTTCCTCGCGCCGTCGAAGTTCTCATAGGCCTTCGGGTTGGCGGGATCGAGCACGATGTTGCGCAGCGCCTGCCCCATCTGGAGCCCGTTCGCATACGCGCGCATGACGTCGCGCTCGACCGCCAGCTCGGTATCGATGAAGCCGGACAGCCGCGCGCCCCCTGCCTGCATCTGCCACAGCGCGGCGCCCAGGGCGAACAGCAGCAAGCCACAGGTTGCCGCCGCCAGCAGTACCAGCTGCGACCGGACGGAAAGTGTCTTCAGTGCCATGTGTCTCCTCTCATGCCTCCGCCAATGGCGATCCGATGCCACTGGAGCGGAGGCTCAAGAATGATGAAATTAGGAAATTCTGATGGGCGATATCGGCAGACCGGGCAGAATCTGTAGGCGCGGCATGGCTGCGCCCTTGCACACCGCGCAGAATCCGGCGCCAATCCGGCGATCGCCGAGCCTCCGGACGAGAACGCCAGGGCATCCACCTCGATGTGCGAACCGGTCTTCGTCAATGGGCGGGCGCTGGCGGATCATCTCGCTCGCCTTGCCCGAGACACCAGGCGCGCACTCCCCCGCCAGTCGCCGTATAATGTTGTCCTTGTTCCGAGGAGCGCTGCGAGGCGCCGGGCCGTCCAGCCCAGGCCCCCAGGCTCGGAAACCCGCGGCTCGCTGCCGCGGCGGTTTGAACGGCGCTCGCCCGAAACACCTTCGTGTGTCGTCCGAAGGCGTTTCTCCCCATAACCCTGCCGGGTTCGGGATGCCGGGTGAGCCGCACGCCATGCCCCTTCCCTCCCGGCCATAGCACGGAGCATCACATGAACGCTGTGGCTGATTTCAAGGATTTCGTCGTCGCCGACCTGTCGCTTGCCGACTGGGGCCGCAAGGAAATCCGCATCGCCGAAACCGAAATGCCCGGCCTGATGGCGATCCGCGAGGACTACGCCGCCAGCCAGCCGCTGAAGGGCGCGCGCATCACCGGCTCGCTGCACATGACGATCCAGACCGCGGTGCTGATCGAGACGCTGACCGCGCTCGGCGCCGAAGTGCGCTGGGCCTCGTGCAACATCTTCTCGACCCAGGACCATGCCGCCGCCGCCATCGCCGCCTCGGGCGTGCCGGTGTTCGCGGTCAAGGGCGAATCGCTCGAGGACTACTGGAACTACACCCACCGCATCTTCGAATGGGCCGACGGCGGCTACTCGAACATGATCCTCGACGACGGCGGCGATGCCACGCTGCTGCTGCACCTGGGCGCGCGCGCCGAGCAGGATCTGTCGGTGCTCGACAAGCCGGACAGCGAAGAAGCCGAAGTGCTGTTCGCCAGCATCAAGGAAAAGCTGAAGACCGATCCGAGCTGGTATTCCACCCGCCTGGCGCAGATCAAGGGCGTCACCGAGGAAACCACCACCGGCGTGCACCGCCTGTACCAGATGCACGCCCGCGGCGAGTTGAAGTTCCCGGCGATCAACGTCAATGATTCGGTCACCAAGTCCAAGTTCGACAACCTGTACGGCTGCCGCGAATCGCTGGTCGACGGCATCAAGCGCGCCACCGACGTGATGATCGCCGGCAAGATCGGCGTGGTGCTGGGCTACGGCGACGTCGGCAAGGGCTGCGCCCAGTCGCTGCGCGGCCTCGGCGCCACCGTGTGGGTCACCGAGATCGACCCGATCTGCGCGCTGCAGGCGGCGATGGAAGGCTTCCGCGTCGTCACCATGGAAGAAGCCGCCGCGCTCGGCGACATCTTCGTCACCACCACCGGCAACGTCGGCGTGATCACCCACGATCACATGAAGGCGATGAAGAACAACGCCATCGTCTGCAACATCGGCCACTTCGACTCCGAGATCGAAGTCGCCAGCCTGCGCCAGTACCAGTGGGAGAACATCAAGCCGCAGGTCGACCACATCATCTTCCCCGACGGCAAGCGCATCATCCTGCTGGCCGAAGGCCGCCTGGTGAACCTGGGCTGCGCCACCGGCCACCCCAGCTTCGTCATGAGCAACTCCTTCGCCAACCAGACGCTGGCGCAGATCGAGCTGTTCGCCAAGACCGCCGAGTACCCGGTCGGCGTCTATGTGCTGCCCAAGCAGCTCGACGAAATGGTCGCCCGCCTGCATCTGAAGAAGATCGGCGCCAGGCTGACCGTGCTGAGCCAGGCCCAGGCCGACTACATCGGCGTGCCGGTGGCAGGGCCGTACAAGCCCGAGCACTACCGCTACTGAGCACATCGTGGGGCCGTCCGCATGAGCATGAACTCCTTCCATGCCCGCCAGGGACGGCCGCGCCAGCCGGCGGAAGCCAGGACGCCGGCCGAGCGCCACGGCATGCTGCGTGCCGACCAGTTGCTGGTGGCGCGAGGGCTTGCGCCTTCGCGCACCGCCGCGCGGGCACTGATCGAGGCAGGCCTCGTCAGCCATGAAGGCCAGCCGCTGGCCAAGCCGGCGCAGGTACTGCCGCCCGATGCCCAATTGACGGTGGCAGCGGACGACAGCGACCGCTTCGTCTCGCGCGGCGCGCTGAAGCTCGAAGGCGCGCTGGCGCACAGCGGACTCGACGTGCATGGCGCAATCTGCCTCGACGTCGGCCAGTCGACCGGCGGCTTCACCGACTGCCTGCTGCAGGCCGGTGCGGCGAAGGTGGTCGGCGTCGAAGTGGGCCACGGCCAGCTTCACCCGCGCCTGGCGGCCGAGCCGCGCTGCGTCACGCTCGAAGGCATCAATGCCCGCCATCTGGACGCCGCTGCGCTGGGCGAGCATTTCCCGCCGCAGGGTTTCGACCTGCTGGTGTGCGACGCCAGCTTCATTTCGCTGACGCTGCTGCTGCCGCAATGGCCCGCGCTGCTGTCGCTGGACGGCCATGTGCTGGCGCTGGTGAAGCCGCAGTTCGAAGTCGGCCCGCAAGGCCTCGGCAAGGGCGGCATCGTGCGCGATGCCGCGCTGTATGCCGGCGTCGAGGCCAGGCTGCGCGCCGCCGCGCACGAGGCCGGGCTGATCGTGCTCGACTGGTTCGATTCACCGATCACCGGCGGCGACGGCAACCGCGAATTCTTCTTCCACGCCATCCGTGCATCCGGTGGCAAAACCGATTCCGACACAGCATGAACCACACTGAAATCTCGATCGAGTTCTTCCCGCCCACCACCGCCGAAGGCGCGGGAAAAACTGCGCACCACGCGCGACCGGCTGGCAGCGCTGAAGCCGGCCTTCTTCTCCGTCACCTACGGCGCCGGCGGCTCCACCCGCGAACGCACTTTTGCCACCGTAAAGGAAATCGCCGCCGCCGGTTTCGAGGCCGCGCCGCACCTGTCCTGCGTCGGCTCGACCCGCGACAGCATCCGCGAGATCCTGCAGGAGTACGCCGAGGCCGGGATCCGCCGCATCGTCGCGCTGCGCGGCGACCTGCCCTCGGGCGTGGGCGATGCAGGCGAGTTCCGCTACGCCAACGAACTGGTGGAATTCATCCGCGCCGAGACGGGCGACCGCTTCTCGATCGAAGTGGCGGCCTACCCCGAATGGCATCCGCAGGCGCGCAGCCCGAAGGACGACCTGCTCGCTTTCAAGCGCAAGGCCGAAGCCGGCGCCAATTCGGCGATCACGCAGTATTTCTACAACTTCGACGCCTACC
This sequence comes from Thauera sp. SDU_THAU2, assembly GCF_038260575.1. Classification (NCBI taxonomy): domain Bacteria; kingdom Pseudomonadati; phylum Pseudomonadota; class Betaproteobacteria; order Rhodocyclales; family Zoogloeaceae; genus Thauera; species Thauera sp. SDU_THAU2. The sequence continues at coordinate 4,466,535 of NZ_JBBWUN010000003.1, read as the reverse complement.
TGCACTTCGTCGACGAGGTCCGCAAGATGGGGCTCGACCTCCCCATCGTGCCCGGCATCATGCCGATCGGCAGCTTCAGCAAGCTGGCACGCTTCTCCGATGCCTGCGGCGCCGAGATTCCGCGCTGGATGCGCCGCAAGTTCGAGGCCTTCGGCGACGACAGCGGCTCGATCCGCGCCTTCGGCCTCGACGTGGTCACCGAGCTGTGCAGCAAGCTGATCGCCGCCGGTGCGCCCGGCCTGCACTTCTACAGCATGAACCAGGCGGCCCTGACCACCGAGATCTGCAAGCGGCTGGATCTGGCCTGAAGCCGGGGCGCCCAGCCGCAATAAGCTTTCCGGAGCGACTTTACGCTCAGCGCGGCAACACGGCCGTTTTCGCGGCTAAAGCCGCTACGAAAGCTTGGCCGGCATGACAGTACTTCAGCCAATCGGACTCGTCAGCGCTTGCCGCCGAGCAGCGAGCCGAGCAGGCCGCGCACGATCTGGCGACCGAGGTTGCTACCCACGGTACGCGTCACCGTCTTGGCGGCGATCTGCACCAGGCCGTCACGCTGGCCGCCACGCGGACCGGTGGTGCCGAACAGGATGTCGTTGAGCATGTTGCCGTTGTCGTCGCTGCCGGCAGCGCCCGGTTTCGCCGGTGCCGCCGCGGTCTTGCTGTCGGCCTGGGCACGCAGGATTTCGTAGGCCGATTCGCGATCGACCGCCTTCTCGTAGTGGCCGTAGATGACCGAGCCGGCGATCGCCGCCCGGCGTTCGGCTTCGCTCAGCGGTCCGAGGCGCGAATCCGGCGCGATGACGAAGCAGCGCTCGGTGATCTGCGGCCTGCCCTTTTCGTCGAGGAAGGACACCAGCGCTTCGCCCACGCCCAGCTCGGTGATCGCCGCCGCGGCGTCGAAAGCCGGGTTCGGCCGCATGGTGTCGGCGGCGGTCTTCACCGCCTTCTGGTCGCGCGGGGTGAAGGCGCGCAGCGCATGCTGGACGCGGTTGCCGAGCTGGCCGAGCACGGTCTCGGGCACGTCGAGCGGGTTCTGGGTGACGAAATAGACGCCGACGCCCTTGGAGCGGATCAGGCGCACGACCTGCTCGATCTTCTCGATCAGCGCCTTGGGCGCATCGTTGAACAGCAGGTGGGCTTCGTCGAAGAAGAACACCATCTTCGGCTTGTCGGGATCGCCCACTTCCGGCAGCTGCTCGAACAGTTCGGACAGCATCCACAGCAGGAAGGTGGAGTACAGCTTGGGCGAGTTGTACAGGCGGTCGGCGGCGAGCACGTTGATGACGCCGCGGCCGTCGGCATCGGCCTGCATCAGGTCGGCGATGTCGAGCATCGGCTCGCCGAAGAACAGGTCGCCGCCCTGCTGCTCCAGCGCCAGCAGGTTGCGCTGGATGGCGCCGATCGACGCGGTGGAGATGTTGCCGTACTCGGTGGTGAAGCGCTTCGCGTTCTCGCCGACATGCTGCACCATCGCGCGCAGGTCCTTGAGGTCGAGCAGCAGTAGGCCGTTGTCGTCGGCGACCTTGAACACCAGCGTCAGCACGCCGGTCTGGGTATCGTTGAGATTCAGCAGGCGGGAGATCAGCAGCGGCCCCATGTCGGAGATGGTGGCGCGCACCGGATGGCCCTGCTCGCCGAACACGTCCCAGAACACCACGGTGTTGGCGCGCGGCGTGTATTCGTCGATGCCGATCGCGGCCAGGCGCTGCATCAGCTTGTCGGATTTGGTCCCCGCCGCGCCGATGCCCGACAGGTCGCCCTTGACGTCGGCCATGAACACCGGCACGCCGATGGAAGCGAAGGATTCGGCCAGCTTCTGCAGCGTCACCGTCTTGCCGGTGCCGGTCGCGCCGGTGATCAGACCGTGGCGGTTGGCCAGGCGCGGCAGCAGGTGGACTTCCTTGTCGGCGGTCTTGGCAATCAGCAGCGCTTCGGTCATCGCATCACTCCGGAGTGGTCATGTGGTCGGCGGGGCACCCGCATCGCGCCCGAGTTTATCAGGCCGCCAGCGGCACCGGCGACGGCCGATGGCAAGCCGAAACAGCACAGCGACGAGCGCAGGTGATGCGCGGCGTGCGGCCGGGCGCCAGCGGGTTGGACTACTGCGCAACTTTCAACCGCTTACGGCAGTATCGAGGGTCTTATGGCTGGTCATTCGAAGTGGGCCAATATTCAGCACCGCAAGGGGCGCCAGGACGAGAAGCGCGGCGCCGCGTTCTCCAAGCTGGCGAAGGAAATCACCGTCGCCGCCAAGATGGGCGGAGGCGACCCCAGCTTCAACCCGCGCCTGCGCCTGGCGGTGGACAAGGCCAAGGGCATCAACATGCCCAAGGACAAGATCGACAACGCGATCAAGAAAGGCACCGGTGAACTCGAGGGCGTCAGCTACGAGGAAACCCGCTACGAAGGCTACGGCATCGGCGGCTCGGCGGTGATGGTCGACTGCCTGACCGACAACAAGACCCGCACCGTCGCCGACGTGCGCCACGCCTTCTCCAAGTACGGCGGCAACATGGGCACCGACGGCTGCGTGGCCTTCCAGTTCAAGCACTGCGGCCAGTTGCTGTTCGCCCCGGGCACCGACGAGGACACGCTGATGGAAGCGGCGCTCGACGCCGGCGCCGAGGACGTTCTCACCAACGACGACGGCTCGATCGAAGTCATCACCGGCCCGTGGGAGTTCACCACGGTGAAGGAAGCGCTGGAACAGGCCGGTTTCACCGCCGAATTCGGCGAAGTGACGATGAAGCCGGAGAACGTCATCGAGCTGTCCGGCGACGAGGCCGTGCGCATGCAGAAGTTGCTCGACGCACTGGAGTCCCTCGACGACGTCCAGGAGGTCTATACCTCGGCGGAGATCGGCGAGTAAGCTGGCGGCCTTCGACCGCACGCACCCGACAGCGGCGCCCGGCGCCGCTTTCTTTTCCGCTGCCCCAGCCCCCCCTCCGACCATGCCGTCCACCGCCTTTTCTTCGCCCTGGGTCCAGCGCCTGACGCCGCTGCTGTTCGTGCTGCTGTGGAGTACCGGTTTCATCGGCGCCAAGTTCGGCCTGCCCTATGCCGAGCCGCTGACCTTCCTGGCCGCCCGCTACGTGCTGGTGATCGCGCTGATGACGGCGCTGGCGCTGCTCATGCGCGCGCCCTGGCCCTCCAGTCCGAGCGAAGCTTTCCACATCGGCGTCACCGGCCTGCTGGTGCATGCGCTGTACCTGGGCGGCGTGTTCATGTCGATCGACCGCGGCCTGCCGGCCGGCGTGTCGGCGCTGGTGGTCGGCATGCAGCCGCTGCTGACCGCGGCCTGCGCCGGGCTGCTGCTGGGCGAACGCGTGTCGCCGCGCCAATGGGCAGGACTGGCGCTGGGCTTCGCCGGCGTCGGCCTGGTCGTCGGCAGCAAGGCGACGGTGGACGGCGTGACATCCGAGGCCCTGCTGCACATGCTGACACCGGCGCTGGCGGCGCTGCTCGGCATCACCGCCGGCACGCTGTACCAGAAGCGCTTCTGCCCGCGCTTCGACCTGCGCACCGGCTCGGTGGTGCAGTTCGTGCCGACGCTGGCGGTCACCGCGCTGCTCGCCAGCCAGACCGAAACGATGGCCATCGACTGGAGCGGCGACTTCATCTTCGCCCTGCTGTGGCTGGTGCTGGTGCTGTCGCTCGGCGCGATCAGCCTGCTCAACCTGCTGATCCGCAGCGGCAGCGCGGTCAATGTCGCCAGCCTGTTCTATCTCACGCCGCCAACCACCGCACTGATCGCCTGGGCGATGTTCGGCGAGACGCTGAGCGCCATCGCGCTCGCCGGCATGGCCGTGGCAGTGGCTGGCGTCTGGCTCGCCCGCAAGGGCTAGAATGCGGTTTCCCCCCAAAGCGGAGAACAGATCATGCTGATGACCACCACGTCCACGCTCGAAAACCGCCCGGTGCGCCAGTATCTGGGCGTCGTAAACGGCGAAGCCATCATCGGCGCGAACATCTTCAAGGACATGTTCGCGTCGATCCGCAACGTCGTCGGCGGCCGCGCCGGCGCCTACGAACGCACGCTGTCCGACGCCCGCCGCATCGCGATGAACGAGATGGAAGCGGAAGCGAAGAAGCTCGGCGCCAATGCGGTCATCGGCATCGACGTCGATTACGAAGTGCTGGGCGCGGACAACGGCATGCTGATGGTGTGCGTCAGCGGCACCGCCGTGCAGATTTGAGCAAGGCCGCCGCCTCGCGCAGCGTCACCACCCGCATCCTCGGGCTGGACCCGGGGTTGCGCATCACCGGCTTCGGCCTGGTTGACCAGCTCGGCAGCCAGCTCCGCTACGTCGCCAGCGGTTGCATCAAGACCGCCGACGGCGAACTGCCCGGCCGCCTCAAGACCCTGCTCGACGGCGTGCGCGAGGTCATCGCCACCTACCAGCCCGACGTCGTCGCGGTCGAGAAGGTCTTCGTCAACGTCAACCCGCAGTCCACGCTGCTGCTGGGACAGGCGCGCGGCGCGGTGATCTGCGGTGCGGTGTCCTGCGAACTGCCGGTGGCCGAATACACCGCGCTTCAGGTCAAGCAGTCGGTGGTCGGCTACGGCAAGGCGGCCAAGGAACAGGTTCAGCACATGGTGCAGCGCCTGCTCGCGCTCGATGCCTGCCCCAGCCCCGACGCCGCCGACGCGCTCGCCTGCGCCATCTGCCATGCCCACGGCGGACAGGGGCTCGCCGGCCTGGCAGGCGTCGGTACGCGGCGGCGTGCGGGCCGCATCCTCGCCTGAGCAAAAAATATCCGCGCGGATGTTGCGCCGGGCAGGAAGCCTCTCTATAATTCGCGGCTCTTGATCGACGGAAACGCCGATCCGCCGCAAGGCACCGGGGGTATAGCTCAGTTGGTAGAGCAGTTGACTCTTAATCAATTGGTCCAAGGTTCGAGTCCTTGTGCCCCCACCAGACAACATGAAAGGCCGATTCGCAAGGGTCGGCCTTTTCAATCCCGGCTCTGAACGAGCCGGGAACAGGCAGGAACTGCCCATGTGGCTCAGTGGTAGAGCACTCCCTTGGTAAGGGAGAGGTCGGCAGTTCGATCCTGCCCATGGGCACCAGGCAACTGCCTGGCCAGCCAGAGGTTTTACGCGGGAATAGCTCAGTTGGTAGAGCGCAACCTTGCCAAGGTTGAGGTCGCGAGTTCGAGACTCGTTTCCCGCTCCAGTACGGCGCAGCCGCAGGGTTGCAGAAAAAAGGAGCTTCGGCTCCTTTTTTCGTTTCCGGACACTGCGAGCCAGATTATCTCCTCGTACGAAGCGCACACCGGCTGCAAGGCTTCAATTTTCCGTGAAAATATTCGGCATCTGATCAATAATATTTCCACAGAAATCGCCGCACCCAAAAGGGGAACGCCATGAAGCAAGGCATCGTGACAAAAGCCGATCCCGGTGAAGTGCTGGCAAAAGCCACGGCCAGAGCGGGCCGCTTGCTCGGGCTTTCAGGCGCGGCGCTCGCGCGTACCATCGGCGTCAGCGAACCGACCGTCTCACGCATCCTGAAGGGCGACAAGCGCATCGACCCGGAATCGAAGGAGGGCGAGCTGGCGCTGCTTCTGGTGCGCGTGTACCGGTCGCTGGATGCGCTGGTGGGCACGGACGACCAGAAGCGCCTCGCCTGGATGAACAGCCCGAATGATGCGCTCGGTGGAGAGCCCCGCAAGCTGGTCCAGAAGGCCGAAGGGCTGGTCGCCGCGCTGAACTACCTCGACGGCATGCGGGCACCCTCGTGACGTCCTGGGACTCGCGGTGGTTCGACGGCTCGATAGCCGTGCGCAGCATGAATGCGTGGCGCGGTGTCGAAGCGCAGCACGTGGTATCGACGATGCGCCTGGTGGATACGCCGGAAGAACAGGACCTGCTGGAATCGCTGCTGGAAGGCAGCAAGCCGGCGCTGCCGCACACGGCCCGTCCCAAGCATTACCTGCTGATCACCCCGTTCCGCTACAACCCCGCCCACGCGAGCCGCTTCCGCCCGCCGAGGTCGAAGGGCCAGTGGTACGGCGCCGAAAACATCTACGGCGCCTGCGCCGAAGTCGCATACTGGCGCCACCGCTTCATCATCGACAGCATGGGCCTGCAGGACGAAGTACTGCTCACCGAGCATAGTTTCTTCCGGGCCAGGATCGAGGGAACATCGATCGACCTGATGTCCGAACCCTGGGTACGGGCGCACACCGCATGGACGCATGGCAGCGGCTACGGCGCCACCCACGCCGTGGCCGCCGCTGCCCGGGAACGCGAGGTGCAGTGGCTGAGCTACGAGTCGGCGCGGGCTCCGGCGGAGCGCTGCGCCGTGGTATTCGACCCGGATTGCCTGTTCGAACCCGGCGCCTCGCTCGACCGAACGATCCAGCGCTGGGCCTGCAAAGCCTCCCGGAGCTCGGTGATGCTCACCGGGAACGGCCAAAGCTTCGTCTGGAATTTCTGATGCCGACCAACGAGGACTGGAACTGGGTGCAGCTCATGCTGATGCAGGGACTGCTGGGTGCGATTTCTCCCAACCTCAGGAGGATCGTGCTGTGCCACGAGCACGGCCAGTGGGTGATCGAAGCCACGCTGCGCGAGCACTGCCCTGAAGACGTGGAAGAAATTCGCGACGTGGCCGACGAGACTTCCATCTTCATGGAGGACTTGCACGGCGTCCTGACGCCGGCCGCCCAGAAGGGCATCGGCTGCAGCTTCGTGATCGACGCCGGTTTTCTGCCCGTCGTCCAGGACGAAATCAGACGGACGGTGTTTCTCGAGAAACAATGATCGGGCCGGCGATTCCGCTGCCGGCCGGGATGAAGTTCGCCGCGAGCCTGATGCTGACGGCGGCGCATCAACACGCCTCGGAAGCCGGCAACCGCCGGCTCGCTGCGATGAAGCATCAATACTCGTTCCTGCCGAGAAACTTCTTGTCGACCACCTGCCAGACCCCTTGCTGCATCTCCAGCGTGTATCGATACCGGCTGCTGGGAAAATTGTTGGCATCGTTCCCGGCAAGCTCGGACGAAACGACGACGAATTGCCTGTCGCCCGTCCTCTGCAGTTCCCTGATGAACCTCGGATTGACCTCGCTGGCGAAGCGCTCGCCGAAAGCATGGTTGGTCCGGACCATGAACGGCCTCGAATCCGAATGGCGTCCGACTTCGCTGACGAACCAGGAGGACGTGCCCGCGCCGCGATTGCAGCCCATGTCACCGCCCCACAGGATGTAGTAGGTGGCGCTGCCGATTTCCTCGTCGCGCTCGATGGTATGGACGTTCTTGAGCAATTCCCTGGCGGACTTGTGGCCGCGGAAGGTGGTGTCGCACGCCACGGTCTCCGAATGCTTGATCAGCAGGCCCAGGGCTTCCAGCCTTTCTTCCGCCTCGGTGCCGGCATGGGACAAGATGGGGACGGCGAACAGCAAGGCGGGCAGAAGGACGCGCTTCACGATGGACCTCTCCGTGGATCGAGACACGCGAGAGAGTACCGTCGCCGATCGCCTCGCGCCAGCACGGGGCCTGCAGCCTGCCGGTGCATCCGATCGACATCGACGCCGGAGCGCTAAAATTGCAGGCACCCCTTCCCTTTCGATATAGCACGCTCCATGCAGAAGCCCATCCTCATCGCCGTCACCGGCGAGCCCCATCCCGAAATCCGTCATTCCCGGGATTCGGCAGGCGATTTCGGCGACTGGATTGCCGCCGGACTCGGACCATCCGCTCCGCACCGCTGCCTGGATGCGCGCACCGGCCCTGTCTTGCCGGACCCGGCCGACATCGCGGGCGTGGTCGTCACCGGCTCGCATGCGATGGTGAGCGAACGCGCCGCCTGGAGCGAGCGGCTGGGGCAATGGCTGAACGCCTGCGTGGAGGCGGAGGTGCCCGTGCTCGGCATCTGCTACGGCCACCAGTTGCTCGCCCATGCACTGGGCGGGCGGGTCGACGACCATCCGGCGGGGCTGGAAATCGGCACCCGCAGCATCGAGTTGACGCCCGCCGCCCGGCAAGACCCCTTGTTCTCGGCCTTGCCCGACAGTTTCCCCGCCCAGCTCGTCCATCGGCAATCGGCGCTGGAGCTGCCGCCCGGCGCCACCCGGCTGGCGTACAACGCGCATGAACCGCATCAGGCGTTTCGCATCGGCAAATGCGCCTGGGGCGTACAATTCCACCCCGAGTTTTCCGCCGCTGCGATGCAAGCTTATCTCGACCGGCTCACCCCGGCATCCGGCGCCGCCGCCCATCCGACGCCCGAAGCAGCCGGCCTGCTGGCGCGATTCGCCGTGCTGGCGCTCAGCCGGATGTGAGCACAGGCAGTCCATCGCGGCACGACCAAAAAACAATGACCGACGAGCACACCGCCACCATGCCCTCCACCCCCGACCTGCTGCCGGAGCAAACCCAGCGCGGCAACATCTGGCGGCTTGCCATCGCGCAGGCACTGGCCGGCGCGAACGCGGTGGTGATCTTCGCCACCGGCGCCATCGTCGGCAACGCACTGGCACCGTCGCCGATGCTGGCGACCCTGCCCGTGTCCATTTTCGTGGTCGGCATGGCGGCCTGCATCCTGCCGCTGGGGGCGCTGGCACGGCGCCGGGGGCGGCTGGCGGCCTTCCTGGCCGGCGCCGCGGCCGGCGTGCTGGCCGGACTGCTGGCATTTGTTGCGGTCATCATCGATTCGTTCTGGCTGTTCTGTGTTGCCACCTTCTTCGCCGGCAGCTATGCGGCCGTGGTGCAGAGCTTCCGCTTCGCCGCCGCCGACGGCGTGGCGCCCCATCGCCGGGCACGGGCGCTGTCACTGGTGATGGCCGGCGGCGTGGCGGCGGGCGTGGTCGGACCGCAACTCGTGACCTGGACGATGGATCTGTGGCAGCCGCACCTGTTCGCCGCCACCTACCTGGTGCAGGCGGCAGTCGCGGCGATCTCGGCCTTCATCTTGCTCGGCGTGCGCTTGCCGATGCCGACAGCGGACGAAATGGCCGGCGGGGGCCGCCCGCTCGCCGTGATCGCGCGCCAGCCGCGCTTCGTCGCCGCCGCGGTCTGCGGCGCGGTGTCTTACATGCTGATGAACTTCCTGATGACAGCCGCTCCGCTGGCGATGCACATGCACGGGCATTCCCAGGCATCGGCCAATCTGGGCCTGCAGTGGCACGTCATCGCCATGTATGCGCCCAGCTTCTTCACCGGCAGCCTGATCGGCCGCTTCGGCGCCGGGCGGGTGGCGACGGCGGGCCTGCTGCTCATCGGCCTGTCCGCTGCCGCCGGGCTGGTCGGCGCGGAAGTCGTGCACTTCTGGTGGGCGCTGATCCTGCTGGGCCTGGGCTGGAACTTCGGCTTCCTCGGCGCTTCCGCGCTGGTGCTGGAGTGCCACCGGCCGGAAGAGAAGACGCGGGTGCAGTCGTTCAACGACTTCATCGTGTTCGGCCTGATGGCGCTGGGTTCGTTCTCGTCGGGCGGACTGCTGTCGGCCTACGGCTGGAACGCGGTGCTGTGGGTGTCCTTCGTGCCGCTCGCGCTGGCGGTGGTGGCGCTTGCGCTGGCGACGAGGCGGCAGGTGTCCGATGCCGGCGCCGCCGGCACGGCTTCCACCAACGGCTGACGCCGCATCAGGAGGAGCGCAGCCACGCCACCGTGGCGACGCCCAGCAGCGTCATCGCCACCGAGCCCGCGACGTGAATGGCGACCGCCCCCATCGCACCTGCGTACAGGCCTCGCTGCAACAGATGAACGATCTCGGCCGAGAAGGTCGAGAAGGTGGACAGGCCGCCGCAGAAACCGGTGATGACCAACAGGCGCCACTCGGGCGACAGGCTGGGCATCTGGGCGAAAAAGGCCATCGCGAGACCGACCACGTAGCCGGCGATCAGATTGGCCGCCAGCGTGCCGGGCGGCATGTCCGGGAACAGGCTGTTGAGCTTGAGACCCAGACCCCAGCGCAGCAGGCCGCCAAGCGCTGCACCCACGGCAATGGCGATGATGGGTTTCCACATTGCCGAATCGTCCTCATCATTGAATTGTCATCGAGGACAGGCAGCACGCACCTACGCGGCCTGTCCGGCCAGTCGCAGGCATCATCAGCCGCACGCTGCGGCGGTTAAGGGAGGAATGCCATCTCCGCCCGCCAGTATAGCGCCTCACAGCAAGCGCCGCGCCAGCACCGGCACGGACGACGCCAGCAGCGCCACGCCGGATGCGGTCAGCAGCCCCAGCACGATCTGGCGGAAACGTTCCTCGCTGATGCCGACATACAGCCGCGCGCCCAGCAGCACCGGCACCAGCACCGCCAGCACCACGATGCCGAAGAAAGGCAGATGGCTTGCCGTGACGATGCCGGTGGCGAGGTAGCTTCCCATCGTCACCGCAAGCATCGCCAGATTGAAGTTCTGGATCACTGCCCGCTGCTGGTCCTTGGGCCAGCCGCGCAAGGTGCACCACAGCGTGGGCAGCACGCCGGTGAAACCGCCGATGCCGCCCATCACCCCGCCCGCCATGCCTACCACCGCATCGGCCAGCCGCCCGCCGCGCTCGATGCGCGGCAATCCGGCCGACATCAGCATGGCCGGGCACCAAAGCACCAGCAGCGTACCCAGCACGGCCTTGAACACCGCCACGTCGAGATGCGGCAGCACCCACACCCCCAGCGGTACGCCTGCCAGCCCGCCCAGCGCGAAGGGCAGCAGCCTGGGCAGATCGAAACCGCGGCGCACCGTGACGGCGGCGATCACCTGTCCGGTAAGCGCGCCGAACACCGCCAGCACCGCCGCAAGCCGCGGCTCCAGCACCCAGGCCCAGATCGACATCGACACCATGCCGAACGCAAAACCCGACAGGCCCTGCACGAAACCCGCCACCACGGCGCCCGCCGCCACGAAGAGGTAGATCGAATCCATCCCGCCATTCTCTCCCATGCATCCTGGACCGGGCAGCACAACGGGCGAGCATGGGCATCAGGCCGTACGTGCAGCGCCGGAGACATCATGACGCAAAGATATACCCTGCATCTTATGGGGAAATTACGGATCAGACTGGCCTGATCCCGCTGTTAAACTCCGTCGGCCCCACCATCACAACACAAGCATAGGAGAGGCCATGAGTGTTCCGCACATGGAGACGCCCACCAACGCCATGCCACACGGCATCGTCAAGGGCTGGATCATCATCGCGATCGCGGCAGTGCTTGCAATCGCAATGTACAACACCCTGCCCTACGACCAGAACGCCAACAAGGGTCTGAGCCTGCTGCTGTTCATCGGCATTCTGTGGCTGACCGAGGCGATCCACATCACCATCACCGCTCTGCTGGTACCGGTGCTGGTCGTGCTGTTCGGCATGCCGTTCGGAACCGGCGACGATCTCAAGCCCATCACCACCACCCAGGCATTGCGCACCTTCGCCGACCCGACGATCTTCCTGTTCTTCGGCGGCTTCGCGCTGGCCACGGCGCTGCACATGCAGCAGCTCGACCGCAAGATCGCGATGTACATCGTTTCCATGTCGGGCGGGCATCTGGGCGTGGCGGTGCTGGCCATCTTCGCCGTGACCGCCGGCCTGTCGATGTGGATTTCCAATACCGCCACGGCGGCCATGATGCTGCCGCTGGCGCTCGGCCTGCTGTCGCACATGGACTCGAAGAAGGATCGCGGCACCTTCGTGTTCATCCTTCTGGGCATCGCCTACTCCGCCAGCATCGGCGGCATGGGCACGATGGTCGGCTCGCCGCCCAATGCCATCGCCGCCCGGGCACTGGACTACGACTTCGCCGACTGGATGAAGGTCGGCCTGCCGATGATGGCGCTGATGATGCCGGTGATGCTGCTCGCGCTCTACGTCGTGCTGCGTCCCAAGCTCAACGTCAAGGTCGAATTCAAGGCTGAGAACATTCCCTGGACCCACATGCGCGTCACTACGATGGTGCTGTTCGTATGCACCGCAGTGGCGTGGATTTTCGGCAAGTCGCTGACCGACGCTTTCGGAATCAGCCAGCCGGACACCTGGGTGGCCATCCTGGCCGCATGCCTGATCGTGATCCTGGGCATCGCCAAATGGCAGGACATCGTGGACAACACCGACTGGGGCGTGCTGATGCTGTTCGGCGGCGGCCTGACCTTGAGCGCGGCGATGGGTGCGTCCGGCACCTCGCTGGTGCTGGGCCAGACGCTCGCCGGCTGGCTGGGCGACGCCTCACCGCTGGTCATCATCTTCGCCGTGGCCGCGTTCATCATCTTCCTGACCGAGTTCACCAGCAACACCGCCTCCGCCGCGCTGCTGGTGCCGGTGTTCGGCGCCATCGCCGTCGAGATGGGCATGCCCAAGGAAATCCTGGTGGTCGTGATCGGCATCGGCGCCTCGTGCGCCTTCATGCTGCCGGTGGCTACACCGCCCAACGCCATCGTGTTCGGTACCGGGCACATCAAGCAGTCCGAGATGATGAAGGTCGGCTTCGTGCTGAACATCCTGTCCACCGTCGTGGTGGCAAGCTTCATCTACTGGTTCTTCTCCTGAGCCACACGAGGGCAGGGGGCTCCCCCTGCCCTCGCTCGCGCCAGCCCTGCCACGGATGATGGCGACCGGCATCATCCGCGCCTGGCCGTCACGTAGTAGCCCGGTTCATACATGGTCCAGAGCTCCGAGCAGTTCTTCCGTCGTCATGCTGCAGCCGAAGTGATGCACGACCTGCCCGATGACGTGCGCCTGCTGCTGCGCAGTGAAAGCGGGGACGCCGGGGATTCGGCGGAATGGGTTGTGGTCATGCCCGATTTCCTTGGTAAAGGCAAAGGAACGGTCGGTTTCGTGCATGACCGGCAGGCGGCATGCACATGTTGGCAGCAGGCATCCGGCGCGATATTGGTTCCCAACTGAAATACAGCTGACTACACATTTACGGCAACGATACTTTCCTGTGCCTCGAAAACCTCCGGCCCGCCGTCCGGATGCCCCTGAACTACTTCGCCACGCCCGCCTGATGCAGCTTGCTCATGAGCTGCTTCAGCAGTTGCCGTTCCCCGGCACTGAAGTGGCACATCAGGTTCGCCACCCATGCGTAATGGGCGGGCAGTGCCTTGCCCAGCAGCGCACCTCCCCGTTCCGCCAGCTTCACCAGCCAGGCACGGGACGTGCGAATGCTCAGTCCTTGAAAATCAGGGCCTTCACCACACTGGACACCGCCTTGCCGAGTGCCTCGTGCTGCTCCGGATCGAGATGCACGCCATCGACCCTGCTCGATGCGGTGACGCTGCCCGCGTCGAAGAAATGGCAGCCGGCTTCATCGCAGGCCTTTCGATAGGCGGCAGCCAGCCCGATGCACTTGGTTTCGCCGCCTTCGAATTTCGGCGCGATCGGCCCTTTCGGACGCTCGATGGCCGGCGGCGCAATCACGAGAATGGGCGGCACCGGCATGCCGGGCTCGATGGGCGCAGTGCGGATGGCCGACACGAGGGCGAGGATGCCCTGGGACGAATGCCAGGCATTGTGTTCGTGCATCGATTGAAAGTCGTTCGTTCCAAGCATCAGGACGACCAGGTCGAGCGGCGAATGGATCTCCATCCGCTGCGCCAGGCCGACGAGGCCGTTGCGGCCCGGCTTGAACGGATCGTCCCACACGGTGCGCCGGCCATTCAGGCAGTCCTCGATGACGCGAACCCGCCGGCCTGAAGAACACAGCGACGCCTCCATGACACCCGGCCATCGCCGATCGAAATCCAGACGCTTGCGCGTCGTCGGGATGATTCCCCACGACAAGGAATCGGCATAGACAAGTATGTGGCGCATCCGGATGCTCTCCTGCGGGGTTCGGCCGATTGTATGCCGCGGGCTTCATGGGGCTGCACTGCAGCCCCTGCCGCGAAATGTTGCCAGCCCTCGGGCATTCATGGATAATGCGCCGCACTGCTGCTGCGGCGCTTCATGAAGTTCCGCCAGATCAAACAGTTACGAAGGAAATCGGGCGCTCTGCCTTCATTTCCGGTTTCAAGATCGAGGCTCGAGCGGGCCTCGATTCAGGAGTGGTAGTTCAGTTGGTTAGAATACCGGCCTGTCACGCCGGGGGTCGCGGGTTCGAGCCCCGTCCACTCCGCCAAAGCATTCAAAGGGTCAGCGCTGAAAAGTGCTGGCCCTTTTTCATTGTGCGCCCGGCAGGGGCGCCCTCCCGCGGAAGCAAGTCCCGGCGCTTCGGATACACGCGGGCCACCAGGCGAAAAATGCCCCCACGCTCATCCGCTTCGCGGACTCGCTGCCCCCCAGGGGGGCGCTTTTTGCCTTGGGGCGGCCCGGCGGACAAAAAAACAGGCGCGAAGCCGCCTTGTTTCCCGTCATGGCCGGAATCCCCGCTAAAGATTCGCCTCCATCGAGCCGATACAGGGCCGGCAGCAGATCGCCGCACATGTCACCGTGCCGCAGCCGTTTGCGCCCAACCCCAATGCATGATGGTTATCACAATGAAAATACAGACCAAGCTCGTCCTTGCTTTCGTCCTGGTCGCCTTTATCCCGGTCAGCCTGGTTGCCGTGATTTCGGTGTTGAACACCCGCAGCCAGGCGGTCGACCAGTTCATCGACAGCAGCACCCGCGAAATCCGCCAGATCGACGGCAATATCCGCCAGTTCTTCGACGCCGCCCAGCAGAACGTCGATCAGATGGCAGCCGACCCTGCCTATACGTGGGTCGACAGCCTGAAGGACTACCGCTCCGCCGATGCCGCCAGCCAGCCCATGCCGGCGGCGGCCCGGCAGGTGATCGATCAGTTCGCGCGCTATGGCACCACCCACCCCTCGGCCGCGATCCTTTCCATCGGCCTGGAAGACGGCAGCTACGCCAAATGGCCGGACGACCCGCAGCTGGCGAACTACGATCCGCGCTCGCGCCCCTGGTACAAGGCCGCCATGGCCAGCCCGGGCAAGACGGTGCGCACGCCCGCCTACTACTACGACAAGGACGACATGGCGCTGGTCGGTACGGCCAGGGCGATGCTCGACGGCGCAGGCAAGGCCAAGGGCGTGTTCGTCGTGAGCGTTTCGCTGAAGAACCTCACCGAGCTGGTCAAGAGCATCAAGCTGGGCGAAAGCGGCTACGTGATGCTGATCGAGGACGGCATCGTGCTGGTCGACCCCCGGGATGCCGGGCACAATTTCAAGCAGCTCAAGGAGCTGGGCGCGCCCTACGCCCAACTGGCCGCCACCACGCAGGGTTTCACCGAGGTGGAAATCGACGGTGTGCGCTACATGGCCAACATCTGGTCCTCGCCCGACCTCGGCTGGCGTTACGTGGGCCTGATCGAGCACGGCGAAGTCATGGGCGAGGCCACCCGCATGAGCTACCTGACGGCGGCCATCGTGGTGGTGCTGGCGATCGTCTTTGCCCTGATCGCAGCGGTGTTCTCCAGGGTGATCGTCAAGCCCATCGGCCAGGTCAGCGCCGGGCTGCAGTCGATCTCCCAGGGCGATGGCGATCTGCGCCGCGATCTCGAGGTCCAGGGCAAGGACGAAACCGCGGAACTGGCGGGCTGGTTCAACAAGTTTCTCGCCGCGATACGCCAGTTGATCCAGCGCATCGGCGCGGCATCGACCAGGCTGCAGGACGCCTCGCGGGTCAACAGCGACGTTGCCGGCAACATGCACCAGGCGGCCGGGCGCCAGCGCGAAGCGGCGGAGCTGGTGTCCACCGCGTTCAAGGAGATGGTCGCCACCGCCAACGAGGTGGCCCGTTCGTGCAGCAATGCCGCCGACTCCGCCGAGAACGGACATCGTCGTGTCGCCGAGGGCAAGCAGCAGATCGAGTTGAGCACCGAGAACGTCAACCGCCTGGGCAGCCGCCTGGCCGAGTCGTCCCGGGCCATGGTTGAGCTGGAGGAAGGCAGCCGCAACATCAACCAGATTCTGGACACCATCCGCGCCATCGCCGAACAGACCAACCTGCTGGCGCTGAATGCGGCGATCGAGGCCGCCAGGGCAGGCGAGCAGGGGCGTGGATTTGCCGTGGTTGCGGATGAAGTGAGGGTTCTGGCCAAGCGCACCTCCGACTCCACCGGCGAAATCGTCCAGTTGCTCAACACCTTCGGCAGCAAGACCAACGAGGTCTCGCAGAAAATGGAAAGCTGCCTGGATCTGTCGCGTGCCAGCGTGTCGTCGATCGAGAATGCGCGGGAGAGCTTCGAAGGCATCCAGCTGTCGGTCGATGAAATCCGGGACCAGAACCTGCAGATATCGGCCGCAGCGGAGGAGCAGCACCGGGTGGCCGAAGAGATCAACCAGCATATCCAGCAGATCTACGACGAGGCGCAGCTGGTCGAGCGCCTGGCCAGCTCTGCGCAGGAGGATTCCGGGCGGCTGTCGCAGCTATCGGATGAACTGAACGGGCTGGTGGGGCGTTTCAAGTCGTAGATCGGGAGCCGCTTCAGCGTCGGCACCCGCTCGCGGAGTCGGGCGTGCACGCGCACCGCCCGCTCCGCCACATTCATCCCGGAAAAGGGCTGCGATCACACGCAGCCCTTTTTTCTTCATCCCACTGCCTCCATCCTGCCTCACCCCTTCTTGCCGGCGGCTTCGCATACCGCGGTCTCGCCCATGTCCCGCACGCGCGGGCGCGGCACGGCTTCCTGCGGCCAGGTCGCCCAGTCGGGATCGGGCAGTTCGGCGAACACCCGGCGCAGGTTGGCGCCCCACTGGTTGTGGATCATGTCGAAATAGGGATTGTCGGCATCGATGCTGACGTGGCGCGTCACCTTCAGGCTGTCGCGCTTGTAGATCAGCAGGTCCAGCGGCAGGCCGACGGACAGGTTCGAGCGGATCGTCGAATCCATCGAGATCAGCGCGCACTTGGCGGCTTCGTCGAGCGAGGTGCGGCAATTGACCACGCGGTCGACGATCGGCTTGCCGTACTTGGATTCGCCGATCTGGAAGTAGGGCGTGTCGCTGGAGGCCTCGATGAAGTTGCCGGCGGCGTAGATGCTGAACAGCCGCGGCGGCTCGTCGGCGATCTGGCCGCAGAGGATGAAGGAGGCGTTGAATTCGACGCCGAACTGCTGCAAGGCTTCGGCATCGCGCTGATGCACGCGACGGATGGTGTCGCCGACCAGGCGCGCGCATTCGAACATGGTCGGCGCGCTCCACAGGCTCTGGCGGTCCTGTACCGCGGCATGTTCGCGCAGGATGTTGATGACCGCCTGGGTGATGGCGAGGTTGCCGGCGCTCATCAACACCAGCACCCGGTCGCCGGCACGCTCGAAGACGGTCATCTTGCGGAAGGTGTTGATATGGTCGACGCCCGCGTTGGTGCGGGAATCGGACAGACAGACGAGTCCCTCGTCGAGGCACATCGCAACGCAATAAGTCATGCGGGCAGTCCTGTCGGGTCATTGTTCGGCGCCGCCGGTCCACGAGCAAACCGAGGGCGGCGCCAGGAAGCGTTCAGGCGGCGACCGGAACGAGAAAGTTGTCGCCGATGCGATCCCCCAGCCGGTTGATGCGCTCGAGGAAGCGCTCGAGCCAGGGGTGCAGGCCGGTGTCGAAGATGTCGTCCATGCGGCCGTAGTGCAGCGTGGCATGGAGTTCGCCGGCCTGGCGCGCGGCTTCGGCCGAGTGCAGGTTGGCGATCTCGCCGAGGATGTCGTTGACCTCGTCGACGCAGGCATGCAGCGAGCGCGGCATGGCGTGGTTGAGGATCAGCAGTTCGGCGACCTTGTAGGGCGTGATGACGTCGCGGTAGACGTGGCGGTAGGTCTCGAAGGCCGACACCGAGCGCAGCAGCGCGCCCCACTGGTAGTAGTCGGTGGTGCCGGTCGGGCTCTCGGTCTGCGGCAGCAGGTTGTGGTACTTCACGTCGAGCAGGCGCGCGGTGTTGTCGGCACGTTCGAGGAAGGTGCCCAGGCGCACGAACTGGAAGGCGTCGTCGTGCAGCATGGTGCCGAAGGTGACGCCGCGCAGCAGATGGGAGCGGAACTTCACCCACTCGAAGAACTCGCCGAGGTCGGTCACCTGCAGCTTTTCCGGCGTCATGTCGCGGATTTCGAGCCAGGTGGCGTTGGTGGTTTCCCACATTTCCGCGGTCAGCGTGCCGCGCACCGCGTGCGCATTCTCGCGCGCCGCACGCAGGCAGTTCCACACGCTCGACAGGTTGTCGCGGTCGAGCACGACGAACTCGATGACGTCGCGCGCCGTCAGCGGCCGTCCGCTGCGGGCGTAGGCGTCGGTCAGTTCGCTGATGGCGAGGATCGCGCCCCAGCCGTCGTCGCTGCTGCCGTTGTTGCGCGGCAGCAGCGACATCCGGTAAGAAACGTCGAGCATGCGCACGGTGTTTTCCGCACGTTCGGTATAACGCGCCATCCAGTAGAGGTGATCGGCGGTACGGCTCAGCATGATCGTTCTCCCAGTTTCATCGGATATGGGGTACGGACGGGGACAGGCGGCTGAAGGCAGGTGAGCGGCCTCAGCCGACCACCCAGGTATCCTTGGTGCCGCCGCCCTGCGAGGAATTCACCACCAGCGAACCGGCCTGCATCGCCACCCGCGTCAGGCCGCCGGGCACCATGCGGATCTCCTTGCCGCCCGACAGCACGAAGGGGCGCAGGTCGATGTGGCGCGGCGCGATGCCGGCTTCGACGAAAGTCGGACAGGTCGACAGCGACAGCGTCGGCTGGGCGATGTATTTCTCCGGCGCGGCAATGATGAGCTGGCGGAAATGCTCGATCTCGGCCTTGGTCGCCGCCGGCCCGACCAGCATGCCGTAGCCGCCGGCGCCATGGACTTCCTTCACCACCAGCTCGGGCAGGTGCGCGAGCGTGTAGGCGAGGTCCTCCTCGTTGCGCAGCATGTAGGTGGGCACGTTGTTGAGGATGGGTTCCTCGCCCAGGTAGAAGCGCACCATCTCCGGCACGTAGGGGTAGATCGACTTGTCGTCGGCGACGCCGGTGCCGACCGCGTTGGCCAGCGTCACCCGGCCGGCGCGGTAGGCCGACATCAGGCCGGGCACGCCGAGCATGGAATCGGCGCGGAACACCTGCGGATCGAGGAAGTCGTCGTCGATGCGGCGGTAGATCACGTCCACCCGGCGCGGCCCCTGGGTGGTGCGCATGTAGACCGTGTCGTCCTTGACGAACAGGTCCTGGCCTTCGACCAGTTCGATCCCCATCTGCTGGGCCAGGAAGCTGTGCTCGAAGTAGGCGCTGTTGTAGGCGCCCGGCGTCAGCAGCACCGCAGTGGGGTCGAGCACGCCCTCGGGCGCAACCGCGCGCAGCGTCTCCAGCAGCAGGTCGGGGTAGTGTTCCACCGGCTGCACGCGGTAGCGCGAGAACAGGTCGGGGAACAGCCGCATCATCATCTTGCGGTTCTCGATCAGGTAGCTGACGCCCGAGGGCACGCGCAGGTTGTCCTCCAGCACGTAGTACTCGCCCTTGCCGTCGGCGCCCGCCGCGCGCACCAGGTCGATGCCGGCGATCATCGCGTACAGGCCGCCGGGCACGTCCACGCCCTTCATCTCGGTACGGAACTGGGCGTTGTTCAGCACCAGGTCGGACGGCATGCGGCCGGCGCGCAGGATTTCCTGGCCGTGATAGACGTCGGTCAGGAAGGCGTTGAGCGCCCTCACGCGCTGGCGCAGACCGGCTTCGAGCGCCGTCCATTCATCGCCGGGGATGATGCGCGGCAGCAGATCGAACGGGATCAGCCGCTCCTTGCCGCCGTCGGCGCCATAGACATTGAAGGTGATGCCGACGCGGTGGAAGGCGACGTCGGCCTCGCCGCGCTTGCGCTCGATGCGTTCGCGCGGCATCCGTTCGAGCCAGTCGGCGTAGCTGCGGTAATGGGCGCGCACCGAACCATCGGCGGCATACATTTCGTCATAGGGTTTCGCTGCGGTCATTTTGATGTCTGCGATCATTGTCGGACTCCCTTGCGCGCTACCACAGCAGAAAGCGTGCCAAGCCGCTGGCGGGCGCGAAATACCGCGCCGCGGCGCAATTGCCCGGCGTGCACCTCGCTGGTGCGCACCAGCCTGGCATGCGATGCATCATGCTGGTGCATCGGATTCGCCGCAGCCCGGCGCCGCTGGCGGCACCGCTACCGGCATCACCGTCACCGCAACGTCCGCGGCGTGGCTGGCGCCGCCCAGGATCACGCCGCGCAGCGGGCAGACGTCGCCATAATCGCGCCCCCAGGCCAGCGTGATGTGGCCCTGAGCCGGCTGCACGGCATTGGTGGGGTCGAACTCCACCCAGCCGATGCCCGGGCACCACACCGCGACCCAGGCATGCGAGGCGTCGGCGCCGATCAGCCGCGGCTGCCCCGGCGGCGGCTCGGTGAGCAGGTAGCCCGACAGGTAGCGCGCCGCCAGCCCGGTGAGCGCAGGCAGGCGATCATCAGATGGGAAAAGTCCTGGCACACGCCGTGGCGTTCGGCGAAGACCTCGGCCACCGGCGTGGCGACGCTGGTGGCCGCCGGGTCGAAGCGGAATTCGGCATGGATCAGCGAGGACAGCGCCTGCGCCGCTTCCAGCAGCGGTCGGCCGGGGGTGAAGCAGCGCACGGCATAGGCTGCATAGGTCGCGGTTTCCTCGCCGAGCTGCACGAAGGGCGAGGCGAAGCGGTACTGGCCGGCATCGCGCGCGTCGACCTGCAAGGGCGCATGGCCCGACAGTGCATCGCGCAGATGGTCGCGCGCGGCTTCCCACGGCAGGCTCTGCGCCGGCTCGGGCCAGTCCTGCCGCTGCACGCCGACCCGGCTCACCGCCTGCACGCTCAGCCGTTCGTGCGGCGCATACAGGCCGAAGCGCGTCGTCGGGTTGCCGAAGAAGTCCAGGCGCTCGCTGCGCGTGGACGGCTCGGGCGAAATCGTCAGGCGATGCGCGAACAGGCGCTGGCGAGGCATCGCACGCGGGCTCAGGTGGGCGATCTGCTGCGACAGCAGCACCGGGCTGGCGTAGCGGTAGGTGGTGTCGTGGGTGATCTCGTAGCAGTGCATCGACGCTTCGCCCGCCGCCGGCACGCATGGATCTTCAGCGCGAGGCGGTTGCATGGCTGCGCGCGTCCAGATGGGTGAAGTAGCGGTGGGAAATGCCGTCGGCCAGTGCATTGCCGGCGCCCCAGATGCGCCGCAGCAGCGAAGCGACGGTTTGCCGCGCCTCGGCCGCGGCTGGCTTGCGCGGATCGAGCGCCAGCCTTTCGAAGCAGTCGCAGTCGCGTTCGGCATCCAGTTCGGCCAGCAGCGCCTGCAAGGGCTCGCCGAGCGAACGGCCGCCCGGCAGGCGACCGACGTGCTCGATCAGCGACTCGATCTGGTAGCGCAGCGCGCGCGGATTGTCGGGGTCGAACATCACCAGCTCGGCGACCGGCCGCGGCGCGAGTCCGCGCGTGTTGCGGCTGCGGTAACGGATCTCGCCGTCGGTGACGGCCAGCAGCGCTTCCAGCGCACCCTGCTCCGGCACCGTCAGCAGCGCGGCCAGCGCCGAAGTCAGGAACTGCAGGCGCTCGATGCGGCGGCCGATGGACAGGAAGCGCCAGCCGGCATCGCGCGGCATGCTCTCGATGACGAAGCCCGACAGCGTCACCAGCGACAGCAGCGACTCGTCCAGGCGATGCATCGCGTCGCCCAGGCCTGGCGTGCTTGGCGCAGGCGTGGCGAATTCGGCCAGGCGGTTGTAGATGCGCCAGCTGTCCGGCGACAGCCGGTCGCGCAGTTGGGCCGCCAGGCGCAGCACGCCACGCAGGCTGGTCACCACGCTGCCGCTCTGGCTTTCGTCGAACAACGCACCCGCCAGCCGCTCGATGCCGCACTCTGCAGCAAGGGGGCCATCCTCGGGTGGCGCTGCGGGCCGTACCGGCGCAGCGCCGTCCTGCGCCGCCGCCTCTCCCCGGGCACTCCTGTCCTGGACGGCCCTTTCCTCAGCGGCCTCTTCGCCGGCGGACAGCCGCAGGCCGCAGCGCTCGCACAGGCTGGCCAGCGCCGCCAGCGTCGGCGTCGCCCATGGCCCGGCATCATCGTTGCGTGCCTTCGCCACCGGGCGATCGAACTCCACCAGGCCACCGAGCCGCCTCAGGGTTTCCCGCCCCAGGCGTGCCGAACCGTCGGCACGCTCGCTGTAGCGGCCGAGCCAGAAAAAGTTCTCGGCGACCCGGCTCGCCAGCCCGGGCAGCGGCATGTCGAGCTCGCGCGGCGCGAGTTGGCCGGGCACCGCGGACACCGGCCGGCGCACCGTCGATACCGCGCCACCGAGCACCCAGGCATCCTTGCTGCCGCCGCCGTGCTGCATCGACACCACGCGCATGTCGGTTTCGGGGGCGACGCGCACCAGGCCGCCCGGCATCACGCGGAAGCCGTCGGGCGAGGCGGCGACGAACACCCGCAGGCCGATGTTGCGCGCCACCAGCCCACCGGCGGCCTCGCCGGCCTCCTCCCGCTCGTCGGCCAGCACCGGCGCCTGCGAGATATTCACCATTTCCTGCGCGACGAAGTCGAAAGGCCGCTCGGCGATGCGAGCGGCCAGCGCCGCCAGTTCCGCCGGCGGCAGGTCGCGGCAGAACACCGGCCCGCCGCGCATCGCCGGATAGGCCGGCTTGACCACCAGTTCGCCCAGTCGCGACAGCGCATGGGCACAGGCCGCGGCCTCGCCGCACCACCAAGTCGCCACCGACGGCATCTTCAGCTTCTGCCCGAGCAGGTGCTCGGCCAGCCGCGGCAGATAACCGAGCAGCGCACCGGTTTCGAGAATGCCGCTGCCGAGCGCGTTCGCCACCGTCACGCCGCCGGCACGCACCGCCGCCACCAGCCCGGCCACGCCGAGCGCCGAGTCGTCGCGCAGTTCGAGCGGGTCGCACCAGATGTCGTCCACCCGGCGCAGGATCACATGCACCCGGCGCAGGCCATCCAGCGTGCGCAGGAAGACCTGCTCGTCGCGCACCGTCAGGTCCTGGCCTTCGACCAGCGGGAACCCCATCTCGCGGGCGAGGAAGGCGTGCTCGAAGTAGGTTTCGTTGTACGGCCCGGGCGTCAGCACCACGATCAGCGGTGCCTCGCCCGCTGCCGACCCCAGGGGTGCCAGCGCGGCGAGGCTGTCGCGGAAATCCTCGAAGAAAGGCGCCAGCGGCTGCGCGCCGGCGGCGCGATAGAGTTCCGGCAGCGCCCGTGCCACCACGCCGCGGTTCTCCAGCGCATAACCGGCGCCGGACGGCGCCTGGGTGCGGTCGGCCACCACCCACCAGCGGCCGTCGGGCGAGCGCGCCAGATCCACCGCATAGAGGTGCAGGAACAGGTCGCGCGGCTGCTTGACGCCCACCAGCGGCCGCAGGAAGCCACTGTGGCCGTAGATCAGCGCCGGCGGGATCAGCCCCTGCTGCAGCAGGTTCTGCTCGCCGTAGAGGTCGGCGAGGATCAGGTTGAACAGCGTCGCGCGCTGGATCACCGCGGCCTCGATCTGCGCCCATTCCGCCGCCGGCAGGATGTAGGGCAGCAGGTCGAGGTCCCACGGCCGCTCGAAGCCGCGCGGGTCGGCATAGACGTTGTAGGTGATGCCGTTCTCGTGCACCAGCCGGCGCAGCGCCGCCCGCCGCGCCTCGGTCTCGGCCGGCGGCATCGCCGCCAGCTGGTGGAAGAAGTCGCGCCAGTGCGGCCGCACCACCACCACGCTGCCGATGCGCTGGCACAGTTCGTCGTAGCGGTCCGGCCGCGCGGCGTAGTGCGCGAGCAGTTCGGGCGGGCTCTGCGGCTGAAGCTGCATGGCGTCCTCAGCCCTGGCGGCGCAGGTCGAGGGTGAAGGGGAAGTCGGCGTTGCGCGTCGCCGGCGCAGGCTCGATGCGGCCCGGCGTGTGGCCGGTGGTGGTGAAACGCGCCAGCCGGCGGCCTTCGGCCTCATAAGGATTGACCGGATAGGCCTCGTGGTTGCGGCCGCCCGGGTGGGCGACGTGATACACGCAGCCGCCCATCGAACGCTGCATCCAGCCGTCGACCAGGTCGAAGGTCAGCGGTGCATGCACGCCGATGGTCGGGTGCAGGCAGGACGGCGGCTGCCAGGCACGGTAGCGCACACCGGCGACGAACTCGCCGACGATGCCGGTGGGCTGCAGCGGTATCGCACGGCCATTGCAGCTCAGCACATGGCGATCGTCGTTGAGGCCGCTGACCTTGACCTGCACGCGCTCGACCGAGGAATCGACGTAGCGCACCGTGCCGCCGACCGAGCCTTCCTCGCCCATCACGTTCCAGGGTTCGAGCGCCATGCGCAGCTCGACCCGCACCCCGCGCGCGGCGAACTCGCCGTACTTCGGGAAGCGGAACTCGAAATGCGGCGCGAACCAGTCGAATTCCATCGGATAGCCGAACTCGCGCAACTCGTCGATGACGTCGCGGAAGTCCTCCGCCACCCAGTGCGGCAGCAGGAAGCGGTCGTGCAACTCGGTGCCCCAGCGCCGCAGCCGATCCGGCGCGTAGGGCTGCTGCCAGAAGCGGGCGATCAGCGCACGCAGCAGCAGTTGCTGCGCCAGGCTCATGCGCGCATGCGGCGGCATCTCGAAGGCGCGCAACTCCAGCAGGCCGAGCCGGCCGGTGGGGCCGTCCGGGCTGTAGAGCTTGTCGATGCAGAACTCGGCGCGGTGGGTGTTGCCGGTGGCGTCGATCAGCAGGTTGCGCAGCAGGCGGTCGATCAGCCAGGGCGGCACCTGGACGCCGGGGTCGGGGAACTGCTGGAAGGCAACTTCCAGTTCGTGCACCGAATCGTGGCGGGCCTCGTCGACGCGCGGCGCCTGCGAGGTCGGGCCGATGAAGAGGCCCGAGAACAGGTAGGACAGGCTGGGATGGTTGTGCCAGTAGCTGACCAGGCTGCGCAGCAGGTCGGGCCGGCGCAGGAAGGGCGAATCCACCGGCGTGGCGCCGCCGAGCACGAAGTGGTTGCCGCCGCCGGTGCCGGTATGGCGGCCGTCGAGCATGAACTTCTCGGTCGACAGGCGCGACTGGTGGGCTTCCTCGTACAGCGTGGAGGTGCGCTCGACGAGTTCGTCCCAGTTGCCCGCCGGATGGATGTTGACCTCGATCACACCCGGGTCGGGGGTGATGCGGAAGTGCGACAGGCGCGGGTCGGACGGCGGCTCATAGCCTTCGAGCACCACCGGCAGGGCGAACTCCTCGGCCGTGGCTTCGATCGCGGCGACGACTTCGAGGTAATCCTCCAGCGCCGAGGTCGGCGGCATGAAGATGTACAGCAGGCCGCCACGCGGCTCGGCGCAGATCGCGCTGCGGGTGATCCAGCCGGCGGATTCGTAGGGGCCTGGCGGGCGGGCCGGGTCGTAGCGCTCGTCGCGGCGGGCCAGTGCCGCCGCATCGGCGCCCGGCAACGGCACCGCCGCCTCGCCGTCGACGTCGTGCTGGCCGGCATGCTCGATACGCCCCGGCGTCCAGCCGCCGGCATGCGCCTCGAAACCGAGGCCGCTGTCGGCGCCGATCGTCACGCCCGCCGGCTGCAGCTGATGACGCAGCGCCGCGTGGGCCGGCAACACCGGGAAAGCCTGGTTGGGGTCGATCTGATGGATCCACGGGTAGTCGCCCTTGCCGGCCCAGGGCTGGGAATCCAGCGGCAGGCGGTAGCCGATCGGCGAATCGCCGGGGATCAGGTACAGGCGCTCGGCGCGCAGGAACCACGGCCCGCTCTGCCAGCGCTGCGGACCGGTGTGGCTGCGCACGATCGGCAGCACGTGGCCGATGACTTCCTTCAGGCCCTGGTCGAAGATCTTGGTCAGGCGGGCGCGCTCCAGCGGGTCGTCGACGCGCGAATCGTGCGGGTCGACGTTGGTCGGCAGCTTGCGCTCGCGCCACAGGTAGTACCAGGCGTCCTCGAAGGCCGGCATCATCCACTTGCCGGCAACCCCGAGGCGTTCGGCGACGCGGGCGAGGAAATCGCCTGCAGTCTTCTCGTCCACCCGGGTGCCGGAGAGTTCGCGCGCAAACAGCTCCGGGTCGCGCCACAGCGGCTCACCGTCCTTGCGCCAGTAGCAGTTCAGCGACCAGCGCGGCAGTTGCTCGCCCGGATACCACTTGCCCTGGCCGAAATGCAGCAAGCCCTGCGGCGCATAGTGGTCCTTGAGCCGGAACATCAGGTTCTCGGCCAGCGTGCGCTTGCTCGGTTTGCTGATGTCGCGGTTGAAGGGGTCGAGCGCATCGCCGTTCCAGGCCGCACCGTCGCGGTCGTCGAGGGACACGAAGGTCGGCTCGCCGCCCTGGGTCAGGCGCACGTCGCTGGCATCCAGGTCGCCGTCGATGCGGTGGCCGAGGGCTTCGATCGCCTCCCACTGCTCTTCGGTATAGGGCTTGGTGACGCGCGGCGCCTCCCACACCCGCTCGACCTTCATGTGGTGCTCGAACTCGCATTCGCACTCGTCGGAGAAGCCGGTGATCGGCGCCGCCGAAGACGGTTCGGGCGAGCAGGCGAGCGGGATGTGGCCTTCGCCGGCGAACAGTCCGGAAGTCGGGTCCAGCCCGACCCAGCCGGCGCCGGGCAGATAGACCTCGCACCAGGCATGCAGGTCGGTGAAGTCCACTTCGGTGCCCGAGGGACCATCGAGCGACTTCACGTCGGGCGTCAACTGGATCAGGTAGCCCGACACGAAGCGCGCCGCCAGCCCCAGGTGGCGCAGCAGCTGCACCAGCAGCCAGGCCGAGTCGCGGCAGGAGCCGCTTGCCAGGCTCAGCGTTTCTTCCGGCGTCTGCACGCCGGGTTCCATCCGCACCAGGTAGCGGATGTCCTGCTGCAGGCGCTGGTTGAGCGCGACGAGGAAATCGACGCTGGCCTGCGGCTCGCGCGGAATCGAGGCCAGGTAGGCCTCGAACTTCGGCCCCAGCACCTCGGCAGGGGCCTTGACCAGATAGGGTGCCAGTTCGACGAGTTGGCCGCCGTCGTAATCGAAGGGGATTTCCTTGGCGCTCGGCTCGAGAAAGAAGTCGAAGGGATTGATCACCGACATCTCGGCGACCAGATCGACTTCGACGCGGAATTCGGTGGTCTTTTCCGGGAACACCAGCCGCGCCAGGTAATTCGACTGGGGATCCTGCTGCCAGTTGATGAAATGCTCCGCCGGCTCGACCTTCAGCGAATAGGCATGGATCGGCGTGCGGCTGTGGGGCGCCGGGCGCAGACGGACGACCTGCGGCGACAGCGCCACCGGGCGGTCGTAACGGTAATGGGTGATGTGATTCAGCTTGACGTGGATGGACACGAGAGCCTCGCAGGACACGGTTGAGCGACAGCCTGCTCCACAGCAAGAACCGTGCGCATCCGCAAACCATGGCCACGCCCGCACGATTCATCGGCAGCCATCGTCTTTCACGCACCCGGAATGCACATCGCGCACCACGGCGGTGCATGAGCCACAGACCCCGGGGGAACTGGCAGAATCCCGGGGGATCGGACATCGGAGCCCGCAGGTGCAGGGCTCCCCGTCCCCCCACGCCATGAACCGGAACACGCTCCCCTCCTCGCTGCCGCGCAACCTCGCCATCGCCTATGCGGCGCTGATGGCCTACGCCTGCCTGTATCCGCTGGCGGGCTGGCGCGACAGCGGGCTGCCGCTGTTCGACTATCTGTGGGCGCCATGGCCGCGCTACTTCATCCTCGAAGACTTCCTGTTCAACATCCTCGGCTACCTGCCCTTCGGCTTCCTCGCCGCCGCCGCGCTGCCGGCGGGCAGACCGGCCTGGCGCGGCGTCGCACGGATCACCGTGCTGGCGGCACTGCTGAGCCTGGGCCTGGAAACCCTGCAGAACCTGCTGCCGAGCCGCATCGCCAGCAACCTCGACGTCGGCGCCAACGTCCTGGGCGGCCTGCTCGGCGCGATGCTGGGGATACGCTGGGGGCAGGACTGGTTCGGTCCCCGCGGCATCATCCATCGCTGGCGCACGGCCTGGATCATCGGCGGCCGCACCGGCGAAGCCGGCCTGGTCCTGCTCGCGCTGTGGCTGCTGAGCCAGCTCAGCGCCACCGACCTGCTGTTTTCCAGCGGCAATCTGCGCCAGTTGCTCGGCATCGCCGGACCGCTGCCGTTCAGCCCCGAACGCTTCATCGCCTTCGACACCGCGCTGACCGCGGCCTCGATCCTGGCCGTCGGCCTCTTCGCCCGCTGCATGATGCGCGCGCGCAACCCGCTGCCGATCGTGCTGCTGCTGGCGCTGGGCATCGCCGCCAAGAGCGTCGCCACCGCCACCTTCTTCGAGCCCAGCGCACCGCTGGCCTGGCTGACGCCGGGCGCCGAGCGGGGGCTGGCGATCGGCTGCGCGCTGCTGGCCGCCGCCTTGCTGCTGCCCCGCCTCGCCCAGCACGCGCTGGCCGGCACCGCGCTGCTGGGCGCCACCGCCCTGGTCAACCTGATGCCCGACAATCCCTATCTCGCCTACAACCGGCAGCTCGCCCAGTTGAGCAACGTGCTTAACTTCCATGGCCTGACCGAATGGGTCGACAGCCTGTGGCCCTTTGCCGCACTGGCCTACCTGTCGGCGCTCGGCCTGTGGCGCGGCGAACATCTGAGCGCAAAGGCGGGCGAACGGCGCCAGGGCCTATAATCGCCACTGTCTTTCCGCGTGGCCGGCCCGCTCCAGCGCCGGCCCCCCCGATCTGCGCCTCTTTGCGAAACCACCGGACACCATGAGCTATTTCAAGCACCACGTCTTCTTCTGCTGCAACCAGCGCGCCGGCGGCGAGACCTGTTGCAACGACCATCGCGCCAGCGAACTGCAGGCCTACGCCAAGGACCGCTGCACCTCGCTCGGCCTGCGCGGCAAGGGCAGCGTGCGGATCAACAAGGCCGGCTGCCTGGGCCGCTGCGACGACGGCCCGGTACTGGTGGTCTACCCCGACAATGTCTGGTACACCTTCGTGGACGAGGAAGACATCGACGACATCATCGACAACCATCTGGTGCATGGCCGCATCGTCGAGCGCCTGCGCCTGCCGGAGGAAGCATGAGCCGCTCCCTGCCCACCGAGTCCGCGCTGCTGCGCGGCGCCGAAGGCCATATCGAAGTCCTGATCGACGCGCCGGAAACCGTGCGCGGCGTCGCCCTGGTGTGCCATCCGCACCCGCTGTTCGGCGGCGCCAACACCAACAAGGTGGCGCACACCCTGGCGCGCTGCTACCGCGACCTCGGCTTCGCCGCGATCCGGCCGAACTTCCGCGGCGTGGGCCAGAGCGAAGGCAAGCACGACGAAGGCGTCGGCGAGACCGATGACATGCTGTCGGTGATCAGTTGGGCTCAGTCGCGCTGGGGCAGCCTGCCGCTGGCGCTGGGCGGCTTCTCCTTCGGCGGCTACGTGCAGGTGCGCGTCGCCAACCACCTCGCCGACGGCATCGCGCCGCCGCGGCAACTGATCCTGGTCGGCACCGCCGCCGGCGACACCACCGGCAGCGGCCGCCACTACCAGACGCCGGCGGTGCCGAAGAACGTTCCGACGCTGCTGATCCACGGCGAGAACGACGAAACCGTGGCGCTGGCCAACGTGCTCGAGTGGGCGCGGCCGCAGGATCTGCCGGTGATCGTGGTGCCGGGCGCCGACCATTTCTTCCACGGCAAGCTGCACATCATCCGCGAGCTCATCGCCCGCAACGTAGCCCACGCCGACCACGGCTGAACGCGCCCGCCGGCGGCATGCCCGGCCGGGCTACCGCCGCTCATCGCCCGGTGTCCGCGGGCATCGCCGGCTTGCAGGCGAGCTCGACCTCGACGCACAGGCCACGCCCGCCGGGGCCGTCCTTCATGCTCACGCGGCCGCCGTGGGCATCGCTGATTTCGCGCACGATCGACAGCCCCAAGCCGCTGCCCTCGCTGTCGCCCTGGCCGAGGATGCGATAGAAGCGGTGGAACACGTTCTCGCGCTCGGCCTCGGGAATGCCGGGGCCCTGGTCACAGACGCTGATCATCGCCTGGCCGTCGAAGGCGGCCAGCGCCAGCGTGACCTGGCTCTCGGCCGGGCTGTAGCGGATCGCGTTGTCCAGCAGGTTGGCCACCATCTCGCGCAGCATCGGCCCGTTGCCCTCGATCGGAACGGCGCGGCCCAGTCCTTCGAAGGCGAGATCGATCCCCTTGGTCAGGGCCAGCGGCACCAGGTCCATCGCCACGTCCTTCACCAGCGCATCGAGATCGACGGTCGTGCGCTCGCCGATGAAGCCGTCGTCGGACTCCGCGCGCGACATCGTCAGCATCTGGTTGACCAGCCGCCGGGCGCTGCGGATGCTCCTGTGCAGGCTGGCGAAGGTATCCAGCATCTCTTCCGGGTCGGACAGCCGCAGGCCGTACTCGGCCTGGGTGCCGAGAACCGCGAGCGGGGTGCGGATCTGGTGCGCGGCATCGGCGAGGAAGCGGCGGCGGGCGACGAGCATGGTCGACAGCCGCTCCATGTGGTGGTTGATGGCGTCGATCAGCGGCGCGACTTCGCTCGGCACCTTGTCCGCCGCCACCGGCATCAGGTCCTCCGCATCGCGCCGGCGCATGGTGTCGCGCAGTTCGAGCAGCGGACGGAAGGCCGAATCCAGCGCCAGCACCATGACGATGCCGCCCACCAGGATCAGCGCGAGCTGGAGGCGCATGCTGTCCAGGAACAGGTCGCGGGCGAGCGCATTGCGGCTGTCGGTGGTTTCCGCGAACAGGATCGTCACCCAGTCGTCCACCGGCACCGCGGGGTCGTAGAGCCGCTTGCGCATCGCCGCCAGGCGCACCGCATAGCCGCGGTAGGCGGCGTCGACAATACGGACCTCGCCGACCTCCGGCAGCTCCTGCGGCGGGAGCAGGTCGTCGTAGCCGGTCAGCACCCTGCCGGCGGCGTCGATCACGGCGTGGTAGATGCGCTCCTGCGCAGCGTCCTCGAACGCGGCATAGGGAATGTCGAGCTGTATTTCGCCGTCGAGCGAATGCACGCGCTCGGCCACGGCGCGGATCGAGGCGGTGAGCGCGCTGTCGTAGGCGCGGTTGACGCCTTCGAGCGCACTGCGGTACGACAGCAGCGCATTGATGCCCAGCAGCACGGCCAGCGGCGGCAGCAGCCACAGCGCGATGCGCCGACGCAGACTGCCGCGGGCCGGATGGTCGGCGTGCGACTTCAATCCTTGCCCGCCTCGGTCAGCAGATAACCGAGTCCGCGCAGGGTGCTGATGGCGACGCCCGAGCCTTCGAGCTTCTTGCGCAGGCGGGAGATGTAGATTTCGATGGCCTCGACGCGGGCATCGGCATCGAAGTCGAACACCTTCTCGAACAAGGCTTCGCGCGCCACCGGACGGCCGCTGCGCGACAGCAGGACTTCCAGCACCGCCAGTTCGCGCGGTGTCAGTGCCAGCGGCCTGTCATCGACCCAGGCCAGCCGGGCCGTGGTGTCGAACTTCAGCCGGCCGATGCGCACCATCGGCACGAGGTTGCCGCTGCGGCGCAGCAGCGCCTTGATGCGGGCTTCCAGCTCGGCGAAATCGAAGGGTTTGGCCAGGTAGTCGTCGGCACCGAGGTTGAGGCCGCACACCCGGTCCTCGGTGGCGCCGCGCGCAGTCAGCACCAGCACGGGGGTGGGTGCGCCCTGCTGGCGCTCGCGCAGGCGGCGCAGCACGTCCAGCCCGTCCATGCCCGGCAGCGACAGATCGAGGATCACCAGATCATAGGACTGCGTGCGCAGCGCCAGGTCGGCGTGGTCGCCGCGTTCGAGCACGTCGACGACGTAGCCGGCCTGGCACAGCGTCCTGCGGACCCATTCGGCCAGTTCGGTATGGTCTTCGACGAGCAGCAGGCGCATGGGATTGAAAGTGAGCAGAAAGCCGGATGTGGGAATATTGACCCAAAATGGCAACAGGGCCAATCGACCCGACGCACAAAAATGGACAAACCCCGGATACGCTGGACGCTCGCGATCCTGCTCGGCCTGGCGTGCGGCAGCACGCCTGCGCAGGAGCCGCCGCCGCGGGCGCAGCGCGAGGCCAGGGTCGTCGTTTATGCCAATACCGACCAGAGCATCGTCCAGCCGCTGATCGACGATTTCGAGGCCAGCCATCCGGGGATCCGGGTCGAATATCACGACATGAATTCGACCGAGCTGTATCGCCGCATCGTCGCCGAGACCGCCGCCGGCACGCCGCATGCCGACGTCGCCTGGAGTTCGGCGATGGACCTGCAGCTGAAGCTGGTCAACGACGGCTACGCCCAGCCCTACCGTTCGGCGCAGACCGCGGCGCTGCCGGCCTGGGCCTCGTGGAAGAGCGAGGCCTTCGGCACCACCTACGAACCGGCCGCGATCGTCTATGACCGGCGCGCACTCTCTGCCGAGGAAGCACCCGACACCCACAGCGCCCTGATCCGGCTGCTCGACGACCAGCCCGAGCGCTTCCGCAACCGCATCGCCAGCTACGACCCGGAGCGCTCCGGCCTCGGGCTGCTGCTGCATACGCAGGACGCGCAGGCGAATCCCACCGCCTTCTGGAGGCTGGCACAGCAGATGGGCGCGCTGGGCCTGGAGCGCCACGTCTCGACCGAGGACATGCTCGACCGCGTCGCCGCCGGCAAGGTGAGGATCGCCTACAACGTGCTCGGCTCCTATGCCAGCAAGCGCGCCCAGCAGGACTCCGCGCTGGGCGTGATCTGGCCGCGCGACTACACGCTGGTGCTGTCGCGCGTCGCCTTCATCATGCGCGACGCACGCAATCCGCCGGCGGCCCGCCTGTGGCTGGATCACACGCTGTCCGTGCACGGCCAGGCCCTGCTGGTGAAGAACCTGGGCCTGTTCTCGATCCGCACCGACAACAACGCCGACACCGCGACGGCAATGCTGCGTGCGCGGCTGAGCCACGCCTTCCGACCGATCGCGATCGGCCCCGGCCTGCTCGCCTATCAGGATCAGGCCAAGCAGCGGGCCTTCCTGCGCCAGTGGGCGGCGGCGACGCACGCCCCGCTCTGAACACGCCACCACCGATCGCCACAGGCACTTCCCCCGCCCCTTTCCATGCCCCTGCCACTCCGCCCGCTCTCTTCGATCTTCGCCGACTGGCGCCGCATCGTTCCCACCCTGCTCATCGCCGCCATTGCCGGCTGGCTCGCCCAGGCCGCGAAGCTGCCGCTGCCGTGGATGATCGGCCCGCTGTTCGCCGTCGCCGGCCTGCGCATGGCCGACCAGCCGCTGCGCCCGCTGCCGGGCGGGCGCCAGGCCGGGCAATGGGCCATCGGCACCGCGCTCGGCCTCTATTTCAGCCCCGCGGTCCTCGCCGAGCTCACCGAGCACGCGGTGCTGGTGACGACGGTGGCCTTCGCCGCGCTCGCGGTCGGCTTCGTCTGCGCGATGTTCACGCGGCGCTTTGCCGGCGTCGACGCGCCGACCGCCTTCTTCGCCTCGCTGCCGGGCGGCGCCTCGGAAATGGCGACGCTGGCCGACCGCTTCGGCGGCGCAGTCGACCGCATCGCGGCCGCGCACGCGCTGCGCGTGATGATGGTGGTATCGGTGGTGCCGATCGCGCTGAGCATCTCCGGTGTCCATGGCACGGACCAATACACCCCGCTGATGCGCGAGGTGGACATGGCGCGCCTGCCCCTGCTGGCCGCCGCCGGCCTGGCCGGCGTGGCGCTGTTCCGCGTGCTGCGCCTCGCCAACGGCTGGGTGCTCGGCGCGCTGCTCGGCGTCGCGCTCGCCACCGGTTCCGGCATCGAACTGTCGGCGCTGCCGGCCTGGATCGTCAATGGCGGCCAGTTGCTGATCGGCTGTTCCCTCGGCTGCCGCTTCTCGCGCGAATTCTTCCGTGCCGCGCCGCGCTTCATGGCCGTGGCCGCGCTGTCGGCCGTGCTGTCGATCGTGCTCTGCTTCGCACTCGCCGCGCTGTTCGGTACGCTCACGGACGTTCCGCTGGCGACGCTGGCGCTCGCCGCCGCACCGGGCGGCGTGGCCGAGATGTGCATCACGGCCAAGGTGCTGCAGCTCGGCGTGCCGCTGATCACCGTCTGCCACGTGCTGCGCGTCGTCGTGCTGACGCTGGCGGCGCAATGGAGCTTCGCGCTGTTCCGCCGCCTGGTCGCGGCCTGAATGACCCCCGGCTCCGCGCGCGTGCTCAGCGCGGTGGCGGATCGCCGGGTGCGGGCGCGATCACGCGCGGCCGCCCGCCCTGGTCGAGGGCGACGAAGACGAAGCTGGCGTCGGTGACCTTGACCTGCTCCTCGCCGTCGCGCGAACGCCGCCAGGCTTCGACTTCGATCGTCATCGAGGTGCGGCCGATGCGCACGATCTCGGCATGGAGGCTCACTTCGTCGCCGATGAATACCGGACGCAGGAAAGTGATGCGGTCCACCGATACGGTGGCACAGCGGCTGCGCGCACGGCGCGCAGCGACGTTGCCGGC
Source organism: Thauera sp. SDU_THAU2 (assembly GCF_038260575.1). Lineage (NCBI taxonomy): Bacteria > Pseudomonadati > Pseudomonadota > Betaproteobacteria > Rhodocyclales > Zoogloeaceae > Thauera > Thauera sp. SDU_THAU2. Next base: position 4,432,248 of record NZ_JBBWUN010000003.1, on the reverse strand, counting down.
AGCGAGGTCCATCTGCGCCATCAGCCAGCCGCCGAAGATGTCACCGGCGGGATTGGCGTCGGCGGGCATGGCGATGGTCCGGATCGCGGGCTCGCCGCGGGGCATGGAAAGCTCGGGGTTGGGGGAAGCGTCGTGCATGTCGGCAGGGGAGGCTCGAGAATGGCCGCGGCACGCCGGCTGCGGCACGTGGTGGATCAGAAGCGGAACAGCCTGGCCGGCGTGTCGGCCAGCACGATGCGGCGCTCGGCGGGGTCCGGCACCCATTCGTCCAGCTGCGCGCGCAGCGTGGCGTAGCGGACCTTGCCTTCGAAACCGGTGTGCGGCCAGTCGCTGCCCCACAGCAGGCGCTCGGGGCCGAAGCTCGCACGCAGCAGCGGTGCCGCGGCGGCGCAGATCGCGTCGCTGGAGCGGTAGGGCGCGGAAAGCTTGACCCACACCTGGCGGCTGCGGCCGAGGCCGAGCAGGTAGCGGAAGCCGGGATCGTCGATGCCCTGCTCGACCGAGGGCTTGCCGAAGTGGTCGACGACGACCTTTACGCCGGTGTCGAGCAAAGGCGTCAGCAACTGCGGCAGGCGCCGGGCGTCGTCATAGACCTCGACTTGCCAGTCGAGCTTCGCACAGGCGGCGAACAGTTCGCGCCAGGCGCCGCTGCGTGCATCGGGGACGGGCTTGCCGATCAGGTTCAGGCGGATGCCGACGATGCCGGCGGCCGCCAGGCCGTCGAGCCGGGCGATGTCCGTTTCCGGGTCCACCACCGCGAGGCCGCGCAGGCGGCCGCCGCTGGCACGGATGCATTCGACCGTGTAGTCGTTGTTGGTGCCGAGGATGCTGATCGGAATGATCACTCCATGCGACATTCCGTTGGCATCGAGCACCGCAGCGTAGTCGGCGGGCAGCGCGTCGTAGTCCGGCGTGTAGCGCCGGTTGGGCACGAAGGGCAGGCCGCGGTGGAAGACGTGGGCATGGGTGTCGACCGCCACCACGCGGCCACCGCCGCTACTGCCGGCGGTGGCGCATGCGGTGAGCCCGGCGGGAAGAATGACGGCGGTACCGAGGCCGAGTGCGGCTCTACCGAAGTCCCTGCGATTCATGGCGTTTCCTCCTCCGGGCATGGTGGATCAACTGACGAAGCGGCACTTCGACGCGGGCGTGCGCGTATCCATGTTGCGCCCGCGGTTCAGGTGGTCGTCGATTTCGGCGGCGCAGCCGAGCATACGCGCATACAGGAACAGGGTGAACGCCGCCGATTCGAGCGCGGCTTCGCCGACCTCCCCGGCGCGCCACGGCTGCCAGGTCAGGCGCAGCAGCAGCGCGGCGATCACCGCGTCGATGTTGACGCAGTACACCGTGCGCGACACCCCGGCTTCGTGCAGCGCGTGCACCAGCGCATGGTAGAAGTCGTGGAAGACGTTGGCCTCGCCGCGCGCGGACATCAGCTCGCGGATGAAGACTTCGCGCGGGTCGAGGTTGACCGGCCGGTCCTTGAACACCGGGTGATTGACGCCGGGGATCTTGCGCAGCTCGGCACTGCCCGCCGCGCGGCGCGCGGCCTTGTAGTTCGCGTAGTCTTCGGCGCAGCGCCGTGCCAGCGCGGCGACGTCGATACCGTGCGCCGCTGCCGGATCCTCGAGCCCGGTGTCGCGGAACTGCTCGATCAGGAACTGCACGCCTTCGAAGCCGTTGCCGCCATGGGCATAGCCGGTGTGGCTCAGGAACCCGACGAGCGCCTTGTTGAGCTGCACGCGCTGCGGCACTTCCGGCCCGTCGGCCGACACCGCGCCCTTGGCGCCCTGGGCGGAAATCGTGCCGGGGCCGTTGGTGAGCATGATGCCGATCAGGGTCTGGAGGGCGAACAGATCGGCCTCCGCCGGCGCGCGCCCGAGCAGTGCGCGGCAGGCGAGCTCGGTCAGCGAGGCTTCGCCGAGCAGTTCGGCTTCGCCGACGCCGCAGAAGCTGCCCGCTTCGTGCGCGGCCGCCGGCGCCGAAGCGCCGATCATGGTGCCGATCAGTTGCATCCACCACGGCAGGCACTCGACCGTCAGGCGCGACACGCGCTTGCGCATCAGCGGCCCCCAGCCGAGCGTCGTCGTGATCGCGGCGAGCACCGCGTCGGCGCTGACCGGTCCGTCGAGCTGCTGCAGGAAGCGCACGAACGCCGACTGCGCACCGCGTGCGGCCAGCCCGGCAAGCATCGCCTCGGCGCGCGCGTCGGCGGACGGCGCACGCAGCAGTGCGGTGAATTCGGCGTCGTCGGCGAGCGCGCTGCAGTCGAAGTCGGCACTGAGCGCATCGCGCAGGCCCGCGGCGGCGAAGCGCTCGACGAAGGCGGCGGCGATGTTGCGCGCAGCTTCGGCGCGGCGCGGGCCGGCGATCGTGAGCGCAGCGGCGAGCACCGCGTTGGGCGCGCTGCCGGCGGCACGCGCCGCCTCGGCGGCGGCGAGCGCGGGATCGCCGTGCAGGTTCAGGCAGGCGCCGACGGCAACGGCGACGAGCTTGCGGTCGTTGTCGCCACCGGGCTCGTGCAGCAGCGCGAGGGCGACGTTCGCTTCCAGCGGCAGGCCCGCGGCGTCGAGCACGCGCATGCCGTGCAGGCTGGCGACCTGGGTCGCCGGGTCGAGCTGCGAAGCACCGGAGGTGTCCTTCATCGATGCGCGCGGGAACACGGCGCCCACCTGCTTGGCGAGCGCGGCGATCTGGCTGCCGTAGGGCGCCATCGCCTCGACCACCGGCACGTCGAGCTGCGGCGGCAGGCTGAGGTCCATGTCGGAGCCGAACCAGGGCTTCAGCTCCATCGTGCCTTCCGGCTCGAAATCGGGCAGCGTGGCGTTGGCGCGCATCACCGCGGTGAGCGCGGCGGGGATGTGGGCGATGTTGGTGACCACCGCGCCCTTGGCCGAGAACACCGGCCGCTCGGGCGTATAGATGCCATCGACGCCGAACTTGTCCATGAACCAGCGCTCTTTCGCCGCGGCGTCGTCCTCGCCGCCGGCCATCGCCCCGGCATGGCCGACGGCGCGCGTGAGCTTGCTCTTCCAGCGGCCGACGACGCAGGCCACCACCGGCTTGGTGAACTCGGCATCGCGCTCGTAATAGCCGCCGGGTTCGCAATACAGCACGGCGGCCTTGCTGCGCGCATCGTTGGCGAGCGCAAAGGCGAACTCGGGCGCGGCATAGTGGATATAGACGTCCTTGCCGCTCGAGACCAGCGTCGTCGTGCCCCAGCCGGCCATGCGCAGGTACTGGGCGATGGTGGTGGTGAAGCCGCCCGAGTTCGACAGCACCGCGATCGAGCCGCGGCGCAGCGTATCCGAAGGATTGTCGCCGCCGAGCGCGCCGCCGATGCGCACCTGGTTCCAGGCGTCGGCCACGCCGAGGCAGTTGGCGCCGAAGATGTCGATGCCGTGCTGCTGGCCCATGGCGCGGATCTCGCGCGCATCGTGCACCGCGATCTTCTCGGTGATGATGAAGATCTTCTTCAGCTCGGGATTGACCCGGATCAGCTCGGCGACGCCGTCGCGCGCCGCCGCGGGCGGCAGGTACACCACGCCGCAGTTGAAGCGGTGGCCGTCGTCGAGGCCTTCGCGCACGCTGTTGTAGACCGGAATGTTGCCGATCGGCGTCTCCAGCACCTGGCCGCGCCGCCCCGGCGAAGTGCCGAACACGACGTTGCCGCCCGACCATGCGTGGCCGACCGGCGTCACTTCGCTCGATTCGCCGCCGAGAATGTTGAGCACGCAGACGCGGTCGTGCTGCGTTGCGATCTGCGCCAGCGAGTTGATGCCGACGTAATACTTGAAATCACCTGCACCTTGCCGATACATGGCTGTCTCCTGTGTTCTTGTCCGTGCCGGGGGTGGCCGCGCTCAGGCAGCGCTCACCGCGGGGGCGATGCGCAGCCGCTGGGCGACGGCGTCGCGCCCGCCCGCCTTCATCCATTCGTTGGCCTCGCGCGCGTAGTCGACGACTTCGCTCATCGCCGAATCGAAGCCGAACAGCCGATAGGGCAGGCCGAGCGCTTCGCAGGTGTCGCGCAGCACGCCCAGGCCGCGCACGAGGTTGGGGCCGCCGCGCCCGGCGACGACGTAGAGCGGCGTCGGCCCATGGCTGGCGAAGTGCTCGCGCAGCGCGTCGGACATCGCGCGGAAGGTCTCGAAGATGTCGGTGTTGTTGGATTTGCCGCCGATGATGAAAAGCACGTTGGACTGGCGCAGCCAGTGCTTGAAGCAGATCGAGGCCACCGTCTTCATCTTCTCGTAAGGCGGGTTGCCGCCGAAGTCCGAGGAGATGATGGCGTCGTCGCCGAGCATCTCGGTGACGAGCGAGTTGGCGCCGCCGCCGAAGGTGGGCGCCAGGATCGTGCCGCCCTCGTTGATGACGAGGCCGTCGCTCTGGCCCTGGTGGGTGCGCAGCTGGTTGATCTCCTGCTCGAAATCCGAGTAGTCGGTGGCGAACAGGTGGAGCGGCAGGTTCAGGCGGTGCCAGCGCGGATCGTCGCGGTCGAAGCCGCATTTGAAGTCGCAGGCCACCGGCGTGAGCCGGCCGCGGCGATCCGGGCGCATGCGGATCGGGTTGAGCTCGAGCGTCGTCATGCCGAAGTCGTGGTACAGCTCCCACAGGCGCGGCAGATGCTGCACCAGCGGCGAGATCACCTGCTTGGGCGCGCCGATGTCGGCGAGCGCGTTGGCGACGACGAAAGCCTTCAGGCCGGTGAGCGGATCGAAGGGGACGCGGGCGACCAGCGACTTGTCCAGTTCCTCGATGTCCATGCCGCCCATGTGGGTCAGCGTCATCGTCGGCGCGCGGAATTCGGTCGAATCGGTGATCGAGAAGTAGATCTCGTGCTCGGCCGGCACCGTAGCCTCGAAAGTGACGCCATTGGACTTCGACACCTGGTTGCCGTGGCGATGCTCGACGAAATACAGGCGTTCCTTCTCGGCCAGCGCGGTCTTCAGATCCTTGGCACGGCCGATCAGGCCGGCCTTGCCCTTCTTGCCGACCCCGCCCTTGAACACGGGCTTCACGAACACTGCGCCGTGACGCTCGATGAGGTCGCGGATCTCTTCCTCGCTGGCATCGGAGCCCAGTATCTCCGGAGTGGGAAAGTCGGCGAAGCGCAGCAGGTGCGCGCCATACTTCATGCCGTTGACATTCATGGTGGCTGTCTCCTTTGTAGGTGTTGTCCGCCAAAACTAGAACGAATGGCTTTCGGAACGCTTTCGCCCCGCCGATGCCCCGCGATGGCGCGGCATCGGCTGCCGCGCCATGATCGGCAGGACCCGGGACGGCGTGCTTGCCGCGGCCGCGGCGCTCAGAAGCGGTGGCGCACGCCCGCCAGCAGCACGCGGTGCGAATCGCCCGCTTCCGGCCTGATGTTGCCGATCGCGTAGCTGGCGCCGCTTTCGTTGCTGAGGCGCGAGTAGCCGGCATACAGCGTCGTGCGCTTGGACAGGTCGTGCATGTAGTAGGCGGACCAGCCGTGCGCGTCCTGCCCCGCGGCGCCGTCGGATTCGTCGCGGTCGGCGTAGCTCAGCGCCACCGTGCCGCTGGCGCCGGCCCTGATCTCGGCGCCCACGTCGAAGGTGCGCGCCTTGCCCGAACCGACCGTGCCGCGCTCGCGGTCCTGGGTCCAGGCAAAATAGGCCTTGACCGGCCCGAAGTCGTACGCCAGCCCGAGGCCGTTGGTTCGCACCTTGCCGCCGGTGGCGTCCTGCTGCACGGTCTGCGTGACCAGTGAGCCGGAGAACGCGCCGTTGGCGTAGAGCAGGGCGATGCCGTGGCCATCGCCCTGCTTGCGCGCGCTGGAATCCGAACCTTCCTCCCTGCCGAACCAGTAGCCGGCATCGAGCTCGAAGCCGGCGAGCTTGGGCGAACGGTACTTGATCATGTTGTCGAAGCGCACTTCGTAGGCCGGTTTCACCGCCCCCGCCTTGCGCGACAGCAGACCGACGCTGCGGTCGGCGCTGCCGGTGGCGTCGAAGGGATCGATCGCGACGAAGGCGGGCGAATACTGGCGGCCGAGCGTGAGCCGCCCCAGGCCGCCTTCGAGGCCGACGAAAGCCTGGCGGCCGAAATGCCGTCCCCCCTGCTCGCGCTGGCCGTTCGAGATGTCGAAGCCGCTTTCCAGCACGAACAGGGCCTTCATGCCGTTGCCCAGGTTCTCGGTGCCGCGAAAGCCGATGCGCGTGCCGTTCAGTTCGCCGTGGTCCACCCCTTGTGGCGGAGATCGCCGGAGCGCTCGTAGCCGAGGTTGACGTCGAGCAGGCCATATATGGTGACGTTGGACTGGGCGGCACACGGGAAAGCGGCAGCCGAAGCGAGAGTGGCCAGCGTGGCCATCCGGGTGAAGCGGTTCATGAATGTCTCCGTGATCTTGTCGAGTTATTCGCGCCACGCGGGAATGGCACGCGGCACATATTGCAATGCCATCCCTTTCAATCGGCTTTCGCTTGATCCGCGACAGCCCAAACAGCCGCCGGCTCTGGGACAATCGCCCACTGCGACACGGAGCACCCCACCATGGCCGACACCCCCGACACTCTTCTGATCCTCACCAACCTGCCCGATGGCGACAGCGCCCGCGCGCTCGCCGCGGCGCTGGTCGAGCAGCGCCTGGCCGCCTGCGTGAATATCCTGGCGCCCTGCTCCTCGGTGTATCGCTGGCAGGGCGAACTCGAGACGGCAGCCGAAGTACCCTTGCTGATCAAGGCCACGCGCGCACGCTATGCCGCGCTGGAAGCGGCCATCCGCGCCCGCCATCCCTACGAACTTCCCGAGATCGTCGCGGTCCCTGTGGTGCTGGGCCTGCCGGGCTACCTCGACTGGATCGCGGCCGAAACCGCCTCCGGCACCTGAAACCCGTTCCGCCGCCACTCCGCCAGTTGCTTTCCCGGTCACCCTTCCATCCGCCGCCCCAGAAGAACACGATGCACCGCCTGCTGATCCTGCTTTCGCTGCTTGCCGGCCTGCTGCTGTCCGGCCTGTCGTTGCCCGGCCACGCCCAGGCCAATCCGATCGAGCCCGAGAAGGCCTTCGCCCTGCGCGCCCAGGCATTGGATCCGCAGACGGTGGAAGTGGTGTTCCAGGTGGCGAAGGACTACTACCTGTACGGCGACAAGTTCCGTTTCGAGTCCGAACCCGCCGGCGTCGAATTCGGTCCGCCGGTGAAGCCGGCCGGCAAATGGCACAAGGACGATTTCTTCGGCAACGTCGAGACCCACCGCGGCGAGCTGCGCATCCTGCTGCCGGTGGCGGCGGTGCCCGAAGGCATGAGGCGCTTCGAGCTGGTCGCCACCAGCCAGGGCTGCTGGGACGGCGGCATCTGCTACCCGCCGACGACGCAACTCGCGGCGATCGACCTCGACGCACCGCCGCAGAAGAGCGGCAGCGGCTTCCTCGGCAATGTGCTCAACGGCGGCTTCGGCAGCACCGCAGCCTTGTCAGCCGATGAATCCACCACCGGCACGGCCGTCTCCGGCGACGAAACCGGCGACATCGCCCGCCTGCTGTCGGGCGCCAGCGTGCCGCTGGTCCTGCTGAGCTTCTTCGGCTTCGGCCTGCTGCTGGCCTTCACGCCCTGCACTTTCCCGATGATTCCGATCCTGTCCGGCATCATCGTCGGCCAGGGCCACAAGGTCTCGCACGCGCGCGCCTTCGTGCTGTCGCTGGCCTACGTGCTGGGCATGGCGGCGACCTACGCGCTGGCGGGCGTCGCCGCCGGCCTGTCGGGCACGATGCTGACCGCGGCCTTGCAGAACGTCTGGGTGCTGTCGGCCTTCGCGCTGCTGTTCGTGCTGCTGTCGCTGTCGATGTTCGGCTTCTACGAACTGCAGCTGCCGACCGCCTTGCAGAGCCGGCTGGCCGACAGCGCGAGCCACAACAAGGGCGGCAACCTCGGTGGTGTCACCATCATGGGCGCGCTGTCGGCGCTGATCGTCGGCCCCTGCGTCGCCGCGCCGCTGGCCGGCGCCCTGCTCTACATCGCCCAGACCGGCGACGCGGTACTGGGCGGCTGGGCGCTGTTCGTGATGGCGCTGGGCATGGGCGCGCCGCTGCTGCTGGTGGGCGTGGCCTCGCGCAGCCTGCTGCCCAAGGTCGGGCCGTGGATGGAAGGCGTCAAGAAGGCCTTCGGCGTGATGCTGCTGGCGGTGGCGCTGTGGATGCTGACGCCGGTGATCCCGCCGCTGGCCATGATGCTGGGCTGGGCGGCGCTGCTGCTGTTCTCGGCCATCTTCCTGCATGCGATCGACCCGCTGCCGCATAACGCCAGGGGCTGGCAGCGCTTCTGGAAAGGCGTCGGCGTGCTGCTGCTGCTGTCCGGCGCGGCGATGCTGATCGGTGCCCTGGCCGGCTCGCGCGACCCGCTGCAGCCGCTGGCGGTGCTGCGCGCCGAAGCCGCGGCGCCGGTCAGCCTGCCGCCGTTCGAGAAGGTCGATTCCATCGCCGAGCTCGACGCCCGCCTGGCGACCACCGACCGCCCGGTGATGCTCGATTTTTATGCCGACTGGTGCGTGTCGTGCAAGGAGATGGAACGCTTCACCTTCACCAACGCCGCCGTCGCCGATCGCATGGGCCGGATGCTGCTGCTGAAGGCCGACGTCACCGCCAACAGCGACGCGCACAAGGCGCTGCTGAAGCGCTTCGGCCTGTTCGGTCCGCCGGGCATCATCTTCTTCGACGCCGGGGGCCAGGAGCGCAAGGGCCTGCGCGTGGTCGGCTTCATGAAGGCCGAACCCTTCGCGACCGTGCTGGACCGGGCGCTGTGAACTAGACTTCCGTCTGGACTCCCACTTCACCGGATGACAGAACCATGGACACCACAACCCATGAGCTCGCCAGCAAAGCCCGGCAACTGAAACCGGAAGAACGCTTCGCCCTGGTCGAAGAAATCCTTCACAGCCTCGACCACCCAGACCCGGCGATCGACCGTCTCTGGCGGGAAGAGGCAGAGCGCCGTCTTGCCGCCTACCGTGCCGGAACCGTCGAGGGCGTACCTGCGGAAGACATCCTCGGCCCGCTTTGATGCGAATCCTGTTTGCTCCAGAGGCACGGCTCGAATTCGAGGATGCCCGGACTTATTATGAAAGGCAGCAGCCGAGGCTCGGACAGCGCCCGCAACAGGACACACGGCAAGCACTGCAGCGCATTCGACTATGGCCCTTTTCCTGCCCGATCGAGACTGGGGAAATCCGGCGCCTGCTGTTGAGCCGTTTTCCATACAAGCTGCTGTACTCGGTCGAAAAGGATCACCTCTACATCATCGCCTTTGCACATCAGCACCGCGCCCCGGAGTACTGGAGCACACGCATCCGATGACCTCCGCCCGGGCGCTGTAGCAGCGAGGCCGGGGTTTTTACCCTACAATCCCGCCTTTCCCCTTTCGCGTCAGACCTTTCATGTTCTCCGGCATCGTCGCGGCCGTCGGCCGCATCGAACACATCGAGCCGCTCGCGGACGGCATCCGCCTCACCGTCGATACCAACGGCCTGGACCTGTCCGACGTCATCGTCGGCGACAGCATCGCGCACAGCGGCGTGTGCCTGACCGTGATCGAGATGGACGGCCCCAGGCTGACGTACGACGTCTCGCGCGAGACGCTGAACTGCACCGTCGGCCTGGATGCGGTCGGCAACGAAGTGAACCTGGAAAAGGCGCTGCGCCTGGCCGACCGCCTCGGCGGCCATCTGGTCACCGGCCATGTGGACGGCGTCGGCGAAGTGCTGAAATTCGAGCCGCTGGGCGAGAGCCACGAACTGGTGATCCGCGCGCCCGCGGCGATCGCCGGCTACATCGCCAAGAAGGGCTCGATCACCATCAACGGCGTCAGCCTGACGGTGAACCGCGTCGAACGGCGCGACTTCTCGATCAACCTGATCCCGCACACGGTGGCGATGACCAACCTGAAACATCTGGCCGCGGGCAGCCGGGTCAACCTGGAAATCGACCTGATCGCGCGCTACGTCGAGCGCATGCTCGCCTGGCGCAGCGAAGACGCCGCCCAGGGCTGAGCAACAACGAACACATGCGCCGCGCCAGACGCCGGCAAGGCACGAACAAAGGACACAGCATGAGCGCACTTGCGCCGATTACCGAGATCATCGCCGACATCAAGGCCGGCCGGATGGTCATCCTGGTCGACGAGGAAGACCGCGAGAACGAGGGCGACGTCGTCCTCGCCGCGGAGTTCGTCACCCCCGAAGCGATCAATTTCATGGTCACGCACTGCCGCGGCCTGGTCTGCCTGACGCTGACCGACGAACGCTGCCGCCAGCTCGGCCTCGAGCAGATGGTGCGCGACAACCGCACGCCGCACGGCACCGCCTTCACCGCCTCGATCGAGGCCGCCACCGGCGTCACCACCGGCATTTCGGCCCACGACCGCGCGCGCACCGTGCAGGTCGCGGTCGCCCGCCACGCCAGGCCCGAAGACATCGTGATGCCGGGCCACATCTTCCCGCTCACCGCGCAGAAGGGCGGCGTGCTGATCCGCGCCGGCCACACCGAAGCCGGCTGCGACCTCGCCCAGCTCGCCGGACTGGAGCCAGCCGCGGTGATCTGCGAGATCCTCAAGGACGACGGCACCATGGCCCGCCTGCCCGATCTCGTCGAGTTCGGCAAGACGCACGGCCTGAAGATCGGCGCCATCCGCGACCTGATCGAATACCGCGCCGCCACCGAACACCTGATCGAAAAGGTCTGCGACAAGGAAGTCGATACCGCCCACGGCCGCTTCACGCTGTCCGCCTTCGAGGACAAGACCTCGGGCGACGTCCATTTCGCCCTGTCGCGCGGCGACATCGCACCGGAGCGCGAGACCCTGGTGCGGGTGCACGAGCCGATCTCGGTGGTGGATTTCCTCGACTCCAGCAGCAATCACCACAGCTTCCCGGTCAATGAGTCGCTCGCCGCGCTGGCCGCGGCCGAAGCCGGCGTGATCGTGCTGCTCTACCGGCCGATGTCCGGCCGCGAACTGCTCGCCAGCCTGAACGGCGGCCAGGACCGGCCGACGAAATGGGATCCGCGCCTGTTCGGCGTCGGCGCCCAGATCCTGCGCGCGCTGAACGTCGGCAGGATGCGGCTGCTGGCCAGCCCGCGCAAGATCCCGAGCATGGCCGGCTTCGGGCTGGAAATCACCGGCTTCGTCGACAAGAACTGACCGCACCCAAGAGAAATCCGCATGCAACGCAACCAATCCGAAAACGCCCGCCAGGGCGCCCGCTACGACGGCATCGACGAGATCGACCCCAGCTTCGACGGCAGCGGCGTGCGCGTCGGCATCGTCATGGCGCGCTTCAACCTCGACATCTGCGAAGGCCTGCTGTCGGCCTGCACCGACGAATTGCTCCGGCTCGGCGTCGCCCGCGGCGACATGCGCATCGTCACCGTGCCCGGCGCACTGGAGATCCCGCTGGTGCTGCAGACGATGGCGAAGAGCGGCCGGTACGATGCGCTGGTGGCGCTCGGCGCGGTGATCCGCGGCGAGACCTACCACTTCGAGCTGGTCTCCAACGAAATGGGCGCCGGCGTCACCCGCGTCGGCCTCGATGCCGGCATCCCGGTCGCCAACGGCGTGCTGACGACCGAGGACGACGACCAGGCCATCGCCCGCATGAGCGAGAAAGGCGCCGACTGCGCCCGCGCCGCGGTGGAGATGGTCAATCTGCTGAAGGTGGTGAGATGAGCGACATCGACGACACCCGGCCGGCCGCCGGCGGCGCCGCGCCCAATCCGACGAGCAAGATGGCGCGCCGCCGCGCCCGCGCGCTGGCCCTGCAGGGCGTGTATCAGTGGCTGCTGTCGGGCAACACCGCAGCAACCGTGCAGCGCCACCTCGAAGCCGAGAACGAGCACCTGGACAAGACCGACCGCGAACTCTTCGTCAGCCTGCTGCGCGGCGCGATCGACAGCGCCGACGAACTGCGCACCTGCTTCGAACCGCTGCTGTCGCGCCCGGTGGTCGAGCTGTCGCCGATCGAGCACGCCATTCTGCTGCTCGGCACCCACGAGCTGCGCCACAACATCGAAACGCCCTACCGCGTGGTGATCAACGAAGCGATCGAACTGGCCAAGGGCTACGGCGGCACCGACGGCCACAAGTTCGTCAACGGCGTGCTGGACAAAACCGCCGCCCGGCTGCGCCCCGAGGAAGTCGAAGCGGCCCGCGCCAACCGCAGCTGACACGGTTCGCAGGAGCGGTCTCCGGTACCGCTGTCGCCGCTGCCTCTTTCAATCTCGCCGGGCGCGCACGACCGCACGCTCGGCGGACTTCAGCTCCAGACTGCCATCGGCGGCGATGCCGAAGCCATCCACGCCGCCGAGCGCCGCCCGGAAACGCTGCTCCTCGTCCATCAGCGCCTGTTCGCAGGCCATCTTGGTCCCGCCCAGCTCCGACAGCCGCAAGCCTTCGCCCGACAGCGTGTAGCGGCCCTGGTAGCGGTTGCAGGCGGCGATGCCGGCCAGGCTGCCGCCTTCGCCGAAGACCAGCGTCACCCGCTGCGGATCGCCGACGCGCCGGCCGTCGATCTCCACCACCTGCCACGGCTCGCCCTGCAGCAGTTGCGCCGGATCGCCGCCGCAGCCTTTCAGGCGCTGCCCCTGCCAGCTCACTTCGACCGCCGCCGGATGCGGCATGCCGCTCATGCTGTCCACGCACAGGCGATCGACCACGGTGGCCGACAGCTCGCCGTCGAGCGTGTCGGCGCGGTAATGGCGCACCCCGCCCGCCTCCTCGACCAGCGGCCCCGGCGCGACCACGCGCGTCTCGCCCCAGTCGGTCAGCAGGACCAGCGCCCTGGTCGTCACATCCAGGCGCCAGGAGGGTTCGTTGCCGACGGCGCGGAACAGGCGATCCTCGACGACCAGCCGGCACTCGGGCTGGCTCAAGCCGGCCAGTTCCAGCATCGCGGCATCGCCCTTGCTCCAGAACACCGTGCGCTCGTCGTCCACCGCCACCAGCTTCACCCCCGAGGCGGCGATTTCCTGGCGCAAGGCCCAGCTCCGGCCACCGGCGTTGAGGCTGGCGCCGTCGCCCAGGCGCCGCAGTATCACGACCGTGTCGCCGCAGCGCCAGCTCTCCTCCTGCGAGGTCGCCGCCGCCATGCGCTGGACCGCAGGCGCCGGCTCCAGCGGCCCGGCCTCTCGTGGCCCGGCCGTTTCGGCCTTGTCGCCGAACAGACCGCAAGCGCTCACGGACAGCGACGACAGCACGCAGGCAGACACTTTTCGGGCCAGACTCATCGGACATTCCTCATTCGGGTGAAAACCGCCTTGCCGCGGCGGCAGGCGCCATTCTGATGCAGGGCACCCGCCGCACCGCCGCCCACCTTACAACTGATTACCTTGCCGACCGCGCGGAACGCGGGATTTCTTCCACCATCTGCCTGTCAATACTGCGCACCCCCTGGCCCGGACGAAGGACGCCGACGATGAAACCCCGATGGCCCATGATGCTGGCCGCCACGCTGATGCTGTCGCTGGCCGGCTGTACCGTCGCCCCCCACGAGCGCAGCTACGTCTATGGCGGCCATGCCTATGGCGGTTACGGCGGCCATCATTACGACCGCGGAACCATCATCGTCACGCCCGCGCCGCGCATCGAGCACCGGGGGCCGCGGCCCGGCCCGGGCCATGTCTGGATCGGCGGCCACTGGAACCGCATCGGCGCCCGCCACGACTGGGTGCCCGGCTACTGGGCGCCGCCCGCCCGGCATCCACGGCCGCCGACGCACCCGCAATGGCAGGCCGGCCGGGACCGCATCGAACATCATCGCGGCGACCGCGGCCGCGAGCCGCCCCGCCTGCGCCCGCCGCCCAAGCCGCGAATCGACCACGGCGCCCGCCCGGATCGTCCCGGCTTCGGCGAGAACCGCCGGCCATCCTTCGAGGCGCGCAAAGACGAGCGCGGCACGCGGACACGGCCGGATTTCCGCCGCGGCAAGGACGATCGCGACAGCCGCGGCAGGCCCGGCGACAGGCAGCGCCCCTCGCTCCACATCGATCGCCGCTGAGCCCGCCGGCCAGATCCCTGCCTCAGCCGGTTGATCCCCCGCCGCATCACGGCGAAAATCACGCCTTCGGCGCCCGCCACGCGGGCGCCGAATCGCGGCGTGCAAGGCTTCCGTGCGCCCTCGATCACTCTTTCGGGCAAGACCATGAAGAAATTCTCCTCGCTGCTGATGCTCTCCCTCACCGCCGGTGCCCTGCTGGGCGGCTGTGGCAACAACGACGCCACCCCGGCTGCACAATCCGGCGCAGCGCCCGCCGTACCGGCGAAGATCGTCGTCGGCCTCGACGACAATTTCCCGCCGATGGGCTTCCGCAACGAGAAGAACGAACTGGTCGGCTTCGACATCGACCTGGCGCGCGAGGCCGCCAAGCGCCTCGGCGTGGACGTCGAGTTCAAGCCGATCGACTGGAGCGCCAAGGAAGCTGAACTGAACGGCAAGCGCGTCGACGCGCTGTGGAACGGCCTGACGATCACCGAAGAGCGGCGCAAGAACATCGGCTTCACCACGCCCTACATGGAAAACCACCAGATCATCGTGGTGCCGGCCAGCTCGCCGATCAAGGCCAAGGCCGAACTGGCCGGCAAGGTCATCGGCATCCAGGACGGCAGCAGCGCGATCGACGCGGTGCAGAAAGACCCGATCTCCGGCTCGTTCAAGGAGCTGAAGCGCTTCGGCGACAACGTCACCGCGCTGATGGACCTCGCCACCGGCCGCCTAGACGCGGTGGTGCTCGACGAAGTCGTCGGCCGCTACTACACCGCCAAGAAGCCGGACGACTACGTGGTGCTGGACGAGCACTTCGGCACCGAGGAATTCGGCGTCGGCACGCGCAAGGAGGACACCGAACTGCTGGCCCGGCTGCAGAAGGCCATGGACGAGATGAAGGCCGACGGCAGCGCCGCCCGCATCTCGAACGAATGGTTCGGCAAGGACATCATCAAGTAAGTCCCGGTCGCCCCGTCCCTTTCCTTCTTCGACCCCGCCGGACCCGCAACGCGGCCCGGCGGACGGGCAGGCCGCATGGACTACGTACTCAGCATCATCGGACCGCTTGCCGAAGGCTCGCTGGTCACCCTCAAGCTGTTCTTCATCACGCTGGCGCTGGCGGTGCCGCTCGGGCTGGCGCTGGCGCTGATCCGCATCTCGCGCTTCACCGTCGCCAGCCAGGCGGTCAATGGCTACATCTGGCTGATGCGCGGCACGCCGCTGATGCTGCAGCTGCTGTTCATCTACTTCGCGCTGCCCTTCGTGCCGGTGATCGGCATCCGCCTGCCCGACTTCCCGGCGGCGATCGTGGCCTTCGCGCTCAACTACGCCGCCTACTTCGCCGAGATCTTCCGCGCCGGCATCCAGTCGATCGACCGCGGCCAGTACGAAGGCGCCAAGGTGCTCGGCTTCTCCTACGGCCAGACCATGCGCCGCATCGTGCTGCCGCAGGTGGTCAAGCGCATCCTGCCGCCGATGAGCAACGAGACCATCACGCTGGTCAAGGACACCTCGCTGATCTACGTGCTCGCCCTCAACGACCTGCTGCGCGCCGCGCGCGGCATCGTCCAGCGCGACTTCACGATCACCCCCTTCGTGGTCGCCGCCGCCTTCTACCTGCTCATGACCCTGGTGCTGACCTGGTTCTTCCAGCGCCTGGAGAAACGCCATGCCGTCTATGACTGAGGCCGCATCCATCGCCACTTCGGCAGCAAGTCCGATGACGAGCCCGATGATTGTCGCCGACGACATCCACAAGCGCTTCGGCAGCCACGAAGTGCTCAAGGGCGTGTCGCTGACGCTGGCCAAGGGCGAAGCTGATCGCGGTGATCGGCCCCTCCGGCTCGGGCAAGAGCACTTTCCTGCGCTGCCTGAACCATCTCGAGACCATCGACGCCGGCCGCATCGACATCGAGGGCGACACCCTGGTGACCAACGATGGCCACGGCCGCGCCCGCTACGTCGCCGACGCCGAAGTGCGCCGCATCTGCGCGCGCATGGGCATGGTGTTCCAGCACTTCAACCTGTTCCCGCACCTGACCGTGCTGCAGAACGTGATCGAGGCACCGGTCACCGTCAAGGGCATGAAGCGCGAGGCGATCCTGCCCAAGGCCGAGGAGCTGCTGAAGAAGGTCGGCCTGCTCGACAAGCGCGACGCCTACCCCTCGCGCCTGTCCGGCGGCCAGAAGCAGCGCGTCGCCATCGCCCGCGCGCTGGCGATGGCGCCCGACATCATGCTGTTCGACGAGCCGACCTCGGCGCTCGACCCCGAGCTGACCGGCGAAGTGCTGCGCACCATGCGCCAGCTCGCCGACGAGCACATGACGATGCTGGTGGTCACGCACGAAATGGGTTTCGCCCGCGAAGTCGCCAGCCGCGTGGCCTTCATGGACGGCGGCAAGTTGATCGAATCGCAGCCATCGGCGGCGTTCTTCGCCGATCCGCAGCATCCGCGCACGCGGGCGTTTCTGGAGAGCATGCTGTAATACTACGGCCGTGGATGATTTTATTCAGGAGGAGAGAATCCTCTGCGGCGGTAGTGGGCTTGGGCGGCTCTGTGCTGACACCTTCTTCGCCATTAGGACCAGTGCAGTACATGCCCAATGCTTCGACTGGCGTGCCGCAGTAGGCACGACAGCAACTTGCGCAATTCAGGCACGCTCAAGTCAATCAGGCCGAGCTGTGTTTTTTCTCCTGTACCCGCAAAAGCGATCAACACTGCATGGTCCACGAGCGCCAGCGCGATGTGACGCCAAGCTGGCATCCCTGGTGCCGTAGGACCTTTCTGGGCTTGCAGCAGACACGACCGGCGTCACTTGGGTCGACTGGAGTCGGTCCAGGACACACTGTTAAAGCTCGCATTGCAGATCGCACGCGATGACTCCGAAGTGCGTCGCGAGCGTCAGCGTCAAGGCGTCAAGTTGGCCAAACACGCAGGCAAGTACCGCGGCAGGCCGGCCGACGAGTTGGCCCACAGGCGAATCATCGTGTTTCGTAACACGGGTCGATCGATCTCAGGAACTGCACGGCTCGCAGGCTGCAGTGAGAGCTTAATCAAACGAGTGCGGGTGGGCCACCAGTACTCAGATAGTGCCGATAGCATAATTGCGGTATAATTATATTCACTAGGCATGTATGGATCTGAGCAATGAGGTGTTATGTAAGAGCCATTGATGCCAGCAATCATCACCTACTACGGTCGGTTCGGGCGTCACACGATGATACTGAGTGAGGATCAGCACCGTGACAACCGAAGAATGCGGAGTGATGGGCGCGTTCTTGTATTTTTTAAGAACAAGGAGGTAATCATGAAGTTGATTCTTACGTTTAATGGCGCTCAGGTTGATCCTGCTAAAGTCGCGGATGTGATTGCGGCAGCAGGAGTGAATACAACAGTAGTCGTCAACACGGCTCAGGCCTTTAGTGTGGCGGAATGGGTATCCGTTAAATCGGCGGCCGGCAACAAGAGCTTGAGCGCGATATTTGATGCGTTTCCGACACCATTGAGCTTGATGAAGAGTTATTTTTCAAATTCAGGCTCGAAGACCAGTGCCAGCATGTACAAGACTCAAGTTTGGAGCTCAAATGATTTGGTATCGCTCGCCACCGCTGTTGGTAGCAAGCAGTTGAGCGCCGACTTCAACGCTTTTCAGTCCATGCTGTCAACTATTCAGCCATTTCTCACGGCAGCCGGCGCCAATACCAGGACGAGTATGAACACGTCTCAGACATGGAGCGCCAGCGACTTGGTCACTTTGACCAATGCTGCCGGCAGCAAGCTGCTGAGTGTCGATTTCAATGGTGCTCAATCCATGCTGTCGATTGTCAAACCGTTCGTTATAGCAGCCGGAGCCAATACGTCGACAAGCATGAACACCTCCCAGACTTGGAGTTCTAACGACTTGGTTGAGTTGGCGAATGCCGCTGGCAACAAACAGTTGAGCCTTGATTTCAATGGCGCTCAATCTATGCTGTCGACGGTCAAACCGTTCGTAACCGCTGCTGGTGCTAACACCAGGACGAGCATGAA
Source organism: Thauera sp. SDU_THAU2 (assembly GCF_038260575.1). Lineage (NCBI taxonomy): Bacteria > Pseudomonadati > Pseudomonadota > Betaproteobacteria > Rhodocyclales > Zoogloeaceae > Thauera > Thauera sp. SDU_THAU2. The sequence continues at coordinate 4,414,230 of NZ_JBBWUN010000003.1, read as the reverse complement.
CACTTCTCAGACCTGGAGCTCAAGCGATCTGATTGCTCTCGCCAATGCTGCGGGCAATAAGCACTTGAGTGTCGATTTCAATGGCGCCCAGTCGATGCTTTCGACCATCCAGCCTTTCGCCAGTGCTGCAGGTGCTAATACCACTGTAAGCGTGAATACTGCTCAAACATGGTCTCACCAGCGATTTAATAGCTCTTGCCGCTATTGCAGGGTGAGACATCATCAACGATGATGTCATATGTTTGATTAGCGTTCCACCTGTGATTTCTTACTGAGTGAGAGGCACCGCATGATGTAAGGTATCATGCGGCGAGTTGGAATATATTTTCGGGGTGTCGAGGTGTTTAAGAAATTAATTACCATACTGCTGTTGCCTCTGAATGCGATCGGTGCGGAGGCGTGGGTAGTACAGCAAAGTGACACACCTGTTGAACTTAATGCAGTCACTTTCATGTTGAATGGCCGCTCGGGTTGGGCGGTGGGATTTGGCGGCACGGTTCTTGGAACGACGGACGGCGGGCAGACGTGGGGCCGGCAGCAAAGCGGCACGCCAAACGAATTACTATCTGTGTACTTTGCGCCGAATGGACTTTCCGGCTGGGCTGTAGGGTTTGGTGGGGAGATTATTACCACGATCAATGGCGGTAGAATCTGGACTCGTCAACGAAGTGGAACACCGAACGAACTTCGTTCGGTGACATTTGCCTCGGATGGTCGTTCGGGCTGGGCCGTGGGTTTTGGCGGTACGATCCTAGCGACCAGCGATGGCGGGGAAAATTGGCTACCGCAGCGAAGTGGCACGTTGAACGAACTGCGTTCGGTTAGTTTTACATCAGATGGCCAATCGGGTTGGGCTGTGGGTTTTGGCGGTACTATTCTCGCCACTTTCGATAGTGGTGGATCCTGGACCCGGCAGCTGAGTGGCACAACGAAGGAACTCCATTCGGTCACCTTCATGCGGGACGGGCGTTCAGGCTGGGCCGTCGGATTTGGTGGGACAATTCTGGCTACGACCGATGGTGGGAGATCATGGGTTCAGCAACGAAGTGGAACGACGGCCGATCTTCGGTCGGTTTGTTTCATGCCAGACGGTCGTTCAGGCTGGGTAGTTGGGTTTGGAGGAACGATTCTTGCAACCACCGATGGTGGTCAGTCTTGGCTCAGGCAGCAGAGTGGCACCACGAAGAATCTGAATTCGGTTAGTTTCGCGCAGGAAGGGCGTTCGATTTGGACCGTGGGAACTGGCGGTACGATCCTGAGTAACTGATTTGCACCGCAGAGACGGGCATTTTTGGCGGTTGGAGAACAAGGCGGTTTGGGTACGGCCTGCCATGGTGAACGCGAGCTCGACCAACGACGCAGGACTATACCGTGCAGTCCAGAAGAACCGTGTTGGCAGTCGTCTATAACGCGCTGGACAGGCTGGTCGAAGAAGTCGGGCTTGATGCGCGCCACACCCGCTACCTCTACGACCCCACGGGCCTGATCCTGGGCAGGCTCGAAGAAGGCTACCTGACGGCGCAACCGCGCCTGGGCAGAAAGCTTGTGCAGGCGCCCCTCCCGCATCAATGAGCAAAACCCACCCCGATTGATGGCAGTGGTGTAGATTGTGCACTGCACAATATCGGTATCCCCTGTCAACCATCGCCCGGGAGAGTGTTCATGTTCGGCAAACTATTGCGGGCCGGGCGCAGCGATCCGGCCCCTCCCCTCAGCCTCGCCCTGCAGGGCGGCGGTGCGCACGGCGCCTATACCTGGGGCGTGCTGGACCGGCTGCTGGAAGACGACTGGCAGCTGGACGGCGTCAGCGGCACCAGTGCCGGCGCGATGAATGCGGTGGCGCTGGCGCAGGGCTGGACCACCGGCGGCGCCGAAGGCGCGCGTGCCGCGCTGGAGGCGTTCTGGACGGCGGTGGGCGACAGCACGCCCTTCCATCTCGACCTGATGCACAGCCTGAATCCGGCGCAGGACGGCGGCCTGCCGGCGCCGATGAACATGATGCTGGGACTGGCGCGGCTGTTCTCGCCCTACCAGCTCAACCCTTTCGAGCTCAACCCGCTGCGCGACGTGGTGCGTGCCCAGTTCGACTTCGAGCGCCTGCGGCGAAGCTGCCCGCTGAAGCTCTTCCTCGCGGCCACTCAGGTGCGCACCGGCAAGGTCCGCCTGTTCCGCACCCGCGAGCTGAGCGAGGATGCACTGCTGGCTTCGGCCTGCCTGCCCACGCTGCACCACGCCGTCGAGATCGATGGCGAGCAGTACTGGGACGGCGGCTTCACCGCCAACCCGGCGATCTATCCGCTGATGTACGAATGCACGACGCCGGACGTCCTGCTCGTGCTGCTGAATCCGCTGCTGCGCGACGACGCGCCGCGCAGCGCCACGGACATCGCCGCACGCAGCATGGAGCTGGGTTTCTCCACCACCTTCCTGCGCGAAATGCGGATGATCGCGCATGCCCGCAGCTATGTCAGTGAAACGAGCAGCTGGCTGCCGCGCGGACGGCTGGAGCGCAAGCTGATGCGCCTGCGCTTCCACCTCATCGACGCCAGGGAACTGGGCGACATCGGCGGCGACAGCAAGCTCAACGCTTCCACCCGCTTCCTGCTGCGCCTGCGCGAGCTCGGCCGCGCGCGGACCGACGACTGGATACGCCGCCATCGGCGAGACGTCGGCCGGCGCGAATCGGTGAACCTGGAAGCGCTGTTCGCCTGAGGCCGCGGGCCGGGCCGTTCCGGCCCGCCCGTGCTCCGAGTCAGCTCGAGCGCAAGCTCAGCCGCGCGAACCGCGGTCGAAACGGCCGCCGTGGCTGCGCTCGTTGCGCGAGGCATGGCCGTCACCACGACCATAACCGCCTGCGCTGCGGCGGCTGTCGCCACCCGGACGGCCATAGCCGCCGCCGTTGCCGTTGCCGAAACGGCGGCCACCGTTGCCGCCCGGGCGCGGGCCGGACGGGCGGCGCAGCGCCGGCTCCATGCCGGGGATGGTGTGCACTCCAGGCGGCCGCCGGTGAAGCGTTCGATGGCACGGATCAGGCCGGTTTCGCGCGGCCCCGACAGCGTGATCGCGACACCGTCGCGGCCGGCACGGCCGGTGCGGCCGATGCGGTGCACATAATCTTCGGCCTGGCGCGGCGGGTCGAAGTTGATGACGTGGCTGATGCCGGCGACGTCGATGCCGCGCGCGGCGACGTCGGTCGCCACCAGCACGCCGATGCGGCCCTGGCGCAGGCGGTCCAGCGTGCGGTTGCGCTGGGTCTGGTGCATGTCGCCGTGCAGCGCGGCCGCGGCGATGCCCTTTTCCTGCAACGACAGCGACAGTTCGTCGGCGCTCTTCTTGGTGGCGGTGAACACCACCGCCTGCTGCAGGCTGTCGTCGCCGAGCAGGGCTTCGAGCAGGCGGCTCTTGTGGCCGATGTCGTCGGCGAACATCAGGCGCTGCTCGATCTGGCCGCGGTCTTCCTTGGCGACTTCGATCTCGATGCGCTGCGGCTCGCGCGTCATGCGCGCGGCCATGTTGCCGACGACGCCGTCGAGCGTGGCCGAGAACAGCAGGGTCTGGCGCTTGGCCGGAGTGGCGGCGACGATGGCGTCGATGTCTTCGGCGAAGCCCATGTCGAGCATGCGGTCGGCTTCGTCGAGGATCAGCACTTCGACGTCGGAGAGCTTGAGCTTGCGGCGGTTCAGATGGTCGAGCAGGCGGCCCGGGGTGGCGACGACGACGTCGCACTGGCGCTGCAGCTGCTTGACCTGGGCGAACATCGGCGCGCCGCCGACGAGGCAGGCGGTCCTAAGCCAGCGCAGCGCCTTGCCGTAGGTCTGCACCGCTTTCTCGACCTGCAGCGCGAGCTCACGGGTCGGCGTCAGCACCAGCACGCGCGGGCCGCTGCCCTGCGCCGGGCGGCGGTCGATGATGCGGTGCAGGGCCGGCAGCGTGAACGCGGCGGTCTTGCCACTGCCGGTGTGGCTGGAAACCAGCAGATCGCGGCCGGCGATGGCAGCCGGAATGGCCTGCATCTGCACCGGCGTCGGCGTCGTGTAGCCGGTCTGCTCGACGGCCTGGAGAAGTTCTGCGGCGAGGCCGAGGTCGTGGAAATTCATGTTCTTGTCCTGTGTCTGGCGTGCCGGCCTCGATCTGGCGAAGGCCGCACGGATTCGGGCTTCCCGGCAGGGAAGCTCAAGGCATCGCGCCGCACCGTGCCAGCCTGGCTGGAACGGTGCGGAGTCGCAAGGGCAACGAATACGCGATGGGCGTGGCTGGTCTTGACGGCCGGAGGCCGCAAGGACCGCGCATCGGCACCAACCGGTTGTCACGATGCCAGACGATCGGAAGAACGAATGGAAATTCGGCGGGAGGTCGGGGGCGATGGGGCTGTGGTTACAGTCCCTCGGGCCAGGTCGGCGGGCACCCTCGTCCGCACCGAAAAGCTCCATGGCCCTGCTGCTGCATTGCACAACGCGGCGGAGTATAGCGCTTTTCTTCGCCGCTGTCGCCCAAAAACGGTGGAAGTGCTTGACAGGGAAAGCGCTGCGCGCCAGGCGCGATACAAGAAAAACGGGCCTGGCGCCCAGCGCTCAGACCCGTTCTGGCGGAGGTCTCCCCCGCGGGGCACAACTTGCTTACTTGTTGACCGCGGCCTTCAGCGTGGCGCCGGCAGTGAACTTGGGCACGCTGGATGCGGCGATTTCGATCGTCGCACCGGTCTGCGGGTTGCGGCCGGTACGGGCAGCGCGTTCGGAGACTTCGAACGAGCCAAAGCCGGTGAACGCGACTTTTTCACCCTTGCCGAGTTGCTCGGCGATGATGTCGAGCACGGCGGACAACGCACGATCGGCTTGCGCGCGAGAAACATCCAGACGGTCGGCCAGCGCTTCGACGAATTCACCTTTGTTCATGCTTTTCCTCGATTGGTGTGTGTGGAGTTTGGAAAGTCCTATCTACGCGGCGGATTCTAGCACCGTCGCAGCTTGTGGAGCATTTCCCGGCAAACATGCGTGACATCTTCCATGCACGCGGCACATGCGGCAACACCCGCGCGACTCAGACCGGGGACTTCCGCGCTATCCTTGCGCCTCGAAGGAATACGCGCCCCGAGGGCCTCATGTCGCACGACCCGTCCATCCGCATCACTGCTCATCGCCGCGGCGGATGCGTCGTGTCGATCACGATCACCATGCCGGAGCAGGTGCCGCCGGGCACGCTGGCCATCGGCCTTGCCCCCGAAGACGCCGCCGCAGCCCTCGGCGAGCAGCTCGGCCACAGCAAGCGCGCCCATGCCCACGCGCTCGGCGCGGCCTCTGCCGCTGCACTCGGCCTGCCGCCTCCCGACCTCGACAGCCTGCTCGCGAGCGAACGCGAGCTTGCCGCCGAAGCTGCCGACGATCATCTCCAGAAGCTGCTGATCGACTGGCCGCTGTGCCTGGACATGGATGCCCGACCGAGCCGCCACGCCGAATTCCACCGCCGGCTGAGCACCCGGACCGACGCTGCGTCCTGCTTCGAGCTCGGCGGCGACATCCTCGACCTGGTCGCGCGCGAGATGCTGGGTGGTTTCTTCAACAGCATCCGCCTGCCGCACAGCCTGGCCGAATTCGCCGAACGCGCCGACAGAGGCGGCATCCTCGGCGCCGCGCTGCGCGAGCTGATCAATCTCGGCCCGTCCCAGCCCCGCCAAGGGCACGCCGTACCGATCCTGGGCAAGCTGAGCGCCGCAGCCTGGGTTTCCGCCATCGGCACCTGGCCCACCGCCGAATTCGTCACCCGGCCGACCTTCGCCGGCGAACCCGCCGAAACCGGTCCCCTGGCGCGCCATACCGTGTCGCCCCTGGTGCGGCTGCTGCTCGAGCGCGGCCACCGCGTATCGGCGCGGCTGTTCTCCAAGGCGATCGACCTGGCCGACTGCGCCAGCCGGCTGCGCTACCCCTTCACCGACGATGTGCCGCCGATGCTCGATGCGGCGCAGGCAGCACCCGGCATCGGCCTGGCGCGCGTCAGTACGGCGCGCGGCGTGCTGCTGTGCTGGGTACGCGTCGAAGCGGGCCTGATCGCCGACTGCGCGATCGTGCCGGCCGATGCCTGGAATTTTCATCCGCAAGGCGCGTTCTGCCGCGAAGCCTGCATCGAGGCTGCGGAAACGCCCGAGGCCGCACGGCACCGCCTGTTACTGCTCGCGCTGGCGCTCGACCCCGCAACACCCTGCCGCATCGAGCTGGCGGATGCAGCACCGAAAAAGCGCGGCGGCGCAAACCCGCCGCGCCCCAGGGCCGCTCAGGGCGCCAAGCGCCGATAATTGCCGCCGAAATACACCAGCGGGGCACGCTCGTCGCGATCGAAGCCAATCACCTCGCTGATGAACACGATGTGGTCGCCCCCCGCATGGCGCACGGTGTTGCGGCAGATGAAGCGGGCGCAGCAGCCCTTGAGCAGCGGCACGCCTGCCGGCCCCTCGTCGATCTCCAGCCCGGCGAACTTCTCGCCCATGCGGCCGGCAAAGCGCTGCGACAACTCGGCCTGGCCTTCGGCCAGCACGTTGATGGCGTAGTATTCGCACCCTTCGAACAGCTCACGGCTGGGCAGGCTGTTCGACAGGCTCCAGACGACCAGGGGCGGCTCGAGCGAAACCGAATTGAAGGAATTCACCGTGAGGCCGATCGGCTCGCCCGCCGATGTGCGGGTGGTCACCACCGTGATCCCGGTGGCGAACATGCCGAGGGCGTTGCGGAAGCGGCGGGAGAAATCCTCGCCGGAATCCGGCTGCGGGACGGTCTGCTGGGTCATGGACGAAACGTCGCGGTGCGATCCGCGCCTGTTGGAATGCTGGCGAAGCCGCGGATTATGGCCGCATGCGGCCGGCGCGTCGAGGGCAGACGCCATGATGCATGACAAGAAACACAGGAAAAACCGTGACATGAACGATTTTGCCGAGCGCCTGATCAACTGGCAGCGCAGCCACGGCCGGCACGACCTGCCCTGGCAGGGCGGGCATGATCCCTACCGGATCTGGCTGTCCGAAATCATGCTGCAGCAGACCCAGGTCGATACCGTGATCCCCTATTACGCGCGCTTCCTGGCGCGCTTTCCCGACGTCGCCAGCCTGGCGGCAGCGCCGGTGGAAGAAGTCATGGCGCTGTGGAGCGGGCTGGGCTACTACGCCCGTGCGCGCAACCTGCATCGTGCCGCACAGGCCATCGTGGCCGAGCACGGCGGCGAGTTTCCACGCAGCGCGGCGGAAATCGCCGAACTGCCGGGCATCGGCCGCTCGACCGCAGCGGCGATCGCCGCCTTCGCCTATGGCGAGCGCGCGGCGATCCTCGACGGCAACGTCAAGCGCGTGCTATGCCGCATCTTCGGCGTCGAAGGCTTTCCGGGCGACAAGGCGGTGGAGAACCGGTTGTGGGCGCTGGCGGAATCGCTGCTGCCGGCGCACGAGGTCGGCCGCTACATCCAGGCCCAGATGGATCTGGGCGCCACGCTCTGTACCCGCGGCAAGCCGGCTTGCGAGCGCTGCCCGTTCGCCGGCGACTGCGTCGCGCGGCGCGACAACCGGGTCGGCGAACTGCCGACGCCGCGGCCGAAGAAAACGGTGCCGCGGCGCAGCGCCCGCTATGCGGTGGTCCTGCACCGGGAGGCGGTCATGCTGGAACGCCGCCCGCCGGCGGGCATCTGGGGCGGGCTGCTGAGCCTGCCGGAGATTCCCGCCGAGGTTCCGACCAGACTGGCCGATACCAGCGCATGGGCACGCTCGCATTTCGGCTTCGACGCCGTCGACGCCCAGGCGCTCGGCGCCCTGACCCACACTTTCACCCATTTCGTGCTGGAGATGCAGCCGGTGCTGCTGCGGCTCCGTACCGACACGCGGCCCTGTGCCCGGGACGGCGACGCGCTGGCCTGGGTGCCGCTGTCGGCGCTGGACGAGGCCGCCCTGCCGACACCGGTGCGCAGGATTCTCGACGCGCTGGCGACGCCCGACCTATTCACCGGCTGAGCGCCCCGGCGCCGGCCGCGCTCAGGCCATTCCCGGCAGCAGGCCGCGCTCCCTCAGGAAGCGCTGCACGATCTCCAGCCGGCTGATCGCATCGTCCAGCTCGAGCAGGCGCTGCTTGGCCAGCAGCGGGATCGGCAGCAGTTCGGCATAGCGTGCGCCGACCCAGGCCGCATCGTCGAAGCGGTGCGGCGGCGGCAGGCGCTCGCCGAGCTCGGCCACGATGCTCTGCAGCAGCGGCAGCAGATCCTGCTGGGCGGCAGGCACGGCTTGCGGCGGCGGTTCGGGCAGCCAGCCCACTTCGGCGACGAGCAGATCATCGCGCTCGACTTCATGATCGAGCACGCGGAAACGCCGCCCGCCGCGCACCAGCAGCGTAAGCAGGCCGGCCTGCTCCATGTCCCAGCGCTCGATGTGCGCTTCGGTACCGACCGGATGCGGCACCGCGGCTTCGCCGACCTCTTCGCCGGCGGCGATCAGGCAGACGCCGAAAGCCGCGCCTTCGCGCATGCAGCGCGTCACCATGTCCATGTAGCGCGGCTCGAACACCCGCAGCGGCAGCATCCCTTCGGGAAACAGCACGGTCTTGAGCGGAAACAGCGGCAGCCGCTGCGTTTCGGCCGTGGAGCTCATTCGCCGGCCTCGCCCGCGCGTTCCACCTCCTCGCCCCAGCGCGCCATCAACCGGTGCTCCACGCCCAGTTGGTCCAGGATGCGCGCGACGACGAAGTCCACCAGATCCTGCACGCTTTGCGGATGGTGGTAGAAGCCGGGATTCGGCGGCAGGATGCACACCCCCAGCCTCGCGAGCTTGAGCATGTTCTCGAGATGGATCGCCGAATACGGCGTTTCGCGCGGCACCAGCACCAGCTTGCGTGCTTCCTTGATGACGACGTCGGCAGCGCGCTCGATCAGGTTCTGGCTCAGGCCGCCGGCGATCGCCGCCAGCGTCGCCATCGTGCACGGGCAGACCACCATCGCATCCGGCGGATTGGAGCCGGAGGCCGGCGGCGCGAACCATTCCTCGCGGCCGAACACGCGCAACTGGCCGGGCGCGGCGCCGAAGCGGGCGGCCAGCTCGGCCTCGACCTCGGCCGGCCGCGCCGGCAGGTTCCAGTCTATTTCCTGGCGGGCGACGATCTGCGCCACCTGCGAATACAGCAGCCAGACCCGCTGGCCCGCCCGCAGCAGGCACTCGACCAGGCGCAGGCCGTAAGGCAGGCCGGACGCGCCGGTGAAGGCGACGGTGATGGTGCGGGGACTGGCAGGGGAAGCAGAGGGGGCCATCGGCGCTCCTGGATGAATGCGGGCTGCTGCCGGCTCGACCTGGCCAGGCGCCTGACCCGGCCGGATCTGGCCAGGTGGAGTGCGAGTCAGCGCAGGTAGTCCGTGATCAGCTCCCAGCGCCCATTGCGAATCTGCGCGAGCCGGCCGTGGCGGTTGCCGAGGTGGTCGTCGGTGCTGAAGCGGTAGCTCGGGCTGCCGAAAGCATCACCGGCGAATTCGCTGCGTTCGAGGGTGCGCGCGAACGCTTCCGGCGTCAAGTCGCGTCCGGTGGCCTCGGCAGTGCGCACGAACATGTCGGCCAGGGTGTAGCCCATCACGCTCCAGACGTTGGGCATGGCACCGAAGCGCGCACGATAGCGCGCGATCCAACTCTCCAGCCAGAGATTGGCACCTTCGGCATAAGGATGCGGCAGCACACTGACGCCGTACAGGCCTTCGACCGTGTCGCCGCCCAGTTCGTGGGTCTGGGCCGAATAGCCCGAGGCCGTCACCAGCATGTCGACCTGCCAGCCGATGCGGCGCGCCTCGGCCATCGCCGCGACCGTCTCGCGCACCACCGTCGCCAGCACCACCAGGTCGCAGTCGGCCGCGCGCAGGCGCGCGACCTGGCTCGACAAGTCGGTGGCGCCGCGCTTGTAGCCGGTGCGCTCGACCAGCGGCCGCCCCAGCTTGCCCAGCCCGGCCTCGACGCCGCGCATCACTTCCTGGCCGTAGTCGTCGTCCTGGTACAGCAGGCAGCTGCGGCGGTAGTCGCCGCGCTCGACCATGTGCCGCGTCGCCGCTTCCATGTAGTCCTGGTAGGGGGCGAAATTCTGGAACTTGAGCGGATGCAGCGGCTCGTAGGTGGCCTTGTGCGGCGAGAACGGGAACAGGTGCAGGCGGCCGGCGTCGAGCACCACCGGCATCGTCGCCATCACCACCGGCGTGCCCATGGTGGCGATGAAGGCGAAAGCCTTGTCGCGCTGCACCAGCTTGCGCGCCGCCAGCACGCCGCGCTTGGGATCGTAGCCGGCATCCTCCACCACCAGCCGCAGCATGCGGCCATGCACGCCGCCCGCGGCATTGGCCTCGTCGAAGCGCATCAGCATGCCGTCGCGCACCGGCGTGCCGAGCATCGCGATCGGTCCCGACAGGTCGGAAACATGGCCGACGACGATCTCGCGCGCGCTGACGCCGGCCGCTTCGGCGGCATGGGCAGGTGCGCCCGCCATCACGGCGGACAGGGCAAGGGCGAGACTGCGGAGACGTTTCATCACGGCGTGTTTCCTGAGTGGCGCGGCACAGGCGGAGCCTGCCTCGAGGCGCGGATTCTCCGACGATCCATTTCCGCGGACAAGAGGCGCGGCTTCAGCGCCCGCTGCCGCCTGCCAGCCCCTGCGGCCGCAGCAGCACCACGCCGACCACCACGGCGCCGAACAGCATCAGTTCCAGCCCGGCGGAGCGCGCCCAGTCACCGGGCAGGGTATCGCGCAGCACCGCGATCAGTTGCGGGATCGCCACCACCACCAGCGCGCCCCATGCCGCCCCCGCCAGGCGGCGGGTGCCGCCGATGAAAGCCAGCATCAGCAGTTCGAAAGAAAACACCAGGCCGAACTGCTCGGGGCTGATGAAGCCGATCCAGTGCGCATACAAGCCGCCCGCCAGCCCCGACAGCGCGCCGCCGACGGCGAAGGCGCGCAGCTTCGCCGCAGCCGGGGCGATGCCGCAGGCGGCAGCGGCGGCTTCATCCTCGCGCACCGCGCGCCATGCGCGGCCGAGGCGCGAGGCCAGCAGGCGCGCGCACACGGCCAGCACCGCCAGCAGCACGGCAAGGCTGATCGCGGCCTGCGCCGCCGGCGTGCCGGCGGTCCAGCCGGCAAGGCCGAAAGCCGGCACGACCAGGCCGGCCGCGCCATGCGTCAGCGATTCCCAGCGCACCAGCAGCTCTTCGACGATCAGTGCGAAAGCCAGCGTGCTCATGCCGAAGTACAGGCCGCCGAGCCGCCCGGCCGGCAGGCTCGCCAGCGCACCGCCCAGCGCGCCGGCCGCGGCGGCAAGCGGCAAGGCCGCCGGCGGCGCCACGCCCGCCTGCACCAACAGCGCCTGGGCGTAGGCGCCGAGCGCGACGAAGGCGCCCTGGCCGAGCACGATCTGCCCCGCCTGGCCGATGACGACGACGGCACCGAGGCCGGCGATCGCGTAGGTCGCCACCAGCGTCGCCTGGCCGAAGGCGAAATCGGCGCCCAGCCAAGCCACCGCAAGCGCCAGCAGCAGCGCCCAGGCCAGCACGGGGCGCAGCACTGCCGTCCGCCTCATCGCCCGTCTCCGCCGCCACACCCGCCGGCGAGGCCGGTCGGGAACAGCAGCAGTGCCGCCATCAGCAGCACGTAGGGCACGACGTCCTTGGCGCCCTCGGGCAGCACCAGGCCCGCCAGCGCCTCGGCCACGCCGAGGAACACGCCGCCGGCCAGCGCGCCCGGCAGGCTGGTGAGGCCGCCCAGCACCGCGGCAGGGAAAGCCTTCAGCGCGATGAAGCCCATGTTCAGATGCACGAAGGTAATCGGCGCCAGCAGCAGCCCGGCCACCGCCGCCAGGCCGGCGCCCAGCGCCCAGGCCAGCGTGTGCATGCGCGCCACCGGCACACCCATCAGCGCCGCGCTGCGCGCATCCTCGGCGCAGGCGCGCAGCGCGGTCCCGGCACGGGTGTGGCGGAAGAAGGCGGCGAGCAGCAGCGCCAGCACCACGGTGGCGCCGATCACCCAGAGATGGCTGGCAGCCAGCACCAGCGGGCCGAGGACGAGCGTGTCGGCGGCGAACGGCAGGCGGTACATGTCCTGCGCAGCCGCCGGCACCGAGGCCATGCCGCCGCGCATCATCATGCCGAGACCGAAGGTCAGCAGCACCGCGACGAGGTGCGGCTGGCCGATGGTCCGGCGCAGCACGGCACGCTCGAGCCCGGCACCGAGCAGCGCGACCGCGAGCACCGCCGCGAGTGCCGCCAGCGCCAATGGCCAGCCGGCCGCCAGATGCAGCGCCAGTCCGGCGAAACCGCCCAGCATCAGCAGGTCGCCCTGCATGAAGCTGACCGTCTGCGTCGCCTTGAAGATCAGCACGAAGGACAGCGCCACCAGGCCATATACGCAGCCGATGGCGATTCCGCTGGACAGGACCTGGAGAAAGGCGAGCATGGGGGCAGAGCATAGCCGATCCGCCCCGTGCGCCGGTGCCGGCACCAGCACCGACACCCGGTAGTCACCATGCCTGGCGGCGCACGGCGCCGACGGCAACCGTGTGTCCGCCGCAGGAGCGGAACTCAGGCCAACGCCAGTGTGGCGCTCGGCGGCAGGGCGCAGGCGGCGCGATATTCGGCGGCGAGCCGCGCCACCAGTTCGGCGGTCGCCGGCACGTCGTCGATGGTGGCGACGCCGTGGCCTGCGCTCCAGACGTCGCGCCAGGCCTTGGCCTCTTCGGACAGGTCGTGCAGCTTGCCCTTGCCGAAACCTGCGGCCAGTTCCTCGCGGCGGTAGCCGGCGCGCTCCAGGCTGGGCCACATGAAGTTGGCGTTGGCGCCGGAGATGGCGTCGGTGTAGACGATGTCGGCCGGCGTGGATTCGACCACCATCTGCTTGTATTCCGGCTGCGCCATGGATTCGCGCGTGGCGATGAAGCGCGTGCCCATGTAGGCCAGGTCGGCGCCCAGCACCTCGACCGCACGGATCGCCGCGCCGTCAGAGATCGACCCGGCGGCCACCAGCAGGCCGTCCCAGAATTCGCGGATCTCGCGCACCAGGCTGATCGTGCTCTGGACACCGGCATGGCCGCCGGCGCCGCCCGCCACCGCGATGATGCCGTCCACGCCGGCCGCGATCGCCTTGCGCGCATGATAGGCATGCACCACGTCCGACAACACCAGGCCGCCGTAGCCGTGCACCACCTCGGCCACTTCGGCGGGGTTGCCCAGGCTGGTGATGACGATCGGCACGCGATGGCGCACCAGGGTGGCGAGGTCTTCCTTCAGGCGCGCGTTCGACGCATGCAGGATCAGATTGACGCCGTGCGGCGCGCAGGGCGCGGCGGGATTGGCGGCGCGGAAGGCGGCCAGTTCGGTATCGATGCGGGTGAGCCATTCGTCGAGCTGCGCCGCAGGGCGTGCGTTCAGCGCCGGGAAGGTGCCGGCGACGCCGGCCTTGCAGGTCTCGATGACCAGTTCGGGGCCGGACACCAGGAACATCGGCGCGGCGATCGCCGGCACGCTGAAACGGCCATGAAGGCTGGCGGGAAGGCTCATCTGCGGTTCTCCTGTGCGTGTTCTCGCAAGTCGTGCGAGGATGGAAAAACCGACTGTAGCATCACGGAGACCGAATTCAAACGGTCGTTTTAATTCGGTCGGCGAGCCTTCATGCCGCGGCGGACGCGCACCACTGCTCCGCGCTGCGGCCGATGCTATGCTCTCGCCGCATGCAAGGCATCGAATCCATCCTCTACGGCATCGGCATCGCCGGCGTCGCCGCCCAGGCGGCTGCCGGCGTGCTCGACGCCGGGCGCAAGCCTTTCGACATGTTCGGCATCGTCGTCGTGGCGCTGGCGGCCTCGCTCGGCGGCGGCTCGCTGCGCGACGTGCTGCTCGACCGCACGGTGTTCTGGATCGCCGACCAGAGCTACCTGATCGCGGCGATGATCGCCGGACTGGCGACTTTCGTGCTGGTGCGCCGCGTGCGGCTGCCGGCACGGCTGTTCCTGCTGCCCGACGCGATCGGACTGGCGCTATTCACCGTGTCCGGCACCCAGGCCGCGCTGGCGATGGGCGCGCCATGGCTGGTGGCGAGCCTGATGGGCGTGATCACCGGCGTGTTCGGCGGCATCGTGCGCGACGTGTTGTGCAACGAAGTGCCGCTGGTGTTTTCCGGCGAACTGTATGCGACCGCTTCCTGGGTGGGTGCCTTGCTGCTGCTGGGACTGGCTGCCCAGGGCGTCGGCCCCGGCTGGGCGGCACTGGCCGGCGGGTTGACCACGCTGCTGCTGCGACTTTGCGCGATACGCTTCCGCTGGCGTCTGCCGATGTTCCGCGCGCGGGTCTGAGAAATCCGCTCCATGACGCTGCTGTGAAAGCGGCGTCGCAACCTCGTTCGCAGTTCGGCGCCTCCGACGAGCGTCGCAACAGTCGTTCTGATCGCGCAGGTAGAACCAGAGACGAAACCCATCGACACCGATGGAACTGATGAATCGACGGGCTTCGCCTTCGCCCCGGTGCGATGGGTTTCGCTTGCGCTCTACCTGCGCGGCCCGACCCATCCTAGCCGGGCTTGGCCTCCCCTCTTTATTCTCCTTCGGCCGGCGGTGCGGCAGGTGCTTCCGGAGCCGGCTCGGCAGCGCTTTCCTCCGCCACCGGCGCCTCGGCTTCGGGCTGGGAGAAGAAGCTGTCGTACACGCCCTGGCGCCACAGCACCAGCGCCGTGATCACCACGGCGAGCAGGAACAGCCAGGTGCCCCACGGCGTTTCCTTTTCCGCGTAGGGGTCGGCCATCGTGCGCGAGGCGCCGGCCGGCAGCTTCGCCACGCCGGTCAGCGCGCCGCCGAACGGGATGTTGATGCGCGCGCGGGTGTTGACCGCCCAGCCGTTGGCATCGAGCAGCGGACCGAGGTTGCGCTGGCGCAGCTTGAGCCAGGCCAGCAGCATCGACGGCCCGGAAATCAGCAGCATGATGCCGACGACGACGAGCGGCATCTGCCAGGCCGGCAGCGACAGGAAACCGGTGACCACCGCCGCCAGCGCGGTGCCCAGCGCGCCCAGCGCGAGGCCGATGGCGGCGAAGATGCCGGCGAACTTGGCGATGTCGAAGGCCGGCGCGGCAGCGGGTGCCGGCGCCTCGGCCTTCGCGCCGGCATCGGCGACGCGCGCGGCGGCCTTGTCCTCGACCGCCTTGTCGCGCGATGCGGCGAACTTCTGGATCTGGTCGCCGATCATGCGGGCGATGCGCTTGTAGGGCGACCAGAAGGCCTGGCGCACGCTGATCGGCGCCTCGACCACCTGCACCACACTGGCATGCCAGTCGCGCCCCTGGCGGTCGTAGAACACGCCGTTGCGGCCGGGCACCATCATTTCGTCGGCATCGCCGCCGGTCATCGCCGCGACGATGTTCATCGGCGCCTCGCCCTGGCGCACGCATTCGCAATAGACGAGGTAGGTGCCGGAAAGAGGGGCGAGCGCGGCATGGCGCGCCAGGTCCGGCACGCGCAGGCAAAGCTCGCAACTGCGCTGGTCCAGATACAGCGTGCCGGCCTGGAAGATGGCCTTGTCGCCAGCGCCGTAGAAATCGCTGAGGGTGACGAAGTTGCGCAGCAGGGTAACGAAGTCGCGCTTGTAGCGCACCAAGCGTTCGAGCGCATCGACCTGGGCGGCGGCGGTTTCGGCAGCCAGGTCGCGCTCGATCAGCGCCGTCAGCTCGGCTTGCGCCGTGCCGGCGAGCAGTTCACGCAGCTGCCCGGCGTCCAGCGCCGCGACCGGCGTCGCCGGCCGCGCGGCGAGCCAGGCACGGTAGGCATCGAAGCGGGCGGCGATGTCCTGCCATTCGGCATGGGACAGTTCGCTGCGCTCGCCCAGGATGGGCTTCACGACCGTATCGCGCAGCGCCACGATGCGCGCCTGCCAGGCGGGGTTGAGCCCGTCTGCCAGCGGCAGCGCACGGTCGGCGCGGACCTGGGCCAGCGGCAGCGCGGCCACGCCTTCGGCGTCGGTGGCCAGCGCCTGCGGGCTCAGTTCGGCATAGGCCTCGTCGGCGGGGTTCAGCGCATCGGCGGCACGGCCGTCGAAAGCAGCGAGGCGGCAACGGGTGAAGAAGTCCTCGATCTTCGCGCGCACCGCATCGAACACCGCGGCGGCATCGGCCGTTCCCTCGCCCAGCGGCAGTACCGTATCCGGGCTGGCTGCGGCCTGGTCGTGCCAGGCGACGGCGTCCTGCACCGCGGCGAAGAAGACCGACACCTTGTCCAGATCGACGCCGGGCTGGCCGCTGCGGTCCTCGGCGGCGCCGAAATGCTCGATGATCAGGCCGATCAGGGCGGCCTGGGCTTCGTTCGCGGCGAACTCGGCGGGCACGATGCCGTCGCCGTTGGCGTGCCCGGGCGCAAAGAGGCGCGAGGGTTCGGCGAAATCGGCCACCTCGATCGAATCGGCCTCCGGCTTGTCCATGTAGGCGAGCACTTTCCGGGCAGTCGCCAGCAGCCTGGCGCCCTCGGGATGTTCGTCGGCGATCGCTTCCAGCGGCAGGCCGTCGCCGGCGCGGAACAGCACCTCCGGTGTCTTGAGCACGGCGCAGAGCCAGTCCGCCGCCGCGATCACCTCCGGCGCGCGGATGCTGCCGTCGCCGTCGCTGTCGAGCAGTTGCAGCGTACGGGTGTCGAATTCCAGGCCGGACGTCGGGCAGGCCAGAACCGACCACAGCTTTTGGTCGAGTTCGCCGAGGTGGCGCAGATCATCCACGTTCTCGATCAGGACCTGGTCGAATCCGCCCGAGCGGAAGAAACGCCACTGGTGATTCTTGTTGTTTTCCTGCTTGCTCATCTGACATACCTCTGCTGTGGTTATCTGCGCCCTGCCCGGGGCGCCGGGCCGCGAAATACTGCGCTGGATCAGCGGGGCGGGCAAGCGTCCGGTTGCCCGCAGCGGTCAGCCGCACCCGGCCGGTCGCCCTGGCCGGTCACCCGCGTCGGCCGCAGCTCGTCGGCCTCAGCCATAAGCGCCGACGAAAGGATTGCTCTCGCGCTCCTCGCCGAAAGTCGAGGTGGGACCGTGGCCCGGGATGAAGGTGATGTCGTCGCCCAGCGGGAACAGCTTGTCGCGGATCGAGCGGATCAGGGTCTGGTGGTCGCCGCGCGGGAAGTCGGTGCGGCCGATGGAGCCGGCGAACAGCACGTCGCCGACGACGGCCAGACGCGCCCCCGGGTGTACGAACACGACGTGGCCGGGCGTATGGCCGGGCGCGTGGATGACGTCGAAGCGCTCGTCGCCGATGCTGACGGTGTCGCCGTCGTGCAGCCAGCGGTCGGGCTCGAAGGTCTCGACGTCCGGAAAGCCGAACATCCTGCTCTGCTGCGCCATGCCTTCGATCCAGAAGCGGTCTTCCTTCTGCGGGCCTTCGATCGGCACCCCGAGTTCGCGCGCCAGCTTTGCCGCGCCGCCGGCGTGGTCGATATGGCCATGGGTGATCAGGATCTTGTCGACCGTCACACCCAGCTCCTGCACCGCGGCGAGGATGCGCTCGATGTCGCCGCCGGGGTCCACGACGGCCGCCTTTTTCGTGCGCTCGCACCACAGGATGCTGCAATTCTGCTGGAAGGGGGTGACCGGGACGATGCTGGCCTGAATCATGGATGGCACTCCTGAAAGCCTGGAATCGGCGGCAGTTTAACCGATCGGCCCGAACGGGCCGGTGAACGGAAAAACCCGCTGGCCGGCACCGGGCGCGGCGAGCGGGTTTGCAGGTGCATGGGGCGGGCTGGCCCCCTGCGGCTCAGGCGATCAGATCACGCCCTGGGCCTGCATCGCCTCGGCCACCTTGACGAAGCCGGCGACGTTGGCGCCGTCGGCATAGCTGACGCTGCCGTCCTCGCGCTTGCCGTACTTGAGGCAGGCGGCGTGGATGCCGAGCATGATCTCCTTCAGGCGGGCGTCGACTTCCTCGCGGGTCCACGAGATGCGCATCGCGTTCTGGCTCATTTCCAGGCCGGACGTCGCCACGCCGCCGGCATTCGAGGCCTTGCCCGGCGCGTACAGCACGCCGTTGCTCTCGAAGATCTTCACCGCTTCGGCGGTGCTCGGCATGTTGGCGCCTTCGGCGACTGCGACCACGCCGTTCTTGACCAGCGTGGCGGCGTCGTTGGCATCGAGTTCGTTCTGGGTGGCGCAGGGCAGCGCGACCTCGACCGGCACGTGCCACGGGCGCACCTTGGGCTCGAAGCGGGCGCCGACGCGCTCGGCGTAGTCGGACACGCGGCCGTAGAGGTGATTCTTGACTTCCATCAGCACCGCGAGCTTCTCGGCAGTGAAGCCTTCCTCGTCGATCACGGTGCCGCTCGAATCCGAGCAGGTGATCGGCTTGGCGCCGAGTTCGAGCAGCTTCTCGATCGCGTACTGGGCGACGTTGCCCGAACCGGACACCGCCACGCGCATGCCCCTGATGTCGCGGCCGGCGTGCTCGAGCATCGCGTTGGCGAAATAGACGGTGCCGTAGCCGGTCGATTCCGGACGGATCAGCGAGCCGCCGAAAGTCAGGCCCTTGCCGGTGAACACGCAGGCGGCGTTGTTCGACAGCTTCTTCATCATGCCGGCCATGAAGCCGACTTCGCGGCCGCCGACGCCGATGTCGCCGGCCGGCACGTCGGTGTCGGGCCCGACGTGGCGATACAGCTCGCTCATGAAGGCCTGGCAGAAGCGCATGACTTCGCCCGGGCTGCGGCCCTTCGGATCGAAGTCGGAGCCGCCCTTGCCGCCGCCCATCGGCAGCGTGGTCAGCGCATTCTTGAAGGTCTGCTCGAAGGCGAGGAACTTCAGGATCGACAGGTTCACCGAAGGATGGAAGCGCAGGCCGCCCTTGTAGGGGCCGATCGCCGAGCTGTGCTGGATGCGGTAGCCACGATTGACCTGGACGTCGCCCTTGTCATCCACCCAGGACACACGGAACATGATCACGCGCTCGGGTTCGATCAGACGGTCGAGGAGGGAATGCTCGGCATAGCGTTTGTTGGCGGAAATGAAGGGCCAGAGGCTCTCCATGACTTCGCTGACCGCCTGCAGGTATTCAGGTTGGCCGGGGTTACGCTGCTCAACGTATGCCAGGAACTCCTCGAGAGACTGATATTTCATGATGACGCTTCGCCTGTTAATGGATGGACACGCGCACGCGACTGCCTCGGTTTTACCCGAGGCAGTCGCGTGGATTCCCTAATATTGTGCATCAAGATTCGCCAAAATGGTGCATTTTTCGCGCCAAGGCGAGAGATTTCGGGCAGAAAACAGCTCGATCGCACACCATCGGTGCGTGCGCACCAGATCGGGGCCAAGCAGGCCCCTGCACGATGGCAGGCATCCGCAGCCCGGGATGACCCTGCAGCGGAAAACAAAAAGCCGGGCAAGTGCCCGGCCTCCTGTTGCAGCCTCTCGACTTTGTCTCGCGCCGCTTGCCGCGCCTCGCTTACTGCACGCGTGCCTCGACCCGGCGCGCTTCGGTAGCATCGCTGCCGCCCAGGGTCACCGCCGGACGGCGCATCAGCACACGGGCTTCGGGGACGCCTGCGGCGACCAGCGCATCACGCACCGACAGCGCACGCTGCCTGGCCACTTCGGCATTGACCGCCGCACCGCCGGTCTCGTCATGGAAGCCCGACAGCAGCACGTTCGCTTCAGGTGCGGCTTCCAGCGCGGCAAGCACGGTGGCGATCTGCTCCGGCCCAGTCGCCGGCAGCGCGGTCTGGCCCAGATCGAAATAGATCTTCACCAGCGGCTCGCCGACTTCGGCCACGTCGACGAAAATATCCTCGGCCACCGCGACCGGCGCAGCCGCCTGCACCGAACGCTGCTGGTACACGCCGAGGCCGATGACGAAGGCGATGACCAGCGCGATGATGCCGAACACCACGCCCATGACGACGCCCAGGTCGCTGTCTTCCTGATCGAACATGTGCTGCACTCTCCTGACAAGAAAATGAAAAGACGGAATGAACCGCGCGATTCTACCTGAACGCCATCGCACACTCTGCAACAGACTGCATTGACGCGCCGAACAGCTTCGGCATGGACCGGCGGCAAGGGAATCGTCTATGCTGGACGCCTCGCGTTACAGCCAACCAGGAGGGAGTCACATGGGACTGTTCGATTTCGTCAAGGAAGCCGGCGAAAAGCTCTTCGGCAGCGGTGAAGCCAAGGCCGCCGCAGCGGCGCCGGATGCGGCTGCCGCCAATGCCAAGGCCGCATCCGCGATCCACAACTACATCAGCTCCCTGCAACTGGCACCGGCCGATCTGGCGGTCGAGTTCGACGGCGCGGCCTCGGTCGTCACCGTGTCGGGTACCGCACCCGACCAGGCGACGCGCGAGAAGATCCTGCTCGCCGCGGGCAACGTCGCCGGCGTGTCCAAGGTCGAAGACCGCATGAGCGTCGCCCGCAGCGAGGCGGAAGCCCAGTTCCACACCGTGGTGCGCGGCGACACGCTGTCGGCGATCGCCAAGAAGTTCTACGGCGACGCCAACAAGTATCCGGTGATCTTCGAGGCCAACAAGCCGATGCTGTCGCACCCGGACAAGATCTATCCGGGCCAGGTGCTGCGCATTCCGCCGCAGGCCTGAGATGCCGGCGGCCGCCCGAGGCCGCACTCAAGCGCACGGCCCGGACGGCAACGTCCGGGCCGTATCCCGTTCACATGCCGACATCCGGAACCGCCCAGCATGGCCCGCATCCTCATCGCACTGCCCGACGCCTTTCCCTTCCGCACCCAGATCCCGCTGCTGATCACGCACATCAACCACGGCCGTCACCTCGACAACGCCCAGTTGCTCGGCCTGGTGTCGGAGGCCAGGGTACGTTTCCTGAAGTCGATGGGTTATACCGAGCTGGACGTCGAAGGGCTGGGCATCATCGTCGCCGACGTCGCCGCACGCTACCGCTCGGAAGCCTTCTACGGCGAGACGATGGTGGTCGAGATGGCCGCCCACGACTTCCACGATTTCGGCTGCGACCTCGCATGGCGCATGACGGACGAGGCCAGCGGGCGCGAGATCGCGCACGGCAAGACCGGCATCGTCTTCTTCGACTACGGCCAGCGCAGCAGGCCCCCGTGCCGGACGGCTTCCGCCGCCACTTTCCGACGTGAAGCAGCCACGGCATCGTCCCACGCGGCCGTCCCGCCCATGACGACGGCTTCCGGGACTGCCGTCCCTCCGCCCTTGCCCCGCCAGGTCGCCGTCATCGGCGGCGGGCCGGCCGGGCTGATCGCGGCAGAAACGCTTGCGGCCGCCGGCATGGCGGTCACGGTCTTCGACGCAATGCCCTCGGTCGGCCGCAAGTTCCTGCTCGCCGGACGCGGCGGCCTCAATCTGACCCACGGCGAGGCGCTCGACAGCTTCCTGTCGCGCTACGGCGCCAGGCGCGGCGTGCTCGAACCGATGATCCGCGCCTTCGGGCCGCAGGCCTTGCGCGACTGGGCGCACGGCCTGGGCGTGGAGACCTTCGTCGGCAGCTCGGGCCGCGTGTTTCCACAGGAAATGAAAGCCGCGCCGCTGCTGCGCGCCTGGCTGGCGCGGCTGCGCAACGTCGGCGTGCGCTTCGAAGTCCGGCACCGCTGGCTGGGCTGGGCCGACGAGCCCGCCGGCACTCGCCAGTTGCTGCGCTTTTCCACGCCGGACGGCGAGCGACGTGTCGAAGCCTACGCCGTGCTGCTCGCGCTGGGCGGCGGCAGCTGGGCGAAGTTCGGCTCGGACGGGGCCTGGGTCCCCTGCCTGCGCGCACTCGGCGTCGAGGTCGCGGAGCTGCAGCCGGCGAACTGCGGCTTCGACGTCGCGGCCGGCTGGAGCGCGCATTTCCTCGCCCGCTTCAAGGGCCAGCCGCTCAAGAACGTGGTCGGCCGCCTTGCCGCCGCCGACGGCCAGTGCCATGAACGCGCCGGCGAGTGCCTGATCTCGGCGACCGGCATCGAAGGCGGGCTGATCTACGCGCTGTCCGCCGCCTTGCGCGACACGATCTCGGCACGCGGCCGGGCCGCGCTGGAACTCGATCTGGCGCCCGGGCGCAGCCGGGAACGCCTGGCCGCCGAGCTCGCCCGCCCCCGCGGCAGCCGCTCGATGGCCAGCCACCTGCAGGGCCAGACCGGCATCAAGGGCATCAAGGCCGCGCTGTTGCGCGAATGCCTGCCGCCAGACGCATTCGCCGACCCTGCCCGGCTCGCGGCCGGTATCAAGGCGCTGCCCGTGACGCTGGCGGCAGCGCGGCCGCTCAACGAAGCCATCAGCAGCGCCGGCGGCATCCGCTTCGAGGCGCTGGACGGCAGGCTGATGCTGCGCGCGCGGCCGGGCGTGTTCGTCGCCGGCGAAATGCTGGACTGGGAAGCGCCCACCGGCGGCTACCTGCTGACCGCCTGCTTCGCCACCGGCCTGGCAGCTGCACGAGGACTGGCCGACTGGATCGTGCAGGCGCCGGCCGACACCGCCTGAGCTCGTTTGCCCGGGGCCTTCCACCGGCCCCGGCGCTGCCGGGCATTAGGGCTTACAATCCCGCCCTCATCGAACCTTCATAAAATTCAAATACATGCTTCACACTCCCCGCCGCCCGGAACTGCTCGCCCCTGCCGGCACGCTCGACATGATGCGCACCGCCTTCGCCTACGGCGCCGATGCCGTCTATGCCGGCCAGCCGCGCTATTCGCTGCGCGTGCGCAACAACAACTTCGGCCAGCTCGACACCCTGGCCGCAGGCATGGCCGAGGCGCGCGCGGCAGGCAAGCTGTTTTATCTCGTCGCCAACATCTACCCGCACAACGCCAAGATCCGCAGCTTCGAGGAAGACATGGCGCCGGTGATGGAGCTGAAGCCCGACGCGCTGATCATGGCCGATCCCGGGCTGATGATGATGGTGCGCGAGCGCTGGCCCGAGACGGACATCCACCTGTCGGTGCAGGCCAACACCACCAACTACGCTTCGGTGCGCTTCTGGCAGTCGGTCGGCATCAAACGCATCATCCTGTCGCGCGAGCTGTCGCTCGACGAAGTCGCCGATATCCGCGACGCCTGTCCGGACATGGAGCTGGAAGTCTTCGTCCATGGCGCGCTGTGCATCGCCTACTCGGGCCGCTGCCTGCTGTCGGGCTACTTCAACCACCGCGACCCCAACCAGGGCAGCTGCACCAACTCCTGCCGCTGGGATTACAAGCTGCACGCCGCCGACGAGAATGCCGCCGGCGACGTGCAGGCCAGCGGCGACATGCCGATCGGCAACCCGAAGGATTCGGGCGCCGTCGGCACCGCCACCCGCAGCCGGCTCGACACCGCGCAAGGCCTCGCGCTCGGCGGCGGGCCGCGCCATATCGGCGGCAGCAAGGTCTGGCTGCTGGAGGAAGGCACCCGCCCCGGCGAGCTGATGCCGATCGAGGAAGACGAGCACGGCACCTACATCCTGAACTCCAGGGATCTGCGCGCGATCGAGCATGTGCAGCGGCTGGTGGAGATCGGCGTCGATTCGCTGAAGATCGAAGGCCGCACCAAGAGCCCCTACTACGTCGCCCGCGCCAGCCAGGGCTATCGCCGCGCGATCGACGATGCGGTCGCCGGCCGCCCCTTCGACCCCCGCCTGCTCGGCGAACTCGAAGGCCTCGCCAGCCGGGGCTACACCGACGGCTTCTACCAGCGCCACCATACGCCCGAGCACCAGAACTACCTGCGCGGCCATTCCGAATCGGGCCGCAGCCTGCTGGTCGGCGAAATGGTCGGCTACGATGCCGGACGCGGCCTGGCGGAAGTCGAAGTCAAGAACGGCTTCGGCGTCGGCGACCGGCTGGAGTTCGTGCAGCCGAGCGGCAACCATGAGTTGAAGCTCGATCGCATCCTGACAGGAGATGGCAGCACCGTGGAACGCATCCCCGGCAGCGGCCGGCGCGTGCGGCTGCCGCTGCCCGCCGGCGCCGATCCGGCCCAGCCCTGTTTCATCGCGCGCTTCCTCTGATCCGGCGCCGCCGGCCCATCTTCATCATCCTCGCCCCATTCCCGGCTTTCCCGCCCCCACTGCCATGATCCTGAATATCGACCTCGTTTCCGATTTCGTCTGCCCCTGGTGCTTTCTCGGCAAGGTACGGCTCGACCGCGCGATCGAAGAGGTGAAAGCCAGCCGGCCCGACCTCGACATCCGCATCAACTGGCTGCCCTTCTTCCTGAATCCCGATACGCCGGCTGCCGGCGAGCCTTATCGCGAATTCCTCGAAGCGAAGTTCGGCGGCCCGCTGAAGGCCGACGCCGTGCTCGCCAAGGTGAGTGAGGCGGCCACCGAGGATGGCCTGAGCTACACCTTCGAACGCATCCGCACCCGTCCCAACACGCTGCAGGCGCACCGCCTGATGTACCGTGCCCAAGCCGTCGGCCAGACGCCGGCGCGTATCCAGGCGCTGGCCGGCGCGCTGTTCGCCGCCCATTTCCAGGAAGGCCGCGACATCGGCGACAAGGACACGCTGGCCGACATCGCTGCCGCCAACGGCGAGCGGCGCGACACGGTGTGCGAATGGCTCGACGGCCGCGAGGACATCGACAAGGTCAGGCGCATGGCCGAAGGCGTGCGCAAGCAGGGCGTCGAGGGCGTGCCCTTCTTCATCTTCAACCGCAAGCTGGCAGCGTCGGGAGCGCAATCGGCGGCAGTGCTGGGTGCGGCGATCCTGCAGTCGCTGGAAGCCGGCAGGCCGTCGTAAGCCATCCCGCCGCGGAACGCCCGCTGCCGCGCGGCGTCTGACGCAGCAGGAACACATCCATAGCCTTGCGCCGCATGAGCACACTTCTGCTTTCTCCTGCCGACCTCGACGAACTGGCCCGCGCCCGCGTGCTGCTCGACCGGCCCAGCCTCGCCGCCCGACTGAGCAACCTGGTCGGCAGTCCGCTGGAAAAGGGCATTGCGCGCCTGCCGGCAAGCTGGCGCGGCCGCGTCGGCGCGCTTGCGCACGATGCCTTGCTGAAAGCGCTGGAAACCGCCGCCAAAACGCTGAAACCCGAAGCACGCGATGCCTCGCCCCGGCTGCACAAGCTGCTCGGCTCGGTCAGCGGCGGGGCGGGCGGAGCTTTCGGCCTGGCGGGGCTGGCGGTGGAGATTCCGCTGTCGACGGTGCTGATCATGCGCGCCATCCTCGACATCGCCCGTGCCGAAGGCGAGGACATCGGCAGCGCCCAGGCAAGGCTGGCGGCGCTGGAAGTCTTTGCCTTGGGCGGCACCAGCCGCAGCGACGATGCGACGGAATCCGGCTACTACGCCGTGCGCGCGGCGCTGGCGACCACGGTGGGCGAAGCGGCTCGCCACCTGGCGGAAAAAGGCCTGACCAGCGAGGGCGCACCGGCACTGGTGCGGCTGATCACGATGGTCGCCGCGCGCTACAAGGTGCAGCTGACGCAGAAGGCCGCCGGCATGCTGGTGCCCGGCATCGGTGCGGCGGCCGGCGCCGGCATCAACCTGATGTTCATGAACCACTTCCAGGACGTCAGCCGCGGCCATTTCACCGTGCGCCGGCTGGAACGGGCCTACGGCGCGGAAGCAGTGCAGGCAGCCTGGCGGGCACTCGACGCGCGCTCGGGCTGATCCCCGGCCTTCATCCGTACGCCGCGACGAAGGATTGCCACGGCAAGGGCTTGCTGAAATGGAAGCCCTGGGCCAGATCGCAGCCATGCCGCTGCAGCACGTCGAGATGGGCGCGGGTTTCGACGCCCTCGGCCACCACCCTCAAGCCCAGGCTGTGGCCGAGAGAAATGATCGCCGACGCCAGCGCGGCGTCGCGCACATTGCGGTCGATGCCGCGGACGAAAAGGCGGTCGATCTTCAGTTCGTCGATCGGGAAATCCTTCAGGTAGGCCAGCGACGAGTAGCCGGTGCCGAAATCGTCCAGCGCCAGGCTGACCCCGAGTTCACGCAGCTTCTGCATCCGCAGCACCGACGCTTCGGTGTCGTCCATCAGCATGCTTTCGGTCAGTTCGAGCGTCAGCAGCGAGGGCTCCATTGCCGTCTCGTGCAGCACGCGCCGGACCATGTCGACGAAGCCTTCCTGGCGGAACTGCCGTGCCGAGATATTCACCATCATGCGCAACGGCGCCCGCTCGTCCTCGCGCCACCTGCGGTGGCAGAGACAGGCATGGCGCAGCACCCATTCGCCGATCGGCACGATCAGGCCCGTTTCCTCGGCCAGGGAGATGAAGTCCGCCGGCGACACCAGGCCCAGTTCGGGGTGCTGCCAGCGCAGCAAGGCCTCGACCGCAACCGGTTCGCCAGTATCCGCCCGGACCAGCGGCTGAAAGTGCAGCAGCAGCTGGTCGCGCTGCAAGGCGCCGTGCAGCGCGGTCTCGAGCGCCAGATGCTCCAGGCTGCGGGCGTTCATCGCCGGCTGGTAGAGCTGGAAACTGTTGCGCCCCTCTTCCTTCGCCCGGTACATGGCGATGTCGGCATTCTTGATCAGCGTCGCGGAATCGGCCGAATCGTCCGGGTAGATGCTGATGCCGATGCTGGTCGTCACCACCAGCTCGCGGCCATCGATGGCGACCGGCCGGCGCAAGGCCGCAACGATGCGGCGCGCGGTCGCCGCGGCGGCATCCGGCTGGGCGAGATTGCCGAGGAGAACGATGAACTCGTCCCCGCCCATGCGCGCGACAGTGTCGTCATCCCTGAGGCAGAGACGGATGCGACTGGCAACTTCCACCAGCACACGATCGCCGATTTCATGCCCCAGGCTATCGTTGATGCGCTTGAAACGATCGAGATCGACGAACATCACCGCCAGCCGGCTGCACATCCGTGCCGCATGCGACAGTTCGACCTGCAGGCGGTCTTCCAGCAGACGCCGGTTCGGCAAGCCGGTCAATGGGTCGTAGTAGGCAAGATCGCGGATGCGGGCCTCGGTTTCCTTCAGCAAGGTGATGTCGGTGAACACGGCCGCATAGTGGCTCACATGCCCCTGTTCGTCCCTGATCGCCGTGATGTGGAGAAGCTCCGGATAGATCTCGCCCGACTTGCGCCTGTTCCAGATTTCTCCCTGCCACTTGCCCTCGGTCTGCAGGGATGCCCACATGCGGGCATAAAAAGCCGGACTCTGCCTGCCGGACGACAGCAGCGAAGGGTTGCGGCCGACGACTTCTTCGGCCTTATAGCCGGTGAGCCGGCTGAACGCGGGGTTGACCGAGATGATCAGTCCCTGGGTATCGGTGACCATGATGCCTTCGAGCGAGCTCTCGATGACCTGCTCCGCCAGATACAGGTTGCGCCGCGAATGGCTCAGGGCGCGGTCCGATTCATGCAATGCCTGCTGCAGTTCGTCGACATAGGCCAGTTCCATGCTGCCCAGAATGTCGCGGAAGCTGATCACGTCGGCCAGCGAGCCATCGCCGTGCAGCACACCGATGTGGCGGATGCGGCGCTCGGTCATCATTGCCCGGGCGCGGTACAGGCTGTAGTGCTCATCGACCGTCACCAGCGGACGGCTTGCCAGTTCGCCGATCGCAAGGCCCACCTGCTTCCTTGCCACCAGCCGCATGACATCACGCTCGGTCATGATCCCGTAGCGCCCTTGCGCCTTGGCAGCGAGGTCGGCGCCGAAATCCACCACCACCGCATCGAGTGCAGCTTCGCGCATCAGACGGGTGGCCTCGGCCATCGGCGTGTCTGCAGGCAGCACGCGCAGGCCGCCTTTGATCAGCGAGTCGACCTTGCGCAGCTTGAGATAATGCTCGACGCCCTGGTTGAGCACGATGTCGGACAAGGACACGATGCCGCAGCGCCGCCCGCTTTCTTCATCCACCACCAGATAGTGGCGCATCTGCTCTTCGCGGAAGCGCTGGGTCAGTTCATGCAGACTCATGGCCGCGGCTACGGCACGTACCGGGGTGCTCATGACCTCGGAAATCGGCCGGAAGAAGATCGCCGGGTCGGTGAAGTCGATCGCCAAGCCGTCCCGCTCGGTCCAGATACCGAGGACCTGCCCTTCCTCGACGACGAGAATCGAGCTGACGCGGCGTTCACTCATCAGGCGCGCCGCTTCGCACAGCGACAGGCCAGGCGCACACTCGAGCAGATCGACGTGCGCAATCGCGCCTGCCGTCAAGGTACCGGCGGGGAGCAGGCGAAACTCCTTTTCGAGCATGTCGCCAAAAGAATCGTCAGGAAAGTTCATCGCTAGTTCGCGGGATCAGGGGAAAGGCTGTTCGAATCGGCTTTGCGTACGGTTCCGATTTTCGCACCGACATCCACGCTTGCTGAATGAGCGCGCTTCGTCCGAGCCGGTGTTTCCCGGCTTTCCGCAGCATGGACAGCTTTCTCCGCTACCAATATCGCCTCCAGTATCATCGGTCCCTGGGGTCGGCAAACATCGCACGACCGCTCACCGGACACTCAAGCGGAGCATTTTCCATGCAAACGACCACTCTGATCATCAGCGGCATGCAGGACGAGCAATGCCTGCGCCTGGTCACCAACGCCATCCAGGACCTGCCGGGCATCGGTTATCTGGAGATCCTGTTCGAAACCGGCGAAGCGACGATCGAGCATGGCGATTTCGTTTCATCGGCAGACATCTGCCAGGCGATCGAGGACGCCGGTTTCGGCGTTCGCTGAGGCGCTTGTCGAAACCCGGGCGGAAGCTGCGAATCCATCTGCCCATGTACATGAGGCCCGCGTGATCCGCGGGTCCCTGCACGAACGCCCGAGACCTGTTTTTTGGGTGCTCGGGCGTGGTGCGGAGTTGGGTTAGTCTGACGATGACCTACTTTCACGAGGGCGGACCTCACTATCATCGGCGCGTTTGTGTTTCACGGTCCTGTTCGGGATGGGAAGGGGTGGTTCCACAAAGCTGTGGTCGTCAGACTGTGACTTGTTCCCTGCGCGGGGTGCAGGGCAAAGTAGGAAGAAGTGTGGGTGTTGTGTGATTGGTGCGCGTGTTGCGCACGTTACGAGTTCTAGTGTGTTTCAAGGTTATAGGATCAAGCCACACGGGCAATTAGTATCGGTTAGCTCAACGTGTTGCCACGCTTCCACACCCGACCTATCAACGTTGTGGTCTTCAACGACCCTTCAGGGGGCTCGAGGCCCCGGGGAAGTCTCATCTTGAGGCGAGTTTCCCGCTTAGATGCTTTCAGCGGTTATCTCTTCCGCACATAGCTACCCGGCGATGCGACTGGCGTCACAACCGGTACACCAGGGGTGCGTCCACTCCGGTCCTCTCGTACTAGGAGCAGGCCCTCTCAAACTTCCAGCGCCCACGGCAGATAGGGACCAAACTGTCTCACGACGTTTTAAACCCAGCTCACGTACCACTTTAAATGGCGAACAGCCATACCCTTGGGACCGACTACAGCCCCAGGATGTGATGAGCCGACATCGAGGTGCCAAACTCCGCCGTCGATGTGAACTCTTGGGCGGAATCAGCCTGTTATCCCCAGAGTACCTTTTATCCGTTGAGCGATGGCCCTTCCATACAGAACCACCGGATCACTATGACCTGCTTTCGCACCTGCTCGACGTGTGGGTCTCGCAGTCAAGCCACCTTTTGCCATTGCACTATCAGTACGATGTCCGACCGTACCTAGGTGACCTTCGTACTCCTCCGTTACCTTTTGGGAGGAGACCGCCCCAGTCAAACTGCCCACCATGCACGGTCCCCGACCTGGATTCACAGGCCTGGGTTAGAACCTCGACGACACCAGGGTGGTATTTCAAGGATGGCTCCACCGGAACTGGCGTCCCGGTTTCATAGCCTCCCACCTATCCTACACAAGTCCCGTCAAAGTCCAATGCAAAGCTACAGTAAAGGTTCATGGGGTCTTTCCGTCTAGCCGCGGGGAGATTGCATCTTCACAAACATTTCAACTTCGCTGAGTCTCAGGAGGAGACAGTGTGGCCATCGTTACGCCATTCGTGCAGGTCGGAACTTACCCGACAAGGAATTTCGCTACCTTAGGACCGTTATAGTTACGGCCGCCGTTTACCGGGGCTTCGATCAAGAGCTTGCACCCCATCACTTAACCTTCCGGCACCGGGCAGGCGTCACACCGTATACGTCCACTTTCGTGTTTGCACAGTGCTGTGTTTTTAATAAACAGTCGCAGCCACCGATTCTCTGCGGCCCCTTCGCCCTTCGGATGTTCTCCTACAAGCTAACGGGGCATACCTTCTCCCGAAGTTACGGTATCAATTTGCCGAGTTCCTTCTCCTGAGTTCTCTCAAGCGCCTGGGTATTCTCTACCAGCCCACCTGTGTCGGTTTGCGGTACGGTCAGTTCTAGACTGAAGCTTAGAGGCTTTTCCTGGAAGCAGGGTATCAGTTGCTTCGGACCCGAAGGTCCTCGTTATCACGCCTCAGCTCAGCCCGGCGGATTTGCCTACCGGGCACGCCTACACGCTTGAACCACCTATTCCAACAGATGGCCAACCTAACCTTCTCCGTCCCCCCATCGCATCTAGAACCGGTACAGGAATATTGACCTGTTTCCCATCGACTACGCATTTCTGCCTCGCCTTAGGGGCCGACTCACCCTGCGCCGATGAACGTTGCGCAGGAAACCTTGGGCTTACGGCGAGGGTGCTTTTCACACCCTTTATCGCTACTCATGTCAGCATTCGCACTTCCGATACCTCCAGCATCCCTTACGAGACACCTTCGCAGGCCTACGGAACGCTCCCCTACCACGTGTCAAAGACACATCCGCAGCTTCGGTTCATGGCTTGAGCCCCGTTACATCTTCCGCGCAGGACGACTCGACTAGTGAGCTATTACGCTTTCTTTAAAGGATGGCTGCTTCTAAGCCAACCTCCTAGCTGTCTGTGCCTTCCCACCTCGTTTGCCACTTAGCCATGCATTTGGGACCTTAGCTGGCGGTCTGGGTTGTTTCCCTCTTGACACCGGACGTTAGCACCCGATGTCTGTCTGCCGTATATCACTTTGCGGTATTCGGAGTTTGCTATCGCGGGGTAGATCGCAGTGACCCCCCCAACGATTACAGTGCTCTACCCCCGCAAGTGTCCGTACGACGCACTACCTAAATAGTTTTCGGGGAGAACCAGCTATTTCCGGATTTGTTTAGCCTTTCACCCCTATCCACAGCTCATCCCCTAACTTTTCAACGTTAGTGGGTTCGGACCTCCAGTGCGTGTTACCGCACCTTCATCCTGGCCATGGATAGATCATCCGGTTTCGGGTCACGCCCAGCAACTACGACGCCCTTATCAGACTCGCTTTCGCTACGCCTCCCCTATTCGGTTAAGCTCGCTACTGAACGTAAGTCGCTGACCCATTATACAAAAGGTACGCAGTCACCCCTTTCGAGGCTCCCACTGTTTGTATGCATGCGGTTTCAGGATCTATTTCACTCCCCTCCCGGGGTTCTTTTCGCCTTTCCCTCACGGTACTGGTTCACTATCGGTCGATCACGAGTATTTAGCCTTGGAGGATGGTCCCCCCATCTTCAGACAGGATTACACGTGTCCCGCCCTACTTGTCGCACGCCCAGACCCGCCACCGGCTTTTCGCATACGGGACTATCACCCTGTATCGTCGGACTTTCCAGACCGTTTTGCTAAGCTGATGGTTTAGTCGTGCAGGCTCTTCCGTGTTCGCTCGCCACTACTTACGGAATCTCGGTTGATTTCTGTTCCTGCGGCTACTTAGATGTTTCAGTTCGCCGCGTTCGCCTCCTCTGGCCTATGTATTGAGCCAGGGATGACCCTTGCGGGCCGGGTTTCCCCATTCGGACATCGTGGGATCAAAGCTCTATTGCCAGCTCCCCCACGCTTTTCGCAGGCTTACACGTCCTTCATCGCCTGTGATCGCCAAGGCATCCACCACATGCACTTAGTCGCTTGATCCTATAACCTTGGTGCCTCCACAGAAGCACCCCTGTCACAGGTCGAACTCGTTTGTGCGGCCCAAACTGTGCTGACAACGCAGTTTGAGCCAATGCAATCACACAACTGCAGTACGCACCGGCTCGATGCGTACTACACTTCTTCCACTTTGTTAAAGAGCAAACCTCAAACCGGTATCGCTACCGATCAAGAAGTCAGAGATGGTGTCTATCTAAAACACCATCTCTGACTTCCGAAACGCGCATGACCTGGTGGAGCTGGTCGGGATCGAACCGACGACCTACGGCTTGCAAAGCCGCCGCTCTCCCAGCTGAGCTACAGCCCCCTTGTCTTCAGCAACCAAGGCTTCAAGCAACCCTAAATCCTGGTGGGTCTGGTTGGGTTCGAACCAACGACCCCCGCCTTATCAAGACGGTGCTCTAACCAGCTGAGCTACAGACCCTCTTCTCATGCACCTTCGAGGCTCTTCGCCTGAACAACCGATAAGTTGTGGATACTTGGCAACCATGACCTCTTTTCTCTTGAAAGGAGGTGATCCAGCCGCACCTTCCGATACGGCTACCTTGTTACGACTTCACCCCAGTCATGAATCTCACCGTGGTAAGCGCCCTCCCGAAGGTTAAGCTACCTACTTCTGGTGAAACCCACTCCCATGGTGTGACGGGCGGTGTGTACAAGACCCGGGAACGTATTCACCGCAGCATGCTGATCTGCGATTACTAGCGATTCCGACTTCACGTAGTCGAGTTGCAGACTACGATCCGGACTACGATCGGCTTTAAGGGATTGGCTCCACCTCGCGGCTTGGCAACCCTCTGTACCGACCATTGTATGACGTGTGAAGCCCTACCCATAAGGGCCATGAGGACTTGACGTCATCCCCACCTTCCTCCGGTTTGTCACCGGCAGTCTCACTAGAGTGCCCAACCTAATGATGGCAACTAGTGACAAGGGTTGCGCTCGTTGCGGGACTTAACCCAACATCTCACGACACGAGCTGACGACAGCCATGCAGCACCTGTGTTCTGGCTCCCGAAGGCACTCTCGGCTCTCACCAAGATTCCAGACATGTCAAGGGTAGGTAAGGTTTTTCGCGTTGCATCGAATTAATCCACATCATCCACCGCTTGTGCGGGTCCCCGTCAATTCCTTTGAGTTTTAACCTTGCGGCCGTACTCCCCAGGCGGTCGACTTCACGCGTTAGCTGCGTCACTCAGTGCATTGCTGCTCCGAACGACTAGTCGACATCGTTTAGGGCGTGGACTACCAGGGTATCTAATCCTGTTTGCTCCCCACGCTTTCGTGCATGAGCGTCAGTACAGGCCCAGGGGGCTGCCTTCGCCATCGGTGTTCCTCCACATCTCTACGCATTTCACTGCTACACGTGGAATTCCACCCCCCTCTGCCGTACTCTAGCCTGCCAGTCACAAGCGCAGTTCCCAGGTTAAGCCCGGGGATTTCACGCCTGTCTTGGCAAACCGCCTGCGCACGCTTTACGCCCAGTAATTCCGATTAACGCTCGCACCCTACGTATTACCGCGGCTGCTGGCACGTAGTTAGCCGGTGCTTCTTAGTCCGGTACCGTCATCCACACCCTCTATTAAAGAGCGCGATTTCTTCCCGGCCGAAAGAGCTTTACAACCCGAAGGCCTTCTTCACTCACGCGGCATGGCTGGATCAGGGTTGCCCCCATTGTCCAAAATTCCCCACTGCTGCCTCCCGTAGGAGTCTGGGCCGTGTCTCAGTCCCAGTGTGGCGGATCATCCTCTCAGACCCGCTACAGATCGTCGCCTAGGTGGGCCTTTACCCCACCTACTAGCTAATCTGACATCGGCCGCTCCAATCGCGCGAGGCCCGAAGGTCCCCCGCTTTCTCCCTCAGGACGTATGCGGTATTAGCACATCTTTCGATGTGTTATCCCCCACGACTGGGTACGTTCCGATGCATTACTCACCCGTTCGCCACTCGCCGCCAGGCCGAAGCCCGCGCTGCCGTTCGACTTGCATGTGTAAAGCATGCCGCCAGCGTTCAATCTGAGCCAGGATCAAACTCTTAAGTTCAATCCTACAAAGTACTCAAAATACTGACTTGCAGTATGAGCACCTAATCATTGTGAAACCGCAGCAAAAAGCTGCCGAGACCACAACCACCAAGCACCCACACTTATCGGTTGTTCAAGTTTTTAAAGAAACGTGCCGGTCAGCACAGAAGCGAGATTATGATCAACAAACAACACCCTGTCAACCACCCCGAACTGCCTTCCTGAAAAACCAAAACCAGAAAAACAACCCGGAAACCCCGCCTCCAAACCCACCCGGAAGCCCCGCATCACCCACCCAAACCACCCGGGCGCCGCGAGAAAGATCGGCATTATAGACACCAACACAAAACCGTCAAGGCAAAAATTCAACAGAAAAATTGATCAGATCATCAGTCAGAAGACGCACCGATGCATGAGCAAGCGATGCGGTCGCTTGCCTCCCATGCAAGCATGCCTGTCACGCCGCCACTACGCCGTAGGCGGCACTACCAGCCTGAACCACAGCGCGTAAAGCGCCGGTACGAACAACAGCGTGATCGCCGTTCCCACTGCCACGCCGCCGATCAGCACATAGGCCAGCGGTCCCCAGAAGGTGTCCAGCGTCAGCGGGATGAAGGCGAAGGCCGCCGCCAGCGCGGTGAGGATCACCGGCCGGGCCCGCTGCACCGCGGCTTCGACGACGCTGTCGAACGCTTCCATGCCTGCCTCCAAGTTATCAGCGACCTGCTGGGTGAGGATCAGGGTATTGCGCATCAGGATGCCGGCCAGTCCGGTCAGGCCGAGCAGGGCGACGAAGCCGAAGGGCTGGTTGAACAGCAGCAGCGCCAGCACCGCGCCGATCAAGCCCAGCGGCGCAGTGGCGACAACGATGAAAGTGCCGGAAAAGGACCTCATCTGCAGCATGATGAAGACCAGCATGAAGGCCACCATCACCGGCTGCAGCTTCTGGATGGACGCATTCGCCTTGCCCGACTGTTCGACCGCACCGGAGATGTCCAGGCGGTAGCCCTGCGGCAGCTCGGCGCGCAGCGGCGCCAGCGATTTCCACAATGCCTCGGTGACGTCGTTCGGCTGTGCGCCCTCGATTTCGGCCTGCACCGTCAGCTCGAACTCGCGGTTGTAGCGCTTGATCACCGGTTCCTCGAACCTGACTTCGATGCTGCCCAGCTGCCCGGCAGGCAGCTTGCGCCCATCGGGCGTGAGGACCTCGAGTGCCGACAGGCTATTGGCATCGAGCCGCTGCCCGCCGCTGGCGCCGCGTGCGACGACATCCACCGTGCGCACGTCCTGGCGGACCTGGGTCACGCGCAGGCCATCGAGCTGGAACTGCAGCTGCTGCGAGACATCCTGCGGCGTCAGGCCGAGCAGTCTCAACCTCGCTTGATCCATGGCGAGGTGCAGCACCGGGACTCTTTCATCCCATTCCAGATGCGGATCGACCACGTGCGGGTTGGACGCCATGACTTCGCGCACCTGATGGGCGATGCGGCGCAACTCCTGCGCCTCCGGCCCGACCACGCGGAACGCCACCGGCCAGACCACCGGCGGGCCGAACAGCAGGCGGGACACCCGTACGCGCGCCTCGGGGAACTCGCCTTCTTCGATACGCCGCTGCAGTTCGGCCATCACCCGGGTCCGCGCCTCGACGCCTTGCGTCACCGCGATGATCTTGGCAAAGGCCGGATCCTGCGGCTCGGGGTTGGCAGACAAAAAGAAGCGCGGCGCCCCGCCGCCGATGTAGCTCGACAGCGTTCGCACTTCGGGCATCGGTGCCAGGATCGCTTCCAGCTTGCGCACCGCCGCATCGGTGTTGCCGATGCTGCTGCCTTGCGGCAGATACACGCTCACCAGCACCTCGGGCCGATCCGAACTGGGAAAGAACTGCTTCTGCACGAGCGTGATCATGCCGGCGACCGCCGCCGCAAGCAGCAGCACGGTCGTGAACACCACCGTCCTGCGCCAGTTGACGCACCAGGCGATGAGGCGGCGCAAGCGCCGGAACATCGGCGTCTGGTATACGTTCGCATCGCCATGCGGGTGCTCGTGCGCCACCTCGGGCAGCATCTTCACGCCCAGATAAGGCGCGAACACCACCGCCACCAGCCACGACACCAGCAAGGACACTGCCAGCACCCAGAAGATGTTGCCGGCGTATTCGCCCACCGACGAACGTGCGAAGCCGATCGGCAGAAAGCCCGCCACCGTGACCAGGGTGCCGAACAACATCGGCGCCGCGGTCACGTTCCAGGCATGCGCAGCCGCATGCATGCGGCTCCAGCCCTGTTCCATCTTCACCAGCATCATTTCGACGGCGATGATCGCATCGTCCACGAGCAGGCCCAGGCCGATGATCAGGGCACCGAGCGACACCCGATCCAGGTTGATGCCCATCAGCTTCATGATCAGGAAGGTGATGCCCAGCGTCACCGGCACCGCGATCCCGACCACCAGTCCGGCGCGCCAGCCGATGGCCAGCATGCTGACGGCCACCACCACGGCCACCGCCACCAGGAACTTGAGCTGGAACAGATTGACCGCGCTGGCGATGGCTTCCGACTGGTTGGTCAGCACCTCCAGCGACAGCCCCAAAGGCAGGCGTGCACGTTCGGCTTCGATGAATTCGGCGAGATGCCTGCCCAGTACCAGGCCGTTCTCACCCTTGTTCATGACCGTGCCGAGCAGCAGCGCATCCTCGCCTCGTGAACGCACCAGGTAGCTCGGCGGATCCTCGTAGCCGCGATGCACGCTGGCGATGTCGCCGAGCCGGAACACCCGATCGCCCACCCGCAGCGGCACGGCGGCAAGCTGCGCCGGATCGGACAGATCCGCATCGAGCCGAAGATTCAGGCGCGGCCCCTCGGTCTCCATGCTGCCCGCCGGCAGCAACCGGTTGTGAGCCGAGATGGCATCGAACACCGCTTGTGGCGACAGGCCCAGATTGACCAGCGTCGCATTGTCGAACTCGAGGAACACACGCTCGGCACGCTCACCCAGCACCAGCGCCTTGTGCACCCCGGGCACGTGCTGCAGGCGGTCGCGGATTGCCTCGGCCTCCCGCGTCAGTTCGCGCATCGGCATCCCCGGCGCAGTCAATGCGATCAGGCTGAAGTAGGTGTCGGCAAAATCCTCATTGACGATCGGCCCGATCGCCCCTGCAGGCAAGCGGCCGGCCTCCTCCTGCATGCGCTTGCGCACCTCGTACTTGAGATCGGGCACCTGCGCGGCCGGCGTGTAGTCGTGGAACTCGACCTGCAGGTTGGCCATGCCCGCGCGCACCGTGGTGATGATGCGATAGATGTTCTCGACCTCCTGGATGCGCTTTTCCAGCCGGTCGACCACCTGCTCCTGCATCTCCTGCGGCGTGGCGCCGGGCCAGACCGCATTGACCACCAGCACCCGCATGGTGAACGCCGGGTCCTCGGCGCGCCCCAGCGACAGGAAGGCATAGACGCCCGCCAGCACTGCGAGGACGAGAAAGAACAGCGTGACCGAGCGCTCGCGCACGGCGAGTGCGGACAGGTTGGGGAAGCTCATCGAGCCAGCTCCCGCACCTTCATGCCTTCGGTCAACAGATGGGTGCCCAGCGCCACCACGGAGTCGCCCGTCGCCAGCGCACCGCGCACCTGCGCCAGCTCGCCGTCGATGCGCTGCACATCGACCGGCACGGCTTCGACGATGCCGTCGCGCACGCGCCAGACGCGCGCGCCCTCGCCACGCTCGTTGAGCGCCGCGAGCGGCACGACGAAGCCGCCTTCGGCCTGCTGTTCGACATGGAAGCGCGCACGCAGCACGGCGCCCAGCACCAACTCATTTCGCGCCCCCTGCACCGTGTAACGCGCCCGCAGCGTGCGGCCCTGGGGTTCGACCGCGCCGGCCGTTTCGCGCAGGACCAGCGGCAAGCTCATGTCCCCGTCCAGCAGGGCAAGGCCTTCAGCCGGCGGCGCCACGCCTGCCGGAAAATGCACTTCGAGCTCCCGTTCGCCTGCCTGCGCCAGCAGCGCCACGCGCTGGCCGACGCCGACGACCTGGCCGGGCTCGCCAGCCACATCGACCAGCACACCCGCCGCCGGCGCCTGCAAGCGGGCATAACCCAGGGCGTTGCGCGCCTGCACCAGGCGTGCCGCAGCCGCCTCCCGCCGTGTCTGCGCTTCGCGCCGGGCCAGTTCGAAACGCTCGGTGGCCTGCTCGCTGGTGTAGTTGCGCTCCCTCAGTTGCCTGGCGCGCGCCAGATCGGCAACCGCCGTGGTCAGCGCCGTCTCGGCGGCCGCCAGATCGGCTTCGGCCGCACGAACGCCTTGTTCGAGATCATGGGTATCGAGCTGAAACAGCAACTGTCCGGCTGCAACCTGCTCGCCCGCATCGACCGCACGACGGACGATGCGCCCGCCGACCTGGAAGGCCAGCGGCGACTCCACCCGTGCCCGTACCGTGCCGGACAGACCGAGATCGGCCTTGGCAGCCGCCCCCACTTGTGCCGTCCTGACGAAGGGCGGCGCCTTCTCTGCCTCTGGCAAGGGCGCCTTGTCACAGGCAGACAGCGCCATTACACCAAGGGAGAACAAAAGCGTCGAGCAGCGCATGGCAGTTCCGTATCCGGGGCAAATCGTCCGATCACATCGATCCAGGGCCTTCCTGTCCCTGGAAAGGGAAACATTATCCTTCTCTGATACAGCTTGCCACCCTGCTCACGGCTCGGGCGGCAGATAAAGGCTTTCCTTCACCTCTTCCATCACCACGTAGCTGCGCGACTCGGCCGCCGACGGCAGCTTGAGCAGGATGTTGCCGAGCAGGCGGCGATAGTCGCTCATTTCGGCGATGCGCGCCTTGATCAGGTAGTCGAAATCACCCGACACCAGATGGCATTCCATCACCTCCGGTACATAGGCCAGTTCCTTCTTCACCCGGTCGAAAGTGTCGTTCGACTTCGCCGACAGCTTCAGTTCGACGAACACCAGCAAGGGCCTGCCGAGGGCGCGCGGATCGACACGGGCGTGATAGCCGGTGATGACGCCTTCACGCTCGAGACGACGCACACGCTCGGTGCACGGTGTCGCCGACAGGCCGACGCGCTGGGCCAGCTCGGTCATCGACAGCCGCCCTTCCTTCTGCAACAGATCGATGATCTTCCGGTCCACACGATCGAGTTCGCGCATTTCG
This sequence comes from Thauera sp. SDU_THAU2, assembly GCF_038260575.1. Taxonomy (NCBI): domain Bacteria; kingdom Pseudomonadati; phylum Pseudomonadota; class Betaproteobacteria; order Rhodocyclales; family Zoogloeaceae; genus Thauera; species Thauera sp. SDU_THAU2. The sequence goes on along the minus strand of NZ_JBBWUN010000003.1, from coordinate 4,375,217 downwards.
CTGCCCTCGCCGAAAAACAGCTGGATGAACGATTGATTCCACCATTCATCACATGTTTATAAGTGAAAAACACTGCTTGAACTTGCCTAGACTGCATACATCCAACGGCAATCGGGCAGGAGCCAGCCATGCATGTGATCGTACTCGGAAGCGGCGTCATCGGCACCACCACGGCGTGGTATCTCGCCCAGCGCGGGGCACGCGTGACCGTGCTGGAACGCCAGCCCGGCGCCGCGCTCGAAACCAGCTTCGCCAACGCCGGCCAGGTATCGCCCGGCTACTCGACGCCCTGGGCGGCGCCCGGCATCCCGCTGAAGGCACTCAAATGGCTGTTCCAGCGCCACGCCCCGCTCGCCATCCGTGCCGACGGCAGCCTGTTCCAGTTGCGCTGGGCGCTGCAGATGCTGGCCAATTGCAGCGCGGACCGCTATGCGCTCAACAAGGAGCGCATGATGAGGCTGTCCGAGTACGCTCGCGACTGCCTGCGCACCCTGCGCAGCGAAACCGGCCTCCACTACGAGGAACGCAGCCTCGGCACCCTGCAGCTGTTCCGCAGCCAGGCCCAACTGGACGCCGCCCAGCGCGACATTGCCGTGCTGCAGGAATGCGGCGTGCCTTTCGAACTGCTGAGCGCCGCGGAACTCATCGGCGCCGAACCGGCGCTCGCCCGCAGCCGCAGTCCGCTTGCAGGCGGTTTGCGGCTGCCGAACGACGAAACCGGCGATTGCCATCTATTCACCGCCCGGCTTGCCGACATGGCACAGAAGGCCGGCGTGGAATTCCGCTTCGGCGTCGATATCCGCGAAATCCTGACCGGTGGCGGTGGCGTGATCGGCGTGCGCATCGGCACCGGCGAGCACAGCCAGGTTCTGGCGGCAGACCGCTACGTGCTCGCACTGGGCAGCTATTCGCGCCAGATGGCGGCCGGCCTGGGTCTGGATCTGTCGGTCTATCCGGTCAAGGGCTACTCCCTGACCGTACCCTTGACCGATCCCGACGCGGCCCCACGCTCGACCGTGCTCGATGAAACCTACAAGGTCGCGGTGACGCGCTTCGACCAGCGCATCCGCGTCGGCGGCATGGCCGAACTCGGCGGCTTCGACCTGCGCCTGAATCCGCGCCGCCGCGAAACGCTCGAAAAAGTGGTGACCGACCTGTTCCCGCACGGCGGCGACATCGCCGGCGCGCAGTTCTGGACCGGCCTGCGGCCGATGACGCCGGACTCGACCCCGATCATCGGCGCCACGCCCTACCCCGAGCTGTTCATCAACACCGGCCACGGCACCCTGGGGTGGACGATGTCCTGCGGTGCCGGCGCGCTCCTCGCCGATCTGGTCACCGGCCGGCAGCCGGCAATCCGCCATGACGACCTCGGCCTGCGCCGCTATGGCCGCGAAGCCGTGCGACGCGCACAAGGCCTGAGCCTGTCGCCGGCCTGACACAAGCCTGCGGCAGGCACCGCAGACCATCCGCATTGCGGCGCGCTGCAGTTGGGCGCACCATGTGCGCCCCGCCTCCACTGGATTGAAACGATGCGCCCCGCCCGCGCCCTGATCGATCTCGCCGCTCTGCGCCACAACTACCGTCTCGCCCGCACGCGCCATGGCACATCGGCGCTCGCCGTGGTCAAGGCCAATGCCTACGGCCACGGCGCGGTGCGCTGCGCCCGCGCACTGGCAGAAGAAGCCGACGGCTTCGCGGTGGCCTTCCTCGACGAGGCGCTGGAGCTGCGCGCAGCCGGCATCACCGCCCCGATCCTGTTGCTGGAAGGCGTGTTCGATGCGCTCGAGCTGGCGGATGCCGTTCGCCACGAACTGTGGGTGGTGGTCCACCACGAAGCCCAGTTGCGCATGATCGAGACCACCCCGCTGGCGATGCCGCTGCATATCTGGCTGAAGGTCAACAGCGGCATGAACCGCGCCGGCTTCGTCGGCGCCGACGTCGCCGATGCCTGGCAACGGCTGCAGGCGAGCGGCAAGGTGCGGGAGATCACGCTGATGACGCACTTCGCCCGCGCCGACGAGCCGCAGGTCGTCTCCACCGCCGAGCAGCTCGAATGCTTCGACGCCGCCACCCAGGGCCTGGCCGGCACCCGCAGCCTGGCCAACTCCGCCGCCATCCTGGGCTGGCCCCGGGCGCACCGCGACTGGGCGCGCCCGGGCATCCTGCTCTACGGCGCCGACCCGATGCCCGGCGAGGCCAACAGCCTGCAGCCGGTGATGACGCTGGAAAGCGCGGTGATGGCGGTACGCGAGATCGAAGCCGGCGACGCGCTCGGCTATGGCGGCCGTTTCGTCGCCGAACGGCGCACGCGCGTGGGACTGGTGGCGATGGGCTATGCCGACGGCTATCCGCGCAGCGTGCCCGATGGCACGCCGGTCGCCATCGACGGCCAGCCGGGCCGCCTGATCGGCCGCGTGTCGATGGACATGCTGACGGTGGATCTCACCGATCTGCCCGCGGCAGGCGTCGGCAGCCGGGTGGAACTGTGGGGCAGGCAGGTGCCGGTCAACCGCATCGCCGCGGCGGCGGGCACCATCGCCTACGAACTGCTGTGCAACGTCAAGCGGGTACGCTTCAGCTACCAGGACTGACGCTATCCGGCGGGCAGGGAAATACTGCCCGCCGGGCAATGATCACGGCCGCACGCGGTCGATCTTGACGATGATTCCGCTGGCGTCGGCAGCGGCAGGCAGGGCCGGGCTTTCGAGGTCGCCGCTGTTCGCGGTGGCGTTGCCGCTCCTGGAAACGCGGGCACCGACGACGACGCGCTCGGGCAGCGGTCCATCGCCGCCCATCATCATCGCCGCGCCGTCGAACGAGAAATCCCGCGGCAGTTCGCCGGCCTTGAAGCGCAGCGCCGCCAGCGGCGGACCGCCGCCTTCGCTGCGGGCGAACACGAACACCACGTCGTCCGGCTTCAGTTGATCGAGCAGCGCCGCGTCCACTTCGAGGCGGCCAGACAGCGTCAACCGGCCGCCACTCGGCGCCGGCGCGGCCGCAGCTTCGGCCAGCGGCGGCATGCCCGCCTTGGCCCGCGCCTCGTTCACGCTGGCGCGGACGCCGCGGGCGACGTCCTCGCCCGGCGGAATCTGCTCCAGGATTTTCTCCCAGTGCGCGGCGGCAGCCGTGTAATCGCCTTTCTGGTAAGCGGCCGTACCGACCAGCGCCAGCGCCTTGGGGTGCGCAGGCGCAATCGCCAATGCCTTCGCCGCCAGTTCCTCGGGCTCGCCCACCACGGTGCCCTGCGTCGCGGCGACGACGTCAGCCCAGTCGGCATACACGTCCGGCTCGTTCGGCTCCAGTTTCGACAGCTTCTCGTAGGCCACGACCGCCTTCGGGAAGTCCTGCAGCACCGTATAAGTACGGGCCAGCATCATCCAGCCTTCGGCATTGTCCGGCTCCTGCTGCAGGCGGGTTTCCAGCTTGCCCACCATGTCGGCGATCTGCTCCTTGGAGAAGCCCTGCTGCGCAGCCACCACGTTGGCAGGGTCCAGCCCCTCCGGCTCGCCGAACGCCAGGTAGCCGGCCACTGCCAGCACCGGTACGCTCAGCGCCAGGCCCACGGCCCAGCTGCGCTCGGCGCGGGTGTCGGCGGAATGGGCTCGCTCGGCCGCGGCCTCGCCTTCTTCCAGCGCGCGCCGCTCGACTTCCTCGCGGCTCCTAGCGTGGGTGGCGGCATCGATGCGGCCGGCGGCGAGATCGGCATCCAGTTCGGCCAGTTGTTCGCGCAGTACCGCCAGCACCAGCTGGCTCTGCTCGGCCTGTTCGCGCTGCGCGCGGCCGCCGGCACGGAACAGCGGCGGCAGGATCCAGAGCAAGGCGCCGGCCACCAGCAGGCCGGCAAGAAGAATGAAGACGGTCACGAACGGGACTCCGGAGATTCAGATGAGGACTGCTTCGCATCACCGGCAAGCAGTTCGCGGGCACGGCGGCGCTCGGCCTCGCTCAGGCCATGCATGGCGGCAAGTTCGCCCTGGCGCCGGCGCAGCCGCCAGGCCAGCCAGCCTGCGCCGCCCACCAGCAGCAGCACCGGACCGCCCCACAGCAGCAGCGTCGTGGCCTTGAACGGCGGGTCGTAGAGGACGAAATCGCCATAGCGGGCCACCAGATAATCGATCACGTCGTTCTTGCTGCGGCCGGCGGCGAGCTGCTCGCGCACCTGGTCGCGCAGATCGAGCGCAAGCGGCGCGTTCGACTCGGCGATCGACTGGTTCTGGCACACCAGGCAGCGCAGCTTGTGCGACAGCTCCATCACGTCGGCTTCGAGCTGCGGATCGGCCGCCACGGTGGGCGCGGCACCCGGCCCGGCGCTTTGCTGCGGCATCGCAGCCTGCTGCGCGACGGCGGGCAATGCCGCTGCCAGCAGCACGGCAACGGCCAGCCGGCGGACAGGCTTCACGAACATCTCAGCCCGCACGGCGCACCTCCTCGATCTTCGGCATGATCACCTGCTGCAGGCTCTCCGGCGTGATCGGGCCGATGTGCTTGTAGCGGATGCGGCCTTCGCCGTCGATCAGGAAAGTCTCGGGCACGCCGTAGACACCGAAGTCGATGCCGACGCGGCCGTCGATGTCGAGCACCGACAGCACATAGGGGTCGCCATGGTCGTCGAGCCAGCGCTGCGCCCGCTCGATCGCCAGCGCCGTCTCGGCTTCCAGCGCCATGCCGCGCGCGTTGATCGCGCCGTCGCCGCGCACTTCCTTGTAGTTGAGGCCGACGACCGGCACCAGCTTCTGCTGCGCCATGCGCACCAGCACCGGATGCTCCTGCCGGCAGGCGACGCACCACGACGCCCACACGTTCAGCAGCCACACCTGGCCCTTCATTTCCTCCAGCGCGAAGGGCCGGGCGGGATCGTCGAGCCGGGCCAGGCTGAACGCCGGTGCAGGCTTGTCGATCAGCGGCGAAGGCACTTCACGCGGGTTCAGCGTGAGGCCGAAGGCGAGGAAACCCGCGAGGGCGAAGAACAGGATCAGGGGAACGAGGAATTTTGCTTTCATCGGAAGACTTCCGTGCCGCTCAGGCGACGCGCTGGTTGGCCGCCACCGTCGCCTCGCGTGCGGCGAGGCGGCGATAACGGCGGTCGGCGGCGGCGAACACGCCACCCAGGCCCATCATGATGCAGCCCAGCCAGATCCAGCTGATGAAGGGCTTGTAGTAGATGCTGACGATCCAGCTGCCGTCCTCGATCTGCTCGCCGAGCGACACATACACGTCGCGGAAGGGGCCGATGTCGATCGAGGCTTCGGTCATCGGCATGCCCTGCGCCAGATACAGCCGCTTCTCCGGCGTCAGCGTGGCGATCGCGCGCTCGCCGCGGGTGACCTCGACGGTCGCGCGCGCCGCATCGTAGTTGGGGCCGTCGGCATCCCGCACGCCGCGGAAGGTGAAGGTGTAGCCGGCGAGCTCGGCATGCTGGCCGTTCTGCATCTTGACGTCGACGTGCGATTCCAGGCTGCCGACCAGGGTCACGCCGATGATGAACACGCCGACGCCGAGGTGCGCCAGCCACATGCCCCACCAGGCGGCGGTGATCGAACGCAGCCGCGCGCCCATCGCCGCACCGGCGCGCTCGGTGATGCGCCCCGCCAGCAACAGGATGCTGGCCAGCACCACCCAGGCCGCCAGCGACAGGCCGAGCACGGTGCGCCAGCTGACGTGGTCGACGGCGTAGGCCGTGCCCAGGCCGATCAGCACGCTGGCGACGAAGGCCGGCGCCACCTTGCGCACCGCCTTGGCCAGGTCGTCGTCCTTCCAGCGCAGGAAGGGGCCGAACATCATCAGCACCACCACCGGCGTCATCAGCGGAATGAACACCGACTCGAAGTACGGCGGCCCGACCGAGATCTTGCCCATGCCCAGCGCGTCGAGGAACAGCGGATACATCGTGCCCAGCAGCACCGAGGCCGAGGCCACCGACAGCAGCACGTTGTTGCCCAGCAGCGAAGTCTCGCGCGACACCAGGCTGAAGCTGCCGCCGCCGCCGAGCTTCGGCGCCCGCCAGGCGTACAGCAGCAGCGACACGCCGATGACGATGACCAGCAGCGCGAGGATGAACAGGCCGCGCTTCGGATCGGTGGCGAAGGCATGCACGCTGGTGATGACGCCCGAACGCACGATGAAGGTGCCGAGCAGCGACAGCGAGAACGCACTGATCGCCAGCAGCACCGTCCAGCTGCGGAAGGCGCCGCGCTTTTCGGTGACCGCCAGCGAGTGCATCAGCGCGGTGCCGAGCAGCCAGGGCATGAAGGAGGCGTTCTCGACCGGATCCCAGAACCACCAGCCGCCCCAGCCCAGCTCGTAATAGGCCCAGCCCGAGCCGATCGCGATGCCGGCGGTCAGGAACACCCAGGCCACCGTCGTCCATGGCCGCGACCAGCGCGCCCAGGCGGCATCGAGCCGGCCGCTCAGCAGCGCGGCGATGGCGAAGGCGAAGGCCACCGAGAAGCCCACATAGCCCATGTAGAGCAGCGGCGGGTGGATGATCATGCCCGGGTCCTGCAGCAGCGGGTTCAGGTCGCGGCCGTCGGGCACCGCCGGCAGCAGGCGCTCGAAGGGGTTCGAGGTCACCAGCAGGAAGGACAGGAAACCGGTGCTGACCCAGCCGAGCACGCCCAGCACGCGGGCGACGAAGGCATCGGGCAGGTTGCGCGAGAACACCGTGACCGCGACCGTCCATAAGGACAAGGACATCGCCCACAGCAGCAGCGAGCCTTCATGGTTGCCCCACACCCCGGTGATCTTGTACATCAGCGGCGTGGCGCTGTGCGAGTTCGCCGCCGCCAGTTGCACGGAGAAATCGCTCTGGATGAAGGCCCAGGTCAGACAGGCGTAGCTGAACAGGATGAAGAAGAACTGCCCCTGCGCCGCCGGCCGACCGACGGCCATCAGCGCCAGGCGGTTGCGGCTGGCACCGATCATCGGCACGATGGCCTGCACCAGGGCGAGAACGAGCGCGAGAACGAGCGCGAAGTGTCCGAGTTCGGGGATCATGTCACTGGCTCACCGTTTCCGCGGCCTTGGCCGCCTGCTCCACTGCATGCGCCGCTTCCGGCGGCATGTAGTTCTCGTCGTGCTTGGCCAGCACTTCGGTGGCACGGAAAGTGCCGTCGGCTTCCAGCTTGCCCTGCACCACCGCGCCCTTGCCTTCCTTGAACAGGTCGGGCAGCGTGCCGCGGTAGCTCACCGGAATCACCCTGGCGGTGTCGGTGATGGCGAAGCTGACGGTCAGGCCGTCGGCCTCGCGCCGGATCGAGCCTTCCTCGACCATGCCGCCGACGCGGAAGGTCTTGCCGGTCGGCGCCTTGCCCTCGGCCACTTCGCTGGGCGTATGGAAGAACACCAGGTTCTGCTGGAAGGCGCTCAGCACCAGGGCAACGGCGGCGACCAGCAGGGCCACCCCGCCGCCGACCAGCATCAGACGTTTGCTACGGGCTTTCATGTTTCCGACTCCATGGCGGGCACGGACGCGCCGCCCTCTTTTGCTGAACCTCTAGCTGAAGCTCTTGCTGAATCCTTGCCGACGGCGCGCCGCCAGCGCAGCAGCCGTGTGATGGTGTCCTTCCGACGCCGCAGCACCAGCACGAGTTCCAGCGCCATCAGCGCGAACGTGACACCGTAGCTGCCCCAGACGAAATACGCCGCGCCGCCCATGTTCCAGAACGCGGACCAGCTCTCCCACTGCATCAGGCACGCCCCCCTTGCGCTTCGCGCTCGAGCACCGCGCCGACCCACTCGGTGTGGCGTTCGCGTTCGAGAATCATCGACCGTGCCCGCCACAGCACCACCGCGAGGGTGTACATCCAGGCGGCGATCGCCATCACCAGCATGCCGAGCAGCATGGTCGTCGCCATCGACGGCGCCTTGTTCAGGCTGACCGAGGCGCCCTGGTGCAGGGTGTTCCACCACTGCACCGAGAAATAGATGATCGGCACGTTCACCGCCCCGACCAGGGCGATGATGGCGCCGGCGCGGTCGGCGCGGCGCGGATCCTCGATCGCCCGCGTCAGCGCGATGAAGCCGAAGTACAGGAACAGCAGCAGCAGCTGCGAAGTCAGGCGCGCATCCCACACCCAGTAGGCGCCCCAGGTCGGCTTGCCCCACAGCGCGCCGGTCCACAGCGCGACGAAACAGAACATCGCCCCGGTCGGCGCCAGCGCCTGGCTCATGATGAAGGACAGGCGGGTGTTCATGACCAGGCCGACGGCGGACCAGAAGGCCATCACCAGATAGACGAACATCGACATCCAGGCCGCCGGCACGTGGATGAAGATCACGCGGTAGACCTCGCCCTGGGTGGCGTCGGTGGGCGCGACGAAGAAGCCGAGCCACAGCCCGACCACGCCCAGCACCAGCGCGGCCGCGGCGAAACAGGGCGCGAGGCGGCCGGCCAGCGGATAGAAGTTGTGCGGCGCCGCGAAGCGGAAGATGCTGCGGCTGCGCTCTGGTGAATTCATGCGTCGACTACTCGTTGTTGGTACGTTCCACCGGCCGCTCTGCCGCCGGTGCGGGGTTCATCGTCAATCCGTCGAAATCCTCAGTGCCGCCGCGCAGGCCCACGGCGCCAGCGCCAGCGCACCCGCCAGGCCGCCGCCCAGCAGCAGCAGATGGGCCGCGGCACCGGTGCCCGAGGCCTCCGCCTCGACCGCGCCGGCGCCGAAGATCAGCACCGGCACGAACAGCGGCAGCACCAGCAGCGCCAGCAGCATGCCGCCGCCACGCAGGCCCAGCGTCAGTGCGGCGCCGACGGCGCCGAGCAGACCCAGGATCGGTGTCCCCAGGGCCAAACTTAAGACCAGCACCGGCAAGGCGCCTTGCTCAAGGTCAAGCAGCAGCGCCAAACCGGGCGCCACCGCCACCACCGGCAGGCCGGTGCTGAGCCAGAAGGCCAGCACTTTCGCCGCCACCCACAGTGCAGCAGGCTCGCTAGACAGGAGAAGCTGCTCCAGGGTTCCGTCGGCGTGGTCCTGCGCGAACAGCCGGTGCAGCGACAGCAGGCAGGCAAGCAGCGCGGCAACCCACAGCACGCCGGGCGCGATTGCCCTCAACTGGTTCGGTTCGGCGCCGACGCCGAAGGGGAACAGGCAGACGACGATGACGAAGAAAGCGAGCGTAACCAGCACGTCGGCGCGGCCGCGCCAGGCCAGCAGCAGGTCGCGCCGCAGCACGGCGAGGAAGGTGCTCAGCATGCGTAGGCTCCGACGTCGAGCACGCGCGGCGCCACCGCGAAGGGCGCGTCCTGGTGCGTGGTCAGCATCACCATGCCGCCGCCGGCGCAGTGATCGGACAAGGCTTGCGCCAGGTCGGCCACCGCCTTGACGTCGAGCGCGGTGAAAGGCTCGTCGAGCACCCACAGCTTGCGCCGCGCCGACAGGAACAAGCGCGCCAGGCCGACGCGGCGGCGCTGGCCCTGCGACAGCACGCGGGCCGGCAGGTCGAGCTGGTTCGCCAGGCCGATGCGCACCAGCGCCTGGGTACAGGCCTCCTCGTCGCTGCCGTCGCCCGCGGCGGCACAGGCGAAGCGCAGGTTCTCGAGCGGGCTCAGCAAGTCGTTGATCGCGGGTGCGTGGCCGAGATAGAGCAGTTCGCGGTGGAAAGCTTCGCGATCGCGGCGGATCGGCGTGCCCTGCCAGCGCACCTCGCCGGCCTCGGCCAGCGCCAGTCCGGTGACCAGCCGCAGCAGGCTGGTCTTGCCGACGCCGTTGGGGCCGGCGACGCGCAGCAGTTCCCCGCCTGCAGGCGAAAAGCGAGGCCGCGAAACAACAGGCGATCGCCTTTCAGGCAGGCGAGATCATCTACTTCGAGCATGGTGCAGGATTGAACCACAACAAGCGGCGCCGCGGAACGCGCGGCGCCGCCTGAAGCGCAAATCCTTTCGCGATGGTTCCGGAACTAGCGCCCGGCCGCCGCCGGCAGCGCCAGCCTCGACATGTAGTCGCTGACCGCCTTCAGGTCCTCGTTGCTGTAGTCGCGGATCACGGCGACCATCTTCGGGTTGGCGTTGCGCCGCTCGCCGTCGCGGATCATCACCGCCTCCTTGTACAGGTAGGCATAGTGCTGATGCGCCACCAGCGGATAGAACTCGTCCGCCCGGCCTTCGCCGTTGTCGCCATGGCAGTTGGCACAGTCGTTGTCGTAGAGCTCGCGGCCGCGCGCCAGGCGGTTGCCGCTGCCCTTGCCGTTGTCGAGCGAGATCGGCAACTGGCTGAGATAGGCGGCGATATTGGCCACGTCCTCGACCGACACCACCCATTCGCCGACGAAGGGATGCATCTTCGGGTTGTCGCGGCGGCCCGCGCGCACGTCCATCATCTGCTTGATCAGCACCGAGGCGTGCTGGCCCGCCAGGCTGGGATAGATGGCGTCGGCGCGCCCGGCACCGTCGGGCTGGTGGCAGCCCTGGCAGACTTCGTAGGCGATCTTGCCCTGCCCGATGTCGGGACGGTGCGCGAGCGCGGCATCCTTGTCGGGATCGGGCTGGTTCCACACGTAGCCGCTGGATTCGATCCCCGGTGCGCGCGGCGCGCTGCCGGTCTGCGCCACGGTCGAGCCACAGGCCACGAGCAGCAGGCTCATGGCGGACAATGCGTATCTCATTTGCTGCCCTCCAGGCTGGCGATGTACTCGGCGACGGCGCGGGTCTCGGTCTCGCCGAGGCGGCTGGCGATGGTCTGCATCAGGCGCTTGTCGTTGCTGCGGCGGCCGTCGGCGAACTGCGCCATCTGGTCGAGCACGTAGGCCGGATACTGGCCGGCGAGCCGCGGATAGCGCGCGTTGCCGATGCCGTTGGCGCCGTGGCAGCCGGCACAGGCCGGTACGCCCTGGTCGGGGTTGCCCTCGTTGAAGACGCGGCGCCCGGCATCGAGCATCGACGGATCGTCCACCTGGCCCGGCAAGGGCTGCTGCGCGGCGAAGAACACCGCCACGTCGGCCATGTCGCGGGTGCTGAGGCCTTCGACGATCGGCTTCATGATGTCGCTGTGGCGCCGCCCGCTGGCGAACTCCTGCAACTGCTTCAGCGCATAGTCGGCGTGCTGGCCGGCGAGCTTCGGAAACATCGGCACCGGGCTGTTGCCGTCCGCACCGTGGCAGGCGACGCAGATCTCGCCCGCCAGCGCCTTGCCGCGCTCGATGTCGCCGATCACCTCGGCGGACGCGGTGGCGGCGGTGAGCAGCAGGCCTGCACAGGCCGACGCCAGGATCATTCTCGAACGTTTCATTCTCACTTTGCCTCCTGTACCGCGCGGTGGTGGCGATCTCGATCGGCTGGAAGGATGTTCCGGCTCACAGCCTGACCTGCAGCAGCAGGCCGATCAGGCTGGCACGGTAGTTCTGCGGCCCGGCGTCCAGGATGACCGCGGTCGGCGCCCCGGTGCCGGGCGCGTTGACCGCCACCGGATCGGACTGCAGGCCGCTGTAGTGCCAGTCGCGATACTTGCCGTATTCGTGGCGCAGCAGCAGACGGGCGGTCACCGTCTTGTTCACCGGCATCAGCAGGTTGGCCTCGAAGATGTTCTGGCTGGTGGTCAAGTCCGGGAAGCCGCTGCCGGCCGCCGCCGCGGCCGCCGGTGCCAGGTTCGCCGGCAGCGAGTACTTCATCTCGGTCCTGCTCTTGGCGTAGGTGTAGCTGAAGTCGACCTTGAACTTGCCGAAGTCGTGGCGCAGGCCCAGGCCCAGCGTGTCGCTGCGGTCCTTGTGGTCCAGTTCCCAGAAGTTGGCCGCGACGAACACCGCGCCGGAGTTCGGGCTCTGGCAGATGTCCTCCGCGTTCTCCGGCGTGATCACGCCCATGCTGGTGTTGTTGCCGATGATGCAGCCCGAACCGCCGCCGCTCGGCACGCCGGTCTGGCCCAGCGTGCCGCGCTGGAAGGAATAGAAGGCGTAGAAATTGCTGACCGGGCTGTACTGCCAGTCGATATCGACGTTGAACCAGTTCTGCCGGTGCTTGCCGTCGCGGCCGTAATCCGAACTCGGATAGCGGATTTCCTTCAACTGGGCCGACAGGCCGACGTCCAGGTCCTCGCGCGGCATGTAGTTGAGGCGGGCATTGAGCGTGTTCTGGGTACGGTCGGCGAGGTCGTACTTGCGCATGCCGTTGTTCATGTGCAGCACCCAGGACTGCACGTTGCCGGTATCCGGCATCGGCGCCAGCGCGCCGCTCAGGAAGCTCGCATACGGATGGTGGGTGTGGTAGCTGCTGCCGCGGCGGCGGTCATGGGCGAAGGACAGCCGGATCGTGGTGTCCTCGATGCTGCGATTGATATAACCGAGCTTGTACTTGTCTTCCCAGGTCTTGTTGCGTTCGCGGTGGTCGCGCGAGTAGGTTTCGCGCTCGTAGGCGGCGTTGATGCTGCCGCTGTCCAGCCGCCAGTCTGCCGTCAGGCCGGTATTCAGCTTGCGGTAGTCGTAGGGCACGCTGCGGATCACGACGTTGCCGCTCGGCGCGGCCGGGTTGTACAGCGACACCGCGCTGCCGTCGTTGATCATCCGGCCCCACACGCCGGTGCAGCCGAAAGCGCTGATACCGCCCGGCGTGCCATCGCCGCTGTCGTTGTATTCGGCATTGGGGTTGCACGCCAGGTAATCGGTGTGGTTGCGGGTTTCGTAGTAGCGCGCCTTGGCCTTGAGGTTCAGGCGGCTGGTCGGGTTCAGCGACAGCCCGAGGTCGATCAGCCGGGTGTCGATGCGGGCATCCGCCGACTGGCGGCTGAGCGCATCCCGGCTGTTCCAGTTGGCCGAAGACGCAATGTTCGGGCTGAGGCCGGAATAGCTCGTGTAGGGCATCAGCTTGTCGTCCTGGCGCGACGAGCCCATCGACACCACCGCGGTGAAGCGGCCGTTCATCAGCTCCGGCAGCTTGCGCGCGTACTCGCCCTTGATGTTGTAGGCTTCGTTGTCCGGGTAGAGATCGAAGCGCCCGTTGGTGAACATGCCGGGCGTCGCGCCGGCGACGCCGGCGGCATTCACCCGGAACGGCGTCTCGAAGTTCAGCGTGCCGGCGTTGTTGCGGAACAGCGAAGCCGAAGCCTGCAGGTTGAAGCTGTTCAGCGCATCGTTGTAGTACAGGCCGCCGACGAAATCGTGCGTCTCGTAGTCGATCGGCTCGATCAGCTCCATCTGCATCTGGCCGCCGCCGCCCGCCCACACCGAGCCGAAAGGCCGCAATCCTTCACGCTTCTCCAGCGAATAGCCGGCAAACAGCTTCAGGTTGTCGGTGAGGGTCATGTCGAGGCGCAGGCCGCCCTTCTTGCGCACCAGGCCGAGCTCGGTGTTCATGTTGGCCTGGGCAGCCGCGGTGATGGCCTGATTGTCGGCCGCCTGGCTGCCGCTGCCGCCGGGCGTCAGGCCCGAATCGGGCTTCAGCGTCAGGTTCTTGCTGCCGGCACCGTCCCACAGCGAGCGGAACGAAGTCGTGAACACGTGCGGCGTTTCGTTGTAGAAGGCCTTGACGCGCCAATCGTTGTAGCGGCCGAAAGTGGCGCCGTAGAACTGGTCGTCACGATCGACGCCGCCGCCGACCACTTCGAAATAGTGGGCCGAATCCGCCTTTTCGGCGGAGACGCCGAAGGCGCTCAGGTAGCCGCCGTTGCCGACGTCCTTGTAGCGCTTGAAGCCCTGCTCGCGGTGGTCGCCCGAAACGTGGGTGATGCCGAACTCGACGAAGCCGAGGTACTGCCAGCCGCCCGCGGTGTCATGGATACGGTCGGTCGGCACCCTGGGCCGGTCGTACAGTTGCCCGGTCGGCGTGCGCGCCGCATGGGGGTCGCCGCTCATGCCGTCGAAGTCGTAGCCGCCGGTATGCGTCACCGGGTTGATCGGCGCCAGGTTGAGCGCGTTGCCCAGCGTGGTGTCGGCACCGACGGCCGAATCCGCCCACACCCGCTCGGCTGCCATCAGCACCAGCGCGCCGCTCACCAGCACGCTCAGCATCCGGACCCGCGGCGGCATGGAGGAACGGACGGCCGCGCGATTCGCATTGACGTTGTTCATGTCGTATCCCTCCGATCAGCGCTGGAAGCGGGCACCCGCCGGGTGGTTGCTGCCGTGGATCTGCGTGTGGCAGTTCTGGCACGAGCGGCCCATGACGCGGGAATTGAGCCCGGTTTCGTTGCCGGCCAGCTGTCCGGCGTTGTAGAACGCGGACGGATGGTTGGTGTTGGCATGGCACTGCTGGCACAGCGCGGGACGGGCGACCTGCAGCAGCTTGTCGTGGTTGCTGCCGTGCGGCGTGTGGCAGTTGGTGCAGGCCTCGCGCACCGGCGCATGCTCCCAGATGAAGGGGCCGCGCTTCTCGGCATGGCAGCTGTAGCAGAGGTCGTTGACCGAGTCGGCCTTGAGCAGCGGCGCGGTGACCGTGCCGTGCGGGTTGTGGCAGTCGGCGCAGCTCATCTTGCCTTCGGGCACCGGCATGTGCGAACGCTTGCGGAACTCGGCGCGCTGCTGCGAATGGCAGCTTTCGCAGACCTGGGTGATGCTCTGCTTCTTCAGCAGGCTGGTGCCCGAGAAGCGCGCCATCGGGTTGTGGCAGTCGCTGCAGGCGAGCTTGTTCAGATCGTGGGTGGAGCCCGGCCAGTGCATGCGCTGGCCGCCTTCGTGACAGCTCAGGCACTGCCCGTTCATCTTGTCGATCGGCGTGCCCCAGGACTTGGTGAAGCCGACGATCAGCGACTTGTCGACGATCTTGTCCCAGGCCTCCTCGCCCTGCGCCACCGGGTCGGTCGATTCGACGGCCATGTTCTCGGCGTGCAGCGAGCCGGGGCCATGACAGGCTTCGCAGACCTGGCGCTCGACATCGTTCCTGGGGTTCTGGCGGAAGATCTTGGCATGCAGGGTATGGCCGAAGTGGGATTCCTCGACCTGGTGACAGGAGACGCAAACCTGTTCGCCGACATAGGTGGCGTGGCGGGCCGGCTGCCCGTCCGCGGCGTTGGCCACACTCGCCGCAAGCAGCGAAACCGCCGCCAGCATCGCCCGCAGGGCAGGAAATACACCGGGAACTTTCATGTCTTCGTCTCCTCGCCTGCAATGCCGGCGCATCACGGCAGCCGCCGGCGAAACGGCGGCACCCATCGGGTGAAAACAGAGGGAGAACACCACCCCGAGCGGACGTGGCACCGCCTTGGCGGCAAGCACGCGCGGGACACCCTCCTTTGGCTTCTGCCTCGGGTCGGGCGCCTGACTGTCCGCGGCCGACTCCGGGCTGTAACTGGATCGTTACAAATTTGGCACGAGTCTAATTCCCTTACGCGCACGCGCCTTGCCGGAAAGTGAACCGATGTTTGCGCAATCGGTCGCCGTGCCCTGGGTGCAGGGCGCGGCGCCGCTGCAGCAGGGCGCCAGCCCGTTCCTGACGTCGCTCGGGCTGACGCCGAAACGGGCGCGGAAGGCGCGGCTGAAGTGGGCCTGGTTGGCGAAGCCCCATTCCTGCGCGATCAGGTGGACCGGTCGCTTGAGCCTGCCGGGTGCGGACAGCTCGCGATGGCAGGCGTCGAGCCGCTCGGCGGTGATCCACTGCATCAGCGTCATCGTGCAGCGGGCTGACGCGCCCCGGGCGAAGAGGCGGTGGATATAGCTCGCCGACAGGCCGACCTCGGCGGCGATCAGCTTGACGTCCAGTTCGGCATCGGCCAGATGGGCACGCGCGAAAGCCTTGACCCGCTCGAGATGGTAGGCCTCGACCGACGACGTCTCGTCCCCGACCTGGCGGGCGAAGCTGGCCAGCATGCCGCCCAGCAGGCCGAGCAAGGCGTCGGCGCAGGTCTTGAAGTCGGAGGGCGCCAGGGTTTCGCGCTGGCCGAAGATGCTGCGCAGGGTGCCGGCGAACACCGCCGCCGAACCGCAACAGGACGCCATACAGGACACCGTCAGCGGCCGCCAGTCGCGCATCACCCCTTCCAGCGCGGGACGCGGCACGCGCAGCACCAGATGGCAGAACTCTTCGGGTAGCTGGAGCGTGAACGCAGCGGCGGCGTCGAGCAGGTGCAGCGACCCGGGCTGCAGGCGCGCCTCGCGCGGCCCCTGCCTCAACGAGCCGCTGCCGGCCACGTTCAGCAGTACGGCGGCGCCATCATTGACGCCCTGCACCTGCATCACGTGCGCGGAGCCGCACACTTCGAACATTTCCAGCATGCCGAGCCGGAAATGCTTCAGATGCAGGTCGAACGGCGCCGACGCGTCCGCCTCGATGTGATGACCCGACTGCAGCAAGGCATCCATCTCGGTACGGCAATGGGCGATGCGTTCGTGTTCGAACCTCGCTTCGGCAGCGATTATCTCGGTCATCACAAGCCTCCTCCGGACCTGTACGTGCAGGTTTATTGTTTTGTAACGGCCTATGTCGGCCTTTCGTGGCTTGTACTACGAAACCGGGAGCTTTTGGCCGTGGTGGCGCCGTCCGAATATGTTCTTGATGCCGGAAATGTCGTTTATGAACAACATTTTTGCGGAATACAGGGTAAATTATGCAAAATGCAACTTGACGCCATGCCGCCCCGATGGCAGAGGAGTCCATCCCGGCGGTATTCCGGGCCGTAACCCGGCAGCCCTTTCACGCACCTCCATGCAAAGAAAAAACGCAGCGCCATGGCGCTGCGTTCCTTCGAGCCGGAAGCGGCTGTCGGTGCCCTTGCCGGCCGAACCCAGAGCGGCCGGGTACCGGCCGCCCTCGCCGTGCGCTCCTTATTCAGGCGTCCCCTGCCGGACCGGCGGGTGCAGCACTTCAGGCGCCACGCCTTCGTGCGGGAGGCCGATGTGCTGATCGACCGGCGGCAGCGAATGGGCGATGCCCTTGTGGCAGTCGATGCAGGTCTGGCCCGCGGCGAAGCCGGACTGGTGCATCTGGTTGGAGCGGCGGCCCTGCACCGAGTAGTCGAAATACTCGTAGTTGTGGCAGTTGCGGCATTCCTGCGAGTTGTTCGCCTTCATCCGCCCCCACTCGTTCTGCGCCAGGCGCAGGCGCTCGGCGGCGAACTTCTCAGGCGTGCTGATGGTGCCCATGATCTTGCCGTACACCTCGCGCGAAGCCTTGATCTTGCGGATCATCTTCGGCCCCCACTCCTTCGGCACGTGGCAGTCCGGGCAGGTCGCGCGCACGCCGGTGCGGTTCTGGTAGTGGATGGTGTTGCGGTACTCCTTGAAGACGTTTTCCTCCATCTCGTGGCAGGAAATGCAGAACTTCTCCGTGTTGGTCATTTCCAGGGCCCAGTTGAAGCCGCCCCAGAAGATCACGCCGGCGGCGAAGAGCAGCGCGATGGCAGCCCAGCCGGCGCCGCGAATGCGCTGCATCAGGCTCTTGTTGTTGTCGGTCATGGCGATCCCCGTTGGTCGATGCGTCAGCGCAGCCCTTCCGCGCGCTGGAAACTGTTGCCGACCAGCGGCTTGGCGTCGGTCTGCGGCACGTGGCACTGCATGCAGAAGTAGCGGCGCGGCGAGATGTTCGACAATTCGCCGCCGTCACGGTCCTTGAAATGGGTCAGGCTGACCTTGGTCGCGCCGGTTTCCTTGTAACGGCTCCAGGCATGGCAATCCATGCACTTGTTGAAGTTCATCGTGACTTCATAGCCTTCGACCTTGTGCGGGATCAGCGGCGGCTGCTGCACGTACTCGCGGTCGATCGGCGCCTGGTCGGGCAACTGGCGGAAGTGGCCGACCTGCGGCTCGGGGTCGGCGACATCGGCGCCGCGGATGCTCTTGACCGTCTGGGCCGTGGCCACGGACGGCATCACCGCGCCGAAGCCGACGGCGGCGACGAGCGCGAGTACCAGATTGCGTGTGATTTTTTTCATGACTCGCTCCTGTTGAATCGGGTCGTAATACGGAAAACGTCCTTGCCGCAGACATCCACGCAGCGTCCGCAGGTGGTGCATTCGGCATCCAGAATCAAGGGGTGGTCCTGGCCGACGCCCTTCAGCGCCGGACGGATGACCTGGGGTTCGGGGCAGACCGCGAAGCAGTCCATGCAGTCGTTGCAGTCGCGGCGCTTGTCCGCCGACACCTTGAGCAGCGAAGCCCGCCCCAGCAGGGCGTAGAACGCGCCTTGCGGGCACAGGTGGCCGCACCAGCCGCGCGGCGCGATCAGCAGGTCGTACAGGAAGATGCCGCCGACGATGCCCCAGGCCAGGCCGAAGCCGAAGATCAGGCCGCGATGCAGCATCGATACCGGATTCACCCACTCCCAGGCCAGCGAACCGGTCACCGCGGCGATCACCAGCACGAAACCGAGCAGCCAGTGGCGGGTATTGGCCGCCGGCGCCTTGCCGCCTTTCAGGCCGAGGCGGCGACGCAGCCAGGCGGCGGCGTCGGTGACGAGATTCACCGGGCACACCCAGGAGCAGAACAGCCGGCCGCCGAGCAGCAGGTAGAAGGCGAGCACGATGCCGCCGCCCAACAAGACCTCGCGGTAGGGCCACTGGCCCGCGGCGAGCTGCTGCGCGATCAGGAAGGGGTCGGTCAGCGGCAGCAGACCGAGCGTCAGGCTCGACGACAGGTTGCCCTTGACGATCCACCAGCCGAACCAGGGTCCGACCAGGAACAGCGCCAGGATGCCGAGCTGCGAGGTTCGCCGCAGCAGCAGCCACTTGTGCGCACGCAGCCAACCCTTGGCTTCGATCGCCTCGTGCCCGGGCCGCGCCACCACGCCGCGCATCGCCGCGCCGCGCACGCTGGTGGGCGGAACCTTGCGCTCCGGCCGAGTGCCGGTCGCCTGGCCGCTCGTCGTCTGCGCGTTCATGGCTTCCACCCCGAATCGAGGCCGCCGCCCGGCGGACGGGCAGGCGCGTAGTCGGGCACCGCCGGCGGCGCCTGCGGGCCTTCGCCCGGCCGCACGCGGGTGTCGCCGTAGGCCTTGTCCTCCAGGCCGCGCACCGGCAGTTCGAGCTGCTCGCCGATCAGCGATTCGCCGGCGGCGTCCTTCTCTTCCCAGCCGCGCATGTAGTGCTCGGCCTTCGAGCCCTGCGCGAGCTTGATCGGCAGCACCTTGATCGCCGACTCGCCGGGCAGCACACAGGATTTCTCGCACTTGCCGCAGCCGGTGCAGTGCTCGGAATGCACCGTCGGCAGCAGCATCGCGTGGCGGTCCGAGCGCGGGTTGTGCATGCGCTCGAGCGTGATCGCCTTGTCGATGACCGGGCACACGCGGTAGCAGACGTCGCAGCGCAGGCCGAGGAAGTTGAGGCAGTTCTCCTGGTCGATCAGCACCGCCAGCCCCATCCTCGCCTCGCCGATGTCGGTGAGTGCGCGGTCGAGCGCGCCGCTCGGACAGGCGACGACACAGGGGATGTCCTCGCACATTTCGCACGGGATGTCGCGCGCCAGGAAATACGGCGTGCCGGTCGCCACGCCGTCGCCGAGCTCGGCCAGCTTCAGCGTGTCGTAGGGACAATCGCGCACGCACAGACCGCAGCGCACACAGGCGGCGAGGAAAGCGGCTTCGGCGAGCGCGCCGGGGGGCGGATGGCAGTCGCCGGCAGCGCCGAAGCCTGCCTGGCGTACATGCCGGCGCCGAGCGCGAGCAGGCCCGCACCGCCGGCGACGCCCGCCGCATCCTTGAGGAAGCGGCGGCGCGGCGACGGCGTGCTGGCGGCAGCACGGCTGGTCGGTTTCATGGTGTCGTTCATGGTCGTTGCGAGCCCGCGCCCGGCCCTACCCCCCGGTCGGCAAAGCTACGGTGCTCGCACCTCCGGTGGATCAGGCCTTCATCACCTTGACTGCGCACTTCTTGAAGTCGGTTTCCTTCGACAGCGGGCAAGTGGCGTCGAGCGTGAGCTTGTTGACCAGCCTGGCCTCGTCGAAGAAGGGCACGAAGATCAGCCCGACCGGCGGCTTGTTGCGGCCGCGGGTTTCGAGGCGGGCCGTCATCTCGCCGCGGCGCGACGCGACCTTCACCACCATGCCGCGCTGCAGGCCGCGCTTGTGGGCGTCGTCCGGGTGCATGAAGACCTGGGCTTCGGGCACCGAGCGGTGCAGCTCGGGCACGCGGCGGGTCATCGAGCCGGTGTGCCAGTGTTCCAGCACACGGCCGGTGCACAGCCACATGTCGTACTCGGCATCGGGCATCTCGGGCGGATCCTGGTAGGGCAGCGCGAAGACGACGGCCTTGTTGTCCTTGTGGCCGTAGAACTTCACGCCTTCGCCGGCCTTGACGTAGGGGTCGTAGCCTTCACGGAAGCGCCACAGGGTTTCCTTGTTGTCCACCACCGGCCAGCGCAGGCCGCGCGCCTTGTGATAGACGTCGAAGTCGGCGAGGTCGTGGGCATGGCCGCGGCCGAAGGCAGCGTATTCCTCGAACAGGCCTTTCTGCAGGTAGAAGCCCAGTTCCTTCGATTCGTCGTTCATGTAGCCCGGGATCGCGTGGGCGTTGGCCTTCTCGACGTCGGACAGCGGGAACTTGTTGACCTGGCCGTTGGCGTAGAGCACGTCGTACAGGGTCTTGCCCTTGTACTCCGGCTTCTTGTCGATCAGTTCGGCCGGCCACACTTCCTCGATCTTGAAGCGCTTGGCGAACTGGATGTACTGCCACAGGTCGGACTTGGCCTCGCCCGGCGCCGACACCTGCTGGCGCCAGAACTGGGTGCGGCGCTCGGCGTTGCCGAAGGCGCCTTCCTTCTCGGCCCACATCGCGCACGGCAGGATCAGGTCGGCCGACAGCGCGGACACGGTCGGATAGACGTCCGACACCACGACGAAGGCTTCCGGATTGCGCCAGCCCGGGTAGATCTCGTCATTGATGTTCGGACCGGCCTGCATGTTGTTGGTGGTCGTGGTCCAGTAGCACTTGATCTTGCCGTCCTTCAGCGCCCGGCTCTGGGCCACGGCGTGATAGCCGATCTTGGCCGGAATCGTGCCTTCCGGCAGTTGCCACAGCTCTTCGGTGTGCGCGCGATGCGCCGGGTTGGTGACGACCATGTCGGCCGGCAGGCGGTGGGCGAAAGTGCCGACTTCGCGCGCGGTGCCGCAAGCCGAGGGCTGGCCGGTCAGCGAGAACGGGCTGTTGCCGGGTTCGGAGATCTTGCCCACCAGCAGGTGGACGTTGTAGATCATGTTGTTCACCCAGGTGCCGCGGGTGTGCTGGTTGAAGCCCATGGTCCAGAACGAGACCACCTTGCGGTTCGGGTCGGCGTACTGCTCGGCGAGCTTGAGCAGGCGGTCTTCCGGCACGCCGGACAGCTTCGACACCTTCTCCAGCGTGTATTCGGCGACGAAGGCAGCGAAGTCCTCGAAGCTGCAGTCGCGCGCCGCGCCGGTGTCGCCCTTGGGCTTGCCGTCCTGACCCGGATAGCCGTTGCTGGTGGCCTTGGCTTCGAGCGGATGGTTGGGGCGCAGGCCGAAACCGATGTCGCCCTCGCCGATCTTGAACTTGACGTTGCGATTGACGAATTCGGTGTTGACCCGGTTGGTCTGGATGATGTGGTTGCAGATGTAGTTCAGGATCGCCAAATCGGTCTGCGGCACGAAGATCATCGGGTTGTCGGCCAGCTCGTAGGAGCGGTGCTCGAAGGTCGACAGCACATGGACTTCGCAGCCATCCCTGGACAGGCGGCGGTCGGTGATGCGGCTCCACAGGATGGGGTGCATCTCGGCCATGTTCGAGCCCCACAGCACGAAGCTGTCGGTGTTCTCGATGTCGTCGTAGCAGCCCATCGGCTCGTCGATGCCGAAGGTGCGCATGAAGCCGACCACCGCCGAGGCCATGCAGTGGCGCGCGTTGGGATCGAGGTTGTTGCTGCGGAAGCCCGCCTTCATCAGCTTGGAAGCGGCGTAGCCTTCCCAGATCGTCCATTGGCCGGAGCCGAACATCGCGATCGATTCCGGGCCGTGCTCCTTCAGCGCGGCCTTCCACTTCTGTTCCATGATGTCGAAGGCCTGGTCCCACGACACCGGCGTGAACTCGCCGTTCTTGTCGTACTTGCCGTTCTTCATGCGCAGCAGCGGCTGGGTCAGGCGGTCCTCGCCGTACATGATCTTGGACAGGAAGTAGCCCTTGATGCAGTTCAGGCCGCGGTTGACCGGCGAATCCGGGTCGCCCTGGGTGGCGACGATACGGCCGTTCTGCACGCCGACCAGCACCGAACAGCCGGTGCCGCAGAAGCGGCAGGCGGCC
The DNA here is from genome assembly GCF_038260575.1 of Thauera sp. SDU_THAU2. NCBI lineage: Bacteria > Pseudomonadati > Pseudomonadota > Betaproteobacteria > Rhodocyclales > Zoogloeaceae > Thauera > Thauera sp. SDU_THAU2. The sequence goes on along the minus strand of NZ_JBBWUN010000003.1, from coordinate 4,353,118 downwards.
TTGTCCCAACGCACCTTGGTGCCGGCGCTGGCCACGCCCTGCGCCTGGGTGACCACCGGAATGCCGATGCCGGCGGTCGCGGCGGCCGCGGCGACCGCATTGCTCTTGATGAAATCACGCCGATTCATGCTCATTTCATTCCTCCGTCAATTCCAGACCGTCATCGGTATATTCGTAAGCCAGCGTCACCGCCTGCACCTTGGGCGCGAGGTTCACCGCGAGGATCGAATCGGTGACCGACCAGCCCTCGCCATCCTCGACCGTGACCACGATGCGGCCGACCTCCTCGGAAGAGCCGTGGATCTCGACCCCCGGGATTTGTGCCAGCGCCGCCTTGATTTCCGGGAAATCCGCGGGCAGCGCCCGCAGCACCAGACTTGCAATCTTCATCGTTCGCTCTCTGTCGGAAATTCGTTCGCCACCCTGTCCGCCGTCACCGCGATCGCCCGCGTCGGACAGGGCGCGAAGCAGGCACCGCAGCCGGTACAGGCTTCGGCGTCCAGTTGCGGCAAGGCCACGCCGCCGAGACGCGGACGGAAGCGGATCGCTCCCACCGGGCAGTTTTCGCCGCAGACACGGCATTCGACGCCCGATTCGGCGAGGCAGCCGCGGCCGATGCTCGCCTTCAGCGCCCACGGCGCGCCGTCTTCCGCGCTGCGCACCAAGGCCTGCGGTTCGCAGTGCGCCACGCATTCGCCGCAGAACGTGCATTCACCCGCGCCGGCAGAAAAGTCGACACCGGGAAAGCCGCCGTCCGCCCTCAGCAGGATGTCGGTCGGACAGGCGTCGATACAGGCATCGCAACGGCTACAGGCGGCGAGGAAGGCCGCCTCGACCCGCGCCCACGGAGGACGGACGGCCGGAGCCACCACGCGCATGCCACCACGCAGAAAACCCCGACGGGAAAGTGAAGCCGTTTGCACGAATCCTCCGGGCAGCCTATGTACGGCGTGCCATATGTACGCCGCCGATTCAAACCCATAGTCGGAGTGCGGTCATTGACCGCCGTCAAGAACGGCGCGAATGCGGGAGGCTGCCCGGCCGTCAGCTACGCAGGTGCGCCACCGCCCACACCGCGGCTTCGACGCGCGAGCGCAGGTCGAGCTTGCGCAGGATGTGCTTGACGTGGACCTTGACCGTGCCTTCGGCGATGTCGAGCTCGCGCCCGATCATCTTGTTCGACAGCCCGGCGGCGATCTTCTCGAGGATGCGCGTTTCCTGCTCGGTCAGGCCGGCGGCATCGGGCGTCTGCGGCCGGGCTTCGCTGCGCAGCGCCGCGGCCAGCAGGTGGTTGAGCTGCGGCGGAATGACGACGCGGCCGGCGGCGACGTCGGCAAGCGCTTCCAGCATCGCCTCGGGCTCCATGTCCTTCAGCAGGTAGCCGTCGGCGCCGCCGCGCAGCGCGGCGACGACGTCCTCGCCCTGGTCGGACACGGTGATCATGACCACCCGCGGCTCGGGCTTCAACTGGCGCAACTGGCGCAGTACTTCCAGGCCGTTGAGGTCGCGCATGTTGAGGTCGAGCAGCACCAGGTCCGGCTGCCGCGCGCGCGCCATCTCGATGCCCTCCTCGCCGCCGGCCGCCTCGCCCACCAGGCGGAAGCCCGGCACCGTCTGCAGCAGCTGGGCGAGCCCCTTGCGGAACAGGGGGTGATCATCGACGATCAGGACGGATTCGACGGACGGTTCGCTCATCGGCGGTTTCCTTGCTGGAACAGTGCAGTGCCCGTAGAACGCGGGCGGAATGGCAGGCAGGGAGGATTGCGCGGAAGCAGGCGCGGCGGTGACGGCCCGGAAGCGGACACCGACGCGGGTACCGCCTTCGCTGCGGCGGCCGATCTCGATCGTGCCGCCGAGGCTGCGCGCGCGTTCGCGCATGATCGACAGGCCGTGGTGGTCGCGGCCGCCGATCGGCCCTTCGTCGATGCCGACGCCGTCGTCCTCGATCGCGACCGTGACGTAGCCCGCTTCGTCGCACTCCAGGCCCACGCGCGCATGGCGCGCCAGTGCGTGGCGCAGCATGTTCGACAGCGCCTCGCGCACGATCTGCAGCACGTGGACTTCCTGGTTGGGCGTCAGGCTGCAGCCGGCCAGGCGGATGTCGAGCGTGATGTCGACATCCGCGCGCTCGCCGTATTCCGCCACCGCCGCGCGCAGCAGACTGCGCAGGTCGCCGGACAGCTCGAGGCGGAAGGACACCAGCAGTTCGCGCAACTGGCGGTAGGCATCATTCACCCCGTTGCGCAGGTCGCCCAGGATCGTGTCCGCATCGCTCAGGCGCGCCGGATCGGCCAGCGCGCGCTGCAGCAGGCTCATCTGGATCTTCATGTAGGACAGCGACTGCGCGAGCGAATCGTGCAGCTCGCGCGCGATCACCGAGCGCTCTTCCTGCAGCGCCAGCAGGCGCTCCTGCTCGCCGCGGCGGGCGGCCCCAAGCGCCATGCCGATGTGGCGCGACAGTGCTTCGACCAGTTGGCACTGCCAGTCCTCCAGCCCATGGTCGGCCGGCAGCGCCAGCCGCAGCATGCCGTAATGGTGCTCGCGGTCGCGCAGCGGAAAGCGCAGCAGCTTGCGCTCGCCTTCGACCGTTTCGCCGGCTGCCGATTGCGCGCGGCAGGCGTTGCAGGCCTCGTCGCCGCGCGCGCTGCGGTCGACGCAGGGGCCGATGGTCGAGGCGATCACCGTTGCCGCCCCGCCCTGGCGGGGCTCGATACAGGCGAAGCTGCCGTCCAGGCCGGCGACGTGGTCGATGTCGCGCAGCGTGGCCTCGTACACCCGCCGGCTCGGTCGGCGCCTGGTAGAGGCGGGCAATGGCGTGGTAGAGCAGTTCCAGCGCGCGGTTGCTGCGCTGCAGCTCCAGCGTCTTCTCCGCCACGCGCTGTTCCAGGGTCTGGTACTGGCGCGAGATCTCGCCCGCCATCAGGTTGAAGGTCGCGCCCACGCGGCCGAGTTCGTCGTGGCCGACGTGCTCCACGCGCGCCGAGTAGTCGCCGCGCGCCACCGCCCGCGTCGCCGCCAGCAGGCCGCCCAGCGGCTTCAGCAGCGAAGCGCGCAGCACCACCAGCGCCGCGGCGATGACCACCAGCGTGACGATGATGGCGCCGGCCAGGATCTCGCTCAGGTCGCCGATGCGGGCCTCGGTATCCTGCTCCAGCACGAACACCAGGGTATTGAGCTGATCGACGAAACGGTCGACGTCGCCGAGCAAGGCCTCGATCTGTCCGGCCGATGCCGCCGGCCCCAGTTGCGCCACGCCCTTCAGGCTGGATCTGACGCTGAGCCGCCAAGCCGATTCGACCCCGCGATAGGTGGCGGCGAACAGCCCGCCGGGCTCGCGCTGCACGATGCGCTGCAGTTCGGGGTGTTCCAGCACGCGCTCGAAGTCGGCGATGGCGGCCTCCACCCGCGGCAGCGACAAGGTTCCGCTCGGCGCCCCCGCGATCACCAGGCTCGCCGCCCGATGGGTCAGCCGCCGCAGCGCACCGGCGTGGTTGATCGCGCTGGCACTGCCCTGCACGCTCTCGGCGACCATCACCGACGCGCTCATGCCGGCCAGGCTGATCAGCGCGAGCGCGAGCATCGCCACCGCCACCAGCAGCAGGATCGAATGCCTGACGATCAGGCGCGGCATCGCGAGCTTCATGCAGTCCCTCCGGCGTCCCGTTTGCCGACGCCCCCTGTGTTTTCCCTGCGGATCCAGCCTCGGGCACGGTCCCGGGTCCGGATTTCCGGCCTACCCCTTTATACCTGCAAGTGCCGGGCATCGGCTGGGTACGAACATCTCATCCAATGTTTACAGGCACTTGCATGCCATGCAGATACCTCTTTGGAGGTATGCCGTGCGCCTGCACCGCCGCTGCCCTGCCTTGGATGCATCAGCCCCCCTGACTAGACTTGGCTGCAGCCAGCAGGAGCCGATGATGACACGAGTAAAAACCCCCGCCAGCATCCCCAGCCTGAGCGAGATCGCGCCCTTCGATCTGCTCGGCGACGCGCGCCTGCACCAACTGGTCTCCGCCTCGCGCCTGATACGCGCGGAACGGGGCGAGATCGTCCTCCAGGCGCAGGACGTTCCCTCCTGTATGCACGTGGTCCTCGACGGCGAAGTGAAATGCCTGCTGCTCGCGCCTTCGGGCAGCGAGAAGCTCATCCGCATCGTTGGCGCCGGCGACATCTTCGCCGAGGAAGCCGCCCTGCTGGGGCGCCCGGCGATGGCAATGGCAATGGCCGGACGCAATACCCGGCTGCTGCAGGTTCCCGTGGCGCTGGTGCGCGAAGCGATGGCCGCCGAACCCACGTTCGCCGAGGCCATGAGCACCCGCCTCGCCGCCGCCAGCTACGAGATGATGATGCACATGCAGCTCTGTATCCAGCTCAGCAGCACCCAGCGCGTGGCGCAGTATCTGGCTCAGCTGGCACCGCAGGGCGCCGAGCATGCGGAGATCCATCTCGCCTCCGACAAGCAGACCATCGCCGCCCAGCTCAACCTCACCCCCGAGACCTTCTCGCGCGTGCTGTCGCGCTTCGTCCGCGACGGCCTGGTGCGCCCGCAGGGGCGCCGTGGCCTGGTGCTGGACAAGGTCAGCCAGCTCAGGCGCGCCGCATCGCATTAAGGCAACGGCTCGACAGCGTCCAGATGGGCGGGCACGGCGAACCAGCGCCCGAGCAGGCGCCAGGTGTCGATGTCGAAGCGGCGCTCGCGCACCACCGTCGGCAATTCCTCGCGCCGCGCCACGCTGCCGAGGTGGCACCACTGATCGAAGACATGCCAGGCTTCGCGCCCCGAATGGGCATCGCGCTCGCCGACCACCACCGCGCCCGGCCATGGCCAGGGTTTGACGCCGAGCGAGGCCAGACCGCCCAGCAGCCTGGCGTCGTGTTCCGCCGCCGTTTCCCGGCGGGCACAGACGCCGGCGCAGCGGCGCGCCTGAAACGCCGAGCATGCTCCGGCCGTACCCGGCTCCAGGCCGAGCCGGCGCGGACACAGGCGGTAGAGCATGGCCAGCTCGCGCAGCCGGTTGTCCGCCTCGCGCTTGTTGCGGAACAGGCCGTGCAGGCCCGCCCAGGTGGCGGGATCGGTGCCGGCGACCGGCACTCGCTCGTAGATCGGCGGGCGGCGGCGATTTTCGATCAGGCGTAGCGCAAACGCTTCGCCACCGTCTTCGGGCAGGCGATTCGACGGCGGCCGCAGGCGCTTGACGAGTTCGGCTTCGAGCAGCAGCGAACCGAGTTCGCCGGCCGTTGCTATCCATTCGATGCGGCGGGTCCGTTCGCGCAGCTCGGCGTCCTTGCCCTTGCGCGTGCTGCCGGCGAAATGCTCCTTGACCCTTGCCCGCAGGCTGGCGGCGCGGCCGATGAACAGCGGGCGGTCGATGCGCCCGGGCGGCGGCGCTTCTGCTTCGGCATGCAGGAAATAGATGCCGGGCTCGTCCGGCAAGGCTTCGAGCAAGCCCTCCGGCAGTCCGGGCGGCGACGCCGGCGCCTTCATCGCGCGCTCGACCGCGCGCTGCAGCACTTCGGGCTCGAAGCGCGCCTGCGCCAGCTGCACGAACTGCCACAGCGCCTCGGTGTCGCCCATCGCCCGGTGGCGGGCGCCGCAGTGCAGGTCGTGGCGCTCGATCAGCGCATCCAGCCCATGGCGGTGATGCTCGGGAAACAGCGCCCGCGACAGCTTGACGGTACACAGCACCGGCGCATCGAAATCCCGCCCGATGCGGGCGAAGGCGTTCTTGATGAAGCCGAAATCGAAGCGGGCATTGTGGGCGACGAACACGTGGCCGGCCAGCAAGGCCTGCACCTGGTCGGCGAGCTCGCCGAAGCACGGCGCGCCGGCGACCATTTCGTCGCTGATGCCGGTGATCTGCCGGATCAGCGGCGGGATGGGCGTCTGCGGGTCGACCAGGCTTTCCCAGCGGTCGACGAGCACGCCATCCTCGACACGGAGGATGGCGATCTCGGTGATGCGGTCGCGTACCGGATGGGCGCCGGTGCTTTCGACGTCGATGAAGGCAAGCCGGCGCGGCAGACTCATGCGTTCGGCGCCCGGCCCGGCAGCAAGGGGAGACGGCTCAGTGATTGGCGTCGTAGTAGTAGGGCTTCACCGGCACGCGCGCTTCCTGCAGGCGCTGCTGCTCCTCGACCGATTGCGGCTTGTCCCACCACAGGGCGCGGCCTTTCTTCTGCTCGGTCTGCTCTTCGGGATGCTTGGCCATCCACTCGCGCATGAACTTGGTGTGATCGGATTCGTACATCGCCATCGTCGGGCCCCCTGTTCTGAAGTGGCCGCAATTCTAGCAGCCGGCGGCGCCGCTGCGGCGATGCAGCGCCCCGTGCGCAGGCTTCAGACCGCGCGGCCGTCGCCCTTGACGCGGCCGATGCGCACCACTTCCTGCACCCGCCGCACCGCGCGCATGACGCGCGCCAGGTGCATGCGGTCGCGCACCTGCAAGGTGAAGTTGAGCGCGGTGTAGGCCCCCTGCTCGTTGTCCATGTGCACGCTCTGGATGTTGCAGTCTTCCTCGGCGATGGCGCTGGCCACCCGCGCCAGCACGCCGCGCGCGTTGCGCGTCAGCACGCGGATGCCGACGTCGAACAGGCGGTCGTCGCCGGCCTCCCATTCGACATCCACCCAGCGCCCGCGGTCGCCGCGCAGCTTGGCCACGCTCGGGCAGTCGTGGGTATGCACTTCCAGCCCCTGGCCCTTGCGCAGCGTGCCGATGATCGGATCGCCCGGGATCGGATGACAGCAGCGCGCCAGCTGTACCGCGATGCCTTCGGAACCGCGGATCGTGATCGCGCCCGCCGGCTTCGGCTTGATCACGTCGGGCCGGCCCGATTCCATGTCCTGCGCCTGCGCCAGGCGGCGCGCGATGATCGCCGGCAGGCGCTTGCCCAGGCCGAGGTCGGAGAAGATCTCCTTCTTGTGGCGCACGCCGCGGTCGCGCAGGAAGCGCTCCCAGGCGAAAGTCGAGATCTGGCCCAGGGTCAGGCCATGCGGCCGCAGCGCCTGGTTGAGCAGGCGCTCGCCCAGCGCGACGGACTCGTCCTGCTGGGCGTTCTTCATGAAATGGCGGATCTGCGCCCGCGCCTTGCCGGTGCGCGCATACGACAGCCAGGCCGGGTTGGGGTTGGCATGGGCAGCGGTGATGATCTCGACCTGATCGCCATTGTTCAGCTCACTGCGCAGCGGCATCAGGTCGCCGTTGATGCGGCAGGCCACGCAGCGGTTGCCGATGTCGGTATGCACCGCGTAGGCGAAATCGACCGGCGTCGAGCCCTTGGGCATCGAGAAGATCGTGCCCTTGGGCGAGAACACATAGACCTCGCCCGGGAACAGGTCGATCTTGACGTGCTCGAGGAACTCGGTGGCCTCGCCCGAGGCGGACTGCAGCTCGAGCAGGGACTGCAGCCAGGAATGCGTCTTCTGCTGCAGCTCGGTCAGCGTCTTCTCGTCTTCCTTGTACAGCCAGTGCGAGGCCACGCCGGCCTCGGCGATGTGGTGCATCTCGCGCGTGCGGATCTGCACTTCGACCGGCGTGCCGAAGGGGCCGATCAGCGTCGTGTGCAGGCTCTGGTAGCCGTTGGCCTTGGGGATCGCGATGTAGTCCTTGAACTTGCCCGGCACCGGCTTGTACATCGAGTGCAGCGCACCCAGCGCCAGATAGCAGCTCGACACCTCGCCGACGATGACGCGGAAGCCGTAGATGTCCAGCACCTGCGAAAACGACAGGTGCTTCTCGGCCATCTTGCGGTAGATGCCGTAGAGGTGCTTCTCGCGGCCGCTGACCTCGGCCGTGATGCCCCATTGCGGCAGCCGTTCCTCGATCGCCGTGCTGACCTTGCCGACCACTTCGCGGCGGTTGCCGCGCGCCGCACGGATGGCCTTGGCCAGCACCCGGTAGCGCAGCGGGTACTTGTTGCTGAAGGACAGCTCCTGCAGCTCGCGGTACAGGTCGTTGAGACCGAGCCGGTTGGCGATCGGCGCGTAGATTTCCAGCGTCTCGTTGGCGATGCGGCGGCGCTTGGCCGGACGCATGTGGCCGAGCGTGCGCATGTTGTGCAGGCGGTCGGCCAACTTGATCAGGATGACGCGCAGGTCGCTCGCCATCGCCAGCAGCATCTTGCGGAAGTTCTCGGCCTGCGCTTCCTCGTGCGAGCGGAACTCGATCTTGTCGAGCTTGGACAGGCCATCGACCAGTTCGGCCGAGACCTTGCCGAAGCGTTCGGCGATCTCCGCCTTCGGGATGTGGGTGTCCTCCATCACGTCGTGGAGGAGCGCGGCGATCAGCGCCTGCGGATCGAGGTGCCAGTCGGCCACCAGCGAGGCCACCGCGACCGGATGGCTGACGTAGGGCTCGCCGCTGACGCGGAACTGCCCGGCATGGGCATCGGCGGCAAAATGATAGGCAGCCTCCACGCGGCCGACGTCCTCGGCACGCATGTAGGTCAGCAGCTTGGTCTTCAGTCCCTGGAAGTCGAGCGACAGCACGCTCGACGGCGGCGGGCGAAAAGGTTCCTGAGGGGCTTCCCGCTCGCTCTCGTCCATGTGTCTAGCCCCTCACGACCCGGCTCAGGCCTGGCCGCGGTTCAACATCTCCAGCCCGACCTTGCCGGCAGCGACTTCGCGCAGCGCGATCACGGTGGGCTTGTCCTTGTCGGACGGGTCGAGCTCGATCTGCGGCGTGCTGCCGATGGTCAGCTGGCGCGCGCGGTAGGTCGCCGCCAGCGTGAGCTGGAAGCGGTTGGGAATCTTCTTCAGGCAGTCTTCGACGGTGATGCGGGCCATGTTCAATCCTGTTCCAAAAAGTCGAAATATTCGGGATGGCGCTTGTGCTGGCTGGCATGGCGCAGCCGCGAGGCGCGTACCACGGCAACCAGGTCGTCCAGCGCCTCATCGATTTCGTCGTTGATTATAACGTAGTCGAATTCCGCCACATGGCGCATTTCCCCGCGCGCGCCCAGCAGGCGCCGGCTGATGACCTCGTCGCTGTCGGTGCCGCGCCCGCGCAGGCGGGATTCGAGCTCCTCCATCGACGGCGGCAGGATGAACACCCCCACCGCCTCCGGGAAGGCCTTGCGCACCTGCTGCGCGCCCTGCCAGTCGATCTCGAGCAAGGTGTCGCGCCCGGCGGCGATCTGCTCGCGCAGCCAGACCTTGGAGGTGGCGTAGTAGTTGCCATGCACCTCGGCCCACTCGAGGAACTCGCCGCGGTCGCGCAAGGCGCGGAAAGCCGGCACATCGACGAAGTGGTACTCCCGCCCGTCCTGCTCGCCGGCGCGCGGCGCGCGCGTGGTGTACGAGATCGACAGCTGCACGCGCGCATCGCGCTGCAGCAGACCATGCACCAGCGTGGTCTTGCCGGCGCCGGACGGCGCGGTGACGATGAAAAGGGTTCCGGACATGGGGACGCTCGCAAATTCGCAAAAAGCACCGCCCGGTGGGCGGCTGAAGGCTGGGATTGTAACGCGGGCGGGACAGAGGGTCGTGGGCAGCGCCCGCGCCGCCTGTCGGCCGCCCTCTGCGGGCCCGGCTGATCTACGATGCGACGGCAAGCCGACAATCATGGGATGAAAAACATGAAGACCATTGCACTACCCTCCGGAGAGCACGTCCCCGCGCTGGGCATGGGAACCTGGATGATGGGCGAAGACCCGGCGCGCAGGGCCGACGAGATCGCCGCGCTGCAGCACGGCATCGAGCTCGGCATGACACTGATCGACACCGCCGAGATGTACGGCGAAGGCGCTTCCGAGACCTTGATCGGCGAAGCCATTCGCGGCCGCCGTGGCCAGATCTTTCTCGTCAGCAAGGTCTATCCGCACAACGCCGGCCGGCGCTCGATGCCCATCGCCTGCGAGCGCAGCCTGGAACGGCTCGGCGTGGATTGCCTGGATCTGTACCTGCTGCACTGGAGCGGCTCGATCCCGCTCGATGAAACCGTGGAAGCCTTCGCGCGCCTGCGGGCAGCCGGCAAGATTCGCCACTGGGGCGTCAGCAACCTGGACGTCCGGGACATGAAAACCCTGTTCGCCGAGCCGGAAGGGGAACGCTGCGCCGTCGATCAGGTGCTCTACAACCTGTCCCGCCGCGGCATCGAATGGGATCTGCTGCCCTGGTGCCAGGCCCGCAACATGCCGGTGATGGCCTACTCGCCGCTGGAGCAGGCGCGGCTGCTGCGCAATCGGGAATTCGCATCGCTTGCCGCATCGCGGGGTGTCACCGCCGCCCAACTGGCGCTGGCCTGGCTGCTCCATCAGGAAGGCGTGATCGCCATTCCCAAGGCAACGGGCCGCAGCCGGGTGGAGGAGAACTTCGGCGCGCTGGATGTCGTCATCGACGCCGAGCTTCGGGCAGCGCTGGATCGGATCTTTCCGCCGCCGACGGGACCCAGCCCGCTGGAGATGATCTGATCGGAGTTCAATTTTTATACGCCATAGCGACTTATGCCTTGCAAAAAACACGCTTTATCGTATAAATACAGCAAAGATGAATCGCTATGCCGTATAGCATGAAACCGCAATCGCGTGTCCGTAACCCTGAAACGCTCGCCCTGCTGGGCAAGCAGTTGCGCCGTGCCCGCGAAGCGGCCGGCTTGGCCCAGGGCAATGTGAAACACATGCGCCAGGGCACGGTATCGAAGATCGAGAACGGCCGCGAAGTCACGCTGGACACCTTCCTCACCTACGCCAGTTCTCTCGGCCTGGAGGTAGCGCTGGTTCCGATCGGGCAAGCCGCCCTGCTCGAGCAGAAACGGCTTTCCGGCAAATCGACCCCGCCCGTCTCTGAATCAGCCCCCATTGATCTGCTGACCGAATTCGAGCATCTGAAGGATCCGGAATGAATACCGTGCGCACACTGGAAGTGCGCCTGGGCGACCTGCGGGTCGGTCATCTGACGCATTATCCGGACGAAAAGACGGTCTTCGTCGTCAGTGACGACTACATCGACATCGGCGCTGCTCGTCCCATTCTCACACTGTCCATGGCCCGCCCAGGCGATGAGTCACAGACGCTGACACTGTTACGCGACGAGCGCCATAAATCCTCATCGATCAAAGCGCCACCCTTCTTCTCGAACCTGCTGCCCGAAGGGGGCTTGCGCTCCCGCATCGCCCAACGACTCAAGGTCCACGAGGATCGGGAGTTCCTGTTGCTGACCGCGCTCGGTCACGATCTCCCCGGCGCCGTGATCCTGGCGCCCACCGATACGCCGGACCATCTACTGCTGAAACGCGGTTTACCGATCTCGCCAGCAAACGACGAGTTGGCCGAACTGAAGTTTTCGCTCGGCGGCATGCAGATGAAGTTCTCGATGCTGCGCCAGGGCGAACGCTACACGCTCAACACCGGCGGCGATCTGGGCAACTACATCGTCAAGCCGCCGTCCAGGGACTTCGAAGCCCTGCCGCAAGTCGAGGCGGCAACCATGGAAACCGCGCGTGCCGTCGGCATCGATGTCCCCGAAGTGGCGCTGGTGCCGCCCGAACGGATCGACGGACTCCCCGACATGTCCGGCTACGACCGTGGCGAACCGTTCTACACGATCCGGCGCTTCGACCGTCCTGGGGACGGCCGCACGCATGTCGAAGATTTCGCCCAGGTCTTCAACCTGCGCCCCGCGCAGAAATATGGCCGGGTCAACTACGACATGATCGCGCTCACCCTGATGCGCTACGCAGGCGGCCTGCCCGACCTGAAGGAAATGACACGCCGCCTCGTGCTGAACGTCCTCCTGGGAAACGGCGACGCCCACATCAAGAACTGGTCCCTGATCTACGACGACCCGACACGCCCGCGCCTGGCACCGGCCTACGATCTGGTATCAACGGTGGCCTACACTGCCCATGACACCTCGACCGCGCTCAATATGGCAGGCGTCAAACGCTTCGACGCGATCGGCCTGGACACCTTTGCCGCCCTGTTCACCCGGATCGGTTTGCACGACCACGCGCACGACGACCTGCTGGAAGAAGTCCGCACCACGGTTCGCCGGGTACTGGCCACATGGGAAGGCAAGTTTGCAGAGGCTGGAGTGCCAGAAGATCTGACTCGCAGAGTCGGGGCACATGTACTGGCTAGCCCGCTAAAGGAGGCATGAGCCCTCCCGCAGAATTTACTGTTGCTACTATGACAAACAGCACACCGGAATTTGAAAGTATGGACAAGACTCTTGCCATATCTAACCTACTCATCGCCAGCATACATCACCCTAGCCTCCAGACCCTGACCCGAGCTCCAGGCAACTGTGTACAACCCCAAAGCAGCGCAGGACATTCCATAGACATGAAGGTCGCCTATGCCAAATCTGGATCTTTTACCAACAATGTAGGATGATAAAGCCTACACACGGAAATGCACTCAATGAGCCTCGCACATGAACCAAGAGCCTCTATCCACCCCTGCCACGACGGCGGTTCAACTCGTCAAAAGCAAAGCAACCCTGAAAGCGATCGTTGGCATGGATTATGCAGTTTGGCAAGGCGACGCAGAAACTCTACTCAATGCCATCCCCGAACAGCCGCTCTTCGATCTAGTCGTATCGTCCCCACCTTACAATATCGGTAAGTCTTACGAAAAAAAGGAGCATTGGAAGATTACCTTAAATGGCAAGAGCGGATTCTTGACTTAATCATTCCACGTTTGAAGAACACTGGCTCAATATGTTGGCAGGTGGGAAATTTTGTCGACAACGGAATGATTATTCCGCTCGACATTGAGATGGCTTACATTTTCAAGAAGCACGGACTCAAGCTACGCAACCGCATCATTTGGCACTTTGGTCATGGCCTACATAACAAACGCCGTTTCTCAGGTCGGTATGAAGTGGTAATGTGGTATTCGAAAACAGATGACTACCAGTTTGACTTGGATCCCGTTCGCGTTCCGGCAAAATATCCGGGTAAGCGCCATTTCAAGGGACCCAAGAAGGGGAAACTCTCCGGCAATCCATTAGGAAAAAATCCGGAAGACGTATGGAACATTCCAAACGTCAAAGCCAACCATGTTGAAAAAACCGACCATCCGTGCCAGTTTCCCGTAGGCTTGATTGAAAAGCTTGTTCTATCCATGACAAAGCCAGGCCAACTCGTTTTCGACCCATTTGCTGGAGTGGGTTCATCAGGCGTTGCTGCCGCCTTGCATAAGCGTCATTTTTTGGGCTGTGAGTTGATTTCTAATTACGCCAGACAGGCCAAAGAGCGAATTGATGAGGCGTTGGCTGGAAAAGCGCGTTATCGTCCGCACGATAAAGAGCTCTACGATCACACCAAGAGCAAACTATCTCAAGCCGTGCTGCCAGAAGATGAAGGAGTCGAAGGCACGTGAATTTCATAACCTATGATCATTGCAGCGGTTTAGCCGCTGTCCCAGCGGCATTGCGCCAGGAAATCGAGGCCGCAATTCATGCTTGTACCATCACACCAGCTCGTCGCAAGGCATCGGAGATAGGTAGCACCATCGTAGCCGGGTTGATCGCGTGTGGCTGGTCTGGAAAAGTGAAATTGGCGCGGGGCTCAAAAATCACGATCACCAGCACCAAAAACGGTATTGGTCTATGCCTTCAGACAGGAAATATGGCCCGCCTATACGCTGATTTACTCAAACTTCAACAAATGTTTCTTAATAAAACAATTAAGGCGGGCGTGATGATTGTCCCTACTCGCGCCGCAGCTAAGAAACTAGGAGACAATATTGCCCATGCTAACAGATTGCAGTGCGAGTTGGAGATTTTCCGTTCAGTTATCCACATGCCGCTGATTGTAATAGCGGTCGACTAGCTCTGAGGCCCTTATGACTAACCAACGCTTTGGCTATCCGTTTGAACTCAGACTCAAGGAACTCGCGTCGTCCAGGCCCACCACTCCCAGCGCGACGTTTGCGTTGGAGGTCAAGGGTGACAAGATAGAGCTGGTCAAATTCAAGGTTCCCATTGAACTCCCCAAGTATCGTCTCGAGAACGGCCGCACCGCCTCACTGCAGGAGCAATGGCTGGCCGAGAATCCAAGTCAAGACAGCTCCTATTTCAAATCGGACCCAGAACTGGATGTGGTTCAGGAGACGCAACACGAGCTTCTATTGAAGCTCATGAAGGATGCTGGACTGTACGCCTTCTTCAAGGAAAAAACCAACAAGCAAGTGGAACCAATCATCCTGGATGAGAACGGCTTCGTGGTAAATGGGAACCGGCGCCTGTCGTGCTGGAGGAGCCTGTACTATAACGAGCCAGCCGATTATCCGCATTTCTCTCATATCGATGTGGTGGTATTACCTCATTGTGATGACAAGGAAATCGACAAGATCGAGGCAAACTTTCAGATCAAAAAAGATATTCGTGCGGGCTACAGTTGGGAGGCACGGGCGATCATGATGCAGCGTAAGCAAAAGCAACATGGTTTCACCGACTCCGATTTGGCCGATATGTATGACATGACCAAAGCTGAAGTTGAGCAGGCACGCTCAATGTTGGAAATGGCCGACACTTATCTTAAGAGTCGTGGCCGCCAACACCAATGGTCTGACGTGCAAGCTGATGAGGAGGCATTCAAGCAGCTTTACAAGGCGGCACGCAAGAACATGTCCGTAGGTGAGCAGATACTCTTGAAACATACAGCGTTCACACTGATCGACCAGCCCGGCAAGGCTGGCGATCGATTGTATAGCGCTATTCCGAAAATCCAGGAGCACTTGGCCAAAATCAAGGCCAAACTAACCGATGCCTTCCCTGTAGCATCGACAACGCCTGATCCCCTTACGCAAGAGTTATTCGGTGGAGACGTGCCGGGTTCCTCACCGGACATCTCGTTTGCACTGGCTGCTGAGATAGTAAAACCAGAGAACTCAGACAAAGTACGAGGGCTCGTTGTAGAGGTGATCGAAACCGAGAACGAACTGCAAAAAGAGCGAAACAACGCAGGATACCTTCTCAAGCAACTGACCGATGCCAACACAAAGCTCCAAGCAGCGATATCCGATGGCATGAGGGAGGACTCCACGACCGCTGGCGCAGAAGAACAAATCAAGAGCATTGAGACCGCACTCGAAACAATACGCGATTGGTTAGCTAGCCGGAATGCTTAGGATTGCCTATCGTACTGCAGATCAACGCGCGGTCATCTCGTGGGATGATGGCGATGCCGATCGACCCTGGCTGCCGTTAGTCCGAGCACTATTCACCACTACACATCCCGACGCACAAGGAGAAGGTGGCAACGCGATCAGCTTGCCGTGGTGGAGTTTCGTTAGGTTGCGCGTTCAAATCGGCCAGCTCATGCATTCTTTTCAGATGCGCGCAGAGCAGGATTATGTAATCGACGTACCCGCAGCCGAACTCCTCCGACAGTCGGTTCGCAACACAAATTTCTATAAGGACGCCATTGCCGGCAGGCAAGTGGGTGAGCAGGAGTTATTGGCGAAACTTCAAACCACCGGGTTCGGTCGTGTCCTCAAATCTCATCAAATCCGCAATGTGCGCACACTGGCGGCATTACCAGCAGGAGCAACATTCTCCGTTCCAGGAGCAGGAAAGACGACTGAAGCATTGGCTACCTTCGCCTACCGACGCCAATCCGGTGACCGGCTGCTCATCATCGCGCCAAAAAACGCGTTTGCTGCTTGGGACGAACAGTTACAGGAGTGTTTCCCGAACACCCATGATGTGTTCGTTCGTCTTCGCGGCAATAACATTGCACGGGCGTTGCGGGAGGACCCTCCGTTCATGCTTATGTCGTATCAGCAATTGCCCATTTCTCGCGACATCATCACCCCACACTTGGCCAACCATCGTGTCCACGTTTTTTTGGATGAGAGCCATAGGATCAAGGCAGGCCCCCCAAATAAGACTGCCCAGGCCGTTCTGAGTGTGTCCCAGTTTCCTGTCAGCAAGCTGGTCATGTCGGGTACGCCTATGCCACAATCCCGCGACGACCTTCTACCTCAATTCTCATTCCTGTACCCAGAGATTCCTGCGACTGCCGATAACGTAGTAGAGAGGATGCGACCGATCTATGTTCGCACCAACAAGGGAGAACTCGGCCTACCTCCCGTCACACACCTCCGCAAAATCCTGCCCATGAACCCGTTGCAACTGGAGTTGTATCGGTTCATGAAAAGTGAAGTAGCCCGACAGGCTACGGCCTACTTGAGTGATCGAGGACGACAAGCATTCCGCTCGCTAGGCCGATCGGTAATGCGTCTGTTGATGTTTGTGTCGCACCCGGCATTGTTGTCCCGAGAGATCGATTTCGCAAAGCCTGGGCTGTTGTCCGCAGTGTTGGCTGAGGGCAAGGGGCCCAAAATGAATTACATCCTCTACCGGGCTCGCGAACTCGCGCGTCAAGGGAAGAAAGTGCTGATTTGGTCGTCGTTCCGCCAAAACGTGGAGTACATCTCGAACTCACTCCAAGACTTGGGCGCAGTTTATATCCATGGCGGTGTGGATGCCGGTGACGAAGATGACGATGGCACACGCGAAGGCAAAATCAAACTGTTCCATGACGACACGAATACCCGCGTCATGGTGGCCAACCCTGCAGCAGCAAGCGAAGGCGTAAGCCTCCACACGGTGTGCCACCACGCACTCTACTTAGATCGGACATTTAACGCGGCCCACTTCCTGCAGTCCATGGATCGAATTCACCGGCTCGGCTTGCCGCCGGATCAGACAACGATCATTGAGGTTGTGGAATGTGCTGAAAGCATTGATGAAACAGTTCAGTGGCGCCTGAGGACCAAGATCGATGCGATGGCCGCCGCCCTCAATGACACTAGCTTGCAAATTGACCCGATCCCAATGGATCCCGAATCGGTCGATGAAGATGACGATTGGTCAGAAGGGGGCATGGACTCTGACGACGTTCAGGCTCTGCTTCGCGATTTAAGCGGTATTTCCTGTGAGTGAGATGCTCTCACCTGGCGTAGCTTATGGGTGTTTCGAGTTACTCCACTTGCTCGACCAGCAACCTATGCCAATAACCGCCGCTCGCGCCCTTGGCAAGCTCGGAGTTGTATGTGCCAAGAGAGTGACCGACTGCTCAATACTTTTAGGGTGGACCGAAGTAAACAGCGCCGGACTCCTGACACCTAGTTTGCGTGGGCAGGCAATCAACACAATGCCACGCACCGAAGAGAGGTTGCGAGGAGCATTAGTGGATATGGTATCGGCTGTGGCCCCGCCCTGGGTACAAAATGCACGATTCGGCCGCCGTCGCGTGCTGCAATACGCCCCACCAGAAATCGTCCAAATATGTCGGGAAGCAGGACTGACAGACGTATCAACACCAGATGTCGTTGCGTTCTGGGACACTTTAGCAGCCCAGGCGCGTGGTCTTCGCAGCATGCGATTGAACGAAACGGGCCGAACCGGAGAGCGTTTGACTTTGCACTATGAAGAAATGCGGACGGGCCGCACTCCACAGTGGGTAGCACTCGACAGCAACGAAGATGGATATGATGTTCTGTCCAGCCTAAATGCTGAAGACCATACGCCTGTGTGTATCGAGGTCAAGACCAGTCAACTTGGTTTGAGCGGATCGTTCTACTTGACACGTCACGAGTGGGAAGCAGCAAAATCATTTCTGCACTACCATATACACCTATGGGATCTGAGTAACACAGTATCCTGTTTGGCGATCTTGAACCTTGAAGATGTGGCCCAACACCTACCGACCGATCACGGCAATGGCCGATGGGATGTTATTTGCATTCCATTTCACAGCTTCTCCGATCACTTCACCTCTTTTTCATTGAACTAATGGGAACGCACGAGTCACCTAATCATTATTCCTATTGACTTACTTGGCCTCGATCCATCGACACTTCACGGCAAACAGGAACGTGCGGAAGGAATAACGCAGCACATCGTTAACCGCAGTGGGCAAGCCGGCGTTGAGAATCCAGTAAAACACCCTGACGCTATGCAACGGCCGCACCTCTGTCGCGACCAGCTTCCCGACACCCGGGATGCACTGATGAATGGCACATAGCGCTGCCTTGAGATGCCTGTACGCTCCTGAGCTGCCCCCAAAACTCACTCGATGTTCTGCACCTGCTCCCGCATCTGCTCGATCAACACCTTCATCTCCATCGCAATTCCCGTGATATCGGTCGCCGGCGACTTCGACGCCAACGTGTTCGCCTCCCGATTGAGCTCCTGCATCAGAAAATCCAGCCGCTTGCCGGCCGCACCGGGCGCTTTCAGGATGCGCTCGACCTCGTCGAGGTGCGTGCTCAACCGAGTCAGCTCCTCCGCAACGTCGATGCGTTGAGCGTAGAGGGCGACTTCCTGGCGGATGCGGTCTTCGTCCAGGCTGGCGACTGCGTCGCGCAGTTTGGCGGTGAGACGGTCCTGGTATTCGGCGACGATGGCGGGCATGCGCGGCGAGGCGGTGGCGACCAGTTCGCGCATGCGGGCGACGCGCTCGCGGATGGCGTCGGCGAGCTTTTCGCCTTCGCGCTGGCGGGTGGCGATCATTTCGTCGAGGGCTGCGTCGGCCAGCGTGCGGATGTGCGGCAGCAGTTCGTCGAAGCCGAGGCTGTCGTCGGCGAGCATGCCGGGCCAGCGCAGCAGTTCGTTCACCGACAGCGGCGCGGCGTCGGGGAAGCGCGCGCGCAGCGTGGCTTGCGCTTCGGCGAGCTGGTCGGCGAGCGTGCCGTTCAGCGCCAGGCTGCGCGGGGCGCTATGGCCGGCCTGCAGATTCAGGCGGCATTCGACCTTGCCGCGGCCGAGGCGGGCGCTGATGCGTTCGCGGATGGCGGGTTCGGCCTGGCGCAGGTCGTCGACGATGCGGAAGCCGAGGTCGAGATAGCGTGAATTCACGCTGCGCAGTTCGAGGTGCAGGCTGACGCTGCCCAGGTCGCGGGTCTGGACCGCGAAGCCGGTCATGCTTTGGATCATCGGGGGTCTCCGGGAACCCGGCGCGATGGATTACACTGCGGGTCCCACTCAGGAAAGAGGCTGGGAAAGCCCGGATTCTAGCGCCCACGAAGATGCCGCCTCAAGCCAACTGCGCGCTGCCCGCAGGCTTCCAGCTCGACCAGTACCGCATCGACCGCCAGTTGTCGCTGGGCGGGTTCTCGATCGTGTATCTGGCACACGACGAAGTCGGCACGCCGGTGGCGATCAAGGAGTACCTGCCCAACTCGCTGGCGCTGCGCAAGGATGGCGAGATCGAGCCGCAGGTGTCGGAGGAGCATCTGCCCGCCTTTCGCTACGGCATGAAGTGCTTCTTTGAGGAAGGGCGCTCGCTGGCCAAGCTGCTGCATCCCAACGTGGTCCGGGTGCTGAACTTTTTCCGCGCCAACGGCACGGTGTACATGGTGATGCAGTTCGAGCGCGGCCGCACGCTGCACGACATCATCCAGAAGCATCGCGGCGAACTGAAGGAGTCCTTCATCCGCACGGTGTTCGTGCGCATGCTGAACGGCCTGCGCGAGGTGCATGCGCACAAGCTGCTGCACCTGGACATCAAGCCTTCCAACATCTACCTGCGCGCCGACGGCACGCCGGTGCTGCTCGACTTCGGCGCCTCGCGCCAGACGCTGGCGAGCAACCAGCCGGTGCTCAAGCCCATGTACACCCCCGGCTTCGCCGCCCCCGAGCAGTACGACCGCCGCGACCAGCTCGGTCCCTGGAGCGACGTCCCCAGCGTCGGCGCCGCGCTGCACGCCTGTATCGTCGGCAAGGCGCCGCCGCGCGCGGACGAGCGCGTCAAGCACGACACGCTGCAGCCGCTCAGCAGGACGCATGCGGAGAAATACAGCGCGCAATTGCTGGGGCTGGTGGACTGGTGCCTGCAGCTCGACCCGCTGGCGCGGCCGCAGAGCGTCTATGCGCTGCAGAAGGCCCTGGTGCAGAAAGCCACGGCGACGACCGAGGCCACGCCGCACACGCGCTGGTTCACCGATCTCGGCAGCCGGCTCAAGGCCTTCGTCGGCCGCAGTTGAAGGAGCGCAGCATGCGATTCACCATCTACCAGGAAAGCCGCATCGGCCGCCGCTCCGCCAACCAGGACCGCATCGCCTACTGCTATTCGCGCGATGCGCTGCTGATGCTGGTCGCCGACGGCATGGGCGGACATCAGCACGGCGAACTGGCGGCCCACATCGCCGCGCAGTACATCACCCAGGCCTTCCAGCGCGATGCCCATCCGGCGCTGACCGATCCGCTGCACTTCCTGTCGCGCGCGCTGACCGGCGCGCACCACGCCATCCTCGACGACAGCTTCGACCGCCATCTCGCCGAGGCGCCGCGCACGACGATCGTCGCCTGCGTGATCCAGGATGGCACGGCCTGGTGGGCCCATGCGGGCGACTCCCGCCTCTACCTGCTGCGCCGCGGCCGCATCCTGCAACAAACGCGCGACCATTCGCGCGTGCAGTTGCTGCTCGAACAAGGCATCATCAACGCCGCCGAAGCCTCCACCCATCCCGGACGCAACCGCATCTACTCCTGCCTCGGCGGCACGCATGCGCCGCAGATCGACTATTCGGAGCCCTGCGCACTGAAGGACGGCGACCTCATCGCGTTGTGCAGCGACGGCGTGTGGGGGCCGCTCGACGACGACACCATCGTCTTCGGCCTGAACGGCAAGCCGCTTGCCGAGGCCGTGCCGCAGTTGCTCGACCGGGCCGAATTCCACGGCGGCGACAAGGCCGACAACCTGTCGCTGGTGGCCATGTGCTGGCACGACGACACCGGCGCGGCGCAGCCCGACGCCATTTCGACACAGACCATGGCGCTCGACGACTTCGCCACCGAGATGGAGCTTTCCAGCCGCGGCAGCGGCCGCCTCGTCGACCTCGACGAGGACGAGATCGAACGCGCGATCCGCGAGATCAACGCCGCCATCCACAAATTCGACAAACGATAGCTACAGGACATCCCCATGCGACCCAGCCAGCGCAAACCCGAAGAACTCCGCAAGGTCCGCCTCGTCCGCGGCTTCACCTGCCACGCCGAAGGCTCGGTGCTGGTCGAATTCGGCGCCACCCGCGTGCTGTGCACCGCCAGCGTCGAAGACAGCGTGCCGGGCTTCCTGCGCGGCAAGGGCCAGGGCTGGCTGACCGCCGAATACGGCATGCTGCCGCGCGCCACCCACACCCGCGGCGCGCGCGAAGCGGCCAGGGGCAAGCAGACCGGCCGCACGCAGGAGATCCAGCGCCTGATCGGCCGCAGCCTGCGCGCGGTGGTCGACCTCGCCGCGCTCGGCGAGCGCCAGATCATCATCGACTGCGACGTGCTGCAGGCCGACGGCGGCACCCGCACCGCCGCCATCACCGGCGCCTGCGTCGCGGTGCACGACGCCATCGGCGGCCTGGTCGCCGCCGGCAAGCTGGCGCGCAGCCCGATGCGCGAATTCGTCGCCGCGGTGTCGGTCGGCATCCACCAGGGCACGCCGGTGCTCGACCTGGACTACGCTGAAGACTCGGACTGCGACACCGACATGAACGTGGTCATGACCGAAAGCGGCGGCTTGATCGAGGTGCAGGGCACGGCCGAAGGCGCGGCCTTCTCGCGCGCCGAGCTGAACGCCCTGCTCGACCTCGCCGAAGGCGGCATCCGCCGCCTGGTCGAACTGCAGCGCGCCGCCCTAAGTGACGCCACAACTCATGGCGCCGACACGAGGAACCCGACATGAGCAAACGACTGGTACTGGCGAGCAACAACGCCAAGAAGGCGGCCGAAATGCAGGCCCTGCTCACGCCGCTGGGCATCGAGATCATCCCGCAGAGCGCGCTGGGCGTCGGCGAGGCCGAAGAGCCGCACCTGACCTTCGTCGAGAACGCGCTCGCCAAGGCCCGCCACGCCGCCGCGGCCACCGGCCTGCCGGCGGTGGCCGACGATTCCGGCCTGTGCGTCGCGGCGCTGGCCGGCGCACCCGGCGTACAGTCGGCCCGCTTCGCCGGCGAGCCGAAATCCGACGCGCGCAACAACGCCCTGCTGCTGGAAAAGCTGGCCGCCTTCCCCGATCCGGAACAGCGCAGCGCCTATTTCTGCTCGGTGGTGGTGCTGGTGCGCCACGCCGACGATCCGCAGCCGCTGATCGCCGACGGCGAATGGCACGGCCAGATCCTCAGCGCCGAGCGCGGCGAAGGCGGCTTCGGCTACGACCCGCTGTTCTGGCTGCCCGAACTCGAACAGACCGCCGCCGAACTCGACGCCGCGTTGAAGAACACCCTCAGCCACCGCGGCGCGGCCATGCGCCACCTGCTCGCCCGCCTCGAATCACACCCGCTGTAAGCCGCCGGGCGGGCCAGGCGCGCAGTCCGGCGCCGCCCCGCTCCGCCCGGCCCTGGACCCTGCCGTGACCCGTCGCATCATCCCGCTCACCCCCGCCCCGGCGGCGCGCACCGTGCCGCTGCCGCAGCGCCCGCAACTCGATGCCCCGCCGCCGCTGGCGCTGTACGTGCATTTCCCCTGGTGCGTGCGCAAGTGCCCTTATTGCGACTTCAACTCGCACACACCACGCGACAACGGCATTCCGGAACAGGCCTGGCTCGACGCCGTGCTCGCCGACCTGCAGCACGCGCTGCCGCAGGTCTGGGGCCGGCGGGTGCACAGCATCTTCATCGGCGGCGGCACGCCCAGCCTGATGTCGGCGCGCGCGCTCGACGCCCTGCTCACCAATGTCCGCATGCTGCTGCAACTCGACCCGCTGGCCGAGATCACCCTCGAAGCCAACCCCGGCACCGTCGAAGCCGAGCGCTTCCGCGACTACCGCGCTGCCGGCGTCAATCGCATCTCGCTCGGCATCCAGAGCTTCGACGACGCCATGCTGACGAGGATCGGCCGCATCCACGGCGGCGACGAGGCAAAGCGCGCGATCGAGGCCGCCGCCACGTATTTCGAGCGCGTGAATCTCGACCTGATGTACGCCCTGCCCGGCCAGACCCTGGAGCAGGCGCTGGCCGACCTGAACACCGCGCTCGGCTTCGGCACCGAGCACCTGTCCTGTTACCACCTGACGCTGGAGCCGAACACCCCGTTCGCCCACGACCCTCCATCGCTGCCCGACGACGACAGCGCCGCCGACATGCAGGAAGCGATCGAGACGCGCCTCGCCGCGGCCGGCTTCGCGCACTACGAAACCTCCGCCTTTGCCCGCCCGCACGGCCAGAGCCGGCACAACCTCAACTACTGGACTTTCGGCGACTACCTCGGCATCGGCCCCGGCGCCCACGGCAAGCTGTCCAGCCACGAGGGCATCCGCCGCGAGATGCGCCACAAGCACCCGGCGCGCTACCTGGAAGGCGCGGCGCGCGGCGATTTCGTCCAGGAAGCCCGCGAAGTCGCGGTGGCGGAGCTGCCCTTCGAATTCATGATGAACGCGCTGCGCCTGACTGATGGCGTGCCGGCCAAGCTGTTCGCCGCGCGCACCGGCATTCCGCTGGAGGCGATCGGCGGCAAGCTGCGATCGGCGCAGGAACAGGGGCTATTGGAAACGGGCAGCGACCGCATCAGGCCCAGTGCGCGCGGGCAGCGGTTTCTGAACGACTTGCTGCAGGTGTTTCTGGAAGACTGATCAGCCCCCGCCGCCGAAACGGCACTGGCCTGGCGGGGACTTCGTGGAGGGACGAGGACTGTCCGAGCCCGGAGGGCGAGTTCCGCAGCCCCGGAACGAAGTCCCCATCAGGCCCCCCGCGGCACACCATCAGAGCAGCGACGGATTCAGCGTATACGTCCCGGTGATGCGCGCCTCCGCCAGCACGTGGCCGTCGATCGCCGCGCGCACGTCCTGGCCGCTGAAGCGGCCGTCGACCGGGCAGTTGGCCACGTCCAGCGCATACAGCGTGAATACGTAGTGGTGCACCAGTTCGTCGTTCCACGGCGGGCAGGGGCCGTCGTAGCCGTAGTAGTCGCCCTTCATCGATTCGTCGCCGGCGAACCAGGCGGTGTAGTCATTGACGCCGTGGCGGGCGCCGAGCGAAGCGTCGGGCCCTTGCTTGCCGCCGGGCGTCACCTCGTTGGAGAACTGGCCGGCATCGATGGAGCGCAGGTCGGGCGGCAGATCGACCAGCACCCAGTGGAAGAAATCCACCCGCGGCAGGTCGGCCGGCACCGTGCGCCCTTCCTGGTTCACGTCGTCGCCCCTGCTCGGCACGTCGGGGTCGTGGCAGATCAGCACGAAGGACTGCGTGCCATCGGGCACGTCCCGCCACTCCAGCTGCGGATTGTGGTTGCCGCCCAGGCACACATGGCCCTCGTCGGCCGGAATGCAGAAGGCAAACTCGCCCGGAATGGGATTGTCGTCGGCAAAGCTCTGGCTGCTGAGTCTCATGCGGTCTCCTTGTTCACGCTCGGGATGGATGACACATGCGCGCGCCCTCAGGGCGCCTCGCACAGGCAATGCAGGTACTGGTGCTGCGGATCGTTCCATTGCAGCAGGGCGACCGCGGGCGCCTGCGCCTCGGCCAGCAGGCGAAGCAGCGGCGAAGGCGCGGCCTGGGGCAGTTCGATGCCGAACTGCCCGGCGAAGCCCGCCAGCCGGCGCAGCAGGCGTTCCTGCAGCGACTGGCCCGGTTCCGGCCACACCACGTCGTAGTTCTCCAGGCCGGCGTGCGCCGCGGCGGCGGCGACTGCCGCCTCCAGGCCGCCGGTCTGGTCCACCAGGCCCAGCTCGCTCGCCGCCGCACCGAGCCACACCCGGCCGCGGGCGACGGTCTCGACTTCGCCCTGCTTCATGTCCCGTGCCTTGGCGACGACGTCGATGAAGCGGCGATAGCCGTGCTCGATGCCGAGCTGCATCGCCTCGGCCGCGGCCGGGCTGAGCGGCCGGCGCGGATCGAGCGCACCGGCGAGCGGTGCGGTGGCGACGCCGTCGATGTTGATGCCGAGGCGCTGCAAGGGTTCGGAGAACTCCGGGAACATCGCGAAGATGCCGATCGAGCCGGTCAGGGTCGCCGGCGCCGCCCAGATCTCGTCGGCACCGGCGGCGATCCAGTAGCCGCCGGATGCCGCCACCGAACTCATCGAGGCGATGACCGGCTTGCCGGCCTTGCGCGTCAGTTCGAGTTCGCGGCGGATGACTTCGGACGCCCAGGCGCTGCCGCCCGGGCTGTCGATGCGCAGCACCAGGGCCTTGACCTGGTCATCGTTGCGGACGGCGCGGATCAGTTCGGCAAAGGTGTCGCCGCCGACCACGCCGGCCGGCTCGCGGCCATCGACGATCGCCCCCTGCGCCACCAGCACCGCCACCTGCTCGCCATGCTGCGGCTGCTTGCTTCGCGCCACGGCGAGGTAACGATCGATATCGACCATGCGCGGATCACTGTTGTGCGACTTCGTGCCGACACGCTCGATCAGGCGTGCGCGCCATTCGTCGCGCGTGCTGAAGCGGTCGACCAGGCCGGCGTTGCGTGCCGCCAGCGCGCCGTCGCCGCCGGCTGCCGCCAGCGCATCGCGATAGTCGTTCACATGGGCGTCGATCGCTTCCGGCGCCAGCTTGCGCGCCGCGGCGACGTCGTCGCGCAGCATCGCCCACACGCCGTCGAGCAGGTCGCGCGAAGCGGCGCGATCCTCGTCCGACATGTCGTTGCGGGTGAAGGGCTCGGAGAAGGACTTGTATTCGCCGACGCGGAAGACGTGCATCTTCACGCCCAGCTTGTCGAGCGCATCCTTGAAATAGGCGCCGTAGCGCGACAGGCCGTGCAGCAGCACGAAGCCGTCGGGCGACAGGTGCACTTCGTCGGCGGCCGTCGCCAGGTAGTACTGCCCCTGGG
This sequence comes from Thauera sp. SDU_THAU2, assembly GCF_038260575.1. NCBI lineage: Bacteria > Pseudomonadati > Pseudomonadota > Betaproteobacteria > Rhodocyclales > Zoogloeaceae > Thauera > Thauera sp. SDU_THAU2. Next base: position 4,327,405 of record NZ_JBBWUN010000003.1, on the reverse strand, counting down.
TGAAGCGCTCGCCGCGCGCCAGCACCGGCTTGCCCGAGGCCTTGAAGTCGAGGATGGCGTCGCGCAGTTCGCCCAGCTTGGAGAAGCCGCCGGCCATCAACTGGTCGGTTTCGATCACCAGCGCGCTGATGCGTCCGTCGTCCTTGGCCAGGCGGACCGCTTCGAGCAGGTCGGCGAGCACGTTCTGCCCGGTGGGCGTACCGCCGGAGCCGAGGAGGTCCAAGGGCCCGTCGAACACCGCCTGCTCGACGATGGCGCCGCCCGGACGCAGCAGCAGCGCGGAGCCGGCCGGGATCTCGGGCTCGGGGCGGAAGAAGAAAGCCACGATCATGCCGACGCCGAACACCAGCATGGCGTAGAACAGCCCGCGCACGACGAAGTCCAGCGTGCGCACGAACAGCCGCAGCGTGGCGAAGATGAAACGGAACAGGCCCCGGATCACAGGACGCCCCTCCTCAGTCGGCGCGGCGGCGGAACACCAGGTCCCAGACGCCGTGGCCCAGCTTCAGGCCGCGGTTCTCGAACTTGGTCAGCGGCCGGTAGTCGGGCCGCGGCGCGAAGCCGTCGGCAGTATTGTGCAGCAGGGGCTCGGCGGAAATCACCTCGAGCATCCAGTGCGCGTAGTCTTCCCAGTCGGTGGCGCAATGCAGGTAGCCGCCCGGCGCCAGCTTTTGCGCGATCAGGGCGACGAAATCCGGCTGGATGATGCGGCGCTTGAAGTGGCGTTTCTTGCGCCAGGGGTCGGGGAAAAACACATGCACGCCGGCCAGCGCGCCGTCGGCGATCATGTCGCGCATCACCTCGACGGCGTCGTGCTGCATGATGCGCAGGTTGGCGAGATTGCCTTCGGCGATCAGCTTGCACAGCGCGCCGACACCCGGCGTATGCACTTCGATGCCGAGAAAGTCGTGGCCGGGCATCGCCGCGGCGATCTTCGCCGTGGTCTCGCCCATGCCGAAGCCGATCTCGAGGATCTTCGGTGCCTGGCGGCCGAAGGCGGCATCCAGGTCGAGCGGCGCCATGCGGTAGTCGATGCCGATCTTCGGCAGCATCTCGTCCAGGTAGCGCTGCTGCGCTTCGGACATGCGGCCCTGGCGCAGCACGAAACTGCGGATGCTGCGGCTGGAGAAGCGGTGCTCGGGACTGTCGCGGCCGATGATCTCGACACCGGCCACGGCTTGCTGCATGTCGTGCTGCACTTCGCCTGCCTCGCTCATGAACCGATCAGCCCCTGGGTCGGCGAGCTGGGATCGGCCGAGTAGAACTTGCGCGGCATCCGTCCGGCCAGGAAGGCCTCGCGGCCGGCCTCGACCGCCTTCTTCATCGCGCTCGCCATCAGCACCGGCTGGCCGGCGCCGGCGATGGCGGTATTCATCAGCACGCCGTCGCAGCCCAGCTCCATCGCGATCGCGGCATCCGACGCGGTGCCGACGCCGGCATCGACCAGCACCGGCACCTTGGCGTTGTCGATGATCAGGCGCAGGTTCCACGGGTTCAGGATGCCCATGCCGGAACCGATCAGCGAGGCCAGCGGCATCACCGCGGCGCAGCCGATGTCTTCCAGCATGCGGGCCTGGATCGGGTCGTCGGCACAGTAGACCATGACGTCGAAGCCGTCCTTGACCAGGATCTCGGCCGCCTTCAGCGTCTCCGGCATGTTGGGGAACAGGTTGCTCGGGTCGCCCAGCACTTCGAGCTTGACCAGCGCGTGGCCGTCGAGCAGCTCGCGCGCCAGGCGCAGCGTGCGCACCGCGTCGTCGGCGGTATAGCAGCCGGCGGTATTGGGCAGGATGGTGAAGCGGTCCGGCGGCAGCACGTCGAGCAGATTGGGTTCGTCCGGGTTCTGGCCGATGTTGGTGCGGCGGATGGCGACGGTGACGATCTGTGCGCCGCTGGCGTCGATGGCCTCGCGGGTCTCGGTGAAATCCTTGTACTTGCCGGTGCCGACCAGCAGGCGCGAACCGTAGGACTTGCCGGCGATGACCAGGGGGTCGTTCATGGTGTGAAAGCCTGTGTTGTTCTCGATGATGGGGTTGAGCTGCGTCGGGCTCAGCCGCCGCCGACGGCGACGACGATCTCGACCCGGTCGCCCTCGGCGAGCTGCACTTCGGCGTGGCGCGCCTTGGGCACGATGTCGCCGTTGCGCTCGACCGCCAGGCGCTTGCCGACGAGGCCGCGCGCTTCGAGCAGGCCGAGGACGGTGAGACCGGGCGCCAGCGCTTGGGGCTGGCCATTGACGATGACCTGGATCATGACGGTACCGATTGGTGATGCGGAGGAAAATCTTATCATGCCGCGAGGTTTGACTTTTCCCGCGGCGGGCGCTAAGTTCGCCGGACCTAGCGCCGATTTGATCAACAGCTTGCGGGCGCTCAACAAATACGGCTAAAGCGAGGGCACCCAGTCCGCTGCTTCAGCCGACTGGGTTTTTCGTTTTTAACGGCACGAACATGATCCAAGCTCAATCCGTCGGGGTCGTCGCACCGCAGCGGGCGGACTTCGCCGAGCCGCTCAAGCTGCGCAGCGGCGGGCAGCTCGACAACTACCATCTGGTCTACGAGACCTACGGCACGCTCAACGCCGAGCGCAGCAACGCGGTGCTGGTCTGCCACGCGTTGTCGGGCTCGCACCACCTCGCCGGCCACTATGCGGACGATCCGCACAACGTCGGCTGGTGGGACAACCTGATCGGCCCGGGCAAGCCGCTGGACACGCGCAAGTTCTTCGTCATCGGGGTGAACAACCTCGGCGGCTGCTACGGCTCGTCCGGCCCCAACCAGACCAATCCGGCCACCGGCAAGCTGTGGGGCGCCGACTTCCCCTTCGTCACCGTCGAGGACTGGGTCGAATCGCAGGCGCGGCTGGCCGACCGGCTCGGCATAGCACGCTTCGCCGCGGTCGTCGGCGGCAGCCTGGGCGGCATGCAGGCGCTGTCGTGGTCGCTGCAGTTCCCCGAACGCGTCGGCCACGTCGCCGTGATCGCCGCCGCGCCCAAGCTCACCGCGCAGAACATCGCCTTCAACGAAGTCGCGCGCCAGGCCATCCTGACCGACCCCGAGTTCCACGGCGGCCACTACTACGAGCACGGCGTGGTGCCGGCGCGCGGCCTCAAGCTGGCGCGCATGGTGGGCCACATCACCTACCTGTCCGACGATTCGATGGCGGAGAAATTCGGCCGCAGCCTGCGCCACGGCCGCAACACCTACAGCTACGACGTCGAGTTCGAGATCGAGTCCTACCTGCGCTACCAGGGCGACAAGTTCGCCGGCTACTTCGACGCCAACACCTACCTGCTGACGACCAAGGCGCTGGACTACTTCGACCCCGCCTTCGACTACGGCGGCAGCCTGCCGGCCGCGCTGGCGCGCGCCAGCGCCGACTTCCTGGTGATCTCCTTCACCACCGACTGGCGCTTCTCGCCCGAACGCTCGCGCGAAATCGTCTATGCGCTGCTGCACAACAAGCGCAACGTCAGCTACGCGGACATCGACTGCCCCGCCGGCCACGACTCATTCCTGCTCGACGAAGCGCGCTACCACGCGCTGCTGTCGGCCTGGTTCGACCGCATCGAGGTATGACATGACCGCCTATCGTTACGACCATGAAGTGATCGCGCAATGGATCGAGCCCGGCGAAAAAGTGCTCGACCTCGGCTGCGGCGACGGCACCCTGCTCCGGCATCTGGTGGAAGTGCGCCAGGTCCAGGGCTACGGCGTCGAGAACGACCCCGACAAGCTGCAGGCGAGCGTCAGGAACGGCATCAACGTGATCCAGATGGACCTGGAGAAAGGCCTCGTCGGCCTGGAGGACGGCTTCTTCGACCACGTCATCATGAGCCTGTCGCTGCAGGCCATGCACAACACCCAGGGCATCCTGCACGAGATGCTGCGCGTCGGCCGCGAGGCGGTGGTGAGCTTCCCGAACTTCGGCTACTGGCGGCACCGCCAGAGCATCCTCAACGGCCGCATGCCGGTGTCCGAGAGCCTGCCGCACCAGTGGTTCAACACCCCCAACGTGCGCTTCTTCACCATCGCCGACTTCGACGTGCTGTGCGAGATGAACGGCATCGCGGTACGCGAACGACTGGCTTTCGACGAAGGCAAGCTGGTGCTGGAAGAGCCGAACTTCCTCGCCAGCGTGGCGGTGTATCGGCTGGGCCGGGCCGCCTAGGCCGGGCCGGCCGATCAGCCCGGTTCCTGCATAGGCCGTTTGAATCGGCAGGGTGGGTAGAGCCGAAGGCGAAACCCGCCACTTCAAAAAAGGCCCGCGGTGCGCCTGTGGCCCGGCATGATGGGTTCGCTACGCCCTACCCGCCCCATCCGGACCGTTGACCGCCCTGCCGCCACCGTTCATCGACTGGCGGCCCCGGGCAGCAGGGATCAACCGACGGTGAAACCCGCCACGTCGACGCGGATCGCCGGGCGATCGAGCGCAGCCGCCGTCACCAGCGCGAACTTCTTCGCCCACTCGGTGGCCTGCTCGAAGCGGCTCTCGCCGCCGTACTTGGCGACGTTGAGGACCATGTCCAGCACCAGCACCTTGCCCATCGGGTTGGACGGGGTGCATTCGAGCTCCTCAAATTCCTGCGCCAGCCAGCTGCGCGCCTGTTCCTTGGTCGTGCCCGCCACTGCGGATTCATGCAGCGCAAATTCGTACTCGCGGTTGCCGCCGAATACCACGGTCACTGTGTACGACATGAAGGACTCCCTCCTCGAAGCTGGAAATTCTGCAGCCGAACTCGGCTGAATGGCGGCATTGTTGAGGCATCCGCCCGCGGACGCAAGCAACGTATCGAATTGTGTGACTCCCCATACCGCTCCGTATCTGCCGGCGAGGCCTTGCCGATCTGCGATAATGCGCCGTCCCGCCACGCTGCCCGCCCACGCCTCTTGCCCGCCTCTCATCCCCTCGCTCTCGCCCGCAGCTGGCGCCTGTCCGCCATCCTGGTGCTCGGATTCGCCTCCGGCCTGCCGCTGGCGCTGACCGGCCAGGCGATGCAGGCCTGGCTGACGGTCGACGGCGTCGATCTCGCCACCATCGGCTTCTTCGGCCTGGTCGGCGTGCCCTACACCTTCAAGTTCCTGTGGGCACCGCTGATGGACCGCTTCGAGCCGCCCTGGCTCGGCCGCCGCCGCGGCTGGCTGGCGCTGACCCAGTTCGCGCTCGCCGCCCTGCTGTGGTGGATGGCGAGCCTGTCGCCGACCACCACCCCCGGCCTGTTCGCCGCCGCCGCGGTGCTGGTCGCCTTCCTGTCGGCCTCGCAGGACGTGGTCGTCGACGCCTACCGCACCGACCTGCTGCCCGAGGACGAACGCGGCCTGGGCGCCTCGGTGCACGTCTTCGCCTATCGCCTGGCGATGATCCTGTCCGGCGGCATCGCGCTGATCTGGGCCGGGCAGTGGGCCTCGTGGCCGCGGGTGTACCAGACCATGTCGCTGCTGATGCTGGGCTGCGGCATCGTCTCGCTGCTGGCGCTGCCGCGGGTATCGGCGGCGCTGAAGCCGCTCGATTCCGATCCCAAACGCGAACTGATCGGCTTCGCCGCGATGCTGTGCGGCGTCGCCGCCGGCTACTGGATCGCCCGCCAGGCGCTGATCCTGCTCGGGCTCGACCCCGACGACGCAAACCGCTGGATCCAGCTGCTGTTCGTCCTCGCGGAGATCGCGCTGGCGCTGCCGCTGGCCTGGTGGGCGGCACGCCGTGCCGGCTTCGAAACCCTGAACCGCTCGCTGTCGAGCTACTTCGCCCAGCAGGGCGCGGCCGCCTTCCTGGCCCTGATCATCCTGTACAAGCTCGGCGACGCCTTCGCCGGCAGCCTGACCACGCCCTTCCTGATCAAGGGCATGGGCTTCTCGCAGGAAGAAGTCGGCATCGCCAACAAGGTCATCGGCATCTGGCTGACCATCCTCGGCGCCTTCATCGGCGGCCTGATCATGACGCGGCTGGCGCTGTACCGCTCGCTGCTGCTGTTCGGCGTGCTGCAGCTGGTGTCGAACTTCGGCTTCTACCTGCTGGCGCAGCTCGGCAAGGACGCCTGGGGCGCGGTGATGGTGCCGGCCTTCGACTGGGGCATCGTCTCGCTGGACGCCCCCGCCGCGCTCGACCTGCTGCTGCTGGCGGTGATCGCCGGCGAGAACATCAGCGGCGGCATGGGCACGGTGGCCTTCGTCGCGCTGCTGATGGGCCTGTGCAACCAGCATTTCAGCGCCACCCACTACGCCATGCTGTCGGCCTTCGCCGCGGTCGGCCGCATCTACGTCAGCCCACTGTCGGGCGTGCTGTCGCAAAGCATCGGCTGGCCGGCCTTCTTCATCTTCTCGATCGTCGTCGCCGTGCCCGGCGTGGTCATGGTGTGGTGGCTGCGCGACGCGCTCCAGCGCCTGGGGCGACCGAAAGTCGATCCGGCGATGGACGACTGATGGCAGGAAAGGCAACAAGCGCGGGCGGCGAATTCCTCGCCGGCTGCCGCGACGAAGCGCCGCTGCTGCTGGGCGTCGTCCCCTTCGGCATGATCTACGGCATCGCCGCACTCGCCGCCGGCGTACCGGCCTGGATCGCACAACTGGCCTCGGCCGTGGTCTTCGCCGGCGCGGCCCAGCTCGTCATCGTGCAGATGCTGACGGCCGGCGCCGGTGCGCTGCCGATCACGCTGACATCCGGCCTGCTCAACCTGCGCCACGTGCTGTACAGCGCGTCGATGGCCGAATACGTCCGCCACCTGCCCCGTCGCTGGCGCCTGCTGCTGGCCTATTTGCTGACCGACGAAGCCTACGCCGTGGCCGTGCTACGCTACCAGCGCCGCGCAGCCGACACCGCCCGGGCCGGCGACGGCCCAGACCTGCGCCACTGGTATTTCCTCGGCGCCGGCTTCACGCTGTGGGCCGGCTGGCAGCTCTCCACCGCTGCCGGGCTGCTGTTCGGCGCCACCATCCCCGCCGAGTGGGAGCTGGACTTCGCCGTGCCGCTGACCTTCATCGCCCTGCTCACCCTGCTGCTGCGCGAACGCGCCGGCCGCGCCGCGGCCCTGGTCGCCGGCCTGGGGGCGCTGGCCTTCGCCGGCCTGCCCTACAAGCTCGGCCTGGTCGCGGCGATCCTGCTCGGCCTGCTCGCCGGCGTATGGACGGTGCACCGCCTCGAACGCGTGGAACGGAGATCCGCAGTATGAGCACACCCGCGCTGCTCGCCCTGCTGGTCGTCGTCGGCATCCTGACCTTCCTGTACCGCTACGCGATGATCGGCTTCTTCGCCAAACACGCGTTGCCGGGCTGGCTGCATGCGCTGTGCCGTCACATCGCCCCGGCCAGCTTCGCTGCGCTGACCGCCAGCGCACTGTTCGTGCAGGGCGGCGACGTACACTTCGCCTTCGACACGCCCCGCCCCTGGGCCGCGCTGGCCGCCGTCATCGTCGCCTGGCGCACACGCAACGTGCTGGCGACCATCGCCGCCGGCATGGCGACGCTGTATCTGCTGAAGTTCCTGATCTTCTGAATCGGCCACCGCTCCCATCGCCGGCCCATGGCACGCAGCGATGGGCAGTCCGCTAAACTCCGCCCTTCTGCCGGCCTCCCGTTCCGATCTCCATGACTGCAAGCACCCACACCACCCCCATCCTCATCGACGCCGCCCGCAAACTGTCGACCGAAGTCGACGCGATGCGCTTCTCCGCGCCCGTCACCCACGTCTACAACCCGCTCGACTACGCCTGGGAAGTGCACCGCCGCTACCTGGAGCGCTACGGCGAAGGAAGAAAGCGCGTGGTCTTCGTCGGCATGAACCCCGGCCCCTTCGGCATGGCTCAGATCGGCGTGCCCTTCGGCGAAATCGCCAGCGCCCGCGACTGGCTGAAACTGGAAGGCCCGGTCGGCCAGCCGCGCGAAACCAACCCCAAGCGCCCGGTCGAAGGCTTCGCCTGCACCCGCTCCGAAGTCAGCGGCCAACGCCTGTGGGGCCTGTTCCGCGAACGCTTCGGCACGCCCGAAGCCTTCTTCGCCGAACACTTCGTCGCCAACTACTGCCCGCTGATGTTCTTCGAAGGCGGCCGCAATCTCACGCCGGACAAACTGCTTGCAGCCGAGCAGCGCCCGCTGCTGGCTGTCTGCGACGTCCATCTGCGCACGCTGGTCGATGCCTTGCAGCCGGAATGGGTGATCGGGATTGGCAACTGGGCCGAGAAGCGTGCCACGGAAGCGCTCAGCGACACGGCCGGTATTAAGTTTGGTCGTGTGCTGCATCCAAGTCCCGCCAGCCCGGCGGCGAATCGTGGCTGGGCTGAGGCGGCGACGAAACAGTTGGCGGAATTAGGGGTCTGGCCAGTGTAAGTATCCAATTGGAGATTTACGCCAGTTGCTTGCCAAGGCGAAGATGGGCTGGTGACAACCGTTTGACATTGTCAAACGCGTCTTTGTAGGCCAAAACCTCCCATTGCCATGCCTCTTGAATCCGGTACTGAGAGTCATAGAGCACCCAGATCAAGTGGTTCCAGTCGTAGTTTTTAGCTTTAGGAACCCAAGTAACGACACTGCCACGCTTGCCACTGGGACGATTGCCTTTGACTTGGTAGCGTGCGCCATTGAAGTCGAAATCGTAACCTTTTTGAACGGCCGTTCTCCCTTGCATGGCGTAGGAGTATGCACCTGTAGGGCAGCCGATTAGACATGCAGCGTCATATTCCGAGAGGACTGTGGTGATCTGAGGTGCGTTGCCATAGGCTCGCTCCCAAGCCAACGCCACGCTCACCAACTGCTCGCGCAAGTTGATGGAAATGTTGGACGTCATTGTTTGCTCTCAAGTAGCATTCTTATCATGCGCTCAGGATTCGTAATGAACGCTTGCATAGTCTTGAAATGCTCAGTCTCCTTGTACTCGACTCTGGACACTCCATCTCTCGTGAACTGATAGATGCAAGAATCAGGGTACGCCATCAGTATTGGAGAATGAGTTGCAATGATGAACTGCGATTCAGAGCAGGCAAGATCATGTATTCTCGCTAACGCCGCCAATTGACGCTGCGGCGATAGCGCCGCTTCTGGCTCATCTAGCAGATACACACCGTTTTCACCGAACCGGTTCATGAGCAACGCAAAGAAGGATTCTCCGTGTGATTGTTCATGAAGCGACTTGCCGCCGTAGTAGCTGATGACGGGCGGCCCAAAACTCGGTTCAGCGTCAAGGTTCTCAATCTCTGTTGCAACATTGAAGAAACTCTCCGCCCGGAGGAAGAATCCATCTCTTGGACGCCTCACCCCCTTGGCTACACGCAAATACTCGTTCAACACAGAGTGAGACGCCCGGGTTCTGAACCGAAAGTTCTTTGTCCCACCTTCCGGATTAAACCCCATGGACACGGCGATAGCCTCCAGCAGAGTTGATTTCCCAGATCCGTTCTCACCTACAAAGAATGTTATTTTGGGGTGCAGATCAATTCGCTCCAGAGATCTGACTGCGGCGAGACTAAACGGGTATTCCTCAAAGGACTCGACCTTCTCACGCTGCAGCTCCACTCGAATGATGTACTGACTGGAGATCATGACACCCCATGGCTGTAGTAGTCGGAACGGGCCGGCAGATGAGTGGCCTCAACTTGCTTTCTTTTTTATTACCATCCCTTGGAATAAGAATCCCCTAACCCACCCTCACTTCAGCAATAATCAGCACGTGGTAGTTACGTTACTATTTACACATTACACTTGTGACGATACACAGGCATTAAATGTGGCAAGGGAGTCGAACCCTAGGGACGGCCTTTCATCCCACCATGAATCCAACTTAACCCAGTTGGCGGGTTGTGCTCACCTTATTACCGAAGCTACCTAATCCCTTATTCCACAAGATTGTTTAACCAGTTGGCCTGCTGTATTTCACCATCCAGTTCGCGGCATGACTTTCCAATTTTATCCGCTTTCTTTTGAATGTCGGCCACATCCACAGAACTAACAAATTTTATTTCGCTTTTCGAATACCTGTCTTGCTTAGCAGGCTGATGCAAAAGAGCTGAACACCGGACTAACCCAGGGGTTCAAATTGATCTTCACAGGGACTTCGTCGAGAGAATGGGGCTTTCAATGCGACCCACATTGCCGGCATGGACGTTCCGAGACCGATCAGCCCCTGGTTCGTTTGCCCGACTCACGCCGTTCCTCCCGCATTTCCCAATTTCGCGATTCTCAACAAGTTGTAGGCTGCGCCAGAAATGAAGGCCGCCATTTGCGTCTTCGCCTGCCCGATGAATCGCGTCTTGCGCAACCCACCGACCGTCTTGAGCCAGCCGAAGATTTCCTCCACCCGCTTTCGCTTGCGTTGGCTGATCCGATAGCCCTCGGTTCGCGTCGTGCGCCCATCGAGTCCAGGCGTGCAGCGATGGTCGATTCGAGCAATGTGCGGCCGGATACGATGCGCGCGCAGGTGCGCCACGAAATCCTTGATGTGGTAACCCTTGTCGGCCGCCAGACTCTTGGGGTGGATACGCCGTCGGCGGGCGCGGGTGAGCATCGTGCGTGCAGCACGGTGCTCGGCCTGCGTCGATTCCGTGATCAGGATGTCGACACACAGGCCATGACGGTTCTCCATGAGCACATGCCCGCCGTAGCTGAGCCTGGCAGGCTGGCCGTTACCCTTTCGCATGAGCCGTGCGTCAGGATCAGTGCTGCTCTGGTGTGTGGCGTTCGAACGCTTCTCACCTTTGAAATTGACCATCCCCGTGCCATCACCACCGTCTTTCGGCGGCTCGCCGTCCTTGCGCTTGAAACTCTTGAACGAGGCCCAGGCTTCGATGAGCGTGCCGTCGACAAGTGAGGTGATCCGAGGACAGCAAATGTTGCCGGCGCGCCAGGCTCACCACCTCGTCAAAGAAGCGGCGGGCGATATCAGTCGCCACCAGGCGTTCGCGCAGGCGGCTGAAATTCGACTGGTCCAGGCCTGCGCTCTCCAGGTCCATGTCGAGGAACCAGCGAAAGAGGATGTTGTAGTTCAGTTGTTCGCAGAACTGCCGGTCAGACCGGATCGAGTACAGCGCGATCAGCAATTGCCCCTTGAGCAGGCGCTCAGGCGGAATCGACGGGCGGCCGGTACTCGAGTACAGCGCATCCAGGTCCGCCGAAATGGCACTCAGCGCCCGATCGGCCAATTGCTTCACCCTTCGCAGGGGATGATCGGCCGGTACGCGCGATTCCGGCGAGAAATAATGGAACATCGAGGACTGGGGATCGAGTGGGCCGCGCATCGCTGTCAGGACAAGGGATTGAGGAACGGATTTATGACTATCAACTCGCAGGATCGTTCACTAGGTTATGCATCAACCTGTTAGGCGTTGCCTCTGTTGCCAAAGATTTATAAAGAGAGTGCTGCAACTTAAGAGCATCTCTTTTAGCCAGAGCATCTATCATTGGCTCTCCACAACTCAATATTATTGTTTGGTTAGTCTTGTTGATCGCAACGACTAATTTTATAAACTCTTTGGTAACTTTTTCATACTCTTTGAGCAATTCGCTGGGATCTTCGGCGGGCTTATCACCTTCTTGGTGCTTTGCATTTCTAATAATCCGCTCTCGCAAATCTTGAATTTTTCTACTTAATTCCGCTCTTTCAGTTAATGCTTCCGCTAACTTCATAAACTCCTCTTAAGTAGAGCGATCAATTATTATAAATATAACACTCATAGTGGATGAAACGAGGAAAGAACGGGGAGCAGACCTCTATTTGCAGGGCTGGGGCCAATTAGATCGGCTCTCCAATGCACCACCACTCTATGGGAACAATATCATCCGGCTGAGTTACATTGTGACCATGCTCCAGAAAGCCGGACGGCAAGGATAATGCGAGCTTCTCGGAGATAAGCCTTGGAGCTAGGCTGTTGGCGTTCCCGAGAAAGCTCAGATAATAGTCTTTATCGTAGAAAACCGTCACTTCGCTTTGGTGCAACCACGGCCATGTAATGAGGCAGGCCACTCGGCAGTACTCGCCCGAAGCTTCGCGTGATGCCACTGCAAGAGCGCTGGCTGCATTCAGTAGCTGGGCAATGCATCGCGATTGAATTTCAAGGCTGGTTTGGCGCCCCTGAACAAGGGCCTGATGAACGGGTATTTTCCAATTGAAGTAGCGCTCCATTTCGTGAGATCTAGGCCGGATATATCCTTCGAAACTTAATGCCCATTTCTCCAATGTGCGGATACGGCGCGGAATTCCACGTAATTTTTTGTTGGTAAGCGCGATTCGTCTCATGTTACACCCAACAGCTGCAGTAGTCGTGAGCCGGCCTATAGTAACAAGGGAACCCCGGAGACATGCTATCCCTCCAGCAAGGTCCGGTAGATGCCGACCATCTTCTCCCACCGCGCCAGGCTGAGAATGCTGCGCATGTTCTCCGCGCAGGCGTCCGACCTGCGCACCATCGCCAGGCATTTTTCCGCGGCCTCCTGGTAGCGCCCCTGCAGAACCTGCGCGAGTTGGCTCGCGTAGAACGCTTCGGTGATTTCCGCCTCGATGCTGAGCGTGTCGCTATACAGACCCGACCACGTGCCCATGTTCTCAACCCGCCAGTCCTGCGGCTCCTGCTCCGGCATCAGTTCGAGTTCCTCGGCATACATGACTGCCAGCAGCATATATTCAGGAAAGGAACTGTCGGGTGCAGTGCCTTGGCCTCCACGCTGCCCAAACTTACCATCGGGGCTTCGGAAGGCGGTAGCTGCATGGCTTGCATATTCGTGACCTGAGCCTGTACAAGGCCGCCGAACAGGATTGCATACACCCAAGCCAATGCGGGCAGCGCCTTTCGTACTCTTTCATTAATTCTCCTGTGGCGACCACGCCGCCGGGAGCGATGCGTATAGTACGGCACCGGCGGCCAAGATAAGCAGACCTCCCCACCACCTCAGCGCGGCGCATAGCTCGGCGCCACGTCATACTCAATCGCGATCTCACATCTGAACCTGAGTCCGTGAAAACTCACCGGATAAAGCGGAAATAGCCAATCAACTCGCGCAGGCGACCGGTCGCCTGCTGGATCTGATTGCTGCGCACGGCCACTTCCTGAATGGTGTTCGAGGTTTGGCCGATGCCGCTGACGATGTCTTCCATGCGTTGAGCGATTTCGCCGCCCGCTGAAGCCTGCTGGCGGGTGCCGGTGGCAATGTTGCCCGCCAGCAGATGAATCCGCTCGCCCTGATCGACCACCGCATGCAGTCCGTTGCGGGCAGTTTCGGCAGTGGCATTGACGGTTTCCACCTGGGTTCCGGCGACGGCCATGGTGGCGTGCACACTCTGGGTGCGACCCTGAATGTGCTGGATGCTGGCGGTGATTTCACCCGTCTGCTTGCTCGAATTTTCGGCCAGCTTGCGCACTTCGTCGGCAACCACGGCAAAACCGCGCCCGGATTCACCAGCCCGTGCCGCCTCGATGGCGGCGTTCAGCGCCAGCAGATTGGTCTGGTCGGCAATGTCGCGGATGACCTGGCTGACTCGCTCGATGGCCGAAATCGACTGGAACAGCTCGTCCATGGTATGCCCGGCATCCTGCACCGTGACGACCACGTGCTCCGATGCCTGCTGGCTTTGCCGCATGCGCTGCGTCGCCTCTTCGAGCAGGTTGCGCGACAGCTGCACTGCCTGGGACGCCTGCTGCGCGTCCTCTGCAATCCGGTCCACCGATGCCACCATCTCCTCGACCGAGGCGGCAATGCTGTTGGCGGCCTCCGACTGCACCGCCGCTGCCCGCCGGGTGGCGTCGATTTCCCTGCTGAGGTAATGGATGTGGCTGTCGACCGACGTACTCTGCTCGGCAATTTCCGCCATCATCGCCCGCAGGTGGGTCTGCATGGTGATCAGGGCATCGTTCAGCTTGCCCAGTTCATCCACCCGGTGCAGCGGAATTTCGTCGGTCAGATCACCTTGGGCGATATTCTGCAAGCGGCTGGTGATGCGGCTGAAAGTCACCATCATGCCGCGTTGGAAAGTGAGCAGACCGAGCGCGGCAGCGATGCCGGCCACGCCGAACAGCATGACGAACTGCCCGGTCACGTCTGCCGTGAGGCCCAGGCCGGGCCCCAAAACCTGCATACCGATGCCAAGAAGCTGGGCGAGGATCATGACGATGACCAACGCAGCGAATTTGGCCTGCAACGGGATGCGCGCCCAGAGCGTTGTTTTCGGAATGCTGGCGCTGCCGTCGGCAAGTTTCCGGTAGAGCGCTTCGGCATCCGCAATCTGCTTCCGGCTCGGCTTGGTGCGCACCGACATGTAGCCGACTTTCCTGCCGTCCTTGAGTACCGGTACGATCAAGGCATCGACCCAGTAGAAATCGCCGTTCTTGCTGCGGTTCTTGACCATGCCGCGCCACGGGCGGTCGGTCTTGATCGTGTCCCAGGCCCAGGCAAAGGCCGCAGGCAACATGTCCGGGTGGCGAACGATGTTGTGGCTCTTGCCTATCAATTCCTCGCGTGAAAAACCGCTGATTTCGACGAACGTGTCGTCGGCGTAGGTGATGATGCCTTTGAGATCGGTACGTGAAACGATGTACTTTCCGTCGGGAAATTCCCGTTCCACGTTCGTGACAGGTTTGTTGATCTTCATGTCAGGACGGCAATCGAATGAATTCTGATGAGGCTTCGGTATGGAAGAGATCGACGCCGGAAAGCTGCCGCCTGAAGCCATCGAACACATTCGCTGCCAGGCGTTCGTACTTCGCGAGCACGGCCACATGACCATGTGGCCGAATCTCTTCTGGAAACCCCTGTATTACCGCCCTGCGCTTGACTCCGGTTGTTGCTGCACCAGAAGCAGCCAGTGTTGCACTCTATGATTTTTAACCGGGCGCTGATTTGATTCTTGCTAAATCCCTCCGGAACTGCCTTATCAGGCAGTCTGCCCCGTCTCAGCGCGGTGCGTAGCTCAGCGCCGCGTCATACTCGAACGCGATCTCGCGTGCCAACGCCTGCAAGGCGGCATTGCTGGCTGGTGGACACACCGGGCTAGCGGTATCCACCACCAGCTTGCGGCGGATGACGACTTCGCCCTCGCCTTCCAGCGCATGGTCGGACGTGAAGGTGTAAGGCAGCTCCGCATCCTCCGACACCAGGCGGCGGCTCCGCGGCAAGGCGCCGAGCTGCACCTTGTCCGGCCACTTGATGCGTTGCTCCTCGATCATCGTGGTTGCCGGGCACATGAAGGGCGCGCGCCGGGCCGAATCCATGATGGCCTTGCCATAGAGCTGGATACCGCCGAAGCCCACGCCCCGGGTGATCGGGAAGTGGCCTGGTGCATTCAGGTCGAGTCCGCGTGTCAGGCTGTAGCTCAGCCCGGTTTCCACCGCTTCGCCCAGCGCCAGGCTCGCCGGCCGGCGCAGTTGCGCCTGCCCGTGTTCGCCCGCGTTGGTGAGGATGGCCGCGGCAATCTGGGCGTCGGGCACGGCGGTGGTCTGGACCATCATCGCCCGATCCATCTGTGCAGCGATCCCTGACGAACGCACCGTAGTGTCACCCTGCAAGCGCCCGTCGGCATCGACCGTCATCCGCTGCACGATGCTGGCGCCCGAATCCTGCGCCCGTACGGCCGGAGTCTGCACCACGCGGCCGTCGGCGACGACCAGCGCCGGCTTGGCGGCCGACTCGAAGGGCAGGATGCCGAAATCCACGTAGCGCGCAGTCGAGTCGACGTAGAGATCCAGCGTGGGCAGGTAGAGCAGCGCATGGTTGAACGAAGCCAGCGTGGGATATTGCGACAGCCACTGGCTGGTGCCGGCATTGAGCAGCACCGGCGAACTGTCGATGCCCTTGGCCCGCAGCAGCGCGGCCAGCAGCGTGACGTGGTCCTTGCAGTCACCATAGCGGCGCGACAGCACTTCGCCCGCCGCATGCGGCACCCAGCCGCCGCGGCCCATGTGGATGGCGACGTAGCGGATGTTGCCCGCCACCCATTCGTACAGCGCACGCGCCTGCTCGCGCGGCGTCTCCTTGCCGGCGGTCAGTTCGTCGGCCAGCGCCTGGATTTCCGGCGTCACCGCATCGCGGCCGGCGATCATGTCGCGGTAGGCGGCAGCGAATGCGCCGTAGTCGGCAAAAGTACTCACGACCACGCGCGGACTGTAATCGACGGCGGAAACACTGCCCGGCTCGGACGGCCAGGGCTCCTCCACCTTCATCGTCACCGTCCACGTCACCTTGTCGCCGTCAGCCTCGCGCGTGACTTCGGCATCGTGCGCCTCGACGTGCAGCGGCATGTCGGCCGGCAGCGTGAAGCGGATGCGCGTGTCCAGCGAAGCGAAATGGGCCGAGCGCCACTCCAGGGCCGAGAACAGGCCCGGAATCACCGCCTCAAGCCGCTGGGAGCGCGCGGTAGCAATCGCCCTGCTACCGGGCTGCAGGTCGGGAAACACCAGGGTCTTGCGCTTGCGGTCGGTGAATACCGCCGCCTCGGGAAAGGGATAGGCCTCCTGCAGGTGCACGTCATCCGGGCGCAGCACGATCTCGCGGCCATCCGGCTGCGCCACCCGGGCATCGATGAATTCCGCCTTCTCGGTGCCGCTCTGGAATGCCAGTTGCGCCTTGCCGTGCGCTTCGATGCCCTGGGCATTTTCGAAGCGCTTGACGATCTCGGACGTGCGTACATAGGTGCCGTCGCGCGCAACTTCGTAATCGACATGGACACGCTCGAAGACGACACCCGCCGTGTATGGCTGGTTCGCCCACACGGAAGGCGCCAGCAGGATCAGCACCATGGTGGCCGACACGATGGACAGCGGGCGGGATTGCAATTGGGGGGCGACGGACATGGGTTGATGATCTCTCTGTCGGGAAGAAAAGCTGAATGCGTACCCCACGCGGCCGTGATCCGGCCGCGTCTCAACGCGGCGTATAGCTCAACAGCGTGTCGTATTCGAGTGCGATTTCACGCAGCAAAACCTGCAGGGCGGCATTGCTGGATGGCGGGCAGCTTCTGCTGGCGGGGGCCACCACCAGCTTGCGCTGGATGACGACTTCGTTGCCTTCCAGCCTGTAGTCGGACGTGAAGGTGTAAGGCAGCGCCGCATCCTCCGACACCAGGCTGCGCCCGGGCGGCAGTGCGCCAGGCCGCACCGTGTCCGGCCAGGTGATGCGCTGCTCTTCCTCCATCGTCACTGCCAGGCAGTCGAATGGCGCGCGGCGGGGGACGTCCATGACCGATCTGCCGAACATCTCGATGCCGTGGAAACGCACCCCGCGCTTCACCGGCAACACTCCCGGTGCGCTCAGGTCGAGCCCGCGGGTCAGTGTGTAGCTCAGCCCGGCCTCCAGCGGCTCGCCCGGCGCCAGGTTCGTCGGCCGCCGAAGCTGTGCCTGTCCATGTTCGTCTGCACTGACGAGCATCGATCTCGCGATCTGGGCGTCGGTCAGCGGCTTCGTCCGGGCCATCATCTCCCTGAAGGACTGCGCCGTTCTCCCCCGGACCTGTACGGTGGTATCGCCCTGCAGTTGCCCTGCGCTGTCGAGCACCATTCGCTGCAGGACACGGCTGCCGGAATCCTGCGCGGGCGCGACCGGCGTTTGCACTACGTGGCCATCGGCAACGATCAGTGCAGGTTTGCCGGCCAAGCGCGGCGACAGGCTGCCGAAATCGACAAACGGTGAGGATGAATCGAGATACAGATCCAGCGCCGGCACATGAAGCATCACATGATCGAACGACTGCAGCGTCGGATATCGCGGCAACCAGTAGTTGCCACCGGCATCGAGCAGCACCAGCGAACTGTCGATGTTCCTGGCCTTCAGCAACGCGGCCAGCAGCACGGCGCGGTCCTTGCTGTCGCCGTGGCGGAGCGACAGTACGCTACCCGCCGGATTCGGCACCCATGCGCCATGGCCGAGGGGAACGGCGACGTAGCGGATGTTGCCCACCACCCATTCGTACAAAGCCCGCACCTGCTCGCGCGGCGTCTTCAGATCGGCGCTCAGTGCGTCGGCCAGCGCCTGGATTGCGGGCGTCACCTCGTCGCGGCCGGCGATCATGTCGCGGTAGGCTGCGGCGAAGGCGGCATGGTCCGGGAACGTACTGACCGCGACGCGCGGGCTGTAGTCCACTGCTCCGACACTGCCCGACTCACGCGGCCATGGCTCACGCACTTGCATGTGTGCAGTCCACGTCACCATGTCGCCATCGACTTCGCGTGTCATCTCGATGCCATGTGCATCGAGATGCAAGGGCATGTCGGCCGGCAGCCGGTAGCGGACACGCAGATCCTCCACGCCGACATGCGGCGAACGCCATGTCAGCGCCATGAACTGGCCGGGAAACACAGGTTTGAGCCGCTGCATGCGCACGGTCGCAATCGCACGGCTGCCGGGCTGCAGATCGGGAAACACCAGCGTCTTGCGCTGGCGATTGCTGAACAACTGCGCCGGAAGAGAAGAATAAGACGGCTTCATCTCCACCACGTCCGGCTGCAGCACGATTTCACTGCCATCGGGCTGCGCCACCCGGGCGTCGATGAATTCTGCCTCCTCGATGCCCTGCTGGAACATCAGGTGAGCCTTGCCTTCGCGCTCGATGCCCTGGGCATTCTCGAGCCGCTTGATGATCTCGGCCGTGCGAGTGAAAGAGCCGTCGCGCGCAATCTCATAGTCGACGTAAATGCGCTCGAAGACGACGCCTTCCGAATAAGGCTTGCCGTGAGAGTCCGTGCGTGCCGCTTCAGCGCCGCTGGGCTCCTGCCCGGCCATATCGGGTTTGCTCGCGCAACCGGAAAGCGCCAGAACCAACAGCGCTGCAGCGGCGCCAATGACAAGGCGCCCCGGACTCAAATGCAAGGACGGGGAAAAACTCACGAGGGTTCGTGCCTGCCGGCTCATGCAATGGTTTCCTAGCGAAGAAAGGTCTCGAAAACCTGCCGGGTAATGGGCAGGACGACAGTCATGGACAGCCTCGGACTGGAAGCGGGCATGCCGCTCAGCTCCCATCTATAAACAATACTAATTGTTATTATCGGTTGCGATTATCATCAAGCGCTCCCGCATAGTCAATACAGATATGCCGTTTGCCTTGAGTCGCTCGATGCCGGCTTCAAGCCGGCTTCCGGCAGTTGTTCCGCCCCCGGGCTGTCCGTCACAATCACGCCTGTCGCGCGGACGCGCGTTCCTAGGATTTCCATGTCTCACTCCATCGACCACCTCTTCGCCAACAACAAGGCCTGGTCCGAGCGCATGCAGGCGGAGGACCCGGAGTTCTTCTCCCGCCTCGTCGCCCAGCAGTCGCCCGAGTACCTGTGGATCGGCTGTTCCGACAGCCGCGTACCGGCGAACCAGATCATCGGCCTGGCGCCGGGCGAGGTCTTCGTCCATCGCAACGTCGCCAACGTCGTCGTCCACACCGATCTCAACGCACTGTCGGTGATCCACTACGCGGTCGAGATGCTGCGCGTGAAACACATCCTGGTGGTCGGCCACTACGGCTGCGGCGGGGTCAAGGCGGCGCTCAACGACAACCGCACCGGTCTCACCGACAACTGGCTGCGCCACGTGCAGGACGTGCGCGACCGCCACACCGAGCGCCTGGCGCAGATCGACGACGCCGACGCCCGGCTCGACCGGCTGTGCGAACTCAATGCCATCCACCAGGTGGTCAATGTGTGCCAGACCTCGGTGCTGCGCGAAGCCTGGCAGCGCGGCCAGAACGTGACCGTGCATGCGTGGTGCTACAGCCTGGACAACGGCCTGGTGAACAACCTCGGCCTCAGCGCCAACAGCCGCAACGAAGCGCTGGAGCTGTATCGCAGCGCGGTCGAACGGCTGGCCTGAGCGCCGCGCACCATGCGCATCGGCATCGATCTGGGCGGCACCAAGATCGAGCTCGTCGCCCTCGACGAGCGCGGCAGCGAACGCTTTCGCCGCCGCGTGCCGACGCCGCAGGGCGACTATCCCGCCACACTGCAGACCATCGCCGATCTGGTCAGTGAAGCCGAGACGCACGTCGGCCTGCGCGCCACGGTGGGTATCGGCACGCCGGGCTCGGCCTCGCCACGCAGCGGCCGCATGCGCAACGCCAATTCCACCTGCCTGAACGGCCAGGCGCTGCAGCAGGACCTCGAAGCCCTGCTCGGCCGTCCGGTACGCGTCGCCAACGACGCCAACTGCCTGGCGATGTCCGAGGCCGCCGATGGCGCCGGCGCTGGTGCGGAAGTGGTGTTCGCGGTGATCCTCGGTACCGGCGTGGGCGGCGGCATCGTCGTCCGCGGCGGGCTGCTGAATGGTGTGAACGGCGTTGCCGGCGAATGGGGGCACAACCCGCTGCCGCTGCCTACCACCGACGAGTTGCCGCTACCCGCCTGCTATTGCGGCCGCAGCGGCTGCATCGAGACCTGGCTGTCCGGCCCCGGCATGGCCGCCGACCATGCCCGGCACCACGGCGGCAGACTCGATGCCGCCGCGATCGTGGCCGCGGCGAATCATGACCCCGACTGCGGCGCCACCTTGCGGCGCTACGAACAGCGCCTGGCGCGTGCGCTGGCCGGGGTGATCAATCTGCTCGATCCGGACGTGATCGTGCTCGGCGGCGGGCTGTCGCGCATCGAACGCCTGTATACGAATGTCCCCGCGCTGTGGGTCCCCTATGTCTTTTCCGACTGCATCGCCACACGGCTGGTACCGGCCAGGCACGGTGACGCCTCGGGCGTGCGCGGCGCGGCATGGTTGTGGCCGGCCTGAAGCTGCTTCTACGGACAATCGTGCAAGCGCTGCAATCATCCAAATGAACGCTTGACCGCTCCGAATACGGAAAAAACCAAACATCTCCGGGGAATCTAAGCGGCAACATCACGTCAAAGCCCCCGTTCAGCTTGAGAGGACTCGCCGCGCCTTTTATACTTGAGAACGAATCTCACTTAAATCTCCTTTTCAATTTCATTTCAGGCAATTCCGGCGTTTCGCTCCGGGAACGCCGCCGCGCAGCACGCGCTTTCCCGAACCCATGCCTTCCACTTCGTCATCCAAGGGGCGATCGCGCCTCTTGCTGCTGGCCGCAGTCGTTGCGGCGGCCGCGGCCACCTGGTACTTCCTGCGCCCCGCGGCGCAAACATCTGCACCCTCCGGGCCGCCACGGCCGATGATGGGCTGGGGTGGCCCGGTGCCGGTCAAGACCGTGCCCGCCGAACGCGGTGAACTGGACGTGCGCCTGCGCGCGATCGGCACGGTCACGCCGCTGGCCAGCGTCACGGTGCGCAGCCGCGTGGATGGCGAATTGATCAGGCTGGCCTTCAACGAAGGCGACCGGGTGCGCAAGGGGGCGCTGTTGGCCGAGATCGACCCCGCGCCCTACCGCGTCGGCCTCGCCCAGGCCGAAGGCCAGTTGCAGCAGAACCAGGCCCAGCTCAAGAACGCCGAAACCGAACTCGCCCGCTACCGCCTGCTGTTCAAGCAGGACTCGATCGCCCGCCAGCAGGTCGAAGCCCAGGAGGCGATGGTCAATCAATTGCGCGGCACGCTGAAGTCCAACCAGGCCCAGGTCGACGACGCCCGCCTGAAGCTCGGCTGGACCCGCATCGAGGCGCCGATCGAAGGCCGCGTCGGCCTGCGCCGGGTCGATGCCGGCAACCTGATTTCCAGCGGCGACAGCGAGGGCATCGTCAGCATCGTCCAGACCCGCCCGATCGCGGTGATGTTCACCGTGCCCGAGCGCGACCTGGCAACGGTGCGCGAGGAAATGGCGCGCGGCCATACGCTGGAGGTGGAAGCCTGGGATCGCGACGACCGCAAGCCGGTCGCCAGCGGCGTGCTGCGCACTTTCGACAACCAGATCGACACCACCACCGGCACGGTGCGGCTGAAGGCCGAGTTCGCCAATACCGACGACGCCCTGTTCCCGAACCAGTTCGTCAATGTCCGCCTCGCGGTGCGCAGCATCAAGGATGCGGTGACGATCCCCGCCGATTCGGTGCAGTTCGGCTCCAGGGGCAGCTACGTCTACGTCATCAACGAGGGCAAGGCCAGCATCCGTCCGGTGACGCTGGGCGCCTCGGACGGTATCAAGGTGGTGGTGGAAGACGGCCTGGAAGGCGGCGAGCAGGTCGTGCTGGAAGGGCTGGACCGCCTGCGCGAAGGCAGCAACGTGATCCTGGCCGACAGTGACGGCAGCATGGAGGGTGGTGCACGAGCGCCCGGCGCGCCGGGAGCCGGTGGTCCGGCTGCGGGCACGAGACCAGCGAGCGCACCCGCTGCTGGCGTTGGAGTCCCCGGGACGCCGGCCGCAGGCGCGCCGGCCGCCAGCTCCGGCGCCCCCGGCGGCCCGCGCCCGGGCGGCTGAACGACGCTCCAGCGATGAACATCTCCCGCCCCTTCATCGAGCGGCCGGTGGCGACCACGCTGCTGATGCTCGCGCTCGTCATCTCCGGCCTGCTGTCCTGGCGGCTGCTGCCGGTGGCGGCGCTGCCCCAGGTCGATTACCCGATCATCCAGGTGTTCACCTTCCACCCGGGCGCCAGCCCCGAGGTGACGGCCCGCACCATCACCGCGCCGCTGGAACGCCGCCTGGGGCAGATCCCGGGGCTCAAGCAGATGAGCTCGACCAGCTCCGGCGGCGCCTCGGCGATCACCCTGCAGTTCGGCCTCAGCGTCGATCTGGGCGTGGCCGAGCAGGAAGTGCAGGCGGCGATCAACACCGCCGCCAACCTGCTGCCCAGCGACCTGCCGACGCCGCCGATCTACCGCAAGGTCAATCCCGCCGACGCGCCGATCGTGACGCTGGCGGTGTCCTCGGCGGCGCTGCCGCTGCCCGAGGTGTACGACATGGTCGACACCCGCATGGCGCAGAAGCTGGCGCAGTTGCCGGGCGTCGGCATGGTCAGCCTGGCCGGCGGCCAGCGCCCGGCGCTGCGGGTGCAGGTCAATCCGCAGGCACTCGCCGCCCACGGCCTGAGCATGGAGGACATCCGGACCACGCTGGTGGCGGCCAATTCCACCCAGCCCAAGGGCAGCCTGGACGGCCCGCACCGCTTCGTCATGGTCGAAGCCAACGACCAGATCAAGTCGGTCGAAGAATACCGCAACCTGATCGTCACCTGGTCGAACGGCGCACCGCTGCGCCTGGGCGACATCGCCACCATCGAACAGGGTGCGGAAGACCGCTTCCTCGCCGCCTGGGCGGGATACTGCCAGGCCAGCGACCAGGCCACAGATAGCGACGGCGCCTGCGCCGAACCGGTGGACGCGCCGGCCGTGCTGGTCAACATCCAGCGCCAGCCGGGCGCCAACGTCATCGAAGTGGCCGACCGCGTGCGCGAACTGCTGCCCCAGCTCACCGCGACGCTGCCGGCGGCGGTCGATGTGGCGATGCTGACCGACCGCACGCTGTCCATCCGCGCCTCGGTGCGCGACGTGCAGAAGGAGCTGGTGTTCGCCGTCGGCCTGGTGGTGCTGGTGACCTTCATGTTCCTGCGCCGCGCGAGCGCGACGCTGATTCCCAGCGTGGCGGTGCCGCTGTCGCTGGTCGGCACCTTCGGCGTGATGTATCTCGCCGGCTTCTCGATGAACAACCTCAGCCTGATGGCGCTGACCATCGCTACCGGCTTCGTCGTCGACGACGCCATCGTGATGCTGGAGAACATCGCCCGCCACCGCGAGGCCGGCGCCTCGCCGATGCAGGCCGCGCTGAAGGGCGCCGCAGAGATCGGCTTCACGCTGGTGTCGCTGACGATCTCGCTGATCGCGGTGCTGATCCCGCTGCTGTTCATGGGCGACGTGGTCGGCCGGCTGTTCCACGAGTTCGCCGTGACACTGGCGGTGGCGATCATGATCTCGCTGGTGGTGTCGCTGACGCTGACGCCGATGATGAGCGCGCGCATGCTCGGCGACACCGCCGGGCATGAGGAAGGCGGCAATGGCTTCCTCGACCGCGTCATCGACCGCTACGCGGTATGGCTCGACTGGGTGCTGCGCCACCAGACCGCCACCTTGCTGGTCACGCTCGGCACGCTGGCGCTGACCGCGCTGCTCTACGTCACCGTGCCCAAGGGCTTCTTCCCGGTGCAGGACAGCGGCGTGATCCAGGTCGTCACCGAGGCGCCGCAGACCGTGTCCTTCAGCGCCATGGCCGAACGCCAGCAGGCGCTGGCGCGGGTGGCGATGACCGATCCGCAGGTGCAGAGCCTGTCCTCCTTCATCGGCGTCGACGGCAGCAACACCACGCTCAACAGCGGCCGCATGCTGATCAACCTGCACCCACACGGCGAGCGCGACGGCGTGGCGGAGATCATGCAGCGGCTGGCGGAGCGCTTCGCCGCAGTCGAAGGCATCGAAGCCTGGATGCAGCCGGTGCAGGAGCTGTCGATCGAGGACCGCATCAGCCGCACCCAGTACCAGTTCACGCTGTCCACGCCGGACGAGGACGAACTGGCGGCCTGGGTCGACGCCATGGTGACGGCACTGCGCCAGCGCCCGGAGCTGGCCGACGTCGCTTCCGACCTGCAGCGCGGCGGCGTGCAGGCCCGGGTCGAGATCGACCGCGACGCTGCGACCCGGCTGGGCGTCAGCGCCGCGCAGGTGATCGGCGCGCTGCACACCGCCTACGGCCAGCGCCAGATCGCCACGCTGTTCACCCATGCCAACCAGTACCGCATCGTGCTCGAAGTCGATCCGCGCCACGCGGTCGGCCCCGAGGCGCTGGAACGCACCTACATTCCGACCGCCGGCGGCCCGGTGCCGCTGTCGACGGTGGCGCGGATCTCGCTGCGGCCGGCGGTGCTGGCAATCTCGCACCAGGGCCAGTTCCCGGCAGCAACGCTGTCCTTCAACCTGGCGCCGGGCGCCTCGCTCGGCGAAGCGGTGGCGGCGATCGAGGCCGTACGCGACGAGATCGACCTGCCGATGGCGGTAGAAATGCGCTTCCAGGGCGCGGCCGAAGCTTTCCGCGCCTCGCTCGGCAATACCTTGTGGCTGATCCTGGCCGCGGTGGTGACGATGTACATCGTGCTCGGCGTGCTGTACGAAAGCACCATCCACCCAATCACGATCCTGTCCACGCTGCCTTCGGCCACCGTCGGCGCGCTCGCCGCGCTGCACCTGTCGGGCCGGCCGCTCGACCTGGTGGCGGTGATCGGCATCGTGCTGCTGATCGGCCTGGTGAAGAAGAACGGCATCATGATGGTGGACTTCGCCCTCGATGCGCAGCGCAAGCTCGGCATGGCGCCGCCCGATGCGATCCGCCGCGCCGCGCTGCTGCGCTTCCGCCCGATCCTGATGACCACGCTGGCGGCGCTGGTCGGCGCGCTGCCGCTGATGCTGGCCGGCGGCTCGGGTGCCGAGCTGCGCCAGCCGCTCGGCATCGTCATGGTCGGCGGCCTGCTGGTCAGCCAGGTGCTGACGCTGTTCACCACGCCGGTGGTCTATCTGTTCTTCGACCGCCTGACCGGCGGGCGCGCGGCGCAGCCGGACGCCGAGGCAGCGGACGCACGCGCATGAACCTGGCGCGCGCCTTCATCCGCCGGCCGGTGGCGAGCTGCCTGCTCGCGATCGCGCTGGTGCTGTGCGGCCTGCTCGCCTACCGGCTGCTGCCGGTGGCGCCGCTGCCCGAAGTGGAATTTCCGCAGATCGAAGTCACCGCCAACCTGCCCGGCGCCAGCCCGGAAAGCATGGCGGCGAACGTGGCGACGCCGCTCGAACGCGCGCTCGGCAGCATCGCCGGCGTCACCGAACTCACCTCGTCCAGCAGCCAGGGCGCCAGCCGGGTGCGGCTGCGCTTCGACCTCGACCGCGACATCAACGCCGCCGCGCGCGACGTGCAGGCGGCGATCAACGCGGTGCGCGGCCAGCTGCCGGCCGGCATGCCGGGCAACCCCAGCTACCGCAAGGTCAACTCGACCCGCTCGCCGGTGATGGTGATCGCGCTGTCCTCGCCCAGCCTGTCGCCCGGCCGGCTGTACGACCTGGCGGCGACCATCCTGGCGCAGAAGATCGCCCAGATAGAAGGCGTCGGCGAAGTCGCCGTCGGCGGCTCGGCGCTGCCGGCGGTGCGGGTGCAGCTCAATCCCGGCATGCTCGCCCATCACGGCATCGCGCTCGACGACATCCGCACGGCGATCTCCGCCGCCAACGCGCTGGAGCCGCTCGGCGTGCTCGAAGAAGGCGAGCTGCGCTGGCGCGTCGGCACCAGCGACAGCCTGCGCACCGCCGACGACTATCGCGAACTGATCGTGCGCTACCGCGACGGCGCGGTGGTGCGGCTGGGCGACGTCGCCGCCGTCAGCGACAGCACCGAGAACCGCTACAGCAGCGGCTTCCACAACCACGACCCGGCGGTGCTGCTGCAGGTCTATCGCCAGCCCGACGCCAACATCGTCGCCACCGTCGACACCATCCGCGCACAGATGCCGATGCTGCAGGCGCTGCTGCCGGCCGACACGGCGATGCGGGTGGTGGTCGATCGCAGCCCCGGCATCCGCGCCACGCTGGCCGAAGCGCAGCTCACGCTGCTGATCGCTGCCGGGCTGGTGATCGCGGTGGTGTGGGCCTTCCTCGGCGACGGCCGCGCCGCGCTGATCCCGAGCCTGGCGGTGCCGGTGTCGCTGATCGGCGCCTTCGTCGTGATGTATTTCTACGGCTTCTCGCTCAACAACCTGTCGCTGATGGCGCTGATCGTCGCCGCCGGCCTGGTGGTGGACGACGCCATCGTCGTGCTGGAGAACATCGAGCGCCACATCGCCGACGGCATGCGTCCCTACCGCGCGGCGCTGAAAGGCGCGGGCGAAGTCGGCTTCACGCTGCTGGCGATGAACGTCTCGCTGGTGGTGGTGTTCCTGTCGGTGCTGTTCATGGGCGGCGTGCTCGAGCGCCTGTTCCGCGAGTTCGTCGTCACCCTCGCCGCCGCGATCCTGGTGTCGCTGGCCGTGTCGCTGACGCTGACGCCCAGCCTGTGCGCCCATCTGCTGCGGCCGCGCGAAGCGCGCGGCGGCGGGCGCCTGGCGGCCCTCGGCAGCCGCCTGTCGGCCGCCCTGCAGCGCGGCTACGCGGCCAGCCTGGGCTGGGCGCTGCGCCACGGCGTCATCGTGCTGCTGTTGCTGGCCGCAGTGATCGCCTGCAACGTGTATCTGTACATCGCCATTCCCAAGGGCACGCTGCCGGAACAGGACACCGGCCAGCTGCGCGGCATGGTGCGCGGCGACGACGGCTTCTCCTTCCAGTTGATGCAACCCAAGATCGACGTCTACCGCAAGCACATCCTGTCCGACCCGGCGGTCGAGGACGTCGTCGGCACCAGCGGCGGCACCGGCGGCATCAGCAACTCCTGGCTGATGGTCAAGCTCAAGCCGCGCGCCGAGCGCGACGCCAGCGCCCGCGAGGTCATCGACCGCCTGCGCGCCAGCGCGCCCAAGGTGCCGGGCGGCATGCTGTTCATGCACGTAGACCAGGACATCCAGCTCAACCCGCCCTTCAACACCAGCGACTACACCGTGCTGCTGATGTCGCCCGAGACCGAGATGCTGAAGCACTGGGCGGCACGCCTGACACGGGCGATGGAAGACCTGCCCGAGCTGGTCGACGTCAACGGCTACCGCGACGAAGGCACGCAGCAGCTGAGCATCGACGTCGACCGCGAGGCCGCCCAGCGCCTGGGCGTGGACATGCGCATGATCGGCTCGGTGCTCAACAACTCCTTCTCGCAGCGCCAGGTGGCGACGCTCTACGACAGCCTCAACCAGTACCGCGTGGTGATGGAGCTCGACCCGCGCTACACCGAGCACGCCGGCGTGCTCGACGAGCTGCAGGTGGTCACCGCCGACGGCCAGCGCGTGCCGCTGTCGGCCTTCACCCGCTACCGCCACAGCCTCAGCAACGACCGCGTGTCGCACAAGGAGCAGTACGCCGTCGAAGGCGTCGACTACGCGCTGGCGCCCGGCGTCGGCCCGGAACAGGCGATGCAGGCGATCGACGAAGCAGTCACGAAGCTGATGATGCCGTCCGCGCTGTTCGTCCGCCACGGCGGTTCGGCCCAGACCCTGGGCCAGACCAGCCAGTCGCAGCCGCTGCTGATCCTGGCGGTGCTGGTGACGGTGTATTTCGTCCTCGGCATCCTGTACGAAAGCACGCTGCATCCGCTGACGATCCTGTCCACGCTGCCCTCGGCCGGCATCGGTGCGCTGCTGGCGCTGATGCTGTCGGGCACCGAGTTCAGCCTGATCGCACTGCTCGGCCTGTTCCTGCTGATCGGCGTGGTGATGAAGAACGCCATCCTGATGATCGACTTCGCCATCGACGGCGAACGCCGGCTCGGCCTGTCGCCGCGCGCCTCGATCGAGCGCGCCGCGCTGCTGCGCCTGCGCCCCATCCTGATGACCAACCTCGCCGCCCTGCTCGGCGCCCTGCCGCTGCTGCTCGGCGTCGGCGAAGGCTCGGAGCTGCGCCAGCCGCTCGGCATCGCCATCGTCGGCGGCCTGGCGGTCAGCCAGTTGCTGACGCTCTACACCACCCCGGTGGTCTATCTCGGCCTCGACCGCCTGCGGCTGCGCGTGCTGCGCAAACACGGCGCGGCCGGGGCGGTAACGCCATGAAGAACAGCAGCCTTTCCCTCTCCAGCCGCCGCCTCTTCCCTGGCCGGGCACCCAACCAGGGATGCCCAGCCAGGGGGAGCGGGCGTTTCGCCGGCGCTGCCCCGGACCTCTCATCCCTTCCTCCGCCTTTCCCACCATGCGCCTGACCACGCTCTGCTCCCTCTCCGCCGCCTTCGTCCTGACCGGCTGCGCAGTCGGGCCCGACTACCGTGCGCCGGAACTGCCCGCGATGCCGCAGACCTTCAAGCACGACGCCGGCTGGCAGACGGTGCGGACTCCGCTGCTCGAAGACGGCAACTGGTGGAAAGCCTACGGCGACAACACGCTGGACGCCCTGATCGCCGAGCTGGAAGCCGCCAATCCGGGAATGGCGCAGGCCGCCGCCCGCCTGCGCCAGGCCGAAGCGGCCTTGCGCGGCGCCCGCGCCGGCTTTTCACCAACGGTGGGCGCCGAGCTTTCGGGCCGGCGCAGCGGCACGGCCGACGGCGTGGCCAACAGCTATGACGGCGGCCTGTCGGTGAGCTGGATTCCCGACCTGTGGGGACGGGTGCGGCGCGCGGTCGAAGCCGGCGAAGCCGAACTGGCCGGCTCAGCCGCCGACCTGGCCGCGCTGCGGCTGTCGCTGCAGGCCAGCCTCGCGCAGTCCTACATCCGCCTGCGCGTGCTCGACCTGCAGCGCGAGCTGCTGCTGCAGACCGAGGCCGCCTACACCCGCTCGCTGCAGCTCACGCAGAACCAGTACGAGGCCGGCATGATCGCGCGCGCCGACGTGGTGCAGGCTGAAAACCAGCTCGAAGGCGTGCGCGCCCAGTTGCTCGAACTCGTCGACCAGCGCGCGATGGCCGAGAACGCCATCGCGGTGCTCGCCGGCCAGCCGCCTTCCAGCTTCGGCATCGAAGCCAATGGCAGCCTGCTGGCGCTGCCCGCCGTGCCGTCGGCGCTGCCGGGTGAGCTGCTCGCCCGCCGGCCCGACCTGGTGGTGGCCGAGCGCCGCGTCGCCGCCGCCAACGCCCGCATCGGCGTCGCCCAGGCGGCCTGGCTGCCCGACCTGACCCTGGGCCTGTCCGGCGGCTACCGTTCCGGCTCCTTCGCCAACTGGTTCGAGGCCCCCAACCGGGTCTGGGCGCTCGGCCCCACCCTGGCCGCGACGCTGTTCGACGGCGGCGCCCGCGCGGCGACGCTGGACGACGCCCGCGCCGCCCACGAGGCCGCCGCCGAAGCCTGGCGCGAAGCGGTGCTGGCGGCGCTGCAGGAAACCGAGGACGCCTTCGCCAGCCTGCGCGCGCTCGAAGCCCGCGCCGCCCAGCAAGCCCGCGTGGTGGAGCTGGCGGAGGAAAACGAGCGCCTGGTGACCAACCGCTACCGCGCTGGGCAGGTCTCCTTCCTCGAAGTCGTGGTGGCGCAGAACGGCACCCTCGCCGCCCGCCGCAACGCTCTCGACATCACCCGCGACAGGCTGCAGGCCAGCGTGCAGCTGGTCGCCGCGCTAGGGGGCGGGTGGACGGCGCCTGGGGGGCAGTAATCAATGGGTTGTCGCTCCAGTGAGCTACAATTCAAGCATCAATGCGATAGGAGACTCGTCATGGCTGCAACTGCATTTGTCCGGGCGCGGATCGATGAGAAGCTCAAAAACGAAGCTGCCGAGGTGCTGGCTGGCATGGGTCTGACTGTTTCCGACGTGGTACGCATCGCGCTCACCAAGATTGCCAAGGAAAAAGCTTTGCCGTTCGATATGCGCGTACCCAATGCGCAGACTGCGGAAACGCTGGCGAAAAGCGAACGTGGAGAGGACGTACATCACGCCAAGGATGCTGACGACCTGTTCGATCAATTGGGCATCTGATGCGCCAACCCGTCTATTCCGGCCAGTTCAAGCGTGACGTCAAACAGGCGCAGAAGCGTGGCAAGGACATGGACAAGCTCAAAACCTTGCTTGCCCTGCTCATCGAGGGCAAGCCGCTGCCAGCGCCTTATGCCGACCACCCACTCAAAGGCGACTGGCGCAGCTTCCGTGATGCACACATCGAGCCGGATTGGTTACTGATCTACAAGATCGAGGGCGAGGTGGTGCGCTTCGAGCGTACAGGACGGCACTCGGACTTGTTCGACGAATAAAACGACGAACACCTTACGCCCGGGGAGCAAGCGCTTGCTTTCGGCGAGTGAATGGCCCTTGGCCTCACACTTCCAGCGGATCCACATCCAGCTGCCAGCGCAACTCGCGCGCGGTGCGCTGGTGGTAGAGCAGCGCCATCCAGTCCGTCAGGAAGGCCTGCAGCAGGCTGCGCTGGTCGGCTTCGACCAGTAGCTGGGCGCGTTCGCGGCGGGCCAGGCGCGTCATGCGCATCGGCACCGGGTCGTAGATGCGCAGTCCGGCCGGGGCGCGCTCGACGGCCAGGCGGCGGGCGTGGCTGAGGAACTCGACGGCGTCGTCCAGCGCCGGCGCATCGGCGCGCAGCATGGCCTGGTGGCTGAAGGGCGGGAAACCGGCGCTGCGGCGCGCCTGCAGCTCCATGCGGGCGAAGGCGTCGAAGTCGTGGCGGGCAAGGTGCTGGTAGAGCGGATGCTCCGGGTATTCGGTCTGGATCAGTACTTCGCCGGGCAGCGCGCCCCGCCCGGCGCGGCCGCCGACCTGCATCAGCTGCTGGAACAGGCGCTCGGGGGCGCGGAAGTCGGCGGCATGCAGCGAGGCGTCGGCGCCGATGACGCCGACCAGGGTCAGGTTCGGGAAGTCGTGCCCCTTGGCCATCATCTGGGTGCCGACCAGGATGTCGGCGCCGCCTGCGGCGATGGTGTCGAGCAGCGCTTCCCATTGCTTGCGCGTGCGCGCGGCATCGCGATCGACCCGCAGCACCCGCGCCTGCGGATACAGCTCGGCCAGGCGCGCTTCGATGCGCTGCGTGCCGCGGCCGAAGGGCTTGATGTCCTGGTCGCCGCAGCTCGGGCAGGCGTGCGGGATGCCGCCCTCGCAGCCGCAGTGGTGGCAGCGCAGGCGGCGGTCGGCGAGGTGCACGACGAGGTTGGCCGAGCAGTGCGGGCAGCGGCTGACCCAGCCGCAGGACGGGCAGGACAGTACCGGCGCGTAGCCGCGGCGGTTGAGGAACACCAGGCTCTGCTCGCCGCGTTCCAGCCGCTGCGCGATCGCCGCCTGCAGGCCGGGGCTGAGCCCTTCGTCCAGCTTCAGCCGGCGCACGTCGATGCAGCGCACCGCCGGCATCGTGGCCGCCACCGCGCGCTGCTTCAGCACCTGCAGCGCGTAGCGTTCGCTGCGGGCGTGGTACCAGGTTTCCAGCGACGGCGTGGCCGAACCCAGCACCACCGGCACGCCGCGCTGGCGGGCGCGCCACACCGCGACGTCGCGCGCCGAATAGCGCACGCCTTCCTGCTGCTTGTAGGAGGCGTCGTGTTCCTCGTCGACCAGGATCAGGCCCAGCCGCGGCAGCGGCGCGAACACCGCGAGCCGGGTGCCGAGCACGATGTCGGCGTGGCCGCTGAGGGCCTGGACGAAGCCGCGCGAGCGCGCGCCGTCGGCCAGGCCGGAATGCAGGCTGACGATGCGGGCAGCGGCAAAGCGCTGGGCGACGCGCTGTTCGAGCTGCGGCGTCAGCGCGATCTCGGGCACCAGCATCAGCACCTGTCGGCCCTGCGCCAGCATGTGGGCCGCCAGGCGCAGGTAGACTTCGGTCTTGCCGCTGCCGGTGACGCCGTGCAGCAGCCAGCTGCGGAAGCCCTCGCCGGCGTCCAGGATGGCCTTCACCGTGCCGTGCTGTTCCGTGGTCAGTGCCGGCAGGGCGCCGGACGCGGCCCGGCTCGGGGTATCGAGCGCGGCCTCGACCAGCCAGCCGCGACGCAGCAGGTCGCCGACCGCTTCGCCGCCCTCGCGTTCGCGCACCACGCTCCGCCGCCACGGCGGCGTGTCCTGCGCCAGTGCCTGCAGCAGGGCAAGCGCTTTGCTCGGGCGGCGGCCGGCCTGCAAGGCTTCGCTGCTGGCAGGACCGATGTCGAGCAGGGGATCGTCTTCGTCGCCGCAAACGCCGTCGGCCCGGCGCAGGCCGGGCGGCAGCGCGAGGGCGACGACTTCGCCGATCGGCGCGTGGTAGTAGCGGGCGACGAAAGCGACCAGCTCCAGCCAGTCCGGCGGCAGCGGCGGCACGTCGCGCTGGATGTGGTGCACGGCCTTGAGCCGCGCCGGGTCGACGTCGGCCTCGGTCGCCAGGGCAACGATCAGGCCGTTGCGTTCGCCGCGCCCGAACGGCACCTTGACGCAGCGCCCGATGTCGGCTTCGGATGCGTCCGGGGCAAGATAATCAAACACTTGCGGCAGCGGAACCGGCAGGGCGACACGGAGGATGGGCATGCGGCAGCAGTGAGGATCCGAAAAACCGTTGTACTTCAGCGGCTTGAGCATGGTTCGTGAGAATGAACCACGAAAATGCCGGGCAAGCCATTGGCGGGAAAACCAGCCTTGCGCTTGTCCACAAAACCTGTGGATAAGTTTGTGGGAAAGATGGGTGAATCGGCCTCAAACCGGCGCCAGATCAGGCTTTCCGTCACATTGCCTTAACATTGTGCTTTTAAAATTTTCTTTGTTTTCAATTGCTTATGAAAACAGCGGAATAAAACCGAAATCTGATGCTGATCCGGCCGGCGGAACGAGGCGATGTGTATAAGTCAAGCCTCCGGATGCTGATTTAGTGCTTGACAGCAGGCGGCGGCGGCCTTCCGGAAAGCGGCCGCCGCGGCATCGCCGGATAGGGCCTTCGATCAGCCCTGCGCGCGCAGCTTGCGGCTGTGTTCGTGCACGGTATCGACCAGCACCGTGACGTTGTCGGGCGGGGAGAACTGCGAGATGCCGTGGCCGAGGTTGAAGACGTGGCCCGGATGATTGCCGAAGGAATCCAGCACGCGGCGGGTCTCAGCGGCCACGGTCTCGGGCGGGGCGAACAGCACGTTGGGGTCGAGATTGCCCTGCAGCGCGACCTTGTCGCCCACCAGCTGGCGGGCGCGGCCGATGTCCATGGTCCAGTCCAGGCCGACCGCGTCGGAGCCGATCGCGGCGATGGACTCCAGCCACAGGCCGCCACCCTTGGTGAACACGATGCTGGGCACGCGCTGGCCGTCGCGCTCGCGGATCAGGCCGGACACCACCTGTTCCAGGTAGCGCAGCGAGAATTCGCGGTAGGCCGCTTCGGACAGCACGCCGCCCCAGGAGTCGAACACCATCACCGCCTGGGCGCCGGCTTCGATCTGGGCGTTGAGGTACTTCACCACCGCCTGCGCGGTGACGTCGAGGATGTGGTGCATCAGGTCGGGGCGGCTGTAGGCCAGGCTCTTGACCTTGCGGTAGTCGCTCGACGAGCCGCCTTCGACCATGTAGCAGGCCAGCGTCCATGGGCTGCCGGAGAAGCCGATCAGCGGCACGCTGCCGTCGAGCGCGCGGCGGATCTCGCTGACCGCGTCCATGACGTATTGCAGCTCGGCATGTGGATCGGGCGCGCTGAGGTTGCGGATCTCCCATTCGTCCTTCAGCGGACGCTCGAAGCGCGGCCCCTCGCCTTCGGCGAAGTACAGGCCGAGGCCCATCGCGTCCGGCACGGTGAGGATGTCGGAGAACAGGATCGCGGCATCGAGATCGTAGCGGGCCAGCGGCTGCAGCGTGACTTCGCAGGCCATCGCCGGGCTCTTGCACAGCTGCAGGAAGCTGCCGGCGCGCTTGCGCGTCTCGCAGTACTCCGGCAGGTAGCGGCCGGCCTGGCGCATCAGCCAGACGGGGGTGTATTCGGTGGGCTGGCGCAGCAGCGCGCGCAGGAAAGTGTCGTTCTTGAGACGGCTCACGTCGAGTCCTTATGGCGTTCGTTCGGGCACAAGCCGCGATTATCGCCCGTCGACCGCCCGGATGGGCTTGTTGCGCGTCAAACAGGCGCGGAATCGCCTCAGCGCCGCCAGAAAGCCGGCGTCAGCACCACCAGCACGGTGAAGATCTCGAGCCGGCCGAGGATCATCGTGAACGCCAGCACCCACTTGTGGAACATCGACAGGACCTGGTAGTTGCCGCCCGGCCCGACCCCTGCCAGGCCGGGGCCGGTGTTGTTGAGGCAGGCGACCACGGCCGAGAAGGCAGTCAGCAGTTCCAGCCCGGTGGCGGAGAGGATCAGCGTCAGGCAGGTGATCGACACCATGTAGGTGAAACTGAAGCCGAGCACGGCGTGCAGGATGTTGTCCGGCACCGGCTGCTTGCGGATGCGCACCGGATGCACCGCGTTGGGATGCAGCGAACGCACGATCTCGCGCAGCACCTGCTTGTACAGGATCATTGCCCGCAGCATCTTGATGCCGCCG
Organism: Thauera sp. SDU_THAU2; assembly: GCF_038260575.1. Lineage (NCBI taxonomy): Bacteria > Pseudomonadati > Pseudomonadota > Betaproteobacteria > Rhodocyclales > Zoogloeaceae > Thauera > Thauera sp. SDU_THAU2. Next base: position 4,292,571 of record NZ_JBBWUN010000003.1, on the reverse strand, counting down.
CCGGTCGAGCCCGAACAGGCGATGAAGCTGCCGAGGAAGAGCATCCAGACCTGGGCGAACATCGGCCAGCCGGAATAGTCCTCGATGACCAGGCCGAGCGAAGTCGAGATCGACACCACGTGGAAAGCCACGCTGCGCAGGGTCAGGAGCGGGTCGTCGTGGCTCTCCCAGACCAGCAGGTAGATCGTCAGCAGCGCGATGCTGAAGAGCAGCACGCCGAAGTAGAACGGAATCTCCGGATCGCGCGAGTAGGGCCGCAGCGAGCCGCGCACCAAAGCGAGGTAGTGGGTGGCGTAGTTCAGGCCGGCCAGCAGCGCGAACAGCATCGCCACCATATCGACGTTCAGGTTGGCGAAATGGCCGAGCGAGGCGTCCTTGCTCGAGAAGCCGCCCAGGCCGGTGATCGAGAAGGCATGGATCAGCGCGTCCCAGCCGTCCATTCCCACCCCCCACAGGCTGAGGCCACAGGCGACGGTCAGCAGCATGTAGGTCAGCCACAGCCCCTTGGCAGTCTCGGTGATGCGCGGCGTGAGGCTGGAATCCTTCATCGGCGTCGGCACCTCGGCCTTGTAGACCTGCCTACCGCCGATGCCCAGCAGCGGCAGGATCGCCACCACCAGCACGATGATGCCCATGCCGCCGATCCAGTGCATCTGGGTGCGCCACAGGTTGATCGAGATCGGCAGGTCGTCCAGGCCGGACAGCACGGTCGCGCCGGTGGCGGTGAGGCCCGACACCGCCTCGAAGTAGGCGTCGGTGAAGCTGAGCGCCGGCATGTAGGCCATCAGCGGCAGCGAGCCGAACAGCGGCAGGATCACCCAGGTGGCGACGACGAGGAAGAAGCCGTCATGCACCCGCAAGTCGCGCCGCACGCCGCGGGTCGCCAGCCACAGCAGCAGGCCGGCGGTGAAGGTGGCGAACAGCGCCTTGTCGTAGGCCAGTGCCGCGCCGTCGTCGAGCCACAGCGACACCGCGAGCGGAAAGCCCATCAGCAGGCCGAAGATCATGATGATCAGGCCGAGCGCGTTCAGCGCAGGACGGTAGGCGCGCATGTCGGATCAGCCGTGTCAGAGGAAGTGGAAACCCACCTGGAAGACCTTCTCGACCTTGCGCACCAGATTCTTGTGGGTACAGAACACGATCACGTGGTCGTTCTCCTCGATCACCGTATCGTGATGCGGCATGATCACCTCGCGCCGCAGCAGCCGGCCGTCGTCGCGCTTCACCTCGCGCACGATGGCGCCGATGGTCGCGCCCTTGGGGAAGGGAATCTCCTCGATCGTCCGCCCCACCACCTTGGAATCCTTGCGGCTGCCGTGGGCAATGATCTCCAGCGCCTCGGCGGCGCCGCGCCGCAGGCTGTGCACCGCCACCACGTCACCGCGGCGCACGTGCGCGAGCAGGGTGCCGATCGAGGTATGCGCGGGCGAGATGGCGATGTCGATCGGCCCGCCCTGCACCAGGTCGACGTAGCTGCGGCGGTTGATCAGCGCCAGCGTGCGGCGCGCACCCATGCGCTTGGCGAGCGAGGCCGACATGATGTTGTCTTCCTCGTCGTTGGTCAGCGCGACGAACAGGTCGGTCTCGTCGATGCCTTCGTTCTCGAGCAGCTTCTCGTCGGTCGAGTCGCCGCGCAGCACCAGCGCGCGCGACAACTGGCCGGCCAGCAGCTCGGCGCGCTCCTGCCGCGTCTCGATGATCTTGACGTGGTAGTTCTCCTCGATCGACTGCGCCAGGCGGAAGCCGATGTTGCCGCCGCCAGCGATGATGATCCGCCGCATCGGCTTGTCCGAACGGCGCAGCTCGCGCATCACCTGGCGCACATGCACGGTGGCGGCGAGGCAGAAGACTTCGTCGTCCGGCACGATGACGGTGTCGCCCTGCGGGATGATCGGCACGCCGTTGCGGTAGATCGCGGCGATGCGGACTTCGACGTTGGGCAGGTGGAACTTCAGCGCCTTCAGCGGATGCCCCACCAGCGGCCCGCCTTCGAAGGCGCGCACGCAGATCAGGCTGAGCACGCCGCCGGCGAACTCCAGCACCTGCAAGGCCTCGGGAAAGGCGATCAGGCGTTCGATGTAGTCGGTGACGACCTGCTCGGGGCAGATGGAGAAATCGACGGCGAAATTGTCCTCGTCGAGCAGTTCGGGGTAATCGACGTAATCGGTCGAGCGCAGCCGCGCGATGCGCGTCGGCAGGTTGAACAGCGCCTTGGCGATGCGACAGGCGCACAGGTTGGTCTGGTCGGACTGGGTGACGGCGATCAGCAGGTCGGCATCGTCGGCGCCGGCTTCGCGCAACACCCTGGGCGATGCTGCATTGCCGCACACGGTACGCACTTCGAGCCGGTCGCGCAGCACCCCGAGGTTGTCGGGGCTGGTGTCGACGAGGGTGATGTCGTTGGCTTCGGAAGCGAGGTTTTCCGCCACCGAGGCGCCGACCTGGCCGGCACCGAGAATGATGATCTTCACCGAACGCTTCCGCAGTACGTATCGGCGGGGATTCTACGCTGCCCTGCACAATCGCGGAACACAATTGTTGCAGCGCAACATCCGCTGGCGGCTCAGTTCTCCTCGTGCCGGCGCCCCGCCTGCAGGCCGAGCTGCTTGAGCTTGCGGTAGAGGTGAGTGCGCTCCAGCCCGGTCTTCTCGGCCAGGCGCGTCATGTTGCCGGCCTCCAGCCGCAGGTGGTGCTCGAAATACAGCCGCTCGAAGGCCTCGCGCGCCTCGCGCAGCGGCTGGTCGAAGGACACCCCGATCGAACTGGCCGCGGCATCGGGCGGCAGCAGGCGGCGCACGTCGCCGGCACCGATCTCCTCTTCCAGCGTGCCGAGCGCGAGCGACTTCACCGCGGCGCGCAGCTCAGCGTAGCCGCCCGGCCACTGCAGGTTGCGCATCTGGTTGAGCGCCGCCGTCGAGAAGCTGCGCAGCGGCACTTCGCCGCCTTCGACCAGGTGAAGCAGGATCTGGCTGGCGAGCTCGGGCAGGTCGTCGCGCACGTCGGCGATCGACGGCGGCGCCAGGCTGACTTCGAACAGCCGCGACACCAGCGCCTCTTCCCAGCCTTCGGCCAGCAGCGCCTCGGCACTGCGGTCGGTGGCGGCCACCAGGCGCAGGTCGTAGCGATCGAGGCGGTCGACGGCAAAGGCCAGATTCTTCTGCTGCGCACGCGACAGCCGTGCCAGCTCGCCGACGAACAGCACGCCGCCCTGGGTCGCCTGCAACTGGCTGATGTCGAGCGGCGCCGAGATCGCGGCGAGGTCGAGCCAGGCCGCGCGGCCGTCGTTGACGCTGCGCGCGACCAGTTCGGCGAGGCTGCCCGCGCCTACCCGCAGCAGCAGCAGGCGCGAGCTGCTGGCGATCTGTTCCACGCGGCGGCGCAGTTCGCGCAGCGGCACCGAGCGGGTGAAGGCGGCCAGCGTCAGCGGCGCCGGCGCACCGGGCGCGAGCGGACGCTGCAGCCCGCGCTTGACCGCCGCCAGCAGCTTCTGCAGCGCGATCGGCTTTTCCAGGTAATCGATCGCGCCGATGCGCGTCGCTTCGACCGCGGTGTCGATGGTGCCGTGGCCCGACATCATCACCACCGGCATGTTGAGCTGGCCGTTCGCCGCCCATTCCTTCAGCAGCGTTATGCCATCGGTATCCGGCATCCAGATGTCGAGCAGCACGATGTCGGGCCGCCCGGCATTGCGCATCGCCCGCGCCACCGTGGCGTTCTCGGCGAGCAGGATGTCGTAGCCCTCGTCGCGCAGGATCTCCGACAGGAGCTCGCGGATGCCGATTTCGTCGTCAACGATGAGTATCTTTGCCATTGTGTTCAGTCTTCGTCATTCGTTTCGGCCGGGCGCAGCCGGATACGGATTTCCGCCCCGCCGCCGTCGAGATTGGCCAGGCGGACGTCGCCGCCGTGTTCGTCCACGATCTTCTTGACCATCGCCAGGCCCAGCCCGGTGCCGCGCGACTTGGTGGTGAAATAAGGCTCGAAGGCATGCGCCAGCACTTCGGCCGGGAAGCCCGGGCCATTGTCGCGGAACATCAGCACCACGCGCTCGCCTTCGCGCCGGGTGATCACCCTCACCTTGCCGCCATCGACACCGGCCAGCGCATCCTGCGCATTCTGCAGCAAGTTGTGGATGACTTGCCGCAACTGGCTGGCATCGCCGCGCACGCGCGGCAGGTCGGCGGCCAGCTCGGGCCGGATCAGCGACGCGGCGCTCTCGTACAGGTGCAGCACCTCGCGGATCAGCGCATTGAGATCGATCACCGCCAGTTGCGGCGCCGGCAGGCGGGCATAGTCGCGGAAGGCGTTGACCAGGTTCTTCATCGCCTCGACCTGGTTGACGATCGTCGTCGTGCCGCGCTCGAGCATCTCGCGGCCGCTGTCGTCGAGCTTGTCGGCGAGCTTGAAGGCCAGCCGCTCGGCCGAAAGCTGGATCGGCGTCAGCGGATTCTTGATCTCGTGCGCCAGCCGCCGCGCCACTTCGCCCCAGGCCGCGGTGCGCTGCGCGGCGATCAGGTGCGAGATGTCGTCGAACACCACCACCAGCCCGCCGCCGCTGCCCTCGGGCAGGCGCGAACCATGGATCAGCAGCGTCAGCGGCGTGCTGTCCTTCATCGGCAGTTCGATCTGCGCCTGCCAGTCGCTGTCGTTGGCGGCGAAACCATCGAGCAGTGCATCGCGGAAACCCTCCAGGCGCGGCCATTCGGCCAGCGTGATGTCCTCGAAGCCGGCCAGGGCGTCGTCCAGGATCTGCGCCGCGCCGTGGTTGGCCGCCCGCAGCCTGCCGTCGGGCGTAAACGCGAGCACGCCGGTCGACAGGTTGGCGAGCACGCTCTCCAGGTAGGCACGCGCCGACTCGACCGCGGCGCGGTTGCGTTCGGCGGCCTCGCGGGCTTCTTCGAGCTGGCGCGTCATGCGGTTGAAGGACTGGGTCAGCACGCCGAGCTCGTCGCGCGCCGGCAGCGCCTGGCGCGGGCTGAAGTCGCCCTGTGCCACCGCCTGCGTGCCTTCGGCCAGGATCAGCAGCGGCGCCGCCAGGCGGCGGGCGATGATGAAGGCGGCGGCCACCGCCGTCAGCAGCGCCAGCAGCAGCGTCATCGTCAGCGTCAGGGTGTAGATGCGGTTCAGCCCCTCGCGGCCGAGCGTGAGCTGCTGGTATTCGCGATAGGCGTCCTGCACCGCCTCGGCATGCCGGCCGAAGGTCTCGGGCACGGCCTGGGTCAGCTGCAGCAGGTGGGGTTCGCCGGCCAGCGTGCGCAACGGAATCTGCGTGATCACGCGAATCACCAGGCGGCCGTCGGACTGGCTCTCGACCACATGGAAGACGCGCACTCCGCGCGCCTGGCGCAGCTGGTTGGCGCTGGGCAGGTCCGGGATCAGGCCGGCCGAGGCGTCGGCCGCCATCGCCAGGATCTGGCCGTTGGCCGTCAGCACGGTGGCGCCGCCGACCGCCGCCTGTTCGCGCAGGCGGTTCAGCAGCGCGGGCGAAACCCGCTCCACGCCTTCGAGGTCCAGCGCCATGTCGGCGGCCTTGTCGCTGATCTGGCCGACGAGATAGTCGAGCGCGTTCTGGCCGAGCGCGATGCCGCCTTCCAGCGCGGACTCCACCCGCACGTCGAACCAGCTCTGGATGCTGCGCACGACGAACTGCAGCGACACCGCATACACGACCACGCCGGGCACCACGCCCATCAGCGCGAACATCAGCACCAGGCGGTACTTGAGCCGGGAGCCGAACTGGCGCGTGCGGTACTCGCGCCACAACTGGCGCAACTGCACGCCGACCAGGCCGGCCAGGGCGACGACCAGCACGCCGTTGAGCGCGAACAGGTAAGGATAGCTGCTGACGAAGAGTTCGGTGTTCGAACTGGCCGAGGTCAGCAGGAAGAGCGAGATCGCGGCCAGTGCCGCCGCGACGATGAGCAGGAAGCGCTTCATCGCTGGCCCGCCACCCCGGGCAGGAAGGTCCAGGTGGCCCAATCCGTGCCCAGGTTCCAGTCGCGGCCGCCGATCGCCGTCACCTGGAAAGGCTTGGGCAACTGGCTGGTATCGAGCCGGAAGCGCAGCGCCACTTCGTGCGACTGGCCGGCGGCAAGCTGCGAGGTGTCGGCGATCTGCCAGTTGCGCACGCGCTGCATGGTGCGCACCGCGGCGTCGAGGTCGTCGAAGCTCTGGTGGAAGCTGCCGATCGACAGCCGGTAGCTACGGGTGATCGCATGGTAGGACAGGCGGTAGTGCAGGCTGCGATCGACGACGACTTCGTTCAGCCAGTACCAGCGCGGCCGCTCGATGCGCAGCTCGGTGATGAAATACAGCGACACGCCACGCGCCACCGCATCGGCGAGGCGGGAGTTGAGCTCGATGTCGATGTCGGCATTGAGCACGTAGCCGCCGTCGCCGCGCACGATCTCCGCACTGCGGATACGGGCGTCATCGGCATGCACGGCGGACACGAAGGCAAACAGCACCAGCAGCGTGCAGCAGGCACGCAGCAGGCGCTCAAGCCTTCTTGCGCAGGCGGGCGAAATAGAAGCCGTCATGATCGGCATCGGGCAGCAATTGGCAATCGGGAAAACCGTCGATGGGATCGGATTCGGCATCGGTGTGGCGGCGGAGGAAAGCGGCGAGCTGTGCAGCGTTCTCCTGCCCGAACACCGAACACGTGACGTAGAGCATTGTGCCACCCGGAGCCAGGGTCTGCCAAAGCGCATCGACGATGCGGGCCTGCTGGGCGGCGAAGCCGGCGATGTCCTCGTCGCGGCGCAGCCACTTGATGTCGGGATGGCGGCGCACCACGCCCGATGCCGAGCACGGCACGTCGGCCAGGATGCGGTCGAACGGACGCCCGTCCCACCAGCTATCCAGCCTGGCGCAGTCGGCCACCTGGATGCGCGCCTCCAGGCCGAGGCGGTCGAGGTTGGTCCGGATACGCTGGGCACGCAGCGGGTCGAGCTCGAGCGCCGTCAGCTCGATATCGGCCAGCTCCAGCAGATGGGCCGTCTTGCCGCCCGGCGCGGCGCAGGCGTCGAGCACCCGCTCGCCGGCCCGCGGCGCCAGCAGCAGCGCGGCACGCTGGGCACCGGCATCCTGCACCGACACCCTGCCTTCGGCGAAGCCCGGCAGCCGCGCGACCGGCACCGGCTGGGCCAGCAGTACGGTCGGGCCGCCGACCGCCCGTACCACGATGCCTGCTGCTTCCAGCTCGGCGACGACCGCATCCACCTCCGCCCACCGCCGGTTCACCCGCAGTGCCATCGGCGGGCGCTGCCTGCCTGCTTCCAGGATGGCGCGCCAGTGCTCGGGATGATCCGCCCTCACCCGCGTGATCCACCAGCGCGGATGCGCATGGCGCGCCTCCTCGTCCGCTTCGACCCAGGATGGCCATTGCTGCCGCTGGCGCAGGGTATTGCGCAGCACGCCGTTGACCATGCCCTTCAGCCCCGGCATGGCCACCGCCACGGCCTGCACCGCCTGGTCCACGACGGTGTGCGCCTGCTCCGGCCGCTGTTCGAGCCGCGTCAGCGCGACCAGCAGCAAACCATGGATGAGCACGGCCGGCGGACTGTGCAGGAACTGCTGCAGGACGGCATCGCCCGTCCCGTAGTCCCTCAGCGTCGACCAGGCCAGATCGCGCACCGCGCCGCGGGTGGCGTCCGGCCACGCGGCGTGGTCCGCAGCCATGCGTTCGAAGGCGTCGGTCAGATTGCCGCCTTCCATCACGCCGGCAACGAGTTCGGCCGCGCGCAGCATGGCGTAGCCGAGGCTGTCTTCGGGCAGCACCGGGCGCGGCGCGGGTGCGCTACGGCGCCCCGGCGAAGAAGGACGCACATTGGCCGTACTGCGGGGACGGGAATGCGGGGGCGCCGCACGCGGGCGCCTGGGCGGGGAAGGACTCACTGGATGTCGAAACCTTGCGGCGCGCGCTGCCGACCTTCGTCAGGCCAGCAATGCGCGCAGATGATTGGGGAGCGCGAACTGCGCGTGATGTACCGCGCCATTGTAATGTTGAAGCCCGCCGATTCGCCGCGCCGCGATGCGGCGATCGATCTCGTCGGCATTCACGACGAGCGGATCGAGTCGATCGGAAGCGGTTGCCAGCCCCCACAGGCTGCCATACAAGGGAATGTGGACAAGATAAGGTCGCACGCAGGCGAACACCCGGCGCAGGCGCTGCATCAGGCTGCTGACCCGTTCGGGCTGGAAGAAAGGTGCGCCCAGGTGCAGGCTCAGCGCGCCACCCTCAGCGAGCAAGGCACGGCAGGCGCAGAAGAAATCCTCGCCATACAACGCCTCGGCCAGGCCTTCCGGATCGGTCAGGTCGAGCACGATCAGGTCGTATCGGCTGGCGGCTGCCGGACCGTCGGTGACATGGCGCAGGCCATCACCAATCTGAAGCTCGACGCGCGGGTCGTCGAGGGCGCCGTGGTGCACGCCATGCAGGTAGCGGCGCGAGATGTCGACGACCTTCTCGTCCAGTTCGACGATCTTCACCTGCTCGATCGTCGGGTGCTTCAGCAACTCCTCGGCCGAACCGCCGTCACCACCACCGATGACCAGCACCCGGCGCAGCCCATCGTGCGCCATGCCGGGCACGTGGACCAGGTTCTCGTGGTAGAGGAACTCGTCCCGCTCCGAACTCATGAAGCAGCCGTCGAGCCGGAACAAGCGGCCGAAGCGCGGCGTTTCCCAGACTTCGTAGCGCTGGAAACGGGATCTCCCTGCCTCCAACAGGCGGCCAGCCTTGAGGAAGTATCCGGCGTCCTCGCTCAGCCATTCGGACAACAGCTCTTCCGGCAGCGAGGGTTTCGTATCAGCCATGCTGCTGGCCTCCCTTGAACAAACGGCGATTCACCGATTGTGCGAGCACCCTTCGGTAGCAATTCCAGGACGGGCAAGCCGGGTGTTTCCTGGCTACCGCCTTCACTTGTTCCACGTGAAACAAAACGCCGTCAGCGAAGGAAGGTATCGTAGGCAAGCCGCGCGATCAGCACCGTCACCACCACAAGGAACATCTTGCGCACGAAGCCGGAGCCGCGCTTCAGCGCCAGGCGGGAACCGACGACCGCCCCGCAAAGATTGCACAGCGCCATCACCAGGCCCAGCTTCCACATCAGTTCGACCGTACTGGCGAAGTAGGCGATCGCCGCCAGATTGGTCGATACATTCAGGATTTTCGCCGACACCGAAGCCCGCAGGAAATCCATGCCCAGCAAGCGGATGAACAGGAAGATCAGGAAGCTGCCCGTCCCCGGGCCGAAGAAGCCGTCGTAGAAACCGATCACCGCACCGATGCCCAGCGCCAGCACAACCGAGCGCCGGCCGTGCGCCGGCTCGGTGGAAACCGTGCCCAGATCCTTGCGCACGAAGGTGTAGAGCGCAACGAGGATCAGCAGCACCAGTATCAGCGGCCGCAGCACGGCCGGATCGAGAAACACCACCGCCTTGGCGCCGTACCAGGAACCCAGCAGCGCCGCGACCGCACCTGGGCCGACCACTCGCCAGGGTATCTCCACCCGCCGACTGTACTGGACTGCCGCACTCATGGTGCCGACGATGCTGGCGATCTTGTTGGTGCCGAACAGGTTTGCCGGTGCACTGGCAGGGAAAGCCGCGAGCAAGGCAGGAATCTGGATCAGGCCGCCACCACCGACGATTGCATCCACGAAGCCGGCAAACATTGCGGCAAGGCCCAGCACTACGAAAAGAAATTCGGCATCCATCATTTGTTTCACGTGGAACACATCGGGGTGTCGACATCGTGGATGCCGGCACGCAACGCCAAGACGCCCGTTTTTCCTCCGGCAGCCGTGCTACCCAAGCGTTTGAACGTGCGTCGCGCGCCTGCGATCTTACCCGGAATGGAAGCCTCCACGCGCCGGACATGCGCAGTCCGCGACACCACCTGTGGATATCCTGCAGAGAGCCAATGGAAACAATGGCTTGAGACTCCGGGATACTTGACTTAGAATGGCGCGTCCGGCACCCCGCCGGGCCATCTGCTGGTTGGAGAGGACGCCATGTCAATAGACGCCCTGTTCCAATTGGGGATCGTCTCAGTTCGCCTGAACACCTCCCAAACGGAAAACAGCCCAAGACCGCGATTTTCGCAAGGGTCTGGGTACCGCCTGCCCGTCGTGCGCATCAGCTGTCATCGCACGCCCCTCGATCTCAGGCCATTCAGCCGCAGGCCTTGCCAGGCCCTGCACCACCGCCGAATACCCCATTGAATCTGGCCCTCCTGGCCAGTGCCTTTACGACACGCCCGCGGCATGACACAGCACGCCGCGGCCCGATTCATTTGCACCCGGCTTTTGAAAGGTGCAGTTTGGCCATTGCGACATCGTGATTCAGACACCTTACTACCTGATCGACAAATCGCGCCTGCTGAAGAATCTGCAGCGCATCGACGTCGTCCGCAAGCAGTCCGGCGCCAAGGTCCTGCTCGCGCTCAAGTGCTTCGCGACCTGGTCGGTCTTCGACCTGATGCGTGAATACATGGACGGCACCACTTCGTCCTCGCTGTACGAGGTGCGGCTGGGGCACGAGAAGTTCGGCGGCGAAACCCACGCCTACAGCGTGGCCTACGCCGACCACGAAATCGACGAAGTCGTCTCCCACGCCGACAAGATCATCTTCAACAGCCTGAGCCAGTTCGAGCGCCACGCCGGCCGCGCTGCCGGCAAGCCGGTCGGCCTGCGCCTGAACCCGGGCGTCAGCAGCTCCGGCTACGACCTCGCCGATCCTGCCCGGCCGTTCAGCCGCCTGGGCGAAGCCGATCCTGCGCGCGTCGCGCCCTTCATCGGCCAAATCAGCGGCTTCATGATCCACAACAACTGCGAGAACCGCGACTTCGCCCGTTTCGACGCCCTGCTCGGTGAAATCGAAACGCGCTTCGGCACCCTGCTCTCGCAGGTCGAATGGGTCAGCCTGGGCGGTGGCATCCACTTCACCGCCGACGACTATCCGCTGGAAGCCTTCTGCGCCCGCCTGCGCAGCTTCTCGGAACGCCATGGCGTGCAGGTCTACCTGGAGCCGGGCGAAGCCGCGATCAGCGACAGCGCCAGCCTGGAAGTCAGCGTGCTCGACACCTTGTACAACGGCAAGCAACTGGCCGTGGTGGACGCCTCGATCGAAGCCCACATGCTGGACCTCCTGATCTACCGCCTGCAGGCCCGCGTCGAACCCCATGCAGGCCCGCACCGCTACCTGATCTATGGGAAGTCCTGCCTGGCCGGCGACATCTTCGGCGAGTTCGATTTTCCGCAAGCGCTCGAAATCGGCCAGCGGCTGTCGATCCGCGACGCCGCCGGCTACACGATGGTCAAGAAGAACTGGTTCAACGGTCTGACCATGCCCTCCATCGTCGTGCGCGAGCTCGACGGATCGGAACGGGTGGTACGCCAGTTCGGCTACCACGACTACGCAGACAGCCTGTCCTGAGCGCAAGCCAGGCATTCCATCGCAAGGAGCTGACAGATGAAACCCAATGTCCTCATCATCGGTGCCGGCGGCGTGGCCCACGTGGTCGCGCACAAATGCGCACAGAACAACAAGCAGTTCGGCGACATCCACCTCGCCTCCCGCACCCTCGGCAAATGCCAGGCGATCATCGATTCGGTGCACGCCAAGGGCAGCCTGCAACGCCCCGGCGTGCTGCACGCCCATGCGCTGGATGCGCTGGATATATCCGCCACCGAAGCCCTGATCCGCGACACCGATGCGCGCATCGTCATCAACGTCGGTTCGGCCTTCCTGAACATGTCGGTGCTGCAAGCCTGCCTGCACACCGGCGCAGCCTACATCGACACCGCCATCCACGAAGACCCGGCCAAGATCTGCGAAACACCGCCCTGGTACGGCAACTACGAATGGAAACGGCGTGAAGCCTGCAAAACCGCCGGTATCACGGCCATCCTCGGCGCCGGCTTCGACCCCGGCGTGGTCAATGCCTACGCCCGCCTGGCCTGCGACGAATACTTCGACCGCATCGACGCCATCGACATCATCGACATCAACGCCGGCCGCCACGACCGCTACTTCGCCACCAACTTCGACCCCGAGGTCAATTTCCGCGAATTCACCGGCACCGTCTGGTCCTGGCAGGACAGGCGATGGACGCCCTCGAAGATGTTCGAGTACCGCAAGGACTGGAACCTGCCCGTGGTCGGCAAGCAGACCGCCTACCTCACCGGCCACGACGAATTGCACTCGCTGTCGCAGAACCTCGACGTGCCCAACATCCGCTTCTGGATGGGCTTCAGCGAGCACTACATCAACGTGTTCACCGTGCTCAAGAACATCGGCATGCTGTCCGAAAAGCCGGTGCGCACCGCCGAAGGCCAGGAAGTCGTCCCCCTCAAGGTGCTCAAGGCCGTCCTCCCCGACCCCGCCTCGCTCGCCCCCGCCTACACCGGCAAGACCTGCATCGGCAACATGGTGCGCGGCGAGAAGGACGGCAAGGAACGCACGGTATTCATCTACAACATCTGCGATCATGCAGAGAACTACCGTGAAATCGGCAGTCAGGCGATCTCCTACACCGCCGGCGTCCCGGCCGTCGCCGCCGCGCTGCTGATCGCCGACGGCACCTGGGACGTGCGCCGCATGGTCAACGTCGAAGAACTGCCGCCTCGCCCCTTCCTCGCGCTGATGGCGAAGATGGGCCTGACGACCTGGGTGCGGGAAGGTGAACGCGACGTGCTGCTGGAGGAGCAGGCGGAGACGGTGGGGGTGTAAGGGCTGGAAATGGACTGCTTCGTGGATCGGGGCTGTCCTTCCGCTGAACTATCCGGAAATTCCGGATAGTTCAGCCATCAATGTTCTCCCTGAGCCAGCAACTGCACTAACGGCACGTTGATGAAGTACAGATGCTTGCCTTGGCTATGCTCCTGCACCAAATCCACCTGTGCCAGCTGCCGAAGATAACGCGCCGCCGTTTGCCGTGTGATACTCAAATCGCGCTGCACAAACTCGATGCGCGTGTAGGGATGGCGAAACAAGTTGTTGAGTAAGTCCTGAGAATACAACTTTGGCAAGTTTGTGCGCATGCGACGCTTGGTCTCGGCCATCAACTCGCGCATGCCACCCACCAGTTGCACGGCACGCTGAGCCGTCTCCGCCACCGCGTACAGCATAAATCTTACCCAGTCGTGCCACGCAGCCGCATTCGGTGTCTCGTCGCGCACTGCCTGCAACAAGTGATAGTAGTCCCTCTTGTGCTGGTTGATATAGCGCGACAAATACAAAACCGGCGTATCCAATAGACCAGCCTGCACCAGATACAGCACGCACAGAATCCGGCCAATGCGGCCATTACCGTCGCTGAAAGGGTGAATACTCTCGAACTGGTGGTGAATCAAAGCCATTTTGATGATCGGGTCCAAGTCACAGACGGTTTCATCGTTGATAAAGCGTTCCAAGGCTTGCATATGCGCCAGCACGCTTGCACCATCCTGCGGTGGCACGAACACCGTGGCCCTTGTCCTTTCATTCTTCAGTACGGTACCTCCACTGGAACGAAAGGCTTCGCTGCTATTCTTGAGCAATTGAAACAGCCCTATCAGCGTTCCGTTGCTCAAAATGCCTTGCTGCTCCCGCATGCGTTCGAACCCGTGCATCAGCGCCTCACGGTAGCGAGATACCTCCTTGGCTGCGGGTGACATCCATTCCGCGATGTGCAGATCGGCCTGAAACAGTTCGTCCTGGGTCGTCACGTAACTCTCGACCTCCGAACTGGCTTTGGCCTCTTGCAATGCCAAGGTATTGATCAGAATTCCCTGGTTCGGAATGCTTGCGGCACACCCCTTCAGCTCCGCCAGATGGCGGTGCGCCGTCACCAATGCCTTGAGGAGTTCCGGCGTATGGAAATCCACACCTGCCGGGGGCAACTCGGGGATGACGTAGTTGCCTTGCAGGGCCATGTCAGGACTCCATTCGATTCAACACGCGAATTATGTATGAGAGCATGCTTCATGTTCTAATTTTCCGTATTTTTTAACATGAAAAACAACTCATGTTAAAAAAAGCTCTCACTACTCGCTCACTTGCCGATGCAAAACCTCGAAAAGATCACCCCCAGCAGATCGTCCGCACTGAACTCCCCGGTGATCTCGCCGAGGCTTTCCTGCGCCAGGCGCAGTTCTTCGGCGAAGAGTTCGAGGGCGGCGGACTGGGTGGCGGCGGATTCGACGTGGGCGAGGGCGGCGCGCAGGGCGTGGAGGTGGCGTTCGCGGGCGAGGATGACGTCTTCGCCGTGGGCGTGCCAGCCGGCGATGCGCAGCAATTCGGCGCGGACGAGGTCGATGCCGGTGCCGTGGCGGGCGGCGACCTGAAGGCGGACGTGGCCGCTTTCGTCTTCGATGCGGCCGGCTTCGAGGCCGGCGAGGTCGATCTTGTTGGCGACAATGATGCGTTCGGCGTCGCGTGGCAGGCGGGCGTCGATGGCTTCGGGGGCGCTATCCGGCGCGGTCGCGCTGGCGTCGATGAGGCGCAGGATGACGTCGGCGCGTTCGATTTCGCGCCAGGTGCGCTCGATGCCGATGCGTTCGACGGTGTCGGCGGTTTCGCGCAGGCCGGCGGTGTCGATGATGTGCAGCGGGATGCCCTCGATCTGGATCGTCTCGCGCAACGCGTCGCGGGTGGTGCCGGCGATGTCGGTGACGATGGCGCGGTCTTCACCGGCGAGCTGGTTGAGCAGGCTGGATTTGCCGACGTTGGGTTCGCCGACCAGCACGACGTTGAGACCGCTGCGCAGCAGCGCGCCCTGGCGGGCGCGGTCGAGCACGCTTTCGAGCTTGTCGCGGATTTCTTCGAGGCGCGGCATCGCACGCGCGCGTTCGAGGAATTCGATTTCTTCCTCGGGGAAGTCCAGCGTGGCTTCGACCAGCATGCGCAGGTCGATCAGCGCATCGACGATGCGGTGGATTTCTTCCGAGAAGCGGCCGGACAGCGAGCGCACCGCGGAACGGGCGGCGGCGGCGGTCGAGGCTTCGATGAGGTCGGCGACGCTTTCGGCCTGGGCGAGGTCGAGCTTGCCGTTGAGGAAGGCGCGGCGGGTGAATTCGCCGGGTTCGGCAAGGCGGGCGCCGAGTTCGAGGCAGCGCGCCAGCAGCATCTGCATGACCACCGGACCGCCGTGGCCTTGCAGTTCGAGCACATCCTCGCCGGTGAAGGAGGCGGGGCCGGGGAAATGGAGCAGGATGCCCTGGTCGATGGCCTCGCCGGCGGCATCGGTGAAGGTCGCCAGCATGGCCTTGCGCGGCTGCGGCGCGCGGCCGCAGAGCGCGGCGGCGAATTCGCTCAGGCTGGCGCCCGAGACGCGAACGACACCGATGCCTCCCCGGCCCGGTGCCGTCGCGATGGCGGCAATGGTGTCAGGCGTCCTTGCTGCCGGGTTTTGCACTTTCGATCATCCGCGTGATCTGCCATTGCTGGGCGATCGACAGGATGTTGTTGACCACCCAGTACAGCACCAGGCCGGACGGGAACCACAGGAACATGAAGGTGAACACGATCGGCATCGCCATCATGACCTTGGCCTGGATCGGGTCCGGCGGCGTCGGGTTCAGCTTCATCTGGATCAGCATGGAAGCGCCCATGATGATCGGCAGGATGAAGTAGGGGTCCTTCGCCGACAGATCCTGGATCCAGCCCAGCCACGGCGCGTGGCGCATCTCGACGCTGCCCAGCAGCACCCAGTACAGCGCGATGAACACCGGGATCTGCACCAGGATGGGCAGGCAGCCGCCGAGCGGGTTGATCTTCTCGGTGCGGTAGAGATTCATCATCTCCTGCTGCATCTTGGCCTTGTCGTTGCCGTACAGCTCCTTCATGCGCTGCAGGCGCGGGCCGAGCACGCGCATCTTGGCCATCGACTTGTAGCTGGCGGCCGACAGCGGGAAGAACAGCAACTTGAGCGCGACGGTCACCAGGATGATGGCCCAGCCCCAGTTGCCGGTCAGCTTGTGGAACCACGACAGCACCCAGAACAGCGGCGCGGCGATCACCGTCAGCCAGCCGTAGTCGACCACCAGGTCGAGCCCCGGGGCGATGCCTTCGAGCTTGTCCTGCTCCTGCGGGCCGGCGTACAGGCGGGTGCCGACCGTGGCCTGCGCACCCGGTTCGATCGCGGCCACCGGCATGATCAGGCCGGCCGAGAACAGGTTGTTGCCCAGCGGACGGGCGAAGTATTCGCGCTGCGCGCCCTGCTCCGGCAGCCAGGCGCTAACGAAGTAGTGCTGCACCATCGCCACCCAGCCGTCGCTGGCGTTCTTGACGAACTTGGCCTTGCCTTCGGTGATGTCGTCGAAATGCACCTTCTGGAACTTCTCGGCGTCGGTGAAGAAGGCCGGGCCGGTGAAGGTATTCACGCCGAAAGCTTCGACCTGCTCGGCGGCATTGCCGTCGCGGGTGAGCTGGAAGTAGGCGTGCGGAGCGATGGCCTGGCCGCTGCCGTTGTTGATCTCGTAGCTGACGTCGATCAGGTAGCTGCCGCGCTGGAAGCGCATCACCTTGGTGACCTGCAGGCCGTTCTGCTCGGGCGCCTGCAGGCGCAGTTCGACCTGGTCCTCGCCGTCCTTCAGCGCCAATTCGGAGGCCGGCAGCGCGAACAGCGTCTTGTGCGTCGGCAGGCCTTCGCCGATCAGGCCGGATTGGGCGAAATACTGGTGGCGGACCGAGCCGTCGTCCAGCAGCACGAAGTTGGCGTCGCTCTCGCCGCTGGCCTGGTGCTGCTTGAGTTCGAGGCGGACGATGTCGCCGCCCTCGGCGGACACTTCGGCACGCAGCAGGTCGGTTTCGACCACGGTGCGCGGCGCCGTGGCAGTGGCGGCCTGCCCGCCGGGCACGGCGTTCTGGCTCGCAGCCAGGCCGGCCGACGGCGTCGGCACCGAACCGTCGGCCGCTGCGCCGGCGGCAGCCGTCGTCTGGGCTGCCGGCGCAGGGTTGTTATGCTTGATCCAGCCTTCCCACAGCATCACCAGCGAGAAGGAGAAAACCAGGAAGAGGATGAGGCGGCGTTGATCCATCGGATTCGTTCTGTCTCAGGTCAGGGAACGGGATCATACCCGCCCGGATTGAAAGGGTGACAACGCCCCACCCGTCTTGCCGCGAGCCAGCCGCCGCGCAGTGCGCCGTGGCGCTGGACGGCTTCGATCGCGTACTCGGAGCAGGTCGGATGAAAACGGCAGTTGCGCCCCAGCATGGGGCTGATCGCATAGCGGTAGAAGCGCAGCAGGGCGATCAACAGGGTTTTCATGGCCGGGGCAGCTTTTGCAGCAAAGCGAGCAGGTCCTGGTTCATCTCGGCCCGTGTCGCCTTGGCGACCGGTGCATGCAGGCGGACGACCATGTCGACCGCGGGCAAGGATTCACGATTGCGGCGAAAGATCTCGCGCGCGATGCGCTTCACCAAGTTGCGGGTGTTGGCGCGCTTGGCGAGCTTCTTGGCCACCACCACGCCCAGCCGGGCCGTGTCGAGGCCGTTGGGGCGATAGTGCAGCATGTAGAAGCGCCCGCGCAGTGCCCGCCGAAAAGCAAAAACGGATGAATACTCATCCGTTTTGTGCAATCTGTGAGCGCTGCGGAAACCCTGGTCAGCGCCCGGGGGCAACGTCACCTCAGACGGCGAGGCGATGACGGCCCTTGGCACGACGTGCGCGGATGACCGCACGGCCGCCACGGGTCTTCATGCGGACCAGGAAACCATGGGTGCGCTTGCGACGGACGACGGAGGGCTGGTAGGTGCGTTTCATGATCGACTGCCAATGTTAGGTCAAACGCGAGAGTTAAATGGATAATCCCATGTTTGTCAATCATAATTTTTGGCCGAGCCTGTGGATAAGTCCTGCTCGCAGGGTTAGAATAGCCGGTCCATGAGCTTCGCCGGCAACGGCAGGCGCCGACGTCGAACATCCGGCCGCCAAGAAGCCGCCCATGCAGCATCCCCCTGCCCGTGCCCGCCAATGCGCCGCCTGAGCGCGCATGCCGCACGACTTGCTGTAGATAGCGCCTACAAACAACACGAACCGAACGCCCACGAACCCGCCGTGACCGAAGAATTCTGGCCTTTCTGCCTGTCGCGCCTTGAACAGGAGTTGCCGCAGCAGCAGTTCAACACCTGGATCAAGACCCTGCGGGCCGAGTCCGGCGAGGACGGCGTATTCAAGCTGATCGCGCCCAACCGCTTCGTGCTGCAATGGGTGCGCGAGCGCTACCTGCGCCGCATCCACGAACTGGGCGAGGAACTCGGCGGCAGCCCGCTGCAGGTCGAACTCCAGTTGCCGCCGGTCGGCGCCACGCGCGCCAGCCGCCCGGCCGCCGCCGCTGCGGCCGCAGCAGCCCGTCCCGCTGTGGCTGAACCGGCCGCCGATGCCAGCCCGGCACCGGCTGCGGTGGAAGCCGCGCCCGCCCGTGCCCCGCGCGCACCGGCCGCCGCCAGCCGCGACAAGGACACCGCCGCTGCGCCGGCTGCATCGTCCGGCCTCGAGCTGGCCTACGAGAAAACCCGCCTGAACCCGGACTTCACCTTCGGCACCTTGGTCACCGGCCGCGCCAACGACCTCGCCCGCGCCGCGGCGATGCAGGTATCGCAGAACCCCGGCACCTCGTACAACCCGTTGTTCGTCTACGGCGGCGTCGGCCTCGGCAAGACCCACCTGGTGCACGCCATCGGCAACGCGGTGTTCAGGCACAACCCGCGCGCGGTGATCCGCTACGTGCACGTCGAGGACTACTACGCCGACGTCGTGCGCGCCTACCAGCAGAAGAGCTTCGACGCCTTCAAGCGCTACTACCGCTCGCTGGACATGCTGATCATCGACGACATCCAGTTCTTCAACAACAAGAACCGGACGCAGGAAGAGTTCTTCCACGCCTTCAACGCCCTGACCGAAGCGCGCAAGCAGATCGTCATCACCTGCGACACCTACCCCAAGGACATCCAGGGCCTGGAAGACCGCCTGATCTCCCGCTTCGACTGGGGCCTGACGGTGCAGATCGAGCCGCCCGAGCTGGAAATGCGCGTCGCCATCCTGAAGAAGAAGGCCGAGGCGCTGCGGGTGGCGGTGGACGACGACGTCGCCTTCCTGATCGCCAAGAACCTGCGCTCGAACGTGCGCGAGCTCGAAGGCGCGCTCAACAAGGTCGTCGCCTATGCCCGCTTCCACGGCCGCCAGATCGGCCTCGAAGTGGCCAAGGAAGCGCTCAAGGACCTGCTGCACGCGCACAACCGCCAGCTTTCGATCGAGCACATCCAGAAGACCGTCGCCGACTACTACAAGATCAAGGTCGCCGACATGCACTCCAAGAAGCGCACCCGCGTCATCGCCCGGCCGCGCCAGGTGGCGATGTGGCTGGCCAAGGAGCTGACGCCGATGAGCCTGCCGGCGATCGGCGAAGCCTTCGGCGGCCGCGACCACACGACGGTGCTGCACGCCTGCCGTACCATTACCGAGCTGCGCCTCGGCGACCACCAGCTCAACCACGACGTCCACGTGCTCACCCAGGTGCTGCGCGGCTGACCCTAAACTGACTCCTTCCGATCAACTCAACGACCCGATCTGACGCCATGCTCCTGCTCACCACCACCCGCGATGCGCTCCTGGCCCCGCTGCAGTCGGTTGCCGGCATCGTCGAAAAGCGCCACACGCTCCCGATCCTGTCCAACGTGCTGATCGAGAAGCGCGGCGACCAGCTCACGATGCTGGCCACCGACATCGAGATCCAGATCCGCACCATCACCGCCGGCCACATCGGCGGCGAAGACGCCTCGATCACCGTCGGCGCGCGCAAGCTGCAGGACATCCTGCGCGCCCTGCCCGACGGCGTCGACATCAACCTGACGCTCGACGACAAGCGCCTCACCGTCAAGGCCGGCCGCAGCCGCTTCCAGCTGCAGACCCTGCCCGCCGCCGACTACCCGCGCCTGTCGCCGCCGGACGAAGCCGCCGCACGCATCACCATCAGCCAGCGCAGCTTCAAGCGCCTGCTCGCCCAGGTGTCGTACTCGATGGCGCAGCAGGACATCCGCTACTACCTCAACGGCCTGCTCATCATCGCCGACGG
Source organism: Thauera sp. SDU_THAU2 (assembly GCF_038260575.1). Lineage (NCBI taxonomy): Bacteria > Pseudomonadati > Pseudomonadota > Betaproteobacteria > Rhodocyclales > Zoogloeaceae > Thauera > Thauera sp. SDU_THAU2. The sequence goes on along the minus strand of NZ_JBBWUN010000003.1, from coordinate 4,272,511 downwards.
CGGCGAACTGCGCATGGTCGCCACCGACGGCCACCGCCTGGCCTATGCCGCCGCCGACCTCGACGCGCCGGTGGAACAGCGCACCGAAGCCATCCTGCCGCGCAAGACCGTGCTCGAACTCGCCCGCCAGCTCGCCGACAGCGAGGACCCGCTGGAAATCGTCCTCGCCGGCAACCAGGCGGTGTTCCGCTTCGGCCCGATCGAGCTCGTCACCAAGCTGATCGACGGCAAGTTCCCCGACTACGAGCGCGTGATTCCGCAGGCCCACCCCAAGCTGATCAACTTCGCCCGCCAGCCGCTGCTGGCCGCGCTGCAGCGCGCCGCGATCCTGACCAACGAGAAGTTCCGCGGCGTGCGCATGGTGCTTGAGGACGGCCTGCTCAAGATCGTGTCGACCAACGCCGAGCAGGAAGAGGCGATGGAAGAGCTCGAAATCGACTACCACGACGACAAGCTCGACATCGGCTTCAACGTCACCTACCTGCTCGACGTGCTCAACAACCTCTCGTCCGAGACGGTCGACTGGCGCTTCAACGACGGCAACTCCAGCGCCCTGATCACCCTGCCCGGCAACGACAAGTTCAAATACGTCGTGATGCCGATGCGCATTTAGTGGAGCGCGAATAAACCTGTTGCGCGGGTCGGCGTCGCCGCTGTGATGCTCGCCATACAGCAGTATGGCTGCGCTTCTCGCGCCAACGCCGACCCGCTCGCTACGGTTTCTTCACGCTCCACTGTGGCAATTTTGTTTCTTAGCAGCAGCGTTCTTTGAATCACCGAGATGACCATGTCCGAACCGCAAAACACGCCGGCCCCGCAAGGGAGCAACGACTACGACGAATCCAGCATCCAGCAGCTCGAAGGGCTGGAGGCGGTGCGCAAGCGCCCGGGCATGTACATCGGCGACACCTCCGACGGCACCGGCCTGCACCACATGGTGTTCGAAGTCGTGGACAACTCCATCGACGAGGCCCTGGCCGGCCACTGTGACGACATCGTCATCACCATCCACGCCGACAACTCGATCTCGGTGACCGACAACGGCCGCGGCATCCCGGTCGGCGTCAAGATGGACGACAAGCACGAACCCAAGCGCTCGGCGGCCGAAATCGTCATGTGCGTGCTGCACGCCGGCGGCAAGTTCAACCAGAACAGCTACAAGGTCTCCGGCGGCCTGCACGGCGTCGGCGTGTCCTGCGTCAACGCGCTGTCGAAGTGGATGCAGGTCATCGTCTCGCGCGACGGCAAGAAGCACCAGCTCGAATTCGAGCGCGGCAAACCGCAGAACCGCGTCATCGAAGTCGTCGATGGCGTCGAGGTCAGCCCTGCACGCATCGTCGGTGAAACCAGCAAGCGCGGCACCAAGGTGCATTACCTGGCCGACGACGAAATCTTCGGCACCGTCGAATACCACTACGACATCCTCGCCAAGCGCCTGCGCGAACTCTCCTTCCTCAACAACGGCGTCAAGATCCGCCTCGTCGACCAGCGCACCGGCAAGGAAGAGGACTTCGCCTTCGCCGGCGGCGTCAAGGGCTTCGTCGAGTACATCAACCGCGCCAAGACGGTGCTGCACTCCAACGTCTTCTACGCCACCGGCAACACCCGCATCCCCACCGGCCAGGGCCACGATGCCGAGCTGACGGTCGAAGTCGCCATGCAGTGGAACGACAGCTACCAGGAACAGGTGCTGTGCTACACCAACAACATCCCGCAGGCCGACGGCGGCACCCACCTCACCGGCCTGCGCGCGGCGATGACGCGCGTCATCAACAAGTACATCGAAGAAAACGAGATCGCCAAGAAGGCCAAGGTCGACATCAGCGGTGACGACATGCGCGAAGGCCTCGCCTGCGTGCTATCGGTCAAGATGCCCGACCCCAAGTTCGCCAGCCAGACCAAGATGAAGCTGGTGTCCTCCGAAGCCCGCCCGGCAGTGGAAGAGGTCGTCGCCAGCAAGCTCGCCGACTTCCTGCTCGAAAACCCGATCGACGCCAAGACCATCTGCAACAAGATCGTCGAAGCCGCCCGCGCCCGCGACGCCGCCCGCAAGGCCCGCGAAATGACCCGCCGCAAGGGCGTGCTCGACGGCGTCGGCCTGCCCGGCAAGCTCGCCGACTGCCAGGAAAAAGACCCCGCGCTGTGCGAACTCTACCTGGTCGAGGGCGACTCCGCCGGCGGCTCGGCCAAGCAAGGCCGCGATCGCAAGTTCCAGGCCATCCTGCCGCTCAAGGGCAAGATCCTCAATGTCGAGAAAGCCCGCTTCGACAAGCTGCTGCAGAGCCAGGAAATCGCCACCCTGATCACCGCGCTCGGCACCAGCATCGGCAAGGACGACTACAAGCCCGAAAAGCTGCGCTACCACCGCATCATCCTGATGACCGACGCCGACGTCGACGGCGCCCACATCCGCACCCTGCTGCTCACCTTCTTCTACCGCCAGATGCCGGAACTGGTCGAACGCGGCCACATCTACATCGCCCAGCCGCCGCTGTACAAGATCAAGCACGGCAAGACCGAGATCTACATCAAGGACGACCACGAGCTCAACGGCCACCTGCTCAAGCTCGCCCTCGACGGCGCCAGCCTGACCCCGCGCGAAAGCGCCGCGCCCATCGTCGACGAAGCCCTCGGCGGCCTCGCCCGCAGCTACCTGCTGGCCGAAGCCGTCATCAAGCGCCTGGCCAACTACATCGACCCCGAAGTCCTGCAAGTCATGCTCGCCCACGACCTGCAGGTCAGCCTCGACGACGAAACCGCCGCCCGCGCCTCGGCCGAAAGCATCCAGCCCCACCTGCCCGACGGCCTCAGCATCTACCCCGAGTACAACGAAGAAGCCGAAGCCTGGCGCCTCGTCATCGAGCGCCTGCACCACGGTAACCTCAAGTACGGCTGGATCGAACAGGACTTCCTCGTCTCCGGCGACTACCGCAGCATCCGCAACGCCGCCGAAGCCATCGCCGGCCTGATCGGCCCCGGCGCCGAAACCCGCCGCGGCGAAAAGCGCCAGCCCATCACCCGCTTCGCCGATGCCATCACCTGGCTGCTGCGCGAAGTCGAACGCGGCCTCACCAAGCAGCGCTACAAGGGCCTGGGCGAGATGAATCCCGAGCAGTTGTGGGAAACGACCATGGACCCTGCGGTTCGCCGCCTGCTGCGCGTGCAGATCGATGACGCGATTGCGGCGGATGAGATCTTCACGACGCTGATGGGGGACAACGTGGAGCCGCGACGGGCGTTCATCGAGGGGAATGCGCTGTATGCGCAGAATATTGATGTGTGAGATTGTTGGTGACAGAGATAATGAAAAAAGCTCCCCAGGGAGCTTTTTTCATGGAAACCTCACAGAGCGAGCGTCAGAATTCAAGCCAAAGCTAACCGCCAGGTAGGATGCTGATAACATCCGCTATCGGCCACCTGCGGTCCTTCACGGCCGGCCCGACAACTGACCGCTTCAAACATTCAGGGCCACGATGACGAAAAACCAGAACGTTCGGCCATGGACACTCAGCGTAAGAATTAATATTTTGTCATGTCAAAGGAAAAGCCATTCATTACCGCACGCGACCTTACTCTGGAGGAGTGGCTAAAACACGTTATCCAACCCAAGCATGAACGCAAAGTGCAACTAACGGATTACGAGTTTCCAACGGATGACCATCGAAATCAATTCCTAGAGGAAATTAACAGTTATCCCGAAGCGGTGGTTAAATGCATTCTGCAAAACTTTCTTTTTGAAGGCGGCTCGTTGGGTGCTGATCAGCATACGAGAAACTACCTGTACACCTTGCCTAACGAGGAGCTGGAGCACCTAATGGAGACAAGCGAGTTCATCAGGAGAATGATGGAACCTCCATTCCTGCCTTGGCAGGGGAACACGTGGGTTCTTGATCTTCTCCCCGATCATCCGTCGAAAGCAATCAGTGCTTTGGATGCTTACTTTTTGGCTCATTGTGAACACTTCCCGGATGGTCGTGCTCGTGGTCTGGTGGATGCCGAGGCTGTCATCAAGGCACGCTATTTTCATCGAGAGAACCCACGAGATGAGTTACTCGCACTGGCTCCAGAAGACTTCGAGTTCCTAGTCGCTGCACTCTATACACGGCTTGGGTATAAGACTAGGCTAACCGGAAAGTCATACGATGGCGGTGTCGATGTGGAGGCGTTTGGCATGGATGCAGGAGCAAAGGCAACCATACTTATCCAATGCAAGCGATATGAGGATGCAGTCGGAGTCCGTCCGATCCGAGAGCTTTTAGGGGTGGTTTCCCGACGCCAAGCAAATAAAGGGGTCGTCATTGCCACATGCCGCTTTACGCGCGCAGCCCACAAAGAAGCGAACGAGAATTCGATGATTGAGTTGGTGGATTTTCCCGCGTTGAACCAACTGCTCAATAAGTGTCTTGGTTCAGACTGGCCACGAAAGATGCACTACGAGATTCGACGCATGCAGCTTTCTAACGCCAAGGAGAAGGATAGCGTACAGTCTCAGCAGCAATCACGTGGACCTGTAATGGACGGGTAGCGCGGACTCTGCGCCATCGCTAGAATAGCTGCTTGCTTCTACTGCAAACAGTCACTGGACGTGCAGAATCGAATGCCCGCAACGGGTCGACAACTGTCGATCAAAGGCCGGGCGACGACGGAGCGCTCCAACCGAAAAGCAAACATCTTCACCTACCTAGCACATACCGTGAAATGCTTCTCGATTCGCAATTGATACGACTTGCCAAGCTAGCGCACACAAACCAGACGAACCGCCCGGCGAAGCAACAAGGAACTGAGAAACGAGAAATCGAGGTGGTTCAACCTGCTTCTCCGTTGAAAGGGATTCCATCCGCAACGGCTAGAGAAACGACTGTCGCTCATCTGTACCGAACCAGCATGTTCCATGGAGGAAGGTGTCGCGCTCGTCTGCCCGGGTGAGTGGAAAGTTGGCGTTGTGGGTATGCAGCATCTGCTCCAGTTCCTGGCGCGCCTGTTCCGCGAGCTCACCCGATTCTTCCGCGAGGTGGCGGTACCCCTCAACAATCACGGAATCGAGTTCGACGGGCGGGTGCGCCTCGGAGCGCAATCGCGCGCGCAGGGTGTGCGAACAGATCTCCACGATCAGCCCGGTCAGGTCGTGACTCAGTACTTCCCGCAACAGCCTGAGCTTGCGCTGCGTCGCGAAGTTCGTCTTCCGGAACATCACGTTGTAGGGCGGCTGGAAATAATTGATCAGGGCCGCTTCTGCCAGCGAGATGCGCGCCCGCCGGTCGATCCTCGCATCGCACAGCCGCTTCAAGTGAAGCCCATCCTCATTGGTTCCGGCGGCGACCTCGAGATTCATGTCGCCGCCCGTGCTCACGATCGTCCTGGACTGATCAAACCGGTACAGCAACAACAGGACCTCCGTATCCGGGTGGTAGGTATGCATGTCCGCCAGGATGCGCTGCAGCGTCGCATGGTTGGAAAGGCGGTCGATCGCCAGCTTGGCGCGGGTGCGACCGACGCCCTGGCCAACGTACAGGACATGCAGGTCGCGTTCTTCGGCGGTGAGATCACATTCCGCCTGGGCGATGATCACATGCGAGGCGATGAAGATCGTGGCGCCGCCGCGCTGCACGGCCACATGCGTACCTCCGGTCGAAACCATCACCTCCAGGGATTCAGGATGGCCCAGGTGATGCTCGAACGATAGACGGAATCGGAACGGCAGCGCCACCCAGCCTTCGCGAGCGACGCAGAGGTGGCCGGTGATCGTGTCTCCACTTAGATCAATGGACCTAGGATCGACCAGAATACGTCGGCGACAGGTCACCAGATAAAGATTGCAGCCGACGAGTTGCGCCCTCAGTTGCTCGTCGTCGATCGCCTGGAAAATATGGGCTGGGCACAGCGCGCTGGGCAGCCCGGAAAAGAGATGCAAGGCGCCTTCGGCGGTGAATTCGCGTACTGCCATCTGTGGTATCTCCCCCTATGAATGTTGGAATCGCCAGATTGCCTCGTGATCAACATTCTTATATAAGCCGCGCCACCGCGCCTGCGGCTCCATTAGTTGGACGGCACGGTCACCACCGCCTTCTGCGCCCGGATAGCTGGATATTTAAGCAAGAGATCTCTGACCCGGTCAGAGCCGCAAAACCATAGATCACCGTGCGGCCATAATGCAGACAGCCTTCCCTGCGCGGATTCAGCTCATGTCCCCCCGACCCTGGTCTTTCACGAGGAAGCGCTCCCGCTGCACCGACCCCGCGAACGCCAGCGCATCCGGCAGGAACACCATGAAATCCTCTTCAAAACCCGTGTAATTCTCCAGCAACTCCTCCCCCGCCCCCTTCAACTGATTGGGCTGTCGCAAGCGATATTCCCCGATACGATCAAGGGCCAAAGCCACCGAAGCCGGGTCGCGATAACTGGCCAGCCAATCCTGCGCGGCCATGCGGGCGAACACCTCACGGAACGCCGGCGGCAAGGGCTCGGGATGGATGGCGACGAGCCGATAGGTGTTGGCAGTGAAGCATTCCAGCTCGCTTTCCCCGGGCAAATCCTTCGCCAGTTCCGTCCAATGCACGGCAAGGAAATGGTCATAGAACAGATCGACCATGATGCCGCCAACACGGCGGCGTTGGGCGCTGACGCGGGCGCGGCTGCGCTGGAAGGCGGGATGCGTATCGGCGTAGGCGTCGATGCGGCGGTGCAGGACGAGGCCGGCGCCGAGCAGGGGGCCGATGCCAGGCGGTAGCGGGTCGAGCGGGCCGCGGACGAAATCGCCGGCGATGCCGCCGACGCGGTCGGAGGACAAGGGACCGGCGAGGAAGGCGTGGGCGAGATAGTTCATGGCGCTGTGGGTGAAGAGCGGAAACCGGTATGAAAAATAAGCCGTGATCGATGGGTTTCGCTACGTTCCCTGCTCATCCTACGACACGGATCGCTGAAACAACACCGCCGTATCAGCACCTTTTGCACCGCAGCCTTGTCGAAGGATTGTATGAGCAACGGAGAACAGCCATGCTCCGCAAACACTTTCTCGCCGCAGCCGCTGTGCTGCTGGCCTTCCCGATCACAGCCCCGGCGGAACCATCACCGCAGGTCACGGTGGAATTCGTCGAGCCGGAAGGCTACATCGACGTTGGCCGCTACGGATACGACCGCGAACGCAACCTGAAGGCACTGGAACGCCACTTTGCCACCGAGGGCAAACGTTGCCTGAAACCGGGCGAACGCCTCGAAGTGCGGGTGCTCGACGTCGACCTTGCCGGGCGCCAGGAATGGTGGCATCACGGCAACGACAACCTGCGGATGATGACCGACATCACCTGGCCACGGCTGGAGTTCGAATTCACCAGGCATGCGGCCGATGGCACTGCGCTGGAAAGCGGCCGCGAACGGCTGAGAGATATGAACTATCTGCGCCGCAGCGCCTGGGTACGCCACGACGGCAAGCCGCTGCCCTATGAGCAGGCCATGCTGCGCGACTGGTTCGACAAGCGCTTCTGCCGTCCCCAAAGCGACAACCTGGCGTCACACCGTCCGTGAGAATGTTGGAGGCGCCGACCGATCGGCCACGAAGAGGGTGATCCGATCGGTTCCCCGCCTACGGTGCTTCGTTCTTGCGCTCCCCGGCCTCCGCCGCCAGCAGATGCGGAAACACGTCCATCCTCGCCAGCACCGGGAACAGCTTCATCCATCCGCCGGCCACGGCGAGTGTCGCCGCGCCGCCGAACACGACCGCCGGCACCAGGCCGAGCAGGCGCGCGGCAACACCGGATTCGAAGTCGCCGAGCTGGTTCGAGGCGCCGATGAACACCGAATTGACCGCACTGACACGGCCGCGGATTTCGTCCGGTGTCTCGTGCTGCACCAGGATCTGGCGCACATAGACGCTGACCATGTCGCCCGCGCCGCTCAACGCCAGCGCAACGACGGACAGCAGTAGGCTGGTGGACAGGCCGAACAGCACCATCGAGGCACCGAACAGGGCGACACCACCGAACATCCAGGGCCCGACGTTACGGCGGATGGGCCGCCATACCAGCATCACTGCGGCCAGCGCAGCACCCACCGCCGTCGCTGCACGCAGCAGGCCGAGGCCAGCGGCGTCGGTATGCAGCACGTCGGTCGCCATTGCCGGCAGCAGCGCCACCGCACCGCCGAACAGCACCGCGAACAGGTCGAGCGATACCGCACCCAGCACCACCGGGCGCGAGAACACGAAGCGCAGGCCCTCGAACACCGCGCCGGCACCGCGATCACTTTCCTGTACAGACACGTGGCGCAAGCCGCTGCGCACCCGGCTCATCAGCAGCACCGCGCAGCAGAACAGCGTGGTCGAGGCGACATAGACCGCGTGCGGCCCGCCGAGATAAACCACGCCGCCGAGCACCGGACCAACGATCACCGCGATGTGGAAGGACGAGGAGTGCAGCGCCACCGCCTGGGCAAAACGCGGCGCCGACACCAAGTTGATCAGCACCGCCTGGCTGGCCGGCATCATGAAGGCCCGCGCGCAGCCGAGCAGCACCAGCACGGCGTAGATCAGGCCGACTTCGCGCCAGCCCGACAGCGTGATGGCCAACAGCGCGGCGGATGCCAAGCCTTGCAGGGCGAAGCACACGGCGATGATGCGGCTGCGCTCCTTGCGATCCGCGACCTGGCCGGCGGGCAGGATCAGCACCACGAACGGCAGGAACTGCGCCAGCCCGACCAGGCCGAGCGCGAGCAGGTCGCCGGTCAGTTCATAAACCTGCATGCCGACCGCGACGCTGACCATCTCGGCGGCCAGCGTGACCAGGATCTTCGCGCTCAGGAAGAAGACGAAATCCCGCTCCTGCAGTACTTCCAGCCGCTCGCGCATGCTCAATTTCGTCTCCGCGGGTGTTTCGAGCGGGCGATTATCGCGCATCGGCTTAGAATTCCGCTCATTGCGCCCGTCTCTCACTAGCCATGCAGAATTCGCTTTTCGCCAATGACGAGGCCGGCCTGCCGCCCGTAGTCGAGGCTGCAGCGCCCGACCCGGCGCTGGTCGAGCTGGCCGCCGCGCTGCCTCCTCGGCTGCGCTTCGGCACTTCGTCGTGGAACTACCCAGGCTGGGCCGGAATGGTGTGGAAGCGCGACTATCCGGACGCGGTGCTGTCCAGCCACGGCCTGCCGGCTTATGCGCAGCATCCGCTGTTTCGCACGGTCGGGCTCGATCGCAGCTTCTACCGGCCACTGAGCGCAGCCCAGTACGCCGACTATGCGGCGCAGGTGCCCGAGGATTTCCGCTTCGTGATCAAGGCGCCGGGCGCCGTGACCGATGCCATGCTGCGCGACTCATCGGGCCGCGGGCGCCAGCCGAATCCCGATTTCCTCGCCACGGAGCCTGCGCTGCGGGATTTCATCGAGCCCGTGCTGGCCGGCATGGGCAAGAAAGCCGGCGCGCTGGTGTTCCAGATCAGCCCGCTGCCCACCGACTGGCTGACGCGGATACCGGAATTGATCGCGCGCCTGCACACGATGCTGGCTGCCATCCCCGAGCTGCGCGCCACTGCGCCCGATGCCGTGGTGGCGGTGGAAGTGCGCGATCCGCAATGGCTGGTGCCGGCTTTCACCCAGGCGCTGCGCGACACCGGCGCGACCTACTGCATGGGTCTGCATGCCAAGATGCCACGCATTACCGATCAGATTCCCATTCTGCGTGCACTGTGGCCGGGGCCGCTGGTGTGCCGCTGGAATCTCAATCCGCTGCACGGCGCCTTCGGCTACGAGGAAGCACGCCGCGTGTATGCGCCCTATGACAAGCTGATCGATCCGGATCTGGACACCCGTGCCGCGTTGGCACGGGTCATCGCCGGCACGGTCGGCGCCGGCCGGAACGCCTACGTCACGCTCAGCAACAAGGCAGAAGGCAGCTCGCCGCTGTCGGTGCGGGCCCTGGCCGAAGCCGTCCGCGCACTGCGGCGCTGAACGCACGGACCAGGCCGCCTTTCACTGCTCGCGCTTCTTGTTGGCGTACATGGCATGGTCGGCATGGGCGAGCAGGGTCACGCTGTTCGTACCGTCGGCGGGGAAACAGGCCGCACCGATGCTGGCGCCGACTTCGAGAATGTGGCCGTCGTACTCCAGCGGCGCGGAAATGGCCCTGTACAGCTTGTCGATCAGGACCTGGGGTTCGTAGGGCCAATGCAGGTTCTCGACAATGACGACGAACTCGTCGCCGCCGAGGCGGACCACGGTATCGGAACGGCGCACGCTGCTCAACAGGCGGCGCGCCGTTTCCTTCAGCACGGCATCCCCCGCCGCGTGGCCATAGGTGTCGTTGATCGGCTTGAAACGATTCAGGTCGATCAGCATCACGCAGCCGATCGTTTGCTGCCGCTCGGCACGCGCCACCGCGTCGGACAGTTCTTCTTCCAGCACCAGCCGGTTGCCGAGCTTGGTCAGCGGGTCGAGACGGGCGATCTCCATCAGCACCCGTTCGTTGTCGCGCAACCTGTCGATCACGCTGGCAAGCTCGACCATCAATTCGTCATAGGCGCGCATGACGTCGCCGAGCTCGTCGTTGTGCTTGCGGATCTCGTCGTCGAGCCGCGGCAGATCGTCGCCGCCGAAGCCCACGCCGGTGCGGATGGCTGCCTGGAAGCGCGCCAGCGGCTGGCTGATGGTGCGCCTGAAGACCAGGATCGCGCCCACCATCATCACACCGAGCATGACGAAGAACAGCACCAGATAGCGCCACATCATGTCGAGCGCGGCATTGGCGATGGAAGCCGGATGGAAGGTCACCGTCAGCTCGCCGACGGTGTACTGGCGTCCCTGCTGGTCGACGTAGATCACGCGCTGGCTGTATTGCTGCGTTTCCGTCTGTGCAGACCCGACCTCACCCGCCTTCAGCGACAGGTTGTTGCACAAATCCTGCAACTGGGCGCCCGCTACCGTCGGCAGCGAGGCCAATGCATCGACCACGCCTTGCGAGGCCGTGCTGTCGCAATCCCACAGCGGCTTGACCAGGGCGTGCGAGAAGACGCGAACGAGATCCTCCCGGTGCGAAACCTGCGCCGCAAGTTCGACCCGGTAGCCGATGAGCACCGTGCCGGCGGCAGCCAGCACGAAGGCGATGACCAGGGGAATGAGCAGCTGGCCGATGAACTGCCGATACAGCGGCCGGCGGGGCCGGGTATCGCTCCACGGAAATCCGAGGCTCACTTCGCCCTGTCCTCGAAAAGAAGATGGCGATACTTCGGCGGCACCAGGTCGTAGCCGTAGAAGGGGTTGGGGATGTCGATGATGACACGGTCCTTGAAGACCGAATCCGGCGGCGGCTTGCGATACTGCTGCCAGATCTCCAGAAAGCGGCCGTTGGCGACCATTTCGTCGAAGCCACGCTGCAGTACATCGAAGACTTCGTCGGCCTCGGGCTTCGGCGACACCCACACGAAGCGAAACCACGGATAGCGCACGATCACATGCGGATCGATGGTCAATTGCGGGTATTTCCTGCGGAAATGCGGCAGGAAGTGGGTGAGCGTCTCTTCCAGCCCGAGCGGGAAAAGATCGAGAAAGCCGGCCTCCATCTGCAGCGCGAACTCACCGTCGGCCCAATCCTTGATCTCCTTGGTCGGGATGCCGGCCGCACGGTAAATCTCGACGTCCATCCAGCCGACGTTCTGCCCCAGGCTGAAGGCCCGCAGGTCTTCCGCAGTCCGGACGCCGGCAAGCATGTCGCGCCGGCTCTCCAGCAGCAGATTGACCCGGTATCCCAGCAGGCCGCGGTCGAGCGGAATCGGGATCATCCTCAGCTTGCCGCTGCGTACCAGCTCGAGACGGATGGGCGTGGCCGGCATCATGTCGATGTGGGTCAGCCCCTCGGAGATCAGGGCCACGTTGCGCCGCTCGTTGCCCTTGGACGCATCGACCATGTCGACCGTCAGCCCGCCGACGCGCAAGGCCTCCTGCACCAAGGCGCGGGCATGCGCCAGGTGAGGTTCGTTCTGCACCGTCAGCGTCATCGCAGCGGCGCCGGCAGCCGCGAACAGGCCGCAGACGAGCAGGCAGAAACGGATCGGCAAGGCCATGCTCACCTGCTGGTCAGGATGCCTTCCGAAACCTTCTTGCCCTTGGAATACAACGCGACCTGGCCGTCGTCGAATTCGACTTCCATGCAGCCGGAATTGCCCTGGAGCTTGCCGTCCAGCCATTCGCGGCAGTAGCGCCCCTGCTCATCCACCCACCAGCGGCCGTTGGCGCCGGTGGCGTCGGTCAGCTTGCCGTCGGTGCCGAAACTGAGCGTGTAGGCGGACTCGGTGCGCAGATAGACGCCGATGAAGGTCGCGCCGCTCAGCATCTTCTCGACTTCGGCCTTGTCGGTGACGAAGTTCTGCGCCATCGCGCCGCCTGCGGCGGCAGACAGGGCCGTGGCGGCCAGCAATACGCGTCCTGCATTATGGATTTCGAGTTTCATGGTCCTCTTCCTGTTGCTTGGTTTGGTTCGATTCATGCAGCCGCGGCTTTCAGCCGCGCACCCCCAGCCGGCCGACGAGGCCGCGCAGGGTTTCCTGCAGGTCGGCCGGCATCACCACCACCTTGGAGCCGCTGCCTTCACCCAGCTTCTCCAGCGCAGCGATGTACTTCTCGCCCAGCAGATAGAGCATCGGCGTGGTCTGGTCGCCGATGCTCGCCGTCACCCGGCGGATGGATTCGGCCGAAGCCTCGGCCAGCATCACCTGGGCATTGGCGTCGCGCTTGGCCGCCTCCAGCCGGGCTTCGGCTTCGAGGATCGCCGCCTGCTTGGCGCCTTCGGCCTTGGTCACCGCGGCCTTGCGCTCGCGTTCGGCGGCGGCCTGCAGCTCCATCGCCTTCTGCATCGACGGCGACGGCTTGATGTCCTGGATCTCGACCGACTTCACCGTCAGGCCCCAATCCACCGCCTCGTCGGCAATGCTCTCGCGCAACCTGGCCTTGATCTTGTCACGCGACGATAAGGCCTCGTCCAGCTCCATTTCGCCGACGATCGAGCGCAATGTCGTCATGATCAGGTTGCGGATCGCTTCGGAGAAGTCGGTCACGCCATACACCGCCTTGACCGGATCGGTCACCTTCACGAAGGCGATGGCATTGGTCAGGATCACCGCGTTGTCGCGGGTGATCACCTCCTGCTCCTGCACGTCGAGGATGATGTCCTTGGTCACCAGCTTGTAGGCGACGTTGTCGAGATAGGGAATCAGGATGTTGAGGCCCGGCCGCAGCGTGGCGTGGTACTTGCCGAGCCGTTCCACCACCCATTCCTCGCCCTGGGAGACGAGCCGCACGCCCTTGGCGATGGTGATGACGATGAAGATCAGGACGGCGAGCGCGATGGCGAGGCCTTCGGTCATGGATGTGTTTTCCCGTGGATTGAAACGATCAGGCTTTCGCCACCTTGACGAAACTGCCTTCGACGCTGACGACGCGCACCCGCTCGCCGGCCGCGATCGGACTTTCGGCCATGCAGGCCCATTCCTCCGCGCCCAGCACCGGACGCTGGAAGCGTACCTTGCCACGCTCGAACGGCGCCACTGCGCTGACCAGCAACCCTACTTCGCCGATGACCTCGCCCGCAGCGGTACCGATCAGGGTCTTGTGCTGCGAGCGCTTGAACACCCGGAACCACAGCACCGCCATCGCCACCGACGCCACCGTCCAGGCGGCGATCTGCGTCGGCAGGGACAAATCCGGCATCGCCAGCAGCAGCAAGCCGACCAGCAGCGCGCCAAGGCCGAACCAGATGACGAAAAAGGCCGGGATCACCAGCTCGAGCAGCACCAGCCCGACGCCGACGATTTCCCAGTGCCACCATTCGATGAGTGATGTGTAGTCCATGGCGCGACTTTAGCGCAGCTCGGCTGCTGCCGGTTCGATTCCCCAGTACGGATGGGTATCCGGTGCAGTGGAAAAACTGTGGTCCTGAAGGGGAGGAAACTGTGGACAAAGCCGGTTCTGCCGCACATGGTGTTTTTCATCAACAAAGCATCCAGTGCTTCCAGACGAACCATGCACGGCCTTATGCAGTGCACAAACAACTGTTTTTAAAGTAATAAAGAAGCTTATCCACAGAAACAGGGCGTACATGATGTTTACAGTCTTTTAAATATATAGAACCTGTATACACCAAAAGAAAAGGCCCTTTCCTTGCGGGAAAGGGCCTGAAAGAGGTCAGAACGGCGGATCGTCTGCCGCCACACTCGTTGCTGTTTCAGGAGCCGGCACCTTCATCGCCGGCGTGGCGTCCGGTTTTGCCTCGGCCGGTGTGGCCACGATCTCGCCACCCAGTGCCTGCACGATTGCCGGCAGCAGCTGCGCCAGCTCGCCGGTCATCAGCGCGAATTCGGCGTTGAACAGCGCTTCGGCATCGTCCTGCTCGCCGTCGATCTGGTCGCGCACGACGTCGAGGAAATCCAGGCGCTTGATTTCCAGCTTCTCGGTCAGCACGAAGCTGATGCGGTCGTCGAAAGTCAGTGCCAGCCGGGTCGGCAGCTTGCCGGCCTCGAGGTGGCCTTTCACCTCCTCGCCTTCCAGCGTGTGGCGCACGTAGCGCACGGCCGCCTTGTCCTCGCCGATCGAACGCAGCTCGCAGTCCTGGTCGATGGTGAAACCTTCCGGCGCCTCGCCACCGGCCAGCCAGTCGGCCATCGCCGAAGTCGGCGAGCGTTCGGTACGCAGCAGGCTCAGCGGGAAGCTGTCGAGGGTATGGCGCAACTGTTCGAGCACGTCCTCGGCCTTGCTCTGGCTGGCGGCGTCGACCACCAGCCAGCCGTTGACCGGATCGATCCAGGCGAACATGCGCCGGCGGCGGGTGAAGGCGCGCGGCAGCAGCTCCTGCGTGACCTGTTCGCGCAGCTCCTTCATCTGCTTGCGGCCGAGCTTGTAGCCCTGCTGCTCGGCCATTTCCTCGGCACGCTCATCGGCTTCCTGCTTGACCACGGCCGAAGGCAGCAGCCGGTGCTCGAAGCCCAGCGACACCAGCCACTGGCCGCCGACGGCATGCACCAGCACCTCGTTGTTCAGCGGCGACAGCCAGCCGCGGCTTTCCATGTCCTGGCTGCCGCAGGGGTGGAAGGGCTTCTTCGCCAGTTGCTCTTCCAGGCGCTCGGCGCTGATGTCCCAGTTGGCGGGCAGGCGATAGATCTGCAGGTTCTTGAACCACATCGGTAGGGGTCTTCCTTGTTGTGAACGAAAACACGCCCGCCATGGCTGCAGCGGGCGCGGTAAAGATTGGAATCAGTGTGTCAGGGTCACTGCTGCAAGCCGCCGGATGCGGCGATCATGCGGATGACGCGGACGGTATCGACGTCGGACTGGTGATAGGCCGAACGCACGAACTCGACATAACGACCGTCCTCGCTGCCGGCGCCTTCCGGCAGCGTGGTGCGATAGCGGAAGCGCAGGAACAGCGAGCCGGTCTCCGGCTCCTCGATGCTGATCCTCAAGCTACCGCCGGCATGCTCCTCGTTGGCTTCGGATTCGAAGCAGATCCACTCCATCGCCTTGAAGGTCACGCGGTCGCGGACGATCGCATGGCCAAAATGCAGGTCGCGCACCAGTTCGCCGTCCCTGCGCTCGACGATGTTGCAGGCTTCCAGCCCCGGCAGGAAGGCGCGCGCGTCTTCCGCCCTGCACAGCAGGCCGAACCACAGCTCCTCGCGTGTCAGCACGTCCTGCTGCGGATCGGCGAGGTCATTGACTTCGACCAGGTGTTCGAAATTCACGGGCATCTCCTGAACGGCGAGCGCCACAGTTTACCCCGACGCCCGCCATGGCCGGGATAACATGCGCCTCATGCAGATCGAACGACTCCTCCATTCCCAGGGATTCGGCAGCCGCAAGGAATGCCGTGCCCTGATCCGTGCCGGCCATGTCAGCGTCGCCGGCGTTCCGTGCGAAGACCCTTCCGCCGATTTCGACCCGGGCAGCAGCGACGGCTCGGCGGGGCTCGAATTCAGCGTCGGCGGCGAGAGCTGGCGCTACCGCGCCAAGGCCTGCCTGATGCTGCACAAGCCTGCCGGCTACGAGTGCTCGCACAAGCCGACCTTCCACCCTTCCGTATTCACCCTGCTGCCGCAGCAGATGCTGCTGCGCGGCGTGCAGTGCGTCGGCCGGCTGGACCAGGACACCACCGGATTGCTGCTGCTGTCGGACGACGGCCAGTTCATCCACCAGTGGAGCTCGGGCAAGAAGCGCACGCCGAAAGTGTATGAGGTGACGCTGAAGCATCCGGTGGATGAAAGCTTCACCGCCCGCCTGCTTGCCGGGGTCGAATTGCACGACGAGCCGGCGCCGATCGCTGCAGCCGCCTGCGTGCTGACTTCGCCGACGCAATTGCAACTGACCATCTGCGAAGGCAAGTACCACCAGGTCAAGCGCATGATCGGTGCCGCCGGCAACCGGGTGGAAGCCCTGCAGCGCAGCCGGATCGGCGGCTCGTCGCTGGATCCTGCGCTCGAACCCGGGCAATGGCGTTGGCTGGAAACCGGCGACTTGCAGGCCTTGGCCGATTTCGTCTGAGTAGTTGCTTTGGCCACCAGGTACGGGCCGTACCGGTGGCATCGAAGGTGAAACCCGGCACGAAGTTCTGTGTGGCGGGTTTCGCAGGCTATGGACCTGCCTGGCCTGACTCCCGGTCCACCCTCGTGTGTTTCCAGTCCTGCCACGAGGTCTTCCATTTTTGTTTTCTACCTGCCGGCAACGCTGAGGAAAGGTGCCAAGTTTGTTCTATATGTTTTTCTTTTTATTTAAAGATAAAGATGTAAACAGTAAGGCAAAATCTGTGGATAAGTCCGTCAAGGCCTTGAAGCGCACTGGTTCCTGGACTGTAGAACAGCGTGGACAAGGCAAGCGGATGCCTGTGCGCCGATTGTCCATGGTTTTTCCGGCAATGCGATTTTTCCCCTTTGTTCACAAGCTTTCCCCTCTTTCTACGCAAAATTATCCACATCCATGAATGCCGCCCATGAACCCTCTGTTCCCACCTGGGAGATCTTCTGCCAGGTTGTGGATAATTTTGGGGATATCGGCGTGTGCTGGCGGCTGGCACGGGATCTGGCGGCGCGTACGGGTGCCGGCGTCCGGCTGTGGGTGGATGACTGGGCGGTGCTGCTGCGCCTCTGTCCGGCAGCCGGAAACATCGACCCGGCCGTGGGCGGCGTCATCGCAGGCGTGGAACTGCGGCAGTGGGCCGCGCCCTTTCCTGCCGTGGAACCGGCCAGTGTCGTCATCGAAGCCTTCGCCTGCGAGATCCCTGAAACGCATCTGCAGGCCATGGCGCGGCGGCAGCCGGCGCCGGTGTGGATCAACCTCGAATACCTGTCGGCCGAGGACTGGGTGGCGGGCTGCCACGGCATGGCTTCGCCGCATCCGCGCCTGCCGCTGGCCAAGCATTTCTTCTTTCCGGGTTTCGGTGATGGAACGGGGGGCCTGCTGCGTGAGCCAGGGCTGCTGGAGCGCCGCGCCGCTTTCCTGCGCGACCGCTGCGGGCGTGAGCAATGGCTTGCACGCAGAGGCGTGCGGCGCGAGGCGGGCGACACTTGCGTGTCCTTGTTCGCCTACGAGCAGCCGGCTTTGCCTGCCTTGCTGCAGGCCTGGATGAAGGGGCTTCGGCGGACGCATCTGTTCGTTCCCGAAGGGCGGGTGCTGGCGGACGTGGCGCGCGCCCTCGGCCGCGGCGGGCTCGGCGTGGGTGATGCCGTGAGCAAGGGCGCGCTGGACCTGCATGTGCTGCCCTTCACCGACCAGGACGGCTACGACGAGCTGCTGTGGGCCTGCGATCTGAACTTCGTCCGCGGCGAGGACTCCTTCGTCCGCGCCCAGTGGGCCGGCCGGCCTTTTGCCTGGCACATCTATCCGCAGCAGGACGAGGCCCACTTCGACAAGCTCGAAGCCTTCATGGCGTGCTACACCGCCGGCCTGCCGGCGCAGGGGAAGACTGCACTGAGCGATTTCTGGCTGGCCTGGAACGGCCGTGGAGATCCGGCGGCGGCATGGCCGGCCTTCGCCGCCGCGCTGCCGGCGCTGGGCCGCCATGCGGCCGCCTGGGGTGATTCCCTCGCCGTACGGCCGGACCTGGTGACGCGCCTGGTGGAATTCTGCTCGCACAGCAAGGCATCGGCAGGGTAGAATCCCGCGGCTAAATTTTTCAAGGACATGCGGCAGCCGTGCCGCATCGACTCAATCAGGAATCAGCATGAAAACCGCTCAGGAACTCCGCTCGGGCAACGTCATCATGGTCGGCAGCGACCCGCTGGTGGTGCAGAAGACCGAATACAACAAGTCCGGCCGCAATGCCGCGGTCGTGAAGATGAAGCTCAAGAACCTGCTCACCGGCGCGCCGTCCGAGTCGGTTTACAAGGCCGACGACAAGTTCGAAGTCGTGGTGCTCGACCGCAAGGAAGTCACCTACTCCTACTTCGCCGATCCGATGTACGTGTTCATGGACGCCGACTACGAGCAGTACGAAGTCGAAGCCGAGAACATGACCGACGCGCTGAAGTACCTCGAAGACGGCCTGCAGTGCGAAGTCGTGTTCTACAACGGCAAGGCGATCTCGGTCGAGCTGCCCAACAGCGTCGTGCGCGAAGTGGTCTATACCGAACCGGCCGTCAAGGGCGATACCTCGGGCAAGGTCATGAAGCCGGCCCGTATCGGCACTGGCTTCGAGCTGCCGGTTCCGGCCTTCGTCGAAATCGGCGACAAGATCGAAATCGACACCCGTACCGACGAGTACAAGAACCGCGTCAAGTAAGCATCTGCTTGCATGCCGCACGAGAGGCCCCGTCACGGGGCCTTTCTTTTTCGGGCTTCATTCGCGTCCAGGCCGCCATACCGCGGCGAAAGCCTTGACCTTGCTCCAGGTTGACAGGCGTTCGTCGGACACCGCGTCGAGGAAGTCCGACAGCCGTTTCGATTTCACCATGGTGTAGATTGTCAGCCCGCTGAAGACGCCGGCCACCAGCACGAACAGGAGCAGCCGCCGGGACAGCGGCGAATTCGCTTCCGCCAGCAGGTTCATGCCGAGAAAGCCGGTGGTCATCGAACCGATCAGGCCGAAGATCGTCACCACCGTCAATCGCACCACCGTGTTGGCCTGGCGGCGCAGGCCGTCGGCGTCGAGATAGGTGTTCATGTCGGCGGTGCGCTCCTTGACTTCGGCGTACAGCGAATCGGTCTGCAGGTGCTCGGTGGTCATGCGGAACAGCGCGCGCGTCTGCGCCTGCTCGGCGATGTCGTGGAACCAGTAGCGGTGGGTGAAGCGCAGGAAGCGTTCGAAGCTGGCGCGGATCGCGCGCTTGAAGCGCCGCACGCTGGTCGGGTTGCTGACCCGCAGCGGCTTCAGCGCTTCGACCAGGCGCTCGGAAAAGGTCAGCAGGGCCGCTTTCTGGAAGTGCGCGATCAGGAACAGCAGGAAATGCTGGTGGCGGAACTGCGCCAGTACGCCGTGCTGGCGGTCGGTGAAGAAGGCCGAGCGGGCATCGCCCACCACGATCAGCGCATGGCCGCTGCACAGGTAGCGGGTATGCGGCGCGGCGCCGCCGGCGCTCCAGAAGCGGTCGTAGCAATAGCGGCGCTCGAAGTCCGCGAGATGGAGTTCGGCATAGGGCGGCGCGGCAGCGTCGCCGTCGATGGCGGGTGCGGTTGAAGGCTTACGTGGCCCGGCGCCGGTCACCAGGCCGAGGCGGATGAAGTCGTTGCGTGTCAGCGCACTCGGATCGTCGAGCGCCAGGTAGGCTGCCAGCGGCATGCGGTGGTATTCGATCTGGCGGTAGCGCAGCGCGCCTTCCTCGTCGGCATGGGCGCTGACCAGCGGGCGCATCAGGAAAGCCCAGTTCGCCGCGATGCGCGGCGAGCGGTGGCGGCTGACGTGGGTCAGGAAAGCCTGCTTGTCGTGGGCGTCGGAGCGTGCCAGCACCGTGCCGTCGGCGGCCAGCCATTCGGATCGCGCCAGGCCGTGCAGCGCCTTGCCGTGCTCGTCCCAGCCCGACGGGTAGGCGCGGCCGATGCGGTACATCAGGTCCTGCACCTGCGGCAGCGGCATGTCCTCGCCCTTGACCTCGACGTTGAGAATCACCACATCGACGTCGAAGAAGAAGTACAGATGCACATGCACGACGTCCAGCGTCACCGGTTCGTCGTGTTCGTGCGCGGCGATGCGCATCCTGGTCACGTCGCGGCGCTTGAAGACCCGCATCGGCGCGCCTGCGCCGGGTTCGCCGCCAGCCGCCGAGCGGCCTTCGCCGTACAGGAACTGCTGTACGTAGGGCAGGAAGGTGACGAACTCGCTGTAGTGGCGTTCCTCGAAAAAGCCGCCTTCGCGCTCGATGTCGTGCTCCACTTCGCGCCACGGCGAGGCTTCGCCCATGTCGCGCAGTACTTCCCAGGGCCGCAATTGCGCTTCGGCCATGCCGGGCGCCGGCAACAGGCGCAGCGGCCACAGCAGGGCCAGGCGGAATTGGGACACCCTCGGTGCGGCGGCGGATTCATCCATCGCCTGTCTCCTGTTCATCGTTTTTCTGCAGCGGGGCCTTTGCCGTGCAGTGTAGCGGCCCTGTCGTTTCACTGCTGGTCCGCAGGCTGGTAACGGATTCGGTGCGGCGCGGGCCAAGCCTTAGAATGTCGCCTTGTGTCACTTTCCCGCGAGCCATGTCCGCCGCCGACCACGATCCCGCCACCATCCGCATCCGCGGCGCGCGCCAGAACAACCTGCGCAATCTCTCGCTCGACCTGCCGCTGAACCGCCTGACCGTGGTTACCGGCGTGTCCGGCTCGGGCAAATCCTCGCTGGTGTTCGACACCTTGTACGCCGAGGGCCAGCGCCGCTACGTCGAGACCTTCTCGCCCTACGCGCGCCAGTTCCTCGACCGCATGGACAAGCCGCAGGTCGACCGCATCGAAGGCGTGCCGCCGGCGATCGCGATCGACCAGACCAACCCGGTGCGCACCTCGCGCTCGACGGTCGGCACCATGACCGAGCTGGCCGACCACTTCAAGCTGCTGTACGCGCGCGCGGCGCATCTGCACTGCCGCTGCTGCGGCAAGCCGGTGCGGCGCGATTCGGCGGCCAGCATTGCCACCAACCTCAGGGAGTGCGCCGCGGCAACGGGCGATCCGCGGCTGGTGGTGTGTTTCCCGGTACCTGTGCCGTCGAACTTCAGCGAGGAAGAGGTCGCCGGCCTGCTGAACGCCCAGGGCTACACCCGCATCCAGCAGCGCACCGCCGGCAGGAACGGCGAAGGCGACGTGCTGCAGGTGGTGCAGGATCGCTTCCGCGCTTCCAGCGTGGACGATGCCCGTCTGGCCGAAGCGCTGGAAACCGCGCTGCAACGCGGCAATGGCCGCATGTCGGTTCATGCCTCGGGCGAGGGCGTGAAGCCGGATCCTGCTTCGGTGGACGGCGAGGCCATATGGCGCTACTCCTCCGGCCTGCACTGTGCCGAGTGCGACATCCACTATGCCGAGGCCACGCCCGGCCTGTTCTCGTTCAACTCGCCGATCGGTGCCTGCGAAACCTGCCGCGGTTTCGGCCGCGTGATCGGCGTCGATTACGGCCTGGTGGTGCCGGACGAGTCGAAGACGCTCGCCGAGGGCGCAGTGAAGCCCTGGCAGACCGAGAGCTTCCGCGAGTGCCAGGACGACCTGGCGAAGATGGCGAAGAAGTACGGCGTGGCGATGAACATCCCGGTGCGCGAGCTGCCGCCCGAGCATCGCCAGTGGCTGTTCGAAGGCGACCCGAAGTGGAAGAGCTGGGACAGCTCCTGGCCGCGCCTGTGGTACGGCGTGCGCCACTTCTTCGACTGGCTGGAGAGCAAGGCCTACAAGATGCACATCCGCGTGCTGCTGTCGCGCTACCGCAGCTACACGGAATGCCCGGCCTGCCACGGCGCGCGGCTGAAGCCCGACGCCTTGCTGTGGCGCCTGCCGGTGTCTACCGGGGGTGAAAAAGACGGGCGCGGATTGGCGATCCACGAGCTGATGGCGCTGCCGATCGATCGCGTCCGCGAGGCGGTGGCGGCGCTCGGCCTACCCGGCGCGGCCGACGAGGCCACCGAACTGGTGCTGGGCGAGATCCGCAGCCGGCTGGACTACCTCGCCGACGTCGGCCTCGGCTACCTGACGCTGGACCGCCAGTCGCGCACGCTGTCCGGCGGCGAGGTGCAGCGCATCAACCTGACCACCGCGCTCGGCACCTCGCTGGTGAATACCCTGTTCGTGCTCGACGAGCCTTCGATCGGCCTGCACCCGCGCGACATCGGCCGCATCCTGGGGGTGATGACGCGGCTACGCGACGCCGGCAACACCCTGGTGGTGGTGGAGCACGACCCGCAGGTGATGGTCGCTGCCGACGAACTGCTCGAGATCGGCCCCGGCCCCGGCGAACGCGGCGGCAACATCGTCGCGCGCGGCACGCCGGCCGAGATCGCCGCCGATCCCGGCTCGGTGACCGGGCCGTGGCTGGCCGGCCGCAAGCGTATCGACATCGACCGCCCGCCGCGTCCGGTCGATGCGGCCACGCCGCGATTGGTGCTGGCCGGCGCGCGCCAGCACAACCTGCGCAACATCGACGTCGCCTTCCCGCTGGGCCGGCTGAGCTGCCTGACCGGGGTGTCCGGCTCGGGCAAATCGACGCTGATCCAGGACGTGCTGTATCCGGCGCTGGCCAAGCATTTCGGCGAGTCGATCAGCGAAGCGCCGGGCGATTTCGATCGCCTGGAGAATGTGGATAACTTGCGCGGCGTGGTCATGGTCGACCAGTCGCCGATCGGCAAGAGTTCGCGCTCCAACCCGGTCAGCTACGTCGGTGCCTGGGACCCGATCCGGGCCTTGTTCGCCGCCCTGCCGGAGGCCAGGCAGCGCGGCTACACCCCGGGAACCTTCAGTTTCAATGCTGGCCACGGCCGCTGCCCGACCTGCACCGGCTCGGGTTTCGAGCACGTCGAGATGCAGTTCCTGTCCGATGTCTGGCTGCGCTGCCCGGACTGCGACGGCAAGCGCTACCGGCCGGAAGTGCTTGAATTGAAATGGAACGGGCTGTCGGTCGCGGACGTGCTCGAACTCACCGTGCATGAAGCGCTGGACGTCTTCCGCGAGCATCCCAAGGCGCTTGCCGCGCTGGCGCCGCTGGCCGATGTCGGCCTCGACTACCTGCGCCTCGGCCAGCCGGTGCCGACGCTGTCCGGCGGCGAAGCCCAGCGCCTGAAGCTGGCCGGCCACCTGGCCGAGGCGGCGCAGAAAAAGACTGTACGCAAAACCAGGCCTGTGGATAACTTTGGGGAAAAAACCGGGGGCAAGTCCGCACCCGGCCTGCTCTTCCTGTTCGACGAACCCACCACCGGCCTGCATTTCGAGGACGTCGCCAAGCTGCTCGGCGCCTTCGACAAGCTGTTGCAGGCCGGGCATTCGCTGATCGTCATCGAGCACAACCTGGACGTGATCGCCGCCGCCGACTGGATCATCGACCTCGGCCCGGAAGGCGGCGAGGGCGGCGGCATGATCGTCGCCGAAGGCCCGCCGGAGGTGGTGCGTGCCCATGAAACCTCGTTTACCGGCGCCGCGCTGCGCGAATACGCCGAGGCGCTTCAACGCACGCGCAGCGAAGCGGCCGACCAGGTTTCCGGCGCCGCGTTGCTGGCCGCCGAGCCGG
This sequence comes from Thauera sp. SDU_THAU2, assembly GCF_038260575.1. Lineage (NCBI taxonomy): Bacteria > Pseudomonadati > Pseudomonadota > Betaproteobacteria > Rhodocyclales > Zoogloeaceae > Thauera > Thauera sp. SDU_THAU2. The sequence continues at coordinate 4,248,882 of NZ_JBBWUN010000003.1, read as the reverse complement.
CCGTGCGCTACCGCGCAGTTGCGGCGCCGGCGATCGAGATCCGCCATGCGCGCGAGCACAACCTGAAGAACGTCAGCCTGAGCATTCCGCGCGACCGCTTCAGCGTCATCACCGGCTTGTCGGGCTCGGGCAAATCGACGCTGGCCTTCGACATCGTCTTCGGTGAAGGCCAGCGCCGCTACCTGGAATCGCTCAACGCCTATGCGCGCCAGTTCGTGCAGCCGGCGAGCCGGCCCGACGTCGACGGCCTGTTCGGCATTCCGCCGACGGTGGCGATCGAGCAGCGCACCAGCCGCGGCGGGCGCAAAAGCACGGTGGCAACGCTGACCGAAATCCATCCCTTCCTGCGCCTGATGTACGTGAAGCTGGGCGCCCAGTTCTGCCCGGATTGCAAGGTGCCGGTGACGCCGCAGAGCTTCGAGGCCATCGTCGCCCAGATCCAGCGCGAGCTGCGCGGCGCTTCGGTCGAAGTGCTGGCGCCGCTGGTGGTCAACCGCAAGGGCTTGTACACCGATCTCGCCAAGTGGGCGCGCAGCAAGGGCCATACGCAGTTGCGCGTCGATGGCGAATACCTGCCGACGGCGAAGTGGCCGCGGCTCGACCGCTACAAGGAACACAACATCGAGCTGCCCACCGGCATGGTGGTGGTCGAGCCGGAGCACGAGACGACGCTGCGCGAATTCGTGCGCCAGGCGCTGGACATCGGCAAAGGCGTGATCAAGGTGCTGGCGCTCGGCAGGCTGGGTGCGGAACCGATCACCTTCTCCACGCTGCGCGCCTGCCCGAGCTGCGGCACCGGCTTCCCCGAGCCCGATCCGCGCCTGTTCTCGTACAACGCCAAGCACGGCTGGTGCCCGAAGTGCTTCGGCACCGGGCTGAAGACCGCGCCGCGCATCGAAGACCCGGATGCGCTCGATCTCGGCGATGCCGAAGGCGTCATCGTCAGCGACGAGCCCTGCCCCGCCTGCCACGGCGCGCGGCTGAACCCGGTGGCGCGGGCGGTGCGTTTCCGCGAGCTCGGCCTGCACCAGCTCGCGGCCTGGCCGGTGGATAAAGCTGCGGTCTTCTTCGGTGATCTGGCGCTGAACGAACGCGAAACCGACATCGCGCGCGACCTCGTCGCCGAAATCCGCGGCCGGTTGGCCTTCCTGCAGCACGTTGGCCTGGGTTACCTGGCGCTGGACCGCGCCGCACCCACGCTGTCCGGCGGCGAAGCGCAGCGCATCCGCCTGGCGGCCCAGCTCGGTTCCAACCTGCGTGGCGTCTGCTACATCCTCGACGAACCGACGATCGGCCTGCATCCGCGCGACAACCGCCTGCTGCTCGATACCCTGGAAGCTCTGCGCGACCGCGGCAACACGCTGCTGGTGGTCGAGCACGACGAGGACACCATCCGCCGCGCCGACCACGTCATCGACCTCGGCCCCGGCGCCGGCGTGCGCGGTGGCCGGGTGGTGGCCGAAGGCGGCATCGCCGATCTGCTTGCTTCACCTGCGTCGGCGACCGGCGAGTGCTTCCGCCATCCGCTGCAGCACCCGCTGCGGCCGCGCCGGCCGGTGCTCAAGGATCATCCGTCGATCCGGATCGAAGGCGCCAGGCTGCACAATCTGCAGGACGTCTCGGTGCGCATCCCGCTCGCCCGCCTGAGCGTGGTCACCGGCGTGTCCGGCTCGGGCAAGTCCAGCCTGGCGCGCGACGTCATCCATGCCAACCTGCGCGCCCGCCTCGGCGACCCCGAAGCCACCCGCGCCCGCCGCCGCGGCCAGGCCCAGCCGGCCGAAGTCGATCAACCGCTGGTCGGCTGCAAGGCGATGCACGGCTGGCAGCAGGTCGGCCGCGTGCTGGAAGTCGACCAGACCCCGATCGGCAAGACACCGCGTTCCTGCCCGGCGACCTACGTCGGCTTCTGGGATGCGATCCGCAAGCTGTTCGCCGACACCTTCGAGGCCCGCACGCGCGGCTGGAGCGCATCGCGCTTCTCCTTCAACACCGGGGCCGGCCGCTGCCCGGTATGCGACGGCGCCGGCCAGACCACGGTCGAGATGAACTTCCTGCCCGACGTGAAGACGCCGTGCGAAGGCTGCGGCGGCGCCCGCTTCAACCCCGAGACGCTGGCGGTGCGCTGGAAGGAGCGGACGGTGGCCGAAGTGCTGGCGATGCCGGTGGACGAGGCGGTCGATTTCTTCGCCGCCCATCCGGCCATCGCCCATCCGCTGCAGCTGCTGCAGGACGTCGGCCTCGGCTACCTGACCCTGGGCCAGCCCAGCCCGACGCTGTCCGGCGGCGAGGCCCAGCGCATCAAGCTGGTCACCGAGCTGGCCAAGGTGCGCCGCCGTCCCGGCGATGCCGAGGACACCGGCGGCGTGCCGCTGCCGGCCGACAAGCACAGCCTGTACGTGCTCGACGAGCCGACCGTGGGCCTGCACATGGCCGACGTCGACAAGCTGATCCGGGTGCTGCACCGCCTCGCCGATGCCGGCCATACCGTGCTGGTGATCGAGCACGACCTGGACGTGATGGCCGAAGCCGACTGGCTGATCGACCTCGGCCCGGAAGGCGGCGACGGCGGCGGCCGGGTGGTGGCCGAAGGCCCGCCGGAAACGGCGATGGCGACCAAGGGCTCGCACACCGGCCGGTATCTGCGGGAATTCCTCGCCAGCCGGGCGAAGGACGCAGGCTGGTAGCAGGGTGGGTCGGGCCGCGCAGGCAGAGCGAAGCGAGACCCACCCGTCAAGCCTCGGGCGAAATCCACCCATCATCGAGATCGGTGGGTTTCGCCTGAGGCTTTATCTACTCTACGGGCTGATCCTTCTCATCGCTTCTCGACCCACTGCGGCCGCGGCTCCCGCTCGAAGCGGTAGAACAGGTTGGGTTCCGACAGCACGTAGATGGCGCCGTCCGGCCCGGTCGTGAGCCCTTCGGCCTGCGGCACCATCGATGAAAGCCCGTGCAGGCCACGCCACATCGGCAGCATGCTGACCGGGCTGCCGTCCGGCGCGTATTCGACGATCAATGCCGATTCGTCGCTCAGCAGCAGCATGTTGCCGGTCGGTTCGTGGACGGTCAGCGAGGACAGGTCGGTCATGAACAGCGCGGATGCTTTCGACGACGTCCATTCGCTGATCTGCAGGTCGAGGGTGCTGCCCTTCAGCAGTCCGGGCAGGCCGGCGATGGCGAACACCCGCAGCGGCGCCTTTTCCTTGGCGACGAACAGGCGCTGGGTGGCGGAATCCCACGACACGCCCTCGAATCCGCGATTCTTGTACAGATCGATCGCCAGCCCCAGGCGCGGCACGCCGTGCAGGTCGATATTGTCGGTGTCGGCGTCGATGATGACGCGGTAGAGCTGCTGGTCCGGCTCGTCGGCGATGACGAAGACGTCGCCATCGATGTGGGCGATGCCTTCCGGGTCCTGGCCGCCGTGGATCGGAATCCGCCGCAGCAGGCGGCCCTCGGTATCGAGCTCGATCACTTCCTGCGGTGCATTGGTGACGGAGAACAGCGTGCCGGTCGCGGGGTTGAAGGTCAGCCCCGAGGCATTACGCTCGATGCCTTCGATCGGCCGGGCCTCGACCGCGACGCGGTAGAAGGGCAGCCAGACACTCTTCTCCTGCCACTCGGCCGAGCGGCTCTTCATCGTCATCCAGTAATATGCGAACGGAACGGCCTTGAAGTGCCAGGCGGCGAAAGCCAGCATGGCGAGCAAGATGCTCAGGCCGAGGATTCGTCTTTTTTCTTGGTCATTGCGCGGTTTTCCGCAAGAGGGTGGGGCTGCCGGGGAGCCGATTCTAGCGGTCCTCGCCGACGGGCGACGATCGCCCGTTTGCTACAGTCTGTACTGCTGCCTGCAATGCTGCGGTGCGGAACTTCAGCCGATCGGATTTGTCGTTTTTCGGATCGCCGAACATTCCGGATCATTCAATAGGGACGATGAACAATTCATGAACATCCGCAAGATACTTGTCTGGGATATTCCCACGCGCATTTTCCACTGGACGCTGGCGCTGCTGGTCGTCGCGGCCTACTGTACGGCGCTGATCGGCGGCAACCTGATCGTCTGGCACGGCTGGCTGGGCATTGCCATCGGCGGCCTGCTGGCCTTCCGCCTGGTGTGGGGCGTGCTCGGCTCGACCTATGCGCGTTTCGCCAACTTCGTGCCGGGGCCGGGCGGCATCGTCGCCTACCTGCGCGGGCAATGGCGCGGCGTCGGGCACAACCCGCTCGGCGCCCTGTCGGTGCTGGCGCTGCTGGCGATCCTGGGCTTCCAGGTGGTCAGCGGGCTGGTGGCGAACGACGACATCGCTTTCGAGGGGCCGCTCTACGCACTGGTGAGCAAGGACACCAGCGACTGGCTCAGTGGCCTGCACCGGCAGAACTTCTGGATCATCATCGCGCTGGTTGCGCTGCACGTGCTGGCGATCATGTTCTATGCGCACGTGAAGAAGGACAACCTGGTGAAGCCGATGATTACCGGCTTCAAGGAGGTGTCCGATCCCGAACTGAAGTCGGCGCAAGGCGGCGGCACGGTCGCCTTCATCGTGGCGCTGGCGGTGGCGGGTTTCGTGGTGTGGGCGGCAATGGGCGGGCTGCTGCCGCCCCCGCCGCCACCGCCTCCGGTCCAGGCCGTTCCTGCCTGGTGATCGTGGGCAGGGAGCCTGCCACCGCGTGAGCGCCCTGCCGGTCGGCAGGCATGAATGAAAAAAGCCGCGATTTGAACTGACCCCAAGAAGTTGGACAGTTATAAGCTAGACGGCCAAGGCCTGAGTTCGGTACTGCACCGGGCTCAGGCCTTTTAATTTGGTCTTGATACGGTCGTGATTGTAGTAATGGATGTATTGTCGGATGCCGGCCTGTAGCTGCTCGATGCTGTCAAAGCGGTTCAGGTGGAAGAACTCTGACTTCAACGTACCGAAGAAACTCTCCATGGCGGCGTTGTCCAGGCAGTTGCCCTTGCGCGACATGCTTTGGATCAGGCCGCGTGCGGCGAGCTGGCGCCGATAGGCGGACATCTGATACTGCCATCCTTGGTCGGAGTGCAATAGCGGCGCCTCCTTGCCGGCCAGCTTGGCCAAGGCCTTGTTGAGCATGTTGGCCACCAGTGAGAAGTACGGCCGTTTTTGCATCGCATAGAACACGATTTCCCCGTTGTAGAGATCCATCACGGGCGAGAGGTACAGCTTCTGGCCACGCACATTGAACTCGGTCACGTCGGTCACCCACTTCTGGTGGGGCCGTTCGGCCTGGAACTGGCGCGCCAGAATGTTGGGCACCTGAGCCTGCTGTCCCCTGTAGGAACGATATTTCTTGGGGCGCACCAGCGACTTCAGCCCCAGCGCCCGCATCAGGCGCTGCACCGCCTTGTGATTGATCGCCGCGCCGGCCTGGCGCAGCGCCGCCGTGATGCGCCGGTAGCCATAACGCCCCTTGTGACGCTCGTAGAGGGCGCGAATACGCGATTTCAGATCAGCCTGCCGGTCGCCAGCCTGCTGCGCCTTCACCTGGTAGTAGAACGTGCTGCGCGATAGCCCCGCCGCCCTCAACAACATCGCCAGATCGTGGCCTTGCCTCAGTTCAAGCACTACCCGCGCTTTTTCTGCGCGGCCTGCTCTTTGGCCTGACGCAAGGCCCTCAATTTTTTTAGGTACGCCACCTCCGCGCGCAGATACTCGTTCTCTTTGCGCAACTGCTCGAGCGTGCGCGTATCTTCGGACTTCGATGGCAAGGGCTCTGGGGTCTCGGGTATCGTCATCTTCTTCGGCCGGCCGCGAAGCTTGGGATTCAGTGCTTGCAGCCCGCCCTCATCATACTGGCGTTCCCAAGCTCTGATGACCCCCACGCCGCCCCGGATGTCGAACATCGCAACCGCTTGGCGAACCGACAACCCTTCCCGCTGCATCCGCTGCAGCACCGACAATTTGAACTGCGCACTGTAGTGGCTGAACTTCTTGCTCAAGCCCTCCTGCCCGTGGTGCTCGTAGCTCTTGACCCAGCGCCTGACCGTCCCATGGTCCAGACCGTACTCATGAGCCAACGCCTTGAAACCCCGATCACCCAGTTCGTAGCTCTGCACCACCCTCAGCTTGAATTGCTCATCGTACTTCGCCATGTAAAACACCCCAAAAGTTGGATCGGTGTCCAACTCTTGGGGTGCAGTTCAATTGCGGCTTTTTTCATGGCCCGGGCTCACGTGGCCCGTGCGCTTCTTACTTGGCGCGATACTTGTCGTGGCAGGCCTTACAGGTGCCGCCGGTATCGCCGAAAGCCTTCTGCACTTCGGCCTTGTCGCCGGTGGCGGCAGCGGCAACCAGGTTGTTCGCCGCGCTATTCAGATCGGTGGCGAGCTTGGCGACATCGTCCATGTTCTGGAAGAACTCGGGCTTCACGCGCGTTTTGACGTTGCCGATGGCCTTCTCGGTGCCGGGGCCGAACAGCGCGCCCATGCCGGAGCCGGAGATGGCGGCGATGGCGTTGGCGGCGGCCTGGACCTGCTGCGCGTTGAATTCGCCATCGAGGTTGGCCTTGATCTTGCCCATGTTCCAGGACATGAAGCTGTAGCCGGCCTGGCGGTACTTGATCTGGTCTTCGGGCTTCACCTGGGCGGATGCGGTGCCGGCGACGGAAAGGGCAAGGATGCCGAGTGCGATGATCTTCTTCATTGTTACCTCGTTGCTGCTTTGAAGCGTGGTTGAAAAAAATGACGTCGAGGAGGGCGACGGGCGCGTCTTGGAACCGAGACCGTCCTGCGACAGCACAGGTTCCATATTGGTTCAATGCATCTTATATCAGCGCCGAATGATATTCGGTTTGCACGGCAGCGATCAAATCCCCTGCCGCCGGCTCAAGAATGCGGGTTTGCCGGCCGTTGATGGGAAACGGGCCCGCCGATGGGGCGTCTCGGCCCGCCATCGTAAATGTGGATAGAGAGAGCGAATGATGCGCCGCTTTGCGGATACTCCGATCTGGTTCAGGCTGACCGCCGCGATCTGGCTGATGCTGGTGCTTGCCTGGGGAAGCATGATCGTGTGGGAAACGCGCGTGACCCGCGACATGGCGATCGAGCAGGCGAAGGATTTCGCCGCCACGGTCAACGAAATGACCATGGCCGGGCTGACCGGCATGATGATCACCGGCACCGTGGCCCAGCGCGACGTGTTTCTCGACCAGATCAAGGAACTGTCGGTGGTGCGCGACCTGAAGGTGATCCGAGGCGAGGAGACGAGCCGGATTTTCGGCCCGGGCGAGGCCGGCGAAGTTCCGCTCGACGAGGCCGAGCGCCGGGCGCTGGCCGACGGCCGGACCCACATGGCGGTGGAGCACGGCGCGGAACATGGCGAGCATTTGCGCGTGGTCATACCGGCGCTGGCATCGAAAGACTGGCTGGGCAAGGACTGCATTACCTGTCATCAGGTTGCCGAAGGAGTGCCGCTGGGCGCGGTCAGCATGCGCGTCTCGCTCGACCGGGCGGAGGCGGCAGTGGCCGAGTTTCGCAACAAGAGCATCGTCTTCGCCGTGTTGGTGTCGCTGCCGCTGCTGGGCTTCGTGTTCTTCTTCATCCGCCGCTTCGTTGCCCGTCCCCTGTCCGGTCTGGCTGCCGGCCTCGCCGAAATCGCCCAGGGCGGCGGCGACCTGACGCGCCGTCTCGAACGGGCCGGCAAGGACGAAATCGGCCGTACCGCGGATTCATTCAACGACATGATGGCCGTCATTGCGGTGCTCGTGCGCGAGGTCGGCGCGGCAGCCGACGAAGTGGCACGGGCGGCACGGCATCTGGCGGAGGGTGCCGATGATCTCGGCCAGCGCTCGCACCGACAGAACGAACGTTCGGCAACGGCCAGCGCCGCAGTCGAGCAGATGAGCGGCAGCATCACGCACATTGCCGCCAATGCGGCCGAGGTGCGCGAACGTTCGCATGCCAGTCTGGCGCATTCGCGAGAAGGCGAGCAGAGCGTGCGGCAACTGATCGGCGAGATGGAGCAGGTCGAGTCGGCAGTGCGTCAGATGGCAGGCACGGTCGGTGATTTCATCGAATCGACGCAAGCCATTTCACGCATGACGCAGGAGATGCGCGAGATTGCCGAGCAGACCAACCTGCTGGCGCTGAATGCCGCGATCGAAGCGGCACGCGCCGGCGAGCAGGGGCGCGGCTTTGCGGTGGTTGCCGATGAAGTGCGCAAGCTGGCCGAGAAGTCGGCGCGTTCGGCGGGCGAGATCGACGGCATCACGCACGAGGTCGGGCGGCGTTCGGATTCGGTGAGAGGGGCGATCGAGAGCGGCCTGGCCCACCTCGAATCGAGCCGCGTGGCGGCGGATGGCGTTTCGCAGGTGCTGGGTGCGGCGAACCTGCTGGTCGCCGAAGTAGGCGAAGGACTGGACCGCATTGCCACCGCAACGGCCGAGCAGCGCCGCTCCAGCGCATCGGTGGCATCCGGCATCGACGACATTGCCGGCATGGCGAGCGAGAACGATCTCGCCATCGGGCAGACGGTACAGGCGGCGCGCGAACTGGAACGGCTGGCGGCACGGCTGCAGGAATCGGTCGGGCGCTTCCGGGTGTGAGATGCCGGGCCTGAACGGATGCGTGGGGGCCGGGGCGGGGCCGGCCCCCGTCTTGCGTCATTCCAGCCGCAGCGGCACGTAGATGCGCGATTCGCCGCGCTGGATCAGCAGTGCGAAGCGTTTGCCGGCGGCCCGGACCAGCTTGCGGAAGTCGGCGACGTTGGTGACGGCGTTGTTGTTGAGCGCGATGATGACGTCGCCGTTGCGCAGGCCGGCGCGTGCGGCGGCGCCATCCACGCTTTCCACCACCAGGCCGCCGCGCAGCTGCAACTGGGCTGCCTCTTGCGAAGTCAGTGCCCGCACGCCGAGGCCGAGGCCGGCATCGACGTTTTCGACCTGGCTCGGCGCCGGGGCGGCGGCGATGTTGTCGTTCGTCATCTCGTCCAGCGTCGCCACCACGTCGCGGCTGCGGCCGTCGCGCCAGATTTCCATGCGGATGCGGGTGCCGGGGCGCTTCTCGCCGACTGCGCGCGGCAGGTCGGCCATGTCGTCGATGCGCTTGCCGTCCAGGCTCAGCACCACGTCGCCGGCCTGGATGCCGGCCTTGTCGGCGGCGCTGCCCGGCTCCACGCTGGCCACCAGGGCGCCGCGCGCGTCAGGCAGGCCGAAGGACTGGGCGAGATCCTTGTCGACGCTCTGGATGCCGATGCCGAGGCGGCCGCGCTGTACGCGGCCATGAGTGGCAAGCTGATCCTTGACGTTCATGGCGACGTCGATCGGGATCGCGAACGAAATGCCCATGAAGCCGCCCGAACGAGAATAGATCTGCGAGTTGATGCCGATGACCTCGCCGGCGAGGTTGAACAGCGGCCCGCCCGAATTGCCGGGATTGATCGCGACGTCGGTCTGGATGAAGGGCACGTAGGTCTCGTCCGGCAGGCGGCGCGCCTTGGCCGAGATGATGCCGGCGGTGACGGTGTTGTCGAAGCCGAAGGGCGAGCCCATCGCCACCACCCACTCGCCGACGCGGGCCTCGTCGGCCTTGCCGATCCTCACCACCGGCAGGTCCTTGGCCTCGATCTTCAGCAGCGCGACGTCGGTGCGGCGGTCGATGCCGACGACCTTGGCCTTGAATTCGCGCTTGTCGATCAGCGTCACGGTGACTTCGGACAGCGCCGCGTCGCCGTCCTCGCCGGCGACGACGTGGGCGTTGGTCAGCACGTAGCCGTCCTGGCTGACGATGAAGCCCGAGCCGATGCCCTGCCGGGCGCGCGGCCCCATGCCGGGCTGGCCGGGGAAGCCCGGCATCGGTACGCCGAAGCGGCGCAGGAAGTCGTAGAAAGGATCGTTGGCGAACGGATTCTGGCCGCCCGCCGTCTGCTGCTGCTGCACGACGCTGATGTTCCACCACCGCCGGGCCGACCTCTTCGACCAGATCGCCGAAGTCCGGCAGGCCGTAGCGGTTCGGCGACACCAGCGAAGCCGCCGGCGCGGCCTGGGCATGGGCGGCGGGAATCAGGGCCGTACCGGGCAGCGCGGCAGCGATGGAGAGAGCGATAACAGTGGTCACAAGATGTTTGCGCATGATCGATTCCGTAGTTGGTCAGTGCCGACGACAGCAGTGGACGTCGATTCGCCGAGACTGTTCCACTGCACACATCTGATTGCAAATTTGGGGTGAAGCACGCTGCGATCAAGCCTTCCGGTCGATTTTTCCGCCGCAGGGTCCCGGCCAGCCTCAAAGAGGCATGTTTACGCTCAGGAAGACCTGCCGATCCGCCTTGTTGGGCTCGCGATGCCGGTGCTGCGGCATCGACTGCAGCGGCTTGTGCGCCAGTTCCTGGTGCCTGCCGAGGAGGTTGATGGCCGTCAGGCGCACATCCATCGAACGGTCGCCGATGCGCAGGCTGCGGGCGACGCTCCAGTCCAGGCTGGTATAGGAGGGCACGGTGTAGTGCAGGCCGGGAACATCGCCGGTCGTGGCCGCGAGCGGCCCCATGCGCAGCAGGCTCATCGTCGATCGCCAGTTGCCGATCCGCTCCATCCAGGTCAGCGTCGCCGTGTAGGGCGGGACGCTGCCCCGCACGGCCCTGTCGTCGGCGTGGCGCTGGATGAGGGTGTGGTGAACAGCAGCGTCGTGGCCGCTCGCGGCTTCAATGAAAGCTGGTATTCCAGGCCGCGGAGGCGAATGCTGCCGGGCGCGTTGGACCACTGCGTGGAACCCATGATGTGATGGATCAGGAAGGGGTCGCCATTGGTCGCATCCTCCAGGGCTTCGCTCGGATCGAAGGGGTTCGAGAGCCTGATGGGCCTGCGCTGGATGTAGTCCCTGACGTGTTCGTCGAATATGCGCACGTCGAGCAGGCCGCCCCACGGGGTGCTGCCGAGGTAGCCGATTTCCCAGGTATCCAGCCGCTGCGGACGAAGATGGGGGTTGGGGGTGTAGCGTTGGTTGACCACGCCGAGCCCATCGACTGATATCCGCACGTTGGTCCAGAGCTCGTGCAGCGTGGGCTGGCGCCAGGCGCGCGAATAGCCCACGCGCCATGTCACGTCGTCCCGCGGCTGCCAGTTCAGGAATACGCGCGGTGCGAAGCGGACGCGGTCGCCTTCGACCTGTTCGGCCATGGCGCCGAGGTTCCACAGCCATTCGGATGCGGAGTGCCATTCGGCGTTGCCGAACAGCCGCCATTCTTCCCGTGTGCGCCGGCGGCGGCTGTCATAGAGGAAATCCGAATCGATGCGGTCGTAGCGCCATTCGGTACCCCACAGCAGGCGCAGCGCATCCGTTGCGGCGAAGCGATGCTGGAGCGAGACGTTGTCGCGCAGGGTGTCGCGGTTGTTATTGACGTTGCCGCGATAGCGCGGCATTTGCAGCAGCCTCGAGCAGAGCTGTCCCACGCGGAGGTCGTGGACGGGGCAGTTGGCCCGGGAATCCACCCACCAGTCGTCCCGGGTGTGTTCACGGTTGCGGTACCACGATACGATCCATTCTTCGTCGAATGACGGCAGATGCCGCCAGGTTGCGTGGATCGTGTAGTCCTGCTGTTCGAGCTCGCGGATGCCGCTGCCGTTGAACAAGGTGTCCGGATAGCCTTCGTCCTGCGTGGCAGTAGCGTAGCTGGCGGAGAATTCCAGCGTGTCGGTGGTTCCGAGGTCCAGGTCGCCGCGGAGGTTGAAGGAACGCAGGTGCTGGCCGTCGTGCAGCCCGGACCAGCCGTCGTCGCGCTGTTCGTGCGCGCTCAGCCGCAGGCCGAGCGCGCCGCTGCGCAACAGCGCCCGTCCGCTGACGTCGGCGATGCCATGGCTGCCGATGCGTGCGCTAACGGAATGGCCGGCTTCGGCGCCGGTATGGCGGGTGACCAGATTGACCACGCCGAGAAAGGCGTTCGAGCCGTAGCTCGCGGAATTGGAGCCGCGCACGATCTCGATGCGCTCGATGTCCTCGAGCAGGACCGGAAGGGCGCGCCAGTTGGTGCTGCCGGAATAGTGGGGCGAATAGATCGAACGGCCGTCGATCAGCACCTGCATCTGGTTCGGATGGTCGGCGCTGAGGCCATGATAGGTCACCCACTGCTGGTTGCCGCGTTCCTGCGCGACCATCATGCCGGGTACGAGCCGGAACAGCCGGGCGAGTTCGCGGTAGCCGGTGGCTGCGATCATGTCGGCGTCGATGACGGTGACGGCGCCGGGTGTATCCTGCAGGGGCTGAGGCAGGCGCGATGCGCTCAGCACCACCGGGAGCGGCTGGAAGAAGGCATCCTCTGCAACGGCATCGCCTGCCGGCATGAAGGCGAGCAGAGGCAGCATCATCGCGCTGACGTGGTGCAGGCGGAGCGACATTCGTGTCCGTCGAATGGTTGCAGAACATCGAAGTATAAGCGGGCGGCTACTGAAGCACGCAGGGGCTTGATGGGCAAGGTAACATCGACAGCCCATCCGGAGGGAAACCCATTTTCAGCGGGAGCAGACCATGACATTGACCGATCTGCGCTATCTCGTCGCGCTCGCCCATGAGCGCCATTTCGGCCGCGCCGCGGAGAAATGCCACGTCTCCCAGCCGACCTTGTCGGTGGCCGTGAAGAAGGTCGAGGAAGAACTCGGCATCCAGCTCTTCGAGCGCAGCGCGACCGAAGTCAAGATCACCGAAACCGGCCGCCGCATCGTTGCCCAGGCCGAGAAGGTGCTGATGGAAGCGAGCCAGATCCAGGAGATCGCCGCCGCGGGCAAGGACCCGCTGGCCGGCCCGCTGCGTCTCGGCGTGATCTACACGATCGGCCCCTACCTGCTGCCGCGGCTGATTCCGCGCATGCACCAGCTGGCGCCGCGGATGCCGCTGATCATCCAGGAGAACTACACCGCCCGGCTGGCCGAAGCGCTCAAGCGCGGCGAGCTGGACGTCATCATCATCAGCCTGCCGTTCGAGGAGGCCGGCATCGTCGCCCAGCCGGTGTATGACGAACCTTTCCGCATCCTGATGCCGGCCGATCATGAATGGACGCAGGAGGCGGCGGTCGATGCCCGTCTGCTGGCCGAGGACCAGTTGCTGCTGCTCGGTGCGGGCAACTGCTTCCGCGACCAGGTGCTGGAAGTCTGTCCGAGCTGCCGCAACGTCGGCGGCCTGCAGCGCACGCTGGAAGGCAGTTCGCTGGAGACGATCCGCCACATGGTCGCCACCGGCCTCGGCGTCACCGTGCTGCCGAGTTCCGCGGCAGACGATGCGACGATGCAGTATCCGCTGGTGGCGGTGCGTCCGTTCTCGCAGCCCGAGCCGGCGCGCCGGGTGGCGCTGGCGTGGCGTGTCACCTATCCGCGCAGCGGCGCGATCGACATCCTGCGCACCGCGATCCTCGAGAGCGGCCTGCCCGGTGTGCGCCCGGTCGGCCGGATGCCGGTGAAGGAGCCTGCCTGATCGGCAGGGTCGAGCGTTTCAGATCGGGAACGGCAAACCGCCGCCCGAGCGCGGTGGTGAATGCTGTGAGCTTGGCCTAAGGCTCTATCCAGCCGCGTAGGGTGGGTAGAGCGAAGCGGACTCACTGCACTTGGCTACAGGCAAGTTCATCTACCACCGCGATCTTCGCCGGCGTTGATGGGCTTCGCTTTTGGCGCGACCTACGCGGCCCGACCCATCCCGTGCCGGGTTGGTCCGACGGCTTATCCAGATTCGGGCCGGCTCAGCCGGTCTTTCGGGCCGTGCGCTTCTTGGCGGGTACTTCGGGTTTGGCAGCCGGGGCTTCCTTGTCGGTCTTCTCGGCCTTTGCCGCAGTGGCCTTGGCGCCGGCTTTCGGCGTCTTGGCCTCGAACTCGAAGCCGACCTTGCCGTCCTTGCCGCGCACCAGGAAGGCCGAGAACTTGCGCCGCGTGCGGGCCGAGACGAAGCCTTTCAGCAAATCGGTCTTGCCTTCGGCCAGCAGCTTGGCCATCTGCTCACGCTCGATCGGCTGCTGCAGGATGATCTTGCCGGAGCGGAAGTCGCAGCTCTTGCCCGGGCCGACCGATTTCTCGCAGACGTAGGCCATGCCATGCTCGAACACCCGGCTGCTGCACTTCGGGCAGGCGCCGACGCTCTGCTGGTCGGAGAAATCGACCGGCTCGGCTTCCTCGCCTTCCTTGGGCTGGCCGAAGTCGAAGGCGGGCTGCTTGTCCTCGTTGAGCACGATCTCGGCGTTGAACAGGCGGCCCATCTTGTTGCGGAAGCCGAGCAGCGGGCCGACCTTGCCTTCGCGCAGCAGGGTTTCGATCTCGTCGTATTCGAACTGGCGGCCGGCGACGATCTTCCAGGTGCTCCAGTCGCAGCGCTGGCAGGCGAACTTCTTGTAGTTCTCCTTCACCACGCCGCCGCACTTCGGGCAGGGCGTCTTCAGCGTGACGAAATCGCCCGGCACGGTGTCGGATTCGTAGCGCTTGGCGCGCTCGACCACTTCGCGCGCCATGTCGGCGATTTCCTGCATGAAGGCTTCGCGGCTCAGCTCGCCCCGCTCCATGCGCGACAGCTTGTATTCCCAGCCGCCGGTCAGTTCGGGCGAAGTCAGTGCGTTCACGCCCAGGCCCTTCAGCAGCGTGATCAGCGAGAAGGCCTTGGCGCTGGGGATCAGCTCGCGGCCTTCGCGGTGGATGTACTGCTCGGTGATCAGGCCTTCGATGATCTGCGCGCGCGTGGCCGGCGTGCCGAGGCCGCGTTCGGCCATCGCCGCGCGCAGTTCCTCGTCGTCCACCATCTTGCCCGCGCCTTCCATCGCCGACAGCAGCGTGGCTTCGTTGAAGCGTGCCGGCGGCTTGGTCTGCAGGGACTTGAGCAGAATGCTTTCGGTGGCGACTGTCTCGCCCTGTTTCACCGGCACCAATTGCGGGCCGCCGTCCTTGCCGTCCCCCGCCTTGCCATCCTTGTCGTCGCCGGCGGCTTCCTTGCCGTAGATCGCCAGCCAGCCCGGATTGACCAGCACCTTGCCCTCGGTCTTGAAGGCTTCGCCTTCGACGCGGGTGATGCGGGTGGTGATCTGGTATTCGGCCGCCGGGTAGAACACCGCCAGGAAGCGCTTGGTGACCAGGTCGTAGATCTTCTGCTCGGCCTCGGACAGGCTCCTGGGCAGCGTGCCGGTCGGGATGATGGCGAAGTGGTCGGAAATCTTGGCGTTGTTGAAGATGCGCTTGTTCGGCTTGACCCAGCCCTGCTTGGCGATCTCGGCGGCGAAGGGGGCGTACTGCTCGGGCAGGTTGCGCATGACTTCGCCGACCGTGCCGAGGTAGTCCTCGGGTAGCGCGCGCGAATCGGTACGCGGGTAGGTCAGCACCTTGTGCTTCTCGTACAGTGCCTGGGCCAGCTGCAGGGTGACGCGGGCGGAGAAGCCGAAGCGGCCGTTGGCCTCGCGCTGCAGGCTGGTGAGGTCGAACAGCAGCGGCGACAGCTGCGTCGAGGGCTTGGATTCCTCGGTGACCACGCCCGGCTTGCCGTCGCACTTGGCGCGAATGGCCTCGGCCTGGGCCTTGTCCCAGATGCGATAGGCGGTGGCGTGCTCGTCGCCTTCCGGCTTCTTGAACTTCTCGTCGAACCAGCGTCCGGGGTAGTGCCCGGCCGCGGCGGCGAAATCGGCTTCCAGCTCCCAGTAGTCGCGCGGCTTGAACTTGCGGATTTTGTCCTCGCGCTCGACCACCAGCGCCAGCGTCGGCGTCTGCACGCGGCCGACGGTGGTGAGGTGGAAGCCGCCGGTCTTGGAATTGAACGCGGTCATCGCCCGCGTGCCGTTGATGCCGATCAGCCAGTCGGATTCGGCGCGGCAGATCGCGGCGTTGCGCAGGCCTTCGACGTCCTGCGCGGCGCGCAGGTGGGCGAAGCCGTCGCGGATCGCCTGCGGCGTCATCGACTGCAGCCACAGGCGCTGCATCGGCTTTTTGGTGCCGGCGTGCTGGGCGATGAAGTTGAAGATCAGCTCGCCTTCGCGCCCCGCGTCACAGGCGTTGATCAGGCCGGTGACGTCCTTGCGCTTGATCAGCCGGGTCAGCAGCTTGAGGCGGTCCTCGGTCTTCTCGATCGGCTTGACGGCGAAGTGCGGCGGGATCACCGGCAGGTGGGCGAAGGTCCATTTGCCGCGCTTGACTTCGAATTCTTCTGGCACCGCCAGTTCGAGCAGGTGGCCGACGGCCGAGGACAGCACGTATTCGTCGGACTCGTAATAGTCCTTTTCCTTGGTGAAGCCGCCGAGCGCACGGGCGATGTCCTGTGCGACGGAAGGTTTTTCCGCGATGATCAGTTGCTTGCTCATGCTCTCTGGCTGTCGGGCGGGCCGGCATATGCCGGCTGGGGGGTCGGGAGGCTGGAGCCGCGGATGATAAAGAGGCCGCGCCGCGCCTTGCAAGCAGTCGGGACTGCCGTATTTTTCCTAATGTATCGTGGGACTGTAATCCCAGTCTTCATCGACGCTCAGTAGTTCATCGACCATCAGCGTGTCGATCGGTTGCTCCTGCTGCCACAGCACCATCAGCACGATGACCTTCAGGCGGTCGAGCGTGATATCGACACTCTCCAGCGCGAGCGCGCGTTCGATGATCAGTTCGCGATGCACGCCGTCCAGCACGCCGGCGCTTTCCATCAGCGCCAGGAAGCCGCGGCAGTCGGCATTCAGGTGAAGCTGTTCGTCTTCGGTGTAGATGCGGACCGAGCGTTCGTCGGGCGCGCCGGCCGGATGGGTTTCGCGCGCCACGTGCTGCAGCCCGGCCAGCCATTCCAGCGCCCTGGCGATTTCCGCTTCCTCGAAGCCGGCAGCGGACAGCTTGCGCGCAAGCTGGTCGGACTCCGGGCAGGCGTCGGCGTGGATGTAGCTTTCGTAGAGATAGACGAGGATGTCGAACAAAACGGTCTCTCAATGGAACGGAACGGCAAGGGGAGCGGTGACGCGGGTGAAAGGGAGAACGATGTGGTTCAGCGCCCGACTCTCTGGATGCGGCCACCGGGAAGGCTGGCGACCCGCCCGTCCAGCTCGAGCGGCAGCAGGATGGCGTACAGGGCATCTACCGTCAAGCTGCAGCGTTGCGCAAGCGTGTCGAGGTCGACGGGATCGTGGCCGATCGCCTCCATCACCCGGGCGGCATTGCCGTCGAGTGTCAGGTCGGCCTGCGGCGTGGCGCTGCGTTTCGCGGCAGGGGCGGGCAAGTGAGTGCCGAGCCGGCCCCGCAGTTCCTCGACCACATCCTCGGCGGTTTCCACCAGCTTGGCGCCGTCGCGGATCAGGCGGTGGCAGCCGCGCGACAACGGCGAGTGGATGGAGCCGGGGATGGCGAAGACTTCGCGCCCGGTTTCGGCTGCCAGCCGCGCAGTGATCAGCGAGCCGCTGTTGAGCGCCGCCTCGACCACCAGCACGCCCTGCGCGAGGCCGGCGATGACGCGGTTGCGGCGCGGGAAATTGTGCTGCAGCGGTGGCGTGCCGAGCGGAAATTCGCTGACGATGGCGCCGCAGGCGGCAATTTCCCGTGCCAGCGCTGCATTGCGGGCCGGATAGATGCGGTCGATGCCGGTGCCGACGACGGCCACCGTGCCGGCGCCTGCTGCACCCGCTGCCAGGGCGCCGCGATGGGCGGCGGCGTCGATGCCTGCCGCCAGGCCGCTGACGATGGTGAAGCCTTGGGCGGCCAGATGGCGGGCGAAGGCTTCGGCGTTCGTGTCGCCCTGCGGCGTGGCGCTGCGGGCGCCGACGATGGCGAGCGCCGGTCGCTGCAGCAGGGCCGGGTCGCCCTTGACGTAGAGCAGCACCGGCGGATCGGCGATGTCGAGCAGGGCGCGCGGATAGGCTTCGTCGGCCAGGGTCAGGATGTGGCTGCCGTCCTCGGCGGCCCAGGCCCGGGCGCGCTCGATCCAGTCCTGCCGGGGTTCGGCGAGCAAGGCATCGGCCGCGACACTGCCGACGACGCCGGTGATGGCGCTGCGTCCGGCGGCGAAGATGTGCCGCGGCAGGCCGAAGGCGGCGAGCAGGCTGCGCTGGCGGTCGGCACCCAGGCCGGGCGTGGCGGCCAGCCGAAGCCAGTCGATGAGGTCGTCGTCTCCGGTCAAGGGTGACAGCCGCCGCGCGTCAGGGCTTGCGGACGGCGTCGCCGACCGTCACCGGTCCGTCGGTCTCCATCACCAGCGCATAGGACACGCGATCGAAGACACGGAACACGAACAGCAGGCCGTAGCGCTTTTCCGGCAGGACGAAAGTTTCCTTGCCGTTGTCGCCGCGGTAGACGGCGGTGCCGCGGTTGCGGAACAGGCTCAACACGTGGCCCGGCTCGACACCGTCGCGGGCACCGGTGTCGAGGGCGACGACGTGCAGGCGGCCGGTTTCCTGCACGCCGCGATGGATCGACACCACATGGCCGGCGACTTCGTGTTCGGGCGCATGGGGCATGTAGGAGAACACCTTGGGCGCTTCGCTGGGCAGCAGCAGGTCACCGGCGCCCACTTCCTCGATCGCCGAGAGGATTTCGAGTGTTGCCGGCTCGCCGTGCGCGGTGACGCGGGCGCTGCCCAGGTTGTCGGCCTCGTAGGCGATCGGCTCGCCGGTCAGCGGGTGCTTCAGCGGACGGGCCGGGCGCATGATCTGCCAGACTTCGATGCCGGGATCGACGTTCTTGGCGAACACGGTGTCGCCGGCGCCGGTCATCACGCGGCTGGTTTCGGTGGCGACGATGGTCGCCGCGCCTTCGAGATTGGACTGGTCGATGACCAGCGGCTTGTTCAGGAAAGGCTCGATGATGTGCACCGGAATGCTGGGCACGGCGTTTTCGAGCGTTTCCTCATACACCTGCGGCTGCAGCTTGCCGCTGCCGCCGATGCGGCGGCCGATCGTCAGCCACGGCCCGCTGCGGTCGAGCAGCACGACCTGGCCGGGATAGATCAGGTGCGGGTTGCGGATCTGGTCGCGGTTCATGCGCCAGACTTCCGGCCAGCGCCATGGTTCGCTCAGGAAGCGGCCCGAGATGTCCCACAGCGTGTCGCCCTTGACGACGGTGTAGCTGTCGGGCGCGTTGTCGGCGAGCCGGACGTTGGACTGGGCGATCAAGGCGCTGCTGAACAGCGCCGAGATGCCGACGAGGAGAGGGAATATAATTCGGATCATCGATCGCTTCCGGTTGGATGGGGCGCTTCGGTCGAATACCGGAACGCCCGCGGCCTGGCTGGGTCGAAACCACGGTGGGCGCGTGGTGCCGAAACGCCCGCGTGACCGCCCCCAGATCATCGTGCATTACATGTGCATATGCGCGAAATCACTTGAAATTCTGCACTCAAAGGTTTATTGCGGCAAGCATTCATGGCTTTACTACCTATCCTCCGCTACCCCGATCCCCGGCTCCACACCATTGCGCAGCCGGTCGAGTCGGTCGACGACGAAATCCGCCAACTGGTCGCCGACATGGCCGAAACCATGTACGAAGCGCCGGGCATCGGACTGGCCGCGACCCAGGTCAATGTCCATAAGCGCGTCGTCGTCATCGACGTGTCCGAGGACAGGACCGACCTGATCGCGCTGATCAACCCCGATATCCTCGAACGCTCCGGCGAACAGGTGTGCGAGGAAGGCTGCCTGTCCGTACCCGGAATCTACGAGAAAGTGACCCGTGCCGAGCGTGTGAAGGTTCGCGCTCTGGACGAAAAAGGCCAGTCGCGCGAGATCGAGGCCGACGGCTTGCTCGCGGTCTGCATCCAGCACGAGATCGATCACCTGGACGGCAAGGTCTTCGTCGAGTACCTGTCTTCGCTCAAGCTCAGCCGGATCAAGAGCAAGCTGGCCAAGAAGGCCCGGATCACCGCCTGATGGCCGCCCCGCTCCGCGTGGCGTTCGCCGGCACGCCCGAATTCGCCGCCTGTGCGCTCGACGCCATCCTGGCCGCCGGCCACGAGGTGGCGCTGGTGCTGACCCAGCCCGACCGCCCCGCCGGCCGCGGCATGAAGCTCACGCCCAGCCCGGTCAAGCAGCTGGCGCTGGCGCGCGGCATCGAGGTCGACCAGCCCGAGCGGCTGCGCACCGACGAGCAGCGCGCCCGCCTCGCCGCCTGTGCGCCCGACCTGCTGGTGGTGGCCGCTTACGGGCTGATCCTGCCCAGGGCGGTGCTCGACCTGCCCCGACGCGGCTGCATCAACATCCACGCCTCGCTGCTGCCGCGCTGGCGCGGCGCGGCGCCGATCCACCGCGCGATCGAGGCCGGCGATACCGAGACCGGCATCACCATCATGCAGATGGACGAAGGGCTGGATACCGGCGCGATGCTGCTCGAGCGCAGCCTGCCGATCCTGCCCACCGACACCGCGGCGACGCTGCACGACCGCCTGGCGGTGCTCGGTGGCGAATGCATCGTCGCTGCGCTGGCCCAACTGGATGAACTGAAACCGGTGCCGCAGCCTGCCGAAGGCGTCAGCTACGCCGCCAAGATCGGCCGTGCCGAGGCCACCGTCGACTGGCGGCGGCCGGCGGCCGAGCTGGAACGCGCGATGCGCGCCTTCGATCCCTTCCCCGGCCTGGCCTCCACGTTGCGCGATACGGTGGTCAAGTTCTGGTCGGCCGAAGTGATCGACGCCGAAGGCGAACCCGGCACGGTGCTGGCCGCCGACGAGGCCGGCGTCGTCATCGCCTGCGGCCGGGGCGCGCTGCGTTGCACGGTGTTGCAACGCCCGGGCAGCCGGCGCCTGCCCGCCGGGGAATTCCTGCGCGGCTTTGCGGTCTCTGTCGGCGAACGCTTCGCTTCCGGCGAAGCCGATCCGGCTTGATGTAGGGCGGCTCCGCCCCCATCTACCGCATCGAAGCGAATCTTTACGAAGGAATACGCAATGCTAGGAAACTGGATCAAGACTTCCATCCTGATGGCCGGCATCGTCGCCCTGTTCGGCGCGATGGGCGCGGCCATCGGCGGCCGCGAAGGCATGATGATGGCGCTGGTGCTCGGCGGCGCGATGAATTTCTGGGCCTACTGGTTCTCCGACAAGGCCGTGCTGAAGATGTACAAGGCGCGCCAGGTCGATGCCAGCACTTCGCCCTACCTCTACAACATGGTGCGCGAGCTGGCCCAGCGCGCTGAGTTGCCGATGCCCAAGGTCTACATCATCGATGAGGACCAGCCCAATGCCTTCGCCACCGGCCGCAACCCGGAAAACGCCGCGGTGGCCGCGACCAGCGGCATCATGCGCATGCTGTCCGAGCGCGAGCTGCGCGGCGTCATGGCGCACGAACTGGCCCACGTCAAGAACCGCGACATCCTGATCTCGACGATCTCGGCAACCGTGGCCGGCGCGATCTCGATGCTGGCCAACTTCGGCATGTTCTTCGGCGGCCGCGACGGCGAAAGCCGCCCCAACCCGATCGTGTCGATCGCGATGATGATCCTCGCGCCGCTGGCCGGCATGATCATCCAGATGGCGATCAGCCGCACGCGCGAGTTCGGTGCCGACCGCGGCGGCGCGGAGATCTCCGGCGATCCCGAGGCGCTCGCCAGCGCGCTGGCCAAGATCGACGCCTACGCCCGCGGCATCCCGATGCACACCGCCGAGCAGCACCCGGAAACGGCGCAGATGATGATCATGAACCCGCTGTCCGGCGGCGGCCTGCGCGGCCTGTTCTCGACCCACCCGTCGACCCAGGAGCGCATCGCCCGCCTGCACGAAATGATCCGGCGCTGAACCATCGGCCGCTTCGGCGCCGCGTCTCCCCGCCCCGCCCCGCCGCCTGTGTCAGGTCGCGGGGCGGCGTCCTTCTGGGCCGCGGCATGTGCCGCGTGCCGATTTGACGCCACACGGCAAATCCACAAGAATGGGAACGATTCGCAATAAATAAAGCGAACCGCCCCATTCCCCATCGACCGGCGGCGCTTTTCCCCGGAGATTTGCGTGAGCAGCGCGGCAACACCCGAATCGATTTCCACGCTCTACCAGGACCACCACGGCTGGCTGTTCGCCTGGCTGCGGCGCAAGACCGGCTGCTCGCAGCAGGCCGCCGACCTCGCGCAGGATACCTTCCTGCGCCTGCTGAGCGTTCGCGAACAGGAAGCCTTCCGTGTACCGCGCGCCTATCTGCGCACGGTCGCCCACGGCCTGATGGTCGACCAGATCCGCCGCCGGGCGCTGGAACAAGCCTACCTCGAAGCCCTGGCCATGCAGCCCGAGCCACTGGCCCCCTCGCCCGAAGAACGCCTGCTCGTCATCGAAGCGCTCTACCGCATCGACACCCTGCTCGCCGCCCTGCCGGACAAGACCCGCAGGGTGTTCCTGCTCTCGCAGATCGACGGCCTCGCCTATGCGGCCATCGGCGAACGCCTGGGCCTCTCCCTGCGCACCGTCAAGCGCCACATGCATACCGCCTTCGCCCAGTGCCTGCGGGCGCTGATGTAAACCGGCCGTGAGCGCAGGCCCGCTTCCCGCCAACGACGTGGTCGACCAGGCCGCCGGCTGGCTGGTGCGCCTGCACGCCGGCGAACTGGACGCCGCCGGCCGCCAGGCGCTGAACGCTTGGCGCGCCCAGCACCCCGAGCACGAACGCGCCTGGCAGGCCGCCGAGACCCTGGCCGGCACCTTGAATGCCATTCCCGCCGGCACCGGCACCGAGGCCTTGCACCGCAGCCGCCAGGCCCAGCGCCGCCGCGTTGCCAAGGCCCTCGCCGTGCTGCTCGCCGCGCCTGCCGCCGGCTGGCTGGGCTGGCGCCAATGGGGCGGAGAACTCGCCGCCGACTACCGCACCGCCACCGGCCAGCGCAGCGACCATCGCCTTGCCGACGGCAGCCTGCTCCACCTCAACACCGCCAGCGCCGCCGACGTGCGCTTCGACGAGGCCCAGCGCCGCATCGTGCTGCAGAGCGGTGAAATCCTCATCCACACCGCTCCGGACAGCACCCGGCCGCCCCGCCCCTTCCTGGTCCAGACCGAGCACGGCACCATCCGTGCGCTGGGCACCCGCTTCATCGTCCAGCGCGAAGGCGGCCGGCAGACGCGGGTCAGCGTGCTCGAACATGCCGTGGAAATCCGCCCCGCCCTGGGCGACGCCGCGCTGCGGCTGGACGCTGGCCAGAGCGTCCGCTTCTCCGCCCACGCCAGCGGCCCGGTCCAGCCTGCCTCGGCCGGCAGCGATGCCTGGCGGCAGGGCAACCTGATCGCCGACAAGCAGCGCCTGGAAGACTTCCTCGCCGAACTCTCCCGCCACCGCCCCGGCATCCTGCGCTGCGCGCCCGAAGTAGCTGACCTGCGCATTTCCGGCGTCTTCCAGCTCGACGACACCGACCGCATCCTCGCCATCCTGCAGGAAAACCTGCCCATCAGCGTGCGCCGGCACACGCGCTACTGGGTCAACGTGCATCCCCGCCAGCCATGAAAAAATCCACCGCCGCCATCGCCCTGATCCTCACCGCCGCCAGCGCCGGCAGCCATGCGCTCGATGACGCCGAACTCGCCGGCCTCGTCCGCCAGCGCCTGCAGGGCGACCGTACCGGCGCCTGCATGGCCGTGGCGGTGATCGAACAGGAGCGCGTCGCCCGAACCTGGCAGTGCGCCGACGACCGGGACCTGCCCCGCATCGGGCCGGACACCGCCTTCGAGATCGGCTCGGTCAGCAAGACGATGACCGCCGCGCTGCTCGCCGACCTGATCCTGCAAGGCAAGGGCGCGCTCGACGATCCGCTGTCGGCGTGGCTGCCGGAACACGCCAGGGTGCCCGACTACCAGGGCCAGCCGATCCTGCTGCGCCATCTGGTCACCCATACCTCCGGCCTGCCGGTGCTGCCCTCGCGCCTGGGGGCGACCCGCATGGACGACCCCTATGCCAACCTGGACGAAGCGGCGCTGCTGGCTTCGCTCGGCGACGTCACGCTGAACGCCGCGCCGGGCAGCCGCTTCGAATACTCTAACTTCGCTGCGATGCTGCTCTCCTACGCCGTGGCGCGCCGCGCCGGCAGCGACCTCGGCACGCTGCTGCACGAACGGCTGTTCGCGCCGCTGGGCATGCGGCATGCGCACCTGGGCGCGGCGCCGGCCGGCATCCGCGCGGCCACCGGCCATACGCCCAACCGCCAGCCGGCGGCGGCCTGGACCTTTGCCACCGACCTGGCCGGCGTCGGCGGCGTGCGCGCCACGCTGGAGGACATGACGCATTACCTGCGTGGCCAACTTGGCCAGCCGGAAACCACCGTCACGCCGGCCCTGCGCCTGACCCAGGAAAGACTGCTCCCCCGTCCGCCCATGGCCATGAACTGGATGCTGCTGCGCGCCGCTGGCCGCGTCGTGCATGTACACGAAGGCGGCACCGGCGGTTTTTCCTCGTTCGTGTCCTTCGACAAGGAAAGGCAGCGCGGCGTGGTGATCCTGTCCGACACCGCATGGAATTCCATCGGCGGCCTGGGTTCGCTGGGCCTGCACCTGACCGATGATTCCTTCCCGCTCGGCGAACCGCGCCGGACGGCAACACCGGATGCGGCGCTGCTCGATGCACTGGCGGGCGAATGGGAACTGGCCAGCGGTCTCAGGATGAGCCTGCGGCGCCGGGGCGATGCGCTGGAAATCCAGGCTGCCGGACAAGGCGCCTACCGGATGGCCTACGACAGCGCCGGCGATTTCCATCCGCACGACTTCGACGCCATCCTGCGTCCGCAGCGCACGGCCGACGACCATGAATTCACCTGGATACAGATGGGCGGCGCGATACCGGCCAAACGCATCGGCCCGGCGAGCGACGCCGACTGATCGACCGCGCCATGGCCCCGGGCGGGCGCGCAATGGAAATCTCGAAGGCAGTGGCCCCTTTTTCTGCTTCGTTCGACAAGTCAGAGAAACCCTCGTTGACTGACTTTCGAAAGGAGCTTCCGTGCAAACCCGGCAACCCCGCCCCCTGCGCCCCCTGGCCGCCCACCTGCGCACCGCCCTCGTCGGACTGGCCTGCGCCGCCGTCCTCCCCCACGCCCCGGCCATCGCCGCCGAGCCCCCCGCATCGGCAACCGCAGGAACCTACGCCCTGCCAGCCGGCCCGCTGAGCCAGACGCTGTACCAGTTCGCCGCCCAGGCCGGCATCACCCTCACCTTCGACGCCACACTCACCGACGGACTGCAATCCAGCGGCCTCGACGGCAGCTACAGCCCCGAGGCCGGCCTGGGCAGGCTGCTCGCCGGCAGCGGGCTGGAGGCGGTGCAGGGAAAAAATGGCGGCTACCGGCTGCGCAGGCTGCCGGCGAGTCGGAGTGAAGCGCGGCTCACGCCGGTGATGGTCACTGGCACAGCCGAGCGCAGCGGCACCACGGAAGGCACCGGCAGCTACGCGCCTACCGGCCCCGTCGGTACGGGCACCCCGCTGGGGCTGACGGTGAAGGAAACACCGCAGTCGGTCAGTGTCATCACCAAGCAGCGCATGGAAGACCAAGGGCTGATCAATATCCGGCAAGTGCTCGAACAAGCACCCGGAATCGTCCTGTCGTCAATGGGTACGGAACGCTATTACCCGATTTCCCGTGGCTACACGGTCAACAACTTCCAACTGGATGGTGTCAGCAGTTACGCCGAATACTATGGTCTTGGCGACGTTTCGCCCCAGGGCATGGCGGATATGGCGGTCTACGACCGGGTCGAAATCCTGCGCGGAGCCTCCGGGTTGGTGAGCGGAGCGGGCAATCCATCCGGCACCATCAACATGGTGAGAAAAAAACCGACCGACGAATTCCAAGGCTCGGTCGAGGCCAATCTTGGCTCCTGGAACAACAAGGGTGGAACACTCGATTTGTCCGGGCCACTCAACCGGACGAAAACGGTTCGCGGACGCCTGGTCGCCTCATGGCAGGATGGCGATAGCTTCATCGACGACTACAGCAAGAACAAACAGCTGTTCTATGGTGTCGTTGAAGCCGATATCACCGAAAGAACGAAGGTCACGCTCGGCCTGGAACACCAGAAAAACGAATTCGACGGCCAAATGTTCTACATGGGTTTTCCGTTGTGGTACAGCGACGGTACGCGAACCGACTTGCCGCGCTCCTTTAATTCCGGCAGCCGTGACAACAGCCTCGATATCCGCTCCACCACTGTGTTTGCGACACTCGATCAGAAACTAGCCGGCGACTGGAAGCTGAAGATATCGGCCAACGGCATGCGTTCGACACAAGACAACCGGGTGGCTTATCTGGCCTTCGCCAGTACCATTCCGGACAAAAATACCGGCGACGGCCTATCCCTCTTCGCCGAACAATATGACTACAAGGTTCGCACCGAAAGTCTCGACATCAACATTCAAGGCCCGGTCGAACTGTTTGACCGACAACATGAACTGGTTTTTGGCCTCGACTATCTTAACTTTGAAAGCAATACCGGCCGCGCTCGCGATGTCAACGGATTGCATGCCTCTCCGGTGAATCTCTATTCTTGGGACCACTCCGGCCGCGTCGTACCCGGCGAAACATATCTGGAATACGACAGCACGCGACGCCAGAAAGGTCTGTATGGCGCGGGCCGCTTCCACTTGGGTGAAAACCTGAAGTTCATCACCGGAGCCAGAGTCTTCAGCTTCGACGCCGACTATGTCACCAGCGGCGCTTATTACTCCAGTTCTCCGCAATCCGAAGACCACGTATTCACTCCGTATGCGGGACTCGTATACGACTTGAACAAGAGTCACTCCGTTTATGCTAGCTACACCACCATCTACAAGCCGCAAAACGTGCAGGATCGTAGCGGAGCCTACCTGGACCCGTTGGAAGGCGACAACTATGAACTGGGACTTAAAAGCACATGGCTGGGCAACAAGCTTCAGACGGCGGCTTCCCTCTATCAGATCAGACAAGACAATCTTTCCGAACGCGATCCAGGACAAACGGTAGCAGGCACTACGACAGCCGCTTACCGTGCCGTTAAAGGGGCAAAGACAGAAGGATTTGATCTGGAAGCATTTGGCGAACTGACCCGGAACTGGAACATTTCCGCATCCTATGCATATAGTCAAACGCAGGATGCAGGAGGGCAACGCATCAAAGCTGATTTTCCCCGACACATGGTAAAATTTTGGACGAGCTATCGCCTGCCGGGTGAGTTTAATCGTCTGACAATCGGCGGCGGGGCTATTTGGCAGAGCAAGACCGATTCGACGATAAATGTATGGATGGTGAATAAGGATTTGTCTTGGGAGCAAAAAGCTTACACAGTTGCCAACTTGATGGCAAGATATGATGTAAGCGATAATTTGGCAGTTACGCTGAACGTCAATAATGTGTTCGATAAAAAATACATTGCTTCCGTATTCAGTACATATTATTCCGGGATGTACGGTACGCCGCGCGATGTGCAATTGAACGTGAAGTATCGATTCTAACAGGCTGATGCAGAACCTAGTGAACGATCCTGCGAGTCGATAGTCCTAGACTCGTTCCTCAACCCCTTGTTCTGACAGCGATGCGCGGCCAACTCGATCCCCAGTCCTCGATGTTTCATTATTTCTCGCCGGACTCGCGTGTACCGGCCGATCATCCCCTGCGAAGGGTGAAGCAATTGGCCGATCGGGCGCTGAGTGCCATTTCGGCGGATCTGGATGCGTTGTACTCGAGTACCGGCCGCCCGTCGATTCCGCCTGAGCGCCTGCTCAAGGGGCAATTGCTGATCGCGCTGTACTCGATCCGGTCTGACCGGCAGTTCTGCGAACAACTGGACTACAACATCCTCTTTCGCTGGTTCCTCGACATGGACCTGGAGAGCGCGGGCCTGGACCAGTCGAATTTCAGCCGCCTGCGCGAACGCCTGGTGGCGACTGATATCGCCCGCCGCTTCTTTGACGAGGTGGTGAGCCTGGCGCGCCGGCAACATTTGCTGTCCTCGGATCACTTCACTGTCGACGGCACGCTCATCGAAGCCTGGGCCTCGTTCAAGAGTTTCAAGCGCAAGGACGGCGAGCCGCCGAAAGACGGTGGGGATGGCACGGGGATGGTCGATTTCAAAGGTGAGAAGCGTTCGAACGCCACACACCAGAGCAGCACTGATCCTGACGCACGGCTCATGCGAAAGGGTAACGGCCAGCCTGCCAGGCTCAGCTACGGCGGGCATGTGCTCATGGAGAACCGTCATGGCCTGTGTGTCGACATCCTGATCACGGAATCGACGCAGGCCGAGCACCGTGCTGCACGCACGATGCTCACCCGCGCCCGCCGGCGGCGTATCCACCCCAAGAGTCTGGCGGCCGACAAGGGTTACCACATCAAGGATTTCGTAGCGCACCTGCGCGCGCATCGTATCCGGCCGCACATTGCTCGAATCGACCATCGCTGCACGCCTGGACTCGATGGGCGCACGACGCGAACCGAGGGCTATCGGATCAGCCAACGCAAGCGAAAGCGGGTGGAGGAAATCTTCGGCTGGCTCAAGACGGTCGGTGGGTTGCGCAAGACGCGATTCATCGGGCAGGCGAAGACGCAGATGGCGGCCTTCATTTCTGGCGCAGCCTACAACTTGTTGAGAATCGCGAAATTGGGAAGCGCGGGAGGAACGGCGTGAGCCGGGCAAACGGAAGAGGGGCTGATCAGTCTCGGAGCGGGCACGCCGGCAATGTGGGCCGAATTGAAAAAACCATTCTCTCGACGAAGTCGCTGTGAAGATCAATTTAAACCCCTTGGCCGACGTAGTGTTCAGCTCTTTTGCATCAGCCTGCTAACGGACATGGCTATGGGCGCTGACCGGCGTTTGCAACCTGCAGGCTGAGTTGGGCCGTGCGGGCAGCGCCAAAGGTGAAGTTCATCGCTTCCGCGGGCGAATCTCGCCATGAGCTTCGCCCGCGGAACCTTCCGCCTCAGCGCAGATCATTCGATACTCGCACTTTGCCGTACAGCTCCGCTCATCATGCTCCGTACCCTCAAGGAACTCTTTGGCATCCTTGCCGAACCCGTGCCTGCAGGCCAGCCGGGCGATGCCGAACATCGCCTGCAATTGGCGACTGCCGTATTGCTGGTGGAGGTCATGCGTGCCGACGCCGAAGCCGGCAATGCCGAGCGCGAAGCCATTCTGGCGTCGTTGCGTACCCAGTTCGATCTCCATGCCGACGAGCTGGAGCGCCTGTACGAACTGGCCCATGCCGCCTCGCGCGAGGCGCCCGACCTGTACGGCTTCACCTCGCAGCTCAACAAGGGCTACAGCATGGCGGAGAAGGTCGGGATCGTCGAATATCTGTGGCGTGTGGCCTATGCAGACGGCCGCCTAAGCCATTACGAGAACCACCTGATGCTCAAGCTCGGCGACCTGCTGTACATCCCGCGTGGAGACTTCGTCGCTGCCAAGCAACGTGCCGGCTCGGCGCCTCTGTAACAACGAAGGCCCCGAGTTGGGGGATACTCCGACTGGCAACGCAGGCCGTGCCGCACTCCGAAGGCAGCACCGCGCCCGTCGGGCATCCAGCGTTGGCGATGGATCATGTTACGCTCGTCCATATTCGATTGCTCGTAGATTCTTTCCACGCATATACCTTTTCTGGATAAAGGTATTGCATTTCAGTCTGGCGCCTACCGCGCTGTTTCAGGGTTCCCGTATGGAAATCAAGGTCAATTTCCTCGACAAGCTTCGTCTCGAGGCCAAATTCGATGACTTTACGGTGGTGGCCGATCAGCCCATCCGCTACAAGGGCGACGGCTCGGCGCCCGGTCCGTTCGACTATTTTCTGGCGTCATCGGCGTTGTGCGCGGCTTACTTCGTGAAGCTGTACTGCGAAACGCGCAACATCCCCACCGACAACATCCGCCTGTCGCAGAACAACATCGTCGATCCCGAAAACCGCTACAAGCAGATCTTCAAGATCCAGGTCGAATTGCCGGCGGATATTTCCGCGGCGGACCGGCAGGGCATCCTGCGTTCCATCGAGCGCTGCACGGTGAAGAAGGTGGTGCAGACCGGGCCCGAGTTCGTGATCGAGGAAGTGGAAAACCTGGATGCCGATGCGCAGGCCTTGCTGACGCTGAATCCGGATGCCGGGGCAGGCACCTACATCACGGGAAAGGATCTGCCACTGGAACAGACCATCGCCAACATGTCGGGGGTTCTTGCGGGCCTGGGCATCAAGATCGAAATCGCGTCATGGCGCAACCTGGTGCCCAACGTGTGGTCGCTGCACATCCGCGACGCGCACTCGCCGATGTGCTTCACCAACGGCAAGGGTGCGACCAAGGAGAGCGCCCTGGCGTCGGCGCTGGGCGAATTCATCGAGCGGATGAATTGCAATCATTTCTACAACGACCAGTTCTGGGGGCAGGACATTGCCGGCGCGGCGTTCGTGCATTACCCGGACGAACGCTGGTTCAAGCCCGGCCCCGGAGATGCGTTGCCTGCTGAAATACTCGACGAATACTGCCTGCGGATCTACGACGCCGACGGCGAGCTGCGTGGCTCGCATCTGTACGACACCAATTCCGGCAATGTGCAGCGTGGCATCTGTTCGCTGCCCTACGTGCGCCAGTCGGACGGCGAGGTGGTGTAT
This sequence comes from Thauera sp. SDU_THAU2, assembly GCF_038260575.1. Lineage (NCBI taxonomy): Bacteria > Pseudomonadati > Pseudomonadota > Betaproteobacteria > Rhodocyclales > Zoogloeaceae > Thauera > Thauera sp. SDU_THAU2. The sequence continues at coordinate 4,218,457 of NZ_JBBWUN010000003.1, read as the reverse complement.
TTCCCCTCCAACCTGATCGACAACCTGTTTCTCAGCAATGGCATGAGCGCCGGCAATACGCTGGCCGAAGCGCAGGTGCAATGCCTGTCGGAAATCTTCGAGCGGGCGGTGAAACGCGAAATCCTGGAAGGTGAAATCGCACTGCCCGACGTGCCGCACGAAGTGCTGGCGAAGTACCCCGGCATTCTGGCCGGCATCGACGCGCTGGAAAAACAGGGCTTTCCCGTGCTGGTGAAGGATGCGTCGCTGGGCGGGGCGTTTCCTGTGATGTGCGTCACCCTGATGAATCCGCGCACGGGCGGCGTGTATGCGTCGTTCGGGGCGCATCCGAGCCTGGAGGTGGCGCTGGAGCGCAGCCTCACCGAGCTCCTGCAGGGGCGCAGTTTCGAAGGCCTGAACGATCTGCCGCGGCCCACCTTCGAAAGCAACGCCGTGACCGAGCCGAACAACTACGTCGAGCATTTCATCGATTCCAGCGGCGTGGTGTCGTGGCGCTTCTTCAGCGCCAAGGCCGGTTTCGATTTCGTCGAGTGGGATTTTTCCGGCCGCGGAGAACACGCCAATGCCGAGGAGGCCGCCATATTGCTCGGCATTCTCGAGGGCATGGGCAAGGAAGTGTACATGGCGGTGTATGACCAGCTCGGCGCAACGGCCTGCCGCATCCTGGTGCCGGGTTATTCGGAAGTCTATCCGGTGGAAGACCTGATCTGGGACAACACCAACAAGGCCTTGTCCTTCCGCGCCGACATCCTGAACCTGCACCGCCTCGACGACGCCGGCCTGGAGGCGCTGCTCGAGCGCCTGGAGGACAGCGAGCTCGATGATTACACCGACATCATCACGCTGATCGGCATCGAGTTCGACGAAAACACGGTCTGGGGCCAGTTGACGATTCTGGAGCTGAAGCTGCTGATCAATCTCGCCTTGCAGCAATTCGAAGCGGCGCACGAACGGGTGAAGGCCTTCCTGCAGTACAACGAGAACACGCTCGAACGCGGATTGTTCTACCAGGCCCTGGATGTGGTGCTGGAAGTCGTACTGGACGACGACCTGGAACTGGACGATTACGAGGCCAACTTCCGCCGCATGTTCGGCAATCCGCGGATGGATGCGGCGATGGGATCGGTGGACGGCAGCGTGCGCTTCTTCGGTTTGACGCCGACGAGCATGGCGCTGGAAGGGCTCGACAGGCACCAGCGCCTGATCGACAGCCTCGGGAAACTGCACACGGCGCGGGTCAGGGTGGCGGCTTCATCCCGCCAGGGAAGCTCTGAAAAAGCCCGTCATGCCCGCGAAGGCGGGCATCCAGTTTGACGTCAAAGGCACTGGGCTCCCGCCTTCGCGGGAGCGACGAATGAAACCGAATTATTCAGATCTTCCATAGGGCGGGCGGCCGCTTGCCGGTGTTCCGCGGTCTCCTCGGCGGCGCGGGCCCGATGACGGCCGTGGCCGAACGGCCGCCATCCTGTTTCACCCCTGGGCGCCCGGTGTCTTCCCCGCATCCGCGCCCGCCGAAGCGGCGGCGGCATGGTTGATGGTTTCCAGCCGGGTTTCCTTGCCGTCGATGCTGCGCACATGCACGTCGATCTGGTTGAAGGCGATTTCGATGTCGTATTCGCGGAACAGCGCGTCGATGCGGCGGTTGATCTCGTCCACCACCGCGCCGCGATCGCCGATCTCGCGTACGTGCAGGCTCAACTGGTGGTCCAGCGTGCTGGCGCCGAAGGCGACGAACTGGGCTTTTGGCGCGGGCTCTTCGAGTACGCGCGGGTTTTCGCGGGCAGCCTGTAGCAGCAGCTTGCGCGTCAGCTCCAGGTCTGAGCCGTAGGCCACGCCCACGGCCATCGTCACCCGCGTCACGGTGTCGCTCAGCGACCAGTTCACCAACTGGCCGGTGACGAAGGTCTTGTTGGGGACGATGATCTCCTTGCGGTCGAAGTCGGTGATCGTCGTGGCGCGGATCTGGATGCGGCTGACCGTACCCGACAGGTTGCCGATGGTGACGACGTCGCCGATGCGCACCGGGCGCTCGAACAGGATGATCAGGCCTGAGATGAAATTGGCGAAGATCTCCTGCAGGCCGAAGCCCAGCCCCACCGACAGCGCCGCGACCAGCCACTGCAGCTTGTCCCAGCTCACCCCCAGCGTACCCAGCGTGGCGACGATGCCGATACCGCCGATGAGGTAGGACAGCAGCGTGGTGATGGCGTAGGCGCTGCCCTGCGCCAGCTTCATGCGCGACAGCACCAACACTTCGAGCAGGCCGGGCAGGTTGCCGGCGAGTACGAAGGCGAGTGTGGCGATGACCAGTGCGCCGAGCAGGTCGCCCAGGCTGATCGGAATCAGCGTGATGGCCTGGCCGCTGCCGCTGGCGTATTCGTACAGCGTGATGTTGTCGAGGTAGGCGAACACCGTGATCAGGTCGGCCCAGACCCAGTACAGCGCACCCAGCAGGGCGCCGAGCAGGCCGAGGCGGATCAGGCGCAGCGACTGCTGGTTGACCTGGTCGATGCCGATCATCGGCGTTTCGGGCAGCTCGACGCCGGCCGGGCTGTCGCCTTCCGCCTCGCGCTCGGCGGCTTCGCGTCGTTCGACCGCGCGCTTGTATTCGAGGCGCCGCGCGGCCACGGCGAGGCCGCGGATGGCAGTGGCGTTGGTGATGGCCCAGATGATCAGGATCAGCAGGGTATCGATCAGGCGGCCGGTCAGCTTCAGCGCGGTGTAATAGTAGCCCAGCATCAGCGCGACGATCAGCGCCAGCGGCATCAGCGCGAGGGCGAGGCTGCCGAGCAGTTGCAGGGGCGAGCGTGCCGAATCGCCGGGGCGCTGGTGCGACAACAGGCGGCTCATCAGCCAGGCCATCACGGCGTAGCCGGCCAGCAGGGTCAGGATGCCGAGCACGTCGTGCTCCAGCCCTTCCGGCTGGCGCTCGGCGATCGCGACCACCAGCACCACGGCCAGCACCACCAGGCCGAGGTGCCGCAGCCTGCGGTGCAGCTTCCGGGTCAGCGCCGATGGCCATTCGAAGTGGCGCTCGGCGACGCCGCCCGGCTCCAGGATGCGGTAGGCGGTGTAGAACACCAGCCAGGCCTGGGCCATGTTCATCAGGCCGATGCCCAGCGCCAGGTTCTGGCCGCGGCCGTCCATCTGCAGGGCCAGGCCGGCCATCGCCAGCAGCAGGCTCACCGGCAGCGCCAGCAGCAGGTTGAGCAGGATCGCCAGCGGCGTATGAAGTTGCGTGTCGCGGCGCACGTAGCCGATGTCGGCATTCAGGCGTTCGAGCGTGTCGCGCAGCCAGCGCCGGCGCAACAGCAGCAGCACGGAGATCAACAGCACCGGCAGCATCACCAGCGGCTGCGTCTTCAGGCCTTCCCATAGCTGGATTGCAGTGGCGTGCCACGGCATCGCGGCGAGCTGGCGTTCGAGTGCGGCAGGAAGGCGCTTGAGCCAGTCGAGGTCGAGCGGGGCATTGCTCGGTACCCAGAACAGCTGTTCATCCACCGTGGTCCGCAGGCGCTCGGCAGTCGCCTGCAACCGGGTCTGCTGCAGTTGGAGATTGACCGATTCGCTGAGGATGGCGTTGAGCTCGTGGCTCAGGCGCTCCAGCAGTTCGGCCCGGCTCCTGAGCAGGCTGCGCAGGGCGTCGCGCTCGGCGGCATCCGGCGCCGGCTCCTGCGCGGCGAGCAGCGCATCGGCGTAGGCTTCGGGTTTGCTCAGCGCTTCCCGCTGCTTGTTGATCTCGAACTGGTACAGGCGCACGTCGGCGATCTGGTGCGTCAGCGCGTTGTCGGGCTGGGGGCTCGGCAGGGCCCGGCGCTGCTCGTTGAGGATGCGCGGCAGCAGCGGGCTGTCCTGCAGCACTTCGATCTGCTCGGCGATCAGCGTGCTGCTGCGGTTGAGGGCGTCGAGGCGCTGCTGGGTGTCGAGGTTGCGTTGTTTCAGATCGGCCAGGTGCTCGGTGGCGCGCAGCAGATAGGCCGACAGCGTCTGGTTGCCCGCCGTCTCGCGCGCGATCAGGCCGTCGCCCGTCGCCGTATCCGCGTCGGCCTGATTGAGCTGCTGCACGGTCTCGAGCATTTCGGCACGCCGGCGCTGGTTGATGGCCGACTGGACCAGCTCCATGTCGTGCTCGATCCGGCCCAGCTCGAATTCGGCCAGTTCGCGCTGGGCCTGGGCCGCATCCTGCAACAGGCCGCTGCCCGAGAGCTCTGCCAGGCGCAGCGCCGAGCGTGCATCGAGCGCGTGCCATTCGGCGGCCAGTGCGGCACGGTGTTCGGCGCCGAAGCTGCGGCCGCCATCGCGTCCGCTGCGCAGCGCAGCATCGATGGCCTGCATGCGCGCCTGCATGTCGGCGATGTCGGCCTGGGTGCGTTCGGCGGCGGTGCGCAGCGCCGGTGTCCCGGCCTGGTCGAGCATGGTGCGCCAGTGCGCGAGCCGGGTCCCGGCCTGGGTCAGGCGGGTTTCGAGCGAAGCCAGTGTGGCATTGCCCGTGATCGCCACCGAAGCGGGCTGGGACTGGCTGCGTGCCAGTTCGTTGCGTGCGTTGTCGATCAGCGCCGGCGCCCGTTCCAGCTGCTTGCGCAAGGCATCGAGCTGGTGCCGGCTGTTTTCGGCATCCGTCAGATGCGCCAGCGCCTGCTGCAGTGCCTGCTGGGCGGCGAGTTGATCGGCTTCGGACAGCTTGCGTTCGGCGAGTGCATCGAGCTGGGCCTGCAACTCGGCCGCAGTGGGAAGAGGCGCCGGCTGGGCGAGGGCAAGCAGCGGCGCGAGCAGCAGCACGCAAAGCAGGGTACGCAGGTGGCGCATCGGTAGCGGCTCCCGGGGGCGGAAGGGAGGGGAACAAAGGGCCAGAAAGCGGCCGGGCCGCGCTGTCGCGAGCGCCCGGCGCGGGAACTGCAGTTTAGCCGTGTGCCGGGCGATCCGGCAGCGCGGTGCCGCCGGCGATGCGGGCGACGGCCTGCGCCAGCGTGTCGCGCAGCCGGGGCGGCATGTCGGCTTTCCGATAGACCATGCCGGTCGGCACCATGCCGATGTCGGCCGGCACTTCACGAAGTGCCAGGCGCTCGGCGTGGGACGATTGCTGCACGATGCGGCGCGGCATCAGCGTCCAGCCGAGGCCGACCGAAACGCAGCCGAGAATGCCTTCGAGCGTGCCGAACTCCATCGCCTCATTGTGTACGTGGCCGAGCGTGCGCTGCAGCGCGAGCGCGCGTGCGCGGTAGGCGCAGCCCTCGCGGAACAGGATCAGCGGGCAGCGTGCCGGATCGGCGCCGGGGGCGAAGACCTGGACCAGCTCTTCCCGGGTCAGTTCGTCGAACTGCAGCGCAGGATGCTGCAGCGGGCCGGCGATGAAGGCGCAGTCGAGCTTGCGGGACAGCACCTTGTCGATCAGCACGGCGCTGGTGTCCGTCCTGATGTGCAGTTCCAGCGTGGGGTGGGCGCGGCGCAGATCGCGCAGCACGGCCGGCAGATAGAGCGCGGTGAAGGTCTCCATGGCGCCGATGCGCAGTTCTCCGGCGTCCTCGCCCGCCTGGCGCACTGCGGCCACGGTCTGGCGTTCGAGGCTCAGCATGCGGCGGGCGTAGTCGAGCAGCACGCGGCCTGCGGGGGCGAGTTCCACGCCCCGGCCGGAGCGGAAGAACAGCTCGGTGCCGAGCTCTTCCTCGAGCCGGCGGATGCGGTTGGTGACGTTGGATTGCACGGTGTTGAGCTTGCGCGAGGCGGCGAGGATGCCGCCTTCGTCGACGACGGCCTCGAAGGTGCGCAGGGCGAGGAGTTCCATTGTCGTATCTCTGAAACAGAACGGTCTATTCTGAAATAATCGCTTGAAGGGATATCTTACGCCGACTATCTTTTCGGCTCCAGGAGGAGACAGGACATAAGGACATGGACGATCAGATCCAGCGGATGAAAGTGCTGGGCGCGGGCATCTTCAGCCTGATCCTGGCGATGGGGGTGGCGCGCTTCGCCTATACCCCGCTGTTGCCGGTGATGCAGGCCCAGGCCGGGCTGGGCCTGGCGGAAGGGGGCTGGCTGGCGGCGATCAACTATGCCGGCTATCTGACCGGGGCGCTGATCGCGGCGTCGATTAGCGATCTGGTGCTGAAGGACCGGCTGTATCGCGTCGGCCTGGTGCTGGCGGTGCTGACCACGGCGATGATGGGGCTGTCGGACAGCCTGGCGGTCTGGGCGGTGTCGCGCTATCTGGCCGGGTTGGCGACTTCGGGGGCGATGCTGCTGGGGACCGGCCTGATCCTGAACTGGCTGATCCGCCACGGCCACCGCAGCGAGCTGGGCATCCATTTCGGCGGCATCGGCATCGGCATCGCCGCATGTTCGATGGCCGTGGCGCTGATGAGCAGCGTACTGGATTGGCGCGAGCAGTGGTTCGTGTTCACCGCCATCGGCTGCCTGCTGCTGGTGCCCGCGCTGGGCTGGCTGCCGGCGCCGGATGCCAGTCCGGTGACCAGGAGCGGCGCGCCGATGCACGACAATCCGCCGAGCCCGCTGTTCCTGCGCCTGTTCATGGTCTCGTACTTCTGTGCCGGGATCGGCTACGTCGTCAGCGCCACCTTCATCGTCGCCATCGTCAATGACCTGCCCGGGCTCGAAGGCAGGGGCAACTGGACTTTCTTCGCCATCGGCCTGGCGGCGGCGCCGACCTGCATCGTGTGGGATCTGATCGCCCGCCGCACCGGCGAACTCAACGCCCTGATCCTGGCTGCGCTGCTGCAGATCGTCGGCATCCTGCTGCCGGTGACGCTGGGCGGCGTGGCCGGCACGGCGGCCGGGGCGCTGCTGTTCGGCGGCACTTTCGTCGGTCTGGTCAGCCTGGTGCTGACGATGGCGGGGCGCTACTACCCGACGCGGCCGGCGAAGATGATGGGCAAGATGACGATTTCCTACGGTGTGGCGCAGATCGTCGGCCCGGCGGTGACCGGCTGGCTGGGGGAAAGCTTCGGCAGCTATGCCGGCGGGCTTTATTTCGCTGCTGCAATGATGGGGCTGGGCTGCGTGCTGCTGCTGGCGCTGAAGGCGGTGGAGCGGCGCGACGCCGCGGCGCGCGAGGCCGCCGGACCCTGCATGCAGGGATGAGGGTCGGGCTCCCCGCCGGGGGCGGAGCCGCCCCCGGCGAGAATTAGCGGCGCTTTTGATGTTTTACGGTCCCCGGGGGCGGCGTTGCGTGGTATTTTCCTGCCGACATGCGCAAGCATGCCCATGCGTCGCGCAAGGCGACCGGGTGCCGCCATCGGCTTGGCGGCGAGAGATCAGAACATAGGGGAAAAGAATGGCTGAGGGGAAATCCAAGATCATCTACACGCTCACCGACGAGGCGCCGCTGCTGGCCACGTCCGCGTTCCTGCCGATCATCCGCACTTTCACCGGCCCTGCAGGCATCGAAATCGAAGAGGCCGACATCTCGGTGTCGGGCCGCGTGCTGGCGGAGTTCCCGGAATTCCTGACCGAAGAGCAGCGCGTGCCGGATACGCTGGCCGAGCTCGGCCGCCTGACCCTGCTGCCCGACACCAACATCATCAAGCTGCCCAACATCAGCGCTTCGGTGGCGCAGCTGAAGGCATGCATCAAGGAACTGCAGGCCAAGGGCTACGCGGTTCCCGATTATCCCGAAGATCCCAAGACCGACGAGGAAAAGGCCATCCGCACGCGCTACGGCAAGTGCCTGGGCTCGGCGGTCAACCCGGTGCTGCGCGAAGGCAACTCCGACCGCCGCGCGCCGGCCGCGGTCAAGAACTACGCCAAGAAGAACCCGCACTCGATGGGTGAATGGAAGCAGTGGTCGCAGTCCCACGTCTCCCACATGCACCATGGCGACTTCTACCACGGCGAGAAGTCGATGACGCTGGACAAGGCGCGCGACGTCAAGATGGAGCTGATCACCAAGTCCGGCAAGACCATCGTGCTCAAGCCCAAGGTTTCGCTGCTGGACGGCGAGATCATCGACTCGATGTTCATGAGCAAGAAGGCGCTGTGCGAGTTCTACGAGCGCGAGCTGGACGATTGCCGCGAAGCCGGCATCCTGTTCTCGCTGCACGTGAAGGCGACGATGATGAAGGTCTCGCACCCGATCGTGTTCGGCCACTGCGTCAAGATCTACTACAAGGATGCCTTCGAGAAGCACGGCAAGCTGTTCGAGGAGCTGGGCATCAACGTCAACAACGGCATGGTCGATCTGTACGAGAAGATCAAGACCCTGCCCGAATCCAAGCACGACGAGATCATCCGCGACCTGCACGCCTGCCAGGAGCACCGCCCGGCGCTGGCGATGGTCGACTCGGCCAAGGGCATCACCAACTTCCATTCGCCCAACGACATCATCGTCGATGCGTCGATGCCGGCGATGATCCGCCAGGGCGGCAAGATGTGGGGTTCCGACGGCAAGCAGTACGACAGCAAGTGCGTGATGCCGGAATCGACCTTCGCCCGCATCTACCAGGAGATGATCAACTTCTGCAAATGGCACGGCAACTTCGATCCGCGCACGATGGGCACGGTGCCGAACGTCGGCCTGATGGCGCAGAAGGCCGAGGAATACGGTTCGCACGACAAGACCTACGAGATCCCCGAGGACGGCATCGCCAACATCACCGACCTCGCCACCGGCGAAGTGCTGCTGACCCAGAACGTCGAAGAGGGCGACATCTGGCGCATGTGCCAGGTCAAGGACGCGCCGATCCGCGATTGGGTGAAGCTGGCCGTGACCCGCGCGCGCAATTCGGGCATGCCGGCGATCTTCTGGCTCGACCCCTATCGCCCGCACGAGAACGAGCTGATCAAGAAGGTGAAGACCTACCTGAAGGACTACGACACCGACGGCCTCGACATCCAGATCATGTCGCAGGTGCGTGCCATGCGCTATACGCTGGAGCGGGTGATCCGCGGCCTCGACACCATCTCGGTGACCGGCAACATCCTGCGCGACTACCTGACCGACCTGTTCCCGATCATGGAGCTGGGCACCAGCGCCAAGATGCTGTCGATCGTGCCGCTGATGAACGGCGGCGGCATGTACGAGACCGGTGCCGGCGGCTCCGCGCCCAAGCACGTCCAGCAGCTGACGCAGGAAAACCACCTGCGCTGGGATTCGCTGGGCGAGTTCCTGGCGCTGGCGGTATCGATGGAAGACCTCGGCATCAAGACCGGCAACACCAGGGCGAAGATCCTCGCCAAGACGCTCGACCTGGCCACCGGCAAGCTGCTCGACGAGAACAAGTCGCCGTCGCCCAAGACCGGCCAGCTCGACAACCGCGGCAGCCAGTACTACCTCGCCACGTTCTGGGCCCAGGCCCTGGCCGAGCAGGCCGAGGATGCCGAACTGGCGCAGCATTTCGCGCCGATCGCGCAGGCCCTGGCCGAGAACGAGCAGAAGATCGTTGCCGAACTCACCGAAGTGCAGGGCAAGCCGGCCGACATCGGCGGCTACTACAAGGTCGATCCGGCCAAGTGCGGTGCAGTGATGCGTCCGAGTGCCACGCTCAACGGCATTCTGGAGACGGCAAAGGCCTGATTCCGGCGGCCTGAGTGGCGGAGGGCGCAGCCTTCCGCGCCGCGGAATCGATGCCGGGCTTCCTCGCAAGGGAAGCCCGGCTTTTCGTTCTACGGCCATCGTGCGCCTGCCGGCTCGTCCGGCGACATCCAATCCACCTGGCCGGTCGGGCGCAGCAAGCGTGATGCCGCCGGCCAGATCGCGGCAATCAGGGCCGGCATGATTGCCGCTGCCGTCGGTGTTCAGGCTGCCGTGCAGTCGTTGGCGAGCGGCGCGTGGGTGCGCCCGTCGAGCAGCAGCCCCTTCCACGGCAGGTCGATCCAGACCAGACCGCTGGCCGTGTCTTCGAAGCGCGGCAGGCCCGATTCGGAAAAGTCGCGCTCGAGCTGGTAGCGGCGTCCTTTCCAGTCCAGCTGCAGGCGGTGGTTGACCTTGCCCTGCATCTCGCGCTGCAGCCCGACTTGCTGGCCCTCGCCGCAGCGGTAGTCGCCGCTGGGCAGGGCGAAGTGGAACTGCCCGCTCTGGCTGGAAATGCCGTCGTCCTGTTCGACCACCGGCGGCGGCAGGCTGCAGGCGGAAAGCAGCAGCGCGAGGCCGGCAAGCAGGGTGCGTGTCATGGTCATTTCACCTCCAGCAGGCTGTCGTCCCATTTGTCGTGCTTCTGCAGGCCGAGCAGGTTCGCCACCGTCGCGGCGAGGTTGGACAGGCCGGCGGTTTCGCTCTGCTTCAGCCCCAGCCTGCCGCCGCTGACGTTGTCGTACAGGATCAGCGGCACCGGGTTCAGCGTGTGGGCGGTCTTGGCCTTGTAGGAGCCGTCCTTGTTGACGGCCGGTTCCTTGGTCTTCTTGTCGAGTTCGAACATTTCGTCGGCATTGCCATGGTCGGCGGTGACGAGGGCGACGCCGCCGGCCTTGTCCACCGCCTTCAGCAGGCGGCCGAGCGCCAGATCGACCGCTTCGATCGCCATCGTCGCCGCGCGGAAATTGCCGGTGTGGCCGACCATGTCGCCGTTGGCGTAGTTGCAGCGCAGCACCTTGTACTGGCCCGACTGCAGCGCGGTGATCATCGCATCGGTGATCTCGGCCGCCTTCATCCACGGGCGCTGCTCGAAGGGAACGACGTCGCTGGGGACTTCCTGCCAGGTTTCGCCGTCGAACCTGCTCGAGCGGTTGCCGTTCCAGAAATAGGTGACGTGGCCGAACTTCTGCGTCTCGGAGCAGGCGAACTGCGCCAGCCCGGTCTTGCTGAACCATTCGCCCGAAGTGTCGCGGATCGCCGGCGGCGGTACCAGGAAGCGGCTGGGCAGCTGCAGGTCGCCGTCGTACTGCAGCATGCCGGCGTAAGTGACGCGCGGGTGGCGGATGCGGTCGAACTCGCTGAAATCGTCCTCGACGAAGGCGCGGGTGATCTCGATCGCACGGTCGCCGCGGAAGTTGTAGAGCACCACCGCGTCGCCGTCCTCGATGGTGCCGATCGGCTTGCCATTGCCGTTCTCGTCGAACTCGGCAATGACGAATTCCGGCAGGTCCTGGTCGATGGTGCCGGGATGGCTTGCGCGCAGGCCTTCGACGGCCGCCGTGGCATTGGCGAACTGCGGGCCTTCGCCCAGCACGTGGGTGCGCCAGCCGCGCGCCACCATCGGCCAGTTGGCGTCGTAGCGGTCCATCGTGATGTACTGGCGGCCGCCGCCCGAGGCGATGCGGGCATCGAAGCCGTCGGTGCTGATTTCGGCCAGGAAGGCTTCGAAAGGCACGACGTAGTCCAGCGCACTGGTCTCGGGCACGTCGCGGCCGTCGAGCAGGGCATGGATGCGCACCGTCTTGACGCCCTCGGCCTTGGCCTGCACCACCATCGCCTTCAGGTGGTCGATGTGGCTATGCACGTTGCCGTCCGAGAACAGGCCGATGAAGTGCAGCACGCCGGCCTTGCCGTTGGCGCCGCTCTTGGCGGCGGCGACGATCTCCTGCCAGGCGCTGCCCTGCCAGATCGTGCCTTCGGCGATGGCGTTGGCGACCAGTGCCGCGCCCTGCGCATAGACCTGGCCGGCGCCGATGGCGTTGTGGCCGACTTCGGAGTTGCCCATGTCGTCGTCCGACGGCATGCCGACCGCGGTGCCGTGGGCACGCAGCGTGATGTTCGGATAGCGGGCGAACAGGCCGTCCAGCGTCGGCTTGCGGGCAGCGTCGATGGCGCTGCCGACCGTGTGCTTGGGAATGCCGTAGCCGTCCATGACGATCACGACGACAGGGCCCGGGACGCCGGCGAAGGCGGGGTTCTTTTGCAGCATGCTCGTTTCCTGAAGATGAAATCCATCACCGGCGCGGCGTGCCGCACTCGGCCAAGCCGCTATTTTCCTTCAAATCGGCGCCGTAGTCGCATGGGCGTATTCAATCCTTGCAATCGATCCGGCGCCGTTCCGATGCCGGCGGCCTATTTCCTGAAGTCGCGGTGGCAGGATTTGCAGCTTGCATGAACCTTGTCATAGGCCGCCTGGGCGTTGTTCCTGTCATGCGTCTGCGCGGCCTGGGCGAGTGCGTCGGTGGCGTCGTAGAAGGTCTGCCGTTCGTGCTCGAAGTCCTGCGGGCGTTCCCACACCGCGGCCTTGGCCTTGGTGGGCGGCTGGAGCGTGTCGGGCGTGAAGTACGGCCACGGACCTTCGCGCAGGGTGACGAGCTCGGCGGCCAGGCGGGCGAATTCGTCGGCCTGGTAGCGGTCGTCGCGCAGCATCTTGCCCATCGGCTCGAAGCTGCGCAGCATGGCCTTGAAGGCCTCCTGGCGATGCTTGATCGGCTGCCCGGGCAGGGTGTCCTCCACCGGGCCGCCACAGCCGGCGAGGGCCAGCAGCAGCATGGAGGAGGAGAGGACGAAGGAAGAGCGGGCGAGGGACGGCAAGCGGGTTCGGGACATGGGTGTGGACTGCAGCGGTTTCAAGGACTGGGAAAGTACGCGCTCGGCGCGGTGCAGTCGGTTCCGACCGTACCGGCGGCAAGTCGTTCAGGGCCGGCGGCTCAGTCGCGCAGCCGCGCGGGCGTGAGCCTGCGCAACTGGCGGCCGACGGTGGCGCGGAAGCGTACATCGTGCAGGCAGAGGCCGCCCGCCAGCCCGATCAGGCAGCCGAGCACGGTGTCGATGAAGCGGCTCTGGAGCAGTTCCACGGCAGGCAACTGCCCCAGCGTGGGGGCTTCGGCGAGCACGATCGTCAATGGCGTGATGAAGATGACGGCGAAGCCGTAATGCCGGACCACGGTGCTTTCGATGATGAAGGTGAGCGCGATCACGATCGGCGCGATGCTCCACGGCGACAGCGGCAGCGAGATGATGCCCCAGGCCAGCAGCATGCCGACGGCGGTGCCCAGCACGCGGTGCAGCTGCCGGTTCCATACCGCGCGCAGCGACACGCCCTGGATCACCGCCACGCAGCTGATCGGCACCCAGTAGGGACGGTCGAGCTGCAGCGCCTGGGCGATGGCGAGCGACAGGCTGACGCAGGCGCCGATCACGATCGAATCCAGCACGATGAAATCGAAGTCTGCCGGCGGCAAGGGGGCGGCCGCTTCGGGCGCTTCCAGGCGCAGGACGTGCAGGCTGTAGAAGAAGGCGATCAGGCTCGCCAGCAGCGTGCCCATCGTCAGCAGGCCGACTCGGAGCGGGATCTCCTCGACGGTGCCGGGCGTGTAGGCAGCGATCGCCGCAGCCAAGACGAAGAACAGGCTGCCGGGCGGGCCGATGCGGTAGAAGCGAGTCACCATCGACACCAGCACGGTGATGAAGCCCAGCATCACCGCCTTCGCCAATGGCAGGAAATGGACGATCGTGCCTAGCGTGTAGCTCGCCGACATGCCGAAGGCGCAGGCCATCAGCCAGGTCATGCGGTGCGACAGCGGGGTGTTGGGCAGGTACAGGAACACCAGGCCGCCGAGCGAGGAGATCAGACCGTATTCCAGGCGGTCGAAGTAGGCGCCGACCAGCAGCGGCAGGCCGGTCGCCAGTGCCGCGGCGAACGGCATCTGCCAGCGGCGCTTGCTGGGGGTGATGGCGGTGAGCTGCTGCCATTCGTTGCGGATCAGCGTCTTGAGTCGGTGCAGCGCGGACGGTTGGTTCATGGTTCGGTGCCGGTGATGTGTCCGGATGTGTAACACACCCCTGGCGGTGCTTGCGATAGCATCCTGCCGTATCACCTTTTCTTTCCGGATCTCACATGAGCGCACCCACGCTGATTGCCCTGATTTCACAGAAAGGCGGGTCGGGCAAGACCACGGTGGCGATGCAGTTGGCTGCGGGCCTGGTGCTGGCCGGCCATCGCGTCGCGCTGGCCGATCTCGATCCGCAGGAAAGCGCGTCGCGCTGGGCCGAATCGGCGCCGCCCGAAACGCCTTTTCCGGCGCAGCTGGTGCGCCTGCAGGGCAAGGCGAAGGACATGGCCAAGACCCTGAAGCCGGTCGCCAACGGCGTCGACGTTGTGGTGATGGACTGCCCGCCGTCCATCGAACATCCCCACACGATGAATGCCCTGGAGCTGTGCGATCTCGCCCTGGTGCCGGTGGTGCCCAGCCCGACCGACCTGTGGGCGACACGCGGCATCGAGCGCCTGATCCTCGATCGCCAGCGCAAGCGCCCTGCGCTGCGTGGCGCGCTGCTGCCCAACCGCGTCATGCGCACTTCGCTGGCGGGGGACGTGCTCGACGTGCTGCAGGATTTCGAGCTGCCGGTGCTCGATGCCGCCCTGTCGCAGCGCAGTGCGTATGCGCTCAGTGCCGTGCGCGGCACCTCGGTGTTCGGACTCGGGCGTGCCGCCGCCGCGGCCCAGGAAGAAGTCGAGCAAGTGGTTGCGGCCGTTCTCAAACTGATCGAAGGATGAGCGATGTCCTACCTCCAGAAGCACCTTGTCGAAGCTGCGTGAAACCTTGAAACAGGAAGACAGCGCGCTGTCCGAACGCCTGCCGGCGGTGGCGGTGCCGCCGGCCGTCGGTGCGAAGGCGAGGTCCGACAGCACAGCGGCAGGGAAGCCGGCGGCTGCGCGCAAGGGCGCCAGGCCTGCTGCGGCGCCGGGGCAGAAACCGAAAGTGGAGCCGAGATCCGCACCTGCGCCGGAGGCGAAGAACGCGGCCGAGGCGGTGCCGCCACGCGCCAGGCCCGACAGGAAGCGACCGGCCCGGACGGCGGCCAGCGCGGACGGGAAGGCCAGCGCCGGCAAGGAAAAGCCGGCCAAGCCGGAAAAGGTCGTGCGCGACTCCTTCTCGATGCCCGCGGTCGAACACAAGCGCATCAAGGCGCTGCGTGCCGCGCTGGCCAAGGCGGGATGCGAAGCGAGCAAGTCCGAAGTGCTGCGCGCCGGACTGGCCTTGCTGGCGGCGCGGGACCTGAAGGAGGTGATCCGGGTCGTCGCCGCCCTGCCCAAGGTGAAGAAGGGCAAGCGCGGCAAGAAGGCCTGAGTTTTCCGCGGCGCTCCGTTTCAGCGCAGTACGAAGTTCTTGTCGGGCTGCGGCGCCGGTGGCGGCGTCTCGCCCAGCAGTTCGCGCAGGCTGGCATCGATGCCGGCAACGATGGCATCGAGCGCGAGGTCGTTGGGCATGGTGCCGAAGGGCTCCTCGATTTCGTCGCTGAGCGCTTCGAGGGCGAAGAAGGTATAGGCGACGAAGACCACCACCAGCGGCATCATCAGACCGATCGAATCGACTAGGCCGAAAGGCAGCAGCATGCAGTAGCAGTAGGAGCTGCGATGCAGGATCACCGTGTAGGTGAAGGGCAGCGGCGTATTGGCGATGCGCTCGCAACTGCCCAGCGCATTGGACAGCTCGTCCAGCCCGGCTTCCATGTGCTGCGCCAGGATGGGCGTCAGGCTGCCGTTTTCACGCCGCTCCCGCAGCCGTTCGGCCAGCCACACGAGGATCAGCGTGGGGGCCGAGCGCGCACCGCGCAGACGAGCGACAAGGGCGTCGGGCAACAGACCGTCCAGGTTGGCGTCGACGGGCTGGCGGCGCAACTGGTTGCGCATCGCCGTGGCGAAGCCGATCAGGCCGAGCACGAAAGGCCGGGCCGCGTCAGGCCGCGCATCGTTGCCGTGTGTAATCAGCGTCAGCGCCTGGCGGGCCAGGTTGCGGGCCGTGATCAGCGTTCCGCCCCACAGCTTGCGCGCTTCCCAGTAGCGGTCGTAGCTGGCATTGATGCGAAAGCCGAGAAAGATCGCCAGTGCCACGCCCATCAGCGAGAAGGGTGCGGCCGTCAGCGTCACCTTCCAGTCGAACAGCTGGCCATGCACCAGCAGTACCGCGCAGGACAGCAGGAAAACGAACAGCAACTGCCAGAAGATGCGCGGCAACAGCGAGCCGCGGCGGACGAACAGCAGGTGAAGCCAGTGCGGGCGGGGTCGGACGATCACGATGAAGGCCTGTCGGAGGGAAGCGGAATTCTGGCATGCTTGGCCGGACAGGCATTTTGCCTTGCGAACGCCTTACGGGAGCCGCGAATGTCCGAAATCAGTCTTGTCGAAGTCGAAACCGCAGCGAACCCCAGCGTGGCGGTGATCTGGCTGCACGGCCTCGGCGCCGACGGCCACGACTTCGAACCCATCGTCCCCGAACTCGCGCTGCCGCCCTCGCCCGCCGTGCGCTTCGTCTTTCCGCATGCGCCCCACCAGCCGGTCACCTGCAACGGCGGCTACGTCATGCGCGCCTGGTACGACATCGTCTCGCTGGCGCCCGGCAGCCGCGAGATCGACGAAGCAGGCCTGCTCGCCTCGCGTGACGTCGTCCGCGCCTTGATCGCGCGCGAGGTGGCGCGTGGCATCCCTTGCAGCCGCATCTTCCTCGCCGGCTTCTCGCAGGGTGGTGCGGTCGCCTACCTGAGCGCGCTGACCCATCCTGAGCCGCTCGCAGGCGTGATCGCGCTATCGACCTACATGCCCGCCGCTCACCTGATCACCGATGGCCTGTCTGCGGCCAACCGTGACATTCCGCTGTTCGTCGCCCACGGTAGCGAGGACGACGTGGTGTCGCCGGCCATGGGCAGGCAGGCGCTCGAGCTGCTGCAAAGCCTGGGCCTGAAGCCGGAATGGCGTACCTATGTGATGCCGCATGCGGTCTGCACGCAGGAGATCGACGACATCGGGGCCTGGCTGCGGGCGAGATTGTGAGATGGATTTCGGTGGTTCTTTTTCCGGCGCTTACGAGGTCTCCCCGGTTTCATGCATTCTCTCAAGAGTTGATCTTGATTCGTTGAAGCACCTTGCTAGACTGGTCAGACATCTAGTCTGATGAGGTGCCTTATGCAAGTGTGGCCTGTCCAAGACGCCAAGGCGCGGTTCAGTGAGTTCCTGGAGCGGTGCCTGTCCGAAGGCCCGCAGATCGTGACCAAGCGCGGGACGGAGGCTGCCGTTCTCGTGCGCGTGGACGAGTGGCGGCGGCTGCAGGCGGCGGCGCGGCCCTCGCTGAAGCAACTACTCCTCACCGACGATGCCCGGGGCGAAATTCCGGTTCGCGAGCGCGGATCGAGCCGGCGGCGCAACGTATCGGAGCTGTAGGCGATGTACCTGCTGGATACGAACATCGTTTCCGAACTGCGGAAGAACAAGCCGCACGGTGCTGTGCTGGCGTGGGTGAGTGCTGCGGACGATGCCACTTTGTTCCTGTCGGCGGTGACGGTCGGTGAGATTCAGGCCGGCATCAAGAAGACGCGAGAGAGCGATCCCGTCAAGGCAGCCGAGATCGAACAGTGGCTGGAACAGGTCGCAGCCTCATACCAGGTACTGCCGATGGATGCGGCTGCGTTCCGCGAGTGGGGGCGGCTGACTTACCGGAAGTTGGACACACTGCTCGAGGACGCAATGATTGCCGCAACTGCGCGGATGCATAAGCTCGTTGTCGTTACGCGCAACGTTGCGGATTTCAAGATGCTGGGGGTGAAGACGCTCGATCCGTTCGAGAGCAGCGCCCCCAGGGAAGGTTGAACTGCCACGACTGTGGGCCGTGCTGTATCAAGCCGCGCCATGAGGCGGCGCCGGCTTGAATGAACCGTCAGACCGATACAGCGACCCCTCTCCACGTTTGGCACGCCCCATATCTCCTCGTCGGACAGGGACGTCTGGATCAGCTCCACCGGAACGCCCGCATCATTGATGATTGCGACGAAGTAGTCATCGATGGGCTCGTACGGGCCAAAAATCACTTCCTCGCCAGCGATGGCCTCCTGCAAATCGCCGACCTTGAACGCGACATGAGGCAAGGTCTCGATAGGTGTTGATGGGGCCTGATGCCCAAGTCAGGCGGAATCTTTGCCATGGAAGTGCCGAGCCAGATTATCCGGCGAGGCATTGTTGCCTTGTGTGAAGCCATCGATCATGGACTTGCCAATGCCGCCGCCCAAAGTTGGAGTCTGTGAGCGCCGATGTCGAAGCTAAGCATGCGTTCTAACGTGACGGCTCAGGCGCGCGACCTGTCCGCGTCGCCTGGAGCCAGTTGTTCTGCAACTGTTGCCCTTAGTTCTGCTGGCTGGAGGTTGATTTGATCGAGCATCCCGCGATCAACCCATTCCAACAGATATTCGTTTGTCGGAGAGCAACGTGATTTCTCAGGTTCGCCCAGCTGGAGTTCTCCTCCTGTCGGATGAGCCAGGAAATAATTTTCTCGCCGGCCGGCGTTGTCCAGCGTTTGCACTTGCTTGAGAATGCGAATGCATAGCCCCGTCTCCTCCTTTACTTCCCGATGGCAGGCGACTTCGCCGGATTCGCCAGGCTCAACTGAGCCGCCGGGCAGTACCCAGTACTCTCGACCCCTCTTGATCCTGTGGACCAGCAATACTTGCTGGTTGTCGACAATGATGGCGGCTGCTCTCTGGTTCATGTCTTTGTGAAGGATGGTGCCCATCCGGGGAAGCGTGTCCGAAGCAGGGCCATTGCTTCTTCAAGCGGGATGCCGACGACAGCACCAGACTCCAGTTCGGCATCGCGTTGCGCCGCCAGTTGATCCCACTCCTTCTCTGTCTTGGCGACAACATCAAGGGTGGCGGGCAGGCCTCGGTGCTTGTCGTGAGTAGGCAGGCGGTAGCTTGTCAGAAACTCGTCAGGCCGCAGCCAGCTTGAGTTTGCTAACCCGCTGCAAGTCCACATTCTGGCGCGCAAGCCAAAGATCATGAGCGTCCTGCATGGCAAGCCAGCTTTCCGGGCTGCGCCCGATAGCCTTGGACAAGCGGAGTGCCATCTCAGGCGTGACCCGGCTGCTTCCCTTGAGGACGCGACTCAGCGTGGAGGCTGCCACATCAAGCTTTTCCGCAAGCTCACGACCACTGATGCCGTTGGGCTCAAGATAGACGTCGGTGATGAACTCACCCGGGTGAGGAGGATTGTGCATAGCCATTAGTGATAGTCCTCGTAATCCAGGACATAGGCGTTCCCGTCTTTGAACTCAAACGTTACGCGCCAGTTGCCATTTACTGTAATGGACCAACGCCCTCGTAACTCGCCTTTGAGCGAGTGAAGGCGGAAGCCCGGGATGTCCATATCCTCGATCGTCTGGGCCGTATCCAGGGCAGCCAACTGCATCCGAAGCCGTTTGGTGTGGCTGGCCTGAACGCCCGAGGTGCTGCCAGTCTCGAAGAAGCGGCGCAGTCCCTTGTGTCGGAACGTCTTGATCATGGCTGGCAGTGTATCGTGTTGCGCATCACGCAACAACCGGAATGACGCAATGTTCAACTCGTTGGAGTTCACTCGTTCCGGTGCACGACATGCCGCAACGAGAAGTCCTGGCCTTGCAATAGCTGCTTCAGGAAAGAGGGGCGAACGTCAATCGAGGCAAGCTCGTTTGGAGAAAACCAGGCAAACTCCAAACGACAATGCTTTTCCAGGCCCACATATGGCCCCGGTTCATTAACCAGCAAACTGTCTTTTGACGGCTCTGCGAGGAAATACAAACCCACCTCGTGATGGGCTTCGCCTTCGTGTTGAAAGAAGTTCTCCACAACCCATGTCAGTTGCGTAGGCGTGACCTCGACAGCGAGTTCTTCCTTCATCTCGCGTGTTACTGCATCTGCGGCAGCCTCGCCTGGCTCGACGCGCCCGCCGGGTAAAGCCCAAAACGTGTAACCTTCGGCACGGTGCAGCAGTACGGCGCTGTCCCGAACCAGAACTGCTGCTGCGCGCAGGTGAAATCTATGGGTGCCGATGGGGAAGCTGATCATGGGGGCTATCGCTGTTGTTAAGCCGAGCCGCGAAGCAGCGTCGGCTTTAAGCGTTTAACGGTTACCGCTACGGACTGCCTTGTCTATTATACTAACGTTCCCGTAAGTAGTGTCATGTGAGCGATAATATGCCCCATGAAATGCAAACGACCTTCCGACGGCCGTGCCCTCGATCATCACACCTTGCAGGTGATGCGGCAGCAGGCTGTCAAAGCAGTGCGTGAGGGGCAGACAGTGCAAAGCGTCGCGGCGGCGTATGGCGTGAATGAGCGCAGCGTTTTCCGGTGGCTCGCCGACTTTGCCAATGGCGGGCAGAACGCATTGCTGGCCAAGCCGATTCCGGGGCGCCCCAGCAAACTCAGCGCCGAGGAGTTGTCGTGGATCGCCAATGCCGTTCGTGACCATAACCCGCAGCAGTTCAAGTTCGAGTTCGGCTTGTGGACGCTGTCGCTGATCCGTCACCTGATCAAGCGCCAGTTCAAGAAGGAGTTGTCGGTCTCCTCGGTCCACCGTCTCATGAAGATCCTGGGCTTCAGCGCCCAGAAGCCGCTCTACCAGGCGTGGCAGCAAGACCCGGTGCTGGTGCGCACGTGGGAGACGGAGACCTACCCCACGATCCGCGCCGAAGCCAAGCGGGTCGGCGCAACGATCTACTTTGGCGACGAGTCGGGTATCCGCTCGGATTACCACACCGGCACGACCTGGGCGCCGCAGGGCCAGACGCCGGTGGTGCAGGCGACGGGCCGGCGCTTCTCGCTGAACATGATCTCGGCGGTTAGCACGCAGGGCGAGTTTCGATTCATGTTGCATGAAGGCTCGGTTGGCGCGAAGGTGTTCGTCGAGTTCCTCAAGCGCTTGATGGTCAATGCCGAGAAGCCGGTGTTTCTGATCGTCGATGGTCATCCGATCCACAAGGCAAAGATGGTCAAGAGCTACGTCGAGGGCTTGGACGGCAAGCTCAAACTCTTCTACCTGCCGCCGTACTCGCCGCATCTGAACCCCGATGAAACGGTCTGGGCTCATGTGAAGCGCAAGGTTTCGCGCCAGTTGGTCGAGAGTGCCGAGGAGATGAAGCGACTCGCACTCGGTGCATTGCGCAGCATCCAGAAGCTCCCTGAACTCGTGAAGTCATTTTTCAGGCAGCCAGAGTGCCGCTATATCCTGGAATGACTCTACTTATTGAAAAGTTAGTACGTGCGGCGTGGTACGGCCAGTTGAGCGATGCAAAGTACATCACCGCTACTAGTAGAAGCAAAGAGCATCCGGTTAATCCTAATAATTGAATCAAGTTTGTTTGAATCAATCCTAGGATAGCGGCGAGAATTACGAGTAATGAATAGATGGACGCAAGAACACATAGAGATGTGACGATCCATCTTAGTACATGATCGTGCCAATGCAGTTTGATGGCGCAATGGCCGTTTATCAATACAATATGTGGGTAGGCTCGACGGATCTGAGTCCAAGTAATATTTTCATGATTCTTTTGGAGCTCAAGCAATCCGGTACGCATCTGAGAGTCTGCGTTAATTCTGTAGTACCGGAGGAATGCTCCTTTCTCAAGACTGTCCCTCAAAAAACTCTTGGCATCATGGCTAATTTCGCCGTTATCTAGAAGTGCCCTGGCAAGATCATAGTGCCTATCTCTTCGGTCGGCATAGTAGGTGATTAGTTTAAAAGGCTATTTCTTTAGCAAAAAATACACGGAAAGAGCAAGAAATCCGGTCCATAGACCTCTATCCATGTTTTCGATGAAATGCTGTATAAGAGCTTCCATAAGCTCTCCTGGTTATTAGTGCCTGAATTACAAAAATGCCTTGTTATTGGGGTCTGATGTTAGGGGGCAGGCTCTTCGTCACCCAGTCCCTATGCCTTGCTAACCTTCTTCATCATGATGTTCGATTTGACGGAATCTTCGATCTCTACCCTGTCGTAATAGTAAAAATCATAGCCGGTCGCGGCTGAGGATCGGGTAACTGTGGTGTTTGGCTGCTCATGACGGGCCGCGGGGTTGTAAAGAAAAACATGGAATGCTGCACTAGCCTGTTAGATCATGGCTTGCCTCGCGATCATGATTTAATCTTAGCCGTTAGCTGTTTGACGACTGACGCTTCTAGTAATTCGGCTGCGTGTATCAAAGCTTCCATGTCACGGAAATTTTCGGCGTATGAGAGCTTGCTAGTTGTTTTCCCCGTATGCGCGATCTGATGACGCGTGTTTAGAACTCTGCCGAGTATTTCTCTGAATGTAGGTGCCCAGCATGACGCTGCATCTTTTATACCGATATTTTCCTTAAATAAATTATTAATGTTCTTTATGTTTGGCGTATTGAATCGTCTCAGCGATTCATCAAGTCGTGTTTCTACGATGTGTAGGAATACACTATTCGGTTCAGATAGCTCGATCTTCTTGAAGCAGAATTTGGCTAGCAGGTTGATGCATAACCTAGTGAACGATCCTGCGAGTTGATAGTCATAAATCCGTTCCTCAATCCCTTGTCCTGACAGCGATGCGCGGCCCACTCGATCCCCAGTCCTCGATGTTCCATTATTTCTCGCCGGAATCGCGCGTACCGGCCGATCATCCCCTGCGAAGGGTGAAGCAATTGGCCGATCGGGCGCTGAGTGCCATTTCGGCGGACCTGGATGCGCTGTACTCGAGTACCGGCCGCCCGTCGATTCCGCCTGAGCGCCTGCTCAAGGGGCAATTGCTGATCGCGCTGTACTCGATCCGGTCTGACCGGCAGTTCTGCGAACAACTGAACTACAACATCCTCTTTCGCTGGTTCCTCGACATGGACCTGGAGAGCGCAGGCCTGGACCAGTCGAATTTCAGCCGCCTGCGCGAACGCCTGGTGGCGACTGATATCGCCCGCCGCTTCTTTGACGAGGTGGTGAGCCTGGCGCGCCGGCAACATTTGCTGTCCTCGGATCACTTCACTGTCGACGGCACGCTCATCGAAGCCTGGGCCTCGTTCAAGAGTTTCAAGCGCAAGGACGGCGAGCCGCCGAAAGACGGTGGTGATGGCACGGGGATGGTCAATTTCAAAGGTGAGAAGCGTTCGAACGCCACACACCAGAGCAGCACTGATCCTGACGCACGGCTCATGCGAAAGGGTAACGGCCAGCCTGCCAGGCTCAGCTACGGCGGGCATGTGCTCATGGAGAACCGTCATGGCCTGTGTGTCGACATCCTGATCACGGAATCGACGCAGGCCGAGCACCGTGCTGCACGCACGATGCTCACCCGCGCCCGCCGACGGCGTATCCACCCCAAGAGTCTGGCGGCCGACAAGGGTTACCACATCAAGGATTTCGTGGCGCACCTGCGCGCGCATCGTATCCGGCCGCACATTGCTCGAATCGACCATCGCTGCACGCCTGGACTCGATGGGCGCACGACGCGAACCGAGGGCTATCGGATCAGCCAACGCAAGCGAAAGCGGGTGGAGGAAATCTTCGGCTGGCTCAAGACGGTCGGTGGGTTGCGCAAGACGCGATTCATCGGGCAGGCGAAGACGCAAATGGCGGCCTTCATTTCTGGCGCAGCCTACAACTTGTTGAGAATCGCGAAATTGGGAAATGCGGGAGGAACGGCGTGAGTCGGGCAAACGAACCAGGGGCTGATCGGTCTCGGAACGTCCATGCCGGCAATGTGGGTCGCATTGAAAGCCCCATTCTCTCGACGAAGTCCCTGTGAAGATCAATTTGAACCCCTGGGTTAGTCCGGTGTTCAGCTCTTTTGCATCAGCCTGCTAGATCTTCGATGAATACCTGCCAGCTTGAGATAAGCTGAATTAAATAAGCCTGATGTAAGTAGTGAATTTTTGATTCAAGATTTTTGACGTTTGCAGCTTCTAAGTCCGCTTGAATAAGCTGGATAACCTTTATTCTGACCAAAGCTTTGCTGAAGAGTTGGGCGGGGGTTCTTTCGAGAGTCAAGGGTAATGACACAGCATTCTCCCGGCTGTTAACGAATGAAAGCGGTATTTAGTGCAAGTAGTCTATTGGTTAGTTCAACGAATGCTACGACAACTGGTTTTTATCTGGCAAAGAGTGCGTTCGTGGCTTTCGTAGGCGACGGTGCAGGCCTGATGATCCAGACGCGCGAGTTCAACCGCACGGGCTTCTGGTTTGGCTGGCGATCCCATTGGCGCCGGGTACGACTGCAGCGCAGTCATACTGATAGGGGGCGCGCACGATAGCAGACCCTGGGTCTCGGCCACAGCTGATGGCGGCCGATTTCGTGCGCGCCTACCGCAAGCGTCAGGCCGTCAAGAACGACCGGGCCGATGCCGCGGCGATCCTGGCCGCGCTGCACGCGCCGGGCATACGCCCATTCCGGTCAAGACCGAAGCCCAGCAACAACGATTGGCATGGCACAGCTTGCGCCTGGGCTGGATCGAGGAGAGAACGACGCTGCTCAACCGTATTCGTGGCGTGCTGGCCGAGTTCGGTCTGGTGGTCGAACCGGGCGCCACAAAGCTGCGCCGCTGACTGGCCGAACATGAGTTCGACACCGCCCAACCGATGATCCGGCGTCATCTGATCCATAACGTGCGTGATCACCTCGATGCGCTCGATCAACGCCTGACCGAGTGCGACCGGCAGATTGCTGCACAGCAGACCGAGGATGCGGCCGCCCGGCGGGTGCGTGAATTGCCCGGCGTTGGCAATCTGACTGCCGATGCGATCATCGTCAGCGTCGGTGACGCGCGGATGTTCAAGAACGGCCGGCAGTTGCCGCCTGGCTGGCGGAGCTCACGCCGAGCCAGTATTCCAGCGGCGGCAAAGCGAAGCTGGGGCGCATCACCCGCCGCGGTGACAGTTACCTGCGAAGTCTGCTCGTACAAGGCGCGCGCAGCGTGTTCGCGGCCACCTTGCGCAAGGCACGCAGCAGTCCGGAGACGCTCACCCGGTTGCAACAGTGGATCGTGGGCTTGAATGCACGGGTCAGGTATCACCAGACCCTGGTCGCCATTGCCAACAAACACGCGCGGCTGCCGCAGATCATTACGCGGTCGTGCGCGGCGTCGAGCGGCGGCAGCTCGCGTTCGATGAAATCCACATAGGCTAGCTCGCAGACCCGGCGCACGCCATGCACCAGCACCACGTGTTCAAAGCGCTCGTAGGTTTTCGGGTCGCGGATGATGCTGAGGAAGTGGCCGTTGAGAAAGCTCAACAGGGAGCCGTTTCAGTGGCGGATTTGCAGGACGCGTTCGGTGCTGAGATTGCTCATGATGGTTTCCTTTATGGTTCAGGCCCGCTCGTCACCGAGCTCGCGCAGATAGGCCCAGGGATAGATGCCGCGGTCGTGGCCGTCGGCGAAGACCAGGTTGAGCCCCTTGTCGGCGACCGGCCGGATGTCGGCCAGCGCGGCAGGCGGGGCGGGTAACTGTCCGCTGCGCCGGCGCTGGGTGCAGGCAGCGCAGCGGCATTGCTGGCGCAGCCGGCCGTGGTGCAGCACGCTCAATGCGCCGTCGTCCCATTTGATGACCAACTGGCCGGCGCGGCGGTGGTCGGTGATTTGCACCGGACGTGCGGCGAATGCCATGTCCGTTCTCCTGTCACTGACGTGCCAGCTCGATCGCGGTCAGCGCCAGCCGGGACAGCTTGCGGACGTCGGGATCGGGGTCTTCGAGTGCCTTTTCCAGCGCGGGAATTGCGCGCGGGTCGGCGATCTCGCCGAGGGCGATGGCGGCTTCCTTGCGCAGGTTGCTGATCGTGTGCGACAGC
This sequence comes from Thauera sp. SDU_THAU2, assembly GCF_038260575.1. NCBI lineage: Bacteria > Pseudomonadati > Pseudomonadota > Betaproteobacteria > Rhodocyclales > Zoogloeaceae > Thauera > Thauera sp. SDU_THAU2. The sequence goes on along the minus strand of NZ_JBBWUN010000003.1, from coordinate 4,193,047 downwards.
GCATCCACCAGTGCCGGCAGGCCGGCGGTGGCCTTCAGTACGCCGAGGCTGCGCGCGGCCTTGACGCGGACCTGCCAGTAGTCGTCGTTCATGGCCTTGACCAGATCCGGGATCGCCGGGCCGAGGCGGAGCTTGCCGATGGTCTGGGCGGCTTCGTCGCGCACCGTCCAGGCACTGTCGTTGAGCGCCCGGGTCAGCGCCGGCAGCACGCTGATCTCCGAGGTGTAGCCGAGGGCGCCGACGGCGATGCGGCGGACCTCGGCGTCCGGGTCGTGGGCGGCGACTTCGGCCAGTTCGCCCACGGCTTCGGCACGGCGCAGGTAGCCGAGCACGCCTACGGCTTCGCGGCGGACGCCCGGGTCGGGGTCGCGCAGTGCGGCAAGCGCCGGCTCGAAGGCGCCGGCGGCGCGCAGTGCCCGTATGGCGCGGAAGGCCAGCGTGCGCACCGCCGCGGCATGTCCGCTCAGATAGGGCAGCAGGTGCCCGGCCGAGGCGCCGTCCTTCAGTTCGGCGAGCACCTCGCCGGCGGCGTCGCGCACTGCTGCGTCGTCGTCGAGCAGGCGGGCGGCCAGCGCTTCCACCACTTCAGGTTCCTCGAAGCCTTCGAGCGCGCGCACCGCTTCGGCACGGACGTCGGCAACCTCGTCGCTCAGGCGCGGCAGCAGCAGCGGCACGATGTCGTCCTCGTCGCTGTAGGGCAGCTCGATCACCGCCAGGCGGCGGACTTCGGCATCGGTGCTGGCGAGGCGTTCGGCGAGTGAGCTAAGGCTGATCGTCATCGCGTTCTCCTCAGCGCAGCAGGTAGGGAATGCTGACCTCGACGGCGCCGGTCGGGCAGTCGGTCTCGCAGGGCAGGCAGTACCAGCATTCGTCGAACTGCATGAAGGCTTTCTTCTTCACCAGGTCGATGGCCAGCACGTCGAGCGGACAGACGTCGACGCAGACCGTGCAGCCTTTTTCGGCGATGCATTTGTCTTCGTGGACCTTGACCGGTGCCTGGGTCAGGGTGGTGGCGATGCTCATGGGTAAGTCCTCTGTTCGATGGGGCGCGTCAGGCGGCTTCGGCCTTGCGTTCGACGCGCAGGCGCTGGTAGGCGTCGCGCTCGTCGTCGTCGATCGGCACGACGTAGGGTTCGACGGCCTTCTTGGCCATCGCCATGCGGCCGTCGGCGCCCTTGCTCAGCAGGGTGTGGCAGAACCAGTCGGCATCGTTGCGTTCGGGGTGATCGACGCAGTAGTGGTACAGGCTCCAGCGGCTTTCAGTACGGAACATCGACGATCGTGCCGCCATCTCCGCGCAATCGATGATCGACATCGCTTCCATCGCCCGCATCAGTTCGTGCGGGTTGGTCGCCACCATGGCCTGGGCGTCCTCGCGCACCTCGTCGAAGCGGCGCAGGCCGATCTCGTACTTGCGGGTGATCTTCGGCGGCTGCAGGTAGTCGTTCACCAGGCGGCGGGTCTTGTACTCGATCTGGAATGGCGTCAGCCCTTCGCTGCGCTGCAATGGCGCCGACACGCGCGCCTGTTCGGCTGCCACCGCGCCCTCGTCGATCGCCTTGTCGGCGACCGTGCTGCAATATTCGGCGGCGTTGTGGCCGCAGATGCGGCCATAAACGAAAGCGCCGAGCATGTAGTTGTGCGGCACGCTGGCACAGTCGCCGGCGGCGTACAGGCCGGGCACCGAGGTTTCACCGCGCGCGTTGGTCCAGATGCCCGAGGCGCTGTGGCCGCTGCAGAAGCCGATCTCGGAGATGTGCATCTCGATCATCTGCCTGCGGTAGTCGTTGCCGCGCTTCTCGTGGAAGCGGCCGCGGCTGGGGCGCTCGTTGGTGTGCAGGATGTGCTCGATCTTGCTGATGGTCTCTTCGGCGAGGTGGTCGAGCTTGAGGAAGACCGGGCCGTTGCCGCTCTGCAGCTCGCGGTAGAACTCCAGCATCATCTGGCCGCTCCAGTAGTCGCACTCGATGAAGCGCTCGCCCTTGCCGTTGGCGGTATAGCCGCCGAAGGGGCCGGTGACGTAGGCACAGGCGGGGCCGTTGTAGTCCTTGATCAGTGGGTTGATCTGGAAGCACTCCAGGTTGGCCAGCGCCGCGCCGGCGTGATAGGCCATGGCGTGGCCGTCGCCGGAGTTGGTCGGGTTCTCGTAGGTGCCCATCAGGTAGCCGGAGGCGGGCAGGCCGATGCGGCCGGCCGCGCCGGTGGTGATGACCGCGGCCTTGCAGCGGATCACGTAGAAGTCGGCAGTGCGACAGTCGAAGCCCATCACGCCGGCGGCTTCGCCGTTGGTCCCGGTCAGCAGGCGGGTGACGACGACACGGTTGGTGATCTCCACCCGCGCGCGCTTCAACTGGCGGTAGAGGATCTTCTTCATGTGGTGGCCTTCGGGCATCGGCAGCACGTAGCTGCCCAGGTGGTGCACCTTGCGCACCGCGTAGTCGCCGGTCTCGTCCTTCTCGAACTTGACGCCCCAGCGGTCCAGCTCCTGGATCATGTCGAAGCTGTTGGCCGCATAGGCCATCACCGCTTCCTGGTCGACGATGCCGTCGTTGGCGATGGTGATTTCCTTGACGTACTGCTCGGGCGTGGCGTGGCCGGGGATGACGGCGTTGTTGAGGCCGTCCATGCCCATCGAGATCGCGCCACTGCGCTTGACGTGGGCCTTGTCGATCAGCAGGACCTTCAGCCCGGGGTTCTTTTCCTTGGCCTTCACGGCCGCCATCGGCCCGCCGGTGCCGCCGCCGATCACCACCAGGTCGAATTCCATGTCGATGCGTTTCATTGCTGTTCCCGTGCAGAGGAACGGCAACCTTACGCCGGACGGGTTCGCAGCCGAACCAAGATGAATTGCTATCGATTCCACTGCCGGGGATAAGGCGGTAAGTCATCGAGAAGCTTGCAGGCGGTACGCGTGCTGTCGGTACGAAGGAGCTCGATGGCGGAAATGCTTTCGAGAGTGCTGCGCTTGAACAGGCTTTTCAGGGTGGTTCGAGCCTGATGTGCCGCGATGGAAAATCAACTGCCCAATGGCTGAAAATCATTCATTGGGTGGATGATCTTCAGCCATCAAAACGTCAGTGTCCGCCATTCTGGATCGAGCGTCCGGCCGATGAAGGCTGCGGCTCCGGCCTGGCCGCGGACTTCGGTGCGCAGCGCTTCCGGCGCCACGCCATGGGCCTGCATTGCAGTCGGGCAGGCGTACAGCCGGGCGCCGTAGCGGACGGCTTCGTGCAGGAAGTGGGACAAAGGCGGCATGTCGCTGCCCTGCCCGCCCGGATGCAGCGTTTCGGCCACGCCGGGCACCAGCAGGCGCACCGAGCGGGCAGTGAAGTACATCTCGACTTCTGCATCCATTGCGGCAGCGGCGGCGGCGAAATGGAAAGGCGTGGCGCACAGATGGGGGCTGTCCGGGTCGGCGGCCCAGACGAGGATGGCGAGGCGTTCGTTCATTCGCGCAGGCCTTTCGCGCCTTCACCCAGCAAGGGTGCCTGGAAGCCTTGCAGGTCGTCGAAGCGCCAGAGGTCCATCTGCGCGGCGATGCCGGCACAAGCCTCTTTCCAGCGCAGCAGGTGGTTGGTCGCATCCGCCGGCGCGATGCGCAGGCGCACCAGCCAGGCGGCGTAGGCGTCGGTGTTCATCTGCGCGGCAGAATGCGACAGCGCCTCGTTGCCTTCGACCAGCATGGCCTCGACCGGCATCTTCACCGGGAACACGGTCTTGCCCGCTTCGAGCAGGCCGAAGGCACGCCCGGCGGCCAGCGTGCGGCCGGACGGCTTGGGCGTGAACAGCAGGATCTCGCCGGCGATGGCGACGCCGAAGGGCGTCACGCCGACGCGCCAGACATCGTCCGCCTCGGCGGCAAACCACAGGTGGTTGGCCGGGTCGTAGCGGAGGTCTTCCGGAAAGCTGCAGCCGCGGAGTTCAGCCATGGCGGATCGTCGGAAAGGATGGCGGAAGAGAATGGGAGTCGAACCCACCTGGGACCGGCTGACGGCCCCACCTGGTTTTGAAGACCAGTCGCCCCACCGGGGAACGCCTCTCTTCCATCGGAGCGGGGATTGTAGCCCGCAGGGCTGGATTCTTCACCAGGCGAAAGTTCGTTCTTGATCTCTGTCATTGCCGCATGCCCAGGGGACTGGAGAGACTGGAAACGTGGCTATAATCGGCCCGCTCTGAACAGCATTGCTGCCATGACCACTACCCGCCCTTCGCGCTTTACCGCCTGGATCGCCGCCTTCGCGGTGGTGCTGGCTGCGCTGATGCCCACGCTTGCCCAGGCGATGGCTGGCGGTGGGCAGATGAAATGGATGGAAGTGTGCACCGTGGCCGGCATGAAGCTGGTGGCCGTGCAGGACAGCGACCATCCGGCCGGCTCCGGCAGTGAGGGCTCGACCATCCTGAAGGTCGAGCATTGTCCTTACTGCTGTTCACATGCCGGCAGCTTTGCCCTGCCGCCTTCAGCAACACCTCTGCTGGTGGCGCCGCTCGCCACCTATCGGCAAGCTGCCTTCCTGCCGACGGCCCCCAAAGCACTCCAGCGCTGGGGCATCTTCCTTTCCCGCGCTCCCCCGGCACTTTCCTGATCGCATCGTGCTGCACGCCACCGTCGTTCGCTCGGAACACGGTGAGTCGGCTGCCATGTCGGCAGCACGCGTATTCGTACGCAGCGAGCACCTGCATGCCCGCTGCTCCGCTCGGCTGGTGCGTCCTCGATCCCGGGGGCGCTGCATAGGGGGCAATCCCCCGCAAGGAGAGGAAGCATGAAAAGGAAAGTCGTCGTATCGCTGTTCGCCGCATTGCTGTCGTCCGCCGCATTGGCCCAGGTGGAGGTAGCCGAACCCTGGGTGCGTGCCACGGTTGCGCAGCAGAAGGCCACGGGCGCCTTCATGCGGCTGACCGCCGCCAGGGATGCGCGCCTGGTCGAGGCTCGATCCCCGGTTGCCGGCGTGGTGGAGATCCATGAAATGAAGATGGAAGGCGAGGTGATGAAGATGAATGCCATCGCCGCGCTCGACCTGCCTGCCGGCAAGGCGGTCGAGCTCAAGCCCGGCGGCTATCACGTGATGCTGCTCGATCTGCATGCCCAGGTGAAGGAAGGCGAGATGGTGCCGCTCACGCTGGTGGTCGAGGATCGTGACGGCAGGCGCGAACAGATCGAAGTGCAGGCACCGGTGCGCCCGCTGGCCGCAGGGCGCGGAGGCCAGCACGATCATGGCCATGCCATGGAGCACAAGCACTAGAGCGGCGTTCGCGCAATCCGCCGGCCTGAGCGCCGCTTTTCCTTCTGTCCATGATGCCGCGTTCCTTGCGCCATCTCCGCCTGTTCGCCCGTTTCGCCGCGCTGGTGATTCTGGTGGGCACGCTCGCGCCCTCGCTGATGCAGGCCGGCGTGCGTGCGGCCGATGCCGAGCGCTGGATGGAAGTGTGCTCGGTTGCCGGCATGATCCGCGTCGCCAGTCCGCCGGTCGATGCGGACGGCGATGTCCGATCAGGAAATTCGCTCGATCTGCGCTATTGCCCGCTGTTCGTTCCGCTGGGCGGCCATGTGGCGCTACCCGGCAGCGTGGCATGGCTGCCGCCGATGCTGCCGAAGGTGCATGTACAACCCGTCCATGCAGACCTGCCCGCGATTACTGCGCGAATCTGGCGGAAGACCTGGCCGCGTGGCCCGCCGGATTCCTCGATGCCGTTCATCGCTTTCGCCTGAAAGCGCCCGGCGCCCTCTTCGGGTGCCGGTACACCTGCCTTTCCCGACGACACCGCACACCGCCATGCCGGCTGCGCAGGGCGGCGCTCGTCCGTGTCGATCGGTCGAACCCGCTTCAAGGAATCCGACAATGAAATCCCTGCCGTCTCCCAGCCGTCTGGCTCTGGCGCTGTGCGCCATGCAGGCCGGCATGCTTGCCTCTCCGGCGGTATTCGCCGCCGACACCGAAAACGCCTTGGGTGCCGTGGTGGTCACCGCGCCCACCAGTACCGAGCCGCTTACCGTGGTCACCGACCCGAAAGCGCCGCGCCAGCCCATTCCCGCGCACGACGGCGCGGACTTCCTGAAGAGCATCCCGGGCTTTTCGGTGATCCGCAAGGGCGCCACCGACGGCGATCCGGTCTTCCGCGGCATGGCCGGCTCGCGCCTGGGGATCTTCCTCGACGGCCAGGAAATCTACGGTGGCTGCGGTGGCCGCATGGATCCGCCGACGGCCTATGTGTATCCCGAGTCCTACGATCGCGTGACCGTGCTGAAAGGGCCGCAGACGGTGCTTTACGGCGCGGGCTTCTCGACCGGCGCGGTACTGTTCGAGCGTGACCTGCGCCCTTTGAAGGAAACCGGCTGGAGCCTGAACGGCAGCCTGACGGTGGGCAGCTTCGGGCGCAACGATCAGGTCATCGACGTGAAGGGCGGCACGCCGCAGTTCCAGGTTCGCGCGGGTGCCACCTACGTGGATTCCAACGACTACGAGGACGGCGACGGCACCCGCATCCATTCGCACTACCGGCGCTGGAACACCCAGGCCGCATTGGCATGGACGCCGGACGAGCACACCGCGCTGGAGCTGTCGGCGGCGCGCAGCGACGGCAAGGCGGCTTATGCCGACCGCGGCATGGATGGTTCGCGCTTCGCGCGCGACAACGTCGCGCTGAAGTTCGAAAAGCGCGAACTGTCGCCGCTGGTGCAGAAAATCTGGGCACAGGCCTACTACAACTACGTCGATCACGTGATGGACAACTACAGCCTGCGCGACCAGCCGCTGGCCAACCGCTTCTCGGCGATGAACCCGGATCGCATCACCGTGGGCGCACGTGCCGGCATCACCCTGACGCCGGGCGAAGCCTGGAGCGTCACCCTGGGTGCCGACACCAAGCGCGATACGCACCGTGGCCGCAACATCATGAACGCATCCGGCAGCGATGCCGCGAAGGCTGCCTTCCGCGATCAGCCGTATGAGGAGGACATGAGCTTCCGCCAGTTCGGTGTGTTCGGCGAGATGGCCTACACGATGGCCGACGGCGACCGCGTGGTGGGCGGCCTGCGCGTGGATCGCCATGCGGCCAAGGACAGCCGCCATTGCGTCAATGGCATGTCCATGAACGGCATGTGCATGATGGCACCGATGAACCAGACCCGCGGCAAGACCGACCGCGACACCCTGAGCAGCGGTTTCCTGCGCTACGAGGGCCTGTCCAAACTGGGCAACTGGTACGTCGGCCTCGGCCATGCCGAGCGCTTCCCCGATTACTGGGAGCGACTGTTGCGCGACGAGGACACGCTGAACAGCGCCTTCCTCAGCACCGAACCGGAAAAGACCACCCAGCTCGACGTGGGCATGAACTGGCAGCATGGCGCATGGAACGGTTCGGTATCGGCCTACTACGGCAAGGTGCAGGACTACATCCTGCTGAAGTGGGTGGCGCCTGCCCGCGTGCGCAACGTCGATGCCACCATCTACGGCCTGGAAGCCGATGCGAGCTGGCGCTTCGCGCGCAACTGGAGCACGACCGCCACGCTGGCCTGGGCGCAGGGCGCCAACGACACCGACGGCAAGGCGCTGGCCCAGCAGCCCCCGCTGGAAGGCCGGCTGTCGCTGGACTACGACGACGGCAGCTTCTCCTACGGTGCGCTGTTGCGCGTGGTCGCAGCACAGAGCCGCGTCGATATCGGCTCCGGCAACATCGTCTCGAACGGCCAGGACATCGGCAAATCCTCCGGCTTCGGCGTGTTGTCGCTGAACGCCGGCTGGCGGCCGAAGAAGGGCGTGCTGCTGACCGCCGGCATCGACAACGTGTTCGACCGTACCTACGCCGAGCACCTGTCGCGCACCGGGGCATCGCTGCCGGGCTTCGTGTTCCCGGCCGACACCCGCATCAACGAGCCGGGCCGCAATGCCTGGCTGAAGCTGCAGGTCGCGCTGGATTGAAATCTGTGCGGTATCTCGTTTGCAGCAGTGCCGCGGGTGGTGCGGCATTGCTGCAAGCCCTGTCGGCCACTGCCGGGCTATGCGTCCTCGGTGACAGGCGGCTCGCCGCGCAGGATGTGGGCGCGCTGGCTGCCTTCGCCGACGCGGCGGGTGAAGCCGAAGCGGTCGAAGAATTCGAGGATCTGGATGGCGCGCTTGCGGCCGCCGCCGATGCGGTCGCGGAAGTCGGCGGCGCGGATGCGGCCGTCGTCGCCGGCGGCCAGCTCACGGACGATGCCGACCATCCGGGCGACGGTCGCGCGCGGATAGAACAGGTCGCGGACGATCTGGAACACTTCGCCGCGCATCGCCACGCGGCGCAGCAGGCGGCGGACTTCGACCTCTTCCATGTTGCAGCTCGCGGCGAGATCGCGCACCCAGGGCGGATCGAAAGCGCCGTCGGCCAGGCGTCGCAGGATTTCGTCGGCGCGAACCCGCTCGGCGGGCGAAAGCTCGGCGGTGTGCGTCGGCAGATGCCAGGCCGAACCGGCGCGGCGCAGGCGATCGTCGGCCAGCAGGCTTTCGAGGCGGGTGAGGAAGATCGCCGGCGGCAGTTGCGGCGCGCACATCCGGCGCAGGCGTTCGCGTTCCACGCCCGGTTCGTCGGCAAAGGCTTCATGGTGCGCTGCCAGGCGGGCGAGGATGCGCTCGGCGAGTGCTTCCCAGGCCACAGGCGAGAACAGCCGAGTGCCGCCCTTGGTGGCGACCACCTGCACTTCGGGCAGGCGCTGCTGCCAGGACGGTGCATCGGCACCGTGCAGGTTGTGGGCGGCGGCCAGTTCCTCGGCGTCGGCGCCGAGTACGGCGGCGTCGATCAGCGCGCGCAGGCGGACGTCGTCGTCACGGTGTTCGAGCGCCGCCAGCAGGGCGAGGCGTTCCGGCCGGCGGCGGTGGCGCGCGGGCGGGAAGGGGTCGAGCACGACGCCGCCGCCCAGCGTCTCGCGGCCGGCGGCGTCGCGGATCACGATGCGGTCGCCGCAGCAGGCGAACAGCGGCCGGTCGAGCACGGCCTGCACCAGGCCGTCGTCCCCGCCCTTCAGGCCGCCCGCCTCCAGCGCGCCGTCGAGCAGCACCAGCCGCGCCATCGCGTGGCCGCCGGCATGGTGCAGGGTCACGCCGGCCCACTGCCCCAGCTTGCGCCGCAGCTCCGGCAACAGCTGCAGGCGCAGGTCGAGGCGGTCGGTGCTACGTACCGGATGCGGCGACAGTAGCCAGTCGCCGCGTTCGATGTCGCGGTATTCGATGCCGGCGAGGTTGACCGCGCAACGGCTGCCCGGCCCGCCGATCTCGGCCTTGCGGTTGTTGACGTGCAGCCCGCGCACCCGCAGTTCGCGCGCCTCGCCGTCCGGCCGGGCCAGCAGCACGGTATCGCCGACGCGCAACTGGCCGGCATGCACGGTGCCGGTCACCACCGCGCCGGCGCCGGCGATGGCAAAGCGGCGATCCACCACCAGGCGCAGGCCGCCCTGCACGCTGCGCGCATCTTCGGCGGTCGCGATCGCTTCGAGATGGGCGCGCAGCGCTGCCACGCCCTCCCCGCTCTGTGCCGACACCGCGAACACCGGCGCATCGGCCAGCCGGGTCGGCGCCAGCAGTGCCGCCACTTCGGCGCGCACTTCCTCGATGCGCTCCGCCGGCACGCGGTCGCTTTTGGTGATCGCCACCGCGCCGCGGCCGATGCCGAGCAGATGGACGATGGCGAGATGCTCGCGCGTCTGCGGCATCACGCCATCGTCGGCCGCCACCACCAGCAGCGCAAAGTCGATGCCGCTGGCGCCCGCCAGCATGGTCGGGACGAATTTCTCGTGCCCCGGCACGTCGATGAAAGCCAGCGTCCGCCCTTCGCCATCGCCCGCCAGCGGTGCATAGGCATAGCCCAGTTCGATGGTGATGCCGCGCTGCTTCTCTTCCGGCAGGCGGTCGGTATCCACCCCGGTCAGGGCGCGGACGAGCGTGGTCTTGCCGTGGTCGATGTGGCCGGCGGTGCCGATGAGCATGGGGGACCTTCTGAAAGTCGGGTTGCGTGGAGGAGGCGAACTGTCTGCTTGTTGGCGTCCACGGAATGGGTCAGTTTGCCCGGATCAGTGGATTGCGCACCCGCAGCGCGGGAAAACGGCTGAAATCGCGATCGGCGCTCCACAGCTCGTGTACGCCATGCAGCAGGCACAGCGCGGCGATGCGGGCGTCGTGCACCATGGGACCCTGCAATTTGGCACGTTCGGTAATTTCACGCAGTTGCGGCCAGTAGTCGCCGCTTTCCGACAACAGCATCAGCGTAGGTGACTCCAGCCAGATCTCGATCTGGGTAATCGCCTCATCGGGCGTGCTGGGCGGTGAATACACACGTGGATGCGTGGCGACGCTGTAGAACTCATGTACACAAGGCCATGGAATGGCCCAGGTGGCGCGGCCTTCGGCCAGGGATGCAATGGCCTGTCTGGCTGCAGCGTGGAACGGGTTGTCCTGGCGATGCGCGTATACCAGCAGGTTGGTATCCACCGCAATCATGAGCCATGGCCTTCATAGAGGGTGTCGCGGATTTGCTCCCAGGAGGCGCCCTGGAATTCCGGTGTGATGCCATTGCCGGCTACGCTGCCATCGCGCAGCTTGAAGGGGGGCTTGTCTGCTGCTCGGCCATGACTTTGCGCAGGCCTTGTTCGATCAGTGCCTTCATCGTCATGCCGTGAGCGTCGGCAAAGCGGCGCGCCTGTGCAAGGAGCGGATCGGGCAGTTCGATGGTGGTCTTCATGTGGGTCACCACTCTGCATGATATGGGTGCCCATATCATGCAGAGGTGGCGGCCATCTGGCAACTCACGCAGCTTCGCGGAAGGCAGGTAGGCGCTCGTGCCGTCAACTGAGGAAGCCGGTGCAGGCGCATGGTCTGCATGCCTGCGCCGGCTTCGGGCCGGACATCAGCCGAACATGTCCTCGTAAATCCCCCGCGCCCACTCGAAGTCCTCGCCCACCGTCTCCGGCTTGCGCTCGTTGAAGTCGATCTGGGTCTGCTCGATGATGCCGAGATCATTGACCTTGTAGTCGAACTTCACCGAGATCGCTTCCTGCGGCTGGGTGCTGACCATCATGAAGCACAGGTTGTCGGGCAGGCGGTAGCCCGGCTGGCGGTCGGCCTCGCGCTCGGCGATGTAGTGGGCGACGATGCGCGCGTGCTGGTTGGCGACGTGGCCGGCCTTGGGATAGAAGGAGAACTGCGGCGACACGTAGCCGACCGCGTCGCCGATCACGTACACGTCCTTGTCGTCCTCGGCGTGCAGGAACAGCGGGTCGACCGCGGCCCAGCCGTCCGGCCCGCCCTGGAAGGCCTGGCCGACCACGCCGGCTTTCCACGCCAGGTCGCCGGCCTGGTGCGGCGCCATCAGGATCGCGTGGTCGAAGTCGAAATCGCCGGCGGCGGTCTTGATGCGCTTGTTGAACGGGTCGACTTCCTTGACGTGGGCGTTCGGCACGTAGGTGATGATGTCCTTGTACAGCTCCTGGAAGGCGGCCTTGAAGCCGGGGCCGATCGGCATCACGTCCGGCTTGTGGTCGAGGATGATGATCCGGGCGTTGAGCTTCCTGGCCTTGAACAGCGAGGCGATCAGGCAGGCGCGCTCGTAGGGGCTGGGCGGGCAGCGCTGCGGCGGCGGCGGCAGGGTCATCACCAGGTCGCCGCCCTTGAAATCCTGGATGGCCTGCTTGAGGCGGAAGTGCTCGGCGCTGGGGATGTAGGCCGCCGGGAAGCGGGCGCGGGTGGCCTCGGCCGCGCGGCGGTCGTTGCCGAACCAGGCTTCGTAGTTGTAGCGGATGCCGGGCGACAGGATCAGGTAGTCGTAGTCGAGTGCGCCGGCGGCGGTGATGACGCGCTTGGTGTTGCGCTCGATTTCGAGGATCTCGGTCTGGATGAAGCGGTAGCCGAGTTCCTCGGATACCTTCAGGTAGTCCTTGGTCAGGTACTGGGTGTCGACGACGTCCACCAGCCACTTGTTGCTCATCGGGCAGGAGAAGAAGTTCTGGTTGCGCTCCAGCAGCACCACTTCCAGGTGCGGCACCTGCTGGCGCAGGTATCTGGCGGCGGTGATGCCGCCCCAGCCGCCGCCGCAGATGACGACCCGGCGTGCCTTGCCACGTGGGAGCAGGGCCTCGGTGCTGCGCCCGACCAGTGGCGGCAGCGGGCGTTCGGTGCCCGCGCGCGGCACGGCCGCCTGGGCCAGGCCGGGCGCTGCCAGCGCTGCGGTGGCGATGCCGCCGCTCGCCGCCAGGAAGCGGCGGCGTGAAGCATTGTGTCGATCAGTCATGGTGTTCCTCCCGATGGTGTTTTCAGCCGCCCCGGTGCGGGATGCCGCCGGGGTTCGATCGGCCGTGCGCAAGGCTCGGCCGTGGGGGTGGCGACCGGGGTCGCCTTGCCGGACGGCAGATATTCAGATCGGCCTGATGTGTCCGGCCGCCCGGGCGGCATGGCTGCCGTCCGGGCGGATTCTTCGAAGCGATGCCGGTCCGCGTGCCGGCTGCTTCAGTGCGCTTGCTGCGTGGTCTCAGCGCGGCCTGGCCGCGAGTTCGTGAAGCTGGGCGGCGAAGCGGGTTTCGTCGGTCTGCCGCAGGCAGCGCAGGTCCAGCCACAGCGCGTTGTCGGCGATGTGGCCGATGACCGGTACCGGCAGCCCGCGCAGGGCTTTTTCCAGCCGGTTCAGCAGACCGCCCTTGCGCTGCGGGCGGCACACCAGCCCGGCGGAGGGCAGGCGGTCGATCGGCAGGCTGCCGGAGCCGATCTGCGAGCGCATCGGCTCCACGCTCACCGTCAGCGGCCACCCCGCCAGCGCGGTGGCCAGCGCCGGGTGCAGGCGTTCGGCCTGGGCGAGGATGTCGGCCTGGGCGCGGGTCAGCAGTCTCAGGGTTTCGAGCCGTTCCGGCAGGCGGTCGGGGTCGCGGTACAGGCGCAGCACCACCTCCAGCCCGGCGAGGGTGATCTTGCCGACGCGCAGCGCGCGCTTCAGCGGGTTCTTCTTGATCCTGGCGATCAGTTCCCTGCGGCCGACCAGGATGCCGGCCTGCGGGCCGCCGAGCAGCTTGTCGCCGGAGAAGGTGACGAGGTCGGCGCCGGCGGCGATCGTTTCGCGCGGCGTCGGCTCGTGCGGCAGGCCCCAGGCTTCGAGGCCGGTCAGCGTACCGGAGCCCAGATCCTCGACGAAAGGCAGGCCGTGGGCGTGGGCGATGGCGGCGATCTCGGCCTGCGACACCGACTTGGTGAAACCTTCGACCGCGTAATTGCTGGTATGCACCTTCATCAGCAGGCCGGTGCGCGGGCCGATGGCTTCTTCGTAATCGCGCGCGTGGCTGCGGTTGGTGCAGCCGATCTCGACCAGCCGCGCGCCGGCCCGCTTCATGATGTCGGGTATGCGGAAGGCGCCGCCGATCTCGACCAGTTCGCCGCGCGAGACGACGACTTCCTTGCGCTGGGCCAGGGTGTTGAGCAGCAGGAACACCGCCGCGGCATTGTTGTTGACCACGGTGGCTGCTTCGCCGCCGGTCAGCTCGGCGAGCAGCTCGGAGACGAGGTCGTCGCGGTCGCCGCGGCCGCCGGAATCGATGTCGTATTCCAGCGCGCAGGGGTGGCGGGCGGCCTCGACCATCGCCGCGATCGCTTCCTCGGGCAGGGTCGCGCGGCCGAGGTTGGTGTGCAGCACGGTGCCGGTGAGGTTGAAGACCTGGCGCAGCCGGGACTGGCTGTCGCGGGCGATGCGCTGGCGGATCGCGTCGATCAGGGCCGGCAGCGCGGCTGGTGGGCTGCCGTTCCTGGCCGTCTCGCGCACCGCGGCAAGTTCGCTGCGGATGGCGCCGGTGACGAGCTGGCGGCCGTGGGTGGAAATTTCAGCGGCGATCGAGGGCTCGGCGAGCAGGCGGTCGACCGCGGGAAGGGAGGCAAGTGGGGATGTCGTCATGGCCTGGGCCCGAACCGGGCAACGAGGTCTATCGAAGGTTGAAGCGTAGTCGATTCCGGGTTTCTCGGGTCGCACCGGCGGCCGGTGCTGCTGTAGCGTGATGGGCCGGCATTGCCGGCCCCGAACATCGTTGCCGTGTTCAGCCGTCCGTCCGGGATTCGGTGATGCCGCCCGGAATGAACAGCGGATTCGGCCCGCTGCGCAGGTAGCCGGCTTCATCGACCAGGATGTCCAGCGCCAATGTGGCGAGATCGTCGGCCACCGGGTCGGCGCTGGCGTCCTTGTCGCGCAGCACCTGCTTCAGGTAGCTGTGGCAGTCGTCGCAGACTTCGGCGCGCACGGTGTCGTGGGTGGTGTTGCCCTCGGCTTCGAGCACGCGGTAGGACACCTTGTCGGTTTCGCCGCAGCTCGTGCAGTTGGCGCGCACCAGGTTCCATTCGGTGTTGCACAGTGAACAGTGCAGATAGCGCGCGCCGGTGTATTGGCCGGCCTGGATCACGCTGCTGACCGGCAGGCTGCCGCAGCAGGGGCAGACGCCGGGCACGTCGAGCCGGGCCAGGCCGGCCAGCGCGGGCTGGGCGGCCATCCAGGTCCAATACACCTGCAGCGCGGCGGCGATGAAGGGCAGGCGGGCGCTGTGCGCCGGGTCGTATTCGGTGCGCAGCACGCCGTCGGCCAGGCGTTCCAGTTCGGCGATGTCGGTCGTGATCAGCCCGGCCAGCACTGGGCGCAGCGCCTCGGGCGCATGGGCTTGCAGGCCGCCGGCGAGGGCGGCGAGGTGCTTGCGCCAGACCGGGTCACGCTGCCAGCCGTTGGCCGGCAGCACCGGCATGCCGTGTTCGCGCGCCTGCGTGCGCGCGGCATCGGACGGCAGGGGTACGGCCGGGTGGGCTTTCAGCAGGTCGTGCTGGATGCGGCTCAGGCGGGCGAGAAAGGCGAGCCAGTCGCCCAGGGCGTGGCCGTCGGCCAGGCGTTCGAAACGCGCGGCACGGTCGGCGAAGACACTGGCCGGCACGGGCTGCAGCACCGCGGGCGCTTCGGAGCCCTGCTGCAGATTGGCGCCGGCGGCGGTTTGGGGCAGGTTCATGTGCTTCCTCACAAGGCGCGGCGGGCGGTGCCCGGTTTGACCGGACACCGCCCGCCGTGGGTCGGGGACAGGACCGATCAGTCCTTGCCCGTCATCTGGCGGTACCAGCCACGGTGGTGCTGCTTGGCCCAGGCCCGCGTCACGGTGCCGTAGAGCATGGCGCGGATGGTGCCGCGGGTCCAGATCGCGGCATACACGTGCACGAAGATCAGGCCGATCATGAACGCGGCGGCGGCGGCATGCACCACCACGGCGATGCGCACCAGCTCGGTCGGGAAGTCGAACTGGCTGCGCCACATCACCACGCCCGAGACGGTGATCAGCACCATGCACAGCGTCAGCAGCCAGAACAGCAGCTTCTGGCCGCCGTTGTACTTGCCTTGCTCGGGCATGTCGTGATCGTTGCCGTCCACCATCTTGCCGACCTTGGACAGCCAGTCCCAGTCCTTCCCGCCCATCAGGTTCAGGCTGGCGAAGCGGAAGAACATGATGATGAAGAACACCGCCATCACCACGCCGATCCAGGGGTGCAGGATGCGCGCCCAGGTGCCGCCGCCGAACAGATTGACCAGCGGGAACAGCGCGGGGTGGAAAAAGGCCAGGCCGGACAGCGCGAGCAGGATGAAGCAGATGCCCACGATCCAGTGGTTGGCGCGCTCGGAGGCGTTGTAACGCTGCAGGTCACGCGGATTGCGGATCATTGTGCGTCCTCCTTTTCCATCTCCGCTTCGAGCTCCTTGGAGACCTCGTTCGGACCCTTCATGACGTAATGGAACAGGCTGCCGATGGCCGTGGCGCCCAGCGCGAGCAGGGCGAGCGGCTTGGCGACGCCCTTCCACAGCGCCACCGTCGGGCTGATCTGCGGGTTCTCCGGCAGGTCGGCGTACAGCGTCGGCTTGTCGGCATGGTGCAGCACGTACATCACGTGGGTGCCGCCGACGCCTTGCGGATCGTAGAGGCCGGCGTTCTGGTAGCCGCGATCCTTGAGGTCGTCGATGCGCGCCTCGGCGTAATGCACCATGTCCTCCTTGGCGCCGAACTTGATCGCGCCGGTCGGACAGGCCTTGGCACAGGCGGGTGCCTGGCCGACCGCGACGCGGTCGGAGCACAGCGAGCACTTGTAGGCCTTGTTGTCCGTCTTCGACAGCCGGGGGATGTTGAACGGACAGCCGGTGATGCAGTAGCCGCAGCCGACGCAGTTCTCCTGGTGGAAATCGACGATGCCGTTGGAGTACTGGATGATGGCGCCCGGCGAGGGACAGGCCTTCAGGCAGCCGGGATCGGCGCAGTGCATGCAGCCGTCCTTGCGGATCAGCCATTCGAGCCTGCCGTTCTCCTCGACCTCGGTGAAGCGCATCAGCGTCCACGTCTTGTCGTCGAGATCCTGCGGGTTGTCGTAGATGCCGACGTTGTTGCCCACTTCAGGGCGGATGTCGTTCCACTCCATGCATGCCGCCTGGCAGGCCTTGCAGCCGATGCAGGCGGACACGTCGATGAGCTTGGCGACTTCGGTGGTTTCGCGCACCTTGGGCGCCTCGGTGGTGGTCGCCGAGCGCCGCGCGATGTCTAGCGATTGCAGTGCCATGGGGCCTCCCCTATGCCTTCTCGATGTCCACCAGGAACGCCTTGTACTCCGGCGTCTGGCTGTTGGCGTCGCCCACGAACGGCGTCAGGGTGTTGGTGATGTAGCCCGGTTTGGTCTCACCCTTGAAGCCGTAGTGCAGCGGGATGCCCACCGTATGGACCTTGCGGCCCTCCACCGTCAGCACCGGGATGCGCTTGGTCACCACCGCCACCGCCTTGATGTGGCCGCGGTTCGAGCGCACGGTGACGACGTCGCCCTTGCGGATGCCCTTCTCGGCCGCCAGTTCCTCGGAAATCTCGACGAAGTGCTCCGGCTGGAGGATCGCGTTGATCTTCGAGGTCTTGGTCCAGAAGTGGAAGTGCTCGGCCAGGCGGTAGGTGGTGGCGACATAGGGGAATTCGTCGGCCTTGCCGAACACTTCCATGTCGCCCTTGTACACCCGTGCCGCCGGGTTGCTGACCACCGCGGGCACGTCCGGATGCATCGGGTTCTTGCCCAATGGCGTCTCGAACGGCTCGTAGTGCTCGGGGAAGGGTCCTTCCACCATGCCGGGCGCGAACAGGCGGGCAACGCCTTCGCCGGTCATGATGAAGGCGCCGACGCCCTCTTCCGGTGCCGCGTTGGGCCGCATGTCGGGCACGTCGTTGCCGCCCCAGGCCTTGCCGTTCCAGTGGATCAGGTTGCGGCTCGGGTCCCATGGCTTGCCGCTGGCGTCGCACGAGGCGCGGTTGTACAGCACGCGGCGGTTGGCCGGCCAGGCGAAGCCCCAGTTGAGCGACTGGCCGAGGCCGGTCGGGTCGCTGTTGTCGCGCCGTGCGGTGAGGTTGCCGGCCTGCGACCACATGCCCGAATACAGCCAGTTGCCGCAGGCGGTGGAGCCGTCGTTGCGCAGCACGGCGAAGCCCGCGACCTGTTCGCCGGCCTTGACCGTGACGTTGCCGCTGGCGTCGGCCAGGTCGCTGACCGCATAGCCGCTGATCTCGCGCGCCAGCTCTTCCGCGGACGGATGGCTGGGAATGCGGTAGGGCCAGTGCAGCTTCATCAACTGCTCGGGGAAGGCGCCGCCTTCGTTGGCGTACATCGCCCGCAGCCGGGTGAACAGCTGGCCGAGGATCTCGGTGTCCTCACGCGTTTCACCCGGGCCGTCGGCAGCCTTCCAGTGCCACTGGATGACGCGGCTGGAGTTGGTGAAGCTGCCCTCGTGCTCGGCGAACAGCGCCGCCGGCAGGCGGAACACCTCGGTCTGGATCTGCGCCGGATCGACCTTGTTCAACTCGCCGTGGTTCTTCCAGAACTCGGACGTGTCGGTGGCCAGCGGGTCCATCACCACCAGGTACTTCAGCTTGGACAGCGCGGCCGAGACCTTGCCCTTGTTGGCGACCGAGGCCAGCGGGTTGAAGCCCTGGCAGGCGAAGCCGTTCATGCGGCCCTGGTGCATGCGCTCGAACATCGCCAGCACGTCGTAGGCGGTGTCCTGCTTGGGCAGCCAGTCGTAGCCGAAGCTGTTTTCCGCGGTGGCGTTGGGGCCGTAGAAGGCCTTCAGCAGGCTGACGAAGAACTTGGAGTAGTTGCTCCAGTAGTTCATCTGCCCCGGGCGCAGCATCTTCGGCGTGCGCTTGGTGACGAAGCTCTCAAGCGTCGGTTCGGCATCGGTCGGCTCGTGCAGGTAGCCCGGCAGGCTTTCGCCGAACAGGCACTGGTCGGTGATGCCCTGCACGTTGGCGTGGCCGCGCAGTGCGTTGATGCCGCCGCCGGCCATGCCCATGTTGCCCAGCAGCAGCTGGATCATCGCCATCGTGCGGATGTTCTGCGAACCCACCGAGTGCTGTGTCCAGCCCAGTGCGTACAGGATGGTCATCGTGCGATTGGGCGCCGAGCATTCGGCGATCATCTCGCAGACCTTCAGGAAGGCATCCTTCGGCGTGCCGGTGATGCGGCTGACGGTGTCGGCGTCGTAGCGGGCGAAGTGCTTCTTCATCAGCTGGAAGACGCAGTTCGGGTCCTGCAGCGTCGGATCGACCCTGGCGTAGCCGTCCTCGCCCATCTGGTAGCTCCAGGTGGACTTGTCGTAGTTGCGCTTGTCGGCGTTGTAGCCGCTGAACAGGCCGTCCTCGAAACCGAAGTCGGGGTTGATCAGGAAGGGCGCATTGGTGTGCGTCTTCACGTACTCGTGCTGGATCTTGTCGTTTTCCAGCAGGTAGTGGATGACGCCCGACAGGAAGGCGATGTCCGAGCCCGCGCGGATCGGCGCGTAATAGTCCGACACGGCCGCGGAGCGGGTGAAGCGGGGGTCGACGACGACCAGCCTGGCCTTGCGGCCCTGCTTCGCTTCCTGCACCCATTTGAAGCCGCAGATGTGGGCTTCGGCGGCGTTGCCACCCATGATCAGGACGAGGTCGGCATTCTTGATGTCGACCCAGTGGTTGGTCATCGAACCACGCCCGAAGGTCGGAGCCAGACTGGCTACCGTGGGAGCGTGTCAGATGCGTGCCTGGGTGTCGAATGCAACCGCGCCAAGGCCGCGCAGGATCTTGTGGGTGAGGTATCCCGGTTCGTTGGAAGCGGCGGAACTGGCGAGGAAACCGAAGGTGTTCCAGCGGTTCACCGTCAGGCCGGCGTCATTCTTCTCGATGAAGTTGGCATCGCGGTCGGCCTTCATGTGCCTGGCGATGCGGTCGAAGGCTTCGTCCCAGGAAATGCGCTTCCACTCGTTGCTGCCGGGTTCACGCACTTCGGGGTGGGTCAGGCGCAGCGGGCTGTGGACCATGTCCAGCAGGCCGGCGCCCTTCGGACAGAGGCTGCCCCGGTTGACCGGGTTGTCCGGGTCGCCCTCGATGTGGAAGATCCGCGCCTTGGCGTTCTTCGACTTGTCGCCCATCGAGTAGACCAGGGTTCCACAGGATACGGAACAGTATGGACAGATGCTGCGTGTTTCGGTGGCGTGCGCGAGCTTGTACTGACGAACTTCGGCCAGTGCCGCGGTGGGTGCGAAACCCATCGTGGCCAAGCTCGAACCCGTCATGCCCGCCGCGCAGACCTTGAAGAATCCGCGTCTCGAGACGTTCATGGCTCCCTCCGTCTTCGTTGGTTTGCAGGGCTGTGTTGCACAGCTACGGCCAATGGAAACATAAAACCATATGAAATGTAAGGCATAGGTTTACCCTAGTGGAAGGAGGGTGATCCGGGCGGCGCGGCCGGCCTGATGCCATTGGTTTTACCGGCGCTAGCCGTGCTGTCCGGCGGTCTCTCCGGGCCGCCGGTGGGTGGCGATGCAGGACACCACGCTCATCGACACCAGCAGGAAGGCGGCGATTTCCAGCGCCGTCGGCAGCCGCTGTTCCCAGGCGAATCCGTACAGCAGCGCGAACAGCGTCTCGAACAGGATCATCTGACCGACCAGGGTCAGCGGCAGCAGGCGGCTCATGCGGTTCCACAGCGCGTTGCCGGCGATCGAGGCGAACAAGGCCAGGCCGGCGGCGACGCCGGCGAGCCGGAGCCAGTCGGTGGTGGCGTGTGACGAGTTGTCGAGCAGCGCGGCGAACGGCAGCAGCGCAAGCGTCAGCGCGCCGGTGACGACGCCGGTCAGCAGGTTCCAGTCGTGGGCGGTGATGCCTTGCAGCCGCGCCAGCCAGCGGCTGTTGGCGACGGCGAACCAGGTCCACGTCGCCAGCGCGCACAGCGCGCACAGCAGGCCGGCGAGCTGACGTTCGGTGGAACCCGAGGCCGGTGCGGCCAGCGCCTGCCAGCCGATGCACAATGCGCCCGCTGCGCAGAAAACGAGTGAGAGCGTGAGCTTGCGCAGCGGCACCGCACCGGCGTCGCGGCTGCCGATGATCGTCACCGCCACCGGCAGGAAGCCGATGACGAGCGAAGTCATGGCGATGCCGCCGAGCTGCACCGCGGTGGACAGCAGCGCGTAGTAGGCAATGTTGCCGACCAGCGCCAGGCTGCCGACGCCGATCCATTCGCGCCGAGTCAGCCCCGGCAGCACGATGCGCCGCCGCGGCGCGAGCAGCGCGGCGGACAGCAGGCCGTAGAACAGGTAGCGGCCGAAGGTCAGGTGCAGCGGGCTGAAGTCGCTGACCAGCTCGGGCGCCAGGAACACCAGGCCCCACAAGGCACCGGCGCCGGCGCCGCAGAGGATTCCGATCGTGGTTTGCGAACCGCCCGGCATGTCTGTCTTCCTCGTCTGGTGAAGGCGACAGGCTAGGCATCCGCGCCGGGCGGGTCTTGTCGAAAGCTGCCGGGTTTTGGGCTCAGGCTCCTGCGGCTTTCCGCCGATAGGCCGCCGGCGTCATGCCGCAGGCCTTGCGCACTGCGCGGGTCAGCGCGCTCTGGTCGGAAAAGCCGGCGCGCAGGGCGATTTCGGCGATCGGCAGTTCGGTCGTCGCCAGCCAGCGCAGCACCTGTTCCAGCCGGCGCTCGGCCAGCCAGGCATGCGGCGTGGTGCCGAGCTCCTCGCGGAACACCGCATGCAGGCGGCTGGTGCTCAGCCTGGCCTGCGCCGCCATGTCGGCGACCGTCCAGCCGAGCGCGTGCTCGGTGCCCATGGCGGCGAGCAGCCCGGCGAGGCGGGAAACCGGCCGCGGCGGTGCTTCGGCGAGCGCGTCGAGCAGCAGCGGCGTCCACAGCGCCGTGTTTCGGGCCGGCGCGCCGCCTTCCAGCGCAGCGCCCATGTAGTCGATCAGATGCGCCGCGGCCGGTGTGACGGTGACGAAACGGCGTGCCGCAAGGCTATCCACCGCCTGTGCGTCGGGGAGGTCGACCACCAGGAAGCGGTTCGGCTGGCGGCCTTCCTGCGCATGGCGCGTTCCCGTCGGCACGTAGGCCGCCCGCGTCCGATCGAGCCGCGCGCCCTGCCCTTCGAGCTCGATGTCGAGCGAGCCGGCAAGCGGCAGCACGAGTTGGGCGAAATCATGGGCATGGGCATGGGCGTGGCCGTCCGTACCGTAGCTGCGGATCGAGATTGCTGGCGGCGGGGTGTCGGGTTCGTTCTGGCTCATTGCTGGCGGCGTCCCGAATGGGGCAGGCGCGCATCGGGATGGCGGCTGCAGTATGTATCGTCTGCCGGGCTGTGGACAACCGTGCAGCGCTGGCGTCCGCTATCGAAGATGTCCCCCGGAGCCGTCGATGCCCGGCGTCCGCACGTTTCCTCGATCGGGAACAGCGCCTAACATGTGCGGCCTGGCCGCGGCCGGCGCAAATTCCGCGTCGCGGCACGAGTCGTTTGATCCGAAAGGAGCCGTTCATCATGACCCAGACCGCATCCGCCCCTTCCATTCTCATCATCGGCGCATCGAGAGGCATCGGCCTCGGCCTGGTGCGCGAATACCTGTCCCGGGGATGGCAGGTCATCGCCACCGAGCGCAAGCCCTCTCCCGGCTCCGCGCTCGGCCGCGTGGCGCAGGCGTCAGCAGGCGCATTGCGCGTCGAAGCGATCGACATCGACCAGCCCGACCAGATCGCTGCCCTGGCGGCGCGCCTGCAGGGCGTTTCGCTGGACGTCCTGCTCGTCAATGCCGGCGTGATCGACAGCCCCCGGCTGCCCATCGGCGAAGTCGGCACCGCGGAATTCGTGCGCCTGATGGTGACCAATGCCCTGAGCCCCTTGCGCGTCATCGAAGCACTGGCCGCGCTGGTCAGGCCCCAGGGCAGCATCGCTGCGATGTCGTCGGGGCTGGGCAGCATCGCCGGCAACGCCGAAGGCGGTTCCGAGCTGTACCGCGCCAGCAAGGCCGCGCTGAACATGCTGCTGCGCAGCTACACCGCCCGTGCCGGCGGCGAGCGCAGCGTGCTGGCCTTGATGCCGGGCTGGGTGCGCACCGACATGGGCGGTCCGGATGCGGCGATCAGCGTGGAAGAAAGCGCGAAGGGGCTGGCCGACACCATTGCCCGGCACCAGGGTGAGCGCGGCACGATATTCGTCGATTACCAGGACAAGCCGATCCCCTGGTAAGGAGGGCGATGGCGTGTGGCGGCCGGCCGGGGCTGGATGGGGCCCGGCAGCCCGCCCTCAGTGGCTCAGTCCAGGCCGGAGAAGTCCGGCTTGCGCTTTTCGAGGAAGGCCGCGAAGGCCTCGCGGGCTGCAGGCCCCTTCGTCCGGACCACGAAGGCGTCGGCTTCTCGCTTGATGCGGGCCAGCACTTCGTCGGTATTCCTGAGCAAGGCCTTGGTCTGCAGCACGGAGCCGGCGGGCAGCCGGCTCAGGCGCAGCGCCTGTGCCAGCGCGAAGTCCAGCACCGGCTGCTCGCTGACGACCCGATTGACCAGGCCGATTTCCCGGGCTTCGCCGGCGGACAGCGGGTCGCCGAACAGCAGGGCCTCGGAGGCGCGCTGATGGCCGGCGAGCCGCGGCAGCAGCAGGCTGGACGCGCCTTCGGGGATCAGGCCGAGGGCGACGAAGGGAAACGAGAAGCGGGCGCTGTCCTGCGCATAGACCAGGTCGCAGTGGAACAGCATCGTCGCGCCGACGCCGACCGCGAGTCCATTGACCGCGGCGACAATCGGCTTTTTCACCTGGACGAGCGCATTCAGGAAATGGAAGGGCGGCGCATCCACGCTGTCCGGGGGGTACTCCAGGAAGTCCTGGAGATCGTTTCCCGCCGAGAAGGCGTCGCCTTTGCCGGTGAGCAGGATCACCGACACGGCGGCATCCGCGTCCGCCGCGACCAGCGCTTCACGCAGCTGGTCGTACATCGCCCCGGTGAAGGCGTTCTTCTTCTCCGGCCGGTTCAGCTCGATGACCTGGACGCCATGCTGGCGGGAGCACTCGATCATCCATGTTCTCCTGACGGGATCATCGGCCGATGGTAGCAGCGTTCGCAATCAGCGGACGGAGCTTGTCGTCGTAGTCGGCCAGGCGCGGAAACTCGAGCGGGACGTCGCCGTCGAGCGAGCGGATGCGATTCTTCCAGGCGTCCATGACCTGGTTTCGCGCTTCGCCGGAGAGATAGGGAATGTGCCAGCCGACGAAAGGAGGCAGCACCTGCAGTCCGGCATAGGCCAGCGTGCCCTGCAGGAAATGCTTCAGCATGTCCTCGATCGGCCCGTGGATGCCTTGTGCTTCGAACATGTGCTCCTGGCCGCCCAGCGTGAGACCGACGAGCGCGCGGCGCCCGGCCAGGCCGCCGCGGTCGTAGAAGCGCTTGCCGCCGTAGACCTGGCCCGAGACGAACACCCGGTCGATCCAGCCCTTGAGGATGGCCGGTGTCGAATACCAGAAGATGGGAAAGACGAACACGACGAGATCGCTCCACAGCAGCTTGTCGAGTTCCGCACGGATGTCGGCGCTGAGCGTGCCGGTCTGCACGCCGTGGCGCTGTTCGAGCGCGTAGACGCAGTAGCCGGGATCGGCGCGCTCGCCGAAGTCGGCCGTCGAGGCCACCGGCTGGAAACCCATGGCATACAGGTCCGAGACCTGGACTTGGTGGCCCTGCTGCTCGAAGGCCTCGACCGCGGCGGACTTCATCGCGGTGCAGAAGGACTGCGGCTCGGGATGGGCGTGGACGATGAAAACTTTCATGGATGGGCCCTCGTGTTCGGCAGGCCGCGCCCCCGTCGCTGCCGGCCGGGCGCGTCTTCCTGTTGGCAGCCGCTTCGGTTGAAGCATTTGCGGATGCAGGCAGTTTAGGAATCCGGGCCTGCGGTGTAGAGTGGCAAAAACGACTATCCATGTGCGAATTCCGCCATTGCCATGATCCACGCCGCGATCCTCGTGCTCGAACAGTGTCATGCCTCCAGCGCCGGCGGCTTTGCCGACATCCTGCAGGTCGCGAACGCGCATCTGCGACGGCAGCAGGGCGCCGATGCCGTGCAGTTCGGCTGGCGCTTCGTGGCCTTTTCGGACAGGCCCGTCACCGCGAGCAACGGCCTGCAACTGCAGGTGCACAAGCTGGAGCCGGGCGAGCGCTACGATCTCGTCTTCATCCCCGGCCTGCATTACGAGGGCCGTGCGCGATTCGACCGCCTGCTCGAGCGCCAGGCCGAGGCCTGCGCCTGGCTGGCCGCGCAGTGGCGAGCCGGGGCGTGGATCGCCGCCAACTGCACCGGTACGTTCGTGCTGGCGCAGACGGGGCTGCTCGACGGCAGGACGGCGACGACGACCTGGTGGCTGGAGCGTCAGTTCCGCGCCCGCTATCCGGAGGTGGCGCTGCAGTTGCGCTCGGTGGTCACCGAGTCGGAGCGGATGGTCTGCGCGGGCGCTTCGGCCTCCTACCTGCTGCAGGCGATCCGCGTTGTCGAACGCTTTGCCGGACCGGCCGTTGCCGCGCAGACGGCCAGGAGCCTGTTGATCGACGTCAGCCAGACCAGCCAGGTCCCCTACCTGCCGCTGCTGGCGGAGCGGACGCACGCGGATTCGCTGGTACTGCGTGCGCAGCACTGGCTACAGCGCAACATGGCGCGGGAGCTGCGGATCTCCGAGCTCGCCGCGGCGCTGGCGGTCAGCGACCGCACGCTGATCCGGCGCTTCAAGGCCGCGCTGGAACAGACGCCGCTGAGCTACCTGCAGGATCTCCGGCTCGAGGCTGCCCGCAGGCTGCTGGAAACCGGCGACCAGGGCATGGACGCGATCGCCGGCCAGGTCGGCTACACCGATACCAGTTCGTTCGCGCGGCTCTTCCGCCAGCGCGTCGGCATGAGCCCCGGCACGTATCGAAGCCGCTTCCGGTTCGATTCAGCGCCTTGACGGTCGGAGGCCGTGCACGGGGCATGCCAAGTCGCCGTTCGTCTCCTGCAAGCCGGATCAGCCGGCTTATTGTCCGCGGGTGAACAGATAGTCGTTGTCCGCCAGCGGAATGTGACAGGAGAAGCACTGGATGCCGCCGTCCGTCACCGCCCTGGCGTTCGGGTCGCCGCCCTTGAAGGCCTGGAAGCCCCAGCCGCCCGTTTCGGGGTAGCGCTCGTCGTCCTTGACCATCACGGCGACGACCTTGCGCGCGGCCTGGGACAGCGAGTGGTTGTCGTCCGCGGAATAGGCGAAGCGGTCCACGGCGAAGGTGGCGCCCTTGGCGAACTTGCCGGTCTTCAAACCCTCCCGTGCGGCGGCATCGACATAGACGTGCTGGATGCCGACGTTGCCTGCCGGCTCGTGCCCGTCGAGGTTGACGGTCGAATGATGGTGGTGCCAGTCGCGGTAGCCTTCCGGGAAGGGAATCCGGCTGGTGTCCTGCGCGGCCAGCGCGGTGCCTGCGCCGCCGAGGGTGATGGCAATTGCCAGTGTCCTGAACATTTCGTCGCCTCCTGATCTCGTTTCGGGAACGGGTCCGGCGATGGGCCGGAGCCCGCGTTCTCATGGGTCATGCCCGGCTTCAGCCTACACAGGAGTGTCGCGCCCGGCATCGCCCGGATCGGCGATCGAAGATCGAGAAAATCATGATCCGGTGCGTTGCCATGCCGGCCGCCGGAGCGAGCCTGCGGCCGGCATACACCTGCTGCCGGCATGGATTTGATCCATCACATGGAAAGCGACGGGCGTCCTGCCTTAGCGTCGCAATTCATTCCGCGACCGGCCGCCGCTGCGCGGCCATCCACAGGAGCTTTCCATGTTTCTGCTCGATTGGCTGTTCGGCAGGCGTCATGACGAGCCGCAGGCTGCGCCTGCCCATGCCGCACCGGAGGCCGGGCCTTGTGCGCCGGGCACGTCGATCCGCTACAGCGCCGACCTGATCGAACATCTGGTGCGCGACCACCGCAGCATGCTCGACTGCGTCGGCGAGATCGGCCGCGCGGCGCGCAGCGGGCGCCTGGACGAGGCCGTGCCGCTGCTGGAGCGTTTCCGTACCGACCTCCACGGCCATCTGCTGGTCGAGAATGTGCGGCTGTACGTCTATCTCGAACATACGCTGGCGAGCGATCCCGCCAGCCATGCGCTGATGCACGAGTTCCGCCACGACATGGACGAGATCGGCAAGAAGGTCGTCGCCTTCCTGACGCGCTATGCCCGTCTCGGCGAGGATCCTTCGCTGGCGGCCGGTTTCGTCGCCGACCTCGACGCCGTGGCCGCGGCCCTGGCAGACCGCATCCGGCGCGAGGAGGACGTGCTCTACCCGCTCTACGCGCCGGCGGCCTGAGGCGGCAGGCTGCGCCAGGCCGTGATCACGGCTGTTCGGCGCCGGGAGCGCTTCAGGCCAGCACCTGGCCGTGCTCGCGAGTGGCGTGGAAAGTGACTTTCGGCCACTTCTCCGCCGTCACTTCGAGGTTGTAGCGGCTGGTGGCTAGGTACACCGGGTTGCCGTCGATGTCCTTGCCCAGGCGCAGCGCCTGTTCGCGCTCGAAGTTGCGGCGGGTGAGGTCGTCCGGGAAGGTCAGCCAGCGCGCGGTGTGGATGTCGGCCGGTTCGAAGATCGCATCGACCTTGTATTCGTCCTTCAGGCGCTGGGCGACGATCTCGAACTGCAGCACGCCGACCGCGCCCAGCAGCATCTGGCCGCCTTCCAGCTCGAAGACCTGGATCGCGCCCTCCTCGCCCAGCTCCTGCAGGCCTTTCTGCAACTGCTTGGACTTCAGCGGGTCGCGCAGGCGGGCGGCGCGGAACAGTTCGGGCGAGAAGTACGGAATGCCCTTGAAGCCGATGTTCTCGCCTTCGCTCAGGGTGTCGCCGATCTGCAGCTGGCCGTGGTTGTGGATGCCGATGATGTCGCCGGCGACGCCGTCTTCCATGATCACGCGCTCGTTGGCCATGAAGGTCAGCGCGTTGGCGAGCTTCATGTCGCGGCCGGCGCGCACGTGCCTGACCTTCATGCCCGAGCTGTAGCGGCCCGAGCAGATGCGGAAGAAGGCGATGCGGTCGCGGTGCTTGGGATCCATGTTGGCCTGGATCTTGAACACGAAGCCGGTGAAGGCCGGCTCGGCGGGTTGCACCATGCGCGTGCCGTCGCCTGTCGAACCGGTGCCCGCAACGCGGGGCTGCGGCGGCGGCGCCCAGTCGAGCAGCGCCTGCAGGATCTCCTGCACGCCGAAGTTGTTGATCCCGGAGCCGAAGAACACCGGCGTCTGCTGGCCGGCGAGGAATTCGGTCAGGTCGAAGGGCGGCGAGGCGCCGTCGATCAGCTCCACGTCCTCGCGCAGCTGGCCGATCTCCAGCGGAAAGCGGCTGTCGAGCTCGGCATTGTCCAGGCCCTTGATGATCTCGCCGTCGCTGCGGCGCTCCTCGCCCGGCGTGAAGGTCAGCACCTGCTGTTGCAGCAGGTGGTAGACGCCGCGGAAAGCCTTGCCCATGCCCAGCGGCCAGGTCACCGGCGCGCAGGTGATCTTCAGCACGTCCTCGATTTCGGCGAGCAGGTCGAAAGGCTCGCGCACTTCGCGGTCGAGCTTGTTGACGAAGGTGATGATCGGCGTGTTGCGCATGCGGCAGACGTTGAGCAGCTTGATCGTCTGCGCTTCCACGCCCTTGGCGGCGTCGATCACCATCACCGCGGCATCGACCGCGGTCAGCACGCGGTAGGTGTCTTCCGAGAAGTCCTCGTGGCCCGGCGTGTCGAGCAGGTTGATGGTGTGGCCCTGGTACTCGAACTGCATCACCGAACTGGTCACCGAGATGCCGCGCTGCTTTTCCACTTCCATCCAGTCCGAGGTGGCGTGGCGGGCGGACTTGCGCGCCTTCACCGTGCCGGCGAGCTGGATCGCGCCGCCGAACAGCAGCAGCTTTTCGGTCAGCGTGGTCTTGCCCGCATCGGGGTGGGAAATGATGGCGAAGGTGCGGCGCTTGTCGACGTCGCGCAGCAGCTCGGGCGGGAAGGGGGTGGTCGTCATCGGGATTCGTCAGCGAAAAGAAAACCGCCTGCGCGCAATGGTGCGAGGCGGGGCGGTGGCGATTCTACCAAGGATGCGACGGGCTGCCGTGGCGCCGTGCGGCTGGCGGCGGCGTGGAACGGGCAAGAAAATGGGCATCGGCGCCAGGCGGGGCGCCGATGCCCGAGGCGGCTCCACGGCGGGAGCAGAGGAGAAAGCTGCGGCCGGCGAGGTGCGGCCGGCCAAGTGCTACCGGCGATGCTCGGTCGATGAGATGTGGCGCCGGCAGCCAAGTGCCGCCGCAGGGTCGTCCCTGCGGCGATGGGTGGACTTACTTCTTCTTGCCGACCTGATCGCCGATGACGCCGCCGATGGCCGCGCCGCCCACGGTGCCGAGGACGCCGCCGTCGGTGATGACCGCGCCTGCCACGCCGCCGACCGCGGCGCCGGTGACGGCGCTCTTTTCACGCGAGGACATGTTGTCCCAGGTCGCGCAACCCGTTGCGGCGATGGTGATCAGAATGGCGGGAATCAGGCTGTGGATCTTCATGCTGTACTCCTGTCTTGTGCTTGTTCGTCGGTGGGAACGCCGTCGTTCCTCCGATCGCTGAGTCCATGGATGGGAACACGGCGCGGGCGGAAAACTCCGCGGCCAGCGTGACGACTTGTTTCAGCGCCGAGGTCGTGCGGCAGGCCGTGTCGGCGCCGTTCCCGCGGACGCTGGCGGCAGACGCGGCGGCGTTCGCGCTCGATCCGTGCCCGGCGCCTTAACATTTGGACGCAGCTTGGCGGCTGGCCGGGGCGTCCCGGAAGCGGGAGTTCGCCGGATTTCGGCATGCCGGGCGCCTGCATGCCGTGTTCCGCTGCCGTCGTTCGGTGGCTATGCCGATGGCGCTCAGGGCTGGCCGGCGGCCTGCGCGGGAAACTCCACCCGCACCCGCAGCCCGTTCGGCGTTCCTTGATGCAGGCTGATCGTCGCGCCGTGCGCACGGCAGATCTCGCCGACGATGGCCAGGCCCAGGCCCGCGCCGCCTCCCCGCGTGCCGCGCCGGTAGAAGCGCTCGAACACCCGCTCGCGGTCCGCCTCGGGAATGCCGGGGCCGTCGTCCTCCACCTCCAGCGCCGCCGGCGTCTGCACCCGCAGCACCAGGTTGCCGCCGGCCGGCGTGTGGGCCAGGGCGTTGTCGATCAGGTTGTTGAGCAACTCGTTGAGCAGGATGGGCTCGCCGTCCACCCACACCGGCTGGTCGGCCTCCAGGGCCAGCGCGACGCCGCGCTCATGGGCCAGCGGGGCGAGCGCCAGCGCCAGTTCGCGGCTCAGCAGGCTCAGGTCGATGCGCTGTGCACCGCCTTCGCTGATCGCCCGCGCCCCGCTTTCGATGCGGCCGAGCGAAAGCAGCTGGTTGGCGAGGCGGGTCAGGTCGTCGCTGTGCTGCGCGGCTTGTTCCAGGGTCCGGCGCCATGCTTCCGGCTGCTCGGCGCGCAGGCCCAGCGTGATGCGCGCCTTGAGCGCGGCCAGCGGCGTGCGCAGTTCATGGGCGGCTTCGGTGATGAACTGCGACTGGCGCTCGAACAGGCCGCGCAGGCGGGCATTGAACTGGTTCAGCGCTGCCACCAGCGGGCGCAGTTCGCGCGGCAGCCCGGCATCGGGCAGCGGCCGCAGGTCGTTGTTGGTGCGTTCCGCCAGCGCGGTGCGCAGGCGTTCCAGCGGCCGCAGCGCGGCGCTCACCGCCAGCCATACCAGGATCAGCGCGGTCACCGCCAACAGGCCCATGCGCCACAGCGTGCCGATCAGCAGTTCGCGCGCCATGCGTTCGCGGGCGCCCTGGGTCTCGGCGACGCGGATCTCCGCCACGCCCTTGAAGCCCGGTTCGCTGACCGGCTGCAGCAGGCTCACCACGCGCACGCCCTGGCCGCGATAGATGCCATCGTAGAAGCGCGCCAGGGCCGGGTAGTCGTCGGTGCGCGGCGTGCCCGGCGGCGGCGCGGGCAGGTCCTCGTAGCCGGACACCAGCTCGCCGTCCATGCCCAGCACCTGGTAGTAGATGCGCCCGGCGCTGTCGTAGGCGAAAGTGTCCAGGGCCACGTAGGGCACGTTGGCCAGCAGCCGGCCGTCGTTGCTGTGCAGGCCGTCGCTCACCGCGCGCGCGGAGGCCAGCAGGGTGCGGTCGTAGGCGGTGTCGGCGGCGTGGCGGGCGCTCCAATAGGCGCTCAGGCTGCTTGCCAGCAGGATCAGCGCCAGCAGCAGCGACAGGCGCCGCAGCAGGCGCCCCCGCAGACTGCCGTGCTCAGCCATCGGCAGCCTTCAGCAGGTAGCCCAGGCCGCGGAAGGTGATGATGTATACGCCGCTGCCTTCGAGCTTCTTGCGTACCCGGTGGATGTAGATCTCGATGGCGTCGGGGCTGGCCTCCTCGTCGAGGCCGAACACCTGGGAGGCCAGCTGCTCCTTGCTCATCACCCGTCCGGGACGGGCGAGCAGCGCTTCCAGCACCGCCTGCTCGCGCGCGGTCAGCACCAGCGTCGCTCCATGCAGGCTGAAACGCAAGGTATCCAGGTCGTAGACCAGGGCGCCGCAGCGCTGCTGGCGATTGCCCCCCTGGCGTGAACGGCGCAGCAGCGCCCTGACGCGTGCTTCCAGTTCGGACAGTTCGAAGGGCTTGGCCAGGTAATCGTCGGCGCCCAGATTGAGCCCATGGACGCGGTCGCTGACTTCGCCGCGGGCGGTCAGCATCAGTACCGGCAGAGTCTCGCCGCGTTGGCGCAGATGGGTCAGCACCTGGAAGCCGTCGCGCCGCGGCAGGCCGACGTCGAGGATCGCCAGTGCATAACCCTCGTTGGCCAGGGCCAGATCGGCGGCCACGCCGTCATGCAGCACGTCCACCGTCCAGCCGGCGCCCTTCAGCGCCTGGGCGATGCTCTCCGCCAGTTGCGGGTGGTCTTCGACCAGCAGAATCCGCACGGCCACCTCCTGCCACGAAGCTCGTCAGAAGCGCGCAGTGTAGCGCCCACTCCGGCC
Source organism: Thauera sp. SDU_THAU2 (assembly GCF_038260575.1). Lineage (NCBI taxonomy): Bacteria > Pseudomonadati > Pseudomonadota > Betaproteobacteria > Rhodocyclales > Zoogloeaceae > Thauera > Thauera sp. SDU_THAU2. Next base: position 4,161,738 of record NZ_JBBWUN010000003.1, on the reverse strand, counting down.
CGCCAAGAACTTTCGGATGTGAAAGCTTGGCGAAAGCTAAGGCCCATAGCCTAGCAGCGTGTGAAAGGCGGCCCGAACCGTCCTGCACACGGCCCGCGCGGGCGATGCGCGGGTATGACAAGAACGAGAGGAGACCTGCATGATTTCTGTCCTGCGGCCGGTATCGCCGACCCTGCGGCCGAGTTGCCCGGCCATGGCCGGCACCGTGTCCGTAGCGCCGCGTGAAGCCGCTTTCGCTCACGGCGCGTCGGTGACCCCGGATACCAGCAACATCGACGTTCAGCACCCGTTCCAAGCGGCGCACTGACGATTCCGGTCTGCATGACCATGACTTGCGGCTAGAATTATTCCGTTCGCAAAAGCGGCGGACGACGCCTGATCATCGGACGGCCTGCCGACCTGATGAAGCCTGGGCCACATATATATAAACACATAGGAGACAACGTCATGAAAACTGCCCTGATCCGTGCCACCCTGGCAGCCGCCTGCGTGGCCATCGCCGGCCAGGCCCTGGCCGCCGAGCCGAAGCGGCCCGAATGTATCGCCCCGGCCGCTCCCGGAGGCGGCTTCGACCTGACCTGCAAGCTGGCGCAGTCTGCACTGGTCGAGAGCAAGCTGCTGACGTCGCCGATGCGCGTCACCTACATGCCCGGCGGCGTCGGCGCGGTGGCCTACAACGCGGTGGTCGCCCAGCGTTCGGCCGAGGCCGGCACCATCACCGCCTTCTCCAGCGGCTCGCTGCTGAACCTGGCCCAGGGCAAGTTCGGTCGCTTCGACGAAAACGCGGTGAAGTGGCTGGCCGGGATCGGCACCAGCTACGGCGCGCTGGCGGTGCGTACCGATTCGCCCTACAAGAACCTGGACGACCTGGTCGCTGCGATCAAGGCCGATCCCACCAAGGTCGTGATCGGCTCCGGCGGCACCGTCGGCAGCCAGGACTGGATGCAGACCGCGCTGATCGCCCGCGCTGCCGGCATCGATCCGCGCAAGATGCGCTACGTGGCGATGGAAGGCGGCGGCGAACTGGCCACTTCGTTGCTCGGCGGGCACATCCAGGTTGCCAGTACCGACATCTCCGACTCGGTGCCGCACATCGAAAGCGGCGGCATGCGCATTCTGGCGGTGTTCTCCGACGAGCGTCTGCCGGGCAAGACCGTGTCCCAGATTCCCACTGCCAAGGAGCAGGGCTACGACGTGTCCTGGCCGGTGATCCGGGGCTTCTATGTCGGTCCCAAGGTCAGCGATGAAGCCTACGCCTGGTGGAAGAACGCGTTCGACCAACTGCTGGCATCGGAAGATTTCGCCAAGCTGCGCGAGCAGCGCGAGCTGTACCCCTTCGCCATGACCGGTGACGAACTGGATGCCTACGTGAAGAAGCAGGTTGCCGAGTACAGGAAGCTGGCGCAGGAATTCGACTTGGTCAAGTAGGCAGGCCGGGGCTTGCGCCGTCGCCGCGAGGCGACGGCAGCCCGTTTCCGGAATCCGCCACTGCCTGGAACACGTCGCTCCCGGGGTGCGTTGCTTGTGCCAGCGCGCCCCGGGCGGGCAACTCATCACGAGGAATCCCTCTCATGTACCAACGTATATTCGGCCTGGTGCTGCTGCTCATCTGCGTGGGTCTGGCCGTCGCTGCCTGGGACTATCAAGCACCGTTCTCCTACGAGCCGGTGGGGCCGCGCGCCTACCCGCTGCTGCTGCTGCTGCTGATGGGGCTGGGGGCGATCTACCTGATCGCGGCCAAGCCGGCGGACGGCCACGAACCTGCCGACGAGCATGATCATCCGATGGACCGCCATGTCCTGATCAAGGTGGTCAGCTGCGTGGTGGTGCTGACGATCTACGCCGCGCTGTTCGAAACGCTCGGCTTCATCCCTGCGGCCATGCTGTTCGGCATCGCCATGGCCCGTCTCTACGAGGGCACCTGGCTCGCCAGCGTGATTGCCGGCGTGGTCCTGGCCATCGGCCTCTACCTGCTGTTCGACAAGGCCCTCGACGTACCGCTACCGCTCGGCATCCTCGCCGGTCTGGAGAACTGAACCATGGATACATTCAGCTACCTCGGCCAGGGCTTCGGTGTCGCCCTCAGCCCCTACAATCTGTTCACCGCGCTGTGCGGTACGCTGATCGGCACCGTCGTCGGGCTGCTGCCGGGCCTGGGCCCGATCAACGGCGTGGCGCTGCTGATCCCCATCGCCTTCGCTCTCGGCCTGCCGCCGGAAAGCGCGCTGATCCTGCTCGCTGCCGTGTACCTGGGCTGCGAATACGGCGGGCGGATTTCCTCGATCCTGCTGAACATCCCCGGCGAGGCCTCGGCGGTGATGACCACCCTCGACGGCTACCCGCTGGCGCGCCAGGGCAAGGCTGGCGTGGCGCTGTCGATCTCGGCCTGGAGCTCCTTCCTCGGTGGTCTCATCGCCACCTGCGGCGTGGTGATCTTCGCGCCCTTGCTGGCGAAGTGGGCGGTGGCTTTCGGGCCTGCCGAATACTTCGTGCTGATGGTGTTCGCCATCGTCTGTCTGGCCGGCATGGCCGGCAACAGGCCGATGAAGACGGCCGTCGCGTGCTGCATCGGCCTGTTCCTGTCCTGCGTGGGCGTCGACTCCAACAGCGGCGTGTATCGCTTCACCTTCGGCAGCCTCGGCCTGGCCGACGGCATCCAGTTCGTGGTGCTGGTGCTCGGCCTGTTCTCGGTCAGCGAGATTCTGGTGCTGCTGGAACGCACGCACCGCGGCCAGAAGGCCCTCGAAGCGAGCGGCCGCATGTTGTTCAGCTTCAAGGAAGGCGCTTTCGTGCTGGCCACCAACCTGCGCAGCGGTGCCCTCGGCTTCGTCTTCGGCATCCTGCCCGGCGCCGGCGCCACACTGGCCAGTGCGGTGTCCTACATGAGCGAGAAGCGCCTGGCGCACAAGGACAATCGCTTCGGCGACGGCGACCTGCGCGGCCTGGCCGCGCCGGAAACCGCCAACAGCGCCTCGGCCTGCGGCTCCATGGTGCCGATGCTGACCCTCGGCGTGCCGGGTTCGGGCACTACCGCGGTGATGCTCGGCGCGCTGACGCTGTACAACATCACGCCGGGCCCGCTGCTGTTCCAGAACCAGCCGGACATCGTCTGGGGCCTGATCGCCTCGCTGTTCGTCGCCAACGTGATGCTGATCGTCATGAACGTGCCGATGATCAAGGTGTTCACCAAGATCCTCGCCGTGCCCTACTGGGCACTGGTGCCGGCGATCGCCATCATCACCTCGATCGGCGTCTATGCGGTGCATGCGACTACTTTCGACCTGTTCCTGATGATCATCATCGGCGTGGCCGGCTACATCCTGCGCAAGCTGGACTTCCCGCTGTCGGCGATCCTGCTCGGCTTCATCCTCGGCGGGCTGATGGAGCAGAACCTGCGCCGGGCGCTGTCGATTTCCGATGGCAGCCTCAGCATCCTGTTCGCCAGTCCGATCACCTGGGGCGTGTGGGTGCTGATCGTGGCGATGATCATTCTGCCGATCTACCGTTCCTGGCGGGCCAGCGCCAAACGTGCCGATGGGCCGGCGGTCGCCGACGCCTGATCGCCCGAGCAGTCGATCGATCGGCCCGGCCGGCGGCTCGTCCGCCGGCCGGGCCATTTTCGTTCATGCAGGCAAGTCCGGCCGTATCGCCGGGCGCGTCTCGGCGCCCCGGCTTGTCCGCGCCGGTCTTACGCGGCAGCATGCAGGCATCTTCCGCACCCTGTTCCCGCCATGCTGCTGCTCGATGCCTCGCTTGCCCAGTCCATCGTCGATCGCACGATGCAGATCCTGCATGCCAACGTGAACGTCATGGACGCGCGCGGCGTCATCATCGCCAGCGGCAACGCGGCCCGCATCGGCAGCCCGCACGAGGGCGCGATGATGGTGCTGGCGCAGGGGCGCACGGTCGAGATCGACGATGTGCTGGCGCGCCGGCTGCACGACGCACGGCCGGGCATCAACCTGCCGCTGCGTGCCGAAGGCGGCATCGTCGGCGTGATCGGACTCAGCGGCGAACCCGATGCCATCCGCCAATTTGCCGAACTGCTGCGGATGGCGGCCGAAACCATGATCGAGCAGGCAAGACTGATGCAGATCATCGCGCGCGATGCCCGCCTGCGCGAGGAACTGGTGCTGCAACTGGTCGGCCTGGCTGCACCGGCCCCGGTGCTGGAAGACTGGGCGCGCCAGCTCGGCGTCGATCCGGCGCGCCCGCGCGTCGTGCTGCTGCTTGAAGCCGATCCTGCGGCTGTCGATGCGGCGGTCCAGCTCGCCGAACAGCAGCGCCTGCTGGGTGTGCTGGCGGCCGAGCCGGAGGTGTTGTACGCGCCGGTGTCGCTGCGCGAAGTGGTGGCGCTGCTGCCGGTTTCGACTGGGCCCGACGAGGCGGAGCAACTGCGCAAGCGGGCCGAAGTCCTGCTCGCGCGCCTTCGGCGCGACGGCCATCCAGCGCCGCGCCTGGCGCTCGGCGGCGTGTTTCCGGGCCGTGCCGGGCTGGCACGTTCCTATCAGTCGGCCTGTGCGCTGCTGCGCCTCGGCCGTCGGCGCGGCGGCGCGCTGCACTGCTATGCGGACCAGACGCTGGCTGTACTGCTGGCCGGCCTGGACGAGGGCTGGCAGGCGGACGAACTGCGCCGCCCGCTGCAGCGGCTGGCCCGGCACGACCGCGATGGCCTGCTGCAGCGTACGCTTGCCACCTGGTTCGCGCACGACATGAAGTCGGCCGCCGCCGCACGCGCGCTGGGCGTGCATCGCAACACCCTCGACTACCGCCTGCGCCGGCTCGGGGAGTTGAGCGGGCTGGATCTGGCGCGGCTCGACGACTGTCTGCTGCTGTATATCGCGCTGCAGCTCGATCCAGCCGATTCCGAGTGACATCAAATCATGAAAATGCACAATAAAAATCAAAAATACAATGGAAATTTGTGCGTTTCCATGAAGACATCAGTGCGCGTCCGGTTCTAAGCTGTATCTGCCGTGCAAGTGCCGCCGTGTCTTGCACCCAATCCACTGCCTGGAGCCCGCCGCCATGAAAAAGATCGTCATCGCCCCTGATTCCTACAAGGAAAGCCTGTCCGCGCTGGAAGTCGCGCAAGCGGTCGAAGCCGGCTTCCGCGCCGTCTTTCCGCAGGCCGAATACGTGCTCGTGCCGGTGGCCGACGGCGGCGAAGGCACGGTCGACGCGATGGTGGCCGCCACCGGCGGGCGCCGGCTGGAAGTCGCCGTCACCGGCCCGCTGGGCGACAGCGTGCCGGCTTTCTACGGCCTCACCGGCGATGGTGCCACCGCGGTGATCGAGATGGCGGCCGCCAGCGGCCTGATGCTGGTGCCGCCGGCGCAGCGCGATCCGCTGCGCACCACCTCGCGCGGCACCGGCGAACTGATCCGCGCCGCGCTCGACGCCGGCGCACGGCGCTTCATCCTCGGCATCGGCGGCAGCGCCACCAACGACGGCGGCGCCGGCATGGTGCAGGCGCTGGGTGCGCGGCTGCTGGACGCCGATGGCCGTGAGCTGGGGCCGGGCGGCGGTCCGCTGGCCGAGCTGGAACGCATCGACGTCTCCGCGCTCGATCCGCGCCTGGCCGAATGCCGCATCGAAGTCGCCTGCGACGTGGACAACCCGCTCACCGGTCCGCGCGGGGCCTCGGCGGTGTTCGGACCGCAGAAGGGCGCGACGCCCGACAAGGTGCGCGTGCTGGACGACAACCTCGCCCGCTTCGCCCGCATCGTCGAGCGCGACCTCGGCGTCGCGGTGGACCAGGTGCCGGGCGCCGGCGCGGCCGGCGGCATGGGGGCGGCGATGCTCGCCTTCTTCGGCGCGGTGCTGAAGCCGGGCATCGAGATCGTCACCGCCGCGGTCGATCTCGACCGCCACGTGCGCGATGCCGACCTCGTCGTCACCGGCGAGGGCCGCATCGACTTCCAGACCGTGCACGGCAAGACGCCGATCGGCGTCGCCCGCGTCGCCAAGCGCTACGGCAAGCCGGTGATCGGCATCGCCGGTTCGCTCGGCGCCAACGTCGGCGTCGTGCATGAGCACGGCATCGACGCGGTGTTCAGCGTGCTCTGCCGTCCCTGCACACTCGAAGAGGCGCTGAGCGATGCGGCGGCGAACGTCGAACTCACCGCCCGCAACGTGGCTGCCACGCTGCGCATCGGTCCGGGCGCGCCTGCGTTACCATGAGTGCCCCCTGAGCTTCCGCCCACAGAGCCGTCTTGGACATCATCTTCGGCATCATCCTGCCGGTCTTCGGCACGCTCGGCCTCGGCTACGTCGCGGCGCGCTGCGGTGTGTTCGACGAGGCGGCCAATCGCGGGCTGTCGCTGTTCGTGTTCAACTTCGCCCTGCCGCTGATGCTGTTCCGCGCCATCGCCCAGGCCGAACTGCCCGCGGCGATGCCCTGGGGCTACCTGCTGTCGTACTACATCGGTGCGTTCGCGGTGTTCGGGCTGGCGATGCTGGCCGGGCGGCTGCTGTTCGGGCGCCGGCTGGACGAGCAGGCGGTGCTCGGCCTCGGTGCCGGCTTCTCGAACACCGGCATGCTCGGCATTCCGCTGGTGATGACGGCCTACGGCCCGTCGGCGGCGCTGCCGCTGTTCGTCATGATCGCCTGCCACAGCCTGCTGATGCTGCCGCCGACCACCGCGCTGATCGAGGCGGCGCGCGGCGGCCAGCAGTCGGCGGCGGCGACGCTGCTGAAGCTGGGCAAGAGCGTGCTGGCGACGCCGATCATCTGGGGGTTGAGCTGCGGCCTGGCGTTCGCGCTGTCGGGCGTGCCCTTGCCCGGTCCGGTCGATGCCGTGGCCGGCGGCCTGGGCGCCGCGGCCACGCCCTGCGCGCTGTTCGCGCTCGGCGCCTCGCTGACGCGCTACAGCCTGGGCGGCAACCTGCGCGAGCCGCTGGTGCTGGTGGCGCTGAAGACGGTGATGCTGCCGCTGCTGGTGTGGCTGCTGGCAACCCAGGTGTTCGACGTGCCGCCCTTGTGGGTGGCGACCGGCGTGCTGCTGGCGGCGCTGCCGGCCGGGATCACGCCTTATCTCTTCGCCCAGCGCTACAACGTCTGCCAGTCTTCGGTCGCCTCGGCGGTATTCCTGTCGACCCTGCTGTCGGTGCTGACGCTGACGGTGCTGCTGTTCCTGCTGCGGCCCTGAGCAGCCGCGGTGCCGCGCATTGCCGTGACGGCCGCGAGTGCGTAGCATGCCGCGGTTCCCGCCGCCGGGCGGCATGTACCAGGCTGGCCGATGTCCGACTTTCTCGCGATCCTGAGCTTTTCCTTTTCGGTCACCGGGCCGATCTTCGTGCTGCTCGGCCTGGGTGTGCTGCTGCGTCGCACCGGCATGTTGACCGACGGCTTCATCGATGCCGGCTCGAAGCTGGTATTCACCATCGCCCTGCCCACGCTGCTGTTCACCAGCATCGCCAAGACGCGCATCGCCGAATCGGCCAATGCCGGCATGATCGCCTACGGCCTGGCGGCGACGCTGGCGCTCTACATCGTGCTCGAATGGTCGGCGAAATTCGTCGTGCAGCCCGAACGCGACCGCGGCGTGGTGGTGCAAGGTGCGTTCCGCTCCAACTTCGGCGTCGTCGGCCTGGCCTATTGCGTCAATGCCTACGGTGACGCCGGTCTTGCCGCAGCCTCGCTGTATCTCGGCCTGGTGACGATCCTGGTGAATGTGCTGGCGGTCATCACCCTCAGCCGTTCGCTGCACCGCAGCCAGGGCGTGGGCAGGATCGTGCGCGGCATCGCCACCAATCCGCTGATCATCGGCATCCTGCTCGCGCTGCCGGTGTCGGCGCTGGAAATCCGCCTGCCGGAGCTGGCGCTGCGTTCGACCCAGTACCTCGCCGACATGACCTTGCCGCTGGCCCTGCTGTGCACCGGCGCCTCGCTGGATTTCCGCAGCCTGCGCTCGGAGATCGCCAGCACCGCGCTGGCCGCGCTCGGCAAGCTGGTGGTGGTGCCGGTGCTGCTGACGCTGGGCGCGGCGGCGTTCGGCTTTCGCGGCATCGAGCTGGGCATCCTGATGCTGATGGCTTCGGCGCCCTCGGCCGCGGCCGGCTATGTGATGGTGCGGGCGATGGGTGGCAACGCCACGCTGGCGGCGAACATCATCGCGCTGACGACGCTCGGTTCGCTGCTGACCACCAGCCTGGGCGTGATGATGCTGCGCAGCGCCGGGCTGATCTAGCCGGACCGGCCGGTCTCAGTCTTCGTCGAAGCGCTGGCAGCCGAGCGCCGTGACGGTGGGCGGGCTGCCTTCATGGGTGTAGTACAGCGAGCCGATTGCCCGGCCGTTCTGCCACGTCTCGTGCAGCATCAGCGAGCCGCGCAGGCCTTCGAGGTCGAGTGCATCCGGCCTGAGCACGCCGAAATCCACGATTCGCAGCATGCCGTCCATGTCAGCCGTGGCGTGGATGGCCACCCTATCCAGCAGGGCCAGGTCGGGCGACACGTCGCTGCTGCCCGCGGGAAAGCGCGCGGTTTCAGGCTGGCCGGGGGCCGGCCAGAGGAATTCGGGTGTGACGATTTCCAGGCCGGCGATGCGGGGCGCACCCGCGGTTTCGGCAGCACCGCTCGCGATGCTGAGCACGGCCCGGGTGCGGTCCGGGTCGTCCAGGTCGGCGCAGATGATCCGGGTCTCCGCCGCTGCGGCGGGGCCGGCAGCGAGTGCTGCGAGGCAGGCAATCGCCGCTGTGGTCGATCGGCATGGCTGGCGTTTCGTCATCGTTCGGCTCCGCGGGAGATGCGGACCATTATGCATGCCGTGCACGGCAGGGATGTCGTCCGGCTTGAATTGCGCCCCGCGCTGAACTTTAGTGAAAGTGTGCAAACGCCCGTGGCAGGCGCTTTCAGGGGGTGCAGCATGTTGATCACACGCGAGGTGCTTACCCGGATGGGCGCGACCAGCGCCAATGCCGACCGCTACGTCGATGCACTCAACACCGCGATGGCGGCCCATGCCATCGACACGGTACCGCGCATCGCCCATTTTCTTGCCCAGGTGATGCACGAATCCGGCTGCCTGCGGCTGACCGTCGAGAATCTCAATTATTCGGCAGACGGATTGCTGGAAGTCTTTCCGCGGTATTTCGGCACACGTGCCGAGGCGGAGTCCTGTGCCCGCAAGCCGGAAAAGATCGCCTGCAAGGTTTATGGCGGGCGCATGGGCAACGGCGCCGAGGCGAGCGGCGACGGCTGGCGCTACCGCGGCCGCGGTCTGATCCAGCTGACGGGCAAAGACAACTATCGCGGTTTTGCGCGATGGTGCGGCCAGGACGTGGTGGCCGATCCGGATCTCGTCGCCGGCAGCCTGGCGGTCGATGCCGCAGTGTTCTTCTGGCAGCGCGAAAATCTCAACGCGCTGGCCGACGTTGACGACCTGAAAGCGGTGACGCGCCGCATCAACGGCGGCCTGAACGGTTTCGCCGATCGCCGCGAATTGCTGGAGAAGGCGCGTCAGGCGCTGCGTGACCTGGGGCTGGCCGGAACTTTCGCGCCGGCGATGTCCCCGTTCGCGCCGATGCATCGCGTCGTGCCGCTGCAGCTCAATCTGCGTTCCACGCCGCAGGTGACGCCTGCAAGCCTGCTGGCGCCGCTGGTGCAGGGCACCGAAGTCGAAGTGCGCGGCCCGACCGCGGTGGCGGGCTGGGTAGAGGTGCGGGTGATGCTCAATGGCGTCGTGCGCGAAGGCGTGGTGGCCGAGCGCTATCTGGAGGCGTCCGCGCCGCGTCCGCGCACGCGTGGCGGCCTGCGTTCCCGTGCCGTACCGGCTGCCGAAACGCTGCCGGCGCTGCCTGTCGCCCATCTGGAGGCCGATCGTCCGGACATCACCCGCGTGCGGGACGGCGGGCGGGCTTACCCGCTCGGCGAGGCCGAACGCCCCGCGCGCAATGGCTCCGAGGGCGCACGTGGTGCCGCCGGGCTGACGCGGATCGTCGATTACCTGGATGTCGCCAGGGCCGATCACTTGCGCTACCAGCCGCGCGCCGGCATGACTTTCTGCAACATCTACGCCACCGATTACGCCTGTCTGGCGGGCGCCTACCTGCCGCGCGTGTGGTGGACCGACTCCGCGCTGCGCCGCCTGGCGCTGGGCGAGCCGGTGGAGGCGACCTATGGCCAGACGGTGCGTGAACTGAACGCCAACGCCTTGTACGACTGGCTCGACGAGCACGGCGCCGAGTTCGGCTGGGTGCGCGAACTGGATCTGACCCTGTTGCAGGCGGCAGCGAATGGCGGCGAGGTCTGCGTCATCGTCGCCAAGCGCCGCGATCTCAACAGTTCCGGCCACATCAGCGTCGTCGTGCCCGAGCAGAAGGGGATCGAAGCGCGGCACGCCGTCGACGGCGAGGTTCTGCGTCCGCTCGAATCCCAGGCCGGTACGCGCAACATCACACGCGGGGTGTCGTCCAGCGCGTGGTGGGCGGCGGAGCGCTTCCAGGCCTTCGCCTTCTGGCGGCATCCGTGACCGGCCGCCTGGCCGGCTTGCCATCCTGCTGTTGCATGGCGAAACATGCCGGTGACGGAATCTTTTGTCCGGGCCGCGCCTCTGAGACGGTATCCTGCCGCTTCGGCCAGCCGTAGCGGCCCCGACACCTTGATGGGATGCCTCATGTATCGAGATCCGAAGTTCTCAGGCCTTTTCAACCAGTTCGGCGCCCGTGGCGGTACGCCGCCCAGTCTGCTGCAGAAGATCGTCGCCGCGATCGTCACCGTTGCCGTGTTCGGCGTCGCGCTGATGTTCTCGGTCGTCTTCTTCGCCGTCGTCGTCACCGTCGGCGCCGTGGCCTGGGGCTACCTGTGGTGGAAGACCCGTGCGCTGCGCAAGCAGATGCGCGAGCATCCGCCGACCGGGCACGGCATGGTGATCGAGGGCGAGGTCATCCGCGAAGTCGAGATCGAGGATCGTCCGGGACGCGATAGTCCGGGACGCGCCAGTCCGGGCGAAGATCGCCCGCCGCGCTGATCTCCATCGCCCCATGCGCCATTGGCTTGGTGTAGTCTGTCCGTCCCCGCCGCTGCGCCGCAAGGCCGGGAGGCGGAATCCCATACCAGACAGAGGACAACAAGCATGAGCACTGTGACCCTTGGCGGCAATCCGATCGATGTGGCTGGCCGTTTCCCCCAGGCGGGTGATGCCGCCCCTGCCTTCAAGCTGACCGGCGCCGATCTGGCCGACGTCGGTCTCGACGCCTTCGCCGGCAAGCGCAAGGTACTGAACATCGTTCCCAGCCTCGACACCCCGGTGTGCGCGGCGTCGGCGCGCAAGTTCAACGCCGAGGCCAGCAGCCTTGCCGACACCGTGGTGCTGGTCGTGTCCGCCGACCTGCCCTTCGCCGCCGGCCGTTTCTGCGAGGCCGAAGGCCTGAAGAACGTGAAGACGCTGTCGACCTTCCGCAACCCCGATTTCGCCCGCGACTACGGCGTCGCCATCACGTCCGGCCCGCTGGCCGGCGTCACTGCGCGCGCGGTGGTGGTGGTCGATGCGAACGACAAGGTCGTGTATTCCCAGCTCGTGCCCGAGATCAAGGAAGAGCCGGACTACGCCGCCGCGCTGGCTGCGCTGAAGTAATCCCGTGCCGGGGCCGCGTTCTTGCGGCCCGGACGTGAAAAAGTCCCGCTGGCCTCAGGCCAGCGGGACTTTTTTTCCATCGAACGGAAGCCGGGTATCAGTTTCCGACTTTCAGCCGGCCGCCCTTGCCCAGGCCGCCCTTCACTTCCTGTGCCTTGTAGTTGCGCAGCGAGATCACCATGTTGTTGTAGGCATCCATGAAGGCGGCGACGGTAGCCTTGCCTTCGGGCGTGCGCGAGAAGCCGCCCAGCCCGCCGGCAGCGCCGCCGCCGATGGCGCCGATGGCTGCGCCGAAGTTGGTGGCCGTGGCGTTGCCTTCGGAGATCGAGATCTGCACGCCCGAGCGGATGTCGAACATGCTCAGCGTCACCACCGACACCTTGCTCTGCATGGCACCGCCGACGACGGCACCCACCCTGCCGAGCAGGCCGCCGACACCGGCAGCCATCTGGCCGGTGGCGTCGTTGTCGATGATGATGGCGGGCTCCATGAAATAGTCGGCCGCCACGCGCTGGCCCTTCTGCTGCTTGGAGCCGGCGCGGAATTCGCCTGAATTGCGTTGCTTGTCTGTGATGGCGCTGATCTTGCCTTCGGTGCGGTTGTTGCCGACCGAGGTGATGACGAAGCAGTTCGACTGCTGCACGGCCAGGCGGATCAGCGGTTCGATGCTGGTGACCTTGGTGGCGGCGCCGAAGCTTGCATACCATTCCTTGCCGCGGCCATCGTCCACGGCCAGCGTGCCCAGCGGCTCGTCGCAGCGTTCGAGGCTGGCGTTGGCGTTGACGCTGGTGCCGCCAGCGGCTGCACCCGTGGCGGCGGTGGGGCTGTCACCCGCGGACAGGAGGCCGCCGGCACCGGGAGTCACGCAACCGGCCAGAGCCAGCGAAGCCGCCAGCGCGGCCAGGGAGAGGGAGGTCTTGGACATGGAGAATCGTCCTTCGTAGTGTGTTGAAAGGAGGGATGTTGGGAAGGTCGGGATCTAGGGAAAGGAAAGCGTTTCGGCCGTTCAGCGCAGATACCAGCCGCTCGGTCCCCAGATCCAGTAGTACGGGTAATAGCTGTACCAGGCACCCCATGACTTGCGCTGTTCGTCACGGATGCGGTAGAGCTCGCGTTCCTCCTGCTTGGCCGCCTGGGCTTCGGCCATCAGCTTGTGGGCGTCCTTGTAGTTCATTGCAGCGGCACGGCTCAGCCAGGCTTCGGCCTCGGCCGGGTCGGAACCCATTTCCTCCAAACCCAGCAGGTACAGGCGGCCCAGCGCGTATTGCGCTTCGGCGTGGCCGCGGTCGCCGGCCTTGCGCAGCCATTCGATGGCCTGGTAGCTGTCGCGCGTCACGCCGTCGCCGCGCAGCAGGCGCAGGCCCAGGTCGTAGGCGGCACGCGGGTCGCGCTCGGCGATCTCCGCCAGGGCCTGCAGACGGCGTTCGGCCTCCGGATCACCGGGATCGCCCTGGAAGGTGGCGGTATTGCGCGGCACGTCGGCGCACTCACTGCCGCTGCACAGGCGGACGGTATCCGAACGGGGGGCGATCTGCTCTTCGGGCGTCTGCGCGCAGCCGGCCGCTACCAGCGTGGCCAGCAGCATGGCCAGGGGAGTCACGATGGATGAAGCAGTGGCGCGCATGACAGGCCTTTCTCAAGGGCAGGGGACACTGAGTATATAGAAAATTTACAATTTGGCCGCCAGCTTTTTTATGGCTGCCAAGGCCCTGATTCGATACGGCATTCCGTCTGGAGCCGGCATGCTCCGACCATCATCCCGGGTTTGGCGCCGGGATGCGGCCGCCGTGAGCCGGCGCTGAACACGATCTGCCGGGCATCGGCCCGGGGCTACTCGGCGCTGCCGTCCTTGTCGTCGTCGGCCTGGGTTTCGGCCTCTTCCGGCACCGGGGTGGCCAGGACCTTGTCGATGCGCTTGCCGTCGATGTCGACGACCTCGAAGCGCCAGCCTTCCCATACGGCGATGTCGCCGGTGTTGGGCAGGCGGCCGAGCAGCCACATCATCATGCCGGACAGGGTGTGGTAGCGGCCCTTGTCCTCTTCCGGCACGTTCTTCATCGCCAGGCGGTCCTTCAGCTCGAGGATCGGGATCAGGCCGTCCAGCAGCCATGAGCCGTCCTCGCGCTGCACCGCCCAGGCTTCCTCGGCGTTCTCGGTCTGGAATTCGCCGGTGACCGATTCGAGCAGGTCGTGCAGCGTGACCATGCCCAGCACCTCGCCGTATTCGTCGATGACGAACACCATGTGGGCGCTGGAGGCGCGGAACTGGTCGAGCAGTTCCATGCCGGTCAGCGATTCGGGCACGTAGATCGGCGCCTGCAGTGCTTCGGTCAGGTCGACTTCGGCGCCGCGCAGGGTCTGGTTGAAGAGCTGCTTGGAGCTGATGATGCCGAGGATCTCGTCGAGGCCGCCGCGGCACACGGGGAAGCGCGAATGGGTCGATTCGGCCATCAGCGTCAGGTTGTCGTCGAGCGGGCGGTTGACGTCCAGCCAGACGATGTCCGAGCGCGGCACCATCAGCGAGCCGAGCTGGCGCTCGTCGAGGCGGAACACGTTGCGCACCATCTCGTGCTCGCTCTTCTCGATGATGCCGGCTTCCGAGCCTTCGTCGAGCATCGCGCGGATTTCCTCCTCGGTCACGCTCGGGCCGTTGATCTCGCGCTGGCCCATCAGGCGCAGCAGCAGCGCGGTCGAGTTCGACAGCAGATGCACGAAGGGGCGCGAGATGATCGCCAGCATGTTCATCGGCCGCGCGACCAGGCGGGCGATGCCTTCCGGGTTGATCTGGCCGATGCGCTTGGGCACCAGTTCGCCGATCACGATCGACACGTAGGTGATGACCATCACGACCAGCACGGTCGAGCCGATTTCGCTGGTGCGCTGCTCTACGCCCAGCGTCTGCAGCCAACTGGCCAGAGGGCCGGCCAGCGCGGCCTCGCCGACGATGCCGTTGAGGATGCCGATCGAGGTGATGCCGATCTGGATCGTCGACAGGAAGCGGGTCGGCTCCTCGCCGAGCTTGACGGCGACGGCGGCGGCGTTGTCACCCTCTTCGGCGAGCTTGGCCAGCCGCGCGCGGCGCGCGGTGACGAGGGCGATCTCCGACATGGCGAAGATGCCGTTGAGCAGGATGAGGGCGATGAGGACGAATATTTCCATTGAAGTGTTCGGTGGTACGGCGTTCAGGCGTGCGGGTGCATCCACGCCGGGGCGGATGCAGGGAGCGACGGCATTGGGGGAGCGATCCCGGCGCCGGAATCAGCGCGGAATTCGGCACACGGCGCGGCACGCAGCGCAGGGCATGCGAGCGGGGCCTGCATCAGGGAGAGGGCGTGCGTCCGGCGTGCCGGATATGGCGGGACGCGCAACGGCAACCGGTGGGTGGCCGTGGCTGGCGATGCTGGATCGGGGCAAGATCGCCCGGTCGAGTCGCCATCGGCCGAGGATTCGTCCTCGGTGCGGGGCGGCTCGGAAGGGGGCGGAACGGAGTTCGACAGGGAAGGCTGACTCATAGCGCGGAGCCGTTTTTATCGACCCCGCCTGGCCCTTGATTTGTTTGAGGAAAAATAATCATGCCGCAAGTGCCGGGAATTGTCACCTTTCGTGACCGGCGGTCCGCCGGCCTTGCCGGGACGTATCCACCGGAAGGCCTCACTGGAAGGCCACTTCGGCGAAGCTGCGCAACTTGCGGCTGTGCAGGCGGTCGATGCCCTGCTCGCGCAGGCGTTCCAGCGCGCGGATGCCGATGCGCAGGTGCTGGTCGACGCGCTCGCGGTAGAACTGGTTGGCCATGCCCGGCAGCTTGATCTCGCCGTGCAGCGGCTTGTCGCTGATGCACAGCAGGGTGCCGTAGGGTACGCGGAAGCGGAAGCCGTTGGCGGCGATGGTGGCGGACTCCATGTCCAGTGCCACCGCGCGGCTCTGGCTGAAGCGCCGCTCCGGGCTGCTGTCCATGCCGCGCGAGGGCAGCAGTTCCCAGTTGCGGTTGTCGGTGCTGGCGACGGTGCCGGTGCGCAGCACGCGCTTCAGTTCGTAGCCGGACAGCCGGGTGATTTCCTCCACCGCCGCTTCCAGCGCGAGCTGCACTTCGGCCAGCGCCGGGATCGGCACCCACAGCGGTAGCTCCTCGTCGAGCACGTGGTCCTCGCGCATGTAGCCGTGGGCCAGCACGTAGTCGCCGAGCTGCTGGCTGTTGCGCAGGCCGGCGCAGTGGCCGAGCATCAGCCAGGCGTGGGGCCGCAGCACGGCGATGTGGTCGGTGATGGTCTTGGCGTTGGCCGGGCCGACGCCGATGTTCACCATCGTGATGCCGCTGCGGTCGCCGCGCACCAGGTGGTAGGCCGGCATCTGCGGCAGGCGCGGCGGCGCGGCACCGAGCGCGTCGCGCTCGCCGGGCGGCAGGCCGCGGCGGCGGGTGAGGACCTCGCCCGGTTCGACGAAGGCTTCGTAGCCGTGGCCGGAGGCGGCATCGGCCATCAGTTCGCGGCCGAGCTCGATGAACTCGTCGATGTAGAACTGGTAGTTGGTGAACAGGATGAAGTTCTGGAAGTGCTCGGGCCGCGTGCCGGTGTAGTGGCGCAGGCGGTGCAGCGAGTAATCCACCCGTGGCGCGGTGAACAGCGCCAGCGGATGCGGTTCGCCGGGGCCGGGCTCGAAGGTGCCGTTGGCGATGCCGTCGTCCATCGCGCCCAGGTCCGGCAGGTCGAAACGGTCGCGCAGCAGCAGGCGGCGATCGGGGCCAAGCTGGCCTTCGAGATGGTCATCCTCGGCGAGGGCGAAATGCACCGGGATCGGCTGCGTGCTGGTGCCGACTTCCAGCGGCATCTGGTGGTTGCGCAGCAGCAGGCCGAACTGCTCGAGGTAGTAGTCGGCGAACAGGTCGGGCCGCGTCAGCGTCGTTTCATAGACGCCGGGGCCGGCGACGAAGCCGTAGGACAGGCGCGAATCCGCCCGCGCCACGGTGTTGCTGCGGATCCGTACCAGCGGATAGCAGGCGCGCACATGCTGGCCGATGTCCCCGCCGGCGACATAGCGCTGCAGCGCATCGCGCAGGTGGCGGGTGCTGGCAGCGTGGATCTCGCGCACGCGCTCGAGGGCGGCGGCGGCATCGTCGAACAGGGCGGGGGCGAAGAAGGGTGCGGTATTCATGCTCGGAGGGCCGGAAGCAGTGCAGGCGGATGGACAGGAGCCTGGCGGCGCGTGGCGTTCAGCGCGGCGCCCTGAGTCTGTCGGGCAGGTTCAGCCGGCCTTCGTCCGAGAAGCGAACGCTGCCCAGCACGCCGCCGGCCAGCCGGCCGCGCAGGGTGTAGGGCACACCGTCGGTCATCGGGCGGCCCTCGATCATGCCGAGGGCCTGGCGCAGCACCGCGGAAGTCGACACGCTCACCGGCACGCTGACCACCGTTTCGCCGAAGCGCGGCACGGTGCCGCGCTGGTCGCTGACGCCGGTGGCGAAGGCCTTGCCGTCGAGATCGAGCTCCAGCGCCAGGCCGTCGAAGTCGATCGCGGCGTCGTTCGGGTTCTGCACCCGCAGCTTCAGCGTGAAACGCATCTCCATGCCCTGCCCCGCCAGCGGTTCGAGACCGACGACGTTGATGCGCACCGGCTCGCGGTGGGTCAGGCTGGCGCAGCCGGCCAGCGTCAGTGCGCACAGCAGCAGGCAGGACAGCCAGTGGAGAGGATTGCGGCGGGCGGCGTTCGGCATCGGTGGGCTCCGGCGGGTCACAGGGCGGCTTCCATTCTAACCGCCGCAATGTGCAGGCTTTCGGATCGGTGCAGGCTTGTTGCAAGGTCGGTCCAGCGTGGCCCCATGAACAGGCAAGCACATGTCCCGGGGCTGGCGTGCTGCAGGGTATTGCCGATGTTGCGTGATGTATTGGGCTTGATGCGCTTGCGGGCAGGTGCTTTCATCTGTGACTTGGATGGCATGGAAAGGGCTGCATGCGTTACCAGGGCAGGATTACGCAATGGAAGGACGAGCAGGGTTTCGGCTTCATCACCCCGAATGGAAGTGGTGCAGCCGTCTTCGTGCATATCAAGGCCTTCAATGATCGAAAACGGCGGCCTGTGGGCAACGAACTGGTGAGTTATGAGCTGTCGGTCGATGCGCGGGGGCGCGGGCGGGCCGAGAAGGTTGCCTTTGTCGGCGAGTGCGGAGCAGTGTCGCGACGCACTGGTGGAGCTGGATTGCCTGTTCTGGTGGTTTCGGCTTTTGTCCTTGCGCTGCTTGCAGGAAGCTTGTCGGGCATGTTGCCGGTTGCGATTCTGCTGCTGTATGTCGTGGCAAGCGCAATGGCTTTTGCCGCTTATGCGTGGGACAAAGCGGCCGCCAGGCGAGGACAGTGGCGTACGCCCGAGAGTACCCTTCATTTCTACGGCTTGATCGGTGGTTGGCCTGGCGCCTTCGTCGCTCAACGCCTGCTGCGGCACAAATCCAGCAAACGCGAATTTCAGTCGGTGTATTGGACGACGGTGGTCATCAACTGCATGGCGCTGGGTTGGCTGATTGGCGGGGATCACCTTCACTGGGTCGATCAGTGGCTGCAGGAAGCGCTGAAAGTTGCGCAGGCCTTTGCGATCGAGCTTGGACGATAGGATGCGCCGCGCGCTTTCTTCCTGACTGCATCAGGCAATCATTTCAAGAATTCCGCGGTGCGATCCACGATACGTTCGAGCAGCGCGTCGACCGCGACGCCGCCTGCCGTTGAGGCGCTGCGGCGGTAGCCGAGATGGACCACCGGCGAGTCGGCCGCGATCCGATAGACCGCGATCGACAGCGGGCACAGGGCGATGTGGTGGGGCGATTCGGCGCTCAGGCGCGCGGCGGCGCTGGCGCTGCAGAAAGTGTAGATGCGGGCCTGGTCGAAGAGCGCGGGCGAATGGCCGAGGTCCGGCGCGGTGCGCCGCAGCATGTCGCCGAAGTGGCTGACCGTCGGCGGCGTGATGCCTTCGGCGGCGATCGCATCGACGAGCGCGAAGGCGACGTCCTCGAATTCGGCACCGGCGATTTCCCGCGTGACGATGCCGGCCTCCGCTGCGGCCGCACCGGCCTGCAGGGCAAGGAAGAAGGCGAAAAAGAACCCGGTACCGCGGCGGAGCAGATCCCGGTACCGGGGTTGCAGTAATCGTGTCGTGTTCCTCGGGTTCAGAAGCGGTAGCTGGCCTGTACGCCACCATACACATTTCTGCCCGGGCCGGGTTCGTAGAAGCGGCCGTTGCCGTCGCCGACGATGACCGAGGCGATGTGCTTGCGGTCGAAGACGTTGTCCAGCCGCAGCAACTGGCTGAAGGTCCAGGGCCCGGACTGCTGTTCCGCCGCCAGGCGCAGGTTGAGCAGCGTGTAGGACGGCGCGGCCTTGCCGGTGTTGGTGTCGTTGACCTCGACCGCGCTGCGATGCACCGCTTCCAGCGCGGTGCTGAGCCCGGCCATCGGCTTCCACACCAGTTCGCCCCAGGCCGAAACCCTGGGCACGCCCGGAATCCGCTTGCCGCTGTCGACGTTGTTGAAGGATTCGTCATAGATCGCGCGCATCACCGTCAGTGCGCCGCGGGCGCTGAGTTTGTCGGTGAATTCGGTCTCGACGGCGAGTTCCAGGCCCTCGCGCAGGGTCTTGCTGGCGTTCCTGTACGAGGTGCGGCCGCCGATGGCGCCGGCGCTGACGATCTCGTCCTTGGTCTTGATCTGGAAGGCAGCGAGATTGACTCGCGTGCGTTCGCCGACGTAGGCCTTCAGGCCGAGCTCGAACTGGCGGCTGGTCGAGGGCTTCAGGCCGAGGTTGAAGCCGCCGGTGGAGGAGTAGGCGATCTCGCCCAGCGTCGGTGTCTCGAAGCCGGTGCCGAAGCTGGCATAGACGTTCAGCAGCGGGCTGGCGCGCCACAGCAGGCCGACGGCCGGCGTGGTCTTGCGGTAGCGCACCGAGCCGCTGTCGTCGCCGTTCGGACCGACGATGTAATCGTCGTCCACTTCGAAGCGCACGTTGCTGTGGCGCACGCCGAGCGACCAGTCCCAGTCGCCCTGCTGCCAGGTGGCCTGCACGTAGGGGTCGGTACTGGTGACGGTATTGGTCTCGTCGCGCCGCAGCCTGCCCTTGACACCGAAATTGCCGCCGACGAAGTTCTCGTAGCCCTGGCGGTCGTCCTCGGCGCGGTCGTGGTCCACGCCGGTGGTCAGGGTCAGTTTGCCGGTACCGATCTCGCGCTGCATGATCCAGCGTGCGCCGATGCCGTGGAACTCGCGGTCGAAATCGATCACGCCGCCGGCGTGGCGGGGATTGGCCTGCGCGGCAGCGGGAATCGACTGGTACTGGATGACGCTGCGCTGCCCCGCATAGGCCTGGACCTGCAGCCGGTCCTCGCCGAAGCGGCGTTCGTACACCGCGCCGCCCTGCAGGTGGTTGATCGACTTGCGGGTCTTGTACTGCAGCGCGATCGGCTCGACGCCGCGCGCGTCGCGCTTGTAGGTGTTCCAGGTGACGCCGAGCGGGTCCTCGGTGTCGGGCTGGTGCAGGCTGCTGAACAGCAGCGTCAGCTTGCTGTCCTCGTCCGGCGCCAGCGTGATCTTGGCGAAGCTCTGGTCGCGGCGGGCGGCGCTGTAGCGGCGTTCGCCGTCGGTCTCGAAGCGCGAGGCGTCGAGCACGAAGCCGACGCCGTTCTTCTCGCCTTCCGCGCCGATGCCGATCTTGTAGGTGCCGTGCTCGCCGGCGTACATGCTGCCGCGGATGCGCGGAGCGCCCTTGCCGTCGCGCGAGAACAGCTGGATGACGCCGCCGGCGTGGTTGCCATACACGGTGGCGAAGGGGCCGCGCAGCACCTCGATGCGCTCGGCGGCATCGAGGTTGAAGGTGGCGGCCTGGCCCTGGCCGTCCGGATTGCTGGCGGGGATGCCGTCGGCGATCAGCTTCACGCCGCGAACGCCGAAGGCTGCGCGAGCGCCGAAGCCGCGCACCGAGATCTGCAGGTCCTGGGCGTAGTTCTGGCGGTTCTGCACCACCACGCCGGGCACGCTGCCGAGCACTTCGGAGACGTTCACCCGCAGGCCTTCGGCAGTGCCGCCGAGCTGCACGGCGTCGATCGAATACGGCATGTCGAAGGACGAAGCCTCGACGCGGCTGCCGGTGATGACCATCGTGCCGAGCGTCGGCTCGGTATCGGCGGCCATGGCGGATGTTGCCGCCAGTGTGCACAGCAGGGCACAGTGCAGGCGGCTGGGCCGCGGCAGACGAAGCGTGAGAGGGCGGGCCATGATCGAAGTCTCCTCGGGCTGCTCTTGCGGCAGCGATGGCGGCAGTCTAGAACCTGTGCCCTGCCCCTGTCGCCGTGGAAAGCGCCAGCCCGGCCTCATGATTTTCATGAGGCACGTCCAGCGTGTAGGCCGGACTGCATCCGGGCGCTTGCGAACTCGCCGCCGGCACGCCGGTCTGTCGACCCGTGCGCCCCGTTTCCATCGAGCCCTGCCGTGCCTCTGTTCAAGCGTATCGCCCTCGCCCTGTCCCTTATCCTGCTCCTGCCGCTGGGCATCAGCTTGGCGAACCCGCCGCGTGCCGAAGGCATGGACGCGCGCGGCTGGCGCGCGCTGCCGCGCCATTCCGCCGGCCTGGCGCCCGATCCGGCGGCCTTCGCCGACACCGCCATCGTGCAGGTGTATGCGGCCGCCACCTACGGTTGGCGCGGCTATTTTGCCGTCCATCCGTGGATCATCTTCAAGCGCAGCGGCGAGACGGCCTACACCCGCTACGAAGTGACCGGCTGGGGCCGCAGCCGTGGCCCGGTCGTCAGGCGCAACAATGCGGTAGCCGACGGGCTGTGGTTCGGCGCCGTGCCCACGGTGCTCGCCGAGCATCGCGGCGCGGGTGTGGATGAGATGATCGACCGCATCGAGGACGCGGTCGCCTCCTACCCCTACGCCGACACCTACCGCAGCTACCCCGGGCCCAACAGCAATACCTTCATCGCCCACATCGGCCGCGAGGTGCCGGCGCTGCAGCTCGACATGCCGGCCAATGCGATCGGCAAGGACTGGCGCCCGCTGGATGCTCCGGTCGGGCGCGCGGTTTCCGGCACCGGCTGGCAGGCCTCGCTGTACGGCCTGCTCGGGGTCACGGTCGGCGTCGAGGAAGGCCTGGAGTTCAATCTGCTCGGGCTCAATTTCGGCATCGACCTGAACCGCCCCGCGCTGCGCTTGCCGCTGATCGGCCGTCTGGGCTTCGGCAATGTCGTGCCGGTGGCCGAAGCGGCGCCGAATTCCGCAGAGCCGATTCCGGCAGAATCACGGCCTCATTGACACGCTCCTTGCACAGGCTGTTTCTGAGCAGCCGTGAGCTTTCACCGAAAAAACCGTCCCCTGGAAGCGGCTTCAGCCGGGCTGCGACCGGTGCGCAGCGATTCCCAAGGTCGGTTGGGCAGGCCCTGGGGCCAGGCGCCCCGGGCCAGAGCCGATGCCATGGATCGGCAGCAGGCGGCGTCTCAGGTCTCCACCAGGCCGGCCCGCACCGCGATCAGCGCGAGTTCGGCGGCGTTGCTGGCATTGAGCTTCTGCTTGATGTGGTACAGGTGGGTGCCGACGGTGCTGCTGCTCAGGTTCAGGGTGGCGGCGACCTCGTTGACGGACTGGCCGCGTGCCAGTTGCAGGAAGATGCTGAATTCCTTGCTGGTCAGCGTTTCCGCCGGGTGGCCGCCGCCGCCGAGGCGGGCCAGCGCGAGCTTGGGCGCGAGTTCGGGGTCGAGGTGGCGGCGGCCTTCGGCGACGTCGGCGATGGCGCGCAGCAGTGCGTCGGGGTGGGCGCGCTTGGACAGGTAGCCGGTGGCGCCGGCCTGCAGCGCGCGGGCCGGAATCAGGGTGTCGTCGTGGGCGGACAGCATCAGCACGCGCGCAGCCGGATGGTGGGCGAGCAGGCGTTCGAGCGCGGCTAGGCCGCCGATGCCGGGCATCGACACGTCCATCACCAGCATGTCAGGCTGGTGTTCGTTCCAGGCCTTGAGTGCCGCTTCGCCGCTGTCGGCTTCGGCGACGACGGTGGCACCCGCGCCTTCGATCAGCAGGCGAAAGCCCATGCGGACGACCGTGTGGTCATCGGCGAGCAGGATGCGCAGGGGGGAAGCCGGATCGTTGTCATCAGCGCATGGCCTCGGCCGGGAAGGAGGAGAAGGAAGGGGCTGCGGGGACGGCGGGCAGCGCGAGCGGCAGGCTGGCCTCCACCCGGCAGCCGCCGGCGGCGGGCCGTTCGAGCCGCAGCGTGCCGCCCAGGGCGCGCACCCGCTCCTGCATGCCGACCAGGCCGTAGCGTGGCCGTGCATCGGCCGGATCGGCGCACAGGCCGCGGCCGTTGTCGGTGATGCTGAGCGTGACCGCCTGCGCGTTCCAGTCCAGCACCACCGATACTGCACTGGCCTGGGCATGGCGGGCGACGTTGGTGAGGCTTTCCTGCAGCAGGCGCTGCAGCGCATGCGTCTGTTCGTTCGCCAGCACGGGTTCGGCTGCGGCGATCCGGCAGTCGAGGGCGATGTGCGGATAGAGCCGCGACCATTGCTTGCAGACCTCGTCGAGGATGGCGCCCACGGTCTTCGGCGCCTCCGGCGAAGGCTGGCGCAGGCGTTCGAGGATGATCCGCACGCCGTCCTGCATCTGGCTGGTCATCGCCAGGATGACCTGGGCGTTGCCGTGGATGCCGGGCTGGTCGGCGCTGCGCTGCTGGATTGCGCCGGCGATGGCGCGCACTGCGGTGATGCCCTGGGACAGCTCGTCGTGCAGTTCGCGGGCGATCAGGCAGCGTTCCGCTTCCAGGCGATCCTGCACCGCGCGGGCGAAATGGCGGTCGGCGGCGAGTGCGGCATTGTCGGCGAGGGTGTGGTCGAGCCGGTCGGCGAGGCGGTTGTAGCTGCGTGCGAGGCGGTCGAGCTCGGGGGCGCCGACTTCGGGCAGGCGGCGGTCGAAATGCCCCCGCGCGCCGCGGTCGAAGGCGGCGTCGACCGCGCGCAGTGGCGCCAGCGCCCGGCGCAGCCCCAGGTGGCAGCCGATGCCGGCCAGCAGCAGGCCGGCGAGCGCCCAGCCGGCGAAGCTGGCGAGCCTGTCCCAGGCGTCGAGCACCGAGCGCGA
Source organism: Thauera sp. SDU_THAU2 (assembly GCF_038260575.1). Classification (NCBI taxonomy): domain Bacteria; kingdom Pseudomonadati; phylum Pseudomonadota; class Betaproteobacteria; order Rhodocyclales; family Zoogloeaceae; genus Thauera; species Thauera sp. SDU_THAU2. Next base: position 4,138,071 of record NZ_JBBWUN010000003.1, on the reverse strand, counting down.
GGCATCCGGCAGCAGGCTGATCTGTACCGGGCCGGCGTCGAAATGGCGCACGCGTAGATGCGGCGTCAGGCGCTCGGCAAACCATGCGGGCGCATGGCGGCCGGCCTTGTAGGTGGTGGCGGGCGAGGTGCAGGCGTGCGCCGCCGGTGGCGGTGATCTCGAGCGCGTGGGCGCGGATGCGGCCGATCGCGGCGAGCGCGGACATCAGCCGCGCCTGGCCTTCGGCGCCGTCGCGGCGGGTTTCGTCGATCAGCACGGTCAGCCATTGTTCGGCGACGCGGCCGGCGGATTCGACTTCTTCCTGGATCGCGCCGCGCGTCTCGCGCAGCCACAGCGCGGCGCCGGTGAGTAGCGCGAGCGCGAGCAGCAGCGTCAGCATCAGGCTCAGCCGGGTGTGCAGGCTGGCGCTGCGAAGCAGAGGGGAGTGCTTGTCCATGTGCCGTGGCCTGTCTGCGCGGGGCCGGTTTCAGCGGCTCCGCAGCGCGGCCCTTTCGGCCGCCGGGTAAAGATGGATGACCGAGCGCCGGAATTCGGCCGCGGCGCCGTCGAGCGTACCGAAGCGGGCGGGCACCTCCTGTTCCAGCATTTCCGTCATGTCCAGCCCCTGTTCTGCGCCTTCGCGCAAGGTCCGTTCCAGCCACGCCAGGTAGCTGCGCGTCTGGGCGATCGGCATGGCATCGGTGGCGACCGGGCCGTGGCCGGGCACGAGCTGCTTGAACGGAACGCGTTCGAGGCGTTCGAGCGCCTGCAGCCACTGCGCGATGTCGGCGTGGGGTGTGGTGGGCGCGCGGTTCCAGAACACGATGTCGCCGGCGAACAGGGTGCCGGTGGCGACGTCCAGCACGGCAAGGTCGGCGTCGGTGTGGCCTGCCAGCACGAACAGTTCCAGCCGGCGGCGGCCGATCTCGAGCGGCCCGGCTGCCAGCGCACGTCCGGGCAGCACGGTCTCGGTGCCGCGCATCCACTCGCCGGTCAGGCGGTACATGTTCTCGAGCAGGGCCTCGCCTTCGGTCTCGAGCGCGCTGCGTGTCCCGGGCAGCGCGGCCAGCGTCGCCGGCGGGAAAGCCTGGTTGCCGAGGACGTGGTCCGGATGGTGGTGGGTGTTGATCACCAGCACCACCGGCAGCGGCGTGACGGCGGCGATCGCCCGGCGCAACTGTTCGCCGTAGCGCAGCGAGGGACCGCTGTCGATGACGATGACGCCTTCGCTGCCGACGATGAAGCCGGCATTGACGATGTTGCCGCCGTTCGCGGGCGAGAAATCCTCGGTGCTGCCGATCAGCACATACACGCCGTCGGCGATGCGCTGCGGAGCGAGGCGGTAGTCGAAGCTCGTCTGCTGGGCGGCGGCTGGCGAACTGGCCGCAGGCAGGCCGGCGAACAGCGCCAGCGCTGCGAGGGCGGTGGCGATCGCTACTCGGCTGCTGCGGCGCCGCACGGGGAGCCTGCTGCCGATCATGGCGCTACCTCGGCCACGATCGGGTTGCCGTTGTTGTCGCGCCCGCTGATGCGGAAGCCTCCGCTGCCGGTGGCGGAGGCCGGAATGTCGATGGTGAACAGCGGGTTTTCGGCAACGGGCTCGCCGGGATGGATGCGCATCAGGCGCTCGCCGTCGGCGTTGCTGATGTCGAGTCTGTCGATGTGGAACACCGGGATGCCGGCGGCGAGGCCGGTGTCCATCGGATGCACGACCTGCACACGCAGCCGCGAGCCGCCGTCGATCCGCGGCCAGATCCGGGCGCTGACTTCGTTCAGGCGCTGCTGCCATTCGGGCGAGCCGGTGCCGGCCGAGGGCACGGTGCAGCCGCCGCCGGTGGTGTTGACCCAGGTGCCGCCGATGTGCCAGCGGCCGTCGGCGGTGCGCGCCGCGGCCCGCACCGGGGTGGATTGCTGCAGCTTGAGGCGGAAGGCGAGCCCCGGATGGGCACCGGCCGGCTCGTAGCTGAGGGCGCGGACGATGGGGTTGAAGTCGGCGAACACGATCACTTCCTCGACCGCCTGCAGCTTGCGCAGGTCGATCGCCACCGGCACGTTGAGCGCGTCCTCGGCCATCGTCGGCGCACTGACGCGGACGCGCTCGTCGAACTCGACTTCGGCGCCGGGGAAGAAGGTCTGGCGCATCTCCTCCCAGCGCGGCGAGCCCAGCGGATCGCTCGTGTCCTGCGCCTGCGTGCCCTGGGCGGCCAGCATCAGGGCCAGCGCCGCGCCGGCAATCAGCCCCTTCAGTGTCATTTCGTCTCCTGCCGCCGCTGCGGCGGCCTGCGCATGCTTTCGACGAAGCTGCGGATCGACCATAGCACCGGCGCATCGATGATGCCTTCCCATGGGGGCATGTGCTCGACGCCGAGCTTGATCTTGCCGTTCAGCACCGAATACCTGAAGAAATAGTCGCTGTCCTCGATGCAGCGCTGCTTCAGCGCCGGATCCTTGGCCCGGTTGCACAGGCCGCCGATGCGGCGCAGATCGGGTGCCGGCGAGCGGGAGCCGTCGGCGTCGACGCCGTGGCAACGGGCACAGGCCTGGTTGAAGGCGCTGCGGCCGAGTTCGATCGCGGCGGCGTTGCCGCGCAGCGGATTGCTGTCGGCCCAGCCGGGCGCGATCGGCGGCAGCGTGGATGTATCGACGTTCGGCGGCTGCGGCCGTTCCGCCTGTGCGGCGGCGGGCAGGCAGCACAGCGCCGCGCATAGCGCTGCGCACAGCGTGGTGACCAGACCGGTACGCGGCTCACGGCGGAAAGAGGATAGGACGGCGTTCTGGGTCTGCATCGGGAGACTCCCTTGCAAGAGAAATCGTGCCAGCAGGTTGCGGATGGTCTGATGACGCAGTGAGGTCATAGCGTTATGTGCGTGGCGGGATAGAACAGCGTATTCAGAATCAGAAGCAGCAACCAGAAGCCGATTTCGAGGGTTTCCGTGATCGGCTGGATGCGCTTCACCGCGCCGTAGATGTGCACCATGAGCATCATGGCAAAGACCAGGAACAGCACATCGAAGGCGTAGCTGAAGCTGGTGCCTGTGGTTACGGAGCGGAGCATGGTCGCCTCCACCACCAGGATGAAGGCGCCCAGGCAACGGCCGAAGTAGATGGCCAGGTGCTCGTGCTCGGGGACGCGCCATCGCATCAGGCGTGCCCAGCGCAGTGGCGCGATGAAGATCGGGAGGGCGAAGAATACGGTGGTGCTGAGCATCAGCACCAGCAGATACTCCCGGCTGTGTTGGGCATATTGGCCGAGCATCGGGGCGTGGTTCCGTTTTTTGGTGTAGTTGTCGAAGGCGGCGTTGCCGGTTTTACCAGTCGGTCGTCGGGCAGCCCTGGCAATTGGTGAATGAGGACTCTGGGAAGATCGTGAAGCGTGTCGTGCAGTGATCGATGACGGCATCGTCGAGCCTGACCGAAACGAACTTCGCTTCTTGCAGATTGCAGCTCACCAGCTTCGTGCCGATCAGCCAGGCATGGTTGAGCCGGGCGAATTCGAGGCTGGCGCCGGTGAAGTCGGCGCCGGAAAAGTCGGAGCGCATCAGCCGCCCTGCTTCCAGGTCGGTACCGATCATGCGGGTGTTGCGGAAATTGGTGCTGGCGGCGTTGACCTTGTTCATGCGGGCGGCCGTCAGGTCGGCGCCTTCCAGATTGGCGGCGGAAAGATTGGCGGCGCGCAGGTCGGCGCGCGTCAGATTGGCGCCGCGCAGGTCGGCACCGGCGAGGTTCTGGCCGACGAGGTCGGCGTGGCGCAGGTCGGCGCCGGGGCAGCGGGTGTAGGGCCAGATCGGGCAGCCATTGATGATCAGCGGCCATTCCTCTTCGGCGCTGTCGCCGGTGTGGGTTTCGCCGAAGCTTTCTTCCGCCCAGGCGGCGGATGTGCCCAGGCCGCCCAGAACCAGACAGCTTGCGGCCAGCAGGCCGGGCCAGCGCCGGCGGGAAGGCTGTGCAGCGGCATTGGAGTTGGGGGTGTGAATCACGGGCGTGCTCCTTCCAGGGAGGCCGGGCGGGGCGTGTCCGCCCGGGTATGGCGATGAACCCGGCGCCGGCCGCGGAGGCCGGACCCCGCGCCGAAGGGCGGGGTTGCCGGGTTCATCGGGCAGGATCAGCGGCTGGCTTTCGGCAGCTTGAACACCCACATCGAGCCGCCCTGGGTGACCTGCTTGGTCAGCTCGGCCATGTCGCCACCCCACAGCGGCACCGCGCCGCCGTAGCCGGACTGGATGGCGACGTACTGTTCGCCGTCCATTTCCCAGGTCACAGGCACCGAGACCACGCCCGAGCCGGTCTGGAACTTCCACAGTTCCTTGCCGTTCTTGGCGTCGAAGGCCTTCACGTAGCCGTCCGAGGTGCCGGTGAAGATCAGGCCGCCGGCGGTGGTCAGGGTGCCGGCCCACAGCGGGAACTCTTCCTTGTGCTCCCAGGCGATCTTGCCGCTGACCGGGTCGATCGCACGCAGGATGCCGATGTGGTCGTCGAACAGCCGCTTGATGCGGAACCCCTGGCCCAGGTAGGCGGAGCCGGCCTTGTAGGTGATGTTCTCGGTCCAGTAGTCCATCGCCCAGTGGTTGGCCGGGATGTAGAACAGGCCGGTGTCCGGGCTGTACGACATCGGATGCCAGTTGGTGCCGCCGAGGAAGGGCGGCGAGACGAAGATCGATTCGCCCTTGTCGGCGCCTTCCTTCGGCTGCGGCGGACGGTTGTCCTTCTCGATCGGGCGGCCGGTGGCGAGATCGAAGCCCGAGGCCCAGGTGATGCCATCGACGAAGGGCCAGGCGTTGATCAGCGAGGTCGGCTTGTTGGGGTAGCCGGCGCCCTGGGCGAGCTTGTCGCGGTCGGTGACGAAGAAGAAGCCGTTGCGGTCGGCGTGGGCCGAGGCATTGACCATCTTGCCGGTCTTCGGATCCTTGTACTCGAACAGCACGATGGAGTTGTTGCCGGAGAAGTCCCAGGCGTCGTTCGGCGTGTGCTGGTAGAAGCCCTTCAGTTCACCGGTGCTGGCATCGACGTAGGCCTGGCCGGAGGTGAACAGGCTGTCCCAGTTGCGCGGGTCGTCGCCCGGCGCGGTGCGCTTCCAGGTGTTCCACGGCGCGGGGTTGCCGGCGCCGATGACGACCATGTTGTTGTCGATGTCGAAGCTGGCGGTCTGCCACGGGGCACCGCCGCCCTGGCTCCAGGCTTCGACCTTGCCGGTGGGCGAGTTGGGATCGTCCGGCCAGCTCGGTGCCTTGGGATCGCCGGTGGGGGTGCTGTCCTTGCCGTTCAGGCGGCCCATGTGGCCTTCGACCATCGGACGGGCCCACACTTCCTCACCGGTGTCCGGGTCGCGCGCGAACAGCCAGCCGACCACGCCGAATTCGTCGCCGGATGAGCCGTGCACCAGCAGCGTGCGGCCGGACTTCTGGTCCTTGATGACGAAGGGGGCGCCGGTCATGGTGTAGCCCACCTTGTGGTCGCCGAACTTCTTCCGCCACACGACCTTGCCGGTCTTGCGGTCGAGCGCGACCATGGCCGCATCCAGAGTGCCGAAGAAGACCTTGTCGCCGTAGATGGCGGCGCCGCGGTTGACCACGTCGCAGCAGGGGCGGATGTCGTCCGGCAGACGGGCATTGTATTCCCACAGGCGCTTGCCGCTGCGGGCGTCGATCGCGAAGATGCGGGAATACGAGGCGGTGGCATAGATCACGCCATCGTGCACCAGAACCTGTGCTTCCTGGCCGCGCTGTTTTTCACCGCCGAAGGAGAAGCTCCAGGCCGGCACCAGGTTGGCGACGTTGTCGGTGTTGACCGCCTTGAGCGGGCTGTGGCGCTGCGCCTTCAGGCCCAGGCCGTAGGACAGCACGTCGCCGGTGGTCTTGTGATCGTTGAGGATGTCTTCCCAGGTGACGTCGGTGACTGCTGCGACCGGCAGCGACAACGCCGCCGCGGTGGCGACGACGATGGCGCGCAGCGCGAAGGGCTTTACATGCGACTTTTTCATTTTTGCTCCTTGCCTCCTGATCCTGTCTTGTAGGTATGTCGTGTGGCTTTCCGCCGCGCGGGGGGCCGACGGGCCGGATGTCCGGTGAGCTACGTTTGGCAAAGAGCGTGCCAGCCGCGGCCGGGAGGGTGAATCCCGCCGCTGGTGCCCTGTGGCGGCCTGGCGGGCATTGTGGCCAGGGGGGAGGTGTAACGATTTGGAACAGTCGCTCCCTTCCTGAACAGTCCGGACGGGCAGTTCCGGATGGGCATGTCGTGCGACAGTAGGGATGACGCCGGCGCCGTGCAGCGGCCGGCGGGATGCGCTCAGCCGGCGGTTTCCAGCAGTTCGTCGGGGATGTCGGCCGGGCGCAGTTCGGTGCTGTCGTCTCCCAGCAGGGCGAGCATCAGGCGCAGGCGGCTGGCGAGTTCGCTGATGTTGCCGGGCCACGAATAGTGCCGCAGGCGCTCGATCGCCTCGGGGAGAACGCGGATCGGGCGCCCGGGGCAGGCTTCGCGGACGAAGCGATGTACCAGATAGGCGAAATCGGCGCGCTCGCGTAGCGCCGGCAGCGTCACGATGCGCGCCCCGTGTCTTGCCAGCGTCGCCTGATCGAGGCCGCGCCCTTCCGCTCCATGGGCAAGCGGATGCCGGCTGGCGGCAACGATGCGGCGGCTTGAGTCCGCCGCCTCGAACAGCCGGGAGAGGGCGGCGGCCGGGAGAAGGTCGACATCGGTCAGGTAGAGCAGGCCGTTCTCCGCCTGTTGCAGGGCGTCTTCGAGTTCGTCGAGGCCCGCTTGCGCACGGGCGGCAAGGCTGCGGCCGTCGAGTTCGAGCGGCGGCACGTCGATGCCGTGGTCGCGGCAGTGCTGGTACAGCAGGTGGCGTTTGCCGGTGCCGGTTTCGCCGCACAGCAGCAGCGGGCCTGCGCAGCGGTTGCGGTGCCATTCGGCGACCAGCGCGCCGGCATGGGCGAGGCGCGGGTCGCTGTCGGGTGCGGGCGGCGCCTCGGTACTGCTGGGAGCCTCGCCGTCTTTCGCCTGCCGGCGGCCGCGCGGCGCCTGGGGCAGCAACAGCTCGGCCCGGGCGATGCAGGTCTGCCCGTGCAGCGTACGCAGCGGAAACGGCGTCAGCGGCCCGAACGCCGCCCAGGCCACCAGATGCCGCCACTGCGTGGTGAAGCATTCGGTGTAGCTGCCCTGCGGGAATTCGCCGTGCAGCTGCAGCAGTGCGCGGGCGGCGCGGTTGCTGGCCAGCAGGCGGCCTGCCTCGTCGAACAGCGCCAGCCCTTCCAGCGGGCTGCCGAGCAGGTCGGGCCGGGTATGAAAGTGCAGCGACAGAAAGCCTTCGCCGAGGTTTTCGATCAGGCGGTGCTCGATGCATTCGGCGGTGGTGCGCAGCAGTGCGTCGGCGTGCGACAGGTTGGCGCGGGCGTCGGTGGAGATGTCGAGAATGCCGGCGACGCCGCCGGTGGGCGAGAAGATCGGCGTGGCGACACAGGTCAGGAAGCGGTTGCGCGCCAGATAGTGCTGGTTGCCTTCGATGGCGACGGCCTTGCGCGTGGTGAGTGCGGTGCCGATCGCGTTCGTGCCCATCGCCGCCTCGCTCCATTCGGCGCCAGGGGAGAGTGCGACCCGGGTGGCGCGATCGAGGAAGCCGGTGTCGCCGATGGCGCTCAGGATCAGTCCGTCGCAGTCGGTCAGCAGCAGCGTCGAGCTCGGGCAGTCGATCTGGCGGAACAGGTTCTCGATGACCGGGCGGGAGAAGGTCAGCAGGCGGGCATTGGCTTCCAGGCGGTCGCGCAGGTCGGCAGGGGAAACGAGGGCGTCCGACAGGGCGTCGTCCGGGCGCAGGCCGAACTCCCTGCTGCGCGCCCACGAGGCGTGCAGGTCGAGCGGCGCGAGCGTGGCCGGGTTCGGCGAGGAAGAGCGTGCGGGGTCCATGTCCTTTTCCATGCAGGAAGTATGCCTTCCGCGTGCATGGCTTGGAACGTGGCGCGAGCGGAAGTGCATCGTATTGGAACAGGTGTGCGGCAATGGAACACCCGGCGAGGCTGGCTTCGAGCGGCTTCGGATCGGCTGCTCAGCCTGGGCTGTTGCCAGTTGTCTGAATGATAAGAAGAAATCGAGAATTCTATGCGGGCTTGCGGTTCTGGCACGCTGCCTGCAGAGGAGACGTGTAACGCACATGGCGTGCGTAACCACAAGAAAGGAGACATCGAGATGATCTACGCAATGCCCGGCCAATCCGGGGCCCCGGTGCAGCACAAGGCGAAGTACGACAACTTCATCGGCGGCAAATGGGTTTCGCCGGTCAAGGGGCAGTACTTCGACGTGGTGACGCCGATCAGCGGCCAGGTCTATACGCAGGCGGCGCGCTCGACGGCCGAGGACATCGAGCTGGCGCTGGACGCGGCGCATGCGGCGTTTCCGGCCTGGAGCAAGACGCCGGCGGCCGATCGGGCCAACATCCTGCTCAGGATCGCCGACCGCATCGAACAGAACCTGGAGCGGCTGGCCTACGCCGAGACGGTGGACAACGGCAAGGCGATCCGCGAGACGCTCAACGCCGACATCCCGCTCACGGTCGATCACTTCCGCTACTTCGCCGGCTGCCTGCGCGCGCAGGAAGGCAGCATCAGCGAGATCGACGAGAACACCGTGGCCTACCACCTGCACGAACCGCTGGGCGTGGTCGGGCAGATCATCCCGTGGAACTTCCCGATCCTGATGGCGGCGTGGAAGCTCGCGCCGGCGCTGGGTGCGGGCAACTGCGTGGTCCTGAAGCCGGCCGAATCGACGCCGGTGTCGATCCTGGTGCTGGTCGAGCTGATCGCCGACCTGCTGCCGCCGGGCGTGCTCAACATCGTCAATGGCTTCGGTCGCGAAGCGGGCATGCCGCTGGCCACCAGCAAGCGCATCGCCAAGATCGCCTTCACCGGCTCGACCTCGACGGGGCGGGTGATTGCCCAGGCCGCGGCCAACAACCTGATCCCGGCCACGCTGGAGCTGGGCGGCAAGTCGCCCAACATCTTCTTCGCCGACGTCATGGACCGCGACGACGCCTTCCTGGACAAGGCGATCGAAGGCATGGTGCTGTTCGCCTTCAACCAGGGCGAAGTGTGCACCTGCCCGAGCCGGGCGCTGATCCAGGAATCGATCTACGACAAGTTCATCGAGCGGGTGCTCGCGCGCGTGGCGGCGATCAAGCACGGCCACCCGCTCGACACCGAGTCGATGATGGGGGCGCAGGCCTCGCGCGAGCAGATGAGCAAGATCCAGTCGTACCTGGCGCTGGGCAAGGAAGAAGGGGCCGAGGTGCTGATCGGCGGCGACAAGGCAGCGCTGGGCGGTGAGCTGAGCGAGGGCTATTACATCCAGCCGACGCTGTTCAAGGGCCACAACAAGATGCGCATCTTCCAGGAAGAGATTTTCGGCCCGGTGCTGGCGGTGACCACCTTCAAGGACGAAGCCGAAGCGCTGGCGATTGCCAACGACACGCTGTACGGGCTGGGTGCCGGGGTGTGGAGCCGCAACGGCAACGTGGCCTACCGGATGGGCCGGGCGATCCAGGCCGGGCGGGTGTGGACGAACTGCTACCACGCCTATCCGGCGCACGCGGCCTTCGGCGGCTACAAGGAATCGGGCATCGGGCGCGAGACCCACAAGATGATGCTCGACCACTACCAGCAGACCAAGAACCTGCTCGTCAGCTACAGCGAGAACAAGCTCGGGTTCTTCTGATGGATCGGGCCTCGCGCCGCTGCAGGGCGGCGTGGGTGCCAGCGTTCTCCCCCATCTCACGAAAGTGAGTCTTCAGGCGGCCTACGGGCCGTCTTTTTTGCCTGGAAACAAGGCCCCCGATGATGCCGAACGATGCGGACAAGATCGACGGCGAAAATCCGGAAGCGGCCAGCGACCGGATGCTGGCCGGTGCGCTGGACTGGGTGCGGCGCTGCGGGCGACGGAAAGCGTCTGCTCCGCTTTGGAGCAGGTGCGTCATCATGGGACAGTGTCGGCTCCGTGCTCCGTGCCGGTGCACCGAAGCCCGGGTTCAGCGGTGGCCCTTACTGCGGCGGCCCGGCAGCATCCTCGGCAGCACCGGTGCGCCCTGCAGCCAGTGCAGGATGACGGCGCCGATATGCATCGCGATCAGCGCCAGCAGCGTCCACGCGAACAGGCCGTGGGCAGCGCCGAACAACTCGTTCAGGGCCTCGTCCGGCCAGCCCGGTTTCGGGATGACGTAGCCGAAGAAGCGCATCGGATACTTGGTGAAGCTGGCCGACAGATAGCCGCTCAGCGGCGTCAGCGCCAGCAGCAGATAGACGGCGCGGTGGCCGTAGCGTGCAAGGCGTTGCTGCATCGCGCCCAGGCGCTCGTCCGCTGGCGGCGGGTGCAGCCGGCGCCAGGCCAGGCGCAACAGCAGCAACAGGAAAGCGGTGATGCCGAGCGACTTGTGCAGGGCGATCGTGGAACTGCGTTCGGGCCCGCTGGGCAGGCCGTCGATGGACAGGCCGATGAAGATCAGGACTGCGATCAGGATCGCGTGGACCCAGTGCAGCGCGATCGCGCCCGGGTCGTAGCGTGCTGGGGGCATGGGTCGTCTCCTTGTGAAAACGCCCCCTGCCGCGAATCGGGCGGCAGGGGGCGCCGGGGGCGAACAGGGCATGTCCGGGCGGCGAGGCCCGGTCATTACTCTGCGACCGTTTCCAGCCAGGCGCGGATCGCCCACATGGCTTCCTGGGACAGGATACCTTCGAACGGGGGCATGTAGACCCGGCCGTCGCGGGTGGCGCCGTTGCGAATGCGCTGCATGAAGATTTCGTCGCCCTCGGCGTCCGTCGGCAGGGAGCGCAGATCGGGCGCGATACCGCCCGATACGGCGCCGAGGCCGTGACAGCGGGCGCAGTTCTGGTTGAAGGCCGAGTCGCCGATGCGGATGGCGTCCTTGTCCCCGCTGTAGGGGTTGCGTTCCAGCCAGGTTTCGCCGAGGGGTTTCAGGGCGGAAACATCGACGGCGTGGGGAACGACGTCGCCGTGCGCGCAGGCCAGCGACGTGCTGCCGGCGAGCAGCAGCGCGAGCGCGGCCTTGCGAAGGGGTTGGAATCTCGTCTCCTCGTTGTATTTGCTTTTCACTTTTCGCTTCCTCATGGCTGATGTCGGGTGTGTCGCTTTCGATGCACCGGCGGATCCGGTTGAGGGGAACTCTGCAAGCGGTGTGCCATGGCGACTTGCGCCATTGCGTGGCAAGGAACTTGCTCTCGCACAGACCATGGCCTCGGCGGCGGTTGCTGCAATTCGAGGCAGGTGCTAAGTTTTGGGACAGCCCGCATCACAAAAACACGATCGAGCGGGGAGATGAGGAGGAGACAGGCGATGGGCCAGCTTTTGCCCGCCGACGGGCGCGAGTTGCGCGTGACCGAGGCGCGACGGCAGTTTTTCGAGGAAGGGGCTTGCCCGGATGGCGAACTGCCGAACGAGGTGCTGCGTTCGTGGCTGCGTTGCCGCGATGCCGGCGTCGACTATCTGGCCAGTGGCCGCGGCGATCCCGAAGGCCGCAGCGAACTTGCCGAAGCCCGCGAGCGCAGCGAACTGCTGCTGAACAACGCCAGCGGCGTCATGGAACATGTGTACGAGCAGATCCGCGCCTCGGGCAGCATGGTCATCCTGGCCGACGACCGCGGCGTGATCCTGCACAGCCTCGGCGATCCGGAGTTCGTCGGCCGCGCGCAGCGCATCGCGCTGCAGCCCGGGGCCTCATGGAGCGAAGGCACGCGCGGCACCAACGCGGTCGGCACCACGCTGATCGAGGCGGCGCCGGTCGAAGTCATCGGCGCGGAGCATTTCCTCGACCGCAACGGTTTTCTGGCCTGCAGCGCTGCCCCGGTGTTCAATCCGGAAGGCAGGATCGCAGGCGTGCTGGACATCTCCGGCGACAGCCGCAACACCCAGCGCCACACGCTCGGCCTCGTCAGGCTTGCCGCGCAGATGCTGGAAAAGCGCCTGTTCGAGATCCAGTACGCACGCGAGATCCTGGTGGCGATCCACAGCCGGCCGGAATGCATCGGTGGCCTGCAGGAAGGGCTGCTGGCGGTGACCCAGGACGGGCGCGTGGTCGGCGCCAACGGCATTGCCCGGGCGCTGCTGCGGCAGTTGCCCGTCTGTCCCGAAGGCGTCGGCTTTTCCAATGTGTTCCGGGTGTCGTTCGGTGTCTTCATGGACCGCTGCGCGCGCGATCCGCATGCGCTCCAGGCGCTGGAGCCGCGCACGGGCGAGCGCCTGTTTTCACGCCTGCGCGCGGCGGGGCCGCTGCTCGGCATGTCCCGCGCCGGCACGCGCACCGACGAGGCGGAGGTTGCCGCGCGCACCCAGCCTGCGCGCAGCGCCAAACCCTGTGACCGGCGCACGGGCGAGATCACGCTGGACTGCCTGGCGACCGGCGATCCGCGGCTGCAGCTTGCGCTCGACCGCGCCGCACGGATCAACGGCAAGGACATCCCGCTGCTGGTCCAGGGCGAGTCGGGCGTAGGCAAGGAGCTTTTCGCCCGAGCCTTCCACTTTTCCGGCCCGCGTGCCGACGGGCCTTTCGTCGCGCTCAACTGCGCCGCGATTCCCGAAACCCTGATCGAATCCGAACTGTTCGGCTACGTCGGCGGCGCCTTCACCGGTGCCCGGCGCGAAGGCGCGATCGGCAAGATCCAGCAGGCCCATGGCGGCACCCTGTTCCTCGACGAGATCGGTGACATGCCGCTGGGCATGCAGGCGCGGCTGCTGCGCGTGCTGCAGGAGCGCTGCGTGACGCCGATCGGCGGCCAGCGCCAGATTCCGGTCGATATCTCGCTGGTCTGCGCCACCCATCGCATGCTGCGCGATGCGGTCAAGGCGGGCAGCTTCCGCGAGGATCTGTATTACCGGGTCAACGGCCTGACCATCACCGTGCCGCCGTTGCGCGAGCGCTCCGACATCCGCTCCATCGTCGCCAAGATCCTCGAAACCGAGCTGGCCGATTCACCGCGGGCCGGCAGGGTGAGCATCAGCGAGCAGGTGCTGGAGTTCATCGAACGCTACCCTTGGCCGGGCAACGTCCGCCAGCTGCAGAACGTGATCCGGGTGGCGGCCGCGCTGCTCGACGACGACGAAACCGAGATCCTGCCGGTCCACCTGCCCGAGGAACTGTTCGGCGCCGATCCGATGGACGACGCCGAAAGCGGCCGCCCGCAGGCGATCGCTGCTCCGCAGCCCGCGGCCGAAGCGCCTGCCGCGCCGTCCGCGCAGGCGCGCAGCCTGGGCGAGATCGAGCTGGAGGTGATTGCCGCGGTGATGCGCGAAGTCAGCGGCAACGTCTCGGCCGCCGCGCGCCGGCTCGGCATCAGCCGCAACACGCTCTACCGCAAGATCGGCCGCATGCATTGAAGTCGACGCAGCGAAGCCGGCCTTGCGGGCCGGCTTCGCGGTCGATGGAGACGAGAGCCGTCAGGCGGCGCGTACTGCCGGCTCGGCGTCGAATGCCGGCTGCAGGCGATTGACGCCGCTGACGATGGCGCGGATCGAGGCGGTGATGATGTTGCCGTCGATGCCGACGCCGTAGCGGTCGCCGCCGTTGTCGCCGGCCTGCATCAGTTCGACGAAGGCGCAGGCCTGGGCGTTGCCGCCGTCCTCGCTCGCGGTGATCGAGCGTTCCTCGTAGCTGCGCACCTGGACGTCGATGCCGGCGCCGCGCAGCGCATGCACCGCAGCGTCGATCGGGCCGTTGCCTTCGCCGACGAGCAGATGGCGCGCACCGTCGATCTCGACCACGAGGCGGATGCCCTGGGCCGCGCCGTGCTCGAACAGGTGGTGCTCGACGTAGCGCACCGGCGCCGCGGAATCGACGTAGGTGCTGCGGAAGAGCTCCCACAAGGCCTCGGCCGACATTTCGCCGCCGGTGGCATCGGTGACCTGCTGCACCTCGCGCGAGAACTCCACCTGGAGCCGGCGCGGCATGACGATGCCGTACTCGGTCTCGAGCAGGTAGGCGATGCCGCCCTTGCCCGACTGGCTGTTGACGCGGATCACCGAGTCGTAGTTGCGGCCGACGTCGGCGGGGTCGATCGGCAGGTAGGGCACGTTCCACTGGGCGCCGGCCTTTTGGGCGGCGAATCCCTTCTTGATGGCGTCCTGGTGGGAGCCGGAGAAGGCAGTGAACACGAGATCCCCCACATAGGGGTGGCGTGGGTGGATGGGCAACTGGTTGCAGTATTCGACGGTGCGGGCGACGGCGTTGATGTCGGAGAAGTCGAGCCCCGGATGCACGCCCTGGGTGTAGAGGTTGAGCGCGAGGGTGACGAGGTCGACGTTGCCGGTGCGCTCGCCGTTGCCGAACAGGCAGCCTTCGACGCGGTCGGCGCCGGCCATGATGCCGAGCTCGGCCGCGGCGACGCCGGTGCCGCGGTCGTTGTGCGGGTGGAGGCTGAGCACGATGCTGTCGCGGCGGGCGAGATTGCGGTGCATCCACTCGATCTGGTCGGCGTAGATGTTGGGTGTGGATACTTCGACCGTGGCCGGGAGGTTGAGGATGACCTTGTCGTCCGGCGTCGCGCCCCATGCGGCGGTGACGGCGTCGCAGATTTCCCTGGCGAAGTCGAGTTCGGTGGCGGTGAAGGTTTCCGGGCTGTATTCGAGCGAGATGCGGGTGCCGCAGTCGGCTTCGATCTCGGCGGCGATCTGCTTGATGAGGCGTACCGCCGATACGGCGAGCTCGACGACCTGCGGCCTGTCCATGCCGAACACCACTTCGCGGAAGGTCGGCGAGGTGGCGTTATAGACGTGGACGATGGCGCGCCTGGCGCCGCGCACCGAGTCCATGGTGCGGCGGATGAGGTCTTCGCGCGCCTGGGTGAGCACCTGGATGGTGACGTCCTCGGGCACGTGGCCGCCTTCGATGAGGTGGCGGACGAAGTCGAAGTCGGTCTGCGACGCGGCCGGGAAGCCGACTTCGATTTCCTTGAAGCCGATGTCGCAGACGGTGCGGAACATGCGCATCTTGCGCTCCACGCTCATCGGCTCGAACAGCGCCTGGTTGCCGTCGCGCAGGTCGGTGCTCATCCAGATCGGCGCCTTGTCGATGGTCTTGCTCGGCCATTGGCGGTCGGCAAGCTGGACGGCGGGGAAGGGGCGGTACTTGGCGGCGGGGTTCTGAAGCATCATGGCGCGGTCCTCGTGGGCGTGGCGTGATTCGATGGGGAGAAGTCTACCCGCCCGGTCGCGGCAGACGATTGCGTTGTTGCGGTGCGGAAGCGGTTTTTACGGCGGAATGATTCACAAATTGATGATTAAGTGAAATGATCTGCCGTATCGAGCAGATTCAGGAGCCGATCATGCAACTCGACCGCTACGACCGACAGATTCTCGAAGTGCTGCAGCAGGACGGCCGCATCAGCAACCAGGACCTCGCCGACCGCATCAGCCTGTCGCCCTCGTCCTGCCTGCGGCGGCTGCGGGCGCTGGAAGAGTCCGGCCTGATCCTCGGCTACCGAGCGCTGCTCGACGCGAAGAAGCTCGGCCTGTCGCTGATGGCCTTGATCCACATCTCGATGGACCGCCACACCCCCGAGCGTTTCACCCATTTCGAAAGCGAGGTGGCGAAGATTCCGCAGGTGCTGGAATGCCTGCTGATCACCGGCCAGGATGCCGACTACCAGTTGAAGGTGATCGTCTCCGACATGGACGGCTACCAGGAGCTGCTGCTGAACCGCATCACCCGCATCCCGGGCGTCACCGGCGTGCATTCGAGCTTCGTGCTGCGGCGGGTGATCGACAACACCGCGCTGCCGGTGGGTTGATGGCTATGTTTCACAGAGCCCCTGTAAATTCTGGAAATTTTGTTATTAAATGGAATTTTTTTGCACCTCAATGCTTGGTTTAAGGCTCGGATACAGTCATGGGATCAACGCTGGACAGCTTTGATCTGCAGTTGCTGGCGCAACTGCAGGAAGACGCGCGCCTGCCTCAGGCGGAACTGGGCGCGCGGGTGAATCTCTCGACGGCAGCAGTCAACCGCCGGCTCAAGCGGCTGGCCGAGGATGGTGTGATCAGGCGCTACACAGTGGAGATCGAGCCCTCGGCGGTGGGCTATCCGCTGACGATCATCGTGGGTGTGGAGGCCGAGAGTGAGCGGATCGATTTGCTCGATGCAACAAGGCGTGTGTTCTTGTCGTGCGCGGAAGTGCAGCAGTGCTACTACGTGACGGGTGATTGGGATTTCGTCCTCATTCTGGCCGTGACGAACATGGAGCACTACAACGCACTGACACGGCAGCTGTTCTTCAGGAGCAATAACGTCAAGCGCTTCAAGACCTTTGTGGCGATGAAGCGGGAGAAGACAGGCTTGTCGCTGCCGATCGGTGGGAGAAAGCAGGTCTGACCGGTCTTCGCTCGTTCCCGGTGGGTGGTCACCGATCTTTGGAGAGGTGGGCGCGATAGAGCGATAAAATATTCAGATTAATGGGCTGAATTCAATAAAAGTCGGCATTCAAGGGAAATACTATTCCATGGCACCTACTCTTGTCAGGAGACGCCATGCAAGCCACCTCTCTTTCCCTCGATGTTCCCCTCTTGCTCGAACAGATTCGGACGCTCGGTGCCGTCGGCGCGGATCCCGTCGCCGGCGGGCGCACCCGCATCGCCTTGAGCGATGCCGAGAAAGCCGGCCGTGACCTGGTAGGACGATGGATGCGCGAGCTGCAGCTCGATGTGCGCGTTGACCGTATTGGCAATCTCTTCGGCATTCTGCATGCCGCTACCGAGGAAGGCGATCGACGGCCGCTGATGATCGGCTCGCACATCGACACGGTGTGCAATGCCGGCGCCCTGGACGGATGCTATGGTGTGCTGGCCGGTCTGGCAGTGGCCCGCGCTTACCGGACGGCGGGGGCGCAACCGGCCCGTGCCATTGTCGTGGGCGCCTTCACCAACGAGGAAGGCGTGCGCTACCAGCCGGACATGATGGGGTCGCTGGTCTATGCGGGCGGGCTTGCCGTGGATACGGCGCTGGACACCGTCGGCACGGATGGCACCCGCCTGGGGGACGAGCTCGTACGCATCGGCTATGCCGGCGATATGGAGCCGGGTTCCATCGTGCCGCATGAGTATCTGGAGCTGCACATCGAACAAGGCCCGGTGCTGGAGGCCGAAGGCCAGTTGATCGGCGTCGTCGAGAACCTGCAGGGCATCTCCTGGCAGAAGCTCACCGTGCATGGCACGGCGAACCATGCGGGCACCACGCCCACGCGGCTGCGCCATGACGCGGGCTACGTGGCGGCGGCGATCATCGCCTTTCTGCGCGAGCAGGTGGTCGGGGCCGCGCCCGAGACCACGCTGGCGACCACGGGCTCGCTGAGCTTCGAGCCGGACGTAATCAATGTCATCCCCCGCAAGGCCACGTTCACCGTGGATCTGCGCGACCCCGACGAGGGCCGCTTGCAGGCCGCCGAAAAGCGCCTGGCCGACTTCCTTGCGGACATTGCCGAACGCGAGGGCGTGAAGATCGAGGCCGAACGTCTGGTGCGCTTCGAGCCCGTGGTCTTCGACGCCGGCCTCGCGGACGAGATCGAGGCATCCGCCCAGCGCCTCGGCTTCACTCATCGACGCATGACCTCGGGCGCTGGCCACGACGCCCAGATGATCGCGCGCATCGCCCCGTCCGCCATGATCTTCGTGCCCAGCCGCAGCGGCATCAGCCACAACCCGCGCGAGCACACCGACGACGAGCAACTCGCCCAGGGAGCACAAGTGCTGCTGGACGTGGTGCAGCGGCGTCTGGCCGCCGACTGAACACATTCTTTTCGTTTTTCCGCGGAAGAAAAGACATCTTTTTGCGTCGGCCACCAATCCGGACATCGATAAATATTGATCATTTGGCCATGCGTAAAAGAGAAATTTTCCATTCCCCGCGGCCTAGACTTTCCTGAGCCAGCACATGGCGGGCGTCGAATAAGAAATGGAGGATGACATGGTGGGAACACGGGACGAGACATTGCAGCAACAGATGGTCGAATGGCGCCATGCCTTGCATCAGCACCCGGAAGTCGGCTTCGAGGAAGTGCGTACCGCGGATTACGTCGCGGCAGTGCTTGAGAGCTTCGGCCTGGAAGTGCATCGCGGCATTGGCGGCACGGGCTTGGTGGCCAGCCTGACGGTTGGCGACGGCAAGGGCGTGATCGGCCTGCGGGCCGACATGGATGCGCTGGCGATGGCCGAAACGGCCGAAGGTCGCCCCCATGTCTCTCGCAATGCCGGGTGCATGCACGGTTGCGGGCACGACGGCCACATGGCCATGGTGCTGGGCGCGGCCCGGATACTGACGGAGAGTCGCGACTTCAATGGCACGGTGCGCTTCATCTTCCAGCCGGCCGAAGAGCACGGCCGGGGTGCCAAAGCCATGATCAGCGATGGCTTGTTCGAGCGTTTTCCGGTGGATGAAATCTACGGCGCCCACAACATTCCCGGCATGCCGGCGGGCCATATCGCTACGCGGGCCGGAGGCATCATGGCCAGTGAAGACAATTTCGTCATTCGTATTCATGGCCGCGGCGGCCATGCCGCTCGCCCGCAAATGGTCATCGATCCGCTGGTGATCGCCGCAGAAATCATCCTGGCGCTGCAGACGATCGTTGGGCGTTCGGTCGACCCGTCGGATTCCGCCGTGGTGTCATGTACTGAAATCCATTCGGACGGCATTCGCAATGCGATTCCCAGCCACGTAGAAATCAGGGGCGACACCCGCAGCTACTCGCCACAAGTGCAGGCATTGCTGGAGAAGCGCATGCGCGAAATTTGTACCGGCATCGCGTCGGCTCATGGCGCGACCTGCGAAGTGGAATACACGCATGAGTTCGTGCCCACGGTGAACTGGCCCGAATGCACGCCGGTCGCCATTCGTGCCGCGCAGGCGGTGGTAGGGCAGGAAAACGTGGACGGCAATGCCGCGCCGATAATGGCCTCCGAAGATTTCGGCGCTTTTCTGAAAGTGGTGCCGGGCGCCTTCGTGTTCATCGGCAACGGCGCGCCCGGCACGCCGGGGAGCATTCCGCTGCACAACGGCAAATACGACTTCAATGACGAAATCCTGCCGATCGGATCACGCTATTTCGCCGAACTGGCCCGGAGCCGCCTGAAGGCCTGAGTCCATTCTCTGCCGCATCCCATCCTTGCCCTGACCCGCTTGGCGGGGGTCAGGCAGGGCCTTCTCACGCTTGCAAAACGACTTCAAGGATATGAAGAAAGACATCAAGACCGACACGGCACCCGCCGCCATCGGCCCCTACTCCCAGGGCGTGGTGCTTGGCAACCTGGTTTTCACCTCTGGTCAATTGCCCATCGATCCGCGTACGTCGCAGATCGAAAGCGAGGACATCAAGGCGCAGACACGGCAGTCCCTGGAAAACGTGAAGGCCGTACTCGAAAGCGGCGGAGCGTCGCTGGCGACGGTGGTCAAGACCACCTGCTTCCTGGCGGATCTGAGCGATTTTGCCGCTTTCAACGAAGTCTATACCGACTATTTCGGCTTGAACGGCGTGCCTGCCCGCTCATGCGTGGAAGCTGCCCGCCTGCCCAGGGACGCTCGTGTCGAAATCGAAGCCGTGGCCTATGTCGAGGCACCCGGCTGCGAATCCAAACGAATGATGCGAGAGTGAAAATGACAGCAAGAAGAAAAATTGAATTCCAGGCCAACGCGCACCGGCGCTCCCTCGATCCGTCGGCTCTGGCGTTTCTTTCCGAAGACGTGGCCCGGTCGGTTCGTCGTTTCCATGCCGGTCTGCCTGGCTATGCCGAGACGCCGCTGCACTCGCTGCCGGCCCTGAGCCGGACGCTGGACTTGGGCGCCGTTTTCGTCAAGGACGAGTCGCGGCGTTTTGGCCTCAATGCGTTCAAGGGGCTTGGTGGCTCCTATGCGATCGCGATGCATGTCAGCAAAAACCTGCTGGGCCGCGATGAGGTCTGCTCCTACGAGGAACTTAGCTCTGCCGCGGTACGTGCCCGTATCGGGGGCCTGACGTTCGTGACCGCAACCGATGGCAACCATGGTCGGGGGGTGGCCTGGACGGCGGAGCAGCTTGGCGTCAAGGCCATTGTCCACATGCCGAAAGGCTCTTCGCCCGTGCGTGCGGAAAATATCCGCTCGCACGGCGCGCAATGCACCATTACCGAGCACAACTACGACGACACGGTACGCATGGCTGCCGAAGCGGCTGAGGCCAATGGCTGGGTGCTGTTGCAGGATACAGCCTGGCCAGGATACGAAACCATTCCTTCGTGGATCATGCAGGGCTACCTGACCCTGGTATCGGAAGCCTACGAGCAACTGCCTCAATCGGGCGTCGATCGGCCCACTCACGTGTTCCTGCAGGCGGGCGTCGGTTCCTTCGCTGCGGCCATCATGGGGTATTGCCTGTCGCGCGCGGGGAACGAACCGCCGCGCATCGTCATTGTCGAGCCCGATCAGGCGGACTGCCTGTTCCGCTCCGCGCGGACGGTCGACGGCAGGGCGGAGATCGTATCCGGCAGCATGCCCACGATCATGGCGGGCCTGGCTTGCGGCGAGCCCAGCAGCGTGAGCTGGCCGCTGGTCCGGGATCATGCGGACGTCTTCTGCTCGGTGGAAGACCGCGTGGCCGCCGATGGCATGCGCATCCTTGCCGCTCCTGCGCCGGACGGCGATCCGCCCATCGTTTCGGGAGAGTCCGGCGCGGTAGGTGCGGGTTTGCTCTACGCCATCATGCAGGACCCGGACTTGGATCCCTTGAAGCGCCAGCTTGGGCTCGACCGGGAATCCCGCGTGCTGCTTATCAGCACCGAAGGAGACACCTCTCCCGACATCTACCGAAGCATTGTCTGGCTCGGAGGCGACGACCGATAACGGGACATCGTCAAGAGCCACGAAACAGCAGAGCCGGCCTGCGGCCGGCTACGCCCGCGGTCTCGTGCAGGGAGTACCTGGCTGGCGTTTCTCAAGCGGGCAGAAGACCCGCAAGCACAAAAAAACGAGACGCCGGCTCAGCCCGAAACGCTGGTTGGCGGGAGGCGGACATGGAAGCCACTCAAGCGAAAGCCCGCCAAGGCGATTTTGCGCCCGAGAAATGGCGATCGCAGGAGACCGCATGGATGCTGGGCCTGTTTGGCACGGCAATCGGTGCTGACGTGCTGTTCCTGCCGGCCAATGCAGGCTTCGGAGGGCTTATCCACTGCTGATCGTCACCATGCTGGCTTTTTAAATCACCTATTGCCCTGACGCGTTTCGTCGAGGTGTCGGTGGCCGCAAATGAGGGGCTCCTCGCCGTGCTTGGGAGGAGTGCGGCACTGGAATGCGCCGGGTGATCGCATTCGGCCACTTCGCGACCATCTTCAGCATCACAAACATATTGCAATTCTTTTGTTTGGCCATCCCATGCAATGAACATGGGGTCATTCAAGGTATTCATACACCAAAATATCGGAGACAAATAACCATGTCATTGACATTTGCGCGAAATTTCATTCCGCCTGTCATTCCGGCAGAGATCGACCATTGTTGTTGTTAAAGAAATCAGCCCTCGACCATTTCCGAAACTTTTTTCTTGGTGACCACAATGATCCTCTACACGATTACAGATTGGCTATGGGCCAATGTCATAGGCTATGCCTTGCTGGCTGTCGGTGCCTATTTCACCATCCGGCTCGGGTTGCCTCAAATTCGCCATTTTTCACGTTCGATCAAAACCATGCAGCGCAGCATCCAGAGCGCAACGGGCGGCGTATCTGGATTTGGCACCCTGATGGCCGCACTGGGCGGCCAACTGGGCACGGGCAGCTTGGTGGGCGTAGGCAGCGCATTGGCCATGGGCGGCCCGGGCGCGATATTCTGGATGTGGATGACGGCCATTTTTGGCATGGTCATCACCTTTTCCGAGACACTGCTTGGCCAGGCTTTTCGCCAGAAAGATCCGCAATCCGGCTATACCGGAGGGCCGTCATACTATATAGAACGCGGCCTGCGCAGCAAAGCGCTGTCGATATTCATGGCGGCACTCTATGTTCTGGGTGTCGGGATTGCCATCGCGTCCATCCAGACCCATTCGATTGCCAATTCATTTTCTCAGATCGTGTCGATCAGTCCACTGATCCCAGGGGTGATCGTCATTGCGCTGGCACTTTTCATCACCATCGGCGGCATGCAGCGCCTGGCGAACGTGTCAACCTATGTTGTGCCTTCCATGGTGATTGTCTATTTCAGCATCGTGATGCTGATCGTCGTCACAAACCTGCCGCAGGTGCCAGGGGTGTTTTCATCGATCGTCACCAGCGCGTTCACACCGCAATCCGCTGCGGGCGGCGTCATCGGCTGGACGGTGGCTGAGGCTTTCCGCAACGGTGTTGCCCGGGGCATGTTCTCGAATGACGCAGGCAATGGTGTGGCAGCGATCATGCACGCATCGGCGGATGTCCGCCATCCCGTCGACCAAGGCATGCTGGGAATGATGGGGACCTTCATCACCACGATCATCATCTGCACCTGCACGGCGCTGGCAATTTTGCTGACGGGCGCCCTGGAAACCGGCAATGCAGGCGTTCTGCTGCTGCAAAGCGCATTTGGCGAAGTGCTCGGGGTCGCGGGAGCCTGGATCGTGTTCTTCGCCATGTTCCTGTTTGGCTTCACGACGCTTGTTGCAGACATCCATTACGGCGAAGCGGGGCTCAAGTACATATTCCGGAAAAAACACAATACCGCCATCTGGCTATACCGCATCATTCTGACCATCGTTCTGCTGTTTTCCTGCGTTGTGGAACTGAAGGCCATCTGGGCGTCGATCGATCTTCTGGTGGGCTTGATTGTCCTCATCAACATCATTGCCCTGACCCTGTTGTTCAAGTATGTAAGATACATCTACAAAGACTATTTTTCTCAATTGGACCAAGGAATCAATCAACCAATCTGGAATTACGATGAAGACATCATCGAGCGCGTCAAAAAATGACCAGCCCATTGGTAGCTGATCCGTGTTTGATGAAATCTGGCTTGCAGCGAGCCTGCGCGCCATGATGGCGGGTCCGTTGGAGCGCGCTGCCTCGTAAGGCGGGACGACAGGCGCGACCTCTCTGCACCCATGGCGGCAGCGCTGATGCGTACAAAGCATTCGCCCGGCATGCTTCCCCCCGGTGTTCCCGCTGCGGCGGGGATGCCGTTGGGGGGATCTTCATCATGAGCGGCTTTCCCCCGAGCAGCGAGAGTTGCTAAACTCGTTATTCGAATCCGGAATAGCGAGTCCTGACATGAGATCCCGTACTTCCACTCCTGCCGCTGCCCTTCTTCTCTTTGCCAGCCTGCTCCTGAGCGCCCCGCTGCATGCCGCCGATCTCAACGTGGCGGTGGCGGCGAACTTCACCGCGCCGATGCAGAAGATCGCCGAAGTGTTCGAGAAGGACACCGGCCACAAGCTGGTGCTGTCCTTCGGCTCCACCGGCAAGTTCTACGCCCAGATCAAGAACGGCGCGCCTTTCGAAGTCTTGTTCGCCGCCGACGACGAAACGCCGGCTCGCCTCGAAAAGGAAGGTGGCAGCGTGGAAGGCACGCGCTTCACCTACGCCATCGGCAAGCTGGTGCTGTGGAGCAAGCAGGATGGCCTGGTCGACGACCAGGGCGAGATCCTGCGCAAGGGCACGTTCGAGCGCATCGCGATCGCCGATCCCAAGCTCGCGCCCTATGGCGCCGCTGCCATGCAGACGTTGAACAAGCTCGGCCTGGCCGACAGCCTGGCGAGCAAGTTCGTGACGGGCGAGAACATCGGCCAGACCTACCAGTTCGCCGCCACGCAGAATGCCCAGCTGGGCTTCGTCGCGCTGTCGCAGGTGTATGCCGACGGCCGCATCACCGAAGGCTCGGCCTGGATCGTGCCGGAAGATCTGTACGAACCGATCCGCCAGGACGTGCTGGTGCTGAACCAGGGCAAGGACAATCCGGCGGCTGCCGCGCTGATGGACTACATGAAGGGTGAGACCGCGAAGAAGATCATCCTCTCCTACGGCTACGCGCTCTGAGCATGGCGGTACTCGACGGCAGCGCCTGGCAGGCCATCTGGCTCACGCTCGAGCTGGCGACCCTGACCACGGTGCTGTTGCTCGTCATCGCCACGCCGCTGGCGTGGTGGCTGTCGCAGACGCGCTCGCGCTGGCGGGCGCCGATCGGCGCCCTGGTCACGCTGCCGCTGGTGCTGCCGCCGACGGTGCTGGGTTTCTACCTGCTGGTGCTGATGGGGCCGCACGGCCCCGTCGGGCAGCTGACCCAGGCGCTGGGCTGGGGCATCCTGTCCTTCAGCTTCACCGGGCTGCTGATCGGTTCGATCGTGTTCTCGCTGCCGTTCGCGGTGCAGCCGATCCAGCACGCCTTCGAGGCCATCGGCCCGCGGCCGCTCGAAGCGGCGGCGACGCTGCGCGCCAGTCCGCTCGATGCCTTCTTCACCGTGGCATTGCCGCTGGCCCGGCCGGGCATGCTGACCGCGGCGATCCTCAGCTTCGCCCACACGGTCGGCGAGTTCGGCGTCGTGCTGATGATCGGCGGCAACATCCCGGGGCAGACACGCGTCGTGTCCACCCAGATCTACGGCCACGTCGAGGCGATGGAGTACGCCCAGGCGCACTGGCTGGCGGGCGGCATGGTGGTGTTCTCCTTCCTGATCCTGCTGAGCCTGTCCCTGCTCAGGCGCAGCGGCGGAGGCTTCATGCGATGAGCGAGGACATGAACCGGGTGCGGTTCGGCCTGGCGCGCTCGGAGTTCTCCGTCGATGTCGACCTGACGCTGCCGGCGCGCGGCATCACGGTGCTGTTCGGCGCCTCGGGTTCGGGCAAGACCACGGTGCTGCGCTGTGTCGCGGGGCTGGAGCGGGCGAGCGCGGGCCTCGTCCGCATCGGCGGCGATGTGTGGCAGGACGATGCCAAGGGCGTGTTCCTGCCCACCTGGCGCCGCTCGCTGGGTTATGTGTTTCAGGAGTCCAGCCTGTTCGAGCACCTGGATGCACGGCGCAATCTCGAATACGGCTTGCGCCGTGCCAAGGTGCCGGGCGGACGGGAGGCGCTGGACGAGGCGATCGAGTTGCTCGGCATCGGCGCTCTATTGAAGCGCCGGCCGGCTCAGCTGTCCGGCGGCGAGCGCCAGCGGGTGGCGATCGCGCGCGCGCTGGCGACGCGCCCGCGCCTGCTGCTGCTGGACGAGCCGCTGGCTTCGCTCGACCTGCCGCGCAGGCGCGAGATCATGCCCTGGCTCGAACGCCTGCGCGACCAGCTTGCCGTGCCGATGCTCTACGTCACCCACTCGGTGGACGAGCTCAGCCGGCTGGCCGACCAGGTCGTGGTGCTGGAACAGGGGCGGGTGCTGGCGGTGGGGCCGGTCGGCGAGGTGCTGGCGCAGGGCGACCTGCCGGTACTGGCCGGCGAAGATGCGGCGGCGGTGGTCGAAGGCGCCGTCGACGAGTGCGATGCGCACTGGCACCTCGCCCGTGTGCGGTTCGATGGCGGGCACGCCATCTTCGTGCGTGACAGCGGGTTGGCGAAGGGCGCGCGGGTGCGCATGCGCGTACTGGCACGCGACGTCAGCCTGGCACTGGAGGCGCCGCAGCGCAGCAGCATCCAGAATCATCTGCATGGTGTTATCGAAGCCGTGATGGAGGATGTTCATCCATCGCAGGCGCTGGTGCGGGTTCGCTGTGGCGGCCAGGCGCTGCTTTCGCGCCTGACCCGCAAGTCGGTGGAAGAATTGCGGATACGGCCCGGGCTGCCGGTGTGGGCGCTGGTCAAGTCCGCGGCGGTCATCGCCTGATCATGATCGGCAGCCAGGCGGCGGTGGCCGGGAAAGCGGAGGGCGGCGGACTGCAGATGCATGGCTTGCTTCCCGTCCGCGGTATGGAAAACATGCACAGAGTCAGCCTCAACTACACGCTCGGCGCCGATGCGGCCCCCGCGCTGGTGCGCAACCCCCTGCTCGACCTGCTGCAGGCGGTCAGCGAGCGGGGTTCGATCTCGGCTGCGGCACGTCAGCTGGACCTGTCCTACCGCCACGTCTGGGGCGAGCTCAAGCGCTGGGATGCCGAGTTCGGCCAGCCGCTGATCCACTGGGAAAAAGGCCATGCCGCCCGCCTCACCGATTTCGGTGCCAAGCTGCTGTGGGCCGAACGCCAGGCGCAGGCGCGGCTGCTGCCGCAGATCGAGGCCTTGCGCGCCGACATCGAGCGCGCCTTCGCGATCGCCTTCGACGATGCTGCCCATGTGCTGACCTTCTTCGCCAGCCACGACGAAGCCCTGATCGCGCTCGGCGAGCAGGCGCGTGCGCGGCGGCTGCACCTGGACATCCGCTTCACCGGCAGCGTCGATGCCATCCGCGCGCTGAACGAAGGCCGCTGCGAGATGGCGGGCTTCCATACCCGGATCGAGCCGGCACGCGGTTCGCTGTCGCAGCGCACCTACAAGCCGCTGCTGCAGCCCGGCCGCAACAAGCTGATCGGTTTCGCCCGCCGCACCCAAGGTCTGATCGTGGCGCCGGGCAATCCGCTCGGTCTGCGGACCTTGGGCGACCTTGCCCGGAACGGCATGCGCTTCGTCAATTGCGCGCTCGGCACCGGTACGCGCGTGCTGTTCGACGAACTGCTGGCCGACGCCGGCATTTCACCCGAGTCGATACGCGGTCACGAACGTGCCGAGTCCTCGCACGCGGCAGTTGCGCACGCGATCGCCACCGGCATGGCCGACGCCGGTTTCGGCATCGAGGCCAACGCACGGATACGCGGCCTGGATTTCGTGCCGCTGGTCGAGGAAAACTATTTCCTCGCCTGTCTCAAGAGCAGCCTCGAACAGCCGGCCACCCAGGCACTGCTGGCCTTGCTGCGCATGGAGGAATGGCAGCGCCGGCTGTCCGCCCTGCCCGGCTATGCGCCGATGAGCAGTGGCGACGTGCTGCCGATGACCCGTGTGCTGCCATGGTGGCGCTTCCGCACGCCGCGCGCGGAGAAAACGGTGCCCGCGTGATGCGGGTGGACCTGGTCCGGCCGATCCGCGCATCATCGCGGCTTCGAGCCACGACGATGCCGAGGAGACTGCGCGATGAACCTGCCCACGCTGACTGACGCCCTGCTGACGGTCGAAAACCGTGTCGCCACGCTGACTTTCAACCGCGACGACCTGCGCAATGCCCTGACCGGCTCGGCACTGATCGACGACCTCTGTGCCGTCGCCGACTGGGTGAACCGCTGCGACGAGGTGTCGGTGCTGGTGCTGACCGGTGCCGGCGCGGCCTTCTCGTCCGGCGGCAACGTCAAGGACATGGCCGAGCGCGGCGGTGATTTCGCCGGCGACGTCGCCGAAGTCGCCACCCGCTATCGCCGCGGCATCCAGCGCATTCCGCTGGCGATGCAGGCGGTGGAAGTGCCGGTGATTGCCGCGGTGAACGGTCCGGCGATCGGCGCCGGCTTCGACCTGGCCAACATGGCGGACATCCGCATCGCGTCGACGAAGGCCAGGTTCGGCGAGACCTTCCTGAACCTCGGCATCATCCCCGGCGACGGCGGCGCCTGGTTCATGCAGCGCCTGATCGGCTACCAGCAGGCTTTCGAACTGACGCTGTCGGGCCGCATCGTCGACGCCGAGGAGGCGAAGCGGCTGGGCATCGTACTGGACGTGGTCGCACCGGACGAACTGTTGCCGCGCGCCCATGCCCTGGCGGCCCGCTTCGCCGCCCAGCCGCCGAAAGCGCTGCGCCTGACCAAGCGGCTGATGAAGATGGCGCAGCGCATGGAGCTGAAGGATTTCCTCGACCTGTGTGCGGCCTTCCAGGGCATGTGCCACAACGAGCCGGAGCATCTGGAGGCGGTCAATCGCATGCTGGCGGCGCAGAAGCGCTGAGTGAAAAATGAACCCGGGTATTGAATAAGCTGCTGTTTGGAATGTGAAATTCCGTGAAACATGGCGGCAAAAACTAGCCCTTCCGGGCTCGACGGCGTAGAATCCCGCCCCTTGTTCACGCCTTGCAGCATGGAGCGCATCATGCTCTACCCCACTCGTTTCGATGTCATCGTCGTCGGCGGCGGCCACGCCGGGACCGAGGCCGCGCTGGCCGCGGCGCGCATGGGCGCGTCGACCCTGCTGCTCACCCACAACATCGAGACGCTGGGGGCGATGAGCTGCAATCCGTCGATCGGCGGCATCGGCAAGGGCCATCTGGTCAAGGAAGTCGATGCGCTGGGCGGCGCGATGGCGGCGGCCACCGACGAGGGCGGCATCCAGTTCCGCATCCTGAACGCCTCGAAGGGGCCGGCGGTGCGCGCCACCCGTGCCCAGGCCGACCGTGTGCTGTACAAGGCGGCGATCCGCAAGCGGCTGGAGAACCAGTCCAATCTGTGGCTGTTCCAGCAGGCGGTGGATGACCTGACCGTGGTCGGCGACCGCGTCACCGGCGTGGTGACCCAGATCGGCCTGCGCTTCGAGGCGCCGGCGGTGGTGCTGACCGCCGGCACCTTCCTGAACGGCCTGGTGCATGTGGGCCTGCAGCACTACGCCGCCGGCCGTGCCGGCGATCCGCCGGCGGTGTCGCTCGGCGCGCGGCTGAAGGAGCTCGCGCTGCCGCAGGGCCGGCTCAAGACCGGCACGCCGCCGCGGCTGGATGCGCGCACGATCGACTTCTCGGTGATGACGGTGCAGCCGGGCGACGATCCGGTGCCGGTGTTCTCCTTCCTCGGCCGCGCCGAGCAGCATCCGCGCCAGCTGCCGTGCTGGATGACGCAGACCAATGTGCAGACGCACGACGTCATCCGCGCCAACCTCGACCGCTCGCCGATGTATTCGGGCGTCATCGAAGGCGTCGGGCCGCGCTACTGTCCGTCGATCGAGGACAAGATCCACCGCTTCGCCGACAAGGACAGCCACAACATCTTCCTCGAGCCGGAAGGCCTGGAAACGCACGAGATCTACCCCAACGGCATCTCGACCTCGCTGCCCTTCGACGTCCAGCTGCAGATCGTGCGCTCGATCCGCGGCCTGGAGAACGCGCACATCCTGCGCCCGGGCTATGCGATCGAGTACGACTACTTCGACCCGCGCAACCTCAAGGCCAGTCTCGAGACCAAGTCGATCGGCGGCCTGTTCTTCGCCGGCCAGATCAACGGCACCACCGGCTACGAGGAAGCCGCCGCGCAAGGCCTGCTGGCCGGCGCCAATGCCGCGCTGCAGGTGCAGGGCCGCGAAGCCTGGTGTCCGCGCCGCGACGAAGCCTACCTGGGCGTGCTGGTGGACGACCTGATCACGCGCGGGGTGTCCGAGCCCTACCGCATGTTCACCTCGCGCGCCGAATACCGCCTGAGCCTGCGCGAGGACAACGCCGACCTGCGCCTGACCGAGAAGGGCCGCGAACTCGGCCTGGTCGACGATGTGCGCTGGGAGGCCTTCTGCCGCAAGCGCGAAGCGATCGAGCGCGGCAGCGCGTTGCTGAAAGCGGCCTGGGCGCGGCCCGAGGTCATTCCGGCCGAAGACCAGCAGCGCGTGCTGGGCAAGCCGCTGGAGCGCGAGCAGCGTTATTTCGAGCTGCTGCGCCGGCCGGAAACCGACTATGCCTCGCTGATGAGCCTGCCGGGCGCGCCGGAAGCGGCCGAGACCGACCCGCAGGTGATCGAGCAGATCGAGATCGCCGCCAAGTACCAGGGCTACATCGACCGCCAGCAGGAGGAAGTGGCGAAGCAGGCGCAGGCCGAAGCCACTCGCCTGCCGGCGGAGCTGGACTACGCCGAAGTGCGCGGGCTGTCGAAGGAAGTGCAGCAGAAGCTGAACCTGCACCGGCCCGAGACCATCGGCCAGGCCGGCCGCATCCAGGGCGTGACGCCGGCGGCGATCTCGCTGCTGCTGGTGTGGCTGAAGCGCCGTGATCTGGCGGCACGAACGGGTGGTACGGATGCCGCGGCGCGGAGGCCGGCGGCATGAGCGGACGGCTGCAGGCTCATGCCGGCCAACTGGCCGACGGCATCGCCGAGCTCGGCCTGGTGCTGGCCGAGGAGACGGTCGAGCGCCTGCTCGCTTTCGGCGAACTGCTGCTGAAGTGGAACAAGGTCTACAACCTGACCGCGATCCGCAACCCGCAGGAAGTCATCACCCACCATCTGCTCGATTCGCTGGTCGTGCTGCCGCAACTGCCGGCCGCCGGCCGCCTGGCCGACATCGGTTCGGGCGGCGGGCTGCCGGGCGTGGTGCTGGCGATCGTGAATCCCGGGCTGATCGTCAGCTCGATCGAGACCGTCGGCAAGAAGGCGAGCTTCCAGCAGCAGGCGAAGATCGAGCTGGGGCTCGGCAACTTCGGCGTCTTCAACAAACGCGTGGAGCAGGTACGGGCCGAAGACCTGCCGGGCGGCGCGGCCGACGGCGTGATTTCGCGGGCCTTCTCCAGCCTGGCCGACTTCGTGAACCTGTCCGGCCATCTCGTCGCCGACGGCGGTGCGCTGTATGCGATGAAGGGCGTTCATCCTGCCGACGAGATCGCGGCCCTGCCCGCGGGCTGGGCGGTGGCCGAGCTGCGCGCGCTGACGGTGCCGGGGCTGGAGGCCGAGCGCCATCTGCTCGTTCTTCGCCGCACCGGGGATGGAACGGGCTGATGCATCGCAACATTGAAGTACACTCGGGGCTCCGCGCCATGCGCACAGCCCCTGCAAACGGAACAGCCTGATTCGACCATGGCCAAGATTTTTTGCGTCGCCAACCAGAAAGGCGGGGTGGGCAAGACCACCACCTGCGTCAACCTCGCCGCCGCGCTGCAACTGGCCGGCCAGCGCACGCTGCTGATCGACCTCGATCCGCAGGGCAACGCGACGATGGGCAGCGGCATCGACAAACGCGGCCTGAAGGCGTCGATCTACCAGCTGCTGGTGGGCCTGGAAGACCTCGCCGGCGTGCGCGTCACTTCGCCGACCGGCGGTTACGACGTGCTGCCGGCCAACCGCGACCTCGCCGGCGCCGAAGTCGAGCTGGTCGATCTCGAGCAGCGCGAGAAGCGGCTGCGCAATGCGCTGGCGCCCTTCGACGCCGACTACGACTTCGTCCTCATCGACTGCCCGCCTTCGCTGTCGATGCTGACGCTGAACGGCCTGTGCTGCGCCAACGGCGTGATCATCCCGATGCAGTGCGAGTACTACGCGCTGGAAGGGCTGTCCGACCTGGTCAACACGATCAAGAAGGTGCATGCCAACCTCAACCGCGACCTCAAGATCATCGGCCTGCTGCGGGTGATGTTCGATCCGCGCATGACGCTGCAGCAGCAGGTTTCCGCCCAGCTCGAAGGGCATTTCGGCGACAAGGTGTTCCGCGCCATCGTGCCGCGCAACGTCCGTCTCGCCGAGGCGCCCAGCCACGGCATGCCGGGCGTGGTGTTCGACAGGGCGGCCAAGGGGGCGCAGGCCTACATGGCTTTCGCACGCGAGATGATCGAGCGCGCCAGGACCTTCTGAATCCGGACACGACCATGAACAAACCCAGACTCAAGGGCCTCGGCCGCGGACTCGATGCGCTGCTGGCGGCCAACCAGGACGACGAACCCGAGAAGGGCGAGCTGCAGGCCTTGCCGACGATCGCGCTGCAGCCGGGCAAGTACCAGCCGCGCACGCGCATGGACCCGGGCTCGTTGGAGGAACTGGCGGCCTCGATCAAGGCACAGGGCGTCATGCAGCCGATCATGGTGCGGCCGGTGGGCGAGGACAGCTACGAGATCATCGCCGGCGAGCGCCGCTGGCGTGCCTCGCAGATCGCCGGCCTGGCAGAAGTGCCCTGCCTGGTGCGCGAGATCCCGGACGAAGCGGCGCTGGCGATGTCGCTGATCGAGAACATCCAGCGCGAAGACCTGAATCCGCTCGAGGAGGCCAGCGGCATCCAGCGCCTGATCGACGAGTTCGAGATGACCCACCAGCAGGCCGCCGATGCGGTCGGACGTTCGCGGCCGGCGGCATCGAACCTGCTGCGCCTGCTCAACCTCGCCAAGCCGGTGCAGGAGCTGCTGATGGCCGGCGACATCGACATGGGCCATGCGCGCGCGCTGCTGCCGCTCGACGGCGCCAGCCAGATCCAGTTGGCTAACCAGGTCGCCGCCCGCCAGTTGTCGGTGCGCGACACCGAGCGCCTGGTGCAGCAGATCCTGAACCCCCGCCAGAAGAAGCCTGCGCATCAGCCGGACCGCGACCTGCTGCGGCTGGAAGAAGAGATCGCCGACAGCATCGGCGCTTCGGTGAAGATCCGGGCCAACAAGAAGGGCGCCGGCGAAGTCACGATCCGCTTCGGCAGCCTGGACCAGCTCGACGGCCTGCTCGGAAGGCTGCGCTGAGCGGAAAGGCGCATGGCATGGTTCTCAATGCTGCGCGACTGCACACGGCAGTCGAACGAAACGAATATTTTCTATAAGATATACGACAGCTGACGGGCTGTTTGCTGCAATGCAACTCAGGTTTGACTTTGCTGTGGATAACCCCTAGTATTCGCGGGATTTTTCGGCGGTCTCCGGCCGAATCGGCAGCTGGGCGCAACAATCGATGTTAAAGGCCGTTCTACTGCAGTTGTGTGCAACGATCCTCGCGGTGGCTGTTTCCGCCGCATTGTTCGGGGCGCGAGGTGCGATTTCTGCAGCGGGCGGCGGGTTGGCGTGCGTGTTGCCGAGCTGGATGTTTGCCGTGCGTCTTGCCGCGATCTCGCGCAAGGCGGGCACGGCGAGCGTGACTGCTTTCGTCGTGGGCGAGCTTGTCAAGGTCGCCTCGATCGTGGGATTACTGGTGCTGGTGTGGGCCCTGTATCCGCAGCTCCACTGGGGAGCGATGCTGATCGGCCTGATCCTGGCACTCAAGGCGAATTTATTTGCATTTTTGGTGAAGACCTGACATGGCTGGCAACGCTCCCACCGCATCCGAATACGTAATCCACCACCTCGGACACTTCAACAATACCGGGCATCCGCAAGAGAACATCGTCAATTGGGGGGTCATCAACCTCGATTCGATGTTCTTTTCGATCGCGCTGGGCCTGTTCACCGTCTTCCTGCTGTGGCTGGCCGCGCGCAAGGCGACTTCGGGCGTGCCCGGGCGTTTCCAGGGCATCGTCGAACTGCTGGTCGAAATGGTCGCCGACCAGGCCAAGGGCATCGTGCATAGCGCCGAGTCGCGCAAGTTCGTCGCCCCGCTGGCGCTGACCGTGTTCGTCTGGATCTTCCTGATGAATGCGATGGACCTGCTGCCGGTCGATCTGATCCCGATGCTCTGGACCGGCGTCTATTCCGCCGCCGGCGGCGATCCGGCCCACGCCTACATGCGCGTCGTCGCCACCGCCGACCTGTCGGCCGCGCTGGGTCTGTCGATCGGCGTGCTGCTGCTGTGCCTGTACTACAACGTCAAGATCAAGGGCGTGTCGGGCTGGGTGCACGAACTCTTCACCGCGCCCTTCGGCAGCCACCCGCTGCTGTATCCGGTGAACTTCGCCATGCAGATCATCGAATTCCTGGCCAAGACCGTGTCCCACGGCATGCGGTTGTTCGGCAACATGTATGCCGGCGAGCTGGTGTTCATCCTGATCGCGCTGCTGGGCGGCACCGCCACCGTGTTCGGCTTCGCCGGCCACGTGATCGCCGGCACCATCTGGGCGATCTTCCACATCCTGATCATCACGCTGCAGGCCTTCATCTTCATGATGCTGACCCTGGTGTATGTCGGTCAGGCGCACGAAAGCCACTAAAAACAAGTTTCAGCTTCATCTTCAACGTAGTACCTGGTTTTTAAACTCACCTTCCCCACTAAGGAGTCGTCATGGAAAACGTTCTGGGTTTTGTTGCTCTGGCTGCTGGTCTGATCATCGGTCTGGGTGCCATCGGTGCTTGTATCGGTATCGGCATCATGGGTTCCAAGTACCTCGAAGCTTCCGCTCGCCAGCCTGAACTGATGAACGCCCTGCAGACCAAGATGTTCCTGCTGGCCGGTCTGATCGACGCCGCATTCCTGATCGGTGTCGGTATCGCCATGATGTTCGCCTTCGCCAACCCGTTCCAGCTCTGATCGGTTCGAGTTCATCCTTTTTTGAACCAACCTGAGGGCCAAGAACCGTGAATTTGAACGCAACCCTGATAGCCCAGCTCGTTGTGTTCTTCATTCTGGCGTGGTTCACGATGAAATTCGTGTGGCCGCCCATCGTGAAGGCACTGGACGAGCGTGCGAAGAAAATCGCCGACGGGCTGGCAGCTGCGGACAAGGCCAAGGCCGATCTGGCACTCGCCGAGAAGAAGGTCGTCGAGGAACTGCGCAAGGCCCGCGAATCCGCGGGTGATGTGCGCACCTCCGCTGAAAAGCAGGCGAGCCAGCTTGTCGACGAAGCCCGTGCCGAAGCCGCCCGCATCATTGCGGCCGCCCGCGAAGCCGCCGAGGCTGAAGCCGGTGTCGCATCCCAGCGCGCCAAGGAAGCACTGCGCGACCAAGTCGCCAGCCTGGCCGTCGCCGGTGCCGAGAAGATCCTGCGCCGCGAAATCAACGCCCAGGTGCACAGCGAATTGCTTGCCAACCTGAAACAGGAACTGCAATAAGTCATGGCCGAGAACGTCACCATCGCGCGCCCCTATGCGGATGCCGCCTTCGAGCTGGCTCGCGGGGCAGGTGCGCTGGGGCCTTGGTCGGAAGCACTGGATCGGCTCGCCGCCCTGGCAGCCGATCCGGACATGCGGGCCTGCATCGCCGATCCCAATCTCAGCGCCGACCAGCTCGTGCAGCTGGTGCTGGATGTGGCCGGAACCCTGTCCGCTGAACAGCAGAACTTCGTCCGCGTGCTCGTGGATAACGAACGTCTGCAGTTGCTTCCCGAGATCCGTGACCTGTTCGTTGCACTGAAGAACGAACACGAAGGTGTCCTGGAGGCTGAAATCGCCTCTGCCTTCCCCCTCGACGATGCGACCCTGGCATCGCTCAAGTCCGACCTCGAAGCCCGCTTCAAGGCCAGACTGAACATCCAGGTCCATATCGATCCCGCTCTCATCGGTGGGGTCCGCATCGCCGTCGGCGACGAAGTCATCGACGCCTCGGTACGCGGCAAGCTCGCGAACATGGCCGCTGCGCTAAAGAACTAGGAGCATAAAAGCTATGCAACTCAACCCCTCTGAAATCAGTGATCTGATTAAGAGCCGGATCCAGAACCTGCAGCTCGCCGCCACGTCGCGTAACGAGGGCACGGTGGTCTCCGTCACCGACGGTATCTGCCGCATCCACGGCCTGACCGACGTGATGCAGGGCGAAATGCTGGAATTCCCCGGCAACACCTTCGGCATGGCGCTCAACCTCGAGCGTGATTCCGTCGGCGCCGTGGTGCTCGGTGAATACGAGCACATCACCGAAGGCGACACCGTCAAGGCCACCGGCCGCATTCTCGAAGTGCCCGTCGGCCCCGAGCTGGTCGGTCGCGTCGTCAACGCGCTGGGCCAGCCGATCGACGGCAAGGGTCCGATCAATGCCAGGCTGACCGACAAGATCGAGAAGGTCGCCCCCGGCGTCATCGCCCGTAAGTCGGTGTCGCAGCCGGTGCAGACCGGCCTGAAGTCGGTCGACTCCATGGTGCCGATCGGCCGCGGCCAGCGCGAGCTGATCATCGGCGACCGCCAGACCGGCAAGACCGCCGTGGCCGTCGACGCCATCATCAACCAGAAAGGCCAGGACATGTTCTGCGTCTACGTGGCGATCGGTCAGAAGGCTTCGACCGTTGCCAACGTCGTGCGCAAGCTGGAAGAGAACGGCGCGATGGAATACACCATCGTCGTTGCCGCGACCGCTTCCGAGTCCGCCGCCATGCAGTACCTGTCGGCCTATGCCGGCTGCACCATGGGCGAGTACTTCCGCGACCGTGGTCAGGACGCGCTGATCGTTTATGACGATCTGACCAAGCAGGCCTGGGCCTATCGCCAGGTTTCGCTGCTGCTGCGCCGTCCGCCTGGCCGTGAAGCCTACCCGGGTGACGTGTTCTACCTGCACTCCCGCCTGCTCGAGCGCGCTGCCCGCGTGAACGAAGAGTACGTCGAGAAGTTCACCAACGGCGAGGTCAAGGGCAAGACCGGTTCGCTGACCGCGCTGCCGGTCATCGAAACCCAGGCCGGCGACGTGTCCGCCTTCGTGCCGACCAACGTCATCTCGATTACCGACGGCCAGATCTTCCTGGAAACCGACCTCTTCAACGCCGGTATCCGTCCCGCGATCAACGCCGGTATCTCGGTGTCCCGCGTCGGTGGTGCCGCGCAGACCAAGGTCGTCAAGAAGCTGTCCGGCGGTATCCGTACCGACCTGGCGCAGTACCGCGAACTCGCTGCGTTCGCCCAGTTCGCCTCCGACCTGGACGATGCCACCCGCAAGCAGCTCGAACGCGGCCGCCGCGTCACCGAACTGATGAAGCAGGCCCAGTACTCGCCGATGTCGATCGCCGACATGGCCGTCGTGCTGTACGCGGTGAACAACGGCTATTTCGACGACGTCGACGTCGGCCGCGTGCTGCCGTTCGAAGCCGCGCTGCTGCAGTTCGTCAAGACCAAGCAGGCCGATCTGATCTCCTCGATCCTGAGCAAGAAGGAACTGGACGCCGAAGGCGAAAAGACCCTGGCTGCCGCGATCGCCGAGTTCAAGAAGAGCTGGGCCTGAGGCCGGCGAGGGAGACGGAATATGGCAAGCGGTAAGGAAATCCGTACCAAGATCAAGAGCGTGCAAAACACGCGCAAGATCACCAAGGCCATGGAGATGGTGGCCGCATCCAAGATGCGCAAGGCGCAGGAGCGGATGCGGGCTGCCCGCCCCTTTGCCGAGAAGATCCGCCGACTCGCCGCGAACCTGTCCCAGGCCAATGTGACCGACTACAAGCACCCCTTCCTGGTTCTACAAGAGCCAGATCAAGCGGGTGGGGCTGATCCTGGTGACCACCGACAAGGGTTTGTGCGGTGGTCTCAACACCAACGTCCAGCGCATCGCCCTCAACGCGATGAAGGACTGGGAGTCCTCGGGCGTGACCGAGATCCGTGCCTGCGCCATCGGCAACAAGGGTCTGGGCTTCATGCAGCGGATGGGCGCCAAGGTGGTGTCGAACGTCACCCAGCTGGGTGACACGCCGCACCTGGAGAAGCTGATCGGTCCGGTCAAGATCATGCTCGACGCGTTCCAGAACGACGAGCTCGATGCGGTCTACCTGGTCTACACCCGCTTCATCAACACGATGAAGCAGGAACCGGTGCTCGAGCAGCTGCTGCCGCTCACCGGTGAAAAGCTGGGAACGCCGGACAGTTCGTGGGATTACCTCTACGAGCCGGATCCGCAGGTCGTCATCGACGAACTGCTGGTCCGCTACGTCGAGGCGCTGGTCTATCAGGCCGTGGCCGAGAACATGGCATCCGAACAGAGCGCGCGCATGGTGGCAATGAAGGCCGCTTCCGACAATGCCAAGAACGTGATTGGCGAACTGCAGCTGGTCTACAACAAGACCCGCCAGGCCGCGATCACCAAGGAACTGTCGGAAATCGTCGGCGGCGCCGCCGCGGTGTAACGGATTATTGATTTAAGGATATGACGATGAGTCAAGGTACGATCGTTCAGTGCATCGGCGCGGTGGTGGACATCCAGTTCCCGCGTGAAGCGATGCCCAAGGTGTATGACGCCCTGAAGCTCGAGGACGCTGCCGACTCCTTCGCCGAAGCTGGCCTGACCTTCGAGGTTCAGCAGCAACTCGGCGATGGCGTGGTGCGTACCATCGCGCTGGGTTCCTCCGACGGCCTGCGCCGCGGCATGAAGGTGGCCGCCACCGGTGCGCCGATCTCGGTGCCGGTCGGCGAGGCCACGCTCGGCCGCATCATGGACGTGCTGGGCCGCCCGATCGACGAAGCCGGTGACATTGGCACCGACGAGCGTCGCTCGATCCACCAGAAGGCGCCGAAGTTCGACGAACTGTCGCCGTCGGTGGAACTGCTCGAAACCGGCATCAAGGTCATCGACCTGATCTGCCCGTTCGCCAAGGGCGGCAAGGTGGGTCTGTTCGGCGGCGCCGGCGTCGGCAAGACCGTGGAACATGATGGAGCTGATCAACAACATCGCCAAGCAGCACTCGGGCCTGTCGGTGTTCGCGGGTGTGGGTGAGCGTACTCGCGAGGGTAACGACTTCTACCACGAGATGAAGGACTCCAACGTTCTCGACAAGGTTGCGATGGTGTTCGGCCAGATGAACGAACCCCCGGGCAACCGTCTGCGCGTGGCGCTGACCGGCCTGACCATGGCCGAGCGTTTCCGCGACGACGGCCGCGACATCCTGTTCTTCGTGGATAACATCTACCGCTACACTCTGGCCGGTACCGAAGTGTCCGCACTGCTGGGCCGGATGCCGTCCGCGGTGGGCTACCAGCCGACGCTGGCGGAAGAAATGGGCCGCCTGCAGGAGCGCATCACCTCGACCAAGGTCGGCTCGATCACCTCGATCCAGGCCGTGTATGTGCCGGCGGATGACTTGACCGACCCGTCGCCCGCCACCACCTTCCTGCACCTGGACTCGACCGTTGTGCTGTCGCGTGACATCGCCGCGCTGGGTATCTACCCCGCCGTCGACCCGCTCGACTCCACCTCGCGCCAGCTCGACCCGCTGGTCGTGGGCGAAGAGCACTACGGCGTCGCCCGCCAGGTTCAGCAGACCCTGCAGAAGTACAAGGAACTGCGCGACATCATCGCGATCCTGGGTATGGACGAACTGTCGCCGGAAGACAAGCTCGCCGTGGCCCGTGCGCGCAAGATCCAGCGCTTCCTGTCGCAGCCCTTCCACGTCGCGGAAGTGTTCACCGGCTCGCCGGGCAAGTACGTTTCGCTGAAGGACACGATCAAGGGCTTCAAGATGATCGTCAGCGGCGAACTGGACGCCCTGCCGGAACAGGCTTTCTACATGGTCGGCAACATCGAAGAGGCCATCGAGAAGGCGAAGAAGCTGCAGTAATTCGTCCGCCCGCGCGGTGCTCCGGCATCGCGCGGATTTGAAAAGGAAACACTATGGCTATGACGGTTCATGTCGACATCGTCAGTGCGGAAGAGCAGATCTTCTCCGGGCTGGCCGAATTCGTCGCACTGCCTGGCGAGGCGGGTGAACTCGGCATTCTGCCCGGCCACATGCCGCTGATGACCCGGATCAAACCGGGCGCGGTGCGGGTCAAGGTTCCGAATCAGGCGGAAGAAGAGCTTGTGTTCGTTGCCGGTGGTTTGCTCGAAGTTCAGCCGGGTCTGGTGACGGTGCTTGCCGACACCGCGATCCGCGGCAAGGATCTGGACGAAGCGAAGGCGCTGGAAGCCAAGAAGAAGGCTGAAGAGGCAATGGCAAACCAGACCGCGCGTCTGGATTACGCCAAGGCCCAGGCCGAGCTCATGGAAGCGGTGGCCCAGCTCGCCGCGATCGAGCGTCTGCGCAAGCGCGGTCACTTGATTGATCGTGCTCCCGCCCGACGGGTGGGGTCGAAAAAAAGCAGCTCTGCGGGGCTGCTTTTTTATTGCTGTTTTTCTTCCTTTGGGGACTGCTCCGAGTGGCCCGATCCCTCTGTGAAGCCGTATCAATGCCATATCCGGACCGACTTTAGCCGGGGGGGCCAGCCGCGACATGGCCTGCCTGAAGGTCGTCACGCGCCCTGTCGCGGCGCTGGAGCGGCCCTATAAACTGGGCTCAAAGGGCTCGATGGAATGTCAGCCGCCCTGCTCCAGCCGCGAAATGCGCTTGTCGAGGCGGCCGAGCGCATCGCGCAGGGCGACGATGTCCTGCGCAACCGTCGGGAGCGCGCTGCAGGGCACGAGCAGCGGCGCCTCTTCGGTCAGATATTCGGCCACGTTGCCGCCTGCGCGCTCGACCGAGCGGCGGCCTTCGCCGAGCAGCTGCTTGCCGCCTTCGACCAGGCGATGGGCGGCGATGTCGCCGAGCAGCCGGGAGAGGTCTTCTTCCGCATCCCAGCGCAGGTGGCGGAAGACGAAACCCAGCGCGTCGGCGAGTTCGGCATTGCCTTCGATGCGCACGTGGCGCATTGCCGTTTCCAGCCCATCGACCAGCAGCTTCGGCAGGTCGGCGGCGGCGAGCACCAGCGACACTTCGGGCTCGCTCTCGCCGACCCATGCGGCGAGATAGCCTTCGGTGGATATCGAGAAATCGATCTCCAGCAGCGGCGTGACGGCGAGCCGGGCGGTGCGGCCGGCGTGGGGCAGCAGGCGCGTGCGCGCCCAGCCGGATTGCGACAGCAGGTGATTGGCGGCGGAAAGAAAGATGCTGGACAGCATGGCAGCCGAGCCTGGAGAGGTGGGAAAAAAGCCGAGCCGAAAACAAAACGGGGAGGCCTGAGCCTCCCCGCTGTTCCATCGTGCTTAGTTTGTCTGCTGGATGCCGGCGATGAGCCAGCCGCCCTGGCCCTTGACCGGCTTGGTCAGGTGCCAGATCTCGTCGAAGGCTTCCGGCGCGGTGTCTTCCGCTTCGCGCAGCAGGCCGTTGAAGCGGACACTGACGATGTAGCGCTCGCTGTCCTGCTCGACATCGACGACGTCGGCGTTCAGTTCGACGACGTCGGTGCGCTGGGCAGCGGCGCCGCGCTCGTTGAGCTGCATACAGATTTCGGCGAAGACTTCCGGCGTGGTGAATTCACGCAGGTCGTCCAGGTTGCCGGCGTCGTTGGCAGCCTGCAGGCGGATGAAGTTCAGCTTTGCCTGGCGGGCGAAGCCCTGCACATCGAAGCCTTCGGCAACCGCCTTGTCCAGGCCCGAAGCTGCCGCGGCCTGCGGCGCGGCCGACATCGGCGGCATCGGGTTCAGCGGCCGTGCGCCGGTGCCTGCACCAGTGTTCGCCCCTGCGTACTGCAGGTTCTGGCTCTGCTGGTTGTTGGCGTTGCGGCGGAACAGCAGGCGGAAGATGAAGAAGGCTGCGGCTGCGAGCAGCAGGATCATCATGAACGAAGCCATTTCCTCGCCGAGGCCGAGGTGGGAGAACAGCGCGGCCAGACCCAGACCGGCGGCGAGGCCGGCGATCGGGCCCATCCAGGAGCGCTTCGGTGCGGCAGCGGCTGCGCCGGCAGGCGGGGTGTTCTGGGTTGCGGCGGGCTGGCGGGGCGCTTGCTGAGGCGTCGCGTTGCGCTTCATGCCGAAGCTGCTGCCGCCGCCAAGGCGCTTGGCTTCGGCTTCGGGGGCGCCGATGAAGCCGAATGAAAAGATGGCGACGATCAGGGTGAGGATCAGATTCTTCATCGTGGGTGGGTCTCCTGGGTTCAAAGCTTGTAGCCGCGGTGCAGGGCAACCACCCCTGCACTGAGGTTGAAGTAATCGACACGCGAAAGGCCGGCTTGTTCCATCATGCCCTTCAATTCTTCCTGGCCGGGGTGCATGCGGATGGATTCTGCCAGATAGCGGTAGCTCTCGGCATCGTTCGCCACCTGCTTGCCCATCCACGGCAGCAGCTTGAAGGAATACAGGTCGTAGATCGGCGACAGCGGTTTCCACACGCGCGAGAACTCGAGCACCAGCAGGCGGCCGCCGGGGCGCAGCACACGGCGCATCTCGGCCAGCGCGACGTCCTTGTGGGTCATGTTGCGCAGGCCGAAGGCGACGGTTACGCAGTCGAACCAGTCGTCCGGGAAAGGCAGCTTCTCGGCGTTGCACTGGGCGCTCGGCATCGCGTAGCCGTGGTCGATCATGCGGTCGCGGCCGCGCGACAGCATGGCGTGGTTGATGTCCGTCAGCCACACCTGCCCGCTCCTGCCGACCTTGCGGGCGAAGGCCAGCGACAGGTCGGCGGTGCCGCCGGCGACGTCGAGCACGCGGTCGCCTTCGCGCACACCGGAGACCTGGATCGTGAAATGCTTCCACAGGCGGTGCAGGCCGAACGACATCAGGTCGTTCATCACGTCGTATTTCTGCGCGACCGAGGAGAACACCTCGGCCACCTTCCTTTCCTTGGCTTCCTCGGCAACCGTCTGGAAGCCGAAGTGCGTCGTCTTGTCGCTCATGATCGTCTCAGTGATGATGTCCGCAACCGCTCTTCGGCGCCGGCGGCGGCACCTTGGCGGGATCGCGGCTGCCGCCGGCCCGGGCAAGGCGGTCGAGGTAGGTCTGCCACAGTGTTTCCTGCTGCTGGCCGAGCGTGTAGAGGTAGTCCCAGGAGTACAGGCCGCTGTCGTGGCCGTCGGAGAACACCGGGCGGACCGCGTAGTTGCCCACCGGCTGCAGGTCGACCACATCGACGTCGCGCTTGCCCTGCTGCAGGGTTTCCTGCCCCGGACCGTGTCCGCGGACTTCGGCCGAGGGCGAATGCACGCGTAGGAACTCGAAGGGCAAGGTGAAACGGCTGCCGTCGTCGAAGGCGATCTCGAGCCGCTTCGACTGGCTGTGCAGCGTGATTTCGGTGGGAAGCGGGGTGTTCCGATCCAGTCCGGCCATGGCCAAAGCCTCGCATTCGGGGGCCACAATCATACCCGAATCGTTACCGCCCGGCCCCGTGCCGCGGCCGCCAGCCGTGTTGCAGGCCGATGACGTGTCATCAAAACGTCAAACAGCTGCAATAGACTGTGCCCGTCAATAGCGGGGAATCGACAGCATGCCAGCGAACATCTTGCTCGTGGAAGACGAACCGGCGATCCAGGAATTGATCGCCGCCAACCTCAATCGCGCGGGCCATCACGTGGTCCGTGCCGCCGACGCCGAATCGGCCCAGCGCATCGTGCGCGAAGCGCTGCCCGACCTGATCCTGCTCGACTGGATGCTGCCGGGCGCTTCGGGCATCGAGCTCGCCCGCCGCCTGCGGGCCGACGAGCGTACGCGTGCCATTCCGATCATCATGCTCACCGCCCGCGGCGAGGAGCAGGACAAGGTCACCGGGCTCGAAACCGGTGCCGACGACTACATCACCAAGCCCTTCAGTCCGCGCGAGCTGGTCGCACGCATCAAGGCGGTGCTGCGCCGGCGGGCGCCGCAGACCACCGAGGATGCCGTCGAACTGGGCGGGCTGCGGCTCGATCCGGGCACCCACCGCGTGACCGCCGACGGCAAGGTGCTGACCCTGGGGCCGACCGAGTTCCGCCTGCTGCACTTCCTGATGACTCACCCGGAGCGGGTGCATTCGCGCGCGCAACTGCTCGACCAGGTCTGGGGCGACCACGTCTTCGTCGAGGAACGGACGGTGGACGTGCATATCCGTCGCCTGCGCTCGGTGCTCGAACCGGATGGCTTCGATGCGTTGATCCAGACCGTTCGCGGCAGCGGTTATCGCTTTTCGACCCAGACGCCGCAGGCGCCGGCCGCGCGCTGACCGGCATGGAAGCAGCGTGATCCATCGTCCTCTCCGCTACATCGCCGTCGGCATCGGCGTACCGGTTACCGCCGTGCTGGCACTGGCATTGCTGGCAGGCCATTACCGTGGCAGCGACGCCGCGCTTGCCCTGGTGGTGCTGGGCCTGCTGGCCATCGCCATCCTGCTCGTGCGCCATGTGCGCCTGCTGGTGGAATGGGCGCGCCAGCCGGTCGGCAGCATGCCGCCGCAGGTCGAAGGCCTGTGGGGCAGCGTGTTCGACGAGTTGGAAGACCGCTTCCAGCGCGAACTCGCAGTACGCGACAAGTTGTCGGAGGAACTGGGCCGTTTCCAGCAGGCGGCGCAGGCGATGCCGGACGGCCTGCTCTATCTGGCCGAGGACGACAGCATCGAATGGCTCAACGTGATGGCCGAGCAGCATTTCGGCCTCGATCGCCGCCGTGATCTGCGCGTGCCGGTCGCCAACCTGGTGCGCCAGCCCGACTTCGTCGCCTACCTGCAGACCGACCGCCATGCCGAGCCCTTGATCATGCAGCTGCCGGGCCGCAGGGACAGGGCCTTGCAGGTGCAGATCATCCGCTTCGCCGGCAGCCGGCGCATGGTGCTGTCGCGCGACATCTCCAAGCTGCAGCGCCTGGAGAACATGCGCCGCGACTTCGTCGCCAACGTGTCGCACGAGATGCGTACGCCGCTGACCGTCGTCGGCGGCTTTCTCGAGACCCTGATCGACGGCCTCGACGACTTCAGCCGTGACGAGGTGCTGCATTTCCTGTCGCTGGCGCACGAGCAGTCGAGCCGCATGCGGCACCTGATCGAGGACCTGCTGGCGCTGTCGGCGCTCGAGACGGGCGCTCCGGCGCCGCTGGAGGAGCGGGTGGATGTGACTGAGCTGATGCAGACCGTGCTGCGCGAGGCCGAATCGTTGTCGGCCGGCCGCCATACCGTCACGCTGGTGCTCGAAGGCGGCGGTGAGCTCAAAGGAAGCGCCAGGGAACTGCACAGCGCGTTCTCCAACCTTGCCACCAACGCGGTCCGCTACACGCCGGCGGGCGGGCACGTCGAACTGGGCTGGCGCGTCGATGCCGAGGGCGGCGAATACTGGGTCAGGGACGACGGCATCGGCATCGACCCCGAGCACATCCCGCGCCTGACCGAGCGTTTCTACCGCGTGGACCGTGGCCGCTCGCGCGAGACCGGCGGCACCGGGCTCGGCCTGGCCATCGTCAAGCACATCCTGAACCGGCACCAGGCGGTGCTGCAGGTCGACAGCGAGCCGGGCAAGGGCAGCCGTTTCGCGATGCGTTTCCCGCCGGGCAGGATCGGCGACGAAAACTAGCCGGGCATGTCTTCGGGAATGGCGGCCTGCTCTGCCTCGAAGGCGCACAGATCGTAGTTCGTGCCGCGCCGGACCAGGCGCTGCAGGCGAATCTGGCGCGCCGTGCCGTCGTGGTGGATTTCCACCCGCTGGCCGGCGGCATACCACTGCGACGGCAGGACGATGCAGGCCGGGAGCTTGAGCGCGCTCGCCTCGGGCAGCAGGAAACCCTGCTGCCACGGCGCCCGCCCGCTCCTGGGACCGGCTTGGCGCACCGAAACCATGCGGGGCACGCCGGGCAGCACTTCGATGCCGGCCTCGAGCGTGCCGTCTTCGCGGTACATCAGCCAGCTCAGGTCGCCGAGCAGGAAATG
Organism: Thauera sp. SDU_THAU2; assembly: GCF_038260575.1. Classification (NCBI taxonomy): domain Bacteria; kingdom Pseudomonadati; phylum Pseudomonadota; class Betaproteobacteria; order Rhodocyclales; family Zoogloeaceae; genus Thauera; species Thauera sp. SDU_THAU2. The sequence continues at coordinate 4,093,134 of NZ_JBBWUN010000003.1, read as the reverse complement.
CGCGCCGTCCGGCGGGCGGATGCCGACGAGCTGGTGGTGGGCGATGCGTTCTCCGGCCGTGCGGCGCTGGAGCCGGAAGCCGGCAACGGACTGGTCCTGGATCGTCCACTGCTCGTAATCCAGCCCGAGGCGCTCGGCGTCGCGCTGGTGGCGCGCCTGTTCATGCTCGGGTGTATCGACCTTCGGCACCTGGCCGCCGAACGCCAGCAGCGAGATGTCCTCGCGCAGGCGGTGCAGCGGGCTGTCGGTGCGCGGTTGGCGGAACACCACGCCTTCGATGGCAAAGCCGATCGCCAGCCAGTCGGCACTCAATTGCAGCATGCCTTCGGCGCGTCGGCGCGGGAAGCGCCGGCCGGCCGTGCCGCGGCCCCAGGGCCGGTACAGCGACAGCAGCAGGCGCGCGCTGGCGTCGGTCGGGCAATCCTCGCCCAGCCCCAGCGAAGCCGGCTTCGCGCCCCGCTTGAACTGCGCCAGCACGGCCTGGATCTGGTTGGCGAGCGTGCTGCCGTCGAAGCGCAGCCGTGCCGGTGCCTGCGGCACCAGGCCCAGCGGGCGCAGGCCGACGTCGCCATGGATATCGACGCCGTAGTCGGTGGGCCTGGTGTTTTCGTCGGCCGCAGCGAGATCGCAGTAAGGCGCGAAGCGCTGTGCCCAGCGGATGACCCAGTTCAGCTCGCGCTCGCTGCGGCCGTACGGGTTGGCGAGATCGGTCAGCAGGATGGCGACGTAGGCTTCCAGCGCGCTCTGCGCGTGCCATACCTCGTTGAGCGGATCGGGGACGCGGATGCGGTGGACGCCTGCATGGACCGCATCCGCATGGGCGGCATGGATTTCCGCCCAGCAGCCCGGCGGCACTTCGCGCCGCGCGCGGAAGTACTCGAACAGGACCTGGCCGGTGTAGTAGGTGCGGCGCTGGGCCAGCAGGGCGTGCTGGTCGTCCAGCGTGCCGGCCGCCGCGTCGAGCCGGGCGATCTGGGCGTAGGAGCGGGACAGGTTGCGCCACAGCCGGACCACCCGCTGCAGCGAGGCGTTTTCCTCGCCGTCGGGCGGCAGCGGCAGGCTGGCGTAGCGGCGCGAGATGCCTTCCTGGCTGCAGGCGATCGCCTCGCGCGCGGCTTCGAGCACTTCGAGGTGCTGGTTGGGTGCCGGCGCCGCATGCAGCAGGGTCTCGATCATGTCGCTCAGCAGGGCATGCGTGCGCGGGATGTCCGTCGGGTGCAGCTTCTGCAGCAGATCGAGGCAGACGGCCGGATTGGAGAAGTCCATGGCGGAAGGCGTGGGGAAAGGTGGATCAGGCCTGGGTGGCGAGGGCGCTGTCGATGGCGCGCGCCAGCGCGACCGGGTCGGCAGCGGCATGGACGATGCCCTGGCGCTGGGCCGGTCCCCAGACCGATTCCGGGAAGTGGCGGTCGTCGCGATAGCGCGGAATCACGTGCCAATGGAGATGCGGCACCATGTTGCCGAAGCTGGCGAGGTTGATCTTGTCCGGGTGCAGCAGGGTGCGCAGCGCGCTTTCGGTGGCCAGCACGACGTCGAGCAGGTGGCGCCGGTCTGCCGGCAGCAGGTCGCTCATCTCGGCGACGTGCTCGTTCCAGATCACGCGGCAGAAGCCGGGGTGGGCGTCGTCATCGACGCGAATGACGCGGCAGCGCCCGTCCTCCCAGATGAGCTGTTCGGCAGATGCGGGGCACAGCGGACAATCCATGGCGATCCTCGACGGCTTGAATGGCGGGAAACCGCGGAACTCTAGCGGCTCCGCGCGGCCGGGGCGAGGAATTGTTGCTCACAACCGGCATCTCGCCGCGGATAGTCCTGCGCCACCGTGCGGGTTTCGGCCATGTCGACCGGCTCGCCGTCATGGAAGGCGAACAGGTTGCCGGGCGGAATCTGGATCCAGGCCTCGTTGTCGGTCAGCGGCGTGGTGGCGATCACGGCGACGCGGTCGGACGGCGTCGTGACCTGGTTGAAGTCGACGGTGACGTCCTCGTCGGCCAGGTGGGCCACCGGGAAAGGCGCTTTGCGGACGATGTAGCACAGCCGCGACGAACAGTGCGCGAACAAGCGCTTGCCGTCCGACAGCAGGAAGTTGAATTCGCCGAGGCTGCCGACTTCGAGCGCCAGCTCGCGCAGGGCGGCATGCAGCTCGGCAGTGTCCTGCGTGCCTTGCGGGAAACGCTGGGCCAGGCGGTCGAGGATGTAGCAGAAGGCGAGCTCGGAGTCGGTGTTGCCGACCGGCTGGAAGCGGCCGGACAGTCTGGGGGCGAAGCCTTTCAGGTTGCCGTTGTGGGCGAAGATCCAGTAGCGCCCCCACAGCTCGCGCTGGAAGGGATGGGTGTTCTCGAGCCCGACGATGCCCTGCGTGGCCTTGCGGATGTGGGCGATGACGTTGAGCGAGTGGATCGGGTAGTGCTTGACCAGTTCGGCGACCGGCGAATCCGCACTCGGGTTGGGGTCGAGGAAGGCGCGAACCCCGGCGCCTTCGAAGAACGCGATGCCCCAGCCGTCCCGGTGGTGGTCGGTGAGGCCGCCGCGGGCACGAAAGCCGGCGAAGGAGAAACAGATATCGGTCGGCACATTGCAGTTCATGCCGAGCAGCTGGCACATCGGAGTCTCCGCGATGTCGGTACGGGAACCGGCAGTATAGCGAAGCGGGCGCGGCCGATGGTCGCGCCCCTTGCCTGGTGCCTGCCTGCCTCAGGCGCCGAGCTTCTTTTTCAGCAGTTCGTTGACCTGCGCCGGGCTGGCCTTGCCCTTGCTGGCCTTCATGACCTGGCCGACCAGCGCGTTGAAGGCCTTTTCCTTGCCGGCGCGGAATTCGTCCACCGACTTCTGGTTGGCCGCCAGCACTTCGTCGATCATCGCCTCGATCGCGCCGCTGTCGGTGACCTGCTTCAGGCCCTGCCTGTCGATGATCTCGTCGGCGCTCAGGCCTTCGCCGTTCCACAGCGCCTCGAACACCTTCTTGCCGATGGCGTTGGAGAGGGTGTTGTCGGCGATGCGCATCACCAGGCCGGCAAGCTGGGCGGCCGACACCGGCGAGGCGCCGATGTCGAGTTCGGCCTTGTTCAGGCGCGCCGCGAGGTCGCCCATGACCCAGTTGGCGCAGGGCTTGGCCAGCGCCGGACCGGCGGCCGTCACCGTCGCCTGGTAGAAATCGGCGACTTCCTTCGAGGCCGTCAGCGTGGTGGCGTCGTAGGCGGACAGGCCCCATTCGTCCATGAAGCGGGCCTTCATCGCGCCCGGCAGTTCGGGCATCTCCGCCTGCACGTGCGCCTTCCAGTCGGCCGGGATCAGCAGCGGCAGCAGGTCGGGATCGGGGAAGTAGCGGTAGTCGTGGGCGTCTTCCTTGCTGCGCATCATGCGCGTCTCGCCGCTGTCGGGATCGAACAGCACGGTGGCCTGCTGCACGCGGCCGCCGTCCTCGATGGTGTCGATCTGCCACTGCACTTCGTAGTCGATCGCCTGCTGCAGGAAGCGGAAGGAGTTCAGGTTCTTGATCTCGCGGCGGGTGCCGAGTGCGGTCGCGCTTTTTTTGCGCACCGACACGTTGGCGTCGCAGCGGAAGGAGCCTTCCTGCATGTTGCCGTCGCAGATGTCGATCCAGCGCACCAGCGCGTGCAGCGAGCGGGCATAGGCGACGGCTTCGGCCGAGGAGCGCATGTCGGGCTCGGAGACGATCTCGAGCAGCGGCGTGCCGGCGCGGTTGAGGTCGATGCCGGTCATGCCGTGGAAGTCCTCGTGCAGGCTCTTGCCGGCATCCTCTTCGAGGTGGGCGCGGGTCAGGCGCACGGTCTTCTCGTAGGCTTGCTCACCTTCGCCGACGCGGATCGTGATCGCGCCGCCCTGCACCACCGGCAGGTCCATCTGGCTGATCTGGTAGCCCTTCGGCAGGTCGGGGTAGAAGTAGTTCTTGCGCGCGAACACGCTCTTTTCCGCGACGTGGGCGCCGATCGCGAGGCCGAAGCGGATCGCGCGCTCGACCGCGCCGCGGTTCAGCACCGGCAGCACGCCCGGCAGGGCGATGTCCACCGCGCTGGCCTGCACGTTGGGCTCGGCGCCGAAGGCGGTGCTGGCGCCGGAAAAGATCTTGCTGGCGGTGTTGAGCTGGGCATGGACTTCCAGCCCGATCACGACTTCCCAATCCGTTCTGCTCATGGTCGTTTCTCTTGTTGCGGTTCGCGGCGCCGGCTCAATGGCACTGGCCGCTGGTCCGATCGACGATGATCGGCCATACGTAGTCGAAGGTGCCGCGGCTGCAGCGCCGCGCGCAATCGGAAAAGCCCACCGTGACCTGGTTGCCCTGCTCCCAGATGTTGACCGTGCAGCCGTCCTTGGCGCGCAGCTCCACGCTGGGCATGCGGCGCGTCTGGGTGAAGGGGCCGTCGAAGCGGCAACTGCCGCGGCGCGGGATGTCCACCGTGGCGCTGAAGCGCTTGACGTCGGAGTGGCTGATGTCGAGCACCGCGGTCGCGCTGTAGCCGGTCTCGTCGCGGAAGCGGCAGTCGGCCTGGACGTCGAGCGGGCGCACCGGCATCGGCTTCAGGCGGCCGGGGCGTTCGCTCGGCCGTGTTTCGCTTTCGGCCGGCCCCGGCGCCTGCCACGGCGGCGTGGCGCAGGAGGCGAGCAGGCCGGCCGCGGCTGCGGCCAGGCCGGCACGCAGCAGCCGGCGCGGCGGGATCGGGGGCACGAAAGGCATCATCGGCTCAAGCCGCGATCGCCGGCCGGCGCGCATGCCAGTCGGTGACCTGCTGGAAGCGGTGGGCAGCGTTCAGCAGGCGGGCTTCGCCGAAGTAGTCGCCGATCAGCTGCAGGCCCACCGGCAGGCCATCGCTGCCGAAGCCGCAGGGCTGCGACAGGCCGGGCAGGCCGGCGAGGTTGACCGCGAGAGTGAAGATGTCCGACAGGTACATCTGCACCGGGTCGTCCGCCATCTGGCCCAGGGCCCAGGCGGTGGTCGGCGTGGTCGGGCCGGCGATGATGTCGCAGTGCTGCAGCGCGGCCTGGAAGTCCTGCGCGATCAGCCGGCGCAGGCGCTGCGCCTGCAGGTAGTAGGCGTCGTAATAGCCGTGCGACAGCACGTAGGTGCCGACCAGGATGCGGCGTTTCACTTCGGCGCCGAAGCCTTCGGCGCGGGTCTTGCCGTACATGTCGGCGAGGTCGCCGTATTCGGCTGCGCGGTGGCCGTAGCGCACGCCGTCGAAGCGCGACAGATTGCTCGAGCATTCGGCTGGTGCGATCACGTAGTAGGCGGGAATCGCCAGCCTGGCGTTGGGCAGCGACACTTCGACCGTGGAGGCGCCGAGCGCGCGGTATTGTTCGATCGCGGCGTCGACCGCGGTCCGCACGTCCTCGGCCATGCCTTCGGCGAAGAACTCGCGCGGCAGGCCGATGCGCAGGCCTTCGAGCGGCCGTGCCGCGGCCGGTGCGGCGAGCGCGGCGGCGTAGTCCTCGGCCGGGCGCTCCAGGCTGGTCGAATCGCGCGCGTCGAAGCCGGCCATCGCCGACAGCAGCAGCGCGCAGTCCTCGGCGCTGGCGCCGAAGGCGCCGCCCTGGTCGAGCGAGGAGGCGTAGGCGATCATGCCGTAGCGGCTGACCACGCCGTAGGTCGGCTTGATGCCGGTGATGCCGCAGAAGGCCGCCGGCTGGCGCACCGAGCCGCCGGTGTCGGTGCCGGTGGCGATCGGCGCCAGGCGTGCCGCCACCGCCGCGGCCGAGCCGCCGGACGAACCGCCCGGCACGCGCTCGGGATTCCACGGGTTCTTCACCGCGCCGTAGAAGGAGCTTTCGTTGGACGAGCCCATCGCGAACTCGTCCATGTTGGTCTTGCCCAGGCTGACCGCGCCGGCGGCCTTGAGCAGGCCGACGATGTGGGCGTCGTAGGGGCTGACGAAGTTCGACAGCATCTTCGAGCCGCAGGTGGTCAGCACGCCTTCGGTGCAGAACACGTCCTTGTGGGCGAGCGGGATGCCGGTCAGCGCACCGGCCCGGCCGGCGGCGATGCGCGCATCGGCGGCGCGGGCAGCGGCCAGCGCGCCGTCGCGGTCGACGGTGATGAAGGCGTTGAGTCGGGAGTCGAGCGCGTCGATGCGGTCGAGGAACAGGGTCGCGAGCTCGACGCTGGAAATCTGCCGGGCGTCGAGCGCGCGGCGCAGTTCCGGAAGGGAAGCGTGGATCATGTGTTCGGCAAGCCAGGTGAAGGCGCGCCAGGCGCGCCGCGGATCATTCGATGACTTTCGGTACCAGGTACAGCCCGGCCTCGGTCTGCGGGGCGACCTGCTGGAAGGCGGCACGCCTGTCCTGTTCGGTGACGAGGTCCTCGCGCAGGCGGGTGGCGAGCTCCTGCGGATGGCTCATGGGTTCGACGCCGGTCGTGTCGACCGCCTGCATCTGCTCGATGAGGCCGAAGATGCCGTTCAGCTTGTCGCGGGTGGCGTCGATTTCGGCATCGGAAAGGGCGATGCGTGCGAGGCGGGCGAGGTGCCCGACTTGTTCATTGGAAAGCGACATGAGGTAACAAAACCTGCTGAATCCACAAAGGTTTGTAGGTTATCATAATCGTCTTTGCCCCGCCGGGGCTGCGCCATCGGGCGGCAGCGAGCGGGGCGCTCGCGTTGCGGCGCACCATGCCTTCGTCCGGTGCGCCACGCGGCTCAACCATTCCACCGGTTTCGGAAGGCCTCATGTTCGGTTTCCTGCGCTCCTATTTTTCCAACGATCTCGCGATCGACCTCGGCACCGCCAACACCCTGATCTACGTGCGCGGCAAGGGCATCGTGCTCGACGAACCCTCGGTGGTGGCGATCCGTACCGAAGGCGGTCCCAACGCCAAGCGCTCGATCCAGGCCGTCGGCCACACCGCCAAGCAGATGCTGGGCAAGACGCCCGGCAACATCACCGCGATCCGGCCGATGAAGGACGGCGTGATCGCCGACTTCGTCGTCACCGAGCAGATGATCAAGCAGTTCATCAAGAAGGTGCATGATTCGCGCCTGCTGTCGCCTTCGCCGCGCATCATCATCTGCGTGCCCTGCGGCTCCACCCAGGTCGAACGCCGCGCGATCCGCGATGCGGCGCTGGCGGCCGGCGCCTCGCAGGTTTTCCTGATCGAGGAGCCGATGGCGGCGGCGATCGGCGCCGGCCTGCCGGTGTCGGACGCGACCGGCTCGATGGTGGTGGACATCGGCGGCGGCACCACCGAGGTCGGCGTGATCTCGCTCGGCGGCATCGTCTACTCGGGCAGCATCCGCGTCGGCGGCGACAAGTTCGACGAGGCCATCGTCAATTACATCCGCCGCAACTACGGCATGCTGATCGGCGAGACCACCGCCGAGAAGATCAAGAAGGAGATCGGCTCGGCCTTCCCCGGCTCCGAAGTGCGCGAAATGGAAGTCAAGGGCCGCAACCTGGCCGAAGGCATTCCGCGCAGCTTCACGGTGTCGTCCAACGAGATCCTCGAAGCGCTGGCCGAGCCGCTCAACCAGATCGTCTCCGCGGTCAAGATCGGCCTCGAGCAGACGCCGCCCGAACTCGGCGCCGACATCGCCGAGCGCGGCCTGATGATGACCGGCGGCGGTGCGCTGGTGCGCGACCTCGACCGCCTGCTGATGGAGGAAACCGGTCTGCCGGTGGTCGTCGCCGAAGAGCCGCTGACCTGCGTCGCGCGCGGCTGCGGCATGGCGCTCGACAAGATGGACAAGCTCGCGGCGATCTTCACCTCCGAGTGAGCCGCTGCCCCGGCCTTGCCGCCGGGGCCTGCCTTCGTCATCGTCCCCGCCACCGCTTTCGCTCCGGTGGCTCCTGGTTTCCCGGATGTCTCTAGTCGGCCACAAGACCCCTCCGATCTTCAAGCGCGGACTGACGCCGGTTACGCGCCTGTCGGTGTTCGTCGCCATCTGCCTGGTGCTGCTGGTGGCGGACCTGCGTTTCCGCTACTTGGAGGTGGTACGCAATGCCTTGTCGGTGGTGACCTACCCGCTGCAGATGGCCGCCGCCAAGCCGGCCGACTTCGTGCGCAACGCCTCGCGCTATTTCGCCACCCTGGTCGAAGTCCAGCTCGAGAACGCCGAACTGCGCCGGGACCATCTGACGACCGGCGAACGCCTGCTGCGCTTCGAGCTGCTCGAAAAGGAGAATGCCGAACTCCGCGGCCTGCTCGGCATGTCGCAGCGCGTCGCCGTCAAGAGCGTCGCCGCCGACATCCTCTACAACGCGCCCGACCCCTTCGCCCGCAAGGTCATCCTCGACCGGGGTGCCCAGCAGGGTGTCGAGCCCGGGCTGGCCGTGATCGACGCCAAAGGCGTGGTCGGCCAGGTCACGCGTGTGCATCCGGTGCAGTCCGAGGTCACCCTGCTCACCGACCGCAACCAGGCGATCCCGGTCAGCGTGCTGCGCAACGGCGTGCGCGGCGTGCTGTTCGGCACCGGCCGCGGCCGCCTGGAAATGCGCTTCGTGTTGGCCGATGCCGACATCCGCGAAGGCGACCGGCTCGTCACCTCCGGCCTCGACGGCATTTTCGTGCCCGGCCTGCCGGTGGCGGACGTGACCATGGTCGACCGCAGCTCCGACGCTTTCGCCCGCATCGATTGCGAACCGCTGGCGGACATCGACACCAGCGTGCAGGTGCTGGTGATCGGCCGCACCGCCTACCCGCCGCCGCCGCCGGCACCGGACCAGGAGCGCTGAACGATGCAGCCGACCAACCGTTCCAGCCGCATCCTGCTGCCGGTCAAGCTGTGGTTCGTCTATCTCAGCCTGATCGTCGCGCTGGGGCTCGAATACATCCCGACCGGGCGGGCGCCGGGCATTCCCGGCTGGGTGGCGCTGGTGCTGGCGATCTGGTGCGTGCGCGAGCCGCAGCGCGTCGGCATGGGCGCGGGCTTCGTGCTCGGCCTGCTGGTGGACGTTGGCCAGGGCGCGGCGATGGGCCAGCATGCGCTGGCCTACGTGGTGCTGGCCTATCTGGCCAACGGCGCGGCGCGGCGGGTGATGTGGTTCCCGCTGTGGCAGCAGGCGCTGCACTTCCTGCCGCTGTTCCTGCTGACCCAGGCGCTGATGCTGGTGGTGCGCCTGCTGGCCGGCGCCGAGTTCCCGGGCTGGTCCTACTTCCTCTCCAGCCTGAGCAGTACCGCGCTGTGGGCGCCGCTGTCGATGCTGCTGCTGCTGCCGCAGTACCAGCCGGTCGACCGCGACGACAACCGGCCGATCTGAGGCCCGCGGCGGATGACGGAGATTCGTTCCACCGCCCAGGAGCTCGCCCGCTTCCGCCTGCGGGTGGTGGTGGCGATGCTGTTCGTCTGCGTTTGCCTGGGGCTGCTGGCGGCGCGCTTCCATTACCTGCAGGTGGTGCGCCACGACTACTACCTGACGCGGGCCGAGGACAACCGCATCGCGCTGCTGCCGAAAGTGCCGCATCGCGGCACCATCGTCGATCGCAACGGCGTCGTGCTGGCGCGCAACTACGCCACCTACACGCTGGAGATCACGCCGTCGCAGGTCAGGGACATCCAGGGCACGCTGGACGAACTCGCCACGCTGGTGGCGATCGAGCCGCGCGAGCGCCGGCGCTTCATGAAGCTGCTGGAGGAAAGCCGCAGCTTCGAGAGCGTGCCGGTGCGCAGCCGCCTCAGCGACGAGGAAGTCGCCCGCGTCGTGTCGCAGCGCTACCGCCTGCCGGGCGTCGACGTGAAGGCGCGGCTGCTGCGCGACTATCCGCAGGGCACGGTGGGGGCGCACGTCGTCGGCTACATCGGCCGCATCAACCAGCGCGACGTCGAGCGCATCGAGGAAGCGGGCGAAACCGCCAACTACCGCGGCACCCAGCACATCGGCAAGGCCGGGCTGGAGCAGTTCTACGAATCCGAGCTGCACGGCACCACCGGCATCGAGCAGGTCGAGGTCAATGCCGGCGGGCGGGCGGTGCGCGCGCTGTCGAGCATCGCGCCGACGCCGGGCAACGACCTCGAGCTGACGCTCGACATCGAGCTGCAGCGCGTGGCCGAAAGCGCCTTCGGCGCGCGCCGCGGCGCACTGGTGGCGATCGAGCCGTCCACCGGTGGCGTGCTGGCGCTGGTGTCGACGCCGAGCTTCGATCCCAACCTGTTCGTCGATGGCATCTCCACCCAGGACTGGAAGGCGCTCAACGAATCGCCCGATCATCCGCTGCTGAACCGCGCGATCTATTCGGCCTACCCGCCGGGTTCCACGTTCAAGCCCTTCATGGCGCTGGCCGGGCTGGAGACGGGCAAGCGCACGCCGGGGCAGGCGATCGCCGACTTCGGCTATTTCACCCTCGGCAACCATCGTTTCATGGACGACAAGATCGGCGGCCACGGCATGGTCGACCTGCACAAGTCCATCGTCGTGTCGTGCAACACCTACTATTACCAGCTCGCCCATGATCTCGGCATCGACAACATCGCCAAGTTCATGGCGCCGTTCGGCTTCGGTGCGCGCACCGGCATCGACCTGCCGGGCGAAGCCAATGGCGTGCTGCCCTCGCCGGAATGGAAGCGCCAGCGCTTCCGCCGCGCCGAACAGCAGCAATGGTTCGCCGGCGAGACGATCTCGGTCGGCATCGGCCAGGGCTACAACGCCTTCACGCCGCTGCAACTGGCCAATGCGCTGGCGGCGCTGGTCAACGACGGCAAGCTGTACCGGCCGCACATCGTGCGCTACGTGGTCGATTCGCGCACCGCGCAGCGGCGTGCGGTCGAACCCGAGCCGCTGCGCGAGATCCCGCTCAAGACGAGCAACATCAGGGCGGTGCGCGACGGCATGGTCGGCGTGAATATCAGCGGTACCGGCAAGCGCGCTTTCCAGGGGGCGGAATACACCTCGGGCGGCAAGACCGGCACGGCGCAGGTGTTCTCGCTGCGCGGCCAGCGCTACGTCGAGGGACGGGTGCGCGAGCGCCTGCGCGATCATTCCTGGTTCATCGCCTATGCGCCGGCCGAGGCACCGCGCATCGCGCTCGCGGTGCTGGTCGAGAACGGCGGCTTCGGCGCGCAGTCGGCGGCGCCGATCGCGCGCCAGGTGATGGACTATTACCTGCTGCACCGGCAGGCGGCCGAGCCGGCGGCGGAGGATGCGGTCGCCGGCGAACTCGAAGGCGGCGAGCAGGCCGAAGCGGCCCCGGCCGATGCTGCGGCGGCCGGTGCTGCGGCGGCCGAAGAGCCGGCTGGGAGCCTGCGATGAGCAACTGGCGTTTCAACCCGCTCGCGCTCGTGCGCGCCTTCCTGCGGCCGATCGACCCGATCCTGATGCTGCTGCTGGCGGTGCTGCTCGGTTATGCCTGGGTGCTGATGCAGAGCGCCTCGCCCGAGCGCCTGGACAACCAGGCGCTGCATTTCGCCATCGCGCTGGCGGCGATGTGGGCGATGGCCTGGCTGACGCCCGCGCATCTGCTGCGGCTCGCGCTGCCGCTGTATGCGCTCGGCGTGGTGCTGCTGATCGGGGTCGATCTGTTCGGCGATATCTCGAAAGGCGCGCGGCGCTGGCTCGACATCGGCATCACCCGCATCCAGCCGTCCGAGATCATGAAGATCTCGATGCCGCTGATGCTGGCCTGGTATTTCCACCAGCGCGAAGGCCAGACCCGCTTCGTCGATTTCCTCATCGCCGGCGCGCTGCTGGTGGTGCCGGTCGGTCTGATCCTGATCCAGCCCGACCTCGGCACCAGCCTGCTGGTCGCTGCTTCCGGCCTGTACGTGATCTATTTCGCCGGCCTGTCGTGGAAGCTGATCGTGCCGCTGATGGTCGCGCTGGTCATCGGCCTGGGCTCGGTCGTCGCCTTCGGCGACACGCTGTGCCAGCCCGAAGTCGATTGGCAGGTGCTGCGCGAATACCAGAAGCAGCGCGTGTGCACCCTGCTCGACCCGACGCGCGATCCGCTCGGCAAGGGTTTCCACATCATCCAGTCCACCATTGCCATCGGCTCCGGCGGGCTGATGGGCAAGGGCTGGATGGAAGGCACCCAGACCCATCTCGCCTTCCTGCCCGAACGCCATACCGACTTCATCTTCGCCGTGCTGGCCGAGGAATTCGGCCTGATCGGCGCCGTCGTGCTGCTGGCGACCTACCTGCTGCTGATCGTGCGCGGCTTCGTCATCGCGGCCTTCGCGCCCACGCATGCATCGCGCCTGCTCGCCGGCGCGATCACGATGATCTTCTTCACCTATGCCTTCGTGAACATGGGCATGGTCAGCGGCATCCTGCCCGTCGTGGGCGTGCCGCTGCCCTTCATCAGCTATGGGGGAACCGCGCTCGTCACGCTGTGTCTGGGCGTGGGTATCCTGATGAGCATCCAGCGCAGCCGGCTGACGGCGCGCAAGGCTTGAACAACCGAGGAGCGCCGATGAAATCCGATCCTGCCCAGGCCGATGCCGGAAGCGTCAGCACCCCGGCCATGCGACGATCGCGCTGCCGCGGGCTGGCCGGCGCGGCCGTGCTGGCATTCGCCGTCGTGCTGCTGTCGGCCTGCGGTTCCGCGCCGAAACGCGATGAAGGCAGCGCCGCGGCCGAGCCGCCTGCGGCGAGTGCGGCGAAGCCCGCCGGCCGGGGCGGCGGCTATTACAAGGACGACGGCCCGGACGAGGTGCCGCCCGACAACCTCGACGCCATTCCCGACGCCGAGCCCCGCCTCGAGCCGCTGCACCGCTTCGCCAACCGGCCCTACAACGTCTTCGGCAAGGGCTACGTGCCGGCCACCGAACTCAAGCCTCACCGCGAGCGCGGGCGGGCGAGCTGGTACGGCCGCCGCTTCCATGGCAATCCCACGTCCAGCGGCGAACCCTACGACATGTATGCGATGACCGCCGCGCATCCGACGCTGCCGATTCCGAGCTACGTGCGCGTCACGCACCTGGCCAGCGGGCGCTCGGTGGTGGTACGGATCAACGACCGCGGCCCTTTCCACAAGGGCCGCATCATCGACCTGTCCTATACCGCGGCCCACAAGCTGGGCTACATCAACGCCGGCAGCGCGGAAGTCGAAGTCGAGCAGATCCTGCCGGACGAACTGCCGCTGGTCGCGGCGGCGAGGCCGGTGCCGCCGATACGCGGCCGCCAGGCCCAGCAGGTCGCCGAAGCCGCGCCGCCACCGGCGCCTGCACAGGCCCCTGCCGAGGTGGTGGACGCCGCGCCGCGCATGCTGCCGCCGCTGGCGCCGTCGGGCGCGGGGGCCAGCGCTGCTGCAGCCGCAGGGCAGAGCGCCGCCGCACGTGTGGTAGCTGCGGCAGTCGATACTGCGGAGGTCAGTACAGCGGTAGCCGGTGCTGCGGCTCCTGCCGCAATGGAAGCGGGTGACGGCCTGGTGCCGCACATCGCCTCGGCCAGCGCCGGCATCTTCCTGCAGCTCGGCGCCTTCTCCTCGCGCGCCAACGCCGAAGACTTCAAGGCCTCGGTCGCGGACGAAGTCGGCGAACATGCGGAGCGCCTCGAACTGTTCGCCGATGGCGAGCGTTTCCGCCTGCACGCCGGCCCCTACGACACGGTCGATGCCGCGCGGGCGGCGGCGGAGCGGATGGGGGGGCGCTCAAGCTCAAGCCATTCGTGATCGTGCGCTGAACGGCCGCTGCGCTGCCGCAGCGGGTTGAAACAAGGCCTTTCGCCTTTGGCCCGCAGCCGGGGTGGCACTTATAATCCGGCGTTCCCGCCAGCTTTTTCCCTCTTTTTTCCGGGTTCCCTCATGCGTTTCGTCCTTGCCGTCCTGATTTCACTGTTTTCCTTTGCCGCGCTGGCGCAGTCCGTGCCGCCGCCGGCGCTGGCCGCCAATACCTGGGTGCTGGTCGACCATGCCACCGGGCAGGTGCTCGTCGACAAGGATGCCGACACCCGCATCGAGCCGGCTTCGCTGACCAAGCTGATGACGGCCTACCTGACTTTCAGCGCACTGAAGGCGGGCACGCTGACGCCGGACCAGGTGGTACCGGTGTCGACCAAGGCCTGGCGCATGGAAGGCTCGCGCATGTTCATCGAGCCGAACAAGCCGGTGACCGTCGATGAACTGATCCGCGGCGTGATCGTGCAGTCGGGCAACGACGCCTGCGTGGCGCTGTCCGAGGCGATCGCCGGCAGCGAGGAAGCCTTTGCCGCGCTGATGAACCGCGAAGCCCAGCGCCTGGGCATGACCAATACCAACTTCACCAACTCCACCGGCCTGCCCGACCCGCAGCTCTACACCACGGCGCGCGACCTGGCCTTGCTGGCGAGCGCGATCGTGCGCGACTTCCCCGAGTTCTACAGCCTGTACTCGCTGAAGGAGTTCACCTACAACGGCATCAAGCAGCCCAATCGCAACCGCCTGCTGTACATGGACGCCACCGTCGACGGCATGAAGACCGGCCACACCAGCACCGCCGGCTACTGCCTGGTGTCGACTGCGCAGCGCGGAACCCGCCGCCTGATCTCGGTCGTGCTCGGCGCCGCCTCCGACACCGTGCGGGCGCAGGAGTCGCTGAAGCTGCTGAACTTCGGCTTCCAGTTCTACGACACGGTCAAGCTCTACTCGGCCGACGAGGCGCTGTCGCAGTTCCGCGTCTGGAAGGGCGAGGACAACGAAGTGGCGGTCGGCTTCACCCGCGATTTCGTCATGTCGCTGCCCAAGGAGGCGGCGCAGAACGTCGCCGTGTCGCTGGAGAGCCGCCAGCCGCTGATCGCGCCGCTGGAGAAGGGCCAGCCGGTCGGCACGCTGAAGCTGAGCGTCGACGGCAAGCCGCTGGGCGAGTATCCGGTGGTCGCGCTCAAGGACGTGCCGGTGGCAGGCTTCTTCGGCCGCCTGTGGGATGCGATCGTGCTGTTCTTCAAGAACCTCTGAGCGAATACGCCATGAGCGAACGCAGCGGCGCGCAGCCGCGCCAGACCCTGATCGAATACCCCTGTGACTTCCCGATCAAGGCCATGGGCGCGCGGGTGGACGGCTTCGCCCAGGCGGTGATCGAAGTGGTGCTGCGCCACGCGCCGGACTTCGAGCCCGCCGGCGCCGAGATGCGGCCGTCGAGCAAGGGCAACTACCTGGCGGTGACCTGCACCTTCCGCGCCACCTCGCAGCAGCAGGTCGATGCGCTGTATCGCGAGCTGACTTCGCACCCGCTGGTCAAGGTGGTGCTGTGATCGTCAAGCGCCTCGGCCTGGTGGACTACGCGCCGGCGCTGGAAGCGATGCGCGTGTTCACCGCCGGACGTACCGACGGCACGGCGGACGAGATCTGGCTGCTGCAGCATCCGCCGGTCTACACCCTGGGGCAGGCCGGCAAGGCCGAGCACCTGCTGTGCAACCCGGCCGGCATTCCGCTGGTGCAGATCGACCGCGGTGGCCAGATCACCTACCACGGCCCCGGCCAGCTCGTCGCCTACCTGCTGATCGACCTGCCGCGGCGCCGGCTGAAGGTACGCGAACTGGTCCATCTGATGGAGCAGGCGATCATCGATACCCTGGCCGAATACGGCCTCGCCGCCGAGCGCAAGGACGGCGCACCCGGCGTCTACATCGCCGGCGCCAAGATCGCCGCGCTCGGCCTGCGGGTCAGGAATGGCTGCAGCTACCACGGCCTGGCGATCAACGTCGATGCCGACCTGACGCCCTTCGGCTGGATCAACCCCTGCGGCTACGAGGGCCTCAAGACCATCCGCATGAAGGATTTCGGCGTGGCCGACAGCGTCGAAGCCGTCGGCGAGCGCCTGCTGGCCCACCTGCAGCGCCTGCTGCTGCCGATCGAAGTGCGGCCTGATGTAGATAATCAGCCTGCACAGGCTGCGCAAGAGGCGCCGGCGGGGCCATAATCGCGCTCATCTACCCAGAGCGCCACACCACACAGAGAGCGGACAACATGGAAAATTCGGTGGAAACCCCCGCCCGCAAGCAGCGCGGCGCCGCGAAGACGGCGCGCATCCCGATCAAGATCGTTCCCGCCGAGCGCCTGCAGAAGCCCGACTGGATCCGCATCCGCCTCGGTGCCGGCCAGGAAGCCGAACGCTTCAACGAGATCAAGGCCACGCTGCGCGAGCACAAGCTGCACACCGTGTGCGAAGAAGCGTCCTGCCCGAACATCCACGAATGTTTCGGCAAGGGCACCGCCACCTTCATGATCATGGGCGACATCTGCACCCGCCGCTGTCCCTTCTGTGACGTCGGCCACGGCCGCCCCGAGCCGCTGAACGCCGACGAGCCGCGCGACCTCGCCAAGACCATCGCCGCGATGCGGCTGAAGTACGTCGTGATCACCTCGGTGGACCGTGACGACCTGCGCGACGGCGGTGCCCAGCACTTCGTCGAATGCATCCGCGAGACCCGCAGCGCCTCGCCGGCGACGACCATCGAAGTGCTGGTGCCCGACTTCCGCGGCCGCATGGAAGTCGCCCTCGACATCTTCGACCAAGCGCCGCCCGACGTCATGAACCACAACCTCGAGACCGTGCCGCGGCTGTACAAGCAGGCCCGCCCGGGTTCCGACTACGCCTATTCGCTCGAACTGCTGCGCCAGTTCAAGGCCCGCCACCCGGACGTGCTGACCAAGTCCGGCCTGATGGTCGGCCTCGGCGAGACCGACGAGGAAATCCTCGAAGTCATGCGCGACATGCGCGCCCACGACGTCGACATGCTGACCATCGGCCAGTACCTGCAGCCCTCCGGCGGCCACCTGCCGGTGCTGCGCTACGTGCACCCGGACACCTTCAAGATGTTCGAGACCGAAGCGCTGAAGATGGGCTTCCGCAACGCCGCCTGCGGCCCGATGGTCAGGTCGAGTTACTGGGCAGATCAGCAGGCGCACGGCGCAGGCGTGGTCTGAGAGGCCACGCAATGCCAGGCCAACTGAGGTAGGGCGGGTGGCGCGCAGCGAAACCCGCCACGCCTGGCCATAGGCAAATCTATTCGTTGCCGGGATTCTTTCGATAGGGTGGGTTTCGCCTGAGGCTCTGTCCGCCCTTCGGATCTTCCTTATCCACCTTGCGAGCCTGTGCTCGCGACACCCGTGTAATCGAAAACCTGGCGCAGGTAGGAAAGAAACACTTCATCGTCGCACAGCGTCTTTCCCGGCGAATCCGACAGCTTGGCCACCGGCATGCCGTTGCAGGTGACCAGCTTCATGACGATGTTCAGGGGTGTCTTGCCGGTATCGTTGGTCAGGTTAGTGCCGATGCCGAATGCGACCTGGGTGCGCTCGGCGAACTTCTTGTAAAGCTCGAAGGTTTGCGGGAAAGTGAGGCCATCGCTGAAGACGAAGCGCTTGGTATGCGGATCGATGCGTAGCTTCTCGTAATGCGCGAGCGCCTTTTCGCCCCACTCCGCCGGATCGCCCGAGTCGTGGCGCAAGCCATCGAACAGCTTGGCGAAGTAGAGATCGAAGTCGGCGAGGAAGGCGTCCATGCCGACGACGTCGGTCAGCGCGATACCCAGGTCGCCACGATATTCCTGCACCCAGTCCTCCAGCGCCGCCTGCTGGAATTTGCGCAGCTGCACGCCTGAAGCCTGGTAGGACTGCAGGTATTCATGCGCCATCGTGCCCATCGGCGTCAGCTGCAGGTCCTTGGCCAGCAGGACGTTCGAAGTACCCTTGAAATGCAGGGGCAGTTCCCGTTTCAGCGTCTCGACCACTTCACGCTGCCACGCACCCGAATAGCGGCGGCGCAGGCCGAAATCCGAGATCTCGTACGGATGCCTGGCATGGCCCTGGGCCGTGCTCAGAAACCCAGAACCCTGCTCGATCTTGGCCTGCAGCCGCAACCGCGCTTCGGCAAGGCAGGCTTCGCCGTCACCGAGACGGCGGAAGTACAGCTCATTGATGATGGCCAGCACATAAATCTCGAAAGGCGTCACATGCACCTGAGGACCACGTGCAATGACGGTGAGCTGGTCTCCCTTGGTGCCGACTTCGATGAAGCGGCGCTGCAGCTGGAACACCGAGAGGAAATCGACGAAATCGGATTTGATGAACCTCAGGCTGCGCAGGTATGCCAGTTCATCCGCCTGGAAGCGCAGCGCGCACAGTTCGTCGAGCTCTGCATTCACTTCGTCTGCCAGTTCGGCGAGCGGAAAAGCGGGCTTGTTGCGGCACACGAACCGGTACTCGGCCTGATTCGCCGGATTCCGGTGCAGCATGGTCTGCCACATCGTGAACTTGTACAGATCGGTTTCGAGCAGGCTGGTGATGACTGGGCGCTTCATGGTGTTTTCCAGTAGCTTGGGATCAGGGTGGAAACTTAGCAGCAAAACCGGACGAGCACCCCAGGACACCGGGAAACGATGTGCCTCGCCGTCTTTCACCGATGCCGACGCCTCCAGCGGCTATCGGTGTGAAGGTGAGTGGTTTCATCGGCGATCATTGGCCGGACGCCCGGCAATTTCATGTTCCGGCAATGCCGCTGAAGGACGCCGGCATGCCCCGCCGGCATGAAAAACGTCGTGAACAGGGAAGAACTCACAGGCGGTGCGCGGCAGAACGTCGACAATCGGCGTGTTGCCGCGCATGTGCGCGGTGCAGGCTGTGAGGGCAGATGAAGATGTTTTCGAGCGAGGTCGGCGTCAGGACCGGCCAGGTCCAGTCGATGCGGGAGTTTTCGTTCTCCGTGCGGGAGTTCGAGCGTGCGCGCAAGCTGATCCACCGGCTGGCGGGCATCTCGATGTCCGACATGAAGCAGGACATGATGTACGGCCGGCTGGTGCGCTGCCTGCGGGCGAAAGGGCTCAAGAGCTTCGAGGAGTATCTCGACCTGGTCGAAGCCGACCGCGGGCGGGAGCGCCAGGCCTTCATCAATGCGCTGACGACCAACCTGACTTCCTTCTTCCGCGAACCGCATCATTTCCCGATGCTCGCCGAGCATGCCCGCAGCCGTGCCGGCGCGGGGGCCTACCGGGTATGGTGCGCGGCGTCCTCGACCGGCGAGGAGCCGTACTCGATCGCGATCACGCTGGCCGAGGCGCTGCCTGCGACGCGTGTCGAGATCGTCGCCTCGGACGTGGATACCCAGGTGCTGGAAACCGCAAGGCTCGGCGTCTATGCCGAAGCGCGGGTGCGCGAGCTTGCGCCCGATCGCCTGCGCCGCTTCTTCCAGCCGGCAGGGCAAGGTATGCTGCAGGTGCGCCCCGAACTGTCCACCCGCATCGACTTCAAGCGGATCAACCTGCTCGATGCCGACTGGGGGCTGCGCGGCCAGTTCGATGCCATCTTCTGCCGCAATGTGATGATCTACTTCGACAAGAGCACCCAGCGCCGCATCATCGAGCGTTTTCGTCCGCTGCTGCGCCCTGAGGGATTGCTGATATGCGGCCATTCGGAGAGCCTGCAGAATCATGCCGATCTGTTCCGCAGCCTCGGGCGTACCACTTATGCGCCTGTCCTCCGGCCGGCCTGAGGCGGGTGCCGCGATGGCTTCGCGCCAGCCGCTGGCATTCAACGACAGACTGATCGCCATCGGTGCGTCGACCGGCGGCACCGAGGCCATCCGCGAGGTGCTGGCCGGGTTGCCGACCGGGTTGCCGGGCATCGTCATCACCCAGCACATGCCCGAACGCTTCACCCGTTCCTTTGCCGAGCGCCTCGACCGGACCTGCGCCCTGGTGGTCAGGGAGGCGGTGCATGGCGAGCGCATCCTGCCGGGCCACGCCTATGTGGCGCCGGGGCACTCCCATCTTGCGATCGTCCGCAGCGGCGGCCATTACCTGGCCGATGTGTCGGGGAGTGCGCCGGTCAACCGCCATCGGCCTTCGGTGGATGTGCTGTTCCAGGCGGTCGCCCGGGTGGCGGGACGCAATGCGGTCGGCGTGCTGCTGACCGGCATGGGCAAGGATGGCGCCGCCGGCCTGCTCGAGATGCGCCGTGCGGGGGCCTTCACCATCGCGCAGGACGAGGCTTCGTGCGTGGTGTATGGCATGCCGCGCGAAGCGGCGGAAATCGGCGCGGCCTGCGAAGTGCTGGATCTGCGCGCGATCTCTGCGCGCATCGTCGGCGAGCTGCGCCAGACGGTACGCTGAGGGCAGGGAAGTTTTCAGGGGCAGCCGATGCAGCCGTCGGTTTGGGCGTTGAGGAAGATCGCCTGATCGAGATTGGCGCCGCTGAGATCGGCGTCGGCCAGCACCGCGCGGGTCAGGATCGCGCCCTGCAGATTGGCGCCGACCAGCGAGGCGCCCTTGAGCTTGGCGGCACGCAGGTTGGCGCGCTGCAGATCGGCCTTGTCCAGCTTCGCGCCTTCGAGCCGGGCGTTGGTCAGGTCGGCGTTCGCCAGCGTGGCGCCGCTGAGATCGGCCTCGGTCAGCACCGCATTCTGCAGCACGGCGTTGCGCAGGTCGGCTTCGACCAGCGTGGCGTTGACGGCCCGCGCGTTGCGCAGGTTGATGCGCGCCATCGAGGCGCCATTGAAGTTGGTGCCGGTCACGTCGGTGCTGGAGAAATTCGCCTCGCTCAGCGTTGCGCCGCTGAGGTCCGCACCCGACAGATCGGAGCGGGTGAATTGCGAATTGGCCAGATTGACGCCGGCAAGCTGGGCGCCGTTCAGATTGGCATTGGTGCACAAGGTGCCGCGGCGGATGTCGCAGCCGCCGACGCTGCCGGAGCGCTGGGCCTGGGCGGCGAAGGACTGCGCCAGCAGGGCGATGGCGAAGAGGCAGACGAGGGGCGCATGCAGGTGTGGCCGGCTGAGGTGCGGCCGGCTCAGGTGCGAGGCTGTTGCGAGCAATTTCATCTAAAGGTTCCGCGGGAGCATGGTGCGAGTGGATTGTCGGTGAGCAAGCGCCGGCTGTCACTCCCGCTGTTGCGCTCAGATGGGAATGCGCGGGCCGGCTTCGGTGTCGTCCAGCTTGCCGTGGGAGTCGGCGAAGCGTTCGCGAATCCGGATCATTCGAGGCAGGGCACGGCGAAAAGGTTCGATCAGGCCGGGATCGAAGCGCGAACCCGCGCCCGCTTCGATGTAGGCCACGGCATCCTCGATGCTCCACGTCGGCTTGTAGGAGCGGCCGGTCAGCAGGGCGTCGAAGACGTCGGCGATCGTGGCGATGCGGGCCAGCAGCGGTATTTCCTCGCCGGCCAGGCCCCGAGGGTAGCCGGAGCCGTCCCAGTGCTCATGGTGGCAGAGGGCGATCTCGCGCGCGGCAGACAGCAGTTCGTCGCTGTGCGTGCCGATGATTTCCGCGCCGATTTCCGGGTGGCGCATCATCATGGCCCACTCCTCCTCGTTCAGCGGTCCGTTCTTGAGCAGCACGGTGTCGCGGATGCCGATCTTGCCGATGTCGTGCATCGGCGAGGCGTGGTACAGCGTCTGCACGACTTTTTCGTCCAGTCCGGCCGCCTCGCCGATCAGGCGGCAGTAGTGGCTCATGCGGATGATGTGGTTGCCGGTTTCGCCGTCGCGGAATTCGGCCGCGCGGCCGAGCCGGTGGATGATCTGCTGGCGGGTGTTGAGCAGGTCGAGCGTGTGCGCGCGGACCTGGCGGGCGAGCTCGCGGTTCTGGTCGTAGAGCGCGAGGTGGGTACGGACGCGGGCCAGCACGATGGCGGGGCTGACGGGTTTGGTGATGTAGTCGACGGCACCGAGCGCGAGGCCGTGGGCTTCGTCTTCGGTTTCGTTCAGCGCGGTGACGAAGATCACCGGGATGTCGCGGGTTTCCGGGCGCGCCTTCAGGCGCTGGCATACTTCGTGGCCGTCGATGTCCGGCATCCGGACGTCGAGCAGGATCAGATCCGGGTGCGGCGGCGCGGTGGCGATCTTCAGCGCCCGTTCGCCGCCGAGTGCGACACGGGTGCGATAGTGCGGCGAGAGAATGCGCCCGAGGATGTCGATGTTGTCCGGTACGTCATCGACCAGGAGAAGAGTGCTTCGCTGGGGGGCTTCGCTCATGGCTGGGTTTTTTCGGGCGTGAGGGGCGGGTCGGCGAGGGCCGGGCAGGCCTGGCGCAGGGTGCCGAGGCAGTCGAGCGCCTCGTCGAAGCGGTACAGGGCAACGAGTTCGCGGAGCCGTTCGACCGGGTCCGGCTGCTCCAGCCTGTCGAGCGCGGCGGCGAGGGAATCGAGGTGGCGGCCGCTCTCGCCGTCGTCCGTGCGCAGCAGGTGTTCCAGTTGCTGCAGGCCGGCCCGGAGCGCCTCGAGCCAGGCAGGCGTCGCGGCGGCTGTCGCATCGGTGGCGGTGTCGGCGGGCGCGCGGCGGGCGAGCGCTTCCCGGATGTCGCTGCCCAGCGTGGCGAGCGCGCCGGCCAGTCCGTGCAGTGCGGCCTCGGCGTCCTGGCCGTTGCGCAGGCGGTTGTCGATGTCGGCGGCACGGGCGGCGAGGGTTTCCGCGCCGATGTTGCCGGCGAGGCCTTTCAGCGTATGGGCGATGCGCACGGCGGTGTCCCTGTCGCCTGCGGCAAGTGCTTGCGAAATCCGTGCCGGGGCGTCGGACTGGGTGTCGCAGAAGCGGTGCAGCAGGGTGTGCAGCAGTTCGGCGTCGCCGCCGAGGCGCTGCAGCGCGGTGTCGAGCTGCAGGCCGGGAATGGCGGGCAGCGTGATGGCGTCGCTGCGGGGTCCGGGTGTTTCGTCCGGCAGGGCCTGCCGGCGGGCGCGGGGCTCGATCCAGCGGTGCAGGCGGATGAAGAGCTGCTGCACGTCGATCGGCTTGGAGATGTGATCGTTCATCCCTGCGGCCAGGCAGCGTTCGCGGTCGCCGCTCATGGCGTTGGCCGTCATCGCGATGATCGGCAGCCGGGCACAGCCTTCCATTGCGCGGATGCGGCGCGTGGCCTCGAAGCCGTCCATGACCGGCATCTGGCAGTCCATCAGCACGCCGTCGTAGCGGCTGCGGGCGATCAGTACCAGCGCCTCCGCGCCGTTGTCGGCGACGTCCACATGGATGCCGCCGCGGCCGAGGATGTCGATGCTCATCTCCTGGTTCACCGTGTTGTCCTCGACCAGCAGCAGACGGGCGCCGCGGAGTGCGCGCTGGGCTTCGATAAAGTCGGCCTGCATCACCTTCTTGCGCGGCCGGCGCGTGTCTGCTGCGCCGAAGGCGGCGAGAATGCCGTCTAGCAGCGTGGAGGGGGTGACGGGCTTCTCCAGCAGGCCGGCGACCGGCAGATCACCGAGGCGTTCGTGCAGTTCGTCCCGGCTGAATGCAGTCACCATGACGCAACAGGGCGTTTCGTCGATGCCGGGGTGGGCGCGGATCTGGCGGATGGCTTCGATGCCGCTGGTGCCGGGCATCATCCAGTCCATCAGCACCAGCCGGTAGGGCCGGCCCGCGGCGCAGGCGTTTTCGAGCATCGCGATTGCACCGGCGGCGTCGGCAGCGGTGTCGGCATCGAATTTCAGCGCATGGAGCATGCCTCGCAGGATGTCCCGCGCATTGGGGTTGTCGTCCACGATCAGCGCGCGCATGCCGAGGATGTCCCTGCTGCCGATCTCGAGCCTGCGTTGCCGGTTCTGCAGCCGGAACGGAGCGCGGAAATGGAAGGTGCTGCCGATGCCCGGTTCGGAGTCGACGCCGAGCTCGCCGCCCATCAGCTCCACCAGACGCTTGCAGATCACCAGCCCCAGGCCGGTGCCGCCATACTTGCGCGAGGTGGATGAATCGGCCTGGGTGAAGGCCTCGAACAGGCGCTGGCGCTGTTCCTCGTCGATGCCGATGCCGGTGTCGCGGACGGCGAAGCGGAGCCAGACGCTGTCGTCCAGGGTCCGTTCCCGGCGGATGGTGATGGTGATCTCGCCCTGCGTGGTGAACTTGAGTGCATTGCTAAGCAGGTTGTTGAGCACCTGGCCGAGCCGCAGCGGGTCGCCGCGCAGGCTGGTCGGCACGTCGACGCCGATGTCGAACAGCAGCTCCAGGCCGCGCTCCTGTGCTCTGGCGGTGCCGAGGTCGGCAAGATTGGCGAGCACGTCGTCGAGGAAGAAGTCGATCTCCTCGAACTGCAGCTTGCCCGCCTCGATCTTCGAGAAGTCGAGGATGTCGTTGATGATGCCGAGCAGGGTTGCCGAGGCCGCATGGATTTTCTCGAGGTAGTTGCGCTGGCGCGGACTCAGCGGGCTGTCGAGGGCGAGGTGCGCCATGCCCATGATGACGTTCATCGGCGTGCGGATCTCGTGGCTCATGTTGGCGAGGAAACCGGACTTGAGCCGTGTCGCTTCCTCCGCCATCAGCTTGGCTTCCATCTGGGCCTGTTCGGCCTGCTTCTGCGCGCTGATGTCGATCAGCGCGCCCACCAGGCCGGCGGTCTTGCCGTCGCTGCCGCGGTGGCCGCTCAGGCTGTAGAGCACGTCATGCACCTTGCCGTCGGCGTAGGGCAGGCGCATTTCGGCGGTGAAGGTGCCGCCCTCGCGCAGCACGCGCTCGTTGGCTTCGTGGTAGATCAGGCGGTCCTCGGCAGGTACCTGCATGAACTGCAGCACGCTCTTGCCCAGCAGCGTTTCCCGTTCGATGCCGAAGGCATCGAGGAAAGCCTGGTTGAAGCCGAGGTAGCGGCCTTCGCCGTCCTTGAAGAACATCGGATGCGGCAGGGTGTTGAGCAGCACGCGCTGGAAGGTGAGCTGGTCGGCAATGGTCTGCTCGTAGGTCTTGTGCTGGGTGACGTCGCGCACCGTGACGCAGGTACAGGCCGGCCCGCCACCCTGGTCGGGCAAATGGGTGAGGCCGAGTTCGACGGGAAACTCACTGCCGTCGCGCCGGGCTGCGCGGAAGCTGCCCGGGGCCTTGCCGAGATGGAGGTGGCCGTCGGCACAGTTGTTGAAGCGCGCACGCATGGCGGCATGCCGCGGGCGGACGTCTGCAGGCACGAGTTCGTCCACGTCGAGGCCGACCAGGCTGCCGGCCGGATAACCGAACAGCTCGTGCGCCTTCGGGTTGGCGATGACGATGGTGCCGCCGGCATCGACGATGAGCATGCCGTCCGGCGAAAACTCGATGATCTGGCGGTACCAGGTTTCGGCAGGGCCGAGTCGTGCATGCCCGGTACCGGCCCTGCAGGCGGCGCGGCGATGGAAAACCTGCATCAGCGCCGCGACTGCGGCCATGCCGGCCAGGACCAGGGCGGCCGAAGCGGGTACGCCGTACTGCCCGTGCGCAAGCAGGAAACCCAGCAGCACGCTCGATACCGCCGCCGTCAGCAGAACGGCCAGTCCTCCGGTGAATCTCGAGCGATCGCGTATGGGTTTCAATGTGGCGTTCTGGTCCATGACAAAGTATTGCAGGGCTGCGGCCATCCCGGTGTTCGCCCAGGTGTTGCAGGCTTCGGGCATGCGCATGTTTCCGGCCGCTTCGCAATGAGGCCCGTTCGCGGACGAATGCCCAATGTGGGGAGTTTAGTATGCTGGCATTCTGCTTGCCATACCCGGCCCGGTTTCGGTGCTCCGGCGGGGCGGCATCCGCTGCCCGTTCGGCTAGAATGGCCGGCCGCCGTGCCCTCGCCGAATCGATGTCCGCCCTCCTCAACGCGCCGCAGCGCGAAGCAATCCGCTATCTCGATGGCCCCTGCCTGGTGCTGGCGGGCGCGGGCAGCGGCAAGACGCGGGTGATCACCCACAAGATCGCCCACCTGATCGACGAATGCGGCTTGAACCCGGGCAACATCGCGGCGATCACCTTCACCAACAAGGCGGCGAAGGAAATGCAGGAACGCGTCGCCCATCTGATGGGCGGGCGGGCGCCGAAGGGCCTGACCGTGTGCACCTTCCATGCCCTGGGCGTGCGCATCATCCGCCAGGAAGCCGTGCATTGCGGCCTGAAGCCGCAGTTCTCCATCCTCGATGCGTCCGACACGGTGCAGATCGTCGCCGACGTCGCCGGCGACAACGACAAGGGCATCGCCAAGCAGATGCAGTGGCAGATCTCGTCGTGGAAGAACGCGATGATCACCCCCGAGGAGGCGGCGCAGCTTGCCGACAACGAGATCGCCTCGGTCGCGGCGAAGCTGTACAAGGAGTACGAACGCACGCTGCGTGCCTACCAGGCGGTGGATTTCGACGACCTGATCTCGCTGCCGGTGCGCCTGTTCGACGAACACCCCGAAGTGCGCGAACGCTGGCAGAACCGGCTGCGCTACCTGCTGGTGGATGAATACCAGGACACCAACCGTGCCCAGTACCGGCTGCTGCGCCTGTTGTCGGGCGTGCGCGGCGCCTTCACCGCGGTGGGCGACGACGACCAGGCCATCTACGCCTGGCGCGGCGCCGACGTCGAGAACCTGCGCCTGCTGCAGCAGGACTATCCGAAGCTGAAGGTCATCAAGCTCGAACAGAACTACCGCTCCTCGCGCCGCATCCTCGAAGCCGCCAATACCGTCATCGCCCACAACGAGAAGCTGTTCGAGAAGCGCCTGTGGTCCGAGCACGGCATCGGCGAGCAGATCGTCGTCACCAACTGCCGCGACGCCGAGCACGAGGCCGAATGGGTGGCGACCAAGCTGTCGGCGCACAAGTTCGAGAATCGCACCCAGTTCAAGGACTACGCCATCCTGTACCGCGGCAACCACCAGGCCCGCATCATCGAGCAACAGCTGCGCAACCAGCGCATTCCCTACGTGATGTCGGGCGGGCAGAGCTTCTTCGACAAGGCCGAGATCCGCGACCTGATCGCCTACCTGCGATTGATGGTCAACGAGGACGACGACCTCGCCTTCATCCGCGCCATCACCACGCCGCGCCGCGGCGTCGGCGCGGCCACGCTGGAAGCGCTCGGCGCCTATGCCGGCCAGCGCCACGTCAGCCTGTTCGCCGCGGTGCATGAGGAAGGACTGACCGAGCACCTGAACGCCAAGCAGCTTGCCGGTCTGCAGGGTTTCACCGGCTTCATCAACCGCCTGCAATACCGCGCGCCACGCGAGCCTGCTGCGCAGCTGCTGGAAGATCTGCTCGGTGCCATCGGCTACGAAGCCTGGCTGTTCGAGCATTGCGACACGCGCGAGGCGGAGTCGAAATGGAGCAACGTGCGCGACTTCGTCGGCTGGCTGGGCAGAAAGGGCGAGGAGGACGGCAAGAACCTGATCGAGCTGACCCAGGCCATCGCGCTGATGTCCATGCTCGACAAGGAAGACCCGGATTTCGACGGCGTGCAGCTGGCCACGCTGCACGCCTCCAAGGGGCTGGAGTTCCCGCACGTGTTCCTGATCGGCGTCGAGGAAGGCCTGCTGCCGCACCAGAGCAGCATCGACGAGGACAAGATCGAGGAGGAGCGCAGGCTGATGTACGTCGGCATCACCCGCGCCCAGCGCAGCCTCAACATCACCTGGTGCGAGCGGCGCAAGTCCGGACGTGAATTCCGCCCCTGCGAGCCGAGCCGCTTCATCGCCGAGATGGGCGACGATGTCCGCGTCAATGACCGCAGGACCGCGGCGCCGGTGTCGAAGGAAGAAGGCAAGGCGCGGCTGGCGAACCTGCGGGCGATGTTCGAATCGCGGGCGAAGGATTGATGGCGGGCAGTGCGGCCCACGGTAGAAATGGAAAAGGCAGCCGAAGCTGCCTTTGCGGGAGCTGCCGCCCGGCGGGCGGCGCAGGCGGGATTCACTCCTCGACCGGGGGTTCGGTGTAGCTCGCGCCGGCGCTGTTGGCCAGGAAGGCCACTGCCCGGCTCACTTCGGTGTCGGTCAGGTCGCTGCCGCCGCCGCGCGGGGGCATCGCGCCCTTGCCGGCGATGGCCGAAGCGGTCAGGCCGTCGTGGCCCAGCGCCAGGCGGGGACCCCAGCCCGCTGCGTCACCGGTCTTCGGCGCGCCGACCAGGCCGGCTTCGTGGCACGCAGCACAGGTCGCCTTGTAGATCTGCTCGCCAGTGCGGGAACCCGGCGCGATCTTCACCGCCTGGATCTCCACGCGGGCGACCGGCTGGATCAAGGTGGCGGTCAGTTCCGGGTCGACCGAACTTTGATTGCCACAGCCGGCCAGCCCGGCGGCTGCGATCATGACGACAGGCATTGCGAAGCGGGTGAGAGCGCGATGGTTCGACATGCTCGGGTCCTTTGACTTGTGTTATGGCGCAAGGCGAAAGCACGGATTATAGCCATGTAAAAACCATTGTGGCAGCGCGGCATGGACTTCGCGGACAAACACGGCTATGCTTGCGACCCTTGTGCGGGTACCGATCCGCGCAAGCCCCCGCGCCCGTAGCTCAGCTGGATAGAGTACTGCCCTCCGAAGGCAGGGGTCGGACGTTCGAATCGTCTCGGGCGCGCCACATTGAAGCCGTTGATTTCCTCGCGAAGTCGGCGGCTTTTTGCTGTCCACCTACCTCGGCTGCAGGGCATCCAGCAGCAACTGCTTGTGCACCTCGCGAACCTGTTCCAGGGACAGCGGAAGATCGTTGTCCTGGTACAGCATGCGCATCACGATCCACATCACGAGTGGTGCGGCCGACAGCATGAAATGCTCGGTCAATGCGCTGTGCCGCATGATGCCGTTGCCGACGTATTCATCCACTGCGGCCTGGTCCCTGATTCGCCGTGGTTCCAGCATCCTGTCGTACCAGCGCCGGATCAGCTCCGGGGTGCGCCTGCTTTCGGTGATGAGCAACTGGAAGGTTGCCATCACGATCGGTTCGTCGAGCCTGTCATACATCTGATCCACGTAGGACGCCACGACTTCCGGCAGCGCTGCTCCCGCCGCTGCCGGCAGCATGCCGTCGTCCTTCAGGGACGGCGTCAGCGCCGTTTCCAGCAGATCCTCGAAAACTTCGTCCTTGCTCTTGTAATGGGCATAGATGCCGGCTTTGGACAGGCCTGCGCGAGCGGCAATGCGTTCGATCGTGGCGGCGGCATAGCCGTGGCTGGAGAACTCGATGAGCGCGGCGTCCAGGATTTCCCGCTTGCGCTCGACCGACGGCAGGTAGCGCCGTCGTTGGGTTTCGGTTTTCTGGCGGGTGCCGGAGGTCAAAGGGGCTCCTGTTGCCGGATTTCAGCAAAAGCGTATCGGTAAGAAGGGAATTGTAGTCGCTCGCCACGTGGCGGGGGCATGCAGGGCCGGATCGCAAATCCGGTCGGGAAAGTGGGGAGATGTGAGCAAGTAATTCAAAAAAACGAACGGTCGGTTGTTTGTGCTAGCATCGAACAGCGACTGAACGCTCGTCCTCGCAGGGCGAGGGATCAAGGAAAGGAGCCCGGAAATGCCTGAGGTCAAGGTCGATAATACGATTCCGTCGTGGAAGGCGCTGGATGCCAGCGTGCATGCCGCCTTGTCACATGCATGGTCGTCGATTTCGCAACACTCGCTGCTGCTTGCCTGGATGGACTGGGCGACGCACTTGGCCGCCAGTCCGGGAAAATGCCTGGAGTTGACGCGGCTGGCGTTCGAGCAGGCGGCGCAGATGCAGATCAGGCCGCTCGAGCGCCCGGCAGGTTTCGGCAAGAATGCGGAAGCGGCAGACACAGCGCAGGCCGACGACCGGCGCTTCAGGGATCCCGCCTGGGAATGCTGGCCGTTCAACATGCTGCGTGACGCTTTCCTGATGCAGGAGCGCTGGTGGGATGAGGCCACGCACGGTGTATGGGGCGTCGATCGGCATCACGAGCATGTCGTTGCCTTTGCTGCGCGCCAGTGGCTGGACATGTTCTCGCCGGGCAACCTGCCTTTTGCCAATCCGGTGGTGTTGAAGCGGACGTGGGATGAGCGCGGCGTCAACCTGCTGCGTGGGTTCGACTATTTTCATGACGACGTCACGCGCTGCCGGCAGAGCCAGCCGCAGCCAGGGACCGAGCAGTTCGTCGTCGGGCGCGACGTCGCCGTCACGCCGGGCAAGGTGGTGTTCAGGAACCGGCTGATCGAGTTGATCCAGTACGCGCCGACGACCGGCAAGGTGCATCCCGAGCCGATCCTGATCGTGCCGGCCTGGATCATGAAGTACTACATCCTCGACCTGTCCCCGCACAATTCACTGGTCCGTTATCTGGTGGAGCAGGGCTACACGGTGTTCTGCATCTCGTGGAAGAACCCGGATGCCGATGACCGCGACCTGGGGATGGACGATTACCTGGAACTCGGCTTCCGTGCTGCGCTGGATGCGGTGACCGCCATCGTGCCGGGGAGCAAGGTCCACGCCACCGGCTACTGCCTGGGCGGCACCTTGCTGGCCATGGCTGCGGCGGCGATGGTCCGGGACGGCGATGAGCGGCTGGCTTCGCTCAGCCTGTTCACCGCGCAGACCGATTTCAGCGAGCCCGGCGAGCTGGCCCTGTTCATCGACGAGAGCCAGATCGCCCTGCTGGAAGCTCAGATGGCCGATACCGGCTACCTGTTCGCCGAGCAGATGGGCGGCGCCTTCATGATGCTGCGCTCCTACGATCTGCTGTGGTCGCGCCTGGTGGGCGAATACCTGCTTGGCGAACGCCGGCCGATGAACGATCTGATGGCCTGGAATGCCGATGCAACCCGCATGCCGGCGAAGATGCACGCCCAGTATCTGCGCCGGCTCTTCCTCAACGACGATCTGAGTGAAGGCCGCCAGCCGGTGGCAGGACGGCCGGTGTCGGTGGGCGACATCCGGCTGCCGGTGTTCAGCGTCGGCACGGTCGCCGATCACGTGGCGCCCTGGCGTTCGGTCTACAAGCTGCACTACCTGTCGCCGGCGGAGATCACCTTCGTGCTGACCACCGGCGGCCACAACGCGGGCATCGTCAGCGAGCCCGGCCGGCCGCGGCGCCAGTACCAGTTGCACACCCGTCCGGCGGGAGGTGGCTACATCGCGCCGGACGAGTGGCAGGCCACGGTGCCGGTGCAGCAGGGCTCCTGGTGGCCGGCGTGGAGCGAATGGCTGCGCCAGCGCTCGGGCGCGCCGGTCGAGCCGCCGCAAATGGGTGCGTCAGGCCGGCGCTACCGGGTGCTTGGCGATGCACCGGGCGAATATGTGAAGGGAAAGTGACATTGCTCCGGCGGATGTCGTTGCAGCCTGGAGAAAACCAGCATGAATCGCAGCATGTACATGGCGTTCGTCGCGGCGGCGGTGGCCTTGTCCCCGAACCCGGCCGTCGCGCAGGATTCATCGGCTTCCGGTTACCGCCTGTACATCGACGGCGGTGCCACGATGGAGGGAGAGTCGGCAAGCACGGCCTCCTTGGGGGTGCTGATTCCTTCCCGCCTGTTCCCGTCGGTGCCGCGCACGGCCGGTCCCCTGGCCCTGCATTGGGATCTGTCCGTGAGCCACTGGCGGACGCAGCGCGAACACGGTGGCCACCATTCATTCACCCAGTTGACCGGCATGGGCGTGTGGCGCCATCCGCTCGGCGGGCCGAATGCACCGCTGTTCGTCGATGTGGGCGTCGGCGTCAGCGTCTTCGATCGTCTGTACACCGCCGGCACGGAACGTTTCAGTACCGCGCTGCAGTTCACGCAGGTCCTCGGCGTGGGCTACCGCTTCGGGCCGAAGCAGGCCTGTGAGGTGTCGCTGCGTGCCCAGCACATCTCCAATGCCGGCATCAAGAAACCCAACCCGGGGGAGGAGGTTCTCCGGGTGCGCTTCGCCTATTCGTTCTGACGGCGCTTCCGCGGCAATGGACCGGGCCGCGGGCATCGATCACCAGAACGCCGTTTGATTCTTTCAGCGATTTACCCGAGCATTTCCGCTTTGCAGCCGCATGTCCGCGGAGCCGATGCTGCGGGTGCCTGCGAATGATCACAACACGAGTGGAACTTCATGACCAACGACGCGATTGCCATTTACGCCAAACGCCGCACGCAGTACGCCATCGGCAAGGCGCTGCCCATCTCCGAAGCCGAAGTCGAAGCGCTGATCCAGCAAGCGATCCGCCTGGCGCCTTCGTCCTTCAATTCGCAAAGCTCGCGCGCCGTGATCCTGTTCGGCGCGGCGCATGAGAAGCTGTGGAACCTGACGCGGGAGACGCTGCGCCCGCTCGTGCCGGCGGATGCGTTCGCCTCGACGGATGCCAAGATGAGCGCTTTTGCCGCGGGCGCCGGCACGGTGCTGTTCTTCGAGGACCAGGACGTGATCGCGGAGCTGCAGCAGAAATTTCCGCTGTATGCCGACAATTTCCCGATCTTCGCCGAGCATTCGGCCGGCATGGCGCAGTTCGCGGTGTGGACCGCGCTGGCCGAGGCCGGTATCGGCGCGAGCCTGCAGCACTACAACCCGGTCATCGACGAAGCGGTGGCGAAGGAGTGGAAGCTCCCCGCATCGTGGAAGCTGCGCGCGCAGATGCCGTTCGGCTCGAGTCTCAAGCCGTTTTCAGAGAAGACCTTCATCGCGGACGAGGTGCGATTCAGGACCTTCCGCTGATGCGCATGGGTGCTGCCCGGGCACCTACTACGCGGGCAGTGCCGGCGATTTCGATGCGGAAATCGGGAGCCCCCAGCCGGGGGAGAACCTCGTCCGCCTGCGCTTTGCCTGGCGATTCTGAATCCTGGTGCCGGGCAAGTTTCACTTGCCGTGCAGCAGCTTGACCACCCGCCTGAGGGTGTTCTCTTCCGGGTGGGGCTGGACCAGGAAGCCGAGGCTGTGCATCAGCCGCAGCATCCTGGCGTTGTTGCCCAGCACGTCGCCGAAGATGGCGCGGTAGCGCCGGGCGCGGGCGACTTCGATGAGTGCGCCCATCAGGCGGCGGCCCAGGCCGTGGCGCTGCCAGCCGTCGCCGACCTCCAGGGCGAATTCGACCGATTCGCCGTCGGCGGCGAGCACGTAGCGGGCGCTGCCGATCATCTGTTCCGCGCCGCTGTCGTCGATGGTGGTGGCGATCAGCGCCATCTCGCGGTCGTAGTCGATCTGGGTGAAGCGCGCGACCATCGCCGGGCTCAGCACCTCGATCGGCTCCATGAAGCGCAGGAAGCGGGTCTCGGCGCTGAGCGTGTCGAAGAAGGCGAGCAGCAGTCCGGCATCCTCGGGGCGGACCGGGCGGGTGCGGATGCTGCGGCCGTCGCCGATCTGCCAGTCCTGCACCAGGTGCAGCGGATAGGGGTGGATCGCCATGTGGGCGTAGCGGTCGCTGCCGGCGGGCAGGCCCTGGTCGATGGCGATGCGGGCATCGGCGGCGATGGCGCCGTCGGCATCGACGATCAGCGGGCCGATTTCCAGCTCGCGCACCCAGGGCAGCTCGCAGACGAGATCGGATACCGATACCAGCACCGCCTCGATCGCGCTGCGCTTGAGCACGCAGGCCGTGCCCCGAGGCCCCTGCGCTCCGGCCGGTATCGCCGAGTCGATGAGGTCGCGCGCAAGCACCGCATTCAGCGGCGGCAGGGCGAAGTTGCGCAGTGCCGAGGCGTTCTGCGGTCCCAGGCTGATGACCGGGCCGAAGGTGGCGTCGCGGTCGACGCGGATGCTGAATTCGCGCGCCTGCGGGCGATACAGGTAGGGCTCGATCGAGACGCCGTCGATGCGTGCGCCGGGGTGGCGCTGGCGGATGGTGTCGACGATGTCGTGATAGGCGTTCCACACCGATTCGGCAGTGTTGAGGTTCAGCCGCACGCCGCCGGCGTCGGCCTTGCTGGCGATGTCGGCGGCCTCGATTTTCATCGCTACCGGGAAGCCGGTCTGCTCGGCGACGAACAAGGCCTCGGTGGCGTCGCGCGCGACCGTGCTGGGCGTGACCGCGATGCCGAAGCTGCGCAGCAGCGCTTTCGACTCCATCGCCGACAAGGTGTGGCGGCGCTGGTTGAGCAAGGCTTCGATCAGCATGCGGGCGCCGCCGCTGCGCGGTTGGGCGCTGCCGGCGGCACCGCCGGCGGTCTGCAGCAGCAGTGCCTGGCTGCGGTGGAAGCGCGAGATGTCGTGGAACAGCTCGATCGCCGCTTCCGGCGAACTGAACACCGGGATGCCGGCCTGCGCGAGCAGCGCCCGCGCTTCGGCCACCTGGCCGCCGCCCATCCAGCAGCAGCACAGCTTGAGCCGCAGCTGGGCGGCGAGCTCGATGATCTCCTGCGCGACCTCGACCGGCTCGACCAGCGCATGCGGCGACAGGATCACCAGCAGGTTGGACACCGCGGCATCCTCGGCCAGCGCGAGGATGGCGTCGCGATACAGCAGCGGCCCGGCATTGCCGCCGAGGTCCAGCGGATTGTGGCTGCGGCGTTCGCGCCCGCCCAGGCGCTCGAGCGCGGCGATGGTCGGCGAGCCGAGGCAAACCAGTTCGGTGCCCAGATCCCGCGCGCGGTCGGCGGCGAGGTCGGCCGGGCCGCTGCCGTTGGAGACGATGGCCAGGCTGTCCTCGCGTGGCTGGAAGCCGCAGGACAGCGCCTTGGTGGCGAAGAAGAGCTGGTCGATGTTCTGCACGCGGACCACGCCGGCACGGCGCATGGCGGCATCGAACACCAGGTCGGCCGGTGCCGCGCGCAGGCCATCCGGCGCGTCGCCGTGGCGGCCGGGCTTGAGCACGATGATCGGCTTGACCCGCGCCGCCGAGCGCAGCGCGCTCATGAAATGGCGGGCGTTGTGCACCCGGTCCACGTACAGCAGGATGTAGCGCGTGCTGGCGTCATGGGTCAGGTATTCCAGGGTTTCGCCGAAGTCGATGTCGACGGTGCCGCCGAGCGAGATCACCGACGAGAAGCCGACCTCGTTGGTCAGCGCCCAGTCGAGCATCACCGAGCACATCGCGCCGGACTGCGAAACCAGGGCGATCTCGCCGGGCTTGACCGCGATGCGGGTGAGCGCGGCGTTGAGCCCGCTGCCCGGGCGGGCGACGCCCAGGCTGCCGGGGCCGAGCAGGCGCAGCCCGGTTTCGCGCGCGCTGTCGATGATGCGGCGTTCGAGCGTGTGGCCGGCGGCGCCGACGATGACGGCGTTGCGCACGCCGTGGCGTCCGCATTGCGCGACGATGTTGTGCAGCATGCGTGCCGGCGTGGCGATGATGGCGAGGTCGATCGGACGGCCGACGTCTTCGAGCGAAGGCAGGCAGGGGTGATCCTGGATGCTTTTATGTTTCGGGTTGATCGCGTACAGCGTGCCGCGGTAGCCGCCGTCGAGAAGATTGCGGAACAGGATGTTGCCCACCGAGCCCGGCGTGGCCGAGGCGCCGATGATGGCGATCGAGGACGGATCGAAGGCGGTGCTGAGAGCGTGCGGGCTGGTCATGGTCGGCGCCCCGAGGCGAGGGTGAAGTTGATTTGATACCAAATAAACAATCCATGTCCAATGATTTGTATCAGATTATCGAGGCGATGACGCGATCCGCAAAAAAAGCGGCCGTCGAAACGGCCGCAGCGGAAAGTGGAAGAAGAGGGTTGCTCGCGGGTGGCGCTCAGCGCTCGTCGAAGCTGATCCTGAGCTGCTTGGTGGTGGCGCGGGCCTGGCAGCTCAGCACGAAGCCCTGGGCGACTTCGGCCGCTTCGAGGGTGAAGTTCTTGTCCATGACGACTTCGCCGTCCTGCACCTTGGCGCGGCAGGTGCAACAGACGCCGGCCTTGCACGAGAAGGGCAGGTCGAGGCCGGCGTTGAGCGCGGCGTCGAGCAGGTGCTCGTCCGGGCCGATGGCGATCTCGTGCTCCTTGCCATCGAGCACCAGGGTCATCGTGATGTCCTTGGCCGCGGTGGCCACCGCTTCGGCGGTGCTGGAGGCGCCGACCGGGTGGGCGCCGGGGGGCAGGTTGGCGGTGAAGCGCTCGGTACGGATGCGGTCGGCGGGCACGCCGGCGTCGACCAGCGCGTTCTCGGTGTCGCTGATCATCGCGTCGGGGCCGCAGATGAAGACTTCGTCCATGCTGCCCACCGGCAGCAGCGCGGCGATGATCTCGCGCACCTTGGTGCCGTCGATGCGGCCTTGCAGCAGGTCGACTTCCTGGGCCTGGCGCGACAGCACGTGGATCATCGTCAGGCGGTCGCGGTAGCGGTCCTTGAGGTCCTGCAGGGCCTCGTTGAACATCACCGTGGACATGCGGCGGTTGCCGTAGATCAGCGTGAACTTGGAGTCCGGCTGTTCTTCGAGCGTGCTCGCGGCGATCGACAGGATGGGCGTGATGCCCGAGCCGGCGGCGAAGCCGACGCGGTGGATGGCGCGCTTCTTCCTGATCACGAAGCGGCCGTCGGGCGGCATCACCTGCAGCGTGTCGCCGGCCTTGATGGCGCGGGCGGCCCAGTTCGAGAACAGGCCGCCTTCGACCGGGCGGATGCCGATCTCGAGCTCGCCGTTGCTGGCGAGGCGGCTGCGCGGGCTGCTGATCGAGTAGTTGCGGCGCACGTCCTGGCCGTCGATGGTGGCGCGCAGGGTCAGGAACTGGCCCGGCTCGAAGTTGAAGCGCTCGCGCTCGGTGGCGGGGATGTCGAAGGTGATCGCCACGGCGCCGGCGGCCTCGGGGCTCACGCGCTTGACGGCGAGTTCTTGGAAACGGAGTGCTGACATGGCGTTTGGCTCCGGCGTCAGTAGGGTTTGAAGTAGTCGAAGGGTTCCTGGCAGTCGAGGCACTTGTACAGCGCCTTGCATGCGGTGGAACCGAACTGCGAGCTCAGGGTGGTGTTGGTCGAGCCGCACTGCGGACAGGCCACCGGCCGGGTGTCGGCGCGGCGCACGAACCTGATCACGCTGGTGTCGCTGGAGGTGGTGTGCGGCGGTGCGATGCCGTAGGCGCGCAGCTTGGCCTTGGCCTCCTCGCTCATCCAGTCGGTGGTCCAGGCCGGCGCGAGCTGCGTGATCACCCGCGCCTCGATGCCGGCCTGCTGCAGGCTTGCACGCACGTCGTCCTCGATCTGGCCCATCGCCGGGCAGCCGCTGTAGGTCGGGGTGATGACCACCTCGATGCCGTTCGCGGTTTCGCGGATGTCGCGCAGGATGCCCAGCTCGCGCAGCGTGACCACCGGGATCTCCGGGTCGGTCAGATGGTCGAGGGCGGCCCAGACGTCGTCGATCGTGGCGTGCATGGCGGCTGCTCCTACCAGGTGGCGCCGGGGTGGGCGCGCGCCAGGCCCTGCATTTCGCCCAGCAGGTAGCTGAGGTGCTCGGAGTGGCGGCCGTGCTTGCCTTCCGGCACGTAGCCGCGCACGTCGGGCCGCTTCAGCGTGGCTTCGGCCAGGGTGTCGGCGACGATGGCGTCCCACGCGGCGCGCAGCGTGCGCACGTCGGTGGCGGCGCCGCTGGCGATGGCGGCGTCCTCGGCGGCGCTCGGCGTCCAGAACTCTTCCGTGTAGGGGAACAGGTGGTCGAGCGCGGCCTGGGCGCGGGCGTGCGATTCCTCGGTGCCGTCGCCGAACTTCACCACCCAGTCGGCGGCGTGGTGCAGGTGGTAGCGCGCTTCCTTCAGCGACTTGGCGGCGATCGCGGCCAGGTCGGCGTCGGGCGACTTCTGCAGCGCGTCCCACACCAGCACCATCAGCGCGCTGTAGAGGAAGTTGCGCACGATGGTGGTGGCGTAGTCGCGGTCCGACGCGGCATAGCCGACCAGCGCGCCGTGGTTGGGCAACTCCACCAGGGTGTAGTTGCGGAACTCGGTGTCGTCGCGGAAGTAGGCCAGCGTGTCCTCGGTGGCGCCGTTGCCGATGCGCGTCGCGGCGAGCTGGTACAGCAGGCGGGCCTGGCCGATCAGGTCGAGGCTGACGTTGGCGAGCGCGAGGTCTTCTTCCAGGATCGGGCCGTGGCCACACCATTCGGCGTCGCGCTGGCCGAGCACCACGGCGTTGTCCGCCAGGTGCAGCAGGTAGTCGTTGGGTGCCGTGCTCATCACATGTGCCCCACTTCTTCAGGGATTTCGTAGAAGGTCGGGTGGCGGTAGATCTTGTCCGCAGCGGGGTCGAACAGCTCGCCCTTGTCGTCCGGGTTGCTGGCGGTGATCGAGGCCGAAGGCACGACCCAGATGCTCACGCCTTCCTGGCGGCGGGTGTAGACGTCGCGCGCCATGTGCAGCGCCTGCGCGGCGTCGGCCGCGTGCAGGCTGCCACAGTGCTTGTGCTCGAGGCCTTGCTTGCTGCGGACGAAGACTTCCCAGAGCGGCCAATCCTTGAGTGCGGGGGTGTTCATGCTGCCTCCTTGTCTGCGCGTGCGCGTTGCTTTTGTGCGTGTGCCAGGGCCGCGTCGCGGACCCACTGGCCATCCTTGTGTGCCTTGACCCGGGTGGCCAGGCGTTCCTTGTTGCAGGGGCCGTTGCCTTCGACGGTGTTCCAGAATTCCTGCCAGTCGATCTGGCCGTAGTCGTGGTGGCCGCGCTCCTCGTTCCACTTCAGGTCGGGGTCGGGCAGGGTCACGCCGAGCACCTTGGCCTGCGGCACGGTGGCGTCGATGAACTTCTGCCGCAGCTCGTCGTTGCTGATGCGCTTGATGCCCCAGCGCATGCCCTGCGCGCTGTGCGGGCTGTCGGCGTCCGGCGGTCCGAACATCGCCAGGCACTTCCACCACAGGCGGTTGACCGCGTCCTGCACCATGCGGCGCTGCGCTTCGCTGCCCTTCATCATCACCAGCAGGGCTTCGTAGCCCTGGCGCTGGTGGAAGGATTCCTCCTTGCAGACGCGGATCATGGCGCGCGCATAGGGGCCGTAGGAGCAGCGGCACAGCGGGATCTGGTTCATGATCGCGGCGCCGTCCACCAGCCAGCCGATCACGCCGACATCGGCCCAGTTCAGCGTCGGGTAGTTGAAGATCGAGCTGTACTTGGCCTTGCCGCTGTGCAGCCCGTCGATCATGTCGCCGCGGCTGGTGCCCAGGGTCTCGGCGGCGGAGTACAGGTAGAGGCCGTGGCCGCCTTCGTCCTGCACCTTGGCGATCAGGATCGCCTTGCGCTTCAGGCTGGGTGCGCGCGAGATCCAGTTGCCTTCAGGCAGCATGCCGACGATCTCGCTGTGGGCGTGCTGGCTGATCTGGCGCACCAGGGTCTTGCGGTAGGCCTCGGGCATCCAGTCCTGCGGCTCGATGCGGCCGTCGGCGTCGATGCGGGCCTCGAACGCGGCTTCCTGCTCGCTCTGCGGCGGGGGCACGACGCTGAGTTTTTTGCCGCCGGGGTTTCCAGACTCGTCCGGAATGTCCATTGCTTGGGTGTACATGTGTTTCCTCCTGGCAAATGCCGTTCCGGGCGTGCCGGAACGGGATGCTGCGGGCCGCGGGTGTGGTCCGCGTTTACCTCAAACCGCCATCCATGCCGGCGGGCGTTTCTCGAAGAAGGCGGCGAAACCTTCGCGTGCTTCGTCGGTGCTGCGCTGGCGGGCGATGCGGATGGCGGTTTCCTCGCCGACCGCTTCGTCGATGCCGCGTCCGTCGATGGCGCTGACCAACTGCTTGGCGGCGAACTGGGCCTGCGGCCCGCAGGCCAGCAGGGCCTGCACCAGGCGGTCGATCGCGGTATCGAGCTGGTCGGCGGCGACGACGTCGTTGACCAGGCCGATCGACTTCGCTTCGGTCGCGTCGAAACGCTCGGCGCTCTGGAAGTAGCGCAGCGCGTGGCGCGGGCCGATGGCGCGCAGCACGTAGGGGCTGATCACCGCCGGGATGATGCCGAAGCGGGCTTCCGAGGTGGAGAAGCTGGCATCGTCGGCGGCGATCGCCATGTCGCAGGCGGCGGCCAGGCCGGTGCCGCCGCCGAGCGCGGCGCCCTGCACGCGGGCGATGCTCGGCTTCGACAGTCCGGCCAGGCGGCGCAGCATGGCGGCGAAGCGGCGCGAGTCGGCCAGGTTCTCCTGCTCGGTGCTGGCGGCGGCGCGGCGCATCCAGTTGAGGTCGGCGCCGGCGGAGAAATGCCGGCCGCGGCCGCCGAGCACGACCACGCGCACGCCGGCGTCGCCGTCGAGTTCGGCGCAGGCGGCGTCGAGTTCGGCGATCAGGCGTTCGTCGAAGGCGTTGAAGACCTCCGGACGATCCATCCAGATCGTCGCCACCGCGCCCTTGCGTTCGATGTCGAGGGTTTCGTAGCTCATGGCCTTGTCCTCGCGCCTCACACGCGCTCGATGATCAGCGCGATGCCCTGGCCGACGCCGATGCACATCGTGCACAGCGCGTAGCGGCCGTTGCGGCGCTGCAACTCGTAGGCGGCGGTGGTCACCAGGCGGGCGCCGCTCATGCCCAACGGGTGGCCGAGGGCGATGGCGCCGCCGTTGGGATTGACGCGGGCTTCGTCGTCGGCGAGGCCGAGGTCGCGCAGCACGGCGAGGGCCTGCGCGGCGAAGGCTTCGTTCAGTTCGATGACGTCCATCTGGTCCAGCGTCAGGCCGGTCTGCGCCAGCACCTTGCGCACCGCCGGTGCCGGGCCGAAGCCCATGATCCGCGGCGCGACGCCGGCGGTGGCCATGCCGACGACGCGGGCGCGTGGCGTCAGGCCATGGCGGGCGGCGGCGGCTTCCGAGGCCAGCAGCAGCGCGCAGGCGCCGTCATTGACGCCCGAGGCGTTGCCGGCGGTGACGGTGAGGTCGGGGCCGTTGACGCCTTTCAGCTTCGCCAGGGTTTCCAGCGTGGTGTCGGGGCGCGGGTGCTCGTCGGTGTCGAACACGATCGGCTCGCCCTTCTTGCGCGGAATCTCGACCCGCACCAGTTCGTCGGCGAAGCGGCCGGCGGCGTGGGCGGCGGCCCAGCGTTGCTGCGAGCGCAGCGCGAAGGCGTCCTGGTCGGCGCGCGAGATGCCGAAGTCGGCCGCGACGTTGTCCGCCGTCTGCGGCATCGAATGGGTGTCGTAGAGCTTCTTCATCAACGGGTTGATGAAGCGCCAGCCGATCGTGGTGTCGTGGATCGCGGCGCTGCGCGAGAAGGCGCTCTCGGCCTTGCCCATGACGAAGGGCGCGCGCGACATGCTCTCGACGCCGCCGGCGATCATCAGCCCGGCTTCGCCGGCCTTGATCGAGCGCGCGGAGAGGCCGACGGCGTCCATGCCGGAGCCGCACAGGCGGTTGACGGTGGTGCCGGGCACTTCGATCGGCAGCCCGGCGAGCAGGCCGGACATGCGCGCGACGTTGCGGTTGTCCTCGCCGGCCTGGTTGGCGCAGCCGTAGATGATGTCGTCGACCGCGGTCCAGTCGACCTGCGGGTTGCGTGCCATCAGCGCCTTCAGCGGCACGGCGCCGAGGTCGTCGGCGCGCACGCTGGCGAGGGTGCCGCCGTAGCGGCCGATCGGGGTGCGGATGGCGTCGCAGATGTAGGCTTCAATCATCGCCAACTCCTTACAGTTGCTTCGGACGCTGGTCGATGACACGGCGTGCCTTGCCGGTCAGCGTGCGCGGAATGGTGTCGAACTCCATCACGTTCACCTTGGTGCTGATGCCGATGATGGTCTTGATGTGCTGCTGCAGCGTGCGGGCGATGGTCTCGACGTCGTTGCGGCTGAGCTTGCCCGACAGCTCGCGCTGGACTTCGCAGCGGATCTCGACGTTGTCGAGGTGGCCGTCGCGGCTCAGCACGATCTGGTAGTTGCCCGACAGGCGCGGGTCGCGCAGGATCTGCTCCTCGATCTGGGTCGGGAACACGTTCACGCCGCGCACGATCAGCATGTCGTCCGAACGCCCGGTGATCTTGCCGATGCGGCGGAAAGAGCGCGCGGTCGGCGGCAGCAGGCGGGTGAGGTCGCGGGTGCGGTAGCGGATGACCGGGAAGGCTTCCTTGGTCAGCGAGGTGAACACCAGCTCGCCTTCCTCGCCGTCCGGCAGTACCTCGCCGGTCTCGGGGTCGATGATCTCGGGGTAGAAGTGGTCTTCCCAGATCACCGGGCCGTCCTTGGTCTCGATGCACTCGCAGGCCACGCCCGGGCCCATGACTTCGGTGAGGCCGTAGATGTCGATGGCGTCGATGCCGAGCTTGCGCTCGATCTCGGCGCGCATGCCTTCGCCCCAGGGTTCGGCGCCGAAGATGCCGACCTTCAGCGAGATGTCTTCGGGGGCGATGTTCAGGCGCTCGAACTCCTCGGCGATCACCAGCGAGTAGGACGGCGTGACCATGATCGCGTCGGGACGGAAGTCGAGGATCTGCTGCACCTGCTTCTCGGTCTGGCCGCCGGACATCGGCACCGCGGTGCAGCCGGCGCGCTCGATGCCGTAGTGGGCGCCGAGGCCGCCGGTGAACATGCCGTAGCCGTAGGCGTTATGCACCATGTCGCCGGCGCGCACGCCGGCGGCGCGCAGTGAGCGGGCGATCAGGTCGGCCCAGTTGTCGATGTCCTTGCTGGTGTAGCCGACCACCACCGACTTGCCGGTGGTGCCGCTCGAGGCGTGCAGGCGGGCGACCTTGTCGCGCGGCACGGCGAACAGGCCGAAGGGGTAGTTGTCGCGCAGGTCGGTCTTGACGGTGAAGGGGAATTTGGCGAGATCCTGCAGCGACTTCAGGTCGTCGGGATGCACGCCGGCTTCCTCGCACTTGCGGCGGTAGGGCTCGACGTTGTCGTAGGTGTGGCGCACCGACCATTGCAGGCGCTGCAGCTGCAGCGCGGAAATCTCGTCGCGGCTGGCGCTTTCGATCGGCTCGAGGTCGCCGGGGCTGGGGCTCTTCACGGGCATGGTGTTCTCTCCTCTCGTTCTCTCTTCTGGGGTGGCCGGGTTCAGGCCTGCTGTTCGCCGGGGATGACCTCGCCGGCGATGCGGTAGCTCTTGCCGCGGAATAGGGCGACGATGCCGCCGGCGCTGTTGCGCACGGTGATGTCATAGACGCCGGTGCGGCCCGACAGCGAGCGCTCCACCGCTTCGGCGCTCAGGGTGTCGCCTTCCTTGCCGGGGGCGACGAAGTCGATGCTGCAGCCCGAGGCCACGGTGCTGCGGTTGTAGGCGTTGCAGGCGTAGGCGAAGGCGGTGTCGGCGAGCGTGAAGATCAGGCCGCCGTGGCAGATGTGGTGGCCGTTCACCATGTCGCTGCGCACCGGCATGCTCAAGGTGGCGCGGCCGGGGGCGACGCTGTCGATGCGCATGCCGAGCGCCTGGGCGGCGCGGTCGCGCGACCACATTGCGGCGGCGACGGCTTCGGCGAGCGTCTGCGGATCGGTGGGGAGGGGGCGGGTTTCAGTCATGGATGTTCTTCCCGGCAAAAACGTGTTGCTGGATCAGCGGCGAGACGCGGTAGCGGTCTTCGCCGTAGAAGCAGGCGAGGTTGGCGAGCACGTCGCGGATCGCCGGCAGGCCGACGCGGTCGGCCCATTCGAGCGGCCCGCGCGGGTAATTGACGCCGAGCCGCATCGCCGCGTCGGCGCCGCGTGCGTCGCAGACGCCCTGGTTCACCGCGTCGGCGGCTTCGTTGGCGAGCATGGCGACGGTGCGCATCACCATCAGGCCGGGGATGTCGTTCAGGCGCGAGACGGCGAAGCCGGCCGCCTGCAGCAGGCCGATGGCGGCGCCGATGGCCGGCGCCCAGGCATTGATCGCCGCGCCGACGGCGATGCGCGAGGCGCTGCCGTAGTCGATGGCAAGGTCGATCAGCACCACGTTGGCGATGCCCAGCTCGGCTGCGCGCTGGGTGGCGCTGCGGCCGTCGGTGACGTACAGCACCGCGCCGCCGGCTTCGGCAATGCGGCCGTCCGCGCCCTCGTTGCCTTCGCTCCAGCGGCAGGCGACGCCGCGCTCGAACAGGCGGTCGGCCAGCGCGTGGGCGGCGGCCGACTGGCCGTGCAGCACGATGTCCGCCGGTGTGCTCTGCGCCACCGCTTCCTTCGGCGCGGGGCGGGTGGCGCCGTCGCGGTAGTCGAAGAAGCCGCGGCCGCTCTTGCGGCCGAAGAAGCCGGCATCGACCAGCTCCTGCTGGATCAGCGAGGGGGTGAAGCGCGGGTCGTTGTAGAAGGCGTTCCAGACCGAGCGGGTGACGGCGAAATTGACGTCGTGGCCGATCATGTCCATCAGCTCGAACGGCCCCATGCGGAAGCCGCCGCAGTCGCGCATCAGCGCATCGAGGGTGGCACAGTCGGCGCCGCCTTCGTTGAGCACGCGCAGCGCTTCGGCGTAGTAGGGGCGGGCGACGCGGTTGACGATGAAGCCCGGCGTCGAGCGCGCATGCACCGGTGTCTTGCCCCAGGCCGCAGCGGTGGCGAACAAGGTGTCGGCGACGGCCTTGTCGGTGGCGAGGCCGGAGACGATCTCGACCAGCGCCATCAGCGGCGCGGGGTTGAAGAAGTGCAGGCCGGCGAGGCGCTCGGGGCGGCGCAGCGTCGCGCCGATCGAGGTCACCGAGATCGACGAGGTGTTGGTGCCGAAGATGCAGTCGTCGCCGACGATGCCTTCCAGCTCGCGGTACAGCGTGCGCTTGGCGTCGAGGTTCTCGACGATGGCCTCGACCACCAGCGCGGCATCGGCCAGATCGCCGAGGCCGGCGGCGGCGACCAGGCGCCGGCCGGCGGCTTCGGCGGCTTCGGCCGTCATGCGGCCCTTGTCGGCGAGCTTGCGGTACTGCGCGCGGATGCCGTCGATGGCCGCGGCGGCGGCGCCTTCGCGCGCATCGACGAGCCTGACGAGGTGGCCGGCGGCAGCCGCCACCTGGGCGATGCCGGCGCCCATCGCGCCGGCGCCGACCACTGCGACGACGGCCGAGGGAGCGAGCGGCACGGCGCGCGGCGGAGTGTGCTGGGTGTCGCTCACGCTCATTCTCCGGTGAAGCGCGGTGCGCGCTTTTCCATGAAGGCGGCGACGCCTTCGGCGTAGTCGCGGCTCCAGCCGAGCTCACGCATGAAGCCGCCTTCGAAGGACAGCTGCTGTTCCAGCGTATGGCCCGGCGCGGCGTGCATGGCCTGGCGGGTGCGCACCAGCGCCTTGGTCGGCATCGCGGCCAGCTGCGCGGCCACGGCATCGACCCTGGCGGCGAACTCGGCGTCGTCGTAGGCGGCCCAGATCAGGCCCCAGTCGGCGGCCTTGTCGGCGGGCAGCTTGTCGGCGAGCAGGGCCAGGCCCATCGCCCGCGCCATGCCGACGCGCTGCGGCAGCAACCAGGTGCCGCCGG
Organism: Thauera sp. SDU_THAU2; assembly: GCF_038260575.1. Classification (NCBI taxonomy): domain Bacteria; kingdom Pseudomonadati; phylum Pseudomonadota; class Betaproteobacteria; order Rhodocyclales; family Zoogloeaceae; genus Thauera; species Thauera sp. SDU_THAU2. Next base: position 4,048,452 of record NZ_JBBWUN010000003.1, on the reverse strand, counting down.
TGTCGGGCACCAGGCCGATCTTGCTGAAGGCCTGCAGGAAGGAGGCCGAGCGCGCTGCCAGCACCAGGTCGCAGGCCAGCGCGACGCTGGCGCCGGCGCCGGCGGCGATGCCGTTGACCGCGGCGATGGTCGGCACGCGCAAGTTCTGCAGGCGCAGCACCAGCGGCTTGTAGTTGCGTTCGACGACGTTGCCGATGTCCGGCAGGCGGCCGTCGGGCAGCGCCGCCATGTCGGGGTCGGCCAGGTCCTGGCCGGCGCAGAAGGCGCGGCCGGCGCCGCTCAGCACCAGCACGCGCACCGAGGCATCGGCCTGGATGGTATCGAGCGCATGGCGCAGCTCGGCGTGCATCTCGCCGGTGAAGCTGTTGAGCTTGTCCGGGCGGTTCAGCGTCAGGCGGGCGATGCCGTTGTCGACGCCGAAGAGGATGTTGTTGTATTCCATCGCTCCCCCTCAGGCGTGATAACGGCGCTGGACGACGCGGAAGCGGTTGGCGACGAAGGCCGAATCCGAGTACGAGGCGTTGGCCGCCGGGTTGCCGCCGGTGCCGTGGTAGTCGGAGAAGGCCGCCGACTGGTTCCACGAACACGCCGCCGGTGAGGTTGATCGACAGCGCGACCTTGCTGCGCCAGGTGGCTTCGGTCATGGCGTCGATGACCTCCTGGCGGGTCGAGTAGAGGCCGACGGTGAGCGCGCCGTGGGTGCTGACGACGCGCTCGGACAGCGCGATCGCGGCGGCGGTGTCGGTGGTCTTGACGATGAAGCTGATCGGGCCGAAACGCTCTTCCATGTAGGCCTTCTCGTCGCCGGCGTCGCAGGCCAGCAGCACCGGCGTGCGCACGATGGCGGCGGGGAAGTCGGGGTTGTCGAGGCGCTGCGAGCTCAGCACGACGCGGCCGAGCTCGCCGCCGTTGGCGATGTCGATGCGTTCGGCGGTGGCGCTGGACTGGATCGCGCCGAGCACGGCATGGGCGACTTCGGGCTTGGACAGGAAGCGTTCGACCGCCTTCGCCAGGTCGGCGCAGACCTCGTCGTAGCTCTTGTGGCCTTCGTCGGTGTCGATGCCGCCGGCCGGCACGAAGATCGCCTGCGAGGTGGTGCACATCTGGCCGGAGTACAGCGACAGCGTGAAGGCGAGGTTGCCCAGCATCGCCTTGTAGGCGTCGGTCGAGTCGATGACGATGTTGTTGACGCCGGCCAGCTCGGCATAGACCTGGGCCTGGCGGCAGTTGTCGATCAGCCACTGGCCGAAGACGTTGCTGCCGGTGAAGTCGATCGACTTCACCGCCGGGTGGGTGGCGAGCGCCTGGGTGGCGCTGCGCTGCGGCGCGACGCAGAGCGTGACCAGGTTGGGGTCGATGCCGTTCTCGGCCAGCACGGCGCGGATCGTGCGCACGGTGATCGCCGCCGGCAGGATGGCGTTGCTGTGCGGCTTGACGATGACGGCGTTGCCGGTGGCGAGCGCAGCGAACAGGCCGGGGTAGGTGTTCCAGGTCGGGAAGGTGCCGCAGCCGATCACCAGGCCGACACCGCGGCCGACGATCTGGTAATGCTTCTTCATGACCAGCGGCGGGTTCTTGCCCTGCGGCTTTTCCCAGCTGGTCTCGGCCGGCACGAAGCTCTGCTCGCGCCAGGCGTAGGCGACGGCTTCGAGGCCGCGGTCCTGGGCGTGCGGGCCGCCGGCCTGGAAGGCCATCATCCAGCCCTGGCCGGTGGTCATCATCACCGCGTGGGCGATCTCGAAGCTCTGCGCGTTGAGGCGGGCGAGGATTTCCAGACAGATGCCGGTACGGCCGTCGGCACCGACGGCCTGCCAGCCCTTCATCGCTTCGGTGCCGGCGGCGATCAGTGCCTCGGGTTCTACACCCGGGTAGCTGACGCCGAGCTCGGTGCCGTAGGGCGAGGCTTCGCTGCCGAGCACGCCGGTCTGGCCGGGCTGGCCCAGTTCGAAGGTCTTGCCCAGGTGGGCCTCGAAAGCACGCTTGCCGTCGTCGGGCGCGGTTTCGCCGTACAGCTTCGGGCTGGGCATTTCGGGGAAGGGCGTCCAGTAGCCGCGCGTCGCGATCGCGTTCAGCGCGCCATCGAGGGTGGCTTGGTGCTTTTCAAGAAGGGGGTGGCTCATGCGTCTCTCTCCGGGAAGGCTGTTCTGTGGATAAACGATACAAATGAGATCATTGATGGTCAAGAACTAGTATCGTGGAAAGCCATGAGTTGCGGCGTTGTTTCTTCTATACGAAATCAGTTACACGAATCAAAATATGTTGTAAAACAATGCATTGATCGTTTTATTTTTGAGCATGAAGAAATCAAACGTCATTTATAGAAGTTTTGTATAGCTCTGCTATGAGCTTGTTGTGATACTGAAAAAGAAAATATAGTGTGTTTTGTGTATCGTTTTTGCTGGGCGACCTGCCCGTCGGTGTGGCCGAGTGTCTGCGCCGGCCTGCGGGCTGCCCTGCAGCACATGCCGGAAGGAGGGGGCCATGAAGGAATGGGATGCAGTGGCCGGGCAGGGCGCCGGCAGGGAGTCGGCCGCAAGGGTGCCGGCTATGCGCAAGGCACTGAAAGCGCTAGACTTCGCGGCCGTCATAAATGCCGGCACAGCGCTCCCTACCGTGTTCAGTCCTCTGCAACTGCTGATCGATGATTTCCGTCGTCAAGACCGTGTGCACGCGGGCTCCCTGATCATCTCGGTATTCGGCGATGCGGTCGTGCCGCGCGGCGGCCGCATCTGGCTGGGGAGCCTGATCCGCCTGCTCGAGCCGCTCGGGCTCAACGAGCGGCTGGTGCGGACCGCGGTGTTCCGCCTCGTGCGCGACGAATGGCTGGCGAGCGCGCGCTCCGGCAGGCGCACCGACTACCTGCTGACGCCCACCGGCGAGCAGCGCATCGACGAAGCCTCGCGCCTGATCTACGCCGCCGCGACGCCGCAGTGGGACCGCCGCTGGCGCCTGATCGTCACCGTCGGCGAACTGCCGGCGAAGGACCGCGAGCGTCTGCGCAAGGCGCTGCTCTGGCACGGCTTCGGTTCGCTCAGCAACGACTGCTTCGTGCATCCCGGCGTCGACCTGATCGCCGTCTTCGACGCGCTGGCAGCCGAAGGCCTGGGCGGCCTGCTCGACCGCCTGAAGCCGCTGGTGGCGGCCGATGCCACGCTCGGCGCTGCCGCCAGCGACGCGGCGATGGTGCGTTCGGCCTGGGACCTGGCGCATCTGGCGGACTTGTACCGTGCTTTCGTCGCGCGCTACCAGCCCGCCCTCGGTGCGCTGCGCGACGGCGGCTTCGAACTTGCCGACGAAACCGCCTTCCTGTTGCGCGTGCTGCTGATCCACGACTACCGCCGCCTGCTGCTGCGCGATCCGGCGCTGCCCGACGTGCTGCTGCCGGCCGACTGGCCGGGACAGAAGGCCCGCCTGCTGTGCCGTGAACTCTATCGCCGCCTGCTGGCCGCTTCCGAGCGCCATCTCGACGCCTGCTTCCAGTTGGCCGACGGCACGGTGCCCGAAGCCTCGGCGCGGCTGCACGAGCGCTTCCGCGACGCCGATCTGCTCGCGCTGCCGGTCTGAGCACCGGCGGCGGTCCGTAGGATGCCCGGTCGTACGGTGCTTCCTGCCTTACCTCCGCTCATGTGGCGTCCGATATGCACTACGCCTGTTGCACGCGCCGTTGCACGTCGTCCCCGGCCCTTTCAACTGTCGCGTTTCTTGGCTTCGACCAGCGGCACGACGTCCGGCATCTCGATGCGCTTGCGGTCGGCTTCGACCGCCGTCAGCGGCGTCGTCTCGTACAGGCTCTGCAGGCAGCGGCGCGTCGGATCCTGGTAGGTGCCGGTGCCTTCGGTCTTCCAGCGGATTTCCTCTTCGCTCAGCGGGCGGATGATCTTGGCCGGCACGCCGGCGACCAGCACGCGCGGCGGAATCTCGATGCCGGTCTTGATGAAGGCCGAGGCGGCGACGATGGATGCCTCGCCGATCACGACCTTATCCATGATCACCGCGTTCATGCCGATCAAGGCGTTGCGGCCGACGCGGCAGCCGTGCAGCACCGCGCCGTGGCCGATGTGGCCGTCTTCCTCCACCACCGTGTCGGTGCCCGGAAAACCGTGCATGACACAGGTGTCCTGCAGGTTCGAGCCGCGCTCGAGGATCAGGCGGCCGAAGTCGCCGCGCAGGCTGGCGCAGGGGCCGACATAGCAGCCGGGGCCGACGATGACGTCGCCGATCAGCACCGCCGAAGGGTGCACGTAGGCGCTCGGATCGACCACCGGGACGATGCCGTCGATGGCGTAAACCTTCAGTTCGGGCTTGATCACGCGTACTCTCCTGTTTTGTCGTTACATATAAATAAACGATTTCTTCAATAAGGAACAGCTCCGATGAACATGGCGAACGACGAACTGGAAGGCAAGCACGGGGTTCAATCGCTCGAAGTGGGCATGAGCATCCTGCGCGCAATGGCCACCGGCCGGCGCTCGATGATGCTGAAGGACATCGCCCAGGCGGCCGGCATGCCGCCGTCCAAGGCCCACCGCTACCTCGTCAGCCTGATCCGCAGCGGCCTGGTCGAGCAGGACCGGCTGACCTCGCGCTACGACCTCGGTCCCTTCGCACTGAACCTCGGCCTGGTCGCGCTCGACCGCGTGGATCGCATCCGCCTCGGCCTGATGGCGATCAACGACTTGCGCGACGCCACCAACGAGACCGTGGCGCTGTCGGTGTGGAGCGACGGCGGCCCGGTGGTGGTGCGCTGGGAGCGCCCGCGCCGACCGATCACCGTCAACGTCGTCACCGGCACCCACCTGAGCCTGCTGCGCTCGGCGGGCGGGCGGGTGTTCGCGGCCTGGCTGCCCGAGCGCCAGACCGAGGCGTTGATCGCACGCGAGCTCGACAGCGGCAAGGCGCCGGCCGGCGTCGCCAGCATGGACGATGCGCGCGCGCTGCTGGCGCAGGTGCGCGAGGCGGGCATGGCCGTCATCACCGGCGACTACTTCGCGCGCGGCGTCGAAGCCGCGGCCGCGCCGGTGTTCAACTTCAACAACGAGATCACGATGGCGATCGCGATGGTCGGCGTCGAGGGATCGATGGACCTGGCGCCCGACGGTGCCACGCTGCTTGCGCTGCGGAGCGCTGCTGCCGACCTGTCGCGCCGCCTCGGCGCCACGCCGGCACCGGACTGAAACTGGCCCGGACGCCCCGCGAACCGTCCCTCCGCCGGTTTCGCTCGCCCCGATGCCGGGCCCCGTGCCGGCCGTCTCCACCCCCGGCCCGTTCGTCACGAGGGGCCCGGGAAGCAGGCGTGCAGGCTTCACGCCATTGCCCGTGCGCGGTCCGGCGCACGGCTTTTCCCATTCCCCGGTGATGGCGTGCGCGCCACATCTCCCAAGCGATACAAAATTTCAGCTTGACGCGGCGTTTTGTATCATTTCTAATAAACGAAATCTCTTCCGTTATTCAGAATTTTTCGGATTCCATCGGTATCCGTGCTGAGGAGCGGACGAGGTGTGCCGTCGAGCCTTGCAGACGAGGCCGCGGAGCCGCCGGATAACGGCTGGCCGATCAGATCAACAACGGAGGAGAAGCCATGAAACTGCGTCACACCCTGCTGGCCGCCATCGGCCTCGCATTCGCCGCTACTGCCGCCCAGGCCGAGATCAAGGTCGGCGTCGTGCTGTCGGCGACCGGCCCCGCGGCCTCGCTCGGCATTCCCGAGCGCAACACCGTGTCGCTGCTGCCGACCACCATCGGCGGCGAGACGGTGCGCTACATCGTGCTGGACGACGCGTCCGACACCACCACCGCGGTCAAGAACACCCGCAAGCTGGTGGCCGAGGACAAGGTCGACGTGCTGATCGGCTCCACCACCAGCCCCCCGTCGCTGGCGATGGTCGACGTCGCCGCGGAGACCAAGACGCCGATGATCTCGATGGCGGCTTCGGCCCGCATCGTCGCGCCGATGGACGACAAGAAGTACTGGGTGTTCAAGACGCCGCAGAACGACCGCCAGATGGCGTCGGCGATCATCGAGCACATGGCCGCCAACAACGTCAAGTCGGTGGCCTTCATCGGCTTCGCCAACGCCTACGGCGAAGGCTGGTACGAGCAGTTCAAGCAGCTCGCCGACGAAGCCGGCATCAAGATCGCCGCCAACGAGCGCTTCAACCCGGCCGATACTTCGGTCACCGGCCAGGCGCTGAAGCTGATGTCGGCCAAGGCCGACGCGGTGTTCATCGCCGGTTCGGGCACGCCCGCGGCGCTGCCGCAGAAGACGCTGCGCGAGCGCGGCTACAAGGGCCCGATCTACCAGACCCACGGCGTCGCCAACAACGACTTCCTGCGCATCTGTGGCAAGGACTGCGAAGGCACGCTGCTGCCGGTCGGCCCGGTGCAGATGGCGCGCAGCCTGCCCGACGACAATCCGGTGAAGGCGACCGCGCTGGCCTACGTCGAGAAGTACGAGGCTGCCCACGGCGCCGGTTCGGTGTCGAGTTTCGGTGCCTATGCCTGGGATGCCGGCGTGCTGCTGGAAGCCGCCGTGCCGGAAGCGCTGAAGACCGCCAAGCCGGGCACTGCCGAGTTCCGTGCCGCGCTGCGCGATGCGCTCGAGAACGTCAAGGAAGTGGCGGGCGCCACCGGCATCTTCACCATGAGCGCCGACGACCACCTCGGCCTGGACGAGCGTTCGCGGGTCATGATCGAGATCCGCAACGGCACCTGGTCGCTGCTCAAGTAAGTCGGCAGCACTCCATAGAACGGGTGCGTCCGCTGCGGGCGCACCCGTCCATGCCGCACGGCCGGCATGGCTTTCCCCCTTCCGGCTGGCGTCGTCCGACGGCCAGTGGAGACGACCCATGGATATGTCAATTGCACTGATACTGGGCCAGGACGGCATCACCAACGGCGCCATCTACGCGCTGCTGGCGCTGGCCCTGGTGCTGGTGTTCGCGGTCACGCGGGTGATCTTCATCCAGCAAGGCGAGTTCGTCGCCTACGGCGCGCTGACGCTGGCGATGATGCAGGGCGGCGGCATGCCGGCCACGCTGTGGCTGCTGCTGGTGATGGGGGTGCTCGTCACCCTGTTCGACTGTACTGCCGCACTCCGTGCGGGCCAGACGCGCAAGGCGCTCGGCGTCGCGGGCTGGAACCTGATTTATCCGCTGGTGCTGATGGGCCTGTTCGCCGCAGTGCCGGTCGATGCGTTGCCGCTGTTCGTCCATGTCGTGCTGACGCTGGCGATCGTGGTGCCGATGGGGCCGATGATGTACCGCCTGATGTACCAGCCGATCGCCTCGGCGCCGGTGCTGATCCTGCTGATCGTGTCGGTGGCGCTGCACATCGCCATGGTCGGGCTGGGGCTGCTGTTCTTCGGTGCCGAAGGCCATCGGACGCCGTCCTTCAGTGATGCCAGCTTCGAGCTCGGTTCGCTGATGGTGAGCGGCCAGACGCTGTGGGTGCTGGTGGTGTCGGCATTGCTGATCGTCGCGCTGTACCAGTTCTTCGAGCGCACGCTGTACGGCAAGGCCTTGCGCGCGACTGCGATCAACCGCGTCGGCGCCCAGTTGATGGGCATCTCGCCGGCGCTCGCGGGCAAGCTCACCTTCCTGCTGGCGGCCTTCATCGGCGCGCTGTCCGGCGTGCTGATCGCGCCGATCACCACGATCTACTACGACACCGGCTTCCTGATCGCCCTGAAGGGCTTCGTCGCCGCGATCATCGGCGGTCTGGCGAGCTACCCGCTGGCGGCGCTGGGTGCGCTGGTGGTGGGCCTGCTCGAAGCCTTCGCCTCGTTCTGGGCCAGCGCCTACAAGGAAGTCATCGTCTTTACCCTGATCATTCCCGTGCTGCTGTGGCGGTCGCTGAGCACGCGCCACGTGGAGGAAGAAGAATGAGAGCCGACCGCTTGCTGCTGGGGGGCTTCCTGGTCCTGCTGCTGGTGCTGCCAGCCGTGCTGTCCCCCTACTACATCACGCTGCTGAACTACATCGGGCTGTATGCGATGGTGGCGCTCGGGCTGGTGCTGCTGACCGGCGTCGGCGGCCTGACCAGCTTCGGCCAGGCGGCCTTCGTCGGCCTCGGCGCCTACACCACCGCGGCGCTGACCACGGCCACCGAGCTGCCGGGCTGGCTGGCCTGGGTGGGCGCATCGCCGTGGCTGACGCTGGTCGCCGGCCTGGTCATCACCGCCACCGTGGCGCTGATCCTGGGTTCGCTGACGCTGAAGCTGTCGGGCCACTTCCTGCCGCTGGGCACGATCGCCTGGGGCATCAGCCTGTACTTCCTGTTCGGCACCATGCAGAGCCTGGGCGGCCACACCGGCATCACCGGCATTCCGCCGATCGAGCTGTTCGGCTGGAAGCTGGACGAGGGCGGCGAGATCTACTACCTGATCTGGGCCTTCCTGCTGGTGGCGATGCTGACCACGCACAACCTGCTCGACTCGCGCGAAGGCCGTGCCATCCGCGCGCTGAAAGGCGGGCGGGTGATGGCCGAGGCGATGGGGGTGGATACCTCGCGTGCGCGCATGATCATCTTCGTCATCGCCGCGCTGCACGCCTGCGCCGCGGGCTGGCTGTACGCGCACATGCAGCGCTTCGTCAATCCGACGCCGTTCGGCGTGCATATCGGCATCGAGTACCTGTTCATGGCGGTCATCGGCGGCGCCGGCTATGTCTGGGGCGCGATCGTCGGTGCGGGCGTCATCACCGTGCTCAAGCAGTGGCTGCAGGACTGGCTGCCGCAACTGCTCGGCGCCAACGGCAACTTCGAGATGATCGTGTTCGGCATCCTGATGGTGCTGGTGCTGCACCGTGCCCGCGAGGGCCTGTGGCCGATCCTGAAGAAGCTGGTGCCGCTGCCGGTGGTGAACAAGAAGATCGACGAGGCGGCCGAGACGCTGCCGCGCCGCACGCTGCCGAAGGCGGGCGAACCGATCCTGGTGGCGAAGAACGTCACGCGCAAGTTCGGCGGCCTGGTGGCGAACAACGACATGAGCCTGGAAGTGCGCGCCGGCGAGATCCTCGCCCTGATCGGGCCGAACGGCGCCGGCAAGAGCACGATGTTCAACCAGATCTCGGGCGTCGATACGCCGACCTCGGGCGAGGTGCTGTTCCTCGGCAAGCCGGTGGCCGGCCACGATTCGCGCGAGATCGCCCGCATGGGCATGAGCCGCACCTTCCAGCACGTCAAGCTGCTGCCGACGATGACGGTGCTCGAGAACGTCGCCATCGGCGCCCACCTGCGCAGCGGCAAGGGCGTGCTCAGCGCGGCCTGGCGCATGGACCGCGCCGAGGAGGCGCGCATCCTGAAGGAAGCGGCCTGGCAGATCGAGCGCGTCGGCCTCAAGGACTTCATGTACGAAGAGGCGGGCAGCCTCGCGCTCGGCCAGCAGCGCATCCTGGAAATCGCCCGCGCGCTGTGCGCCGACCCCTGCCTGCTGCTGCTCGACGAGCCCGCCGCCGGCCTGCGCCTGAAGGAGAAGCAGGCGCTCGGCGATCTGCTGCGCAAGCTGCGCGCCGAAGGCATGGCGACGCTGATCGTCGAACACGACATGGACTTCGTCATGGGCCTGGTCGATCGCGTGGTGGTGATGGAGTTCGGCCAGAAGATCGCCGAAGGCCTGCCCGACGAGATCCAGAAGAACCCGGCGGTGCTCGAAGCCTATCTGGGAGGTGTGGAATGAGCGCAGGCCAGAGGAGCGAAACGATGGCGGACAGCGTACACAGCAATGCCGGTGCGGCGAAGCCGGTGCTGGAGGTCAAGGATCTCTGTGTGTCCTACGGCAAGGTCGAGGCGCTGACCAATGCCAGCCTGACCGTCGGCGAAGGCCAGATCGTCACCGTGATCGGCCCCAACGGCGCCGGCAAGACGACGATGCTGTCGGCGATCATGGGCGTGCTCGGCTCGAAGGGCAAGGTCGAGTTCGATGGCACGCTGGAAGTCGTGCCCGAAGTCGAGCGCATGGTCGCGCGCGGCATGAACCTGGTGCCCGAGAAGCGAGAACTGTTCGGCGAGATGAGCGTCGAGGACAACCTCGTGCTCGGCGCTTTCCAGCGCTACCGCATGGGCAAGCGCGACCACGGACAGACGCTGGAAGAGGTCTATGCGCTGTTCCCGCGCCTGAAGGAGCGCCGCGACCAGGCCGCCGGCACGATGTCCGGCGGCGAGCGCCAGATGCTGGCGGTGGGCCGCGCGCTGATGGCCAAGCCCAAGCTGCTGATGCTCGACGAGCCCAGCCTGGGGCTGGCGCCGCTGATCGTGCGCGAGATCTTCCGCATCATCGCCGAGCTGCGCCGGCGCGGCGTGTCGATCCTGCTGGTCGAGCAGAACGCACGCGCGGCGCTGCAGGTTGCCGACTACGCCTACGTGCTCGAGACCGGGCAGGTGGCGATGGAAGGGCCGGCGCACCTGCTGGCCGACGATCCGCGGGTCATCGAAGCCTATCTGGGCTTCGGCAAGCACCAGGACATGCTGGCGACCTGAGCGCCGGGCAAGGAGATTCCGATGGAAGCGATGCGCATATTGATGGATGAACACCAGTCGCTGGCGGCGATCATCCACGCCATCCGGTACATGATCAAGGAGATCGGCGAAGGCCGGCTCGAGCCGGATCACAAGCTGCTGAAGGCGATGGTCGAATACCTCGACGCCTACCCCGAGAAGCGCCACCACCCGAAGGAAGACGAATTCCTCTTCGGGCCGCTGAGGGCGCGCACCGAGGAGGGCGCCGAAGTGCTGGCCCACCTGGAGCGGGAGCACGCCGAAGCCGACGCCCGCATCAAGACGCTGGAAGCCGCGCTGGCGCGCTACCAGGCGGGTGAATCCTGTGGCTTCGAGGCCTTCAGCGAGGCCTTCGACGCCTATGCCGAGTTCTACCGGCTGCACATGATGACCGAGGAGCGCGAGGTCATTCCGCTGCTGATCAAGTACCTCACGCCCGAAGACTGGGCGCGCGCCGATGCCGGCTTCGCCGCCAACCGCGACCCGATGGGCGGCACCCGCAACGCCGGCGGGCAGGAGGACTTCGCCCGCATCTTCTCCAAGCTCGTCGCCGCTGCGCCGGCGCCGATCGGCCTGGGCGCGGGGCCGTACAAGGACGACTGAGGCCCGTCTGACCTCCTGCCGGAAACACCCGGCAAAAATTTTGGTTTGCATACAAACTTTCTGGCTACTAGAATTGTTTGCATGCAAACCGTTTCGTCTTCGTCCGAGTCTTCGCCGCTTGCCGACCCGCCGCGCACGTCCGTGCGCTTCGCCAGCCAGGTCGGCTTCATCTACCGCCAATGGCGCAAGGTGCTGAACCGGCGCCTCAAGGCCCACGGCCTCACCGACGCCAGTTGGGCGCCGCTGCTCGCGCTGTCCAAGGCCGGCCGGCCGATGCGGCAGAAGGAACTGGCCGATCACCTGTTCCTCGACACCTCGTCGATGGTCCGCATCCTCAACCAGTTGCGCGAAGCGGCGCTGGTCGACTGGGCGGCCGATCCCGAGGATCGCCGCGCCAAGTTGATTGCGCTGACGGCAAGTGGGTGGGAACAGGTCAGGGCGATCGAAGGCGCGTCCCGCAGCCTCGAAGCCGAGGTCTTGCACGGCATCGCCGCGGAGGACGTCGCCACGACCCGTGCAGTGCTCGCCCGCATCGCCGAGCGCATCGGGGAGATCGAATTCGGCGCACGGTGCGAACGCAGCGAGGAGGGTGCCGGCAAAGCGGGCGACAGCGGCTGAAACGGCCGCCGCGTCCACTTTCCCTGGCTTCCCTTTCCCGCCTCCGAGGAGCTTCGGCTCAAATGCGCCTTCCTTCCCCTCCTTCGTTCGAGACGCTCACCGAGCGCCATGGCGAGCGCTACAAGTGGATGCTGCTGATCGTCGTCGGCATCGGCACCGTGGCCGGCGTGCTCTCCACTTCCAGCTTCAACGTCGCGATCAACGCGCTTGCACAGGACTTCGGCCTCGGCCAGGAGCGCGTGCAGTGGGCGATGACCGGCTTCATGGCGGCGATGACGCTGTCGATGTTGCCCGCGCCCTGGCTGCTCGACCGCATCGGCTTTCGCAAGCTCTTCATGTCCGCGCTGATCCTGCTGGTGCTGAGCAGCATCGCCGGCAGCCTGGCCACCAGCTTCCCGATGGTGGTCGCCGCACGCGTGCTGCAGGGCTGCGCCACCGGCGTACTCCAGCCCTTGAGCGCGCTGGTGATCCTGCGGCTGTTTCCGCCTCATCTGCAGGGCCAGGCCTCCGGCCTGCTGATGCTGGGCCTCGGGCTCACGCCTGCGGTGGCGCCGGCCTTCGGCGGCGTGCTGATCGACCGCTTCGGCTGGGAGTCGATCTTCTACCTGAACCTGCCCTTCGGCCTGCTGGCGCTGCTGGCCGGTATCTTCCTGCTGCCTTCGCCGCGCGAGATCAGGCGGCATCCGTTCGACTGGCTGGGCGCGGGCCTGCTGTCGGGGGCCACGCTGGCGATGGTCGAAGGCATCGCCAGCCTGCAGCACAGCGGCCTCGTTTCGGTGTGGACGCTGGGCAGCTTCCTGCTCGCCGCCGTGCTCGTCGTCGGCTTCGTGCTGCACGCCCGGCGCGCCCGGCAGCCGATCATCAGTCCGGACATCTTCCGCTCGCGCACCTTCTCGATGGGCACGCTGGTGTCCTTCACCTACGGCTTCGGCCTGTTCGGCTCGACCTACCTGATCCCGGTGTTCCTGCAGCACGCGCTGGGCTACACCGCGACGGCGGCCGGCAGCGTGCTGATTCCGGGCGGCATCGCGCTGATCCTGTCGACACCGGTCGCCGGCCGGATGGTTGACAGGTACTCGCCGCAGCAGGTGACGATCTGGGGGCTGGTGCTGTTCGGCCTGTCCTTCTTCATCTTCTTCGCCCTCGGCGGCAAGGTCGATTACACCGAGCTGATCGTCGCCACCGTGCTCGGCCGCATCGGCCTGGGCCTGATCCTGCCGGCGCTCAACCTGGCGACGGTCCGCGACCTGGAGGCGCACCAGCATGCGCAATCCTCGGTCGTGGTCAGCTACGCCCGCCAACTGGGCGGCGTGTTTGGCGTGGCGGTCATCGCGGTGTTCACCGAATGGCGGGTGCAGGCGCTGGCCGCTTTGCCCGACGGCCTGCCGCTCGCCTACGCCCAGGGTTTCCTGCTGATCGGGCTGACGATGCTGGCTTCCGTCTGCGCGGCCTGGTGGATGAAGGGTCGGCCTGCCGCTCAAGCCTGATCACGGCGTGTGCCCGCGCTGCGGCCCGGCGCCCAGCTTCATCGCCCACAGCCACCATGCCGCGCCCAGCAGCGCCAGCAGGCCGCCGACCAGGCCGACGTGCTGCAGCCCGGCATGCGAACTCACCTGGCTGCCGATCAGCGCGCCCGCACCGATGCCGACGTTGAACAGGCCCGAGAACATCGCCATCGCGACGTCGGTGGCATCCTTGGCCAGTTGCAGCACCTTGGCCTGTATCGTCAGCGCCATCGCCACCATCGCCGCACCCCAGACCGAAACCAGCACATACAGCGCCTGGCTGTCGCCGACGGCGGTGGTCAGCAGCAGCAGGCAGCAGGCCAGCACGCCGGTGCTGGCCAGCAGGAAGGCGCGCGGCCAGCGCCGGCTGTAGCGCGAGAACAGCAGGCTGCCGATCAGCCCCATGCCGCCGTAGAGCAGCAGCACCAGCGTGGTGACGTGGGCGTCGAAGCCGCCGAACTGCTGTACGAAGGGTTCGATGTAGCTGTAGGCGGTGAACTGCGCGGAAATCACCACCACGATCAGCACGTACAACGCCACCAGCGCCGGACGGCGGAACAGCAGCGGCAGGCTGGACAGCGAACCGGCGTTGAGGCTGGGCAGCGGCGACAGCAGCCGGGCCAGGATGAGCATCACCACCAGCGCCACGCCGCCGATGGCGAGGAAAGTGGCGCGCCAGCCCAGCAGCCCGCCGATCACGCGCCCGAGCGGAATGCCCAGCACCATCGCCAGCGTGGTGCCGGCGGCGAGCAGGCTCAAGGCCTGCGTCGCCTTGCCTGCCGGCGCGATGCGCACCGCCAGCGACGCGGTGATCGACCAGAACACCGCATGTGCCAGCGCAACGCCGACGCGGCTCGCCATCAGAACCTCGAAGCTCCAGGCGAAGCCCGACAGGACGTGGCTGACGACGAACAGCACGAACACGACGATCAGCAGGCGGCGGCGGTCGATGTTGCGGGTCAGCAGCATGCCCGGCAGCGACACCAGCGTCACCAGCCAGGCATAGATGGTCAGCATCAGGCCGACGTGCTCGACCGGCATGCCGAAGCTGCCGCCGATGTCGCTGAGCAGCCCGACCGGCACGAATTCGGTGGTATTGAACACGAATGCGCCCAGCGCCAGCGCAACCACGCTGAGCCAGCGCTGGCGGTCGGTCAAGGTGGGCGGCGAAGGAGAAGCGGCAGCGGCGTCCGCCGGGGCGGGCGGACGCGGGGAAGCGGGTGCAGGGGGCATGATGCGGGGGGGCGGGACTGGAAATGACGGGTGGCAGAGGCCACGGCCGCGGATTCTGACACGATCCGGCGGGTGTCGGCGAGCACCGCTTCGTCATCACCCCGGCCGACGGCGAAACCGCCTGCCCGCAGCCAGGCTGCTGCCGGCAGCGGCATGGACGAATCGAGCGGGTCGGCGCCGGACGGGATCGGGAGCATCACGTCCGTAGCCGCCGCTGTAGCGGCACGGCGCGCAGCAGCCGACTGCGGCGCTGGCGAGGGAGAGCGGTTTCTGCGCTTCGCCTCGCCGCGAAGGGAGGGGGCAGAAGCCTCTCAGGCCTCGCCGTCGGAATCGGCCTTGTCCAGCATGCGGCGGTGCGTCGCCTCGTCGTCCATCAGCTCGAACCACATCGCGTTGAGCACGGCGAAGGCGGCTGCCAGCGGCAGGCCGAGGAGCCAGGAAAAGTACCACATGGTTTGCCCTCCGCTGGGGGTCAGTACGAATGCCCTTCGCCGGTGGCGATGGCGACCGGATCCACCTTGCCGCGCAGGATGCGATACACCCAGGACGTGTAGGCCAGGATCAGGGGCATGAAGATCAGCACGCACACCAGCATGATGAACAGCGTCATGTGGCTGGACGACGAGTCCCACACTGCCAGGCTCACGCGCGGGTCCAGCGACGAGGGCAGGATGATCGGGAACATCGCGGCGCCGACCGTGAGGATGATGCAGGCGATGGCCGCCCCGCTGGACAGCAGCGCCAGCCACTCCCTGCGGCCGCGCATGCCCAGCAGGCTGAGCAGCGGCAGCAGCACGCCGAGCGCGGGCAGCAGCCACAGCACGGGCTGGGCGCCGAAGTTGGCCAGCCACGCGCCCGCCGTCACGGCGACCGTCTTGGCCGCCGGGTTGGACGGCCCGGCAGGATCGATGGCACTGGTGATTTCGTAGCCCGGCACGCCGCCGAGCGCGATCCAGACGCCGGCCAGCACGAACAGCACGCTCGTCAGCACCGCGGCGATGCCGCCCCAGCGCGCGGCGCGGGCCGAGACGTCGCCTTCGGTCTTGAACACCAGCCAGGCGGCGCCGTGCATCAGCAGCATGAACAGCGACACCAGGCCGCACAGTAGCGCGAACGGCGTCAGCAGGCCGAAGAAACCGCCTTCGTACCAGATGCGCATGTCCTCGCCGAAGCGGAAGGGCACGCCCAGCAGCACGTTGCCGACGGCGACGCCGAACAGCAGCGCGGGCGCCAGCCCGGTCAGGCACAGCACCCAGTCCCAGGCGTTGCGCCAACCCGGCTCCTCGCGCTTGCTGCGGAACTTGAAGGCCACCGGGCGCAGGATCAGCGCGGCGAGAATGGCGAACATCGCCAGGTAGAAGCCCGAGAACGACACCGCGTACAGTTGCGGCCAGGCGGCGAAGATGGCGCCGCCGCCCAGAATCAGCCACACCTGGTTGCCTTCCCAGACCGGGCCGACGGTGTTGATGACGACGCGGCGCTCGACGTCGGTCCTGGCCGTGACCCGCAGCAGCCCCATCGCGCCCAGGTCGAAGCCGTCCATCACCGCGAAGCCGACCAGCAGGATGCCCAGCAGCAGCCACCAGATGACGCGCAGCGCCTCGTAGGAAATGAGTTCATGCAGGATCATGGCGAATCCCTCCTCGCTCAGCGCGTGCGCGCCAGCTTTTCGATCATCGGCTGGTAGAAGCTCAGATGCGGCTCGCTGACGTGTGGCGGCCCCTTGCGGATGGCTTTCAGCATCAGCTTCATCTCGATGACGAACAGCACGGTGTAGATCAGGACGAAGCCGGCGATCGTCAGCAGCAGCGTGCCGGCGCCCAGGTTGGAGACGGCCATCGCGGTGGGCAGCACGCCTTCGATGACCCAGGGCTGGCGGCCCACTTCGGCGACGATCCAGCCGCACTCCACGGCGATCCAGGGCAGCGGGATCGACCATACGGCGACTTTCAGCAGCCACGGATGGGCGTCGAGCCGGTGGCGCGCCGACAGGACGAAGAAGGTGGCCGTCAGCAGGATGAAGAACACCCCCAGGCCGACCATGATGCGGAAGGTCCAGAACAGCGGGCCCACCGGCGGCACGGTGTCCATCGCCGCCTGGCGGATCTGCTCGTCGGTGGCATGACGCGGATCATCCACGTAGCGCATCAGCAGCAGGGCATAACCCATCCGTGCGCCCTTGTCCTCGAAGCGCCGGCGGGCCTCGGCGGGGATCTCCGCATCCGTCTTCGCGGTCCGGATGGTCTGCAGCGCATCGTAGGCATCGATGCCGTCGCGGATGTAGCCTTCGGCGTCGTCCACGAGCTGGTTGATGCCGGGAATTTCCTGCGTCAGCGAGCGCGTGCCGATCAGGCCCATGACCCAGGGGATGTGTACCGCGTAATGGGTTTCGCGCGCCTCGCGGTCGGGGAAGCCGAAGGCGGTGAACGAAGCCGGCGGCGGCTCGGTCTCCCACATCGCCTCGATCGCAGCCAGCTTCATCTTCTGGTGCTCCGAGGACTGGTAGCCGCTCTCGTCGCCGAGCACCACCACCGACAGCGAGGCGGCGAGGCCGAAGGAGGCCGCCACCGTCATCGAGCGCTTGGCCAGCGGCACGTGGCGCCCCTTGAGCAGATACCAGGCCGACACGCCCAGCACGAACAGCGATGCCGTCACGTAGCCGGCCGACACCGTGTGCACGAACTTGGCCTGGGCCACCGGATTGGTCAGCACGGCGAAGAAGTCGGTCACTTCCATGCGCATGGTCTGCGGATTGAAGGCCGCGCCGATCGGGTTCTGCATCCAGCCGTTGGCGATCAGGATCCACAGCGCCGAGAAGTTCGAACCCAGCGCCACCAGCCAGGTGGCGGTCAGGTGCTGCACCTTGGTCATGCGGTCCCAGCCGAAGAAGAACAGGCCGACGAAGGTCGCTTCGAGGAAGAAGGCCATCAGGCCTTCGATCGCCAGCGGCGCGCCGAAGATGTCGCCGACATAGTGGCTGTAGTAGCTCCAGTTCATACCGAACTGGAACTCCATCACCACGCCGGTCGCCACGCCCATGGCGAAGTTGATGCCGAACAGGATGCCCCAGAACTTGGTCATGTCGCGCCAGATGGTGCGGCCGGTCATCACGTATACGGTTTCCATGATCGCGATGAGAACGGCCAGGCCCAGCGTCAGCGGCACGAACAGGAAGTGGTACAGCGCCGTGATGGCGAACTGCAGCCGAGACAGATCGACGATGTCGAGGTCCATGAAACCCCCCTTTGCTGCGATACTTCAACGGGCAATGCAGGGTCTTGGCACGGGATCGAGTCCCGGCGTCAATCCGCTGCATCGGGTCTGAGCTGGGCCAGGGCCTGGTCGTATTCGCGGGTACCGCGTTGCGCCTGCCGGGCAATGCGTCCGTCCGCGAGCCAGACCACCCGGTCGGCCAGCCGTGCCTCGCGCTGCCAGTGCGTGGCCAGCAATAGGGTACGCCCTTGAGCAGCTTGTGCAAGTCGCAGCATGACATCGGCAGCGGTGACAGCGTCGAGGCCTTCGGTGGCTTCGTCCAGCAGCCAGCAGCGGGACGGATGCAGAAGCAGCCGCGCCAGCGCCAGGCGGCGGGCCTGGCCGCCCGATAGGCCCAGGCCGCCTTCGCCCAGCAAGGTGTCCAGCCCCTGCGGCAGGACCTTGATGTCCCGGGCCAATCCGGCGGCTTCGAGTGCCTGCCACAGCGTGACGTCGTCGGCATCCGGCGAAGCCAGGCGCAGGTTGTCGCGCAGGCTGTCGCGGAACAGCTCGGTGCGCTGCGTCATCCAGCAGCACGGCAGGGCGGCCACTCGCCCCGAGGCGGGAGGAAGCTCGCCCGCGATCACCGACAGCAGGCTGCTCTTGCCGGCGCCGCTGCCGCCGATCAGGGCAATGCGTTCGCCTTCGCGGACGTGCAGATCGAGCGGCCCGAGGATTTCCGGCCAGCCCGGATGAGCCACTCGCAGCTGGTCCAGTTGCACTGCCAGGCCGTCAGCGGGTTTTTCCTGCTCGGCCGATGGTGGTCCGTCATCGGCCGCCACCGCGGCGCCGAGGCGGCGGGCGGCCAGCCAGGTGCGGCCGGCTTCGGCCGCACCCCGGCGCAGGGCGGCGAACGGCTCCATCGCCGACAGCGCCAGCAGGATGCCCAAGGCCGCGACGGCGACGCCGATCCGCTGCCCTTGCACCAGCCAGCCCATCGCCAGCAAGGCGGCACTCAGGGTCAGGGCGCTCGCCACGCCATAAGCCTGTGCGGCACGTGCCTCGGCGCGGTACAGCCGGTCGTCGGCTTGCGCGGCGCGCGCATCGCAGGCCTGCACCGCCGCGACCTGCGCAGGCAGGCGGCCGGTCATCAGCAGTTCCGTCTGCCCTGCGACGAGGTCCACGCTTTTCAGGCGCAGGATTTCCAGCGCCATCGCACGGCGGATCGTGGCCTTGCGCGTCCGCAGGCCATGCCACAGTGCGATGCCCCAGCCGGCCAGCAGCAGCCAGGCCAGCGCCAGCAGGCCCAGCCACCAGCGCATGAAGCCGAAGGCCAGCGCAGCCAGCAGCGCCGCGCCGAGCGTCGCGATGCCCGGCACCAGCAGGCGCAGGTACAGGTTGTCGAGCGCATCGACGTCGGCCGTCAGGCGCTGCAGCAGGCGGGCGGGGCGCAACAGCAGCAGGCGTGCAGCCTGGGGGCGGGACCAGTGGCGGAACAGCTTTTCGCGCAGCGCGGCGAGCACGGCCAGCGTCGCGTCATGCGTGACCAGGCGCTCAGCATAGCGCGTGCCGCTGCGGCCCAGGGCCAGCAGGCGGATGCTGGCCGAGGGCATGAAGACGTCGAACATCAGCGCCGTGGCCGGCACCAGGCCCGCCAGCGCGGTGGCCGCGATGAACCAGCCCGACAGCCCCAGCAGCGCCATGCCCATCAGCACGGTCAAGGCCGCCAGCAGCGCGCCGCCCAGCCATAGCCGGCGCCCGGCCATCGCATCCAGGGTGCGCAGCAGGGGTTTCAAGCTGCGGTGCTTCATCTGCGCTCTCCGTCCGCCGAGGGCGGATGCGGCCGCCACGGCAGCCGGATCACCCGGTCCATGCGCTGCGCCAGCTGCGCATCATGGGTGGCGACGATCAGCGTGCGGCCGCGGGCGATGCGCAGCAGGCTGTCGATGATCTGCCCTGCGGTCACCGGGTCCAGGTGGGCGGTCGGTTCGTCGACCAGCAGCAGTCCGGCGTCCCGGTTCACCGCCAGCCGCGCCAGCGCCAGCCGCAGCACCTCGCCGCCCGACAGGCCGTTACCGCCTTCGCCCAGGCTCGAGGCCGCGCGCGCCTGCAGCACGGCGCCCAGCGCCGCCTGCTCGGCGGCGTTCCGGACTTCGTCGGCACCGAGGTGCGCACGCCCCAGCGATACGTTGTGCGGCATCGAGCCGGCAAAGACATGGGCATGCTGTCCCATCCAGGCGATGCGGGTGCGCATCGCTGCGGCCGTTTCCGCATTCAAGGGCTGGCCGTCGATGCGTATCTCGCCCCTGGCGACCGGCGCCAGGCCGGCGATCTGTGCCAGCAGCACCGACTTGCCGCTGCCGCTGGGGCTCCACAGCGCCACGTGCTCGCCTGCCTCGATATGCAGGTCCAGCGCTTCGAGCCGCGTGTCGCTGCCGGGTGCCTGGACCTCGAGCGCCACGATGTCGACCGCTGCGGCCGGACTTGGAGTTGAGGTCATCCGTTCGGCCTCGATGCTGCCGACGATGGGCGTTGCCTGGCGGCGCAGCTCTTCCAGCGCTTCGAGCGCTGCTTCGCCGGCGGCGCGGTCGTGCCAGACGGCGGACAGTTCGCGCAGGGGTTCGAAGAATGCGGGTGCCAGCAGCAGCACGAACAAGGCCTCGCCCAGGCTCAGCTTCTGCCCCCAGGCGCCGAAGGGCAGGGTGCCGAGCAGGTGGAAACCCACATAGACCGCCACCATCGCCACCCCCAGCGCGGAAAACAGCTCCAGCACGGCCGAGGACAGGAAGGCGATGCGCAGCACGCGCATGGTGCGCTGGCGCAGGGCTTCGGCGTGCGCTCGCAGCCGCCGGGCCGAGCTTTCCACCGCGTCCAGTGCCCGCAAGGTACTCAAGCCCCGAAGCCGATCGAGCAGGAAGGCGTTCATGCCGCCCATTTCCGCCAGTTGCTCCTCGCTGGCGGCGCGGGCGCGCCAGCCGACGATGGCCATGAACAGCGGAATCAGCGGCGCGGCGAGGATCAGGATCAGCGCGGCCAGCCAGCTCTGGCTGGCGACGACGGCCGCAATTGCCAGCGGTACGACGCGCACACGCCACATCGCGCACTGGTAGCGCGCCAGCCACGGCACCACGGCCTCGGCCTGTTCGGCAAGGACACTGGCTGCCTGGCCCGACGATGGCCGCGCCTTGTCCAGCGGCGAGGCATGGGCCAGGGCCTGCAGCGCCCGGGCACGCAACCGGCTCAATACGGTGCGTGCGGCGCGATGGGCCCGCAGCACGCCGATCCCGTCGCACCAGGCGCGTAGCATGCCCAGCGCCAGCACGCCTGCGGCGGCTGCCAGCAACTGCCGCATCGGCTGTCCGTCCGCCATCTGCTGCAGCGCCCAGGCGAGCAGGCCGGCCTGGGGCAGCCACAGCAGCGCAGCGGCCAGTTGCAGCATCGCGCCGCTGCGGGAAGAAGTGGCTATGTCCGGGCCTGGGGGCGAATCCATGGGCTGTGCCGTCGGGGTGCGTGCGAGATGCTGCTCGAATCTGAGGAGAGGGTCACAGGAAATTCCGTGTTTCGGAGTCGGCCACCGTGGCATTTCGATCGGCCGCTCCCTGATGCGCCCGGCCACGCAACAACGCATTACCTCCCCGGGTTTTGACGATCTCGCCGGCATGGTATATGACGTGAATGAATCGCGACGCTGGAGGAGCGGCCGTTGGTCCGCTTCACGGCGGGGCGAATCGCCACGTGCCCGGTATTGACGGGCATCGCCACCGAAGCCGCTGCCGCGGCCCGGGGTGTGTTCAGTTGTAAATTTCCGAGGAGCAATCATGAGCAGACTTCGCATCGGCGTGATCGTCGGCAGTGCCAGCCGGACCTCCATCAACCGCAAGCTGGCCCAGGCCCTGGTGAAGCTGGCGCAGGATCGGGCGGATTTCGAGTTCATCGACCTCGACCATCTGCCGATGTACAATCGCGATGACGACGCTGACTATCCGGCCGTCTTCCAGGCCTTGAAGGACAAGGTGCGTGCGCAGGACGGCATCCTGTTCGTGACGCCCGAGCAGAATCGTTCGATCCCCGCGCTGCTGAAGAATGCGCTCGATGCGGCCAGCCGGCCCTACGGCAGCAGTGCCTGGGCCGGCATTCCGGCCGCCGTCATCGGCACCGCGGGCGGCGGGCCGGCCACGTCCATGGCCCAGCAACACCTGCGCAACATCCTGGGCTACCTCGACATGCCGACGATGGGACAGCCCGAGGGCTTCATCCGCTGGCATGACGAGTTGATCGATGCCGAAGGCAAGGTGGGTGCCGCCAGCCACGACTTCCTGAAGGGCTACATGGACAGGTTCGTTGCCTGGGTCGAGCGCCTGCGCAAAGCCTGACCCATCACCTTGCGCAACATGATTGCGGCGCGTGCGAAGGCTTGCCAGTTGACCTTCCAATCGTGGCAAGCCTCATGCTGCCCAATGCAATGTTTCCCAAGGAGCCTCTGATGCAATTCCATATCGAAAACATGACCTGCGGCGGCTGCGCCCGCGGCGTGACCAAGGCGATCCAGTCGGTCGATGCCGACGCCAAGGTGACGGCCGATCCGCCCAAGCGCCTGGTCGAAGTCGAATCGTCCGCGACCAGGGAGCAGATCGAGGCCGCGCTGCAGGAGGCAGGCTTCCCGCCGAAAGCGGCCTGAGGCGTTCGCGATATGGCCGCCTGTGGCAGGCGGCCGCGACGGGTGGATGGTACGGGCGGCTCAGCTCCGGCACAGGGACATCCTTGTCCTTGCGTTGGAGCTGAGCCGCTTCTTTTATGCCGGTGTTTTCAGTGCGGTGGTCCGGAGGATCTCGAGCAGTGCTGCTCGTGCCCGTCAGCCTCCAAACCTTCGGTGTTCTCCAGATTCGCCAGAATCGGGCAGTCGGGCCGGTCGTCGCCCGCGCAGCAGGCCACCAGGGTCTGTAAGGTGTCGGCCATCTGCCGCAGCTCGTCGATGCGGCGCTGCAGGTCGGCGATGTGCTGCTGCGCGACGCGCTTGACGTCGGCGCTCTTGCGCGAGCGGTCGCGCCACAGCCCGAGCAGGTCGTGGATCTCCGCGACGGCGAAGCCCAGGTCGCGGGCGCGGCGGATGAAGCGCAGCATATGCACGTCGGACCCGGTGTAGGCGCGATAGCCCGAGTCGGTGCGCGCCGCCGGCGGTATCAGCCCGACCGACTCGTAGTAGCGGATCATCTTGGCCGAGACGCCCGAGGCCCTGGCCGCTTCACCGATGTTCATCGTCCTTCCTCCTCATGCCTGGGTATCGGCCGCCAGCGGCGGCTGGAAGCGCCGCAGCCGCAGCGCATTGCCCAGCACGAACACGCTGGACATCGCCATCGCACCCGCGGCGAAGATCGGCGACAGCAGCACGCCGTACGCGGGGTAGAGCGCACCCGCCGCCAGCGGGATCAGCGCGGTGTTGTAGGCGAAGGCCCAGAACAGGTTCTGGCGGATGTTGCCGATCGTGGCCTTCGACAGCGCGATCGCATTCGGCACGCCCTGCAGGTTGCCGGACATCAGTACCACGTCGGCCGCTTCCATCGCCACGTCGGTGCCGGTGCCGATCGCCAGGCCGACGTCGGCTTCGGCCAGCGCCGGCGCATCGTTGATGCCGTCGCCGACGAAAGCCAGCGCGCCATGCCCGACCTTGAGCCGCCGGATCGCCTGCACCTTGCCTTCGGGCAGCACTTCGGCCACCACTTCGTCGATGCCCAGCCGCGCGGCGATGGCGCGCGCCGTGCGCTCGTTGTCGCCGGTGATCATCGCGACTTTCAGGCCCAGTCTGTGCAGCGCCTCGATGGCGGCGGGTGTGCTCGGCTTGATCGGGTCGGCGACGGCGAGGATCGCGGCCAGGCGGCCGTCGATGGCGGCGTACAGCGGTGACTTGCCTTCGCTGCCCAGGCGCTCGGCGCTGGCGGCGAAGAGGCCGACATCCAGGCCCAGCGAGCGCATGTAGCGGTCCGCGCCGACTTCCACACGCCGGCCGCCGGCCGTGGCGCGCACGCCCATGCCGGTGACGGATTCGAAGGTCTCCAGCGCGGGCGGGGTCATGCCTTCCTGCTCGGCCGCTTCGACGATGGCGCGGGCGATCGGATGCTCGGAGCGCGACTCCACCGCGGCGACCCGTGCCAGCACCTCGGCGCGCTCGAAACCTGCGGCCACTTCCAGGTCGGTCAGCGCCGGCCGGCCTTCGGTCAGCGTGCCGGTCTTGTCCACCGCCACCACCTTGGCGTCCTTCAGCAACTGCAGCGCTTCGCCCTTGCGGAACAGCACGCCCATTTCCGCGCCGCGGCCGGTGCCGACCATGATCGAGGTCGGCGTCGCCAGGCCCATCGCGCAGGGGCAGGCGATGATCAGCACCGCCACCGCATTGACCAGCGCGAAAGTCAGCGCCGGCGAGGGGCCGAAGGCCAGCCAGACCAGGAAGGTGAGCAGCGCGGCGGCCATCACCGCCGGCACGAACCACAGCGTCACCTTGTCCACCACCGCCTGGATCGGCAGCTTGGAGCCCTGGGCTTGCTCGACCAGGCGGATGATCTGCGCCAGCACGGTCTGGCCGCCGACCGCGGTGGCGCGCAGGCTCAGCGCGCCCTTCTGGTTGACGGTGCCGCCGACCACCGCGCTGCCCGCGGACTTCTCGACCGGGATCGGCTCGCCGGTGATCATGGATTCATCGACATAGCTCTGGCCGTCGATGACTTCGCCATCCACCGGCACGCGCTCGCCGGGGCGGACCTCGACGACGTCGCCAAGGGCCACCTCGCCGATCGGGATGTCGACCGTGCGGCCGTCGCGCACCACGTGCGCCAGCTTGGCCTGCAGGCCGACCAGGCGTTGGATGGCCTGCGAAGTACGCCCCTTGGCGCGTGCTTCCAGGAAGCGCCCGAGCAGGATCAGCGCCACGATCACCGCCGCTGCTTCGTAATAGACATTGACCGTGCCGGCCGGCAGCAGCCCGGGCAGGAAGGTGGCGACCACCGAATACGCATAGGCCGCGACGGTGCCCACCGCCACCAGCGAGTTCATGTCCGGCGCCAGGCGGAACAGCGCCGGAAAGCCCTTGGCGTAGAAGCGTCGGCCGGGGAAGATCAGCACCAGCGTCGTCAGCACGAACTGGATGATCCAGCTCGTCTGGGTGCCCAGTGTGTGCGACACCCAGTGGTGCATCGCCGGGATCATGTGCGAGCCCATCTCGAGGATGAACACCGGCAGGGCCAGCACCGCGGCGATCAGCAGGTCGCGCTGCAGTTCGGTCCGTTCGGCATCCTTCTTCGCCAGGGTTTCGTCGTCGCCGGCCGGCGCCGTGGCCTCGATTGCGCGGGCGTCGTAGCCGGCCTTGTCCACCGCCGCGATCAGCGCTGTGACGTCGGCCACGCCGCGCACGGTGGCGCGCTCGGTCGCCAGGTTCACGTTGACCTCGGCGACGCCGGGTACGGCCTGCAGCACCTTTTCGACGCGGCCGACGCAGGAGGCGCAGGTCATGCCTTCGATCGCCAGTTCGGTGGTGCTGGGCGGGACGTCGTAGCCGGTCTTCTCGACCGCGGCGATCAGTGTCATGCGGTCAACCGGCGCCGCCAGGCGGATGTCCGCCCGTTCGGTGGCCAGATTCACCGAAACCTGCGCGACGCCCTCGACCTTGGCCAGCGCCGCCTCGACGCGGCCGACGCAGCTGGCGCAGGTCATCCCTTCGATCGGCAGGCTGACCGTCATGCCTTGCGCTTTCGCGGGTGCGTTCATGATTCCTTTCCTCGCGTTGATGCCTTGACAGCATACAGGCTAGACCTTGCCATGATGGGAAGGTCAAACGGCAATGATGCCTGTTTCGAAAAGGGCAGCCATCAGCCGAGCAGGGATGGCGTCGGGCCGCGTAGGCGGAGCGAAGTCAGACCCATCGCTCCCGGGAATGGCACGATCGGCGGGGGGCTCCAGCCTTGCCGGGAGTGAACGCTCAGCCAGCAGCACCGTCGAAAGGCCAGAACGCCGGGATGAAGATCACTCCCAGCACCCAGAAGATCAGGTTCAACGGCAGACCGACCTTGACGAAGTCGCTGAAGCGGTAGCCTCCTGCGCCGTAAACCATGGTGTTGGTCTGGTAACCCACCGGCGTGGCGAAGCTGGTGGAAGCGGCGAAAGTCACCGCGATCAGGAAGGGGGTGGCGTCGACATCCATCATCCGCGCGGTGGACATGCCGATCGGCGTGAGCAGCACCGCCGCCGCGGCGTTGCTCATGAATTCGGTCAGCAGCAGCGCCAGCAGGTACAGCACCGCCAGCACCATCAGCGGCCCCGAATCGCGCACCAGGCCGATGGTGTTCTCCACCAGGAAGGCGGCGGCGCCGGTCTCGCTCATCGCCACGCCCAGCGGCAGCAGGCCGGCCATCAGGATGATGATGCGCCAGTCGACGGCGTCGTAGACGTCGTCCGCATCCAGGCAGCCGGCCAAGGTCATCGCCACCGCGCCCATCAGCGAGGTGACCGCGATCGGCGCCCAGCCCAGCGCCGATACGCCGATCACCAGCACCATCACCACCAGCGCGAAAGGCGCGCGCCAGCCGCCCGGCTGCTGGGCGTCGCGCTCGGACAGCACGATCACGTTCTTGTCCTTGCGCAGTGCCGGCATTTCCGCTTCGGGCGTCAGCATCAGCAGGATGTCGCCGGTGCGCAGGCGCACCTCGCTCAGCTTGTCGCGCAGGACCTGGCCGCGGCGATGGATGCCCAGCACCGTCGCGTCGTGCTGCCAGCGCGGCGCCAGCATCGCCAGGGTGCTGCCGATCAGCCGCGAGCGGGGCGCGATCATCACTTCGGTCAGCACCTGGGACACGTCCTTGAAAGCTTGCTGGCCGAGCTTGAACTGCGAATTCACCTCGAGGCCAGCCTTCTTGCGCAACTCATCCAGCTGCGACCAGTCGCCGCGTGCCAGCAGCACGTCGCCTTCCTGCAGCGTCTGCGCCCGGGGCGACCAGACCTTTTCGTCGCCGCGCAGCAGCTCCAGCACGAAGACGCCGAATTCCTCGCCCAGCTTGGCTTCGCCGACCGAGGTGCCGATCAGCGAAGAGTCGGGCATCACCCGCAGTTCGGTGATGTACTTGCCCAACTGATAGTGCTCGACCAGCTCCGCGCCCCGCGTATCCGGCAGCAACCAGCGCCCGAGCGTCAGCAGGTAGAAGCAGCCCGCCGCCATGCAGATCAGGCCCAGCGAACTGAACTCGAACATGCCGAAGCCGGGATGGCCCATGTCCCTCGCCATCGCATTGACCAGCAGGTTGGTGGAGGTGCCTACCAGGGTGCATACCCCCGCCATCTGCGACACGTAGGACAACGGGATCAACGCCTTCGAGGCCGACATGCCGACGCTGGCCGTCGCCGCCATCACGATCGGCATGAACACCGCCACCACCGCGGTGTTGTTGACGAAGGGGGCGATCACCGCCAGCACCGCGAACAGGATGATCAGGAACTGCAGCGGCGACCCCGCCCGCCCCAGCAGGCTGCCGATGCCCGACAGCGCGCCGCTGTTCTGCAGCCCGGCGGCCAGCACGAACATCGCCGCGACCGTCACCGTCGCCGGGTTGCTGAAGCCGCCGAGCGCCTGGCCCGGGGTAACCAGGCCGGTCAGCGCCAGGCTGCCGAGCACCAGCAGGGCGACCGCGTCCATGCGCAGCCTTTCCGTCGCGAACAGCACGACAGCCGCCAGCGCAATGACGAGAACCATCACGATTTCGACCGTCATACCGGGTACTCCCTATGCCGGGTGGCGGTCAAGAGCGACTCGACCGTGGGCAAAAGGGTAGCCGAACGTTGCGGCGGATGGTGTCAGGCGATGCAAGCGGTAACTGCTTCATGCCGCATACAGGCCGCTTCCATCGTCACACCGAAGCGCTTACTGTGCATGGGAAGATCGTTTATACTATGTTTAAACAACAGGTTGGAGGTCGACATGGCAGAGACAATCCTCGACATCAAGCACTGGGGCAACAACCTCGGTGTGCGCCTGCCCGCAGCTGTGGCACGCGCTGCGCATCTGCATGCCGACCAACGAGTCAGCATCACCGTGGAAGGAGAGCGCATCATCATCACGCCCCTGCGCGACGCGCCCCTGACGCTGGAACAGCGGCTGGCCCGCTTCGATCCCGAACGCCACGGCGGCGAGGCCCTGCCCACGGACGAACGGCTTGGGGCCGAACGATGGTAAGGCGGGCCAAGGACTGGGTGCCCGGCAGGCAGGATGTGATCTGGATCGACTGCAACCTGCAACGCGGCCGCGAGATGCGCGACGTCCATCCCTTCCTCGTCCTCTCGCCCAAGGCGTTCAACGACCGCACTTCGCTGGTCATAGGGCTCCCCATGACCACTGCGGCCTACAACGCCGATAACCCGTTCGCGATCGCCGTCGGCGTTGCCGGCGGGCGCAAGGCCGGGCAGGCAAGCTACGTGCTGTGCCACCAGCCCAAATCCTTCGACTGGCGCCTGCGCGACGGCGCGCCCCATCCGATGAAACGCGTCGCCGATGCGCCGTTTGCAGAGGTGCTGGCGCTGCTCAATCAGATCGTGCAACTGGCCTGAGCGTGCAGGCGGCGGCTGAGTTTGACGTCGGGTGCGATCGGAGGAGGCTTCCTTCTGCGGCATGGTTCTGCAGCCAATTCGCATACTGCAAAAAGATATGTCGCCGATGGGCATCCAATGGCTCTCGATCACTCCACGCTGACGGCTTTTCGGGATCGGCACTCTGCCTGGCGCTTGCCGGCCTCGCCGCATGCACCGTTGGTAGCAAGCTTTCTCCATCGTGCATTCGTGCTCCCGAACGTCAGGGTGATGAGCGAGGCCGATCTGGCCGAGATGCTGGAAGACGAGTTGTTCGCGCTGCGTGAGCAGCTTGGCGCCGAGGCATATCCGAAGGCTGCGACGGAGTACCTGAGCGATTGGTGCGCGCCGGACAAGGGGTGGCTGCGCAAGTTCTACAAGTCCGGCACCGACGAAGCGCAGTTCGACCTGATACCGGCGACGGAAAAAGCCTTGCCTGGCTGGTGTCGCTGACCGAACGCCCTTTCGTCGGCACCGAGTCGCGCCTGCTGGCGCTGTTTGCACTGCTGGAGCAGATCAGCGAGGGGACCGAGGCCGATCCCGCCAGGCGCCTGGCGGCTCTTCGTCTGGGCTTGTTCTTCGGGATGGACCCGCGTTTCTGGATGAATCTGCAAACCGAGTTTGATATGCGGATGATCACGCGAGAGTCGAAGAGCAAGGTCGAGTCTCGCGTGCGTGTCTTTCATCAGCATGCCGCCTGACGGGAGAAGGCTGGAGAGCCGAATTCGCTTGATAGGAAAACAGGGAGCCGCGCGATGTGCTGGAGAGCTCAGCGCATCGCGCGTTTTTATTTTGCGGCGCCGTCAGGAGGTGGGATTGCCCCCTTGGCCGCCGAATCGCAGCCGACCCAAGCGCTCATGCGGAATCTGCAGCAGTGGTGCAGCGTCCGAACCTACAGGTGGAAATCGCCCGCGGCTTCTGGCTGATAAAGCACTTTCCTGATCCGGATATGGCAGGTTCGATTCGGAATCCGCCAGTTGAAGGCATCGCCCTCCTTGTAGCCCAGGATCGCGGTGCCGATGCCGGAGCAAACCGACAGTTTTTCGGCACTGTCGTCCGCATCCTCCGGGTAAACCAGCGCAACTTCCACCTCTTCGTCGTCCACCTCCAGCAAGGCCTTGGAGTTCATCGTGATGACATCTTCCGCCACTTGCCGCGGATCGACGACGATGGCGCGCTCGATCTCGTGCTCCAGCTCGAAAATATCCGATTCCGTACCGAGCTCGACCAGACTCTTGAGCCGGGCCTTGTCAACTTCGGTGATGTAGATATCGCTGGTGAGGGCCGCAGGGCTTTCACGCAAGAGCCGGAGATAGCGCGCCGAATTCATGACGAAAGACTTCATCGCGGGCGTCTCGCTTTCCAGCAGGAAGCCATTGCGCAGGAAAGCTTTCAGCGACCGCGCGTTGTCCGGGTGGATCTTGGCGATGAGCTTCTCGGCCCGCATGTCGAAGAAGGCGAGCTTCATGCCTTCGCGGATCACGCTGGTGCCGAGCTTGCGGCCCCAGTCGTCGCGCTTGCCAATGACCAGGACCATTTCGCAGTCCGGGCCCTGCTTGACGAGACGGACGAAGCCCACTGGCACGTCATGCCGGTCGTAGGCCATGAAGAACCGACCGCCCTGGTTGAACAGATGGGTCAGGATCGGCAACTGGATCCGATCGACGACCTGCTCGATGAACCGGGAGACATGGCGCGAATCGCTCAGGTAGCGGGTAACGCCCTCATCTTCCAGCCAGTCCATCAGCGTCAGCGCGTTTGCCCGGGTGATCTCAGGACAAAGAAAAATAAAAGGCTCGTTCATCTTTACCCCCATTGGGTTTCAAGAATGAAAGCCTTTCATGACCTCGGCCATGACGGTTCTTTCGACAGCGCGCTCATTGAGAATTGAAATCGATCTTGGTCCGAATGACCCAAGAAATTGATTACTCCGTGGCCGTCCCTGGAGTGGAGCGGGCGAAGGGAGTCGAACCCTCGTCATCAGCTTGGGAAGCTGAGGTAATAGCCGTTATACGACGCCCGCATACCTGGCCGGCAGATAGACAGGCCGGCGCGAAGGAGGCGGTTATTCTATGATTCCCGGCCTTCCAGTGCAATGCCGGCATGCGCGCTTCAGCCGGCCAGCCGTTCCACCGCCTCGCGGATGCGCGCCGGTTCGTCGGCCTTCAGGATGCGCTGCGCCTTGGGGGCGAGTTCGCCGAGGTCGGCGCGCAGCACCTGCTGCTTGATCTCCAGGATGTTGCCCGGGTGCATCGAGAAGTTGCGCAGGCCCATGCCGAGCAGCAGCAGGGTGTAGGCAGGGTCGCCGGCCATCTCGCCGCAGACCGACACCGGCACGCCGTAGCGCGCGCCGGTCGAGATGGTGGCACCGATCAGCTTCAGTACCGCGGGGTGCAGCGGATCGTAGAGATGCACCACGGCTTCGTCCGAGCGGTCGATGGCCAGGGTGTACTGGATGAGGTCGTTGGTGCCGACCGACAGGAAGGACAGCCGGCGGATGAACATGCCCAGCGACAGCGCGGCAGCCGGGACTTCGATCATGCCGCCGACCTGCACGCCTTCGTCGAACTTGATTTTCTCGGCGCGCAGTTCGGCCTTGGCCTTGTCGATGAGCGCCAGGCACTGGTCGATTTCCTGTGCGTGCGACAGCATCGGGATCATGATCTGCAGCTTGCCGTGGGCCGAGGCGCGCAGCAGGGCGCGCAACTGCGTCAGGAACATCTTCGGCTCCGCCAGCGAGTAGCGCACCGCGCGCAGGCCGAGGGCCGGGTTCGGTTCGAAGCGGGCATGGGCGCCGTTGAGCGCCTTGTCCGCGCCGACGTCGAAGGTGCGGATCGTCACCGGCTTGCTCGGCAGCGCCTTGACCACGCTGCGGTAGGCTTCGTACTGCTCGTCCTCGTCGGGCAGCACGTCGCGGCCCATGAAGAGGAATTCCGTGCGGTACAGGCCGATGCCGTCGGCATTGGCGGTCTTGACCGCAGGCAGATCCTTCGGCCCTTCGATGTTGGCGAGCAGGTTGATGGTTTCGCCGTCGAGCGTGGTGGCGCGGGTGTCGCGCAGGCGGTTGAGCTTGGAGCGCTCGATTTCGAGCTCGCTGCGGCGCAGGCGGTATTCCTCGACGATGGTCTCGTCGGGGTCGATGATGATGACGCCGCGGGTGCCGTCGACGATGACCAGTTCGTCGTCTTCGAGCAGGTCGCGCACGTGGTGCAGGCCGACCACGGCCGGGATCTTGAGGCTGCGGGCGACGATCGCGGTGTGGCTGGTGGGTCCGCCGACGTCGGTGACGAAGCCGGAGATGTTGTGGTCGCGAAAGCCGATGGTGTCGGCGGGCGACAGGTCGTGGGCGACGATGACGGTACCGAGCCCGTCGCGTCGCTTGGGCGGCAGGTGGCCGGGGTGGCCGAGCAGCACCTTGACCAGGCGTTCGACCACCTGGACGACGTCGGCCTGGCGTTCGCGCAGATAGGGGTCCTCGATCTGGCGGAACTGCTCGACGAGCTGTTCCATCTGCTGCACGAGCGCCCATTCGGCGTTGCAGCGGCGCGTTTCGATCAGGTGGCGGGCGGCATCGATCAGCAAGGGGTCGGCCAGCATCATCAGTTGCAGGTCGACGAAGGCGCCGACTTCGCTGTGAGTCTGGGCCGAGGTGGCGGCGGCCTTGAGGCCGATCAGTTCGCCCTGCACCGTGGCGACGGCGTCGTCCAGGCGTTCGAGTTCGTCGGGCAGGTGGCGGGGGGCGACGTGGTAGTGATTGACTTCGAGCAGCGCGTGCGAGATCAGATGGACGTGGCCGATCGCGATGCCTTGCGAGACGGGAAGGCCGTGCAGGGCGAAGGTCATGCCTATTCTCCTTCGCCGAAGCGGTCCGCGATCAGGTCCTGCAGTTCCCGCAGCGCCTTGTCGGCATCGTCGCCGTCGGTGTCGATGGTGATGGTGCTGCCCTTGGCGGCGGCCAGCATCATGACGCCCATGATGCTCTTGGCGTTGACCCGGCGGCCATTGCGCTCGAGCCAGACCTCGCACGGATAGCTGCTCGCCAACTGCGTCAGCTTGGCCGACGCGCGCGCGTGCAGCCCGAGCTTGTTGATGATTTCGGCTTCGGCTCTCGGCATGCTGTTCTCCCCCGGTGTTGCCGTGCGCTCTAGGGCGCCTGATTCGCTTCGATGTGCATCACGCCGTCGCAGCCGCCCGACACCGCGCGCTTGAGCAGCGTGTCCATGCCGTGTTCGCGGTAGGTGAGTACCCGCAGCAGCATCGGCAGGTTGACGCCGGCGACGGCTTCGACACGGCCGGGAGCGGTGAGCTTGGCGGCGACGTTGGACGGGGTTGCGCCGTAGATGTCCGTCAGGACCAGCACGCCGTGGCCGCTGTCCGTCCAGTCCCGCATCTGGCGTGCCTGCGGGAGGATGTCGAGCGGGTCGTCCTGCGCCGACAGGCCCAGCTGCGCGACCTGCGGCGGACGCTTGTTCAACACATGACAGGCGCACTGGATCAGCGATTCGCCGAGTGAGCCGTGCGTCACCAGAAAGATTCCGATCATTTCAATTCCGTCTCCACTGGCGGCGATTTTAGCCGATGGGGGCGGGGCATGGCGCGCCGTTCCGGCGGGCTTTCAGGCTAAGCCCAAAATATGTCAAATGATTTATAAATTGCGCCAAGCCTGCGATCTGATTGGGGAATCCGATTTTGAGCATCGCGGCAAGGCTGTTAAACTTGTTTTGCACAAATATTTGTAAGGTAATGATTGCTTCGTTCGAGGCGGTCCTCAGAGAGTACGGATGACAGAAAAAAAAGACCCCATGATCCCCGACGGGGACGTCAACCCCATCAATACCGACTACCAGGTCGGCCAGGACAACATCATCGTCAACGTCGGCCCCTTCGGCCTCGACATCCACAACCGCGTGTTCGCCATCTCGGGTGGCCTGGTGGTGCTGTTCGTGGCGCTGACGCTGGCCTTCCATGACCAGGCCGAGCCCTTGTTCAGCGGCATGCGAGCCTGGCTGACCTCGAATCTGGACGGCTTCTTCCTCGTCGCCGGTAACATCTTCGTGCTGGTGTGTTTCATCGTCGCGTTCTCGCCGCTGGGCCGGGTGAGGCTGGGCGGCACCGAGGCCACGCCGGACTACACCTACCTCGGCTGGTTCTCGATGCTGTTCGCCGCCGGCATGGGCATCGGGCTGATGTTCTTCGGCGTGTCCGAGCCGCTGTCGCACTTCGGTACCTCGTTTGGCGGCACGGCGATGGAAAACGGTGCGCGCACCGACTGGGCGCCGCTCGGCGGCGCGGCCGGCGATGCCGAAGCGGCCGCGCGCCTCGGCATGGCGGCGACGATCTTCCACTGGGCCTTGCACCCATGGGCGATCTACGCCGTGCTGGCGCTCGGCCTGGCGCTGTTCTCGTTCAACAAGGGGCTGCCGCTGACGATCCGTTCGGTGTTCTATCCGCTGCTGGGCGAGCGCGTGTGGGGCTGGCCCGGGCACCTGGTCGACATCCTCGCGGTGCTGGCGACGCTGTTCGGCCTGGCGACTTCACTCGGTTTCGGCGCGTCGCAGGCGAGTTCGGGCCTGAACTTCCTGTTCGACGTGCCGCTGGGCACCACCACCCAGATCGTGCTGGTCATCGGCATCACCGCGATCGCGCTGGCCTCGGTCGTAGCCGGGCTGGATGCGGGTGTCAAGCGCCTGTCCGAGATCAACATGATGCTGGCGCTGCTGCTGCTGCTGTTCGTCATCGGGGTCGGGCCGACGCTGGAAATCTTCAAGGGCTTCTTCGTCAACCTGGGCGCGTATCTCGAGTATCTGCCGGCCCTGTCCAATCCGGTCGGCCGTGACGACGCCAACTTCCTGCAGGGCTGGACCGCCTTCTACTGGGCGTGGTGGATTTCGTGGTCGCCCTTCGTCGGCATGTTCATCGCCCGCGTGTCGCGCGGCCGCACGGTGCGCGAATTCATCGTCTCGGTGCTGATCGTGCCCTCCATCGCCTGCACGCTGTGGATGACCGTGTTCGGTGAAACCGCCATTTCGCAGGTAGTGCGCAGCGGCTACGAGGCTGCGCGCGATGCCGAGCTGCCGCTGCAACTGTTCATGATGCTCGACGCGCTGCCGCTGGCGCAGATCACCTCCTTCATCGCCATCATCCTGGTGGTGGTGTTCTTCGTCACCTCGTCCGATTCGGGCTCGCTGGTCATCGACGTGATCTCGGCGGGCGGCAAGGTCGATGCGCCGGTGCCGCAGCGCGTGTTCTGGGCGGTGTTCGAAGGCCTGGTCGCGATCGCGCTGATCCTTGGCGGCGGCCTGGTGTCCTTGCAGGCCATGGCGGTGTCGACCGGGCTGCCGTTCGCCATCGTGCTGCTGGTGGCGAGCGTGGCGATCATCAAGGGACTGGCATCGGAACCGCGCACCCGTTGATGACGGTCTGAGGGCAGGCAAACCCGGCGCTTCGGTGTATGTTTGCCCCGACCGACATCCTCGGACCCATGCCATGCAGGTCGAACAACTCGAAATCCTCGACTTCCTTCGCGCTCATCCGCCTTTCGATGCCTTGCCGGAAGACGTCGTGCAGCGCGTGGCGGCGGCGGTCGATGTGCGCTACTACAAGGCCGGCGAACAGATCGTCGAGTTCGGCCAGCCCGCCGAGTTCTGGCACGTGGTGCGCAGCGGCGCGGTGGAGATCTTCCGCCGCAACGGGACGCTGTACAACCGCCTGACGGCGGGCGGCTACTTCGGCGAATTCGGCCTGCTGCGCTATGGCCGCGTGCGCTTTCCGGCGAAGGCGCTGGAGGATTCGCTGATCTACCTGGTTCCGCAGCCGGTGTTCCTCGAGCTATTCGACGGCAACGAGGCTTTCGCCGACCACGTCGAAGTCGAGGACCGCACGCGGCTGCGGCATGTCGTGTCGCGGCGCGAGGACGCCAACGATCTGCTGTCGGCCACCATCGATACCCTCGTCGGGCGTGCTGCCGTGACCTTGGGCAGCGGCGCCAGCGCGCGCGAAGCGGCGCAGTGCATGACACAGGAAGGCGTGTCCTCGCTGCTGATCGTCGACGACAACCCGGAGGTGCCCGAACTGCCGCTGCTGTCCGGCATTCTCACCGACCGTGACCTGCGCACCCGCCTGCTGGCGCCCGGCCTGAGCCACGACACGCCGGTGGCCGAGATCATGAGCCCGGGCGTGGTCACGGTGGAGTACAACCAGTTGGTCTTCGAAGCCATGCTGGCGATGCTCCGCCGCAACGTGCATCACCTGCCGGTGATGAAGCACCAGCGCCCGCTCGGCATCGTCGCGCTGTCGGACATCATCCGCTACGAATCGCGCAACAGCCTGTTCGTGGTCGGCAGCATCTTCCGTGCGCAGTCGGTGGATGATCTGGCCGCGCTGGTACCGGGCGTGCGCGCCTGTTTCAGCCGCATGGTCGGCGAGGAAGCCAGCGCCCACATGGTGGGCAGCGCGATGGCGGCGATCGGCCGCAGCTTCAAGCAGCGCCTGCTGGAACTGGCCGAAGCCGAACTCGGCCCACCGCCGGTGCCCTACTGTTTTCTTGCGCTGGGCTCGATGGCGCGGCAGGAACAGTTGATCGTCACCGACCAGGACAATGCGCTGATCCTGGACAACCGCTTCGATCCGGCACGCCACGATGCCTGGTTCAAGGCGCTCGGCGACTTCGTCTGCGACGGGCTGGCGCGCTGCGGCTACAGCTACTGTACCGGCGGCGTGATGGCGAGCAATGAAAAGTGGCGCCAGCCGCTCAAGGAATGGGAGCGCCGCTTCACCGACTGGATCGAGCGCCCGACGCCCGAATCGCTGCTGCATGCCGGCATCTTCTTCGATCTCGACGGCGTGTGGGGGCGCATCGAATGGGCCGTGCGCCTGCGCGAGCTGGTGGCGCGCAAGGCCCGCAACAACTCGCGCTTCCTCGCCTGCATGGCGCGCAACGCCTTGCTGCGCACGCCGCCGCTGGGTTTCTTCAAGGACTTCGTCGTCGAATCCGATGGCCGCCACACCCATGCCATCAACATCAAGCGCCGCGGCACCGGGCCGCTGTCCGACCTGATCCGCGTCCATGCGCTGGCGATCGGCGCACAGTCGATCAACTCCTTCGAGCGCCTGCGCGAGATCATCGACGCCGCCATCCTGCCGCTCGGGCGCGGGCAGGATCTGTACGATTCGCTCGAGTTCATCTCGGCAGTACGGGCACGCAATCAAGCCCAGGATCTCGCCGCAGGCAACGAGCCGGACAACAGCATCGAACCCGAGAAACTGTCCGAATTCGAACGCAAGAGCCTGCGCGATGCCTTCCTGATCCTCGGCAACGCACAGAAGTACCTCAAATATCGCTACCAGCCCGGGCGGGCCAACTGAGCACGGCACGATGCTGCATCTGGGCGACATGAAAGCGGGACCGGGCCATATCTCGCGCCGGGCGCGTGCCGCCGCGGGCATAGCCTGGCCGCAGCGTTTCGCCGCGCTTGCCGCCGCCGCGCGCGACCCGCGCCTGCAATCCTTCTACGCGCAGGGCGTACCAGCGGGCGACTACCTGTTGAAGGACGTGCCGATGGTCGCGCTCGACATCGAAACCACCGGCCTGGACCCGGCACGCGACGAGATCGTCAGCATCGGCGTGGTGCCGATGACGGTGACCCGCATCCAGGCCAGCGCCTCGCGCTACTGGGTGCTGCGGCCTGACGGGGATCTGAAGCCGGAATCGGTGACGATCCACGCCATCACCCATGCGCAGATCGAAGCGGCCCCCGATCTGGACGCGATCCTCGGCGAACTGCTGGAAGCGCTGGCCGGCCGCATCGTCGTCGTCCATTGCCGCAGCATCGAGCGCGGCTTCCTGGATGCTGCGTTGCGGGCGCGTATCGGCGAAGGCATCGAATTCCCGGTCATCGACACCATGGAACTCGAAGCGCGCCTGTACCGCCGTCCGCCCGGTTTCTTCGCCTGGCTGCTGGGCCGGCGCCGGCGAACGGAATCGATCCGCCTGGCCGACAGCCGCAGCCGCTACAAGCTGCCGCGCTACCGGGCGCATCACGCGCTGACCGACGCGCTCGCCACCGCCGAACTGCTGCAGGCGCAGGTAGCGCATCGGTTTTCGGCGGAAAGTTCGCTGCGGGAATTGTGCTTGTGATGGGAAAAGGTGCGTAGTGCGAGCAGTGGCAGGCGGGGCAGTCGTGCGGGCAGCCGGCTAAGGGCTCCCGCATTCGGATGAGGCCGGCCGGCAGCGACCTCAGAGGCGCGGCTGCCAGTAAGGCGCGCTGCCGTAGTTGGCGTACTGGTCGGCGGCCCAGTCGGGATCGACGAAGGAGGGCCAGTGCTCCTTGTCGAAGCCGTCGGCTTCCTTCAGCTTTTCCTTGTCGGCGTCGAGGACGAAGCACTTGCGTTCGGCATCGAGCGTCAATGCGCTCCACGGAATCGCGTGCAGCTTCTCGCCGATGCCCAGGACGCCGCCGCGGGCCAGCACCGCATAGGCGATGCGGCCGTGGCCGACGTCGAGCATGATGTGCTCGATGGTGCCCAGCTTGTCGTTGTTGAAGTTGTAGACCTCGTTTCCGCCGAGCGTGTCGGCGGCCATGATTGCGGGACCGGGGCCGTCGTGGTTGTCGTTGCCGCCGACGATCCGGGCACCTTGCAGCGACGGTGGGGTGTCGGCGCCGGCAGGGGGATTGGTGTAGTCCATGTCCGTCTCCGTTTCATGGGCCGGCGCGGACGCCGGCCTGTTTTCTTCACTGCTTGACTGTCAACATGTTGTTGACCGAGAGCACGCCTTCGATGCCGGTGGTGATCACCGATGCGCGCTCGATTTCGGCGCGGGAGTCGACTTCGCCCGTCAGCGTCACCACGTTCCTGACGGTATCGACCTCGATGTTGCGTGCCTTGGTCAGTTCGTCCCTGGCAAGCGCGGTCTTGACCCGGGCGGTGACGGTGGCGTCGTCGATGAATTGACCGACCGATCCGGACTCCCGCTCCATGCTGTCGCCGGCTTCGGGCCTCGGTTCGGCTGGAGCCATGTCGGAGGCAGCGAAGGCGGCCGGCGCGGAAAGACCGATGACGGTGGCGGCAAGCGTGGTGGCAAGAATCTTGTTCATGGTCGAATCTCCTTTCTGGATCGGGCGGGTTCGCGCAACGCATGGGCGTCGCCGTTGCACGGTCGTGTGGCGCGTCAGGTGAACAACCAGATCAGGATGATGATCGGGATGGGTACGCCAAGCAGGAACAGCAGCAGCGAGCGCATGACGATCTCCTTTGGTGGCCGGGGGAAACCGGGAGTGGCGGTCCGGCAGCGGGAAGCGCGTCGCCGCGTCCGTCGTCCCTGTGGTCTATAAGATAGGCAGCGGAGGCGGCTGCGTGCATAGGCGCATGCCGCTTGCGTGTGTCGGATGTCGCCGACATGGCGTAGGCCGAGACCTACACGGACGTGCCGCCCCGAAAACGCCGAAGGCCCGCAGATTTGCGGGCCTTCGGGGCGTTGGGCGACAGGGCGTGCGCGGGACTGCTTATTCCAGGCCCTGGCTCGAGAGGTATTCCTCGTAGGTGCCGCGGTAGTCGATGATCTGGCCGTCGAGCTTGATTTCGATGATGCGGGTGGCCAGCGAGGACACGAACTCGCGGTCGTGCGAGACGAAGATCAGCGTGCCGTTGAACTTGTCGAGGCCGCCGTTCAGCGATTCGATCGATTCCATGTCGAGGTGGTTGGTCGGTTCGTCCATCAGCAGCACGTTGGGCCGCGACAGCATCAGCTTGCCGAACAGCATGCGGCCCTGCTCGCCGCCGGAGATGACCTTCACCGACTTCTTGACCTCGTCGCCCGAGAACAGCAGGCGGCCGAGCGTGCCGCGCAGCAGGGTTTCGTTGTCCTCGCCGGTGGCAGCGGCGGTGATGCGGGAGTAGGGCGCGATCCAGTCGGTCAGGCTGACGTCCTCGGCGAAGTCGGCCGAGTGGTCCTGGGCGTAATAGCCGGGCTTGGCCTTCTCGGCCCATTTGACCTGGCCCTTCTGCGGCTTCAGTTCGCCCACCAGCAGCTTCAGCATGGTGGTCTTGCCGACACCGTTCTCGCCGATGATGGCGACCTTCTCGCCGGCTTCGATGGCGATCGAGAACTTGTTGATCAGCGGCTTTTCCATGCCCTCGTAGCCGAAGCTGATGCCGTCGACTTCGCAGGCCAGGCGGTGCAGCTTGTCCTTCTCGTCGTAGTCGAAGCGGATCCACGGGTACTGGCGGCTGGACGGCTTGACGTCCTCGGGCTTGAGCTTGTCGATCAGCTTCAGGCGGCTGGTGGCCTGCTTGGCCTTGGACTTGTTGGCCGAGAAGCGGCGCACGAAGGCCTGCAGTTCCTGGATCTTGTCCTTGGCGCGGGCGTTGGCGGCGGACTGGCGCTCGCGCGCCATCGTCGACGCTTCCATGTAGTCGTCGTAGTTGCCCGGGTAGATGGTGATGGTGCCGTAGTCCAGGTCGGCCATGTGGGTGCAGACCTGGTTCAGGAAGTGGCGGTCGTGGGAGATGATGACCATCGTGCAGTCGCGGTTGTTCAGCACGTCTTCCAGCCAGCGGATGGTGTTGATGTCGAGGTTGTTGGTCGGCTCGTCCAGCAGCAGGATCTCGGGGTTGGCGAACAGCGCCTGGCACAGCAGCACGCGCAGCTTCCAGCCGGGGGCCACTTCGCTCATCGGCCCGTTGTGCAGCGCGGAGTCGATGCCCACGCCGAGCAGCAGTTCGCCGGCGCGCGCTTCGGCAGTGTAGCCGTCGTATTCGCCGACCTTGCCTTCCAGCTCGGCGGCGTGCATGTAGTCGTCTTCGGTCGCGTCCGGGTTGGCGTAGATCGCATCGCGTTCCTGGATGGCGGCCCACAGCTCTTCGTGGCCCATCATCACGACGTCGAGCACGCGCATGCTCTCGTAGGCGAACTGGTCCTGGCGCAGGTAGGCCATGCGCTCATGCACGTCCTTGGAGACGTTGCCGGCGGAGGGTTCGAGAATCCCGCACAGGATCTTCATGAAGGTCGACTTGCCCGCGCCGTTGGCGCCGATCAGGCCGTAGCGGTTGCCGTCGCCGAACTTGACGGAAACGTTCTCGAACAGGGGCTTGGCCCCGAACTGCATGGTGATGTTGGCTGCGACGAGCACGGAAAATCCTGTTTATCAGATAAAACAAAGCCTTGCATTATAGCTCAGGCTGTTCGACAGGAGTGTTTCAGGACTGTGGCGCGCAGGAGTGCCGCAGGCATGCCGCCCTGGCCGGAGCAGGCAGGAAAAACCCCCTGCCGGGCGCCACCGGAGCGGGCCGCGGAAGGGGGAGAAAGGAGGACAGGAATAAAGGAGGGCCGGCTTATTTCAATCGCGGCTGGACGATGATCTTCACCGCCGACTCATTGTTGTGGATCAGCGTTTCGAAGCCTTGCGAAACCAGATCGTCGAGCTGGATGCGCTGGGTGATGAAGGGCTCGAGGTCGATCCTGCCCTGCTCGACCAGCTTGATGGTTTCCTGGTGGTCGTTGCAGTAGGCGATGGTGCCGCGCACGTCCAGCTCCTTCATCACCACGCTGTGCACGTTGATGGTGGCCGGATGACTCCAGATCGACACGATCACCACCACGCCGGTGGGCTTGGTCGCGGCCACCAGCGCGTCCAGCACCTTGTTCACGCTGGTGCATTCGAAGGCCACGTCCACGCCCTTGTCGCCGGTCAGCTTCATCACTTCCGCGACCACGTCCACTTCGGACGGATCGAGGATGTGGTCGGCGACGCCGGATTCGCGGGCCTTCTCCTTCCGCTTGGCGCTCAGCTCGGTGATGATGACGGTCAGGCCCTTGGCCTTCAGGATCGCCGACAGCAGCAGGCCGATCGGGCCGGCGCCGCCGACCAGGGCGACGTCGCCGGCCTTGGCGCCGCTGCGGCTCCAGGCGTGGTGGCCGACCGACAGGGGCTCGATCAGCGCGGCCTGGTCCAGCGGAATCCTGTCGGAGATCGGATGCACCCAGCGGCGCTTGACGGCGATCTTTTCCGACAGGCCGCCGCCGCGGCCGCCCAGGCCGATGAAGTTCATGTTCTTCGACAGATGGTAGTTCTCGCCCGGTCCGGTAGGCACGTCGTCGGCGACGATGTAGGGCTCGACCACCACGTGCTGGCCGACCTGGATGTCGGTCACGCCTTCGCCGACGGCATACACCACGCCGGAAAACTCGTGGCCCATGGTGACGGGGGCGGACTCGCCGGAAATCGGGTGCGGATGGCCGCAGGGCGGAATGAAGATCGGCCCTTCCATGAACTCGTGCAGGTCGGTGCCGCAGATGCCGCACCAGGCCACTTCGATGCCGACGGTGCCCGGCGCCACGACGGGTTCGGGGATGTCTTCGATGCGGATGTCGCCGCGGTCGTAAAAGCGTGCTGCCTTCATGGATCAAACTCCGTGGTTGTGAATTCCTGTGGCCGTCGCCGGAGCGCCTCGCCCCTTGCCGGGGAGGCGCTCCGGAAACCTCCCGCTCAGCGCAGGTGATGCACTTCCTGCATGCCGTAGACCTGCACCGGCAGGTCTTCCTGGCGCGCCTTCAACTGCAGCGCCAGGTACAGCGAATAGTGGCGCGACTGGTGCAGGTTGCCGCCGTGGAACCACATGTTCTCCTGCTGCGTGGGCTTCCACATGTTGCGCTGCTCGCCTTCCCAGGGGCCGGGGTCCTTGGTCGTGTCCGAACCCAGGCCCCAGACCTTGCCGACCTTGTCGGCGACTTCCTGGCTGACCAGATCGGCCACCCAGCCGTTCATCGAGCCGTAGCCGGTGGCATAGACGATGAGGTCGGCGGGCAGCTCGGTGCCGTCGTCCAGCACCACGGCGTTTTCGCTCAGGTGACTGATGCCCTTGCCCGACTGCAGCTTGATGCTGCCGTCGATGACCAGGTCGCAGGCGCCGACGTCGATGTAGTAGCCCGAAGCGCGGCGCAGGTACTTCATGAACAGGCCCGAGTCGTCGTCGCCGAAGTCGAGCATGAAGCCGGCTTCCTCCAGCTTGCGGTAGAACTCGGCGTCGCGCTCGCGGATGCGGTCGTAGATCGGAACCTGGAAGTCCGCCATGATGCGGTAGGGCAGCGAAGCGAAGATCAGGTCGGCCTTCTTGGTCGTCAC
This sequence comes from Thauera sp. SDU_THAU2, assembly GCF_038260575.1. Classification (NCBI taxonomy): domain Bacteria; kingdom Pseudomonadati; phylum Pseudomonadota; class Betaproteobacteria; order Rhodocyclales; family Zoogloeaceae; genus Thauera; species Thauera sp. SDU_THAU2. The sequence goes on along the minus strand of NZ_JBBWUN010000003.1, from coordinate 4,006,091 downwards.
GCCGCTGGCGACGGCGCGTTCGGAATACAGGTCGCCCAGGCCGATGTCCATCAGCGAATCCGAGCGCACGATGTGGGTCGAGGAGCGCTGCACCATGGTCACGTCGGCGCCGTGTTCCCACAGCGCGGCGCAGATGTCGTGCGCCGAGTTGTTGGCGCCGATCACCACCACCTTCTTGCCCTTGTATGCGTCCGGCCCGGGGTGCTGCGAGGAATGCTGCTGCTCGCCCTTGAAGACGTCCTGGCCCTCGATCTTCGGCACATTGGCTTTGCCCGACATGCCGGTGGCGAACACCAGGTGTTTCGGCCGGATGACCAGCGTCTCGCCTTCGCGCTCCACCGTCACTTCCCATTCCTTGCGGGCCTCGTCGTAGCGGGCCTTCACGCAGTTGGTGGAAGACCAGTAATTGACTTCCATGACCTTGGTGTACATCTCCAGCCAGTCGCCGATCTTGTCCTTGGGCGCGAACACCGGCCAGTTCGGCGGGAAGGGCAGGTAGGGCAGGTGGTCGTACCACACCGGGTCGTGCAGGCACAGCGACTTGTAGCGGCTGCGCCACTGGTCGCCGGGGCGGGGATAGCGGTCGATGACGATGTGCGACACGCCCAGCTGGCGCAGCCGCGCGCCCAGCGCGATGCCGCCCTGGCCGCCGCCGATCACCAGCACGAAGGGCTGCTGGCTGCGGCCCAGTTCGGCCGCTTCTTCCTCGCGGCGTTCCAGCCAGGTCTTGCGTCCGCGCTGGATGCCGTGCTCGGCGCCCATCGGCCGGCGCGGGCCCAGCGGCTCCTCGTGGTCCTTGAGTTCCTGCGCCGTGGTCAGCAGCGTCCAGATGCGGCCGTCCTTGATGCGGATGTGGCCATGGCCGGCGATGAGCCGGGTATCGATGTCGATCCACGCGGAAACCACGCCATCGGCTTCGTCCACCGCTTCGCCGGGAGTGAGGCCGAAGACGACCGGCGCGGCGGCATCCAGCTGTGCGTCCAGCATCTGCCGGATGGCGTCCCGGCCTTCCAGGGTCTTGAGGTTCCAGGTCAGCAGCACCAGGTCGCGCCAGTACGATTCGTCGGCGAACAGTTCGGCTGCGGCCTGGATGTCGCGTCTGGCCAGTGCGTCGTTGAGCTGGTCCAGCATTGCCTGGGCGCGGGCAGTGGGGCTTGTGGTCATGATGTCTCCAGAATTGTTGTTGGTGTATGCCCGTGGGGTGTGCGGGCGGAGGAGGTATCGCAAAGGCCGTGCCATGCCTGTCCGGGCCACTCGGGCATCATGAAATCAATGGCTTGCCGAACGACGGCTTGAACATCTGCGTCGCGCTGGATCATTTCGCCGCTTCAGGTGTTGCAATGGCTGCGACAGGTGTCGCATTGGCCATGCTGCGGTGCAATGCCATTTCTGGGTAAACCTTCATTCACCTGCGGGTGCTTTGATTCCAGAATCCCTGGCACTTTCCGCCGCGCAATACGCCACGCCATTCGGGCAATTCAGGATTTGGGCGCGCACATGTTCCATTGCAAGCCAATCAACGGCAGGCGTGCCTGAATGAGCTGCCGTGCCGGCCGGCTGGTTTTTCCGATTTCGGCGTCATCGATTTTTCGATCGTTCATTCACCAGGAGGCATCATGAGCAAGAAAGTCGCAGTCATCACCGGTTCCGCCGACGGCCTGGGCAAGGGGATTGCCGAGCGCCTGGCCGCAGACGGTTTCCGCATCGTGCTGTCGGACATCAATGCCGGATTGCTCGCCACGACCGAGCAGGAATTCAGGAGCAATGGCTTCGAAGTGAGCTCCTTCGTCGGCAACGTCGCCAGGCGCGACGAGCAGTTCGCGCTGGTGGCGCATGCCGTGGCCGCTTTCGGCCAGGTCGATGTCTTCATCAACAATGCCGGCATCGAGGACGTGATGCCGCTGGATGCGGTGCGCGAGCCGGACCTGGAGAAAGTTTTTGCGGTGAACGTCTATAGCGTGGTCTATGGCACGCAGGCCGCCGCCGAGCAGATGAAGAAGCAGGGCACGGGCGGCAAGATCATCAATGCCTGCAGCATCGCCGGGCATGAATCCTACGAATTCCTCAGCGTGTATTGCGCCACCAAGCATGCCGTGCGTTCGCTGACGCAAAGCGCCGCCAAGGAATTGGCGCGGCACAAGATCACCGTCAATGCCTATTGCCCCGGCGTTGCCGCGACCAGGATGTGGGACCGCATCGACGAGGAAATGGGCAAATACCTCGGCACCAAGCCGGGCGAGGCCTTCGAGCGCTTTTCATCGGGCATCCTGCTGGGCCGACCGCAGACGGCCAAGGACGTGGCCGATTTCGTTCACTACCTGGCCTCGCCCGATTCGGACTACATGACCGGGCAGTCCATCATGATCGATGGCGGTATCGTGCTGCGCTGACTGCCGATAAACTGCAGCGGATGGGCGAGGGGCTTGCTTGCAGGCCCATCGTCCAGGTGCAGACACCCAGCAGCACACACCCAGCGCCCGAGCCTGCGATGCCACCCCAGTCCTATGCCTCGCACATCAAGGAGATCGAAGCCTTCGGGCTGGGGCAGCCCATGCACGGGGGCAGCAGGGACGAAGCCGTGCTCGACAGCTGGCGGCGCTGCCTGGACCACCACCGGCTGGATCCGGCGCGGACCTGCGAAGCCGTCATCGTCCCCGAAGGGCAGTTGCGCCAGCACCGGGAAGAATCCGAGTCGCTGATCCGCATCGCCCGCAGCGGGCTGGAGCGGCTCTACCAGCAACTGAAGGGCCTGGACTACGTGCTGCTGCTGGCCGACCGCCACGGCGTGGCGGTGGATTTCCTCGGCCGCGAGGCTGCCAGCGGCGACCTGCGCCGCGCCGGCCTGTACCTGGGGGCCGAGTGGCGCGAAGACCGTGCCGGCACCTCCGCCGTCGGCGCCTGCCTGGCCACCGGCGACGCCCTGACCGTGCATCAGAGCGACCATTTCGATTTCACCCACACGCGGCTGTCCTGCACCGCGGCACCGATCTACGACCTGCGCGGTGAGCTGGCGGCGGTGCTCGACCTTTCCCAGCTCAGGTCGCCCGAGGAGCGCGCCAGCCAGGGCCTGGCGCTGAACCTGGTGGTCGCGGCGGCACGGCGCGTGGAACTGGCGAACCTGATGGCGCAGTCGCGCAGGGACTGGGTGCTGCGCTTTTCCCAGTCGCCGGACTTTCTCGACGTGGACCCGGACGCCGCCATCGCCCTCGATGCGCATGGCCGCATCAACGCCATGACCCACGCCGGTGCCCGCCTGCTGGCCGCGGCGGCGCGGCTGGACTGGCGGCAGCGCCATGCCCTGATCGGCCAGCCGCTGGAACGCTTCTTCCAGTTCGACGCGCGCCACCTGCCCAGTCTGCGCGCCGACCGCCCGGCGCAACAGCGCATCGTCCGCGCCTGCGATGGCAGGGTGCTGTTCGCCCATGCGATCGAGCCGATGCGGGTGCTGAGCCCGGCCTCACGCCCGGCGGCGCCCGCGCCGCTGCCTGCCGCCTTGCAGATGCTCAGCGCCGGCGACCCGGCAATGGACGCGCTGCTGCACAAGGCGGCGCGGCTGGCGCCGCAGAACCTGCCGATCCTGGTGCAGGGCGAGACCGGCGCCGGCAAGGAATTCCTCGCCCGCGCCATCCATGGTGCCAGCGGCCGCAGCGGCGCGTTCGTGGCCATCAACTGCGCCGCCATTCCCGAGTCGCTGCTGGAGAGCGAGCTGTTCGGCTACCTGCCCGGCTCATGGACGGGCGGTGCCAGCAAGGGCCGCCAGGGCCTGATCGAAGCCGCTCATCGCGGCACCCTGTTCCTCGACGAGATCGGCGACATGCCGCTGGCGCTGCAGGCCAAGCTGCTGCGCGTGCTGTCGGAATCGCAGGTCCTGCCGCTGGGGGCGCGCGAGCCGCGCACGGTCGATATCCGCGTGCTTTCGGCCTCGCACCGGCCATTGGCCGAACTGGTGCAGTCCGGCCAGTTCCGCCAGGACCTGCTCTACCGCCTCAACGCCGCGGAACTGCAACTGCCGCCGCTGCGCCGGCGCTGCGATCTGGGCGGCATGATGGACCGGATGCTGGCCGAGCTGGGCAGCCGGTACAGCCTCGGCGAGGCGGCGCGGGCGATGCTGCTCGCCCACCCCTGGCCCGGCAACCTGCGCGAGCTGCACAACGTGCTGCGCTACGCCGTCGCGCTGTGCGGCGACGGGCCGCAGGCCGGCGCGCCGGCCTGGGAGTGTGTCAGGGAGTGTGTCATCGAGCCGGCTCATCTGCCCGACAGCCTGCAGGCGGCCGATGTGCTGGATGCCGGGCCATCCATGCTGCAGATGGACAGCACTGCCGGGCTCGACGCGGCGGACGGCGCTGGCGGACGTTTCCAGCCCGGCACGGCCGTGGAACTGGAACAGTTGCTGGCGCAATGCCACGGCAACGTCTCGGAAGTGGCGCGGCGCCTGGGCGTGAGCCGTTCCACGGTACACCGGCGCATCCAGCGCCTGCAACTGGGCGTGCGCTGCGCCCGCTGGAGCAAGAGACCGTCCTGATCGCCGCGCCGTTCGAGTTCAGTGCTGCGGGAAGATGCCGCCAATGATTTGTTCGTCAGGGGGAGGCGTACGGTCCATCCGGCGGCCCATCGCTCCCGGCTTCTGCGTGATATGGTCACTGCTCCCGGCGAATCGGCGCCATGGAACTGTACGCAAGCGTGAGGACCATCATGAAGATCGCGGTGCTGGACGACTACCTGGATTCGGCCCGGAGACTCGCGGACTGGGAGTCGCTGGGCGCGGGGGCGCAGGTGTCCTTTTTCCGGGAGTACCTGGCCGACGACGATGCGCGTGCACAGGCACTGGCACCTTTCGACGTCGTCGTCGCCATGCGCGAGCGCACCCCGTTCCCCGCCGCGCTGATCGAGCGCCTGCCGCGCCTGCGGCTGCTGGTGACCACGGGCATGCGCAACAATTCCATCGATATGGCGGCCTGCCGCACACGCGGCATCGACGTCTGCGGCGCGCCGGGCAGTCCCGACAGCGCGGGTGCCACGGCTGAGCTGGCCTGGGCGCTGATCCTGGCGCTCTTCAAGCGCATCCCCCGCGAACACGCCACCATGGTGGCGGGCGGCTGGCAGAGCGCCATGCCCGAGCCGCTCGCCGCCAAGCGGCTGGGCGTGGCCGGGCTGGGCAATCTCGGCCAGCGCGTGGCCCGCGTCGGCCAGGCCATGGGCATGGACGTGGTGGCCTGGAGCCCCAACCTGACCGATGCCCGCGCCGCCGAGGCGGGCGTGGCGCGGGTGGACAAGCACACGCTGTTCGCCACCTCGGACGTGGTCAGCCTGCATCTGGTGCTCAGCGCCGCTACCTGCGAAGTGGTGGACGCCGAGGCGATCGCCGCCATGAAGCCCACCGCCTTCCTGGTCAATACCTCGCGCGCGGGGCTGGTCGACCAGCAGGCGCTGATGCGGGCGCTGCGCGACGGCGGTATCGCCGGCGCGGGCCTGGACGTCTATCCCGAAGAGCCGCTGCCGGCCGACGACCCGGTGCGCGGCCTGCCCAACGTGGTGCTCACCCCGCACCTGGGCTACGTTACGCCGCAGAACTTCGGCGCCTTTTACTGCAACGCGGTCGAGGCCATCGCGGCCTGGGCCGCGGGCCAGCCCATCCGGGTACTGAACAAGCTCGGTATGGCAGGTGACGGGCGCACCCGGTAGGAGTTGCAGGGCGGGTCTCGGCCCGCCACCTGGATTGGTGTCGTCGCAGAGTTGGAGCAGGGCCGCCAGATTTCGAGTGTGATGGCGGCCGGCTGTCGGAATCGTCCGACGCGGCTTTCGGATCGGGCTGATGGGGCGCGCGGGCGGCCTCACCTAAAGTGAAGGCGTGCTCAGACACCGAGCCGCATCCCCAACCCCAAGGAGAGCAGCCATGAACAAGGACATCATCGAAGGCAACTGGAAGCAGCTCAAGGGCAAGGTCCAGCAGCAATGGGGCAAGCTCACCGACGACGACTTCGACGTCATCGCCGGCCGCGGCACCGAGCTTGCCGGCCGCATCCAGGAACGCTACGGCATCAGCCGCGACGAGGCCGAGAAACAGGTCAGGGACTGGCAAAGCCGTCTTTGAGCCCGTTGGCCGATGAGTGCCTGCATTCGTCGCCGGATTCCCGCCTTCGGGCGGGCGTCCTGTGGCTTTCCCGACCTGCAAGGAGAAAACCATGCTTCACTACGCAGTCGTTTTCTTCGTCATCGCCCTGATCGCGGCGCTGTTCGGCTTCAGCGGCATTGCCGCCGGCGCGGCGGGCATCGCCAAGATCCTGTTCGTCGTCTTCCTGGTGATGGCGATTGCCAGTTTCGTCGTCAACCTCCTCAGGGGACGCTGAGCGAGCTTGATCAACTTCGACCGGATGAACCGACATGTTGCGCATCGCCATCGTCGATGACCACCAGATCGTGCGCGCGGGCTTTCGCGAGATGCTCGCCGATGAGTTGGGCTTCGCCTTCCCGTTCGAGGCGGCGTCCGGCGAAGAGGCGCTGCAGGGCCTGCGCGAGCACGAGGTGGATGTTCTGCTGCTCGATTTGTCGCTGCCGGGGCAGAGCGGCATCGACGTACTGCGTGCCGCGCGCCAGCGCTACGAGAAGCTGCGCATCCTGGTGCTGTCCGGCTTCCCGGAAGAACGCTACGCACTGGCGATGATCCGCAACGGTGCCGACGGCTATCTGTGCAAGGACTGCTCGCGCGAGGACCTCATCAACGCGATCCATGCCGTCGCCCAGGGCCGGCGTTACCTTTCGCCCCGCACGGCCGAACTGCTGGCGGAGGAGCTGACCGGCGGTGGCGGCGGCGCGCCGCATGAAAAGCTGTCCGACCGCGAACTGCAGGTGTTCCTGCGCCTCGCGCGCGGCGAATCCGTGTCCGACATCGCCGCGGTGCTCAATCTCAGCGTCAAGACGGTCAGCACCTACCGCTCGCGCCTGCTCGAAAAGCTCGAGGTGTCGAGCAATGCCGAACTGGCGACCTATGCCCTGCGCCATGGGCTGATTCTCGAATGATCGAATGACCGGTTTCGAATCATGGCTGCCCCTGCGTCTTCTTCTTCGCTACGCGTCGTGCTGATCGAGGATTCGCCGATCCTCTGCGCGATGCTGCGCGACATGTTGAACGAGCTCGACGGCGTCGAGGTCGTGGGCAATGCCGATGGCGAGCAAGCGGCCGTGGCCGAACTCGAACGGCAGCAGGCCGATGTCGTCATCGTCGATCTGGAATTGCGCCAGGGCAGCGGCCTCGGCGTTCTAGCCTGCCTGCAGGCCGAACCGGAGCGCTACGGCAGTCCGCGCGCGGTGGTGTTTTCCAACTATGGGCACAGCGCGTTGCGGGCCCGCTGCAAGGGGCTGGGCGTCGAGCACTTCTTCGACAAATCCTTCCAGATGGACGAACTGCTCGAATTCGTCCAGAGCGCTGCCGCGCGGCGCTGAATCGCCCTCGGCGAGCTGTTCTCAGCTCTCCACCGCCGCCGCAAGCGGGATGCGCGCCACGATGCGCGTGCCGCGGCCGGGGCGGCTGTCGATGTCGAGCTGGCCGGCCAGCATCTGCACGCGGTGGGCGATGCCGGTCAGGCCGTGGCGCATCGGCTGGCGGACCGACGGGTCGAAACCGGTGCCGTTGTCTTCCACCTTCAGCACGATGCGGTCCGCCTCCGCGGCGAGGCTCAGGCGGACGTGCGTGGCCTGGGCGTGGCGGCGGATGTTGGTGAGCGCCTCCTGCGCGATCCGGTACAGCGCCAGCGATACCGGCGCCGGCAGATCGGGCAGGGTGTCGGGCAGATCCAGCTCGATCCGGCCGCCGTCCTCGTCCCCCGTTCCCGGCTGCGCCAGCGAGCGCAGCGCTTCGACCAGGCCCAGGTCGGACAGCAGCGGCGGGCGCAGGTCGGCGACCACGCGGCGCTTGATCGCGATGATCTGGCCCAGGGTGTCGAGCAGGCGGTCGAAGCGCTCGCGCAGCGGGGCGATGGCTTCGTCCGGCAGCTTGCGCGCAATCCAGGCCGCATCCATCTTCGCTGCGGTCAGCATCGAGCCGAGTTCATCGTGCAGTTCGCGGGCGAGGCTCTCCTTCTCGGCTTCGCGCGCATTGGTCAGGTAAGTCGCCAAGCTGCTCAGTGCGGCGGTGCGCATTTCCACCACGGACTGCAGGCGCTCGTTCTCGGACTGGAGCAGCGCCGACAGGTGATCGCGCAGGCGGTCCTGCCGGTAAAGCAGCACGATGATCGTCGCCAGCAGCACCAGCACGCCCATGCCGAGCACGGTGTTGGTCCGCCGTGCATCCCCCAGGTTGTCGAACGAGGCCAGGATGGTGTCGTGGATCTGCTCCATCGTCTGCGTCCGCAGCGTTTCGATCAGCGTACGGATGTCGTGGGTGATCTGCTTGCCGTTTTCCGTGCCGTCGTCGGCTTCCGGGCCGGCGCTGCGTTCGATGGCCCGGGCCAGCAGCGCCCAGCGGGTTTCGACCCGCCTGGCCAGCTGTTCGACCGTGTCGCGCTGGGCGGCATCCGGCCAGTTTTCGGCCCGCAACGCGGCAAGCGTGATGTCGATGTCGGCGCTGCCGTCCCGGTAGGGGGCGAGGTGGGCCGGATCGCCCGTCAGGATGAAGCCGCGCACGCCAGATTCGGCATCGAGCAGATGCACCAGCAGGCTGTCGAGATGGGCGACGCGGCTCGATTGCTGCTGCAGCTTCTGCAGCGCGTCGCGGCTGGTTTCGGCGTGATGCTGCGCCGCCATCAGCCAGACGGCCCCCAGTACGAAGCCGAGCACCAGCACCACCAGCAGAAGCAAGGTGGAAGCGCGCGGCAGGCGGGAAGGCAGGCGGGGCAAGAAGCGTCTCGGCAAGTGGTGTGTCTGATCGTGGAGATGTTATAGCGGATGCCCGCCGCATCGGCCAGACGGGCCATACCCTGATGGCGCACCATGGCAAGAAGGGGGATTGCTCCCCCTTGCTTGCGCGTACCGCGGCCGAGGCTTGGCCGGGGCTTACTGGCGGATGACGATGTCGTTCTTGACCGCATGCACGCCCGGCGTGCTGCGGGCGATGTCGGCGGCGCGGCTGCGTTCGGCGGCGCTCTTGGCGAAGCCGGAGAGCTGGACCGTGCCTTTCAGCGTCTCGACGCTGATCGCCATGGCGCTGACGGTCGGATCTTCGGCGAACTTCGCTTTCACTCGAGTGGTGATGGTGGCGTCATCGACGTACTCGCCGACGGTGGATTGGTCGCGGGTGACGGCGCAGCCGACTGCGGTGAAGGCGAGCAGACCGGACAGGGCGAGCGTGGCAGCGGTATGTTTCATGATGCGTCTCCTTGGTATTCGCGGGCTTTCCCGGATATCCGCGGCGGGCTTCATTCCCGCCTGCAGGTGCGATTCAAATGTATCCTCGGGGCCGACCCGGCGCTGTCCGACAGCGCGGATTGCGTTGTAGGACGATTCTGTCAGCCGCTCCGCATTTCCATCCGGCATTCATCCGAACACTTCAGCCGCCATGCGCTTCCTCCATTCCGCCGACTGGCATCTCGGCCGTGTGCATCACGGCGTTTCGCTGCTCGAAGACCAGGCCCACATCCTGGGCGAATTCGTCCGCCTTGCTGCCGACGTGCGGCCCGATGCCATCCTGCTGGCCGGCGACATCTACGACCGCTCGGTGCCGCCGGCCGAGGCGGTGCGCCTGCTCGACCTGGTGCTGACCGAACTGGTGCGGGGGCTGCGCATTCCGGTGGTGATGATCGCCGGCAACCACGACGGCCCCGACCGCCTCGCTTTCGGCGCCGGCCTGCTCGGCGGCGCGGGGCTGACCGTGCGCGGCCCGTTCGAGCCGCAGCCCCGGCCGCTGGTGCTGCACGACGCGCACGGCGTGGTCGCGATCCATGCGCTGCCCTACGCCGAACCCGCCGTCGTGCGCAGCGCGGTCGCCGGCCAGCAGGGCGAAGACGGCGCAGACGCCGCACGCGCGATCGATTCCCACCAGGCCGTACTGGCGGTGCAGCTGCAGGCCGCGCGTGCGGCGCAGCCGCAGGGTGCGCGCAGCGTCGTCGTCGCCCATGCCTTCGTGCTCGGCGGCAGCGAAAGCGAATCCGAGCGGCCGCTGTCGGTCGGCGCCAGCGGCGCGGTCGATGCGGCACTGTTCGACGGCTTCGACTACGTCGCGCTGGGCCACCTGCACCGGCCGCAGCAAGTGGGGCAGGCGCGTGTCCAGCAGGGTGGGCGGCGGGGGGCCATTCACTACTCCGGCTCGCTGCTGAAGTACTCGTTCTCCGAGGCGGATCACGTCAAGTCGGTGAACCTGGTCGAGCTCGATGCCGCCGGCGCCTGCACGGTCGAACGCATCGCGCTGACGCCGCGCCGCGACCTGCGCATCGTCGAAGGCCCGCTCGACGCCATCCTCGCCGCCGGTGCGGCCGATCCGGCGCGCGACGACTACATCCTCGCTCGTCTCACCGACAGCGGCGCGCTGCTCGACGCCATGGGCCGGCTGCGCAGCATCCATCCCAACGCGCTCGCCATCGAACGTCCGCAACTACTTGGCGACGGCCCGGGGCGGGCGGCGGCGGACCATCGCCGCGTGCGCATGCAGGATCTGTTCGCCAGCTTCCATCGCGACACCACCGGCCAGCCGCTCGACGAAGCCGGCACGGCCGTGCTCGAGCGCATCGCCGAGCGGCTGGAACGGGAGGCGCGCCACGCATGAAGCCGCTCAAGCTCAGCCTGCAGGCTTTCGGCCCCTTCGCCGGGCGCGAGACGGTGGATTTCACCCGCCTGCCGCCCGGTGCGCTGTTCCTGATCTCCGGTCCCACCGGCGCAGGCAAGACTTCCATCCTCGACGGCATCACCTACGCGCTGTACGGCGACACCTCCGGCGGCGAGCGCAGTGCGCGCGAAATGCGCAGCCACCATGCCGACGCCGCGCTGCAGACCGAAGTCGAACTGGAATTCGCCCTCGGCGGCCAGCGCTACCGGGTGCGCCGCGTGCCGGAGCAGTCGCGCGCAGCCCAGCGCGGCGGCGGCGTGGTCAATGCGCCGGCCAAGGCCGAACTCTTCCGCTTCGACGCCGATGGCCAGAGCTGGCAGCCGCTGGCGCAGCGAACGACCGAAGTCACCCAGCAGGTCGAGGCCCTGCTCGGCTTCAAGGCCGAGCAGTTCCGCCAGGTCGTGCTGCTGCCGCAGGGTCAGTTCCGCAAGCTGCTGGCGGCGAGTTCGGCCGAGCGCGAGAAGATCCTCGAAACCTTGTTCGGCACCGCCGCCTACAAGCGCCTGCAGGACGCGCTGAAAGCCGAGGCCGCCGTGCTGCGCGAACGCGGCGAGCAGGCCAGCCTGCGGCGCGCCACCTTGCTGCAGCAGGCCGAGGCGGAAACGGCCGAAGACCTGGCCGTCCGCCTGGATGGTCTCGGCGCTGCGCTGACGGCACTGGAAGCGGAGGAAAAAGCCGCCCGCGACGCGGATGGCGCTGCCCGCGCCGCGCTGCAGCAGGGGCAGGCGACCGCGGCCCGTTTCGCCGAAGCCCAGGCCGCGGCTGCGGCGCTTGCCGCGCTGATGGCCGGGCGGGCGGAAACCGATGCCCGGCGCCTGCGCCTGGACGATGCCCGGCGTGCGCAACAGGTGTCGCCGTCCGCCGCCGCACTGTCTGCCGCCCGCAGCGCCGCAGCCGAGGCCGAACAGCGCGCGCGGCAGGCCGCGCAAGCCGCCGAACAGGCGGCCAAGGCATTGCACGACGCCGATGCAGCGCTGCAGGCCGAGGCCGCGCGCGGTGACGAGCGCGAAGCCGCGCAACGCGAACAGATGCGGCTCGAAGCCTTGTCCGATGCCGTCGCCCGCCTCGCCGAAGCGGAAACCGCCTTGCTGGACAGCCAGCGCCAACGTGTCGGGGCCGATGCTCGGCTCACACAGGCAGAAGCTGAGTGCAAAACGCTCGACAGCCAGCGCAGCCAGCTCGCCGGCCGCATCGACACCCTGCAGGCCCAGGCCGCGCAGGCGGCGGTACTGGGCCTGCGCATGCAGCAGGCCGAACAGCGTGCACAGGCGCAGGCCGGTCTCGATGCCAGCCTTGCCAGACTGAAACAGGCGCAAATGCTGGAGGAGGCGAAACGGCAGGCGTTCGAAGCTGCGCAGCAGCAGATGCTGCGCCAGCGCGAAGCGTGCGATGCCCTGGATGCAGGCTGGCGCCGTGCGCAGGCGGCCATCCTCGCCCATCATCTGCACGACGGCGACGCCTGCCCGGTGTGCGGCAGCGCCTCGCACCCGTCGCCGGCCCGTTTCGACGGCGAACTGCCCACCGAGCAGGCTTTGCAGGCCGCGCGCGACGCTCTTCGAAAAGCCGAAGCCGCGATGGAAGCCGCCCGCCACGGCAGGGACGAGGCCGCGCAGCAACGCGCCGCGGCCCAGGCCGAAGTGAACACGCGCCAGACTGCGCTGCACGTCGGCGCTGCCGATGATCGGGTACAGCAAGACCTGTTCGGCGCCAGCGTCGACGAGGACTTGCCCGCATTGCGGACAGCCTTGCAGGCCGCGCGTGCCGCGGCGGCCGAAGTCGAGCAAGTACGCGGGCAACTGCGGCAAAGCGAGACCGCACTGGTTGCCGCCCAGGCTGCGCTCGACGACGCGCGCAAGCAGGCCGCGGCGGCGGCCAGCATGGCCGAAGGCGCCCTGCGCGTGGCAGAGGAAAGGCGCAGCGCCGTGCCCGAAGCCTTGCGCTCGCCGCAGGCGCTCGGCACCGCGCTGGCGGCGGTGCGGGCCAGGCGCCAGCAGTTAGAAACTGCGCTGCAGGCCGCCCAGGAGGCGCAGCGGCAAGCCCTGAACCACGATGCAGCGCAACGCGCCCAGCGCGACGCCCAGGCCCTTGCCGCCCGCGCCGCCGAAGTGCGCGTGGCCGAAGCCGCCGCGCAGTTCGCCGATGCGCTGCACGCCGCCGGTTTTGCTGCGGCCGGCTCAGGCATGGCCGGCGGTGCCAGGTCCGATGCCGCCGAAGCCACATGGCGCGCGGCTGTGCTGTCCGCCGAGCAGATGGACGCGCTCGCACGGCAGATCCGCAGCGCCGATGAACAGTTCGCCGCCGCGCAGGAGCGCAAGCAGCGCGCCGCGCAGGCCATCGACGGGCTGACGCCGCCGGACCTCACCGCACTCGACGCCCGCGCCACCGCCTGCCGCGAACAGGTCGAAGCCGTCGTCGCCCGCATCACCCACAACCGCGGAGAACAGCACAAGCTGGCGCGCACGCTTTCACTGCTGACCGACATCGCCCGCGAACACGGCGCCATCGAAGCCGAATACCGCGTCGTCGGCCACCTGGCCGAGGTCGCCAACGGCGACAACGGCCGCAACCTCACCTTCCAGCGCTACGTGCTCGCCGCCCTGCTCGACGACGTGCTGCGCGCCGCCTCGCTGCGGCTGAAGGCGATGAGCCGCGGCCGCTACCTGCTGCAGCGGCGCGAGGATGTCGCCGACGCCCGCCGCGCCGCCGGGCTGGACCTGGAAGTGTTCGACGACTACACCGGCCGCGCCCGCCCGGCCAGCACGCTGTCCGGCGGCGAAGGCTTCATGGCCTCGCTGTCGCTCGCGCTCGGCCTGTCCGACGTGGTGCAGGCCTACGCCGGCGGCGTGCAGCTCGACACCTTGTTCATCGACGAAGGCTTCGGCAGCCTCGACCCCGAATCGCTCGACATGGCCATGCGCGCCCTCATCGACCTGCAGCAGCGCGGCCGCACGGTGGGCGTGATCTCGCACGTCGAGGACATGAAGCAGCAGATCGGTACGGCGATCGAAGTGGTGCAGGGGGTGAGGGGGAGCAGGGTGCGGATGGCCGGGGCGGGGAAGGATGGCTGATCCGTTTTGCAGGGGGAGGGTGCCACTTGCGTGGCCCGATCTGCCCTTACCTGCTGGAACGGGTTTACGCCGTCAAGCATTCACAGCAACACCAGATGTTTGGCCCGTGCGTCTGGCACCGCGCTCAAGGGAATGCGCTGATCGAAGCTGACCAGGCGGCCGCCGTGGCGTACCGCCAGACTCAGCAGATACAGGTCGGTCAGTTGCCGCGGGCCGTGGATGTGGGCGTGGTTGAAATGCGCGGAATCGAGCACGCTGATGTCGTCCGGCCAGAATTCGTGGAAGGGCGTCGAAGTGGAACGAGCCAGCATTGCCAGCAGGGCCGCCAGCGGTTGTGCCTGGCTGTAGCCAGGTTGCGCCATGATGCGAAGGCAGCCGTTCTGGGTGAGCGGGCAACTGGCCCAGCCATGCTGAATGTTCGCCTGGAACCAGCGGGATGCGGTCTGATGATGCACGTGATCGCAGTCATGCAGCGCAATCAGCACGTTCACGTCGAGCAGGGCACGCATCGGTCAAACGCCTTCTTCGTCGCGCAGCCGGTCGATGAGCTCGTTGCTGATGACCGCGCCGCGTGGCGGCAAGGGATGGATGCCATAGGCCGCGAGCGGTTCTTCGGCACTCGGCGGTGAAGATTCGGCTGCATCGCCAGGCAGGGTGAAGGCCCGGCGTGCCAGTTCGCTGATCACCTGACCCAGCGGTTTTTTTTCCCGGCGAGCCAATTCCTTGGCTGCGAAAAGTACGTCGTCGGCAATATCGAGCGTTGTGCGCATGGGAGGCACTCCATCTAGATTCTGATGTTTGATGCTAGTACACCAAACATCAGAATGACAAGACTCATGTGGAAATCATCGTTTCATGATTGGCCGTTGTGGAAGCCTTGGCGCAGCTCTGCCGCACACGCCCGGTGCGCGCGGTATATGCGATGCCCACGCTGCACAACCCGCTGGGCTGCGTGATGGATGAAGCCGCGCGACAGCGGCTGGTGGCCGTGGCCCGTGTCCACGACCTGCTGCTGATCGAGGGCGCCGCCTACGCTTTCCTCGTCGAGCAGCCTCCGCCGCCGCTGTTCCAACTGGCGCCCGAACGCACAATTTACGTCTCCAGCCTGTCCAAGAGCGTCGCCACCGGCCTGCGTTTCGGCTTCATCGCGGCGGCACCGGCCCACATCCGCGGCATCGAGCGCGCCATCCGCGCGACGACGTCGAATACCTCCTGCGTGGTGACTTCCATCGCTTGCGGCTGGATCGAGGACGGCACGGCTGCCCGCCTGGAAGTGCAAAAGCGCGAGGACGTCCATAACCGGCAGGCCATTGCCGCCGAGGTGCTGGCCGGGCTGCCGATGGTGCGCTATCCCGATTCCTACTTCGTATGGCTTCCACTCGGCCCTGACTGCCGTGCGGATCAGGTTGCGGCGATGCTGAACGAGCAAGGCATCGCGGTATCCACTGCAGAACCTTTTGCTACGACCCTCCACGTTCCCCGTGCGTTGCGGCTGGCGCTGGGATCGGTGGATGGTGGAGCGTTTGCAGTGGGCGCTAGAGCGGGTGAAGGAGGCGCTGGAGTGGGGGAGGGGTAAGGGATGGGGCTTACAGACTCGCTTGCAGGTCTGCTAATGTGACCATCAGCGTCATCGGGTCGAGCGGTGAGGGCTCGAATCCGATGCGTTCGTAGAAGTCCCTGGCCTCAATGGAGAGCGCATGCACCAGAATGCCTCGGATGCCAATGACGTCTGCCGCCTGGATCACACGGTGGCCCGCATCCCTGACCAGTGCGCGGCCCAGTCCTCGTCCCTGCCAGGACAGATCGACTGCCAACCTGCCCAGCACCACGACCGGAATGGGGTCAGGCATGTTGCGGCGGAAGCTGCCGGGGGCTGCGTCGTGAATTACTGCACTCGACGCCAGCGCGTAGTAGGTGAGCACGCGCCTGCCTTCACTGGCGACGAAGGTCCTGGAAGCCCGGTGGCCTGGTTCTTCAGGGCACGGCGTCTGAGCCATTGATCCAGGCTGTTCGTGCCACAGGTAAACGACTGGATGTCGTGGTGCGCAGCCAGTGGCTGTGGCGCGCAGAGCGTCATTCTTTCTCCCACGGGGCTGGCGTCTGCATGGTCTTGCGCAGGCGCTCATTGGGTTGTGGCGGCATGTCCAGCCGTGCCAGAAAGGCAGTGTAGGCTTGTGGGTCGGCGGAAATGAGGGCCCGATCCAGCAAGGCATCTTCGGCTGCTGCGCGAGCGGCCTCCAGCACGAAATCGGTACGGTTCTTGCCGCGGACCTTGGCGGCACGATCGATGAGGCTGCGTTCTTCCGGCTTGATGCGGATGTTCAGCGTTTCACGCCTGCCTGGTAGGACAGTCATTGGGGGCATAGCTCGATCTCCTATGAGCTCAAGAAGCATAGCACTGTGTACTGTCAGTGTCATTACGCGGCTGCCGTGGTGGGCTGAGGCGTAGCGCTGCCATTATCGTCGGATCATCTATCTACAATGTTGCGTGCGACTAGTCCGTCGCTACGATCATTGCATTGGCAGCCTGTACTGTTGTCTGGAAACGAAAAAACGTAATTGTATCAGAGCTCGTCACTGTACCCCCTTCTTCGTTAGAATTCTCAGGTTAGAGGGGCGCAAATATGACTGTTTTCACCATAGGATATGAGGGATTGGATATAGACGGGTTTATGTCGTTGCTTGCTGAGCACGGCATCGATACCGTCGTGGATATCCGCGAGTTACCTCTGTCGCGCAAGCCTGGGTTTTCAAAAAAATCGCTGGCTAGTGTGCTGAACATTTCTGGTCTTGAGTACATTCATATGGCTGATTTGGGTTGCCCGAAGCCTGTGCGTGACCGCTATCGTGCAGATGGTAATTGGAAGAACTACACTGAAGGTTTCCTGGAGCACCTCAAGTTGCAAGGTGCCGCTATTGTCGAACTGTCAGAGTTGGTGAGTTCGTCGAATTGTGCGCTGCTGTGCTACGAGGCCGATTTCAATTTTTGCCACCGTTCGATGGTGGCCAATGCTGTGCGCGATTACTGCGGTGCGGGTGTTGAACACATCAAGGCTGTAGACACTAGAATAACGAACCCTGCCTTGATTCCACTGGCTTTCGCTTAGGAGGATAAACCAGGCTGATGATTAACCACTGGTCTTGGAATCGGTGCTGATTGCCCATCAGGAACATCAAATCCTTGCTGGCGAGTTGTTGCTCCAGCTTAGAGCGGAACGGTGTTTCCCAGGCCGTCCCGTGGCTGCGGCGGCAGTTCCAAAACAATGCACCAGCCTCCCAGTCGACGATCTTGTGCTTGTGCTCCTTTTCGCCCTCCGGTGTGTCGCATACGTACCGATAGTAGAAATCGAACGGTACCTTGCGTAGCTCCGTCACTTGCCGCTTTGCCTCAGCTTCAGAGAAGAGGTTGCCCTGCATCTGTTCGCGCATCAGCTTCTCTTTTTCTTCTTTTGTCCAGTCTTTGTTCCGAGCCTTGGTGATTTCGAGGCTTAGCAGCCGCTTGGGGCGCAGCAGTGCAATCGATAATTGGTCGCTGAGCCGTCCAGATTCGATAGCATCGAAGTTGTCGAATATTGGGATCTTATCCAACCATTCCCAACGTGACGTCCACTCCTTCCGTGTGTCGATTACATCTCCACAGGTAATAGTGTCGACGTAGAGCTTGTGGCTCTCAGGTCTGTGATCCTTGTTGGTCTTCTCGATCCGGGCGTTGATCCACTGCCATTTTCTGAATTGCTGGCCTTCCTCAATCATTCGGAAAGGAACTGGATAAAGGCGCCGCATTGAGCCGTCTTGACTGATACCTGCAACACACGATGTTTCGACGTATTGGGCACTGGGCGAGGGGTACGTCTTCGCCAAAATCAGAATACGTTCCATTCGATCAAATGCCATTGGTTGTTTCCTCCAGTGGTTTCCGCGGCCGTAGCCTCTCAGGGTCAAAATAGCTGCTTGGCCTTGTTTCCGATGTTCGCTGACATTTCATTTTTTCCGTGATGATAAGCGTTGATCACAATGCTCTTTGTGTTGCAGGTTGACTTGATATGAGTTGATGCTAATGCTCATGGTCTTAGTGTGCGGCGCCTGGCACTGGCGATGGTGGAGTGATAAGGATAATAATGATGTTCTTAATATAGAGGGCGAGCTCTAGAATGAAGTGCAGCACCCTGTTCATGATAGGGTGGGTGGCGGCCTATTTTAAACAAACCAAGGTTCAGATAAAAAAGTCAATGCTGTGTATCTGTCCAGCGCTTCCGCATTGAATCTCTGATCGAAGTCTAGGACGCAATGGGGGCATACGCTGTCGCACCGCGCAGGACAATCGAGGCGACGGCGGGCATTCTCGAACAGGGTGGCAAGATCGCCGTCCTGAAGCCCTGAGGAGTAACCGGCGGCATAGCGATCGTAGATTAGGATGGAGCAGCAGGCGGAATGGTCGGGGGTCAGGGCCGGCTTGAAGTCGCAGCCCAGCTCGCTCGCCTGTACCCCGATCATCTCCGCGAGTTCGTCGCGCAGGGCGACGGCCAGAGTCTGGGCAACGGTCTTGTCGTTCATCCATAGCCCTGCCTCGTTTTGTAGCTGGATTTCTAGCATGTCGGACAGGGTCTCGTGGCCAAGCAGGGTGCCACGCTTGATCATCCATTCGTTGTGGCTGCCTTCGCATATGCCCTGGTGGTCGTCGGAGCAACGCAGTTTGTTATGCTGTGTCTGGAAGACCGAAGGGATGCCGCCGATCGGGTTGCCTGGGGGATCGCCCGGGGTCATGGGTTCTGCGCGGCCGCAAGAAAGGCACAGGGCATAGCCGGTACCGTTGATCCCACGGGAGTGGAAAAGGATGTGACCATCCGTACACATCCGATAGCGTCCGCGTCCGTTGAACAAGGGATGCCAGTCGCCGTGGGCGTTCACCCAGGGACGCTCCACAGGCACGAAGTGCTGGGAATTGATATCGTTGTTGGGTTCCTTGTGGAAGTCCACGGCGAATCCGGCCGGTACGAGGAACTCATTGCGGTCCTGGTCTTTGATTTTTTCGCCGCATTCCGTGCAGTGGCCAGCACTGTCGAAACTGAGGGTGGAGCCGCTTGCGCCGCATTTGCTGCAACGCCAGGCCCAGCGGAATTCCTGGATTTCCCGCACGTCTGTCTGGGCAGCGGGGATGTGCCAGTTCAGGGTCACCCCGCTGGAGCGGAACACGAGGCCGTCCATGACCACTTCGGCCCCGGGCGCGTATTCCCGCAGGGCCGTCTGCAGGTCACGGCTGGCGAGTTCGCGACGCTGGGAGACGTTGTCTTCTCGCCGGCCCTGCTCCCGCTGGCGCCGCTCGCGCAGAAATTGCCCGCGCGTGTAGTTGTCGAAGGATGCAATGTGAGTGGGGAATCCATATACCGGCAGGAAACCGCGGGTTGCCAGTTCGCGTAGCAGGTACTCGTCTTCCATGCGGGTGAGTTGCAGGGTGACCGCCCGGGATGCCGGGGACTCCCGGCCGCCAGCTATCAGACGGGCGAGTTCGGCGCTCAGGTTGCCATGTTCCAGCCGCCAAGCTCCGGCGATGGCCTCGATGGATCGGGCCGCATCCAAGGCAATCGCGTCGATTGGCCGGCTCTCGAGGCAAGTTTTGCGCTGAAGCATGCGCACACCGTCAACGACGGGCTGTTGGTCGGGGCGTGGAAGCTGGCGGCTCCAGTCTGCGAATCGCGCGGCGAGGGATGCGTCGTTGAGGAAGAACATGCCGCAGGTCAGGCGTGTCTGCTCCTGGCCGCTGCCCATGAGCACCTCCTGCATGAATGCGGCCAGCAGCAGAGAATGGATGTGCCGTTGGACGATGACGGGGCTATCCAGGGAGACGCGTGGCGCAGGCAGGAGGCTGTCGAAGGGCCAGCGTGTGTTGGAGAAGACCGTCTGGTCGTGGGGGTT
Organism: Thauera sp. SDU_THAU2; assembly: GCF_038260575.1. NCBI lineage: Bacteria > Pseudomonadati > Pseudomonadota > Betaproteobacteria > Rhodocyclales > Zoogloeaceae > Thauera > Thauera sp. SDU_THAU2. The sequence goes on along the minus strand of NZ_JBBWUN010000003.1, from coordinate 3,986,357 downwards.
CGACTTGCACAGGGTCATGGACAGGGAGCGGGGTTCCCGCCGCCGCCCGGCCCGTCCGGCCCGCTGCAGGTAGTTGGCCGGGTTTGGTGGCACGTTGTTCATGGCTACGATGCTGATACCGCCGATGTCGATCCCCATTTCCATGGTGGTCGAGCAGGACAGCAGATTGAGATCCCCACGTTTGAAGTCATCCTCATAGACCTTGAGCCTGCCGGAGGTCTGCTGGGCGGAATGTTCGGCCGCCGTGAAGTAAGGGGGCAGTTCGATAACCCGGTCGTTGAGATCGCCCCAGAATCCCTCTTCGCGCAAGGGAGTGAGGCTGTCCTGAGCCGCAAGCCAGTCCCGCCCTCGATGAACGCGGACGATGTCGTCCGGCGTGCCGCCGAAGGGTATGTCATAGAGGGGTAACGAAATGCGCTGGCACTGGGCACGCGCCGGAGACGCTGTGCGAGGCAGATAGGGGGTGACACCGCGCAAGGTGGTATCCAGGAACCGGCGCGTGACCGGACATTGCCAAGCCTCGGCCATAGGCAGGAAGGCCATGCCTTCGAGATGCAAGGTATAGCCGTTCGCATCCAAGGTCAGGACGTTCGAGGCGCTTGTGAGGGCATGCCAGGCATCGAGCAGGATGCCGTCCAGGATGTCCTCGTGATGGGGAACTTGGGGGTTGAGCTGGAGCACATGGGCCAGCAAGCGGATCACGGTACTGCGATCCCGGCTTCGGGACACCCGGGGCCAGTACCGTTGGTTAGGCGCGCTGGCGCCGGCATCCCGGTCTATGAGGTGGTTCAGGGTGAAGCGCTGGCCGAGCCAGTTTTTCCACGGCGGGGGGTACATCAGGGAGCCGCCGCCGCGCACGAACTGGTCCAGTACGATCTTCAGGAGCTGGCGCCATTCGTCGAGGGTGAAATCCGTATTTTGTGCGACGAACCTGGGCAGATCCTGGATTCGCGCCAGGCCGGGGTATACACCACCGCCACCAGGCCCATCGATTCGAGGTTGTTGAGACGCTTGGGCCGGCGGCCGAACTCCCGCATCAGGAACATACGGGCCAATTCCAGGACGCCTCCGCCGTCACCGAATACCTCCGGGACATTGCGGCGATAGGTTTCCACCATGCGATTGAAATCCTGGGATTGCTGGGACAGGCGCAGAGCAAGGGTATTGAAGTCGATCGGCCTGGGTTGGATGAGTTGGGTAAGCTTGGCGCGCTGCTTGGCAATCGTATCCGCCAGAGCCGGATTCTCGTCGACGAGGAATTCGAGCTGCTGAATCAGACTCCTGGTGGATTCGATCTCCGACTGATCCCCCTCTCGGCTGTGTTGCAGGGCGAGGTGGTATACCAACCCGCGAACACGATTGCGTTCCGCGTCCTGTTGAAGCTTGCCCGCCATGCGCGCCGTGCCCTGACGGCTGTCGTTGAAAGCCAGCAGCCGGCGGCCACGATAGGGGTGTTTGGCCGGGCTGTCGCTGTCCGGGGCGAATTCCAGCAGGCTGGGCAGCAGGTTGGTCACCATGAAGGGGGCGCCGAGTCGGAAGGGGATGAACAATGGCCGGGTCCGGTTGCTGGTCGCGCGGCAGTCCGGGCACGGCGGGGAGTTTCCGTGACTTTCGGCCACGATCACATCCAGGGCAGCTTCTGCCCCCGGGGTCACGATCCGCCGGGAGAGCTTGTCCACGCCGATCCGGGAGGTGCCGTGCAAGGGTTGGTTGCAGACCAGGAGCTTGAACTGCCGATTCGCTTCTTCCTGTTCCTCGTCGTCTCCACCGCTGTCCTGCTCGACGTCCAGTTCGAATTCGTCCAGCAGCGCCTGAGGCTGAAGATGAAGCAGATGCCCGTTCCGGTCTCCGGCCATCAGGTATACGTGTCCGCAGTCGTCGCAGAACGCCGCCTCGTACACGGGGCGCCGCAGGCGCAATGCTTCCTGGGTTCCAGATAGACACGACCGAAAGGCCAGTCCGCGTGATCGAGTTCCGTTCCCGGCTTATGCGTGCAGGCCGGGTCCGCGCAGGCCCAGATGCCGGAGACGGTCTGGTGGAAGAGGTGAGCGCGCAGGGGCGTGAACGTGTCGCCATCGTGGCGGCCCCCTCCTGTGTTGTCCTGGGTGCCGGAGATCAGATCGAGCCACGCCAGGGCTTCCTGTTGCTGGCCGAGTTCGTAGTGGTCCCTCCTGCCGAAGACGATTTCGCAGATCTCGGACAGGGTCGCCACACCAGATCGGTCCTTTGTCGGCGCGAAACGGTCTCGCAGACGGCGGGCCGTCTTGTTCTCGCACAGGGCGGAAAAGCGCGGCACGGAAACCAGCGCGCCGGGATCGATCGTCTGTAGCGCGTCCAGCCCAAGGGCGTTCTGCACCTCGATGGCGTCCAGGGAAGGGATGAGGCGCTCACCCGCTACGAGATGCACACGGCCGATGTCGGTGCCGGCGACGTCGGCAAGAAAGGCCCGCAGTTTCTGCCCTGCCTCGCCTTGAGGGCCGCCGATGGTGGCTGACGTGGCCACGAACCGTACGTTCTCGGGCTGCACGCCGAAGGCGTGCAGCACCCTGCGGATCAGCAGGGCCGCCTCGGCCGCCTGGGAGCCGATGTAGGTGTGGGCCTCGTCCAGCACCACCCATTCCAGCATCCCTTGTGAGCGGGCAAGGATCGGCGCGTCTCACACCCCGAACCAGCATGTATTCGAGCATGCTCGCGTTTGTAACCAGGATGGGCGGAGGTGAGGCCCGCAGGGTGTCACGGCTGAGTACCTCGCAGGGATTGGCGTTCTGGACGTCGCTGCGTACGGTTTCTGGAGTGTTGCCGTTGTAGAGGCAGAACCGGATGCCTCCCCCAAAAGCGTGAGTCCAGGCCCGCAGGCGTTCCCTCTGGCTATTGATGAGTGCGTTGAGCGGATACAGGAACAGTGCCCGTACGCCCACCAGGTTGCCGCCATGCTGGTCATGGAGGCGGGCCAGGTGATCCAGGAGCGGCACCATGAAGCATTCCGTCTTGCCGGAACCCGTGCCGCTGGACACCACCACGGACTGCGGGACCGGGCTGTGCAGGTGTTCCCACGCCGCAAGCTGGTGGGTATAGGGCCGCCGGCTGCGCTGGAAGCGGTATGTGTCGGCAAGGTCTGCCGGGGGATTGTCCAGGGCGTGGACCAGGCTTTCGTGGAGGAGCCCGCCGGCCAGATCCCCAAGGCTCGCGTCCGCCGTACGCCAGCCGAATACGGCTTCGAAGACGGGGTCCGCCAGCAGTGCGCCATCGTTTCCGTAGGGTTGCCCAAACAGATCCTTGAGGTGACGCCTGAGGGGCGGACTGTCGAAGCCGAGCCGCTGAATGGCAGCCAGAGAGCTGCGGTGGGCGAGGGTCGGAAAGATGTATTTGAATTGCATCATGGGATTTTGAAAAGGCAGCTTGCGAGCGTGTAACTGTAGGCCGTCTCGAACCAGTCGGGATCGAAGTGTTTCACCGTGCGCAGAAGGTGGATTTCGTGAGGTGCGTCGAACCATTGCTCGGTCTGGTTCCACGGCCGTCTGCACGGCCACAATGATGGGAAGGTTGACCACGCCGAGGTGATGCCGCAGGGCCGTGTCCATCAGGAACGGTTGTAGCGTGGGGTTGCGGCGGGCACGCTTCAGGATGGCGTCGAATCCGTCGGGCCACTGACCTGCGGACTGGCGCGTGATGAGCGCCTGGTAAGCCGCTCCCAGGAGCGTGTCGCGGACTCTGCCTATTTGGCGCAGTCTGGCAAGCTCGTTCTCCAAACCAAGCAGAATGCCACTGCTGGCGATGCCGAGTTGATAGGCCAGGGCATTGTGCCGAGCGAGCAACTCGTCCATGCGGGATCTGATGTGGACCGGGAAGACCGCTTCGCCGGTATCGGGAGGCAGCATGGCCAGGATATGGCGTCGGCTTTCCTGAATGGCATCGCGCCAGACTTGTGTCGGGATGGTCTCCCAGGCGAACGGCAGTTCCTGGTCGAAGCGGAAGCGGAAACCTTCGTCCAGGCTGCCGAGCCGGAGCGCCATCGCGGCCATGGCCGAAGACGACCTGGCGAACCGCTTCCACATATCCAGATTGGACAGGGGGAGATGTCCAGCATGGCTGGCCAGGCGTTCGACGTCTGCCCAGGCTGGGTCGCCGAAATCCCTCGCCATGCCCGCAAGCACTTCGTCCAATGCCCTGGCGCGCATATCCGGGCTGGCGTGCCCGATGGCACGAGCCCACGGGCTGTCTGTCGTGACCTTGCCAGGGACCGGCCAGAGCGTCGGGCGAAACGCCAGGCGGGAGCCCTTCCCCGGATAGACAAGCCATGCGCCGGGCTCCCGGCTCTGCTGGCCGAACCGCCATGACCAAGACACATTCTCGGTGGGCAGGACATCGGCCTCGCTGGCTGGATCCTGCAACCGAATCGCCATGACCACCGCGCTGTCAGCGTGTTCGGCATCTTCTGGGCCAAGGGAAAGTGCATCGTCCCCCCGGTTCAGCACGGCGCCGTAGCGGTGGATGGTCAGCAGGAAGGGTTCGGCATCGCCAACCTGCAACTTGAAGCGCACCTTGGCGTCCGTCTCGTCGTCGATGGACAACAGGTGTGCAATTTCGGTCGCATAGTCTTGTAGGCGAATGGTGAGTTGATGGCTGCCGGGCTGCGGATGGAGTTTCACTTGCCGGCCGTGACGTTCGTCCCTCACGTACAAGGAAAGATGGATGGGCAGATCGTTTGGCGGCGAGACCACCATGAGGCGTATACCGGCAAGGTCCTGGGCGCAGAGCCTGTTCCGGGTCCGGAGTTCGACGCCGTCGGCAGCGAAGGCCCGAACCCCGAGAGCCGGGAAAGGCAGGCGAACCCGGGCTGTCATGCGGTTATCAGGCCACAGAGCCTCGATCTCCACGGTTTCCGGCGTTGTCTTCCCCTCCGGCACGGCAAAGGCAAGCACCAGATCCTCGCCATTGCTACTGCATGATAACGTTGCTGATTCACCAAGGAGCCGGGCACCAGATATCCCCCATTGCTTCAGGATGATTTCGCCGTGGCGGGCACTGCGGGGCACGAGAACGTGCCCCGCACTCCTGGGAAGCAGTAGTGCGCGGGCGCGCAAGACGGTCTCGCCGTGTTGGGAAACGATGGCGGTGAGAGGACCGCATGGGGTTTCGGCGGGGCGACCGTTGCATAGCCACTGGACGGGGAGCAGGGACGGCAGCAAATGGCCGTCGGAGGTGACGCTGTTCAGGGCCGGTTTGCCAAAGAAGGCGGCTGAGGGAGAGAGGAAATCCAACCAGTAGTGGGTGCCGGTAAGCGTGAAGGCCAGAGCATCGGACTCGGCCTGACCGGTCTTCAGCGTGAAGATCCCGCCATCGGCGTCGACAAGCCTTGCCTGTCCGACACAGCGCAGAATCGCCCGGCTCTGCCCCGCAAGGCTTCCGAGAAGATCGATTTGGCCGCCATCGACGGGGTGCCATGTCCAGGATTCCGGCACACACGCAAGAACCGATGCAATGGACGTGCGGCCTGCCCCTTGGCGAATGAAAGTGGGATACGAGTCCGTATCCGCGAAGAGCCAGGGCATGTTTTCGTCCAGTGCCTCTCCCCGTGGCGCGATGGCGGACCAAGTGCGCCCGTCGGCAGCGTTCCACGTCAGGCGGTGCACGTTTGAGGCATCCGCGCCGGACCAGGAGAACTGGCCCGTGTAGGGTCGGTAGGCAGATGTTGCCCCGGCCACCTTGCGCACCGCAGCACGGCGGGTCATACCACCGGCACTGGCAGCGCATTCCGACACGCCATCCGGCAGCTCCGACTGATCCACGGCGAACAGTGCGCTCATGGCGGCAGCGGGCAAGGCATCTCCGAGTTCCATGCGGGAGTAAAACCCCCAGTCTCCTGATGCGCCTCGTTCAAGATAACGGGACACGGACAGGATCATCGCTGGACGCGCGAACCGTGCGTCGGCCACATTCCGGATCAGGGTTTCCAGGAGGGATTGAGCGACAGCGTCCTCCATGGGCAGGGGGAATCTGGTGCGCCAGTCGGGCACGACTTGGTCAAGGTGTTCGATGGCTTCCGTGCTGTTGGTGAGACGGGCTTCGTGCTTGAGGGAGAGCACAGTGGCGGCTACGCCCGCCAGGAGGGTGAAGATCTCGTCCCTGCGATAGGACTGAGGCAGGTCGCCGGCCTGGGCCACGATCCAGGTTTTGATTTCGTTGACATTGACCAAGGTGTTCCGGGACTGCCAAAGCACTTTGCTCAGGAGTCGTTTCAGCCATCCGCCGCCCGTTTTGGAGGCATCCAGCAAGCGCGTCGGCAGGCCGCCCTGGACGGCGATGCTTCCTAGATAATGCAGGCCACCTTCCTGTAGGCGCTGACCCCAGTCCTGAAGGCCGGTCACTACGCATGCGCTGCGCCGTGAGGGTGCCCAGGTGGAGGATAGCCCGAGTTCGGACAGGATAGGCTCCCATGACCAGTTGCTGCCGGCGAAGCACCGCCGCCACCACTCTGTTGCGAACAACACGAAAAGGGCGGGATAGCCAGGGACGAGGGAAGGGTCGCGGCAGGCATATTCCTTGAGTGCCGAGCGGATGCGCGCGAACTCCTCGTCGTCGATACGGTACTGGTAGAGGGGCTGACCGTTCTGGCTTGCCAATCCACGCCGGGAGAGCAACTGCATGCGGAGGGCGGCCAGCGGGGATGGGGGGCGGCTGGTCATAGAGAGGTCAACGCGCGAAACGGCTCACGATCTCGCTGGAGAGCGCCTTTAAAGGAGGCAGGCTTCTGAGGTGGGATAGTTCGTTACGGGCGTTCTTGATGGCTTTGACTCGCGCGCTCACGATCCCGGATCTGGAAAGCAGGTAGTCGACTTCACCGAGTTCCAGATCGTCCGGAGATTGGATCCATTCTTCGTAGAGGTTCTTCCATGGCAGGCAAGCGCGCAGAATGTCCCGGTAGGCGTCCACGATCTCCTGGCGACGCATCTCCAGGATCGGCATGAGGACGGAGGCTTGTCCGGACCAGACGCGGGACGCCAGGTCCAGACTGTCCCCTCGGATTGCCGCAAGACCGCTATGGACGCGGACGGCTCCATCGCAGGTCTTGAGCCCCCCGTTCGTCCAGTCTGGCGTTGTTTCGGGTGACCAGTCCAGCTCGCTGGCATAGTCCATGAGGACGGGGTCGGGCTGGAACAGGCGTTCCATGGGTTCGTCCAGCAGGCGGTCAAGCAGGCCGAAATCCCAGATGGCCAAGTGGGAGCAGGTTTGCCCGACGAGTTGGGACTTGATTCCGGAGCCGCAAGTCATGCGTGCCCGGTGCATGGCGACCAGCAGGAGGTCGATGAAGTCGAGATGAGCGTCCGCATCCAGAACCTCGATACCCACCTTTCTCCCCACTGCGCAGGTCAAGGCCCCTTCTTCGAGAAGCAGCAGCAGACGGGGCGACAATCGACCCGGGTGGGTTCGCCGCAACGTGGCAACTTCGTCCAGAAACTTCAGCCAAGGCGTAGTCCGGGCCACGTCCGTAAGCCGTAGCCAGAAAACCGTCCCTTCCAAACCAGGCTTATCCAGTAGGCAGGCCGTACTGATCTCCACGCTCAACTCAGGATCGTCGGGGTCCAGTGCTGACATGAGCCGGCGCGCCGGCGAATGCTCGTCGGGGTCGATGCGTTTGAGCATTTCTCCGCTTTCGCGGGCAGCAGTTCGCACCCTGGATTCGAGGCCGGCAGGGAAAAGCCTGGGAATGCGCACCACGACGGACGACCCTTCGCACAGCTTGCTTACCACGGCCTCGACCAAAGCCGTGAGTCCTGGTGTGAGCCATTCGTTCATTCCTCTTCAGCCTTCTCGAGAAGGGCTACGACGAAGGGGGAAACCTTCCAGCTATCGTTGCCAACTGGATAGGCGAGATGCATCAGCCGCGCCCATTCGAGAAAGTCCTCGCCAAGGGGGCCGTCCGGCAGTTCTGTCCGCAAAGCCTCGACGATGATCGGTTGCTGTTCGCCAGAGAAGGCGGCGAGGACATTGAGGCCAGTGATGGCATCGTCGGTGACGACCCCAAGCCCGTCGAGGATGGCTCTGGCCTTGTCCTTGGCCAGCATGCTCTCCTCAAAGGTCTTGCAGCGTTCGACAAGCTTGCTGCTTACATCCAAGTCTGCACTTAGGAAGCGAAGCAGGCCGTGGCGGCCGTCCGTCGCCCGCAGGACAGCTTCACGGCTGGTGCGATCCGATGGCATCTGGATGTCGTCCAGCCAGGTCTTGAGGAAGGCATCGGCCCACGGGGCCAGGACGAGGGTTTCTGTGGGTGCCAAATCCTTGAGGTGGTTGCTGCTGAGGAATCCCCAGAGCTTCTTGCCGTCCGCCGCGAAGACGACCTTCACATGGCTGGTAGTGGAAACCCGGGAATCAAGTTGTGATTTCGCAATGCCCACCCATTCCAAGGTCCAATCCTTATCCTCGCCGACCACGAGAAGGTGAGCCCCCTGTCTGGCTTTACTGCGGATGTTGCCGATTTCATTCTCCAAGTCTTTGAGTGTCTTGCCTTTGAAGGCAACGACCTTGGCCCCGAGTTGGCGGCGCTCAATGGCGGGGAAAACTTCGGAAAGACCGTTCAGCGGCGGGCCGCAGACAATGCGAATGCCGTTCGTCTCATCCAGCAGTTCCTGTTCCTGGCTGACGGTCAGCGGGCTGCGTTGTGGGTCGCGCACCGTGTCTTTGATCGGGTTGCGGGAGGTCGTGCGGTCAAAACCGGAGGGCACCTCCTGAGTATTGGAAATGCTGAGCATGCGGTCCTCAACCTCTTCGAGGCTGCCGAGCAGATGCAGGACATTGGGGTTGCGGAAGGTATAGCCACCCTCGCGAGTATTGCGTAACACACCAAGGCCGATCAGTTCGTTCGCCAGGGTTTCGAACTCGATCTGTGTAATGCCCCGGAAGCCGGCGGGCCACCAACTGGCAACCCCTTCGAACATGTTCTTGATCGGGGCACCGTCCGATGCCGTGATGTGACCGCTGAGGTGCTCGGCGGCGAGCCAGTTGGCGATCAATCCGTAGCGCGGATCCAAGTCCAGGGTCATGTTGAAGTAGTACCGGATTTCGCCGCGCAGGTCAGTGCCTTCGTATACGCTCGCCACCATCCGATCGGTAATGATGCGGGGAAAGCGAGTGTCGCTGGACTGGCGCGCCCGGGCCAGGAGCTTGCCGCAGAAATGGTTGATGAGCACGGGATAGTAGTTGGCTACTGCGAGAATGCGCATGATCAGTGCGTCGCTGTCGAACCTGTAACCCAGTGCCGCGAAGGGGCCGCGGACCAGTTCGAAGGCGGAGGACGACTCCCCGTTGGCGTACAACGGCCCGATTTCCACCGCCCCGAGATGTACCAGGGGGTTGTTGGGCGCAAAAGTCGAGCGAAGCACGTTGTGCAAGCCCACGAACACGCACTTGAACGCGCCGTCGGTCTTTTCCATGAGCCGCTTGAGCTGGCGGGTGACCGGGTAGTCCTTGGCTGCATCCTCCCGGAGGAAGTCATCCGTCTCGTCCAAGAGCAGGAGCATGCGCCTGTCCGGCCTGCGTTCAATCCAAGCCTGGATTTCGCCCATAAGATGTGTCACTTGCCTGTGGTCGCCGGGCTTGAATTTCATCCAATCGGTCTGGGCCACGTTGAGTGGACCGAGTTCCTGGATGATCAGGACAAAGAGGTGCTCTGGCGGCAACGAGCGTCCGACGCCAGCGCCGAGGACGTCGATCCATTTGACGATATGTCCGGCCTCCGGATCGTGGACCTGGCGCTCGATCTCCTTGATGAGGGCAGTCTTGCCGAGCTGACGGCCGCCATAGACCGTAGCCTTGCCGCGGGGATTCACGATGAGATCGTGTTCCAGGGTCCGTCCGAAGAACATTTCCGGTGGCACAATGCCGCTTTTGGTGCTCTTGTACGGGTCCGAATTCGTATAAGGCAAAGCAGCGGAAAAGAATGCGCGTAACCGACCCTGGGGATGCAGGGCGAGGTGGTAGAGCATGACTTCGTCAAGAGCCAGCCAGGAATATCGGTTCTTCTTATTCAACAGATACAGCTCTTCGCGGCCCTCGTCGCTGAGTGGGCGCATGAACAGGATCAGCGTGGGCAGGACGGAGCCCGGTTTAGGCTGTGGAATGTCCGTCGGCTCGAGTTCGCCCTGTTTGGCAAACAGGCAGATCACCCGGTAGCGGCCCTTGCTGTCCGAACCGAACTCGGGGATGGGGCAAATCCGACGATCTGCAATGGGATCGACGGAAAGCGTGAACTCGATGCTCGAATCCTTGCTGGTTTCGTTCCGGATAGGGGGTGTCCAGCAACTTGAATCCGATTCGGGTCAGCAGGCGGCGGAAGGGCTCGATCTCGCGTTTGGCGTTCCGGCCGAGGCGCTTGACCGCATCCCAGGCATCCAGCAGTTCGACTGCACTCTTCTGGGTCTCCGGGTTGAACTCAGCCTTGGAGAGGGAACCGGGTAGTTTGCCGTCGCGGAGATTCTCGGAGAAATGCTCCAGATGCGGCCTCACCCTGCGTAGGAATTGCTGGAATTCCACGCCGGGTACTTCCTGATCGCTGCCGCTCGGTGGCTCCGCGCCGCGTCTCAGGTGGTCGATGTACTCCTCTGCCGCCAGCAGATCGCCTTTGTTCAGCAGGTTCTCAAGGGTTGCTGCATGAGCAGAGTCTTCCGGGAGGCGCAGGGGCACGATGCTGTCGCGGATTGATTTCACGCGGGTGTTGGACGAAGACTGGAGGGCACACTCGATCTCCTCCAATCCGTTGCGCACGATGTCTGCTCGCTTGGAAGCATCAATGTCCTGACCGATATCGGCCATGCGGGCCACCAGTTGCTCACGCTCGCTGTCGCTGAGAGATCCGGAGCGGAAACTGGATTCGATCCTGAGCTCAAGTCTCTCATGCTGGGTACGCAGCGCCATGCGTGCTTCAGCAAGCCTTTCCAGTGATTGGAGGCACAGTGGGTGATCCGCCGCGAGCAGTTCGGCTAGATGCTCAGCACCGAAAAAATCGCCCTCACCCATGAGCCGTTCAATGCTTTCTTCAACGGATTGCGGTTTGCCGAAGGCGTCCATGTCGACGGCGGGCGTCTCCAGTTCCAGCGCATCGCTCAAGTGGTAAGAAGGGATTCTGAGGACGTCCAGGTTCAGGGCCAAGCGCGGGAGCTTTTCCGTGAGGTTTTGGCTGTCGTTCGGATTGAAAAGTCCGTACAGCGATTCCACGGCCTTACGCAGACAATTCGCCGCTGCACGCATGGAAAGCTCGTCCGAGCCTCCGGCACGGTCGATTTCAGCGAAAACTGCCTGCTTGTGGGACTCAAGGAACTGGTCCAGTTCGCCGATCAGACGTTCGCTGTAGTCATTCAAGCGCCTTGGTGCATCCAGTTCGGTCCAGCGTAGCGCCAGATTGGCGGCCTCCGCACAGCGTCGGCGGATGGAGTTGAGGGCAGCGTAATCGATATTCCCGAAGCGTGAAGTGCTCCCGAACCGAGCGCCGCGCAGTTGCTTGTCGGTTTCCTGGACGTGGGCTTCGACCTGATCGGGATCCGTGAGGAAAGCGATCAATTCCTTCCACTCCGCCTTGCCAGACAACCCCGTCGTCATGTCCGCGACCGGCTTGAGCAGTCTGCAAACCACTCCGTCCGTTGCCGTTACCCAGCGGTGCCACACACTGGTGGCGGCCTGGTACGGCATTTTGCTGTGTGCGTTGTCTTCGAGCCAGTTCCTGACCTCGCCGGCCAGCATGGCACGGCGCTGTGCGATGTCCTTGATGGCCTGTTGCTTGCGAAAAGAATCCGGCCCCAGGATGACGCCGTGCATCTGCGGGGCGTCGTGGGCGATGCGCTGTGCGATGGCGTGCAGGGTTTCCCAGCCGGGGCCGAGGGAAAGGTCGCGGGTCAGCAGTGAAGATACCCCCGATCCTGGGGCAATCAGGCCCGATCGGATGGCACTGGATACGACAAGCAGGTTGCAGGCGTAGTAATCCTGCTCAGGAACGCCCGTCAGACATTTTGCCAGATCGTACTCACCGACAACCTGTTCCAGTGCGCGGGCCATCTGACCATGGGGATAAACGAGACCTTGTCCGTAAACCACGAGATCCATCAAGGTGCATTCCGGGGTGCCGGACCGGGGGGATGCCTGGCTGAGCTGTCTTGCGATGCCGTACAGCCCATCCAGAATCAATGACCAGAATACGTCGCGCAGGGATGCCTCCCTGGCCTCGTTTACCTTGGCGACTGTGCCGGGAGGCAGTACAGGGCGGAGTGCTGACACTTCGGAAGCGCCGGTCTCGACGTTTTCGGCCTCGTGCTCGACCTGTAGGGATTCGGCTTCGTCCACGGCAGGTTCGACAGGCATTACCGGCCCGGTTTGTTCGGCTGGCGGGATGGGTTCGGAAGGTGCTGCAGTCTCGAATGGCTCCACATGAACACGCTGGGTCTCAGGAATAGTCACGGCCGGTTCAGCGGAAACAGGGGCCTCTTGCGATGCAGGTTGATCGGAGACCTCGTTCACAACATCCGTCGTGGCGGGGAGCGAAGCCTGGCCGTCATCTCGACCTGCAGAATCGGCTTGGGTGGTACTGGATATGAAGGTCTCGATGTAGTCGGCGACCGGCACGAGGCGAGGCTGGGAGCAATAGTCGTAGAAGCGTTCCACGGCATCCTGGTGCCGGGCCGTATAGGTATCCCATAGGGAGATCATTCGGAATGCCTCATCCTCATTCTCCTCGAACGGATACAAGGCTTCCAACAGGGCGTTGCCGGCCTGGATAAGCTCCTCCATCAGGCGGTTGCGCTCCGCCTCCAGATCGTTGAGTGCTTGGCGGGCAGCGGCCCTCTCGAAAAGAGGTAACGACTGCAGTTGGCTGGAAGCAGACTGGACTGCTTCGACCTTGGCCTGGTAGGCAGCGCTGGTCTCGACAAAGGCATCGGCACCCGTGTTACAAGTACCACCCTGCCCGCTGAACAGCAGGTAGTCCGCGTCGATCCGGGCCGTGCAAGATGTGAAGACCCTGGCATTCCATTTCGTCAGGCAAGTACCCAACTCGGTACGCAGCGGGTGAAAGCTGTCTGACGGTTCGTCAGCCTTGAGCAGGTAGAAAACGGCGGTGTACAGCTTCACAAGAAGCGGAAGCGCTTCACAACCCGATGGCAGGGCCTTGAGCTTGTCCACGATACGATCGATACCGCCGATCAGGACGGGATCAGGGGACTGCAAATCGTAAATCCTGCTGGCGACGATCAGCGCGGCCGTTTTCAGATCTTCAAAGGTGCTGAGTTCGCCAATCAGACTATCGAATTCGGATGAGCAGATCGGGCCAGCATCAGCTCTCTCCTGGACGCTCGTGGCGAGTTTCGCGAGGGCTCTGTTGTCAATGGTTCGCGCGGGAATTTCCAGGGGTTCGCCCGGACAATCTTCCGTCTCAGACACTTCCATACTCACGTAGTACGGCCCGAGACCCGGGCATCGTTCGACCGCCAAGTCCATCAGGCAGGGCGCACCCAGGGAGGAAGCCAAGGCAAACACTGCTTCGCTGAGCAATAGTCGCTGCTCGTCAGGCAATGCGTCCCAATTCAGGAAATCGTCGGTGAATTCGTGCCAGACATTGACGTAGGACGAGTATGACCGGTAGTAAAAGTCCTTGGACTCCGCATCACGGCCGATGGGGCACTCCTCCAGAACGATGACGAGTTCTTCTATGGGCACGCCGTCTGCTTCAAGTGCTTCTATTTCATCGCCCGTCAAAGGTCTGCATGAGGCGAACAGGTCATTCCGGTAACGTGCAAGCAGGGAATGGAGCAGGGAGGAACGGAAGGATTGGAATGGGAATTGAGGATGCTGGGGGGTCTTCTTGAAGTTTTCTTCAGCTTTCCAGAAGAAAAGCAGCCTTTGGGATTGCTTGACGAATGGTGCAATCAGTAACTCGTCATCGGAAAGATTGTCGGTCTTGGTGCTGTGCTTTTTGTTGCCCCCCTTCATCCAGCGGAGTGCCCGTTTCCGATCATCGCGGTTGAGCAGGCCGGTGATCCTGTGCAGGGGAATGGGCTGACCCTTGCCTGGGGAGTGAATCAGGGAATCAGGTAGCTTGGAAGCAAAGTCATAACGTGACTGATAGCCATCAGAGCGTTCGTGTGCTTCATTGGCTGAGATTATTCGTAACATGATTATTTGAGTTTTATTTATTTTAACTATGTTTAATGAATTTTTCAGGCGTAAATCATTCTTTATTTATTCACTGTTCCGTTTTCGGTTGTACCTGTTCTGGATCAGGACGTGTTTAGCTTGCAACGTATGCTCCGGGTGTGTCAGGCGATAGAGTGTGCATGTCAGGATTGTTCTACTGCTCGGTTAGCATGTCATGGTTGAAGTATGCGAGGCCGAGAGGTTTAGGTCATGAGAATGTTGTGGGTTTGTGAGGAATGGTTCTCGTGAGAGGGAAAAATAAAGCACTATGTCCGCTATATCCTTCACCTCTTCCCACTTTTTGCACGATTTTGCGCTGGCCCCCAGGCTCCTTGATTTGTAGAATCGCCCCTTCCCTCGCGCCTGCGCTGCAGTCGCAGTACCGGGCGCTGTGCCCAAAAGACCAGAAACGGAGACATCCCATGCAGAAACGCCGCTTCACCGCCCTCATCGCCGGCTTGTTCGCTTCGGCCGCGCTCGGCCTGTCGATGCCGGCCACGGCTCAGCAGTACAAGGACGAATACAACCTGTCGACGGTGCTCGGCGAGGCTTTCCCGTGGGGCTGGGGCGCGCAGCGCTGGGCCGATCTGGTGGCCGAGAAGACCGAGGGGCGGATCAAGATCAAGGTCTATCCGGGCACCTCGCTGGTGTCGGGCGACCAGACCAAGGAGTTCACCGCGCTGCGCCAGGGCATCATCGACATGGCGGTGGGTTCGACCATCAACTGGTCGCCGCAGGTGAAGGAGCTGAACCTGTTCGCGCTGCCCTTCCTGATGCCGGACCACAAGGCGATCGACGCGCTGACCCGGGGCCGCGTCGGCGAGAAGATGTTCGAAGTCCTGGCTGCGCGCGACGTGGTGCCGCTGGCCTGGGGCGAGAACGGTTTCCGCGAGGTGTCGAACTCGAAGAAACCGATCCGCACGCCCGAGGACGTGAAGGGCATGAAGGTGCGGGTGGTCGGTTCGCCGCTGTTCCTGGCCACCTTCAATGCGCTCGGCGCCAATCCCACGCAGATGAGCTGGGCGGATGCGCAGCCGGCGATGGCGACTGGCGCGGTCGATGGCCAGGAGAACCCGTTGGCGGTGTTCAACGCCGCCAAGCTGCATACCGTCGGCCAGAAGCACCTGACGCTGTGGGGCTACGTTGCCGATCCGCTGATCTTCGTGGTCAACAAGAAGGTGTGGAACAGCTGGACCGAAGCCGACCGCAAGCTGGTTGCCGAGGCGGCGCAGCAGGCCGCCACCGAGGAAATCGCCCGCGCCCGCGCCGGCATTTCGGCGGACGACGAGTCGCTGCTGAAGGAGATCGAAGCCAACGGCGTGTCGGTGGTGCGCCTGAGCGATGCCGAGCGTGACGCGTTCCGCCAGGCGACGGCCGGGGTGTACAAGGAATGGGCCGGCCGCATCGGCAACGACCTGGTCAAGCAGGCCGAGGAAGACGTCGCCAAGCGTTGAGTAGCGTCCCGGCATCGCCGGCCGGATCGCCGGCCGCCGGGCCAACGTGCGGCCAGCTTCGCCCCGCCCGGGGCGGATGCTGGCCGCATGATTTTTTTCCATTGTTGATGGACCGTTTCACGCGATGAGTATCGAAGTTGAAGTGCCGCCGGCCGAGGCGGAAGCCGCCCCGCCGTCCTATACGATCGAGCAGGTCCTGACCGGCATCGTCATGGGGCTGATCGTGCTGATCACCTTCGGCAACGTGCTGGTGCGCTACTTCACTTCGCAGTCCTTCGCGGCGACCGAGGAGTTCTCGATCGTGCTGCTGATCGTGCTGTCCTTCCTCGGCTCGTCGGCGGCCTTCGCTTTCGACCGCCACATTCGTGTGAGCTTCTTCGTCGACCGGCTGTCCGGGCGGGCGCGGGTGTTCTTCGACTGGCTGTCCTTTGCCGTCACCGCCAGCCTATTCGCCTTCATCGCTTTCTATGCCGGGCGGCTGACCTGGGACCAGTACCGCTTCGAGGAGACCTCGCCGGCGCTCGGCGTGCCGCAGTGGTGGTACACCGTGTGGATGCCGGTGCTGGCGGTGGCGCTGGTGCTGCGCCTGGTGGCGAGCCGTGCAGGGAGGCGGGCATGACCGGCGCGGTGCTGATCGGGTTGTTCATGCTCGCGCTGGCGGCCGGCATGCCGCTGGCCGTCGGCCTGGGGGTGGCGAGCGTTGCCGTGATTGCACTGGCGGGCTTCGACCAGCTTGCGGTGCCGACCAACATCTATGCCGGCATTGCCAAATATCCCTTGCTGGCGATTCCGATGTTCGTGCTGGCCGGCATGATCTTCGAGCGCTCCGGCGTGGCCGTGCGCCTGGTGCGCTTCGTCACCGCCATCGTCGGCGAATGGACGGGCTCGCTCGCGGTGGTCGCGGTGCTGGTGTCGATGCTGCTGGGCGGCATCTCCGGTTCCGGCCCGGCCGATGCGGCGGCGGTGGCGGCGGTGATGCTGCCGTCGATGGTCGCGCGCGGCTATCCCAAGGGGTTCTCGGCCGGCCTGATCGCGGCCTCGGGGTCGACGGCGATCGTGATCCCGCCGTCGGTGGCGCTGATCGTCTATAGCGTGATGGTGCCGGCCGCGACCGTGCCGGCATTGTTCGCCGCCGGCCTGTTCCCGGGCATGCTCGCGGCGCTGAGCCTGCTGGTGCCGGCGATCATCATCAGCCGCAAGTACGGCTTCGGCCGCGACTACAAGGCCGAGCGCCCGCCGCTGGGCAAGAGCTTCATCGATGCGATCTGGGGCCTGCTGGCGCCGGTGGTCATTCTCGGCGGGCTGCGCACCGGCTTGTTCACGCCGACCGAGGCTGCAGTGGTGGCCGTGGCCTACGGCATCTTCGTCGGCATGGTGGTGTATCGCTCGATCGACCTGAAAGGCCTGTTCCGCATCCTGGTCGATGCCGGCGAGCTGTCGGCCGTGGTGCTGATGATCATCGGCATCGCCTCGGTGTTCGCCTGGGCGGGTAACACGCTGGGCGTCTTCGATGCCGCGGCCAAGTCGCTGGTCGGGCTGCATTCGAGCGAATGGCTGATGCTGTTGTCGATCAACCTGCTGCTGCTGGTGGCGGGCATGTTCCTCGACGCGATCTCGATCTTCCTGATCCTGCTGCCCGTGCTGGTACCGATCGCGGTGGCGATGGGCTGGGATCTGGTGTGGTTCGGCGTGATGATGACGATCAACCTTGCCATCGGCCAGTTCACGCCGCCGATGGCGATCTCGCTGATGATCACTTCGCGCATCGCCGGCATCGGCATGGAAGAGACTTTCCGCTGGGTGATCTGGCTGGTGCTGGCGATGCTGGGCGCGTTGGCGCTGATGCTGGTGTTTCCGCAGATTGCGCTGTGGCTGCCCGGCCGGCTGGGCTACCTGTAAAGGGGTGCCGCGCTCAGCGCGGCGTCGCTTCCAGTTCGTATTTCGGCGAGCGCGGGCCGTACAGGATGCCGTTGGGCATGCCGGCCGACAGCAGGCGGTAGCTGGTGATGCCGGCGATCGGGTGCGAGCGGTTGGTGGTGGTTTCGATGATCTGATTGACCACTGCCGTGATCAGCATGCCGATCAGGCCGCCGCCGGAGTCGCGGCCTTCGGCGCTCGAAGCGGTCGCCGAGCCTTGCCACAGCGTCTGTTCCGAGCGCAGGTCGATCAGGCGTGCCTGCGCGGTGACCCGGCTTTCGCTGGCGAGCACGGAATAGCTGGTGCCGTACTGTTCGATGTTGATGTACAGCGCCGCGTCGGCGCCGAAGATTTCGTGCAGCTTGGCCAGCGGCACGCCGTGCATCTCGCCCGGGTTGTGCAGGCCGTTCTGCTGGAAGGTTTCGTCGACCAGGCTGACCGGGAACACGTAGTAGCCCGACTCCGCCAGCGGCATCGTGACCTGCGACAGCATGCTGTAGCTGGCTTCGACCTCCATCGAGCCGTTGAGCGGCGGCAGCACCAGGATGGAAGCGGGCCGGCTCTGCCTGAAGGCCGAATAGTCGTAGCTGGCCTGTTGCGTGGCGCAGCCGGTGGCGAGCAAGGCCGCGCATGCGGCGATGAGGCCGGCCTTCAGGCGAAGGCGGCCGGCTGTCGTGGGGTGCATCGGTCGGGATCTCACTCGGATTTGGTCGCCTTGCGCATCAGGAAGTCCATGTAGGCGGCGCTTTCCGGATACAGGGTCTTTTCAGCCTCGAAGTGCCGCAGCATCTGGTCGGGTTGTTCGCTTTCGGCGTACAGGATGCCCAGGTGCGCGTGGTAGCCCGGCGGCACCGGCAGGCTTTTGGCGCGGGCTTTTTCCAGCCCGGCCTCGAGCGCGGCGAGCTGTTCCTGCGGGCCCCGTTCCTTGGTGAAATGGCCGTACAGCGCGGGCTGGTATTCGCCCCAGTAGTACAGCGGCTGATGGCTGTTGCTGGCGCAGCCGGCCAGCAGCAACAGGCCCGCGGCCGGCAGCGCGGCCGCGAGGCGGATGAGGGCGTGAGACTTCATTGCCGGCCTGGTCGTCGTTGGGGCGACGGATCAGCGGGCAGGCTGCCAGGCGCCGGATTCGATGCCTTCGACCAGGCGGTTGACGGCTTCGCGCATGGCGAGGTCGAGCACCTTGCCGTTCAGCGTCGAATCGTAGCTGGCGGTGCCGCCGAAGCCGACGACTTCGCGGTTGTCCAGGCTGTATTCGCCGGCGCCCTGGGTGGAGAAGACGACCTCCGAACTGGCGACATCGACGACGTTCAGGTTGACCTTGGCGTAGGCGACCTGCGACTTGCCGCGGCCGAGGATGCCGAACAACTGGCGGTCGCCGGTTTCCTTGCGGCCGAATTCGGCGACGTCGCCGGTGATGACGTAGCTGGCGCCCTTGAGCTTCTGCGCCGCGCCGGACAGTTCGGCTTCCTGCCTGATCTCCGGCATGTTGTCGCGGTCGAGCACGTTGAAGCGGCCGGTCTGCTGCAGGTGGGTGATCAGGATGGTCTTGGCCTGGCTGCCGAGCCGGTCGACGTTGTCGCTGAAGATGCCGCGCATGAAGCTCGAACGGTTGTCGAACTTGCCCACCGCGATCAGGCTGCGCTGGCCGGTGTAGGGCGTGGCGGCCGATGCGACCTTCGGGACTTCGAGCGTGCGGTGCTGCTCGGTGGCGCAGCCGGCGAGGAGGGCGGCGCCGATGCTCAGGGTGCAGACGGCGGCGAACTTGCGGGAAATGGGAAGGGCGCGCATGGAGGAGGGCTTCCGGTCATGTCGAATGGGATGGGGCGGCATTGTGCCGTAGCGATGCTGAGCAAGCGAGGAACTTGTTCACGTGCCACGACGGCATGATGCCGCCCGGGCTTCGACTGCGGAAGACGTATCCGGGCGACGCAGGCTTCCGCCCGCGCCGCCGCGTGTCAGCTACGGCGGCGGGCCGCGCCCGCAGCGCCCAGTAGCGCTCCCATCAACAGCAGCAGCGAGCCGGGCTCGGGCACCTGCGAGCTCGGCACCACGGTGCCGGACTGTTCCTTCCAGATGCCGACCGTATGGTTGTCCGACTCGTACCCTGCTCCCCGGTTGGCCTGCCTGAAGACGATCTCGTCGAAGCTGAAGCCCTCGTCGGCGAAGAAGTTCAGGAAGACATAGGATTCGCCGCGGTTCTGTCCACGGAATCCGTTGTTCGGGTTGCCGTGGTAGCCGGGTTTGCCGGACACCAGACCAAGCACGTCATTGGCGCTGAAGGAGAACACCTCGATACCGCTGCTATGGAAGGACAATTGGTTGCCGCCGTCGAGCGCGGACAGCCAGAAGCCGAAATAGGTCAGCTCCTGGTTGAAGGAGATCGAATAGCTGGAGGTGGCGTTGATGCCGGAAACCGCGTAGTTGCCGCGGCCGCTGGCGCCGCCATACTGGTCGGCAGCCCGGACATTCACGCCGCGGTAGGTGCCGATGATGCCGAGATCATCATTGCCGAAGTTCGAAACGTGGATTCCATGGACGCCGGTCGACAACGAATCGAAACGCTCGACGCCGACGATCTCCTCGCCCCGTGCGTTGGCGCCCGGCTTGAACGAAGCGGTGGTGCCGGTCACGCCCGCCTCTTCGTAGGTGACGACGAAGGCCGCCGCAGCGGTGGTGGAGAGGGTGGCCAGCGAGGCGGCCAGCAGGGCGGGTGCGAGAATGCGGGTCTTGATCATCGAGCGGGTTCCTTGGCAATCATGAGCTGAACATTCATCCGGGTACGTCGTGCCCCGCGCGATGTTCGCGTTGAAATCAGAATTGAGAAATAGGCTGTTGATGGCAATTCTGGCCGTTTCGCCCGGCGGACATGAGGAAGAACCGCACGGCCCGTGCATCGCCGGGCGCGGGAATTCGCGCCGAATCATGTTCTGTGCGCAACTTGTCACGCAGGATGCGCTCGAACCCTGAGCGCGTGGCCGGAGAAGCGGTGTGGTGCACGTGCCGGAGTCGGTACTGCCGCGGTGGCCGGGCGGTTTGTCGTCATCAGGAGGAGCAATGAAGAAATCGGTGTCGGCGCAGGGCGCATCCATGCGGGAGGCAGCATGGATACGCTGACGCACGCACTTTCCGGGGCGCTCGCGGGGCGCCTGCTGGCACCGCGCGGCAAGCAGGCATCGGCCGCGCCGCTGCCCAAACCCTGGCAGGCGGTGGTCGCCGGCGCCGTCGCGGCGACTTTCCCCGACTTGGACTTCGTCCTCGGCTGGGTGTCGGAGCTGACCTACCTGCGCGGCCATCGCGGCGTCACCCATTCGCTGCTGCTGTTGCCGCTGTGGGGGCTGCTGATCGCCTGGCTGCTGTCGCGCTTCTGGCAGCGCGGCGGCCGTCGCGGACCGGACTGGCGCAGCCTGTATGTCGTCGTCTGCGCGGCGATCCTGATCCACATCCTGGGCGATCTCATCACCCAGTTCGGCACCATGATCCTCGCGCCGTTTTCCGAGCGCCGCTTCGGCTGGGGGACGAGCTTCATCATCGACCTGCCGCTGACCGGGATCATCCTCGCCGGCCTGCTCGGCAGCGCGCTGTGGCGGCACAGCCGGGTGCCGTCGGCGCTGGCGCTGGTGGCACTGGCAGGCTGGATCGGTGTCCAGGCCACCGGGCGCGGCGAGGCGATCGACGCCGCCCATGCCTACGCCGAGCGGCAAGGCATCGAGCCGGTGCTGGTCGATGCCGCGCCGCGTCCGGCCTCGCCCTTCAACTGGACCGCGATCGTCTTCGACGGCGAGCGCTATCACTACGCCCACATCAACACCCGCCGCAGCGAACCGCTGGTCGCCGGTGCGGACGACAATTTCATCCGCCGCTTTTCCGCGCCCTACCTGCCGGTGGCGCAGGCGCAGTGGGAAGTGCGCGAGCGCTTCGGCGACAACGGCGTGCGTCAGCTCGTGGAAAAGGTCTGGGGCGCCGAGGACTTCGCCTTCTTCCGCTGGTTCGCGATGTTCCCGGTGCTCGACCATGCCGAGAACGGGCCGTCCGGCCAGTTCTGCGCCAACTTCGTCGATCTGCGTTTCATCACCCCGGGCCGCGACGAGACGCCTTTCCGCTACGGGCTGTGCGGCCGCGAAGGCGGCTGGCGGCTGTTCGAGCGCGAGCCCGGCGGCCTGCGCTGGGTGATGGACTGAAGGGCTTCAAACGCGAAGCTGCGAGCGCAGCTTGTCGAGCAGCTTGGCGCCGATGCCCCTGACTTCGATCAACTCGTCGACCGACTTCCACGGCCGGCCGGCGACGATGCCTTTGGCGATGGCGGCGGTGACGCCTTTCAGGCTGGCGAGCGTCGCAGCGTCGGCATCGTTGATCGAGACCTGCGCGTTTGCCGGCGCCTGTTTGGCGGCTTTCGCTGCGCGGGCCGGGGTTCGGCGCGAGGGCTTCGGGGCTTCGGCAGGTGCAGCAGCCGGTTCCGCAGGCGCGACGGGCGTCTCGCTGTCGATTTCGGGCAAGGCAGCGGCTTCGGGGGCAGCACTGGTGGCTGCTTCAGCCGTGGGGGCAGCGATCTCGACGGCGGCTTCCTCGGTGGCGGCAGGGGCGGGCAGCGGGCCATCGACCGGCAGCGAGAAAGTCCGGTAGTCGCGCGTCACATGGCCGCTGGCGGTCCATTCACGCAGCATCAGGGTCAGGTGCCAGCGGCCGGCAGGCAAGGTGCAGGCGGGCAGTTCAGCATCGATCGCACCCGTCGCATACTGGCCGGCGATGCAGCCCTGTTCGGTGCTGCCGACCAGAATGCCGCTGAATGCACCGCCACGATAGGGTTCGGACAGCGCCCACAGCTCGAGGATTAGCGAGCCCGACAGGCTGCCGTATGTACGCGGGTTGCTGATGCTGTCGGCGTGGATGGCGGTATGGTCCTCGGCCAGCGTGTAGCCGACCGAGCCGTCGATGCGCGGCAGGCAGAAGCGTTCGCTGCGCGGATAGCCGGCGCTGTCGCAGCATTGCAGACCGCTGCCGTCGTCGCATGCCAGCGCCAGGCTCAGCGCATGTTCAGCGGTACCGGCAGGCAGCATGGCAGCCACCGTGGCTTCCACCGAGGTGTTGCCGGACGCATCGGCCGACAGCGCACCGCAGCCGGCATTGGCGATCAGCGTGTCCCCCGCCCACAGTTGCAGTGCCCAGTTCCGTGCAGCGGCGGCCATCGGGTCGAGGATGCGGATGTCTGCCCGCAGGCTGACCTGGTCGCCATCGAAGGCGTAGCCGTGATTGTGGCCGAGTTGGGCGGCGTGCGTGGCCGGGGCGAATTGCGCGTCGATGAAGGACATGATGCTCAGTCTGGTCGTATGGTCGGGGGCGCATTCTGCGGCAGCGGGGTGGGGATGAAAAGCGAAAATTAATCAATATTTTCAATGCTCTAAGATGGGGCGGCATAACCATAATGGTGCATGGCCTGTGTGCGGGCACTGGCCTGTTGATGCTTATGGAATTTTTTTAGGCGGCTCGTGCGCGATTGCGCCGGGTCAGAGGAAACGGCCGGGGGCGTGCGTCAGGCCTGGGCCGAGTTTGCGTTGGCCTGTTCTTCCTGCGTCCTGAGACAGCCGATCGTCATGTGTGCGCCGAAGAGCATCATTCCGCTGCTGATGGAGGTGAGGAACAGGGAGTCGATGAAGATGGCGGTGATGAAGGCAAGCAGACCGATCGCGATGCTGGCGGAGCCGAACTTCACCTGCGGGATGCCGAAGACCGGCGAGCCATCGTCTGGCTTGTCGCCGGCGAGTCGTCCGAAAAGAACCCAGAAGCCATAGCAGGCACCGCCCGACAGCAAGGAGAACAGGGCGGGCGGCGCGATGAAGAAGGTCAGGACGCCGAGCAGGACGAAGCCGCCGCAGAAGACGAGCAGGGCCGTTTTGCTTTTCTTCATCATGCTGTCTCCTGTGTGCCGGAATGCGTCGGCGGGGACTGTTCAGGTGGGTCGGGTCTTGCGCGCGTCGCCCGTCGAACTCACCGGTTTCGCCTTCACCATCAGCGAGTAGGTGGACAGCTCGAAGCCGTGCTCGCGGCAGAATTCTTCGATGGCATGGCTGAGCGCTTCATCGGCGAGCCAGTAGTCGCGGCCGGTGTCCTCGCACAGGATGTGCTGGCGGAAGTCCTTTTCGGCCAGCGAATAGTGGGACTTCCCGGCGTCGATGGCATGGAGCGTCAGCACGCCCGCTTCGACGAAGCGCTTCAGCACGGTGTAGATCGACGACAGCGACAGGGTGACGCCGTTCTCGGTGAGGCGGGCCTGGATGTCGTAGGGCTGCAGCGGCTCGTCGGCCTGGGCCAGCACCGTCCATACCGCCAGGCGGGGCACGGTGACGGAGACGCCGGCCTTGCGCACGGCGTGGATGGCGGCGCTGGTCGAATCGTTGGAGTGGACCAGGGATGGCATGCGGGTTTCCGGACTCAGCATCATCAGGTTTGCGCCCATTGTCGTATCAGGTTGTGATAAGTACCGGTGAGGCGGTTGACCTCGTCGGCGTTCTCCGCCCGCGTGGCCAGCCGCTGGATGCTGTTGTCGAGGTCGTACAGGATGGCGCGGCGTGCATCGTCCTGGACCATGCTCTGCGTCCAGAAGAAGGAAGCCAGGCGCTGGCCGCGCGTGACCGGGCTGACGCGATGCAGGCTGGTGCCGGGATAGACCACGGCGTGTCCGGCAGGCAGTTTGACTTTCTCGACGCCATAGGTGTCATTGATGATCAGTTCGCCGCCCTCGTATTCCTCGGGGTCGTTCAGGAACACGGTAGTGGAGATGTCGGTGCGGATGCGCTCGCCGGATGCCGGGGCGACGCGTATCGCGTTGTCGATGTGGAAGCCGTATTCGCCGCCGCCCCGGTAGCGGTTGAACATCGGCGGCAGGATCTTCAGCGGCAGCGCGAAGGAGATGAAACAGGAATTGGTCGACAGGGCGCGGAGAATCATGCGGCCGAGCTCGATCGCCGTTTCGTCCTGCACCTGCAGTTGTTCGTTGCTCTTCTGCTTCACCGCGACGTAGCCCGCCGTCTCGCGGCCGTCGTGCCAACTGGCCTGGTCGAGCCGGCTGCGCATCTCGGCGACTTCCTGCGGGTTCAGCACGTCTGGAATCACGAGCATCATGGTTGTGGATGTTTCCGTTGAATGCGGCCGTCGGGTAGTCCGGGGACACGATGACCGTGCCCCCGGAATGGTGAGTCGCCCCAGCCTGGAGGCTGGGGCTTCCTCGCCACGAGCTTGTGGAGCCTTCGGCTCCAGGGACACTTGTCTCGCTGACCCCGCCATGAATGGCGGGGCTTGCGCGCGACCCGTGGTCAATGACCGTCAGTCGAAGCGATAAGTTGCATTGAGCATGTACGAGCGGCCCGGTGCGACCATCGCGAACAGGCCGACGTGTGAGGCTTCGTGCATTTCCTCGTCGGAGATGTTGTTGATGTTGAGCTGCAGGTCGAAGTTCTTGTTGACTTCGTACCTGGCCATGGCGTCGTAGCGGGTGTAGCTCGGCAGTTCGAGCGTGTTCGCGTCGTTGGCGTAGCGCATGCCCATGTAGGTGGCGCCGCCGCCCAGGGTCAGGCCCGGCAGCACTTCATAGGTCGTCCACAGGCTGGCGCTCTGCTTGGCGATGAACTTGATGCGGTTGCCGTCGAACACGCTGTTGCCGCTGCGGTAGTTCAGGATGTCCGGGTCGAGATAGGTGTAGCCCGCCCACACGTTCCACTTCGGGGTGATGGCGCCGGCCACGCCGAACTCCATGCCGCGCACGCGGTTGCTGCCGTTGAGCGTGACTTCGCCGGTCAGCGCGTCGGTGGAGCGCGCATCGGTCTTCTTGGTCTCGAACACCGCGGCGGTCAGCGACAGCATGCCGTTCATGACGTCCCACTTGGTGCCGAGTTCCCAACTGCGGCTCTTTTCCGGCTTCAGGTCGCGGATTTGCGCACCGCCGGCAACGCCGTCGGCGCCGCCGCCCTGGCCGAGGTTCTCACCGGCAGGGTTGGACGAGGTGCCGTAGGACAGGTAGATGCTGCCGTTCGGCGCGGGCTTGTACACGATGCCGGCCTGGTAGTTCCAGAAGCCGTCGGAGCGGCTGTTCGTGTAGTTGTCGACCTCGAAGTGCTCACGGCGCAGGCCGGCGTTGATCGAGAACTGCTCGTTGATCTCCATGGTGTCGAAGAAGTACAGCGAGCGCGTCTCGATTTCGCCGGCAGCGGTCTTGCGGCCGTAGGTGATGCCGTAGTTGTAGTACCTGCCTGAATCGGGGTTGTGCAGCGAGTCGCGTTCGCTGGGCAGGCCGGTGAGGCTCATGGACTTGTTGTAGATCTTTTCCTTGCCGAACTCCAGGCCGGTGCTGAAGGTGTGCTTGAAGCCGCCAAGGACGGCGCTGCCGTACAGATCGGTCTGGTTGATCACGGATTCGCTGGCTCGCCACCAGGCACGGTTGCCGCGCGTGAATTGGGCATCGGGGCTGCTGGGAACGCATGCCGAGCTGGTGTTCCCGGCGGCGCAGTTGTCGAACGTCGGGCGCGACAGCAGGTAATGGTTCAGGGTCTTGGTGTGGCGCGTGACGTTGCGCACTTTCAGGTCGTTGGAGAAGTCGTGTTCCAGCAGCGCCGTCGCGGTCTTCATCTCGTTGAGGCGGAAGTCCGTCTTCACTCGCCCATAGAAGTTGTCGCGGTCGACCTTGGGGGGACGTTTCAGTTCGGGATGTGCAGCATTGCTGAACGGAATGCCCTGGTCCGGCATGTCCTTGTTGTCGATGTGCGAGTACGACAGCGTCACCCGCGTGGGCGTGCCCAGGCCGAAGGCGATGGAGGGTGCGAAACCCCAGCGGTCGACGTCCACACCGTCGCGGCCGGGAACTTCACCACCCATCTTCATCATGTTCAGGCGGAAGGCGCCGGTTTCGGAGAAGGCATAGTTGCTGTCCACCGTGGCGCGCCACTGGCCGGCGTTGCCGAAGCCGCCCGAGACTTCGGTGAAGTTCTGCAGCTTCGGCTTCTTGGTCTGCAGGTTGATGCTGCCGCCGGTGCCGCCGCGGCCGGTGTAGGCCGAGCTGGGACCCTTGACGATCTCGACCGATTCGAGGTTGAAGGTTTCATGCGAACCGCGGGCGTAGTCGCGCACGCCGTCGATGAACATGTCGGTACTGGCTTCGTAGCCGCGCACGAAGGGGCGGTCACCGTTCGGCGTGCCGCCTTCGCCGGCACCCAGCGTGATGCCCGGCGTGGACCGCAGCACGTCCGTCAGCGAGGTGGCGCCGCGATCCTTGATCAGTTCCTCGGTGATGATGGTGATGGTCTTGGGCGTTTCCAGCAGCGGCGCGGTGAACTTGGGGCTGCTGGCCGCCGCCGGAGCTTGGTAGGCATTGTCGTGCTGGCCTTCGACGTGGACCGGGGCCAGCGTCGCATCCTGGGCGTGGGCCGTCGGTGCGATGGCGACCGCGCCGCTGATCATTGCACCCATCAGTACGGAGCTGGTTCGAACGCCGGTCCGGGCGGGCTCGAAGGCCGACTGGAAACTTTCCAGCGGCAGCAGCGTGACGGCCGGCGCCGTCTGCTTTCCATCATTGTTCATGTACACGGCTTCCTTTGCGGATTCTGGGAAAAAGGGGCGGCACCGACCCGTCCGGCGGCGGCCGGGCGTTCAGGGCGGTGCGGGGGAGGCTTGACCTGTCGGAGTTGAGCCCAGCGCAAGAATAGGAAGCGGCGCGTCGAATTTCCGTTGAAAAAGAACGCGGAAGGGAAGAATAATGAGAACGGAACTCATTAGATTTTGATGTGATCGTTATTCGACGTTTTTTTCACATGCGAGCTGATAGCCTGCCAGAAAGCGCTTGTTTGCCGATATACGTGCCGTGCGACCCATGTGGCCGCGGCGAGGTCTGGATGCCACCCCGCAAGAAGCAGCAGATTCCCTACACCGTCCTGATCGTCGAGGACGAGCTTGCCATTGCGGAGAACCTGCTGCTTGCACTGGAAGGCGAGGGCTTCATCGCCGACGTGGCGCGGGACGCCACCGCCGCCCTCGAACGGCTGGGGCACGAGCCCTACGACCTGGTGCTGCTCGACATCGGCCTGCCCGGCATGGATGGCTATGGCCTGCTCAGGCAGATGCGGGAAGGCCTGCAGCTATCGACGCCGGTGCTGATGCTGACCGCCCGCGCCACGCTGGAGGACAAGTCGCTGGGCTTTTCCAGCGGCGCCGACGACTACCTGGTCAAGCCCTTTGCGCTGGAAGAGGTGCTGATGCGCAGCAGGGCGCTGATTCGCCGCTCCAGGCAGCTTTCCGACACCGCCTTCGTGCTCGACTACGGGCCCTTGCGCTACGTGGTGGCGGACCAGCTCGTCACCGTCGATGGGCGGGAGATCAAGCTGTCGCGCAAGAACCTGATGATTCTCGAACTGTTGCTGCGATATGGCGGGCGGGTGGTGCCGCGCCGCCGGCTGGAGGAATACCTGTGGCAGGGCGAGCCGCCCTCGGCCGAGGCCTTGCGCAGCCAGATGCACCTGCTGCGCAAGGCGCTGTCCGCACATGGTTTCGATGGCATCGAAACGGTGCACAGCATCGGCTGGCGGCTGGCGCCGAACGCCATTCAGCCATGAAGAAATCGCTCAAGCGGCGCATCACGCTAGTGCTCACCAGCCTCGTCAGCCTGGCGGTGTGCGTGACGGCGGCGCTGACCTATGGCGTCTATCTTCACGTCGAGAAGAAGATGGTCCGCGACCTGATCGACACTGAAGCGAAGCGGCTGGTGCCGCGGGTGTCGCGCTTCGGCGACGAATGGACTTCGGCGCTGGAGCGCGACATGGCGCCGTCGATGTACGTCTGGGGTGAATCCCCTACGGTACGGGCAGCGAGCCTGCCGGACGAGCTGCGCAGCCTGCCCGTCGGTTTGCACGAGCTGCCCAGGGAAGACAGCACCTGGCATGTGGCGGTCGTCGAAGCGAGGGACGGACTGCTGTACGTGGTCTACGACACCGTGGTGCTGGAAAAGCAGTTGCACGATTTCACCCGCGCCTTGCTGGCCATCGTCGTCGGTTGTTCGCTCGTCGCCGTGCTGCTCAGCAGCGGCGTGGCGCGGCGGCTCGTGATGCCGCTGAACGCGCTCACCGAGCGGCTGACGCGCTGGGTGCCGAGTTCGGTTGCGGTGGAGAGTCCGCATGCCAACGAAGCCGACCGCCTGATGGAAGTGTTCAATCGCGTGCAGGACCAGGTGGATGGTGCCATCGCCGACCAGCGCGAGTTCTCCGCCAACCTGCACCACGAGATCCGCACCGCGCTGACGGTGATCCGCAGCGATGCCGAGCTGATGCTCAGGTATGACACGATGGGGCCGGAGCAGCGGCAGCCCCGGCTGGAGCGCATCGTCAAATCGGTGCATGAGATCAGCCAGTCGCTGGAGAGCACCTTCAGCCTCGCCCATGCCCGTTTCGAGGACAAGGGGCGCGTCGCCATCCATGCCTGCGTCGAGGACATCTTCGAGAGCCTGAGCATGGACGCGCACAAGGCCGGGCTGGAGTTCGTGAATGCGGTAAGGCCCGGGCACGAGGAAACGATCAGCCGCCACGCCCTGATGACGGTGATGCGCAACATCGTGCGCAACGCGGTGCTGCATGCGGCGCCGGCGAGGCTGACGGTCTCGAGCATCGCGCACGGCCTGCAGTTCACCGATTCCGGCCCCGGCATCGCGCCGGCCGAACTGCCGCATGTCTTCGATCGCTACTTCAGCAATCGCCGCGCCGACCAGCGCCAGCACGAACAGCGCGAGCCGGGCGCCGCCGCGGGCATGGACCAGGCGGGCATCGGCCTGGCCATCGCCAAGCGCGTCTGCATCATGCAGTCGTGGACGCTGGACGTGGTTTCGCCGGCGGGCGAGGACAGGGGCACCTGCTTCACGTTGACCTTCGGACAGGACGCATAACCCCGGTTCAAGTTTTTTCGCCCCCTGCCGCTAATGGCATGAAGGCTGCATCGGCCAGCCGGTCAACGACACGCAGGGCGAAACCATGTTCAAGAACCTTTCCATCGGCCTCAAGCTCAGCCTGATGCTGGTCGCGTCCATCAGCGTCCTGCTGCTGGCCGGCACCGTGGGGCTGTCGAATTACCTGGGTAGCAAGCTGGAAGAGCGATCGGTCCGGACGCTGGAGGACACGAACGCCACCGTCATCACGATGATCGACGTTTTCAACCGCAGCCTGATGCTGAGCACGGTGCGGATGGCCAAGCTGTTCGCCAGCGAATACCCGGAGGGCTTCGAGTATCGGGATGGCAGGCTCTATCACGGCGAAATCCCGGTCGTCGAGCACGATACGCGGGTTCCCGACAGGTTCACCACCGTCTCGGAAGCGTTCGGAACGGTGCTGACGCGAGTGGGCAACGACTTCGTGCGCACCGTGACCTCGCTCAAGGACGGCCAGGGCCAGCGCGTCGCCGGCACCCTGCTGGGGACGGCGCATCCGGCCACCCTCGCACTGCTGCGCGGCGAAGCCCTGACCCACAAGATCACGATGTCCGGCCGCGAACTGATGATGCACTACGTTCCGCTCAAGGATGCGTCCGGCGCAGTCATCGGCGCCTTGTCAGCCGGGATCGACTACACCCCCGGACTCGCGGCCCTGGGGCGTTCCATCCTCAGCGTCCGGGTCGGCAGCAGCGGTTACCCCTTTGCGATCAGCGCCGGCGGCGACAATCGCGGTACGGTGATGATTCACCCGGAGATCCAGGGGCAGTCCGTGCTTTCCACCACCGATGCCGAAGGGCGGCCCTTCATTGCCGAAATGCTCGAGCGCAAGAATGGATTCCTGAGGTATACGTGGAAGAACCCCGGCGAGGACAAGGCCCGCGAAAAGGTGGCGGAGTTCAACTACTACGAGCCGTGGGACTGGCTGGTCATTTCCGGCAGCTACCTGGAGGAGTTCAACAGCGAAAGCCGGCAGGTGGGGCAGGGCATGATCCTGCTGTTCCTGGTGCTGGTGCCGATCGTGACGCTGATCATCGTCGTCGCGACCCGGCGCTGGGTGAGCAAGCCGCTGAACGACGCCGTCGCGCTCGCCACGCGCGTTGCCGATGCCGATCTGAGCGTGCAGGTCCGCGCCAGTTCGCGGGACGAGGTCGGCAAGCTGATGGAGGCGCTGGGGCGCATGGTCGGCGGGCTGGGCAAGACCATCGCCGAAGTGCGCAATGCCGCCGCCACGGTGAGCGACGACGCCAACGTGCTCAGGCGCCAGGCCGACGAAGTGGCGGTCAACTCCGACAAGCAGAGCGACGCGACGGCCGGCATGGCGGCCGCGGTCGAGCAGATGAGCACCAGCATCGACCTGATCGCGGCCAATACCGACGAGGCGCGCGAGACCAGCGCCGAAGCCGCGCAGATCTCGGCCGACAGTTCGCGCATCATCCGGCTCGCCACCGAGGCGATGCAGGACATCGCCGGCACCGTCGGCCAGGCGTCGGAAAAGCTCAGCCAGCTGGGGCAGTCGTCGAAGGAGATCTCCAGCATCGTCAACACGATCCACGAAATCGCCGAGCAGACCAATCTGCTGGCGCTCAATGCCGCCATCGAGGCCGCGCGGGCAGGCGAGCAGGGCCGGGGCTTCGCGGTGGTGGCCGACGAAGTGCGCAAGCTGGCCGAACGCACCTCGAGTTCGACCAAGGAGATTTCGCGCATGGTCGATCACATCCAGCATGACACCGACGATGCGGTGGCGAGCATGAACAAGGGCGTCGAGCAGGTCGACAGCGGCGTCAAGCTGGCGACCGAGGCCGACCAGGCGATCCGGCGCCTCTACGATGGTGCGATGAAGACGTCGGAGGCCGTCGTGAGCATCAGCAATGCCGCCAAGGAACAGAGCGCCGCTGCCGCGAGTGTCGCCCAGGGCGTCGAGCAGATCGCCCAGATGGCAGAGCGCAACAATTCCGATGCCCGGCGCTCGGCCGAGGCCAGCAAGGCGCTGGAGGACGTCGCCAGCCGCCTCAGGCGGAGCGTGGAGCATTTCCGCGTCTGAGCGCGTCGTATCGCGAAGGCGCCGGCTGGTGCCGGCGCTTCATCCGCCCGCCCCGGCCGAGGCCGGGGCGGGCGTTCGTTCATGGGCGTGCCGCGAGTGCGTCTTCGCCGGGCTGGTTGAGCAGGTCGCCGATGGCGATCTGGATGCGCTGCGTGACCTTGTCGCGGTCGAGTCCGGGGTTGCGGATGGTGCGCTGGAGCAGGCCCTCGAAGAGACAGGCCAGCACTTCCACCATGCCGTCGATGGCGGCGGCGCTGTCCTGATGGCCGGCGCGGCTACGGATGTCGCGGATGAGGGCGGCGAGTTCGCGCCTGCAGGTGGCGTCGGCTTCGCTGACGATCTGCGCCACGCGCGGATTGCGTGCGGCCTCGGCGACGATCTCGAGCTTCAGGCCGGCGGCGTCGGGGTCCAGTTGCTTGGCGACGCCTTCGGCGGCACGTTCGATCAGCGCGGCGCGGACGTTGCATGCCGCACGGAACTGCGCCGTCATCTCCAGCAGGCTTTCGAGGTCCTGGGCGACGATCGCCGCGATGATGGCTTCCTTGTTCTCGAAGTAATGGTAGATATGGCCGGGGCTCATGCCCGCAATGGCGGATATCTTGGCGATGCTGGCGCCGTGGAAGCCATGTTCACGGAAGCACTGCGCGGCGGCGCACAGAATCTGCTGGCGGCGGGCGGTGGCGCGCGGGGCGTCGGCGTGGGACGTCGTCGTATCCGTGTCTTGCATGCGTGTGGTATGGAGTCGGGTCCTGGTTGTCTGCACAGGGTGGAAGTTCTTGCGATGCAGCAAAGGCTAACATAGAATGAGCGTTCAATCTAGAACAACCCTTCTAAAAGGGCGGGAACATCGCGCGACGGAAGACCTCCCATGATGATCCTGTTCCTCGAACCCACGAGGCTCCAATGAAGAGAATCAATAGCGCCGTCATCAAGCCCGCTGTCGTGCTTGCGCTGAGTACCCTGTTCCTCACTGCCTGCGGCGGCGGTGCAGAGCAAGGCGGCGCTTCGGCACAGGGCGCGCCGCAGGCGCCTGCCGTCACCGTGCTGACGGTCAAGACCGAAGCGGTGCCGATGGTCACTGAACTGCCCGGCCGCACCAGCCCCTATCTGATCGCGGAGCTTCGTCCGCAGGTTTCCGGCATCGTCACCCAGCGTGCCTTCAACGAAGGCAGCGAAGTCAAGGCCGGCCAGGTGCTGTACCGCATCGATCCCGCGCCTTACCAGGCCGCTTTCGACAGTGCGAAGGCGACGCTCGCGCGCGCCCAGGCCAATGCCGAAGCGGCGCGCCTGACGGCCGAGCGCCATGCCGGCCTGGTCAAGATCGAGGCGGTCAGCAAGCAGGCCAACGACGACGCTCAGGCCGCGCTGCAGCAGGCCAGGGCCGAAGTCGCGGCGGCGAAGGCGGCGCAGGACAAGGCGCGCATCGACCTCGACTACACCCAGCTCAAGTCGCCGATCGCCGGCCGCATCGGCCGCTCGGCGGTCACGCCCGGTGCGCTGGTCACCGCCAACCAGGCGCAGACCCTGGCCACCGTGCAGCAGCTCGACCCGATCTACGTCGATCTGAGCCAATCCAGCGCCGACATGCTGCGCATGCGCCGCGAAATCGAGGCCGGTCGCCTGCAGACCAATGCCAAGGGCGACGTGCCGGTCAAGCTGATCCTGGAGGACGGCACCGAATACGGCGCCGAAGGCCGGCTGGCGTTGTCGGAAGTGACGGTCGACGCGGGCACCGGCAGCGTCACGCTGCGCGCCCGTTTCCCGAACGCGGACGGCGTGCTGCTGCCCGGCATGTACGTGCGTGCGCGCCTGCCGCAAGGCACGCGCAACGAAGCCATCCTGGTGCCGCATGCGGCGGTGTCGCACGACCCGCTCGGCAACGCGGTGGTGATGGTGGTCGGCGCCGAGGACAAGGTCGAGTCGCGCACCGTGCAGGCATCGCAGTCGCTCGGTTCGAACTGGGTGGTGACCGGCGGGCTGGCCAGTGGCGAGCGCGTCATCGTCGAAGGGCTGCAATTGGTGCGCCCCGGCGCGCAGGTGCAGGCGCAGGAGGCGGGCGGTGCGCCCGCGCAAGCGCCTGCCGCAGCCGAAGCGAAGTGAGGTAGCGTTCCATGGCACGCTTCTTCATCGACCGGCCCATCTTCGCGTGGGTCATCGCAATCGTCATCATGCTGGCCGGCGCGCTGTCGATCCTCGAACTGCCGGTGTCCCAGTATCCGTCCATCGCGCCGCCGGCGATCGTCGTCAACGCCCGCTATCCGGGCGCATCGGCCAAGGCGGTCGAGGATTCGGTCACCCAGGTCATCGAACAGAAGATGACCGGGCTGGACGGCCTGCTGTACATGAACTCGAACTCGGATTCGTACGGCCAGGCCTCGGTCACGCTGACCTTCTCCGCCGATACCGACCCCGACATCGCCCAGGTGCAGGTGCAGAACAAGATGCAGACCGCACTGCCCCTGCTGCCGCAACCGGTGCAGCAGCAGGGCGTCACGGTCGCCAAGTCGGCGCGCAACTTCCTGATGGTGATCGGCTTCGTGTCCGAGGACGGCAGCCAGTCCGGTACCGACTTGTCGGACTTCCTCGTCGCCTCGGTGCAGGATCCGCTGTCGCGGGTCGATGGCGTCGGCGAAGTGACGGTGTTCGGTTCGCAGTACTCGATGCGGGTCTGGCTCGATCCTGCCCGCCTGACCAACTACAAGCTCACCTCGGCCGACGTGCGCGCAGCCATCGTCGCGCAGAACGCCGAAGTGTCGGCCGGCCAGCTCGGCGGTACGCCGGCGGTGCCGGGCCAGGGCTTCACCGCGACCATCACCGCGCAGAGCCGGCTGCAGACCGTCGAGCAGTTCGAGAACATCCTGCTGCGCAGCAGCACGCAGGGCGGTGAAGTGCGCCTGAAGGACGTCGCGCGGGTCGAGATCGGCGCCGAGAACTACGGCACCGTGGCCCGCTTCAACGGCCAGCCCGCCGCCGGCGTCGGCATCCGCCTGGCCTCGGGCGCCAACGCGCTCGAGACCGCCACTGCGGTGCGCGAGCGGCTCGACGAGATGAAGCGCTATTTCCCGGCGGGGGTGGAATACGTCGTGCCTTACGACACCACGCCCTTCGTGAAGATTTCCATCCAGGAAGTGGTCAAGACGCTGGTCGAGGCGGTCGTGCTGGTGTTCCTGGTGATGTACCTGTTCCTGCAGAACCTGCGCGCCACGCTGATTCCGACCATTGCCGTGCCGGTGGTGCTGCTCGGCACCTTCGGCGTGATGGCGGCGTTCGGCTTCTCGATCAACACGCTGACGATGTTCGGCATCGTGCTGGCGATCGGCCTGCTGGTCGATGACGCCATCGTCGTGGTCGAGAACGTCGAGCGGGTGATGTCCGAGGAGGGCCTGCCGCCCAAGGAGGCCACCAAGCGTTCGATGGACCAGATCACCGGCGCACTGGTCGGCATCGGCTTGGTGCTGTCGGCGGTGTTCGTGCCGATGGCCTTCTTCGGCGGCTCGACCGGGGTGATCTACCGCCAGTTCTCGATCACCATCGTCTCGGCGATGGCGCTGTCGGTGCTGGTGGCCATCGTGTTCCACGCCGGCGCTGTGCGCGACCATGCTGAAGCCGGTCGAAAAGGGCCACGAGCACGGCGAGGGCGGCCTGTTCGGGCGCTTCTTCCACTGGTTCAACGACAAGTTCCAGCGCGGCACCCAGCGCTACGAAGGCGCGGTGGGTGGCATGCTCAAGCGCAGCGTGCGCTTCATGGCGATCTACGTCGCCATCGTCGTCGTGCTGGGCCTGCTGTTCGTGCGCATGCCGACCTCCTTCCTGCCGGAAGAGGACCAGGGCATCATGTTCAACCAGGTCATGCTGCCGGCCGGTGCGACCCAGGAGCGCACGCTGGAAGTGCTGGAAAAGGTCGAGCAGCATTACCTGCAGAACGAAAAGGACGCGGTGCGGGCGATCTTCACCGTGGCCGGTTTCTCGTTCGGCGGCAGCGGCCAGAACATGGGTATCGGCTTCGTCAACATGCGGCCGTGGGACGAGCGCCGCGGTGACGGGCTCGACGTGCAGTCGGTCGCCAACCGGGCGATGGGCGCGTTCTCGCAGATCCGCGAAGCGATGGTGTTCGCCTTCGTGCCGCCGGCGGTGATCGAGCTCGGCACTTCGGGCGGCTTCACGGTGCAGATGCAGGACCGCTCCGGCCTCGGCCACGAGGCCCTGCTCGCCGCGCGCAACCAGTTCCTCGGCATGGCGGCGCAGGACAAGCGCCTCGTCGGCGTGCGCCCCAACGGCCAGGAGGACATGGCCGAACTGCGGCTGGACATCGACCACGCCAAGGCGGGCGCGCTGGGCGTCAGCGTCGCCGACATCAACGAAACCCTCGCCACCGCGTGGGGCGGCAGCTACATCAACGACTTCCTCGACCGCGGCCGCATCAAGAAGGTCTACCTGCAGGGCGATGCGCATGCGCGCATGACGCCGGAAGACCTCGACAAGTGGTACGTGCGCAACAATGCCGGCGAGATGGTGCCGTTCTCGGCCTTCGCCCGCTCGTACTGGGCCTATGGCTCGCCGCGCCTGGAACGCTTCAACGGCCAGCCGTCGCGCGAGATCCTCGGCCAGGCCGCGCCGGGGCTGTCGTCCGGCGAGGCGATGCAGGCCGTCGAGGAGATCATGGCCAAGCTGCCGCCGGGTATCGGCTACGACTGGTCGGGCACTTCCTACGAGGAGCGCCGCAGCGGCTCGCAGGCACCGGCGCTGTATGCCTTGTCGTTGCTGATCGTGTTCCTGTGCCTTGCCGCACTGTACGAAAGCTGGTCGGTGCCGTTCGCGGTGATGCTGGTGGTGCCGCTGGGTGTGCTCGGCGCGCTGCTGGCGGCGACCGGGCGCGGGATGTCGAACGACATCTACTTCCAGGTGGGCCTGCTCGCCACCATCGGCCTGTCGTCGAAGAACGCGATCCTGATCGTGGAATTCGCCAAGGCGCTGATGGAGAAAGAAGGCAAGAGCCTGGTCGAGGCCACGCTCGAAGCGGTGCGCATGCGTCTGCGCCCGATCATCATGACTTCGCTCGCCTTCGGCTTCGGCGTGCTGCCGCTGGCGATCTCGACCGGCGCCGGCGCCGGCAGCCAGAACGCGATCGGTACCGGCGTGCTCGGCGGCACCATTGCCGGTACGCTGCTCGGCATCTTCTTCGTGCCGCTGTTCTACGTCGTGATCAAGCGCATCTTCCCCGACAAGCCGCGCGAGGACGCCGCGGCCGTGCAGGAGGCACGCTGACATGGAGAATTCAGTGACCCCAATTCGTACTCCAATCCGCACTCTCGTGGTCGCGGTGGCCACCACCCTGCTCGGCGCATGCTCGCTGATCCCGACCTACGAGCGGCCGGCTGCACCGGTGCCGGCGGAGTTTCCGCAGGCGATGCCGACCGAGGCATCCACCGTCGCGCCGCTGGCCGCCGACATGGCCTGGCGCGACTATTTCGCCGACGAGCGCCTGCGCCAGGTGATCGGGCTCGCGCTCGAAAACAACCGCGACCTGCGCATCGCCGCGCTCAACATCGAGCGCGCGCGGGCGCTGTACGGCATCCAGCGCGCCGACCTGTTCCCGACCATCGCCGCCAGCGGCGGCCAGAGCGCGCAGCGCGTGCCGGGCGACCTCAACGCCTCCGGCGAGTCCGCCGTCAGCCGCCAGTACA
This sequence comes from Thauera sp. SDU_THAU2, assembly GCF_038260575.1. Lineage (NCBI taxonomy): Bacteria > Pseudomonadati > Pseudomonadota > Betaproteobacteria > Rhodocyclales > Zoogloeaceae > Thauera > Thauera sp. SDU_THAU2. The sequence goes on along the minus strand of NZ_JBBWUN010000003.1, from coordinate 3,949,133 downwards.
GCGCCAGCCTCGGCTTCGCGTCGTACGAACTCGACTTCTTCGGCCGCGTGCGCAGCCTGGAAGAACAGGCGCTGCAGACCTATTTCGGCACCGAGGAAGCGCGCCGCAGCGCGCAGATCAGCCTGGTCGCCGAAGTCGCCAACGCCTGGCTGCGCCTTGCCGCCGACCGCGAGCGCCTGGCGCTGGCGCGCAGCACTTTCGAGACCCGGCAGAAGTCGCATGAGCTGACGCAGCGCAGCTTCGATGCCGGCGCGGTATCGGCGCTCGACCTGCGCCAGGCCGAAACCCTGCTGCAGACTGCGCGCGCCGACATGGCGAGCTACACCGCGCTGGTGGCGCAGGACGAGAATGCGCTGGCGCTGATCGTCGGCACCGGCGTGCCGGCGGAGCTGCTGCCGGCGAGCTTGAACGAGGCGATCGCCAGCGTGCCGGTGCTGCCGGCCGGCGTGCCTTCCGAAGTGCTGGTGCGCAGGCCGGACATCCTGCAGGCGGAATACGCCCTGCGTGCCGCCAACGCCAACATCGGCGCGGCGCGCGCGGCCTTCTTCCCCAGCATCACGCTGACGGCCAGCGTCGGCAGCGCGAGCGCCTCGCTCGACGGCCTGTTCGAAGGCGGCTCGCGCACCTGGAGCTTCATGCCGCAGATCCGCCTGCCGATCTTCGAGGCCGGCCGCCTGCAGGCCAGCCTGGACGTGGCGGAAATCCAGCGCGACATCAACGTCGCGCAATATGAGAAGGTGATCCAGTCCGCCTTCCGCGAGGTTGCCGACGCGCTGGCCGAGCGCGCCACGCTGGCCGAGCAGCTCGATGCGCGGCGGGCCCTGGTCGAGGCCACGGCGAAGAGCTTCGAGCTCTCCGATGCGCGCTACAAGGGCGGCGTCGACAGCTACTTCAACCTGCTCGACGCCCAGCGCAGCCTGTACGGCGCCGAACTGGAGCTGATCGCCACTCGTCTGTCGGATGCGGCCAACCGTGTCGAACTGTACAAGGCGCTCGGCGGCGGCTGGCAATGAACCCTGCGCCCCCTGACAGCGGGGCGCAGGACCGCCGCATTCCGGTGACGGTGCTCACCGGCTTTCTCGGCGCCGGCAAGACCACGCTGCTGAACCATCTGCTGCGCCAGCCGGGCATGGAAGGCTGCGCGGTGCTGATCAACGAGTTCGGCGAAGTCGGCGTCGACCACCACCTGGTCGAGAAAGTCGACGAAACCCTGGTCGTGCTCGATTCGGGCTGCATCTGCTGCAGCGTGCAGGGCGATCTGGTGAAGGCATTGAAAGGCCTCTTCATGCGCGCGCTGCGGCGCGAGCTGAAGAGCCTGCGCCGGGTGCTGATCGAGACCACCGGCCTCGCCGATCCGGCACCGGTCGTCCATACCCTGATGTCCGAACCTTTCATCGCCGAGCGCTACCGCGTCGACGGCGTGGTGACGGCCGTCGACGTCACCCATGTCCGCGGCCAACTGGAGGCGCACGCCGAAGCCGTGCGCCAGGTGGCGATGGCCGACCGCCTGCTGCTGACCAAGTGCGATCTGGCCGGCGAAACCGAGCGCCGGGAAGTGGCCGAGCACGTCGCCCGACTGAATCCGTCCGCACGCCAGGTCGAAGTGTCGGCAGGCGCGGTGGCGCCGGATGCGCTGTTCGGCTGCGGGCTCTACGACGCCGCCGGCAAGCATCCCGACGTCGCCGCGTGGCTGGGCGAGGAAGCCGCGGCCGCTGCCGCGCGGCGTACCGCGGCGCAGGCGCCGGCTTGGCGCAAGCCGGGGGCGCGGAGCGGCACGCCGGCAGAGCCGACCCATACGCGCCATGACGCCAGCGTGCATAGCTTCGTGCTGTGCTTCGACGAACCGCTGCCCTGGTACGAATTTTCCGATGCGCTCGGCCTGATGCTGCAGCTCTACGGCGAGCACATCCTGCGCATCAAGGGTCTGCTGAACGTCGTCGGCGATCCCTTGCCGCGCGTGCTGCAATGCGTGCAGCACAGCCTGTACCCGGTGGCGAGCCTGCCGGCCTGGCCCGATGCGCCTCCTTACGACGACCGCCGCAGCCGGCTGGTGTTCATCGTGCGCCACCTGGCTGCCGCCGACATCGCGGCGCTGTTCGGCAGCTTCATCGGCCAGCAGCCCAGCATTCCGGCCTGAGCATGCCCTCAAGGCCTGCGCTGCCGGCCTCCTCGGATCACGCCGCCGCTGCCTGCGAGCGCATCGCCTCGTAGGCCTGCATGTTCGCCAGGCCGACCCGCAGCAAGGGCGCCGCCACGCCTGCCGCGCGCGCCCGGGCGAGCATGTCGCCGATGATGTGTTCATGCTCGGTCCGGCCGTTGCGCGTCATGTCGCGATACATCGACGCCGTTCCGGCGGAGTTCCGCTCGCCCAGGGAAGCGAGCATCTGCGCCCTCGCATCCGGGCGGGGTGCATGGCCGCCGGCCGCAGCGGTCGCGCTGCATTCCTGCAGCATTTCGTGGATGAGGGCTTCGCCTTCCGCGGCCGCCAGGATGGCGCCGATGGGCGCGCGCAGCAGCGTGGTCATACCGGCATAGGTGGCGAGGAAGGTGAACTTCTCCCACATCTCCTGCATGATGGCGCCGCTCAGCTCGGGGCCGAAGCCGCCGCGCGCCAGCACCGCGTGCAGTGCGCCGGCAGCCTCGGCCTGGGCCTGCATCCGTGCGCCGAGGACGAAGCGCTGCAGCGTGTTGAGGTGCTGGATTTCGCCGGCCGCATTCAGGGTCACGCCGATGTGGCACAAGCCGCCCAATACGCGATCCCGGCCGAAGCGCGCATCGAGGGCATCGAGATGGCGGATGCCGTTCAGCAGCGGCAGGATCAGCGTCGAAGGCCCGACCGCCGGCGCGATCGCCTGCATCGCGTCATCGAGGTCGTAGGCCTTGCAGGCCAGCAGCACCGCATCGAACGGTGAGTCCGCCGAGGTTTGTGTCGCGACCGGGATGCGGAGCTCGCCCAGCGGGCTGGTGATGACCAGCCCCTGCCGGGCCAGCAGCTCGGCGCGCTGTGGCCTGACCAGGAAGCGGACGTCGACGCCGGCCGCCGCCAGCCTGCCGCCGAAATAACCCCCGATTCCGCCGGCTCCGAGTACGAGTATCCGCATGCTGCGCCTCCTTCGACGTGGGCTGCGACTGCCGTTCAGTGGCCCCGGGGAAATGGCTGCGGGGGCTTCGGACGATCGCTGCCTGCGGAGTGTCGCAACGGCCGCCGCCGTGCGCAAGGCCGCCGCAGGCTCAGTCGCAGCTTGCCCGGCAGTCTCCGCCGCTGCAATCCTCCGCCTCGACCGTGCACGTGGTCTTGGTCCGATGGACCAAGCGGTGGTCGTCGTCGTAGTCGCAGATCAGGCGGGTCAGGCCGTTCTTGCGTTCGACGTGCATGCGCTTCGCCTTGGCGGCATGGATGGAGGCCGGTGTCTCATTGCACGACAGGTAGCCGCTGAAGCGGCCGTCGGCCGATTCCCACATTGCGATGTTCTTGACCTGCCGGTAGTTGTCGAAGCTGGCGCAGGTGATGACGTCGGCGCCGTAGAGGCGGGCGTTGTCGCCGCAGTAGCCCATGAAGGTGTAGCGCAGTTCCGCGTCGGTGGGGCAGGCTGCGACCTGCACCGCGTCGGCGAGGTCCGGACAGGACATCGGTTCTGCCCATGCCGGGCTGTTCGCGAGGGTGCTGCCCAGCAGCAGGGTCGGCAGCAGAAGGCTGAGTTTCATGGTGCGGTCCGTGAGTAGGTTCGTTTCGGAAGAAATCGGTGCGGCGGCCTCGTTACCAGAACTTCCACCACCACTTGCGCTTCTTCATCGCCTCCTCGACATGGTCGGACCATTGGCTGGCGCCGCCGTGGGCGAGGAAATGCGTGCCGAAGCGCTTGTCCGCCTCGTTGATGTGGCGCGTCAGCCAAACCTTGAGGAAGTGGAGCAGTTCGAAGGTGATCGCGGCTGTGCCGGAATTCAGCTTGTCCTGCAGGGTACGGACCTGGGCGATGAGGTCTTCGTGGTTCTGCTTGTGCGCGGCGAATTCCGGGTAGTTCGACACCCGCATCAGGCTTTCCTCGACAGCGAAATGGGTGCGGGTGTAATCCGCCAGCTTGTCGAGGATCCGGCGTGACGTCGCGGAACCGTGATGTTCCTGGATGGCGACGTGCAACTGGTTCAGCAGGTCGACGAGCTCCTTGTGCTGCTCGTCGATTTCCTGGATGCCGACGTCGAATTCGCTGTTCCAGTGGAATAGCTCGGTGCTCATGGATGTCCTCGTATGCCGCAGGTCTGGAGACTAAGCCTTTTTGAAAACAGGGACTTGATCGCCATCAAGGGATGTCGCGCGACGCCATCGAAACGGGATTGCCGTGCAATGACGGCAAGATAGCACCGGCTGTCGCCGTGGCGCGGCGCGATCGGGCCGCAAGCGTGACGTGCTTCCGCTCCCGCTCGTGCAGGCGGTTGCGCGGGCTCCGGGTATGGCCGAGGCGCGGTCGTTGCTATGCTGTCCACCCTTTGCCCTTCAACCCTGCCCTCGAACGGGCCGCATCGGTCCGCACAACCTTGACAGCCTCTGCCCGCAGCTCCGCCACCCTGACTCCATTCGAATCCCGCTGGCTGGCGGAGGTCGTGCGCCGTCATGAGGAGCGCCATGGCGTGCTCGAGGATCGCACGGCGGTCCGGGCGGCGCGCACGGCCGCGCCCGAGTTCGAGGCGCGCGTGCTGCGCCGGGCCCAGGAGCTCGGCCTGCGCGAAGGCTGGCACGACGCGATCCTGCGCTGGCACGGCCGGGTACGGCTGCTGCTGACGGGGGCGGCGGTGCTGGTGCTGGTGCTCGGTTTCGGCGCCGCGGCCGGCGTGCTGGGCGACGGCAGCCGTGCGGTGAATGTGGTGTGGGCGCTGGGCGGGCTGCTGGGCGTCAACTTGTTCAGCCTGCTGCTGTGGCTGCTGGCGACGCTGTTGTCACGCGGCAGCCGTGGCGCCCGGACGGGCGTGGCGGGCGGTCTGTGGTTGCGGCTGCCGTCCTTCTTCGAGCGTTCGCCGACGGCGGCAGAGCTGCCGCTGGCGCTGGGCGGGCTGCCCGGCTGGAGCCGCGCTGCGGGCTGGGGCGTCGGTGCGGCCGGCCATGCGCTGTGGGCGCTGGCCCTGCTTGGCGCCGCCGCGGGCGTGCTGGCCCTGCTCGCGATGCGCCGCTACGGCTTCGTCTGGGAAACCACCATCCTGCCCTCGGGTGTGTTCGCCTGGCTGGTCGATGCCTTGGGCGGACTGCCGGCGCTGCTGGGTTTTCCGGTGCCGGACGCGGCCACGGTCGTCGCCAGCGGCGACGCGCCGATGCTGGAGGAGGGCGGACGGCGCGCCTGGTCGGGCTGGCTGCTCGGCGCCCTGCTGGTCTATGGCGTGCTGCCGCGCGCCGTGCTGGCGCTGGTGTGCATGGTGCTGTGGCGGCGCTCGCTGCAGCGCCTGCGGCTCGACCTGAGCCGTCCCGGTTATGCGAGGCTGCGTCCATTGCTGTTGCCGGACAGCGAACGCATCGGCGTGCGCGACCCCGAGCCGGCGGTGATGCCGCGTCCCGCGCGCCATGCGGCACGGCTGGCGGGCAGCGGCGCGCCGGCGCTCGTCGCCGTCGAACTGGGCGGCGACCTCGCGTGGCCGCCGCTGGCGGGCGAGGGCGGCAGCGCAGCGGACGGGCTGGTAGTGTTCGACGCCGGCCGCCTCGATAGCCGCGAGCAGCGGCGCGAGGCGCTCGTCCGTTTCGGCGCGCAGCCGCCGTGCCGGCTGCTGGTGGCGGTCGATCCGCGCCGCACGCCGGACCGCGGCAACCTCGGCGTCATCGCCGAGCTGGCGGATCATGCCGTCGAGACGCGTGTGTGGGCGCTCGGTGCCGGCGGCAGCAGCGGTGAGACGGCGGAAAGCCGTCTGCCGCAGTGGCGCGAAGGCCTGACCCGGCTGGGCTTTGCGCCGGAGGTGCTGATCCTCGACGAGACGGCCGCGCGCGACTGGCTGGACGGCCGCGGGCTGGAGCGGATGCCATGAACGAAGTGCTGCGCGTGGCCGTCGTCGGCCACACCAATACCGGCAAGACCTCGCTGCTGCGCACGCTGGCGCGCGATGTGGGTTTCGGCGAAGTGTCCGATTCGGCCGGCACCACGCGCCACGTCGAAGGCTTGCGGCTGATGGCCGATGGCCGGCCGGCGCTGGAGCTGTTCGACACGCCGGGGATGGAGGATGCCATCGCCCTGCTCGAATTCGTCGATGCGCTGGCGGCGCCCGGCGAACGCCTCGATGGCCTCGACCGGCTCGCACGCTTTCTCGAGCGGCCCGAGGCGCACGCGCGCTTCGAGCAGGAGGCGAAAGTGCTGCGCCAGATGCTGGCGAGCGATGCGGCGCTGTACGTCGTCGATGCGCGCGACCCGGTGCTGCCCAAGCACCGCGACGAGCTGGAACTGCTCGCGGCCTGCGCCCGCCCGCTGCTGCCGGTGCTGAACTTCGTCGCCTCGAAGGATGCGAAGGTGGATGAATGGCGTGCCGCGCTGGCCCGGCTCAGCCTGCATGCGGTGGTCAGCTTCGACACCGTGGCGCCGGCGCTCGATGGCGAACGCGAGCTGTTCGACACCCTGGCGACGCTGATGCATGCCCACCGCCCCGCGCTGCAGCGCCTGATCGATGCCCGTGCGCGCGAAGCCGACGAGCGGCGGGCGACGGCACGGCGGCTGGTGGCCGAACTGCTGATCGACTTGGCGGCGCGGCGTGAGCGGTTGGAGGCCGGTGAGGACTCGGCGCAGGCGCTGCAGGCCGCGGTCGAAGCCCTGCGCGATGCGGTGCGCCGGCGCGAGCAGGATTGCGTCGAAGCCTTGCTGCGGCTGTACCGCTTCCGCCCCGGCGATGCCCGTGCCGCCGAGCTGCCGCTGACCGACGGACGCTGGGACGACGACTTGTTCAACCCCGAGACCCTGCGCCAGATGGGGCTGCGCCTGTCGACCGGCGTCGCCGCCGGTGCCGCGGCCGGCGTCGGCATCGACCTGATGACGGGCGGCCTCACGCTCGGTGCCGCCGCTGCCCTGGGGGCGATCGCCGGCGGCCTGTGGCAGACCTTCGGCCATTACGGCGAACGCATCGCCGCCAAGCTGCGCGGCCACCGCGAACTGACGGTGGACGACGTCATCCTGCGCGTCGTCGCGCTGCGCCAGCACCGGCTGCTGGCCGCGCTAGACGGCCGCGGCCATGCTGCGCTGGCGCCGATCGAGGTCGGCGAGGCCGGCGCTGCGGACGAAGTGGCCGAGCGCTGGCGCAAGGCCGATCTGCCTTACGCGCTGGACAAGGCCCGCGCCCATCCGGAATGGGCGGGCAGGCAAGGCGATGACGACGAGCGCGCAGCCGCGATCGACGAACTGGCGACGACGCTGCACTGAAGGCCGGGCGAGATGCGGCGCATGGCTTTTTTTGTCCGCCGGGCCGCCCCAAGGCAAAAAGCGCCCCCCTGGGGGGGGGGGCAGCGAGTCCGCGAAGCGGATGAGCGTGGGGGTATTTTTTGCCGCGGGTGTGACGTAGTACTCAAGTTTTCGGGGCCGCGGCCGTTAAGGGGGCATGCCGCTGACGCGCTCGAGGCCTTGCCATGAAAATCGCCGCATCCAGTATCGAACTGCAATCCTCCCGGCAGTTTTCGCAATCGACCGAGACCTTCGAGCGCCTCCAGGTATGGGGCAGGGGCGGCGCCATGTTGTCGTCCACCACGAACAACGAGACCGAGGCCGGCGCCAACGGTCCTTCCTCTTCCGGCGCGGTGCAGATCTCCGAAGCTGCGCGCCGGGCGCAACTGGCCGATGCGGCGTTTGTCGGGGCCCGACCTGCATCTGGGCCCAAGGGACTGAAACTCGACGACGATGCGACGGTGCCCATGCTGATCAAGCTCATCGAAGCCATAACCGGCCGGCCGATACCGCGTCTGAACCTGCGCGACCTGGGCCAGGCCGCGGCCGAGGCGCCGGTGCAGCAGCAACCGTCCGGCCCCGGCTTCGCCTACGACTTCAGTTCCACCTACTCCGAGTCCGAAACCACTACCTTCAGCGCTTCCGGCATGATCCGCACCGCCGATGGTGCGGAAATCAGTTTCGAACTCGGCTTCTCGATGTCGCGCAGCTACAGCGAGTCGGTGTCGGTCAGCCTGCGGGGCGGCGAGCAGCGCAGGCTGCAGGATCCGCTGGTGCTCGATTTCGGCGGCCCGGCGGCGGCGCTGTCGAACGTGCATTTCGATTTCGACCTCGACGCCGACGGTACGCTGGATAGGATGCCGCTGCTCGGCGGCAGCGGCTATCTGGCGCTGGATCGCAATGGCAACGGCCGCGTCGACGACGGCCGCGAGCTGTTCGGCCCGAACACCGGCAACGGCTTCGACGAACTGGCCGCGCTCGACGGCGACGGCAACGGCTGGATCGACGAGAACGATGCCGCCTGGTCGCAGCTGCGCATCTGGCGCCCCGATGCCCAGGGCGTGGGCACGCTGCAGACGCTGAAGGAAGCGGGCGTCGGCGCCTTCTATCTCGGCCGCGCCGACACCCGCTTCAGCCTCAACAATGCCGCCAACGAAACCCTGGGCATGGTGCGTGCCAGCAGCATCTACCTGCGCGAGGACGGCAGCGTCGGCACGGTCAGCCAGGTCGATCTGGCGGTGTAAGCGCCAGCAGCCCCTTTTTTGTCGGAATCGTAGGAGTGGCTTCAGCCGTGAAAGCAGCGTCTGAAGCAGCAACAAGGCCGTGTTCGCGGCTTGGCGCCCCTGGCTGAACCCGCTCCTACTGGTACGGCGGGGGATAGGCCGCTGTCAGGCGTGGAGCTGGTTCAGTTGCCGCGCGATGATGTCGTGGTTGAGCCACAGCACCGGCCCGGTCGGCGCCGAGGCTTCGCGCAGGATCAGCGCGCCGCTGGCTTCCAGCACCAGGCTGCTGAGCAGGTCGGTGATCAGCGCCGAGCGGTCCTTGTGCATCTGCACGATGTCTTCCGAGGTGCCGATCTGCAGGTCGGCCTGGGCCTGACTGTTGGGCTGCGGCCAGGCGGCGAAGTCGCGGAAACCCTGCATCGTTTCGCTGCCCTGGAAGTCGGCGACCTTCTGCAGCACCTCTTCGAGCGTATGGCCGTCGGCCAGCAGCGCGCGGCAGGCTTCCCACTGCGATGCCGCCCAGGCGCCGCCGCCTTCGTGCTGCAGCGCCTGCAGCAGCGAGATCAGCGGCAGCTCGACACCGGCGAAGACGTCGGTGGAGTTGGTGCGGATCTCCGGACAGTTGTACACCGTGGCCTTGACGCCCTGGTCCCAGGCGGCCTGGGCGATGCGTTCGAGCCGCATCTTGGCGTAGCCCTGGGTGTAGTTGGTGTAGGTCTGCCACTGGTAGCGGCCGTCGATGAGGATTTCGGTGCCGTGGTAGCCGTAGGCGCTGTAGCGCACCTGGCCGCCGGAGGCCTCGACGCGCGCGCGGATCGCCGCGCTGCCTTCGATCAGATGCTGGAAGGTGATCGCCGAGACTTCGTCGAAGTTCTGCAGGATCAGCTTGCCGAGGTCGCTGTCGAGCAGGGTCTGCGAGGGCATGAAGCGCTCGCCGCGGCCCTTGTAGATGCGGTTGGCGATCACCATGAAGACCTTGGCGCGCGGAATGCCGCCGGCCATGGTGTGGGCGAACAGCACGTTGCGGCCGTCGCCGATGAGGCCGTCGATCCGTGCCATGACTTCGGCCACCGCGGCCTGGAAGCGGCGGGTGCCGAGCTCGCGGCATTTCTCGATGTGCGCCCAGTCGAGCTTGTCCTGCTCCCAGCTCTTCAGCGTCATCTTGTTGAGCAGCTCGGTGGGCGTGGGCTCGCCGGCTGGCGCGTCGAGGTCGAAGCCGGCCATCAGCGGCACGTTGATGATCCTGCCGCCCAGGTTGGCTTCGGCCGCCGCCAGCTCCTCGTCGTTCAGCGGCCGCAGCGCGTTGTTCTCGTCGCGCCGGCCGACGGTGATGCCGACGATGTCCATGCCGGCCTTGCGTGCTTCATTGACGAGGCCGCTGGCATAGCCGCGGCCGAAGAGTTCGCCGAACAGCACGAACACGTCGCCCTTGCGGAAGATGTTGGTCTGCGGGAGCTGGGTCAGGGAGATGGGCTTGTTCATGGACGATGTATGCCGACGGAGCCGGCCGAAGATGAAGGACAGGCGCGATTGTACCTGCGCCGGCACGGCCGCCGTCAGGCCAGCGGCGACAGCAGCGGGGCGCTGCGTTCCGAGGCGACCATGATCAGCTTCATCGTCGCGCGGGTGGCGCCGACGAAGAGCTTGCGCATCGCCGTGTCGTCCATCGTCTCGAAGTCGATCTCGGTGAAGATGATGCAGGGCGCCGACTGGCCCTTGAAGCGGTAGACCGAGTCGATCAGCAGTTCGCCCTGTGAGTGCTCGGGTTCGCCGAGCAGGTCGTAGCGGCCGGTGAAGGCGCGCAGGCGATGCGGGCCGAGCTGTTCGAGCGGGGTGAAGCGCGAATGCTCGCGGCCGCGGAAAGTCAGCAGCACGATCGCCTCGCGGCGGAAGCCGAGGCCGAGGGCGCGGGTGATGGCGCGTTTGGTGGCGTCCATCAGGCCGGCGTCGTCGCGCCAGGCGAGCACTTCCGGGCCGCTGTCGGCCACCGGGCTGCCGGCGCGGATCGGTGTCGGCAGCGGCAGGCGGGCATTGAGCAGCGCCAGCACGTCGGCCGGCGTGCGGTAGTTGGTGTCGGCGGTGAGGCCGATCCAGCCGGGCAGGGCCACCGACGGGCGGGCGTAGAGGTTCTGCAGCGGATCTTCCAGCCACCAGGCCCGGCCGCCGGGCTTGAGCAGCGCGAGCAGGGCGTCGCGCCAGGGTTCCATGAAGTCCTGGCCTTCGTCGATGATCAGTTCGTCGAACTGCCAGTCCGGATGGGGGTGCGCGGACACAAGTGCGGCGAAATCTTCTTCCATGCGGCGGAAGGCGCCGGGCACGCCGAAGCGGGGCGGCCGGCCGGCGTCGCGCAGGCGGCGGTCGCAGAGCTGGTGGTAGGTGGCGATTTCGCCGCCGGCCGGGGCGATGCGGGCGAAGTGGTCGGCGAGCGGGCGGTTGTAGCAGACGTACAGCGGCCGGCGGCCGGCGGCGAGCGCATCGGTGTAGGCGGCGAGCGCGAGCTGGGTCTTGCCGCTGCCGGCAGTGGCGGTGATGCGCAGCCGGTGCGGTGTCGCGCTGATGCGCCGCGCCCATTCGGTGAGGCCGCCCGACAGCCGGGTGGTCAGTTCGTCGGCCTGGCTGATGTGGGCCTGCACGTCGGGCACCAGTTCCAGCAGGTCGGCGAAGAAGCGGTGCAGCGCCTGCAGCCGGGCCTCGTCGGCCGGCGGGTCGCCGTCCTGCGGCGCGGTCAGCGCGCGCACGGTGGCGGCCAGGCTGTCGCGCCGCGGCGCATCGACGATGCGCGCCGGGTCGAGGCCGGCGCTGCCGGGCTGGCGCACGGTGTGGTCGGGGCAGTAGAGCAGGGTGTCGAGCAGCGCTTCGGCACCGTCGAGCGCGGGACGCAGGCGGGCGCGCAGGGCGTCGGCGCTGCGCGCGAGTTCGTGGCTGACGATCCGCGCGCGCTTGCCCGGGCGCACCAGCCCGTCCGCGGTCTCGTCGAGAAAGCCGGCGTGCTGCTCGATCAGCAGGATGCGGCCGCCGGGGCCGAGCACGGCGAAGCTGACGTCACCGAAGATCGTCTGCGGGCCGTCGACGCGGGTCCAGTGCAGGCCGTGATAGATCGTCCAGTCCGGTGGCAGCGCGTCGGCCAGCAGTGCGAGGGTGCTGCGTTCGCGGCCGCGCGCACCGGCGGCGGGAAGCTGTCGCCAGCCTTCGGGATGGGTGCGTGCCATGGGGTTTCGTGCCCGGGGAGGGAAGGGAATGGAAAAAAGATACAAAAAGAGGATGTAACGGAATGCGCCAAGTGTCGACTCCTTCACACCGTCAGTGTATCAAGCATGCGTTATGCTCGCCGCGTTGCGCCATCGAGGCGTTTCGAGTATCGAATGGAGCCACCGTTTTGTTCTTTCGCCATCCTGTTCAGACTGCAGCCTCGGGCTTCGGCACCTTCGTCGTGTCCGTCGCCGCCAGCTGTGCATGGGCGGCGGATGCCTTCTTCGAGGACGTGCCGATCGTCCTGACCGCGTCGCGCATGGCGCAGTCGCCGGTGGATGCGCCGGTCGCGGTGACGCTGATCGATCGCGACATGATCGAAGCCTCTGGCCTCACCGAAATCCACGAACTGATGCGCCTGGTGCCGGGCTTCCTCGTCGCCGACTGGCCGGACGGCTCGCCGGTGGTGGCCAACCATGGCATGAGCGACGCCTATGATCGCCGCATCAAGGTGATGATCGACGGGCGCACCGTCAATAGCCCGGCGTGGGGCAATACCAACTGGCATGACCTGCCGCTGCGGGTCGACGACATCGAGCGCATCGAGGTCGTGCGCGGCCCCAATGGCGCGGCCTATGGCGTCAATGCCTTCGACGGGGTGATCAACATCATCACCCGCTCGCCGGCGACCGAGAGCGGCATGGCGGTGATCTCGCGGATCGGCGACGACGGTTTCCATGACCACGGTTTCCGCATCAATGGCGATGCCGACGCGGCGATCGACTGGCGGCTGTCGGGTTCGCACCGGCGCGCGGTGAATTTCCGCCCTCACCGGAACGACGATGGCGCGCTGGAGGCGCGCAAGATCATCGAGCGCTCGGTGCTCAATTTCAGCGCCACGGCGCAGTTGTCCACGCAGGACGAACTGCAGTGGATGCTGGGCCTCAGCCGCGGCAGTACCGACCGCGGGGCGCCCGGCAGCCTGGAATATCCGCTGCGCGAGGACGATACCCATGCGCACTATGTGCATGTCGGCTGGAAACGCAGCTTCGCGGTCGATTCCGAGCTGTCCGTGCAGTTCCACCATCAGCGCGAGCGTACGCGCGTGCCCTGGCAGGTCGCGGTGCCCGGGCTGGGCGTGTTGTCGGTGGACATGGACAGCGACGTGCAGCGGGAGGAGCTCGAAGTGCAGTACGGCGCGAGGCTGTCGCCGGCCTGGCGCTTCATGCTCGGTGCGGGCGTGCGCCGCGAGGCAGCGCGTTCGCGGTCGATGTTCGATACCGGCGGCACGATCAGCGGCGTCAGCAGCCAGTTGTTCGGCAGCGTGGTGTGGTCGCCGGTCGAGCGCCTGCGGATCGATCTGGGCGGTACGCTGGAAGAGCATCACTACAGCGGCTCGCTGTTCTCGCCGCGGCTGGCGCTCGGTTATGCGTTGACGCCCGATTCGGCGCTGCGCTTCTCGGCCGGGGTGTCGTACCGGACGCCTTCGCTGGTCGAGTCCCATGCGATGCAGGTGATCCGCGTCGGCCCGGAGATCAAGCGGATCGGTGCCTGGGCAGGCGCGGACACGCAGCCGGAGCGGGTGAAGCATGCCGAGCTCGGCTATGCGGCGATGTTCCGGGAACTGGGGCTGGGCGTGGATGTGCGGGCCTTCTATCAGGAATATGACGACTATATCGACGACGAGCGCTGCTGGTATCCCTTGCAGCCCTGGGAAAGGCCGCCGCGGGATTCTGCCTGGATGTGTCCGGCGCCGCCGGCGGACTTTGCCCCGATCGAATGGGACTGGCGGGCCCGCCGGGGCCCGAGTTCCTTCGTGTTCCGGAACGTCGGCAGCTTCCGCGTGACCGGCGGCGAGTTCAGCATCGACTGGCGCCGGCCCGGCTGGGGCCGGGTGGTGCTGTCGCAGGCCGTCATCGATGTCGACGTGCAGGGGGCCAGCGTTGATGAGGATTTCGAGACCAGCGCGCCGAGCTCGATCACTTCGCTGCTGCTGATCAAGGAGCTGCCGGGGCGCTGGCGCGCCAGTCTGGGCTATTACCGGCATTCGTCGATGAACTGGCTCAACGATGGCGACCGCGTGCCCGAGCAGGACCGCGTCGACCTGAAGCTGTCGCGCCGCTTCGGCGGCGCCAATTCGGCCAACGAAGTGGCTTTGGTGGCGCAGAGCGTGGGTGGGCGATACGCGGATTTCCATGCCGGACGCTATCGTCGCGAGCCCCATCTGTTCGGCAGTCTGCGCCTGACGTGGTAGTCGTGCCGATGATCCGGCGGTGGCGGTTCCGCCTGCATTTCTGCCTGCTGCTGGTGCTGCTGGCGGGGCTGGTGCCGTCCGCGCGCGCCGCGCTGGAAGTGGCATTGGTGGTGTCGCAGCGCACCGGCCCGCACGGCGTGTTCGCGCAGAATTTCAGCCGCGCCGCGGCCAGCCTGGGCCATCGCGTGGTCGATGCCGGCTCGTTGGACGAGGGCCTGGACGATGCCGCCCTCGCGCGTGCCGACCTGGTCATCGCCAGCGGTGAAGCGGCGCTGTCGGCGGTGCTGCGCCTGCATCCGCGCCCGACGCTGGCGGTCATGCTCGGCCGTGCGCGCTTCGAGAACATCCGCCGCGACCATGCCGACCGGCCTTTGTCCGCCGTCACGCTCGACCAGCCGGCGGAGCGGCAATTGCGCCTGCTCCAGGCCGTGATGCCCGATGCGCAGCGGGCGGGGATCCTGTTCGGGCCGGAACGGATGGGCGCCGCGTCCTTCGAGCGCGCGGCAGAGGCGCTGCAGATCGGCCTGGTGGACCGCGTGGTGAGCGACGAGAGCGGCCTGATGAAGCAGCTCGAAGTCGTGCTGCGCGAGTGCGACGGCCTCATCGCGCTGCCCGATGCGCTTCTCTCCACGCCTGTCTCGGTGCGTTCGATCCTGCTCACCAGCTATCGTTACCAGCGGCCGATCATCGCGTTTTCACGCGCATACGTCGAAGCGGGCGCGCTGGCCGCCATTTTCACCACACCGGAACAGGCCGCCACCGATCTCATCGCCTGGCTGCGCACCCAGAATGGTGACCGCGTCAAGCTGCCGCCGGTGAGCGGTCCGGCGTCCTTCGAAATCGCCGTCAACCGCCAGGTTGCCCGTGCGCTGGGCATCAACGTGGCGAGCGACGAGGAGCTGTTGCGTTTCATCGCCACGGGAGAACGCCGATGAACGTCGCCCGGATTCCGTTGCGCAGGCGCCTGCTGTTGACCGTGCTGTTGCCGATGTCGCTGCTCATCGCCGCGATGGCGGGCCTGTTCCTGCATCGCGGCGAGCGCATGACCCAGGATGCGATCGTCGAACGCGGCCTCGCCATCGTCAGCTTCTTTGCTCCGGCCGCCGAGTATGGCGTGATTTCGGGCAATGCCGACAACCTCAACGAACTGATGGAGGCGCTGCGCAAGTTATCGGGCGTGGCGGCCGTCGTGCTGTACGAGCGGGGTGGCGAAGTCATTGCCGCGCGCGGGACGGCGCATCTGCTCGATGCCGCGCGCATCAAGGCCGTGCACGAGCCGATGCGGCTCGAGCAATGGGGCAGCTTCAGGGGGTTTGCGGCACCGGTGATGTCGGTGCCGATGGTGGTCGATGAGGTGGGGGGCGAAGGCGAGAGGCCCAAGCCGGAGCCGGTCGGCTGGGTGTATGTCGAACTCGAGACCAGCGCGCTCGATGCCGAGTGGCGGGCGACGATGATGACCACGCTCGGCCTGGCGTTCGTGATCGTGCTGCTCACCGCGCTGCTTGCGGTGCAACTGACGAGCCAGGTCAGCCGGCCGCTGGCCCGCCTGGCCGAGGCGGTCAAGCGCATCGCCGGCGGCGAGAGCGACGTGCAGGTGTCCGATGCCGCCGGCAGCGAGGAACTGCACGAACTGCAGCAGGGCTTCAACTCGATGGCGCGCGCCATCGACAGCGCCCACCAGCACATGCAGGCCCGGATCGACGAAGCCACCGAACGCCTTGCCTACCAGGCCATGCACGATCCCTTGACGGCGCTGCCGAACCGCCGCGCCTTCGAGCTGGCGCTTGCCGAAATGGTCGCCATCTCGCGCCGGGCGGGCGACCATGGGGCGCTGTGCTTCATCGACCTGGACAACTTCAAGACCGTGAACGACACCGTCGGCCATGCCGCGGGCGACGCGCTGCTGTGCCGGATCGCCGACCTGATCCGGCACCGGCTGCGCGCGGGCGACACGGTGTGCCGCATCGGCGGCGACGAATTCGCCATGATCCTGCGCGGCTGCTCCAGCGCCGATGCCTATCGCATCGCCAACGGGGTCTGCGATGCCGTCCGCGAATTGCGCTTCGAGTGGGATGGCCGGACCTTCCGCATCGGTGCCAGCATCGGCTTCGCGATCATCGACCCTTCCGTCGACAACGTCGCGGACGTGCTCAGGGCGGCCGACCATGCCTGCTACACGGTGAAGCGCGAAGGGCGGGGCTACGCCATGGAGTACCAGCCCGAGCCGGCGGAAAACGGCAGCGCGCCCGTATAATCCGCGCTCCATCCGCGCGAGCGCCCTTTTGTTGGCGCTGCCCCGTCCGGCGGCCCCGCCATGTTCCATCTGAGTTTCTCGAACCGCTTCGAAATCCTGCTCGACAGCCTGCTCGAACGCCTCGGCGCCGAGCAGCCGGGGCCGTTCGGCCAGCGCCAGGTGGTGGTGCCGAGCAGCGCGCTGCGGCGCAAGGTCGAACTGGCGATGGCCGACCGCGAAGGCATCTGCGCCAACCTCGGTTTCGATTATCTCGCCCAGTGGCTGTGGCGGCAGATCCGCCTCGTCGTGCCGGTACCGGAACGTTCGCCCTTCGCGGTCGGGACGCTGACCTGGCGCATCCACGGCCTGCTCGATCCGGCGCATGAAGCCAATGCCTGGCTGGCCGGCCATCCACGGCTGGCGCGCTATCTCGAACGCGCCGATGCGCGCATGCGCTTCGAGCTGGCCGAACGCATCGCGCAGGTCTTCGACCATTACCTGACCTATCGTCCCCAATGGCTCGAGACCTGGGCGGGCAGGCGCGGCTCGGTGCTCGACGCCGGCGCTTCGGCGGCCGAGCGCGAGGACGAGGCCTGGCAGGCCGAGCTCTGGCGCCGCATCCACGAAAGCCTGGCGCTGGGCCAGGAACATCCGGCGCGGATCTTCCTGCGCCGCGTCACGGCGATGTCGGGCGAGGAGCTGGCCGCCGCCGGCCTGCCCGCGTCGGTGCATGTGTTCGGCCTGCCGGCGCTGCCGCCGCTTTATCTCGACATGCTGCGCGAGCTCGCGCGCGTGGTCGAGGTGCGGCTGTACGTGCTCAATCCCTGCCGAGAATTCTGGTTCGACATCGTCGATGCGCGCCGCCTGTCCTGGCTCGCCGCGCGGCAGCAGGACATGTTCTTCGAAACCGGCAACAGCCTGCTCGCGACCTGGGGCAAGCAGACGCGCGCCCACATCGGCCTGCTGTTCGAAGGCGAGCATGCGGTGGAGGAAGAAGCCGTCTTCGCGCCCCACCCCGGCCGCCACCTGCTGGCGCGGCTGCAGAACGCCATCCTCGACCTGCAGGAGCTCGAACCGGCCAGCATCCGGCTGGCGGCGACCGACCGCAGCCCTGACCGGAGTATCGAAGTGCAGGTCTGCCATTCGCGCACGCGCGAGCTCGAAGTGCTGCACGACCGCCTGCTCGGCCTGTTCAAGGCCGGCGCCGGCACGCCGGAGGCGCTGCAGCCGGCGGACGTCGTGGTGCTGACGCCCGATCTCGAAAGCACCGCGCCGCTGATCGAAGCGGTGTTCGGCACCGTGCCGCGCGAACGGCACATTCCCTGGCGCATCACCGGTCTCGGCGGCAGGCAGGACAATCCGGTCGCCAGGGTGCTCGACCGGGCGCTGCAGCTCGCGGTCGGCCGCTTTCCCGCCAGCCAGGTGTTCGATCTGCTGCAGCAGGTGCCGGTGGCAGTCCGCTTCGGCCTCGACGACGCGGCGCTGGAAACGATCCACGACTGGATGCGCGAAGCCGGCGTGCGCTGGGGGCTGGAAGCCGGCGGCAGCGACGATGGCGTGCTGCGGCCTGCCGGCCACACGCTGGAGGACGGCCTGCACCGCCTGTTCCTCGCCTGGGCGGCGGGCGATGCCGCGCAGCGCGCCACTTTCGCCGGCCATGTCGGCGCGGCGGCGCCGGAAGGCCAGGCTGCGCTCGCGCTCGGCGGCTTCTGGCGCTACGTCGACAGCCTGCGCGCGATGCGCGACGAGCTGCAGCAGGCGCATGACGGCGAAGGCTGGCGCCGGGTGCTTTATGCCGTGCTGGAGCGCCTGGTCGATGACAGCGCCGAGCACGCCGACGCCTTGCGCGAGGTCCGCGCCGCCATCGCCGCGCTGGCCGACGACATCGCCACGGCCGGCTGCGACGCCGAGCTTGCGCTCGACGTGGTGCATCCCGCCCTGGCCGCGCGGCTCGACGACCCCGCGCGCGGCGCCGTGCCCGGCGGCACGGTCACCTTCTCCGCGCTGTCGGCCTTGCGCGGCCTGCCGTATCGCGTCGTCTGCCTGATCGGCCTGGACCAGGGCGCCTTCCCCGGCAGCGACCGCCCGGCCGAGTTCGACCTGATGAGCGCCCGCCCGCAGGCCGGCGACCGCCAGCGCCGCCTCGACGACCGCAACCTCTTCCTCGATCTGGTCCTGTCGGCGCGCGAGGTGCTGCATCTGTCCCATGTCGGCCGCAGCGTGCGCGACGGCTCGGCACTGCCGCCGTCGGTGCTGGTCGATGAGCTGCTCGACACCCTGGCCGGCGCCTGCGCCGCCGAAGCCGGCAACCCTCAGGCTGTGGCGCAAGCGCGTGAGCGCCTGCTCCTTCATCATCCGCTGCAGGCCTTTGCTGCCGACTATTTCGTCGCCGCCGGGCGCAGCGATGCACGGCTGGTCAGCTTCAACGAGGACTACGCCAGGGTGCTCGCCAGCCGGCTTGAGGCCGGCATGCGTCCGGTGGCGATCGACGTGGAAGAGGCGCTGGAGCAGGGGGACGATGTCGAGGACGACGGAAACGTGGCCGCGCCCACGCCGGCCACGCCTACGCCGGCCGCACCCTTCTTCGTGTTGCCATTGCCGCCGCCCGAAGCCGCCTGGCGCGAAGTGGACCTGCAGCAACTGACGCGCTTCTTTTCCCACCCCGGGCGCTATCTGCTGCGCGAGCGGCTGGGGCTGGCGCTGCCCGAGGCCGAAGCCGAACTCGACGACGTCGAGCCGATGCTGCCCGACTGGCCGGCATCCCAGGCGCTGGCGCGGCGCCTGCTGCCGGTGCTGCTCGGGCCGGAGGAGGATGCGTGCGAAGCGTCCGCGCTGTGGGCGCTCGCCCGCGCCGGCGGTGAATATCCGGCCGGCCGCCTGGGCGAGGCTGCGCTCGAACGCGAACTCGGCAGCCTGTGTGCCTTCGCCCGCCGCCGGCGGCAAGATCCAGGCGGAGCCGGCGCTGCCGCCGTATGTTGCGCGTGTCGAGCTCAGCCTCGATGGCGAGACCTGGGCCTTGTCCGCGGCCTTTGCCGACCTGCGCCCCGACGGCCTGCTGTTCGCGCGCTACGACGACACCCGCGCCGCCGATTGTCTGGGCGCGTGGATTGCCCATCTGCTGCTGTGTGCGGATCCCGCCCCCGGCGTGGCGGCGCGCACGCGCGGCCTGTCGCGCGACGGCGGCTTCGCCTTCCGGCCTTTGGCCCGGGCGCAGGCGCGGGCGGAATTGCACGCGCTGCTCGCGCTCTACCGCGAAGGCCTGGTCCGGCCGCTGCATTTCTTCCCCAAGTCTGCCTGGGCCTGCATGAGCAGCGGCGGCAAGGACAGCGAGGCACTGAAGAAATGGGGTGGCGGCATGCGGCCGGAGTTCGGCGAAGCCAACGATCCGGCTTGGCGCCTGGTGCTCAGGGGCGAGCAGGGTCTGCCCGGCGAGCGCTTCTTCGAACTTGCGCGCCAGGTGCTGGGGCCGCTGTTCGAGCACCTCGAGGACGCCTGACCGGACCGATGCCATGCCGCTGACACTTGCCGAACCCGTCCATAGCGAACTGATCATCAAGAAGAGCCGCTTCATCGGCTGCGTGCAGCCGATGGCCGACCGCGCCAGCGCGCAGAAGGTAGTGGCCGGCCTGTGGGCCGAGCATCCGGGTGCCCGCCACGTCTGCTGGGCCTTGCTCGCGGGCGGGCAGTCGGCGGCGGTGGATGACGGCGAACCCAGCGGCACCGCCGGCCGGCCGATGCTGGACGTGCTGCGCCACCAGGATCTGGAAGGCGTGCTCGCCACCGTGGTGCGCTATTTCGGCGGTATCAAGCTGGGCGCGGGCGGGCTGGTGCGCGCCTATACCGATAGCGTCGCCCAGGCCTTGCTGACTGCGACCAAGGTGCCGATCGTGCGCCTGCGGACGCTCGGCTGCACCGTGCCCTATGCGCAGGAAGGCATGCTGCGCCGCGAGCTGGATGCGGCCGGCGCGGCCTTGCTGGATGTCGCCCACGGCCAGGCGGTGACGCTGCGCTTCAGCCTGGCCGAGGATGCCGCCGCCGGGCTCGTCAGCCGCCTGAACGAGCTGGGACAGGGGCGGCTGCTGTGGCTGGACGAGCAGGAACTGTCGGGCGGAGAGTGAGCCGGGCGTAAAAAAAGGCACTGCCCCCTGGCCGGCGGGCCGGCCAGGGGGCAGTCTTGTCCTGCTGTTGCTCGCGAGCCCGCTTATTCTTCCAGCGTGCTGCGCAGCATCCAGGCGGTCTTCTCGTGCACTTCGAGACGCTGGGTCAGCATGTCGGCGGTCGGCTGGTCGTTGGCTTCGTCGACCAGGTCGAACAGCGAGCGCGCGGTGCGGGCGGTGGCTTCCTGGGCGATGACGAGGTGGCGGACCATGTCCTCGGCCTTGGGCACGCCGTCGACCTCCTTGATCGAGGTCAGCTTGGCGAACTCCTTGTAGGTGCCCGGTGCCGGGAAGCCCAGCGCGCGGATGCGCTCGGCGATGACGTCGAGCGCGTTCCACTGCTCGGTGTACTGGTCCATGAACATCGCGTGCAGGCTGTTGAACTGCGGGCCGGTGACGTTCCAGTGGAAATTGTGCGTCATCAGGTACAGCGTGTAGCTGTCGGCCAGAAAGGCGGACAGGCCGGCGACGATCTTCTTGCGCTGATCTTCGGGAATGCCGATGTCGATCGCCGGGGTTTTCGTCTTCTTGCTTGCCATGTGCGTGATCTCCTGCATGAAAGAGGATTCGGGGCCGTTCGGCGGCGTGTCGTCCGGCCTGCGATGCAAGTCGGATGTCGCCGTAAGCGAATCGGCTGAGCGGTCAGAATACCGCTTAAACGCATCGCTGCGTTTGATTCGGGCGATTGACGCGGACAATCGGCGCACGTCGGCAGGCCGGATGGCCCGGGCACCGTGCTATCGTCGCCTGTCCCCGCCCTCGCTCTCCTGCGTGACGGCTCAATCTTCGACCGCGCCATTTTCACCATGTCCGCAGCTCCGGAACTCGACGTCTTTGATTGCCCGCTGGACGGCATCCGCCTGATCGAGGCCTCGGCCGGCACCGGCAAGACCTGGAACATCTGCGGCCTGTACCTGCGCCTGCTGCTGGAGCGGGAACTGCCGGTCGAATCCCTGCTGGTCGTCACCTTCACCAAGGCGGCGACCGCCGAACTGTCCGGCCGCATCCGCGAGCGCATCGTCGAAACCCTGCGCGTGCTCGACGGCGCGGCGGCGGGCGACGACCCCTTCGTGCCGCAACTGCTCGACACGCTGCGGGCGCGCGGCCTCGACGATGCGCGGATGAGCGTGCGCCTGCGCCACGCGCTGCAGACTTTCGACGAAGCAGCGATCTTCACCATCCACGGCTTCTGCCAGCGCGCGCTGGCCGACACGCCTTTCGCCGCCGGCCTGCCTTATGCGCTGGAACTGGTCGAGGACGACAACGCGCTGCGGCTGGAAGTGGCGCAGGACTTCTGGCGGCGCGAAGTCGCGGGCAGCGCGCTGCCGCCGCTGCTGGCGGACGAACTGCTGAACCGGGGCGACTGCCCCGCAAGCTGGGCCGGCATCCTGCAGCGCCACATGGGCCGGCCCTGCGCCCGCGCGCTGTGGGACGAGGGCACGGACGGCGGCGAAGGCGCGGCCGCGCTGACGGCGGCCGAGGCGCGGCTGCGGCAGGCCTATGCCGCAGCACGTGCGCTGGCGGCGAGGCTGGACGAAGCCGTCGCCTGCGTGAATGGCGCGCTCGACGGCCTCAACGGCACGCGCTACAAGCCGCAGGCGATCGAGACCGCGGCCGACCAATGGGCCGGCTGGCTGGCGGCGGACGATCCCTTGCAGCCGATTGCCGGCGAGCAGGGCGATAAGCTGAGGCTGTTCTCCGCCGAGGTGCTGAAGCAAGGCATCACCGCCGCCGGCAGCAGGAAGGGCATCGCCGCGCCGTGCCATCCCTTCTTCGAGGCCGCCGGCGAACTGCTGGCGGCGCGGGCGGAAGTCGATGCCCTGCTGGCGACCGCCCGACTGAGCCTGCTGCGGCGCTTCGTCGACACGGCTGCGGACGAGTTGCGCCGGCGCAAGGCCGAACGCCGCCAGATCGGCTTCGACGACATCCTGTGGAACGCCCACCAGGCCCTGCATGCGGGTGGGCAGCCCTGGCTGGCGGCGGCGCTGCACAC
Source organism: Thauera sp. SDU_THAU2 (assembly GCF_038260575.1). NCBI lineage: Bacteria > Pseudomonadati > Pseudomonadota > Betaproteobacteria > Rhodocyclales > Zoogloeaceae > Thauera > Thauera sp. SDU_THAU2. The sequence goes on along the minus strand of NZ_JBBWUN010000003.1, from coordinate 3,926,687 downwards.
GCGCTACCCGGTGGCGCTGATCGACGAGTTCCAGGACACCGATCCGCTGCAGTTCGGCATCTTCGACCGCATCTATCGCGGCGAAGGCCGCTACGGCAGCCTGTTCCTGGTCGGCGACCCCAAACAGGCGATCTACAGCTTCCGCAGCGCCGACCTGCACACCTATCTCGCCGCGCGCGAGCGCACCGATGCGCGCTATACGCTGCGCCACAACCAGCGCTCGGCGCCGGCGCTGATCGAAGCCTGCAACCAGCTGTTCGGCGCCAACCCGGCGGTGTTCATGATGGACGGGCTGGACTACGTCCGCGTCGGTGCCGGCAGCCGGCCGCGCAAGCCGCTGATGGATGCCACGGCGCCGGCCGGCGAAGTCCCGCCGCTGCAGCTATGGCGCATCCCGCGCGACGACACCCAGGCCGACAGCGACGAGGGCGGAGGTACCCGGCTGCCGCGCGAACAGGCGCTGCAGCGCGCCGCACGCGCCTGCGCGGCCGAGATCGCGCGCCTGCTGGCGGCCGCTGCGACCGGGCAGATCCGTATCGGCGAGCGGCCGCTGGCGCCTGCCGACATCGCCGTGCTGGTGCGCAGCCACGGCCAGGGCGCGCGCATGCGCCGCGCACTGGCGGCGGTCGGCGTCGGCAGCGTGGAGCTGTCGCAGGCCAGCGTGTTCCACACCGAAGACGCCGAGGAGCTGGAACGCGTGCTGCTGGCGATCGCCGAGCCGCTGCGCGAGCGCCGCGTCAAGGCGGCATTGGCGACGACGGCAATGGGCTTCGACGCCTCGGCGCTGGCCAGGCTGGCCGACGACGAAGGCGCGCTGCTCGACAAGCTCGACGCCTTCGTGCGCTGGCGCGAGATCTGGCTGTCGCGCGGCTTCGGCGTGATGCTGCGGCAGTGGCTGAGCGACGAGGGTGTCGCCGCCCGCCTGCTCGGCCGGCCGGATGGCGAACGCCGGCTGACCAACCTGATGCATCTGGCCGAACTGCTGCAGCAGATCGCCGGCGACGCTGCGCCCGAAGTCCTGCTGCGCACGCTGGCCACGCAGCGCCGCGAGGGCAGCGGCGGCGAAGCGGCCCAGTTGCGGCTGGAGTCCGACCGCAACCTGGTGCAGATCGTCACCATCCACCGGGCGAAAGGGCTGGAATACGGCATCGTGTTCTGTCCTTTCCTGTTCGACGGCCACGCCGGCGGCCGCAGCGAAGGCCCGATGCGCGCCTGGCACGACGACAGCGGTCAACTGGTGCTCGACTACCGCCAGGCCGCAGCGCAGGACGAAGCGATCAAGGTCCGCCTGCGCCGCGAACGCCAGGCCGAGGACCTGCGCCTGATCTACGTCGCGCTGACGCGCGCGGTGCACCGCTGCTACCTGGTGGTGGGTTGTTATGCCAAGCGCGGTAAGACCATCAGCCATACCGAGAGCGTGCGCAGCCTGCTCAACTGGATGGTGGCCGGCGCCGGCACGGCTGCCGATGCCTGGGCCGGCTACAGGTCGACGCCGATGGACATCGAAGCCCGCTGGCGCGCGCTTGCCGGCGCCTGCCTGTACGAAGGCAAGCCGGTCATGCAGTGGTCGGACCTGCCGGACGGGTACGGCGAAGCACTCGCTCCGGCTAGCGGTGCCGGCCAGCGGCCGCGTGCGCTGCGGCCGCCGGTGGTGCCGGCCGGCTGGCGCATCGGCAGCTTCAGCGCGCTGATCGCCGGCGCGGCCCGAGGCCAGGTGGTGCTGGAGCAGGCCGCGCTGGACCACGACGCCAATGCGCTGGATGGCGGCGAACTGGCCGCGTTGAGCGGCCTGGCTGCCGCCACGGATACGGTGCCGGCGCCTGCGCCGGCGGACGACGACATCCTGCGCTTTCCGCGCGGCCCGGTGGCCGGCGACTGCATGCATGCGCTGTTCGAGCTGGCCGACTTTAGCGACGACAGCGGCTGGGATGAAGCCATCGCCGCTGCGCTCGCCGCCCATCCGCAGCGTATGCCGGCCGGATCGGCGGCCCTGCCGCGGATGCTGCGCCGCTTGCTGGCGGAGGTGGTGGCCACGCCCTTGCTGATGACGGAGGCTTCGGGTGCGGGATTACGCCTGGACAGCGTGCCGCGCGCGAGCCGGCTGGTGGAGCTGGGTTTCCATCTGCCCGCGCCGCGCCTGACGGCTGCGCAGCTCGACGCCTGGCTCGCGGTGCGGGGCTATCCTGTGCCGAAGCTGTCGTTCAAGGATCTCGAGGGTTATCTGAAAGGCTTCATCGACCTGGTGTTCGAGCACGACGGCCGCTACTGGCTGCTCGACTGGAAGTCCAACCACCTCGGCGACCGTCCGCAGGACTATGCGCCCGCCGGCCTCGAAGCGGCGATGCAGGCGCACGGCTACCACCTGCAGCACCTGATCTACGGCGTGGCGCTGCACCGCCACCTCGGCCGCAGCCTGCCGGACTACGACTACGAGCGCCATTTCGGCGGCGCGCTCTACCTGTTCGTGCGCGGCGTGCGGCCGGGCTGGCAGCTCGATGGCCGGCCGGCCGGCGTGTTCCACCACCGCTGCCCGCGCAAGGTGCTCGAAGAGCTCGATGCGCTGCTGGCCGGCAGGGCCGAGGCGGCCATCGTGGAGCCGGCATGAACGATCTCGCCGAAGGCTTCGCCCGCCACCTTCTGGCCTGGGCCGATACGCTGCAGGCGCCGGCCGGGAGCCGCGCCGTGCTGGCTTCGGCCGCACGCCGGCTGGCCTTCGCCACCAGTGCCGGCCACGTCTGCATGCCGCTCGCGGCGCTTGCCGGCCCGGCGGACGGCGCATTCGCCGACGCCGAAATCAGCCTGGAGGAGCCGTCCGCGCCGATGGCGGATGCGGCCGAAGCCCGGGATGGTGTGCCGCCGGGCAGCGATGCCCCGCCCGGGGCGGAAGCCGATGCTGCCGCCCGGCTCGAACGGCTGCGTGACGCGCTGCGTGCCAGCGGCGTGGTCGCCAGCGTGGCGCAGGCGGTCGGCGGCGCATCGGCGCATCCACTGGTGCTCGACGACGAGGACCGCCTTTATCTGCGCCGCCATTTCGACCAGGAGCGCGGGCTGGCCGCGGCCCTGGTGGCGCGCGCCCGGCCCGTGGAGACGGTGGAAGCACCGAGCGCCGAACAACGGGCGCTGCTGGACAGCCTGTTTCCGCCGCGCGCCGCAGCCGCGCCCGACTGGCAGAAGCTTGCCGTCGCGCTGGCGCTGCAAGGCCGGCTGACGGTGATCAGCGGCGGGCCGGGCACCGGCAAGACCACCACCGTCGCGGCCTTGCTCGCCTGCCTGCTCGAACGCGAACCAGCCCTGCGCATCGCGCTGGCCGCGCCGACCGGCAAGGCCGCCGCGCGCATGCTCGAAGCCCTGCGCCAGCGTGCGCAGGCACTGCCGGCCGGACTCGCGGCCAGGCTGCCGACCGAGGCCTTCACCGTGCATCGCCTGCTCGGCGTCACGCCGGAAGCCGGCCGTTTCCGCCACCATGCCGGCAAGCCGCTGGCGGTGGATGTGCTGGTGGTGGACGAGGCCTCGATGCTGGACCTGGCGCTCGCCGCCCGCCTGGTGGATGCGCTGCCGCCGGCGGCACGGCTGGTGCTGCTCGGCGACAAGGACCAGCTTGCCGCCGTCGAAGCCGGCGCGGTGTTCGCCGAACTGTCGGCGCAGCGCAGCTTTTCTGCCGCCATGCGCGCCCGCCTGGCGCTGATAGATCGGGCGGTCCAGACCGCGGCGGTCGATACCGGGGCAGTCCACACCGCGGCGGCCCATACCGGGCTGGTCGACATTGCCGCAGCCGAAACCGGCCTGCAGCAGGACGAAGGCGAGGATGGCGAAGCAGGAGAGGGTACTGCTGCACTGGCCGATTGCGTCGTCTGGCTGGCGGAAAGCCACCGCTTCCGCGCCGACTCCGGCATCGGCCGGCTGGCGGCCGACATCCGCGCCGGCCGTGGTCAAGCCGCGCTCGCCTGGCTGGCGGCCGGCGGCGACGAATCGGCGTGCTGGATCGAGGATGGTGGTGAACGTCCGGGGGCCGAAGCGCTGGCGCGCATCGAAGCGGGTTATGGACCTTATTTCGCGCTGCTGCGGGCCGGCCTGGGGGCCGGTCCAGGTGAGGCTTCGGCGAAACCGGCGAGCATGGCTGCGGCTGCTCGCGCGCTCGACGTTCCTGCTTTGATGCACGCTTTCGAGCGCTTCCGCGTGCTCGTCGCGGTGCGCGACGGCAGCCGCGGCCTGGTCGCGCTGAACGCCCATCTCGAAGCCCGGCTGCGCGCCGCCCTCGGCCTGGCGCCGGACCGCAGCGCCGCCGGGCGCTGGTACCCGGGGCGGCCGGTCATCGTGCTTGCCAACGACTACCGCCTCGGCCTCTTCAACGGCGACGTCGGCCTGTGCTTGCCCGACGAGCAGGGCAGGCCGCGGGTGTTCTTCCCGGCGGCCGAAGGCGGCTTCCGCCCTGTGCCGCCGCTGCGCCTGCCGGCCCACGACACCGCTTTCGCGCTGACGGTGCACAAGAGCCAGGGTTCGGAATTCGACGAAGTGCTGCTGATGCTGCCGGCCCAGCCGCTGCGGGTGCTGACGCGCGAACTGATCTATACCGGTGTCACCCGTGCCGCGAGTCGGGTGATGGTGGCCGGCGCCGGCGAGGTCTTCGTCGCCGGCTGCGCGGCACGCACGCTGCGCGCCTCGGGATTGCGCGCGCGCATGAGGGAGGTCGTCAAGCAATGAGCCGTCGCATCCGCAAATCGCCGCTGGCCCGTGCGCTGCAGCGCGCGACGACTTCGATGACGCGCAAGGCGCTCGCCGCGGGGACGCGGGCGGTGGGCAAGGCCGTCGCGCAGACGGTCGACGCGATCGCCGCGCCGCATCGGCCGCCGCCCGGTGCGGGGGACTGGATCGCCGGCCAGGCGCTCGGTCCGGCAGGCGTGCGCCGCTTCCATCTGTTCCGGCCGCCCGGCATTCGCAATAACGAGCGCCGGCCGCTGCTGGTGATGCTGCATGGCTGCGGGCAGACGGCGGCACAGTTCGCCCACAGCACGCGGATGAACCGCATCGCCCGGCGCGAGCGCTTGCTGGTGCTGTATCCCGAGCAGGATCGCACGGCGAATCCGCAGGGCTGCTGGAACTGGTACGACACCCGCAGCCGCCACGCCAATGCCGAGGCGGCGACGCTGATGGCGGCGATCGACCAGGTCTGCCTGCTCTACCCGGCGGATCGCGGAGCCGTCGCGCTGGCCGGCATTTCGGCCGGTGCGAGCATGGCCGCGCTGCTGGCGGAGCGCCACCCCGATCGTTTCGTCGCGGTGGCCATGCACTGCGGCGTGCCGCCGGGCAGCGCCCATTCGGCCGCCACCGCGCTGGCGGCGATGGGCGGGCGGCGCACGGCGAAAGCGGAGCTGGCGCCGGATGGCGGACTGCCGCCGCTGCTGGTGATCCACGGCCAGGCCGATCGCGTGGTCGCACCGGCCAACGGACGTGCTGCGGCCGAGCTGTGGGCGGCCGCTTCGGGCGCACGGGCCGGCGAGCCGCGCCGCATGCAGCGCGGCGCGCGGCGGCCGATGACGGTCACCGACTACCGCGCAGGGCGCCGGCTCGTCGCGCAACTCGTCGAGGTCGAAGGGCTCGGCCATGCCTGGAGCGGCGGCGACGCGCGCCAGCTGTTCAGCGACCCGCAGGGGCCGGATGCGTCGGGCATGGTGTGGCGCTTCGTCGCCGCGTCCTTGAAGCGTCGGGCGGCCACGCAAGCGTGACGCGACGCACGCCGCGGCGTGCGGGCGCTCGCTTGGCGTAACCTGGGGATGCGATCATGTCGGCCCCGAATCTCATCTGGATGCCTTCATGACCGATAAGTCCCTGCTCCGCGCCCGCAACTTTCCTTCCGCCGAGGACGAAGCCCGCGCAGCGCAGCCGCACGGCCGCTACGACGGCCCCGGCAGCTCGTTCCGCATGGCTTTCACCGACACCGATTTCCTGCTGCGCGAGGAACTGCGGCCGGTGCGCCTGCAGCTCGAACTGCTGAAGCCCGAGCTGATCCAGCAGGAGCAGGGAGTGGAATCGACCGTGGTGGTGTTCGGCAGCGCCCGCTTCAAGGCGCCCGACGTGGCTGCGGCGATGCTGGTCGAGGCACGTGCCGACGGCGACCAAGAGGCGATCCGCAAGGCCGAGCAGATGGTCAGGAATGCACGCTGGTATGAGGAAGCGCGCCGCTTCGCCGAACTGGTGACGCGCGAATCCGGAGCACTCGGCGAGCCGGTCATCGTCGCCACCGGCGGCGGCCCGGGCATCATGGAAGCGGGTAACCGCGGCGCCCACGAGGCCGGCGGGCGCAGCATGGGCATGAGCATCTTCCTGCCTTTCGAGGAAGCGCCGAATCCCTACATCACGCCCGAGCTGTGCTTCCAGTTCCACTATTTCGCCATCCGCAAGATGCATTTCCTGATGCGCGCGGTGGCGCTGGTCAGCTTCCCGGGCGGGCTGGGCACGCTGGACGAGCTGTTCGAAGTGCTGACGCTGACGCAGACCGGCAAGATCCGGCGCCGGCCGATCGTGCTGATCGGGCGCGAATTCTGGCAGAAGCTGATCGATTTCGACGTGCTGGTCGAGCACGGCGTGATCAGCCCCAAGGACAAGGAGCTGTTCCACTACGCCGAGACGGCCGAAGAGGCCTGGGACGTGATCAAGGCCGCCTACCAGGGCGACAACCCCGCGCTGGTGGCGCGGCAGATGCGGGGAAATTGAGAGAGGCAGCCTGGCGGCTTCTGCCGCGAAAGCAGGCTGCAGATCTGCCCTGCTGAAGGTTACCCCTAGCGCGGCTAGGCACCCCGGCTGAGCTTGCTGGGTACGGTGATCCGGCCGGTAGCGCGCAGGTTCAGTTCGCCTTGCCGGCCAGCAATTGCTCGCGCAGCGCAACGGCGTTGTTGTGCTCGGTGTCGTGCGCGGCGTAGAGCAGTGTCAGCACCGGCTGGGCGGCGGCCAGTTCGCGCAGTGTCGCCAGCGCGTCGGCGGCTTCGCCGTGGCCAAGCTCCTCTGCGTAGCGGCGGCGGAACTCATCCCAGCGCGCCGGATCGTGGTTGAACCAGTGGCGCAGCTCGGTCGATGGCGCCAGCTCGCGCAACCAGTGGTCCAGCGCCGCGGTTTCCTTGCGCAGGCCGCGTGGCCACAGCCGATCGACCAGCACGCGGCAGCCGTCGCCGGGCGAGGGTGGTTCGTAGATTCGCTGAATGCGGATGTCCATGTCCTTGGCCTCGTACATGAAACGGAAATGGCTGATTCCTGCCCTTCAGTATAGACAGCAGCGAACTGTTCTCCCGCTCCCGCAGCCGGCTTGGTAACATCGCCGCCCATGTCAGCCGAACCCACATTCCTGCCCGCATCCGGCCAGTACGGCCTCGGTCTGCGCGACGTCGCCGCGCTCGGCCAGGTGTTCACGCCGGCACCGGTGGTGCGCGTCATGCTGGCGCTGCGCCGCAACGGCGGGCGGGTGCTGGAGCCGTCCTGCGGCGACGGCGCCTTCCTGCGCCATCTGCCCGGCGCGGTGGGGCTGGAGCTGGACCCGGATCACTGCCCGCCCGGTGCGCGGGTGCTGGATTTCTTCGCCTATCCGGTGCACGAGCAGTTCGACACCATCATCGGCAATCCGCCCTACGTTCGCTTTCAGGACATCCCCGCCGCCACGCGCGAACTGATCACGCGCGGCCACCACGGGCGCTGCCTGGACGGGCGCTCCAACCTGTACCTGTTCTTCATCGAGAAATGCCTGCGCCACCTGAAGCCGGGCGGCGAACTGATCTTCATCACGCCGCGCGACTTCCTGAAGACGACCTCGGCGGTGAAGCTGAACCGCCTGCTGGCGGAGGCGGGCAGCATCACCGATGCGATCTCGCTCGGCGATGCGCGGGTGTTCGACGATGCCTTGCCGAACTGCCTGATCTGGCGCTTCGAGCAAGGCCGCCGCGACCACGCGATGCGCTATTGCGAGATCGGCGTCGACGACGAGCTCGATGTCGCGCTCGCGGCACCGGCCTGGCAGCCGCGCCATTTCGTCGAGCGCGCAGGGCACCTGATGTTCGCCCGCGAGGACTACCCGCTGCGGCTGTCGCAAGTGGCTTTCGTCAAGGTCGGCGCGGTGTCCGGCGCGGACGAGCTGTATGCCGACGCGGAGCAGGGCAACCGCGAGTTCGTCTGTTCATCCACCGTCAGCACCGGCCGCACCCGGCGCATGATCTGGCCCGAGCCGGGCGAGCCGCCGCCTGCTGCGCTGCTGCCGCACAAGGTCCGCCTGCTGCAGCGCAAGGTGACGAACTTCGACGAGTCGAACTGGTGGATGTGGGGGCGCATGCACCACCGCAGCGAGCGCCCGCGGGTGTATGTGAATGGCCGGACGCGGGTCGCGCGGCCGTTCTTCGTCCATGACTGCAAGGACTACGACGGCGCGGTGATGGCGGTGTTTCCGCATCGCGAGGACGTCGACCTCGAGGCTTTCCGCGATGCGCTCAATGCGGTGGATTGGGCCGACCTCGGTTTCGTCTGCGACGGCCGCTTCCTGTTCACCCAGCGCAGCCTGGAGAACGCGCCGCTGCCGGCGTCCTTCGCGGCCTTTCTGCCGCAGGATTGAAGCACCCGCTCCGGATGCGCTGGCCACTTCCGGGTGGCATGCGTGTCGCCAGCGCTACCACCAGCTCCCGAGCTGCAATCACTGCGAGCGCAATACATCCAGGTCGGCGCGGTTGCGCTCGTCGGTGTAAGGCTCGCCGGCCAGCGGCGGGTTGGCGGCGTGGCACTGCACCAGCACGTTCGACAGCGGCCGGTCGCGGAACAGCACTTCGACCGCGCAGGGGCCGTACTCGGCCTGGATGCTCGCCAGCAGGTTGCGCGCATAAGGCGTGGCCAGGCGGGTGTCGAGGATCAGGTTGGCGATCAGGTGGCCGTCTTCCTTCAGCGCCTGTCGCGTGCTGCGCCAGAATTCGCGCGTCACCAGGTGGGCAGGGATGCTGGTGAGGGCGCTGTAGACGTCCACCACCACCGCATCGTAGCGCTCGGTGCTGTCGCGCACGAAGGCGCGGGCGTCGGCGACGATGAATTCGCCGCGCACCGGCTCACGCAGGAAGTCGCGCTCGGCGATGTCCTTGATCGCCGGATCGATGTCGACATAGGTGTAGTGGTTGAGCGGCTCGCGGTGCGACAGCGTGAAGCCGCCGGCACCCAGCACCAGCACGCGGCGCTCGCGGAAGGCCAGTTCGTCCAGCAGCAGCGTGCGCAGGCGCTGGATGTAGCGTGCGTATTGCGGCGGCTCGGTATTGTCGATGATCGACGCGGCCGAGTTGTTGACCCAGAACACGCGCGGATTGTCGAAGCCGTCGAGCGTGGTCGGCGCCACGCGGTAGGTGGCGTAGGCAGTCTCGGTCTGCTGCGGCAGCACCAGGTTGGCGGCGAGCGCGGCGCCGGCGACGAGGGCGGACAGCAGCATCGCGTAGTGGCGGGCGTGGCCGGCCTCGCTCAGCAGCGGCACCAGCACCAGCAGCAGGGCGGTGCAGATCAGCACGGCGGCACCCACGCCCAGCCACTGCATCACCAGCATCGACAGCGACACCGCGCCGAGGAAGGAGCCGAGCGTGGACCAGTACAGCGCCGCGCCGCTGCGTTCGCCGGCGCGCGCATGGCGCAGCAGGTTGGTCAGGATCGGCACCGTCTGGCCGAGCAGCCAGGCCACCGGGCACAGGATGCCGCCGATCAGCGCGAACCAGGCCAGCGGCGCCGGCTGCAGGTGGGTGAACAGCAGCTCGGCCACCGGCCCGGACAGCCCCACCGCGATCAGCACCGCGGCGGCGAGGAAGTTGTGCCGCACCCGCGCCAGGTAGTTGCCCGCGACGCGCCCGCCGGCCTGGTAGCCGAGCGCCAGTGCGAGCAGGAAGAAGCCGATCGTCGGCGCGGTGACGGTGATTGCGCTGCCCACGTGCGGCACCAGCCGGCGCAGGGCGACGATCTCGGCGCCGAGCGAGACGAAGCCTTCGACGAAGACCAGGGCGAACAGCAGCGCGTTGGCGAGCGGCGGTCCGCCGGCGGGATCGGGGGCGAGGTCGGATCGTTCGGCTGCAGCGGGCATCGGGCTCGTCGTGGCGGGTGGTGGAGGGATGGTAACGCTTGCGGGTATCGCGTGCGGCTACTGCCGCGTCACGATGCGCGCGGTGAAGATACCCGGCAGCACCAGCAGCGCGATGCCGAGCGTGGCGTAGCGCGCCGCATCGGCGATGGATTGGCCGCCTGCCGCCATCAGCGTGCCGCCGAGGGCGGAGGTGATCGACAGCGCGATGAGCTGCGTGGTCGAGATCGCCGCCGCGGCCTTGCCGCCTTCGGCAGCGTCCTGCGTGCTGCTCATCGCGGCGACGCCGAGCAGCGGCCAGGCGAGGCCGATGCCGGTACCGGCGACGGCGAGCAGCAGTGCCCAGGCAGCGACGGTCGACGGCCCGGCGCCGTCGGTCTGCAGCAGGCCGTAGCCGATCAGCGCCGCTGCAAGCAGCAGCGGGCCGATGCGGATGGCGCGGCGGCGGGTGGCATCGGCACGCACCGAGACGATGAACAACTGGGCACAGGTCCAGGCCAGCGACAGCACCGCGCCGAGCAGGCCGGCGAGCAGGGGGCTCAGGCCGGCCAGCCGTTGCGCGAATAGCGGAATGAAGTTTTCCATCACGACGCCGGCGCTCAGCGCCGCGACGGTCAGGTAGACCCATTTCAGCGTGTTGCCGCGCTGGTAGGCGAGGGCGGGCAGGATGGTGTGCCGAGAACGGCGCTCCACGGCGATGAAAAGCCCGAGCAGGGCGAGGCCGATGCCGATCGCGGCCAGCGCCGGCCAGCCCATCGGCACCACGGCGCTGAGGCTGATCGCGAGCGTGGCGAGGATGAGGACGAACAGCGAAACCGCAGGCACCGGCGCACGATGTCCGGAACCGGCCGAGCCGGCGAAGGAGCGCCGCACCACGGCCGCCAGTAGCAGCGCCACGGCGGCCAGCGCGGCGTAGGACGCGCGCCACAGGCCCAGCTCCGCGAACAGGCCGCCGAGCGCGGGGCCGAACAGCGTGCCCACGCCCCACATCGCGGAGACGACGCCGGCCGCCCGCGCCCAGTGCCTGGCCGGCAGCGCGGTGCGGATCACCGCGTAGCCGAGCCCGACCAGCAGGCCGCCGCCCAGGCCCTGGACCGCGCGGCTGGCGATCAGCAGCTCCATCGTCGGGCTTGCCGCATTGCCGATGGCGCCGACGAAGAAGATGCTGAAGGCGATCAGGTAGGCGGCAGCCGAGCCTTTCCAGTCGAGGATGCGGCTGACCGACAGCGAGCCGACGATGGCCGAGACCACGAAGGCCGTCGTCACCCAGGCGTAGTAGGCCTGGCCGCCGATGTCCTCGACGATCGACGGCATCAGCGCGGCGGTGAAGTAGAGGTTCATCGCGTACAGCAGCACGCCGCTCGCCATGACCAGGACGCTGGCGAGATGGCGTCCGGACAGCAGGTCGGCCCAGCCGTCGGCGTGGGCTGCGGTACTGTCGGTCAGTTCGGCCGGCTGTGCTGGTGGCGGAGATTCGTCCATCGAGGCCTGATCCCGGGAGTGTTGGTTGTGGTGCAAGACCCGCAATTCTGCCGCCGTTCGTCGCCGAGGTGGTGCGTGTGCCGTGGAGCCAATACCGATGGTTCGACCATCGCCGCCATTCCGGAGGCAGAGGAGACTCATTGATCACCCGGCCTCGCCACCTATTAAAGCTGCGGAATTCTTGGCAAGAATTAAACGAGGGATTATTTCTCTATTTAAGAGTTTATATAAGTCTCGCTAATACTGCGGTGTGCAGTATAGATCATGCTTATTGCGCTCTCTATAGTCGCTTATCAGCAGCCAGGTGTTGCTATTCAACAGGAGACAAGCGGCATGAGACAGGCAATCCCTGATAATTCAATTCCATTCGAAAGCGTGCCATTCAAACGCTTTCATCTTCATGTCGGATCATCTGCTTGCGGTGGCCAGTTCGCCGACGGCTTCGAGCTAGGCATCATAGGTCTTGCCATCGCGCTTGCAGTCGTCCCCTTGCAGCTCGATGTCGTCTGGATGGGGTTGCTGGGGGCTGCCGCCTTGACGGGGCTGTTTTTTGGCAGCCTGATTTCGGGCGTCATCGTGGATCGCTTCGGAAGGCGCAATATTTTTGCCTACGACATGCTGTTTGCGGCGGTTATTTCCGCCGCGCAATTCTTCGTCACTGAAGCATGGCAGCTATTGATTCTGCGCTTCGCACTTGGCGTGGTGCTTGGGTTCGACTATGTCGTAAGCAAGGCGCTGCTGACCGAATTGTCGCCGATCAAATTCCGGGGAAGATTGCTCAGCATCATGGCGGTTGCCTGGGTGGCGGGTTATGCCTTCTCGTACATCATCGGTTTCTTCCTGCGCGACCTGGGGCCCGATGCATGGCGCTACATGCTCGTGGTGAGTGCAGTCCCGGCTACGCTCATCTTCTTCTTCCGCCTCGGCGTACCCGAGTCTCCGCTATGGCTCATCAAGAAAGGGCGCAGAGAGGAGGCTGAGCGAATCGTCCGTGCCAAGTTCGGGGACGGCGTCGTCCTGCCGACTACGGTGACGGAAGTGCGCAAGAGGGGTGGCGAATGGGCGGAGCTTTTCTCGAGGAAGTGGAGAAAGAATACAGCCATTGGGGGCATTTTCTACGCTTGCCAGGTCATTCCCTATTTCGCGCTTGGCACGTTTCTGCCGAAGATACTCGAATCCCTCCATGTGACCGACAAGTACCTTGGCGGCCTTGCCTACAACATCTTCTTGATGATCGGCGCGGTGATCGGAGTCCTCATCGTCGACAGGATTCTCAGGCGCACATTCCTGATCGGCACGTTCATGCTTGGGGCCGGTGTCCTGGCAGTGCTGGCCGCCGGTGTTCTTGGTTCCAACGGAGTGATCATCGCCTTCGCGCTGTTTGCTCTCATCCTGTCTGCGTCGGCGAACCTGGAGTTCATCTACCCTCCCGAGCTGTTTCCTACCCATTTGCGCGGAACGGGCGTCGGCTTTGCAGTAGCGGCAAGTCGATTTGGCTCGGCTATCAGCACTTTTCTATTGCCTATCGTCGTCCAGGACTTCGGCATTCACGCAGCGCTCGGCGCATGTGTGGCAGTCATGCTGTTCGGAGCGGTAGCCTCCTATCTGTGGGCGCCGGAAACGTCGAAAGTGAAGCTCGCAGACGTACAGTGAGCCTGTGGCCAAGGCGGCAAAGCCAACTGTGGAGATCTTCGGAGGGGGGCAGGCCCCCCTTCGGGAAAGATCGAACTTGCGCACGCTTCATGCGGAGCATGGAAAAGGAGACGACATGCAGAAGAATCGCCCCATCGATATGCAAATGCTCCGTGTCTTCCTTACGACCGCTCAGGACTGCAACATGTCGAGGGCCGCGGAGCACTTGGGCATTTCACAGTCTGCCGTTTCCCAATCCATCCGGTTGCTGGAGGAAAGCTTTGGCACTCCTTTGCTCAACCGCTCCGCGCGACCTCTGACGCTTACACCTGCGGGCATTGCGCTCGTCAGTAGGGGGCAAGCCCTCCTGGAAGAGGCCTTGAACCTTCGAGGGGCAGTCATCGAAGCAAGCCAGGGTATCAAGCCTGGGCTACGTGTCGGGCTCATCGATTCTTTTGCTGCGACATGTGGCACTCCATTGATGCAGCGGCTTCTGCGTAATGCAGCCCAGCTTTCGTTGCGCACAGGATTGACGCCCAATCTGGCTGAGGCGCTGGCGCAGCGAGAGCTGGATCTGGTGATTTCCTCGCGCCCGTTGGAGTTGGACGGGATGGGTAATTACTTGCTGATGTCCGAGCGATTCTTTGTCATCACACCCAAGGGCAGCGTTCCGGTATGTCGTTCGGTTTCAGATGTGATGAGTCTGGCGCGGGTGCTGCCAATCGTACGATTCAACCAGCAATCGCATCTGGGGCAGCAGGTCGAGCGTACGTTACGTCGTGTGGGACTGAATCCACCGCGCCGCCTGGAGGTGGATACCGCGGATACCTTGACCTCGATGGTGGCGGGGGGAATTGGCTGGGCAGTTACCACTCCTCTATGCCTGTTGCAAGGAGTGCGTTCGGCTGCCTTCGTGCGCCATGATTTCGTGGCGGATATCAACGCTGAGCGAAGAATTTATTTGAATGCCCGGAAAGGAGAGTACGGATCGCTGGCAAGGGAAACATTCGAAATGGTTTGCAGCATTCTGGAGAGCCAGATCTACGGTGAATTGAAGGATATCAATCCACAACTTCTCGATCTAATCCAAATCCACCCCTGGAGTGAACATGTCTGAACAGAAGAACCATCAACGACCGGAGTCGGACTATCTCGGAACCGTCCATATTCCTGCCGATGCCCTCTACGGCGTCAATACCGTTCGAGGTGTGGACAACCTCACCGTTTCCAAACGTCCGATCGGATCCGAGCGTGAGTTCGTACGTGCCTTTGCTTTCTGCAAGTGGGCTGCAGCGCTGGCCAATCGTGATGTCGGCGTGGTCGATGGCGCTCAGTGCGACGCCATCGTGCAGGCATGCCGAGAGTTGGCGGATGGCCAGCACGATGCCTTCATGATCGTGGACTTCATGGAAGGTTCGGGCGGCACGTCATCGAACATGAATGTCAATGAGGTGATTGCCAACCGTGCGCAGCAATTATTGGGCAGCCGGCCTGGTATCTATGATCGCGTACACCCGAACGACCAGATCAACCGCTCGCAGTCGACCAATGACGTCTATCCGGCAGCCATGAAGATTGCCGCCCATGCACTGCTGGCGCCCCTGGTCGGGGAAGTCGAGTCCCTCGCAGCAAGCTTGCAGGGTAAAGCCGAGGAATTCAAGGATGTGCTGCACCTGGGCCGTACATGCCTGCAGGATGCGCAGCCGATGAGGCTGGGCCAGTTGTTCGAGGGCTATGCTGCGCTGGCCGGACGATTGAGTGCGAAACTGAAGGCAGTGCGTAGCGAGCTGGAGGCTCTGCCGCTGGGCGGTACGGCGATCGGCACCGGCTTTGGCGCCCCAAAGGGTTATAAGGTACGTGTTTATGGGTATCTGGCGGAGATTACCGGTGTCGACTACCGGCCGGCGGATAATGCCTTTGACGCAATGCAGAATCTCGACACCTTCACGCGCGTGTCGGCCGAGTTGCGTACCTGCGCAACCTCGCTGGCCAAGGTCGCGTCGGATCTGATTCTGCTGTCATCCGGGCCGAACGGCGGAATCGCCGAACTGGAGTTGCCCGCGGTGCAACCGGGTTCATCGATCATGCCGGGCAAGATCAATCCGGTCGTACCGATGAGCATGGTGCAGATCGGCTTTGCCGTTGTGGGCAACGATGTTTGCATCGCACAAGCAAATCAGGCCGGGCAGCTCGAGATCAATCACTTCGAACCAATCGTCGCCGACCGCTTGTACGACTCGATTCATCTGCTGCGCAACGGCATCCGGCTGTTCCGCGAAAAGTGCATCAATGGCATTCGCGCCAATGTGCAGGTAAACGAACGGCACCTCATGGATTCCACCGCTATTGCGACGGCCCTCATCCCGAAGCTCGGCTATGCCAAGGTCAGCGCAATGGTGCGCGAGGCGGCAGCGCAAAACCGACTGTTGCTTGAGGTATTGCAGGAACGGGGTGTGCTAAGTCGCGAGGATGCAGTCCAATTGACAAGAGATTCCACCATGCTCGATGTTTGAGCAGCTTGCTCCGGTTGCGTGGCATGTGTTCGTGCTAGCGCCGTGGCGGGAATTACGCGCGCATGCCTCTTGCCGGATGGTGTGGCGTAACATGTGGCAGCCGGGGAGTGGCATGCGGGCCGGTCGAATGTCGAAGCCATTCCTCGGATAGGAGGCATTACCCATCGACAGGCGAGGGTCTGGTCGTGAATATCGGGCGGCAGTCGGCTGTTCAGGCGTATTGCGCCATCTGAGAACATGGGAGTTTCTGGAGCACGTGTCGTGGTAGATCGTAATGAAATTTGCACACGGGAATTCTTGCTGAAATTTCTGGATGGACTGGGAGTCGATTATCGGGAAGTACGGCATCAGGCTGTGTATAGCATGGCGGGCTCGGCACATCTGGCGGCATGCTTGGAAGGTTCGCGCTGCAAGAACCTGCTCGTCCAAAGCAAGAAAGGAAAAGATCGCCTGCTGGTCGTGACACCGCCGGATGCCATGGTGGATTTGGGCGCCCTTGGCCGCAGTTTGGGACTTGGCCGTTTGTCGTTCTGTTCGCCGGTGGAAATGATGGATCTGTTGGCGGTGGAGCCGGGTGCGATGAGCCCCTTTGCCTTGTTGGCAGATCGGGATGGAAGGAAGGTGCGATTGCTGATGGATCGGTCGCTCGAGCCAGTTTCCCGATTTCTTTTCCATCCTCTGGTCAACACTGCGACAGTTTCGATTCGTCGTGAAGGACTTGCACGTTTCCTGGTGGCGATTGACCACCCTGCGGAGTTCGTGGAAATTCCATATCGTGTCGTCGAGCACGAAGTTGTAGAGCTGCGTGCGAACGGTTAGGCGCCCCAGCGCGCAACGATGGTGCCAGCCGGAGCGGAATCCGCTACCCTGCGCCCTGTCCCGATCCTCCGCGCGCATCGCGCCCGCAGCCCATGGCCCAGCCCAATCTCAAGCAACGCAAGACTTTCGCCATGATCCGCGTGATGGGCGGCATGGTTGCCGCCCTGTACCTGAGCGCTGTCGTCGTCGCCAACGTGCTGGAAGGCGTGCCGCTGGAAGGCAGCCTGTTGTTCTCCGCGCTGGTCGCGGCGGCGGGTTATGGCTATGCCGCCTGGTACCTGCGCGAGCTGTCGGCGATCGCCCGAGAGGAACGTGACGTGCGTTAGCAAGCACGCGGTAGCAGACGCGCGTTAGCGACGCGCGCTAGCTGGCGGACGCTGAACGGGCCCGCCGGCATTGCAGGGCGGGTGGGGCAGTCCCATAATCTCCTGCCTCATTCCCGCACAAGTCTGGCCATGGGTCTGTCTGCCGCCGAGCTCGACGAAAACGGCCTCAAGATCGGCATCTCCCCCGAGTATTTCCGCACGGTGGCGATGCCCTTGCTGTTCGACCATCTCGAAGCCCAGTGCGAAGGCACGGTGGCGGTCAATCGCCAGGCGCGCATCGTGTGGATGAGTGCCAAGTACGCCCGCAAGATCGGCATCGATGGCCCCCATGAAGCCCTCGGCCGCGACATCGAGGAAGTGCTGCCGGCGAGCCGGCTGCGCGAAGTGGTGGAAAGCGGCCAGCCCAGCCTGCTCGACCTGATGCCTTTCGGCGACGAGCATTTCGTCGTCACCCGGATTCCCTTGCGCGACGATGATGGGCGGGTGGTGGGGGCGCTGGGCTACGTGCTGTTCGACCGCGCCCGCCATCTCAAGCCGCTGGTGGAGAAATACGGCCGCCTGCAGGCGCGGCTGGCCGAGGCCGAGCGCGCGCTGCTGCAGGCGCGACGGGCGCGCTACACCATCGCCAACTTCATCGGCACCAGTGCGGTGGCCGGCGAGATCAAGCGCCAGGCGCGCCGTGCCGCCCAGCTCGACGCCACCGTGCTGCTGCGCGGCGAGACCGGTACCGGCAAGGAGCTGCTGGCGCAGGGCATCCACAACCTGTCGGCACGCGCCGCCGGTCCGTTCGTCGCGGTGAACATGGCGGCGATACCGGAAAACCTGGTCGAAGCCGAACTGTTCGGCACTGCGCCGGGCGCCTACACCGGCGCCGACCGCAAGGCGCGGGTCGGCAAGTTCGAGCTTGCCAATGGCGGCACGCTGTTCCTCGACGAGATCGGCGACTTGTCGCTGCCGCTGCAGGTCAAGCTGCTGCGCGTATTGCAGGAGCAGCAGGTCGAGCCGCTGGGTTCGAACCAGGTGCGCGCGCTCGACGTGCGCGTGTTCGCCGCCACGCACGTCGATCTCGAAGGGCGTGTCGCCGCCGGCGCTTTCCGCGCCGACCTGTTCTACCGCCTCAACGTGCTGAGCCTGCGCGTGCCCAGCCTGCACGAGCGCCACGAGGACATTCCGGCGCTGGTCGATTACCTGCTCGACGACATCGCCGCCCGTTCCGGCCTGCGGCGGCTGGAACTGGGCGACGATGCCCTGGCCCTGCTCGCGACCCTGCCCTGGCCGGGCAACGTGCGCCAGTTGCGCAACCTGCTCGAACGCGCCCAGCTCAGTGCCGACAGCGGTCCGCTGGGGGCGTCCGTGCTGGCCGAACTGCTCGGCGAGGGGGCGGCGAGCACGCGGCCGTTCACCGCCGCTGCCGCGCCGGCGGCAAGACGTGACGCCGAGTGCGGCGAAGCCGAAGCGGCGGGGGTGGTGACGGGATGGTCAGGCCGCTCGCCGACAGCCTGGCGAGTGCCGAGCGCGCCGCGCTGCTTGCCGCCCTGCAGGTCTGCGGAGGCAACCGGAGACTGGCTGCGAGCAGACTCGGCATCTCGCGCGCAGGCTTGTACGTGAAGCTGCAGCAACACGGCATCGTGCGCTGAAGCCCGGCGGCCGGGCAGCGCACCGGTGTCCAGAATCCTGGACTATTCAGGAGAGAGTGTCCATTTTATTGGACATGTCCATGGATAAAGACTGCTGCGCGCGCGTGAGCCGCACAGAGCCGAATCATGACGAATGGAAATAAACATATTCAATAGCACAATAATGGTGCGGTATTGAATGAACGTCATGCCCCCTTCTGGTGCGTCGGCGTGCATGTGCCCAGCGGGCTGGCACGCGTCCTGCTCAAGCAGCGGCACTGCGGCCGCGGGCGTGGTCCGCATCCAAAACTACCAGGAGGAGAAGCCCCATGGGCACCCTAGGCATTCTGTTGTCTCTCGTACTGCTGATGTATCTCGCTTACCGCGGCCTCAGCGTGCTGCTGCTCGCGCCGCTGCTGGCGCTGCTGGCCGTGCTGCTGTCGGGCGAGGCCGCGCTGCTGCTGCCGACCTACACCCAGGTCTTCATGAAGGCGATGGGCGGCTACGTGATCCAGTTCTTTCCGCTGTTCCTGCTCGGTGCGCTGTTCGGCAAGCTGATGGACGACTCCGGCTCGGCGCGAGCGATCGCCCATGCCATCGTCGCCAAGGTCGGCAGCGAGCGGGCGATCCTCGCCATCGTGCTCGCCTGCGGCATCCTGACCTATGGCGGCGTGTCCTTGTTCGTCGTCGCCTTCGCGGTCTATCCGATCGGTGCCGCGCTGTTCCGCGAAGCGGGCATTCCGAAGCGGCTGATCCCAGGAGCGATCGCGCTCGGTGCCTTCACCTTCACGATGACCGCGCTGCCGGGCACGCCGGCGATCCAGAACGCCATCCCCATCCCCTTCTTCGGCACCGACGCCTTTGCCGCGCCGATCCTCGGCCTGATCGGCGGCCTGATCATGTTCGTGCTCGGCACCTGGTGGCTGGGCGCGCAGGCACGCAAGCTGATGGCGGCCGGCGAAGGCTACGGCAACCATGCCGACGAACCCGTCGCCGACAGCGGCGGTCCGCTGCCCGGCTTCTGGCTGGCGCTGCTGCCGATCCTCGTCGTGATCGCCCTGAACTTCGTCATGGCCAAGCAGGTGCTGCCCAACATCGATACCAGCTACCTGGCCAAGCCCGAGTTCGGCGGCCTGCAGGATGCCCGCTCGCTGATCGGCATCTGGTCGATCATCGTCGCGCTCGCCGTGGCGATCATGCTGCTGGTGGCGATGCACTGGAAGCGCTGGACCGACTTGATGAAGACCGTCAACGAAGGCTCCTTCGGTTCGATGCTGCCGATCCTCAATACCGCGACCGAAGTCGGCTACGGCACCGTGATCGCCTCGCTGGCCGGTTTCGTCATCATCCGCGACCTGGTGCTGGGCATCGCCCCGGGCAATCCGCTGATTTCCGAGGCGGTGGCGGTCAACGTGCTGGCCGGCATCACCGGCTCGGCCTCGGGCGGCATGTCGATCGCGCTGAAGACGCTGGGCGCGGAGTATCTCGCCATGGCCAATGCCGCCGGCATCAGCCCGGAACTGCTGCACCGCGTCGCGGCGATGGCCTCCGGCTGCATGGACACGCTGCCGCACAACGGCGCGGTGATCTCGCTGCTCGCGATCTGCAAGCTCAACCACCGGCAGTCCTACGGCTTCATCGCCATGAACACCGTGGTGTTCCCGCTGATGGCGCTGGCGATCGTGATCGCGCTCGGCACCTTGTTCGGCAGCTTCTGAGCCCGGCCGCGGAGGAGACAGGACATGAGCATCGCTCGCCACCCCATGGCCGCGTCGCTGAACGTTTCGGACAGCGGCAAAGTGGTGTCCGCCCGCGAGGCGGTACGCCTGATCCGCTCGGGCGACACGGTCGCCACCGGCGGCTTCGTCGGCATCGGCTTTCCGGAAAGCATCGCCATCGCGCTGGAACAGCGTTTTCTCGAAAGCGAAGCGGCCGACGGCGCCGGCCACGGCGGCCCGCGCAATCTCACGCTGGTCTATGCCGCCGGCCAGGGTGACGGCAAGGAGCGCGGCCTCAACCACCTCGGCCACGAAGGCCTGGTCGGCAGCGTCGTCGGTGGCCACTGGGGGCTGGTGCCCAAGCTGCAGCGGCTCGCGGTCGACAACCGCATCGAGGCCTGGAACCTGCCCCAGGGCGTCATCTCGCACCTGTTCCGCGACATCGCCGCCGGCAAGCCCGGCACGCTGACGCGGGTCGGGCTGGGGACTTTCGTCGATCCGCGCTTCGGCGGCGGCCGGCTCAACCAGCGCACCACTGCCGAGCGCGTGCGCCTGCTCGAGATCGACGGCGAGGAATACCTGTTCTACAAGGCCTTCCCGATCCACGTCGGCATCATCCGCGGCACCACCGCCGATGCCGACGGCAACATCACGATGGAAAAGGAAGCGCTGACGCTGGAGGCGCGTGCGATCGCGATGGCCGCGCGCAATTCCGGCGGCATCGTCATCGCCCAGGTCGAGCGAGTCGCCGAGCGCGGCTCGCTGAACCCGCGCCAGGTGCAGGTGCCCGGCGTGCTGGTCGATTGCGTGGTGGTCGCGGAGCGGCCGGAGCACCACATGCAGACCTACAGCGAGCAGTACAACCCCGCGTTTTCCGGCGAGCTGCGCGTGCCGATGTCGGCGATCGCCGGCATGGGCATGAGCGAGCGCAAGATCATCGCCCGCCGCGCGGCGATGGAGCTGCAGGCCGACGCGGTGGTGAACCTGGGCATCGGCATGCCCGAAGGCGTGGCCAGCGTCGCCGCCGAGGAGCAGGTCATCGACCTGCTCACGCTCACCGCCGAGCCCGGCGTGATCGGCGGCATTCCGGCCGGCGGGCTGAGCTTCGGCGCGGCGGTCAATACCCAGGCGATCATCGACCAGCCCAGCCAGTTCGACTTCTACGACGGCGGCGGGCTGGACATCGCCTTTCTCGGCCTGGCGCAGGCCGACCGCGAAGGCAATCTCAACGTTTCGCGCTTCGGTCCGCGGCTGGCCGGCGCGGGCGGTTTCATCAACATCTCGCAGAACGCCAAGAAGGTGGTCTTCGTCGGCACCTTCACTTGCCGGTGCGCTGCAGGTGGTGGTGGAGGACGGCTGCCTGCGCATCGCGCAGGAGGGCAGCGCGAGGAAGTTCGTCGCCGAAGTCGAGCACCGCACCTTCAGCGGCCCGCAGGCGGTCAAGTGGCAGCAGGACGTGCTCTACGTCACCGAACGCTGCGTGTTCCGGCTGTGCGCGGAAGGACTGGAGCTGATCGAGATCGCGCCCGGCGTGGACCTGCAGCGCGACATCCTCGCCCACATGGACTTCGCCCCGGTCATCAAGCGCCCGCCGGCGCCGATGGATGCGCGCATCTTCGCCGACGAGGCGATGGGCCTGCGGCGGGACCTGCTCGAGATTCCGCTCGAGCAGCGCCTGTCCTACGACGCCGAGCAGGAGCTGTTCTTCGTGAACTTCGAAGGCCTGGCGGTGCGTACCGAAGCCGACATCGCCCGCATCGAGCGCGCGGTCGAGGCCGCGCTTGCCGCGGTGGGGCGGCACGTCGATGCGATCGTCAACTACGACCGCTTCTCCATCGTGCCCGAGCTCGTCGACGCCTACGTCGGCATGGTCAAGGGCCTGATGGCGCGCCACTACCGCTCGGTGACGCGCTACACCGCGAACAGCTTCCTGCGCATGAAGCTCGGCGAGGCGATGGAGAAGCACCAGATCGCGCCGCACATCTACGGCAGCGCCGCGGAGGCGCAGGACCGCGTTCGCGGCGGCAACTGAGCGCCTGCGGCCGGACGCGCTGCCGCGTGCCGGCCGGATGAAGCGCTGCCGCAGCGGCTGCCTCGATGCAGGCCGCTGCGGCAGCGTTTCCGGGCTTCAGCGTCCCGAGCAGTGCCCGCCCGAAGCCGCCTGCCCGCTGCCGAGGGCGAAGGGCGGCGGCTCCAGGCGCACGCCGCGGGTATCGAAGGTGTCCAGCGCCACCAGTGCCAGCACCCCCAGCCAGAACACCGCATTGACGAGGCGGAAGAGTTTCTTGCCGTTCATGCTTCTTCCCCCTCAGTTGGCGATGCGGCGGCGGATGCGCACGCCGATGATCGAACCGGCGAAGGCGAGCGCGAACCACACCCAGCCGTGCAGGCTGGCCGAGGCGATGCCGCCGAGGTAGGCGCCGACGTTGCAGCCGAAGGCCATGCGCGAACTGTAGCCCATCACCAGGCCGGCGACGCAGGCGGCGATCAGGCGGCGGTTCGACGGTAGCCTGACGTCCGCCGGGCCGTTCCAGCGCGACGCGGCCAGCGCGCCGTAGAGCAGGCCGAGGTTGGTCACCGAGGTGATGTCGGCCAGCAAAGGCTCGGCCAGCCGGGTGGCGTGCGGCTCGACGCCCCAGAAGGGATCGCCGACCGGGCTCCAGCCCAGCGCCGAAGCGATCTTGGCGCCCCACACGCCGATGCCGTAGACGATGCCCCAGGGTTGGCCGGCGACGACCAGGTGCAGGCCGTACAGCGCCGCCAGCAGCAGTGCGCCCAGCCACCAGCGGCGCGCCCAGCGGCTGCCGGCGCGGGCTGTTTCGGCGGCGGGGGCGAAGCTCGCCGTGCCGGCGCGCATCACCTGCCGGGCAGCATCTTGTGGCGTCGGGATCGGTGACGCCGCGGGCTGCGAGGCGGCGGATTGCGCTTGGGCGCGGCCGGCCAGCCAGGCCACCAGGCCGCAGCCGGCAACGGTCAGCGCGAGCGCGGTGGGCCAGCCCCAGGCCAGCAGATCCACCGCCGGCAGGCCGCCGAGGGCGATCCAGCCGGGCTGGTGCGAGGCGCCGACGAAGCTGCCGAGGGCGAAGGTCGGCAGCACCGCGAAGGACAGCGGCGCACCGGCGCCGGCCTTGTACAGCGTGCCCGAGCCGCAGCCGTCGGCCAGTTGCATCGCGGCGCCGAACAGGAAGGCGCCGAGCACCAGGCTGATCGTCAGCGGCGCCACCGCGCCGACCAGTTCGCCGCCGCTGCCGGCGATCAGCGGCAGGCTGACGGCGGCAGCGAGCACCATCAGCAGCATCTGCGCCCACAGTCCCTGCGGGTCGCGGCGTTCGATGAAGTCGCGCCAGCCGGTGGTGAAGCCGAAGCGGGCGCCTTGCAGCACCGCGCCGAAACCGATCCCGAGCAGGACCAGCAGGCCCTGGCGCACGCCGGCGGCGTAAGCCACCGCCAGCACGCCGGCCAGGCCGCCCGCGATCAGAAGCAAACGAAAGAACCAACGCATCGCAATCACCCCTTCCGCTTACTCGAAGGCCCGCTTGAGGTCCTGCACCAGCACGGTGAAGCGCGACGGCTGGTTTTCCATTGGCAATTCGCTCAGGCTCCAGCCGACCATCGATTCCGGGTAGAGCTTCACCGCCTCGTTGCCGACGATCTCCGATACCACGAACCAGTTCGTCGCCGCCCAGTGGCCGGTGTTGCAGAAGGACACTGCCGGCCCCGTCGCGACGCCTGCCTGCGCGGCCAGCGCCTTCAGTTCCTCGGCCGGCTTCAGCGTGGTGCCGCCCTTGACGAAGAACTGGGCGTTGTCGAAGGACTGCGCGCCGGGCAGGGTGCCGTAGCGCGCGGCGGCATCGACGCGGACTTCGCCGCTGAAGAAGCGCGGCGGGCGGGCGTCGAGCAGCAGCGGCGCCGACGAGGACTGGATCGCGCCGGCGAGTTCCTCGCGGCTGACGATCTGGTCCTGGTCGTAGCGGTACTCGAACCGGCTGGGCGCCACGTCGGGCACGGCCTTGTCGAGCGCGCCGCCGCTGCCGGCCCACAGCTTGGTGCCGCCGTCGAGGATCGACAGGCGGCTCAGGCCGCCGACTTTCAGCGTCCAGTACACCCGCGCCGCGGCGCCGAAATCCGTATGCGTGGTGCCGCCATGGACGACGACGACGTGGGTGCTGTCGTCGATGCCCGCCTTGCGCAGCAGTTCGGTCAGTTTGGCCTCGGACACGAGCTGCCCGGCATTGCTCTGCGGGCCGCGGAACGCACCGTAAGGCGTGTTGATGGCGCCGGGGATGTGGCCTTCGGCGTAGTCCTTGGGCGGGCGGATGTCGAGGATGCGCACGTCGGCCTGGCCGAGCAGGGGGCGCAGCTCCGCCGGCGTCAGCAGTGGCGTGTGGGCGTGTGCGGCGGCTGTCCGGGAAACGGTGGCCGGCTGGGTGCCGGTGTTCGTGTCGGCATGGACCGGTAGTGCGAGGATGGTGCCGGCCAGCGCCAGCAGGGCGATGGTCTTGTTCAGCATGGTGCGTCCTTGGGGTCGGGGCGGGCCCGTTCGAGCCGTGGCCTGTATGCAGGCTCTGGTGAGACAAGCGTGGATGAGGGCGAATTCTAATGGGGAGACGAATGGCAAAAAAAGATATTTGAGATTAATTATTAAGAACTCCGAGGAATTAGACGAAGCCCGTGACGGCGTGCGCTTCTGCATCGGCGGCTTTCGGGCGATAGTGGCTGCCTTGCCGGCAATGCCAAGCAATGACCTGCCATGAATCGACGACATTTCATCCTTGCCCTGGCGCTCGCCGCGCTGTCCGCCGCCTGCGGGCGCGAGATCGAGCTGCCCGCGCTGGCCGACGGCGCGCGGGTGCTCGCCTTCGGCGACAGCGTCACCTACGGCACCGGTGCGGGCGCAGACGAGGACTGGCCCGCGCTGCTGGCGGCGGCGACCGGCTGGGAGGTCGTGAACGCCGGCATCCCGGGCGACACCGCGCAGGCGGGCCGGCACAGGCTGCAGGAACTGCTCGACGAGTTCGCGCCGGCGCTGGTGCTGGTCGAGATCGGCGGCAACGATTTCCTGCGCCGCCGCAGCGAGTCCGAGGTCAAGGAGGATGCTCTGCGCCGGATCGTGCGCACGGCGCGGGCGGGCGGCGCGCAGGTGGTGCTGGTCGGCGTGCCGGCGCTGTCGTTGTCGGGCGCCGTCATCGGCCGCCTCGCCGATTCGCCGATCTACGCCGCACTGGCGCAGGAGGAAGGCGTGCCGCTGGTGCCGGACGTGTTCGCCGACGTGTTGTCGCAGGCCGAACTGCGCGCCGACCGCATCCACCCCAATGCGCAGGGCTACCGCCGGATGGCGGACGGCATCCACGCGCGGCTGCGCGAGATCGGGCTGGCGCGCTGAGCGGCGCCGCCACTGCGGCGAAGACCGGGCGGTATCAGTCGCCCGTCGGCGACAGGCGGAAGGCGCGCACCTCGTCGAGCTTGCGCAGTTCTTCCGCCAGCGTGCGCAGGTTGCCCTGCTGGCTGGTGCGGATGGTCATGCGGTATTCGAAGTACAGCCCGTCGTCCGACACGCGGTAGTTCATGTTGGCCACGGTGAAATCGTGCCGGGCGAGCAGCGCGCGCACTTCCTCCTCGTTCATCGCATGGCCGCGATCGAAGCGGATGGTGTGCTGGGCATACAGGTGCGAGGGCAGGCGGATCTCGATCCAGCGGAAGGCCGCCAGCGTACCGAGCGTGATCAGCGTGGCGAACACCGCCGGGAAGTAGAAGCCGATGCCCATCAGGATGCCGATCGCGGCCGTCATCCAGATCGAGGCCGCGGTGGTCAGCCCGCGCACGCTGAGCCCTTCCTTGAAGATCACGCCGGCACCGAGAAAGCCGATGCCGGTCATGATGCCCTGCGCCATGCGCGTCGGGTCGGTGCGCACGGTTTCCATCGGCACGCCGGGCAGCCAGGACCACTGGTACAGCGTCACCAGCATCAGCAGGCTGGAGGCGACGCAGACCAGCGAATGCGTGCGGAAGCCCGCCGGGCGGCCGTGGTAGCTGCGTTCGAGGCCGATGACGCCGCCGGCGCCGAGCGCGGCCAGCAGATGGACGGAGATGTTCGCCAGGTCGGCGTGCATGTTCGGTGGGCTCATCGGAGTCTCCTTGCCGAAGCGTTCTCGTTCTTCCTGCCGGCTCAGCCGTGGCCGCCCTCGAGATAGGCCGCCCGCACTTCCGGGCTGGCCAGCAGTTCCGCGCCCGTCCCCGCGAGCGTGATCTCGCCATGCTGCAGCACGTAGCCGCGGTGTGCAACCCGCAGCGCCTGGTTGGCGTTCTGTTCGACCAGCAGGATGGTCATGCCGTGGTCGCGGTTCAGCTCCCTGACGATCTGGAAGACCTTGCGGATGTAGATCGGCGCCAGGCCCAGCGAAGGCTCGTCGAGCAGCAGCAGCTTGGGCCGGCTCATCAGCGCGCGGGCGATCGCCAGCATCTGCTGCTCGCCGCCGGACAGCGTGCCGCCGCGCTGCGACTGGCGCTGCTCCAGGATAGGGAACATCGCGAACATGCGCGCGAGGTCGGCGTCGTAGTTCGCCGGGTCGGCGTGCGTCGCGCCCATCTGCAGGTTTTCCATCACCGTCATGCGCGGGAAGATGCGCCGGCCTTCGGGCACCAGCGCGATGCCGCGGCGGGCGATCTCGTGCGTGTGCACGCGGGTGATGTCCTCGCCGTCGAAGACGATGCGCCCGGCGCTCGCGCGCGGGTTGCCGAACAGGCTCATCATCAGCGTCGATTTGCCGGCGCCGTTGGCGCCGATCAGCGTCACGATCTCGCCGACCTGCACTTCGACGTCGATGCCGCGCAGCGCGTGGATGTGGCCGTAGTGGGCGTGCACGCCCTCCATCGTCAGCATCATGCCGTGGCTCCTCCCGTCGTCACTGCAGCGTCCTGCGCCTCTTCGTCGTCGTCCTCGCCGAGGTAGGCCTTGACCACCTCGGGGTCGTTCCTGACTTGCTCCGGCGTGCCCTCGGCGATCTTGCGGCCATAGCTGATCACGCCGATGTGGTCGGAGACGTTCATCACCACGCTCATGTCGTGCTCGATCAGCAGGATGGCGATGCCCAGCTCCCGGCACAGGTAGAGCAGCAGCGCGTTCAGCTCGGCCGATTCGCGCGGGTTGAGGCCGGCGGCGGGCTCGTCCAGGCACAGCAGCACCGGATCGACGCACAGCGCGCGGGCGATCTCGATGCGGCGCTGGATGCCGTAGGGCAGCGCGCCGGCGGCGTGGTCGGCGAGATGTTCGAGCCGCAGCCGCTTCAGCCACGTTGCCGCGCGCTCGATTGCCTCCTGCTCGGC
Organism: Thauera sp. SDU_THAU2; assembly: GCF_038260575.1. Taxonomy (NCBI): domain Bacteria; kingdom Pseudomonadati; phylum Pseudomonadota; class Betaproteobacteria; order Rhodocyclales; family Zoogloeaceae; genus Thauera; species Thauera sp. SDU_THAU2. The sequence continues at coordinate 3,899,186 of NZ_JBBWUN010000003.1, read as the reverse complement.
CTGGCGGTAGCCGGGCAGGCCGAGCAGGCCGGCGATGGAGAACTTCGAGGCGCGCTGCAGCACGTTGTGCTGGGCGACGATCAGGTTCTCCAGCACCGTCATCTTTGGGAACAGGCGGATGTTCTGGAAGGTGCGCACGACCTGGGCGTCGCGCGCGACGCGGTGGCTGGGCAGCGCTTCCAGGCGCATTTCGCCGTGCTGTGGGTGGGCCAGGCGCAGGCTGCCGGTGGTCGGCCTGTAGAAACCGGTCAGGCAGTTGAACAGCGTGGTCTTGCCCGCGCCGTTGGGGCCGATGATGCCGGTGATGCTGGCGGCCGGCACGTCCAGCGACAGGTCGTCGATGGCGACCAGGCCGCCGAAGCGCATCGTCAGCTTCTGCACCGACAGCAGCGTGGCGGGCGTGTTCAGGGCGGCGGCATTCATCGTGCGGCCTCCTTCGCGGCGCCGGTCCTGCCCAGCGGGTTCAGGCGCACGGTCGGTTCGCGGTGCGACAGCAGGCCGCCCGGTTTCCAGATCATGATCAGCACCATCGCCGCGCCGAACAGCAGCATGCGGTATTCGGCGAAGTTGCGGCCGAACTCGGGGATCAGCACCAGCAGCGTCGCCGCCAGCACCACGCCCATCTGCGAACCCATGCCGCCCAGCACGACGATGGCGAGGATGATCGCCGATTCGGCGAAGGTGAAGCTTTCCGGCGAGATGAAGCCCTGGCGCGCGGCGAAGAACACACCGGCGAAGCCGCCCAGCATGGCGCCGATGGCAAAGGCCGACAGCTTGATGTTGGTGGTGTTCATGCCCATCGCGCGGCAGGCGATCTCGTCCTCGCGCAGCGCCTCCCAGGCGCGCCCGACCGGCAGCTTGCGCAGCCGCGAGACGAAGGCGTGGGTCAGCAGCGCCAGCACCAGGATCAGGTAGTAGAGGAAGATCAGCCGGTGCATCGGCGAGAAGTCCAGGCCGAAGAAGCCGGCGAAGGTCTGCTCGCCCTCGGGCGCGCTGCGGGCGAAGTCGAGGCCGAAGAAGCTCGGCCGCGGGATCGAGCTGATGCCGTTGGGGCCGCCCGAGAACTCGGTCCAGTTCACCAGGATGACGCGGATGATCTCGCCGAAGCCAAGCGTGACGATGGCCAGGTAGTCGCCGCGCAGGCGCAGGATCGGGTAGCCGAGCAGGATGCCGAAGCCGGCGGCGAGCGCGCCGGACACCGGCAGCGCTTCCCAGAAGCTCCAGCCGTACTGGGTCGACAGCAGCGCGTAGGAATAGGCGCCGACCGCGTAGAAGGCGACGTAGCCGAGGTCCAGCAGCCCGGCCAGGCCCACCACCACGTTCAGGCCCCAGCCCAGCATCACGTAGATCAGCACCGTGGTGGCGGTGTCGACCACGTAGCGGTTGTCGGAATAGAAGATCGGCAGCGCCACCGCGGCGCCGAGCGCGATCCAGCCGAGCACGGTCACCACTTTCTGCGCGCCTTGGGCGCGCTCGTCGGCGGTGGCCGGAGCGCCGGCCGCGCTGCGGGCCTGCTTGCGCTCGCGTGCCTGGTCGAGTCCCCAGCGCAGCAGCAGGCGGCCGGCGAACACCGCCGCGACGGTGGCGGCCAGCAGGCCGAAGCGGGTGTTGACCGCCAGCCGGCCGCCCACGTCCACCGTGGTCAGGCCGATCAGCGGCACGCCGAGGATGAAGCCGACGAAAGCGACCCAGCCGGCGTCGCGCAGGCGCTCGGCGGCGGTCATCGCGTGGCGGGCGAAGACGACGGTGCTCATCAGACTTTCTCCACTTCGGGCCGGCCGAGCAGGCCCGAGGGGCGCAGCATCAGCACCAGGCACAGGATGCCGAAGGTGGCGACGTCCTTGTATTCCGCCCACAGGTAGGCGGCCCAGAAGGATTCGATGAGGCCGATCAGCAGGCCGCCGAGCATCGCCCCCGGCAGCGAGCCGATGCCGCCCAGCACCGCCGCGGTGAAGGCCTTGATGCCGACCAGGAAGCCGATGAAGAAATCGACCACGCCGTAATACACCGTCACCATCACGCCGGCGACCGCGGCCAGCGCGGCGCCGAGCATGAAGGTCAGCGAGATCGTGCGGTCGACGTTGACGCCGAGCAGCGCGGCCATCGTGCGGTCCTGCTCGCAGGAGCGCTGCTGGCGGCCGAACGGCGTCTGCGTGATCATCCAGGTGAAGGCGACCATCAGCGTCACCGTGGTGACGATGATCAGCATCTGGCTCCAGCTGATCTGCACGCTGAAGGCCGGCGTGTCCCACAGCACGAGACCGCCCTCGAGGACCGGCGGGATCGGCTTGACGCGCGCGCCCTGGGTCAGTTGCACGGTGTTCTGCAGGAAGATCGACATGCCGATCGCCGAGATCAGCGGCGCCAGCCGGGTCGAGCCGCGCAGCGGGCGGTAGGCGGTGCGTTCCACTGCCCAGCCGTAGGCCGAGGTGAAGAAGATCGCCACGATCAGCACGAAGCTCAGCGCCAGCGGGATCGAAGTCCGACGTCGGCTGCCGCCAGCAGCGTGAAGGCGGTGACCGCGATGAACGCGCTCACCATGAAGATGTCGCCGTGGGCGAAGTTGATCATGCCGATGATGCCGTACACCATCGTGTAGCCGATGGCGATCAGGCCGTACATGGCGCCGAGCGTGAGCCCGTTGATCAGTTGCTGAAGTGCGTAGGCCACGATGTCTCCCGTGGAGGCACGGCGCCATCGCCCGCCGCCGGCCCGTGACGGGCGAGCGGCGGGGCGCCGTTCCTTGAAGTGGTCCCGTCCGTGCCGCTGCGAAACCGGGCGGTACGGAAGGCGGCCGGCGAGCCCAGGCGCTGCGCGGGCGGCGCCGGACCATCATTTGACGTAGTCGTACTGGCCGCCCTGCCAGCGGTAGACGACGAAGCCGGGCACGTTCAGGTCGCCCTTCGGACCGAAGGCGAGGTCGCCGATCACGGTCTTGAAGTTGCCGCCGCGCATCGCCTTCTCGAGGTCGGCGTACTTGGTGCCGTTGGCCGCGGTCGCCACCTGCTCGAACAACTGCATCGCGGCATAGGCGTACAGCACGTAGCCTTCCGGCTCGACCTTGGCGGCGCGGAACTTCTCCACCACCGGCGCGGCGTCGGGGTTCTTGCGCGCATCGGGCGAGAAGGTGAACAGCACGTTGTCGGCGGCCGGGCCGGCGGCGGTGACCAGCTCGGCATTGGTCATGGTGTCGCCGCCCATCACCGTCAACTGCAGGCCGGCGGCCTGGGCCTGGCGCAGGATCAGCGCGACTTCGGTGTGGTAGCCGCCGAAGGCCATCACGTCGACGCCGGCCTGCTTGAACTTGGCGATCAGGCTGGCGTAGTCGCGCTCGCCGGCGGTGATCGATTCGCGCAGCGCGGGCTTGAGGCCCTTGGCGCTCATCGCCTTGGCCATCTCGTCGGCCAGGCCCTTGCCGTAGGCGCTCTTGTCGTCGACCACTGCGACCTTCCGGTCCTTGAAGTGCTCGGCGAGGTAGCCGCCGGCCACCAGGCCCTGCTGGTCGTCGCGGCCCATGATGCGGAAGACGTTGGGCAGGCCGCGCTCGGTGACCTGCGGGTTGGTCGACACCGTGGCGACCAGGATGTCGGCGTCGGCATAGACGTCGGAGGCGGGGATCGTCGAGCTGGAGCACCAGTGGCCGTGCATGTAGACGATGCCCTTGTTCACCATGGTGTTGGCGACCGACACCGCCTGCTTGGGATCGCAGGCGTCGTCGCCCACTTCCAGCTTCAGCTTCTGGCCGAGCACGCCGCCGCGGGCGTTGATGTCGGCGATGGCCATTTCGGCGCCCTTGCGGATCTGGTCGCCGGCCGAAGCGTACTGGCCGCTCATCGGCCCGGCGATGGCGACCGTCAGGTCGGCCAGCGCGGCGCCGGAAAAGCCGCCGAGCGTGAGCAGGGCGGCGGCGAGCAGGGTTTGCTTCTTCATGGAACGTCTCCTTTGTTGTTTGATTCGAGCGGGTGTGAACTTCGGCCGCGGAGCCTGCGTTGATCCCGTCCCGTAAAGGTAAGCGAATTTCTCCGCCTTGCCATCCGTGGCGACCCTCAGGCCGGGGAATGCCTGCCCGCGGTGCTGGGCTCCGCGCCCCGGGGCGCTCAATGTCTCAAGTTCCGGGGCTTCTCCGCTCTGATCGGGATCAAAGCTGCATCACCGGCAGGCTGCGCGGCGGGTCTGCGACGCACTGCCGCATGCGCCGGCTGCGTGAGCGCTGCGGGCCATGGTGTAACATCCCCGCCAATCGTTTTGCCGCCGGCCGTCTGGCAGCGGCTTCTTCCGGGTAGATAATCCATGGTTCCGCACCTCACCACCGCACTCACCGGGCCGCTGCTCGAACTGGAGCGCCAGTTCCTCGACAACGCCTGCGACATCGAAAAGTGGTTCCGCACCCAGTGGCAGGACCACATGCCGCCCTTCTACGGCTCGACCGACCTGCGCAACTCGGGCTTCAAGCTCGCGCCGGTCGACCTGAACCTGTTCCCGGGCGGCTTCAACAACCTCAACGACGCCTTCATGCCACTGTGCGTGCAGGCCGCCCAGGTCGCGATCGAGCGCATCTGCCCCGACGCCGGCAAGCTGCTGCTGATCCCCGAGAACCACACCCGCAACCAGTTCTACCTGCAGAATGTGGCCAAGCTGGTGTCCATCCTGCGCCTGACCGGACTGGAAGTGCGCATCGGCAGCCTGCTGCCCGAGATCACCGAGCCGAGCGTGATCGAGCTGGCCAACGGCGCCGCGCTGACGCTGGAGCCGCTGCGGCGCAGCGGCAGCCGCGTCGGCCTGGACGGTTTCAGCCCCTGCGCGGTGCTGCTCAACAACGACCTGTCGGCGGGGATTCCGCCGGTGCTCCAGGGCCTGGACGAGCAGTGGCTGATCCCGCCGCTGCACGCAGGCTGGCATGCGCGCCGCAAGTCCAAGCACGCCGAATGCTACGACCGCGTGGCGCGCGAGTTCGCCGCCGCGATCGGCATCGACCCGTGGCGCATCAACCCCGAGTTCGGCGTCTGCGGCCAGATCAACTTCCAGGAGCGCACCGGCGAGGAATGCCTGGCGGCCCAGGTCGATTCGCTGCTGACCCGCATCCGCGCCAAGTACAAGGAATACGGCGTCAGCGACGAGCCTTTCGTCGTCGTCAAGGCCGATGCCGGCACCTACGGCATGGGCGTGATGACGGTCAAGGACGCTTCCGAGGTGGTCGGCCTGAACCGCCGCCAGCGCAACAAGATGGCGGTGGTCAAGGAAGGCCTGCAGGTGCACGAGGTCATCATCCAGGAAGGCGTGCATACCTTCGAGACGGTCGAGGACGGCGTCGCCGAGCCGGTCGTCTACATGATGGACCACTACGTCGTCGGCGGCTTCTACCGCGTGCATACCGAGCGCGGCCGCGACGAGAACCTGAACGCGCCGGGCATGCACTTCAAGCCGCTGGCCTTCGATACCTGCTGCACGCTGCCCGATGCGGGGCAGGGGCCGGACGCTCCGCCCAACCGCTTCTACGCCTACGGCGTGGTCGCGCGCCTGGCGCTGCTGGCGGCCTCGGTCGAGATCGAGGAAACCGCACCGGCCGAAGCGCTCGGAGAGGCGGCATGAAGTTCGCCTTCATCCTCGATCCGCTCGATGGGCTGAAGGCCTACAAGGACTCCAGCATCGCGATCATGCGTGCCGCCGCGGCGCGCGGCCACGCGGTGGGACCTTGCAGCGCGGCGCGCTGACCTGGCGCGACGGCGCGGTGTCTGCACGCGCGCTGCCGATCGGGCTGCCAGCCGGCGACAAACCCTGGTACGAGCCCGCCGGGCCGGAGCAGGCGCTGTCGCTGGTCGAGTTCGACGCCGTGCTGATGCGCCAGGACCCGCCCTTCGACTTCGAGTACGTCACCGCCACCTGGCTGCTGGAAGACGCGATGCAGGCCGGCGCAAGGGTATTCAACGACCCGCGCGCGATCCGCGACCACTCCGAGAAGCTCGCCATCACCGAATTCCCGCAGTTCATGGCCACCTCGCTGGTGGCGCGCGACGCGGTCGACATCCAGGCCTTCATCGACGAGATCGGCGACGTCATCCTGAAGCCGCTCGACGGCATGGGCGGCAGCCAGATTTTCCGCGTCAGGAAGGACGACCCCAACCGCAACGTCATCATCGAGACGCTGACCCAGGAAGGCGCGCGCACCATCATGGCGCAGCGCTACCTGCCGCAGATCGCCGACGGCGACAAGCGGGTACTGATCATCGGCGGTCAAGTCGTGCCGTATTCGCTGGCGCGCATTCCGCAGGCCGGCGAGACGCGCGGCAACCTCGCCGCCGGCGGCCGCGGCGTGGCGATGCCGCTGACCGAACGCGAACGCGAGATCGCCGAATACCTCGCGCCCATCCTGTGGCAGCGCGGGCTGCTGATCGTCGGCCTCGACGTCATCGGCGGCCATCTCACCGAAATCAACGTCACCAGCCCCACCTGCATGGTCGAGATCGCCACCCAGCAGGGCTTCGACGTCGCCGGCCTGGTCATCGACACGCTGGAGCGGGCCTGCGCCTGATGGGGGCGAGGCCGGACTTTTCCTCCTGCTGGCTGCGCTGCCTGGGGCTGATTGCCTGCATCCTGCTGCTGGCCGCCTGCTCGCGCGCCGAAGTCTTCCACCACGAGGCTTTCGTCTTCGGCACCCGGGTCGATGTCGCGGTGTATGGCGACGACCCGGCGGCGGCCGATGCCGCAGCCCAGGCCGTGCTGCGCGAGTTCGACCGCCTGCACCGCGCCTACCACGCCTGGGAGCCGTCCGAACTCACCGAACTGAACGCGGCCATCGCGCGCGGCGAAGCGGCGACGGTGTCCGACGAACTGGCGGCCTTGCTGAAGGACGCCCAGCGCATCGCCGCCACCAGCGACGAGCTGTTCGACCCGGCGCTGGGCGCGCTGGTGGCGCTGTGGGGCTTCCATACCGACACCTTCGTACCCGTACGCCCTGATCCGGCGAAATTGCAGGCGCTGATCGATGCCAGGCCGCGCATGGCCGACCTCGTCATCGACGGCAATCGTGTCGAGAGCCGCAACCCGGCGGTGCAGCTCGACTTCGGCGGCTATGCCAAGGGTTATGCGTTGGACCGCGCCGCCGTCATCCTGAAGCAGCAGGGCGTGGACAACGCGCTGATCAACATCGGCGGCAACGTGCTGGCGCTGGGCAAGAAGGGCGAGCAGCCGTGGCGTATCGGCGTCCAGCACCCTCGCCAACCCGCGCCGCTGGCGGTGATGCCGCTGTACGACGGCGAGGCGGTCGGCACCTCGGGCGACTACCAGCGCTATTTCGAACTCGACGGGCAACGCTACGCCCACCTGCTCGATCCGCGCACCGGCCAGCCGGCACACGGCACGCAGTCGATGACGGTGTTGGTCACGCCCGGCGTCGGCGCCAGAAATCTGGACAATGAGGGCACCGGCACCTTGTCCGATGCCGCCAGCAAGCCCGCCTACCTGGCCGGCGAGGGCTGGCGCGAACAAACACGCCGTTTCGGCATCGAACACGCGTTGCGCATCGCCGAGGACGGCCGCGTGGAAGTGACGCGGGCCTTGCGCGCGCGGCTGCAATTCATCGGGCCGGTCGAGCCCAGCGTCGTCGATTGAACTACAACAGCAACAGGGGAGAGGGGACATGATTGAAATGACTGAACAGACCGCATGGTTCGCTGCCATCGCCGCGGTGCTCATCGCTGCGCTGATCGGCTTCTTCATCGGTCGCAGCTGTGGCGGCGGCAAGGAGCGCATCCGGGAGCTGGAAGCCGAAGTCGAGCGTCAGAACTCCGAGGTCCAGCGCCAGGCGCAAGAGATCGAGGGTTATCGCAAGGAAGTGGAGACGCACTTCGACAAGACGGCGACGCTGTTCGTGTCGATGGCGGGTTCGTACAAGGAGCTGTTCGAGCATCTGTCCTCGGGCTACGAGAAACTGTCGTCCGGCTCGGCGCGCACGCTGTTCCAGCAGCGTGTCGATGCGCTGCTGGTCGGCTCCGCCCGCGATGCCGGCGAGGCGGACAAGCTGTTGGCGGGGGTGGGGGCCGCGGCGGCGATGGCTACCGTGGCAGATGCCGCTGCAGTGGAAGCTGCGGGCGCCGATGAGTCGGGTGTCGATACGCTGAGCACCACCGCGCCGGGCGCCGATGCGTCCGAGACCGAAACGCCGAGCGACGCGGCGCCGGATGCAGCCGGAACGCAGGACGCCATGGCTGCTACGGAGGAAGCCATCGCCACGCAGGCCGACGCGCTCGTGGAGAGTGCCGAGGCCGTCGCGTCCGACCACGCACCGGCGGAGGCCGTGCGCGATCTGGCCGCCGAAGCCTACCGGAACGAGGGCGCGCAGGCCGACGATCCGTTGAGCGAAGCGCTCTCCGGCGAAGGTGCCGGCCAGCACGCCGGGTCCCGCCGGGACGGCGCCGGCTGAACTGCGATGCCGCCCGGCCAGCCGTGTTTCCGCCCGGGGCGGGCGCGCACAGCCCGGCCGGCGGCGTCTGCATGCGGGTCCTTGCCGCTACGAGGTTTCGTCGTCGCGCTGCTGGCGGTACTGGTGCTCGGCGGCTGCGGCGTGCGCTTCGCGTATTCCCAGCTCGACTGGCTGGTGCCCTGGTACCTGCGCGACTATGTCACCTTCAACGCCGGCCAGCGCGAGGTGCTGGACCAGCGCCTGACGCTGCGGTTGGACTGGCACTGCCGCGCGCATCTGCCGGGTTACGTCGGTTTGCTGCGCGATGCGCGCCGTCTGCTGGCGCGCGAACGGATCGAGGCGCAGGATCTGGCGCCTTTCCTGGACCAGGGCGAAGCCTGGTTGGACGAGCTCCGCGTCGAACTGATCAACGATGCCAAGGTGCTGCTCGCAGGCCTGTCGGACGATCAGGTCGCCGAGCTGGCGGCTGCCTTCGAGCGGCGGGACAAGGAAGCGCGCGAGGAATTCCTCGGCGGCAGCACCGAGGTGCGCCGTAAGGCACAGATCGCGCGGATGGAAAAGCGCCTGCGCAACTGGTTCGGCCGCCTCACCGACGAACAGCGCGCGCTGGTCGCCGGCTGGAGCCGGGGGCTGCAGCCGACCACCGAACGCTGGCTGGACGAGCGCCGCCAATGGCAGCAGGGTGTGCTCGACGCCCTGCAGGTCCGCCGCGAGCCGCGGCTGTTCGCCGAGCGCATCGCGGCCCTGCAGGCGCCGGCGGCCGGGGTGCCGGCCGAATATCGTGAACAGGCGGCCTACAACCGCCAACTGACGCTGGCGTTGCTGGCCGGCGTCTTCAATACCGCCACCGCCCGTCAGCGGGAGCGCCTGCTGGCCGAGGTCGATGGGCTCGCGGGGCAGTTCGACAAGCTGGCTTGTGCCGCGCCGCGCATGGCCGAAGCGCGATGAGGGCCGCGGCGGGTGCCGAAGGCGTGTGCGCGCCTTCGGCGACGAGGATCAGCGCTGCGGTGCGGGCAGGCTGTCCGGTCCGGCCGCCCAGATGCGGTAGCGCACCTCGATGTCGTTCGGCGCGTAGATGACCAGCGGCAGCTGGCTGTTGTAGCGCACCAGCATGGGCTCGCCGCCGACCTGCACGAAGGCCTGTTTGCGGCTGTCGTCCGGGCAGGCCATCATCGTGCTGACGGGCGGGCCGACCTGATCCAGTTCGTAGTAGTTGTAGCCCCAGCCTTCGACGGTCTTCTCCTGCCATTGGCCGCCCATGCGGTGGTGGTTGCAGTCCACCTCCATCGTCTTGCCGGCGATCAGTTCCACCTTGCGTGCGCTTTCGTCGGCCAGCTTCGGCAGTTCGATGACGTGGCGGCTGTAGCCTTCGGCGGCGCGCGGCCAGGGCTTCAGCGCATCGTCGGCAGACGTCGTCGCGCAGGCGCTCAGCGACAGCCCCAGGGCAAGGGCGGCGAGACTGCTTTGGGTTTTCTTCATCGGAGCTCTCCTGTTGTTCTTGGGGGCGCCTTCGCGGGCGGCGGGCTCGCATTATCGGGGCAAATGCGCCCGAAGGTGCTGAAGCAGGCATGAGGGAGACCGTAAGAATATGTTGGTGAAACAGAGCATGAAAAGTGGCAATCGTGCCGGTCGCGGCCAAGCCGGGCTGCAAGTCGTCCGATTGCGCCGCCTGCGTGATTTCCGCGGAAGAATGCCGGTGGATTTTCGCTTCGGCAGGGACGACGCCGATACGCGTGCCGATCTCGGCCGGGAGCGGTCGCCGGAAGACTGAAACGGGCAGCGGCGGGCCGTGAATGCCGGGCAGTCCGTAGCGCGCTGCTGCGCGTATGATTGCGCGCGCCCTTGCCGCCGTCCCCTGTCCCCCGAGAATCCGATGCCGCCCAAGACCCAGCTCGACCGTTTCGCCATCAGCCTGATGTTGCTGTTCTGCACCTTGTGGGGCTTGCAGCAGGTGGCGATCAAGATCGCCAGCACGGGCATCTCGCCGGCATGGCAGGCCGGGCTGCGCTCGATCGGGGCGACGGTGCTGGTGTTCGGCTGGGCGCAGCTGCGCGGTATTCCGCTGTTCGGGCGCGACCGCACGCTGTGGCCGGGGCTGCTCGCGGGGGTGCTGTTCGCCGGCGAGTTCGCCTTGATCTTCCTCGGGCTCGAATTCACCACCGCGTCGCGAGGGGTGATCTTCCTGTACACCGCGCCCTTCTTCGTCGCCTTGGGGGCGAAGTGGCTGCTGCCGGACGAGCGGATGCGGCGTGCGCAATGGGCGGGGATGGCGCTGGCCTTCGCCGGAGTGCTGGCGCTGTTCGGCGAGAACCTGCTGCGGCCGTCCGGGCAGGCCTGGATCGGTGACCTGATGCTGGTCGGCGCGGCGATGCTCTGGGCCGCGACCACTTTGACGGTGAAGGCGAGCGCGCTTGCGCGCGCCTCGGCCGAGAAGATGCTGCTGTATCAGCTGGCGGTGTCGGCGCTGGTGCTGCCGGTGCTGTCGCTGGGCTTGGGCGAGGCGGGCGTGTTCGCACCCACGCCCGAGGTGTGGGCGAGCCTTGCCTTCCAGATCGTGCTGGTGGCATCGGCGAGCTACGTCGGCTGGTTCTGGCTGGTGCGCCATTATCCGGCGACGCGGCTGTCCTCGTTTTCCTTCCTGACGCCGGTGCTGGGCGTGCTGGCCGGCGGCGTGCTGCTGGGCGAGGCGCTGACGCCGGCGGTGTTCGCCGCGCTGGCGCTGGTGGGGGCCGGCATCTGGGTGGCGAACCGGCCGTCGGCCGGCTGAGCGGGCGGGGCGCGAGCCGTCCGGGAGTATAGTGCTGGCTGGCCTTGCGTCGAGGAGAATCGCCATGTCCCGTCCCGTCGTCGAGTTCTGGTACGAGTTCGCCAGTACCTATTCCTGGTTGTCGGTGATGCGCATCGAGCCGCTGGCGGAAGTGGCGGGCGTGCAGGTCGAATGGAAGCCCTTTCTGCTCGGGCCGGTGTTCATGGCGCTGGGCTGGAACGATTCGCCGTTCAACATCTATCCGCCCAAGGGCCGCTACATGTGGCGCGACCTGGAGCGCCTGGCGGCCAGGTACGGCCAGCCCTTCCGCAAGCCGAGCGGCTTTCCGCGCGACAGCCTGCTGGCGGCGCGGGTCGCGCTGGTGGGGGTGGCGGAAGGCTGGGTGGGGCCGTTTTCGCGCGCGGTGATGAGCGCCAACTTCGTCGAGGATCGCGACATCGGCCAGGCCGAGGTGATCGCGGAGATCCTGTCGCGGCAGGGGCTGGACGCCGATGCGGTGATCGGGCGCGCCTTGTCGGACGACAACAAGCAGGCTTTGCGCAGGCAGACCGAGCATGCGACCGAACTCGGCCTGTTCGGTGCGCCGAGCTTCAGGGTGGGCGAGGAACTGTTCTGGGGCAACGACCGCCTGGAAGATGCGCTCGACTGGGCGCGCGGCCTGCGGCCGCTGTAGGCGGCGGGCAGGGCTGGGCGCCGGTGTCGTGGTGGCCGGCTGCGGGATATCCGTCGCCGGCGTGCCGCCCAGCGGATCGCCGCCTGCCGCCCGCTATTTCTTCTTGTTGGCCTGGTCTTCCTCGTAGCGGCGGATGCGCTCTTCGTAGCGCGCGCGGTCGCGCTCGGCCGCGGCGGCGCGGGCGGCGGCTTCGGCTTCTGCCTCGGCACGTTTGGTGGCCAATTCCGCGTCGCGCGCAGCACGTTCGGCCTGTGCGCCGCTTGCGGCCTCGCCGGCGCTGCGGGCGCGCTCGGCACGGATGCGTTCGGCTTCGGGCGACGGGCCGACGTTCACATCAGGCGCCGGGGCCGGCGTGGCCGTGGCGCCAGGTGTCGGTACGTCGGGTGCCGGCACGCCGGGAGCGGGTTGTGCGGCCGAGCCGGCGGGTGCGTTGGTGCGCTGGGCGGCCTGGACTTCGGCGGCGGCGCGCTGGCGCTGGGCGAGCTCGATCTGACGGGCCTCGGCTTCGAGCGCACGGGCGCGCTTGATGGTGTCGAGGCGTAGCTGCCTGGCCTGGTCGATGCAGCGATTGACGAGGAATTTCTGGTAGCAGCCGGCTTCGGTGGTGACGAAGGTGGCTTCGGCTTCGTCGCGCAGTGCCTTGGCCTGGGCGTTGAGTTCGGCCTTGCGCGCATTTTCGGCGGCGGTCTGCGACGGTGCGCCGGCATCGGCCGGTGCTTGCGCAAGCGCGGCATTGGACAGCGACAGCAGGACGGCGGCCGACAGCGACAGCAGTGCGCGTGCGGGTCTGGAGGTCGAGTTCAGAGGGGCGGGGGTGAGGCTGGGGCGGGACATGCGCGCAGGATTCCGGAGACGATTCGCTTGGCGCGTAGAATAGCGCCTTTATTTCCGTTCGCGGCCGTCCGGCTGCATTTCAGCTTCGTGATCAGTCTTCGCAATCTGCGCCTCGCACGCGGCGCCAAGGTCCTCGTCGAAGGGGCCGCGCTGCAGATCCATCCCGGCTGGAAAGTCGGCCTGACCGGCGCCAACGGCAGCGGCAAATCCAGTCTGTTCGCCATGCTGCGCGACCAGCTCCATCCCGACCAGGGCGACCTCGAGATGCCGCCGGGCTGGGTGATCGCCCACGTCGCACAGGAAACCCCCGGCCTGGCGCGGCCGGCGATCGACTACGTGCTCGACGGCGATGCCGAACTGCGCGCCATCGAGGCCGAGCTGGCCACCGCCGAAGCCAGCCACGACGGCGGCCGCATCGGCGAGCTGCACGCCCGGCTGCACGAGATCGGCGGCTATGCGGCGCGTTCGCGCGCGGCGGCGCTGCTCGACGGCCTGGGCTTCCTGCAGTCGGACATCGAGCGCCCGGTGGCGGATTTTTCCGGCGGCTGGCGGATGCGGCTGAACCTGGCGCAGGCGCTGATGTGCCGCTCCGACCTGCTGCTGCTGGACGAGCCGACCAACCACCTCGACCTCGACGCGGTGATCTGGCTCGAAGCCTGGCTGCGCGACTATCGCGGCACCTTGCTGCTGATCTCGCACGACCGCGAATTCCTCGACGCCTGCACCACCCACATCGCCCACATCGAGCAGCAGCGCCTGGCGCTGTACTCCGGCGGCTATTCCGACTTCGAGCGCCAGCGCGGCGAGCGCCTGCAGCAGCAGCAGGCGATGTTCGACAAGCAGCAGCGCGAGATCGCGCACATGGAAGACTACATCCGCCGCTTCCGCGCCAAGGCCACCAAGGCGCGCCAGGCGCAGAGCCGGATCAAGGCGCTGGAGCGGATGGAGCGCATCGCCGCCGCCCACGTCGATACGCCCTTCAGCTTCGCCTTCCGCGATGCGCCGCCGGCGCCCGACCCGCTGCTGCAGATCGAGGACGGCGCGGTCGGCTACGGCGAGCGCAGGGTGCTGGAGAGGATCCTGCTGACGCTGCGCCCCGGCGAGCGCGTCGGCCTGCTCGGGCGCAACGGCGCCGGCAAGTCGACGCTGATCAAGCTGCTGGCGGGCGAGCTGCCGCTGGCCGCCGGACGCAGGCTGGAAGGCAAGGGCCTGGCGACCGGCTACTTCGCCCAGCACCAGCTCGAAACCCTGCGCCCGGACGAATCCGCGCTGCAGCACATGATGCGGCTCGATCCGCAGACGCGCGAGCAGGAATTGCGCGACTACCTCGGCGGCTTCGATTTCCGCGGAGATGGTGTGGGCGGCACTTCCACGCCGGCGACCACGCCCTGCGGCCCGTTCTCGGGCGGCGAGAAGTCGCGCCTGGCGCTGGCCCTGCTGATCTGGCGGCGGCCCAACCTGCTGCTGCTGGACGAACCGACCAACCACCTCGACCTGGAAATGCGTCACGCGCTGACGATGGCGCTGCAGGACTACGAAGGCGCGATGGTGCTGGTGTCGCACGACCGCGCGCTGCTGCGCGCCACCTGCGACCGCTTCCTGCTGGTCGATGGCGGCCGCATCCAGCCTTTCGACGGCGACCTCGACGACTACCGCGACTGGCTCGCCAGCCGCCGCGCCGAGCTTGCCGCCGCGGCCTCGGATCCCGGCCAGGCCGCCGGCAAGGCCGCGCGCAAGGCCGACCGCGCCCAGGCCGCGGCCGACCGCCAGGCGCGGCTGGCCGCGCGCCGGCCGCTGGCGAAGGAGATCGAGCAGATCGACAAGCGCCTGGCGGCATGGAACAAGGAAAAGACCGAGCTCGACGAGCGCCTGGCCGATCCGGCGCTATACACCGGACCGCAGGCCGGCGAGGTGCCGGCGCTCAACAAGCGCCAGGCGGAGCTGGCTGAGCGCATCGAGGAAGCCGAGCTGCGCTGGCTGGAACTGCACGAGGCGCTGGAAGCGATTCCGGCTGATTGAGCCGCGCGTGGCACCCCCCGCTTTCCGCAAACGGTTTTAGCCGCGACAGCAGTGGAGGGGGGCCGCGGTCGCATCGTGGCTAAGTTGCTCCTGCGGGCAAGGGGGGCCGCTGCGGATGGGTCGGGCCCCACCCCACCCGGCCGGCCGCACCTAGGCGGCCCCACCTATTCCGGCAGCCAGCGCGCCGGGTCGATCTTCCAGGCGGCGAAGTCCTCGTGGCCGACGATGCGGTCCTGCGAACGGCGCAGGTCGATGGTTTCGGGCGGCAGGTAGTGGCCGCGGGTGTGGAAGATGACTTTCACCACCGGCTGCATCATCTGCTCCTCGTTCTGCGACTGCACGACCGCCAGGCGCTGGCTTTCGAGCCGCACCAGCGAGCCGGTGGGGTAGATGCCGACGCTGCGGATGAAGGATTGCACCAGCTCCGGCTTGAAGTGGAACTTGCTCCATTCCAGCAGCTTGCGCAGCGCATCGGTGGGGGGCATGCCCTTGCGGTAGACGCGATTCGAGGTGAGCGCGTCATAGACGTCGACGATCGCCCCCATCTGGCCGTACAGGCTGATCTCCTCGCCCTTGAGCTTGTTCGGGTAGCCGGTGCCGTCGAAGCGCTCGTGGTGCTGCGCGGCGACGTCCAGCGCGATGTTGCTGATGCCGGGCGTGCTCTGCAGGATGATCTTGCTCTGCACGACGTGGTTCTTCATCTTGACGAACTCGGCGTCGGTGAGCTTGGCCGGCTTGTTGAGGATCTCGTCCGGCACCTGGGCCTTGCCGACATCGTGCAGCAGGGCGCCGATGGCGATTTCGCGGATGATCTCGCGCGGCTGGTCGAGCGCACGGGCGAACGAGACCATCAGCGCACAGACCGATACCGAGTGCTGGAAAGTGTATTCGTCGTGGTCCTTGAGCCGCGCCAGCGGCAGCAGGGCGTCCTGCCGGCTGAAGATCGAATCGACGATGCGTGCGACCAGCGGTTCGATCTGCTCCATCTCGATCTGCTTGCCCAGCCGGATGTCGCCCATCATGTTGCGCACGATCAGGTTGGCCTCGCCGTGCAGGCGACGGGCCTGCTCCAGCGTGCGGGGGGGCGGACGCCGAGGCGTCGTGCCGGCGTCGGCGGCGGCGAGGGCATGCACCGCCTCATCGACCTCGTTCTC
This sequence comes from Thauera sp. SDU_THAU2, assembly GCF_038260575.1. Classification (NCBI taxonomy): domain Bacteria; kingdom Pseudomonadati; phylum Pseudomonadota; class Betaproteobacteria; order Rhodocyclales; family Zoogloeaceae; genus Thauera; species Thauera sp. SDU_THAU2. The sequence goes on along the minus strand of NZ_JBBWUN010000003.1, from coordinate 3,883,320 downwards.
GTCCTGCGCGGACTCATCGGCGACGTCGAGCCCGCGCTCCGTGTCGATCCAGATCTCGGGCACGCCCAGCGCACGTATCTCGGCGACGGTTTCGTCGGTGTCGACGGTGAAGCGGTTGCGCACGAAGTTGTGCTCCATCCAATCGCAGTTCAGGTCATGGACGTACATGCCTGGCCGTAGCTTGTCGATGGGAATGAGCTTGATCATATGAGAACAGGGTTTGCGGTTTGCCGGGAGTATCGGACTTGTTGTCGACATAGGCCAGAGGGACCGGTTCGACGGCGAGAAGTTGCGCACGCTACGATCCACGTGCGCGGAAGGGCGGCTCTTTGGCGAGGGGCCCGGATGCTAGAATCGCCGTCTTGCCAAAATCTTGCCTGCAGGAGCGTACGGTGCGTATCGTCTGTCTAGACCTCGAAGGTGTGCTGGTTCCCGAAATCTGGATCGAATTCGCCGAGCGCACCGGCATCCCCGAACTGCGCCGCACCACGCGCGACGAGCCGAACTACGACACGCTGATGAAGTACCGCCTCGGCATCCTGGCGGAGAAGAAGCTCGGCCTGCCCGACATCCAGGAAGTCATCGCCAGCATGGGGCCGATGGAAGGCGCGCGGCAGTTCCTCGACGAACTGCGCGACACCTACCAGGTCGTGATCCTGTCCGACACCTTCTATGAGTTCGCCAAGCCGCTGATGAAGCAGCTCGGCCTGCCGACGCTGTTCTGCCACAGCCTCGAAGCCAACGACGAAGGCGTTCTGGTCGACTACCACCTGCGCATGCCCGACCAGAAGCGCGAAGCCGTCAAGCGCTTCAAGGAGCTCAACTTCAAGGTCGTCGCCGCCGGCGATTCGTACAACGACACCGCGATGCTGGGCGAAGCCCACGGCGGCATCCTGTTCCATCCGCCGGAAAACGTCGTGCGCGAATTCCCGCAGTATCCGGTGGTGCGCGACTACGCCGGCCTGCGCGCCGAGATCGACAAGGCTTTCGCCCGCGCGGGCTGAGGTCCGCACGTATCGTCGGGCGGGCACCCGGTATGCCCGCCGCGCCGCCGTTTTCCGAATCGGCGCCTTTCACTCCGTTTTGCAGTACCTGACCATGCATCGCGAACGCTTCTATACCCTGTCCGCTTCCTGCCCCGATCGCACCGGCATCGTCGCCAAAGTGTCGAGCTTCATCGCCGAACACAAAGGCTGGATTCTCGAAACCGCGCTGCACGCCGAGCCGGCGCTGGACGCCGCCAACCGCGGCCGCTACTTCATGCGTGTCGAGATCCGCGCCGATTCGCTGCCCTTCATGCTGAGCGAGTTGCGCGAGCGCTTCCGCCCGATCGCCGAAGAGCTGCAGATGGAGTGGAAGATCACCGACAGCGCGGTCAAGAAGCGGGTCGTGATCCTGGTCTCGAAGCAGGAGCACTGCCTGTACGACCTGCTGGCGCGCTGGCAATCGAAGGAGCTGGACATCGAGATCCCCTGCGTGATCTCCAACCACGCCACTTTCCGCGGCGTCGTCGAATGGCACGGCATCCCCTTCCACCACGTGCCGGTCACGCCCGACAACAAGGCTGCCGCCTATGCCGAAGTGCAGCGCCTGTTCGAGGAGGTGCGCGGCGACACCATGGTGCTGGCGCGCTACATGCAGATCCTGTCCCCCGAGCTGTGCGCCGCCTATCCGGGCCGCATCATCAACATCCACCACAGCTTCCTGCCCAGCTTCGTCGGCGCCAAGCCCTACCACCAGGCCTACGACAAGGGCGTCAAGCTGATCGGCGCCACCTGCCACTACGTCACCGCCGACCTCGATCAGGGGCCGATCATCGAGCAGGACGTGATCCGCATCGACCACTCCGATGCCGTCGAGGACATGGTCCGCTACGGCAAGGACATCGAAAAGACCGTGCTGGCGCGCGGCCTGCGCTACCACCTGGAAGACCGGGTGCTGGTGCATGGGAACAAGACGATCGTGTTCCGCTGAGCATTGCGCGCGAACTTGCTCGGGACGCTGGTGACCAAGGCATGAACCGGTCACCTTGCCTGGAGCATGGAGAAATGAAGAAGCAGAAGCGCCTGAAGCCTCGGAATGCCCTGATTCCGATCCTGTTCAATGACTGCGGACATGCGGTTCCACAAGAACAAGCGCCGCGAGGAACGAGAGCGGCGAGCCAGGCAGGAAGTCAAAAACCATACCCGCGACACAGCGGGTATTTTTTTGGCTTCGGTGCGTGGAAATTCGATTTCTCGATAGCTGCGCAGACGAAAAAAACGGCGCCCCTCGCAGGGCGCCGGTGGAGATCGAAGCCAGGGGAGGGGCCGGCTTCGCAGGTGACAGCGGTGGTGTTACATGCGGTAGGCGGATTCGCCGTGTGCGCTGATGTCCAGGCCTTCGCGCTCTTCCTCTTCCGACACGCGCAGGCCGACCATCACGTCGATGAGCTTGTAGGCGACCAGCGAGACGACGCCGCTCCAGACGATGGTGATGATCACGCCGTAGGTCTGGATCCACAGTTGCGAGGCGATCGAGAAGTCCGCGTCGCCGGTGCCGCCCAGGCCGGGAGCTGCCAGCACGCCGGTGAGGATGGCGCCGACGATGCCGCCGATGCCATGGACGCCGAAGACGTCGAAGGCGTCATCCACCCGCAGCAGGCGCTTCAGGCCACCCACGCCCCACAGGCAGGCCAGGCCGGCGATGAGGCCGAGGACGATCGAACCCATCGGGCCGATGAAGCCGGCGGCGGGGGTCACGGCGACCAGGCCGGCGACCGCGCCCGAGGCGGCGCCCAGCATCGAGGGCTTGCCCTTCAGCACCGCTTCGCCGGTAATCCACGACACGGTCGCGGCGCCGGTGGCGAGGATGGTGTTGATGAAGGCGAGGCCGGCGATGCCGTCGGCGGCACCGGCCGAGCCGGCGTTGAAGCCGAACCAACCCACCCACAGCAGCGAGGCGCCGACCATGGTCAGGGTCAGGCTGTGCGGTGCCATCGATTCACGGCCGAAGCCGATGCGCTTTCCCACCATGTAGGCGCCCACCAGGCCGGCCACGGCGGCGTTGATGTGCACCACGGTGCCGCCGGCGAAGTCGAGCGCGCCGTCCTGGGCCAGCAGGCCGCCGCCCCACACCATGTGAGCGACCGGGATGTAGCTGAAGGTGAACCACAGCACGCTGAAGATCATCACCGCCGAGAACTTGATGCGCTCGGCGAAGGCACCGACGATCAGCGCGCAGGTGATGGCGGCGAAGGTCGATTGGAAGGAGATGAAGACGTATTCCGGAATGGTGCTCAGCGCCGAGGACATGGTGTCCGGCGTGATGCCGCTCAGGAACAGCTTGCTGAAGTCGCCGTAGAAGGTGCCTTCACCGCCGAAGGCGAGGCTGTAGCCGTAGATGGCCCACAGGATGGTGATCGTCGAGAAGATCACGAAGACCTGCATCAGTACCGACAGCATGTTCTTGGCGCGGCCGAGGCCGCCGTAGAACAGCGCGAGGCCGGGGATGACCATCAGGATGACGAGCATCGTCGAGGTCAGCATCCAGGCGGTGTCGCCGGCGCTGAGTGCCGGGGCCGCTTCGGCGGCGTCCTGGGCGAAGGCGCTGCCGGCGGCGAACAGGGCCGGCAGGAATGCGAACAGCTTTTTCATTTTGATGTGCTCCCTTACAGCGCGTCCGGGCCGGTCTCGCCGGTACGGATGCGGATGGCCTGTTCCAGATCGAAGACGAAGATCTTGCCGTCGCCGATCTTGCCGGTGGCGGCGGACTTCTCGATGGCCTCGATGGCCTGGTCGAGGATGTCGTCGGCCACGGCGGCCTCGATCTTCACCTTGGGCAGGAAATCGACGACGTATTCGGCGCCGCGATAGAGCTCGGTGTGGCCCTTCTGGCGGCCGAAGCCCTTGACCTCGGTGACGGTGATGCCTTGCACGCCGATGGCGGACAGGGCTTCGCGCACTTCGTCGAGCTTGAAGGGCTTGATGATGGCTGCGATGAATTTCATGGGTTTTCTCCAGTTCTGCGGGCTGGCCGGTCAGAAGGACTTGCTGACCGACAGGATGAAGCGCTCGTCGGCGAGGTCGGAGTGCTTGATGTCGGAATCGACGTAGTGCAGGCCGAAATCGAAGCCGCCGAATTCCTTGGTGACGCCGAGCTTCCAGTCCTCATAGTCGTCGCCGCCCTTGATGTCGTTGTAGCCGTAGTGCAGGTCGAGCTTGAAGCCGGCGCCGAGCTCGAATTCGGCGCCGAGGTCGTAGTACTGGCTGCCTTCGGAGTCGCGCAGGCCGAACAGGTCGGTGAAGGCGTAGGAATACTTGAAGGACAGGAACTCCCACGACAGGCCGAGGTAGCCTTCCAGCGTGTTCGGCTTGGTCATGCCGGTTTCCGCTTTCCACACCGAGCCGTAGCTGCCGGGGTAGTAGTACTGCAGCAGGCCGACGTCGTAGCCGATCGGGCCGGCTTCGCCCGCGTAGCCGGCGTAGAAGTCGATTTCCAGGCTGTTGCCGGACGACTTGCTGACCTCGGCGTCGTTGATCCAGGACACGTTGGTGGCCCACACGCCGGCATAGAAGCCGCTCGAATGCGTGTAGTCGAAGCCGCCCTGCAGCGCCGGGCGCTCGTCGGTCTGGCTGATGCCGCGGTAGGCGTAGTCCGAGACGATGCTCACGTTGGCCGAGAAGGGGCTGTCCTCGGCATGGGCGATGCCGGCACATGGAAGCGCGGCGATGAGGGCGGATACAGCAAGCGTCTTGTGCATGGTGCTCTCCTGGCAGAGGAAGTTGGATTTCCGACGAGCACTCTTTAGCAGGCCTCGTGCCAGCCCCCGGAGTGCCAGGATTCATGCGGGTTTCAGCCTGGAGGATGTTGTGTTGCCGGGTGTTTTTGTTGCGCCGCGCAAAGGAATCGGGCGCAACTTGGTGCGTGACGCACCAAAGTGGTGCATTTGAACCGGCGCGGTGCGCCGGCGGCCGATCGGGCGGGCGTGCTAGACTTTCACCATCCATCACCGGCCATCGATACACGCACATGTCCCTACTCCGCGCTTCCTCGACGAAATCGGCGCCAAGCTCTCCGAACTGGCCGCCAACAGCCCTGCCCGCGACATCGAAAAGAACGTCAAGGCCATGCTCGGCAGCGCCTTCGGCAAGCTCGATCTGGTCACCCGCGAGGAATTCGAAGTCCAGCGCGAAGTGCTGGCGCACGTGCGCCAGAAGCTCGCCGAACTCGAAGCCCGCGTCGCCGAGCTGGAGCGTGCGCGCGCCGGTGAGGGTGACAAGCCGGCCTGAGCGTCGCCCCGGCCGCCATCTCCTGGATGATGTCGGCTTAATCTTTTGTCATCGATGCGTTCCCGCTAGACTGGCGATCCGTCCAGTCCGGAGAACCGCATGTCTCTCGCGCTCGTGCGCAGCCGCGCGCTCGACGGCCTCGATGCCCCCGAGGTCACGGTCGAGGTGCATCTGGCCAATGGCCTGCCTGCCTTCAGCCTCGTCGGCCTGCCCGATACCGAAGTGCGCGAGGCGCGCGATCGCGTGCGCGCCGCGCTGCAGACTTCGCAGTTCGAATTCCCTCAGCGGCGGATCACCGTCAACCTGGCGCCGGCCGACCTGCCCAAGGAAGGCGGCCGCTTCGACCTGGCGATCGCGGTGGGCATCCTCGTCGCCTCCGGCCAGGTGTCCGGCAAGCTGCTCGACGGCCTGGAGTTCTGCGGCGAGCTGTCGCTGAACGGCGAACTGCGCGCGGTGCGCGGCGTACTGGCGGTGGCGCTGGCGGCCGGACGCGGGGGGCGTGCGCTGGTGGTGGCGCCGGCCAACGCGGCGGAAGCGGCGCTGGCCCGGGAGACGACGGTGCTGCCGGCGGGCAGCCTGTGCGCGGTGGCGGCTCATCTGAACGGCCACACCGCGCTGGCGCCGCAGCCGTGCAGCAGCCCGTCGCTGCAGCCTGCCCGGGGGCCGGACCTGGCCGACGTGCGCGGCCAGCTACAGGCGCGCCGCGCGCTGGAAGTGGCCGCAGCCGGTGCCCATGCGCTGCTGCTGTTCGGGCCGCCGGGCACCGGCAAGTCGATGCTGGCGCAGCGCCTGCCCGGCCTGCTGCCGCCGATGTCCGAGGCCGAGGCGCTGGAAACGGCGGCGGTGAGTTCGCTGGAAGGCCGCTTCGACGCCGCGCGCTGGGCGCAGCGGCCGATGCGCGCACCGCATCATTCCGCTTCGGCGGCGGCGCTGGTCGGCGGTGGCGCAACGCCGTGTCCGGGCGAGATTTCCCTCGCCCACAATGGCGTCTTGTACCTGGACGAACTGCCCGAGTTCGACCGCCGTGTGCTCGAATCCCTGCGCGAGCCGCTGGAAAGCGGCTGCATCAGCGTATCGCGGGCGCGGCGGCGGGCGGAGTTTCCCGCGCGCTTCCAGTTGGTGGCGGCGATGAACCCTTGTCCCTGCGGCTTTCTGGGCCATCCGCGCAAGGCCTGCCGATGCACGCCGGAGCAGATCGCACGCTACCGCGGGCGCCTGTCGGGGCCGCTGCTCGACCGCATCGACCTGGTGGTGGAAGTACCGGTGCTGGAGCACGAAGAGCTTGCTTCGGCTGCGCCCGGGCCATCGTCGATGGAAGTGCGGGCGCGGGTCGAGCAGGCGAGGGCGGTGCAGATCGAGCGCCAGGGCGTGGTCAATGCCCGGCTCGACAGCCGCGGCGTGGAGCGTTTCTGCATGCCGGACCAGGACGGTGCGGCCTTGCTGAAGCAGGCGATGAGCCGGCTGGATTTTTCCGCGCGGGCCTATCACCGCGTCCTGCGCGTGGCGCGCACGCTGGCGGACATGGCTGGTGTCGCACAGCCCGGAGCGGCGCAGATGGCCGAGGCGATCCAGTACCGCCGCAGCCTGGATGGGCGCTGAGCGCGGGCCGACCGGCCCCTCAGCACTGCTCCCACGGCAGGCCGTCGAAGCGCCAGCCGCTCACCGAGTTGCGGTGATGGTGTTCGTCGAGCTCGCCTTCGAAGCCGTGCTGCACGTTGTAGACGTCTTCGAAGCCGGCCTCGAGCAAGGCCTCGCCGGCCGTTTCCGAGCGATTGCCCGAACGGCAGATCAGCAGGATCGGACGGCCGCCGCCGTTGCCGGCCAGCTTGCGTACTTCGCCGACGAAATGCGGATTCACCTCCCATTCGGGGCCGTCGTTCCACGATACGTGGATCGCGCCGACCGGATGCCCGACGAACAGGTATTCGATTTCGCTGCGCACGTCGATCAGCAGCGCTTCCGGGTTCGCCTGCAGGAAGGCATGCGCTTCTTTGGGGGTGATCTGCTTCATGCGTCGTTCTCCTGAAGTGCAGGATTATATTCTGAACAACGAATGTACGAACGGCGGAAGCGCTCCGGGCAGGGCAGGCCGCATGAGAGCTGTATGACTTTCCCCCTTCCCCGGAAGGGAGAGGGAGGCTCGCGAAGGAGCTCCCGACCGGGGACGCCCGGTCAGGGACGCCCGGTCGGGGGCTCCCAACGCAGCGGCGCCCAGTCATGGGCGCCCCCGGTCTCAGGCGATCTCGCCCAGATAGGCTTCGCGCACCTTCGGGTCGGCCAGCAGTTCGCTGCCGGAGCCGGTCAGGGTGACCTTGCCCGACTCCATCACGTAGCCGCGCTGGGCGAATTCCAGCGCCAGGTTGGCGTTCTGCTCGACCAGCAGGATGGTGACGCCGTCGCGCGCGACCGACTGCACGACCTCGAAGATCTTCTCCACCACCAGCGGCGCCAGCCCCATCGAAGGCTCGTCCAGCAGCAGCAGCCTGGGGCGGGACAGCAGCGCGCGGCCGATCGCGACCATCTGCTGCTCGCCGCCCGACAGCGTGCCGGCGACCTGGTGCAGGCGCTCCTTGACGCGCGGCAGCATGGTGTAGACGCGCTCCAGGTCGGCCTCGATGCCGGCCTTGTCCTTGCGCGTGTAGGCGCCCATGCGCAGGTTCTCTTCCACCGTCAGGCGGGTGAAGATGCCACGGCCCTCCGGCACCAGCGCGACGCCGCGACGCAGGCGCCGGTGGGCCGGCACGGCATTGAGCTTGTCGCCCTGGTACAGGATGCTGCCGCCGGCGATCGGCAGCACGCCGGCGATGGCGTTGAGCGTGGTGGTCTTGCCGGCGCCGTTGGCGCCGATCAGGCAGACGAGCTCGCCGGCCCACAGGTCGAGGTCGATGCCCTTCACGGCCTGGATGCCGCCGTAGGAAATCTGCAGGTTCTGCAACTGCAGCAGCGGAGACGTGGGATTAGTGTGCATGCTTGCCTCCGCCCAGGTAGGCGGCGATGACCGCTTCGTTCTTCTGCACCTCGAAGGGGACGTCCTCGGCGATCTTCTTGCCGAAATCCAGCACCGCGACGCGGTCGCACAGGCCCATCACCAGTTTCACGTCGTGTTCGATCAGCATCACGGTGACGCCGTCGTGGCGGATCTGCTCGATCAGCAGCTTGAGCTGGGCGGTTTCGGTGGCGTTCATGCCGGCGGCGGGTTCGTCCAGCGCCAGCAGTTGCGGCTCGGTGGCCAGCGCGCGGGCGATCTCCAGCCGGCGCTGGTCGCCGTAGGACAGGTTCTTCGACACCACTTCGGCGAAGCGGCCGATACCGACGTAGTCGAGCAGCTCATAGGCACGCTCGGTGGTCAGGCGCTCTTCCTCGCGGGTGTGGCGGTTCTGCGTCAGGATGCCCCACACGCCCGCCTTGGTGCGGATGTGGTGGCCGGCCATGACGTTCTCGAGCGCGGTCAGGTCGCGGAACAGGCGGATGTTCTGGAAGGTGCGGGCGATGCCGCGGCCGACGATCTTGTGCGGCTTGCCGACCGGCAGTTCGCTGCCGTTGAAGACGAACTCGCCGCCGTCCGGCGTGTAGGCGCCGGTCAGCACGTTGAAGAAGGTGGTCTTGCCGGCGCCGTTGGGGCCGATCAGGCCGTAGACCTCGCCCTTGTTGATCGTCAGCGAGACGTCGGTCAGCGCCTGCAGGCCGCCGAAACGCTTGCCGATGTTGCGGGCTTCGAGCAGCGTGATCACAGCGCACCCTCCCGCTTCATGTTCTCGGGGTGGGCGTAGCGCGCGCGGGCCGGGATCATGCCGGTGGGGCGCAGCAGCATCATCAGGATCATCGCCAGCGACAGCAGCAGCATGCGCAGCACCTCGGGGTCGAGGATCACGGTGCCGAACAGCGTCTGCTGCAGCGGAATGGCGATGTCGCGCAGGATCTCGGGCAGCATCGCCAGCACGAAGGCGCCGACGATAGCGCCGGCGATGTTGCCCATGCCGCCGAACACCACCATCGTCAGCACCGCGATGGACTCCATCAGGCTGAAGCTCTCGGGGCTGACGAAGCCCTGGAAGGCGCCGAACAGCGCGCCCGCGACGCCGCCGAAGGTGGCGCCGAGCGAGAACGCCAGCAGCTTCATGTTGCGGGTGTTGATGCCGATCGCCTTGGCCGCCAGCTCGTCGTCGCGCATCGCCGCCCAGGCGCGGCCGACGCGCGAGATCTGCAGGCGCTGGATGAACACGATCGAGCCGGCCACGCACAGCAGGAAGAAGTAGTAGTACAGGAACAGCGAATTGATCGAGAAGGTCTCGGTGACCTGCAGGTTGCGTGACAGATCCCAGCCGAACAGGTTGATCGGGTCGAGCATGTTGATGCCCTGCGGCCCGTTGGTGATGTTGACCGGGTAGTTCAGGTTGAGCATGAAGATGCGGATGATCTCGCCGAAGCCCAGGGTCACGATCGCCAGATAGTCCCCTCGTAATCGGAGTACCGGGAAGCCCAGCATGATCCCCGCCAGCGCGGCGAAGGCCGCCCCCAGCGGCAATACCAGCCAGAACGGCATGTGTATGTCGAAGTGCGGCGAGGCGAGGAAGGCGAAGGTGTAGGCGCCCACCGCGTAGAAGGCGATGTAGCCCAGGTCGAGCAGGCCGGCGAAGCCCACCACCAGGTTCAGGCCCAGCGCCAGCATCATGTACAGCAGGGCGAAGTCGAGGATGCGCACCCAGCTGCGGCCGAACTGCCAGGCGATGATCGGCGCGGCCAGGGCGATGATGATGATGAGCCAGCGCGCCGCCATCGGGTTGCGCTTGCCCAGCCAGGGTACGGCGGAAACGAGTTCGTTCATGGTCGTGGGCTTCCCTTATGCACGGTCCGACACGCGTTCGCCGAGCAGGCCGGTGGGCTTGAAGATCAGCACCAGGCCCAGGATGATGAAGGCGAAGATGTCCTGGTAGGACGAGTTCAGGAAACCGAAGGTGAGGTGTTCGATGTAGCCCGCGCCGAAGGACTCGACCAAGCCCAGCATGATGCCGCCGAGCATCGCGCCGCCCAAGTTGCCGATGCCGCCCAGCACCGCGGCGGTGAAGGCCTTGAGGCCGGGCATGAAGCCCATGCCGTAGTGGGCGATGCCGTAGTTGCTGGCGTACATCACCCCGGCCACGGCGGCCAGCGCCGCGCCGACGACGAAGGTGAAGGCGATGATGGCGTTGGTGTCGACGCCCATCAGGCTGGCGACGCGGTGGTTCTCGGCGGTGGCGCGCATCGCACGGCCGATGCGGGTGCGGGTCACCAGCAGCGACAGCCCGATCATGATCGCGGCCGAAGCGACGATGATGATGACCTGCACCGGGGTGATGAACACGCCCTCGATCGGCTGCAGCGGCGTGGTCGAGATGAGCTGCGGGAAGGTGTGGTAGTTGCGGCCCCAGATGATCATCGCGATCGTCTGCAGCAGGAAGGACATGCCGATCGCGGTGATCAGCGGCGCCAGCCGCGGGGCGTTGCGCAGGCGCCGGTAGGCGAGCCGCTCCATCAGGAAACCCAGGGTCATACAGACCGGTATCGCCACCATCAGCGCGATGGTCAGCATGTAGATCGGCGACATGCCGGGCGCGACGCCCATCAGGAACATCATGGTCTGCAGGGCGGTCAGCGCACCGACCATCAGCACGTCGCCGTGGGCGAAGTTGATGAGGCCGAGGATGCCATAGACCATCGTGTAGCCCAGGGCGATCAGCGCATAGACGCTGCCGATCACCAGGCCGTTGATCAGTTGCTGGATGAGGGTTTCCATTGTCGACGGGTAGCGCTTTCAGGAAGGATTGAATGATCCTGCCCCCGCACGGCGGCGCGCGGGGGCAGGCCGTCGCTCAAAGTGCGACCCAGTCGCCGTCCTTGAACTGGTAGACGGTGACCGCGCCTTCCTTCAGGTCGCCGTTGTCGTCGAAGGAAACATTGCCGGTCACGCCGTCGAAGTTGGTGGCCTTCAGCTCGGGCAGGTACTTGGCCGGCTCGACCGAACCCGCGCGCTCCATCGCCTTGATGATCGCCATCGCCGCATCGTAGGCATAGGGCGCATAGACCTGCACGTTGCCGCCGAAACGCTTCTGGTAGTCCTCGCGGAACTTGGCGCCGCCCGGCATCTTCTCGATCGGCAGGCCGGCCATCGAGCAATACGTGGTCGAGCTGATCGCGTCGCCCGCCAGCTTGATCATCTCGGGGCTGCAGCCGCCGTCGCCGGTCATGAACTTGGCGTTGATGCCGAGCTGCTTGATCTGGCGCAGCATCGGTCCGGCCTGGGCGTCCATGCCGCCGAAGAAGATCACGTCCGGGTTGGCGGCGCGGATCTTGGTCAGGATGGCGTTGAACTCGGTCGCCTTGTCGGTGGTGAACTCACGTGCCACCACCTGGGCGCCGGCCGCCTTCACCGCCTTGTCGGTCTCGTCCGCCAGGCCCTGGCCGTAGGCGGTGCGGTCGTCGATGATCGCCACCTTGGCCGCGCCCAGCGTCTTCACGGCGAAATCGCCCAGCGCGCCGCCCTGCTGCACGTCGTTGGCGATGGTGCGGAACACGCCCTTGTAGTTCTGCAGCGTCAGCTTGGGATTGGTCGAAGCCGGCGACACCTGCGGCACACCGCCCTGGTCGTAGATGCGCGAAGCTGGAATCGAAGTGCCGGAGTTCAGATGGCCGACCACCCCCTTCACGCCCGCATCCACCAGGCGCTGGGCCACCGTGGTACCGGTACGCGGGTCGGCCTGGTCATCCTCGCCGACCAGCTCGAACTTGACCTTCTGCCCGCCGATGTCGGCGCCGCCCTGGGCATTGACCGTCTCGATCGCCATCCGGGTGCCGTTCTCCAGGTCCTTGCCCAGGTGCGAGATGGTGCCCGTCAGCGGCGCGGCATTGCCGAGCTTGACGACCTGCTGCGCATGGGCAGCGCCCAGGCCAATGCTCATGACTGCGAGTGCGACGATGGTTTTCTTCATGTTTGATCTCCTGCGAGCCCAGGTGATGACTGATGGTGTTGTCCGATGCATCCGCGAGGCCTTGTCTCCCCTCGTCGAGGCCGAAGCCTGCCCGGCCCCTGTCCCCTGCCACTGCTGCGCACGTCCGCCATGTGGCAAAAGTTTGCGTATTCTGCACAAAAACAGGGCGCAGATATGCCCCGTCGTGAGGCCTTGCGCCATCTCCCGGTGCTGCAACGCAGCGGCAAATGCCAGCGCCTTGTGTGGAGAAAGGCAAAGTTCGAGTCCTGCAAGCCTTTTGGTGCATCGGATACGGGTGGTGCGATGCACAAGTCGTGCCAGATGGTGGATTGCCCTGAGCGGGCGCGTGCTGGAAGGGGAAGGTGAGTGCTGGGAGGCGCTGGCGCATTGGAGTCTGGTGAAGCGTCGGCTGCAGATTGCTCGGGTTGCCGATGATGGCGTGGCTTTTGTTAATCAATAAGCTGTGGCTAGTCTGTGCGACAGTGCAGGGGCGCCAAGCCGGCTGTGGCGTGGTGTTTTTCTGGGCTGCCTATACGGCAGTGAAGATCACGCCATGTTGCGCGGTCGCCGCTGCTTCTTTCTAAGCTGCCTATACGGCAGTGAAGACGCCGCCAACCGTTCGCCACGAGCGCGGACATTTCTAAGCTGCCTATACGGCAGTGAAGGCCGCAGGCCGGTCCGGGATCAGCTTCATGCCTTTCTAAGCTGCCTATACGGCAGTGAAGACGATCAGTGCGGCAGGCCTGGCGCAGGCGGCTTTCTAAGCTGCCTATACGGCAGTGAAGCTCGGCAATGCCGGCGGTGCGCAGGTTGTCCATTTCTAAGCTGCCTATACGGCAGTGAAGACCTGCTTCACGACGCACGCTGGCGTCGAAGTTTTCTAAGCTGCCTATACGGCAGTGAAGGAAGCAGAACACGATATTGCCGCGTACCGTGCTTTCTAAGCTGCCTATACGGCAGTGAAGGATGATGCGGCGCTGGTAGGGCTCGCGGTAGCTTTCTAAGCTGCCTATACGGCAGTGAAGGTGACGATGGGGATGGCGATGGCGGTCACACATTTCTAAGCTGCCTATACGGCAGTGAAGACCATCAGGCCTTCGATGAAGGTGACGATTTCTTTCTAAGCTGCCTATACGGCAGTGAAGCATCGGCATGGTCCGCAAGATGTGATCTCGTTTTTCTAAGCTGCCTATACGGCAGTGAAGCTCGAGGAGTTCTTCGAACTGGTCGGCGGGGTATTTCTAAGCTGCCTATACGGCAGTGAAGCCAGGTCGTCCGGATTCGCGCTGGCGCCTGCTTTTCTAAGCTGCCTATACGGCAGTGAAGAACGAAGCTGTCACGCCGGCAGACGACCTCGAGTTTCTAAGCTGCCTATACGGCAGTGAAGTGCGCTGACGTGGTGTGCAGCTCCGGCGGCGCTTTCTAAGCTGCCTATACGGCAGTGGAGAACTCATTTCTGATTTCCCGCCCGCCGCACCTGTTTCTAAGCTGCCTATACGGCAGTGAAGTTGAGGGATACCAGGGCGACAGCGGCCGCGATTTTCTAAGCTGCCTATACGGCAGTGAAGTTCTCGTCGAAGACCCAAGACGCGGGCGGCATTTTCTAAGCTGCCTATACGGCAGTGAAGGGTAACCAGTCAGGGGAGCGGGCGAGCACAGATTTCTAAGCTGCCTATACGGCAGTGAAGGACGCAGACCGTGTTCCGCTGGCCCCCGTGCATTTCTAAGCTGCCTATACGGCAGTGAAGTCTGCGCGCGTCGACGGTAGCGGATCGGCTGTTTTCTAAGCTGCCTATACGGCAGTGAAGCCGGCACGGTGGCGGTCGTAGATGGGCTGGATTTTCTAAGCTGCCTATACGGCAGTGAAGCTTTACGGGTCGCCTGCGTAGCAGGTCGGGGTTTTCTAAGCTGCCTATACGGCAGTGAAGAAGAGCAAGGCCGACTACACCCGGGCGCGCTGTTTCTAAGCTGCCTATACGGCAGTGAAGTGACCGTTGACTTTGCCCTCATGCTGCATAACTTTCTAAGCTGCCTATACGGCAGTGAAGCCAGGTCGTCCGGATTCGCGCTGGCGCCTGCTTTTCTAAGCTGCCTATACGGCAGTGAAGAGGAACCTGAACAGGTTCAGCGGGCTTTCACCTTTCTAAGCTGCCTATACGGCAGTGAAGGGCTGCTCGGTTGTCGTCTCGGTGCTGGTGATTTTCTAAGCTGCCTATACGGCAGTGAAGAGTTTGTTGTGCCGGGTGAGCCGGTCGGGAAGTTTCTAAGCTGCCTATACGGCAGTGAAGGTGTGCAGGCAGCGTCGGATCGTATGGCACCGTTTCTAAGCTGCCTATACGGCAGTGAAGTCACCAAGGCCATGAACGAAGCCGCGCTGCACTTTCTAAGCTGCCTATACGGCAGTGAAGGTTTATGAAAAGGGCAAGCAGCTCGGCGACAATTTCTAAGCTGCCTATACGGCAGTGAAGCAAGGGTGCAGGGCGATTAGTTTGTCGATCGTTTTCTAAGCTGCCTATACGGCAGTGAAGAAACGGGTATTTGTGAATCGGATTGCGAGGCATTTCTAAGCTGCCTATACGGCAGTGAAGTCCTTCCAAGGGCCGTACTTGCCCTTGCTCTGTTTCTAAGCTGCCTATACGGCAGTGAAGCTGTCGAGTGCAGCGGCGGTCTGGAACTCGATTTTCTAAGCTGCCTATACGGCAGTGAAGGACGTGAAAAGCAAAAAACCCCGCGTCCTTTCTTTCTAAGCTGCCTATACGGCAGTGAAGCTCGACGACCGGCTGGTGAACCTGCGTGTCGTTTTCTAAGCTGCCTATACGGCAGTGAAGCTGAACGCTCTCGATGCCGCTGCTCGGGAACATTTCTAAGCTGCCTATACGGCAGTGAAGTTCCCCGCCGGCTTCAGGTTGCCGGAAAACGATTTCTAAGCTGCCTATACGGCAGTGAAGAGCATGTCCAGCACGGCGCGCTCGGATTGCTCTTTCTAAGCTGCCTATACGGCAGTGAAGATGTAGACACGGCCGCCTCCCAGCATCACCTTTTTCTAAGCTGCCTATACGGCAGTGAAGCGAACCCGGATGAGGATGCGGCCGGCACATTATTTCTAAGCTGCCTATACGGCAGTGAAGCGACAGCAGCACATCGCGCAGCACGCCTTCGTTTTCTAAGCTGCCTATACGGCAGTGAAGGACAACCGGCCCGAGAACCTACTGATCTGCACTTTCTAAGCTGCCTATACGGCAGTGAAGACTGACGCAGTCGTGGGCGCTCGGGGCGGCAATTTCTAAGCTGCCTATACGGCAGTGAAGATGACGCCGCGCATCAAAGACGGAGAATTCGTTTTCTAAGCTGCCTATACGGCAGTGAAGTCGAGGGTGACGTGGGTGGCGCTGCTCTGCGTTTTCTAAGCTGCCTATACGGCAGTGAAGCTCATGCCCTCGCCGTCTTCCTTTCTCGGCACTTTCTAAGCTGCCTATACGGCAGTGAAGGTAGCCGACAGCACGAAGGTCTCGCCCGATCATTTCTAAGCTGCCTATACGGCAGTGAAGCTGGCCGCCGCCGAAAGCGACCTTGTCTTCATTTTCTAAGCTGCCTATACGGCAGTGAAGCGAAATCGCAGCGCTCCGGGATGCTCTTGGTTTTTCTAAGCTGCCTATACGGCAGTGAAGGAGACGGCGCCATTGTGCCCCGAACATCACACCTTTCTAAGCTGCCTATACGGCAGTGAAGGCCGGCGGCGGGCTGCTCGCTGACCTCATCCTTTTTCTAAGCTGCCTATACGGCAGTGAAGCTCGAGATCGCCAACACGCCCGTTGTCGGTGATTTCTAAGCTGCCTATACGGCAGTGAAGCCGCCGGAAACCACGCGCACAGGTCAGCGCATTTTCTAAGCTGCCTATACGGCAGTGAAGCGCGATTCTTCAGCGCAGTAGGGACCTGCAGCTTTCTAAGCTGCCTATACGGCAGTGAAGACGAAGTCCATGCGGCTCGATCGCGTGAGCACTTTTCTAAGCTGCCTATACGGCAGTGAAGCGAGCGCAGCGCGGTGCAGCGCGGCACGGTCGTTTCTAAGCTGCCTATACGGCAGTGAAGGATCTGTACGACCCCGGCGGTGCGCTGTACCATTTCTAAGCTGCCTATACGGCAGTGAAGCTGACGTGCCGGAACGTCAAGCTGTCCTCAACTTTCTAAGCTGCCTATACGGCAGTGAAGGACTTCGACGGCAGGCTGCGGCTGGTCGATGATTTCTAAGCTGCCTATACGGCAGTGAAGTGCGAATCGCGCTCAAACTGCTCGGGCGCATTTTTCTAAGCTGCCTATACGGCAGTGAAGCTCGATTATGCGTGGGCTGAGAAGTGGATCCATTTCTAAGCTGCCTATACGGCAGTGAAGGCCTGCAGGAGCCGCGAACGCCAGAGCGGCAATTTCTAAGCTGCCTATACGGCAGTGAAGCGGTGCGGTCGATGCCGCGTTGCAGCCAGGCCTTTCTAAGCTGCCTATACGGCAGTGAAGGGCGATGGCTGCCTGTACCAAGGCCTGCACCATTTCTAAGCTGCCTATACGGCAGTGAAGGCGGCGGCGGCTCCGGCGGGTTTCGGCGCGGATTTCTAAGCTGCCTATACGGCAGTGAAGTTCGGCCATCGCGAGGCGTGCGCGGCGAATCATTTCTAAGCTGCCTATACGGCAGTGAAGTTCGGGGTCATCGGACTCGTAGCCCGGCAACTTTTCTAAGCTGCCTATACGGCAGTGAAGGGTCGAGGATCCTGCGGCCCGGTGAATGGCAACTTTCTAAGCTGCCTATACGGCAGTGAAGGCAATTCCTCGAGGCCCGCGCGCCGATGGCGATTTCTAAGCTGCCTATACGGCAGTGAAGCGCCGGCAGCTCGGCCAGGCCGACGCGGACATTTTCTAAGCTGCCTATACGGCAGTGAAGCCTTGCCGACGGGTGGCGATGTAAATTTCCGGTTTCTAAGCTGCCTATACGGCAGTGAAGGGCACGGCCACCAGCAGCCCCTGACCGTCGATTTTCTAAGCTGCCTATACGGCAGTGAAGATCGTTTCACCTGCCGGCAGCTCGGGCAGCTTTTTCTAAGCTGCCTATACGGCAGTGAAGAGCAGAGGGGGACGCCTACTGCGCCCGCCTGGAGTTTCTAAGCTGCCTATACGGCAGTGAAGCCGATCGGTAGGCCGAGGTGTGCCGGCTGGCTTTTCTAAGCTGCCTATACGGCAGTGAAGTCTTCGTCAGCATCGACAAGCGCGTGCTGCAATTTCTAAGCTGCCTATACGGCAGTGAAGGAATCCGATCTCGTCAAGACGGCCAGCCTGCTTTTCTAAGCTGCCTATACGGCAGTGAAGCAAGACCGAGCGGTCAAGCTGGCTGACGCACTTTTCTAAGCTGCCTATACGGCAGTGAAGCCCCCACTCGCGCACTTGGTCGGCGCCGAAGATTTCTAAGCTGCCTATACGGCAGTGAAGGCGGTGGGCACCGCTGGGGGAGAGTCGAGCGTTTTCTAAGCTGCCTATACGGCAGTGAAGGAGGAACCGCCGCCCTATTCCTTCTGCCCTTTTTTCTAAGCTGCCTATACGGCAGTGAAGCGCCCGAGGCGCCGGGCTCGGCGCATGGATCCTTTCTAAGCTGCCTATACGGCAGTGAAGGGGGCCGCCCGGGAGGCAGCGGGGGGCGTCGATTTCTAAGCTGCCTATACGGCAGTGAAGCAGGCGCTGCACGGCGCGCACGGGGTCGGTGCTTTCTAAGCTGCCTATACGGCAGTGAAGTCCTTCCCATTTATTCTCTGGTGCTTCCTGAATTTTCTAAGCTGCCTATACGGCAGTGAAGAGAGGCCCCCCCTTTTTCTCGCCGCGCTCATTTTCTAAGCTGCCTATACGGCAGTGAAGGCGTGGCTCAGGGTGGCGATGGCATTGCTGGCTTTCTAAGCTGCCTATACGGCAGTGAAGGGGCGCAGTTCGTGCGGCGTGACCTGCCAGTTTTTCTAAGCTGCCTATACGGCAGTGAAGCTCTACATCGCCCTGTGGTGCGAGGCGGATAATTTCTAAGCTGCCTATACGGCAGTGAAGTGCAGGTTGTCGAGCGAGGTGAGGGCGGCGAATTTCTAAGCTGCCTATACGGCAGTGAAGTCCGCAAGCGCCCCTTCGGGGGCGCGCATCGATTTCTAAGCTGCCTATACGGCAGTGAAGCAGGTCGAAACCGAGACCTTCAAGACCTTCCAGGTTTCTAAGCTGCCTATACGGCAGTGAAGGCAACCCCGGCGGCGCCCCCGATCGCCTGCTGTTTCTAAGCTGCCTATACGGCAGTGAAGCAGACGATGGATACACGGGGCATTGCTGCCCCGTTTCTAAGCTGCCTATACGGCAGTGAAGCTGCGCCAGGCCGTCCGGGCCCTGGCTGCAGTTTTCTAAGCTGCCTATACGGCAGGGAAGATACCAGCCCATGCCGCGCTCGCGGCTCGGGAATTTCTAAGCTGCCTATACGGCAGTGAAGACCCAAGAAAACAGGTGCCCGGCGAAGTCATATTTCTAAGCTGCCTATACGGCAGTGAAGGACGTACGCGATGACTCAGGGGCATAACTCCTTTTCTAAGCTGCCTATACGGCAGGAAGGCCGCCGCGGTCCTCGTATGTGATCGCCACCTGTTTCTAAGCTGCCTATACGGCAGTGAAGACCGCCAGGGTGGCCGGCTCATCGATGTCGGCTTTCTAAGCTGCCTATACGGCAGTGAAGCCGCAGGCCCTGCGACGGTTCCCGGCTGGGCGTTTCTAAGCTGCCTATACGGCAGTGAAGGATCTCGACAATCGGATCGCGGGACGTGGGCATTTCTAAGCTGCCTATACGGCAGTGAAGGACACCTACGGCGAAAACCTGCGGACGGTGATTTTCTAAGCTGCCTATACGGCAGTGAAGGCGCCACTTCTTCTCGCGCACCGTGAAGATCTTTTCTAAGCTGCCTATACGGCAGTGAAGTGTCGGCGGTGTATGCCTCGGTCGCATTGATCGTTTCTAAGCTGCCTATACGGCAGTGAAGTTGTACAGGTTCGCAGCGCTGGAGCCCTTGTCTTTCTAAGCTGCCTATACGGCAGTGAAGTGCGCCGGCCGTGGAGGGGTGGATCGACCTGTTTTCTAAGCTGCCTATACGGCAGTGAAGTGGCCAGCACTTGGCGTGGCGTGATCCGCAACTTTCTAAGCTGCCTATACGGCAGTGAAGGTTGAGGACTGGTGCTACGACGGCATCCGCCTTTTCTAAGCTGCCTATACGGCAGTGAAGGAGCCCTGGCAATCGACATTCCGGCACCTGTGTTTCTAAGCTGCCTATACGGCAGTGAAGAGCGCGTGATGAGGCTGGACACGTTGTCCTCTTTTTCTAAGCTGCCTATACGGCAGTGAAGGCCCAGTGATCGAAGTCGAACAGGTAGATGTTTTTCTAAGCTGCCTATACGGCAGTGAAGGTCGGCCGTCCGCCTCGGCGGCTGGCTGCCCTTTTTCTAAGCTGCCTATACGGCAGTGAAGCTCCACCGAAAGCACCGAGGGCGCCGAACGCGTTTTCTAAGCTGCCTATACGGCAGTGAAGTGCAAAAACGACAGGGCGATTCGTGCGGATGCTTTCTAAGCTGCCTATACGGCAGTGAAGTCGTGCAGTAGTCGTTTTTTGGGACCGAGGAATTTCTAAGCTGCCTATACGGCAGTGAAGGTTCTCCGGCCGACTCGGGCGCCGGCACATGCTTTCTAAGCTGCCTATACGGCAGTGAAGGTTCCGGCAATCAGCGGGCGGCGCTGGACGTCTTTCTAAGCTGCCTATACGGCAGTGAAGCGACGGTTTTGGCATCGTTTAGCGCGACTTTTTTTCTAAGCTGCCTATACGGCAGTGAAGCGGGATCTGGTATTCCGACGACGGGGTGGCATTTTCTAAGCTGCCTATACGGCAAGGAAGGTACCACCCCGGCGCCCTCGCCCTTCCATGAATTTCTAAGCTGCCTATACGGCAGTGAAGCTGCATATGCCGAACGGGGCGACCGTGCGCAATTTCTAAGCTGCCTATACGGCAGTGAAGTTCGTCCGCGTCACACTGGGGGCCGGATCTGATTTCTAAGCTGCCTATACGGCAGTGAAGCTCAGCATCCGTTCGCCAGGCATCGAGGCTGATTTCTAAGCTGCCTATACGGCAAGTGAAGCGACCCGGATTTCTCCTTGGCGTCGTCCAGTTTTTCTAAGCTGCCTATACGGCAGTGAAGTAGCTGATTTCCCCGATAAGTTGCTATTTTTTAAAGAGAAAAATTGATCCGAGTGTTTTTAACCCTTTCTTTGTCAGGCTGTGTAAGTTATTGATTTTTCAAGGCCTACACAGTTTGGCCAAAAAAAGGGTCAGAACCACGGCACGGTGGCGGTGGCACTCAGACCGTAGGCGCTGAAGGCGCCTGGTTGAGCGGAGTCTTGCAGAGGACCGTGGTGGATGAACAGGCGGAAGTGCTCGCCGCTACTGTTGCTCCGGAGGTTGACGAAGGGAAGGTCGCTGCGTTGGGCGGCACTGTCCGGAATTCGCGCCTGGGCTGCTGCTGCGTCGAGACTGTGGCGCTTCATCAGTCGGCGGCGCAGCCGTTCGGGGCTGCTGTCGACCTGTACGCGGCTTACGCAACGGTGCTTGGTCTGCTGCGGCGTGGGAGCTGTTGCACCGATGTTCAGATGATCGCGCATTCCGGTTAGCCAGTTCAGCGCCATCAACTGATTCAGCGCCTCGGCATTGCCGTGCAGACGCAGGCGGGAGCCGAGGCCGCTTCCGGCCTTTTCGACGTCCGGAAAGCTGATGCCCACATCGTTGCGGTGCAGGTCGTGCAGGCCGCGATGCAGCTTGGCGAACAAGGCGCTCATCAGTTGAGAGGCGGGGAACTCCGGATCAGGCAGCAGGGTGAGGTCGAGGTAGTGATCCATGTTTCACCCCTTGTCTGCGTCACCGAACACGCCGCCGCGAATCAGTGTTGCGATGACGAAGTGCTGTTGCTCCGATGCCGGGACTTTATCTTTGACAACCCAGCCATCGAACAGACTGTAAAAGTCCTGCTTTTCCTTCGGTTGTCGATAGGCCTTGCCTTGTGTGGTGACCGAGCCGTAGGGCTCGACGGCGATGGGACCGTTCTCGTCGGCGTTGGGATACCAGGTGTCAATGGTGCGCAGTGCATTGCCGATTTTCTGCGAATGGATGGCAGCGATCTCCTTGCCCTTCTCACCGACGGCGTACAGCGTCTTGCTCTTATCGCCGCGGCCACGATCAAGGATCAATTCCTGCGAGGGGAAAACCTCCTGACCGGCTCCGAGACGCACGAAGGCAGTAATTTGCAGCAGCACATGCGCAGCTCCGGCGAGGCCGGACTCGATCAACTTGGCAAGCGTAGCGACATCATCGGCCTCAGCCGATGGCGCAGTGAGGGTACGCATTGCGTGGTCGAGCGCTTGAAATTGCCATTCGGTTGCTGCCAGGCCATCCTGGAGGTGTGCCATTCGCACTTCAACTTGCTCCGCACCGATGCGATTGCGCCACAGGAAGCGGCCATTGGCGAGGTTGGCGGCGTAACGGTGAGCCAGTTCAACGAAGCCGTGCTGCTGGACGTAGCCATGCACCGTAGCGATGAGCTTGTTGCGATAGTCGGCGTCGTTGCAGGCGGAAGGTTCGCCAGCGCCTCCGAGCACGCGCAGGGTGAATTGAACTTTCAGAGTGTCGGCATCCAGCGGCAGTGCAGCAACGTCCACCGTTTGCAGATTGGGGCTTTCGATCGCGGCGTCGAGCTTGGCGGGGTCTTGATCCTTGGTCTTGAGGCGGTTGGAGATGGTGCCGCGCACCGATTTTTCGCGGATCTTCACGGGCTGCCATTTATCCGAGGCATCGCGGGTGGCCCAATTACCGGCAAAGAACAGGGCATCGGACGGGTCGAGCTTGCGTTCGAAGGCGAGGACGGAGGCGGTCTTGAGGGGTGTATTGGCCATGATGCAATTCCTTATGAACAATCAATCGAAGTCGAATTCGTGAACCGGTGTCGGCTGGTAGTCGTTGCGGCAGCGGTACAGCCCGCCATCGGGCTGGCTGTCGGCATACCAGAGCAGTTGTTGCGCGTTGTGCAGGCGGTGCGGACTGATCCACTGGCCGATGCCATAAAGGCTTTCGACGAAGCGGAAAGGGGTATCGCGGTCTCGGGCGTTGGTCACACTGCCAGCGGGTTGCAATTCGCCAAGGGCACCGTAGCCGAGCGGGATCGGAACGATCCAGCCGAGTCCCTTGCGGTCGTGCTGCCATTGGCTGCTGTCTTCCTGCCAGTGCCAGTTGATGCGTGACAGGGACAGCCAGGCGTCCAGGCGTGTGGCGTTTGGATGCTGCGCCCGCAAATCCTGGTGGCGCTGTTCCAGCAAGTCGTTGCGTTCTACCAGGGAGAAACCGGGCAGCAGGCGCAGCTTGAGCTGGTTGAACAGCTTTTCTCTGCCCTCGGTATCTCCGGTCAGGGACACGACATAGGGGCGCTGCCGGCTGCGAGTTGCATGCGATTGGATCACGCTGCCGCCGGCGATGCGCATCGCCGCCAGCAGATCGCGCACCTGAGCGGCGATTGCGGGTGCTGCCTGAGTGTCGAGCAATGCCTGGCTCTGTACGGCGAAGACCAGGCTGATGTCGAGATGGATACGGCCTTCTTCGACGATGGCAGCGCTGCCGCCATCTTTGTCGAGTGGATTGCGAGTCAGGCGGAAGCCGTGGACAAAACCGCTATCCGTTACTTGCTCCTGGTGCGAGTGGGCAACTACACCAACTGCATTGAACTGCAAATCCAGCCCGGCTGCCTGGCTCTTGCGTTCCAATGCCCACATCAACCCGAGAAATGCAGTGATGGACGGAAAGCCGTGGGTAAGCGGGCTGGATATGGCATTGGCGTTCTGTACCCGCAGGCGTGGCAACACCAGCAGATGCTCGAAGTGAGGGCATTCAGCCATGAGCCGCCTCCTGATTCGTTGTGCCGGTGACCGCGCGACGTTGCATCGGGGCGGGCCATTCCGCGTCGATGAGCGCCTGACGCGCCCAATGGGCGTGCTCGGCATCCCCTACGGGCAGGTCGTGTTGCAGCAGGATGGTGTTGAGCCAGTTGCCGAAGCGGTGTGCGATTTCGTCCGGCCAGTCCTTCCATTCCAGCGCTGCGTTGAATTCCTCATCTTCTGTCTTGCACTCGGCTTCTTCACGGAGCGGCAATTCGGCGCGTTCGGGATCGAGCCAGAGTTGCTCGCACAGCGGCAGGCGGCAGTCGACATCGCGTGTCCAACCCGGCTGGAACAGTTGCCGGCTGGCGAGCCCGAAGGCGGCCAGGGATTGGCCCAGGGCACGTTCGATGCGTTCGCGCTTGATGCGGGTGTGCATGGTTGGCGCGGGATTGTCTTTCAGCAGTGCCAGCAAGGCATCCAACAATTCAGTGACGCCTTCAAAGCGGCGGAAGCGTGCCAGAGCCGATTCGATGAACAGGAATTGCCGTGGCCGATCCTGATCCCAGCGAGGTGGCAGCGAGGCCAGCAGGTAGTTGAGTCCGCCGCGTTCACTATTCAGTTGGCTTACATTCTGAGGCTTCGTGCCGCCGAGTTTGCGGGTGGCCAGATTGCGGTAGTCGCGATAGGAAATGTCATGCGCCTTCTTCTCGCGTCGGGCCTGGCGGGCGGCTTTGTTGGTTTCACCGAAGCGTGCGTCGTTGATTTCCTGATGCACCGCATGGGCGAGGCTGCTGGAAAACAATGGTTGCAGCAGATGGAAGCCGTTGTTGTCGGCCGGCTCACCGGAGACGCACCAATATATCTGTTTGGCCAGGCTATGAGATGCGGGAGCACCAGGTGGGCGGATCAGTCCTTTGAAAGCGTCCGCCCATTGCCGAGCGGTTGCTTCGTCTTCGTGAAGGGCGCGCAGCAGATCGGCATCGTCAGCCTGAAACCAGTCGAGCAGACGGTGACCATCGACTTCCAGTTTGAGGAACTTGTATACGTCCAGCGCGGCGGCGTTGCCGACGATGTCGTCGATATAGTCGTTGCCCAATAGATGGGTGCCGATTTCTTCATGCCGGGGCAGGTTGTCAGGGGTGATGTGCAGGTTGGTACCGCGGGCATCTGGGTGAGTGGCCTTAAGCACATGGGTGACTGCCTGGATTTGCGTGATCCGTCGTGCAGCATCGGCCAGCCATTCTTGATAGTCGTATTTGGCGGCGATCTGAGCTGTGGCTTCGTTGCTCAGGCCTTTGAGCTTGGCATCTCGGCGATCGGTGATGAAGGTGGTGATGGTTTGCCGGAAAGCTTGAGCACGTAAGTTGCGTTCAGGTGGTTCGGTCATGTGGAGAATTCCTCGTCAATCGACTTGGCGGAAGCCAAGCCTGTAGAATCCCCACGGCAGCTTGCCGTGGGGTTGAAGCAACGAAGTCGATTCTGATGGTTACTGTCTTCTGGATCGGAGTCGTTGACTCATCTCATCCTCCTACGTCTGTGTAGGCCGGGGCCAACCGGCGGGTTGCTGTAGTTCCCTCCTGCCAGTCGTTGCAGCGATTGGCAGGATTTTTATCCATCTAAGCGGAGCTGGTATTGATCTCGACTTTTGGATGATGGCATATCCACTATCGCATAGATAGTTCAGGAAATCTACGCGGAACAGGCGTTGACTAACTTAACTGCCGAATAGGTAGCTTTAGGCCGGGAGGTTGTTGCCCGGCCCTATTTTTTCTTTCCGAACCCCAACATCGGGTGATACCGCCACCCCTGTGTGCTGTCCGGCACACTCACCGTGGTAAAGCGCTCCGCGCAACGCCGTAACGACATGCCTTGGGCTTCAGCCTGTTCGTGCAGCAGCGCCATCAGGTTGTCCTCTCCCCAGGCACCGATGCGTGGGCCGAAGTCGAGTTGCAGGTGCTCGATGCGGCTTTCGGCGCTGGTATAGATCGCCGGTTTGCCGTGGCGTGCTTCCTCGTGAATGAGGTGAAGTTCCAGGTGCTCTTCATCCTCGTCAGGCAGGAACAGCAATTCGCAGTCGCGGTTCGTGTCGTCGCGGAATGGTTGCTGCTGCGGTAGCGCCCAGGTCAGCGCGGCGCGAGGAAATTGCCAAACGCAAGCCGCATCCAAGTCGAATTCCTGTGGCTTGACGCCTCGCTGGGCTGGCAGGACTTGAGACTCTCGCGGCTTGGGCTGCATTTGCGCGAAAAGCCGGGCATGTTCCAGGTCGACCAGGCTGCGCTGGGGGTGCCAGTCCTGCCGGGGGCGCGGCTGGATGCGCGGACGGGCGGTGATTGTCCGGTATTCGTCTTCGCGCAGCAGGGTGCCGAGGCGATGGCTGGAGAGGCGGAACGGCGCGCCGGCCAGGCCGTGCTCGTCCTCGAAGCCGGGGCGTATGAAGGCTGCGCGCGGGTAGCCATCACTGCCTCGATCTGCGGAAAAGTGACGCAGATTGGTGTCGAAGATCAGGATGTTGGGCGTCTGGCAGGGCTGGTTTCGATGGCGTTGGACGCGGCCGGCAAGCTGGATGAGCGCTCGCATCGACGAGGGCTCGGCCACGGCCCAGTCCGCATCCCAATCGCGGCCGACTTCGCAGACGGGCGAAGCGAGAACGACGAAGAGATGGTTGGGCTCCGGGAAGCTTTCGATGGCTTTGCGGACGTCTTCTCGCTGATAGACCGCGCCAGGGTTGCGACGGTCGAAGCAGGCGTCCAGCCGATGTTCGATTGCCGAACGTTGCAGCATCGGAAAGCGCGCATGATAGACGCACAGATGGATGTGGTAATCCTCTGGTGCGCCCAGGCGCAGCAGCGCCTGTGCAACGTCGAACAAAGGCTCGATGTTGGCCATGCGAACCAGTCCGAAGCTGACGCGTTTGCCACTGTGCGGGCAGATTTCGGCATGGCGGTTGTGCGCCACGAGGATGGCGGCCTGCAGTGCCTCGGCAAAGGCGCGGCGTATGGCATGTTCCTGCTTTGCCTCGATACGCAGCGGCAACAGCTCACCGCAGCGCCTCGGGCCATCCCGCTCGATGGCGCGGTCGAGCGCCGCTACACGGCGCTGTACGAAATCCTGGTGTGCAAGCGCATGGGCCTGTGCATCGCTGCAAGAGGCCGTATGCACGCCGAACTCATCCGTCCATAAGCAGGCAATGTCTGGAGCGCGCGTCGATTCTCCGTCCGGGCCGCGGTTGCGCCGATAGTGGATGCGTCCGGCGCGGTAAGCCTGGAACAGGCCGTCGATCAGCGATGGGGGCAGGGTCGCGGACGATAGCAGCACCCGGCTGCCGAGAAGGCCAGCCCAATAGACCAGACGGGTCAATGCCGGCAGGTCGGCGAGATCGAAATCGTCCAATTCGTCGATCACCAGATCGCTGCTCATCAAGCGCAGCATCGGCGCGATCTGGCGTCCGGCACGTTGAGCTTCGGTGGCGGGCATCAGGTGGTCGATGGTACAGACCAGCATCGGGGCCGCGAGCAGGGAGCGCACGGTTTCGTCATGCATTGCCCTGGTCAGCAGGGGATGTTCTGCCGGCTGGCCTTCGTAGAGGACATGGCTGTCTTCTTCGAGCAATTGCTGGATCGACGCCGAGCCGCTGTTCTCGGCCTGGGCCTGGTAATACTCGAAGAGTGCCCGGCTGGCACTGCCGCCGACGCGAATGGCCAGTTCATCCTCATCCAGATGTAGGTCTTCGCGGTAACTGCGCCCGGTCTGCAAGGTCAGGGTGCGCAGGCCAAGGGCGAAGGTGGTGCGTATCCCGTGCTGCGGATCGGCCAGAGCATGGAGGATTCGGGCATTGGCCAGGGTCTTGCCGCAGCCGGTGGAGGCCATGTTGACGATGAAGGCGCCATGCCCGGCAGCTTGCTCGCGCAGGCCGCCAGCCGCATCAGCAGCCTTGTCCTGCCAGCGGAAGCGTTCGCTGGCGCTGCGCTTCTTCAGCCCCCGGTGGCGGGCAAGTCGCGGCAGATGTCGTTCGAAGCCGGGTAGCCCGTGACTGATGCTGCCGGCCAGCCGGGCTACGCCCAGCAGATGTTCGTCCAGCGGCTGCTTCAGTTGTCCGGTCTTGTCGGTATTTGCATACAGCGGCCCGGGTACGTCGCCGCGCACACGTTCGCTGGAATCCCTTGCCAGGCTGGAATAGTGGTGGTCGGCCAGCATCAGGCTCAGGCGGGCCAGATGCATGACGTAAGGGTTGTCCAGCCAGTCGTGCTTGTCAGTCTTGCTGTGTAGTGCGAGCAGACGAATGGCCAGTTTTGCCGCCTGTGCCCGCCATTTGGGCAGCAGGACGGGCAGGTCGTGGTCGAATTGCCAGTAGGGGACGATATCGGCTGCACTGGCGTTTTGCCTTATTTCGTTCCAGTCGTGGCCAATGCCGTCGAGCAGGGTCGGCAGTTGTGCGGGATTGAAAGACGGGGATTTCCTGCCCAGCCAGTCCTGAAGGCCGGTCTTGATGTCCTGCACCGGGATCATAGGCAGGCGGTGGTGGGTCAGTACCAGCCAGGCAATGGCGGCAGCCAGTGGCGGGAGATTCTTGAAAGGCGGTGAAGCTGAGTCATCCAGCCCGTCCCGGTGGTAGCGGTCGGCGGCCAACCAGCTCGCATCATCGTCGGCATCGGGTTCGGTCAGGCGCTTCAGCCAGGTGGCATCGTCGTCCTTGCCGACGAAAGCGAGGAACAGGCGCAGGGAGACCCATTCGTGACGGTAGAGATTCTTTTCCAGAGTCTGCCGCCGCAAGCGCTGCTGGAATGCCACGCTGGCCTTGCCCAAATCGTGCAGAAGACCGGCCATCTGCGCCAGCAGCTTGATGTCCTCACCACTGTGCCAGTCGTTTTCATCACCCGCGCGCAGCACATTGCGACGGGTGCTGTTGGTGGGTACCGCACCCTGCGTATTGAAGCGGCTGGCGTCGCCGACGATCCACAGCAGTTCGCTGTGATCCTTGCCGCGAATCCAGTGGCAGGCGACGGCGGTGTTCTTGCGCGCGGTCTTGCGCAACAGTTTGCGCAGGGTGTCCAGGCCGGCCTGGGTGATCGGAGTTTGCCAGGTACGGTCGCCGCGGCGTTCGGCGAACTGGTCGAGGATGCGCCGGCTTTCGGTCAGGGCGCGCTTGTCGCACTGGCTGATGAGCAGGACATTCATGCGCCGACCCGCTCGGCCACCGACTTGAGGGTGTCGATCATGAAATCGAGGGATTCGCTGCGAGTCAGGTTTTCGATGCAGGCCTGGCGGAACTCCTGCTCCTCGTCGCCGCGGACTGCGCTGATGAAAGCCTGGGGCAGGATGGTCGCATCCTTGACGAGGTCGGCGATGTCGAACACCAGCCCGCCGCGCCGGGTCTTGCCGTGCAGCACGGCAAGACCGTGGGGAATGCCGAGTACCCAGGCGGCACTGGCGCCCAGGCCATAGGCCAGGTAATTGCCGTGATCGAGGAAGCGGTTGGCCGGATCGCTGCCGGAGCCGTTCTTGGCGCGGGTGAAATCACCGTAACTCACCGCCCGTGTGGCGAGGGCAAACAGGTGTTTGCTCAGGCGCGCTTCCTCGGTGAGCAGGAAGGTGTTGTCGGGGGCGGTTTGAATCGCCTCGTAGGAAGCATCGAGTGCTCGCGTCAGGGCGCTGGCATCTACCTCGAATCCGGCGTCACGCAGGCTGCGGCTGTCCAGCCAGGACTCGCGGATGCGTTGCAGGCGGGCCGACTGGAAGGCCTTGGCCGCGTCCAGGCGCTTGCCGTCGTCGAACCAGAACTTCACCCAGCGTTGCAGGTATTCGGTGGGGCGGTATTCGCTTTGCGGCGAGAGCCATTCGACTTCGCTGGCGGCAAAGAGCGGCGTGCCACCACCGCCGCAGAAGCCGACCAGTACGCCGGCCTTGGCAAGTTCGCGCATGGCGGCCTGGGTGATGGAGGTGCCGGTACCGAGCAGCAAGGTCGTGGTGTTGGCGATCGGAATGTTCCAGTACAGCGAACGCTTGCCTTCGTCGGTAACGTATTCGACGCGGCCGCCGTTCACCAGTACCCGGCAGTGCTCCAGGTAGTAGAGATTGGCGCGCTTGGAGTGCAGGATGGTCTTGAGGTCCGCGGGCGATATTTCATTCATTCCGGATTCAGCGGTTGGAAGATGCGGTTCGCATCGCCATGGAGTATAGAGTGGCCTGGCGGACGTCTAGGGTGCAGGAATTGGCGTTGGCAAGCCGATTCGTTGCTGCCTGGCGAGGCCGCTGCGCACCATCTTCGCGCCTTGCCATGGTGCATCGCACCTCGAAATGCACAAAGATGAGGCTATTGAATACAATGTTTGGTGCAAAAATTGTGTTATCACATGATGGTGGCTGGGTACAATATCGACTGTTCACTTCAGGATCTTGCCGTGCCAGACACGCCCAAACCGGATGTCGCCGATATCGCCGAGCACATCACGGCGGCCATCATGGAGCACCGCCTGCCCCCCGGCGGCAAGCTCGCGGAAGAAAAACTGGCCACCGCTTTCGGCGTCAGCCGCACCAAGATCCGTCAGGCGCTGACCACCTTGTCGAAGGATGGCCTGGTGCGTCTGCATCCCAACCGCGGCGCCTTCGTCACCCGCCCCAGCGTGCAGGAAGCGCGCGACCTGTTTGCCACCCGGCGCCTGCTGGAGCCGGAGATCATCCGTAGCGTGATTGCGCGCGCCAGTGCGGACGATCTACGCCGGCTGCATGAGCACCTGGCGGCCGAGGACGCCATGCGCAGCCACGGCGAGCGCCGCGCGCTGATCAAGCTGACCGGTGAATTCCACATGCTGCTGGCGGAGCTGGCCGGCAACGCCTTCATCAGCAAGCTGATGAACGAGCTGTGTCCGTTTACCTGCCTGATCATCGCGCTGTACGACAGTCCCAAGACCGCCACTTGCCCCGACCACGAGCATGCGGAAATCGTCAGGGCGATCGAGGAGAAGCGCACCGACGATGCGATTCGCATCATGCTGGCGCACCTCGATCACATCGAGCGCGAACTGCAACTGGCGCAAAAGGCCAAGCAGTCCATCCCATGGACGGAAATGCTGTCGTGATTTCCGCGGATGCCGGCGGCTGCGCGCCACGCCGTGGCGGACATGGGAGATCAACCCGGCCTTGCCGGGTTTTTTTATGTCTGAGCCAGATGCGGGCGTAAACCTGGCAAGGGTTTTGCTTAAAGAAGTGCACGAAAAGTTGTTTTTATTTTTGTATGCAATCCGTTGAACATGCCCTATATTGGACATGCCTTCTCCCTCCTCAAGGAGTCTTGCCATGCTGAAGAAGATGTTCTCTCGCACCTTGCTGTGCACCACCATCGCCACCGCCGGGCTGATCGGCGCCGGCATCGCGTCGGCTGCTCAAACCTTGCGCATCGTCGGCAACTTCCCCAACGACCATACGAGTTCGGTGGCGATGGAGCAGTTCAAGGCCGAAGTGGAAAAGAACAGCAAGGGCGAATTGAAGGTCGCCGTGTTCCCGGCGATGCAACTGGGCGGTGCGCAGGAGAACGTCGACCAGGTGCGCTCCGGCGCGGTGTTCCTGACCTGGATTTCCACCGCCTACCTGTCGCGCACGGTGCCGGAACTGTCGGTGCTGTCGCTGCCGTTCCGGTTCGAGAACCGCGAACAGGCTTTCGGCGTCATCGACGGCCCGGTGGGCGAGCAGATATCCGCCAAACTGGCCGACAAGGGTTTTGCCGCGCTCGGCTACATGGAACTGGGTTCGCGCCATCTGACCAACAACGTGCGTCCGGTGAAGAGCCTGGACGACCTCAAGGGCCTGAAGATCCGCCTGCAGCCGGACGAAACGCACCTGAGCACCTTCCGCGCGATGGGCGCCAACCCGGTCACGATGGACATCAAAGAGGTGTACTCGGCGCTGCAGCAAGGGGTGCTCGACGGCCAGGAGAACCCCCTATGCCGTCACCCGCGACCGCAACTTCAACCAGGTGCAGAAGTATGTGTCGGACACCGGCCATTTCTTTGATTTCGTCGTCGTCGCCGCCAACAAGAAGAAGCTGGACGGCCTGTCGCCGGAACTGCGCCAAGTGGTGATCGACGCGATCGGCAATGCCGTCGCCTCGCAACGCGCCAACGCCGCCAGCGAAGACGCCAAGGCGCTGGCCGACCTGCAGGCGCGCGGCGTGCAGTTCGATGCGGTGACGCCGGAGTTCCGCGAGGCGATGAAGCAGGCCACCGCCGGCATCGTCGACACCGTCAAGGCCAAGGCCGGCGCCGAACTGGTCGATGCCGTGCTGAACGCGACGCGCTGAGCGCCCCGCCCCGACAGGAGAGTCCGCCATGAGCCAAGCCCTGAAGCAGGCGCTCGACGGCCTGGATGCGGTATCGCGCTGGGCCATCGTCAGCTGCATGATCGTGATGATCGGGGTGGTCTCCACCCAGGTGCTGCTGCGCTATGCGTTTTCGTATTCGCTCGACTGGGCGGAGGAGGTCTCGCGCCTGACCTTCGTCTGGTCGGTGTTCATGGCCGTCGCCCATGGCGTGAAGCTCTCCGCACACGTCGGCATCGACGTGGTCGCGCGGCGCTTTCCGGCATGGCTGCAGCGCGCGCTGCAACCGGCGGTGCGCCTCGTCAGCGGCCTGCTGATGTCGATCGTTGCGGTACAGGCGGCACTGGTCGCAGGCGATAGCTGGGACCAGATGATGCCCACGCTCGATCTGTCCACTGGCTGGTTCTATCTGGCCGTCACTGTAGGCTGCGCGCATTCCGCGCTGCACCTGTTCGACCAACTGCTGCGCTGCGCCGCGCCCGCCGCCGCCGTGGAGGAAGCCGCATGACCACCGTTGCCATTACCGGCTTCTTCCTGCTGGCGCTGCTGGGCATGCCGTTGGCGTTCGCGCTGGGCATCGCCGCCTTCGCCGGCATGAGCGCCGGCGACGTGGAGTGGGCGGTGTTCCCGCAGCGCATGATGTACGCGCTGAACTCCTTTCCGCTGCTCGCCATTCCCTGCTTCATGGTGGCCGGTGAACTGATGGTGGCCGGTGGCATCATGGAGCGCCTGATCGCGCTGGCCAATGCCGTGGTCGGCCGCGTGCGCGGCGGGTTGGCGCACGTCACCATCCTGTCGTCGGCGTCGCTGGCGGCGGTATCGGGTACCGCGGTGGCCGACGCCACCGCGCTTACCAGCACCTTGATGCCGACCATGTCCAGGCACTACGACAAGCGCTTCGGCGCGGCGCTGATCGCCTCTTCGGCCAACCTCGGCGCGATCCTGCCGCCCAGCGCCGCGATGATCGTGTATTGCTATATGGCCGGGCCGCTCGTTTCAGTCGGCGCGTTGTTCATGGCCGGCGTGGTGCCGGGGCTGCTGCTGGTCGTGATGCTGATGCTCTACGCCTCGTACTACGCGCATCGCAAGGGTTATCCGGCTACCGGCGAGGCTTTCGATCTGCGCCGCTTCCTGGCCACGCTGCGCTCGTCGCTGTTCGTCGTCGCAATGCCCTTCGTCGTCATCGGCGGCATCGTCGCCGGTGTCTTCACTGCCACCGAGGGCTCGGCAGTCGCCGTCGTGTATGCCTTGCTGATCGGCATGTTCATCACCCGCCGCATCTGTCTGAGCGATCTGCCGCGCATCATGTTCCGCGCCGCGATCACCACCGGCATCGTCGGCGCACTGATCGCCTTCGCCTCGGCGGTGACCTATCTGCTGACCATCGACATGCTGCCGATGCGCTTGGCTGAGTTCGTGCAGGCGCTGACCTCGGAGCCGATGGTGTTCATTCTGCTGGTGATGGTGCTGTTGATCGTCGCCGGCATGTTCCTGGAATCGAATGCCGCCTACATCATGCTGGTGCCGCTGCTTGCGCCGATCGCCACTGCCTACGGCATCGATCCGCTGTACTTCGGCTTCCTGTTCGTGCTCAACCTGATCATCGGCATGCTGACGCCACCAACCGGGGTATTGCTGTTCGTCGTCAGCAGTGCGGCGCGCGTGCCCATCAACCAGCTCATCGTCTCGTCGCTGCCGCTGATCGGCCTGCAGTTCCTGCTGCTGGCGCTGTGCATTGCCTTCCCGCCGCTGGTTACCGCGCTGCCGCGCGCGCTGGGCTACTGAGCATGTGGCCGGATTCCGCATGCAGGAGAACTTCATGAGCATTTTCGATCTGGTCATCCGCAACGCGCGCTGCGTCACTGCCGCCGACGTCTTCGAAGCCGACATCGGCATCCGCGACGGCCGCATCGCGGCGTTGGGCCGGGCACTCGCGGTCGGCCGCGAGGAAATCGACGCCGCCGGCCGCTGGGTGCTGCCGGGCGGTATCGACGGTCATTGCCACTTCGACCAGCCCACCGGCGACGGCACCCGCATGGCGGACGACTTCCTCACCGGCACGCGTTCGGCCGCCTGCGGCGGCACCACCACCATCATCCCGTTCGCCTGCCAGCAGCGCGGCCACAGCCTGCGCGAGGCGGTCGATGACTACCACCGCCGCGCCGACGGCAAGGCCAGCGTGGACTACGCCTTCCACCTGATCGTTTCCGACCCCACGCCGCAGGTGCTGGCCGAGGAGCTGCCGGCGCTGATCCGCGAAGGCTACAGCTCGTTCAAGATCTACATGACCTACGATGACCTGAAGCTCGACGACCGCCAGATCATCGACGTGCTGGCGGTCGCGCGCGAACACGGCGCGATGGTGATGATGCATGCCGAAAACGCCGACTGCATCGCCTGGCTCACCGAGCGTCTGCTCGCGGCCGGCCATACCGCGCCGCGCTACCATGCCGAAGCGCGGCCGATGCTGGTGGAGCGCGAGGCTACCCACCGTGCCATCAGCTACGCCCAGCTCGTCGACGTGCCGATCCTGATCGTGCATGTTTCCGGCCGCGAGGCGATGGAACAGATCCGTTGGGCGCAAGGGCGCGGCATGCGCATCTACGGTGAAACCTGCCCGCAGTACCTGTTCCTGTCCGCCGAGGACCTCGGCATCGACGACAGTGAGGCCGCGCACCGCCGCGGCAGCATGTGCATCTGCAGCCCGCCGCCGCGCGACAAGGGCAACCAGGAGGCGATCTGGGACGGCCTGGAGAATGGCGTGTTCCAGGTGTTCTCGTCGGACCACGCGCCCTTTTCCATCGACGATCCGCAGGGCAAGCAGGCCGCCGGAGCCAAGGCCAGTTTCGACAAGATCCCCAATGGCATCCCCGGTGTCGAAACCCGGCTGCCGCTGCTGTTCTCGCACGGCGTGCAAAGCGGCCGGCTGGACATCTGCCAGTTCGTCGCGCTCACCGCCACCAACGTCGCCAAGACCTACGGCCTGTATCCGCGCAAGGGCTCCATCGCGGTCGGCAGCGACGCCGATCTGGTGATCTGGGACACCCATGCGCCGCGCCCGATCCGCAACGCCGATCTGCACCATGCCGTCGATTACACGCCATACGAAGGCATCGAAGTCAGCGCCTGGCCCGCATTGACCCTGGTGCGCGGCCAGGCGGTGTGGCGCGACGGCGAATTCCTCGGCCGCCCCGGCCAGGGGCAGTTCCAGCCCTGCGGCCTGCCGGCTCCTGCACGCCCGAAGACGCGAGGCAGAAACACATGAGCACGCATCCGCTCAGCGAAGCGCTGATCACCGCCTGGCTCAGCGGCACGCCGCTCACCGAAACGCAGGCGCGCAAGCTGGCGCCTGCGGACGAGGTCAGCGCCTATCTGGTGCAGCAGCAGACCGGCAGCGCGCTGGGCTGGTTCGCCGATGGCCGTCCGCGGGCATGGAAGATCGGCGCCGGCAGCCGCAGCGCGCGCCCGACCTCGTCTCCCATTGCCGACGGTGCCATCCTGCACACCGGCGGCCTGCCTTTCCGCTTTGCAGCCGCGCGCGCGCATACCCTGATCGGCGTGGAAGTGGAACTGGCGGTGCAATTCGCCCGGCCCCTGCCGCCGGACGCCGATGCTGCGGCGGTGCGCGCGGCCATCGGCACGGTGTTCGCCGCGATCGAGATATGCGACATCCGCGCTACCGGCGAAAACCTGCCGGCCACCTTCTACCTGGCCGATCTGCAGAACAACCACTGCCTGATCCTCGGCGAACGGCGCGACGGCGGCTGGCGCGACAGCGACGACGCGGGGGAGGTCGCCATCACCCTCAACGGCGCCGAATACAAACGCCAGCACGGCGGCCATCCGCTCGGCGACCCGCTCCACCTGCTGCCCTGGCTCAACCGCCACGCGCAGCGGCAGTACGGCAGCACGCTGCAGGCCGGCGACCTCGTCACCACCGGCACCTGGACCGGCCTGTACCCTGCGCGCGCCGGCGACCGCCTGTGCGCCCGCTATGCGGACGTCGGCCGTGTCGCGATCGATGTGATCTGATCGCGGGTGGTGCGCCGCCCGTCCCGTTCCAGCCGACCCCTTTTTTCGGAGACCCGTCCATGCGCCTGCTCGTCATCAACCCCAATACCTCGCAAAGCGTCACCGACAAGATCGAAGCCGTCGCCCGCCCGGCGGCCGCGTCCGCTACCGAACTGGATTTCGTCACCGCGCCCTACGGTGTGCCCTACATCGCCACCCGCGCCGAAGCCATCATCGGCGGTCGTGTGGTGCTGGAAGTGATGGCCGAACGCGCCGGCAGCTATGACGCAGTCGTGGTCGCCGCCTTTGGCGACCCCGGTCTCGGCGGCGCGCGCGAGCTGTTCGATGTGCCGGTGGTCGGCCTGGCCGAAGCGGCGATGCTGATGGCGCTGCCGCTGGGACGGCGTTTTTCCATCGTTTCCTTCTCCAGCCGGTTGGAGCCGTGGTACCGCGAATGCGTGGAATGGCAGGGTCTGCAGGGACGGCTCGCCAGCATCCGCATGCTCGATGCCAAGGTCGCCGACGTCAGCCGCGTGCAGCAGGAGAACGAAGACCTGTTGGTGGCGCTGGCACAGCGGGCGGCAGATGAAGACGGCGCCGAGGTGGTGATCCTTGCCGGCGCGCCGCTGGCCGGGCTGGCGTCGCGCGTACACGATCGCGTCAGCGTGCCGCTGGTGGAAAGCGTCGCCGCCAGCATCAAGGTGGCCGAAGCCCTGGTCACGCTGCAGCCGCGCAAGGCCAGCAGCGGCTCCTTCTCGCTGCCGCCATCGAAACCGTCCAGTGGCCTGCCCGCCGCGCTCGAACGCGCCATCGCCCACGGTGCCTGAACCCGGGCGGCTGCCCGCGGGACACGAAAACGCCCGGCGCATTCCTGCCCGGGCGTCGATGCGGTGACCCGTTCGATGTCGGGTCAGGGCCGGATGCTGCGGCCCGCTTCGCTCAGCAAATGCACTCCCACAAGCTCTGCTGATCCTCGAACTGATCCAGCTCCAGCCCCTTGAAGTCGCTGCGCGACACGATGCCGATAACGGCACCGTCCGCGACGACCGGCAGATGGCGGTAGCCGCCGTCGCACATCAGGCGCAGCGCGTCGATTGCCTTGAGGTCTGGGGTAATGCTGTCCGGATTGGCAGTCATGACCTCCAATAGCGGCACTTCGACTGGATTGCCGCCGCGGGCGATTGCCTGCACCGCGTCGCGGCCGGTGAAGATGCCTTCCAGCCGGGCGTTTGCGTTGGTGACCAGCACCGCGCCCACGTTGCGTTCGCACATGCGTTGACAGGCCATCTGCACGGTGTCGGTCGGGCGCAGCATCAGGGGATTCTGGTCCTTGACGATGAAGGAAATGTCGCGGTTTGTCATGTCTCGCTCCCGTATCGATGTTGTGATGAGAACCTGATCACACTCTAGGCCGGAAGCCGTTTGACAATCTTGATATTTGGCAAGCATTGCACAGATGCCTGTCCGGGGCGCTCGTGGGGCTTGTAAAACGGCGGCGGGGGCGTGGATCCACGCCCCCGCCGGTTTCCATGATGGTGCCGCTTACTGCACCGGCTCCCACTTGCCGTTGGCGTAGTTGTACAGGCTGACGCCGCCTTCCTTGATATCGCCCTTGGCGTCGAAGGCGATGTGGCCGGTGACGCCCTGGAAGTCGACCTTCTGCAGGGCGGGCAGGTATTTCGCCGGATCGGTCGAGTCGGCGGCCTTCATGCCTTCGATCAGCGCGGTGGCGGCGTCGTAGGCGTAGGGGGCGTAGACCAGCACGTCGGCGTTGAAGCGCTGCCTGAAGCGGGACAGGAACTCTTCGCCGCTGGGCATCTGCGTCAGCGGGATGCCGGCCTGGGTGCAGAAGACCTTCTCGTTCATGGCGTCGCCGGCGAGCTTGAGCATTTCGCTGGTGCAGTTGCCGTCGCCGCCGAGGAAGGTGGCGGGGATGCCGAGCTGGCGCAACTGGCGCAGCATCGGTGCGCCTTGCGAATCCATGCCGCCGTAGAAGATGGCCTCGGGCGAACGGGCCTTGATCTTGGTGAGGATGGCGGTGAAGTCGGTGGCCTTGTCGTTGGTGAATTCGCGGCCGACGATTTCGCCGCCGAGCTTCTTGATGCTTTCGGCGAAGGAGTCGGCGAGGCCCTGGCCGTAGGCGGTGCGATCGTCGATGACGGCGAATTTCTTCACCTTCAGCGTCTCGATCGCGTACTTGGCCATGGCTTCGCCCTGCTGCAGGTCGTTGGCGATGACGCGGTAGGTGACCTTGTAGTTCTGCTGGGTGAGCTTCGGGCTGGTCGACGACGGCGTGATCACCGGCACGCCGGCCTGTTCATAGACGCGCGAAGCGGGAATCGAGGCGCCCGAGGTGGTGTGACCGACCACGCCCTTGACGCCGGCGTCGGTCAGGCGCTGTGCCGCGGTGGTGGCGGTGCGCGGGTCGCCCTGGTCGTCTTCGCTGAGGAGTTCGAACTTGACGGTCTGGCCGCCGATGACCAGGCCCTTGGCGTTGGCGTCTTCGAGCGCGAGGCGGGCGCCGTTCTCGCCGTCCTTGCCGAAGTGGGCGATCGGACCGGTCAGCGGGCCGGCATGGCCGATCTTGACGACGGTCTGCGCCTGGGCGGCAAAGCCGATGCCGACCAGGGCAAGTGCAAGCAGGGTCTTCTTCATGTGCGTCTCCGGAAGGTGCATAGTTTGCAAAGAGTCATTGCAGGGGCGTTGCAAATCCATGGTGGATGGCAGATTCTAGCCCAGCGGCCTGTCGTCGGCAGGCCGGGCAAACCCTTGAGGAATCGATGACATGAAACGCTTGCTTGCCTGGCTGTGCGCCGTGCTGTCGGCAATCGGCATCACTGCCTGCGATTACTTCAACCTGCGCGAACTCAAGCCTGGAGAATCGACGGCGGCGGAGGTGCGCGAACGTTTCGGCCCGCCGCAGATGGAGTGGCGCAACGACGATGGCTCGGTGACCTGGGAGTTCACCCGCCAGCCCGAAGGCACCGAGTGCTTCATGATCACGATCGGTCCGGACGAGATACTGCGCAGCGTCGAGCAGGTGCTCAACGAACAGAACTTCGCCCGCGTGGTCAACGGCATGAGCGGCGACGAAGTGCGTCGCCTGCTGGGCAAGCCGGCGCGCAGCCAGTTCTTCCGCCTGAAACGGGAAACCGTGTGGGAGTGGAAGATTTCCAACGGCCCCGATGGCACGAGCGACCCGGTGTTCTTCACCGTGTCCTTCAATACCGACGGCAGGGTCACCGGCACGGGCCGCTACACGCAATATCGACGCTGAATGGAGGCTGTCATGAGCCAGACCGCTACCCGGACTGCGACCTCGTTCCCGATGCGCTGGCTGCGCGGGATGGGGCTGCTGCTGATGTTTGCAGGGGCGCTGCAGCTTGCGGGCTGCGCGACTTTCGAGCCGCCCCGTCCCTTCACCACCGAGGCCGAGGCGCTGGCCGCCAAGGGCGAGCCGAGCCGGCGTTGGCAGAACGACGACGGCACGACCACGCTGGAGTACGCCACCCAGCCTTACGGCCATACCTGCCTGATGGTGCAGGTCGACCAGGGCGGCATGGTGTTGCGGCAGTGGGACGCGCTCGAAAGCGAGAACCTTGTGCGGGTGCAGAAGGGCATGACGCCGGAGGAGGTCGAACGCATGCTCGGCCAGCATCGCTCGGTGCAGACCTTCAAGCTGTCGGGCGAGGAAGTGTGGGACTGGAACATCCGCAACAATGGCCCGGGCGTCGCCACGCGCTTCAACGTGCATTTCATCGACGGCCAGGTGGTGCGCACCAGCCAGACCTACGTGTATCCACGTGACGGCGCCTTTTGGGGCTACGGTTGGGGGTATGGCCGGTCGTATTACGGCTACCCCTACTACCGCCATCCGTTTTTCGCGCCTTACCCTTTTCACCCGTACTGGTGGTAGCCGGGCCGAGCAGGCTGCTATTGGCAAGCGCTGTCGCGAGCCGATACAATTCCGCTCCTGCCGAGGAGCGCTGCGACCCCATCTGATTTTGTAAGGGCCAGGCTCGGCAACCGATCAACGGCGCTCACAAACCTTCTGCCGGTTTGTGGCGCCGTTTGCTTTCGTATCAGGCGTCACCCGGCGATCGTCGAACGACCGAGGTGACACCCGATGCAAGCCGACCGCACGACCGAACTCCGCCAGCTGCTCGCCGAGCGCATCCTGATCCTGGATGGCGCCATGGGCACGATGATCCAGCAGCACACGCTGGGCGAGGCGGACTACCGCGGCCAGCGCTTTCTCGACCACCCGCGCGACCTCAAGGGCAACAACGACCTGCTGGTGCTGACGCGTCCAGACGTGGTCGGTGGCATCCACCGCGCCTATCTCGATGCCGGCGCCGACATCATCGAGACCAACACCTTCAACGCCACCCGCGTGTCGCAGGCCGAATACGGCCTCGAAGCGCTCGCCTACGAGCTCAACGTCGAAGGCGCGCGCCTGGTGCGCCGGCTGTGTGACGAATACACCGCGCGCAACCCGGCCAAGCCGCGCTTCTGCGCCGGCGTCATCGGGCCGACTTCGCGCACGCTGTCGATCTCGCCCGACGTCAACGATCCGGGTTTTCGTAACATCAGTTTCGACGCGCTCGCCGACGACTACTACGAGTCGGCCAAGGCCCTGCTGGAAGGCGGCGCCGACATCCTGCTGATCGAGACGGTGTTCGACACGCTGAACGCCAAGGCGGCGGTGTTCGCCGTCGAAAAGCTGTTCGACGAGATTGAAAAAAGCGGTGGCCAGCGCACGCCGGTGATGATCTCGGGCACCATCACCGACGCCTCCGGCCGCACGCTGTCGGGCCAGACCGCCGAAGCCTTCTGGAACTCGCTGAACCATGCGCAGCCGATCAGCTTCGGCCTGAACTGCGCGCTCGGCGCCGACCAACTGCGCCAGTACGTCGAAGACCTGTCCAACGTCTGCGACACCCATGTGTCGGCCCACCCCAATGCCGGCCTGCCCAATCCGCTGTCGCCGACCGGCTACGACGAGACGCCCGAGCACCTCGCCGGCGAAATCCGCCAGTGGGCCGAGGCCGGGCTGCTGAACATCGTCGGCGGCTGTTGCGGCACCACGCCGGCGCACATCGCCGAGATCGCCCGGGTGGTGGCGGAATTCCCGCCGCGCAAGGTGCCCGAGGTCGAGAAGAAGCTGCGCCTGTCCGGCCTGGAGCCCTTCAACGTCGGCGACGACAGCCTGTTCGTCAACGTCGGCGAGCGCACCAACGTCACCGGCTCCAAGGCCTTCGCCCGCATGATCCTCGAAGGCCGCTTCGACGATGCGCTGGCGGTGGCGCGCCAGCAGGTCGAGAACGGCGCCCAGGTCATCGACATCAACATGGACGAGGCGATGCTGGATTCGGTGGCGGCGATGGAGCGCTTCTGCAAACTCATCGCCTCCGAGCCGGACATCTCGCGCGTGCCGATCATGCTCGACTCGTCGAAGTGGTCGGTGATCGAGACCGGCCTGAAGTGCATCCAGGGCAAGGGCGTGGTCAACTCGATCTCGATGAAGGAAGGCGAGGCCGAGTTCCTGCGCCAGGCGCGGCTGGCGCGCCGCTACGGCGCGGCGGTGATCGTGATGGCCTTCGACGAGGCCGGCCAGGCCGACACCTTCGCGCGCAAGACCGAGATCTGCGCGCGCGCCTACCACCTGCTGACCAGGCCGGTGGCCGAAGGCGGCGCGGGCTTCCCGCCCGAGGACATCATCTTCGACGCCAACATCTTCGCCATCGCCACCGGCATCGAGGAGCACGACAACTACGCGGTCGACTTCATCGAGGCGGTGGCCTGGATCAAGCACAAGCTGCCCTGGGCCAAGACTTCGGGCGGCGTCTCGAACGTGTCCTTCAGCTTCCGCGGCAACGACCCGGTGCGCGAGGCGATCCACACCGTCTTCCTGTACCACGCGATCAAGGCCGGCCTGTCGATGGGCATCGTCAACGCCGGCCAGCTCGGCGTGCTACGATCAGCTCGACCCGGTGCTGCGCGAGAAGGTCGAGGACGTGGTGCTGAACCGCAAGCCCTCGTCCGGCCAGAATCCGGGCGAGGTGCTGGTCGAGATGGCGCAGTCGGTGAAGGGCCAGGCCAAGGACACCGGCCCCGACCTCGCCTGGCGTGCCTGGCCGGTGGAAGAGCGCCTGTCGCACGCGCTGGTCAAGGGCATCACCGAGTTCGTTGTCGCCGACACCGAAGAGGTGCGGGCCAAGCTGGAGGCCGAAGGCCGGCCGCCGCTGGCGGTCATCGAAGGCCCGCTGATGGCGGGCATGAACGTGGTCGGCGACCTGTTCGGTGCCGGCAAGATGTTCCTGCCCCAGGTGGTGAAGTCGGCGCGGGTGATGAAGCAGGCCGTCGCCCACCTGATCCCCTACATCGAAGCCGAGAAGCTGCGCACCGGCGCCGCCAGCAAGGGCCGCATCGTCATCGCCACGGTCAAGGGCGACGTGCACGACATCGGCAAGAACATCGTCGGCGTGGTGCTGGGCTGCAACGGCTACGAGATCATCGACCTCGGCGTCATGGTGCCGGCAGCGAAGATCCTCGAAGCGGCCAAGGAACACGGCGCGCAGGCGATCGGCCTGTCCGGCCTGATCACGCCCTCGCTCGAAGAGATGGCCCACGTCGCCGCCGAGATGAAGCGCCAGGGTTTCGAGGTGCCGCTGCTGATCGGCGGCGCCACCACCAGCCGCAACCACACCGCGATCAAGATCGCGCCGCACTACGACCAGCCGGTGGTCTATGTGCCGGACGCCTCGCGCGCGGTGGGCGTGGTCACCGCGCTGCTGTCCGAAGGGCAGAGCGACGCCTTCAAGGCCGAAGTCGCCGCCGACTACGAAAAGATCCGCGCGCTGCACGCCAACAAGAAGGGCGTGCAACTGGTCGGCGTCGAAGCCGCCCGCGCCAACGCCTTCCGCATCGCGCCCGACTATCGCCCGCCGGTGCCCAACATGCGCGGCGTGCAGGCGATCGAGGTCGAGCTGGCCGACCTGGTCGATTACATCGACTGGGGCCCGTTCTTCCAGACCTGGGACCTGGCGGGCCGCTTCCCGGCGATCCTCGACGACGAGATCGTCGGCGAAACCGCGCGCAACGTGTTCAAGGACGGCCAGGCGATGCTGGCGCGGATCGTCGATGAGAACTGGCTGCAGGCCAGGGCGGTGTT
This sequence comes from Thauera sp. SDU_THAU2, assembly GCF_038260575.1. Taxonomy (NCBI): domain Bacteria; kingdom Pseudomonadati; phylum Pseudomonadota; class Betaproteobacteria; order Rhodocyclales; family Zoogloeaceae; genus Thauera; species Thauera sp. SDU_THAU2. The sequence continues at coordinate 3,840,627 of NZ_JBBWUN010000003.1, read as the reverse complement.
CGGCCTGTTCCCGGCCAATTCGGTGGGCGACGACGTCGAGATCTACACCGGCGAGGACCGCCGCCAGCTGGCGATGGTCTGGCACGGCCTGCGCCAGCAGCACGAGCGCCCGGCGGGCAAGCCGCACTGGTGCCTGTCCGATTTCATCGCGCCGAAGGATTCCGGCGTGCCGGACTGGATCGGCGCCTTCGCCGTCACCGCCGGCCTCGGCATCGAGGGCAAGCTCGCCGAGTTCGAGGCGGTGCACGACGACTACCACAGCATCATGCTCAAGAGCCTCGCCGACCGCCTCGCCGAAGCCTGCGCCGAATGGCTGCACGAGCGCGTGCGCAAGGAATGCTGGGGTTATGCCGCCGACGAGGCGCTCGACAACGATGCGCTGATCGCCGAGCGCTACAGCGGCATCCGCCCGGCGCCGGGCTACCCCGCCTGCCCGGACCACACCGTGAAGGGGCCGCTGTTCGAGCTGCTCGGCGCCCGCGAGCGCGCCGGTATGGAACTGACCGAGAGCTACGCGATGATGCCGGCGGCGGCGGTCAGCGGCTTCTATTTCTCCCATCCGGAAAGCCATTATTTCGCCGTGCCGAAGATCGGTCGCGACCAGTTGGAGGACTGGGCGCGCCGCACCGGCATGGAAGTGGATGAGGCCGCGCGCTGGCTGGCACCCTTGTTATAAACGCGTGCCGGAGCGGAATGGGTCACGCTCCGGCCAATGCGGCCATGCTAATCTCGCCACGTTCTGATGCGTAGCGGATATATGTGCCGTGAAGTTTCCCCGCCTGACCGATGACCGGGTTGACCCCGCCTCCTGGCATCAGGCGGTCTATCTGCTGTACCGCAATTCCATTCCGGCCCAGATCTCGCTGGTGACGGTGGCCGTCATGCTGGCGGTCGGCAACATCGTCTTCGGTGCGGCGATGGCGCCGGCGCTCGGCTGGGCCGGGGCGATGGCGCTGCTGGCCTTCATCCGCGTGCTGTCGGTGCGGCGCTTCTTTGCCCGCGCGCCTTCGGTCGATGAAGTCGGCACCTGGTTCAGGCGCTACATGCTCGGCGCGCTGCTGGCCTCGACGGGCTGGGCGGCCGGGGCGGCGCTGTTCATGATCGGCGCCGGCTACGATGCGCGCTTCTTCACCGCCGGCATCATCGCCGCCACCATCGCCGGCGCGATGCCGACGCTCGCGCCTTCCCGCACCGCACTGGCCAGCTACACCGTGCTGTCGGTGCTGCCGGTCGCGCTGATCGCCGCGCTCGACTACCAGGGCATTCCGGATCTGATCCTGATCGTGCTGATCCCGGTCTTCAGCATCACCATCATCAACAGCTCGAACAACCTGAGCTCGATGCTGATCGAGTCGATCCAGCTCGGCCGCGAGCGCAGCCGCATGATCGCCGAACTCGAAGCCTCGCGCGACCAGGCGGAAATCGCCAACCGCACCAAGAGCCAGTTCCTGGCCAACATGAGCCACGAGATCCGCACGCCGATGAACGGCATCATCGGCCTCACCGAGCTTGCGCTGATGGATCCGCAGGACCCCGAGGTGCCCGAGCATCTGCGCATGATCCAGGCTTCGGCCGATTCGCTGCTGCGCATCCTCAACGACATCCTCGACTTCTCCAAGATCGAGGCCGGCAAGGTCGATATCGAACACGAGCCTTTCGATCTGCACGAGACCCTGGATCTCGCCACCCGCGTGCTGTCCGCGCCGGCCAAGTCCAAGGGGCTGGAACTGAGGCTCGAGCTGCCGCCGGACCTGCCGCGCAGGGTGCTCGGCGACGCGCTGCGGCTCAAGCAGGTGCTGACCAACCTGATCGGCAACGCGATCAAGTTCACCCAGCAGGGCGAAGTGGTGGTGTCGGCTTCGGTGAGCGGTAGGGGCGGCGGCATGGCCGACGTCGTCTTCTCGGTCAAGGACACCGGCATCGGCATCGATCCCGAGGTGCAGGCGATGGTGTTCGATGCCTTCGCCCAGGCGGATACCTCGACTTCGCGCAGGTTCGGCGGCACCGGCCTGGGGCTGTCGATCTCCTACCGCCTGGTCGAGCTGATGGGCGGCATGCTGGGCGTGGACAGCAAGCCGGGCCGGGGCAGCCGCTTCTTCTTCACGCTGCGCTTCGAATACGCGGCGCCGGATGCCGAAGCGGCCGAGGCAGCGCCCGCCGCCGATGCGCCGCCCGCGCCTGTGCTGGGCAAGGGTGCTGCCATCCTCGTGGTCGAGGACAACCCGATCAACCAGAAGCTCGCGGTGGCGCTGCTGACACGGCGCGGCTACGACCTGACGGTTGCCGAGGATGGCCTGCAGGGGCTGGAGAAAGTGGTCGGCGGCAACTTCGACCTGGTGCTGATGGACCTGCAGATGCCGGTGATGGACGGCCTGGAGGCGACGCGGCGGATTCGTGCCCACGAGCGCGAAACCGGGCGGCCGAGGATCCCGATCCTGGCCATGACGGCCAGTGCGCGCGAGGAAGATCGCCAGATCTGCCTGGCCGCGGGGATGGACGACTTCCTGACCAAGCCGCTCAACATCGGTCTACTGTACGAGCGGGTCGAAGCCGTGCTCAAGGCCGGCGGCCGGGCGGCAAGCTGAGCATCGCCGCGGGCCGTCGCCTGTGTTCCGTGCTTGGGCGGGACGCCACAGTCCGGTAGCATCGGCAGCCTCGATCCAACGGAGCCCGCCGACATGGCCACCCTCGAACTCACCGCCGACAACTTCAACGACGTGCTGGAGCAGAATCCGATCGTCTTCATCGATTTCTGGGCGGCCTGGTGCGGCCCCTGCCGCAGTTTCGCGCCGACCTACGAAGCAGCGTCCGACGAGAACCCCGACATCGTCTTCGGCAAGATCGACACCGAAGCCCAGCAGGAACTGGCGGCCACCTTCCAGATCCGCTCGATTCCGACCATCGCGGTGATCCGCGAAGGCATCATGGTGTTCCGCGAGTCGGGCGCCTTGCCGGCCAGCGCGCTCAAGCAGGTCATCGACGGCGTGCGCGGCCTCGACATGGATCAGGTGCGGGCGGAGATCGCCGAGCAGCAGAAACAGCAGGGCTGAAGCCTGCGCCGTGGGCGGCGCGCTGCCCGTGGTGCACAAGGAAACGGCGGCTCCGGAGAATGTCCGGGCCGCCGTTTCTTACGTCTCGCCGTTGCCGGTCTTCAGCAGGGGCATCGGCTGCCGCTGCGCTCGGCGCTGGGATAGCGCGCCTCCAGGCAGTAGCGGTAGAACTCCTCGCGGGTGAAGGGCGTCGCCTCCGGGTGGCGCGAGCGCATGTGGTCCAGATAGTACTCGTAGTCGTGGATGCCGATCACGAGACGGCAGGTCTGCACCACTTTGCGCGCGGCGTCGCGCAGGCCCGAAAGCCAGTTCGAACCCAGGCTGTAGCGCTCGAACTCGGCTTCGGACATCGGTACGGCGTCCGCCTGCTGCGCGCGCGTCTCGGCGACGTAGCGCGCATAGGCGTCGTCCAGCCCGGCCGCCGCTGCGGCTGCTTCCCCGGCGGCCGCGGCCGGCGCCTCGGCGGCGCCGGCCGGCTTGCGGCCGGTGAGGTAGGAAAGATCAAGCACGGGCGGGCTCGGACTGGTAGGCCGGCGCCACTTCGTTCGCCGTCGGCGTGGTGCTGGCGAGCGCCTTGCGGATGTTGATGACCACCGCCACCAGCATCACCACCGCCACGATCATGAAGAAAGCGCATAGCGCCGCGTTGATCTGGTTGTTGAAGGCGACGCGCGACATCTCCTCGATGCTCCTGGCCGGCGCCAGGATGGTGCCCTGGGCCGCAGCTTCGTTGAAGCGGTTGGCCAGCGCGAGGAAACCGACCTTCGGATCCGGGCTGAAGATCTTCAGCCAGCCGGCGGTCATCGTGGTGATCAGCAGGAACACCGTCGGCACCACCGTCACCCAGGCGTAGCGCTCCTTCTTCATTTTGAACAGCACCGCAGTGCCCAGCAGCAATGCCATTGCGGCGAGCATCTGGTTGCCGATGCCGAACAGCGGCCACAGCGTGTTGATGCCGCCCAGCGGATCGACCGTGCCCTGATAGACGAAGTAGCCCCAGCCCGAGACGGCCACCGCGGTGCCGAGCAGGTTGCCGGCCAGACTGCGGGTCTGGCTCATGCCGGGGATGAAGGTGCCGGCCAGATCCTGCACCATGAAGCGGCAGGCACGCGTGCCGGCATCGACCGCGGTGAGGATGAACAGCGCCTCGAACAGGATCGCGAAGTGATACCAGAACGCCATCATCGCCTTGCTGTTGAACAGGTCGGTGATGATCACCGCCATGCCCACGGCGAAGGTCGGCGCACCGCCCGCGCGCGACAGGATGCTGTGCTCGCCGACGTCCTTGGCCATCTGGGCGAGGATTTCCGGCGTCACCGTGAAGCCCCAGCCGTTGATCACCTGCGCCGCGGATTCGACCGTGGTGCCGATGACGGCGGCCGGCGAGTTCAGCGCGAAGTAGATGCCCGGGTCGAGGATCGTCGCGCAGATCATCGCCATGATCGCGACCAGCGACTCGCCGATCATCGCGCCGTAGCCGATCACGCGCATGTGCGACTCACGCTCGATCAGCTTGGGCGTGGTGCCCGAGGACACCAGCGCATGGAAGCCCGAGATCGCGCCGCAGGCGATGGTGATGAACAGGAAGGGGAACAGGCTGCCGGAGAACACCGGGCCGGAACCGTCGACGAACTGGGTCATCGCCGGCATCTTCAGGTCGGGCAGCGAGACCAGGATGCCGATCGCCAGGCCGATGATCACGCCCAGCTTCAGGAAGGTCGACAGGTAGTCGCGCGGCGCCAGCAGCAGCCACACCGGCAGCACCGAGGCGACGAAGCCGTAGATCACCAGCGCCAGCGTCAGCTGCGGGCCGGTCATGGTGAAGAACGGGCCCCAGTACTCGTGGTGGGCGATGTCCTCGCCGAAGATGATCGCGGCCATCATCAGTACGAAGCCGATCACCGAAATCTCGGCGATGTGCCCCGGGCGGATGAAGCGCATGTAGACGCCCATGAAGATCGCGATCGGGATCGTCGCGGCGATGGTGAAGGTGCCCCACGGGCTTTCGGCCAGCGCCTTGACCACCACCAGCGCCAGCGCCGACAGGATGATGATCATCACCCCCAGCGTGCCCAGCATGACGATCACGCCGGCGAAGGAGCCCAGCTCCTGCTTGGCCATCTCGCCCAGCGAACGGCCGTCGCGCCGCGCCGAGATGAACAGCACGAGGAAATCCTGCACCGCGCCGGCCAGCATCACGCCGACCAGGATCCAGATGGTGCCGGGCAGGTAGCCCATCTGCGCCGCCAGGATCGGGCCGACCAGCGGGCCGGCGCCGGCGATCGCGGCGAAGTGATGGCCGAACAGCACCCACTTGTTGGTCGGTACGTAGTCCAGGCCGTCGTTGCGCCGCACGGCCGGCGTCATGCGCCGGTCGTCGAGCTCGAACACCTTCTCGGCGATGAACTTGCTGTAGAAGCGATAGGCGATGGCATAGCAGGATACTGCCGCCAGGATCAGCCATGCTGCGTTCACGTGCTCGCCCCGGCTCAGGGCAAGCATGGCGAAACCCGCCGCCCCGACCAGGGCGACGAGTAACCAGACCAGTTTGGATATCATGGGAGAGTTCTCCAGATGCTGCAGCGGCACCGACTCTGCTTGCGCGCTTGCTGTGCAGGCAGACGGAGGGCGGAAGCGGCCACGGTGCTCCACTGGGGTGAGTATAGTGTTGTTTTGAGCGCCCGGATGCACCGGGCCAGCTTATTCTATGCCCAGCGGGTAGCTTTGTCTGCCGTCTCGGTCGAGAGGGGGTCTGGAGGGTTCGGTACGGCGCTTCAGAGGCTGAAGCGGCTGACGTTGCCTTGCATCTGGCGGGCCATGGCGCGCAGGCTTTCGGCCGAGCGCGAACTTGCCGAAGTGACGGTATGGATCTGCTCGGCGTTGCTGGCGATCTGCTCCACGCTGCGCGCCACCACGGTCGAGGCCTCCGATTGTTCGCGAAGGGCGATGTCGATGTCGCCGATCAGGTCGGAAACCCGGCGCGCGATCGCGAGCAGTGATTCGATGCTGCTGCCTGCGTCGCGGGCATGCACCACGCTGCGCTCGACGGCTGCAACGCCATCATCGATGCGCGTGACCACCTGGCGGGTGGATTGCTGGATGGTATCGACCATGGCGGTGATCTCGCCGGTGGATTGGGTCGTCCGTTCCGCCAGCTTGCGCACTTCGTCGGCCACGACCGCGAAGCCGCGGCCCTGCTCGCCCGCGCGGGCGGCCTCGATCGCGGCATTGAGCGCGAGCAGATTGGTCTGATCGGCAATGTCCTTGATGACATTGACGATGGCCGAGATCTTCTTCGATTCTTCGGCAAGGCTGCCGATACCGTCCGACGCCGTTCTGACGACCGCCGACACCTGGTCGATGTCCAGTTCCAGCTTGCGCAGCACTTCACGGCCCTCGCGCGCCTTGGTGTCGGAGTCCCGCGCCGCGGCACTGGCCTCGTTGGTTCGGTTCGCCACCTCGCTGATCGACACCGTGACTTCCTCGACGCTCGCGGCGATGTTCGATGCTTCCGAACTCTGGGCGTCCACGCTGGCTTCGAGCTCATTCACGCCCTTGCTGAGTTCTTCGGCGGAGGCGGACAGGTGGGACGAGGCATCACGCGTCTCGCCGATGGTCACGCGCAGCGATTCGCGCATGGCATCGATGGCGCCCAGCAGCTTGCCGATTTCGTCCTTGCCTGCAATCGACCGGTTTGCCGCGGTCTGGCCGAGACGGCCGTTGGCGATACCGTTGGCGATGTCGACCGCATGGTCGAGGCGGGTGCCGATCCGCCGCGCCAGCAGGATGGAGACCAGGGTGGCAAGCAGGGTGCCGAGCACCAGCGCACCGATTGCCATCCGTTTGGCATGGGCGGCGGCTTCGGCGCTTGCCTTGCGCTGTGCTTCGGCCTGCTCGTTAGTGTGCTTGACCAGTTCCGTGGTGGCGATGGCGACCCGGTTGCCTGCGCTGAACCACTCGGTGCGCTGCAACTGCATGGCTTCGAGTTCGCGGCCGCTCCTGACCATCGCCACTGCCTTCATCACCGTGTCGCGGTAGGCGGACACGGCCTTGGTGAAATTGTCGAGCAGGGTGCGGGACTGGGGATCGGTGGCGAGCTTGCGGTACTCCTCGATGGCGCTGCCCAGCTTGCTGTCGATATCCATCAGCGACTGTTCGGTCTTGTTCCGCTCGGCGCTGCTTGAGGCGAGCATGAATTCCAGGCTGCGGATGCGGTAACGCATCCTCCCTTCGCTCATCGCCGTGGTCTGCGTCAGCGAAGGGAGGATGTGATTGGAGACTTCGTCCGAAAGATCGTCCATCCGGTCGATCTGCACATAGCAGATCAAGATTGCTGCGATGAGCAGGCTGCTGGAGAGGACGAAATTGAAAATCAGCTTCGTCCGCAGGCTGAAGTTGTCGAACCAGTTCATGATGTTCTCGGAGGTCGGAAGAGGAGAGCGGCTGCGTCATGGGCTTATCGGCACGCTCCGCCGGATCCTGAAGGCCTGTCGAGTCAAGCCGTATGGTCCGGCCTCGGAGAACATCGTCATCTCATTCGAACAGCGCCCCCACGCTCTGGCCGCCATGGATGCGCTCGATCGCCGCGGCGAACAGCGGTGCGACGCTCAGCGAGGTGATCTTGGGCAGGCGTTTGTGCGCCGCCAGGGCGACGGTGTTGCTGACCACCACCGAGTCGATCGCCGCGTCGCGCAGGCGCTCGATCGCCGGGCCGCACAGCACGCCGTGCGTCGCGCCGGCATGCACGCTGCGCGCGCCGGCGGCGCGCAGCGTCGCGGCCGAGGACACCAGCGTGCCGCCGGTCGAGATCTCGTCCTCGAAGATCACCACGTCGCGTCCGCGCACGTCGCCGACCACTTCGCCGTGCTTGACGTCGGTGTCGCTGACGCGGCGCTTGTCGATGATTGCCATCGGAATGCCCAGCCGCTCCGAGAAGCGGCCGACGCGCTTGGCGCCGCCGGCGTCGGTCGCCACCGCGACCATGTTCGACAAGTCGTAGTGGCGGCGGAAATGCTCGGCGATGGCCGGCACCGCGGTCAGGTGGTCGACCGGCACGCTGAAGAAGCCATGCACCTGGTCGGCGTGCAGGTCCATCGTTAGCACGCGGTCGGCGCCGGCGGTCTTCAGCATGTCGGCGATCAGCCGGCCGGTGATCGAGATGCGCGGCGCGTCCTTCTTGTCCGAACGGGCGTAGGAATAGTAGGGAATCACCGCGGTGATGCGGCGGGCCGACGCGCTGCGCATGGCGTCGAGCGTGATCATCAGCTCCATGATGTGCTCGCTCACCGGCTCGGTGAAGGACTGCACCACGTACACGTCGCGTTCGCGGACGTTTTCCTGGATCTGCACGCGCAGGTTGTCGTTGGAGAAGCGGGAGATGTCGAGCCGGCCGGGGCGGATGCCGAGCCGCTGGCAGATTTCGCCGGCAAGTTCCCGGCTGGCGTTGCCGGCAAAGATCTGTAGGCCGTGGTCGATCACGGGATGTCTCGCTTGTGTGGGTGGATCGGGGCGCGGCTGCGTGTGGGCAGCATGCGTCGGCGCGCCCTCTTTTACTCCGACTCGGGTCTTGGGGGAAGGGGGCGCGGCGGGTAGGATGCCGGCTGGATCGATTTTCCAGCCAGACCTTGCCGATGTCCGTTCCGTTTGCCGCCGCCGCCTCGGCCGCTTCTCCTTCCGCTCGGCACGCGCCCTTTCGCCGTTCGGCGCTGGCCGGCCTGCTCCTTGCCGCATTGCTGTCCGCAGCCGCGCCCGCGCGCGCGGCCGACGCGGTGACGCCGGATGGCGGCGTCTATCGCGGCGGCTTGCGCGACGGCACGCTGCACGGTCAGGGCCGCATCGAGTGGCGCAACGGCGCCTATCGCGAAGGCGCTTTCGTCGAAGGGCTGTCGCATGGCACGGGGGTGGCGGCCGGCGCGTCGGGCTGGCGCTACGAAGGCGGCTTCGACAACGGCCTGATGCAGGGCAAGGGGCGAATGCGCTTCGCCGACGGCTCGGAATACGAAGGCGAATTCCGCGCCGACGAGTTCGACGGCCACGGGCGCTACGTCCGTGCCAATGGCGAAGTCTACGAAGGGGGCTTCAGGAAGGGCCGCTTCCATGGCGAAGGCCGCCTGGAGCTGGCCGACGGCCGCATCTACATCGGCCGCTTCGAGGACGACGAGCCGGTCGGCAGCATGCTGGTCATCCACGACGATCGCCGCTACGAAGGCGAGCTCGTCGACTGGGAGCCGAACGGCGAAGGCCGCTTCACCGACGCCCAGGGCAACGTCTTCGAAGGCAGTTTCGTCGCCGGTGCGCTCAGCGGCAAGGGCAGGGCGAGCATGAAGAACGGCGCCCGCTACGAGGGCGACTTCGACAACTGGCGCTTCCACGGCCAGGGCGTCTTCCGCAACGCCGACGGCGACGAATACCGCGGCGGCTTCGCCTGGGGCCTGTACGACGGTGAAGGCACGATGACGTATGCGCGGCCCAAGCCGGACGGACGCACGCGCGACAGCGGCACCTGGCGGCGCGGCAAACTGCATGATCCGGCGGCCGAGGCGCTGCGCCAGCGCAACGTCGAAACCGCGCTGTACGCCCAGTCGGCCCTGCTCGAACGCCAGCTGCAAGCCCTGCAGCCGCAGGATCCGGCGCGCATCGACCTCTACCTGCTGGCGGTGGCGGGCGACGGCCGGGAAGAAGTGTTCCGCCGCGAAGTCGAGTTCGTGCGCAGCCAGTTCGACCGCGACTTCGGCACGGCCGGCCGCTCGCTGACCCTGGTCAACAGCCGCAGCAGCGTCGATGCCGTGCCGCTGGCGACCCGGACCAGCCTGCGCCGGGCGCTGCGCGCAGTGGCGGACAGCATGGACGTGGAACAGGACATCCTGTTCCTCTTCCTGACCAGCCATGGCTCCGAAGCGCACGAACTGACTTTCAAGCTCGCCGGCGTCGACATGCCCGACCTGCCGGCCGCGGCGTTGGGCGAGATGCTGCGCGAGAGCGGCATCCGCTGGAAAGTGGTGGTGGTGTCGGCCTGCTACTCCGGCGGCTTCGTCGACGCGATCGGCGACGAAGGCACGCTGGTCATCACCTCCGCGCGCCACGACCGGACTTCGTTCGGCTGCGCCGACGACAACGACTTCACCTATTTCGGCCGTGCCTACTTCAAGGAATCGCTCGCGCCCGGCGTGTCCTTCATCGACGCCTTCGACAAGGCGCGCGGCCTGGTGGAAACCTGGGAGCGCGAGGACATCGCCGGCATCCAGGGCGAAGGCGGCGCGGGCGAGGAGCTGGCGGAAGAGGAGCACTCGCGCCCGGTGATCGCCGCGCCGGCGCCGATCCGCGAGCAGTTGCGGCGCTGGCGGGTGCAGTCGGCGGAGTAGCGAAATGGTGGCGGGGGCGGGCTGCGATCTACCGCAACAAGGCCTCGCCTTCATCCACGAAAGCCCGCATCAGGTGATGCGCAATCGCGTACGGTAGCGGCGCCGACAAGCCCTGGGCGTGGGTGCCGGCCAGCATCCCGGCGACTTCGGCGCGGCTGAACCAGCGGGCGTCGTCCAGTTCGGTGGTGTCGATGGTGATGGCCGTGCCCTGCGCCTGGGCGAAGCAGCCGATCATCAGCGACGAGGGGAAGGGCCAGGGCTGCGAGGCGAAGTAGCGCACCGTGGAACAGGGCACGCCGGCTTCTTCGAGGATTTCGCGGCGCACCGCGTCCTCGATCGTCTCGCCCGGTTCGACGAAGCCGGCCAGCGTCGAATACATGCCGGTCGCAAAGCGCGGCTGGCGGCCGAGCAGGCAGCGTTCGCCGTCGATCGCCAGCATGATCACCACCGGATCGACGCGCGGGAAATGCTGCGCCCCGCAGGCATCGCAGTCGCGCCGCCAGCCGCCCGCGACCATGCGGCTGGGCGCGCCGCACTGGGCACAGAAGCGGTGGCGGCGGTGCCAGTCGAGCACCGCCTTGGCGCCGCCGAGCTCGCCCAGCAGCGCGTGGTCCAGTTCGCCCTGCATCGCCACCGTGCGCAGGCTGCGCAGTGCCAGCCCCGGCAGGCCGGCGACGGCATCGGCCAGCCCGGCGCCGAAATCCAGCGCGAACAGCGCCGTGCCGTCCGGCAGCCGGCCGAGGAAGACTTCGCAGACCGGCTCATGCTGCCCCGGCGGCAGCGCCGCCTGCAGCGCGGCCAGTTGCGGCACGCTGAACAAGGCGTCGCAGGCCGCGTCACGCTGCATCAGCAGGGGCTCGTCGCCGCCATGGACGACGAAGCGCGTATCCGCCGCCTGCCTGGCCTGGCGGACGTAGTCTTCGTCCTGGCGCTTGTCGGACAGGCGGTCCAGCGGGTTGAAGCCGAAGCCGATGATGGCGGAGCGGTCGTATGCGTGCATGGGCATGGCGGGGCGTTCAGGCGGGATAGAGCAGGAAAGGCCGGCGGGTTTCGAGCCATGCGGCTTCGTCGGCGCGCGCCGGGCCGTCGAGGTCGGCCGGCGCGGCGGCGGGGTCGTCCACCCATTCGCGCAGCAGCGGCGAGCCGTTGATGAGATCGATCGCCAGGCGCTCGAACTCGTACTCGTAGCCGAAGTCGCGCCACAGCGGGTAGTCCGGCCACAGCCGGTGGATCGCCTTGAAGGCCAGCGCCTGCAGCCGCCACGGACGGAAGGCGGTGTGGTCGTAGTGGACCGGGTCTTCGACGTGGATCTGCACGCCGTTGCACAGCTTGCCGGCATGCTTGTGGAAAGTCGGCTCGAACCAGCAGTCGCGCAGCACGCAGCCGCGCAGCCAGTCGGGCGCGAGTGCGCGCATCTCGGCGATGATGGCGCGGGCGTCGAGCCCGGGTGCGCCGAACAGCTCCAGCGGGCGGGTGGTGCCGCGGCCTTCGGACAGCGTCGTGCCTTCCAGCATCACGGTGCCGGCATAGGCGCGTGCCATCGACAGGTTGGGGGCGTTGGGGCTGGGGTTGATCCAGCTTCGCTCGCCCAGCGGCCAGCCGTGGCCGGGGGCAGCGTCGGGCTGCCAGCCTTCCATCCCGATCACCTGGCAATCGACGTCGAGCTTCAGCGTGGCGACGAACCAGCGTGCCAGTTCGCCCATCGTCAGGCCGTGGCGCATCGGCAGCGGGCCGGCGCCGACGAAGCTCTCCCAGCCGGCGCGCAGCAGCGTGCCTTCCACCGGCCGGCCGGTGGGGTTGGGGCGGTCGAGCACCCACACCGACTTGTCGTGGCGTGCGGCTTCCTCGAGCACGTAGCGCAGCGTGGTGATGAAGGTGTAGATGCGGCAGCCGAGGTCCTGCAGATCGACCAGCAGCACGTCGAAGCCGTCCATCATCGCCGCCGTGGGCCGGCGCACCTCGCCGTACAGGCTGAACACCGGGATGCCGTGCAGCGGGTCGGTGTAGTCGGGCGACTCGACCATGTTGTCCTGCTTGTCGCCGCGCAGGCCGTGCTGCGGGCCGAAGGCGGCGGACAGGCGGAGGTCGGGCAGCGCGGCCAGCGCATCGAGCGAATGCGCCAGCCCGCGCGTCACCGAGGCGGGATGGGCGAGCAGGGCGACACGGCGGCCGGCCAGCGGGCGGCGCAGCGCGGCGTCGGTCAGCAGGCGGTCGAGGCCGAAGCGGATTGCGCCCATCAGCGCTTCCCGTGCGTGTCGGCGGCCCAGGTCTTCAGCGCCAGCACGAAGCCGTTGCGGGCATGGAAGTCGGGCTGCGGCGCGGGATGGCTCAACGCCCAGTATTCGAGTTCGCCGTCGCTGCGTTCGACGACCGCGGCCAGGCCGATTTCGAGATCGGCGCCGGGCGCTACCGCGGGCAGCGCGGCGGCGGGCACGCGCGCTTCCAGCCAGGCGGCGTCGCCGTCCCGCGCGAAGCGGATCGATGGGCCGGCGTCGGCCTGGAAGTCCACGTTGCGCTCGCGTGGGGCGTGAAAGTCGTAGATCGCCCACCGGCCGGATGGCGAAAAGTTGAATTCGCGGTAGCCCGCTTCGCCCGGGACGCCGACGAAGGCTTCGAAACAGGTGTGCTTCCACAACTCGTCCGCGGCGTCGGGTTCGGCCTCGGGCGGGATGCGGATGGCGTCGAGCCGGCTGTCTTCGAGCTTGAACTCGAACACCGCGCCGCCTTCCGGCGGGGCATACATCGTGGCCAGCAGCATGCCGACCGGCGAGGCGGAATCCGCAGGGTCGGCCGGCGTTGTCGAGGGGTGGGGGCGCAGGCCGATGGTGATGGTCGGCACGCTGGGGCGTTCGGGTGTGGGCAGGCTCACGATGGGATCGATGCGGGTGGGGTTGGAGCGGGCGGAGGCGGCGCCCCCGTTTGGTGCAGGCGCAATGGTAGCCGGTTCGCCGGGCCGGTGCAGGCTTCGAGGTGGCAGTGGATCGGCTCGAAAACCGATTGACGATCGGTTTCCCGGCAACGGATACTGCCGGGCGCTGGCCTTGACCTGGAGCCATCTGCTTGACCAATCGCAGCGTACCGGCATTGGGCGATCTGGAAATCGCCGTACTCGAAAGCGCCTGGAAACCGATTCAGGCGCCATGCCGACGCTTGGCCTCCTGCTTCGGTTTGCATCCCTGGCCGGCTTCATGCCGGCATCTCCGCATGCCCTGTTGATTGCGGCCTGTCGCCCGGCAGGCCGCACGTTCTGGCCGAATCTCCATCGTTGTTCCGGTGGATGAGGTCGCGCACGGATCCCGTTCGACCGGGGTTTCCGAAGGGTAGCGAGGCATGACGCAGATGCATGGAAGGTTTGCCGAAATGGCATCCGGTCGCCATTGGCCGGCCTGGAGCCGGGTTTTCCCCTTGCTCGCGGTTGCACTTTTCCTGCTCGTGGGCGCCGATCGGGCTTTGGCCCATGCAGTCGCCGAAGGCGACAAGGGCTACATCCAGGAGATCCTCGGCATCCATCCGGCTCCCTTCATGTATCTGGGGGCAAAGCACATGGCGACAGGGTACGACCATATTCTGTTCCTGCTCGGCGTGATCTTCTTCCTGTACCGGATGAAGGACATCGCCCTGTACGTGACCCTGTTTGCCGTCGGCCACTCGGCCACGATGCTGCTTGGCGTGTATTTCAATATCGGGATCAACAGCTACCTCATCGACGCGATCATCGGCCTTTCGGTTGTTTATAAGGCGCTCGACAACATCGGTGCGTTTCAGCGCTGGCTCGGGTTTCAACCCGACACCAGAGCCGCGACGATCGTTTTCGGACTCTTTCATGGACTCGGCCTGGCGACGAAGATCATCGAATACGACATCTCGCCGGACGGTCTGATGCCGAATCTGCTGGCATTCAATGTCGGCGTCGAGATCGGGCAGTTGCTCGCGCTCGGCGCGATTCTCATCGTAATGGGCTTCTGGCGCCGGACAGCGGGCTTCTGGCGCCATGCCTATGCCGCCAACGTCGTGCTGATGTGTGCCGGATTCGTCCTCACCGGCTACCAGCTCACCGGCTATTTCGTCGCCTGAACTGCACGCGGAGAATGCACCTCATGTACAACGTTTCCAAACCAACGCTCGACGAACTGCCCACTTCGAGGCAATTGCTGCGCTCGACGCTTGTCGCATTCGTCGCTGCGATCGCGATTCTGGTCACCATCGTTCTGCCCGCCGAATATGCGATCGATCCCACGGGGCTCGGCCGCATACTGGGGCTGACGGAGATGGGGGAGATCAAGGCGCAACTGGCCGATGAAGCCGCCGCCGACGCCGCGCGGAATGCGGCCAATGCCGCGCCAGCGGCGGGAGCTGCTGTGGCTGCGCAGCCCGGAGCGGCATCGCGGGTGGCAGACGCTTCTGCCTGGCGCGACGAGATGCAAGTGGTGCTTGCGCCCGGCCAGGGGACCGAGATAAAGCTGAGCATGCGGGCTGGCGAACAGGCGCAGTTCAGCTGGATCGCCGAGGGTGGCGTGGTGAATTTCGACCTGCATGGCGATGACGGCGGCGAACAGTCGATCAGCTACGAAAAAGGGCGCGCAGCAGCAGCGAAGGATGGCAGCATCGAGGCCGCGTTCGACGGCAACCACGGCTGGTTCTGGCGGAATCGCGGAGATGCCGATGTGACGGTGACCGTGCGCGCACGTGGCCAATACATGGAAATGAAGCGTGTTCCGTGACCCTTCTGTCGGGCACGAAGGGATTTCCGGCCCCGAGCGTATGGCAGATGGCCGAAGGCCTCCCCGGCCCGGCGCGCGAACCGGGCTTTACCACCAGGAGAGAGTGAAATGAAGATTTGTCCGTTCCTGATCGCCGCCATGGCCGGCGCATCGCTCGCGTCGCCGTTCGCCATGGCCCACCCCGGCGCGCATGACGACGATGAAAAGGAGATCCCCGAGACCTGCGAGCAATTGGCGGATACGGACCGATATGTCAGCGATGTGGCCTATCCGGAAGTAAGGAAGCTGAAAGAGCGGTGCGACGCCGAGAAGAAGCCGTCTGCAGCGGCGCAGCCTCAGGCGCCTGATCGATCGCCCGGCCGCAGGAACTGATTGTTCGAGGCTGCGGCCGGGTCCGTGCCGCCCATTTGCCGGAGGTCGCCTCGCCTGTCGGTTCGGTAGCGTCCGGCGTCCTCCTCGTCAGGCCCCCTTCGTGCCGTTGGCCGGCACCTGCACGAGGCGCTGGTGCATGTCCATCTGCGGATAGGGGATGGTGATGCCGTTTTCGTCGAAGGCGACCTTCAGTTTTTCCTTCAGGTCGCACATCGTCGCAAAGTGGTCGGCGGTGGCGACCCAGGGGCGCACGTGCAGGTTCACGCTGTGTTCGCCGAGGTCGGCCACGCCGACGAAGGGTTCGGGATCGGCCAGTATCCGCGCATCGTTCTTCAGCACCTGGCCGATGATCGCCTTGACCCGGCGGATGTCGTCGTCGTAGCTGATGCGCAGCAGCAGGTCGATGCGGCGCGTCGGGCGGGCCGAGTAGTTGGTGATCACGCCGGCGTAGATCGCGCCGTTGGGGATGATGATCTCGCGGTTGTCGACGGTGCGGAACGTGGAGCTGAAGATGTTGATCTTTTCGACCGTGCCCGAGGTGCCGCCGGCCTCGACGAAGTCGCCGGCCTTGAAGGGGCGGAACAGGATCAGCATCACGCCGGCGGCGAAGTTCTTCAGCGAGTCCTGCAGCGCCAGGCCGACCGCCAGGCCGGCCGCGCCGATCAGCGCCACCAGCGAGGTGGTGTCGATGCCGAGGCGGTTCAGTGCGGCGATGACGACGACCAGCAGCAGCACGCCCTGCAGGATCGACAGGATGAAATTCACCAGGATGCCGTCGAGGCGGGCGCGTGTCAGCAGCCTGCGCGCCACCGCGACGATGCCGCCGGCGATCCAGCGGCCGATGACGAAGGTGCCGATGGCGAGCAGCAGGTTGATGCTCCAGGGCAGGGCGTAGGTCTGGATCCAGTCGAGATGGGCCAGTCTGTCGAGCATGGGCGTGGAAGTCCTTTTTGTTATCCGGGGAGGGGTTTGCGTCTGCCTTTGGGGGTGGCAGTCTTGCCGCAGGGGCCTTACCTTATCGCAGGCTCGCGGCTGGCGCACGTTACAAGCCGTGTGCGGAAGCCGTTAAACTCGCGGTCTTTGTCCCGTTTCCGCCGGAGCGATCCATGTCCGCCAGCAAGCCTTCCGTCCAGCGCGTCCTCACCGGCATCAAGCCTTCGGGCACGCCCCACCTCGGCAACTACGCCGGCGCCATCCGCCCGGCCATCGCCGCCAGCCGCCAGGCGGGGGTGGAGAGCTTCTACTTCCTGGCCGACTACCATGCGCTGATCAGCACCACCGACCCGCTGCGTGTGCAGCGCTCGACGCTGGAGATCGCCGCCACCTGGCTCGCCGCCGGGCTCGACACCAGCCATGTGTGGTTCTACCGCCAGTCCGACATCCCCGAGATTCCCGAACTGACCTGGCTGCTGAGCTGCGTTGCCGGCAAGGGCCTGCTGAACCGTGCCCACGCCTACAAGGCGGCGGTCGACAAGAACACCGCCGAAGGCGTCGATCCGGACGCCGGCGTGAACATGGGCCTGTACATGTACCCGGTGCTGATGGCCGCCGACATCCTGATGTTCAAGGCGCACACGGTGCCGGTCGGGCGCGACCAGATCCAGCACATCGAGATGGCGCGCGACATGGCCGGCAGCTTCAACCACCTGTACGGCGAGCACTTCGTGCTGCCCGAAGCGGCCATCGACGCCTCGGTCGCCACGCTGCCGGGGCTGGACGGGCGCAAGATGAGCAAGAGCTACGACAATACGATTCCGCTGTTCTGCAGCCCGGCGGAACTGAAGAAGGTGATCTACTCCATCGTCACCGACTCGAAGGCGCCGGGCGAGCCCAAGGACGCCGACGGTTCCGCACTGTTCGAGCTCTACCAGGCTTTCTCCAGCGCCGAGGAAACGCGCGCGATGCGCACCGCGTTCGAGGAAGGCATCGCCTGGGGCGAGGCCAAGCAGGCCTTGTTCGACAAGATCGAGGCCAGCGTGGCGCCGATGCGCGAGAAATACGAGGCCCTGGTCGCCGACCCCTCGCAGATCGAAAAGCTGCTGCTCGAAGGCGCGGCCAAGGCGCGCGCGATCGCCACGCCCTTCATCAACGAGCTGCGCCACGCCGTCGGCCTGCGCAATCTGTCCGACATCGCCCGCCCGGCGGCCGCGGCGGAAAAGGCCAAGGCGGCGCTGCCGCAGTTCAAGCAATACCGCGAGGCCGACGGCCGCTTCCACTTCAAGCTGGTCGATGCCGGCGGCAGCCTGCTGCTGCAGGGCGAAGGTTTCGCCTCGCCGCGCGATGCCGGTACCGTGCTGTCGGCGCTGAAGCAGGGTGCCGCCTTCGAACTGAAGGGCGAGGCGCTGTGGCTGGATGGCGCGAAGGTCGCGGTGCTGGCCGAAGGAGTGGATGAAGCCGCGCTGCGCGCTGCGCTGGCAGCCTTCCTCGAATGAGCCCTAAGGCGGTTCGGCGCGGTGGCTGGCCGGCACCGTCCCGAACCGCCGTCCGTCGGCCTGCATGTTGTTCGCCTGACGATGGTGCCGAGCCTCCGGTCGATCACCTCGTGGCGGACAAGGGCGGTCTCGCCGCCGCCGATTTCCCCCGCAAACATCGCGTCATTCGAGGCTCCCATTTTCGAAGGACGGCAGATTTTGGGTGCGGATTAATCCATATGGAGTATGTCAATAATATTTGAATATATATTTTTCATATGTTAACGTTGTCGCTTTTCATAGATCGATACAGGAGCTACGGCCATGAACCGTCTTCTGGTCGCCCACACCCCCCTTGGCGACACGCTGTGGGCGGTAAGCGTGACGGGGCGCGAAGCCCTGTCCTCGCTGTACCGTTTCACGGTGCGCTTCAAGTCGCTTTCGGCCGACCTGGACTGCCAGGCGATGATCGGCGAACGCTGCGCGATCGAACTGGAGACCGACCGCCGCGGCCGGCGCTACCTCTCTGGCCAGATGATCGACTTTGCCGCGATCGGCCACGAAGGCCGTCACTGGGTCTATGAAGCCACCGTTGCCCCGCGGCTGTGGCACGCCTCGCGGCGCGCGGACTTTCGCATCTGGCAGAACCAGACCGTGCCCGACATCCTGTACCAGGTACTGGGCGAGAACGCGGTGCGCTTCGACATGCGGCTCAAGGCCCGCTACAAGCGCTGGACCTACCTGGTGCAGTACCGCGAGACGGACCTCTCCTTCATCTGCCGCCAGCTCGAACACGAGGGCATCTTCTTCTGGTTCGAGCACGGCGCCGACGGCGAGACCCTGGTGCTGGCCGACCACCTGTCGGCCCACCCCGAATGTCCCGGCTACGCCACCGTCTCCTACTACAGCGGCGTGCAGACGCGCCCGGACCGCGACCACTTCGATGCCTGGCGCCTGACCCGGCGCGTCGAGCCGGGCCGGCTGATCCACGCCGACTACGACTTCGAGCGCCCCTCGTCGGATCTGACCACCGAGCACGCCGACCCGCGCGGCCACCTGTTCGACCACTACACGCGCTTTCACTACCCCGGCGACTACCTCGACACCGGCGACGGCAGCCAGTACGCCGCCAACACCCTCGAGCGCCTGCAGCGCGAACAGGAAACCGTGCACCTGTCGGGCCGCGTGCGCGGCGCCGCCCCGGGCCACCGGCTCACGCTCGCCGAGCACCCGCGCGCCGACCAGAACCGTGAGCTGACGCTCATCGCCGTCAGCTACGACATCGCCGACAACGACTACGAAGGCAGCGTCGGCAGCACCGCCAGCCGCTTCCACGTCGACGTCGAAGCCATCCCCGCCGAGCGCCCCTTCCGCCCGCCGCTGGCCACACCCAAGCCGCGCACCCGCGGGGTGGAAACCGCGGTGGTGGTCGGCCCGCCGGGCGAAGAGATCCACACCGACGAATACGGCCGGGTCAAGGTGCATTTCCACTGGGACCGCTACGGTGCGCGCGACGGCACCGACACCTGCTGGATCCGGGTCGCCTCGCCCTGGGCGGGTTCGGGCTTCGGCGCGATCCACATCCCGCGCATCGGCCAGGAAGTCATCGTCGACTTCGAGCACGGCGATCCGGACCGCCCGATCATCACCGGGCGCGTCTATAACGCCGAGCAGATGCCGCCCTGGCCGCTGCCGGCCAACCAGACCCAGTCGGGCGTGCTCACCCGCTCGAGCAAGGGCGGCGCCGCCGGCGAAGGCCTGCGCGACGGCCCCGGCGACGCCAACGCGTTGCGCTTCGAAGACAAGAAGGGCCAGGAGCAGGTCTGGTTCCATGCCCAGAAGGACTACCTGACCGAAGTCGAGCACGACGAATCCAAGTGGGTCGGCAACGACCGCAGGAAAGAGATCGACCGTGACGAGTTCAACACCATCCACCGCGACCGCACCGAGATCGTCGATCGCAACGAGAAGATCAACGTCCATGGCTGGCGCACCGAGGAGGTGGATCTGGACGAAACCCTCACCGTGCACAAGAACCGCACACGTACGGTCGACCTCAACGAATCGGTCACCATCCACAAGAGCCGCACCAAGAAGGTCGACAACAACGAGACCGACCGCATCGGCAAGAACTGGTCCATCAAGGTCGGCAAGAACAAGACCGAGACCATCTCCATGGCCTACATGCAGAACGTCGGCATGGTTTCGAATGTCAACGTCGGCCTTGTTCATGCGGAAAATATCGGCGTGCTGCACAGCTCCATCGTCGCAGGTCAGCGCATCGAGATGACCGGCGCAAACAAACGTGAGCAGGTCAGCGGCAGCCGGAACACCGAGATCGGGGAGGACGATACGCTGAAGGTCTCGGGAGAATGCAAGATCGATGCAAAGCGCATCGAACTCTCGGGCAGCGAAGAAATCGTGCTCAGTTGCGGCTCCAGCACCCTACGCCTGACACCGCAACTGATCGAGATCCTGTCCTCGCTGGTCAAGATCAATTGTTGAAGGATAAGCAATGAGTGGCAAACCCGCGGCCCGCGTGTCGGACTCGGTCTCGAAGGGCGTCATCGTCACCGGTTCGGCGACGGTGCTGATCGGCGATGCAGCCGAAGGCAAGGCGGATCGCTGCCCGGTGTGCGAGCCGGCGGTCGGCGCCCCGGTCAATCCGCTGCTCGGCGTCAAATTGCTGCCGGCCGAAACCGATTTCGCCCTGTCGGCGCCGCAACCCTTCGTGTTCGCACGCAGTTATGCTTCCAACGATATGCGCGTGGGCATGCTCGGCCAGGGCTGGTCGATTCCAGGCGAAGGCGTGGGCCTGGAGCTGTCGCCTGCAGCCACGGTCGTCATCGACGGCCAGGGGCGCCGCATCACCTTCGGTGCGCTCGAGCCCGGCGAGGCACGCTTCTCGCCCAGCGAACGGCTGTGGATTCGGCGCGGCGAAACCGCATCCACGCCGTGGGAAGGCCGCTGGGCTGGCGTGCCCGAAGTCTTGCGCCGCAATCCAGAAGCGGTTTTTGTGCTGGCGGGCGGGCAGTATTTCCATTTTGCACCGGTGGCGGGCACCTATCGCTTGCACACCCAGTTCGATCGCAACCACTATGCCACGCAGTTCGGCTGGCTTCCTGATGGCCTGTTGGCGGTCGTACGCGACAGCGCCGGCCGCCATTATCGTTTTGCCTATCGCTACTTTGGCAACGAAGTGCGCCTGGCCGGCGTAGCGCTGACCGTGCCCGGCCAGCCTTGGCAAGGCTTGCTCGATGCTGATGCGCAGGCCGACTGGCTGGTACGTTACCAATACAGCGGTAAGGGCGAACTTCTCGCGCTCTTCGACCGTGCAGGGCAGCACATACGCAGTTTTGCATGGCGGCACGGTCGCCTCGTCGCCCACGGCCGTCCCGACGGACTCGAAGTGCAATACACCTGGGATGCGCAAGGTCGGGTCGTGCAGCAGCGCGAAGTGGATGGCCTGAGCCGCCAATACGCTTACCACGCCGATCACACCATCGTCACCGACAGCCTGGGACGCACCGAAACCTACCACTTCGAAGGCGAGGGGGCCGATACGCGCTGGACAGCGTATACCCGCGCCGACGGCAGCACGGAGCGCTTCGAGTACGACGGTTTTGGCCATCGTGTAGCCCGCATCGACGCACTTGAGCGCGTCACCCGCGAACGGCTCGATGGCCAGGGGCGGCTCGTGGCCCGCATCCTGCCCGATGGCAGCGCCTGGCGCTACCGTCTGGACGAGGACAGCGGCGAAGTTCTCGCCATCGAAGGTCCGGAAGGCCTTGCCTGGCATATCGAGCGCGATGAGCGCGCCAATCCGCTCATCGTGCGCGAGCCGGGTGGACACGAAACCCGCTACCGCTATGAGGATCCACGCTTGCCCGATCGCCCCACCTCGATCGTCTCCGGCGGTCGTGAACGGCGGCTCGCATGGAATGCGCTGGGCCAGCTCACGACACACACCGACTGCTCGGGGCATGCTACCCGTTTCAGCTACGACCCGGAAGGCCGGCTTGTCGGCGTCACCAACGCCCTGGGCGAGGCCACGACTTACGCTTACGATTCGATCGGGCGTCTCATCGTCCAGACAGACGCGGCCAGACAAAGCACGCGCTACAGCTACGATGCGCTCGGGCGCCTCATTACCCTCGAACGCCCCGACGGCAAGATGGAACGATTGGCCTGGGACCGCTTCGGCCGACTGAGCACCTTCATGGATGCGGGCGGGCTGACCCAGCACTATCGCTACGATCAGGCCGGGCGGCTCATCGAGCTCCAGAACGAGAACGGCGCGGTGAGCGGCTTCGCCTACGATGCGCTCGACCGTCTCGTCGCCGAGACGGGCTTCGACGGTCGCACCCAGCGCTACCGCTATAACCTCGCCGGTGAACTCATTGCCCACTGCGAAGCCAGCCTGCCGGACGAACCCGTCACCACCTACGAACATGACAAGGTTGGCCGGCCTACCCGCCGTCACCTGCCCGCCACCGCATACGCAGCGGCCATCACGGAGACCTTCCACTGGCGTGCCGACGGGCAACTGGCGAGCTTCGACAGCCCCGCTGCACAAGTGCGCCTGGGTTTCGATACGGCCGGCCGCCTCAGTCAGGAAGCCCAAACCCATGTCGACGGCTGGCAATACGCCTGCGCGCATCGCTTCGATGCCGCCGGCCGGCCAGGCACGCTCACGCTGGGCGATGCGCCCACCGTGCAGTGGCTGACCTATGGCCCTGGCCACGTGCACGGCATCCGGCTGGACGGCATGGCACTGGACATCGAACGCGATGTCCTGCATCGGGCGATCGAACGCCAGGTCCGCACCGAATCCGGTACGGATCCCGTCTTCACCGAGACCCACCGCTATGGCGAACGCGGGCAGCTCAGGGCCAGCCGCTTCGTGCCCGCCCTCGGCCCCCTTGGGAACGCAGCTATCGGTACGACGTGCTCGGCTTGCTCGTCGATCTCCACGACAATGCCAGCGGCCCGATCACCTATGCCTACGATGCCTCGGGCCGGCTCACCGCCAGCCGGCACGGGCTCCTCGAACACCACTACCGGTTCGACCCTGCCGGCAACCGGCTCGACGCTGAACACGAATCAAGGCGCCGGCCCAGCGGCGAAGAATGGACACGCATCGTGCGCGAACGCATCTATGATCCAGGGTTCAACCCCCTCATGGAGTTCGGCCCGGACGCGAGCGGCCCTGCGCGCTGCCTGGACAATCGCATCCACAGCCTGGCCGGTACGCGCAACCGCCATGATGGGGCGGGTAATCTCATCGAACAACTCCGGGCCGACGGCACCCGTCTTGAGCTGGGTTACGATGGCGCACATCGCCTGGTTCAACTGAAACGAAGCGACGCAGACGGCATGATCACCACCGTCGGCTACGCGTATGATGCGCTGTCGCGGCGCATCGCCAAGACCCTCACCGGCCCCGACGGCCACGTCCGGATCACCCGCTACGGCTGGGACGGCGAGCGACTCGTGTGCGAAGATGATGGCGAACGAACGCTCACCGTGCTGTACGAACCCGGCCGCTTCGTGCCTGTGCTCCGAATCGAACAGGGACGCGAAGCACCCGCGGACGAAGACGAAGCGGTCACCCAGACGGCACTCGATCAGGTCGCACGGCTATGCGCCGCCGAAGGTATCGAACTGCCCAAGGTGCTCCGGTCACAAGCGGCAGCGCGCATCAGTCTCTACGTGACCGATCATCTGGGTACACCCTGCGCCTGGTCGGGCAGGAGGGTGCCATCGAGT
Source organism: Thauera sp. SDU_THAU2 (assembly GCF_038260575.1). Lineage (NCBI taxonomy): Bacteria > Pseudomonadati > Pseudomonadota > Betaproteobacteria > Rhodocyclales > Zoogloeaceae > Thauera > Thauera sp. SDU_THAU2. Next base: position 3,816,943 of record NZ_JBBWUN010000003.1, on the reverse strand, counting down.
GGCAGGCCCGGCCTGACGACTGGGGCGCCGTGCGTGAACAACACGGTATTCGCCAACCCCTCCGCTTCCAGGGGCAGTGGGAGGATGAGGAGAGTGGGTTCTACTACAACCGATATCGATACTATGATCCGGCAATGGGGCGCTACGTCACGCAGGACCCGATTGGACTACAGGGCGGAAGTCACTTCTATCGTTATGCCTCCGCCAACCCCCTCCATCTGACTGACCCGCTTGGTTTGGCAACTGCCGAGGCTTGCTTTCGGCCGCTACGAGGGTTTCCTGTTGCAGTGGTTGGAAATGAAATTGATAAAAGACTTAATACCGTTATCGGCCACGAACATATTTTCTTTGAGGATGGAACGGATATTGGGTATGGGCCGGACGGGCTATTCGGCGGAGAGGATAAAAGTGAATATAGTCAATGCGTAAGTCTTGGGGCAACAAAGCAAGACGTTGAAGATAGAATAAAGAAAATAGAGCACGAATTTACCCCTGATGCCTACAGTTTGAGGCCAAGGGGGTTGGGTGGTAATAATTGCCAGGATTTTGTTGATGCAGTTAGGGGAGGGTTTTGATAGAAATGAGGGTAGCAAAATTGCTGATCGCCATCGTTGTCACCGTCTCTCTCTCGACTCTTCTGTTAATTTTTCTTGAGCGAAAATCAATATCTAGTATAGAAGCAAAAATCCCTGCTTCGCGGGAAAAGGGGTTCAGCACTGAATTTGACCTTCCATGCAACAGGTTTCACGCTCTTGAGATAGGATTTGAAATTAATCCGCCAATCAGGATTGATCGCATACAAGAGGCAAGAACAGCCATCTCTGGAAATGTTGAGTTATCCATCATTCAGGAAAAAGACAAGAGATCTGAAAAGCATATCATTGACCTAATTTATACTGGGTGGAGCTACAATCCGGGAAAAGGCTTGTGGGTGAAGGTAATTTCACGCCAGCCAGCAACTTGGAGTTTTTTTTGCAGAAAACGAAAGCTAAGAATTGAAGCGAGAGACATTAATTTTGATTTGATGTCTCATAAAGTGTCTGTTTATGTTTCTAGAGATCGGCGCCCATGAGCTTTTAATTCTTGTACGTGTTTCGGCTACAACCTCGTCTTCCGTGCCCAATCCTGAGCGCGATGCCGTTGTCCATGGCTACCTGCAGGCTGAAGATAAAAAGCAGATTGTTGCATGAAGCAAGCGATAACTCATAGAGGGTAAGCCCCCGGCTTTGCCGGGGGACTCACCAAGGTTTGACCTTTACGACGGTCAGCGTGATTTTCCGGTCTCTGCCAAGAGAAGGAAATTCACGATGAAAGAGTACCAGAGCCTGAGTCACACGAGATGGGACTGCAAGTATCACGTGGTGTTCATCCCAAAGCGGCGCAAGAAGCGGGTGTTCGGAGTGCTACGGCGTCATCTTGGTGAGCTGTTCCACGAGTTGGCGGCGCACAAGGAGTCGAAGATCGTCGAGGGGCACTTGATGGGTGATCACGTGCATATGTGCATCAACATTCCGCCGAAGTACGCGGTGTCCAATGTTGTGTTGTCGGGTACCTGAAGGGAAAGAGTGCGATCCAGATCGCACGCAGGTTTGGCGGTCGTCAAAAGAACTTCACCGGTGAGCACTTCTGGGCGAGAGGCTATTTCGTTTCGACGGTTGGACTGGACGAGAACATGGTTCGAGCGTACATCCGCAACCAGGAAGACGAGGATGAACGCTATGACCAGATGAAGCTGGAAATGGGGTAAGCCGCCAACGGCAGCTCACGGTTTCATGGGCGCCTTTGAGGCGCTCACCATCTCAAGCCACCGGCTTTGCCGGTGGTATTTGACTATTTTGGCGGGCTCCGTGCGGAGGCGAGTAAATGTTTGACGGTATCTTGGATTTCTTGCCATGGATAACCTATTCGACGCTTGGCAAGATGATATCTCGGGACACACACGGCTCCCGTTGCTGCAGATCAGCATTGCGCGCAGGGAGCCACAACACAATTCCGGTTATTTGAGATGCCCGCACTTGAGTCGGGCACTCTCTGCTTCAAGCTCCAGCCCTGCCGCAGCGTTCAGCGCTTCTCGATGATCTGATCGTAGATGCCGCCGTCGGCGAAGTGTGTCTTCTGCACCGCCGGCCAGCCGCCGAGCTTCTCATCGACGGTGAAGGTGCGGATCGGCGGGAACTTGTCCGCATTCTGCGCCAGCACCGCGGCGTCGCGCGGGCGGAAGTTGTGCTTGGCGATGATCGCCTGGCCTTCGGGGGAGAACAGGAACTCCAGATAGGCTTCGGCCGCCTTCACCGTGCCGCGCTTCTCCGTCACCGACTTCACCACCGCCACCGGCGCCGAGGCGTCGATCGACAGCGAGGGATAGACCACGTCGAACTTGTTGTCGCCGAGTTCGCGGGCGATCAGGATGGCCTCGTTCTCGAAGGTCACCAGCACGTCGCCGACGTCGCGCTGGGTGAAGGTGGTGGTGGCGCCGCGGCCGCCGCCATCGAGCACCGGCACGTTGGCGAACAGCTTGCCGACGAATTCGCGTGCGCCGGCTTCGCTGCCGCTCTTGTCGAGCGCGTAGCCCCAGGCCGCCAGGTAGGTGTAGCGGCCGTTGCCCGAGGTCTTGGGGTTGGGCACGATCACCTGCAGGCCGTCGCGGGCGAGGTCGTCCCAGTCCTTGATGTTCTTCGGGTTGCCCTTGTGCACCAGGAAGACCGAGGTGGTGGTGTAGGGCGTGGCTTCGTGCGGCAGGCGCTGGCGCCAGTCCGCCGCGACCAGGCCGCCGCGCTCGACCAGGATGTCGATGTCGGGCGACTGGTTCATCGTCACCACGTCGGCGTCGAGCCCGGCCGCCACCGACAGCGCCTGCTTGCTCGAGCCGCCGTGCGACTGGTTGACGCTGACCGCCTCGCCGCCCTGGGCCTTCCAGTGCGCGGAAAAGGCGGGGTTGATGTCCTTGTACAGCTCGCGCGAGACGTCGTAGGACACGTTCAGCAGCGTGATGTCGGCGAGCGCGGCGGATGCCGACAGCGACAGGACCAGGGTCGCCAGGAGGTGGCGGACGGCATTCGGTTGGCGGGAAGAAGTGTTCACTGCGGGCTCCGGTGGGCTGGTGATGTGCGGGCGAGTCTAGGGACGGCGCTCGCGCAGTGGAAATAATGAAACCAGCGTTGCTTATTCGATTTTCTGCTATCGGGTGTCCGGTCCCGGGGCAGCCTCCGGCAGACCAGGCGCCTCCGGCGAGGTGTGGCCGGAGGCGCCTGGTTATGCTTAGTTGATTGGGTACGGCCGGTCAGGTACGGCCGGCCAGGTGCGGCCGGCGAGGCACGGCCGGTTCAGGCCGCCCAGCGCCATTGGATGAACGGAGCTGCGGCAGCAGCGGGAGTGTGCGCCTCTTCCAGCGGCGGGTGCCGCAATACCCGCCGCAGCACCCGGTCTTCCAGTACGGTGAAGCCGGCGCCGGTCCGGTCGCGCGGGCGTTCGAGCGCAATCCGCAGGTCGAGTGCGGTGCTGCCGTCCTCGATCAGCAGCACGCGGTCGGCCAGCGCGATGGCTTCGGCGACGTCGTGCGTGACCAGCAGCGCAGTGAAACCCTGTTCGCGCCACAGGCGTTCGATCAGCGCGTGCATCTCGATGCGGGTCAGGGCATCGAGCGCGCCCAGCGGTTCGTCGAGCAGCAGCAGGCGGGGTTTGTGCACCAGGGCGCGGGCCAGGGCGACGCGCTGGCGCTGGCCGCCGGACAGGCGCACCGGCCACTCGTCGGCACGGTCGGCGAGGCCGACGTCGGCCAGCGCGGCCAGTGCCGCTTCGCGCCGTTCCCGCGCCGAACCGGGCAGGCCGAGGGCGACGTTGTCGGCCACGCTCTTCCACGGCAGCAGGCGTGCGTCCTGGAACATCAGGCGCAGCTCGTCGTGGGTGTCGCGCAGCGCCTGGCCGTCCAGCGCGATGCTGCCTTGACTCGGCGCCTCCAGCCCGGCGAGCAGCCGCAGCAGCGTGCTCTTGCCGCAGCCGCTGCGGCCGACGATGGCGACGAATTCGCCGGCGGCGACGTCGAGCTCGATCGACGACAGCACCGTGCGTGCGCCATAGGCCTTGCCCAGCCCGCGCAGCGCGATGGGCACGCCGCTGTCGCGTGGCCGACCGGAATCCGGCACAGTGCGGCTCGGCTCGGCCGGCGGCACGGGTTGGCCGAGCGCGACTTGTTCGCCGAGTTCGGCGAGTTCCTTCAGGTTGATGAAGCCCATCGGCTGTTCTCCGGATCGTGAGGATGTGAAGCGCTGTCTAGGCGCCGGCATAGGCGTTGTTCCAGCGCAGCAGGCGGCGTTCGAGCAGCCGGGCGGCGACGTCGGCCAGCTTGCCGAGCACCGCGTACAGCAGGATCGCCAGCACGACGACGTCGGTCTGCAGGAATTCGCGCGCGTTCATCGCCATGTAGCCGATGCCCGAACTGGCGGCGATGGTTTCGGCGACGATCAGCGTCAGCCACATGAAACCCAGCGAATAGCGCACGCCGACCAGGATGTTGGGCAGCGCGCCGGGCAGGATCACGTGGCGGAACAGCGCCCAGCCCGACAGGCCGTAGGAGCGGCCCATCTCCACCAGCGCGGCATCGACCGAGCGGATGCCGTGGAAGGTGTTCAGATACACCGGGAAGAACACGCCGAGCGCGACGAGGAAGAGCTTGCCGCCCTCGTCGATGCCGAACCACAGGATCACCAGCGGGATCAGCGCCAGGTGGGGCACGTTGCGCACCATCTGCAGCGTGGTGTCGAACAGGTTTTCCGCCACGCGCCAGCAGCCGTTGATCAGGCCGAAGAAAAAGCCGATGCCGCCGCCGACGGCGAAACCGATCGCGGCGCGGGCGAAGCTGGCCTGCAGATGGGTCAGCAGTTCGCCCGAGCTTGCCAGCTCCCACAGCGCGGCCAGCACGGCGGAAGGTGCCGGCAGGATGCGTGTCGACAGCCAGCCGGTCTGGGCGGCGATCTGCCAGCCGGCGAGGATCGCGGCCGGCACCAGCCAGGGGCCGATGCGGCCCGGCCAGCCGGTGCGCGAGGTGTCGTTCGAATGTGCCATGGATGTGCTCCCTTCAGCTTTGCGCCGCCTTGGGGGCCTGGGCGTAGCCGATGATCTCGCCGATCGGCGCGACGCGGCGGCGGGTTGGCTGGTGCGCGTCGTTGGCGGGGGCGTCGCGGCCGGCCACGCTCAGGTGCGGGAACACCAACTCGGCGAAGCGCCAAGCTTCTTCCAGATGCGGATAACCCGACAGCACGAAGGTGTCGGCGCCGAGCGCGGCATATTCCTCGATGCGCTCGGCGATGATCTTGCCGTCGCCCACCAGCGCGGTGCCGGCGCCGCCGCGCACCAGGCCGACGCCGGCCCACAGGTTGGGCGCGACTTCGAGCTTGCTGCGGTCGCCGCCGTGCAGTTCGCGCATGCGGCGCTGGCCTTCCGAATCCATCTTGCCGAGCGACTGCTGCGCGCTGGCGATGGTGTCGTCGTCGAGCTGGCTGATCAGTTCGTCCGCCGCCTGCCAGGCCTCGGCCTCGGTCTCGCGCGGGATCACGTGCAGCCGCATGCCGAAGCGCACCTGGCGGCCTTCCTTCTCGGCGCGCCGCCGCACGTCGGCGAACTTGCGCGCCACTTCCGACGGCGGCTCGCCCCAGGACAGGTAAAGCTCGACGTGCCTGGCCGCGGTGTCGTGCGCGCGGTTCGACGAGCCGCCGAAGTACAGCGGCGGATGCGGCTGCTGCACCGCGGGGAAGAGCAGGCGCGCGTCCTTGACCTTGACGTGCTCGCCTTCGTAATCGACCTGCTCGCCGGCCAGCAGCCGCTTCCAGACCTCGAGGAATTCGTCGGCGTGCTCGTAGCGCTCGTCATGGCCGAGGAAGATGCCGTCGGCCTCCAGGTCCGAAGTGTCGCCGCCGGCCACCAGGTTGATCAGCAGGCGGCCGTCCGACAGGCGGTCGAAAGTCGCGGCCTGGCGCGCCGCCACCGTCGGCGAAGTCGTCGCCGGGCGCAGGGCGACGAGGAATTTCAGCTTGCGGGTGACCGGAATCAGGCTGGACGCCACCACCCAGGCGTCCTCGCAGGCGCGGCCGGTGGGAATCAGCACGCCGCCGTAGCCGAGGCTGTCGGCGGCCTGCGCGATCTGCTTCAGGTAGTCGTGATCCACCGTGCGTGCACCCAGCGAGGAGCCGAGATAGCGGCCGTCGCCGTGGGTGGGGAGGAACCAGAAGATGTCGAGCGGTTTGCGTGTGCTCATGTCGGGTTTCCTTTAGTGCGCCGGGCGCCACACGACCGAAGCCACGTCGAGCTTCTTCGGGATCAGCTTCAGTTCGGCCAGGGTGTCGGCCATCTGCTGCTGGTGGCGGATCACCTCGTCGCTGAGCGGCTTCACGCCGTAGCCGTAGCGCGATATCGAGACTTCGGCGATCTCGACCGGCAGGCCGATCTGCGGCGCGACGATGGCGGCGGCTTCCTTCTGGTTCCGGCCGACCCATTCGCCGGTCTCGTTGATGGCTTCGAGCGCCGAAGCGAGCACCTGGGGATACTTCTGCGCGAAGGGCCGCGCGGCGATGTAGAAGTTGTAGTTGTTGGCGATGCCGGTGCCGTCGGCCAGGATACGGGCGTCGACCTGCGCTTCGGCGGCGGCGCCGAACGGATCCCAGATCGCCCAGGCGTCGAGCGAGCCGCGCTCGAAGGCGGCGCGGGCGTCGGCCGGCGGCAGGTAGGCGACCTCGACGTCGCTGTATTTCAGATTGGCCGACTCCAGCGCCCTGACCAGCAGGTAATGCACGTTGGAGCCCCGGTTCAATACCACGCGCTTGCCCTTGAGATCGGCCAAGGTCCTGATCGGCGAATCCTTCGGCACCAGGATCTTCTCCGCCCGCGGCGCCGGCGGTTCGTTGCCGAAATACACCAGGTCGGCCCCCGCTGCCTGCGCGAACACCGGCGGCGTTTCGCCGACCACGCCGATGTCGATGCTGCCGACGTTCAGGCCTTCGAGCATCTGCGGCCCGGCGGGGAACTCGGTCCACGTCACCTTGACGCCTTCGGCTTTCAGGCGCGCTTCGAGATTGCCGCGCGCCTTCACGATCGACAGCGTGGAGCCTTTCTGCCAGCCGATGCGGATCGCGGGTGAATCGGCAAGGGCGAGGGGAGATGACAGCGACAGGGGGATGGAGGCGGCGGCGAGCAGCCCCTTCAATGCGGAACGGCGAGTGACGATCATGGTCGGATGCCTCGGAATGGAAACAGGGTGAGAGGACGGAAAAGCCGGCATTCGCCGCCGGCTGGTGGCGCAATGAGGCCACATCGCCGTCCGATCACGAACGAAGAAAATCCGCGCTGTTTATTCGGGGCAGACTGGATTGCTTAGCGGAATTCGAGCTTTGCCGAGGCCGAAAGACGGGGCGCCGTTCGAGGGGTGTGTGCTGGTCAGCTCGCAGAGGCAGGGCTCCGGCCTTGGTTCGCCTTCTTGCCTGCGAATGCCATCGAGCTTCGGGCGGGCAGCGGCAGCTTCCGATGGACGTTCGGAAGTGCTGGCTGCCCGCCGGGCACGGCCCAGCGGGCGGGGCCGTGCCCGGTGCTGCGTTGGCCGGCTCAGCGCTCCGGCTGCGAGCCGGCGTCGACCACCGCCAGCGCAGTCATGTTGACGATGCGGCGCACCGTCGCCGACGGCGTCAGCACGTGTGCGGCGCGCGCGGCGCCGAGCAGGATGCCGCCAATCGTGATGCCGTTGCCGGCCGCCATGCGCAGCAGGTTGTAGGAGATGTTGGCCGCGTCGATGTTCGGCATCACCAGGATGTTGGCCGGTCCGGCGAAGCCGGAGTCGGGCATCTCGTTGTCCAGGATCGACGGCGACAGCGCCGCGTCGCCGCGCATCTCGCCTTCCACCACCAGTTCGGGATCGCGCGCATGCACCAGGCGGACGGCATCGCGCATCTTGCACGCCTCGGGGGCGTCGGAGCTGCCGAAGCTGGAATGCGACAGCATCGCCACCCGCGGTACCAGGCCGAAGCGGCGGACTTCCTCGGCCGCGAGCAGGGCGATTTCCGCCAGTTGCTCGGCGCTCGGATCGCGGTTGACATGCGTGTCGCAGATGAAGAGCTGGTGCTCGGGCAGCATCAGCATCTGCATCATCGCCAGTGTCGAGGCGCCGTCGCGCAGGCCGACGACCTCGCGCAGCGCCTGCAGGTGGTCCGAGGTGCGGCCGAAGGTGCCGCACAGCATCGCGTCGGCGCTGCCCTTGTGCAGCAGCATCGACGCCAGCAGCGTATTGCGGCTGCGCATCTCGGCACGTGCCATCGTGCGCGATACCCCGGCGCGCTTGTGGGTCTCGTAGTAGGTGTCCGCCGCGTCGCCGTAGATTGCGGGATCGTGCATGTCCAGCAGCGTGCAGTTCTCGCCGGGGCGCAGCCGCAGGCCGTATTCGGCGATGCGTTTCCGGATGACCTCGGGGCGGCCCAGCAGCAGCGGGCGTGCGATGCCTTCGTCGATCACCACCTGGGCGGCGCGCAGCACGCGCTCGTCCTCGCCCTCGGCATAGACCACCGATTTCGGCTTGCGCTTGGCGATCGCGAAGATCGGCTGCATCGTGTTGCCGGACTGGTACTACGAAGGTGTTGAGGTGCTGCCGGTAGGCCTCCATGTCGGCAATCGGGCGCTGCGCGACGCCGCTGTCGGCCGCCGCCTGCGCCACTGCCGGCGCTACCGCCTCGATCAGCCGCGGATCGAAGGGCTTGGGGATCAGGTAGTGGCGGCCGAAGTGCAGCCCGCTGGCGCCGTAGGCCTGCGCGACCACTTCGGGGATCTCGGCATGCGCCAGCGCGGCGATGGCGCGCACGGTGGCGAGCTTCATCTCCTCGTTGATCGTCGTCGCGCCGCAGTCCAGCGCGCCGCGGAAGATGAACGGGAAGCACAGCACGTTGTTGATCTGGTTCGGATAGTCCGAGCGCCCGGTGCCGATCACCGCGTCGGGCCGCACCGCCAGCGCCTCTTCGGGCAGGATTTCGGGCGTCGGGTTGGCCAGCGCGAAGATCAGCGGGTCGCGCGCCATGCCCTTGACCATGTCGGCTTTCAGCACGCCGCCCATCGACAGGCCGAGGAAGATGTCGGCGCCGGGCATCGCGTCGGCCAGCGTGCGCGCCTCGGTCTCGACCGCGTAGCGTTGCTTGCTTTCGTCCATCGCCACGGCGCGGCCGGCGTAGATCACGCCCTTGCTGTCGGCGACGGTGATGTTGTGCCGCTTCAGCCCCAGGCTGACCAGCAGGTCTAGGCAGGCCAGCGCCGCCGCGCCGGCGCCGGAGGCCACCAGGCGGACTTCGCCGATGTCCTTGCCGACGTGCTGCAGGCCGTTCAGGATCGCCGCCGCGGCGACGATCGCGGTGCCGTGCTGGTCGTCGTGGAAGACCGGAATCTTCATGCGCTCGCGCAGCTTCTTTTCGATGTAGAAGCATTCCGGCGCCTTAATGTCCTCGAGGTTGATGCCGCCGAAGGTCGGCTCCATGCGCGCGATGGTGTCGACCAGCGCATCGGGGTCCAACTCGTCCAGTTCGATGTCGAACACGTCGATGCCGGCGAACTTCTTGAACAGGCAGCCCTTGCCTTCCATCACCGGCTTGCCGGCCAGCGCGCCGATGTTGCCCAGGCCCAGCACCGCGGTGCCGTTGGTGACCACCGCGACGAGGTTGGCGCGTGCGGTCAGCTCGCGGGCCTGCGCCGGATCGTCGACGATCGCCATGCAGGCCTCGGCCACCCCCGGCGAATAGGCCAGCGCGAGGTCGCGCTGCGTGATCATCGCCTTGGTCGGCGTTACCGAAATCTTTCCCGGTGTCGGCAGCCGGTGGTATTCGAGTGCGGCGTCTCTCAGGTTCTCAGCCATGATGCGTCTCCATTCGATTTTGTTATTCGCTTGCCGTGGACTCAGCGTTCCGCGCTTCCCAGCCTGTGCAGATGGGCCTGGGCTTCGTCCGCGCTTTCGTAGATATGCGGGGCGACGGCGCGTTGCTCCAGTGCGTCGCCCAGCTTGGTGCGCAGAAAGGCGCTGGTAGTGTAGCGCGTCACGCTCGAATAGAAGCCCTGCATCAGGCCGCGCACCATGTCGGAATAGGCATCCAGCACCTCGGGCGCGATGGTGAAGTTGTCATAGTTGATGATCGCGCGCACGCGCCGGCCGACCCCGGCCAGATGCTTCTCGACCTGGGCCTGGATCGCCGCCACGTCGGCCGGGTTGTTGACCGCCAGGCCCTCGAAGTTGATGAAGAACAGGTTCTGCTGCGGGTCGTAGCTGAAGCGCCGCTCCAGCGGCACGGCCAGCAACTGGCGGCGCAGCTGCATCGGCTGGTCGAGGAAGATGCGCGCGTCCATCAGGCGCGGCTGGCGCACGATGGGCGCGAAGTCCATCTTGTCCAGGATGTCGCGCTGGACGTCGACGCCGGGGGCCACTTCGCTCAGTTCCAGCCCTTCGAGCGTCAGCGTGAACACGCAGCGCTCGGTGATGTACAGCACCGGCTGGCCGCGCGCGGCCGCGACCGGGCCGCTGAAGGTACGGTGTTCCACCTCGCGCACGAACTTGTGCACGGTGGCGTCCCTGCCGATCCGCACCTCGCCGTCGGCGACGCTCAACGCCATGCTGCCGGCCAGGAAGCTGCCGACGAAGACCACTTTCTTGGCGTTCTGGCTGATGTTGATGAAGCCGCCGGCGCCGGCCAGCTTGGGGCCGAACTTGCTGACGTTCAGGTTGCCCTGGGCGTCGGCCTGCGCCAGCCCGAGGAAGGTCACGTCGAGCCCGCCGCCATCGTAGAAATCGAACTGATAGGGCTGGTCGATCACCGCCTGGGTGTTGACCGCGGCGCCGAAGTCCAGGCCGCCGGCCGGGATGCCGCCGATCACGCCGGGCTCGGCGGTCAGCGTGATCAGATCGATGACTTTCTCTTCGGCGGCCACGCTGGCGATGCCTTCCGGCATGCCGATGCCCAGGTTCACCACGCTGTTGGGCCGCAGCTCCAGCGCCGCGCGGCGGGCGATGATCTTGCGCGCGCTCAGCGCCATCGGTTCGATGGCGCTGGCCGGCACGCGGATCTCGGAGGCGAAGGCCGGGCTGTAGGGCTCGGCGAAAGTCTGCCAGTGGTTCTCCGGCCGGGCCTGCACGACGCAGTCCACCAGTACGCCCGGCACTTTGACCTGGCGCGGGTTCAGCGTGTTGCGCTCGGCGATGCGCTCGACCTGGGCCAGCACGATGCCGCCGGAGTTGCGCACCGCCATTGCGATCGCCAGCGCCTCCAGCGTCAGCGCCTCCTTCTCCATCGTCAGGTTGCCGTCGGGGTCGGCGGTGGTCGCGCGGATGATGCCGACGTGGATCGGGAAGGCCTTGTAGAACAGGTATTCCTGGCCGGCGATGGCGACGCGCTCGACCAGCTCCTCGGTGGTGCGTCCGTTGAGCTTGCCGCCGCCATGCTGCGGATCGACGAAAGTGCCCATGCCGACGCGCGACAGGTGGCCCGGCCGGCCCGCGGCGATGTCGCGGAAGAGCTGGCTGATCACCCCTTGCGGCAGGTTGTAGGCTTCGACCTCGCCGCCGACCGCCAGCCGCTGCAGCTTGGGCACCAGGCCCCAGTGGCCGCCGATGACGCGCTTGACGAGGCCGGCGTGGCCGAAGTGGTTCAGGCCTTTTCCTTGCCGTCGCCCTGGCCGGCGGCGTGGACCAGCGTCAGGCCTTTCGGCTGGCTCTCGGCCAGGAACCGCTGTTCCAGCGCGATGGCCAGTTCTTCGGCGAAGCCGATGCCGACGAAGCCGCTGGTGGCGATGGTGTCGCCGTCACGGACCAGGCGCACCGCCTCCTGCGCGGAGACGATCTTGCCGCGCTCGGAAGCCTGCAGCGGGGCCGCCGGGGTTTGAAGGGCGTGCGGCTCCATGCTCAACGCGCCGTCCAGCCGCCTTCGACCGGCAGCGAGATGCCGGTGATCGACGCGCCCGCCGGCGAGCTGAGGAAGACCACCAGCGCGCCGAGTTCCTCGACCTCGACGAAGCGCTTGTTCGGCTGCGAGGCCAGGATGACCTTGCGCACGACATCGTCCTCGGACATGCCGTGCGCCTTCGCCTGGTCGGCGATCTGGCCTTCGATCAGCGGCGTCTTCACGTAGCCGGGGCAGACGGCGTTGCAGGTGATGCCGGTTTCGGCCACTTCCAGCGCCACCGCCTTGGTCAGCCCCAGCACGCCGTGCTTGGCGGCGACGTAGGCGGACTTGAACGGCGAGGCCACCAGTCCGTGGGCCGAGGCGATGTTGATGATGCGCCCGGCGTTGCGCGCCTTCATGCCCGGCAGCGCGGCCTTGATCGCATGGAAGTTCGACGACAGGTTGATCGCCAGGATCTGTTCCCACTTCTCGGCCGGGAATTCGTCGACCGGCGACACGAACTGGATGCCGGCGTTGTTGACCAGCACGTCCAGGCGGCCGAAGCGCTCTTCGGCTTCGCGCACCAGGGCGGTGACCTGTTCCGGGCTGGACATGTCGGCGCGGGCATACCGCACCTGCACGCCATGGCGCTCGGCCAGCGCGGCGCGGATGGGTTCGATGGCGGAGCCGTCGCGGCTGCCGTTGAGCATGACGTCGGCGCCGGCTTCGGCAAGCGCCGCCGCGATGCCCAGCCCGATGCCGCTGGACGAGCCGGTGACCAGTGCGGACTGGCCTTTGAGCGAGATGGTCTTCATTGTTCGGTCTCCTCCGGTTGTCGGGCTCATTCGGCGTCCGGCTGTGCCGGCGGCGCAGCAAGGCGGAATGGCTCCAGCGTCATGCAGTGTTCGGCGATGGTCCGGATGGTCGGATAAGGGGCCATCGCCACGCCAAAACGTTCGGCGTTGAAAACCTGCGGCACCAGGCAGCAGTCGGCGGTGCCGGGCGTGTCGCCGTGGCAGAAGCGGCCGGTCTGCGGTGATTCGGCCAGCATGCGTTCGAGGGCGGTGAAGCCGGTCTCGACCCAGTGCCGGTACCAGGCCTGGCGCGCCTCGGCATCCAGGCCGAGCTGCTGTTCCAGGTAGCGCAGCACGCGCAGGTTGTTCAGCGGATGGATGTCGCAGGCGATGTATTGGGCCAGCGCCCGCACGCGCGCCCGGCCGACGGCGTCGGTCGGCAGCAGCGCGGGCTGCGGGTGCCGTTCTTCCAGGTATTCGATGATCGCCAGCGACTGCGGCAGCGCCGCGTCGTCGTGCTGCAGCACCGGCACCAGCTCGCTCGGGTTCAGCGTGCTGAACCCGGCGGCGTGCTGCTGGCCGCCGTCGCGCACCAGATGCACCGGAATCGCCTCGTAGGCCAGGCCCTTGAGGTTCAGCGCGATGCGCACGCGATACGAGGCCGAACTGCGGAAGTACGTGTAGAGCTTGAACACTGGTGGGACTCCGCGGGCGATCAGGCCAGGGCCGGCAGCACGGTGGCCGCGCACTCGCCGAAGCCGATGCGCGCCGCGCCGGGCTTCTCGCACCAGCCGCGCAGCACGATGCGGTCGCCGTCGTCCAGGAAGGTGCGCTGCTCGCCGTTGGGCAGGGTCACGGGGTTCTTGCCGCCGACGGTCAGCTCGATCAGCGCGCAGGCCTGGTCGAGTGTGGGGCCCGACAGCGTGCCGGTGCCCAGCATGTCGCCCGGCTGCAGGTTGCAGCCGTTGGCGGTGTGGTGGGCGACCATCTGCCCCAGCGTCCAGTAGGCATGGCGGTAGCTGGTGGCGGTCAGGCGCGTGGGGGCGTCGCCTGCCTGGCGCATGCGCCCGGTCTGCAGCAGCACTTCGAGCTGGATGTCGAGGGCGCCTTCCGCGCGGTTGGCCGGGCTGTCGAGGTAGGGCAGCGGCTGCGGGTCGTCCGCGGGGCGCGTGGGCGGGGCCACGCGGTAGGGCGCCAGCGCCTCCAGCGTCACGATCCAGGGCGAGACGGTGGAGGCGAAGTTCTTCGACAGGAAAGGCCCCAGCGGCTGGTATTCCCAGGGCTGGATGTCGCGCGCCGACCAGTCGTTGAGCAGCGTCAGGCCGAATACGTGGGCATCGGCGTCGGTCAAGGGGATGGGGTGGCCGAGTTCGTTGCCCGTGCCGATGAAGACGGCCAGTTCCAGCTCGATGTCCATCTTCTTGCTGGGCCCGAAGACCGGCGCCGTGGCGCCCGGCGGCAGGGTCTGGCCTTTGGGGCGGTGGAAATCCCGGCCGGAGACGATGATGCTGGACGAGCGGCCGTGGTAGCCGATGGGAATCCACTTGTAGTTGGGCATCAGCGGGTTGTCGGGCCGGAACTGCCTGCCGATGTTGGTGGCGTGGTGGATCGAGGTGTAGAAGTCGGCGTAGTCGCCGATCTTCGCCGGCACCGAGTACTCGGCCTCGGCCTGCGGCACGAGGCAGGCACGCAGCGCGCCGGCCTGCGCCGCACCCTGGCGCAGCACGCGCGACAGCGCCAGCCGCAGGGCCGACCAGGCCGCCGGGCCCAGAGCCATGAAGCGGTTCAGGCTGCTGTCGCCGCAGGCCTGGGCCGCGGCCGCCGCCTCGCCCTCGAACACGCCGGCCGCATGTGCCGCCGCCAGGTCGACGATCTGGTCGCCGATGGCGACGCCGCCGCGCCAGGCTTCTGCGGTGCCGCGGCGGCGGAAGATGCCGAAGGGCAGGTTCTGGATCGGGAAGTCGCTGTCTTCCCGGTTGGCGGATTCGACCCAGCTCTTGAGCGAGGGATCGTGGGTTTCGTTCAGTGTGCTCATCTGATGTCCTTGCGGCATGAGCCGGGCGGCGCCGGCCCGGCTCCGGGGCGCCCCGTGTTTTCTTACTTGCGGTTCGGGTTGAAGTTCTTCTTCAGGTTCTGCCAGCACTGCGCGTAGCCCTGCTGCAGTTGCGGCGATTCGAGCGCCTGGCGGGTGGCGACCAGCGCGTCCTTGGTCTCGAACATGAAGGCCATCGTATCGCGGATGTAGTCCGGCTCGCTCGTGTCGGCGGTGGATGCCTTCTCGAAGGTGTCGCCATCGGGGCCGTGGCCGGTGAAGCTGTTGTGCAGGCTGCAGCCGCCCGGCGCGAAACCTTCGGCCTTGGCGTCGTAGATGCCGTGGATCAGGCCCATGAACTCGGCCGCGATGTTGCGGTGGAACCAGGGTGGACGGAAGGTGTGCTCCATCGCCAGGATGCGTGGCGGGAAAATCACGAAGTCCAGCGAGTCCACGCCGGGCACCGCCGACGGCGACTGCAGCACCAGGAAGATGCAGGGATCGGGGTGGTCGTAGCTGATCGAGCCAATCGTGTTGTAGCGGCGCAGGTCGTACTTGCACGGCAGATGGTTGCCATACCAGGCGACGACGTCGAAGGGCGAATGGCCCATCTTCGCGCGCCACAGGTTGCCGCCGAACTTGGCCACCAGTTCGTGATCGCCGTCCACGTCCTCGTACCAGGCCACCGGAATCTCGAAATGGCGCGCATTGGCCAGGCCGTTGGAACCGATCACGCCCATGTCGGGCAGGCGCAGCCCGGCGCCGAAGTTCTCGCACACGTAGCCGCGTGCGCTGCCGTCGGGCAGATCGACGCGAAAGCGGATGCCGCGCGGGATGATCACGACTTCCTGCGGCTCGGCGTCGATGAGGCCGAACTCGGTGGTGAAGCGCAGCCGTCCCTGCTGCGGCACGATCAGCATCTCGGCATCGGCGTTGTAGAACACGCGCCGGCCCATCGAGCGGTTGGCGGCGTACAGGTGGATGGCGACGTCGGCGTTGCCGGCCATCGTCACCAGGCCCTGGAGGAAATCGGTGGACTCGGCCGGAATCGGCACCGGGTTCCAGCGGAACTGGTTCGGCGAGGGCTCGACGCCGCTGAAATCGCTGACCAGCCTGCCGTTGTCGATGCGCTCGAAGGGCTGGTGCAGCGACGTGGGCCGGATGCGGTACAGCCACGAGCGCCGGTTGACGTGCCGCGGCGCGGTGAACGCGGTGCCCGAGAATTGTTCGGCATACAGGCCGTAGGGGCATTGCTGGGGCGAGTTCTGTTCCGTCGGCAGCGCACCCGGCAGGGCCTCGCTGGAGCATTCGTTGCCCCAGCCGCTCAGGTAGCTCAGCTTGCCGAACTCAGCTTCGGTCGTCACGCTCATGTTCCAACTCCTTGTAGTCAATGATGTTCCCCCGCCGACGGGCGGGGGAGCCCGGTTTGCCCGTCAGTGCGGGATATCGACGTCACCGCCGGGCCTGGACGAGGCGCCCCTGCTGGCGCCGGCGAAGAGAAGCAGCATCACGGCGGAGATCACCGCGGGAATGGCCATCGCGATGAAGATCGAAGCGTTGCTCCACTGGAGCTGGATCAGCGCGCCGCCCAGCACCGGGCCGACGATGGAGCCGAAGCGGCCGATGCCCAGGCTCCAGCCCACGCCGGTGGAGCGCAGCGTGGTCGGGTAGTAGGTCGCTGCGAGGGCATTGACCGCCGGCTGGCCGCCCATGATGCAGAAACCCGTTATCGCCACGACCACGAACAGCAGCGGCAGCGCGATCGTGGGCTGGCCGATCATCGCAATCGTGCCGCCGGCAACCACGAAGCAGGGAACGAGCACCTTGAAGAAGCCGATGCGGTCGATCACCGGGCCCATCAGCAGCGTTCCGAGCACGCCGCCGACCTGCAGCGCGGTACCCACCATCACGGCCGTGCGCGTGTCCAGCCCCGCGCTGGCAGCGATGGTCGGCAGCCAGCTCGACAGGAAATACAGGTTCAGCAGGTTCATGAAATTCACCACCCACAGGAACAGCGTCGCCCTGGCCCGGCCGTCGCGGAACAGCTCCATCACCGGCGCGCCGCCCTGCTTGGTCTCGGGCACGACGAAGCGGGTGTCGTCGTCGATGCTTAGCGTCGGATCGATCTCGCGCACGGTCTTCCTGACCTTGTCGAGCTTCTTGCCCTTGAGCACCTGGAACTGCAGCGACTCCGGGACGAAGAAGTACATCAGGATGGCCATGGCGATCGGGATGACGCCGCCGAGAACGAACACCGAGCGCCAGCCGAAGTGCGGAATCAGCCAGGCCGACACCAGGCCGCCCAGCACCGCGCCCACGGTGAAGCCGCAGGAGACCAGCATCATCAGCGTCACGCGCTTGCGCTTGGGACTGAACTCGCCGACCAGCGCGATCGCGTTGGGCATGATGGCGCCGAGACCGAGGCCGGTGATGAAGCGGATGACCTGCAACTGGAAGATGGTGTTCACATAGGCCGTGATCAGCATGCAGACGGCGAAGAACACGGTTGCCCAGATCAGCACCGGCCGGCGGCCGAGCTTGTCGGCCAGCATGCTGAGCGTCAGCGAGCCCACCAGCATGCCGAGCAGCCCGGCGCCGAACACCGGGCCGAGTTCCGCCCGGCTGATGCCCCAGTCGGCGATGATCGCCGGTGCCACGTAACCGATGGACTGCACGTCGAAGCCGTCCATGACCACGGTGATGCCCACCATGATCAGCACCCACAACTGGGTGCGGCTGAGCTTGTTGTTGTCGATGACCTCGGCGATGTTGATGGTGTTGGCGGTGCTCATGACGTGAGCCCTCCAACGAGGCCGGATGCGGCGGCATCCTCGGATCGGCGGGAAAGGCGGTGCGCTGCACGGACGGACGGCAACACACCCCGATGCGGGTGATCGAACATTCTTGTCTCCTGGTTTTTTCTTGTGTGCAGGGGATTGAACATCCAATACTCTTATCGTACAAACGGAATATTTCGATCAATTCATGGGGATTTCCGATGAACGTAACCTTGCGCCAACTGCGGGCATTCGTTGCCCTTGCGCAGTCGGGCAGCTTCACCGATGCGGCGGCCGACCTGCATATCACCCAATCGACGCTGAGCGGCCTGATCAAGGAGCTGGAGCAGGCGTTGGGCGTGCAGATCGTCCACCGCACGACGCGCAAGGTGGAGCTGTCCGGCGTGGGCAGGGAGTTCCTGCCGCTGACCGCGCGCATCCTGCAGGACCTGGATGAAGCCTTCCGCGCGATCGCCGATCTGAAGGCGTTGAAGTCCGGCGTGGTGCGGATTGCGGTGCCGCAACTGATGGCGTGTACGCTGCTGCCCGAAGTCGTGGGCGCTTTCGCCGAGGAATACCCGGGCGTCGAAGTCCGCCTGTCGGATTGCGTCGTGGAGGACGTGCTGCCCAAGGTGCATAGCGGCGAAGTCGACTTCGGCATCGGCCCGGAGCGCCCGGCGCAGCAGGACGTTGCCGCGCGCCTGCTGTTCGACATGCCCTTCATGGCGGTGCTGCCGTCGAAACACCCACTGGCGGGCTCCGGGCCCCTGGCCTGGTCGGCGCTCCTGCGCCATCCGCTCATTTCGCTGCAGGGCGAATACACGCAGATACTGCGCCATGAACTTCAGGCCGCGTCGGAGAGCCTGCACTTCGCGCCGCAGAAGGAGGTGGCCTTCATGACGACGGCGCTGAGCATGGTCGGCGCCGGCCTCGGCGTGACGGTCTCGCTGCCGTATGCCCGCTCGCTGGCGGACCTCTACGGGCTCCGGATTCAGCCCTTGTGCGCGCCCGTGGTGCGGCGCAAGTTCCACCTGCTGTCCAGGCGGGACCGCGTGATCTCGCCCGCCGCGCAGGCTTTCGCCGAGTTTCTTTCCGAATACGTGGCGCAGCAGAAATGGGGCGACATGCCGGGATGAATCCGTGGCAGGGATGAATGGGGTGGAAACAGGCTAATTGTTCCATATGGAGCAACAATGATTTGCCGATGGAGGGCTGTTTCATCACGCCCGACACGCCTAAAGTGCGAATTCCGCGGCGAACAGATTCCGCTTCCGGATGAATCCCGACATGGCTCCGAACATGAATACACATTACACCGCCACTGCCAAAGCCCTGCACTGGGGCATCGCCGTGCTGATCTTCGGCATGCTCGGTCTCGGCTTCTACATGACCGGCCTGTCGCTGTCGCCCACCAAGCTGCAGATCTATTCGTGGCACAAGTGGGCGGGCGTCACCATCTTCCTGCTGGTGTTGTTCCGCCTGGCCTGGCGTATCGGCCATCGCCCGCCGGAACTGCCGCAGCACATGGGCGCGATCGAACGTTTCGCCGCGCATGCCGGTCATCATCTGCTATACGTGCTGATGCTGGCGATTCCGCTGTCCGGCTGGCTGATGAGTTCGGCCAAGGGCATCCAGACGGTATGGTTCGGCGTGCTGCCGCTGCCCGACCTGCTGGACAAGGACAAGGCGCTGGGCGACCTGCTGCAGACCGTGCATCTGAGTCTGAACCTGATCCTGATCGCGGTGCTGCTCGGCCACATCGGGGCAGCGCTGAAGCACCATTTCTTCGACAAGGACGACGTGCTGACGCGCATGCTGCCGCGCAGTCGTTCGTGATTCCCACCCCGACTCCAGAGGATTGTCCATCATGAAACGTTTTGCACTCGCGCTGTTCTCGACCCTCGCCTTCGCCACTGCCGCCCATGCGGCCGAATACGGCAAGGTACTGCCCGAGCAGAGCCGGATCGGCTTCGGCTACCAGCAGATGGGCGTGTCGATGGACGGCAGCTTCAAGCAGTTCGACGGCCAGCTCCGCTTCGACCCCGCCGCACCGGAAGCGGCCTCGGCCGTCGTCGAGGTCGAGCTCGCCAGCATCGACACCGGCAGCGACGAAGGCGACGAGGAAGTCGCAGCCAAGACCTGGTTCAATACCGCGGCCTTCCCCAAGGCGCGCTTCGAATCCACCGGCGTCAAGGCGCTCGGCGGCAACAACTACGAAGTGGCGGGCAAGCTGACGATCAAGGGCACGACCCGCGACGTCGTCGTCCCCGCGACCTTCACCGAGCAAGGCGGCACCGGCGTGTTCGACGGTACGCTGACGATCAAGCGCGGCGACTTCTCGGTGGGCGAAGGCGCCTGGAAAGCCTTCGATATCGTTGCCAATGATGTCAGCATCAACTTCCGCATCGCTGCTGCCGCACAATGAGTTGCATGAGTTCCTGTACTTTCCAACCGAGGAGAACCCACCCATGAAGCAAATCGCCAAGCTCGCCGCCGTCCTGGCCGTTTCCGCCGCTGCCGCCACCCCGGTGCTGGCCGCACCGCAGACCTACACCATCGACAGCACGCATACTTTCCCGAGCTTCTCGTACAGCCACTTCGGCATGTCGACCCAGATCTCGAAGTTCGACAAGACCACCGGCACCGTCACGCTGGACAAGGAAGCCAAGACCGGCGCGGTCGACATCACCATCGACATGAAGTCGGTCAACACCGGCTACGAGACCTTCAACGAGCACATCCAGGACACGGATTTCTTCGATACCGCCAACCATCCGACCGCCACCTTCAAGTCGACCAAGGTCAACTTCGAAGGCGACAAGCCGGTGAGCATCGAAGGCGATCTGACGATCAAGGGCGTGACCAAGCCGGTGACGCTGCAGGTGACGCACTTCGCCAACATGCCGCACCCGATGATGAAGAAGGACGCGATCGGCGCCAACGCCACCACGGTGGTCAAGCGCAGCGAATTCAACGCCGGCAAGTACGCCCCGAACGTCAGCGACGAAGTGACGATCAGCATCAGCCTCGAAGCCGTCCAGAACTGAGTTTCGTGTCGCGGGCGCCTCTTCGACGAGGCGTCCGTGCCGTGATGGCGCTACGGCCGTTGGCCATGCCGGCATCGTGCCGCATGCATGGCGCCAATGGGCCGATTGCCCGCACATCCCGCCTTAATCGCAAGCGATGGATTTCTAAGCAGTTTTTCTTCGTTCGTTTTCTGCTCCGGATGCATGAGCATCCGACACTCGGTTCCATTCGACCGGACCGGCAGAGGACGGAGAAGGACATGCCCCAGCACAAACTTTCCCAGCGCCCGCTCGCCGAGCGGGCACGCGCGTTTCTCGACCGCCTGCCGCTCGAACGCGAGGGCGGCAAGCAATTGCGCCGTCTGGCGGAGGGCGGCGTGGTGGGGGACTGGTTCGGCTGCGAACTGTCGAGCGTGTTCCAGCCGATCGTATCGCCGCCCGGCGGCATCGTCGGCTTCGAAGCCTTCCTGCGCATCCTCGGCAGCGGCGAGCGCGCGCTGTCGCCGTGGACGCTGTTCTCGGCCAACGCCGACGACGGCCGCCTGGTCGCGCTCGACCGCCTGGCGCGCACCGTCCACGCGCTGAACTTCCTGTCCTCGGTCGAAGACGACAGCCTGCTGTTCCTCAACGTGCATGGCCGCCTGCTGGCAGCAGTCGCCGGCGACCACGGCGCGGCCTTTCGCAAGGTACTCGACGCCCTCGGCCTGCCGCCCGAGCGCGTCGTCATCGAAACCCCGCTCGAAGCCAGCAGCCAGCCCGAACTGCTGGGCTTCGTGCTGCGCAATTACCGCAACAACGGCTTCCAGGTCGCGATCAACGTCGACTCGCCGGCGCAGTGGCAATGGCTTGCCAGCCGGGTGCCGGCCCAGTTCGTCAAGATCGACAGCGCCAGGCTGCTGTTTGCCGACGACTGGCGCAGTCGCCTGGACTGGCTGGAAGGGTTGCGTGAAGGCGCCACGATCGTTGCCACCCGCCTCGAACGCAAGCTCGAAAGTGATTTGCCCGATGGTCTGCTGCTGCAGGGCTATGCCTACGGGCTGCCGGTGCGGCGTGCAGCGATCACGCACGCCGAGCGTTACGTGCTGGAAGGGTTTGCGCGTTGAACGGATTCTCTTGACGAATGAGCAATGCCGAAGCGGTGGGCTGTCCTACTCTTGTTCCTTGTAATGCCGGCAGTCAAAAGGCGACCACGTTCGACCGTGGTCAGCAGGGGAGATGTGTGCATCATCAACTGCTATTGTGGTCGGAGGATGCTTGCGCTCGCCGGCCGAGAACGGCGGGGCAGCTATGCTCATATTCCGAAACAATTATGTCAGGACAGTGGTTTACAATCCGATTCGGGTTGTAATAATTACAATAGGTAGCCAGGATTTTGGCGCAGAGCCAAGTGTCAGCTATTGGTACTTGTATTCGGTTGATTCTCTGCCAGAGTTATTTGAGGCTGCCTAGAAAATGGCGATTCGGTTATGACATTACAGCAGTCTACGCCCGGCTCTCGTACCATGTAGAAACGGCCTGAGGTGTGGAGCTAGTGCCTGACCTGCTTGGAAAACATTGTCATCATCGTGATGGCCAGTCCTATCCATGGCGTTTGACTTCATGAATCAAGGATAACATTATGGCTAATCCCATGCCTACGAACCACCAAGCCTCACCTCCATCGACTCAGGGGGGGCGTTGAACCACGCACTTGCGCAGTTCGCGGCGACGTTAGCGCCTGGTCAGTGCGTTGAATTTCCGGCCCCAAACCTAAACTCCTACGACGCTGTTGAAGGTTATTGGTTTGGCCCGACTCCTGGAGTACCGGGTGCTATTGGCCCGATGGATTCCGCCTGGGGGTCGTGCATGGACTTTGATCCAGTAACCCAGCGTATGTTCTTTGCTGGCGGACGACCGCAGGAGCAAGCCGCGCCGCAGAAAATGGTCTGGTTCGATGCTCCCCTGAATGAATGGCGATCCAAGTCAAATTGGAGCGGCATTCGTGGCGGGCATATATATCGCTCTACCTGCGTGATTCCTGAGCATCGGCGAGCAGCATACATCCCCGCGTATCTAACTGACGGGATTGTCCCGCTTTGGGACATTGACACCAACACCTATGCAGGCTCCATCCCGAGGCCGCCGAACGTGCTGTCTGGCGGAACGGCTGCGTATAGCCCGGCTACGGCGCTTGTGTGGCATCCGACATTAGGCCCACAGGGCTCTATCGTAATGGCGAACAAGTCGCTGTCTCGTGTTGCGCGATTTGATTGGGCTGCCCAGACATGGATGAGTGTCGGCAGATTTGATGCTGCTGTTGGCTGGGTCAATGTACATATGGCCGGGCATTACAATGCTCATGCCGGGGCAGCAATTGTTGGTGCTACTCGGGCAGCTGTACAGAGACGGTTGGTGATCGTGGAGCAGGATGGAAGCACTCGGATAGCAGCCCAAGGCCCCTGCGCAGTTAGCGCAACAGGTCATGGTTTGTTCGTGCCTCATCCAACTCGCAGCGCATCAGTCAGCCTGTGCCTTGATACGCAGCGGGTTTGGTCATACGAGTGGGATACGGATGTTTGGGTTGATCGTGCTCCGCTCCCACCTGTGCTTAACAGCGTCAACGTCATGCCAGCGACCATACACGAGCTTGGAGTCATCTTTGCCGCTAAGTATGGCGCGGGCGGGACATCAAAAACATATGTCTACAAACCGGATTTCTGAACGCTGAGGGTATCCTAATCGCTTACGATGATGTCTCGTTCGTCTACGATGGTTCTGGCGGGACATTTACGTGACAGTTAAAGTTGGATGGAGTGCAAGTTGGCGTTTCTCAACTGGTTATGCCGCAACCGGAATGCGGTCAGACTTGGTGCGGCTTGAGGTAGCAGCTTGTCCCATTCTGGCGATCGACTTGCAATCCGGTGTCGGCACTCCGGACAGAAAGCCCTGCAGCCAGTCCACGCCGAGCGCCTTCGCCTGCTGCGCGTGCTCGACGGTTTCGACGTGCTGGGCGGCCACCTGGATGCCGCGGCGGTGCAGTTCGGCGATGAGCTGTGCCGTGGTGCGCGCAACTTGTGATGAAGGCTGGACACGGCCGGACAGGCAGCGGTCGAGCTTGACGATGTCGGGGCCGAGGACGGCCAGACGGTCGAGATCGTTCGAATGGCGGCCGAAGTTGTCGATGGCGATGCGGTAGCCTCTTGCCTTGTATCCGGCGATGGCGGCGGCCAGCGGCGCCGGGTCGGCGAGGCCGTCGTCGGTGAGTTCGAGCACGATCCGCTCGGGCGTCAGGCCGCAGCGCGACAGCACGCTCTCGAAGATCTGCCCATGCTGCTCGGGCACGGCGCGGATCAGGCGGGGATGGACGTTGAGCCACAGCGTGCCCCCGCCTGGTCGCGCTGCAGCAGGAAGTTCAGCGCATGCAGCGTGCGGGCCAGGCGATCGAGGCGCACCAATTCCGTGTCGGTGCGTGCTTCGAGGAAGACGGCCTGCGCGGGTAGCTTCGGTGCGGCATCCGTGCAGATCCGCAGATGGGCTTCATGGCCGATCACGCGGCCGCCGGCACTGTCCTTCAGTGGCTGGAAAAGGCTATCCAGGACGTATCCGGCAAAGTGGGCGCGGGCACGCTTGCCGTCGAATTCGAGGCAGTCGGCATTGCTGTCGGCAAGTGCGAAGGGGCTGTGCTTGTTGAAATAGTGCACCAGTTCGGTCAGGGGCACGGCAGTCTCCAGGTCATGCGTGGTCCAAAAGTTCGGCGTTGCCACCATAGCGGCGGGAGCTATTCCAGCAAACGAAGATTTCATGCATTCGATATGCACGGATGCGTTGCCGAACTTGGCGTGAGCCGGACGAAGCGCTAGCCTTCCGGGTTTGCGGCCGCGTGCCGCAGCCCTACCGACAGGAACCCGACATGCGCTCACTCGAAACGCTCACCGTGCATGGCCTCGGTCAGGTCGCCGAGCCTTACCGCGACATCGTCCCGCCCATCCATCTCGCCACCACCTTCGAGCGCGCGGCCGACGGCAGCTACCCGGGCGGGCGGCTGTACGCGCGTGACGGCAGCCCGGCTTACATCGAAGCGGAAGAGGTGCTGCGTCAGCTCGAAGGCGGTACGCAGGCGCTGCTGTTCGCGTCCGGCCATGCGGCGGCGACGGCGGTGCTGCAGGCGCTGGATGCGGGTGAGCGCGTGGTCGCGCCGCATTCGATGTACTGGGCGCTGCGCAAGTGGCTGCTGGACCGGGCCGAGCACGGCCACATCCAGCTCGCCTTCTACGACAACGCCGACCTGGATGGCCTGCGCGCCCAACTCGCCGCCGCGCCGACCCGCCTGCTGTGGATCGAGACGCCGGCCAACCCGACCTGGGAGGTCACCGACATTCGTGCGGCGGTGGCGCTCGCTCGTGAGCATGGGGCGATGACGGTGGTCGATTCCACCGTGGCGACGCCGGTGCTGTGCCAGCCGCTGGCGCTCGGTGCCGACATCGTCATGCACTCGGCGACCAAGTACCTCAACGGCCACTCCGACGTCGTCGCCGGTGCGCTGGCCACGCGCGAGGATTCGCCGCTGTGGCAGCGCATCCGCGCCATGCGCAACCTCGGCGGCGGCATCCTCGGGCCGTTCGAGGCCTGGCTGCTGCTGCGCGGCATGCGCACCCTGCATCTGCGTGTGCGCGCCGCCTGCGCCAATGCGCTGCGGCTCGCCACCGAGCTCGAAGCCCACCCGGCCATCTCGCAGGTGCTTTATCCCGGGCTGCCCTCGCATCCGGGCCATGCGGTGGCCGCGGCACAGATGAGCGGCGGCTTCGGCGGCATGCTGTCGATCCGCCTGAAGGACGGCGAGGCCAAGGCCCGCGACGTTGCCGCCCGTGTGCAAGTGTTCAAGCGCGCGACCTCGCTCGGTTCGGTGGAAAGCCTCATCGAGCACCGTGCCAGTGTCGAAGGTGAGGGCACCCGCTGCCCGCCCGATCTGCTGCGGCTGTCGGTGGGCATCGAACCTGCAGACGATCTGCTGGCCGACCTGCGCCAGGCGCTGGCGGGCTGAAAGCGTCGGCGCGCATATCCATATCACTTCTTGTTCGTTGGATATCCGGAGTGCGCCGATTAATCTCGGCGCCTCTCCTCGGCCATGTACGGCCGACGGACCGAATGTTTCCACCGTATCCGGAGTCCCCGACATGAAGAAACTGCGCCTGGCGACCCTGCTCGCCCTGTCCCTGTTGTCCGGCCTCGCCCAGGCCGACCGCCTGGACGACATCAAGAAGAACGGCGTGCTGCGCGTGGCCGCCTTCGACAGCAACCCGCCTTTCGGCTTCATCGACCCGCAGACCCGCCAGATCGCCGGCCTGGACGTCGATTACGCCAAGGAACTGGCGGACCGGCTCGGCGTGAAGCTCGAACTGGTGCCGACCAACCCGGCCAACCGCATCCCGCTGCTGACCGCCAACAAGGTCGACGTCGTGCTGGCCAACTTCACCATCACCGAAGAGCGTGCCAAGCAAGTCAATTTCAGCATTCCCTATTTCGCTTCGGGCCAGCAGTTCGTCGCCCGCAAGGGCACGCTGAGTTCGCCGGAGCAGCTCGGCAGCCTGCGCATCGGCGTGGACAAGGGCACGACCAACGAGATCGTGCTGCGCGAAAAATACCCGAGCGCCAAGCTGGTCGCCTACGACGACACGCCGTTCGCCTTCACCGCGCTGCGCAACGGCAACGTGCAGGCCATCACCCAGGACGGGCCGAAGCTGGTCGGCCTGCTCGCCAACGTGCCGGACCGGGACAAGTACGAGATTCCGCCGTTCTCGATCTCCGACGACCTGATCGGCGCCGGCCTGCCCAAGGGCGAGGATCGGCTGACCGCGTTCGTCAATGATTCGCTGCGTGAGCTGGAAGCCAGCGGCCGGGCGCAGGCGATCTACGACACCTGGTTCGGCCCCGATTCCAGGACGCCGCTGACGCGCATCTTCCGTATCGGTGACAAGTAAACCGTCGTCCTTGCTGTTGCTGCCCCCGCCCGCCTCGCCGGCCGGCGGGGGTATTTCCATCGTCCGTACCCGTTTCGCCATGACTGCCGACCATGCTCGATGAACTGCTCGCACCGAAATACCTGGGCTGGCTGATCGAAGGTTTCGGCGTCACGCTGCTGCTGTCGGCGCTGGTGTCGGTCGCCGCCACCGTGCTCGGCCTCGGCCTGTGCCTGGCCCGCGTCGCGCAGTCGCCGCTGTGGTCGTGGCCGGCGCGTGCCTGGCTGTCGGTGTTCCGCAACACGCCGCTGCTGGTGCAGCTGTTCTTCTGGTACTTCGGCGCCAGTGCGCTGATGCCGGAGACGCTGCTGATCTGGCTGAACACGCCGCACGTCTGGGACCTGAAGCTGTTCGGCGTGCGCTGGCCCTCGTTCGAATACATCGCCGGCTTCTTCGGCCTGACGCTGTACACCGCGGCCTTCATCGCCGAGGAATTCCGTTCCGGCGTGCGCGGCGTGCCCGCCGGCCAGATCGCCGCCGCGCAGGCGCTGGGCTTCACGCCGCTGCAGGTGTGGCTGAACGTGGTGATGCCGCAGGCTTTCCGCATCTCGCTGCCGCCGCTGCTCGGCCAGTACATGAACGCGGTCAAGAACTCCTCGCTGACGATGGCGATCGGGCTGGCCGAGCTGTCCTACGCCTCGCGCCAGGTCGAAACCGAGACCTTCAAGACCTTCCAGGCCTTCGGCATCGCCACCACGCTGTACATCCTCACCATCATCGTCATCGAACTCGCCGGGCAGTGGCTGCAGCGCAGGAAGCCCGCGCCCGGCGCCAGTCACTGAGAGCCGTTCCGCATCATGGACTTCAGCGTCGTCGCCAACAATTTCGGCTATTTCATGCTGGGCGCCTGGCCCAACGGCCCGCTCGGCGGCGCCGCGCTGACGCTGGTGCTGAGCGTGGTGTCGGCGATCGCCTCGGGCGTGCTCGGGCTGGTGTTCGGCGTTGCGCTGGCGATGGCGCGTGGCGCCGCGCACAGCATGCTGCTGATGGGGCTGGGCTTCTTCCGCGCCATCCCGGTGATCATGCTGATCTTCTGGACCTATTTCCTGCTGCCGATCCTGTTCGGCATCGACGTGCCGGGCACCGGCACCGTGGTGGTGGCGCTGTCGCTGATCGGCGGCAGCTACCTGGCGCATTCGGTGCACGCCGGCATCGCCAGCCTGCCGCCGGGCCAGTGGCAGGCCGCCGCCGCGCTCGGCCTGAGCCGCGGCCAGGCGCTGCGCCTGGTGATCCTGCCGCAGGCGCTGCCGATCATGGTGCCGTCCTTCATCAACCAGTGGGTGGCGCTGATCAAGGACACCTCGCTCGCCTACGTCATCGGCGTCGGCGAACTGTCCTTCGTCGCCACCCAGGTCAGCAACCGCGAGATGGTCTACCCGACCGAGATCTTCCTGTTCGTCGCGTTGGTGTATTACGTCTTCTGCTCGACGCTGGAGCTGTGCGCCAATCGGGTGGCGAAGCGGTTCGGGACGGCGGAGGGGTGATTGGGTAGGATCGTCGACTACCACTGATGGAGACGAACATGGACAAATTGCCCAACATCCATCCGGGTGAAGTGCTGAAGGAAGAGTTCCTGCTGCCGATGGGCATCAGCCAATACCGGCTGGCAAAGGACATCGGCGTGCCCGAAGGACGCATTTCGCAGATCGTGGCTGGCCGTCGCGTGGTGAGTGCCGACACGGCTTTGCGCCTGGCGCGCTATTTCGGTACGACGCCGGGCTTCTGGAGCGGCTTGCAGTCCGACTACGATTTCGAGGAAGCACGCCGGGCGATGGGCGACGCGCTCGAACGCATCGGGCCGCTCGAGCTGGCAGCTTGAGCGGGTCGCAGCCGCTATCAGAGCACCATCAAGCTTTGCCATCCCGCACTTCGCGCACGACTTCTGTGGCCGAACGAGGCTGGACAGGCTGTGCTTCAAGAAAGTCGCGCAATTCATCGATCATCGGAGATTTTCCGGGTATCTCACGCTTGCGTTCGGGAATGATTCGGGCGACAGCTTGGCCGTGGCGCGTGATGACGATTTCCTCGCCTGCGATGACTTGGTCGATGACGGCGGAGAAACGAGATTTCGTTTCCGCGAGCGTGAGCGTTCGCATGATTCTGCTCCCGATGACTAAGTAGCCAAGGTAGCAGATATGGATGTGCTCGAGGCTCGCGCTTGTCCGCCGCATCGTACCTATCAGGCCGCTTCTTTCTGCACCACCTTCACCGTACTGGCGTCGAAGGGACCGCCAGTCATCACCTGGTCCTGGATCGTCACCGGCTTCTTGCCCGGCAGCAGCGGGAACACCAGTTCGGCGAAGCGCCAGGCTTCTTCCAGGTGCGGA
This sequence comes from Thauera sp. SDU_THAU2, assembly GCF_038260575.1. NCBI lineage: Bacteria > Pseudomonadati > Pseudomonadota > Betaproteobacteria > Rhodocyclales > Zoogloeaceae > Thauera > Thauera sp. SDU_THAU2. The sequence goes on along the minus strand of NZ_JBBWUN010000003.1, from coordinate 3,788,106 downwards.
TAGCCAGACAGCACGAAGGTGTCGACGCCGAGGTCGGCGTATTCCTTCAGCCGCGCGGCGACGGTCTGCGGGTCGCCGACCAGCGCCGTGCCTGCGCCGCCGCGCACCAGGCCCACGCCCGCCCACAGGTTGGGGCTGACTTCGAGCTTGTCGCGGCGTCCGCCGTGCAGCGCGGCCATGCGGCGCTGGCCTTCGGAGTCCATCGAGGCGAAGCGGGCCTGCACCTTGGCGATGGTGTCGTCGTCCAGCCGGCTGATGAGCTTGTCGGCGGCGGCCCAGGCTTCCTCGTTGGTTTCGCGCACGATCACGTGCAGGCGCACGCCGAAGCGCAGCTTGCGCCCGCGCCGGGCGGCACGGGCGCGCACGTCGGCGATCTTCTCCGCCACCGCGGCGGGCGGTTCGCCCCAGGTCAGGTAGGCGTCGACGTGCTCGGCAGCGAGCGCGTGGGCGGCGTCCGAGGAGCCGCCGAAGTACAGCGGCGGATAGGGCTTCTGCACCGCCGGGAACAGCAGCCGGGCGCCGTGCACGCGATGGTGCTCGCCTTCATGGTCGACCGTCTCGCCTTGCAGCAGGCGGCGCCAGATGGAGAGGAATTCGTCGGCTTCGTCGTAGCGCGCATCGTGGCCGAGGAAGATGCCGTCGCCGGCCAGTTCGGACGAGTCGCCGCCCGCCACCACGTTCAGCAGCAGGCGCCCGCCGGTGGCCTGGTCGAGCGTGGCTGCCATGCGTGCGGCGGCGGCCGGCTTGGTCAGCGCGGTGCGCAGGGCCACCAGCAGCTTCAGCTTGCGCGTCGCCTGGGCGACGCTGCCCGCCACCACCCAGGGGTCGAGGCAGCCGCTGCCGGTCGGGATCAGCAGGCCGTCGTAGCCGAGATCGTCCGCCGCGGTGGCGATCTGGCGCAGGTAGTCGATGGTGACCGGCCGGCCGGAGTCGGACTTGCCGAGGTAGCGGGTGTCGCCGGAAGTCGGCAGGAACCAGAAGATGTCCGGGCTCATGGTGTGTCCTCGTTCAGGCGGCGGCGCGCACGAACTTCGGCGCCTCCGCCAGGGGGGTGGTCCGCTTGCGCAGGAAGGGTCGGGCGCGCTCGGCGGCGAGTTCGATGCGGGCGCGCAGCGAGGGACTGTCGACCTTGTAGTCGCGGATCTCGGCTTCGTTGGCATAGACGCCGATCGGCAGCGTGTGGGCCTGGAAGAAGCTGAACAGCGGCCGCAACTGGTGTTCGATGACCAGCGCATGGCGGTCGCTGCCGCCGGTGGCGGCCAGCAGCACCGGCACGTCGATCAGGGCGTGCTGGTCGACGAAGTCGAACAGGTGCTTGAACAGGCCGGTGAAGGAGGCGCGGTAGACCGGGCTCGCCACCACCAGGAAGTCGGCCGACTCGATGGCCGCGATGTCGGCCTTGATGTCGTCCGGCAGTTGCGAGGGATAGAGTGCGCCGGCCAGCCGCGGGCCGATGTTGCCGAGTTCGATCAGGCGGGTGTCGATCGGCGCCTGTTCGGCGAGTTCGTCGAGCAGTGCCTCGACCACGCTCAGGGTGCGGGACGGGCGTTGCAGGCTGCCGGATACGGCGACGACCTTGATGGGGGTACTCATGGGGGCTCCTGTTGGATCTGGGCGTTCAGGCGGTGCCGCGGCAAGGCGGCAGGAATGAAATGGATTCAGGCGTAGAGCTGCGGGTTGGGCAGGTCGCCCTTCAGCGTCCAGCGGCCGAGCATGTTGAGCTTGTAGTCGATGGGGTCGTGCAGGGTGTGGGTGCGCACGTTGCGCCAGAAGCGGTCGAAGCCCAGGCTCGCCTTGGTGCCGCGCGCGCCGGTGACGTCGAACAGTTCCTGGCTGACGAAGAGCCCGGCGCGGTGGGCGAGGATCTTCGATTCCGCGACGGCCACGGCGACGTCGGCCCGCTCGGCTGCGGTGAGCGCCTGGCCGCGGGAAAAGGCGCGGTCGACCAGTTCGGCGGCACGTTCGGCAAGTGCGCGGGCGCCGGCGATGTGCACATGCATCTCGCCGAAACGGTTCTGGGTGAAGAGGTCGTCGACCGCGTGGGCGGCGTCCGAGGCCAGCCAGGGCTGGGCCTGCGTGTGCGCGTAGTGTCTGGCTTCGGCGAGCGCCCCTTCGGCGATGCCCAGGTAGAGGTTGCTCAGCACCAGTTGGGCGAGGCAGTTGCGCAGGGTGTGGAAAGGCGTCGGCTCGCGCTCGGGCCACAGCAGCACGTTGCCTTCGGCGACCGGCACCTGCTCGAACACGACCGAGTTGCTGTCGGTCTGGCGCTGGCCGATCGGCGCCCAGTCGTCCTGGATGCGGACGCCCGGATGAGCGGTGGACACGACCGCCAGCAGCGGCCGCGGCGCGTCGCCGAGCACGGCCGACAGCGTCATGAAATGCGATCCGACCGTGCCGGAGCAGAAGGACTTGATGCCGTTCAGCAGCAGGCCGTCGCCGGTACGCTGTGCCGCCAGCCGGCGGTCGCGCGGGTTCATGCCGTTGCCCCACCAGCACTGGTGGGCGATGGTGTGGCTCAGCAGGCGCTCGGCCTGTTCGGCGTCGCCATAGATGAGCACGGTCGCCACTTGCAGGTGATGGAAGGCGAGCACGTGGCCGAGCGCGCTGTCGACCGCGGCGACCCGGCGCACGATCGCGTAGATTTCCTGCCAGCTGCGTTCCTCGCCGCCGAAGGCGCGCGGAATCGACAGCCGCAGCAGGCCGGCATCGCGCAGCAGGGCTTTTTCGGCTGCGGCATGGCCACCGCGGGCGTCGCGCTCGACGGCGGTGGCGTGCAGGCGGGCGAGGATGTCGTCCAGGGGGATGTCCATGGTTCCGGGGTTTTTCATTCAGGTGCATGGCCGGCCTGCGCCAGCGCGGCGAGCAGTTCGTCGCGTTCGAGGCAGGCGGGCGGGGCGCACAGCAGTTCCAGGTAGCGCAGGTTCTTCTGCGCCGATTCGATGTCGCCGAGGGCGATGAAGAGTTCGCCCTGGTAGGCGAGCGCGGGGCGGTGGCCGGGGTCGAAGTGCAGGGCTTCGCGGTACCAGCGGCCCGACTCCTCGTAGCGGCCGAGCCTGCGCAGGCTGAAACCGAGCAGGTTGTAGACGTCGGCATGGCGGACGCTCGCGCTCAGCGCGAGCAGTGCGGCAGTCGCGTCGTCGAACTCGCCGGCGTAGACTTGTGCGCGGATGGGGGCGAGATCCGGTAGATCGGTCGCCGGCGGAATGTCGGCCGCCCCGGCGCTGCCGCTCGAGACGAGGCCGGCCAGCAGCGCAAGCGCGGCGATGCGCCGGCGGACGAAGGCGGCGGCGATCATGCAGCCAGCGCCTCGGCGTGGATGCTGTCGCCCATCGCGGCCAGGATCTCGCCTTTCAGTTGACCGAAGGCGTGGCTGCCGCGCTCGCGCGGGTGGGCGAGCCTCGGTTCGAATTCGCGCACGATGCGTCCCGGCCCGGCATTCATCACCACCACCTTGTCGCTGAGGAAGAGCGCCTCGTCCACATCGTGGGTGACGAGGATCATGCTGACGCCCTCGGCCCGCCAGATGCGTTGCAGTTCTTCCTGCAGGCGCAGCCGGGTGAGGGCGTCGAGCGCGCCCAGCGGTTCGTCCAGCAACAGGATTTCGGGCTGGCCGACGAGGCCGCGGGCGATCGCGCCGCGCTGCGCCATGCCGCCCGACAACTGGTGCGGATAGGCTTTCTCGAAGCCGCCGAGGCCGACCAGGGCGATGTGCGAGCGCACCGCCTCGGTTCGCCTGGCTTTGCTCCAGCCCGAGTTCTCCAGGCTGAGCGCGATGTTTTCTTCGAGGGTCAGCCAGGGCAGCAGGCGGTGATCCTGGAACACGATGCCGCGCGACAGGCTGGTGCCGGAAACGCGTTCGCCGTGCAGCAGGATGTCGCCGCGGTAGTCGGTGTCCAGGCCCGCGATCAGGCGCAGCAGGGTCGATTTGCCGCAGCCGCTCGGGCCGACGATGGAGACGAAGGAGCCGGGCTCGACGGTGAGCTCGATGCCGGCCAGCACGTCCAGCCGCCGCTTGCCATTGACGTCGTAGTGCTTGGAGAGCTTGCGGATCTCCAGGCGCGAAGGTTCTGCCATTGGGGTTTTCTCCGGAATGGGGGCGATGCCTGATGGGGAGGAGGCGGGCTCAGCCTTCGAAGCCCTGCTTCCAGCGCAGCACGCGGCGTTGCAGCAGGTACATGCTGCGGTCGATCAGAAAGCCGACCACGCCGATGACGACCATGCACACCAGCAACTGATCGGTCAGCAGCAGGCCCTGGGCGCGGAAGATCAGGAATCCCAGGCCTTCCAGGCCGCTCAGCCCTTCGGCCACCACCACCAGCGCCCACGCCAGCCCGGCGGCATAGCGCAGCGACACCATGACGTTCGGAATGGCCGACGGAATGATGATCCTGCGCACCAGTTGCCAGCGCGTCAGGGTCAGCGCCTGCGCCAGTTCGATGTGGGCCTTGTCCACGTTGCGGATGCCTTGCAGGGTGTTGAGGAACACCGGGAAGAACACCGATTTGGCGATCACCAGGATCTTGGCCGGCGCACCCAGGCCGAGCCACAGCACGATCAGCGGCAGCCAGGCGATGCCGGGAATGTGGCGAATGGTGTCGAAGGTCGGGCCGAGGAAGCGCTCCACCCGCCGGGACAGGCCGGCGGCGATGCCGAGCACGACCGCGGCGAGCGAACCGTAGATGAAGGCCTGGCCGACGATGGTCACGCTGGCGAGAAAATCCAGCGCGAGATCCTGCTCCGTCAGCATCTTCCAGAAGGCGCTGGCTACCGTGCGCGGTTCGGGCAGGAAGACCGGGTCGACCCAGCCGCGCGAGGACGACAGCTGCCACACGGCCAGGATCAGCACCGGCAGGATCAGGCCGATGGGGTCGAGGCGGGCGAGAAAGGACTGGATGCGCGACAGGCGCGAAGGGCCGGCGCTGCCGGCGGCCAGCCTGCCGTCGACGACTTCTGCTGTACTCATGGGGATTACCTGTGCTCGGTTGGGGCGGGCGCGATGGCCCGCCACGCGGGTCATTGATAGATCGAGTACTGGCCGCCGACGAAGAAGCGCTCGTCGATGAAGGCGTGGATCTGCGCAGCGCTCAACTGGCGTTCGGACAGGATGTCGTCGCCGTTGGCGATGTGCCATTCCTGGAAGGTCCTGATCGCGTTGCGGGCGCGCTCGGCATTCGGCTCGCCGGCCATGAACTCCCACTGGCCTGCATGGGTGATCTGGAACTTGGCGACTTCGACCGGCACCCGGGTGTCGCGGGCGACGATCTTCGCGGCTTCATCGACGTTGTCCAGCGTCCATGCCAGCGTGCGCTCGCGTGCGGCGAGGAAGGCCTTGACCACTTCGGGGTACTTGTCGACGAAGTCGCGGCGGGCGAAGTAGGTGACACGGCCGGCATGATTGACGTACACGCCGTCGTCGGGCGAATGGCCGACGACCTTCAGCTTGCCCGACAGCCATGCGCCGGTGAATTGGGTCGCCGCCAGGTGCGCGGTGGTGGCGTCGGTGGCGCCCGATAGCACGGCCGAGATCGCCACCACGCCGTTGTCGATCGATTCGTAGCGGACACGGCCGCGCTCGGCGCGCGAATCGAGCGGCAGGCCGGCCTTGTGCAGTTGCTCGAAAGGCGAGGACCAGTAGCAACTGATGCGGCTGCTGCCGAACTTGCGCCCGTCCAGATCCGCCACCGTCTTGATGCTGTCGTCGTCGGCGCGGGTCAGGATCGGCGCGCGGTAGCGGTTGGACGGCTCGGAGGCCCAGACGACGACGCCGTCCAGTCCGTTGGCACGGTGCACCGTCGCCGGATAGATCATGCGCTGTGCGATGGCGATCGCGCCGTTGCCGACCGCAGCGGCCTCGGCGCCGAGCAGGTCGGCGGCGCCGGAAGCGATCAGGTTCACCTGCCTGGTGCCGATGCGCTCGAATTCTTCCTTGAAGAAGCCTTTTTCCCGCGCGATCACGGTCCAGGGCGAGAGCTGGAGATTGATCGCGGGCAGGGTCTCGGCGGCGGCCGTGGCCGGAACGGCCGGCAGCAGCATTGCGCCGGCCTGCGCCGCGAGGGCCAGCAGATGCCGGCGGACCGGTGTTTTGCGTTTACTGGACGTTTTCATTCTCGGTCTCCGTGGGGAATGGGGAAAAGCGGCCCTGGAACGGATTTCATCCATTCGGATTCAGGTGGGTTTTTTTGCGGCCTGCATCGATTCATGACCGGCAATGCCGATTTGTTTCCGGCTGCCGTGTCGATCGGGCTGGGGAAAGTCTAGGGATGGGCCTGGCGGCGGGGAACGAATATTTGCAGATAAGGATTCCCGTATTTCTTATTCCACAGGCCGCGCACGGAGGTGCTAATTTCGGCATGCCATGAAATGAATAGGCCTTATTCTCTGGAGTGCAATGCTATTGAATTCAAATTCCGAGCAGGATGATCCCGTATTGTCGCCGCCTTCCGGTGGAAGGCCGCCGGATCGTGGCGACCTCATTTCAGGAAAGCAGCTTACCTGGCAGCCGATTCTCGTCATGGCCCTGCTCGCCATTGCGGCCATGGCGGTGGTGATTCCCGGCGGGATACCCCGGGAGGCCAGCGCCGAGCGCCTGCCTGCCGATACCCGCCTGCGGATCGGCCTCGTCGATATCGCCCAGCCGCGCAGCGATAGCCGCGACTACACCGCGGATGGCCTTCAACCCGCGTTCGTGGAGGAGATCGGCCGCCACCTGGACGTGGTGGTCGAACTGGTGCCGCTGCCTGCAGGACAGGCACAGGCGGCGCTCGGTGGCGGCGAGGTCGATGCGCTGCTCGTGCGCGGCACGCCGGCTGAGTTGCCACCGGGTGCGAAGCTGGTCGACACCGGATTTACCTCCGGCCTCGATGTGCTGATGCGCTCCGACACCACGATCAGGCGCTGGGATCAGCTTGCCGGGCGTACGCTGTGCGTGACCAGCGCGCACGCCGAGGCGCAGGCGCTGGCCCATGTTCTTGGCGCGCAAACGCTGTCGTTCGAAGCCCCTGCGCAGGCCCTGGTGGCGATGCGAACCGGGCAGTGCGACGCCTCGCTGCACGATGCCGTGCTATTGGACGCGTTGCGCGGAAAGGACGAATGGCGCAAGTTCTCGGCGAGCTTGGGTGCGCGCCAGCCAGCGGTGCTGCGGCTGGTGCTGCCGCCGGAAAGTCCCACCGTCGAAGCCGCGCTGCGCCGGGCATTGAAGACGCTGGACGGTTCCGCACACTGGCAGCGACGGGCCGACCAATGGGCTTCCAATGTTGCTTTCGAAGTCTTTTTCGACCAGATCGGCCCCGATTGCCATTGATGGAGCGTGTTCTTGCTGCCGCATTGCTGGTGGCGCTGCTGCTGTCGTCCCTGGCCATTGCTGGCAGCTCGGACACGTCGTCTGCACTGCGCGCTGCCTATCAGCAGCCGCCCGAGCGCTGGCCGGCACCGTGGATCGATGCCGAAGTCGATTACGTCGAGCTTGGCGCGCTGGCGCTGCCGGTTGCAGGCACCAAGGCAGAACTGGGCAGGCGCCTGTTCCATGATGGCCGCCTTGCTGCGGACGGCGCGCCTGCCTGCACCGGCTGCCACCATCCGCAGCATGGCTGGAGCATTCCCGCGGCGGTGGCGCGGGGACATGGGGGAGGCTCGGCAGGCGCAATCCGCCGTCGTTATACGCCGCAGCCTGGCAAGCCCGGTTCGGCTGGGACGGCGCAGGCACCGGCCTGGCGGCCCAGGCGCTCCTGCCGCTGACGCTGGCGCACGAGATGGGCAACGACAGCCTCGAGCAGGTCCTGGCGCGCATCCGCAGCGATACCGCTTTCGTGGCCTCGTTCCGCGAGCATTTCGGCGATGGCGGCATCGGCGCGGCCGAGCTCGGCGACGCGCTCGTCGCCTTTCTGCGCTCGCTGGAAAAGCCAAGCCGTTTCGATCGTTTTGCCGCCGGCGACTTCCGGCAGTTGTCCGATCCCGAAATCGAAGGCTTGCACCTGTTCCGTACCAAGGCCCGCTGTGCCAACTGCCACTTCGGCCCTTTGCTGACCGATGGCGGCTTCCACAATCTGGGCATTGCCTTCTTCGGCGAACCGTCGGCCGATCTCGGCCGCTACCTCGTCACCGGCCGCAGGGCGGATGCCGGTGCTTTCCGCACCGCGAGCCTGCGCCATGTTGCCGAGAGCGCGCCCTACATGCACAACGGCCTGTTCCGTACCCTGGAAGGCGTCATCAACCTGTATGACCGGGGCGGCGGCGAGACGTGGGCACGCAATCCGGCTGAAGCCGCCCATCCGCTGTATATGGCTATTGCGCGTAAATCATCCCATTTACGCCCGCTGGGGCTGACCGATGCGGAAAAGGCCGCGCTGCTAGCCTTTCTGAGCGCTTTGTGAAAAGCAGGCCGCTCCGGAACATGGAAATGCAAATCAGATTAACTTGGTTCGTTGCCCGGCGTTTCTTGCTTATCTTTTCTCCACGGCATTCATGAATGTCCCTGTCAATTCCGGAATGGCAATGCACATGGACAGGTATGGATCGAAGTCCAGTATCGGCGGAGAAGAAAATGAGAGCACTCGTGGTAGGCGCGGACCGGGTGGACGCGATCAGGAACGAACTCATCAGCTCGGCGCATCTCGGCATCACCTGCGCCGAACATTGGTCGGGACGGCACGTGCATCAGAACCGCAAGCCGATCCCCATCGACACCCGCGTCGTCGTCGTGCTGTGCAACCGGGTCAGCCACGACCTGCTGTACAGCATCAAGCGCCAGGCGGCGAACCGCGACCTGGTGCTGGTGTTCTGCCGGCACTCGGTGCTGGAGCTGCGCGACAAGCTGTCGCGGGTGGCTGCTCGCGTCCATTGACGGAATCCTTCGGCGGGATGTCGCTTTGCCGCCTGGACTACGCGTGGCGCTGCTCTATGATTGCGTGGCAGAGGCGGCGCGGGCTCGGGTGAGCGAGCGCTTCGACCGGCAGGAGAGCAGATCATGACCACGCAGTCCGACGAACCCGTTTCCGGCACCGTGCAATCCGAAGCACTGGCGCTCGAGAAGATACTGGCGGTGATCGAAGTTTCGCTCCATGTTCCGGGCGAGGATTTCAGCGATGCGCAGGTCGCCGCGAGGGGTTTTCAGTATCTGCTGGCCCGGGAATTCAGGCGGCAGCAACCGGCGTTGGCACTGCTCTACGATCTCGAGTTCGTAGGGACCGGCCTGCGGCGCGGAAGCTACATCTTCGACTGGAAAGTTCTGGTCAAGGCGAAGCAGCGCGTGACCTCCGCGCTGGCCGACCCGGCGACGGCCGTCATGCTGACGGCGGTCCTGGCGCTGCCGGGTGCGATCCAGAGCTCCTTCGAGCTATGGGAGCGATTGTTCCCGCCGGTGCAGCAGCACTTGAAGGATGATTTCCCTCACGCTCCGCCGGCCGTGACCATCATCGTGATTCGCAAGCCGGATGATCGGGATATATTCACGGGCCGCGGCGGGGAGTTTGATCTCGACGATGCATGACGGCTCTCGATGGGCATGTATGCGTATGCACATTGGGCCAAGGTCGCTGACTAGTACAGCGGGATGACGCCGGCGCGCACATGTGAAAAGAGCCACAGCTTGCGCCATGACTCTTTCCTTTCGCTGCCGGCTTGCGTAACTCAGCGTAACGACCGCCTGCCCGATGCCAGCCGCTTCAGCACCGCGACCAGGGTGTCGACTTCCTCGCAGGTGTTGTAGAAGGCCAGCGAAGGCCGCACCGTCGCTTCGAGGCCGAAGCGGCGCAGGATGGGCTGGGCGCAGTGGTGGCCGGAGCGCACCGCGATGCCTTCTTCGTTGAGGGCGCGGCCGACTTCCTCGGTGGTGTAGCCGTTCAGCACGAAGGACAGCACGCTGGCCTTGTCCGCGGCGGTGCCGATCAGCCGCAGGCCGGGCACGCCGAGCAGGCCGTGAGTGGCATACACCAGCAGGTCGTGCTCGTAGCGGGCGATGTTCTCGATGCCGATGCGCTCGACGTAGTCGATCGCCGCGCCCAGGCCGACGGCGTCGGCGATGTTGCCGGTGCCGGCTTCGAAGCGGGTCGGCGGGCCGTGGTAGATCGTCTTCTCGAAAGTGACGTCGGCGATCATGTTGCCGCCGCCTTGCCAGGGCGGCATGTCCTCGAGCACTTCGCGCTTGCCATAGACCGCGCCGATGCCGGTCGGCGCAAACACCTTGTGGCCGGAAAAGACGAAGAAGTCGGCGTCGATGTCGCGCACATCGACCCGCATGTGCGACACCGACTGCGCGCCGTCGACCAGCGCCCTGGCGCCGGCGGCGTGCGCCATGGCGACGATCTGCCTGACCGGCACCACGGTGCCGAGCGCGTTCGACACCTGGGTCACCGAGACGATGCGGGTGCGCGGGTTGAGCAGCCTGGCGTATTCGTCGAGCTTCACCTGGCCGCTGTCGTCGACCGGAATCACCCGCAGCTTCGCGCCCTTGGCGGCGGCGAGCTGCTGCCAGGGCACGATGTTGGCGTGGTGTTCGAGGTGGGAGACGATGATCTCGTCGCCTTCGCCGACGTTCTGTACGCCCCAGGTCTTGGCGATCAGGTTGATGCCTTCGGTGGTACCGCGCACGAAGACGATCTCCTCCGGCGAGGCGGCGCCGATGAAGCGCGCCACCTTGCTGCGCGCGCCTTCGTAGGCGTCGGTCGCGCGCGCGGCCAGTTCGTGCGCCGCGCGGTGGATGTTGGAGTTCTCGTGCTCGTAGAAGTACGCCAGCCGGTCGATGACCGCACGCGGCTTGTGCGTGGTGGCGGCGTTGTCGAACCAGATCAGTTGCTTGCCATTGACGCGCTCCTGCAGGATGGGGAAATCCTTGCGCACCGAATGGACGTCGAAGGGTGCACGGGCGGCCGGCACGGCCGGGACCTGCTGCTCCACCGCCGGATCGAGGAAGTAGAAGCCAGGGCCGGAGGTGCTTGCCGGCGAAGGGCTGCGCTGGCCGCGGTCGAGATCGCCGAGCAGGCGTGCCAGCTCCGCCTCGCCCGGCAGGCCGAAGGAGCGCGCGGTGATGCGGTCCTCTTGCGCCGGATTGGCGTGTGCCAAGGTGCCGGGCGCCGGGCTGGCGCGCCCCGGGCCGATGTGCTCCGGAGCGCCGGGATCAGCCTGCGACGGCCAGGCACTGGCTTCGCCCAGGAAGTAGTAGGGCGTCGAGGGGGCGCCCGGCACGGTCGCCGCCGGTGGCGGCGCGAGCGGCGGCAGCGCCGCGGCATGGGCTTCGGGCATGCCGAGCACCGGATTGGCCGCCCGGCCCGCGAGTGGCGCGGCATCGACCGCTTCGTCCGGCGCAGCGTGGGGCGTGCCCGGCAGCGGCGCCAGCGCAGGCGCACGGTTGCCGAGCGCGATCTCGGTCTGTGGCGGCTGCGGCGGCTGGCCGAAGGGCAGTTGCGCGTCCGGCGCGCCGCTCGGCAGCAGGGCGAAGAATTCGCCCGCGAGCCGGCTCAGCAGCGCTTCCTCGGGCAGGCCGGGAGGCAAGCCGGGCGGGGGGCCGCCGATGGCGGCCAGCCCCTCACTTGTAGGTATCGAGTGCGGAATAGTCATGGTACTTGCCCACTTCAACGTCATCGAGCACGGCCAGCGCGTCGTCGGAATGAACCACCAGCGAGCAGTAGAGCGAGATCAGGTAGGAGGCGATCGCATTGCGGCTGATGCCCATGAAGCGCACCGACAGGCCCGGCCCCTGCTCGCCGGCGACGCCGGGCTGGAACAGGCCCGACACGCCCTGGCGCTTGTGGCCGACACGCAGCAGCAGGATCTTGGTCTTGCCGTCCTCGACCGGCACCTTGTCCGAAGGCACCAGCGGAATGCCGCGCCAGGTCAGGAACTGCGAGCCGAACAGCGACACGGTGGGGGGTGGCACGCCGCGGCGGGTGCATTCGCGGCCGAAGGCGGCGATGCCGAGCGGGTGGGTCAGGAAGAAGGCCGGTTCCTTCCACACGCGGGTCAGCAGGTCGTCGAGGTCGTCCGGCGTCGGCGCGCCGGTCAGCGTCGAGATGCGCTGCTCGTCGGCGACGTTGGCCAGCAGGCCGTAGTCCGGGTTGCTGATCAGTTCGGACTCCTGGCGCTCCTTGACCGTCTCGATGGTCAGGCGCAGCTGTTCCTTGATCTGGTCGTGCGGGCTGCTGTAGAGGTCGGAGATGCGGGTATGGACGTCCAGCACCGTGGTGACGGCGTTGAGGAAGTATTCGCGCGGCTGGTCCTCGTAGTCGACGAAGATCTCCGGCAGATCGCCTTCGTCCTCGCGCTGCGAGCACGACACGCGCACGTCCTGCGGGTTCTTGACCTTGTTCAGGCGGTAGATGCCGGCCTCGACCGGCAGCCATTCGAGGAAATGCACCAGCCAGCGCGGCGTGATGGTGGCGAGTTGGGGGACGGTCTTGGTGGCGTTGGCGAGCTGGCGGGCTGCCGTATCGCCGAGCGCGTGATGCACCTTCTCTGCTACTGCCATGGTCGACTCCTTTCTGTCAGAAACCATATGGAATGGAAAAGCGGGACGCAGCAAGTGTCCTGCCCCGGGCGGGGCCGTCTCAACCGGCTATCGCCATCAAATTCAGGAGTGGAGTGCGCTGGAGGCGTCGTGCTCGCAACACGCGATCAGCGCCGACAGCGGGGTCTGCAGCGCGGCCGCGAGCTTCTGCGCGGTGAGCAGCGAAGGCGTGACGTCGCCGCGCTCGATCTCGCCGATGTAGGTGCGGTCGAGGTCCGCGAGTTCGGCCAGGCGCTCCTGCGACCATCGCTGGCGCCGGCGCAGGCTGCGGACGACGGGGCCGAAATTAGCTGTCGGCCCCATCCCGTTCCTCCAGCCGTTCGTGGTGCAGGCCGGCCTGGGTGACGTTGCTGCCCGGCGGCACGCTGCGCGTCAGCCAGACGTTGCCGCCGATGCTCGAACCGCGTCCGATCGTGATGCGGCCGAGCACGGTGGCGCCGGCGTAGATCACGACGTCGTCCTCGACGATCGGGTGGCGCGCGCCGCCCTTGGCGAGATGGCCGTCGCTGTCGACCTCGAAGCGCCGGGCGCCGAGCGTGACGGCCTGGTACAGGCGGACGCGCTGGCCGATCACCGCGGTCTCGCCGATGACCACGCCGGTGCCGTGGTCGATGAAGAAGCCGGAGCCGATCTGCGCGCCCGGGTGGATGTCGATGCCGGTATCCGAATGCGCCAGCTCGGCCAGGATGCGCGCCACCAGCGGCACGCCGAGCTCGTACAGCGCATGGGCGAGGCGGTGGTGGATGACCGCCAGCACGCCGGGGTAGCACAGCAGCACTTCGTCCACGCTGCGTGCCGCGGGGTCGCCGTCGAAGGCGGCGAGCACGTCGGTGTCGAGCAGCGCGCGCAGCGCCGGCAGGCCGGCGGCGAAGCTGCGCACGATGCCGGCGGCGCGCTCATCGACCCGGGGCGCGAGCGTTTCGTCGTGGCGCGCCTGGCAGGCCAGCTCGAGCCTTACCTGGGCCAGCAGGCCGCTGAGGGCACGGTCCAGGGTATGGCCGACGTAGAAATCCTCGCCTTCGACGTGCAGGTCAGGCGGCCCGAGCCGCATCGGGAACAGTGCGCCGCACAGGTCGGTGGCGATGCTGCGCAGGGCGTCGCGCGACGGAAACTCGCGCGCGCCGCCTTCGCCGCCGCGCTTGCGTTGCGCGCGCCAACGGTCCCGCGCCTCGTGCAGGCCGGCGACGATGCCCCGCAGATCCAGATACGGAACCGAGGAAGGCACCACCGCCGACAGCGGCGCAAGGCTCACGGGACGGTCGCTCACGCCGGCAGCCCCGCTTCGTTGAACAGGCCTTCGAACAGCACCGAGCTGAGGTAGCGCTCGCCCGAATCCGGCAGGATCACGACGATGGTCTTGCCCGCGTTCTCCGGCTGCTTCGCCAGGCGGACGGCCGCGGCTACCGCGGCGCCGCTGGAGATGCCGGACAGGATGCCTTCCTCGCGCGCCAGGCGGCGGGCGTAGTCGACCGCATCCTCGTTGCTGACCTGCTCCACGCTGTCGACCAGTTCGAGGTCCAGCACCTTCGGCACGAAGCCGGCGCCGATGCCCTGGATCTTGTGCGGGCCGGGCTTCAGCGGCTCGCCGCTGCGAGCCTGCGTCAGCACCGGGCTGGCAGTGGGCTCGACCGCGACGGCCTGGATGGCCTTGCCCTTGGTCTGCTTGATGAAGCGCGACACGCCGGTGATGGTGCCGCCGGTGCCGACGCCCGAGACCAGGATGTCGATCGCGCCGTCGGTGTCGTCCCAGATCTCCGGGCCGGTGGTGGCCTCGTGGATGGCGGGATTGGCCGGATTGTTGAACTGCTGCAGCAGCACGTACTTGTCCGGCTCGGTGGCGGCGATTTCCTCGGCCTTGGCGATTGCGCCGGGCATGCCCTTGGCGCCTTCGGTCAGCACCAGTTTGGCGCCGAAGGTCGCCAGCAGCTTGCGCCGCTCGATGCTCATGGTCTCGGGCATCGTCAGCGTCAGCGGAATGCCCTTGGCGGCGGCGACGAAGGCCAGCGCGATGCCGGTGTTGCCGCTGGTGGGTTCGACCAGCTCCTTGCCGGGGCCGAGCAGGCCGCGCTTCTCGGCATCCTCGACCATCGCCGCGCCGATCCGGCACTTGACCGAGTAGGCCGGGTTGCGGCCTTCGATCTTGGCCAGCACGGTCGCCGGGGCGCCGTCGATGATCCGGTTCAGGCGCACCAGCGGCGTATGGCCGATGGACTGCGCGTTGTCGGTATACCAGTGCGACATGATGTGACTCCTGTTTCCGTGTGATTAGTCCTGGACCCAGGGCAGGCCGGCGTGTCGCCAGCCGTTGAAGGAGCCACGGCGCTGCTGGTCGTCCAGGTCGCCTTCGAAGCCTTCGCGGATGTTGAACACATGCTTGAAGCCTGCCCTTGCGGCGGCCTCGGCCGCCAGGGCCGAGCGCTTGCCGCTGCGACACAGTAGCAGCACGACCGCGTCCTTGCCGGTCTTGCTTTCCAGGTCGCGGACGAAGCGCGGGTTGCGTGTCAGCGAGGTGCCGGTGGCCCAGGGCACGAAGAGGGATTCCGGTACGTGGCCGACGAACTTGCGTTCCTCGCCGCTGCGCACGTCCACCAGTACGGCTTCGCCGGCCGAGACAAGTTCCCAGGCCTCGGTCGGCGTCACGCCG
Source organism: Thauera sp. SDU_THAU2 (assembly GCF_038260575.1). Taxonomy (NCBI): domain Bacteria; kingdom Pseudomonadati; phylum Pseudomonadota; class Betaproteobacteria; order Rhodocyclales; family Zoogloeaceae; genus Thauera; species Thauera sp. SDU_THAU2. Next base: position 3,772,966 of record NZ_JBBWUN010000003.1, on the reverse strand, counting down.
CCCGCATAAGGCAGGCCTTCGTCGGCCGCATGGACCAGGGCGCGCTCGAGAATGGGGTGGAGCGGCCCGGCCTGCGCCGGCTGCGAGGCGACGGGGCTGGTGGGGGTTGCGGTGCTTGCGCTGATGGCCATCTTCCTTCCTCCTGTGTCTTCGGGCGTTTTGCCCTGTGTCGATATACGCAAACCTTACGCTTGCCCCGTCCGCATCCGAACCAACAAAAATTCCAATGGATTCCCGTGCGGTGAATAAGAATCCGGCGTTCCCGGCAACCGGACGGCCGGCCTCCGGATGGCCGGTTCATGGCCGAGTTCTATGGCCGGCTCGGTACGCGGGCTTCGCCGTTGATCAGGCGCCGGGTCTGGTGGCGCAGCCGGGCCAGTGCGCCCATGCGTCCGCGCCGGGCCTGCTTGCGCGACGCGATCGCGCCGAGCGGGGTGTCGGCGGCCGCGCGCAACTGCGCCAGCAGCTCGAGCGCCTGCGGCCACGGCCCGTAGCCGGAGTCGGTATTGATGTGGCCGGCGTCGCCGACGTCGATCAGTCGGCTGCCCCAGCGCTCGGCCCAGGTACGGGCGGCAGGCATCTTCAGCCAGGGGTCGCTGCGGCTGGCGACCAGGATGCTGGGACAGTCGAACGCGGTCTGCGGCAGGTAGTCGGCGAGGCTCAGGCCTTGTCCGGCATCGGCGCGCAGGCCGAGCGGGTCGAAGCGTTCCGGGTCGGCGGGCGCCACCAGCAGCAGGCCGGCCACTTTCTGCGGCCGGTCCGCCGCGGCGACGACGCTGGCGAGGCAGCCGAAGCTGTGCGCGACGATCCACACCGCGCCGGGCGCTTCGTCGATCTCGCGCCGGACCTCGCCGGCCCAGCGCGCGAGCAGCGGATCTTCCCAGTCGATGCCGCCGACGCGGCGCGCTTCCGGCAACTCGCCTTCGAGCCAACTCTGCCAATGCCCGGCGCCGCTGCCGTGGTAGCCGGGCACGGTCAGTATCGTGTGGCGCACGGCGGGCTCAGAGCGTCGCGATCGACACTTCGGTGGATTTCACCAGCGCGACGACTTCGGAGCCGGGCTTCAGCCCCAGCTCGTCCACCGAGCGTGTGGTGATCACCGAAGTGACGATGCCCGAAGGCGTCTCGACATCGACTTCGCTGACGACGTCGCCGCGGATGATTTCCTTCACCCGCCCGCGAAACTGGTTGCGGACGTTGATTGCCTGGATTGCCATGGCGGACCTCCCGATCACTTGGCGTAGAGCTGGTCGAACACGCCGCCGTCGGCGAAGTGCTTCTTCTGCGCCGCCTGCCAGCCGCCGAGGTCGTCGATGGTGACCAGCTTGACTTCGGGGAAGCGGGCGACGTCGGCCGGATCGGCATGTTCCGGTGCGGACGGACGGTAGTAGTGCTTGGCGGCGATCTTCTGGCCGACCGGCGAATACAGGTATTCCAGGTAGGCCTGGGCGACCCTGGTGGTGCCGCGCTTGTCGGCGACGCCATCGACCACGGTGACCGGCGGTTCGGCGAGGATCGAGATCGAGGGCACGACGATCTCGAACTTGTCCGGGCCGAGCTCGTTGATCGACAGGAAGGCTTCGTTCTCCCAGGCCAGCAGCACGTCGCCGATGCCGCGCTGGACGAAGGTGTTGGTCGAGCCGCGCGCGCCCGAATCCAGCACCGGCACGTGCTTCAGCAACTGGCCGACGAATTCCTTGGCGCTGTCTTCGTTGCCGCCCGGCTGCTGCAGCGCGTAGGCCCAGGCGGCGAGGTAGTTCCAGCGCGCGCCGCCCGAGGTCTTCGGGTTGGGCGTGACGACTTCGATGCCGGGCTTCACCAGGTCGCCCCAGTCCTTGATCCCCATCGGGTTGCCCTTGCGCACCAGGAAGACGATGGTCGAGGTATAGGGCGAGCTGTTGTGCGCCAGGCGCTTCTGCCAGTCGGCGGGGATCTTGGCGGTCTGTTCGGCGATGGCGTCGATGTCGTAGGCCAGCGCCAGCGTGACGACGTCCGCTTCCAGGCCGTCGATCACCGCGCGCGCCTGCTTGCCGGCGCCGCCGTGCGATTGCTTGATGGTGACGGTTTCGCCGGTCTGTTCCTTCCAGTGCTTGGCGAATTCGGGGTTGAACTCTTGGTAAAGCTCGCGCGTCGGGTCGTAGGAGACGTTGAGCAGCGTGGTCTGGGCCTGGGCTGCGCCGGCGAAGCTGGCGGCGACCGCCAGGGCGAGCAGGCCGCGGCGAGTGGACCGAAGGGGGATTGAAGGCCATCGAGGTTTCTCCATGTAGTGTCGATTGCGATGGCGGAAATCTAGCCTTCCTGCTTCATAACCTGAACGTAGAAAAAACGGATTGCTTATTCCATTTCTGGCAGGGGCACTTCGAATCGCCGTGCCCGACTCTGTGGCGCTTCTGTAACAGTGTCATTTTCTTGCGTCGAAAAACGCATAATCGTGGCGATGCAATATCGATTCGTCCTGCCCTGCACCCTGATGTGAATTCCGAAGCCGAAGCACCCGCCGCACAAGAAGCCGATGCTCCCTCTGTCCGGCGCCGCCTGCGTCCCTGGCGTCTGTTCGGTGCCGGGCTGTTCATCCTGGTATTGGTCGTACTGGTGGCGGGCGCCGTGCTGCTCGTCCATGAACTGCACAGCTCGCGCCTGCAGGCGCGCGAGATCTCGCGTTTCGCGGCGAAGCTCGACTACCAGCGCGTCGCCGGCCGCAGCGAGGCGTTGCGCTACCCGACGCACGGCCCCTTCGACCAGCGCCTCGGCTACACCGAACTGCCGGATTTCATCGAGCGGCTGCAGGCGCGCGGCTTCGAGCTGGCGGCGCAGACCCGCTTCAGCCCCGAACTCATCGACTACGTCGATCGCGGCCTGTTTCCGCCCTACCGCGAGAAGACCCGCGCCGGCCTGGACGTGCTCGACTGCCGCGGCGGACCGCTGTACGACTTCCGCTATCCGTATCGCGGCTATGCCGACTTCGCCGCCGTGCCGCCGGTGGTGGCGCAGGCCCTGCTGTTCATCGAGAACCGCGACCTGCTCGACGACAGCCGGCCGACGCTGAACCCGGCGGTCGACTGGGTGCGCTTCGCGCGCGCGGCGGCGGCGCAACTGGGACGCATGGTCAAGGAAGACCTCGACGCCCCCGGCGGCAGCACGCTGGCGACGCAGATCGAGAAGTACCGCCACTCGCCCGATGGCATCACCGTCGATGCGCGCGAAAAGCTGCGCCAGATGGTGTCGGCCAGCGTGCGCGCCTACCGCGAAGGCGAACGGACCCTGCCGCTGCGGCAGCGGCTGGTGCTCGACTACCTGAACACCGTGCCCTTGTCGGCGGCGCCGGGGCATGGCGAAGTCAATGGCCTGGGCGACGGCCTGTGGGTGTGGTTCGGCGCCGATTTCGACCGCGTCAATGCGCTGCTGTCGGCGCCGCCGGGACAGGGCGAGATCCTGCATGAGAAAGGGCTGGCGCTGCGCCAGGTGGTGGCGCTGATGATCGCCCACCGCCGGCCGTCGTGGTACCTGGCGCGCGGCCGCGACGAACTGGTGCGCAGCACCGATGCCTACCTGCGCCTGCTCGCCGAGGCCGGCACCATCGACACCGCGCTGCGCGATGCCGCGCTGTCGCAGCGGCTGGTTTTCCGCGACCTGGCAGCCGATCCGGCGGTGCTGCCGGCCCGTCCGGGCAAGGGCACGACCGCGGTGCGCACGCGGCTGGCGGGCATGCTGGGCATTTCGCTGTACCGCCTGGACCGGCTCGATGCCGAAGTCGGCACGAGCTTGCACGGCGGCCTGCAGCAGGCGGTCGGCGACTATCTGGGCCGCCTGGCCGATGCGGATTTCGCCCGCAGCCAGGGGCTGGTCGGCGATCGCATGCTGAACCCGGCGACGCTCGGCGCCGTGCGCTACAGCTTCACCCTGGTCGAGCGCACGCCGGGCGGCAACCGCGTGCGGGTGCAGACCGACACCTCCGACCAGTTGTTCGACATCAACGAAGGCAGCAAGCTCGAACTCGGCTCCACCGCCAAATTGCGCGTGCTGGCGACCTACCTGGAAATCGTCGCCGAACTGCACGGGCAACTGGCCGAGCTGGACATGCCGGCGCTGCGCCGGGTCGACGTCGCCCGCCAGGACAACCTGACGCGCTGGGCCATCGACCACCTCGCCACCGCCAGCGACCGCAGCCTGCCGGCGATGCTGGACGCGGCGCTGGAGCGGCGCTTCTCCGCCAGCCCGGGCGAAGGCTTCTTCACCGGCGGCGGGCTGCACAGCTTCGGCAACTTCAACCGCAGCGACGATGTGCGCATGCCGACACTGCGCGAAGCGCTGCAGGCGTCGATCAACCTGCCCTTCGTGCGGCTGATGCGCGAGATCGTGCGCCACACCATGTACCAGGTGCCGGGCAGCACCGCGCAACTGCTGGAGGACGCCCAGGATCCGCGTCGAGCCGAATACCTGGCGCGCTTCGCCGACCGCGAGGGCCAGGTCTTCCTGCGCCGCTTCTGGCGCAAGTACCAGGGCCTGGGCGCGGAAGACATGCGCGCGCTGTTGCTCGACGGCCTGCGTCCCGGCGCCGAACGCCTGGCCGCGGTGTTCCGCTATCTCGAACCCGATGCGCCGCCCGAGGCGCTCGCCGCCTTCCTCGGCCAGCGCCTGGGCGAGGCGCTGCCGACCGAGTCGCGCATCGCCCAGCTCTACGGCCGCTACGCGCCGGAGGCTTTCGACCTGCCCGACCGCGGCTACGTCGCGCGCCTGCATCCGCTGGAGCTGTGGCTGGTCGGCTACCGCATGCGCAACCCGCAGGCGAGCCTGGGCGAAGCGATCGCCGCCAGCGAGGGCGAGCGCCAGGCGGTGTACCGCTGGCTGTTCCGCACCCGCTCGCGCAATGCGCAGGATTCGCGCATCTTCACGATGCTGGAAGTCGAAGCCTTCCTCGAGATCCACCGCCGCTGGGCGCGGCTGGGCTATCCCTTCGGCCATCTCGTGCCTTCGCTGGCCACCGCGCTCGGCAGTTCGGGCGACCGGCCGGCGGCGCTGGCCGAACTGATGGGCATCATCGTCAACGACGGCCTGCGCCTGCCGATGCAGCGCATCGAGCGGATCGATTTTGCCGTCGATACGCCGTACGAAACCGCTTTCACGCTGCGCGCCGAAGACGGCGAACGGGTGATGGCGCCGGAAGTGGCGGCGGCGCTGCGCAACGCGCTGTCCGACGTGGTCGAGAGCGGTACCGCGCGCCGGCTGGCGGGCAGCTTCCGCCTGGCCGACGGCAGCGAGCTGGCGCTGGGCGGCAAGACCGGCACCGGTGACAACCGCATCGTCATCGGCGGCCGTGCCGGCACCGCGCTGAACCGCACTGCGACTTTCGTCTTCTATCTCGGCCCGCGCCACTTCGGCACCCTGACCGCCTACGTCACCGGTCCCGGCGCCGCTGCCTATCGCTTCACCTCGGCGCTGCCGGTGCAGATCCTGAGGTCGATGGCGCCGGTGCTGGTGCCGCAGCTGGCGCCGGAAGCCGATGCAGGCTGCCCCCGATCCGCCGACTTCGTCCGTACCGGCTCGGTCCGCACGAGCGGATAGTTTTTCGCCGTGTCCCCAAGTTGGGTACATCAGTCTGTGCCGATAAAAGGTACAGGTGACGAAAAGTATCCACACCCCGGAAATGTCGTGTCTGAACCGCTGGCTGCGCGAGAGGCGCAAGAGCCGGGGCCTGACCATGCGCGAACTCGGCGAGCGCCTGGGCGTCGCGCATTCCTACGTGCAGAAGGTCGAGTCCGGCGAGCGCCGGCTGGATGTGGTCGAATACATCTGGTACTGCAGGGCGCTCGACGCCGAGCCCGGCGAAGGTCTGGGCCTGGTGCTGAAGTGCGCCGAGAACATGCCCGAGTGGGGCAAGGAGTGGAACTCCGCCCCCGCCGGGGATGCGTGGGACGGTAATTGAAGCCGTCGTTTTCCGCATGTCAGGGCGGCCGGGCTCCCGCCTCCGCCAGTCCCGCCCGAAATGGGTAACTCCAATCGCCCGGCAGGCGGCCCATCCCTTGCCATACGAGTAGCATCCATCCCGCAAATCACTTGATCGACGCGATCGTGCGGTTTGTCACCATGCCGGACTTTCGGTGCTGGTAATGTACCTGCAACAGGTACATTTGCAGTCCATGCAGGGTCGTGTGCATCCGATCCGGCCAAAAAAACGAGGGGGAGATGTTATGGGTACATCGCATGTCCGTGCGGAAACACCGTGCGGACCGGGGAGCAGGACGGCTGCCGCAGCATGCCGTCATTCGGGCCGCACTTCCGGGGCCATGTGCCTGTCGGTCGGCGAGCCGGCGGCGCGCCGCGGCGGGGCGCCGGCATGAGGACCAATCTGCCGGTCACCGACAAGGAGGTCACCTACCCGCGCGATGCCCACCTGATCACGACCACCGACCTGCAAGGCGTGATCACCTTCGTCAATGATGATTTCATCGCGGTGTCGGGATTCAGCCGCGAGGAGCTGGTCGGCCAGCATCACAACGTCATCCGCCATCCGGACATGCCGCCGGGCGCGTTCGCCGACCTGTGGGCGAGCATCAAGTCCGGCCGTTCGTGGAAGGGCCTGGTCAAGAATCGCTGCAAGAACGGCGACTATTACTGGGTGGATGCCTACGTGACGCCGATCGTGAAGGACGGCGAGGTCATCGAGTACCAGTCGGTACGGACCCTGCCATCGACGGCGGCGAAGGCGCGCGCCGAACGCGAGTATCGGCGCTGGCGGGCCGGCGGCACGCCCGCCGGCTCGCGGGCGCCGCTGTTGTCGCTGGTGACGAAGCTGGTGTCGGCGGCCGTCCTGCCGGGCCTGGTGGTGGCGGCGCTTGCGCTGTGGCGCGGCGAATCGGTGCTGGCTGCCGCCGCGCTGCTGATGGCCGTGGCGGCGGGCGCAGCCGCGGCGGCGCTGCTGCAGCCCTTCCGCGCCATGGTGCGCGATTTCCGCCGCACGGCCGGCCATCCGGCGCTCGTCTATCTGTACAGCGGCCGCAAGGACGAGCTGGGCACGATCATGCAGTTGCTGCAGAGCAGGGCTTCCGAGATGCGTGCGATCGTCGCCCGCCTGAACAACTCCTGCCAGCTCATTTCGAATTCCAAGCAGAGCGCCGACGCCTGCGTGGATGAGGCCAACCGGGCCGTTCAGGGGCAGGGCCAGGAAGTGGCGGAAATATCCCAGGCCATGACGCGCATGCTGGACAGCCAGCGCCAGGTCGCGGAAGCCTCGACGCACACTGCGGAAGCGGCCGAGCAGTCGCGGCGTGCGACCGCACAGGGGCGGGAGCAACTGGCGCAGATGATGGGGGCCATCGATCGCCTGGCGTCCGGGCTGCAGGAAACGCGCAATACCGTCGGCGCGCTGGCCGAGCGCAGCAGCGACATCTCCAGGGTCATCGACGTCATCACCGCGATCGCCGACCAGACGAATCTGCTGGCGCTCAATGCGGCGATCGAGGCCGCCCGCGCCGGCGAGGCGGGCCGCGGCTTCGCGGTCGTCGCCGACGAGGTGCGCAACCTGGCGCAGCGCACCCAGGATGCGACGCGCGACATTCGCGAGATCATCTCGGGGCTGGCGGATGGCACCCAGGCGTGCGTGAGCGCGATCGGCAGCGGCGTGGCGGTTTCGCAGCAGACCGTGGATATCGCCGGGCAGACCGACCGGGCTTTCGGCGTGATCCTGGAATCGGTCGACAACATCAACCGGCTGGCGGGCAACGTCGATGCCGGGATGCGGGAGCAGTCCCTGATCAGCGAGCAGACCGGCCGGCAGATGGAAGTGCTGCGCAGCAGTGCGAACCAGGCCATCGAGTCCAGCGCGACGTTCAACGCACACACCGCCAGGCTGGGCGAGCACATTGCCAATCTGCGCGTGCTCGCCAGCCATTTCGCCAGCAGCCTGAGCCGCTGAGCCGGTGTGCATGGCTGGAGAGAGCAAGGGATGAGCGTGCCGGATACGAGTGTGTACGGGATGCTGCTCCCGGCGCTCGAGCAGTCGATCATGGCGGCGGTGCTGGTCGACGAGAACAACTGCGTGCGCTATTTCAACCCCGCTGCCGAACGGCTGTGGGGTTATGCGCGCGAGGAAGTCATCGACCGGGACATGCAGCCGCTGCTGCCGAAGGCGCTGCAGGCCGTTCATGGCAACTACATGCGCAGCAACCGGGAAGGCGGCAAGCCGCGGGCCGTCGGCATGAACCGCGACCTGCTGGTGGAGCGCAAGGATGGCCGGCAGTCGTGGGTGTCGTTCTCGCTGTCGAAGATCGACCTGTCGGGCCGCATCCACTACCTGGCCTTCGCGCGCGACGTGTCGGACGAAGTGGCCCGGCGCGAGCAGAATCGCCTGTTGCTGCTGGCGGTCAACCATACCGAGCGTCCCTTGTTCGTCGTCGATGGCGAGCGCCGCATCGTGCAGATCAACCGTGCTTTCAGCGATCTGTTCGGCTATGCCGCCGACGAGGCGATCGGCTGCCTGCCGAGCGAACTGCTGATCAGCCCGCACACCGATGCCGAGACGCTGGAGCGAGTGCGCAGCAAGGCCCGGGAGGGCACGGAAGGATTCAACGAGGAGATCCTGGTCAGGAGCAAGGACGGCCGGGACATGTGGGTGAAGATCTCGGTCAACCCCGTCTTCGACGAAGACAGCGGGCAATTGCGCAACCAGGTCGTTGCCATCTCCGACATCACCGAAGCACGGCGGATCAGGGATCTCGAGCGCGACGTGCTGGAGGCCTTGACCAGCAACCTGTCCTTCGCCGGGCTGGGCAACTTCATCTGCCAGCGCATCGAGGCCATTGCGCCGGGCGTGCTGGTCTCCGTGTTCAGGGTCGTCAGGCGCAGGCTGCGGCACTGGGCCGCGCCCAGCTTCCAGGCTTCGTATGCGGCCGGCTGGGAGGGCGTGGAAATCGGCGAAGGCGTGGCAGGCTACGGTAGCTGCGCCCATCGCGGCGAGCCGGTGATGCTGGCCGACATCAAGGCCGAACCGCTGCGCTCGGCCTACTGCGGGCGGATGCCGCCGGTCGGTTGCCGGGCGTGCATGGTCTATCCGGTCAAGCGGCGCGACGGCAGCGTGATCGGTATTTTCGCCCTCCATCTCCGCCAGGATTGCCCGCAGGACGCCTATCTGAGGCGGATTGCGGACATCAGCATGTACCTGTGCGCGCTGGCGATCGAGCGCGAGGAAAGCCGGCAGCAGCTCGACCAGCTGGTCCACTACGACGCCCTGACCGGATTGCCGAACCGCAACAATCTATACCGCTACACCGACGATCTGCTGGCTTCCGGCGTCGAGCAGGAGATCGCCTTCTTCTGCATCGGGCTGGTCCGCTTCAAGGACATCAACAGCTCCCTGGGCCACAGGGTGGGCGACCAGATGCTGGTCGAGGTCGCCAATCGCCTGCGATCCCGCCTGAGCGGCGGCGCCTTTCTTGCGCGGCTCGAAGGCTGCACCTTCGTGCTGATCGTGTCCGACTGCAGCCCATCCCGCGCCGCGCAGGTGGCTTCGCAGATCCAGCAGGTCATCGGCGAACCGGTCGACATCGCCGGCGTGCTGCTGGATCTGTCGGCCTGCATCGGCGTCAGCCATTATCCGGACGAAGGCTGCCGCGACCGCGATGGACTGCTGCAGAGCGCCAAGAGCGCGATGGACGAGGTCAAGGCGTCGAATGGCGGCGGCATCCTGTTCTTCGATACCGGCATGAACGAGCTCGCGCGCGAGCGCCTGCTGCTCGGCACGGCGCTGCGCCGGGCCATCGGCGGGGCGGGCCTGCGCCTGGTGTACCAGCCGCAACTGCGCGCGGAGGACGGCGAACTGTACGGCGTGGAAGCGCTGGCGCGCTGGCACGACGACAATTTCGGCGAGATCCCGCCCGGCAGGATGATCGCGCTGGCCGAGGAGATCGGCGAGATCGAGGCCATCGGGCACTGGGCCCTGCGCGAAGCCTGCCGGCAGATGGCGGTGTGGCGCGACCAGGGCGTGCATGTGCCCGTGGTGTCGGTCAATCTGTCGCCGCGCAGCTTCCGCAGCCGCGAGCTGCCGGATTTCGTCGCCGGGCTGCTGCAGGAGTACGCGCTGAGCGGCGAACGCCTGACCATCGAGATCACCGAGAGCGCGGCGATGGTGCTGACCCCGGAAATGCTGGAGATCGTGCACGATGTCCGCGCGCTGGGGGTGGGCCTGTCGGTGGACGATTTCGGCACCGGCTTCTCCAGCCTGTCCAACCTGGCCAGCCTGCCGGTGACGGAGGTCAAGATCGACCGCAGCTTCATCGACAGATGCCTGCAGGAGAGCCGCCTGCAGGCGCTGGTGACGGCGGTCATCGGCATCGGCCGCAGCCTGAACCTGACGGTCGTTGCCGAAGGCGTGGAAACCGTGGGGCAATGCGAACTGCTCAGGCGGCAGTGCTGCCCGGTCGTCCAGGGCTACCTGTTCTCCCGCCCGCTCAGCCCGCAGGACATCCCCTCGTGGCTCGAACGCTTCCGGACGACAGCCGCTGCGCCGGAAGCCGCAGAGGCTTGCCCGGGGATGCGCGGATGAAATTCCTGCCGGATGCGCTGTTCACCCGCATTCTCGATGCGCTGCCCGTCGCCGTCGTGGTGGCCACGATGCCCGATGCCCGGATCCGCTACAGCAACCATGCTTTCGACAGCCTGCTGGGCCGCCCGTCCGGCCGCTTCAGGTCGGCGCGGCAACTGATCGCGAGTGCCTGCGTCCATGAGCGGCAGAAGGCCTTGCTGCGGCAGCACTGGGACGTGTCCCTGTGGCGCCGGGATGGTGAGGGCGTGAGCGTCGTGCCGGACATCGAGATCGACATCCGCGGTGGCGATGGCCAGGTTCGCACGGCGCTGCACTGCGGCCTGATCCTGCACGAGCAGAAGCTGGCCGTCGCCATCTGCAAGGACATCACGCGGCTGAAGCGCGACAGCCTGCTGTTCAAGGAATTCGCCTTTCTCGACCCGCTCACCGGCATCGCCAACCGGCGGGGCCTGGAGGAGCACTGGCGCGATGCGACCTCCGGTCCGCAGCAGCGGCGCCTGGCCTTCCTGATGCTGGACCTGGACGGCTTCAAGCCGATCAACGACACCCACGGCCACCTGGTGGGCGATGCCGTGCTGTGCACGGTGGCGAAGCGCCTGAAGCGGGTGGTGCGCGATTCCGACCTGGTGTGCAGGCTCGGCGGGGACGAATTCGGCCTGCTGCTCGACGTGCCGGGAAAGCTCGAGCGGATGGACGACATCTGCCAGCGCATCGTCGACCTGGTCGGCGAGCCCATCGTCCTGGCGGACCGGACGGTCCATGTCACCACGAGCATGGGTGCCTGCATTTATCCCGAGCAGGCGGCGGACTTGCATCAACTGCTGCAGCGGGCCGATCTCGCGCTGTACGAGATCAAGAAATCGCGCAAGGGGCAGTGGCGGTGGTGGGCGCCCACCCGCGAGGGCGCGGCGGGGCGGCTCGTGTCCAAGGACGGCGCGCCGTCCCGCCTGCCCGGCGTCGGCCTCAGTGCCCGCCCAGTGCCAGGGGATTGAAGGGCTTGCCGTTGACCGTCAACTGGCCCTGGCGGAAGGCCGCCTGGGTCTTGACGATGCCGCCGCTGCGCTGCAGATAGCCTTGCGCTTCCAGCGCGCCGAGCTGGGCGTCGAGTTGTGCCGCCGCGAACGCCGCTTGGTCCTCGTTTTCAGCCTCGCTGCTGCCGAAGGCCAGCAACAGGGCCTGCGGCACCGACAGGTCGGCCGCCGCCTGCAGCTTGGCGATCAGCATCATCGGATTGGCCAGTTCTTCGGGCTGCAGGCCGTCGAGCCTGAGCTGCGCCGACAGGTCGGCCTTGCCGTGCGGGCTGGTGAAGCTGACGCGGTCGATGCTGAACGCCGGGTTGTGGCCGAGCAAGGCCATCGCCGGCTCGGCCAGCGGGGCGAACACCGCCGTGGGGTCTTCGGCCTGGGCGGCAAGTGCCGCGGGGTCGGAGCCGATCTCGATCAGCTTGCGCCACAGCGTCACCAGGGTGCGTCCGTGCAGGTGCGTGAGCGAGAAGTCGTAGTGGGCGGGGCCGTAGTCGGCATCGCCGATGCGCAGCACGTCGGTGCCGATCAGCGCCTTGATGTCGACGTAGTCGCCTTCGGCCGGAACGTCGATGTCGTAGCTCATGCGTTCGAGCTGGAAGGCCATGCCGTCGAGCTCGCTGTCCTCCTTGCCGCTGACATCCATCGACGCCACCGTCGCGCGCTGCCTGCCGACATGCAGCCAGGGCTCGTCGTCGAACAGGCGGCGCTGGTCGCCGTCGAAGCTCAGCCCGGACAGCGTGATGCGCATGTTGGGGTCTTCCATCGACATGCTTTCCGCCGTGCCCTTGGTGGTGTAGCTGCGCAGGCCGGCGCTGAAGGCGACGTCCGCCTTCAGCCCGCCGAGGCCGATGCGCAGTTCGTTGCCGGTGCCGTCGGGCATGCCGAATTCCAGTGCGGGGCTGTCGACCGCCGAGCGGCCGCTGCCGTCGAACTGGAACACCGTGCGGGCCGTCAGCGGTGCCCTGCCATTCAGCGCCGCTGCCAGCCTCTCGCCCTGTTCGCCGTCGATCACGAGCTCGGTGTCCATCGTTGCCGCGGCCAGCGTCGACAAGCCCGGCAGCGGACCGTGCTCGATCCGGTTGATGGCATGCATGCGGAATGGCTCGCCCGCCTGCAGCGTGCCGTCTTCGGCGACGAACGGCATCGCCATCTCGAAGCTGACTTTCTCGGTGCTGGAGAACAGGCCGCGCTCGTAGCTGCGTTCGGCGATCTTCAGCGTGGGGTGCGACTGCATCTCGGCGTATTGCTCATCCAGGATGGTCTGGATCTTCTGGCCGGCAAACCATGCGGCGGCGGGGTAGCTCAGGGCGATCACGGCCAGCGCGGCTGCGATCTTGGTGGGGCGGTTCATCCGGGGGTTTCCTTTTTCCGGTCAAGAGGTCGTGGCGGGCCGCAGTCGGGCGCCACCGCAGGTACAGGCCATCGCGTCCATGTCATTGATGCGTCGCAAAACGGCGCACAGTATATGTGAATGGGGTGATGGCCGGGAGCAGCCGCCCGGCCGGCTGCTCAGGAATTCGGCGCGGGGGCAGTCCTGGGCGCGTCGACCGTTTCGACCAAGGGTTCGGCAGCGGTGTCCGTGGTGCCGTCCGCGGATGCGCCGAGGGGTTCGCTGGCGGCTTGGTCGCCGGCGTCGGGCTGCGCCTTCGTGCTTGCTTCCGCATCCGGTGCCACCATGTCCAGCGCCGTGGGCGAGGTGCGCAGCATCGGCGAGAAGTGCGCGGCCTCGTCGACGATCTCGTCGCTGCCGCGGCGGGCCTGCAGCAGCGCGAAGACTGCCAGCGGCGCGAAGGCGATGGCGAAATGCAGCGGCAGGCCGGCAGGGCCGGCGAAGCCGAGCAGCGCACCGGCGATCATCGGGCCGATGGCGGCGCCGACGCCATGCAGGAACAGGATGCCGGTGTTGCCGGCGAGGATGTCCTGCTGGTGCACATGGTCGATCAGGTGGGCGACGGTGACCGGATAGATGGTGAACGCGGCGCCGCCGAAGATGAAGAAGCCGGCCAGCGCGACGGCTTCGATACTGCCGGTGACGTCGCCCAGCGCCGCCATCACGGCGCCGGTGATGGCAGCCGCGGCTGCGACCAGGCCCAGTGCGCGGCGGCGGTCGCCGCTGTCCGACAGGCGGCCGATCGGCCATTGCAGCAGCGCGCCGCCCAGGATGGCGCTGCTCATCAGCATCGCGATGCCGGTCGGGTCGAGGCCGATGCGCTGGCCGTAGATCGGCCCCAGGCTCCAGAACGCACCCATGCCGATGCCCGACGACAGCGCGCCGACGAAGGCCGCCGGCGCCGCGCGCCACACCATGCGCAAGTCGAGCTTGGGCGTGTGTCCGAGCTGCGGCTGGGGCAGGCGGGTCATGGTCACCGGCAGCAGCGACAGACAGGCGAAGATGGCGGCGACCGCGAACAGGGTGAAGTTCCCCGGCCCGTCGAGCCGCAGCAACTGCTGGGCGCCGGCCAGCGCCAGCAGGTTGACCACCATGTACACCGCGAATACCTGGCCGCGCCGCTCGGACGTCGTCTGCTCGTTGAGCCAGCTTTCGATCACGGTGTAGAAACCGACCAGCGCCACGCCGGTGATCACGCGCAGCACCATCCAGAATGCCGCGTGCACGACGAGCACGTGCAGCAGCATGCAGGCGGCCACCGCGGCGCCGAAGAAGGCGAAGGCGCGGATGTGGCCCATGCGCCGGATCAGGCGCGGGGCGACGAAGGCGCCGAGGAAGAAGCCGAGGAAGTAGGTCGAGCCGATCAGGCCAAGCGTGGTGTCGGAAAAACCTTCCAGGCCGCCGCGCAGGGCGACGATGGTGTTGAGCAGGCCGGAGCCGAGCAGCAGCAGGGCGATGCCGGCGAGCAGGGAGCCGATCGGCAGCAGGGTAGGGAGCATGGGCGGAATCTCGAAGACCGGCGATGCCGGCACAAGCACGTCTTGACGACTATTCGGGCAAATAGTTTAGCCGGCGTGCGTTGTGGAACGGGAACCGTCCATGTGGCGCTTTGTTACTCGAAGGATGGCAGGCTCGGCTGCTCGACCGGCTTGCCGGCGGCCGCCCAGGCGTCGAAGCCGCCGGCGATGGAACGCACCCGGGTGTAGCCCATGTCCTGCATCGCGCAGGCGGCCAGCGCGGCGCGGCCGCTGGTCTTGCAGTAGAGCAGCACGTCGAGATCGCGTGCGCCCAGCTCCGGCGCGCCGCTGAGCCTGAACTCGAGCAGGCCGCGCGGAATGTGGGTGGCGCCCGGAATGTGGCCGGCGGCGAACTCGTCGGCTTCGCGCACGTCGATGACGAGATCGGCGCCGCGGACGGCGGCTTCGGCTTCATCGACGGTGATTTCGGCGACGCGGGCCTTGGCGGCGACGACGAGGTCATGAGCGGTTTTCATGGCGGTGCTCCTTCTCTGTGCGGGGCGGGATCAGAATCAGTGATGGCTTATATTTTAGCAGCGTGATGCCGCACCCGCCGCCGCGTGCCACGCTTGCCAGAAGTGAGGGGGATTTGCTAAAAGGTTCGCTGGTCCGCGCCAGTGGACCTCGTGTTCCGACGCGGGGACGGCCCCGCCCGCCATGCGCAATGACGCAGCGACCGTCGGTTACCCACGGGACGACCCGTGCTGACGGCAACCCCCTGGGTTCAACCCTCGGGGTCGCATCTTCATTGCAGGATTTCACCGTGTCTTCAAAACCCAAACTTCGCTCGCTGGGCGACCGGCTGCGCCAGATCACGATGTTCGAGGTCGGCGGGCTGCTGATCGTCACGCCGCCTTTCGCCTGGGGCAGCGGCGTCCCCATCACCGAATCGCTCGGCCTGCTGGCGCTGCTGGCATTGATCGCGGCGATCTGGAACGGCTGCTACAACACCAGCTTCGACTGGCTCGAAGGCCGGCTCACCGGCCGTCAGGCCGACCGCCGGCCTTTCCGTCTGCGCTGCATCCACGCGGTCGGCTTCGAGCTGGGCCTGTTCGGCATGACGCTGCCGATCATCGTCTGGTGGACCGGCATGGGCTGGATCGAGGCGGCGATCGCCGACATCTTCCTCGCCATCACCTACACGGTGTACGCGCTGCTGTTCAACATGGGCTACGACCGCCTGTTCCCCATCCCCGACACGCCTGCCGCCCCCGAGCGCGACACGGTGAGGCTGGAGCGCTGAGATGCCCGGTGCATCGCCGTGCGTCGAGGTGCAGGCCGACCTCACCGCACTCAACACCTTCGGCCTGCGCGCGCGCGCGGCGAAGCTGCTGCGCCTGCGCTCGACGGATGAACTTGCCGCTGCCATCGCCGCGCCCGGCTGGACGTCGGAACCGCGGCTGGTGCTCGGTGGCGGCAGCAATCTGGTGCTGCGCGGCGACTTCGCCGGCACCGTGCTGAAGGTGGAAATCGCCGGCCGCCGCCTGGTGCGCGAGGATATCGATGCCTGGATCGTCGAGGCCGGTGCGGGCGAGCCGTGGCACGACTTCGTGCGCTGGACGCTGCAGCAGGGTTGGCCCGGGCTGGAGAACCTGTCGCTGATTCCCGGCACCGTCGGCGCGGCGCCGATCCAGAACGTCGGCGCCTACGGCATCGAAACCGCCGACCGCTTCGACTCGCTCGACGCGATCGAGCTCGAAACCGGCGAACGCCGGGTCTTCACCCTGGTCGACTGCGCCTTCGGCTACCGCGACAGCGTGTTCAAGCGCAACCCTGGCCGCTGGCTGGTCACGGCAGTGCGCTTCCGCCTGCCTAAACCCTGGCAGGCCGTGACCCGCTACGCCGACGTCGAACGCGAGCTGGCCGCCGCCGGCATCACCGCGCCCACGCCGCTCGACATCTCCGACGCCGTCGTCGCCATCCGCCGCCGCAAGCTGCCCGACCCCGCCGAAATCGGCAACGCCGGCAGCTTCTTCAAGAACCCGGTGGTCGACGCCGCCCACTGCGCCCGCCTGCTGGCAGCGCACCCGTTGATGCCGCACTACCCGCAGCCAGCCGGCCGCGAGAAGCTCGCCGCCGGCTGGCTGATCGAACAGGCCGGCTGGAAAGGCCGCGACCTCGGCCCGGTGGGCTGCTTCGAGCGCCAGGCGCTGGTGCTGGTCAATCGGGGGGGGGCGACGGGGGGGACGTGGAGCGGATCGCGCGGGCGATCGTGGCCGACGTGGAGGGGCGCTTCGGCGTGATGCTGGAGGCGGAGCCGGTGTTTGTGGGTGGGGGCAGTCGGTAGTAAGCTGCCTCGGGTCGCCGTTGTTATGCGGCGCGACTTGAAGCCTCGTTCAAACAATGCAGTGGCTCGAGACAAAAATTCCGCCGCCGGTCGTCATGGTGCTGCTTGGTGCCGTCGTTTATGGCGCAGCACCTTTGCTGCCAGGGCTCTCCTTTGAGTTTGCGCTGCGCACCACGCTCGCGATTGCGCTGGTCCTTGCAGGCCTGGCCTTGAATATCCTTCCTGCATTCGCCTTTCTGCGCGCAGGTACCACCTTCAATCCGCTCCGGCCCGCTTCGGCCACGAGCCTGGTGACATCCGGTATTTATCGCCATACCCGCAACCCGATGTACCTCGGCGACTCCGTAATCCTGCTGGGATGGACGCTATACCTCGGCAATGCCGCGGCTTTCGTGGCCGTCCCGGCCTTCATGCTTTACATCACGCGATTCCAGATCCAGCCGGAGGAACGGCATCTGTCCGCTCGCTTCCCGGAAGCGTACGCGAGCTTCTGCAAGCGAACCCCGCGTTGGCTGTGAACCCTGATAATCGACGCATGGCAGGCAAGTAGATCACCAACGGCATCGCCGGGCCGTGTGCCATGTTTTTGTTTGATGATCGCGGTCCTGGTGTTGCTGTGCTCGTTCCCCGGCATCGCCACCTGCTCGCCCGGCAGGATGTAAGCTTGTTCGCCATTGAACCCAGTAAAGGAAACCCGCCATGTCCACACCTGAATCCGCCCTGCAACGCCGCCACGTCGGCCCGCGCCTGTCCGAAAGCGCCGTGTTCAACGGCGTGGTCTATCTGGCCGGACAGATACCGGAGAACAGCCCCGGTGCCGACATCGCCACCCAGACCCGCGAGGTGCTGGGCCACGTCGAGCGCCTGCTGGAAGAAGCCGGTTCCAGCAAGCGCAGCATCCTGCAATGCCAGATCTTCCTGGCCGACATCAGCGAGATCGGCGCGATGAACACCGTCTGGGACGAGTGGATCGTGCCCGGCCACACCCCGCCGCGCGCGACGGTGCAGGCGCAACTGGCCAATCCGGCCTACCGGATCGAGATCGTGGTGGTCGGCGCGATCGAGCGCTGACGCCCCCGCGCAGGTGGCCGGCAGCATCAATTCCTGGAAAAAGTGGCCTGCAACGCTCAACGCTTGACCCGCGCCCTCTCGACGATGATGTCCGCCTGCGCCTGAGTCACGCCCGGGCCCAGTGAGCCGAACATGGCGCCCCAGCTCATGCCGTTGCCCAGCCGGGTCTTCATGAACACGTCGATCACCTCCGGCGTCGAGTGGCGCAGCAGTTCGGCGCCCTGCAGCGAGCGGGCGATCGCTTCGGCTGCCGGGCGGGCGAGGAATTCGTCCTGCAGCATGGCGTCCAGCAGCGGCCCCATCGCGGCGACGTAGGCATCGAAGCGCGCGTCCTGGCCGCGCACGTCGGCCAGTTCGGCGAACAGGGCGTCGCGGCAGGCGGCGTTCTTCAGCATCGCGCGGCGGACGTCCATGCACATCATGTTCGCCGTGCCTTCCCAGACGCTGTTGAGCGGCGCTTCGCGGTACAGGCGGGCCATCGGGCCGTCCTCGACGAAGCCGTTGCCGCCGTGGCATTGCAGGGCCTCGTTGGCGACCGCGACGACGCGGGAGCAGTTGAAGTACTTGGCCATCGGCGTGGTCACGCGGGCGAAGGCCTTTTCCTGCGGATCGGTGTCGATATGGTCGGTCGCCCTGGCGATGCGCAGGGCCATCAGCGTCGCGGCCTCGACTTCCACCGCCATGTCGGCCAGCACGTTGGCCATCATCGGGCGCCGGGCCAGGCTGGAGCCGAAGCCGTTGCGGGTGGTGGCGTGGTTCAGCGCCAGCGTCAGCATCTGGCGCATCAGGCCGGCGGAGCCGACGGCGAAGTCCAGCCGGGTCAGGTGGGAGTGGGAGAGGATTTCCCTGAGGCCGGCGCCTTCCTCGCCGACGCGGATCGCCAGGGTGCCGCTGTATTCCACTTCGCTGCTGGCGTTGGAGCGGTTGCCGGCCTTGTCCTTGAGCCGCTGGATGAAGAAGCGGTTATGGCTGCCGTCGGGCAGCGTGCGCGGCAGGAAGAAGCAGGTGACGCCGCCATCGACCTTGGCCAGGGTGAAGAAGCCGTCGGACTGCGGCACCGAGCAGAACCACTTGTGGCCGCTCAGTTCGTACCAGTGGGCGGTGGCGCCGTGGTAGTCGGCGCTGTGCGAGAACACCGCGGTGGTCTGCGTCTCGCGCAGGTCGGAGCCGCCCTGTTTCTCGGTCATCGCGTAGCCGATCACCACCGAGGGCTTGTCGGCCACTTCGTGGCGGCTGTTCTCGTAGACGGTGCCGAGGCTTTTTTCGGCCCAGATCTTCAGCGCCGGCTCGTGGCGGAAGCCGGCGTAGGACGCATAAGCCATCCCGGTCGGGCAGCCGGTGCCTTGCTCGACCTGGTTCCACAGATAGGAAAGCACGGCGCGGGCGAAATGCGGCTGCTTCTCCTTGCTGGTCCACGACAGCGTCGGTACTTCGTGCTTCCAGGCCAGCGACATCAGCGCGTGCCAGGCGGGATGCAGCTCGACCCAGTCGATGCGGTTGCCGAAGCGGTCGTGGGTCTTCAGTTCCGGGTCGTTGCGGTTGGCCTGGCGGGCAAGCTCCTGCACCGCGTCGTCGCCTGCCAGCTTGCCGATGGCCGAGCAGCGCGACGCAGCCCACGGCGCCTCGCGTTCGATCGCGGCCTTCAGCACCACGTCGTCGTCGAAGGCGCTGAAACCAGTTGGCATCGCGGCCTGGTTCCTGACGACATGAGTGGCGTAGCGGTCGGGGGCCGGCTCGAGTGCAGTGGTCGAGGGAATCGGGGCGTTCATTTCTGTCTCCTTCGGGTGGCGTCGAATGAAGCAAGCTTGCCCTCCTGCGCGACGACGGCCGCGCAGCAGACATCGGCAATCTGGCTGGCCAGGGCATGAACAGCGTCGGGCGTCTGCTTGCCCGAGCGGTCGAAATCGGCGTTGAGGGGCGAAAGCGGGCCGATCAGGCTTTCCATGAAGCCGCCCACGATCACCGTGGCCGCGATGCTCGGGTCGAGGTCTGCACGGAAATCGCCCCGCGCCTGACCATCCTTGACGATGCGCATGATCTGCTTGCTGATGGCATGGCGATACACCAGCCGGGCTTCATCGAGCTCCCGTTCGCAGGGTTCGGCGATCAGGGCGTAGGCCAGTCGTCGGTTGCGCATCGCCCGTTCGACGAAAGTCGAAACCGCGACGTGGAGGGTCTGCCAGGGCGCATCGTCGCTCTCCGCGATGGCCTCCAGCACGTCGACTTCGCGCTGGGACACGACGGATAGCACTTCGACGAACAGATCCACCTTGGACGGGAAGTAGCGATACACCGAACCGGTCGCCACGCCGGCGGCGGAAGCGGCGTGGCTGATCTGCGCCTCGGCCCAGCCGCCCTCGGAAACCAGCCTGCGCGCGGCGTCCAGGATGCGCTGCCGGTTGTCGGCAAGGCGTGCTTCGATGCGTTCGGTCTTGCGATAGGCCATGATGGAGTGAATCGTGATTCATTGAGTGAACCATAATTCACCTCATCGCGAGAGGCAAGTTCGTCGTTCCATGTGCTGATGCCTGGAGACTGGCCGAACTGAATGAGGGAAGAGGGTGGGATGATTGTCGCAGGCCGCCGAGCGGACTCGGGAAATGCAGGCAGTCCGGCGCGAGGGTCGCGCGCCGGTGGGCCACGGGATGCCCGCTCTTTCGAGCCCGCCGCCGCTCGGAGTGCAGCGTGCCGGGCTGCTTGTCAGGGACGTACCGCGGTCACTTCCAGCTCCACCAGCCAACCGGGGTTGACCAGCGCATCGACGACCATGGCGGAGCGAACCGGCAGGTTGGGCTGTTCCGCGGTGCCGAAGAACTGCGAATAGCCGGCCATGAAACCCTTGAAGTCCACGGCCCTGCCCTCCGGGGCAACCAGGAAGGCCTGCATCTTGATGATGTCGCCGACATCCAGCTTCAGTTCCTGCAACTGGGCCTGGATCCGCTTCATGACCGATACGGTCTGCTCTTCCATGGTGCCGTAGGCCTCGACGCTGTTGATGTCGGCGTTCTTGTTGATGACGCCGGGCACGGCGCCGCTGAGATAGACGACGGTTTTACCTGCGGGTACCTCAACCGCTTGCAGGATCGGAAAGTTGGAGTTGGGCAGCGGATGGCGAATGATGTCGCCGGCCTGCACGGGCGCAACGGCGGCTGAGAACAGAGCTAATGCGGCGAAAGTGTTCTTGAACGGCATGTCGATAGTCCTTGCTGCTAGGTGTGCGAAACAGACCCTGGCATGCGCACGGTAGTTTCAAAACGCTCACCAACCCGGATGATCTTCTCAGCAATGCTCCCAGAATCGTTCATTCCATGGCCTCAGATCAAGCTCGCTGGACCATGCGCTTCGAGGCTGGTTGTGCAACGCCAGGATCGAGACGGCAATATCGTCCGGGTCCGACTGCACCTCTTCGGTTGACTCGACATCCGGCCGCCTTATGTCGGCGTCGATGAGGACATGTGCGACATGAATTTCAGCGGGCCATAATTCTCTGGACAACACTTGTGCAATCGCCCTTTGGCCGAATTTCCCGACGGCCAGGTTCAGGTGGCCGGCTCTGCCGATAATCGAGGACGTGGAGCCGACAAGAAAAATGCTTCCTTGACCACGTGGAACCATCGCTCGTGCAGCCTCCTGACTGACGAGAAACGCACCCAGGCAGTTATGCCGCCAGGCACTTTCGAATGCGGGCACTGAAACCTCGAGAACGCTTCCGGGGCCGAATTCCTGCAGCGAATAGACGACTATCGATGGCGCGCCATGCCGATGAACGACTCTTTTGAAAGTCGCCTTGACATCAGTTTCGTGAGTCACGTCCAGCCCATACGAATGAGCCTGAACGCCTAGCGCACGCAGCTCGTCACATAGCGGATGGAGCCGATCCGCATTCCTGGACAAGAGCGCCATGTCAAAGCCGTGCGATGCCAGCTTTCTTGCAAGTGAGTACCCGAAACCGCTTCCAACGCCAACGATTACGGCAGTCCCCGGCTCATCTCGCAAAGGCCTCTGCTCACTAATTGGCAAGACTGCTGGCGCGCTCTTTTGCTCGTCTCCTTGCTGGCTTAGTCTCCATGTTCCCGGAGTTACAGGAACGCTACGCTGAAAACTGGCCTGCATCGTGATAGGGCCAATGCGCAGCCTCCGCCAGATTTTGAGTTGACGCCAGAGAGCCATGATCATCTATTCTCTCCTCGAGCAATGACATGCAGCGCCTCTTCGTTGAAATATGCTGAGATCGGCGATTGATTCTGCCGAGCAGGCAACGAATCCCAGAGGGACGGTTCGTTTTATAACGGCTATCCCGTTATGTCAAATACCTGGAAACCCTATTCGGGTAGCGTCTGGTGATCCATGTTCTGGGGCCAGAAAACGGAGTGAAAGCGGAGATTGACAGATGCGAGCAGCATCTGAGCACTGCGGCACATGGCATGTGCCGCAGCGACTAGGCGCGGCGGGCGCCGAAACGGACCTTGGCTACGGCCTGCATCGCCGGCGACGTCAGCCGGGGGTCATTCCGCACATGGGCACGCAGCATCGGCAAGGCGTCCAGTCCCCAGAACAGGCGTTCGCCGACCACGATCGTCGGTACACCGAAGACGCCATCGCTGGCGGCCCGGGCCGTGCTGTCCTTGAGCCGGTTCTTCACTTCGGGTGCATCCGGATCCAGCGTGCTTGCGTCGACGCCCAGGCGATCGAGCACGTCCTGCCAGGCTTCGGCGCTCTCGGGGTCGCAGCCGGTGGTGTAGAGCGCATCGAACACCGCCGACACCACAGCGGGCGTGGCGCCCAGCGCGACGATGAGGCGCAGGTAGCGCAGGGGGTTGAACGGATGCACGGCCGGCATCACGAAGGGGAAGCCCCGTTCCTGGGCGGTCCAGGTGCACAGTTCGTAGGTGAAGCGCCGCTTGCGCTCGATTTCGGCCGGGCCTTTGTGGCCGAAGGCGTTCAGCAGCCCGGCGAACAGCACGGGGCGTCGTTCGAGCGCGACCGGCAGCGGCTCGCGGCGCAGGGCCTGGTCCATCAGGCAGGCCCAGGGCGAGATGAGGTCGAAGTAAAAGACGGCGTTGGCTGTGGGTTCGGCAGTGCTCACGATTGTTTCCTCGGTCACAGGGTGTCGGACATCTTAGATGCGGCGGGAAGGTGGACAGAGCATGTCCGGTCGCGCTGACCACCTGCTGGCCGAAGCGGACGGGCGAGTCGGAGGCGGCCGCCACGGAATGACGGCCGCCTCCCGGCACAGGCTGAAGCGGGTTCCTGCTTTCAGGCGCCCTTGCCGACCTTCGGCAGTGGCACCATCACCGGCTGGCCGGGCTGGCTGCAGCCGGCGTCGCAGCAGCGCCCGGGCTGCTTGTTCTTGCTGATCGAACGGCCGTCCTCGGCCAGCACGCCGCGTTCGAGCAGGCGCTCGACCAGCTCGACCTTGTTGCCGACTGGGTAGTTGCGCCAGATTTCCTGCTTCAGCGCGGTCGGCGAGCCGCCGCCGTGCAGGCTGATCAGGGAGTACCAGCCGCCCTGGTAGGAGGCGGTCAGGTCTTCGATGAAGCGGGATACTTCGATGCGTTTGTCGTAGGGGATGGCCGGGTTGGCGCGCAGCACTTCGGCCAGCGTCGCCGCCGTGGCCGGGTTGTGGTCCTCGTCCGGCCCCGGCAGGGCGACGATCAGGCCGCCGGAGACTTCGTGGGCGAGCCGGTGCATGTCGTAGATCTGGGTGGAGAGCAGCAGCTTGCCGATGTTCGAATACACCGGCTCGGGCATGAAGCTCTTCGAGTACGGGTCCCGCACCGAATAGACGCTCGCGGCCACGCCGCAGGCGTAGAAGCCTTCGGTGATCTTGATCAGCTCGACCATCGGGTCGCGCAGATTGGCCTTCCTGTCCGGGTCGAGGCCGTTGGCTTCGCACATCAGGGCGCCGGCGCCGATCAGCAGGTCGCCGAAACCCGCTCGCGCACCGATGCAGCTGTGGCGGTGGTGGGTGGCGTAGTTGTAGGTGACGTCGCCGGAGAATTCCCACTCGCCGGCCAGGAACACGCGCTCCCAGGGCACGAAGACCTTGTCGAAGATCACCACGCCGGTCGATTGGCCGTACTTGCGCGAGAACAGCGGCGCGCCGTGCTCGGGCTTCTCGCCGGGGCGTCCGGCCGGGCGGGCGACGATGGTGATGCCCGGCGCATCGATCGGCACCGCACAGCAGAGGGCGAAGTCCTTGTCGTCTTCGCGCATGTTGCGCGAAGGCATGACGAGGAATTCATGCACGTAGGGCGCGCCGGTAACGATGGCCTTGGTGCCGGAAATGACGATGCCCTTTCCATTGCGCTCGACGACGTGGACATAGACGTCCTGGTTCAGCTGCTGGTTGGGGCGCTTGCTGCGGTCGCCCTTGGCGTCGGTCATCGCGATGCCCAGCGTCAGGTCTTCGTCCTGCACCTTCTGCAGGTAGGCGGCGAACCTGGCGCGGTATTCGGTCGAACCCCTGGCGTCATCGAGCTTGGCCATCGCCTGGCCGATGCCGTTGAGCGCGTCGTGCGCCAGGTAGCGCTGCGCACAGCCGGTCTCCTGGCAGAGCACGCGGACCGCTTCGAGCTTGTTGAGCAGATCGCCGGCCGATTCGTTGACGTGCAGCATGCGGTTGACCGTCTTGCCCGAGGCCGTCTGCTTCGCGAGCATCAGCGGTGCCAGCGCCGGGTCGTGAGCGAAGTCGTAGGTGACGGCGAGGGCGTTGATGCCG
This sequence comes from Thauera sp. SDU_THAU2, assembly GCF_038260575.1. Taxonomy (NCBI): domain Bacteria; kingdom Pseudomonadati; phylum Pseudomonadota; class Betaproteobacteria; order Rhodocyclales; family Zoogloeaceae; genus Thauera; species Thauera sp. SDU_THAU2. Next base: position 3,748,418 of record NZ_JBBWUN010000003.1, on the reverse strand, counting down.
GGCTGCAGCGAAGGAGCATCGGCGACCGATTCGATCCTTTGCCCGTCAACGTAAACGATGGGCTTGTAGCCGCGCAGGGACTCCCGATACTGCTGGCCGTCCATCAGGCCGCTGGTGTTGGTGGCAGACATGGTGGCTCCTTTCTGAGTGGCGTTGATTATATTGAACAGTGTTCAATATGTCGTGCAGTGTAGAATCCGGCTCATGCCCAAGTCAACGACTACTCGCCAGAATCCGCCCCGAGCGCGCGCCCGCGCAGCCCAAGCCGAATCGACAACAGAGTCGCGGGCGGAATCGAAGGCTCTCAGGGAGAACACCCTCAACCAGGCGCGCCGCGAACTGATCCTGGATGCGGCACGCTCGGCCTTCTTCGAGCTGGGGCTGGACGGCGCGAGCCTGCGGGAGATCGCCAAGCGGGCGGGCTACACGCCGGGCGCGATCTACAGCTACTTCGCCAACCTGGAAGAGATCTACGGCGCGCTGCTCGGCGAGTCGCTGCAGCGCTTGAACGGCGTCGTCGATGCGGCAGGGGCGGGCGCCGCCGGGCCGGTCGAGCTGCTGCGGGCCAAGGCCACCGCCTTCTACGTGTTCTACCGCGACAACCCGAAGGAGCTGGAGCTGGGCTTCTACCTGTTCGACGGCGTCAAGCCGCGGGGCCTGACGCCGGCACTGAACCAGCAGTTGAACGAACGGTTGATGGCCGCGCTGCGGCCGGTCGAGCAGCAGTTGATGGTGCTGGGCCTGGATGCCGACGAGGCGGTGGCCGAGACCACCGCGGCGTTCGCCCACATCGTCGGTGTGCTGGTGCTGAACAACACCGGGCGGATCCGGCTGTTCAGGCAGAATCCGGACCTGCTGTTCGAGCGCTACATGGATTCGCTCGTCCGGCGGCTGCCGGCGACGTAGGGGCGTGCGGCTGGCGGATGCCGCTTACATGGACCCGCGAATGCCTGCACCAGATTTGACCGCGTTGCAGGCATGCGTCGCCCCATCAGCACTCATGGCCCTTTTCCGCTGCGCAGAATGGAGAGCAGAAGCCATACGCCGCCGACCATCGCGCCGAGAAAGCCGATGAGGCCGAAGACCGGCAAGCCCAGGAGCGTCGGTCCGCCCGGCACGGTCATGACGATGGACGAGCCGACGATGAGTGCGGCGACGACGATTCCGAGTACGAGTCGGTTCGCGGCGCGATCGAGTTGATCGCCGAGCCGTTTCAGGTGGGGGACGTCGATGTGCATCTCCAGCCGGCCGCGACGGGCAAGGCGCAGCAGGCGGGAGAGATCCTGGGGCAGGCTCGCCAGCAGTGAGAACACCTCGGTTGCTGACTGTTTTCCCCGTTTGAGCAGTGCGGCCGGGGAGTAGCGTGCCTGCATGGCACGTTCCAGCAGGGGCAGGGCCTGGCTGGCGATGTCGAAACCGGGGTCGAGTTCGCGGCCCAGGCCTTCGAGGGTGACGAAGGCCTTGACCAGCAAGGCCAGATCGTTGGGCAGCACGAGATGATGCCGGCGCGGGATTGCGACCAGATCGGTCAGCATCTCACTCAGGCGCAACTGCTTCAATGGCACGCCGTGGTAGCGATCGACGAAGGACTGGATTTCCAGCAGCAGCTCCTGTTCATTTGCCGCACCGTCGTTCGCCCATTCGAGCATGACGTCGACGACGCTGCGGGCGTCGTTCTTCACCAGCCCCAGCATCAGCCGGATCAATTCGTCGCGGCGCTCCTCCGACAGCCTGCCGACCATGCCGAAGTCGATGAAGGCGATGCGATTGCCCGGCAGGTAGAACACGTTGCCCGGGTGAGGGTCGGCGTGGAACAGCCCATCCTCGACGATCATTTTCAGTACCGCATTGGCGCCGCGCCGGGCGAGAAGCTTGCGGTCCAGACCGGCTTGGTCGATGGCTTGCAGCCTGCGCCCGGAAATACCGCCGATGAATTCCTGTACGCAGACCCGCTCGCCGGTCCATTGCCAATAGACGCGGGGAATGACGATGATGGCCGGCTCACTGGCAGGATCCGGCTCCCCGCTGCCGGGAACGGCAGCAGCCGAGTCCTGGTCGGCATAACCCGCGAAGTTTCTTGCGATGCGATCGGCGTTGCGGCATTCGCCGGCGAAGTCGAGTTCGTTGCGCAGCGACCGGGCGAACTGGCGCACTATCTCCCGTGGGTGCAGGACACGCCATTCGGGGCTCTCGGCCTCGGCAAGTTCGGCCAGGCGTGCAAGCCAGCGCAGGTCGGCTTCCAGAATCGGGCGAATGCCCGGCCGCCGCACCTTGACCACGACTTCGCTGCCGTCGTCGAGGCGTGCTCGATGTACCTGTGCAATCGAGCCGGCTGCCAGCGGCTCGGGCTCGAACGCGGCGAAGACTTCCTCGGGTGGCGCACCGAGGTCTTCGCCGAGTTGCTGATGTATGGCAGTCCAGGGCGCGGGCGGCGCGCTGTCCTGCAGTTTCCCGAATTCGGCGATCCACTCGGGTTCGAGCAGATCGACCCGGGTGGCGAGTACCTGGCCGAGCTTGACGAAGGCCGGCCCCATGTCTTCCAGTGCCCGCCGCACCCGTTCGGGCGGCGTCATGTGGGCGAAGTCGGCCGCTTCACCCAGTGCAGCGCCGTCCCCGCGCGCTCCAGGGCGTTGGCCAGCCCCATCCGCCGCACGATGTCGCCGAATCCGTAACGGACCAGGATCGAGGCGATTTCGTGCAAGCGCCCCAGATCGCGCATCGTGGTCAGTGCCTGCCAGAACATCGTGTTTCCTCACACGGGAGCATCATCAGGACGAGCGAGGCTGCTCGCATGGAATGGCATCCGGCAAGCTGGACGCCCGCTTGATGAAGCGCTTGTCGAACGTCAGCAGCGCGGTGCAGGATGCGGCGCGGCTCAGATGCAGCGCGTCGGCAAAGTCCAGTCCCTGCTCGAATGCCTGCAAGGCCGCCAGCACGCGGGCACGGTCTTCGACGACGACGTTGCCATACGTGCACAGCGCGCTCAGGGCGCGGTGGATGGAAGCACGCGGCAGTTCGTAGAAGCCGCGCATCACCCATTCCAGTTCCAGCATCACCGTCACGGAAACGAACACACGGCCCCGCATGGCCTCCAGCGCGGCAGGGCGCTGGCGCGCGGCTTCCGCGTCATCCGGGTCATCCACGAAGAAGCGTGCCAGCACATTGGTGTCGACGGCTTTCATGGCTCGGCTTTGGCAAGCAGACCGGCGGCATCGAAATCCGCCAGACGCCGCGGCTTGTCCTTGGATCTAGGCTTGAGCATGCCGTAGCCGGACTCCACGTCTGCCTGGGGCGCGGGATGGGGAACGATCAGCCGGATGCCGTCCGGCTCCTCGACCAGTTCGAGCCGGCTGCCGGGGACCAGGCCAAAGTGCTGCCGCACCTCGGCGGGCAACACCAGTTGGCCTTTGGACGAAAGGATGACCGTGGTCATGGCGTACTCCGAAGTGGCCTGTCGGCCATCCTATCCATGTCTTACTGGTAAGACAAGGCGGCATCCATGCCCTCAGCCCTTTCATGTCGCGAATCGGTTCGTCGGCCTCGATTGCGCGTGGCGTGTCACCGGTGTCGGCGCGCCGCATCTCGCCTCATTGCGAGGCTTGTCCCACCCGCCGTTCGCCTACCCCGACGCTATATCGCCACCAGGCTCTGGATGTTCTTCTCCCGCATCTCGCTGCCTGGCCCATGGGCGATGACTTCGCCGCGTTCCATCACCAGGTAGGCGTCGGCCAGTTCCTCGGCGAAGTCGTAATACTGTTCGCACAGCAGCACCGCCATGCCGCGCTCCTTGGCGAGCATGCGGATCACGCGGCCGATGTCCTTGATGATGCTGGGCTGGATGCCTTCGGTCGGCTCGTCGAGGATCAGCAGCTTGGGTCCCGGCGCCAGCGCGCGGGCGATCGCCAGTTGCTGCTGCTGGCCGCCGGACAGATCGCCGCCGCGGCGGTGCAGCATCTGCTTCAGCACCGGGAAGAGTTCGTACAGGTCGGGCGGGATCGGCGTGCTGGCGCTCTTGTAGGCGAGGCCCATGCGCAGGTTGTCTTCCACCGTCAGGCGGCCGAAGATCTCGCGGCCCTGCGGCACGAAACCGATGCCGGCACGGGTGCGTTCGTAGGGCGCGCGGCCGAGCAGGGACTGGCCGTTCCATTCGATGCTGCCGTCCTTGATCGGCACCAGGCCCATCAGGCTCTTGAGCAGGGTGGTCTTGCCGACGCCGTTGCGGCCCAGCAGCACGGTGATCTGGCCCGGCTCGGCGGTGAGGCCGACCCCGCGCAGGATGTGCGAGCCGCCGTAGTACTGGTGCAGGTTGTGGACTTTGAGCATGGTTCGGTCTTTATCGCTTATCCATCGGGAGAGGGCATGCCGGGGCTTCAGCGCCCCAGATAGACCTCGATCACGCGCTCGTCGGCCTGGACCTGGTCGAGCGTGCCTTCGGCGAGCACCGAGCCGTCGCACAGCACGGTGACTTTTTCCGAGATGGCGCGGATGAAGTGCATGTCGTGCTCCACCACCATCAGCGAGTGCTTGCCCTTCAGGCGCAGGAAGAGTTCGGCGGTGCGCGCGGTTTCCTCGTCGGTCATGCCGGCGACGGGTTCGTCGAGCAGCAGCAGCTTGGGGTCCTGCATCAGCAGCATGCCGATTTCCAGCCACTGCTTCTGGCCGTGGCTCAGCTCGCCCGCCATGCGGCCGACGCTGCCGGCGAGGTGGATGGTGTGCAGCACCTCGGCAAGGCGGTCGCGCTGGGCGCTGTCGAGCTGGAAGAACATCGAGTGCTTGACGCCCTTGTGCGTCTTCAGCGCGAGCTCGAGGTTCTCGAATACGCTCAACTGCTCGAACACCGTCGGCTTCTGGAACTTGCGGCCGATGCCCAATTGGGCGATCTGCGGTTCGTTGTGGCGCAGCAGGTCGATGGTCGAGCCGAAGAACACCGTGCCTTTGTCGGGCCGGGTCTTGCCGGTGATGATGTCCATCATCGTGGTCTTGCCGGCGCCGTTGGGGCCGATGATGCAGCGCAGCTCGCCGGGGGCGATGTCCAGGTTCAGGCCGTTGATGGCCTTGAAGCCGTCGAAGCTGACATGCACGTCTTCCAGGTACAGGATGCGGCCGTGGGTGACGTCCACTTCGCCGGCCAGCGCGTGGCGGGCGTAGCCGGCGCTGCGGCCGCCCGATTCGGTGAGTGCGGTCGCGCGGCGCTGGGCTTCGCGTTCGAGGTGGCGTTCGAAGCGGGCCGTGCCCGCCTTCATCAGTTCGGGCGTCATGCGCGCTTCTCCTCGTTGGCGTCGGGCTTGGCTTCGCCGCCGCTGCGGCGCAGCTTGCGCGCCAGGCCGGCGATGCCTTGCGGCAGGAACAGCGTGACGGCGATGAACAGCGCGCCGAGGAAGTAGAGCCAGAATTCCGGCGCCACCACGGTCAGCCAGCTCTTTGCGCCGTTGACCAGGAAGGCGCCGGCGATCGGGCCGATCAGCGTGCCGCGCCCGCCCACCGCGGCCCACACCGCGATCTCGATCGAAGCGGCGGGGCTCATCTCGCCGGGGTTGATGATGCCGACCTGCGGCACGTAGAGCGCGCCGGCGACGCCGCACATCATCGCGCTGATGACCCAGATCGTCAGCTTGTAGGGCAGCGGCGAGTAGCCCGAGAACATCACCCGGCTCTCGGCGTCGCGGATCGCCTGCAGCACGCGGCCGAACTTGCTGCGCACCAGCCAGCGTGCCAGCAGGAAGAAGCCGAGCAGGGTGCAGCCGGTCAGCACGAACAGCAGCATGCGCATTTCCTGCGTCGCGAGCGGCTGGCCGAGGATGCGCTTGAAGTCGGTGAAGCCGTTGTTGCCGCCGAAGCCGGTCTCGTTGCGGAAGAACAGCAGCATCGCGGCGTAGGTCAGCGCCTGCGTGATGATGGCGAAATACACGCCTTTGATGCGCGAGCGGAAGGCGAACCAGCCGAACACGAAGGCCAGCAGCCCGGGTACGGCGACGATCAGGATCAGCGTGGCGACGAAGCTGTCGGACAGCATCCAGTGCCAGGGCAGCTCCTTCCAGTCGAGGAAGACCATGAAGTCGGGCAGCTCGCTGCCGTAGTTGCCTTCGGTGCCGATCTGGCGCATCAGGTACATGCCCATGACGTAGCCGCCGAGGGCGAAGAACAGGCCGTGGCCCAGGCTCAGGATGCCGGTGTAGCCCCAGATCAGGTCCATCGCCAGCGCGCAGATGGCGTAGCACATGATCTTGCCGAGCAGCGCCACCGCGTAGTCCGACAGGTGGAAGGCGCTGTCCGGCGGCACCCACAGGTTGAGCAGCGGGGCGAGCGCGCACACCGCCAGCAGCGCGGCGAAGAATGCGCCCCAGCCCTTGCGCGTCAGCAGCGGCCTGCGGCCCGGGAGTTGTACCGTGGGTACGGCAGGAGTCGAGGAAGTCGTAGCTTGCATGTCATGCCTCCGCGCTGCGGCCCTTCATTGCGAACAGGCCCTGCGGGCGCTTCTGGATGAAGGCGATGATGAACACCAGCACGGCGATCTTGGCGAGCACCGCACCTGTCCAGCCTTCGAGGAATTTGTTCAGGATGCCGAGGCCCAGCGCCGCATAGACCGTGCCTGCCAGCTGGCCGACGCCGCCCAGCACCACGACCATGAAGGAATCGACGATGTAGCTCTGCCCCAGGTCCGGGCCGACGTTGCCGACCTGGCTCAGCGCGCAGCCTGCCAGCCCGGCGATGCCGCTGCCGAGGGCGAAGGCCATGGTGTCGACGCGCGCGGTATTGACCCCCATGCACGAGGCGATCGGGCGGTTCTGGGTGACGCCGCGCACGAACAGGCCCATGCGGGTGCGCGAGATGATCCAGGCCACCAGCGCCAGCACCGCGAAGGCGAAGCCGATGATGATGATCCGGTTGTAGGGCAGCGTCAGGTTGGGCAGCGCCTGCCAGCCGCCGCTCATCCACGACGGGTTCTCCACCGCGACGTTCTGCGCGCCGAACACGGTGCGCACCAGTTGCATCAGGATCAGCGAGATGCCCCAGGTCGCCAGCAGGGTCTCCAGCGGGCGGCCGTACAGGAAGCGGATCACGCTGCGTTCGAGGATCGCGCCGACCAGCGCCGAGGCGAGGAAGGCGACCGGGATGGCGGCGAGTAGGTAGGCGTCGAAGGCGCCCGGGAGGTACTGCCGGAACAGGTCCTGCACCACGTAGGTGGCGTAGGCGCCGATCATCATCAGCTCGCCGTGGGCCATGTTGATGACGCCCATCAGGCCGTAGGTGATCGCCAGGCCGAGCGCCACCAGCAGCAGGATGCTGCCGAGGCTGATGCCGGTGAAGGCGACGCCCAGGCGCTCGCCCCAGGCCAGCCTGTCGTCGATCTTGCGCAGTGTGCGCTGCAGCTCGCTGCGCACCTGGTCGTCGCTTTCGGCGGCCAGACGCTCGTCGAGCAGCAGGCGGGTGGCGGGGCTGGCGTCGGCGGCCAGCGTGTCGATCGCGGCCAGCCGTGCGGCGGGCAGCTCGGCATTCAGCTGCACCGAGGCGCGGATCTGCTCCAGTGCCTGCTTCACGCGTGAATCCGTTTCCTGGGCAAGCGCCTTTTCGACCAGCGGCAGGCGCTCGGCCGATGCGCCCTGGCGCATGGCCTGCGCGGCCTTCAGGCGCTGGCCGGCGTCGGCCGCGAACAGGTCGAGCGCGGCCAGGGCGGCGCTGATCGCGCCGCGCATGCGGTTGTTGTTCATCACGCTTTCCGCGCCCGCGGGCAGCGCCAGGGTTTCGCCGCTGACGGGGTCCTGCGCCTGGCCGTTGCGCACGATCAGGGCGCGGTCGTCGGTCACCACCACTTCATTGGCGGCCAGCGCGCGCAGGAAGGCCGCGGTGCGCGCGTCGGGGTCGTCGGCGATGGCCGCCTGCATGGCGGCGATGCGGCTGTTGCTGTCGCCCTTGGCCATCGCCAGGGCGGCGTCGGGCGCCAGCGCGTGCGACAAGCCGGGCAGCGCAAGGCAGGCCAGCAGGGCCAGCTTTCGCAAGTATCCAGTCATGGGGAACACTCAAAAGAAACGGTGCGGCTTGCGCCTGGCGGTGCGCGGCGAGCGGTATGAGCCAGGCCACGAGCGGATTGCGGCGAGTGGCGCGGCACGCACCGGTGTCGGGGCACGAGGGGGCCGCGGGCACGGCGCACGCCGTGCCCGGGCGACCCGCCAGGGCGAGAGGCGGAAGAGGAGGCTTACTGCTTTTCCGGCTCGTCCTTCTTCTTGTCGTTGCCTTCGATGTACGGGCTCCAGGGCTGGGCCTTCACCGGCGCGGGTGTCTTCCATACCACGTTGAACTGGCCGTCGCCGCGGATCTCGCCGATCAGCACCGGCTTGTGCAGGTGGTGGTTCTTCGCGTCCATCGTCAGCGTGAAGCCGCTGGGTGCTTCGAAGCTCTGGCCGGCCATCGCGGCGATGACCTTGTCGGGATCGACGCTGCCGGCCTTCTCGACCGCCTGCTTCCACATGTGGATGCCGACGTAGGTGGCTTCCATCGGGTCGTTGGTCAGCGGCTTGGTCGATTGGCCGGGCAGGCGCTTGGCCTTGGCGTAGTCGCTCCACTGCTTGATCCAGGCGTCGTTGGTCGGGTTCTTGACGCTCATGAAGTAGTTCCACGCCGCCAGGTGGCCTTCCAGCGGCTTGGGATCGAGGCCGCGCAGCTCTTCCTCGCCGACGCTGAAGGCGACCACCGGCACGTCGGTGGCCTTCAGGCCGGCGTTGCCCAGTTCCTTGTAGAAGGGCACGTTGGAGTCGCCGTTGATGGTGGACACCACCGCCGTCTTGCCGCCTGCGGCGAAGCGCTTGATGTCGGCGACGATGGTCTGGTAGTCGCTGTGGCCGAAGGGCGTGTAGGTCTCCATGATGTCCTTGTCGGCCACGCCCTTGGCCTTCAGGAAGGCGCGCAGGATCTTGTTGGCCGTGCGCGGATAGACGTAGTCGGTGCCCAGCAGCACCCAGCGCTTGGCTTCGCCGCCGTCCTCGCTCATCAGGTATTCCACCGCGGGGATGGCCTGCTGGTTGGGTGCGGCGCCGGTGTAGAAGACGTTCTTGGACAGTTCCTCGCCTTCGTACTGGACGGGGTAGAACAGCAGCGCGTTGTTCTCTTCATAAACCGGCAGCACCGACTTGCGGCACACCGAAGTCCAGCAGCCGAAGGTGACGGCCACCTTGTCCTGGCCGATGAGCTGCTTGGCCTTTTCCGCCGCCAGCGGCCAGTTGGAGGCGGTATCGATGATGACCGGCTCCAGCTTCTTGCCCAGCACGCCGCCCTTGGTATTGATGTCCTCGATGGTCATCAGCGCCATGTCCTTCAGCGCGGTTTCGGAGATCGCCATCGTGCCGGAGAGCGCATGCAGCACGCCCACCTTGATGGTGTCCGCAGCCTGTGCGGAGAAGGACAGGCCGGCGACGGCAAGGGCGGCGGTGAGAGTCTTGAGGGTGAGGTGACGCATGGTGACGATGTCCTCCAAAGGGCTGGATGCCGCCGGATTGGCGGGCTCGATGACCCCTTAGCAAAGCCTGTGCCATTCGCCTGCAAGCCTTTGGCTGCGGCGGTGCGGCAGGATTCCGCGGTTCGCCTTTTCATGCTCTCGAACGGTGCATCGGGCTGAAAAAGCGCTGCGGCGCACCAATGTCGTGCGCAAAGCAGGGGCCTGTCGAGCGCGTCGGCATCAGTTGTGTGCATGGCGGCTGTCCGGGGCCTGCCAGGCCCGCTGTCGGTCAGGTTTTTCGGCACCTCCTTGGGGCGTCAGCTGCTGTCCACCACCCGCGCGCAGGTCTCGCGCAGCACGCGGGCAAGCCTGCGGGCGTCGTCGACGATGCGGTAGCCGTCGCGGCCGAAGATGCGGCGCACATAGGTTTCGGATTGGCGGCCCAGCGTCAGGCAGAAGCAGCGGATGCCCTTGCGCCTCGCTTCGCCGACGGCGAAGGCGGCGTCTTCGACGAGGTGGCGTTCATCGAAGACGTCGATGTCGGAAGGCGCGCCGTCCGACAGCAGGATCAGCACGCGGGAGTCATTGCGTTCCGTGGCCAGGCGGGATGTGGCGTGGCGGATCGCGGCGCCCATGCGCGTCGACAGGCCGCTGCGCGCATGGGCAAGGACTGCTGCCGGCTCGGCCGTAATCGGCTGGCCGAAGTCGAGCAGGCGCAGGTAGTTGACCGCCTGCCGGCCGTCGGAATCGAAGCCGGCGACTTCCAGGCGGTCGGCGCCTGTCCGCAGCGCCGTCGTCAGCATGCCGGCGGCTTCGTGTTCGAGTCCGAGCACGCTGCGGCCGTCGGCGAGGCAGTCGGCGGTCGAGGCCGACAGGTCGAGCAGCAGCAGGATGCTGGCATGGCGCGGGCTGCGGCCGGCGCGGCGGAACAGGCGTGGATCGGGGGCGAGGCCCAGGCGGCGGTCGACGAAAACTTCGGTAGCGGCGTCGAGGTCGATGTCCTCGCCTTCCCACTGGCGGCGGATGCGCTCGCGGCGGTCGAGGCGCAGGCCGCGTTTCAGGCGCAGGCTGTCGCCGATCTGTATCCCGCTTTCGTCCGGGGCGGGAGGCGGCACGGTGCGTTCGATCACAGTGCACCAGTTGTCGCGCATTCGCGCCATTTGGTAGTGCCACTCGGGATAGTCGTGGCGGGCGATTTCGGGCAGGGCGATTGCTTCAGGCGGCGGGGCCGATTTTTGCGCCGTGGCAGCGCTGCTTTCTCCGGTGGGAGGCGGCGGGCGGCGCAGCGGTGTGTCCGCCTGCTCGGCGTCGGCGGCGTGGGCCCACAGGTGGCTGTTGTCGTCGTGCCAGGGAAAGGGCGGGGCATGGGTCTGCAGGTTCATGCGCACGCGCAACTGGCCGAGATCGTTGGCGAGTACGTCGATCACCGGGCGAAAAGCTTCCGGGTCGTCCAGCCGCTCGGCCTGCTCCTCGAACAGGCTGCGGCCCTTGTATACCCAGGCATCGTCATCGTTGTCGGCGGCCGCGAGCGGATCGAGCAGCACGCGCTGCAGGCGCGCGATACGGGCATCGAAGCCGACTTGCGCCGGTTCGCCCTGGGCGCGGATCAGGTGGCGGATCAGCCGTGCGATGCCCGGATAGCGGAGCATCAGCAGGCGGTCGACGCGCACGTCCTCGATCGCCGCGGCGAGCGCCAGTCCCATCGGTTTGCGCTTGCCGGTCGGCTGCCGGCGCGGCGAATGCAGCAGGTGGCCGATGGCGTGCAGTGTGGCGGCGAGCTGGAAGTGGCCGCCGTCGCCGCGCCAGTTGCTGGGGACGGCCGGCAGCAGCAGGGTGGTGCCGTGCAGCACCGGGCGCGCCGGCGGGCCGTCCTGCGGCGGGCGCTCTAGCAACTGGACTTGGCCATCCTCGACGCCGAAGGCGTGGAGCAGGTGGCTCAGCCGGCTCAGGTGCGCGGCAAGGGCATCGCTGGTCGGCGCCGGGGGCATGGTGGCACGCCCCGTCAGAAGGTCGCTTCCAGGATCGCGTCCAGCGCGGCCTGCATGTCCGGATCGTCGGTGATCGGCGCGGTCATCGCCATGCGGCAGCTGTCGACCGGCGGCAGGCCGTCGCGGATCAGGATGCCGGCATAGATCAGCATGCGGGTGGAGATGCCTTCCTCCAGCCCGCGCTCGCGCAGCCGGCGCGACTTGACCGCGATGTCCACCAGGCGCGCGGCGAGCGCCGGGTCGATGCCGGCCTCGTGGGCGACGATGTCGGCTTCGGCCGCGGCGGCGGGATAGTCGAATTCCAGTGCGGCGAAGCGCTGGCGGGTGGATTGCTTCAGGCTCTTGCTGTGGCTCTGGTAGCCGGGGTTGTAGGACACCACGAGCTGGAAGTCGGGGTGGGCGGTGACGATCTCGCCTTTCTTGTCGAGCGGCAGGATGCGGCGGCTGTCGGTGAGCGGGTGGATGACCACGGTGGTGTCCTGCCGCGCCTCGACGACTTCGTCGAGGTAGCAGATGGCGCCGTGGCGCACCGCGGCGGTGAGCGGGCCGTCGTGCCAGCGGGTGCCGTCGGCGTCGAGCAGATAGCGGCCGACGAGGTCGGCGGCGGTCATGTCCTCGTTGCAGGCCAGTGTGATCAGCGGCCTGCCGAGACGCCAGGCCATGTACTCGATGAAGCGCGTCTTGCCGCAGCCGGTGGGGCCCTTCAGCACCAGCGGCAGGCGGTGGGCATAGGCGTGCTCGTAGAGCGCGATCTCGTGGCCGGTCGGGCGGTAGTAGGGCTCGGCGGCGATGCGGTAGGAAGAGAGATCCATGGGCGGCTCGGCAGGCGGGGCGTTCAGCGGTGCTGGCTTTCCTGGTTGGGAATGCCGTCGATCGGGCATTCCGCCGTGCCCACCGTCGAGCGGGTGATGGCTTCCACCTTCTTGCGCGTGCCTTCCGGATCGTTGATCCATTCGCCGTAGAAGCTGTAGGGGCAGGCGGCGACGCCGGCCGCATCCTCGCCGGAGTTGATCTTGCCGGTGTAGCCGCGGTGCAGCAGCTTGAACAGATGGTTCTGCGACTGCGCGTTCTTGCGGAAGTCGCGGATCAGGCTGGTGGACAGTTCGGCGTACTGGATGCCCATGTCCTCTTCGCCGCATTCGCCCAGCGTGCGGCCGTCGAAGCCGATGATGGCGGAATGGCCGAAATAGGAATACACGCCGTCGAAGCCGGTGGCATTGGCGACCGCGACGTAGCAGTTGTTCATCCAGGCCATCGCCTTCGACACCATCACCTGCTGGTCCTTGGCCGGGTACATGTAGCCCTGGCAGCGGATGACCAGCTCGGCGCCCTTCATCGCGCAGTCGCGCCAGATCTCGGGGTAGTTGCCGTCGTCGCAGATGATGAGGCTGATCTTCATGCCCTTCGGGCCGTCGGAGACGTAGGTGCAGTCGCCCGGATACCAGCCCTCGATCGGCACCCAGGGCATGATCTTGCGGTACTTCTGCACGATCTCGCCCTGGTCGTTCATCAGGATCAGCGTGTTGTAGGGCGCCTTGTTGGGATGCTCCTCATGCTGCTCGCCGGTCAGCGAGAACACGCCCCACACCTTGGCCTTGCGGCAGGCGGCGGCGAAGATTTCGGTTTCGTCGCCGGGCACCGTGGCGGCGGTGTCGTACATCTCCTTGGGGTCGTACATGATCCCGTGGGTGGAGTACTCGGGGAAGATCACCAGATCCATGCCGGGCAGGCCCTGCTTCATGCCGACCACCATGTCGGCGATCCTGCGGGCATTGTCCAGCACCTCCGCCCGGGTATGCAGGCGGGGCATCCTGTAATTGACGACGGCAACGCCCACGCAATCGGCGCTGCTGGAAATGTCTCCGTGTCTCATCGGCGGGGTCTCCGGTGGAAAGTGGGGGGCGAAAGGCCTGGAGACATTGTCGGAAGGCTTGTGCGCTGCACAAATACGTCGTTTGACGTATTGGGGGCTTCTTCCCTTGAACCCCGTCCGGCTCAGAGAGTCAATCAGATCGCCACCGGCTTGTGAGTGCTTCTTTTGCTGCTCCGCACTTTGTTGGGTGCTATCTTCGGCGCTATCATTCAGTGCATGATGCGTATGGTTGTCGATACGAATGTCTTCGTTGCGGCTTTGCGGAGTGCCGATGGCGCGGCGCGGGAAGTGCTGCGGCGCTGGTTGTCCGGCCGTTACGACGTATGCATGTCCTTGCCCTTGTTCGCCGAATACCGGGATTTGCTGGGGCGGCATGCCTTGTTTGCCACGTCGCCGCTCGACCAGGAGGAGCGGCAAGCCCTGTTCCATGCGCTGATGGCCGCAAGCCGTCTGGTCGACGTGTATTTCCTGTGGCGGCCCAATTTGCCGGATGAGGCTGACAACCATGTCCTGGAACTGGCGGTAGCTGCATCAGCCCACGCCATCGTGACGCACAACACCAGCGATTTCCGCCGTGCAGAGTTGCGTTTCCCGAATCTGGCCGTACTGACGCCGGCTGAACTCTTGAGCGAGGATTGACATGTCCGTGGTGACCCTGCGCATTCCTGATGACAAGCACGCTCGCCTGAAAGAATTGGCGGAAAGCCGAAATGTGAGCGTGAATCGGCTGTTCGACGAACTGGCTACGGTGGCGCTGGCGCAGCATGATCTGGCCATGCAGTTTCGTGCCGCCGCAGCGGCAGGCGACCCGCAGCGCGGACTGGCGCTGCTGGACAAGCTGGACAAGCATTTCGGCCCACAGTGAGTTGCTTGGCTAAGAAACCCTAACAAAATGATGAAATGGGCTGTTCACCCTTGATTTCATTTGTTAACCTCTGCCTTGTTTGTCGAGGCAGAGGAGATGGCGAAACCGATACTGGATGACGAATTGTGGGCGTTGATCGAGCCGCTGTTACCGCCACCGAAGCCGCGCCGGGAACGGTATCCCGGACGCAAGCCACTGGACGATCGCAAGGTGCTCACCGGCATCCTTTTCGTGCTGCAGTCGGGCATTCCTTGGGAGATGCTCCCCAAGGAGATGGGCTGCGGCTCAGGGATGAGCTGCTGGCGACGACTACGGACGTGGCAGGAAGCCGGCGTGTGGGACCGCCTGCACGAAGTGCTGCTTGCACGGCTGCGCGCCGCCGGCCGCATCGATTGGTCTCGCGCCATCGTCGACTCCTCGTCCATACGCGCTGTGGGGGCCGGTCAAAAACAGGACCGAACCCCACCGATCGCGCTCGTCCAGGCTCCAAGCACCATCTCATCACCGAAGCGCAGGGCATCCCGCTCGCGGTGATCCTCACCGGCGCCAACCGCAACGACGTCACCCAGCTTCTCCCCTTGGTCGAGGCGATCCCGCCCATCCGCGGCAAGCGCGGCCGACCGCTGTCGAAGCCGCGACTCGTACAGGCCGATCGCGGCTACGATCACGACAAGTACCGTCGCCCCTTGCACGCGGCGGGTATCCAAACTCAGATCGCCCGCCGCGGGCAGCCGCACGGCAGTGGGCTGGGCAAGACCCGCTGGGTCGTCGAGCGCACCATTGGCTGGTTGCACAGCTTTCGGCGACTGCGCATCCGCTTCGAGCGCTTGGCTGTCATCCACGAAGCCTTTCTCGAGATCGCCTGCTGCATCATCTGCTGGCGGCAATTGCGGAAGGCATAGCATGCATTTTGTTAGCGCTTCTAAGGCTCTCCGCGGGCTCTCTTGCTCTGTGTCCGATATGTTTCGCCCGGGGAGGTGACGGGGCAGCCTGGGAGGAGGAGTGATGGCGCGCCATTGGCTGATACATACCGGCCTGACGCTGGCAGCCGTGCTGTGCGCCGCCTGTACTTCGCTGTCCGTACCGCGTGTCCCCGGAAATCCGTTGTTGGCGACGCTGCCCTTTCAGGCCGCGGGTATCGAGGATGGCCGTGAAGCATTTGCGGCGCGCTTCTCCCGTGAGCTCGAGGCGGATGGCTACCCCGCGAATCCGTCGAACTGGCTCCATCATGTCGATGAGACGGCGGGTAAGGCATTACCTGTGGAGGCGATGTCCGGCGGGTTGAGCGTGCTGATCGTCCCCGGCATCTTCAGCGATTGCGTGGACGAGCAGTCGCTGCCCTTCAGCGATGGTATCGAGCGCGAACGGCCGGCGAATTACACCGAAGGCTACGCGCATTACCGGGCATCGCTGGGTTCGGTGCGTGCAATCCAGTTGAGCGGACGTGCGTCGTCGGCGAGCAATGCCGTGCTGATTGCCGACGAAGTGCAGGCGGAAGCCCGGCGTGCAGGCGTCGAGGCGATCGTATTGGTGGCCTATTCCAAGGGGCTGCCGGATGCGCTGCTGGCGCTGGATGTCCTGCGGGGCGAAGGCCGTCTTCCTGCGGAGCTGAAGGCCCTGGTGTCGATCTCGGGTGTGCTGCTGGGAACGCCGATCGCGGATCGCTACCAGCGCCTGCACGACAGCCTGGCGCCACTGTTTGCGCCGCTGGGATGCTCGCCGTCGGCCGGCGGAGAGGTGGCGAGCCTCACGGTACGGGAGCGCCTGCCCTGGCTCGTCGCCCGGCGCCTGCCAGAGCGCATCGCGCTCTATTCGGTGGTCGCTCATGCAGAGCGCGACGCGGTTTCGCCGGGCCTGCGCCACTTCCACGACTTGCTGGCTACGCTGGACCCGATGAACGACGGGCAGGTGATCGCCGGCTGGAGCCTGCTGCCGGGCTCGACGCTGCTGGCCGAAGTGAAGTCCGACCATTGGACTTATGTGCTGCCGCTGTCGGGACATCCCAGCCTGCTGGTTCGCACCATCGCTTCGCCAGCCGATTTTCCGCGCGCGGCATTCTTCCGTGCCGTGGTGAAGAGCGTGGCGCAGGATCTGCAGCGTTGACGCGCTCGGGCTGCCGGGCTGCGTACCCGGTTGTCTCTGGTTTCCTCATGTTTGCCGGCATGCGCGGTCAGCATCAAGTACCCCGATCTTTCTTGCTGTTCTGTGTCCCTTGGGCTACATTTTTGATGAAAACATGGAAAAAGATGCCCGAGGGCTACAATGACTGCACTTTCCGATGTTGCCCAGATGCTCAGGAGCGCTCGCCGCGAAGCGCTGCTGAGCCAGCATGAGCTGGCCCAGCGGGCAGGCGTTGCGCGCACGACTGTGGCGCGGATGGAGAACCTGTCCAAGGGGGACATGAGCGTGTCGGTTCTGGTGCGCCTGCTCGAAGCGGCGGGTTATGACCTGAAGCTGGTCAAGGCCGGTCACGTGCGCACGGTCGAGGACATCCTGGCCGAGCAGCGCCAGGATGATGCGTGATGAAACTCGACGTCTAGGTCAGCGGAAAACTGGAGCAGTTCGGCTGGCATCTGCTGCTCAACTATGTGGTGCGCAATGCCGACTGCCATGCGAAGAACATCGCGCTCCATTACACCAGCCTGGCCGACGTGGGCTATTCCCCGGTCTACGATGTTGTGACCACTCAGGCGTATCCGCGCTACGCGAACAATCCTCCGGGCCTGCCGGTCGATGGCCGCCAGACCTGGGTCGCGGGCAAGACGCTGGAGCGCTTCTTCAATACACGTTTGGGAGTGCCGCCGCGGCGCTATGCCGAAATGGTCGAGCGCCTGTGCGAGTCGGCCGTGGAGGTGGGCAACGAAGTGATCGAGGCGGCAAGGAACGAGCCGCGCTGGCATGTCGTCGCCAAGCAGATGGTGCATGCGTGGAACGAAGGCATGTCGTCCCTGCGCGACCCGAAGAAATCGGCGACGTTCAGAGGACTGGATGCGGCCATTGCCGCAGCGGGTTTCTCCGCTCCAGAGCCAGCCGAAAGCGCGCGCACGGAGATCGGTCGATCCGAATTGCTCGCGCCACGCCGGAAGCCTTGAATGTCAGGAACGACGCGAGAGGAGCATGTCTTGATGGCTGTGCATGTGGGTTAGTTAGTGAGGGCGATGGATGCTCCTTCCATGGCCGCTTGGGCGGAAAAGCTTTCGAGCTGCCGGGCGTTTCAAAGGCTTGCTGCTGCAGCAGTCGTGGCAAGGTCCGCGCTCGTGACAGGCGGCATACTCGGCGCAGGCCATTGGCGCGTTCGTTAATAGATGGGCCTGACAGTTTTTCCCGATTTCAATCCAGACGAACATGCCTGAGCACATTCAATATCGATTCTGTCTCTGCTCAGCAATAAAGGTGCTTCGCAAAAGGTTGGATAATTCACCGGCCTTGGTTTGCCAACGATCGCCGACAAGAAGGCGTTTTAAATTTTCAGGCTTATAAATCAACCTTGTATGATTTCGATGGTAGATCAGGGGGTGTCTTGACGCTTACCTTGACACGTCGTACCTTCCTTGTTGTGAGGCATTCTGAAAAAAACGGTGGAGTGCTATTCATTGAGGAGTAGGGGGCTTTGCTGCTTCGCAGGTAAGGGAAGCAGCCATATTGTTCGTCGATTTTTCGATCGAATTTCAGAATCACAGGAACTCTTTTTGAACAATTAGCAGGCTAGTCAACTGATGAAAACTGAATTGCTAACAGTGTCAAGAATTTTTACCGAGTCTTTGTATCGGATTCCGGATTATCAGCGTGGTTACGCATGGGGTCCAGACCAGCTTGCTGACTTCTGGCTCGATCTTGAACAACTCGATGGTGATGCTAAACACTATACCGGCGTCTTGACTTTGAAGATGTGCCAGAAGATACATGGCGGAGTTGGGACAAGGATTCTTGGATTATAAAATCAAGGCGTTTCAAGCCATATTTTGTTGTTGATGGACAGCAGCGATTGACTACCGTTGTGATCTTATTGACTGTAATTCTCGAACAAGGGCGCCCTGCTCATCTGAATTTCACTCCACGCGAGGATGTTCGTCGCAAGTATATATATGACTCTAAACCTGAGGATGCGGCACGATCTTATATATTTGGATATGCTAAGGATAATCCAAGTTATGAGTTCTTGAAGACGAAGATATTTCTTGAGGATTCGGAGGTTCATTCTCCGCCGGAGCAAACAATCTATACAAAGAATCTTCAGTATGCAAAAGAATTCTTTCAAGAACGTGTCAAAAAACTGAAGGATGAGGAGGTTGAGCAGCTATTTACGAAAGTCACACAGCAGTTGGTTTTTAATGCTTATGAGATTTCGTCTGAAATAGATGTTTTTGTGACTTTTGAAACGATGAATAATCGTGGGAAGCTGCTTTCCACGCTTGAGCTTTTGAAAAATAGATTGATCTATCTTTCTACTAAGATTCCTGCCCCTGAAGGGCGTGAAAGAACATTGCGTAGAGATATCAATGATGCATGGAAGTCTGCATATCATTATTTAGGAAAGAATGATGGTCGGCCGCTAAATGATGATGTTTTTCTGAAGACTCATTTGTCGCATTACTATTTGACAAGTTTGGCGAGATTGCCTGAGCACGACGATGAAGAGCGTTCCCAGTCAAAGCGGCGATATGAGATGGCTATAGAGTATTTTGGTAGATTTTTGTTGAATGATCTTTTTACACCAAAGCGCCTTAATGGGAAATATGAGAAAAAGGTGGGGCTTCCAGATTTGACACGGGAGTTTCTGTATGAATTTTCTCAGGAGATTAAGAAGAGCGTAGAGTTGTATTATAAATTGAGTACTCCAGCAGAGTCTGGGTATCCTGAGGTTGAGCAGATTTGGCTAGAGAGAATCAACAGGCTGTTAGGTTATAGTCCATCAGCTTTGTTGATGGCTGTTTATCGGAAGGAGTCAAAGTCAGATAAACGAGTGGTATTTCTTGAGAGTTTTGAACGCTACAATTTTATTGTATTGCTTGGGGCAAGGGCGCCTTATGCCTATTCGCTGCGATCCTGGGCTCCAGAGTATTTTTTGAAGTATGTGTCTGGGCATATGAGTACGGATGAACTCATTAGCCAGTTGACTAATTTGACGAGTGAGATGTTGAAGGAAAACTCACTTTCCGAGTCTTTGCACGACTGGGTAAAAGGGGGTGGAGGTTATTACGGATGGAAAACGATTAAGTATTTTCTTTTTGAGTATGAGTGTGAGCTGCTGGTGCAGAGTAAATCGGGGCGTGTAAAGATTGATTGGAGAGAGTTTTCTCAGGAGAGCTTTGAAGTCGACTACGAAACGGTTGAGCATATTTATCCTCAGCGAGCTAGGGATAAATATTGGACAGATCGTTTCTCTAGGTTCAGTCCGACACAGAAGAGGCTTCTTAGGAATTCACTTGGAAATCTTCTCCTTTGGCTCGGCCTCGCAACTCGTCTCTCGGGAACAAGGCCTTTCCTATAAAAGTAGGGGGTGAAAATTCAAAGGTTGGCTATCGTTTTGGCTCCTATAGCGAGAATGAGGTTGCTCTAAGGCCAGAATGGGATGCGCAGGAAATTCTTGATCGTGGAGTACGACTTTTGGAATTTTTGGAGAAGCGTTGGAAGCTCCACATTGGCGATATGAATCAAAAAACAAAAGCACTAGGGCTCAGCTTCCTAAAAAAATAACAATTTTTCATAAATTGAAGAGCACAAGCTGAGTGTTATTGGAGCTGATGAGTTTATTTATGCTTCGTTTGTCTTCCTCCTGGCTCTAATTTGTCTCAGTGGCTGATCATCCACGGCCGCTTGGTCGGGAAGGCTTTCGAGCCGTCGGGGGCACGCAGCGTGGCTTTCGAGGGCTTGCCGCCGCAGCAGCCGCAGCCCGGCCCGTGCTTGTGGCGGGTGGCGTATTCGGCGCTGGTCATCGGTGCGTGGGCGGCGCGTTCGTTGGTGGCGTGGGCGCTGCGGCTGGCACTGTCCAGGGTGGCCAGCGTGGGGGCGCTCAGCAGCACGCGGTAGGCGGCGGTGCCGCAGCGGGGGCAGGGGCAGGCTTCGTTGCGTGCGCTCATCGGGCGCAGCGCGGAGAAGTCGCCGCAGTCTTCGCAGAAGTATTCGTAGGTCGGCATGGTGTGCTCCCGGGACGGGCCGCCGCGTTGGGGCGGCGGTCCGTCCGGCGTGTGGTGCTCAGGTCTTGTCGTAGGCGATCGGCATGTCGACGGCGCCGTCGATGAACTTGGTCGGGCCGGCGGCACTCGGGTTGATGTCGAACTCGAAGATCTCGGTCGGCAGCCACAGCGTGGCGCAGGCGTTGGGGATGTCGACCACGCCGCTGATGTGCCCTTGCACCGGCGCGGTGCCGAGGATGGAGTAGGCCTGGGCGCCGGAGTAGCCGAACTTCTTCAGGTACTCGATGGCGTTGAGGCAGGCCTGGCGGTAGGCCACATGCACGTCGAGGTAGTGCTGCTTGCCCTGCTCATCGACCGAGATGCCTTCGAAGATGACGTAGTCCTTGTAGCTCGGCGTGATCGGGCTGGGCTTGAAGATCGGGTTCTTGATGCCGTACTTGGCCATGCCGTCCTTGATCAGGCTGACGCGCATGTGCACCCAGCCGGCCATCTCGATGGCGCCGCAGAAGGTGATCTCGCCGTCGCCCTGGGAGAAGTGCAGGTCGCCCACCGACAGGCCGGCGCCCTTGACGTAGACCGGGAAGAACACCCGCGCGCCGCGCGACAAGTCCTTGATGTCGCAGTTGCCGCCGTGTTCGCGCGGCGGCACGGTGCGGGCGCCTTCGGCGGCGGCCTTGTCGCGCGCCTCGCCCTTGAGCTTGCCCATGTGCGCGGTCCTGGGCGCCGGCGGGTTGGCCAGCGGCGGCACGCGGTCGGGCTGGGTGGCGATGAAATCCACTTCGCGCTCGTTCCAGGTGTCGAGCATCTTCTGGTCGGGCAGGCAGCCGATCAGGCCGGGGTGGATCAGGCCGGCGAAGCGCACGCCGGGGATGTGGCGGCTCTTGAGAACATGCCTTCGAAGTCCCAGATCGACTTCTGCGCGTGGGGGAAGTGCTCGGTCAGGAAGCCGCCGCCGTTGGTCTTGGAGAAGAAGCCGTTGAAGCCCCACAGGCTCTCGTCCTTGGCGCCGATGTCGAGCAGGTCGACCACCAGCAGGTCGCCGGGCTCGGCGCCTTCGACGCCGACCGGGCCGGACAGGAAATGCACCGTCGACAGGTCGACGTCGCGCACGTCGGACGCATCGTCGTCGTTCTTGATCGCGCCGCCGGTCCAGTCGTAGGTTTCGAGCACGAAGTCGTCGCCCGGCTTGACCCAGCACGCCATCGGGATGTCCGGGTGCCAGCGGTTGTGCACCATCTCGTTTTCGTAGGGGGACTGCTTCAGATCGACCTTGATCAGGGTTTCAGGCATGGCACACCTCTTTCTTGGATGGGTTACACGGAGAGGAACTGCTTGATGTGGGCTTCGTCGGTGTCTGCGCGCGCGCTTTCATGGACGAGGCGTCCGCCTTCGATGACGAACAGGCGGTCGGCCACGTCCATCGCGAAGGACAGAACCTGCTCGGACACGACGATGGTGATCTGGCGGATCTTGCGGATCTCGTTCAGCGCCTTCGCGATGTCCTTGATGATCGAGGGCTGGATTCCCTCGGTGGGCTCGTCGAGCAGCAGCACCTTGGGCTCGGTGACGAGTGCGCGGGCGATCGCCAGTTGCTGCTGCTGGCCGCCGGACAGGTTGCCGCCCTTGCGCCGGCGCATGTCCCACAGCACCGGGAACAGGGCGTAGATTTCCTCGGGCACTTTCTTGACCCTGGCGTTCTCCAGCCCGGTCTCGACGTT
Organism: Thauera sp. SDU_THAU2; assembly: GCF_038260575.1. NCBI lineage: Bacteria > Pseudomonadati > Pseudomonadota > Betaproteobacteria > Rhodocyclales > Zoogloeaceae > Thauera > Thauera sp. SDU_THAU2. Next base: position 3,726,407 of record NZ_JBBWUN010000003.1, on the reverse strand, counting down.
TTCCTGCACCGTGAGGGTGGGGAAGATCATCCGGCCCTGCGGCACGTAGGCGATGCCCTTGGCGACGCGGCGGTAGCTTTCGTCCTTGCCGACTTCGACGCCGTCGACCTCGACGCTGCCGGACCTGAGCGGCAGCACGCCCATCAGCGACTTGAACAAGGTGGTCTTGCCCATGCCGTTGCGGCCCATGATGGCGACGGCTTCATTGCGTTGCGCGGCGAACGAGATGCCGTGCAGGGCCTCGCTCTGGCCGTAGTTGACGACGAGGTTGGATACCTTGAGCATGGTGTTCTCCAGTGGGGGCGTGGCCGCAATCAGTGGCCCAGGTAGACGTCGATGACCTTGGGATCGGCCTGCACCTTGTCCATCGGCCCTTCGGCGAGGATCCTGCCCTGGTGCATGACCGTGACCTTGTGGGCGATGCGGGCGACGAATTCCATGTCGTGCTCGATGACGATCACCGAGCGGTTCCGGCAGATGCGGTTCAGCAGCTCGGCGGTCAGTTCGCGCTCGCGCGCGCTCATGCCGGCGATCGGCTCGTCGAGCATCAGCAGCTCGGGGTCCTGCATCAGCAGCATGCCGATCTCCAGCCACTGCTTCTGGCCGTGCGACAGCAGGCCGGCTTCCAGGTCCAGGCGGTCGGCGAGGCCGATCATGGCGGCGATCTCGTCGACCTTGGCCTTCACTTCCTCGTCGCACTTGAAGCCGAGCGCGCCGAACACGCCGCGGCCGCGTGGGTAGGACACTTCCAGGTTCTTGAACACGCTGAGGTTTTCGTAGATCGACGGGGTCTGGAACTTCCGCCCGATGCCGGCGCGCACGATCATGTGCTCGGGTAGCCGGGTCATCTCCTGGTTCTTGAACTTGATGCTGCCGGCCGAGGCCTTGGTCTTGCCGCAGATGAGGTCGAGCAGCGTGGTCTTGCCGGCGCCGTTGGGGCCGATGACCACGCGCAGCTCGCCGCGATCGACGTAGAGGTTGAGGCTGTCGATGGCCTTGAAGCCGTCGAAGGAGACCGTCAGGTCTTCCACCGCGAGGACGAAGTCGGTGTTGCTCATGATGTCTGTCTCCCTGTGCCGTCAGGCCGACTGGCCGCTGACCTTGGTGCCGATGCCCAGGCCGGGGTCGGCGGCGACCGCGGGCGTGGAATGTGAGGCCGCGGGCGATGCGATCGGGGCGGCAGCCTGCTGGCCGGCTTCGCCCGGCGTGCCGGCCGGCGGTTCGCCGGCCTCGGCGGCACCGCCCTTGCGCCGCGCCAGCCAGGGCTTGACGTGGCTCTCGTACAGGCCGGCGAGGCCGTTGGGGAAGGCCATGACGACGCCGATGAACAGCGCGGCCATCAGGAACAGCCACAGGTCGGGGAAGGTCTCGGAGAAATAGGTCTTGCCGAAATTGACCAGCAGCGCGCCATACACCGCGCCGACCAGGCTCATGCGCCCGCCGACCGCGGCGAAGATCACCATCTCGATCGAGGGCACGATGCCGATCAGCGTCGGCGACATGAAGCCGACCTGCAGCGTGAACATCGCGCCGCCGATCGCCGACAGCGCCGCCGCCAGGCAGAAGGCGAAGACCTTGAACATCGACACGTCGTAGCCCGAGAAGCGCACGCGGTCTTCCTTGTCGCGCATCGCCAGCAGCAGCGTGCCGAGCTTGCTGAGCTGGATCCAGCGGCACAGCAGCACGGCGGCGAGCAGCAGCGCGGTCGTGACGAAATACAGCACGGTCTTGGCTTCGTCGCTGCGGATGTCCCAGCCGAGCAGGGTCTTGAGGTCGGTCATGCCGTTGACGCCGCCGGTGTAGCCCTGCTGGCCGATGATCAGCACGGTCAGGATCAGCGCCACCGCCTGGGTGATGATGGCGAAATACACCCCGCCGACGCGGCGCTTGAACATCGCGTAGCTGATGACGAAGGCCAGCAGCACCGGCACCGCCACCACCGCGAACAGCGTGAAGCCGAAGGAGTTGAACGGCTCCCACCACAGCGGCAGTGCGGTGAGCTGGTTCCAGTCCATGAAGTCGGGGATGCCCGGCGTCGACTGGATGGCGGTGCTTTGCGGGTCGGACGCTTCCAGCTTCAGGAACATCGCCATCGCGTAGCCGCCGAGGCCGAAGAACACGCCCTGGCCCAGGCTCAGCACGCCGCCGTAGCCCCACAGCATCACCAGGCCGATGGCGACGAAGCCGTAGGTCAGGTACTTGCCGACCAGGTTCAGGCGGAAGCTGTCCATCGCCAGCGGGAACACCACCAGCAGCAGGACGGCGAGGATCGCGATGCTGGCGAGGCCGCTGCGATCCAGCCGGGTTTTGAGTGCATCCATGATTGGCTCTCCGTGGGTTCTCGTGTGTCGGGGCGCCGGATCAGCGGCGCACCTTGGATGCGAACAGGCCTTGCGGGCGCAGCATCAGGATGGTCACGATCAGCAGCAGGGTCAGCACCTTGGCCATCGAGCCGGACAGGAAGAACTCCGAGATCGACTGGGTCTGGGCGATGCCGAAGGCCGACACCACGGTGCCCCACAGGCTGGCGGCGCCGCCGAAGGTCACCACCAGGAAGGCATCGACGATGTACAGCGAGCCGCTGGTCGGGCCGGTCGAGCCGATGGTGGTGAAGGCCGCGCCGGCGACGCCGGCGATGCCGCAGCCGATGGCGAAGGTGACGCGGTCGGTGCGCGTGGTGTTGATGCCGGTGGCGTTGGCCATGGCGCGGTTGGCGACGGTGGCGCGCACGCGCAGGCCCCAGCGCGACTTGTACAGCGCCAGCAGCACGCCGCCGGTGACGAGCACGGTGAGGGCGAGCACGAACATGCCGTTGATCGGGATGTCGAGGCCTTCGGTGACTTCCCACGAACCCATCAGCCAGTCGGGCAGCGTGGGGCTGACTTCCTTCGGCCCGATCAGGGTGCGGAAGGCCTGCTGCATCGCCAGCGACAGGCCCCAGGTGGCGAGCAGGGTGTCGAGCGGGCGCTTGTACAGGTGCCGGATCAGCGCCCATTCCGCCAGCCAGCCGAAGATGAAGGCGACGATGAAGGCGCAGACGATGGCGAAGGGGAAATAGGCCTGCATCAGTCCCGGCGCGTAGCTTTCGGTCAGCGTCGACAGCAGGAAGATGGTGTAGGCGCCGATGGTCATGAACTCGCCGTGCGCCATGTTGATGACGCCCATCTGGCCGAAGATGATCGCCAGGCCCAGCCCCATCAGCAGCAGCACCGCGAACAGGCTCAGGCCGGCAAAACCCTGCATCAGGGTGATGTTGTAGATTTCGTCGAAGGACATGGCGCTTCTCCGGGGAAAGTCGGACGGGGCAGCGCCGCCGCGCCGTGAGCGGCGCGGCGGCCGGCGGGGCTTACTGGTAGCCCTTGGGGAAGGGGTCCGGCACCATCAGCTCGGGCGATTCCGCCACCACCTTGAAGCTGCCGTCGGGCTGGCCTTCGGCGATGCGGGCCTTGCTGTACAGGTGGTGGTTCTCGTGGATCTTCACGTAGCCTTCGGGCGCGGTCGGCAGCTCGATGCCCGGCGAGGCGGCGACGACCTTGTCGACGTCGAAGCTGCCCGCCTTCTCGACCGCCGCCTTCCACAGCCAGGGGCCGAGATAGGCGGCCTGGGTGACGTCGCCGATCACCGCCTTCGGCCCGTAGGCCTTCTTGAAGGCTTCGACGAAGGCCTTGTTGTTGGCGTTGTCGAGCGACTGGAAGTACTTCATCGAGGAATAGAAGCCGGCGAAGTTTTCGCCGCCGACGCCCAGCATCTCGTCCTCGGTCACCGACAGCGTCAGCAGGAACTGCTTCGCGCCGGTGATGCCGGCCGCCTTCAGCTGCTTGTAGAAGGCCACGTTCGAACCGCCCACCACCGCGGCGAAGATGCAGTCCGGCTTGGCGATCTTGATCTTGTTGATCAGTGAGTTGAAGTTGGTGTGGCCGAGCGGGTAGTACTCCTCGCCGACGATCTTGCCGCCCTGGAAGGCCTCGACGTGCTTGCGCGCGATCTTCATCGAGGTGCGCGGCCAGATGTAGTCGGAGCCGATCAGGAAGAAGGTCTTGGCTCTCTTTTCCTGCTTGGCCCAGTCGAGGCCGTAGAGGATCTGCTGGGTGGCTTCCTGGCCGGTGTAGATGACGTTCTTCGACTGCTCCAGGCCTTCGTAGAAGGTCGGGTAGTAGAGCAGGCCGTTTTCCTTCTCGAAGATCGGCAGCACCGCCTTGCGCGAGGCCGAGGTCCAGCAGCCGAACACGGTGGCGACCTTGTCGTTGACCAGCAGCTTGCGCGACTTCTCGGCGAAGGTCGGCCAGTCGGAGGCGCCGTCTTCCTTGATGACGCGGATCTTGCGGCCGAGGATGCCGCCCATCGCGTTGATCTGGTCGATGGCGAGCTGTTCGGCCTGGATCGAGCCGGTCTCGGAGATCGCCATGGTGCCGGTGGCCGAGTGCAGCTGGCCGACCACGACTTCGGTGTCGGTGATGGCCAGGCCGGTGGTGTTGACCTGGGCGGTGGGCAGCGCGGCGGCATGGCCGATGCGAGACATCGCCAGGGCGAGCGGGAGGGCTGCGGCGCCGAGCATGAACTTGCGGCGCGGGGAGGAGGGCAGGTGCTGGTCGGACATGGATCGCTCCTTGATGGGTGGGCGGCGGTGCGGGAGGCGGGACGGATCAGCGTCTCGCTGCGGTGCACAAACTACCCATCGGGCGCGATGCGGCGAATACGTCAAACGACGTATGGGGATGCGCAGGCGGCGGCGCTATGGTTTTGTGCAGCGCACAGGCGCCGCGCGAGCATTCATCTCCCATGCTGGTGCGTGGGCACGGGCTGGATGCGCCGACACGGTGCGAACCGGCGCGCGCTGCGAACCGTGGAGGGCCGCGGTGCCGTCCCCGGGGCCCGTGTGCCGTACGGGAACGCCTTTTGCTGAACCCCGGGATTGTCCCGATCTTTTTTTCACTCGCCGCCTATCGCCGTGACCGCTCCCGCCACCCAGCGCATTCTCCCCATCCGCCGCGAGTACAACGCCTGGGTCGCGGACGAGACGCTGGAGGACTACGCCCTGCGTTATGCGCCGCTCGGCTTCCGCAAGTGGTCGTTCTCGCGCATCGCCAATACCGCGCTCGGCGCGGTGTCCTTCCTCGCGCTGGAGGCGATCGGCGGCACCATCGCGCTGAACTGGGGCTTCACCAACGCGGTATGGGCGATCGGCCTGGTGGCGCTGGTGATCTTCCTCACCGGCCTGCCGATCAGCTACTACGCCGCGCGCGAGGCGCTGGACATGGACCTGCTGACGCGCGGCGCCGGCTTCGGCTATATCGGTTCGACCATCACCTCGCTGATCTACGCTTCCTTCACCTTCATCTTCTTCGCCATCGAGGCGGCGATCATGGCGCTAGCGCTGGAACTGTGGTTCGGCCTGCCGCTGCAGTGGGGCTATCTGCTCAGTTCGCTGGTGGTGATTCCGCTGGTGACGCACGGCATCACCTGGATCAGCCGCCTGCAGGCGTGGACCCAGCCGGTGTTCGTCGTGCTGCTGCTGACGCCCTTCTTCTTCATGCTGGTGCGCGAGCCCGAGCTGTACGCGGCCTTCACCGAATTCGGCGGCCGCCACGGCAACAGCTTCGACTGGCTGGCGGTCGGGGCCGGCTGTACCGTGGCGGTGGCGCTGATCTCGCAGATCGGCGAGCAGGTCGACTTCCTGCGCTTCCTGCCGCCGCCGGGCAGGCGCAACACGCTGCGCTGGTGGGCGTCGGTGATCGCCGCCGGGCCGGGCTGGATCATCCCCGGCGCGCTGAAGATGCTGGGCGGCGCTTTCCTCGCCTTCGTCGCGCTGCAGGCGATGGTGCCGCCGGACAAGGCCTTGCAGCCGACGCAGATGTACCTGGCCGGCTTCGGCCACGTCGTGGACGATCCGCGCGCCGCGGTGGCGCTGGCCTGCATCTTCGTCATCATCTGCCAGGTCAAGATCAACGTCACCAATGCCTATGCCGGTTCGCTGGCCTGGTCGAACTTCTTCTCGCGCCTGACCCACAGCCATCCCGGGCGGGTGGTATGGCTGATCTTCAACGTGCTGATCGCTTTGATGCTGATGCTGCTGGGGGTGTTCGAGGCGCTGGAGCAGGTGCTCGGCGTGTATGCCAGCGTGGCGGTGGCCTGGATCGGCGCGGTGGTGGCGGACCTCGTCGTCAACAAGCCGCTCGGCCTGTCGCCGCGCCACATCGAGTTCAAGCGCGCCTACCTGTACGACATCAATCCGGTGGGCGTCGGTTCGATGCTGGCCGGTTCGGTGCTCGGCATCGTCGCCTTCGGCGGCCATCTGGGCGCCGCGGCGCAGGCTTTCGCGCCCTTCATCTCGCTCGGCACCGCCTTCGTGCTGGCGCCGCTGATCGCCTGGGCCACCGGCGGCCGTTATTACCTCGCCCGGCCGCGCGAAACGCAGTGGCGGCCGGCGCAGCAACTGCGCTGCGTGGTGTGCGAAAACCGCTTCGAGTCCGAGGACATGGCGCAGTGCCCGGCCTACGGCGGCGCGATCTGCTCGCTGTGCTGCACGCTGGATGCGCGCTGCCGCGACCGCTGCAAGCCGGCACCTGGCTTGTTCGGGCGCCTGGCGGCGCGGATGGCAGGCTGGATGCCGTCGCCGGCTTCGGCGCGGGTGGCGCGGCGGGTGGGGCAGTTCCTGCTGGTGTTCTCGGTCTGCAGCTTGGTGCTGGCCGCGGTGGTGGCGCTGGTCTACCAGCAGGAGCTGATCGCCGCCGAGGCCGGCGAAACCGATCTCGGCATCGCCTTCGTGCGCATCTTCGCGGTGCTGGTGTTGCTCGCCGCGCTGGGCATCTGGTGGCTGGTGCTGGTCAATGAGAGCCGGCGGGTGGCGCAGGAGGAGTCCGAGCGCCAGAACCAGTTGCTGCTGCGCGAGATCGAGGCCCACCGCGACACCGACGCCAAGCTGCAGCAGGCCAAGGAAGACGCCGAGGCCGCCAATGCGGCCAAGAGCCGCTACGTGCGCGGCATCAGCCACGAGCTGCGCACGCCGCTCAATACCATTCTCGGCTACTGCCAGATCATGCTGCGCGACACCGACCTGCCGCGCCGGCGGCGCGACGCGATCTCCACCATCCAGCGCAGCGGCGAACACCTGCTGGGGCTGATCGACGGCCTGCTCGACATCGCCAGCATCGAGGCCGGCCGCCTGCAGTTCAGGCGCGAGGAGATCCGCTTCGGCGAATTCCTCGCCCACATCGAAAAGATGTTCCGCCTCGAAGCGGTAAGGAAGGGGCTGGATTTCCGCTCCGAGTTCAGCGACGGCATGCCCGAAGTGGTGCAGGGCGACACCGGCCGCTTGCGCCAGATCCTGATCAACCTGCTGGCAAACGCGGTGCGCTACACCGAGCGCGGCGAAGTGCGGCTGAAGATCGCCTGGCGAAGCGAGACCGCGGTGTTCGAGATCTGCGACACCGGCTGCGGCATCGCGCAGGAGGACATGGAGCGCATCTTCCTGCCCTTCGAGCGTGGCGCCGGTGCTGGCGTGGCCAGCGTACCCGGCACGGGCCTGGGGCTGACGATCACCCGCCTGCTGGTCGAACTCGCCGGCGGCCATCTCACCGTCAGCAGCACGCCGGGGCGCGGCAGCGTGTTCCGCGTCAAGCTTCACCTGCCGCGCGTTGCCCGGCCGAAGCTGGCGCTGCGGCCCGAGCGCGAGATCCGCGGCTATGCCGGCCGCCGCCGCTGCCTGCTGGTGGTGGATGACCAGCCCGGCCAGAGCCGGCTGATCGCCGACATGCTGCGGCCGCGCGGCTTCCTGGTGCATGAATGCCGGCATCCGGACGAAGTGCCGGGCCTGCTCGGCAGCTTGCAGCCCGACTTGGTCTTCCTCGATGTGTCGATGCCGGCGCTCGATGGCTGGACGCTGTGCCGCCGGCTGCGCGATACCGGTCACGGCATGCCGATCGTGATGGTGTCGGCCAATGCCTACGAGAACCTGCCGCAGCGGCGCGAGGCGGCAGGCTGCGATGACTTCATCGTCAAGCCGGTGCTGGAAACCGAACTCTTTGCATGCCTGAGCGCCTGGCTGGGGCTGAACTGGATCTATGCGGACGCCCAGGCGGGCGGAGAGGCCGGCGCGGGCGTCGGGCATACCTTGCCGGTGCCTTCGCCGGTGCCGCATGCACTGCAGCGGAGCATGGGAGTGGCCGGCGATGCCTTGCTGGCGGTCACTGGTCTCCTCTCTGCGGCACCTGACTCCGGGCTGTCGGGACTGTCCGCACGCGTCCGTGCCGAGCTGCGCGACCTGGCCGATCTGGGCCACCTGCAGGGCTTGGTCCGCCGCCTCGACGAACTCGAGGTGCTGCATCCGGAGCTGCAGGTGCCGCTGGCCTCGCTGCGCGAGATGACGATGGCGCTGCGCTTCGATTCCCTGCTTCGAGTGCTGGATGAGGCTGCCGATGACTGAGACGAATGCCATTGCGCGTGAGCGCGCGGTCGTGCTGCTGATCGACGATGCGCCCGACACCGTGCGCATGATCGCCGAGGCGCTCGACGATGCCGGCTACACCGTGCTGGTGGCGACCGACGGCGCCACTGCGCTGAAGCGGGTCGAGCGCGTGATCCCCGACGCGGTGCTGCTCGATGCCTGCATGCCGGGCATGGATGGTTTCGAGACCTGCCGCCGGCTCAAGCAGGTATCGGGCATGCGCACCGTGCCGGTGATCTTCATGACCGGGCTGGCGGAAACCGAGCGCCTGGTCGAAGGCCTGTCGGCCGGCGGCATCGACTACCTGGTGAAGCCTGTGGTACCCGACGAGCTGGTCGCCCGGCTACGGGCCCATCTGCGTGTCGCACGAGAAATGAATGCCGCGATCAGCGCCCGCGGCAGCGAGGCGCCGGCGGAAAGTGCGTCACCGGGCCTGCTGCCGAATCCGCTGACTCCGCGCGAAATGGACGTGCTGGAGTGGGTGGCGCGCGGCAAGACCAACCGCGACGTGGCGGAAATCCTCGACATGAGCCCGCGCACCGTCAACAAGCATCTCGAGCACATCTACGAGAAGCTCGGGGTGGAAACGCGGACCGCCGCGGTTGCCCAGTTCGCGCGGCTGGCACGTCCCTGAGCGGTCTTCAGCCACCCTGCATCTTGCGCCGTGCCTCGTGGATTTCCTGCGCCTCGACGCTCAGCGTGGCGGTCGGCCGCGCCAGCAGGCGGGGAATGCCGATCGGTTCGCCGGTGTCCTCGCACCAGCCGTAGCTGCCGTTGTCGATGCGGGCCAGGGCCTCGTCGATCTTGTGCAGCAGCTTGCGTTCGCGGTCGCGCACGCGCAGTTCCAGGGTGTGGTCTTCTTCGAGCGAGGCGCGGTCGGACGGGTCGGGCGTGCTCTCGAACTCCTGCAGGTGCAGGGTGGTGCGGTGGGCGGACTCCAGCAGCGCGTCGCGCTCGCGTTCGAGCAGGGCGCGGAAGAAAGCCAGTTGCCGGGCGGACATGTAGTCGTCGGCGGGGGCCTGGCGAATCTCGGCTTCGCTCGGCAGGGAGTCGGCGGCGGTCGCATTCATGGTGTTTCCTCCTTATGGCTGCGCTGCGTTCCGAACCTGGGTTCGCGCGCCTTGCGGTCGAAAAAGCCCCGACACCATACACGTCTATCGAGTTGCGTGGCTGTGGGAAATTCCCTCGACAGGGGTGCTTCGTCCTGTGGGTGGCAGTACAAGCGCATACTGCATGTGCGATTGGCATGATTTGTGCATCGCAGCAGGATGCACGGTATCAGGCAAGTCTGATGCGCGCTATCACGGCTGTGTGATTTCCGTACGCGAAGTGTGCTGTTAACTTGAAAAAAGCGCACGCAAAGTCGTTCGCCGGCCTGTTTGCCATCGATTTGCCCGATATCCCGTTCCGCTTCTTTTTCCTGCCACCCGCAGCTTTCCCCGGAGCCAAAAAATGATAAAGAGACACCCTCGCGGCAAGACGCTCGCCATCGTCTGTGCCTTCGCCGCCCTGCCGGCCGTCGCCCAGGCGGCGACCTGGAGCGACACCTTCATCGGCTATCGCTACGGTACCGACTTCCGCGAGCCCAACAACACCGAGAAGGTGCGCAAGCATGTGCTGCAGCTCACCCATGCCAGCGGCCATTCGATCGGGCAGCATTTCGTGAACCTCGACGTCTTCCAGTCCGACGACAAGGATCCGACGACGCGCAACGGCAGCAACGGCGCCACCGAGTTCTACCTGACCTACCGTCACCAGTTCCATCTGAGCAAGATCTTCGACCGGAGCCTCGCCTTCGGCCCGGTCAAGGAAGTCGCGCTGACCGCCGGTTTCGACCTCAACACCAAGAACACCACCTTCGCGCCGCGCAAGCGCCTGCTGGTCATCGGCCCGACGCTGAAGTTCGACGTGCCGGGCTTCCTCGACGTCAGCCTGCTGTACGGCAAGGAATGGAACCACTGCGGCCTCGGCTCGCCGGCCTGCCCGAAGAGCGACATCACTTTCGACCCGCAATGGATCCTGAGCGCGGCCTGGGGCATCCCCTTCAACGCCGGTCCGGTGCCGCTGAAGTTCCAGGGCTTCATCAACGTCAACAGCGAAAAGGGCAAGGACTACGCCGGCGTCGAGACCAAGACCGAAACCTTGATGCGCACTTCGCTGATGGTCGACGTCGGCCAGATGGCCTGGGGCAAGAAGAACACTTTCCTGATGGGCGTGGGTTACGAATACTGGCGCAACAAGTTCGGCAACCATGCCTTCGCCAATGGCGACCAGAAGCCGGGCATCAAGACCACGGCGCCGATGTTCCAGATGGAACTGCACTTCTGAGAGGTTCGCAGGAGCACTTGATCGGAAACGGGGCGCTCGCCCCGTTTTGTTTGCCTTGATTGCCTATCAACTAGTAGGTAGTATCGCGCCGACCAATCCGATACGACGCATCCGATGAGCGCTCCCGGCACCCGCGAATCCCTGCTGCAGACGGCCGAGTCGCTGCTGCGGTCCAAGGGCTATGCGGCCTTCAGTTATGCCGACCTTGCGCAGGCGATCGGCATCCGCAAGGCAAGCATCCACTACCACTTTCCCACCAAGGAGGATCTGGGTGTGGCGGTGGTGGAGGCCTATGTCGAAGGCGTCGTGCAGACCTTCGCCGGCATCGAGGCCGAATTCGCTGCGGTTGCGGATCGCCTGGAGGCTTTTGCCGGTGTGTTCAAGGTTGGCAAGCAGGAGGGCCAGTTGCCGCTGTGCGGCGCGCTGGCGGCAGAGATGGCCGTGCTGCCGGAGCGGCTGCAGGTGCTGACCCGGCGTTTCTTCCAGCTCCAGATCGACTGGTTGACGAAGGTGCTGGACGAGGGCGTGAAGCGCAGCGAGATCCCTTCGGGCATCGACACCAGGACCCGTGCGCACCAGCTTCTCAGCCAGATGGAAGGGGCGAGCTTCGTCGATTGGGTGCTGCAAGGCGATGGCCGTTTCGACGCCGGCATCCTGCTGCGCATCGCGGGTGTGGATGAATCCGCGCGGCCTCATGAGCGGCCGCCGCCGGGCTGAGCGCCGTATCCCGAACTTCGCCGGACGATCGGTACCGCGGCCGCAGGACGAGGCCGGCGGGCGAGGTCGCCGACATGAGGCAGTCCTCCGGGGCCGCCCGCTTTGAGGAGACATCATCGATGAATGGAAACGAGACCGCGGCATCGCAGGATGCCGCCGGGGCGGAAAGGCATGGCTTGCTCATCGTCCTGCTGACGGCCGCCACCATGCTGGCCTTTGCGGCCAACTCGCTGCTCACCCGGCTGGCCTTGCAGACGACATCCATCGACCCGACATCCTTCATCGTCGTCCGTCTCGCCTCGGGGGCGGCGATGCTGGCGCTGATCGTGCTGTTCCAGCGCCTCAGGCTGCCGTCGCTGCAGAAATCCTGGCCGTCCGCCGTGCTGCTGTTCATCTATGCGGTGGCTTTTTCCTTTGCCTACCGCGGCATCGACACCGGTGCGGGGGCGCTGCTGCTGTTCGCCAGCGCGCAACTGACGATGATTGCCTACGGCTATGCCCGCGGCGAGCGTGCCAGCCTGCCGGGCGTGCTGCTGGCACTCGCCGGCCTGGTGGCTTTCCTGGCGCCGGGCGCGTCGGCGCCGGCATTGCTGCCCGCCGGGCTGATGACGATCGCCGGCATCGCCTGGGGCGGCTTCTCGCTGCTCGGGCGCTTCAGCCAGGACACGCCGGTGGGCAACACCGCCAGCAGCTTCATCTGGGCTTTGCCGCTGGCGCTCGGCCTGATGTTCCTGCAGCGCGACGCCATCCGGATGGATGGTGTTGGCGTCGCCTACGCGCTGCTGTCCGGCGCCGTGATGTCGGGGCTGGGTTATGCGGTGTGGTACTGGGTCCGGGTGCGGATGACTGCGATCGCCGCCGGTTCGGTGCAACTGAGCGTGCCGGTGCTCAGTGCCCTGCTCGGCATGATGATGCTCGGCGAGCACCTGGGCGCGGAGCGCTGGCTGGCGGGCGCGGCGGTGCTGGCCGGCGTCGCGATCACCACCTTGTCGGCGGCCAGGCGTGCCCGGCAGCGCAAGGGCTGACGCCTCTCCGCCGGCATCTGCCGTCTGCCCGGTGTGTCGCGGCGCCGACGTGCGCTCTTTCATGCGCGTCGAAGGGCGGGATTACCTGCGCTGCGGAAGCTGCGAGGCGACTTTCCTGCTGCCCGCGCAGCGCCCGCCGGCGGCGGCCGAGCGGGCGGAGTACGAACTGCACTGCAACGATGCCGCCGATCCAGCCTATCGCCGCTTTCTCGGCCGCCTGGCCACGCCGCTGCTGGCCCGGCTGGCGCCGGCGAGCGAGGGGCTGGACTACGGCTGCGGCCCCGGCCCGGCACTGGCCGGCATGCTGCGCGCAGCCGGACATGCGGTGGCGCTGTACGACCCCTTCTTCGCGCCGGATGCCGCCGCGCTGGCGCGAAGCTACGACTTCATCACCTGCACCGAGGTCGCGGAGCATTTCCATGATCCGGCAGCCGAATTCGCCCGCCTCGACGGCTTGCTGCGGCCCGGCGGCTGGCTGGCGGTGATGACCTGCTTCCAGACCGACGATGTCCGCTTCGCCGGCTGGCATTACCGCCGCGATCCGACGCACGTGGTGTTCTACCGCGAGGCGAGCTTCCGCTGGCTGGCGGACCGTTTCGGCTGGCTGTGCGAAGTGCCGTGCAAGGACGTGGTGCTGATGAGGAAAGCGCAGGGCGGCGAAACGCCCTAGGGCAGGGCGCCGGCCGCTGTGGCTTCGGCCTGCGCGCTTGGGACACGGCAGCAGGTTCGATGCACTTGGCGGCCTTGCCTCGCGGCGCCGATCGAGTTCATGCACCGAGATGGTGCAAGTCTTCGGCCGCAGACCGTCCGACTTCCTGCCATCGACCGTTCCGGTGCTGGAGTGGTGCTGAAATTTCCTTGATCGACAAGCAGATACGGCCGTCCTGCCAGTGCTGGAACGCCGTTTGCTTATCGTCCGGCATGAACGCCGTAAGCACGCCCGAAACCCATGCCCTGGCCGAGCAGCCCGCCGGCCGCGGCTGGCGGGCCGAATTGCGCCTTGGCTATGCGCGGCGCGGCGGGCGGACGGTGCTGGCGCGCCGCGAACATGTCGGACCGCTGGTGGTGCAGCGGCCGCTGTATCCCGAAGGAGAGGCGGTATGCCACACCATTTTGGTGCATCCGCCGGCGGGAATTGCGGGCGGCGACCGCCTGAGCGTTCATCTCGACGTCGGTCCGGGCGCGCATGTGCTGGTGACTACCCCAGGCGCGGGCAAGTGGTACCGCAGCGGGGGGCAGACGGGCTTGCTGGCGCAGCGCATCGAAGTCGCTGCCGGCGGCGTCTGCGAATGGTTGCCGCAGGAGAGCATCGTCTTCGATAGCGCGCTGGGTGAGCTGTCCACCGCAGTGCGCCTGCATGGCGACGCCTGCTTCGTCGGCAGCGAGATGCTGTGCTTCGGGCGCACCGCGTCCGGCGAGCGCTTCAACCATGGCGAACTGGCGATGCGCACCCGGATCGAGCGCGACGGCCGTCCGCTGTGGCTCGAACGTGGTGTGCTGGCGGGCGGCAGCGCCTTGCTCGGCGCGGCGGTGGGCATGCAGGGGAAGCCGGTCGGCGGCAGCTTCGTCGTCGCCTCGCCGCACTGTGATGGTGCATTGCTCGAATGCTGGCGCGGCATCGAAGCCGAGGCGGGTCAGGGCGCGGTGACGCTGCTGCCCGGCCTGCTGCTGGCGCGCTGGCTGGGGCCGGTCTGCGAGCCGGGGCGGGCGTGGTTCGCGCGCCTGTGGGCGGCGGCGCGGCCGGTGGTGGCGGGGCGGGCGGCGCAGCCCCCGCGCATCTGGAATACCTGATCAATTGTGTTGCAGGCGGCGCCGGGCGCCGCGGAGAGGACGATGGAACTGACGCCACGCGAGAAGGACAAGCTGCTGATCTTCACCGCCGGCCTGCTGGCCGAGCGGCGGCGCGCACGGGGCTTGAAGCTGAATTACCCGGAGGCCGTGGCCTTGATCACCTGCGCGATCCTGGAAGGTGCGCGGGATGGGCGCACGGTGGCCGAGCTGATGAGCTACGGCGCGACACTGCTGGCACGCGAGGACGTGATGGAAGGGGTGCCGGAGATGATCCCGGACATCCAGGTCGAAGCGACGTTTCCGGACGGTACCAAGCTGGTGACCGTGCATGAACCGATCGTGTGAGGAGAAGACGATGATCCCCGGAGAATTCTTCGTCGCCGACGGCGACATCGAGCTCAATACCGGCCGTGCCACGCTGAGCCTGGCGGTGAGCAATACCGGCGACCGCCCGATCCAGGTCGGTTCGCACTACCACTTCGCCGAGACCAATGAGGCGCTGGCCTTCGACCGCGCGGCGGCGCGCGGCTTTCGGCTGAACATCGCGGCGGGAACGGCGGTGCGTTTCGAGCCGGGGCAGTCGCGCACCGTCGAGCTGGTGGCGCTGGCCGGCGAGCGTGAGGTGTATGGCTTCAACGGCCAGGTGATGGGAGCGCTGTGATGGCGAAGATCTCGCGCCGCGCCTACGCGGAAATGTTCGGCCCGACGGTGGGCGACCGCGTGCGGCTGGCGGACACCGAGCTCGTGATCGAGGTCGAGAAGGACTGGACGATCTACGGCGAGGAGGTGAAGTTCGGCGGCGGCAAGGTGATCCGCGACGGCATGGGCCAGGGCCAGGACGTGTCGGCCAGCGTCGCCGACACCCTCATCACCAATGCGCTGATCGTCGATGCGGTGACCGGCATCGTCAAGGCCGACGTCGGCCTCAAGGACGGGCGCATCTGGCGCATCGGCAAGGGCGGCAACCCGGACATCCAGCCGGGGGTGACGATTCCGGTCGGTGCCGGTACCGAGGTCATCGCCGGCGAAGGCATGATCCTGACCGCCGGCGGCATCGACAGCCACATCCACTGGATCTGCCCGCAGCAGATCGAGGAGGCGCTGACCAGCGGCGTCACCACCATGCTGGGCGGCGGCACCGGGCCGGCGACCGGCACTTTCGCCACCACCTGCACGCCGGGGCCGTGGCACATCCATCGCATGCTCGAAGCGGCCGATGCCTTTCCGATGAACATGGGCTTCTTCGGCAAGGGCAACGCCAGCCTGCCGGCACCGCTGAAGGAGCAGGTGGTGGCCGGTGCGATCGGCCTGAAGCTGCACGAGGACTGGGGCACGACGCCGGCGGCGATCGACAACTGCCTGACGGTGGCCGACGAGATGGACGTGCAGGTGGCGATCCACTCCGACACGCTCAACGAGTCCGGCTTCGTCGAGACCACGCTGGCGGCGTTCAAGGATCGCACCATCCACACCTTCCATACCGAAGGTGCGGGCGGCGGCCATGCGCCGGATATCATCAAGGCGATCAGCCGTCCGAACGTGCTGCCGTCGTCCACCAACCCGACGCGTCCCTACACGGTCAACACCATCGACGAGCATCTCGACATGCTGATGGTGTGCCACCACCTCGACCCGGCGATCGCCGAGGACGTCGCGTTCGCCGAGTCGCGCATCCGGCGCGAGACCATCGCCGCCGAGGACATCCTGCACGACACCGGCGCGTTCTCGATGATGTCGTCGGATTCGCAGGCGATGGGCCGGGTCGGCGAAGTGGTGATCCGCACCTGGCAGACCGCGCACAAGATGAAGCTGCAGCGTGGCGCCCTGCCGGAGGACGAGGGCCGCGGCAACGACAACTTCCGCGTGCGCCGCTACATCGCCAAATACACCATCAACCCGGCGATCACGCACGGCATCGGACACGTCGTCGGCTCGATCGAGGAAGGCAAGCTAGCCGACCTGGTGCTGTGGCGGCCGGCTTTCTTCGGCGTCAAGCCGAGCCTGGTGCTGAAAGGCGGCATGATCGCGGCGGCGGCGATGGGCGACCCCAATGCCTCGATCCCGACGCCGCAGCCGGTGCATTACCGGCCGATGTTCGGCGCCTTCGGCAAGGCGCTGGCGACGTCGGTGACCTTCGTGTCGCAGGCCGCGCTGGCCAATCCGGCGGTGGCGGCGCTCGGCCTGGGCAAGCCGCTGGTCGCGGTCAAAGGCTGCCGCACGGTGCAGAAGCGCGACATGGTGCTCAACGACGCCACGCCGGAGATCGACGTCGATCCCGAAACCTATGTCGTCCGCGCCGATGGCGAGCACCTGGTGTGCGAGCCGGCGGACACGCTGCCGATGGCGCAGCGCTATTTCCTGTTCTGAATCCAGCCATGACGACGACCCTGACTCCAGACTCCGGTGCGCCGGCCAACGATACCCCGGCCGAAACCGCCGCGGTGCTGCTGATCGAATCGCTTTACGAAGGCAGCGAAGCGGCGGCCGAGGTGCTCGAACTCGACTTCAACTACCGCACCAAGAGCCGGCTGCGCGCGAAGCTGGTGTCGGGCGCCGAGGCCGGGCTGTTCCTGCCGCGCGGCACCATCCTGCGCGGCGGGCAGAAGCTGCAGGCCAGGGACGGCCGCATCGTCGAAGTCCGCGCCGCGCCGGAAGAACTGATCGAAGCCCGCTGCGCCTCGCCGGTCGAACTCGCGCGTGCGGCCTACCACCTCGGCAACCGCCACGTCGCGGTGCAGGTCGGCAGCGACGCCGGCGGCGACTGGCTGCGCATCCAGGCCGACCATGTGCTCGAAGGCATGCTTGCCGGCCTGGGCGCGCAACTGGTGAAACTGGATGCGCCGTTCGAACCCGAAGCCGGCGCCTACGCCCACGGCCACCAGCATCCCGGCGACGGCAGCGGCGCACGCATCCATATGATGGCGGGGCGTTGAGCGTGGACATGTCCGCCGGTCCGCTGCTGAACGGCGGCCTGCTGCCGCTGCTGCGCCTGCTGCAATTGAGCAGTCCGGCGCTGCCGGTGGGTGCCTACACCTATTCGCAAGGCCTGGAATGGGCGGTGGAAAGCGGTGTCGTGAGCAAGGAGGCGGATGCCGCGGCATGGATCGGCGACCTGCTCGAATGGAGCCTGGCGCGTTTCGAGGCGCCGCTGCTGGCCTGCCAGATCGGTGCCTGGGCGCGGGGCGACGATGCCGAGGTCGTGCGTCTCAACGACGATTTCCTCGCCAGCCGCGAGAGCGCCGAACTGCGCGCCGAAACCGTGCAGATGGGCTGGTCGCTGGTGCGCCTGCTGGCCGAGCTCGATGCCTTCGCGACGCTGCCCGGCTGGCGCGAACGCCTGCTCGCCATCGACACGCCGGCCTTCCCGACCGCCTGGTCGGCGGCGGCCGCGGCCTGGCAGGTGCCGGCCGCGCAGGCGCTGGCCGCCTACCTGTGGGCCTGGGCCGAGAACCAGGTGATGGCGGCGGTGAAATGCGTGCCGCTGGGTCAGAGCGCCGGCCAGCGCCTGCTCGCCGCGCTGGGCGAGCGCATCGTGCCGCTGGTGGAGGTGGCGCTGTGCCTGCCCGAGGCGCGCTGGAGCAACTACACCCCCGGCCTGGCGATCGCCAGCAGTCGGCATGAAACCCAATACACGAGGCTTTTCAGATCATGAACATGCATGTCCCCAATCGGCGCGGCCCCTTGCGCGTCGGCATCGGCGGCCCGGTCGGTTCGGGCAAGACCGCGCTGACGCTGGCGCTGTGCCTGACGCTGCGCGACAAGTACGACATCGCCGTCGTCACCAACGACATCTACACCGCCGAGGACGCCCAGTTCCTGGTGCGCAACGAGGCGCTGGCGCCGGAGCGCATCATCGGCGTCGAGACCGGCGGCTGTCCGCATACTGCGATCCGCGAGGACGCCTCGATCAACCTGGAGGCGGTGGATCGCCTCAATGCCCGTTTTCCGGGGCTGGACATCATCTTCGTCGAATCCGGCGGCGACAATCTGGCGGCGACCTTCTCGCCGGAACTGTCCGACCTGACGATCTACGTCATCGACGTTTCCGCCGGCGACAAGATCCCGCGCAAGGGCGGGCCGGGCATCACCCGCAGCGACCTGCTGGTCATCAACAAGATCGACCTCGCGCCGCTGGTGGGCGCATCGCTGGACGTCATGGAACGGGACGCGTGCAAGATGCGCGGCCCGCGCCCCTTCGTCTTCTCCAATCAGAAGACGGGGCAGGGGCTGGTCGAGATCATCGGCTTCATCGAGCGCCAGGGCATGCTGGTCGCAGGTTGAGCTGGCGGTTCCCGGCGGCCGGCTGCGGGCGACCGGCTGCGGGCTGCCGCCCGGCCGCGAAGGGAGGTTCCGGTCCGGGGAGGCCCTCGCGCAGCGGCGGCTTCCGGAAGTGGCGATCCTGTCGGTCAGGTCTTGGCGGAGGAACCCGGCACGTTTTGCCCGGCATCCTCGACCCCTGGCGTGTCCCGCGCAAACCATTCCGTCAGCGGCCGCAGTTCGCCGAGCGCGCCGAGGGCGTGGTCGACAGCGTCGTGGTTGCCCCACACCACGTCGGCCAGTTCGCCACCGGCGGCGCGTTGCTCGATGCCGCCGCAATACAGGCCGAGTTCGCGCTGGACGTAGAAGCCGTAAGTCCGGCAGGCGACCGGGCGCTGGGCGTAGACCGGACAGGCGCCTTCGATTTCGTCCAGCATCGGGCACACGATGGGGCGTGAGGGCGCGGCGGCAAGCCGGGCGAGTTTGTCGCCGATCCCGGCCAGGCGCGACGGCGGCAGGGTGGCGAGGCCTTGTTTCAGCAAGGCCCATTCGGCCGCGCTCAGCCGCGGGACATCGGCCAACTGCCGGCAACAGGTGGCGCAGCCGCGCGCGCACTGCCAGTCGGGATGGGATTGACGGATGGCCGCGACACGTGCGTCGATGTCGGCGTGGAGGCGGTGGAGCGGGGCGGAGGTGGCGTCGGGCATCTTCGGCGTGTTCAGGGTTGTCGTGCCGCACGGGCGGCGGCGCAGGGCTCGCAGCCTGTGCAGGAAGTCGTCGATCGGGCGAGTCCGGGAGAATACGCCCAACGCGGCCGGCAGCGACCAGGACCGGTCCGGCAGTGGCCGCCGGCGTGGAGCGCTTCGGCGGACAACTTTGCTCACCAACGGAAGGTGCGCGTGCATGGAACGCGCTGCCCCTGCCGGAGATAATTCCATCGTTTCGATCGTCTGCGGCCCATAACCGAGCCCACACCACAGGACACCGTTCATGCTCTCCCGTCGCCCCGCTGCATCCGCCGCATTCGTGCTGGCCCTGGCCGGCCTTTCGCTCCCCGCCCACGCGGTCGACGACATCCGCCCCGGCCTGTGGGAGTTCCGTTCCACCCACCTGAGCCTGGGCGGCCTGCCCGACATGTCGTCGCAGATGGCCCAACTGCAGCAGCAGCTCAAGCTCCTGCCCGCCGAAACCCGCCGCATGCTCGAACAGGAGATGGCGCAGCGCGGCGTGAGCCTTGGCCAGGACGGTTCCGTCCGTACTTGCATCACGCCCGAGCAGGCGCGCCAGGACACGATCTATTCGGGCAAGGTGGAAGGCAACTGCACGCTGAGCGATGTCGCGAAGGCCGGCAATACGGTCACCGGCACGCTGAAGTGTACCGGGCCGGACGCGACCGGTCGGTTCAGGGCCCAGGTCGACAGCCCCGAGCGCTTCACCACGCGGGTGACGATGCGCTCCACGCAAGGCGATCTCGACGTCGAAACCGCGGCGCGCTGGCTCGCTGCGAGTTGTGGTAATTGACTGCGGTGGCGACTGACTGCGGCGGCGATTGACCTCCGCAATCCGGCGGGGCAGGCGAGCGCGGCGCTCCAGCGGGCACCCGGCGCCCGATCGCCTGGCTGCGCACCGGCTCACGAACCGGCTTCCTTGGCTATACTGGAACCGACCCCAGCGCGGAGGATGCCATCATGTTCTGCCCCCAGTGCGGTAAGGAGAACGAGGCGGGCGCACGTTTCTGCGGCCATTGCGGCGCAGCCGTCGGCGAACCTGCGCCCGAGCCCCCGCCGGCGCCGGGACGCCCTGTCGCGCCTGGCGAGCCTGTGCGCATCGTCGATCTCAGCCGCGCCGGCCCCGCTGTCTCGCCGGGACTCAAGTGGGGCGTGATCGCCGCCAGCGTGGTGTTCCCGATCGTCGGCATGGGCATGGGGCTGTATTACTGGATGCGCGCCGAGTCGCCGGAGAAGCTGGCGCTCGGCAAGACCTGGTTCTTCGTCGGCCTCGGCATCACCGTTTTCTACTTTTTGCTCGGTACCGAGCAGTATTGAGGAGCCCGGACTCGTGAGTGCCCCGCTGGCCGCCATTGAACTCACCCGCCCGCGCGCGGCGGTGAACGTGCTGCGCAGCTACGGCGTGCTCATCGACGGCCGCAAGGTGGACAGCCTCGAAGCGGGTGCTACGCGGCGCTATGCCTTGCCGGTCGGCGCCCACGAGATCGGCGTGGAGATGGATTTCTACAAGAGCCCGCCGCTGATGCTCGAATTGCGCGCGGGCCAGACCGTGCGCCTGGAATGCGGCGAAAGAGCGCCCTTGCTCGGCCAGAGTGGCCTGTCCTTGCGCGGGCTGGGTGCAGCGTTCGGCTCGATGCTGTCGCCGGGCGACTATTTCTACCTGAGCGTCGTTGGCACCGAAGTGGCCGAGGCGCCTGCGGTCGGCGCCGGCTCCGCGGCCGCGGACCGCAGCACGCCTCCGCCGCGCCTGCAGGCGAGCGCCGAGCCGATGATCTTCCTGTCCTACCGCCGCGACGACACCGAGCACATCACCGGCCGCATCCGCGACCGGCTCGGCATGTGCTTCGGCGAACACGCGATCTTCCGCGACGTCGATTCGATCCCGGCCGGCATGGACTTCGTGCGCAAGGTCGAGGAGACGATCCGGGTCGCGCATGCGATGGTGGCGATCATCGGCCCGCAGTGGGCCGAGGCCACCGATCGCCAGGGTCGCCGCCGCCTCGATCAGGTCGACGATCCGGTGCGCTTCGAGCTCGAGACTGCGCTCGGCCTGGCGCTGCCGCTGGTGCCGGTGCTCGTCAAGCAGGCCAGGATGCCCGCGCGCGAGGACTTGCCGGCCTCGCTCGCGGCGCTGCCCTCGATCAATGCCGTGATCATCCCGCCCGAGCCCTACTTCGCCGACGGCGTCAAGCGTCTGGCAGCAGCGATCGAGGCCTTGGTGGCGCCCGCCGCGCCGCCTACACCCGCGCGGCCGCAGTTCTGCGTCGCCTGCGGCCACCGGATTGCGCCTGGCCAGGTTTTCTGCACCCGCTGCGGGCAGCGGGTCTGATGCCGCGGTACCGCACGCGCGCCGGCTCAAGCTCCCCAGGTTACCGGCACTGCTTCCTTCTGCGCGGTTTCGAGCATGTCGAGCAGCGGCCAGGCGCGCTGTGCGAGCCCGACCGGCGCCGCCATGCCGGTGCGGCCGGCTTCGCGGTCGGCGGCAACATCCTGTTCGGTGCGCTGGCGTTCGAGCTCGGCCTGGCGCGCGCGGTCTTCCTCGATCGCGGTGCGCAGGCGGACGATCGCCTCCGGCAACTGTTCGACCGTGACGATGCCCTGGCTGTCGGCAGCGTCCTTGCCCATGATGGCGATGAGCTTCTTCGCCGAGTCGCCCAGCATCAGCACGTCGGCGCTGGCGGAAGACTTGAAGGTGTAGAGCATGGCGATTCTCCTGGTGGTCAGGGTCGGTCTTACAGGCCTTTGACGGCGTAGATGCCCGGCGCGTTGCGCCAGTAGCCCTTGTAGTCCATGCCGCAGCCGAACAGGAAGCGGTCGGCGACGTCGAGGCCGCTGAAATCGGCACGCATGCCGGGGCTGGCCTTGCGCTCGTGCAGCTTGTGCACCAGCACCGCGGACAGCACTTCGGTGGCGCCTTCTTCCTTCAGGTGCTCGATGATGGCCTTCAGCGTGTGGCCTTCGTCGAGGATGTCGTCCAGCACCAGCACGCTGCGGCCGCGCAGGTCCTGGGTCGGGCGCACGCGCCAGTCGAGCTGGGTGCCCTGCAGCGCATGGCCGTAGCGGGTGGCGTGCAGGTAGGCGACTTCGAGCGGGAACAGCAGGCGCGGTAGGATGCGCCCGGCGAGGATGAGGCCGCCGTTCATCACCGTATAGACCAGCGGATTGCGATCGGCCAGGCGCGCGGTGATCTCCGCTGCCATGCGGTCGAGCGCCGCTTCCACGGTGGCGCCGTCGGCGAGACAGTCCGCTTCCTCGCGGGCGCGTTTGATTTCTTCCAGATCTGCTTGCATGTCGATGGGCCGCGGGGTCGTGCCGGGGAATGTTCGGGCTCGTCATTCTAGCGCCGAACCGGAGGCGCCGCCGGTCTCGGCCGCATCTGGTGCCGCGTGTCCTTGTGTGTGCTTCGGCGGCGCGGTAAAAGAAGCGGATCTTTGCCCTGCTGCCCGGAGCCGCCATGCCCATCCACGAAATCCGCCACCCGCTCGTGCGTCACAAGATCGGCCTGATGCGCGAAGGCGATATCAGCACCAAGAAATTCCGCGAACTCACGGCCGAAATCGCACGGCTACTGGCTTACGAGGCCTGCAAGGATTTCCCGCTGGAAACGGTCGAGATCCAGGGCTGGGCGGGACCGGTCCGGATCGAGCGCATCAAGGGCAAGAAAGTCACCGTGGTGCCCATCCTGCGCGCGGGACTGGGGATGCTCGACGGGGTGCTCGACATGGTGCCGAGCGCCAAGGTCAGCGTGGCCGGCATCGCGCGCGACGAGGAAACCCTGCAGCCGGTGCCCTACTTCGAGAAATTCGTCGGCCAGCTCGACGAGCGGATGGCGCTGATCATCGACCCGATGCTGGCCACCGGCGGCTCGATGGCGGCGACGGTCGATATGCTCAAGCGCAAGGGCTGCAGGCAGGTTCGCGCGCTGGTATTGGTGGCGGCGCCCGAGGGCATCGCGCTGATGAACACGCGGCATCCGGATGTCGACATCTTCACGGCCAGCATCGACAGCCACCTGGATGAGCAGGGCTACATCATTCCCGGGCTCGGCGATGCGGGCGACAAGATCTTCGGCACCCGCCACGACTGATCTGAGGCGTACCGCGGCGAGCCTTTCTTTCGGGCAATGAGGCCGCCGGCCGGCGGCGAGCGATGGCGCCGTTCAGGCCGACAGCGCGCGCTTCAGCGAGCGCAGCAGGCGCCGCAGCACCGGGACGGCGAACGGCAGCAGACGGCTGCCGCGCGCCTGGCGCAGCAGCAGCCAGCCCAGCCAGGCGCGCCGGGCCAGGCGCAAGGTGAGGCGTGGCTTGAACAGCAGCACGGTGATCAGACCGACCGACAGCAGCGGCACTTTTTCCTTCGCCCACGACAACTGGTCGCGCACGGCATCGAGGCGCGACAGGCCGGCTTCGATGCCGGCCAGGCGTGCCGTCATGTCTTCGCGCTGGGCCTCGGCGCGAAGCTGCAGGCGCTGCTTGCGCAGGGCGATGTCGACGAGTCGCGGGTCCATGGCGGAAAGCCGTTCAGTTGTCGTCGTCGGGCGCGCGCAGGGCATCCCGGTCGCGGGCGAGTTCGGCGAGACTGGTCGCGAACAGCCGGCTGCCCTGCTTGAATTCGCGCGCCACGTTGGTCGCGGTGAATAGTGCGCCGCCGAGGCAGATCGCGGTCGACAGGCCGAGTGCGAGCAGGCGGTACTCCTCCCAGAACAGCACGGTCAGGAACACCATCAGGAAGACCAGGCCGAAGCCCAGCAGCAGCCCGCACAGCACGATGTTGATCGCGAGGCGGGTGAGGCGCAGTTTTTCTTCCTGCGCCTCGAGCGCCAGCAGTTCGAGCCGCGTCTGCAGCGTCTGCAGCGCGGCATCGGCGATGCCGCGCAGGCGCCCGGCCAGGCGCGGCTTGCGGGCCTGCTCCATCTTCGGTGTCAGCGGCGGCTGGCGAGCAGGCCGAGCAGGAAGGCGACGCCGGCAGCGACGCCCAGCGACTGCCAGGGGTGCTCATGTACGTAGTCGTCGGTGGCGCGGGCGGCTTTCTTGCTCGAATCGATCAGCGCGGCTTCGGCGTCGGACAGCTTGTCCTTGGCCGCGGCGAGGCGTTCGGTGATGCGGCCGCGCAGGTCGCCCAGCTTGTCGCCGGTCTGGTCGGCGGTCAGGGCAAGCAGATCCTCGGCGTCGGTGATGATGGCCTTGAGATCATCGACGAGCTTGTCTTTCGAGGGGATTGCAGCTTTGGCCATGGTATCTCTCCTTGTTCATCCGTCATGAATGATCGCGCTTCTGCGCGCCCAGCAACAGGCTAACGCTGCCGGGATGCGAAGGCAATGCAGCAGCCGGTAACAAATATGAGAGCAGGCACTGAAGTGGGCGCCAGTGCTGGAGGGAGAGGGTTTGTGCGGCGCAAAAAACGCGTATAGTCCAGGGAACACCAACAGTCTGGCGGCATTGCCCGGCTACGCCATGCGCGTGCTGCGGCGACCAGTCAGGCAGCGACCCCTTTCTCCTGTCCGATGAGCATACGTACCGAATCCGTGCCGCTTGCCGGCGCCAAAGCGTCCGGCGCGAAACTGCCGGAATACTTGAGCCGTACCTATACCTGGGCTTACCTGAGCCCGCGCACCATGCCCTGGCTGGACCGGGCGCCGGTGGTGTCGGCGATCCTGTGGGGCAACGCCGGCCGCCTGATGCGCTGGGCGGCGGCGCAGTTCGCGCCGGGCGAGCACGTCTTGCAGGCCGCCTGCGTGTATGGCGATTTCTCGCCGATGCTGGCGCGGCGCGTCGGCCCGCAGGGGCGCCTGTCGATCCGCGACGTGGCGCCGATCCAGATCGACAACGTGCGGCGCAAGCTCGCCGGCCTGCCGCAGGCCGACGCCGAAGTGGCCGACCTCGTCGATCCCCTGCCCACGCGCCATGACGCCGTGTGCTGTTTCTTCCTGCTCCACGAAGTACCCGAGGCCGAGCGGCGGCGCATCGTCGCCAACCTGCTCGCGGCGGTGAAGCCCGGCGGCCGCGCGGTGTTCGTCGATTACCACCGGCCGCGCGCCTGGCATCCGCTGGCGCCGGTGATGGCGGGCGTGTTCCGCTGGCTCGAGCCCTTCGCCGAATCCCTGCTCGACGTGCCGCTGGAGACGCTCGCCGACGAGGCGGGCGACTTCGAGTGGCACAAGGAGACCCGCTTCGGCGGCCTCTACCAGCTCGTGGTCGCGCGCCGCCGCTGAAACGGTGCGCCCTACGGCGCCCAGTCGTAGTCGACAGTCAGCGGCGCGTGGTCGGAGAAGCGCTGCTCCTTGTAGACGGCGGTACTTTGCGCCGTGGCGGCGACGCCGGGCGTGGCGATCTGGTAGTCCAGCCGCCAGCCGACGTTCTTCGCCCAGGCCTGGCCGCGGTTCGACCACCACGTGTAACAGGCGTCGGTGGCCTCGGGATGCAGCCGGCGATAGACGTCGATCCAGCCCTGCTCGTCGAACAGGCGGCTGAGCCAGGCGCGCTCCTCGGGCAGGAAGCCCGAGTTCTTCTGGTTCGATTTCCAGTTCTTCAGGTCGATCTCGCGGTGGGCGATGTTCCAGTCGCCGCACACCACGACTTCCTGTCCGCTGGCGGCGAGCGCGGCCATGTGCGGCAGGAACCGGTCCATGAAGCCGAACTTGATCTGCAGCCGCTCTTCCGAGCTGGAGCCCGACGGCAGGTACAGCGACACTACCGAGAGCTTGCCGAAATCGAGCTGCAGGAAACGGCCCTCGGCGTCGATGTCGGCGATGCCCAGGCCTTCGACGACGCGGTCCGGCTCGATGCGGCTGTAGATGCCGACGCCGCTGTAGCCCTTCTTCTCGGCGTGATGGAACCAGCCCTTCATGCCTGCCGGCGCGCGCATGTCCGGGCTCAGGTCGCCGGCCTGCGCCTTCAGCTCCTGCATGCAGACGATGTCGGCCTGCTGGCGGGGCAGCCAGTCCAGGTAACCCTTGGTGACTGCGGAGCGGATGCCGTTGAGGTTGAGGGAGATGATGCGTAACATGGATGCTTTCCAGAAATGCTGCACAGCAGCCGGACAGCCGTGGATTTTAGCCGGGATTTCATCGCGCTTGCCTGTCGCAAGGGGGTGCTGCGCTTCGGCGCCTTCGTGACCAAGGCGGGGCGCAACTCGCCGTATTTCTTCAATGCCGGTCTGTTCGACGACGGTGCCTCCTTCCGCGAACTGTGCGGCTATTACGCGCGGGCGATCCGTGCTTCGGGCGTGGCCTGCGACATGCTCTTCGGCCCGGCCTACAAGGGCATCCCGCTGGTCGCCGGCACGGCGATCCGCCTCGCCGAAGAAGGCATCGACCTGCCTTTCGCCTTCAACCGCAAGGAAGCCAAGGACCATGGCGAAGGCGGCACCCTGATCGGCGCGCCGCTGAAGGGCGGCGTGCTGATCCTCGACGACGTGATCTCGGCCGGCACTTCGGTGCGCGAGTCGGTGGAGATCATTCGTGCCGCGGGCGCGACGCCGGCGGGCGTGGTGATCGCCCTCGATCGCATGGAGCGCGGCAAGGGGGCGCTGTCGGCGGTGCAGGAAGTACGCGAGCAGTTCGGCATTCCGGTGATCGCGGTGGCGACGCTCGAAGACCTGATCGCCTACCTGGCCGACAGTCCCGAGCTTGCGGCGAACCTGGGCGCAGTGCAGGCCTACCGCGAACAATATGGCATTGCGTCGAACTGAGCAGTCGTCCGGCAGGGGCGTGCTGGCGGGCGTGCTGGCCGCTGCGGCGCTGATGGCGGCCGATGGGGCGCTGGCCCAGGCGCAAGGCGGGCGCGTGATCTATTGCTGCGACGTCGGCAGCCAGCCGGTCTGCGGCGACATCCTGCCGCCGGTGTGCTACGGCCGAGCCTATCGCGAGATGAACCCATCGGGGACCGTGCGCCGCATCGTGCCGGCACCCTTGACCACCGAGGAAATCGCCCGGCGCAATGCGCTGGAACGGGAGCGCCGCGCCCAGGAGGCGGCCCGCCTGAAGCAGCTGCGCATGGACGAGGCCCTGCTCGAAACCTATCGCAGCCTGGAGCATCTCGACGAGCGGCGCGACCGGGAAATCGGTTCGCTGGACAAATCCATCCAGATCCTGCGCCAGCGCGAGGCCGAACTGATCGAGCGCCAGCACGAACTGATCCAGGAGGCTGCCCAGGCCGGCGAGGGCAAGGCCGATCCGGTGGTCGAGGAGAACATCCGCAGCCTGGACAGCGAGATCGTCGCCCAGCGCAGCGTGATCGATGCCAAGATGCGCGAGCGTTCGGCGATACTCGACCGCTTCGACGAAGACCGGCAGCGCTACATCGAGCTGACCTCGCCGGCCTCTTCCGCCTCGCAGCCCAGGGAGCATTGAGTTCCTCGAGCCATGTACCGTGATTATCCGGATCCCGAACTGGACCGCGTCGCCGCGCTGCTGGCCCGGGCGCAGCGCATTCTCTTCATCACCGGCGCAGGCATCTCGGCCGACTCCGGCCTGCCCACCTACCGCGGCATCGGCGGCCTGTACCACGAGCGCCTGACGGCCGAAGGGCTGACGATCGAGGAGGCGCTGTCGGGCGAGATGATGGCGCTGCGGCCCGAGGTCTCGTGGAAATACATCGCCGAGATCGAAGCCAACTGCCGCGGCGCCCGCCCCAATACCGCGCACCGCCTGATCGCCGCGCTCGAGCAGGAAAAGCCGATGGTCTGCGTGCTGACGCAGAACGTCGATGGCCTGCATGCCGATGCCGGCTCGCGCAACTTGATCGAGATGCACGGCACGGTGCACCGCCTGCGCTGCGACGACTGCATGAATGCGCGCCGGGTGGCCGACTATGCAGGGCTGCAGATTCCGCCCGAATGCCCGCGCTGCGGCGGCATCATGCGGCCGGACATCGTGCTGTTCGGCGAGCAACTGCCGCAGCGTGCGCTGGAGCGCCTCGAGCACGTGCTGCAGCAGGGGCTCGATCTGGTGGTCTCGATCGGCACCACCAGCGTCTTTCCCTACATCGCCGGGCCCGTCGTATGGGCGGCGCAGGACGGCGTGCCGACGGTGGAGGTCAACCCGGGCGATACCGAGGTCAGCAGCATCGTCCGCCACCGCCTGCGCATGACCGCGAGCGAAGCGCTGCGTGCGCTGTGGGACCGCACCCACCCCAGCGAAGCTGCCGAAGGCTGAAGCTGCGCTGCCCGGCGCGATGGCCGGGTCGTCCAGCCTTGTTGTAGCGGAGTCGAATGCAAAGGGCCGGGGTCGCAAGACCCCGGCCCTTGTTTTGCTGCGTCGCCTCCGCCTACAGCAGCACGCGCTCGATGCCGCCGTTGTTGGCCTTGCCGACGTAGTCGGGCAGCCAGTTTTCGCCGAGCAGGTGGCGGGCGAGTTCGACCACGATGTAGTCGGGCTCGACGCCGCCGGCGTCGTTGGCGTAGCGGTGCATGCCCTGCAGGCAGCTCGGGCAGGAGGTCAGCAGCTTGATGCGGGCGTTGGGATCGTCCTCGCGCAGCCTGGCCGCGCCCTTCTCGATCTCTTCCTGCTTGCGGAAGCGAACCTGGGTCGAGATGTCGGGGCGGGCGACCGCGAGCGTGCCGGATTCGCCGCAGCAGCGGTCGGACAGGTCGACGCGCGTGCCCATCAGCTCGTTGGCCACCTTGATGCCGGAATGCACCTTCATCGGCGTGTGGCAGGGCTCGTGGTACATGTACTTCACGCCCTGCACGCCGTCGAGCTTGACGCCCTTTTCCATCAGGTACTCGTGGATGTCGAGCAGCCGGCAGCCGGGGAAGATCTTCTCGAACTCGTACTTCTGCAACTGATCCATGCAGGTGCCGCAGGACACGATCACGGTCTTGATGTCGAGATAGTTCAGCGTGTTGGCGACGCGGTGGAACAGCACGCGGTTGTCGGTGGTGATCTTCTGGCCCTTTTCGTCTTCGCCGGCGGCGGTCTGCGGGTAGCCGCAGCACAGGTAGCCCGGCGGCAGCACGGTCTGGGCGCCGACGTGGTAGAGCATGGCCTGGGTGGCCAGGCCGACCTGGCTGAACAGGCGCTCGGAGCCGCAGCCGGGGAAGTAGAACACGGCGTCGCCGTTGTATTCCGGGCCGTTGACCTTGCGCGGGTCGCGGATCACCGGGATGACCTTGTCGTCCTCGATGTCGAGCAACGCGCGGCTGGTGCGCTTGGGCAGGTTGCCGGGCATCGGCTTGTTGATGAAATGGATCACCTGGGCCTTGACCGGCGGCTTGCCGAGCGTCGCCGGCGGCGCCTTCAACTGCGGCTGGATCAGGCCGAACTTCTTCGCCATGTCGTGTGCCCAGCGCTGGGCTTTGTAGCCCCAGCCCATCATGCCGACGCGCATCGCCTTGATCGTCGCCGGATCCTTGATGGTCAGGAAGGCCATCGCCGCCGCCTTGCCCGGGTTGAAGGACTTCTTGCCCTGCTTGCGCAGCAGGTTGCGCATCTTGATCGACACGTCGCCGAAGTCGATGTCCACCGGACAGGGCTTCTCGCACTTGTGGCAGATCGTGCAGTGGTCGGCGACGTCCTCGAACTCGGCCCAGTGCGCCAGCGACACGCCGCGGCGGGTCTGTTCCTCGTACAGGAAGGCCTCGATCAGCAGCGAGGTCGACAGGATCTTGTTGCGCGGGCTGTACAGCAGGTTGGCGCGCGGCACGTGGGTCGAGCACACCGGCTTGCACTTGCCGCAGCGCAGGCAGTCCTTGATGTCGTGGGCGATGTCGCCGACGTCGGTCTGCTCCATGATGATGGATTCGTGCCCCATCAGGTTGAAGCTGGGCGTGTAGGCGTTGTCGAGGTTGCCCTTGATCGGCCCCTTGCGCATCAGCTTGCCGCGGTTGAAGCGGCCCTCGGGGTCGACCTTTTGCTTGTAGGCCCAGAAGCTCGCCATCTCCTCGTCGGTGAGGTAGTCGAGCTTGGTGATGCCGATGCCGTGCTCGCCCGAGATCACGCCGTCCAGGCTGCGCGCCAGCGCCATGATGCGGTCGACCGCGCGGTTGGCGGTCTGCAGCATCTCGTAGTGGTCGGAGTTGACCGGCAGGTTGGTGTGCACGTTGCCGTCGCCGGCGTGCATGTGCAGCGCGACGAAGACGCGGCCGCGCAGCACTTCGCGGTGGATGTCGGCGATGCGGGCCAGGATGCGGGCGAACAGCGCGCCGTCGAAGACCTGTTCGAGCAGCGGGCGCAGCTCGGTCTTCCACGACACCCGGATGGAGTAGTCCTGCAGGCGGTGGAACAGCACCGGATCGGCGGCGCGGTTGCTGAGCTCGCCGGCGTCGATGCCGTAGTCGGCGAACTGCGGCTCGGCTTCGGCCAGCGGCAGGTCGAGGTTGTCGAGCAGCCACTGCCAGCGCCGCCGCACCGCGGCGACGTAGGCCAGCGCCTGGGCGCGGTGGTCGGCGATCAGCGTCTCGCGGTCGACGATCTCGTCCTTGACCTCGAGCGGCAGTTCGCCGCGCAGGAAGGTTTCCAGCGTGTCGCATAGCTCGATCTTGTTCTGCAGCGACAGCTCGATGTTGATGCGCTCGATGCCGTCGCAGTACTCGCCCATGCGCGGCAGCGGGATGACCACGTCCTCGTTGATCTTGAAGGCGTTGGTGTGGCGCGAGATCGCCGCGGTGCGGCTGCGTTCGAGCCAGAAGCGCTTGCGCTGCTCGGGGCTGACGGCGATGAAGCCTTCGGCGCCGCGGCTGTTGGTCATGCGCACGACTTCGGAGGCGGCCTGCATCACCGCGTTCTCGTCGAAGCCGACGATGTCGCCGATCAGCACCATCTTCGGCCGGCCGTGGCGCTTGGCCTTGGTGGCATAGCCGACCGCCTTCACGTAGCGCTCGTCGAGATGTTCGAGGCCGGCCAGCAGCACGCCGGCGAGGTTGCCGGCGCCGCCCGGCTTGAACCAGTCGGTGATCTCGACGATCGCCGGCACCGCCTCGCGCACCTGGCCGAAGAACTCCAGGCACACGGTGCGGGTGATCGGCGGCATCTTGTGCAGCACCCAGCGCGCGGCGACGATCAGGCCGTCCGTGCCTTCCTTCTGCACGCCCGGGATGCCGCCGAGGAACTTGTCGGTGACGTCCTTGCCCAGGCCGTCCTTGCGGCAGTGGGCGCCGGGCATCGACAGCACTTCCTCGCCCAGCGGCGCATAGGTGAAGCCGTCGAAGCGGCGCAGGCGGAAGCGCGCGATGTGCTGCTCGTGGATCTTGCCGAAGTTGTGGTCGAGGCGCTCGACTTCCAGCCAGTTGCCGTCCGGCGTGACCATCTTCCACCACGCCAGGTTGTCGAGCGCGGTGCCCCACAGCACGGCCTTCTTGCCGCCGGCGTTCATCGCGATGTTGCCGCCCACACAGGAGGCGCTGGCCGAAGTCGGGTCGACCGCGAACACGCGGCCGGCCAGCGATGCCGCTTCGGACACGCGCTCGGTGACGACGCCGGCGCCGGTGCGGATCGTGGCGTAGGGCGAATCCATCGGCTTGCCTTCGGCATCGGGCAGCACCATGTCCTCGACTGTGCCGATGGAGATCAGCTTCTCGGTGTTGATCACCACCGAGTTGGCATCCAGCGGCACCGCGCCGCCGGTGTAGCCGGTGCCGCCGCCGCGCGGGATGATGGTGAGGCCGAGCGTGATGCACTCGCGCACCAGCGGCGCCATCTCTTCCTCGGTGTCGGGGTAGAGCACGACGAAGGGGTATTCGACGCGCCAGTCGGTGGCGTCGGTGACGTGCGACACACGGGCATGGCCGTCGAAGCAGATGTTGTCGCGCCGGGTGTGGCGCGACAGCGCCTTGAGCACCGACTTGCGCCGCCGCGCGGTGCTGTCGAACCAGCTTTCGAAGCTGCCGATCGCCTCGCGGGTGCGCGCGATCAGCAGGGTCACGCGGTCGTTGCCCTGGCGGCGCTTCTCGATCTCGTTGAGGCGGTGGTTCAGCGCGCCGATCAGCGCCTCGCGCCGCTCGCGGCTGTCGAGCAGGTCGTCCTCGAGATAGGGGTTGCGGCGCACCACCCAGATGTCGCCGAGGACTTCGTACAGCATGCGCGCCGAGCGGCCGGTGACGCGCTCCGCGCGCAATTCGTCGAGCACCGCCCAGGCTTCGCTGCCGAGCAGGCGCATGACGATCTCGCGATCCGAGAACGAAGTGTAGTTGTACGGAATTTCGCGCAGGCGTTGGGTCATCGGGGTACCGGGGTGGCTGCTGCTGGGAAACGTGCCATTTTAGCCGACCGCAGTGCACCATGCAGCAAAAAACAAGACCTTACCGGGAGCGTGGGCAGGTCCCGGCTCCAAAGGGACGGTTCGGTCAGGCGTGTCTAGGGGGCGGTCGCGCTTTCGATCAGCCAGTTGCGGAAGGCGTCCAGGTCGCGGCGTTCCGCCTTGTGCTCCGGCATGATCAGGTAGTAGGCGCGCTGGCTGGCAAAGCTGCGGTCGCAGGGAATCATCAGCCGGCCGGCACGCAGTTCCTGCTCGATCAGGAAGGGCGGGATCAGCGCCACGCCCATGCGTTCGATCGCCGCCTGGGCGAGCATCGAGAACAGCTCCAGGCGCATGCCGGCCATGTCCCGCGGCGCGCTGACGCCGGCGGCCTCGAACCACTGGCGCCAGGCGTAGGGGCGGGTGGTCTGCTGCAGCAGCGGCAGGCCGGCGATGGCATCCGGCTCCATTTCAGCGTGTACCCCCGACAGCGTGGGGCTGCACACCGGCACCGGAAACTCGTGCATCAGGAAATGCGCCTCGGTGCCCGGCCAGCCGGCCTCGCCGAAATAGATCGCGGCATCGAATTCGGTCTGGTCGAACAGGAAGGGTCGGGTCTGGGTGCTCATGTTGATCTGCACCTCGGGATGGCGGGCGCGGAAATCCGCCAGCCGTGGCATCAGCCAGCGGGTGGCGAAGGTGGGCACCACCGCGAGTTCGATGGTGCTGCCGCTGCCATGCTGCGCCATCACCGCCAGGGTGTCGCGCTCGATCGCGTCCAGGCGCGGCGCGAGCTGGCGCGCATAGCGCATGCCGGCTTCGGTCAGCTGCACGCCGCGCCGGGTGCGGCGGAACAGCGCGACGCCGAGGAAATCCTCCAGGCCGGCAACCTGGCGGCAGATTGCGCTCTGGGTCAGCGCCAGTTCGTCGGCGGCGCGGGTGAAGCTCTCGTGCCGGGCGGCTGCTTCGAAGGCCATCAATGCCGCGGTGCTGGGGATCTTCTTGCGCATGGCAAGGCTACGGAGTGAGTGAAGCGCACAGATTACTGCGGAAATAGCGTTTGAATCCGCACTCCGTGCTTTCTAAGATGCGAACCAGGCACAGATCGACAAACTCTGCCCATTACAGACCGCGAGGAGGAAGGCATGGCATCGAACAAGGCGAGCTTCAATCGGGATGATCCGTTTCTGCTGGACCAGCAATTGAGCGAGGTCGAGCGCATGGTGCGCGACAGCGCCCATGCCTATTGCCAGGAGAAGCTGCTGCCGCGCGTGCAGGAAGCCTTCCGCCATGAACGCACCGACCGCAGCATCTTCAACGAGATGGGCGAGCTCGGCCTGCTCGGCGCGACCATTCCGGAGCAGTATGGCGGTGCCGGCATGAACTACGTCTGCTACGGCCTGATCGCGCGCGAAGTCGAGCGCGTCGATTCCGGCTACCGTTCGATGATGAGCGTGCAGAGCTCGCTGGTGATGGTGCCGATCAACGAATTCGGTACCGAGGCGCAAAAGCAGAAATATCTGCCCAAGCTTGCCACCGGCGAATGGGTGGGCTGCTTCGGCCTGACCGAGCCCAATTTCGGCTCCGACCCGGGCGGCATGATCACCCGGGCGCGCAAGGTCGCTGGTGGCTACAGCCTGTCGGGCAACAAGATGTGGATCACCAACAGCCCGATCGCCGACGTTTTCGTGGTCTGGGCCAAGGACGACGAAGGCCAGATCCGCGGCTTCATCCTCGAAAAGGGCTGGAAGGGCCTGTCGGCACCGGTGATCCACGGCAAGGTCGGCCTGCGCGCCTCGATCACCGGCGAGATCGTTCTGGACGAGGTCTTCGTGCCGGAAGAGAACGCCTTCCCCGAGGTGCGCGGGCTCAAGGGCCCCTTCACCTGCCTGAACTCGGCCCGCTTCGGCATCGCCTGGGGTGCGCTCGGCGCGGCCGAGGCCTGCTACGAGACCGCGCGCCAATACACCCTGGACCGCAAGCAGTTCGGCCGTCCGCTCGCCGCCAACCAACTGGTGCAGAAGAAGCTGGCCGACATGCTGAGCGAAATCACCCTGGGCCTGCAGAGCGTGCTGCGCGTGGGCCGCATGAAGGACGAAGGCATCGCGCCGGTGGAGATCACCTCGATCATCAAGCGCAACAGCTGCGGCAAGGCGCTGGAGATCGCCCGCACGGCGCGCGACATGCTGGGCGGCAACGGCATCTCGGACGAGTTCTGCGTCGCCCGCCACCTGGTCAACCTGGAGGTGGTCAACACCTACGAAGGCACCCACGACGTGCATGCGCTGATCCTCGGCCGCGCGATCACCGGCATCGCCGCGTTCAGCAACTGAGGAGCCAAGCCATGGCCGGCGCCCTGTCGCACATCCGCGTGCTCGATCTCTCGCGCATCCTCGCCGGTCCCTGGGCCGGCCAGATGCTGGCCGATCTCGGCGCCGACGTCATCAAGGTCGAACGCCCGGGTGCCGGCGACGACACTCGCAGCTGGGGGCCGCCGTGGCTGAAGGACGGGCAGGGCGCCGATACCGATATTGCGGCCTACTACCTGTGCGCCAACCGCAACAAGCGCTCGGTCACCATCGACATCACCCGGCCGGAAGGCCAGCAACTGGTGCGGGCGCTCGCCGCGCAGTCCGACGTGGTGCTGGAGAACTTCAAGGTCGGCGGCCTCGAGCAGTACGGCCTGGACTACGCCAGCCTGAAGGCGGTCAATCCGCGCCTGGTGTATTGCTCGATCACCGGCTTCGGCCAGG
This sequence comes from Thauera sp. SDU_THAU2, assembly GCF_038260575.1. Classification (NCBI taxonomy): domain Bacteria; kingdom Pseudomonadati; phylum Pseudomonadota; class Betaproteobacteria; order Rhodocyclales; family Zoogloeaceae; genus Thauera; species Thauera sp. SDU_THAU2. The sequence goes on along the minus strand of NZ_JBBWUN010000003.1, from coordinate 3,691,193 downwards.
ACGGGCCTTATGCGCCGCGTGCCGGCTACGACTTCCTGATCCAGGGCCTGGGCGGCATGATGAGCCTGACCGGGCTGCCGGACGGCGAGCCCGGCGGCGGGCCGATGAAGGTCGGCGTCGCGCTGACCGACATCCTGACCGGCCTGTATGCCGCCAACGCGGTGCTGGCGGCGCTCGCCTGGCGCGAGCGCAGCGGCGAAGGCCAGCACATCGACATGGCCCTGCTCGACGTCCAGGTCGCCTGCCTGGCCAACCAGGCCTCGAACTACCTCGCCGCCGGGCGCAATCCCGCGCGGCTCGGCAATGCCCACCCCAGCATCGTGCCTTACCAGGACTTTCCCACCGCCGACGGCTACATGATCCTGGCGGTCGGCAACGACGGCCAGTTCGCCCGCTTCTGCGCCGAAGCCGGCCAGCCGGCGCTGGCGGAGGACGCGCGCTTCGCCACCAATCGCGCCCGGGTGGAGAACCGCGCGGTGCTGATCCCCATGCTGAAGAAGCTGACGGTCGAGCGCACGACGGCCGACTGGGTCGCCGCGCTCGAAGCCCGGGCCGTGCCCTGCGGGCCGATCAACAGCCTGGCCGACGTGTTTGCCGATCCGCAGGTGTTGGCGCGCGGCCTGAAGGTGACGATGCCGCATCCGGTGGCCGGCGAAGTGCCGCTGGTCGCCAGCCCGATGCGGCTGTCGGCGACGCCGGTGGACTACCGCCTGCCGCCGCCGATGCTGGGCGAGCATACCGACGAGGTGCTGGCGACGACGCTCGGGCTGGATGCCGGCGAAATCGCCCGCCTGCGCGAGTCGGGCGTGCTCTGAACGCTGCGCGGCTGGCGAGCGGGGGTCAGCCGCTCACCAGCTCCGCCACCTGGGCGCCGATCGCCAGCGAGGCGGTCAGCCCGGGCGATTCGATGCCGTACAGGTGGATCAGCCCGGCCACGCCGTGCCGGTCCGGGCCGTCGATGCGGAAATCCGCGTCGGCCTCGCCGGGGCCGACGATCTTGGGGCGTACGCCGGCGTAGCCGGGCTGCAGGCGCTCGGCGTCGAGCGCCGGCCACCAGTTGCGGATCGCTGCGGCGAAGCGCGCGGCCCGGGCCGGATCGACGTGGTAGTCGGGGCGCTCGATCCACTCCACGTCGGGGCCGAACTTGGCCTGGCCGCCCAGATCCAGGGTCAGATGCACGCCCAGCCCGCCCGGTTCGGGAATCGGATAGATCAGGCGCGAGAACGGCGCCTTGCCGCTGTAGCTGAAATACACGCCGCGGGCGAAATGGGCCTGGGGCGCCTGCGCCGACGCGGCGCTGCGGATCGCGCCGCCGAGCGCCACCGCGTCCAGGCCGGCGGCGTTGATCACCCATCGTGCCCGCAGCGTCATCGGCGTTTCGCCGCCGACTTCCAGCACCACGCCGTCGCCGTCGGCGCTGCCGCCGGTCACCGGGCTGCCGAGCGCCAGCATCGCGCTGTGGCGCTCGGCGTCGCCGAGCAGGGCCAGCATCAGGCCGTGGCTGTCGACGATGCCGGTCGAGGGCGACAGCAGCGCGGCGTGGGCATCGAGCGCCGGTTCGAGTCCGGCGACCTCGGCATGGTCGAGCAGGCGCAGGTCGTCCACGCCGTTCCGGCGTGCGCGCTCGGCGATCGCCTGCAGCGCGTCGAGCTGGCTGCTGCGGCTGGCGACCACCAGCTTGCCGCAGCGGGCATGGGCCACGCCGCGCTGCTCGCAGTAGGTGTACAGGCGCTGGCGGCCTTCCACGCACAGCCGCGCCTTCAGCGAGCCGGGCGGGTAGTAGAGGCCGGCGTGGATCACTTCGCTGTTGCGGGCGCTGATGCCGCTGCCGAAGCAGTCCTCGCGCTCCACGATCAGCACGTCGCGGCCGGCTTCGGCCAGCGCGCGGGCGCAGGCGAGGCCGACCACGCCGGCGCCGATCACGATGACGTCCACGCTCTCCATGCGGGGTTCTCCTGTCTGTTGCGCGGCGGCGATGTCCGCAGACGGCGTTGTAGCAGAAGCCGGGGCGGGGGAGAAAGCCCACTGCCGCCGGGACGTCGCTGGCGCGGCGGGAATGCTGCGTTGCAGTGTGCGGATGGTCCGACAATGCGTGCGGGCATATTCCGGAATTTCGCCGCGCCTGCAGTGCAGCGGAACCGGGCAAAGTCGGTAAGTCCTTGAATCGGGAAAACTACGGCTTGTCTTCGAGTGGGCGGAAGAATTGGCACCGTCTTTGCTGGAGAAGATGGCATGCTTATGGCTGCATCACCCATATTAATCAAAGAGGAGACTCCCGATGAAATCCCTGATTCGCAAATGTGCCGTCGGTGGCATGGTGCTGGCCCTGAGTACGGCGGCTTCGGCCGCGACCTTCGTCAACGTGCTGACCGGCGGCACCAGCGGCGTCTATTACCCGCTCGGCGTGACCCTGTCGCAGATCTACGGCGAGAAGATTCCCGACAGCAAGGTGCAGGTGCAGGCGACCAAGGCCTCGGCCGAGAACCTCAACCTGCTGCAGGCCGGGCGCGGCGAAATCGGCTTCTCGCTCGGCGACTCGGTGTCCGACGCATGGAAGGGCAATGCCGAAGCCGGTTTCGCCAAGCCGCTCGACAGGCTGCGCGCGATCGCGTCGATCTACCCCAACTACATCCAGATCGTCGCCCTGGCCGACGCCAACATCAAGTCGCTGGCCGACCTGAAGGGCAAGCGCATCTCGGTCGGCGCGCCGCGTTCGGGCACCGAGCTCAACGCCCGCGCCATCCTGAAGGCGGCCGGGCTGGCCTACAGCGACTTCGCCAAGGTCGAATACCTGCCCTTCGGCGAGTCGGTCGAACTGATGAAGAACCGCCAGATCGATGTCACGCTGCAGTCCGCCGGTCTCGGTGTCGCCGCGCTGCGCGACCTGTCCTCCGCGGTCAAGGTGAACTTCGTGCCGGTGCCGGCCGACGTCGTCGCCAAGGTGGGCGATGCCGCCTATCAGCCTTCGGTCATTCCGGCCAACATTTATGAAGGCCAGAGCGCGGAAGTGCCGACGGTGGCGATCAACAATCTGCTCGTCACCCACGAGAAGGTTTCCGACGAAGTGGCCTATGAGATGACCAAGGGCATTTTCGAGAACCTCGAGCGCCTGGGCAATTCGCATTCCGCCGCGCGCCAGATCAAGCTCGACACTGCGGCCAGCGATCTGCCGATTCCGCTGCACCCCGGCGCCGAGAAGTACTACCGTGAAAAAGGCCTGATCAAGTAAGGGATGTCGTACCACCCGGGGCGCGCATCGGCGCAGCCCCGGTCCAGTATCGATCGGCCGGCCTCGCTGCCGTTCCGCTCGTCTGATCCGGAGCCACCATGATCCAAGCTGCCGATTCGCCCGCCGTGGATGTGGGCAAGCGGATGCTGCGCGTCGTCTTCTTCAGCGCAATCCTGTTTTCCGCCTTCCAGCTCGTCTCCTCCGCCTTCAGCCCGCTGCCGAGTACCGTCGTGCGCGCGCTGCACGTCGGTTTCCTGCTGCTGCTGACCTTCCTGCTGTACCCGGTGCGCGGCGGCCAGGGTGCGACCAGCATCCTCACCAAGCTCGTCGGCTTCGGCGCGCTGGCGCTGGCGACCTACCACTGGATCTTCGAAGCCGAGCTCGTTGCCCGCGCGGGAGAACTGACCGATGCCGACATGGTGGTGGGGGTCGTCACCATCGCCCTGGTGTTCGAGGCCGCGCGCCGGGTCATGGGCCCGGCGCTGCCGCTGATCTGCCTCGCCTTCCTCGGCTATGCACTGTTCGGCGAGCATCTGCCCGGCGCGCTCGCGCACCGCGGCTACGGCGTCGATCAGGTGGTCGGCCAGCTGGCCTTCGGCACCGAAGGCATCTACGGCACGCCGACCTACGTGTCGTCGAGCTACATCTTCCTGTTCATCCTGTTCGGCGCCTTCCTCGAGCAGGCGGGCATGATCACGCTGTTCACCGACTTCGCGCTCGGCACCGTCGGCCATACCAAGGGCGGGCCGGCCAAGGTGTCGGTGGTGTCGTCCGGCCTGATGGGCACGATCAACGGCTCGGGGGTGGCCAACGTCGTGACCACCGGCCAGTTCACCATCCCGCTGATGAAGAAGTTCGGCTACAAGCCGGCCTTCGCCGGCGCGGTCGAGGCGACCAGTTCGATGGGCGGGCAGATCATGCCGCCGGTGATGGGCGCGGTGGCCTTCATCATGGCCGAGACCATCAACGTGCCCTATGTCGAGATCGCCAAGGCGGCGGCGATTCCGGCGCTGCTGTACTTCTTCACCGTGTTCTGGATGGTCCATCTGGAAGCCGGCCGCGCCGGCCTCAAGGGCCTGCCGAAGGAAGAGTGCCCCAATCCCTGGACCGCGGTGCGCCAGCGCTGGTACCTGCTGCTGCCGCTGATCGGCCTGGTCTATCTGCTGTTCGCCGGCTTCACGCCGATGTTCGCCGGCATGGTCGGCCTGGCGCTGACCGTGGTGCTGATCTTCGGCGCTTCGCTGGCGCGGCGGCTCAACGGCACCTCGCTGCGGCTGATCTTCTGGATCGCGCTCGGCCTGGCCTGCTCGGCCTTCGCCAAGGTCGGCATCATCTCGGTGGTGGTCGTCGTCGCGGTGCTGGCGGTACTGCTGGCGATGCGCCGCGAGGGGCGCGACACGCTGAAGGTCGCGGTGACGGCGCTGGTCGAAGGGGCGCTGCATGCGTTGCCGGTGGGTATTGCCTGCGCGCTGGTCGGCGTCATCATCGGTTCGCTGACCCTGACCGGCGGCGCGACCACCTTTGCCGGCTACATCATCCAGATCGGCGACAGCAACCTGCTGCTGTCGCTGGTGCTGACGATGCTGACCTGCCTGGTGCTGGGCATGGGCATCCCGACGATTCCCAACTACATCATCACCAGTTCGATCGCGGCGCCGGCGCTGCTCGAACTCGGGGTGCCGCTGATCGTCTCGCACATGTTCGTGTTCTATTTCGGCATCATGGCCGACCTGACGCCGCCGGTGGCGCTGGCGGCCTTCGCCGCGGCGCCGATCGCCAAGGAAACCGGCCTGAAGATCGGCGTACGCGCCGTGCAGATCGCGATCGCCGGCTTCATCGTGCCCTATATGGCGGTCTATTCGCCGGAGCTGATGCTGCAGGGCGACAAGGGGCTGGATGCCACCGTGTACGTGGTGTTCAAGGCCTTGCTCGCGGTCACGCTGTGGGGTGTCGCCGTCGTCGGCTACCTCCGTTCGCCGATGAACGTCCTCGAGCGCGTGCTGGCCTTCGTTGCCGCCTGCTTCCTGGTACTGGCAATGCCGATTTCCGACGAGATCGGTTTCGTCCTCGCCGCGTGCGTGCTCGGCTGGCACATCTGGCGCTCGCGCACGGCGCAGGCGCTGACTATCTAGCCGGCCATGGCGATCTGCCTGAGCACGGCCGCCGCCACCGTGGCGGTGGCCGTGCAGGCCTTCACCCTGGGCTGGACGCATTCGATCGAGAAAGTGCGCTGGGAGGAAGACTGGCGGGTGGATCGGCAGGCCGGAGGCGGCCAACTGGTGCTCGAGGCGGTGCGGGTGCGGGGCCACGGCGCCGGCATGGAACCGCCCGCTGACGCCGTCTTGCGCGACGGCGTGTGGCAATGGCACCCTCGCAGCGTGCATGCCGAACTGCGACTGACCCGTTCCGAACATACCGCCGATTACGACTGGTGCGTGGCCGGCGAGGCCTGCCTGCCGCTGTCCGCCATCCTGCCGTCGGATGGCGGCGTGACCCTCGTCCGGCCCTGCAGGCAGGAATCCGATGGCGAACGCTGAGCGGCCTGCTGCGCGCCTGCGGCACGTCATGGTGCTGCTGCTGGTGCTGCCGATGCTGTGGGCCGCCTATGCTTATCGGCTGAAGGTCGAGATCGATGCGATGGAAGGGCATGCGCAACAGCGGCTCGCGCTGCTGTCGGCCAGCCTGGATGCCGCCTTGCTGCGTTTCGAAAGCCTGCCGGTGGTGCTCGCCCAGCATCCCCAGTTGAAGTCCTTGCTGCTCGAGCCGGTGGATGGCGCGCGGATCGACCGGACCAACCGCCTGCTCGAGAGCGTCAATGACCGCACCGGCGCCAGCGTGCTCTACCTGATCGGCCCCGACGGCAACACGTTGGCGGCCAGCAACTGGCGCCGACCGGAGTCCTTCGTCGGTGAGAATTACGCTTTCCGGCCCTATTTCCAGCAGGCGATCGACGGCGGCGTCGGCCAGTTCTTTGCCGTCGGCGCCACCACCCGGGTGCCGGGCTTCTTCATCGCCCATCCGGTGCGCGACGGTGGCCGGGTGTTGGGCGTGATCGTGGTCAAGATCGAGCTCGATCCGATCGAGAACACCTGGGCGGACGGCGGCGAGTCGGTCTTGGTGGTCGACCGCCATGGCGTGGTCGCGCTGTCGTCGGTGGCGGCTTGGCGCTTCTCCGCGCTGGCGCCGCTGGAGGAGCGTTCGCGCGAAATCCTGGCGCAGACGCGCCAGTACTACACTGCGGCGCTGGCGCCGCTGCCGCTCGAATGGCTCGATGAGCGCCGCCTCGGCCTGTCCGGCAGGGAATTTCTCGCCGTTGCCCGGCCGCTGCCCTGGGCAGACTGGGAAATGTTGATGCTCAACGACACTGCTCCAGCACGCGGCGCGGCCTGGAGCACGGTGGTGGCCGTCGGCCTCGTGCTGAGCGTGCTGCTGGTGGCCGCGCTGTATCTGAAGCTGCGTGCGCGGCGCCTGCGCGAGCGCCTGGCGGAGCAGGGCGTGCTCGAACGCACGGTGGCCGAACGCACGGCCGACCTGGCCGACAGCAACGCCCGCCTGACGCGCGAGATCGCCGAGCGGGTCGGCGCCGAACAGAAGCTGCGCGGCGCCCAGCGCGCGCTGATCGAGGCCGACCGCCTGGCCGCGCTCGGTCAGATGGCGGCCGGCGTCGCCCACGAACTGAACCAGCCGCTGGCCGCGCTGCGCACCTTTGCCGGCAATGGCCTGGTCCTGCTCGAGCGGAACAGGACCGAGGCCTTGCGCGAGAACCTGCAGCAGATGATCGGCCTGGTCGAGCGCATGGCGCGGCTGACCTCGCAGCTCAAGGTGTTCGCGTCGCGCCGGCAGTCCGCAGGGGGCCAGGCGTCGGCATGGGCCGCGACCCAGGTGGTGGCGGGATGGCTGGCCGAGCGCCTGGAGCGTGCCGGCATCGTGCTCGCGTTTCTGGGTGAGGATTGCGCTTTCCCCTTGCAGCCGCAGGCGCTGGAGCAGGTGCTGTCGAACCTGGTGGGCAATGCGGCGGATGCGCTCGAAGGCCGCGCCGACGGTCGCATCCAGGTGCGCACGGCCAGCCGCGACGGCCGGGTATGGCTCGCAGTGGAAGACAATGGCCCCGGCATTGATCCAGCGGTACGGGATCGCATCCTGCAGCCTTTCTTCTCCACCAAGCCGCTCGGCCACGGTCTGGGCCTGGGGCTGCCCATCGTCAGCGACCTGGTGGGAGGTTCGGGCGGACGGCTCGAAGTCGATGCGGGCGAAGGGGGCGGCACGGTGGTACGGATGTCGTGGGAGGCGGCGATGCCGCAGCGGGAAGAGGTGGATGATGAGTGAACAGCCGGTCCAGGTCGTGCTGGTCGAGGACGACGATGTGCTGCGCATCGCGGCGAAGCAGACTTTCATGCTGGCCGACGTGCCGGTGGCGGATTTCCCCCGTGCCGAGCCTGCGCTGGCCATGCTGGCGGCGGGCAGCGCGGCGGTGGTGGTGACCGACGTGCGGCTGCCCGGCATGGATGGCATGGAGTTGCTGCAGCAGGTGCATGCGATCGATGCCGATCTGCCGGTGATCCTGGTCACCGGCCATGGCGACGTGCGCATGGCGGTCGAGGCGATGCGGCTGGGCGCCTACGATTTCGTCGAGAAGCCGTTCGCGCCGGAACGCCTGCTCGAGGTCGTCCGGCGTGCGGTCGACAAGCGCCGCCTGGTGCTCGAGAACCGGGCGCTGAAGGCACGGCTGGCGAGCAGCGACGAAGTCGCGGCGATCATCGGCGACAGTGCGCCGATGCGCGAGCTGCGCCGGCTGGTGACCGAACTCGGCGATACCGACGTCGACGTGCTGGTGTGCGGCGAGACCGGCACCGGCAAGGAGCGGGTCGCACGCGGCCTGCATGCCGCCGGGCGCCGGCACAAGGGCAACTTCGTCGCGATCAACTGCGCGGCGCTGCCCGAGAGCGTGTTCGAGAGCGAGATGTTCGGCGTCGAACCCGGCGCCTACACCGGCGCCACCCGCAGCCGCGCCGGCAAGATCGAACACGCCAGCGGCGGCACCCTGTTCCTCGACGAGATCGAGGGCATGGCCCTGCCGCTGCAGGCCAAGCTGCTGCGGGTGCTGCAGGAGCGGGTGGTCGAGCGCCTCGGCTCCAACCGCCTGATCCCGGTCGATTGCCGCGTCGTCGCCGCGACCAAGCTCGATCTCGCTGCCGAGGCCACGGCCGGCCGCTTCCGCGCCGACCTCTACTACCGCCTCAACGTGGTGTCGATCGCGCTGCCGCCGCTGCGCGAACGGAGCGAGGACATTCCCCGGCTTTTCGCCGCCTTCTGCCAGCAGGCCGCCGAGCGCTACAGCCGCCCCTTGCCGGAGCTGTCGGTCGAGCTCTTCGACTGGCTGATGGCGCAGGACTGGCCGGGCAACGTGCGCGAGCTGCAGCACGCCGCGGACCGCTTCGTGCTCGGCCTGTGGCGGGTCAACACCGAGATTGCCGGCAGCGGGCCGAACAGCCTGGCGCAGCGCGTGGCGGGTTTCGAACTGTCGCTGATCGAAGGCGCGCTGCGCCGCAGCGGCGGCGACGTCGCTGCCGCTGCCGAAGCGCTCGGCCTGCCGCGCAAGACGCTGTACGACAAGCTGGCGAGATATCAGGTGGATGTCGAGCGTTATCGCGCGGGGTGAGTGGAACCGAAAGGCTGGGATGCGCCGCGGGAGCGCCACTCCCTCCTTCACGCCATCAGCCAGGCGATCGCGCCGTAGCGCAAACCTTTCCCCAAGGTCATCCAGGCCATGCAGGCGAACCAGTTCAGGCGCAGCACGCCGGCTGCGGCGCACAGCGCGTCGCCGATCAGCGGCACCCAGGACAGCAGCAGGATCAGGCTGCCGTGGCGGCGCACCAGTTCGAGCCGCGGCGGCAGTTCCTTGCGCGGCAGCAGGCGGCCGAGGGCGTAGGTGCTCATGCCGCCCGCGGTGTTGCCGAGGGTCGCCAGCGCGAGCGCGGGCAGGCTCAGGTCCGGCCGAAGGGCGACGAGGCCGGCGAACACCGCTTCCGAGCCGCCGGGCAGCAGCGTTGCGGCGAGGAAGGCGGCAAGCGTCAGCGAGCCGAGCAGGGCGAGATCGGTGTCAGTGCCCATGGCGGGGATGGCAGTGCGGCACGATGAATGACATTCGGCTCAAATTATTTGACATATGAATATGACAAAAGCAGAATCTGGCCGCAGCCATGCTGCGCAAACCAGAGGAGATTCGATGATGAAGAACACATTGCATGCTCTTGTCGCCAGCCTTGCCGTCCTGATGCTGGCCCCTGCCGATGCACTGGCCAATCCGCAGCACGAGCGCATGAGGAACTGCAATGCCGAAGCCAAGGCGCAGGAGCTGAAGGGCGATGAGCGGAAAGCGTTCATGAGCACTTGCCTGAAGGGCAAGCACGTTGCGGCGGAAACGGGGGCCGCAGCTGCTGTGCCGGTCGCCGACGAGCAGCCGGTTTCCCGGGCTGCGGTGCCGGATGACGGTGTCGACAAGAAGAAGGCTTGCAACCAGGCGGCGACCGAGCAGTCGCTGACCGGCGCCAAGCGCAAGGCCTTCATTGCCGAGTGCACCAAGGCCTGACGGGTTTTTCTCGGCATGCGCCGCCGACTCGCCAAGGGCGGGAAGGCGGCGCAATGCTTCGTGGGCGCCGGGAGATGGCGTGGCGGGGGCGCGGCCTCAGACGATGTCGAAGAACACCAGGTCGCGCTCGATTTCATCGGCGGAGAAGCCACAGCCGATCCGGCCAGGGCCGCGCAGCACCAGCTTGTCGTGACGGATGCGGCGTTCCTCGCCGCCTTCGATCGATACGAAAGTGCCGTTGGTGCTTTCGTCGATGAGGGTGAAGCCCTCGCGCTGCCGCTCGATGCGCGCATGCTGGCGCGAAGCGCGAGGGTCCATGATCACGATGTCGTTGCCCAGCTCGCGGCCCAGCAGCAGCACTGGACGCTGCTCCTCGACGAACACGACGTCCTGCTGGTGGCGCAGGCGCAGGCGTTGCGACAGCCGCGCGGTGGGCGGGATCGAAGTCACCGTGCCCATGCGTTGGCCGATGGCGTAGATCGGCCAGTCGAAGGCCTGCAGGGCCGGTGCCTGCAGCGGATGGGCGCTTGCGGTATGGCGGGCGGCGGGCGTCAGCAGCAGCACCGCGGTGCTGCTGGCCAGCGCCTGTTCCGGTTCGGCCTGGGCGGCGATGCGCTGGGCGATGTCGATGCCTTCTCCCGATCCCTGCGACGGATCGACGATGCCGTAGTGCAGGCCGATCCGCACCGGCTGGCGCAGCCCGTTCATGCTCGGCAGGTTCCTGATCCGCTCGAGCATGTCGCTCGCCGCGAGCACGCCGGTGTCGCAGCGCTCGAAGGCCGCGACGATCGAGCGGCCCTGCTGCTGCAGCATCCGGCCGCCGTGTGCAGCGATCGCGCGCTCGATGCGGTTCAGGCAGCGTTCGGCCGCATGGCTGGCTTCCGTGCTGCCGAGGCGTGCGACGAAGCTGTCGTCGGCAAGCGCATTGGCGGCGAGCACGCAGAGGTTCTTGCGGTCGGGCATGGCTTCGAGGTCGTCTGGATGCAGGGAGCGTGCGTGGCAGCGCCCAATGATGTTGAAATGCGGCCTGTTGCGCAAGCCCTCGCCGGGGCAGCGGCTTCAGTCCGCATCCTGCAGCCGCGACACGATCCGGACGGCCTGCGGCGCCAGGCGCGGCAGTTCGGGCGGGTCGAAGGCAGTGTCGCCTTCCTCCACTTCCGTCTGCTGCGTGAGACCGGTGAAATCGAACAGGCGCTGATCGGCCAGGTGCGAGGGCACGACGTTCTTCAGCGAGGTCGCCAGCGATTCGATGCGGCCGGGAAAGTCGCGCGCCCAGCCCTGCAGCATCGCCTTGATCTGCTTGCGCTGGGCGTTCTCCTGCGAGCCGCACAGGTTGCACGGGATGATGGGGAAGTCCATCGCGCGGGCGAAGCGGGCGATCTCGGCTTCGGTGCAATAGGCCAGCGGCCGGATCACGACGTGGTTGCCGTCGTCGCTGACGAGCTTGGGCGGCATGGCCTTGATCTTGCCGCCGAAGAACATGTTCAGGAACAGGGTTTCCAGAATGTCGTCGCGATGGTGGCCGAGTGCGATGCGGGTGGCGCCGATCTCCTTCGCGGTGCGGTAGATGATGCCGCGGCGCAGGCGCGAGCACAGCGAGCAGGTGGTCTTGCCTTCCGGGATCTTGTCCTTGACGATGGAATAGGTGTCCTCGGTGACGATGCGGTATTCGACGCCGATCGATTCGAAATAGGCCGGCAGGATGTGGTCGGGGAAGCCGGGCTGCTTCTGGTCGAGGTTCATCGCGACGATGCGGAAGTCGACCGGCGCGCGTTCGCGCAGCGCCAGCAGGCAGGACAGCAGCGTGTAGGAATCCTTGCCGCCCGAGATGCAGACCATCACGGTATCGCCGTCGCCGATCATGTCGTAGTCGCCGATCGCTTCGCCGACGCTGCGTTCGAGCTTCTTCTTCAGGCGCAGGAAGGTGTTCGAATGGCGGGCTTCCGGCCCGGCATCGACGGCGGGGGCGAGGGTTTCAAGCGGGGCGGTGGCTGCACTCACGGGTCGGCTCGGTCGGCGAAAAAAGCGAAGAATTATACACTTGGCGCCGCCCGGCTGGCCTACAGGTGGGCGCTGCGGCCGCCATCGACGGCGATGATCTGGCCGGTGACGTAGGGCGCATCGAAGATCAGGAAGCGCACCGTGCGGGCGATGTCCGCCGCCGAGCCGATGCGCTTGAGCAGGGTGTCGTCGATGATCCGCCGGCGTTCATCGGCAGAGAACTGGCCGTCTTCCGGCCACTCGATCGGCCCCGGCGAGATGCCGTTGACGCGCGCTTCGGGCGCCAGCTCGATCGCCAGCGCGCGGGTCAGGCCGGCCAGGCCGGCCTTGGCCGCGCTGTATACCGGGTAGTGCGGCAGCGGCCGTTCGGCGTGGATGTCGACGATGTTGACGACGGCGCCGTGCCGGCACCGGATCTCGGGCGCCAGCGCCTGCGATAGGAACAGCGGACCCATCAGGTTCGAGCCGACCAGTTCGTCCCAGGCGGCGCGGTCGATGCGGCCGAGCGGCGTGGGGAAGAAGCTGGAGGCGTTGTTCACCAGTCCGTCGATGCGGCCGAAGCGGGCGAGGGCGGCGGCGGCGACTTCGTCGGCGGTACCGAAACGGGCGAGATCGCCGCCGACGGTGGCGGCCGAGCCCGCACGTTGCCTGTTCAGTTCCGCCGCGAGCCCTTCGGCCTCGTCGCCGCTGTTGCGGTAGTGCAGCACGACGCGGGCGCCGGCAGCGTGCAGCTGGCGGGCGATCTCGGCACCGACACGGCGGGCGGCGCCGGTGACGAGGACGACGGGCGCGCTGCCGGTGGCGGGTGCGTTCGGATCGGGATCGAAAAGCGTCATGTCGGATCGAGCTGTCGAAGGTTTTGGTCTGCCCACGGCATGAGCATGGACGATCGGGCTTGCCGGTACAATCCCGCACTTCCGTTTCGCTGCCTGCCGCGCCCATGTCCTCATTGCCCCAGCCCTCCGCCGATGCGCTCGACCAGAGCTCCCGCCTGCTCCGACTCGTCGAGGCCGACATCGATGCGGCCGGCGGCTGGCTGCCGTTTTCCCGCTACATGGAGCGGGTGCTGTACGCACCGGGCCTGGGCTATTACAGCGGCGGTGCGCGAAAGTTCGGCCCCGGCGGTGATTTCATCACCGCGCCCGAACTCACGCCGCTGTTCGGCCAGGCGCTGGCCGCCCAGGTCGAACAGGTGATGCGGGCGAGCGCGCCGCAGGTGATCGAAGTCGGCGCCGGCACCGGCCTGCTCGCCACCGACCTGCTGCTCGAACTGGAGCGCCGCGGCTGCCTGCCCGAGCACTACGGCATTCTCGAACTGTCGGGCGAACTGCGCGAGCGCCAGTTCGATACCCTGGCGCAGAAGGCGCCGCATCTGGCCGCGCGCGTGCGCTGGCTGGACGAACTGCCTGAGCGTTTCAGCGGCGCGGTGGTGGCGAACGAAGTGCTGGACGTGATGCCGGTGCATCTGCTGGCTTCGCGCGCGGACGGCCTGTTCGAGCGCGGCGTGGGGCTTGCCGACGACAGTGCCGGCGGGCGGCGCCTGTGCTGGGCCGACGTGCCGGCGGCAGGCGCGGTGCGCGATGCCGCGCAGGCGCTGGAGTTGCCCGCACCCGCCAGCGGCGAATACGTGACCGAGCTGAATCTGGCCGGAGGCGCCTGGGTGGCGGCCTGGGCCGAGCGGCTGGAGCGCGGGGCGATGCTGCTGATCGACTACGGCTACCCGCGCGCCGAGTACTACCTGCCTTCGCGTTCCGGCGGCACCTTGCTGTGCTACTACCGCCATCATGCCCACGGCGATCCCTTCCTGTGGCCGGGGCTGAACGACATCACGACCTTCGTCGATTTCACCGCGGTGGCGGAAGCGGGCTTCGCGGCGGGGCTGGACGTGCTGGGCTACACCTCCCAGGCCCATTTCCTGTTCAACTGCGGCGTGCTCGATTGCCTGGCGCGGCGCGGCCCGCAGGAAAGCACCGACTACATCCGCGCCGCGCGGGCGGTGCAGCGCCTGACGGCGCCGCAGGAAATGGGCGAACTGTTCAAGGTGCTGGCGCTCGGCCGCGGCATCGACGGACCGCTGCAGGGCTTCGTCCGCGGCGACCGGCTGCATACCCTGTAGGCGCGCAGCCGGCGGCACGCCGCTTCAGCAGCGCTGTTCCTGCAGCCAGGCAGCGATGCGTTCGGCGACTTTTTCCCAGTCGTGCTCGAGCATCAGGCCGTGCCCCATGCCGGGGAAGATTTCCGCCTGGCGGCCGTAGGTCAGGGCGGTCATCCGCACCTGGTCGGGCGGGATCAGGGCGTCGTGCTCGGCGCCGAGGATCAGCATCGGCACCTTGCGCACCTGCATCGGGTTGGGCAGGTTGAACAGCGTCATGTCCCAGATCGCGCGGTGCGATTCGGGCTGGCACAGGGTGTAGTAGCGCTGCAGGTCGCGGGCGTCCACCGGCTGGTGGAACAGCGCCTCGCGCAGGCTGCTGATGTCGATGTCGTTGCCGGCCATGATGCGGTTGAGGTCGCTCATCAGCGTGGGGCGCTGCATCATCAGGCCGAGCGCCGAACTCATCAGGCCTTGCGGCGGCACCGAGGACATCAGCACGGCTGCGGGCGCGTCGTGCCGCTCGAGATATTTCTGCACCACCAGACCGCCCATCGAATGGCCGATCAGCACCGGCGGCGCCGGCAGCGACGCGGCCACTTCGGCGACGTCGCGTACGTAGTCGTCGATGGAGTAGGTGTCGAGATGCTCCCGCTGCCGGCTGAAGCCGTGGCCGGACAGCGACACCGCGTAGGACGTCCAGCCGCGCGAGGCGAACCAGGGCTGGAAGTGCTCTTCCCAACACCAGGCCGAGACGTAGGCGCCGTGCACGAACAGCAGCGGCGTCGAGTGGACCGGGGTGGCGGGCGAGTGGCAGAGGACTTCGAGGTCACCGAAGCGGCGAGTGTTCATTTGGGCTCCTGGGGAAGAGGGCAGCAGGCACGGCGCGGGGTCGCTCGTGCCCGGCGGAGAAGAGGCGTGATGCGCTTTTGTTCTTGAGGGGTGTCGTATCCGCTGTGGTGTCTGCGCTGTTGCGCCTGAAATCGCAGGCCGATTCTTGCACGCAGCTGGCCGCGGCGCCAAGCCGAGTGGTTCACGTTCGCGTGCTGTCTGCCGGATTCGGGCTGGCGGCGGAAGCGCGGAGGCCGAGCGCGCGCACCGCGTCGACCCGGGCGGCGTGGATCGCCTGCGGTATCCGTTCCTTGTTGGCGCAGCTGCGCGCGATCGCGCCGGCGTCGAGGCTGCGCACCGCGTCCAGCGCCGCCAGCCAGGCCGCGCGCGGCGCCCATTGCGGCCGCGGGCCGCCGCCGCGGCCGAAGTGATCGCAAGCCGCCGCATCGAGCGCGAGCGCGAAGCGTTCGGGGCGCCGCAGGGCGTCGCAGCGCTCCAGCACCTTGACCATGGTTTCGGGCCGCAGGATCGCCGCCTGGCCGAAGATGCCGTGCTCGCGCGCGACCATTTCGGCCAGGTCGCGGCAGTCGGCCGGCGCTTTAAGCCGCATCGACACTTCGCGCGCGCGCCGCGCGCTGGCCTGCTCGTGGCCGTAATGGTGCGGCAGGATGTCGGCCGGCGTGTCGCCCTTGCCGAGATCGTGCAGCAGGCAGGCCCAGCGCACGGCGAGCGGCTGCCGGGTGGCGGCGGCATGGTCGATGACCATCATCACATGCTCGCCGGTGTCGATCTCGGGGTGGTGCTGGGCGGGCTGGGGTACGCCGAACAGCTTGTCGACTTCGGGCAGGATGTGGGCGAGGGCACCGCAGTCGCGCAGGCTGCGGATCAGGCGCGAAGGCTTGTCCTCCATCAGGCCGCGGGCGAACTCCTGCCACACGCGTTCGGCGACGAGGTGGTCGACTTCGCCGGCCTCGACCATCCGGCGCATCAGCGCGAGCGTTTCCGGCGCGGTGTCGAAGTCGGCGTAGCGTGCGGCGAAGCGCGCCACCCGCAGGATGCGCAGCGGGTCCTCGGCGAAGGCCGGCGAGACGTGGCGGAACAGCCGGGCTTCGAGATCGCGGACGCCGCCGTAGGGGTCGATCAGGCTGCCGTCGGCGTCGCGCGCGATGGCGTTGATCGTCAGGTCGCGGCGCAGCAGATCCTCTTCGAGCGTGACCTCGGGCGAGGCGTGGCAGACGAAGCCGGCATAGCCCTTGCCCGATTTGCGCTCGGTGCGGGCGAGGGCGTATTCCTCCTGGGTCTGCGGATGCAGGAAGACCGGGAAATCCTTGCCCACCGGGCGGAAGCCCCGGGCCAGCATGTCCTCGGGGGTGGCACCGACCACCACCCAGTCATGGTCCGCGACCGGCAGTCCGAGCAGGGCGTCGCGTACCGCGCCGCCCACCACGTAGCACTGCATCAGTCGTACAGGTCCTCGGCCGGGATCGATTCGGTCTCGGCGCGTGCCGCCGCCGCCCAGTCCTGCATGTGCGGGTTGGCCAGCATCGTGGCGAGGTATTCGCCGGCGGCGCCGTCTGGCTGCACGCCATAGGTCTGGAAGCGGAAGCAGACCGGCGCGAAGGCGGCGTCGGCGAGGCTGAAGCGGCCGAACAGGTAGGGGCCGCCCTGGCCGAAGCGGGCGCGGCAGTCGTTCCAGATCGCGGTGATGCGGGCGATGTCGGCATCGACTTCCGGCGTGTGGCCGAAGCCGCGGTAGTCCTTGCGGATGTTCATCGGCATCTTGCTGCGCAGGGCCTGGAAGCCGGAGTGCATTTCCGCGGTGACGGCACGGGCGGTGGCACGCGCGGCCGCGTCGGTCGGCAGCAGTGCGGGCTGCTTCTCGGCGAGGTATTCGCCGATCGCCAGCGAATCCCATACCAGCACGCCGTTGTCGTTGAGGCAGGGCACCTTGCCCGAGGGCGAATGCGCCAGGATGCGCTCGCGGCTGCCCGGGATGAACAGCGGGATGTCGATTTCCCCGAAGCTGAAGCCGCCTTCGCGCGCGGCGAGCCAGGCGCGCAGGGACCAGGACGAGTAGTTCTTGTTGCCGATGATGAGCTTCATGGCCGACTCCGGGTGATGATGGGATTGCGGATATGGGGTGCGATGCGCATCAGCGACGCGCATGGCGACGGAAGGGATAGTAGCGCGAGCGGACGGTTCCATCGCCCAGCCAGCTCGGCACCACCGCTTCGATGGCGGTCGGCTGCAGGCCGAAAGGCAGCGGCGTGCCGTCGGTGACGTTGTCGACACGCATCGAGCGGACGTTGTCGCGGCTCATCAGCGGCTGGGGGGCGAGCTCCAGCAGGCTGGCCTGCAGCATCGCCAGGCCTTCCGGCAGGCCGATCACCGGGCGCGGCTTGCCGATCTGGGCGGAAACGTATTCGACGAGCTGGCGCAGGGTGTAGACCCGGGGGCCGGCGACGTCGAAGATCTGGCCGGCCGCGCCCGGCGTGTCCAGGCTGCGCCAGACGACTTCGGCGACGTCCTCGACGTAGACCGGCTGGAAGCGGGTATCGGCGCCGGCCAGCGGCAGTATCGGGAAAGTCGAGGCGAGATCGGCGAACAGGTTGAGGAAGCGGTCGTCGCGGCCGAAGATCACCGAGGGCCGCAGGATGACCCAGTCGAGGTCGGCGCCGGTGCTGCGAATCGCCGCTTCGCCCGCGGCCTTCGAGCGCTGGTAGCCGGACGGGCCGTCGGCGCTGGCGCCGAGCGCGCTGATGTGCACCAGCCGGCGCACGCCGGTGTTGCGACAGGCGGTGACGATCTTCTTCGGCAGTTCGACGTGGGCCTGGGCGAAATCGGCGCCATAAGGTTCGCCGCCGCGCGAGTGCAGGATGCCGACCAGATTGACCACCGCGTCGGCGCCGGCGAGCAGGCGTTCCAGCGTGGCGGGATCATGCACATTGGCGTCGACGGCCTCGACCGTCGGCAGCAGCACGACGTGGCCGGCACGGCTGCGGCGGCGGGTGGGGACGACGACCTGGACGCCGGCTTCGACGAGGCGGTTGGCGACGGCATGACCGACGAAGCCGGTGCCGCCGATGAGGACGACGCGTTTGATGTTCATGGCAGGGACTCCGGAAAAACTGTGTTCATTCGCTGGCCGGACGCGGGCCGATCACGCCCAGTCGTGTTTTCAGCGACTGGGGCCGGTGCTCGAACATCGCGCCGTAGATGACTGCATTGACCATCACCTTCTTGACGTAGTCGCGCGTCTCGTTGAACGGAATGGTCTCGATGTAGATGGCCGCTTCGAGCGGCTTGTCGTCGCGCCAGCGGCGGGCCCGCCCCGGGCCGGCGTTGTAGCCGGCGCTGGCCAGCACCGGATGATCGTCCAGGTCGTTCAGGATCAGGCGCATGTAGCTGGTGCCGAGCAGCACGTTGGTGTTGGGGTCGTTCAACTGGCGGGGATGGTAGCCGCGCAGGCCGATCTTGTTCGCGACCCATTTCCCGGTCGCCGGCATCACCTGCATCAGGCCCTGGGCGCCGGCGCTGGAGCGGGCCGGGACGACGAAGCGGCTTTCCTGCCGCATCAGGCCGTACACCCAGCCCAGGTCGAGTCCCTGCATATGTACCTGCGGCTCGATCAGCTCGCGGTAGGGGGCCAGGAAGCGCAGCGCATAGTTTGCGCGCGGATTGGACAGTTCGGCGCTGTTGATGGCGCGGTCGTAGAGCTCGTTGCGCAGCGCGAGGTGGGCGGCGGCAAGGCGGAAGCTTTCGTCGCGGCCGCGCAGGGCCCAGCTCCATTCGCGGGTCGCTTCGGTGCGCAGGCCGAGCCGGTACAGCGCGAGGGCGCGGCGCAGGGCGGGATCGTTCTCGGCCTCGTCGAGCGGGGGCACGGCAAGCGAGTCGCCGCTCGCCGGAAGCGCAAAGGGCCGGCCGAGTTCCTCGGCGGCGAGGATGCCGTAGAAATGCGGTTCGGCGGCAATATGGCTGAACAGCGCCTCGGCGTCGCCGGCGCGGCCGGCAGCGGCATGCGCGCGCCCGAGCCAGTAGGTCCATTCGGGCTGCTGGCGCTCGGATTCCGGCAGCGCTTCGATGGCCGTGCGGACGGCGGCCCAGTCTCCGGCCCGCAGCGCGGCGCGCACGCGCCAGGCACGCTGCAGCGGCGTCAACTCGGCATTGCCCACCGCACGGTAGAAGGCCATCGCCTCGGGCATCTGGTCGATGGCGGCATGCATGGCGATGACGGCCTGGATGTCGCCGCGCTCCTCGCTGCCGAGGCGGTCCTGCAGCTGCAGCAGGCGGGCATGGGCGAGGCGGGCGTCCTGCCAGGCGATGCGCGTCAGCGCGGCGAGGACGAGCTCCCGGCCGGCGCGGGTGACGGCGAAATTGGCCGGCAGGCGGTCGAGCCAGGCGGCGGAAGAGCGCAAGGCCTGTTCGGCATCGGCGGCGGCCGGCGCGATTTCGGCGGGCAGCCAGTTCCAGCTTAGCAGCGCATCGTCGGGTTTGCGCGTGTCGGCCTGACGGCGCGCACGGCGCCAGAGCGCGTCGTCATCGACCCGGCCGGTGGCATGGGTGGCGCGCAGCGCGGTGTCGCAGGCCGCCGGCGCATTGTCCAGCGTGCGCCATTCCAGCGCGACTTCGTCGAGCGCGCGGGTATCGCCGGTCATCAGGCGGGCGGTCCAGGCCGTGCAGCGCATTTCGCGGTCGGGGTTCTGCAGGCCCGGGTAGAGCGCCGCGAAGCCTGTCCAGTCGCCGTCCGTCGCCAGGCGGCGCAGCCATTCGGCACGCAGGCGCTCGGCCAGCACGGTGCCGGCTTCCCGCTGCAGGAAGGCGTCGAGCTCCTGCGCCGGGGGAGGCAGTTCGGGGCGCGCCAGCACATTGACGAAGCGCCAGTAGCGGACGTAGGCATCCAGTACGTGCGGGCTGGACTCGGCGGCGAGCACGTCGAGCGTGTCGCGGTCCCCCTTGCGCACGGCCTCGTGAGCGGCGACGATGCGGTCGTCGCCGAAAGCCCGCGGCACCTGGGCCGGCGCCGCTGTCGGCAGCAACATCCCGGCCACGCAGAGCGCGGCCGCCATCAAGCCCGTTTTCATACTTCCCCTGCTCTCCATTGCAAGCAACCATACCACAGTGACGAAGCCTGTTTCCGGCCCCGCCGATGACATCGAGAAACGCCGCAGATTCCTGCGGCAGCAGGCAATCCAGGCGCGCGAGGCGCTGGACGAGGCGCAGCGGGCACGGCTCACCGTGCGCCTGGCAGGCCATCTCGGCGGCGTGATCGACGAACTGGCGCCGCGTACGCTGGCTTTCTGCTGGCCTTTCCGTGCCGAGCCCGATCTCAGGGACTGGGTCCGGGACTGGCTGGCGGGCGATGCGCAGCGCGTGGCGGCCTTGCCGGTGGTCGTCGCGGCCGGGACGGCGATGCATTTCCGCCGCTGGACGCCGGGGGCCGGGATGGTGCTCGACCGCCATGGCATCCCGCATCCGGCGACGCCGGAAGAGGTGGCGCCCGAAGTCGTGCTCGTGCCGCTGAACGCCTTCGATGCGGCCGGCTACCGCCTGGGCTACGGCGGCGGCTACTTCGACCGCACGCTGGCGGGGATGGACGTGATTGCCGTCGGCGCCGGCTTCGAGCTGGGCCGGGTGCCGAGCGTGCTGCCGCAGCCGCATGACCGGCCGATGGACTGGATCGTCACGGAGGCTGGGGCAGCCCGTGCTGGCGCGGTGCATACCGGGGCGGCCCATGCCGGTTCGGCCTGCGACGGCGCGGAGCGCGCCGTCCGCTGAGACGCGTGCAGTACGCCGCCGGGAACCCGGCGGAAGGGCTCAGGCCGCGAGGAACAGCCGATAGGCGGGGTTGTGTGTCTCGGCCACGTACTCGTAGCCGAGCCGCTGCAGGAAGTCCTCGAAGGCTTGCGTGTCCTCGGGTGGAACCTGCATGCCGATCAGCACGCGGCCGTAGTCCGAACCGTGGTTGCGGTAGTGGAACAGCGAGATGTTCCAGTCCGAATGCAGCTTGGAGAGGAAATTCATCAGCGCGCCCGGCCGTTCGGGGAAGACGAAGCGGTAGAGCACCTCGTTCTCGGCCTGCGGCGAGCGGCCGCCGACCATGTAGCGGCCATGGGTCTTCGCGAGTTCGTCGTCGGTCAGGTCGATCGCCGGCAGTTCGTGGCGTTCGAGCATGTCCACCAGGCGGCCGACTTCGTTGCGGTTATGCACGGTGACGCCAACGAAGATGTGGGCCTGCTCGGGGTCGGCGTAGCGATAGTTGAACTCGGTGATGTTGCGGTTGCCCAGCAGGCTGATGAACTTGCGGAAGGCGCCCGGCCGCTCCGGAATCGTCACCGCCAGCACGGCTTCGCGCTGTTCGCCGAGCTCGGCGCGTTCGGCGACGAAGCGCAGGCGGTCGAAGTTCATGTTGGCACCGGAGGCGACGGCGACCAGGTTCTTGTCGCGCAGCTTGTGGCGCTTGGCATATTCCTTGGCGCCGGCGATGGCGAGCGCACCCGAGGGTTCGAGGATCGAGCGGGTGTCCTCGAAGACGTCCTTGATCGCGGCGCAGATGGCGTCGTTGTCGACGACGATCATCTCGTCCACGTACTGCTGGCACAGGCGGAAGGTCTCGGCGCCGACCTGCTTGACTGCGGTGCCGTCGGCGAACAGGCCGACCTGCTCCAGCGCCACGCGCTTGCCGGTGGCGAGCGACTGCGTCATCGCGTCGGCGTCGACGGTCTCGACGCCGATGATCTTCGTCTCCGGCCGCACCCGCTTGACGTAGGCCGCCACGCCGGCGAGCAGCCCGCCGCCGCCGACCGCACAGAAGATGGCATGGATGGGCTTGGCATGGGCGCGCAGGATCTCCATGCCGATCGTGCCCTGGCCGGCGATGACGTCCGGGTCGTCGTAGGGGTGGACGAAAGTCAGCTTCTCGCTCTTTTCCAGTTCCTGCGCATGGGCGTAGGCGTCGGAATAGGATTCGCCGGCGAGCACGACTTCGCCGCCGCGCGCCTTGACCGCGTCGATCTTGATCTGGGGTGTGGTGCTGGGCATCACGATGACGGCGCGCGTGCCGAGTTTGGCGGCCGACAGCGCGACGCCCTGGGCGTGGTTGCCGGCCGAGGCGCAGATCACGCCGCGCTTCAGGGCCTGCGGCGACAGCCGCGCCATCTTGTTGTAGGCGCCGCGGATCTTGAAGCTGAACACCGGCTGCATGTCCTCGCGCTTGAGATGGATGCGGTTGTGCACGCGCGCGGACAGGTTGGTGGCGAGGTCGAGCGGCGTCTCGACGGCGACGTCGTAGACGTGGGCGTTGAGAATGCGCTCGAGGTAATCCGTGGGGGTGCTCATCGAAGGCTCGCGGGGCAGCAAAGCCGTCGAGGGTAGCAGCCGATGCGGCACTGCGGCAATAGCACCGCTGGCGGGCTGCTTGCCGGCGGGGGCGTGCTTACGCCGCGCCGTCGCCGTCGGCGGCGCTCATCGCCTGCATCTGGCGGTCGATGAACTCCTGCATCGCGTCGATGCCGCGCAGCTGCAGGATGGTCGAGCGCACGGCGGCTTCGAGCAGCACTGCGAGGTTGCGGCCCGCGGCGACGGGCAGCACCACGCGGGTGACCTTGACGCCGAGGATGTCCTTCACTTCCTGCTGCACCGGCAGCCGGCTCGGGTCGCCGTCGCCGGGCTGGCGGCGTTCGAGGTGGCAGACCAGGCGCAGGCGCATCTTCCGGCGGCAGGCGGTCTCGCCGAAGATGGTGCGGATGTTGAGGATGCCGAGGCCGCGGACTTCGATGAAATCCTGCAGCATCGGCGGGCAGCGGCCTTCCAGCACGGTCGGGGCGATGCGCGCGAACTCGACGACGTCGTCGGCGACCAGGCCGTGGCCGCGCGAGATCAGTTCGAGCGCGAGCTCGGACTTGCCGGCGCCGGAGTCGCCGGTGATCAGTACGCCGACGCCGAGCACGTCCATGAAAACGCCGTGCAGCGAGGCTTTCTCGGCCAGTTCGCGCGACAGGTAGAGCCGCAGCTGGTCGATGACGCTGGCCGATGGCTGGGGTGTGGTGAATAGCGCGACGTCGTGCGCTTCGCAGACGCCGCGGATGATGTTCGATACCGTGCAGCCGTCGGCGACGATGATCGCCGGCGGCTGGCTGGACAGGATCTCGTTGAGGTGGTGGGTGACCTTGTCGGTGGTCTGGCGCTGGGCCCAGGCCAGTTCGGCGGCGCCGACGATCTGCAGGCGGGTGGGGTGGATCAGGTTCAGGTGGCCGACGAGGTCGGCCGGCCAGATCCGCTCCTCGGCCACGGCCAGCACGGCATCCAGCCGTCCGCTGACATGGCTGAGCTGAAGGAGCTCCCGTTCAGCCTCGAACAGCCGCGCGACGCTGGTCTGCCTCATTCATCGGCGCCCCAGTTCCCGAACAGCTTGTGGATGTGCGCGGCGTCGGGCGCATCGAGCAGGGCTTCGCGGAACTCGCGGTCGCTGAACATCTGCGCCAGTTCGGACAGCAGCTGCAGGTGGGTCTCGTTGGCCTGCTCGGGCACGAGCAGCACGAACAGCAGATTGACCGGTTTGCCGTCGGGCGAGTCGAACTGCACCGGTGCCGCCAGGCGGAGGAAGGCGCCTGCCGCGTCCTTGAGGCCCTTGATGCGGCCGTGGGGAATCGCGATACCCTGGCCGAGGCCGGTGGAACCGAGCCGTTCGCGGGCGAACAGGCTGTCGAACACCAGGCTCTGGGCGATGCCCTGGTTGTTCTCGAACAGCAGGCCCGCTTGTTCGAAGACGCGCTTCTTGCTGCTGGCGTCCAGATCGACCACCACGTTCGACAGTGGCAGGAGTTGAGATATCAGGCTCATTCGCTATGGAGCTTGCGCAGCGCCGTTACCGCTGGCGCCACGCTGGGCGACGGGGTTGGACCGGGGTGCGTTGAAGCCGCGTCTTGAAAACGCGCGCATTATAACCACACCCCGGACATAAAACCGCAATGGGCGATCAGGCCTCGGGCGGCGCCTGGTGCTTCAGGGCTTCGTGGTTGTGGTCGGTCATTTTCTGCTTGTACTTCTGGACCTGGCGGTCGAGCTTGTCGGCCATCGCGTCGATGGCGGCGTACAGGTCGGTATCCTCGCTTTCGACGAAGATGTCCTTGCCGCGCACGTGCAGCGTGACTTCGGCCTTCTGTTGCAGCTTCTCGACGGAGAGGATCACCGCCACGCTGGTGACGTTGTCGAAGTGGCGGATGACGCGGTCGAGCTTGGCGCCGACGTAGTCGCGAATGGCCGGCGTGACTTCGACGTGGCGCCCGGTGATGTTGAGATTCATGCTAACTCCTGTTGTTGTCAGATCGATTTGCGCAAACTGACCGGCGGGATATTGAGTGATTCGCGGTATTTCGCGATGGTGCGACGTGCGACCACGATACCCTGCTGGCCCAGAACTTCTGCAATTCGTGCGTCGGACAGGGGCTTCTTCCTGTCCTCTGCGTCCACCAGCTGGCGGATCAGTGCGCGGATTGCCGTTGAGGAAGCTGCTCCGCCGGTGTCGGTGGAAACGTGGCTGCCGAAGAAATACTTGAGTTCGAAGACGCCACGCGGTGTCGCCATGTACTTCTGCGTCGTGACGCGCGATACGGTGGATTCGTGCAGTTCGAGCTGGTCTGCGATCTCCCGGAGGGTCAGTGGCCTCATCGCCACATCACCATGATCGAAGAACTGTCTTTGCTGGTCAACGATGGCCTGGGACACGCGCAGGATGGTGTCGAAGCGCTGCTGCACGTTCTTGATCAGCCAGCGCGCTTCCTGCAGTTGGCCGGTGAGCCCGCCGCCCTGTCCCCTGTTCTGCTGCAGCAGGCTGGCGTACAGACGATTGACGCGCAGGCGCGGCATCGCTTCCTGGTTCAGGCTGACGGTCCAGCGGCCGCGGACCTTGCGCACGATGACGTCGGGCAGCACGTAGCGCGTCTCGGAAGCCGAGTGGCGCAGGCCGGGGTGCGGGTCCAGGCTGCAGATCAGGGCGTGCGCGGCGCGCAGTTCGTCGTCGTTGCAGCCGGTCAGCTTCTTCAGGCGGACGAAGTTGCGTTCGGCCAGCAGTTCGAGGTGCGCATCGACGATCTCGAGCGCCAGCATCTGGATCGAGCTTTCGGGCATCGCGCGCAACTGCAGCGCCAGGCATTCCTGCGGCGTGCGGGCGCCGATGCCTGCCGGATCGAGGTGCTGCACGTGGCGCAGTGCGATCGACAGGTCGTCGAGGTCGATCTCGAGCTCGGCCGGTAGCAGTTCGAGCAGCTCTTCGAGCGGCTGGTACAGGTAGCCGTCGTCGTCGAGCGCTTCGATGATGAAGCGCACCAGCGCACGGTCGAGATCGTTCAGCGGCGACAGCGCGACCTGCTGGTCGAGGTGTTCGCGCAGCGACAGCTCGGCGGCCTGGATTTCCTGGAAGTCGACGTCGTCGTCATCGTCGCGCTTGGCCGACGCGCCGGTGCCGACGTTCGACCAGTCGATGCCTTCTTCGCCGCCTTCGCGCTCGGCTGCGCCACCGGCGTCGCCGTCGCCGCCCGCGTCGGTGTCGGCTTCGCGCTGCTGTTCGCGCTCGCGCTCGGCCGGCGAGGTGCTGGTCGAGGGCTCGAGCCTGGGCGGTGGTTCGTCGAACTCCTCGCGCTCCAGCATCGGGTTCTCGAGCAGGAAGCGTTCGATCTCCTGGTTCAGCTCGATCGTCGACAACTGCAGCAGCTTGATCGACTGTTGCAGTTGCGGCGTCAGCGTGAGGTGCTGGGAGAGCTTGAGCTGGAGACTGGGTTTCATCCTGGACTAGAGGCGGAAATGTTCGCCGAGGTAGACCTGGCGGACTTTTTCGTTGGCGATGATCTCGCCCGGCTGGCCGCTTGCGAGCACGCGGCCTTCGCTGATGATGTAGGCGCGGTCGCAGATGCCGAGCGTCTCGCGGACGTTGTGATCGGTGATCAGCACGCCGATGCCGCGTTCCTTGAGGAAGCGGATGATCTTCTGGATGTCGATCACCGCGATCGGATCGACACCGGCGAAAGGCTCGTCGAGCAGGATCAGGCGCGGGTCGGTGGCCAGTGCGCGGGCGATCTCGCAGCGGCGGCGTTCGCCGCCCGACAGCGAGATGGCGGTGTTGTCGCGCAGATGGCCGATGCTGAGCTCTTCGAGCAGCTCCTGCAGGCGCTCGTCCACCTGGCGGTTCTCCAGCCCCTGAAGCTCCAGCACGGCGCGGATGTTCTCGGCCACCGTGAGCTTGCGGAACACGCTCATTTCCTGCGGCAGGTAGGACAGGCCCAGCCGCGCCCGGGCGTGGATCGGCAGGTGGGTCAGGTCCTTGCCGTCGAGGCCGATCTGGCCGCCGTCGGCGCGCACCAGGCCGACGATCATGTAGAAGCAGGTGGTCTTGCCCGCGCCGTTGGGGCCGAGCAGGCCGACGACCTCGCCCGAGCCGACTTCGAAGCCGACGTCATGTACAACGGTGCGTGCCTTGTAGCGCTTTTGCAGGCCAGCGACCTTAAGCAGACTCATCGTAGGGCTCTTTCAGCAGCTTGCGGATCAGGTCGGGTGCGAAGCCGCGGGTTTGCAGGAAGCGCGCCTGCCGCGCCCATTCGCGGGCATCGGCGGGCGGCGTGGTGAAGCGGCTGCGCAGCACGCTGCGCGCACGCTCTGATTCCGATTCTGCACATTCGCTGGCGATTGCCTCGTCGACCAGGTCACGGTCGAGGCCACGCCGGGCCATTTCGCTGCGCAGGCGGCCGGCGCCGAAGCGCGCCGCCTTGCTGCGCACGAAAGCCTGGGCGAAGCGCTCGTCGGACTGCAGGCCGAGCTCGCCCATGCGTTCGATCACCGCCCGGATCTCGTCCTCGTCGCCGTGGGCCGCGAGCTTCTTCGCCAGTTCGGCGCGAGAGTGGTCGCGGCGGGCGAGGTGGCGCAGGGCGCGTTCGCGCAGGCTCGGTTCGGCCATGGCAGCCGCTGGCGTCCCGATCAGGCCTCGTCCGCCGCGACGGCCGGGGCTGCGCCGCCCGACGGCATCTCGGGCAGGCTGACGGCGGCACGGACCTTGTTCTCGATCTCGCGCGCCAGCGCCGGGTTGTTGCGCAGGAACTCGCGCGAGTTGTCCTTGCCCTGGCCGATCTTGTCGCCGTTGTAGGAATACCAGGCGCCGGACTTGTCGACGATCTTGTGCACCACGCCGAGGTCGATGATCTCGCCTTCGCGCGAAATGCCTTCGCCGTACAGGATGTCGAAGTGCGCTTCCTTGAACGGCGGCGAGACCTTGTTCTTGACGACCTTGACGCGGGTCTCGGAGCCGACCACTTCGTCGCCCTTCTTGATCGTGCCGGTGCGGCGGATGTCCATGCGCACCGAGGCGTAGAACTTCAGCGCGTTGCCGCCGGTGGTGGTCTCGGGGCTGCCGAACATGACGCCGATCTTCATGCGGATCTGGTTGATGAAGATCACCAGCGTGTTGGTGCGCTTGATGTTGGCGGTCAGCTTGCGCAGCGCCTGCGACATCAGGCGGGCCTGCAGGCCGGGCAACTGGTCGCCCATCTCGCCCTCGATTTCGGCCTTCGGCGTCAGCGCGGCGACCGAGTCGATGACGACGATGTCGACGCCGCCCGAGCGCACCAGCATGTCGGCGATCTCGAGCGCCTGTTCGCCGGTGTCGGGCTGCGAGATCAGCAGGTCCTCGATGTTGACGCCGAGCTTCTCGGCATAGCCGACGTCGAGCGCGTGCTCGGCGTCGATGAAGGCGGCGGTGCCGCCGAGCTTCTGCATTTCGGCGATGACCTGCAGCGTCAGCGTGGTCTTGCCGGAGGATTCAGGACCGTAGATCTCGACCACGCGGCCGCGCGGCAGGCCGCCGAGGCCGAGCGCGATGTCGAGGCCGAGCGAGCCGGTGGAGACGGTCTGGATGTCGCGCTCGACGTTGCCGTCGCCCATGCGCATGATCGAACCCTTGCCGAACTGCTTTTCGATCTGCGAGAGCGCGGCGGCGAGTGCCTTGGCCTTGTTGTCGTCCATGAAAACTTTTCCTGAGTGATGGGCTGATTATGGCACAGAGCTTGCAGGGATTTTCGGCGGCGAACTGCCGCAGCCGTGAGAACAAGGTCTCTGACAGCGTCAGCTTAGCATCTGTATTTATATACAGCAAATATGTCACGCAATATCCGCGCCAGCCAGTGCGATCAAGCGGCGCAGCGCCTGGATGACGGTCTGGCGCCGCACTGCCTCGCGGTCGCCGGCCAGTTGCAGCGTCTGCACCAGCGTGGCCGCGCCGCGCCGCGCCCAGGCCACGCACACCATGCCGACGGGCTTTGCCGGCGTGCCGCCGCCGGGGCCGGCGACGCCGGACACGGCGATCGCGACGTCTGCCGTGCTGCGGGCCAGCGCGCCTTCCGCCATTTCGGTGACGGTCGCCTCGCTGACGGCGCCGTGCGTTTCGAGCGTCTTGGTGCGGACCCCCAGCATGTCGGTCTTGGCCGCGTTGGAATAGGTGATGAAGCCGCGGTCGAACCAGGCCGAGCTGCCGCTGGTGGCGGTGACGGTCGCCGCGATCCAGCCGCCGGTGCAGGATTCCGCGGTGGCCAGCAGCCAGCCCCGCGCGGCCAGCGCGGCACCGGCCGTGGCCGAGAGTTCGTTCAGTTCGCTATCCATCGTTCGCATGTGTGCTGAAGGGGGGCTGGGGCCGGTCAGCGGCCGAACAGCTGGACCAGGATGGCCAGCACGAGCAGGGTGTAGCCGGCGGCGATGATGTCGTCGAACATCACGCCGAAGCCGCCCTTGAAGCTGCGGTCGGCCCAGCGTACCGGCGGCGGCTTGACGATGTCGAAGAAGCGGAACAGGGCCACCGCGGCTGCCTGCCAGCCCAGCGTCGCCGGCGTGAACGCCAGCACCAGCCAGATCGCCACCATCTCGTCCCAGACGATGCCGCCGTGGTCGGGCACGCCGAGCGCGCGGCCGGTGCGTTCGGCGGCGAGCACGCCGGCGATGAACAGGCTGGCGAGCAGGGCCAGGAAGACGAATTCCGACAGCGGCGCGCTGAGCAGCGGATACAGCGCCCAGCCCAGCAGCGTACCCACCGTGCCCGGCGCCCATGGCGACAGGCCGGAGCCGAAGCCGAGCGAGATGAAGTGGGCGGGGTGGCTCATCATCAGTTTCAGAGTGGGGCGCATCGGCTCGCTCCGGAAGATGGGGTGTGCAGAAGAACGGACGTGACGGCGGCAGCGATGTTCATGCGAAGTGATCGTAGCCGTTCGGGTGCAGGATCTGCTCCTCGCCGTCGGCCGTGCGCAGCAGGCATTCGCCCGCCCGGTCGGTGATCCGGCCGATGCGGTGCAGCGGCAGCGCGAGCCGGCGCGACAGCGCGTCGATGTCGGTGCGCGCGGCGGCCGCTGCGGTGAATAGCAGTTCGTAGTCGTCGCCGCCCGCCAGCAGGCAGGCGCGGGCCTTGTCCGCGGGCGCGCCGGCCGCGAGCAGCGCCGCCAGCGGCAGGGCCGCGCTATCGACGACGGCGCCGGCGCCCGACTGCGCCAGGATGTGGGCCAGGTCGCCGAGCAGGCCGTCGGAGACGTCGAGCATCGCGCCGGCCAGCCCGCGCAGGGCCAGCCCCAGCGCCACGCGCGGCTGCGGGCGCTGCAGCGCGGCGATGCAGCCTGGGCGGTTGGGCTGGTTCAGATCGACTTCGCCGCGCAGCGCAGCGAGGCCGAGCGCAGCCAGGCCGGGCTGGCCCGAAACCCACAAGTCGTCGCCGGCGCGGGCGCCGGCGCGGCCGATCGCTGCGCCCGCCGGCACTTCGCCGATGATCGTGACGGACAGGTTCAGCGGCCCGCGGGTGGTGTCGCCGCCGGCCAGGTCCACGCCGAAAGCGTCGGCGCAGGCGTAAAAGCCGCGCGCGAAGGCGGCGATCCAGTCCTCGTCGGCCGCCGGCAGCGCCAGCGCGAGGAAGGCCCAGCGCGGTTCCGCGCCCATCGCGGCGAGGTCGGACACATTGACCGCCAGCGTCTTCCAGCCGAGGTCCTGCGGGTCGGTGTCGGCGAAGAAGTGCGTGCCGGACACCAGCATGTCGGTCGACACGGCCAGTTGCATGCCCGGCCGTGCGCGCAGCAGCGCCGCATCGTCGCCGCCGGCGAGATCGGTATGCCGCGTGCCGCGGCTGAAATGCCGCCGGATCAGGTCGAACTCGGATGGCGGCGCAGATGCGGGCCGTGAAGAGGTGGCGGGCGGGGTGGATTCGGGCGGGCGGGGCATGGCGCGGGCGCGGCAGCGAAGCGGGGGGCGCAAGCTTAACGCAGATGCTGCCGGCTCGCCTGCCACCCCAATCGCCGCCGCCGTTTGCGAGAGGCCATCATCGATTCGTGGATCACCAGGCATCCTCGCCGACAGCCGAGTTTTCGGCAGGCGCGACTTCAGTCGCGAATGGGTGCGACAGCGCCCTTTCCCAAACGGGGCCGGTCTGCGGCCCGCTTGCGCGGCTCGGCGCCCCCCGCTCGGCGCCCCCGGCTCGGCGCCCCCGGCTGAAGTCGCGGTTATGGATGCTCGTCGGTGCGTCAGCGACCGAGGCCCAGCTTCGCCTTCAGCGCGTCCCAGTCGACCGCATCGAGCGTGTTCTTGACCAGCAGGCCCAGCTCGGTATCGCCTTCCATGCGCAGGCGGCGGCTGAAGAACAGCGTGTCGGGGTCTTCCTCGCGCAGGGCCAGGGCGATGAAGTCGCGCGTGGTGGCGGAGATGACCAGATCGGGCTTGCCGTCGCCGGCAGCCGGCGCGGCGCGTTGGAAGCCTTTGTCGGCCAGCGTGAAATCGAGCCTGAGGCCGGCATCGAGCACACGCATCTGCAGGTGGCGGCCGCTCAGCGGCGCCAGCGTATCGCGCGGCAGGATGCGGTCGAGTGCGAGGTTCAGCGCCAGCGTCAATGCCAGGGTGGGCGGCTGCTGCGGCAGGCGCCCGGCCAGTTTCGCCAGCGGCGCGGGCACGGTGAAATCCGGCACGCGGAAGTGCGCCAGGCGCTCGCCGATGCGGCGGCGCAGGCTGCCGGGCAGCAGCACGGATGGCGGCGGGAAGGGCAGGGAAGGCAGGGCGGGCATGTTCGGACTCCGGATGGGCGAAACGAGAATGGCGTCAGGCGAGCGAGGCGGTTTCCGCTTGCGCGGGAGCCGCGGGCCCGGTGCGGCAATTCCTCGACAGGAGGCTGGCCATCGAGGGGCTCAGGCCGCCACGTACTGCTCGGCGCCGGCGCGGCCGTGCCAGAAGCCGTTGCACGGGGCTTCCACCATCAGTTCGCGGCTGGCGGCGAGCGCGGCGGCCGGTGTCTGTGTGCCGTCGAGGGCGGCGCGGAACAGCTCGACGATGCGGCGGGTGTCCGTGCCTTGCGGGCTGATGCGCAGCACTTCGGCGTTCTGCCGTACCGCCGGCAGGTCGCCGAGCAGGTTGTGCACGCGGGCGGACTGGGTCTGCACGCCGTTCAGGGTCAGGAAGGGCTCGCCCTCGCGAGTGCGCAGCGTGATGCCGTCCATGATGGCCAGGCAGCGAAATTCGCAGGTGTCCTTCTGCAGGTTGAAGTGGCGCGCGGTGAAGCAGCGTGCCGAATGCGCCAGCGGCAGGCGGCCGTAGGCGAAGACTTCGGTCTCGATCGCTGCGGCGAGCGCGGCGCGCACGGCGGCGAGCGCAGCCCCCGACATCTCGGGCGCGACCGCCCAGCGCGTGGCGCCGGCGTCGATCATCAACTGCAGCGTCGCCGGGTTGAAGATGTTCAGCGTCGGGCCGGCGACCCAATCAGTGGCGCCGGCTTCGCCGAGCAGTCGTACCGCGCCGATGTCGTTGGCTTCGACGCGGAAGCCGGGCCGGTCTTCGGCGCTTTGGCGGACGATGCGGCGCAGCACCTTGAGGTCGGATTCGGATTCGATCAGGCCCTGGGTGCTGATGACCACCTCCTTGCCGGCGGTGGCCAGCATGTCGCCGACTTCGAGCCAGTCGTCGAGGCGCAGTTCGTGGCGGCGCGAGCAGACGGTTTCGCCGAGATAGACGCTGTCGACCGGACTGTCGGCGATGTCGGCGTAGAAGTCGAGCACGCTCTGGCGCGGCCAGTAGTAGAGCAGGGGGCCGAGGGCGAGTTTCATCGGGCGGGTTTCCATCATTTCCACGGACGGTAGTAGGCGCCGAGCGTGTGGCTCTGGCCTTCGGATACCTTGTTGAGTTCGGCCATCCAGCCCGGCAGCACGCTGAAGGCGTCGGCGCCGCCGGCGGCGAGTCTGTCGAGCGCGGCGCGCCACACCTGGGTGACCTGGGCGACGTAGGCCGGGCTGCGCTGGCGGCCTTCGATCTTGATCGCGCGGATGCCGATGCGCGCCAGCTCGGGCAGCAGTTCCAGCGTGTTGAGGCTGGTCGGCTCCTCGAGCGCGTAGTAGGTCTCGTCGTTGACCTCGAAGCGGCCCTTGCACAGCGTCGGGTAGCCGGCGCGCTCGCCGTCGGCGAAGCGGTCGATCAGGATGCCGTTGAGGCGGGTTTCCATGCCTTTCGGGGTCTCTTCCCAGCGCACGTGCTTGCCGGGCGAGCAGGCGCCGTTGCAGTTGGGCGATTCGCCGGTGGCGTAGGCCGACAGCGCGCAGCGGCCTTCGACCATCACGCACAGGCCGCCGAAGCCGAAGACTTCGATCTCTACCGGCGTGTTGGCGACGACGTGGGCGACCTGGGCCAGCGACAGCACCCGCGGCAGCACCGCGCGGCGGATGCCGAAGCGCTCGTGATACCAGTTGACCGCCTCGTAGCTGGTGGCCGAGCCCTGCACCGACAGGTGCAGGCGTAGTTGCGGATGGGTGCGGGTGGCGTAGTCCATCAGCCCGGGATCGGCCAGGATCAGCGCGTCGACGCCGAACTCGGCGGCGCGGTCGATGGCCAGGGTCCAGCTCGGCCAGTTGTCCGCCTGCGGGTAGGTATTGAGCGCCAGCAACACCTTGCGGCCGCGGGCGTGGGCATAGGCGACGCCTTCGCGCATCTGCGGCGGGTCGAAGTTCAGGCCGGTGAAGTTGCGCGCGTTGGTCGCATCCTTGAAGCCGAGATAGACGCAGTCGGCACCGTGGTCGACGGCGGTCTTGAGGGCCGGCAGGCTGCCGGCGGGGCAGACGAGCTCGATCGGGGCAGGCACGATGATGGTGTCCGGAACGGGAAAAACTCCGCCACCTTAGACGAGGGGGCGGGCCGTTCGTTGATCACCATCAAAGCCGGGCGCCGGCAGCGCCGGCGAGGGGGCGCCGTTCCCGCGCTGCCCGCGGTTTCGCTCAGTGCGTGGCGCGATGCACGCCGGGCGCCGGGCGCGGGCCGACATGGCCGCCGATCAGCATGCCGAGGGCGCTGGCGAACAGGCCGTAGAGCTGCGGTTCGATGTCGCCTTCGGCGACGAAGATCTCGCACAGGATCCAGGTGCCCAGGCCGAAGCCGATCGCCAGCGCCGCGCCGAGGTTGTTGGCCCGCTTCCAGAACAGGCCGGCGGCCAGCGGCACGAAGGCGCCGGCCAGCGTCACGCGATAGGCGTTCTCGACCATGTGATGGATCGATGCGTCGGTGCTGGTCGCGTACCAGGTCACCAGCGCGGCGAATACGGTGATGGTGATGCGGGTGCTCCACAGGAACTGGTGGTCCTTCATGCCCGGGATGAAGCCGCGCAGCACGTTCTCGGTGAAGGTCACCGACGGCGCCAGCAGCGTGCCGGAAGCCGTGCTCATGATCACCGACAGCAGCGCGCCGAAGAAGATCACCTGGGCGTAGAAGGGCATGTACTGCAGCACCAGGGTCGGCAAAATGAGCTGGGAATCCTGCTCCATCAGGCGTTCGACCATCGCCGGGTCGATGATGTTGGCGGTGTAGGCCAGGAACAGCGGCACCGCGGCGAAGAAGAAATAGCCGGCACCGCCTAGCGTGGTGGCCCAGACCGCGACGAACTCGTTCTTCGACGAGTTCACGCGCTGGAACACGTCCTGCTGCGGGATCGAGCCCAGCGCCATGGTGACGAAGGCGGCGATCCAGCCGATGATGTCGAGCATGTCCAGCGTCGGCAGGAAGTCGAGCTTGCCTTCGGCGGCTGCCTGCGACACCACGACCTCGAAGCCGCCCGCCATGTCGCCGGCGAGCCAGGTGACGTAGAGCAGGCCGAGGACGATGACGATCATCTGCACGAAAGTGGTCACCGCCACCGACCACATGCCGCCGAACAAGGTGTAGAGCAGCACCACCGAGGCGCCGATCAGCATGCCCTGGTTCATCGATACGGCGTCCGCCGACAGCACGTTGAACACCAGCCCCAGCGCGGTGATCTGCGCCGCGACCCAGCCCAGGTAGGACAGCACGATGCAGATCGACAGCACCAACTCGGTCGTGCGGTTGTAGCGCATGCGGAAGAAGTCGCCCAGCGTCAGCAGGTTCAGCCGGTACAGCGGGCGGGCGAAGACGAGGCCGAACAGCATCAGGCACACCGAGGCGCCGAGCGGGTCGGAGATCAGGCCGCGAAAGCCTTCCTCGAGAAAGGTGGCCGAGATGCCGAGCACCGTTTCGGCGCCGAACCAGGTCGCGAACACCATCGCCAGCACCACCACCATCGGCAGGTTGCGGCCGGCGGTGACGTAGTCCCGGGTGTTGTGTACCCGGGTGGCGGCGACGAGCCCGATCGCGATGGACACGACCAGGTAGGCGACAACGAGCCAGAGCATCATGTTGGGCGTCTCCAGGCGGCGGGTAGAGGGGCCAGGGGCAAGGGGGCGACGACGGCGAAGCCGGCGGATTCTAGCAACGAATCGGGCGCATGTTGCAGTGCAATTTTGCACTGTTCCGGTTGTCGTGCAGCAGCGCCCCGCAAGGGGCGGGACGGGATGCGCCGAAGGTGGCGCGGAGACGCTCCCGGAACGGCCTCGCAACGGGGGCCGGCACTGCTGTGCCGGACCCGCATGGCCGCGCCGGCCTCGTCAACCCGGCAGGCCGGCCAGCGTGTCGATGACGACGTTCGCGCCTTCGCGCAGCACCGCTTCGTCGATGACCAGCGGCGGCGCCAGCCGCAGCACGTTGCGGTTGGTGTCGCGGGTGGCGATGCCGCGTGCCAGCAGGCATTCGGCCGCATGGGCGGCGCTGAACCCGGGGTCGAGCTCGATGCCGACCAGCAGGCCGCGGCCGCGCACTTCATGCACGCAGGGCAGGGCGGCGGCACGCAGTTGCGTGCGCAGTGCCTCGCCCAGCCGTTCGGCCGCCTCCCAGGGGCGGGTTTCGGCCAGCAGCGCGAGTACCTCGGTGCCGACTGCCGCCGCCAGCGGGTTGCCGCCGAAAGTCGAGCCGTGGTCGCCGGGGCGGAACACGTCCATCACCGCGTTATCGGCGAGGAAGGCCGAGACCGGCAGCAGGCCGCCGCCGAGCGCCTTGCCCAGGATCAGGCCGTCGGGCCGCAGGCCTTCGTGTTCGCAGGCCAGCAAGCGGCCGCTGCGGCCGAGTCCGGTCTGGACTTCGTCGGCGATCAGCAGCACGCCGTGGCGGCGGCAGATCTCGGCGCAGCGCGCCAGGTAACCGGCCGGCGGCACGACGATGCCGCCTTCGCCCTGGATCGGCTCGACCAGGAAAGCCGCGGTGCGCGGCGTGATCGCCGCTTCCAGCGCATCCGCGTCGCCGTAGGGGATGCGGCGCAGGCCGGGCGGGAAGGGGCCGAAGCCGTCGCGGTACTGGTGATGAGAGGAAAAGCCGACGATGGTGATCGAACGGCCGTGGAAATTGCCGTCGCAGGCGATGATCTCGGCTTCGTCCTCGGCGATGCCCTTGACCTTGTAGCCCCATTTGCGCGCCGCCTTCAGCGCCGTCTCGACGGCTTCCAGGCCGGTATTGACCGGCAGCGCACGCTCGTAGCCGAAGGTGGCGCACAGGCGTTCGAGGAAGACCGGCAGGCGGTCGCTGGAAAAGGCGCGCGAAGTCAGCGCCAGGCGCTGCGCCTGCTCGGTCAGCGCGCGCAGCAGGCGCGGCTGGCCGTGGCCGAAGCTGACCGCCGAATAGGCGCTCATCATGTCGAGGTAGCGCCGTCCTTCCACGTCCCACAGCCACACGCCCTCGCCGCGCTGGAACACCACCGGCAGCGGCGCATAGTTGGCGGCGCCATGACGCCGTTCGCGCTCGCGCAGATCGCTGCCGTCCGGGCCCAGCGCCGCCGCGGCGAATTCGAGCGCCCAGCGCGCGCTGCGGCCGTCGGCATCGAGATCGGGGCGGTATTCGACGATCTCGAGGGCGAGGAAGTCGTCGCAGCCGCGCAGCGCCAGCAGGGCGTCGGCAAGTTCGCGGGGGTCGAGGCCGCCGGCTTCCGGGCAGGTCACGGCGGGCACGGCCCGCGGCTCGAGGGCGTCGAGGTCGAGGCTGAGGCCGAAACCTCCGCCGCCCGCGCGCGCGATCGTCAGTGCGTCGCGGAACACCGCCGCCAGGCCGCGCCGCCGGATCTCGGCGATGTCGAAGATGCGCACGCCGAGCCGCTGCAGCAACTGCAGTTCCTCCACCTCCCAGGCCCGCGCGCCGACGATGCAGACCCGTGCCGGCTCGAGCCGCGGGCCGGGGATGCCGGCCAGGGCCGGATCGCCTTCGCCCAGCAGCGCCGCCAGCGGCATGCCGTGGATGTTGCCGGAATGGGTGGTGGCGGCGGTATGGCTGTCGAGATGGGCATCGACCCAGATCAGGCCGGGCGCATGCCCGGCGCGCCGGGCGATGCCGCGCCAGGTGCCGGTGGCGACGGCGTGGTCGCCGCCGACCACCAGCGCGGTGGCATCGGCCGGCAGCGCCGCGACCTGGTCGGCGAGGCGGCGGGCGAAGTCGCCGTTGGCCTGCAGGCGCGCCGCCATGCCGGCAGCGGCCGACGCGGAGGCGGGCGCTTCGAGCGTCGTGTTCCATTCGACGCTGAGCCCGATCGAGGCCAGGCGTTCGGCCAGCCCGCCCTGGCGCAATGCTTCGGGCGCGGCGGCGCTGCCGGGGTGGGGGGCGCCGAGCGCAGAGCCGGCGCCGATGATCTTCAGTGGGGAACGCGGCGCGGACGGCCGCAGCGCTGTCTTCTCCATTGCACACCTCCCGTCCCGCTTTGGCGCGGGCGCCGCTGGATTGTTCTGGCAGGCCGCTTTGCGAAATTGGACGGGGGCGAGGGGGATTCGTTCAGCCGAACAGGCGGTACAGCTCCAGGCCGAGCAGAGCCGCGGCCAGTGCGCCGATCACGGCCAGCATGCGGCCCTGCAGGCGCTGGCCGGCGGCGAGCTGGTCGAGGCGCTGCTGCTGGGCGGCCTGCTGCCTGCCGGCTTCGCTCAGGTTCTGGTGGATCAGGCGCGGCAGCTGCGGCAGCGCGCCGGCCCAGGCGGGCGCTTCTTCCTTGACGCCGTGCACCAGGGCGCGCCAGCCCATGCGCTCGTCCATCCAGCGTTCGAGGAAGGGCTTGGCGGTCTTCCACAGGTCCAGCTCCGGGTCGAGCTGGCGGCCCAGGCCTTCGATGTTGAGCAGGGTCTTCTGCAGCAGCACCAGTTGCGGCTGCACTTCCATCTCGAAGCGGCGCGCGGTCTGGAACAGGCGCAGCAGGGTCTTGCCGAAGGAGATGTCCTTCAGCGGCTTGTCGAAGATCGGTTCGCAGACGGTGCGGATCGCCGCCTCGAACTCATCCACCCGGGTTTTCGCCGGCACCCAGCCGGCTTCGATGTGGGCCAGCGCCACGCGCCGGTAGTCGCGCTTGAAGAAGGCCAGGAAGTTCTGCGCGAGGTAGTTCTTGTCCACCTCGTTGAGCGTGCCCATGATGCCGAAGTCGAGCGCGATGTAGCGGCCGTCCCGGTGCACGAAGATGTTGCCCGGGTGCATGTCGGCATGGAAGAAGCCGTCGCGGAACACCTGGGTGAAGAAGATCTCGACGCCGGCGCGCGACAGCGCCTTCAGGTCGTTGCCCTGGGCGATCAGCGCCGGCGTCTGCGAGATCGGCACGCCGTGCATCCGCTCCATCACCATGACCCGACTGCCGCACCAGTCCCAGTGCACTTCCGGCACCAGCAGCAGCGAGGAGTCCTTGAAGTTGCGCCGCAGCTGCGAGCAGTTGGCCGCTTCGCGCATCAGGTCGAGCTCGTCGTGCAGGTGCTTGTCGAACTCGGCCACGACTTCGCGCGGCTTCAGCCGCCGGCCTTCCGGCCAGATCTTTTCCAGCAGCATCGCCGCCGCTTCGAGCAGGGCGAGGTCGTGGGCGATGACGCGGTCGATGCCCGGCCGCAGCACCTTGACCGCCACTTCGGTGCCGTCCGGCAGGCAGGCGAAATGCACCTGCGCCACCGAGGCCGACGCCACCGGCGTGCGCTCGAAGTTGCGGAACACCTCGTCGATCGGCCGGCCGTAGAAGCCTTCCAGCACGCCGAGCGCCTGCTCGATCGGGATCGGCGGCACGCGGTCCTGCAGCAGCGCCAGTTCGTCGGCGAGGTCGGGCGGCAGCAGGTCGCGGCGGGTGGACAGCATCTGGCCGAACTTGACGAAGATCGGCCCGAGCGACTCCAGCGCCTGGCGCAGCCGCACGCCGCGCGGTTCGGCAAAGCTGCGCCAGAAGAACACGGCCTGCCAGACGCGAGCCAGCCGGCCGCTGCTGTCGGCGTCGAGGATCAGGCGGTCGAGGCCGAAGCGCAGGCTGACGGAAACGATCTTGATGAGGCGGAAGAGGCGCACGGCGGGAGGGGAAACGGCGGCAAAGGCCGGACTTTAGCCGGAAAGCGCCGGGCGGGGAACGGGTGGGGATGGGCGCGGGTGCAGCGCAGGCGCGCGACGGCCGTGTTCTAGCGGGTTTCCGCCAGGTGCAGCGACTTGACCAGATCCCTGACGACCTGCTGATGGGCGTCGCTGAGCGCGGCGATGTCGCGCATCAACTGGTAGTCGAACACGGCTTCCGCTTCCCTGGCGGCGAAAGCCGCGTTTCCCGCGCCGAAGCGCAGCCATTCGGCGCTGACGCCGAGCCAGTCGGCCAGTACGCGCAGCTTGTCCTGGGCCGGGATGGCATCGCCGCTCAACCACTTGCGGGTGGCATGCAGCGTCACCGGCTCTCCGGCGTAGCGGCGGTTGAATTCCCGGGCCAATGCCGTCGGCCGTGCGGCATCGGGCGCGACGCGCGCGAGGGCTTCCCGCAGGCGGGTGCTGAAGGCATCGCGTTCGAGGTAGGGTTGCATGAACGCAACGCTAGCAATCACGGTGCCGTCTGAAGGTATATGTTTTTCCGTCGACCGGAAGTATAGTTCGGCCGCATATGCATAATGCGTGATCACGGCAGCGCCGCGACGGGCGCGGATGTCAAGGAAGCGGCGACGATGGCAGGCAAGCAGCGGCCCCCCTATTTCAGGGTGGTTTTCCGGGGGGCGGTGAGGACCGTCACGGAGGAGATGGCATGGGAAGGGCGCTGGCGCCGCCGGACCTATCTCGATTTCGGGCGGTACCGCCTGAAGGACGTCGTGACTTGCTCGCGGATGGATCGTGCGCTCGACGAGTGCGGCGGCGACCCCGACGCGGTCGTCAGGCTCGGGCACTTCCTGCTCTGGCGCTGGGTGTTGTCGGTGAGCAGCGGCGGACGGGTCGAGCGCCAGGCGTTCCCGCTCTTCGCCCTCGGCCTGCTGGCCATCTCTGCCGCGTTCGCGGGCGGCGGCTTCGTGTGCCTGCTCATCAGCATCGGTGTGCTGGAGACGGTCGATGGCACCTTGCCGGGCCTGGCGCTCGCCGTGCTGTGGGCGATGCACATGGCGATGAATCTCAGGGCCTGGCTGGGCACCTGAGCGGCGCGGGCGGCGGAGGAAGACGGTCACCCGCCGCCCGTGAGCGGCGGGCCGTGCGGCGGTCAGAAGTCCAGCTTGACGCCGACCGTGACGTTGCGCCCCATCAGCGGCGCGACGTGCTTGATGAAGGAGCTGTGGTTGTAGGCGAGCTTGTCGGTCAGGTTGTTGGCCTTGACGTAGAGCAGCCAGGGCATGCCTTCGTATTTGCCGCGGTAGCTGGCGCCGAGGTTCAGCATCGTGTAGCCGGCGGTTTCGCTCTCGAACTCGGCGACCTTGTTCTGGCGGCCGACGCGGTAGATCTCGGCTTCGCCGCTCCAGGCGTTCCAGTCGGCGTCCAGCCGCAGGCCGATGCGGTGGGCGGGAATGCGCGGCAGGTCGCGGTTGCCGCCGCTGTCGAGGCGGGCGCGGACATGGTCGCCGAACACGGTGGCGCCGAAGATCGGGTTCAACTGCTGGCGAAGCTGGCCTTCGATGCCGGTGAAGCGGGCGTCGCGCTGGGCGTACTCGATCAACTGGAAGCCTTCGTGCACGTCCAGGGTGTTGGCGTAGATGTAGTCCTTGACCCGGTTGTGGAAGATACCGACCGAGAAGGTGGTGGCGCCTTCGGTCTTGCGCAGCGACAGGTCGATGTTGCGCGACGTCTCCGCCTTCAGGTCGGGGTTGCCCACTTCCCAGGTATTGGTCGCCAGGTGGATGCCGTTGGCGTAGAGCTCCTCGGCGCTCGGCAGCCGCTGGGTGCGCGACAGCGACAGGCCCAGCGCGTACTGCGGGGCGAAGTTCCACACTGCGCCGAGCGACAGCGAATTGCCGCGGTGGCTGCGGTCGCGCTGGGCCGAGTCGACGTCGATGTCCTGCCATTCGTGGCGCAGGCCGGCTTCGAAGCGCCAGTCGCCGAGTGCGTATTCCTCGACCAGGAAGACGGCGTGCTTCTTCGTCAGCGTCGGCGGGACATAGGCTTCTTCGCCATTGGCGCTGAAGTCGCGGCGCGAGGTCTGCAGGCCGACGACGCCGCGCCAGCCGGCGAGCGGCGCGTGTTCGAGCTCGAGGCGGCCGTCGTGCGCCTTGCTGCGGAAGCGGGTCGAGACGTGGCGCTCGCCGTCTTCCTTCTCGATCTCGTCATGCACGTAGTCGGTGTGCGCGGCGCGCAGCCGCAGCCGCGTGAAGCCGGGCAGCGGGTCGAACAGCTCGCCGCGCAGGTCCCAGCGCTTGCTGTCGAGCTCGACGTAGGGAATGCCGTGCGCGTGCTCATGGTCGTGGTCATGTCCATGGTCATCGTCGTCGTGGCCGTGCCCGTGTCCGCCGCAATGCAGGTGGTCGCCGTGCGGGTGGCAGTCCTCGTATTCGTGGCTGTGGCCGGGCAGGCCGTATTCGTTGCGCTGGCGGCTCCAGGCGACGCCGAGGTAGCCGCGCTCGCCGACCCAGGACAGGCCCAGGCTGCCGCTGTCGGTGGTGTTGTAGCTGCCGTCGACGCGGCGGCCGTCGTGCCAGCCGTCGCCAACGCGGTATTCGTTGGCGTTGCGCTTCAGGCCCTCGGCGTGGACGGCGATGTTGCCCGATCCGGCGGTGATCGCGAAGGCGCCGGCGCCCTCGCGGGCAGCGCTGCCGGCGCGCAGCTCGATGCTGCCTTCGACGCCTTTTTCCGGCACCGCGGTCGGCACCCGGTCGTCGAGCACATTGACCACGCCGCCGATGGCGCCACCGCCGTAGGCGAGCGCCGACGGGCCGCGCAACACCTCGATCTGGCGGCTCAGCATCGGCTCCAGCGCGACGGCATGGTCGGGGCTGATGCTGGAGGCATCCATGATCTCGGCGCCGTCGGACAGCACCTTGACGCGCGGGCCGTCCATGCCGCGGATGATCGGCCGGCTGGCGCCGGCGCCGAAGTGGCTGGCGGCGATGCCGGGTTCGCCGGCGAGGGTGTCGCCCAGCGTGGCGCCGCGGCGCAGCACGAGGGCGTCGCCTGCGAGCACGCTGGCCGGCGTGCTCATGGCGTCGGTGCCGAGCGCGAGCGCGCTGGCGGAGACGGTGACCGGTGCGAGCGTGGTGCTGCCGTCGCGCGCCTCGTCGGCGAAGACCGGCGCCTGGGCGAAGGCGAGCAGCAGGCCGGCGGCGAGGGGGCGGCGGGCGGGGAAAGCGGAGCGGGGCTTGGGATGAAGCGTGGTGGACATCGGAGTTCCCTTGTGGTCCGGGCGGGGCGTGCGCCGGCGCCGGAGGGGGCCGGCGGGCGGCAGCGAACCCCACCGGCCGGCGGTGCCGGCAGTGGAAATGCCGCGGCCCGGCGGTATGCAGGCGCGGCGGGCGTTCAAGCGGAGTGGCGGTTCAAGCCAGCAGGTCGGACGGGGACGATGTCGGCGGGGCGCGGCAGCGCGGCCGGAGCGGGGAGGCGTCGGGGACGGGGAGTGCTGCGGCTTCCGGTGGCCGCAGCATCGCGGCGTGATGGGTGCGGGCGGGAGAAGAGCTGCCCAGCGGCATGTCGATGCCGCTCAGCGCCAGGCATTCGAGGCAGGCGCCGGCGACGTGCCCGCCGTCGCTTTCGGCCTCGCCGGATGCGTCGGGCATGCTGTCGGCGTTCCCGCCTTGCAGCAGTTCTCCGGCATGGCCGACGAGGTGGATCCGGGCCTCGCCTTGCACCGCAAGCAGGGCCAGCGCCAATGCCAGTGCCCATGTCAGCCGGGCCATGACGCTGCCCGCGCATGCCCACGAAGCGGCACTGCGCGGTGGTGCGGCGGCGCGGCGGATGTGGGGTGGAACGGCCGAGGCGGGGAGCATGGCCGGATTCTATGGGGACTGCGCCTTATCCGCAACATTGTTGCGATAGTGGCGAATCATGCTTCCGGCGTCTTGTAATTCGCGCTCACATGCCTGCCGCGGAGCGTGGAGGGCGATCCGCTATAATCCAAGGTTTAGATTTCCAGCCGAGTGCCATGAGCGCCGACCCCAAAATCCTGCTGACCGACCTGCTGAAAACCGCGCTGAAGAGCGTGGCACCGGATCACGCCGACACCCCCATCCTGCTGGAGCGCCCGAAACAGGCGAACCACGGCGACTTCGCCACCAATCTCGCGCTGCAGCTCGCCAAGCCGCTGAAGCGCAACCCGCGCGATCTGGCGGCGCTGCTGCTGGCCGAACTGCCGGCGTCGAAGCTGGTGGCCAAGTCCGAAGTGGCGGGCGCGGGCTTCATCAACTTCACTCGCCGCCGATGCCAAGACCGCGGTCGTCGCCGAGGTGCTGGCCAGGGGCGCGGACTTCGGCCGCGGCGCGGCCAAGGGCGTGAAGGTGCAGGTGGAGTTCGTCTCCGCCAACCCGACCGGGCCGCTGCACGTCGGCCACGGCCGCGGCGCGGCCTACGGCGCCTCGCTGTCGGACGTGCTGGCCTTCGCCGGCTTCGACGTCACGCGCGAGTACTACGTCAATGACGCCGGCCGCCAGATGGACATCCTGGCGCTGTCGACCTGGCTGCGCTACCTGGCGCTGTTCGGCATCGAGATCGCCTTTCCGCCCAATGCCTACCAGGGCGACTACGTCACCGGAATGGGCCGCGACATGCGCGATGCCCATCAGGACCGTTTTGCCCGCGTGAGCGCCGCACAGGTGCTGGCCGGCACGCCGGGCCTGCCGCCCGCCGAGCGTAACGACGACGACGCCAAGCAGCAGCGCGAGGAGCACCTCGACGCGCTGATCGCCAACGCCAAGCGCCTGCTCGGCGACGACTACGCCTGGGTGCATGGCTTCGCCCTGAACGAACAGCTCGGCGACGGCCGCGACGACCTCGGCGAGTTCGGCGTGCGTTTCGACAAGTGGTTCTCCGAGCAGAGCCTGTTCGACACCGGCCTGGTCGAGCGCGCCGTCGAGCAGCTCGAGAAGCAGGGCCACATCTACGTCCAGGACGGCGCCAAGTGGTTCCGCTCCAGCGCCTTCGGCGACGAGAAGGACCGCGTCGTGCAGCGCGAGAACGGGCTGTACACCTATTTCGCTTCCGACATCGCCTACCACCTCAACAAGTACGAGCGCGGCTTCGACCGCATCATCGACATCTGGGGCGCCGACCATCACGGCTACATCCCGCGCGTGAAGGGCGCCATCGCCGCGCTCGGCCTGCCGCCGGAAAAGCTGGAAGTCGCGCTGGTGCAGTTCGCGGTGCTGTACCGCAACGGCCAGAAGACCTCGATGTCGACCCGCTCGGGCGAGTTCGTCACCTTGCGCGAGCTGCGCCAGGAAGTCGGCAACGACGCCTGCCGCTTCTTCTACGTGCTGCGCAAGTCGGACCAGCATCTGGACTTCGACCTCGACCTGGCCAAGAGCCAGAGCAACGAGAACCCGGTCTATTACGTGCAGTACGCCCACGCCCGCGTGTGCTCGGTGCTGAACCAATGGGGCGGCGAAGCGTCCGAGCTGGCAGGTGCCGACCTCGGCCTGCTGCAGCACGAACGCGAGCTGG
The DNA here is from genome assembly GCF_038260575.1 of Thauera sp. SDU_THAU2. NCBI lineage: Bacteria > Pseudomonadati > Pseudomonadota > Betaproteobacteria > Rhodocyclales > Zoogloeaceae > Thauera > Thauera sp. SDU_THAU2. The sequence continues at coordinate 3,647,261 of NZ_JBBWUN010000003.1, read as the reverse complement.
CGCTGTGCGCGCGCCTGGCGGCTTTCCCCGAACTGGTGCAGAACGCCGCCGCCGACCATGCGCCGCATCAGGTGGCTTTTTATCTGAAGGATCTCGCCGCCGATTTCCACGGCTGGTACAACGCCGAACGCATGCTGGTCGAGGACGAGGCGCTCAAGCTCGCCCGCCTGGCGCTTGCCGGGGCGGTGCGCCAGGTGCTGGCCAGCGGCCTCGCGCTGCTCGGCGTGTCGGCGCCGGAATCGATGTGAGTTTCGGAGAGTTTCGTGAGTCGTGATCGCAAATCTGCCCGCAAGCCTGCGCGCGCACCGTCGCGCAGCGGCGGCAGCACCCTGATCGGCATCTTCATCGGCCTGGTGTTCGGCGCGCTGATCGCCGCCGGTGCGGCCTGGTATTTCACCCGCGCCAATCCCTTCCAGTCGGCTCCGACGGCTTCGCGCATGCCGCCCAGCGAGCGCCAGGCGCCGGCCGCACTGCCCGGCAAGCCGGGCGACCGCCCGGTGGCGAAGCAGGATTTCGAGTTCTACAAGATCCTGCCCGACGGCGACAACGTGCCCGCCCCGGCCGAGCCGCCGGCGCGCCCGCAGCGGCCGCCGGTGGTGAACGTGCCTGCGCAGCAGGCGCCGGCGCCGGTGCAGGAAGTGTCGGTGAAGCCGGCCGAGCGCCTGTACCTGCAGGTGGGTGCGTTCGAGAACCCGGGCGAGGCCGACAACCTGAAGGCGCGCCTGGCGCTGGCCGGCATCGAAGCCAGCGCCCAGCGCGCGCAATTGGCCGACGGCCGGGTCGTGCATCGGGTGCGCATCGGCCCGTTCTCGCGGCCCGAGGACATGAACCCGACCCGCGCGCGGCTGGCCGAAGCCGGCTTCAATGCCTCGGTGAGCCGCAGTGCACCGTGATGCCCGATACTTTCCGGATCGCCGGGAACGCGAAAGCGTTGCCGGCGTCTGAAGGCCGTTATCGAACCTGGAGTGAGCCTGAATGAACCGTCGTGATGTCCTGAAGCAGCTTGCCGCCGTGTCCGCAGCCCTGCCGCTCGCCAATCTCGCCTGGGCCAAGGATCCGTTCGTGGTCCTGAATCCGGCTCAGCCGACCGACGATCCGTCGAAGATCGAGATCATCGAGTTCTTCCACTACGGCTGCCCGCACTGCCGCGACTTCGATCCGCTGGTCGCGGCCTGGAGCAGGAAGCTGCCGGCGGACGTCAGCTTCCGCCACGTGCCGGCGATCTGGAACAACCCGCAGCTCGCCGCGCTGGCGCGGCTGTTCTACGCCGCCGAAGCCTCGGGCGACCTGAAGACGCTGCATGAAAAGGTGTTCGTCGCGGTCCAGGACGAGCGCCGGCCGCTGCATACCGAGGACGGCGTGCGCGAGTGGATCGACGGCAAGGTGGCCGATCCGGCCAAGTTCATGGAGGCCTACAAGTCCTTCGGCGTCAATTCCAAGCTGCAGCGCGCCGACCAGCTCGCGCGCGCGATGAAGATCCAGGGCGTGCCGACGGTGGCCGTCGATGGCCGCTTCCTGACCTCGGCCTCGATGGCGGGCAGCCACGACGGTGCGCTGCAGGTCGTCGACCAACTGGTCGAGCGGATCCGCAAGGAGCGCGGCGGGAAATGAGCGAGACGCGCGCCGCACCGGTGCCGCCCCGGGGCGACGAGGCTCCGGCCGAGCGCCGGGGCTGCCAGCGCTTCGTCGCCCGGCGCCGGGGCGAGCCCTGCTTCTGGGTGGTGATGGACGGGGTGCGCATCCCGCTCAACGATCTGTCCGCCGACGGTTTCTCGTATCCGTCGGCAACGCCGCCCGCCAGTGGCGAGGTTTTCGATTTCGTGCTGCAACGCGAAGGCGTGCCGGACGAAATCCGCGGCCGCGCCGTGGTCGTGAACTTCCTCGCGGCGTCGGCGCAGGTCGGCTGCTCCTTCACCAGCCTCGACGGCGACGGCGACGGTGCCGAGCGCCTGCGCGACTGGCTGATCGCCCACGTGCTGATGACCGCGACGGTCCGCATCACCGAAAAGGATGCGGCCGCGATCGTGTCGGGACCGTCGCTGATCTAGGCGGGGCAGGGGTGGCTACTCGCCAAGCGAACGTCGATGCCCTCGGCCGGGCGCACCCGCCGGCGGGGCCCGATGCCCGCATCGTCTCGCTGGTGCCGTCGCTGACGGAGCTGATCTTCGACCTGGGCCTGGGCGAGCGGCTGGTGGGCCGCACCGGCTTCTGCATCCATCCCCGCGAAGCCTTGCGCGCGGTGCCCAAGGTCGGCGGCACCAAGGACGTGAAGCTCGACGTGCTGAAGGCGCTCGCGCCGACGCACCTGATCGTCAATATCGACGAGAACCGCAGGGAAACGGTCGATGAGCTGGCGGCATTCGTGCCGCATGTGATCGTCACGCATCCGTGCACGCCGGCCGACAACCTCCAGCTCTACCGCCTGTTCGGCGGCATGTTCGATCGCGACGCCGAGGCGGCAAGGCTGTGCACGGCACTGCAGTCCGCGCTGGACGATGCCGCCGCGCTGCGTGCAGGCCTGGCCGACGAGGCGGTGCTGTACCTGATCTGGCGGCAGCCGTGGATGACGGTGGCGCGCGACACCTACATCGCGGCGATGCTCGAGACGGTCGGCTGGCGCAGCTTGCCGGAGAAGGCGCAGAAACGCTATCCGGAGTTCGAGTGGGCGCTGGCGGAGCAGGCTGCGCGGGTCTTCCTGTCGTCCGAGCCCTACCACTTCAACGACAGCCATCTGGCGGAAGTCGAGGCGCTCGGCAAGCGCCCCGCGACGCTGATCGACGGCGAGATGGTGTCGTGGTACGGCAGCCGGGCGGTCGCCGGGCTGCGCTACCTGATCGCGCTGCGCCGTCGCCTGGCCGGCCTGGCGACCGGCTAACGCTCCGGCGGCGCTGCCGGGGCGAGCGTTTCGGCGCTGAAGCGCTCGGGCGTCGTCACCCGGTAGCGGCCGCTCAGCAGGCGGTGCCGTCCGGCCCGCAGCAGCAGCTTGTCGCGCGTCAGCAGGTGGCTGGCGCCGGCGTCGAAGGCGATTTCGAGGAATTTCTGGTCGTCGCCGTCGCGGCAGACGGGGAGCGCGCGCGCTTCGCCCGCGGCCGTCTCCGGCAGGATCTCGACCCGGCTGCGATAGTCCGCCAGCAGCGCATGCTGCGCATCCTCGCCGAGCCTGAACTGGGAATAGGCGAGCACGTGCCGCAACTCGGTCAGCGCGTCCTCGCGCGACACGAGCGTGCAGGCGCCGCCTTCGATCCAGTCACGCAGCGAAGCGAGGCGGGGATCGCGAAACATCCACAGCGCGAGGATGGTGTTGGTGTCGAGGACGAGCCGGGGGGGCATGGAAGGCATGGGGGGGCGGCAACGAAAAACGGGGAGGGTCGCCCCTCCCCGCTCGTTTCCGGCCGCTTCGCCGCGATCAGGCCGCTTGCGTGGCGTCGATGCGCATCTTGACGAAGGAGCCCGGGGCGTCTTCCAGCACCTTCAGCTTGCCCTTGGCCGGGTCGCGCGGATCGGCCTGCTCGCTGTCCATGGCGGTCAGCCACGCCTGCCAGTCGGTCCACCACGAACCCGGGTGCTGCTGCGCACCGGCCAGCCAGTCGTCGGCGCTGCCGGGCAGCTTGGCGGCCGGGTTGATCCAGTAGCCGTACTTGTTGGCCGCCGGCGGATTGACGATGCCGGCGATGTGGCCCGAGCCGCCCAGCACGAAGCGGACCGGACCGCCGAAGTTGCGCGCACCCATGTAGGTGCTCTTCCACGGCGCGATGTGGTCTTCGATGGTCGAGATGAAGTAGCACGGCGTCTTGATCTTGCCGAGGTCGATCGGCACGCCGTCGACGTTGATGCCGCCCGGCTCGACGAGGCGGTTTTCCATGTACAGCTTGCGCAGGTAGAAGCTGTGCATCTTGGCCGGCATGCGGGTGGAGTCCGAGTTCCAGTACAGCAGGTCGAACGGGAACGGATCCTTGCCGAGCAGGTAGTTGTTGACCACGAAGGACCAGATCAGGTCGTTGGCGCGCAGCATGTTGAAGGTGCCGGCCATTTCCGAGCCTTCCAGGTAGCCGCGCTCGAACATCTTCTTCTCGAGGCTGGAGATTTGGCCTTCGTCGATGAAGACGCCGAGTTCGCCCGGATCGGAGAAGTCGGTCATCGTGGTGAAGAAGGTCGCGGCCGAGATCCGGCTGGACTGCTTCTTGGCGGCCAGGTAGGCCAGCGTGGTGGCGAGCAGGGTGCCGCCCAGGCAGTAGCCGGCGGCGTTGACCGACTTCTCGCCGGTCTGCTGCTCGATGGCGTCGAGCGCGGCGAGCGTGCCTTCGAGCAGGTAGGAATCGAACAGCTTGTCCACATGGCGTTCGTCCGGGTTCACCCACGAGATGACGAACACGGTGTGGCCCTGGTCGACACACCACTTGATGTAGGAATTCTTCTCGCGCAGGTCGAGGATGTAGAACTTGTTGATCCAGGGCGGCACGATCAGCAGCGGCTTCTTCAGCACCTTGTCGGTGCTCGGCGTGTACTGGACCAGCTGCATCATGTCGGTCTGGAACACGACCTTGCCCGGCGTCGTGGCGACGTTCTTGCCCAGCTCGAAGGCCGTGGTGTCGGTCATCTTGACGCGCAGCTGGCCGCCGCCGTCCTCGACGTCGCGCAGCAGGTTGTTCAGGCCCTTCAGCAGGTTCTGGCCGCCGCTCTTGACGGTTTCGCGGAAGACTTCGGGGTTGGTGACGGCGAAGTTCGACGGCGACAGCGCGTCGATGTACTGGCGGGTATAGAAGTTGACCTTCTTTTGGGTCTGCTCGTCCAGGCCGTCGACGCAGCACACGGTGTCATGGATGTGGCGGGCGGCGATCAGGTAGGACTGCTTGATGAAGTCGAACAGGAAGTGCTGCTCCCATTCCTCGTCCTTGAAGCGCTTGTCGGTCTTCTCGGGGGCGGCGATCGGCGAGGCGTTGAGGCCGGCGAAGCGCATCATCGAGTGCTGCCACAGCGAGAAGTAGTCCCACACCAGGTTCATCTGGGCCTGGGCGAGCTTGTACGGGTTCGACAGCAGCTTGGCCATCATGTCCATGAAGGCCTGGGCGATGCCCAGTTCGTCGGCGGGGGCGGTGATGCCCTTCTTCAACTGGCGATTCACGTGATCGCTGATCAGGTGCGAGGCACGGCGGGCAACGTCGGCGTAGGTCTTGGCGACCTCCTGCGGATCGGGCAATTCGGCGCGAGGGGTTTCGGTGGAAGGTGCAGCCATCTTAGTTTGAACTCCTGGTTGGCGACCGGAATGTCTCTCCGGCTGGTTTCTTCATTGTTTGCTGTCGATGAAACGGATCAGGCCGTCCGCGCCGACTTCCCGGCGGAGCTCTCCCCGCTCCTCCAGGTAGTTGAGGTGGGCAATGGCCTCCCCCATGGCGAACATGACCTGATGGGTGTCCAACTCGCGCGGAAACAGCGTCGCCAGCACTTCGCCCGCCGTTCGTGCGCTGCGGCATTCGGCCCGCAATGCTGCGCAGCGCTCGCGGTGGTGGGCGACGAGTTGCTCCACTCTTGACCGGATACCCTTGAAAGGCCTGCCGTGCGATGGTAGCACGAGCGTGTCATCGGGCAAGTTGCAAAGTTCCTGAATCGAGTCGAGAAAGTAGCCGAGGGCGTCATCATGCGGCGTTGCAGCATGGACGCTGACGTTGGTCGAAATGCGCGGCAGCAGCATGTCGCCGGAGATGAGCACGCCGAGCTCGGCGCAGTACAGGCTGGCGTGCTCGGGAGCGTGGCCGTAGCCGACGACGACGCGCCATTCCCGGCCGTCGATCTGCAGGGTGCTGCCGTGGCGCAGGCGCTCGTAGCGCGAAGGCAGCTCGGGGATGCCGCGGCGGTAGGCGTTGCCGCGCGTTGCCAAAGCCGTCGCCGGGGCATCGTCGAGGCCGTGGGCGCGGAACTGGGCCACCATGTCCTGCACGTTGTATCCCGGCAACTGGTGCCAGATCGCATGGCCGAGGAGATACTCCCCCAGCGTCATGTGTATGCTGGCGCCATTGCGCGCGGCCAGCCAGGTCGCCAGGCCGATGTGATCCGGATGGTGATGGGTGACGACGACGCGCGTGACCGGGCGCGGATCGGCATCGAGCACGCCGCTCCAGGCCTGGCGCGTGTCGTCGGAGCCGTAGCCGCAGTCGACGATCACGCGTTCGTCGCCGTCGTCCAGCAGCCACAGGTTGATGTGGTCGAGCGCGAAGGGCAGGGGCATCCGCACCCAGTGCACGCCGGGGGCGACTTCGGTGGCATGGGCGGCGGCAGGGAGGTCGGGAAAGGGGTAGTGCAGTGGGGACATCGGTCTGTCTTCCTGTTGGGCTCGTGCTGTAGCGGCTTGCGGCGGCCTGGCGTTGCTCAAACTGCCGAAATCTGCTTAACTCTCGCTGTTTTGTATAATTTTTGGTTTATAAAACAATATCTTGCTGTTTGTGCCGCGCCTCATGCGGTGTCAGCGGCCATCCCGGACGACCCATGGGCGACGAACAAACCTACACCATCACCGAGCTCGCACGCGAATTCGACATCACACCCCGTGCGATCCGCTTCTACGAAGACCAGGGGCTGCTGGCCCCGGCCCGCGCCGGGCGAGCCCGCATCTACACCAAGGCCGACCGCACCCGCCTCAAGCTCACGCTGCGCGGCAAGCGCCTGGGCCTGTCGCTCGCCGAGATCCGCGAACTGCTCGACATGTACGGCGGCGTACACAATTCCGCTTCGCAGCTCGAACTCTTCCTCGACGTGCTGAAGGAGCGCCGTGCGGCGCTGGCACAGCAGCGGCTCGACATCGAGGCCGTGCTGCTCGAGATCGACATGCTCGAACAGCAATGCCACGCCCTGCTCGGCCACAATGCCGCAGGTGCCGCGGCGGCAAGGGCGAAGCTGGTGAAGCACATCGACGGTGTCGGTACCGACCGGGTCGACGCCGACTGAGTGGCGCGCCGCGGTGCCGCTCCATCGAGCTTAATATTACGTTGACGTAAACGTAAAAACAAAGAAAATACGCGCCGGAACACAAGAATCCCCCCAGCACGCGCCCGCCGAGGAGACCGCCATGCGCCCGGAAATGCCGCAGTTTCAGCCCAAGGACCCCGGCTACGCCGCCCGCGTGCGGGCGAGTTTCGAGCTGCAGCAGGCGATGGCCCTGATCGGTGCGCAACTGGCGGTGATCGAGCCGGGCTATACCGAGATCCACCTGGCCAACAAGCCGGAAATCACCCAGCAGCACGGCTACATCCACGGCGGCGTGGTCGGCATGATCGCGGATTCCGCCGCCGGCTATGCGGCCAACACGCTCACGCCCGCCGACACCAGCGTGCTGACGGTGGAGTACAAGCTCAACCTCGTCGCCCCGGCCGACGGCCAGCGCCTGGTGGCGCGCGGCGAAGTCATCAAGCCCGGCCGCACGCTGATCATCACCAAGGCCGAAGTGTTCGCGATCCGCGACGAGCGCTGGACGCTGTGCGCGATCATGCAGCAGACCATCATGGCCATGCAGGGCAAGAACGAGCGCCAGGGCCGAGGGTCCGAAGACTGATGCCATCACGAGCCGAGGAACTCACATGTCTCTGAACCTGCGCGCATTGACGCCGTCCGACACGGCCGAACTGGAGCAGGTGCGCCAGTTCTTCCGCAACTACGCCGCCTGGCTGGGCGTCGATCTCAGCTACCAGGGCTTCGCCGACGAAGTCGCCAACCTGCCGGGTGCCTACGGCGAGGCCGACGGGCGCCTGTTCTTCGCCGAACTGGACGGCCGTCCGGCCGGCTGCGTCGGCGTGCGGCGCTTTTCCGAAGGCGTCTGCGAGATGAAGCGGCTCTACGTCGATCCCGACGTGCGCGGCCACGGGGTGGGCCGCAAGCTGGCGCTGGCGGCGATCAAGGCGGCGCAGGCGCTGGGTTACCGCCGCATCCTGCTCGACACCCTGCCGGCGATGCGCATCGCCGTGAAGCTGTACCGCGAGTTGGGTTTCACCGAGGCGCCGGCTTATTACCCCAGCCCGATCGAAGGCACGATCTTCCTGACGCTCGACCTCGCGCAGTGGTCCGAGGAGCAGGTGAACAACGAAAGCCTGCTGCACCTGTTCGACTACAACCAGGCCTGGTCGCGCCAGATGCAGCAGCTCGATCCGAGCTTCTTCGAGAAGCTGTCCCATCTGCAGAGCCCGGACTACCTGTGGATCGGCTGTTCCGATTCGCGCGTGCCGGCCAACCAGATCGTCGGCCTGCTGCCGGGCGAAGTCTTCGTCCACCGCAATGTCGCCAACGTCGTCGTGCATACCGACCTGAACTGCCTGGCGGTGATCCAGTACGCGGTGGATGTGCTGAAGGTCAAGCACATCATGGTGGTCGGCCACTACGGCTGCGGCGGCGTCAAGGCGGCGCTCGACCGCGCCCGCGTCGGCCTCGTCGACCTGTGGCTGCGCCACGTGCAGGACGTGCATGTGCGCCACCTGCAGGCGGTCGATACGCTGCCGCCCGAATTGCGCCACGACCGCCTGTGCGAACTGAACGTGCTCGAACAGGTGGTCAACGTCGCCCAGACCGTGGTCGTGCAGGACGCCTGGCACAAGGGCCAGCCGCTCACCGTGCATGGCTGGATCTACGGCCTGAAGAACGGCCTGATCCGCGATCTCGGCCTCAACGTCAGCCGCCCGCAGGATCTGATGCCGCGCTACGTGGCGGCGCTCGACGCGCTCGGCCACTGAATGCGGCCAACAAGCAAACATCAATGAGGAGAACAGCATGTCCGATCCCGTCGTCGTCGTTTCCGTCGCCCGCACGCCGCTGGGCGGTTTCCAGGGCGATCTGTCCGGCCTGAGCGCACCGCAGCTCGGCGCCGTCGCCATCAGCTCGGCAGTCGCGCGCGCCGGCCTGGCGCCGGAGCAGGTGCAGGAAGTGATCATGGGCTGCGTGCTGCCCGCCGGCCTCGGCCAGGCGCCGGCCCGCCAGGCCGCGCTCGGCGCCGGCCTGCCGCTGTCGGCCGGCTGCACCACGATCAACAAGGTGTGCGGCTCGGGCATGAAGGCCACGATGCTGGCGCACGACCTGATCCTCGCCGGCACCAACGAGGTGATGGTCGCGGGCGGCATGGAGTCGATGTCCAACGCCCCTTACCTGCTGCCCAAGGCGCGCGCCGGCTACCGCCTCGGCCACGGCCAGACGCTGGACCACATGTTCCTCGACGGCCTGGAAGACAGCTATTCGAAGGAAAACAAGGGCCGCCTGATGGGCACTTTCGCCGAGGACTGCGCCGGCCATTTCGGCTTCAGCCGCCAGGCGCAGGACGAATTCGCCGTCGCCTCGACCACCCGTGCCCAGGCCGCGATCAACAACGGCGACTTCAACTGGGAAGTGGTGCCGGTGACGGTGTCCGGGCGCAAGGGCGAGGTCGTCGTCGACAAGGACGAGCAGCCGCTGAAGGCGCAGATCGACAAGATTGCGTCGCTGAAGCCGGCTTTCCGCAAGGACGGCACGGTCACGCCGGCCAACTCCAGCTCGATCTCGGACGGCGCCGCGGCGCTGGTGCTGATGCGCAGATCGACCGCCGACCGGCTCGGCCTGAAGCCGGTCGCCACCATCGTCGGCCATGCCACCCATGCGCAGGAACCGGCCTGGTTCACCACCGCGCCGGTGGGCGCGATGCAGAAAGTGCTGGACAAGGCCGGCTGGCGCAGCGACGAAATCGACCTGTGGGAAATCAACGAAGCCTTCGCCGTGGTGACGATGGCGGCGATGCACGAGATGAAGCTGCCGCACGACAGGGTCAACGTCAATGGCGGCGCCTGCGCGCTGGGCCACCCGATCGGCGCGTCCGGCGCCCGCATCCTGGTGACGCTGATCGGCGCGCTGCGCAAGCGCGGGCTGAAGCGCGGTATCGCCAGCCTGTGCATCGGCGGCGGCGAGGCGACGGCGGTGGCGATCGAAGTCGACGCGGCCGTCGGCTGCGGCGGCTGAAAGGAGCATCGACCATGATTCTGACCCAGGAACAGGAACTCGTCCGCGACTCGATGCGCGCCTTTGCCCAGGAGCGCCTGGCGCCTTTCGCTGCCGAATGGGACCGCAAGCACACCTTCCCGCGCGAGGCGCTGAAGGAGCTGGCCGAACTCGGCGCGCTCGGCATGGTGGTGCCGGAGGAGTGGGGCGGCGCCGGCATGGACTACATGAGCCTGGTGCTGACGCTGGAGGAAGTCGCCGCTGGCGACGGCGCCACCTCGACCATCCTCAGTGTGCAGAACTCGCTGCCCTGCGGCATCCTCAACCGCTTCGGCACCGAGGCGCAGAAGGAAGCCTGGCTCAGGCCGCTGGCCCGCGGCGAGAAGCTGGGCTGCTTCTGCCTCACCGAGCCGCACGTCGGTTCCGACGCCGCCGCCATCCGCACGACCGCGGTGCGGGAAGGGGATGAATGGGTGCTGAACGGCGTCAAGCAGTTCATCACCACCGGCAAGCACGCCGACGTCGCCATCGTCTTCGCCGTCACCGACAAGGCGGCGGGCAAGAAAGGCATCACCTGCTTCCTGGTGCCGGCCGATGCGCCGGGTTATCAGGTCGGGCGCATCGAGGAGAAGATGGGCCAGCGGGCCTCGGACACCACGCAGATCCTGTTCGAGAACTGCCGCATCCCGGCCGGCTCGGTGATCGGCGCCGAAGGAGAAGGTTACAGGATTGCCCTGTCCAATCTGGAAGCCGGCCGCATCGGCATCGCCGCCCAGTGTCTCGGCATGGCGCGGGCCGCGCTGGAAGCGGCGATCAAGTACGCGCAGGAGCGCGAGACCTTCGGCAAGCCGATCTTCGAGCACCAGGCAGTCAACTTCCGCCTCGCCGACATGGCGACGCAACTGGAAGCGGCGCGCCAACTGGTATGGCATGCCGCCAGCCTGAAGGACGCCGGCCGGCCCTGCCTCAAGGAGGCCTCGATGGCCAAGCTGTTCGCTTCGGAAATGGCCGAGCGGGTGTGCTCCGATGCCATCCAGGTGCATGGCGGCTACGGCTACGTCACCGACTTTCCGGTCGAGCGCATCTACCGCGACGTGCGGGTGTGCCAGATTTACGAAGGCGCCAGCGACATCCAGCGCCTGGTGATCGGGCGCGCGCTGGCGGGCTGAACACCCGCGCTCGGCTTCTCCGCCAGCTTTTCGATGAGGGCCGGCCCGCTCGGGATGAGCGGGCCGGCCCTCGTTTTTTGTTCCGACATGAGGTGAATGTTTCCGCACGTCTCAACTGGTCATACCAGTGCCATGATAATGGTTTGCTGATGTTGCGCTACAGAAGTGAGTTTTTCGGGTTTTACCCAGGCATTTCCGGGAAAAGTTAATAAGTATAATTGTGCCCTGCATCAGTAGTTTTAAATTGGTAATACCAGTTCAAGGGTATTCCAGACCGGTGTACAAAACGAAGGCGCGGGCCTGCCGCAATGGCCGCGTAAAGACATTTTCTGGAGATATGACGCATGAGCCTCGGATATACGCTTCTGGCCCTTGCACCAATTGCAGTGGTTTTTCTCTTGATGGTGGTACTGGGGCGCTCGGCCAAGCTCTCCATGGGCTCGGCCTATCTGGTCACCGCCTTGCTGGCGCTGTTCGTCTGGCAGGCCCCGGGCGCGATGGTGGCGGCAGCCACGGTCAATGGTGTGGTGACTGCCCTCACTCTGTTGTTCATCGTCTTCGGCGCCATCCTGCTGCTCGCCACGCTCAAGGAGAGCGGCGCATTGCGGGCGATTCGGCAGGGCTTCATGGACATCTCGCCCGACCGCCGGGTCCAGGTCATCATCGTCGCCTGGCTGTTCGGCTCGCTGATCGAAGGCTCGTCCGGCTTCGGCACGCCGTCGGCCGTCGGGGCGCCGCTGCTGCTGGCGCTGGGCTTCCCGGCGATGGCCTCGGTGATGGCGGTGCTGGTGATCCAATCGACGCCGGTGTCCTTCGGCGCGGTAGGCACGCCGATGCTGGTGGGGGTGCGCTCGGGCATCGACAACAAGGCCGACATCGCGGAGCTGATTGCACCGATGCAGCCGATGGACTACCTGCTGGACATCGTCACCAACGTCGCTTTCCTGCATGCGACGGTCGGCTTCGTCATTCCGCTGATCCTGTGCGGCATGCTCACCCGCTTCTTCGGTGCCAAGCAGTCGTTCACCGAGGGGCTGAAGGCAGCGCCTTTCGCCATCTTCGCCGGTATCGCCTTCACGCTGCCCTACTACCTGATCGCCAAGATACTGGGGCCGGAGTTCCCGTCGATGGTCGGCGCGCTGGTCGGTCTGGTCATCGTGGTCACCGCTGCCAAGAAGGGCTTCCTGGTACCCAAGGAAAACTTCGACTTCCCGCCGCGCGCGGCCTGGGAGGAGAAATGGCTGGGCACCGTGACCTCCGACGATTCGGTGCAGGGTGCTTCCAGGTTCTCCGTGCTGCGCGCCTTCTCGCCCTACGTGCTGGTCGTGGCGCTGCTGATCCTCACCCGCACCATCGCGCCGCTCAAGGCTTTCCTGACCGGACCGCTGACGACGTTCAAGATCCCCGCGCTGTTCGGTACCAGCATTTCGCCGTCGGTGCAGCTGTTCTATTCGCCCGGCTTCATCCTGATCCTGGTGTCGCTCGCCTGCATCGTCATCTTCAGCATGACCGGGCGGCAGTTCATGCGCGGGGTCAAGTATTCGGCCATCACCATGGTGGAAGCCGCGCCGGCGCTGCTGCTGGCCGTGCCGATGGTGCAGGTGTTCATCAACTCGGCAGCGGCCGACGGCTCGATGCTCAGCATGCCGCTGGTGCTGGCGCAGGGCGCTGCCGCCATGGCGGGCGACGCCTGGCCCAACGTCTCGCCGTGGGTGGGCAGCCTGGGGGCGTTCATCGCCGGCTCGAACACCGTCAGCAACATGATGTTCTCGTACTTCCAGTTCTCCACCGCACAGCAGATCGGCTTGAACATCGACCAGTCGGCCGTCGTCGTGGCGCTGCAGGCGATCGGCGGTGCGGCGGGCAACATGATCTGCGTGCACAACGTCGTGGCTGCGGGCGCAGTGGTGGGGATGCTCAACCGCGAAGGCGAGATCATCCGCAAGACCCTGGTGCCGATGAGCTACTACTGCATCCAGGGCGGCCTGATCGGCCAGGCGCTCATCACCGGCAACGTGATGTGGTGGGCGGCGGCGGTGGTGTGGCTGGCGCTGGTGCTGGGCGTGTTTTCCGCGCTCAAGGGCAAGCCGTTGGCGGTACAGTGACGACTTCCGAAGCCTGAGCCGCACGCGGGGCATCCTTGGGGATGCCCCGCGTGCGGCTCGCCTTGAACGCCGGTACGACCTGCATGCGACTATCCGACAAAGTGACCGAGCAGTTGCACGCGCTCGTGCGAAAGGGACAATGGCAGCCCGGCCAGCGCCTACCCGGCGAGCGGCAGCTCGCGGTGGAGCTCGGCGTCTCGCGCACCTCCCTGCGCGAAGCCATCCAGCGGCTGATCAGCCAGGGCGTGCTGTACAGTCGGCATGGCGACGGTACCTACGTGCAGAGCCCCGGGCATTCCTTTCTGTCGCCCGGCCCGCTGGAGCCGCTCGCCACGCTGCTGAGCCAGGATCCCGAGTATCGCTACGACGTGCTGGAGGCCAGGGCCGCGCTCGAGAGCAGCACGGCCTGGTATGCGGCGCTGCGGGCCACGCCCGAGGACAAGGCGCGCATTCGCCGCTGCTTCGACGTCATGGTGCACCACCAGCAAAGCGGCGACTACGAGCTGTCGGCCCGTGCCGACGCGCAGTTCCATCTCGCCATCGCCGAGGCGGCACACAACGTGGTGCTGCTGCGGGTGATGTACAGCCTGTTCGATCTGGTGTTTTCTACCGTGATGCAAAGCCGGCACACGATGTTCACACTTGCATCGTCGGAAGGTACGCTCGAAGCGCTGACCGAGCAGCACCAGGAACTGATGCAGGCCATTCTGGAGGGTGATCCGGCGCGCGCGCGCGCCGCCATCGAATCTCACCTGATCTATGTGCGCGACACCGTACGCCGCCTCGACGACGACGATGCCCGCCGTGCCCGCTACGGGCGACTGCCCGAATCCCTCAAAGCGCCATCGGTCATTCCGGATGGCGTCCGTTGATCTTCACGGCCCCATGCCCTTGCCGGGCATGGGCGCTGCCTTAACAAAGGAAGCCCTGTCATGATCATTTCTTCTGCCAGCGATTACCGAGTTGCCGCGCAAAAGCGCCTGCCGCCCTTCCTGTTCCATTACCTCGATGGCGGCGCCTACGCCGAGAAGACCTTGCGCCGCAACGTCGAAGACCTGGCCGAGGTCGCGCTGCGCCAGCGCGTGCTCAAGGACATGAGCCAGCTCGACACCAGCATCGAACTGTTCGGCGAGAAACTCTCCATCCCCGTGGCCCTGTCGCCGGTCGGCCTCACCGGCATGTATGCGCGCCGCGGCGAAGTGCAGGCCGCGATGGCCGCCGACAAGAAGGGCATCCCCTTCACCATGTCCACCGTGTCGGTGTGTCCGATCGAGGAAGTCGTACCCAGGCTGAGCCGGCCGATGTGGTTCCAGCTCTATGTGCTCAAGGACCGCGGCTTCATGCAGAACGTCCTGGAGCGTGCCCAGGCGGCCGGCTGCTCGACCCTGGTGTTCACCGTCGACATGCCGGTGCCCGGCGCTCGCTACCGCGACGCGCACTCCGGCATGAGCGGCCCCAACGCCGCCATGCGCCGCTACATCCAGGCCGCGCTGCATCCGCAATGGGCCATCGACGTCGGTCTCAACGGCAAGCCGCATACGCTGGGCAACATCTCCACCTACATGGGCAAGAACGTCAACCTGGAAGACTACATGGGCTACCTGGGGGCCAACTTCGACCCCTCGATCTCGTGGAAGGACCTGGAATGGATCCGTGAATTCTGGAAGGGCCCGATGGTGATCAAGGGCATCCTCGACCCCGAGGACGCCAAGGACGCGGTGCGCTTCGGCGCCGACGGCATCGTCGTCTCCAACCACGGCGGCCGCCAGCTCGACGGCGTGCTGTCGTCGGCGCGCGCCATGCCGGCCATTGCCGACGCGGTGAAGGGCCAGATCAAGATCCTGGTCGATTCCGGCATCCGCAACGGCCTGGACGTGGTGCGCATGCTTGCCCTCGGTGCCGACTGCACCATGATCGGCCGTGCCTTCATCTACGCCCTGGCTGCCCAGGGTCAGACCGGCGTGTCCAATCTGCTCGACCTGCTGGAAAAGGAAATGCGTGTCGCCATGACGCTGACCAGCGTCAAGAACGTTGCCGAAATCACCGGCGATCTGCTGGTCCAATAAGTCTGACCAGGAGGGTCGAACAATGACCACGGCCGCCGCAATACCTGCAGCCTCCACATCCGTGACCAGCGAGGCACTGCTGGCACAATTGCGCCAACTGGTGGGCGATGCGCATGTGCTCACCGACGAGCAGAGTACGCGGCGCTTCCGCAAGGGCATCCGCACCGGCGAGGGGCCGGTGCTGGCGGTGCTGCGGCCGGGCACGCTGCTGGAGCAATGGCAGGTGCTGCAGGCGGTGGTGGCGGCCGGCCGCATCGTCATCATGCAGGCCGCCAACACCGGCCTGACCGGCGGCTCCACGCCCGATGGCGATGCCTACGACCGCGAGATCGTGCTCATCAGCACGCTGCGCATCGACGGCATCCGGGTCATCAACGACGGCGCGCAAGTCGTCTGCCTGCCCGGTGCCACGCTGGACCGGCTCGAGCAGACCCTGGCGCCATTCGGCCGCGAACCGCATTCGGTGATCGGCTCTTCCTGCATCGGCGCCTCGGTGCTGGGCGGGATCTGCAACAACTCCGGCGGCGCGCTGGTGCGGCGCGGCCCGGCCTACACCGAACTGGCGCTGTATGCGCGCGTGGCCGAGGACGGCCGGGTCGAGCTGGTCAACCACCTGGGCATCGCGCTGGGCGACACGCCCGAGCAGATCCTCACCCGCTTGCAGAAGGGCGAATACGGGGCGGAGGACATCGCCAACGATCCGGCCCGCGCCGCCTCCGACGCGGGTTATGGCACGCACGTGCGCGACGTCGATGCCGACACGCCGGCGCGCTTCAACGCCGACCCGTCGCGGCTGTTCGAAGCCTCCGGCTCGGCCGGCAAGCTCTGCCTGTTCGCGGTACGGCTGGACACCTTCCCGAAGGAGCCCAGCACCGTGTTCTACATCGGCAGCAACGATCCCGACGACCTGACCGCCGTGCGCCGGCACCTGTTGACGGCGCTGCCGCGGCTGCCGATCGCCGGCGAATACATCCACCGCACCGCCTACGACATCGGCGAGAAGTACGGCAAGGATACCTTCCTGTTCATCGACAGATTCGGCACCGTCAAGGTGCCGAAGATGTTCGCGCTCAAGAGCCGTGTCGATGGCTTCTTCGAGCGCCTCGGCCTGCGCGGCATCTCCGACCGCGTGATCCAGGCCTGCATGAATCTGCTGCCCAGCCACTTGCCGCCGCGCATGCGCGAATGGCGCCAGCGCTTCGAGCACCATTTGCTGGTGCGTGTCTCCGACGACACCGCCGACGCCACGCGCGCCTTTCTGGCCGAGTATTTCAATGGCCGGGCTTCCGGGGCGTATTTCGAATGCGATGCCGATGAAGGGCGCAAGGCCTTCCTGCACCGCTTCGCCATCGCCGGCGCGGCGATCCGCTACCGCGAGGCGCACCCCGGCAGCGTGGGCGGCATCGTCCCGCTCGACGTCGCGCTGCGCCGCAACGACCGCGACTGGGTCGAGCGACTGCCCGCCGACATGGAGGACGACATCCTCCACAAACTCTACTACGGGCACTTCTTCTGCCACGTCTTCCACCAGGACTACATCGTCAGGAAGGGCGTCGATCCGCTGGCGATGGAACACCGCATGTGGGAGTTGCTGGACGTGCGCCGCGCCGAATACCCGGCGGAACACAATGTCGGCCATCTGTATGTGGCCAAGCCCGCGCTGGCGGGTTTTTACCGCAAGCTCGATCCCACCAATACCCTCAATCCCGGGATCGGCCACACCAGCAAGTATCGCGGCTGGGGCGAATGCTGCGGACATGGCCCGGCGCGGGCGGCAGGCTGTCGCGCAGCCGATGCTCCAGGAAGGCCTGCATGAGTCCTGCGGCAAGCCTAGGGATGCCGTCCGCATGGATGGGGCGAGCCGGAGGCGGCACCCATCACTTGGCGTGCCCCCCGCCATCGGGCCGGCGCCGGAAGCCATGCAGGTCGATGAATCCGATCCCGTCCAGGCAATCGCATGAACAAGACACAGGCAGACGCCGCCGCCCGTGCGGTGCTGGAGCCGGGCATTCGCGCCCAGCAGGAAGCCCGCCGCAAACGCCGCGAGCAGGAGTTCATCGAGGCACGGCGGCGCCAGGTCGGCCGGTTTGCCTTTGCCGGTTTTGGCATTGGCGCGGCGCTTGCCTGTTTCCATTTCGGGGACGAATATCCTCTGGTCGTCGGTAGTGCGCTGATGGGCAGCCTTGCCGGCACCGTTCTCGGCTGGATCGTGGTCTGGTGGCGTGGCAGGTCGCGTGCGGCCTGACGATCTTTCCGCTTGATTTTACGAGACGATCGGTTCAATATCTCCGCATGGACGTCGAACAACACACCCCTCGTCGTCGCGGCAGGCCGCCGCGGCAGCGTGAGAACCTGACCGAGACGCGCGAACTGCTGCTGCGCGCGGGTCTGGAAGTGCTCACCGAGAAGGGTTTTTCCGCCACCGGCATCGAGGAAATCCTCGGCCGCGTCGGCGTGCCGAAAGGCTCCTTCTATCACTACTTCGGCAGCAAGGAAGCGTTCGGCCTCGACCTCATCAAGCGCTACGGGCTGTTCTTCGCCCGCAAGCTGGATCGCCATTTCGGTAATTCATCGCTTGCGCCGCTGGACCGCCTGCGTTCCTTCGTGGCCGATGCAACGGACGGCATGGCTCGCTACGAGTTCCGCCGCGGCTGCCTGATCGGCAATCTCGGCCAGGAGATGGGTGCGCTGCCGGAGAGCTTCCGCGAGCGACTCAAGGAAACCTTCGAGGATTGGCAGGCGCGTCTGGCGGCCTGCCTTCGCGAAGCGCAGCAGGCCGGGGAGATCGCCCCGGCTGCCGACACCGAACAGCTCGCGGTCGTGTTCTGGATCGGCTGGGAGGGCGCGGTGCTGCGTGCCAAGCTCGAGCGCAGCGCGACGCCGCTCGAAGTGTTTGCAGGGTTTTTCTTCGCCAGCCTGGCAGCAGGCTGATTTTTTTGACCATCACTAGACAGTCGGTCTAAATGGAGGAGGATGACATGTTCAAGGGCATCTTGATCGAGCGGGACGAAGCCGGTTATCGCGCCGGCGTGAAGGACATCGACGAAGCGCAACTGCCCGAGGGCAACGTCACGGTGCGGGTCAGCCATTCGACGATCAACTACAAGGACGGCCTGGCGATCACCGGCAAGGGGCCGGTGGTGCGCAAGTTCCCGATGGTGCCGGGCATCGACCTGGCGGGGGTGGTCGAGGACAGCCGCCACCCGGACTACCAGGCCGGCGATGCGGTGGTGCTCAATGGCTGGGGGGTCGGTGAAACGCACTGGGGCGGGCTGGCGCAGAAGGCGCGGCTGAACGGCGACTGGCTGGTGCCGCTGCCCGCGGCCTTCACGCCGCAGCAGGCGATGGCGATCGGCACCGCGGGTTATACCGCGATGCTGTGCGTGCTGGCGCTGGAGCGGCACGGCGTGAAGCCGGCGGACGGCGAGATCCTCGTCACCGGCGCGGCGGGCGGCGTCGGCAGCGTCGCCGTCGCGGTGCTGGCGAAGCTGGGCTACACGGTGGTGGCGATGACCGGCCGGCCGAACGATGCCGACTACCTGAAGGCGCTCGGTGCAAGCGAGGTGATCGATCGGGCCGACTATGCCGCGCCCGGCAAGCCGCTGGGCCGCGAGCGCTGGGCCGGCGCGGTCGACGTTGCCGGCAGCCATGTGCTGGCCAACGTCTGCGCGACGACGAAGTACCGCGGTGTGGTGGCGGCCTGCGGCCTGGCGGCGGGCATGGACCTGCCGGCGAGCGTCGCGCCCTTCATCCTGCGCGGCGTGACCCTGGCGGGCGTCGACAGCGTGATGTGCCCGCGTGCCGACCGCCTGGTGGCATGGCAGCGCCTGGGCAGCGACCTGGACGTGAGCAAGCTCGGCCGGATCAGCCGTGAAGTCGGCCTCGCCGAAGCGATCCCGCTGGCCGCCAGCATCCTGAAGGGCGAAGTGCGCGGCCGCGTCGTCGTGGACGTCAATCGATAAAAACCTGCAGCGCCCGAAAGCTGCCTCATCACTCGAAGGAGAAGAACATGACTCAAGCACAACAGGCCGCCGTGAGCCGTTTCCCGGTCCCCGCACTGGAGGACATGCCCGAGGACATCCGCGAGCGGATCGTTGCCGTCCAGGAAAAAGCCGGTTTCGTTCCCAACGTGTTCCTGACGCTGGCCCACCGCCCGGACGAGTTCCGCGCTTTCTTCGCCTACCACGATGCCTTGATGGAAAAGCCCGGCAACCTGAGCAAGGCCGAGCGGGAAATGATCGTGGTGGCGACCAGCGCGGTGAACCAGTGCCAGTACTGCGTGATCGCGCACGGCGCCATCCTGCGTGTCCGTGCGAAGAACCCGCTGATCGCCGACCAGGTTGCCACCAACTACCGCAAGGCCGACATCAGCGAGCGGCAGAAGGCGATGCTCGACTTCGGCATGAAGGTGTCGCAGGCGGCCCAGCAGGTGGGCGAGGCCGACTTCGAGGCCTTGAAGGCGCACGGCTTCACCGACGACGATATCTGGGACATCGCGGGTATCGCGGCTTTCTTCGGCATGTCCAACCGCATCGCCAACGTCACCAGCATGCGGCCCAATGCAGAGTTCTACTCGATGGGGCGCTAAACTCCGGGGCCGGCGCGTTCAGCGCCGGTCATCGTTTTTGGGGAAACAGGATGAGCGTCGATTGGAAAGAGAGGTCGCAGGCGCTGGAGCAGTTGCTCAAGCTCCGCAGCTTCGTCTTCGGCATGAAGCTGTACGAGAGCAGAGCCGACATGGAGGCCATCCCGAAGATCCGGCGCCCCGATTCCGTGCACAATCTCGATCAGCTCGTCGCCCAGGCCGCCAGGCTGGGATGGACGGTCGGTGTCACCGCGGAGAACCTCTACGGGCCGCAATGCCGTTCGGTCGTCGGCCTGGGCAATGCGAAGGATGCCGAATGGCGCAGCGGCGAGTTCATGGTCGGCCACTGGTTCAAGACCGCCGACGATGCTGCCGCACACCAGGCAGCGATGCACTGCGTGGAGGACGGCAAGTACGAGGCGCTGGCGATTTCGCCGCTTGCCAGCGGCCGGCTCGATCCGCCCGACATCGTGCTGTTCTATGCCACGCCGGGGGCGATGATGTATTTCATCAATGGCCTGCAGTGGAGCGGCTACAAGAAGTTCGACTGGTCGGTGGTGGGGGAATCTGCCTGTGCGGACTCCTGGGGGCGTGCGCTGAGAACCCGCGAACCGAGCCTGTCGATTCCCTGTTTCGCCGAGCGGCGCTACGGCGGCGTGCTGGACGATGAAATGCTGATGGCGTTGCCGCCGGATCATCTGGACAAGGCCGTCGAGGGCATGAAGGCGCTTGCGCGCAACGGCTTCCGCTATCCGTTCCCGCAGTACGGGATCCAGCAGGACGTGCGAGCCGGCATGGGAGCGAGTTACGCCTGATGAGCCACATTCTGATTTCGCTTTGGCCGCTCTTCGTCCTGATCGTGGCCGGCCATGTCATGCAGCGCACGGGTTTCCCGGGAGCGGGATTCTGGCCGGGCGCGGAGCGCTTCAACTACTTCGTGCTGTTTCCCGCGCTGCTGTTCAGCAGCCTCAGTACCGCTCCGCTGGACAGCCCCGCGCTGCCGCGCCTGCTCGCCGCGGCGATGATCGTGCTGGGCGTGGTCACGGCCGGGCTGCTCGTCGCCCGCCGGATCAAGGGGTGGCCGGCTGCCCGCTTCGGTGTCCAGCTCCAGGGCCTGCTTCGCTTCAACACCTATCTGGGGCTTGCCGCCGTCAGCGGCTTGTACGGCAAGGAAGGCATGGCTTACGCCGCGGTGATTCTCGCAGTGCTGGTGCCGGCCATGAACGTGTTGTCGGTGCTGGCGCTGACGGCCGACAGAAGCAAGAGTGTCGCGGCGCTGATCATGCCGCTGGCAAGGAATCCGCTGATCCTGTCCTGCCTGGCAGGCGCGCTCTTCAACCTTTCCGGGCTCGAGCTGAAATGGGGCACGGACAAGCTGCTGAGCCTGCTGGCGACGACCAGTCTGCCGCTGGGCCTGCTGTGCGTGGGGGCGGCGCTGAAGCTCGACGAGCTACAGGGGCAGGGCAGCGCGCTGGTCGGGAACAGCCTGATCCGGCTGCTCGTGGTGCCGGTGATCGCGTTTCTGAGCGCCTGGATTCTGGCGCTGCCCACCATCGAAACCGCTGTCCTGGTGCTGTTCTTCGCCCTGCCGACCGCGCCCACGGCTTACGTGCTCACGCGGCAGCTGGGCGGCGACAGCCATCTGATGGCCGGCCTCATCACCTTCCAGACCTTGCTGTCCGCGATCAGCCTGCTGCTGGTGATGGCGGCGCTTGCGAAAATGTAGGGAGCAGCCGCCATGAACGAACACCCGTCGCCGGCGCCCTTGCGCCGCCGTGGCCATGGCCTGGCGGCCCTCACATCGACCGTCCGGCCATGATCAGGCCGAGCAGCAGGAAGATGCCGTAGAGCGTGCGCTGAAACTGTGCAGGGTCCAGTCGCCCGCGTAGCCGCGCCCCGGCCCAGAGACCCGGGAAGGCGGCGAACAGGGCTGCCGCACATGCCGGACCGTTGGCGACCCAGTCGCCCACGTCCGAACTCCCCAGCCGCAGCGCCAAGGCCACCGTCGCGATCATGAAGCTGATGCCCAGCCCCTGGATGAAAACGTCCTTGGGCAGCTTCAGCGCCTGCAGATAAGGCACCATGGGAATCACGAAAACGCCGGTCGCCGCGGTCACCAGTCCTGTCGCCGACCCGGCGATGCCGCCGGCGAACAGGGCGTGGCGGCCGAAGCCGGGGAGCGCAGGCCGGGCAAGTCCCCAGATGCCGTAAACCGCCAGTACCAGCCCGAGGACCAGCGAAGCGCGTCCTTCAGGGGCATCGATGGCCGGAATCGGGCTGAACAGGACGGCCAGCACCAGGCCGGTCCACATCGGCCACAACGCCCTGGCAAGCATTGCCCAGTGCGGGCCGATGCATTGAGCGAAGTTCGTCGCCAGCGAGGGCAGCACCATCAGCATCGCCGCTTCGGCCGGCGGCATCAGCAGCCCGAGCAGCGCCATCGAGACCGTGGGCAGCCCCATGCCCGAAACGCCCTTGACCGCGCCGGCCGCCAGGAACACCGCGGCAACGATGATGAGAGATGTGCTTTCCATGAGGTGATGATCGGCGGCGCACGGCCCGCTGTCGATCACGCATCGGCGATGGTATCTTTCGCCAAAATCGAAGGATGGGATCGATGATGAAGCGAAGTGCCGTGACTCCCTATCGCATTTCCACGTTTGATCTTCATCTGTTCGCCGCTGTCGTCGAGGCGGGGTCGATCACGCGCGGCGCCGACGCCATGCATCTTTCGCTGGCGGCGGCCAGCGCGCGCCTGCAGAAGCTGGAACATGCCCTGGGTACCGCCTTGCTGCATCGTTCCAAGCTCGGCATCCGGATGACCGATGCAGGGCGCACCCTGTTGCGGCATGCAGGCCGTCTCGAGCGCGAACTGGAGATACTGCATGCGGAGATGGCCGCCCATGCGCACGGCATCCGCAGCACGATACGGCTGGTTTGCAACACCGCGGCGATGACCGAGTATCTGCCGCCGCTCATCGGGCGCTTTCTCGCCGGGCACGCGGACGTGGATATCGACCTGCGCGAACTCGGCAGCCAGGATGTGCTGCTGGTCATGCGGCAGGAGCAGGCCGACATCGGCATCGTCGCCGATTACGTCCAAACCGAAGGGCTGCATACCCGCATGTTCGTAAAGGACGACCTGGTTGCCGTCTTTTCGTCGGCTGCATCCTGGCCGGCGGGTGCCGACGTGCATTTCGCCGATCTGCTCGAACATCCTTTCGTCGGCCTGCCGGCCGAGAGTGGCTTGAGCCGCTTCCTGCAGGGACGAGCGCTGCAGTACGGCCGGGGGCTTCACTATCGGGTCCGCGTGCGCAGTTTCGAAGCGGCGCTCAGCCTGGTCGCGGACGGTGTCGGCATCGCCATCGTGCCGGCCGCTGCCGCTCGGCGCCTGGCTCATGCCCGCATCGGAATGGCGCGGATTGCGGACGCCTGGGCGGCCAGAAGCTTGCTCCTATGTACCGCGGGCGGAACGAAACCCGAAGGGCGGGCGGCGCAACTGTTCGACTTCCTCGCCCGGCACGGCGGTTGACGGCGGCTGCGCGGATTGCAGCGGATTCGTCCTGCTATGCTGCCGCCGGCCGGCAGCGCTGGCGGGCGGCCGCTGATGCCCGCGACGCGGTGTCGAGGGCCTCGTCAAAGCGTGTTCAAGCCTTGGGTGCCGGCTTCGCGGCCTCATCCGTTTGCTGCTGCGCTCCGGTTTCGGCAGCCGGCTTCAGCCTGGCGGCGAGGAAGTCGTCGAAGCCCTTCGAGACCAGTTCGTAGGTCTTCATGATGCCGTTCTCGATGTCGCTGCCGCCGAGCACACCCAGCCCGTCGAGGATGTCGCGCGCTTCCTTGAAGCCCTTTTCGAAGCCGCCCCGCACCAGGTCGGTGAAGTTGCGGGCGAGTTCTTCGGGGTCCTTGCCGGGGTGCTGCGCCGCGTAGGCGTCGAAGAAGCCGGTGGCGAAGCTCAGGATGCGTTCGGCAGTGGCTTCGGGCGAGTTGTCCTGTTCCATCGCCTGACCGATGACGTCCACGTCCTGCCCCGGCGCCAGCACTTCGTTCAGGTGGTCGATGGCCGAGCGGTAGAGCAGGGCGAGCGAGTCGTTGCCGGCCTTGATCGAGACCTGCAGCGAGGCGGTGATGATCGCGGCGTTCTGTTCGTGGCGCACTGTTTCGGTAGTCGACATGCGGCTGCCGGCTTCGCTGCGCTGCGTGTTCTTCGTCGGCTGCGCAGCTTGTGTAGCGGTGCCCGCTGTCGTCTGGTTGATGCCGTTGCCTGCCATTGCCATGGTGTTCTCCTTGGTCCGCTTGCTCGCGGCGCGATTCCGGCCGTCGTCGGATAAGGGTTTAACGGCCGGACCGGGGAAAACTTGATGGGGAATGTGCAATATTCGGCTGGTTATTGCACGGATTTCATGCCAGCCCTTCCGGCGCCTCCGTCCTGAATGCGCTCGGCGCTGCCCCCGTCCAGGTCCGGAAAGCCCGCGCAAAGCTCTTTTCGCTGTCGAAACCGACCGCGGCAGCGATCTGCTTGATCGGCTTCTTCGTCTGCAGCAGCAGGCGGACGGCGTGCTCGCGGCGGGCTTCGTTCTTCAGCCGCTGCAGCGACACGCCTTCGTCCTTCAGTTGCCGGTGCAGGGTGCGCACCGACAGGTTGAGCCGGGCGGCGACGTCCTCGGCGGTATGGGCGGCGCCGGGCGCGGCGTTCAGGATCTGTGCGACGCTGTGCACCAGCAGGCGGTCGCGGCGGTATTGCAGCACGGTGAGCGGCAGCGCGCGCTGCAGCATGGCCTGCAAGGCGCGCTCGTCGCGGCGTACCGGCAGCGACAGGTAGCGGGCGTCGAAACCGAAGCCGGCGGTGTCGGCGTCGAAATGCAGTTGGCAGGGGAAGAGGTGGGGATAGGCGTCGGCATGGCGCGGCGCCGGGAAGGGGAAGCGGGTTTCCGTCAGCGCGATGCGCGAGTCGATCAGCCAGCTCGCGTAGCCCAGCAGGTAGCGCAGCGTGGTGACCAGGCAGAATTCGCGCAGTTCGCCGAGTTCCACGTTCTCGACGACGCGGACCGTCGCGGTGCCGCGCTGCTGGCTGCCCGTCTGGCTGAATTCGAACACGATGTCCTCGGTCAGCAGGCGGTGGTGGCGGCACCAGCGCTTGAGCGCCACTTCCAGCGTGGGCGAACTCAGCGAGGCACGGCACAGCATGCCGTAGCTGCCCCAGGGCAGGCGGCGCGAGAACCAGCCCAGCGCTTCGTCGTCCAGCGCCTGCATGGCGATGCCCGAGATGGTTTCCATCTGCGCGGCGGTGACACGCGCATCGGGGTCGTCGAGCAGACCGGCGGGAATCTGCGCCTGGCGCAGTGCGCTGGCCGGATCCATCCCCCGGCGCCGGTACGCGGTGACGATCGCGCGGATGAAGGCGATCGGTGTGGCGGCACGGCCCAGCGTAAGCTCGGCGGGCGAGGGGGTGATGATCTTCATGATTGGAAATACTAGACAAGGTGGCAGGATCTGCAACCCTGATGGCAGTTGTCGGGCATCGCGAGGGGCTAATCTCGCTTCATCTTCAGGCGTTCGCCGTCCATCATTGGAACCTGCGGCCAGCCCTGGCGCCAGGACAAATCGAGAAGGAGACACCCATGAACGTGCCCAGCCTTAACTTCAACCTCGGCGAGACCATCGACGCGCTGCGCGACACGCTGCAGGCTTTCTGTGCGGCCGAGATCGTCCCGCGGGCGGCCGAGATCGACCGCGTCAACGAGTTCCCCGCCGAGCTGTGGAAGAAACTCGGCGACCTCGGCGTGCACGGCATGACGGTCGGCGAGGAGTACGGCGGCACCGACATGGGTTATCTCGCCCATATCGTCGCGATGGAGGAAATCTCGCGTGCGTCGGCCTCGGTGGGGCTGTCCTACGGTGCGCACTCCAACCTGTGCATCAACCAGATCCGCCGCAACGGCACCGAGGAGCAGAAGCAGAAGTATCTGCCCAAGCTGATTTCCGGCGAGCACGTCGGTGCGCTGGCGATGTCCGAGCCCAATGCCGGCTCCGACGTGGTGTCGATGAAGCTGCGTGCCGATCGCAAGGGCGACCGCTTCATCCTCAACGGCAGCAAGATGTGGATCACCAACGGCGGCGATGCCGACACCCTGGTGGTCTATGCCAAGACCGACGTCAATGCCGGCCCGAAGGGCATCACCGCCTTCATCGTCGAGAAGGACATGAAGGGCTTCTCGTGCGGCACCCACCTCGACAAGCTCGGCATGCGCGGCTCCAACACCTTCCCGCTGTTCTTCGACGACGTCGAAGTGCCGCTCGACAACGTGCTCGGCGGCGAGGCCAACATCGGCCGCGGCGTGCAGGTGCTGATGTCCGGCCTCGACTACGAGCGCGCGGTGCTGTCGGGCGGCCCGCTCGGCATCATGGCGGCGTGCATGGACGAGGTCGTGCCCTACATGCACGAACGCAAGCAGTTCGACACGCCGATCGGCGAGTTCCAGCTGATGCAGGGCAAGATCGCCGACATGTATTCCACCTGGTCGGCCTGCCGCGCCTACGCCTACGCCGTCGGCCAGGCCTGCGACCGCGCCGACCACGCCCGCACGCTGCGCAAGGATGCGGCCGGCGTGATCCTCTACACCGCCGAGAAAGCCACCTGGATGGCGGGCGAGGCGATCCAGGCGCTGGGCGGTGTCGGCTACACCAACGAATACGCCGTCGGCCGCCTGTGGCGCGACGCCAAGCTGTACGAGATCGGCGCCGGCACCAGCGAGATCCGCCGCATGCTGATCGGCCGCGAACTGTTCGGCGAAACGCGCTGATAGGGAGGGCCGGAACATGGCTGAGCCGATCGATTTCTACTTCGACTTCTCCTCGCCCTACGGCTATTTCATGGCCGAGCAGATCGACGCCCTGGCGGCTGCCCATGGCCGCAGCGTGCGCTGGCGGCCTTTCCTGCTGGGGGCGGTATACAAGGTCACGGGTGACACGCCCCTGCCTTCGAAACCGCTCAAGGGCGATTACTCGAAGCACGACTTCGAGCGCTCGGCCCGCTTCCTCGGTCTGGCCTGCCGCATTCCCGATGTCTTTCCGATCGGCACCCAGATCGCCGCGCGTGCCTTCTACTGGCTGGAAGACCGTGATGCCGCCGAGGCCCGCCGCTTCGCTCTCGCAGCTTTGCGCGCCTATTTCGTGGACGGACGCGACATCTCGCAGCAGGATGCGGTGCTGGACATCGCTGCCGCCCACGGCGCCGACCGAGCGGCGCTGGCCGAGGCACTCGCCGGCGACGAGATCCGCGACCGCCTGAAGGACGAGTGCGCGCAAGCCATTGCCCGTGGCGTGTTCGGCTCGCCCTTCGTCATCATCGACGGCGAGCCCTTCTGGGGAGTGGATCGCGTGCCGCAGATAGTGCGCTGGTTGGAAACGGGCGGGTTCTGACGCTCAGATGCGCATCCTGCCGGTCTGTGTCATGCCGGCTGCCATGTAGCCGCCGTCGACGGTGAGTGTTTCGCCGTTGACGTAGGATGCTGCGGGTGATGCTAGGTAAGCGATGGCCTCGGCAATGTCCTGGGGCGTGCCGCGACGGCGTATGGGCACCATCGCCAGGATGTTTTCCCAGGTTTCCTCCGAATAGGTGCCGAGCGTCATGGGTGTCTCGATCGCGCCGGGCGCGACCGCGTTCACTGTCACGCCAAGCGGGCCGAGTTCGAGTGCGAACTGGCGGGTCAAGCCGATGAGGGCGGCTTTGGAGGTGCCATAGGCGGTGCGCCCGACGCCGGCGCGCAAGCCGGAAACCGATGTGAGGTTGATGATCCGGCCATAGCCGCGTTCGGCCATGCCGCGCGCAGCACGCTGGCTGGCAACAAAGGTGCCGGTGACATTGACGCGCATGACCCTGTCCCAGCTCTCCGGGGAGAAGTCCAGCAGTGGCTCCACCAGCATCAGCCCCGCACTGTTGATCAGGATGTCGATGCCGCCGAGTGCAGCCTCGACGTAATCGAAGCCGGCGGCGATCGAGGCCGCGTCGCCGACGTCCATTGCCAAACCGACTGCCCTGGTGCCGGTGGCGGCGATTTCCCGCGCAACCGTGCTGGCCTTGTCCGCGTCCAGGTCGGTCACGGCGAGTTGTGCGCCGCGCCGGGCAAGCGCCAGCGCGGCCGCTCGCCCGATGCCCGACCCGCCTCCGGTCACGAGGACCGTACCGTAGTGCTCGCGCATGTTCGTCATCCTCCTGTCTCAGCGGCCCATCATGGTGTCGGGCAGCCAGGTCGTGATCGCGGGGAATGCGAACAGGATGGCCACAGTGAACAATTCCATGGCGACGAACCATTGCGCGCCACGGAAGATGTCCGTCAGGGAGGTGCTGCGGTCGATGCCGGCAATGACGAAGCAGTTGAGGCCCACAGGCGGTGTCATCAGGCCGATTTCACACATCTTCACGCACAGGATGCCGAACCAGATCGGATCGAAGCCGAGGCCGGAAACCGTCGGAAACACGATGGGCAGCGTGATGACCATCATGGAAAAGGCGTCGAGGAACATGCCGAGCGGGATATAGGCCAGCAACAGGACGGCAACGATCAGCGCAGGGGGATCCCGCTTTGCACGATGGTTTCCGCGATTGCTTGCGGAATCTGCACCAGTGTCAGAAAGTAGCTGAAGATGCCGGCGCCGATCATCGTAAACAAGATCATGACCGTGGTCGTCGCCGTGCTGCGGAAGCTGTCGAGCAATCGTGTGCCGAGCGTTGCGCGGGCGACGCGGGAAAAGAGCAGCATCAGCAATGCGGCGAATGCCCCGATTGCCCCCGCCTCGGTCGGTGTGATGATGCCAAGGTAGATGCCGCCGAGCACGAGCAGAAAAAGCACCAGCACTTGCCAGGCTTGTCCAGTCGCCCGGACCCGCTCGCCCCATGGTGAGCGCGGGCTGCGTGCCTGCTCGTTCATGCCGCGCCGGCCGATTATCGCGACGCCGGCCATGAATACGAGCGTGGTCAGGAGCCCGGGAACGAAGCCGGCAATCAGCATCTTGCCTGCAGAGACTTCAGTCAGCGCGGCGTAGAAGATCAAAAGTACCGACGGCGGAATCAATACGCCGAGAACACCACCCGCGGCGACCGAGCCTGCCGAGAGGCGCGGATCGTAGCCCGCCTTCTTCATCTCGGGGATGGCCACGGCACCGACGGTGGCGGCAGTGGCGACCGATGATCCCGAAGTGGCGGCAAAGCCTGCGGAAGTGAGAATGCTGGCCATGGCGAGCCCTCCCGGCAGGTGGCCGACCCATTTGCGTGCGACGTCGAAGAGCCGTTTGCCGACCTGGGCGTGGTGGGCGAAAGCCCCCATCAGGATGAAGAGAGGGATGACGGTCAGGGTGTAGCTTGCCGTGGTCGAGAATGGAAAGGATTTCAGTCTGTTGAGAAGAAAGTCGAGGTTCTCGACCATGACGATGCCGAAGGCGCCCGACAGGGCGAGTGCGGCAAATACCGGCGTGCCGAGGGCCATGAGCAGAAAGATCAGCCCTACGGCGAGGATGGTGATGAGGGTGACGTCCATGGAGGTTCCTGGATTTCTTGATGCCGCCGAAAGGTGATGCAGCGGGCGCTGGACCGTTGAGGTCCGGCGCCCGCCGTTCAATGCGTGGCAGAAGTGGCGCCGATGCGGCGTTGCTCGGGCAGGCGGTCGCGTGCGACGAGGACGGCGTGGATAAGCGCCTGCAGCGCGGCAAACCAGAGGCCGACGGCAACGAGGACCTTGGCCCACCATACGGGCATCTGCACTGCGCCCCAGCGGAACTCGAAGATCGATACCGAGTACGCAGCTTCCTTCGTCGCTGGCCAGGCGAGCAGGAAGAAGGTCAGTCCCGCGAAGATCCAGCCGAGCGCGGTGCAGTAGCGGCCGACGGGTTTCGGCAGCCGGTCGGTCAGCAGCGTCACGCGGATATGCCCGTCGTCGAGCAGCGTTGCGCCCAGCCCCATGAAGACGACCATCGCCATCGACATCTCCGACAGTTCGAAGAGGCCGGGAACCGCGCGCCCGCTGAAGGCGCGCGCAAAGACGTCGATGGTGATGGCCAGCATCATGAAAGCAAGGAAGGCGAGCGCCACCCAGCTCATCGCATGCGCGATGCGCGTCAGCAGGCGGTCGAACGCGGACATGTTTACAGGCTCGCCGCGATTTCGATCGGCCGCTTGAGCTTGCCTGAAGGCGCATGCCTGGCGATCGCCTGCTCGATCACGTCCTGCATGGCCTTGCCATCGATGCGATTGGGCTTGGCAACCTCGTCGACCCACTTGTCGACCTGGGCAGGCTGGACGATGGTTCGCGCGCGCTCTTTCTCGGCATCGGGGAGCGAAGTGAACTTCACCCCTTCGGCAAGCGCCTTCTTGACGTAATCGGCCAGCACGCCTTCATAGATCTCGGCGAACTTGCCGGCGTAGAGCTCGTTGGCGAGATCGGTGCAGATCTGCTGGTTGGCCGGGGACAGCTTCTCCCATGTCCGCTTGTTCATTACCGTGAGCGCAGGGGCATGAGCGCCGTCGCCGATGTCGTAGAAGTTGGGCGCGATTTCATGCAGCTTGTACGCCACTGCAGTGACGAAATCGAAACCGTAAACGCCGTCGAGCACGCCGCGCTCGAGCGATTGGTAAACCTCGCCTGCGGTCATCGGCACCGCAATGCCGCCGAGCCGCTCGATGACGTCGGTGGCAACGCCGTAGGCGCGGATCTTCTTGCCCTTCAGGTCGGCCAGCGACGAAATCGGCCTGCGCATCACCAGTGGTGCATAGTTCCAGTTGGTCCAGTACAGCACCTTGCAGTTGTGACGCTGTTCCCATTCCTGCCGCAGCGGCTCGAAGTTGTCGTAGGTGTCGCGGCAGACCTGTTGCAGGGTATCGGCGCGATCGACGCGGAAGTACCATTCGAGGCCGCGCGTCACCGGCATTTCGGCCTGGTAGTAGCCCGGCGAGATGATGGTGATCTCCGAGGTGCCGTCGCGGACCGCCCCGAGATGCTCGCCGGCCTTGTTGAGGCTGCCGGCCCAGTAATATCTCACCGCGACATCGCCGTTGGAGCGCTTCTGGAGTTCGTCGAGAAACCAGCGGTCGATCCACGAAGGGCCTGCGCTCTCGGTGACGTAGCTGTCGAACTTCATCGAGACACGGGCCTGGGCCAGGCCCGGCAGGCCCAGCATGCCGGCGCCGGCAAGCGCGCTGCTGGTCTTCAGAAAATCACGTCTTTTCATTGTCTCCTCCTTGGTTTTCAGTGCGGGGCTTTCCCGTCGGTCGTTTTCAACGTGTGGTGCGAAGGGTCGCGTGCCGCAGTTCGGTCTTCAGGATCTTGCCGTAGCTGTTCTTGGGCAGTTCCGTGGCGAAGACGTAGCGCTTCGGCCGCTTGAACGAAGCGATCTGCTGTCGGCACCAGCTATCCAGCTCCGCTTCGCTAACCTGCTTGTTCGGCTGCACTACGACGTAGGCGACCACCTGCTCTCCCCATTCCGGCTCCGGTTCGCCGATCACGGCGACTTCGAAGACCGCTGGATGGCGCAGGAGTGCTTCTTCCACTTCGCGCGGATAGATGTTGGTGCCGCCGGAGATGATCAGATCCTTGGAACGGTCGGTCAGGTACAGGAAGCCGTCTTCGTCGAAATGGCCGAGGTCGCCGGTGTGCAGCCAGCCGCCTTGCAGGGTTTCCGCGCTCGCTTCGGCGTTCTGCCAGTAGCCGAGCATTACCGTCGGTCCCTGCACGCAGATTTCGCCGGTATGGCCCGCAGGCAGTTCGGCGCCGTCCGGGCCGAGGATCGCGAGCCTCACGCAGCCTGCGGCATGGCCCACGGAGTTCCGGCGGGCGCGCCAGCGCGAATGGCTCTGATCCGCGACCAGCTTGCGCGGCAGGACCGAGATCGTCATCGGGCTTTCGCCCTGGCCGTAGATCTGCACGAAACGCGGCCCGAACAGCTCCAGCGCCTCGTCGATGTCATTGGCGTACATCGGGCCACCGCCGTAGGTGATCGTGCGGATGCCCGAGCCGTCGTAACCCGTCGCCCGGGCCGCGGCGATGAGGCGCTTGATCATGGTGGGCGCGGCGAAGAATACGAGATTGCCCTTGCTCTGGGCGAGCTGGATGATCTCGGCGCAATCGAAACCCCGCGATGTGGGCACCAGATGGGCGCCGGCCGCGCGGATCTGCGCGAACATGTAGAGCCCCGCGCCGTGCGACATCGGCGCGGCATAGAGCATGTGGTCGCCTGTGGCTGGCGTGTCGACGTCCATGCAATAACACAACGTCATGTTTCGCAGGTTCTCATGGCTGAGCATGACGCCCTTGGGCTTGCCCGTCGTGCCCGAGGTATAGAACAGCCAGGCGATGTCCCTGTCGTCGGCCGGGCGCGGCGCCGTCATCGGCGCGCCTTTGGCGACGGGGGCCGATAGCGCCTCCTCGACGAAACCGGACGGGCCGGAAAAGACATTGCCCTGGTCGGTGAGGACGAGACGTGCGCCCGAGTTGGAGATGATCCATTCCGCCTCGGCCGGGTGCAACTTGTAATTAACCGGCACGACGACCGCGCCGATCCACCAGCAGGCGTGCAGCACCTCGATGTATTCCGGAGTGTTCGGGCTGAAGAACGCGATCCTGTCCCCGGGGCCGATACTGTGCTGCTCGGCAAAATGGCGCGCGCGGTCGCACACCGCCTTGAGCAGCCCTGCATAGTTGTGAGTCAGGCGGGTGCCGTCGAAGATCGCGGGGTTGTTCGGCCAGGCAAGCGCTGCTTGATGAAGCCAGTTGGCGATGTTCATGTGTGCCTCAGGCGCGATCGGCATTCAACAGCGAGACGTAGTTCGCGACCGCCGTGCCGCCCATGTTGAAGGCCAGGCCCCATTGCGCGCCCTTGCGCTGCATGGCGCCGGCCTGCCCGGTGAGCTGGCGGAAGGCGAGGGCGTGCATCGACACCCCTGTGGCGCCTACCGGATGTCCCTTGGCCTTCAGCCCTCCCGACAGGTTCACCGGGGTCCGGCCGTCGGCGTACACCGTGCCCTCTTCGAGCGCCCGTGCGCCCTGTCCTTGCGGCGCGAGGCCCATGGCTTCGTACGTCAGCAGTTCGGCAGGGGTGAAGCAATCGTGCACTTCGGCGAAATCGAGATCGCTCACGCCGATGCCTGCTGCGGCGTAGGCTTGTGCGATCGCGCGCCGGGGACCTTCGAAGGCGACGAAGTCGCGCAGCGACATCGGCAGGAAGTCCGAGACGTGTTCGGCAGCTGCGATGCGCACACGGCGCTTCGTGCTCGCCGCCGCATCGGCGGAAGACAGTACGATCGCTGCCGCACCGTCCGAAATCAGCGAGCAGTCGGACATCCGCAAGGGTGGTGCGATGAGTGGGTTCTTGTCGCTCACTTCGCGGCAGAATTCGTAGGATACGGCCTTGCGCATCTGCGCAAGGGGATTGTTCAGTGCGTTGGCGTGATTCTTTACCGAGATGCGCGCCATGGCGTCGAGCGGGTTGCAGTAGCGCTCGGCGTAGGCTTTTGCGGCGATGGCGAAAACCTGCGGGAAGCTCAGGGCGGCTTCCACCGGGTCATTCTGGTAGCCGGCGCCAGCCAGTGCCGTGGTGACGTCGCCGGTCGAGCGGTGAGTCATCTTCTCGGCGCCGACGACGAGGACCTGCCGCGCCCGGCCGGAGCGGATCATGTTCAGGCCGGCATGGATTGCTGCCGAACCCGAGGCGCAGGCGTTTTCGCAGCGCATGGCAGGCGTGAAGCGCAGCGCCGGATCGGCCTGGTGAATCAGCGATGAGGCGAAGCCGTCGGGCACCAGCCCGGAATTGAAGTGGCCCAGGAAAACCGCGTCGATTTCCGATGCATCGATTGCGGCCTCCGAGATGGCCTCCCGTGCGGCCTCGACGATCAGTTCTTCAAGTGTCTGTTCCAGCCGGCCGAAACGGGTGTGGCCCGAGCCGGTGATATAGATATTCGATGTCATGTCTGCTCCTCCTGCCAAACAGTTTGGCTTTTGCGAGGGGCTGGCGCCTATGCGTCAAACTACGTAGATTTATACGTAGAAATTACTTAGATGCGCGGTGGAGCAGGGTATGAGCTACAACAATCTTCCGGACGAAGCCCTGAATCTGACCGGCTTCATGGATGCGCCGGTTGCAATCATGGTGACGTCCAACCGAACCATCCTGAAGGTGAACACCGAGATCGAACTGCTGTTCGGCTGGAACCGGGTGGATCTCGAAGGGCAATCGACCCGCCTGCTGTACCCTTCGCACATCGACTTCGAGAAGACCGGTTCACGCTGGAGCCGCTGGCTCCTTAACTGCCCGCGCTACGAAGACGAACGCTTCATGCAGCGCAAGAACGGCGAGATCATCTGGGTTCGCGCGCGCGGCCGCACGCTGGTGGCGGCAGAGCCGTTCCTGCTGATGGTGTGGACCTTTGAGCACCTGAAGGACCGGGCCCCGAGTTCTTCGGCCTTGACGCCGAAGGAACGCGAGGTCGCGCGCCATATCGTCAATGGCCATACGAGCAAGGAGATCGGACTGGCGATGGGGATATCTCCACGGACGGTCGAGGTGCACCGTGCGGCGATCATGCGCAAGCTGGGGGTTCATAATGCTGCTGAACTGGTGACGCGGATGATCATCGCCCGCTAGGCAGATCCGTGGCCGGATCGATTCCCCGCGCGGCTCGCCTGTCGGCGGTCGGATTCATGTGCGCAGGCGTGGCGTTGCAAAGGCCGCGAGCGGAGCGGGCGGCGCTGGTCGCCGGATTTCCGCAATGCATTGCTCCGCCCAGTGATGGCATGAATTGCGACCTTCTTGGCACTCGCGGCACAGCCTGCGGCGCTAGTCTTGCGCAGTGTGCTGGCTGCGGCGTCTGATAGATAAATAAGATAGACAAGACATGAGGACGAGGGGACATGAGTACGATCAAATCTGCCATCAACGTGCGCAGTGAAGAATTCCAGGCCAATGCGGCCAGTCTGCGCGGCCTGGTCGATGATCTGCACGCCAAGGCGGCGCAGGTCGGCCTGGGCGGCGGCGAGGCTGCGCGCGCCAAGCACACCGCGCGCGGCAAGCTGCTGCCGCGCGACCGCGTCGGCCACCTGCTCGATCCCGGCACGCCCTTCCTCGAAGTCGGCCAGATGGCGGCCTGGGGTATGTACGGCGACGAGGCGCCCAGCGCCGGCGTCATCACCGGCATCGGCCGCGTGCAGGGCGTCGAATGCATGATCGTGGCCAACGACGCCACCGTGAAGGGCGGCACCTACTACCCGATGACGGTCAAGAAGCACCTGCGCGCGCAGGAGATCGCCGAGCAGAACAACCTGCCGTGCATCTACCTGGTCGATTCGGGCGGCGCCTTCCTGCCGAAGCAGGACGAAGTCTTCCCCGACCGCGACCACTTCGGCCGCATCTTCTACAACCAGGCCAACATGTCGGCCAAGGGCATTCCGCAGATCGCGGTGGTGATGGGTTCGTGCACCGCCGGCGGCGCCTACGTGCCGGCGATGAGCGACGAGACCGTCATCGTCAAGAACCAGGGCACGATCTTCCTCGGCGGTCCGCCGCTGGTGAAGGCGGCCACCGGCGAAGTCGTCAGCGCCGAAGACCTCGGCGGCGGCGATGTGCACACCCGGCTGTCGGGCGTTGCCGACCATCTGGCCGAGAACGACGCCCATGCGCTCTACCTGGCGCGCCGCATCGTCTCCAACCTGAACCGGACCAAGCCGATGGGTGTGGCGCTGGGCCAGGGCGAAGAGCCCGCCTACGACCCGGAAGAGATCTACGGCATCATCCCCACCGACACGCGCAAGCCCTTCGACGTGCGCGAGATCATCGCCCGCGTGGTCGATGGGTCGCGCTTCGACGAATTCAAGGCTCGCTACGGCAGCACGCTGGTGTGCGGCTTCGCCCAGCTCTACGGCTATCCGGTCGGCATCGTCGCCAACAACGGCATCCTGTTCGGCGAGTCGGCGCAGAAGGGCGCCCACTTCATCGAGCTGTGCGGCCAGCGCGGCATTCCGCTGCTGTTCCTGCAGAACATCACCGGCTTCATGGTCGGCCGCAAGTACGAGAACGGCGGCATCGCCAAGGACGGCGCCAAGATGGTCACCGCGGTGGCCACCGTGCAGGTGCCCAAGATCACCGCGCTGATCGGCGGCAGCTTCGGCGCCGGCAACTACGGCATGTGCGGCCGCGCCTACAGCCCCCGCTTCCTGTGGATGTGGCCCAATGCGCGGATCAGCGTGATGGGCGGCGAGCAGGCCGCGAGCGTGCTGTCCACCGTGCGCCGCGACGGCATCGAGGCCAAGGGCGGCAACTGGAGCGCCGAGGAAGAGGAGGCCTTCAAGGCGCCGATCCGCGAGCAGTACGAGTTCCAGGGCCACCCCTACTACGCCACCGCGCGCATGTGGGACGATGGCGTGGTCGATCCGGCCCAGACCCGCCGCGTGCTCGGCCTGTCGTTGTCGGCGGCGCTCAATGCACCGATCCAGCAGACGCGCTTCGGCGTGTTCCGCATGTAAGCAACGGGGGCCAGAAAGATGGACTACGAAACCCTGGAGATCCAGCGCGACGGCGGCGTGGCGACGATCTGGATGAACCGCCCGGACGTGCATAACGCCTTCAACGCCCGATTGATCGCCGATCTCACCGCGGCCTGCCAGGTGCTGGACGCCGACGAGGCGGTGCGCGTGGTGGTGCTGGCCGGACGCGGCAAGAGCTTTTCCGCCGGTGCCGACCTGAACTGGATGAAGGCCGCCGGCGAGGCGAGCGAAGCGGACAACTTCGCCGACGCGATGAAGCTGGCCGGCATGCTGCGCACGCTGGCCGGCATGGCCAAGCCGACCATCGCCCGCGTGCATGGCGCGGCGCTGGGCGGCGGCATGGGGCTGGCGAGCGCCTGCGACATCTGCATCGCCGGCGACAAGGCGGTGTTCGCCACCTCCGAAGTCCGCTTCGGCATCATCCCGTCGGCGATCAGCCCTTACGTGATCCGCGCCATCGGCGAGCGCCAGGCCTATCGCTACTTCCAGACCGCCGAGCGCATCGATGCCCGGCGCGCGGCCGAGTTGGGGCTGGCGCACGAGGCGGTGGCGACCGACGAACTGGATGCGAAAGTGCAGGCCATCGTTACCGCGCTGCTGCAGGGCGGACCGAAATCGCAGGCCGCGGGCAAGGATCCGATCCGCGCGGTGGCGAACAAGCCGGTGGATGATGCGGTGGTGCAGGATACCGCACGCCGCATCGCCGGCCTGCGCGCCACGCCGGAAGCGCGCGAAGGCCTGGACGCCTTCCTGTCCAAGCGGCCGGCGGCCTGGGTGCCGCCAGCGCAGGACTGAATCGCGCCTGAGGGCGATGAACATGGATACCCTGGCCGAATGGTTCGCCGGGCTGGGCAGCCTGACGCCGCTGCTGGACTGGAGCGGGCTGCCGCTGGACCTCGCCTCGCTGGCGGTGCTGGCGGCCGGTGTGGGCTGGGCGAGCGGTCTGCGGCTCTATGCGCTGGTGTTCGTGCTGGGCGCGCTGGGCCGCTGGGGCGGCGTGCATCTGCCGGGCGGGCTGGAAGTGCTGACCAATCCCTGGGTGCTCGGCCTGTCCGGACTGATGCTGTTCACCGAGTTCTTCGCCGACAAGTTGCCCTGGCTCGATTCGCTGTGGGATTCGCTGCACACCTTCATCCGCATTCCGGCCGGCGCGGCGCTGGCCGCCGGCGTGATGGGCGACCAGGGTGCGGGGCTGCAGCTTGCCGGTGCCTTGCTGGGCGGTTCGCTGGCGGCCAGCACCCATTTCGCCAAGGCGGGTGCGCGGGCGGCGCTCAACACTTCGCCGGAGCCGGTGAGCAACCTGCTGGCGTCCTTCGGCGAGGACGGGATTTTCATCGGCGGCCTGTGGCTGATGTTCAACCATCCGCTGTGGTTCGCCTTCGGCCTGGTGGTGTTCGTGCTGTGCGCCATCGTGCTCATCGTGCTGCTGTGGCGCTTCCTCAAACGCATTTTCCGGCCGCGTCCGCGACCGACCGCAGTGTGACCGAACGCGACAAGATTGACCCAAACCTGGGGGAGACAAGATGTTCGACAAGATTCTGATCGCAAATAGAGGTGACCAGCCGCGTAGCGGCGCAGCGACGAAGTC
Organism: Thauera sp. SDU_THAU2; assembly: GCF_038260575.1. Classification (NCBI taxonomy): domain Bacteria; kingdom Pseudomonadati; phylum Pseudomonadota; class Betaproteobacteria; order Rhodocyclales; family Zoogloeaceae; genus Thauera; species Thauera sp. SDU_THAU2. The sequence continues at coordinate 3,609,286 of NZ_JBBWUN010000003.1, read as the reverse complement.
AAATCGCTTTGCATGCGTAGCATGCTTGGGCGATTTCACCGCGGAGAGCACCCATGTTTGACAAGATACTTATCGCCAACCGCGGTGAAATCGCCTGCCGGGTGATCAAGACCGCCCGCCGCATGGGCATCAAGACCGTCGCGGTCTATTCCGAGGCCGATGCCAATGCCCGCCATGTGCGCCTGGCCGACGAGGCGGTGCTGATCGGTCCGGCGGCAGTGCGCGAGAGTTATCTCGTGATCGACCGCATCATCGCCGCAGCCAAGCAGACCGGCGCCCAGGCGATCCATCCGGGCTACGGCTTCCTGTCCGAGAACGAGGATTTCTGTGAGGCCTGCGAGCGCGAAGGCATCGTCTTCATCGGCCCGCCGGTGTCGGCGATCCGCGCGATGGGCTCCAAGTCCGAAGCCAAGAAGCTGATGGAAGCGGCCGGCGTGCCGCTGACGCCCGGCTACCACGGCGACGACCAGACCCCCGAGCTGCTGCACCGGCAGGCCGAAGCCATCGGCTACCCGGTGCTGATCAAGGCGGCGGCCGGCGGCGGCGGCAAGGGCATGCGCCTGGTCGAGAAGTCGGAAGATTTCCTCGACCTGCTGGCGTCCTGCAAGCGCGAGGCGATTTCCAGCTTCGGCGACGACCACGTGCTGGTGGAGAAATACATCACCAGGCCGCGCCACATCGAGATCCAGGTGTTCGGCGACACCCACGGCAACGTGGTCTATCTGTTCGAGCGCGACTGCTCGGTGCAGCGCCGCCACCAGAAGGTGCTGGAAGAAGCGCCGGCGCCCGGCATGACGCCCGAGCGCCGCGCGGCGATGGGCAAGGCGGCGGTCGATGCGGCCAAGGCGGTGGGCTACGTCGGCGCCGGCACGGTGGAGTTCATCGCCAACCAGGACGGCTCCTTCTACTTCATGGAGATGAACACCCGCCTGCAGGTCGAGCATCCGGTCACCGAGATGATCACCGGGCTGGACCTGGTCGAATGGCAGTTGCGCGTCGCCTCCGGCGAGCCGCTGCCGCTGGCCCAGGAGCAGCTGCAGATCCGCGGCCATGCGCTGGAAGCGCGCATCTACGCCGAAGATCCGGCCAAGGGCTTCCTGCCTTCCACCGGCAGGCTGGTGCACCTGGCGCCGCCGGCCGAGGGCCTGCACGTGCGCGTCGATACCGGCGTCGAGGAGGGCGACGAGATCAGCCCGCACTACGACCCGATGATCGCCAAGCTGATCGTCTGGGACATCAACCGCGACCGCGCGCTGGCCCGCCTGCTGCAGGCGCTGGCCGACTACCGCGTGGTGGGTGTGGCCAACAACATCGAGTTCCTGTCGCGGCTGGCGGCCTGCCCGGCGTTTGCCGGTGCCGACCTCGACACCGGGCTGATCGAGCGCGAAAAGGACTACCTGTTCCCCGACGACGTCAAGCTGCCTGACGAAGTGCTGCAGATCGCCGCGCTGGCCGAACTGCTGCGCGAGGCGGCGCTGGCCGACAAGCGTGCGCAGCGCAGCGCCGACGCGCATTCGCCCTGGCATGCGCGCGACGGCTGGCGCATGAACGCCACCGCGCGCCGCACATTGCTGTTCCGCCACGGCGAGACCGACCATGCAGTCGAGGTCGCTTACCTGCCGGGCGCCTGGCGGCTCACCGTCGAAGGCCGCAGCGTCGAGGCGCGTGGCGAACTGAATCCGCGCGGGCTGCTGCGCGTCGAACTGGACGGCACCCGCATGGATGCCACCGTGATCGCCGCCGCCGGCCGCCGCCACGTCTTTGCCCGCGGCCGCGCCTGGCAACTCGCCGCGATCGATCCGCTGCATCACAGTGGCGAAGGCGGCGGTGCCGAAGGCGGGCTGCTGGCGCCGATGCCGGGCAAGGTCATCGCGCTGGTCGCGAGCGAAGGGGCGAAAGTGGAGAAGGGCACGCCGCTGCTGATTCTGGAGGCGATGAAGATGGAGCACACCATCACCGCGCCTGCGGCCGGCACCGTCAAGGCCTTCCGCTTCGCGGTCGGCGATCAGGTGGGCGATGGCGCCGAGCTGGTCGACTTCGAGGCCGCGGCAGCCTGAGATTCTGAAACCAGGGGAGTATCGAGCGCTGCCAGCCGGCCGTCCAAGAGCCGGCTCAGCCGCGAGGATGCAAAGGAGACGAAGATGTCGAGCAATATCCCGAGTTACGTGCACGGTTCGACCGGCAAGGAACTGATCGGCCTGCCGATCGGCCGCTATTTCGATGAAGCCTGCGCCCGCCACGCCGAGCGCGAGGCGCTGGTGGTGCGCCACCAGAACGTACGCCTCACCTACGCGCAGCTGCGCGGCCGCGTCGATGCGCTGGCCTGCAGCCTGAGGCGGCTCGGCCTCGCGCCGGGCGAGCGCATCGGCATCTGGTCGCAGAACAACGTGGAATGGGCGCTGACCCAGTTCGCCACCGCCAAGGCCGGCCTGACGCTGGTCAACATCAACCCTGCCTACCGCCGCTCCGAACTGGAGTACGCGCTGAACAAGGTCGGCTGCCGCGCGCTGATCCTGGCGCCGGCGTTCAAGACCAGCAACTACCTGGAGATGATCACCGACCTCGCGCCCGAATTGGGCCACTGCGAGCCGGGCCTGCTGCGCAGCCATCGTCTTTCGTCGCTGGAGATGGTGATCCGCATGGGCGGCGACAAGTCTGCCGGCATGATCAACTTCGACGATCTGCTGACGCAGCCGACCAAGGAGGAACTGGGCGAGCTGGAACTGCTGGGCGAGCGGCTGCAGTTCGACGATCCGATCAACATCCAGTTCACCTCGGGCACCACCGGCCGTCCCAAGGGTGCGACGCTGTCGCACCACAACATCCTCAACAACGGCTTCTTCATCGGCGAGACGATCAGGCTCGTGCCCGGTGACCGTATCTGCATTCCGGTGCCGCTGTACCACTGCTTCGGCATGGTGATCGGCAATCTCGCCTGCCTGACGCACGGCGCCACGATGGTATATCCGGCCGAGGCCTTCGAGCCGCTGGCGGTGCTGGAAACGGTCGCCGAAGAGAAATGCACCGCCCTTTACGGCGTGCCGACGATGTTCATCGCCGAACTCGACCATCCGCGCTTCGCCGAATTCGACCTCTCCAGCCTGCGCACCGGCATCATGGCCGGCAGCCCCTGCCCGATCGAGGTCATGAAGCGGGTGATCGACAGAATGAACATGGGCGAGGTGACGATCGCCTACGGCATGACCGAGACCTCGCCGGTGAGCTTCCAGAGCGGCCCCGACGACCCGATCGACCGCCGCGTGTCCACCGTCGGCCGCATCATGCCGCACCTGGAAGTGAAGATCGTCGATACCGAAGGCCGTATCGTGCCGCGCGGCACGCGGGGCGAGCTATGCACCCGCGGCTACTCGGTGATGCTCGGCTACTGGGACGACGAGACCAAGACCCGCGAGGCGATCGACGCCGCCGGCTGGATGCACACCGGCGACCTGGCGGTGATCGACGACGAGGGTTTCTGCAACATCGTCGGCCGCATCAAGGACCTGGTGATCCGCGGCGGCGAGAACATCTACCCGCGCGAGATCGAAGAGTTCCTCTACTCCCATCCGAAGATCCTCGACGTCCAGGTGGTTGGCGTGCCCGACAAGAAATACGGCGAGGAACTGTGCGCCTGGATCATCCTGCGCGAGGAAGGCTCGATCACCGAGGACGACGTGCGTGCCTTCTGCCAGGGCCAGATCGCGCACTACAAGATCCCGCGCTACATCCAGTTCGTCGACAGTTTCCCGATGACGGTGACGGGCAAGATCCAGAAATTCCTGATCCGCCAGAAGGTGACCGAAGCGCTCGGACTCGAGGAAGCGAAAACCGCCTGAACGGACGGAGTGATCCATGACGACCAGCAAGACCCTGCCTGCCGCCGTCCGCATCGTCGAGATGGGGCCGCGCGACGGGCTGCAGAACGAAAAGCGGCTGGTGTCCACCGACACCAAGGTCGAACTCGTCCGCCGCCTGGAGGCGGCCGGACTGAAGGCGATCGAGACGACCTCCTTCGTATCGCCCAAGTGGGTGCCGCAGATGGGCGACAACACCGAGGTGCTGGGCCGCGTGCTGGCTGCCGCCGCGCCGGGCGTCGCCTATCCGGTGCTGACGCCCAACCTGAAGGGCTTCGAGGCCGCGCTGGCCGCCGGCGCGACCGAAGTCGCGGTGTTCGGCGCGGCCTCCGAATCCTTCAGCCGCAAGAACATCAACTGCTCGATCGCCGAGTCGCTCGAGCGCTTCCGCCCCGTTACCGAGGCGGCGCGGGCGGCGGGTGTCAGGGTGCGCGGCTACGTCTCCTGCGTGGCCGGCTGCCCCTATGAAGGCGAGGTGGCGCCGCAGGCGGTGGCCGAGGTGGCGGCGACGCTGATCGAGATGGGCTGCTACGAGATCTCGCTGGGCGACACCATCGGCACCGGCAACCCGGCCAGCATCTCGCGCATGCTCGAAGCGGTGATGCGGCGGGTGCCGGCCGAGCGCCTGGCGGGCCACTACCACGACACCTACGGCATGGCGATCGCCAACATCCACGCCTCGCTGCAGATGGGCGTGGCGGTGTTCGATGCCTCGGTCGGCGGCCTGGGCGGCTGCCCGTATGCGGCGGGCGCGTCGGGGAACGTCGCCACCGAGGACGTGGTCTGGCTGTTGAACGGGCTGGGCGTCGCGACCGGCATCGACCTCGATGCGCTGGTGGATGTGGCGGCCTGGATCAGCGCGCAACTGGAGCGCGAGCCGGCCTCGCGGGTGGCGCGTGCGGTGCTGGCCAAGCGGGCGAAGGCCGGCTGCATGTAGCACGTGGCAGCACGCCCCCGCCCCCTGTGGGAGAGGGCGTCCGGTGAGGGGCGGCGGCTCAGGGATGCCCGGTCAGGAGCGCCCGGGATACCCGATGCAGAGGCATCCGTTCAGCGCCGGGGGAAGGGGGCCGCGACGGCGTTTCGGCCCGGCCTGCGCCGACTCGGTCATAATCCGGCCTGCCACCAACGAGACGGTGCACACGCATGCGCCGTCCGCGCCCCACCGAGAGAGCCGCCATGAATCCTGCTTCGCCCTGTATCAACGTCTGCCGCATGAGTCCGGAAACGGGCTGGTGCGAAGGCTGCCAGCGCACGATCGAGGAGATCGCGCGCTGGGGCAGTACGACGGATGAGGACCGCCGGTCCATTCTCGCCGCCGTGGCCGAGCGCCGCGTCTGGCTGGAGGAGGCCGGCCAGCCGGTGGAGGTGCGCGAATGAGTGGCGATGCACTGTGTGTCGGCGTCTGCATGATCGACTGGGAGTCGGGCGTCTGCCTGGGCTGCGGCCGCACGGCCGACGAGATCTACGGTACGACGGATGCGCCTGAAGTTGCGCCGGACGCTGAGGTGCCGGCAAGCGGAGAAGCCGCTGCGTCCGATGATGGCGCGAAAGAAGGGAAGGACGAGGCTTGAGCACACCGCCGCGCCTGCCCGACACGCTGCGTGTGCTCGAACGCGGCTGGCTGTCGGCCAACAACGTGCTGCTGTTCGACGGCGGCGAAGCCACGCTGGTCGATAGCGGCTACGTCACGCACGCGGAACAGACCGTGGCGCTGCTGCATGCCGCGCTCGAAGGGCGCCATCTCGGCAGCCTGATCAACACCCATTCGCACTCCGACCACATCGGCGGCAATGCCGCCGTGCAGCGCGCTTTCGGCTGCAGCATCACGGTGCCGAAGGGCATGGCGCAGGCGGTGGCGGACTGGGACGAGACCGCGCTGCTGCTCAGCGTCATCGACCAGGCCGGCGAGCCTTTCCGGGCCGATGCCACGCTCGATGCCGGCGACCGCTTCGTCGCCGGCGAGCTGGAATGGCAGGCCATCGCCACGCCCGGCCACGACATGGACGCGCTGGCCTACTACAACGCCGAGCGCCGCATCCTGATGTCGGGCGATGCGCTGTGGCGCGACGGCTTCGGCATCCTGTTCGGCGACGTGCTCGGCACCGGCGATGCGCTCGGCGAGGCCCGCCGCACGCTCGAAACCATCGGCCGCCTGGCGGTGGACGTGGTCCTTCCCGGCCACGGCGCGCCCTTTGCCGAATTCGACGATGCGCTCGAACGCGCTTTTGCCCGCCTGCGTGCCTTCGAGGCCGACGGCGCGCGCATGGCGCGCAACGCGATCCGCGCCTGCATCACCTTCAGGCTGCTCGACGTGCGCAGCATGGCGCTCGACGAGCTGCCGCGCCACCTCGACGAAACGCCGCTGTACCGCGCGGCCAACCAGCGCTTCCTCGGCCTCGATCCCGATGCGCTGGCCGCCTGGCTGGTCAAGGAGCTGGAGCGGGCCGGCGTGGCGCGGCGGGAGCACGGCGCGCTGGTCGCAAGCTGAATCATGCGGCGGCTTGAGGGCGTTCCGTGCTGAGCCGCCTGGTCCATAGCGAGCGGCCGGACGAACTGCGCCGCGGTCTGCGCTGGCTGTACGGCTTCGTGCGGCCGCAGCGGCGTGCGATCGCCGGGCTGCTGTCCCTTTCGCTGTGTGCCACCCTGCTGGTGCTGCTGCAGCCGTGGCTGACCAAGATGCTGATCGACGACGGCCTGATCGCGCGCGATTACCCGACCCTGGTGGCGGTCGCCTGCGGCATGATCCTGGCCGGCATCACCGGCACCGTGCTGGCGGGCGTCAACCGGCAGCTGCACACGCGCCTGTCCGGCCGCATCCTGTTCGCGCTGCGCAGCGATCTCTACCGCCACCTGCAGACCCTGTCGCCGGCTTTCTACGGCCGCCAGCGCATGGGCGACCTGATGTCGCGGCTCGACGGCGACGTGGCGGAGATCCAGCGCTTCGCCGTCGATAGCCTGTTCGCCGCGGTCAGCAGCGTCATCGGCCTGGTCGGCGCGCTGGTGCTGATGCTGAGCCTGTCCTGGCAGTTGTCGCTGCTGGTGCTGGTATTGGTGCCGCTCGAGGCGGCCTGGCTGCGCTGGATGCGGCGCAAGGTGGAAGCGCGCACGCGCACGGTGCGCGAGCGCGCGGCGGACGTGTCGAGCTTCCTGGTCGAGACGCTGCCGGCGATGAAGTTCATCCAGGCCTCGCGGCGCGAAGCCGACGAGCGCGCGCGCCTCGACCGCCTGGGCGAGCGCTACCTCGGCGACCTGCTGCGGCTGCAGCGCACCGAGTTCTTCACCCAGGCCGTGCCATCGACGCTGACCTCGCTGACGCGTGCCGCGGCTTTCCTGATCGGCGGCTGGTGGGTGATCGAAGGCAGCTGGCAGCTCGGCGCGCTGATCGCGTTCTCCACTTACCTGGGCATGGCGACCGGCCCGGTCAACAGCCTGCTCGGGCTGTACGTCGCCATCCAGCGCATGAGCGTGAGCCTGATGCGGGTCAGCGAGCTGCGCGAGGCCTTGGCCGAGGTTGTGGACGAGGGCGATGAAGGCGCCGCCGAGCCGCGGCCCGCCGTGCAGCCGGCACCGCGCTCATGGCGCGGCGCGATCGAATTCGACGAGGTGGTGTTCCGCCATGCGGAGCGGGCCGACGCGGTGCTCGACGGCGCCAGCCTGTTGATCCCGGCCGGCGCGAAAGTGGCGCTGACCGGCGCCTCGGGCGCCGGCAAATCGACGCTGATCGACCTGCTGCACCGGCACTACGATCCGGGCGCAGGCGCGATCCGGCTCGACGGCACCGATCTGCGCCGGATCGGGCTCGGTGAATTGCGGCGCGAGGTGGCGGTGGTCAGCCAGGACATCGTGCTGTTCCGCGGCACCCTCGCCGACAACATCCGCTACGCCGCGCCGCAGGCCGACGATGCGGCGGTGCGCGAGGCCGCGCAGCGGGCGCGGCTGGACGAACTCGTCGAACGCCTGCCGCAGGGGCTCGACACGCCGCTGGGCGAGCGCGGCCAGCAGCTTTCCGGCGGCCAGCGCCAGCGCATCGCGATCGCCCGCGCGCTGCTGCAGCAGCCCTGTGTGCTGGTGCTCGACGAAGCCACGTCGGCCGTCGATGAGGCGACCGAGGCCGGCATCATCGCCGAGGTGGATGCGCTGTTCGCCGGCCGTACCCGCATCCTCATCAGTCATCGCCCGGCGACACTGGCCGGCTGTGATCTGCGAGTGTGCTTGCAGGCAGGGCGATTGAGCGTGCTGCCGGACAGTGGAGAGGCCGTCTAGATGAGCGCGCGGATACGCATCGGGGTGGTCGATAGCGGACATGCGGCCGCGCAGGCGCCGCATGTGGCATCGTCCGCTGCCTTCGTCCTCGACGATGGCGAGCTGCGCTGCGTGCCTGCCGAAGCCGACCGCCTCGGGCACGGCAGCCGCGTCGCCGAAGCCCTGCTGCATTGCCTGCCGCAGGCCGAGCTACTGGTCGCCCAGGTGTTCCGCGACCGCCCGGCGACGTCTGCCGCGCAGGTGGCGGCAGCGATCGACTGGCTGGTGGACGAGGATGCGCGGCTGATCAACCTGAGCCTGGGCCTGCGCGAGCCGCGCCCGGTGCTGGCGGCCGCCTGTGCGCGTGCGCTGGCGGCGGGCGTGGTGCTGTGCGCGTCGGCGCCGGCGCGTGGCCAGCCGGTCTATCCTTCCGGTTTTCCCGGCGTGCTGCGGGTGACGGGCGATGCGCGCTGTGCCGCAGCCGGCGAGATCGCCGCGCTCGGCGCCGCGCATGCCGATTACGGCGCCTACGTGCGGCCGCTGGACGGCAGCCTGGACGGTGCGGGGGCCAGCATGGCCTGTGCCTGGCTCAGCGGCATGGCCGCAAGCCATCTGGCGGCCGGCGGCAGCGCGGCCTCGCTGCCCGGCTGGCTGGCGGCGCAGGCGCGCCATCACGGCGTGGAAGACCTGGAGAGCCTGAAACGGGAGAAGCTGAGGCATGGCCGCTGACGGAATCGTCGTGATCGGTGCCGGGCCGGCGGCCGCGGCGGCGGCAATCGGGCTGGCACGCATGGGCGAGCCGGTCACGCTGGTGGGCGAGCCGCGCCGTTTCGCTGCGGTGGAAGGTGTGTCGGCGCGTGTGCTCGGAGCCTTGCACGGGCTGGGGCTGGAGCAGGCCATGGGCGCGTTCGCGCCGCCGTCGCCGCGCCGCGTGCGCTGGAACGGCATGCCGTCCGAGGCCAATCGGGAGAGCCTCGTCGACCGCCAGCTTTTCGACCGCGGCGTGCTGGACGACCTCGAGCGCCTGGGCGTGAAGGTGGTGCGCGGCCACGTCGCCGAAGTCGCTTCCGCGCCGGGCTGCCACGAGATCCGGGTCGAGACGCCAGGCGGCATGCAGACCTTGGCGGCGGATTTCATCGTCGAGGCCCGCGGCCGCGCGGCGCCGGGCGGTGGACTGCCGCGCGTGCGCGGCGCCGAAACGGTGTCGCTGCTGCAGTACTGGCAGGGGCCGTCCGGCAGCGCGCACTCGGCGGTGCAGAGCTGTGAGGACGGCTGGGCGTGGATGGCGGCGCTGGCCGATGGCCGGCGCTACCTGCAACTGACGCTGGACGTGCGCAGTGCCGCGCTGCCGCCGAAGAAGGCGCTGGCCGGCTATTGCACTGCGCGTTTGCGCGACATCGATGCTGCCCTTCCCTTTCTGCGTGGCGCCGAGCCGGTCGGCGAGCCCCATGCGCGCACCAGTACGCCGGTGCTCAACGAAGTGCTGGCCGGCGACGACTGGATTCGTGTCGGCGATGCGGCGATGGCCGTCGACCCCCTGTCGGGCAACGGCATCTTCCAGGCCTTGTCGTCGGCGCTGCAGGCGCCGGCGGTGGTGGCGACGCTGCGCCACGACCCTGCGCGCGCGGCCCTGGCGCGCCGCTTCCACCAGCAGCGCATCGAGCACCTGTTCTACCGTTTCGCCCGTATTGGGCGTGATTTTTATGCCCAGGAAACAGCGTGGGCGGACCGGCCGTTCTGGCAGCTGCGCCGCGGCTGGCCGGATGCCGAACCCCTGCATCGCAGCGTGATACCGGCCGAGGTCACGGTGGCGCGGCGTCCGGTACTGCATCGTGACCGGATCGTGGAGGCCGATGTGGTGCTGACGCCGGATCAGCCGCAGGGTATCTGGCACCTCGACGGCGTGCCGCTGGCGTCTGCCTTGCTGGCCGTGCGTGCCGCGCTTCCGGGCCAGCCGGTGCGCGAGGCGCTGGCAGCGGCATTGAATTTACCGATAGAGCGTGCTGCTGGGCTCATCGAATGGATGCATCGGCAGGGCTGGATTGCCGATTTGGGATGACGCTGTGCACCATGATGGCGCACCCGGGGCCTTCAGCGTGCCGGCGGCGGCAGGAGAAGCGCCGGATCGCGGGCGCGGCGCAGGGTGTCGGATGGGAGTTCGGCGAACATTTCGCGGTAATCGGCGGCGAAGTGCGACAGATGCCAGAAGCCCCAGCGTGCGGCGATGTCGGCGACCGTGTCGTGCTGCGGGTCGGCCTGCTTGAGTGCTCTGCGTGCGCCGTTGAGGCGTAATGCGCGCAGGAACTTCACCGGGTTCATGTCCAGCACGTCCTGGAAGCTGTATTGCAGTGTGCGCCGCGATACGCGCAGCTGGATACAGAGATCGGCGACGGAAATCGGTTCGTCGATGTGCTCGTGCATCAGGGTGCGCGCCCGTTCGACGATGATCCGGCGGGCCCGGCTGGATGGCGTCTGGCGGGGCTCCGGGGCGCTGGCGATCGATTCGAGAATGGTGGCGTAGACGGCTTGCTCGAGGGCCTTGCGGATCTGCTCGTGCGCCAGCATCTGCGGTGTCGCGCGCAGGCTGGCAAGGACGGTGACGAGAAACGAGCGCAGTTTCGCCGCATGTTCCGCGCTGTTGGCGATCGGGCAGAGGTTTTTCAGTTCGATGCCGAGATCGCGGTGTTCGACCTGGAGTGCGTAGTCGTTCAGCTTGTTGATGTCGATGGTGGCGGCCACCAGTTCGTGCCGCCTGGGGGTGCGGAAATCCAGCGCTTCGCCGCCTTTCAGCGTGATGATCGAGTCATAGCTGAAGTCTTCGCCGCAGAACCAGCCGTTGTTGTCGAGCGAGGTGGCCACGCCCACCACCAGCGAGCCCTGCCAGGGCATGCCGCTCTCGTGGATGGACTGGTTGGCCTCCTCGCGGAAGATCTGCACGTTGCCGAAACAGAACTCTTCGAAGGTGCCGCCGAAGGTGCCCGCGGACAGTTGATCGTAGCGCTGCCCCCATTCCCGCAGACAGGCGGCATGCTCGTCGATGTCGCCGGTTTCGTGCAGATGCTTGATGAATGGCGCATTGGCCTGCGCCAGGGCCTGGGTAATCATGAGGAACCCCTCACCGGAACGATGATGACCGGTGTTTGCAAGCAAGGCGCGCACCAACTCCGTTCCATGCTCGCAATCCCTTGACGGACGGTGTCTTGCCGCTCGGCGGCATGCGACCGGGGTGCCGGCGCGCCCCGACCTGGCGCACGCCGGCCCGGCGACGCCCTTGTGCCGGGCATGGCGTCGGACAGGAGATGGGGTGGAAGGTCGGGTGTGCCGCGGGTGAGACGCGCGCGCGTGAACATGCGCACGCTGCAGGGCAGGGGCGGTTCATTTCTGTCTGTCTCCTGTTCGCCTTCCTTTCGATGGAAAGGAAGGCCCTTGTCGTTTTCGTTCTCCTTTTTATGGTTATGCCGTGATCGAGGCGGTGTCAAGGACTGATTGGCTGGGGCCTCGTCGGGCGGGTGCTCGGCATGGTGCATGGGCGCGCAGTTGGAAGCTGGTGGCCTTGCCGGTTTCGGATAACGCCTGCCCTGCCGCCCGGCCTAGCATTTGCCGACATCGCCGCTTCGGCCGAGTCGTCGCGGTGTGGTGGGTACGGGCGCCATCGTCCTGCCTGGAATCGATGCTCATGACCAAGAACGGGAGTACCGACCTTGAACGAGAAACTGATCGCCCAAACATTGCGCGGCGCGCTGGCGGCCCTGGCAGTGCTGCTGCCTGGCCACGGCGCGCTTGCCGCCGCTTCCGGCGAAGCCCTGATGCGTGCAAAGTGCCAGGCCTGTCACGAAACCGATGCGGGCTTCAGCCGCATCGGTGACCAGCGCAAATCGCCCGAAGGCTGGCTGATGTCGGTTGCCCGCATGCAGATCGTGCATGGCCTGAAGATCACCGACGAAGAGCGCCGCGCGGTCGTCAAGCATCTGGCCGATACCCAGGGGCTGGCGCCGTCCGAGACCGAGGGCTCGCGCTATGCGCTCGAACGCCGCCTGAACACCATGGAGTCCTTCGAGTCGCAGCAATTCACCGAGATGTGCGCGCGCTGCCACTCCGGCGCGCGAGTGCTGCTGCAGCGCCGGCCGGCGTCGGAATGGGAGCACCTGGTGCATTTCCACCTCGGCCAGTACCCCACCACCGAGTTCCAGGCTTTCAGCCGCGACCGCGACTGGCTGGGCATCGCGCTCAAGGAGATGGTGCCCGAGCTTGCCAGCAAGCTGCCGCTGGAATCGGAAGCCTGGAAAGCCTGGCAGGCGCGCGCGCCGCAGGCGGTCAACGGCGAATGGAGCCTGAGCGGCCACATGACCGGGCGCGGCGGCTTCTCCGGCGTCATGAAGGTGTCGGCCGGCAAGGGCGAGGATCTCCATGCGCTGAGCTTCGAAGGCCGCTGGGACGACGGCAAGCCGATGGCAGGCAAGGGCCAGGCGCTGATCTACACCGGTTACGAATGGCGCGGCGATCTGGTCGTCGATGGTACGCCGATGCGCCAGGTGTTCGCGCTCGAGGACGGCGTGCTGCGCGGCCGGATGTTCCTGCGCGACCACGACGAAGTGGGTGGCGACGTCGTCGCCAGCCTGCAGCGTGACGGCAATACGCGCGTGCTGGCGGTGCATCCCGCCTACCTGAAGGCGGGCGAGGAAGGGGAGCTGCGCATCGTCGGCTCGAAGCTCGAGGGCGAGGTCGTGCTGCCGCAAGGTGTGAGCCTGCTGGAAACCGTCAAGCGCTCGGCCAGCGAAGTGGTGCTGCGCGTGCGTGCGGAGACGGCCGCGCGCGGCACGCATCCGGTGACGGTGGGCACGGCCAGCGGCGGCAGCCTGGCGGTGTATGAGCGCATCGGCGAACTCAAGGTGCTGCCTGCCTACGCGGTGGCCCGCATCGGCGGTAACGGCACGCCTACCGCCAAGGTCGAAGCCCGCTTCGATGCCGAGGCCTGGGATGTGGGGCCGGACGGCCAGGCCGGTACCAGCGACGACTTCCGCATCGGCGTGGTGCCGGCCCGGTGGTCGGTGGAGCCGTTCGACGAGGTTGCGGCACGCGACGAGGACGTGAAGTTCGCCGGCCTGATGGACGAGGCTTCGGGCGTCTTCGTGCCCGGCGGTGCAGGCCCCAATCCCTTGCGGCGGATGTCGGCCAACAACGTCGGCAACCTGAAGGTGGTGGCCGAGGTGGAGCAGGGCGGCGAGCCGCTGCGCGGCGAAGGCCAGTTGATCATTGCGCCGCCGCGCTGGAACAACCCGCCGCTTCCCTGACCGGCTGCGTCCGACGTCCCGGCGGGCGATGTCCCGCCACCCGCGATCCCGATGATTGAGGAGGCTCCGATGGGTGCCGTCTTGAACCTGGTGCAGCACAACCTGCACGAGTTGCGCGTCGACGACACGCGCATGCTGTTCCACATTCCGAGCAGTTCGCTGTTCGCGCTCGATCCGCTGACCGAGGCGCTGATCGACCGCATCCGCCGCCAGAGCCTGACCGCCGAGGCGCTGATCGACGGCCTGCGCACCGAGTTCGACGCCGACGACGTCGCCGGTGCGATCCGCGACCTGGTGGCGCTCGAGCTGGTCGACGACGGCCACCCGGCCGGCAGCGCGGCGGCCGCGCACGTGTTCGAGCGCTTTCCGCTGACGACGGTGGTGCTCAACGTCAATACCGGCTGCAACCTGAGCTGCACCTATTGCTACAAGGAGGATCTCGACAAGCCCTCGGCCGGCCGCAAGATGGCTTTCGACACCGCGCGCGATTCGATCGAGCTGCTGCTGCGCGAGTCGCCCGACGAGTCGCGCTACAACGTGGTGTTCTTCGGCGGCGAGCCGCTCAGCAACCTGCCGCTGATCAAGGACGTGGTGGCCTACTGCGAGGAGCGTTTCGCCGGCCTGGGCAAGCAGGTCGATTTCGTCATGACGACGAACGCCACGCTGCTCTCCAACGACACCATCGACTGGCTCAACGAGCACCGCTTCGGCCTGTCGATCAGCATCGACGGCCCGAAGGCGATCCACGACCGCAACCGGCTCACGGTCGGCGGCCAGGGCACCTACGAAACCGTGCGGCGCAAGGCCGAGCGGCTGCTGTCGCGCTATACCGCGCGGCCGGTCGGCGCACGGGTGACGCTGACCCACGGCACGACCGAGGTCGAGCGCATCTGGGACCACCTGTTCAACGAGCTGGGCTTCGCCGAAGTCGGCTTCGCGCCGGTGACCTCGGGCGACATCAGCAGCTTCAACCTGAGCAACGAGGAAGTGGCCGAGGTCTTCGCCGGCATGAAGCGGCTCGGCCGGCGCTACCTGGAGGCGGCGCTGGAAGGGCGCAACATCGGCTTCTCGAACATGCACCAGTTGATCACCGACATGCACGAGGGCCACAAGAAGCTGCTGCCCTGCGGCGCCGGGCTGAAGATGCTGGCGGTCGACCACAAGGGCGAACTGAACCTGTGCCACCGCTTCACCGGCTCCGAGCTGCCGACCTTCGGCAACGTCAAGGACGGCATCGAGCGCGAGCAACTGGGCGATTTCCTGTCGCAGCGCCTGGACCGCAGCGGTACCGGCTGCGCGAGCTGCCGCATCCGCAACCTGTGTTCGGGCGGCTGCTACCACGAGAGCTATGCGCGCTACGGCGACGCCACCCACCCCACCTACCACTACTGCGATCTGATGCGCGACTGGGTGGATTTCGGCATCGAAGTTTACAGCCGCATCATGGCCGGCAACCCGGCCTTCATCGAACAGCACATTTCCCCGAGGAGGGCGTCATGAAACATCTGAAGGCAATCAACAACAAGGCGAAGCTGCTGGAGCAGGCCGTCGGTGAGGATCGCGTCGAGGAAGTGGTGGCGATGAGCGCACTCGCCGGCTGCACGGCGACGGTCGACCCCGGTTGGGAAGTCGATGTCTTCGGTGGCGTGGCCGGGCTGTGCCAGCCGATGGAAGCCGACCTCTACGGCTGCGCCGACCCCTGCTGGTGGCCGGCCCAGGTGCCCGACACGATGATCACCTATCCGGACTGGAACAAGGACGCGACGAACTCCCGCGAAGACTGGCGCAACCTCGACTCGGTGTTCCCGGGCGACAAGCTGTAAGGGGCAGACATGAAGAACACGACGATTGGCGGCGCCCTGCGCCGCAGTGCACGCGCCGCCGCCGTGGCTGCCTGTGTCGCCGGCAGCGCGCTGCCGGCCGCCGCGGCCAACGAGTCGCTGGCGCTGAAAGCGGGCAGCGAGTACCTGATGGTGGCGAACTACCCGAACAACCTGAACGTGGTCGATGTGACGGCCGCCAGCGTCTACAAGACTTGCACGCTGCCCGACGCCTTCGGTCCGGGCCTGACGCAGATCTCGCCCGACCGGCGCATCGCCTACATCCTGAACAACCGCTTCGGCACCATCTACGGGGTGGAACTCGACACCTGCAAGGTGGTTTTCCGCGCCGAGATGTCGCTGGCCGACAACGAGCGGGCGAAGTCCTTCGCGTCCTTCACCGTCAGTGCCGACGGCAAGGAGGTGTACGCGGTGCAGAACCCGACGACGATCAACCGCGACCATTACCGCGTCGGCGAACCGCGCTTTGCCGTCTATGACACCAGCGCCGGGCTCGAGGCCCGTCCGGTGCGCATGTTCCCCGCGCCGCGCCAGTCCACCATCATGCAGGCGGCGCCCGACGGCACGCTCTACCTCGCCGGGCAGAACGTGTACGAGGTCGATGTGAAGACCGGCGAGATGAAGGTGAAGCTGCCGATCCGCGAGTGGAACCGCAGCACCCATGCGCCGCTGGACGTGCTGTACGTGTGGCCGGTGCAGACGCCGCAGCGGGACTTCACCATCCTCTACACCACGGCGAAATACCAGGACGACAAGCAGGACATGGCGACGGCCGAGTTCCAGTACGGCTATCTCAACGTCAATCTGCTGACGGGCGAGGCCGAGGCGCGCGAGTTCGGGCCGCTGACCGAGATCTACTTCACCGGACTGCGTTCGCCGAAGGACCGCAACATCATCTACGGCCTGCTGCACCGGCTGACCAAGTACGACATTGCCGAGAGCAAGCTGGTGCAGGCGGTGGAACTGGAGCATACCTACTACACCTTGCTGACCAATCACGATGGCAGCCGGCTCTATCTCACCGGCACCCTCAACGACATCGCCATCTACGACGCCGACTCGCTGACCAAGCTGGGCAACGTGCAACTGCCGGGCGGCGACATGTCCCTCGGCACCGGCCAGGTCTTCGTGCGCTGAGGCGGGGCCCCTGTTCCATCGGCGGAGCAGGGGCTCGCGCGGCCGGAAGGCCGCATGGATGCATCACTGAAAAAATCATCGGGGAGATGGCGCAATGCGTATTCGAACGAAGGTGGCGGCCGCACTGGCTGTCGGGCTGACGTGTCTGGGGCCGGCGCATGCGCTGGATCTTTATCAGAGCGAGCGGGCTTCGCTGGGATTGAGCGTGGACGGCATGGCGGGGGCTTTTTCCACCCGTGAGGACTATCTGGGCGAAGGCGGCAAGAAGTGGCGGGAAGCTTTCATCCACGGTGTGCTGACCGGCAGCCTCCGTGCCGGCGAAGGCGAACTGTACGGCGGCCTGGGGGCGATCGCGCAGGGCACCTGGGGGGACGGTGATGCCGCAGGCTACACGAACGGACGTGAGCGCGACGTCGACCTCGAAGATGCCTATCTCGGCTGGCGCAGCGCGGGCGGCGTGTTCGATTTCTCCTTTGGCCGCCAGCAGTTCCAGCTCGGCGACGGCTTCCTGATCGCCGCCGACCGCGTCAACCTCGGCAAGGGGCTCGATGTGCTCGGTGTCGACGTCGACCGCGGCGGCGCCTATTACATCGCGGCGAAGAAGAGCTTCGGCAACACCGCGATCCTGCGCATCGACCCCGCCGGGCCGTGGCGCGGCGACGTGTTCTGGCTCAAGTCGAACAATCCCTACCAGCAGGACACCGAACTGGGCGGGCTGAACCTGGAGTACGTGTCCGAAACCTACGGCACGCTCGGCCTGAGCTGGATGAAGGTGCTCGGTGTCGACAAGGGCGCCGGGCTGGGCATCTTCGATAGCCGCGACGGCATGCGCATCGCCAACCTGCGCGGCCAGGGCAGCCTGGGCGTCGACAACCTGTTCGTGGCCTTCGAGTACGTCGACCAGCGCGGCGGCGACACCGCGGTGAAGAACGACGCCGACGCCTGGTTCGTCGAAGGCGGCTGGACCTTCGCCGACGTCGCCTGGAGCCCGACGCTGAACTACCGCCATGCGCGCTTCTCGGCCGACAAGGCCTCGACCACCCGCAACGAGGCTTTCGATCCGTTGTTCTTCGGCCTCAGCCGCGGCCTGGGGACCTGGTTCCAGGGCGAAGTCGCCGCCAACTACGCCGGGCCGGCCAACAGCGGCAACAAGGTCGACCGGCTGGAGCTGACGCTGACGCCGCGCGAGGATCTGGCGGTCACGCTGCAGTACTGGGACATCCGCTCGATCGGCGATGCGGCCGATCTGGACGGACGCGAGATCGACCTGTTCGCCTTCTGGCAGATCAACGACAAGTTCACCTTCGTACCGCTTGTTGGCATCTACGAGCCGCGCGGCAAGGACGTGAAGAGCCTGCAGGGCAACGACAGGCGCAACGTCTATCTGCAGGCGGTGCTGCTGTTCAATTTCTGAGGCCACTGTTTCGGCTGGATTTTACCGATACCCAATGCACATATACGGAGACAGGACATGGATGCACATACGAGTGCACTGCTGAATGAGAACACCCGCCGCTTCGTGAGCAAGCCGCACCGGATGCTGATCGGCGGCGCTTGGGAGGAGGCGAGCGACGGCGGCACGCTGGACGTGTTCGACCCGGCCACCGGCCAGGCCTTCGCCAAGGTACCGGCCGGCGGCAAGGCCGACATCGACCGCGCGGTGGCCGCCGCACGCAAGGCCTTCGACGGCGGCGACTGGGCGCTCATGCGTCCGGTCGACCGCGAGCGCCTGCTGATGAAGCTGGCCGACCTGGTGGAGGCCAACGCCCAGGAACTGGCCGAGCTCGAAGCGCTGGACAACGGCAAGCCGGTGACGGTGGCGCGCTTCGCCGACGTTGCGCTGGTAGTCGATTCGCTGCGCTACATGGCCGGCTGGGCGACCAAAATCGGCGGCGAGACCATGCAGCCCTCGGTGCCGATCGTCCGCGAGCGCGAGTTCTGGGGCTTCACCCGGCGCGAGCCGGTCGGCGTGGTCGGCGCCATCATCCCGTGGAACTTCCCGCTGCTGATGGCGGCGTGGAAGATGGGGCCGGCGCTGGCCAGCGGCTGCACGATGGTGCTGAAGCCGGCCGAGGAGACGCCGCTGAGCGCGCTGCGCCTGGCCGAACTGGTGCAGGAAGCGGGCTACCCGGCCGGGGTGTTCAACGTCGTCACCGGCCTGGGCCACACCGCCGGCGCCGCGCTGTCCTCGCACCCGCACATCGACAAGCTCGCCTTCACCGGCTCGACCGAGATCGGCAAGCTGGTGGGCAAGGCCGCGCTCGACAACATGACGCGCATCTCGCTCGAGCTGGGCGGCAAGAGCCCGATGATCGTGCTCGAGGACGCCGACGTCGACGCGGTGGCGGCCGGCGCGGCGCACGGCATCTTCTTCAACTCCGGCCAGGTGTGCACTGCCGGCTCGCGCCTGTTCGTGCACAAGAAGAAGTTCGACCAGGTGGTCGAAGGGCTGTCGAACATCGCCGCCGGCATGAAGGTCGGCGCCGGGCTCGAGCCCGACACCCAGCTCGGCCCGCTGGTGTCGGCGGTGCAGCAGGAACGGGTGATGGGCTACATCCGCAGCGGCTTCGATGAAGGGGCGCGTGCCGCGGTGGGCGGCGAGGCGGGTGCGGGCGGCGGCTACTTCGTCAAGCCGACGGTGCTGGTCGATGCGCGCGACGACATGCGGGTGGTGCGCGAGGAGATCTTCGGCCCGGTGGTGGTGGCGATGCCGTACGACGACCTGGACGAAGTCGCCCGCCGCGCCAACGACACGCCCTACGGGCTGG
Source organism: Thauera sp. SDU_THAU2 (assembly GCF_038260575.1). Lineage (NCBI taxonomy): Bacteria > Pseudomonadati > Pseudomonadota > Betaproteobacteria > Rhodocyclales > Zoogloeaceae > Thauera > Thauera sp. SDU_THAU2. The sequence continues at coordinate 3,590,153 of NZ_JBBWUN010000003.1, read as the reverse complement.
CGGCGAGCATCTGGTCGAACGACCTGACGCGGGTGCATCGGCTGATTCCGCGGATCAAGGCCGGCACGGTGTGGGTGAACTGCCATACGGTGCTGGACAACTCGATGCCGTTCGGCGGCTTCAAGCAGTCGGGCATCGGCCGCGAGATGGGGCGCGCGGTGTTCGACCAATACACCGAACTCAAGTCGGTGCTGATGGCTTTGTGAGTGCCGTGCGCGCTGCTGCAGGCCGGCAGCGCGCCGGTTCTTTCTGCCGGTGCGGTCTGTGTGCGGCCCGGGGCCGCAAGGACGGAACGGAATGGATACCCCCGAGCTGGCGGTGACGGCAACCCGTCCCATCGCCCTCGACTGGACCACCGCAGTGCCCGCCGTGCGCGAGCACCACTGGCGGCGCGTCCATGGCGATGCGTCGCTGGCCGCCTGGCTCGCCCCGCTGGCGCCGACGCATCTGCACTTCGGCAGCGAGTTCTGCGAGCATCTGCTGCCGTCGCCGCGTGTCTTGCGCGAGGCCGTGCGCCAGGCCGGTGAGCACGGCCTGCGTTTCGCCCTGCTCACGCCGGTCGCTTCGCCCGGCGTGATCGGGCGGCTCGATGTCTTGTTGCCGCTGCTGCCGGACGGCATGGAGGTGGTGGCCAACGACTGGGGCGTGGCCCACCGGGTGGCGACGCGCTTTCCGTCCCTCGGGCTGGTGGCGGGCCGGGTGCTGTGCCGCATGACCAAGGACCCGCGCCTCGACGCGGGCTGGGCCGGCCGCTGCGGCCATGCGCTGGCGGCGCCGGCGATGCGTGCGCTGTTCGAGCACCTCGGCATCCGCCGGCTGGAGCTCGACATGCCGGTCTTCCCCGACGAGGAAGCGCTCGACGGCCTGCCGCTGCCGGCAGGCGTGCATCTGCCCTTCGTGTATGTGGCCAAGGGGAGGATGTGCCGGGTCGGGAGCCTGTCGATGACGGGGCCGGAGCGCTTCGCCGTCGGCCGCCGCTGCAAGAAGGAGTGCCTGCGCATGTCGGCGGCGGCTTCGCGGCCGGGGCGGGAGGATGCCTGCAGCGCGGTGCAGCTCGGCAACACCTTGTTCAGCCGTCATTCCGATGCGATGGCGCATTCCCTGAGGCATGCGGCCGGCATGGGCCGGATCGCGCGCCTGGTCGTTGCGGGAGAGCCCTTGTGAGAATCGTCGCTCCGGTGTCCCGCTTGTCCGAGATCGGCCTGCTGGCGCAGGCCGGCGCCAGCGAGTTCTATTGCGGCCTGGTGCCGCCGGAATGGCTCGGCCGCTTCCATGCCCTGAGCGCCAACCGGCGGCCGTCCGGCAACCTGAAGAGCTACGAGGATCTGGCCGCTGCGGTCGAGCTGGCCCACGCCCACGGCGCCATGCTGTCGCTGGTGCTGAACGCGCAGAACTACCCGGCCGCACAGGCCGAGGCGGCGGTGGAGATCGCGCAGCGCTTCGCCGGCGTCGGCGGCGACGCGCTGATCGTCAGCGATCTCGGCCTGGTCCATGTGCTTGCGGCGCGTTTTCCCGCCCTGCGCGTGCATGTCAGCTCGGTGGCGACCTGCCGCAACGCGGCAGCGGCGCGCTTGTGCCTCGAGCTGGGCGCGCGCCGGCTGATCCTGCCGCGCGACGTGACCATCGACGAAGCCGCCGGCATCGCCGCCGAAGTGCCGGATATCGAGATCGAGGCTTTCGTCCTCAACGACGGCTGCGTCTTCGAGGAGGGTGCCTGCCATACGATCCATCTGCCGGGGCAGATGGGCGGGCCGATCTGCCTCGACCGCTACCGCTACAGCTACCGCCGCCGCGATGGCGGCGAACTGCCGCCGCATCTGGCGGCGCGCCTGCGGGAGAACGACGAGGCCTACGAGCGCTGGCTCTGGTACCGCTTCTCCTGCGGTTTCAGCACCACGCCGGAAGGCCTGCCTTACGGGCCTTGCGGCCTGTGTGCCATCCCCGCGCTGCGGCGCGGCCGGGTGGCGGCGATCAAGATCGCCGGGCGCGAGGCGCCGACGGCTCGCAAGCTGGCGAGCGTGCGCATGGTGAAGTCGGTTGTCGACCGTGTGCGCGGCGGCGCGGACGATGCGGCGGTGCGGGATTTCGCCATGGCCTTGAGACCCTCCGAAGCGCACTGCGCCACCGGCTTCATGTGCTACTACCCGGAAGTGCTGCGGGCGGAGGCGAACTGAAATGGGCGCCTCATTCCATGCCGTGCCGGCCTGGGCGGCCGCTGTGGCTGCCGCAGCGTTGGCGGCCGGCTGGGCGGCGGCGGGGCAGGCCATGCTCGTGGCCGCGGCCGTGCTGGCGCTGCATGCGGCGTTCAGGCCGGCCGGGCGTCCATACCTGCTGTCGCTGGCCGCGGCGCTGGCCTGGGGTTGCGTGCTGGCGCTGGGCTGGCATTTCGCCGCGGACGGCTTCGCGTTGCGCTACGTCTGGCTGTACAGCAGCGCCGAGCTGCCGCTGCATCTGAAGCTGGCCAATGTCTGGGGGGGCGATGAAGGCACGACGCTGCTGCTCGCGGCCTGCTGCCTGAGCCTGGCCGCGAGCGGCGCGCGCGCCGGGGCGGATGCGGGCCGCGGGTCCGTCGCCGCGGCGATCGCCGCCTGGTATGCGCTGACCGCGGTGTGGCTGGCGCCGTTCGCGGCGACGCCGGCCGAATGGCTGGCGCAAGCGCCGTCGCAGGGCATGAACGCCCACCTGATGAAGATCTGGATGCTGTTCCATGCGCCGCTGGTGGTGCTGGCCTATGCCTGGACGCTGTCGCTGGCGGCGCCCGCGCTGGCCGCCCTGCGCGGCGCGCAGCCGGCCTGGCCCGGGCTCGCCCGCGCACGGGCGCGGCGGGCCTGGGCGGTGCTGACCGCCGGCATCGGCTTCGGCATGGTGTGGGCCTTCGAGGATGCGATGTACGGCCAGGTGTGGCACTGGGACCCGGTGCAGACCGCGGCCTTCTGCCTGTGGTGCTTCCTCAGCGCCCATCTGCATGGCGTCGCCGGCTGGGCGCCCGGGCGCACGCGCGGCTGGGCCGTGCCCTGGGCGGCCTTGCTTGCCGCGCTGATGGCGCCGCTGGCGATGGCGGTGACGCGCAATCCGATGCTCGCCAGCTCGCACCGCTACGTGGGGGCGGATTCGTGGATCGTCCATCTCGTGCTCGGCGTGGTGTTGCTGCTGGCCGGGCTGGGGTGTGCGCTGGCCCGGCGCGACCGTAGAAACCTGCCGGCGCGGCCGGCATCGGGCATCGGCTTGTGGCTGGCACAGCTCGGTTTCCTGGCGGCCGGCGTCGCGGCGCTGGGGCAGCTGGCTTTCGCCTTCGGTGCAGAGGCCTGGGGGCTGCCGCGCCCGGACGAATACAAGCCTTTTCTCGCCATGCTGGTCAACCTGATGCCGGGCGGCAGCGAGCTGGACGCCTTGCGCCGGGCCTTCGATCAATGGGACGTGGATGGCTACGTGCTGGCCCGCCTGCTGCTGGTCCCGCTGGTGGTGCTCGGCGGGGTCGGTGGCTGGTATTTCTTCCGCCGGCTGTCGAAGCGTGCGGGCTGGGTGTCGCTGGTGCTGGCGGCAGCACTCGCGGTGCTGGGGGCCGAGGCCGGCGGCCTGCTGACGCGTGGTTATGCGGGCAGGGGCATTCTGTCGCAGAACATCGTCGCACTGCTGCCGCTGCTCGATGCCTGCCTGGTCGCGGGGGCCTACCTGGCAGCAGGCTGCCTCATCTGGGCCGGCGTGACGGCATGGCGCCTGGGCTGGAAAGGCGTGTCGGTGTCGGCGCCGCTGGCGGCGATCCATGCCGGCGTGGTGCTGATGCTGTGGGGCGGCATGATGGCGATCGCGCTCAACAGCTATTCGCAGCACGAGCTGGTGCCGGAGGGAAGTCTGGAAGAGACGAGTACCGGCTGGGTGAAGGACAGGCATGGTTATACCTTCCGCCTGGCGGGTATCGAGGTCGGCGATGCCGACGACGGTGCCCGGCACGGCGAGGCCGGCATCCGTGCCGTGACGAGGGTGGAAGTGCGCGGCGCCCGCGGCGAGATCATGGACGGGCAGACGCTCTATCGCGACAGCCGCAGCCTGCCGGAGCGCTACGACGGGCCGATGCGGCAGATCTGCGAACTGCTGGATTATCGCTATGCCCGCCATGTCACGACGCCGGGCTACCTGCTCGACCCTCTGATCGACCACGGCTGGGGCCGCAGCGTGCAGTTCTGGATCTCGCCCGCGGCGCTGCTGGAGGCGGATGCGGCAAATGGCGAGCCGCCGGCCGTGGTCGCCGTGGTCAAGGTCTTCCCGTTCGTGTCGCTGCTGTGGACGGGCCTGGTGCTGGCGGCGCTGGGCGGTGCCTGGCTGGCCCTGCTGCCGCAGCGTGAGGCGAGGGCGGCACGGGCTGGCTGACCCGGATCCCTTTCCGCGTACCGTGCCCAGGTGCGCTCTGCAGTGGGAGCAAGTCCCGGCGCAGGGCCGCGCCGGGGCATTTTTTACTTCGCCGTCGGCATGGCGAATTCAGCGCCCTTGCCGATGCTCTCCGGCCAGCGCTGCATGATCGACTTCTGCCTGGTGTAGAAGCGCACGCCTTCTTCCCCATAGGCATGCATGTCGCCGAACAGGCTCTTCTTCCAGCCACCGAAGCCGTGCCAGGCCATCGGCACCGGAATCGGCACGTTGATGCCCACCATGCCGACCTCGATGCGCCGCGCGAACTCGCGCGCCACATGGCCGTCGCGGGTGAAGCAGGCGACGCCGTTGCCGAACTCGTGCTCGTTGATCAGATTCACCGCCGCGGCGAGATCGGGCACCCGCACGCACGACAGCACCGGCCCGAAGATTTCTTCCCGATAGATGCTCATGTCGGTGCCGACGTGATCGAACAGCGTGCCGCCGAGCCAGAATCCCTGTTCGCAGCCTTCACCGGCGGACGAACCCTGGAAATCGCGGCCATCGACGAGCAACCGGGCGCCGGCAGCGATACCCTGCTCGATGTAGCCGGTGATGCGCGCATGCGCGGCAGGCGTCACGATGGGGCCCATTTCGGCCGCCGGATTGCTGCCGTCGAGCACCTTCAAGGCCTTCGTGCGCTCCACCAGCTTCGGCACGATCCTGTCCGCCACGTCGCCCACCAGCACTGCCACCGAAATCGCCATGCAGCGCTCGCCGGCCGAACCGTAGCCTGCGCCGATCAGGGCATCGACGGCCTGGTCGATGTCGGCATCCGGCATCACCACCATGTGGTTCTTGGCGCCGCCGAGCGCCTGCAGTACGCTTGCCGTGCCGTGCGCCGGTCTCGTAGATGTAGTTGGCGATCGGCGTGGAGCCGACGAAGGAGAGGGCCTTCACGTCCGGATGTTCCAGCAGCGCATCGACGGCTTCCTTGTCGCCCTGCACCACGTTGAACACGCCGTCGGGCAGGCCGGCCTCCTTCAGCAGATCGGCGATGAACAGGCTGGGGCTGGGGTCGATGGGGCTGGGCTTGAGCACGAAGCAGTTGCCGGCCGCGAGGGCCACCGGGAACATCCACATCGGCACCATCACCGGGAAGTTGAACGGCGTGACGCCGGCGACCACACCGAGCGGCTGGCGCATCGTCCAGTTGTCCATGCCGGTGCTGACCTGGTCGGTGAAATCGCCTTTCAGCAACTGCGGAATGCCGCAGGCGAACTCGACGATGTCGATGCCGCGGGCGACTTCCCCCTGGGCGTCGGTGAACACCTTGCCATGCTCGGCGGTGATGAGCGCGGCCAGTTCGTCCTTGTGCCGGTTCAGCAACTCGAGGAAGCGGAACATCACGCGCGCGCGCCGGATCGGCGGCGTGTCCGCCCAGGCGGGAAAGGCCGCACGGGCAGCGGCCACCGCGGCTGCCACGTCCTCCCGGCTGCCGAGCCGCACCTGGCGGCTGAGCGCGCCGGTGGCGGGGTTGTAGACGGGCTGCGTGCGGGTGCCGCTGCCGGCCGTGCGTGCACCGCCGATGTACTGGGCGATCTCGGTATTGCTGCTGCTCTGCGTCATGGTGGAACTCCTTGTGGGGCGCGGATGGGTTTTCCGGGTTGAAATGCCCGCGGCGGGGCTGACTGTCGTTCAGTAGTGCTCGGGTGCCAGGACCATCGTGCTGTTCCCCCCTTCGATGGCGGCATCGCGGAGCGAAGGCACTCGGGTGAGCACGTGATCGGCATAGAAATGTGCCGTGACGGTCTTCGCATGCAGGAAGACCGGATCGCCCTGGCCGCGCATCAGCATTTCCTCCGCGCGCAGCAGCGCACGGGCCATCTGCCAGCCGGCAACCGTGATGCCGGCCAGCATCAGGTATGGCACCGAGCCGGCATGGACTTCGTTCGGCCGTTGCCCGGCGTGCTCGACCACGAAGCCGATCACCTGCTCGAAAGCCTCCCGCGCCGCACGCAGGCGCTTGTGCATGGCCCGCGCCGCGGCACTGTCCAGGGCGGCGAGTTCGGCTTCGGTGGCGGCAATCTGCGCGGCGACGGCGCGTGCCGTGCGTCCGCCGTCGCGCACCGTCTTGCGCCCCACCAGGTCGTTGGCCTGGATCGCGGTCGTGCCTTCGTAGATGGGCAGGATTCTGGCATCGCGGTAATGCTGTGCCGCGCCGGTCTCCTCGATGAAGCCCATGCCGCCATGCACCTGCACGCCGAGCGAGGTGGCTTCGAGGCTCATTTCGGTGCTGTAGCCCTTGACCAGCGGCACCAGGAATTCGTGGAAGGTGGCGCTTTCCCTGCGCGTGGCGGCATCGGGATGGTGGTGTGCCGCGTCGTATGCGGCTGCCGCCACCGTGGCCATGGCCCGGCAGGCCTGCGTGCTGGCACGCATGGCCATGAGCATGCGGCGCACGTCGGGATGCAGGATGATCGGTGCGCTGCCCGCCGTGGAGCCGTCCACGGGACGGCTTTGCACCCGCTCCTTCGCGTAGGCCGCGGCCTGCTGATAGGCTCGTTCGGCAATGGCGATGCCTTGTACGCCGACCGCGTATCTCGCCGCGTTCATCATGATGAACATGTATTCGAGGCCGCGATTCTCCTCGCCCACCAGATGGCCCACTGCGCCCCCCTCGTCGCCGAACTGCAGCACGGCCGTCGGCGACGCCTTGATGCCGAGCTTGTGCTCGATGGAAACGCAATGCACGTCGTTGCGCGCCCCTGGTTTGCCGGCCTGATCGACCAGGAACTTGGGCACCACGAACAGGCTGATGCCCTTGACGCCTTCAGGCGCGCCGGGCACGCGGGCCAGTACCAGGTGGACGATGTTGTCCGCCATGTCGTGCTCGCCGTAGGTGATGAAGATCTTGGTGCCGAACAGCCTGTAGCTGCCATCGGCCTGCGGCTCGGCGCGCGTGCGCACGAGCGAAAGGTCCGAGCCGGCCTGAGGCTCGGTGAGATTCATCGTCCCGGTCCATTCGCCCGTCACCAGCTTGTCGAGATAGATCGCCTTGAGCTCGTCGCTGCCTGCCGTCAGCAGCGCTTCGATCGCGCCATCGGTCAGCAGCGGGCACAGCGCGAAGCTCAGGTTGGCGCTGTTGAACATCTCGGCGCAGGCCGCGCCGATGGTCCTGGGCAGGCCTTGCCCGCCGAAATTCGGTGGGTGCTGCAAGCCCTGCCAGCCACCCTCGACGAACTGGCGGTAGGCGCTCCTGAAACCGGGCGCCGTCCTTACCTGCCCAGCCTTCCAGATCGAGGGCTCCCTGTCGCCCACGGCATTGAGCGGCGCCACCACCCCCTGGCTGAACCTGGCGCACTCTTCCAGCACGGCAGCAGCGGTGTCCGGCCCCGCTTCCTCGAAGCCCGGCCACTGCGCGGTCTGCGCCAGTCCGGCGAGCTCCTGCATGCAGAACAGCATGTCGTCGATCGGCGCCCGGTAGCTCATGTCTTTTTCTCTCCTGTATATGCGTCTGCAGCCACACGCCGACGGCGGTCAGCTGTTCGGCCGGACCTTGTAGGCCTTCTTGTTCCACGAATTCGCCCAGGCGCGACTGGACGTCGTGTCCGGTCTGCACCACTGCGGCCATCAGGCCCTCGGCGAACAAGCCTTCGGTCGCGGCCATGTCGGAGATGCGGTCGATGGAGGTGACGATGGCGTAGTTCGAGAGCACGGCGTTGCTCGCGATCCTGCGTGCCAGTTCCAGGCCGAGGTCGTAGGCCGACCGGGGATTGGCTTCGGTGTTGCAGACGTAGTGGGCGAGGCCCAGGCGTTCGCCTTCCACGGCATCCAGCACGCGTCCGGTCAGCATCAGCTCCACCATCCGGTTGGGCGAGATGATCTTCGCGGTGCGGACCGTCGCGCCGCCGCCGGTGAAGATGCCGCGCGTGCCTTCGGGCAGGGCGAAGAAGGTGCTCTTGTCGGCGACGCGCACATGGGCCGCGCTGGCAAGCTCCAGACCGCCGCCGACCACTGCACCCTGCAGGCAGGCGATGACCGGAATGCCGCCGTGCTGGATCTTGTCGAAAGCACGGTGCCAGCCCTGGCACACACGCAGGAAATCGACTGCGGTGCGCTCCTTGTCGTGGTGTTCCCTGAGATCCAGGCCGGCGCAGAAGTGATCCCCCTCCGCCGTCATCAGGATGGCGCGGATGTGGCGGGGCACGTTGGAAAAGTAGGCATCGATCTCGGCGATCGCACATTCGTCCAGCGCATTGCGTCTATGCGCCTTGTTCAGGGTGATGATGCCGATGTTGTCCAGCTCGGAAATCTTCAGGAAGGTTTCGGACATGAATGTTCTCCTCTCTAGGGGTTGCGGCTTGGGTGCTTGAACTATTGATCCCGGGTGGCGCGCATGACGAGCGCGCGAAGCGCGGCTTTCTGGATCTTTCCCGTCGCGGTCATCGGCATGTGCTCGATGAACACGACCTTGTCGGGAATCGACCACTTCGCCATGCGCCCCTGGTAACGGGCGAGAATCCGCTCGGCGGATGGGCGGGTGTCGGGCTTGGGGACGATGAAGAGCAGCGGACGCTCGCCCCATTGCTCGTTCGCTTCGGCGATGCATGCGGCCAGTTCGACGCCGGGGTCTTCCATGGCGATGTTTTCGATCTCGATCGACGAAATCCACTCGCCGCCGGATTTGATGACGTCCTTGCTGCGATCCGTGATACGCAGATAGCCCTCCGCGTCGATGCTGCCGACATCGCCGGTGCGGAACCAGCCGTCCTCGGTGGCGGGTTCCGCCTTGCCGTAATAGCGGGAGACGACCCAGTTGCCCTGCACCATGAGATGCCCCGTGGCCATACCATCGTGCGGCAATCGCCTGCCGTCGTCGTCGATCAGCTTGAAGCGGACCCCGAACAGGGGGCGCCCCTGCGATGCCAGCACTTGCAGCACGCCATCGGCGGGCATCTCCGCATGCTTGGGCAGCAGTTGGCAGACAGTGCCCAGTGGGGATACTTCCGTCATGCCCCAAGCGTGGCGGACGGTGACATTGCGCGCACCGAAGGCGGCGATCATGTGCGGCGGGCAGGCGGCACCGCCGATGACGATGCGCTGCAGCGTGCTGAACTCCAGGCCCTGGCTTTCGACGTGATTCAGTACGCCTTTCCATACCGTGGGCACGCCGGCCGACAAGGTCACGCCCGCCTGTTCGCACAAGGCGTAAATCCGCTCGCCCTGCATGTTCGAACCCGGCAGCACGATCCTGGCGCCCGACATCAGCGCGGAGTACGGCAGGCCCCAGGCGTTGACGTGGAACATCGGCACCAGCGGCATGACCGCGTCGCTGCCCGCAATCGCCAGCGCGTTCGGATGGCAGGACGCATAGGCGTGCAGCAGGGTCGAGCGGTGCGAATACAGCACGCCTTTCGGCGCGCCGGTGGTGCCGGAGGTGTAGCAGAGACCGCAGGCCGTGTTCTCGTCGAAGGTCGGCCACGCGAAATTCCGGGTGTCAGCGCCCAGCCAGTCGGCGTAGATCGCCCCCTCCGCGTGTCCGCCGGCGCTTTCATCGAGCAGCACCCAATGCTCCACTGACGGGCACCGTTCCCGCAGGTACTCGATGAGTTCGGCGAAATGCACATCGTAGAACACCGCCGCGTCCCGAGCATCGTTGATGATGAATTCGATCTGTTCGTGGGTCAGGCGCGGATTGACCGTATGGCAGATGGCGCCGATGCCCGCAGTGGCATAGTAGATTTCCAGATGGCGGTAGGTATTCCATGCCAAAGTCGCCACACGAGCCCCCGGGGCCACGCCACGGCGTGCCAAACCGACGGCCAGCTCCTTGACCCTGCGAGCGAACTCCCGATAGGAGTAGCGGTGCAGGCTGCCGTCATCGAGGGCGGTCACGATCTGCTGATCTGCGCTCGTTTCAAGGGCATGTTCGAGGATCGAACTGATGAGCAAGGGCATGCACATCATGTTTCCGGGCTGCTCCATTTCGCTGTCTCCTGGTTTTTGTGCGCCCAGAGTAAACAGCCCGAACGGGCATCCCAATTGCCGACGGCGACAATGAATATGCAAAAACTGACAATCGCCTGAATGCCGAAAGCCGCTTCGATACACTGCTCGAAAGGCTGTGACATGGGGTCGTCGGCCCTGGGAAACGAGCATCAGGCAGGTCGAATCGGAGCATCAATGCGCAAAGCAGGCGTCAGTGCCATGGACGGTTTGGAAGCTTCCGCCCGAACGGGCAGGATCGGCGCCATCGCCGACACGGCCTCCACCGCAACCGTCTCCTTCCACTTCGTGCAGGACTTGTTGCAGAGCCTTCGTTCGATATGTGCGGAGCCCGTCCTGGACCGTTGCTTGAAGCAGGCCGGCATTGCCAAGGAGTTCATCGAGCACCCTGGTTCCCGCCTGACGCACGATCAACTCGTCCGGCTGTATCAGGAAAGCGCATCGGCCACGGGTGACGAGATGATGGGCTTGTGGAGCCGCCCGATTCGCGCAGGCGCATTGAAGTACATCATCCGGGCGGTGATGGATGCGTCGACGATCAGTGTCGCACTGCATCGTTTCACGCAGGTCTGGAACCTGCTGTTGGATGACTACCGCCTGCATCTGTCCCAGGCGGACAACGCCATCAGCCTGGCACTGCTGCCCAGATCGCCGAAAGCGGTCATGAACCGGTTCGGTCATGCGCTGATGCTGAAGCTCACGCATGGCATCGTTTCCTGGCTCGTCGGCCATGAAGTGCCGCTCCAGCGAGTGTCGTTCGTGTTCCCGCGTCCGCTCTTCGCTGCCGATTATTCGATTCTCTTTCCTGCGCCCATCGATTTCGAAGGGCCTTTCTCGCAGATCATCTTCGATGCGGAGCTCGGGAGCATCCGGGCTGAACGCAATGCAGGCGATGTGCGCATGTTCCTGCAGCGTGCCCCTCGCGACTGGATCTTCACTTCGTACCATGAACACACGATGCGGCTGAAGGTGCGCGAATTGCTGTACGCGGACCTCGGGCGGACGCTGGAAGACGTGTCGGGCAAACTCCACATGTCCTCGCGTACCCTGATCCGCAGATTGCAGGACGAGGGACTGTCCTTTCAGGGCATCAAGGACGAGCTGCGCAGGGATCTGGCCATCCTGAACCTCGCTCACCAGGACGTTTCGCTGGCCGAGATATCCTACTCGCTGGGCTTCAGTTCGCCAGCCGTTTTCCATCGCGCTTTTCGGTACTGGACAGGCATGACGCCGGGCGTCTATCGGGTTGCCCAGCAGAAACTGCGTGGTTCCGATTTGGAGCCTCGGGGATAAAGCGCAACAAGCAGATACAATCGTGGTTCCCGGATCGGCAAGAATGCGCCGGAAATGGATCCGCGCGGAACGAAGTTCGTTCGTGCGCGGCAGGCACCCATCCCGGCTGGCGCCTGCTGCCGGATCGAAACGCTGATCCGCCGGTCGAAGGGCTTGAAGCGCGCCTGTATCTTGCGCGCCGTTTCCAGATCAAGAGGGACCATGCAGATCGTACTCATCAGCGGCTTGTCGGGATCGGGCAAGAGCATTGCACTCAACGTGCTGGAGGATGCCGGCTACTACGTCGTGGATAACCTGCCGGCGGCGCTGCTGCCGCAACTGGTGACGCACCTGCGTGGCGCAGGCTGGGCGCGGGCGGCGATCGCGGTCGACGTGCGCTCGGGCGCGAGCATCGCGGCCTTGCCGAGCCAGGTCGAGCAACTGCGCGATACGGTCTCGGACCTGCGCTTCATCTTCCTCGACGCGCGCGACGAGACGCTGATCGCACGCTTCTCCGAGACGCGCCGCCGCCACCCGCTGGCGGGCGACGGTGTCACCGTGGAAGAGGCGATCAAGCGCGAGCGCGATGCGCTGGCGCGCATCGCCGAACTGGCCCATCGCATCGACACCAGCGATCTGCACCCGAACACGCTGCGCGCCTGGGTCAAGGATTTCATCCGGGTCGAGGAAAGCCAGGGGCTGACGCTGATGTTCGAATCCTTCGGCTTCAAGTACGGCATCCCGCTGGACGCCGACCTGGTGTTCGACGTCCGCTGCCTGCCCAACCCGTACTACGATCCGCGCCTGCGGCCGCTGACCGGATGCGACGAGCCGGTCAAGGACTTCCTGCGCAAGATCCCCGAAGTCACCCGCATGAGCGAGGACATCCGCCGCTTCATCGCCAACTGGCTGCCGGCCTACATGCGTGACAACCGCAGCTACCTGACGGTGGCGATCGGTTGCACCGGCGGCCAGCACCGCTCGGTCTATATCGCCGAATGGCTGGCGGACCGCTTCCGCGACCAGCTCAGCGTCATCGTCCGCCACCGCTCCGCGGCGCGGCGGGCGGCGGATCGCGGCGCCGCGGCGGTGCATGCGCCGGCGGCCGAAGAAAAGCAGTCGTGAGTTTTCCGTTTGCCGCCTGGCGGGCGCTGCTGCGGCCGGGCGACGTGCTGATCGCGGCCGCCGGCCTGGCTCTCTGCGTCCATGCCGCGGCGCTGCTGTGGCAGGGCGGGCGGCCGGAGACTGCGGTCGTGCGCGCCGGCGGCAAGGTCGTGGCCGAGATCGCGCTGTCGGCGCCGCGGATGCTCGATGTGGCAGGGCCGCTCGGCACCACGCGCATCGAGATCCAGCCCGGCCGCGCACGCGTCGCCGCGGACCCCGGTCCGCGGCAGTATTGCGTGCGCCAGGGCTGGCTGACCCAGGCCGGCGCGGTGGCGATCTGCGCACCGAACGAAGTCAGCCTCAGCCTGACCGGCCGTGGGGCCGACTATGACTCACTCAACTATTGAACTCCTTCCTTCGCCGAAGGACCGCCGCATCGCGCGCCATGCGGCGGCGGCGATCGTGCTGACCGTGGCCGAGGCGGCGATCCCGCTGCCGCTGCCGGGCGTCAAGCCCGGGCTGGCGAACATCGTCACGCTGATCGTGCTGGCGCGCTGGGGCTGGCGCGAGGCCGTATGGGTGGCGCTGCTGCGGGTCTTTGCCGGCAGCCTGCTGCTGGGCCAGTTCCTTGCGCCGGGGTTTTTCCTGAGCCTGTCCGGCGCGCTCGCCAGCCTGGTGGTGCTGGGGCTGGCCATGCATCTGCCGCGGCGCTGGTTTGGCCCGGTCAGCCACAGCATCCTTGCGGCGTTCGCGCATATCGGCGCGCAACTGGTGGTGGCGCGGCTGTGGCTGGTGCCGCACGACGGGGTGTTCTACCTCGTGCCGGTGTTTGCGCTGGCCGCGGTGGTGTTCGGCCTGGTCAATGGCCTGGTGGCGGCACGCCTGCTGGAGGAGCTTGGCGGCGGCGGGACGTCGGGAGACGGCAAGGGCAAGGAGGCCGTGCGGCCTTCTTGAGTCGGGAAGCCGGCGTTCCGGCCGCCGGAACGCCGGTCCCTGGAACGTCCGGGCACCTGCCTGCGTCCAATCCGCATTGCGAAGTGCCGTGAGCGGTTGGGGCGAAGCATGAAGGGGCGCTGGAGGAAATACCTGTCGGCCTTGCTGGCGGCGATCTGCGGCATTGCCTTCGGCTGGTTTGCCGGCCTCGGCGTGGCGCGCGCCGAGGCCGGCCGTGTGACGGCGGGCGCCCCAGCCATCCATGCGGCCGGGGCGCCCGCCGGCGATCACAGCTTGGCCGAGAACCACTCCAGCAGGCGTTTCCAGCCGTCTTCCGCTTCAGTCTGGCGATAGCTCGGCCGATAGTCGGCATGGAAGGCGTGGGGTGCGTCGGGATAGACGACGATCTCGCTCGGCTTGCCGGCCGCATCGATGGCGGCGCGCATGGCCTCGACGTCGTCGAGCGGGATGCCCTGGTCCTGGCCGCCGTAGAGGCCGAGCACCGGCGCGTGGAGCTGCGCGGCGACGTCGATCGGATGCGCAGGTTGATTGTCCGAAGGAGCGCCGTCCAGCCGGCCATACCAGGCGACGCCGGCCTTGAGCTTCGGGTTGTGCGCGGCATACAGCCAGGTGATGCGGCCGCCCCAGCAGAAACCCGTGATCGCCAGCCGCGACGCATCGCCGCCCTTGGTCGAGGCCCACTCGGCGCAGGCATCGAGATCGGCCATGACCTGGGCGTCCGCCACCTTGGGCACGATGGACGACAGGATGTCGGCGACGTTTTCGAGCCTGGATGGGTCGCCCTGGCGGAAGAACAGCTCCGGCGCGATGGCCAGGTAGCCTTGCTTGGCCAGGCGGCGGCAGACGTCGCGGATGTGCTCGTGCACGCCGAAGATTTCCTGTACCACCAGCACCACCGGCAGTTTGTCGCTTCCGGCGGCACGGGCGAAGTACACCGGCAATTCGCCGTCGGCGGTCTGGACGGTGCTCGTGCCGGCGTCCAGGCCTCGTGCATCGGTGCTGATCACCGTGCTTGCCTGGACCGGGAGCACGGCAAGGGCGAAGCCGGTGGCGGCGATCGTCGTGACGAAGCCGCGGCGGTCCACCCGCGCGGCAGGCAGCAGGCTGTCGAACTCGGTCGTCGAGGTGTCGTGTGCATCCATCTTCATCTCCATCCGTAAGGGTGTGATTCGTGTGCAGCCCTGTGGTGACATCCGCAGCGAGGGTGATGTTCCCATGTCGTTCGATACAGGTACAGGCCGCTGCGAGCGGATGCCGGCGTCAACGAAAAAGCCCCTGCCGATCCGACAGGGGCTTCGAAGGGCTGAATGCTCAGCGGCGGCGGGGCGGCGGGGCCGACGCGGTGCCGGCCGGACGGCCCGGCAAGTGGCGGAAAGTGATGCGGCCCTTGCTCAGGTCGTAGGGCGACATTTCGAGCGAGACGTTGTCGCCGGCGATGATGCGGATGTGGTGCTTGCGCATCTTGCCGCCGGAGTAGGCGATGAGGTTGTGACCGTTGTCCAGGGTGACGCGGTAGCGTCCATCCGGCAGGACTTCGGTAACGGATCCGTGCATTTCGATGAGTTCTTCCTTGGCCATGTTCGGGCTCCTTGTCATTGTGCCGGAGCGCATGCCTCGGGCGCGCAGCGGCGATTTGCCCACCTCCGCCGGGGAAGGGCATCGGGCCGGGGGCTTGTGCGTGTGGCGCAAGGGGCGGACCGGCCGGGCCTGCGCAAAAGTGACAGGCCGCTTCAAAGCTGGGGCGATTGCACACCCGCATCATTCCGAACGGGTGCGAGCCGTGCGCCGGAAAGCTGGCGCGCAGCGTGAGAGCGGTCCGGAACGCTTGTCGGGCGCGAAGACCACATCGGCCTGCGGCACACGGGTGCCGCAGCTTGTGTCTCGGAAAAACCGGGCGAACCCGCCAAGGGCTCACCGGACGACACGATCGGTCATTGAAGGGGAAGGGCCGCCCCTCGTATGCGCCACGGCGTCATCCAGGCCATGGGCGGGTGAGGCGGCCATCGGCTCGATGTTTCCGCGGCCACGGCAACAGCGGCGCTGTGGGGACGGAAGCGGCTTCGCCAATCTTCAGTGGCGGGCATGATACCTGCTTCTCTGCCGGCCTGTCCAATCGGGAGTGTTGTAATCAAGTGCGGCGGGCAGGTGCCCGGTGTGCTCCGCCGCCGTCATCGCAATGGAAGCGGCAGTCGCTGCGGTGCCGGGCGGCACGCCTGTCGCCTCGCTCCTTCGGCGTTCTCCCGCTGTCGGCGGTGACGACGACTTCCGGCAGCAGCCATTCCGTTTCGGCGGCCTGCATCACGAGCAGCCCTTCCTGAAAAACCTCGCCGCGGGGTTGGATGGTGGCCGCAAAACCCAGCGCGTGCACTGCGATGACGCCCGTGGCGACCAGTGCCTTCGTCCATGTCTTCATGTGTCTGCTCCTCGGATCGGAGACCCGCCGTTCGGGCCGTGCTGCCATTTGAACAGGCGGATGTATCCCGGATTTTTCCGGGGCGGACGGATTTGCAGAGGCATGTATCCCGATGCGGATTGGACAATTCGGGATACATGCCGGGGCTTGGGGTGGCCGGTGCTGCGGGGGAGGCGAAAAAAACAAAACGCCAATCCTTTGGCAGGATTGGCGTTTCATTTGAATTTGGTAGGCCGTGCAGGATTCGAACCTGCGACCAACGGATTAAAAGTCCGCTGCTCTACCAGCTGAGCTAACGACCCAAAAGAGAGGCAGAATTTTAGAAGCTGGGGGCAGCCACGTCAACAACGCACCGCCGCCTCCCGGTCTGGCTCATGCTTCCCGCATCAGCAGCCAGTACTGGATCTTCATCGCGATGGCGCAGCCTGTGATGATGGCGGCGGTGGTGATGAAGGAGCCGACGGCCAGGGTGGACAGGCCGGTGATGCCCTGGCCGATGGTGCAGCCCAGCGCCGTCACGCCGCCGAAGCCCATCAGGATGCCGCCGATCATGTGGCGGGCGAGGTCGGGGGCGTCGCGGAAGCCTTCGAGGCGGAAGCTCTTCGACAGCACGGCGTAGAGGGCCGAGCCGGTAATGACGCCGAGCACGCTGGCGATGCCGAAGGTGACGATGCGGCTGGTGTCGCTCCAGAACATCAGCAGCTCGAGCGTGAAGGCCAGCGGTCCGACGAAGGTGAGGGATTCGGCGCGGCCGCTGTTGGTGGCGATGAAGGCTTCTTCCAGGGTTTCCGGGTGTTCGGCGACATAGCCGATGTGGCCGGAGACGTACCAGCCGGCGACCACGGTGGCGCCGACGATCACGCCGCCGAGCCAGACGTCGACAGTGCGCGCATCGCGGTCGGCGACGGCCCACAGCAGCAGGATGATGCCGATCAGGCCGGCGGCGATCGCCAGTGCGCTGGCCGGCTCGATGCCGGCGGCAGCGATGAAGGCGGGAATGTCCTGGGTATGCGGCAGCTCTGCGGCGACGGTATCGAGGACGTTGACGCGCCAGACCGCGAACAGGCCGCGCAGCGTCATGTAAGCGCTGATGGCGAGGAAGACGAAGACCACCAGCGACTTGAGATTGCCGCCGCCGATGCGGATCAGGGTCTTGCTGCCGCAGCCCGAGGCCAGCGTCATGCCGACGCCGAAGGCGAGGCCGCCGACGATGTGCGATAGCCAGGTCAGTTTGCTGCCGGTGTAGATCGAGCGGGTGACGTCGATGAGTCCGGCCAGTTGCAATGCGGCGGTGCCGAGGATGGCGACCGCGATGGCAACGACCCACATGCGCATGCGGCTCCAGTCGCCCATGTTGATGATGTCGGACACCGCACCCATGGTGCAGAAGTTGGTCCGATTGGCGACGAAGCCGAACACCGTGCTGACGGCGAAAGCGAGCCAGGCGATGGTGGAGGCGGAGACGATCGTTTCTTCCATGGTGCAGCCGGCAACGGGATGGCCGGCCATTCTAGGCGAAAACCCCGGCAGCGTTGAGCCGAAGGCTGCCGGGAGGGACGGGGTGCCCTGTGGCCGGCTCAGGCGTTGCGCAGCTGGTAGGGCGTGGGGTCTGCCACGCCTGCGCCGGCGAAGCCTGCGGCGCGCAGGCGGCAGGCTTCGCAGCGGCCACAGGCGCGGCCGGCCTCGTCGGCCTGGTAGCAGGTGACGGTGATGCCGTAATCGACGCCGAGCGCGGTGCCGCGGCGGATGATGTCGGCCTTGCTGAGGTCGATCAGCGGCGCGTGGATGCGCAGGCGGGCGCCTTCGACGCCTGCCCGGGTGGCCAGGTTGGCCATTGTCTCGAAAGCCTGGATGAAGGCCGGGCGGCAGTCGGGGTAGCCGGAATAGTCCACCGCATTGACGCCGATGAAGATGTCGTTGGCGCCGAGGACTTCGGCCCAGGCCATGGCGATCGACAGCATCACGGTGTTGCGGGCGGGCACGTAGGTGACGGGGATGCCGGTGCTCTCGCCGTCTGCGGGCATGTCCTCGGGCACTTCGATGGACGGGTCGGTCAGCGCGGAGCCGCCGAACTGGCCGAGGTCGATGCGCGCGAGCCGATGCTCGCGGGCGCCCAGCGCCTGGGCGACGCGCAGCGAGGCCGTCAGCTCTGCGGTGTGGCGCTGGCCGTAGGCGACCGACAGGGCATAGGCGTCGAAGCCCTGGTCGCGGGCGATGGCGAGGCAGGTTGCGGAGTCGAGGCCGCCTGACAGCAGGACGACGGCGCGTTTGGCTTGAGTCATCGGGAAAGCTTCCGATCTGTGGTGCCGGGGACGGCGGTGCCGCGGCTCAGCGGCCGCGGGCGTCGTTCCACAGCACTTTGTGCAGTTGCAGTTGAAAACGGACCGGCAGGCGGTCGCGCACGACCCATTCCGCCAACTGCGCGGGGTCGAGCGAACCGGCGACCGGCGACAGCAGCACGGTACAGCGCTCGGCGATGCGGTGTTCGGCGATCTGGCGCTTGGCCCATTCGTAGTCCGCTTCGTCGGCCAGCACGATCTTGACTTCGTCGTCGGGCGTGAGCAGGGCGATGTTGGCGTACAGATTGCGTTCGACTTCGCCCGAGCCGGGCGCCTTGAGGTCGACGACGCGCGACACGCGCGGATCGACCTTGCCGATGTCGAGCGCACCGCTGGTTTCGAGCGATACCGAGTAGCCGGCGTCGCACAGTGCGTGCATCAGCGCCAGGCAGTTCTTCTGCGACAGCGGTTCGCCGCCGGAGACGCAGACGTGCTTGAGGCCGTGGCTTGCGACCTCGTCCATGATGTCGTCGAGGCTGCGCGACTCGCCGCCGGTGAAGGCATAGGCGGTGTCGCACCAGGTACAGCGCAGCGGACAGCCGGTGAGGCGCACGAACACCGTCGGCAGGCCGACGCGGGTCGATTCGCCCTGCACCGAGGCGAAGATCTCGGTGATGCGCAGTTTGACGGCCGTCGCCGTCGCTGTTTCGTTAACCGTCACGCCGGCCTCAGCGCTGGCCGAGGCGCTGCTTGGCGACCTGGGCGGCGTTGCTCTGCGGATAGCGTTCGACCAGCGTCTGCAGCGTGCGGCGCGACGTGGCCGCGTCGCCGATCGACTGCTGGCTGTTGGCCAGGCCGAGCAGGGCGTCGGGGGCGACGTTCTCGTTGGGCCACTTGGTCAGCACGGTGTTGAAGTGCTTGGTGGCGGCGTTGATGTCCTTGGCCTGCAGCGCGGCATTGCCTGCCCAGAAATGGGCGCCGGCGCTGAAATTGCCCGTGGGGTACCTGGCGACGAAGGCATCGAAGGCGGTCAGCGCCTCGCGATGCTTGCCTTCCTTGAGCAGGTTCAGCGCTGCTTCGTAGTCGGCGGATTCGGCGGCAGGGTCGCCGCCGGTGGCGGCACCCGCACCTGCGCCACCCGTTTCGATCTGGCGCAGACGGGTGTCGAGGTCGACGTAGAAATCCCGCTGCCGCTGCTTGAGGGTTTCCACCTCGTTGACCAGCAGTTCGATCTGGCCGCGCAGGCGGGCGACTTCGGCACGCAGCTGTTCGTTCTGGTTGGCGAGCTCGAGCTGGCCGCGGCTGGTGGTTTCCAGCCGGCCCTCGATGTCCTGGCGCATGTCGGTGATCTGCCGGCGGGCCTCGTTGTCACCGAACAAAGCCGCTTGCGCGGCTCCGGCCGATGACAGGACGAGGATCACCGCCAGCGGCAGCAGGCGCTTCATCTCAGAACTCGCCCGAGTAGAGCATGTCGCCGCGGCGGTTCTCGGCGAAGCACGCTTCGGTGGGCGCGTCGCAGCGCGGCTTTTCCTCGCCCAGGCTGACGGACTCGATCTGCGATTCGCGGGCGCCCAGCAGCAGCAGCGCCTGCTTGACCACGTCGGCGCGCTTCTGGCCCAGTGCGAGGTTGTACTCGCGGCTGCCGCGCTCGTCGGTGTTGCCCTGGATCAGCATCTTCATCTGCGGATTCTGCACCAGGAAGCGGGCGTGGGCTTCGATCAGCGGCTTGGCTTCCGGCTGGATGACGTAGCTGTCGAAGTCGAAGAACACGCTGCGCTTGGACAGGATGTTGTTCGGGTCGGTCAGTGCGGCGATGCCCGAGCCGGCGGCGCTGTCGGCTGTGACGGTGGCGACGCCGGTGCCCGAGCGGTCTTCGACCTGGGCTGCAGTATCGGTGGGGCCGGTGCTCGAGCACGCGGCCAGGATCAGCGACAGCAGGGCGGGGATTGCAAGCTTCTTCATGTGTGATGCTCCGGTATGTCTGGTTTTGAGACAGCAGTGGTTGTTACAGCTTTGTTATTGCCGTGGCTGCGGACCCCAGGCGGGTTCGCGGACATCGGCGGCCTTCACCGTCAGGCGCTGCTTGATCCGCCCATCCGACGACACCGCCGACAGCACGCCCCGTCCGCCGCTTTCGGTGGCGTAGAGGATCATGCGGCCGTTGGGGGCGAAGCTGGGCGATTCGTCGCGTGCCGAATCGGTGAGGATCGTTGTCTGGCGGGAGGCGAGGTCCTGCACGGCCACCTGGAAGCGGCCGCCGTTGCGGGTGATGAAGGCAAGCAGCTTGCCGTCCGCCGACAGGCGCGGACTGACGTTGTAGTTGCCGTCGAAAGTCACCCGCTGGGCGCTGCCGCCGCCAGCGGAGATACGGTAGATCTGCGGACTGCCGCCGCGATCGGAAGTGAAGTAGATGTTGTTGTCCCGGCCCCAGAAGGGCTCGGTGTCGATGCCGGACGAACTGGCCAGGCGGCGCACGCCCGAACCGTCGGCGTTGAGCACGTAGAGCTGCGACTGGCCGTCCTTGGTCAGCACCACCGCAAGCTGGCTGCCGTCGGGCGACCAGGTGGGGGCGGAGTTGGAGCCCTTGAAGTTGGAGACGACACGGCGCTGGCCGGTGGCGAGCGTGTGCACGTAGATGATCGGCTTCTTCTGCTCGAACGAGACGTAGGCCAGGCGCTGACCGTCCGGCGACCAGGCGGGCGAGATGATGGGTTCGCGCGAGCGCAGCGCGGTGGCCGCGTTCATGCCGTCGGCGTCGGCGACCTGCAGCTCGAAGTTGGGGCCGCTCTTGACCACGTAGGCGATGCGGGTGGAGAAGTAGCCGGGCTGGCCGGTGAGCTTTTCGTAGACGAAGTCGGCGATGCGGTGGCCGACGAGGCGATTCTGCGAGGCCGTCATCGGCAGCGCCATGGCGCCGAGCTCGAGCTGGGTCTGGGTGTCGAACAGGCGGAAGCGCACTTCGTAGCGGCCGCTGCCCTGGGCGATGACGCTGCCGGTCAGCACCGCGTCGGCGCCGCGGCCGCGCATCGCCGGCAGATCGGGCATGACGGATTCCGGCAGTGCCAGCGGGCCGAGGTCGACCAGGCTGAACAGCCCGCTGCGATCGAGGTCGGCGCGCACCACGTCGGTGACGCTGTTGGGCAACTGGCCCTCGTGCTCGAAGATCGGAATGATCACCGGAAAGCGCGAGGCGCCGGCGCCGGTGATCTCGATCGAAAGCTGCGCGCGCGCGCCCAGCGCGAAGCCGGCCAGCATGATGGCCAGCAAGAATCGGAAGAGGGTCAGGGTTCGTGTCATGTGAGGCTGCTCCAGCCGCAGATTATATCGATGGATTAAATAGATAAAGCGTGCTTAGTTGTCGGCCAGCGGTCGGAATCTGAGTTCGAGCGTGCGCTGGAACAGAGCCGGGTTCGAAGGCGTGGGCAAGGGATCCGAGGCCAGGATCGCGCGCTCGATGGCCTGGTCCAGCGCGGGTACGCCGGATGAGCGCTTGAGCCGCACGGCGAGCACGACGCCGGTCGGAGTCTGATCGACCTCGAAAACCGCTTCCGGGTTTCCCGACAGCCCCGGCGGCGGCAACAGCTTGCCGCGTACCTTGGTGCGGATCGCATTCACGTACTTGTCCATGTCGCCCTGCGCGCCGGCGCGGGCGGCTTCCTGCCGCAGCATGCCTTCGAGCCGGGCGTCCTGCGCGGCCTGCGTTTCCTTTGCCAGCAATTCCTTCATGTAGTCGTCCTGCGCAGGCTTGGGCTGAGGCTTGGCCGGAGGTTTCGGCTCCGGTTTCGGCTGAGGCTTGGGCTCCGGCTTCGGTGCGGGCTTCGGCTCCGGTTTGGGTTCCGGTTTCTTCGGTTCGGGTTTCGGGGCCGGTTTCGGTTCCGGTTTCGGTGGCTCCGGTTTTTTCTCCGGCGCCTTGGTGGCGATCTCGGGCGCGGGTGCCGGCTTGGGCGGTTCGGGCTTCGGCGCCGGTTTCGGTTCGGGCTTGGGAGGCGGCGGTTCCGGCTTGGGCTCGGGTTTCGGTTCCGGCTTGGGTTCGGGCTTCGGCGCCGGTTCGGGCTTCGGTGCCGGCTTCGGCGCGGGCGCGGCCATTTCGGGCGCGCTGACGAGCCCGACTTCGAGCCCGGCCGGCGGCGGGCTTTGCCAGCGGATGCCGAAGAACAGGAACAGGAACAAGCCCAGATGGACCGCGACGGTCAGTCCGAGCGACCGCCATTTGCCCGGTGCCTTGCGGGGCGGTACGACGCGATCCCTCATTTCTGTGGCGCGCTGCTCTGGGTGATCAGGCTGATCCGGCGCACGCCGGCGCCGCGGGCGACTTCGAGCACGTCGATCACCTTCTGGTAGTTCAGCGTGTTGTGGGCGGCGACGAGGAAGGCCTGCTCGGGGTTCTTCTCCAGCGCTTCCAGCAGCGCGGGCTGGAGCTGGTCGTTGCGCAGGGCGCGGGAGCTGCCGCTGATGCTGGCGCGCAGCGCGAGCTGACCCTCGGCGTCCACTTCGATGACGAGCGCTTCGGCCTGCGGCGGCGGGGTGCCCGCGCCGGCCGACGGCACTTCGATGGTGCCGTGCTGGATCATCGGCGCCGTGACCATGAAGATCACCAGCAGCACCAGCATCACGTCGATGTAGGGGACGACGTTGATCTGGTTCATCAGGCGGCGTTGACGCATGGTGGTCCTCCGTGTCCGTCAGCGCAGGTTGCGCTGCAGGATGTTGGAAAACTCCTCGATGAAGCTCTCGAAGCGGATGCCCAGGCGGTCGATGTCGTGCGCGAAGCGGTTGTAGGCGACGACGGCCGGAATCGCCGCGAACAGGCCGATCGCGGTCGCCACCAGCGCTTCGGCAATGCCGGGGGCGACCTGGGCGAGCGTGGCCGAGCCGACGCTGGACAGCCCGCGGAAGGAATTCATGATGCCCCACACGGTGCCGAGCAGGCCGATGTAGGGCGACACCGAGCCGACCGAGGCGAGGAAGGCGAGGTGGGCTTCGAGGTCATCGACCTCGCGCTGGTAGGTCGCGCGCATCGCCCGCCGCGCGCCGTCGAGGATGGCCGGGTGGTCGTGGCCCTTGGCCCGCAGCTTGGTGTATTCGCGGTAGCCCGACTCGAAGATGCGTTCCATGCCGCCGTTTTCGTTGCGGGTGGCGGCGTCGAACAAGGTGTTGAGATCGCCGCCGCTCCAGAAGTCGCGCTCGAACTCGTCGGTCTCGGTGCGGGCGGCGCGAATCTGGAACCATTTGCGGAAGATCCAGTACCAGGACATCAGCGACAGTGTCGCGAGCAAGGCCATGACGAGCTGGACGAGGACGCTGGCCTGGCTGATGAGGCTGAGGATGGAGAGGTCGTGGGTGACGGTCATGCTAGGCTTTCGAAGTGGGCATGGAGATTGGCGTACAGCGGGGCCGGAATCTGCACCGGCTTCTGCCGGCGCTGGTCGATGCAGGCGATTAGGACTTGGGCGGTGAACAGAGTTGCCCGCCGCGCCGGATTTCCTGGTCGAACACCAGGCTGGCGCGGCGCAGGGTGGCGATGCGGCTGACGACCTGCAGGACGTCGTCGAGGCGGGCGGGCTGCAGATAGTCCGCCTTGACCGAGCGCACGACGAAGGCGATGCCCGCCGAATCCAGCAGCGCCTGCTGCTCGACGCCGAGTGCGCGCAGCCATTCGGTGCGCGCCCGTTCGCAGAAGCGCAGGTAGTTGGCGTAGTAGACGACGCCGCCGGCGTCGGTGTCCTCGTAATAGACGCGCACCGGCAGGGCGAACGAAGCCGCCGTGGACGGCAGGCCCCGTGGCAGGCGATCCTGCGGCAGGCGATCCTGCGGTGGCGAGGCGGCGGCAATTTCTGGTTGCATCGCAGCATTCTATCCGAGCCTGTGGGGCCGTCCAGTGGCGCGTGAAGATGCGGACATTTACAAAACGTAATCCCTGCGAATGGCCGTGCGCGGGCCGGTTTCCGCAGGCGGATTGCGGGAAATGCTATCCTCCGAAAGGGTTCCTGGAGCCCGTGGTCAATACTTGGGACGAAGCACAGCGTGGCACTTTCCTTTTTCGGCCGGAAACGGCCGGGCGGTGAGCGGCAGACCGGGCTGGCCGAGGATCTCGGCGAAACCGGGCGTCCGCCACCGACCGTGCTGTCCGAACTCGATTTCAGCGGCACCGGGGCCGAGCGCGGCCTCTCCGTGGCCGCGGGCGGGGTCGAGGTCCAGGAGGTCGGGACCGGCATCGGTGCGGCGTTCGAAGAGGCGGCGATCCTCTACGCCAACGGCAGCGTGGCCGAGGCCGAGCAGGTGCTGACGGCGACGCTCGACGATCCGAAGGCGACGACGGGCGAGGGGCTGTGGATGATGCTGCTGGATCTGTATCGCCTGACCGGCCAGCGTGAGCGCTTCGAGGCGCGCGTGCTCGACTACGCCATGCGCTTCGAGCGTTCGCCGCCGCCGTGGGTGGATCTGTCGCCCCGGGGAGGGCGTACGGGCGGGGAGCGCATGCCGGCGGTCGGCTTGTCCGGCGACCTGGGCGGCCAGGGCGAAACCCAGTTGAAGCAGATCGCAGCCGTTGCGCGGCGCAGTGGGGCCGTGCGCATCGATGTCGGCAAGCTGCGCAAGGTATCGGACGCCGGCTGTGCTGCCTTGCTGGGGCTGCTCGAGGCCCTGCTGGCCGAGCGGATCAAGCTCAGCCTGTCGAGCGTCGAACCGTTCATCGAGGATCTGGCGCGGCGGGCCGTCGTCGGCCAGGCGGAAGGGCGCGATACCTGGCTGTTGCTGCTCGAATTGTTGCAATTCACCGGCGACCAGGAACGCTTCGAGAACCTCGCCATCGATTACGCGGTGACCTTCGAGGAGTCGCCGCCATCATGGAAAGGGATCGCGGTGGCGGTGCCGAAACGCGCCGAGGCCGATACCGATGCGGCCCTGGAGGGCGATGTGCCCCGCTTGTGCGGCGAACTGTGCGGGGCCTCGAACGAGTCGCTGAAACGGCTCGCCGGCCTCGCCGCGGACCGCAAGGAACTGAAGGTGGATTGCGCCGGGCTGCTCCGGGTCGATTTCGTCTGCGCGGGCCTGCTGTTCAACATTCTCGCCACGGTCAAGGCACAAGGTAAAACTCGTGACCCTTTTCAACGTCAATGCCATGGTGGCGGCGCTGCTGCGCGTCATGAGCGTCGACCAGGTCGCGCACGTCACGCTGCGCCACTGAAATCTATCTAGCAACGCCGGCCGCGAGCCGGCGGGGAATCGTCATGGAACAATATCGCGGTACAACCATCCTGTCGGTGCGGCGCGGCAATCGCGTCGCCCTCGGCGGCGACGGCCAGGTCACGCTGGGCAACATCGTCATCAAGGCTTCGGCGCGCAAGGTGCGCACGCTGTACGACGGCCAGATCCTGGCCGGCTTCGCCGGCGGCACGGCCGACGCCTTCACGCTGTTCGAACGCTTCGAAGCCAAGCTCGACAAGCACCAGGGCAACCTGCTGCGCTCGGCGGTGGAACTGGCCAAGGACTGGCGCACCGACCGCATGCTGCGCCGGCTGGAAGCGATGCTGGCGGTCGCCGACCGCGACCACTCGCTGATCATCACCGGCAACGGTGACGTGCTCGAGCCCGAGCAGGGCATCGTCGCCATCGGCAGCGGCGGCGCCTATGCGCAGTCGGCGGCGCGCGCGCTGATCGAGAACACCGAACTGGCACCGGCCGAAGTCGTCTCCAAGGCGCTCGGCATCGCCGCCGACCTGTGCATCTACACCAATCACCATCACACCATCGAAGTGCTGGATTGAGAGCGAACGCATGACCCAGATGACCCCGCCGGAGATCGTCTCCGAACTCGACAAGCACATCGTCGGCCAGGACAAGGCCAAGAAGGCCGTCGCCATCGCCCTGCGCAACCGCTGGCGCCGCGCCCAGGTGGAGGAGCCGCTGCGCAGCGAGATCACGCCCAAGAACATCCTGATGATCGGCCCCACCGGCGTCGGCAAGACCGAGATCGCCCGCCGCCTGGCGCGCCTGGCGAACGCACCCTTCATCAAGATCGAGGCGACCAAGTTCACCGAAGTGGGCTACGTCGGCCGCGACGTGGACACCATCATCCGCGACCTGATGGAAATCGCCATCAAGGACGGCCGCGAGCGGGCGATGAAGCGGGTGCGCGACCGCGCCCTCGACGCCGCCGAGGACCGTGTGCTCGACGCCCTGCTGCCGCCGGCGCGGGCGATGGGCTTCAATGCCGAACCCGAGCCGGTGCAGGATACGGCGACGCGGCAGAAATTCCGCAAGAAGCTGCGCGAAGGCGAACTCGACGACAAGGAGATCGAGATCGAAGTGGCGGCGCCGTCGATGCAGGCCGAGATCTTCGCGCCGCCGGGCATGGAGGAACTGACCCAGCAGATCCAGGGCATGTTCCAGAACCTGGGCGGCGGCCGCAAGAAGCAGCGCAAGCTGAAGATCCGCGAAGCGCTGAAGCTGCTCGCCGACGAGGAGGCCGCGCGCATGATCAACGACGAAGAGGTCAAGCTCGAAGCGGTGCGCTCGGTGGAGCAGAACGGCATCGTCTTCCTCGACGAAGTCGACAAGATCGCCGCGCGCAGCGATGCCCATGGCGCCGACGTGTCGCGCCAGGGCGTGCAGCGCGACCTGCTGCCGCTGGTCGAAGGCACGACGATCTCGACCAAGTACGGCATGATCAAGACCGACCACGTCCTGTTCATCGCCAGCGGCGCCTTCCACCTGTCGAAGCCGAGCGACCTGATCCCGGAATTGCAGGGCCGCTTCCCGATCCGCGTCGAACTCGAATCGCTGTCGGTCGGCGATTTCGAGCGCATCCTCACCAGCACCGACGCCTGCCTGACGCGCCAGTACGAAGCCTTGCTGGCGACCGACGGCGTCGAACTGGCGTTCACGCCCGACGGCATCCGCCGGCTGGCGGAAATCGCCTACCAGGTGAATGAAAAGACCGAGAACATCGGCGCCCGCCGCCTGTAGCACGGTGATGGAGAAGCTGCTCGAAGAGCTGTCCTTCGAAGCCGGCAAGGCCACGCTCGGCAAGGTCGTGATCGATGCGGCCTACGTCGACGGCCGGCTCGACATGCTGGCTCAGCGGGAAGACCTGGCGCGCTACGTGCTCTGAGCGAATCCTTCGCTGCGTGCGCCCCGGAAGCGGATGAGATCCGCTGCCCGGGGCGTTCCCGTTCATGGACGTGGCTTCCTTTCTGCGAATTTCCCATGCTGATCCGAATCGTCGAAATTCTCTTCCCGCTCTTCGCGATCACCGCGCTGGGCTATTTCGTCGGCCGCCG
This sequence comes from Thauera sp. SDU_THAU2, assembly GCF_038260575.1. Classification (NCBI taxonomy): domain Bacteria; kingdom Pseudomonadati; phylum Pseudomonadota; class Betaproteobacteria; order Rhodocyclales; family Zoogloeaceae; genus Thauera; species Thauera sp. SDU_THAU2. The sequence goes on along the minus strand of NZ_JBBWUN010000003.1, from coordinate 3,562,494 downwards.
CGTCAAGCCGGACCTGTCGCACGCCAACAAGCTGAACATGGACGTGTTCGTGCCGGCGCTGGTGTTCGCGGCGCTCGCCAACAAGGCTTTCGACGTCAGCGCCTACCTGCCGCTGATCCTTGCCACCACGCTGATGGTGGTCGGCTCCGGCCTGGTTGCCTGGGCCGTGGCGCGGGTGGCCGGCATCGAGCCGAAGACCCTGGTGCCACCGATCATGTTCAACAACTGCGGCAACCTCGGCCTGCCGCTGGCCGTGCTGGCCTTCGGCGAAGCCGCGCTGGCGCCGATGGTGGTCCTGTTCATGGTCTCGAACCTGATCCACTTCTCGTTCGGCGCCTGGCTATTCGACCATCGCGTCAATGTGTTCCCGGTCTGGAAAGTGCCGTCGGTGATGGCGACCTTCCTGGGCATCGCCGTCAGCCTGACCCAGTTCGAAGTCTGGCCGCCGCTGCTGACCGCGATCCGCATGCTCGGCGAAATCTCGATTCCGCTGATGCTGTTCGGCCTCGGCGTGCGCCTGGCGGGTTCGCGCATCGACTCGATCGGCTTCGGGCTTTTCGGCGCCGTGCTGCGCCCGGTCGTCGGCATGGCGCTGGCGTGGGCGATCATGCTGGTGATCGAGCTGCCGCCGCGCGAGCAGGCGCTGCTGCTGGTATTCGGTGCGCTGCCGCCGGCGGTCCTCAACTACATGTTCGCCGAGCGCTACGGCCAGGAGCCGGACAAGGTGGCCTCGATGGTGCTGATCGGCAACGTCGCCGCCGTGCTGTTCCTGTCGATCGCGCTGGCCATGGTGCTGGACTGACGTGAGCACCCTCCGGCCCAGGCGGGGCAATCTTTACGCGCCGCTGCCCGCGGCGGGAGCCGACGAGGATTTCCACACCTTGTTCGCCGGCGCAGCCTGCCGGGTCGAGCGCATCGTGTCGCACGGCCACGCCAGCCCGCCGGGCTTCTGGTACGACCAGGCCGAAGACGAATGGGTCGTGCTGTTGCAGGGCGAGGCCGAACTCGGTTTTGCCGACGGCCAGCGCATCGGATTGCTGCCGGGAGACTGGGTGGAACTCCCCGCCGGCTGCCGGCACCGGGTGGAGTCGACCGCGCCGGCCACCGTGTGGCTGGCCGTGCATTGCACACGCGGTACGAACCGATCGGGCTGACCGGCGAAGCGCCGGATCAGGGCAGGAGCCGGCTGGCGCCACGAGCCTGTTCGGTCAGTACCTGCAGTACCATGATGGCCCGGGTAGCGGCCCTGCCGGAGGCAAAGGGGGAATGAGGATGAGCGATCACATGCCTGACGACCTGTCTGCTGCGGGCAGGGACTTGAGAGCCTTCACCGATACCTTGCGCCCCCTGCATGGCGTGGTGCGCAACGTCCAAGGCGAGTGGGTGCTGCTGAGGCACGGATTGGTGGTGGAGGCGGCGCTGGACGATGAGCGCTTCTCCAACGCGGTGTCGAACCATCTGCAGATTCCGAACGGCCTGGATGGGGCCGAGCACACGGCATACCGGCAGGCCCTCGACGGCTTCCTCACCCCGGAGGCGCTGGCCCCCTTCCACGATGCATTCCGGCGGGTGGCGGCCGAACTGGTGGCGTCGCTGCCGAGGGGTGTTGCGATCGATGCGGTGTCCGAGGTGGGCGTGCGCTTTGCCGTGCGGGCGCAAAGCGCGTGGCTGGGCTGGCCGGCCGATCTCGAGGATCGCCTGGTGGATTGGGTTGCCGAGAACCATGCTGCGACGCGTTCGGGCGACAAGGCGTGGACGCGGAAGGTGGCGGAGGCCTTCGACGACCTGATCCGCTGCGTGCTGGCGCCGCGCCGCGGAACCGGGCGCGAGGACGGCGTCGAGGATGTCACCACCCGCCTGATGCGGACCGAAGTGAACGGCCGGCCTTTGACCGACGCCGAGATCGTGTCGGTGCTGCGGAACTGGACGGGCGGGGACCTGGGTTCGATCGCGCAGTGTGTCGGCGTGCTGGTCCATTACCTGGCGACGCACCCCGCGCTGCAGGAGCGCCTGCGCTCGGGCATTCCCGAGGCCGAGACCGATGCCGTCATCGACGAGATCCTTCGGATCGACGATCCCTTCGTGTCCAATCGCCGGGTGACGACCTGTCCCGTGACGATCGCTGGCGTGGCGCTGCCGCAAGGCGCGCGCGTGAAGCTGAACTGGACCTCCGCGAACCGCGACGAAGCGGTTTTCGGCGATCCGGACGCCCTGGACCCGGTGCGCAACGCCAGCCGCAACCTGGTGTACGGCATCGGCAGGCACGTGTGCCCCGGACGCTTGCTGGCAACGCTGGAGCTGCGCATCGCCTTGCAGGAATTGCTGACCGCAAGCTCGTCGATCGTGCTCGATCCGCGGCAAGCCGCCGAACGGGCGGTGTCTCCGGTCGGCGGCTGGCGCACGGTGCCGGTGGTGTTGGCCTAGGCTGGTTTCGGCCTTGGGCAACCGGGTGGAATGGGACAGGCACTCAGGCCGTCGTCCAGTTGCATGATTCATGGCCGCCCGGATTCATGATCGGGCCGGCTGGTTCGAGCCTCTAGAAGCTGCTGAAACGGTCGATCCGGCGGCGGTCGCGCTTGGTTGGGCGGCCGTGCAGGTCGGCGCCCGGCGTGGCGGCGAGCTTGCGCAGCTCGCGCGCCTTTTCGCGCTGTTCGGCGCTTTCCGGTGTTTCTTCGTACAAGGTCTGTGCGATCGCCGCGGAGCCGCGCTTGTCGGCGATCGCCCGCACGACGACGGTACGTGTTTCCTCGCCGATCGTGATATCGATGCGGTCGCCGGGCTTGACCTCGCGTGCAGGCTTGGCCGCGAGGCCGTTGAGCCTGACCTTGCCGCCATCCACCGCTTCCGTCGCTGCGGTGCGGTGCTTGAAGAAACGGGCGGCCCACAGCCATTTGTCCAGGCGGGTGCGGGCGGTGTCGGCGGCGGGACGGTCGGGCATGGCGGTTGCGGAGATCTGAAAAAGGACACGGGGCCACCGACATTATCGATGGCCCCGTGCATGGGGGCAAAGGCTCAAGCGCTGCAGTGCTACGCGGCCCGGCCCGGCCTGGCCTGGCGCGGCCCGACTTATCCGATCATCCCGGCGCCGACGGTGTTGTTGGTGCTTTCGTCGATGATGATGAAGGCGCCGGTGGCGCGGTTGTCCGCATAGCGGTCGGCGACGATGGGCTGGGCGAGCTTGAGCGTGACGCGGGCGATGTCGTTCATCGCCAGGCCGGTCGCGGCTTCGTGTTCCAGCGTGTTCACGTCCAGGCGGTAGTCGATCTTGGCGAGTTTGGCCTTCACTTCACGCGTGGTGTGGCGCACGAGATAGGTGCGCGCCGGCGACAGCGGCGCTTCGGCCAGCCAGCAGACGGTGGCGTCGATCTGCTTGACCGGCTCGGGCGCTTCGGCGGACTTGACGATGAGGTCGCCGCGCGAGATGTCGATCTCGTCTTCCAGCAGCAGCGCCACCGACTGTTCGTGGATCGCGCGCTCCAGCGGCACGCCGCCGATCTCGATCCGCCTGACCTTGCTGGTGGCGCCCGAAGGCAGCACCGTGACGGCGTCGCCGACGGCGATCTCGCCCGACTCCACCCGGCCCATGAAGCCACGGTAGTCGTGCAGTTCGGGATTGGCCGAGTCCTGCGGGCGGCAGACGAACTGCACCGGGAAGCGGAAGTCCTCGGCCTGTTCGGTGTGGGCTGCAGGGGCGTTCTCGAGGATGTCGAGCAGCGTGGGGCCGTCGTACCAGGACAGGCGATCGCCGCGGTCGACGATCATGTCGCCGGCCAGCGCCGAGATCGGGATGAAGCGCACGTCCTTGATGCCGAGCTTGTCGGCGAAGGCGAGGTAGTCGGCCTTGATGCGCTCGAACACGGCCTGGTCGTAGTCGACCAGGTCCATCTTGTTGACCGCGACCAGCAGGTGCGGGATGCCGACCAGGCTGGCGAGGTAGGAGTGGCGGCGGGTCTGGGTCAGCACGCCCTTGCGTGCATCGACCAGGATGATGGCCAGGTTGGCGGTGGAGGCCGCGGTGACCATGTTGCGGGTGTACTGCTCGTGGCCCGGTGCGTCGGCGATGATGTACTTGCGCCGGCCGGTGGAGAAATAGCGGTAGGCGACGTCGATGGTGATGCCCTGCTCGCGCTCGGCCTGCAGGCCGTCGGTGAGCAGCGACAGGTCGACCGCGCTCATGCCGCGCTTGGCCGAGGTCTTCTCGATGGCGTTGAGGGTGTCGGCGAGGATGGTCTTGCTGTCGAACAGCAGGCGGCCGATCAGGGTGCTCTTGCCGTCATCGACGCTGCCGCAGGTCAGGAAGCGCAGCAGGCCGTTGTCGATCTCGGGCAGTTGTTCGGGGGCGGACATGGTCATGATTCCTTCAAGCTTTCTTCAGATTCGGTAGCAGTGCGCAGTGGGCGGTGCTGCTCGTTCAGAAATACCCTTCCTTCTTGCGCTGCTCCATCGAGGCTTCGGAGGTCTGGTCGTCCATCCGCGTCGCGCCGCGCTCGGTGATCGTCGTCGTCGCCGTCTCGGCCAGGATCTTCTCCACCGTGTCGGCATCCGACTCGACCGGCGCCGTGCAGGTGATGTCGCCGACGGTGCGGAAGCGCACCTGGACGTCTTCGACCTTGTCGCCCGGCCTGGCCGGCGTCAGTTCGGTCACCGGCTGCAGCAGGCCGTTCTTGCGCACCACCGGGCGGACGTGGGCGAAATAGATCGACGGCAGCTCCAGCTGCTCGCGCTGGATGTACTGCCACACGTCCAGCTCCGTCCAGTTGCTGATCGGGAAGGCGCGGATGTTCTCGCCCTTGTGGCTGCGGGCGTTGTACAGGTTCCACAGCTCCGGGCGTTGGTTCTTCGGGTCCCATTGGCCGAACTCGTCGCGGAAGCTCATGATCCGCTCCTTGGCGCGCGCCTTCTCCTCGTCGCGGCGGGCGCCGCCGATGCAGGCGTCGAAACCGAATTCCTCGATCGCTTCCAGCAGCGTCACCGACTGGTGCTTGTTGCGCGACTCGTCGGCATGCTTCAGCACCACGGTGCCGCGCGCCATCGAATCCTCCACCGAACGCACGATCAGGCGCTCGCCCAGCTCGGCGGCGCGCTTGTCGCGGAAGTCGGTCACTTCCTTGTAGTTGTGGCCGGTGTCGATGTGCATCAGCGGGAAGGGAAAGCGGCCCGGGCGGAAGGCCTTCTCGGCCAGGCGCAGCAGGCAGATCGAATCCTTGCCGCCGGAGAACAGCAGCACCGGGTTCGAGCACTGGCCGGCGACTTCGCGCAGGATGTGTATGGCTTCGGCTTCGAGCCAGTCGAGATGGGAAAGCGTCTGTTTGGTCAGCGTCGACATGATGTGATTACCGTTGCGAATGCGTGTTCGGGGGCGCGAGGGAGTGTACGGGAACAGGCTTCAGCCTTTCTTGGCGTGAAGGCCGCATTCCTTGGTTTCGGGATCTTCCCACCACCAGCGTCCGGCGCGGACGTCCTCGCCCAGGGCGATGGCGCGCGTACAGGGGGCACAGCCGATGCTGGGATAGAACTGGTCGTGCAGCGCGTTGTAGGGCACCTCGTTGATGCGGATGTAGGCCCACACCTCGGTCTCGCTCCAGTCCGACAGCGGGTTGAGCTTTTCCAGGCCGTTGCCCTGGTCGAACTCGCGCAAGGGCAGGCCGCTGCGGGTCACCGACTGGGCGGCGCGCAGGCCGGTGATCCAGGCTTTCTTGCCGGCCAGGGCGCGGCGCAGGGGCTCCATCTTGCGCACGCCGCAACAGCCCTTGCGCAGCTCGATCGAGTCGTAGAAGGCATTGATGCCGTGGCTGCGGACGAAGTTTTCCACCGACGCGGAGTCGGGGAAGAAGACTTTCAGCCTGGTGCCGTAGCGCTGCTCGACTTCGCCCATCAGCGTGTAGGTCTCCGCCGGCAGGCGGCCGGTATCGAGCGAGAAGACTTCGATCGGCAGCGCGTTCGACAGGATCAGGTCGGTCAGCACCATGTCCTCGGCGCCGAAGCTGTTGGCGAAGGTGAGCTCGCCGGCCGTGCCGAACTCCGCCACCGACTCGCGCAGCAGGGCGAGCGCGGCAGCGGCCTTGGCGCCGACCGTGGCGCGCAGGGCGTCGCTCAGCTCGGGCCGGGTCGCCGGATTGCCGGGGGGCGGACGCAGCAGGGAGACGCTGGCGTTCATCAGGCGGCGTCCTTCTGCAGCGGGGTGCGCGTCTGGCGGCGGAACAGCGGCTCGGGCACGTCGACGGCGCCCTGGTAGGGATTGCTGAAAGCCTTCAGGCTGGTCAGCGCGGCTTCGAGCTGGGCGGTGGTGTATTTGCCTTCGCTCGGCTGCAGCACGCTGAAGCCGCAGCGCAGCATGAAGAAGAACTGGTCGCGCAGCACGTCGCCGATCGCGCGCAGCTCGCCGCCATAGCCGAGGCGGGTGCGCAGCAGCGTGGCGATCGAATAGCCGCGGCCGTCGGCGAACTTGGGGAAGTCCACCGCGACCAGCTGCAGCGCCGGCAGGTCGGCTTCGAGGGCGAAGGGGTCTTCGTCGCCCGCCAGCCAGACGCCGAGCACGCCGGCTTCGGCCTTCGGCAGCAGTTCGTCGCGGCGCGCCTGCCACACGGCCAGCGGCACGATGATGCGGCCGGCGGGCAGCGCGACGTCGGCCGCGGCCTCGCCTTCGGCCAGGCGCAGCACCTGCCAGTCGTCGGGCTGGATGAGGCCGTTCTTGATGATGTCAGACATTGGCGGTCTCCCGGGCTTCGATGCGTGCAGTGCGCTCGGCATAGACGCGGGTCTTGAACGAGTCGATGCCGATGCGGCGCACGGTGTCGATGAAGCGTTCGTCTTCGTGGCGGTTGTCGATGTAGTTGTTGATCAGCGAAGTGATCACGTCCGGCATTTCGGCGGCGGCGAAGGACGGGCCGATCACCTTGCCCAGCGAGGCCTGGTTGCCCTGCGAGCCGCCGATCGTCACCTGGTAGAACTCCTGGCCGTTCTTGTCGACGCCGAGAATGCCGATGTGGCCGACGTGGTGGTGGCCACAGGCGTTCATGCAGCCGGAGATGTTCAGTTCGAGCTCGCCGAGGTCGTACAGGTAGTCGAGGTCGGTGAAGCGGTCCTGGATCGCGTTGGCGATCGGGATCGACTTGGCGTTGGCCAGTGCACAGAAGTCGCCGCCGGGGCAGGAGATGATGTCCGTCAGCAGGCCGACGTTCGGCGTCGCCAGGCCCAGCTCGCGCGCCTGCTGCCAGACCTCGAACAGGTCGGCTTCGCGCACGCTGGCGAGCAGCACGTTCTGTTCGTGGGTGTTGCGCACTTCGCCGAAGGCATGGCGGTCGGCGAGGTCGGCGATGGCATCGAACTGCTCGGCGGTGAGGTCGCCCGGCGCCACGCCATAGGGCTTCAGCGACAGCACCACGCTGGCATAGCCCTGCACCTGGTGGGCGCGCACGTTGCGCCGTGCCCAGGCGGCGAAGGCCTTGTTCTCCGCCAGCTGGGCGCGATAGCCGGTGTCCTGCGGCAGCGGCGCCAGCACCGGATCGTCGAAGCGGCCGGCGACACGGTCGATCTCGGCCTGCGTCAGCGTCGACGGGCCGTCCTTCAGATGGACGAACTCGGCCTCGACCTGGCGGGCGAATTCTTCCACGCCCAGGGCCTTCACCAGGATCTTGATGCGCGCCTTGTAGGCGTTGTCGCGGCGGCCGTGCAGGTTATAGACGCGCAGGACGGCGCTGCAATAGTTGAGGATCTGCTGCCAGGGCACGAAGGCGGAGACTTCCGCGCCGATGATCGGCGTACGGCCCAGGCCGCCACCCACCAGCACGCGGAAGCCCAGTTCGCCGGCCTCGTTGTACACCAGGTCCAGGCCGATGTCGTGCGCCTGGATCAGCGCGCGGTCCTGCTTGGCGCCATTCACCGCGATCTTGAACTTGCGCGGTAGGAAGGCGAATTCCGGATGGAAGGTGCTCCACTGGCGCAGGATCTCGCACCACGGGCGCGGATCGGCGATCTCGTCGGCGGCGACGCCGGCGAAGGGGTCGGAGGTGACGTTGCGGATGCAGTTGCCCGAAGTCTGGATGGCGTGCATCTGCACGCTGGAGAGCAGGCCGAGGATCTCGGGCACGTCTTCCAGCTTGGGCCAGTTGAACTGGATGTTGTGGCGCGTGGTGACGTGGGCGTAGCCGTGGTCGTAGCGGCGGGCGATGTGGCCCAGCATGCGCAGCTGCCTGGAATCCAGGTTGCCGTAGGGCACGGCGATGCGCAGCATCGGCGCATGGCGCTGGATGTAGATGCCGTTCTGCAGCCGCAGCGGACGGAACTCGTCCTCGCTCAGTTCGCCGGCGAAGTAGCGCCGGGTCTGATCGGCGAACTGGGCGACGCGCTCGTCGACGATGCGCTGGTCGTATTCGTCGTATCTGTACATGGGGTTCGTCTCTCTGGGTTCGGGGATTCGTTGGCGCAGGCCACATGCCTGCGCCGTGGTGTCAGTGGGCGATCAGCTTGGCGCCGACCAGCACCAGCATGGTGGCCAGGATCGGGCGCAGGAAGTGGTCGGGCACCTTGGTCGAGATGTGGCTGCCGAGCCAGATGCCGGGCAGCGAGCCGACCAGCAGGCTGCCCAGCAGCAGCCAGTCGACGCTGCCCAGCATCCAGTGGCCGATGCCGGCGACGGCGGTCAGCGGCACGGCGTGGGCGATGTCCGAGCCGACGATGCGCAGCGCGGGCATCGTCGGGTACAGGAAGAACAGCGCGGTGACGCCGAGCGCGCCGGCGCCCACCGACGAGATCGACACCAGCACGCCCAGGATTGCGCCGGTCACGATGGTGAGGCGCGCGGTGCGCGCCGGATCGGGCTCACCGCCGAAGCGGGCGAGGGCGAAAGCCTGGATGCGCTTGCGGAAGATCAGGGCGACGGCGGTCAGCACCAGGGCGACACCGAGCGCCACCTTGATCAGGCTGGCGGCGCCTTCGATGCCGCCCGGCGCGTAGCGGCCGACCAGGATCAGCGTGATCGCCGCGGCCGGGATGCTGCCGGTGGCCAGCAGCCGGGTGATCTTCCAGTCCACCGTGCCCTTGAGGCCGTGGGCGAGCGTACCCCCCGCCTTGGTGATGGCGGCGTACAGCAGGTCGGTGCCGACCGCGACCGACGGATGGATGCCGAACATCAACACCAGCAGCGGCGTCATCAGCGAGCCGCCGCCGACGCCGGTCAGGCCGACGATGGCGCCCACGGCGAATCCGGCAAGGGTGTACGCAAAATCCATGAAGGGCATCCTGTGAAGTGCGCGGATCGTAGAGGTTTGGCTTAGCCATATAAAGCGGTTTGCGGTTAGACTTTTAGAATTGAAAGTTATATGTAGCAGAATGGACAATGAATCTACAGCAGCTTCGCTATATCCATGAGGTTGCGCGCCGTGGGCTCAACGTCACGGAAGCCGCCGAGGCATTGTTTACTTCCCAGCCGGGTGTCTCGAAGCAGATCCGGCAGTTCGAGGCCGAGCTGGGCATCGAGATCTTCGAACGCCACGGCAAGCGCCTGGTGGCGGTCACCGAGCCGGGGCGGGCGGTGCTGGCGATCGCCGAACGGGTGCTGCGCGACCTCGACGACCTGCAGCAGGTCGGCAGCGAGTTCGCCAACGAGACGGTGGGCAGCCTGAGCATCGCTACCACCCACACCCAGGCGCGCTACGTGCTGCCGGCCGTGGTGCGCGACTTCATGCGCCGCTACCCGCAGGTCAAGCTGTCGCTGCACCAGGGCAACCCGCGCCAGGTGTGCGAAATGGTGCTGGATGGCGCCGCCGACATCGGCATCGCCACCGAGGCCATCGCCGATTACGACGACCTCGTGATGCTGCCGTGCTACCAGTGGAACCGCTGCGTGGTCGCCACGCCGCGCCACCCCATCCTGCACGAATCGCCGCTGACGCTGGAGGCGATCGCCCGCTATCCGATCATCACCTACGACGACGCCTTCACCGGCCGCAGCCTGATCAACAAGGCCTTCCTCGGGCGCGGCCTGAAACCCAACGTGGTGCTGTCGGCGATCGACTCCGACGTGATCAAGAAATACGTGGAAATGGACCTGGGCATCGGCATCCTGGCGCGCATGGCCTACGACGCCGAGGAGGACCGGCGGCTGGGCATGGCGGATGCGTCGCACCTGTTCGAGTCCAGCACGACCCGCATCGGCCTGCGCAAGCGGGCCTGGCTCAGGACTTACGTCTTTGCCTTCATCGAGGGCTTCGCGCCCCACCTGACGCGGCGCATCGTCGAAAGCGCGCTGATCGGCGGCGGCAGCGACCCGGGTCTCTGAGCGGCGGGTTTCAGACGCGCTCGAACCAGCGCTTCAGGCGGGCGCCGCGCAGTCCGGCGCCGAGGCCGGCGATCAGGCGGACGCGCGCCTTCAGCGGATCGAGCGTGCGGCATTGCAGCCAGTTGCCCGGCCGATCGGCGCGATGTGCGGTCGCGCCGGCGCCGCAGCGGCTGGCCAGCACGACCGGCACCGCAGCCGGCAGGTCTTCGGCGAGCACCGTTTCCCAGCTTGCGGGCAGGCTGGCGTTGCCCGGCAGCGCCAGCACCAGGCCGGCGCGCCCGGCCGCCTGGCTGGCGCGGGCCAGCGCACGCACCACGGCCGAGGCCAGTGCGGGGGAACTGCCTGCGCTCACCGTCAGCAGTTCGACCGGCGGCAGCGCCTGCACGCCGTCGGGCAGGTCGATGCGGTGGTGACGGGGAGACGGAAGGGCCTGCAGCTGGGTGTCGCCGGCGTCGATGGTCAGCGCGCCGGGCGAACTGAAGGCGTCGATCGCGGACGGGTGGCGCTTGGCGAGATGGGCCGCAGGCAGGATGCGGTCGCCGAGCACCGCGAGCACGCCGGCGCGGCCCGCCGCCGGACGGCAGGCGAGCTGTACCGCCTGGTAGAGGTTCAGCGGGCCGTCGGCGGACAGCGCGGTGGCCGGGCGCATCGCCGCGGTCATCACCACCGGCTTGGCGGTGGCGAGCGCGATATGGAGGAAATAAGCGGTTTCCTCCAGCGTGTCGGTGCCGTGGGTGACGACGATGCCGTCGATGTCGCCGTCGTCGGCCAGTGCCTGCAGGCGCCGCAGCAGCGGCAGCCAGTGGGTCGGGCCCATGTCCTTGCTGTCGATGTTGAACAATTGCTCGGCATGCACTTCGGCCAGCGCGGACAGCTGCGGCACGGCGCCGAGCAGCTCGGCGGCGCCCAACTGGCCGGCGGTGTAGCCGGTGGTGTCGGTTGCCGAGGCGGCGGTGCCGGCGATGGTGCCGCCGGTGGCGACGAGGGCGATGCGGGGTCTGCGCATGTTCGAGCTGCGGGCCTGGGCGAATCCTGAATATATATGGGAGCCGGTGGGATGGGGCTTGCCGGCCTGCCCGCGATTCTACGGGATGGTGCGTGCGCCGGTGTGGCGTCGAGCACGCGGTGAATATGTCATCGATGTCGTTTGCGTCGACAATGACGAATTCCACGGAGCCATTCCGATGTCCCCCCATATACTCGCTCCACCCTCCCGGAACCGGATGAACCCTTGCCCATGAAACGCCCTGCCCGACTGCTGGCCCGTATGCTCGCCACCGGTGCCGTCTCGCTGCTCCTGTCCGTGCCTGCGCTGGCCGACCCGGCGGCTGCCAGCCGTTATTACGAGGATGGGCTGAAGCGTTTCGAGGCACGGGATGTGGCGGGGGCGATCATCCAGCTCAAGAACGCCTTGCAGCAGGACCGCAACATGCTGGCCGCGCACCTGCTGCTGGCGCGCGCCTACCTCAGCGATGGCGATGTCGGTCCGGCGGAAGTCGAATTCCGTGAAGCGCTCCGGCTCGGCGTGAGCCGTGCCGAGGTGGCGGTGCCGATGGCGCGCATCTACCTGTTGCAGGGCCGGCCGGCGGTGTTGCTGCAATCGGTTCCGGCGGAAGGCCTGCCGGCCGGCGTCCGTGTTGACGTTCTGAGCTTGCGCGGCGTGGCCCATGCCGCGCTGGGACAGCGTGCCGAGGCCGAGCGCAGCTTTGCCGAAGCGCGTGCGCTCGATCCGGCTTCGCCCGTGCCGCTCGCGGCGGAAGTGCCGATGCTGATCGGGCGGGGAGACCTGGTTCGCGCCCGGCAGCTTGCGGAGCAGGCGGTGGAGCGCGGCCCGGAATACGCGATGGCGTTCAATGCGCGTGCTTCGGTGGCGCATGCCACCGGCGAGCTGGCGACTGCGCTGATGGACTACGAGCGCGCGCTTGCCCTCGATCCTGGTCTGATCGATGCCGCCGTCGCACGCGCCGGCATCCTCGTCGACCTGGGGCGCGATGACGACGCGCGGGCCGCACTGGCAGCCATCGGGGCGGGGCCGGTCGAGCCGCGCGCGTCCTACCTGCTTGCCCTGCTCGCCGAGAAGCAGGGCAAGCGTGCGGAGGCGGCGCGCCATCTGGCGGAGGCGGGCGGCCTGGTCGATACCCTGTCCGCGGAATGGGTGGCCGGCCACGAGCAGTTGCTGATGGTCGGTGCCTTGGCGCATCACGCTGGACGGCAGCTCGAGAAGGCCAAGAAGTATCTCGAAACGACGGTTTCCCGCTACCCGAACAATATCGGCGCGCGCAAGTTGCTGGCCTCGGTCTATCTGGACATGAACGATTACGCACGGGCAACCGGCATGCTCGAGCATGTGCTCCGGCTGCAGCCGGAAGACCCGCAGGCGCTGCAGTTGCTGGGGCGCGTCAACCTCGCCCAGCGGCGCTACGGCAAGGCGAGCGAACTGCTCGAAAAGGCCGCGCAGAGCGGGGACGCAGGGGCGCAGGCCGCCTTGGGATTCAGCCGCCTGGGCGGTGGCGATACCGCGGCTGCGATCGAAAGCCTGCAGGCCGTGTTCGACAGGACGCCGGGCGACTTCGTCGTCGCCAACGCGCTTGCGAACACCTTGATGCGACAAGGCGAAGACAAGGCCGCGCTGGCCGTCGCCCAGCGTGCCGCCGAAGCCGCGCCGGGCAATCCTGCGGCCTTGAATCTGCTGGGCGCCATCCAGGTCGCCAGCGGAAATCCGGCCGAAGGGCGCAAGGCTTATGCGGCGGCACTGGCGAAGGATGCGGGCTTCGTGCCGGCGCGCCTGAACATGGCGCGTCTCGACGTTGCGGAAGGGCGTCTCGACGAGGCGCGCCGCACCTATGCCGCGATGCTGAAGCAGAACCGCAACGACATCGTCGCCATGTATGAGTCGGGCATGCTCGAGCAGGGGGCCGGCAATATCGGCGAGGCGATTCGCTGGTTCGAGAAGGCCGTGGCCGAGCGCCCCAGGGACCCGCGCTTCGGTGTGGCACTAGTCAAGGCCAGGGCGGCGGCCGGCGACAAGGCGGGCGCCCTCGACGCGGCGAAGGCCCTGGCGCCGCAGTGGGGTTCCGACCTGTCGGTGCTGGCCACGCTGGCCGAAGCGCAGATCGACGTCGGCGACAACAAGGCTGCCCAGCAGACCTTGCGTGAAATGACCGTGCTTGCCGAGTACAACGTATCGCGGCTGGTGGGCATCGGTTATCTCCAGCTTCGGGCGGGCAACCCGTCGGGTGCGGCTTATGCCGCGCAGAAGGCGCTGCAGGGCAGGCCCGGGGATGAGGCCGCGATGGTGCTGGAGACGGAAGCGGCCCTCGCCGATCCGGGCGTGGAGCCGGCGACGATCGACGACCTGGTGGCGGCGCTGCGCCGGGCCCACCCGGCCAGTGCCAGCGGCCTGCGCCTGGCGGGAGACCTCGCCGTGCGCCGCAAGCACTTCGCCGAAGCGGCGCAGCTGTACCGCGATGCCTTCGAACTTCAGCCTTCGTTCGATCTGCTCCAGCGCCGCGCCAGCCTTGCGGTACTGCAAGGCGAGCCGAAATCGGCCATGCCGGTGCTGAGGCGCTGGCTGGAGGAGGAGCGGGGCGAGGACGCGCGGGTGCGGGAAATGCTGGCCGAACTCTGGATGCGCGACGGCAACTGGAAGGCTGCGCGGGAGGAGTACGAGCGCCTGGTCGCCGAGGACCGGGCCGGGGCAAACGTTCTCAACAACCTTGCAAACGTGCTGCTGATGCTGGGTGACGGCGACCCGGTGCGTCTGGCGGAACAGGCCCTGGCCCTGGAGCCGGGAAACGTCGGCATCGTCGACACCCTCGGCTGGTCGCTGGCGCGTGCCGGCCGCTTCGACGAAGCCATGCGCCACTTGCGCGATGCCCGCCTGCGCGCGCCGGAAGACCCCGAGATCCGCTGGCATCTCGGCTATGTGCTGGCAAAGCTGGGGCGGGCGCAGGAAGCCCGGGCCGAGCTGCAGTTCGCGCTGGGCGCGTCTCCGTCCGCCCCCTGGGCAGAAGAGGCCAGGAAGCTGCTCGATCAGCCCGGATAGTGTCGAAAAAATTGACGCACAGGCTGCGAGCCGCCCAGCTGAAATATGTAACTAATTGATAAATCTGGTGTGCAAGAGGCTGGCCTGTTTTTTGCTAAAAATTTAAAAAACAGGTTAATTGAAGGAATAGCCATGAAAACGACAATTTTGAAGTCCACTCTTGCCGTCGCGCTGTGTGCCGCTTCGCTTTCCGCGATGGCCGCGACCAACTGGAATCTGACCAATTCCGCTGCCAACGAGCCCCAGGTGACCGGCTGGAAGGCGAGCAACAACGGCTCGGACATCTACAAGACCTCGGTCGGGTACTGGGCGGGCAATGGCATCGGCGTCGGCGGGGAGACCTCGGGCAATCAGCATGCGCTCGACAACCAGGCTGGATTCGAGGTCGCGCTGCTGAGCTTCGACGACGCAGTTCGGCTGGAAAGCGTCAGGGCGGGCTTCACCGCCACCGATTCCGACATCTTCGTCATGGCGTTTACCGGCGCCGGCTCGCTGACGGCGACCCAGGCCCTCGATGGCGGCACGTTTGCCAATCTCACCAGCCGCGGCTGGACGCTGATCGGCAACTACGCGAACATCGGCACCGCCACCAAGGATCTGGGCACGACCTCGGGGGCGTTCGAGAATGTTTATTCGAGCTTCTGGCTGATCGGCGTGGGCGGCTATGCGGCCGGCTCCGGGGTGAATTCGGGAGACTTCAGAAATGGCTCTGCGGTCGGCTTCGATCAGTGCTCCGGCAGTGGCGGCAACAGGGTTTGCGGGAGATACGACTATCTGAAGCTCGCCAGCGTCGGCGGTACGATCAAGCCCCCCAGCAGCGGCAACGTGCCCGAGCCCGGTTCGCTGGCGTTGGCCGGCATCGCCCTGCTCGGCATGGTCGGCATGCGCCGCCGGAAGAATACGGCCTGAAGCCCGGGCGGATCTTTTGCCAGCTGTGGCGGCGCCGAAAGGCGCCGTTTTTTTTCGCCGGGCCGCCCCAACGCAACAAGTGCCCCTTCGGGGGGAGCAGGGCGTTCGCGGAGCATGGCTCCGCGCCTGCGAAACGGGCCGGCTGGGCAAAGCTGGCCCTCCTGCGACCCGCGCAGCGGTGGAGCGTGGGGGCTTCTCTCAGCCGGGCAGGGCGTCCGTGGCGGCCTCTTCCTGCTGCAGCAGCCACATCTGCGCGTAGGCGCCGCCGCTTGCCAGCAGCGCGCCGTGCCGTCCGCGTTCGACGATGCGGCCGCCGTCGAGCACGATGATCTCGTCCGCATCCATGATCGTCGATAGCCGGTGGGCGATGACGAGCGCGGTGCGGCCTTCGGCGGCGCGTTCGATCTGGGCCTGGATGGCTTTCTCGGTCCGGGAGTCCAGTGCCGAGGTGGCCTCGTCGAAGATCAGGATCGCGGGGTTCTTCAGCAGTGCGCGGGCGATCGCGACGCGCTGCTTCTCGCCGCCCGACAGTTTCAGGCCGCGCTCGCCGACACGGGTTTCGTAGCCGTCCGGCAACTGGCGGATGAAGTTCTCCAATTGGGCAGCGCGCGCGGCGGCTTCGACTTCCTCCCGGCTCGCGCTCGGGCGGCCGTACTGGATGTTGTAGAACAAGGTGTCGTTGAACAGCACCGTATCCTGCGGCACGATGCCGATCGCCGCGCGCAGGCTGTCCTGCGACAGCTGGCGGATGTCGTGGCCATTGATCCGGATCGCGCCCTGCTGCACGTCGTAGAAGCGGTACAGCAGGCGCGCCAGGGTCGATTTGCCCGAGCCCGAATGGCCGACGACTGCGACCGTGCTGCCGGCGGGAATGTCGAAGCCGAGGTCGAACAGGATCGGCCGCTTGGCATCGTAGGCGAAGCCGACGCCATCGAAGCGCACGCTGGCCGGGCCGGCGGGCAGGCTGAGCGCGTCCGGTGCGTCGGCGATCTCGCGGTGCTGGTTCATCAGCCCGAACATGCGCTCGATGTCGGTCAGCGACTGGCGGATCTCGCGGTAGATCACGCCGAGGAAGTTCAGCGGCGCGTACAGCTGGATCAGGAAGGCGTTGACCAGCACGATGTCGCCGATCGTCATCTCGCCGCTGGCCACCCGGATTGCGGCCTGCCACATCATCGCCGTGACGGCGACCGCGACGATTACCGCCTGGCCGATGTTGAGGCCGGACAGCGAATACTGGTTGGTGATCTGGGCCTGCATCCACTTGCCGAGCTGTTCGTCGTAGCGGCGCGCCTCGAATTCCTCGTTGTTGAAGTACTTGACCGTCTCGAAGTTGATCAGGCTGTCGATCGCGCGCGCGTTGGCGGCGGAGTCGAGTTCGTTGGTGCGCCGGCGCAGCACCGTGCGCCAGTTGGTGACCTTGACCGTGAAGGCGATGTAGGCCACCAGCGCCGCCAGCGTGATCAGCGCGAACACCGGGTCGTACTGCACCAGCAGGATGCCGATGACCAGGCCGATCTCGATCAGCGTCGGCAGGATCGAATACAGCGTGTAGCTGATCAGCGAGCCGATCGAGCGGGTGCCGCGCTCGATGTCGCGCGTCAGGCCGCCGGTCTGGCGCTCCAGGTGGAAGCGCAGCGACAGCGCGTGCAGGTGGCGGAACACCCGCAGCGAAATCTCGCGTACCGCCTGCTGGGTGACACGGGCGAAGACGATCTCGCGCAGTTCGGTGAACAGCGAGGTCGAGAAGCGGAACACGCCATAGGCGAGCAGCAGCGAAGCGGGTACGACGATGAAGGCCTGTTCGCGCGTGATGCTCAGGTCGTCGATCAGGTGCTTGAAGACGATCGGCACCGTCACGTTGGCGCCCTTGGCCGCCAGCAGACAGCCGAGCGCGAAGATCACCCTGCCCTTGTAGGCCCAGATGAAGGGAAGCAGGCTTTTCAGCGTCTGCCAGTCGTGGCGCTCGGTGGGTTCGGGGCCGGGCAGGGCGGTGGCGGAGGAGCGTCTCATGATTTCGTCGGGATGGGCGGCAAGCGGCGGACGGCAAGCGCGCGATTCTGTTGCCGGGGCCGTGGCGAGTCAAACCGCAAGTCTTTTGATCGATCATGCTTGACAGGAAATAAATTGAACGTATGATTCAAACAAACGTTTGAATTGAGAGTACCGATGCCCGTCGAGCCACGCCTGCCGCAGTCCGAAACGCGCGATCGCATCCTCGATGCCGCCGAACGGCTGTTCATGGAGCACGGTTTCGAAGGCACGTCGATGCGCATGATCACCGGTGCGGCGAATGCCAACCTGGCTGCGGTGAATTACCACTTCGGCAGCAAGGACGCGCTGATCCAGGCCGTGTTCCGCCGCCGCCTGACGGCATTGAACGAAACCCGGCTGGCGGCGCTCGATCGTCTGGAGGCGGAAGCCGGCGGCGAGGCGATCAAGCCCAGCCGCATCGTCGAGGCCTTCTTCGGCACGGCGCTGGAACTGGCCGCGGACACCGAGCATGGCGGCAACACCTTCATGCGCCTGCTCAGCCGCACCTACAACGAACCCAACGCCTTCGTGCGCCAGTTCCTCGCCGAGGAATACGCCGAGGTGATGGACCGCTTCCTGGGGGCGCTCTTCCGCGCGCTGCCGGGGGTGCCGCGCGACGAGATCATGTGGCGCTTCCACTACATGATGGGGGCGATGTCGTTTGCGATCGCGGGTATCGAAAGCGTGTATGCGATGGCGGGCCTGCCCTGCGAGAAGGAGCCGCCGTCGCGGATGCTGCCGCGGCTGATGAGCTTCCTGCTCGGCGGCCTGCGCGCGCCGCTGCCGGATTTCGGCGCGGCGGCAACGGATTGACGGCGATTGACTCGAGAACGGCCGGGGCGGCGCCCGGCATGAGGAGAATGTGATGGTCTGGTTGCTACTGGTTTGCCTCCCTCCCTTGGCAGGTGCGCTCGCCTACGGGCGAGCGCCACTTTTTGCCTGGCTGCTGGCGGGGCTGGTGTGGATCGCGGCATTGGGCTGGGCGGGCGACTGGCCGGCGCTGCTGACCTTCCTGGTGCTGGCGCTCTATGCGGGGGCGATGAGCGTCTTCCTGGTCGATTCGCTGCGCCGCCAGCGGGTGACGGCGCCAATCTTCAAGGCTTTCCGCAATGCCCTGCCGACGATGTCGCAGACCGAGAAGGATGCGCTCGAAGCCGGCACGGTGTGGTGGGAGGGCGAGCTTTTCAAGGGCAACCCGGACTGGCGCAAGCTGGACGGCTATCCCTGGCCCAGGCTGAGCGAGGAGGAGCAGGCCTTCCTCGACAACGAAGTCGAGGAACTGTGCCGCCTGACCAATGACTGGGATTGCACCCAGCGGCAGGACATGCCGCTCGAAGTGTGGCAGCACATCAAGGACAAGGGCTTCCTCGGGATGATCATTCCCAGGGAGTATGGCGGCAAGGGCTTCTCGGCCTACGCCCACTCGCAGGTCATCACCAAGCTGTCGACCCGCTCGTCGGCGCCCGCGGTGACGGTGATGGTGCCGAACTCGCTCGGCCCGGCCGAACTGCTGCTGCACTACGGCACGCCCGAGCAGAAGCAGCACTACCTGCCCGGCCTCGCCAGCGGGCGGGAGATTCCGGCCTTCGCGCTGACCAGCCCGTGGGCGGGTTCCGACGCGGCTTCGATTCCCGATGCCGGCGTGGTGTGCAAGGGCATGTGGCAGGGCGAGGAAGTGCTCGGCATGCGCGTCAGCTTCGACAAGCGCTACATCACGCTGGCGCCGGTGTGCACCGTGTTCGGCCTCGCCTTCCGCCTGTACGACCCGGACGGGCTGCTCGGCGGCGAGCAGGACATCGGCATCACCTGCGCACTGGTGCCGCACGACCACCCGGGCGTGGACATCGGCCGCCGCCACTTCCCGCTCAACGCGGTGTGGATGAACGGCCCGGTGCGCGGCAAGGACGTGTTCATGCCGCTGGACTTCATCATCGGCGGTCCGGCGATGGCCGGCCAGGGCTGGCGGATGCTGATGGAGTGCCTGGCGGCCGGACGCTCGATCTCGCTGCCGGGCTCCAACGTCGGCATGCAGAAGCTCACCGCGCGCACCGTGGGTGCCTACGCCCGCGTCCGCTACCAGTTCAGGACCCAGATCGGCCGCTTCGAAGGGGTCGAGGAGGCGTTGACCCGGATCGGCGCCAACACCTATCTGTGCGACGCGGCACGCACGATGACCGCCGGCGCGGTCGATCTCGGCGAGAAACCCGCGGTGGTGTCGGCCATCGTCAAGTACCACGTCACCGAACGCGCGCGCCAGGTGGTCAATGACGGCATGGACGTGATCGGCGGCAAGGGCATCTGCCTCGGGCCGCAGAACTTCCTCGGCCGCGCCTACCAGCAGATTCCGGTCGGCATTACGGTCGAAGGCGCCAACATCCTGACGCGCAGCCTGATCCTGTTCGGCCAGGGGGCGATCCGCTGCCATCCCTTCGTGCTCGCCGAAATGGATGCGGCGCAGCGCAACGACGAAGGCGGTTTCGACCATATCCTGCGCGAGCACGTCGCCTTCACCGTCAACAATGCCGGCCGCGCCTTCGTCATGGGGCTGACCGGCTCGCATTTCGTCAAGCTGCCGGTCGACGTCGCGCCCGAGACGCGCCGCTACTACCAGCAGCTCACCCGCTTCTCCGCCGCCTTCGCCTTCATCGCCGACATTTCGATGGGCACGCTGGGCGGCGCGCTGAAGCGCAAGGAAAAGCTGTCGGCGCGGCTGGGCGACATCCTGTCGCTGATGTATCTCGCCACCGCCACGCTCAAGCGCTACGAGGCCGAAGGCCGCCAGCCCGCCGATGCGCCGCTGATGCACTGGGCGATCTGGGATTGCATGTTCCGCATCCAGCTCGCCTTCGAAGGCGTGATCGCCAACTTCCCGAACAAGCTGTTCGCCTTCCTGCTGCGCCGTCTCGTCGTGTTCCCGCTCGGCCGCCCCTACGTGGTGCCGTCCGACCGCCTGGGCCACGACGTCGCTGCCCTGCTGATCGGGCCGTCGGCCACGCGTGACCGCCTCACCGCCGACGTCCATCTGCCGGAAGACGTCGAGGAGCCGGTCGGCGCGCTCGAGGCGGCGCTGCTGGCGACGATCGCGGTCGAGCCGATCGAGGACAAGCTCAAGCAGGCGCAGCGTTCCGGCGCCTTCCAGCCGGGCCTGATGACGGGGGGCGACGTCGATGAAGTCTGGCGCCGCGCACGCGACGCCGGCGTGATCACCGACGACGAATACCTGCTCGTCGAGCGCCGCAACATGCTGCGCGACAAGGTCATCCGCGTGGACGACTTCCCCTACGACTTCGATCAGCGCGCGGCGGTGGAAACCATGCCGGCGGCGTCGCCGGCACGCGGGGAGGCTGCATGAGCAGGGATGTGTTCGTCGTCGATGGTGCGCGCACGCCCTTCCTGAAGGCGCGCACCGGGCCCGGTCCCTTCACCGCCGCCGACCTGGCGACGGCGGCCGGCACGGCGCTGCTGATGCGCCAGCCCTTCGGTCCCGGGCAGCTCGACGAAGTGATCCTGGGCTGCGCCAGCCCTTCGGCCGACGAGGTCAACATCGGCCGCGTGGTGGCGCTGCGCATGGGCTGCGGTCATGCCGTGCCCGGCTGGACGGTGATGCGCAACTGCGCCTCCGGCATGCAGGCGCTGGATTCCGCGATCGCGAACATCCAGTGCGGCCGATCCGGCCTGGTGCTGGCGGGCGGCGTCGATGCGCTGTCGCATGCGCCGCTGCTGTTCTCCGACAAGATGGTGCGCTGGCTGGCGAACTGGTACGCGGCGAAGACGCCCGGCCAGAAGCTGGCGGCGCTGAAGGATTTCCGCCCCGGCAACCTGGCGCCGGTGATCGGCATCATGAAAGGGCTCACCGACCCGATCGTCGGCCAGTTGATGGGGCAGACCGCCGAGAACCTCGCGTTCGCCTTCGGCATCAGCCGCGAGGAGATGGATGCCTTCGCGCTCGAGAGCCATCGCCGCGTCGCGGCGGCGCAGGACGCCGGGCATTTCGCCGCCGAACTTGCGCCGCTGATCGGCCGCGACGGCAGCGTCTACGGCGCCGACGACGGCGTGCGGCGCGATGCGTCGATGGCGGGGCTGGCCAAGCTGAAACCCTTCTTCGACAAGAAATACGGCCGGGTCACGCCCGGCAACAGCTCGCAGATCAGCGACGGCGCCGCATGGCTGCTGCTGGCTTCGGCCGAAGCGGTCGAGCGCCACGGCCTGAGACCGCTCGGGCGCATCGTCGACAGCCAGTGGGCAGGGCTGGCGCCGGATCAGATGGGCCTCGGCCCGGTGCATGCGACGCTGCCGATCCTGCAGCGCCATGGCCTGAGCCCGGCCGACATCGACGCCTGGGAACTGAACGAGGCGTTTGCCGCGCAGGTGATCGCCTGCCTGCGCGCATTCGCCGACGACGCCTACTGCCGCACCCACTTCGGCCTCGATGCCGCGCCGGGTGCGCCGGTCGAAGCGAAGCTCAACATCGACGGCGGCGCGGTGGCGCTGGGCCATCCGGTCGGCGCCAGCGGCGCGCGCATCGTGCTGCATCTGCTGCAGGTGCTGCGCCGCAGCGGCGGCAGGCGCGGGCTGGCGTCGATCTGCATCGGTGGTGGTCAAGGAGGAGCGATGCTGGTGGAGGCCGTGCAATGAGCCAACGGAACTGGATGCACTGGACTTTGCGCCGCGAGGCGGACGGCCTGGCCTGGCTGGAAATCGACTGCGCCGGCGCCGCGGCCAACACCTTGTCGGCCGAAGTGATGGCCGAGTTCTCGCAGGTGCTCGACGAGCTCGACCGCCAGCCGCCGGCGGCGCTGGTGATCGCTTCGGCCAAGCCGGCCGGCTTCATCGCCGGCGCCGACATCGAGGAATTCTCGCGGCTGGACTCGCCGGCAGCGGCGCGTGCGCTGGTCGAGCGCGGCTGGAGCCTGTTCAACCGCCTGGCGGCGGTGCGCTACCCCACGCTGGCGCTGATCCGCGGCCACTGCCTGGGCGGCGGCCTGGAGCTTGCGCTCGCCTGCCGCTACCGGCTGGCGATCGATGAGCCGTCGACCAAGCTCGCGCTGCCGGAAGTCATGCTCGGCATCGTGCCGGGCTGGGGCGGCATACTGCGCCTGCCTGAGGCGATCGGCCCGGCTGCGGCGCTGGACATGATGCTGACCGGCAAAAGTGTCGATGCGCGCAAGGCGAAGCGCCTGGGCCTGGTCGACGACTGCGTGCCGCCGCGGGTGATGGCGTCCGCCGCGCGCATCGTCGCGCTGTCCGGCGCGCCGGCGCGCAAGCCCGCGCTGAAAGAGCGCCTGCTGCGCAAGCTCATGGACGGCCCGCTGCGCAGCAAGGTGGCGGAGAAGGCGCGCAAGCAGACCGAGGCCAAGGTCTCGCGCGACAACTATCCGGCGCCTTTCGCCATCATCGAGATCTGGGAAAAGCATCAGGGCAACGCCTTGGCGGTGCCGGCGGGCGATCCCGCCTCGCTGGAGGCCATCTTCGCCTCGCCGACGACCAAGAACCTGGTGCGGGTGTTCTTCCTGCAGGAGCGGCTGAAGGCCTTCGGCAAGGGCATCGACTTCGCGCCGCGGCACGTCCATGTGGTCGGTGCCGGCGTCATGGGCGGCGACATCGCCGCGGTGTGCGCACTGCGCGGCATGCGGGTGACGCTGCAGGACCAGTCGGTCGAGCGCATCGCACCGACGATCAAGCGTGCAGCCAAGCTGTTCGAACGCCGTTGCAAGGGCGACGCACGCGCGGCGCGCTTCGCCCTCGACCGCCTGATCCCGGATCCGCAGGGCCATGGCGCGGCCCATGCCGACCTGATCATCGAAGCCATCTTCGAGAACCTGGAGGCCAAGCGCAGCTTGTTCGCCGAGCTCGAAGGCCGCGCCAGGCCGGATGCGGTGCTGGCGACCAACACCTCCAGCCTTCGCCTGGAAGACATCGCCACGGCGCTGCAGGTACCGTCGCGGCTGGTCGGCATCCATTTCTTCAACCCGGTGCCGCAACTGCCGCTGGTCGAAGTGGTGCAGGGCGAAGCCAGCGACGAAGAAATGCTGCGCCGTGCGATCGGCTTCGTGCGAGCGATCGACAAGCTGCCGCTGCCGGTCAAGAGCGCGCCGGGCTTCCTGGTCAACGCGGTGCTCGGCCCCTACATGCTCGAAGCGCTGCGCTGCGTCGAGGAAGGGCGCTCGCCGGAGACCGTGGATGCGGCGCTGCTGCGTTTCGGCATGCCGATCGGGCCGGTGGAGCTGGTCGATACCGTGGGCCTGGACATCGCCCTGGCGGCCGGCGAGGCCCTGACCGGCGATGCCGCGTCCGGCCAGCCTGTGGCGCCGCCGCAACGCCTGCTGCAACTGGTCGAGGCCGGCAAGCTGGGCCGCAAGAGCGGCGAAGGTTATTACCGCTGGGTCGATGGCAAGGCGCAGAAGGGCGAGGCGGGTGCCTTCGATGCCGCGCTGGTGGAGCGCATCCTGGCGCCGCTGCTGGCCGCCGCCGAGCGCTGCGTGCGCGACGGCGTGGTCGCCGATGCCGAGCTCGCCGATGCCGGCGTGATTTTCGGCACCGGCTTCGCGCCGCACACCGGCGGCCCGCTCAATTATGCCGCCGGCCTGGGGAAAACCCGGATTGGCGAGGCTCCGGCAGTGGCCGAACGTGCTGACCAGAACACCGGACAGGAGAGCTAGATGAACGATTTCGCCGATGTCCTCAGCACATTGCCGCACGACAAGCAGCCCGCGCTGCGCGTGATGCCGATGCCGGCCGATCTCAACCCCGCAGGCGACGTGTTCGGCGGCTGGGTGATGTCGATGGTGGACATCGCCGGCGCGATCCCGGCGGTGCGCAGGGCGCGCTCGCGGGTGGCGACGGTGGCGGTCAACTCCTTCGTCTTCAAGCAGCCGGTTTCGGTGGGCGATCTCGTCAGCTTCTATGCCGAGGTGATCGCGGTCGGGCGGACCTCGATCACCGTGGATGTCGAGGTTTTCGCCGAACGCGACCCGGAAAACCCGGTCGTGGTCAAGGTCACGGAGGCGCAACTGACCTATGTTGCGCTGGATGACAAGGGGCGCAAGCGGCCGCTGCCGGCCGCTTAGGTATTGGTTGGGGAGCAATCCTTTTTCAGCAGCGCGGGTCGGACCCGCAAATCATAAAAGGTGAGGGGACACGATATGCAACTCAAGCGTTTGACGATCAAGGTCGCAGCGGCGACCGCCATGCTGGCGGCGGGCAACGCGATGGCTGCGGGTTTCATGCTGCAGAACCAGAACGGGGCCGGCACGGGCTACGCCTACGCCGGCTCGGCTGCGGTGGCAGAGGATGCGAGCACCATCTTCTTCAACCCGGCGGGCATGCTCTATCTGAGCGAAGGGCATCACGTCTCGGGCGCGCTGACGGTGCTCGACCGCAAGCTCGAGTTTTCCGACCGGGGTTCGAATGCGCTGCGCGTCGCTGCGCCGCCCGTGCCGGGTTATCCCTTGGGGAACGATGGCGGCGACGCCGGCGGCTCCTCCCTGGTGCCGGCCGTGTATTGGGCCATGTCCTTGAGCAAGGATCTTCGCCTCGGCCTGGGCATCTCGCCGACCTTCGGCAATGCGACGGAATGGGACGATGCCTTCATCGGCCGCTACCAGGGCGCCTATTCGGAGATCAAGGCGA
The DNA here is from genome assembly GCF_038260575.1 of Thauera sp. SDU_THAU2. Taxonomy (NCBI): domain Bacteria; kingdom Pseudomonadati; phylum Pseudomonadota; class Betaproteobacteria; order Rhodocyclales; family Zoogloeaceae; genus Thauera; species Thauera sp. SDU_THAU2. Next base: position 3,537,598 of record NZ_JBBWUN010000003.1, on the reverse strand, counting down.
TCAACATCAATCCGAGCGTCGCGTACAGGGTCAATGACATGGTTTCCCTGGGCTTCGGCCTGAATTACGTGAAGTTCGAGGCCGACCTGCGGGGCATGCAGCCCATCACCGCGCTGCTGCCCAATACCGTGGACATCGAAAGCAAGCTGTCGGGCGACGATACCGGCTGGGGCTGGAACGCCGGCGTGATCTTCCAGTTGAATCCGGCGCTGCGCGTGGGGCTCACCTACCGCTCGAAGATCGACCTGGATGTCGAAGGCAAGGTCGAGGCAGGGCCGACGTCGACGCCGGCCAAGGTGTCCATCGAGCTGCCGGACATGGCTTCGCTGGCACTGGCCTACCAGGCCAGCGACAAGCTGCAGATCCTCGCCGACTACACCTGGACCGGCTGGAGCTCCATCCCGCGGCTGAAGGTCCAGCATCGCAACTTCGGCGTGGTGCTGACCGACGAATACCTCGGCTTCAAGGACAGCTATCGTGTCGGCATCGGCATGCAGTACCAGTACACCGATGCGCTGCGCCTGCGTGCGGGCGTGGCCTACGACCAGTCGCCCATCCGCAAGGCCGAGGACCGCACCGTGCGCCTGCCCGACTCCGACCGTACCTGGCTCGCGGTCGGCTTCAACTACAAGCTGAACAAGCAGACCTCGATCGATGCCGGTTATGCCCGCCTGTTCTTCGACAAGGAGAAGATCGACCGTCGTACCGTGCTCGGCACCAATGCGACCGGCCAGTTCGTCCGCGGCTCGTTCGACACCTCGGTGAACATCTTCTCGGTCCAGCTCAATCACGCTTTCTGACCGCCGCAGAGGGTGGCGACCGGCCCCTTGGCCGGTCGCCCAGCATCCGGAGAACCTCATGAGTCGTCTCATCATCCGCAAGGTTGCCGTGCTCGGTGCCGGCGTCATGGGCGCGCAGATCGCCGCCCATTGCGCCAATGCCGACCTGCCGGTGATCCTGTTCGATCTTCCCGCCGGCGAAGGCGACGCCAACGGCGTCGTCACCAAGGCGCTTGCCGCGATGAAGAAGCTCGATCCCGCGCCGTTCGCGGCCAAGGATCGCGGCCGCTTCGTCGAAGCGGCGAACTACGCCAGCGATCTGGCCCGCCTGGGCGAGTGCGACCTCGTCATCGAGGCCATCGCCGAGAAGATTGAGTGGAAGCTCGACCTGTATGCCAAGGTCGCGCCGCACCTGAAGCCGGGCGTGGTGTTCGCGTCCAATACCTCGGGCCTGTCGATCCACGCCCTCGCCGCCGGCATGCCGGAAGGCCTGCGCAGCCGCTTCTGCGGCATCCATTTCTTCAATCCGCCGCGCTACATGCCGCTGGTGGAGCTGATCCCGGCCGCCGAGACCGATCCGGCGATGCTCGATGCGCTGGAAGCGTGGCTGACCACCCGCCTGGGCAAGAGCATCGTGCGCGCCAGGGACACGCCGAACTTCGTCGCCAACCGCGTCGGCGTGTTCTCGATCCTGGCCGTGCTGCACCACACCGCCCGGCTCGGGCTGGCCTTCGACGAGGTCGACCTGCTGACCGGGCCGCGCATCGGCCGGCCCAAGAGCGCGACCTTCCGCACCGCGGACGTGGTCGGCCTGGACACCCTGGCGCACGTCGTCGGCACCATGCAGGCGACGCTGCCCAACGATCCCTGGCACGCTTATTTCGAATCGCCCGAATGGCTGCGGGCGCTGATCGCCAAGGGCGCCTTGGGGCAGAAGACCCGCGGCGGCATCTACCGCAAGCAGGGCAAGCAGATCCAGGTGCTGGATCTCGGCCTGCAGGACTACCGCGACAGCGGCGGCGAGGTCTTCCCCGACGTCGATGCGATCCTGAAGCTGAAGAACCCGGCCGAGAAGTTCGCCCAGCTTGCCGCCCATCCGCACCCGCAGGCGCAGTTCCTGTGGTCCATCTTCCGCGACGTGTTCCACTACTGCGCAGTGCATCTGGGCGACATCGCCGACAATGCGCGCGACGTCGACCTGGCGATGCGCTGGGGCTTCGGCTGGGCGCAGGGGCCGTTCGAGACCTGGCAGGCCGCCGGCTGGGGCGAGGTGGCGAAGATGATCGACGACGACATCCGCCACGGCCGCGCGATGTCGAACGTGCCGCTGCCGCCCTGGGTGTTCGAGCGCGACGGCGTGCATGCGCCGGAAGGCTCCTGGAGCGCGGCGCAGGGCGCGCTGAGGCCGCGCGCGAGCCTGCCGGTGTACCAGCGCCAGCTCTACCCGGATCGCGTGTTCGGCGAAGCGCCGGACGATCGCGGTGAAACCCTGTGGGAGAACGCCGGCGTGCGGCTGTGGCGGCGCGCCGACCAGGATGCACGCATCGGCATCGTCTCGATCACGTCCAAGATGCACTCCATCGGCGAGGAAGTCATGGACGGCATGCTGGAGGCCATCGCCCGTGCCGAAACCGATCTCGACGGCCTGGTGATCTGGCATCCGGCGCCGTTCGCGGTCGGCGCCAACCTGCAGCAGGTGGGCGAAGCCTGCCGCGCCGGCCAGTTCGAGCTGCTGGAAAGGATGGTGGCGAAGTTCCAGCAGACCTCGATGGCGATCAAGCATGCGCAGATACCGGTCGTGGCCGCGGTGCAGGGCATGGCGCTGGGCGGCGGCTGCGAGTTCGCGATGCATGCGGCGCACCGGGTGCTGGCACTGGAAAGCTACGTCGGCCTGGTCGAAGCCGGTGTGGGCCTGATTCCGGCGGGTGGCGGCAGCAAGGAGTTCGCGCTGCAGGCGCACACGATGGCCAGGCGTACCGCGGGCGGCGACGTCTTCCCGTTCATCCAGACCGCGTTCCAGACCATTGCCATGGCAACGGTGGCGAAGAGCGCGATCGAGGCCGTCGAGCTCGGCTTCGCCCGCGCCTCGGACGACGTCGTCTTCAACGCCGCCGAACTGCTCCATGCGGCCATCCGTCGCGCCCGGGCGCTGGCCGAATCGGCTTGGCGGCCGGCGCTGATCGATTCCGCGGTCAAGGTGGCGGGGCGCGACGGCATCGCCACCTGCGAACTGATGCTGGTGAACATGGCCGAAGGCGGCTTCATCTCGGCGCACGACTACCGCGTCGCCAAGGCTGCCGCGACGGCTTTGTGCGGCGGTGAAGTGAACAGCAACAGCCGGGTGGGCGAGCAATGGATTCTCGACGTCGAGCGTGCGCAGTTCGTCGAACTGCTGAAGACCGAAAAGACCCAGCAGCGCATCGCGCACATGCTCGAAACGGGCAAGCCGCTGCGCAATTGACGGAGAACGGACGGAATGAGCAAACAGATTCAGGACGCCTACATCGTCGCCGCGGTGCGTACGCCGGTGGCCAGGCGCAACGGTGCCTTCCGCCATGTGCGGCCCGACGACATGCTGGCTGCGGTGCTGCGCGAACTGGTGGCCCGCGTGCCCAATCTCGACGGCAACGAGATCGGCGACGTCATCACCGGCTGCGCGATGCCGGAGGCCGAGCAGGGCATGAACGTGTCGCGCATCGGCCTGCTGCTGGCCGGTCTGCCGGATGCGGTGCCCGGCATCACGGTCAACCGCTTCTGCGCCTCGGGCCTGCAGGCGGTGGCGGATGCCGCCAATCGCATCCGGCTCGGCGAGGCCGACGTGATGATCGCCGCCGGCACCGAGAGCATGAGCGCGATGCCGCAGATCATGGGCAACAAGGTCAGCCTCAACCCGGAGATCTTCGCCCACGCCGAGAACGTCGACATCGCCTACGGCATGGGCCTGACCGCCGAGCGCGTCGCCGCACAATGGTCGGTGAGCCGTGAGGACCAGGATGCCTTCGCGGCCGAATCCCATCGCCGCGCCTGCGCCGCGATCGCGGCCGGGCAGTTCGATGCCGAAGTCATGCCTTATGCGGTGAAGTCCTGGCTGCCGGGCGAAGGCGGCACGGTGCGCATCGCCGAGCGCGTGCTGTCGCACGACGAGGGGCCGCGGCCGGATTCGACGGCGGCAACGCTGGCGAAGCTGCGGCCGGTGTTCGCCGCGCGCGGCTCGGTGACGGCGGGCAACAGCTCGCAGATGTCCGATGGCGCTGCCGCCGTGCTGCTGATGAGCGAGGTCGCGATCAAGCGCTACAACCTGGCGCCGATCGCCCGCTTCGCATCCTACGCGGTGGCCGGCGTACCGCCCGAGGTGATGGGGATCGGCCCGGTGGAGGCCATTCCGCGCGCGCGCTGCGGCGGGCCGGGCTGGGCATCGACGACATCGGCTGGACCGAGCTCAACGAAGCCTTCGCCGCTCAGGCGCTGGCGGTGATGCGCCAGCTCGACCTGGATCCGGCGAAGGTGAATCCGCTCGGCGGCGCGATCGCGCTCGGCCATCCGCTGGGAGCAACCGGCGCGATCCGCACCGCGACGCTGATGGCTGCGATGCAGCGCGATCCGGGGCTGCGCCACGGCATGATCAGCATGTGCATCGGCACCGGCATGGGGGCGGCGGGCATCTTCGAGCGGGTCTGATGGCTTTCCTCCAACGGCGGCGGGAGCCGCCTCGGGGGAAACGCCTGTTCAGCGCGACAGGCGATAGGCGAGCCGCCCCAGCGCTTCATGCAGAGCAAACCAGCCGGCGTAGGCGCTGTTCTGGTTGGGCAGTTTCGCCAGCATGCTGTGTTCGGCTGCCTGTTTGTCATGGTCGACAAGCCAGGCGGTCGGCGCCGGCTGCACGATCAGTCCCGCCGCTTCGAATTCGGCCTGGGCACGCGGCATGTGGGCGGCGTGGGTCACCAGCAGGATGCGCCGCATGCCGGTCGTGTCGAGAATCGCACTGGCGTAGCGGGCATTCTCCCGGGTGTCGCGCGAGCGCTCTTCCACCCACCGCACCGCCAGACCGAAATCCTCTTCCAGCGCAGCTTTCATCAGCACCGCTTCCGGCGTCTCGCCGGCGGCACTGCCGCCGCTCACCAGGATGGGCAGCCCGGTCGCACGCGCCAGGTGCGCGCCATAACGCAGGCGTTCGAGCGCCAGGCGGTTCACCGTTTCGCCGCCGAATTCGGGTGCATAGGAGCGCCGGCCGGCGCCGAGGATCACGATGGCGTCGGCATTGCGGGCGGCGTCGGGCGGCAGCGGCGCGGGGTCTTCGACCTGCGCTGCCAGCCAGTTCACACTTGCAGGCGTGCTCAGCAACAGGCCGAGGGCCAGGCCACTCCAGCCCAGGGTTCGCCCCAGGCGTGGAAAGCGGCCGAGCATGGCCAGGCCGAGGGCAATCGGCAGCAGCGGCAGCAGTGGTGGCAACGCGAATGCGGCAGCCAGCTTCTTGAGCGAGAAGAGCAGCAGGGAAAGATCCATCGGGCTTCGGGTTCCTGGGTTCGTGCCTGGGTTTGTGGTCGGCAGAGGCGGGCAGTATTATCGGGCGAATTCCGTCCCGGGCCGTGTTTGCCGATGATGTCTTTACTGCCGATGCCAGCATGTACCGCATGCCTGCCCGATTTCGGTGCTGCCGATGCGGTCGATCCGATGCCGCGGCCGGGCAGGAGGGCTGCCGGATGAGTTTGCGGCAAGCCCTGTGGATTCTCGTCCTTCTGCTGCTGGTGCTCGCCGGTTGGCAGTTCCTGCGTGCGGTGTGGCTCAGCCGTGATCCGATGTCCCCGCCCGAGGCCACGGCTGCTTCGGCCACTGCTCCCGGGCAGCAGGTGATGGCTGCTGCTGCGGCAGGCGAGGAGGAGGACGGCGAGGGTTTCGACTACGCGCCAAGACTGAATCCGGCCACTGCCGATAATGCTGCCGGGGATGAGCCGGAAGCATTCCGTTCGACATTGGAAACACAGCGCTTGCGGCACTTGCTCGACGGTCAGCAGGCGCTGGTCGATCAGCAGCGTGCCGAGATCGAGACACTGCAGGCCGAAGTCGCCGGGCTGCGGCAGCAGCTTGAAGAGTCTCTGCATGCGCAGCCGCCGCAATCGGCGGCTTCGCCCGAATACGCCGAAGCCACGCGCCTGGCCGAGCAGGGTCTGGACGCCGAAGAGATTGCGGCCCGCTGCGGCATCAGCATTGCCGAAGCGGGCTTGCTGGTGTCCCTTGCACGCAGTGGAGGCCACCGGTGACGGCAGCGCGGCGAAGCCGGCGCAATGCCGCGCTGCGCATGGCTGGCGCTGCCCTGCTGGCGGCGATTGTCGCCCTGCTTGCAGCGCTGTCGCTCGAACAGCGTCGGCCTGACGATGGCCTCCGCCCGATGGCGGATGCTGTCGCACCGGCGCCTTCGCTCGGCAGCGGCTTGTTCGCACCGATGGAGGCGGGTATCGCCGCGGCAGGCGATTCAGCCACCGTCCGCGGGGCCGCTCCGGAGCCGGTGCAGACGCCTGTGGAGACGGTCGTGCCCGTGCCGTCGCCCGCAAGCAGCCCGGCAGCCGAAGCCGCGGTGCCGGTGCTGGCCGACGCGCCGCCGGCGCCGGCGGAGGGATACCGGATCCAGCTCGGCGTGTTCGGCGATCCGGCCAATGCGCTTGCGCTGCAGCGGACGCTTGCCGCCCAGGGTTTGCAGGCCGGCATCCAGAGCCGCGTCGTGCTCGGCCCCTTCGCCGACCGCGAGGCCGCGCAAAAAGCCCAGGCCGCACTGCGCTCGGCGGGGGTCGAGGCGGGTATGCTATTGGCACCAGAGAAGAAAAGGCGCTGAGGCCCGATATCTGGCCCGATCCATTCCATCCAGGGGAGCATCCATGCAAATCAGGAGTCCGGAGTTCGGTACCGTCGAGGTTGCCGACGATCGCATCATCGAGTTTCCCGCCGGCCTGCCCGGTTTCGAGCAATGCCGCCGCTTCGCGCTGGTGCACGAAGAAGGGCGCGAGGCAGAGGTCTTCCTGCTGCAGTCGGTGGACGAACCCGATGTGGCATTCTCGATCACCGCACCGATGCGGCTCGGCGTGAATCTCGAATTCGCCCTGAGCGACGAGGACGTGGCCTTGCTGGAGCTCGAAGGCATCGACGACGTCGCGGTGGCGATCATCGTGCGCTCTCAAAGCGCTGAAGAAGCCGGGCCGGCCAGCGCCGGGCTGAGCGCCAACTTCATGGCGCCGCTCGTCTTCAATACTCGGGCCCGCAAGGGGATGCAGAAAGTGATCAACCGCCTCGGCTGCGAGGTCACGCTGCGCCAGCAGGACTGAACGAAGCGCCGGCCGGCCTGCGGGAGACTGGCCTGCGGTTTAGAATGTGGGCCTTTGTCCAACGAGGTTGAACCATGGCCCGCACCATCATCTCCACGCCCAACGCGCCTGCCGCCATCGGCCCCTATTCGCAGGCCGTCAAGGTCGGCAACCAACTCTTCCTGTCCGGCCAGATCGGCCTCGATCCCGCCAGCATGCAGATGGTCGAAGGCATCGAAGCCCAGGCCGTGCGGGTGTTCGAGAACCTGAAAGCGGTGGCCGAAGCGGCCGGCACCTCGTTCGCCGCCGTCGCCAAGATCACCATCTATCTGACCGACCTGGCCAATTTCGGTGTCGTCAATGAAGTGATGACGCGCTATTTCACCGAGCCCTATCCGGCCCGTGCCACCGTCGGCGTGCGCGAGCTGCCGCGCGGTGCCCTGGTCGAGGCCGATCTGACCATCGTGCTCGACTGATACCGGCTCTGCAGTGGCCCGCGCGAAGCAAGCCGCCGCCCGGACCGATGCCGCCGATGCAAAGCCCGGCCGGGAGGCATCATCTCCCGCCCGGCCCCCTGCGCCGCAGCCGTGGCCGGGCGTGGGAGCGCAGCTCGCCGGACTGCTGGCCAAGCTCGACATCCGCGGCCCGCGGGATCTGCTGCTGCACCTGCCGCTGCGCTACGAGGACGAAACCCGGCTGACGCCGATTGCCGACGCCCGGCCGGGTTTCCTCGCCCAGGTCGAAGGCGAGGTGGCGTCGTGCGAAGTGGTTCTGCGCCCTCGGCGGCAGCTCGTCGCCCGCATTCGCGATGCTTCGGGCGTGCTGGTGGCACGCTGGCTCAATTTTTACCCCTCGCAGCAGAAGCAGCTTGCCGTGGGGCGCCGGGTGCGCCTGTTCGGCGAGCCGCGCGTCGGCTTCTTCGGCGTCGAGATGGTGCACCCCCGCGTGCGGCCGGTGGAAGAGGGCGAGCCGCTGCCCGAAGCCTTGACGCCGGTCTATCCGGCTACCGCCGGGGTGGGCCAGGCGACGCTGCGCAAGCTGATCGACCGTGCGCTGACAAGCGAGCCGCTCGACGATCCGCTGCCGCCGGACGTACTGCGCGCACTGCGCCTGCCGGGCTTTGCCGAAGCCTTGCGCGCGCTGCATCATCCGGCGCCCGATGCCGACCCGGCGGCGCTCGAGCTGCGCGAACACCCCGCCTGGCGCCGCATCAAGTTCGAGGAACTGCTGGTGCAGCAGATGTCGCTGCGGCGCGCCTACAACGCCCGCCGCGCGCGCCGCGCCGTGCCGCTGCCGGTGCAGGATCGCTTGCCGCGCGCGCTGCTCGAAAACCTGCCTTTCCGGCCCACCGGCGCACAGCGCCGCGCAGTGGCCGAGATCGCCGTCGACCTCGCCGCGCCGCATCCGATGCAGCGCCTGCTGCAGGGCGACGTCGGCAGCGGCAAGACCCTGGTCGCCGCGCTGGCGATGCTGCAGGCGGTGGATAACGGCTGGCAGGCGGCGATGATGGCGCCCACCGAGATCCTCGCCGAACAGCACTGGCGCAAGCTGTCGGATTGGCTCGCGCCGCTCGGCCTCGAAGTTGCCTGGCTGTCGGGCAGCCGCAGGAAGCGCGAGCGCGAAGCCATGCTCGAACGCCTGCACAGCGGCGAGTTGCTGCTCGCCGTCGGCACCCATGCGCTGATCGAGGATCCGGTGACGATGCCGCGGCTGGCGCTGGCGGTGGTCGACGAGCAGCACCGCTTCGGCGTGCGCCAGCGCCTGGCGTTGCGCGAGAAAGGCGAGGAAAACCGCCGCCCGCACATGCTGATGATGTCGGCGACGCCGATTCCGCGCACGCTGGCGATGACGCACTACGCCGACCTCGACGTCTCGGTGCTGGACGAACTGCCGCCCGGGCGCACGCCAATCCGCACCAAGCTCGCATCCGACGCCCGCCGCGACGAAGTGGTCGAACGCGTGCGCCAGGCCTGCCTCGGCGGCCGCCAGGCCTATTGGGTGTGTCCGCTGATCGAGGAATCCGAAGCTCTTCAATTGCAGACGGCGGTCGAGACTTTCGAGGCCCTGGCCGAAGCGCTGCCCGAACTGCGCGTCGGCCTGGTGCACGGCCGGCTCAAGGCGGACGAAAAGTCGGCGGCGATGAAAGCCTTCTCCGCAGGCGAAATCGACGTGCTGGTCGCCACCACCGTCATCGAGGTCGGTGTCGACGTGCCCAATGCCAGCCTGATGGTCATCGAGCACGCCGAACGCTTCGGCCTTGCTCAACTGCACCAGTTGCGCGGCCGTGTCGGCCGCGGCAGCGCCGAATCGGTCTGCATCCTGATCTACGCCCAGCCGCTGTCGCAGACCGGCCGCGAACGCCTGAAAGTGATCTACGAGAACACCGATGGCTTCGAGATCGCCCGCGCCGACCTGCGCATCCGCGGCCCCGGCGAATTCGTCGGCGCCCGCCAGAGCGGCCTGCCGCTGCTGCGCTACGCGAGCCTGGAGAACGACACCGACCTGATCGAGCCCGCGCGCGAACTCGCCGAGCGCATGCTGCGCGACATGCCGGAAGCGGCCGAACGTCTGATGCAGCGCTGGCTGGGTGGGCGCGAGGCGCTGCTACGGGCGTAGCCGGAAAAGCGTACCGGGATCTGCCCCTCGAAACCTGTCCAGCGGACTCACCACGCCAGGCCCGCCGCCATTGCGCGAGGCATGCAGGCGGGCTCCAGTTTCACTACACTTCGGGCATGGAAAGCTCTGGAGCGAAGCCATGACGACACTCGAACGGCTGGCCGATCAACGCGAAAAACTGCTGCACGCAACCGCCGCGCATCGGGGGCGTAATCTGCGCGTATTTGGCTCCGTCGCCCGCGGCGAGGATGGCCCCCCGGCTCCGATATCGACTTTCTGGTCGAATTCGACCCTCAAGCTTCGCTGCTCGATCTCATCGGCCTCAAGCAAGACCTCGAAGCCATCGTCGGCAGACGGGCCGACGTCGTCACGCCGAACAGCATCAGTCCCTTTCTGCGTGAGCGGATCCTCAACGAGGCTCGTCCGCTGTGAGCCGTGACGCGCGCGTTTTTCTGAATCACATCCTGCTCTGTCTGGAGCGTATCCAGGCATATACCGGCGAGGGACGAGAGGCATTTCTTTCCGATTCGAAGACTCAACTGACGGCAAGGAGACTGCCCGAGAGCGCCCCTCAAACTCTGTCCAGCGGACTCACCACCCCCATTCCGCCGCGGTTGAGCACATGGGTGTAGATCATCGTCGTCTTCACATCGGCATGGCCGAGCAATTCCTGCACGGTACGAATGTCGTAGCCACCTTCCAGCATGTGGGTGGCAAAACTGTGGCGCAAGGCATGGCAGCTCACCGGCTTGTCGATGCCCGCCGCCTTCGCCGCAGCATGAACCGCCTTCTGCAAGCTGCTCTCATGCAGATGATGACGCCTCACCGTGCCGTCCGCGGGTCGGCCGCCAGCAGTCGCCTCACCTCGTCCGCCGTCAACACCACCGGCAAGCGCTGCGGACGCTTCGCGCGCGCAAAAGCGCCCAGCTCGCCCAAGGGCTGTTCCAGCACCTGAGCGTAAAAGAACACCAGCGCATTGAGCGCCTGATTCTGCGTATTGGCCGCCACTTGCCCCTGCACTGCGAGAGCTTGCAGAAAAGCCTTCACCTGTGCCGCCCCCGCCTGCACTGAGTCGCGACCGCCGATAAAGCGCAGATAGCGCTCAAGCCATCCAAGATAGGCTTGCTCAGTGCGAATCGAATAATTGCGCTGTCGGATCACCGCTACCAGGCGGTCACCCGGTGTAGGCCGCGAACCGCCATCGTCATTTCCCGTGGGCAAGGACGGCGGACTGGTCATTGCGCGTGCAATCGTTGGATGGCTTGCCCCCAGGGTACGGACCCCCTTCGCTCCAGAACGCCCAATCCACCTCGGTCGCTGCAGGCGCCCCCACCATTGCCAACAAGTGGCGCACCGCATCCACCGGCTGCGTAAACTGCCACGCCGGCATTCCGTCTACCCTGCCCAGCTTGTCCAGCCAGGACTTCACGATGGCCGCCGAGTGAGTGGCGATGCGCTGTCCGTCGGCCGCCTTGACATAGGCCGCGGCGTGGCAGGCGTATCACTGCAGCGCCGCCGGTTTCACACCGGATTTAGCGAGTGAAAACCGGTACTTACGCCAGAATCGAGCTACCGTGTCAGAGTGGTTTGACAAGGTCATGGGCCTGGACTAACGTCATCGTCGATGCAGTTGGAAGTTGTAGGCGTAAAATGCTAAACAAATAATTTGGGGCGGGCAATATGTGGATTCCGTCTCTCATCCGCCGGCCCGTTCCGTCTACTACACTGTTAGGCCCTATGAGAGTCGGTAAAGCACTTGGTTTCGTGACATCTTTGGCAGCAGCCTGTGCGATAGCGGTTGGCATCTATTGGTACGTAGCACTAAGTCCGACAGAATTCGATCGCGCTATATGGCTGCAAGGTGAGAGTGCTACTGATTACCCACGCCTCCGTATGGCTGACGGCCTGTTGAGGTCGGAGGTTCTGCTGGGCAAGTCCAAAGCAGAGATTGAGGCTATGCTCGGCCCGCCAACCACTACGGACAAGTTCAGAGACTCAGGCTTGGTCTACTGGCTGGGCCCTATCCGTGGATTCATTCGCATTGATAGTGAGTGGCTGACGCTAAATTTTGATCAGGCTGGCAAAGTCCATGATGCTCAGATTGTCATGGACTAGGGCCTAACAATTCATTCAAGCCGACGCCACTTCGTGGCGCGGCTTAACTCAAGCGTTAGGCGGCATTGGGAGATCATCATGAGCGACGAGAAAGAAATCAGAAATCTCGTGCAGAATTGGATGGCTGCAACAAAAGCCGGTGATTCTGCGACTGTGCTTAGCCTAATGACGGACGACGTGGTGTTCCTGGTTCCGGGTCAAGAACCTTTTGGCAAGTCCGTATTTGAAAAGGCATCGGAAGCCCAAGCCGAATCGTCAGTTGAGTTCGACGGTCATAGTGAAATCCTAGAGGTGAAAGTTCTAGGTGACTGGGCTTACATGCTCACAAAAATCAAAGTCGTCGCCACTCTGCCTGACAAAGAGAAACCCATGGTTCGCGCCGGTCACACACTTACCATTCTGCGCAAAGAGTCCGGGGTGTGGAAAATTGCTCGTGATGCGAACTTGCTTGCACCAGTCAATGAGTCCAGCGATGGCGCCTAACAATTCATTCAAGCCGACGCCGCTTCGCGGCGCGGCTTAACTCAGGCGTTAGCAATCAAGGGGAAAGAATGTCACTCCCGAATGTATACAGCATGAGCTATGGGCAGCTTGGTGACTTTTTGGCGAAGATCCAGGACGGCCAAGCGCCCGAAAACTTTACCCAACAGCACTTGAAAGACATTGGGTTCGGCTCGTCAAATCACCGCACCTACATTCCTCTCCTTAAAGCTATTGGCTTCCTAACGCCTAGCGGAGTTCCTACTGAACGCTACCACGCGTACCGAGATACGTCGCAGGCGCGGGCAGTGCTGGGAGCGGCACTGAAGGATGCGTACAGCGACCTTTTCGTTATCAAAGCGAACCCGACCGAAAGAGACCGCGACCTCATCCAAGGGAAGTTTAAGAGCACGCACAACACAAGCGACCGGGTGGCCGAGCTTATGGCAAAGACCTTTTTCGGCCTGCTCAAGCAGGCCGACATCGACCATGTGCTATCCAAACCTAAAGCCGCAACAGTTCAAGAGGAAACGCCTGCCCTTGCGCCCGCAGCGCCGACACCTCAACCCACCGTACACGTTAAGGCCCCGGGTCTGCACTACAACATTCAGATCCACTTACCTGCCACCAAAGACGTCGAGGTGTATAACGCAATCTTTAAGTCGCTGAAGGAGCACCTCCTTGGCTGACTCGCACAAAGACATGAGGGACTTCCTTTTCCGGGGTCTCATGTTCGAGTCGGAGGCTGCGCAATTCCAGAGAGCGGGCATTCAGATCGGCGCTAGCGACGCGGCATCGGAAGAAGCGCTTCTACAGGAAGTTTTGGCACCATTTGGCGTTGTGCGCCGGAACGAGGCGCTCGAAATGTCGCGTCTGTACGCTCTCTTATTCTGCTTCGAGAATGAAGTGCGCGAACTGATCCGCGAAACATTGGAGGAGAAGGAAGGCGCAGATTGGTGGAAGAACCTGCCTAACAGGTTGATGCATAACCTAGTGAACGATCCTGCGAGTTGATAGTCATAAATCCGTTCCTCAATCCCTTGTCCTGACAGCGATGCGCGGCCCACTCGATCCCCAGTCCTCGATGTTCCATTATTTCTCGCCGGAATCGCGCGTACCGGCCGATCATCCCCTGCGAAGGGTGAAGCAATTGGCCGATCGGGCGCTGAGTGCCATTTCGGCGGACCTGGATGCGCTGTACTCGAGTACCGGCCGCCCGTCGATTCCGCCTGAGCGCCTGCTCAAGGGGCAATTGCTGATCGCGCTGTACTCGATCCGGTCTGACCGGCAGTTCTGCGAACAACTGAACTACAACATCCTCTTTCGCTGGTTCCTCGACATGGACCTGGAGAGCGCAGGCCTGGACCAGTCGAATTTCAGCCGCCTGCGCGAACGCCTGGTGGCGACTGATATCGCCCGCCGCTTCTTTGACGAGGTGGTGAGCCTGGCGCGCCGGCAACATTTGCTGTCCTCGGATCACTTCACTGTCGACGGCACGCTCATCGAAGCCTGGGCCTCGTTCAAGAGTTTCAAGCGCAAGGACGGCGAGCCGCCGAAAGACGGTGGTGATGGCACGGGGATGGTCAATTTCAAAGGTGAGAAGCGTTCGAACGCCACACACCAGAGCAGCACTGATCCTGACGCACGGCTCATGCGAAAGGGTAACGGCCAGCCTGCCAGGCTCAGCTACGGCGGGCATGTGCTCATGGAGAACCGTCATGGCCTGTGTGTCGACATCCTGATCACGGAATCGACGCAGGCCGAGCACCGTGCTGCACGCACGATGCTCACCCGCGCCCGCCGACGGCGTATCCACCCCAAGAGTCTGGCGGCCGACAAGGGTTACCACATCAAGGATTTCGTGGCGCACCTGCGCGCGCATCGTATCCGGCCGCACATTGCTCGAATCGACCATCGCTGCACGCCTGGACTCGATGGGCGCACGACGCGAACCGAGGGCTATCGGATCAGCCAACGCAAGCGAAAGCGGGTGGAGGAAATCTTCGGCTGGCTCAAGACGGTCGGTGGGTTGCGCAAGACGCGATTCATCGGGCAGGCGAAGACGCAAATGGCGGCCTTCATTTCTGGCGCAGCCTACAACTTGTTGAGAATCGCGAAATTGGGAAATGCGGGAGGAACGGCGTGAGTCGGGCAAACGAACCAGGGGCTGATCGGTCTCGGAACGTCCATGCCGGCAATGTGGGTCGCATTGAAAGCCCCATTCTCTCGACGAAGTCCCTGTGAAGATCAATTTGAACCCCTGGGTTAGTCCGGTGTTCAGCTCTTTTGCATCAGCCTGTTAGGGCTCAAGACAGAAGGGAGGCTCGTGAGCGAGAATCAAGAATCAGAATTTGATTATGAGGGGTATGCGAAGGCGCTTGAGCGTTCTTTGGCGCTAGCCGAAAAGGACTACTGGACGCAGTACGTGAACATCAATCGACATCAGGTTAATGTTTCAAAGACTTATCTTTGGGTTGCAGTTGCACTACTTGGCGTATACGCGGGCATTATCGGAAAGTACCCTACTCATTTCATTTTGAGTGGATGTGCAGTGCTGTTTGCCGTTGCAGCAATTCTGTCAGCAGTCGTAGCATTCGGTATTTGCTTATACGCAATGCCAGCAAGAGGCGGTTACAAAGCGATTCCGGATATTAGCTGGGGTGAATTCCCTATGCTCGCCAACGAGCAACTAAAAAGAAAGGAAAAAAACCTATATGTGAGGATGCTTACCACGCTAGGTGATAAGGTGGATAAGGCAAATCACCACAATGTAGCAACAAATCAAAATCGCGCTTCCTTGTTGAGAAAGACTTCTTGGGTTCTTGTCGCATCGTTCGTGTTCGCGCTGCTTACGGGGATCAGTGTTGCAGTTCCGTTTCTCCTTAACTCAAACCACAACGTGGAGGTAGTCATGCCAGAAGACACGCAAAACCAGCCCCAAAACCAGAGTTCAGAGTCCGCTCCGGACGTTCCAACCCCAGCAGGCCCAATCTCCGGCGGAAATCCTGATATGTCCACTCATAGTGCCCAGCCTGCTAGGGCAGGGACTATCCGCATTACGGAAAGCGACAACAGTGGGTCGATAGAGGAGAAGTAGTTACCCGAACATCCCGCTCGAGTCGACCGCGAGGACGCTGGCGTGCCCTCGCATCGGCTCAGCGAAGCGTTAGGCGTCACCATGCCACCTAGTCATTGCGTCCTACTGCGGGAGTGAATTCGACCCAGACTCTCAGTCGACTTTTTCCGCTTTCAACTGCTCCTTTCACCCGATGCATCCGAGAAGCATTGGGAACACCGGTCCTCGTGGCGACTATGCAGAACTCTGGGTCTTTCCTTGCTGCGGCAAGGGTCACGCCGGCGCGATCGACGGCGCTGGGTCCGATGTCATCCGCCCCGTGCTGTCGCCTGCGCAGGCCACGAACACATTCTTTGCCAGATCCACTCCAATCGTCGTAGCATTCATTTGGATTTCTCCTTTTGCGTCTTTAGATTGAACCTCAGCAATTCAATCTTGGCACTTCGATGCCGGGCCGAGCAGGCCAGCAGCGGAAGTGGGAAGCCCCTTTATAGTCATTCAAGTCCACGTTGCTTTGCAATGCGGCTTAATTTAGATATCAGCAAGCATGTCTGCCAAAACCTCACTTGTTCGTTGGCTGCGTATCCTGTGCGCCTTGATTGCTCTTGCCTTTGGGGTGCTTGCATTTGCATCCGGTTTCGTCGGTAGCGATCCCATCAGTTTTGGCGGCTCAGGGAACCAGTACTATCGCATTTTTGCCGCACACTCTCCATATTTTTGGCTGTGGGGCTTGCTGGGTTTTTCGGCTGGTGCAGCTCTTTTACTTTTCCCATGGCTTCGTCGCCATAAAGAGGCGCTGTGACCTTCATAACTCGCTCAACTTTGCTCCCTTCGGTCGCTGGGCGCTTGGCGATAAAGCCGCGCAGCGCTAGTTAGCTCTACGTTAGCCGGCATGGAAAATTTCACTATCGACTGTAACGAGATTTTGGATGAGGCGGATGGCGTGAATATTGATTTCAAGTGGTCTCGGCTGGACTCTCTTACAGCGCTGGAGCTATACGGGATCATCGGCGCCCGTGAATCAGTTTTTGTTGTCGAGCAAAATTGCCCCTATCAGGAAACCGATGGGATGGATCTCCATGCTTGGCATTTGTCCGCTTTCATGGATGGCGAGCTGGCTGCTTATGCCAGGGTTGTTGACCCTGGGATCAAGTACAGCGAACCCTCAATCGGCCGCGTCATGACTATCAAGAAGTTCAGGGGACTGAAGGTTGGCCGCCGGTTGCTGGAGGAGGCCATAAAGTTCACAGAGGCAACTTTCCCGATGAGCGGGATCAAGATTGGCGCACAGGTGTATCTGAAAAGATGTCGTGGTCAAGTTTTAGTGGACACCGGGATAGGGGATTTCAGGTAGAGGCTTTCTCGTAGTCGGCTGGTGATTGGTATCCGAGCGTGGAGTGCAGCCGGTGGGTGTTGTAAAAGCCGACGATGTAATGGGTAACGTCGGCGCTGGCCTCGGCGGGGTTGGCGTAGTTTCGTTGCCAGACCCGTTCCATCTTGAGGTTCAAGAAGAAGCGCTCCATCACCGCATTGTCCCAGCAGTTACCCTTGCGGCTCATGCTGGCAACCAGGCCGTGACGGGCCAGCAGGTCGCGGTGGGCCTGGCTGGCGTACTGGCTGCCGCGATCGGTATGCACGATCAATCCCGGCTTTGGCTGTCGCAGGACGATGGCCATCTGCAAGGCCGTGCACACCAGTTCGGCGGGCATGTTGGGCGCTGTCGCCCAGCCCACGATCTTGCGTGAGTACAGGTCCAGCACGGCGGCCAGATACAGCCATCCGCGCCCGGTGCGGATGTACGTGATGTCGGCCACCCAGGCTTGATCGGGGGCGCTGGGATTGAAGCGCCGCTCCAGCAGGTTGGCCGCCACCGGCAAGTCATGCCGGCTGTCGGTCCCCCGGAGTCAGAATAGTTGTCGCCTCGTTAGAATCTAACCCTCGGGGGCGATAACGGAAGAACGAAGTGGCCAGATACGGACAAACATTCAAAGACAAAGCGGTCGCCCGGTTGTTGCCGCCGGAGAGCGCTGCGGTGGAGGTGGTTTCGCGTGAGTTGAGCATTTCAACGGCGACGTTGGAGCGATGGCGTGCGGATGCGCTGTCCAGGCCCGCTCGCGAGCGGGCCTGGACAGCGCCGGCCCGATTCGAGGCGGTGCTGGCGACAGCGGCCCTGGACGAGGCCAGCAAGAGCGCCTGGTGCCGTGAGAACGGCGTGTATCCGCAAGAGCTTGAGCAATGGCGCATGGCGGCTACGCAGGCGCTTGCCGAGCCTGAAGATGCGCGTGCAAGCCACCGCGAAACGAAGGCGGATCGGCGGCGCATCAAGGAACTCGAGCGCGAACTGCGCCGCAAGGACAAGGCGCTGGCTGAAGCGGCGGCCTTGTTGGTGTTGTCAAAAAAACTCGAGGCGATCTTTCCGAAGGACAGGGACGAGGACGCATGATCGGCCTGGAAGATCGCCAAGTGAGGGTCCGTCATATCGAGACCGCCCACGCTGCCGGTGCGCGCCTGCGCGCTGCGTGCGAGGTGGCCGGC
Organism: Thauera sp. SDU_THAU2; assembly: GCF_038260575.1. NCBI lineage: Bacteria > Pseudomonadati > Pseudomonadota > Betaproteobacteria > Rhodocyclales > Zoogloeaceae > Thauera > Thauera sp. SDU_THAU2. Next base: position 3,519,704 of record NZ_JBBWUN010000003.1, on the reverse strand, counting down.
ATCACGGTCAGGACGCTGCAGCGCTGGCGGGCTGGACATGGCCTGATCGGCGGAGATCGGCGCCCGGTGGCTGAACGCCCGATACCTGCACATGCGCTGAGCGCCGAAGAACGTGCCTGCATCCTGGCGGTGGCCAATGAGCCGCGCTTCGCGGCACTGCCGCCGGCGCGGATCGTGCCGATGCTCGCTGACGAGAACGTTTATATCGCCAGCGAATCGAGCTTCCAGCGGGTGCTGCGCGCCCATGGTCAGAACCACCATCGTGGGCGCAGCCGAGCACCCCAGCCCGCTCGCGCGCCGAGCACCCATGTGGCAACGGCCCCCGGCCAGGTGTGGTGCTGGGACATGACCTACCTGCCCACCGAGGTGCAGGGCCAATGGGTCTATCTCTACCTGATCCTCGATTTGTACAGCCGCAAGATCGTCGGTTGGGAGATCCACGAACACGATGACGCCGATCATGCCGTGCATCTGCTCAAGCGCACCGCGCTCGCAGAGGGTATCCATGTACTGACCCAGCAGAACCTGCACAGGTCAGGCCGCTAATGCAAATGTCTCAGCGGGAGTCTTCATGCCCAGCGCTTGGTGCGGGCGCCGGTGGTTGTAGAAGTGAATCCAGTCCCCGATCAGGCGACTGGCATGCTGCAGGGATTCGAAGCGGTGGCGATGCACGCATTGCTCTTTGAGCGTGCGGATCACCCGCTCGACCAGGCCGTTCTGCTCTGGACTATGCGGCGTGATGAACTCCTGGCGCAGTCCGTAGCTCCTGACCAGCGCCGTGAAGCTGCGGCTGGTGAAGACCAAGCCATTGTCCGAGCGCAGCAGGAACGGTTCGGGCACACGGCCCAATGTGCCAAACCGCGCAATCAGGGCCTGCTCCAGTGCCGACTCCGCCGTCTTGGACTTCCCGCTGCGCGACAGGTGCCAGCCCAGCAGTTCGCGGCTGTGGCAGTCGATCACCAGGGCCATCGTCGTCCAGCCATCGCGCCCTGCCCAAACCCGGCACATGTCCGTGGCCCAGCGTTCATTGGGCGCCTTGGCCACCGAGGGCAGAGCCTGGATCCGTGGCCTGAAGCCCACGGGGCGCCTGCGTACCTGCCAACCCTTGAGTTGGAAGATGCGCTGCACCGTGTTCTTGTTGGATCCCAGCAGATGCGCCACCGTCCGGTATCCAAACGACGGGTTCTCCTCAATCATGGCCTTGATCGGCGCCACGAAGCGCTCCTGCAGCGTCGGTACGCCCTTCACCGGCCGGTAGTACACGCTGCGACGCGGCACTTCGAACCACCGGCACAGTTTGCTGATCGAGACGGTGATGCCCTCGGCCTGCAGTCCCTGGCGGATCGTCTCGATCATTTCTCGTCCTCGCCCAGCAGGGACTGCAATTTTTTTCGGGCGCGTAGCTCCAGCATCGCTTCGCCGTAGGCTTCCTGGAGTTCCTTGAGCTGCCGCTCGTACTGCTCACGCACGTCCTGCGGATTGGCCTTCAGGGCGTTCTCCATGCCCTTGCGGCCGTCTTCCATCCAGCCCTCAATCTCAGAGGGCGGCAAGTCATAAGCTCTGCTGGCCTCCGACACGCTGGTCTTGCCCTGGATGATCTCCAGCACCAGTGCCGTCTTGCGCTTGGCCGTCCAGCGCTTGATCTCTTCGTCCATCAACGTACTCATAGTGTTTTCCTCTCACAGTAACACCTGAGCAGGTTTTCACTGGGTCAGTACATCCACGCAAAGCCAACCAAACCCGTTCTGCACGGGGATAACGGCAGCACGCTCAAGGCCACCACCGTGCTCGCGATGCTCCACTGGCTGGGGGTCAAACCGTCGTACTCGCGCCCACGCGTCTCGGACGACAATGCCTTCGTCGAATCCTTGTTCAAAACCGCCAAATACCGGCCAGAATTCCCCGCGCGCGGTTTCGCCTGCCTTCAGCAGGCCCGGGCCTGGGGATACGACTTCGTGCACTGGTACAACTTCGAACATCGACATAGCGCCATCCGCTACGTCACGCCCGCGCAGCGCCATGCCGGTGAGGATCAGGCAATTCTCGAAGCACGTCATCAGACCTATCTTCAGGCCCGCGAACGCCATCCAGCACGCTGGTCAGGCCCAACACGCAACTGGTCGCCGATCGGCGCCGTCACGCTCAATCCTGAACGCGACGCAGTCGTTCTCCACCACCTGCACTCTGAAGACAAAAAGCAATTGGTCGCATGAATCAGGCGACAACTAGCTTGACTCGCTCCGGCAGCTTGAAGGCGGCATCGAAGGTTCTACGGATACGGGTCATGTTTGGCGGGGCTCTCGTTGGGAAGGATCATCCCCTATCGAGGTGGCTACGAGAATTAGACCAGGACAAGATTCTATGAGTCGCTCGGATTCCGCTCAGTGGGGGAGGTGTACGAAGAAGACGGCATACCTCATGTTGATATGATCAGGTCAGAAAATTGTGCTGCGTAACAAGTCGTTCAAGCCGATGCTGCTTTTGGGACGAGCGTTATGCGGCAAAGACGTGTATCGCCTGCTTATGAGACCCTGAATTCGGCGAGGGTTGTAAATCAGGTGGCGTGCTCCCGTCGTGGCGGCGCGTTTGTGCTGGTGCTACCGTGGCCTTGATCCGCATAACATTAGGAGCATTGCCATGCCCATCGCAGTCAATCGAGCCCGTCTCAAATCGGAACGCCGCAAGCGCGGCTGGTCGCAGGATCATCTTGCAGCGGCAAGCGGGGTAAGCACGCGCACTGTGCAGCGCTTGGAACGAGGCGACAAGGCGACCCTGTCCTCGCTTACGGCTCTTGCGTCCGTATTCGCCCTTTCCGTGGATGCGCTCACGGTCTCCAGCAGCCCTGTCCGACGCACCACACCATTGACCATCCTGGCCGATATCGCGCCTAGCCTCGATCGATTTCGCCGCATGGGTTTCGGCGTGATCGAAACAGACAACGTCGGCTGCGTGGGCGTAGTGGCAGGCAGCAGTTATCACATTCTGTGCTCCCAGACCTTCATGGCTTGCCACTACCCTGCGGACATCATCGAGCCGCTCGTAGGGAGAACGATTTCCTACATCTGGGTTTCCTCGCTGGAGACCGCCAGCCATGTTTGGGGCCAAGTCGTCCATCGGGCAGTCACTTCCGGTGGCATACGCGAAGCTCTGGTGGAAGCCGGCGATCAATGGGCCATTCTGGCCGAAACAACCGACTGAGATAGTTACGCGCACATTGCATCGACGGAAGCCTTTTGGATGAGCCCGTTTTGAGCGCGAACCCGGCAGTTAGGCCTGTTTATGACGTCTGCAATTTTCTCATGACCCACCATTCGAGCGGATCTGCGCGAAAAGCCGCGCGGTCCGCCCATTGCTACGTTATGCCATGGGAGATGCCGTGACTCGACGATTTTTCCCTGCATACTCGCGTGGTAGCGACATCCGGCAATGGATGCATCTTTGATTCAGGGTGGGTGTGACCTGCTGGGGAGTGCCTGCCAGAGCGCGGATGCGGGCTTCATCGATTCTTCGTAGAATCGCGAGACCCCAACCTGAAGAGCTCCCGCAGTGCAAGGCTGCCGGACAGCAGAGAGAAATCACAAGAATGATAATTGATTATCCGGCGCATCGCCCCGAGGGCAGCGCCAGCATGCGCGTGCTCACAAGCGGCATCGAGGCGGTCGAGCTGCCGGATCTTCGTTTCGATCTGCTGTGCGACATGGCTTGCCGCATGTTCGGCATGGCTGCGGCGACCATCCGGGTCCAGGGTACAAGCAAGGTCTGGCATGCCGTCGGATCGGCATCCGCCGCATATGCGGAGCTGGCAGCTGTGATTGATGCGGGGGACGGCAGCCCGGTCGCTTCCATTCCGTTCGGTGACGGCGGCGTCGGCCGGTTTTCCCTGTTCGGACCTTCGTCCAGGGCGTTCGGCGCAGACGATCGGCGCCAGTTCGAGCAGTTCGCCGCGCTTGCGGAGGAACAGCTTCGGCTGTTCGAGCTGGCGCAGCGGGCGCTGCGCCGGGAAAGCGATTTCAGATTGCTGGCGGAGGCGTCGACCGACACGATCATACGGGGCGATCTCGATGGCGTCCGGCTGTACGTATCGCCCGCGGTCGAGGAACTGCTGGGTTATGCGCCGGAAGAGCTCATCGGGCGCAGGGCCATCGAATTGACCCATCCCGATGATGTGCCGGCGTTCATGGCGCTGATGCAGGAGGTACGGGCCGGCCGCCTGCGGGGCGGCCGCAGCGAGCAGCGCCAGCGCCACAAGGATGGCTCCTGGGTATGGCTCGAAGCCTTCATCAGGCTGACGCTGGATCGCAACACCGGCCAGGCGGACGGCTACGTCGTCTCGGTGCGTGGCATCGGGCATCGCAAGCAGTTGGAGGCGCAGTTGAAGCATCTGGCCGAGGTGGATGATCTGACCGGGCTCCCGAACCGGGCCGCCTTTTCCGCCTGTCTGGATCTGGCCATCGCACGGGCGCGCCAGGAAGGTGGGAAATTCGTGCTGTTCTACATGGATCTGGATGGTTTCAAACAGGTCAATGACACGTTCGGGCATGCGGCGGGCGATGCGGTGCTGCGTGAAACCGCCGTGCGCTTGCAGGCTTCCCTGCGTGAATCGGATCGTGTGTTCCGCCTTGGTGGGGACGAGTTCACGGTTCTGTCCGACGGCCGGGGCGGCATGGATAGCATTGCGCAGGCGCAGCGGCTGATTGCGGAAATCGCGCGGCCGTTCGTCGTCGATGCGGCCCGCATCTCCATCGGGCTGAGTGTCGGCGTCGCGTGCGGGCCGGAGCATGGGCTGGAAGCCGGCCGGCTGCTGGAATGCGCCGACCGGGCGCTGTACTGCGCAAAAAAGGCCGGCAAGAACACGGTCCGCCTCCACGACGCCGGCGCGGGGGCGTGATCCAGGCAAGGAACCGGTGTTCGCGGGCAATGGGATTAGAATGCCGTCTGTTCCCGCAAGAGATTCCATGCTTTCCTGTCCTCATCGCGAAACTTGGTCGTCGACGCCGCCGCGTGCCACGGTTCCGCCCGTACTGATCCCCTGGCTCACCGATCCTTCGTCGCTCACTGCCCGCATCCGCCGGCGCTGTGGGCGTTTCGGCGTCGAGGTGCTGTACCAGGGGCTGGGGCAGGCCGTGAGGGACGAAGCCGTGCTGCTCGGCCTGCGTGCGGGCGAGCGGGTGTGGGCGAGGGAGGTTCTGCTGATTGCCGACGGTGTGCCGGTGGTGTTCGCCCGCTCCCTGCTGCCGCGCCGCAATGTGCGCGGGGCATGGAACCTCTTCCACGGTTTCGGTGCACGTCCGCTCGGCGCCGCGCTGTTCGCCGACCCGGCGATCGAACGCGCGCCGCTGGCCTGCACCCGGCTCGATGCGCGCGATGCGCGTTATCATCGGGCCCGTGCCGCACTGTCGGCGCGGCAGCCGCCGATGGCGATGGAGCGCGAGCTGTGGGGACGCCGCTCGCTGTTCCTGCGCCATGGCCGCGCGCTGATGGTGAGCGAGTTCTTCCTGCCTGCGATTTTCGAGCTGCCCCGATGACCGAGACCATGCGTTTCAGCGACAAGCTTCCCCATTACGCCCGCCTGATGCGGATCGACAAGCCGATCGGCACGCTGCTGCTGCTGTGGCCGACGCTGTGGGCGCTGTGGTTCGCCGCCGAGGGCTGGCCGCCGCTGCACATCCTGGTGATCTTCGTCATCGGCACCTTCCTGATGCGTTCGGCCGGCTGCGTCATGAACGACTACGCCGACCGCGACTTCGACGGCCACGTCGAGCGCACCCGCGAGCGCCCGCTGGCGACCGGCATGGTCAGTACCCGCGAAGCGCTGCTGCTCGCGGGCGGCCTGTCGCTGCTCGCCTTCCTGCTGATCCTGCCGCTGAATTCGCTGGTTCTCTGGCTCTCGCTGCCGGCGCTTTTCCTCGCTGCCAGCTATCCCTTCACCAAGCGCTTCCTCGCCATTCCGCAGGGTTATCTCGGCATTGCCTTCGGCTTCGGCATTCCGATGGGCTTTGCCGCGATCCTCGGCGAAGTGCCGGCCATCGCCTGGGCCATGCTGCTCGCCAACGTCTTCTGGGCCATCGCCTACGACACCGAGTACGCGATGGTCGACCGGCCCGACGATCTGAAGATCGGCATCAAGTCTTCGGCCATCACCTTCGGCCGCTTCGACGTCGCCGCGGTGATGCTGTGCTATGCGGCCATGCTCGGCCTGCTCGCCGCCGTCGGTGTCGCCGCCGGGCGAGGGCCGGCCTGGTTCATCGGCCTGCTGGTTGCGGCGGCGATCGCCGGCTATCACTACACCTTGATCCGCGATCGCGACCGCGCCGGCTGCTTCAAGGCCTTCCGCCACAACAACTGGCTGGGCGCGGCGGTGTTCGCCGGCCTGCTGATCGACGACCTGCTGCGCCGTGCCTGAGCACGGCCGGTCCGCACCCCTCCGAACCTCTCGTCCCTGGATGCCGACATGCATTTCATGACCGCCCTGAAAGCCGCCTGGCAGCAGCGCAACAGCCTGCTGTGCGTCGGCCTCGACCCCGATCCGGCCCGCTTTCCCGCCCACCTGCAGGGACGGCCGGATGCGATCCTCGAGTTCTGCAGGCAGATCGTCGATGCCACCGCCGACCTGGTGTGCTGCTTCAAGCCGCAGATCGCCTACTTCGCCGCGCGCCGCGCCGAGGACCAGCTCGAAGCCCTGATCGAACACATCCATGCCCGCCATCCGGGCACGCCGGTGGTGCTCGATGCCAAGCGCGGCGACATCGGCAGCACCGCCGAGCAATACGCCGTCGAAGCCTTCGAGCGTTTCAAGGCCGACGCGATCACGGTCAATCCCTACATGGGTCGCGACTCGGTCGATCCTTATCTCGCTTACCCCGACAAGGGTGTGATCCTGCTGTGCCGCACGTCCAATCCGGGCGGCTCCGACCTGCAGTTCCTCGACGTCGGCGGCATCAAGCTGTACGAACACGTCGCCCGGCTGGTGGCGCAGGACTGGAATGCCAGCGGCAACTGCGGCCTTGTGGTGGGGGCCACTTTCCCCGCCGAGATCGCCCGCGTGCGCGAACTGACCGGCGACATGCCGCTGCTGGTGCCCGGCATCGGCGCCCAGGGCGGCGACATCGCCGCGACCATGGCGGCGGGGCGCAGTGCGGACGGCAGCGGGCTGATGATCAATTCCTCGCGCGCGATCCTGTACGCCGGCAAGGGCGAGGATTTCGCCGCTGCTGCACGCCAGGTCGCGCTCGATACCCGCGACGCGATCAACGCGCATCGCTGATCCTGGGGCAACTGCATGAAATACGACGACCTGCGCGACTTCATCAGCCAGCTCGAAGCCCGCGGCGAACTCAAGCGCATCACGCTGCCGGTCGACACCCATCTGGAAATGACCGAGATCGCCGACCGCGTGCTGCGCGCCGGCGGCCCGGCGCTGCTGTTCGAGAAGCCGCTGACGCGCGGTGTGCCGCAGGCCATTCCGGTGCTCGCCAACCTGTTCGGCACGCCGGAGCGGGTGGCGATGGGCATGGGCGAGGACGTTGCCGACGGCGACTGGAGCGCGCCGCTGCGCGAAGTCGGCAAGCTGCTCGCCTACCTGAAGGAGCCGGAGCCGCCCAAGGGCCTGAAGGATGCCTGGGACAAGCTGCCGGTGCTGAAGCAGGTGCTCAACATGGCGCCGAAGGAAGTCCGCTCGGCGCCTTGCCAGCAGGTGGTGTGGGAAGGCGATGAAGTCGACCTGGCGAAGCTGCCGATCCAGCACTGCTGGCCGGGCGATGCCGCGCCGCTGATCACCTGGGGCCTGGTGGTGACGCGGGGGCCGCACAAGAAGCGCCAGAACCTGGGCATCTACCGCCAGCAGGTGATCGGCCGCAACCGCGTGATCATGCGCTGGCTGGCCCACCGCGGCGGCGCGCTGGATTTCCTCGAGCACCAGCGCGCGCATCCGGGCGAGCCTTTCCCGGTGTCGGTAGTGCTGGGTTGCGACCCGGCGACCATCCTCGGCGCGGTGACGCCGGTGCCGGACACGATCTCCGAATACCAGTTCGCCGGCCTGCTGCGCGGTGCCAAGACCGAGCTGGTGAACTGCCTCGGCAACGATCTCCAGGTGCCGGCATCGGCCGAGATCGTGCTCGAAGGCGTGATCCACCCCGGCGACATGGCGCCGGAAGGCCCTTACGGCGACCACACCGGCTACTACAACGAAGTCTCCGAATTCCCGGTGTTCCACGATCGAGCGCATCACCATGCGGCGCGATCCGATCTACCACAGCACCTACACCGGCAAGCCGCCCGACGAGCCGGCGATGCTGGGCCTGGCGCTGAACGAGGTCTTCGTGCCGCTGCTGCAGAAGCAGTTTCCCGAGATCGTCGATTTCTACCTGCCGCCCGAAGGCTGCTCCTACCGCCTGGCGGTGGTCAGCATCCGCAAGCAGTATCCCGGCCACGCCAAGCGGGTGATGTTCGGCATCTGGAGCTTCTTGCGCCAGTTCATGTATACCAAGTTCATCATCGTGGTGGACGACGACGTCAGCATCCGCGACTGGAAGGAGCTGATCTGGGCCATGACCACGCGCGTGGACGCGACCCGCGACACCACGCTGGTCGACAATACGCCGATCGACTACCTCGATTTCGCCAGCCCGGTCGCGGGCCTGGGCAGCAAGATGGGGCTGGACGCGACCAACAAGTGGCCGGGCGAAACCAGCCGCGAATGGGGCACGCCGATCGCCATGGATACCGAGGTCAAGGCGAAGGTCGATGCGATGTGGGGCGAACTCGGCCTGTGAGGGCAGGCGCGAACCGCGGCGGCGGAACACCCGCTTACGTTTGATGTTGCCCCAGTGCCGAACGCCGAGGCGGCGAGGGGGTCGAAGTCGCCGTCACGGATGCCGCCAATCCCGTGCGGCACCTGCAACCGAGGAGAATCGATGAGCAATCCCGTTCCCGCCCCGCTGCCGATCGGCCAGCCGTCCGAGAACATGGTCACCGTCACGCACCTGGTCTATGCGCTGCATGCGTTCGCGGTGTTTTCCGCCGTCGTCGGTTCGGCGACGATCATCTTCAGCTTCATCGCCAGCCTGCCGTCGATCGCGGCGGTGATCCTGAACTACTGGAACCAGACGGCGGTGCGCGGCACCTGGCTCGAAAGCCATTTCCGCTGGCAGATCCGCACCTTCTGGTTCGCGGTGCTGTGGGTGGTGATCGCGGCATTGATGGCCGTGACCGTCATCGGCCTGCCGTTCGCGTTCGCGGTGATTCTGCTTGCCGGGCTGTGGATTCTCTACCGCATCGTGCGCGGCTGGTGGGTGCTGATCCAGCGCGCGCCGCTGCCGATGCCGCCGCAAGGCTGACCGCAGCAAACCGGCCAGCCCTTCAGGGCTGGCCGGCCCAGACCCATTCCAGCAGCGCGTCCTGCGCTGCGGCACTGGCGGCCGCTTCGGGGTGGTTCACCATCATCACCAGCACATGGCGTCGCCCGTTGCGATCCAGCAGGTAGCCGCCGATTGCACGCACGCCGTTCAGCGTGCCGGTCTTGATGTGGGCCTGGCCGCCGGCCGGGCTGTTGCGCAGGCGGTTGCGCGCCGTGCCGTCGAGGCCGGCGACCGGCAGCGCCGAGATGAACTCCGGCATCCACGGCCGCTGCCAGGCCAGCAGCAGCATCTTGCCCAGGGTGTCGGCGCGGATGCGCTCGATGCGCGACAGGCCTGAGCCGTTTTCGATCACTAGGCCATCGACATCGAGGCCGGCGGCAGCGAGCTGCGCGGTGGTGGCGCGGGCGCCGGCGGCGACCATGTCCGGCGCATCGCTGGCCGGGCCGGCGAGGAAGGCGCCGAGATCGGCCAGCAACTGGCGGGCGATGACGTTGCTCGACCATTTGTTCATGTCGCGCACGATGTCGGCGAGCGGCGGCGATTCGTGGCTCAGCAGGGTGCGCACGCCGGGTGGGGCGATGCCGTCGCGTACCTGGCCGTCGAGCCGGCCGCCGGCTTCCGACCACAGCGTGGCGACCAGCGCGGCGCCGTATTCGGCCGGCGGCAGCGGTGCCGCGCTCCAGGTGCGCGGGCCGCAGGCTGCCGGCAGGCTGCCGCTGAGCACGAGGCGGCGGCCGGGCTCGATCCGCGCTTCGAGATCGCGGTACCAGACATCGCAGTTGCTGCCGGAAGTCTGCAGACGGTTGTCGATGACGACACCGGCCAGCGGCGGCTCGGCGACCACGGTCACCGACTCATTGTTGCCGTTGCCGGGGAAGAGCGCGAGCTGCAGGGTGTTGTAGTGCATCAGCAGGCCGTGCGGGCCGCTGTTGTAGGGGCGCAGGCCGCGGCCGTCGAAGGCGTCCGGGTCGTGCGGCGGCAGCTTCAGCACGGAGGCGTCGAGCACGATGTCGCCGCCGATCCGGTCGATGCCGAGCCCGCGCAGGCGCCGCAGCAGCTTCGCGATCCGCTCCTGGTCGAGCACCGGGTCGCCGCTGCCGACGACGTACAGGTCGCCGTCCAGCACGCCCCCGGCGACGGTGGCGTTGCTGGCGAGCCGGGTCGTCCAGGTCCAGGCGGGGCCGAGCCGGTCGAGCGCGGCAAAGGCGGTGACGAGCTTCATCACCGAGGCCGGATTCATCGCCTTGCCGGCATTGAAGGCCATGCCGGGCCGTACCGCGTCCACCGGCTGTACCCAGACCGATACCGCATCCTCGCCGATCCGGGCGCGTTCGAGCGCCAGTTTCACCGGCGGCGGAAGCCCGCCGGCAGCGAAGACGGGGGGAGCGAACAGGATCAGCGCGCTGCAAAGCAGGCCCAGGTAGTGGCAGAATCGCTGGGGTAGTGCACTGCAGCACGGTGAGCGCCGGAGAGGGCGGAGGTGCGCTGCTGCACGACGATAGAATGGGGCCGATGGAGACAATGATGAAAACCGGATACGCCTGTGGGATTTCATGGGTACAGGTGCCGGGAGCATGTGCTCCGGCCTGATTGCTGAGTATCGAGAATGAGTGGATTCGGACATTATGCGCGCACGGCCGACGAGCTTGAGCGCGAAATCTACAAGCGCGGCCTGGCGCTGGGGCTGGACTGGGACGATCAGGGCCGGATGCGGGAACTGGCCCGCCAGGCGCTGAGCACCGAGCCGGGAGGCGTGATGAAGCTCCTGCGCAGCCCGGTCCGCCAGGACAAGCTCACGGGCGAACTGTTCGCCCTGGCCGATCTGATGCTCGACACCATGCGCCAGAGTGCGCAGATCGGCGTGCATACCAGCGGCGGCAAGGCCTGGAAGGCTTTCGGCCGGGCGCTCTATCAGGAGTCCGAGCGTCTTGGCGATGGGAGCGCCTGAAGAGGGCTGCTGAAAGAGGCCCCGGGGCCGGTCGTAGCGTCTTGGGCGCCGGCATCCTTTGGATGATCGCGCCGGCAGTCCCGGCTTCAGCCGCGAAAACGGCCTTGTTGCAACCCGTCCGATCGCTCGATGAACGGCTCAGAGCAGCGGCTTCTCATCCGCGAACAATGCGGCGACGGTTTCGCGTGCGCGCACCAGATGAGCCTGTTCGCCATCGACGATGACTTCGGCGGCGCGCGGCCGGGTGTTGTAATTGGAGCTCATCGTCATGCCGTAGGCGCCGGCCGACAGGATGGCGAGGAGGTCGCCTTCGGCCACGGCGAGCCGGCGTTCGCGGGCCAGGAAGTCGCCGCTTTCGCAGATCGGGCCGACGATGTCGTAGATCTGCGAATCGGCGCAGGGGGCCGCGACTTCGACGACCTCGTGCCAGGCGTCGTACAGCGCCGGGCGGGCGAGGTCGTTCATGGCGGCGTCGACGATGGCGAAGTTCTTCGTCTCGCCGGGCTTCAGGTATTCGACGCGGGTCAGCAGCAGGCCGGCGTTGCCGACCAGCGAGCGGCCGGGCTCGAAGCACAGTTCCTCGCTGCGGCCTTCGAACACCTTCAGCAGCGGCGCCAGGTAGTCGGCCACCACCGGCGGCGCTTCGTCGCGATAGCGGATGCCGAGGCCGCCGCCGAGGTCGATGTGGTCGAGCGTGATGCCGTCGCCGGCGAGGCGATCGACCAGAGCGGCGACTTTCTGCGCCGCTTCGGCCATCGGCACCGGGTCGAGCAGTTGCGAGCCGATGTGGCAGGCGACGCCGGTGATGCGCAGGTTCGGCAGCGCCGCGGCGCGGCGATAGAGCGTCTGCGCGTCGGCGAAGGCGACGCCGAACTTGTTGCCCTTGAGCCCGGTGGAGATGTAGGGGTGGGTTTTCGGATCGACGTCCGGATTGACGCGCAAGGCCACCGGCGCCAGCACGTCCAGTTCGCCGGCGATCGCGTCGAGGCGCTCGAGTTCGGTGGCGGATTCGACGTTGAAGCAGCGGATGCCGGCTTTCAGCGCCTGGCGCATTTCGTCGCGGGTCTTGCCCACGCCGGAGAACACCACCTTGCTCGCCTGGCCGCCGGCGGCCAGCACGCGCGCCAGTTCGCCGCCGGAGACGATGTCGAAGCCCGCGCCCAGGCGGGCGAACACCGACAGGATGCCCAGGTTGGAGTTGGCCTTCACCGCGTAGCAGATCAGCGAGCGGTGGCCGGACAGTGCCTGCTGCCAGGCTTCGAAGGCGGCGGTCAGCGCGGCTTTCGAATAGACGTAGGTCGGCGTGCCGAACTTTTCGGCGAGCTGCGCCAGCGAGCACCCTTCGAGGGTGAGGATGCCGTCCCGGGCGTGCAGGGTCGGCGTCGGCAGAAGACTGAGGGGGCGTTCGAGGTGCTCATCGCGTCGGGCTCACTGGATCGGCGTGTATTGGCCCGGCTGTTCGTCCTGGGCCGGCGGCTGGGAGGGTTTGCTATGATCGGCGCCCTGCGCGGGCTGGCCGGAGGCGCCGGTCCTGGGCGCGGGCAGGTAGAGCGGGCCCTTGATGCCACAGGCCGACAGCAGCGCGCAGGCTAGCGCGATCGCGGTAAGTTTGGCTCGCATCGCCATCATTCACGAAAAACCGGAATGCTATCAGAAGGAATCCGCATGGAAGAGTCCGCATTCAACATGTTGGCCGAGGCCGAGCTGGCGCGCATCGAGAACGCCTTCGATGCCTGTGGCGCCGACATCGACATCGAACCCAAGCCCGGCGGCGTGCTCGAGATCGAATTCGACAACGGCAGCAAGATGATCATCAACCGCCATACCGCCGCCCGCGAGATCTGGGTCGCAGCCAGGTCGGGCGGCTTTCATTTCCGTCCGCTGGAGGGCGCCTGGCGCAACACCCGCGATGACGGCGAGTTGTGGGCGATGCTGGCTGCGCTGGCGAGCGAGCAGGCCGGCGAAACCGTCACCCTGGTCCGCCCGTACTGAAACTCAGCGCCGGATCGGCACCGGCATGCGGTCTTCGACCGGAGCAGGGGCCTGCGCGGCGGGGATGGGCTGCGGCGGCGGGGCGACCGGCGGGATGGCCTCTTCAGGCGCTTCCAGCGCCGGCCCCTGGTCCGACGCGAACATCTCCAGCAGCCAGTTGGGCGCGACCGGCGGTTCGGGCGGATCGTATTCGGCGTACTGGTAATCCATGCGGCTGCCGTCGCCGGCCTCGATCTGGATCAGGCCGCCGGGGCGGGGGCGCTGGATTTCCGGCGTACCCGCGAGCGCAGTGCGCATGTAGTCGATCCAGATCGGCAATGCCGCCGCGCCGCCGGTCTCGCCCCGGCCCAGATTGCGCGGCTGGCTGAAGCCGACCCAGGACACGGCCACCAGGTCGGGGTTGTAGCCACAGAACCAGGCGTCCAGATAGTCGTTGGTGGTGCCGGTCTTGCCGGCGAGGTCGTTGCGCTTGAGGCTGCGGGCACGCGCGGCGGTGCCGCGCGACACCACGTCCTGCAGCATCGAATCCATCAGCCAGGCATTGCGCGGATCCAGCACGCGCGGTGCGCTCTCGCTCGCGACCGGCGGATCGGTGCGCGCGATCAGCTTGCCGTTGCCGTCGTAGATTTCCTTGACCACGTAGGGATCGACGCGGAAGCCGCCATTGGCGAATACGGCGTAGCCGCCGGCCAGCTCCCAGGGCGTGACGCTGCCCGCGCCCAGCGCCATCGGCAGGTAGGGCGGGTTCTTGGCCGAGTCGAAGCCGAAGCGGCCGATGTAGTCCTGGGCGTAGCGCGGCGTGATGTCCTGCAGGATGCGGATCGACACCATGTTCTTGGAGCGGACGAGGGCGTCGCGGATCGTCATCGGTCCGGCGTACTTGGCATCGTAGTTCTTCGGCTCCCAGGCCTGGCTGCCGGTGACGCCGGGGGGGAAGTACAGCGGCTCGTCCTCGACGATGTGGCCCGGACCGTAGCCGCGTTCGAGCGCGGCGGAGTAGATGAAGGGTTTGAAGCTGGAACCCGGCTGGCGCTGGCCCTGGGTGACGTGGTTGAACTTGCTGCGGTTGAAGTCGAAGCCGCCGACCAGCGCGCGCACCGCGCCGTCGCGCGGATCGATCGCCACCAGGGCCGATTGCACTTCGGGAACCTGGCTGATTTCCCAGCCGTTCTTGCCGGTATCGCGGATGCGGACGATGGCGCCGCGGCGGATGCGCCGCGTCTGCGGTGCCTTGTCGGCAAGCATCGGCGCGGCGAAGCGCAGGCCGTTGCCGCTGATCTCGATCTCTTCGCCACGGCGATAGACCGTGACCTGCTTGGTCGAGGCCTGCAGCACCACCGCGGCGAGGAGCTCGTCGTAGTCGCTGCGGCCTGCCAGCAGTTCGTCGAGCTGTTCGGGCGCGGCATCGTTCGGCGGCAGCTCGGCGAAGGCTTCCGGGCCGCGGTAGCCGTGGCGCCGGTCGTAGTCCATGACGCCCTTGCGCAGTGCGGCGTAGGCGGCTTCCTGATCCTTGCGGGTGACGGTGGTGAAGATGCGGATGCCCAGTTCGTAGGCCTTGTCGCCGAATTGCTCGACGGCGATCTGGCGTGCCATTTCGGCGACGTAGTCGCCATGGATGCTGCTTTCCTGCGGCTTGCGTGCGGCGGTATCGCGCTGGCTGCGGGTCGGCGTGGCGGCGGCGATGGCGTTTTCGTAGTCGCTCGGCGTGATGATGCCGGTCTCGACCATGCGGCGCAGCACGTACTGTTGGCGCAGCGCGGCGCGCGCAGGATTGACGACGGGATTGAAGGCGGACGGCGCTTTCGGCAGCCCGGCCAGCATCGCCGCCTCGGGCAGGGTCAACTGGTCCAGGGTCTTGCCGTAGTAGGTACGTGCCGCCGCGGCAAAACCGTAGGCACGCTGGCCCAGGTAGATCTGGTTGATATAGAGCTCGAGGATCTGGTCCTTGCTCAGTTCGTGTTCGATCTTGAACGAGAGCAGGATTTCATAGAGCTTGCGGTTGTAGGTCTTCTCGCGCGTCAGGAAGAAGTTCCGCGCCACCTGCATGGTGATCGTCGAGGCACCCTGGCCGCGGCCGCCGGTGGTCAGGTTGGACAACGCAGCGCGGGCGAGGCCCATCGGGTCGACGCCGGCATGCTCGTAGAAGCGTTCGTCCTCCGCGGCCAGGATTGCATGCTTGAGTAGCGCCGGAACCTCGGCAATGCGAACCACATCACGGCGCTCCTCACCGAACTCGCCCAGGAGGTAGCCATCCGATGTATATACTCGCAACGGGACGCGGGGCTGGTAGTCGGTCAGGGACTCCAGCGAAGGGAGATTGGGCCAGGCGAACAGCGCCATCGCTGCCAGCGTGGCGAGGCCGAGAACCACCAGCGCCAGCAGCGCCGCGATCGGATAGAGGACCCAGCGCATCAGCAGTCCAGGAAACGTCGTTTGGGGTGCGCATTATACGAGATGGCCCCGAGGCTGGCGGTTTCCAGCAGTTTCCTGGTGTGAAGCGTGATGCAGTTTGCTTTACATATACTGAAACTTATTGATACGATTTCACGGCAAGCATCATGTTTTGCTCGTAACATGAAGAAATGTAAGGACTTTCTTTGTGATTGAACTCCCCTTTTTCGGCTCCGCCGCCAATCAGCTGGCAGGGCTCGATATTTCATCTTCATCGGTCAAGCTCGTCGAGCTGTCCGGGGGGGACAAGGAAGCTTACAAAGTCGAGCGCTATGCCATCGAGCCCTTGCCGCGCGACGCCGTCGTGGACGGCAACATCGCCAACCTCGAAGCGGTCGGCGAAGCGGTGCGCCGCGCGCTCAGGCGCTTCGGCGCCGGCGTCAAGAATGTCGCGATGGCGCTGCCGGCCTCATCCGTCATCACCAAGCGGGTCATCCTGCCCGCTGGTCTGCGCGAGCAGGAGATGGAGGTCGCGGTCGAATCCGAGGCCAATCAATACATTCCGTTCGCGATCGACGAGGTCAATCTCGATTTCCAGGTCATCGGTCCGGCGGCAGGCAGCCCGGGTGAACTCGAAGTGCTGGTCGCCGCATCGCGCAAGGACAAGGTCGAGGACCGTGTCGCCGTCGCCCAGGCCGCCGGCGTGAAGGCCACGGTGATCGACGTCGAGTCGTTCGCGATCGAGGCGGCGCTCGAACTGGTCAGCCGGCAGTTGCCGAATGCCGGCCAGGACAAGGTGATCGGCCTCATCGACGCCGGTGCGAACGTGATGAACGTCAGCGTGTTCCGCAACCGGCAGCAGATCTACGTGCGGGAGCAGGCCTTCGGCGGCAGCCAACTGACACAGGACATCGCGCGGCAGTACGGCATGAGCCTCGATGAGGCCGAGGCGGCCAAGCGTGCGGACTCGCTGCCCGACACCTATCGCCGGGACCTGATGCGCCCCTTCCTCGACAGCCTGGCGCTCGAAGTCTCGCGCGCGCTGCAGTTCTTCTTCACCTCCACGCAGTACAACCACGTGGACCACCTCGTGCTGGCAGGCGGCTGCGCGCTGATGCCGGGCCTAGCCGACGTCGTCACTGCGCGCACCCAGGTCGAGACCATCGTCGGCAATCCCTTCGCCGGCATGACCGTCTCGTCCAAGGTGAGGCCGAAGAATCTGCTGGCCGACGCGCCGTGTCTGATGGTCGCCTGCGGGCTGGCCCTGCGGAGGTTCGACCAATGATCCGTATCAACCTGCTGCCGCATCGCGCAGAGAAGCGCAAGCAGCGTCGCACGCAGTTCTACGTGCTGTCGGCGGCGATGATCGTGCTGGGTGTGCTGATCGGTTTGCTGGTGCATTCGATCTACGCCGGCTACATCGAGCGGCAGGAGTCGCGCAACGTTTTCCTGAAGGCCGAGATCGCCAGGCTCGACCAGCAGATCGCCGAGATCCGCCGCCTGAAGGAGCAGATCGACGCCTTGCTGGTGCGCAAGAAGGTCATCGAGGATCTGCAGAGCACGCGCGCGGAGTCGGTCCATCTGCTCAACGAACTGGCCAGGGGCGTCCCCGAGGGCGTGTATCTGAAATCGGTCAAGCAGACGGGCAGCCGCATCACCCTGGTCGGTTATGCCCAGTCCAATGCGCGCGTATCGCATCTGATGCGCAACCTCGAGGACTCTCCCTTCCTCGAGCGGCCGACACTGGGCGAGACCAAGGCGGCGACGGTCGATGAGCGGCGCGTCAGCGAATTCAGCCTCGGTATCGGGATCGAGCGGCCCAAGCTTGCAGAGCCGGCTGCCGAGGCCACCAGCAATGCCGCGCCGGCAAAGAGGGGGCGGAAATGAAAGCGGCTGGCACGCTCAAGAGTGCGCGGAAGATCGATTTCAAGCGGCTGGCGCAGGATTTCAAGGGACTCGACCCGAACGATCCGGGCATGTGGCCGCTGGTGCCGAGGGCGGCCGTCATGGTCGGGCTGCTCGCAGCGGTGCTCGGCGCTTTCTGGTGGTTCGACTGGCAGGAGCAGGCGGACACCCTGGCCCAGCGCGAACAGGAGGAAGTGCAGCTGCGCGACAGCTGGGCGGCCAAGAAGCGCCAGGCCGTCAATCTCGACGAACACCGCCGTCAGTTGGCCGAGATCGACCGGCAGTTCGGCGCCCTGCTGAAGCAGTTGCCGAATCGGGCCGAAATGGATTCGCTGCTGTCCGACATCAACCAGGCGGGGCTGGGCCGCGGCCTGCAATTCGAGTTGTTCAAGCCGGGCAGCAACGTGGTCAAGGAGTTCTACGCCGAGATGCCGATCGACATCCGCGTCACCGGCAACTATCACGAGCTTGGCGAGTTCGCCAGCGATGTCGCCCGCATGCCGCGCATCGTCACGCTGAACAACCTCGCGATCAACACCGACAAGGACGGCCGGCTCAAGCTCGAGGCCAAGGCGATCACCTATCGCTATCTGGACGAGGATGAGATCGCCAAGCAGCGCCAGGATGCCAAGGCTGCGGCAGCCAAGGGGAAGAGACGATGAAGCGTGCGTTGGTCCTCGCCTGCGCCGCCGCCATGCTCGCGGCGTGTGGCAGTGGTGAGCAGGAGGATATCCGCGCCTGGATGGACGAACAGGCCAGGGGCATGCGCGGCTCGGTCAAGGCGCTGCCGGAGATCAAGCCGTTTCCGATCGTCGAGTACGTCGGCAGCGCTGCCGACGACCCCTTCTCCAAGGGACGCATGGAGGTCGAGAAGCGGGTGGTCAATGCTTCGCTGCGGCCCGATCTGAATCGCCGCAAGGAGCCGCTCGAAGCCTATCCGCTCGAATCGCTGCGCATGGTCGGTGTGCTGTCGCAGGGCAAGAGCAACCGCGCCCTCGTGCTCGCGGGCAAGAACCTGCATCAGATCAAGGTCGGGAATTACATGGGACAGAACTTCGGCGTGGTCACGAGCATCGGCGAAAGCGAGATGACCCTGAAGGAACTCGTCGAGGACGCGCAGGGCGACTGGGTCGAGCGGATCAGCACGCTGACCCTGCAGGAGCGGCAGGAGGCCGGGAGATGATGAAACACATTCGAGTTTGGGTGCTGGCCACGGCCTTTGCGGGACTCTCGCCGATGCCCGCCGCATTGGCCCAGGACGCGGTACAGGCCCGGAGCCAGACGAACCAGATCGAAGCGCTGGACGTCGCGCAGCACGACGATGGGATCTATCTGCGCCTGACGATGAAGGAAGCGCTGGCAAGCCCGCCGCCGAGCTTCAGCGTTGCCAGCCCCGCCCGCATCGCCTTCGATTTCCGCGATACCGGCAATGCGCTGGGGCGCAGCGTGCAGAGCATCGAGCAGGGCGATCTGCGCAGCGCCAACATCGTCCAGGCCGGCGACCGCACGCGGCTGGTGCTGAATCTGGTCAAGCTCAGTCCGTACGAGACGCGGATCGACGGCCGCAAGCTCATCATCGCCATCCGCCAGGGCAAGGCGCAGGAAGCGCGCGGCTCCGTCGTCGAGCAGGCGCAGGGCAACTTCGCCGAATCCCGGGTCGCGGCCGGCAGCGGCATGGCCGTGCGCGACATCAACTTCCGCCGCGGCGCCGAAGGCGAGGGGCGGGTCGTCGTCGACCTGTCGAACCCGGATGCGGGCATCGACATCCGCCAGCAAGGCGGCAACCTGGTCGTCGATTTCCTAAAGACCTCGCTGCCCGAGCATCTGCGCCGCCGCTCCGACGTACTGGACTTCGGCACGCCGGTGACGTCGATGACTGCGCAGCAGTCGGGCGACAATGTGCGCCTGACGGTGGTGCCGAATGGTTTGTGGGAACACAACGCCTACCAGAGCGACAACCGCTTCGTGCTCGAAATTAAGCGCATGCTCGAGGATCCGAATAAGCTGGTTCAAGGGGCGAAGGAAAAATTCGGCGGCGAAAAATTGTCGCTGAACTTCCAGAACATCGACGTACGCTCGGTGCTGCAGGTCATCGCCGACTTCACCGACTTCAACATCATCACTTCCGATTCGGTACAGGGCAACCTGACGCTGCGCCTCAAGGACGTACCCTGGGACCAGGCGCTGGACATCATCCTGCAGGCCAAGGGCCTGGACATGCGCAAGAATGGCAATGTGATCTGGATCGCCCCAGGTGACGAACTGGCGACGCGCGAGAAGCTGCAACTCGAAGCCAAGGCCCAGATCATCGATCTGGAGCCGCTGGCGACCGAGAGCTTCCAGATCAACTACCACAAGGCCAAGGAAATCTTCGATTTCCTCAAGAGCAAGGATCAGACCGTCCTGTCCAAGCGCGGCAGTGTGGTGGTCGATGAGCGCAGCAACAAGCTCTTCGTGACCGATGTCGGCACTCGCTTGCAGGCCTTGCGCCGGCTGGTGCAGGAGATCGATTTCGCGCCGCGCCAGGTCATGATCGAAGCTCGTATCGTCGAGGCCAGCAAGACCTTCTCGCGTGATCTGGGTGTGCGCATGGGCTTGGGCAGCCTGGGGTTCGCGTCAGTTGGCCGGTTGGGGAAAGTCGGCTTCGGCAAGGGGGTGTTCGGCGAAACGACGGTCGACGAAAATGGCGTGGCGACATTCGAACCCGCTACGGGCAGCGGGGATGCCATCAACTCTATCGGCCGGCTCCTGAATCCTGGTGGCGACGCAAACAGCGGGCCAGGCGGTGTTACCAGCGGTTTTGGCAATCTGAACCTGACGCTGTTCAACAACAAATTCACTCGATTCCTGAACCTGGAACTCCATGCCCAGGAGTCGGACGGCCGCCTTCGCCTGGTGTCCAGTCCGCGCGTACTGACCGCGAACCAGGTCGAAGCGTTGATCGAGCAGGGCACAGAGATTCCTTATCAGGAGGCGAGCAGCTCTGGCGCCACCAGCGTGTCGTTCAAGAAGGCCGTGCTGTCGTTGAAAGTGACGCCGCAGATTACGCCCGATGGCCGGATGCGATTGACGATCGAGGTAAAACAAGGATTCACGCGGCCAGGTGACCAATGGCATTCCGTCGATCGACACCAAGAAGGTCAAGAGTGAAGTCCTGATCGAGAACGGCGGCACGGTCGTGATCGGCGGCATCTATGAAGAGGTTGATTCGAACGACATTCAGCAAGTGCCATTGCTGGGCGATATCCCGGTACTGGGGAATCTGTTCAAGACTCGGCAGAAAGTGGCCGACAGCCGTGAGTTGCTGGTCTTCATCACTCCGCGCATCGTCGCCGATGAACTGACGCTGCGGTAAGCCGCTGCGCTGCTGATACAATACCGGGGCGGGCATCCTGCGTGGATGCCCGCCTTTTTTACCTTTTGTGTTTCCCTTTCCATTTCGACTTCCGGCGAATCGCGCGTGAGCTGCTTGATACTGATCGGCATGATGGGAGCCGGCAAGACCACGGTCGGCAAGGAGCTTGCGCGCCGGCGCAAGGTCCGCTTTGCCGATTGCGACCACGAGATCATCGCCCGTACCGGCGTGAGCATTCCGACCATCTTCGAGATCGAGGGCGAGGAAGGCTTCCGCCGCCGCGAGACGCAAATGATGGACGAGTTGTCGCAGGAGCCGGACATCGTCATCGCCACCGGCGGCGGTGTCGTCACCACGCCGGCCAATCGCGGCCTGATGCGCGAGCGCGGCGTGGTGGTCTATCTCGACGTGCCGCCGGCCGTGCTGTACGAGCGCACCCGCCACGACCGCAACCGCCCGCTGCTGCAGGTCGAGAACCCGCGCCAGCGCATCGAGGAGCTGTATCGCGCGCGCGATCCGCTTTACCGCGAGGTGGCGCACCTGATCGTCGAAGGGGGCCGCGGCAACCCCGGCACGATGGTGCGCATGATCGAGAATGGCGTGCAGAAACTCGCCCAGCAGAAACTGAAGAACTCACCATGCGAACCCTGAACGTCGCTCTGGGCGATCGTGCCTACCCGATCCACATCGGCCGCGGCCTGCTCGACCGCGCCGAGCTGATCCTGCCGCACCTGAAGACGAAGCGCGTCGCGATCGTCACCAACGACGTCGTCGGGCCGCTGTATCTCGGCCGCCTGCAGGCCGCGCTGGAAGCAGCCGGCGTGCGCGTCGCCGCGGTCGTGCTGCCCGACGGCGAGGCGCACAAGGACTGGCCGACGCTGAACCGCATCTTCGACATGCTGCTGCAAGAGCGCTGCGAGCGTTCGACCACGCTGGTCGCGCTCGGCGGCGGAGTGGTCGGCGACATGGGCGGCTTTGCTGCTGCCTGCTACCAGCGCGGCATGCCTTTCATCCAGATCCCCACCACGCTGCTGGCGCAGGTCGATTCCTCGGTGGGCGGCAAGACCGCGATCAACCACCCGCTGGGCAAGAACATGGTCGGCGCCTTCTACCAGCCGAAGCTGGTGCTCGCCGACATCGACACGCTGACGACGCTGCCGGCGCGCGAGCTGTCCGCCGGCCTGGCCGAAGTGATCAAGTACGGCCTGATCCGCGACCCCGCCTTCCTCGACTGGCTGGAGCAGAACCTCGAGCGCCTGATGGCGCGTGAGCCCGAAGCCCTGGCCCACGCGATCGAAGTCTCCTGCCGCAACAAGGCCGAAGTGGTCGCCGCCGACGAGACCGAGCAGGGTGAACGCGCGCTGCTGAACCTCGGCCATACGTTCGGCCATGCGATCGAGACCGGGCTGGGCTACGGCGAGTGGCTGCACGGCGAAGCGGTGGCCGCCGGCACCATGATGGCCGCCGAGCTGTCGCGTCGCCTGGGTTGGCTGGACGAGGCGGCTGTCGCCCGCATCGCCGCCCTGTTCGAACGTGCGGCGCTGCCGGTGCGCGGGCCCGAACTGGGTGCGGAGCGCTACCTGGAACTGATGGCGCACGACAAGAAGGTCGAAGCCGGCAAGCTGCGCCTGGTCCTGCTGCGCGCGCTCGGCAAGGGCGTGATCCACGGCGAAGCCCCGCAGGCCGACATCGCCGCGGCGATCGAGGCCTGCTGCGGCTGAGTGCCACGGGTTTTTCCGAATCGAGGATGAAGCGATGCTGCAGCTTGCGCCCTATGCAGTCACCGAAGGCAATTCCCGCGGCCGCGTCCATGACGAGCCGGCGCCGGTGGCGCGGGGCAACTTCCAGCGCGACCGCGACCGCATCGTCCATTCCACCGCCTTCCGGCGCCTGGAGTACAAGACCCAGGTCTTCGTCAATCACGAAGGCGACCTGTTCCGCACCCGCCTGACGCACAGCATCGAGGTCGCCCAGATCACCCGCGGCATCGCCCGCGAGCTCGGCCTCAACGAGGACCTCGCCGAAGCGATCGCGCTTGCCCACGACCTCGGCCACACGCCGTTCGGCCACGCCGGCCAGGATGCGCTGAACGCCTGCATGAAGGCGCATGGCGGCTTCGAGCACAACCTGCAGTCGCTGCGCACCGTCGATGTGCTCGAAGACCGCTATGCCGGCTTCGACGGCCTGAACCTGATGTTCGAGACGCGCGAGGGCATCCTCAAGCACTGCTCGCGCACCAATGCGGAGCGCCTGGGCGAGCTCGGCCGGCGCTTTCTCGACGGCACCCAGCCTTCGCTCGAAGCGCAGCTCACCAACCTGGCCGACGAGATCGCCTACAACAACCACGACGTGGACGACGGCCTGCGCTCGGGCCTGATCACGCTCGAACAGCTCGACGAAGTGCCGCTGTTCGCCGAGCAGCGGCGCGCGGCCGAGGCGCGCTGGCCCGGACTGTCCGGGCGCCGGCTGATCAACGAGACCGTGCGCCGCATGATCCACCTGATGGTGATCGACCTGCTGGAGCAGACCCGCGCCAACATCGCCGCCGCCGGTGTGGCCTCGCTGGACGACGTGCGCGCCGCGCCGCGGCTGGTGGCCTACTCCGAGGCGCTGCAGCCCCGCCTGCGCGAGCTGAAGCTGTTCCTGCGCGAACAGCTCTACCGCCATTACCAGGTACTGCGCATGACCAACAAGGCGCGGCGCATCATCGGCGAACTGTTCGCCGCCTTCATGGACGACCCCCACATCCTGCCGCCGCAGTACCAGGTCATGGCGCGCGAGGACAAGCCGCGGGCCATCGCCGACTACATCGCCGGCATGACCGACCGCTACGCGATGAAGGAGCATCGGCGGCTGTTCGCCGTCGGCGAGATCCACTGAAATCGTGCGTAGGCGCCGATGTCCCTTTTGAACCGTGGAATGAGCCGGGCCGCGCAGCTTGGGGGCAGCGAAATTCATCGGGCGTGGCTCCGCCGCTGCCGGGCGAGCAAGGCTGTTGCTCCAGAAGAGTGCCTTTTTCTGGCTCGATTCCTGCTTTAGAAGGGCATGTCGCAGCGCAAAAAAATTCTTGAAGCCAGTGTTTCCGGGGCGTATAGTTTTTTTGTCAAGCGGATTTTCGCTACTGATTACCAAAATGGTGCATGCAATGGTTCCATTGTGGTGCATCGGTCGATAAAACTAGGGTTTTTGCACCAATTTGGTGCGGGACATGAAGCCGGTGCGCATGCGCCCGGCTTTTTTGTGCGCGTTCGGTTTGTCTGCTGAACTTCGAATGAGAGGCCAGCGCGTGATTTCTTCTGTCGTTTTTGAGGAAAAGAAGATGGAACTGCCCCAAAAGCAGGGTCTGTACGATCCAGCCAACGAACATGATGCCTGTGGCGTGGGTTTCATCGCCCACATCAAGGGCAGGAAAACCCACGAGATCGTGCTCCAGGGCCTCGAGATCCTGAAGAACCTCGATCACCGCGGCGCCGTCGGTGCCGATCCGCTGCAGGGCGACGGCGCCGGCATCCTGATCCAGATCCCCGACCAGCTCTACCGCGAGGAAATGGCGAAGCAGGGCGTGACGCTGCCGCTGTCCGGCGAATACGGCGTCGGCATGGTCTTCATGCCCAAGGAAGCCGCTTCGCGCCTGGCCTGTGAGGAAGAGATCGAGCGCGCCGTGGTCGCCGAAGGCCAGGTCGTGCTCGGCTGGCGCGACGTGCCGGTCAACCCCGAGATGCCGATGTCGCCGACGGTGAAGGCCAAGGAACCGGTGATCCGCCAGATCTTCATCGGCCGCGGCGCCGACGTGATGGTCACCGAAGCGCTCGAACGCAAGCTCTACGTCGTCCGCCGCCGCGCCGCCAACGCCATCGGCGCCCTTGCCCTGAAGCACGGCAAGGAGTTCTACATGGTGTCGATGTCGGCGCGCACGGTGAACTACAAGGGCCTGCTGCTGGCCAACCAGGTCGGCGAGTACTACCTCGACCTGGTCGATCCGCGCACCGTGTCGGCGCTGTCGCTGGTGCACCAGCGCTTCTCCACCAACACCTTCCCGAAGTGGGACCTCGCCCACCCCTTCCGCTACATCGCCCACAACGGTGAGATCAACACCCTGCGCGGCAACTACAACTGGATGCGCGCGCGCGAGAAGGGCGTGCATTCGCCGCTGCTGGGCGAGGACCTGCAGAAGATCTGGCCGCTGATCTACCCCGGCCAGTCCGACTCGGCCTCCTTCGACAACGCCCTCGAACTGCTGGTGATGAGCGGCTATTCGCTCGCCCACGCGATGATGATGATGATTCCCGAAGCCTGGGAATCGCATGCGCAGATGGACGAGAAGCGCCGCGCCTTCTACGAATACCATGCGGCGATGATGGAGCCGTGGGACGGTCCGGCTGCCGTGGCCTTCACCGACGGCCGCCAGATCGGCGCCACGCTCGACCGCAACGGCCTGCGCCCGGCGCGCTACCTCGTCACCGACGACGATCTCGTCGTCATGGCCTCCGAATCCGGCGTGCTGCCGATCCCCGACAGCAAGATCGTCAAGAAGTGGCGCCTGCAGCCGGGCAAGATGTTCCTGATCGACATGGAGCAGGGCCGCATCATCGGCGACCAGGAACTCAAGGAGTCGCTGGCCAACGCCCGTCCCTATGCCGACTGGCTGCGCCGCATCAACATCAAGCTCGACACCCTGGCCGCGCCGGTCAATGGCGGCAGCGTGTCCGACGCCGAAGGCGGCCGCGTCGCGCCGCTGCTCGATCGCCAGCAGGCCTTCGGCTACACCCAGGAAGACATCAAGTTCATCCTCGAGCCGATGGGCAAGGCGGGTGAGGAAGCGACCGGCTCGATGGGCAACGACTCGCCGCTGGCGGTGCTGTCGAGCAAGAACAAGCCGCTGTTCAACTACTTCCGCCAGCTCTTCGCCCAGGTCACCAACCCGCCGATCGACCCGATCCGCGAGCAGATGGTGATGTCGCTGGTGTCCTTCATCGGCCCCAAGCCCAACCTGCTCGAGATCAACGAGATCAACCCGCCGTTCCGCCTCGAGGTGAGCCAGCCGGTGCTGGACTTCGACGGCATGGCCAAGATCCGCAACATCGCGCGCTACACGCAGAACAAGTTCCGCTCGGCCGAGCTGGACATCTGCTACCCGGTCGAATGGGGCAAGGCGGGCGTCGAAGCGCGCCTGGCCTCGCTCTGTGCCGACGCCGAGAACGCGGTGCTGGGCGGCTACAACATCCTGATCGTGTCCGACCGCAAGCTGACCGCCGAGCGCGTCGCCATTCCGGCACTGCTGGCGCTGTCGGCGATCCACCAGCACCTGGTGGCGAAGGGCCTGCGCACCCGCGCCGGCCTGGTGGTCGAGACCGGTTCGGCGCGCGAAGTGCATCACTTCGCAGTGCTGGCCGGCTACGGCGCCGAGGCGGTGCACCCCTACCTGGCGCTGGAAACCCTGCAGCACCTCGCCGGTGACGCCGAATCGGCGGCCAAGTACGTCAAGCACTTCGTCAAGGCGATCGGCAAGGGCCTGATGAAGGTCATGTCCAAGATGGGCATCTCGACCTACATGTCCTATACCGGCGCGCAGATCTTCGAAGCCGTCGGCCTGCAGCAGGCGCTGCTCGACAAGTACTTCACCGGCACCACCAGCCAGGTCGAGGGCATCGGCCTGTTCGAGGTCATGGAAGAGGCGATCCGCCAGCACAAGGCCGCCTTCGGTACCGACCCGGTGCTGCACGACATGCTCGACGCCGGCGGCGAATACGCCTTCCGCATCCGCGGCGAAGAGCACATGTGGACGCCGGACGCGATCGCCAAGCTGCAGCATTCGACGCGCTCGGGCAAGTTCGACACCTTCAAGGAATACGCCCGCATCATCAACGACCAGAGCAAGCGCCACATGACGCTGCGCGGCCTGTTCGAGCTGAAGGCCGCCACCACTCCGGTGCCGCTGGAAGAAGTCGAGCCGGCCAAGGAAATCGTCAAGCGCTTCGCCACCGGTGCGATGTCGCTCGGCTCGATCTCGACCGAGGCCCACACCACGCTGGCGGTGGCGATGAACCGCATCGGCGGCAAGTCGAACACCGGCGAAGGCGGCGAGGACCCGATGCGCTTCAAGCCGCTGACCGCGGCGATCAAGCTGTCGCAGGTGATCGGCGAGAAGCGCATCGCGCGCGACCTCGACCTGCAGGCCGGCGATTCGCTGCGCTCGGCGATCAAGCAGGTCGCCTCGGGCCGCTTCGGCGTCACTACCGAATACCTGGTCAACGCCGACCAGATTCAGATCAAGATGGCCCAGGGCGCCAAGCCCGGCGAAGGCGGCCAGCTGCCCGGCCACAAGGTGTCGGAATACATCGGCTTCCTGCGCCATTCGGTACCGGGTGTCGGCCTGATCTCGCCGCCGCCGCATCACGACATCTACTCGATCGAGGATCTGGCCCAACTGATCCACGACCTCAAGAACACCAACCCGGTGGCCAGCATCTCGGTGAAGCTGGTGTCCGAGATCGGCATCGGCACAGTGGCGGCCGGCGTGGCCAAGGCCAAGGCCGACCACATCGTCGTCGCCGGCCATGACGGCGGCACTGGCGCCTCGCCGTGGAGCTCGATCAAGCACGCCGGTTCGCCGTGGGAGCTCGGCCTCGCCGAAACCCAGCAGACCCTGGTGCTGAACCGCCTGCGCTCGCGCATCCGCCTGCAGGTCGACGGCCAGATCAAGACCGGCCGCGACGTCGTCATCGGTGCGCTGCTGGGCGCCGACGAATTCGGCTTCGCCACCGCGCCGCTGGTCGTCGAAGGCTGCATCATGATGCGCAAGTGCCACCTCAACACCTGCCCGGTGGGCGTGGCGACGCAGGACCCCGAGCTGCGCAAGCGCTTCTCCGGCCAGCCCGAGCACGTGGTCAACTTCTTCTTCTTCATCGCCGAGGAAGTGCGCGAACTGATGGCGCAGCTCGGCGTGCGCAGGTTCGACGAACTGATCGGCCGTGCCGACCTGCTCGACATGAAAGCCGGCATTTCGCACTGGAAGGCGCGCGGCCTGGACTACTCGCGCATCTTCTACCTGCCGCCGGTGCCGGCCGAAGTGCCGCGCATGCATACCGAAGGCCAGGACCACGGCCTGGACGGCGCACTCGACCAGCAGCTCATCGCGCTGGCCAAGCCGGCGCTGGAGAAGGGCGAGAAGGTCAACATCGACCTGCCGGTGCGCAACATCAACCGCACCGTCGGCGCCATGCTGTCGGGCAAGGTCGCGGCGGCCTGGGGCCATGCCGGCTTGCCGAACGACACCATCCACATCCGCCTCAACGGCACCGCCGGCCAGAGCTTCGGCGCCTTCCTCGCGCGCGGCATCACGCTCGAGCTGGTGGGCGAGGGCAACGACTACGTCGGCAAGGGCTTGTCGGGCGGCCGCATCGTGGTCAAGCCGAAGGCCGAGTTCCGCGGCGAGACGGGCAGCAACATCATCGTCGGCAATACCGTGCTGTACGGTGCCACCGAGGGCGAGGTGTATTTCGCCGGCGTCGCCGGCGAGCGCTTCGCGGTGCGCAACTCCGGCGCCACTGCGGTGGTGGAAGGCGTGGGCG
The DNA here is from genome assembly GCF_038260575.1 of Thauera sp. SDU_THAU2. NCBI lineage: Bacteria > Pseudomonadati > Pseudomonadota > Betaproteobacteria > Rhodocyclales > Zoogloeaceae > Thauera > Thauera sp. SDU_THAU2. Next base: position 3,491,186 of record NZ_JBBWUN010000003.1, on the reverse strand, counting down.
ACCACGGCTGCGAATACATGACCGGCGGCACCGTGGTGGTGCTCGGCGAGACCGGCCGCAACTTCGCCGCCGGCATGTCGGGCGGCGTCGCCTACGTGCTGGACGAGGACGGCAGCTTCGAGCAGCGCTGCAACATGGCGCAGGTCTCGCTGGAGCCGCTGCCGGACGAGATCGCCGCGCGCCAGGGCTCGGAGTCGGGCGACGAGCTCGAATCCCACGGCCGGGTCGACATCGACCACCTGACGATGGGCGACGAGCTGATCCTCAAAGGCCTGATCGAGCGCCACGTCCGCTTCGCCGGCAGCGTCCGCGCCCGCGAGATCCTGAACAACTGGGCCGTCTGGCGGAAGAAGTTCGTCAAGGTGTTCCCGCATGAGTACCGTCGCGCGCTGTCCGAGATGGCGGAGCAGCGCGAAGCTGAGAAGGAGGCCGCATAAATGGGCAAGCCAACCGGATTCATCGAATATCAGCGTCTGTCCGAGGCCTACGCGCCGGTCGACAAGCGGCTGAAGAACTACAAGGAGTTCGTTCTCCGCCTGACCGACGAGCAGGCCGCGATCCAGGGCGCGCGCTGCATGGACTGCGGCGTGCCGTTCTGCAACAACGGCTGCCCGGTCAACAACATCATTCCGGACTGGAACGACCTCGTGTATCGCAACCATTGGCGCGAAGCGATCGAGGTGCTGCATTCGACCAACAACTTCCCCGAGTTCACCGGCCGCATCTGCCCCGCGCCCTGCGAGGCCGCGTGCACGCTGAACATCAACACCGATCCGGTCGGCATCAAGTCGATCGAGCATGCGATCATCGACAAGGCCTGGGAAGAAGGCTGGGTCGTGCCGCAACCGGCCGAGGAGAAGACCGGCAGGAAGGTGGCGGTGGTCGGCTCCGGCCCCGCGGGCCTGGCCGCTGCCCAGCAACTGGCACGCGCCGGCCATGACGTCACCGTGTTCGAGAAGAACGACCGCGTCGGCGGCCTGCTGCGCTACGGCATCCCCGACTTCAAGATGGAGAAGTGGCTGATCGACCGCCGCGTCGAGCAGATGCAGGCCGAAGGCGTGCGCTTCCGCACCGGCGTGCTGGTGGGCGCGAAGGACATGCCGGCCGGCATCGTCAACGACGCCACCGAGGTGATCAGCGCCGAACGGCTGCAGCAGGACTTCGACGCCGTCGTGCTGAGCGGCGGCGCCGAAGTGCCGCGCGACCTGCCGGTGCCGGGGCGCGAGCTCGGCGGCGTGCATTTCGCCCTCGAGTTCCTGATCCCGCAGAACAAGCAGGTCGCCGGCGACAAGCCCAACCCGATCTCGGCCAAGGGCAAGCACGTGGTCGTGATCGGCGGCGGCGACACCGGTTCGGACTGCGTCGGCACCTCCAACCGCCACGGAGCGGCGAGCGTGACCCAGTTCGAACTGATGCCGATGCCGCCGGTGCAGGAGAACAAGCCGCTGACCTGGCCGTACTGGCCGACCAAGCTGCGCACCTCGTCCTCGCACGACGAAGGCTGCGAGCGCGATTTCGCCGTCGCCACCAAGGAGTTCATCGGCAAGAACGGCAAGGTCAAGGCGCTGAAAGCCTGTCGCCTCGAATGGCAGGACGGCAGGATGGTCGAGGTGCCGGGCTCGGAATTCGAGATCAAGGCCGACCTGGTGCTGTTCGCGATGGGCTTCACCAACCCGGTGGGCGGCGTGCTCGAGGCCTTCGGCGTGACCAAGGACGCACGCGGCAACGCCAGCGCCGCCACCGACGGTCAAGGCTGCTACGCCACCAACGTGCCCAAGGTCTTTGCCGCCGGCGACATGCGCCGCGGCCAGTCGCTGGTCGTGTGGGCGATTCGCGAAGGTCGGCAGTGCGCACGTGCTGTTGACGAGTTTCTGATGGGTGAAAGCCTGTTGCCGCGATGACGGAATCGCCCGCAGGGGGAGTTGACGATTGCGGGCCGGCTGGCCCGCAAGGCGCGAAGGCCGTCAGTGCGCGCGTGCTGTCGACGAGTTTTTGATGGGCGAAAGCCTGTTGCCGCGGTGACGGAATCGCCCGCGGGGGAGTTGACGATTGCGGGCCGGCTGGCCCGCAAGGCGCGAAGGCCGGCGGTGCATGCCTGTTGTCGGCGGCTTCCTGATGGGCGAAAGCCTGCTGCCGCGCTAAGATTCGGCGCTCATCTGTGATTGCGAGGCGGTCTGCGGACCGCCTCGCTGCTTTTTTGGGGGCGGTACAGGCATGAACATGGGCATGGACGCTGCCGGCTGGATCGTCACCGCGATCGCGATCCTGCTCACCGGCATCTCGAAAGCCGGGCTGGGCGGCGCGCTCGGTGGTCTGGCCGTGCCTTTCATGTCGATGTGGATCTCGCCGCGGGATGCGGTGGCGGTGGTGTTGCCGATCCTGATCGTCATGGACATGGCCGGCATCCGCGCATGGCGCGGCAAAGCGGACTGGGGCGATCTGCGCATGCTGATCCCCGCCGCACTGCTCGGCATCGGTCTTGGCACGCTGGCTTTCGGCGTGCTGTCGGATCGCATGGTCAAGATCGTGCTGGGGCTGATCGCGATCGGTTTCACCGCCGACCGCCTGCTGCGCGGCGGCAAGGCGGGCGGGGACGGCGCGCGCCCCAGTTCGCGCGGCTTCGCCTGGTTGTGCGGCGCCGGCTCGGGCTTCACCAGCACGCTGGCCCATGCCGGCGGGCCGCCGATCATGGCCTACCTGCTCGGCCGCCGCTTGCCCAAGGAAAGCTTCGTCGCCACCTCGGTGTTTTTCTTCACCGTCATCAACCTGGCCAAGCTGCCTTTTTATCTGTCGATCGGGCTGTTTTCCCGCGACACCCTGCTGATGTCGGCCATGCTGCTGCCGCTGGTGCCGGTGGGCGTGTGGCTCGGCCTGCGGCTGATCCGCCGCGTGCCCGAACGGCCGTTCTATCTGTTCGCCACGCTGGCGCTCGGCCTGTCGGGGGTGAAGCTGCTGTGGGACGGCATCGTGGCTTGAACGGGCCCCGGCCGTGTAATGCATTGTCGCAATTGAAGGTGTTGCGTCGCCGCAGGCGCGGGCCGGATTCCGGTTCTGGCGTGATGTTACAGCGGTATTATTGCCGGCCATCCAGCCCGGGAGTATCGCTGTGTCCCGTTCCGCCCTGTCCCATTCCATCACGCCGCCGCCTGCCCGTTCGTTCGCGATGCTGCGCGAATGGGCCTGCGCGATGGGCATCGTGGTGGCATGGTACCTGGCTGCCCAGGCCGGTATCGCCTTTGCCATCGGCGTATCGCCGGCGCAGGATGCCTGGCTGCGCGACCTGCTTGCCCATCTGCTGGCGGGGACGGCGCTGTTCCTGATGGCACGCAGCCTGAAGCGCTTTGCGCTGGCGATGGCGATCGTGTTTTCGGCCTTCACCGTGTCCAACGCGATCAAGCTCGCGGTGCTCGGCGGGCCGGTGATGCCGGACGATTTCATTGCCGCAAAGAATCTCTTTTTGTTGCTCGAAGGCTGGCAGCTGTGGGGCAGCGTCGCCATGCTGGCGGTGCCGCTGGCGGGCCTGCTGTGGATGTTCGCCTGGCGGCAGCCGCGGGCCTGGCTGGCGCTGGCCGGGGTGGTGCTGGCGGTGATGGCGGTGGTGCGGCATCCGGCGCCGGTCGTGAGCTGGATGGACGCCCGTTTCGGCGACTGGGTGTGGAACCAGCGCGGCAACTACGAGATGCGCGGCCTGCCCATCCACCTTGCCCAGGAGGCCGCACGCAATCTGTCGCGCCGCCTGCCGCCGCCGCAGGCCGACGAAGTCGATGAGGCGCTGGCTCGGCTGGGGGCCAAGCCGCCCAGCGGTTTCTTCAAGGCGGCGCAGCAGTCGAGCGGCGGTGCCGGCCGCAACGTGCACATGATCGTGCTCGAATCCTTCTGGGATCCGACGCCGCTGAAGGCGGCCGGCCTGTCGGCCGACCCGCTCGACCCGGCTTTCCGCAAGCTGTGGAAGGCCACCGGCAATGCCAAGGCGCTGTCGCCGGTGTTCGGCGGCTATACCGCCAATGCCGAGTTCGAGGCCTTGTGCGGCTTCCCGGTGCGGGCCGACGCGGTGTTCTTCGAAGGCGGCTTGCGCCGCGACGTGCCTTGCCTGCCGCGCCATCTGGGCGAAGCGGGCTACCGCAGCATCGCCTCCCATCCCAATTCCGCGCCGTTCTGGAACCGCATCAACGCCTACAGCCGGCTCGGCTTCGGGCAATACTGGTCCGACCGCGATTTCGTCCTCGACGACATGAACCGCGAGTTCCTCAGCGACGCCTCGCTCTATCGCCAGGTGCTGGAGCGCATCGGCCCGGATCTGGAGAACGGCCAGCCGCTGTTCAACTACGTGCTGACCTATTTCGGCCATCTCGACTATCCGCTCAACGAAGCGCGTCCGCCGGTCATCGAAGCCCGCAGCGAGAACGAGCTGGTGGCGGCGTATGCCAATACCGTCTACTACAAGTCGCGCGAGCTGATGGCCTTCCTGCGCGAACTGCGTGAGCGCGACCCCGAGGCCATCATCGTGCTGTTCGGCGACCATCTGCCGTCGCTGGGCTGGAATCACGGCGGTTATGCCGAATCGGGCCTGCTCGCCGCCAGCCGCAGCGAGTTCGACGACGCCATGTTCCGTACGCTGGTCGCCACGCCGCTGGTCGTCATCGACGGCCGCCGCGGCCCGGTGCGTACCGGCGATCTGCCGCTCTATGCCTTGCCCGCGCTGATCCTGGATCTGCTCGGCGACGAGCGCGACAGCATGCTGCGCTTCGTCGCCCAGGCCGACGACGAGATCCGTGTGCGGCCGCTGCCGGGCATGCATTTCACGCTGGAGGGGAAGGCGCTGACGGTCTGCCGCCAGGGCGAGGACAAGCCGGCCTGCGAAGCGTCGAATGCCTGGGTCGAGGCCGTTGCGGTGCTCGAGCGCGATATCTTCAGCGGCGCGCAGCATGCCTTGCGGACGCCGCTGCGTACGGACATGCTGCAGACCGTCGAACTCGAGCTGGACGACATCGGCGGCGGGCTGCTGTCCGATGTGCTGGCGGCCGACAGCGACAACGACGTGTGATCGCGGCCCGCCGGCGCTTCAGGCCGGCGCGGGCAGGCCGGCGTTTTCGGCCTCGATGGCGGCCAGGGCATCGACTGCCCGCCGCAGCGCGGGCAACGAGTCGAGGGCGTTGTGCTCGGTCATCCGCATGATCGGCGCCTGGATCGCGATCCCCATGTTCGAGCGGCCGGTGGACGAGGGCACCAGCATGGCGATGCAGAACAGCCCGGGCAGGAATTCCTCGTTGTCGAAAGCGTAGCCGACGCGGCTGACATGCTCGATTTCCGCTTCCAGCGCATCGATTTCCACCAGCGTGCGCGGCGTGTATTGCATCAAGGGGGCGTGCGCCAGCAGGCGGCGGCGCTGAGCGGGGCTCATCTGCGCCAGGAAGAGCTTGCCGCTCGCCGAGCAATGGACCGGGACGCGCGATCCCGGGTGCAGGTAGAAGCGTAGCGGGGCGGCCGTCTCGACCCGGTCGAGGTAGAGCACTTCGCTGCCCGACAGCGCGGTGAGATTGCAGCTTTCGCCGATCTCCTCGACGAGCTGGCGCAGCACGGTGTGGCGTGCGCCGTGCAGCGTGTCGTTGAGCAGCAGGTTCTCGGCCAGGCGGCGCAGGCGTGCGCCGGTGCCGTACTGGCGTCCGTCGCTGTCGCGCTGGAGCATGCCGGCCGCTTCGAGCTGCTGCAGCATCCGATGGACGGTCGGTTTCGGCAAACCGGTCTCCTCGACCAGCCCCTGCAGCGTCACCAGTTGATCCTTCGCGGCGATCACTTCAAGCAGCGCAAGCAGGCGCATCGTCGGCGTGTCGCCGTCGAGCCTGGCGTGTCCGGGACGCTCGTTCATGTCGATGCCTTCATTCCGTTCCATCAAAGGGTACGCATCGTACCGTTTTTTGGCTCGAGACCGCAGCATGCCCGCTTCGGCAGAGGCTTGTGCAGCATGTTTTACCGCTGATCAATAAATATCGGTACGGTTGGTATCGTTTTCTGTATTTTTTTGTTGACTCGCCGTTTTTCATTGTCTAGAGTTCGATTGAGTTTCTGATATCGGAACATTTTGTTCCGTTTGTTTGATAAATAGATCGAGGAGACGCTAGAGATGACCGAGACGCATACCCTTTCCGATGGCCGCAGTATCCCGAGCGGCCCGACCCGGATGACGCCGTCGGAGGCGTTCGTGGAGACGCTGGTGTCGAACGGCGTGACCGACATGTTCGGGATCATGGGTTCGGCGTTCATGGACGCGATGGACATTTTCGCGCCGGCGGGGATCCGTCTGATTCCGGTGGTGCACGAGCAGGGCGCGGGCCACATGGCCGACGGCTACTCGCGGGTGTCGGGCCGCCACGGGGTGGTGATCGGTCAGAACGGCCCGGGGATCAGCAACTGCGTGACGGCGATCGGCGCGGCGTACTGGGCGCACAGCCCGGTGGTGATCATCACGCCGGAGACGGGGACGATGACGATGGGGCTGGGCGGGTTCCAGGAATGCAAGCAGCTGCCGATGTTCCAGGAGTTCCTGAAGTACCAGGGCCACGTCACGCACCCGGCGCGGATGGCCGAGTACACGGGGCGCTGCTTCGACCGTGCGATGAGCGAAATGGGCCCGACGCAGCTGAACATCCCGCGCGACTACTTCTACGGCGAGATCAGCTGCGAGATTCCGAAGCCGCAGCGTCTGGAGCGCGGCGCTGGCGGCGAGCAGAGCCTGAACGAAGCGGCGGAGCTGCTGGCGAAGGCGAAGTTCCCGGTGATCATCTCGGGCGGCGGCGTGGTGATGGCCGACGCGGTCGAGGAATGCAAGGCGTTGGCCGAGCGTCTGGGGGCGCCGGTGGTCAACAGCTACCTGCACAACGACTCGTTCCCGGCGAGCCACCCGCTGTGGTGCGGCCCGCTGGGCTACCAGGGCTCGAAGGCGGCGATGAAGCTGATGAGCCAGGCCGACGTGGTGGTGGCGCTGGGTTCGCGGCTGGGCCCGTTCGGCACGCTGCCGCAGCACGGCATGGACTACTGGCCGAAGAACGCGAAGATCATCCAGATCGACGCGGACAACAAGATGCTGGGCCTGGTGAAGAAGATCTCGGTGGGGATCTGCGGCGACGCCAAGGCGGCGGCGGTGGCGCTGACGCAGCGGCTGGCCGGTCGCACGCTCGAGTGCGACGCGACCAAGGGCGAGCGCGCGGCCAAGGTGGCGGCCGAGAAGGCGGCGTGGGAAAAGGAGCTGGACGAATGGACGCACGAGCGCGACCCGTTCAGCCTGGACATGATCGAAGAGAACGCGAAGGAAAAGCCGTTCTCGGGCGGAGAATACCTGCACCCGCGCCAGGTGCTGCGCGAGCTGGAAAAGGCGATGCCCGAAGACGTGATGGTGTCGACGGACATCGGCAACATCAACTCGGTGGCCAACAGCTACCTTCGGTTCGAGAAGCCGCGGAGCTTCTTTGCGGCGATGAGCTTCGGCAACTGCGGCTACGCGTTCCCGACGATCATCGGCGCGAAGGTGGCGGCGCCGCACCGTCCGGCGGTGTCGTACGCGGGCGACGGTGCGTGGGGCATGAGCCTGATGGAGACGATGACCTGCGTGCGTCACAACATCCCGGTGACGGCGGTGGTGTTCCATAATCGGCAGTGGGGCGCGGAGAAGAAGAACCAGGTGGACTTCTACAACCGTCGCTTCGTCGCGGGCGAGCTGGACAACCAGAGCTTTGCGGAGATTGCGCGGGCGATGGGCGCGGAAGGGATCACGGTGGATCGGCTGGAGGACGTGGGTCCGGCGCTGAAGAAGGCGATCGACCTGCAGATGAACCACGGCAAGACGACGATCATCGAGATCATGTGCACGCGCGAGCTGGGTGATCCGTTCCGTCGTGATGCGCTCTCCAAGCCGGTGCGCTTCCTCGACAAGTACAAGGACTACGTCTGAGCGGCAACACGCCGTGAAACAGGCCCCGCCCGAAAGGGCGGGGTATTTTCCCCGGACCACGCACAGAGGGACGAGCGCGCTCGCGCGCCTTTGCATCATGACCGCCCAGACCAATGCCATGCCTGCCTCGATGTTCGCCGACGCGCGCAAGCTGCTGCCCGGCTTCATGCTGTGCACGGTGATCGCGATCACCGCCGCCTTCGTCTCCGACCACTACGGCGGCCCCAAATTCCTGTACGCGCTGCTGCTCGGCATCGCCTTCCATTTCCTCTCGGACAACGACAAGTGCATTCCCGGGATCGAGTTCTCGGCGAAGAAGCTGGTGCGCATCGGCGTCGCGCTGCTGGGCGCGCGCATCGCCTTCAGCGACGTCGCCGACCTCGGCCTGGCCGGTGTCGGCGCGCTGGCCGGCGCGGTCGTGCTGACGATCGGCTTCGGCATGCTGATGGCGCGCATGCTCGGCCTGCCTTCCATGCTCGGCCTGATCTCGGGCGGCGCGACCGGCATCTGCGGCATCTCGGCGGCGATGGCGATCTCCGCCACGCTGCCGCAGACCAAGGAGAACGAGCACTACACCCTGCTGACGGCGATCGGCGTGGCGACTTTCTCGACCGCGGCGATGATCCTCTATCCGCTGGTGGTGTCCGCCGGCGGGCTTTCGGTGGGCGAGGCCGGCATGTTCCTCGGCGGCTCGATCCACGACGTCGCCCAGGTGGTCGGCGCCGCCTTCATGATCTCGCCGGCGGTCGGCGATGCGGCGACGCTGGCGAAGATGTTCCGCGTCGCCATGCTGGTGCCGGTGGTGATGGTGCTCGCGTTCGGCTTCCGCGCCCAGTCCGCCCAGGCGGCCGGCGGCAAGAAGGCGCCGCTGCTGCCCTTCTTCCTGATCGCCTTCGCCGCGCTGGTGGGGGTCAACAGCCTGGGCTGGATTCCGGCCCAGGTGGTCGAGGTGAGTTCGGACGTGTCGCGCTGGTGCCTGGTGATCTCGATCTCCGCGCTGGGCGTCAAGACTTCGTTCGAGAAGCTGGCCGCGCTGGGCTGGAAGCCGATCGCGCTGCTGTCGAGCGAAACCCTGTTCATCGCCTTCTACATGATGGCCGTCGTGATGCTGATGCGCCTGCTGTCGGCCTGAGTCCGCGGGCCGGCACGACAAGCAGAAAGAGGAGACAGACATGCAGGATCCCTTGATCATCGCCGGCAGGCCCTACACGTCCCGCCTGCTGGTGGGTACCGGCAAGTACAAGGATTTCGACGAAACGCGGCTGGCGATGGAGGCGAGCGGGGCGGAGATCGTCACCGTCGCCATCCGCCGCACCAACATCGGCCAGAGCGCGGGCGAGCCGAGCCTGCTCGACTACCTGCCGCCGTCGCGCTACACCTATCTGCCGAATACCGCCGGCTGCTACACCGCCGAGGATGCGGTGCGCACGCTGCGCCTGGCGCGCGAACTGCTCGATGGCCACGCGCTGGTCAAGCTCGAAGTGCTGGGCGATCCGAGCAACCTCTACCCCAACATGCCCGAGACGCTGAAGGCGGCGCGGACGCTGGTGAACGAAGGCTTCGACGTCATGGTCTATTGTTCGGACGATCCGATCCAGGCCCGCATGCTGGAAGACATCGGCTGCGTCGCGGTGATGCCGCTGGCCTCGATCATCGGCTCGGGCATGGGCATCCTGAACCCGTGGAACCTGCGCCTGATCATCGACAAGGCCAAGGTGCCGGTGCTGGTCGATGCCGGCGTCGGCACGGCCTCGGATGCGGCGATCGCGATGGAACTGGGCTGTGACGCGGTGCTGATGAATTCCGCCATCGCCCATGCGCGCGATCCGGTGCTGATGGCGGGCGCGATGCGCCATGCGGTGCGCGCCGGGCGCGAGGCCTTCCTCGCCGGGCGCATGCCGCGCAAGCTCTACATGGCGGAAGCATCGTCGCCGGCCACCGGCATGATTTCCCCGCTCGGCAGGGCGGCCTGAGCCCGTACCCCAAACGTTCCCGGGAGTGATACCCTCGCGCCTCTTTTTTGCCCCAGGGTAAAAGCGTCCTGCCGAGGGGCGGCAGCAAGCCTTGCTGGGCCGCGCCCGGACACGATCGAAAGGAATGATTCCGGCGATGAGCGTCAAACTGACCGGTACGATGTGGCAGCAGTTCTTCCAGCGTTCGACGTCTCCGGGTTTGAGCTTGCAGGGGCAGATACGGGAAATGCTGGTGAGCGCCATCCTCGATGGCCAACTGCCGCTCGATGCACCGATACCGTCCAGCCGCGAACTGTCGGCGCAACTGGGCGTCGCCCGCAACACCGTGGTCATCGCCTACCAGCAGCTGGCCGACGAAGGCTATCTGGTATCGCACGAGCGCAAGGGGCATTTCGTCAATCCGGCGATGCTCGAAGGGCGGGCGCAGCCCGCCGGCGCCACGCCGCCGCCGGCCGAAACGGCGCCCACGCCGAGTGCGCGCTCGCCGGAGTGGGGCCGGCGCTTCCGCTTCCGCCCGTCCCTGCAGCGCAACATCGCCAAGCGCGCCGACTGGCAGAGCTATCCCTATCCCTTCCTGTACGGCCAGTTCGATCCCTCGCTGTTCCCGACCTCGGACTGGCGCGAGTGCTGCATGAAGACGCTGAGCGCGCTGGAGATCGGCGAGTGGGCGCAGGACCGCATCCTGCGCGACGACGAATCGCTGGTGCGCCAGATCCGCACCCGCGTGCTGCCGCGCCGCGGCGTGTGGGCCTCGGACGACGAGATCGTCGTCACCGTCGGCGCGCAGCAGGCGCTCTATCTGCTCGCCGACCTGCTGGTGGGCACGGACACGCCGGTGGGCATCGAGAATCCCGGCTATCCCGATGCGCGCAACATCTTCAGCAGCCGCAGCTCGCGCATCGTCGACCTCGACGTCGATGCCGACGGCCTGGTCGCGAATGCCTTGCTGCGGACCTGCGACTACGTCTATGTCACGCCCAGCCACCAGTGCCCGACCACGGTGACGATGCCGGTGGCGCGGCGCGAAGCCCTGCTGGACATGGCCGAGGAGGCGGACTTCGTCCTGATCGAGGACGACTACGACAGCGAGAATCCGTTCGAGGGCGAGCCGGTGCCGGCGCTGAAGAGCCTGGACCGGCACGACCGCGTGATCTACGTCGGCAGCCTGTCGAAGAGCCTCGCACCCGGCCTGCGCATCGGCTACATCGTCGGCCCGGCCGAACTGATCCGCGAGATACGCGGCATCCGCCGCCTCAACCTGCGCCACCCGACCGCCTTCATGCAGCGCGCCTTCGCGCTGTTCCTGTCGCTCGGCCACCACGATGCCCTGCTGCGCCGGCTGTCGGCGGCGCACCACGAGCGTGCGGCATGCCTGATGCAGGCGCTCGACCGCCATCTGCCGGAGTTCAGCTACCGGCCGGTGTCGGGCGGTTCGGCCTGCTGGGTCGAAGGCCCGCCCTGGCTCGATGCCGCCGAGCTGGCGCGCGAAGCCGAGGCCGAGGGCGTGCTGATCGAGCCGGGCAGCGTGTTCTTCAATGTCGATTCGCCGCCGGCCAACTGCTTCCGCCTGGGTTTCTCGTCCATCTCCGCCGGCGACGTCGAACCCGGCATCCGCCGGCTCGCCACGGCTTTCCAGCGCCTGGAGCCAGCCGGCCGGGCCTGAGCGGCCTCGCTGGCCCAAACGATTGTTGCCAACTGGTTCTACGCAGCACTTCGACGGTTTTCTAATCTTGAGCCTCGACACCGCTGCGGCCCGGCGCCGGCGGCGGCCGACAACAGACGAGCCAAGATAAAGGAGACCCCCATGACCCAGCCTACCGTCGAGTTCCTGCAAGCCTTCAGCGATGCCTGGAACCGCCACGACATCGACGCCTTGATGAGCTTCATGGCCGACGACTGCTCCTTCCATGCCGTGGCCGGCCCCGACCTGCTCGGCCGCAGCTTCGTCGGCCGCGACGCGGTGCGCGAAGGTTTCCAGCTCGCCTGGCAGACCTTCCCGGATGCGGCCTGGCTCGACGCCGACCACTTCATTGTCGGCGACCGCGGCGTCAGCGAATCCACCTTCTCCGGCACCAAGGCCGACGGCACGCGGATCGAGGCGCGCATGGTCGATGTCTTCACTTTCCACAACGGCAAGATCGCGGTGAAGAACGCCTACCGCAAGGATCGTCCGCCGGTCGCCGCCGCCTGATTCGGATACGGCCCCCACCGATACGGAGTCCGAACATGGATGCAGCAGTCTTCAATCAATCTGGCGGAGCAGGGCGGGCCACGGCGCCGTCGGCACCCTACGATCCGGCCTACGACCCGCTGGTCTCGCCCACGCCCGGGCATGGGCGAGACTACGCGCCGACCTACTGGATCGGCACCGCTGGCGAACCACCGGAGGACGATGGCCCGATCACCCAGGACATCGACGTCGACGTCGCCATCATCGGCTCCGGCTTCACCGGCCTGACCACGGCGATCTTCCTGGCCCAGGAGTACGGCATCAAGGCCACGGTGCTGGAAGCCAACCGCAGTGCCTGGGGCTGCAGCGTGCGCAACGGCGGCCAGGCGCAATGCGCTTCCGGACGGCTGAAGCGTTCGCAGTGGATCCAGCGCTGGGGCCTGGACACGGCGAAGAAGATGCACCAGGAATGCCTCGATGGCATGGAGAACTTCAAGGAGCTGATCAAGGACATCGACTGCGATCCGCAGCCCGGCGGCCACCTGTACATCGCCCACCGCGACAAGGTGATGCCGGGGCTGGAGAAGGAAGCCCGCCTGCTGCGCGAGACCTTCGGCTACAACGCCCGCATCCTCGACGCCGAGACGGTCAAGCGCGAGTACGTCGACGACAAGGAAGCCTGCGGCGCCATGCACGAGCCGGAAGGCATCGGCATCCACGCCGGCAAGCTCGCCTTCGGCTATCTCCGCAAGGCGCGCGCACTGGGCGCCACGGTACATCCGGCCAGCCCGGTGCAGGGCTGGGAGACGCGCAACGGCGTGCATCACCTGCGCACGCCGGGCGGCATCGTGCGCGCCCGCGCGGTGGGCATCGCCACCGGCGGCTACACCTCGAACAACCTGCATCCGGAGCTGAAGAACCGGCTGCTGCCGATCCTGTCGAACTCCATCGTCACGCGTCCGCTGACGGCGGCCGAGATCGAGGCGTGCAACTTCCGCACCACCCAGGTCATCACCGATACGCGCGTGCTGCGCCACTACTACCGGCTGATGCCCGACAACCGCGTGCAGATCGGCAGCCGCAGCGCCATCAGCGGCAAGGATGCGCCACAGCAGAAGTACGAGGACTTCCTGATCCGCGACCTGCACCGCAAGTTCCCGGCGCTGGAAGGCATCCAGATCGACTACTCGTGGTGGGGCTGGGTGGATGTCAGCCACGACATGATGCCGCGCATCTACCAGCCCGATCCGGCGCAGACGATCTACTACGCGCTGGGCTACGGCGGCAACGGCGTGATGTATTCGGCCCAGGCCGGGCGCCGGCTGGCGCAATGGATCGCGGGCCGCGGCCGGGAGCTGGAGCTGCCGATCTTCAAGTCCAGGCTGCCTTTCCCGAACGTGCGCGAAATGGTCGAAGCCGAGATGTTTGCGCCTTTCCGCCGTTTCGGCCAGTGGTGGCTGTACCGCTGGTATCACCTGAAGGACGAGGTTCTCTGAAAACAGGGAGAAAGACGGGACGCGAGGGGTCCGCTGCGCCCCGGAGCCCGCATGGCGTGAGCAGTGTCTGCAGCACCTTTTCAAACCTATAAGCCCGCTTCAAGGGCCCGAGGAGACAATCATGAAAATCCGCAAGAACGTATTGATGCCCGTACTGGCCGCCGCCAGCCTGCTGCTGGCGGCGCCGGCGACGATGGCCGCGACCTTCAAGATGGCGATCGGCGACGCCGCCGGCGGTACGCAGTGGGAGCTCGGCACCAGCTTCGCCAAGAGCTTCGGCGACAGGACCGGCGGCAAGCACAAGGTGGACCTCTTCCCCAACGGCCAGCTCGGCGACGAGCAGGACACGGTGAACAACGCCGCCATGGGGCTGCTCGACTTTTCCATCCTCGCCATCAACAACATCACGCCGTTTTCGCCGACGGTTGGCGTGCTGACGCTGCCCTACGTGATCCAGAGCGCCGAGGAAGCGAAGACCCTGACGCAGGGCGACGTCGGCAAGGAGCTGGTCGAGAACACCATCCGCGATGCCGGCGTGCGCATCATCGGCTGGTCCTATTCCGGGTTCCGCGTGCTGACCAACTCCAAGCGTCCGATCCGGACTCTGGACGACCTCAAGGGCGTGGTGGTCCGCGTGCCGAAGAACGAGATCATGATCGCCACCTACCAGGCCTGGGGCATCAACCCGACGCCGATGGCCTGGACCGAAACCTTCACCGCGCTGCAGCAGCGCGTGGTGGATGGCCAGGACAACCCCTACATCACCGTGTCGGCGATGAAGTTCAACGAGGTGCAGAAGTACATCACCAACATCCGCTACCTGTTCTCGCTCGAACCGCTGATCGTCAGCGAGCAGGTGTTCCAGTCGCAGGACCCGGACGTGCAGCAGGCGATCCTGGAGGCCGGCCGCGAGGCCACCGAGCACAGCTTCAAGTACCTGCTCGAGACCGAGGAGAAGATCCGTGCCGAGCTGACGGCCAAGGGCATGGAAATCACCGATCCGGCCGATGGCGAGAAGGAATGGATCGAGAAGGCCACGACCACCGTGTGGCCGAAGTTCCACAAGAGCATCGGCGGCAAGGACAAGCTCGATGCCGCACTGAAGGCGCTGGGCCGCTGAGCGTGATGCACTCCGCGCAGGCGGCGCCGGTGCGCCCGCCTGCGCGCTGACCCGGCCAGCCGCGCCGGGTGCGCATTCTTCCCTCCCCAACCTCAGCCCGCGCCGGCGCGCGCAGCCGTCCGACCGCCATCCCGGCGGCGGCCGCCGGCGCGTGCCCGGCACATCAGCCAGGGAAAGCCGTCATGTCCATCAAAAAAGCCACCCTCAAGCTGCTCTCGAATATCGAGGAGTACGTCTGCGAAGCGCTGCTGGCCTTCTTCGTCGTGCTGCTCTTCGTGCAGATCCTGCTGCGCCAGTTCTTCGGTTACACCATTCCATGGGGTGAGGAACTGGCGACCTACATGTTCGTCTGGTTCGCCTATCTCGGCGCCGTGGTCGCGGCCAAGATGTCGGCGCACAACCGCGTGTCCTTCCATTTCCGCTACTTCCCGCCGATCGTCAAGAAGGTCAGCGAGGCGATCGCCGATCTGCTGTGGGTGGGCTTCAACCTCTACATGGCCTGGTTGAGCTACGACTTCGTCTTCAACCGCATGAACCTGTTCTGGAAGTCCCAGACCATCGGCCTGCCGATGAAGTACTTCTACATGATCCTGCCGGTCGTCTTCGTGCTGATGTCGATCCGCATCCTGTGGAACAACTACCTGACCCTGGTCAAGGGCGTCGAGATCCTCGATCCGGAAGCGGAAGAGATCGAGAACATCAAACGCGCGGCCGCGGCGGCCGAGAAGGGCTGATTTCCGCCACGCGGAGGAGACACAACGATGGAAGAGTATCTGTTAACAATCCTGTTCGGCAGCTTCCTGGGCCTGATGCTGCTGGGGGCGCCGATCACGGTGTCGCTCGCCGGTTCGGCGATGCTCGCCTTCCTGGCGCTGGACAAGAACCCGATCGCCTTCGTGCAGATCGCCTTCACTTCGGTCGGCAGTTTTCCGCTGATGGCCTTGCCGGCCTTCGTGCTGGCCGGCGCGCTGATGGAGGCGGCGGGCATTTCGAAGCGCCTGGTCGACCTGGCCGAAACCCTGGCCGGACCGATTACCGGCGGGCTGGGCGCGGCCACGGTGCTGGCCTGCCTGTTCTTCGGCGCGATCTCCGGCTCCGGCCCGGCGACCACTGCCGCGGTCGGCATGCTGATGATTCCGGCGATGGCCAAGCGCAATTACGAGAAGAGCTACGCTTCGGCAGTGACGGCGGCTTCCGGCGGGCTGGGCATCATCATCCCGCCATCGATCCCGATGGTGATCTTCGGCATCTCGGCACTGGGCATGGCGCCGCCGGCCGATGCGATCGCGAAGTTCGGCCAGTTCGATTCGGTGTCGATTCCCAAGCTGTTCGTCGCCGGCGTGGTGCCGGGGCTGCTGATGGCGTCCAGCCTGATCTTCATGAACTACTTCATCTCGAAGAAGCGCGGCTATCGCGGCCTGACCGAGAACTGGTCGTTCAAGGAGATCGGCCTGGCCGTGCGCCGCGGCGTGTGGTCGCTGCTGGCGCCGCTGATCATCCTCGGCGGCATCTACACCGGCTTGTTCACCCCGACCGAGTCGGCCATCGTGGCGATCTTCTACACGCTGTTCGTCGGCTTCTTCCTGCACCGCGAGCTGAAGTTCTCGACGCTGCTGGGCTCGCTGCGCACCACGACCTGGATCACCGGCCGCGTGCTGCTGATCCTGTTCGCGGCCACGGTGTTCGGCCGGCTGATGGTCGAGCAGCGCATCCCGGCCACGATCGCGTCCTCGCTGCTGGATCTGACCGACAACATGTACCTGATCTGGTCCATCCTGATCGTGTTCCTGCTGTTCATCGGCATGTTCATGGAAACGCTGGCGGCGATCATGATCCTGGTACCGGTGCTGCTGCCGATGATGTACATGCTCGGCGCGGACCCGACCCACGTCGGCATCGTCGTCATCTGCGCATTGTCGATCGGCTTCATGACCCCGCCGCTGGGAGAGAACCTGTTCGTCGCCTCGGGGATCGGCGGTTCGAAGGTGGAGGAAATCGTCGCCCGCATTCCGCCCTTCGTCTTCGCGCAGACCTTCGCCCTGTTCGTGATCGCCTTCTTCCCGGCGATCAGCCTGTGGCTGCCGCGGCTGATGGGCTATTGAGGCGAACGCGAACGGAACGCCGTGCCTGCCCGGGATGGGCGGGCACGCCGTTTTCCGGCAGAAATCGATCCTTGTGAGGGAGAACATCATGAAATCGTTTGGCGCCTACCTGAAGTCCCTGGTCATCGGGGCCGTGCTCGCCACCGTCGCCGCGCCGCTGCCCCTGCTGGCGGAGGAAGCGGACGCCCCGATCGCCGCGAATGCGCTGCAGGCGCGCGCGGAAGCCCTGCTCGACATCGCCGCCCGGCACGTCGCCGAGAAGGGCGAGGCCGGCGCGCTGGACTTCGCCCGCCAGTCGGCCTTCGTCGACCGCGACCTCTATGCCTACGCGCTGCGAACCGACGGCGTCTTCCTCGCCAGCGGCGGCTCGTCCGCGGCACTGGTCGGCGACAACGTGCTCGACTACACCGATACCGACGGCAAGGCCTTCTTCCGCGAGATGATCGAGATCGCCGGGCGGGATGGCCAGGGCAGCGTCGAGTACCGCTGGTTCAATCCCGCCGACAGCCGGGGCGAGCCGAAGACGACGCTGTTCCGCAAGGTCGGCGAAGTGATCGTGGCGGTGGGCTACTACCCGCCGCGTGCGACCGCGCTGGAAGCCAGGGCGATGCTGCGCACCGCGCTGCGGGCGCTCGATGGCGGCAAGGATGCGGCGCTCGCGGAATTCCAGGACCTGAACGGCCGCTTCGTGCGCAACGACCTGTACGTCTTCGTCGTCGATGCCGAAAGCGGCCGCTTCCTCGCCCATGGCGCGACGCCGGCGATGGTGGGCACCGACGGCTTCGAACTGCAGGATCCGCGCGGCCAGTACATCATCCGCCAGATGCTGGAAATCGCCAGAAAGGACGGCAGCGGCGAGCTGGATTACTTCTGGCGCAACCCGACCACCGGCAAGGTGGAGAGCAAGCACACCCTGTTCCGCTTGAGCCAGGGTCTGCTGGTGGCGGTCGGCAGCTACAACCGGTGAGAGCCGGCCGGCGGGCCGTTCAGCGCAACTGCCCGCCGGCCAGTTCACCCAGCGTCATCAGTGCATGCACGTGACGGTCGCTGAAGGGATAGCAGCCCGACAGGCGCAGGTGGCGGTCGTAGCGGCCCGAAGGTGAATAGAGCTTGCCCGGCGTCATGCCGATGCCGCGGCGCAGGGCGAGGTCGAACAGGCGGTTGGTGTCGCAGCCTTCGGGCAGCTCGACCCACACCAGGAAGCCGCCGCCGGGCCGGGTGGCGCGCGTGCCCGCGGGAAAGGCGTCGTGGATCAGGCCGCGCAGGCGCTCGGTCTGGGCGGCATAGGTGCGGCGCAGGCGGCGCATGTGCTGGGCGTAGCCGCCGCTCTCGAGGAAGCGGCCGATCGCCTCGCACAGCAGCGCCGGCTGCGCCACCGAGGCGCAGAACTTGAGTTCGGCCAGTTCGCGGCCGAAGCGGCCGCCTTCCATCCAGCCCACCCGCATGCCGGGCGCCAGCGTCTTGGTGTAGGACGCGCAGACGATGATCCAGCCGTCCCGGTCGAAGGCCTTGGCCGTCGGCTGCAGCGGCGTGCTGAACTGCAGTTCGGCGTACAGCGCGTCCTCGATCACCGGCACGCGCCAGTCGTGTGCCAGTCCGGCCAGGCGGCGCTTGTTGGCCGGGCTCATGCTGGTGCCGAGCGGATTGTGCACCGTCGGCATCGTCACCACCGCCTGCAGGCGCTTTTCCGACAGCAGCAGTTCGAGCGCGTCCAGCGACAGCCCGCCTTCCGGGTGGGTGGGAATCTCGATCGCCTTCAGGCCCAGGCGGTCGAGCAGCGGAATCAGGTTGAAATAGGTCGGCGATTCCAGCCCCACGGTGTCGCCGGGCCGGGTGGTGGCGCGCAGCGCCAGTTGCAGCGCTTCCATGCAGCCGTTGGTCAGCAGGATGGCGTCGGGCTGCAATTGCATGCCCAGCTCGGTGGCGTGGCGGCAGATTTCCCGGCGCAGCAGCAGCGAGCCGGGCGGCAGCGAATAATCGGTGAGCAGTTGCGGGTGGCGGCGGGTCAGCTCGGCGACGATGCGGCCGAGCTTTTCGCCCGGGTAGAAATCGCTGCCCTTGGGGCAGGCCAGCGACAGGTCGATGGTGTCCGCGCGGGTCTGCGCCGCCAGTACCGCGGCGATGCGGCTCAGCACGGTGCTCTCGGCCGCCATCGCCGAACTCGGTTCGGCCGCCGCGGCCTGCGGCGCGGGTGGCACGGCGAGCCGGGCGCGGACGAAATAACCGGCTTGCGGCCGTGCGTCGACCAGCCCCTGGGCTTCGAGCTGGCGGTAGGCGGCGAGCACGGTGTTGATGCTGATGCCGCGGCTGGCGGCGGCTTCGCGCACCGAGGGCAGGCGCGCGCCGGCGGCGAGGCGGCCGTCGCGGATGGCTTCGCGCAGTTCCTCGGTCAGCGCCTGGTAGAGCGGCGGGGGCGGGAGGTCCGGAGAATGGAGGCCAGGGGGCACAGTAAGCGCAGCCTTTGATGGATACAGTTGGTGCGGAGATTAAGCTGTGACCACTATAAATCCATTTTCCTGGCTCTGTAACCATCAGGCGCCGATTCGTATAGTTCTTCCTCGATGCCCATCAGGAGAACGCCATGATCGACCTGCCGCTGATGACCTACGTGGCCACGATGTCGGTGACGCCGGGGCCGAACAACATCATGCTCGCCGCCAGCGGGTGAACTTCGGCTTTCGCCGCACGCTGCCGCACATGCTCGGCGTCAGCGTCGGCAGCAGCCTGCAGATGCTGATCGTCGCCAGCGGCCTGGCCTGGGCCATGGCCTGGCTGGACGCGCTGCGGCCGCCGCTGGTGGTCGTGGGCTGCGGCTACCTGCTGTGGCTGGCCGTGCGCCAGGCCCGTGCCGGCCAGCCGGGCCGCGGCGGGCGGGCAAGGCCGCTCGGTTTCCTGGGCGCTGCGATGTTCCAGTGGGTCAACCCGAAGGCGTGGATGATGGGGCTCAACGCCGCGATCCTGTTCCTGCCGCCGAACGCGGGCTGGCAGGCCGCGGCCGGTCTGGCGCTGGTCTGCCTGGTGGTCAATCTGCCCTGCATCGCGCTGTGGGCAGGTGCGGGGGCGCGCCTGCGCGAATGGCTGCAGCAGCCGGCGGCGCTGCGCAGCTTCAATTACACGATGGCGGTGCTGCTCGCCGCGACCGCGGCATGGATCGCCGCGGACGAGGTGGGCATGTTCGCCTGAGTCACTGCTTCTGCACGATGGCGCTGCCGCCGCCGTGGCGCAGTGGCTCGCTGACGGCGGTGACGGTGCCGTCGGCGTTGAAGCGGATGCCGCTGGCGGCGCCGATCTGATCGGTTTCGCTCCAGGCGTGGCCTTTCGCTTCCAGTGCCCTGGCCTGTGCGCTGCCGGGGAAGTTCAGCAGCGTCTCGACTTCGGTGGTGCCGGCGTTGCGCTGGCTCATGCGCGGCGCGGCGAGCGCATCGGCCAGGCTCATGCCGAGGTCGATGTGGTTGACGATGGTCTGCAGCACGGTGGTGATGATGGTCGAGCCGCCGGGCGAGCCGATGGTGAAGGCGGGGGCGCCGTCCTTCAGCACGATGGTCGGGCTCATGCTGGAGCGCGGCCGCTTGTGGGCTTCGGGCACGTTGGGGTGCGGGCCGCTGAAGTCGAAGTCGGTCATTTCGTTGTTGAGGATGAAGCCGCGCCCCGGCACCACGATGCCGCTGCCGCCCCAGGATTCGATGGTGAAGGTGTAGGCGACGACGTTGCCTTCGCGGTCGGACACCGTGAGGTGGGTGGTGTGCATCGACTCGTGTGCGAGCGGCTGTGCCGCCGGACGCAGCGGCACCGACAGGTCGTGCTGGAACGGGTAGGGATCGCCTGCCGCGACCTTGCCCGCCGCAGCAGCGGCGCCGATGGCCCCGGCGCGTTCACGCGCATAGTCCTTGGACAGCAGGCCGTCGCGTGGGACGTCGATGAAGGCCTCGTCGGCGACGTAGGCGTTGCGGTCGGCAAAGGCCAGGCGCGAAGCTTCGAGGTAGAGGTGCTCGACCTCGGCACGCGGCAGGCGGGAGAGATCGAAGGTCTCCAGCATGTTCAGCGCCTGGGCGATGGCGATGCCGCCGCTGGACGGCGTCGGCATGCCGTGGATCTCGTAGCCGCGATAGCTGGAGCGGATCGGCTGGCGGACGCGGGCTTCGTAGTCGGCGAGGTCGGCCATGCCGAGGTGGCCGGGAATGACGCTGACGCCCGGGTTGGCCGGCGGGTAGTTGACCGCGGCGACGATGCTGGCGCCGATCGGCCCTTCGTAGAAGGCCTTGACGCCGCCGCGGGCGATGTCGCGGTAGGTTTGTGCCAGGTCCGGGTTGCGGAAATGGGTGCCGACCGGCAGCGCCTTGCCGTCCTTCAGGTAGAGCGCGGCGGTACTGGAAAAGCGCGCGAACTTCGCTTCGTTGCCCCGGTTGAGGCGATGGAAGTTGTCGTCGATGGCGAAGCCTTGCTCGGCGACGCGGATCGCCGGCGCGAGCACCTGCCCGAAGTCCATCGTGCCGTAGCGCGCCAGCGCGTCGTGCCAGCCGCGCACGGTGCCGGGCACGCCGACCGACAGGCCGTTGGGGACCGCGGCCTCCCATTCCATTTCGCTGCCGTCGGCATTCAGGAAGACCTCGGGATGGAAGCGGGCGGGGGCCGTTTCGCGGTGGTCGAGCGCGATCACGCGCTTGTCCCGCGCCGAGTAGATCAGCATGAAGCCGCCGCCGCCGATGCCGCAACTGAAGGGGTCGGTGACGCCGAGCGTGGCGGCGGCCGCGACTGCGGCGTCGATGGCGTTGCCGCCGGCATCGAGGATCTGCATCGCCGCCTGGCTGGCGTGGTGCGAGATGGTGGCGACGGCGCCGCCGTGGCCGGTGTCGACAGCCTGTTTCGCCCAGGCGCCGAAGGCGGCCATCATCAGGGCGGTGGCGAGAAGCTTGCGGGCGGGGATCATGTCCTTACTCCATCGTGCTGGAGCAATGACATTAGCACCCGGCGGAAAGCCGCCTCAAGGCGGGAGAACCCCAAGCGGGCAGCTCGGGGCGGGCAACTCCGGGCGGGGAAAAAGGCGCAAGGCGCCGGGGCGCGGCCTGCCCGGCCGCGCCCGCGCTGCGATCACAGCCTCAGGGCTTCGGCCGTGTAGCGCGCGATCATGCGCTCTTCGTTGGTCGGCACCACCGCCACGGCGACGCGGCTGTCGGCGGCATCGATGCGGCGGGCATGGTCGGCATTGGCCGCGGCGTCGATCTTCACGCCCATCCAGGCCGCCAGTTCGGCCACCTTCTGGCGGACCGGCGCGGCGTGCTCACCGATACCGCCGGTGAACACCAGCGCGTCCAGGCCGCCGGCCGCCGCCGCCAGCGAGCCCAGCTCGCGGGCGATGCGGTAGCAGAACAGGTCCACCGCTTCCTTCGCCTCCGGGGCGTCGGAGGCGAGCAGAGTGCGCATGTCCTGGCTGATGCCGGAGACGCCGAGCAGGCCCGACTCCTTGTACAGCAGGCGGGTCAGCGCGCGCGCGTCCATGCCTTTTTCTTCCATCAGGTAGAGCAGTACGCCGGGGTCGATGCTGCCGGTGCGCGTCCCCATCATCAGGCCATCGACGGCGGTGAAGCCCATCGTCGACGCCACGCTCTTGCCGTCGCATAGCGCCGTCATCGAGGCGCCGTTACCGAGGTGAGCGACGACGACCGCGCCCTTGGCGCGCTCGCCGATGACTTCCGGCAACTGGCGGGAGACGTAATCGTAGGACAGGCCGTGGAAGCCGTAGCGCTTGATGCCGCCCTGGGTCAGGCGGCGCGGCAGCGCGAAGGCCTGGGCGATGGCGGGCTGGGTGCGGTGAAAAGCGGTGTCGAAGCAGCCCACCTGCGGAATGGACGGCATCAGCGCCATCACCGCATGCACCGCCCGCAGGTTGTGCGGCTGATGCAGCGGCGCGAGCGGGATGAAATCTTCCAGTTCGTCGATCAGCTCGGCGTCCAGCACCACCGGCGCGCTGTAGCGGTCGCCGCCATGCACGATGCGATGGCCGGCGGCAACGATTTCGAGGCTGGGGTTGTGCGTCGCCAGCAGCTTGAAGACGTGGTCGAGGGCGTCGCGGTGCTGTTCACCCTGGCTGCCCGTGGTGTTCACCGCTTCCTGGATGCGCTGGCCGTCGGCCGTCTTCAGCGTGATCTCGGGCGTGGCGCCGATGCCTTCGACCTGGCCGGAGACGGCAGGCGCCGCGGCGACTTCGCCGTTGATGGCGTAGAGCGCGAACTTCAGGCTGCTGGAGCCCGCATTGAGGACGAGGACGGCTTTCATGCTTTCAACATCTCCCGTTTCTTGTGCACCATCAATTGGACCACGGCGCACGAGGCCGCGCGAGTTTCGGCGGTGTCGGCACGGCTGGTCAGCACGATGGGCACGCGTGCGCCCAGCACCACGCCGGCCATCAGCGCATTGGCGAGGTATTCGAGCTGCTTGGCGACCATGTTGCCGGATTCGAGGTCGGGCACGACGAGGATGTCGGCATTGCCGGCGACCACCGACTTGATGCCCTTGGTCTTGGCCGCGACCAGCGACACCGCGTTGTCGAAGGCGAGCGGGCCGTCGAGCAGGCCGCCCTTGATCTGGCCGCGATCGGCCATCTTGCACAGCGCGGCCGCTTCGATGGTGGAGCGGATCTTGGAAGTGACGGTCTCGACTGCCGACAGGATCGCGACCTTGGGTTCGGGCAGACCGAGCATGTGGGCCAGTTCGATCGCGTTCTGGATGATGTCGACTTTGTCTTCCAGCGTCGGCTCGATCATGATC
The DNA here is from genome assembly GCF_038260575.1 of Thauera sp. SDU_THAU2. Taxonomy (NCBI): domain Bacteria; kingdom Pseudomonadati; phylum Pseudomonadota; class Betaproteobacteria; order Rhodocyclales; family Zoogloeaceae; genus Thauera; species Thauera sp. SDU_THAU2. The sequence continues at coordinate 3,467,615 of NZ_JBBWUN010000003.1, read as the reverse complement.
GCCGCGTCGGTGATCATCAGCGGATGCGGGTAGGTCGGTACGTCGGCGAGGAAGACGTGGCTGATGCGGCGGCCGGTGCGCAGGTTCTTGACCACCTGGCTCATCATCTCGTCGGTGTGCAGCGAACCCTTCATCAGCGCTTCGGCCTCGCCGTCGCGGCACATCGCGACGGCCTTCTCTGCCGAGGCGTGGCTGTGCTCGGTGTCGATGATGCGGAAACCCTTGATGTCGATGCCGTGTTCCTCGGCCACCGAGCGGATCTTGTTCTCGGGGCCGACCAGGATCGGGTCGACCAGGCCGGCCTTGGCCGCCTGCACCGGACCGGACAGCGATTCCTTGTCGCAGGGATGCGTCACCGCGATCGGGATCGGCGACAGGCCGGCCGACACCGACAGCAGGTGGCGGTAGCGCAGCTCGCGGTCGGAGATCGTGACTTCGGGCAGCACGATGCGGGTGCGCTTGATCTTCTGCGTCGGCGCCATGACTTCGGCGATGCCGTCGATGACCTTCAGCCCATCCTGGTTGACCGCCAGGCAGTCGAAGATGATGTGGTGATTGTGCTCGAACTTTTCCTTGCAGGTGACGGTGATCGTCAGCGTGTCGCCGATCGTGATCGGACGCCAGAAGTTGAGTCCCTGCGAAACGTACACCGTGCCCGGGCCGGGGAATTCGGTGCCGAGCACGGTCGAGATCAGCGTGCTGCCCCACATGCTGTGGCCGACCACTTCACGGAACTGGCTGGAACGGGCGTACTCGACATCGACGTGGGTCGGGTTGACGTCGCCCGACATGGCGGCGAACAGATGGATGTCTTCCGGGCGCAGGGTGCGCACCAGCTGGGCGAAGTCGCCGACCTGGATCTCGTCGAAGGTGCGGTTCTGGATGAACTGGGTGTCGGAATGTTCCATGGCGGATCCCTGGTTTGTGTGTGCAGTGCAGCATACGATTCTAGCTGCTGCCCGTGACGAATATAAGCGGAAAAGCGCGACATTTGTGCAATGCGTCAATTTGTGCGGGATTTGTTGATGCCCGGCCATGGTTTTCACGCATTCGCCATGCATTCGCTCACATTTGATGGTGTGTCGCAGTGGTACACTCCGCGCCACTCATCAACCTGCTGGAAGATTTCCATGGAAGTCGTCGTTCTCGCCGCCGGCCAGGGCAAGCGCATGCGCTCCGTCCTGCCCAAGGTTCTGCAACCCATCGCCGGCAAGCCGATGCTGGCCCATGTGCTCGATGCCGCCCGCACCCTCGATGCCCGGCGCATCTGCGTGGTCTATGGCCACGGCGGTGAGGTGGTGCGCGAACAGCTCGACGCTCCCGACCTGGCCTGGGCGCGCCAGCAGCCCCAGCTCGGCACCGGCCATGCCGTGCAGCAGGCCCTGCCGCACCTGAGCGACGGCGACATGGCGCTGGTGCTGTACGGCGACGTGCCGCTGATCGGCGTGCCCACGCTGCGCCGCCTGGCCGCCGCTGCCGGCGGCGAGCGCCTGGCACTGCTGACGGTGAAGATGGACGACCCGACCGGCTACGGCCGCATCCTGCGCGACGAGACCGGCCGGATCACCCGCATCGTCGAGGAAAAGGACGCCAGCGACGAAGAGCGCAAGGTGCGGGAAGTCAACACCGGCATCCTGGTCGCCCCGGTCGCCCGGCTGCGTGGCTGGCTCGGCCGCATCGGCAACGACAACGCCCAGGGCGAGTACTACCTGACCGACATCATCGGCCTCGCCGTGGCCGACGGCGTCGAAGTCGTCAGCGAGCAGCCCGACGCCTTCGCCGAGACGCTGGGCGTCAACAACAAGATGCAGCTCGCCGAGCTGGAGCGCATCCACCAGGGCAACATCGCCCGCCGCCTGATGGAAGAGGGCGCGACGCTGATCGATCCCGCGCGCATCGACGTGCGCGGCAGCCTGAGCATCGGCCGCGACGTCGAGATCGACGCCAACTGCGTGTTCGAAGGCACGGTGGAACTCGGCGACAAGGTCCGCATCGGCCCCAACTGCGTGATCCGCAACGCGCGCATCGGCGCCGGCTCGCGCATCGAAGCCTTCAGCCATGTCGACAGCACCACGATGGGCCAGGCCTGCGTGATCGGCCCCTACGCCCGCACCCGCCCGGGCACCGTGCTCGGCAGCGACGTGCATCTGGGCAACTTCGTCGAGATCAAGAACAGCGTCATCGCCGACCATTCCAAGGCCAACCACCTGGCCTACGTCGGCGACGCCGACGTAGGCAGCAAGGTCAACATCGGCGCCGGCACCATCACCTGCAACTACGACGGTGCCAACAAGCACCGCACCATCATCGAGGACGAGGTCTTCATCGGCTCCGACAGCCAGCTCGTCGCGCCGGTGCGCATCGGCCGCGGCGCCACGCTGGGCGCCGGCACCACGCTGACCAAGGATGCACCGCCGGGGCAGCTCACCGTCACCCGCGTCCGCCAGATCAGCCTCGAGCACTGGAAGCGCCCGGTGAAGCAGCCGCGCTGAGCGCCTGCCGCCAACGCCAACGAATCACACTTTCAAGGAAGCTCCGCCATGTGTGGCATCGTCACCGCCATTGCAACGAACAACGTCGTTCCCGTCCTGCTGGAAGGTCTGCGCAAACTCGAATACCGCGGTTATGACTCGGCCGGCCTCGCCGTGCTGGCGGGCGAACTGACCCGCCTGCGCTCCGCCGGCCGCGTCGCCGAACTCGCCGCGCTGGCCGACGACAGCAAGCTTTCCGCCAACATCGGCATCGCCCACACCCGCTGGGCCACCCATGGCGTGCCGTCCGAGCGCAACGCCCACCCGCACATCTCCGACGGCCTGGCGGTGGTGCATAACGGCATCATCGAGAACTTCGAGAGCATCAAGGCCGAGCTGCAGGCACGCGGCTACGTGTTCACTTCCGACACCGACACCGAAGCCATCGCCCACCTTCTGCACAGCAAGCTGCAGAGCACGCCCGACCTGTTCGAGGCGGTGCGCCTGACCACCAACGAACTGATCGGCGCCTACGCCATCGGCGTGCTCGCCGAAAACGAGCCCGACCGCGCCATCGTCGCCCGTCGCGGCTCGCCGCTGCTGCTGGGCGTGGGCGAGGACGGCATGTATGCCGCTTCCGACACCGCCGCGCTGCTGCAGGTCACGCGCAAGGTCGTGTATCTGGAGGACGGCGACCTGGCCGAACTGCGCCGCGACAGCTATCGCGTGGTGCTGGCCGACGGTACGCCGGTCGAGCGCCAGGTGCACCTGTCCAGCCTGTCGGCCGACGCGGTCGAACTGGGCCAGTTCCGCCATTACATGCAGAAGGAAATCTTCGAGCAGCCGCAGGCGCTGGGCAACACGCTGGAAATGATCGCCGGCGGCGGCGGCGTCGCACCCCAGCATTTCGGCGCGCGTGCGGCCGAAATCTTCGACGGCGTGCGCCGCGTTCTGATCCTCGCGTGTGGAACCAGCTACCACGCCGGCTTCGTCGCGCGCTACTGGATCGAGGCCATCGCCAAGCTGCCGGTCACGGTCGAGATCGCCAGCGAATACCGCTACCGCGAATCCGTGCCCGACGCCGACACCCTGGTCGTCGTCATCTCGCAGTCGGGCGAGACCGCCGACACCCTGGCCGCGCTCAAGCACGCCAAGTCGCTCGGCATGGAGCGCACGCTGGCGATCTGCAACGTGCCGGAATCCGCCATCGTGCGCGAAACCGCGCTGCGCTTCATCACCCGCGCCGGCCCCGAGATCGGTGTCGCGTCGACCAAGGCCTTCACCACCCAGCTCGCCGCTTTCGCGCTGCTGACGCTGGCGCTGGCCAAGATCAAGGGCCGCCTGTCCGCAGAGGACGAGGAACGCCACCTCACCGCGCTGCGCCACCTGCCGGTCGCGGTGCAGAAGGTGCTGGAGCTCGAACCGGAGATCGAGAAATGGGCGCAGCGCTTCGCCGGCAAGGAGCACGCGCTCTTCCTCGGCCGCGGCAGCCATTGGCCGATCGCGATGGAAGGCGCGCTCAAGCTCAAGGAAATCTCCTACATCCACGCCGAAGCCTATGCTGCCGGCGAGCTCAAGCACGGCCCGCTGGCGCTGGTGGACAAGGACATGCCGGTCATCGCCGTGTCGCCCGCCGACGAGTTGCTGGAAAAGCTCAAGTCCAACCTGCAGGAAGTCCGCGCCCGCGGCGGCGAGCTCTACGTCTTCGCCGACGCCGGCAGCGAAATCCCCGAGTCCGAAGGCGTGCACATCCTGCACATGCCCGAGCACTACGGCATGCTGTCGCCGGTGCTGCACGTCATCCCGCTGCAATTGCTGTCCTACCACGCGGCGCTGGTCAAGGGCACGGACGTGGATAAGCCGCGGAATCTGGCGAAGTCGGTGACGGTGGAGTGATCGTAGTCCCAGGCCGGAATCGTCACCTCGTCCGGCCTTCCTGTTCGCGCCGGATGAGCGCGCAGACCGTATCCACGCGATTGTTCTCGCAGCAGAGCGCGCGCCCTTCAGTGAAGGCGGCATGCGTGAGTCCGGTGAGGACTTCGCGGCTCGGCATCTCGACGGCCAGCCGGGCGCCCCGCTCCCAGGCGAGCTTGGCGGTGTCGAGCCAGTTCACCTGTATGGCGACGTTGCCGGCGAGATCGTCGGCGATGCGGGCGGGGTCCCAGAGCACCCGCGCGGCGCTGCTGCTGAGGAAATGAATGCGGGGCCGCTTCGCGGCGACGCCGGTGAACGCATTCTTCATCGCATGCGCGACGGGTGCCAGCAACTCGCAGTGCGAGGGAACGCCGACCGCCAGGCGCTCGCAGCGCGTTGCTCCCTGTTCGAGCGCGGCATCGGCGACCGCCTCCATTGCCGCATCGGCGCCGGCGACGATGATCTGCCGTTCCGCGTTCAGGTTGGCGATGAAGACCGGCTGCGATGGCGAATGGATCCGGGCGACGATCCGCTCCAGTTGGGAGGGCTCGAGACCGATCACCGCCGTCATGCCGTAGCCGGCCGGGAAAGCCTCTTCCATCAGGCGGCCCCGCAGCGCGACGAGGCGCAGCGCATCCTCGTAGTCGAGCACGCCGGCGACGACTGCCGCCGGATAGGCGCCCACCGACATGCCGGCGACCATGTCCGGCCCGGCGCCGCGGGCGATCAGTAGCCGCGCCATTGCCACGCCGGCGATCAGCAGGGCAAGCTGCACGGCCACCGTGGAGCGAAGCGATGCCTCGGTATCCAGCTCGCCGGGATCGCGGCCGAGCACTGCGCGAGCCTGTGCGAAGGTACGCTCGACTTCGGCGTCCGCGGGTAGCCGCGACAGCATGCCCGGCGACTGCGAGCCCTGGCCCGGGAAGGTGAACAGCACGCTCATGATCGATCCTCGTCTGTCTGGGCCTGCCATGGGTCGCTGACGAGCCGCGGGCCGTCCGGGGTTTTCAGCAGCACCGTGCGGCGTCCGGCCAGCCATTCGTCAAGGACGAAGCCGCCCCGGCCGGTGTCGATCTGCATGTCGAGCCGGCAGCCTGCGTGGACCTTCAGGGATTTCAGCAAGGCGATTTCGGCCTCGCCGAGCGGGCAGACTGCCCGTACCAGCAGGTCGAGATCGCTTGCCGGGTGCAGGACGGCCGCGCCGCAGGCGAGCGCGAATCCCACGGCGCCGGTCGGCCCCCAGGTCAGCCCGGCCTGCTCGAGCAGTGGAGCGATGCGGGCGAGCGTGTCGAGGCAGGCGAAGCCGCCGTCCGTGTATCGCGCCCATCCGCGTTCTGCTGCCAGCGTTTCCGGTGTGAGGCAACGCGCCACCAGCGCTGGCGCCACCCATGCAGCATGGCGCTGATTGCGGAGCCGGCCGCGCAGCCCGACCGGAATCAGGCCCCGCCCGGCCCGCGGCGCACGCCGGACGACGACCGGCCAGCCCGGCTCGGCCCAGTCGGGCAGGGACGCGCCGTCGGCCCAGGCGCCGGGATGCAGCCATAGCAGATCGTGCGCTTGCATGGGGCATCCTTCCCGGTTGTCAGCCGACCAGCGCCTGGGTGGCGAGGAACAGCAGCGACGGTCCCAGCAGGCAGCCCAGGCCGGTATAGAAGGTCGAGGTCATCGCGCCGTAGGGGACGAGCTTGGGGTCGATCGCCGCGAGTGCGCCGCAGACGCCGCTGGTCGTGCCCATCATGCCGCCGAAGACCATTGCCGTGCGGGGGTTGTCGAGCCCGATGCGCGGCGCGAAGAAGGGGCTGGCGATCATGACCAGGATGGCTTTCACCAGTCCGGCGGCGATCGAGAGCGCCATGACCTCCGAGCTTGCGCCGATCGCCGCGCCCGTCACCGGGCCGACGATATAGGTCACCGCGCCGGCGCCGATCGTCGTCATGCTCACCGCGTCGGTGTAGCCGAACGCCGCTGCCACCGCAGCACCCACCGCGAAGGACAGCGACACGCCCACCAGCAGCGACACCACGCCGCTCGTCCCCGCCTTGCGGATTTCCTGCATCTGCACGCCGAAGGCAGTGGCGGTGATGGCGAAATCGCGGATCATCGCTCCGCCCAGCATGCCGACGCCGGCGAGCAGCGGCACGTCGGCCACGCCTTTCTGGCCGCCGGTGAAGAGCCCGCTGACGTACGCGAGCGCCAGCCCGAGCATGATCGCGATCGCCGACCCGTGCAGCTTGCCGCGGGTGAAGCGGCGCGACAGCCAGTAGGAAACCACCATGGTCAAGCCGATGACGGCGAAGCCGGTGAGCAGTCCGTTCTTGGTCAGGACGTCGAGTAGGATCTTTTCCATGTCGGCTTACTCCCCGGAGGCCGTTGCATCGGCGACGGCTTCCTTGTTGCCGATACGCACGATGAAGGGAATGGCTGCGAAGCAGACGGCGGTGGCGAGCGCACCGGCGAGAATCGCGGCCGGTCCGCCTTTCACTGCGCCGACCACGTTCTGCTGGGCAGCCATGGCAACGACGACGGGGATGTAGATCGCGCTCCAGAAATGCACGCCCTCCTTGGTCGGCGTGGGCAGCAGGTCGCGCTTGCGCAGGTATTCCGAAGCGAAGATGAGCAGCAGCATCGAGAAGCCGACGCCGCCGACGTTGGCTTTGACGCCGATCGCCGAGCCGAGGACGTCGCCGATGAAAAGTCCGATGAGGACGCAGGCCGCCAGCAAGGCGGTTCCGTAGATGGCCATGGTGTTGTCTCCTTGGTGTTCCGGCCGCTGTGTGCAGCCGTGTTCGTATCGCCGGGCGGCGAACGGCGTCTTTCCCGCCATCGCCGCCCGGGAGGATCGGTCAGATGCTCGTCATTCCTCCCATCCTGCCCGCAGGCGTTGCCGTACTTCGAGCGAGAGGCGGCGGGCGGGCTGCCCCAGCCGGCTCGAAAGGTCGCGGCGCTCGTCCGCACGGATGTCGTCCAGGGCCTCGGCGAGGCAGCGCTCGACGCGGTCGATGTCCGCCGCGTCGGGCGCGTCCGGCCGGGCGACCGGGAGCAGCCGCCACAGCAGGCCGAGTTTGGCGAAGCTGGCGATGTCGTAGGCCATCGGCGGTATCTTCCCGGCCAGCGCCTCCAGTTGCTCGACCGTGCGCAGCGTCACCCGTGCCGCGGCCGCCTTGCCCATCGCGTGGACCATGACCTCCGGATCGTCGAGGGCGATCAGCCGGTTGGCCTGGTAGCCGTGTGCGAGCAGTGCACCGGACATCGCCTTGCCGACGATCAACCCGATCACCGGATGCCCGGCAAGGCGTGCGTCGGCGTAGGCGGCGGCGGCGCTGGCAAGCGCCTGGTGGATGCCGTAGGCTTCCTCGCGCCGGCCGTAGGCCTGGCTGGCCACGTCGATGACCGCCACGATCGGCCGGCGCTTCGGCGCGCCGGCATCGGCGGCGACGGCTTCGCGCACCGCGCGCGCGAGCGCCCAGCCTTCGACCAGGCCGACTTCGCCCCGGCGGGCGCGCGGGAAGGGGTTCCGGGGGTCCGGCACCACCGCGATGAATCGTGCCGGTTCGCCGGCCAGCGCGGCATCCATCACCCGTACCGAGGCGGGATATCCCTCGACGGGCGCCGGGCCACCGGGCGCCGGGCCGCCGGTCGCCGCGCCGCCGAGCGCAGCACCATGCCGTGCGAGTGCGGCGAGCCAGGTCGCGCCGCGGCTGATTTCGGTTTCATGTGCCATGTTTACAGTCCCTTCTGGTAGATGGCGCGCACCGTCTCGGGCCGCGCCTGTTCGGCGGCATCCACATGCTCCATGCAGGCGAGGAAATCCGCTTCGCGGTCGCTGCGATGCCGTGCCGGAACGCCCATGCGGATGAATTCGTGGACACTGGCGCGCATGCTTCCGACGTCGTCTTCGAGGTAGGCATCGACGAGCTTCGAGGCGAAGCGCTGCTCGCCGCCCGTCATGCTCCAGATGAAGGGGCGGTCCCGCGAGTCGTATTCCTCGATGCCCGCTTCCTGCTCGATGACCTGCGGCCCGTTGAGGCCGAGGCGGGCTTCGCGGGTGACGACGAGATAGCTGCACAGGCCGGCGGCGATCGACATGCCGCCGAAGCAGCCGACGGTGCCCGCGACGATGCCGATCACCGGCTGGTGGCGGCGCAGGTCGGCGATCGCGGCGTGGATCTCGGCGATCGCGGCGAGGCCGAGATTCGCTTCCTGCAGCCGCACGCCGCCGGTCTCGAACAGGACCACCGCGCAGGTCGGAATGCCGCGGCGGTTGTCTGCGGCCGCCAGTTCGAGGGCTCCGGCGATCTTCGCGCCGCCCACCTCGCCCATGCTGCCGCCCTGGTATGCGCCTTCGATGGCGAGCACCACCGCGGGCTGGCCGGCAATGCGGCCGCGGGCGACCACCACGCCGTCGTCGGCCTGGGTGACCACGCCTTGTGCGGCCAGCCAGGGCGAGGTCAGCCGGTCGAAGGGGCCGATCAGCTCGCGGAAGCTGCCGGGATCGAGCAGCGCGCGGGCACGTTCCCGCGCCCCGAGCTCGATGAAGCTCTCGCGCTTCAGCAGGTCTGCGGTATTCATCGTCCTTCCCTCCCGCTGAGTTCCTCGAAAGCCTGCTCGATGCGCATGCGCACCACGCCGGGGGTCGCGCCGAAATCGTTGATCTCGATCTTCGTGGCGGGCAGCGGCGTCGCCGCGAGAACCCGGCTGAGCACCGCCTCCCAGACGCGGCCCATGCCGGTCACCGAGGTCGTGACCGAAACGGTGGTCGTCCCCGCGGCGTTGGGCTCGACGAGCACTTCCAGGTCGCCCGAGCCGACCACGCCGGCCAGTGCCCTGCCGGATGCCGGGGCCAGGGCAGGGAAGGCAAAATTCAGTTGTTCCATCCTAGTTCTCCGTCTGTTGAATGGGGTCTTCCGTCTCGAACCGATCGAGGAACAGCGCCGCGGCGAGCAGATCGGCCGCGCCTCCCGGCGAAACGTTCCGTGCGATCAGCTCGCGCTCCAGCGCGTGCAGCGCCGCACGGCCCGCGAAGGTGCCCGCGCCGCCGGACTCCAGCACGGCCTGGGCGCCTGCCTGCACGCAGGCGAGTGCCGCCGGGCCGCCGCGCGACAGCACGCAGGTGTCGTCGAGTTCGGCCATGGCGGCGAGCAGCGCATCGAGGCGCGCGGCGTTTTCCGCCGCACCCGCGGCCCGCGCATGGCGCAGCATGGGCAGCGCGGCATGGACGACATGCGGAAAGCCGGCATGCGCCTGTCCGCGGGCACCGCCGACGCCGTAGGCGTGGCAGGCCAGTTCGCCCTTGTTGCCGGTGAAGCCGGGCGCACCGCGATCGGGCAGGCGGGCGAGGGCGCCTGCGCGGGCGGCGACGCGGGCGGGTGCCCGTTCCGACGGCGCCATCGCCGCCGCGGTGACGAGCAGCCCCAGGGCCCAGATCGCGCCCCGGTGCGTATTCACGCCGCCGGTCGCCGCCAGCATCGCCGCCTCGCCTTCGCGGCCGATGGTGCCGATGGATTCACGCAGTCCCGGGCTCGCGGCGGCACCGGCGCCGGCTTCGGCCAGCGCGGCGAAAGTCGGCCGCAGCGTGCGCGCCGAATGGCACATCAGCGCCCAGTCGAGGTCGCGATGCGCGCCCCGGCTGCGGATATCCACCAGCCCCGGCTTGGGCGTCAGGGTGACTTCGTCGATGAGGGCGGCCACCGCCAGGTCGGCCAGGCGCTCGGCCATGCCGGGCCGGTGCTGCCGGCATGTTTCGCCCCGGGGAATCAGCACCGGGTCCATCACCAGCTCCTGAACTTGGCGGGCGGGTTGTAGAGGCCGCCCGACCAGGCGACCAGGTCGGCGACGCTTTTCGCGGCGAGCAGCGAGCGGGTCGCCTCGCCCCGATGCACGCCGAGGTCTTCGGGCAGCGCCACCAGGCCGTCGCGGCGCAGTACCTCGGTCCTGCGCGGGTCGTGGGTGAGCCCGATCGGCGTCACGCCGGAAACCGCGGCGATCATCGCCTTGCGTTCCTCGACCGAGCGCGCCTTGTACAGGTAGGCGATGCCTTCCTCGGTGAGCACGTGGGTGACGTCGTCGCCGTAGATCATCACCGGCGCCAGCGGCATGCCGCTGCCCTTGCCGACCTCGACCGCGTCGAGCGACTCGACGATGCAGGGCTTGCCGCCGGCCTGGAAGGTCTCGACGATCTGCACGACGAGCTTGCGGCCGCGGGCGAGCGGATCGTCCGCCTCGACCAGGTCGAGCCAGGCCGGCGTCGGATGCCTGCGCCCGTGCGGGTCATGGCCCATGTTGGGCGCGCCGCCGAAGCCGGTGAGCCGGCCGCGGGTGACGGTGGAGGAATTGCCCAGCCCGTCCATCTGCAGGGTCGAGCCGATGAAGAGATCCACCGCATACTGGCCGGCGAGCTGGCACAGCGCGCGATTCGAGCGCATGGAGCCGTCGCGGCCGGTGAAGAACACGTCGGGCCGGGCGGCGACGTAGTCTTCCATGCCGAGTTCGCCGCCGAAGCAGTGCACGCTTTCGACCCAGCCCGATTCGATCGCCGGGATCAGGGTCGGATGGGGGTTCAGCGTCCAGTTGCGGCAGATCTTGCCCTTCAGGCCGAGGCGTTCGCCGTAGGTCGGCAGGAGCAGCTCGATGGCCGCGGTATTGAAGCCGATGCCGTGGTTGAGCGACTGTACCTGGTGGCGCTCATACACGCCGCGGATCGCCATCATCGCCATCAGTACCTGCATCGGCGTGATCAGGCGCGGATCGCGGGTGAACAAGGGTTCGATGAAGAAGGGCTTGTCCGCCTGGACGACGAAGTCGATCCAGGCGCCGGGGATGTCCACCCGGGGCAGTTCGCTCGCATCATCGACGATCTCGTTGACCTGGGCGATGACGATGCCGTCGTGGAAGGCCGCGGCCTCGACGAGGGTGGGGGTGTCCTCGGTGCTCGGGCCGGTGTAGAGATTGCCCTGGCGGTCGGCGGTGTAGCCTGCGACCAGCACGACGTTCGGAATCAGATCCACGAACAGCCGGGCGTAGAGTTCGATGTAGGTGTGGATCGCGCCGACTTCGAGCAGTCCGTCCTGAAGGAACTGCGAGATGCGCAGGCTCTGGCCGCCGGCGTAGGCGAAGTCCAGCCGGCGGGCGATGCCGCGCTCGAAGACGTCGAGATGTTCCGGGAGGCTCACGCTCGGCATGATCAGGTTGATGCCGTGGACCCGCTCCGGATCCACCCGGGCGAGCGCGCGGGCGAGAAAATCGGCCTGCTTCTGGTTGTTGCCTTCGAGCACGACCCGGTCGCCCGGGCCGATCAGCCGCTCGAGCACCTCGACGATCGAGCTTGTCCCGAGCACGACGCCGTCGGCGAATTCCCGAACCTGGGCGAGGCGGCGCTGCTTCTCGGTCCGGCGCCGGGTCCAGCGCGGGTCTGGTTGAGCCTTGGCTTGCATGTTCCCTCCGTCAGTTGAGACCTGGTGGAGGCAAGATAGGCGCGCGCCTGCAGCGCTTCAATCAAGCAAAACGTCTGTTTATTACTCCATGAGTAATAATGATGGGCGTGAGGATCACGGCGGCCGGCGGCCAAAGGGGGAGCAGGGCATGCAGATCGATGAGCAGATCACTTTCCGCAAACTGGAAGTCTTTCTCAGCTTCATCGAACTGGGCAGCATGGCGCGGGTCGCCGAGGCGCTCGACCAGAGCACGGTCAGCGTGCATCGCGCCCTGCATTCGCTCGAGGACGGGCTGCGCTGTCCGCTGTTCCGCCGCGACGGCCGCAAGCTGATTCCGCTGGCGGCGGCCTACGTGTTCGCCGAGCATGCGAGGCGCTCGGTGGTGGAATGCACCGTCGGCATCCAGAAGGCCCGCGAAGCCGCCGGTTTCGGCGCGGCGCGGCTGCGGATCGGCACGCTGTACTCGCTCACCGTGCGTACCATCCCGCGCCTGCTGATCGGGCTCAAGACCCGCCGCTCCGAACTCGATGTCGACCTGACCATGGGCTCCAACCGGGATCTGCTGCACAAGCTCGACGACGGCCGGCTCGATGCGATCGTGATCGCGGTCGACGAGGAGCCGCTGCATCCGGAGCTGCTCATGGTGCCGATGTTCACCGACGAAATCCTCTTCGCCGCGCCGCTTCAGTCACCCTATGCGGCGTGCAGGATGATCGATCTGAGGGATCTGCAGGACGAGAGCTTCGTCAGCCTGAGCGACGATTTTGCGACCTACCGCGACTTCAGCCGGGCGTTCGAGCTGGCTGGTTTCAAGCCTCGCATCGCGATGCGGGTCGGCGACATCTTCTCCCTGATGAACCTGGTCAGCGGTGGCGTCGGCTATTCGCTGCTGCCCGGCCGCGTCGCCGATTTCAATCCCCAGGTCCAGTTGATCCCGATCGTGGAACCCTATGTCGTGACCCAGCGGATCGCCCTTCTCCTTCCCCGCAACCGCGAGCGCGATCCCAATCTGCTGGCGCTGATGGCTGAATGCAGGATGTTCAAGCGCAAGCCATCGCCGGGCTGAATGTCGGCGCATCGCGCGCGACAGAGGGTTCCGACTTCGCTGCCACTAGCCGGCATTGATTGGCCGTCGATGTCCGACGGCCGGTGAGCGCGAATCGGGCCTGGTCCCTGCGCGCCTCTCGCCGTCCACGGCCACCGATATGTGGCTGGACTGGCAGAAGGCCGGACCGGGGGAGAAACATCGGCTCCGGGCTGAGGCAGGCTTGCTTCAGCAGGGCTCCCGGTAGCGCTTGCGGATACCCAGGATGTCGTCCAGGCTGGACAGGAAGATCGCGACGATTTCGGGATCGAAATGGCGTCCCGACTGTTCCTGCATGTAGGCGACCGCGCGCTCGATGCTCCATGCTTCCTTGTAGGGGCGGGCCGAGGTCAGCGCGTCGAAGACATCGGCCACCGCGGCAATTCGCGCCGACTGCGGAATGGCGGTGCCGGCCAGGCCGTCGGGGTAGCCGCTGCCATCCCATTTCTCGTGGTGGCCGAGGGCGATTTCCTTGCCATGCGGAACAGGCTGGAATCGTCGCCGACAAGCAGTTCGGCGCCGATCACCGCATGCCGCTTCATGATCTTCCATTCCTCGTCGTCCAGCTTTCCGGGCTTGAGCAGCACGGCGTCGGGGATGCCGATCTTGCCGATGTCGTGCATCGGGCTGGCGTGCAGCATCAGCTCGACCTCGGTCTGGTCCCAGCCCAGCCGGCCGGCGAGGAGCGCCGAGGTGTGGCTCATGCGCAGGATGTGCTGGCCGGTTTCGTTGTCGCGGTACTCTGCGGCCCGCCCCAGGCGCTGGACGATCTGCAGGCGGGTGGCGACCACCTCCTCGGTGCGCAGGCGGACCATCTCTTCGAGGATCGCCTTCTGTTCGTGGGTGCTGCGGTGGGCGCGCCGCGCATCGAGCAGGTTGCGCACGCGCACCAGGAGCTCGGTGCGGTCGAAAGGCTTGCTCAGATAGTCGCGGGCGCCGGACGCGAGCGCCCTGATCAGGTGCTCGCGGCCGCGTTCGGCGGTCAGGATGAGGATGGGCGGCAGCAGCGGGTCGTTCAGCGTACGCAACTGCTCCATGACCTGGTAGCCGTCCAGGTGGGGCATGTTGATGTCGAGCAGGATCAGGTCGGGGCGCCGGCGGCTGTAGAGCGGCAGCACTTCGCGTGGATCCTCGATGCAGGTCAGCCCGGTGTAGCCCTGTCCGGTGAGCAGCTTGTTCAGCAGCTTGAGGTTGGCCGGTTCGTCGTCGACGATCAGGATGGGCGAATTGTCGGTAAGGGTCATTGCGGCGCGCTCTTGGTGATGTGCCGGTCGATGCTGGCAAGGAAGCGTCCGACGTCCAGCGGTTTGGTCAGATAGTCGGCGAATCCGGCCGCGATGCCGCGTTCGATGTCCTTCGGCATCGCGTTGGCGGACACGGCGAGGACCGGAACATGGCGGAGCTGCAGGTCGGCCTGCAGCACCTGCAGCACGCCGTAGCCATCCATGCCCGGCAGGTTGATGTCGAGCAGGATCAGGTCGGGCTTGCTCGCCAGCGCCAGTTCGATGCCCAGCTCCGGCTCATGCGCGGTGACCAGATCGATGTCGCGCAGCATGCTCAGGATCTGCGTCACCAGTTTCAGGTTGACCGGGTTGTCGTCGATGTAGAGGATGTGCCGCTGCGGGCCGCCGGCGCCGGAGTCTGCCGGCAGGGACCGTCTGGCGATGGCAAGTGCTGCCGGTGCGGCATCCGCCTGCGGCAGCTCGATCCAGAAGCGGCTCCCCTGGCCGGGCGTGCTGTCGACGCCGATGCTGCCGCCCATGGCCTCGATCATCCGGCGCGAGATCGCCAGGCCGATGCCGGTGCCTTCGACTGGTCCATGCTCCGCGTCCAGCCGGTTGAAGGGCTGGAACAGCTTGGCCAGATTGTCGGCGGTGATTCCGGGACCGGTATCGGCGACCGTGATGCGCACACGCGCTCCGGTTGTCTCCACCGTCAGCCGGACCTCGCTCTGCGCGTGGCTGTACTTGATGGCATTCGACAGCAGGTTGAGCAGCACCTGCTTGAGCCTCACCATGTCTGCCCGCACTGCGGCCGGCGGGTCGCACTGCATGCACAGGGTGATCTGCCGTTCGGCGGCCAGCGGCCGCAGCAATTGCTCGCATTCGTCGGCCACGGTGGCCAGATGCACGGTTTCGATGGACAGCGCGATGCGGCCGGACTCGATCTTGGCGAGATCGAGCACTTCGTTGATCAAGCCCAGCAGGTGGCGTGCCGCCTTGAGGATCTCGTGCACGCTGTCGTGCTGATCCTCGTTCAGGCGCTTGTCGAATTCGAGGATCTGGGCGAAGCCGAAGATGGCGTTCATCGGCGTGCGGAGTTCGTGGCTCATGCTCGACAGGAACTCGGATTTCGCCTGGTTAGCGCGCTCGGCCTCGATCTTTGCCGCCTGCACGGCGAGTTCGTTCTCCTTCTGCCGCGAGATGTCGAGAATGGTGGTCAGGCGCAGCTCGCGGCCGCCGAACTCCAGGTTGCGCCCGCGCACGACGGCAGGGAAGGTCGTGCCGTCATGGCGCAGCATCACGGATTCGTAGGACTCGGCCCACTTCGCTCCGATCAGTTGCAGCGCCATCGGCACCGCGCTCGGCGCGGTGAAGGACATCACCGGCTGGCCGAGCGCATCCTCGCGCTGGCAGTGGAACAGCTCGAGCCAGCGGTCGCTGGCGTCGACGATGATCCCCTGGTCGCACACGACCACGCCTTCCTCGACGTTGTCGGCAAAGAACTTGTGCCGCCTGCTCAGCGCATCGAGCTCCTGGCGCTGCAGCTCCAACTGGCGCCGGTGCAGCATCCTCGCGCCAGATACGGGCGCGCACGGCGCGGGCCAGCGGGCGGAGCAGGGCGGTGAGTTGGCCGGTGACTGCGGGCATGGCCAGCCAGAATTCGCTGCCTGCCATCTCCGGCGGCGGCGGCCAGGCGCTTGGCGGTGCAAGGAAGACCAGCGGCAGTCGGCGATGGGCAGCGGCCCCGCGTGCCGCATCGATGAGGCCTTGCGCATCCGTCGCCGCTGCGAGCTCGACGATCAGCACCGCGGCCTCCGGCATGCCGGACAGGGCCGGCAGTGCATCTGCCGCCAGGAAGTGTGCGCTGCAGCCAGCGGCTTCCAGCTCCCGCGTGCGCGCTGCTTCGTTCGCGGCCGGGCAGGCGAGTACGGCGGCGGGCGCCGGCCCGCCGCACACGTCGTCACGGATGCCACCGACCAGCACGGCCACATCCATGGCCTCGGCCGGCGCATGCAGGATACGGCGTGCAGGCGGCTGCGGCGAGCCGTCGCGGGCGCCGAGCACGATCAGGGCTGCTGCTTCGGCCAGGCCGGCCGATGGCGCGCCGTGCCGGGCCAGCCAGGCGGCATCGGCCACGACGACGTCCGCAGCGCCCGCGCCTGCCGCTGGAAGGGCCTCGGCGAAGCGGAAGGGCTTGCCGGCGAGCAGGTCGCGGAGCGCCGTCCGCAGCGGCTGCGGAAGGCCGAGCAGGATCAACTGCATCGGTTCCGGTGCGCAGTCGTCTGGCATGCTCGTGCCTTTTTGCAAACTCATCGGGAGAGGCGGGTACAGGCGCTAAAGCGCTATGATGCAAGGGTGAAATTCAGCCGTAAAGGAAAAATGTCATGCCCGTTTCCCGCGCCTTGTCCGGAGATCGTTTTCCCACCCTGCGCCTGGGCGACGAGCATGTCCGCACGATGCGGAGCCGGCCCGTGATCAACCCGGCGACCGGTGCTGCATGCGCCAGTGTCCCGGTGGCCGAACCGGCGCACCTCGACGCTGCCGTCGCCGCTGCACGATCCGCCCTGCCGGCCTGGCGCGCCCTGTCTTGGGACGAACGCCAGGCGCGGCTGGATGGCCTGGCCGAACGCATGGCGCAGGCGCGCGACGAGCTCGCCGACCTGCTGACGCTGGAACAGGGCAAGCCACGCCATTCAGCCGCGGCCGCCGAAGTCGATTACGCCATCGGCTGGCTGCGCGACGTCGCCAGGCGGCGTCTGGTGGACGAAGTGCTGGAAGACACGCCGCGCCATCTGGTCGAGAAGTCCCATGTTCCGCTCGGCGTGGCGGGCCTCATCGTGCCGTGGAATTTTCCGCTCTGCCTCGCGCTGTGGAAGCTGGCGCCGGCCCTGATCACCGGCAACACGGCCATTCTCAAACCCTCGCCCTACACGCCGCTGACTGCGCTGAGGCTGGCTGAGCTGGCGGCGGACGTGCTGCCGCCGGGCGTGTTGACGGTGCTCACTGGCGACGACGAACTGGGCCGCTGGATGGTCGATCACCCGGGCATCGCCAAGATCAGCTTCACCGGCTCGGTGGCCACCGGCCGCCGTGTCATGGCCGGTGCCGCCGCCGGGCTCAAGCGCCTGACGCTGGAACTGGGCGGCAACGACCCGGCCATCGTGCTGCCCGACGCCGACCTCGACGCCATCGTCCCCAGCCTGTTCTGGGGGGCTTTCGGCAATTCCGGGCAATGGTGCGTCGGCATCAAGCGGCTTTACGTGCATGACGACATCTACCCGCGCCTGTTCGACAGGCTGCTTGCCTACGCCCGCGGCGTCCATATGGGCGATGGCATGGATCCGGCCAGCCAGCTCGGGCCGCTGCAGAATGCGCGGCAGTACGCGAAGGTGCTCGACCTGCTGGCCGACTGCGCCGCCCGGGGCCAGCGCTTTGCGCTTGGCGGCCGGGTTGTCGGCGGCCCCGGCTATTTCGTCCCGGTCACGATCGTCGACAACCCGTCCGACGACAGCCCGGTGGTCAGGGAGGAGGCTTTCGGGCCGGTGCTGCCGGTGCTGCGCTACGATGATTTCGACGACGTCGTGCGCCGTGCCAACGATACCGAATACGGCCTCGGCGCCTCGGTCTGGGGGCGCGATCGGGCATTCGCGCGCATGCTCGCCGGGCGCCTGGAGGCCGGCACCGTGTGGATCAACGAGGTCTATGTCCACGGCGTCGATTTTCCGTTCGGCGGCCACAAGCTGTCAGGACTGGGCGTCGAGCACGGCGCCGAGGGGCTGGCTGCTTACACCGACATCAGGATTCGCATGACTTCACGCTGAGCGCGGCCGTCGCGGTTCGGCAGGTGGCCCTGCGGGGCCCCGTGCCCCGGATCGAAGCAGGCGGACTTGCCGTCGGCAAGCCCCGCGCGGCCATGGGCGCCGTCAGCGCCCGGCCACGCCCCATGCCAGCACTGCCAGCCCCAGCAGTGCCGGTGCGGCGAAGCGCAGGGGGCGCGGCCGGTAGCTCAGCATCAGGCCGATGGTGACGCTGGCCGCCGATAGATAGCCCAGCCAGGCCAGGCTGCCGATGGAAGGGCCGCGCGCGGCGAGCGCAGGGACGATCGATGCCAGCAGCAGCACCCAGCCAGCGGTGGTCAGCGTGTGGCGCACCGTCGATGCGGGCTGCCGACCGAAAACCTGTTTGGCGTGTCGTTCGGTGCCCAGGGCGATGGCGCTGAAGGCGGCGAAAGCCAGCGCGAAGGAGAGAAGGTCGAGAGTCGGCATGTTCATCCGGCATGCTCCGCGGTGCGCAGCGCCGGAGCTGCAGCAGGGGTGGAAGGAAGGGCGCCGGGTGTGGCGGCATCCGTCGTGGTTGCGGCGGGCGCAGGGGTTTTGCCGGGCGCGCCTTGTTCGGGCGTGCGCGCGGCACGTGGCGGATCACGCCGCGGGCGGCGAAGAACAGCAGCAGGCCGCAGGCGAGCGCCGTGAGGTCGAAGCCGGCCACCTGCCACTGGCCGTTCGCCAGGCTGTAGCCCAGGTGCATGCCGCCGCTGAGGGCGTTGAGCAGGGGCAGGGCGGCGAACAGTGCGCCGGCGGCAACGAGTTGCTCGATCCAGGCTCGCTTGTGGCGGCGCAGCAGGGCGTGGATCAGCGTCAGTCCCCAGACGCTGAAGAACGTGCGGATTTCCCACAGGTTGCGCTCGGCCTGTTCGACCGGAACCAGGCGGTTGGCCCAGAAGTAGGCGGCGATGGCGATCATCAGTCCGGCGACGGCGGCAATGTTGAGCACCTGCACCAGGCGGTGGCCGCGCGGAATGGCGGCAACTGAGGAGGCAACCGAGGTCTCGGCCGAAGGCGCGTCCTTGGCGCGCGACACGACCCACAGCACCAGGCCGCTGGCGACCATCAGCGAACCGAGCACACCCGACAGGAACAGCAGCCAGCGCGGCAGCGGCGAGGCGAAGCGGCCCAGGTGGACGGCGCTGAGCACGTTCTGGATCGCCCGCACGGCGGAAGGCTCGGTCACCGGCGGTGCATCGAGCAGTTCGCCGCTGACGCCGTTGAACAGCAGGCGCTCGGTGGCGCCGCGGTTGGCGAGGCCGTCGCCGCGCGCCTGGCGCAGCTCGATGATGGCGCCGGCATCGCCGGGGTGGGTGATGGAGATGCTGCCGACGCCGGCCTCCGGCCAGCGCCGCTGACCTTCGGCCAGCAGCGGGGCGATCGCTGTGAGCGGCGCCGCCTGGCCGGTGGCGCGGGGAGCCGGAGCGGCGTTGCCCATGCCGCGCAGTTCGCGGCCGTAGGCGGCACTGTCCTCGGGATAGGCGGACGACACGGCCGAGGGCATCAGCATCGAGCCCAGCAACACCAGGCCGGAAAAGGTGATGACGAGGTGGAAGGGCAGCGACAGCACGCCGCTGGCGTTGTGTGCATCCAGCCAGGAACGCTTGCCCTTGGCCGGGCGGAAGGTGAAGAAGTCGCGGAAGATCTGGCGATGGACGATGACGCCGGTGATCAGCGCCACGAACATCGCCATCGTGGCGATGCCGACGATCCAGCGCCCCCAGACCCGATCCATGCCGTAGAGCTCGAAATGGAAGCGGTAGAGGAAGTTGCCGCCGGCGGTCTGGCGGGCCTCGATCAACTCGCCGGTGGCAGGGTCCATGATCGCGCGGTGCAGGCCGGGCTGCTGGCGTCCGCCGCCGCCACCGGCTTGCGCTGCAGCGGCTTGTGGAGCGGGGGTTTGCGTATTGGCAGCGGGCCGGGCTGCCGGTGCCGCAGGCGCCTCGCCTCCGCCATCCTCATCCGCTGCTCCGTCTGCGCCGCGACCCGTACGGCGGCTGCCGTCGGCGGCGCGCGGGCCACTTCGTTCGCCCTGTGCGCGTGCGGCGCCGGGGCCGGTTTCCGCCGCAGCGCGCATGGCCGGGGGCCGGCCGTCCGCACGTGCGCCGCTGCCCTGGGCGTTTTCGCTGCGCGCGTCGGCGCCACGGCCTTGGGCGCCTTGCGCCTGCGCAGGCTGGGCTTCGCGCCAGCTCAGGTTGACCACGTTGCTGCGGGGGCTGGGCAGCGAAATCGTCCATTGCTGGGCGCCGCTGCCGACGCGCTCCAGGGTGCGCAAGGCATTGGCGGCGGCATGGCCGTCGTCATGGGCGCGGTGCAGCTCGGGCTGCATCCACAGCGTGATCTCGTTGCGGAAGAAGGACAGGGTGCCGGTCACGAATACCGCGAACAGCAGCCAGCCGAGCAGCAGCCCAGCCCAGGTGTGCACCCAGGACATGGACTGGCGGAGGGTGCGTGGCTTGTCGAATCTCATGCTGCACCTCCGGGCGCGGCCAGCCATTGCCAGGCGGCGAAGGCGCCTGCGCCGATCGCCAGGCCGGCGGCCGAGCGCAGCAGCGTGGCGGCGGCGAAGACCCAGATCACCGCCAGGGTGTAGACCAGGAAGGCGAGCATGATGGCGGCCATCACCGAGTCGGTGCGCGGCAGCGGCAGGCCGACCGCGAATGCGGCGGCAGCCAGCGCGGCGACGCCGTAGCCGCCGAAGACGGCCATGATCGAGCGCAGGGTGATGTTGAGGCCGGGCCGGTGGTCGGCGAAACACGTGGAATAGGGCGTGTCGGATTTCATTGTTGTTTTCTCTGTCTGGTCGATATGGGTGTATGGCGAGGCGCCGGGGCGGGGATGTGTGTCAGCTCGAGTTGGCCAGCACGCCCAGCCGCTGCCATGCGGGCAGCGATTCGCGTTCGAAGGCGGCGAGGTGGCCTGCGTCCGCGGCTTCGGGGTCGAGGGCACGGACCGCGGCCAGCAGCGCTTCGCCGCGCAGCGAAGGGTCGAGATCGAGCGCGTGCGCGGCCAGCATGGCAGGCCGTGCCGCCGGCAGGCCGGAGCCGAGGGCGGGCGCGGCCAGCCAGCCGTAGTCGTGGCCAGCGGCGGCGGCGCGCCACAATGCACGGTTGAGCGCCTGAGCCGGCGCCGCAGCCGTCGCCGGCAGGCAGGGGTGGAGGTGTCCCGCCCACAGCAGCATCTGGCAGGCCTGGTTGAGCATGCCGCCGTGGCCGGCATAGGCGGGCAGGGCCAGCAGGCTGCCGAAGGAGGTTGGCCGGCCGCTGGACAGGGCCTTCAGCAAGGGCGAAAACATTGGCGCGGGTCCGTCGACCGGGCCGATGCGGGTATCGAAGCGCAATTTGCCGCCGGCGGGCGCGCCCGGCAGGGCGGCGAATTGCTGTGTCTGCAGCGCCTGGCGATGTTCGGCCGGGTGAGCGGCCTCGGTTCGCGCTGGTAGATGTCGCGGCGCAGGGTCTGGTTGCGGGCGATGTCCTTGGCCGTTTCGCGCAGCGCCGTATCGCTCAGGGCGCCGATCGTCGCCTGCGTGCCGCCGGGCAGCGAGACCGCGTCGATGTTCTCCAGCGGGGTGGCGCTGCCGATGAAGCTGCAGCCCGCCTGCTCCGCCGCGGCCAGCATGTCGGCCACGTGCAGCGGTTCCCAGTGGCCGCCCAGAAATTCGTGGGCCAGATGGCCAGGTGGATGCATCATGACCTGGTCGAGCTGCGCACCCAGCTCCGGCACCACGGCGAACTGGCCGGCGCCGCCGTCGCGCAGCTTGCGCATCAATGCCAGCCCCGAGGCCAGGCCTGTCGTGGCGCCGGTGATTTCCGCGCTGCGCCGCAGGATGCGCTGCATCGCCATCATCGGCGCGCTGCCTGGCTGGGTCATGTAGCCCAGGCAGGCGATGCCGCCGGGCTTGAGCCAGCGTTCGACGATGCGCATCACCGCGCGCCGGTTGTCGGGCGAGATCCACGACAGCACGCCGTGCATGACGATGAGGTCCAGCGGCGGCAGCGCGCTGTCCTCGGCTTCGGCGAGCTCGGCGAAGCTGTGCTGAAGGAAACGGACGTTGCCCAGTTCAGCCTGCGCGGCCAGCCCGCGGGCGTGCGCGATCGCGGCCGGGTCGAAGTCCACGCCGTGGAAGGTCCCGCCGGGATTGGCCGCGGCCGACAGCAGCGTCGTCAGGCCGGGACCACAGCCCAGTTCGCACCAGGCGTAGGGCGCGGCGGGATCCGGTGCGCGATGGCCCAGCGCGGTGAGGACAGCGTGCAGCCAGGCCGGCGTCAGCTCGCGATGGAAGAATGCCGGATAGGCGAGATCGGCATGATAGCCGTCGCTCCAGGCGGGTTTCATCGTTCTGCCCCCGCCATCCAGCGCAGCGCGTGGCCGAGCGACGCCGGCAGCATGGGGCCGTGCTCCAGGTCCGGCAGTTCGCGGTATTGCGCGTCGAGCCCGGTCACGTTGTCCAGACGGGAGACGAGGGCTGGCACGGCGTCGGCGGGCACGGCGGCCGTTGCGCGCTCGCGCTCGGCCAGGCGTGCCGCGGAAGGGGCAGGACGCGTGCGGCGGCCTTCGGCGCCGCCGCGCAGTACCAGCAGGTGGGCGTGATGGCCGGCGAAGCTGCGGCCGAACGCTTCCTCGAGTGTCAGCAGGTGGCCGTCGCGCCACCACAGTGCGGGGCTGGCGGCAGCATAGTGGCTGAATGCGGCGGGCTGCGTCAGCAGGGTGTGGAGCACGAACAGGCCGCCGTAGGAGTGCCCCCACACCCCCTGGCGCTCGGCGTCGAGCGGGACGCGCGCGGCGAGCTCGGGTTTGACCCGGGTCTGGATGAAATCGAGAAAGCGCACAGCGCCGCCGTTCGTCCGCGTGGGATCGAGCGGGTCGGTCTGCGGCCCGCCGCCGGGCAGCGGCGGCGTGTAGTCGTAGGCACGGGCGACGACGTCGAAACGCAGCGGCGTGTCGTAGCCGATGGCGACGATCACCGGCGGATTGGCCGCGGCCAGTTCGCCCAGCAGCTCGTCGTCGAGCGCCTCGATCGCAGCATTGCCGTCGAGCAGGAAAATGGCCGGATAGCCTGCTGCCGGCGGCGCCAGTCGCGGCTGCGCGATCTGGATGCGGTAGCGGCGCTCGCTGCCGGGTGCGTCCAGCATCAGGGTCTCGAAGCGGTAATGGACCGAACCCCGCTCCGTGATGTCCGGCCCGGGGCCGCGTTCGAGGCTGGGCTGGGCGATGGCCGTGCCGCCGCACAGGGCCAGGACGGTGGAGATCAGGACGAGGACGAAGCGCGTCGCATGCATGCGTGGTTGCCGAAAATCGAAAAGCGCCCGGCTTCCGCCGGACGCGGGACAGCGCAACGCCGCGGGCGCTGCGGCTGCCGGTTCAGAACGAGGCCGTCAGCGTTGCGTAATAGGCGCGGCCGGGCTCGTTGTAGGTGTTCGCGCCGGCGGAACTGCCGTTGCCTTCGCGGTACAGGCGCTTGTCGAACAGGTTGCTGATGCCGACGCGGCCCTTCAGGGTCTTGCTGAAGGCGTAGCCGGCGCTGATGCCCCACAGGCTGTAGGCTTCGCGCTCGTTCAGCGAATTGCCGGTGACTTCCCCCCGTGCTGATGTTGGTGGTGCGGGGCTTCTGCTTGCCGTAGAAGGTGCCGGTGACGACGAAGGAAAGCTTGTCGGTAGCCTGCCAGTCCATCGTCGTATTGACGGTGTATTTCGGAATGATGGACAGCGGCTGGCCGTTCTTGTCGTGGTGCTTGTCCATGTAGGTGAAGTTGTTGATCCAGTTGATGTTGTGCGCGACCGGGATCAGCAGGTTGCCTTCGACACCGGCGATGGTGGCGTCGGTGGCGTTTTCCCACTTCAGCACCGAGCCGGTGACGAGCCCGCCGGTGTTGTAGTTGATCTCGCCGGAGGTGATCTTGTTCTTGTACTTGTTGTGGAAATAGGTCAGGCCCGCGTTCCAGCCGTTGGCGGTGTAGTTGATGCCGATTTCCTTGTTGACGCTGACCTCCGGATCGAGATCGGGGTTGCCCAGTACGTAGCACGGACCGGTCATGCCTACCGGGCAGCCGTTGCCCATCGTGTTGTACAGATAGTTGGGGTTGATCTGGTACAGGTTGGGCGCCTTGAAGGCGCGGGCGATACCGCCCTTCAGGGTGAACTCCGGGGTCATCATCCACGACGCATTCAGGGAGGGGCTCCAGTTGTTGCCGAACTCGCTGTGGTGGTCGAAGCGCAGGCCGGGGGTCAGGATGACGTCCTGTGTGAGCTCGATGTTGTCCTCGACGAAGACCGAGGTCAGCGTGGCCTTGGATTCGGTGTCGCGCTGGTCGGCGGGAAGGACGCCGGGCCAGTTGATGCCGCCGGAGACTGCGTTCTGCACCGAGCGCGGATCGTCCAGCGTCGAGCGGCTCCATTCGGCGCCGGCGGTCAGCACGTGGTTGACGCCGAGCTTGAAGGGCACGTCCACCTGGCCGTTGAGGGTGAGGTTGTCGAGTTCGCTGGTGAATTTCTGGTCGGTGTTGATGTTGCCTTCGCCGCCGCCCGCCGAGCCTTCGCCGAGACGGCTGTTGCGCGTGTTCTCGTACTGGATGTAGCCGCTGGACTTGCCGAAAACCCAGTCGCCCTTGTGCGTGATCGCATAGGTGCGGCGGGTCATGGTGTTGGTTTCCTTGCCGAGGAAGGTCGCCGGGTTGGTGCCGGTGGCCTGGCCCGGGTCGGTGGCGCTCGAGCCGAGGTTGGTGTCGCCGGCGTAGATGTTGCCCTGGCGGGAATAGCCGTAGTCGAAGTCGATCATCTGGCCCTGCACCGGCTTCCAGCGCAGCGTGGTCTTGATGTCCTTGTTCCTCACCCCTTCGCGGCCGGCGGCAGTGCTGCCGACGGTCTCGTCGAGGTTGATGTCGGGCGCATCGGCATCGGTCTTGTTGTAGTTGCCATGGACGCGGAAACCGAACTGGTCGTTGATCGGGCCGCTGGCGTTGAAGTTGATGCGCCGGGTATCGCCTTCGTCGGAATCCTCCGGCTGGTTGGTGTACAGCGACACCGAACCGCGCAGCTTTTCCGGAATGCCCTTGGTGATGATGTTGACCACGCCGCCGGCCGCGCCGCTGCCGTAGCGCGCTGCCGCCGGGCCGCGGATGACTTCGATGCTCTCGACTTCCTCGGCCGGCACCCAGTTGCTGTCGCCGCGCGTGTCACGTTCGCCGTTGCGGCTGTAGCGCACCGAGTTGCGCGACGTGACCGGCTTGCCGTCGATCAGGATCAGGGTGTTTTCCGGCCCCATGCCGCGCAGGTCGATCTGGCGGTTGTTGCCCCGTGCGCCGCTGGCGGCGTTGCCGGTGAGATTGACGCCCGGCATGCGGCGGATGATGTCGGACAGGTCGTTGGCCGGCGGACGCTTCTCGATGTCCTCGGCGGTGATGACGGATACCCCCGGCGCCTGCTTCAGCGTTTCC
Source organism: Thauera sp. SDU_THAU2 (assembly GCF_038260575.1). Lineage (NCBI taxonomy): Bacteria > Pseudomonadati > Pseudomonadota > Betaproteobacteria > Rhodocyclales > Zoogloeaceae > Thauera > Thauera sp. SDU_THAU2. Next base: position 3,442,239 of record NZ_JBBWUN010000003.1, on the reverse strand, counting down.
TCGGCGGTGCCGAGCACCTGGACTTCGGCGAGCGTGGCGTCGGCTGCTCCCGTCTGCTGGGCGAATGCACCGTGCGTGGGAAGGCAGACGAGGCCGATGGCCGCGACCAGCGGCTTGAGACGAAACGTGGTGAAGGGACTGGGAGAGGAGCGGCGCATCGTATTCTCGCGAGGCAGGATTGAAGAAAGTGCCGGACACCGATTCTGCTTGCATGGCTGCAGCCGGAATCGCGCTGATGGATAAACAAAATAATGAGAATCATATCCATTCATTATTTTCATATTTTGTCTAAATGCGTCAAAACTGTGTCAGGCTGGCTTGACATTCCTGCAGGGACGAGGCAACCCGGCCAGGCGCTTTCCATGCCCGCTCGTCGATATCGCCACGGCCGTTCGTTGGGCGGGATGTCCGACCCCGGGTCGGCCGCGCGATGAAAATCGGGCCCGGCGAAAACCGGGCCCGAGACGGTGCAAGGCGGATCGGGTTTGCCGTGCCGCTTCAGAACGAAGCGGTCAGCGTCGCGTAATAGGTGCGGCCGGGTTCGTTGTAGGTGTTGGCGCCCTGGCCGGAGCCCGACGATGCGCGATAGAGGCGCTTGTCGAACAGGTTATTGACGCCTGCGCGCAGGTTGAAGGTCTTGTTGAACTGGTAGCCCGCGCTGAGACCGTACAGCGCGTAAGCGCCGCGCACCTTCAGGCCGTCGCCGGTGACGGTGGTGTTGTTGGCCGGGTTGCGGTCACGTGGCTCCTGCTTGCCGTAGAAGGTGGCGGTGGCGAGCACCGAGAGTTTCTCCGTGGCCTGCCAGTCCAGCATGCTGTTGATCGTGTAGCGCGGAATCACCGACAGCGGCTGGCCGGTGTTCTTGTTCTTGCTCTCGATCATGTAGGTGAAGTTGTTGCGCAGCATCAGGCTGCGGCCGAGATCGCTCGACAGCGGGATGTCCAGGTTGCCCTCGAAGCCGCGGATGATGGCCTTGCCGGTGTTGACCCACTGGAAGGGGCGTGCCAGCGAGCCGCCGATGTCGATGAAGTCGGGGATGTCCTGGTCGCCCATGTCGGCGATGATCTTGTTCTTGTAGTCGTTGTGGAAGTAGGTCAGGCCCGCGCCCCAGCCGGCACGGTTCCAGGCCACGCCCAGTTCCTTGTTGATGCTGATCTCGGGGTCGAGATCCTCGTTGCCGAAGATGTAGCAGGGGCCTTGCACGCGGGTGCCGTCGGGCAGGTAGGGGCAGCCGTTGCCGCCGGTCACGTACAGGTAGTTGGGGTTGGACTGGTAGAGGTTGGGCGCCTTGAACACGCGCGCGATGCCGCCCTTGACGGTGATTTCCGGGGTGACTTCCCACGATGCGTTCAGGCTGGGACTCCAGTTGAGGCCGAACTTGTCGTGGTCGTCCAGGCGCAGGCCGGGCGTGACCACCCAGTTGCCCAGCGCGATGTTGTTCTCGACGAACACGGCCCGCGTATCGGATTTGCTGATCGACGTCGGGTTGTTGTTGATGGTCTGGCCGCGAGCGGTGGCGTAGGGGTCTTCGAGCTTCTCCTTGCGGTATTCGAAGCCGGCGGTCAGCATCTGCCGGATGCCGCCGATCTCCAGCGGCGTATTGAACTCGCCGTTCAGGAAGTATTGGTCGAGCTGGTTCTCGGAGGGTTGTGCGGTGGCGCTGATCGAACCTTCGGCGCCGCCCGCCAGGCCTTCGTTCAGGCGGCGGTTGGTCGTGCCTTCGTAGGCCAGCGTGACGCGCGAGGTGCGGCCTTCGCCATAGTCGCCGCGGTGGGTGACGCTGCCGGTGCGGCGGTACATGGTGTTGGTCTCGGCACCGGAGTTGGCCAACTCCTGCATCGCGGCGTTGCTGCTGTCGAACAGGCGGTCGCCTGCGTAGATGTTGCCCTGGCGGGAGAAGCCGGCCTCGAATTCGAGCACATGGCCTTCGGTCAGGTCCCAGCGCAGCAGGCCGTTGATGTCGCGGTTGCGCACGCCTTCGCGCCCGGCGGGCGGTGTCGCGTTGGGATCGACGACCGAGGCGTTGATGTCGGGTTCGTCGGCATCGGTCTTGGCGACGTTGCCGTACAGGCGGAAGGAGAACTTCTCGGCCAGCGGGCCGGCGAGGTTGAAGCCGAGGCGCTGGGTGCTGGAGAAGTCCTTGTCCTGCGGCACCAGGGTGTAGGCGGTGACCGAACCGCTGAGCGTGTCGCTCGGGCGCTTGGTGATGATGTTGATCACGCCGCCGGCGGCGCCTGAGCCGTAGCGGGCGGCGGCGGGGCCGCGCAGCACCTCGATGCGCTCGACGGCGCTGGCGGGCACCCAGTTGGAGTCGCCGCGCGTGTTGCGCTCGCCGTTGCGGCCCATGCGCACCGAGTTGCGCGAGCTGACCGGCTTGCCGTCGATCAGGATCATGGTGTTTTCCGGCCCCATGCCGCGCAGGTCGATCTGGCGGTTGTTGCCATAGGCGCCGGACGAGCTGTTGCCCGTCAGGTTGACGCCGGGCATGGTGCGGATCAGTTCGGACAAGTCGTTGGCCGGCGGCCGCTCGGCGATGTCTTCCTCGGTGATGACGGAAACGCCGGGTGCCTGGCGCAGTTGTTCTTCGGCGGTTCCGAGCACCTGCACCTCGGCGAGCGTGGCGTCTTGGGCGAATGCGCTGTGCGCGGGCAGGCAGGCGAGGCCGATGGCCGCGACCAGTGGCCTGAGGCGGCGTGAGGTGAGAGGGCTGGAGGAAGAGCGAGGCATCGGTGTTCTCGTTGGGCAGGAGTTAAAAAAACGTCGCACGGCAACGCCACCGGCATGACTGCAGGTAGAATCGCGTGTTTGGATGAGCAATAAAATAAGAATCATAATCATTAACAATTGTAATTGTTTGTCGAAATATGGAAAATGTGTGGCATGCCCGTGCCATTTCACGATGGGACGCCTATCCGAGGGCAGGGTGTCGGGCAAGCTATCCGCGAATACCCATGAACAACCCCATTTCCCCGCTCGTCCGCGCTTTCCCGCAACCGGCCGTGGCGCGGCATTCCGGATGAATCATCGTGCCGACCGACGCTCCCCGCATCCTGCTCATCGATGACGACCCCGAAATCCGCGCTTCGCTGACCACCTACCTGAGCCGCTACGGCATGGAGGTGAGCACCGCCGCCGATGCGGGCAGCGGTCGCAGCCTGCTGGCGCGAGAGCGCTTCGACCTGGCGCTCGCCGAGGTCATGCTGCCGGACGAGGACGGGCTGTCGTTGTGCCGCTACCTGTACGAGCACCTGAAGCTGCCGGTCATCCTGCTGTCGGTGCTGGCCGATCCGGCCGACTGTGTGGCGGCGCTGGAGCTGGGGGCCGACGACTACATCATCAAGCCCTTCGATCCGCGCGAACTCGTCGCCCGCATCAAGACCGTGCTGCGCCGGATGCGTAATGCGATGCGTGGTGCGGAGGCCGCTGCGCCTGCAGTGATGGGCGAGGCGCGCTATCTGAGCTTCGAGGCCTGGACGCTGGATATCGGTCAGCGTGCGCTGTCGCATCGGAACGGCCGCATCGTCGAGTTGAGCGCGGTCGAGTTCCGCCTGCTGCTCGCCCTGGCCGAGCATCCCAACACCGTGCTGAGCCGCGAACGCCTGCTCGATCTCACCCACCGCGACGAACACGGCGCCTTCGACCGCAGCATCGATACCCAGGTCAGCCGCCTGCGCAAGAAGATCGAGGAAGATCCCCGCCGTCCGCGTCTGCTGCGTACCGCCTGGGGCGACGGCTACCTGCTGTCGGCCGAGGTGACGCGCCAGGGGGCGTGAAACCCGCCTGCACCGTTGCCGGGGCCGTCTGCCGCTTCGAGCCTGCTGAAGCGGGTGTTCGGAAATGATGAATCTGCCGCCGGCGCGATAAAACTAAACTGCTTCCGTTCGGGGCACATGCCCGGACGCCAAAACAAGGAGGATGACATTGAAGATCCTGGTACCCGTGAAACGCGTTGTCGACTACAACGTGAAGGTTCGCGTCAAGGCTGACGGCAGCGGCGTGGATATAGCGAACGTCAAGATGAGCATGAACCCGTTCGACGAGATTGCGGTGGAAGAGGCGGTGCGGCTGAAGGAAGCGGGCGTGGCCACGGAGGTGGTGGCGGTGAGCTGCGGCGTGGGCGCGTGCCAGGAGACGCTGCGCGCGGCGCTGGCGATCGGCGCCGACCGCGCGATCCTGGTCGAGACCGATGCCGAGCTGCAGCCGCTGGCGGTGGCCAAGCTGCTGAAGGCGGTGGCGGACAAGGAGCAGCCGACGCTGGTGATCGGCGGCAAGCAGGCGATCGACGACGACGCCAACCAGACCGGGCAGATGCTGGCGGCGCTGGCGGGCTGGCCGCAGGCGACGTTTGCCTCGAAGCTGGTGATCGCCGACGGCAAGGCGCAGGTCACGCGCGAGATCGATGGCGGGCTGGAGACGCTGTCGATTTCGCTGCCGGCGGTGGTGACGACGGACCTGCGGCTCAACGAGCCGCGCTACGCGACGCTGCCCAACATCATGAAGGCGAAGAAGAAGCCGCTCGACACGCTGAAGCCCGAAGAGCTGGGCGTGGATGTGGCGCCGCGGCTGCAGACGCTGAAAGTGGCCGAGCCGCCCAAGCGTAGCGCAGGTGAGCGGGTGGCGGACGTCGCCCAGCTGGTCGACAAACTCAAGAACGTTGCGAAGGTGATCTGATGACCATTCTCGTCATTGCCGAACACGACAACCAATCGCTCAAGGCCGCCACGCTCAACACCGTGACCGCGGCGACCAAGCTGGGCGGCGACATCCATGTGCTGGTGGCCGGCGCCGGCTGCGGCGCGGCGGCCGAGGCGGCGGCGAAGATCGCCGGCGTGGCCAAGGTGCTGGTGTGCGATGCACCGCACTACGAAGCGCAGACGGCGGAGAACGTCGCCGAACTGGTCAAGGGCCTCGCGCCGAACTACAGCCACGTGCTGGCGCCGGCGACGCCGAACGGCAAGAACATGCTGCCGCGGGTGGCGGCGCTGCTGGACGTGGCGCAGATCAGCGACATCGTCGCGGTGGAAGCGGCCGACACCTTCGTGCGCCCGATCTACGCCGGCAACGCGCTGGCGACGGTCAAGAGCGCCGATGCGATCAAGGTCATCACGGTGCGCACCACCGCCTTCGATGCGGCCGCAGAAGGCGGTGCCGCCCCGCTCGAAGCGCTGGCGGCGGGGGCCGACCTGGGCGTGGCGGCGCTGGTCGGCCGCGAGCTGACCAAGAGCGAGCGCCCGGAGCTGGGTGCGGCCAAGGTCATCGTCTCGGGCGGCCGGGGCGTGGGCAGCGGGGAGAACTACCACACGCTGCTCGAGCCGCTGGCGGACAAGCTGGGGGCGGCGCTGGGCGCGAGCCGTGCGGCGGTCGATGCGGGCTACGTGCCGAACGACTACCAGGTGGGCCAGACGGGCAAGATCGTCGCGCCGCAGCTGTACATCGCGGTGGGCATCTCGGGGGCGATCCAGCACCTGGCGGGGATGAAGGACTCGAAGGTGATCGTGGCGATCAACAAGGATCCGGAGGCGCCGATCTTCCAGGTGGCCGACTACGGCCTGGTGGGCGATCTGTTCGAGGTCGTGCCGGAACTGACCGCCGCCGTCTGAGCGCGGCAACCGGTTGCGTCGGGCGGGCTCCCGGCCCGCTCCGGCGCTTCTTTCCTCGCCGGGAAAATCCGTCTCTCCCTCCTCCGGATTTTCGTGGCGAGCTGTGGCTCGGCGATGCATGGCTCGCCGGGCTTTTTTTGTCCGCCGGGCCGCCCCAAGGCAAAAAGCGCCCCCTTGGGGGGCAGCGAGCCCGCGAAGCGGATGAGCGTGGGGGCATTTTTTGTATCGCAAAAGGGGTGCCGCAGCCGGCGCGGACCGGAGCTGGCGTGGCGGCTCAGGAAGCTCCGCCGGAGGGCGGGAGAATGCCTGCCCGGCTCTCCGCATGGCCGGGGTAGTCCATGATGCTTTCGATCAGCGCCAGCGTATGGCTCGGCAGCGAATCGCCGCAGCGCGACAGCACGTGGCGCTCGCGCAGCGCCCAGTCCTCGTCGAGCGTCTTGATCGAGATCGCCATGGTCTTGCTGTTTCGCCGCGCGGCGGACTCCGGGACGATGCCGACGCCGACGCCGGCTTCGACCATCCGGCAGACCGATTCGAAGTTGCTCACCTGGACCCGGATGTGCAGCCGCTTGCGCGCGTTCTGCATCAACTGGTCGACGAAGGCCTGCAGGGTGCTGCCCTGGTGCAGGCCGATGTAGTCGTAGTCGATGACGTCGGCGAAACGGACCTTGTCCAGCGCTTCCAGCGGATGCCCGGGGGCGATCGCCAGCACCAGGCGGTCGGTGCTGAAGGTATGGAGCTCGACGCCGTCGGCGGTGACCGGGCCGGAGGTGATGCCCAGGTCGGTGGTGCCGTCCAGCACGCCGCGGATGATTTCCGAAGTGGGGCGCTCCTGCAGATTGACGTCCACCTTGGGATGGGCGGCGAGGAAGGTGGCGAGCACTTCGGGCATGAACTCGGTGACGGCCGTGGTGTTGGCGAAGATCCGGATGCTGCCCTGCACTCCTTCGCCGAAGCGCTGCAGTTCCGATTTCATGTGCTCGATCTCGCTCAGCACCGTGCGCGCATGCCGCAGCAGGCTCTGGCCGGCCGGCGTCAGCGCGACGCCGCGCGGCGTGCGGTACAGCAATCGCACGCCGGCATTGCCTTCCAGGTTCTTGACGCGTGCGCTGACCGCAGGGAGCGACAGGTAGTTTCGTTCCGCTGCTTTCGTCAGGCTCTTGGTTTCGGCGATGAGACTGAAAAGGGTCAGGTCGCGCAGATCGATGTTCATGCCGTCGTTCCGGTCGTTATCCCCTCGAATGTTATGGCTTCGATGGACTTTCGGGGCTTCGATTGTCGTTAAGGCAGGGTAAAGGAATGGCGAATTGTGATCGTCCGGCGCCGGGCGGATCATGTCCCGCAGAAAAACATATGTACCTAAAAGGAGGGTTTATGGAGACTGGGGCCAACAGCACGAACGCCGATCTGGCAGCGTGGGTGGGGCGGGAGGAAGTTCGCAGCGACCGCGTCGATCTGCGTATCGCCCAGGCGCTGGCCGCCACGTTCGACCATGAGCCGTCGGCCATCGCCGACGGTGATGCGCTGCCGCCGCTGTGGCACTGGGTGTATTTCACGCCCAATGCGCGCGCCAGCGAGATCGGCCCCGACGGCCACCCCCGGCGCGGCGGCTTCCTGCCGCCGGTCGAGCTGCCCAACCGGATGTGGGCGGGCGGGCGACTGCGCTTCGAGCGGCCTCTGCGCGTGGGCGAAAGCCTGCGCCGGGTGTCCCGCATCCTGAGCTGCGAGCGCAAGTCGGGCCGCAGCGGCGACCTCGTCTTCGTCACCGTCGAGCACACCATCTCGGGCGCCGACGGCGCCGCCGCGCTGGTCGAGGAGCACGACATCGTCTATCGCAACGCTTCACCCGGCGGCGGCAAGCTGACGGGCGAGGCGGTGCCGCCGGAATGCGGCTTCCGCCGCAGCATCGATCCCGATCCCGTGCTGCTGTTCCGCTATTCGGCGCTGACCTTCAACGGCCACCGCATCCACTACGACCATCCCTACGTGACCCGGGTCGAGGGCTATCCGGGCCTGATCGTCCATGGGCCGCTGACGGCGACCCTGCTGCTCGAGGCCTTCCGCGAAGCCCATCCGGACAAGCGCATCACCCGTTTCTCGTTCCGCGCCGTCGGGCCGCTGTTCGACATCCATCGCTTCGACGTCTGCGGCCGCATCACCGGGCCGGACTGCGCCGAGCTCTGGACCGACGAGAACGGGCGCCTGACGATGAAGGCCACTGTCGGCTTCGAGTAGGCCCGTTTTTCTTCCATTCCCGTTTCACCGACCGATGCGCTTCGGCAACGAAGCGCGGGGGCTCGCCATGGCCGCGATTTCCCCGCTCACCCACCGCAGGAGACAAGCATGTCCACTCTGAACGCCCCCGACCAGCACCAGGACATCCGCGACGCCGTCCGCAGCCTGTGCGCGGAATTCCCCGACGAATACTTCCGCAAGATCGACGAGCAGCGCGGCTATCCCGAAGCCTTCGTCGATGCCCTGATCGGCGCCGGCTGGCTGTCGGCGATGATTCCGGAGGAATACGGCGGCTCCGGCCTCGGCCTCACCGCGGCCTCGGTGATCATGGAAGAGATCAACCGCTCGGGCGGCAACTCCGGCGCGGTGCATGGCCAGATGTACAACATGGGCACGCTGCTGCGCAACGGCAGCAAGGCGCAGAAGGAGAAGTACCTGCCCGACATCGCCGCCGGCAAGCTGCGCATCCAGTCGATGGCGGTCACCGAGCCGACCACCGGCACCGACACCACCAAGATCAAGACCGTGGCGGTGAAGAAGGACGGCCGCTACGTGGTCAATGGCCAGAAGGTGTGGATCTCCCGCGTGCAGCATTCGGACCTGATGATCCTGCTGGCGCGCACCACGCCGCTGGCCGAGGTGAAGAAGAAGTCCGAAGGCATGTCGATCTTCATCGTCGAGCTGAAGGACGCCGTTGGCAAGGGCCTGACCGTCAGGCCGATCCCCAACCTGGTCAACCACGAGACCAACGAGCTGTTCTTCGACAACCTCGAAATACCCGAGGAAAACCTGATCGGCGAAGAAGGCAAGGGCTTCAAGTACATCCTCGACGGCCTGAACGCCGAGCGCACGCTGATCGCCGCCGAATGCATCGGCGACGGCTACTGGTTCATCGAGCGCGCGGTGAAGTACGCCAACGAGCGCGTCGTCTTCGACCGCCCGATCGGCAAGAACCAGGGCGTGCAGTTCCCGATCGCCGATGCCTTCATCGAGATCGAGGCCGCCAACCTGATGCGCTTCAAGGCCTGCGAGCTGTTCGACGCCCACCAGCCCTGCGGCGCCCAGGCCAACATGGCCAAGTACCTCGCCGCCAAGGCCTCGTGGGAAGCGGCCAACGTCTGCATGCAGACCCACGGCGGTTTCGGCTTCGCCAACGAGTACGACATCGAGCGCAAGTTCCGCGAGACCCGCCTGTACCAGGTGGCGCCGATCTCGACCAACCTGATCTTCTCCTACGTCGCCGAGCACCTGCTCGGGCTGCCGCGTTCGTTCTGAGTCCAGCCGGGGAGTTCGCACGATGATCGATCAGAACACGCCGGCCGATGCGCTGTGCGCCTTCGTCGCCGGCCTGCGCTACGAGCAGTTGCCCGCGCCGGTGGTGGAGCGCTGCGAAGAGCTGTTCCTCGACTGGCTCGCTTCGGCGCTGGCGGCGAAGGGCATGCATCCGCTGCCGCAGTTCGAAGCCTTTGCCCGCGCCATGGGCCCAGCCGACGGGCCGGCGGAAGTGCTGGCCAGCCGCGGCCGGACTTCGCCCTACTTCGCCGCCTGGGTGAATGCTGCGTCCTCGCACCTGGTGGAGCAGGACGACCTGCACAACAGTTCGGTGCTGCATCCGGCGACGGTGGTGTTTCCCGCCGCGCTGGCGGCGGCGCAGGACGCGGGCGCCTCGGGCGAAGAGTTCATCGCTGCCTGCGTGGCCGGCTACGAGGCGGGCATCCGCATCGGCGAATTCCTCGGCCGCTCGCACTACCGCATCTTCCATACCACCGCCACGGTCGGCACGCTGGCCGCCGCCGTTGCCGCCGGGCACGTGCTGAAGCTGTCGCCCGCGCAGATGAGCAACGCCATCGGCTCGGCCGGCACCCAGGCGGCGGGGCTGTGGGAATTCCTGCGCGACGCCGCCGATTCCAAGCAGCTCCACACCGCGCACGCGGCGGCGAGCGGCTTGGCCGCAGCCTATCTGGCGCGCGGCGGGGTGACCGCGGCGCGGCGCATCCTCGACGGCGAGAAAGGCATGGCCGCCGGCATGTCCTCCGATGCCGATCCGGCACGCCTCGGCGACCGGCTCGGCAGCCGCTGGGCCTTGCTCGAAACCTCGTTCAAGTTCCATGCCTCCTGCCGCCACACCCACCCGGCGGCGGATGCGCTGCAGGCCGTGATGCAGCGCGAAGGCCTGGCGCCCGACGACATCGAGTCGGTGCTGACGCGGGTGCATAAGGGTGCGATCGACGTGCTCGGCGTCGTCGATGTGCCGACGACCGTGCATCAGGCCAAGTTCTCGATGGGCACGGTGCTGGGCCTGCTCGCGGTGCATGGCGATGCCGGCCTCGAGAGCTTCCGCGACCACGCGCTGACCGACCCCGCGGTCGCCGCTTTCCGCGACAAGGTCGGCATGACGCTCGACGACGAGGTCGATGCCGCCTATCCCAATCGCTGGCTGGGGCGGGTCGAGGTCAGGACCCGATCCGGCGCCTGCTTCCAGGGCGCGATCGACGACCCCAAGGGCGATCCGGGCAACACCTTGTCGCGCGCCGAACTGGCCGACAAGGCGCGGCGCCTGGCGGCTTTCTCCGGTGCCGCCAGCCGGGCCGAGATCGACGCCCTGATCGAGCGCGTGTGGCAACTGCATGCTGCGCCCCGTGTCGGTGCGCTTCTTCCATCTGCCTGAGAGTGTGACCATGACCGATACCCCCAAGCCGCAAGCCGGCTCGCTGCCACTCGAAGGCGTGACCGTCGTCTCGCTCGAGCATGCCGTCGCCGCGCCCTTCGCCACCCGCCACCTGGCCGACCTCGGCGCCCGCGTGATCAAGATCGAACGCCCCGGCGTCGGCGACTTCGCCCGCGCCTACGATCATCGTGTCGATGGCGAGGCATCCTATTTCGTCTGGGCCAACCGCTCCAAGGAAAGCCTGACGCTGGACGTCAAGCAGCCCGAGGCGCAGGAAATCCTGCACAAGCTGCTGGCCAAGGCCGACGTGCTGGTGCAGAACCTCGCGCCGGGTGCGGCCGCGCGCCTGGGTTTGTCCTACGAGGCGCTGGCGCCGAAGAATCCCGGCCTCATCGTCTGCGACATCTCCGGCTACGGCGAAGGCGGCCCCTACACCGAGAAGAAGGCCTACGACCTGCTGATCCAGAGCGAGTCGGGTTTCCTGTCCGTCACCGGCTCGCCCGAGGAGCAGGCCAAGGCCGGCATCTCGATCGCCGACATCGCCGCCGGCATGTATGCCTACACCAACATCCTCGGCGCCCTGATCCAGCGCGGCAGGACCGGCCGCGGCCGCCGCATCGAGATCGCGATGATCGACGCCATGGTCGAGTTGATGGGCTTCCCGATGTACTACGCCTACAAGGACCAGGAGCCGCCCAGGCGCTGCGGCGCGGCGCACGCGACGATCTATCCCTATGGCCCGTTCCGCTCGGGAGACGGCCGCACCGTGATGCTCGGCCTGCAGAACGAGCGCGAATGGGCGGTGTTCTGCGACAAGGTGCTGAAGGATTCCGCCGTCGCGGCCGACGCGCGCTTCGCCAGCAATGCGCAGCGTGTGGCCAACCGTGACGCGCTGCGGACCTTGATCGAACAGAGCTTTGCCAGCCTCAGCGCCGACGAGGTGCTGGCCCGGCTCGACGAAGCAGGCATCGCCAATGCCAACGTCAACACCATGCGCGACATCTGGACCCATCCGCAGCTCCAGGCGCGCAAGCGCTGGACCACGGTGGATTCGCCGGTCGGCCCGCTGCCCGCGCTGCAGCCGCCGGGCATGGGCGGCGAGCATCCGGCGCGCATGGACCCGGTGCCCGCGCTCGGCGCCCATACCGATGCGATCCTCGCCGAGCTCGGTTATGGCGACCACGTTGTCGATCTGCATGCAAGGAAGGTGGTGTGATGGAAAAGAAACCTGATCTGGCGCGGGCGCGGACCTTCCTGTTCGTGCCGGCCAGCCGCCCCGAGCGCATTGCCAAGGCTTTCGCCACCGGCACCGACGTCGTCATCGTCGACCTGGAGGACGCCGTCGCGCCCGCCGACAAGCCGGCCGCGCGCCAGGCGCTGGTGGCCTGGCTGGACGCCAATCCGAGCGCCGCGGTGGTGGTGCGCATCAACGCCGCCGGCACCGCCTGGCATGAGGACGACCTGCTGGCCTGCCGCCATGCGGGCGTGGCCGGCGTGATGCTGCCCAAGGCCGACAGCGCGGTCCAGATGCAGCATGCCCACGGCAGCAGCGGCAAACCGGTGCTGGCGATCATCGAGACCGCGCTCGGCCTGGATGCGCTGCGCGGGATCGCCGGCGCCGAAGGCTGTGCCCGCCTGGTGTTCGGCAAGCTCGACCTCGCCGTCGAGCTGGACCTGGTGCCGGACGAAGCCGATGCCGAGGAGCTCGTCTTCCTGCCCTGGCGCGCGATGCTGGTGCTCGCCAGCCAGCGCGCCGGCCTGCCGGCGCCGGTCGATGGCGTGTTCACCGTGATCGGCGACGAACAGGCGCTGCAGCGCTATGCCGGGCGCGCACGCCGGCACGGCTTCGGCGGGCAGTTGCTGATCCATCCCACCCAGGTGGAGGCGGCGGCTTCCGCCTTTACCCCTTCGGCCAGCGAAATCCAGTGGGCGCGTGCGGTGCAGCAGGCCGCCGCGGCCGCGGGGGGCGCTGCGGTGGTCGAGGGGCGGATGATCGACGCCCCCGTCATCGCCCGCGCCGAGCGTGTATTGGCCGTCGCCGCCAGCTTCGGCCTTTGATGTCCAGTGTTTGCAGTCGTTTTTACAACAAGCAGGAGGAGACCATGAGCAAAATTTCCCAACTTCGCCGTACCCTGATCGGCAGCGCCTTGGCGCTGGCGCTGGCACCCATGTCGACGCTCGCCGTCGCCGCGGATCCGATCGTCATCAAGTTCAGCCACGTCGTCGCGCAGGACACGCCCAAGGGCAAGGGCGCCGACAAGTTCAAGGAGCTGGCCGAGAAATACACCGATGGCGCGGTCAAGGTCGAGGTGTACGCCAACAGCACCTTGTACAAGGACAAGGAGGAACTGGAAGCGCTGCAGCTCGGCGCGGTGCAGATGCTCGCGCCCTCGCTGTCGAAGTTCGGTCCGCTGGGCGTGCGCGAGTTCGAAGTCTTCGATCTGCCCTACATCTTCAAGGACTATCAAGCCCTGCATACGGTCACCAAGGGGCCGGTGGGCAAGCAGATGCTCGACAAGCTGGATGCGCGCGGCATCAAGGGCCTGGCCTACTGGGACAACGGCTTCAAGGCGCTGAGTGCGAACTCCCCGATCCACAAGCCCGAGGATCTGCGCGGCAAGAAGATGCGCATCCAGTCGTCCAAGGTGCTCGAAGAGCAGTTCCGCGAAGTGAAGGCGCTGCCGCAGGTGATGGCCTTCTCCGAGGTCTACCAGGCGTTGCAGACCGGCGTCGTCGATGGCACCGAGAACACGCTCTCGAACTACTTCACCCAGAAGGTCCACGAGGTGCAGAAGCACATGACGATATCCGATCATGGCTACATCGGCTACGCGGTGATCACCAACAAGAAGTTCTGGGACGGCCTGCCCGCCGACGTGCGCGGCCAGCTGGAGAAGGCGATGGACGAGGCCACCGACTACGCCAACCAGATCGCCAAGGAAGAGAACGACCAGATGCTGGAAGCGGTGCGCGCCTCGGGCAGGACCGAAGTCCATGTGCTGAGCGAAGCCGAACGCGCAGCCTTCATCAAGGCGCTGGTGCCGGTGCATAAGAAGATGGCATCGCGCGTGGGTGCCGACACCATCAAATCGATCTACGAAGCGACCGGATTCGATCCGTCCAAGCTGTAATCGGACATGAGCTGAGCCCCTGCACGCCCGTCATGCACCTGGTGCGGACGGGCGTTTCTTTGGGAGAGAACAAGACATGAACAAGCTTCTGGATCGACTGGAAGAGTTCATCATCGCCTCGCTGATGGCGGTGGCGACGGTGGTGATCTTCGTATCGGTGGTGCACCGCTACCTGTCGGGCTACGAGATTCCGGGCCTGCAGGACTGGCTGCTGGACATGAACTTCGGCTGGGCGCAGGAATTCTGCATCATCCTGTTCGTGTGGATGGCCAAGTTCGGCGCGGCCTACGGGGTGCGCACGGGCATTCACGTGGGCGTGGACATCCTGATCAACAAGCTCACGGGCAGCTCGCGCGCGGCGCTGATCAGCATCGGGCTGATCTGCGGCATCGTCTTCACCGGGCTGATCGGGCTGTTCGGCGCGTTCTTCGTGTGGGAGAACGGCATGGCCTACGAGACGCTGACGCTGCTGGGCGGCGACGTGGGCGAGTACTACGAAGGGCCGACGACGCCGGACCTGGACTGGCCGACGTGGATGGTGTATTCGGCGGTGCCGCTGGGCTCGTTCCTGATGTGCTACCGCTTCGTGCAGGTGCTGATCAGCTTCGGGCGCACGGGCGAGCTGCCGACGCACGACCACGGCCACGTCGAAGGGCTGGACGAAGAGCAGGACGAGAACGTGCTGCTCGAAGGCGAAGCGATCTCGATCGCCGAGGACATCGAGCACGCCGAGCGCCTGGCCGAAGAAGCGCGGCGCAGGCAGGGCAAGTGAGGAGATGAGATCATGACCAATACGATTGCAATCTTCGGCCTGCTCGTCGTCCTGATGGCGATCGGCATGCCGGTGGGGGTGGCGCTCGGGCTGACGGTGCTGAGCTTCATGTTCCTGTTTACCGATGTGCCGCTCGAGTCGGTGGCGCTCAAGATGTTCACCGGCATCGAGAAGTTCGAGATCATGGCGATCCCGTTCTTCATCCTGGCGGGCAACTTTCTGACGCACGGCGGGGTGGCGCGGCGGATGATCAACTTCGCCACGGCGATGGTGGGCCACCTGCGCGGCGGGCTGGGGATGAGTGCGGTGCTGGCCTGCGCGCTGTTCGCGGCGGTGTCGGGTTCGAGCCCGGCGACGGTGGTGGCGATCGGCTCGATCCTGATCCCGGCGATGATCAAGCAAGGCTACCCGCTGCGCTTCGGCGCCGGGGTGGTGGCCTCGGCCGGTGGGCTGGGGATTCTGATCCCGCCCTCGATCGTCATGGTGATGTACTCGGTGACGACCAACACCTCGGTGGGGGCGCTGTTCATGGCGGGGGTCATTCCGGGGCTGCTGCTGGCGTTCATGCTGGGGCTGTGCACCTGGTACGTGGCGCAGAAGAACAACTACCCGACGCTGGCGCGCACGAGCTGGGCCGACCGCATGAAGCACTTTCGCAAGGCCTTCTGGGGGCTGATGCTGATCGTGGTGGTGATGGGCGGCATCTACTCGGGGATGTTCACGCCGACCGAGGCGGCGGCGATGAGCGCGGTGTACGCGTTCTTCATCGCGGTGTTCGTGTACAAGGACCTGACCTTCAGGCAGATCCCGCGGGTGCTGCTGGACTCGGCCAACATGAGCGCGATGCTGCTGTTCATCATTGCCAGCGCGGTGCTGTTCTCGTTCATCCTGACCAGCGAGCAGATCCCGCAGCGCATGGCCGACGCGATCGTGGCCAGCGGCATGGGGCCGATCGGCTTTCTGATCGTGGTCAACATCCTGCTGCTGGTGGCCGGTGCGCTGATGGAGCCGTCCTCGATCATCCTGATCCTGGCGCCGATCCTGTTCCCGGTGGCGGTGGCGCTGGGGATCGACCCGATCCACTTCGGGGTGATGATCGTGGTGAACATGGAGATCGGCATGATCACGCCGCCGGTGGGGCTGAACCTGTTCGTGGCCAGCGGCATCACCAAGGCGGGGCTGACCGAGATGAGCAAGGCGGTGATGCCCTGGTTGTGGACCATGCTCATCTTCCTGATGATGATCACCTACATCCCGAGCATCTCAACCTTCCTGCCGAAAGCGCTCGGAATGATGTAAAGAAGCCGGTTCGACAGGAGACCACTCGATGAAGATCGATTCACTGGACCATCTGGTCCTCACGGTGGCGGACATCGACGCCACGATCGCCTTCTATGCCCGTGTGCTGGGCATGGAGGCGGTCACGTTCGGCGAAGGCCGGCGGGCGCTCTCGTTCGGCTGCCAGAAGATCAACCTCCACCCCGCCAGCGCGCCGATCAGGCCCCATGCGCGCACGCCGCAGGCGGGGTCGGCGGATCTTTGCTTCCTGACCGCCGTGCCGCTGGACGAAGTGATCGCTCATCTGCGCGCCTGCGGCGTGGCGATCGAGGAGGGGCCGGTACCGCGCACCGGCGCGACCGGGCCGATCCGCTCCGTTTATTGCCGCGATCCCGACGGCAATCTGATCGAGGTGGCCAATGTCCGGCACGCCGCCTGAGCAGGCCTCCCCGTCCGGCGATGCCGCCGTGCAGCCCGGGGCCGAGCCGATGCTGGCGCCGCCCAGCTTCCACAACCCCTTCCTGGACCTGCTCGGCGCCGTCGATGACGGCGTCGGGCCGGGCTGGGCGCGCGTCGCGCTCGACCCGCGGCCGGAGCTGACCAACATGCACGGCAAGGTCCACGGCGGTGTGCTGATGACCTTGCTCGACACCACGATGGCGCGGGCGGCTATGGCACGCCAGGGTTTCCGCCTGTCGGTGGTGTCGATCGGCGTCACCACCAGCTTTCTCCGTCCGGGCAGCGGCCGGCTGCTGGTCCAGGCGCGCGCCATCGGCGGCGGCCGCTCCACCTGCTTCTGCGAAGCCGAGATACTCGACGTCGAGGGGCGGATCGTCGCCAAGGGCGTCGGCACCTTCAGATACCGCAAGCCTCCGCAAGGCGGCATGACTGCGCCGGAATCCATCGAATGAACGGCCGAGCCTTTCCGGTCGATCACGCGACAGGGAGGCGGCGATGTTCGTCTCTCTGAGCATCACGCTCGCGATCCAGATCCTGGCGACCATGTCCGCGCTGACCGTACCCGTGCTGGCGCCGGAAGCGGCGCGCACGACCGGCTTGCCGGGCGCACTGGTGGGCGTGTTCATCGCCCTGGTCTATGTCGGCGCGATGCTGTCGTCGCTGGCGAGCGGCGCGCTCGTCGGCCGCTACGGCGCGATCCGCGTCAGCCAGGCCTGCCTGCTGCTGTCCGGCGTGGGGCTGGCTTTCGCCGCCGGCGGCACGGTGTGGTCGATGACCGTCAGCGCGCTGCTGATCGGTTTCGGCTACGGGCCGATCACGCCGTCGAGCTCCCACATCCTCGCCCGCAGCACGCCGGCGCACCGCATGGGCTTCCTGTTCTCGGTCAAGCAGACCGGCGTTCCGCTCGGCGGCGCGCTGGCCGGCCTGGCGGTGCCGCCGCTGGTGCTGCTGTCGAACTGGCAGGGCGCCGCGCTCGCGGTGGGCGCCGCCTGCGCAGTCATGGCGCTGATCGCCCAGGCGGTGCGCACGGAATTCGACGCCGATCGCGATCCCGGGCGCAAGGTTTCGCTGGGCGGCGTGATGCGTCCGCTGGCCCAGGTCTTCGCCCACCGCGACATCCGCAACCTGGCGTTCTGCACTTTCTTCCTCAGTGCGATGCAGTTGTGCCTGACCACTTACCTGGTGACCTACCTGACCGTGGAATACGGCGCTTCGCTGCTCACTGCCGGCTTCGTGCTGTCGCTGTCCCAGTTCGCCGGCGCGGCTGGGCGCCTGCTGTGGGGCTACGCCGCCGACCGCTGGAAGGCGCCGAACCTGGTGCTGTGCCTGCTCGCGTTCGCGATGGCGGCAGCTTCCTTGATCACCGCGCTGTTCGAACCGGACTGGCCGCTTCTCGTCGTCATCGTCGTCAGCATGGTGTTCGGTGCCACCGCGATCGGCTGGAACGGCGTCTACCTGGCTCGCGTCGCCCAGCTTTCGCCGCCGGGCCAGGCCGGCACGCTGACCGGCGGCACCCTGTTCTTCACCTATTTCGGCGTCGTGCTCGGCCCACCGGCCTTTGCCGCGCTGGTCGGTCTCACCGGCTCGTTCGCTGCCGGCTACGCGGGGATCGGCACGGTGATCCTGCTGGTCGGCGTGGTGCTGCTGTATGCCGAGATGAAGGGGAAGGGCGCCCAATGAATGGACGTGCGCGATGCGGCGGTCTTGCACGAACCCGCTCGTGCTGCTGTGAATGGCTTTGGTAACAGGAGAACAGGATGGAACGCGACTCGATGGATTTCGACGTACTGATCGTGGGCGGGGGCCCGGCGGGGCTGTCGTCGGCGATCCGGCTCAAGCAACTGGCGTCGGCGCAGGGCCGGGAACTGTCGGTGTGCCTGATCGAGAAGGCGGCCGAACTCGGCGCCCACATCCTGTCGGGCGCGGTGATGGACCCGCGCGCACTCACCGAACTGATTCCGGACTGGAAGGAACGGGGCGCCCCGCTCAGGACGGCCGTCACCGAGGACAAGGTGCTGTTCCTTTCCGAGACCGGTGCCCGGCAAACGCCCAACGGGCTGCTGCCGGACTGTTTCGTCAACCACGGCAACTACATCGTGCGCCTGGGCAACGTGGTCAAGTGGCTCGGCGAGCAGGCCGAGGCGCTGGGGGTGGAAGTCTATCCGGGCTTCGCCGCTGCCGAGATCCTGTACGACGAGGCCGGTGCGGTGAAGGGCGTCGCCACCGGCGACATGGGCCTGAACCGCGACGGCACGCCGGGTCCGCAGCACCAGCCGGGCATGGAGCTGCACGCCAGATACACCTTGTTCGCCGAAGGCTGTCGCGGCCACCTGGGCAAGCAGCTCGAAGCGAAGTACGACTTGCGCGACGGCGCCGACCCGCAGACCTACGGCATCGGCATCAAGGAACTGTGGGAAGTCAAACCCGAGCACCACCGCCCCGGCCTGGTCGTGCACACCGCCGGCTGGCCGATGGACAGCGCCACCTACGGCGGCGGCTTCGTCTATCACCTCGAGGACAACCTGGTCGCGGTCGGCTACGTCGTCGGCCTGAACTACAGCAACCCGCACCTGTCGCCCTTCGAGGAGATGCAGCGCTACAAGACCCACCCCGAGATCCGCAAATACCTCGAAGGCGGCAAGCGGCTGCAGTACGGCGCCCGTGCCATCGCCGCGGGCGGGCTGCAGAGCCTGCCGCGGCTGATCTTCCCGGGCGGCGCGCTGATCGGCGACGACGCCGGCTTCCTCAACGCGGCGCGCATCAAGGGCAGCCATGCGGCGATCAAGTCGGGCATGCTCGCGGCCGACGCGGCCTTCGACGCCCTGGCACAGGAACGCCAGCGCGATGCGCTGACCGCCTACCCGGCGGCCTTCCAGGACTCCTGGCTGCACGCCGAGCTGCACAAGACGCGCAACTTCAAGCCCTACATGAAGAAGGGCCTGTACCTGGGTTCGCTGCTGTTCGGCATCGACCAGGTGCTGTTCAAGGGCAAGGTGCCGTGGACGCTGCACAACACGGCGGACCACACCGCGCTCAAGCCGGCGGCCGAGTGCGCGAAGATCGACTACCCGAAGCCGGACGGCGTGCTCACTTCGATCGGCTCTCCTCGGTGTTCCTGTCCAACACCAACCACGAGGAAGAGCAGCCCTGCCACCTGCGGCTGAAGGACGCCACGGTGCCGATCGCGATCAACCTGGCCAGGTACGATGCGCCCGAGCAGCGCTACTGCCCGGCCGGGGTGTATGAGATCGTGCAGGAAGCGGCCGGGCCGCGGCTGCAGATCAACGCGCAGAACTGTGTGCACTGCAAGACCTGCGACATCAAGGATCCGACGCAGAACATCGAGTGGGTCGTGCCCCAGGGCGGCGAGGGGCCGATTTACCAGGGGATGTGATCAACTCGGGCTCGGGGGCCGGGAATGCCCAGGCGGCGGGTCACACCGACCCGTCGCCGGGGCGTTCCGCTTTGGAGTGCGTGCCGGTATCCTGGTCCGGTGGGGCCTGATCCGGCCGGATCAATACTGCATGCGGGTGCTCAGGGCGCGCATCACCGCGCGCCATCCTTCCGCGGCTGCTTCGTCGTTGGCGGCGAACACTTCGGTCAGCAGCTTCACCTGCGTTTCCGTCAGTTGCCGTTCCAGCTCGGCGCCATCGGCGCTCAGGCTCAATTGCTTGACGCGGCGGTCGTGGGCGGCCGTCGAAGCGTCGATCAAGCCCATCTCGACCAGTTGGCGCAAGGGCGTGTTCATCGCCTGCTTGGAAACGCCCAGGGTTTCCCGCAAGGCATTCACCGCGATGCCCGGATTGCGGCCGACGAAATAGAGCAGCCGGTGATGCACGCGCCCAAGCCCGCGTTCGGCGAGGATGCGGTCCGGGTGCGAGGTGAAGGCGCGGTAGGCAAAGTAGAACAGCTCGATGGGTTCGAGCGGTCCGGGGGTTTTTAGGTCAACCATGTTGACATGCTAGCGAGGCCTGCTTAGGCTGTCGATAGGTCAACTAAATTGACGTAATTTGCCATGAAGCCTTCTTCCTCGCCGCGCTATTCCCGCCGTGTCGCCGACCTGCATGCCTCGCCCATCCGTGAAATGCTCGCGGTCATCGACCGGCCGGGCATGATTTCCTTTGCCGGCGGCCTGCCCGCCGCGGACAGTTTTCCGAGCCTGACGCCCGGTGCCGCGCCGCCCGGCTGCCTGCAGTACGGCGCGAGCGAGGGCGATGGATTCCTGCGCGAGCAGGTGGCGGGCGAACTGCGCGCGCTCGGCCTGGATTGCGCCACCGAGCAGGTGCTGATCGTGTCCGGTTCGCAGCAGGGGCTGGATCTGGTCGCCAAGCTCTTCATCGACGAAGGCACGGCGGTGGCGGTGGAGTCGCCGACCTATCTCGCGGCGCTGCAGGTGTTCCGCTTTTTCGGCGCGAGATTCCAGTCCTTTTCCGCCGCCCGGCCCGAGGCCATCGCCGAGGGTGGCGGCAAGCCGGCCTTCGCCTATGCGATCCCGACTTTCCAGAATCCGTCCGGCCATTGCTACAGCCGGACCGAACGCCAGGCGCTGGCCAGCGTCTGCGACGAAGCCGGGATTCCGCTGTTCGAGGACGATCCCTACCGCGACCTGGCCTACGATGCCTGCGAGCGCACCCCCGTGAGCAGCCTGCTGAAAACGGCGCCGTGGATCTACCAGGGTTCGTTCTCCAAGAGCCTCGCGCCCGGCCTGCGCCTCGGCTACCTGGCGGCATCTCCCGAATTGATGCCCTTGCTGGTGCGCCTGAAGCAGGCTGCGGATCTGCACAGCAACCGGATCAGCCAATGGCTGGTCGGCGAGCAACTGGCGGCGCCGACGCGCGGCGAGCGGCTGGCGGCCTTGCGTGCAGGCTACCGGAAGAAGCGCGATCTCTTCGACGCCACGCTGCGCCGCCATTTCAACGGGCTGGCCGACTGGCAACTGCCGCTTGGCGGGCTGTTCTTCTGGCTGCGACTGCGCCGGCCGGTCGATACGCGCACGCTGCTGGCGGAAGCGATCAGCCGCGGCGTCATCTTCATGCCCGGGGAGAACTTCCATGCCGACGGCGGCGAAGGCATCGGCACCCTGCGGCTGAACTTCAGCCTGGCCAGCGAAGAGGAAATGGAAGCCGGGCTGGCCCGGCTGGCGGAGCTGTTCCGGCGGGGGTAACAGATCGCTTTGCTTGGCCGGCATCACGCACTGCGACTGGTTTGTGCTCAGACCATGTCCGTGGGCTGTGCCTTGGCAATCAATATATTACTGGCTATATTTCCTGTAATTGCCTTGGGGAGCAGACGATGGAAAACTCGCAGAGACGTGCCGTCCAGAGTTACCGTACTCGCCTTGGCGAGCGTGGCTTGGCACGCTTCGAAGTGTTGGGACGGGATACGGATCGTGACCTGATTCGTGCGCTGGCGCGCCGTCTTGCCGAGGATAGTGCCGAGGCGTCCAGACTGCGTGCGACCGTTGGCCAGGCTCTTACCGGCGAGTGTCCGCGGAAGGGAGGCATTCTTGCAGCTCTGCGCAGATCGCCATTGGTCGGGGCCGATCTCGATTTCGAGCGTTCTCGTGAAGACGGACGTGAGGTCGATCTGTGACGCGCTACCTGCTCGATACCAACATCATCAGCAGTGTAGTCAAGCCGCAACCGTCGGAGTCTCTGCTGGCGTGGATGGCAAGCCGGCGCGACGAGGATCTGTTCATCGCATCACTGACCGTGGCGGAAATCAGGCGGGGCATCCTGGAAAAACCGGGTGGCAAGAAGCGCGAGGCACTCGACGCCTGGTTTACCGGGCCGGAAGGCCCCCAGGCCCTGTTCTCCGGACGCATCCTCCCTTTTGACGACAAGGCCGGCCTGGTCTGGGCTGGCCTGATGGCCGAGGGGAAATCCTCCGGCCAGCCACGCAGCGGGCTCGACATGATCATTGCGGCCGTTGCCATTGCCAATGAGTGCGTGGTGGTGACGGACAATGAACGGGATTTTGCCGGAATCCGGAGCATCAATCCCTTGCGTGGAGGCGCCGGCCGCTGAGTGCCGGCAGTGCGCGCTCCGCTACAGGCCTGGCTTGGCCATTACCTTCCATGCCGATGGCGGCGAGGGCATTGGTGCCTACTTCAGTTTGGCCACTGAAGAGGAAATGGAAGCCGGGCTGGCCCGGCTGGCGGAGTTGTTCCGGCGGGGGTGAGTGGATGCTTTCCCTTGGCCGGCATCATGCCCGTAGGGTGCAATTTCCGGTTGGCGAAATTCTCAGACTCGAAAAGACTTGCGGCCGCGTCGCGGCGGACCGGCGGCTTCGTTCGTACCTTGCCTGAGTTCTTCGAAAAGCCATTTCTGGAAACTGCTCACTTTTGGCAGTTCGGCCCGTGATTTCAGCAGATTGAACGTATAGGCCTGTACCTTCTGGCCATCGAGACCCAAGGGGGCTACCAGCCGGCCTGTTTCGAGCTCCCGCTGTGCAAGCAGCAGGCTTTCCAGACAGACGCCCAGGCCATCGACCGCCGCGCTGATTGCCATGAATGAACGGTCGAAACGTAGGCCGCGCCTGAGATCGAGTTTGACCTTGCGATGCTGCTGGAGCCAGTCGCGCCAGTTCACCAGGCAGACTTCGCTGTGAATCAGAGAGTGGCGGCTCAAATCCTCCGGAGTGAGGATGGGGTGCGAACCCTGCGCCAGTGATGGTGCGCAGAGCGGCACGATAGTTTCCGGTGGAAATGCCAAAGTCATGGTTCCTGCAGGCTGGAGCCGCGGGACACCGTGTCGAATCTCGATATCGACGCCCTGTGACAAGAGATCTGCAGGTGGCGGGTAGGACGCATTCAAGTGGACATCGACGGATGGGTGCTGCGAACTGAACCTCGCCAGCCTCGGCATCAGCCATTGGGTGGCGAAGCTCGGTGGCGAGAGCACTGTCAGGATGTCGCTTTTCTTTGTCTGGCCGAGTTCTTTCGCCGCCCGCTCGATACGGGAAAACGCCGCTGATACTTCTTCCGCATAGCGTCGCCCGGCGTCGGTCAGGATGACTGCACGATGCACACGGTGAAAGAGCTGCACTGCGAATTGCTCCTCGAGCAGCTTGACTTGGTGGCTGATTGCCGACGGAGTCACGAACAACTCCTCTGCTGCAAGTGCAAAAGACGATAGGCGTGCGGCAGCCTCGAAAGCCTGTATTGCCCGGAGGGAGATGCGATTGTGCATTGCGGAATTCACATGAGTTCAATTCACCTATGCCGCTATAAATATTCGTTTGAGCCAGAAAAATCAAGGGAATAAGATTCCTGCCACTCGCTGGATGCCTTGTCCGGAGTCTGGCGACGGAAGAGACCATCATCCATCCGGACGCGTGAATCGATCCTGTTCGACGTTCGGCAGAGGTCGGATCCATACAAAGGAGAACCGTGTGAACACAAGTCTTTCACAGGCCCATGCCCGGGTTGCCGAAAGCGCCTACCGTATCCGCCGCTTCGCGCTGCGGATGGGCGAGGTACAGGGCCAGGGATATGTCGGCCAGGCTCTGGGATATGCTGATGTTCTTGCAACGGCTTATTCCCATGCGATGAACTATCGGGCCGAAGAGCCGGAGTGGGAAGGCCGGGATCGTTTCCTGCTGTCCCATGGCCACTATGCGATTGCCTTCTACGCCGCGTTGATCGAGGGCGGGATCATTGCCGAGGATGAACTGGAAACCTACGGTAGTGATGACAGCCGCTTGCCGATGTCGGGCATGGCCACTTACACCCCCGGCATGGAAATGTCCGGCGGTTCGCTCGGCCAGGGGCTGCCGATCGCGGTGGGCATGGCGCTGGGCCTGCGCCTGAAGGGCAATCCGGCCTTCGTTTACAACTCGATGTCCGATGGCGAACTCGACGAGGGGTCGACCTGGGAGGCGGCGATGGGTGCTGCGCACCACGGGCTGTCGAACCTGATCTGCCTGGTCGATATCAACAACCAGCAGGCCGATGGGCCCTCGAGCAAGGTGCTGGGCTTCGAGCCGCTCGCCGACAAATGGGCTGCCTTCGGCTGGCATGTGCAGCGTGTCAACGGCAACGACCTGGCGGCCGTCATTGCCGCTTTCGACACTGCGCGCAACCTCGCCGATGCCAAACCGCGCGTGATTCTTTTCGACACCCTGATGGGCAAGGGCGTGCCCTTCCTGGAAACGCGCGAAAAGAACCACTTCATTCGCGTCGATCCGCCCGAATGGCAGCAAGCCATCGAGATTCTCGACCAAGCCCAGGGAGCCGCACGATGAGCAACGCCACCGTCAAGAAGCCGCGTCTGACCACGTCGGCAATGATCGCCTCGATCGCGTCCGAAGGCCAGCGCGTCAAGGCTGCGCCGTTCGGCAAGGCTCTCGTCGAACTCGCCGCGCAGCGCCCGGAGATCGTCGGCCTCACTGCCGATCTCGCCAAATACACCGACCTGCACTTGTTCGCCCAGGCCTACCCGGAGCGTTTCTTCCAGATGGGCATGGCCGAGCAGTTGCTGATGGCCTCGGCCGGCGGCATGGCGAAAGAGGGTTTCGTGCCCTTCGCCACCACCTATGCGGTATTCGGTACCCGTCGTGCCTTCGATTTCGTGCATCAGGTGATTGCCGAGGAAAACCTCAACGTCAAGATGTGCTGCGCGCTGCCCGGGCTCACCACCGGCTACGGTCCCAGCCACCAGGCCACCGAAGACATCGCGCTGATGCGCGGCGTGCCGGGCATGACGATCGTCGATCCCTGCGATGCGCTCGACATCGAGCAGGCCGTGCCGCAGATCGCCGCCCACGATGGCCCGGTGTACATGCGCCTGCTGCGCGGCAACGTGCCGCTGGTGCTCGACGAGTACGACTACAGTTTCGAACTCGGCAAGGCCAAGATGCTGCGCGACGGCCGCGACGTGCTGGTGATCTCGTCCGGCATCCTGACCATGCGCGCGCTCGAGGTCGCCAAGACGCTGGAGGCGGACAAGGTCGATGTCGGCGTGCTGCACGTGCCCACGATCAAGCCGCTCGACACCGAGACCATCCTGCGCGAAGCGGGCCGTTCCGGCCGGCTGGTGGTGGTGGCGGAAAACCATACCACGGTGGGCGGTCTTGGCGAGGCGGTTGCCACGGCGCTGCTGACGGCGGGTGTCACCCGGCCTTCCGCCAGATCGCATTGCCCGATGCCTTCCTCGATGCCGGTGCGCTACCGACGCTGCACGACCGCTACGGGATTTCGGCCGAGGCCATGTCGGCGACGATCAAGGGCTGGCTCGGTTGAAGCAAGCCGCCGCGCCGTGCGCAGGGATGGCGCAGCGAGGCGTGCCTATCCACAGAATGCAACGCGCCCGCAGGGCGCTCGTAACAGGGGTTCTCAAATGAATAACTCTCTTCTTCTCGATGGCAAGATCGTGATGATCTCGGGTGCGGCATCGCCGCGCGGGATCGGGCTCGCAACCGCACGTCTTGCCGCCAGGCATGGCGCCAGGGTGGCGATCCTCGATCTCGACGAGGCTGCTGCGGTCGAGGCCGCTGCGTCCATCGGGCCGGAGCATCGCGGCTACGGCTGCAACGTCGTCGACAAGGATGCCTGCCTGAAAGCCACGGCACAGGCCATTGCCGAGTTCGGCCGCATCGACGTGCTGATCAACAATGCCGGCATCACCCAGCCGGTCAAGACGCTGGACATCGATCCGGCGAGCTGGGACCGCATCCTGGACGTGAATCTGCGCGGCGTGCTCTACCTCTCGCAGGCGGTCATCCCGCACATGAAGCAGCAGGGCGGCGGCTCGATCGCGTGCATGTCGTCGGTATCCGCCCAGCGCGGCGGCGGCATCCTCGGCGGACCCCACTACTCCGCGGCCAAGGCGGGGGTGCTGGGCCTGGCCAAGGCGATGGCGCGCGAGTTCGGCCCGGACAACATCCGCGTCAACTGCGTCACCCCCGGCCTCATCCAGACCGACATCAGCTCGGGCAAGCTGAGCGACGAGCAGAAGGCCTCGATTGCAGCCAGCATCCCGCTGAATCGCCTGGGCAATGCCGATGAGGTCGCCGGAGCCTACGTGTTCCTGGCCTCGGATCTGTCGTCCTACATCACGGGCGCGGTCATCGACGTCAATGGCGGCATGCTCATTCACGGTTGATCGGATCGCCAGGCACTCTTGAAGTGCGAGCCTGCTTGCTGGCGGGCCCGCACAAAAGACAGGTGCTGCATTGGGGACAGTGCGACAAGGCAGCACCAAAATCACATTGATAGGAAATGGAAGGAGATACTCATGAACAAGATCCTGATTGCGTTTGCGGCGACTCTTGCGTTGACCGCCTCGACGACTTGGGCACAGCAGGTTCTGCGTCTTTCCCACAACGCTGCGCCGGGCAACCCGAAGGCGGTTGCATCGCAAAAATTTGCCGAACTCGTGGCACAGAAGACCAATGGCCGCATCAAGGTCGAAGTGGGCGGCAGCGCCCAGTTCGGTGATGACGTCGAGTCGCTCACCAACATGCGTCTCGGCTCGCTCGCTTTCAGTACCAACTCGCAGGGCAGCACTGCTGGCGTGGTGCCGGAATTCAACCTGGTCGGCCTGCCTTTCCTGTTCCGGGACCTGGAGCACGCCTACAAGGTGGTCGACGGCCCCGTCGGCGCAAAGCTCGATGAGGCGGCCAATGCCAAAGGGCTGATCGTGCTGGCACTGTGGGACAACGGCATCCGCCATACCAGCAACAACAAGCGTCCGATCGTCAAGCCGGAGGATCTCGAAGGCATCAAGGTACGTACGCCGCCTGACGCGATGACGATCGACATCTTCAAGGCACTGGGCGCCAATCCGGGGCCGCTGGCCTTCTCCGAGCTGTACATCGCGCTGCAGCAGGGGGTGTTCGATGGGCAGGAGAATCCGCTGATGAACATCTACTCGTCCAAGCTGTACGAGGTACAGAAGTACATCTCGCTGACCGGCCACAAGTACGAAACCACGCCGCTGCTTGCCAGCAAGATGATCTGGGCCGGCCTGTCGAAGGCCGACCAGCAGGCAATCAAGGAGGCCGCGGTCGAGGCGGGGAAGCTCAACCGCGAGATGTCCATCGAGGCAGACGTGGAGCTGCGAACCAAGCTTGCCGCCGCAGGAGTGGAGATCAACGAGGTCGACCAGGCGCCGTTCGCCGCCAGGAGCAAGCCGGTCTATGACAAATGGTCGGCTCAGTATCCCGATCTCGTCAAGCTGATCGTTTCGGAAGCGGGTAAAACAGTGATGAGCACCCATCCCTCCACCAAGACAACGGCGCAGGCCGGTGTCCTGACTCCAGTGGTGATATGGGTGGACAAGCTGATCGTGGCCACCGGTGTGGTGGCTGCGGTTGGCGCCATGGTCGTCATGTTCGTTTCCCTGATGGCCGAAGTGGTGGTTCGCTACCTCACCAACCAGGGCATGGGCTGGCCGACCGAGATGCCCAATATCCTGTTCCCGTGGCTGGTCATGGGCGGCATCGTGCTTGCCGCCCAGCGTGGCCAGCACATCGCGGTGACCGCCATCCAGGGGCTGATCGGACGCCGCGGCAATCGGGTGTTGCTGATCGCACATCAACTGCTCATTGCCGTTGCTTTCTTCTATCTCGCCTGGGTCGGTTTGGACGTGATCGAGATCACCGGCAGCGAGACCTACCCCGTCACCGGCATCGCAGCGAAATGGGCTTACCTGGCGATGATCGCCGGTTTCGTCGGCCTTGGCATCACCGCGCTGACCACATTGGTTCGTCTGCTGCATGCCAGCGATCCATTCGCCGTTCGCGCTCACCATATCGAGGAGGATGTATGACTCTCACGATGCTTCTCATATTCGCGGTCTTGCTGGTGCTGGCGCTGCCGGTTGGTTATGCGCTGGTGATCAGTTCGGGCGTGGCGGCGGTGGCGGTCGGCGGCATGCCCAGCGTGGCAGCGGTGGTGAAGATCTTTCAGCCCACGCAAAGCTTTCCGTTGCTGGCCATTCCGTTCTTCATGCTGTCGGGCAGTCTGATGATGGGCGGCACGCTGGGCAAGCGCTTGATCCACTTTGCCACCATGCTGGTCGGCCGCTTTCACGGCGGCCTCGGCCAGGTCACGGTGGTGGGGTCGACGGTGTTCGGCGGCGTGTCGGGCTCGGCGGTGGCGGAAGCCTCCGCGCTCGGTTCGATGCTGATCCCCTGGCAGAAGCGCGAGGGGTATCCGGGGGCGTTCGCCGCTGCGGCCACGGCTTCGTCGGCGACCATTGCGGGTCTGATCCCTCCGTCGATCCCGCTGATTCTGTTCGCAGCCGTGTCCAACCAGTCGATCGCCTCGCTGTTCCTTGCCGGCATCCTGCCCGGCCTGATGCTGGCTGCCGGCTTCATGCTCACCTGCTATCTGTCCGGACGCCTGCGCGGTTTCAAGCGCCTGACCGACGAGGTCACGCTGAAAAGTGTGCTTCGTGCCACGGTCTCGGCAGCGCCTGCGCTCGCGATGCCGGCCTTCATCGTCGTTCTGCTGCGGGCGGGGATTGCAACCCCGACCGAGGTCAGCGTGCTGGCGGTGTTCTACGGCCTGGTCGTGAGCATGCTGGTATACCGGGACCTGACACTGCGCCGGCTCTACGATGCGCTCGTGCACACTGCGGTGACGACCGGGGTGGTGATGCTCGTGATTGCCGCTTCCAACCTGGTGGGCTATGTCCTGACCGTCGAAGCGATACCGACCGCGGTGGCCGACTGGACGGCGGAAACCCTGAAGTCGCCGTGGATGGTCATCCTGATGCTGAACCTGATCATGGTGGCCGTCGGCATGTTCCTCGATCTGCCCGCTGCGATTCTTCTGCTCGGCCCCACTTTCGTCGCCATCGGCAATGCGATCGGCCTCGACCTGATCCAGCTCGGCATCATGATGGCGGTGAATCTGAGCATCGGCCTCTTCACTCCACCGGTCGGTACCACCTTGTTCATTGCGGCAGCGATTTCTCGCGAGAAGGTCGGTGCCGTCGTGCGTGAGCTGTGGCCGTTCTATCTGGTGGCCATCACCGTGCTGGGCCTGATTTCCTACGTGCCCGCTTTCACACTCTACTGATCTGCGCTGGCCCCTGCGTTTGCAGGGGCCGTGCGATCGACAAAGGATTTCTCATGAAGACGATTGCTTTTGCCGGGCTCGGTGCGATGGGCCTGCCGATGGCGAAGAATCTGCTTGTCGCGGGGTACCGCGTGCGTGGCATCGATCTGAACCCGACTGCGCTTGCCGAGCTGACGGTTGCCGGAGCCGAGCCGGCAGCCAGTGCGTCCGAGGCGGCCTCCGGCGCCGGCATGCTGATCCTGATGGTGGTCAACGCAGCCCAGGCTGAGCAAGTGCTGTTCGGCAACGGTGCCCTGCAGGCCCTTGACGAAGGCGGGATCGTCTGCCTGATGGCAACCTGCCCGCCGGCCACGGTCGAGCGTATTGCCGCTCGAGTCGTTGCGGCCGGCCGTCGCTTCGTCGATGCACCGGTGTCGGGCGGCACAGCTGGCGCCATCGCAGGCTCGCTGACCATCATGGCAGCCTGCGAGCGGGCTAGCTTCGACGCCGTGCAGCCGGTGTTCCAGGCCATCGGCCAGCGTATCTTCCACGTTGGCGAGCGTGCCGGCCAGGGCGCCACGGTGAAGACCGTCAACCAGCTGCTGTGCGGCGTACATATCGCCGTCGTCGCCGAAGCCTTCGCGCTCGCGGCCAAGGTGGGCGTGGATCTGGACGTGCTGCTCGAGATCATGAGTGGTTCGGCCGCGTCGAGCTGGATGCTCAAGGATCGCGGCCCGCGCATGCTGCAGGCCGAGCCGGAGGTCAGCAGCGCGGTCGACATCTTCGTCAAGGATCTCGGCATCGTCCTCGAAGCCGGGCGCGACGCCGGTGCTGCGCTGCCGATTGCCGCCGTCGCCCATCAGCTCTTCCTGGCCACCTCCGGACGCGGTGACGGGCGTGTCGACGACAGCCAGGTCATCCGCAGCTATTACGCCTTGAACGGCACCATGGCGGCATCGCGGCCCTGATCCGCGGGCGCGGACCCATCTCCCATCCTGCAAAGAGAATCTTCAATGTTCGTCCAGATCGTGAGCATCGTCTTCCCGGTGTTCACCGTGATCGCGGTCGGCTACCTGTATGGCCGCAAGCACCGTCCCGACATGATCGCCACCAATCAGGTCAATATGGGCATCTTCGTGCCCGCATTGATTTTTTCCGCGCTTGCGGGGAAGTCGGTGGATCTGGCCGACGTGAAGATGATTGCGATCGGCGGCCTGCTCATCGTCCTCGGTTCGGGGCTGCTGGGGTGGCCGATCGCCCGTCGGATGGGCTACGCGCCGAAGACGCTGCTGCCGCCGATGATGTTCAAGAACGCGGGCAACATGGGGCTGCCCCTTACGTTGTTTGCATTCGGGGAGAAAGCGCTTCCCGCCGCAGTCGTCCTGTTCCTGGTCGAAAACGTCCTGCACTTTGCGATCGCCACCTGCTGGCTCGGCCGGAATGCGAAGCTATGGCTCATCTTCCGCGAGCCGGTGGTGCTTGCGGGAATTGCGGGCGTGATGGTCAGTCTTTCGGAGCTTGCGCTGTGGCCCCCGTTTCTGTCGGCGATCAAGATCATTGCGGACGTCTCGACCGGGCTGATGCTGTTCTCGCTCGGTGTCCGGCTGACCACCGCGCCGTTTGCACAGTGGCGTATCGGAGTCGTGGGAGCGGTGGCGACACCGCTCGCCGGAATGCTGATCGCCTATGTTTTCTGCCTTGCATTCGGCTTGTCCGCCCACGAGACGAGCATGCTGCTGATATTCGGCGCGCTGCCGCCCGCCATTCTCAACTTCATGTTCGCCGAGCGTTATTCCCAGGAGCCCGAAAAGGTGGCGGCGATCGTGATTCTCGGCAATCTCTTCGCACCGCTTTCGATTTCACTGGCGCTGGCATTCAGCCTGGCATCCTGACTGCGGCTGGCCACAAGTTGAAGAGGAGGGAGCGGAGCAGGTGCTCCGCTCCCTTCGTATTTTCTTCCGCAACTCGTCCGGGGCCATGCCTGGCCAATGGCATTTACCACTCCACGCAGATCTTGCCGAAATGCTGCCCGCTCTGCTGGTGGGCGAAAGCCGCGGCGAGGTCCGTGTATGAAAACACCTGGTCGATGACCGGCCGCGCCTCCATCAGCTCGAGCGCGCGGACGAAGTCCTGCTGGTCCTGCCGGCTGCCGACGATCAGGCCTTCGATGCGGGCATGTTTGGCGAGCGCCAGCAGGATCGGCAGGTTGGCGTCGATGCCGGACAGCAGGCCGATCATGGCGACGTGGCCGCCGACCTTGAGCGCGGCGAGGGATTGCGCCAGCGTCGCCGGGCCGCCGACCTCGATGACGTGATCGACGCCGAAGCCGCCGGTGAGTTCGAGCGCCTTTTTGCCCCATTCCGGTTCGCGCCGGTAGTTGATCGTCAGGTCGGCGCCGAGCGCGGCCACTTTCGACAGCTTCTCGTCGGACGACGAGGTGGCGATCACGCGCGCGCCCATCGCCTTGGCGAGCTGCAGCGCGGCGATCGAGACGCCACCGGTGCCCTGCACGAGCACGGTGTCGCCGGCCTTCAGCCTGCCGTTGACGACCAGCGCCCGCCATGCGGTGAGGCCCGAGGTGGTGATGGTCGCCGCTTCGCGGTGCGTCCAGCCGCGCGGCGCGCGGGTGAAGGCGCTGGCGGGGCGCACGACGTATTCGCAGGCCATGCCCTGGATGCCGTCGCCCGGGGTGTGCATGAAGCCGCCCACCTGCGGCGTTGCCGGTCCGGCGGGCCAGACCGGGAAGAAGGTCGACACCACCGCGTCGCCGGGCCTGAATTCCGTCACGCCCTCGCCGACTTCTTCCACGGTGCCGGCGCCGTCCGACAGCAGGATGCGGCCGTCCTCGGTGGGAACGGCGGCGCAGGCGACGAGCAGGTCGTGGTAGTTCAGCGAGCCGGCCTTGATCGCGACGCGGATTTCGCCCTTGCCGGGCCGGCCCGGATCGGCGACCTCGGCCGCGGTGATGTTGGCCAGGCCGCCCGGGGACTTGAGCGTGATTGCCTTCATGTCTTCCTCGCAAGCGTGAAGTAAGAAGGCAAGCTTAGCAGCAGAGCATGGCCGTGCACCGCCTGAGCGTCACTCCCAGGCCAGCGCGCCGCCGGTCTGGTATTCGGTGACGCGGGTCTCGAAGAAGTTCTTCTCCTTGCGCAGGTTGGCCTGCTCGTCCAGCCAGGGCAGCACGTTCTCGGCGCCGGGGAAGGGCTCGGCGAGGCCGAGCTGGCGGGCGCGGCGGTTGGCGATGTAGCGGAACTGGCCCATGTGCTGGGTCGCGGAGTAGCCCAGCATCGGCTCGCGCAGCAGGTAGCCGGAATAGGCGGCTTCGGCCGCTTCCGCTTCCTGCCACAGCAGCGAGACTGCCTGGGGATCGAGTTCCAGCTCTTCCTCGGCGATCAGCGTGCGCACGGCGCGGATGCCGAAGGCGCAGTGCAGCACCTCGTCGCGCATGATGTACTGCAGTTGCTCGGCCGTGCCCTTCATCAGCCCGCGCCGCTGCAGCGCGAAGATCGGCGAGAAGCCGTTGTAGAACCAGCAGCCCTCGAAGATCGCGGCGAAGAACAGGTAGGAGAGGGCGAATTCGTGCAGGTTGTCGCGGTTGCGGAGGTCGCAGGCCCCGCCAGGCCCACTATCGGCGCGCATCACCCGCTCCAGGCGGCGGTTGGCGAGCGCGATCTTGCCGTGGATTTCGGGCACGACGCGGTAGCGGTTGTAGATCTCCTGCTGGTCGAGGCCGAGGCTTTCGATGCAGTGCTGGTAGGTCCAGGTGTGCAGGGCTTCTTCATAGACCTGGCGGGCCTGGTAGATCTGCAGCTCGGGCGCGGTCATCTTCTCCATCACCGCCAGGCCGATGTTGCGCATCGCCAGGATGTCCGAGGTCGTGAGATAGGACAGCACGTTCTCGAACAGGTGGCGCTCGGCCGGCGTCAGGCGGTGGTGGTAGTCGTGGACGTCCTGCGCCATCGAGATTTCCAGCGGCGTCCAGTGGTTCTTGTTGGCGTTGAGGAAGAATTCCCAGGCCCACGGATACTTGAAGGGCGCGAGCTGGTTGATGTCGCCCTGGCCGTTGACGATGCGCTTGTCGGGCACGCGCGCCGGCGCCAGTGCGCCCGGCCGCGCCTCGGGCGCGAGCATCGCGGGGTTGCGCGCGGCGTTGGCATCCAGGCCGGGGCGTGGCTCCGGGGCTGCAGCCGTCGCCGCGGTAGCTGCTGCTGTCGTCGTTGTCGCAGCAGCCGATGTGGGTGCCGCACCTGCGGGCGCGGACGACGGCGTGCGCGGAGCGGGCGTGTCCCAATCGTTGAAGTTGAATGCGCTCATTATTGGCAGGCCTCGCAGTCGGGATCGAGGATGGAGCAGGCCCTGGGCGCGGTGCTGCCGTAACTGGCGACCGGCGCGGCTTCCGGCTGGGCTGCGGCGCTGCTGGCGCCGGTGCCGGTCTTCTCCATCGCCGTGGCGCCCAGGGTGCGCAGGTAGTAGGTGGTCTTGAGGCCGCGTTGCCAGGCCAGGCGGTAGAGTTCGTCGAGCTTGCGGCCCGATGCGCCGGCGACGTAGAGGTTCAGCGACTGCGCCTGGTCGATCCACTTCTGGCGGCGCGAGGCGGCTTCGACCAGCCACTCCGGTGCGATCTCGAAGGCGGTGGCGTAGCGCGTCTTGATGTCGGCCGGGATGCGCTCGATCGGCGCCAGCGAGCCGTCGAAATACTTCAGATCGGACGCCATCACCGGGTCCCACAGGCCGAGCGCCTTCAGCTCGCGCACCAGGTGGGCATTGACCACGGTGAATTCGCCCGACAGGTTGGATTTGACGTACAGGTTCTGGTAGTCCGGCTCGATCGAGGCCGACACGCCGACGATGTTGGAGATGGTGGCGGTCGGCGCGATGGCGACGCAGTTGGAGTTGCGCATGCCGTAGCGGGCGATGCGTTCGCGCAGCGGGCCCCAGTCGAGCGAGGACGAGCGATCCACTTCGAGCAGCGCGCCGCCTTCGCCGGCGCGGCCGCGCGCTTCGGCGAGCAGGGCGAGGCTGTCCTGCGGCAGGATGCCGCGATCCCACAGGCTGCCGCGGAAGCTGGAGTAGCGGCCGCGTTCCTCGGCCAGCTCGGTCGAGGCCCAGTAGGCGGCATGGCAGACCTGCTCCATCGAGCGGTCGGCGAATTCGACCGCGGCGTCGGAGGCATAGGCCAGCCCCATCACGTGCAGCGCGTCGGCGAAACCCATGATGCCCATGCCCACCGGGCGGTGGCGCATATTGGCGGCGCGGGCCTTGGGCGTGGCGTAGTAGTTGAGGTCGACGACGTTGTCGAGCAGGCGCATCGCGGTGCGCACGGTGCGCTGCAGCTTGTCGCTGTCGAGTTGCCATTCACCTTCGGCGTTGCGCGCCAGGTGGGCCGGCAGGTTGACCGAGCCGAGGTTGCACACCGCGGTCTCGTCGTCCGAGGTGTTCAGCGTGATCTCGGTGCACAGGTTGGAGCTGTGCACCACGCCGACGTGCTGCTGCGGCGAGCGCAGGTTGCAGGCGTCCTTGAAGGTGATCCAGGGATGGCCGGTCTCGAACAGCATCGTCAGCATCTTGCGCCACAGTTGCACCGCCGGCAGCTTCTTGCTCAGGCGGATCTCGCCGGAGGCGGCGCGCGCTTCGGCGGCGACGTAGGCGGCCTCGAATGCCTGGCCGTACAGGTCGTGCAGCTCGGGCACGTCGGCAGGCGAGAACAGCGTCCATTCGGCGTTGTCGAGCACGCGCTTCATGAACAGGTCCGGAATCCAGTTGGCGGTGTTCATGTCGTGGGTGCGGCGGCGCTCGTCGCCGGTGTTCTTGCGCAGTTCGAGGAATTCCTCGATGTCGAGGTGCCAGGTTTCCAGGTAGGCGCACACCGCGCCCTTGCGCTTGCCGCCCTGGTTGACCGCCACCGCGGTGTCGTTGACCACCTTCAGGAAGGGGATCACGCCCTGGCTCTGGCCGTTGGTGCCCTTGATGCGGCTGCCCAGCGCGCGCACCGGCGTCCAGTCGTTGCCCAGGCCGCCGGCGAACTTCTGCAGCATGGCGTTTTCCTTGATCGACTGGTAGATGCCTTCCAGGCTGTCGGCGACCGTGGTCAGGTAGCACGACGACAGCTGTGAATGGCGGGTGCCGCTGTTGAACAGCGTCGGTGTGCTGCTCATGAAGTCGAAGGAGGACAGCAGCAGGTAGAACTCGATCGCGCGCGCCTCGCGGTCGATCTCGTTCAGCGCCAGGCCCATCGCCACGCGCATGAAGAAGGTCTGCGGCAGTTCGATGCGGCGGCCTTCCACGTGCAGGAAGTAGCGGTCGTACAGCGTCTGCAGGCCGAGGTAGTCGAATTGCAGGTCGCGCTCGGGCTTCAGTGCCGCCGCCAGCCGGCTCAGGTCGAAGTCGGCCAGCCGCGGGTCGAGCAGCTCGGCATCGATGCCGAGCTGGATTGCTTGCGGGAAATAACCGACGTAGCCGCCTGAAGGGGCGGCCATGTCGGCCTGCGAGGCTTCGTGGCCCAGCACCTCGACGCGCACCGCCGACAGCAGCAGACGCGCGGCGACGTGGGTGTAGTCGGGCTCGCGCTCGATCAGCGTGCGCGCGGCCAGCACCAGCGACTGGCGCACGGCGGCGACCGGCACGCCGTCGTAGAGGTTGTGCAGCGCATGTTCGAGCACGGTGTCGGCGGACACGTCGGCCAAGCCTTCGCAAGCTTCGCGGCAGGTCGCCAGCAGCGCGGCGCGGTCGAGCGGACGGCGCTGCTCGCCATCGACGACGTGCAGCACCGGTGCGTCGCCCGCGGTGTCCAGACCGGCGGCCTTCTGCGCGGCGCGTTCGGCGGCGCGGCGCTCGCGGTAGAGCACGTAGGCGCGGGCGACGTCGTGTTCGCCCGAGCGCATCAGCGCCAGTTCGACCTGGTCCTGGATGTCCTCGATGTGCAGCATGCCGCCGTCGGGCAGGCGGCGGGTCAGCGCGCCGACCACGGCTTCGGTCAGGCGGGCGACCAGATCGCGCACGCGCGAGGAGTCCGCGCCCTGGCGGCCCTCGACGGCGAGGAAGGCCTTGCTCATGGCGACGGCGATCTTGCTCGGGTCGAAGGCGACCACCGCGCCGTTGCGGCGGATGACTTCGAAAGCGGCCAGTTGCGGGTCGATGCGATGGAGGGAGTCGGGAAGTCGGTCCACGGGATGTCCTGTCTGAAAAGGAGTGAGAGGAGTGTTCAGGCGCAGGCTGGTTCGGCGTGCGTGCGGGTTTCGGTTCCGGCGGAAAGCGGCAGGGTCAGTGGTGCAGTGAGCTTGCCGCCAAGGCGGCGAAAGCCATGGAGGATGGCCATGTGGTGCACCGCGGGGCTGATGCTGTGGCAGACGACGCAGGCGGCGCCGGACGACTTCGCCAGCTCGATGACGTGGCCGAACAGCCTGTGGCCCAGGCCGCGGCCGCGATGCGCGAGGGTGACGCTGAGGCCGAAGTCGGTTTCGCCGTCGCGGATGCCGACATGGGCGAGGGCGATGATTTCGCCGCTGGCTGCACACAGGCCGTGCAGATGGTCGCGGGCGAAGTCCAGGCGGGCGACGTAGCCGGCGATGCCTTCGTCGCGGATGCCGTAGCCGAAGCGCAGCATGCGGTCGTCGGCGTTCAGCATGAGCAGATGGGCGAGGATGCGCGGCGCGTCGGCCGGAACGAAGCGGGGCAGCGTCTCCATGGCGATGTCCTCGTGGAGACGGCCGCTGCGGACTGTTTCGGCAAGGGATTCAGGTCCGGCGATGTCTGGCATGGCGGCGATCCGGTGCGGGCGGGGCGGATCGCCGGCCGGCGGAGGCGAGCGCCAGCCGTGCGGCAGCGCCGCACGGTGTTGTCGGTCCGTCAGGAAAGCGAGCAAGCGAAATGGTCTGAGCCATGCCTCTTGTCAGGGACACCCCGCCCCAAACTGTTGAAGTGGATGCGCATGGCAGGTCTTCTGGCTCTCGGGTCCTCGTCTTGCGCCAGCCTTCCCGGAATCCATCCAGTGGCATGGGGGGCGCAGGACTCGCCGATTACAGCTGCGGGGGCAGCTCCGGAATTCGCGCGCAGGGGCGCGGCACCGGATTCCCTTTTTCATACCCGCCGACGTCGGCAGGCAACCATGGGCGGGTAGGATTATCTGCCTTCGCCGCCTCGGCGGCAAGGTGGATGCGGACAAGCCGGGCGGGCTTGAATAAATCAGTATTTACTAATATATTCGCGCCCTGAATGCCCGTCCGGTTGTACGCCGGCGGGTGCTTTCCTCGACCCGTTCATCCGAGCTGTTTTCGACGCCATGACCATCGACTGGGCAAACTTCACTCCGGGCACGGCGCTCGCCGGTGGCGCGCTGCTCGGCTTCGCGGCAGTGCTGCTGCTGGTGTTCAACGGCCGCATCGCCGGCATCAGCGGCATTGCGGGCGGCTTGCTGCAAGCTGGCGCGCGCGGCGACAGGGCCTGGCGGCTGGCCTTCGTGCTGGGCCTGGTTGCCGCGCCGGTGCTGTACCGGGTGTTTGCCGCGCTGCCCGAGATCAGCATCGAGGCCGACTGGCTGGTGCTGGTGGTCGCAGGGCTGCTGGTCGGCTTCGGTTCGCGCTACGGCTCGGGCTGCACCAGCGGCCACGGCGTATGCGGCCTGTCGCGGCTGTCGCCGCGTTCGCTGGCGGCGACGCTGACTTTCATGGCGGCCGGCTTTGCCGCGGTGTACGTCGTCCGCCACCTGCTGGCCTGAGAGGGGGTGATGAAAACGATCGTCGCTTTCCTCGTCGGCCTGCTGTTCGGCATCGGCCTGATCGTCGCCGGCATGAGCAACCCGGCCAAGGTGCTGGGTTTCCTCGATCTGGCCGGGGCCTGGGATCCGTCGCTGGCGCTGGTGATGGGCGCTGCGGTGGCGGTGGGCATGGCGGGTTTCGCCGTGGCGCGCAGGCGCAAGGTTTCGCTGCTCGGTGAACCGATGCGGATTCCCGCCGGCCGCGCCATCGACCGTCCGCTGGTGGTCGGCAGTGCGCTGTTCGGCATCGGCTGGGGGCTGGCCGGCATCTGCCCGGGGCCGGCGCTGACGCTGCTGGGCATGGGCGCGCCCAAGGGCGTGGTCTTCGTGCTGGCGATGTTCGCCGGCATGGCGCTGTTCTCGCTGCTTCAGCGCCGGAACTGATCGGTGCCCGCCCGGTGGCGGGCAATGGGTGCCAAGGCGGGCTTCAGGGCGCCAGCCGCTGCCGCTGCCAGCTGCCGTCGTCCTGCAGGCGGTAGGCGATGCGGTCGTGCAGGCGCGATGCGCGGCCCTGCCAGAATTCCCAGTAGTCGGGCACCAAGCGGTAGCCGCCCCAGTGCGGCGGGCGGGGCGGATTGAGGCCGAACTTGAGCCCGTAGTCGGCTGCGCGTGCCACGATCACGCCGCGCCCGTCGATGACCTCGCTCTGCGGCGAGGCCCAGGCGCCGATCCGGCTGCCGAGTGGCCGGCTGGCGAAATAGCGGTCGGATTCCTCGTCCGAAACCTTTTCCACCCGGCCTTCGATGCGCACCACGCGCTCCATCTCCACCCAGTGGAACTGCAGCGCGGCAAAGGGGTGGGCCTCCAGCTCGCGGCCCTTGCGGCTGCGGTAGTTGGTGTACCAGACGATGCCGCGCGCGTCGTAGTCCTTGATCAGCACGATGCGCGTCGACGGGCGGCCGTTTTCGCCCACGGTGGCGACGGTCATCGCGTTGGGTTCGGGTACGCCGCGGGCGAGGGCTTCCGACAGCCAGCTCTCGAATTGCCGCAGGGGTTCGCTGGCCGATTCGTGCTCGTCCAACGCGCCCTGCTCGTAATTCTTGCGCAGGTCCGACAGGGGGATTTGACTGCTCATGCCCGATCTCCGAGCTCGTGAATGAAGCCGGGCCGGCCATGGGGGCCGCCGGAAGGGCGGGATTGTACGCCGGAGCGGGCGTGCCGCCGCCCGAATGCTGGATAATCGCCCCTCTTCAGACCAGACAGGCGCCATCCGGCCGCGCAGGCCGGATGGCATCCACCGCGCATGACTCCTGCCATCGCCGCCTCTTCGCCCGCAGCCGCCGGCCGCGCGCGCCGCCAGTGGCTGCGCTTCGTATTGCCGCTGCTCGCGCTGTCGGTGCTGATCGGTGCCATCGGTGCCGTCGGCTACCGCTATCTGGGCGACGAAATCCGGCGCGAGACGCACCGCACGCTGGCCGTCATCGCCGAACAGAAGCGCCAGCACATCGAAGACTGGCTGCACAAGGCGCAGATCGATGCCGAGCTTTACTTTTCCGGCCATTCGCAGCTCGAAACCCTGTTCGGCCGCTGGCTGGACGGCGGGCGCCGGGACGGCGAGGCGCTGGCGCGCATGCAGGAACTGATGCGGGAAGCGATCGGGGCGCGGGGCTGGGCAGGCGTCGCGCTGATCGACGCCGATGGCGAGCAGGCTTTCGCTGTCGGCGATGCCGACGCCCGGACCCATGCCGAGGCCATCCGCGAGGTGCTGCGGGCACCGCGCGTGGTGCTGGTCGACCTCTATCTGAATGCGCAGGGCGAGGCCCGCTATGGCGTGCTGGCGCCGGTCGGCCGGTCCGGTACGGCGCCGCGCGGCGTGGCCTATCTGACCTGGCGCGCCGACGAGACGCTGTTTCCGATGGTCGAGGCCTGGCCGGTGCCGACTCGATCGGCCGAAACCTATCTGGTGCGCCGGGACGGCGCCGGCGTGCGCTTCCTGACGCCGCTGCGCCACCAGAAGGATGCGGCACTGGTGCTGACCTTGCCGCTGGGCGATGCCGGCGTGCCGGCGGTGCGGGCGGCACAGGGGGAGGCGGGCATCCTCGCCGGCGGGCGCGACTACCGCGGGGTGCCGGTGCTGGCCTATGCCGCCGCGGTCGGCGGCACGCCCTGGCTGATGCTGGCCGAGATTGACGAGCGCGAGGCCTATGCCGGCATCCGCACCATGAGCTGGGCCACCGCGCTGGTGACGGCGCTGGGCCTGCTGCTGGTGTATTCGGCGGGCTACCTGCTGTGGCGGCGCGACCTGCAGCGGCAGGAACTGGCCGCGCTGCATGCGCAGCGCGCCGCCGAGGCGCGTTTCCGCGTGGTCTTCGAACAGGCGCCGCTGGGCGTGGTGCTGCTCGATTCGCTGAGCGGCCGCATTACCGAGGCGAACCAGCGCTTTGCCGACATCGTCGGCCGCAGTCCGGCGGAACTGGCCGGTGTCAGTCCGATTGCGCTCACGCATCCCGACGACATCGAGCAGAGCACGACTCAGCTCGCCCGCCTGACCGCCGGCGAGATTTCCGGCTACAGCCTGATCAAGCGCTATCTGCGTCCCGATGGCTCGGTGGTGTGGGTGAGCCTGAGCTTCGTGCCGGTGCAGGTCGAGAACGAGCAGGCGCCGCGCCATCTCGGCATGGTCGAGGACATCACCGCACGCAAGGAAATGGAAGAGCGGCTGCGCATCAGCGAGGCGCGCCATCGCCAACTGGCGGACGAGGCGGCCGCCGCCAACGCTGCCAAGAGCGAGTTCCTCGCCCACATGAGCCATGAGATCCGCACGCCGATGAACGCGGTGCTCGGCCTCGCCCAGGTGCTGGCGCGCGAGCCGCTGTCGGACAACCAGCGCGACATGGTGGAGCGGATCCGCTGCGCCGGCCAGTCGCTGCTCGCCATCCTCAACGACGTGCTCGATCTGTCGAAGATCGAGGCCGGCCAGTTGCGCATCGAGCCGCGCGCCTTCGATCTCGCCGCGCTGCTGGCGAACCTGGACAGCCTGATGGGCCTGGAAGCGCACCGCAAGGGGCTGGCGCTGCGGGTGCAGATGCCCTCGCCGCCGCCCGGCCTGCTGCGGGGCGATGGCCTGAGGCTGGAGCAGGTGCTGTTCAACCTGGTCGGCAATGCGGTCAAGTTCCACCGAGCGCGGCGAAGTCGCGCTGAAGGTGGGCGTGCTCGAGGCCGATGCGGAACGGCTGCGTCTGCGCTTCGAAGTGCGCGACACCGGCATCGGCATCGCCCCCGAGGCGATCGGGCGGCTGTTCGCGCCGTTCAGCCAGGCCGACGCCGGCATCGGGCGGCGCTTCGGCGGCACCGGCCTGGGGCTGTCGATCTGCAAGCGCCTGGTCGAACTGATGGGCGGTACGCTCGGCGTCGATAGCCAGCCGGGCATCGGCAGCACCTTCTGGTTCGAACTGCCGCTGCAGCGGGCGGCCGAAGGCGAAGCGCCGGCATCCGACGGGACACGGCCGATGCCGTCCACCGGACCGCGCTTGCAGGGTGCGCACGTGCTGGTGGTGGACGACAGCGCGATGAACCGTGACCTGGCCGAGCGGGCGCTGGCGCTGGAGGGCGCCACCGCCACGCTGGCCGCCGACGGCCAGCAGGCGCTGCAGTTGCTGCAGGCCCGGCCCGATGGTTTCGACGCGGTGCTGATGGACGTGCAGATGCCGGTGCTGGACGGCCTCAGCGCGATGCGCGCGATCCGGGGCGAGCTGGGCCTCGGTGCTCTGCCGCTGATTGCCTTCACCGCCGGCGTCAACGATGCGCAGCAGGCGGCGGCGCTCGACGCCGGCGCCGACGATGTCCTGGCCAAGCCGATGGACCTGGATGAGATGGCGCTGCTGCTGGCGCGCTGGATCGGCCCGAAGCCGGCTCGAACGGGGGCGGCCTGCCCGTCCCCCGGTGGGCGCCCGCTGCCGGAGCCTGCGGTGGGGGAGGCCGACATGGACGTGGCTGCGGAAGCCTTCCCTGCCATTCCGGGCATCGACCGCGAACGTGCCGCGCAGCGCCTGGGACGCGACCGGTCGGTGTTCATCGGCCTGCTCGAACTCTTCATCGAGGACAATGCCGACGCCGCTGAACGGGCGCGCCGGGAACTGGCCGCGGGCGAACGCGAGGCCGCCGCCCGGCGCATGCACACGCTGCGCAGCAATGCCGGCTTCATCTGTGCGATGGAGCTGATGGAGGACGCGGGGGCGCTGGAGAAGGCGATCGAGCGGGGCGACGAGCCCGACGTCGATGCACGGCTGGCGGCACTGGGCGAACGCATCGCGGCGCTGATCGAGGCCTGCGCGCCCTGGCGCTGAACCCGTTGGCCGCCGGAGCGCCGACCGGTACGCATCCGGGGGCGACTCGCGGATAATGGCCGTCCCCGACCCATTTTCTTCCCAGCAGGAGCCGACCATGGAAAAGATCGTCTTTCTCGACCGCGACACGCTGGCACCGCAGATCCGCGTGCGCCGCCCCGGCTTCGCCCACGACTACGTGGAACATGCGCGCACGACGCCCGCCGAACTCGCCGAGCGCCTGAACGGGGCGACGATCGCGATCACCAACAAGGTGCCGCTGCCCGGCGAGGTGCTCGAGCAACTGCCCTCGCTGCGCATGGTCGCGGTGGCGGCGACCGGCACCGACCAGGTCGACAAGGCTGCCTGCCAGCGCCTCGGCATCGCGGTGGCGAACATCCGCGGCTACTCGGTGAATTCGGTGCCCGAGCACACTTTCGCGCTGCTGCTGGCGCTGCGGCGCAACCTGGTGGCCTACCGCGACGACGTGCTGGCGGGGGAATGGCAGAAATCCGGCCAGTTCTGCTTCTTCAACCACCCGATCCACGACCTCAACGGTGCCCGCCTGGGCATCATCGGCGAAGGCGACCTGGGCCAGCGCGTCGCCGGCATCGCGCGCGCCTTCGGCATGCAGCCGCTGTTCGCCGCCCGCAAGGGCAGGACGGGCCACGGCAGGCTGTACACGTCGTGGGAGGAAGTGCTGGCGAGCAGCGACATCATCACGCTGCACTGCCCGCTGACACCGGCGACGCGCGGCATGATCGGGCTTGAGGAGTTCCGCGCGATGAGGCGCAAGCCGCTGCTGATCAACACCGCGCGCGGCGGCCTGGTGGACGAGCACGCGCTGGCGCAGGCGCTGGACGAAGGCCTGATCAGCGGCGCGGGTTTCGACGTCGCCGACGGCGAACCGCCGGCGGCGGACAGCCCGATGATGCAGATCGCCGGCCGTCCCAACGTGATCCTGACCCCGCACGTGGCCTGGGCATCGGACGAGGCGCAGCAGACGCTGGCCGACCAGTTGATCGACAACATCGAGAACTTCGTCGCCGGCAAGCCGAGCAACCTGGTGCAGGCAGTCTGAGCGCCTGCCGCGTCCCCGCCCGGCGCCGCGACTCCCGAAAGTCGATCCTCGGCGGCGGATGCGGCTGCGGGATTTCAGCGCTCGTCGTCGGGGGAGCCGTGGCCGGCGGCCGTGTCGCCGGCAAAGAAGCGTCCGCTCAGTTCTTCCAGGCCGAGCATCTGCAGCATCTCGCGCAGGCGCGCGGCGGCACGGGGCTGGGGAGAGCCCTTGCGGCTGGCGATGATCAACTCGTTCTTCATCGAGTGCTCCCAGCCCACCAGTTCGGTGACGCTGAGCTGGTAGCCGTGCGATTCGAGCTGCAGGCAGCGCAGCACGTTGGTGGCGTGGCTGCCGAACTCGCGCGTGTGGATGGGGTGGCGCCAGAGTTCTGCAAGCGGGTTCCGCAGCGCCTGCTGCTTGTTCCTGCGCAGCACGGCGGCGACTTCGGCCTGGCAGCAGGGCACCAGCACGATGAAGCGGGCCTGCTTTTCCAGCGCGAAGCGGATCGCGTCGTCGGTGGCGGTGTTGCAGGCGTGCAGCGCGGTGACGATGTCGATCCGGCCGGGCAGGCGCTCCGAGCCGATCGATTCGGCCACGCTCAGGTTGTGGAAGCGCATGCCGCCGGAAAAGCCCAGCTTGTCGGCCAGCCGGCGCGAGCTCATGACCAGTTCGTCGCGCGTCTCGATGCCGTGGATGCGGCCGGCCGGCGCGTGCTGCTTGAAGAACAGGTCGTACAGGATGAAGCCGAGGTAGGACTTGCCCGCGCCGTGGTCGACGAGCTGGATGTCGGGCCGCTCGACCAGCGCTTCGGTAAGCAGCGGCTCGATGAACTGGTACAGGTGATAGACCTGCTTGAGCTTGCGCCGGCTGTCCTGGTTCAGCTTGCCGTCGCGGGTCAGGATGTGGAGCTGCTTGAGCAGTTCGATCGACTGTTCCGGGCGGATTTCGGGGTGTTGGACGCTCATGGGCGGACTGGGGCGGTCGAGACGGTGGATGGGAAGGGATTATGCCCCCGACGATGGCGGCGGTACCGCGGGGTATGGGTTATAAATGGGGCCCGCAACCAGATCGATGCAATCTACCGAGGAGATGCCGCCGATGTCTGAACACGAGCAAGCCAGTACCGTCCGTCTCGAG
Organism: Thauera sp. SDU_THAU2; assembly: GCF_038260575.1. Lineage (NCBI taxonomy): Bacteria > Pseudomonadati > Pseudomonadota > Betaproteobacteria > Rhodocyclales > Zoogloeaceae > Thauera > Thauera sp. SDU_THAU2. Next base: position 3,397,876 of record NZ_JBBWUN010000003.1, on the reverse strand, counting down.
CGCGAAGGAAGCATTGCCTTCATCACCCTCGATCGCCCGGCCTCGCGCAACAGCCTGGATCTGCCGATGGGGCGTGCGTTGCGTGACGCGGCGCGGGCGCTGGCTGCCGAGCCGCCGCGGGTGGCCGTGCTGCGCAGCAGCAGCGCGCACTTCATGGTCGGCGGCGACGTTCGCCGCTTCGATAGCTTGCTCGAGCAGTCGCAGGCGGCCTGCGCCGAGGAGATCGGCCAACTGATCGATGCCGTGCATGAGACCGTCACTCTCCTGACCCGGCTGCCCTGCCCGGTGCTGGGGCTGGTGGGCGGCTCCGCGGCAGGCTTCGGCATGTCGCTGGCCATGGCCTGCGATCTGCTGGTGGCGGCCGAGGATGCGCGCTTCGTGCTGGCCTACAGCGCCATCGGCACCACGCCGGACGGTGGCGCGAGCTGGCATCTGCCGCGCCGCGTCGGCCTGCAGCGCGCGCTGGCGATCGCGCTGCTGAATCCTCAGGTCGATGCGGCGCAGGCGAAGGAGATCGGCCTGGCGGCCGAAGTGGTGCCGGTGGCGCAACTGGCCGAGGCCGGGCTGGCGCTGGCGCGCCGGCTGGCCGAAGGGCCGGCCGCGGCCCAGGCCGGCATCAAGCGCCTGCTGCGCGAAGGGCTCGACACCGACCTGGCGACGGCGCTCGATGCCGAGAAGGCGAGCTTCCTGGCGATGTCGGCGACGCCGGATTTCGCCGAGGGCGTGCGCGCCTTCTGCGAGCGCCGGCCGGCGAATTTCGGCCGGACTCCCGGCTGAGGATGTTCAGCCGCGCCTGCCGGGTGGGTTTGCGCCCGGCACGGATGGCTTCGAATTTCGGCCCCGAGACATCGCTTCATGGCTGCCCGCGGCCAAGGCCGGGGACGCGCCGCAGTCTGCTCACTGCCTGATGTCGCTCCATTCGGCCGCGGTCAGTGCCTGCAGTTGCGCCGGACTCAGCGGGAACACCGAGAAAGGCGTGCCGGCGGCGGCCCACAGCCGGGTGAAGCGCTGCAGCTCCGTGTCGAGCAGCAGCTTCACCGGCCGGGCATGGCCGACCGGCGAGACGCCGCCGATGGCGTAGCCGGTGGCTTTGCGCACGAAATCGGCGTCGGCGCGGCCGATCTTCTCGCCGACCAGGGCCGCGACCTTGGCTTCGCTGACGCGGTTGTCGCCGCTGGCGACGACGACGACTGCCTGGCCACTTTCCTTGCCGCGGAACACCACCGACTTGGCGATCTCGGCCACGCTGCAGCCGATCGCCGCGGCGGCTTCGGCGCTGCTGCGGGTGGGCTGCTCGAATTCGACGACCTGCGTCGTCACGCCGGCATCGGCGAGGTATTGCTGGGTGCGGAGGGCTGTGGGGTGCTGGGCGGGCTTCATGTAATGCGCAGGGAGTGATTGGCGAAAGCGTGCAAGGATAAGGCGAAACGCCACGCCTTTCAGCCGCCTGGCCGATCGGCGTGCGCCGCATCCTGCTTTTGCGCGTCCGGCCGGCGTTCTCGATCGCCCAGGTCGGAATCCTCGATCCATTCGCGCCACACGGCCATCAGCACCGCCAGCACCACCGGCCCGAGGAACAGGCCGACGAGGCCGAAGGCGGCGAGGCCGCCGAGCACGCCGAACATCACCAGCACGAAGGGGATGCGGGTGGCGTTGCTGATCACCAGCGGGCGCACCAGGTTGTCGACCCAGCTCACCACCAGCGCGCCCCACAGCAGCAGGCCGATGCCGGCCACGGTGTCGCCGCTGATCAGCAGCCAGACGCCGATCGAACCCCATGCGACCGGCGTGCCGAAGGGAATCATCGCGATCAGCGCGGTGACCGCGCCGAGCAGCACCGGCGCCGACACCCCCGCCCACCAGTAGCCCAGGCCGGCGACGAAGCCCTGTGCCAGCGCGGTGGCGACCAGGCCCCAGACGACCGCCTTGGTCATCGAACCCACCGCCGCCAGGTAGTCGTCCACCCGTGCGCCGAGGAAGCGCTGCAGCACCTGATGCACCTGCTGCAACAGGCGTTCGCCGTCGCGATAGAGGAAGAATACGGTGATCAGCGCGAAGCCGAGCTTGGCCGCGTTGCGGCCAACGTCGCCGATCAGCGCCACGGCCTTGTCGGCGCCCTGGCGCACCCAGTCGGTCAACTGGGTGCGAAAAGCTTCGGGATCGTGCGTCAGCTCGTCGAGCATCTGCTGGAGACTGTCGCCGATCCACGGCAGGTTGAGGACGAAGTCGGGCAGGGCCAGCGTGCCGTGGCGGATTTCGGCGGTGATGGCGGCGATCGCCAGCCCGAGTTCGTTGCGCAGCAGGCTGGCCAGCCACAATACCGGCAGCACCACCGCGGTGCTCAGCAGCAGGCTCATCAACAGCGCGGCCAGGGCCGGCCGGCGCGGCATGCGCCGCTGCAGCCGGCGGTGCAGCGGCCAGGTCGCGTAGGCGATGATCACCGCCCAGGCGACCGGCACGATGAAGGGCTGCAGTACCGCATAACCGAGCACCAGCAGCCCGCCGAGCAGCAGGCCGAGGATGATGCGGCGGACGATTTTCTCGGCGACCTGGTCGATCATCTGGATTCCATGAAAAGCTCGATCGTGAAGGGGCGACCGGCGCGTGCAGCGCTGGCCGTCGTCCTTGCCGTCTCCGGACGAGGGTCGGATGATGCGGAGACAATTGCGACATTACATGCTTCCCGCGGTACCCGCATCCGCGCTGCCGGGGGAAGGCGAAGGGCATCGGCAGGGACGAAAGGAGAACGATGATGGCGGGTGTGCCGATGGATTCGGGCAGGCATTCCAGGAACTGGTTCGCGCAGGGGGGCGAAGCCTATGCGCGCTTCAGGCCGACCTACCCGCCGGAACTCGCGTGCTTTCTGGCAGGCCTCGTTCCGGGCCGGCAACTGGCAGTCGATGTCGGCTGCGGCAGCGGGCAACTGACCGGCCTGCTCGGCGAGCATTTCGGCAAGGTGCTGGGCCTCGACCCCAGCGCGGCGCAGCTCGCCCATGCGGCACCGCATCCGCGGGTCGAATATGTCTGCGCGCCCGCCGAGCGCCTGCCGGTCGCCGACGGCAGCGCAAGCCTGATCACCGTGGCGCAGGCGGCGCACTGGTTCGATCTGCCGCGCTTTTATGCCGAAGTGCGCCGGATCGCTGCCCCGGGCGCCGTCCTGGCGCTGATCAGCTACGGTGTGCCGTGCCTGGACGAGGAACTGAACGCGCGTTTCGGGCGCTTCTACGCGGATGAAATCGGCCCGTTCTGGCCGGCCGAGCGCAAGCTGGTCGACGGCGGGTACGCGGATCTGCCTTTCCCTTTCGACGAACAGGCCGCGCCAGCGATGGAGATCCGCGCGGCCTGGACGCTGGAAGAACTGCTCGGCTACCTCTCGACCTGGTCCGCCGTCCGCAAGGCGCGCGAAGCCGGGCACGAGAAGCTGCTGGGCACGTTCGCCGCCGATCTTGCCGCGCTGTGGGGAGATCCGGCGCGGCGTCGGGACATTCGCTGGCCGATCAACATGCGCTTGGGGAGGTAGCAGTCCGGATGCTTGCCGCCATTGAAGTCATCCAGTGTTTCCTGCCACAAACTCCCCCGGCGTCGCGCCGAAATGCTCGCGGAAGCTGGCGATGAAGGCCGACACCGAGTCGTAGCCGCAGGCGATGGCGACATCGGTGACCCGCTCGCCGGTCTCCAGCATCGGCAAGGCGCTGATCAGGCGCAGGCGCTGCCGCCAGCGGCGGAAGCTCAGGCCGGTGTGGGTGCGGAACAGCCTTGCCAGCGTGCGCTCCGAACACCCCAGCCGCCGCGCCCAGGCGGCCAGTCCGTCGCGTGAGTCGGGTTCCGCCTCGAAGGCTTCGCATATTCGGCGCAAGCGTGGTTCCTGCGGCAGTGGCAGCATCAGGCCGAGCACGGGAGCGCTTGCGACCTGATCGAGCAGGACGGCCGCGAGCCGTCCGCCAGGGCCGTCTTCTTCGTATTCGGCCGGCAATTCACCGAAGGCGCAAACCAGTTCGCGCAGCAGCGGGCTGACCGCCAGCACTCGGCAGCCGCCTTGCGGGTTCGGCAGGACGGAGGGTTCGATGTAGAGGCTGCGGATCACGGTGTCCGCCGAGCCGCGCACCTGGTGCACGACCCCGGCGGGAATCCACACGGCACGCTGCGGCGGCGCGATGAAGCGGCCCGCGTCGGTGCGCACGTCGAGCACACCGGCCGTGGCATGGGCGAACTGGATCCACGGATGGGCGTGAGGGTAGCCGAGCGCGCGATTGGTCAATGATTCGGCATGGCCATAGATCGGCCGCGGCAGGCAGGCGAGTGCGGCAAGGTCTTCCTGAGGGCAGGGGGGCATGTCCGGTCGGCGATATTAAGCGTTCGATTGGCGTTAGTCGGCAGTATCGCCAGCCATTAAGCTTGCACGCAAGCAGGCCGCATGTCCGATCCCGGGCCTGCTGCCCCCCGACCCCGCCGCCCTTCAGAACAAAAAATGAAATTCCTGCAACAGCTGTTCGATCGCTTCACCCTCATTCTCATCGCCGTCGTCGCGCTCGCCACGATCCTGCCGCCGCAGGGCCGCTACGTCGCTTTCTTCGATGGCCTGACGCACGCCGGGATCGCGCTGCTGTTCTTCCTGCACGGCGCGCGCCTGTCGCGCCGCGCGATCATCGACGGCGCGATGCACTGGCGCCTGCACCTGCTGGTCTTCCTATGCACCTTCGCGCTCTTCCCGCTGCTTGGCCTGGCGCTGCAGCCATTGATGAAGCCGCTGCTGGGCGACGCGCTGTGGCTCGGCATGCTCTACCTGTGCCTGCTGCCGGGCACGGTGCAGTCGGCGATCGCCTTCACCTCGATCGCGCGCGGCAACCTGCCGGCCGCTGTGTGCGGCATCGGCATCGAGCCTGGTGGGCATCGTGGTCACGCCGCTGCTGGCCGGCCTGGTGCTCGGCAGCACCGGCGCCGGCATGCCGCTGGGCGAGTCGATCCTGAAGATCGGCGTCCAACTGCTGCTGCCTTTCGTTGCCGGGCATGCGCTGCGGCCGTGGATCGGCGCCTGGGTGGCGCAGCAGCAGCGCTGGCTGCGCTACGTCGATCAGGGTTCGATCCTGCTGGTGGTGTATACCGCTTTCGGCGCGGCGGTGCTGGAAGGGCTGTGGCGCACCGTCCCGGCCTCCGCCCTGGCGCTGCTGGCGGGGTGCTGCATCGTGCTGCTCGTACTGATCCTCGCCACCACCACCTGGCTTGCCCGCCGCCTGGGTTTCAATACCGAGGACGAGATCACGATCGTCTTCTGCGGCTCGAAGAAGAGCATGGCGACCGGCGTGCCGATGGCCCAGGTCCTGTTCGCCAGTTCGACCGTGGGCCTGGCGATCCTGCCGCTGATGGTGTTCCACCAGATCCAGTTGATGGTGTGCGCGGTGATGGCGCGGCGCTATGCGGAGCGTGATGGGGGCAAGGTGGTGGTCGTAGCGCGCTGACCAGAGGGGTTTTACGCTGGATGGAGTACCGCGTCAGTGGTTTCCAGTCGCTCATGCGGTCAACGGGCGTTTGGTGTCCACGGGCAGATGATGGGGGTATGAGCGTCGATTCCGAGCTTGGGTCAATCCAGATAAGGCGCCACAAGGGTTCTCCACTCCTTGCCGTCATAGGCTTTGACGACCTCGGGGCTGGCGATGACAAGCAGGCCGTCGTGGGCGTCCATATGACCGTAGATCGGTACTTGCTGGCCGTCGTGAGTGATGGGTCGGAGTTGCTTGCCGTCCCAGATGCGTGCCTGATAGTCGGAGGCGAGCCAGAGCTTGCCGTCGAACCACAGCACATCATTCCACAGGATGGTGGAGCCGCCTTGATAAATGCGCTCCCATGTGGACAGTTTTCCGCGCCACAGGCTGCCGCCTTCACCGGAAATGTAAACATGGCCGTCTCCGGCGCAGGTGACCGTAGCCAGTTGTACGTTGCTGGGGAAGCCTTGCTGGGTCCAGACTTTGCCGTCGAAGTGCCAGACATCGCCGTGGCCGCCGACGGCATACATGTCTGTTTCGCTGAAGGCATCCATGTCGTTGAAACCTTGGGCGGTATCGGCCTCGACTGCGGGAAGGCCAGCGTCGATCTTGATCCATTTGCCGATATCCTCCCGCTTATAGATCGCTCTTCCCCCTCCGACTGAATAAGCATAGTCGTTGATGCACTTCACCCGTGCGGTCATCGGGACTTTGCCGGGGGCAATGAACTCGTCAGGCTGATTTCTTCCCCCACCAAAAACGCTTACCTGGCCGTCATTGTTGCGAGCAACAAGCAAGCTTTGAGCGCGAGGTTCGCGAGATACACCTAGGCGTGGCTTGTTGTAGCCTTCAAGTGTCCTAACCCCGTACTGATCGTCGGGTGTATCAAGGTACAGTGCGAACTGTTTGGACAGGATATCGTGATCCCACATCAGTGAAGCTTCTTTATCTGGAAGGTTCTGTCTCATACAAAAATAGACAATATTTTTGTCTCGAACTGCGCAATCGACGATTGCGTAGCCTTTAAAGTATTCGCTCCAGATTTCTTTCTTTAAATATGTCATTTTTTATCCCTTGTTAGCGTCCGCCGCCATCGCCGCCATCGGATTCATGCGGGTTTCCATTCTTATCTACTGCTTTAAGTCTACTGCCTTTGCACATTTGTGAGTAGTAGGATTCTAGTTGTGCTTTGATGCATTTCTTTGAGCACTTGGAAAGTGGGAACGCTTCGGCGTGAGAGTTCGCGACAGCGTTTATTGCGTCGTCCACACTCATGGTGCCGTCGGCTGAGACTTTACCGTTTCTTGCCAGAGTACCGACCTGTCTATCCATTGCGTCATGCACACGCCCATGGCTGCCAAAATTCTGGCTGGCACCTTCCACGCAGACCGTTGGAGCTACACTGTGGTCGTAATTGGGGCATGCGCCGCGGGCCATGGCCCCATAGATCAGATGGTGTCCCGTTTGCCCTTTGCAGCATCCGCCGCCTCTCGCGGATTCGACGCCAGAACGTCTTTTGCCACCAACCGGGTTGCCGGCACCGTCAGCGCTATAGGGTACGAGGCTGCACTTTCGGGCGCGAGTGCAGGCATTCAGCGTGGCAAGCATGTCCTGTCCCGCAGTGGCAATTTCTTGTGCTTTGGACAGTTGCTCGGCCGGGGGCAGGTTCTTCAAGTTCTTGAAGTCGTCCGCCAAGGACTGCAGCTCGTTGCCTTTTTGCCGCAGAACGTCCAACTGCTCCAATGCTTCGTTGGCTGCGGCCCTTATTTCAGCGACGTCGCCGATTGCAATAGCGGCGTCTACGGCGCTCCAGACGCCCATGGCTGCGTTACCCAGGACCGGCAAGGAGGAGCCTGCCAGTTGTTTGACCGCAGCTTTGGCCGCTACTTTGGCGGCTGCTCTTGTCGCTGCATTGACTGCCAAATCCGTCAGGACGGATTCCAACTCGCGAAGCCGCTTCACGTCGGCTGGATCCATATCGGGCTCCTCGCCTCGTGGCGAGGGCCATTCTCTCAACTTATCCCTGGTCCGAAAATCACGGGCAGGTCAGGGATGGCTTCGACGTCCACGTGGAAGCGGCTGGCGGTGCTGCCGACGCTGCCTTCGTAGTCGTAGTCGTTGTCGGTGATGTCGTAGCGGACGGCGATGAGCGTCAGTTCGCGGTTCTGGTCGGCGCGCGGGTGTTCGCGGCGGGTCTGGCGCCAGGCGTGCCGCAGTCGCGGGGCGGCGGTGGTTTCATGGACCCAGTGCCGGCCAGAGAGCCATTCAAGACTTTCCAACACACCAATCCCGTTGCATCAGCAAGTCGGCGATCTGTGGCACGACCTCCGCTGGGAACTGCTGCTCCGGCGCAGCCAGTAAGGCTTCGAAGTGACGGACATCTTCCAGAACGGCGCGTTGAACCAGCTCCGTGTTTCGGTAGATCAACAGCTCCGGCAGATCCTGCGGCAGATAGCCGCCAAGGAAATCGGCGTGGTCTTCGAGATCGAGCCAGACCAGCAGATCCTTCGGCGGTGCATGCCGTGCGGCTTGTTCGAACACCGGTTTGAAGTCCCGGCACTTGCTGCACCAGGCTTCAGCGCCCAGCACGACGACAAGGCGGTTCAGCGGCGATCTGCCTCGCGCAGCCAGCAGCGCCGCATCGTCCCAGGGATCGTAGAGCCGATTGTTCATGCTGTTGCCTCGGTTGACATGCTGTCCAGCCAGGCACGCTGTGTTCTGGCACATGCCCGGATGTTCATGACGCTCCCACCGTTGCCCGATGCCATGCGCCGGGCAGCATTCCAGCGCAGTACCTGGGGGGCGTGTGCCAGCAATGCCATCTGTTGTGCTCGGTCGAGCGGTTTGCCAAGCAAGGCAGGGGCCGCCGGTAGTGCCACAGGATACGCCGCGATCTTCTGCATATCGGGCAAGGGCAGGCCCGGGTCGAGATCGTCGGTTGCTGTAGTGGGTGTATCCGGTGCAATCTGCCGGGTCAGCCCGTTCTGATGCAGGTCGATGCCGGTGATGGATTGCCATACCCAGCCGGCCAGACGGGCACATGTCGCATCTTCCATCTGCCCAGTCACCCAGGGCAGATGCGCCGGATCGGCATGGTGCAGGGCGAAGCGCAGCCCGAGACGGGGCGGCAGGGCGTCCAGCAGGCGAGGCACCTCGGGAATGCCTGTCGGCACAAGCAATGCCAGATGCTGTACCCAGCGCAGCAGTCTGCGCTCGGCCAGTGTCCTGGCGAGTCCGCCCGCCGGCATGGTCTGGAGCAGCTTCCAGACACTTTGCCAAAGTGTCGATGTGCCGTTGAGCAAGCCGATACTGGCCAAGGCGATGGCTGCTTCTGCAGCGACGGCAGGATGTTCGTCCTGAAGACTCGAAAGCAGCGCTTCGGCTTGTCCGAACATCGCAGCCGCACGGCAGGCCGCTGCGCGTACAACAGGCTTGGTGTGTCGCATCGCGATGACGAGGCGCTGGGCAAGGTGCGGTTTCGCGGCCAGTGCCGATGAGCGGGCGACGGCTCGCCAGGCAGCGACCTGCTGGATGATCGGCGCATCCGGCGCCGTCCAGGTGTCGATGACCGGTATTACATGGTGAGTGTCACACCACAAAAGCGCACTGATCAGCCCCCGCAGCATGCGTTCGGGTCTGTGTCCGACCTGTTCCAGGATCTGATCCAGGCGTCCGGAGTCTGCCCTGCGCAGCGCCAGCACGGCGCCGACAAAAACCTCGCCCGGTCCCTGCCAACGCACCAGTGCATCCCAAGCCAGGGCCCAGCCTGCATCCCCTGCGACCGCGATGCCGTCGAGATGCGCCTGAGGCAGCCGGTCGAAATGGAGCAGGCCGCTGAGATCGATCAGAGCGGACGTGGCGGATTGGTCGTGTTGCAGCCAGTAGAAGGCGGCATCGCCGACATGGCGTTCCACGAGAGGACGAATGACGACGATGCCGGCTTGTTGTTTTATCGGGAGCACAAAAAATCCAGAAAACCGTTACGGGCGCAGGAGTCCAAACTGTGTGCGGGCATGCCGGAGTGCTTGAGCTCGGTACTACGGCATCCATATCATCCATGGTTCATGAAGGGAAATCCTTCATTGCCCTGCGAGTTGCTGTTCCATCTGGTAGTAGTTGAAAATCAGCTGCCATTTCTCCCCATCATGGAATGCGGCGCCGTTGGTGCCTGCCATCAGCATCACGCCATCCGCAGCCGACAGATTACCGGCGCAGACCATGATTTCAGATGGAATCTCCTCGACCCGCCTTATATCGTCGCTCGACAGTGTCCACAGTCCATAGTCGTTGGTGCACCAGAGCTGGCCCGCATGCCAGACCATGTCTTTGAATGGCAGGGTCAGGTCGCCGCGATGAATCATCTTCCACTTGTCACCACGACCGCGGAATACCGTGCCGGACTGAGCTCCGATGTACACGTAGCCGTCTCCAGCGCAGCAAACCGATTCGAGATACATGTTGGACGGAAAAGAAATTTGTTTCCACGTCTTGCCTTGCAGGTTCCATACGACACCTTGGCCTGCCACCACGTACATGTCTTCATCGCTGAAGCCATCGATGTCTACAAAAGCCATGTTTTCGGAACGCACTTCGTCCTCGTGATCAGCGCGGCTACCGAGGGGAAGGTTGAAGCAGAAGGACTCCCAGTCATTGACTCCTCTGCGCCGACATACCGTGTGACCTGTCCCCACTGCGTACAGCAGGCCATTGATCATCCGCACTCGGCGAATAGCGCCTCGCCGGGGACCATCCTCGCCTATAGAAATAGGTTGTTCCATACCCTTATGCTGACTGTTCTTTGAAAAAACCTGCCCGCTTGAGTCTATAAATAAGACAGAGTTCACTTCCCTTCGATTCTCAGCACCAACATGGGTCCGTTCGAAATTATAAAAATCTCTGGAGCCGATCTTTTGGCCAACGGGTTCGTCATTATAGAATCCTATTTCTCGTTTGGTGACCTTCTGTTCTGACATGACGCCCGCTTTCTCTCCCTCCTTAATGTTTCGTCCAACAAAATGAAAGTAGTCACGGTTTCGGGCGACGCAATCCGTGATCTGATATCCGTCAATGCAGTCAGTAAATTCTTCTAGGGTAATCATGCCTTGATGAGCATCGCCGAAAATATAACGGAAGCAAGTGGCATTGTAGGCGCTGAGCACGCTACAATTTTATATAGTCTGCGCAGGATAGAGGTGGTCTATTGGCTTCTATCCAGTTTGACCAGTTGCTCCATCGCAGAGAATGAAATGATTGGCTCCCATTGTCCATTTTCCATGAAGGTGGCGCCCCCCATTCCGGCTAGAAGCAGAACCCCGTCTCCTACGGCCAGATGCCCTGAGCAGGCACTCACTTCGGGCGGTACGTCGGCTGGCCTCACGCGGCCATCGGTGATGGTCCACAGGCCGTAGTCGCTGGTGCACCAGACTTTGCCGTCGTGCCAGACCATGTCCCGGAAGCCGAGTGAAATCCCGCCGTCGTGGATCTTCTTCCAGCGGTTTTCACGCCCCATGAAGGTGATGCCTTCGTAGCCGGATATGTAGACGTTGCCATCTCCGCCGCAGCATACAGAACGAAGTGACTCGTTACTGGGGAAGGGAATCTGACGCCAGTTCTTGCCATCGAAATGCCATACGTCGCCGTGACCGCCTACCGCGTAAATATCGTTCTCGCCGTATGCATCGAAGTCTTCGAAACCTTCAGCGCCAAGCTTTTCTGAAAAAGTACCCGGCAATTGAGGGATGTCTTGCGTAAAGGATTGCCAAGCGCCTTTGTCCAGACGTTTGGCAAACGAACGACCGCCTCCGCAGGCGTAGAGCCAGCCGTCTATATTTTTGAGTCGTGTAATTCCTCCACGCCTCCAGTTGTTGGGCTCCTTACTGCCGGCGCTGTGAATGGGAGTATCTTCATAGGCGGGGCCGCTGCCGGTGACATAGCTGCGGTTGCGCATGGTCGGAAAGACTGCAAACTGTTCCACACTCACCGACTGGTTCAGGGGCTTTTGGGCAGCGCCAATAATGGTGCTTTCCCAGCCTTCAAGGCCACTCCAGCCCCATTGAGTGCCGACAGCTTGATCGCGGAATAAACTTGCAACTTGCTTTGGCCGAAGAGAAGGGTTATAGCCATCACGTTCTTCCTGTTCGACCTCTTCGTCGGTATACACCATGTCAGTTATGAAGACGAAGATGTTTCGGTCGCGAATGGCGCAATCCCTGAAAAATCGTCGTTGTAGAAATTTTTTGTACTCATTAAGAGTGATGATCATCGTTTAATTCCTTATCGACCTTGGTCATTGTTAGGCTCAGATTTCGGTATATATGGGCCTGTGCCATCAGTGGGCGTGAGCGAATTGTTTTTGCATTTGTCGTAGTATTCATCGAGTTGCGCTCGCAGGCAGGCTGGATCACACTGGCGTGCGGCGGTTTCACGAACAGCCGCAATGCCTGCATCGGCCATGTCGCTGTAACTGATGACATTCGGAGATAGTCCTGCCAAAGTCCTCATGTCCTGATAATTAATCATGCCTAGTTTTAACTGTTGATGAGCGGTCCCGTGACTACCCCATCCTTCGGCATTTTTTGTTCCTTCGAGACATATCACCGGCGCATCATTCGCGTTATATCCAGCGCAGCCTGCGTCCTTGATGGCCGAATCGGGAATGATGTGATGGCCTGTCTGACCCGGACAACATCCGTCGCCATGCCTGGCTTGCGCGATGGCCTTGGTCGGATTGCCGGTGGTTTTCTTGTAAGGAACGAGTAAACACTTGCGTGCGCGAATGCAAGGGTCGAGCTTGGCCATCAAGGTCATCAGGTTGGTCATTGCCTTCGCTGGCTCTTTGACCAGTTGATCCGCAATTTTCTTGGCCTCATCCCCGATGTCGTAGATCGACTTGAATGCCTCAAGCGCGGCCTTGCCCTTGTCTCCTGCCAGCTCTGCCAATGTAGTTGCGGTGTCGTAGAGATCGTAGGCTGTCCAGAGCGCCATGGCGATGGGGGCGGCGACCGTTTCGGCGCCGAGAACTCCTACTCCGCCTTTGATGGCCGTCTTGGCGCCCAACTTGAACATGATGTCGTCGACTATCGAAGGGTCGATTACCTCACGCGCAATATCGGCAATATCCTTTACCGCATCTTTTAGCATGCCGACCTTGTCGAGTACGCCCATGTCGAGTTTGTCGCCAATCTCCTTCATCAAGTCTTGAATATCTGTCGTAACGCCATCGTTGCCACGGGGAGGCGTAATCCACAACCCAGAGCAGTGCTCGTCCATCCAGGCATTGCCATTGAATGCGCTGGTGCTGCGGTCTCTGTTGTAGCCAGCGGTCTTCTTGGCCGCTTCATCGAGCTTATCCGTGATATTTGCTACTTTTCCAGAGAGCCCTGATTTACGTGTGGGCTTTCCGTCATTCTTCGGCGGTGTAGGTTTACATTTTTTATCGATGAGTTTGAGCTCGGTACTGCAGGCCCTTTTGGTCGCTGCAGTGTCCATATAGTAGTTTGTAGGCGTATTGGGTACGGTCATGTGAGACTGTCCACTCAGGCATGATTGTGCGTCATCGGGTCAGTGTGGCGGCACACATTCAGACCTTCGACTTTGACGTCGGGCGACCAGTCGGTGAAATATGCCTTACCGGTGATGACGTGGCTGTTGTAGCCCTGCCCGAAACACCAGGTTGCAGCTTCGTTTCCGGTGCTGTTTGCAAGATAGGAGACATCTTTCTTTGCGACAGGCGTGCCGCATACGAACACCGTGGAGGTCCCGTTTTGCAGATTGCGCGCAAAGGCGGTGTTGGAGTAGTTGACGAGCCTCGGGCCTTTGTCGGGTGGTGGAGGGCTCCAGCATGGGTCGGGTGACGCCGCCCGCGAGACACCATCTGCTGCGCGGGAGCAGAACTCGTTGTCGTTGGCGTATACATGGGTTTCCATGGAATGCTTTCCTGTGCTTTTACCGCTGTTGCCGGACGATGATCGCCGCGCGCTCGCCTGTGTCGTTGGCCAGGTGAATCAGTCCCGATTCACCTGGCGCATCGTGGTGGGAGAGCAGGTTGTGCAACCACGCCAGCATCAATGGACCGGTCGCTGCACCGATTTCACCGGTGCAATCCGCTGTGGTGAGTACGGAAGGCAGGTTTCCGCCCGGCGTACTGACTCGGGTGAGTGCATTGGCTGCTTCGCGTGCGAAGAAGGATTCGCCGTTCTGGTCGCTGACGCGGAAGGAGAGAGCGGTAGTGTCGTAATTGGCCTGCTGCATGGCCTGCCGTATTGCGTGGCTCAGCCCTTGAGCGCGGCAGGGAACACTACCGTCGGGGCGCCCTGGCTCCATACCTTGCCCGATTCCAAGGATGTACAGACCCGGGGCACGAGTGTTTTCGGCAAGCTCCAGTAGGACCGCTGCAGCGCCTTCGCCTGGGATGAAGCCGTCACTGTTACCCGCCACAAGCAGTCGTTCCTGATGAAGGAAGTTGGTAATGGTCGCAGCATTGAGCAGGCTGTCGAGGCCAACGACCAGAACCCGGGTCGCTTGTTTGCTGGTCAACAAGCCAGATGCGTAAATCAGTCCCTGAGCCAAATCGGCGTGCCCGCCCTGAAACAGCCTGGAGTGAGGAGCGAAGCGTGTTTCAAGTGCCTCCTGGGCCGCTTGGGCCGTTTCGAATGCGGCCTGCTCCGGGGTGCGTGGGTGATCCGGTAGGGGGGTGATCAGAACCGTCGGAATCTGTGTTCGTTGTGCTGCTGGCACGAACTCCAGGCATTCTTCGATTGCGTAACGGGCCCACAAGGCGAGCCGCGCAGGTCCCCATGTCTCGTCTTCGTCCAGGCGCGCCACCCGGATGGGAGAGCCATCGGAGGTAATGAAGTTGCTTTCCTGGAAGTGATCCATGCCTGCGCGCAGGGCACAACTGGCTGCCTGGGCGTGGTAGCCGACCGCGCAGCAAATGCCACTGTCTGCAACACGCAAGGGCATGAATCGCGGCTCATTGGCCTGCGAGGTGAGGCTCATGCGGCCTCCTGTGTCTGTCCGCAGCCCGGGCAGCCCGCGCCGTCCAGCCCCAGGCGGCGGGCGTTCCACCAGGCCGGATCGACGTTGCCGACCGCGATGGTGTCGAACTCATGGATGCGACGGCGTATGGGGGTGCTGGCACGCCAGACGGCCGAGAAGCGGCCCGCCTCGGTTTCGAAGAACAGCGTGTCGACCGGAGGCGAGAGCGTTTCGGTGCTGTAATCGGTGCGCAGGATGCGTACCTTGAGCGCGTCGAAGCGAGGCAGCGTGAAGCTCAAGGTGGGGTGCTCGGGCAGCAGATGGGTGAGCGTGACCGTCTCGCCGCCCACCGGGTAAGGAATCTGTTGATCGGCGGGGGCGCACTGGAAGAACTGCTCATCGAAGTCCTCTGGCAGAAACGGGGCAATCTCGCGTTTCCAGGCGTCGTCATAGGTTCCCCCATACTGGATGCGGGGAGCCCAGTGGCGGGCGACGGCACTGAGTGCGGTCGGCATCAGCGCATCGTCGTTGGGCTTCCTGATGGGTTTGCCCGGGGCGTGGAGGTTTGCAACCGGCTCCCCGACCAGGGTGTGCCATGTCTTCCGTCCTCCCCAGCCGATGCCGGCGAGGTTGTGTTCGAAGGCTTCGCAGCGGGCGTGTTTGCCGTCCTGATAGTGGCGCATGCCGCCGA
Source organism: Thauera sp. SDU_THAU2 (assembly GCF_038260575.1). Classification (NCBI taxonomy): domain Bacteria; kingdom Pseudomonadati; phylum Pseudomonadota; class Betaproteobacteria; order Rhodocyclales; family Zoogloeaceae; genus Thauera; species Thauera sp. SDU_THAU2. Next base: position 3,382,729 of record NZ_JBBWUN010000003.1, on the reverse strand, counting down.
AAGCATGCCCATGGTGCAGCGGCAGTGTAGTGAACGGTGCGGGCTCGGAAGGCGTCAGGCCGAGCAAACCCCGCTGCCACTGGCGGTTTCCGGTGACGCAGACGGTCTTGTGCCAGGTGCCGATGCGCACTTCGGCCTCGAGATATTTGAGCGGTCGTTGCCCGGGTGCATGCGCGCAGGCATCGAAGAGCAGGTCGCAGCGGGCTTTGTAGCGTACGAAGTCATCGCCATAGCGCATCGCGCTCTCGCCCGGAGCACCGTAGTACTCGTCGCTGACGACCAGCGGGCATGGCGGCAGGGGGCGCGGACGCTGGCCCGGCCCTGGAATGCGCCAGGTGGCCTTGGCAACGACGACCAGGTGTTCGCGGCCGGTGACGTCGAGCGCGGTCGACAGCGCGACCTCGAGGTGCTTGGAAAGGCAGACGAGTTCCATGGAAGGTGGAGCGCGCTGCTCAGTTGATCTGCACGGAGCCGCCGCGGATGCGCTGGCCTGCTTCGGCGTGGCTGGTGATGTAGCGGCCGCGCAATTGGATGCGGCCATCGGCCTGCAGCAGGATCACGGCTTCTCCGCAACGCAGTTCGAGTTCTTCGTCGGCCTGCAGGACGATCCGGCGTGGAGACGGTTCGGTGCCGACATTCGCCGGCTCGGGGGCAGGGGCCTCACCGGCAGGCGGCACCCAGACCCGCCCCAGGATCACGGGCTTGCGGGGGTTGCCGTCCTGAAAGCCCAGCACGAATCGTGCGGTTCCGACATCCTCCTGCTTGAGCGGAACCATGGAGAGTGCCGGAAAGGGGCCTTCCTTGAAGTTGTCCGGTTGTACCTGTGCATGGCCTGCTTCATCGATGTGGTGCAGGGTACCGATCATCAGCCCATCGACCTGACCCGGCAGCTTGTGCCGGGGGCTTTCACGTTCCAGCAGCACTTGCAGTGTGCTGTCGGGAGGCGTCGCGGCAGGCATCGGCGAGGTTTCAGGATGCGGATCAGTTTTCAAGGATCTTGGCTCCTTTCATCGTGATGTTGCCATCGGCCTTGACGACTTGTTCGCCCGTCATCGTGATCGTGCAGTCGTGCCCGTTGAGCGTGATGGTGCCGTCGGCTTTCATGACGAGGGTGGAGGCGCCGACCTTGAGGGTGATGGACTCGCCCGCTTGCAGGGTGATGTTTTTGCCCACATTGGTGGTCTTGTTCATGCCGACCTGGGTGCTCTGATTGACGCCGACCAGGGTGTTCATCATCAGGCCGACGTTCAGGCTGTAGCCCATGCCGACGTTTTCCATGCGCCCGAGGCCGACGTTCTGCATGTAGGCCATGGAGATGGTCTCGGTCTTGTTCTTGCCGACCTTGATGGACCAGTTCTTGCCGATGCGGTCGGTCTCGTTGTTGTCGACCTTCTTGCTGCGGCTCTTGTGGATGGTGAGCGATTCGTTGAGGTCGACCGTACGTGTGCGGTTCTTGTGCACGGTGAGGGTTTCGTCCAGATCCACCTCCTCGGTGCGCCAGCCGTGGACGTTGATCTTCTCGTTGCGATCGACGATCTCGGTGCGGTCGCGGTGGATGGTGTTGAACTCGTCACGGTCGATCTCTTTCCTGCGGTCGTTGCCGACCCACTTCGATTCGTCGTGCTCGACTTCGGTCAGGTAGTCCTTCTGGGCATGGAACCAGACCTGTTCCTGGCCCTTCTTGTCTTCGAAGCGCAACGCGTTGGCGTCGCCGGGGCCGTCGCGCAGGCCTTCGCCGGCGGCACCACCCTTGCTCGAGCGGGTGAGCACGCCCGACTGGGTCTGGTTGGCCGGCAGCGGCCAGGGCGGCATCTGCTCGGCGTTATAGACGCGCCCGGTGATGATCGGGCGGTCCGGATCGCCGTGCTCGAAGTCGACGATGACTTCCTGGCCGATGCGCGGGATGTGGATCGCGCCGAAGCCCGAACCCGCCCAGGGCGAGGCGACCCGGATCCAGCAGGTGTCGGTGCCGTCGCGCGCACCGTAGCGGTCCCAGTGGAAATGCACCTTGACCCGGCCGTATTCGTCGGTGTGGATCTCTTCGCCCGGCGGGCCGACCACCACGGCGGTCTCGACGCCGCGGGTGCGCGGCTTGGGTGTGGCCAGCGGCGGACGGAAGGGGCGGTCGGCGTGCCGCAGTCGCGGGGCGGCGGTGGCTTCATGGACCCAGTGCCGGCCAGAGAGCCATTCAAGACTTTCCAACACACCAATCCCGTTGCATCAGCAAGTCGGCGATCTGTGGCACGACCTCCGCTGGGAACTGCTGCTCCGGCGCAGCCAGTAAGGCTTCGAAGTGACGGACATCTTCCAGAACGGCGCGTTGAACCAGCTCCGTGTTTCGGTAGATCAACAGCTCCGGCAGATCCTGCGGCAGATAGCCGCCAAGGAAATCGGCGTGGTCTTCGAGATCGAGCCAGACCAGCAGATCCTTCGGCGGTGCATGCCGTGCGGCTTGTTCGAACACCGGTTTGAAGTCCCGGCATTTGCTGCACCAGGCCTCAGCGCCCAGCACGACGACCAGGCGGTTCAGCGGCGATCTGCCTCGCGCAGCCAGCAGCGCCGCATCGTCCCAGGGATCGTAGAGCCGATTGTTCATGCTGTTGCCTCGATCAACATGCTGTCCAGCACGGCGCGCTGTGTTCTGGCACGTGCCCGGATGTTCATGACGCTCTCGCCGTTGCCCGATGCCATGCGCTGGGCAACATTCCAGCGCAGTACCTGGGGGGCGTGTGCCAGCAATGCCATCTGTTGTGCTCGGTCGAGCGGTTTGCCAAGCAGGGCAGGGGCTGCCGATAGTGCCACAGGATACGCCGCTATCTTCTGCGCATCGGGCAAGGGCAGGCCCGGGTCGAGATCGTCGATTGCTGCGGTGGATGTATCCGGTGAAACGTGCCGGGTCAGCCCGTTCTGATGCAGGTCGATGCCGGTGATGGACTGCCATACCCAGCCGGCCAGGCGGGCACATGTCGCATCTTCCATACGCTTTGCCACCCAGGGCAGATGCGCCGGATCGGCATGATGCAGGGCGAAGCGCAGCCCGAGACGGGGCGGCAGGGCGTCCAGCAGGCGAGGCGCCTCGGGAATGCCTGTCGGCACAAGCAATGCCAGATGCTGTATCCAGCGCAGCAGTCTGCGCTCGGCCAGTGTCCTGGCAAGCCCGCCCGCCGGCATGGTCTGGAGCAGCTTCCAGACACTTTGCCAAAGTGTCGATGTGCCGTTGAGCGAGCCGATACTGGCCAAAGCAATGGCGGCTTCTGCCGCGACGGCAGGGTGCTCGTCCTGAAGACTCGAAAGCAGCGCTTCGGATTGTCCGAACATCGCAGCCGCACGGCAGGCCGCTGCGCGTACAACAGGCTCGGTGTGCCGCATTGCGATGACGAGGCGCTGGGCAAGGTGCGGGTTTGTGGCCAATGTCGATGAGCGGGCGACGGCTCGCCAGGCAGCGACCTGCTGGATGATCGGCGCATCCGGCGCCGTCCAGGTGTCGATGACCGGCACAACGTGGCGGGCGTCACACCACAAAAGCGCACTGATCAGCCCCCGCAGCATGCGTTCGGGCTTGTGTCCGACCTGTTCCAGGGTCGGATCCAGGCGTCCGGAGTCTGCACCGCGATGCAGAGCCAGCACGGCGCAGACAAAAACCTCGCCTGGCCCCTGCCAGCGCACCAGCGCATCCCAGGCCAATGTCCAGCCTGCATCACCCGCGACCGTGATGCCGTCGAGATGCGCCTGAAGCAGCCGGTCGAAATGGAGCAGGCCGCTGAGATCGATCAGCGCGGACGTGGCGGATTGGTCGTGTTGCAGCCAGTAGAAGGCGGCATCGCCGACATGGCGCTCGATGAGCGGGGGGATAGGTGAAACGCTGAGGGCTTCCGATAGATTTTGGCTCATCGGTGAATTATCGCCAGATGGGCTTTCCCTGAAGAGAGCGTTCGATCAAGGCTGCGCCGCCCGAAGGAGTATGGATATCGTCGGGGACGCCATCGTAAGCAGCAATGGCTTCGGGCAGCAGGACTTCTGCGATTTTGTCCTCATCCCAGTTGATCGCAACCAAGTCGAGAGTTTTAGCGTTGATACGCCCTGCGATCTGATGCAGCTCCTGAAACTCGGGAAGAAAATGATAGGGTTCGATCCGCTTGATGTATCCATTGTCAGCGTTGAGGTCGCCGCCAACGAAGAGTGGCCCGTCGTTATATTCTCCAACGATGAGTCCGCTGGCAGTGACATCGCCGCCAATGAAGCACGCCATGCCGCCGCGCATCCAGTTTCTCACTTTCAGATCGCCGGTGACGACAAGCATCGGGCCTGACGAAATGTCGCTGTTCCACAAATCCCCATCAATGGTCAAGGAGCCTTTGCAGTAAATCAACTGAATGCCAAAACCTTCATCTGGCCACAGCTCCAGAGAGTCATGAATGACAGTGTCGCCAATGACCAACGAAGTGTATTTTTTACCTTTCTCTACTTCACCCATTAAGTGGCGCTGCATTAATTCGAGAAGCTCTCTGCCATCGGGCGGTACTTGAACTGGCAAGGGTGTTTCGAGTTTACCAATATCTGTCAAGGCTTGCTGGCCTGGGCACAGTCTGTCCAGGTTGTCTTTGAAAGACCAGGAAAAATACTTTCTGTTCATTGTGACTGCTCGGTTTGTTTGGAATACGGACGCCTGATAGAGTCAATCCAGATAAGGCGCCACAAGGGTTCTCCACTCCTTGCCGTCATAGGCTTTGACGACCTCGGGGCTGGCGATGACAAGCAGGCCGTCGTGGGCGTCCATATGACCGTAGATCGGTACTTGCTGGCCGTCGTGAGTGATGGGTCGGAGTTGCTTGCCGTCCCAGATGCGTGCCTGATAGTCGGAGGCGAGCCAGAGCTTGCCGTCGAACCACAGCACATCATTCCACAGGATGGTGGAGCCGCCTTGATAAATGCGCTCCCATGTGGACAGTTTTCCGCGCCACAGGCTGCCGCCTTCACCGGAAATGTAAACATGGCCGTCTCCGGCGCAGGTGACCGTAGCCAGTTGTACGTTGCTGGGGAAGCCTTGCTGGGTCCAGACTTTGCCGTCGAAGTGCCAGACATCGCCGTGGCCGCCGACGGCATACATGTCTGTTTCGCTGAAGGCATCCATGTCGTTGAAACCTTGGGCGGTATCGGCCTCGACTGCGGGAAGGCCAGCGTCGATCTTGATCCATTTGCCGATATCCTCCCGCTTATAGATCGCTCTTCCCCCTCCGACTGAATAAGCATAGTCGTTGATGCACTTCACCCGTGCGGTCATCGGGACTTTGCCGGGGGCAATGAATTCATCAGCAGTATCAACGCCGCCACCCATAATATTCACTTGGCCATCATTGTTACGCGAAACGAGCAGGCCTTGAGGAAGTGGTTTGCGGGAAACGCCGACTCTGGGCTTATTGTAACCTTCGAGTGTGGTGGCTCCGAACCTATCCCCTGTTGGAGAGGATAGGCTGAGCACGAATAGTTTTACTTCTTATGTCATGATCAAAAATTAATGACGCTTCCTCAGGAGGCGTTTTTTTTCTGAGGCAAAAATAGACGACGCTTTTTTCGCGAACTGCGCAGTCAGTGATGTGCCATGACTGGAAATGTTTAGCCCACAAATCTCTCTTTATGTATATCATATTTGTCTCGATGGGATTAAATCGATCCGCCGCTTCCGTCTGTCTCAACGGGGTTTCCATTCTTATCTACTGCTTTAAGTCCACTGCCTCTACACATTTGAGAATAGTATGATTCCAATTGTGCTTTGATGCATTTCTTTGAGCACTTGGAAAGTGGAAACGCTTCGGCATGAGAGTTCGCGGCAGCGTTTATTGCGTCGTCCACACTCATGGTGCCGTCGGCTGAGACTTTACCGTTTCTTGCCAGAGTACCGACCTGTCTATCCATTGCGTCATGCACACGCCCATGGCTGCCAAAATTCTGGCTGGTACCTTCCACGCAGACCGTTGGGGCTACACTGTGGTCGTAATTGGGGCATGCGCCGCGGGCCATGGCCCCATAGATCAGATGGTGTCCCGTTTGCCCTTTGCAGCATCCGCCGCCTCTCGCGGATTCGACGTCAGAACGTCTTTTGCCACCAACCGGGTTGCCGGCACCGTCAGCGCTATAGGGTACGAGGTTGCACTTTCGGGCACGCGTGCAGGCATTCAGCGTGGCAAGCATGTCCTGTCCCGCAGTGGCAATTTCTTGTGCTTTGGACAGTTGCTCGGCCGGGGGCAGGTTCTTCAAGTTCTTGAAGTCGTCCGCCAAGGACTGCAGCTCGTTGCCTTTTTGCCGCAGAACGTCCAGCTGCTCCAATGCTTCGTTGGCTGCGGCCCTTATTTCAGCGACGTCGCCGATTGCAATAGCGGCGTCCACGGCGCTCCAGACGCCCATGGCTGCGTTACCCAGGACCGGCAAGGAGGAGCCTGCCAGTTGTTTGACCGCAGCTTTGGCCGCTACTTTGGCGGCTGCTCTTGTCGCTGCATTGACTGCCAAATCCATGAGGACGGATTCCAGCGCGCTCATTGCGCTCAGCTCGTCGGGCAGCGCAAGGAAAAGGTCAGCCAGTTGATCCGCGTACTCTTTGGCCTTTTCAATTGAATCCAGGCTGACTTCCAGTCCGGCGCAATGGTCGTCTGTCCAGTGCCAGCCACTACTATCCCGGCGCCCAACGCCACTGCGTCCCTTGCGGCTTTGAAGAAGCCTCGCGATCTTGCTTTTTCCTTGGAGCTCTTTCTTTGTGTCGGAGTTGTCTTTGTCGGGGGCACAAGCACGTTTGATACGCTTTTCTTCTTGCTCGCAGTCGTGCCCCCCAAACCAGCCTCGTGAAATATAGGGAAAAAGCGGTGTGTTCGATGGCATGGACCCATGATTATGGCTGACCATATCGGTATGCCGATCCACACCCAACCCTTCGAATACAACATCCAGCGACCAGGATCTGAAATAGGCTTTCCCCTTGATGACGCTGGTTTTGTCGCCTTTGGCGAATGCTTCGGTGGCAGGCTCGTTGCCTGTACTGGTGGCAAAGTAGGCTTTGTCCTCGATCGCTACCGTCTCGCCTGCGATGAATACCGTGCAGGTGCCGTTGGTGATGTCCGGTGCGAAGGCGGTGTTGCCGTAGGGGATGAGTATCGGCCCGCCTTTGGGAGGAGGTGGACTCCAGCACGGATCGGGAAAGGCGGTGGTTGCCACGCCGTCGGTCGATTTCCAGGCGATTTCCAGGTCGTTGGCGTAAACGTGCGTGCCCATGGCGCGTCACTTCCTTTTAGCGGTGATGGATGGCCAGAGCAGCACGCTGCCCGTTGTCGTTGGCAAGGTGCAGCAAACCCCGAGCGCCGAGATCATCGGGCGTCATTTCAGCGCCGATCCAGGACAAGATCAGCGGGCCAAAGGCCGCACCGATTTCGCCAACCGACTGAGCGACGATTCTATGGGGGAAATGCGGCACTTTCCGTGTCATGACTCTGTCCATGGCGAGTGCGGCCTCTTTGAAGTACCACTGCTCGCCGCCAATGGCACTGGCGTGGAACAGGAGATCATCAGCATTCCAGTTCGCGCTCTGTAATGCGTTACGCAGTGCCCTCGTCAGGCCCGTGGCGCGCAGCGGCGTCGCTTCATCAAAGGGGCTGGCCGGCTCATGGGCGGTGCCGACGCCTTCGATCCAGAGGGCGTGCTCGCCTGCCTGCCGAGTCGTCAGTGCAATGGCGGCCGCAGCTTCTCCGGGAATGAACCCATCCGGATTGGTCGAACAACGGATGCGTCCCTGTGTCAGAAGGTGCTCGATGCTTGCTGCATCCAGGAAGCTGTCGACACCAACGATGATGACGTATTCAGGCGCTGCTTCTCCCGCAAACATCTTGCTGGCCCCGAGGAGCGCATCTGCAATGCCGGCTTTGCCCAAGCAGCCGAGGATGGTACGGGGGTCGTAATCCTCCTCTGGGCGATTGTTCACCAGGAGGTCGATGATGTCGCGATGAAACCGGATTCCGCGCTCTCTCTCCGCACCGACGAGAATGATGGGGGAAGCTGTTCAGAAGTTAAAGGCAAGCCGGCCAGACATTCGGTCATGGCGGAGCGGTACATGTGCTGCAGGCGCGACTGCCCCCAGGTGGGCACGTCATAAAGCATTGCAACATTGATCGGTTCACCTGCCGTATCGATGAAGCCGCCTTGGCGGAAGTGGTTCAGGCGCGCCCTGATGGCGGTTGACGTCGACGCCGAGTCATTGCCGACCGAGCAGCAAACGCCGGTCGAGGCAACACGCAAGGGCATGAATCGCGGCTCATTGGCTTGAGGAGTGACGTTCATGCGGCCTCCTGTGTCTGTCCGCAGCCCGGGCAGCCCGCGCCGTCCAGCCCCAGGCGGCGGGCGTCCCACCAGGCGGGATCGACGTTGCCGACCGCGATGGTGTCGAACTCATGGATGCGGCGGCGTATGGGGGTGCTGGCACGCCAGACGGCCGAGAAGCGGCCCGCCTCGGTTTCGAAGAACAGCGTATCGACGGGGGGCGAGAGCGTTTCGGTGCTGTAATCGGTGCGCAGGATGCGCACCTTGAGCGCATCGAAGCGGGGCAGCGTGAAGCTCAAGGTGGGGTGCCGGGGCAGCAGATGGGTGAGCGTGACCGTCTCGCCGCCCGCCGGGTAAGGAATCTGTTGATCGACGGGGGCGCACTGGAAGAATTGCTCATCGAAGTCTTCCGGCAGAAACGGGGCAATCTCGCGCTTCCAGGCGTCGTCGTAGGTTCCCCCATACTGGTTGCGGGGGGCCCAGTGCCGGGCGACGGCACTGAGCGCAGTCGGCATCAGTGCATCATCATTGGGTTTCTTGATGGGTTTGCCCGGGGCGTGGAGATTTGCAACCGGCTCGCCGGCCAGGGTATGCCATGTCTTCGGTCCGCCCCAGCCGAGGCCGGCGGGGTTGTGCTCGAAGGCTTCGCAGCGGGCTTGTTTGCCGTCCTGGTAATGGCGCATGCCGCCGAAAGCGTGCCCGTAGTGAAGCGGCAGCTTCGTGAAAGGGGCGGGCTCGGAAGGCGTCAGGCCGAGAACTCCCCGTTGCCACTGGCGGTTTCCGGTGACACAGATGGTCTTGTGCCAGGTGCCGATGCGCGCTTCGGCTTCGAGATATTTGAGCGGCTGCTGCCCGGGTGTATGGGCGCAGGCGTCGAAGAGCAGATCGCAGCGGGCTTTGTGCCGTACGAAGTCGTCGCCGTAGCGCATCGCACTCTCGCCCGGGGCGCCGTAGTACTCGTCGCTGACGACGAGCGGGCATGGCGGCAGGGGGCGCGGGCGTTGCCCGGGTTCGGGAATGCGCCAGGTGGCCTTGGCAACGACGACCAGGTGTTCGCGGCCGGTGACGTCGAGCGCGGTCGACAGCGCGACCTCGAGGTGCTTGGAAAGGCAGACGAGTTCCATGGAAGGTGGAGCGCGCTGCTCAGTTGATCTGCACGGAGCCGCCGCGGATGCGCTGGCCTGCTTCGGCGTGGCTGGTGATGTAGCGGCCGCGCAACTGGATGCGGCCATCGGCCTGCAGCAGGATCACGGCTTCTCCGCAACGCAGTTCGAGTTCCTCGTCGGCCTGCAGGACGATCCGGCGTGAAGGTGATTCGGTACTGGCTTCCGATGCCTCGGGGACGATGGGCGCATCGGCAGGCGGCACCCAGACCCGTCCCAGGATCACGGGCTTGCGGGGGTTGCCGTCCTGAAAGCCCAGCACGAATCGTGCGGTTCCGACATCCTCCTGCTTGAGCGGAACCATGGAGAGTGCCGGAAAGGGGCCTTCCTTGACGTTGTCCGGTTGTACCTGCGCATGGCCTGCTTCATCGATATGGTGCAGCGTACCGATCATCAGCCCATCGACCTGACCCGGCAGCTTGTGCCGGGGGCTTTCACGTTCCAGCAGCACTTGCAGTGTGCTGTCGGGAGGCGTCACGGCAGGCATCGGCGAGGTTTCAGGATGCGGATCAGTTTTCAAGCGATCTTGGCTCCTTTCATCGTGATCGTGCAGTCGTGCCCGTTGAGCGTGACGGTGCCATCGGCTTTCATGCCGAGGGTGCCTTCGTAGTCGTTGTCGGTGATGTCATAGCTGACGGCAACCAGCGTCAGCTCGAGGTTCTGGTCGGCGCGCGGGTCGGCGTATTCGGTGGTCAGATCCGACGAGGGGCGCTCGAAGTCGTAGTCGGCGTGGATCAGCCGGCCCGGCTCGACGCGCCGGGTTAGGCGCCAGGCATCGAAGTGGTCGCGGTCCGGGCGCGTCTGCACGCCGCTGTAGTAGGAGACGGTGGCGTAGCCGGGACATTCGGGGTGGGCCGACAGGTGGTCGGCCAGCACCAGGGTCTCGCCGTCGGCGCCGTGCTCGAACCAGAAGAAGATGCCTTCGTGTTCGAGCTGGCGGCAGATGAAGGAGAGGTCCGTCTCGCGGTACTGCACCAGGTAGGTCCAGCGCTTGTAGCGGGCCTTGAGCCGCATGTCGAAGCGCACCGCGTTCTCGCCCAGTACCTGGTACAGGATGTCGGGCACCGTCTGGTTCTGCCAGATGCGAAAGTCCGCGCGCCGCGAGGCATGCCATAGCCGCGGCGCGACGGTGGCTTCATAGACCCAGTGACGGCCTTCGTGGCCGATCGCGGCAAAGTCGATCATCTGGCCAGACAGGTAGAGGTAGCGATGGGCTGCAGATCAGGCTAAAAAACGAAATCCTCGCTCGTAGCTACGGCGAGCGAGGATCTTGGAAACCATCCAGATTGATAAAGAAGTCAGAGCGGCGCACAGCGCCGGATGCCCATGTACAAACTCAGTAATCCTCAATCGGTTTCCAAGCGCCGGGTGCAATCAATTTTATTCTCATCAGGCGGTTGTCAACACAGCTGTAAAGTACGTGCAGCGTGTAGTCAGGAAAGTTCCAGACAGCATGTCCGGTGATGTTTCCTTGCGATGTGCTCACCGGCTGTTTCCGGATTTTCTGGAACAGGATGTCCGGGCTATCCTCAAAATCCAGTCCTTGTGGCAAATGACCTCGCCACCCTACGGAATCGGCTTCGCGATTACTATGTAGGGAGATGGCCCTCAACAGAGGGGCGCCATTATCTGACTCAATATGCAAGGTTGCGCCAAAACTATCGGTTAGATCGATCTCTCCGCTATCAACACCTTGCCTGACTGCATCATTATCCAGCCGATGACTCCATAGCGCCCGCCAGTCGGTTTGCGCTACTGAATCTCCCCAGTGAACGATAATCTGGTCAAGAGTTGGAGGAGCCACTGGCTGAGATGGACGAAGTAGTATGGGAACCTGTTGGCAAACCATTCGCTCGGCATGTATTGGATTACCGCCGTAGGTAACAGTTAACCGATAGCCTTCGGGTACATCCCAGGTATCGCTGATGGAACTGCTGTGCAATGTGTTTGCCGCTGGGATCATGCGGCTGCGTACATTTTCTCGGCTGTCCTCCCAGCTCAGGCCGTACGGCAGCGGAGTTTCGCAGCGTTCAACATCATCGAATCCAGCATAGTAATAAACTTGGGCGAAGAGGAGCCGCCCCGTGCCCCAGAGGTGTTTCGCCTTGCCGAGGTGATAGTTTTCCTCCACGAAACCCAACTCGACGCCTTGGCGGCGCACCAGCACCCAATCGTAAAAGGCGTATGGATCGTCATCCGGTAGCTGCGGACGTTTCAGTGTGTTGAGCTGGCGAAATATCTCTTCCATTCGCGGAGAGTCAGCCACTTCGCCGAAATCTGCCGTTAGGTTCATGCTTGGTCGAGTGGGAGTTGAATAGATATGTTTGAGATCAAGCCATCCTCATTGAAGGTAAAGAAAACGCAATGATCAGCCCGGTCCCAGCGCATTTTCCATTCACTCTCTCCGAGAGGAAGTTCCTCTTTGTCCGAATAGAACTTACGAGAGTTCGGAGCGCCGAAGGTGTGAAGTACGTCTAATCTTGTTGAGCCCAAAGTGATGCCTGGAAAAATACATCTACTGTAGGCGCCATACCCGGGATTGTTCTTCCCGTAAAACCGGATGTTCGAAAGCACTAGGGCACCTTCAGGAAACTGCTTTCCTGAGATTTGTACTGAGCGCTCTTCATCGAAGCATAGCTCGACCCCTTTCGTTTTTGCTGATAAGTAAGTGGTCATGTCGCCTCTCGCGAGTTTCGGTGCTTTGGCTAGATCCAATTCAGCCAAGAGTGGTTGCAAGGGCGCTTCGCCATAGTACAGCCCCAAATATTTCACATAATCAAAAATTGTCATGACGACCTCTTATTTCTATTTAAGCAGTTTTTCCAGCTCTCTTGCGTAATCTGCGTTGGTCATGTCTGTGATTTTTTTACTTGCTTGCTTGTACGCTTTCTTACATCCACCGTCCGCATCATACTCATCGATGTGCTCCAGTATTGTATCCACATCACGCTTAGCGGCGGACGCTAGATCTTTAGCATCTGCTGCTGGATTGTTCCTTCCTCCGTAGGTAGGGCTGTATTGTTGATGCGCTTCTCTAGGAATGGCGATTGCATCCCCCCAGTCAGTGATTGCTTTTGTCTGTGCAGGAGTTAATTTTTCGCCATCATTCAGTTGCCTGGCACGTTCAAGTAGTGCTGCTTTTGACGGAATGTGATCTCTGTCAAATCTGCCATCGCCGGACTGTTTTTTTAAGTCACCATATGAGCCGCGCTGGCCACATTTTAATTTCTCTTTTGGCTTCCCCTTATCTTTGCCGCCCCCGCTACCCTGAGCCTTCTTGGTTCCCCGTTCAGCAGCGGCCTCGCCAGCTTCCTTCTTTCCGGCATGCTCTGCCGTTTCCCGCCCGCCTTTGATGGCGCCTTCGACGGCGGTGCCAGCCTTTTTGGCATATTTTGCCCCCGTTGCCGCCATGCCGGCGCCGGGAATCATCGCCGCTGCGCTCAGGGCGGCGTTGACCGTGTCGCCCTCGGCCAGATAGATCAGCGCATTGGCGCCGTCGGCCACCTCCCCGACGACAGGAATGAGGCCGACGACGTCGAGCACCCCGTGTGCGACGGCGCTGCCCCAGCGTCCCCACCAGCCCGTTTCCTTGGCCGTGGCCTGGATGGGCGGTGCGCTGTTGCCGTGCGGATTCGGCCCGGTATCGGGAACGATGATCCCTTGTGTATTGCCCATCGGTCCCGGGGACGGATAGTTATTGGGATGTACCTTGGCCGCTTGCGTGGAGGAGGAGCCGGTGTTGGGTGGTTTGGGCCGAGTTGCCATGAGGCTGATGTGATGAGTCTGCTGATGTCAGGTGGTTTGCAGTGCAATGCTCGCCAAACAATCCGGGACGCTCCACTTGAACCCCAGGGTCAATTGTCGGTCGCCCAACCTGGCTTCACGTGTGATAGGGGCGTTGGGGACCGGGTTGGAAGGCGGTACGGGCGGTGTAAGATCACTCACATGGTTACGAAGCTCGTTCACCGTGATGCAGGTTCCGCCCAAATCTCGTAGCACGATGAAGGGAGGGCTTGCCAGTTGCTTTGATTGGCGGACTTCGAGGGTACCGACCACGATACCGTGATCCAGCGATAAGGTCTGATCGCTTTCGTAGAATCGCGTGCACTCGTTTTCCTTGACCAGTTTGAGCTCGACGCCCGCGACTGCAGCGATGCTGCTGGATTCGACATTGGGGTGTGCAGCGACGCTAGAAAGCGCCTGTACCAAGGCCCAAATCGTTTGCATGAGCTGCTCCTTCATTTCTTGCTCGCGTAATTTGCATCGTACCAATCGCCGTAGTAATCAGCGTAGGGTTGGTCGTAGACGTGATCTCGCCATCACCAAATTTCGTGCCGATGACTTGCCGTGCTGTCATCGCGTTGTCGTTTTACATTCTGCTGAAACGCATCCCTATGGATGAAAGGCAATCAGGATTGTCATTGCGAAAACCGAAGCCGACCTCAATGCCGTTTATCTCTATTCTCCACGTCGTTCTTGCTCTAGGGGCGGGATTGTTGGGCGGATAGGGGAAGCCCAGATGCCCGAATTTTTCCCTGAGTGCTTCCCGCGAAATGCAAGTTCCGCTTATGTCGTCCAGAGTGATCGATGGAGGCTTGGGGTCTTTCTTGGGGGTTGCGTAATTAACTCTGTTGATTCTGACTCCATTTCCAAGTTCCAGAGGGTCGTTTATTCCCCAGAATCGGTAATAATCATTCTCCTTCTTTAAAACTATCTGCGCTTGCAAGGCTTCTTCCAGTTGCTGAGCGGTCCCGGGCTGGATGGTTGTCAATGCCTCGATGAGAGAGAAGAGTGCATGCATTGCGATGCCTTTCATTTTGTCGCGCCGTATGTTTCGTCGTACCACGATCCGTAGTAGTCGGAGTAGGTCTGGCCGGTTGTGGATGTTTGCTCGCCGCTGCCGAAGATATTGCCGATGCTTTGTCGCGCAGCGGAAGCGTCGCCCGTCTTCAGTTAAGCATCGTAGGCAGCGTTGTAGCCAGCATGGTTGGCTGGGGTGCCGGCGATGCCGATGTCTGGCCCGCCGTTGGCCAGGATTTCCCGCTGGATCTGGATGTTCTTCATGGTGGCTGCACCCTCGCCAGCCAGGGCGCCATTGACGTAGGCGGCGTTGGAACTGTAATCGGGGGTATAGGTGTAGGTGGCATGTCCCACTTCATGGGGCAGCACTTGTACAGCCTGTTCCGGATCGCCTTTGAGGTTGCCGTCTAGAACGATGAGAGGAGGATCTCCTTCCCGCCAGGCATAGCTGCCTTTCCCTGGTGCCCCATATTCAATTTCCCAGCCGCTCTCCTTGAGCTTCTCGATATCTGCCTCAAGCGTTGGCGACTTGCCCACCAAGTCATCAACAGACTCACCCAGGCCGGTGGAGACTGGCGTCTTGGGGCTCGGTGCCGCAGGCCCCATGCTCTTCCAGTTCATCCACATCGAATCGCCAGTGCGTACGATGGGTCTGCCATTGACATAGACATTGCTGCTCTTGTCGATGTTGTGGCTGATGGTGGTGTGCGTGCCCGAAACGACGCCTTTGCCCGCTCCGGGCTCGTCGCCCTTGACGTTATCGACGAAGCTCTCGTTGTGCAGATAGACCGCCTTGCCCTGCAGGAAGACGTTCGGCGAGCACTGTTGGCTCTGATCCATCGTGTGGGTAATGGGATAGGTCCAGCGCTTGTAGCGGGCCTTGAGCCGCATGTCGAAGCGCACGGCGTTCTCGCCCAGCACCTGGTACAGGATGTCGGGCACGGTCTGGTTCTGCCAGATGCGAAAGTCCGCACGGCGCGAGGCGTGCCACAGCCGCGGGGCGAGGGGGGCTTCATAGACCCAGTGCCGGCCTTCGTGGCCGACGGCGGCGAAGTCGATCATCTGGCCGGAGAGGTAGCGACGGCCGCGGCGGTCGGTTTCGAGTTCGATGCTCGATTACCGGGGTGACACCCAGCCGGGGAAGCTGTCAGGGAACTCCTGTCGGAACTTGGCAATGACCTGGTCGAGCAGCGGGGTGGCCGGCACGTCCAGCGGCACAGGCCCTGGCAGTTGTGCCAGCGGCTGCTGCATCAAGGGGTGATCAAAGCGCTTGGGGTTCTCCAAGCCAGCCCATTCACGAAGGCGCAGCCAGCAGAGTATTTCGTAGGGAAACAGCATGACGTCTTCAGCATCGAACTCGTTGATTTCGTCATGAGCGGTATTGCGGGTCTCCTGGAGATGGAAGTCGGCCATGGCGCATACCCAGTCGTGCACCTTGTTCAGATCGGTGGTGAGCCAGTCGTTGAGCACGGTCGCGTACGGGCTCATGTCGGGAGGGTAGGAGTAAAGAGAGATGTCGAATTTCTGCCCTCCCGCTTGGGCATAGAGGTGCAGGATGAACCAGAAGTGGCGGTAAACCTCCCCCGCGCGGTGCCGGTCCGTATGCTGCAAATCGAGCAAGGAGGTGTCGAGGCCGCGAATCAAGGTCCGACCGATCCGGATTGCAGCATCTTTCCAGCCGGCTATGACGGCCAAGGAGAAATAGAGTACGGCATTATTTTGGAGCACTGATCCACCTCTGTTCGCCTCCGCCTGGGCCGCCGCGATATGGAGGCAAGCCTCCGCATGACGCACGGCCAAGGCCAGGTGTTCACGGCTGCCACTGCCTTCGTTCAGCAGCGCGTGCTCGTAGTGGACAAGGTGCCAAAAGTGAATTTGCGCGGCTTTTCTTCCGAGATGCGCGATTCCCCTCTTCACCGGCCAGGTATGCTTCAAATAACGCTGGTGGCTTATCCCTGAAATTTCGGATCAGTGTTGGATTGCCGATCCACTCCGTGAGCCATTTGCTGACCTTTTTCTTTAACTTGACGACTTCTTGCTTGCTGTCCATGTATCAATTCCTTATTCCTTAACAAGCCAGGGTTTGGAGCGGGAAGGCTTGTTCGGATTCTTGGCGCATCCCTTCGAAATATCATCGATGAAGACTTCGCGCTTTTCGTAGGCGACCGACTTGCCAATATCTTTTGCACTATCTATCCAGCCTAGCGCTTTTTCTGCATTTTCCATCGCTTCAGGAATTTTTCCATAATTACCTCTGCCATTCGAAGCCCGCTCCAAGCGGTCATTCGTATATTTTTCCCCGCCCATATTAGCCTGATCTCGGGAGAGAAGGTGCGCTGCTTCCCTCAGTAGTCTTCACCTCCCAGACCTTGACTTCGCCTGTCTTGCTGTTGCGCCCGATCATGTCAACACCGTGACCGGAGTTGTTCTGCACAGTTACAACCTCGTCAAAGCCCTCCTGCATCATGTCTTGCTTGGCAAGCCATTCGCCGCACTTCCCTTTCTCACCGGTTTTCTTTGGCTTCCCCTTATCTTTGCCGCCCCCGCTACCCTGAGCCTTCTTGGTTCCCCGTTCAGCAGCGGCCTCGCCAGCTTCCTTCTTTCCGGCATGCTCTGCCGTTTCCCGCCCGCCTTTGATGGCGCCTTCGACGGCGGTGCCAGCCTTTTTGGCATATTTTGCCCCCGTTGCCGCCATGCCGGCGCCGGGAATCATCGCCGCTGCGCTCAGGGCGGCGTTGACCGTGTCGCCCTCGGCCAGATAGATCAGCGCATTGGCGCCGTCGGCCACCTCCCCGACGACAGGAATGAGGCCGACGACGTCGAGCACCCCGTGTGCGACGGCGCTGCCCCAGCGTCCCCACCAGCCCGTTTCCTTGGCCGTGGCCTGGATGGGCGGTGCGCTGTTGCCGTGCGGATTCGGCCCGGTATCGGGAACGATGATCCCTTGTGTATTGCCCATCGGTCCCGGGGACGGATAGTTATTGGGATGTACCTTGGCCGCTTGCGTGGAGGAGGAGCCGGTGTTGGGTGGTTTGGGCCGAGTTGCCATGAGGCTGATGTGATGAGTCTGCTGATGTCAGGTGGTTTGCAGTGCAATGCTCGCCAAACAATCCGGGACGCTCCACTTGAACCCCAGGGTCAATTGTCGGTCGCCCAACCTGGCTTCACGCGTGATAGGAGCGTTGGGTAGCGTTTCAGGAGCGCTGGGGCTCATCGTGTGGATCTTCTATAAGGTTCGTAGTCCGCTATGTTTTTCCGAAAGTTTACGCCCAAACCGCTGAGGCAATCAGGGGATGAGTTCTTGAAGGAAAATAAAAAAACCTTGTTATTTATCTCTTTTCCAAAGTACGTGACCGCACCAAGGGCTGGGCTTCTTGGCGGAATAATCAACGAGAAGTCCCCGATCTGAGACTCTATTTCTGATCTGGTTATGCATTGGCCGGATAGCGTCACTGTTACGGATTTCAGGTGATCATCCATTTCGTACAAAACTGACATCTCGCCTTGCAGTTTTTTGTTTTCCGTTATTTCAATTTTGGATGTGTATTCCAGTTCTGAATGTTTTTTTTCATTTTTTATTAGCTCTATATCCATTTTTTCAGATATGTCGCTAATTCTTGTGCTTGGATTGAACTGAGAAATTGTCTCGATGAGTGTCCATAGCAGCATAATTGAAAGTCCTTTCATTTTTCTGTGCCGTATGTCTTGTCGTACCACGATCCGTAGTAGTCGGAGTAGGTCTGGCCGGTTGTGGATGTTTGCTCGCCGCTGCCGAAGATATTGCCGATGCTTTGTCGCGCAGCGGAAGCGTCGCCCGTCTTCAGATAAGCATCGTAGGCAGCGTTGTAGCCAGCATGGTTGGCTGGGGTGCCGGCGATGCCGATGTCTGGCCCGCCGTTGGCCAGGATTTCCCGCTGGACCTGGATGTTCTTCATGGTGGCTGCACCCTCGTCAGCCAGGGCGCCATTGACATAGGCGGCCTTGGAGCTGAAATCGGGAGCATAAGTGTAGGTGGCATGTCCCACTTCATGGGACAGCACTTGTACAGCCTGTTCCGGATCGCCTTTGAGGTTGCCATCTAGGATGATTTGCGGTCCACTCGGATTTGCTGGATCAGCATAGCTGCCTTCCCCTGGCGGTCCATATTCAATTTTCCAGCCGCTCTCCTTGAGCTTCTCGATATCTGCCTCAAGCGTTGGCGACTTGCCCACCAAGTCATCAACAGACTCACCCAGGCCGGTGGAGACTGGCGTCTTGGGGCTCGGTGCCGCAGGCCCCATGCTCTTCCAGTTCATCCACATCGAATCGCCAGTGCGTACGATGGGTCTGCCATTGACATAGACATTGCTGCTCTTGTCGATGTTGTGGCTGATGGTGGTGTGCGTGCCCGAAACGACGCCTTTGCCCGCTCCGGGCTCGTCGCCCTTGACGTTATCGACGAAGCTCTCGTTGTGCAGATAGACCGCCTTGCCCTGCAGGAAGACGTTCGGCGAGCACTGTTGGCTCTGATCCATCGTGTGAGTGATGGGATAGGGTACCGGAGAGCCTTTCTTGCTGGGGGTGATGCACACGTCGGGCGCCAGGCTGACCAGACGGAAGCGTGCATCCTTGGAGACGATGTTCTCATCGGCCATGAGCCGTCTCCGGTGTGTAGTGTGCTTGCGTCCCAGGCGGCCAGGTGCCGAGTTCGAGCGCACGTACTTCGGTGCGTGCGCTGACCGTGGCACGGCGCACCACCGAAAGCGTGGCGGCTGTCGGATCGATGATGACCGTGTCGATGTGCATCGGCGCGAACAGCAGTGGGCCAGCCTGCAGGCGAAGCAGTAACTGGAGATCCTGCTGCGGCAGGGCGAAGCGGATGCCGCCGCCGTTGGCGGGTGGGTCCGGCGTCAGATTGGCCAGCGCAATGATTTCGCCGCCCTTGGGATAGTCGATCTGTTGATCCTGAGGGGCGCAGTTCCAGTAGCGGTAGTCGTGGTCGCGTGGCGACTTCGGCCACTGCGTGGCTTTCCAGGCCTCGTCGTGTGTGCCGGCCAGTTTGAGACGGGGCTGCCACCAGCGGCCAATCGGCCCCAGTCCCAGGGTCGGGTAGTCGTCCTGGCCCTTGAACGCTTGATCGGGTACTTCGATCTGCGGTGCGATGTGCAGGGCTGCTTCGACTTGTTCCCAAGCGGGAGCGGATGGATGCTGCACGTCGCGGACCATGCCGACCGCCTCGAGTGCTTGCGCTGGAGCACGGCCGCAGCCGATGGGATTGATCGAATCGTAGGCCGGCATGCGTGCCAGGGCCCGGGCAACCTTGTCCCTGTCCGCCGCACTCAGCTCAGGGGCTTGCTCGAGCCGTTCCAGAACGTTCTGGAGGGCGATGGAGTTTGGGCCGCCGTAGGCCAGTTCGTAGAGGATCGGAACCTGTGTGGCGGGTTCGGGCGCGGTGGGCGACCAACCAAGCATCCCCTTTTTCTGGTTGCGTGGGCCGGTGACCTGGATGACCTTGTAAATCGCATCGCCGAAGGCAAAGCCGACCGCCCAGCGATCCCTGGGTTTGCCGCCCGGGCTGTAGGCGTGTGCGTTGACCACGAGGACATCGCACTTGGGTTTGTAGGGTGCGTAGTCGCTTTCCTGAATCAGGCTCGAGGTGTTGACGCCAAGGCGGAACTGGTCGGATTCGCACAGCGGAGCCTGTTCCTCGGGAGGAAGCAGTTCCGGCACGGGGACGGTCCGCGTGCGGTTGTCCAGCGTGCGCAGGCTGTAGGTCATCCGGCACACCATGACGTGGAAGATTTCGCCCTGCGGGTCTACATGCTGGAAGTACTGACTGGGCCATGGCGTGTGGTTGACCACTTCCGGCAGCGGGGCTGCCGTCAAGGGGGCGGGAAGCGTATTGTCCGGGCCGTTCATGGTCAGTTGAGATCGATGCGCTCGGATTCGAGGCCGACGTGTTCGCTGCCGACGACGTCGATGTTCTTGCCGTTGAGCGTGATGGTGCCGTCGGCTTTCATGACGAGGGTGGAGGCGCCGACCTTGAGGGTGATGGACTCGCCCGCTTGCAGGGTGATGTTTTTGCCCACATTGGTGGTCTTGTTCATGCCGACCTGGGTGCTCTGATTGACGCCGACCAGGGTGTTCATCATCAGGCCGACGTTCAGGCTGTAGCCCATGCCGACGTTTTCCATGCGCCCGAGGCCGACGTTCTGCATGTAGGCCATGGAGATGGTCTCGGTCTTGTTCTTGCCGACCTTGATCGACCAGTTCTTGCCGATGCGGTCGGTCTCGTTGTTGTCGACCTTCTTGCTGCGGCTCTTGTGGATGGTGACCGATTCGTTGAGGTCGACCGTACGTGTGCGGTTCTTGTGCACGGTGAGGGTTTCGTCCAGATCCACCTCCTCGGTGCGCCAGCCATGGACGTTGATCTTCTCGTTGCGGTCGACCACCTCGGTGCGGTCGCGGTGGATGGTGTTGAACTCGTCACGGTCGATCTCTTTCCTGCGGTCGTTGCCGACCCACTTCGATTCGTCGTGCTCGACTTCGGTCAGGTAGTCCTTCTGGGCATGGAACCAGACCTGCTCCTGGCCCTTCCTGTCTTCGAAGCGCAACGCGTTGGCGTCGCCGGGGCCGTCGCGCAGGCCTTCGCCGGCGGCACCGCCCTTGCTCGAGCGGGTGAGCACGCCCGACTGGGTCTGGTTGGCCGGCAGCGGCCAGGGCGGCATCTGCTCGGCGTTATAGACGCGCCCGGTGATGATCGGGCGGTCCGGGTCGCCGTGCTCGAAGTCGACGATGACTTCCTGGCCGATGCGCGGGATGTGGATCGCGCCGAAGCCCGAACCCGCCCAGGGCGAGGCGACCCGGATCCAGCAGGTGTCGGTGCCGTCGCGCGCACCGTAGCGGTCCCAGTGGAAATGCACCTTGACCCGGCCGTATTCGTCGGTGTGGATCTCTTCGCCCGGCGGGCCGACCACCACGGCGGTTTCCACCCCGCGGGTGCGCGGCTTGGGCGTGGCCAGCGGCGGACGGAAGGGGCGGTCGGCGGGGATGGCTTCGACGTCCACGTGGAAGCGGCTGGTGGTGCTGCCGACGCTGCCTTCGTAGTCGTTGTCGGCGATGTCGTAGCTGACGGCGATGAGGGTCAGTTCGCGGTTCTGGTCGGCGCGCGGGTGCTCGGCGAGCGTGAGCCGGTGGCCCGGCGCGGCACCGCGCACGCGGCCCGACAGGTGCACGGTTTCCTGTTCGCGCTGCAGCCGTTCGAGGGTGTTGGCGGCGTACTGGCTGCCGTCGCCGGTGTCGAGGTAGTCGCCGGGGTAGTGAAAGCGCGTGTAGTGGTCGAACAGGTGGCCGCGCGGGTCGGCGTGCTCGGTGGTCAGATCCGACGAGGGGCGCTCGAAGTCGTAGTCGGCGTGGATCAGCCGGCCCGGCTCGACGCGCCGGGTCAGGCGCCAGGCATCGAAGTGGTCGCGGTCCGGGCGCGTCTGCACGCCGCTGTAGTAGGAGACGGTGGCGTAGCCGGGACATTCGGGGTGGGCCGACAGGTGGTCGGCCAGCACCAGGGTCTCGCCGTCGGCGCCGTGCTCGAACCAGAAGAAGATGCCTTCGTGTTCGAGCTGGCGGCAGATGAAGGAGAGGTCCGTCTCGCGGTACTGCACCAGGTAGGTCCAGCGCTTGTAGCGGGCCTTGAGCCGCATGTCGAAGCGCACCGCGTTCTCGCCCAGTACCTGGTACAGGATGTCGGGCACCGTCTGGTTCTGCCAGATGCGAAAGTCCGCGCGCCGCGAGGCGTGCCATGCCGCGGCGCGACCGTGGCTTCATAGACCCAGTGCCGGCCTTCGTGGCCGATCGCGGCAAAGTCGATCATCTGGCCAGACAGGTAGCGCCGGCCGCGGCGGTCGGTCTCCAGTTCGATCGCGCAGCGCTCGCCGATCATCGCCTGGCAGTCCAGGTCGGCCGAAAGCGACTTGAAGCGCACCGTGAAGCGGTACAGCGAGGACAGGGCTTCGCGCCCCGTCACGCTGACCGCCCACAGCGTGTCGCCAAGGGGGGTGTGAGCTACCAGGAGACGATTCATGGCTTGGCTTATTGGCTGTCGGTTTCGGTTGCGGCTTCGACTGCATCGCCAGCCGCTTCGGTGTGTTCAGCGTGCTGAGCGTGAGCTGCGTCGTCTGGCTGGTGGGCCGAGATCAGCAGATCGACGCGGCGGTTGACGGCGCGTCCTTCGCGGGAGGTGTTGGGTGCGATCGGTTCCGCGTCGCCACGGCCTTCGAACGAAACCCGGCTCTCATCGAGTCCCAGCGACACCAGTTCGTTACGCACGCTTTCGGCGCGACGAGAGGAGAGCGCCAGGTTCTGTTCCGAGTCGCCGACGTTGTCGGTGTATCCGATGGCACGTACGGCCAACCGGGGATGGGCGCTGAGCGTCGAGGCGATGTGCTCGAACACCGGGCGCATTTTCGTGCTGATCTTGGTGCTGGACGTTCTGAAAATGTCGCCGGAACGGACCCGGACGATGACGGTGCCGTCCTCTTGTTCGGTGACGCTGAGGTGGGGGTTCTGACGCAGTTGCTGGATGGCCTGATTGCGCTGCTCGAGCCAGGCATTGTGTTCCTGGGCCGCATGCATTTCGGCAATGGCCTCTGCCGATGGTTCTGCAGGCTGTTCAGGCAGGGTGGTACAAGCGCCGAGCGTGAGCAGCAGCGCCAGAATCGGCAGGGGACGGAAGGGGGCGCGCGAAGACATCGTGTGTTCCTGAAGGGGGGTTAGTTGACAGGGGTAAGGTGTTGTAGCGGAAGGTAGCCATCTGTCGAATCGCTTGATGGCATGGGATGTGGCGGGGTTCCATCGCGACGAGTACGAACTTGAACCCATTTGTCGTTGATGGTTTGCAGTTTCAGGACAGGCTGTCCGGTGTCCAGTACGGTAATGCCGGGGGCATGTTCATCCGGTTGAGCCTTGAGCTCGGCTCGCCCGGCTTCGCTGCTGACTTGGTAATACTCCAAGTATGGCAGGACATCGCCGCAGTCGGCCGCAGCTGCGGCTGATGAGATGTCCTTGTGGAGTTGCGCAGGGTCTCGTCGGGTGGATGACGGTTCCATTGCCGCGAAATCGCCAAAGAACAGGCGTTTGTCGCATTCGATGAGGGCAGACAGGTGCTCCATGCGCAAGGTGACGGCGGCCACTGCGTCGCCCTCCTTGTAGCGGAAGAAGTTCGGCGGTATGTGCGGAAACAGGCGGTCGAGCAGCGGAATGGCTGTTTCGAGCGGGAACTCGGTGGCAAAGGTGCCGTCTGCCAACGGTGTGCCGTGGTAGAGCTGGATGCTGGCGGGCTGGCTGGGGGGACCACCTGCTTCTTCGATACGAGGCAAGACAGGTAGCGATCGCGCGTCAGGGAAGAAACGCATGAACAGGGTACGCTGCTCGGTGCTGCCATCCGGCCATGAGGGAACCCAGTACGCTTGAAGTACGCCCGAAAGCGTGATCTTTCCCGCATATTCGAGGCGCTGTGTCTGGGATGCTCTTTCGGCATCTGGAGCCAAACCAACGGTGCCGGATTGTGCAAAAGCCGGAGGAGCAAGCAGCGTGGCGGCGATGCCAAGATGCAGCAGGTAGGCAAGTAGGCGGTGCGTCGGTGTCGGATGTGTCATTGCATTCCAGAAAGCGGAAGAGCTATTCGTAGTCGGAAGAGATTTCGAGGAATACGTTGTCGATGCCTGTGTCGTTCAGGTGAGCCTTGAGCTTGCGTAGCATCGAGACACTGGAGTTCACCACGTTGCTGCCCTTTGTTTCACCAACGAGAAGGCATCCATCGGTGTTGGACGGGTAGTTGCCATTGTGGATCAGGATGTAGCGACCTTCCGAAACCGTGCTGTTGTATAGCAGCGGCACCGGGTTGTATGGCTTGACCGAGGGGATGTTGCTGTTGTGCCATTTGAGCCGGTACGTGCCTTCCGGGATGCGCAGCCGTAGCCCCGACCGTGTGGTGTCCGGGCCTGGACGTTCGAGCACGTAGCCTTTCAGGATGCCGTTGTTGCTGCTGAGTTCCGAGATTGTGGACGCGTCGCTCTGCCATTTTCGTATGATCTGGATTTTGCTCATGACTTTATTCGATTGGACCCTTTAGACTGTCGAATTAGTGTTCCGCTGGGGGATGTGACGATAAGCGGCTAAGGAAAACGTAACTCGCCCTGGTGGCTGGAGTGAGGTTCCCGGTGGCCGCTGTATGGTTTTCAGTCCTTCTCGTTTGGCGATCTTTCGTGGGGGGGCTGTTTTCCGTTGGTTGACGGACTGTCACCCGATCGCCGTTCACCGAGATATGAATATCGATCTGCTTTGCTGAGCTCTTGAGGCTTGGATTATTTTTCAGGGCGTCCGGCGTGTAATCGTCGACCTTCAATGAAAGCCAGGCTGTATCCGTAGCCTCGCTCGCTTTCCATTCGACAGCTTTGATTTTGCCGACATGGCTCAATCGAACGGTGTTGAAGAGCGGAGCTTCATCGAAGGTCGAAACACTGAGGGTGTACTCGTAGCGACACACGCCGGAAGTTTCGATGAAGCAGTCGTTTACGGAAATATGTATGTGGTCGTTGTGTCCGCTCACGTTGTAGTTGCTACCGGTTTTCTTCTGCATGAATGGGCTGAATTTTTCGCGCCGGTGTGGGTAGTTTTCAAATTCGAGCTGGACCGCTTCGACGATGGATTTGACTGTGGCATCCGAGGGGTGGTGCACCGACATTTTCATTCCGTTTATCCTGAGTCAGTGGGGTTCTCGGCGGGGGGTTCCGGTAATCGCAAAGCGCCGTTTGAAGCCCAGCGGGCGGTGTACGCCTGCCGGTTCGGAAAGAAACGGTATGCGGAACCCCGGCTTCTGCAGTACCTGAACTGTCCAGGTCGTATCTCCTATGAACCGGAACGATACTTTGTCAGGTTGCTGCATCTGCAGTTTCTCGAAACGCCCTGTGGAGTACATGCCGCCAATGCGTGCGCTATCCTCCAGTGCGCCGGAAAAGCCGACAAGATGGATGTTCAGTGAATCCTCATGAGGAATGTCGTCAGTCAAAAAAAGAAGGTAGCCGGCATCGCATTTGAGTGCGGCTTCCAGTATGCATCCTTCGAGGCGTTGGCCTGTCGGCTTGCCACCGATGACCAGTTCACAGCTCGGCGGTGTCGTGTCAGAGGCGTGGAGTGGGGCACAAGTGGCTATGCTTTCGGCTTCTTGTAGCATTGGTATTCCTTGGGCTACCAGAGCCAAGACACTCCAAAGGCTGCCAGCGCTCCTCCAATGAACGCTCCTGCTGTGACGCAGATTGGGGCGCCTGGACCGCAGGCCAGTCCCGCAAGAGCTCCACCAGCGAAGCCACCGCCGATACCCGCGCCGGTAATGCTTGCCTCACGGACTGCGGTCTGGGTTTTGTCTTCAGCAACAGATACGTTGTATACAGACAAAGCCACGGAAAGCACGATCAGACCTCTGCCCGCCTGGCCCAGGCGCTGCATGGCTGCCGTTACTCCAGGATTCGATCGACCCGAGGACGCCACGATTTCCGCGTAAATCGTATTACGCTCCAAGGTCGAGAGCTGATCGAATCGAGCACTGCGACCGTGTATTTGCTCGACTTTGCGGGCAATCAATTCATTCAGCGTCCTTCCCTCGGATTTCATTCGTTGGGCGAGGGACAGGCCTACTGGCGTGCTTCGGTGCCGTATGATGTCCATGACGGCATTGCGGGCATCCTGTGCTTTTTTTGCCGCATCGGACCATGTGATTACATTCGATTCGGCTTGCCTGGCCAATTCCTGGGACATCTTTCGAATTTCTCTGGCGTAGGCGGCCCGCGCTTCTGCATCGATGTGCAGGTGGACCCCTGCGCTGGCAATCTCCGCTTCGAACGCTCGAATGATGTCATGGAATAGCTTTTGTTCATCGGCTTGAGGCATGCCGGGGTGCTCCGAGAACTAAGTTGAGCTTTATTTTCTGAAGTGAACGGCTAGCGCGCTGACTTTAATATTGCGCCAGCAACAAGATGTGCTGCCGGCGCAATATCGGGATGCTTGTTTATTAGGCCTTGTTCTGCTTGACGTCCCAGGTGCCGGTCACGGCAGCACCCATGGAACCGTTGGCGTTCTGCTCCTTCACCTCGACCTTGATCTTGGAGTAGGAAATGCCGACGGTTTCCTTGACGCGGGCATCATCGGTGGAGCCGGAGGGGCCGGCGTGGGTGATGAGGCAGTCGGTGAGGGTGATGCGCATGTATTCCTGCGAGCCGTCGCCGACTTTGCAGCACGACACTTCGACCGTGCCGATATGCTTGCCGGACGCGCAGTACTGCATCAGGTTCGGCGTGGCCTTGTCGACGTAGTGGGTGAACGACAGTGCATCGAAACTGGCCTTGCCGACCCCGCCGCCGCCGCCGGTGAAGGTCGAGGAGGACTGGGAAACGCCGTAGTTGAAGGACAGGACGTCGATCCAGCCGGCGTGCTTCGAGTCCTTGGACTCACCGTCGATGCCAGCGATCTTGATGAAGAAGTCTTGTAGGGATGCCATTGATATCTACCTTCCTATGTGTTGAAAAAACAAGTGGTTTCACCGTCAGGATGCGGCGCCTTCCTTGACCGACGGCAACTTGGAAACCAGACGAAGGCTCATGGTCAGGCCCTCGAGCTGGTAGTGGGGACGCAAGAAGAATTTGGCCGAGTAGTAACCGGGGTTGTCCGCGATTTCTTCGACGACGACTTCCGCGGCAGCAAGCGGCTTGCGGGCCTTGGTCTCCTGGCTGGAGTTGGCCGGGTCGCCGTCGACGTAGTTCATGATCCAGTCGTTGAGCCAGCGCTCGACGTCGTCGCGTTCCTTGAAGCTACCGATCTTGTCCCGCACGATGCACTTGAGATAGTGGGCGAAGCGGCAGCAAGCGAAGAGGTAGGGGAGGCGCGCGGCCAATTGGGCGTTGGCGCTCGCGTCCGGGTCGTGATATTCGGTGGGTTTCTGGAGGCTCTGTGCACCGATGAAGGCGGCCGTGTCGGTGTTCTTGCGGTGGATCAGCGGCATGAAGCCGTTCTTGGCAAGTTCGGCTTCACGCCGGTCCGAGATGGCGATTTCGGTGGGACACTTCATGTCCACGCCGCCATCGTCGGTGGGGAAGGTGTGGCAAGGCAGCCCTTCGACGACGCCGCCGGATTCGACACCGCGAATGGAGGTTGCCCAGCCGTAGTGCTTGAAGCTCCGATTGACGTTGACGGCCATGGCATAGGCGGCGTTGACCCACAGGTAGCGGTGATGGTCGGTGCCGTTGGTGCTTTCCTCGAAATCGAAATCGTCGACCGGATTGGTCTGGGCGCCATAGGGCAGGCGGCCAAGGAAGCGGGGCATGGCGAGGCCGATGTAGCGCGAGTCGTCCGAGTCGCGCAGGCTGCGCCATGGCGCGTATTCGGTGTTCTCGAAGATCTTGGTCAGATCGCGCGGATTGGCCAATTCCTGCCAGGAGTTCATCTGCATGACGCCTGGGTCGGCGCCGCCGATGAAGGGGCAGTGTGCGGCTGCGGCGATCTTGGCCATTTCGCCGAGCAGTTCGACGTCGGGGGCGGTGTGGTCGAAGTAATAGTCGCCGACGAGGCAGGCGTAGGGGGCGCCGCCCAGTTGGCCG
Organism: Thauera sp. SDU_THAU2; assembly: GCF_038260575.1. Lineage (NCBI taxonomy): Bacteria > Pseudomonadati > Pseudomonadota > Betaproteobacteria > Rhodocyclales > Zoogloeaceae > Thauera > Thauera sp. SDU_THAU2. The sequence goes on along the minus strand of NZ_JBBWUN010000003.1, from coordinate 3,354,846 downwards.
TATTCTTCTTCGTAGATGCGGCGGAAGATCGGGCTCTGGTCCCAGCCGACGCCCTTGTGCCGGCGCAGGGTGCGATGCAGGTCTTTCTTCGACAGGTTCATGACCCGAATCTTCAGCATCTCGTCCGATTCGGTGTTGTTCACCAGGTAGTGGAGGCCGCGCCAGGTCGATTCCACCTGCTGGAAGTCGGGGTGGTGGATGATGTGCTCGATCTGCTCGGAGAGCTTGCGGTCGATTTCACCGATGATGGCCTGGATCGACCGGTAGGCGTCGCCGGAAAAGTTGAGGCTGGATTCGAGCGCCTGTTCTGCGAGCGTGCGTACGGCGGATTCGACCGCACTGCGCTGTTCGTCGGTTCGGGGCTTGAATTCCTTTGCCAGCAGGCCGGCGAACTCCGAGCCTTCGGTCGTTGCAAGGGCGGACTCGGCGAGCTGTGACGATTGTGTATTCATGTCGGGTCAGACCTCCTGGTTGGGGGTGCTGGGAGTTTCACCCTGCTGCCGGGTCTCGCCGGCTTTGGGCTGCGATGCCAGGGCCTTGAGGATGCTTGGGTCGCGCAGGACCTCGGCCAACAGATTTTCCGCGCCGCTCTTGCCATCCATGTAGCTGAGCAGGTTGTTGAGCTGGGTGCGGGCTTCGAGCAGGTGGCGCAAGGGCTCGACCTTGTCGGCGATCGCACCGGGGCTGAATTCGTCGATGCTGTCGAAGCTCATGTCGACAGGCAGTTCGCCTTCCCCGGTAAGCGTGTTGGGTACCGTGAATGCCACTCGTGGTTTTACGGCCTTCATGCGTTCATCGAAATTGTCGATGTCGATCTCGAGGAACTTGCGTTCGGCAACCGGCGGCAGAGGTTCGGCGGGTTTTCCGGACAGATCGGCCATGACGCCCATGACGAAAGGCAATTGCACCTTCTTGTCCGAGCCGTACAACTCGACGTCGTATTCGATCTGGACGCGCGGTGCGCGATTGCGGGCAATGAATTTCTGGCCACTTTTGCCCTTCGGTACGTCGTTTCGGGTTGCCAATTCAGGACTCCTTGCTTGGTCAGGTGGATGGATCGGGGTGCGGATGTTTCAAGTCAGGTGGAGATTTGTTCGCCTGCGATCTGTCTGAGCTGGCCGAGCCCGTCGGGGGTCAGCTCGGAGATGATTTCCGCAAAACTGAGGCCTTCGAGCTTTTCGATGCGCTGGATCAGGAGCGGCGCAGGATGGGAAGGTTCGTTGTGTTCGAAGTACTGGCGGGCAAGCGCCAAGGCGCGGAATGCATCGCGTCGGTTGGCCACGGCGTCGGGCAGGACCGGGGCAGGCAAGCCGGCCTGACGGACTGCCGGGTACGTGCTCTGCCGCGAGGCTGGTTCCGCGTCGGCGTCGTGCGGCTGCGAGCCGGCGACCATGCCTTGGATTGGGGGAGTGGCCAGATCGGCGAGCCGGTCCAGAAGATCCCCGCAAGCCGTCGAATTCTGGCCAGTACTCGGCCTCCAGCCTGCTTTTCCAGAGTGACTCGATCTTTTGCAATAGTGTGGCGGCTTCGCTCAGCGATGCGAACGTTTCCGCATTACGTTCGCGTTCGTCGGCGATCAGGCGGGCCAGTTGCTCGGGTGTGGTGACCACTGCAGCGTTGCCGACGGTACGTCCTTTGATGATGTTCTCCGCATCACCGACATGCAGGACGCCCACGCGGCTCTCCAGCAGGCGAGCTTGCCTGACTGCACTGAGGCAGCCGTGGGGCGCGTACAAGTAGGACAGGGCGTTCGTCCTCATCAAGGGGTCGTACTCGCCATCCAGCGTGAGTGCCGGATGCAGTGCCTCCCAGTGCGCCGAGAGCCAATCGAGAATCAGCGCCAAGCCGTCGGCAAGGCCGCGCAAGCCATGGATCTGGGTGGCCGCATGCGTCAAGACGACCGCGATTCTCAGGTCGCGGGTCTCGTCTGCGAGCGCCATGCCGGATTTCAGAACACTGCGCCAGTCGGGCGCCTGAGCAGGAATGATGGCGTCACCGAGTTGCTGTTCTTCCTTGCCTTTTGCACTCGTCATGAAGTCGAGGAAGCGCGGCGCGTATTCGAGGTCAGGCCCGCATGGACCGCCTGCAAGCGTCGGTGATTCGGCCATCAAGGTGGAGAACAAGGATGGTGCTGATGGCATTTATTCTTGATCTTCAAGGCATTAGGGGGCGATGGATTGCTTGATGAGTGTTACCTACAGAGGTTATGCTTGTCAAGTATGCTATATTTTGCATCTTGCTGAAGTCATTGCATGAATTGTCAGGGGCATGTTTTTTCATGGTGCGTGCTTGTGTGATGGCGGGGTGGGTGGGCTTGGCCGCTGCTTTGTCGGTGGGTGGCTGCTCGTTGCCGGCCAGGCAGGAATTGCCTGTTCCCGTGGAGATCTCGATTGCAGCCTCGGAATCGCTCAACCCGACCGAACAAGGGCGTCCGTCGCCCGTGCTCCTGAGGATCTATGAGCTCTCGGGGCGAACTTTTTCCAGTCGGCCGATTTCTTCACCCTGTTGGGCGAGATGGAGAGTGCACGGCACGCGGAGGTGATCGAGATACACGAGTTCGTGCTGATGCCTGGCGAGGTCCGGGTGATGCGCCGCCGTACCGAACTGGGGACCCAGTTCTTGGGCGTGGCTGCTGCCTACCGCGACCTGCAGGGGAGTTCGTGGCGCTCGCTGGCTTCGGTGCCGCCGCCGCATCGCGCGGGGCGTTTGTGGTCTTCCGAGACTTCACCGGAGCGGCGATATCGCGTCGTCGTGGGTGAAAGAAGCGTTGCAATTGACGAAGTGGGGCGATGAAGTGCCGAACGTTGAGCGTCGAGACCGCATGCAGGCGGGCTGTGGGGAATTTGCATGAGCGGTGAGCGCAAGGTTGTCTGGTCGGAGGGCATGTTCCTGCGGCCTCAGCATTTCCAGCAGCAGGAGCGTTATCTCGAATCATTCGTCCAGCGGCGGATCGCCTACGCGGATGAGCTGTGTTGGGGCTTTCATTCGCTCGAGTTCGACGAGGATGCGTTTTCGCTTGGCAGCGTGGTGCTCAAGTCGACGCGGGGTGTGATGCCGGATGGCACGCCGTTTTCGATTCCTGGAGACTGCCCCGGCGGGCTGTCGCTGGATGTGCCGGCCGAGGCTAGAGATGCCTTGGTGTGCTTGGCGCTGCCGACGCCGCGAAGCGGTTTGAATAGCGTCATCTTCGAGGAAGACCGGCGGAGTGCGGCGCGCTGGATCAGCACCGCGGAAGAGGTGCGGGACGTCAATGCGATCGGTTCGGTCCCGGCGGAAGTGCAATTGGGGGAACTGCGGCTGCGTTTGTTTCTGCAGCAGGACGTGCCTGCCGGCTGGCGTTCGCTCGGTGTCGTGAGGGTGAGGGAACGTCAGGCGAATCAACGCCTGATCCTGGATGGCGGTTATGTTCCGCCGGTGCTTTCCTGCAAGGGGAGCGTCGTGCTCAGCGGCTACTTGCGCGAGCTCGCGGGTTTGCTGGGGCAGCGTGCCGATGCGTTGGTCGAGCGAATGTCCGGCGGTGGACGCGGAGGCGTGTCGGATGTTGCGGATTTTCTGCTGCTCAAACTGGTAAACCACTGGTTGCCGGTGTTGCAGCATCTGGAGCATCGCCAGGTTGTCCATCCCGAACGGCTGTATTCCGAGCTGTTGGCGCTGGTCGGCGAACTGGCGGTATTCTCGAGCCATCGGCGAGCCAAGGTGTATCCGCCCTATCAGCATGATGACCTGCAGGCGACGTTCGCTCCGGTCATGATCGATCTCAGACAGGCACTGACGGTCGTAATGAACCAGGCGGCCATCCGCATCGACCTCGAAGAGCGCAAGTATGGCATTCGCATGGCGATGGTGCCCGACCGACAATTGCTGCGGACCGCATCCTTCGTGCTGGCCGCCCAGTCCAATCTGTCGCCTGAACAGTTGCAATCCCAGTTCCCGACCCAGGTCAAGATCGGGCCAGTCGAGAAAATCCGTGATCTGGTGAATCTGCACCTGCCCGGCGTCAAACTCAAACCCCTGCCGGTTGCGCCGCGCGAGCTGCCGTATCACGCGGGGTATCAGTATTTCGAGCTGGATAGTCACCATGAGCTGTGGCACGAGATGGATCGCAGTGCGGGCGTCGCGATCCACATCGCCGGGGATTTCCCTCAGCTTGAACTCGAGTGCTGGGCGATCAGACGATGAATCAGGGATCAGGGGTAAATGCCATGTCGGGACACATGGCGGGATTCGATCTGCTTGCGGGTTTGAACGGTGAGGCTGGCGGGCAGGCGGACGGTGCGCGGGTGCCGCCGAAGAAGGAGGCTCTGCAGCCCTTGCCGTCCTGCAGCGACAACCCGCTCGTCAAGGCCGCGACACGGCTGCTGAATCTGATTCCGCGCATTCGTATGACGAGCGCGATCGGTGACCCGGCGGATCTGCGCAGTTCGTTGATCGACGAGATCCGTTTTTTTGAAGAGCAGGCCCTCGCGGCGAACGTGTCGCGCGATGAAATCGTCGGGGCTCGCTATTGCCTGTACCGCGCTCGATGAGGCTGCGGGGCAGACGCCGTGGGGTGGCAACGGCGTGTGGGCACGCCACAGCCTGTTGGTGACCTTCCACAATGAAACCTGGGGAGGTGAAAAGTATTATCAACTGCTTGCGCGGTTGGCGCAGTATCCGGAGCGCCATCGTCAACTGATCGAACTGCTGTATTACTGCAACATGCTCGGTTTCGAGGGCAAGTTCCGCATCGCCGAGAACGGCCATGCCCAGTTGGAGATTCTCAAGCGGCGCATCGCGACATTGCTCAATACCGCGCGTAGCGGCTACGAAGGGCGGTTGTCGTCACACTGGCGAGGCGAGGAGACCAAGCGCGAGGCCTGGCGAATGATTCCGCCCTGGGTGGTGGCGGCTTCCTGCGCGCTGATTGCCTTTGCGATCTACGTTTCGCTGAGCTTTTCGCTGGGACCGGAGTCCGACAAGGTCTTCCGTCGCCTGGTGTCGCTCGAGCCGCCCAGCCCGGTGGTCGTCGAACAGAGGCCTCGTCCGGTGGAGCCGCGCCTGCGGCGCTTCCTCGAGCCCGAGATGCGTGCCGGGCTGCTGGAAGTGCGCGATCTTTCCGATCGAAGCATCATCGTCCTGAAGGGCGATGGCTTGTTCGATTCGGGTAGTGCCGAAATCCGTGCAAATTACCTTGGCGTGCTCAACCGTATCGCGCATGGCCTCGATGAAATCGACGGTAGCGTGGTGGTAACCGGTTATACCGACAGCGTGCCGATGCGTAGTGCGCGCTTCCCCTCGAACTGGCATCTTTCGGAAGCACGTGCGCGTGCCGTTGCCGCGTTGGTGTCGGGACAGATGCAGCGCCATGACCGTGTGCGGGCCGAAGGACGGGGAGAAGCGGAGCCGGTGGCCGGGAACGATACCGCCGAAGGGCGGGCACGCAACAGGCGTGTCGAGATTACGCTGATGCTGTCCGGGGACGAAATCCTGCGTCAGTTGAATCCGTCGGCAGCTCGGCAGACGAGGGAGGTCCGGCAATGATCTCGTCCTTCCTGCGGCGTGTGATGGACACGCTGTTTTCGCGTGCCTTCTGGGTTTGTGTCGGCTTTCTGATCATCGCCGTGCTGATCTGGTTCGTCGGGCCGCTGTTCGCGATCGGCGACAGCAGGCCGCTGGTGTCGGTCGGCGCGAGGCTGTGGACGATTGCTGCACTGGCGGTTTTTCTGCTGGTGCGTGCGTTGTGGCGCCGCTGGCGCCGTGGCTCGGCCAATGCCGGGGTAACGGAGCGCCTGCGTGAGCTGCTGCAGACGAACTCGCGTGGCGGCGAAACCGAAGAGGTCAAACTGCTGCGCTCGCGCTTCGGCGAAGCGCTCGAAATACTGCGCCGTGCGCGTTTCGGCACGGGCGCGCGCGGCCTGACGAGGCTGTTTTCGAGAGGCCGCTATCTCTACGAGCTGCCGTGGTACATCATCATCGGTGCGCCGGGCGCGGGCAAGACGACCGCGCTGCTGAATTCCGGGCTGGATTTCCCGTTGGCGAAGTCGCTTGGCAAGGGCGCAGTCAAAGGAGTTGGCGGCACGCGGAATTGCGACTGGTGGTTCACCAATCAGGCGGTGCTGATCGACACCGCCGGCCGCTATACCACCCACGACAGCGACGCCGAAGGAGACCGTGCGGAATGGCGCGGCTTCATGGGGCTGTTGCGCAAGAGCCGCAGCCTGCAGCCGATCAACGGCGTGCTGCTGACGGTCTCCGTCACCGAACTGCTCGACAGCACTCCCGAAGAGCGCCGCCGCCATGCCGAAACCCTGCGCCACCGGCTCGATGAATTGCGGGAGGATCTGGGGGTCCGTTTCCCGGTTTATCTGCTGATCAACAAGTGCGACTTGCTGTCCGGCTTCGACGAGTACTTCGCATCGCTCGACCGTGCCGGACGGGAGCAAGTATGGGGTTTCACTCTGCCTTGGACGCCTGATGGCGGAAACGGTTATGCCGACGATGGGGTCGAGCGCGAACTGGCGCTGCTGCGTCAGCGCATCCATGCCGGGCTCCCGGATGTCCTGTTGTCCGAGCCGGAGCTGGCGCGACGCGCGCTGATCCATTCCTTTCCGCAGCAATTCGCTTTGCTGTGCGAGGCCTTGCGGGAAGTCGGCGCGCAGTTGTTTGCCGATTCGCGCTTTTCTTCCGCGCCCTTGCTGCGGGGCATGTACTTCACCAGCGCGACGCAGGAGGGCACGCCGCTCGATCGCGTCATCCGCGCGATGGATGCACCGCAAGGGGTACGCGCACCTGCGCTGCAGCGCGGCACCGCGAAAAGCTATTTCCTCAACGAGTTGCTGGCCAAGGTCGTGTTTGCCGAGGCGCATCTGGTCGGGCACAACAGCAGTGCGGATCGGCGTGTCCGCATGCTGCATCTGGCTGCTTACGCAGTGAGCGCGCTGTTGCTCGTAGGCGGGGTGACTGCCTGGGTGACCAGCTATCGCAACAACGAGACCTATCTGACCGAGGTCGACGGCAAGGTGGATCGGCTGGCGCGCAAGCTGGATGAACTGCCGCCGATGGTCGATGGAAATGTATACCCCCTGCTCGCGCCGCTGACCGAAGCGGAAACCGTGTCGGACAGCGTGCATTTCCGTGCGGCCGATCCAATGCGGGCATGGACTTTCGGGCTGTATCAGGGCGACAAGCTGATGGCGGGATCGCGGCCTCTTTACGAGAATCTGCTGCGCACCCGGCTCGCGCCGGCGATCGAGGCTCGTCTGGAGTGGCTGCTGCGGACCGTGGCGGTGGAGGATCTGGAATTTTCGTATGAGATTCTGAAGGCCTATCTGATGCTGCACGAACGGGCGCGTTTCGATGGAGAGGCGTTCAAGGCTTTCGTACTGGCCGACTGGGACTACAACATGCCGGCTGGCGCGGCACGCCAGGAGCGCGATGCACTCGAGCGCCACACCGAGGCGCTGATCGGGATCGGCGGCATGCAGGCGTCCAAGCCGGTCGATAACACCCTGGTGGATGCGACCCGTGCCAGGTTGACGCAGTTTTCGTTTGCACAGCGCACGTACCGCAGACTGGTGAGGGCGCTCGAGCATAACAACCTGCCGGATTTTTCCATCGGTGCCGTCGTCGGCCCGAGTGCGCCGGCCGTCTTCAAGCGCTCGAGTGGTCAGCCGCTCACGGATGGCGTCAGCGCCTTGTATACCTATCGCGGCTATCACGAGCTGTTCGCGCCGGAAGTGGATAACGTCGTGCGGTATGTCGGGCGTGATGACTCCTGGGTGCTGGGCAGCTCCGACGTTTCGGCGCGCGAGCAGGCCCAGGCGATTGCAACCGGCGAACTGGCGCTGGAAGTCAAGCGGCTGTACATGCGGGACTACGTGGCGGCGTGGGAGCGATTCATCGACGATATCGACCTGATTGCGCCGCGTTCGCTGGCGGAGGCGGCCGAACTGGTCAAGGGCTTGTCGTCGGTGGATTCGCCGCTGGCAAGGCTGATGAAGGCGGTGGTCGAGGAGACGACCTTGCTGAAGTCCGCGCCGGGTGGCAACGCGAATGATGCATCGCTGCTGGAGCGGGTGAGGCGTTCGGCTCGTGCGACACAGGACGATGTGACGCGGATGATCGGACCCAGCGCCTTGCCTAGCCGCCTCGGTCCGGACGAGAAACCGGAACTGATCGTGGATCGGAGATTCGAGGCTCTGCGGCGTTCGGTTGGCAGTGGTGAAAGCGGTGCTCCGCTGGCGGGCACGCTGCAGTCGCTGTCGGAATTGCATCTGCTGCTGAGTTCGGTCGAGGCGGCTCGCGCAGGCGGGTATCCGCCGCCTTCCAGCGACTTGCCTGCGCGCCTGAAGGCGGAGGCCGGCCGTCTGCCGTCGCCGAGCAGGCGCCTGCTCGAAACGCTGGCTACCACGGGCGGCACGCTGGTGGCGCGGGAGGCGCGAGCGGCCAAGAGTGTGCAGATGGTCGGTACGGTCACCCGAGCGTGCCGGGAAACGATCGAAGGCCGCTATCCCTTCAGGCCCGGTGCAACGCGAGAAGTGGCGAGCGAGGATTTCGCGAGGATGTTCGGTCCGGGCGGTATCGCCGACAGTTACTTCCAGCGGGAACTGGCTGCGGTGGTGGATACTTCGGCGAGTCCGTGGCGCTTGATCCCGGGAGCACGTGGCGGACTTGGGGACGGTGGCGTTCTGGGACAGTTCGAGCGTGCGGCGGTGATCAAGGATGTGTTCTTCCGCAGCGGCGGCGGGGCCCCAGCGGTTACGGTGCTGATCAAACCCCTCGAAATGGATGCCACGATCACCCAGATGCAGCTCGACATCGATGGCCAGGTGGTCCGTTACCAGCATGGCCCGCAGGTTGGCCATACGGTGCGCTGGCCGGGTACTCGCGGCAGCGGGCAGGTCCGCTTGTCACTGGAGCCGGCGCTGGGCGCAGGCACCGATGGCCTGGTGCTGGAAGGGCCGTGGGCACTGCATCGCTTGTTCGACAAGGCGCGTATCGCGCCGGGCAACAGCCCGGAGCGTTTCCAAGCAACGCTGGACGTTGGCGGACGCAAGGTGAGCTTCGAGGTGGTGGCCGGCAGCGTGAAGAATCCCTTCGCGCTCAAGGAAATGAGGGAGTTTGCATGTCCCGCGGGTCTGTGAGCCGATATGGAACGGCGGCACCGGTGGGGGAAGCGTGATGGACGAGCGCTTTCTGGATTACTACAACCGCGAGCTTGCCTACCTGCGGGAGCTGGGAGGCGAGTTCGCGGTTGCGTTTCCGAAAGTGGCCGGTCGCCTCGGCATGCAGGGCGAGACGGTGGCGGATCCTTATGTGGAACGCCTGGTGGAGAGCTTCGCTTTCCTCGCCGCCCGGATTCACGTCAAGATCGATGCCGAATTCCCGCGCTTTTCGCAGCGTCTGCTCGAAGTCGTCTATCCGCACTATCTGGCGCCGACTCCCGCCATGGCGATCGCCTGCCTCGATGGTGCAGGCCTGGATGGCGGCAGTGCCGATGGCGGTGCCGGAAGACTGCCGCGCGGCACGCGCATGACGTCCAATGCCGTGGCGGGCGGACGGACGGAATGCAGCTTCGTGACGGCGCACGACATTGATGTGTGGCCGCTGGAAATTCTGGAAGTGCGAACCGATCTGCCGGGAGATCGATTGCCGCTCGGCGCCCTGGCCGGAAAGAAGGCAGTCAAGGGTGTGCTGCGCATCCGCTTGAGGTTCACCCGTCCCGAGGCCGCGCTCGGGCCCTTGCCGGATCGCCTGTGCTTCCATATCGCGGCTGACGAGCCTGATGCGGGCCTGCTCTACGAGGCTGTGCTGGGGCACGGGATCGGGGCGGTGATCAGCGAGCTTGACGGTAGTGGGGCCCAACTGCTCGCTGCACCGGACACCTTGCGCGCCGAGGGCTTCGATGCAGCACAAGCCTTGCTGCCGACGGATGCACGCGTGTTCCAGGGCTACCGCTTGTTGCACGAGTACTTCGCATTTCCGGCGCGCTACCTGTTCTTCAGCATAGGCGGTGTTGGTACGGTGCTGTCGTGCCTTGAAGCGGAGAGCTTCGAAATCGCCATTCTGCTCGATTGCGATCCTGCGGCGGTCGCTCCAGTGGTGGGCAATCGCTGCCTGCTGCTCAATTGTGTGCCGATCATCAACCTCTTTCCGTCTTCCGGCAAACGCTTGCCGGTGGATCCGGGGGCGCTCGAGCATCACATCGTGCCGGATCGAACCCGTCCGCTGGACTATGAGGTTTATCAGGTGTTCGGCATCGATGGCTTTGATCGCAGCAACAACGCCGTGCGCTCCTTTTCGCCGTTCTACAAGCACGTTGGTGAAACGACTCGCGCTTCGGAGGCCTTCTTTTCGGCACGCCGTGAGCCGCGCCGACTTTCGGAAGTTGGTGGGAGAGATGGCGGCCGCTCGGGTTATCGCGGCTCGGAGGTATTCGTGTCGCTGGTGGATACACGCGAGGCACCCTGGCCCGAGCATGTCGAGCAGATTGCCGTCGATATGCTGCTGACGAACCGGGATCTGCCGTTGTTTCTGCCTTCGGGCGCCTCCTTGCGTGTCGATACCCGCCTGCCGCTGCGCGGCGCCACGATCGTGAAAGGGCCATCCCGTCCCCGCCCACAGGTTGCCGAGCGGGAGATGACGTGGCGGCTGATCAGCCATCTTTCGATCAACTACCTTGCGCTGCGGGACATGGATGCTGGCAGTGGCGCGGCATTGTTGCGTGAATTGCTCGGCTTGTACGCCGCGCTGGCCGATCCGGTGGTGGCACGGCATGCGGAATCCATCGTTGCAACCCATGCCCGCGCGGTGAACCGCCGCCTGCCGGTCGCCGGCCCGCTGGTTTTCGGGCGTGGGGTCGCGGTGGACGTGACGGTCGACGAGCGGCCTTTTGCTGGCGGGAGCCCCTATTTGTTCGGTGCCGTGCTCGAGCAGTTCCTGTCGCGTCATGTTTCGATGAACATGTTCTGCGAGTTGAACCTGCACAGCACCACGCGCGGCAAGCTGGCCGCCTGGCCGCCGCGCTGGGGAGGGCGCCCGGATGCGTGATGCGACTGTCGTACCGCTGCGCGAATTGCTCGAAGGATCGCCCTGGGAGGTCGATTGGTTCAACGCCCTGCGCTGGTTCGAGGCCAGGAACCCGCAGGCTCCACGCCTGGGCAGGGCGATGCGCGCGAGTGAGGAGGTGCTGCGGGTCAGCCAGCCGCCGTCGATGCGCTTTGCGCCTGCCGCGCTGGCAAGCTACGACGAGGATCGTTGCGGGCGCCCGCGCCTGGGTCAATTGGGCTTCGGCCTTTTCGGCCCGAACGGCCCCTTACCCTTGCACCTGACCGAGTATGTGCATAACGCGGTGCATATCGACAAGGACGAGGGGCTTCAGGCCTTCTTCGATATTTTCCAGCATCGCGCGGCGCTGCTGTTTTATCGGGCATGGTCCAGCGCACAGGCGGCCACCAGCCTGGATCGCCCTGACGACGACGCCTTCAGCCGCTACATCGGTAGTCTCACTGGTTATGGCGAGGTGTGCAACGAGGGACTGGATCGCGTGCCGGGTCATGCGCGACACCATATGGCGGGCCATCTGGTACGGCTGACACGCAACCCTGAGGGCCTGACCGCGATCCTGGCCAGTTTCTTCGGCTGGACGTTCCGAATCGAAGAGTGGGTCATGAACTGGCTGGAGCTGTCGCCGGAGGATCGCAGCGAGCTGGGCGGCCATGGAGATGCATCGCGCCTCGGCGTCGGCGCGGTGTGCGGCGTCGCGGTGCCGGACCGTCTTCATCGTTTCCGCATTCATGCGGGGCCGCTGGATCTCACCACTTATGAACGTTTCCTACCGGGGGGTGACTGGCACGGCGTACTGCGTGACTGGGTCAGGAATTACACCGGGTTCGAACTGGCCTGGGATGTCCGCCTGATTCTGCGTGCCGACCAGGTTCCTGCCGTGCAACTGGGTGGGCAGTCCCGCCTGGGCTGGACGAGCTGGCTCGGCACGTCGGCGCAGGCGGTGGATCGTGGCGACCTGATCCTGGACTGCGAGCTGCAGTCGGCCAACCCACACCATTCTCAAGCATGAGGTCATCATGAGTACGATCAGCCGGGTGTCGTTGTTCGGCAAGCTCAATCCGACGTTGTACAAAAGCATCGAGGGCGCGACTGTCTTCGCCAAGCTGCGCGGCAATCCGATTGTCGAGCTGTGCCATTGGCTCTATCAACTGCTGCAACTCGACGACAGCGACATCCATCGCATCCTGCGCGATGCCGATGTGGAGCAGGGGCGCCTCGTCGCCGAGTTGCAGCGTGCGCTGGAACGTTTGCCCAATGGCGCAAATGGCATCGAAGACCTGTCGTCCGACATCGACACTGCGGTCGAGCGGGCCTGGATGCAGGCCTCGGTGAACTTCGGTGCCGCGACAGTGCGCAGTGGGCATCTGCTGCTCGCCGCACTGGCCGACAAGCGCCTGCGCGCCGTGGTGCTGAAAGCCGCGCCGCAACTGGAGCGCGTCGATGTCGATGGCTTGGGGGCGGAATTGGGCAAGTTGCTGGCCGACAGCCCTGAGGCCGCGTCGGAAACGGCTGCCAGTGCCTATGGCGATGCGCTCGCGGCGCCAGGGGAAAGCTCCGGCGCGATGAGCCCGGCGGCGCTGGGCAAGGCTGAGGCGCTGAAAAAATACACCGTCGACCTGACGGCGCGCGCACGTGCGGGCGAAATCGACCCGGTGACCGGGCGTGACGACGAGATCCGCCAGATCATCGACATCCTGATGCGCCGGCGGCAGAACAATCCGATCCTGACCGGTGAGGCAGGGGTCGGCAAGACCGCGGTGGTGGAAGGTTTCGCCTTGCGCATTGCCGTGGGCGAGGTGCCGCCCAGCCTGGCGCAGGTCGAGCTGCGCAGCCTCGACATCGGCTTGCTGCAGGCCGGTGCCAGCATGAAGGGCGAGTTCGAGCAGCGGCTGCGGCAGTTGATCGACGAGGTGCAGCACGCGGCCAAACCGGTGGTCCTGTTCATCGACGAGATCCACACCCTGGTCGGCGCGGGCGGCGCAACCGGTACCGGGGATGCGGCCAACCTGCTCAAGCCGGCGCTGGCACGCGGCACCTTGCGCACGGTGGGGGCGACGACCTGGAGCGAGTACAAGAAGTACATCGAAAAGGATCCCGCGCTGACACGCCGCTTCCAGGTGATCCAGGTTCATGAGCCGGACGAGGCGCGTGCCATCGACATGCTGCGCGGGATCGTCGCACCGCTGGAGCGACACCACGGCGTGAGCATTCTCGACGATGCCGTGCGCGCTGCCGTGAGCCTGTCGCACCGCTACATTCCTGCCCGCCAGTTGCCCGACAAGGCAGTGGCGCTGCTGGACACGGCCGCGGCCCGGGTTGCGATCAGCCAGCACACGACGCCCGGGGAACTGGAGGATCTGCGGCGCCGGATGGCCTTGCATCAGGATGAGCGAACGCTGTTGCTGCGCGAGCAGGCGGCAGGGCAGTCGCACGAGGCGCGCATAACCAGGCTCGATGAGGAAATCGTCGAACTGGAGGCTCGGGTGGCGGAGCTGGAGGCGCGCTGGGAAGAAGAGCGTGCACTGGTCGCGCAGATCGTCGAGTTGCGTGATGTCTTGTTCAAGGACGCGGCCGGGCCGAGTGCCGAAGAGAGCGACTGCGATGCCGATGAGCAGGCGGAGGCCGCGGAAAGCGCCGAGGCCAGGCGGGCGTGTCTGGTCGAACTGGAGCAGTGTCTGCAGCAGTGCCGCGGTGAGCAACCCTTGGTGACGGCGGCAGTCGATGAGAACGTGGTTGCTGCGGTGGTTGCCGACTGGACGGGTATTCCGGTAGGCAGGATGGTGCGTGACGAGGCCCGTGCCGTGATCGAACTGGCCGACAGCCTCGGGCGCCGCGTCATCGGCCAGTGCGAGGGTCTGGAGACGATTGCGCGCCGCATCCAGACTGCGCGGGCGAAGCTGTCGGACCCGGGCAAGCCGGTCGGCGTGTTCATGCTGTGCGGCCCTTCCGGCGTCGGCAAGACCGAGACGGCGCTGGCGCTGGCGGAGAACCTGTACGGTGGTGAGCAGAATCTGATCACCATCAACATGAGCGAGTTCCAGGAGGCGCATACCGTATCGACGCTCAAGGGTGCGCCGCCGGGTTATGTCGGCTATGGCGAAGGCGGTGTGCTGACCGAGGCGGTTCGCCGCCGTCCCTACAGCGTGGTCTTGCTCGATGAAATCGAGAAAGCACATCCGGATGTCCACGAGATATTCTTCCAGGTGTTCGACAAGGGGCGGATGGAGGATGGCGAGGGGCGGGAGATCGACTTCCGCAACACCGTGATCCTGCTGACCTCGAACGTCGGCACCGAGATCATCGACCATCTGTGCGCGAACGGGCCGCAGCCCCCCAGCGCCGAGGCACTGGATGAGGCGCTCCGGCCGGCGCTGCTGGAGGTGTTTCCGCCTGCCTTGCTGGGGCGCCTGGTGGTGGTGCCCTATGTGCCGCTGGCAGCGGAAACCTTGTCGGCGATCGTCCGCCTGCAACTGGAGCGGGTACGCGCGCGCATCGAGCGCAATCACGGCGCGACGCTGGAGTATGACGACGAAGCGATCCGCTGCGTGCTCGAGCGCTGCCACGTCAGTGATTCGGGCGGACGGATGATCGATGCGGTATTGACCAATACCGTGCTGCCCGAGATCAGCCGGCATGCGCTCGAGGCGATGATTTCCGGCCGTGCGCTCGAACACGTGCGCCTGTCGGCCGAGGGGGCGCATTCGTGGTCGATGTTCGTACGCGGCCAGCCCAGGGGAGTACTGCATTGCAAAATGCTCCTTCGGAGGTGGAGACGGGGTCATCGGAAGCCGCGATATTTGATGCAATGGAAGATTGAAATGCTGGCCTTTGAAAGAGGTTTCATGTTCTTGTGGCTGGTGTTTTTCAGTATTGCATTTGCGGCAGTCTGGCTGAGGACGCCTTCGCTTTGGTTCATTACCAGCCTGGATTCTGCGTGGAATTTTTTGGCAGATTTCCTGGGCACAGATTGTTGTGAAAGTACAGCGGATCTGGAAGTTGCCGTTGGTCTCGGTTTGGGGCTCGTCCTGGCGAGCATTATTCTTGCAATGGTTCTTTTCATCAGAAATGGAATGAAGAGGCCAACAGATTCCAGCGGATTGCCTCCGGCCTCCGTCAGGCGTTGAATATGGATACGATACAGTCGAGTGGCGCCGCTCAGCGCCTGGCTCCGGTAAACGCGCTGCCGGTCGGCGCGCGTGTGCAGGAGTACGAGATCAGGTCGGTGATCGGCGAAGGCGGATTCGGCATCGTGTACCGGGCCTATGACACCTTGCTCGAGCGCGAGGTCGCGATCAAGGAGTACCTGCCGGTCAGCCATGCCACGCGCCGGGATGATGGGCTGGTGGTTGCCAGCTCTGAGCGCCAGCGTGAGACCTTCGAGAAGGGCTTGCGCTGCTTCGTCTCGGAGGCGCGCATGCTGGCGCGTTTCAAGCATCCTGCGCTGGTCGAGATCCTGCGTTTCTGGGAAGAGCAGGGTACGGCCTACATGGTGATGCCGTTCTACCTTGGGCGGCCGCTGAGCGAACTGATCCAGGAAGGCTTCCGCATCGAGGACAGTGCCGGCCTGGAAGCATTCCTGATGCCGCTGCTGGATGGCCTGGCGCAGTTGCACGGTTCGAACTGCTATCACCGCGACATTTCCACCGACAACATCCTGATGCTCGAAAACGGCCAGCCCTTGCTGCTGGATTTCGGTGCGGCGCGCAGCATCCTGGTCGACAAGTCGGATGTTTCCACGGTCATCCTGAAGCCGGGGTTTGCGCCGATCGAGCAATACAGCGAGGACCACAAGATTGCGCCACAGGGTGCCTGGACGGATTTGTATGCACTGTCTGCCGTCGCCTACCAGGTCGTCACCGGGATCATGCCTACCGTATCGGTCGCACGCATCATCCGCGATCCGCTGGTCTCTTTGGCGAAAAATGCACCGCCAGGAATCTCGCCTGCCTTACTGGCTGCGATCGATTTGGGCTTGCGAGTCTCGCCCGATCAGCGTCCGCAGTCGGTACAGGCCTTCCTCGAGCTGATGCATGCTGCCGAGCCCGCCGCCGACGAGCGCATGCTGGCGCTGGAGGCGGTCATGCCTGCCGAGGAGGACGCCATCCTCCCCGCTTCTGGTGACGCGGGGGTGGGGCAGCAGGCCGAGGATCGCGAGAGCGATGTGCTTGCCGGTCTCATTCCGTTGCCGGGGGGGCACTGCAGGAGCCCGGGAAGGAGGTGGAGCAGGCCGCGCCGGTTTCCCGGACAGAGGAACAGCCGGACAAGCGGACGCCTGCCAGTGATGTCCTTGAGCCAGCGCCCGCTGCGTCCACCTCTTCCCCCGTCGGCGAGCCGAAATCTGAGGCGCCGGCACGTAAGCGTAACGGGCTGCTGATCGGCGTGCCCTTGCTCTTTGCTGCGCTCATCGGGATGTATTTGTTCACTCAATCTGGTGATGACGATCTGCATGGGCTGGAGCCGGCAGCCAGCCCGGCGGCGTCGGCACAAACAGCGGCAAGCGATTCTCCACCGGCCGGTATGCCATTCGCGCTTGGCGGCAAGGAGAGCAGGAAGGCTCCGCAAGCCGTTTCGGCTGCGCCAGCCTTGCCGGAGGCGGAAGTGCTCCACGACGAGGAGCAACATGCTGACGCACGGATGGCGAGTGACGGCCCGCCTGCCATGCCGTTGCAGGCGGCCGAGGCGCCGGAGGTGGTGGAAGCTCCTTCCTTGTCACAGGCCGGTGAAGCCCATCATGGCGCTGGCGGCGAGGGTGTCGACGTGGGGCACGAGCCCTCGATGGCGGCAGCGTCTGCCTCCGATCCGCCGATGATCATGGATCAGCCAATGATTGCCGGTCAGCCTATGGCTACGGATCCGCCGATTCCCACCGTGGTGGCTGATGCCGGCGGGGATGAACATGGGATCGCTCAGGCCTCCAGCGCTCAGAATGCCGTGCCGGAAACCCCGGTGGTTGCCGAGCAGCAGCAAGGCACCGTCGATGTCCGCGTCGAGCCATGGGGCAATGTGTTCGTCAATGGAGAACTGGTCGGTGTCACGCCACCGCGGGTCCGTTTCCAGGCCGATCCGGGCCAGATCGAAATCGAGATACGCAACGAAACCCATCCTGCAAAGCATGTCACGCTGGACATAGAGGCCGGTCGTACCTACCGGATCAGGCATGTCTTTGGAAACGATTGAAGCGCGGACGCCGTCCAGGCCGGCATATGCCCGGTGTCTTCTGTCGTGCTTGTATGGCGCAGTGATGCTTGGTGCGGCGAGTGCATGTTCGACCCTGTTCGACGCGCCGTCATTCGAGCGTGCCGCTTCCGGGCAGGTGGATCAGGTGCTCGAAGAGGCTGTGCGGGAGCGGATCGAGGCGTTGCAGCAGCAGGGCAGGGAGCGAATCGGCGATTGGTCGATGGCCGGCAAGGAGGCGTTGCAGCGCGTCATTGTTTTTCCGAGACCCAGTGGAGCAGTCGGCATAAGCGACCGTGGCTGGCCGGTGATGCGTATCGATAAGGTGGCGGCTCAGAGGCAACCGCAGTTGGTCCTGGAAGCTCCGGTGCGCGGTGTCGTATTTCTGGATGAACGTGAAATTGGCTTGGTACAGGATGGTAGTGCACGCATCGTCACACTGGTACCGGGAGAGCACCAGATCCGAATCGAACATCCTCTTACGCCTCCCATGATGGCGCAGTTCTATATCGAAACGGGCGAGCGCATCACCTTGCGCTGGGAGTCGCGCTGAATACGGCGTTGTGGAGAAAGATCATGCTTGAAGTAGCCGCTATCAAATACAACGATATTGCTCCGGTGTTTCCGATCATCCGCCAACTGCCGGAGGGGGCGGCAGTGTCGGGCGCGGTGATGACAGCGCCGTGGTGCTTCCCGACCCCATGCGCTTGCTGTCCAGGCGGCATCTCATGATCGAGCCGGATCAGCATGGAACTTACCTGCTGACGAACGTCAGCGCTTCCAACCCGGCGCTGTTGAATGACGTTCCCGTTGCCCCGGGAGAAAGCAGGACCTTGAACCATGGCGACCAGATCTGTATCGGGGGTTATTTGCTCGAGGTGCGGATCACCGCGCAGCGGGAACAGGGTGCCCGTCCGGAAACGGCTGCGAACTTGCCGGGAGGTGAAACGCAGGATCCGCATGCAGCGGATATCAATGCCATTCTCGACAAGGGGAGCACGCGTCCGCTGATGTCCGACGATCCACTCGGCCTTGCATCCATCAGGAGCACGATCAGGCTTTCCGATCTTGCGGGGAGCGGCAAGCAACTGCTGGACGGTCTTGACCAGGAAAGCCGGTCAGGGCAACTGGCGCATGAGTTGACCAAGGACCCGTTGTCGGAAAGCGGCAACCCGTTGTTGGAGGAGGGGGCGCTGGATCCGCTGGCGATTTTTGGCGGTGAGGAAGAGGCTGTGGAGGACTTGTTTGGTGTGCCGGGCGATGGAAACGCAGAGCCCGGCGGCGCGACTCCTGCTCGCCCTGTCAGCGAATTGCATTCGCCCTTTTCTCTGGATTCGCTCAGTACCGATAGGCCTGAAATGGCTTCCTCGGAGGCCGGGCCTGACGCTCCCGCCATGGAAAGCGAGCGAGTTCTCGGGGAGGAAGGACATGTGGTGGAAGCCGAAAATACTCTCCTGATCCCTGAGGATTTCGCCCTGGACGAACTGCTGGGTGATCGGAGTACCCCGCCGCCGAGTTCTGATGCGCCGGACATGGGCATGTCGTCGCAGCATGATGATGGGCATCAGGACAGGGGGGCTGCCGTTTCGCCGATTTCCGAAGAGGCAATCGAGCCGCAAAGCTTTCAAACGCCTTCTCCCGTGCCGGAAGCCGAATCAGATCCAGCTCCTTCTGGTGTTCATACGCAGCAGAGTGTGGCTGCGCACCCAGTTGGGGCAGGGGCGGCAGCCGAGGCGGGTGATGCGGTGAGCCGAGAGGTGGCTGCATTGCATGCAGCGCTGCTGGAGGGGCTCGAACTGAATGATTTGCCGGAACATCGGAAGCTCGATGCCGACTTCATGCGCATGCTGGGTGTGCTGCTACGGACGTCGATCGACGGCGCGATTCGGCTCATGGCCGCACGGGCAACCGTCAAGCGCGAAGTGCGCGCCAATGTCACGGTGATATCTCCCGATCGTAACAATCCGCTGAAATTCTCCCCGGATGCCGATGTTGCATTGATGTATCTGCTCGGCCGTGAGTATCCGGGCTTCATGGGGGCAGAGGATGCGGTGCATGAAGCTTTCGCCGATCTGCTGAGCCACCAGATCGGTGTGGTTTCAGGTATGCGGTCTGCACTTTCTCTGGTGCTGGAGCGTTTCGATCCGGAGACGATCACACGCAATGCCGATACCCATGGCATGATCGACAATCTGCTGTCGATGGGGCGCAAGGCGCGGCTGTGGGACGCTTACGGGCGCTATTTCGAGAACACGCGGGAACAGGCGGGGGATCGCTTCCAGGAGTTTTTCGGTGCCGCATTCGTGGACGCCTATGAGGAGAATGCCCGGGCAGGCGGAAAGCAAAAACGTGAGGCGCCCTGATGAAAGGTCCCATGATGCACTTGTCTATCGCTCACTGCACGGAACTGGGTAGTCGAGAGAACAATCAGGATTTCATCGGTTTTTGCGCCAATGAACATATTGGTTGCTTTGCTCTGGCGGATGGTGCGGGTGGCTACGAGGGCGGGGCTGAAGCGTCTCGGGCGGTAGTGAGCGAAGTGCTGCGCTGCTTCCAAGCTGCGCCCGCCGCTCGCTGCATGGATGCGGCCTGGCCGATCGCGGTTGCACGTGGTGCACTTGCAACGGCGCGTGAGTGTCATCCCGGTTGTGGTGAGATGAATACCACGGTGGCAACGCTTTTGATCAGTACCGAGACAGGGCGTGCAACCTGGTGCCAGTTGGGTGATAGCCGCATTTATCTGTTCCGAAACGGCAGAGCGCACAAACTGTCGCACGACCACAGCGTATTGCAGGCGATGATCGATGCCGGGTTCGTGCGGGGAGATCTGCGTGGACGACAGGAGCGCAATGCACTTTATGCTGCCGTGGGGTCGCCGGAGACGCCACCGACAGCCGTTTGCGATTCGCCGCTACAGGTATTGCAAGGCGATGTCTTCCTGCTTTGCAGCGATGGGTTTTGGGACGCATTGCCTGAAGCGGTTATGGAAGAGGAACTGAGAGGAGCAGCGACTCCCGAAGAATGGGTGAAACGCATGCTGTCGCGTATCAAGCGGCCAGCGCGCGAGTCGGACATGGATAACTTCAGTGCTTTGGCCGTCTGGGTAGGGAAGCGCATCGAAGTCACTCGCATCCTGGACTTGGGAGAGAAGGACGTGGGACGGGTCGCATGGCGGGCATGAGCTTTTCTTCGATGCGCTGGGGCAAGCCCCCGCTGGTGGGCTGGTTTGGCAAACTGCCTGTGCTCGGAGATTTTGCGGGGCGAGGATTGCCACTGGCGCTTCGCGAGCATGTACATGCATGGTGTGCGGAGGGGATGGGGCGCTTGACGGAGAGGCATGGGGAGGCTTGGAAAGCCGCATACCAACTGGCCCCGGTGTGGCACTTCGCCATGAATGCACATATCTGGGATGCGCGCCCATTGGTGGGTTGTGTCGCGCCCAGCGTGGATCGAATCGGCCGTTGCTCGCCGGTGCTGGCTCTGCGCTCGGTCGACGGAGCAAGGATGAAGGAGCACCTGCCGCCCCAGAGCCGTTGGCTGTTCGAGGTGGAGGCCTTGTTGAGGCAAGTCATTCGAGGCGATTTGAGTGTCGATGCGATCCAATCCGAACTGGAGGCAGCTTTGGAGACAGACGGCACCCAGAGGCGGGAAGGGGACTCTGCCGGCGACATCCTGGCCGACCTGGGGATTGCGGCGGGCGCCAATCCGAACTGGTTTTCCTGGCCGGATCTGGCCGAACGTTTCACCGAGCGTAAAGGGCGCAGCTTCTGGTGGGCGGAGCCTTCGCCCCGTCAGCCGCCCCGCCAGATCATCCATAACGGCGCTCCGGATGAGGATTTGTTCGAACTGTTGATGGCTGGCTGGGCCGAAAGGCCAAGACAGCATCAGGCGGACTGAGAGTAAGGCCCCGGATGAGCCGTAGCGATCGCTTCTTGCCGACATTGCTCGACCGTCTAGTCGAATCGCCTGACAACGAAAAAGGGGGGATGTCCAGGCAGGCGTATCAACAGTCGGTGCTGCGGGACTTGCAGTGGCTGCTGTGCAGCGTGGCGCCCAGGGAGCAAACGTCGTTCGCCAAGCATGCCGAGGCCAGTCGTTCCGTGCTGAACTATGGCATCCCCTGCAGTACCGGTATGACGCTGACCGAGCGGGAGTTGACGAAGTTGGCTCAGGACATCGAGAAGGCAATCCTCACATACGAACCGAGAGTGCTGCCTGAAAGCCTGTCGGTGACTTTGCTGGCGGATAGCGAACAAGCCGTTCGGAGCCAATTGGTATTTCGAATCCGGCTGGCGTTCTGGTTCGAGCCGTATCCGCTGGAGCTATCCGTGCGCGCGCAGTGGGATATCGAAAACGGCCTGGTTTCGCTGAGTGGGGAGTAGGGATGGGGCATGTGCCGTGCCTGGGGGCAGGCTGCTTCATCAGGCATTCCCCTGATTTAAGACTGCTTGGGCGCGAATGGTGGAGCCTGATTGAGTTTGCAATGAGTCGGAAGTCATGAGTGAATAAGGAGGGTTATGGTGAAGCCAGATTTTCATAGACTGTGGATCGAGTTTCCGGATCACATCAAGTATCCAACCATGAAAGATCTCTACACCGCCCTTGGAGGTGCTGCCGAGAACAATATCGACAAACCGGGGTTCGGAGAGAACGGAAATACTTGCGCGAGCCGTCTGAGCGTGGCTTTCAACAACGCAGGCGCGCCGATCAACAGGGCCCTGGCCGACGCCGTCAATGCGCGCACGCTGGGGACGGCCGATGGGTCCAGAATCATTTATGGCGTGGCCGACTTCCGAAGGTATCTTCTCAGGCTGCTGGGCAGCCCTACCGTTGACAATGCCAGTCCGTACGATGATTCGTTTGCAGGCCGCAAGGGCATCATAGCCTTCAGTGTGAATTGGGCGGGCGCAACAGGGCATATCGCCCTGTGGAACGGATCGACCTACCGTGAGCCGGCTTACGACAATTATTCCACTTATGTGCATCCGACCTACCCTGACATAAAAGCGTCACGCGGCGAGTTTTGGGAGCTGCCATGAGGGGAGTCGTCTTCCCGCTGCTGTGTTTGGCCGTGATGGGGTGTGCGGCCAAAATGCAGTCCATCGGCGCCTCGCGCCCGGAAGTGCTGCGCGACGTCGAAGGCTACGCGATAGCCAGTTGCCTCGCGAGTCAGAGCGACCCGTATCTCAAGGATCAAGGCGATGCATGGGCGTCTGTCATCATTCAGCGCATGAAGGGTGATGTCGAGGTTCTGGATGACGTTCTTGACCAGGTAAAGCACGAAAACGCGAAAGGTGACATGGCCGTGATCCGTGACGAAACGGGCCTGGGCAAGGACAAGGCGTTGCCCATGCTTTACTGCGTGGAGATTATTGATGAATCGTCTGTTCGTGCTGCAATTCAAAAGGCGGTGGCGGTGCTCAATTCAGCCTACGAACAATGATGTCCGTCTGTCGATGCATCGGCAGCCCACCAATCACGCCGGCGTGCAAGACGCACCTGTCGGCTGAACGCGACACTGCTTGACGTTTCGATGGGCTGCAGCTGCCTTTCAACAACCCTTCATGCCGGATCGGCCCCCTTCCCATGTTCCCCAACAGAAAAAACCGACTGTTCCATACTCTGTTTTTTGCGCTGCTGGCCTTGTCCGTCACAGGCTGCGCCCATCTCTTCGGTGATCACGGTTCGGCCCGGGGAGCAGCAACGTCGATCGACGATAGCGCCGCTACCCCGGACAGGCATAGCCAGGCGCCCGGTTATTTCAGAATGCGGCTGGGACGGTTCACGCTGACAGCACTGTACGATGGCAGCATTGAAATCCCCAGCACCCAGCTCAAGGGGGCGTCTCGGGCCGCCATCGATCGGGCCCTGCGCATCGTCAAGCAGCCTGCAAGCGTGTCGACAGCGGTCAATGCATTTCTGGTCGACGATGGCGAGCGCGTTATCCTGATCGATTCTGGTGCGGGTGCCATGCAGGGCAATACGCTTGGCAAGCTCCAAGCCAACCTTGCCGCCTCCGGTTACGCGCCCGAAGACGTGACGGCCGTGCTTCTGACGCACCTCCACCCCGATCATGCCGGGGGCCTCATTACTGAGCATGGGCTGGCCTTTCCCAATGCGGAGTTCTACGTAGCCCAGGCTGAAGCCGATTTCTGGCTTTCCGACGACCGCCTCAACACCGACCAGCCCTACGACCAAGGGCTGCGACGGATCATCGCCGAATACCAGGCCCGTGGCAGCTTCCATACTTTCGCAGGCGGCACTCCACCCATCGAAGGCATCGAAAGCGTCGTATTGCGGGGCCATACGCCCGGCCATACCGGCTATTTCATCAACGCGGATGGTGAAATGCTGCTGTTCTGGGGAGACATCGTGCACAGCCCCGGTACCCAGTTTGCCAATCCCAATATCACGGTCGCCTTCGATGTGAGACCAGAAGGCCGCGCGCGTCACCCGTAGCAAGCTTTTGCGTGGCGCGGCTCAGACTGGTATCTGGGTCGCAGGCGCCCACATGCCGTTTCCTGGCATCGGACGTATCCTAGCGGTAAGCAACACCAGCTACCGCTGGCTGCCGGTCGATTATTCGCAGGCGCTGGCTGGGCCTGCCCAGCGTCAGGCTACAGGGCGCTGATCCCAGGGGTGTTTCTTTAAATAAAGTGTTTCGATGAACAATCTCCGGAATTTTCCCCGGATGAGCCCTTGATGGCGAGAACCCGCAAATCACTGCCGCAGCAGCTTGACATCGCGCACCTGATCAGCGCTGGCGAGCTGCCGACCTACGGGTCATGAATTTTCCGGATTTCCCCCAGGTCGGTGCCAACTATTCGAAAATCGTCAGAAAGAACAGTTGCTTGCGCACATGTGCTCGCTGTCGATTACGTTCGATGGTACCGACTTCTGACAGAACAGTGCCAGACGCCGCGTCAGACTACAAATGCATGCCGCGCAGGATTCATCCTGCTCGGCCAATACGTTGCGGGGCGAGTCTCGGGGGCCAGAGCGGTCGCTTGCGAGGCAGGCTTATCCTTACTGGCATGGATTTCGTGAGGATGAAGGAGGTTCTCATGTCACTCGGGACACTCACCAGCAAAAGGGCAGGTGGCCATCCCCATCAGTTTCGAGCGCGCAATCTTGCGCCCGGAGTCGCCCTGGCGCCGGATCACCTCAAGGAGGCCCGGGATTTCAACCTGTTGGCACTTTGTCGTCGCAGAAACGACCAAGGCCGGCATGAGCCGGCCTTGAGTCATCGATTCGTTGGTGGTGATGGGCGGAAACTATGGCTTGATTAAAAACACATAAAAAACAAGCGGATAATTTAGATCTTGCTCCTTCTGAGCCACAGCCAAGCGGCCAGGTTGAGCCACAGAGAACCACAATGCTCCTCGCAGTTTAGCCTATCTTTGTCCGAGCTACCGTCACTGAGTGGTTGTCCACGAGCGCAGTCAGTCCTATCGTCATGACAGCCTCCCTGTCGCGGCGGCGGAGGTCCCGGGCCACGGCAGGGCCATTTCGACAAGACGGCTGCCGTCGAGCTTGGCGTAGATCAGCGTCGTGTTCAGCGAGCGGTGCCGCAGCATGTTGGCCACCTCCTTGAGCGAGGAACCGCCGGTCAGCAGACGGCTAGCCATCGTGTGGCGCAACAGGTGCGAACGCGTATGCGCAAGATCGGCCCGTGCGTAGGCCTGGCGGATAGTCTTGCGCACGAGGTCCGGCCCGATGGGTCGCTCGCGCGGCGTCATATGCCGAGCGAAGACCATCTGGTGCTGGGGCTTGGGCCGCTCGCCGCGCAGATACAGGGCGATGGCTCGCCCTGTTGCTTCAGGCAAGGGCATTACGTCTTCACGTCGGCCCTTGGTGCGGCGCAGTGTGATCGTGCCGCCTTCCCAATCGATGTCGTCCAGGTTCAAGTGCGCAATCTCGCTGCTTCGCAGGCCCTGGTCGAGCGGGCAGCTCGCAATCGCGTCGGCGCGCAGCGTCGACGGGCCGCTCTGGCCAAGGTCGGCCTCGAGTTGTTCGACCTCTGCCGGCTCCAGCGACTTGGGCAACGATGCCAACTGCCAGTTGGCCGGGTAGGCCAGAGCACCAACCAGCGCATGGGTACGGTCGCTCAGCGACGCGCGCCAGCGGAAGTAGCCGCGCAGGTAGGCGACCACCGCGCCCTGGCTCGACGGTGTGCTGTAGTTCTTGGCCTGCAAGGCGAAGAAGTGTCGTACGTGCTCTGCCGTGAGGACCTCGAACTGGATGTCGCCATCACCGAAGTGCTTGCGAAGAAGGGCCCCGATTAGGCGAAGCGCGCCCTCGCGGGTCTTAGGGGCAAGTCCTCGGACCTGTGTCATGTACTGGTCGTAGCGACGCAGCTCCTCCCCGACTGTCGTCTCGTCCCGTGGCTTGGGCCTGATAGCACCGGCTTCGCGCAGCACGACCAGAGGGTGCGCCAATGCAGCGCGCACGCAAGCTGGATTACAGGCACTCGTCTCGCAGTTGCATTGGGGAAGATGGCCCTTGAGAAACTCGACCACGAGCGTCACATCGACGTCGGCCAGACCCAGGTTGGTCTGGTGTGTCCAAATCGAAAGGTGCATCACGGCCGCTTCGCAGCTGCGCACATAGCCGACGGCGTTGCCGCGACCGAGCAGGTACTCGCGGTATGCCGGAACATGCCGCTCCAGCTGAGTACAGCCGCGCGTGCGGACAGAGGATTCGGATCGCGAAGAAAGGGGGAGCGCATGGCAGTCTCCAGGTAGTGGAGCCGCCAGTGAACCTGGGCTGCAAAACTATGTGTAGCTGCTTACACCCGAGCGCGCAGCTTCCCCGCGTAATCGCTGATCAAATGCCATCCCGCCAGCTGCGACTAAACATAGTTGAGAGCTATGCATAGGGGTCGGGTTGAGACGCTTGGGGGCGGTCGGCCTTGCCGCATCACTGGTGAAGGTCTCAGTCCGGCCAAGACCGGCCGTTCGCTCGCGACCCCGATCCGTCCGCCGGACGGCAACTTCACACACAGAGATGACACCCGCTAACCTATGGCCTGTATGGTCGTCAGTCTCATATGGAGCCAGCCGGAAAGCCCGGTCAGAATTGACCAATATGGACGTATTTCAATGCACGAGACATTCAAAGATCGAATCAGGAAGCGCACGGTAAAGTGGCCGACTCAAAGAGGATTCAAACTCTCGGATTGGGATTCGGCATGGAATTCGCTCAAGATGGCCAGTTCTGCCGATGAGCCGATCTATCGTGCGGGAAGAATAATCCATTCGATCCTGGCCGAAATACGGACAGCGCGAGATACCATTTATAAAGAACTTGCTCCAAGTGTAACCAATGAGAGCCTGCTGCGATTGTATTGCGCAATGTCCAATCGTGACAGGGCGATCATTAACAAGACCCAGTCAATTGGGCCAAGCACTCCGGCCAACCTGTCGTGCTTGACCACTAGCAATAATATGGTTGGAAACGAAGTAACGCTACAAGAAGTGGCGGACGGCTGCGTTGACGGACTTAGAAACGCTATCCATTTCTGCGTCGCAAGGATAAACGACAGAACGGAGATGCGAGCTGGAAGTGTGCCGCTTGCCGAAATGGATTTCGTGACTAGAGAGGCGCACCTGTCACAGCTATATGGCCTTTACGAGGATCTATGGCATGCGCTTGTTTGGAGTGACTATGATTTTGTCCATCACATCACTGAGGACGTCTATGAAATCGTCCAGCGGAAGACTGATCGTGAGGTTGCTCGGCTTGTCAGTCATCTTCGAAAATCACGACTGGCTGCGCAGTCGGCGGGCGTGATCGTCCAAAGTCGCATCACGGAGTGGTACGCAGCGGAAAAGTACGTGCTTATCTGCGGGTCCGGAAAACGCAAGACTCTTCGAGTCCGGGTGATGCGAGAGGCCGACGAGCACTTGCAGGCCATCAATGCTCATTTTCACGCAGAAATATTGTTCCTTCGGGATGAATTTCCTGATGACTTCTTCGTGCAGGAGTATAACAAGAGCGGCTTTTGTATATCCGATGTGCTGAGTGTATTCAGGCTGCTCATGCTCTTGTCAAATCAATATTTTGACAGATTTCCAGCTGATGATAGCTTTACGAAACTGAAGAAGCTTCAGGAGTTCTGCCCAAGTTTGAAGAGGCAGGACTTGGTCCGGGCCATTGCGAACGCCTCTGGGCTGGATTACTCCAAAGCTTCAAAGATCATCGCGTTTTTGACTTATAGTACAAAAATAAACGATGATTTATGGTGTAGCCCAGTTCTTGAGCCATCGCCAAGCGAGATTATTCTCTTGGTTAGCGCATTGGCTACTCCCGTCGTGGGGAGGGTTGTCGAGCACTGGTTAGTTACTAACGTTCCCGTAAGTAGTGTCATGTGAGCGATAATATGCCCCATGAAATGCAAACGACCTTCCGACGGCCGTGCCCTCGATCATCACACCTTGCAGGTGATGCGGCAGCAGGCTGTCAAAGCAGTGCGTGAGGGGCAGACAGTGCAAAGCGTCGCGGCGGCGTATGGCGTGAATGAGCGCAGCGTTTTCCGGTGGCTCGCCGACTTTGCCAATGGCGGGCAGAACGCATTGCTGGCCAAGCCGATTCCGGGGCGCCCCAGCAAACTCAGCGCCGAGGAGTTGTCGTGGATCGCCAATGCCGTTCGTGACCATAACCCGCAGCAGTTCAAGTTCGAGTTCGGCTTGTGGACGCTGTCGCTGATCCGTCACCTGATCAAGCGCCAGTTCAAGAAGGAGTTGTCGGTCTCCTCGGTCCACCGTCTCATGAAGATCCTGGGCTTCAGCGCCCAGAAGCCGCTCTACCAGGCGTGGCAGCAAGACCCGGTGCTGGTGCGCACGTGGGAGACGGAGACCTACCCCACGATCCGCGCCGAAGCCAAGCGGGTCGGCGCAACGATCTACTTTGGCGACGAGTCGGGTATCCGCTCGGATTACCACACCGGCACGACCTGGGCGCCGCAGGGCCAGACGCCGGTGGTGCAGGCGACGGGCCGGCGCTTCTCGCTGAACATGATCTCGGCGGTTAGCACGCAGGGCGAGTTTCGATTCATGTTGCATGAAGGCTCGGTTGGCGCGAAGGTGTTCGTCGAGTTCCTCAAGCGCTTGATGGTCAATGCCGAGAAGCCGGTGTTTCTGATCGTCGATGGTCATCCGATCCACAAGGCAAAGATGGTCAAGAGCTACGTCGAGGGCTTGGACGGCAAGCTCAAACTCTTCTACCTGCCGCCGTACTCGCCGCATCTGAACCCCGATGAAACGGTCTGGGCTCATGTGAAGCGCAAGGTTTCGCGCCAGTTGGTCGAGAGTGCCGAGGAGATGAAGCGACTCGCACTCGGTGCATTGCGCAGCATCCAGAAGCTCCCTGAACTCGTGAAGTCATTTTTCAGGCAGCCAGAGTGCCGCTATATCCTGGAATGACTCTACTTATTGAAAAGTTAGTAAACTCGATGCAGATCTGCAAGCGAAGGGGCAGCGCTATGAGCAGAGCATTGTTGACCAACTTAATCTCAAACTATCGTGCAATTCTCTTCTTTCAGATTTTGATTGTGTCAATCCGCGTAAGCTGAGGATTGAAAAAAATGAGGAAGAGGTTGATCTATTGTTGAGAATAGGCAATACAATATTAATTGGCGAGATAAAATCAATTGTTGCTACAGATTCCCCAATTTCGCACTACCGGACCCTAGAAACCCTTGAGTTTGCCGCACGGCAGGTTAAACGGAAGGGCCAATTTATTGTTGAAAATTTGGAGGCGGTATTTAAGCTCCTTGACTGGAATTTTCAAGCAGTTTCGGATTACACGATATTGCCTGTTGTCGTCAGCAGCAATAGGATGCATGCGGGTTTTGGTGTCTTGGATGTTCCCGTGTGCGACGATAAGATCCTCTATGCTTACTTTGAAAATAACACCTTCCCATTGTTCAGTACTGTGAGTCGGGGGAGGGCGGAACATTTGGTTTGGCTCAAGCTATACAGCAATCTTGAAGAAGGACAACGAAATCTCAATCAGTATCTGCGCACGCCACCGCAGGTGCACAATCAGGCATACACATTTGAGTACAGCCGTTCAATTGTTCCGTGCATTAGCGAAAAATCGTATCGGGTCGTGCATTCACGCCTGATGCCGCGGGAGGTGAGTATTCATGAGATTATTCGTCGAGTGCACCCGTTTCCGCTTGAGACAGTGCCCAATATTGACGAGCGGCTGCGTGAAGTTGATGTTGTTATTTAGCCGTGGCCTGGCGGTGTTTAGGAGTTGGCGGTTCGCTGTGCGTATAGAGGCGTGCAGAAAGCGCACGGTGCAAGTAGGGTGTTGATTGCACGAGCGGAGCACTCAAGAATAGATATTACGTCGGAGCGTTGATCCGCTTGGGCCGAAATTCTTGCCTCCGTCTCGTCCTCACGAACATCCGCCCCACGCCGGAACTTGTCGTCCAGCCGGCGAAGGAGCGAAGGGCCGGAGTGGGTCGGCCTGAGACGGTCGTGGGTGGCCTTCAGAGGTGCTGAGTGGGTTCGGCGCGGGAGATCTCAGTCCGGCCAAGCCCGGCCTCCCTCTCTGGAAATGGATCTTTGCTCACGAGACTGGAGTCGGGTCGTTAGGCCAACTCATCGAGTTGGTGACGTCGGCATCAGCCCTTGAAGCGGACTAATCCGTGCAACAACTCCCTAAATCTGAACCGGCTTCGCAAGTCGGCAAAATTCAGGCGTTGAGCATCACCATGAACACTCGAAAGTTTTACCTCCAGCATGTTCTGCCGTCCCTGAAAAGGTTCTTACAGGGATACACCGTTCGCGAAACTGGTCTGCTGCACGATCTTGACCGTGGAGCACATGTTGCCGCGCAGTTGCTGAGCCTCTCAGATTTCGCCTACATCGATCCAGCTGCAGAAGTCCTGCGCGAAGAGTTCAAGAACTCGCGTGAATACCGGGAGAAGAGCGCATGGAAGCGCGAACCACTCTACGAAGTCTCCTGTGATCTGGCCAATGCATGGAAGCACGGCAAGGTGTCACGAGACCGTAGAACGATAAGTGGCCTCGGTGACATTATAGAAATTTGCGCCATTTGCCGGTTTGAAGACGGGGCTGGGGTTTACTACAGAACACAGAAGTTCACGATGCTTAAGATGACCAACGGGTTCCGCTCTGATCTTCGTCGGGTCATCCTGGCTTCTGCAAGATTCTGGGCAGAGGAACTGATACGACTGAACCTCGTGGCTGGAACACCACCAGGACTGCTGACTCTCTCAGAGTACGTTGCACGTAATGACTCCCAGACTCAATTGCCTTTGACGATTCACGGGGTTGCAGGAGAGCCAATGCATGTACAGATGCGGTGCTTCGAGTTTGACGCCAGTAGGGGACTTGTTGTGGATGCAAGGCCTGAAACTAAATTCGATGGAACCGCGAACCTGGAATTCAAGATCCATAAAAACTATTCAGATGCGCCCGCTTCGTTAGTACTGCCAGTGCGATGACGAAGTTCGATTTAGTCAAAGTGCGTCCCATCCGTATTTAACGTTCAAGACATATCGAATCGAGTATCGCAGTGATTGTAAAACGGACATCCCATATCCCGGTCTTGAACAATTTAAGAATGTCGGGCTCAACAGCGTGTTTATTGTTGTGAACAACCTGCTACCCAATGAATGGCTCCAGGGGTCATGCTACAGACGGCACGGCTCTGAACCCCGAAGCTGAACGACAGCTTCTTTGGGCTACCTAGTGGCCGCTTGGGGTCGAAAGCGGCCATTTCTGATCGCCGGGGGCGCGACTCTACTCCCAGTGCGCGTGGCGCCCCCCACTTCCGAATCCTGCTACTTCTAGATCTTGCTCCTCTGACAGAGACCCTCAAGATACTTGTGGTGCAAGACGAATGAATCGTCTCGTTGCAGATGTACATAACTGCGCATTACAACCTCCAAGCTGTCGTTCAAGAGCACCGCTGCCGTAACGAATGCATTCGGGCAACGCTTGAGTAAGTCTGTTGCGACAAGATGACGGAACGCGTGCAGACTGAATCCACGTGTTCCAGCGACATGCCTTTGTGTCAATCTGCGGACATGTCGACTCATATCCTTCCACGGTTTGCCCCGCTTGTTGCTCACGAAGAAGTACGGGCTCTTGGCGTTTTCCAGCATCGTCGCGCGGTACTCTTCGATGTACTCGTCGATCATCTCCCCCACCCAGTCAGATACAGCCACGTCGTAGTTCTTTCCCGCTTTTCCTCGCCCGTTTTTCAGCATTGACCGGCTTAAACGAACCCGCCATCCTTCGCTCGTCTTGTACACAGACCCGGTGTTGTCGGGTGACCATGTCAGTGACTGCAAGCTGCGTAACCGGAGTGGATTTGAGATAACGAATGCAAGGAGCAGGGCGTCGCGTTTGTGACGTGCTTGTCCGATGCTTCCGGGCATTGCTTTCGCAGCCTCGCAGTGGAGGCGTTCGATGCCTGAGATCACCGGCTCCAGTGGATGCTCTAGGGCTAGCAGAGATGCGATGGGTGTATCCGGATTTCTACTCATTTCGGTTGCGCGCTGAATCCACAGCTTTGCGATTTTGTGAGCGCTATCGCACATCTGTTCCCATTCTTCCGTGGTTTCCGGTCGAACCTCCGCTGGGAGAGATCTCCGAAGCTCTGGCCTTTGGCGAAGGTATCCTGTTTTGGGGCGCACAAGTGAAGCTACAAGCCGCGCGAAAGTCTGTTGTCCTGAATGCACAAGACCGTCAGACCGCTCTGTTAAGAATTCCAGGTAGCCGGTAGTTGCGCTTGGCACCGCAAGCCAGGCCATTGTCTCCAAACATTCCGAGGGGATCCCCTGTCCGCCTTGGTCAGCTGGCCGGCGGAGGTAACCCAGTAGTGCGCGGATGCGATCAAGGGCGATCTTGGCAGTTGGGCAGACCATCCGACCGACTTTAAGAAGTGGCGAGTCAATCGTAGCGTCGCTTTCCGGAATGCATCGCCACACGCCCCTTGCTGAACGGTCCAAAGTCGGTGTGATTGCGGTTTTATAGCTCAAGAATTGGCGCCATTCGTTCTCTAGCGCTTTGGGTATCTCTTCAACGGGTAAGAAGTACTTGTCAGCACACCGCTGACTGAGCCGTTTGCCGTACTCACATTTCTGAGAGTCTTTGCACTCCTTAACGGTGTCGTTATTTACTAGCGCCGTCAGACTATTCCGCTCAAGTCCAAGTGCAGCCTCAAGCCGCCGCAGACCCGGAATTCCCCGGATGTTCGGTGTCGCGCCTGACAAGTATCGCTGAACAGCTGATGGGCTGACGTTAATAGATCGCGCGAGAGTTTTTGGAGCAACGCCTTTTCGGGCGATAGCTTCCCGAAGGGACTCGCTAAGTGCTGTTCTGTTTACAGGTTTCTGAGTCGACTTGCCTTGTTGTGCAGAGAAAATCTCGCGATACCGATTCATGTGGGAACGTCGGTCTCGCTTTGTTGACTCTGCAACATCGAGGAGTGTGATGTAGTGGCTCAGGCACTCATCGAATCTTGTTGTGAGCTCTGCGCCGACGCGTGAGTCTGTCGTTTTCCCGACAGAAGCCAGGAAGCCGTTCAACGTAGAGCGAAAGTTGCGCAACTGTTGAATTGCGGTTTTGTTAGACGCAACTTGCTCGTCTGTCAGGCCGAGGTAATCCTGTAGCCCTGCATCAAGTTCGTAGTAGGTGGGGTTCAAATCAGGTGGCTCCAGTTTGGAGCTCACGGCGACGCTGTAGTGTTTGATCTCAAAAGGGCTGTCGTTACAGTAAGTCGTTATCGAATAACGATGGTTTTCCAAGCCACTGATTATATGTTGAATTTCCTTCATCTCCGGACCCCTTGCTCCCAAAGCAGAGGGTGCGGATAACGTTATCGTGAGCTAGTTGTTACAGCACATGCTGTACAGACGTATAGCTCGATGGAGCGATTGGATGGGAAGGGAGAAGTTGATGCTGAGTCAGGAGATTCTGAGAGCGGAGGAGCCTGCGCGTGTAATGTGCCCGCCGTGGTGGGGGCACGGCGGGCAGAGGTTTGCTCTTAGTCGATCACGTTGTTAAGTCGGTCCTTTAAATACTCAAGCGGTGACAGTGCGCGTTGGCGCCATGCGCACTCGATCAGGTCTACGAGTGCGTCTTGTTGGCGTGGGCACAGCTCTCTGAGCTTGTGAAGAACTTCATGTGCGGTGCTCGATTCGTCCTCATGATCTGGCAGGGAAAGTTCAATGAACAGTTCTTCAAG
The DNA here is from genome assembly GCF_038260575.1 of Thauera sp. SDU_THAU2. Taxonomy (NCBI): domain Bacteria; kingdom Pseudomonadati; phylum Pseudomonadota; class Betaproteobacteria; order Rhodocyclales; family Zoogloeaceae; genus Thauera; species Thauera sp. SDU_THAU2. The sequence continues at coordinate 3,321,396 of NZ_JBBWUN010000003.1, read as the reverse complement.
GTTAAGCGGGGCGTAGGCATCCCAGCTCGGATGAGCTCTGCAATAGAGAAGGTGCGCAAGTTCAGCTTCTGTGAATCTGTCAAAGAGATCGTCTTTAGCTCCGTTTATCAAGAAGAAATATCGTGCGAGGCAGATTTCTGTAACCATCTCCTCTTTGAACGAATCGTGCGCCCTCTTGTCGATCTCGTCGTTCAAGAAATCTTGGATGACTGCGGATTTTTCACTCCAGCGGTCCAGCTCGTAATGCGTGTGATGCCGAGCGGACCTAAAAAGGATGCCGCGCTCATTCATGGGAAGTGTGGTTTGCATGGTTAGCTCCTGGTCGTTGATGATGACAGGCGGAATTGCCTGCCGATCTATGCTTAATCCGGTTGAATTTTTCGTTTGTGCGGGGCTGAGGCCGGCTGCCCGCTGGAGTATCAGGCCGCGACCGAAAACTGGTCGCAATTCGCCGCAAACTCAATCTCTGGCAGTGGCTTGAGGACAATCGTGCATGCGTTCTGTGTGTAGCCGCCCGGTATCCGAACCTTCTTCGCTGTCATGTCTGTACGGCAGCGCTTCAGTTTCAGCCAGAATCCTTGAGTCGGTCGGGGCACGAAGTCGTTATCAGTGCACCAGCGGTGGTAGTCGCTGTAGATATCGGCCTTCTTTGTTGCTAACGGTCCGGTGACAGTTTGAACACGATCTGAAAGCCATCCCGTGACATCGTCAGCGACAAGCTTTGCGGACTTCAGGACTTCCTCCATCGCTGCCGGACGAGCAGGGTCGAAGCCATTCCGCTTCAACAGTCGCTGGAGGCCAGCGAGAGCCCAGTTTAGGACCCCAGCCAGCTCCTGCTCGATGATTTTCTCCGCGAGCTTCGGGTCTCGTTGCTCAAGTGGAATCGTGGTCTTGAACGGTATGACTTCCCACCTTCGCCAGAAACCGTCGGATGCATCATCGACACTGGGAAAGTTGTTTCCCAGCACGAGCAGTTTGCCGCGCACTCGTGTCGTGATAGGTTCTTGCCCCTTAATGTCGATGAAAACCGGCTCGCCGGCCGTGATCGACTTGAGCCGTCCCTCGTCGAGTTTCCCCGGCGGTAGTTCGTCAGCAACGATCAGGCTGGCGTTGTAGAGCCCGGAGAGTCCGAAGCGCGACTTGTTGTCGAGCTGGATTGCAGCCACGTCACTGTGAAGCGCCTGCACGATGTTGCTCAAGACACCCTTTCCGTTTGCTCCTGCACCCAGCCACATCGCGGCACGCTGGAACCGGTGATCTGGCAAGAGTGTGTACCCGACGAACTCCTGCACTCGTTGCCGAAGCTGTTCGTCCGGCAGCACTTGCTCAAGGAATGCGTTGAAGAGCGGGGTGGGGGCGTCTGGCACATAGGGGCATGCGAGAGAGTATGTGCAGTAGTACTCTTTTGCGGGTTCAACAGCGGAGATCTCGCCCGCATCGCTAACGATCACGTACGTTCCATCGCACGGAATGACGATGCCTTGGGGTTTGATCTTTTTTTTCTGACTCAATAGGTCGAGCTTCAGGGTGGTCCATGCGGTTCGCGCAAGGTTCTTAGAGATGCTGTCCAGTGCCTTCGATTTCATCCAGGCGAATGCGAACGCCTCGCCATACTTGTCTTTTAGAACTTGCCAGTTGTTTCCGGTCCATTCGTAGAAAATTTCGTCGATGCAAACGTGATTCTCGAATTTCTCTACGTACCGCAGGAACTCATTCATGTTGAAGTCGTTGCTCATCTGCTTTCTCCAATTCTTTACTTTCAATAGACGTGCGAAAGCCCTGGAGCGGATTAGCGTTCCAGTGTTCCGGTGTTGTTTGCGTGAAGCGATTAGTGTGTGAGCCGGCGATGCTCTGGCTAGGCCAGGCGAGGTTAGGCCGGTCGAAGGGGTCGATGCAAAGACGCGGTGGTGATGCGTATGCGCGGCGGGCATTGCTGCCGCTGCTAGCGATGCATAAGGACGCGGTTCATCACGGTGCTACCGGAACAGCGGAACATGCATGCTCGGGCCGAGGCGAGCCCGCGATGCAGCGGGTAAAACTCCGAGTTTTTAAAGAGTAAAAGCTTGGTCTGGGAAAGTTGATGAGCCTGAGCGAGAAACGCTTGGCTTCGCGGCCTTGGGCCGCCAACTCCCGAACTGCACAATGCCTTCGTCGTGAGGACGAGCGAATCCTGAAGCGCAGAACGCTTTTCGGAGCCTGGGCATCGGCAACTCGAGTCCGCGAGGACTGGTTCGAGAGCGATATGCTGACTTTCTTTGTCAGCCGCTGAGCTTTGCACTCAGCGAGGTAGGAAATTAGCGGCTATCACGGCTAGAAGCAAGGGGGCTCAGGCGCGGGATTGTGAATTAATTCACGAACGTTATGCCGCATACTCGCGTGTCCCGGCTTCTGTCGCCGTATCCGCTGCGTGTCTTGGTCCGGTCGTTTCTGAGCTCGCTTGGCGCCGCGCAAGAGCAGTGAGCTGTTAAGTGGTGCTACATGGCGCTCGCGCTGGGCCTGGCCATGACTACCCCCGCGACCAGGGAGTAGTTGCCGGCGCCGGAGGACGGTAGGTTGTTTCTGACGAAGAATTGGCCGCAGCTAGACTTACAATGTGTGACATAGCATGCGCCGAGCTGAGCGTCCTGCGGCAAGCGGGACGTTGTGCGTGTCCCGCTTACTCCCCCGCTCCGTGCTCGACAGCTTGCTGACAGTCGCCGGTGCGCGGAAGGGTTGCCGCTGGAGGTCCTGCGCGCCAACCCCATTGTTGGTGGGATCGCGGCGGCGGCCCCGAGCTCACAAGGACAAACAGGGTGGTTCTATGTCGCCTGAAGACCCGCTGTCGCATAGAAAACACGTCATCGCGGAGTTGCTCGCGCGAACTGACTGGACGCCTTGGCAAGCTGTCAGATACATGCGTGCCGAACTCGGGCTCGCGGTCGACGAGCTTGCCAAGCTCTCGGGCGTCCCCGAAGTGGTTCTTGAGACTATCGACCGAGGGGAGGCAACGGGGACAGTAGAAGAGCTCGACAACTTGCTCGGTGTTTTGGGGTTGAAACTGGGTGTCGTGCAGTCCCCGCTTGCTTCACAACTCGACGTTGTCGCTGTGGAAGCGTTGCCTGACTACACGCTGCGTGTCACGTTCAGTAATAGTGAGACTGGCCTGTTCGAGATGGCCGGTCTTGTGGGGCTTTCCGAGGGCATTTTCGCAGCGCTGAGAGAACCGGCGCTCTTTGGGCAGGCGTTTGTCGCATCCGGAACGGTCTGCTGGCCAGGCGACATTCGCTTGGACCCCGGGCTGATTTACCGGCGGTCGGTTCCAGCGTCCCGCGACACCAGCCGGCGGATTGGTGTTGCGAAGGGAGCGTTTGAAGTTCCGTCGGAAGGTTTGCCCTACCCGTACGACGCGGAGTGGGGTGCGATGCCCGACGTGGGACGTGAAGCATGGCCGGTCTATGCGAATGACGTTGCGGCATGGGCTGTGGATCAAGCCCAGGCGCTTCGAAGCCGTGCGGTAGCGAGGGTGGACTGGGACAATCTGGCAGACGAGATTCTCGATGTTGCCAAGGCGGAGCGGCGGGAACTTCGCAAGCGTGTCTCGGCGCTCATGTCGAGTCTGTGTCGGTACGACGCAGCTCCAGGCGCTTCCGCTGCAAGGCTGGTGCGCGAGCACCAAAAACTCGTGTTGCTGCAATTGTCGGAGTGTCCAAGCCTCGAGAGATGCCTGTCGGACCCGAGATGGCTATCGCACTGCTGGGTGGATGCGGTGTCTGGCCTGGGGGCCGAAGGGTTCGCTGTTGAGGAGCTGCCAGAGGACAGTCCATGGGATGTCCTGAAGTTGCTGCACAAGACTACCCCCGAGGTCTGATCGTCGAAGTCACCTGTTGTAAGTACGAGAAAAAATGATGGGCCGCTAAAGCTTCATGAGTCAAGGCGGGCTCAATATGAACAGCGACCCCGCCGCACGTGGATGACAGTCTTCATTACATCTATGGCAGCTGCGCGACGTGCGGCGCTGCACGATTTATTGTGCTTCTGCTCAGCCCGGCTTTGCTCGTAATCCGTCATGATCGGGTCAGGAACGAACGGTGCGTCGCTGGCGAGGTGGACTGACCAGCCAGGGAGGGTTGCCAGTACATTCATCGCAGACTGCATCTCGCGTAGCTGCAATACTTTCGTCTTCTTTTCCGACTGCTTCGCGAGCTTCGGGTGTGCCGCCGCAAGCTGCGCTGCAAGGGCTGCTCCTTCAGCGTCTGTGGGGTACAAGTAGCCGACCAAAGTCTCGTAGGTTACGGGTCGCGTAGTTCCCTCATTGATCCACGCGCACAACCGCTGATGAAGTATTCTGGCCGCCTGGTTCTTGCCAAGTTTTCGAGTCTCGTTCAGGCCAATCCGCGTATGTCTTGACGTCTCGTCTGAGATGATTTCCGAGAGCCTCGGATTCAGTGCTGCATGTGTTCGGTTCCAGCGCGCAGACTCGCCGCGTATGCTGAGTACAGAAATCAGCCTGAAACACTGTATTTTTTGGGGCTCGTCTGTTGGGAAAATGGACAGGACGCACGTAGCTAAGCGCTTCAGGCAGTCCTGTACAAGGGCGCGATTCTCCCCGCATGCAGGCCAGCCGATGAGCTCCAGAAGTGCTGAAACGCTGAATTGCAAGTGCAGCACTTTCTCCCTCATCGGCTGTTGCTTACCTTGGGAGCTGTCAGGTGCCAGTAAATTGTCTATCAGCACTTGCTCATGACTTGTCAGTAGTTCGGGGCGAGCAGGGTCGAGTGTATTACCACTCGTCGCGAGTGCGACAATCGCTTGCAGGACTGATAGGTCGTTGCCGTTCAGAAGGTAAGGGTTGCTTAGTTCAACAGTCAGCGGACCGTGTGTTGCAGCCAGCGCCAGAGGGATGTTGATGTCTTTGCGAGACTTCTCGTCGAGCACGCGAAACATGCCTGGGAGTAAGCACAGGATAGGGTCATGTTTTGCAAACGGAACAGCGTCGAGCTCGATGCGGTTTGGGGTGTTCGTCGGAAGTGGTGTTAGTTCTAGGGGCATCTTACTTATCCGTCAGCGGTAGCTAGTATAGCTGGCGATGATGATGTCACTAAGCGGAGTAGCTTGTCGTCGGAAGAACGCTTAGGGGATAGCGGAAGGAGGTTTTAGGGTTAGCGGAACTATCAAAACGGCTATCGGCATGAAACACGAGGCATGACGGAAGAAAAGACGTTACCCTGGATCTGAGGGGCGAAAAACGCCGTGTGATACTTTGCGAATTTTCCGGTAAGCCGCCGCCGTATGAAACATCTAGAAGAGAGGAATCTATGCTTCTCTAGATCTCTCTTCATCTACGACCGGCGACACGCCGGCCGCCAGTAAAGGCTCGGCGCACCTCGTTTTCTGCTCAGCATTGGCCTATCCGGGTAGTTGTGACGCTAATTGCTTCAAAGAACGGATAGGCCCGAACCTGTCAACGCGACACTCTCTCTTTTGTAGCCTACAGTCTAATCCGACTGATCCTGGGATACAGAGAACTGGATTCAATCCTACAAAGACAGGTTTTCGATCTGTCCTTGTTGTGCTGTAGCACCGGTGGCAATGCACGATTTTGCGATATCGATGGCGCAAAAAAAGACTTTTGATAAATATGGACTCGATGTTTGTGCGCCTGCGGCGCTTTATTGCCAGGGTCGAGAGTCTGGCTGCTTGCTGCGCCATCGGTTGGTTATGCGTTCCCTCGTAACGCCCTTGTTTTATCTGATGTCTCTGGTGGAGCTCAGGGCAAAGAAATGACGAAAGGGTTAATGACGCTTTTCGTTCCGGCGAGCATTCTACCAACGAAAAATCTTCCTCGCCCGCCGTATAAATCAGCGCGGCGTTGCGCGTACGCGCCTTTGGCGCGTCATTGCCAAGGTCGTTAGCCTACCCGCCTGGACTGGATACGTTCCTGTTCTGCAGAGCTGACGGCCGCGTAAGCGGACCTGGCGATTCTGGCGCTTTCGTCGCTGGTGCTAGGGGCGTGACGACTCAAGGTCGAGAGGTATCACTGTCTGCGTCCGCATCTGGGCGTCGGTAGGCACACCGTCCCTTGCGGTCTTGGCGCATCTGAAAGGTCACCGAATCATGGCAAAAGCTACTACCCCGGCAATCAACTAGCTAAGTTACTGAGCGTACCGGACGTGCTCATGGCTCAAATACGACCGCACTCGATCCGGCATCCCAGCGGTGCGCTCCATACAGGCGCGCGCCTTCTCGAGAAGTGCGGCGGCGGGTTTTGTCACTCGGCCCGGAGCGTATCGTCGTCTTCAGATCCCGGTTCAGATGCTCGTCGGGGTTGAGTTCCGGCGCGTACGGCGGCAGGTAAAACAGCTTGATCTTCTCGGTGTTTCTCGGTGTTTTCGGCAGCCACTCGCGGACACGGTTGGCGCGGTGCACACGCAGGTTGCCGACGATCAGGAACAGCTTACGCTGTGCATCCTGAATCAAGTCCTCCAAGAACGCGATGAAGCGTTCGGCATCGATGGCGCCCTCGAAGAACGAGAAGCGCACCAAGCCTTGGTTGGTGCTCGCCGAGATCATCGACGTCGATCCATGGCGACCAGCCGGCAGTCCAAGCTTAGGCGTCAGCCCCGCCATCGAGTAGCCGTGCACCCAGTGCGAGTCCTGGCGAATGGCGGTCTCGTCCCCCCAGTAGATCTCGGCATCCTCAGTCTTGGCGCGCGCAACGATGTTCGGATACTTGTCCTCGAGCCAGGCCTTGAGCCGGGCCGGGTCCCGCTCGAGCGCGCGCTTGACCGGCCGCTGCGGCGTGAGGCACCACCGCCGAAGATACTCACCGTCGGTGCGAATGGGCATGTCGATGCCAAAGAGCGACTTGATCGCGAGCATGACCGCGCGACGATTCCACAGTGCAAACTCGAGCTGCAGTTGAGCGGGGTTCGAGGCGATGAAACGCGTTCTGGTTAACCACAGGGTCGAGCGCGGGCTTGAGTCAACGGCAGCTTGCACAAATGTTGAGCGAACCTTGGACTCTTTCACAGGTGGCGGCCCCTTCGGTCACTGTTGAGCTTCGGGCCGAATTAGCCACAGTGCGTAGCCGCGGCAGCCCTGGCCTCCACCTGGAGTGCGGACGCATTTTCCGTGCGGGCAAGTCAGCAGTGAGCGCAGGTGTGTCGCTCACCCTGATCAAACACCAAAAAGTGGCTATCGGATTCGCGCAGAGCGGCGAGAGCTATGTCCTGACCACTGGTACCGGTTCTGGCAAGTCGTCAGCCCTTTTTCGCCGACCAGCAGGTTCAGTTGCAGAAGCACTGCACCGTGCGCAGCCTGCCAACGTACCTCAGTGTGTTCTGGTGGAACACCTCGGCGTAACGCAAGAGGTCGAGGTCCTTCAGAACCTGCATGCTCTCGCCCAGCTTCTTCAGACAGCCACGGAACGAGCGCACGGTAGCGGCCGAAATGGATCACGTGAGTCCGTTGCGTGAACTGTCCGAGTCCGCCAGAGATGCTGATGCTTCCGCCGCTGGCATTTCGCTCTCTGCCGTCGCCGGAACCGTGCCGCCAACTATCAGACCTGCCACGAGAACGCCGAGCAATTGAGGGTGTTGCACGCGCGGGTCAGGGAGATGCAAATGACTACGAAGTGACCTCGCTGCTGTCAATGCGCAGCAACCATTCGACTTGTCGTCGCGCAGAAGCAATCACTTGACTGAAGATTCGAGCGTCCACGTTTGGTTCTCGATTTTCTTTGGGAAAATCAGGTGATAGGCGGCCTCCAATCAGAATCACCCGAATCGGCGAGGTGATGTGCTTGGAGAAATCGTGCCGATACTCAATGGCTTGCTTGTAGTCATCGTAATTCAAACTGTGGTCGGGGCGCTTAAACTCGATCAGCAGATATTCGCCACTGAGATTCTCGTTCAGCAGCAAGTCCGGACGCTTGTCGGCGTTTTTCCCTTTGTATGTCGTGTTGAGGGCATCCTCAATCTGCCTCTTCAAGGTTATGTTGGAGCTAAAGAGTGAATATTCTGGCCCGAACACCCACAGACTCAACTCCAGCGATTTGTGCATCGCCGCTTCGGTCGTAGCGGGATCGCGCGCCAATTCCTCCAGTTGGTCGAGAAATGTCTGTCGCGCAGCTGCTTGCGCGACAAGAAACGCCATTTCAGCCAACCCGAAGTCGTTCAAGCGATCTGCAATAGTCGCCACGTCACCCTGCGATGCATCGGCTATGTGTTCCAGCAGGATGCGGTAGTCGGATCGCTCCAGTGCATCCAGCAACACGCCGACGATTGGTTCAATCTTGTTCGGCGGCTCGTCGTAGTAGCGTTCGAGAATCTTCTTGATCGACTTGTCGGCGAAACTCCGCTTGTGTTCTGGCAAGCTTGCCAAGCGTTGCTGAATGGCCTTCTGCATTCGCGCTTGCGCGAGCTGGAGCTCCATGCCGTACTTCTCTTTCGCCGCTGAAATGAGGATCGGCTGAACGAAGGCTTCCACCGCCTTCAGTTTTTCGCTGTTCTCTACCAGTGAATCCCATCCGGCGGTGACATGGTCGAGCAGTCCGTCCGCATCCACTTCACCGTACATCTTCTTCAACAGCTTCGGCGGAAAATACTTGTGCCCCTCCAGACCAAAGAAGCTGTGCGAGCCGACCGCTTTTCCACCGACGCGAAGCGTGACTCCCGGCTGGCGCAAGCCCGCTTTGCCGTCGAAGATCGATAGACGCAGTTTGACATCACCAACGTCAGGCAGCGTCGTCTGGTGTTCCGAGTAGCTCCCTTGCACGTCATCAACATCGAGCCTCTTCTCATCCACGATCACTGCGAAGTCGTCGTGCCTTCCGTAGTCCTGCAACAGGACCTGACGCAAGCGATTTGGGTCGGGATAAGCCAACCCTTGATGCAGATCGCTCAGAGTGATTACCGTGCCGTGGATGCCCGGATCGCAATCCTCTGTGTGAAGGGCGATATCGAGATGTTCTATATCCTCCACGTTGCCTAAGGCATCCAGGCGCAGGGCGATGCGGCAGAGTTTCCCCCGCGGGTTTCGCGTTTCTGGAGACCGCAATGACCGAACCCGAACAACAACAGCCTGCGCTCGTCGAGAACATGCTCCTTTTGCGCCGCGAGGACTTCGACGAACTGCTGGACCGTGCCGCCGAACGCGGAGCCGAGCGTTGTCTTGCCCATCTCGGGCTGGAGAACGGCAGCGCCGCGAAGGACATCCGCGAACTGCGCGATCTGCTGGAGGCGTGGCGCGATGCCCGCCGAACGGCTTGGCAGACCACCATCAAGGTCGTGACCACCGGCATCCTGGCCGCGCTGCTGGTGGGGGCCGCCATCAAGTTGAAGCTGATGGGAGGCGTGCAATGATCGAAACCCTGCTTGGAGGTCTCCTCGGTGGAGCCTTTCGTCTGGCTCCTGAAGTCCTGAAGTGGCTCGACCGGAAGGGAGAGCGTGGCCATGAACTGGCGATGCAGGACAAGGCGCTGGAATTTGAGAAGCTGCGGGGTGCGCAGCGGATGGCAGAAATTGGCGCAGGTGCAGAGGCGGCGTGGAACGTAGGGGCCATCCAGACGCTACGCGAGGCCGTCGCCGCCCAAGGGCAACGCTCCGGCGTGCGCTGGTCTGATGCCTTGTCGATCAGCGTGCGCCCCGTCATCACCTACTGGTTCATGGCGCTCTACTGCGCTGCGAAGACGGCAGCGTTCGCCGCCGCCGTGACAGCTGGCGCTGGCTGGGGCACTGCTGTCCTGCACGCCTGGACGGAAGCCGATCAGGCGTTGTGGGCTGGGGTGCTGAACTTCTGGTTCCTCGGGCGCGTGTTTGACCGGGTGCGGCCGTGATCGAGGTGCCTCAGGCGGCCATCGAGCTGGCCAAGCGCTTTGAGGGATTCGAGCGCAAGGTGAAGCGCGGAATCGAGATCACCGCCATTCCCTACATCTGCCCGGCTGGTTTCTGGACGATTGGGTACGGCCATCTCTGCGATTCCAAACACCAGCCGATCACCGAGACGGAAGCCGAGGTCTATCTGGCGCGCGATCTGCAGACGGCATTGGCGGCGACGCTGCGCTACTGCCCGGTGCTGGTAACCGAACCGGAGGGGCGACTAGCGGCTATCGTGGACTTCACGTTCAACCTCGGGGCGGGGCGCTTGCAGACTTCGACGCTGCGGCGACGGGTTAACCAGCTAGATTGGGTTGCGGCCAGTCAGGCGTTGCGCCGGTGGGTCTATGGCGGAGGAAGAATGCTGCCTGGGTTGGTCGCTAGACGCGCGGCAGAGGCAGCATTCCTCTCCTGAGCGATTATTTCTTAGCCTTCGGCTGCGTTTGTGCTGGTGCCTTGCCTAGGCTCTGCGCAGGTAGTGGGCTTGCGCGGGCTAGGAATGTTCACCCGAACCACGGTGGCATTTCTCATTAGATCACTCAAATTTCCGGAAACAGCCGTGCTGGTGAGCGAAGCGTTACCCGCTGACGAATTGGATTGAAAAAATCCGCGAGCATCTGCAGTGGGTTGAAAGTAGTTCATGATGTCTTTCTCCAGCCTTCGAATTTTCGATTGTCATTGATCATGTCTTGCATGAAAGGCCCAGCTGGCCCAACTTGCTGGGTGACCGTTTTGGTCAGTGTGCCTTCCGATAGAAACTTGTGACTACCCGTCTTGACGCTTTCGATGGCCGCTCGCGGAAGTGCATAGTCAGTAGTCTGGTTTGCGCCCAGCAGACTGTATGGGTCGTATGGCTCCAACAGCTTAAGCTCATCCACATAGCTGAGATGCAGCTTCCTCAATAGGCCATAAAGCCCGTCAGACGGATTCTCGATATTCAGACCAAGATCGCGCGCCTCTCTTCGATTGATAGTGTAGTCATGGCTCCCGGACTCAGCGCAAAGAAAATCAATGATTTCTCTGGTCTTTTGTTCGTCTTCAACTTGACGCTTCAGGAGCTTCTTGGCCAAAAATCTAATTTGCTCCCGAGATCGGAATATTTGACCAAGGACGAGTGGGTGAACTTTATTTGATAGGTCAACAAGGATTTGAGTGAGGCTGGATGCATCCTTGATGCCAAGCTCCGTTGCTGCATCCAAATAGCCTCTGATCGCCTCCACGCTAACTGGGGCCTTCACATGAGGCGCATTGGGTATCAACGGATTGAGAGGGTGATTAATGCTTGGGTCAATCGGGCCGAGAGCTGCTTGCTTCGTCATAACAATCTTATTTGCCCCGAGCGAAATCAACGTTCCAGCACTTAAAGCCTTCGCGGTAATTATCACTTCGAGTTCGTCACAGAATGTATGAAGCAAGTTCCACAAGACGCCAAGCAGCGGCCGTATCCCCTCCATTCGTATGAAGAAGTAGCGATATCTTTTTCGTTGGGCCGATGTCGTCGAGATGCTCAACAAATAGATCTATGATCTCGGGTGAGATTTGGGTTTCCAGCTGCCGCCTATCCCCGGTTACATATGAGATAACCGCAGATTCTCTGCTTTCCGCAATGGCTTTCAGCGTTGCTTTTCTTGACTTATAGCTCGACACCGGACTATCCCTTCATTTTGTTTCTTGGCATCTGCGAAACACAGATCAGTACTGAGCTGTACATAGTACCAACGCTATGAGGCGCTTGTACCAGTTTCATCTCGCAAAATTTCGATGTACCCGATCAGCTCCGCCGAATAGCTGCCATCGCCATTCGCGGCCCCCTTGTGCTTCAGTTCTCGCTGCAGGGTCGGCTCAACGGCATGGGTGAACAGGTCGCTCCGCTGCTCAGGCCGGAACATCGGTGTGGCAGGCGGTGCTTGGAGGAACTTCTCGCACAGGCGCTCGACCGCTGGAACGCGCGTGCCGTCCTGCTTGACGGCGATGGGCTGCACCACCACGCGGCGCTCGCCCTTGCCAGCTGATGCTTCAACCATCCACAGCGACAGCAGCACCGGCTCGTCGACGTCGCCGGACACTGCGATGCCGACTTCCTCCGGCGGCACGCTGCGCCAGCGGCCCAACTCGTCCTGCACCAAGGGGTGATCCAAGCCCATCAGCTGCAGATCGTCCTGATTGGTCGCGGCTTCGCGGCTCAGTGTGAAGCGGGCGCGGTGCGTGCCTTCGGCGGTGACGAGGTCGTAGGTCGCATCGTCCACCTTGATCAGCCTCTGTTGGCGATCCACGACCGCCGCCGAGAGGAAGCGCACCAACCGATCCAGACTGGACGACACGTCCGAGAAGGGCTTGTAGTCGTCGAGGCTGAATCCGTCGAGGTCTTGGAACAGGTCGAATACCACCTGCCGCGCCTCGCGGGAGTTCGAGAGCGCCGCCTCCAGCTCCACCTGCGTGCGCTTCAGCTCCGGGTCGGACAGCGCCTCCTGATACAGCCGGTCGTAGTTCAAGCGTTCCGACAACTGGCCCAGAATCTGCGCGCGCAGGTCTTCGGCCACATTGCCCTGCTCATCCACCTTGCCGACCGTGCGCGCGATCTCGGTCAGCTTCTCGTCGAGCAGCAGGAAGATGCGGCCTTCGATGGTGTCCGAAAGCACGAGGTTGTAGACCTGCGCGGTATGGCTCTGGCCGTAGCGATGGATGCGCCCGATGCGCTGCTCCATATCCATCGGATTCCACGGCAGGTCGAAATTGAACAGGACGCGCGCGAACTGCAGGTTGATGCCTTCACGCCCCGCCGCCGTGCACACCAGCACGCGCGGGCCATCTTTCAGGCGGAAGCGCCGCTCCGCCGCCACCTTCGCGCCGTGGTCGCCACCCCGTAGCACGGCAACCCCCTGACCGGGGAAGGTCTGCTCGATTTCGCGGGCGATCATGTCCACCGTGCCGAGGTAGGTGGCGAAGATCACGATCTTCTCGTTGGCGTTCTGACGCCACAGCGTGCCCAAGCCGTCGAGCAGCTTTTGCATCTTGGTTTCGCGCTCTGCCGGGAACACCCGCAGCAGGTCGCCGATGCGCAGACGCTCCTCCGGCAGATGCAGATCCACCACCGCCGACGCGGCTTCTTCCGCGTGCGAGGACGAATATTCGCTGGCGTAAGGGTCGGAGGCCATCTCCAGCGCCTCTTCGTCCAGCTTCTTAACCAGCCGGTACTTCAGATCGGCAAGCACACGATCCACCTCACTGCGCCCGATGCTGTCGCGCGGCAGTCCGAATTCCCCGTGAATCAGTTCGCGCGCCTCCTCGGTCAGGCGCTCACGACCTTCAATGTCCAGTTCCTTGTCGCGCAGTAACGCCTCGTGCAGCGTCAGTATCAGCAGGCGGCGCTTGAGCGTGCGGCGCACGGCAGCAAAGCTCGATGCCGCGATCTTCTGGAAAATGGCCATCAGGAAGCCCAGCGCACGCCCCTGGTTGCCTTGTCGGCGCGCGAGGTCGAAGCCGTCCTCCAGGTACTCGCGCAGCTTCTCGTAGAACAGCCGCTCGGCCTGGTTCATCACGAAGGATTCGGTGTGAACCCAGCGCCGCGCGAACAGCGGCGAGCCATCGGGCTGACAGGCGTCTGCCTTGGTGCGGCGGAACATGACCGTGTTGAGGCGGTGCCGCTCCTCCAACATCTCCTCGGGGCTGCGGAACAGCGTCGGGTTCAGCAGTTGCGCCAGCATCCAGAACTGGAAGTGATTGCCCTGGTGTGGCGTAGCCGACAGCAGCACGAGGTCGCGGGGTGATCCTTCAGCGCCTCCGCCAGCTTGTAGTTCTCGGTCTTGCGCACCTTGCCGCCGGTCTTGTAGGCCGTGAGGTGATGCGCTTCATCGAACACCACCAGATCCCAGCGCGGCGCATCCAGCAGGCGCTTGATGCGCGCCGGGCGCTTCAGTGTGTCGATGCTGGCGATCAGCCGGTCGTGCTTGGCGAAGGCATTGGTCTTGCGGTCGGTGATGTCGCCTTCGGAGCCGAACACCTCGAAGTCGAGGTTGAACACCTCGTTCAGCTCGCGGTGCCAGTTGTTCACGAGGCCCGCAGGCACCACCATCAGGGCACGGGTCAATTCGCCCCGGCTGGCCAGCTCGCGCAGGATCAGCGCGGTTTCGATGGTCTTGCCCAAGCCCACCTCGTCGGCGATCAGGTAGCGCCGGGGTGATGCGGTGGCGATGCGGTGGGTCAGCACCACCTGATGCGGCAGCAGGTCGATCTTGGCTGAAGTCAGCGCCGAGGCGCTTTCCATCACCGGCAGCGCGTGTGCCTCGTAGGACAGCCACGCCTTGCGCGACCGCTCCGCGCCACCATCGACGGCGCGCAGGATGCGCTCGGTGCGCGTGAGTTCGCGCCGCAGCGATCCAACCGGCACCCGGCGCTCGCCCACGCCGAAGAAGGCACGCAGGTAACCATCGCGCGCTGGGTCAAGAACAACACCTTGGCCGTACTCGTGGTGGGTGATGCGCTCGCCGGGTTGGAACTGAATCTCTGCCGTCACGCGTCGCCCTCAGGTAATCCGCAGGTGGAACAGGCCAGCGGGCTTGGCACCCTCACGTAGCAGGATTTCCTGCGGGTACTCGTTAGCTTGGCCCCACAGGATGCGACCGAGGTCGATCTGGTGCCCGTGAGGTGCGTGACACAGCCAACCCACCTCATCAGTGGCTGGGTGCGCTCTGACACGGTTTTGGCCGCCGGGCAGCCAGAACACCAGCGCGCCATCGCTTCCCCACTCATCTTGAAACGACAGGATGGCGGGCTTGATCGCATCGCCCAGCCACGCTTCGGCATCGCCCGGCGTCAGCAGATCGAGGCTGCCATCCAGCCCGGCCACCACCAGCGTCCTGCCGCCATTGCTGGGCAGATCGTCCGGCCAATTTGCTTTCGCACGGAGAAACTGGCGCAGGCTCCACACCTCGCTGGCTGCGCAGATCTGGTTGCGGGCCTCTTCATCCCACACCCAACTGGTGCCTCGCACCTGCCAGACCGGGTCGCGCAGTTGTCTCATTGTTCGTACTCCCCATCGTCATCGAACAAGGAACCCTGCGCGGGCTGGGGTGTCTGGCTCGCGTGCCATGCGTTGTAGATGGACACCGCACGCGAGGCTGCGTTGCGGGAGGTCTGATCCGGGCCGTTGCGATGCAGCCATTCCAGCAGCGGTTTCAGCGCCACGTGCGGCTTGAAGTTCTCGTTCTTCAGCGTGTCCGAGGCATTGATGCCACTACCGTCGAAGCAAGCGCCGATCAGCACCAGTGCTTGATCCAGATCCGACTTGAGATTGCGGCGATGTTTACCCGACCACTCGCGTGCGAACTCCAGCGGATTGGTGCGGGTGAACACCTTGTTCTTCTCCGAGCACCAGCCCCGCTGCACGAACTCGTCCGGCGTCGTGATCGAGCCCTTGAGGAACTTCTGCAACTGGTCTCGCTTCAGCTCGGGCGCGCTGCCGAAGGTGCGCAGGAACTGGCGCGTGATCGGCTCGGCGTTGACCGGCGGCGCTTCCTTTCCCTTGTCGGCGTCTTCGTCGATGAGCTGGTTGATGCCCACCAGCGCATCGCGCACGGAGATGGTGCGGCCTTCATCCACGTAGACCTTGCCGTAGTGACGCGAGAAATACTCCAGCGCCTTGCCGCGCCGGATCACCTGGATGTCCGCGGCGGGCAGACCTTCCTTGGCGTGGTTTTCAAGCATCGCCTGCAACTGGCGTACATCGGCCATCACCTCGCGGCGCATCCGGCCCCAGCTCACGGGCTTCGGTTCTTCGGTGCGCTTACGGCAGACGTGGATGATGTCGTACTCGATGGTCTTGGAGCCGAACTCGCCTTCGCCCTTGGTTTCGTCCGAGCGGATGGGGTAAGTGGCCTCAAGGTAGTAACCCGCATTGAACAGCGATTCCAGCACCGCCACCCACGGCTCGTCCTCGCTGTGGTGGAAGGTGAAGGCCAGGATGCCGCTGGGCTTCAGAGCACGATGTGCCTCGCGCCAGCACTGCGTGAGCAGGCGCTGGTAGAAGCCGTCGGGGTCTTCAGGCTCACGTGCACGGTTGGCGACCGCCTCAAGAGACTTGGGTGTGTAGTCGGCGGTGAAGTAGTCGGGGTACTTGTCCTTCAGCGCTAGGCGCAGCCAGACGTAGAAAAAGTCGGATAGCTCCGAGTAATGCAGCAGGCCGCCGAAGGGAGGATCGGTGATGACCAGATCGATTGAACCGTCAGAAACTTGATTTAGTTCTGTCGACGATCCGCAATAGATTTCTTGCCGACCAAGAGGTGGATCAGTACACGGGATCTTTTCTGTATTACCGACTTTCCCGCTCTGAACATCAATTTCCTTGTCGAGCCTAGCCAACTCCCAAGGGGACTCCTTCCACTCAATCGCCTTAAAAAGAGGCTTGATTGCTGAAGTCCACGGCCCATAGCCGAGAGGGGAAAAAACGCCCGTTTCAACAACCGTTGATTTCGGATGGAAGTTGCTGTTCGATAAAGCAGGGGCGAGCGTATCCAGCTTCGTATGCCAGAACGCGAACATGCTCTGATTACGAAGATAGTTCTGAAAGGCTCCGAGGATATATTCGCGAACCTCCCAGTCATAGTTGCCAATATTCACAATCGCCTTCATAAGTTGCGTGTGAACAAGCAACTGCCGTGGATTAAACATCGTCCACCAATGCGTAAAGCCGTGGCCCTCTCGGATGTCGCCATTGGCCATCCCCGTCATAAAGCCGAAAGGCACACTTGAACGCGGCCAATAGTCCTTCAGGTCAGTATCTTTGCGCTCGTTCCACTCGTTGGCTGCCGCGTCGTACTGACGTTGCAGAATGCCATCGAAGGCAGAAAAAAACGACCGTTGTAGGGCTTGCCCATCGCGTCGCGTTTTGGCGAGTAACACTGTGAGGCGTAGGCGGCCATTGCCCCTGTTTTGCCACTAGCCTTCACCGTTGCAAGCACGTCCTGCACCGTCCCACAGGACCCGCAGGCAAAGTTGGAGCGTTTCGGTACAGTCCCTTTCACGGGCGAAAAGGTTTCGCCAGATTCTGGGTCAATCACTTCATCCGGCAACGCCCCGCGTACCTCCAGAAGGCGGATTTTCGCTGCCCGTGCCGCATCCCATCGCGTGGTCGCCGCAACGTCGTCCTGCGCCGAACCGCCGTATGGTTGCCCGTTTGCATCCTGCTTGGCTTCGCCCGCCAGCCATTGCGGATGCACCAGCAGGCTCAGTTCCACCTTTTTGTTCTTGCCCTTGCCGAGGTTCACCATTGCAGTGTGGCTGCAGTGGGGGCAGATCACGCCCTTCTTGCGGTCAAGCACGGAGTACGCGGGCTCACTTGGTGCGACGTAGAACGGTGCATCGGGTGCCATTCGCGCGGCTTCTTCCTCCACGTCGAAGGCTTCCCCACACTTGCCGCAGGTATGTTCCCAATGCTTGACGGTGAGTGTCTTCACCGCCATCACGGGGCTTGTCATGATCGGCGTGCGATGGCCGCAGCCCGTCACCTGACAGGGACCGTGCTTGGCCCAGAAGGTGTAAATGATCTCCGGGCCTTCGTACCTGTAATCCTTACGCTGCTCGCGCGGAATGGTGAGCGGGTCGAAATCGGCGGGCATCACCTTTTTGGTCGGCAGGTGCGTCCACGTTCCCTTTTCACCTTCCGGCCCGTCGCAGTAGTAGTAGGGCATGATCTGTGGCTTGACCTCGGCCTCGATGTCGGCGAGGAGCTTCTTCACTTGCTCCAAATCGACATTGGCGAGTTCCTGCTTGACCACGAACCACGCGACCGGATTGAGGTCGTTGCCGACCATCTGCATCCCAAGGCGCGAGCCTTCCACCAACGTGGTGCCACCGCCCATGAAGATGTCCGCCACCTTCAGGTGCTTGAACGCACCCTTCTTCTGATGATTGGCGTAGTAGTTGTCCCAGACCAGTTTGGCCGCGTGCGACGGATCGTCCGGCGCTTTGGTTGCCGCCGCTAGCAGCAAGGATCGAAACACAGATGACGGCCTTCTGGCCCAGTACTTCGACATCTGATAGATGGGCTTGGTTGTCACACCAGCATGTGCTTCCATCTTTGCGATGCTATTGATTGGCAGAAGCGGGAAATCAACTTCGAGGCAAGTCTTTGGACGGTTCGGATCATTGAAGTCAACCGTTTCCAGTGCGACGACCTTGCCAGCGCCGACAGCTTTGGCGATTTCTTGTTGTAGCAGTTCTTTTTTCGTGGCCATCAGGCGCAATCCTTACTTAGTTAGCTCGACGAAGGGCGACAACACTTCCAACAACGAAAGTCCGCCATGCGTCAGCGTCGGGTAGCCGCCCTGGCTGCGCCATTTCCTGCGGCCCAGGGCCAACAGGTGCGCGCCGTGGGAGCTGTTGATCTGCAATGCCACGGGCGGCACGAAGGGGCCGGTGTCTCCGGTTCCCGCCTTGCTGCGCGAGCTTCCAAACGTCTGCTTGAGAAACTGGCCGACCTCGCCATCGGCATCGGGGAAGTAGCCGGTGGCCGCGTAGCCGTGATCGGAGGTGATGACCAGCCGCCGCCCGGTTGCGAGGCGCTCGACGAAGGCCCAGAAGTCATCGCTGGACAACTGCTCGGCCACGTCCTTGGTCAGCGGCTCCAGCCCCTGGCCTGCGCCGGAGCCGTCGTGGAGCTTGGCGTCGGGCCAGTGGTGCCAGAAGATCTGGTTCGGCGCGCTGTTGATCAGCGCTTCGCAGTCCTTCCACGGCAAGTCCACGGTTTCGGTGCTGGCGGCTTGCAGCTTGTGCGCAAGACCGCCGCCGTTGTTCTGCAGCTTGCTGCGGCTGGCGAAGCCGAGCGCGCGGGCAAACTCATCGGTTTCGCCGGGCAGCTCGGAGGCGCAGGCAGCGACCTCGTGCGTGGTGAAGCCGCGTTCCTTCGCCCCCTTCAACAGCCACGGTAGCTCGCGCAGGGAAAGGCCGTCGAGGATCAGCACCGCCTTGGCGCTGAAGGGTTCGGCCCACCAGCGCGTCAGGCGATCCGAGGTGCGTTCGACGCTGTCGCCGAAGGCTGGCCACAAGTCCCAGCCGCTGGAGGAGAGAAACAGATCAAGTGCGCCGATTTCGCGGTCGCGCCGGACGACCTCGCTGGGCGCATTGCCTGCGGCCAGCGGCTTTTTGGCGATCTCAATAGCCTGATCGACGATGACGCGCCAAGCATCGGCGTCGGAGCCTTGGGTCAGGGCCTGCAAGGCGCTGGCGGTCAGTGCCATCAATCGTCCTCCTTTTCAAGATTCAGCTCGAAGGTCATCCCTTCGGGCAGCTTCTTGAGCAGTTCCTTGAGCTGCGCGCCGGTGGCGGCGGACACCTTGATGGACACCTCCGCGACCTTGGTGGCCGGGCCAATTCCCCAGCCTTCGATCTTGCCGATCAGGTTGAGCGGCGACGTGGCGGGGTTCGACAGAGGCGTGCGCGGCTTGGTGGTGCCGCCGTCGCCGCCGAAGATGCCGCCCGGCGTGGGGGATGGCGTGGGTGCGGGCGAACCGCCCGGGGCTGGCCCAGCCACGCCCGGCGTAGGGGCCGCGCCACCAACTGGCGGGACACCGCTTGGCGGCGGCGCGGGCGGTGTGGAACCTCCTGTTGCGGGCACTGCCGAGGGCAGCATCACGAACACGTCGTCGAGATGGCGGCCCGTGAGCGACAGCTTGGGGCGCAGACGCTTCCAAGCGGTGTCTTCGTCCTCGCCCGGATTCGTTTGCAGGTACTCCATACCACGCACGTTGATGGCGACCTTGCCCTTGGCGCACAGACGCAGGAGGCGTTCCTTCATGGCCGTTTCGCTCAGCCAGGGAATGCAGTCCTGCCCAGCAGGGCGCGGCTCTTGCAGCTCGCGCAGCAGCTTGCCGACCGATTCGTTGTTGCTGGCGTATTCGAGCACCAGATCCTCAAAGTCTTCTGGCACGAACAGGTCGCCGATCAACGCCTCCTCGATGGCCTCGGGAATCTGCGAGCCCTGCTTGTCGAGACGTTCAACACTGAACTTGCATTGCGCCGGATCGGCGAAGTTCCAACGTTGAAGCACGGCGAAGCGGTCAAAGCGCTTCTTCAGGTTGTCGCGCAGGGTGTTCTCGAACTCCTTGTGCAGTTTCTTGTATTCGGGGTTCTGGCTGCCCCACTCCTGCGCCTTCATCTCCGCGCGGGCGAGGATGAGCAAGTCACGATCCATGAATGCATTGGTGCTGCCCGCGCGCGGCAGTAGGAAGCGCACGGTGTTGCGGCGCTTCTGCAACTGGTCTTTGAGCCAGCGGCCCAGCGTGGCGTCGAGCTTGTCGGCTTCCTCGGGCAGTACGAGGATGGGCAGACGATCATCCCATTTGTCGGGCTGCTCGGCTTCATCAAGCGCCGTCCACGGATCGTTGACCCACGACTTGGGCAGGGCGATCACGCGGAAGGTCTTGGCGACCTCGTCGCTGCCGCCGATGACGTAGCGCACCTGCTTGGCGAGCTGCGCCTGATCCGCGCCGTCGGCGAACAGCTTGTCGTTGCGCGCGTAGGCCATGAGCTTGGCGCGCGGGTTCTCTTCCTCGCGGAACAGCAGTTTGGTGCCGTCCTGATGGATGTTGAAGCTGTTCTCGACGATGGTTGCCAGCTCGACCTGGAAGGCGTTGTCGTCCACCGGCTTGCCACGGGTGATGTCCAGTTGCAGCGTGGCGGGATCGGCTCCGGCGAGGTTGCCCACGGCAATCGAGCGCAGCCACAGTGCGCCGATGATTTCCTGCAGGTGCGGCGCGACGCTGGCGTGGTCGTGCCGCGCCTCCTGCACCGAGATGATGTTCTGCTGCGCCTTCTCGCGCAGAGTGCGATGGTGCTGGTTGGCGACGGCTTCGAGCAACGCGCCGATGCCCGAGGTGTCGTCGTCCAGCCGGAAGTCGGCGGCGGTGAGCACGGGCACGGCCTCGCCACGGCTCTTGTAGAGGTTGGCGAGAATGCGGATCAGGTCGCGCGTTTCCTGCGCGTCGGTGGCGATGAGCACCTGTTCTTCGAGCAGGCGCAGCAGGTGCGGCGCGTAGGGCCACGATTCGATGAACTCCCGGCGCTTGCGTTCCTGCTCGGCGGACGGCACGTCGAGCAAGCGGAAGGATTCGGCGACGTGCTGCGCGACCAGCGATTCGATGGTGCCGCTGGCAATCTGCAGGCGGTTGTCGAACAGGCGGTGCAACAGCATCCGGCGGCGATCCAGTTGGATGCGCTCGGCGCTGCCGCCCGCCTTGAAGTCGATGGCGATTGGGTTGACGCGATGCACCTGCTGGTAGGCGTCGCTGCCGCCGTTGCGCACCGAGATCACCAGCACCAGCAGGTCGGGGCGCTCCTTGGCGATCTCCGAAAGAATCTGGATGAAGTTGAACGCCCAGTTCTTCCACGGGTACTGCTTGGTGTTGGTGAGGCCGTCGTACCACGTCTGGAACTCGTCCAGCAGCAGCATCGTCGGCTTGTTCTCCAGCAACTCGATGATGAGCTTGTCAGACGGGATTTCGGTCTTGGACGCGCCCTGGCCGTCCCACTTGCCCTTGATGAAGGTGCCGTGGGGATGGTTCTCGAACAGAACGTCCCACAGGAACTTGTAGCGGTGGCGATGCAGGCTTTCGCCGATGACGTGCATCCCGTCTCGCAGGGCGATCTTGCCGATGCTGGCGTCGGCCAACGTGGTTGCCCAGGCATTGAGCCACGAGCCTGTCGAGATTGGGTCGGTGACTGCGTGGTACAGCGCGGCCATCAAGTGCGACTTACCGAGGCCGCGTTCGCCGATCACGACCACGGGGCGTCCCTGGCTGGGGCCGACGGCCTCGATGCCTTTCAGCAGGTCGTGTGTGGGATAAGTGATCTCCAGGAACTGCTGTGCCGCGATCTGGGTCGCGCCTGTGTTCTGGTCGTTGGACAGCTCGATGGCTGTGCCCTTGAGGCGCTTGCCCCGGAATTCTTCTCGTAGCGTCAGTCCAAGCATTACTTCCGATCCCCCTTGTTCGATGCCTTGCTCGCGGCGCGTTCGGGACTGCCCGCCGATTGCTCCTTGATCCAGCTCTCGATGTCGCTGCGCGAGAACCGCCAAGTTCCGCCGAGCTTGAAAGCAGGGATCTCCCCGCTTGCTGCGAGCCGATAGATCGTGCGCTTGCCCGCCTTCAGGTAGGCCGCGACCTCGTCCAAAGTCAGGATGTCGCCATCAGGCTCTGCCATTGCCGTTCCTATGCAGACGTTGAATTTCGATTGCCAAGTCTTGCAGATTCTCCCATAGAACCGCGACGCCGGCCAGCCAGAGCTGCGCTCACGGTAGAGAGTCCTGGGGGAGGTGCGTGAGGATCAGTCACGCGGTCGCGGCCATCTTGATATGGCCAATTCGTCGAATCCACGCCCTCAAGGCCAAGGCGTTACTATCCGGTTCGGATTACGGACGCTGGTTCGGTTCCGTGTTCCGCCACCATCTTCCAAAGGCCAGAGAGCAATGTCTGGCCTTTTTCACGTGTGCGCCCAGCATGGGCGCATTCCTGCGGGTGCAAGTCCCGCCGTAAGTTGATCACAGCGAACGAAGTGAAGCGCAACTGCGTGAGGGCGACCGAGCGTGGGAGGGAAGCGTGGAACGTAAGCTGCGAGCCGATGGACAAGAACTGGATAGGAGGCGCTGCAGAGCAGTGCGAGCGGGCAAGAAGCCGCGAAGCTCTCGTGATCAAGGCGAAGCGGCGTAAATCCGGCGGTTGTGCAGCGAAGGAGTGCGTCCTTACCTGGGGAGATCTCGCCTTGTGCCTGAAAGGGCGACGGCGCTGAGCCGGAACGAGAAGTCAGCAGAGGCCATAGTAGCCGTTGGTTTTGGGCGAAGGGCCGAACGAGTAGGAGGGCCGAAGGCCGTGTCGCTCGGACGTGCAGTGCATCAGAAACCCGGGAGTCCGGGGCGCAACGCGGGAGGGCGAGGTGAAGCCGATCCTGAAGTGGTGCGTGATGAAGCACGGACGGCGCGGGATGAAGCCGGAAGCCCATGGCGGGACGGCCTGCTTGCGCAGGCGCTCGCGAGAGCGAACATGGAGGCGGCGTGGAAACGCGTCAAATCCAAATCGCGGCAGTGCTGGGGTGGATGGGTTGTCGATTGCCGAGACGGCGGACTACCTGAGAACGCACTGGCCCCGGATTCGGGAATCTTTGCAGGATGGCAACTACCGGCCCCTGCCGGTGCGCCGGGGCCAGATCCCGAAGCCCGATGGCGGCGTGCGCACGACGCGGTGCTCGATGCACAGCGCTACGTGCAGGACGGCTACCGGGTGGTGGTCGATGTGGATCTGGAGAAGTTCTTCGACCGGGTCAATCACGACATCCTGATGGAACGCCTGCCAAGTCGAATCGACGACAAGGCCGTGCTGCGGCTGATCCGTCGTTACCTCGTGGCCGGGATCATGGATGGCGAGGTGGTCATGGCGCGATACAAGGGGACGCCGCAAGGCGGGCCGCTGTCGCCGCTCTTGGCCAATGTGCTGCTCGACGAGGTGGATCGGGAACTGGAGCGAAGAGGGTACCGCTTCGTGCGCTATGCCGACGACTGCAATGTATATGTGCGCAGTCCCCGTGCAGGCGAACTGGTGTTGGCGTGCCTGACCAAGCTCTACGGGCGACTCCGCCTGAAGGCGAACGACGCCAAGACGGCCGTCGCGCCGGCCTCGCGCCGCAACTTTCTGGGCTATGCCTTCTTGTGCGGCCGAGGCGGACAGGTCAAGTGCAGGGTGGCCGACAAGGCGCTCAAGACCTTCAAGCAACGCATCCGGCAACTCACACGTCGCTCGGGTGTCGGCTTTAAAACTGAGGCGGTCACATCCTGCGGCAACTCAGATTTCGCTGATTGCTCGTCTCTTTGCTGCGGTCAGCCCTCGGTCGATAGCTGCCTCGAAGATATAGATGGCATCTTCTCGCGTCCCGCGGAGCGTGCCGCTAATGTCAAGATGGTCATTGTAGATTTGCGCCTCAATCGATTCGCAGGGAAGTTGATCGGCAATTGACTGCGCGATCTCTGGCGCCGTGAGTCTCGGTGGTATGAAGATCTTCCGTGTCAGAGCATGAGCGCACTCATCTGAAGACTGTAGATGTGCGAGGAGCTGCAGCAGAAGCTCTCTTGTTTTTTGCGAGCTCGCCGACTCAAGAGATAAATGCACGGAACGCATTAAGTTGCTGTGCCAGTCGCCATCGTACGGTCCCAGTGCGGCGACTGACCGTGCCAACGGACTGATCGGCCGTCGCCAAAAAGTAGCCTTCGATAAGCAGTGATCCATTTGGTAGGTCATCGTACTGTTCAAACGAATCGTTAGGTTAAATCTTTTTGTGAGGCTCTCCAAAAAATTAGCCATCAGCAAAGGTTTTTTGCTGATGGCTAATCTGAGGTGAGGGTGGGTGTTTTAGCTATACGTAACTGTGAATAAAAGTTACGAGGACGCTAAATGATTGAGCTAGATAGTGGGCGGGTATTGGCGAGCCGTCTGAGAGAAAGAATGTATCAGCAGGATCAAAAAGTGAAAGACGTTGCTGAGATTTTTGCGATCAGTCCTGCATACTTTTCACAATTGCTGGCTGGCGACAGGAGCTTCTCTTCAGTGAGTGATCAGCTCATCAGGCGTATCGCAGATTATCTTCGATTGCCGCCGATAACTTGCTTTGTTCTCGCGGGTAGGTTCAAAGCAGATGATTTTCTGGTCTCGGATGCTGAATCTGATCGTCTGTTCTCGCGCGCGTTGCGCTTTGTATCTGATTCGTCATTCGCTGTCGAAGCGCGAGTAGATTATCAGATGCTGCAGCGCGCTCCAGTTGAGCTTCAGCGTCTCGTGTTGTCGCTTTATCAGACAGCAACGAACGCCAAACTTATACCCGTCGCGGAAAAATGGCATTATTCGGAGCGTAAGTTCTGAGTTGCCTGGTCTTTGATGTCAAGAGGCAAAATCTTCTCTCGCCCCTCTCCTCCCTTCTCTGATGGGGAGAGGGGTTTGCGTTGATCAGAGACACCGGAACACCGGAACACCGGAACACCGGAACACCGGAACACCGGAACACCGGAACACCGGAACACCGGAACACCGGAACACCGGAACACCGGAACACCGGAACACCGGAACTTTGTTGCGAAGTGCCTCGCTGAGTTCCGATGTTCTAGTGTTGTGCGTTAAGGGTGCGAGCGCTGGCGTTCGGCTGAGTTGCGTTTGAATGATCTCTAAAGAAATCTCGCTTTATTGCGAGCCTTCTTGTATCGAGCGCTCAGAGGGTATTCAGATCAGCGCCGTCGGCTGATTTTTTACCTAGAGGGCGTCTTAATTGTGTTTTAACTCATTGCAATACGCATTCGTTCCTCACGATCTGCGTCGAGTGTAGTTTGCCGAACTTCCTTACGGTTGGGCCTCTTTATTAGGAAGGTCACACGTTTTGTGTCAGCGTCAACGAAAACGCGGAGGTCGTCCCGTTGAATAATCTTGCTGCCCAGTACTGCAGGGGTTGCGGGGATCTCTGAATCGCCCCGGGTTTCCTAGACACCCTTTTGCCTCACAATGAGGCGTTACGGAGGTGTCGATGGAAACGAAGAAGGCGCAGCAGCGCTTCACCGAAGAGTTCAAGATCGAAGCGGTCAAGCAGGTGACCGACCGGGGACATCCGGTCGCTGAGGTGGCCGTGCGGCTTGGCGTCAGCGCCCACAGTCTCTACACCTGGATCAAGCGTTACGGCGTTCCGGCGGAGCAGCGTGCCGAGCGCGACAGCCAGGCGGACGAGATCCGGCGCCTGAAGGCGGAGTTGCGGCGCGTGACCGAGGAGCGCGACATCCTAAAAAAGGCCGCCGCGTACTTTGCCAAGCAGTCCGGGTGAGGTACGCCTTCATCGACGCCCACGTGGTGCAGTATCCGGTGCGTCGGCTGTGTTCGACGCTGGCGGTCCATCCGAGCGGTTACTACGCGTGGAAGCAGCAACCCGTTTCCGAGCGCTCGGCTAATGACCAGCGCATCGGAGCGCTGATTACGCAATGCTGGGAGGCCAGCGGGCGTATCTATGGCTATCGCAAGATCCGTAACGATCTGCACGACTTGGGCGAAGCGTGTGGCAAGCATCGCGTGGCGCGGCTGATGCGCTTGGCGGGCCTGCGCTCGCACACCGGCTATGGACGCCGCCCCGGTCGCTACGGTGGGCGGCCGGCGGTGGTTGCGCCAAATCTGCTCGAGCGCCAGTTTGCCCCGACAGCGCCGAACAAGAGCTGGGTGACCGACATCACTTACATCCGAACCCACGAGGGGTGGCTGTACCTGTGTGCGGTGCTCGATCTGTTCTCCCGTCAGGTTGTAGGTTGGTCGATGGGCGAGCGGATGACCAAGGAACTGGCGTTGAACGCCTTGCTGATGGCGGTGTGGCGGCGCAAACCGACTGAGGAGGTGCTGGTGCATTCAGATCAGGGTAGCCAGTTCAGCAGCCACGACTGGCAAGACTTCCTGAAGTCGCACCGACTGGTGCCGAGCATGAGCCGGCGTGGCAACTGCCACGACAACGCGGTAGCGGAAAGCTTCTTCCAACTGCTCAAGCGCGAGCGGATCAAGCGAAAGATCTACACGGATCGGGCGCAGGCTCGCTCCGATGTGTTCGATTACATCGAGCTCTTCTACAACCCACGGCGACGCCACGGTTTCACCAACCAGCTCTCGCCGGTAGAGTTCGAGCGGCAGTATTTTTTGAAGAACGGGACCGTCTAGGAAACCCGGGGCGATTCAAGCGGATGACCAAGGAACTGGCGTTGAACGCCTTGCTGATGGCGGTGTGGCGGCGCAAACCGACTGAGGAGGTGCTGGTGCATTCAGATCAGGGTAGCCAGTTCAGCAGCCACGACTGGCAAGACTTCCTGAAGTCGCACCGACTGGTGCCGAGCATGAGCCGGCGTGGCAACTGCCACGACAACGCGGTAGCGGAAAGCTTCTTCCAACTGCTCAAGCGCGAGCGGATCAAGCGAAAGATCTACACGGATCGGGCGCAGGCTCGCTCCGATGTGTTCGATTACATCGAGCTCTTCTACAACCCACGGCGACGCCACGGTTTCACCAACCAGCTCTCGCCGGTAGAGTTCGAGCGGCAGTATTTTTTGAAGAACGGGACCGTCTAGGAAACCCGGGGCGATTCACGCAGCCAGGTCAGCAATTTGTGCGACTCTTTCTCTGTTCCGTATGCCAGGTGGAGAAGCAACTGCACAGGCTTTGGGATGTTCCGCCCTGATTCATAGCGCGACCCGCCTGACTGCGTTACGTTGATACGGCTCCAAAACTCAGATTGGTTCAGTCCGAGCTTCTTGCGATGCGCTTGGACGTCTGCGCCTGCTTTGAAGAGGAGGGCGGGCTGCTTTTTGCGCGCGCTTACGGTTGTCGTGGTTTCGGTCATTCGCTCACCTCACTCAACAGTAAGTGTATCCGCGGGCGAAGCTGTGGAGGCTTCAGTCTTGTCGGTAGCAGGCGCTGCTGCAGAACTGGGCGCTGCGACGGGTTTCTTGCGCGCTCTGCTTTGTGCCGCGTTCTCTAGGGCATCAAGGCTGCCACCATTGTTGACCCATGCCTCAAACCAACCGGGTTTGCGGCCGCGGCCTGACCAGCCCTGAGAAAGGTTGTTTGGATTACGGTACTTGATGGGAAGAGCGGCTCTCTGCGGCGCAAAGCTCGGCGATTGCTTTGTGGTCTTCGCGCCTTTGGATGGCGCTGTCGGCTTTGCTGCCATGTCGAGCAGCTCCTCCAGCTCGATGCCCTCTTCTCGCGCAAGTTTTCGCAGCTGCTTGAGTAGAACCGTCTTTTTCTCGCTCTCGCGTTTGTCTATTTCTTTCGCGACGCGCGCCTTCAGCTGCTTCAGTTGCGACAGGTTGTATTGGGTAAAGTCAGCCATTGGGTGTTCCAGTTGCGAGGAAGTGGTTCCGAGCGATGATGCCACGGCAGTCGTGGCGAAGGTAATTGACGTCCAGTGCCCCGGTGATCGCTAACCTGGATACTGAAAGTTGATGCGAAAGAGATGCTGCGGGCGTTGCTGGTCACGGTGTGTCGTTGATGTATCGAGCGCCTCAACTAGCCTTGGTTGCGAGCAGTCCCTTCTTGGCTCGCACTGAATGAAGCCTGATCGCATCTTGCTGCTTGGTAAGCACCCGGCGAACCCACCTTCCCCCATCCGCCTAGCCCATTGAAGATCATGTCCACTAGTTCTGATGGTGGGCACTATGGATGTCGTCATCCCGCGCCGGACTCGGCGCACGCACAGCGAAGCCTTCAAACAATCGGTGATCTCGGCTTGCCGTGAGCCTGGCGTCTCGGTGGCGGGCGTGGCTCTGGCCAACGGCCTGAACGCCAACCAGGTCCATCGCTGGATGCGCGAGCGCGGGATCGCGCCGCCGAGCCGGCGCAAGCCGCTCGGCGCTGAGCTCACGACGCTGTCTGAGCCAGGCTTTGTGCCGGTGCGGGTTGCATCCGCAGCCGAGGCGCCGGTGATCCGTCTTGAAGCGCAGCGTGGCAACGCCCGCGTCAAGCTCGAGTGGCCGATCCAGGCGGCCGATGCCTGTGGCGCGTGGTTGCGCGAGTGGCTGGCATGATCCGCATCGAGGCGCTGTGGCTGTCGGCGGCGCCTTTGGACATGCGTGCAGGCATGGACACGTTGCTCGCGCAGGTGGTGCGCGTGTTCGGCGAAGCCCAGCCGCATCACGCCTACCTCTTCAGCAACCGGCGCGGCACGCGCTTGAAGGTGCTGGTCCATGACGGTTTCGGGGTGTGGCTGGCGTGCCGGCGCCTGAACCAGGGCCGCTTTCACTGGACCGAGGGCCAGGGCGGTGTCGCACTCACCCGGACGCAGTTCGATGCGCTGGTGCTCGGGCTGCCGTGGCAACGGCTGGGCGATGGCGGTGTGATCCGGACACTCTGAGTCCGCGCTATCGGCGGATGCCCCGATGGCGGCGGAGGCGTGCATCGGACATGATCGATCCATGCCGCTGCCCGCCGACCTCGATCAACTGGATGCCGACGCCTTGCGTCGCCTGCTCATCGAGCAGGAGCGCGAACTCGTGTGGCGCCAGACCAAGATCGAGCGGCTCACGCATGAGCTGGCGCTGCACAAGCGTCATCGCTTCGGCGTGAAGGCCGAGCGTCTGTCTAGCGAGCAGGTGCAACTCTTCGAGGAGACCGCCGAGGCCGATCTTGCGGCGATGAGCGAAGAGCTCGAGCAACTCCAGCCCAGTGTCGGCACGTCGACGCCCAAGGGCCAGGCCCGACGCAAGCCGCTGCCGCCCGAGCTGCCGCGCACCGAGATCCGTCACGAGCCCGACTCGACCACCTGCGCCTGCGGCTGCCCGATGCGCCGCATCGGCGAGGACGTCGCCGAGAAGCTCGACTACACCCCGGGCCGCTTCACCGTCGAGCGCCACATCCGGGGCAAGTGGGCGTGCGCGGCGTGCGAAACCCTCGTGCAGGCGCCGGTGCCGGCGCACATCATCGACAAGGGCATCCCGACCGCCGGCTTGCTCGCCCAAGTGCTGGTGGCCAAGTATCAGGACCATCTGCCGCTCTACCGGCAGGAAGGCATCTTCGGCCGAGCGGGGCTGGCGATCCCGCAATCGACGCTGGCTCAGTGGGTGGGCCAGAGCGGCGTGCACCTGCAGCCGCTGGTCGATGCGCTCAAGGCCGACCTGCTGGCGCACCCCGTGCTGCACGCGGACGAGACCCCGGTGGCGATGCTCGATCCGGGTGCGGGCAAGACGCACCGCGCCTACCTGTGGTCCTACAGCGTCGGCGCGTTCGATCCGATCAAGGCGGTGGTCTACGACTTCGCCGACAGCCGCGCGGGCCGTCATGCCCAGGCGTTTCTGGGCGAGTGGCGCGGCACGCTGATCTGCGATGACTACGCCGGCTACAAGACGCTGATCGCGCAGGGCGTAACCGAAGCCGGCTGCATGGCGCACGCGCGGCGCAAGTTCTTCGATCTCGCTGCCCAGGGCCAGAGCCAGATCGCCAGCGAGGCACTCGAGGTCATTGGCCAACTCTACGGCGTCGAACGCGAATCGGCTGAACTCGACATCGATGCCCGGCAGCGCTTACGACAAGCGAAGGCCCGCCCCATCCTTGAGCGTCTGCATGCGTGGCTCTTGCAGCGGCGCACCCAGGTTCCCAACGGCTCGGGCATTGCCCGCGCTATCGATTACAGCCTCAAGCGCTGGGCCGCGCTCACGCACTACGTGGGTGATGGTCGCGTGCCCATCGACAACAACTGGATCGAGAACCAGATCCGGCCGATTGCGCTCGGGCGCAAGAACTGGCTGTTCGCGGGTAGCCTGCGGGCGGGCCAGCGTGCCGCTGCGGTCATGAGCCTGATTCAGTCCGCGCGGCTCAACGGCCATGAGCCCTTCGCGTATCTGAAGGATGTGCTCGAAAGACTGCCGACCCAGCCCTACAGCAAGATCGGGGAGTTGCTGCCGCATCGTTGGCAGCCGAGCGACTGCGCCTGAGCGAAACGGCAAGACGGGTTTGCCGGGCGCTTACGCTGCTTGAGCTCATCCGGGGTTACGTCTGGGGCAGCCAGGAACTTGATTGGGTATTGTATTTTCGAGAGTTCCTCGAGAAGGGTTTGGCGTGCTGCAGGACCACCGTAGTCAGCAGCTGAGCCGGTCTCGATGCGTCGGCCTGTCATGTATCGCGCTGCAGATGAGTCTAGTCTCGCGTTTGGCAGACAAAGTGGGATGCGGCGTCGGCTCAGCTTCGACGCCCGGCTCCTTGGCGCCGCTCGCTGGATGGGGGGCTTAGGTGGCGGCACGGCCGCGGGAGGGTTTCCGATGCTGCGGCGTCGCGTCTCGCATCGACTGCTGGGTCGTCTTTTGCTGGCGGCGCAGGCGCGCAGTCTCCATAGCCGTGGTATCGACAAACTTGGGGTGCGTCAGTCCGAAGTCCGCTTTCGCCAGTACCTTCAGAGACTTCTTCGCATCGAATTCCGATTGGTCATAGACGTCGAAGTGGACGCCCTTGAACTTGCTGTCGCCGTCGCCAACTGTATGCCCCAGCAGCTGGATGCGCGTGTAGTCGTCAGTCTTTCGACGAATGAGTTCAGACACGAGGGTGCTTCGGAACGAGTGGAATACTTTCGTGCTGCGGCCGTCTGTGGTGCCGACCCCAACGCTCCGACGATAGTTGACGAAGTCCGTGGTGGCTCGCTTCGCGGGCCCGTCTCGCTGCGCCTCTCCAAGCTCCGGAAAGATGCGCTCGTGACCTTCGTTAGCGACCGTTTTCCAGTGCTCCAGGAAGCCGGCCTTCAGAACTTGGGGATGAAGCGGAATCCATCGAGGGGCGTACTGGTTCTTGCCACCCTTGTTTGCCTTGATGCTGCTGACAAAGTAGCACCAGACCCCGTCAATCTCTCGGACGTGATCGACCCGCAGGCTCGCCAGCTCATCGATTCGCGCGCCGGTGTAAAGCCCGAGGATGGGCAGCCAATACTCCGAAGCTTTCTTGAAGGTACCCTTCTCATATGCTGCCGAGTGGAAGAGTGCCTTGAGGTCGTCGGCCGTGAACCGCTCGTAAGAGTTGTGCGTCTTCTTATAAGAGGCGTTGATTTCCAAGGGGCCGGTGATGTTCGGAATCGAGTGCTTCTTGCCGCCGTAGTTGAGCAAAGCCTTCACGCGCGAGAAGTTGCGCTTCTTGGTGCCAAGCGAGATGTCCTCCCGGCCCATCATGTACTCGAAATATTTCTCACCGTCTTTGAAGTTGAGTCTGTGGGCCTCTTTGTCGCCGACGACCTTGATGAACTCGCGCACTACTGGGCCGTACTCGCGCGCGTCTTGCACTTCTGGGTTCTTCCATGAGCCAGTCTGTGTCTTGTAGGTCCTGAACTTCTCGTACAGTACTGAAAGAGTTAAGGGTTCGCGGCCTTGTTCTGACTCAGGGGTCGGCACGTGCTGCGCCTGTCGCCGCTTCTCCATCGCATCGACGAATCGGCGGAACGCATCCGCAAAAGGAATCAGCTCAGGCGCCGGCCCAGCAACGACCTTGTGCGCTACTTGGGCCAGGTAGAAGTTGAGCGTGGGCATGATCTGCTTGAGCAACTGCGCCTGTCCCCTCAGACCAACGGGAGGGAGGTCGCTCGCAGACCACAGGTACCTGTCGGGTTCTCGTATCTCGGGCTCATCGTCCATCGAGGCAAACGCGTCTTCCGAGGCAAGGGCCGCTAGGCCTTCAAAGTACGTTTGCTCATCAGCAGCTAGGAGGTCCGCGTACATCGACGCAGCGGCACGCTGAATCTGGGCCGATGTAAGCTCCGATGCTTCGACGAGAGTGGGCTGAGTGCGGCTGGACTGAGGTCTGCGCGCGTGTGCTTGCGGCGCCTCGCGAGCGTGGCCCGCGCCTTCGGCTGCCTCATCAAGCAGATGCGCATACTTGCGCGCGAGCCTGCTAGCTTCCCGGGCGTCCGACGTACGTAATGAAAATTTGACGTAGCCGTTCTTACCTATACTGATAGGTTGACCGTCTAAATCTAAGGTGTCGCGAGGGGAGAGTGGCTTGGGGGCCCGCCTTTTGAACCAGTAGACGGAGCCCCGCAGTTCGGTGTACTTGGGCAACTTAGACTCTGTTTGAGCCACAGTTTGAGCCACACCTCTGAGCCTAGAATCGCTGCTGTTATTGGACTTTTTCGCCATAACAACAGTTTAAAGGAGGTTGGTGGTGATGGGCGGAATCGAACCGCCGACCTACGGGTTATGAATCCGTCGCTCTAACCGTCTGAGCTACATCACCAACAGAGCGCGCAAATATAGCGGGTCGAGCGGGAGGGCGTCAATAGGCGTAGTCTGCGCGATCGTGGGCCGCGACGGCGTCCGTGTCGTGCCGCCGTACCTTTCCCGTCTGCGTAGCGGTTGATTTATAAAGGGTTTTGCGTTGACATGGCGCTCTCCATGGGTGAAAATCCCAAGCTTGTTCACGTAGCCTGCCGGTCATTACCGGCTGACGTTTTGCGCAAGATTCCCTTTTCACTTCTGCTGCTGTCGCTGGCTGGGGCGCCCGGTTCGGCGGCGCACGCCGCGCCATCGCGGGCGTTTCCGGAAGATGCCCGCAAGACCACGATGACTTTCGCCTCCGCGGGCACCGTGCTGGTCGACGACCAGCCGGCCGCGCTGAGCCCGGGCGCGCAGATCCGCAACACCTACAACCGCATCGTGCTGCCTTCGCACATCCGGGGCGAATACAAGGTACGCGTCAAGTTCGACAAGCATGGGCAGGTGCATCGGGTGTGGATCCTCACGCCCGAAGAGGCTGCCGTTCCCGACCCCAAGCGCTAGCGTCATCGCAGTGACGCCGTGACTGAATTTTCTCGATGAAGAAACTCTACATCCGCACCTTCGGGTGCCAGATGAACGAGTACGACTCCGACAAGATGGCGGACGTGCTCGCGGCCGGCGAAGAGCTGGTCAAGACCGACAACCCCGAAGAAGCGGATGTGATCCTGTTCAACACCTGCTCGGTGCGCGAGAAGGCGCAGGAGCGGGTGTTCCACGATCTCGGCCGGGTGCGGCTGCTGAAGCAGACGCGGCCCGACCTGATCATCGGCGTGGGCGGCTGTGTGGCGAGCCAGGAAGGCGAGGCCATCGTCAAGCGCGCGCCCTATGTGGACGTGGTGTTCGGCCCGCAGACCCTGCACCGGCTGCCGAAGCTGATCGAGGCGCGCCGCCGCACCGGCCGCTCGCAGGTCGATATTTCCTTCCCCGAGATCGAGAAGTTCGACGCCATGCCGCCGGCGCGGGTCGAAGGCGCCAGCGCCTTCGTGTCGATCATGGAAGGCTGTTCCAAGTACTGCACCTTCTGTGTCGTGCCCTATACCCGCGGCGAGGAAGTGTCGCGCCCGCTCGACGACATCCTGACCGAGATCGCCGGCCTGACCGCGCAGGGCGTCAAGGAAGTGACCCTGCTCGGCCAGAACGTCAATGCCTGGCGCGGCGAACTGGTGCGCGAAGCGGGCGAGGAGGGCGACTTCGCCTTCTTGCTCGAGTGCGTGGCGGAAATGCCCGGCATCGAGCGCATCCGCTATACCACCTCGCACCCGCGCGAGATGACGCAGCGCCTGATCGACTGCTACGCCACCATCCCCAAGCTGGTGTCGCAACTGCATCTGCCGGTGCAGTCGGGTTCGGACCGCGTGCTGGCGGCGATGAAGCGCGGTTACTCGGTGCTGGAGTTCAAGTCGGTGGTGCGCAAGCTGCGCGCGGCGCGGCCGGACCTGTCGCTGACTTCGGACTTCATCGTCGGCTTCCCCGGTGAGACCGAGGCGGATTTCGACAAGACCATGAAGCTGATCGACGACATCGGCTTCGACGGTTCCTTCAGCTTCGTCTACAGCGCCCGCCCGGGCACGCCGGCGGCCGACCTCGAAGGCACGGTGCCGCAGGAGACCAAGCTCGCCTGGCTGGCTCGCCTGCAGAAGTGCATCGACGAGCAGTACCAGGCCAACAGCCAAGCCATGGTCGGCAGCGTGCAGCGCATCCTGGTCGAAGGCGCGGCGCGCAAGAACGCCGACGAGGAGCTGATGGGCCGCACCGACAACAATCGCGTGGTCAACTTCGCCGCGCCTTCGCTGAACCGCGGCCGCCTGATCAACCAGTTCATCGACGTGCGCATCACCGCCGCCCTGCCGCACAGCCTGCGCGGCGAGATCATCACCCGGGAATCCTGAATGGCGAAAACCCTGGATGTCTTCTTCGAGCCGGCGGACAACGCCCGGCTCGCCAAGCTTTGCGGCGCGCTCGACGAGAACCTGCGCCAGATCGAGAACGCCTTCGACATCACCATCGTCCGCCGCGGCGAGCAGTTCACCCTGAACGGCCATCCGGCCCAGGTGCTGCGCGGCGAGATGGCGCTGAAGCATTTCTACGAGCGGACCGAAAACGATCTGTCCTTCGACGAAGTCCAGCTCGGCCTGGTCGAGATCGCCAACCGCGGCGAAGCCACCGCGGCTTCGCCGGTGCTGATGACCCGCCGCAACGAACTGCACGGCCGTACGCCGCGCCAGGTGGAGTACCTGCGCAACATCCAGGAGCACGACATCACCTTCGGCATCGGCCCTGCCGGCACCGGCAAGACCTATCTGGCGGTGGCCTGCGCGGTCGATGCCTTCGAGCGCGAACTGGTCGAGCGCATCGTGCTGACCCGCCCGGCGGTCGAGGCCGGCGAGCGCCTGGGTTTCCTGCCCGGCGACCTGGCGCAGAAGGTCGATCCCTACCTGCGGCCGCTGTACGACGCGCTCTACGACCTGATGGGCTTCGAGCGTGTCGGCAAGCTGTTCGAGCGCAGCCTGATCGAGATCGCGCCGCTGGCCTTCATGCGCGGGCGCACGCTCAACAACGCCTTCATCATCCTCGACGAGGCGCAGAACACCACGCCCGAGCAGATGAAGATGTTCCTCACCCGCATCGGCTTCGGCGCCAAGGCGGTGGTCACCGGCGACCTCACCCAGGTCGACCTGGTGCGCGGCCAGCGCAGCGGCCTGAAGGAAGCCCAGCAGGTGCTGGCCGGCGTGCGTGGCATCGCGTTCACCGAATTCTGCAAGGAAGACGTCGTCCGTCATCCGCTTGTCGCACGCATCGTCGAAGCTTACGACAATGAGGCTGCCCGCCTGGAGCGCGCGAAGGCGGCGGCCGATGCCCAAGCCAAGGACGAGGAAGACAAGGATGCCGAAAGCGGCGAGCGAAAAAATGGGTAGGGCCAGGATTCTTGCGGTCGACGCCGACGGCAGGACGACGCGGATCAAGGCCGAGCGCCTGGAGATCGAGCTGGGCGACGGCCGCCGCCTGCTGCTGAGCCTGCCCGGGCAGCCCTGGGGCGACCTGGAGATCGAAGCCGACTGCGCCGGCGAGGATGCCGTGCCGCTGCTGTCGCTGCAGCCCGCCGCCTGCAATGTGCTGACGCTGCGCGTCGATCTGCAGCACGACCTGCTGCCGGTCGAGGAAGCCGAACCGATCGATCTGCCGCAAGGCGACAGTCCGCCGGTGCTGAAGCTGGCCGTGCAGAAGGCGGTCGAAGGCGTCGACAAGGCCAACGCACCCAAGAAGCACGCCATCCGCCGCTGGGCGCAGGCCGCCCTGCTGCGCGACGCCGAAGTCACCGTGCGGCTGGTGGGCGAGGCCGAAGGGCGCGAACTGAATCGCGGTTTCCGCGGCAAGGACTACGCCACCAACGTGCTCACCTTCGTCTATGGTGAAGGTGAAGCGATGCCCGCTGCGGGCGCGGGCGGCGATGGGCCGCTGACCGGCGACCTGGTGCTGTGCGTGCCGGTGGTGGTGCGCGAGGCAGCCGAGCAGGGCAAGACGCTGGAAGCGCATTTCGCCCATCTGGTGGTGCATGGTATGTTGCACCTTCAGGGCCACGACCACGAGATCGAGGTCGATGCCCTGGAAATGGAAAAACTCGAGACGGATATCCTCGGTGGTCTCGGCTACGCCGATCCCTATGCCTGACTGCATGCCGGGCGATGGCGGGTCGGCAGGCGCCGCCCGCGGAACCGCCATCCACCGACATGGATAGTCCTGGAAAACCTTCATTCATCGAGCGCGTCGCCGCGCTGCTGTCGCGTGAGCCGGAAGACCGCGACGACCTCTTCGCCCTGCTGCAAGCCGCTTTCGAGCGCGACCTGCTCGACGCCGACGCCTTGTCGATCATCGAAGGTGCGCTGCAGGTTGCCGACATGCAGGCCCACGACGTCATGGTGCCGCGCGCGCAGATGGACTGCGTGTGCCTCGACAGCCCGGTCGAAGAAATCGCCGGCTTCGTCGTCGATACCGGGCATTCGCGCTTTCCGGTGATCGGCGGCGGCAAGGACGACATCGTCGGCATCCTGCTGGCCAAGGACCTGCTGCGCCATTTCGCCGGACGCGAGTTCGACCTGCCCGGCCTGCTGCGGCCGGCGGTCTTCATCCCCGAATCCAAGCGCCTCAACGTGCTGCTGCGCGAATTCCGCGCCAGCCACAACCACATGGCGATCGTCGTCGATGAATACGGCGGCGTTGCCGGCCTGGTGACGATCGAGGACGTGCTGGAACAGATCGTCGGCGAGATCGAGGACGAGCACGATCTCGACGATAGCGGCGACAACATCCGCCTGGCCTACAACGGCCGCTACCGCGTCAAGGCCACCACCGCCATCGAGGACTTCAACAAGGCGTTCTCGACGGTGTTCTGCGACGACGAATACGAGACCGTCGGCGGTCTGCTGATGCGCCGCTTCGGCCGCCTGCCGCAGCGCGGCGACACCGTCGAACTGGCGGGGCTGCGCTTCCAGGTGCTGCGCGCTGACACCCGGCGGCTGCACTCGGTGCTGGTCGAAGTGTTGCCGCCGCCGCCTTCGTCATCGCCAGAAGCCGGAGCGACGGACGCCTGATGCGGACTCGCCTGGTATTCGCCCTGCTGGCGGGCGCGGCCAGCGTGCTGGCGTTCGAGCCGTTCGGCTGGTTTCCGCTGATGTTCGCCAGCCTTGCCGTGCTGGCGGGCTTGCTGGCACGCGCCGGGCGGACGCGCGACGGCTTCCTGATCGGCTTCGCCTGGGGCTGGGGCGCTTTCATCGCCGGCGTGTCCTGGCTGTATGTCGCGCTCGAGCGCTACGGCGGCATGCCGGCGCCGCTGGCCGGGCTGGCGATCGCGCTGTTCTGCGCCTATCTCGCGCTGTACCCGGCGCTGGTGGGAGCGCTGTTCGTGCGGCTGCGCGGCCCGGCAGCGCTTTCCGCCGCGGCCGTGTTCGGCGCGCTCTGGCTGCTCGCCGAATGGCTGCGCGGCGTTGCCCTGACCGGTTTTCCCTGGCTGGCCGTCGCTTATTCGCAGACGCCGCCCAGCCCGCTGGCGGGCTGGCTGCCGGTGCTCGGCATCTACGGCGTCGGCGGACTGCTGGCTTTCCTGTCCGCGCTGGCGGCGTTGACCGATTGGCGGAAGGCGGCCCGGTGGCAGCGGCTCGGTGCCCTGGCCGTGGTGGTGGTCCTGCTGGCAGCCGGTGCAGGCCTGCGTGGCCAGGCCTGGACCACGGCTGCCGGCCAGCCTGTGGCCATCGCGCTGGCGCAGACCAATTTCGACCAGAGCCTGAAATGGGATGCCGAACGCTTCACCGACGTGCTGCGCGACAATTTCGCCCTGGTGCGCGACGAGTTCACCCGCCCGGATCCGCCCGCCATCCTGGTGCTGCCCGAAACCACGCTGCCGACCCTGCTCGACCTGCTGCCCGAAGGCTATCTGGAAGCGCTGGCCGGCTTCGCCGCCGGTGCGGGCGGCGACCTGGTGCTCGGTGCCTTCCGCCGCGACGAGGCCGGCCGCATCTACAACGCCGCGCTCAGCCTCGGCAGTGCGCCGGTGCAGCACTACGCCAAGCAGCATCTGGTGCCTTTCGGCGAATACTCGCCACCGCTGTTCGGCTGGTTCTACCGTCTGGCCAGCATCCCGATGTCCGACCAGACCCGCGGCGCGTCCGACCAGCCGCCGATGGCGCTCGGCGGGCAGCGCATCGCGCTCAACATCTGCTACGAAGACCTGTTCGGCGCCGAGATCATCCGCACGCTGCCGCAGGCGACGCTGATGCTCAACATCTCCAACCTCGCCTGGTACGGCGACTCCTTCGCCCAGCCCCAGCATCTGCAGATCGCCCGCGCGCGCGCGCTGGAAACCGGCCGCCCCATGCTGCGCTCGACCAACACCGGCATGACCGCGCTGGTGCAGCCCGATGGCCGCGTGACGGACGTGCTGCCCGCGTTCGAGCGCGGCGTGCTGCGTGTCAGCGTGCAGGGCTACGAGGGCACGACGCCTTACGTCCGCTTCGGCAACGCTCCGGCGCTGCTCGCCGGCGTGCTGCTGCTGGCGCTGGCAATGTTGCGGCGTGCCGGATCCTTGCGCAGGTGATGGAGCTGCGGCTGATGTCATAATCTCGGCCTGCACATGACATTCCTCGCCGGCGCCGGCGCGCCGCCATCCAGATGAACGACAAATCCATCCGTATCGCCCTGTCCGTGGCCGCACTGGCCGCGATGCTGGCCGTGCCGCCGTCCGGCGTTTCGGCTGCCGATGCCGGCGACCAGGCGTCCGCGCCGCGTCCGGCGCTGACGGTGAGCGTGGCCCGGCCCGAGCGCATGCAACTGCCGCAGCGGCTGGTGGCCAACGGCGACGTCGCCGCCTGGCAGGAAGCCAGCGTCGGTGCGGCGATCGGCGGGCAGCGCCTGCTCGAAGTGCGGGCGGACGTGGGCGACGTGGTGCGTGCCGGCCAGGTGCTGGCGGTGTTCGACGACGAGATGCCGCGTGCCGAAGCCGAACAGGCGCGCGCGGCGCTGCTCGAAGCGGAAGCCGGTGCGGCGGAGGCCGCCGCCAATGCCGGACGTGCCCGTGCGCTGCGCGACAGCGGTGCGATGAGCGAACAGCAGGTGATGCAGTTCCTGACTGCCGAAAAGACCTCCACCGCCCGTATTGCTTCGGCGCGCGCGACGCTGGCGGCGCGCGAGCTGAACCTGCGCCACACCCGTGTGCTGGCGCCGGACGACGGCGTGATCTCGGCCCGCAGCGCGACCGTGGGCGCGGTGCTGGGCAATGGCACCGAACTGTTCCGCATGGTGCGCAAGAGCAGGCTGGAATGGCGCGCGCGGCTGACCGAGGCCGAGATCGGCCGCGTCCGTGCCGGCCAGACCGTGGCGCTGACGCTGGCCGACGGCAGCCGGCTGCACGGCAAGCTGCGTATGGTGGCACCGACGGTCGATGCGCAGACGCGCTTCGGCCTCGTTTATGTCGATCTGCCGACACGTGGCGCCGAGGCCGGGCTGGCGAAGGCGGGCATGTTCGCGCGCGGCGAGTTCGAGCTGGGCCGGGCCGAGGCGCTGACCGTGCCGCAGCAGGCCGTGGTGGTGCGCGAGGCCTTCAGCTACGTGTTCAGCGTCGGCGAGGACAGCCGCGTCGCGCAATTGAAGGTAAGCACCGGCCGGCGTGCCGGCGACCGGGTCGAGATCCTGGACGGCCTGGCGGACGAGGCGAGGGTGGTGGTGGCCGGCGCGGGCTTCCTGAACGATGGTGATCTGGTGCGCGTGGCCGACTCTGCCGGCGCTCCGCCAGCCGGTGCGGCGGCGGCCGCCACCCCGGTGCTCGGCACCCCGGCGGCGCGCTGAGGATCGCGGGCGATGAACGTCTCGGCGTGGTCCATCCGCAATCCGATTCCGGCGGCGATGCTGTTCGTGCTGCTCAGCTTTGCCGGCCTGCTGTCCTTCGGCGCGATGAAGATCCAGAACTTCCCCGACATCGACCTGCCGTCGGTGACGGTGTCGGCGGTGCTGCCGGGGGCGACGCCGTCGCAACTGGAGAACGACGTCGCGCGCAAGATCGAGGATTCGATCGCGACCCAGTCCGGGCTCAAGCACATCTACACCAAGGTGCAGGACGGCAGCGTGCTGATCACCGCCGAGTTCCGCCTGGAAAAGCCGGTGCAGGAGGCGGTGGACGACGTGCGTTCGGCGGTCGCCAGCGTGCGCGCCGACCTGCCGGGCGACCTGCGCGACCCGGTGGTGAACAAGGTCGATCTCGCCGGCACGCCGGTGCTGGCCTTCACCATCCGCTCGCCGCGCATGGACGACGAGGCGCTGTCGTGGTTCGTCGATCACGAGGTGTCGCGCAAGCTGCTGGCGGTGCGCGGCGTGGGTGCGGTCAACCGTGTCGGCGGCGTGACGCGCGAGATGCGCGTCACGCTCGACCCGCTGCGCCTCGAAGCACTGGGCGTGACCGCGGCGGAAGTGTCGCAGACGCTGCGTGACGTGCAGGTGGAGAGCGCGGGGGGCGCGCCGACCTGGGCAGCGGCGAGCAGCCGGTGCGCACGCTGGCGACGGTCGCCGACGCCGAGGCGCTGGGCGACATCGAGCTCGCGCTCGCCGGCGGCCGCACGCTGCGCCTGCGCGAAGTGGCGAAGGTGGAGGACACCGTGGCCGAACGGCGCTCGGCAGCCCTGCTCGACGGCAAGCCGGTGGTCGGCTTCGAAGTCGCGCGCAGCCGCGGCGAGAGCGAGGTCGAAGTCGGCGCCGCGGTGCAGGCGGCGCTGGCCGAACTGCGCCAGGCCCATCCGGACGTCGAGATCACCGAAGCCTTCAACTTCGTCGCGCCGGTGGAAGAGGAATACCACGGCTCGCTGAAGCTGCTGTACGAAGGTGCGGCGCTGGCGGTGATCGTGGTGTGGCTGTTCCTGCGCGACTGGCGGGCGACGCTGGTGTCGGCGGTGGCCCTGCCGCTGTCGGTGATCCCGGCCTTCCTCGGCATGTACCTGCTCGGCTTCTCGATCAACGTCGTCACGCTGCTGGCGCTGTCGCTGGTGGTCGGCATCCTGGTGGATGACGCCATCGTCGAAGTCGAGAACATCGTGCGCCACCTGCGCATGGGCAAGACGCCCTACCAGGCGGCGATGGAGGCGGCCGACGAGATCGGCCTGGCGGTGATCGCCACCACCTTCACGCTGATCGCGGTGTTCCTGCCCACCGCCTTCATGAGCGGCGTCGCGGGCAAGTTCTTCAAGCAGTTCGGCTGGACCGCGTCGCTGGCGGTGTTCGCTTCGCTGGTGGTGGCGCGGGTGCTGACGCCGATGATGGCGGCTTACCTGCTCAAGCCCATCGTCGGCAAGCACGACGAGCCGCGCTGGCTGGTCTGGTATTCGCGCTGGGCCGAGCGCTGCCTGCGCCATCGCGCGCTGACCATGCTGGCCGCGGCGGCCTTCTTCATCGGCTCGGTGATGCTGATCCCGCTGTTGCCGACCGGCTTCATTCCGCCCGACGACAACTCGCAGACCCAGGTCTATCTGGAGCTGCCGCCGGGCGTGACGCTGGCGCAGACGCTGGAGGTGGCCGAGCAGGCGCGTCTGCTGGTCGGTGGTGTCGCGCACGTGCGCAGCATCTACACCACCATCGGCGGCGGCAGCGCCGGCGGCGATCCGTTCGCGCCCAAGAGCGCCGCCGAGGTGCGCCAGGCCACGCTGACGGTATTGCTGTCGCCACGCGCCGAGCGGCCGGTCAAGCAGGTCATCGAGCAGGAAATCCGCGCCGCGCTGGAAACGCTGCCCGGTGTGCGCAGCAAGGTCGGGCTGGGCGGTTCCGGCGAAAAATACATCCTCGTGCTGGCGGGCGAAGACCCTGCCGCACTGCAGTCGGCGGCGCTGGCGGTCGAGCGCGACCTGCGCACGATCCCTGGCCTGGGCAGCATCGCCTCGACTGCCAGCCTGATCCGTCCCGAGATCGCGGTAAGGCCGGACTTCGCCCGTGCCGCCGACCTGGGCGTGACCAGCCGCGCCATCGGCGATACGCTGCGTGTCGCCACCATCGGCGACTACGACATGGCGCTGGCCAAGCTCAACCTGTCGCAGCGCCAGGTGCCCATCCTGGTGCGGCTGGACGAATCCGCGCGCGAGGATCTCGCTCTGCTCGAACGTCTCGCCGTGCCGGGCGCGCGCGGGCCGGTGATGCTCGGCCAGGTGGCGACGCTGGAAGTGGCCGGCGGCCCGGCGGTGATCGACCGCTACGACCGCTCGCGCAACATCAATTTCGAGATCGAGCTGTCGGGCACGCCGCTGGGCGAAGTCACCGCGGCGGTGGCGCAACTGCCGTCGGTGCGCAAGCTGCCGCCGGGTGTCAGGATCATCGCGGTCGGCGACGCCGAAGTCATGGGCGAGCTGTTCACCAGCTTCGGCCTGGCGATGCTGACCGGCGTGCTGTGCATCTACACGGTGCTGGTGCTGCTGTTCAAGGATCTGCTGCATCCGATCACGATCCTGGTCGCGCTGCCGCTGTCGCTCGGCGGCGCCTTCGTCGCGCTGCTGGCGGCGCAGAAGAGTTTCTCGATGCCTTCGCTGATCGGCCTGATCATGCTGATGGGCATCGCCACCAAGAACTCCATCCTGCTCGTCGAGTACGCCATCGTCGCCTACCGCGACCACGGCCTGTCGCGTGCCGAGGCGCTGATCGACGCCTGCCGCAAGCGCGCCCGTCCGATCGTCATGACGACGATCGCGATGGGTGCCGGCATGATGCCGATCGCGATCGGCTCCAGCGCCACCGACGGCAGCTTCCGCTCGCCGATGGCGATCGCGGTCATCGGCGGGCTGATCACCTCGACCGTGCTCAGTTTGCTCGTGGTGCCGGTGGTCTACACCTACGTCGAGGACTTCAAGCTGCGGGTGGCGCGGCTCTGGCGGCGGTCCTGAACGAGCACGCTGGTTGCCGCCGCGCGGCCCCCTGGGGCAAGAAACCCCAGGGGCCGCGGCGGCGTGGAGCGGGCAGATGCCGGGGGCTTTTCTGCGCGTGCATGCGGGCAAGTACGCCGCGAGCGCCGAATCCCAGTAAAATCCCGGACTTTGCGTTCGCAGTGCGGCTCCGGGCCGCCCCACCGACCAAGGCGCCATGTCCGTTCAGAAACCCACCTTCCAGCAAGTCATTCTCACGCTCCAGCATTTCTGGGGCGAACGCGGCTGCGTGCTGCTGCAGCCCTACGACCTCGAAGTCGGCGCCGGCACCAGCCATACGGCGACCTTCCTGCGCGCGATCGGTCCGGAGCCGTGGAATGCCGCTTACGTGCAGCCTTCGCGCCGGCCCAAGGACGGCCGCTACGGCGAGAACCCCAACCGCCTGCAGCACTACTACCAGTTCCAGGTGGTGCTGAAGCCGTCGCCGCTGGACATCCAGGAGCTGTACCTGGATTCGCTGCGTGCGCTGGGCATCGACCCGATGGTGCACGACATCCGCTTCGTCGAGGACGACTGGGAGAACCCCACGCTGGGTGCCTGGGGGCTGGGCTGGGAAGTGTGGCTGGACGGCATGGAAGTCACCCAGTTCACCTATTTCCAGCAGGTCGGCGGGCTGGACTGCAAGCCGGTGCTGGGCGAGATCACCTACGGCATCGAGCGCCTGGCGATGTACCTGCAAGGCGTCGAGAACGTCTATGACCTGGTGTGGTCGATCGCGCCCGACGGCCGCAAGGTGACCTACGGCGACGTCTACCATCAGAACGAAGTGGAGCAATCCACCTTCAATTTCGAGCACAGCAACGTCGACTTCCTGTTCTCGCTGTTCGCCAACTACGAATCCGAAGCCAAGCGCGTGATGGAAGTCGGCCTGGCGTTGCCGGCCTACGAGATGGTGCTGAAGGCTGCCCACACCTTCAACCTGCTCGATGCCCGCGGCGCCATTTCCGTTACCGAGCGCGCCGCCTACATCGGCCGCATCCGCAACCTGTCGCGCGCCGTGGCGCAGGCTTATTTCGAATCCCGTGAAGCCCTCGGCTTCCCGATGCTGAACGCCGGCAAGGAGGGCGTGTGATGACCAGCGCGACCCTGCTCGTTGAACTGCTGACCGAAGAATTGCCGCCCAAGGCCCTGCCGCGCCTGGGCGAGACCTTTGCCGGCAAGATCGCCGAAGGCCTGAAGGCCAAGGGCCTGGCGCCGGCAGACGCCGCTTTCCACGCCTTCGCCAGCCCGCGCCGCCTTGCCGTGACGGTGGCGAACGTGGCCGCCGAAGCGGCGGCGAAGGAAGTCACCGAGAAGCTGATGCCGGTGTCCGTCGCGCTCGACGCCGACGGCAAGCCGACGCCGGCGCTGCTGAAGAAGATGGAAGCCAAGGGCATCCCGGCCGAGGTCGTGGCCGGCTTCGAGCGCCGCATGGACGGCAAGGCCGAGGCGCTGTTCCACACCGCCACGGTGCCGGGCGCGAAGCTCGCCGAGGTGCTGTCCGCCATCGTGCAGGATGCGATCAAGGCGCTGCCGATCCCGAAGGTGATGCACTGGGGCGACGGCGACGCCACCTTCGTGCGCCCGGTGCACAAGCTGACGATGCTGCACGGCGCCGAGGTCGTGCCGGGCCGCGTGCTCGACCTGGAGTCGGGCCGTACCACGCG
This sequence comes from Thauera sp. SDU_THAU2, assembly GCF_038260575.1. NCBI lineage: Bacteria > Pseudomonadati > Pseudomonadota > Betaproteobacteria > Rhodocyclales > Zoogloeaceae > Thauera > Thauera sp. SDU_THAU2. Next base: position 3,276,668 of record NZ_JBBWUN010000003.1, on the reverse strand, counting down.
CGGCCACCGCTTCATGAGCCGCGGCGACATCGACATCGCCACTGCCGATGCCTACGAGCCGACGCTGCTGGCCGAAGGCAAGGTGATTCCGCGCTTCGCCGAGCGCCGCGACGACATCGAGCGCCAGTTGCTCGCCGAGGCGGCCAAGCAGGGCGCACTGCTCGGCGAATACGCCGACCTGCTGGACGAGGTCGCGGCGCTGGTCGAGCACCCGACCGTGTATGTCGGCGAGTTCGAAGCCGAATTCCTCGCCGTGCCGCAGGAATGCCTGATCCTGACGATGCGTGCCAACCAGAAGTATTTCCCGCTGTTCGACGGCGCCGGCAAGCTGCTGAACCGCTTCCTGATCGTCTCCAACATGCGGGTGGCCGATCCGTCGAACATCGTCAGCGGCAATGCTCGCGTGGTGCGCCCGCGGCTGTCGGATGCACGCTTCTTCTTCGAGCAGGACAAGAAGCAGCCGCTGGCCGCCCGCCTGGCGAGGCTGGCGCCGGTGGTGTATCACAACAAGCTCGGCAGCGTGCTGGAGCGCGTCGAGCGCCTCGAAGCGCTGGCCGGCGCGATCGCCGCGCAACTGAAGGCCGACGTGTCCGCGGCGAAGCGTGCCGCGCGCCTGGCGAAGGCCGATCTCGTCACCGACATGGTCGGCGAGTTCCCCGAGCTGCAAGGCATCATGGGCCGTTATTACGCGCTGGCCGACGGTGAGGGTGAAGTCGTTGCCGACGCCATCCAGGCCCATTACCAGCCGCGCTTCGCCGGCGATGCGCTGCCGGCCGGCAACGTCGCCGCCGCCGTGGCGCTGGCCGACAAGCTCGACGCGCTGGTCGGCTTCTTCGGCATCGGCATGGTGCCGACCGGCGACCGCGATCCCTTCGCGCTGCGTCGCGCCGCGCTCGGCGTGCTGCGCATCCTGATGGAAACGCCGCTGCCGCTCGAGCTGCCCTGGCTCATCGACACCGCCGCCGCCGGCTTCAAGCCCGGCCTGCTCGGCGCCGAAGGCTTCGCCGCGCAGTTGCAGGACTTCATGTTCGAACGGCTGAAGAACCTGCTGCGCGAGCGCGGCCGCGACGGCGCGGTGATCGACGCCGTGCTGGCGCTCCGGCCGGCCCGCATCGACCTGGTGCCGGCCAAGCTGGCGGCGGTGGAGTCCTTCCGCGCGCTGTCCGAAGCCGAGGCGCTGGCTGCCGCCAACAAGCGCATCGTCAACATCCTGAAGAAGGCCGGAGGCGAGCTGGGCGAGCCCGACATCGCGTTGCTGCAGGAAGAGGCCGAGAAGGCGCTGTTCCATCGCGTCGTCGAAGTTGCGCCGCTGGTGCGTTCGCACGTTGCCAACGAGGACTACACCGACGCGCTGTGCGTGCTCGCCGGCTTGCGCGGCGCGGTCGACCGGTTCTTCGAGGATGTCATGGTGATGGCCGAAGAGCCGCTGACGCGCCAGAACCGCCTGGCCCTGCTGGCCCAGCTTGCCGGCTTGATGAACCAGGTGGCCGACATTTCGCGTCTGTCCGCCTGACGCCGCTGGGACCGCCCGCCATGCCGATGAAGCTCATCATTCTCGACCGAGACGGCGTCATCAACGTCGACTCGGACCAGTTCATCAAATCGCCCGAGGAGTGGAAGCCGATCCCGGGCTCGCTCGAAGCCATCGCCCGCCTCAACCAATGGGGCTGGCGGGTGGTCGTGGCCTCGAACCAGTCCGGCGTCGGCCGCGGCCTGTTCGGCATGGACACGCTCAACGCGATCAACGACAAGATGGTGCGCAGCCTGGCCCAGGTGGGCGGGCGCCTGGATGCGATCTTCTTCTGCCCCCACGCCGCCGATTCGACCTGCGACTGCCGCAAGCCGAAATCCGGCCTGTTCCAGCAGATCGCCGAGCGCTTCAACGTTGACCTGAACGGCGTGCCCTGCGTGGGCGACAGCCTGCGCGACCTGCAGGCGGGCGTGCGCCTGGGCTGCGAGCCCTATCTGGTGCTGACCGGCAAGGGCGAAGCGACGCGCGAGAGCCCGGAGCTGCCGCCCGGCACCCGGATCTTCCCGGATCTCGATGCGGTCGCCACGGTGCTGACGGCCTCGCGCTGAAGTTTTCGTAGCGGTGCTCTGCGCACCTTTCCGATCTGCCCGCCGGCGCGCCGTCCGGCGGGGCCATTTCCAGAGTCCCGACCGTGCCCCTGATCCGCTCCTCCGTCTTCGCCGTCCTGCTTGCCCTGGTCACGATCCCGTACGCGCTCTTCGCCATCCTGATCTTCTGGCTGCCGCCGATGACGCGACACCGCCTGATCACGACCTGGGTGCCGATCATGATGTGGATCATCAAGCACGTGCTGGGTATCCGCTACCGCATCGTCGGCGCCGAGAACATGCCGGCCGGGCCGGCGGTGGTGCTGTCCAAGCACCAGTCGGCGTGGGAGACGATCGCGCTGCAGCAGATCTTTCCGCCGCTGTGCTACGTACTGAAGAAGGAAGTGCTGAAAGTGCCGTTCTTCGGCTGGGGCATGGCGAGCATTCCCGGCATCGCCATCGACCGTGCGGCGGGCAAGGATGCGCTGGCCCAGGTCGTGGAGCAGGGACGCGAGCGCCTGAAGGAAGGGCTGTGGGTCGTGGTGTTCCCCGAAGGCACGCGCACGGCACCGGGAAAGACGGGCCGCTACAAGCCGGGCGGGGCGATTCTGGCCAAGCGCGCCGGTGTGCCGGTGGTGCCGGTGGCGCACAACGCCGGCGAGTTCTGGGCCCGCAACGCCTTCATCAAGCGTCCGGGCGAGATCATCGTCAGCATCGGTCCGGTGATCGAGGTCAAGGGCGTCAAGGCCGACGAGGTCAACAAGCAGGCCGAGGCCTGGATCGAAGCCGAGATGCAGCGGCTGTTCCCGTATCACTATGCCGATGAGCGTGCCCCTGAACAGTGAGCTTTGGAAGTGGCATCTGTATCGACGGCTGTACGCAGGAACATATCTCCTGATTTGATTCTCGACGGCCGCTCTGCTTTTCATAGGGGCGGCTAGCCGCGAAACGACCTTTGTTCCCCAAGCACCCGGATGTATCCGCAGGTGCTCCCCTATCAGCAGCGCAACGGTGCCGGGGACGCATTGTAGGATGCCAAGGTAGGCCTGATTCGTGGCTAAAGCTGGGCCCTCCATCGTCGGTGCCGTCAGACGCCATTGCGCACAAGAAGCCACCTTAAACGCAAAACGGCCCCGCATCGCGGGGCCGTTTCGTTGCAGCTTTCTACCGAAGAAGCTTAGGCAGCCTTCTTGGAAGCGGTCTTGGCGGAGGTGCTCACGGCCTTGACGGTGGCGTTGGTCGCGGCAGCCACGTTGGCTTCGGCGATTTCGGCGACTTGCTTGGCAGCCTTGCTCATGCTGTCGTAGGCGCTGTTGGCGGCGGCGATGGCCGACTTGACGGCGGCGACGGCAACGTCCGAACCGGCGGGAGCCGACTTGGCAGCCTTGTCCAGGGCGGAAGCGACACCCTTGTTCAGCTCGGCGACCTGGCCTTCGAAGACCTTCGACACTTCTTCCTGGCTCTGCGAGGTGATCTCGTAGACGCTGCGGGCGTAGGCGACGGCCTTCTCGACGATCGGCTGGGCCAGCGAAGCTTGCAGGTTGACCAGCTCTTGCACGTCCTTGACGGCCAGCAGAGCCTTGGTGTTGGCAACGCCGTCTTCCAGGATCGAACGGGCGGTGTTCAGGTTCAGGGCGGCCAGGCGCTCGGCGCTGGCGAAAGCGGCGTTGGCCAGGGTCAGCAGGGTTTCGACGTTGGCTTTGTTGGTGGCGGCGAACTGCTCGGGGGTGACGAAGGCGGACATGGATATCTCCTGATAAAAATAAGGTCATGCAGAAACATCGGACTTTCTTGCTTGCCGCGATGTTGCGTTGCAGCATGGACTGAATTATAGGGATGCCATTTCCGCTGTCAAGAAGTATTTTGTGCATTGCACAATGGCGATGCGATTATTTCCGTCTATCGCCATCGATGGCTATCCGTCCATCGGTCGTTCCGGGATATGGCAGACGGCATCATGCCTCGGAGAGTTTGCGTGAGCATGACGGCGGGCGGCGGGAGCCACGCAGGCAGCCATTCCTTGGCTGCAGCAGGGCCGGGGCAGGCCATGAACGTGAAACGACCGCCGGGGGGCGGTCGCATGTTCTGCTGCATCGCGGCCGGAAGGGGCTTCAGTCGTGCCTGAAGCTGGGCTTGCGCTTGCCGACGAAAGCGGCCATGCCTTCCTTCTGGTCGTTGAGCGCGAAGGAGGAATGGAACACGCGGCGCTCGAACAGCAGGCCTTCGTTGAGGCTGCTCTCGAAGGCGCGGTTGACCGATTCCTTGATCATCATGACGACGGGCAGCGAGAAGCCGGCGATGGTCTCGGCGGCGGCCAGGGCTTCCTCCAGCAGCTTGTCGGCAGGAACGACGCGGGACACCAGGCCGGCCTTTTCGGCTTCGGCCGCATCCATGAAGCGCGCGGTCAGGCACAGGTCCATCGCCTTGGCCTTGCCGACCGCGCGCGGCAGGCGCTGGGTACCGCCGGCGCCGGGCAGGATGCCGAGCTTGACTTCGGGCTGGCCGAAGCGGGCGCTGTCGGCGGCGATGATGATGTCGCAGGTCATCGCCAGCTCGCAGCCGCCGCCCAGGGCAAAGCCGGCGACCGCGGCGATGATCGGCTTGCGGCAGGTCTTGACGCGTTCCCAGTTGCGCGTGATGTAGTCACCCTTGTAGGCGTCCATGTACGAGTAGTCCGCCATCGCGCCGATGTCGGCGCCGGCAGCGAAAGCCTTGTCGGAGCCGGTGATGACGATGGCGCCGATGCCTTCGTCGGCCTCGAAGCCGTCGAGCGCCGCGCCGATTTCGTCCATCACCTGGTCGTTCAGCGCATTCAGCGCCTTGGGCCGGTTCAGGGTGATCAGGCCGACGCGGCCGCGGGTTTCGGTGAGGATGAGTTCGTAGTCCATGCTGTCTCCGGGCAGGTGGAAGGAGTCGGCTTACGGCTGCGTGGCCGGCTTGTTGTCGCTCTTGGGCTGGATGACCGCGCGAACGCGCCCGTCGCCGCTCGGTTTGCCGCCCGGTGCGTTCTTGGCGAGGTAGTTCTCGGTGATCGCGTCGTACTCGATGTAGGCGCCGCGGACTTCGTCGCCGCCGCTGGTGACGCGTGCGCGATTGAACAGCCGTGCCTTCTCGTTGCGGCTGTCGTACTCGATGCGTTCGGCTTCGCCGTCGACGTATTCGTTGGTGCCTTCGCGCTTCTGGCGGAAGGTGGCGAGCTTGCTGCCTTCGGCGGTGGCGACGCCGTTCTGGAAGCCGGCGGCGTCCTGGGTGACGACGAGCTTGTCGCCCTTGATCAGCAGGCTGCCCTGGGTCAGGACGACGTTGCCCTCGAACACGTGCACCTTGTTGCGATCGTCGACCGTCATGCGGTCGGCTTCGATGTTGACCGGTTGCTGGCGGTCGGCGCTTTCGGCGAGCGCGGGCCGGGCGATGGCGCTGAGGGCGAGGAAGAGCAGCGGAACCAGTGAGCGGAGGGTCGGAGCGTTCATGAAGCGGATCCTTGGCGGCGAGGCATGTTGACGTGTACCTGGCCGATGAGTTCGAGCGTGCCGAACAGGTTGTCGGCGCGCATGCCCTGCGCATCCGCGCGGGTGCTGCCGCGCGTCAGCTGCACGGGCGAATCGGTGTGCGCCCGATGGGTGTCGGGCCATATGGTGAGGGTCTCGGAGTCGAGCGCCAGGGCGGGGTCGTCCGCCACCGCAGGACGGCGCACGCGCACCTCGCCCTGCATGTCGACCTGTTCGCCGCCCGGCGAGACTTCGGCGTGTCGGGCGGTGATGTGCGTTTCCCGGCCTTCGTTGATCATGCGCAGGCGCGGCATGTCGAGCCGGGTGATGTCGCCCTGCGGAAAGTGGGTGAGGCGGTCGGCGAACAGTTCGTAGCGCTGCGCGCCGTTTGCGCCGTAGCCGACCACGCGGGTGTGCTCGGCGATGAAGTCCGGCCCGGTCTGCTCCGCGGCTTCGGCGGCAGGCTCATCGACGCGGGTGATGCGTTCCAGCCACACCGAGGCGCCGGCCAGCAGCGCGAGCATGATGATGGGGTAGAGGCGATAGCTGTTGACCACTCAGATTACCTTGGCCTGCATCAGGTCGTGGGTGGTGAGCGCGCCGACGAGGCCGCCGTCCGCGTCGAGCACCAGCAACTGGCTGATCCGCATGCGCTCCATCAGTTCCGCTGCTTCGGCGGCGAGCGCTTCCGGGCCGATCGAGCGCGGGTTGCGCGTCATCACCTCGGTCAGCTTGGTGCTGCGGACGTCGCAGCCCTTTTCCAGTGCGCGGCGCAGGTCGCCGTCGGTGAAGATGCCGATCGGGCGCGAATCCGCGCCGCATACCGCGGTCATGCCCATGCCGCCTGCGGTCATCGCCAGCAGGGCCTGGGTCAGCGGCGCATCGCTTGCGACCATCGGCACGGCTTCGGCCGGGCGCATGACGTCGCCGACGTGGGTCAGCAGGCGGCGGCCGAGGGCGCCGCCCGGATGGGAGCGGGCGAAGTCGTCGGCACCGAAGCCGCGGGCGTCGAGCAGGGCCACGGCCAGCGCGTCGCCCAGCGCCAGCGCGGCGGTGGTGCTGGCGGTGGGGGCGAGGTTGAGCGGACAGGCTTCCTCGGCGACGATGGCTTCGAGATGGATGTCGGCCTGCTGCGCCAGCGGTGACTCCGGCCGGCCGGTGATCGAGATCAGTTGCGCGCCCTGGCGCTTGACCAGCGGCACGATGGTCAGCACTTCCTCGCTGGTGCCCGAGTTCGACAGCGCGATCACGACGTCTTCGGGCGTGATCATGCCCATGTCGCCATGCGCGGCTTCGGCGGCATGGACGAAGTAGGCGGGGGTGCCGGTACTGGCGAGCGTGGCGGCGAGCTTGCGTGCGATGTGCCCCGATTTGCCGATGCCGGTGACGATGACGCGTCCGCGCCGCTGCAGGATGAGCTGGACCGCGCGCTCGAATGCCGTGCCGAGGCGGTCGGCGAGCGCGGCGACGGCGGCGGCTTCGATTCGGAGCACGCGGCGGGCAAGCGCGAGCGTGGGGCTGTCGGCGGCTGGAGTCATCGGGAGATCGGGAAGCCTGGGTCGGTTGCGGATTCCGCCGGCACGGTGCCGTGCCGGCAGAGACTCGCAATTGTATAACAGTCGGTGCGCCACCCGATGGGCGTGGCGGCGCGCCCGGAAGTCCGGGCCGGGCGCGCCGTTCGGTGCGGATTCCCGCTGCCGGGGCTACAGGCTCGCGCACACGGTATAGCTGATGCCGTCGTCCAGCGGAGCCGAACTGGAGACCGGTGTGAGCGAGCCGGTGCCGCTGTCGAGGCCGGCCCGCATCGAGCCCGTCGCCGGATCACCGTCGTCCAGTGCCAGGTCGAGCTGGCGCACGAGCTTGCCCAGGATGCCGCCCGAGCAGGTCAGGACGCTGCCGCGAAGGCCGAGCAGGCTGCCGCTCTGCACGCCGAGACGGCCGCCGACCGTGTTGCGCGGCAGGTAGCCGGCATTGCTAGTGTCGCTGCTGCCGGTGGCGAGGCCGGCGAGGCGCACGTGCTGCCAGAAGCGGAATGCGTCGCTGTCGGTCTCGTCGTTCCAGTTGCCGTCGATCGTGCCGTTGCCGTTGCCCGCGCTGGTGCAGTCGTCGCCGCTCGGGCACAGGTGCAGGCGGGCACGGGCATCGTCGCCCGGCAGCGCGCGGAAGCGGTCCTGGTAGGCGTGGGCCAGGGCCGGCAGGCTGCGGAAATCCTGGGCCAGATTCTTGACCTTGGCGCTGTCGATCAGCTCCTGGCCCTTGAGCACGCCGCCCAGCAGCAGACTGACGATCAGCAGGACGACGGCGATTTCCACGAGGGTGAAGCCTTGTTGATGGGGTTTCATCGGTATTGCCTCCTTGTTGCGTGGGTGGAAAAAGTGGGGACGGCCATCCGGGGCCGCCTCACAGGCGGCCCGCCTGGGCAAGGCGGGCGATCAGCAGCGGACGCCCGATCCAGACCAGGATGTCGTCGAAGTCGGCGGTCGGTTCGCCGGCCTGATAGGTCGGGCCGGTGGCGGAGTAGGTGGCGTTGAGGCCGTCGGCGCGGCGATTGGCGCCGGTCGAGAACACGATCGCGACGGCCTGGGAGTCGCTGACCGTGATGCGGCGGCCGTCGTGCGCGTGGATCTGGAGATTGCTGGCCGGCACGCTCGCGGCGGTGATGAGCTGGTCGCTGAAGCTGCGGTCGACCCGATAGCGCCAGTGGCCTTGCCAGGGGGCGTCGGCGCTGACGCGCGTGCTGCCCCAGGCGTCGGTGGCGGGCATGCCCAGCGTGCGCCAGGGCAGCAGGCCTTCGGTGGCGGTGTTGCAGGGCGGCGGCGCTTCCTGGCCGTAGTCCGGATGGGCCGGGTCCGCTTCGATGCTGGGGCAGGGCAGGCGGCCGTGGATGATGGCGAAACCGGTCAACGCCTGCTGGATGTCGCGCAGGCGGTCCAGCGTCGCCTGGCGGTCGCGGGCTTCGATGCGGCTGGCGAGCGGGACCAGCATGCTGCCGGACAGCAGCGCGAGGATGATCAGCACGACGGCGAGTTCGGCCAGCGTGAAGCCGCTCTGGCGGCACGGGGGCGGTGGGCGCATGCCGGCGGCGGCGAAGCGGGTTGGGGGGCTCAGTTCAGGCATCGGACGACATCCTGGCTGGCGGGGCGATGCGGATCGGTGATGCGGAATCCGGCAGTGCCGTGGAATTCCGCGATGCCGAGCACGAAATGGCGGGGGTTGTCGCCTTCGAGGTATTGCGCGACATCGGCCCGTTCGGCCGCCGTGCCGCGCCGCTGGCGCCCGTCGCCGCTGCGGATCCGTTCGCCGCCGAACAGCAGTACCGCGCGGCAGCTTGCGGTGTGCGGCAGCTCCGGATCGATCACGGTGATGCAGTCGCTGCCGTCCTTGCACAGGGCGACCTGGAACTGGTCGCGCCAGTTGTCGTGGGCGCTGCCGGCGGGCGCGGCGATTCCGAGTTCCGAGGCGGCGGCGAGCCCGCCCGTCAGCAACTGGCCATGCGGCGTCTCGTGCAGATGGCGGGCGACGAAATCCGCGTCGGTGAGCCGCGAGGCCAGATGCAGCGCGGCAGTCTCGCCGATGTGGTCGATGCGCGGGGCGAAGTCGCTGCGCCGGCGCAGCGCGTCGTAGATGTCGTCGATGCCCAGCCAGGTGATCAGGTCGTTGCGGGTGGTGCTGCCGACCTGGCCCTGATGGATGTCCGATATCGCGATGGATGGCAGATCGCTGCCGGCCTCGATGAAATCTCCGGCCTCGTTCAGGGTGGTGCCGGCCGTGCAAGGCGCGTGGTCGGCGCCGTGGCGATGCTGGCCGGCGAGCGCGGGGCCGGGGGCGAACACGACGGCGATGGCAAGGCCGTCCGGCGAAGCGGCAGGCAGGCTGTGGCCGTCGCCGCGCCACAGCCTGAACTGCCCCGGGCTGTCCCAGTTGAGTGCGAGCGGCTTCGGGTTGTGCTTGACGCTGCCGGACACCGCATACCACAGGCATTCGCCCCAGCCGTCCTGCAGTTGCGACAGGGCCAGGGTCCGCCATGGCAGCCGGCCGGCGGCGGCGACGCCGCGGGGGCCGCAGGCACCGAGTGCCGTCGAGCCGGTGTTGCCGGTGTCCGGGCAGGGCAGGTAGCCCTGGCCCTGGCCTTCGTGGCTTTCGTCATAGCTGATCGCATAGCCGAGCAGGGCTTCGCGCGCCTGCGAAAGCGCCGCGATGCTGCGGGCCTGGGCACGGGTGCGGAAGCGGGCATCGAGTTCGCCGTGGGCGAGCAATCCGCCGGCGCCGAGCAGGATGGCGAGTGCAAGAGCGGCGACCAGGCCGTGGCCGGCGGTTTTCACGCGGGCGGGCTTCATTCCGGTCGCCCCGGAGAAGTGTCCGGCACCGCCTGCCAGCTGTCGCCGGTGCGCAGGCGCTGGCGAGGGGCGTGCACCGGGATCAGTTCCAGCGCCGGGAAGGGCGCGGCACGCAGGCCCGCCGGCAGGGGGCCGGGCACACCGTCCAGCCACAGCGTCGTGTCGCCGTTCGAATGGCGCAGGAAGCCGTCGATGCGCCGGGGCGCTGCGCTCGGGGGGCTCGCCGGCATGGCGGCTTTGGGGGGAGGCGCCGGCGGCGGAGGCTGATCCAGCGCGTGGCGCTCGCCGGGCGTGAAGAACAGGCGGCCGAACGCGGCATCGGCGGGCTGGGCGATCGCTGGTGGATTGCCGCGGGTCTGCGCCATGCCCGGGGCCGCTGCCGCCAGCGTGCAGGCGAGCAGCGCAAGCAGACCGCCCCGTGACCGCTGTGCGGCGCATGCGCACGGCGTGGGGCGAAGCAGGGCGGGTGTCCTGGCCGGCATCATCTTGCGCCCGTGCCGGACGGCAGCGAAATCGTCAGCCAGTCGAGCCGGCAGCGTGCGTGCACGCGTCCGGTCGTGCTGCCGTCGCGGCGGCTCAGCGTGCAGCTGCGCGGCAGCACGAGCGCGCCGGGGACGGCGGCCAGGGTGGCGATCAGCATCGGCAGCCGGCCTTCGTGCTGCAGCGGGGTGTCGATCTCCAGGGTGTGGACGAGAATGCGCGGCGCATCCGGATCCGCCCCGTCGGCCGCCGGCCGAGGCGGCGTGAAGTGCAGTTCCTTGCCGGCGAGGCCTTGTCGTTCGAGGCTGCGGGCGGCTTGGGCGGCCCATGCCGTGGCGGCGGGCGGCTGCATCGCGCCGAGTGCGGCGAGAGCGTTCCAGTGTTCGAGCGCGGCATCCAGCGCGGGCTGCTGCAGTCGCAGCGCGTCCAGCTCGGTGGCGAGGCGGGCGTGCTGGCGCTGTGCTGCCGCCAGCCTTGCCAGGGCTTCGTCGCGCGCGCCGGTCGAGGCGACGAGAGCGCCGATGCCGCCTGCGGCAAACCCTGCGGCAAGCAGCAGCGCGGCGATACTGCGGGTGTCGATGGCGAGCGGCATGGCTTTCATCGCGGCTGCACCTGGACGGGCTTCGGTGTCAGCAGCAGTTCGAGCTGCGTATCGCCGCCGGCATCGGCGCGTGTATCGATGAGCCGCGCACCGCGCCTGGCGAGATGGGCGACGATGGCTTCGATTGCTGCGTACGCGTTGGCGCCGGCAGCGGACGAGAGATTCATCCTGACGCGGACGAGCGCAGGCTCGGCGCCTGCAGGGGCAGGCGACCATTCCAGGGCCTGCAGCGCGAGCCCGGGCGCGTGCTCCAGGCTGTCCGCGATCGGGCGAAGAACGTCCAGCGGCATGATGGCCGTGCCGCTTTCGTGCGCGACCAGCCGGATGGTGTCGATGATGCGGGCGGGCGGCGCATCGAGTCCGGCGTGGGCGGCCGTCAGCTCCGTCAGCTCGTGCTGCAGGCGGGCGGTTTCGCGTTGCAGCGCGGCACGGCTTTCCTCGGCGCCTCGCGCCGCCTGCCAGTGCATGGCGGCGATGCCGGTGCCGCCGGCGAACAGCAGCACGCCGGCGCCGAGGGCCAGCTTGCGGACGTGGCGCAGCGGAAATGCCGCGTCCGGCGAGGGGCCGGGCCAGCCGAGCTTGCGCGGGGCGCGTGCCAGCCAGGCCAGCAGTAGCTCGCTGCTGTCGGTGATGTGAATGGAATCGGCCCCGAGCGGATCGAGGGGGTGTAGCTGGACCTCGGTCGCGTGGGCGGGGCCGGCGGTGAGCAGGGCGACCTGGAGGTGCCCGCCGGGATCTTCGGTGGCAGCTTCGCCTGCCTGCAGTTGCAGCTTGTTCGCGTACTGCAGCGTGCGTTCGATCTCGTGCTGCCACTCGGCGCGGGTGGGGTCGTCATCGGCACCGGAGCCGATGTGTTCCAGCAGCCGTGACAGCCGCGCGGCATGCCCGGCCACCAGCGTCAGACGCATGCCGGCGCGGCTGCGGCAAACGATCAGCCGGGCCGGGCCGGGCAGCGCATGGGCGATCAGTTCGCTGGCCGGCACCAGCCGCTCGCAACTGCATCCCGCGCGGCTCAGGGCGCTCGCCCAGACATCGACGCCGGCTGGCCGGGCGAGGCCGCTGAACAGGATCTGCTCGGTATCGGCCTTGCGGTCGATGGCCAGGGTGTCGGCCCTGGCATAGCAGGCTTGCGGATACCAGGCGGCGAGGTGGCGGCCGAGCAGGGCGCGGCGGTCGGCGCCGCGGGTGCGCGGCAGGGTTTCGGTTTCGTGGCATTCGTCGGCCAGGTCCACCAGCATGCGGTAGCGGGTCTTGCCGGGCTGGCCGCGGAGCCAGTCGATGAATGCGCCCTGCTCGCCGGTGGCGAAGCCGGCGAGGCGGGCCAGCGGGTGCTTGCCGGCCTGGAATGCTTCGAGGCCGAGAGCGTCGATGCGGAGCAGGATGGTGTTCGGCATGGCGGGCTCCGCGTCAGGTCGGGAGGCGGGTGATGATGTCGTAGATGGGGCCGAGCACCGCACTGGCGATCCACAGCAGCAGCGCGCCCATGGCCAGCGTCAGCAAGGGTTCGATGGCGGCTTGCAGGCGAGCGGTGGCGTTGGCGACGTCGCGCCGGTAGAGCGCGGCGACGTTGCCGAGGGCGCGATCCAGCCCGCCGGTCTGTTCGCCCACCCTGAGCATGCGTTCGACCAGCGGCGGGAACAGGCCGGTCGCTTCGAAGGCGGCCGATACCGCGTGGCCTTGCTCGATACGCCCGGTGGCCGTGTGCAGGGCCTTGCGCAGGGCCAGATTGCCGGTGATGTCCTGGGTGATGCGCAGCGCGTCGATGATCGTGATGCCGGCGGCGTAGAGTGTCGCCAGCACGCTGGCGAAGCGGGCGAGCGTGAGCTTGGTGAGGATTTCGCCGGCGACGGGGAGCCGCAGCAGCAGGTGGTGCAGGCGGGTGCGGGCAGCATCGGAGCGCGCCAGCAACCAGCGCACGCCGGCCAGCCCGATGGCGATGCCGGCCGGCAGCAGCCAGCCGGCCTGCGTCACCGCATGCGACAGGCCGATCAGCAGACGGGTCTGCAGCGGCAGGGTCTGGCCGCTGCTGTGGAACAGCTTCTCCAGTTCGGGGACGACGTGGACCAGGGCGACGACCACCGCGAGCAGCATCAGGCTGGCGACGATGGCCGGATAGATGGCGATGCGGCGGGCGTAATTGGCCAGTTCGTCTTCGTGTTCGAGCGCCGCGCCGATGTCGCGGATGGTCTCGGGCAGGCGGCCGGCCTGTTCGCCGGCGCGCAGCAGGGCGACGGTGGCGGGCGGAAACACGCCGGGCTGGCGGGCGGCGGCAGCGGACAGCGGCTGGCCGCGCTCGATGTCGGCAAGCAGGGTGATGACCGCCGTGCGCATGCGCGGATGGGTGGTGGCGTCGCGCAATGCGGCGAGGCTCTCGAAAGGCGGTACCCCGGCGGCCAGCAATTGTTCGAGGTGGAAGCAGAAGTGGATCAGCTCACGGCGCGGTACCCGTTTGCTGCCCGGCAGGCTCAGGCTGAGTCTGGCTTCGCCGTTGATGAAGGCGAGGCCTTGTTCCCGCAGCCGGTTTTCCAGGTCGGCGAGGTCGGCCGCATCCAGCCGGCCGCGCAGCAGGCGGCCGTCGGCGCTCATGGCCCGGTAGCTGTAGGTCTTCATCCGGCGTGCTCCGCTTGGGTGGCGAGGCCGTCGAGAGCGACGACGCGGGCCAGTTCGGCCAGCGAGGTGCTGCCGTCCAGCACCCGGCGCAGGCCGTCGTCGGCGAGGCCGGCATGGCCGCGGCGGCGCAGCAGAGGCCGCAGCACGCCGGGGCGGGCACCGGCGCCGATCTGCTCGTCGAGCTCTTCGTCGATGTGCAGCAATTCCATGATCGCGATGCGGCCGCGGTAGCCGCGGAACTCGCATTCGGCGCAGCCGCAGGGCGAGAACAGTGCCGGTGGCCGCTCGGCAGGCAGGCCGAGCAGGTGGCATTCGGCCGGCGATGCGGGGGCCTCGATCCGGCAGTGCGGGCACAGCCGCCGCACCAGGCGCTGGGCGATGATGCCCGACAGGTTGCCGGCCAGCAGATCGGCGCGCAGGCCGATGTCGAGCAGGCGCGGGATGGCGCCGAGCGCGGAGTTGGCGTGCAGCGTGGCGAACACCTGGTGGCCGGTGAGCGCGGCGCGCAGCGCCATCTGCGCGGTATCGGCGTCGCGGATCTCGCCGATCAGCAGGATGTCCGGATCCTGGCGCAGCAGCGCGCGGACACCGTCGGCGAAGCCGAGGCGGCTGGCGTCGCCGATCGGGGTCTGGCGGATCTGGGCGAGCGGGTATTCCACCGGATCCTCCAGCGTCATGATGTTGACGGCTTCGGTGTTGAGGTGGTTGAGGACCGAATACAGCGTCGTCGTCTTGCCGCTGCCGGTGGGGCCGGTGACGAGGATCAGGCCTTCCGGGCGTGCCAGCATGCGCTCGAGCGTGTCGCGTTGCATGTCGCCGAGGCCGAGCGCATCGAGCGGGACGATGCCTTTCTCGCGGTCTAGGATGCGCAGCACGATGTTCTCGCCGTGCAGCGTGGGCTGGGTGGCGACGCGGAAGTCGATCGGCCGCCCGGCGACGGCCAGCGAGATGCGGCCGTCCTGCGGGCAGCGCGATTCGGCGATGTCGAGCCCGGCCATGACCTTGAGGCGTACCGCCAGTTCGGGCCAGAAGGATTTGTGCAGGGCACGGACCTGGCGCAGCGTGCCGTCGATGCGCAGGCGGATGCGCAGATAGCCGGCTTCGGGTTCGAAATGGAGGTCGGAGGCACGGCTGGCGACGGCCTCGGCCAGCATCGCGTCGACCAGGCGGACCACGGCCGGGCCGTCTTCGCGGCTGCCTGCGGGGGCATTGCCGGAGCTGCGCTGCTCGATCTCGCGGACGATGTCGTCAATGGTGACGGCCTGGCCGTAATGGCGCTCGATGGCGCGTTCGAGCTGGACGTCGGCGGCGACCCGCAGTTCGACGCGGGTGCCGGGACCGAGTTCGGCATGCAGGCGGTCGAGGGCGACGACGTTGCCGGCGTCGGCGATGGCGACGACCAGGGTGCGCTCGGCAACGCGGTATTCCAGCGGCAGCAGTCTGTGGCGCCTGGCGAGCGCCTGGGGCACGAGCGACAGTGCGGCGGGGTCGGCCAGGGTGTTGGCGAGATCGACGCTGGGGTGGCCGCAATGGGCAGCGAGAGTGTCGCGCAGCGCGGTATCGCTGACGAAGCCGAGTTCGACCAGTACCTGGCCGAGCGGGCGTTTGCGCTGCTGCTGTTCGTGCAGCGCGATGCGCAACTGGTCGGCGCCGATCAGGCGGGCGTCGAGCAGGAGCTGGCCGATCGGCAGGGCGGCATTCATGGGCGGTGCTCCGTTTCGCTGGCGTCGTGGCTCGGCACCAGCAGCGGGCGCATCGGCATCGACGGGAAGTTGCGCCGGCCGGGCGAGGGCCGGGAGACGAGGAAGTCCGGCCCGGGAAGCTGGTCGGCATAGCCGGCGTAGTCGCCGCGGGTGCTCGGGTCGTCGATCAGCAGCGGCCTCAGGAAGATCAGCAACTCGGTGCGGCGCACGGTGTTGTCGCGGCGGGTGAACAGCTCGCCCAGCACCGGGATGTCGCCCAGCAGCGGAATGCGGCCGGTGTCGTGGTCCACGCGGTCTTCCATCAGGCCGCCGAGCACGGCGATCTCGCCGCTGCGCAGGCGCAGCATCGATTCGATCTCGCGGGTGCGGATCTGCGGCACGCGGTTGGGGATGTCGCGCAGCGAAGGATTGGGGTCGTCGCGGAAACCGGAAATCCCGGAGACCGTCGGCCGCACGTTCAGCGTGATTTCGCCGCTGGCGCTGATCTGCGGCGTCACCGACATCACCATGCCGACCGAGACCGACTGGGGCGTCGTCGTCGCGGTGACCTTCTCGCGCTCGCTGTCGCCGTATTCGGTGGTGGTGGCATCGACGAGGAAGTAAACGTATTCCTCGACCACCTTGAGCATCGCGGTTTGATTGTTGAGCACCGACAGGCGTGGGCTCGAGAGCACCTTGACGGTGCCGAAGGTTTCCAGCAGCTCGAGCCTGAAGTCGGTGTTGGCCGAAGCGTAGCTCAGGGTCGGCGCGCCGCTGCCGGCGCTGCTGCGCGGGCTGATGTTCCAGCCGGGCAGGCCGAGGCGGCTCCAGTCGATGCCCTGGACGTAGCCGTCGGCCAGCGTGACTTCGACGATGGTGGCTTCGATCATGACCTGCCGGCGGGCGGCGCGCTGGACCTGATCGATGAAGGCGGCGAGCTGTTCGTGCTGGCGGGCCGTGGCCCGCACCATGACGATGCCGCTCTCCCTGTTGACCATGATGTCGCCGTCGCGGCAGTCGTCGCCCTTGCCGGCGCAGCGGGACGGGCCTGTTGCGCCGTCGTCGAGGATGGCGCGGATGTTGGCCTGGATCGATTGCCAGAAATCGTTGCTCGAACGGGTTTCGATCTGGGTCACCGAAGTGTTGCCGGCGGCGTCGCCATGACTGCCCGCGCTGCTGGAACTGGTGGAGATCTGCGTGCTGGTGGCGACGGTGCCGCGCATGCTGCGGCTCAGGTTGACGTAGTCGAGCGTGTAGCTGCGCAGGAAAGGCGTATCCGGCCGCACGCTGAGATGGTTGCCGGCGATTTCGTAGCGGATCGGCGCCTGACGTGCGATGCGGGCGAGGATCTCGCCGAGCGGCTGGTCGACGGCGTTGAGGGTGACGCGGCCGTCGATGCCGCCGTGCAGGTCGAGGTCGAGCCGGGCGTCGCGGCCGACCGCCAGCAGCAACTGGTGGACGGGGATGTCGTGTACCGAGATCGAATAGGTTTTTCGCGCCTGGCCGGCACAGCCGGTGCCGGCGCTTCGGCAGATGCGGGGAGCGGAGGCTCGGCAACTGCGGGCGGCGGGTCCGCGCTCACCGCCGGCGGTTGCGGGGCGGAGAGGTGGCCGGCCGGCGCCCGGTGAACGCCGAGCTGCGTGCATGCGCCCAGCAGCACGGTGAATGCAAGTGACATTGACGGGAGGGCGATGGGGGCTCGGCGGCTCATGCATTCATGCTAGATGAATTTATGACATAAGAAAATACTCCTATGACATTTTTCGATGCCGCCGCGGGAGCGCGATCGCGGGCCCGGCATGGGGTAACGGACTGTTGCATTGCGACAAATTGCCGGGAAGTGGTGCCCGCCTCTGCTAGAATGCGCGGTTCTCGAACAAAAGAATCTGCTTTCGTGGCCCCTGCAGCCGAGCGCGATGCGCCTCTCGTTTCCCTTCGCGACGTCCGTTTCGCCTATGGCGAGCGGTCGGTGCTGCGCGGCATCGACCTGGAGGTGCATCGCGGCCAGGTGGTGGCGATCATGGGCGGCAGCGGTTGCGGCAAGACCACCTTGCTGAGGCTGATCGGCGGCCAGTTGAAGGCGAATGCGGGGGCGGTGGAAGTCGCCGGCCATGAAGTCGGCAAGCTCGGCGGAGCCGAGCTCTATGCGATGCGCCGGCGCATGGGCATGCTGTTCCAGTTCGGCGCGCTGTTCACCGACATGAGCGTGTTCGACAACGTCGCCTTTCCGTTGCGCGAGCACACCGACCTGCCGCCAGGCATGATTCGCGACCTGGTGCTGATGAAGCTGCAGGCGGTGGGGCTGCGTGGCGCGGCCGCGCTGCGGCCGGGCGAGCTGTCGGGCGGCATGGCGCGGCGGGTGGCGCTGGCGCGCGCGGTGGCACTCGACCCGATGCTGATCCTCTACGACGAGCCTTTCGCCGGGCTGGACCCGATCTCGCTCGGCATCATCGGCCAGTTGATCCGGCGCCTGAACGATGCGCTCGGCGCCAGTTCGGTGATGGTCACGCACGACGTGCATGAATCGCTGGAGATCGTGGACTACATCTACTTCGTGTCGGAAGGGCGCATCGTCGCGCAAGGCACGCCGGACGAGATCCGCGCCTCGACCGACCCCTTCGTCCACCAGTTCGTCAATGCCGAGGCCGACGGCCCCGTGCCCTTCCATTATCCGGCGCCGCCGATCGACAGCCTGCTGGGCGGGAGGAGCGCATGAACGGCCTGTTCGCCGGCCTCGTCGCCGGGCTGCGCCACGTCGGCAAGCTGACGATAGACGGCATCTGGCGCCTGGGTTTCGCCACCCGCTTCATGTTCGCGGTGCTGCTGGCCTCGGGGCAGTCGCTGACCCGCATCCATCTGACGATCCGCGAGCTGTACTTCAGCGGCGTGCTGTCGCTGCTGATCATCACCGTGTCCGGCCTGTTCGTCGGTCTGGTGCTCGGCCTGCAGGGCTACGACATCCTGCAGCGCTACGGCTCGGCCGATGCGGTGGGGGTGATGGTGGCGCTGTCGCTGCTGCGCGAGCTTGGGCCGGTGATTGCGGCGCTGCTGTTCGCCAGCCGCGCGGGTTCGGCGATCACTGCCGAGATCGGCCTGATGAAGACCACCGAGCAGTTGAAGGCGATGGACATGATGGCGGTCAACCCGATCGCGCGCGTGGTGGCGCCGCGCTTCTGGGGTGGCGTGCTGTCGATGCCGCTGCTCGCGGCGCTGTTCTCGGCGATGGGCGTGTTCGGCGGCTGGCTGATCACCGTCGTCGTCATCGGTGTCGATGACGGCGCGTTCTGGTCGCAGATGCAGGCGGCGGTCGAGTTCGACCACGACGTGCTGAACGGGGTCATCAAATCCTTTGTCTTCGGTACCGTGGTGTCGCTGATCGCCGTGTTCGAGGGTTACGATTGCGAGCCCACCGCCGAAGGCGTGTCGCGCGCGATCACCCGTACCGTCGTGACCTCGGCGCTGGCCATCCTGGCGCTCGATTTCGTGCTTACCTCTTTCATGTTCCGGGGTTGATGATGAGTCGCACCGCACTCGACCTGTGGGTCGGCATTTTCGTTGCCATCGGCTTCGCCGCGCTGGTCTTCCTGGCGATGAAGGTCGGCAATTTTTCCGGCATCAACGGCAGCGAGAGCTATCGCGTGGAGGCCGCCTTCGACAACATCGGTGGGCTGAAGGTGCGCGCACCGGTCAAGAGCGCCGGCGTGCTGGTCGGCCGCGTGCAGGGCATCCGCTTCGACACCGACAGCTATCGCGCGGTCGTGCAGCTGGATATCGACAGGCGCTTCGAATTTCCCGCCGACACTTCGGCGTCGATCCTGACTTCCGGCCTGCTCGGCGAGCAGTACGTCGGCCTCGAGGCGGGCGCCGACGTCGAGCCGCTGAAGGAGGGCGATCGCCTGATGATCACGCAATCCGCCGTGGTGCTGGAGAAGCTGATCGGCCAGTTCCTGTTCGACAAGGCCGCCGAACCGGCTGCACCGGCGGCGCAGTGAAGAACGTAGTGGACATCGCTGGAGAACAATGACATGAACGCCAGAATCCCCAACTTCCCTGCCACGCTGCGCCGGCCGCTGGCGGTCGCCACCCTGTCGGCGCTGCTGCTCGGGGGCTGTGCCACGGCCGGCAACCCCGATCCGCTCGAAGGCTACAACCGGGCGATGTTCAGCTTCAACGAGCAGGTCGACAAGGCGGTCGTCAAGCCGGTGGCGCAGGCTTACGAGTTCGTGCTGCCGGACGTCGCCCGGACCGGTTTCGGCAACTTCATCGCCAACCTCGAAGACCCCTGGATCGCCATCAACAACCTGCTGCAGGGCAAGCCGGCCGACGCCTTGTCCGACTTGATGCGCTTTGCCTTCAACTCGACGTTCGGCCTGCTCGGCCTGATCGACATCGCCACGCCGATGGGGTTGCCCAAGCATGACGAGGACCTGGGCCAGACGCTCGGGAGCTGGGGCGTGGGCGAAGGCGCCTACATCGTGCTGCCCTTCTTCGGGCCGCGCACCGTGCGCGATACCGCCGCGCTGCCGGCCGATTACCTGGGCCAGAATCCGTGGCAGATCGACCACGTTCCGACGCGCAACAGTTACACCGCATTGCGCTTCACGCACATCCGCTCGACCTTCCTCGGCACCGAGAAGACGGTGGATGAGGCGACGACCGACAAATATGCCTACATCCGCGATTTCTACCTTGAACAACGCCGTTACAAGGTTTCGGATGGAAACGTGACGCGCGAGTACGAAGATTTCGAGGATTGAACGAGCGTGACGGTGATCGTCCCGCCAGTGTGCAACCCCATACGGAAACGCGACATGAACTTCTTCAACAAGCTACTCACCCTGTTCTGCCTTCTCGCCGCCGGGCTGATGCCGGTGGCCCAGGCTGCGGCCCAGCAGGGTCCGGACGTGCTGGTGCGCGACGTCACCAACGAAGTGCTGGAGATCGTGCGTACCGACAAGGCGATCCAGGCCGGCGATCCGCAGCGGATCATGGCGCTGGTGGATGCCAAGGTGCTGCCGCACTTCGATTTCCGCCGCATGACCATGCTGGCGGTCGGCCCCGACTGGCGCAGTGCGTCGGCCGAGCAGCAGACGCGCCTGACCGATGCCTTCCGCACCCTGCTGGTGCGCACGTATTCCAATGCGCTGACGCAGTATCGCGACCAGACGATCGACTTCAAGCCGACCCGCTTCGGCGAAGCCGACAAGCGCGTGCAGGTCCGCACCGAAGTGCGCCAGACCGGCGCCCAGCCGATCGGCATCGACTACATGCTGGAAAAATCCGACGCGGGCTGGAAAGTGTTCGACGTCATCGTCGCCGGCGTCAGCCTGGTCACGAACTATCGCAGCAGCTTCGCCCAGGACGTGCGCAGCGGCGGCATCGACGGCCTGATCAAGTCGCTCGAAGCGAAGAATCGCGCACTCGAAGCGGAGCAGCAGCGTTCATGAGCGATGCAGGTGCGGTGGCGGTGTTCGCGCCGCAGGGGCCGTTGACCATGCACAGCGCCGCGTCGGTGCTGGAAGAGGGGCGGCGGCTGGCCAGGGCCGGTTCCCTGGTGGTCGACATGGCGGCGGTGCCGACGGCCGATTCGGCGGCGCTGGCGCTGGTCCTCGACTGGCTGCGCACCGCGCGCGAGGCTGGTCACGACATCGTGTTGCGCAGCCTGCCGCCGGGGCTCGCCAGCCTTGCCGCGCTCTACGACATCGACGCCTTGCTGCCGCTGGAGCGCGGTGCATGACGGTGCCGGCCATCAGGGTCAGCGCCGTCACCAAGCAGTACGGAACGCTGAAGGCGCTGGGCGGCGTCGATCTCGAAATCGGCCAGGGCGAATTCTTCGGCCTGCTCGGGCCGAACGGCGCCGGCAAGACCACGCTGATCTCGGCGCTGGCCGGGCTGGTACGGCCCGACGGCGGTTCGCTCGAGATCATGGGCCACGACGTCGTGCGCGACTACCGCAATGCGCGGCGCAATCTCGGCGTGGTGCCGCAGGAGCTGGTGTTCGATCCCTTCTTCTCGGTGCGCGAGCTGCTGCGCATCCAGTCGGGCTATTTCGGCATCCGCGGCAATGACGACTGGATCGACGAGATCCTCGCCAGCCTGGACCTGACGCACAAGGCCGATGACAACATGCGCATGCTGTCCGGCGGCATGAAGCGGCGCGTGCTGGTGGCACAGGCGCTGGTGCACCGGCCGCCGGTGATCGTGCTCGACGAGCCCACCGCCGGCGTCGACGTCGAGCTGCGCCAGGGCCTGTGGCAGTTCGTGCGCAAGCTCAACCGCGACGGCCATACCATCGTGCTGACCACGCATTATCTCGAAGAGGCGGAAACGCTCTGTGGCCGCATCGCGATGCTCAAGGCCGGCAAGGTCGTCGCCCTCGACACCACCGAGAACCTGCTGCACCGCTTCGCCACCCACAGCCTGCGCGTCAGCGTGGACAGGGCCGAGGCGGCCGTCGCACTCGGCGGGGTGGCGGTCGAGGACGGCTGGGTGGAGTTCGCCTTCGAGGGCTACGACAAGCTCGAGACGCTGCTGGCGCGTCTGCGCGAGGCCGGTGCCGGGCTGCGCGAGATCCAGCTGGGAGAGCCGGATCTCGAAAGAGTCTTCGTGGAGGTCATGCATCGTGCCTGAAACGCGCCGCGGCGCGACGCCGCCGCGCATCGAGCCGATGGCCGCCGATGCGCCGCTGACGGGTTTTCGTACCCTGCTGTACAAGGAAGTGCTGCGCTTCTGGAAAGTGGCTTTCCAGACCGTCGCCGCACCGGTGCTCAATGCGCTGCTGTTCCTGCTGATCTTCTCGCACGTGCTCGACCGTCACGTCACCGTGTATGGCGACGTCGCCTACACCAGCTTCCTGGTGCCCGGCCTGGTGATGATGTCGGTGCTGCAGAACGCCTTCGCCAACAGCTCGTCGTCGCTGATCCAGAGCAAGATCACCGGCAACATCATCTTCGTGCTGCTGCCGCCGCTGTCCTATCGCGAGTTCTATGCCGCCTACGTCATCGCCGCGACGCTGCGCGGGCTGTTCGTCGGCTGCGGCGTGCTGCTGGTGGCGATGCCCTTCGTCGATCTGGATATCGCCAGCCCGCTGTGGGTGCTGGCGTTCGCCGTGATGGGCGGGGCGATCCTGGGCTCCTTCGGCGTCATCGCCGGCATCTGGGCCGACAAGTTCGACCAGCTCGCCGCTTTCCAGAACTTCCTGATCCTGCCGCTGACGATGCTGTCCGGCGTGTTCTACTCGATCCATTCGCTGCCGCGCTTTTGGCAGGATGTATCGCATTTCAACCCGTTCTTCTTCATGATCGACGGGTTCCGTTATGGCTTCTTCGGCCAGTCGGACACTTCGCCCTGGCTGTCGCTCGCGGTGGTGTCCGGCTGTTTCGTATTGCTCGCGGCGCTGACCCTGGCCTTGCTCGGACGGGGCTACAAGCTGCGCTCCTAAAGGATGAATCATGTTTGAAGCTAGCGAAATCAAGCGCCTGATCGAACAGGGCATGCCCTGCGAGTTCGTCGCCATCGAAGGCGACGACGGGGTGCATTTCACCGGCATCGTCGTCAGCCCGGCCTTCGAGGGCAAGCCGCGCGTACGCCAGCACCAGGCGGTGTATGCCACGCTCGGCCGCCTGATGGGCAACGAGATCCATGCGCTGCAGCTGCAGACCTTCACTCCCGCGCAATGGGAAGAAGGCCGCGGCGACCTGGGCATGTGAGACCGCGATGGACAAACTGCTGATCGAAGGCGGCAGCCGCCTGTCGGGCGAGGTCGCCATCTCCGGTGCCAAGAACGCCGCGCTGCCCATCCTGTGCGCGGCGCTGCTGACGGCCGAACCGGTGAGCTTCACCAACGTGCCGCAACTGAAGGACATCGGCACCCTGCTGGCGCTGCTGGCGCAGATGGGTGTCAAGGTGGCGCGTGATGGCGACACCGTCACGCTCGACGCATCGGGCTTGAACAAGCCGCTCGCGCCCTACGAGATGGT
Source organism: Thauera sp. SDU_THAU2 (assembly GCF_038260575.1). Lineage (NCBI taxonomy): Bacteria > Pseudomonadati > Pseudomonadota > Betaproteobacteria > Rhodocyclales > Zoogloeaceae > Thauera > Thauera sp. SDU_THAU2. Next base: position 3,253,433 of record NZ_JBBWUN010000003.1, on the reverse strand, counting down.
CAAGACGATGCGGGCGTCGATCCTGGTGCTCGGCCCGCTGGTGGCCCGCTGCGGCGAGGCGCAGGTGTCGCTGCCCGGCGGCTGTGCGATCGGCGCCCGGCCGGTGGATCAGCACATCAAGGGCCTGCAGGCGATGGGGGCGGACGTGCGCGTCGAGCATGGCTACGTCCATGCCAGGGTGCCGCGGCTGAAGGGCGCGCGCCTGTTCACCGACATGGTCACCGTGACCGGCACCGAGAACCTGATGATGGCTGCGGTGCTGGCCGACGGCGAAACCGTGATCGAGAACGCCGCGCGCGAGCCCGAGATCGTCGATCTGGCGAACTGCCTGGTGTCGATGGGCGCACGGGTGTCGGGCGCCGGTTCGGACGTGATCCGCATCCAGGGCGTGGACCGGCTGCATGGCGCGACCCACCGCATCATGCCCGACCGCATCGAGACCGGCACCTATCTGTGCGCCGCCGCCGCCACCGGCGGCTCGGTGAGGCTGACCGGCACCAGTTCGTGCTATCTCGATGCCGTCATCGACAAGCTGATGGATGCCGGCTGCGAAGTCGTTTCCGAACGCGATGCGATCCGCCTCGAGGCGCCGGCCCGGCTCAATGCCGTCAGCCTGCGCACCGCGCCCTATCCGGCCTTCCCGACCGACATGCAGGCCCAGTTCATGGCGATCAACTGCGTCGCCAAGGGCGTCGCGATGATCCGCGAGACCATCTTCGAGAACCGCTTCATGCACGCGGTCGAGCTTCAGCGCCTGGGCGCGGACATCCGCATCGACGGCAACACCGCGGTCGTCCAGGGCGTGGACAGGCTGCAGGGCGCGACCGTGATGGCGACCGATCTGCGTGCTTCGGCCAGCCTGGTGGTGGCCGGCCTGGTGGCCGAGGGCGAGACGGTGATCGAGCGCATCTACCATCTCGATCGCGGCTACGAAGGGCTGGAAGCGAAACTGGCCGCGCTCGGCGCCAAGGTGCGGCGCCTGGTCTGAGTGGGCAGGCGCCTGCAGCGGCGACCGAACGCCGCTGATGGGGTGCTCAGCGATCGAGGCGCTTGGAGAGCACCCGGAGATCGCTCAGAGATCGAACTGGCCGTTGGCTTCGGGCTGCCAGGTCACTTCCAGCACCTTCAGGTGCAGCTCCTTGCCGTCCGGCGTGGTCCAGTCGATCGACTGGCCGGTGGACAGGCCGAGCAGGGCGCTGCCGGCCGGCGAGAAGATCGATACCCGGCGCGCTTCGGCGTTGGCGTCCTTGGGGTAGGCCAGGGTCAGTTCGTATTCGCGGCCGGTGCCCTCTTCCAGGAAGCGGGCGCGGCTGTTCATCGTGATGACGTCGGCCGGCATCTCCTCGGGCTCGCGTACGTCGGCCCGTTCGAGCTCTTCGCGCAGGCCGTCGAGGTCGCTGCGGCTGCGGAAGGCGGGGAGGGTCAGCAGACCCTCGAGGCGTTCGAGGTCGCTGCTGGAAACGATGATTGGCGGCTTCATGATGTCGTCCTGCGTGACGTCCTGCGCTGAAGACCTTGCGGGCCGCGCGGACATGCAAAAGAAAAGGCCGAACTGCCGCTCGCAGTTCAGCCCATCGGGTTTGCCCTTGGGGCCACCCTTTGGCCGAAGGTTAACAGAAGCGGTGCCGGGTTACAATGTCGGCCCGTTCGACCAAGGCTTTTCACGTGTCCAGCATCACGCTCGCCCTGTCCAAGGGGCGCATCTTCGAAGAGACGCTGCCGCTGCTCGCGGCCGCCGGCATCGTGCCGACCGACAACCCCGAATCCTCGCGCAAGCTCATCATCGGCACCAACCGGCCGGACGTGCGCCTGGTCATCGTGCGGGCCACCGACACGCCGACCTACGTGCAGTACGGTGCGGCCGACCTCGGCATCGCCGGCAAGGACGTGCTGCTCGAACACGGTGGCGCCGGCCTGTACCAGCCGCTGGACCTGGACATCGCCCGCTGCCGCCTGTGCGTGGCGGTGCAGAAAGGCTTCGACTACGCTGCCGCCACCCGTCCCGGCGGGCGCATCCGCGTCGCCACCAAGTACATCAATGCCGCCAAGGCGCATTTCGCCGGCAAGGGCATGCACGTCGACCTGATCAAGCTCTACGGTTCGATGGAACTGGCACCGCTGGTCGGCCTGGCCGATGCGATCGTCGACCTGGTGTCGACCGGCGGCACGCTGCGCGCCAACAACCTCGAGGAAGTCGAGGACATCATGCCGATCAGCTCGCGCCTGATCGTCAACCAGGCCTCGCTGAAGCTCAAGCGCGAACTGCTGCAGCCGGTGCTCGATGCCTTCGCCGGCGCGATCAAGTCCTGAGGAACCGATCATGAGCCAGACGCCCATCCGCCGCCTCGACGTGCGCGAGCCCGAATTCCTGTCCACGCTGGATGCCCTGCTGGCCTTCGAGGCCGAAGCCGACGAGCGCATCGACGGCGCGGTGACTGAGATCCTGCGTGCGGTGCGCACCACCGGCGATGCCGCGGTGGTCGAATACACCCGCCGCTTCGACGGCCTCGAGGTGGCTTCGATGGCGGCGCTGGAACTGCCGAAGGCCGAACTGCACGCCGCGCTCGACGGCCTGCCGTCGGCGCAGCGTGAGGCGCTGACCATCGCCGCCGACCGCGTGCGCATCTACCACGAGCGCCAGAAGGGCGAGTCCTGGGAGTTCGAAGAAGCCGACGGCACCCGCCTGGGGCAGAAGGTCACGCCGCTCGATCGCGTCGGCCTCTACGTGCCGGGTGGGCGGGCGTCCTATCCGAGCTCGGTGCTGATGAACGCGATCCCGGCCAAGGTCGCCGGCGTCGGCGAACTGATCATGGTGGTGCCGACGCCGCGCGGCGAGAAGAACCCGCTGGTGCTGGCGGCTGCAGCGATCACCGGCGTCGACCGGGTATTCACCATCGGCGGCGCACAGGCGGTGGCGGCACTGGCCTACGGGACGCAGACCATTCCGCAGGTGGACAAGATCGTCGGCCCCGGCAACGCCTACGTCGCCGAAGCCAAGCGCCGGGTGTTCGGCACCGTCGGCATCGACATGGTGGCGGGGCCGTCCGAAGTGCTGATCATCGCCGACGGTTCCGGCCACGCCGACTGGGTGGCGATGGACCTGTTCGCCCAGGCCGAGCACGACGAACTGGCGCAGTCCATCCTGCTGTGCACCGATGCGGGTTTCATCGATGCGGTGCACGAGGCGATCGACCGCCTGCTGCCGACGATGCCGCGGCGCGAGACCATCGCCAAGTCGCTGGCCAATCGCGGCGCGCTGATCCGCGTCGACAGCATCGAGCAGGCCTGCGCGCTGGCCAACCGCATCGCGCCCGAGCACCTGGAGCTGTCGCTGGAGGATGCCGAAGCCTGGATCGACCATATCCGCCATGCCGGCGCGATCTTCGTCGGCCACTGGGCGGTGGAGGCGCTGGGCGACTACTGCGCCGGGCCGAACCACGTGCTGCCGACGATGCGCAGCGCGCGTTTCTCGTCGCCGCTGGGCACCTACGATTTCCAGAAGCGCACCAGCATCGTCAACATTTCGCAGGCGGGTGCCCAGCACCTGGGCAAGGTCGCGTCCATCCTGGCACATGGCGAGGGCCTGCAGGCCCATGCACGCTCGGCGGAGATGCGCCTGAAGGCCTGACGGCTTTCCCTCTGAAGGCGTTTGTGACGCTAAGGGCATTCAGGGGGGCTTGCCGCTGACTGGCGATGCGCGGGGTGCTTCCTTGGCGATCGCGCGATATGACGACATCTCTTGTTACGAATGGGCTGAAACTGTACTCTCGCACACGAGACAGGTCGCCATCTCGTAGAAAGATGGCATCGGGAAATGGGGGCGCGCTCTAAGTACTGCGGGTCCGCGCCGGTTTCCGCAGCGAGAAATGGAGAGATGCGTGCCACGAGTGCCTCGTGTGATCGGTGCGCTGCCGGTGCGGCTCGTCATCGCCGGCATGATAGTGGCTGCCATGGCGCTCATCGCCGTGGCGCTGATCACGCTTGGCTGGTACGGTTCGCGGGCCATCCTGTTGGACATGGCTGCGGTGGTGGCGCGTGATACGAGTCAGATCGTCGCCGAACGTTCGCGTCGGATCGTCGAACCCGGTTCGATGTCGCTGCATACGCTGGCGTTTGATCCCATAACCGATGCAGTGAAACTCGAGGAACGGTTGGCGAGGCGCGGCGCCTTGGCAACCGAGCTGATCGCGAATCCGCTGGTGTCGGCGATCCACGTCGGTTATGAGAACGGCGATTTCCTGCTCATGCGGGCGCTGGACCGGCGCGACCTTCGCGAACGTTTCCAGGCGCCGCCCCAGGCCAACTACCTTGTGCAGGTGGTGGAGCGCGGCGACGATGGCGATCGGCACGGGCAGTACCTGTTCTACGATGCCCAGCATAAGCTGGTGATGCGCCGGCCCGTGCCCGATTACCGGTTCGATCCGCGCGAGCGGCCGTGGTACATCGGTGCAATGGACACGGTGGCCACCGTCACCTCCGGGCCCTACGTCTTCTTTTCCACCCGTCAGGTGGGCATCACGCTGTCGCGCCTGTCGCACTCGGGGAAGGCCATCGTGGCCGTGGACGTGACCCTGGAAGACCTGGGCGAGGCGCTGGGCAGCCTGCGCATGACGCCCAGCACTGCGCTGGCGCTGGTAGAGGTGGGCGGCGCGGTGATCGGCTACCGCGACATGCAGGCGCTGCTGGTGCGCAAGCCCGATTCGGACGACTTCACCGTACGCTCGCTGGATACCCTGGGAATCGACGCCCTCGCGCAATTGCGGCGCGCCGTCGATGGCGATGGTCGGGTCGTCTCCTATGAATCCGAAGGACGCGAGTGGTTCGGGGTGGCGCTGCCCTTCGACGGCATCGATGGCGTGGATATGCGGCTGCTGGTCGCTGCGCCCACCGATGAACTGCTGGGTGCGTTGGCGCTCAACCGCACGCGCATGATCCTGCTGTCGGTCGCGCTGATCGTGCTGTTCCTGCCCTTCGGCTGGCAGGTCGGCAGCGCCGTGGGGCGTGCGCTGGAGGGCATGGCGGCGCAGGCGCTGCGCATGTCGCGGTTCGATTTCCGCCGCCGCAAGGAACGTCCCGCTTCGGCGCTGTGCGAGGTGGAGGCGCTCGATGGCGTGATGGACAAGGTGGCGGGCTCGATGGAGTCGCTGCTCGCGATCAGCCGAGTGCTGGGGACCGAACCGCGCATCGAGACCATGCTTGCGCAGGTGCTGGAAAAATTCGTCCATGCCACGCGCTGCGAAGGTGGCGCGGTCTATCTGTTCGATCGCGAGCGCCGCGGCCTGGTCCGCGCCGCCGCGTTTGGCGAGCAAGGCGCACTGCGGGATTCGATGAGTGAGGAGGAGGGCGATGCGGCCCTTGCCGGCGTTCCGGACCATGGGCGCCGTCGCATCGCCTTCGCATTGCATGGCCGCCACAGCCAGCCGGCGGGGCTGCTCGTGCTGGCGCACGACGAGGACCTCGATCACGCCGCCCCCGAATTCCTGGCCTTCACCGATCGCCTGACGGGCATGCTGGCCGTGGCCATCGAGACGCGCCAGCTCATCGAGGCGCAGCGCAGGCTGTTCGAGTCCGTGACCCGCATCGTGGCCGATGCCATCGATGCCAAGAGCCCCTACACCAGCGGGCACTGCGAACGGGTGCCGCAACTGGCCACCCTGCTGGCCGACCGCATGGAAGCCGAGACCAGCGGGCCGTACGCGGACTTCCGTCTCGACGAGGACGAGCGCCAGGCCTTCCGTCTCGGGGCGTGGCTGCACGATTGCGGCAAGGTGACGAGTCCCGAGCACATCATGGACAAGGCCACCAAGCTGGAAGTCGTCCACAACCGCATCCATGAGGTCCGCATGCGCTTCGAAGCGCTCTGGCGCGATGCCGAGATCGACTGCCTGCAGGCCCGGCTGCGCGGCGAGGACGCCCACGTCGCAGAGGCCCGGCGTGATGCGCGCCACGCGCAGTTGGGCGAGGACTTTCGCTTCGTCGCCGCATGCAATATCGGCGGGGAATTCCTGTCCGACGAAGCCATCGAACGCCTGCATGCGATCGGGGCTCAGACCTGGCAGCGCCACTTCGACGACACGCTGGGCCTGGATGCGCAGGAAAGCCGCCGCCTGGCCGGCAGTCGTGCCGAGCCGCCCGCGCTGCCCGCCGTCGAGCGCCTGCTGGCCGATCGGCCGCAGCACGTCGTGCCCTGGGACGATGCGCGACGGCCCGCCGTGGAGCGCGACGATCCGCGCAATACATGGGGTTTCGACATGAAGCTGCCCGGGCACCGGCAGAACATGGGCGAGTTGCACAACCTGGCGATCCGGCGCGGCACGCTCACCGAAGAAGACCGCTTCGCCATCAACGACCATATCGTGCAGACTTTCATCATGCTCAAGCGCCTGCCTTGGCCGCCGCATCTCGAGCGGGTGCCCGACATCGCGGCCAACCACCACGAGCGCATGGACGGCAAGGGCTACCCCCGCCGCCTGTGCGGCGAGCAACTGGGTATCACCGAGCGGATCATGGCGCTGGTGGACGTGTTCGAGGCGCTGACGGCGGCCGATCGCCCCTACAAGCCGTCCAAGACCCTGTCCGAATCGCTGGGCATCATGGCCACCATGTGCAGGAACGGGCACCTGGACCCCGAGCTGTACCAGTACTTCGTGCACAGCCGCGTGTGGCTGGATTATGCGCGGGTCTTCATGCACTCCGCGCAGATCGACGATGTGGATGTCGAGGTGCTCGCACGTGCCGCGTGCCAGGAGGGATCGGCATGACGGCTTTCCCGCACCAGAACCGCAAGACAGGCGTGCGCGGCGCCGTACGGACAGACTTCTCATGCTGCTCGGGGCGCTTTGGCTGGCCTTGCTCATGGCCGTGGCAGTGCTTGTCGCGGTGTCCATCCATCCGCGGGACATCGTGGTGTCGATACAACCGGCATTCATCGGCAAGAGCGTGCTGGTGGTGGAAAGCCAGGGTCGTCGGACACCGTTCGACATGCATGCGCTGGAGGCCCTGCCACAGCGGACGTACACAGTGGTGACGCCCTGGTACTTGCGCAGCGTGTCGTTCCAGGGGCCGCTGCTGCGGGACGTGCTGGCCAGCGCCGGCGCCAGCGGCACCCGCATCGAGGCCATCGCGGTGAACGATTTCACGGCCGAAATCCCTTTCGATCACGCCGAGGCGCACGACATGATCGTCGCGCTGCGCATGGACGGCAAACCCATGTCGGCTCGCGACAAGGGGCCGCTGTTCCTGATCTATCCTTATGACCGTCTGCCAGTGGAAGAGCGCGAAGCATATTTCGGCCGATCGGTCTGGCAACTGGATGTGCTCAGAGTGAAGTGAGGGATCAGCCGCAGCCTGCAGCGCGAATTCCCCGCGCAGCGCCGGTGGGTCGAAGGCACTGCCGCTTCGTCGTCGTTTTCGGACGATCTTTCTTCCAGCTAGCTTGTGCTGTGGTCCGCCCGGGGCATCCCTTCCGGGGCTGCGGAACACGCCCCGCCAGGGGCCCCGGACGCTTCGGGCTGCCTGGGTGCGGATTTCGGGGCTGATGCCGCGCTCTCGTTTCCGGTGGCGGCTGACCCAATTCAGCTTCCGAGAATTTCCTTCAGCGCTTCGACCAGGACGGCGCACTGCTCGTCCGTTCCCACCGTGATGCGCAGGAACTGATCGATGCGCGGCGCCTTGAAATGGCGCACGATGATCGCGCGCTTGCGCAGTTCGGTGGCCAGTTCGGCGCCGTCGCGCTGCGGATGGCGGGCGAAGATGAAGTTCGCTGCCGAGGGCAGCACTTCGAAACCCAGGGCCTGCATCCGGCCGACCAGGGTTTCGCGGCTTGTCATCACCTTGCGGCAGCTTTCCCGGAAGAACGCCTCGTCCTCGACCGAAGCCACCGCGCCGGCCAGCGCCAGGCGGTCGAGCGGATAGGAGTTGAAGCTGTTCTTGACCCGTTCCAGCCCCTCGATCAGCTCGGCGTGGCCGGCGGCGAAGCCGATGCGCAGGCCGGCGAGCGAGCGGCTCTTGGAGAAGGTGTGCACGACCAGCAGGTTGGGGTACCTGTCGACCAGCGTGATCGCGCTGTCGCCGCCGAAGTCGATGTAGGCTTCATCGACCAGCACCACGGCGTCCGGGTTGCCGGCGACGATGCGCTCGACCTCGGCAAGGCTCAGCAGGCGGCCGGTGGGGGCGTTGGGATTGGGGAAGATGATCGCGCCGGGCTGCCCGCCGTTTTGCGGCAGGTAGTCGTCGACGCGGATCGAGAAATCGTCGGCCAGCGGCACCGCGCGATGCTCGATGCCGTACAGGCCGCAATACACCGGGTAGAAGCTGTAGGTGATGTCCGGAAACCACAGCGGCCGGTCGTGCTTCAGCAGGGCCATGAAGGCGTGCGCCAGCACTTCGTCCGAGCCGTTGCCGACGAAGATCTGCGACGGCTGAAGGCCGTGGCGGCGGGCCAGCGCAGCCTTCAGCGCATCGGCGTTCGGGTCCGGGTAGAGCCGCAGGCTGTCGTCGGTGGCGGCGCGGATCGCGGCCAGGGCCTTGGGCGAGGGGCCGTAGGGGTGTTCGTTGGTGTTGAGCTTGACCAGCTTGTCGAGCTTGGGCTGTTCGCCCGGAACGTAGGGGGTCAGGCCGTGGACGACGGCGCTCCAGAAGCGGCTCATGTTCTGTCTGCTGTGCGGGGTTCGAGGGCAGGGCGGAAACGTCTCGCGCCGTGGCTGTCCACGCCGTGAGCCGTGCTTGACTGGCAGCCCGATGAACGGTCATTCGAAGCGGCCATTTTGCCGGGCGATGTTATCATGGCCCGAACCTGCAACTCTTGAGCCTCACAGCAGCCATGCGGCAAGCCGAAGTCACTCGCAATACCCTCGAAACGAAGATCAGCGTGCGCATCGACCTCGATGGCACGGGCAAGGGACACAACTGGATACCGGCGTCCCCTTCTTCGATCACATGCTCGACCAGATCGTGCGCCACGGCCTGATCGACCTCGACATCCACTGTGAGGGCGATACCCACATCGACGACCACCACACGGTCGAGGACGTCGGCATCACGCTGGGGCAGGCCTTCGCCAAGGCCGTCGGCGACAAGAAGGGGCTGCGCCGCTACGGCCATGCCTACGTGCCGCTCGACGAGGCGCTGTCGCGCGTCGTGGTGGATTTCTCCGGCCGGCCCGGCCTGCATTATTTCGTCGATTACACCCGCGCCCGCATCGGCAACTTCGATGTCGACCTGGCGCGCGAATTCTTCCAGGGTTTCGTCAATCACGCCGGCGTCACGCTGCACATCGACAACCTGCGCGGCGACAATGCCCACCACCAGTGCGAGACCGTGTTCAAGGCCTTCGCCCGCGCGCTGCGCATGGCGGCCGAGGTCGACGAGCGCGCGGCAGGGACGATTCCTTCCACCAAGGGCGCGCTCTGAGCCAGAACCTTCCGCGGCCGTGCGCAACGGCCGCCATCCTGTACGAAAGCGAGTTCAGCCGATGACCACCGTGGCCATCATCGATTACGGCATGGGCAATCTGCGCTCGGTCGCCAAGGCGATCGAACACGTGGCGCCCGGCCACGAAGTCTTCGTCACCTCCGATCCTGCGTGTGTTGCCGCCGCCGAGCGGGTCGTCTTTCCGGGGCAGGGGGCGATGCCCGACTGCATGCGCGAACTGGACGGCCGCGGCCTGCGCCAAGCGGTGCTGGATGCGGCGGCGAGCAAGCCTTTCCTCGGGATCTGCATCGGCCAGCAGATGCTGTTCGAGCACAGCGCCGAAGGCGACGTGCCCGGCCTCGGCATCCTGCCGGGCGAAGTCACGCGCTTCCCCGAGTCCGCGATGCTGGCAGCGGACGGCAGCCGCCTGAAGGTGCCGCACATGGGCTGGAACGAAGTGTGGCAGCGCGGCCCGCATCCGATGTGGGACGGCATCCCGGACGGCGAGCGCTTCTATTTCGTGCACAGCTACTTCGTCGTGCCGGCCGATGCTGCGCTGACCGCGGCGGACACCGACTACGGGGTTCGCTTTACCAGTGCGGTAGCGCGGGCTAATATCTTCGCGGCCCAGTTCCACCCCGAGAAAAGTGCTGCGGCCGGCCTGCGCCTGCTGGCGAACTTCATCCGCTGGCAGCCCTGAGCACCGGCCCAGTCTGCCTCTTCCATAGTCCCATCCATTCCAGAACCGGTATGCTGCTCATTCCCGCCATCGACCTCAAGGACGGTCACTGTGTTCGCCTGAAGCAGGGCGAAATGGACGACGCCACGGTGTTTTCCGAAGATCCCGGTGCCATGGCGCGCCACTGGCTCGACGCCGGCGCCCGCCGCCTGCACCTGGTCGACCTCAACGGCGCCTTTGCCGGCAAGCCGAAGAACGGCGCCGCGATCCGCGCGATCACCGACGAAGTCGGCGAGGACATCCCGGTACAGCTCGGCGGCGGCATCCGCGACCTCGACACCATCGAGCATTACCTCGACAACGGCATCAGCTACGTCATCATCGGCACCGCGGCGGTGAAGAACCCCGGTTTCCTGCACGATGCCTGCGGCGCCTTCCCCGGCCACATCATCGTCGGCCTCGATGCCAAGGACGGCAAGGTGGCGGTGGACGGCTGGTCCAAGCTGACCGGGCACGACGTCGTCGATCTGGCGAAGAAGTTCGAGGACTACGGCGTCGAAGGCGTCATCTACACCGACATCGGCCGCGACGGCATGCTGTCCGGCGTCAATATCGAAGCCACCGTGCGGCTGGCGCAGGCGCTGCGCATTCCCGTCATCGCCAGCGGCGGCATCACCGACCTGCGCGACATCGACGCGCTGTGCGCGGTCGAGGACGAAGGCATCATGGGTGCGATCACCGGCCGTGCGATCTACGAAGGCACGCTCGACTTCGCCGCTGCCCAGGCCCGTGCCGACGAACTGCGCGGTACCACCGAATGATTTTCTCCGCCGAGTACCGCTGATGCTGGCCAAGCGCATCATCCCCTGTCTGGACGTGAGCGCCGGACGCGTGGTCAAGGGCGTCAATTTCGTCGAACTGCGCGATGCCGGCGATCCGGTCGAGGTCGCCCGCCGCTACGACGAGCAGGGCGCCGACGAACTGACTTTTCTGGACATCACCGCGAGTTCCGACGACCGCGACATCATCCTGCACGTCGTCGAGCACGTTGCCGAGCAGGTCTTCATCCCGCTGACCGTCGGTGGCGGCGTGCGCGCGGTCGAGGACGTGCGCCGCCTGCTCAATGCCGGTGCCGACAAGGTCAGCATGAACACCGCGGCGGTGAATAACCCGCAACTGGTGCACGACGCCTCGAGCAAGGTCGGCAGCCAGTGCATCGTGGTGGCGATCGACGCCAAGCAGACCGCGCCGGGCAAGTGGGAAGTCTTCACCCACGGCGGGCGGCGCAACACCGGGCTGGACGCCATCGAGTGGGCGCGCAGGATCGAAGCGCTGGGCGCGGGCGAGATCCTGCTGACCAGCATGGACCGCGACGGCACCAAGAGCGGCTTCGACCTGGCGCTGACGCGCGCGGTGTCGGACGCGGTGCGCATCCCGGTGATCGCCAGCGGCGGCGTCGGCACGCTCGATCACCTGGCCGACGGCGTCTCCGAAGGCCGCGCCGATGCGGTGCTGGCGGCGAGCATCTTCCATTTCGGCGAACACACGGTGCGCGAAGCCAAGGAGCTGATGCGCGCACGCGGAATCGAGGTGAGACTGTGAGCGCGAATGCGGCCTGGCTGGACGAGATCGAGTGGGACGACAACGGCCTGGTGCCGGTGATCGCGCAGGAAGCGTCCAGCGGCGACGTGCTGATGTTCGCCTGGATGAACCGCGACGCGCTGCAGCGCACGGCGGAAACCGGCGAAGCCATCTATTGGTCACGTTCGCGGCGCAAACTGTGGCACAAGGGCGAGGAGTCCGGCCATGTGCAGAAGGTGCTCGACATCCGCATCGACTGCGACAACGACGTCGTGCTGCTGAAGATCGAGCAGGTCGGCGGCATCGCCTGCCACACCGGACGCCACAGCTGCTTCTTCCAGAAATATTTTGCCGACGGCCGCTGGGAAGCCGTCGAACCGGTTTTGAAAGACCCGAAGGAGATCTACAAGTGATCGATATCGAAGTGCTGCGCCGTGTTTCCGATACCCTGGTCGCGCGCAAGAAGGCGGACCCCGACGCCTCCTACGTCTCCAGCCTGTACGCCAAGGGTACGGACGAGATCTGCAAGAAGGTCGCCGAGGAGGCCGCCGAGACCATCATGGCGGCCAAGGACCAGGACAGGCTGCACCTGGTGTGGGAAGTCACCGACCTGTGGTTTCACTCGCTGGTGCTGCTGGCCCACCACGGCCTGTCGGTCGAGGACGTGCTGGCCGAGTTCCGCCGCCGCGAAGGCGTGTCGGGCATCGACGAGAAGAAGTCGCGGACGGCGCAATGAGCGAGTGCATCTTCTGTCGCATCGCCCGCGGCGAGATTCCGTCGAAGAAGGTCTATGAGGACGAGCACGTCTTCGCCTTCCACGACATCAATCCCGCGGCGCCGGTGCATGTGCTGGTGATCCCCAAGGTCCACGTCGATTCGATGGCGCAGCTCGGTGAGGAACACGAGGCGGCGATGGGGCGTCTGATGGTTGCGGCGGGGCGCATTGCGCGCGAGCAGGGCTGCACCGACGGCTTCCGGGCCATCGTCAACACCGGAAGGGTGGGACTGCAGGAGGTGTATCATCTGCACCTTCATATTCTGGGTGGCCCCAATCCCCTGCCGCCCATGTTGAAGCATTGAGGAGAGCGGTATGGGTTCATTGAGCATCTGGCACTGGCTGATCGTGCTGGTCATCGTCCTGCTGGTGTTCGGGACGAAGAAGCTGCGCAACATCGGCTCCGACCTGGGTGGCGCGGTCAAGGGCTTCAAGGAAGGCATGAAGGAAGGCGATGCCGAAGCCGCCGCGCAGCAGAAGATCGCCGAAGGGCAGACGATCGAAGGCGAGGCGCGGGAAAAGGTCGACAAGTCCGCTTCCTGAGCCTTGCGTCTGGATGGAGGGGGCGCCCATCAGGGAGCGCCCCTTTGTTTTCGTGCGGCACATGCATGATGTGCCTCCATAGCGGCGAAACATGTTCGATTTCGGCTTTTCTGAACTCGTTGTGATCGGGGTGGTGCTCCTGATCGTGGTCGGCCCCGAGCGCCTGCCCAAGGTCGCGCGTACGGCCGGGCACCTGCTGGGACGGCTGCAGCGCTACGTGTCGGACGTCAAGTCCGACATCCAGCGCGAGATGCAGCTCGAGGAACTGAAGAAGCTGCAGGAGCAGGTCAAGCAGCAGGCGCAGGAGCTCGAGAGTTCGGTGCGCACCGGCGTCGCCGGCGTCGAGAACCAGATCGGCAGCACGGTCGATGAACTGCGCTCCACGCTGCCGGATGCGGCGGCCCTGAATCCTTCGACCGACTCTGCAACGGAAAAGCAGCTTGATCTCGGGCTCGATGCCAAACCGCAGGCCAGTACGGCGGACAAGACCCAGGCATGAGCACCCAACAAGAAACTTTCATCTCCCACCTGATCGAGCTGCGTGACCGCCTGATCCGCGCGCTGCTCGCGCTGGTGATCGTGTTCGTCTGCCTGATGCCGTGGGCGGGCGACATCTACGACATCCTCGCCAAGCCGATGATGGACACCTTGCCGGCGGGCACGAACATGATCGCCACCGGCGTGGTGACGCCGTTCTTCGTGCCGGTCAAGGTCACGATGATGGTCGCCTTCGTGCTGTGCCTGCCCTGGGTGCTGTACCAGGCCTGGGCCTTCATCGCGCCGGGGCTGTATGCGCACGAGAAGCGCCTGGCGCTGCCGCTGGTGGCCGGCAGCACGCTGCTGTTCATCGCCGGCATGGCCTTCTGCTATTTCTTCGTGTTCGGCATGGTGTTCAAGTTCATCGCCGAATTCGCCCCCAAGAGCATCGTGCCGGCGCCGGACATCGAGCAGTACCTGTCCTTCGTGATGTCGATGTTCCTCGCGTTCGGCATCACCTTCGAAGTGCCGGTGGTGGTGATCGTGCTGGCCAAGGCCGGCATCGTCAGCGTGGCGAAGCTGCGCGAGGCGCGCCCCTACGTCATCGTCGGTGCCTTCGTGGTTGCCGCCATCGTCACGCCGCCGGACGTCGTCTCGCAGCTGATGCTGGCGATTCCGATGTGCCTGCTCTACGAGCTGGGCATCATCCTCGCCAACTGGATGGCGAAACAGGCACCTGCCGCCGCCTCTGCGGAGGAGCGCTACGTGCCGCCGTCCATCGAGGACATGGACAAGGAACTGGATCGCATCGAAGCGGGCGAGGGCGCCGACAAGCGCTGAGTGCGCGGCCACCGATCAGGTGGTGCCGACACCGATTCGTCGCCGGGCAGCACGGAGATAGCGGAGCTTCCGCCGCGAACAAGCTTGTTCGCCGGCGCCCCGCTTACAGAAAGTTCAGCGATTGGCAGGAGTGGGGCGGCGGCCGACCGCCACTTCCAGCTCCACTTCCTTGTCGCCGCGCAGAACGCGGAAGCTGGCGGTGTGCCCGGGCGGCAATGCGGCGATCATGTCGAGCATCGCACGCGGATCGCGGACGCTGGTGCCATCGACCGCGATCAGCACGTCGCCCGGCCGGATGCCGGCGCGGTCGGCCGGGCTGGCGCGCAGCACGCCGGCGATCAGCGCGCCCTGCGTGCCGCGCAGGCCGAAGGATTCCGCCAGTTCGGGGGTGATGTCCTGGATCTCGACGCCGACCCAGCCGCGCGTGACCTCGCCGGTGGCGACGATCTGTTCGAGCACGTTGCGGGCGATGGAGACCGGGATGGCGAAGCCGATGCCGAGCGAGCCGCCGGAGCGCGAGTAGATCGCGGTGTTGATGCCCACCAGGTTGCCGGCGCTGTCGACCAGCGCGCCGCCCGAGTTGCCGGGGTTGATCGCGGCATCGGTCTGGATGTAGTTCTCGAAGGTGTTGATGCCCAGCTGGCTGCGTCCCAGCGCGGAGACGATGCCCATCGTCACGGTCTGGCCGACGCCGAAGGGATTGCCGATCGCCAGCACGACATCGCCCACGCTCAGGGCCTCGCCGCTGGCCAGGGTGATGACCGGCAACTGGTCGTCGGTGTCGATCTTCAGCACCGCCAGATCCGTCTCGGGGTCGCGTCCGATCTGGCGTGCGCTGAACTTGCGTCCGTCGTTGAGCGCGATCTCGATCTGATCCGCGGTCTCGATGACGTGGTTGTTGGTGACGATGTAGCCGTCGGGGCTGACGATCACGCCCGAACCCAGGCCAGAGGGGCGCTGGCTGGGGCCGCTGTTCGGGCGTTCGCCGAAGAAGTGGCGGAACATCGGGTCGTCGAACAGCGGATGGCGGGTGCCGGCGCCGGCCTTGCTGGTGAAGATATGGACGACCGCGGGCATCGAGCGCTGTGCGGCGGTGGCGTAGGAGCCGGACGCCGGTGCGCGCGCGCCGCTGTCGGCTGGCGCCTCCAGGATGGCGACGACCGAAGCGGGCGCGCTGTCGCGCAGCCACTCGGGCTTGAGTGTGCTGAGGACGAACAGGCCGGCGACGCTGATGGTCACGGCCTGGGCGAAGATGAGCCACAGACGGCGCATAATGTGATGGGTTCGAAAGAAGGTGGAGCCTGGCGGGCGGGTGCCCGGCCAGGCCGGAACGACAGGAGGCCGCCATGCAACTCGGTGAGCTCACGGCGCGTCTGGACGCACTGCTCGACGCTCCGCGCTTCAAGGATTATTGCCCAAACGGTCTGCAAGTGGAAGGACGCGCCGACGTGGCGCGGGTGCTGTGTGGAGTGACCGCCAGCCAGGCGCTCGTCGATCTCGCAGTGTCCGGCGGTTATGACGCCGTGTTCGTCCATCACGGCTATTTCTGGAAGGGCGAGGACGGGCGCATCACCGGCATCCGCCGGCAACGGCTGAAGAGCCTGCTGGCGAACGACATCAGCCTGCTCGCCTACCATCTGCCGCTGGATGCCCATGCCGAGCACGGCAACAACGCCCAGCTCGGCAAGCTGATGGATTGGGCGCCGGAAGGGCGTTTCGCCGATCAGGATCTCGGCTGGTTCGGCCGTCCGGCCAGGCCGGGCGAGCCAGCCGGGCAGATCGCCTGTGCGCTGGCCGAGCGGCTGCAGCGCGAGCCGCTGCTGGTGGGAGATGCGTCGCGGCCGGTGCGGCGGGTGGCGTGGTGCACCGGCGGCGCCCAGGGCTACTTCGAGCAGGCGATCGCGGCAGGCGCGGACCTCTTCGTCTCCGGCGAGATTTCCGAACAGACGGTGCATCTGGCGCGCGAGACAGGCATCCCGTACATCGCCGCCGGCCATCATGCGACCGAGCGCTACGGCGCGAAGTCGATCGCGGCCTGGCTCGCGGGTGAACTCGGGCTGGCGGCGGATTTCGTCGATCTGCCCAATCCGGTCTGAGTCTTCCCTTTGCGATTGGTTAGAATCCGTCTCTCCATACGCCCGCGTACGCAAACAGAAGATGCCACTGCCTGACAGCACCGCGCCCCGCCGGCGCGTCCACACCCGCCGCATCGAGCTCGAAGGCTTTCTCCGCGAGGACGGCCTGTACGAGCTCGACGCTTCGCTGACCGACGTCAAGGACGTCGATTATCCGATTGCCTCCGGCCTTCGCCCGGCAGGCGTGCCGGTCCACCTGATGCGGCTGAGGATCACCTTCGATGCGGCCTTCAACATCCGTGATGCGGTGGCCTGTTCGGACGGCGTGCCCTATCCCGGCTACTGCGACACCATCGGGCCGGCGTACCGGCAGTTGATCGGGCTGAATCTGGTGCGCGGCTTCCGCCGCACCATCGGCGAGATGTTCGCCGATGTCCGCGGCTGTTCGCACATGACGGAAATGCTCAACTCGCTGCCGACGGCGGCGATCCAGACGATCGCCACCTTCATGCGGGACAACGAGGACACCGGCGAGAAGCCCTTCCAGCTCGATCGCTGCCATGCCCTGGATACGTCGGCGGAAGCCGTGCGCCGCTACTATCCCAAGTGGTACCGGAAGCCCGGCGCGGCCGGCTGATCCGCACCCGCAGTGCACTGCGCAAAACTGGTTATAATTACGGAGTCTTGCGGCAGGCGAGCGCTCGCGCGTGCATGTCACGAGGCTGGGCCGGCTCCGCTGGCCGAAGGCGGCGGGTGGCGGTCGAGGGAGACGACGCCTGCCGTGGAGCGGGACGCTCCGAAGCATGCCATCAACCTGTTTGCGACGGGCCTGCCGTCGTGACTTCGAACGAAGGGCAACCATGAAGATTCATGAGTATCAGGCAAAAGAAGTTCTAAGAAAGTTCGGCGTCGTGACGCCCCGTGGCATCCATTGCACCAGCGTAGAGGGCGCGGTGAAGGCTGCCGAAGAGCTCGGCGGCAATTTCTGGGTGGTCAAGGCCCAGATCCACGCCGGCGGCCGCGGCAAGGGCGGCGGCGTCAAGCTCGCCAAGTCGCTCGACGATGTCCGCAAGTACGCAGGCGAAATTCTCGGCATGCAGCTGATCACCCACCAGACCGGCCCCGAAGGCCAGAAGGTGCGCAACCTGCTGATCGAGGAAGGCGCCGACATCCAGCACGAGTACTACGTTGCCGCGCTGACCGACCGTGCCACCCAGAAGGTCGCCATGATGGCTTCGTCCGAAGGCGGCATGGACATCGAGGAAGTCGCGCACAATACCCCCGAGAAGATCATCAAGGTCTTCGTCGATCCCGCCGTCGGCCTGACCGACGAGCAGGCCACCGAACTGGCCAAGGGCATCGGCATGCCGGCCAACTCGATGGCCCAGGCGGTCGATACGCTGAAGAAGCTCTACACCTGCTACATGGAAACCGATGCCTCGCTGGCGGAGATCAACCCGCTGATCCACGAGAGCAACGGCACCGTGAAGGCCCTCGACGCCAAGTTCAACTTCGATTCCAACGCGCTCTACCGCCATCCCGAGATCGTCGCCTACCGCGACCTCGACGAAGAGGATGCCGACGAGATCGAGGCTTCCAAGTTCGATCTGGCCTACATCAGCCTCGACGGCAACATCGGTTGCCTGGTGAACGGCGCCGGCCTGGCGATGGCCACGATGGACACGATCAAGCTGTTCGGCGCCGAGCCGGCCAACTTCCTCGACGTCGGCGGCGGCGCCACCACCGAGAAGGTCACCGAAGCCTTCAAGATCATGCTCAAGAACCCCAAGGTCAAGGGCATCCTGGTCAACATCTTCGGCGGCATCATGCGCTGCGACACCATCGCCACCGGCGTCGTCGCCGCGGCCAAGGAAGTGCATCTCTCCGTCCCGCTGGTGGTGCGCATGAAGGGCACCAACGAAGATCTCGGCAAGAAGATCCTCGCCGAGTCGGGCCTGCCGATCATCACCGCCGACACCATGGCGGAAGCCGCGACCAAGATCGTCGCTGCGGTCAAGTAAGGAGCGTTGCGAATGTCCATCCTGATCAACAAAGACACCAAGATCATCACCCAGGGGATCACCGGCAAGACCGGCCAGTTCCACACCGAGAAGTGCATCGAGTACGCCAACGGCAAGAACTGCTTCGTCGCCGGCGTGAACCCGAAGAAGGCCGGCGAGAAGATCTTCGACGTGCCCATCTACGCTTCGGTCAAGGAAGCTGCGGCCGACACCGGCGCCACCGTGTCGGTCATCTACGTGCCGCCGGCAGGTGCCGCCGACGCCATCTGGGAAGCCTGCGAAGCCGACCTCGACCTGGCGATCTGCATCACCGAAGGCATCCCGGTGCGCGACATGCTGGTGGTGCGCAACAAGATGAAGGCCAAGGTTGCCGCCGGCGGCAAGGAAACCCTGCTGCTCGGCCCCAACTGCCCCGGCCTGATCACGCCGGACGAAGTCAAGATCGGCATCATGCCCGGCCACATCCACCGCAAGGGCCGCATCGGCGTGGTGTCGCGCTCCGGCACGCTGACTTATGAAGCCGTGGCGCAGCTGACCGAAATCGGCCTGGGCCAGTCCTCGGCGGTCGGTATCGGCGGCGACCCGATCAACGGCCTCAAGCACATCGACGTGATGCGCATGTTCAACGACGATCCGGACACCGACGCGGTGATCATGATCGGCGAGATCGGCGGTCCCGACGAAGCCGAAGCCGCGCAGTGGTGCAAGGCCAACATGAAGAAGCCGATCGTCGGCTTCATCGCCGGCGTCACCGCGCCGGCCGGCAAGCGCATGGGCCACGCCGGCGCGCTGATCTCGGGCGGTGCCGACACCGCCGATGCCAAGCTCGCCATCATGGAAGAGTGCGGCTTCAAGGTCACGCGCGATCCGTCGGAAATGGGCAAGCTGCTGAAGGCGATGCTCTGACCGCCTGATCCGTCCGACCCCGAAAACGCCGGCCTGTCCGGCGTTTTTTTTGCTTTAGAATGTCTCCGGACGGCCGGCGGAATTGCGGGCCACGAACATCAGAGCGGGTACAGGCAATGCCGAAGTTGATCCTCAGCATGGACGGACTCGTCCTCAAGGAGATCGAGCTCGACAGGGAGCGGATTTCGATCGGGCGCAAGCCGGACAATGACATCCAGATCGACAATCTGGCAATCAGCGGTCACCACGCGGTGATCACCTGCATCCTCAACGACGCCTTTCTCGAGGACCAGAACAGCACCAACGGCACCTACGTCAATGGCCAGCCGGTGAAGAAGCACGTGCTGCACCACAACGACGTCGTCGAGCTCGGCAAGTACCGGATCAAGTATCTCGTCAGCGCGCCGCCGGCCGGACAGGCGGCTGCCGAAATGATCGATACCGCTGCGCTGAAGGCCTTCGAACTGCCGCCGGCCGACGCCGCTGCCGAGCCCAGGCCCGGTCCCAGCGAAACGCAGATCGTCGCCGCCGGCGCCCTCGAGCGTGCGGAAAAGGCCGCTGCCGCCGGTGCCGGCCGCGTCGGCGTGATCCAGGTGCTGAGCGGCGCCAACAGCGGGCGCGAACTGGAGCTGACCAAATCCCTGACCACGCTGGGGAAGCCGGGCAGGCAGGTGGCGGTCATCACCCGCCGTCCGCACGGCTACTTCATCACCCATGTCGAAGGCGCCTCCTTTCCCAAGGTCAATGGCAAGTCGATCGATGCCCAGGCGCATCCGCTCAAGGATCACGACATCATCGATCTGGCCGGCGTGAAGATGGAATTCTTCCTGCGTTCCTGAGCCCGGCAGGCGGCCGGGAGGCGTGATTTTTTGCCTATCGATGCCCCTGGTGGAGGATAAGGTTCCCTCCGACGACACAACTGGGAATCGTAACGGCATGCGCCCTGGGCGGCGCGCCGCGATCGGGCATGAAACTGACGGTGCTGGGATGCAGTGGCGGTATTGGCGGGGCGCAATCGCGCACCACCGCGCTGCTCGTGGACGATGACATTCTCATCGATTGCGGCACCGGCGTGGGGGATCTGTCGTTCGAGGCCTTGTGCAGGATCGATCATGTCTTCATCACCCACGCCCACCTCGACCACATCGCCTCGCTGCCGCTGCTGATCGACTCCGTCGGCGAACTGCGGACCACGCCGCTGATCGTGCATGCGCTGCCGGAGACCATCCGCATCCTGCGCTCGCACATCTTCAACTGGCTGGTGTGGCCGGATTTCTCGGCGATACCGGACAGGAATCACCCCTTCATGCGCTTCCAGCCCCTGAAGGTGGGGGAAACCACCCGGCTCGGCGCACGCGCCGTCACCGCCTTGCCGGCCCAGCATACCGTGCCGATGGCTGCCTTCTGCCTCGACAGCGGCGAAGGGCAACTGGTGTTCTCGGGCGATACCGCCTACTGCCCCGAACTCATTGCCGCCATCAACGCCCAGCCGGCGCTGCGCCACCTGATCATCGAGACCGCCTTCGCCGACGAGCAGCAGGGGCTTGCGCTCGCTTCGCGCCACCTCTGCCCGAGCATGCTGCTCGAAGTGCTGGCGGAGCTGACCGGGCAGCCGGAAGTGCATGTCACCCACCTCAAGCCGGGCGTGGACGATCGCATCATGGCCCAGATCGAAGCGGGCGATGCAGCGCTCAAACCCCGCCGTCTGCTGCAGGGCCAGGTGCTGAACTTCTGAGAGCTGCGGCTGGCGGTTAGAATCCCGGTTTGAAAGCCTTCCCGGAGATTCCCATGTACCGCATCGCCCCCAGTCTGTTGTCCGCGGATTTCGCCTGCCTCGGCGACGAAGTCCGCAAGGTCCTTGCATCGGGCGCCGACTGGATCCACTTCGATGTGATGGACAACCACTACGTGCCCAACCTGACCATCGGGCCGCTGGTCTGCGAAGCCATCCGCCCCCATACCAGCGCGCCGATCGACGTCCATCTGATGGTCAAGCCGGTCGACCGCATCATTCCCGACTTCGCCAAGGCCGGCGCCAACATCATCACCTTCCACCCCGAAGCGTCCGAGCACATCGACCGCAGCCTCGGCCTGATCCGCGATTCCGGCTGTCAGGCCGGCCTGGTGTTCAACCCGGCCACGCCGCTGCACCACATGGACCACGTCATGGACAAGCTCGACGTGGTGCTGCTGATGAGCGTCAACCCCGGCTTCGGCGGGCAGAAGTTCATCCCCGAGACGCTCAACAAGCTGCGTGCCGCGCGCGACAGGATCGACGCCTACGCGGCACGCAGCGGGCGGCGCATCCTGCTCGAGATCGACGGCGGCGTGAAGACCGACAACATCGCCGAAATCGCCCGTGCTGGCGCCGACACCTTCGTCGCCGGTTCGGCCGTGTTCGGCGCCGGCAGGGACGAGGACCCCAACCGCTACGACTCGATCATCGGCGCGCTGCGCGGCGAACTGGCCAGGGTGGCGGCATGAGCGGGGCGGCGCGCTTTTCGCCGCGGGCGGTGCTGTTCGACCTCGACGGCACCTTGCTCGACACCATCGGCGATCTGGCCGATGCCGCCAACCTGATGCTGGCCGAGCTGGGCCGGCCGCAGCGCCCCCAGGACGAGATCCACCGCTTCGTCGGCAAGGGCATCCCGAACCTGGTGCGGCGCTGCATGACCGAAGGCACGACTGCGGGCGAGACCGAGATCGACGCCGCCGTCGACGTCTTCCGCCGCCACTACGCGGTGGTCAACGGCAGGCGCGCCAGCATCTATCACGGCATCGAAGAGGTGCTGCGAACGCTCGACGCCCGCGCCATCCCGCTCGCCGTGGTGACCAACAAGGCCGAAGCGTTTACGCTGCCGCTGCTCGAACGCATGGGCATCGCCGGCTATTTCGGCACCGTGGTCAGCGGCGACACGCTGCCGGTCAAGAAACCCGATCCGGCCATGGTACGGCTGGCCTGCGAGCGCCTCGGCGTCGCCCCGGCCGAAGCCCTGATGATCGGCGACTCCGCCAACGATGCGCTGTCGGCGCAGGGCGCCGGCATGCCGGTGCTGCTCGTCAGCTACGGCTACAGCGAAGGCGTGCCGGTGGACACCATCGAATGCGATGGGCTACTATCGGACGCGCTTCAATTGCTGGATCGCATCGTTCCGGCACAGTAGCCGGCCCGGGCTTCCGATGGGCCGGTCCAGACGAGTTTCGCCAGGCACTCCACTTTTACTCGACATCGTGATGCTCGCACTCCGGGATCGCTTCCTCGCCGCTTCCGCAACCGTCCAGCAGGGCTGGCGCGGCGGCTGGCGTTGGCCTTTGGGCCACTGACGCGACCTCCCCCGCGGGGTGTCGGCTGCGCCTTGCGCACCACCCCGCCTGCTGCAGCACCTTCCGATCGAATCGACTTACGTGGAGCCCCCATGCTCGAACAGGAATTCAACGCCCTTGCCTCGCAGGGCTACAACCGCATCCCGGTCACGCTCGAGACCTTCGCCGACCTCGACACGCCGCTGTCCATCTACCTGAAGCTCGCCAACGAGCCCTACACCTACCTGCTCGAATCGGTGCAGGGCGGCGAGCGCTTCGGCCGCTATTCCTTCATCGGCCTGTCCTCGCCGACCCGCATCGAAGTCTATGGCCGTTCCGCGCTGCTGCTCACCGGCAACCGCCTGGTCGAGCGCCGCGACTACGGCGACCCGCTGAACTTCGTCGCCGAGTTCATGAACCGCATCAAGGTGCCGCCGCGCGAGCACCTGCCGCGCTTCGCCGGCGGCCTGGTCGGCTACTTCGGCTACGACACCGTGCGCTACATCGAGCCGAAGCTGGCGCAGACCGAGAAGACCGATACCATCGGCACACCCGACATCCTGCTGCTGCTGTCCGAGGAAGTCGCCATCGTCGACAACCTCAGCGGCAAGCTGACCCTGGTCGTCTATGCCGAACCGGAAGTGCCCGGCGCCTTCAAGCGCGCACAGAAGCGCCTGCGGGAACTGCTGGCGCGGCTGCGGGCGCCGGTGCGGATTCCCGAGGAATGCCGCGCCGAGCCGGCAGAGGCGGTGTCGAGCTTCGGCGAAGATGCCTTCAAGGACGCGGTGCGCCGCGCCAAGCAGTACATCGTCGACGGCGACGTCATGCAGGTCGTGCTGTCGCAGCGCATGAGCAAGCCCTACGCAGCCAGCCCGATGGCGCTGTACCGCGCGATCCGCTCGCTGAACCCGTCGCCCTACATGTTCTATTTCAACCTCGAGGACTTCCACGTCGTCGGCGCCTCGCCCGAGATCCTGACCCGGCTCGAGGACGAGGTCGTCACCGTGCGCCCGATCGCCGGCACGCGCAAGCGCGGCGCCACGGTGGCCGAGGACCTCGCGCTCGAGAAGGAACTGCTGGCCGACGCCAAGGAAATCGCCGAGCACGTGCAACTGCTCGACCTCGGCCGCAACGATGCCGGCCGGGTGTCGCAGACCGGCACGGTCAAGGTCACCGAGCGCTTCAGCATCGAGCGCTACTCCCACGTGATGCACATCGTCTCCAACGTCGAAGGCCGGCTCAAGGACGGGCTCAATGCGCTCGCCGTGCTGCGTGCGACCTTCCCGGCAGGCACGGTGTCGGGGGCGCCCAAGGTGAGGGCGATGGAGATCATCGACGAGCTCGAACCGGTCAAGCGCGGCATCTACGCCGGCTCGGTCGGCTACCTCGGCTTCCATGGCGACATGGACCTCGCCATCGCGATCCGCACCGCGGTCGTCAAGGACGGCCAGATCCACGTCCAGGCGGGCGCCGGCATCGTCGCCGATTCCAATCCCGATTCCGAATGGGAGGAAACCCGGAACAAGGCGCGCGCGATGCTGCGCGCCGCCGAGATGGCCGAAGGCGGGCTGGACACCCAGGTGCAGTGAGGAGCGCGAAATGCTATTGATGATCGACAACTACGACAGCTTCACCTACAACCTGGTGCAGTACTTCGGTGAGTTGGGGGCCCGGGTCGAGGTCTACCGCAACGACGAGGTCACTCTCGACCAGATCGCGGCGATGAAGCCCGATCAGCTCGTGATCTCGCCCGGACCGTGTTCGCCGGCCGAAGCCGGCATCTCGGTGCCGGCGATCAAGGCCTTCGCCGGCAAGCTGCCCATCCTCGGCGTCTGCCTCGGCCACCAGAGCATCGGCGCGGCTTTCGGCGGCCGCATCGTGCATGCCCGGCAGCTCATGCACGGCAAGACTTCGCCGGTGCGCCACCAGGGCGCCGGCGTGTTCCGCGGCCTGCCCGATCCGCTGGTGTGCACGCGTTATCACTCGCTCGCGATTGAACGCGACAGCCTACCCGATTGTCTGGAAGTGACCGCCTGGACCGAAGACGGTGAAATCATGGGCGTGCGCCACCGGACGCTGGACGTCGAAGGCGTGCAGTTCCATCCCGAATCGATCCTGACCGAGTGCGGCCACGAACTGCTGCGCAATTTCCTCGACCGCAGCGCGCCCGTGCCCGCTGCTGCCTGATGCCGAACGAGACGATGCCCGACATGATCACGCCCCAGCAAGCCCTGCAACGCACGATCGAACACCGCGAAATCTTCTTCGACGAAATGCTGTCGCTGATGCGCCAGATCATGGCCGGCGAGGTCTCGCCGGTCATGACCGCCGCCATCCTCACCGGCCTGCGGGTCAAGAAGGAGACCATCGGCGAGATCGCCGCCGCCGCCATCGTCATGCGCGAGATGTCGACCAAGGTCGAGGTCAAGCCGCCGCACGAGCACTTCCTCGACGTCGTCGGCACCGGCGGCGACGGCGCCAACACCTTCAACATTTCCACCACCACCATCTTCGTCGCCGCGGCGGCGGGCGCACGCGTCGCCAAGCACGGCGGGCGCGGCGTGTCGTCGAAGTCGGGTGCTGCCGACGTCATCGAAGCGCTCGGCGTCAATCTGGACCTGACGCCGGCCCAGGTCGCCGACTGCATCGAGGCCACCGGCATCGGCTTCATGTACGCGCCGGCCCACCACAGCGCGATGAAGAACGTCGCCCCGGTGCGGCGCGAGATGGGGGTGCGCACGCTGTTCAACATCCTCGGTCCGCTGACCAACCCGGCGAGCGCGCCCAACACCCTGATGGGCGTGTTCCACCCCGACCTGGTCGGCATCCAGGCGCGCGTCATGGAGCGCCTCGGCGCCAACCATGTGCTGGTCGTGCATGGCATGGACGGCATGGACGAAGTCAGCCTCGGCGGCGCGACCCTGGTCGGCGAGCTCAAGGACGGCAAGGTCAGCGAATACGAGATCCACCCCGAGGACTTCGACATCCCGATGGCCAGCAGCCGCAACCTGCGCGTCGCCGACGCCGACGAGTCGCGCCAGGTGCTGCTCGGCGTGCTCGACAACCGCCCCGGCCCGGCCCGCGACATCGTCGTCTTCAATGCCGGCGTGGCGCTGTACACCGCCAACATCGCCGATTCGATCGGTGCCGGCATCGCCCTTGCGCGCGAAACCATCGCCAGCGGCGCGGCGCGCGCCAGGCTGGACGACTTCGTGCGTTTCACCCAGCAATTCCGGAGCGCCTGATGAGCGACATCCTCAACAAGATCTGCGCGGTCAAGGTCGAAGAGGTCGCCGCCGCCCGCGCGCTCGAGCCGCTCGAAACCATCCGCGCCGAAGCCGGGGCCCAGCCCGCCGCACGCGATTTCGTCGGCGCCATCCGTGCCCGCCATGCCGCCGGACGGCCGGCGGTGATCGCCGAGATCAAGAAGGCCAGCCCGTCCAAGGGCGTGATCCGCGCCGACTTCCGTCCCGCCGACATCGCCCGCTCGTACGAGCAGGCCGGTGCCGCCTGCCTGTCGGTGCTGACCGACCGCGAGTTCTTCCAGGGCGCGCCCGAGTACCTGCAGGCCGCGCGCGCCGCCTGCGCGCTGCCGGCGCTGCGCAAGGATTTCCTCGTCGATGCCTGGCAGGTATATGAAGCCCGTGCGATGGGCGCCGACGCCATCCTGCTGATCGCCGCCTGCCTCGATCTGGCGCAGATGCGCGACATGGAAGCGATCGCCGGCGAACTCGGCATGGCGGTGCTGGTCGAGGTACACGATGCGGACGAACTGGAAAGCGCCCTGCAGTTGCGGACACCGCTGATCGGCATCAACAACCGCAACCTGCGTACTTTCGAAGTCTCGCTGCAGACCACGCTGGACCTGCTGCCGCGCATCGCCAGCGCAGGCGCCGGCCGCATCGTCGTCACCGAGTCGGGCATCCTGAAGCCCGAGGACGTCGCACTGATGTGCGGCAACGCGGTGCAGACCTTCCTCGTCGGCGAGGCCTTCATGCGCGTCGACGAGCCGGGCGAAGGCCTGCGCGACCTGTTCGGCTGAACCGCCTCATGCCGTCGCCTTCGCCGGCGATTCATCGCCGGCCCGAGGCCAGGGCAGCGACGGCATCGGCCTCATGAACTCCTCAGCCTGATGACGCATGGACAAACTGGAACAGCCTTCGACGAACGAGCAAGCGAACCACTCCCCGGCGGCCAGGCGCCGGCTTGACCTGCGCGGCTGGCTGGTCGGCGGGCTGATCGCCGTACTCGTCGCCGTCGCGCTGGTGCTGGGCGCGGCCGCCTGGCTGTTCGGCACGCGCTCGGGGCTGGACGCCGCGATCGCCGTCGGCCAGCGGGCGACGGACGGCGCGCTGTGGATCGAAGGTGCGCAGGGCCGGCTGCTGGGGCCGCTGAAGATCGACGCGCTGCATTACCACACGGAGGACCTGCGCCTGGACCTGCAGACGCTGGAGCTGGCCTGGCAGCCCGCGGCCCTGTTCGGGCGCAAGCTGGTCGTCGATCGCCTTGCCGTCGAACGCATCGATTTCGCCCAGCGTGGTGAGGAGAAGGACGAGGCCGAGCGCGAGCCGCTGGTGGCGCCCGAGGACTTGCAGATTCCGCTCGAAATCGAACTGAGCCGGCTGGAGCTGGGACGTTTCGAACTGCACGAGTGGGCGCCGGAGCCGGACGATGCGCCGCCTGCGGCAGGCTTCTGGGTCGCCGGCCTGAGCGCTGCGCTCGGCAGCGACGGCAGGCACCACCAGGTGCGTGAACTGGCGCTCGAATTGCCGCAGGGCCGGGTCATGCTCGAAGCCGCGCTCGACGGCCTCAAGCCTTTCGCGCTGACGGGCGACATCCGTTTCGATGGCCTCATCGAAGAGCGTCCGCTCGAGGCCAGGCTTTCCGCTTCCGGCACGCTGCTCGCACCGCATGCCGAGCTCACGGCCGCTGCCGAGGGTTTGAACGCCCATGTGGTGGCGGAAGCCGCGCCTTTCGAGCCGATGCCGCTGCGCGCGCTGAAGCTGGAGGCGGGCGAAATCGATCCTTCGGCTTTTGCCGAAGGCTTGCCGCACGCCGCGCTTCGGCTCGAAGCCGAACTCGCGGCTGTCGCCGAGGACGGCAGTCTGCCGGCCGAGCCGCAATCGGCAGGGCCGAACCTGGCCAGTCCGAACCTGGCCGGGCCGAACCTGGTTGGACCGTTCCGCCTGCTGAATCGCCAGCCGGCAGCCGTGGATGCGGGCGGCATTCCCGTCGCTTCCGTGTCCGGCCGGCTGGACCTGAAACCCACCGCGATCAACGTCGACGAGCTCGACATCCGCCTGCCGGGCGATGGCCGCATCGGCGGCCGGCTTGCCTGGCAGCCACCGGCCGCCAGTGATGCGGGCGCGGAGACGGATCGAGCAGGGCAGTCCAAGGTGGCGGACATCGGGCAGCTCGTTGCCGTGCTCGAGCTTGCCGGCATCGATACCCGCGCCCTCGATACCCGCCTGCCCAGGCAGCGCCTGGCGGGCCGCATCGACGCCGAGGCGGATGCGCAGCGCCAGCAGGCGGAGCTGGCGCTGACGCTCGGCGCAGCCAGAATCGATGCGCGAGCCGAACTGCTTGCGCAGGCGGCAGGAGAAGCTGCGGCCGGCGATCCGGCGGTCGACGCTTCGGCGGCCGGCAAACCTGCGGCCGGCGGCGACGCTCCGGCCGCAGGTGAAACCGTGGCCGCTGCGCCCCCGCGGCGTTTTTCGGTCAACGCCCGCTTGCGCGAAGTCGACCCGCGCGCGCTGCTCCCGGAAGCGCCGAAGGCGCGCCTCAATCTCGATCTCGATGCTTCCGGCGAGCTGCCGGAAGCCGGCCTGCCGCAGGCGGTGCAAGTCGTCTTCCAGATTCCCGACAGCCGCCTCGAAGATCTCGCGCTCGGCGGCAAGGGCCGCTTGAGGCTGGAGGGCGAGCGTCTGCCCGAAGTGGCGCTCGATCTGAACATCGCCGGCAACTCTCTGGTGGCCGAAGGCGCCTGGGGCGCCCCCGGCGATGTGCTCAAGTTCGCCCTCGACGCCTTGAAGCTCGACGCGCTCGGCCACGGCCTGGCCGGCAAGGCCAGTGCCAGCGGACGACTGAGCGGCACGCTGGAGCTGCCGTCGGGCGAACTGCAGTTCTTCGGCGAGGCGCTGCGGCTGCCGGGCGGCGTGCGCCTGCTCGGCGTCAACGGCGTCGGCCGGCTCGATGCCGGCGCCGATGGCCCGTTCCAGCTGTCGATGGGGCTGTCCGGGCTGGGGCCGACCGCAAGGGACGCCGATGGCAGGGTGCAGCCCGACTGGCTGGCCAATGCCCGCCTGTCCGCCTCGGGCACCCGGGCGCGCCACGACATCGAGCTCGATCTCGCCACGCCGGAGCTGGACGGTGCCGGCGACACGCTGAAGCTGAGCCTGAAGGGCGGCTTGCAGGCGCCGACCGCGCAGCGGCCCGGCCCGCGCTGGCTGGGCGAACTGAGCGCCCTGGAGAGCGCCGGCCGCTTTGCCGCCCGGTTGCTGGCGCCGGCACGGCTCGATCTGTCGCCGGAAGCCGCCAGCATCGGCGAGGCACGGCTCGATCTGGGCGAAAAGGACGCCTGCACCTGCAGGAAACCGCCTGGTCGCCGCAGCGGAGCGTGGCGCGCGGGACCTTGACCGGCCTCGCCTTCGGCCCCTTGACCCGCGCCGATGGCCAGCCGAGGCGGGGGCCCGGCCCGCTGGTGCTCGGCGCCGACTGGAACCTGAGCGTCGGCACGACACTGGACGGCCAGGCGCGTCTGTTCCGTGAATCGGGCGACATCACCATCGAAGGCGAAACCCGCACCCGGCTCGGCCTGGAGACGCTGGAGGCGGTGCTGAAGGCCAGCGGCAACCGCCTGAGCCTGACGGCCCAGGCGCGTGGCAGCGAGATCGGCAGCCTGCAGGCCAATGCCGGGCTGCAGGCGCAGCGCGGCGCGGACGGTTTGTGGTCGGTGCCGCCGGATGCTGCGCTGGCGGGCGCGGCCGAGCTCGACGTACCGTCGATCGGCTGGCTGGGCCGCCTGGTGCCCGAGAGCATCGAAGCGGGCGGCAGCCTGAAGGGCAAGGTCGAGCTGGGCGGCACGCTGGCCGCGCCACGCGCTTCCGGCCGCGTCAGCGGCCGCACGCTGGAGATTGCGCTGGTCGATCAGGGGCTGCACCTGTCCGGCGGCGAATTCGATGCCAGCTTCGACAACGATCGCGTGCGTCTCGAGCGGCTGAGCTTCGTGTCGCCGAATCGCGTGCGTCCGCGCGAGAGCCGCATTCCCTTCGATCGCCTGACCGCGACGCCGGGCACCTTCACCGCCAGCGGCGAAGTGAAGCTCGACAGCGGCGACGGCGATTTCAGCTTCCGCGCCGACCGCCTGCCGCTGCTGCAGCGCGACGACCGCTGGATGCTGCTGTCGGGCGAGGGCACGGCGCGCAGCACCTGGACCTCGCTGGTGCTGAATGCGGATTTCCGTACCGATGCCGGCTACATCGAGTTTGCCGAAACGCCGCCGCCCAGCCTGTCGGACGACGTCGTCGTGCTCGGCCGCGACGAGGAGCCGGCCGAGGGCGGCTTCGCACTCACTGCCGATATCGGCGTCAATCTGGGCAATGCGCTCTACCTGTCGGCGATGGGGCTGGAGACCCGGCTGGCGGGCGAACTGAAGCTGCGCATGCGCCCCGGCCTGCCGATGTCGGCGATCGGCAGCATCGCCACCGTCGGCGGCTCCTACCGCGGCTACGGCCAGAGCCTCGTCATCGACCGCGGCGTGGTCAACTTCCAGGGGCCGCTCGATGCGCCGGGGCTGGACATCGTCGCCCTGCGCAAGGGCCTGGCGGTCGAGGCGGGCGTGGCCGTCAGCGGCAGCGCCAAGCGGCCGCAGATACGGCTGGTGTCCGAACCGAACGTGCCCGACCCCGACAAACTGTCGTGGATCGTGCTCGGCCGCGCGCCCGATTCCGGTTCCGGTGCCGACCTCGGCCTGCTGCTGCCGGCTGCGCAGGCCCTGCTCGGCGGCCCGGGCGGCGGCATGACCGAGGAGTTGTCGCGCAGCCTGGGCTTCGACAGCTTCTCGATCGGCCAGGGCGAGCTCAACAGCACTTCGCGCGCAGCCAGCAGCCGGGTGCTCGGCAGCGGCTCGACCGTCGCCAGCGACCCGTCGGTGGCCGGCCAGGTGCTGAGCCTGGGCAAGCGCCTGAGTCCCGACCTGTTCCTGTCCTTCGAGCAGAGCCTGGGCGGTGCCGAAACCCTGGTCAAGCTCAGCTATCAACTGTCGCGGCGGCTGTCGATGGTGGCGCGCGGCGGCACCGATACTTCGCTGGATCTCCATTACGGTTTTTCCTTCCGCTGAGCGTGCCGGCGGATCTGCCAAGCAAGGGAGCATGGTCATGAACACTGAAACGAATGCAGGTCCAGAGCTCGAAACCGCCATTTTCGGTGGCGGCTGCTTCTGGTGCCTGGAGGCGGTCTTCCTCGAAGTCGAAGGCGTCCATGCGGTGATGTCCGGCTATTGCGGCGGCCATGTCGACTCGCCGAGTTACCGCCAGGTCTGCACCGGCACCACCGGACATGCCGAAGTGGTGAAGATCGACTTCGACCCCGCAGTGATCACTTACCGTGAGCTGCTGGATGTCTTCTTTGCCATCCACGATCCGACCACGCCGGACCGCCAGGGCAACGACCGCGGCCCGCAGTACCGCTCGGCGATCTTCGCCACCAGCGCAGCGCAGCGCCAGGCCGCGCTGGCGATGATTGCCGAACTGGAAGCGGAGCAGGTCTTCGCCGGGCCGATCGTCACCACGGTGGAAGCCGCGCCTGCATTCTGGCCGGCCGAAGTCGAGCACCACGACTACTTCGCCCGCAACGGCGAGCAGCCGTACTGCCAGATGGTGGTGGCGCCCAAGCTGGCGAAGTTCCGCGCCCGGTTCGCCGGCCGCCGCGGCAGGTAGAATCCCAGCCTTTATCCCCCGGAGCAGGAGAAGCACATGACCCAGACCACCACCGCCAGCGGCCTCGTCATCGACGACATCGAAACCGGCAGCGGCGAAACCGCCGTCAAGGGCAAGATGGTGTCGGTGCATTACACCGGCTGGCTGACCGACGGCCGCAAGTTCGATTCGTCGAAGGATCGCAACGATCCGTTCAACTTCCCGCTCGGTGCCGGCCACGTCATCCGCGGCTGGGACGAAGGCGTGCAGGGCATGCAGGAAGGCGGCAAGCGCAAGCTGACGATTCCGCCGGAACTGGGTTATGGCGCCCGCGGCGCCGGCGGCGTGATCCCCCCAATGCCACGCTGGTGTTCGAAGTGGAATTGCTGAAGGTGCTGTGATTCCCGTCGGTAGCCAGGGCGCCGGTGCCGGCCGACACTGGTTCTACGGTATGGACCAGGGCCGGCCGGCGTAGCGGGAAGGACAAGAGACATGAAACTCGACCAGGCTCAGCGTCAGATTCTGACCCTGCTGCAGAAGGATTCGACCCTCAGCACCCAGGCATTGGCCGAGAAGATCGGCATGTCGCCTACGCCATGCTGGCGGCGAGTGAAGGAGCTGGAAGAAGCCGGGCTGATCCGCGGTTATGTCGCGCTCGTCGATCGGCAGAAAGCGGGGCTGGGCACCTGTGTGTGGGTCAGGGTCAAGCTCAAGCAGCACGGAGCCGATGTGC
The DNA here is from genome assembly GCF_038260575.1 of Thauera sp. SDU_THAU2. Taxonomy (NCBI): domain Bacteria; kingdom Pseudomonadati; phylum Pseudomonadota; class Betaproteobacteria; order Rhodocyclales; family Zoogloeaceae; genus Thauera; species Thauera sp. SDU_THAU2. The sequence goes on along the minus strand of NZ_JBBWUN010000003.1, from coordinate 3,221,174 downwards.
TCGACCGATTCGAGCGGGTGGTCAAGGCCTGTGACGAGGTGGTCGAATGCTACGAACTGCTGGGCGAGACGGACTGTCTGCTCAAGCTCTACCTGCCCAGCCTGGAAGCGCTGTCAGCCTTCATGCACAACTTCCTGCTGAAGATTCCCGAGATCGACGTCACCCATTCCAGCGTGGCGCTGCGCGAGATCAAGAACGAAACAGCCCTGCCGCTGTGAGGCGGGCAGGGCTGCGCGAGCATCGTTAGACCCGTCAGAGGTTGTGCCAGAACACGAACAGCACGGCGATCGGCGCGACATAGCGTGACAGCAGCTTCCAGACCGCGAAGCCGCCGGTGCCGAGCCGTAGTTCCTTGCGCACGCCTTCCTGTTCCAGTTTCCAGGCGACGAACACGATCGCCCCGAGACCGGCGACCGGCAGCATGAACTTGCTGGTGATGTAGTCGAGCAGGTCGAAGATGTTCAGGCCGGCGAACTTGACGTCGCTCCACAGGTTGAACGACAGCAGTGCGGCGATGCCCAGCGCCCAGATCGTCAGGCCGGCAACCACGGTCGCACCGACGCGCTTGAGCGGCGTGCGCTCTTCCAGTAGCTCCACCACGGGCTCCAGCAGCGAGATCGACGACGTCAGTGCGGCGAAGGTCAGCAACAGGAAGAACAGGGCGCCCAGTACCAGACCGCCGGAGATGTTGCCGAAGGCCAGCGGCAGCGTGACGAACACCAGGCCGGGCCCGGCGGCCGGATCCAGACCGTTGGCGAACACGATCGGGAAGATCGCCAGGCCGGCGCACAGGGCGAAAGTGGTGTCCAGAAGCACCACGGTGCGGGCGGCGCGCAGCAGGTTGACCTCTTCGCCGAGATACGAACCGTAGGCCATCATCACACCCATGCCCAGCGACAGCGTGAAGAAGGCGTGGCCCAGCGCGGCAAGCAGTACCTTGCCGTCGAGCTTGGTCCAGTCGGGATTGAACAGATAGGCCACGGCCTCGCCGAAACCGCCGGTGGTGATGCCGTAGCCCACGAGTACGATCAGGATCAGGCCCAGCGCCGGCATCATCAGCTTGGAGCCGCGCTCCAGGCCGCCGGTGACGCCCAGCGCGACCACACCGATGGTCAGCAGCATGAACAGCGAATGCCAGGCGAGCAGTTCCCCCGGGCGGGCGAGGAAGGCGTCGAAGGCGGCGCCGATCGCGGCCTTGTCGAGGCCGCTGAAGCCGCCGAGGACCGCATCGCGGATGTAGGCCAGCGCCCAGCCGCCGATCACGCTGTAGAAGGACAGGATCAGGAAGGCGCCGAGTACGCCGATCGCTCCCACCAGCGCCCAGTTGCGATGGTGGCCGTGCTTGCGGGCCAGGGTCGACATGGTGTTGATCGGATTCTTCTGCCCGCGGCGGCCGAGCAGCCATTCCGAGACCAGGATGGGAACGCCGATGAAGGCGATGCAGGCGAGATAGACGAGCACGAAGGCCGCGCCGCCGCTCTGCCCGACCATGTAGGGAAATTTCCAGATGTTGCCCAAGCCGACGGCGGAGCCGGTAGCCGCGAGTATGAAGCCCAGCCGCGAAGACCATTGGGCGTGGGGAAGTGTTGTTGTCGCCATGTCATCGCCCCCGCGTCGGGCTGGTGGAACAGGATGGGCGGGGCCTTCCGGATGGCCGGCAGGAATGGGCGGCAATGGGAATCATGGTGGTCTCCTCGTTTTATTGATGGCGCTTGTGGCGCGAAGCGGTCAGGGCCGAGTGATTTCCTGCGCCGGTACGGCGCCGGGAGCCGGGTGGTGTGAGCCCATGCCCTGTTCCGGGGCCTTCCCGGCCGCAGGTGGCGTGGCCGGGAAGGTGTTGAATAGTAGTTGTGATGAGTGAAAAGTTTTTCTTATGGATCAGGTTTTGACTGCAATTTAGAAAAACTTTTCTTTGCTGCTCCGTAGCATGCAGAACTGGCGTTCGGTGCTGCGAACGTGCCAGACCAACCATTCATCAAGGAGACAACGCCGGCAGGCCGCTTGCGTACGCCATCAGCGTGGCGCACAAGCCTGCGGCGGTTCACGCCACCATGTCGAACACACTGCCCCCCGTCACCCTCGACGACAAGTACTCCCTCGGCGCCGGCCGCGCCTACATGACCGGCATCCAGGCGCTGGTGCGCCTGCCGATGATGCAGCGCATGCGCGACCAGGCCGCGGGGCTGAACACCGCCGGCTTCGTCACCGGCTACCGCGGTTCGCCGCTGGGCAACGTCGACCAGGAATTCTGGAAGGCGAAGAAGTTCCTCGAGCCGATGCACATCCGCTTCCAGCCCGGGCTGAACGAAGACCTGGCGGCGACCGCGGTGTGGGGGACGCAGCAGGTCGATCTCGACCCCGATGCGCTGTACGACGGCGTGTTCTCGATCTGGTACGGCAAGGGGCCGGGCGTGGACCGCAGCGGCGACGTGTTCCGCCACGCCAACGCCGCGGGCACGTCGAAGCACGGCGGCGTGCTGGTGATCGCGGGCGACGACCACGCGGCGAAATCCTCCACGTTGCCGCACCAGACCGAGCACGTGTTCAAGGCGCTGATGATGCCGGTGCTGGCGCCGGCCGGCATCCAGGAATACCTGGAATACGGCCTGCACGGCTTCGCGCTGTCGCGCTATTCGGGCTGCTGGGTGGCGTTCAAGGCGCTGACCGACACGGTGGAGACCTCCGCCTCGGTCGACGTCGACCCCTTCCGCGTGCAGACCGTGATCCCGAACGCCGAGGAATTCCCGCTGCCGGCCGACGGCCTCAACCTGCGCTGGCCCGATCCGCCGCTGGTGCAGGAGAAGCGCCTGCTGCACCACAAGCTGTACGCCGCGCTGGCCTACTGCCGCGCCAACGGCCTGAACCGCAGCGTGATCGACAGCCCCAACGCCCGGCTCGGCATCATCACCAGCGGCAAGAGCTACCTCGACGTGCGCCAGGCGCTAGAAGACCTCGGCATCGACGACGCGGTGGCCGCCGACATCGGCCTGCGCGTCTACAAGGCCGGCATGGTGTGGCCGCTGGAAGCCGAAGGCGTGCGCCGCTTTGCCGACGGCCTGGAAGAGATCCTCGTCATCGAGGAAAAGCGCCAGTTCCTCGAATACCAGCTGAAGGAAGAGCTGTACAACTGGAAGGAGGGCGTGCGCCCGCGCGTGATCGGCAAGTTCGACGAGAAGGGCGAATGGGGGCTGCCGCACGGCGACTGGCTGCTGCCGGCCGCCGGCGAGCTGACGCCAGCGATGGTGGCGCGCGCGATCGCCGCGCGCATCGCCCGCTTCCACACTTCCGACCGCATCAAGGCGCGGCTCGCCTTCCTCGAAGCCAAGGAAGCCGCGCTGGCCAAGCCGCGGCTGTCGATCCAGCGCGTGCCGCACTACTGTTCCGGCTGTCCGCACAATACTTCGACCAAGGTGCCGCAGGGCTCGCGCGCCATCGCCGGCATCGGCTGCCACTACATGGCGACCTGGCTGTCGCCCGAATCCACCCAGACCTTCTGCCAGATGGGCGGCGAAGGCGTGCCCTGGGTCGGCCAGGCGCCTTTCACCAAGACGCCGCACGTGTTCGCCAACCTGGGCGACGGCACCTACATGCACTCGGGCATCCTCGCCATCCGCGCCGCGGTGGCGGCGAAGGTGAACATCACCTACAAGATCCTCTACAACGACGCCGTGGCGATGACCGGCGGCCAGCCGCACGACGGCACGCTGTCGGTGCCGATCATCGCCCGCCAACTGCTCGCCGAGGGCGTGGGCAGCGTCGTCGTGGTCAATGACGGCACCGCGCGCGCCTACGGCCCGGCCGACCTGCCGCATGGCGTGCCGATCCGCCACCGCGACGAGATGGACACGGTGCAGCGCGAACTGCGCACCGTGCCGGGCGCCACCGCGATCATCTACGACCAGACCTGCGCCGCCGAGAAGCGCCGCCGCAGGAAGCGCGGCAAGTTCCCCGATCCGGCCAGGCGCGTGGTCATCAACGACCTCGTGTGCGAAGGCTGCGGCGACTGCAGCGAGAAGTCCAACTGCATGTCGGTGGCCGCGGTGGAGACCGAGTTCGGCCGCAAGCGCAGCATCGACCAGTCCTCGTGCAACAAGGACTATTCCTGCGTGAAGGGCTTCTGCCCGAGCTTCGTCACCGTCGAAGGCGGCAAGCTCCGAAGGGCAAGGCCGTCGGCGCCGCCGCGGCTGCGTTCGCCGAACTGCCGCCGCCCGTGCTGCTGGACACCGCCGCGCCGTGGGGCATCCTCGTCACCGGCGTCGGCGGCACCGGCGTGGTCACCATCGGCGCGCTGCTGGGCATGGCCGCGCACCTGCAAGGCAAGGGCGTGTCGGTGCTCGACATGGCCGGGCTGGCGCAGAAGGGCGGCGCGGTGTGGTCGCACGTGCGCATCGCCGACACGCCGGAACAGCTCTACGCCGCCCGCGTCGCCGCCGGTGAGGCCAATGCGGTGATCGGCTGCGACCTCGTGGTGGCGGCGAGCGACGAGTCGCTGGCGAAGATGCAGCACGGCCTCACCCGCGTCGTCATCAACCGCGACCAGACCATGACCAGCGAGTTCGTGCGCGGCTTCGCCGCCCAGTCGCGCAGCGGCGACGTCGGCGCCAACCCCGACCCGCAGTTCCCCGCGCATTCGATGGAAGCGCAGATCGTCGACGCCGTCGGCGCCGGCCATGCCGAATTCCTCGACGCCACCAACATCGCTACCGCGCTGCTGGGCGATTCCATCGCCACCAACCTGTTCATGCTCGGCTACGCCTGGCAGAAGGGACTGGTGCCGCTGAGCGGCGAAGCCATCCTGCGCGCCATCGAGATCAACGGCGCCGCGGTCGAGGCCAACAAGGCCGCCTTCCAATGGGGCCGCCGCGCCGCGGTGGACCCGCAGGCCGTCGCCGAGGCCGCGAAGCCGCAGCACGGCACGCCAGCGCACCACCGGCTGTCGACCAGCGTCGACGAGGTGATCGCGCGGCGCAAGGCGCACCTGGCCGACTACCAGGACGCCGCCTACGCCGAACGTTACGCCCGCCTGGTCGCGCGCGTGCAGACGGCCGAAGCGCGCGTGAATCCCGGCATCACGCTGCTCACCGAGGCGGTGGCGCGCGGCTACCACAAGCTGCTCGCCTACAAGGACGAATACGAGGTGGCGCGGCTCTACACCGACAGCGACTTCCTCGCGCGCGTCGACGAGCAGTTCGAAGGCGACTACAAGCTCGTCTTCCACCTCGCCCCGCCGACGCTGGCCGACAAGGACCCGCAGACCGGCGAGTTGAAGAAGAAGGCCTACGGCCCGTGGATGCTGAAGGCGATGCGCGTGCTGGCGAAGTTCCGCCGCCTGCGCGGCTCGGTGCTCGACCCCTTCGCCCGCAGCCACGACCGCAAGCTGGACCGCGAGCTGATCGCCGACTACGAGCGCGTGGTCGACGAGATCCTCGCCGGGCTGGAGCCGGCCAACCACGAAACCGCGGTGGCGCTGGCTTCCCTGCCCGAGCAGATCCGCGGCTTCGGCCACGTCCGCGAACGCTACCTGGCCGGCGCACGCAAGCGCCAGGCGGCGCTGCTCGACGCCTTCCGGCGCCGCCAGCCGGCCGCCGGATCGGCGGTGGCCGTCGGCCGCAAGGTCATTCCGGTGCTCGCCGGCTGAGCCGGCCTGCCATTCACCGATTCAAACCGCTGGCCGCTGCCGGCAACCGCCACGAGCGGTGCCGGCGCGGGCGGCACATTTCGACGTTCCCAAAAGGAAGGAGACAAGCATGGCTGTTTTTTCACTGAGCGATTTCGCCGACCACGAGCAGGTCGTATTCGTCAGCGACGACAAGAGCGGACTGAAGGCGATCATCGCCGTCCACAATTCCAACCTCGGCCCCGCGCTGGGCGGCTGCCGCATGTGGCCCTATGCCACCGAGGAGGAGGCGATCCGCGACGTGCTCCGCCTGTCGCGCGGCATGACCTACAAGTCGGCGATGGCCAACCTGAAACTGGGCGGCGGCAAGTCGGTGATCATCGGCAACCCGCGTACGCAGAAGACGCCCGAACTGCTCGCCGCCTTCGCCCGCGCGCTGCAGCAACTCAACGGCCGCTACATCGCCGCCGAAGACTCCGGCACCAGCGTCGACGACATGAAGTACATGGCGCAATTCACGCCGCACGTCGCCGGCATCGTCGACAAGCCTTCCGATGAAGGCACGCGCAGCGGCGACCCGTCGCCGGCCACCGCCTACGGCACTTTCATCGGCATCAAGGCCGCGGCCAGGGAGCGGCTCGGCCGCGACTCGCTGGAAGGGCTGCGCGTGGCGGTGCAGGGCGTGGGCAACGTCGGCTTCGACCTTGCCCGCCAGTTGAAGGACGCCGGCGCCAGCCTGTGGGTGACCGACATCCACCGCGATTCGCTGACCCGCGCGGCGAAGGAACTCGGCGCCACCGTGGTCGCGCCGGAGGAGATCTTCGGCCTCGACGTCGATGTCTTCGCCCCGTGCGCGCTGGGTGCCGTGCTCAACGACCAGACCATTCCGCAACTGAAGGCGAGCATCGTCGCCGGCGCCGCCAACAACCAGCTCGCCGAAGTTCGCCACGGCACCGAACTGATGAAGCGCGGCATCCTCTACGCGCCCGACTACGTCATCAACGCCGGCGGCATCATCGACGTCTACCACGAGCGCATCGGCTTCGACCGCAAGGCCCTGCTCAGGCACATCGAAGGCATCCACGACAACCTGATGGAAGTCTTCGAGCGCGCCGGCAGGGAAGAGCGTCCCACCGGCGAAGTGGCCGACGCGATCGCAGAGGAACGCTTCCGGCGCTGATCGTGTTCGTTTCGCATGCTGCTGCGGATGGCAGCTGCCGGCCGTTGACGCTCAGGCTGTTTCAGCCACGAGTTCGAGGATGGCCTCGCCGTAGGCTTCCAGCTTGCGGTCGCCGACGCCGCTGATGCCGGCCAGTTCGGCCAGCGATTGCGGCCGGGTGATGGCGATCTCGCGCAGCGTGGCGTCCTGGAAGACGACGTAGGCCGGCACGTTGCGTTCCTTGGCGGTCGCAGCCCGCCAGGCGCGCAGACGGTCGAACAGCGTGGTCGGGATGCCGCCCGGGATGTCGAGCGGCGCTGCGCTGCGGCGCTTGCCGCGGCTGCGGCTCTTTTCGCGCTCCAGCCGCAGGTGGAATTCGGCTTCGCCGCGCAGCAGCGGACGCGCGGCATCGGTCAGGCGCAGCGCGTTGTAGCGCTCGTGGTCCACGGCGACGAATTCGCGCGCGACCAGTTGGCGGAAGATCGTGCGCCAGCGCTTTTCGTCCAGGTCGCTGCCGATGCCGAAAGTGGTGATGTCCTGGTGGCCGCGTTCGACGACCTTGTCGGTCAGTTCGCCGCGCAGCACGTCGATCAGGTGCCCTGCGCCGTAGCGCTGGCCGGTGCGGTAGACGCAGCTCAGCGCCTTGCGCGCGGCTTCGGTCGCATCCCAGGTCTGCGGCGGATTCAGGCAGTTGTCGCAGTTGCCGCAGGGGCCGGAGTCCTCGCCGAAGTAGGCCAGCAGGTGCTGGCGGCGGCAGGTGGTGGCCTCGACCAGGCCGACCAGCACGTCGAGCCGGTTGCGCGCCAGGCGCTTGAATTCCTCGCCGGCCTCAGACTCGTCGATCATGCGGCGCTGCTGCACCACGTCCTGCGCGCCCCAGGCCATCCAGGCCTGCGCCGGCAGGCCGTCGCGGCCGGCGCGGCCGGTTTCCTGGTAATAGCCTTCGATCGAGCGCGGCAGGTCGAGGTGGGCGACGAAGCGCACGTCCGGCTTGTCGATGCCCATGCCGAAGGCGATCGTCGCCACCATGATCAGGCCGTCCTCGCGCAGGAAGCGGGTCTGGTGTTCGGCGCGTATTTCCTGCGTCATGCCCGCGTGATAGGGCAGGGCTTTCAGCCCCTGTTCCTGCAGCCAGGCGGCGGTTTCCTCCACCTTGCGCCGCGACAGGCAATACACGATGCCGGCCTCGGCCGCGCATTCCTCGCGGATGAAGTGCAGCAACTGGCGGCGCGGATCGTCCTTGTCGACGATGGTGTAGCGGATGTTGGGGCGGTCGAAGCTGGAGACGAAGCGGCGTGCGTGCTGCAGGTTCAGCCGCTGGGCGATCTCCTCGCGGGTCTGGCGGTCGGCGGTGGCGGTCAGCGCGATGCGCGGGATCGACGGGTAGCGCTCCGGCAGGATCGACAACTGCAGGTATTCGGGGCGGAAGTCGTGCCCCCATTGCGAGACGCAGTGCGCTTCGTCGATGGCGAACAGCGCCAGCCGGCCGGTGTCGCGCAGGTGGTCGAGCAGGTCGAGGAAGCGCGGCGTCATCAGGCGCTCGGGCGCGACGTAGAGCAGCTCGAGCTCACCGGCGTACAGCGCGCGCTCGACCGTACGCGCGGCCTCCATGTCCTGGCTGGAGTTCAGGAAGGCGGCGCCGACGCCGGCTTCGACCAGGGCGCTGACCTGGTCCTGCATCAGCGCGATCAGCGGCGACACCACGATCGCCGTGCCTTCGCGCAGCAGGGCGGGGATCTGGAAGCACAGCGACTTGCCGCCGCCGGTGGGCATCAGTACCAGTGCGTCGCCGCCCGCCGCGACGTGCTCGACGATGGCCTGCTGCTCGCCGCGGAAGGCGGCGTAGCCGAAGACGTGTTCGAGAATGTGCAAGGCACCGCCGGCGTGGGCAGGTAAGCGGGGTGCCGGGGAAGGGGCGAACGCGGTGTCCATGGCGCGTATTGTACCGGCTTCGCGGTCCTGGCATGGTGGTGGGAGTACGTCGATTGCATGACGTATGCAAGGCCTCCCGCAACCAAGGGCCACGCAGGAGCATGCGCCCGGCTCAGTCCGTGCCTTCTTCGGCCTCCGTGCTCTGCGCTGCTTCTGCAGCCGAGCTGCCTTCTTCCAGGGCCGCGATCATGCGTGCGGCTTTGGCGAGCTGCCGCGCGGCGCGGCGGGTGAGGCTGGCGAGTCGCAACCAGTCCTGCATCGTGCGGATGTCCAGGCGGGCATGCGCGCCGGCGAGGAACAGGGCTTCCTTCAGGGCCTGGTAAGACGTCTCCATTTCGTCGAGGCGCACCGATACCGCGCCTGGGCTGAAACCGTCGTGCAGGGGGACGGCAGCATCGGCCAGATTGGTGAGGGCGTGGCGGAAGGCTTCGATCTCGGTACGGAAACCCGGCACCGTCGAGTCCGGGAGATCCAGCTCTCCGGCCAGGCCGGCTGCCTCCTGCAGCAGCACCACGGCGGTCTCCTGGTAGCGCAGCGTGCGCAGGCTGTGGGCGAGTTGTTCGACGAGTGCGGGCGGAAGCCGTGCGCCGCTGAGCCGATGGGCATAGTCGCTGATCGCCGGCGCCAGGGCCTGCAAGGACGCGGTTTCGCGCCTGACGCCCGCCTCGTCCGGCGGCTGGTGCGTAATCGCCGTCAGCCCGGCGATGGCGAGTTCCTGCGAGCGCGACAACTCCAGGCGCAGCGCGCGCATGGCGAGATCGGGGATCGTCAGCGAGTTCGCATCCAGATGCCGTGGCCGGGCCGCCTCTTCTTCACGCGTACGGAACAGGCGTTCGAGCAGGCGCGGCATGCCGGGCGCCAAGGGTACCATCAGCAGCACCCCGAGCACGTTGAAGGTGGTGTGGAACAGCACGATCATCAGCGCCGGCGTCGCCGGTTGTTCGAGCACGCCGCGCAGCCAGTCGGCCACGCCGATCAGCACCGGCAGCAGCAGCAGCGCTGCGATACCGGTCACCACGTTGAACAGTACGTGCGCTGCCGCCAGCCGGCGTGCTGCGGCGGTGGCGCCGATGGCCGCCAGCACGGCGGTGGAGGTGGTGCCGATGTTGGTGCCGATCACGATCGCGCAGGCCGCCTCCACCGACAGCAGGCCACCTTGCGCCGCCGTGATGACGATGGCGATGACTGCCGCCGAAGTCTGCATCAGGACGGTGAGCAGCGTGCCGATGCCGATCAGTATCAGCCAGCCGGCAAGGCCCGGGGCGATGAAATCCTGCAGGTCCACCATGCTGCCGATGTTGGAGAAACCATCCTTGAGTACGCCGATGCCGAGGAACAGGATGCCGAAGCCGGCCAGCGCCTGCCCCAGCGAACGCGCGCGCAGTGTCCGGCCGGCCAGCATCAGCATGGCGCCGATACCGGCGAAAGGCAGGGAGAAGGTGTCGATCTTGAAGCCGAAGCCGAGTATTGCCACCAGCCACGCGTTCATCGTCGAGCCCAGATTCGAGCCGAATATGACCCACAAGGCATTCTTCAGCGGCAGCAGGCCGGTGTTGACGAAGCCGATGCTGGCAATGGTGACGGCGGTGGACGACTGCACCAGTGCCGTGATCAGGTAGCCGGCCGCCAGGCCGCGCGGAGCAGTGGCGGTGCCGCGCTGGAGCAGGCCTTCCAGCGCGCGGCCGGCGGCCAGCTTCAGACCCTCGGTCATCATGTTCATGCCGATCAGGAACAGGCCGATGCCGCCGATGAGTGCGGCGAACAGCGCAAAGGGCGTGGCGGCGGCGGTTTCCAGGACGGTTCTCCGGCATGGCTTGCGGACGGCCAAGCGTAATACCGATGCCGGCTGCCGCAAAGCGAGCCCGGTATCGCGAAGGCGGGCGCACATAGCCGTGGCGTATTGTTGCGTCGCGAGAAACGGCCCTATGGGAAAACCCCGAAGTCGTGGCTGAAGCGCAGGCACTTCACGGCATTTAGCAGATACCGCAATGCAATAAATTGATTTTTATCATAACCCCGTGTTGCGAATATGATTTTTGCTATGGCACCATCAATCGCACAGACCAAAACTGCGGTGTGTAGGGGGTGGTCATGGAACGTGTCAGTCGCATCACGGGTGCTCTGCTAGCCGTTGGCCTGTCCTGTCCTGCATTTGCGCAGGACGCTCCTGCGCGCTACAACCTCCAGGCGCCGGTCACCGGCGTTGCCGAGCAGATCCACGACATGCATACCCTGATGCTGTTGATCTGTCTGGTCATTTTCATCGGTGTGTTCAGCGTGATGTTCTGGGCGGTGCTCCGCCACCGCAAGTCCAGGGTGCGGTCGCTGCCAATTTCCATGAGAACACCGCGGTCGAGATCGCCTGGACCGTCATTCCCATCCTGATCCTGCTCGGCATGGCCTGGCCCGCGACCCGGACCGTGATCGAGATGAAGGACACCTCCAACCCCGACATCACGGTCAAGGCCACCGGCTACCAGTGGAAATGGGGTTACGACTACCTGCAGGGCGAAGGCGAAGGCATCCGCTTCCTGTCCAGCCTGTCCACGCCGCGCGAGCAGATCGAAGGCGGCGCACCCAAGGGCGAAGCCTATCTGCTGGAGGTCGACCGGCCGCTGGTGGTGCCGGTGGGCAAGAAGGTGCGGGTGCTGCTGACGGCCAACGACGTCATCCATTCGTGGTGGGTGCCGGCTTTCGGTGTCAAGCAGGACGCGATTCCCGGCTTCATCCGCGACACCTGGTTCCGTGCCGACAAGGAAGGCGTCCTACCGGGGCAACTGTGCCGAGCTGTGCGGCCGCGATCACGGCTTCATGCCGATCGAGGTCCATGTGCTGTCGGCCGAGAAGTACACCGAGTGGGTACAGCAGCAGGCAGCGGCGGCGGGTGCGGAGCAGGTATCGCTGGCGCCGCAGTCGCCGGCCCTGTAATCGCTACTCCGCCGCAGTTTGACAGGAGGACCTCCGCATGGCCGCCGTCACACATGATCAGCTTCAGGAGCACCACCACGGTCCGACCGGCCTGATGCGCTGGCTCACGACGACCAATCACAAAGACATCGGCACGATGTACATGATCTTCAGTTTCATCATGTTCCTGTCCGGGGGAGTGATGGCGCTGACGATCCGCACCGAGCTGTTCCAGCCCGGCCTGCAGGTCGTGGAGCCGGAGTTCTTCAACCAGCTCACGACCATGCACGGCCTGGTGATGGTATTCGGCGCCATCATGCCGGCCTTCGTCGGCTTCGCGAACTGGATGATCCCGTTGATGATCGGCGCCAGCGACATGGCCTTCGCGCGCATGAACAACTGGAGCTTCTGGCTGCTGCCGCCGGCCGCACTCCTGCTGCTCGGCTCCTTCTTCGTGCCCGGCGGTGCCTCGGCCGCGGGGTGGACGCTGTATGCGCCGCTGTCGGTGCAGATGGGCATGGGCATGGACATGGCGATCTTCGCCATCCACATCATGGGTGTCAGCTCGATCATGGGCGCGATCAACATCGTCGTCACGGTGCTCAACATGCGTGCGCCCGGCATGACCCTGATGAAGATGCCGCTGTTCTGCTGGACCTGGCTGATCACCGCCTACCTGCTGATCGCGGTGATGCCGGTGCTGGCCGGCGCCGTGACGATGATCCTGACCGACCGTCATTTCGGTACCAGCTTCTTCAACGCCGCGGGCGGCGGCGACCCGGTCATGTACCAGCACATCTTCTGGTTCTTCGGCCACCCGGAGGTCTACATCATGATCCTCCCGGCCTTCGGCATCGTCAGCCAGATCATTCCCGCCTTCGCGCGCAAGCCGCTGTTCGGCTACGCCTCGATGGTCTATGCCACGGCTTCCATCGCCATCCTGTCCTTCGTCGTGTGGGCGCACCACATGTTCGCCACCGGCATGCCGGCCGCAGGCCAGCTCTTCTTCATGTACGCGACGATGCTGATCGCGGTGCCCACCGGCGTGAAGGTGTTCAACTGGGTGGCGACGATGTGGCGCGGTTCGATGACTTTCGAGACGCCGATGCTGTGGGCCACCGGCTTCATCTTCGTGTTCACGATCGGCGGCTTCACCGGCCTGATCTGCGCCATCGCGCCGATCGACATCCAGGTACAGGACACCTATTACGTCGTCGCGCACTTCCATTACGTACTGGTGGCCGGTTCGCTGTTCGCGCTGTTCGCCGGCGCCTACTACTGGCTGCCCAAGTGGACCGGCCGCATGCCCAGTGAGAGTCTCGGCAAGCTGCATTTCTGGTGTTCGATGGTGTTCTTCAACATCACCTTCTTTCCGATGCACTTCCTCGGCCTCGCCGGCATGCCGCGCCGCATTCCCGACTATGCGCTGCAGTTCGCCGATTTCAATGCCATGGCTACGATCGGTGCGTTCGGTTTCGGCCTGTCGCAGCTGATCTTCATCGCCGTGGTGGTCAAGTGCGCGCGCGGCAGCGGCGAGCGTGCGGCAGCGCGTGCCTGGGAAGGTGCCGAGGGCCTGGAATGGACGGTGCCTTCGCCGGCGCCGCATCACACCTTCGAGGAGGCGCCGGTCGTGAAGTGAGCCGGTGCAGGGTTCGGGGTGAGCGGGGAGCAAGGGTGGAGACGATCGGGAGAGGGAGGCTTGCTCTCCGCCTCACCGCCAGCAAAACGAGGATGGACGAGATGACGCGCAGCGACGACCGCAGGGCAGCCAACCGGCGTACCGGCCTGGTGCTGGCCGCGGTCGCTTTCGCCTTCTTCGTCTTCGTGATCCTCAAGTACAAGGTGTTCGGCCAATGACTGCGCATGCGAAGCATCGCCTCGCCGCGGACAACCGCCGCCTGTTGCTGCGCCTGGCCGTATCGGCGGTGGCGATGTTCGGTTTCGGTTTCCTGCTCGTGCCCTTCTACGAAAAGATCTGCGAAGTCACCGGCATCAACAACTTCCTGCGTCCGGAGGCGGAGCAGGGCGCGCGTGCGGTGGGCAATACGCAGGTCGATGCCAGCCGCAGCATCCTGGTCCAGTTCGATGCCAATCTGCACGATCTGCCGTGGCGCTTCCAGCCGCTGCAGCGCTCGATCGAGGTGCATCCGGGCGAACTGGTCCAGGTCGAATACGAAGTGTCGAACACGCGCGACGTGCCGGTCACCGGCCAGGCGGTGCCGAGCTACGGTCCGCAGGTCGCCGGGCGCCACTTCAACAAGCTGGATTGTTTCTGCTTCGCGCAGCAGACGCTGGCGCCGGGAGAGCGCCGCGTCATGCCGGTGGTGTTCGTCATCGACCCCGCGCTGCCGGAGGACGTCACGGTCATCACGCTGTCGTACACCTTCTTCGAGCTGCAGGGGCGCAACACGGCGGCTGCGGCGACGGTTGCTGCGCCGGTGTCGGGAGGCTGAGCGGTGGGCACGGGGCGTGACGAAGCCACGCCTGGAGCGCCGCGCCAGGCCGGCTTCTGGGCGACGATGCGTGCCGTGCTGTGGTCCTTCTTCGGCGTGCGCAAGCGGCAGGCCTATCTGGACGACGCCGGATCGCTGAATCCGCTTGCAGTGGTCGCCGCCGGTGTGCTGGCGGGGGCGATCTTCATCATCACCATCGTCATCGTGGTTCAGGTGGTGCTCGCCTAGCGGCACCGAACGGGGACCGAACAGGGAGAAAGCCATGAGTCAGACAACAGCCGCTCGGGGGTTCGACCACTACTTCGTGCCCGAACCGTCGACCTATCCCATCTTCGGCTCCATCGCGCTGCTGCTGTTCGGTGCCGGGGCCGCGCTGTGGCTCAACGACGTGCCGGCCGGGCCGTGGTTGTTCTTTGCCGGCGTGGCGGTCCTGATCTACATGCTGTTCGGCTGGTTCGGCCAGGTGGTGCGGGAATCCGAATCCGGCAGCTACGGCAGCCGGGTGGGGCTGTCCTTCCGCTGGTCGATGGGCTGGTTCATCTTCTCGGAAGTGATGTTCTTCGCCGCCTTCTTCGGTGCGCTGTTCTACGCCCGCGTGCTGTCCGTGCCCTGGCTGGCCTCGGGCGACAACGAGACGCTGCTGTGGCAGGGTTTCAGCAGTGTCTGGCCCACCGCCGGGCCTTACACGCCGAGCGGCGCAGAGGCCTTCACGCCGATGGGCGCCTGGGGCATCCCGGCGATCAACACGCTGATCCTGCTGACTTCGGGTGTCACGCTGACCTGGGCGCACCATGGCCTGCGCGCCGAGCGGCGCGGCCAGCTCAAGGCGGGGCTGCTGGCCACCATCGTGCTCGGCCTGCTCTTCCTCAGCCTGCAGATCTATGAATACGGGCATGCCTATGCCGAACTCAATCTGCGGCTCGACAGCGGCATCTATGGCGCGACCTTCTACCTGCTCACCGGCTTCCACGGTCTGCACGTCACCATCGGCGTGATCATGCTGACGGTGATGCTGGCGCGCGCGCTGGCAGGCCATTTCAGTCCGCAGCACCACTTCGGTTTCGAGGCTGCGGCCTGGTACTGGCATTTCGTCGATGTGGTATGGCTGATCCTGTTCGTCGTCGTCTACCTGCTATAGCCGCCCGGGAGCCGATGCGATGCCTGCCGCTGCCCGCTTCCGCCTGTTGCTGCCCTTGCTGGCAGGCGCGCTGGTGGCCGCCGTCACGCTGGCGCTCGGCAACTGGCAACTGCGCCGCGCCGAGGAAAAGCAGGCGCTGCAGGCAGTGCTCGACGCCGCCGCGCGGCGTCCGGCGCTGGCGCTCGACAGCCTGGCGGAAGGCGCAGAGCCGCTGCCCGGCCAGCGCCTGAGGTTCGAAGGCGAATGGCTGCCGGCGGCTGGCATCTTCCTCGACAACCGTACCCATGCCGGCCGCGCCGGCTACCAGGTGCTGATGCCGCTGCGCCTGGCCGACGCCTCCGGCGTGGTGCTGGTCAATCGGGGCTGGGTGCCGGCCGGCGCCGATCGCGCGATCCTGCCCACGGTGCCGACCGAGCCGGGGCGAGTGACGCTGGAAGGGCGGATGCAGAGACCGGAAGCAGGGGCTTTCACGCTGGCGCGGGACGGCGAGCTTGCACAGGGCCGCTTGTGGCAGGTGCTGGACATTGCGCAACTGGCCGCGCGGACGGACATCGGCGGCGGCGTGGCAGGGCAGACGGGGCGCCCGGGCTTGCCGCTCTGCAGCGCGCGGGCGGGGGAGAGGGAACACGCGGGTGCATGCTTCGCCACCTGGCTGGTGCTGCAGACCTCCGCATCGGCCGATGGCCTGGTGCGCGACTGGCCGGCGCCGTCGGCCGGCATCGAACGCCATCATGGCTACGCTTTTCAGTGGTATGCGCTGGCTGCGCTCGCCACCGTGCTGAGCTGCGCCCATGCCTGGCGCCTTTTCCTGCGGAGACCCGACGATGAACGGAAGCCTCGCCTCGCCGGACGCTGAACACGGCCGCTCCGCGCTTGCACCCAAGGAGCGAAGCAGGGCGCGCCGCACCCTGCTGCTGCTCGCGCTGGTCTGTGTGCTGCCGGTGCTCGCGTCCTACCTGATGTTCTACGTCTGGCAGCCGGAGGGGCGGGTGAACAACGGCATCCTGCTCGAACCCGTGCCGCTGCCGGATTCCCGCCTGCCGGGCATCGGCGGCCAGCCGGAGCTGAGCCGCGCTGACCTGCAGGGGCACTGGACCTTGCTGCTCGCGGCGCCCTCGATCTGCGACAGCGCCTGTGCCCGCGCGCTCTACGTGTCACGCCAGGCACGCCTGGCGCAGGCCCGCGAGATGGATCGCGTCGCCCGCGTATGGCTGCTGACCGACGGCGGCAAGCCGGCCGAGGGGCAGTTGCCCGGTGCTTCGCTGGCCGATGCGCTGCACATCGCCCGTGCCGATGCCGGCTGGCTGGCTGCGCTGCCGCCACCGGCGTCCGGCAGCCTGACGGGGACGATCTACCTCGTCGATCCGCTGGGCAACGTGATGATGCGTTTCGACGACCGGCTCGACGTCACCGAAGCGGCGCGTGCGCTGACCAAGGATCTGCAGCGCCTGCTGAAGTACTCGGCGCTGGGCAGGGGGAGCGGCCATGACGCCGATGCTCGCCTGGTATCGCCGGCTGGCGCTCGGCGCGCTGCTGTTGACCTTCGTCGTCGTCGTCTTCGGCGCCTACGTCCGTCTGGCCGATGCCGGTCTCGGCTGTCCGGACTGGCCGGGCTGCTATGGCAAGCTCACGCCGGCGCATGCGGCCGATGTCATCCGCGATGTGCATGCCGCCGAGCCCCACGGACCGGTCAGCCTGCCGAAGGCGTGGAAGGAGATGATCCACCGCTATCTGGCCGCCAGCCTCGGCCTGCTCATCCTTGCCATCGCCGTGCTGGCATGGCGCCTGCGCGACCATCCGCGCGCCGCGCCCGGCGTGGCGCTGGCGCTGGTCGGCGTGGTGGTGTTCCAGGGCCTGCTCGGCAAATGGACCGTGACGCTGCTGCTGAAGCCGGCCATCGTCACTGCACACCTGCTCGGCGGGCTGACCACGCTGGCGCTGCTGGCCTGGCTGGCGCTGCGCGCCTGTGGCGCGAGGCAAGCCCATGCAAGGGCGAGCCGGGAAGGTTCGGGACGCGACGGGCCGGGACGCGTCGGCTCGCGGGGCGATAGCCTGCGATCTACGTCAATGCTGGCGGCCGGGGCGCGGTTGGCCTTCGTGCTGCTGGTCGTCCAGATTGCCCTCGGCGGCTGGACCAGCACGAATTACGCCGCGCTCGCCTGCACGGACTTCCCGGCCTGCCACGGCAGCTTTTCACCCGAGGCCGACTACGCCAATGCCTTCCACGTCGTGCGCGAGCTGGGCATGACGGCCGATGGCGAGCTGCTGTCGAACGCCGCGCTCACCGCCATCCACTGGTCGCATCGCGTCGGCGCGCTGGTGGCGGGCGGGGCCCTGCTGCTGCTGGGCTGGACGCTGTGCCGGCGACGCGACACTTTCGATACCGGCGTGGCGCTGCTGGCGACATTGGCGCTGCAGATCGGGCTGGGCATCGCCAATGTGCTGCTGTCGCTGCCCCTGCCGCTGGCGGCGGCGCACAACGCGGGTGCCGCCCTGCTGGTCGGCGTCATGGTGTGGGTGAATTTCCGGCTGGCAGTGCCGAGTGCCGTGGCGCTGCCAGCGCGGCGGCGTCATGGCACGCTGCCGGTCGTGTTCGAGGAGGGGAGGCCATGAAGACATTTGCCCTGGGAGCGGCGCGTGCCGGCCGTCTGCGCGCTTTCTATGTGCTGACCAAACCCAAGGTGAACACGCTGATCGTGTTCTGTGCGGTGATCGGCATGTTCCTCGCAGTGCCCGCGGGGCTGCCGGATGCGCTGACCGTGTTTGCCGCCACGCTCGGCATCGCCTGCGTGGCCGGCGCCGCGGCGGCGATGAACTGCCTGATCGAACGCCAGATCGATGCCCGCATGGCGCGGACCCGGGGCCGCCCCCTGCCGCGCGGCGATCTGGCGCCCGCCGAGGTGCTGCTGTTCGCCGGCATGCTGGGCGGCTTCGGCCTGATGGTGCTGCACCAGGCGGTCAATCCACTGACGATGTGGCTGACGCTGACCACTTTCATCGGCTACGCGGTGGTGTATACGGTGCTGCTCAAGCCCCATACGCCGCAGAACATCGTCATCGGCGGCGCGTCGGGCGCGATGCCGCCGGTGCTGGGCTGGGCCGCGGTGTCGGGCGAAGTCAATGCCGATGCACTGCTGCTGTTCCTCATCATCTTCGCGTGGACGCCGCCCCATTTCTGGGCGCTGGCGCTGTATCGCACTGCCGACTACGCGCGTGCCGGGCTGCCGATGCTGCCGGTGACGCACGGTGCCGAATTCACCCGGCTGTCGGTGCTGCTGTATACGCTGATCCTGTTCGGCGTCACGCTGCTGCCCTTTGCCACGCGCATGAGCGGCGCGCTCTATCTCGGTGTGGCGGTGGGGCTCGGCCTGCGTTTCATCCTGTATGCGTGGCGCTTGTACCGCGATTACAGCGATGCCCTGGCGCGGCGCACCTTCCGCTTTTCCATCGTCTACCTGTTCGGGCTGTTCGCGGCGCTGCTGGTGGATCATTACCTGCCCTGGTGATGCGTCCGGGTGCGGCAGCTTGACGCACGGGCCGTGCCCGACTCGCCACGAACGTCTATCATCGGGCGCTGACCGAACAAGCAGCATCAAGGTGCCCGATGTCTTTTTCCCTTGCCCGTTTCCTGCGTCCGCTGGCCGCGCCCCTGCTCGCGCTCGGCCTGCTCGCCGCCTGCGCGCCTCCTGCGCCCGTCTTCCACAGCACCGACATCACCGGCGCGGAGTACGGCCAGAAGCTGCGGCTCACCGACCATCATGGCCGGGAGCGCATGCTGTCGGACTTCAAGGGCAAGGTCGTGACGATCTTCTTCGGCTACACCCAGTGCCCGGATGTCTGTCCGACTGCGCTGTCCGACATGAGCATGGTGATGCAGCAACTCGGCGCCGATGGCGACAAGGTCCAGGTGCTGTTCGTCACCGTCGACCCCGAACGCGACACACCGGCGCTGCTGGCGGAATACGTGCCGGTGTTCGACCCGCGCTTCCTCGGGCTGTACGGCACGCCGGAGCAGATCGCCGAAGTTGCCAAGGATTTCCGCGTCTTCTACCGCAAGAGCGGCGATCTCGACGGCCATTACACCGTCGACCACTCGGCCGGCACCTACGTGTTCGACCCGCAGGGCCGGCTGCGCCTGTACATGAAGCACGGAGCGGAGCCAGCCGAGGTCACGGCCGACATTGCGGCGCTGCTGGCGGGGAAATGAGCCAGCGAATGCGCTAAACGAGAAACGGCGACTCAAGGTCGCCGTTTCCATTGATGCACCGAGAATGCAATTCAGACAGCGTCGGCCAGCATGCCGCGCATCTTCTGCATCGCCTTGGCCTCGATCTGGCGGATGCGCTCGGCGGAGACGCCGTATTCCGCTGCCAGTTCGTGCAGCGTGGCGCTGTCGCCTTCGCTCAGCCAGCGGCGCTGGACGATGTTGCGGCTACGGTCGTCGAGGCTGGCCAGGGCATTGCGCAGGCCGACGTCCTGCATGTGGGCGAGCTGCGTGCGGGCCAGCACTTCGGACGGTTCGGCGTGCGGATCGGGCAGGTAGGCGATCGGCGCAAAGCGTTCGTCCTCGTCGTCGCCGCTGCCTTCCAGCGGGATGTCGCGGCCGCCGAGACGGGTTTCCATCTCGACCACCTCCTCGGGCTTGACACCGAGCTGGGTGGCGATCGCATCGACTTCGACCGGGTTCAGCGTGCCGGCGTCCTGCTTCAGGCTGCGCAGGTTGAAGAACAGCTTGCGCTGGGCCTTGGTGGTGGCGATCTTCACCAGCCGCCAGTTCTTCAGCACGTATTCGTGGATTTCGGCCTTGATCCAGTGCATCGCGAACGAAACCAGACGCACGCCGCGCGTGGGGTCGAAGCGCTTCACCGCCTTCATCAGGCCGACGTTGCCTTCCTGGATCAGGTCGGCGTGCGGCAGGCCGTAGCCCAGGTAACCGCGTGCGATCGCGACCACCACCCGCAGGTGCGACATCACCAGCTGGCGCGCCGCGTCGACGTCCCCCTGCTCGCGCAGGCGCGTTGCCAGTTCCACTTCCTGCTGCTCGCTGAGCATGGGCATGCGATTGACGCTCTGGATGTACTGGTCCAGGCTGCCGGCGGCGGGAACGGGAAACGACAGGGCTTGAGACATAGGCTTGTGTCCTCCTTGTGTGCTCGATTTTAGCACTCGCGGTTTGAGAGTGCTAAATGCGGGAGGAGTTCCGTGCTGTTCTTGGCAGGGCACCGATCATCCGGCACCCTGCCGCCGTGTCGATCAGAACAGGTTCATCGGATAGTCGACGAACACGCGGATCTCGTTGCCTTCGCTGTTATAGGCGCGGGCGTCCTCCGAAACGCGCAGGAAGGACGCGCGCAGGCGGATGCTCAGGTCCTTGGCCGCGCCGCTCTGCACCTTGTAGCTCAACTGGTTGAACCATTCGCGTTCCTTGCCGCGGCTCGGCGCGCCGGCGTCGATGTTGTCGCCGCGGACGTAGGCGACGACGTAGCTCAGGCCGGGCACGCCGTATTCGGTGAAGTCCACCGCATAGCTCAGCTGCCAGGAGCGCTCGTCCTTGGCGTTGAAATCGGACCAGAAGGAGTTGGCGAGGAAGATCGTGCTGCCGCCGTTGCCCACCCAGCCTTCGTCCTGGTAGAAGCCGTAGTTGAAGCCGACGTCGCCGCTGCTGCGCTGGTGTGCCACGGTGAAGGCGTGCGGGCCGGTGGCGTAGGTCGCGGCCAGGCTCCAGATGCGGTTCTTGCCTTCGTCGGCGTCGAACTTCCTGTCCTGCTTGGTGTTGTAGCCGTTGAAGTCGAGCGTGAGCGAATCGCCCTGCGCCAGCGGGCGCACGTAGTTCAGGTTGATGTACTGGCGCTTCAGCACGTCCTCGATGTCCGATGCATACAGCGCGCCGCTGAACACTTCGTTGAACTGGTAGCGGCCGCCGATCAGGTCGATGGCCTTCAAGCCGCCGCCGTCGCGGCTCTCGTCGCTCTTGCGCGCTTCGGCGTGGAAGCGGCCGGCGTGCAGCGTCAGGCCTTCGATTTCGTTCGAGGTGATCATCGTGCCGGTGAAGCTTTCCGGCATCAGGCGCGAGGCGTCGTGGTTCAGCACCGGCAGCGTCGGCCGCAGATCGCCGTAGGCGAGCACGGTGTTGGAGAAGCGTAGCTTGATCGAGGCGCCGGCCCGGGCGACATCGCGCTCGACGTCGCCATTGTTGTCCACGCGGAAGAAGTCGATGCCCGCCGCGCCCGCCCGGCCGCGGCCGCTGTCGAGGCGGACGGCATACAGACCGAAGGCATCGACGCCGAAACCGACCGTGCCCCGGGTGAAGCCCGAGCTGAAGTTCAGCACTGCGCCCTGGCCCCATTCGGCCTTGTCCTGCCTGCCCTGCTTGTAATCGCGGCTGATGTAGGCATTGCGCAGGAACAGATCCAGCGAGCTGTCCTCGATGAAGCCGCGCGCTTCGGATTGGCCTGCGCCCATTGCCGGGGCGGTGGCCGCCAGGCTGAGGGCGATCGAACACGCCCATTTCTTCGACGTCATTGTCTTGTCCTTGATGTTGTTTGCTTTGTGGCGGATGCGTTGCATGAAATACAGCCGCGATCTCCCCGGCGGCGATTTTCGCATGCCTCACCGTTGGTGGAACGGATGTTTAGCCTCCCGGCCTTCTTTGACGACGCCAGGAGCATGAAATGGAGAACATGGACACGAGGCAATGCCACGTGATCGAGCAATCGCCGGCCGCAACGGCTGCTACCGACGCCTATGCACTGCTGTTCGAACTGTGGCAGCGCTCGTCACCTGGCCGCCGGGCAGCGACGGTCGCCAAGTACCGCAAGGTTCTCGATGCCTTTGCCGCCTTCACCGGTGGGATGCCGCTTGCGGATGTGCGCCGCAGGAATCTGCTGGTCTTCCGCGACCATCTGCTCGCATCGCGCCAGAGCCCGGTCACCGTCAGGCACAAGCTGGGCATCATCAGGACCCTGCTCGGCACGGCGGTCGATCATGAACTGGCAGCGTCGAATCCGGCTGCCGAGCTCAGAATGCAGGAAGCGGTGCCACGCAAGGCCTGCATCGCATTCACCGCGGACGATCTGAACCGCCTGTTCCGCGCTGAAATCCACGTGGCAGGCAAGCGCCCGAAAGGCGGCGGCAGGGAGGCCGCGTTCTGGCTGCCGCTGCTGGCCCTGTTTACCGGTGCGCGGGTCGAGGAACTGGCGCAACTGCTGGTCAGCGACGTGCGCCATGCCCAGGGCCTGGGCCACTACTTGCAGATCAGCGACGATGCCGCGCACGCACAGCTCAAGAACCCGGCTTCGCGCAGGCGGATTCCGCTCCATGCGACGCTGCTGGATTGCGGCTTCCTGGACTACCTTGCCGGTCTGCAGGGGGCAGGGCTCCTGTTCCCCGACCTCCGGCCGAATCCGCACGGCAAGCTCGGCGGCTACTTCAGCACCTTCTTTTCAGGCTATCTGCGCAGAAAGGTCGGCATCGGCGACGGCCGCAAGGTCTTCCACTCCTTCCGCCATACGTTCAAGGATGCCTGCCGCGCCGTGGGCATGGAGGAGGAAGTGCATGACGCGCTGACCGGCCATGCCGCACCGCGGGCGAGCCGCCGCTACGGCAACGAGCAGTATCCGCTCGAACCCCTGTTCGAGGCCATTGCCCGCTTCGACATCCCCGGCCTCGACATCGCGCACCTCTACACCAGGGCACCCGCGCAGCCGCGCTACGGTGCCGCGCTGCGCCCGGTCTCGGCCTATTACGGCATCGTCATCGCCTTTGCGCCGCCCAGGCTGAGGCAGGACATTACGCCTTTCGTGCTCGCCATCTGGCAGGGACTGGAAGCGGGTTTCGACATCGCGTCGAATCAGCTTCTGTTCGGCGAATTGCCGCGGAACAAGCGGGTGCTCGTCGATGCATGGATCGAGATTCACCGGGAGGAACTGATCGCCAACTGGCATCTCGGCAGGCAGACCGGCGAGTACTTCAGGCTCGATCCGCTGAGATGAGGGAGAGATGGAATGGAGAAGGGGGCGTGGACGAAAAAACGGGCGCCGAAGCGCCCGTTTTGCTTTCAAACCTGTCGGAAGGACCCGGTCGGGCCAGACAGATTAGAAGGTGTGGCGGATACCGATGCCCAGCAGGTCGGCGTTTTCGCCGCCGTAGTTGGCGTCGTTAGGACCGTAGCCGTGCTTCGAGCCGTAGCCGACCAGACCCATGGCTGCACCCTTGTCGTTGTCGGTACGGTTGTAGGCGACGTAAGCGGTGGTGCGCTTCGACAGAGCGTGGGTGTAGGCCAGGGTGTAGGACTTGACTTCCGGATCGCGGCCCGGACGGTCGTACTCGAGTTCAGCATAGGCCAGGTGGACGCTGCCGGCTGCGCCGACCGGAACGGCCAGACCGACGGTCCAGAGGTCCGCATCGCGATCCTTCGCGCCTTGCAGGTTGTCAGCCGACTGGTAGGAACCGCTCAGCGCCACGACGCCGAAGTCGTAGCTGGCACCCACACCCCATTCCTTTTGCTTCTCATCGGCATTAGCAACGCCGACATAATCGTACTTGACGACCTGATAGACGCCGCCGACCTTCAGCGGGCCGTTGGCATAGGTCAGGCCCACGCCGTAGGCATCGTCTTCGCTCGGCTTGAGGTTGTTTTCACCGGCATTGCCCGGACGGCCGTTGAAGTCGCTACCGGTCGAGTAGATGACGCTGGCGGTCAGGCCGGAGAAGGTGCCGCTGTAGGCCACCGAGTTGCTCCAGCGAGCGTTGCTGGTCGGCGAAATGGTCATGCCGGCACCGCCGGACAGGACGGACTGCGGACCGACCGAAGCACCGGCCAGGCTGTCGTAGTTCAGGAAGTAGCCCGGAGCGTATTGGCGGCCGAGGCTGATGTTGCCGAAGGCGCCGCCCAGACCGACGAACGCTTGGCGCGAGTTCGACTTGCCAGCGATTTGGTCGTTGCCGGTGCCGATGTCGAAACCCTGCTCCAGCACGAAGACAGCCTTCAGGCCATTACCCAGGTCTTCGGTGCCGCGGAAACCCAAACGGCTACCCGACAGGCCACCGTCACCAACGCCGCGGAAATCAGCGTCGCCGTGCTTGCCGAAGCCGACGAAGGCATCCGCCACACCGTAGATGGTGACGTTGGACTGAGCGAAGACCGGGGCCGAAACCAGGCCGGCGATGGCCAGCGCGATCAGTTTCTTCTGCATTTGTTTCTCCTCAAATTGAAGTTGAGACCTTGGCATCTGCCTTGGCCCTACTCACCTCTCTGGCGAGAAGTTGGTGCGATTCTGCAAATCTGCCGCTGCCCTTGCAAGCCTCGCAGCGCGAAAACACCACATTCGGGGCAAGTCTGTTGCGGACATGCAACAAGGCTAGCCGATCAGCGCCGCGCATCCAGGCGAGGCAGGGGCGATTGCCAGGCCAGCAGCTTTTCGTCGGCAGTCATCAGGGTAGCGTTGCGTGCCATCGCAGATGCAGCAATGAAAGGGTCGGCCGGGTCACGGTGCAAGTCAAAGAAACCCGCGGCAAGCAAGCCGACGCGCCCGTCGAGCGGATCTCGACTAAGCCCGCTGCCAGAAATTCCGCTCGCCATACTTCGATTGCAACGGGTAGCACGATCCGTCCTCGTTGCTCCAACAGCGCACATTCCCAGAAACTGATCGCGCTGACGGCGACGCGACCAGAGCGCCATTCCTCGGAGATGCGTTGTCGTGCCTGAGGGCCGAGAGCGGGGTCGTCCGCATCCATCCAGATCAGGGCGTGAGTGTCCAGAACGATCAAGCCAGCGCCTCCCAGTCATCTGCGGCAAGCGGCGACATGATGTCACCCTGGATGCGCAGACCAGGGTGAAGGCCGAAAGGAGAACTTCTGTTCTCGCCCGCGTACGGGTGGAGTTCGGCAACAGGCTTGCCGTTCTTGGTTACGACGATGATCTCGCCCGACTCGGCGACCTGATCCATGATGGCAAGGCAGCGAGCCTTGAACTCGGAAGCCTGAATGGTCTGCATGGAGAGCTCTCCTGGCGGGAAATGAATGACCATGACCATGGTCAGATTGATGGTCAAGTCATGACGAAACCTTTGATTTGCCCAGAAATCGGTTTTCTGGACGTTTCATGCAGAAGAAACTGATCGCGCTGGCCATCGCCGGCCTGGTTTCGGCCCCGATCTTCGCTCAGTCCAACGTCACCATCTATGGTGTGGCGGATGCTTTCGTCGGTATCGGCAAGCATGGCGAAAACGACTTCCGTGGCGTCAATTCTGGTGGCCTGTCGGGCAGCCGACTGGGTTTCCGCGGCACCGAAGATCTGGGCAATGGTCTGAAAGCTGTCTTCGTGCTGGAGCAAGGCTTCAATATCGACACCGGCGAGCAGGCTCTGATGGGAGGCAATAGCGACAACAGCGACATCGATCCGGACAACGATAGGTACAACGACAGCTTCTCGCGCCAAGCCTATGTAGGCCTGAGTGGCGCATTCGGCACCGTGGCTCTGGGTCGTCAATATGCTCCCGGCTTCTTCTTTGCCTATGATGGTACCGCCGCTGCCACCGTTGGTCCGCACTCCATCCTGTCGGGCCAGTCGGGCATGACCATCACCCCGAACAGCGCCGCCCGTTGGAACAATTCGGTGACCTACACCGGCAGCTTCTCCGGTCTGACTGCTCGTGTCATCTATTCAGCCCAAGGTGTTGAAACCTCCGAGAAGCCGAGCGACGACGACGCCTACGGCCTGGGTCTGGAGTACGCCAATGGCCCGCTGAAGGTCGGTGGCGTGTATCAAGTCGTGAAGAACGATAACGATGCCGTTGGCTCCGATGAAAAGCAGAAGGAATGGGGCCTGGGGTCTAGCAGGTTGATGCATAACCTAGTGAACGATCCTGCGAGTTGATAGTCATAAATCCGTTCCTCAATCCCTTGTCCTGACAGCGATGCGCGGCCCACTCGATCCCCAGTCCTCGATGTTCCATTATTTCTCGCCGGAATCGCGCGTACCGGCCGATCATCCCCTGCGAAGGGTGAAGCAATTGGCCGATCGGGCGCTGAGTGCCATTTCGGCGGACCTGGATGCGCTGTACTCGAGTACCGGCCGCCCGTCGATTCCGCCTGAGCGCCTGCTCAAGGGGCAATTGCTGATCGCGCTGTACTCGATCCGGTCTGACCGGCAGTTCTGCGAACAACTGAACTACAACATCCTCTTTCGCTGGTTCCTCGACATGGACCTGGAGAGCGCAGGCCTGGACCAGTCGAATTTCAGCCGCCTGCGCGAACGCCTGGTGGCGACTGATATCGCCCGCCGCTTCTTTGACGAGGTGGTGAGCCTGGCGCGCCGGCAACATTTGCTGTCCTCGGATCACTTCACTGTCGACGGCACGCTCATCGAAGCCTGGGCCTCGTTCAAGAGTTTCAAGCGCAAGGACGGCGAGCCGCCGAAAGACGGTGGTGATGGCACGGGGATGGTCAATTTCAAAGGTGAGAAGCGTTCGAACGCCACACACCAGAGCAGCACTGATCCTGACGCACGGCTCATGCGAAAGGGTAACGGCCAGCCTGCCAGGCTCAGCTACGGCGGGCATGTGCTCATGGAGAACCGTCATGGCCTGTGTGTCGACATCCTGATCACGGAATCGACGCAGGCCGAGCACCGTGCTGCACGCACGATGCTCACCCGCGCCCGCCGACGGCGTATCCACCCCAAGAGTCTGGCGGCCGACAAGGGTTACCACATCAAGGATTTCGTGGCGCACCTGCGCGCGCATCGTATCCGGCCGCACATTGCTCGAATCGACCATCGCTGCACGCCTGGACTCGATGGGCGCACGACGCGAACCGAGGGCTATCGGATCAGCCAACGCAAGCGAAAGCGGGTGGAGGAAATCTTCGGCTGGCTCAAGACGGTCGGTGGGTTGCGCAAGACGCGATTCATCGGGCAGGCGAAGACGCAAATGGCGGCCTTCATTTCTGGCGCAGCCTACAACTTGTTGAGAATCGCGAAATTGGGAAATGCGGGAGGAACGGCGTGAGTCGGGCAAACGAACCAGGGGCTGATCGGTCTCGGAACGTCCATGCCGGCAATGTGGGTCGCATTGAAAGCCCCATTCTCTCGACGAAGTCCCTGTGAAGATCAATTTGAACCCCTGGGTTAGTCCGGTGTTCAGCTCTTTTGCATCAGCCTGCTAGCTACGACTTCGGCGTCGTGGCGCTGAGCGCCTCTTACCAGTCGGCTGACAATCTGCGTGGTGTTAAGGACAACGACGCTGACCTCTGGACTGTCGGTCTGGGTGTTCCGGTCGGCGCTGCCGGCACTGTCCACCTGGCCTATGCCCAGCTCGAATACGACCGTCCGGGCCGCGATCCGGAAGTCAAGTCCTACACCCTGGCCTACACCCACGCTCTGTCGAAGCGCACCACCGCTTACGTCGCCTACAACCGTACCGACAATGACGACGGCGCGACCATGGGTCTGGTCGGCTACGGCCACAAGGCTGGCTCGACCGTCGGCGGCGAAAACGCCGACCTGTTGGGCGTTGGTATCCGCCACACCTTCTAATCTGTCTGGCCCGACCGGGTCCTTCAGGCAGGTTTGAAAGCAAAACGGGCGCTTCGGCGCCCGTTTTGCCGTGTACAGCCAGTCAGTCGATCAACGATGTGCATTTAGGAGAGGAGGAGAGGCAGGGGCATCGGTGTCACTTTGCCAGAACGGGGATCGAGCAGCGCATCTCCGATGGAATCGTCGAGCAGTCGATCGGACATAAGCCGATCATCTGCGGCCGGGTGGCTGATACTTACAAAACGGGCGCCGATGGAAGCCGGCGCCAGCCCTGACGGCTGCTTGCTTACCCACCGGGCTGCTCACGGATTCCAGGGATGCCGGCACGGCCGCCCGCTGTTTTCATAGAAATTATTTCTATATATAATCACGCCATGACCACGAAGCACCGCTTCCGCAACAACAAGTACCGGCTGGAGATTCGCGAACGCGATCACGGGCCGGCGCATTGCCACTTGGTCGGTGGAAACGTGGACGTGATCATCGAGCTGGCAACGCTGGAAAGCGACGGGCAGTGGCCTCGAGGCCTGAAGGCCGAGGTGATGGCCTGGGTCGAGGACCACCTGAATGAACTGTGGACGGAGTGGAAGAAATGGCACAGATGAAGCGCCCTCGTCTGGCGCGCGTTGAACCCTTGGCCGGCTTGCAACTGCGGCTGGTGTTCGTCGATGGCAGTGAGGCGGTCGTCGACTTCAATCCCCTGCTCGAAGAGTCGCCGGGGCTGGTGCCCTTGCGTGACGAGGAGGCATTCGCCGGCGCTACGCTGGTGGCGGGCGAAGGGTGGGCCGTGACCTGGCCAGCGCTGGACATCCAGATCGGCGCGGATACGTTGTGGCTCGATGCCCAGGCGCAGAGCGCCACCGATGAGAACAGCCGCGTGTTTGCGCAGTGGCGAGCGCGCAACGGACTGTCGCTGTCAGCCGCGGCCAAGGCGCTGGGCATGACGCCGCGTACCATCAGTGCCTATGGCACGGGCGCACGTCCTGTTCCGCGCTATGTGGCGCTTGCGTGCAAGGGGTGGGAGGCGGAACGGCGCTTGAGCGCCTGAGCCAAACGGCTCGCCACACGGTGTCGTTACCCTGGGACAGGCTCGTTCCTGGCGGAAAATGAATGACCGTATGTCCTCTTGTCAGGCATCCTCGAAACGCTGCCCGGTCTTCGGCTGGCTTTCATATTTGGCTCGTTTGCCGATGGTTAACCGGGTCCCGACGGTGATGTCGATATCGCAGTTCTGTATCGTGAAACATTGGAGTGAGTCAATGGAAGCCACTGTCAGGGATTTGCGCTTGCACACGGCCGAAGTGCTTGCTGCAGCGGATCGCGGAGAGCGAGTACTCACATTACGCTTCGCGGGCAGCCCCGCGCGGTGTTGACGCGCTGCGATGCGCCTGAGGGTATTCGGCGCCCGGAGCGTAATCCCGCGTTCGGACTCTGGGCCGATCAAAATGAGGATGTGGATGCACTGGTGCGCCGCTTGCGGCAGGGCAGGGCCTTGCCGTAATGCTGGTCGATACCGACTCCTGATCTGGAACCTGCGTGGCAACAGCCGGGCTGCCGACCGTCTCGATGCAATGCCGGGGTTCTGCATTGCTGCCGTTTCCTACATGGAGCTCGTCCAGGGAGTTCGCGACAAGAATGAATTGCGCCTGCTCAGGCAGGCGCTGGCTTACTGGTCGGCACGGGTCATCCAGATCGATGGGGCAATATCCGCACGTGCCTGCTTTTTGATCGAGCAGTACGCGCTTTCGCATTCGATGCAGCTGGCCGATGCCTTGATCGCGGCAACGGCGCTGGAGCATGGCCTCGAACTGATCACCGCGAACGATCGCCATTACCGGCATATCGATGGCCTTGGCATCGAGGTTTTTCGGCTGTGAGCCTTTGCCTGCATGGATCGGCTGATCGCCGAAACAATAGCCAGATGCATTGAGCGATCGAAGGATTCGATCCTTTACAATCCCGCTCTTTGACTCTTTCGCCGCGCAGCCGATGCGGCGAGCATCCATCTTCCAGTATGTCGACTTATGCCATCGGCGACATCCAGGGCTGCTACGCGCAACTGGCGCGCATGCTCGAGCGGGTTGCCTTCGATTCTTCGTCCGACCGCCTGTGGCTGGTCGGCGATCTCGTCAATCGCGGCCCCGATTCCTTGCGGGTGCTGCGTCTGCTGCGCGAGCTGGGGAGGCGGTGGACGTGGTGCTGGGCAACCACGATCTCTACCTGCTGATGGTGGCGGCCGGCTTCAAGCGGCGCGGCAGCGACGACACGCTGCGCCAGGTGCTGGAAGCGCCCGACCGCGACGAACTGCTGCGTTGGCTTGCGCGCCAGCCCCTGGTGAGGCTGGAAGGCGAGCATGTACTGGTGCATGCGGGCCTGCTGCCGGGCTGGACGGTGGAGCAGGCGAAAGCTCTGTCCGACGAAGTGAGCGCGGTACTGGCCGGGCCGCAGGCGCGCAAGTTCCTGCTCGAACTGGCGGGCAACCAGCCGGATCGCTGGAACGACAAACTCAAGGGCTGGGACCGCCTGCGGGTAATCGTGAATGCCTGCTCGCGAATGCGCTTCTGCACCGCCGATGGCCGCATGGTGTTGCGTGCCAAGGGGCCGCCGACGCAGGCGCCGGCCGGCACCCTGCCGTGGTTCCGTGCGCCTGGCCGGCTCAGCCGGACGCATACCGTTGTGTGCGGGCACTGGTCCGCGCTGGGCTTTCATCGCGAGCCGGGGCTGCTTGCGCTCGATTCGGGCTGCGTGTGGGGCGGCAAGCTGACCGCGGTGCGGATCGAGGATGGCGCGGTGTTCCAGGAACAGGGCTGATCAGCCCCGTTCGTCATCCGCGCAGCCGATGCTGCGCATGATCGCGGTGCGCGCGGCATGTGCGAGGCTGCGGCGGTCGATGCCATTGCGGGTTTCGACCGGCGGCGCGGCGCTGACACAGGCGATGGTTTCGCGTTCGGCGACGATGTTGGCAAGGCACTGGCCGAGCGTCAGTTCGCCGTCGTAGGCGGGAGCGCGGCTGTAGCTGCCGTCCGCCTGGCGATAGCTCAGCGCCAGCGGCTGCACGGCGTGGCCGCAGGCGATGGCGGGCTGCAGCAGCGCGGCATGGAAATGGAGAACGTGGCTGCCGTCGGTGGTCGTGCCTTCCGGGAAGATCGCGACGTTGTCGCCGGCATCGAGCAGCGCGGCGATCTCGGCATTGATGATGCGGGCGTGGCCGCGGCTGCCGCGACGCAGGAAGATGGTGTCGCTCCTGGCCGAGAGCCACCCGATCACCGGCCAGTTGCGTACTTCGGCCTTGCTGACGAAGGCGGATGGCGCGACGGCATTGATGACGAAGATGTCCACCCAGGAAATGTGGTTGGCGACCAGCATCGTACCCGGCGCGATCGCTGCGCCCTGGAGCTGCAGGCGCAGGCCGAGGATGCCGAGCAGGCGCCGCGACCAGCGCTGGCGCAGGCCGAGCCGGGCGGGGCGGGTGCAGAAGGGGGCGGTCAGCAGCAGCGTCAGCACGCCGACCAGCAGGTGCAGGGCCAGGCGCAGGTAGCGCCAGGCGCGCAGCGCGGCAGGGGCGGGGGCTGCGCCCTGCTTGCGGCCCGGGCGGGAGCGAGAGGCGGGGCGAAAGGATCGAGGGCCTGCCCCCTGCAGCCACCGGGATGACTGGCATGTTCCACGGCCTGCCCCGATCGATCCATCAGTCCTTGCGTTCCATGAAGTGCCGCGCGTAGCGGTCGTCGACCTTGCTCATCGGCATCAGGATGGGCAGGTCGGCGGTGTTGAAGTCGGGGTCCCACGCCGGAGCGCCGCAGATCCACGCGCCGGCGCGCAGATAGCCCTTGATCAGCGGCGGCGCTTCGGCGGCGAGGTCGGCGCGCAATGCCGCCAGCGGCAGCGGGCAGCGCGGGAAGACGTGATATTCCGCCGGCGCCAGGTGCTGTTCGCGCAGGCGATTATACAGGCTGGCCGCGGCGTGCCCGCCGTCGGCCATGCTGATCGAGGCGCAGCCGACGAGGTAGTCGTAGCCGTTGTCCTTCATGTAGCGTGCCAGGCCGCCCCAGAGCAGGGCGATGACGGCGCCGCTGCGGTATTCCGCGTCGATGCACGAGCGGCCGATCTCCACCAGACGGGGGCGCAGGTGCTGCAGGCGGGTGAGGTCGAATTCGTTTTCGGAGTAGTAGCCGCCGACCCTGCGCGCGGCGCTCGGCGACAGGATGCGATAGGTGCCGACGATGCGGCCGGCGTCTTCGTCGCGGACGATGAGGTGTTCGCAGAAGGGGTCGTAGAGGTCGCGATCGACGCCGGGGCTGCGGGTGGCCAGGCGAGCGCCCATTTCGTCGGCGAAGACGCGATAGCGCAGTTTCTGCGCTTCGAGGATCTCGGTTTCGCAACTGGCGAGGCCGACGTGGAGCCTGCGGTTCTTGCGGGCGGCGGCTTCCTGGCGTGGCTGGCGATTCTCGAGCATGGTCTGGCTCCGTTCCGTTGGGACGGGAGCATTCTCGAAACTCCGTGTTGCGCTGCGGTGAAGGACGGGTTACGGCCGTGTGACCGGGCACTGCAGGGCAGGATGAAAGGCCGCGGCCGGGGAATGGCGGCCTCGTATAATGGCGGCCTTTCCCCTTCCTTGTCGGGCCATTCCCTATGTCCATTCTCGTCTGCGGGTCGATCGCCTACGACTCGATCATGGTGTTCCCGGATCGTTTCAAGAACCACATCCTACCCGAGCAGATCCACATCCTGAACGTGTCCTTCCTGGTGCCCGACATGCGCCGGGAGTTCGGCGGCTGCGCCGGCAACATCGCCTATTCGCTGAAGCTGCTGGGCGGCGATCCGCTGATCATGGCGACCGTGGGCGAGGATGCTGCGCCTTACCGCTACCAGTTGCAGAAGCTCGGCTTGCGCCAGGACCACGTGCGCGAGGTGCCGGACACCTTCACCGCCCAGTGCTTCATCACCACCGACCTGGACGACAACCAGATCACCGCCTTCCATCCGGGGGCGATGCTGCATTCGCATCTGAACGACGTCGGCGACGCCGAGGGGGTGAAGCTGGGCATCGTCTCGCCCGACGGACCCGAGGGCATGCTGCGCCATGCGCGGGGCTTTGCCCGGCTCGGCGTGCCCTTCGTCTTCGATCCGGGCCAGGCCTTGCCCGTGCTCGGTAGCGAAGCGTTACTGGAATGCCTGCAACTGGCTCGCTACTGCACGGTCAATGACTACGAGGCCCGCCTGATGTGCGACAAGACCGGCCGCAGCGAGGCCGAACTGGCGGCGATGGTTGAAAGCTTCGTCGTCACGCTGGGTGCGGAGGGTTCGCGCATCCACCGCGGCGGCGAAGTGCAAAACCTGCCGGCGGTGGAGCCCGACGCGATCGTCGACCCCACCGGCTGCGGAGATGCCTACCGCGCCGGCTTGCTGTACGGACTGGCGAATGGCTGGGACATGCTGAAGGCGGGCCGCCTTGCCGCGGTGATGGGCGCATTCAAGATCGCGCATCGCGGCGGACAGAATCACGTGCCGACACGCGACGACATCGCCGCGCGCTATCGGCAGGCATTCGGAGAAGATGCATGGTGAATGGGAAGTCGATGAGTCTGCGTGCCGTCACCGCTGCGCTCGCCGCATTGCTGCTGCTGGGCGGCTGCGCCCAGGGGCTGGGTGGCGGGGCGTATTCGCGCACCGAGGCGCGGCGGGCGATGACCGTGCAGTTTGGCACCGTCGAGTCGGTGCGCGCGGTGCAGCTCGAAGGCACCAAGACGCCGATCGGCTCGGTGGCCGGCGCGGCGGTCGGCGGCATTGCCGGCAGCTCGGTCGGCGGTGGCCGCGGCGCCGCTGCGGCGGCGGTCATCGGCGCAGTGGCCGGCGGCGTCGCCGGTGCGGCGATCGAGGAAGGCGCGACGCGGACGCGCGGCGTGGAAGTGACCGTGCGGCTCGACAACGGCCAGTTCCTGGCGGTCGTGCAGGCCGATGAAGGCGAGGCTTTCCGTGCGGGTGAGCGGGTGCGCGTACTGCGCGACGCCGGCACGGTGCGGGTGTCGCGCTAGGCGCCGGTTTTGGTGTGGCCAGCTTCGGCGCGGCTGGACGATCAGGGGTAGAACACACCGACCCGATAGCCCGTCGGGGCGAGATCGGGGGCGGCGAAAGCGATGCGGGAATTGACCGCGCGGCGGCTGGCGAAAGTGTCGCCATGCTGTGCGGGCGGAATCCATTCGTGGGGAGCGAGCACGCGGCGCGCGACCGGCGTGTCGCGTGCGTCGGTCAGCGTCAGTTCAAAATGGGGCCACGCCTGTGCGTATTCGGCGCGGTTGCTGATCGTGGCATACAGGATGTACTGGCCGGGCTTGCCGGGTTCCGACTGTAGATCCGAGAGGTCGACGCTGATCAGTTCCACGTCGCGCGGAAAGGGGACCGTGCACTTGAGTGCGGCGCACGCCGTCTCCAGCAGCGGGCGCAGCCCCGGCAGATCACGCGCGATTTCCATGCGGTAGAGATAGACGCACTGCGCAGCCAGCAGGCCGCCGAGCAGGCCGACCGTCAGGCTGGCCAGGGCGCGCTGGCGCAGGCTGGCGGGTGCCTTGGGGCGGCCGTATTTCGCATCGAGCTGTTCGATGTCGATGTGGGCCGCTTCGGGGGCTTCTCTGGCGGCTGCCCGATGGGCCGGCTGAGACGCGGCCGGCCTGAGCAGCGAGGTGTCGTCCTGCTCGCCGGTGCCTGTGTTGGTGGTTCCGGTGGTGTCCGAGGTCGGCGTGCTCGAGGCAGGGCGCTCAGCTTCAGGCCGCTCCGCATCGTCGGAAGCGGCGCCGATATTGGCGCTGCCCCCAGTGGCGTGTGAACCGGCGAAGCTGTCTTCCTGGCCGGGCTGCGAGAGGCTGGGCCGGGTATCGGGCGCCGCGTCGGCTGCTGCTCGCCGGCCGCTTCGAAGCACTTCGGGCAGTACCGGAGGCACGTCTTCCGCTGTCGCCTCCTCCTCGGTCGTGTCCGAACCGTGGGGCATGGGCAGGGGGGCAGGGGGAGGAAGTTCGTGCGGATCGTCGAGGACTGGATCTTCGGCGGCCGGCGCTGCCGCCGACTTTTCTTCCAGCACGATGAAGCCGGTGTCTTGCGGGAGGCCGCCCCGCGGATGGTCATCCGCCGGGAGCCCGTCCTGAAGATCGGCCTCCTGAGGGGCGACCTCCTGGGGTTCTGCCTCTCGCGGCCCGGCAAGACCATGAGCGGCCGAACCATGCGGGGCCTGAGGCGGCTCGGGCTCCGGCGTGGCCTGATGCGGCCAAGCCCGGTATGAAGCAGGCGATGGTGCCGGATATGCGTCCTGCGTCACCCGGGCTGCGTGAGCGGTGCTGGAGGGCGGGACGATCTCGTGTTCGAGTGCGTTGAAGGGGTGGAAGCAATGGCCGCAGCGGACTTCGCCCTGGCGCGCGCGCAGTTGCTCCGGGCCGAGCCGGAACGTCGTCTGGCAGGCGGGGCAGCGTGTCAGCATCATGCTGCGGAGCGTTGCCCCTCCAGCCGGATCCAGCCGTCGTGCGTCGCACCGACCTGCAGCGCGATGAACGGCGCCCAGGCTTCGATGACCTGGCCGGCCTGGGTTTCGAGCACGCCGGACAGGGCCACACGGCCGCCCGGCGCGACGCGTGCGGCGATGGCGGGGGCAAGCACGCACAGCGGGTTGGTCAGGATGTTGGCGACGACGAGGTCGAAGGTGTCGCCCAGCGGCACGCCGGAGTGCTGCAGGCGGATTGCCACGGCGTTGCGCTCGGCATTGTCGCGCGCGGCGTCGACGGCCTTGTCGTCGATGTCGATGCCCAGCACTTCGGCCGCGCCCAGCTTGGCGGCGGCGATGGCGAGGATGCCGGAGCCACAGCCGTAGTCGAGCAGGCTGCAGCCGGGGGTGACGGCGTCGCACAGCCATTCCAGGCACAGCCGGGTGGTCGGGTGCGAGCCGGTGCCGAAAGCCATGCCGGGGTCGAGCTCGATGTTGATCGCGCCGCCGTCCGGCGCCTGGTGCCACGAGGGCACGATCCACAGCCGCTCGGTGATGCGGATGGGGTCGAACTGGCTCTGCGTGAGCTGGACCCAGTTCTGCTCGGCGACTTCCTCGACGGTATACGGCGGGACGCCGTCCAGCCCCGCGGCCTGCGCGGCTTCGGCCAGCAGCGACTCGAGCGCGTCGCCGCCGGTGCTGCCGTCGATCAGCGCGATCACCCGGCTGTGGTCCCACAGCGCGGTCGGCAGGTGGCCCGGCTCGCCGAACTGCGGTGTTTCCGCGTCGGTGCCGGCGTCGGCGTCCTCGATCGACACCGACAGGGCGCCGGCCTCCATCAGGGCGTCGGACAGGGCCTCGGCGCGGGCGGCGTCAGCCTGCAGGGTGACCGAGATCCACATCGGCTCAGCTCTTCACTTCGTTGCGGTAGGCCAGCTTGTGTTCCAGGTAGTGGATGCTGGTGCCGCCTTCGATGAAGCGCGGGTCGAGCATCAGGGTCTGGTGCAGCGGCACGTTGGTCTTGATGCCTTCGACCATCATCTCGGACAGGGCGATGCGCATGCGGCGGATGGCCTGGTCGCGAGTGTCGCCGTAGGCGATCAGCTTGCCGATCATCGAGTCGTAGTGCGGCGGCACGGTGTAGCCGTTATAGACGTGCGAATCGACGCGGATGCCGGGGCCGCCGGGCGTATGCCAGTTGGTGATGCGGCCGGGCGAGGGGGCGAACTTGAACGGATCCTCGGCGTTGATGCGGCATTCGATGGCGTGGCCGCGGAAGCTGATGTCGCGCTGGCCGAACCACAGCTTCTCGCCGGCGGCGACGCGAATTTGCGCCTGCACCAGGTCGATGCCGGTGATGTATTCGGTGACCGGGTGCTCGACCTGCAGGCGGGTGTTCATCTCGATGAAGTAGAACTCGCCGTTCTCGTAGAGGAATTCGAAGGTGCCGGCGCCGCGGTAGCCGATCTTGCGGCAGGCTTCGGCGCAGCGTTCGCCGATCTTGGCGATCAGCTTGCGGTCGATGCCGGGCGCAGGCGCTTCCTCGATGACCTTCTGGTGGCGGCGCTGCATCGAGCAGTCGCGCTCGCCCAGATAGACCGCGTTGCCGTGCTGGTCGGCGAGAACCTGGATTTCGACGTGGCGCGGATTCTCGAGGTACTTCTCCATGTACACCACCGGGTTGCCGAAAGCCGCCTGGGCTTCGGCGCGGGTGGTGGTGACGGCGTTGAGCAGCGCGGCTTCGGTATGCACCACGCGCATGCCGCGCCCGCCGCCGCCGCCGGCGGCCTTGATGATGATCGGATAGCCGATGGCGCGCGCGATCCTGATGATTTCCTTCGGCTCTTCGGGCAGCGCACCGTCGGAGCCGGGCACGCAGGGTACGCCGGCGGCCTTCATCGCGTCCTTGGCGGAGACCTTGTCGCCCATCAGGCGAATGGTCTCGGGGCGCGGGCCGATGAAGACGAAACCCGACTGCTCGACGCGCTCGGCGAAGTCGGCGTTCTCGGACAGGAAGCCGTAGCCGGGGTGGATGGCCTCGGCATCGGTGACTTCGGCGGCCGAGATGATCGCCGGCACGTTGAGGTAGCTCAGCGTGGATGAGGCGGGACCGATGCAGACCGATTCGTCGGCGAGGCGGACGTACTTGGCTTCGGTGTCGGCCTCGGAATGCACCGCGACCGTCTTGATGCCCAGTTCGCGGCAGGCGCGCAGGATGCGGAGGGCGATCTCTCCGCGGTTGGCGATGAGGATCTTCTCGAACATGGCGCGATCAGCCGATGACGAATAGCGGTTGGCCGTATTCGACCGGCTGGCCATTCTCGACCAGGATGGCCTTGACCACGCCGGAGAACTCCGACTCGATCTCGTTCATCAGCTTCATCGCTTCGATGATGCACAGGCGGTCGCCTTCGGCGACGGTCTGGCCGATGTCGACCAGGGGCTTGGCGCCGGGCGCCGAGGCGCGGTAGAAGGTGCCGACCATCGGCGACTTGACGATGTCGCCTTCGGGCAGCGCGTCCGCTGCGGCTTCGGCCGCTGCCGGCGCAGGGGCCGCGGCGACCGGCGCCTGCGCGACAACCGGGGCGGGGGCGACGTAGGTGGCCGGCGCGGCCACGCCCATGTGTTTGGCGATGCGGACCTTCTCCTCGCCTTCGGTGACTTCCAGCTCGGAAATTCCGGACTCCTGGACGAGGTCGATGAGTTTCTTCAGCTTGCGCAGATCCATGCTATTTCTCCATGCTTGACGATGCCGCCCCGTGGGCGGTGCTCGTCGGCGTCAATGTTCTCGTTTCCGCAGGCATGCGCGGGCCGCTGGGCCGGCAGGCTGCGGTGCTTCGATGGGGCGAGGATGGTGCAAGGGCGCGCCTTGCGAATGTGGTGGCGCAGCGGACGGACGGGCAGAGGGGCCTGGCCGGCACGGCAAAACGGGGCCGCAGCGGCCGCTCAGACGCTTTGGAAGTGGTGCAGCGGGTGCTTGCAGACAGTCGCCTGCGGGGCCGCGAAGTGCCGTGGGACCGCGTTTTCTGCGCTTCATGACGGCAAGTTTGCAGCAAATCGATGCAAATTGTCCACATCGACGTTGGCCCGGCCGCTGTCTCAGGATGACAGCAGTGCGCGGATTCTGCTCTCGAGTTCGTCCCGTTTCAAGGTGCCCAGCTTGATGTGGCGGGCCTTGCCGTCGCGATCGATGATGATGGTGAAGGGCAGCGCACGGGCAGTGTTGCCGAAGTCCTTCGCCAGGCTGAGGGTTTCGGGGCCGGCGATCAGCAGCGGGTAGGGGACGTCGAATTCCTCACCGAAGGCGCGAACCTTGTCGAGGCTGTCGATGCTGATGCCGACGAACTGGACCGGCTGGCCGGCAAACGCCTGGCTGGCGGCGGCGAAGTCCGGAATCTCCTCGCGGCAGGGCGGACACCACGTCGCCCAGAAATTGGCGACGACGACCTTGCCGCGCCACTGTTCCAGCGCCTGCGGCCGTTCTTCGGTGTCCGGCAGCGTGAGCGCGAACAGGGCATCGATCGCCGCGTCGGGCACGACATGGGTCTGGCCGGCGGGGGAGGCGCCGCGATTGGCGAAGTAGCCGGCGACGCCGGCGAGGATGGCGACGGCGAGGATCAGCAGGGTCTGGAAAGTGCGGCTCATCGGCGTGTCCTTCAGGCGTCCGTGGCGGGAGGGGTGCCCTCGTCCTCGGCTTCGAGCAGGGCTTCGACCTGGGCCAGCCGCGCCCGTTCCTGGCCGCGCCGGCCGTTGCGTTCGGCGCCGGCCGGGTAGATCGACAGCCGCACCGGGACTTCGTCCCAGTCGAAGCTCAGTATCGCTTCAGGGCTGTTCGGCGCCGGGCGGCGCGGTTCGCGGTGCTCGTAGTGGAAGTCCTGGTTGAGGAAGAAGATCTCGACTTCCTTGGCGCTTTCGGGGAAGAGTTCGATCTCCAGCTCGGAATAGCGCCCTGCGGTGCCGTCCAGCGCGCCGCCGGTCAGATAGGGGCGGAAATCGGCCAGCAGGCGCATGACCTCGACCGCGGCGCTGCGCATTTCATGCAGGCGCTCGGGCTGCTCCTCGTCCTGGTACAGCGCCTGCCAGGCACGCAGTTCGGCCTCGATCTCGGCATTGGTCGGCAGGGCGTCGGAGTCGGCGCCGCCGAGCTGCTTGGCTGCCTTGCGCTTGGCGAAGCCGAAGTCGCTGATGCCGTCTTCGGCCATCATGCGGGCTGCCAGCGCGGCGATCTCGCGCCGCAGGGTGCCGTTGGGGGTCGCGTGTGAGTGCATGATGGGGGTCGGGTAGAATGCGGGCCCATTCTACACGGGCCGGTTTCATCCGGATGACGGCCTCCCGGAGCTTCTTCGTCATGCACATCCACATCCTCGGCATCTGCGGCACTTTCATGGGCGGCGTGGCGCTGCTCGCGCGCGCGGCCGGCCACGTCGTCACCGGCTGCGATGCCAACGTCTATCCGCCGATGAGCACCCAGCTCGAAGAGCAGGGCATCCGCCTGGTCGAAGGCTACGATGCTGCGCAGCTCGATCTGGCGCCGGACGTGTTCGTCGTCGGCAATGCGGTGTCGCGCGGCAACCCCCTGCTCGAAGCGATCCTGGATCGCGGCCTGCCCTATGTGTCGGGGCCGCAGTGGCTGGCCGAGCACGTGCTGGCGGGGCGCTGGGTGCTGGCGGTGGCGGGCACCCACGGCAAGACCACGACGACCTCGCTGCTGGCCTGGATGCTGGAGGATGCCGGCCTGAACCCCGGCTTCCTGGTCGGCGGCGTGCCGCAGAACTTCGGCGTGTCGGCGCGGCTGACCGAGTCGCCGTTCTTCGTCATCGAGGCCGACGAGTACGACACCGCCTTCTGCGACAAGCGCTCGAAGTTCGTCCATTACCGGCCGCGCACCGCGATCCTGAACAACCTCGAATTCGACCATGCCGATATCTTTGCCGACCTGGCGGCGATCGAGACGCAGTTCCACCACCTGGTGCGCACGATCCCGGCCAGCGGCAGGGTGATCGCCAACGGCCGTGAGGACAGCCTGAGGCGGGTGATCGAGCGCGGCTGCTGGTCCGAGCTGGAATGGTTCAACGACGCCGCGCAATGGCAGGCCGACGCGGGTATGTCGGAGGCCGAGGCAGTGTTCAGCCTGGGCGGCAAGGAACTGGGCCGGGCGGAGATGCCGCTGGCGGGCAGCCACAACCGCGAGAACGCGCTGGCGGCGATCGCGGCGGCGCGCCACGTCGGCGTCACGCCGGCGCAGGCGATCGCCAGCCTGGCGCGCTTCGGCGGCATCAAGCGCAGGCTGGAGCTGCGCGGTACGGAACGAGGGGTCCGTGTCTATGACGATTTCGCCCACCACCCGACGGCGATCGCGCTGACCGTGGGCGGCCTGCGGCGGCGGGAGCCGCAGGGGCGCATCCTGGCGGTGCTGGAGCCGCGCTCGAACACGATGAAGCTGGGCGTGATGAAGACGCAACTGCCGGCCAGCCTGGCCGAGGCCGACGCGGTGTTCTGCTATGCGGGCAATCTGGGCTGGGATGCAGTAGAGGCGCTGTCGCCGCTGGGCGAGCGGGCGCGGGTGCATGAATCGCTGGATCGCCTGGTGGCGGACGTGGCTGCGGCCGCTCGGCCGGGCGATCACGTGCTGGTGATGAGCAACGGCGGCTTCGGCGGCGTGCACCAGAAACTGCTGGATGCGCTTGCCGCCGCTGCCTGAAGGAACTGTCCGCGGGGTTGCCCGGAGGGCTTACTTGCGTGCGTTGGTCGGATTGTCGAGCCGGCGCGCTTCTTCGTCGCTGATGTACTCGAACACGCGAACCACCTTGCTGACGCCCTTGCTGGTGCGGGCGATCTCAGCGGCGGCGTCGGCTTCGGCGCGGGTGACGATGCCGAGCAGGAAAACGACGTTGGCTTCGGTCACGACCTTGATGTTGTGCGCCGAGAAACGCCCGGCGTCGAGGAAGCGCGCCTTGACGTTGGACGTGATCAGGGTGTCGTTGCCGCGCGCGGTCAGCGTCGAGTTGGGGCCGACCGCCACTTCGTTGATCACGCCGCGGACGTTCTCGACGCCGGCGACGACACCGTCGAGCTGGCTGCGCACGGCCTCGTTCGGGGCTTCGCCCGTCAGCAGCACGTTGCGGTTGTAGGACGTGACGTTGATATGGACGGTGTCGCCGAAGCGTTCGCGGATGCGGCTGGCGACTTTCCATTCGATGCCCTCGTCCTCGACGTAGGCGCCGCTGGTGCGCCGGTCGGCGACCATCGCGGCGCCGGCGCCGACGCCGGTGGCGACCACCGGGAAGCAGCCTTGCAGCAAGGGCAGGGTGCCCGCAGCGGCGAGGCCGAGCAGGAGACGGCGGCGGGACGGGCTGGGGGTGTCATGCGTAGGGCGCATCAGTCTTCCACTCCAAGTAATAGACAATCGATGCCGTCGCACAGGCAATGCAGGATCAGCAGATGCAGTTCCTGAATGCGCGCCGTGCGCTCGGCGGGGGCGCAAAGGTGGATGTCTTCGGGGCCGAGAAGTTCGGCCGTGGCGCTGCTGTCGGCACCGGTCAGGGCGATGATCCGCATGTCGCGCTCGTGCGCGGCGCCGACGGCTTCGAGAATGCGGGGCGAATCGCCGTGCGCCGACAGCGTCAGCAGGATGTCGCCGGGCTGGCCGAGGGCGAGGATCTGGCGCGACAGCAAGCCTTCGGGCGAGGGGTCGCCGGCGATGGGGGCCAGCGTCGAGGCGTCGGCGCTGAGCGCGAACGCGGCCAGCGAGGGGCGTTCGAGTTCGAAGCCATTGACCAGTTGGGCGGCGAAGCGCCGTGCGTCGCCGGACGAGCCGCTGCCGCCGCAGACCAGGATCTTGCCGTTGTCGAGCAGGCTGGTGGTGATGATCTCGATCGCGCCGGCGATCGGCGCGGCCAGCATTTCGAGCGCATCGAGCGTGCTGCGTGTGTTGTCCTGGAACTGGCGTGAGATGCGCGCGATGAGATCCATGTCGCAAGAGTCGTCCGCTGGGCTGGGAAGTCTAGCATGCTGGCTCAACCGGCATCGAAGGCGCCGCGCAGCCAGGTGATGCGGGCTTCGTCGAGGTCGTCGAGCAGCACGGCGTCGAAGCGGCAGGGGGCGGTCTGGAAGCGGCGGCCCGGACCGTTGAGCCACCAGCGCGCCGCCAGCAGCACGCGGCGCTGCTTGGCGGCGGTGATGCTCTCGCCGGCGCCGCCGAATCTGGCGTTGGTGCGCAGCCGCACTTCGACGAAGACGATGCTGCCGCGCTCCAGGCAGATCAGGTCCACCTCGCCGCCGCGGCAGCGGACGTTGCGGGCGAGGATGCGCAGGCCCTGCGCTTCGAGATGACGTGCGGCCAGTTCCTCTGCGAGCCGGCCGCGCGCTTGCGCCGGTGTCGCGCGGGCGCCGACAATGTCGTCCGTCGTGGCGGGCGCGCGGCTCGTGCGACTGCCCGCCGTCATTCCGGAGTCCTCGCCAGGCGGCGCTCGCGCGCCGCAGCCATCGCCATGAATACCATCATTCCCCGCTCCAGCGTCGCGCTGCCCGAAAGTCCGCTGTCCAGTACGCCGTCATTGTATGTGGTGGCGACGCCGCTCGGGAGCATCGGCGACATCGGCCTGCGCGCGATTGCCGTGCTGAAGGCGGTCGACCTCATCGCCGCCGAGGATACCCGCCACAGCCAGCGCCTGCTCGATGCCTTCGGCGTGGATACGCGCATGCTCGCGGTGCATCAGCACAACGAGCAGGAGGCGGCCGGGCGCCTGATCGCGCTGCTCGAGGCCGGGCAGCAGGTGGCATTCATCACCGACGCCGGCACGCCGGCGGTGTCCGATCCCGGCGCGCGGCTGGTGGCGCGGGTGCGCGAGGCGGGCTTTCCGGTGGTGCCGGTGCCGGGGGCCTGTGCGGCGATCGCGGCGCTGTCGGTGGCGGGGCTGGCCGAAGGCGGTTTTCGCTTCGTCGGCTTCCTGCCGGCGAAGTCGGCGGCGCGGCAGGCGGTCTTGCAGCCGCTGCGCGACGAGGCTGCGGCGATGGTGTTCTACGAAGCGCCGCATCGCATCGCCGAATGCGTGGCCGACTTCGGGAAGATCTTCGGCGGTGAGCGCGAGCTGCTGATCGCGCGGGAGATGACCAAGCTGCACGAGCAGATCGTGCGCATGCCGCTGGCCGAAACCGCGGCATGGTTCGCCGCCGATCCGAACCGCAGCCGCGGCGAGTTCGTGCTGGTGCTGGCAGGCAAGCCGCCGGGCGCGGAGCTGGACGCCGAAGCCGAGCGGGTGCTGGCGCTGCTGCTCGGCGAACTGCCGCTGAAGCGCGCCGCCCGGCTTGCCGCCGACATCACCGGAGCATCGAGGAATGCGCTGTATGCGCGGGCGCTGGCCATGCGCGAAGGGAGCGGAAACGAATAATCGGCGGCGCAGCGTGACGCATGGCCGCAGCATGCGATTCCACCCGCGCCCAAGCCTGATGCGAGAGCCTATAATCGGCGCTCCGGCTTCAAGGATTCGCACAATGCAATCGATCACCCTGGTTCGTCCCGATGACTGGCATCTCCACGTGCGCGACGACGCGGCGCTTACCGCCGTGGTTCCGCATACGGCCGAGCGCTTCGGCCGGGCGCTGATCATGCCGAACCTGAAGCCGCCGGTGACGACCACCGAGCAGGCCCTGGCCTATCGAGAGCGCATCCTCGCCGCAGCGTCCGGCACGCGCTTCGATCCGCTGATGAGCCTGTACCTGACCGACAACCTGCCGCCCGACGAGATCGACCGCGCCGTCGCGTCCGGCCATGTCGTCGCCGCCAAGCTCTATCCGGCCGGCGCCACGACCAACTCCGACGCCGGCGTGACCGCGGTCGACAAGATCTATCCGGTGCTCGAGCGCATGGAAAAGCGCGGCCT
Organism: Thauera sp. SDU_THAU2; assembly: GCF_038260575.1. Taxonomy (NCBI): domain Bacteria; kingdom Pseudomonadati; phylum Pseudomonadota; class Betaproteobacteria; order Rhodocyclales; family Zoogloeaceae; genus Thauera; species Thauera sp. SDU_THAU2. The sequence continues at coordinate 3,177,086 of NZ_JBBWUN010000003.1, read as the reverse complement.
GGTGCTGTGCGTGCATGGCGAGGCGACCGGCGCCGACGTCGATGTGTTCGACCGCGAACGGGTCTTCATCGAGCGCACGCTGTCGCCGCTGGTGCGGCGCTTCCCGGGGCTGAAGATCGTCTTCGAGCACATCACCACCGCCGAGGCGGCGCAGTTCGTGCGTGCGGCGGGCAGCCACGTCGCCGCCACCGTCACCGCGCACCACCTGCTGCTCAATCGCAACGCCATCTTCCAGGGCGGCATCCGTCCGCACCACTACTGCCTGCCGGTGCTCAAGCGCGAATCCCACCGCGAGGCGCTGCTCGCGGCCGTCACTTCGGGCAGCGCGCGCTTCTTCCTCGGCACCGATTCGGCGCCGCATGCGCGCAGCGCCAAGGAAAACGCCTGTGGCTGCGCGGGCTGCTATACCGCCCACGCCGGCATCGAGCTTTATGCCGAAGCGTTCGATGCGGTCGGCGCGCTCGACAAGCTGGAGGCCTTCGCCAGCCTCAACGGCCCGGCCTTCTACGGCCTGCCGGCCAATGCCGACACCATCACGCTGCAGCGCGAGGACTGGGCGGTGCCGGCGTCCTACCCCTATCTCGGCGAAGATCCGCTGGTGCCGCTGCGCGCCGGCGAGACGATCGCGTGGAAACTGCTTGCCTGAGGGAGCATTCATGGTGACGCGTATCGCCCGATTCGGCCGAGCGCTGGCTGTGCTCGGCGTGCTGCCGGTGCTGGCGGCTTGCGAGAACAGCGCGACCGCCTACATGATCGACGGCAAGGATCATGCGCTGATCCTGGTGCGGGAGCAGAAATTCTTCTGGGACGACGAGCTCAAGCAGGCGGTGATCGCCTCGCGCCTGCCCAAGTGCCAGAAGCGCGTGTCCATCCACCCGGGTTCGACCACGCTGGTCGAGATGCGGGTGTATGAGGCGGGCGACCAGTTGTGGGCGCTGCAGCAGGGGCCGCGCTGGTATCTCGCCAGCACCGAAGTGTGCCGGGTGCAGGACTGGGACAACGCCGACGGCAAGCCGCCGGGTCCCTGGGTCGGCAGTTTCGTGCTCAAGGACGGCGCACCGGCTTTCGTTGCCGCGCCGGCCGGCCAGGACTGAAGACCCGGCGTATAATCCGCCGCGGGAAGTTCGCCAGGCAGTCGCTGCGCACCTCGTCGTGCGTGGAGGAAAGTCCGGGCCCCGCAGAGCAGGATGCCGGCTAACGGCCGGGCGCCGTGAGGCGACGGAAAGTGCAACAGAGAACAGACCGCCGATGGCGCATGCCGGGGAGCTTGCTCTTCGACGGCGCACAGGCAAGGGTGAAACGGTGCCATGGCCCGCGCAAGCGGGCTGCGGGCCGATGCGAAAGCGTCGGCGGGTAAGAGCCCACCGCAGGACTGGCAACAGGACTGGCACGGCAAACCCCATCCGGGGCAAGGCCAAATAGGGGAGCATCGGCGTGGCTCGCGTCGCTCCCGGGTAGGCTGCTAGAGCGCCATGGCAACGTGGCGCCCAGAGGAATGACTGCCCGACGCCACCGGCTTGCCGGCGGCGTTCGACAGAACCCGGCTTATCGGCGAACTTCCCTTTCCCTTTTTTCCTTTCGTTCCCCGATTCGGGCAGGCACGGCCACGGCTCGAATACAAGCTCCGCCATTCATGGCGGAGTCGGCGAGGCGAGCGTCCCTGGAACCGAAGGCTCCACAGGCTCGTGGCGAGGAAGCCCTGGCCTGACTCAGATGCCTGGCAGGCAGCGTCGCCGCAGCGCCTGCCTCTTTCTCGCTCGCGGGCGTGTCCGCAGGGCCCGTCCGGCCTTTGCCGCGGACGTTCTTCCCCACTTTCTCCCACTTGTCCCCGGTCCGGGCACGAGTTCACCCGTTTTCGCATGTCGATACATGATCTTCCTTGATTTTTCAGGGTTTATCCGATCTTTGCAGATGCGGCATAAGTCATTGTGTCACAAAGAAATTCCTGATCCGTCAGCTTGACCGGGTAGAGCCTTTCCACTAAAGTGGGGTTAAGTGGAAAAAAGTGGGGAAAAGTGTCGATCAGGCGCTGCCCCAATCCAGTCAGGGGGGTCAATGTTCCAGGGAGCCGCTGCGCTCAATCTCGATGCCAAGGGTCGCCTCGCGATCCCTGCCCGGCATCGTGATGCCCTGGCCGTCGAAAACGGCCAGGTGGTGCTGACCGCCCATCCCCATGGCTGCCTGCTCGTCTACCCGGTGCCCGCCTGGGTGCCGATCCGCGACACGGTGCTGGCCGCGCCCGGCCTGGATCCGACTTCCGCCATGCTCAAACGCCTGCTCGTGGGCTTCGCCCAGGAGGAGTCCCTCGATGCCGCCGGCCGCGTGCTGGTGGCGCCGTCGCTGCGCCAGTTCGCCAAGCTCGACAAGCAGGTCTGGCTGGTGGGCCAGGGCAGCCACTTCGAACTGTGGTCCGACGAAGGCTGGCAGAAGCAGCAGGAAGCCATGCTGGCGCTGATGAACGCGGGCCTGCCGCCCGGCTTCGAGAGTCTGGCGCTGTGAGTACCGCGATGCATGCCGCCGAAGCGCCGGCTGTCGTTCACGTCACCGTGCTGCTGAAAGAGGCGGTCGATGCGCTCGACGTCAAGCCGGGCGGGGTGTACGTCGACGGCACTTTCGGCCGTGGCGGACATAGCCGCGCCGTGCTCGAACGTCTCGGGCCGGAGGGGCGGCTGATCGCCTTCGACCGCGATCCGGCGGCGATCGCGGCGGGCCGGGCACTGGGCGATGCGCGGCTGACGCTGGTGCATGAGGCTTTCAGCTCGCTGGACGAAGTGCTGGACGAGCTGGGTGTGGTGCAGGTGGATGGGGTGTTGCTGGATCTCGGGGTGTCTTCACCCCAGCTCGACGAGGCGGCGCGAGGCATGAGCTTTCGCTTCGATGCGCCGCTGGACATGCGTATGGATACCAGCCGCGGGCAGACCGTGGCGGACTGGCTGGCGGAAGCGTCCGTCGGCCAGATGACGGAGGTGATCAGGGATTATGGCGAGGAACGGTTTGCTCATGCGATTGCAAAGGCGATTGCAACTGCTCGGACAGGGGGGCTGTTGCAACCACTGGACAACTTGCCGCGATCGTGGAAAAAGCGGTCCGTACACGCGAGCCGGGGCAGCACCCGGCGACACGCACCTTCCAGGCTCTACGGATTTTCATCAATCAGGAGCTCGAGGAGCTGACGCGCGTGCTGCCGGCCTGCGTGAACCGTCTCGGTACGGGCGGCCGGCTGGTGGTGATCAGCTTCCATTCCCTCGAAGACCGCATCGTCAAGCGTTTCATGCGTGACGAATCCCGTCCGCCGGTGCTGCCGGCCCGGCTGCCGATCCGTGCCGCCGAACTGCCGCCGCCCCGCCTGCGCCTGGTTGGCAAGGCGCTGCGGCCGGCTGCCGCGGAAGTGGCGGCCAACCCCCGTTCGCGCAGCGCGGTGATGCGGGTGGCCGAACGCGCCGGGAGCGAAGCATGAAGATGCGCTTCGATGCCGTGCTGGTGGCGCTGACGGTGGCGAGTGCGCTGGGGGTGATCTCTGCCCAGCATCAGGCTCGCAAGCTGTATGCCGAGTTCGAGCGCGAGCAGGCGCGGGCGCACAGCCTCGAAGTGGAATGGGGTCAATTGCAACTTGAACAAAGCACCTGGGCCGCGCATGCCCGGGTGGAAAAGCTCGCGCGGGAAAGGCTGGGCATGCGCCCGCCCGTGCCGGGCCAGGTCCTGGTGGTGGAGCCGTCATCATGAAGAAGAGCCAGCGTGCGGTCACCTTCAATCACAACCCCTTGCTCAAGCGCGAGCTGCCGATGTGGCGCCCGCGCTTTCTGCTGCTCGCGCTGCTGGCGGGATCGATGACGCTGGCCGGGCGCGCCCTGTATCTGCAAGGCGTCAATAACGATTTCCTCCAGGCCAAGGGCGAGTCGCGCTACGCGCGCACGATCGAGATTCCGGCCACGCGCGGCCGTATCACCGACCGCCACGGCGACATGCTGGCGGTCAGCACGCCGGTGCGCTCGGTGTGGGCGATGCCGGCCGATGCCAAGCTCGAGCCCGCGCAGGCGCGCGAACTGGCGCGGATGCTGGAAATGGACGTGCGCGAGCTCAACGAGAAGCTCGCCAGCCAGCGCGATTTCGTCTACCTGAAGCGCCAACTGTCGCCGGAAGCGGCCCAGCGCATCGCCGATCTCGAGCTGCCCGGCATTCACCAGCAGCGCGAGTTCCGCCGCTACTACCCGGGCGGCGAGGTGATGGCGCACATTCTCGGTTTCACCAACGTCGAGGACCGCGGCCAGGAAGGCATCGAACTGGCCTTCGACAAGCAGCTCGCCGGTGAGCCCGGTCTGCGCCGCGTGATCAAGGACCGCCGCGGCCAGATCATCGAAGGTGCCGAGGCGGTCCGCCCGCCGCGCGAAGGCGAGGAGGTGGCGCTGTCGGTCGACGGCAAGATCCAGTACCTCGCCTGGTCGGCGCTGCGTGACACGATGAAGGAGCACAAGGCCAAGGCGGGCGCGGCGGTGGTCATCGATTCGCGCAGCGGCGAGATCCTCGCGATGGTGAATGCGCCGACCTTCAACCCCAACAACCGCCGCAACCTGACCGGCGAGCAGTTGCGCAACCGGGTGTTCACCGACAGTTTCGAGCCGGGCTCGGTGATGAAGCCCTTCATCGCCGGGCTCGCGCTCGATCGCGGCAAGGTCAGGCCGACGACGATGATCGATGCGACTTCGGGCCGCATGACCATCGGCACGGCGACGATTTCGGATTCGCACCGCCACGACAAGCCGATGACGGTCGCCGAAGTCATCCAGAAATCCTCCAACATCGGCACGGTCAAGCTCGCCCAGCATTTCACGCCGACCGAGATGTGGCAGCTGTTCGACGACCTGGGCTTCGGCAAGCCGCTCAACCTGGGCTTCCCGGGCGAAAGCGGCGGACGGCTGCGGCCGGCCAAGAGCTGGAAGCCGATCGAGCAGGCGACGATGTCCTACGGCCACGGCATTTCGGTCAGCCTGATCCAGATGGCGCGCGCCTATCTCGCCTTCGCGCGCGATGGCGAACTCGTGCCCCTGTCGCTGACCCGTCTCGAAGGCACGCCCAGCAATGGACGGCGGATCTTCTCGATCGAGACTGCCCGGGTGATGCGCACGATGCTCGAGTCGGTGACCCAGACCGGCGGTACCGCGACCAAGGCCCAGGTGGCCGGCTACCGCGTCGCCGGCAAGACCGGCACCGCGCTGAAGATCGAGAACGGCCGCTACGTCAAGCGCTACATCGCCTCCTTCGTCGGTTTCGCGCCGGTGTCGAACCCGCGCCTCGTCGTCGCCGTGATGATCGACGAGCCGGGTGCCGGCAGCTACTACGCCGGCACCGTGGTCGGGCCGCTGTTCTCGCGCATCATGGAAGGCTCGTTGCGCTCGCTGGGCGTGGCGCCGGACGCACCGCTGACGCCGCTGCATCTCGCGCGCCGGCAGAGTGAAGAAGTCGAAGCCGCCACCGGCGCGGTGCGGGAGAGCATGTAAATGGGCAAGGTCGCCTCGATCCTGGCCTGCCTGCGTGCGGCGGGCGTGCAGCCTGCCGGCATCACCGCCGATTCGCGCAAGCTCGGCGCCGGCGAGGTGTTCGCGGCATGGCCGGGTTTCCGTACCGACGGCCGCCGCTACCTGGCTTCGGCGATCGAGGGGGGGCTGCGGCCGTGCTGTGGGAAAGCGCCGATGGCTTCAACCCGGGGCACTTGCCGGTGCCGTCGATGCCGGTCGAAGGTCTGCGCGAGCTTGCCGGGCATCTCGCCCATGAGATCTACGGCCATCCGTCCGAGAAGCTCTGGCTGGCGGGCGTGACCGGGACCAACGGCAAGACCACGGTGAGCCAGATGCTCGCTGCCGCGCTGCAGGGCCTGGGAACGCGCTGCGGCATCGTCGGCACCCTCGGCAACGGCTTTCCGGGGGAATTGGAGAGCGCGCTCAACACCACGCCCGATGCGCTGGAACTGCATCGGCTGCTGGCCGGCTTCGTTGCCGCCGGCGCGGGCGCGGCAGTAATGGAAGTGTCGTCGATCGGCCTCGACCAGGGCAGGGTGAACGGCGCCTGCTTCGACGCGGTGATCTTCACCAATCTGAGCCGCGACCACCTCGACTACCACGGCTCGATGGAAGTCTATGGCGACGCGAAGGCCCGCCTGTTCGCGCTCGGCAGCAGCGCGACCGCGATCATCAACATCGACGATCCGTTCGGGCTGATGCTGGCGCGGCGCCTGGCCGGCGAAGGCCGCGAGGTGATCGCCTGCACGCTGTACCAGGCCAATGTCGATGCCGTACCCGGCGCGCGCGTGCTGTTCGCCGACCGGCTGCAGTCGTCCGCCACCGGCTTCCGCTTCGCGCTGCACTGGGATGGGCGCACTGCGGACGTCCAGGTGCGCGTGGTCGGGCATTTCAACGTCTCCAACCTGCTGCTGGTCGCCGCGGCGCTGCTCGTCCACGGTCTTCCGTTCGACGAACTGGCGCCCCATCTGGCGCGCCTGCAGCCGCCGGAAGGACGCATGCAACTGGTGGGCGGCGTCTGCGAACCGCTGATCGTGATCGACTATGCGCACACGCCGGATGCGCTCGCCCAGGTGCTCGAATCCCTGCGGCCGACGGTGAAGTCGCGCCAGGGCAGGCTGGTCTGCGTGTTCGGCTGCGGCGGTGATCGTGACCCCGGCAAGCGGCCGTTGATGGGCGAGGTGGCACGCCAGTTGGCCGATCGCGTCATCGTCACCAGCGACAATCCGCGCACCGAGGACCCGCAGAAGATCCTCGAAGCGGTCGCGGCCGGAGCCGGGCCGACGGCCGAGCACATCGTCGATCGCGCCCGGGCGATCGGCTTCGCCGTCGCCGAGGCGGCAGCGGACGACGTTGTGGTGATCGCCGGCAAGGGCCACGAGCCCTACCAGGAAATCCACGGCCGGCGCCTGCCGTTCTCCGATCTCGAACAGGCCGATCTTGCCCTGCGCGCCTGGCATGCCCGAGGTGCGCAGCGATGATGAGCCTGCAGGACGCGGCCCGCGCGCTCGCCGCACACGGCGCGCACGCCACCGCTACGGTGCGCTTCGGCAGCGTCGGTTCCGACAGCCGGGCGCTGGTGCCGGGCCAGCTGTTCGTCGCCCTGCGCGGCGACCGCTTCGACGGCCATGCTTTCGTCGGCACCGCGGCCGAGGCCGGCGCCGCGGCGGCGCTGGTGGATGCGCGCTGGTTCGCCGAAAACCCCGCACCGGTGCTGCCGGTGGTGGTGGTCGACGACACCCGGCGCGCGCTCGGCACGCTGGCCGCGGCCTGGCGCGCGCGCTTCGCGCTGCCGCTGATCGGCATCACCGGCAGCAACGGCAAAACCACGGTCAAGGAGATGTGCGCCGTCATCCTGCGCGCCCAGGCCCGCCGCGAAGGCTTCGGCGACGAGTCGGTGCTGGCGACGCAGGGCAATCTGAACAACGACATCGGCCTGCCGCTGACCCTGCTCGGCCTGCGCGATTTCCACCGCGCCGCAGTGATCGAGATGGGCATGAACCAGCCGGGCGAGATCGCCTATCTCACCGGCCTGGCGCAGCCGACGGTGGCGATCGTCAACAACGCCCAGCGGGCGCACCTGCAGGGCATGGGCACGCTGGACGAAGTCGCGCAGGAGAAGGGCGCGATCTACGGCGGGCTCGGTGCGGCCGGCGCCGCCGTGATCAATGCCGACGATCCGCATGCGGACGGCTGGCGCCGCCTCAATGCCGGGCGCCGGATTGTGACATTCGGTATCGACCGGACTGCCGACGTGCGCGGACAAGCTACCCTTCGCGGCCTCGGCTCGCGGGTGGAACTCGACACGCCGCAGGGCCGCATCGAATTCGCGCTGCAGGTGCCCGGCCTGCACAACGTGCGCAACGCCGTCGGCGCCGCCGCGGCCTGCCTGGCGGCGGGGGCGACGCTCGAAGCGGTGGCCGAAGGCCTGGCTGCCTTCGCCGGCAGCCGCGGCCGCCTGCAGCGGCGCGAGGGCGTGAACGGCGCGGTGATCCTGGACGATTCCTACAACGCCAATCCCGACTCGGTGCGTGCCGGGATCGACGTGCTGGCGGCGATGCCGGGCCATACCTGGCTGGTGCTGGGCGACATGGGCGAAGTGGGTGAAACCAGCGCCCAGGTGCACGACGAGATCGGCGGCTACGCCAAGAGCAAGGGCATCGACGGCCTGTTCGGACTGGGCGAGATGACGGCGGTGGCGGTGCGCAATTTCGGCGAGGGCGGGCGTCACTTCAACTCGCCCGAAGCGCTGCTGCGGGCGCTGTCGGCGCGGCTCGATGCGGACTCGGTGGTGTTGGTGAAAGGCTCGCGCTTCATGCGCATGGAAAGAGTGGCGGATGCGCTTGCGGCAGTGCACAATCCCGCCCCTTTGAACGGAACCGTCTCCTGACATGCTGTTGGAAATCGCTCTCTGGCTCAGCCAGGACATTCGTGGCTTCAACGTCTTCGGCTACATCACGCTGAGGACGGTGCTGGCCGCGCTGACCGCGCTGGCGATCTCGCTGATCGCCGGCCCCGGCGTCATCCGCTGGCTGGCGGCCAAGAAGATCGGCCAGGCGGTGCGCGACGACGGCCCCAAGTCGCACCTGACCAAGGCCGGCACGCCGACCATGGGCGGCGCGCTGATCCTGATCTCGATCGGCATCACCGTGCTGCTGTGGGGCGATCTGAAGAACGGCTACGTGTGGGTGACGCTGCTCGTCACCCTCGGTTTCGGTGCCGTCGGCTGGGTGGATGACTGGCGCAAGGTCGTGCACCGCGATCCCAAGGGGCTGGCGAGCCGCTGGAAGTATCTGTGGACTTCGGCGATCGCGCTGGCGGCGGCGATCTACCTCGGCCTCAGCGCCGACACGCCGGCGCAGACCGAGCTGATCGTGCCCTTCTTCAAGGCCGTGGCCTATCCGCTGGGCATCTTCGGCTTCATCGCGCTGACCTATTTCGTCATCAACGGCACCAGCCACGCGGTCAACCTGACCGACGGTCTCGACGGCCTGGCGATCATGCCGACGGTGATGGTGGCCGGCGCGCTCGCCATCTTCGCCTACGTCGCCGGCCACGCCGGCTTCTCGAACTACCTCGGCGTGCCCTACATCGCCGGCGCCGGCGAGCTGGCGGTGTTCTGCGGTGCGATCTGCGGCGCCGGGCTCGGTTTTCTGTGGTTCAACGCCTACCCGGCGGAAGTGTTCATGGGCGACGTCGGTGCGCTGGCGCTGGGCGCGGCGCTGGGCACCATCGCCGTCATCGTGCGCCAGGAAATCGTGCTCTTCATCATGGGTGGGCTGTTCGTCGCCGAGACCCTGTCGGTGATGGTGCAGGTGCTGTACTTCAAGGCCAGCGGCGGCAAGCGCATCTTCCGCATGGCGCCGCTGCACCACCATTACGAGCTGGGCGGCTGGAAGGAAACGCAGGTGGTGGTCCGCTTCTGGATCATCACCATCATGCTGGTGCTGTTCGGGTTGTCGACGCTGAAACTGAGATGAGCGAGCTGACGGGCAAACACGTTCTGGTGCTCGGGCTCGGCGAATCGGGCCTGGCGATGGCGCGCTGGTGCGCACTGCGCGGCGCGCGCCTGCGCGTCGCCGACAGCCGCGCCGTGCCGCCCGGCCTCGAGGCGCTGCGCGAGGACGCGCCGCTGGCCGAAATCGTCAGCGGCAGCTTCGGCGCCGACGTGCTCGATGGCATCGATCTCGTCGCCCTCAGCCCCGGGCTCGATCCGCGCACCGGCATCGCCGCCGAAGCCTACCGCCGCGGCCTGCCCGTCACCGGCGAGATGAGCCTGCTGGCGCAGGCGCTGGCCGAACTCGGCGTGCGCGAGCGTTGCCGCATCCTCGCCATCACCGGCACCAACGGCAAGACCACCACCACCGCGCTGACCGCCGCGCTGGCGCAGTCGGTCGGCATCGACGCGGTCGCCGCCGGCAACATCAGCCCGGCCGCGCTCGACGTGTTGATGGAGCGCCTGGAACTGGGCATCGAGCTGCCGGCCTGCTGGGTGCTGGAGCTGTCCAGTTTCCAGCTCGAGACCCTGGACGGCCTGGATGCCGAGGCGGCGACGGTGCTGAACGTCAGCGACGACCACCTCGACCGCTATGCCGACGTCGAGGCCTATGCCGCGACCAAGGCCGCGGTCTTCCGGGGGCAGGGCGTGCAGGTGATCAACCGCCAGGATGCGCGCGTCGAGGCGATGGCACTGCCGGGCCGCCGGGTGATCCGCTTCGGTGTTGACGCTCCGGGCGCCGTCGCGTCGGGCGCCGCTGCGCACTGCGCCGAGGCCGATTACGGCATCGCCCGCCACGACGGCGCCGATTGGCTGGTGCGCGGCAGCCAGCCGCTGCTCGCGCTGGCCGAACTGCCGCTGGCCGGACGCCACAACGCCGCCAACGCGCTGGCCGCGCTGGCGCTGTGCGAAGCCGGGCTGGGCATCGAGCCTGCGCAACTGATTGCCGGCCTGCGCGCCTTCCGTGGCCTGCCGCACCGCGTCGAACTGGTTGCCGAGCGCGCCGACGGCGTGCGCTTCTACGACGACTCCAAAGGCACCAACGTCGGCGCGACGGTCGCCGCGCTGGACGGCTTCGACCGTCCGGTGGTGCTGATCGCCGGCGGCGACGGCAAGGGCCAGGATTTCTCGCCGCTCGCGCCTGCGGTTGCCGGTGGGGCGCGCGCGGTGGTGCTGATCGGCCGCGATGCGGCGCGCATCGAAGCTGCGCTGGCCGGCGCCGGCGTGCCGCTGGAGCATGCGGCCGATCTGGATGCCGCGGTCGGCCGCGCCGCCGAACTGGCGCAGCAAGGGGATGCGGTGCTGCTGTCTCCCGCCTGCGCCAGCTTCGACATGTTCCGCGGTTATGCCCATCGCGCCGAAGTGTTCATTGCCGCGGTGCGGCGCCTGCCGGAGGTCGATGCGCGATGAAGCTCGGTTCCAGCCTGACGAACATGTTCGCCACCGTCTCGGGCAAGTCCGCGGCACCGAGGGTGGGCGATCGCTTCGCGCGCGGCGGCAGCTTCATGCGCGAACTCGATCCGCTGCTGATCTGGTCGGCCGTCGGCCTGCTGCTGCTCGGACTGGTGATGGTGTATTCGGCTTCGATTGCGATCGCCGAAGGCAGCCGTTTCACCAACTACCAGCCTTATTACTTCGTCGCGCGCCACGCGGTGTTCATGGCCATCGGCGTCGGCTGCGGGCTGCTCGCCTTCCAGCTGCCGATGGCGCGCTGGCAGCAGCTGGCGATGCCCTTGTTCGTCGCCGGCGTGGTGCTGCTGATCGTGGTGCTGATTCCGGGCGTGGGGCGCGAAGTCAATGGCGCGCAGCGCTGGCTGTCGCTCGGGCCGGTCAACCTGCAGCCGTCGGAGCTGATGAAGATCTTCGCCGCGCTGTATGCCGCCGACTACACGGTGCGCAAGCTCGACGCCATGAGCAGCTTCAAGCGCGGCTTCCTGCCGATGATGGCGGTGATCCTGTTCGTCGGCTTCCTGCTGCTGCGCGAGCCGGACTTCGGCGCCTTCGTCGTCATCACCACGATCGCCTTCGGCGTGCTCTTCCTCGGCGGCGTCAATGGCCGGGTGTTCGCGCTGCTGGCGATCGCCGCGGTGATCGGTTTCGTCACCCTGATCCTGATTTCGCCCTATCGCCTGGAGCGTGTGCTCGGCTTCATGGACCCGTGGAAGGATGCCTTCGGCAAGGGCTACCAGCTGTCGCACGCGCTGATCGCCTTCGGCCGCGGCGAATGGTTCGGCGTCGGCCTGGGGGCGAGCGTGGAGAAACTGTTCTACCTGCCCGAGGCGCATACCGATTTCCTGCTCGCGGTCATCGCCGAGGAGCTCGGCTTCGTCGGCATCATCGCCGTCATCGCCATGTTCGCGCTGCTGGTGCAGCGCGCCTTCGTGATCGGCCGCGAGGCGATCCGGCTCGAACGCTACTTCGCCGGCCTGGTGGCGCAGGGCATCGGCCTGTGGATCGGCGTGCAGTCCTTCATCAACATGGGCGTCAACATGGGCCTGCTGCCGACCAAGGGCCTGACCCTGCCGCTGATGAGCTTCGGCGGCTCGAGCATCGTCGCCAACTGCATCGCGCTGGCGATCCTGCTGCGCTGCGATTGGGAAGTGCGGCAGCTGAAGCGCGGGGTCCAGCCATGAAGACGCTGATGGTCATGGCCGGCGGCACCGGCGGCCACATCTTCCCCGGCATCGCGGTGGCCGAAGCCCTGCGCGAGCACGGCTGGCGCATCGTCTGGATGGGCAACCCGGACGGCATGGAAGCCCGCATCGTGCCAGCGCGCGGCTACGACACCGCCTGGGTGCGCTTCGGCGCGCTGCGCGGCAAGGGCCTGGTGCGCAAGCTGATGCTGCCGCTGAACCTGCTGTCCGGCTTCTGGCAGGCGCTGCGCGCGCTGCGCCGCAGCCGGCCCGACGTGGTGCTGGGCATGGGCGGCTACATCACCTTCCCCGGCGGCATGATGGCGGCGCTGCTCGGCCGTCCGCTGGTGCTGCACGAGCAGAACTCGGTGGCGGGGCTGGCCAACCGCGTGCTCGCCGGCGTCGCCGAGCGGGTGCTGACGGGCTTTCCCGAGGTGCTGGAGAAAAGCCGCTGGATCGGCAATCCGGTGCGTGCCGAGATCGCCGCCGTGGCGCCGCCGGGCGAGCGTTTCGCCGGCCGCGAAGGGCCGCTGAAGCTGCTTGTCGTCGGCGGCAGCCTCGGCGCGGCGGCGCTCAACGATGCGGTGCCGGCGGCACTCGCCCGCCTGCCGGCCGAGGGCCGGCCGCAGGTGCTGCACCAGGCGGGCGAGAAGCAGATCGAGGCTCTGCGTACCGCCTATGCGCGCGCGCAGGTGGAGGGCGAGCTGCGTCCCTTCATCGACGACATGGCGAGCGCCTACGCGGAGGCCGACCTGGTGATCTGCCGCGCCGGCGCGCTGACGGTGTCCGAACTCGCCGCGGTGGGGGCGGCCAGCCTGCTGGTGCCTTTCCCGCACGCGGTGGACGATCACCAGACCGGCAACGCCCGCTTCCTCGCCGATCGCGGCGCGGCCTATCTGCTGCCGCAAACCGAACTCAATGCCGAACGGCTGGCCGGCATCCTCGCCAGCATCGACCGCCCGCGCCTGCTGCAGATGGCGGAGAACGCCCGTGCCCTGGCCCGGCCGCAGGCGGCTGCCGAAGTGGCGCGCGTCTGCGAGGAACTGGCCGGCGGAGACAGGAAATGAAGCACAAGCTCAGGAACATCGATTTCGTCGGAGTGCTGGCTCACAACGCCAAGGCCTTGTTCGGGGCGCCGCTCGATCGCCATGAGGGCAATGACCGTGAAGCATAAGGTCAGGAACATCCACTTCGTCGGCATCGGCGGCTCCGGCATGAGCGGCATCGCCGAAGTGCTGGTGAACCAGGGTTATGCGGTGAGCGGCTCCGATCTCGGCGACAACGCCGCGACGCGCCGGCTGCAGAAGATGGGCGCCCGTGTGATGCGCGGCCATTCGGCCGACAACGTCGCCGGCGCCGACGTGCTGGTGGCGTCCACCGCGGTCAAGGCGGACAACCCGGAAGTGGTGGCGGCGCGCGAACGCAACATCCCGATCGTGCCGCGCGCGCTGATGCTGGCCGAGCTGATGCGCTTCAAGCAGGGCATCGCCATCGCCGGCACCCACGGCAAGACCACCACCACCTCGCTGGTGGCGAGCATCCTCGCCGAAGGCGGCATCGATCCGACCTTCGTCATCGGCGGCCGGCTCAACGCCGCCGGCGCCAACGCGCGCCTCGGCAAGGGCGAATACCTGGTGGCCGAGGCCGACGAGTCCGATGCCTCCTTCCTGCTGCTGAGCCCGATGGTCGCGGTCGTCACCAACATCGACGCCGACCACATGGACACCTACGGCCACGATTTCGGCCGGGTCAAGCAGGCTTTCGTCGATTTCCTGCAGCGGCTGCCGTTCTACGGCGTCGCCGTGCTGTGCGAGGACGACGCCAACGTGCGCGAGATCATGCCCCAGGTGTCGAAGCAGATCGTGCGCTACGGCCTGTCGCCGAGCGCCAACATCCGCGCCGAGAACGTGCGTGCCGACGGCGGCCGGATGCTGTTCGACTGCGTACGGGTCAATGGCACGACCACGCGCCTGCCGATCGCGCTGAACCTGCCCGGCATGCACAACGTGCTCAATGCGCTGGCGGCGATCGCGGTGGCGACCGAAGTACAGGTGCCGGACGAGGCCATCGTCAAGGCGCTGGCGGATTTCAGCGGCGTCGGCCGCCGCTTCCAGCGCTACGGCGAAGTGCAACTGGTCGATCTGGACGGCGACGAGGCCGGCAGCTTCACGCTGGTGGACGACTACGGCCATCACCCGGTGGAAATGGCGGCGACGATCGCCGCGGCACGCGGCGCTTTCCCGGACCGGCGCCTGGTGCTGGCCTTCCAGCCCCATCGCTACACCCGCACGCGCGACTGCTTCGAGGACTTCGTCAAGGTGCTGTCCTCGGTCGACGGCCTGCTGCTGGCCGAAGTCTATGCCGCCGGCGAGGCGCCGATCGTCGCCGCCGACGGGCGCTCGCTGGCGCGTGCGATACGCGTCGCCGGCAGCGTCGAGCCGGTGTTCGTCGAGGACATCGCCGACATGCCGAAGATGATTCTGTCCACCGCGCGCGATGGCGACGTGGTGATCACCATGGGCGCGGGCAGCATCGGCGCGGTGCCGGGCAAGCTCGCATCGATCGAGGACGTGACGTGAAGGCGCGGTTCGGCAAGGTGGCGGTGTTGTTCGGCGGAACGTCGGCCGAGCGCGAGGTGTCGTTGATGTCCGGCCGGGCGGTGCTGGCCGCGCTGCAGGGCGCCGGCGTGGATGCGCATGCCTTCGATCCGGCCGAGCGCGACCTGCACGCGCTGAAGGACGAAGGCTTCGAGCGCGCCTTCATCGCCCTGCACGGCCGCGGCGGCGAGGACGGCACGGTACAGGGGGCGCTGGAGCTGATGGGCATTCCCTACACCGGCAGCGGCGTGATGGCTTCGGCGCTGTCGATGGACAAGTGGCGCACCAAGATGGTGTGGCTGGCCTGCGGCCTGCCGACGCCGCGCTACGCGATTCTGGACGCCGGCACCGACTGGGATGCGGTGGTGGCCGAACTCGGCCTGCCGATCTACGTCAAGCCGGTGCATGAAGGCTCGAGCATGGGCGCGACCAAGGTCGTCGCCGCGGAGCAGTTGCAGGCGGCCTGGGAACTGGCGGCGCGCTACGACAGCCTGGTGATCGCCGAGGAGTTCATCGAGGGCCAGGAGCTGACCGCGCCCTTCCTCGAAGACCAGGCGCTGCCGCTGGTGCGCATCGTCGCGCCGGACGGCAACTACGACTATCAGCACAAGTATTTCACCGACGACACCCGCTACGACTGCCCCTGCGGCCTGCCGGCCGGGCAGGAGGCCGAACTGCGGGCACTGGTGATGAAGTCCGCGCGCGTGCTCGGCTGCCGCGGCTGGGGCCGCGGCGACCTGATCCTGACTGCCGAAGGCAAGCCCTACCTGCTGGAAATGAACACTTCGCCCGGCATGACCAGCCATTCGCTGGTGCCGATGTCGGCGCGCGTGGCCGGGCTGGAGTTCGATGCCCTGTGCCTGAAGATTCTCGAAGGAGCCCGCCTTGGCTGAAGTCGGTGCCCGGCCCGCGGCCGTTCGTCCTGCTGCCATCCGTTCCGCCCGACCGGCGGCGCGGGCGGCCGCGGCGCGCGACGGCAAGGGGCTGTGGCACAGGCCGGCGCTGCTGAACCTGATCTCCGACCTGCTGACCCTGCTGGGGGCGGTCGGCCTGGGCTGGGCGCTGGTGATCTGGTTCGTGTCGCGGCCGCTGTTTCCGATCGGCGAGGTCGTGGTGCTGACGCCGCCGACGCAGGTCACCGAGGAGCAACTGGAATACGCCGCGCGTACCGCGATCGACGGCAACTTCTTCACCGTCGATCTGGAGGCGGTGAAGGGGACTTTCGAGAAGCTTCCCTGGGTGCGCAAGGCCGAAGTGCGCCGGCGCTGGCCCGATGCGCTCGAACTGCGCATCGAGGAGCATCAAGCGGTGGCCTACTGGACGGTGTCCGACAGCGGCGATGCGCGGCTGGTGAATGCACAGGGCGAAGTCTTCGTTGCCGCCAGCGACGCCGACATGCCGCATTTCGACGGCCCACAGGGCACGTCGGGCTGGCTGCTGGCACGTTACGGCGAATTTTCCGAACTGCTGCAGCCGATGGGCGTGCAACTGGTCGGACTGGTGCTGTCGGCGCGTCAAGCCTGGCAGCTCAAGCTCGACAACGGCCTGGTGATCATGCTCGGCCGCGAGCAGGAAAGGTCTCTACTCGCCGACCGGCTCAAGCGCTTCATCGCGGTGTGGCCGCGGGTGCGCGAGCAGGTCGACATCGACATCAAGGTAGCGGATCTGCGCTACCCGAGCGGATTTGCGCTGACGCCGGCCGACGGTACGGTGCTGCTGCAGGCCGCGCCGCAAAGTGGCAGAAAGGGCAGGTAATGAGCAAGGAATACAAGGAACTGATCGTCGGACTCGACATCGGCACGACCAAGGTGACCTGCATGGTCGCCGAGGTGCGGCCCGACGGCCGGCTCAACGTCGTCGGTCTGGGCACCCAGCCCACCAACGGCCTCAAGCGCGGCGTGGTGGTCAATATCGAAGCCACGGTGGATGCGATCTCGCGCGTGCTGCAGGAGGTCGAGCTGATGGCCGAATGCAAGATCCACGACGTCTATACCGGCATCGCCGGCAGCCACATCAAGAGCTTCAACTCCAGCGGCACGGTGGCGATCAAGGAGAAGGAAGTCACGCCGACCGACGTCGATCGGGTGATCGAGGTCGCGCGGGCGATGCCGATTCCGGCCGAGCAGCAGATCCTGCACATCCTGACCCAGGAATTCATCATCGACGGCCAGGGCGGCGTGCGCGAGCCGATCGGTATGAGCGGCGTGCGCCTGGAAGTGAAGGTGCACATCGTCACCGGCGCGGTGTCGGCGGCGCAGAACGTGATCAAGTGCGTGCGCCGCTGCGGCCTGGAAGTCATGGACCTGAGCCTGCAGCCGCTTGCTTCCAGCTATGCGGTGCTGACCGAGGACGAGAAGGAACTCGGGGTGTGCATGGTGGACATCGGCGGCGGCACGACCGACATCGCGGTGTTCACCCAGGGCGCGATCCGGCACACCGCGGTGATTCCGGTGGCGGGCGATCAGATCACCAACGACATCGCCATGGCGCTGCGCACGCCGACCGCCGAGGCCGAGGAAATCAAGATCCGCCACGGCGTGGCGATGCACCAGATGGCCGACCCGGAAGAAATGATCGAAGTGCCCGGGGTGGGCGACCGGCCGCCGCGCAAGCTGTCGCGCCAGGCGCTGGCCGACGTCATCGAGCCGCGCGTGTCCGAGCTGTTCGAACTGGTCCAGGCCGAGCTGCGCCGCAGCGGCTACGAGGAATTGCTGTCGTCCGGCATCGTGCTGACCGGCGGTTCGGCGGTGATGCGCGGCATGGCCGAGCTGGGCGAGGACGTGTTCCACATGCCGGTGCGCGTGGGCGCGCCGCAGTACGACGGCGGCCTGGCGGACGTGGTCTGCCAGCCGCGCTACTCCACCGCGATGGGCCTGGTCATGGAAGGCGCGGCGCAGCGCCGGCGGGGTTTCCAGGCGCGCGACACGCGCAGCGTGAAACAGTTCTTCGGCCGCATGAAGTCATGGTTCGAACGCAATTTCTGAACGGATGCGAAAAGTCCAGGAATTTTGTCATGGTGTCATTTTGTATTAAGGCCGATTTGGCAGCCCGTATTTAGTATTACACTTTCCGGAATTTACTAGATGCAGGCGGATCGGTATTCGTTGTTGAGCAGGGCCGTTAATTCAGGAGGCGAGGCAAATGTTTGAAATCGTTGAGAAGGAACCGTCCGGTACGGTCATCAAGGTGATCGGTGTCGGTGGCGCCGGTGGCAATGCCGTCGACCACATGATCCGTGAAGGGGTGAAGGGGGTGCATTTCATCACCGCCAACACCGACGCGCAGGCGCTGAACCGCTGCCTGGCGTCGCACAAGGTCCAGCTCGGCAGCACCGGCCTCGGCGCCGGCTCCAAGCCGGAAGCCGGACGCGCCGCGGCGCAGGAGTCGCGCGAGGAGATCGCCGCCGCGCTGGAAGGTGCGCACATGGTGTTCATCACCGGCGGCATGGGCGGCGGCACCGGCACCGGCGCTGCGCCGGTGGTGGCCGAGATCGCCAAGGAGATGGGCATCCTGACCGTCGCCGTGGTGACCAAGCCCTTCGACTTCGAGAACCGCATCCGCGTCGCCGAAAGCGGCGTCGAGGAGCTGACCCGCCACGTCGATTCGCTGATCGTCGTGCTCAACGACAAGCTGCTCGACGTCTATGGCGACGATGCCGGCTTCGAGGAGTGCTTCCGTTCGGCCGACAACGTGCTGCGCTCGGCGGTCGGCGGCATTGCCGAGATCATCAACGTGCCCGGCCTGGTCAACGTCGACTTCCAGGACGTGCGCACCGCGATGGCCGAAATGGGCCGCGCGATGATGGGGTCGGCCGAAGCCGCCGGCATGGACCGCGCCCGCATCGCCGCCGAACAGGCCGCGGTGTCGCCGCTGCTCGAAGGCACCGAGCTGTCGGGCGCGCGCTGCGTGCTGATCAACATCACCGCCAGCAAGTCGCTGAAGATGTCCGAAGTGCGCGACGCGGTGAAGACCGTGCAGGCCTTCGCCGCGCCGGAAGCCTTCGTCAAGTACGGCACGGTGTTCGAAGAGAGCATGGAAGACCGCATCCGCATCACCGTCGTCGCCACCGGCCTCGGCGCGCCGCGCTCGGCCCGCCAGCCGATCATGGAAGTGGTGAAGGGCACCGGTACCTACGGCCCGGCGATGGGCGGCAGCGGCGCGGTCGACATGAACAGCCTCGACGTGCCGGCGGTGATGCGCACCGGCCGCCGCACCACGGTCGAAGCGATGAGCACCAGCGGCGTCGGCACCTACGACATCCCGGCTTTCCTGCGCCGCCAGGCCGACTGAGCGCCGTCTGTGCCGGTGCCGGGCGCTGCTCTGCTGCGTCCGGCGTCCGACGGGCATCTGCCGCGAACCGCCGCCTCCGGTTCGCGGCAGATGCCCGTTTCGTCTTGGGGCGGCAGGTGGTCGCATGCCTGTTCCCCGTTTCCGCAGCCCATCCCGCGAGCGGGGGAGAGGCGCTGAACGGCGGCAGGTATGTCCATGCAACAGCTTTGCTGCATTGCACCCATAGTCCGTACCGTCGGCGGGTGCGTGCTAAACTGCTGGCCGATATAAGGAATTTAACAATGATCAGGCAGCGCACCCTCAAATCCATCGTCAAGGCCACCGGCGTCGGTCTGCACGGCGGGCGCAAGGTGACGCTGGTGCTGCGTCCGGCGGCACCGGACACCGGCATCGTCTTCCACCGCGTCGACCTCGAACCGCCGCTGACCCTGCCGGCCGATCCCTATGCCGTCTGCGACACGCGGATGTGCTCGGGCCTGGAAAAGAACGGCGAGAAGGTCGGCACCGTCGAGCACCTGATGTCGGCGCTGGCCGGCCTCGGCATCGACAACCTGCACGTCGACGTCGATGCGCCCGAGATTCCCATCCTCGACGGCAGCTCCGCGCCCTTCGTGTTCCTGCTGCAGTCGGCGGGCATCGAGGAGCAGAAGGCGCCGAAGAAGTTCCTGCGGGTGAAGAAACCGGTCGAATACCGCGAAGGCGACAAGTGGGTGCGCCTGGACCCCTACGATGGCTTCAGCCTCGAATTCTCCATCGTCTTCGATCATCCCGCGATCGACCGCACGGCGACTTCGGTCAAGGTCGATTTCGCCACCCATTCCTACATCCGCGACGTCGCCCGCGCGCGCACCTTCGGCTTCATGCAGGACGTCGAGTTCATGCAGTCCAACGGCCTCGCGCTCGGCGGCAGCCTCGACAACGCGATCGTGATGGACGAGTACCGCGTGCTCAACGCCGAGGGCCTGCGCTACGCCGACGAGTTCGTCAAGCACAAGGTGCTCGATGCCATCGGCGACCTCTACCTGTGTGGCCATCCGCTGCTGGCCTCCTATGCGGCACACAAGGCCGGCCACGCCCTGAACAACCAGATCCTGCGCGTGCTGCTCGAAGACCGCGAAGCCTGGGAGATCGTCAGCTTCGAGCAGCCCAAGGCCACGCCGCCGGCCGTCGTCCACCAGTTCGGCGACGTCCTGCCGGCCCAGGCCTGATGCCGGCCACGATCACGGAGCAGCGCCGATGCTGATCATGCGTCTGCTGCTGTTGCTGGCGGTGCTCGCCATCGGCGGCTCGGTGATCCTGTGGCTGCTCACCGGCAATCCGCGCTACAAGCTGTGGGCGTGGAAGGCTTTCCGCATCGTCGTCGTGCTGCTGTTGGCCGTGCTGGCGCTGTTCGCCATCGAGCGCGTGCTGGTGCCGATGATCTGAACGGCCTGGGCCGCCTGTTTTCGCACCCGCCACTTTTCCCGCTGCTACTCGCGCCCGCGCCTGACCAGGCGCTCGAGAGATTCGCGCAAGGGTGAATCCGGCGGCAGCGAGGCGGCGAATTCCGACAGGCCGGCCTTGGCGTCGGCCGATATGTGACGCTCCGTCGCCGGCGGACGCCAGGTCCGCTGCTCGGGCGTCCCGACCTTGACCCTGATCGTGCCCAGCGCGTGGCCGGCACGCAGGAAGTGCTCCTGCAGGCTGGGCAGCATCTGCTTGAGCCGTACCGCGGTGGCGCCGTTGCGCGTGGTGATGACCAGCACGTCGTCCTTCAGGTTGGCGACGTGGCACTGTTCGGCCAGTTGCAGGGGCAGCGCGGCGTCCAGCGTGCCCTGCAGCCGCCGCAGGCGGGCGGCGTGGTCCTGCAGGCGGGCGAGGGATTCGACACTGCCGAGAAAACGATGAAGGGGGCGGCTCATGGGGCGTGGGAAAGAGGAATGCGGGAGGTCGTGCCGTGGTGCGCAGTGGGGCGCCCTGTGCGGCATGATAAACTCGCGCCTTTGCCGAATCGACGTCCACCTCCAACATGATCTCCGGCCTGCTCAAGAAAATCTTCGGTAGTCGCAACGACCGCCTCGTCCGCCAGTATTCCCAGACCGTGCGCAAGATCAACGCGCTCGAGCCGGAAATCTCCGCGTTGTCCGATGAAGAACTGCGCGGCAAGACCGCCGAGTTCAAGCAGCGCGTGGCGAACGGCGAGGCGCTCGACATGCTGCTGCCCGAGGCTTTCGCGGTAGTGCGGGAGGCCGGCAAGCGCGTGCATGGCATGCGCCACTTCGACGTCCAGCTGGTCGGCGGCATGGTGCTGCACAACGGCAAGATCGCCGAAATGCGCACCGGCGAGGGCAAGACCCTGGTCGCCACGCTGCCCGCCTACCTGAACGCGCTGTCCGGCAAGGGCGTGCATGTGATCACGGTGAACGATTACCTCGCCAGCCGCGACGCCGAGTGGATGGGACGGATCTACGGCTTCCTCGGCCTGAGCACGGGCTGCAACCTTTCGCGCATGTCGCACGCCGAGAAGCAGGCGGCCTACGCGGCCGACATCACCTACGGCACCAACAACGAGTTCGGCTTCGACTACCTGCGCGACAACATGGTCTATGCGGCCAGCGAGCGCGTGCAGCGCACGCTGAACTTCGCCATCGTCGACGAGGTGGACTCCATCCTGATCGACGAGGCGCGCACGCCGCTGATCATCTCCGGCCAGGCCGAGGACCACACCGAGCTCTACCTGAAGATGAACCAGGTCGCGCCGCTGCTGAAAAGGCAGGAAGGCGAAGGCGACAACATCACCGAGCCGGGCGACTACACGGTCGACCTGAAGTCGCACCAGGTGCTGCTGACCGAGGACGGCCACGAGAACGCCGAGCAGATCCTGATGCGCATGGGCCTGCTGGCCGAAGGCACCAGCCTCTACGATCCGGGCAACATCCTGCTGGTGCATCACCTGTACGCGTCGCTGCGCGCGCATGCGCTGTACCACAAGGACCAGCACTACGTGGTGCAGAACGGCGAAGTGGTCATCGTCGACGAATTCACCGGCCGCCTGATGGCCGGCCGGCGCTGGTCCGACGGCCTGCACCAGGCGGTCGAGGCCAAGGAAGGCGTGCGCATCCAGGCCGAGAACCAGACCCTGGCCTCGATCACCTTCCAGAACTACTTCCGCATGTACGGCAAGCTGGCCGGCATGACCGGTACCGCCGATACCGAAGCCTTCGAGTTCCACTCGATCTACGGCCTCGAAACGGTGGTGATCCCGACCAACAAGCCCACCCAGCGCAGGGACGAGAACGACAAGGTCTATCGCACCGCGAAGGAGAAATGGGACGCGGTGATCGAGGACATCCGCGACTGCGTGCAGCGCGGCCAGCCGGTGCTGGTGGGCACGACCTCGATCGAGACCAACGAATTCCTCTCCGGCCTGCTGAAGAAGGCCAAGATCGAGCACCAACTGCTCAACGCCAAGCAGCACGACAGCGAAGCGCAGATCGTCGCCCAGGCGGGCCGCCCGGGGGTGGTGACGATCGCCACCAACATGGCCGGCCGCGGTACCGACATCGTGCTCGGCGGCAACATCGAGCGCCCCGTCGCCGCGGTCCGCGACGACGACGGGCTGCCGGCCGAGGAAAAGGAAGCGAAGATCGTCGCGATGCGCGAGGACTGGGCCAAGGTGCACGAGCAGGTGATCGCCGCCGGCGGCCTGCACATCATCGGCACCGAGCGCCACGAGTCGCGCCGCATCGACAACCAGCTGCGCGGCCGTTCGGGCCGCCAGGGCGACCCGGGTTCCAGCCGCTTCTACCTGTCGCTGGAAGACCCGCTGATGAAGATCTTCGCCGGTGAGCGCCTGAACGCGATCATGGTGCGGCTGAAGATGCCCGAAGGCGAGGCGATCGAGCACGGCATGGTCACCCGCTCGCTCGAATCGGCGCAGCGCAAGGTCGAGCAGCGCAACTTCGACATCCGCAAGCAACTGCTGGAATACGACGACGTCGCCAACGACCAGCGCAAGGTCATCTACCAGCAGCGCAACGAGCTGCTCGAGACCGAGGACATCTCCGACACCGTCAAGGCGATGCGCCAGGGCGTGCTGGGCGACGTCTTCCGCCGCTACGTACCGCAGGACAGCGTCGAGGAGCAATGGGACATCCCCGCCCTGGAGATGGCGCTGGCTTCCGAGCTGGCGCTGAAGCTGCCGGTGGGCGAGTGGATCAAGGCCGAGCCGAGCCTGGACGACGAGCAGATGCTCGAACGCATCGTCGCCGCGGGCGAGGAGGCCTACGCCGCCAAGACCTCGCTGGTGGATATCTCGGCCTGGCATCAGTTCGAACGCAACGTGATGCTGCAGAGCCTGGATACTCATTGGCGCGAGCACCTCGCCGCGCTCGACCACCTGCGCCAGGGCATCCACCTGCGCGGCTATGCGCAGAAGAACCCCAAGCAGGAATACAAGCGCGAGGCCTTCGAGCTGTTCGAGACCCTGCTCGATGCGATCCGCGCCGACGTCACCAAGATCCTGATGACGGTCCAGGTGCGCACCGAAGCCCAGCTCGACGAGGCCGAAAAGCCGCCTGCAGTGGAGAACGTGCAGTACCACCACGCCGACCAGGACGAAGTGCTGGCTGCCGCCAATGCCGCGCAGGCGGCGAAGGCGCAGCCTGCACAGGCCGGGCCGCGTGTCGGCCGCAACGATCCCTGCCCCTGCGGCTCGGGCAAGAAGTACAAGCATTGTCACGGCCAGTTGAACTGAGCACGGGTCGAGCGCAAGCCCTGCCATTCATGGCGGGGTCGGCGAGCCAAGCGTCCGTGGAGCCGAAGGCGCCACAAGCCCGCGACGAGGAAGCCCCGGTTTTCGGGCTGGGGTGACTCACATGCACGCGACTGCAAGTGCGGCGGGCATGGTGTTCCCCGCCCGTCGTCCTTGATGTCGAGGCGGCTGCAGGGGCTTTGTGTCGGATTCTTTTACGTTTTCGCCGCCGCCGGCTTCAATGCAAAGAAAAACAAATATGAGAATCAGCGGCTTGTATGATCTGGCCTGCTGATTGCTTGACGCTCTCCATCACGATATTCCATAACTGAATTGCAAGATGGCATGAGACGGATCCGGCTTCAGGTTCGTCGGACGGCTGTGGGCGCAAGGCCCGGGCCTGCCGTCTTGTCGCCCTATGCCCGCCCCATGCATGAGGGCGGGACGTGATGCCTTACCCGGCGAATTCGGTGCGATGGCGTCATGAGCTGTGCGGGGCGGGCGAGTGTGTGTCACGGCCGTGAATCTCGATTCGGGAGAGACAGATGGCGGAGCATGCTGTTCGATCTGGCGCGATGGAAGGGCGGGCATGTCCGACAGGGCGTGCGTAAAGGCCTCGAGGCGGGCGATCGTGCTCGACCGTACTGGCTATGCCATCGCCGAACTCGAAGCGCTTCACCTGTCCGGCTGGATCTTCCAGCGCGTGGCGACGATGGATGCCGCACGCAAGGCCCTGAGCTGCGATCCGCCACCGATCGGCCTCGTGGCTTTCGATTCCGAGCGGCCCTGGTCCCTCGGTGAGCTGGAGAGCGTGCTCCGGCGCCCCGACATCGAATGGATCGCGCTGCTCGGCCCGGACCTGCTGAACAGCGACCGGCTGGGGCCGGAGCTGCTGCGCAGTTTCCATGATTTCCACTCCCGGCCCCTGGACAGGGAGCGGCTGTCGTGCACGCTGGGCCATGCCCATGGCAAGGTCGAGCTGTGCCGGCATGCCTTGGCACCCCGCCGCGAGTGCGGCGCATACGGCATGACCGGGACGAGCTCCGGAATGCGCCAGCTGTATCGCCAGATCGACAAGATCCTGACGGTCGATGCACCGGTATTGATCGGCGGCGAATCCGGCACCGGCAAGGAGCTGGTTGCGCATGCCATTCATCAGTATTCGGTGCGCGCACGGGGGCCCTTCATCGCCATGAACTGCGGGGCGATCGCGCCCAGCCTGATCCAGTCCGAACTGTTCGGCCACGAGCGGGGTGCGTTCACCGGTGCCGCCCAGCGCAAGATCGGCAACATCGAGGCGGCCAACGGCGGGATTCTGTTTCTCGACGAGATCGGCGATCTGCCGCTGGAAATGCAGGCGAATCTGCTGCGTTTCCTGCAGGAGAAATGCATCACCCGGGTCGGCTCGACCGAGCGGGTGAAAGTCGATGTCCGGGTCATCGCGGCGACGCATGTCGACCTGGTGCGCGCGGTCACCCAAGGCCGTTTCCGCGAGGATCTGTACTATCGCCTCAATGTCCTGCATCTCGGGCTGCCCGCCTTGCGCGAACGGCGCGAGGACATTCCCCTGCTTGCCGAGTGCATCTTCGCCGAGCACCGGGAGCAGGCGGCTCCCCAGGTGCGCGGCTTCAGCAGCGCGGCGCTCCAGGCCATGATGCGCTACGACTGGCCCGGCAACGTCAGGGAGCTGGTCAACCGGGTTCAGCGCGCGATGATCATGACCGAGAGCCGCCTGATCGGTGCGGCCGACCTCGGGCTGTCGTCGGAACCGGAGCAGGGCATGCCGACGTTGGACGAAATCCGCACCAGGGTCGAGCGCGAACTGATCGAAACCAGCCTGAAGACGCACGGCAACAACGTTTCGGAGACGGCTCGCCGTCTGGGTATTTCCCGGGTCACCTTGTACCGCATGATCGACCGTCTGAAGATCGTCCTCTAGCCGGCCCGTGGGCGGAGGTCTCGACGCAGTAGTTTTACTGGGAGCAACTGCGATGAAGAAGACACAGTCGTACCGAAGCAGATTTGCCCGTCCACTTCTCGGCGTGTTCGTCGCCGTGCTGGGGCAGCCGGTGCTTGCCGAGGATGCGGAAGAGGACGTCGGCAGCATCGCCGAGCGCTTCGAAGCCCAGCTCCAGCAGATCGAGACCCTGAAGCGCGAGCTGGCCAGGCAGGAGGCGGCACTCAAGGCCCTGCGCCGGGAAGTCGATCTGCGGCAGCGAGGTCGAGGGCAGGAGGGGGCACCTGCCCGGGCGGCGCCGATTGCCGTCGCCCAGGCCGATGCAGCGCCGGTGGAGCCTGTCGGACAAGCGCCGGAGGCGCCCGAGCGGCCGCCGGAGGTCGCGCCCATCTTCGAGCAGCCCGGAGTGCTGACACCGCCCGGAAAATGGATCGTCGAGCCCTCGCTGCAGTACTCGTACTCGTCCAGCGACAGGATCGCCCTGGTCGGCTACACGATCATTCCGGCGATCCTGATCGGCTTGATCGACGTGCGCAACGTCAAATCGAACTCCTTCACGGCGACGCTTTCGGTGCGCCGGGGCATCACCAACCGTTTCGAGCTCGAGGCGCGTATTCCATATGTTTACCGCTACGACAATACGCGCGGGCGGGAGATCCTGGATCCCGAACGGGTGCGCGAGTTCTATTCCGACCAGAAAGGGCGGGGGATCGGCGACGTCGAACTGATCGGCCGCTACCAGCTCAACGACGGCGGCAGCGATTCGCCGTATTACATCGCGTCGCTGCGCTTCAAGGCCCGCACCGGCAAGGATCCCTTCGAGGTGCCGACCAGCCTGACGGTCGACCCGTCCGACCCGAATACCGGCGCGAGGACGGGCATGCAACGCGATCTGCCGACCGGTTCCGGCTTCTACTCGCTGACACCCGGGCTGACCGTGCTCATTCCGTCCGACCCGGCCGTGTTCTTCGGCGGGATCAGCTACCAGTACAGTTTCAAGCGCAAGAACGTGACGCCGAACCTGGTCGGCGATGTCGATCCGGCCGATTATGCCTACTCCTCGATCAAGCCCGGCGGCGTGCTCGGCTTCAACTTCGGCATGGGGCTGGCGCTGAACGAACGTTCGTCGTTCAGCATCGGCTACGACCATCTGTCGGTCGGCAAGACCGACGCCAGGTATGCCGACGGCCAGCGCGCCGAAGGCGTGCGCGTCCAGCTCGGCACGCTGCTGCTGGGGTATTCCTACAAGCTCGATTCGATGCGGACCGTCAACCTGTCGCTCGGCGTCGGCGTCACACGCGACACGCCCGACGTGCAGATGACGCTGCGCATGCCTTTCTCGCTGTAGGCCGCAAGCGGAACGGGCCGGCTCATCGGGCATGAGCCGGCCCGTGCGCCGGCAGGGCAGGCCTCGTCCGGTCGGCCTGGAACGGCGAAATCAGCGCATCTGCGCCGCGCGCGTCACGGCTTCCTGCATCGCCTGCTCCATGCGCACGCCCTGCATGACTTCCAGGCTATTGACCGTTGCACTGATCGTCGTGATGGTCTGCAGTTTCTGGTTGTCGAGCGAATTCTGGACGATCGTGGCCAGCGAGTTGGCCGGCAGAAGGTGTGAAATGTTGTTCGGCCCGCTCTGTATCAGTGCCAGAGCGCTGCCGGGCGACAAGGGGATGCCGGCGGCGGGCTGGCCGCCGGCCGGATTCGGGCCGTCCAGGCGCAGGCTCGTGGTGCTGTGCAGGACGCCGTTGATCAGCACGACGCGTTCGATGCCGAAACGCATCTGCAGGCCGCCGGGGGTTTCGAAGCCGCCGCGCAGGGTATCGAGGCGGGCGTCGGCGATCGTCGCCGCGGCCAGCAGATGATCCAGCCGGTCCTGCCGCGCCGCGGACCCCGTTGTGGCGAAATCCGCTCCGCTGGCGGGCAGGCTCGCCGCGTACGCGCACAGGCCGGCAGCGATCATGGCCAGCAGGGGCGTTCGTGTGTGGTGGAGGGGCCGGCTGGGCATGGTGTGTGCTCCGTCGCTCAGAAATCCACCATGCTGGGCCGGGTCAGGCTGTGCCGCACGATGTTGTCCTGATGGGAGCGCACCGGAGCGTGCGGCCGGACGCTCCAGTCGTCTGCGTGGTTGAAGCGCGCCAACTCCATGTGACTGGTCACGACCAGCAGGATGCCGTTGGTCCAGTGGCGCTCGAAGTCGGTGCGTGCGACCACGCGCGTACCCATCGCCGGGTCGCCGAGCAGGACGTCGCCGTCGCGCACGCCCTTGATGACGACGAAGTGGGCGTAGCCGTTTTCGTTGATCAGGGCAATCGCGGGAATGCCCACGCCGGCGAGCTCGTCCAGGCTCGCCTCGACGCCGTTGGTCTCGAAGCCGCGGCTGTCGAGATAGCGCTTCATGTCCAGCATCGAGAAGCCGTCGTGGCGGATCTTCTCCTGGTCGCCGTGCTCGAACATGATCTGGAAGACGGACGATTCATCGACCTCCCAGTCGTAGTGATGCGTCAGCAGCGTGGCAACGGCCGCCGAGCCGCAACTGAAATCGTATTGCTGGCGAAGCGTCGCGAGAAAGCGGCTGCCCTTCATGCTCACGGTGGGGACCGAAAGCGTCCCGCCCAGCGGCGCCGTCATCTGCAGGCGTTCGGCATGGCCCGAGGTGCTGCCGAGCAGAACCACCAGCACGGCGCAGGGCACGAGCACATTGCGCAGCGAGCCGGTGAACATGGCGGAGCCTCACTGCACCTGGACGTTGAGGATCACGGCGTTCTGGATCAGTACGCCGTTGCCGGAGTTCTGGATCACCATCGGCAATCCGGCCGCGCCCGCGAGTGCATTGTCGGAGACGATGTTGTGGCCGGTGACGAGGTCGTACGCCTGGACTTCGCTGACCGAACCGGCAGCATGGATTTCACTCAGATGCAGGTCGCTGCCGCCGCGCTGGGTTTCCAGCACTTCGGCATCGATGATGCGTCCGAAGCCGGATACGGGCGTGACGAGGCCTGCTGCGGCTCGCCGGCGTGTGCATTGCTGGACTCCGTGCAGGAAAACACCAGTGCGACGCTCAGCGCAACCATCATTTGGAAAGCGGATTGCATGATGCTGCCCCTCCATGAAGTGTGCAGCAGGGATTGGCGGCGATGCCGCCGCCAATCCCTCTCTCGCTTACCGGAGCGTCATGTTCGCCTGCACATTGACGCTCTGCTGCACCAGCGCACCGATGCCCGTGTTCTGGGCTGCGACGGTGATGCCCGCAGAGTTGGCGAGGGCGCTGCCCGCGATGGTGTTGGACATGTCGAAAGTCCCGGCATTGACCGCCACGGAGCCGCCCGCGCCGCCGGCGCCGCCGCTGCCGCCCATGCCCGAGCCGCCGGTGCCCGCACCGGCATAGGCCGCACCACCGGCACCGCCGGCACCGCCCTGGCCACCCTGGCCGGAGCCGCCTGCACCGCCCGCGCCGGCCGTGGCCGCGCCGCCGCTCGAATCGCCGCTCGACGCGGTGCTGGTGGAGTCGCCGGCACTGCCGCTACCCGCAGTCGCCGTGCCGCCGGCTGCCGTACCGCCGGCGCCGCCGCTGGCCGAACCGGCGCTCGCCGCGCCGCTGGTCGCCGTGCCGCCATTGCCGCCGTAGCCGGCGGTGTTGGTGGCCGAACCGGCCTGGCCGCCATTGGCCGCGCTGTTGCCGGCCGCTGCGCTGGCACCGCCGGACGTACCCGCGCCGCCCGTGCCGCTGCCTTCGCCGCCGGCCACCGAGACGGCTCCGGTCATGCCGCCAGACGAAGTGGCACTTCCGCCCGAACCGCCTGCTCCACCCGCGGCGCTGGCGCTGTTCGAGGCATTGGCCGCATCGTGGCCGCGGCCATTCGCCGCAGCTGTGGCCGAACCGGCCTTGGCGAAGCTGCCGGCGCCATCGGCGCTGCCTCCGCTCGCGCCGCTGCCGCCTGCCGAGCTGCCGCCCCTGGCACTGCCGCCGGCGCCGAAGGCTTCGCCGCCGCTGGCGCTGTCGTACGCCTTGGCGCTGCCGCCGTTCGACTGTGCGTCGCCGCCGCCGCCCGCCAGCGCGCCCCGGGCGCCGCCGCCGTCACCGCCGTTTGCACCACGGGCGCCGCCGCTTCCGGCATCGCCGCCGACGCCCTTGCCGCCGCCGCCGGCGATGGCCGCGCCGTTGCCGGCGTCGCCGCCGCTACCCCTGCCGCCGGCGGATACGGAGCCGGCATCGCCGCCGATGGACCCGCCGCCATAGGCATTGCCGCCGCTGGCGCCGCTGCCGCCGTTGCCACCGAAGGCCTTGCCGCCGTCGCCGCCGGCCGCGCCCCTGGCATTGCCGCCGAGGCCTGCGCCGCCGTCGCCGCCATAAGCCTTGCCGCCACTGCCGCCATTGGCGCTGCCGAAGTTGCCGGCGCTATTGCCGAGGCCATGCACGCTGATCCGGGTCACCGCGCCATCGAGCTTGGACAGCGCCACGACCGAGGTCTTGTTGAAGGAGTCGGCCAGATTCGACGTCGCATTGCCGATGCCCGCCGCGGCCGAGCCGGCTGCGTTGGCCATCGCCTTGGCGGCAGTGTCGCTTCTGTTGATGTTGGTGCTCCTGCTGCTGCTCTTCGAGATGGAGGTCGTGCTGTTGTCGGACTTGTCGATCGAGGTGTTCCTGACCCGGTTGTCCGACTGGTCCCTGCTGTCCGAATTGCTGATCGAGACGTTCTTGACCCGGTTGTCGGAGTTGTTGCTGTTGTCCGAATTGTTGCTGTTGTCGGTCGACCATGTGGCACTCGAGTACTCGTTGGCGAGTGCGCCGCTGCCGCCGCTCTGGTTCGAATGTGCTTCGGCGTTCTGCTGCACGTCGCCGTCGTGTTGCGCCAGGTTGTTGGTGGGGTTCGCCATGGCTGGCGAGGAAAGACCGAATGCGAGAGCGATCGCACTTGCGAGCAGACTGTGTTTCATGGCGTCCTCCACTGGTTGTCGGCAGGGCCCGTGCATGATGCAGAACCCCTGCAGAGTGGTGTCAGCAAACGCTGTGCCAGGCATGCCAAAGTGGCTGGATGCGAGATGTACGGAGTTGTTTCGGCGAACGGGCGGTGCAGGCGGGAGGCCTGCGGGAGGGGCCGATTGTCCATTTTCTGTACAGCGGTGCCGGACGGTGCCGCATGGTCCGACCGCCGGAACGCGGGTCGTGGCGCGGCTTGCGGCCTTGAAAGGGGCGAAAGGGCCGGAGTCCGTTGCTGTAACGCTGGCGATACACGCCAGGGATATCGTCCTGGGCCTGCGTGCCAGGCTGCGACAGCGTCGATGAAGGGCTGATCCGCTATCATTCGACCTTATTTCGCGTCGGGCACCTCTGCCCGGCAAGCCTGCAAGGAGCCTCGCGTGGCCGTCAATCTGAATACTCCGAATCCCGTCGATCTGCTGCCGGTTGCCGGCGTCCGTCTGGGTGTTGCCGAAGCCGGCATCCGCAAGGCCGCCCGCCGCGACCTGACCGTGATCGAACTCGCCGAAGGCAGCCGCGCGGCGGGCGTGTTCACCCGCAACCGCTTCTGCGCGGCCCCGGTGCAGGTGTGCCATGAACATCTGCCATCCGGGGCGATCCGGGCGATGGTGATCAACACCGGCAACGCCAATGCCGGTACCGGCGAGCCCGGCCTGGCCGCGGCGCGCAGTACCTGCGCGGCGCTGGCGAAGGAAATGGACATCGCTGCCGGGCAGGTGCTGCCGTTCTCGACCGGCGTGATCCTGGAACCGCTGCCGGTCGACCGGCTGATCGCCGCCCTGCCGCGCGCGCTCGCCGATCTGCGGACCGACGGCTGGTTCGATGCCGCGCACGCGATCATGACCACCGACACGCTGGCCAAGGCGGTGTCGAAGCAGGTGCAGGTCGGCGGCAGCACCGTGACGCTGACCGGCATCAGCAAGGGCGCCGGCATGATCCGGCCGAACATGGCGACGATGCTCGGCTTCCTCGCCTGCGATGCCGCCGTCGCGCAGCCGGTGCTCGATGCGCTGGTCCGGGAAGCGGCCGATCTGTCCTTCAACAGCATCACGGTCGACGGCGACACCTCGACCAACGATTCCTTCATCCTGATCGCCACCGGCCGGGCCGGCAACGCCGAAATCACCGCCGCCGGCGGCGCCGACTACCAGGCGCTGCGCGATGCGGTGGTCGAGGTGTCGATCGCGCTGGCGCAGGCCATCGTGCGCGACGGCGAGGGCGCGACCAAGTTCATGACGGTCGCGGTCGAAGGCGGCAGGGATCGCGACGAGTGCCGCAAGGTCGGCTATGCGGTGGCGCATTCGCCGCTGGTGAAGACGGCCTTCTTTGCCTCGATCCCAACCTCGGCCGCATCCTGGCCGCGATCGGCTATGCCGGCATCGACGACCTGGAGGTGTCGAAGCTGCGCGTGTGGCTCGGCAATCCGGACGAAGCCGTGCTGGTCGCCGAGCACGGCGGCCGGGCGGCGTCCTATGTCGAAGAGGCGGGCGCGCGCATCATGGAGCACGCCGAACTGACGGTGCGCATCGACCTCGCCCGCGGCCAGGCTGCCGCGACGGTGTGGACCTGCGACTTCTCGTACGACTACGTCAGGATCAACGCGGATTACCGCTCCTGAGTGGGCGGGGGCCGCGCAGAGCCAGCAAAGCGGAATCCATCGATCGCGCTGGCCTGCCTCGATGAGGCGGGTTTCGCCTGCGGCGCTGTCTTCGCGGCCCGACTCACGCTGCCGGCTGCGGCTCGCAGCGTGAGCCGCGCGACGATTTCCTTGGCGGTCCCGGCAGCACCGGCGTCGACGATGCCGAGGGCATTGGCACCTACTCCCGTGCGATTTCCTGCTCGAAAACGACTGCTGCCTGGCGTGCCACTCGCGCGACATCGAGGCTGAGCGCGAGTCCTGATTCATCCAGCTCGTCGAGCTCGAACCACCTTGCTTCGAGTGCGTCGTCTCCGGCGATCGGCTGGCCCGACCGCCACTTGCACAGCACTGCAATCAGGATGAAGTGCCGGCGCAGCCCGCCGTCGCCATCGCGGTCGAAGACATCGACCGCGGTGAAGACCCGATGCGCTTCGGCGTGAACGCCGGTTTCTTCGAGCAGTTCGCGGACCGCCGCATTCTCGATCGTCTCTCCGGCGTCGATCTTGCCGCCCGGGAAACCCCAGCGTCCGGCATCGGGCGGATTGGCTCGCCGCACCAGGAGTATGCGGCCGTCGAGAAACACCGCGGCGATGGTCGCTGCGATCGGCCGGGGCGGCGGCTCGGCGGGATGTGAAGGGGAGGTTCTTTCCGGCATGGCATGCTCCCGGGATGAGGCCGGCAAACAGGCGGTATTCCAGTGCTCGGCCGGCGTGGAAACGATGGCTCGGGCTTCCGGCCGCAAGGCATCCGATTATGCCGGTTCCGCCCGTGCCTGGCGGCGGCAGCGATTCATCCGAAGCTCGCGCAGGCATCGCGCAGGGCCGCTCGCATCGCCGGTTCGAAAGGATCGTGCCCTGCGTTGTCCACCCACGCCAGTCGGCTGCCGGGCAGGTGCCGGTGCAGCGCGAGCGCGCCTTCCGGGCGGCAGACCGCATCCCGGCGGCCGTGCAGCAGGACGATCGGCAGGCCGGCGAGCGCGGCCGTCTGCCGCCGCCATTCGCCCTCGGCCAGGAAGCAGTCGTGGCGGAGGTAGTGGGCCTGCATCCGGTACTTGTCCAGCATGCGTGTGGCGCTTGCCTCGTCGAGTTGCGGCAGCGGCGTCGGCCGGCCGCGGGTGAGACTGTCTTCCCATTGCATCCAGTGGCGGACGACGTCCAGCGCCAGGTCATGGTCGTTCCCGAGCACCGCGTCGCAGGTCCGTTCCGCCAGCCGCCCATTGCCCGGCACGCAGGCGGCGAGCCGGGCATGCGCCGTCGGCTGCAGCGCGGCCGCGCCGTCGAAGAACCAGTCGATGTCGCTGCGGCGGGCGAGGAAGATGCCGCGCAGTACGGCGCCGAGGCAGGCGACGCGATGCTGTGCGCTCCAGGCCATTGCCAGCGTCGAACCCCATGAGCCGCCGCTGACCAGCCAGCGCTCGATGCCGAGATGGCGGCGCAGGCGCTCGATGTCGGCCACCAGGTCGGCCGTGGTATTGGCGGCCAGCGCGCCGCGCGGCGTGCTGCGGCCGCAGCCGCGCTGGTCGAACATCACGATGCGGAAGCGCTTGGCGTCGAACAGGGCGGGATGGCGCGGGCTGCAGCCGCTGCCCGGGCCGCCGTGCAGGAACAGCAGCGGCGCACCGTCCGGGTTGCCGTATTGCCCGAACCAGATCGCGTGGCCGTCGCCGACCTCCAGCATGCCCTGCTGCCAGGGCTGCGAGTGGTCGGCGAAAGAGGCTCCGGAGCGGACTTCGTCGGGGGCAGGACTGTCGTTCATGGCGGTCATGCTACTGCTGCACGGCGAGGCCCGCGCCGGCGGCACAGCAGCTTCATGAAAATCTTGAGGCCGGCTTCAGGGCTTTGCCGATGCCCGCGATCGCGGGCAGGCGCAGGCTATGCACCGTGCTCCGGACGCTTCGTCCCGCACCGCGCCGGGCGAACCGGCAAACCCCCGACCACGACAGGAGACACACCATGAAATGGGAAACCCCGACTGCCACCGACATGCGTTTCGGCTTCGAAATCACCATGTACATCGCGAACCGCTGATGCCGTCGCCCGGGAGCTGCGCGGCAGCTCCCGGCCAGGCAGGGATGGAGGGCTGCAGGTGAAAGTACGTGTTCTCGGCTCGGCCGCCGGCGGCGGATTCCCGCAGTGGAACTGCAACTGCCGCAACTGCGACGGCCTGCGCCGCGGCAGCGTGCGTGCCCGTGCCCGCACCCAGTCGTCGATCGCGGCGAGCGGCGACGGCGAGAACTGGGTGCTGTTCAATGCCTCGCCCGACATCCTGCAGCAGTTGCGCGAGACGCCGGAGCTGCAGCCGGCACGTTCGCTGCGCGACACCGCGATCCGCGCCATCGTGCTGATCGATGCGCAGATCGACCATACCACCGGCCTGCTGATGCTGCGCGAGCACCGCCAGCCGCAGGTGCTGTGGTGTACCGCGCCGGTGCGCGAGGACCTGAGCACCGGCAACCCGCTGTTCGGCGTGCTCGGCCATTACTGCGGGCTGGACCTGCACGAGATTCCGCTGCAGGGCGGCTTCACCATTCCCAGAGTGCCGGGCATCGGTTTCGCCGCGCTGCCGATCAGCAGCAATGCGCCGCCGTATTCGCCGCGGCGCGACCGGCCGCAGCCGGGCGACAACATCGGCGTCACGCTGAATTGTACGGACAGTGGCCGCCGCCTGTTCTACGCGCCCGGCCTAGGCGAGATGACGCCGGATGTCTGGGCGGCGATGCAGGCCGCCGACTGCGTGCTGGTCGATGGCACCTTGTGGACCGACGACGAGATGATCCGCCTCGGCGCTTCCGGCAAGACCTCACGCTCGATGGGGCACCTGCCGCAGAGCGGCCCCGGCGGCATGCTGGAGTGGCTGGAGCAACTGCCGGCCGCCACCCGCAAGATCCTGATTCACATCAACAATACCAATCCGATCCTGGACGAGGACAGTCCCGAGCGTGCCGAGCTGGATGCACGCGGCGTGGAAGTCGCCTGGGACGGCATGGTGATCGAACTCTGAGCGGCTGTGCTGCAGCCTGCCGAGGATTGCCCGATGGGAGCGACCGATGGAAGCTGAACTGATTGCCCCGCCGCCTGCCGCCCCTGCCGTCGATGGCGGGGAGGCGCCGCTGTCGCGCGAGGAATTCGAAGCGCGGCTGCGCGGCAAGAGCACGCGTTACCACATCCATCATCCCTTCCACGTGATGATGGCCGAAGGGCGGCTGACGCCGGCGCAGCTTCGCGGCTGGGTCGCCAACCGCTTCTACTACCAGGTGTCGATCCCGCTGAAGGACGCCGCCATTCTCGCCAACTGCCCGGAGCGCGAGATCCGCCGCGAGTGGATCCAGCGCATCCTCGACCATGACGGCTGCGGCGCCGACGACCCCGGTGGCATCGAAGCCTGGATCCGGCTCGGCGAAGCGGTCGGGCTGACGAGGGAGGATGTCACCTCGCTGCGCCTGGTGGCGCCGGCGGCGCGCTTCGCGGTCGATGCCTACGTCAATTTCGCCCGCCGGCAGCCCTGGGAGGAAGCGGTCGCGTCCAGCCTCACCGAGCTGTTCGCGCCGCACATCCACCAGCAGCGCATCGACACCTGGCCGCAGGTCTATCCCTGGGTCGATCCGGCGGGGCTGCAGTATTTCCGCAAGCGCCTCACCCAGGCCCGGCGCGACGTCGACCACGGCCTGCGCTTCACGCTCGGGCACTTCAGCCGCAGCCGCGCCTTGCAGCAGCGCGCGCTGGAAATCCTTCAGTTCAAGCTCGACGTGCTGTGGGCGCTGGCCGACGCGATCATGCTCGACCAGTGCGAGATCGAGATCCGGGGGGCGAAGGCATGAACCGGGAAAACATCGCGGAAGCTGCCGCGCCGCTCGCCGGCGCCTGCCCGAAGGTGTCGCGCCGTTTCCGCCTGCAGTGGGAAGAAGCGCAGCAGTCCTGGGTGCTGCTCTACCCGGAAGGCATGGTCAGGCTCAACCGGAGCGCCGGCGAGATCCTGCGGCGCTGCGACGGCACGCGCACGCTGGAAACCATCGTCGGCGAGCTGGAGCAGAGCTTCGGTGCCAGCGACCTGAGCGCCGACGTCGGTGCCTTCATCGACATGGCGCGCCAGCAGCAGTGGCTCGAAGCCGGGGCAGGCCGGCCATGAACGCGCCGCTGCCAGCTACGCCGGTTGCCACGCCCGGCCCGCCGCTGTGGCTGCTGGCCGAGCTGACCTATCGCTGCCCGCTGCATTGCGCTTTCTGCTACAACCCGGTCGATTTCGCCCGCCACGACGGCGAGCTGGCCACCGAGGGCTGGCTGAGGGTGCTGCGCGAAGCGCGCGCCGCCGGCAGCGTGCAGTGCGGCTTTTCCGGCGGCGAGCCGCTGATGCGCGACGATCTCGAAATCCTGGTGGCGGAAGCGCACCGCCTCGGCTTCTACACCAACCTGCTGACTTCGGGCGTCGGCCTCGATGCCAGGCGCGCCCAGGCGCTGCGCGAAGCCGGACTGGACCACATCCAGTTGTCCTTCCAGGACTCGACCCGCGAACTCAACGATTTCCTCTCGCACACCCGCACTTTCGACCTCAAGCAGCGCGTTGCCGGCCTGATCAAGGCCAACGGCTGGCCGATGGTGATGAACTGCGTGATCCACCGCCTGAACATCGACTACGTCGAGAACATCATCGATATGGCGGTCGAGCTCGGCGCCGAATACCTGGAGCTCGCCAACAGCCAGTACTACTCCTGGGCGCTGCTCAACCGCGACCAGTTGATGCCCTCGCGCGCCCAGCTCGAGCGCGCCGAGCGTATCGTCAACGACTGCCGGCAGCGCCTCGGCGACCGCATCCGCATCTTCTTCGTCGTGCCCGACTACTACGAGACGCGGCCCAAGAAGTGCATGAACGGCTGGGGCGAAGTCTTCCTGACGGTGACGCCGGACGGCACGGCCTTGCCCTGCCATACCGCGCGCATGCTGCCCGGGCTGGATTTTCCCAACGTCCGCGACATGGACGTGAAGTCGATCTGGTACGGCTCGGAAGGCTTCAACCGCTATCGCGGCGATGCCTGGATGAAGGAGCCGTGCCGAAGTTGTCCCGACAAGGAAAAGGATAGAGGCGGCTGCCGCTGCCAGGCCTACATGCTGGCCGGCGATCCGGCCGCGGCCGATCCGGTCTGCGACAAGTCACCTCACCACGGCAAGGTCGTGCAGGTGGTGGAACGGGCCAGCGATCCGGGTTGGAAGGGCGGTGCGAAGCCGCTGATCTTCCGCGATCCGCGCCGCTCGCGGGAGCTCGGGGCGGTAGAAAAGAGTGCGGCGGGCGCCTGAGCCGCCGCCGATGCCGTCTTCGACCGATTCGGTCCGACGCTGTACGTGCCGTATCCGTAGGGGCGCCTCAGCCGGGGGCGCCTGGCCGCGAAAGCAGCCGTGGAAGCACAGCGCAGCCCCGTTCGCGGCCAGGCACCCCGGGCCAGGCCGCTCCTGCAATGGCCGGGTCGTCGGTAAGGTGTCATGGCTTCAATGCAGCACATGCGGCATCGCCAGCATGAAGGGCGGAATCGCCGCATCGAAGCGATGGCCGTCGCCTGCCACCATCTGGTAGCTGCCGTGCATCGTGCCGACCGGCGTTTCCAGCACACAGCCGCTGGTGTAGCCGAAGCTCTCGCCGGGCGCCAGCAGCGGCTGCTCGCCGACCACGCCCTTGCCGCGCACGTCCTGCACCTTGCTGTTGCCGTCGGTGATGATCCAGTGCCGGCTGATCAACTGCGCGGGCAGGCTGCCGGTGTTGCGCAGGCTGATGTGGTAGGCGAACACGTAATGCCCTTCGTCCGGGCGGGATTGCGCGGCGATGTATTCGGCCCTGGCCGATATCTCGATGCGATAGGGGGGCGCTGGGGTGTCTGGTGTGTTCACGGTCTCGGCCTCTCCTTGGTCTTGTTGTGCTCTGTTTCGCCGGGGCGAAGCGGTAAAATAGCACTTTTGCCCGGAACCGCCGCCATGTCCCAAGCCGTACCGTCCCCGCTCACCGCCCTGTCTCCGCTCGATGGCCGCTACCACGGCAAGGTCGCGGGCCTGCGCGAGCACTTCTCCGAACACGGCCTGATCCGCAATCGCGTGAGGGTGGAGGTCGAATGGCTGAAGGCGCTGGCCGCCGAGCCGGCACTGGCGGAGATCGCGCCCTTCTCGCCGGCCACGATTGTTGAACTGGACGGTGTTGTCGCCGCCTTCTCGACCGCGGACGGCGAAGCGGTGAAGGCGATCGAGGCCACCACCAACCACGACGTCAAGGCGATGGAGTACTGGCTGAAGAAGCGCCTCGGCCACAACGCCGAGCTGATGAAGGTGTCGGAATTCATCCACTTCGCCTGCACCTCGGAAGACATCAACAACACTTCGCACGCGCTGATGCTGGCCGAAGGCCGCGACCGGGTGCTGCTGCCGGCGCTCGATGCCGTCATCGCCCGCTTCCGCGAACTGGCCCATGCGCTGGCCGATCTGCCGATGCTGTCGCGCACCCACGGCCAGCCCGCCAGCCCGACCACGCTGGGCAAGGAAATGGCCAACATCGCCGCGCGCCTGATGCGCGCCCGCGCGGCGATCGCCGGCGTGGCGATGTGCGCCAAGTTCAACGGCGCGGTGGGCAACTACAACGCCCACCTGTCCGCCTGGCCGGCCTTCGACTGGGAAGGCTTCAACCGCCGCTTCATCGAGTCGCTCGGCCTCGCCTTCAACGAATACACCATCCAGATCGAACCGCACGACGCCATGGCCGAGCTGTTCGACGCCGTTGCCCGCGCCAACACGATGCTGATCGACGCCTGCCGCGACATCTGGATGTACATCTCGCTCGGCTACTTCAAGCAGAAGCTGAAGGAAGGCGAAGTCGGTTCGTCGACGATGCCGCACAAGGTCAACCCGATCGACTTCGAGAACGCCGAAGGCAACTTCGGCATCGCCAACGCGGTGCTGAAGCACTTCTCCGAGAAACTGCCGATCTCGCGCATGCAGCGCGACCTGACCGACTCCACCGTGCTGCGCAACATGGGCGTCGGCTTCGGCCACACCGTGCTGGCGCTGGACAGCTGCCTGCGCGGCCTGGGCAAGCTCGAAGCCGACCCGGCCCGCCTCGCGACCGACCTCGACGAATGCTGGGAAGTGCTGGCCGAGCCGGTGCAGACGGTGATGCGCCGCTTCGGCATCGAGAACCCCTACGAGCAGTTGAAGGCGATGACGCGCGGCAAGGGCATCACCCGCGAAGCGCTGCAGGACTTCATCCGCACGCTGGCGATTCCCGCCGAAGAGCGCGAGCGCCTGCTGGTCATGACGCCGGCCAGCTACGTCGGCAAGGCCGCCGAACTGGCGCGCCGCATCTGAGCAGCCGCAGGACAGTGGCCGGCTGTCTGCCGGCTTTGTCCCGGCAATGAAAACGAACGCCACCCGAGGGTGGCGTTTTGCCTTGATCGAGGAGCAAGCACATGGCTTTTGCCGACAACCTGAAAGCGATGCCCGGCGTGTCGCATCTTTCCGCCCTGAACCTGATCGACGCTGCCGACAGCACGGTCGCCACCATCGAGAACAAGCCGGGCCAGGCGGGCTCGCTGGTGGTCTACAACCACCTCGCCCAGCTCTACGGCGCGATCACCCCCGAAGCGGCGAAGAAAGGCCTGGAGCTCTACGCCGAGCACACCGAGGACGCCCGTACCAGTCCCGGCAAGCATCCCAACATCGACCGCCTGATCGGGCTGATGGAGCGGGGCGAGACCCTGCGCGTGAAGCAGGTGTTCGCCGTCTGATCGCCTGTGGCCCTCGCCTGCGGGCGAGGGCGTGCTCAGGCTTTCCGGGCGAGGAAGAAGGCGGTATCCACGGTGAAACTGCCGTCTTCCTCGATCTCGAAGTATTCCTTCACGGCAGGCGCAGCCCGATCCTGCAGCGAGCGGATCGCGGCGACGTGCGGTGCCGGCGTGTTCATGCGCGCGACCCAGGTGGGAAAGGCGAGGCGCAGGCGGAAGGTCCGGCATTCCTCGATGGCGAAGTCCGCGCGCGCCAGTGCCGCCAGCCATTCGGCGGTCGAGGCGTTGCGCACGTGGGAAGGGTCGCGCAGCAGTTCGAGGCTTTGCAGCCAG
This sequence comes from Thauera sp. SDU_THAU2, assembly GCF_038260575.1. Taxonomy (NCBI): domain Bacteria; kingdom Pseudomonadati; phylum Pseudomonadota; class Betaproteobacteria; order Rhodocyclales; family Zoogloeaceae; genus Thauera; species Thauera sp. SDU_THAU2. The sequence goes on along the minus strand of NZ_JBBWUN010000003.1, from coordinate 3,136,667 downwards.
GTGTCGAGCAGGAAGCTGCCGGGCGACACCACGTCCATGAAGACGGCCGTGCCGCCGGACTCGAGGACGCGCTGCATTTCGGCCAGGCCGCCGTCGAAGGCGTGCCAATGATGGGCGCTGAAGCGTGTCGCCACGAGGTCGAACGCAGCATCGTCGAAGGGGAGCGCATCGGCGCTGGCCTGGCGGGTTTCCAGGTTGCCGAGTCCGCGTACGCGGGCTTCTTCGCGCACCGCGGCAAGCATCGCTTCTGACAGGTCGCAGGCGACGACCTTGCCGACCAGCGGCGCAAGCCGGTACGAGACATGCCCGCCGCCACAGCCGAGATCGAGCGCGACTGCATCCGGCCGGCTGCCGACCACGGCGGCGAGCCGTTCGAGATCTTCGCCTGCGGCATGCACGGCGCTGTTCACGTAGGCGGCTGCGCGGGGTTCGTATTGCTTGAGGACGACGGAGTTGTGGCTGGCGGTATCCATGTTCGGCTCCAGGGGACGGAAACGCAGTCTCACGCAGGCAAACTACGGGTACAAGGAGCCTGGTTATCCTGGTATAAATTCCGCCATGATCGAATCTGATTCGCGCCGCCTGCTCGGTGCCTTCATTCGCGCTCATCGCGAGCGCCTGCCGCCGCCGAAGACCGGCGGACGGCGGCGCACGCCGGGCCTGCGGCGGGAGGAACTGGCGGAAGCCGCCGGCCTGGGCGTGACCTGGATCACCTGGCTGGAGCAGGGCAGGCAGGTCAGTGCCTCGGTGCCGGCGCTGTGCCGCCTGGCAGAGGCACTGGCGCTGGCGCCGGCCGAACGGGCCTCGCTGTTCGATCTGGCCGGCAAGCGCGATCCGGTGCGAAGCCAGGACGAGGCCGAGGAACTGCCGGCCGAGTTGCTGGCGATGCCTTCCCGGTTCTCGGCACCTGCCTATCTGCTCGACGGCAGCTTCACTGCGATCGCCTGGAACGAGCCTGCGGCCGAATTGTTCGTCGGCTGGCTGGATGAAGGCGCGTCGTCGCGCAACCTGCTCGAATACGTGCTGCTGGCGGATGCGGCGCGAGGCTTGCTGGTCGACCGGGCCGAGCGCGTCCGCCGCCTGGTCGCCGAATTCCGCGCCGATTTCAATCGGCGTCCGACGGATGCACGCATGCAGGCGCTGGTCGAGCGGCTGTCCGGGCTCAGTACCGAGTTCGCGCACTGGTGGCAATGCCAGGACGTGCTCAACCGCGAAGGTGGGGAGCGGCTGTTCTCGCATCCGGTGCGGGGGAAGCTGAAGTTCTTCCAGGCGAGCTTCCTGCTCGCGTCGCATCCGGAGGTGAAGCTGAGCTGCCTGACGCCTTGCCTTGCCCCTGCCTGAAGAAGCGCCTGGCATCAGCGGCGACAGCCGCGCCTGAGCCAGGCGTACGGAAAGGGCCGTGGGAGGCCCGAAGGTTCGGAGCCGAAAGCACGGCCGGTTCAGCAAGGTGTGCTGTGCAGCGCACTCGAAAGCATCTCCATGCGGTACTTTTTATCAAGGTGAAGATGGAAAGTGTGTTCAGGACTATGCTGCGAACCCTGTCATCACTTCCCGAATTTCTACGCCATGAGCACTTCCGCCGATCTCGTCGCCGCGCTGAAAGCTGAACTGCGCGAGGCCCGCATCACCTATGCCGAACTGGCCGAGCGCATCGGCCTGGCCGAATCCAGTATCAAGCGGATGTTCGCCCGGGGCGGCGACATGCCTTTGTCGCGCGTCGATGAGATCTGCCGCGTGCTGCGGCTGGACTTTGCCGATCTCGCCCGCCGCGTGGCGGAGCGCCAGCCGCTGCTTGCCGAACTGACGCTGGAACAGGAACAGGCGGTGGTGGCCGATCGGCGCCTGCTGCTGGTGGCGACCTGCTGCATGAGCCAGTGGAGCGCCGAGCAGATCGTCGCCACCTACCGCATCGACGCGGCCGAATGCACTGCCCATCTGCTGCGGCTGGACCGCCTCGGCATCATCGAGCTGCGGCCGCTCAACCGCTATCGCCTGCGCGTGGCGAAAGGCTTTCGCTGGCGTCCGCACGGCCCGGTCATGAGTTATTTCCGCAGCGAAGTGCTGGACGAGTATTTCGCCGGTGGCTTCGACGGCGAAGCCGAGATGCTGAGCGTGGTCCATGGCCAGCTCGATGTCGGCGTGGCCGAAGGCTTCCGCGAGCGGCTGATGCGCATCGGCGAGGATTTTTCCCGCCAGCACGTCGCCGACCAGAAGCTGCCGCCCGCCCGGCGGCGCCCCTACACCCTGGTGATCGCGATGCGCTCCTGGCTGATGTCGGCATTCCGCGACCTCAAGCGCGACGACGTCGCCTGGCCGGATGCCGGTTGAGGCGTTTCCTGCCTGACTCCCGTCGTCCCTGCCCGTTCTCCCCGTTCCGTCATCCGGGATCCGACATCATGTTCTGCTCCCTGCTCAAGACCGTGCTGCGCGCCGCCGCACGTCTGCTGTTCCGCGTCCGCGTCGAAGGCCGCCTGCCTGCGCAGCCGTCGCGATTGCTGGTCATCGCCAACCACGAGTCCTTTCTCGACGGCCTGCTGCTCGCGCTGTTCCTGCCCTACGACCCGGTGTTCGTCGTCAATACCCGGATCGCCGAGCATCCCTTCTTCCGCCTGCTGCTGGCACTGGTCGATCACCTGAAAGTCGATCCGGGCAGCCCGATGGCGATGAGGCAGGTGGTGCGCCTGATCGAATCCGGCCGCCCGGTGGCGATCTTCCCGGAAGGGCGCATCACCACCACCGGCAGCCTGATGAAGACCTACGACGGCCCCGCCTTCGTCGCCGCCCGTACCGGTGCCACCTTGTTGCCGGTGCGCATCGACGGTGCTGCGCGTACCTATTTCTCGCGCCTGGGCGGACGTTACCCGCGCCGCCTGTTGCCGCAGATCAGCCTGTATGTGCAGCCCACCACGCACATCGACATGCCGTCGGCGCCGACCGCACGCGAACGCCGGCGCAAGGCGGGCGAGGCAATGCGCAGGGTGATGCAGCAGATGATCTTCGCCAGCCGGCCGCGCCAGACCTTGTTCGAGGCGCTGCTCGACGCCAGCGCCATTCACGGCGTCCGCCGGCCGGTGGTGGAAGACGTCAAGCAGCAGGAATACAGCTACGGCGAAGTGCTGCGCATGGCGCTCGGCCTGGGCCGGCTGGTGTCGCGCCATACCGGAACGGGCGAGAACGTCGGCGTGTTGCTGCCCAATCTCGCGCCCACGCTGGCGCTGGTGTTCGGCCTGAGCGCGCAGCGCCGCGTGCCGGCGATGCTGAACTACACCGCCGGCGTGGATGGCATGCAGGCCGCCTGCACCGCCGCCGGCATCCGCACCGTGCTGACCGCCCGCGCCTTCGTCGACCAGGCCAGGCTGGGCGACAAGCTGGCGGCGCTGCAAGGCGTGCGCGTGCTCTACCTGGAAGACCTGCGTGCAGGCATGTCGCTGGCCGACAAGTTGTGGCTGGTGCTGTGGGGTGCGCGCTTCCCGCGCCTGGCCAGCCACATCGGCGATGCCGAGGATCCGGCGGTGATCCTGTTCACCTCCGGCTCCGAAGGCAGGCCCAAGGGTGTGGTGCTGTCGCACCGCGCGCTGCTCGCCAACATCGCCCAGATCCGCGCGGTGGTCGATTTCTCGGTGGATGACAGGATCCTGGATGCGCTGCCGCTGTTCCACTCCTTCGGCCTGACGGCCGGCGGCCTGCTGCCGGTGCTGTGCGGTGCGCGGGTGTTCCTGTACCCGAGCCCGCTGCACTACCGGGTGATTCCGGAACTGGCCTACGATCGGGGCTGCACCGCGCTGCTGGGCACCTCGACCTTTCTCGGCAACTATGCGAAGCACGCCCACCCCTACGATTTCCATCGCCTGCGCTACGTCATCGCCGGCGCCGAGAAGCTGGCCGAGCCGGTGCGGGAGGCCTGGTTCGACAAGTTCGGCATCCGTATCTTCGAAGGCTATGGCGCCACCGAGACCGCGCCGGTGATCGCGGTGAATACGCCGATGGCCTTCCGCCGCGGCACCGTCGGCCAGCATCCTGCCCGGCCTGCATGCGAAGCTGGTGCCGGTGGCGGGCATCGACGATCTCGACGGCCGGCGCGGCATGCTGCACGTGCAGGGGCCGAACCTGATGAGCGGCTACCTGCGCGCCGAGGCGCCGGGTCTGCTGCAGCCGCCGGTGTCGGAACTGGGTGAAGGCTGGTATGAGACCGGCGACGTGGTGGAGATCGACGACGAAGGCTTCGTGCGCATCGTCGGCCGGGTCAAGCGTTTCGCCAAGCTTGCCGGCGAGATGGTCAGCCTGGAAGTGGTGGAAAAGATCGCTGCGCTGGCTTCGCCCGGCGCCCAGCATGCCGCCAGCAGCCGTGCCGACGCCGCGCGCGGCGAGGCGCTGGTGCTGTTCAGCACCGACCCGGCGCTGGGCCGCGAGGCGCTCGCCGCCGCGGCGCAGAAAGCCGGTATGGCCGAGCTGGCGGTGCCGCGCATCATCGTGCCGGTGGATTCGCTGCCGCTGCTTGGCACCGGCAAGATCGACTACGTCACCCTGAAGAAACAGGCGGAGGCCGTGTGATGAAACCTGCTTCGAACATTGCTTCACCCGCGCGCCGACGCTGGCTGCGCGCAGGCCTGGCTGCCGGTGTGCTGGCCGTGGGGGGCGGCGTGGCTGCCAGGCTGGCCCAGTCCCGGCTGCTGAATCCCTGCCTTGCGGCATTGCCGCCGGAATGGGCCGAACATCCGCTGGTGGCGGCTGCATGGCAAGGGCTGGACCCGGCACAGGTGTGGGACTGCCATGTGCATCTGGCCGGCACCGGCGATGGCGGCCACGGCATCGAGATGTCGCCGGACATGCTGAGCCCGCTGAACCCGCTGCAATACCTGCAGCGCCTGTTCTACCTCAATGCCGGCTGCGTGCATCAGGCGCCGGGCCGGGTGGACGACAGCTATGTCGAGCGCCTGCTGAACCTGAGCGACGGCATGGCGCCCGGCTACAAGAGCATGCTGTTCGCCTTCGACCGCGCCCATGCCGCCGACGGCACGCCGATGCCCGAGCGCAGCGCGCTCTACGTGCCGGACGCCTATGCCCGCAAGCTGGCGCAGGCGATGCCGGAGCGTTTCGAATGGGTGTGCTCGGTGCATCCCTACCGCGCCGATGCCGGGGACGCCTTGCAGCAGGCGGCGGCGCAGGGTGCCCGTGCGGTGAAGTGGCTGCCGCCGGCGATGGGCATCGACCCCGCCGATCCGGCCTGCGACCGTGTCTACCGGACGCTGGCGCGGCTGGGGCTGCCGCTGATCACCCACGTGGGCGAGGAAAAGGCGGTGCATGGCGTCGGCCGGCCGGAATGGGGCAATCCGCTGCGCCTGCGCCGCGCGCTGGACCTGGGGGTGCGGGTGGTGATGGCGCATTGCGCGACGGTGGGCGAGGATGTCGATCTGGACCAGGGTGAGAACGGCCCGCGTGTGCCGAGCTTTGCATTGTTCGAGCGTTTGATGGCGGAACCGGCCTGGCGGAGCCTGCTGTTCGGCGACATCTCCGCCGTCGTGCTGCGTAATCGTGAGCCCGGACGCCTGCGTGTGCTGATCGAGCGCGAGGACTGGCATCCGCGCCTGCTGTACGGCACCGACTACCCGCTGCCCGGCATCCTGCCGCTGATCTCGCCTGCCGCGCTGGCGCGCGAGGACATGTTGGACGAGGACGCCGTACCCTTGCTCGAAACGATTCGCGAGCACAATCCGCTGCTGTTCAGTTTCGTGCTGAAGCGCCTGCTGCACAGCAAGGGCAGCCGTTTTTCGGCAGCAGTGTTCGAAACCCGCCGTTTCTTCGACCGGAATCCTGTATGAGCAGCCAGTTCAAGCTGATGGAGCAGCGCCGCTTCCTGCCTTTCTTCCTGACCCAGTTCCTCGGCGCCTTCAACGACAATTTCTACAAGAATGCGCTGGTGGTGCTGATCACTTTCCAGGCTGCCCGGCTCACCGAACTGTCGCCCGGCGTGCTGGTGAATCTGGCGGCGGGGCTGTTCATCCTGCCTTTCCTGCTGTTTTCCGCGATTGCCGGGCAATTCGCCGACAAGTTCGAGAAGAGCCGGCTGATCCGCTGGACCAAGCTGCTGGAAATCGGCCTGATGCTGCTCGCCGCGCTCGGCTTCGCGCTGATGTCGCTGCCGCTGCTGTTGGCGACGCTGTTCCTGATGGGCACGCAGTCGGCGATCTTCGGCCCGGTGAAGTACGCCATCCTGCCGCAGATGCTGGACGAAACCGAACTGGTGGGCGGCAATGCGCTGGTGGAATCGGGCACTTTCCTGGCGATCCTGCTCGGCACCATCGCCGGCGGCCTGCTGATCGAGGCGCCGAACGGCGCGGCCTGGGTGTCGGCCGGCACGCTGGCGGTGGCGGTGCTGGGCTACCTGGGCAGCCGTGCGATTCCCCTGCGGCAGCGGTCGATCCGCAGATGAAGATAGCCTGGAGCCCGGTCCGCCAGACCTGGCAGATGATCCGCTTCGCCGCCGACGAGCGCACGGTGTTCCTGTCCATCCTCGGCATCTCGTGGTTCTGGTTCTACGGCGCGATGTTCCTGTCGCAGTTTCCCGGTTTCGCCGCCACCGTGCTGGGCGGCGACGAAAAGGCGGTCACCTTGCTGCTGGCGGTGTTCTCGCTCGGCATCGCACTCGGCTCGCTGCTGTGCGAGCGGCTGTCGGGCAAGCAGGTCGAGATCGGCCTGGTGCCTTTCGGTTCGATCGGCCTGACCCTGTTCGGCCTGGATCTGTGGTGGGCGAGCGCGGGGCTGGAGGCCGGCGCGGCGATGCGTCCGCTCGCCGAACTGCTGGCCGAGCCGGTGGTGTGGCGCATCCTGTTCGATCTGGTGATGCTGTCGCTGTGCGGTGGCTTCTACATCGTGCCGCTGTACGCGCTGGTGCAGAGCCGCTCCGCGCCCTCGCACCGTTCGCGCATCATCGCCGCCAACAACATCCTCAATTCGCTGTTCATGGTCGCGGCGGCAGGCCTGGGCGCAGGGTTGCTGGCGGCCGGTGCCAGCGTGCCGCAGCTGTTCCTGGTGACGGCGCTGCTCAATGCCGCGGTGGCGATCTACATCTACACCCTGGTGCCGGAGTTCCTGCTGCGCTTCATCGTCTGGCTGCTGGTGCATACGGTGTACCGGCTGCGCGTCGAGGGCATCGAGCAGGTGCCGGAGAAGGGCGGCGCGGTCATCGTCGCCAACCACGTCAGCTTCGTCGATGCGCTGATCATCATGGCGGCCTGCCGGCGGCCGATCCGCTTCGTCATGGATCATCGCATCTTCCGCTGGCCGATCCTGTCCTTCATTTTCCGCACCAGCCGCGCGATCCCGATCGCGCCGGCCAGCGAAGACCGGGCGATGATGGAGCGCGCCTTCGACGAAGTGGCGCGGGCGCTGGAAGCCGGTGAACTGGTGGGCCTGTTTCCGGAAGGGAAGATCACCGCCGACGGCGAGATGTCGCCTTTCCGCCCCGGCATCGCGCGCATCGTCGCCCGCACGCCGGTGCCGGTGGTGCCGATGGCCTTGCGCGGGCTGTGGGGCAGCTTCTTCAGCCGCAAGGGCGGCGCGGCGATGACGCGGCCTTTCCGCCGTGGCGCCTTCAGCCGCATCGAGCTGGTGGCGGATGCGCCGATCGAAGCCGCCGAGGTTTCGCCCGAAGCCTTGTACCGGCGGGTGGCGGCCCTGCGCGGCGATCGGGCTTGAGGTGGCGGGCCGACTGAGGGGGCTGATGAACTGGCCGTCGAGCGACGGCGAGTGCGGCATCAGGGCTCGCCGGCCCAATGCAGCCGCGTCCTGATCTGCTCGAAGACCTGGCGCGTCAGCGGATTGACCACGTGGCGGCGCACATAGAGGCGATAGACGAGGTCCGGCAGCGGAGGCAGCCCCTCCGCCGGACCCAGCACGCGCAGGCCGCTGTCCAGTTGTTCCACGCCCCGTGCCGTTACGCCGAGGCCGGCACGCAGCGCGGCGCGGATGCCGATCAGGCTGCTGGAGGTGTAGCGGGTGGTCCAGGACAGGCCGGCGTTGTCGAGCGCTTCCTGCGCCAGGCGGCGGAAGATGCTCGGGCCGTCGGCCATGATCATCGGGATGGGCCGGGACGGATCGTGCACATAGCCCGCACCGCATAGCCATACCGTGGGCGAAGTACGCAGCACCACGCCTTCGAGCTCGGCGTCGGGGCGGTTGGAGATCGCCATGTCGATCTCACCACGCTTCAGCGAGTCCATCAGGAAGGGGCTGCGGCCGACGTGGATGTCCAGTTGCAGCATCGGCGAGCTGCGAACCACCTCCGACAGCAGGCTGGGCAGCATGGTGTCGGCGACGTCGTGCGGCGCGCCGATGCGAAGCGTGCCTTCCAGTCGTCCCTGCTGCAGCTGGCGTAATGCTTCGTCGTTGATCGCCAGCATGTGGCGGGCATAGGCCAGCAACCTTTCGCCGTGTTCGGTCAGCCGCTTCTGGCGCCCGCGCTTCTCGAACAGCGGATGGCCGATGTGTGCCTCCAGCCGCTGCATCTGCTGCGTGACGGCCGATTGTGTCCTGCCCAGCTGCACCGCCGCCGCGGCGAAACTCTCGTGCTTGACGATTGCCGCCAGGGTACGCAGTTGCTCGAGGTCGAGTGTGCTCATTCATTAATGATACTGATGTTTTTTGCTCCGGAATGGCGTTGTTTCGACATGGCGCTGCCATTAGAGTGGCGCTGAGGCGTGCCGATCATCCCATCCCCGCATCGGTGCCGGAGACAAGGAGATTGCTGTGAATACTGTAAGTGAGCAACGCCAGCAGGCCGTCGGTGAGGCCATTGCCCGGATGAAACATGCCATCGGCGATGCCGGGACCACGCGCGCGGCCCTCGCCACCGTGCTGGCTTCGCTGGAGGCGATCGCCGCCAGGGCCGAGCTGTGGCAGGCCGCCGACTTTCCCCCGCCCGAGGCCGGCGAACACCAGGCCCGCTATCTGATCGCCGAGGATCCGGACCAGAGCTATGCGCTCTACTTGAACGTGATGCGCCCGGGCAAGAAGATCGTGCCGCACAACCACACGACCTGGGCCTGTATCGCGGCGGTCGAGGGCACCGAGGTCAATCGTCTTTACGAGCGTATCGACGACGGCTCCGTACCGGGCGTGGGCAGGCTGCGCGAGACGGAGCGCATCCTGGTGGAGCCCGGCCATGGCGTTGCCTTGATGCCCGACGACATCCATTCGGTGCAGATCGAGGGCGAACAGATCATCCGCCACCTGCACATGTACGGCCGCGCGCTGGAGACCCTGGATCAACGCACCGCCTACGACCTGGAGCAGGGGACTTGCCAGACCATGGGCATCGGCGTGCAGACCCGCCGCTGATTGGCCTACGCCGAATCTTCCTCCTTTGCGCACCGACGGCAACCCTGCCGAGCACTTCCGACCCCGCCCTTCATGACCATCGAATGCATAAGCCCCTCCCTGCTCAAGACCTGGCTGCACGACGGCGGCGAGATCGCCGTGCTCGACGTCCGGGAGCACGGCCTGTACGGCGAGGCCCATCTTTTCCACGCCACGCCGCTGCCCTACAGCCGGCTGGAGCTGGAAGTCCGGCGCCTGGTGCCGCGGCTGGATGTGCGGGTCGTGGTGTATGACGACGGTGGCGAGGAAGGCCACGGCGTCGCCTCGAGCGCAGCGGCACGGCTGGCGGCGCTGGGTTATCGCCGCGTCTGCGTGCTGGATGGCGGCACTCGCGCCTGGTTGGCTGCCGGCCATGTGCTGTTCGCCGGCGTCAACCTGCCTTCCAAGACATTCGGCGAACTGGCCGAGAAGGTCTATCACACCCCCCGGGTGACGGCGCAGCAACTGGCGGCAATGATCGCCGGCCCTTCGCCGGTGGTGGTGCTGGACGGCCGCCCCGTCTCGGAGTTCTGCAAGATGAACATCCCGACGGCCATCTGCTGCCCCAACGGCGAACTGGCCTATCGGGTGCGATCCATCATGCCCGACGACAGTACGCCAATCGTGATCAACTGCGCCGGCCGTACCCGCTCGATCATCGGCGCACAAACGCTGATCAACCTCGGCATTCCCAATCCCGTCTATGCGCTGGAGAACGGCACCCAGGGCTGGTTCCTCGCCGACCAGACGCTGGAGCACGGCGGCAGCCGGCGTTACCCCGACGATTCCGGCAGTCCGGCCCTGCGCGATGCGGCGCACCGGCTGGCCGCGCGCTTCGAGGTGCCGAGCGTGAACGCCTCGACCGTGCGGGCCTGGGCTGCGGACACGGACCGGACGCTGTTTCTGTGCGACGTGCGCACGCCGGAGGAATTCGCCCGCGGCAGCCTGCCCGGTGCGCAGCACACCCCGGGCGGCCAGTTGATGCAGGCTTTCGATCAGTACGTCGGTGTGCGCGGTGCCCGGCTGGTGCTGTTCGACGACGACGGCGTGCGGGCGCCCACGGTCGCCGGCTGGCTGCGCCAGATGGGGCACGACGCCTGCGTGCTCGAGGGCGGCCTGTCCAGCGGCCTGTCGTTGCAAACCCCTGCCGCGCCTGTGCCGCCCATGCTGGGAAGCATCTCCGTGCAGGCCCTGGCGGAACGTCTGGAAGGTGGCGAAATCGCCGTCGTGGACCTCCGCCCCGGCATGGCTTACCGGGCTGGACACATCGACGGTGCCCGCTGGTCCATCCGGCCCCGGCTGGCGGCCGATCTCGCCGGAGAAGGGCGCCAGGTCGTGCTGGTCGCCGACGAGCCCGCACTGGCGGCCTGGGCAGTGTCGGAATGCCAGTTGGCGCAGCCGGCGCTGTTGCTGGAAGGCGGCATGGCCGCCTGGCGTGCAGCGGGCTTGGCCGAGGTGGCCACGCCCGACCTTCCCGGCGACACGGAATGCATCGACCATCTTTTCTTCGTGCATGATCGGCACGACGGCAACAAGGAAGCCGCGCGGCGCTACCTGGCCTGGGAGACGGGGCTGGTCGGCCAGCTCGACGCGCAGGAGCTGGCGTCTTTCCGTCTGCCTGCCGACCCTGCTGCTTCGCATAACGCCTGATTGGAGGGCTGCGCCATATCCGGGCGTTTCGCCGCGGTGACGAGCCTGCCATGCCGGGATTCGGCGCAGTCCGGTGCCGGAATCCCGATGAAATGAAAAATAACCCCCACGCTCCCCCACTGCGTGCGGTCGCTGCCCCCCAAGGGGGCGCTTTTCATCTTGGGGCGGCCCGGCGATGAAAAGGCGCCCGCGTGGGGCGCCTTTTCTTCGGCGTGGCCGGGCCGTATCAGACCACGGCTTCTTCCTTTTCCTTCTTCACCTTCACGAACTGCTCGCGCTTCATGCCGAGCCAGATCGCCAGCGGGCTGGCGACGAGCACCGAGGAGTAGATGCCGAAGCAGATGCCGATAGTCAGTGCGAGGGCGAAGTAGAACAGCGTCTCGCCGCCGAAGATCAGCATCGACAGCACCATCATCTGCGTGCTGCCGTGGGTGATGATGGTGCGCGAGATGGTGCTGGTGATGGCGTGGTCGACCACCTGCTCGGTGGTGTAGCCGCGTTTCTTGCGGAAGGTTTCGCGTACGCGGTCGAAGATCACCACCGATTCATTCACCGAGTAGCCCAGCACCGCCAGCGTCGCTGCCAGCACCGCCAGCGAGAACTCCCACTGGAAGAAGGCGAAGAAGCCCAGGATGATGATGACGTCGTGCAGGTTGGCGATGATGGTGGCGACGCCCAGGCGCCATTCGAAACGCAGCGCCAGATAGAGGATGATGCCGATGATCACCAGCAGCAGCGCCATCGCGCCGTCGCTGGCGAGTTCCTTGCCCACCTGCGGGCCGACGAACTCGACGCGGCGCAGTTCCGGTGCCGGGGCATCCATCTTGTGCAGCGTGGCCATGACGCGGTCGGCAACGCCGTTGCTGTCGATGTCGTCGCGGTTGGGCAGGCGGATCATGACGTCGCGGGCGCTGCCGAAGTGCTGCACCAGGATGTCGGAGTGGCCATCGGCCGCGAGCGCGCTGCGGATCGGTTCCAGTTCCTGGGCTTCGGTATAGGCGACTTCGACCAGCGTGCCGCCGGTGAACTCCACCGACAGGTGCAGGCCGCGGGTGGCGATGAAGAACACCGCGAGCAGGAAGGTGATGAAGGAGATCGCGTTGAACACCAGCGAGTGGCGCATGAACGGGATGTCTTTCTTGATGCGGAAGAATTCCATGGTTGCGTTTTCCTTGTTCCGCGCTCAGTTGCTGTCCGGCTTCCAGACCTGGCCGATGGACAGGCTGTCGATCTTGCGCCGGCGGCCGTAGATGAAGTTGATCAGCATGCGCGACACCAGGATGGCGCTGAACATCGAGGTCAGGATGCCGAGGCAGTGCACCACCGCGAAGCCGCGCACCGGGCCGGAGCCGAACACCAGCAGCGCGATGCCGGCGATCAGGCTGGTGACGTTGGAGTCGAGAATGGTGCCCCAGGCGCGGTCATAGCCGGCGGCGATCGCGGCCTGCGGGCTCGAGCCGTTGCGCAGTTCCTCGCGGATGCGTTCGTTGATCAGCACGTTGGCGTCGATCGCCATGCCCAGCGTCAGCGCCATCGCGGCGATGCCGGGCAGCGTCAGCGTGGCCTGCAGCAGCGACAGCAGCGCCACCAGCAGCAGCAGGTTGGCGGCCAGCGCGATCGTTGATACGACGCCGAACAGTGCGTAGTACAGGCACATGAACGCGGCGATGGCGATGAAGCCCCACAGCGTCGAGTGGAAGCCCTTGGAGATGTTGTCGGCGCCGAGGCTGGGGCCGACGGTGCGCTCCTCGATGATCTCCATCGGCGCGGCGAGCGAGCCGGCGCGCAGCAGCAGGGCGACGTCGTTGGCTTCGGTGGTGGTCATGCGGCCGGAGATCTGCACGCGGCCGCCGCCGATCTCGGTGCGGATCACCGGCGCGGTGACGACCTCGCCCTTGCCTTTCTCGATCAGCAGGATGGCCATGCGCTTGCCGATGCTCTCGCGCGTGACGTCGCGGAAGATGCGGGCGCCGGCAGCGTCCAGGGTCAGGTGCACCGCGGGCTCGTTGGTCTGGCCGTCGAAGCCGGGCTGGGCGTCGGTGAGGCGGTCGCCGGTCAGCACGACCTGCTTCCTGACCAGCAGCGGGCCGCCGCCGCGCTCGGAATACAGCTCGGTGCCGAAGGGGATGCTGCCGCCCAGCGCGGCTTCGAGTGCGCCGGGGGTGTCATCCACCATGCGCACTTCCAGCGTCGCGGTGCGGCCGAGGATGTCCTTGGCCTTGGCCACGTCCTGCACCCCCGGCAACTGCACGACGATGCGATCGGCGCCCTGTTGCTGGATCACCGGCTCGGCGACGCCGAGTTCGTTGATGCGGTTGTGCAGCGTGGTGATGTTCTGCTTGATGGCGAAGTCGCGCATCGTCTGCTGGGCCTGCGGCGTCAGCGTGGCGACCAGGCGGAGGTCGTCGGCAGCGGCGTCGCGGTCGCTCAACTGCAGGTCGTTGGTGCTGTCCTGGATGGCGCGGCGGCCGGCGTCGCGCTGGGCCGCGTCGCGGAAGCGGATGACGACGGTGTTGCCTTCGCGGGCGATGCCGGCGTGGCGGACGTTCTTGTCGCGCATCAGCGTGCGCAGGTCGCCGGTGGTGGAGTCGAGGCGCTTGGTCAGCGCGCCCGGCATGTCCACTTCGAGCAGGAAATGCACGCCGCCGCGCAGGTCGAGGCCGAGGTACATCGGCAGCGCGTGGATCGCGGTCAGCCAGGCGGGCGAGGCCGGCAGCAGGTTGAGTGCGACGACGTAGGAAGGGTCTTCGGCATCCGGGTTGAAGGCGCGCTCGATGACGTCCTTGGCGCGCAGCTGGATGTCGGTGCTGGCGAAGCGGGCACGCACGCTGCCGGCGTCGGAGAAGATGCCGCCGTGTTCGATGCCGGCGTCCTTCAGCGCATTGGCGACGCGATCGGAGGCGGAGGCAGGGTCGAGCTTGAGCGTGGCCTTGGCACTGGACACCTGGACCGCGGGGACCTCGCCGTAGAAGTTGGGCAAGGTGTAGATCAGACCCCACAGCAGCACGAGGCCGATCATGAGGTTCTTCCAGAGGGGGTAGCGATTCATCGTCGGCGGCAGACAGTATGGTGCCGGGCCACGATCGCTGCCTGGGGCAGCGGCGGGCAGGGCAGCCGGGATTGCGCAAAGCCGGGCGATCTCCAGGGGAGATTGCCCGGCTCCACGGCAGATGGGATCAAAGGGACTTCAGCGTGCCCTTGGGCAGCACGGAGGCGACGGCCTGCTTCTGCACCGCGATCACGGTGTTGGCAGCCACTTCGACCTGCACGAAGCTGTCGCCGACTTCGGTCACGCGGCCGGCGATGCCGCCGCCGGTGATGACTTCGTCGCCCTTGGCCAGGGCTTCGACCATGGCCTTGTGTTCCTTCGCGCGCTTCATCTGCGGGCGGATCATCAGGAACCACAGCACCACGAACATCAGGATCAGGGGCAGCAGGCCCATCAGGCCGCCGGTCGGGTCGCTGCCCGCAGCTTGGGCATAGGCATTGGAAATCAGCACGTTGGTTACTCCGGGTTAGCGAAAAAGCGCTCGATTATAGCAGTTGCCGGCGAGTGCTCCGGCCGGGTGAGACGTTGCGCGGCAGTTCGGGTTCAATGATGAGGTCAATGTGCGCCGGTCGCGCGCTCCTCGCGGAAGCGGCGCACGTAGGCTTCGAAAGCCTGGCCGGCGATGGCTTCGCGCAGTTCGGCCGTCAGGGTCTGGTAGTAGCGCAGGTTGTGCACGGTGTTGAGCATGCTGCCGAGGATCTCGCCGGTACGGTGCAGGTGGTGCAGATAGGCGCGGCTGAAGTTGCGGCAGGTATAGCAGTCGCAGGACGGATCGAGCGGGCGGGTGTCGGCCTTGTGCACCGCGTTCTTGATCTTGATGTCGCCGTAGCGGGTGAACAGCCAGCCGTTGCGCGCGTTGCGGGTCGGCATCACGCAGTCGAACATGTCGATGCCGGCGGCCACGCCTTCGACGATGTCCTCGGGTGTGCCGACGCCCATCAGGTAGCGCGGCTTGTGCTGCGGCAGGCGCGGCGCGGTGTGGGCGAGGATGCGCGCCATGTCTTCCTTGGGTTCGCCGACCGACAGCCCGCCGATGGCGAAGCCGTGGAAGCCGATCTCTTCCAGCGCGCCGAGCGATTCGTCGCGCAGGTCCTCGTACATGCCGCCCTGGACGATGCCGAACAGGGCGTTGGCGTTCTCCAGGCGGTCAAACTCGTCGCGCGAGCGGCGCGCCCAGCGCTGCGACAGCCGCATCGACTTTGCCGCTTCGTCGCGGCTGGCGGGGTAGGGTGTGCATTCGTCGAAGATCATGACGATGTCCGAGTTCAGCACGGCCTGGATCTGCATCGAGATCTCGGGCGTCAGGAACAGCCGGGCGCCGTCGATCGGGCTGGCGAACTTGACCCCTTCCTCGCTGATCTTGCGCAGCGCGCCCAGGCTGAAGACCTGGAAGCCGCCCGAGTCGGTGAGGATGGGCTTGTCCCAGGCCATGAAGCGGTGCAGGCCTTCGTGGGCGCGGATGATGTCCAGCCCCGGGCGCAGCCACAGGTGGAAGGTGTTGCCCAGGCAGATCTGCGCGCCGATGCCGGCGAGCATGTCCGGTGTCATCGCCTTGACCGTGCCATAGGTGCCGACCGGCATGAAGACCGGCGTCTCGACCGTGCCGTGGTTCAGCGTCAGGCGGCCGCGGCGGGCGCCGCCGTCGGTGGTGAGGAGTTCAAACTGCATCGTGTTCGGCGTTTTCGTTGCGGGTGAGGAACATCGCGTCGCCGTAGCTGAAGAAGCGGTAGCGCTGGGCGATGGCGTGGGCGTAGGCGCGGCGGATCTCGTCCATGCCGGCGAAGGCGGAGACGAGCATCAGCAGCGTGGATCTGGGCAGGTGGAAGTTGGTGACCAGCGCATCGACGACCTGGAAGCGGAAGCCGGGCAGGATGAAGATCTCGGTCTCGCCGCTGCCGGCGGCGAGCGGGCCGTCCTGGGCGGCGGCTTCCAGCGCCCGCATGCTGGTGGTGCCGACGGCGATGACGCGGCCGCCGGCGGCGCGGGTGGTCGCGATGGCATCGACCGTCTGCTGCGGGATCACGTAGCGCTCGCGGTGCATGCGATGTTCACCGAGGTCGTCGACCCGCACCGGCTGGAAGGTGCCGGCGCCGACGTGCAGCGTCAGCCAGGCGCAGCGCGCGCCTTTTGCCGCGAGGCGGGCGAGGGTGGCCTCGTCGAAATGCAGGCCGGCAGTCGGCGCGGCGACCGAGCCGGGCTCGCGCGCGAACACGGTCTGGTAGCGGCTTTCGTCGTCGTCGCCGGCGGCGCGCTGGATGTAGGGCGGCAGCGGCAGCTTGCCGTGGCGCTCCAGCAGCGCGAACAGGTCTTCGCCGGCCGGAAAGCGCAGGTGGTAGAACTCGCCGGCGCGGCCGAGCACCTCGACCTCGAAGGCATCGGCCAGGCGCAGCATGCTGCCGGTCCTGGGCGACTTGCTCGCGCGCACCTGGGCGAGCGCTTCGTGCGGGCCGACGGCACGCTCGATCAGCACTTCGACCTGGCCGCCGCTGGCCTTGACGCCGTGCAGGCGGGCGTGGATCACGCGGGTGTCGTTGAACACCAGCAGGTCGTTCGGGCCGATCAGTTCGGGCAGATCGGCAAAGTGGCGGTCGAGCAGGGCGCCGTCCCCGTCTGCCGGCACGACCAGCAGGCGGCTTGCACTGCGTTCGGCGAGCGGCGCCTGGGCGATCAGCTCCGGCGGCAGGGGATAGTCGAAATCGTTCAGCGTGAGCTGCATGTAATCAGGTGAAGAATGGAGTTGGGTGGATGGAAGCAGGCACGGCCCGTCGGCATGCCCTGGGTGTCCTGCTTGCCGCGGCGAGCGGTATTCGTGGATAATGCGCGGCTTCCCAGCCGGGATGGCGGAATCGGTGAGACGCAGCGGATTCAAAATCCGCCGCCGCAAGGTGTGTGGGTTCGAGTCCCACTCCCGGCACCAGCGCACTGTCTGCGCACTCTTTCCGGGTTTTCCCCTGCGCACTTGCGCATCGCTGCGCCACGCAAGGGCGGGATTCTGGCGCATCGCCGGGGGCGATGGCAAATCCGCGTTTTTCTCCCACGGCGTCCGTCCGTGCTGCGGGTGACCGCTTTCGGCTCCGGCTCAATCCGGCTGCCGGCGCTCGTTCGCCGCGGCGCTGATCGCACGT
Source organism: Thauera sp. SDU_THAU2 (assembly GCF_038260575.1). Lineage (NCBI taxonomy): Bacteria > Pseudomonadati > Pseudomonadota > Betaproteobacteria > Rhodocyclales > Zoogloeaceae > Thauera > Thauera sp. SDU_THAU2. Next base: position 3,119,489 of record NZ_JBBWUN010000003.1, on the reverse strand, counting down.
ACCGCGGGGTGGGTCAGCCTGCGCTCCACCGAGATCGCGTAATAGGTTTCGACGACGTCTTCCGCAGTGCCGAGGTGCACCATCGCATCCTGGCGGCAGAGCTGTTCGCCGACCGCCAGGGCGCTGGGGAAGATGCCGGCACCGGCTTCGGCGAAGGCGCGCATCAGCGCGCTGTCGTCGAATTCGCCGACGATGTGCGGCTTCAGCCCGGCGGCGTCGAGCCAGCGCAGCAGCGGGCCGCGCACTGCGGCTTCGCTGCCCGGCAGCAGCAGCGGTGCGCCGTTCAGGTTGTGCGGAAAGTCGTTGCTCAGGGCTGCAGCCAGGCTGGGCGCGGCGAAGAAGCCGATGGTCGATTCGCTCAGCTTGTGGCTGTAGCCGCGCACGTCCATGTTCGGCGGCATCGGGCCGTCGGCGAGCACGACGTCGAGCTTGTGGATCGCCAGCTCTCCGAGCAGGGCATCGAACTTGCCTTCGCGGCAGACGATGCGCATCGGCTCGGCCAGCGTCATCGACGGCGCCAGCAGCAGCCAGGCGATCGTCTTCGGCACCACGTCGGCGACGCCGACGCGAAAAGGACGGCGCGACCGCTGGCGCGGCTGCGGATCGCTTCTTCCAGTTCGTCACCGAGGCGGAAAATTTCTTCGGCATAATCGAGGGCGACGCGCCCGGTATCGGTCAGCGCCAGCCCGCGCCCCTGGCGTTTGAACAGGCTGACGCCGAGTTCGGCTTCGAGCGTGGCGATCTGGCCCGACAAGGTTTGTGGTGCGAGTCCGGAACGTTCTGCGCCGCGCACGATCCCACCTGCTCGGGCGACGGTCCAGAAATGATGCAGCTGCTTGTAGTTGATCATGGCCCGCTCCCGGCTAGGATTGATACTTCGAAAAAATCGGATGCATATTCTGTTGAACCGAGATTCTATCGAAGCGTCTGAGGTTTAGTATCCGGCAGGCGTCCAGCCTGGCGGTGATGCGCAACTACCAATAAAGGAGACTCGAGATGCGAATCGATCTGCATTGTGAGGGCGTCGAAGCCGCGCCCGTCCTGCGTGATTACGTGACCCGCCGGATGGGCTTCGCAATCGGACGTTTTCGTGACCACATCCAGTGGGCGCGCGTGAAAGTGGCCGACGTCAACGGCCCGCGCGGCGGCCAGGACAAGCGTTGCGTGGTACAACTGCGCCTGCGCAACCTGCCCGACGTGGTTTTCGCGATCACCCAGATCGACGTCCGCGCTGCGGTGGACCAGGCTGCCGAACGTGTCGCCCGCGTGCTTGCCCAGCGCGTGCGCCGTGTCCAGCGCCCGAACCGGGCTCGCATCGGCTCGATGCAGGTGCAGCCGGCCTGACGTCAGAGTGCTGGCGCCGGGGCAATTCGATACCCCAAAACAAAACCCCCTGACCGGAGGAAGCAAGACCATGGAAAACCGCCTTTCGACGACGACTCGCTCCGAAGCATCGGTGCTGTCGACCAACAAGGTCATCCGCAACACCTACATGCTGCTGTCGCTGACGCTGGCCTTCTCCGCACTGACGGCCGGGCTGTCGATGGCGATGGGGCTGCCGCACCCGGGGCTGATCATCACCCTGGTCGGCTATTTCGGCCTGCTGTTCCTGACGACGAAGTTCCGCAACAGCGGCCTGGGCATCCTGTTCGTGTTCGCGCTGACGGGCTTCATGGGCTTCACGCTCGGCCCGATCATCTCGGCCTACATGTCGCTGCCCAACGGCGACACCATCGTGATGCAGGCGATGGCCGGTACCGCGGCGATCTTCCTCGGCCTGTCGGCCTACGCGGTGACGACCAGGAAGGATTTCTCCTTCATGGGCGGCTTCCTGATGGTCGGCATCCTGGTGGCCTTCCTGGCCGGCCTGGGCGCGATCTTCTTCGAGATTCCGGCGCTGTCGCTGACCGTGTCCGCCGCCTTCGTGCTGCTGATGTCGGGCCTGATCCTGTACGAGACCAGCAACATCATCCATGGCGGCGAGACCAACTACGTGATGGCGACGGTGACGCTGTTCGTGTCGATCTTCAACCTCTTCACCAGCCTGCTGCACCTGCTGGGCTTCATGAACAACGACTGATCGGCGGTTCGCCGCAATCGTGTGCGGGGTGGTTGCCGAAAGGCGGCCACCCCGCTTGTTTATGGCCGTGTAGCAGGTTTTCCGGGCATGTTTGTCCGAATGCGATGGGTCCGGGGCGGCCCGTGTGGCGTTACAATGGCGCACATTTCTCAGTGGGAACGGTTGGATGAAGACCACTTTTCTGGATTTCGAACAGGCGGTTGCCGAACTGGAAGCGAAGATCGACCAGTTGCGTTTCGTGGCGGACGACCCCGCCGTGGACATCTCCGAGGAGATCGCCCGCCTCGAAGCCAAGAGCCAGTCGCTGACCAAGGACATCTACGCCAAGCTGACACCGTGGCAGATCGCCCAGGTCGCGCGCCACCCGCAGCGGCCCTACACGCTCGACTACGCCCAGCACATCTTCACCGACTTCGAGGAACTGCACGGCGACCGCGCCTTTGCCGACGACAAGGCCATCGTCGGCGGCCTGGCGCGTTTCAACGGCGAGAGCTGTGTCGTCATCGGCCACCAGAAGGGCCGTGACACCAAGGAAAAGATCGCGCGCAACTTCGGCATGCCGCGGCCCGAGGGCTATCGCAAGGCAATGCGGCTGATGAAGCTGGCCGAGAAGTTCGGCCTGCCGGTGTTCACCTTCGTCGACACGCCGGGCGCCTATCCCGGCATCGGTGCCGAGGAGCGCGGCCAGTCCGAAGCCATCGGCCACAGCCTCTACCTGATGGCCGAACTGCGCGTGCCCATCATCGCCACCATCATCGGCGAAGGCGGTTCCGGCGGCGCGCTGGCGATCGCGGTCGGCGACCAGGTGCTGATGCTGCAATATTCCACTTATTCGGTGATCTCGCCCGAAGGCTGCGCGTCGATCCTGTGGAAGAGTGCCGACAAGGCGGCCGAGGCGGCCGAGACCATGGGCATCACCGCGGCGAGGCTGAAGTCGCTCGGCCTGGTCGACAAGGTCGTCAATGAACCGATCGGCGGTGCCCACCGCGATCATCGCACGATGGCGGCGTCGCTGAAGCTGGCGCTGGCCGAGTCGCTGCGCCAGCTGGAGCATCTGTCGCCCTCCGAACTCGTGGCGCAACGCTACGAGAAGCTGATGAGCTACGGCCGCTTCAAGGAACAGGCGGCCTGAAGCCATGTTGCCGGAGGCCGCTTCCCGCAGCTTGAAGGCAGCGGGAGTCGGCCCGGGTGCGCGCCTGTGCTGTGCGCTGTCGGGCGGCGTCGATTCGGTCGTGCTGCTGCATGTGCTGCATGCCCTGGCGCCGCGCCTGGGGTTTTCGCTCAGGGCGGCCCACGTTCATCATGGCCTCAGCCCGAACGCGGATGCGTGGGCCGAGGCTTGCGGGCGGCGCTGCGCCCGGTTGCAGATTCCCTTCTCCCTGTTCCGCGTGACCGTGCCGCGCGACGATGCCGCCGGGCTCGAAGCCGCTGCCCGGCGCGTGCGCCATGCGGCGCTCGATGGCGTCGATTGCGACTGGCTGGCGCTCGGCCATCACCTCGACGATCAGGCCGAAACCCTGCTGTTCCGGCTGCTGCGGGGCAGCGGCGTGCGCGGCGCGGCGGCGATGGCGGCGTTCGAACCGCCGCAGGCCGGCCGGCCGGGGCGCTTGCGGCCGCTGCTCGACTGCCGCCGTGCCGGGATCGAAGCCTGGGCGCGAAACCACGGGCTGAGCTGGGTCGAGGACGAAAGCAACGCGGTGCTGGACCACCGCCGCAATCATCTGCGCCATCGCGTGCTGCCGGCGCTCGGTGAGCGTTTTCCGGCGGCGGCCGTGACGCTGGCGCGGGCGGCAGGGCATTTCCGCGAGGCAGGCGATCTGCTCGACCAGCTTGCCGAACTGGATCATGCCGCCTGCGGCGGGCAAGCGCTGAAAAGTGAGCGCCTGCTGGCCTTGCCCGATACCCGCATCGCCAATCTGCTGCGCTGGCTGGCGCGGCGGCAGGGCTTCCGCGCACCCGGCCAGGCACGGCTGGGCGAGGCGCTGCGCCAGATGCGCGCGGTGCCGGCTTCCCATCCACTGCGCCTCGAACTGGGCGATCTGGCCTGCTGCATCTACCGGGGCGAACTGTGGCTGGAGTCGAGTCTCGCCGAACGCCCGCGGCCGCAGCCCTGGCAAGGCGGCGCCCGCCTGCCGTGGGGGGCGGGCAGCGTCGATTTCCGTCCCACCGTCGGCGCAGGCATCGCCCGTGCCGCAATCGACGGCCTGGCGCCGGTCGTGCTGGATGCGTATCGGCCCGGCCTGAAAATGCGCCTGGGCGTGGGGCGGCCGCGGCGCAGCTTCAGGAAGCTGTGCCAGGAAGCGGGGATTCCGGCCTGGATGCGCGAACGCCTGCCCGTGCTGTGGATCGGCGGCGAAGCGGCCTGGATCGGCGGCATCGGCGTCGCCGCGGACTTTGCCTGCGAGGCGGGCAGCGCCGGTCTGGTGCCGGAGTGGAGGCCGGGGGGAGAAAGCCGGTGACGACCGGCCCGCAGCAGCTTCAGCCGCGCAGGTCGGTCAGGATCTGCGCCAGTTCCACCGCCGAGCGAACGGCCATCTTGTCGAAGATGCGGGAGCGGTGCGCTTCGACGGTGCGCATCGAGATCGACAGCTCGTCGGCGATGACCTTGTTGTACTTGCCTTCCAGGATCAGCTCCATGACTTCGCGTTCGCGCTGCGTCAGCGTCGCCAGCCGGGCTTCGATCGCTTCGCGGCCGGCCGCGGCGCGCTGGCGTTCGGCATCGAGGGCGAGCGCCTTTTCCACCAGTTCGACCAGGTCGTGGTCGTTGAAGGGCTTTTCGATGAAATGGAAAGCGCCTTTCTTCAGCGCCGCCACCGCCATCGGCACGTCGCCATGGCCGGTGATGAAGATCACCGGCAGCCGGCAGCCGCGCGCCAGCAAGGTGTCGAAGCATTCGAGCCCGCTCATGCCCGCCATGCGGATGTCGAGAACGATGCAACCCTGCCACTCCGGCTGCCATGCGGCGAGGAATTGTTCGCCGCCTTCCCAGACCTGGCAGGCGACGCCGCGTGTCTTGAACAGCCACTGGAGGGCGTCGCGGATGGCGTCGTCGTCGTCGATGATGTGCGCGCAGGGCGGATTCATGCGTTTTCCACGGGAAGCGTCAGGGTGAAGATGGTACCGCCGCCGGGTGCCGCGTCGAAAGCGAGGCGGCCGTGGTGGAGTTCGGCGATGGAACGGCAGATGTTGAGCCCCATGCCCATGCCTTCGCGCTTGGTGGTGAAGAAGGGTTCGAACAGGCGGGCGGCGGTATCGGCCGGAATGCCGCAGCCGTGGTCGGTGACCCGGACGGCGACGGCCTGGCCTTCGAGCCGGGTGGCGACGAGAATCTTTCTGTCGGCGGGCGGCGTGTCGCGCATTGCGTCCATGCCGTTGCGTACCAGGTTGACGACGATCTGCTCGATCATCACGGCATCGGCCCTGACGGGCGGAAGCCCGGGGGCCAGGTCGAGGACGAGCTGCATCCGCCGTTTGCGGACGTCTGCTTCGATCAGGCCGGCAGCGTCGCGGACGACGGCATTGAGATCGATCTGATCCAGCCGGGGCTCCGAGCGGCGCACGAAGTCGTGCACCCGGCGGATGATCTCGCCCGCGCGGCGGGCCTGGCGCCCGATCTTGCGCTGGATGTCGAGCAGGTCGTTGCGCTCGGTGTCGGTGCTCTGCAGGTGATGCAGGCAGCCGTCGGCATAACTTGCGATGGCCGTCAGGGGCTGGTTGAGCTCATGCGCCAGGGTCGAGGCCATTTCGCCCATCGTCACCAGCCTCGACGTGGCCTGCAGCCGTTCTTCCTGTTGCTGGGCCAGTTCGCGGGCGCGTTTCTGCTCGGTGATGTCGAGCACCGAGCCCATCCAGCCGGTCTGGCGGCCACGGGCGTCGATCAGCGGTGCTTCGAACAGCAGCACGTCGACCAGCTCGCCATTCTTGCGGCGGAAGCGCAGCTCGATGCCGTCCGGGGTCGAGCCGGTGTCCTCGAGGCGGTCGAGCAGCTCCTGGCGCTGTTCGATGTGGTTCGGCAGCCAGTAGGGCAGCGGGGGCTCGAGGCCGATCAGTTCGTCGGCGCTGTAGCCGGTGATGCGGCAGAAGGCGGAGTTCACATAGGTCAGGCGGCCATCGAGGTCGCGGGCGCGCATGCCGGTCAGCATCGAATCTTCCATCGCCTTGCGGAAGGCCGATTCGGCCCGTAGCGCGATCTCGGCCTGCTGGCGGCGGGCAAGCTGGCGGCGGAGCTGGGTCACGCTCCAGACGATGGCGCCGCCGAGGAGCACGATGGAGGCGGTCAGCAGCAGCGGAATCCAGCGCGCCTCCGGCCTGTAGGCGGTGATCTGCAGGCTCAGGCCATGGCCGGGCGGTTCCAGGGGAATCTGATAATCGAGCTGCGACGACAGCGGTGCGACCTTCGATTTGGCGGCGATCTCGTTTCCGTCGCTGTCGAGCACCGCGACCCGGTAGCGTGTCGAAAACCACCAGGGCAGATCGCGGACGACGATGTCGTTCAGCGAATAAATCCCGGTCACCATGCCTTTCAGCGCATTGTCGGACCAGACCGGGATATGTACCTCGAAGCGATGCTTGCCGTTGCTCCCCGGATAGGGCGGGCCGTAAGTGGGGCGGCCGATGTTGCGTGCGAGCTGGAAAGGCGTATCGACGAGGGAAAGGTCGGCCGCCTCGTCCGTATCCGGGGCGGGCAGCGGCGGCATGGCGCCGGCCAGGGTGCCGTCGGGCGCGCGCCAGAGGATGCGCACCAGCCCCCGCCCCTGGGTCAGCAGGTGTGCCAGGCGGGCTTCGGTCTGCTGCTGCAGCCGGGGGGCGAACAGATCCGGGCCGAGCTGCTGGAGGTCCGCTTCGTTGCGGTCGAGCTCGAAGCGAAGGTTCTGCTCCATCCACAGCACATCGCTGATCAGCGTGGATCGCTGTTCGTCGGCGTCGTACTGGCGCGTCAGCCAGACGAGCGCGGCGATCGCCGCGAGGAACAGCGGCAGGGCGAAGTAGGAGACCCGGCCCACCCAGCGGGCGCGTCCGGGCGCGACCTGGAGGGGCGGAGTGTCGGCAGGAGGCATGAAGTCGGTGTGCAGGCGCGACAGGAGTGTGTGCGGATGGTACCCGGCTGGGACTGCGGATTTCCACAATAGAACCGATCGACGGCTACAAAGGATACTGATGGTGCTGTGCAGAAAATTTATCGGTGCAGTCAGCTCCGCCGGTCGCTGCCGTCCGGCGGAGCACGCAAACATCAATATATGAACGCCGTTCATTCGGAGGGGAGAAATCCATGAAGATCCGTGCACTTCTGGTGGGTTTGGTCGCTGTAGGCCTGTCGGCGGCTGCTGTCGCTGCCGATCCGATCATCATCAAGTTCAGCCACGTCGTCGCGCAGGACACGCCCAAGGGCAAGGCTGCCGACAGGTTCAAGGAGCTGGCCGAGAAATACACCGATGGCGCGGTCAAGGTCGAGGTGTACGCCAACAGCACCTTGTACAAGGACAAGGAAGAGATGGAGGCGCTGCAGCTGGGCGCGGTGCAGATGCTCGCCCCCTCGCTGGCCAAGTTCGGTCCGCTGGGCGTGCGCGAATTCGAGGCCTTCGACCTGCCCTACATCTTCGATGGCTACGAGGCCCTGAACAAGGTGACCAAGGGTCCGGTGGGCGAGCAACTGCTGGCCAAGCTGGAGCCGCGCGGCATCAGGGGCCTGGCCTACTGGGACAACGGCTTCAAGTCCTTCTCGGCCAACACCCCGATCCACAAACCCGAGGACCTGCGCGGCAAGAAGATGCGCATCCAGTCGTCCAAGGTGCTTGAAGAGCAGATGCGCGAAGTGCGTTCCCTGCCGCAGGTGATGGCCTTCTCCGAGGTCCTACCAGGCGCTGCAGACCGGCGTCGTCGATGGCACCGAGAACCCGCACTCCAACCTGTACACCCAGAAGATGCACGAAGTGCAGAAGCACATGACGCTGACCGACCATGGTTACCTGGGCTACGCGGTGATCACCAACAAGAAGTTCTGGGACGGCCTGCCCGCCGACGTGCGCGGCCAGTTGGAGAAGGCGCTGGTCGAGGCCACCGACTATGCCAACCAGATCGCCAAGGAAGAGAACGACAAGTCGCTGGAAGCGGTGCGCGCCTCGGGCAAGACCGAGATCTACACGCCGACCGACGAGGAAAAGGCAGCGTTCAAGAAGGCCTTCGTTCCGGTGCACAAGAAGATGGAGTCGCGCGTCGGCGCCGCGACGCTGAAGTCGATCTACGAAGCGACCGGATTCGATCCGTCCAAGCTGTAATCGGACATGAGCTGAGCCCCTGCACGCCCGTCATGCACCTGGTGCGGACGGGCGTTTCTTTGGGAGAGAACAAGACATGAACAAGCTTCTGGATCGACTGGAAGAGTTCATCATCGCCTCGCTGATGGCGGTGGCGACGGTGGTGATCTTCGTATCGGTGGTGCACCGCTACCTGTCGGGCTACGAGATTCCGGGCCTGCAGGACTGGCTGCTGGACATGAACTTCGGCTGGGCGCAGGAATTCTGCATCATCCTGTTCGTGTGGATGGCCAAGTTCGGCGCGGCCTACGGGGTGCGCACGGGCATTCACGTGGGCGTGGACATCCTGATCAACAAGCTCACGGGCAGCTCGCGCGCGGCGCTGATCAGCATCGGGCTGATCTGCGGCATCGTCTTCACCGGGCTGATCGGGCTGTTCGGCGCGTTCTTCGTGTGGGAGAACGGCATGGCCTACGAGACGCTGACGCTGCTGGGCGGCGACGTGGGCGAGTACTACGAAGGGCCGACGACGCCGGACCTGGACTGGCCGACGTGGATGGTGTATTCGGCGGTGCCGCTGGGCTCGTTCCTGATGTGCTACCGCTTCGTGCAGGTGCTGATCAGCTTCGGGCGCACGGGCGAGCTGCCGACGCACGACCACGGCCACGTCGAAGGGCTGGACGAAGAGCAGGACGAGAACGTGCTGCTCGAAGGCGAAGCGATCTCGATCGCCGAGGACATCGAGCACGCCGAGCGCCTGGCCGAAGAAGCGCGGCGCAGGCAGGGCAAGTGAGGAGATGAGATCATGACCAATACGATTGCAATCTTCGGCCTGCTCGTCGTCCTGATGGCGATCGGCATGCCGGTGGGGGTGGCGCTCGGGCTGACGGTGCTGAGCTTCATGTTCCTGTTTACCGATGTGCCGCTCGAGTCGGTGGCGCTCAAGATGTTCACCGGCATCGAGAAGTTCGAGATCATGGCGATCCCGTTCTTCATCCTGGCGGGCAACTTTCTGACGCACGGCGGGGTGGCGCGGCGGATGATCAACTTCGCCACGGCGATGGTGGGCCACCTGCGCGGCGGGCTGGGGATGAGTGCGGTGCTGGCCTGCGCGCTGTTCGCGGCGGTGTCGGGTTCGAGCCCGGCGACGGTGGTGGCGATCGGCTCGATCCTGATCCCGGCGATGATCAAGCAAGGCTACCCGCTGCGCTTCGGCGCCGGGGTGGTGGCCTCGGCCGGTGGGCTGGGGATTCTGATCCCGCCCTCGATCGTCATGGTGATGTACTCGGTGACGACCAACACCTCGGTGGGGGCGCTGTTCATGGCGGGGGTCATTCCGGGGCTGCTGCTGGCGTTCATGCTGGGGCTGTGCACCTGGTACGTGGCGCAGAAGAACAACTACCCGACGCTGGCGCGCACGAGCTGGGCCGACCGCATGAAGCACTTTCGCAAGGCCTTCTGGGGGCTGATGCTGATCGTGGTGGTGATGGGTGGCATCTACTCGGGAATGTTCACGCCGACCGAGGCGGCGGCGATGAGCGCGGTGTACGCGTTCTTCATCGCGGTGTTCGTGTACAAGGACCTGACGTTCAAGCAGATCCCGCGGGTGCTGCTGGACTCGGCCAACATGAGCGCGATGCTGCTGTTCATCATCGCCAGCGCGGTGCTGTTCTCGTTCATCCTGACCAGCGAGCAGATCCCGCAGCGCATGGCCGACGCGATCGTGGCCAGCGGCATGGGGCCGATCGGCTTCCTGATCGTGGTCAACATCCTGCTGCTGGTGGCCGGTGCGCTGATGGAGCCGTCCTCGATCATCCTGATCCTGGCGCCGATCCTGTTCCCGGTGGCGGTGGCGCTGGGGATCGATCCGATCCACTTCGGGGTGATGATCGTGGTGAACATGGAGATCGGCATGATCACGCCGCCGGTGGGGCTGAACCTGTTCGTGGCCAGCGGCATCACCAAGGCGGGGCTGACCGAGATGAGCAAGGCGGTGATGCCCTGGTTGTGGACCATGCTCATCTTCCTGATGATGATCACCTACATCCCGAGCATCTCCACCTTCCTGCCGAAAGCGCTCGGAATGATGTAAGCGCCTGAGCGGCAAGCGAAGCACGAAGCCCGGTCCGTCGCCGGGCTTCGTGCATTCTGCCGCCCGCCGCGAGTGTTTCATCGTGCATCCTGCAACATGCAGGCGCGCTCGCTCGGGGTAGAATCTCGCGCGCCCCGCCCGCTCGGAAACCTCATGGAATATCTTGCCCTGCTGGTCGACCTGCTGCTGCACGTCGACCGCCACCTTGCCGCCTTGCTGGCCGAATACGGCAACTGGATCTACGCGATCCTGTTCCTGATCGTGTTCTGCGAGACCGGCCTCGTCGTCACGCCCTTCCTGCCCGGCGATTCGCTGCTGTTCGTGGCCGGCGCGCTGGCCGCCGGCGGCGGCATGGATCCGGCGATCCTGATCGGCGTGCTGTTCGTCGCCGCGGTGCTGGGCGATTCGGTCAATTACTCGATCGGCAGGCATTTCGGCGGGCGCATCTCGCAATGGCCGGACAGCCGCTTCTTCAACCGCCGCGCGCTGGAGTACACCCGCACTTTCTACGAGCGCCATGGCGGCAAGACGATCATCATCGCCCGCTTCATGCCGCTGATCCGCACTTTCGCCCCCTTCGTCGCCGGCATGGCGCCGATGGACTACCGCCGCTTCGTCGCCTTCAACGTGCTCGGCGCTGCGCTGTGGGTCGGCCCGCTGGTGATGCTCGGCTACTGGTTCGGCAACCTGCCGGTGATCCAGAACAACCTGACACTGGTGATCCTGGGCATCATCGCGCTGTCGCTGATGCCGCTGTTCATCGGCTGGCTGCGCCATCGCGCCGGGGCGGCGCGCGCGCGCGCCTGAGCCCGAAGCCGGGCCTCGGCCGTTCCGCGCCGGCAGTACGGCGGCTGCGGCTGATGTCCCGTGTTCAGCCTTGTCTCCGAGCCGGCTTGGAAACCTGCTAAAATTCCCTGTTTTTTTCAAACACCGCTTGGAGCTTTTCATGGCAATCGAACGCACCCTTTCCATCATCAAGCCCGACGCCGTGGCGAAGAACGTCATCGGCCAGGTCTATGCCCGCTTCGAAGCCGCCGGGCTGAAGATCATCGCTGCCAGGATGGTGCACCTGTCCGAACAGGAAGCCGGCCAGTTCTACGCCGTGCACAAGGAGCGTCCGTTCTTCAAGGATCTGGTGTCCTTCATGACCTCCGGCCCGGTGATGATCCAGTGCCTCGAAGGCGAGAACGCGATTGCCAAGAACCGCGAGCTGATGGGTGCCACCGATCCGAAGAAGGCCGACAAGGGCACGATCCGCGCCGATTTCGCCGACTCGATCGACGCCAACGCGGTGCATGGCTCCGATGCGCCGGAAACCGCTGCCGTGGAAGTGGCTTTCTTCTTCCCCGGAATGAACGTTTACTCGCGCTGAGCGGTCCGTTCCCACGGCCCGTCGCGCACGCCGCGGTGCTCCGGCGCCGCGCGCGGCGTGGTCGGGCCGTTTGCATTACAGGACTGAAGTTTCAGGCATGAGCATTTCCCAGCCGCCATCCCGGTCGATATCCAAGCCGGTCAATCTGCTCGATTTCGACGTCGACGGTCTCGTCGCCTGGTTCGCCGGGCTGGGCGAGAAGCCGTTCCGCGCCCGCCAGGTGATGCGCTGGATGCATCGCGAAGGCTGCGCCGACTTCGACGCGATGACCGACGTCGCCAAGGCCTTGCGCGCCAGGCTCAAGGAGTCGGCGGTGATCGCCCCGCCGGTGCCGGTGCGCGACTCGGTGTCGGCCGACGGCACGCGCAAGTGGCTGCTCGACGTCGGCAATGCCAACGCGGTCGAGACCGTGTTCATCCCTGAAACCCACCGCGGCACGCTGTGCGTGTCCTCGCAGGCCGGCTGCGCGCTCGACTGCGCGTTCTGCTCGACCGGCAAGCAGGGCTTCAACCGCAACCTGTCGGCGGCCGAGATCATCGGCCAGCTGTGGCTGGCCAACACCTTGCTCGGCGCGGCGCGGGACGAGGGGCAGGTCGGGGGGCAGGACCTCGAAGCCGGCGAGAAGGACAACGGCCGCATCATCAGCAACGTGGTGATGATGGGCATGGGCGAGCCGCTGGCCAACTTCGACAACGTCGTCACCGCCTTGCGCCTGATGCTCGACGATCACGCCTACGGCCTGTCGCGCCGCCGCGTCACGGTATCGACTTCGGGCATCGTGCCGGCGATGGACCGGCTGCGCGACGAATGCCCGGTGGCGCTGGCGGTGTCGCTGCACGCCTCCAACGATGCCTTGCGCGACAAGCTGGTGCCGATCAACCAGAAATACCCCTTGCGCGAGCTGATGGCTGCCTGCCGGCGCTACCTGGAGCGGGCGCCGCGCGACTTCGTCACCTTCGAGTACGTGATGCTCGACGGCGTCAACGACAGCGAGGCCCATGCGCGCGAACTCGTCGCGCTGGTGCGCGACACGCCGTGCAAGTTCAACCTGATTCCGTTCAACCCCTTTCCGAATTCGGGCTTCCTGCGCTCGCCGGCGGAACGCATCCGCCGCTTTGCCGCTATCCTGATCGACGCCGGCATCGTCACCACCACGCGCAAGACGCGCGGCGACGACGTGGATGCGGCCTGTGGCCAGCTTGCCGGCCAGGTCCAGGACCGGACCCGGCGCACGGTGCGCCTGAAGCAGGCAACGGAGGAACGTTCATGAAGCAAAACCTTGCGCTGGCCGGTATGCTGCTTGCGGCCGCGCTCGCGGCAGGCTGCGCCACGGCGCCCGGAACGCGGGGGACGGGCGATCCGGCGGTCAGCCGGCCGATGTCCGACATCTCGCCTTCGACGCCGGCCGAAACCCGTGCCCGCGTGCATGTCGATCTCGGCATGGCCTACTTCGAAATCGGGCGCAACGACGTGGCGCTGGACGAAGCGCGCATCGCGCTCAACGACAGCCCCGGCTATGCGCCTGCCTACCATCTGCTCGGGCTGGCCTACATGATGATCGAGGAGAACGGTCTGGCGCGGCAGAATTTCGAACTGGCGCTGCGCCATGCACCGGGCGATCCCGAGTTCAACAACAGCTACGGCTGGTTCCTGTGCACCCAGGGCGAAGAGGCGCGCGGACTGGAGCGGCTTGCCCAGGCGGCCCGCAATCCCTATTACCGGCATGCGACGCGCCCCTATACCAATGCGGGGCTGTGCCACCTGCGGCTCGGCGACCTTGCCGCGGCCGAAACCCAGTTCCTCGCCGCCGTGCAGGCGGAGCCGTCGAACAACCAGGCGCTGTACCAACTGGCGGACATCGCCTATCGTGGCGGGCGCTACGATCAGGCCAGTGCCTTCCTGATCCGCCTGCATCGGCAGAGCAACCCGACCGCGGCCTCGGCCTGGCTCGGCCTGCGCACGGAGCGCCGCCTGGGCAACCGGGATGCCGAGGCCAGCTATGCCGCGCAGCTCGAGAGCCGCTTCGGTTCGTCCGAGGAATACCAGAAGATGACGCAAGGGAAGTACGAGTGAGCAGCATTCAATCCCAGGCTTCCGCCACGCCGGAGGTCGAGTCCGCCGCGATCTCTCCCGGCAGCCGTCTGCGCCAGGCGCGTGAGCGGCGCGGCGAGTCGGTGAGCGAGGTCGCGTTCGCGCTGAAGCTGAATCCGCGCCAGGTGGCGGCGCTGGAGTCGGACGACTTCGCCGCGCTGCCGGGCATGGCCTTCGTTCGCGGCTTCATGCGCAACTATGCGCGCTATCTCGGGCTCGATCCCGCGCCGCTGCTCGATGAGGTGCGGCGCCTGAGCGGCGGCGGCGCGGTCGATCTGACGCCGATCCGCAACGCCGAAGGGGAAATGCCGAACGGCAGCGGCTCGAAAGTGCGCACGGCGCCGATCGGCTGGATCGTGCTGGCGCTGCTGCTGATGGTGCTGGTCGGCTGGTACTTCGACTGGTTCCAGACCGAGCCCTCGGTCGCCGAGACCACGCTCGAAGCGCCGGTGATGGGCGGCGTCCGCGTCGAGCCGGCGCTGCCGCCGGCAACGATGGCACCGTCGGCCGTCACGCCGCCCACGGCAGCCGAGCCGGCTCCGGCCGCGGCCAGCGAGGTTCCGGCGACTGGCGATCCGGCGGCCGGCGATCCGGCGACCGCCGTCCCGGCGGGCTCTCCGGCCGCCGATGCAGCACCGTCGGAGCCCGCTCCGCCAGCCGCAGGTGCTGCGGACGCGAGCGTGGCCCAGACCGATTCCAGCGCAAGCGAAGCGGGCTCGGCCGGTGCCGAGCCTGCCCCCGTGCCCTCGGCCGGCAACGGGGTGCTCGCTTTCCGCTTCAATGGCGAATCCTGGATCGAAGTGCGCGATGCCGGTGGAAGCGTCGTCTATTCGGGCATCAATCGTGCCGGTGCCACGCGCAACGTCCAGGGCAGGCCGCCGTTCGCGCTCGTCGTCGGCAATGCGGCCAACGTGAGCCTCGAATTCGATGGCAGGCCGGTCGATCTGGCTGCCCACACCAAGGTTTCGGTGGCGCGCCTCACCGTCCAGTAAACGATGTCGATCAACATGATCCAAGACGATAAGCCTTTCTCAGCCGCTGCCGGGCCGCGTGGCCGGCATCCGACGCGCCAGGTGGCGATCGGCCGCGTACGCGTCGGCGGTGATGCGCCGGTGGTGGTGCAGTCCATGACCAATACCGATACCGCGGACGTGCTCGGCACCGCGATGCAGGTCGCCGAACTGGCGCGGGCCGGTTCGGAACTGGTCCGGATCACGGTGAACAACGAAGCCGCGGCCAGGGCCGTGCCCCACATCCGCGACCGCCTGCTGGCGCTGAACATGGACGTGCCGCTGGTCGGCGACTTCCACTACAACGGTCACAAGCTGCTGACCGACTTTCCGGCCTGTGCCGAAGCGCTGGCCAAGTTCCGCATCAACCCCGGCAACGTCGGTACCGGCGCCAAGCGCGATCCGCAGTTCGCCGCCATCGTCGAGCTCGCCTGCCGCTACGGCAAGCCGGTGCGGATCGGCGTCAACTGGGGCAGCCTCGACCAGTCGGTGCTGGCGCGGATCATGGACGAGAACGCCCGCCGTGCCGAGCCGAGCGACGCCGGCGCGGTGATGCGCGAGGCGCTGGTGGTGTCGGCGCTCGAATCCGCCGCCAAGGCCGAGGAATACGGCCTGGCCGGCGACCGCATCATCCTGTCGGCCAAGGTCTCGAGCGTGCAGGACCTGATCGGCGTCTATCGCGATCTCGCCCGCCGCAGCGACTATGCGCTGCATCTGGGCCTGACCGAGGCCGGCATGGGCAGCAAGGGCATCGTCGCGTCCTACTGCGGCGCTGTCGGTGCTGCTGCAGGAAGGCATCGGCGACACCATCCGCATCTCGCTGACGCCGGAGCCCGGCGGCAGCCGCACGCAGGAAGTCGTGGTCGCGCAGGAGATCCTGCAGACCATGGGTCTGCGCGCGTTCACGCCGATGGTCACGGCCTGCCCGGGCTGCGGCCGCACCACCAGCACCTTCTTCCAGGAACTGGCGTCCAGCATCCAGGACTACGTGCGGGCGCAGATGCCGGTGTGGCGGGACCAGTACGACGGTGTCGAGAACATGACGCTGGCAGTGATGGGCTGCGTGGTCAATGGGCCGGGCGAGTCCAAGCATGCCAACATCGGCATTTCGCTGCCCGGCACCGGCGAATCGCCGGCCGCGCCGGTCTATATCGACGGCCAGAAGGCCGTCACGCTGCGCGGCGACAACATCGCCGCCGAATTCAAGGCCATCGTCGATGACTACGTGGTCAGCCATTACGTGAAGAAGGGCGTCTGAGCCTGCGGCGCCCGGCCGTGCCGGGCGTCAGGTAATCTCGCAAATCCAGCCAGCAACGACAACGCCTCCGGGCGACACCGACAAGACCAAGCACCCATGAGCCAGACCCTGCAAGCCGTGCGCGGGATGAACGACATCCTGCCCGACGACGCCGAAACCTGGGAATACTTCGAAGACATCGTGCGCGACTGGCTGCAAAGCTACGGCTATCGCCCGATCCGCATGCCCATCGTCGAACCCACGCCGCTGTTCAAGCGTGCGATCGGCGAAGTGACCGACATCGTCGAGAAGGAGATGTATTCCTTCGAGGACGCGCTGAACGGCGAACACCTGACGCTGCGCCCCGAAGGCACGGCCTCCTGCGTGCGCGCGGCGATCCAGCACAATCTCGTCGCCTCGGGCGGCCCCCAGCGGCTGTACTACTACGGCCCGATGTTCCGCCACGAGCGCCCGCAGAAAGGGCGCTACCGCCAGTTCCACCAGATCGGCGTCGAGGCGCTGGGTTTCGCCGGCCCCGAGACCGATGCCGAGCTGATCCTGATGTGCGCCCGGCTGTGGGAAGACCTCGGCCTCGAGGACGTCGCCCTCGAGATCAATTCGCTGGGTGCGCCGGAAGAGCGTGCCCGGCATCGTGCCGCGCTGATCGCCTACCTGGAGCAGCACCAGGACAAGCTGGACGAGGACGGCAAGCGGCGCCTGTACACCAATCCGCTGCGCATCCTCGACACCAAGAATCCGGATCTGCAGCCGATCGTCGAGGCCGCGCCCAGGCTGGCGGACTACCTCGGCGAGGAGTCGAAGGCGCATTTCGAGGCGGTGCAGGTCTTCCTGAAGGATGCCGGCATTCCGTTCCGCATCAATCATCGCCTGGTGCGCGGCCTCGACTACTACAACCGCACGGTGTTCGAGTGGGTGACGACGCGGCTGGGCGCGCAGGGTACGATCTGCGCAGGCGGGCGCTACGACGGCCTGGTCGAACAGCTCGGCGGCAAGCCCCAGCCTGCGGCGGGCTTCGCCATCGGCATCGAGCGCCTGCTGCTGCTGTGGAAGGACTGCGGCGGCGAGCCCGAGCGGCCGGCGGTCGACGCCTACGTCGTGCATATGGGCGATGCCGCGGCGCGGCTGGCCTTTCGCGCCGCCGAAGCTTTGCGTGCGCATGGCTTTGCCGCAATCCTGCATTGCGGCGGCGGCAGCTTCAAGTCGCAGATGAAGAAGGCCGATGCCAGCCGCGCGCCGGTGGCGCTGGTGATCGGCGAGGATGAAGCCGCCGCCGCAGAAGTGGGCCTGAAGCCGATGCGCGGCCCGGGTGCACAGCAGCGCGTGGCGCTCGATGCGCTGCCCGAGGCGATGGCGGAGCTGCTGTATGGCGGTGATGACGAAGAAGGGGCTGAATGATGGCGGTATATGATCTCGAGGAACAGGAACAGATTTCCGAACTGAAAGCCTGGTGGGCGCAGTACGGCAATCTGGTGGCGACGATCGCGGCACTGGCGGCGCTGGCCTCGGTCGGCTGGCAGGGCTGGCAGTGGTACCAGAACCGCAATGCCGCCGAGGCCGGCGCGCTGTACCACGTCGTGCAGAAGGCGGCGGACGGCCAGGAGGCGCAGCAGGCGCGTGATGCCGCCGGCCGCCTGATCGGCGACTACCCGGGCACGACCTATGCGCAACTGGGCGCGCTGCTGTCGGCAGGCACCCAGTTCAGGGCCGGCGAGCTGGACAATGCGCAGGCGCAGCTCGAATGGGCGGTGGACAAGGGCCAGGACCCGGCACTGCGCGATCTGGCCCGCCTGCGCCTGGCCACGGTGCTGCTGCAGAAGGGCGAGCTCGACGCCGCGCTGGCCCGCCTGCAGGCGGCGCCGGTGGATGCGTATGCCGCGCGCTTCGCCGACCTGCGCGGCGACGTGCTCGCCGCGCAGGGCAAGGCGGCGGAGGCCCGCAATGCCTATCAGGCCGCGATCGACACGCTCGCCCGCGAAGGCGAGCAGGCCGTGACCCTGCGCGAAGTGGTGCGCGTGAAACTCGAATCCCTGGAAGGCTGACCGATGAAGCTTGCTTCCCTGCGTCTCGTACCGCTCGTCGCC
This sequence comes from Thauera sp. SDU_THAU2, assembly GCF_038260575.1. Lineage (NCBI taxonomy): Bacteria > Pseudomonadati > Pseudomonadota > Betaproteobacteria > Rhodocyclales > Zoogloeaceae > Thauera > Thauera sp. SDU_THAU2. The sequence goes on along the minus strand of NZ_JBBWUN010000003.1, from coordinate 3,101,251 downwards.
GCGGCCGTGCTGGCTGCCGGCTGCTCGTCCCTCAACCCCTTCGCCAGCGACAAGCCGAAGCCGGCGCCGCTGGCCGAGTTCAAGCCGAACGCCGAACTGGTCCAGTTGTGGCGTGCCGACATCGGTGAATCCGGCCCCTATCTGTTCGAGCCCGCGGTGGTCGGCGACAGCGTCTATGCCGCCGGCGAGGACGGCGACGTCGCCCGCTTCGAAGGCGGCCGCGCGGTGTGGCGGGTGGATGCCGACACCCGGCTGTCCGCGGGCGTCGGCGCCAGCCGCAGCCTCGCCGTGGTGGTGACCGCGAGCGGCACCGCGATCGCCTACGACGCCAACGACGGCAGCGAGCGCTGGCGTTCGAGCATCGGCGCCGAGGTGCTGGCGCAGCCGGCGGTCGATGGCGAGCTGGTCGTGCTGCGCGCCTCGGACAACCGCCTGATCGCATTGAACGCACGCGACGGCAGCCGGCGCTGGATCTATCAGCGCGCCAATCCGCCGCTGGCGCTGCGCAACTTCTCGGGCGTTCTGCTCGAAGGCAACGTCGTGCTCGCCGGCTTCCCGGGCGGCAAGCTGGTCGTGATCAATTCGGTCAACGGCGGTGCGATCACCGAGCTGTCGGTGGCGAATCCGCGCGGTTCGACCGAGCTCGAACGGGTTGCCGACGTCGCCGGCACGCCGGTCGCGGGCCGCCGCGAAGTGTGCGCGGTGACCTATCAGGGGCGCATGGTCTGCTTCGACACCAGCAACGGCAATGCGCTGTGGGCGCGCGACTTTTCCAGCAGCGTCGGCATGGACCGCGATGCGCGCTTTGCCGTCGCCACCGACGACCGCGATGCCGTGCATGCGCTCGACGTCTATAGCGGCGCCAGCGTGTGGAAGCAGGATGCGCTGGCGCGGCGCGCGGTGTCGCGGCCGCTGATCGTCGGCGACCACATCGTCGTCGGCGACATCGAGGGCTATGTCCATGCGCTGGATCGCGATACGGGCGCTTTCGCCGCGCGCAGCCGCGCCGGCGACGGCCCCTTGTCGGCGGCGCCGCGGCCCTTCGGGCGCGGTTTCGTCGTGCAGGGGCGCGACGGCACGGTCGCGGCCTATGAACTGCGTTGAGGCGGGCGCCCTGAAGTGAAACCTACCATCGTTCTGGTCGGCCGGCCCAACGTCGGCAAGTCGACCCTGTTCAATCGCCTCACGCGCACGCGCGACGCCCTGGTGGCGGACCAGCCGGGCCTGACGCGCGACCGCCACTACGGCGTCGGCCGGGTGGGGGAGCGCGACTACCTGGTCGTCGATACCGCCGGCTTCGATCCCGTCGCCAAGGACGGCATCATGCACGAGATGGCACGGCAGGCCGAGCAGGCCATCGCCGAAGCCGACGTGCTGCTGTTCCTCGTCGATGGCCGCGCCGGCCGCACGCCGCACGACGAGCAGATCGCCGCCCGCCTGCGCCGCGCCGGCCGGCCGGTGCATCTGGTGGTCAACAAGGCCGAAGGCCTGGACCGCGCGATCGTCGCCGCCGATTTCCATGCCCTCGGCCTGGGCGATCCGCTGCCGGTGTCGGCAGCGCACGGCGACGGTATCAAGCAGCTCGTCGAGATCGTGCTGGCGCCGTTTCCGCTCGACGACGAAGCGGAGGCCGCCGAGGACAGCGGCCCCAAGGTCGCGATCGTCGGCCGCCCCAACGTCGGCAAATCGACCCTGGTCAATACCCTGCTCGGCGAGGAGCGGGTGATCGCCTTCGACCTGCCGGGCACCACGCGCGACGCCATCGCGATTCCGTTCGAGCGCGGCGGCAAGCGCTACACCCTGATCGACACCGCCGGCCTGCGCCGCCGCGGCAAGGTCTTCGAGGCGGTCGAGAAGTTCTCGGTGATCAAGACCCTGCAGGCGATCCAGGAGGCGAACGTGATCGTCCTCGTGCTCGACGCCGCGCAGGACATCTCCGACCAGGATGCGCACATCGCCGGCTTCGCGCTCGAAGCCGGGCGCGCGCTGGTGGTCGGCATCAACAAATGGGATGCGGTCGACGACTACCAGCGCGATCGCCTCAAGCTGGACATCGCGCGCAAGCTGGCCTTTCTGGGCTTCGCCCGCTTCCACCAGATCTCGGCGCTCAAGTCGCAGGGCATCGGCGGTCTGCTGAAGTCGGTCGATGCCGCTTATGCCGCGGCGACCTCCAACCTGGCGACGCCGCGGCTGACGCGCACGCTGCAGCAGGCCGTGGCCCGCCAGGCGCCGCCGCGCCATGGCCTGTCGCGGCCGAAGATGCGCTACGCCCACCAGGGCGGCATGAACCCGCCGGTGATCGTGATCCACGGTACCGCGCTGGAGGCCATTCCCGCCTCCTACGTGCGCTATCTGGAGCGCTGCTTCATGGAAGCCTTCAAGCTGCAGGGCACGCCCTTGCGCATCCAGTTCCGCACCACGCACAATCCGTACGCCGCGCGGGACTGAGCGCGTGGACGACAAGAACCTGTTTCCACACCCGGATTTCGATGCATACTGCCATGTGGCGGTGCAACATCAAATCCATTACATTCATACAAACAGAAAATAAAGAGGTTCATACATGAGTAACAAAGGGCAACTTCTACAAGACCCGTTCCTGAACACGCTGCGCCGGGAGCACATCCCGGTGTCGATCTACCTGGTCAACGGCATCAAGCTGCAGGGCCAGGTCGAGTCCTTCGACCAGTACGTCGTGCTGCTGAAGAACACCGTCACCCAGATGGTCTACAAGCACGCCATCTCCACCGTCGTGCCGGCCCGTCCGGTCGTCATCCAGCAGCAGGAAGAAGGCAACTGAGCATCGTAGCCATCGTTCGCAGCCGGGGGAGAGCGGCTGCCGGGAGTGCTCATGTTTGAGCGTCCTGCAGCGGGAGAGCGTGCCGTCCTCGTCCAGCTCGACCTCGGCCAGGGACTCATCGACGAACGCCTGTCCGAACTGAAGCTGCTGGTCGGCAGCGCGGGCGCATCGATCGAGGCCGTGGTCCAGGGCCGGCGCCAGGCGCCCGATCCGAAGCTGTTCGCCGGCAGCGGCAAAGTGCAGGAGATCGGCGAGGCGCTGCGCGCGCATTCGGCCGACATCGTGATCTTCAATCACGCGCTGTCGCCCGGCCAGCAGCGCAACCTCGAACGCGAGCTGCAGTGCATGGTCATCGACCGCACGGCGCTGATCCTCGACATCTTCGCCCAGCGCGCGCGCAGCCATGAAGGCAAGCTGCAGGTCGAACTGGCCCAGCTCGAGCACCTGTCCACCCGGCTGGTGCGGGGCTGGACCCACCTCGAGCGGCAGAAGGGCGGCATCGGCCTGCGCGGCCCCGGCGAGAAGCAGCTCGAAACCGACCGCCGCCTGCTCGGCAACCGGGTCAAGATGCTGAAGTCGCGCCTGGTCCAGATCGAGAAGCAGCGCAAGGTTCGCCGCCGCGCCCGGGAACGCCGGGAGGTACTGTCTGTCTCTCTGGTCGGTTACACCAATGCGGGCAAATCGACGCTGTTCAATGCGCTGACGAAGGCGGGCGCCTATGCGGCCGACCAGCTTTTCGCCACGCTCGACACCACCTCGCGCCGGCTCTACGTCGGCGGTGCCAACGTGGTGCTGTCGGACACCGTCGGTTTCATCCGCGACCTGCCCCATGCGCTCGTTGCCGCGTTCCGCGCGACACTCGAGGAAACGGTGCAGGCCGACCTGCTGCTGCACGTCGTCGATTCGGCAAGCGAGGACCGCGATGCGCAGATCGCCGCGGTGAATGAGGTCCTTGCCGAGATCGGCGCGGCGGACGTGCCGCAGGTGCTGGTCTGGAACAAGATCGACCTCACGCATGCCGTGCCGGCGGTCGAACGGAGTGACTGTGGTAACATTCGGCGCGTTTTTTTGAGCGCCAGAACGGGCGAAGGTCTTGATCTGCTTCGCGAAGTGCTCGCGGAAGTGGCTCAGCAGGCCTTTCATGAAGATGCCGACCGGGAGTCCGGTACGGTGGAAGAGCTTCCTATTCAATCGTGATTACGGGCATTCTCATGTCACTTAACGACCCCCGCTGGGGCGGCCAGGGCGGCGACGATGATCGCGACCGCGACGATGGGCGGCGCGGCAACGACAATCGCGGCGGTAACGACAATCGTGGCGGCAACCAGGGGCCGCCCGACCTCGAGGAGGTCTGGCGCGACTTCAACCAGCGCCTGTCCGGCATGTTCGGCGGCAAGCGGCAGAACCGCGGCTCCTCGGGCGGCGGAGGCGGTGGCGGCGGCAGGCCGCAACTGCCCGAGTTCTCGTTCAAGCAGTTCGGCGGCGGCCTGGGTGCGCTTGCCGCGCTCGTCGCCGTGGTGTGGGCCGCGAGCGGCTTCTACACTGTCGATGCCAACCAGCGCGGCGTGGTGCTGCGGCTGGGCGAGTACGTCCAGACCACCGAGCCCGGTCTGCGCTGGCGCCTGCCGTATCCGTTCGAATCGCACGAGATCGTCGACCTGACCGGCGTGCGCACCGTCGAGGTGGGCTACCGCGGCTCCGAGCGCAACAAGGTGCTGCGCGAGTCGCTGATGCTGACCGACGACGAGAACATCATCAACATCCAGTTCGCGGTGCAGTACGTGCTGAACAGCCCGGAGAACTACATCTTCAACAACCGCTATCCGGACGAGTCGGTGGCGCAGGTGGCCGAAACCGCGATGCGCGAGATCGTCGGCAAGAGCCGCATGGACTTCGTGCTCTACGAAGGGCGCGAGGAGATCGCCGCGACCGCGCACGAGCTGATGCAGCGCATCCTCGACCGCTACCAGACCGGCATCCAGATCAGCCGCGTGACGATGCAGAACGCCCAGCCGCCGGAGCAGGTGCAGGCGGCGTTCGACGACGCGGTGAAGGCCGGCCAGGACCGCGAGCGGCAGAAGAACGAAGGCGAGGCCTACGCCAACGACGTCATCCCGCGGGCACGCGGTGCCGCGTCGCGCCTGATCGAGGAAGCGAACGCCTACCGCGAACGCGTCGTCGCCAACGCCGAAGGTGAGGCGAGCCGCTTCGACCAGGTGTTCGCCGAGTACCAGCGTGCGCCCGACGTGACGCGCGAGCGCCTGTACATCGAGACCATGCAGCAGGTGATGTCCAACACGTCCAAGGTGATGATCGATGCGCAGGGCAACGGCAATCTGCTGATGCTGCCGCTCGACAAGCTGATGCAGCAGGCCGGCGCAGCGCCGCGGGCGGCTGCGGGAGCCGCGCCCGCCCAGTCGGCGGCCGGATCGAATGCATCCACGCTGGCATCGGATCCGCGCAACAGCCGCGACCTGATGCGCAGCCGTGAGCGGGGAGAACGTTGATGCGTGACAAGCTGTCTCTGATCGGCGGCATCATTCTGGTCGCCATTGTGATCGCCTCGGCGTCGCTGTTCACCGTCGACCAGCGCCAGTATGCGATCGTCTTCCAGCTGGGCGAAGTCAGGGAGGTCATCTCCGAGCCCGGCCTCAACTTCAAGCTGCCGCTGATCCAGAACGTGCGTTATTTCGACAAGCGCATCCTGACCCTGGATACGCCCGAGCCCGAGCGCTTCATCACTTCCGAGAAGATGAACGTGCTGGTGGATCACTTCGTCAAGTGGCGCATCGTCGATCCGCGGCTCTACTACGAGTCGGTGGCCGGCGACGAGGCGCGTGCGCGCACCCGCCTGACGCAGACGGTCAATTCCGGCCTGCGCGAGGAATTCGGCCGCCGCACCATGCACGACGTGGTGTCCGGCGAGCGCGACCGCATCATGGACCAGATGCGCGAGCGTGCCGACCGCGACGCCCGCAGCATCGGCGTGCAGATCGTCGACGTGCGCCTGAAGCGGGTCGACCTGCCGAACGAAGTGTCGGAATCGGTGTTCCGCCGCATGGAAGCCGAACGTACCCGGGTGGCGAACGAGCTGCGTTCGCAGGGTGCCGCCGAAGCCGAGAAGATCCGCGCCGACGCCGAGCGCCAGCGCGAGGTCATCATCGCCGAGGCCTACCGGACCGCACAGCAGCTCCAGGGTGAAGGCGACGCCAAGGCCACCGCGATCTATGCCGAAGCCTTCGGCAAGAGCCCGGATTTCTACGCCTTCTACCGCAGCCTCGAAGCCTACCGGGCCAGCTTTGCCGGCAAGGATGACGTGATGGTGGTCGATCCGAGCTCGGATTTCTTCCGCTTCATGAAGGACATCGGGGGCGCACCGCGCAATTGAGAGCCTGATGGGCGCCTCCCTGCTGACCGCCTTCGCGCTGATGCTGATCATCGAAGGCATCCTTCCCTTCGTCGCGCCAGCCGCCTGGCGCGAAACTTTTTTGCGCCTCGCCAGCATGGCCGATGGCCAGATCCGCTTCGTCGGACTGACCTCGATGCTGGGCGGTGTGCTGCTCCTTTTCGTCCTGAACTGAACGCTCATGCGCTGGGTATTGCCCGACCACATCCAGGACGCGCTGCCGTCCGAAGCCCACCAGCTCGAGACGCTGCGCCGCCGGCTGCTCGACGCCTTCCGCGTTCGCGGCTACCAGCTGGTGATGCCGCCGCTGCTCGAATATCTCGACTCGCTGACCACCGGCGCGGGGCAGGACCTCAAGCTGCGCACCTTCCAGCTCGTCGACCAGTTGTCGGGGCGGACCATGGGCGTGCGCGCCGACATGACGCCGCAGGTCACCCGCATCGACGCGCACCTGCTGAATCACCGCGGCGTGTCGCGGCTGTGCTACTGCGGCAGCGTGCTGCACACCCTGCCGTCGACGCTGACGGCGACGCGCGAGCCGCTGCAGCTCGGTGCCGAACTGTACGGCCACGCCGGCATCGAGGCCGACGTCGAGATCCTGCACCTGCTGGCCGAAGTGATGCGCCTGGCCGAAGTACCGGCTTCGCGCATCGACATCAGCCACGTCGGCCTGTTCCATGCGCTGGCGGCCCGCGCCGGCCTGGTGCCGGGGCGCGAGGAAGAGCTGTTCGATCTGCTGCAGGCCAAGGACGTGCCGGCGCTGCAGGCCATGCTGGCCGATGTCGCCGAGCCGGTGCGCGCCGCCCTGCTCGCGCTGCCCGGTCTCTATGGCGGGCCGGAAGTCCTCGACCGTGCCGCGGCCTGTCTGCCGCGGGACGAAGAAATCACGGCGCTGCTGGACGAGCTGCGCCAGCTGGCCGGCGCGCTGGCCGATCTGCCGATCAGCTTCGACCTGTCCGACCTGCGCGGCTATCACTATCACAGCGGCATCGTCTTTGCCGCCTATGGCGCCGAGTCGCCGGCGGCGCTGGCGCTCGGCGGGCGCTACGACCGCGTCGGCGAGGCCTTCGGCCGCGCGCGGCCGGCGGTCGGCTTCAGCCTCGACCTGCGCGAACTGGTGTGGCACCTGCCGGCGCCGCTGGCGCATCCGGGTGCGGTGCTGGCGCCCTGGGCGGGCGACGATGCCGAGCTGGCTGCCGAAGTGGCGGCGCTGCGCGCGCGCGGCGAGATCGTCGTCACGGCATTGCCCGGGCATCAAGGAACTTGGAACGAGGCCGGTTGCGACCGGCAACTGGTCAGGCGGGACGGTCGCTGGGCGATCGTGCCGTTACAGGGAGAGTAGAAAATGGCAAAGAACGTCGTCGTCGTCGGCACCCAGTGGGGTGACGAAGGCAAGGGCAAGATCGTCGATTGGCTGACCGACCACGCCAAGGGGGTCGTCCGCTTCCAGGGCGGCCACAACGCCGGCCACACGCTGGTGATCGGCCAGACCGAATACAAGCTGAACCTCGTGCCCTCGGGCATCGTGCGCGAAGGCGTGGCCTGCTTCATCGGCAACGGCGTGGTGCTCGACGCCCATCACCTGCTGTCGGAAATCCGCACGCTCGAAGCCGGCGGCATCGAGGTCCGCGACCGCCTGCGCATCAGCCCGGGCTGCCCGCTGATCCTCGGTTATCACAGCGCGCTCGACCGCGCGCGCGAAGCGGCGAAGTCCGCCGGCGACAAGATCGGCACCACCGGCAAGGGCATCGGCCCCACCTACGAGGACAAGGTCGCCCGCCGCGCGCTGCGCGTTTATGACCTGTTCGACCGCGAGCGCTTCGCCGCCAAGCTCAAGGCCAACCTCGAATATCACAACTTCGTGCTGACCCAGCATCTGGGCGCCGAAGCGGTCGATTTCCAGACCGTGTTCGACGAAGCGATGGCCGATGCCGAAGAGCTGCTGCCGATGGTGGCGGACGTCTCGGCCGAGCTGTACGCGATCAACAAGTCGGGCGGCTCGCTGCTGTTCGAAGGCGCGCAGGGCACCCTGCTCGACATCGACCACGGCACCTATCCCTTCGTCACCTCGAGCAACTGTGTCGCTGGCCAGGCAGCGGCGGGCTCCGGCGTCGGCCCCAGCCGCCTGCACTATGTGCTGGGCATCACCAAGGCCTATTGCACCCGCGTCGGCGGCGGCCCCTTCCCGACCGAGCTCGACATCGACACCAAGGGCGTGCCCGGCGAGCAGATGTCGACCAAGGGCCGCGAATTCGGCACCGTCACCGGCCGCAAGCGCCGCTGCGGCTGGTTGGACCTGGCCGCGCTGAAGCGCTCGATCATCATCAACGGCGTCACCGGGCTGTGCATCACCAAGCTCGATGTCCTCGACGGCCTGGCAGAGCTGAAGCTGTGCACCGGCTACATGCTGGACGGCAAGCGCATCGACCTGCTGCCGATGGGTTCCGAAGAAGTGACGCGCTGCGAGCCGATCTACGAGACCATGAAGGGCTGGAGCGGCACCACCTTCGGTGCACAGAGCTGGGATGCGCTGCCGCAGGAGGCGCGTGCCTACCTGCACCGCATCGAGGAGATCTGCGAGATTCCGATCGACGTGATCTCGACCGGCCCCGAACGCGACGAAACGATTCTGCGTCGCCATCCGTTTGGTGCCTGAGCGCAAGCTGCAGGCGGCGAAGGCGCCATACGGCCGTTTTCGCCTGCAAGCCGGAAAGACGGTGCTGTCCGTATCTCCGGCCACCTCGTGTGGCCGTGGCGCGGGCGGCGCCGTTTTCTTTTGGGCAGGCACGGCTGGCGATGTAAACGAAAAAAGCCGGCTCAAAGCCGGCTTTTCCCTGCAACTGGTGCCCAGAAGAGGACTCGAACCTCCACGCCTCGCAGCGCTAGTACCTGAAACTAGTGCGTCTACCAATTCCGCCATCTGGGCAGGGAGGCGCATAATAGCAAAGGCTCCGGCATTTGCAAAGTTTTCCCCCATTTTTTCTTTTTTCCCGCAAGCTGTTGCCGGATTGCCCAGGGCTACCCGGGCGGGAGGAGAGCAGCAAGGCAAGCGGCACGAAAACAAAAAAGCCGCTCCGAAGAGCGGCTTTCCTGTGAAACTGGTGCCCAGAAGAGGACTCGAACCTCCACGCCTCGCGGCGCTAGTACCTGAAACTAGTGCGTCTACCAATTCCGCCATCTGGGCAAGAAGACGCGCATTATAAGCACTCGAAGAAAACTGTCAATGACTCGCAGAACAAAAAACACCACCACAAGAAACACTCAAACACGCGCAAATACCCCGGCAGGTTCGCGTTCCCGCAACACCACGGCCCAGGGGGCTGCGGCCGGCAGGCCGCAAGCAGGCGGCCGTGCTGCTGCACCGACGGCCGGCCGCAGCCGTGCCGCGCGCAAGGGCGCAGCCCGGCAGAACGCTGCCCGGCAGAGCGCCATCCGCCTGGCGGATCCTTTCCATGAGCGCGAAGCGCAGAAATACGAACAACCGCTGCCCAGCCGCGAATACGTGCTGCAGGTGCTGGCCGAGCGCGGCGTGCCGATGCCTTTCGACGAACTGGCGACTGCGCTCGACATCCAGGCTTTCGAGCGCGAGCACTTCGACCGCCGCCTGCGTGCGATGGAGCGCGAAGGCCAGGTCGTGCGCAATCGCCGCGATGCCTATCTGCTGCCCGACAAGGCGGACCTGATCAAGGGCCGCGTCGAAGGGCATGCCGACGGCTTCGGTTTCCTGCGCCGCGATGATGGCGGGCCCGATGTCTTCCTGTCGCCGAAGGAAATGCGCGAACTGCTGCACGGCGACCGCATCCTGGCCCGCATTGCCGGCCAGGACCGCCGCGGCCGCCCCGAAGGCCGGCTGGTCGAAGTGCTGGAGCGCGCCAACAGCCGCGTCGTCGGCCGTGTCATCGAAGAACATGGCGTGATGATCGTGGTGCCGGAGAACCGCCGCCTGGCGCAGGACATCCTGATCGCACCGGGCGGGCGCAAGAAGCCCGAGCCGGGCCAGATCGTCACCGTCGAGCTGGTCGAGCAGCCGACCAAGTTCGCCCAGCCGATCGGCCGTATCGTCGAAGTGCTCGGCAACTATGCCGACCCCGGCATGGAGATCGAGATCGCGCTGCGCAAGCACGACCTGCCGTTCGAGTTCTCCGCCGAAGCCAAGGCCGAGACGCGCAAGCTGCCGGCTGCCGTGCGCAAGAAGGACTGGGCGGGCCGCGAGGACCTGACCAAACTGCCGCTGGTGACGATCGACGGCGAGACCGCCAAGGATTTCGACGACGCGGTGTATTGCGAGCGTCAGGGCAAGGGCTACCGCCTGATCGTGGCGATCGCCGACGTGTCGCACTACGTCGAGGCCGGCAACGGGCTGGACAAGGACGCCTACGATCGCGGCAACTCGGTGTATTTCCCGCGGCGGGTGATCCCGATGCTGCCGGAAAAGCTGTCCAACGGGCTGTGCTCGCTGAACCCGGAAGTCGAGCGCCTGGCGATGGTGGCCGACATGAACATCACCGCCACCGGCGAGATCAAGACCTACCGCTTCTATCCGGCGGTGATCTGGTCGCATGCGCGCCTGACCTACACCCGGGTGGCGGCGGCGCTGTACGAACAGGATGCGGCGGAACGCAAGGCGCTCGGCAAGCTGCTGCCGCATCTCGAGAACCTCGACCAGCTCTTCCGCGTGCTGCTGAAGGCACGTGCCAAGCGCGGCGCGATCGACTTCGAGACCACCGAGACGCGCATGATCTTCGACGACAACGGCAAGATCGCGCAGATCGTGCCCGAGGTGCGCAACGACGCCCACCGCCTGATCGAGGAATGCATGCTGGCGGCCAACGTCTGCGCCTCGGATTTCCTCGCCAAGCACGAACATCCGACGCTGTACCGCGTGCATGACTCGCCGTCCGAGGAGAAGCTGGCCAAGCTGCGCGAGTTCCTGAAGGAATTCGGCCTGGGCATCGGCGGCGGCGACGAGCCGCGCGCCGGCGATTACGCGGCGCTGCTCGCGCAGATCAAGGACCGCCCGGACGCCCAACTGCTGCAGACCGTGATGCTGCGCTCGCTGAAGCAGGCGATGTACAGCCCCGACAACGTCGGCCACTTCGGCCTGGCCTACGAAAGTTATACCCACTTCACGTCGCCGATCCGGCGTTATCCCGATCTGCTGGTCCACCGCGCGATCAAGGCGGTGCTGGCGGGCGGGCAGTACAAGCCGGGCGACTGGGAGCAGATCGGCCTGCACTGCTCGGCGACCGAGCGCCGTGCCGACGAGGCCACGCGCGACGTCGTCGCCTTCCTGAAGTGCTACTTCATGCAGGATCGCGTCGGCGAGACCTTCACCGGCAGCGTCTCGGCGGTCGTGCCTTTCGGCCTGTTCGTCGCCCTCGACGACATCTTCATCGAAGGCCTGCTGCATGTCTCGGACCTCGGTACCGACTACTTCCATTACGACGAGACCCGCCATGCAATGCTCGGTGAGCGCAGCGGCAAGCAGTTCCGCCTGTCCGACCGGGTCAAGGTGCAACTGGTGCGCGTCGACATGGCGACCAACAAGATCGATTTCCGTCTGATCGAAGGTCCGCTGCCCGTCGAGAAACCCCAGCCTGCTGCCGTCGTTGCACCTGCCGAGGCCGTCGTGGCGGCACCGGTTGCCGAGCCGGCGGCAGCCGATGCTGCGGCAGCCGACGCTGCGGCGGACGAAGTCGCGGCACCTGCGGAGAAGGTGAGACGCACCCGCACGCGCAAGGCGAAGCCCGTGGCCGAAGCTTCGGCAGCCGAAGCTGCGCCGGCCGCTGCCGCACCGGCCGCTGCCGCACCGGCCGTTGCCGAGGCATCGCAGGCAGCCGAAACTTCCGCTGTGGCCGAAGTTGCTGCTGCGTCCGTGCCGAAGCCTGTTGCTGCACCGAGGCGGCGTTCGCGCGCCAGCGCCTCCGCTACCCCGAAAGCAGTGGCGTCTCCTGCAGCCGAGGCGGAGGCCCGCCCGGCACCGGCCAAGGCCGCCCGCGCCGGGACCCGCGTGCTCGACGATATCCGGCAGAAGGTGGTCGACCAGGAGGCTGCGGCGGTCAAGCTGGCTGCCGAAGAGGCAGCGGCCATCAAGGCGCGCAAGACTGCCGCCGGCAAGGATGGCAAGGCGGAGAAGAAGAAGGAGAAGGCCGGCAAGAAGGACAAGGACGCTGCGGACAAGGGCAAGAAAGCCAAGGCAGTGAAGGCGAAGGCCAAGGCCGGCAAGGCCAAATCGGCCGAGAAGGCAGAGAAGAAGGCGAAGAAGGCCGGCAAGAAGGAGAAGGCGGAAAAGGCCGGGAAAGCGAAACCGGCCAAGCCGGCGAAGCTTGCCAAAGCGGCCAAGGCCGCGCCTGCAGCCGCTGCCGAGCCGGTAGAATCGCGCGCCTCGAAACCGGCCGCGCGTTCTGGCGGCAAGACCTCCGCGAAGGAAAAACGCCGTGCCTAAGACGACCGCAAACACGAACGCCAGCGCCGCCAGCCGGCTGATCTACGGTTTCCATGCCGTGTCGGCCAAGCTGCGGCATGCGCCGGACTCGGTGCTGGAAGTCCATCTATCGGCCGACCGCAAGGACGCACGGGTGAAGAAGTTCGTCGCCCAGGCCGAGGCTGCCGGCGTCCGCATGCTGTATTGCGAAGGCGACAAGCTCGATGCCATGGTCGGCACCCGCCGGCACCAGGGCGTAGTGGCGAAGGTCGATGCGACGCGGCGCGACATCAAGCTCGCCGACGTGCTCGACAGCCTGGAAGAGAACGCGCTGATCCTGGTGCTGGACGGCGTGCAGGATCCGCACAACCTCGGCGCCTGCCTGCGCGTCGCCGACGCGGCCGGTGCGCATGCGGTGGTCGCGCCCAAGGACCGCGCGGTCGGCCTCAACGCCACCGCGGTCAAGGTCGCCAGCGGTGCGGCCGACACCGTGCCCTACATCACCGTCACCAACCTGGCGCGCGCGCTGCGCGAGATGCAGGAGGCCGGCGTATGGGTGGTCGGTGCCGCCGGCGAGGCGGAGAAGTCGCTGTACGACATCGACCAGAAAGCGCCGGTGGCCTGGGTGCTGGGCGCCGAAGGCGACGGCCTGCGCCGGCTGACGCGCGAGACTTGCGACGAGCTGGCGCGGATTCCGATGCTCGGCAGCGTCGAGAGCCTGAACGTGTCGGTGGCGAGCGGCATCTGCCTGTTCGAGGCGCGCCGCCAGCGCGGATGAGCGGTGGCGGCCGTGGGGAGCCTGCGCTGCGGGAAGGTGGAACGGGCTGCGCGGAGCCGAGGGCGAAACTCATCACCCCCGGCGTGTGCCGCCGTCGATGGGTTTCGCCGCCTTCCACATCCGGCTCGCCGAGCGGTGGCAGCGTACCTTGCCAGCCGCAGCGCGATTCAATACGCTTCACGTCTTTCGAGCTTCGGGGTGCCCGCGCCTGCGCGGGAGAATCGGGAAAGCGGTGCAAATCCGCTGCGTGCCCAGCGCCGTGAAGGGGACCGTCCGGGCAAGGTTTGCCCAGCCACTGGCCTGCAAATGCCGGGAAGGCGCCCGGACGGGATGATCCTCAGCCGGAAGACCGGCCCCGGAAGCGTTCAACAGCCGTCTGGTCGGCGCGCTGTCCACTGCTTCACGACAAGGGGACGACTCCGTGAGCAGCCATGCGCAAACCATCCAGACCGATCCATCCTTCAGCGCTGCCGAGCGCGCCGCCGTCTACCGCGCGATCCATACCCGGCGCGACGTGCGCGGGCAGTTCCTGCCCGATCCCATTGCCGACGAGGTGCTGGCGCGCGTGCTGACCGCCGCCCATCACGCGCCTTCGGTCGGCTTCATGCAGCCCTGGGACTTCGTCATCGTGCGTTCGCGTCAGGTGCGCGAGCGGATCCATCGCGATTTCCTCGCCGCCCATGCCGAAGCCGAGCAGATGTTCGAGACCGGCAAGCGGGGCACGTACCGCAAGCTGAAGCTGGAAGGCATCCTTGAAGCGCCGCTCAACCTGTGCATCACCTGCGATCGCAGCCGCAACGGCCCGGTGGTGCTCGGCCGCACCCACATGCCGGAGATGGACATCTACAGCGCGGTCTGCGCGGTGCAGAACCTGTGGCTGGCGGCGCGTGCCGAAGGGCTGGGGGTGGGCTGGGTCAGCATCCTGCACCCGCAGGCGCTGCGCGAGACGCTCGGCATCCCGGACGGAATCGTGCCGATCGCCTATCTCTGCATCGGCCATGTCAGCCATTTCCATCAGCGCCCGGAGCTGGAGTCGGCCGGCTGGCTCAAGCGCATGCCGCTGACCGAGCTGCTGCATTTCGATCGTTGGCAGGGCGAGGCGGACGAAGCGGGCGAGCGTTTCGCCGACGCCGTCTCGCGCGTCATGCCGGCATAACCGGGCCACCATTCCGCTTTTTCGGCCTTCGCGCAGCCGCCGCTCGGTGTGGCGCGCACAGGCTTGCACGGCAATTGCTTGTTGCTGTGGCCACGGTCATTCCGGCCGAGGCCATGGCAACGAGGATTCCGGAGAGAGGATGAAGACGGCGCTCGCATTTCTGCTCGCAGCGCGCCGCTGCGAAATCGACGATCTCGAACGGCTCGCGCTCAGTTGCGAACTGGTGCAGGCGGTCAGTGAACTCGTCCACCAGCTCCAGCGGGAACGCGGCGCTTCCAACGTCTTTCTCGGCTCGGAAGGCGCCCGCTTCGGCCCCCAGCGCGAAGCGCAACTGCTTGCCAGCCGGGCCGCGGAGGCCGAGGTCCGGAGCTGGCTCAAGCGCCCGGAACTGGGCGGCGAGAAGTCGGGCGGCGCGGTGCATGGCGGCTCGCGCCTGCTGACGCGCATCGCGCTTGCGCTGCATGCGCTGGATGCCTTGCCCGGGCTGCGCGGCGACATTGCCGCCCGGCGCTGCCGGCCCGATGTGTCGACCGCGCGCTACAGCGAGATCATCGCGGCCTTGCTCGCGCTGGTGTTCGAGGCTGCCGACGTGGCGGTCGATCCCGGGGTTTCGCGGCTGCTGGTCGCGCTGTTCAACCTGATGCAGGGCAAGGAGTTCGCCGGCCAGGAGCGCGCGCTGGGCGCGGCGCTGTTCGCCGCGGGCCATCCGGCGCCCGAGCGCGTGCAGTCCATCCTGCACCTGATCGATGCGCAGGCGCAGTGCTTCCGGCGCTTCGAAGGTTTCTGCGGCGACGAGGTGCTGCGCCAGTGGCGGGCGCTGCAGTCCGTCATGCCGCTGGCCGAACTCGAACGCCTGCGCCGGATACTGCTGGCGTCGACGCTGGGTTCGGCGCTCGATCCCGCGCTGGCCGAGGCCTGGTTCGACTGCTGCTCGCAGCGCCTCGACCAGATGCACGAAGCCGAGGTGGCGCTCGCCCGCGGCCTGGGCGAATCCTGCGCGCGGCGGATCGCCTCGGCGCGGACCGAGGCGCAGGACCAGGCGGCCTTGCTCGAAGCCTTGTCCGCGGCGCCGGAGATCCGGGCGCCGCTCGACATGCTGATCGGTGCCGAGATGGCCGGGGAGGGGGCGCCGGCAGAGCCTGCCCAGGGCGATGAGCCTTTCGGTCCGCAACTGCGGCGTTCGATCGTCGATCTGCTCCATGCCCAGTCGCAGCGCCTGCAGGCGATGAGCGACGAACTCGACGCGGCGCGCGCGGCGCTGGACGAGCGCAAGCTGATCGAGCGCGCGAAAGGCCTACTGATGGCCTGCCGCGGCCTTTCCGAGGACGAGGCCTACCGCCTGCTGCGCCAGACCGCGATGAGCCAGGGGAGGCGCCTGGCCGAAGTCGCCGCGGCGACGCTGGCGCTGGCCCCGGTGCTGGGCAGGCACTAGGCGGGGCGGCGCACCAGGGATGTGCAGGCAACTGCCGATGCTGCACTGCAGCAGTGCATCCGGCCTCGCCGCGTCGTCATGCAGCCGGCTGGCAAACCGATGAAATGCAAGGGAAACGAGTCGATCCTGCAAACTGGCACGCTTGCTGCATAGGCTAGGGCAAGGCTGGGCCAACGGCGGTCCGGCATTCGATCTCCCGACTCGAACACAGGACAACGGCGTCCATTCCCCTTCGCGCTGCGCGAAGTGAGGGATGGGCGCCTTTTCGTTTTTGCCATGCTTTCCAAGGAGCACATCATGAAGACGCTCAAGACCGAAACCACGGTGCTGTCGCGCCGCGGCTTCATCAAGGCGGGGGCCGCGGCCGGCACGGCCGCGCTGCTGCCGGGCCTGTTTCCCGGCGGCGCCTGGGCCGCCGGCTCCGATGCGCCGGAAAAGAAGGAGATCAAGGTCGGCTTCATCCCGCTGACCGACTGTGCCTCGGTGGTGATGGCGGCGGTGAGGAAGTTCGACGAGAAGTACGGCATCAGGATCGTGCCGAGCAAGGAAGCGAACTGGGCCTCGGTGCGCGACAAGCTGCTGTCGGGCGAGCTGGACGCCGCGCACGTGCTGTACGGCCTCGTTTATGGCGTGCATATGGGCGTCGGCGGGCCGAAGCGGGACATGGCGGTGCTGATGACGCTGAACAACAACGGCCAGGCCATCACGCTCGCGTCCCAGTTGAAGGAGAAGGGCGTGGTCGATGGCGCCTCGCTGAAGAAGCTGGTGGCGACGAGCGAACCCGGCAGCTACACCTTCGCCCAGACCTTCCCGACCGGCACCCATGCGATGTGGCTGTACTACTGGCTGGCGGCGCACGACATCCATCCGTTCAAGGACGTCAAGAGCATCGTCGTGCCGCCGCCGCAGATGGTGGCCAACGCCCGCGTCGGCAACATGCACGGCTACTGCGTCGGCGAGCCCTGGAACCAGCGCGCGGTCATCGACGGCATCGGCTTCACCGCCGTCACCACCCAGGACATCTGGACCGACCACCCGGAGAAGGTGCTCGGCACGAGCGCCGCCTGGGTGGACAAGCATCCCAACGCGGCGCGGGCGCTGACCGCCGCGGTGCTCGACGCTTCGCGCTGGATCGACGCCTCGGAGGCCAACCGCAAGGAGACGGCCAAGGTCATCGCCGCGCGCTCCTACGTCAATACCGACGTCGACGTCATCGAAGGCCGGATCCTCGGCCAATACGACAACGGCCTCGGCCGCAAGTGGCAAGACGCCAACGCGATGAAGTTCTTCCGCGACGGCGCCGCGACCTTCCCCTGGCTCTCCGACGGCATGTGGTTCCTGACCCAGCACCGGCGCTGGGGCCTGCTCGGCAGCGACGTCGATTACCTGGCGGCCGCCCGCGCGATCAATCGCCTCGACATCTACCGCCAGGCGGCGACCGCGGCCGGCGTCGCCCTGCCCGCGGGCGAGATGCGCAGCAGCACGCTGATCGACGGCGTGGTGTGGGACGGCACGGAGCCGGCGAAGTATGCCGGCAGCTTCAAGCTCAAGGCCTGAACCGGAGGACGGAAACATGACTGCAGCAATGATCGCGGCGCGGCCGGGAAACATGAGCGGAACCGACGCCACCGAAGCCGATGCCGGCAGGACGGCGGTGCCGATCGACGAGACAGGGAACGAGCTGCCGGCGACGGCGGGCGCAGCCGAGGCGGAAGACGGCGTGAAGGAAAAGGCGGAAAAAAGCGCCAGCCTGCCGGCCGAACCGCTGGCCGGCCGGATCGGCGAGTGGGCCAGGGCCGCACTGCGCACGGTGCTGCCGCCGCTGGCCGGGCTGGCGCTGCTGATCGGCATCTGGCATCTCGCCACCTTCGGCGGTGGCGGCATTCCCGGCCCGGGCCAGACCTGGGATGCGGCGGTGGCGCTGTTCTCCGATCCTTTCTATATCGATGGACCGAACGACCAGGGCATCGGCTGGAACGTGCTCGCCTCGCTCGAACGGGTCGGCATCGGCTTCGGCATCGCCGCGCTGGTCGGCATTCCGGCGGGTTTCCTGCTCGGCCGCTTCGCGCTGCTGTCGCAGATGCTGAACCCGATCATCAGCCTGCTACGCCCGGTGTCGCCGCTGGCCTGGCTGCCGATCGGCCTGCTGGTGTTCCAGCGCGCCGATCCGGCGGCGACCTGGACCATCTTCATCTGCTCGATCTGGCCGATGATCCTCAACACCGCCCAGGGCGTCACCCGCGTGCCGCAGGACTACCTCAACGTCGCACGCGTGCTGAACCTGTCGGAGTGGAAGGTGTTCCACGAAGATCCTGTTCCCGGCGGTGCTGCCCTACATGCTGACCGGCATCCGCCTGTCGATCGGCACTGCCTGGCTGGTCATCGTCGCCGCCGAGATGCTCACCGGCGGCGTCGGCATCGGCTTCTGGGTGTGGGACGAATGGAACAACCTCAAGGTCGAGCACATCATCATCGCGATCTTCGTCATCGGCATCGTCGGCCTGATCCTCGAGCAGATGCTGATGCTGGTCGCCCGCCGTTTCAGTTACGAGAACCGTTGAGGAGACCCACCATGACGAAGAAAATCGTCCAGATCGAGAATGTCGGCCAGAGTTTCGACACCAAGAAAGGCAGGTTCGTCGCCCTGCGCGACATCGATCTCGACATCCACGAAGGCGAGAGCATCGCGCTGATCGGCCACTCCGGCTGCGGCAAGTCGACGCTGCTGAACCTGATCGCCGGCCTGACCCGGCCGAGCAGCGGCGTGATGCTGTGCGGCGGACGCGAGATCGCCGGTCCGGGGCCGGAGCGCGCGGTGGTGTTCCAGAACCACTCGCTGCTGCCCTGGCTGACCTGCTTCGACAACGTCTATCTCGCCGTCGAGCGCGTGTTCGCGGCCAAGGAGGGCAAGGCCAGCCTGAAGCGGCGCACCCACGAGGCGCTCGAACTGGTCGGCCTGGCCCATGCCGAGACCAAGTTCCCGCACGAGATCTCGGGCGGCATGAAGCAGCGCGTCGGCATCGCCCGTGCGCTGTCGATGCAGCCGCGCATCCTGCTGATGGACGAGCCGTTCGGCGCCCTCGACGCGCTGACCCGGGCCAACCTGCAGGACGAGCTGATGAAAATCCTCGCCGCCACCAAGGCGACGATGGTGATGGTGACCCACGACGTCGACGAGGCGGTGCTGCTGTCGGATCGCGTGGTGATGCTGACCAACGGCCCGGCAGCGACCATCGGCGAGATCCTCGAGGTCGGCATCGAGCGGCCGCGCGACCGGCTGGCCCTGGCGCATGACGCCCAGTTCGGCGAATGCCGCGCGGCGATCATGGAATTCCTCTACCACAAGCAGTTGAAGCGCGCCGCCTAGGCGCGGCAGACGGCCACGGCTTGCACGGCTGCCGCAACGCGGCAGGCCGCTGCATTCCCGTGCCCATCGCCTGAAGGAGAACCTCATGCATCAGCAAAGACTCGTGGTGGTCGGCAACGGCATGGTCGGCCACCGCTTCGTGCAGGAACTGCTCGCGCTGCACCCCGACCTGCCGGCCGCTGGCTTGGCCGTCACCGTGCTCGGCGAGGAGCCGCGCCCGGCCTACGACCGCGTGCATCTGTCCAGCTTCTTTTCCGGCACCCGCGCCGAGGAACTGTCGCTGGTCGAGCCCGGCTTCTATGAGCGGCCGGGACTGACGCTGCGCCTGAACGCGCGCGTCGCCGGCATCGAACGACGCAACAACACCCTGCAGCTGGCCGACGGCGAAGTGCTGGCCTACGACAAGCTGGTGCTGGCCACCGGCTCCTACCCCTTCGTGCCGCCGGTGCCGGGCCGCGACCGCGACGCCTGCCACGTCTATCGCACCATCGAGGACCTGGAAGCGATGCAGGCCAGCGGCGCCCGTTCCACCAGCGGCGTGGTGGTCGGCGGCGGCCTGCTCGGGCTGGAATGCGCCAAGGCGCTGCGCGACATGGGACTGCGCACGCACGTGGTCGAATTCGCCCCACGGCTGATGGTGGTGCAGGTCGACGACGGCGGCGGGCGCGTCCTGCGCAGCCGGATCGAGGACCTGGGCGTGCAGGTGCATACCGAGCGCAACACGGTGGAGATCATCGACGGTCGCCAGGCACGCCACCGCATGGTGTTCGCCGACGGCAGCTGGCTGGAGACCGACATGATCGTGTTCTCCGCCGGCATCCGTGCCCGCGACGAACTGGCGCGCCAATGCCTGCTCGCGGTCGGTCCGCGCGGCGGCGTGGTGATCGACGACCACTGCCGCAGCAGCGATCCGGACATCTACGCGATCGGCGAGTGCGCGTCGTGGAAGGAGCAGATCTTCGGTCTCGTCGCGCCCGGCTACGACATGGCACGGGTGGCAGCCCGGCATGTCGGCGGCGCCGCCGATGCCGCTTTCGCCGGCGCCGACATGAGCACCAAGCTCAAGCTCATGGGCGTGGATGTCGCCAGCATCGGCGATGCCCAGGGCAGGACGCGGGGCGCGCTGTCCTGCGTGTTCACCGACGAGCTCAAGCAGATCTACAAGAAGCTGGTGGTCAGCGCCGACCGCAAGCGGCTGCTGGGTGCGGTACTGGTGGGTGACGCGGCAGAATACGGCACGCTGCTGCAGATGATGCTGAACGGCATCGCCCTGCCCGAAGCGCCCGAGCAGATGATCCTGCCCGCCGCCGACGGCACGGCCAAGGCCGGCCTCGGCGTGGATGCGCTGCCCGATGGCGCGGTGCTGTGCTCGTGCAACAACGTCACCAAGGGCCAGCTGTGCGCAGCGGTGGCCGATGGCGCGCACAGCATCGGCGAACTCAAGTCCGCGACCCGCGCCGGCACCTCCTGCGGCGGCTGCGTGCCGCTGGTGACCCAGGTGCTCAATGCCGAGCTGAAGCGCCAGGGCGTCGAAGTCACCAACCACCTGTGCGAGCACTTTGCGTATTCGCGCCAGGAGCTGTACCACCTGGTGCGGGTGGGCGGGATCCGCAGTTTCGCCGAACTGCTGCAGCGCCACGGCAAGGGCCGCGGCTGCGACATCTGCAAGCCGGTCGCGGCCAGCATCCTGGCGAGCTGCTGGAACGACTTCATCCTGAACCGCGACCAGGCGCGGCTGCAGGATTCGAACGACTACTTCCTCGGCAACATCCAGAAGGACGGCAGCTACTCGGTGGTGCCGCGCGTCGCCGCCGGTGAGATCACGCCGGAGCAGTTGATCGCGATCGGTTCCATCGCCAGCAAGTACGGGCTGTACACCAAGATCACCGGCGGCCAGCGCATCGACCTGTTCGGCGCCCAGGTGCACGAGCTGCCGCTGATCTGGCGCGAGCTGGTCGATGCCGGCTTCGAGAGCGGCCATGCCTACGGCAAGTCGCTGCGTACGGTGAAGAGCTGTGTCGGTTCGACCTGGTGCCGCTACGGCGTGCAGGACTCGGTGGGCATGGCGATCCGGCTCGAGAACCGCTACAAGGGCCTGCGCGCGCCGCACAAGATCAAGTTCGGCGTCTCCGGCTGCACCCGCGAATGCGCCGAGGCGCAGGGCAAGGACGTCGGCGTGATCGCCACCGAGCGCGGCTGGAACCTCTACGTCTGCGGCAACGGCGGCATGAAGCCGCGCCACGCCGAGCTGCTCGCCAGCGACCTCGACGAGGCCGCGCTGGTGCGCACGATCGACCGCTTCCTGATGTTCTACATCCGCACTGCCGAGCGCCTGCAGCGCACCAGCACCTGGCGCGACAACCTCGAAGGCGGGCTGGACTATCTCAAGGCGGTGATCCTGGAGGACAGCCTCGGACTGGCTGCCGAACTGGAAGCCGAGATGGCCCAGGTCGTCGACAGCTACGCCTGCGAATGGAAGAAGGCCATCGAAGACCCGGCGGTGCTGCGGCGCATGCGCACTTTCGTCAACAGCGACGCGGCCGACGACAACATCGTCTTCGTGCGCGAACGCGGCCAGATCCGCCCGGCCACCGAGGCCGAGAAGCGCGAGCGCTTCAAGGGCATTCCGGTCGTCGCCGAAACCGTCTGAAGGAGCATGCCATGACCGTCATGACCGCCCCCGCCGCCGCCGTGGCGGCACCCGTTCCCGCGGCAGCGCCTGCCGTTGCCGCTGCAGGGCCGGCCTGGCAGCCGGTCTGCGCGCTGGACGACATCTGGCCCGACACCGGCGTGTGCGCGCTGCTGGGCGGCCGCCAGATCGCCGTCTTCCGACTGACCGACGACAGCCTCTACGCCATCGACAACCACGACCCCAACAGCGGTGCCAACGTGCTGTGGCGCGGCATCGTCGGCGACCTCGGCGGCGAGCCGGTGGTGGCCTCGCCGATCTACAAGCAGCACTACCGGCTGCGCGACGGCGGCTGCATCGAGAACCCGGACACGCCGCTCGCCACCTGGGCCGTCGAACTGCGCGGCGGCACGGTATGGGTCGAAGCCTGAGGCCGAGACCATGATGCCGGCGGCCAGCGTGGTGAAATCCGTCTGCCCCTACTGCGGCGTGGGCTGCGGCCTGCGCATGGAGGTGGCGGACGGCAAGGTGGTGAAGGTCAGCGGCGACAAGTCGCACCCGAGCAATTTCGGCCGCCTGTGCACCAAGGGCAGCACCTGCGCCCAGCCGATCGACGATCCGGGGCGGCTGAGCCACGCCTACCTGCGCAGCCGGCGCGAGCAGGACCCGGTGCCGGCCGCGATCGACCAGGCCATCGCCGAAACCGCCGGCCGCCTGCGCCGCATCGTGGAGCGCGACGGGCCGGACGCCATCGCGCTCTACGTCTCCGGCCAGATGTCGCTGGAAGCGCAGTACCTCGCCAACAAGCTCGCCAAGGGCTGGATCGGCACCCGCAACATCGAGTCGAATTCGCGCCTGTGCATGGCCGGCGCCGGCAGCGGCTACAAGCTCTCGCTGGGCTCGGACGGCCCGCCCGGCTCCTACCAGGACTTCGACCGCGCCGAGCTGTTCTTCGTCATCGGCGCCAACATGGCCGACTGCCACCCGATCCTGTTCCTGCGCATGATGGACAGGGTCAAGGCCGGCGCGCGGCTGATCGTCGTCGATCCGCGGCGCAGCGCGACGGCGGAGAAGGCCGACCTGTTCCTGCAGATCACGCCGGGCACCGACCTGGCCCTGCTCAACGGCCTGCTGCACCTGCTGGTCGCCAACGGCCGCATCGACCAAGCCTTCATCGCCGAATTCACCGAGGGCTGGGAGGCGATGCCCGGTTTCCTCGCCGACTATCCGCCGGCGACCGTCGCCCGCATCACCGGGCTTGCCGAGGACGACATCCGCAAGGCCGCCGACTGGATCGGCCAGGCGCCGGAGTGGATGAGCTGCTGGACCATGGGCCTGAACCAGAGCACGCGCGGCACCTGGCATACCAATGCCCTCTGCAACCTGCACCTGGCCACCGGCGCGATCTGCCGCCCGGGCAGCGGACCGTTCTCGCTGACCGGCCAGCCCAATGCGATGGGCGGGCGCGAGATGGGCTACATGGGGCCGGGCCTGCCGGGCCAGCGCTCGGTCCTGTCGGCGCCCGACCGTGCCTTCGTCGAGCAGGCCTGGAAGCTGCCCGCCGGCAGGCTGCGCGCGGAAGCGGGCGGCGGCACGGTGGCGATGTTCGAGGACATGGCTGCCGGCCGGATCAAGGCCTGCTGGATCATCTGCACCAACCCGGTGGCCACCGTGCCCGACCGCGGCAAGGTGATCGCCGGCCTGCAGGCGGCCGAATTGGTGATCACCCAGGACGCCTTCCTCGACACCGAGACCAACCGCTACGCCGACATCCTGCTGCCGGGTGCGCTGTGGGCCGAAGCCGACGGCGTGATGATCAACTCCGAACGCAGCATGACGCTGGCGCAGCAGGCCGTGGCGCCGCCCGGCGAGGCGCTGCCGGACTGGCAGATCATCGCCCGCGTGGCCTGTGCGATGGGCTACGGCGACGGCTTCGGCTACGCCTCGGCGGCCGAAGTGTTCGAGGAGATCAAAGGCTTCTGGAACCCGAAGACGGGTTACGACATCCGCGGCGCCAGCCACGAACGCCTGCGCCAGGGCCCGCTGCAATGGCCTTGCTCGCCGGACGACGGACAGGACCGCCATCCGCTGCGCTACATCAACGACGGCGTGAGCCAGGCGCTGAGGCTGGCGCCGGACGGGCAGCGGCCGCGGCTGGCCTTCGCCACCGACAGCGGCAGGGCCGTCTTCTTCGCCCGGCCGTGGCTGCCGCCTGCCGAACTGCCGGACGAGGATTTCCCCTTCGTCCTCAACACCGGCCGCCTGCAGCACCAGTGGCACACGCTGACCAAGACCGGCAGGATCGCCACGCTCAACAAGCTCAATCCCGGCCCCTTCCTCGAGCTTCATCCCGAAGACGCGAAGCGGCTCGGCATCGCGGCCGGAGACCGGGTGGAAGTGCGTTCGCGCCGCGGCTGTGCCGTGCTGCCGGCCAGCATCAGCGAGCGGGTGCGTGCGGGCAACTGCTTCGCTCCTTTCCACTGGAACGACGTGTTCGGCGACAGGCTGGCGATCAACGCGCTGACCAGCGACGCGGTGGATGAGATCTCGCTGCAGCCCGAACTCAAGTTCTGTGCCGTTTCGCTGCTGCGCGTGACGAGGGAAGCGGCGGCAGGTACTGCCGCTGCCGGCGGCTGGCGCGAGACCCGGGCCGTGCCGCAGGCGGCGGCAACTGCAACCATGCTTGCAGGCGCGGCTGCGCCCGGGCAAGCCATCGAGGAACTGGACATGCAGCACATCGACGCCCTGGCCGGGCTGCTCGGCCTCGACGGCGCTCCGCCGCCCACCCTGGACGCTCATGAGCGCCTCTACCTGCAAGGCTATCTCGCGGCACTGCGCACCGAGGCCGCGCGCAGCGCCGGCGGTGTTCCGGTACTGCCGCCCAGTGCTCCACTGGAAGCATCGAAGCGCCTGTTTCTCGACGGCATGCTGGCCGGGCTCTTCGCCCGCAGCCGGATCGGCGAGGCTTTGCCGGCGCCGGCGGCTGCGGGCGGCGGTGCCGGCGATGTTGCTGCACGCCAACCGGTACTGGTCCTGTGGGCATCGCAGACCGGCAATGCCGAGGCCTGGGCGGTGCGATGCGCCGAGCGCCTGGAACAGGCAGGCCATGCCGTCACCGTGCTCGGCATGGATGCCGTCGGTCCGGAGCGGCTGGCTGCAGCACCGCGTGTGCTGCTGCTGGCCAGCACCTTCGGCGACGGCGATCCGCCCGACAACGGCGGCGCGCTGTGGGAGGTGCTGTGTGCCGATAGGGCGCCCCGGCTGGCCGGCACCGAGTTTGCCGTGCTGGCGTTCGGCGACTCCAGCTACGACCAGTTCTGCGGCTTCGGCCGCAAGCTCGATGCCCGCCTGGAGGCGCTCGGCGCGCACCGGCTGCTGCCGCGCGTCGACTGCGAGCCGGACGACGAAGGCAAGGCGACGGCCTGGCTGGAAGGCGTCGTCGAGGCCTGGGCCGAGGTGGCTGAGCCGGCTGCCTTGCACGCAGCCGAACCCGCCGCTGTATTCGCCGGAGTGGCGGATGCCGGCGAGCCGGCGGGGTTGCCGGCTGCGCTCCAGCCGGCAGCCGCGCCGGCTCCGCAGCCCGGTCGCACCGCGTCAGGCCATGCAGCACCCGGCCTGACGCGGCCCGGCCGGGACTCACCGCAGCCCGTCCGCCTGAAGCTCAACCGCCTGCTCAGCGGCGCCGGCGCGGGCAAGGAGGTGCGGCAGTTCGTGTTCGATGTGTCCGGCTCCGACCTGGCGCGGCCCGGCCTAGCGCGGCCCGGCCTGGATTACGAGGCCGGCGATGCGCTGGGCGTGTGGCCGAGCAATTGTCCGGAGCGCGTCGCGGAGTTGCTGGCGGTGCTGAAGCTGCCGGCCTCGGCGCCGGTGAGCGTCGACGGCCGCGGCGAGATGGCGCTGGCCGACGCGCTGGTGCGCCACTTCGACATCACGCGCATCACGCCGGATCTGCTGCGCTTCGTCTGCGAGCGCTCGGCCAGTGCGGAACTCGCCCGCCTGCTCGGCGACGAGGCGCTGAAGGAGTGGCTGCGGGGCCGGCAGATCACCGATCTGCTGCTGCAGTTCCCGATCGAGGTGGAGGCCGGTCAATGGCTGTCGCTGCTGAAGCGGCTGCAGCCGCGGCTGTATTCGATTTCATCCAGCCCCAAGGCCTGCCCCGGCGAGGTGCATCTGACGGTCTCGACCGTGCGCTACGCCTGCGCGGGCCGGCCGCGCGGCGGTGTGTGCTCGACCTTCCTCGCCGACCGTGCGCAGCACACCGAGGTGCCGGTCTTCGTGCAGCGCTCGGCCCATTTCCGCCCGCCGCAGGATCCCGCCGCGCCGATGATCATGGTCGGCCCCGGCACCGGCATCGCGCCCTTCCGCGCCTTCCTGCAGGAGCGCCGTGCCATCGGTGCCGGCGGGCGCAACTGGCTACTGTTCGGCGAGCAGCATGCGGCGACCGACTTCTACTACCGCGACGAGCTCGAAGCCATGCTGCGCGACGGCAGCCTGCACCGGCTCGACACCGCCTTCTCGCGCGACCAGGCGGAAAAGATCTACGTCCAGCAGCGCATGATCGAGCACGGTGCGCAGCTGTGGGCATGGCTGCAGGAGGGGGCTCATTTCTACGTCTGCGGCGACGCCGCACGCATGGCGCGCGACGTCGATGCCGCGCTGAAGCAGGTGGTGGCCAGCCACGGCGGCATGAGCGCCGAGCGCGCTGCCGAATGGGTGGGAAGCCTGGGCCGGGAAAGGCGTTATCTGCGTGACGTGTATTGAGCACGAGCGGCGCGGACCTGTCGTTCGCGTGCGCTTCCGGCCGCAGCAGAAACGTCTTCGTGGCAGCGCGCTAGACCATCGCCAGGAAGTCCTGCCATTCCTCGATCGGCAAGGGCTTGCCGAACAGGTAGCCCTGAAAGAAATCACAGCCGTGCAGGCGCAGGAATTCGCGCTGGATCGGTGTTTCGACGCCTTCGGCGACCACTTCCAGGTTCAGGGCGTGGCTCATCGACAGGATGGCGAGCACGATGGCCTCGCTGCCTTCGTCCCTGGCCATGTCGTGGATGAAGGACTTGTCGATCTTCAACTGGGCGAAGGGCAGGCGCTTGAGATAGGACAGCGAGGAGTAGCCGGTGCCGAAATCGTCCAGTGCGAACTGGATGCCGAATTCGCGCAGCTGGTTCATGCGGGTGATGCTCTGGTCGAGATCGTCGAGAATCGCGCTCTCGGTCAGCTCGAGCTTCAGCCGGGACGGGTCGGCGCCCGCTCTCTCGACCGCGCTGCGCACGAGGTTGACGAAATCCGCCTGGCGGAACTGCCGCGCGCAGACGTTGACCGAAATCGACAGGTGGCGGGTCGCCGCCGACTGCTGCCAATGCGCGAGTTGCGCGCAGGCGGTGTCGAGCACCCACTGTCCGATCTGCACGATCAAGCCGGTGTCCTCGGCGAGCGGAATGAACTCGGCCGGCGAGATGATCGTTCCGTCCGGGCCGGACCAGCGGATCAGGGCTTCGGCGCCGGCGGGCCGGCCCTGGCGATCGACCTGGGGCTGGTAGAGCAGGTGGAAGCCGCCGTTGTCGAGCGCCGCGCGCAGGCCGATCTCCATGCGCGTGTGCGCATCGACCACGGCCTGCATCGCCGGGTTGAAGAAGCGGATGGCGTTGCGGCCGTCTTCCTTCGCCGAGTAGAGCGCGACTTCGGCCTGCTTCAGCAGTGTTTCGGGTGAGGAGGCGTGGCCGCGGAAGAGGCTGATGCCGACGCTCAGCGTCGCATAGTAGGGGCCTTTCTGCGTGCCGCCCAGCTGGTAGGGGGCATCCAGTTCCTTGTGCAGTTTCTTGGCGATCAGTTCGGCACGGGCAATGGCGTCGGCCTCGCTGGCGCCGATGTTCTCGATGATGATGGCGAAATCGTCGTCGCCGTGGCGGGCGACGGTGTCGTCCTCGCGCACGGCTGCCTGCAGCCGCTCGCTGAGCGCCTTCAGCAACTGGTCGCCGCTGCTGTGGCCGAGGGAGTCGTTGAGCTTGCGGAAGCGGTCGATGTCCAGCAACAGCAGCATGCCCCAGACTTCGTTGCGGCTGCTGACGCGGATCGCCTGCTCGAGGCGGTCGCGCAGCAGCGCGCGGTTGGGCAGTCCGGTCAGCGCATCGTAGTAGGCGAGGCGATGCAGCAGGGCTTCGGACTGCTTGCGCTGGGTGATGTCTTCCTTGACCGCGACGTAGTGCGTGATCGTGCCGTCGGCCTGCTTGATCGGCGCGATCGTGGCCAGTTCGAGATAGCCTGAACCGTCCTTGCGGGAGTTGTGGAATTCGCCGCGCCAGACTTCGCCGCGGGTCAGCGTGTCCCACAGCTCCGTGTAGGTTTCCCGCGGTGTTCTGCCGGTATTGAGGATGCGCGGATTGCGGCCGATGACTTCTTCGCGGCCGTAGCCGGTGATGCGCAGGAAGGCGTCGTTGACGTATTCGATGCGGGCGTTGGTGTCGGTGATGACGACGCATTCCGGGCTTTGCTCGATGGCCATCGACAGCCGGCGCAGTTCGGCGTCGCGCCGCTGGATTTCCGCGGCCATGTGGTCGATGCCGGCGCTGACGTCGTCCAGTTCCTCGACTTTCGCGCCATGGCCGATGCGGGTGTCCAGTTCGCCGGCGGCAATCCGTGCCACCGCGATGCGGATGCGCGAAGTCCATACTTCGATCAACTGATAGATGTACAGACGGGCCACCAGTGCCGACAGCAGGGCGACGGCGGCGAAGATCGCCAGATGGATCTGGAAGCGCCGGTCGACTGCGCTGAGCGAGCGCTCGAGCGGGGCGCCGATCGCGATGAGATCGTTCGCCGAGGTGAAGCCGGGAGAGGTGACGCCGTACAGCCGGCGCTTGCCGTCGGGGCCGGTCAGTTCGGCGATGCCGCCTGCCGTCGTCTGCGTGTGACGCAGATGCGCCAGTTCGTCCGCCGTGAGGACATGGTCCTGCCATTGCTCGGGGTTGGGATAGTGCGCCAGGATATGGCCGCGCTGGTCGACCATGCTGGCTTCCCAGCCCGGCGGCAGCTTGAAGTCCTCGATCAGGCTGTTGAGCCAGTTCAGTGACAGCGTCGCGAATACGAGGCCGGTCGTCTTGCCTTCGGGGCCGCGCAGCGGGTAGCCGAACATGAGTACGGGTTTGTTCGAGATGCGGCCGATGTAGGATTCGCCGTGGGAGATGCCCTCGCCGTTGAGCGTGGCCTGGAACCAGGCGCGGTCGGCGATGTTCACGTTCTTGCGTCCGGGCAGTGCGCTGCAGAAGATCTGACCGTCCGAGTGGGCCGCACCGATGTTCATGACGTCTTCCATCGATGCAAGCACGCGCTGGGCGACATCTTCGCAGGCGGCGCCGTCGAGCGAGCTCAAGTCGTTCGAGCGGGCCATCAGCTGAAGCGCGAGGCCCACGTTCTGGTGGGCCTTGTCGGCCTCCCTGCGGGCGGCGGACAGATACTGGAAGATTTCCTCGTGCGCACGTTCGATGGTTCGCGTGCGCTGCTGGTGGTAGTCGGCCAGCACGAACATCAGCACTGGTGCCAGGGCGAGGCCGATCGTCAGCCACAGCCGCAGACGCAGTGAATTGCGGATCATCTTGCCTCTTGGGGAAACGTTGGTCGGCAGGCGGGGGCATTGTCCGTCGTAGAGCTGCGCAATATGCCCCAAAATGGGTAGCCCTGTCCTGTCGGGACTGCCCGGGGCTGCCGAGTACGTCACGGTCTGTGGGCGCTCGGCGTGTTATTCCCCGCCTCGTCCCCCTACTTGAGCCGGAAGCCGCGTGTGCGCAGCGCCTCGACCAGGCGGTCGCGGCCGGACAGGGTCTGCGGCCCGGCGATGCGCTTGGTCGAATGCACGGCCCAGGTGCCGCGCACGTTCATGCGCTGTTCGTCGTAGAAGCGGGCCATCGCGGCGTTGTAGGCTTCGATGCCGCTGTCCTGTGCCGCCAGCGAGTACTTTTCATGGTGCAGCACGACCGATTGCGGCGGGCGCGGCTTGACCGCCGCGTGATGTGCCGGATCGGGGTGGCCGACGCACATGCCGAACACCGCGACCACGCGCTGGGGCAGGGCCAGCAGCTCCGCGACCTTCTCGGGCTGGTTGCGCATGCCGCCGATATAGACCGTGCCGAGCCCCAGCGACTCGGCAGCGGCGGCGGCGTTCTGTGCCGCGAGCGCGGCATCGATGACACCGACGAGGA
Source organism: Thauera sp. SDU_THAU2 (assembly GCF_038260575.1). Taxonomy (NCBI): domain Bacteria; kingdom Pseudomonadati; phylum Pseudomonadota; class Betaproteobacteria; order Rhodocyclales; family Zoogloeaceae; genus Thauera; species Thauera sp. SDU_THAU2. Next base: position 3,071,067 of record NZ_JBBWUN010000003.1, on the reverse strand, counting down.
ACATCTCGGTGTAGTCGAGGGCTTCGGCCGGGCGTCCGGCGGCTTCGGCGACATGGGCCAGGCGGGCGAGGTCGGCGAGCCACACCAGTTGCAGCGGCGCGTCGCGGACGTGGGCCTGGTCGCCGGCGCATTCGGCCAGGGCGGCGCGCGTGGCCGGATCGCGCACGGCGATGACGCTCCAGGCCTGCAGATTGGACGAGCTGGCGGCCGACTGCGCGGCGGCGATGATGGCGGTCAGCATGTCGTCGCCGACGGGGTCGGGCAGGTAGCCGCGCACCGAGCGGTGGTCGAGAAGCTGTTCGATCAGAGGGGTGCAAGCCATCTCGGGGGTGGCGCTCGCGTCGTTGCCGTAGCGGGCGCGAAGGCGCTGCTGGACGAGGGACATCGGTTACTCCGGTCGTTGTCGCAAGGCCGCAAGTATGGCGCCGCGGCGGCGCTTCGGCGAGCCGTCGGGCAGGTCTCTTCGACAAGCCATTCGGCAAGCCTCTTCGAAAGTGCGGGGGAAGGATGGCGTCCGCCGTGGCCCCACCCTGCGCTGTGGTTTGATTTCAGGTTTGTATTACGTTAACGTCAACGTAATAAATGATAAGAGCAGACATGCGATCGCATGATTGCCGGCAGCTTTCGACGACAACGAGGAGGAGAGGCACCATGAGTGCTGCTGAATTCATCGCCGCGCGCGATTTCCTGCTGCGACACCGCAGCGACTACGCCACCGCCTACGCCGGCTTCAAGTGGCCGAAGCTGACGGCGTTCAACTGGGCACTGGATCACTTCGATGTGCTCGCCCGCGGCAACAACGATCCGGCGCTGTGGATCGTCGAGGAGGATGGCCGCGAGTCGAAGCTGAGCTTTGCCGAGATGTCGGCGCGTTCGAACCGCGTCGCCAACTGGCTGCGCGGGCAGGGCGTCGAGCGCGGCGACCGCATCCTGATCATGCTCGGCAACGAAGTGCCGCTGTGGGAAACCATGCTGGCGGCGATCAAGCTCGGCGCGGTGGTGATTCCCGCCACCACGCTGCTGACACCGGACGACCTGGTCGACCGGCTGGAGCGCGGCCAGGTCAGGCACGTGGTCATCGGCTCGGCTCATACCGACAAGTTCGAGAAGCTGGCGGGTGCGTTCACCCGCATCGCCGTGGGCGGCGCGCCGGCCGGCTGGAAGGCCTTCGAGGATGCCGCCGCCGAGTCCGAGGTCTTCACCCCGGAGGGCGTCACCCGCGCGGACGATCCGCTGCTGCTGTACTTCACCTCGGGCACCACGTCCAAGCCCAAGCTCGTGCTGCACACCCACCAGTCCTACCCGGTCGGCCACCTATCGACGATGTACTGGATCGGCCTCAAGCCCAACGACCGCCACATGAACATCTCCTCGCCGGGCTGGGCCAAGCATGCCTGGAGCTGCTTCTTCGCCCCCTGGAATGCCGGCGCCTGCGTGTTCCTGTACAACTACGGCCGCTTCGACGCCCGGGCGCTGCTCGACGTGCTGGTGAAGTACGAAGTCTCCACGATGTGCGCCCCGCCGACCGTATGGCGCATGCTGATCCAGCAGGATCTCGCCGCGGTGAAGACCCGCCTGCGCGAGCTGATCGGTGCCGGCGAGCCGCTGAACCCCGAGGTCATCGAGCAGGTGAAGAAAGCCTGGGGCATCACCATCCGCGACGGCTACGGCCAGACCGAGACGACGGCGCAGATCGGCAACACGCCCGGTCAGCCGCTCAAGCCCGGCTCGATGGGCCGGCCGCTGCCCGGCTACAGGATTGCGCTGCTCGACGCCGACGGCAATCCGGTCGACGAAGGCGAGATTTCGCTGGTGACGGGCGAGCACCGACCGACCGGGCTGATGGTGGGTTATGCGGGCGACGAGGCCAAGACCGCCGAAGTGATGCGCGATGGCCACTACCGCACCGGCGATGTCGCCAGCATCGATGCCGATGGCTACATCACCTACGTCGGCCGTGCCGACGACGTGTTCAAGGCTTCCGACTACCGGATCAGCCCGTTCGAGCTGGAAAGCGTGCTGATCGAGCATCCGGCGGTGGCCGAGGCCGCGGTGGTGCCGAGCCCCGATCCGCTGCGCCTGGCCGTGCCCAAGGCCTTCGTGATCCTGGTCGGCGGGCAGCAGCCGAGCAGGGAACTGGCCAGGGACATCTTCGCCTTCACCCGCGAGCGGCTGGCACCGTACAAGCGCATCCGCCGCCTGTCCTTCGCCGACCTGCCCAAGACGATCTCGGGCAAGATCCGCCGTGTCGAATTGCGCAAGGCCGAAGAGGCCCGCGATCAGGAGGCCCGCGGCGAACTCGAGTTCTTCGAGGAGGATTTCCCCGAGCTCAAAGGCTGAGCATCGGGCCCCACATGGCCGGCATGCTGCTACAATGCCGGCCGTGGCGGGTCTCCCCGCATTGCAGCGCGGTGAATCTGGTCAGGGCCGGAAGGCAGCAGCCACAGCCGTTCCCTGCGAGTGCCGGGGGTCGGGCTCGCCACCCCGAATCCGCAAAGCCGAGGATGCTCCGTCGTGGAGCGCCTCGGCTTTTTCACGTTCCGGACGGGCAGCCTGGGAATCGCGCCCGGCGCCGCCGTGAGGGCCCGGTTTTCAGCCGAGCAGGCCGTCCAGCAGCATCATCGTGACGAAACCGAGGATCAGCCCGCCGGTTGCCAGGGTTTCGCGGCCCCGGCGATGCGATTCCGGAATGATTTCGTGGCTGACGACGAACAGCATCGCCCCTGCCGCCGCTGCCAGCCCCCATGGCAGGATCTCCGCGGAAGCGGAAACCGCCATCGAACCGGTGATCGCGGCAATCGGCTCGATCAGGCCGGATGCGGTGGCGACGACGAAGGCGAACATGCGGCTGTAGCCGGCTGCGGCGAGGGCGATGGCGACGATCAGGCCTTCGGGCACGTTCTGCAGCGAGATGCCTGTGGCGACGGCGCTGCCGCTACCGGCCTGCAGTTCGCCGAGTCCGGATGCCACGCCGATGGCCAGGCCTTCGGGGATGTTATGTACCGCGATCGCGAACACGAACAGCCATGCCGAGCTACCGTTGCGCACGTCGCTGGGTCCTGCCCGGGAGGGCGTGTGGGAGTGGGGCAGCAGACGGTCCATTGCCAGCAACAGCAGGGCGCCGGTCAGCAGTCCGGTTGCCACCAGCATGCCGGCGCCGGATGGTCCCAGGCCTTGCGCCTGCGCCGCCTCGAAAGCCGGCAGCAGCAGCGAGAACAGGCTGGCGGCCAGCATCACGCCGGCGCCGAAGCCGAGCAGCATGGCTTGCATGCCGGCGCCGATCTTGCGCAGCGTCAGCACCGGCAGCGCGCCCAGCGCCGTGGCGCCCGCCGCCATCGCACCGCCGGACAGCGCAGCGGCGAGCGGCAGCTCGAAACCGTCGATGCCGCGCAGCGCCTGGGCCGCCAGGACGGCAAGGCCGGTGAGCGTGATCATCCAGCCGGCGAGCGCACGCGCGACGCCGGCGGGGCTGGCGGGCTGGAGGTGCAGACGGGCGACTTCGGCAACCATGGACGGATTCCTTCTGATCGATGCGCTGGGTGGAAACGGTGCGGCCGGCGAGGTGCGGCCGGCGAGGCGCTAGAGCGTCTGCGCAAATTCGGCGCACACCTGGCAGAACAGTTCGAACAAGGCGTCGATGTCAGAGCGGAATGGGTTCATGGGGTTCATGGCCGGTTCCTCCTGGATTCCTTGGACTCGATACAAGGATAGGATCGGGAGCTTGATAGTTCAAATTGATAAGAAAAATGATGGCGATCCTTGTTGGCTATCGATCGGCATTTCGGCCGCTCGCATGATCGGCACCGGACGGGGCGTCCTGCTCTGCTAGAATCGGGCGCCATGAGCTATCAGGTCCTTGCGCGCAAGTGGCGGCCGAAGTCCTTCGGCACGCTGGTCGGTCAGGAGCACGTCGTGCGGGCGCTGACGCATGCGCTCGCCACCGGCAGGCTGCACCATGCCTGGCTGTTCACCGGCACGCGCGGCGTCGGCAAGACCACCATCAGCCGCATCCTGGCCAAGGCGCTGAACTGCGAGACCGGCATCACCGCCGAGCCCTGCGGCGAATGCGAGGCCTGTAAGGCGATCGATGCCGACCGCTTCCCCGATTACGTCGAGATGGATGCCGCGTCCAACCGCGGTGTCGATGACATGGCGGCGCTGCTGGACAAGGCGGTGTATGCGCCGGTGCAGGGCCGCTACAAGGTCTACATGATCGACGAAGTGCACATGCTGACCGGCCACGCCTTCAACGCCATGCTGAAGACGCTGGAAGAGCCGCCCGAGCACGTCAAGTTCATCCTCGCCACTACCGATCCGCAGAAGATTCCGGTCACGGTGCTGTCGCGCTGCCTGCAGTTCAACCTCAAGCAGATGCCGCCCGGCCACATCGTCGATCACCTCACGCGCATCCTGCAGGCCGAGGCCGTGCCGTTCGAGCCGGGCGCGCTGCGCCACCTCGCCAAGGCGGCCAACGGCTCGATGCGCGATGCGCTGTCGCTGCTGGACCAGTCGATCGCGCACGGCGCCGGCAAGGTCGAGGAGGAGCAGGTCACGCACATGCTCGGCACGGTCGGCGACGATCACCTGTATGCGGTGCTCGATGCGCTGGCAGCCGGCAGCGTGGCCGGCCTGATGGCGGTGGCGGACGGCATGGAGGCGCGCAGCCTGTCCTTCGATGCGGCGCTGCAGTCGCTGGCGAGCCTGTTCCATCGCATCGCGCTTGCGCAACATGCGCCGGAGGCCATCGCGGACGAAGTGGAACGTGCCCGCATCGTCGCCTACGTCGGCGCTTTCGATGCCGAATTCCTGCAACTGGCCTACCAGATCGCCATCCACGGCCGCGACGAACTGCCCTTGGCACCGGACGAATACACCGGCTTCGCGATGACGCTGCTGCGCCTGCATGCCTTCCGCCCGGAGCAACCGGCCGCACTCGGCGGCCCCGGCGTGGCGCCTGCGGGCAGCGGCCAGGCCCGCGGCCCGGTGCCGGCTGCCGTCCAGGCGCCGGCGGCATCGCCCGGTGCGCCGGCTGGCGGCACTGCCGCTGCCGCGAATCCGCCTGCTGCACAGGCGTCGCCGTCGCCATCGGCAGGCGCGGCGCCCGGGGCCGGAAGACAGGGCGAGGCCGCCGCGTCGCCGCGCCCCGCCGCAAGCGGCGCTGCCGCATCGCCGTCGCTGGCGAGCTCGCCGACCGCAGGCGCGCCTTCCCGACCGCCTGCAGCGGCGCCCCGGCACGCCGAGGCCGTCGCGCCCAAGCCCGCGGCAGCGGAGACGCCGCAGGGGGACCACGACGTGCCGCCCTGGGAGGATCTGCCGCCGGAAGCCTATGCCGGGGATTATTCCGCTTTCGCCGCGGCGCCCCAGGACGGACCTGCCGCTTCGGCGCCCGACCGCCCGGTGCCGCCGCGCGTCGAAGCGGAGCTGCGGCAAGTGCCTGCGGACGCAGCGCCGCGCGCGGCCGAACCCGATCCGGCGGCGAGCCGGCCGCAGGCAGCCGGTGGCGACGTGGCCGCCTTGCTGGCGATGGGTGACTGGCGCGGCCTGATCAGGGCGCTCGGCCTGAGCGGCCTGATGCGCGAGCTCGCGCAGCATTGCGAATGGCTCGATTTCGACGATGGCGAGTTGCGCCTGCGGCTGTCGAACGCGCATCGCCACCTGTTCGACATGAACCGCGCGGCGGCGGAGCGGCTGCAGGACATGCTCGGCAATGCGGCCGGGCGGGCGCTGCGGGTGCGCATCGAAGTCGGCGACATCGCCGGCGAGACGCCGGCCCAGCGCGACGAGGCCGAGCGCCGTGTGCGCCATGCCGATGCGGTCGCGGCGCTCGAGGCCGACCCCTTCGTGCGCGAACTGATCGAGCGCTTCGATGCGACGCTGGTCGAGAACAGCGTGAAACCCTTGTGAGTGGCGGTGGCTTGCCGCCTTCCTTCCCTCGTTTGAACGATCAATTCCATTGGAGTAGCCAGCATGATGAAAGGCGGAATCGCCGGGCTGATGAAGCAGGCCCAGCAGATGCAGGAAAACATGAAGAAGATGCAGGAGCAGCTCGCTTCGGTCGAAGTCGAGGGGCAGTCCGGCGCCGGCATGGTCAAGGTGCAGATGACCTGCAAGTACGACGTGCGCCGTGTCTCGATCGATGATTCGGTGATGGACGACAAGGAGATGCTGGAGGATCTGGTCGCTGCCGCGCTGAACGACGCGGTGCGCAAGGTCGAAGCCACCACCCAGGAAAAGATGTCGGGCTTCACCGCCGGCCTGAATCTGCCGCCGGGCATGAAGCTGCCGTTCTGAGCGGAGCGGGCGGATGTCGCCTTCCAGCCTCGACGAGCTGATCGAAGCCCTGCGCTGCCTGCCCGGCGTCGGGCCGAAGTCGGCGCAGCGCATGGCCTACCACCTGCTGCAGCGCGATCAGCGCGGCGCCGCGCGGCTGGCCGGCGCGCTCGCCCATGCGCTCGACGTGCTGCGCCACTGCGAGCGCTGCAACACCTTCAGCGAGGAGGCGGTCTGTGCGCGCTGCGCCAACCCGCGCCGCGACGCGTCCCTGCTGTGCGTGGTCGAGATGCCGGCCGATCTGGCGATGATCGAGCAGACGCAGTCCTACAGCGGGCTGTACTACGTGCTGATGGGGCGGCTGTCGCCGCTCGACGGCATCGGGCCGAGGAGTTGCGGCTCGACAAGCTGATCGCGCGCGCGAGCGACGGCAAGGTCCGGGAAGTCATCCTCGCCACCAACTTCACCAACGAAGGCGAGGCGACCGCCCACACCGTCGCTAGCCTGCTGTCGGCGCGCGGGCTGCAAGTCAGCCGCCTGTCGCGCGGCGTGCCGGTCGGCGGCGAGCTCGAGCATACCGACACCGGTACGATCGCCCAGGCGCTGATCGAGCGGCGCGCGGTCTGAGGCATGTGGAGCGAACGGGTTTTGCAATGCAGCAAAAATGCCGTCGGCGATGCTCTGGCGTCGCATCGATGCCACGCGGAAAGCCTTGTTCCGACTGGCGATCCGGCCTTTGCGCTTTCTCTGCTGCGACGACTTCGCTATAATCCCGAAGTTATTTGTATCCGGGTCTTTCGTTTTCCTTTCAGGGAAGAGGGTCATGAGCGTTGATCAAAAGATGGACAGCAGCCGCCGCACCCTGCTGCTGGCGACGTCCGCCGCGGGCGGTGCCGCCGCCGTGGCAACAGCGGTGCCGTTCGTTGCCAGCCTGACGCCGTCCGAGCGTGCCAAGGCAGCCGGTGCGCCGGTCGAAGTGGATGTGGGTAAGCTCGCTCCGGGCGAGATGATGACGGTGGAGTGGCGCGGCAAGCCGGTGTGGATCCTGCGCCGTACCGAGGAGATGCTGGCCTCGCTCGACAAGACCGACGAGAAGGTCAGCGACCCCGCGTCCGACAAGCCGATGCAGCCGGAGTACGCCAAGAACAAGCACCGCTCGATCAAGCCGGAATACCTGATCGCGGTCGGCATCTGTACCCACCTGGGCTGTTCCCCGTCCGAGAAATTCAAGATGGGCGCCGAGAGCGGCATGGGCGCGGACTGGCCCGGCGGTTTCCTGTGCCCCTGCCACGGCTCGATCTTCGACCTGGCCGGCCGCGTGTATAGCAGCATGCCGGCGCCGGACAATCTCGAAATTCCGCCGCATCAGTATCTCGCGGACACCACCATTCTTGTTGGCGAAGACGGGAAGGCATAAGCGATGACGACCAAATCCCAGGCTGTGCTGAACTGGATCGACGAGCGTTTCCCGCTGACGTCGTCCATCAAGGGGCACCTCACCGAATACTACGCCCCGAAAAACTTCAACTTCTGGTACTTCTTCGGCTCGCTGGCGCTGCTGGTGCTGGTGATCCAGATCCTGACCGGCATCTTCCTGGTCATGCACTACAAGCCGGATGCGTCGCTGAACGCCGCCGGTGTGCCGGTGGCCTTCGCCAGCGTCGAGTACATCATGCGCGAGGTGCCGGGCGGCTGGCTGATCCGCTACCTGCACTCGACCGGTGCCTCGGCCTTCTTCATCGTCGTCTATCTGCACATGTTCCGCGGCCTGCTCTACGGTTCCTACCGCAAGCCGCGCGAGCTGATCTGGATCTTCGGCACGCTGATCTTCCTGGTGCTGATGGCCGAAGCCTTCATGGGTTATCTGCTGCCCTGGGGCCAGATGTCCTTCTGGGGCGCGCAGGTCATCGTCAACCTGTTCTCGGCGATCCCGGTCATCGGTCCGGACCTGTCGCTGGTCATCCGTGGTGACTACGTGGTGTCCGATGCCACGCTGAACCGCTTCTTCTCCTTCCACGTCATCGCCGTGCCGCTGGTGCTGATCGGCCTCGTCGCTGCGCACATCATCGCGCTGCACGAAGTCGGCTCCAACAACCCGGACGGTGTCGAGATCAAGAAGAAGAAGGACGCCAACGGCATCCCGCTGGACGGCATCCCCTTCCACCCCTACTACACCGTCAAGGACATCGTCGGCGTCGTCGCCTTCCTGTTCTTCTTCAGTGCAGTGGTGTTCTTCGCGCCGGAAGGCGGCGGCTACTTCCTGGAGTTCAACAACTTCATTCCGGCCGACCCGCTGAAGACCCCGCCGCACATCGCGCCGGTGTGGTACTTCACGCCCTTCTACTCGATCCTGCGCGCGGTGACCTACCCGCTGTTCGGCCTCGATGCGAAGTTCTGGGGCGTGGTGGCGATGGGCGCGTCGGTGGTGATCATCGCCTTCCTGCCCTGGCTGGACCGCAGCCCGGTGAAGTCGATCCGCTACAAGGGTCCGATCTTCAAGATCGCCGTGGTCATCTTCGTCATCTGCTTCTTCATCCTGGGCTACCTGGGCGTGCTGCCCCCGACCCCGGGTCGTACGCTGGTGTCGCAGATCTGCTCGGTGCTGTATTTCGCGTTCTTCCTGCTGATGCCGTGGTACAGCAAGCTCGACAAGTGCAAGGCCGAACCGGAAAGGGTGAACTTCAAATGAAAATGCGCGTGATCAATTTCGTCAAGCGTGCAGCAGCCGTGCTGCTGTTCGCCCCGGCGCTTACGCTGGCGGCCGACGTCTCGGTCAACCTCGACAAGGCGCCGGTGAGCACCGAGCCGGCCGCGCTGCAGCATGGCGCCAAGCTGTTCGTCAATTACTGTCTGAACTGTCACGGCGCGTCCTACGTGCGCTACAACCAGCTGGAGAACATCGGCCTGTCCGAGCAGATGATCCGCGACAACCTGCTGTTCACCGGCGAGAAGGTCGGCGATCTGATGAAGATCAGCATGAGCCGCGCCGACGGCACGACCTGGTTCGGCGCAGCGCCGCCGGATCTGTCGGTGATCGCGCGTTCGCGCGCTTCCGGCGACGGCAGCGGTGCGGACTGGCTCTACACCTATCTGCGCCAGTTCTACCGCGACGCCGAGCGCCCCACCGGCTGGAACAACGTGATCTTCGAAAACGTCGGCATGCCGCACGTGCTGTGGGAGCTGCAGGGCGAGCAGGTGGCCAAGATCAGCGATGACGGCCATGGCGGCAAGCACGTCGAGCTGACGCTGGCCAAGCCCGGCAAGCTGTCGGTCGAGGAGTACGACAAGGCCGTGGCCGATCTGGTCTCCTTCCTCGTGTGGATGGGCGAGCCGGTGGCCGAGAAGCGCAAGGCGATCGGCACCGTCGTGCTGATCTTCCTGGCAGGTTTCTTCGTGCTGGCCTATGCCCTGAAGAAGAACTACTGGAAGGACATTCATTGATCGGAACCGCGGCAGGCCGGGAGGCCTGTTGATCTAGTCCCAACCCAGACGCACCACGCGATATCGCGTGGTGCGCTTTTGCTTTTGCATCCCCGGAGTGGCAACACCATGATGAATCTGTATTCCGGCACGACCGATCCTTTCAGCCACCGCTGCCGGATCGTCCTGTTCGAGAAGGGCATGGACTTCGAAGTCATCGACGTCGATCTCTACAACAAGCCCGAAGACATTGCCGTCATCAATCCATACAACCGCGTGCCGGTGCTGGTGGATCGCGATCTCGTGCTGTACGAGTCGAACATCATCAACGAGTACATCGACGAGCGCTTCCCGCATCCGCAGCTGATGCCGCCCGACCCGATCATGCGTGCCCGCGCGCGCCAGCTGCTGCACACTTTCGAGCACGAACTGTTCTCGCACCTCGAAGCGCTGGAGGCCAACCAGAAGGGAGTGGACAAGGTGCGTGCCCACGTCCGCGACCATCTCACCCAGCTGGCGCCGATCTTCACCAAGCAGAAGTTCATGCTCGGCGAGGAGTTCTCGATGCTGGACGTCGCCATCGCACCGCTGCTGTGGCGCCTGGAACATTACGGCATCGAGCTGCCCAAGGCGGCGGCGCCGCTGATGAAGTACGCCGAGCGCATCTTCAGCCGCCAGGGCTTCATCGACGCGCTGACGCCTTCCGAGAAGGTGATGCGCCGCTGACCGTTCGACCCGCGATGCCCCGCCGCCGGCGTGGGCATCGCCTGATGGAAAGGCCATGAGCACAATATCGACCAAGCCTTATCTGCTGCGTGCCATCTGGGAATGGTGCGTCGACCAGGGATTCACGCCTTACCTCGCCGCCATCGTCGATGGGCAGACGCGCGTGCCGCCCGGCTATGCCCGCGACGGCCAGATCGTGCTCAATCTGTCGTCCGAGGCCACCGGCCACCTGCAGATGGCCAACGACTACATCAGCTTCCAGGCCCGCTTCGGCGGTGTCGCGCATTCGCTGGTGATTCCGGTCGCCAACGTGATCGCGATCTATGCCCGCGAGAACGGGCAGGGCATGGCTTTCGAGCCCGAACTCGAGGAAGGGGACGAGAGCGCTCCCGCGCTGGTATCCCGGGACGGCGAGGCCCGGGAACCGGAAGCGGCCGAAGACATGGGCGAGGCGGCAGCAAAGGCGCGCGAGGATGCGGCGAAACCCGGCGATGGCTCGCCGCGGCGCCCGCGCCCTTCGCACCTGACCGTGGTCAAGTAAGGAGACACGATGTCCAGTCTGGAATGGAGCGAAAAGCTCGAGAACGGTCTTGCGCGCATGGACGACACCCATCGCGAGTTCGTCGAGCTGTATACCGCCGTGGCGAGCGCCGCGCCGGAGAACTTCCTCGCCGCCTACGACGCCTTCGTCGCCCATACCGAAGCGCACTTCGCTCAGGAGAACCGCTGGATGGAAGCGGTGGATTTCCCGGGCTGCCACCGTGCCGAGCATGAGCGCGTGCTCGCCGTGCTGCACGACGTCCGCAAGCGCGTGGCCAATGGCGACATGTTCTTCGCCAGGCGCCTGATCCAGGAACTGCCGGCGTGGTTCGAGAACCACACCAACGGCATGGATGCGGCGCTCGCCTTCCATCTCAACAGCGTCGGCTACGACGTCGAGGCGGAAGGTTTCGTGCCGGGTGAGGAAGGTGGCGAGAAAGCTGCAGGCTGCGCCTGTGCCACGCTGACGGCCGATAACAAGACCGCCTGCGCCTGAGATCCTTTCCGGCGCCGCCGGCCGATCAAGTACGGAAAGGGTAGGCGACCGGCGGTTGTTCGCCGCGCATCAAGGCCACCAGCGCGCTGGCCGAGCCGCAGGCGAGCGTCCAGCCCAGCGTGCCATGGCCGGTGTTCAGCCATAGATTCGTGCTCGTGCTCCTGCCGATCAGCGGCAGGTTGCCCGGCGTGGCCGGGCGCAGGCCTGCCCAGGGCTGGACGCTGGCCTCGTCGATGGCGCCGGGGAAGTGCTGCCGGGTCCAGTCCAGCAGCGGGCGGATGCGTTCGGGCCGGATGCGGGTATCGAACCCCGCCAGCTCGGCCGTTCCGGCAACGCGCAGGCGCTCTCCCAGGCGGGAGCAGACGATCCGCCGCGACTCGTCGGTCAGGCTGACTTCGGGCGCCCTGGCGGGCTCCGTCAATGCGGCGGTGATCGAATACCCCTTGACCGGATAGATCGGCAGCCGCATGCCGGTCGGTGCCAGCAGTTCCGCGCTGTGGCTGCCGAGGCAGACCACGTATGCATCGGCGATCAGCGCGCCTCTGCGGCCGATTCCGTCCTCGATGTCGATGTTGTTGATCGTGCCGTTGCCGTGATTCAACTGCAGTACCTGGGTGTTCCAGTGGAAGCGCACGCCCGCCTGCTCCAGCCTTTCGGCCAGCGCCCGGGTGAACAGGTGCGCATTGCCCGATTCGTCTCCCGGTGCATGGATGCCGCCGGCCAGCGGGCTTTGCCGGGCCGCCAGCGCAGGTTCGATGGCGACGCATTCGGCAGGCTGGCAGACGCGTGCCTCGATGCCGAAATGCGCCAGCTCCGCTACCCGGCGAGGTGCGCGGGCGAATTCCCGGGGCGTGTTGAACAGGTGCAGGATGCCGCGCTTGCGCTGTTCGTATTCCAGCCCGGTTTCGTCCCGCAGCCTGGCCAGGCAGTGCCCGCTCCAGACCGCGAGCGCGGCGATCGCCGCCGTATTGCGGCGCGTGCGCCAGGGCAGGCATTCGTGCAGGAAGGCGAGTACCCAGCGCCACTGGGCCGGGTCGGCGGCCGGGCGGATCTTCAGCGGCGCGTCGGCGCGGCCGAGCCAGCGCAGGGCGAGCCAGGGCGCCGAGGGATTGGCCCAGGGCTCGGGATGGCTGATGGAAATCTGGCCGCCGTTGGCGAAGCTCGTTTCCATGCCTGCGCCCGCCTGACGATCGACGAGACTGACTTCGAATCCCGCCTGTCGCAGATACCAGGCGGTCGTGACACCGGTGACGCCGGCGCCGAGAACCATGACGTGCATAAAGGATGGAGGTGCTGAAAGACGGTGGCGCGGAGCGGGGATTCGAATCACCGTGCCTGGGCCAAGGCAGGGATGATAGCCATGCATCCGGAGAGCGGTGAAACTTTTTTTGCCGTGCGCTGAGCGCAAGGAACCGGGATAATCCGTCGCTGTCAGCATCAATCGCATCCACGGAGTCCCTTCATGCGTCGTGTCACCCTCACCCAGTTCCTGATCGAGCAGCAGCGTGCTGGTCGCATCACCGCCGACCTGCGTCTGTTGATCGAGGTCGTCGCCCGTGCCGTCAAGGCCATCAGCGTCAATGTCTCCAAGGGCGCGCTTGCGGGAGTGCTGGGCGAGGCAGGCACCGACAACGTCCAGGGTGAAGCGCAGAAGAAGCTCGACGTCATCGCCAACGAGATCCTGCTGCAGGCCAACGAATGGGGCGGCCATCTGGCGGCGATGGCTTCGGAAGAGGTCGAGACCGTGCACCAGATTCCCTTCGATTATCCGAAAGGCGGTTTCCTGCTGTTGTTCGATCCGCTCGATGGTTCGTCGAACATCGACGTCAATGTGTCGGTGGGCACCATCTTCTCGGTGCTGCGCATGCCGCCGGGCGGCGCGCCGGCGACCGAGGAGAGCTTCATGCAGCCCGGACGGGAGCAGGCTGCAGCAGGCTATGCGATCTACGGTCCTTCGACCCAGCTGGTGCTGACCGTCGGCAACGGCGTGCATGGCTTCACGCTCGACCGCGAGATGGGCAGCTTCATCTACACCCATCCGTTCATGACGATTCCCGAGGAAACGCGCGAGTACGCCATCAACGCCTCGAATGCGCGCTTCTGGGAAGCGCCGGTGCAGCGCTACGTCGAGGAACTGCAGCAAGGGGCGGCCGGCCCGCGTGGCGTGGATTTCAACATGCGCTGGGTGGCGTCGATGGTGTCGGACGTGCATCGCATCGTGACGCGCGGCGGCATCTTCATGTATCCGATGGACGAGAAGTGCCGCGCCAAGGGCGGCAAGCTGCGCCTGATGTACGAGGCGAACCCGATGGCGATGCTGGTCGAGCAGGCCGGTGGCGCCGCGAGCACCGGACGGGAGCGGATTCTCGACGTGCTGCCGACCGAACTGCATCAGCGCGTGCCGGTGATCCTCGGCTCGAAGGCCGAGGTGGAGCGCGTCGTCGAATACCACCGGGCGCACTGATCGTCTCGCATGCGGGTCTGCCGGCGTTTCATCGTTTCGCTGCTGCTGGGCGTGTCACTGCAGCTTGCCCTGCCTGCCGCTGCCCAGCAGGCGCTGGATGTCAGCCTGGAGGCGCCGGGCGAGGTGCGCGAGCTGCTCGAGCGCCATGTCCGCCTGCTGCGCAAGGGGGAGCAGGTGCTGCCCGAGGCCACGGCCGATCGCATCGCCCTGTCGCGCCGCGCGCGGCGCGAGGTGGAACAGCTGCTGGCGACCGAAGGCTATTTTTCGCCATCGGTCCGCATCGACCGCAGTGAAACGGGTCGCTGGCTGCTGAAGGTCGAACCGGGGCAGCGGACGACCGTCGGGCAGGTATCGATCGCTTTCGAAGGCGAGGTCGCGACGGCGCAGGGCGACCCGGAGGCGGGAGGGGAGGCTTATCTCGAGGCCTTGCGCGGCCGCTGGAGCCTGCCGCAGGGTGCGCCTTTCCGCCAGGCCGACTGGGATGCCGCCAAGCAGGCGCTGCTCGATGCCGTCGCCGCCCGTCGTTATGCGGCCGCCCGCATCGTCGCCAGCCGCGCCGAGATCGATCCCGACACGGCGTCGGCGCGCCTGAACGTGACGCTCGACAGCGGCCCCGCGTTCTACCTCGGCGCCCTCGACGTCAGCGGCCTGCAGGAACTGCCTGCCGATCTGGTGCAGCGCTACAGCCGCCTGAAGGAAGGCGAACCCTACGATCGCGAAGCCTTGCTGGCGTTCCAGACCGGCTTGCAGAACACGCCGCATTTCGCCTCGGTGATCGTCGCCATCGATCGTGACCCGGCCTTGGCCAAGGCCGTCCCGGTCAGAGTGCAGGTGACCGAGGCGAGGCCCAAGTACCTCGGTTTCGGTGTGGGGGTGTCGAGCAACACGGGTTTCCGCGTCGAGGCCAGCTATCGCGATTCCAACCTGTTTCGCCGCGCCTGGGAATTGTCGACCGGCCTGCGCATCGAGCAGCGCCGCCAGTCGGCCTATGCCGACATCTTCCTGCCGCCTTCGGGGCGGCATCGCGACAGTTTCGGTGCGCTGATCGATCGCAGCGATCTCGAAGGGCTCAAGATCAGCTCGCAGGCCATCGGCGCGACGCGCAGCACGGTGCGGGGCGACATCGAGACTCAGCTCGCGCTGCGGCTGCAGCACGAGCGCATCCAGCCCAGCGGCGCGGAAGCGAGTTCGCAGAACACGCTGACGCTCAACTGGACCTGGCTCCGGCGGGCCGTCGATGATCTGCTCGACCCGACACGCGGCTACGTGCTGGAGTTCCAGGTCGGCGGCGGTGCGGCGGTGGCGCTGGCCGACCAGGATTTCGTCCGTCTGTATGGCCGCGCGGTGCGCTACCAGCCCGTCGGTGAACGCGATGTGTTCATCCTGCGCGGCGAGGCCGGCGTGACGCTGGCCGATTCGCGGGAAGGCATTCCGCAGGATTTCCTGTTCCGCACCGGCGGTGCGCAATCGGTGCGCGGCTACGCCTACCAGAGCCTCGGGGTCCGTGAGGGCAGGGCGACCGTCGGCGGGCGCTACCTCGGCACCATGAGCGCGGAATACGTGCGCTGGTTCGAGCCGCAATGGGGGGCGGCGGTGTTCGTCGATGCGGGCGATGCGGCCGATACGCGCGACGATTTCGATCTGCGCACGGGCTACGGCGTCGGCGCCCGCTGGCGCAGCCCGGCCGGACCGCTTGCGGTCGATCTCGCCTGGGGGCACGACGAACGCAAGCTGCGGCTGCACTTCGGCGTCGCCGTCGCGTTTTGAGTGGCCGTCATTGCGGTGGCAGCCGGGGCTGTGGCCGCCATTGCGGCGGCCGCCGCGAGCCCGGCTCAGGGTCTCCGGTACTCCGGTTTCAGGCTTCGCGCCGGAAGATCAGGCTGAAGTTGTTGGCCGGCATCTCGATGACTTCATCGAGCAGGAAGCCATGTTCGCGGGCTTCGGCCTCGACCGCTTCCAGGTCGCGCACGCCGAAGCGGGGATCGATGCCGTGCAGCCATTCGTCGAATGCGGCATTGGACGGCGCCGTATGCGCGCCGTTGCGGCGATAGGGGCCGTAGCAGTAGACGATGCCGCCTTTCGGCAGCATGCGGGCTGCGCCGCGGAACAGCGCCGCCGTGCTCGACCATGGCGAGTAATGCAGTACGTTGATTGCCACCACCGCATCGGCATGCTGGACCGGCCAGGCTTCGCTGTTCAATTCCAGTTCGAGCGGTGCCTCGATGTTGCTCAGGCCGGAATGCGAGATCCAGGCGGTGATGGAGTCGATCGCGGCCGGATCGCCTTCGGTCGGCTGCCAGTGGAGCCCGGGCATGTGGGCACAGAAATATACGGCGTGTTCGCCGGTGCCGCTGCCCACCTCCAGTACCGAGGCCGTGTCGGGCAGGGCACGCTGCAGAATCGGCAGGATGTGGCAGCGATTGCGCTCGGTGGACGGGGAGAACATGCGTCGATCGTTGGACATGGGGCGGGGGAGGCTGACTTATCGGATCGTTGGACTGTTTAGCGCGGAGTGTGATCCAGACCGCAGTGCCGAGCGAGCATCGACAGCCGTCGACCATGAACTTTTCCCCGTTCTAGGGTATGTCCGGATTGTTGAGTCGGCGCATGAGATGGCCCGCGCCCGGAAACGGGGGCCTTCAGCGCACCAGAAACGGAAGGTTGGCCGTTGCCGCTTTGCCGTGGCGATCGCGTGTCGTGATGAACAGGCGATAGGCTCCCGGCTCGGCAGGCGCCAGCAGGCGCACGCTGGCGGCATCGGCGTGCAGGACGCGCGTGGCGACGCGCGCGGGCGGGGATTCGTGGTCGCCGCCTTTGCGCAGGTCGGTGGCTTCGGCAAGAATCTTCCATTCCGTTTCCAGCGCCGTGCCGTCGGCGCTGACGGCATCGATGCCGGCCGAAATCTCCGCTCCGGGGGCGAACACGTCGGCGGCGATGCCGATGCCGCGCACGGCCGGTGCGGGCCTCTCCACCGGCCGGCCCCAGAACGAGGCCAGCGCATCGCTCATCGCGGTGCCGCTGCCGTCGGCCAGCAACAGGCCGTGCCAGGTTTCGGTCTGCTCCTGTTTGGCGCCCCACAGGAAGGGGAAGGCGCCGCGAATCTGCGGCTGGCGTGCGAGATAGTCGAGGGCCTCGGTGAAGAAGCGGGCTTTTTCGCTGCTGGTCGGCTCCACCGGCGCTCCCCAGGGTTTGCGACCGGCCTGCCACTGGCCGAGCGGTCCCAGTTCGGTGACGACGACCGGCTTGCCGATGCCCGCGTCGCGCAGCCGCCGAGGCAGATCGAACACCGCGCCGGCATAGACGTTGATGCCCAGCAGATCGACGTTCGGGCAGCAGTCCGCCAGGCTGTGAAAAGCGTCCATGCCGGTATCGGCGACGACCATCAGCGTCGGGTGGGCCGGATCGATCCGCTTGATCGCCGCAGCGAGGCGATCGACCTCGCGCCATAGCGGCAGCGGGTTTTCCACCGCGGTCTCGATTTCGTTGCCGACGCCCCAGGCGAGCAGGGCGGGGTGCCCTCGGTGGCGCTCGACGAAGTCGAGGATGGCCTGCTCCTGTGCCCGCACGGCCTGCTCGTCGTCATAGCTGAAGCCGTGGCGCGGATGCTCCAGCCATAAGCCCATGAGCACCTTCAAACCGAGCCGTTGCGCTTCGTCCAGCACCCAGGCATCGGCCTGCCGATAGACGCGTACCACTTGGGCGCCGGCGGCGGCCAGGCGTGCGAGGCCGGCCGCATCGCCTTCGAAGGCGGCACCCTGCCACTGCGGGCCTGGTGCCGCCTGGCTGATGCCCGAGGACAGGGCACCGGTGCAGACGAAGAGAGCGAAAAGGATGTGCCGGAAGGCTGCGGCAAGAATATTCATTTCGATCCACTGTTCGGCGCGGTGGCCGTGCTGCGAGGCCATGCTCCATCCCTCAAGGACTTGTCTTGCCTTGGGGCGACCCAGCGGTGGAAAAGTTCAGTGCTCGATGACGCCTTGTACGGAAGGGCAGCGCAGAAATCACGCCGGTCGCTCTTGAAATCCAGGAACCCCGTCCCTATTATTAGCACTCGTTGGCAGTGAGTGCTAACAAACCCGGTGCGGCAGCGGAGCTGCTGCATTCGGGTCACTGCGAATTTTCCGCGGGCCAATCCGCAAGCCATCAACCCAAACAGTCGAACCGAAGATAGGAGTGAACTCGATGAAGATTCGTCCTCTGCACGATCGCGTGATCGTCAAGCGTCTGGAAGCCGAGCGCAAGACCGCCAGCGGCATCGTGATCCCGGACAGCGCAGGCGAGAAGCCCGATCAGGGCGAAGTCCTGGCCGTCGGCAACGGCAAGATCCTCGACGACGGCAACGTGCGTCCGATGGCCGTCAAGGCGGGCGACAAGGTGCTGTTCGGCAAGTATGCCGGCCAGGCCGTCAAGGTCGAAGGCGAAGAGCTCCTCGTGATGCGCGAGGAAGACATCATGGGCGTGGTCGAAGGCTGAGCCTTGCCGCATTCCTGAAGCGCTAATCCCTGAAAAATTCCGGAGTTCTTAAGAATGGCAGCTAAAGAAGTCAAGTTTGGTGATTCCGCCCGCGAACGCATGGTCGCCGGCATCAACATCCTCGCCAACGCGGTCAAGGTGACCCTGGGCCCGAAGGGCCGCAACGTGGTGCTGGAGCGCTCGTTCGGCGCCCCGACCGTGACCAAGGACGGCGTCTCGGTGGCCAAGGAGATCGAACTGAAGGACAAGTTCGAGAACATGGGCGCGCAGATGGTCAAGGAAGTCGCTTCCAAGACCTCGGACATCGCCGGTGACGGCACCACCACCGCCACCGTGCTGGCCCAGTCGATCGTGCGCGAAGGCATGAAGTACGTTGCCGCCGGCATGAACCCGATGGATCTGAAGCGCGGCATCGACAAGGCCGTCGCCGCCACCATCGAAGAGCTGAAGAAGCTGTCCAAGCCCTGCTCGACCAACAAGGAAATCGCCCAGGTCGGTTCGATCTCGGCCAACTCCGACAGCGACATCGGCGACATCATCGCCAAGGCGATGGACAAGGTCGGCAAGGAAGGCGTGATCACCGTCGAAGACGGCAAGTCGCTGAACAACGAGCTGGACGTCGTCGAAGGCATGCAGTTCGACCGTGGCTACCTGTCGCCCTACTTCATCAACAACCCGGACAAGCAGGTCGCCGTGCTGGACGATCCCTTCGTCCTGCTGTTCGACAAGAAGATCGCCAACATCCGTGACCTGCTGCCGGTGCTGGAGCAAGTCGCCAAGGCCGGCCGCCCGCTGCTGATCATCGCCGAGGACGTCGAAGGCGAAGCCCTGGCCACCCTGGTGGTGAACAACATCCGCGGCATCCTGAAGACCTGCGCCGTCAAGGCTCCGGGCTTCGGCGACCGCCGCAAGGCCATGCTGGAAGACATCGCCATCCTGACCGGCGGCCAGGTCATCGCCGAGGAAGTCGGCCTGACGCTGGAAAAGGCCACCCTGGACGATCTGGGCCAGGCCAAGCGCATCGAGATCGGCAAGGAAAACACCATCATCATCGACGGTGCCGGCCAGGCCGATCGCATCGAAGCCCGCGTCAAGCAGATCCGCGTGCAGATCGAGGAAGCGACTTCCGACTACGACCGTGAAAAGCTGCAGGAACGCGTGGCCAAGCTGGCCGGCGGTGTTGCGGTGATCAAGGTCGGTGCCGCCACCGAAGTCGAGATGAAGGAGAAGAAGGCCCGCGTCGAGGACGCCCTGCACGCCACCCGCGCTGCGGTGGAAGAAGGCATCGTCCCGGGCGGCGGTGTCGCGCTGTTGCGTGCCCGTGCCAGCCTGAGCGGCCTGAAGGGCGACAACCACGACCAGGACGCCGGCATCAAGATCGTGCTGCGCGCGATGGAGCAGCCGCTGCGCGAGATCGTCGCCAACGCCGGCGACGAGCCGAGCGTGGTGGTGAACAAGGTCGTCGAAGGTTCGGGCAACTACGGCTTCAACGCCGCCACCGGCGAGTACGGCGACATGGTCGAGATGGGCGTGCTGGATCCGACCAAGGTGACCCGTACCGCGCTGCAGAACGCCGCTTCGGTTGCCGGCCTGATGCTGACTACCGACTGCATGGTCGGCGAACTGGCCGAGGACAAGCCGGCCGGCGGCATGCCCGACATGGGCGGCATGGGTGGTATGGGCGGCATGGGCATGGGCATGTAATGTCCTGATGCCCGGGCCCCGGTTCGCCGGGGGCTGATGCTGCTTTGGAAAGGCCTCGCGGAAGCGAGGCCTTTCTGCATCCGGACGATGGACTGTACCCTGGCCTTGCCGGCTTGCGGCGGGCTCCATGGCAGAGGCTTACGACCTTGCTGCCAGTGTGGTCAAAATCCGTGGGATAATTGGCCGCTTCCGCTGTACCCAGCGACCGAGCCAAGGCAGTGCATTCGCTCACGCGTAACTCACACCCCGGAATTCCATGCGTATCCTGCTGGCAGAAGATGATCCCGTGATTGCCGACGGCATCGGCCGCGCCTTGAGGCGCAATGGATATGCCGTCGATCATGTCGACAACGGCATCGACGCCGACGTGGCGCTGGCGTCCCAGCCATACGACCTGCTCATTCTCGATCTCGGCCTGCCGCGGCTGCCGGGCATCGAGGTGCTCAAGCGGCTGAGAGCGCGCAAGTCGGCGCTGCCAGTGCTGATCCTGACGGCGCAGGACGGCGTCGATGACCGCGTGCGCGGGCTCGACGCGGGTGCGGACGACTACATGGCCAAACCGTTCGCCCTGCCCGAACTGGAGGCGCGCGTGCGCGCTCTGACGCGCCGCGGCACCGGCCAGGCGCGCTGCCTCGAACTGGGGCGCCTGTCCTACGACCAGGCCGACCGCGTGGTCAAGGTGGACGGCCAGGTGCTCGAACTGTCGGCACGCGAAATCGGCCTGCTGGAAGTGTTCCTGCTGCGCGTCGGGCGGCTGGTGAGCAAGGATCAACTGGTGGATCACCTGTGCGGCTGGGGGAGGAAGTCTCCAGCAATGCCATCGAAGTCTACGTACATCGTCTGCGCAAGAAGCTGGAGGACAGCGGCGTGCGCATCGTGACCGCTCGCGGGCTGGGCTATTGCCTGGAGAACTCGGATGCGGCGCCGGCGGCGAAAGTCTGACAGGGCAGCATCGAGTACGAAGCGCCCGGGGCCGCCGAATTCGCTGTTCGGCGAAATCCTCGACTGGCTGCTGGCGCCCTTGCTGTTCCTGTGGCCGATCTCGATCATCATCACGCACAACGTTGCCGACAGCATCGCCAACCAGCCCTACGACCTTGCGCTGGCCGATGGTGTCCGTACCTTGTCCCGCATGGTTGCGCATGAGGATGGCCGGGTCGTCGTGCGCTTTCCCGCTCCGCCCCGCGCCCTGTTCCGCGCGGATCAGGATGACGTGCTGTATTTCCAGGTGGCGGACGAGCATGGCGTGATCGTGGCCGGTGATGCGGACATTCCCAGGCCGCAGGGCTTGCAGCCGCCGGCAGGAGAGGACGTGCTGTTCCGCGACGAAACCATCCATGGCGAAGAGACACGGATCGCCTACCAGTTGCTGAGGCCGGGGGCGGGTGAAGATTCTCCGCTGGTCTGGGTTCAACTGGCCGAGACCCGCAACAAGCGCGGCGATCTGGCGTCGCGCGTGGTCACCGGGGTGCTGCTGCCGCAGTTCGCCATCATCCCGCTGGCCGTGCTGCTCGTCTGGGTCGGGCTGTCGCGAGGCATCACGCCGCTCAACCGCCTGCAGAGCCTGATCCGCCGACGGCGGCCGACCGATCTATCGCCGGTCCAGCCGGCGAGCGTGCCGGAAGAAGTGAGGCCGCTGATCGTCGCCTTCAACGACATGATGGAGCGCCTCGAAGAGAATCTGCAGGCCCAGCAGCGTTTCATTGCCGATGCCGCCCACCAGATGCGCACACCGCTGACCGGGCTGAAGATGCAGACCGACCTCGCCCTGCACGAGACCGATCCCGAGCAACTGCGCCAGTCGCTGGCCCATATCGCCGAAAGCACCGATCGTGCGGCCCACCTCATCAATCAGCTGTTGTCGCTGGCGCGGGCCGAGGCGAGCTTCGAGAAGATGTATGCCGTCGAGCCGGTGAATCTGGGCATGATCGTGCGCGAAGTGGCGCTGGAACTGTTCCCGCGCGCGCAGGCGAAAGAGATCGATCTTGGTGCGGAAGGCGGTGACGGCGAATTGCTGGTCGAGGGCAACGCGGTGCTGCTGCGCGAAATGGTCAAGAATCTGGTGGATAACGCGATCAAGTACACGCCTCGTGCGGGGCGCGTGACGGTGCGAACGCGCTTTGCCGGTTCGCCGATCCTCGAAGTCGAGGATACCGGTTCGGGTATTCCCGAGGCGGATCGGGAGCGTGTGTTCGAGCGCTTCTATCGCGTGCTGGGAAGCGGTGCGGACGGTTCCGGCCTGGGCTTGCCGATCGTGCGCGAAATCGCCGAGCTGCACCGTGCCATCGTCACGCTCGACGCCAATCCGGCGGGGCAGGGGACGTTGGCGCGCGTGGTCTTTCCGCGCAGCCATCTCCATGCTCCGCCACCGGTGCAGGGCGATGTTTATCCCCTTGGCTAGGTACGGGGCTCAGGTTTCACATGGACTCTGCCGACGGATTGTTTGATCTGAGTCAATAAACATTAAAAAACCACAGATAAGTAAAATCTTTTATCCTCTTGTAAGTGCAGCGTAAGCGTCGCCACATACTTTGGGCGCCGCCGATCGATGTGCGGCTTTTCAAACAACAAGCAGGAGGGAGAGATGGAAAGCAATACAGTGGCGAAAGTCGTCGCCAACCCCAAGTATCAGAAGCTGGTCAGCACGCGCACCCGCTTCGGCTGGACGCTGACGATCATCATGTTGGTCGTGTACTACGGCTACACCGCGATCATCGCTTTCGACAAGGAGCTGTTCCACCAGCGCCTGGGCGAAGGGGTGATGACGCTTGGCGTGCCGGTCGGTTTCGGGTGATCATCTTCACGATCGTCATCACCGGCATCTACGTGCGTCGCGCCAACTCGGAGTTCGACGCCCTGACCGCGGAAATCGTCAAGGAGAGCGGTAAATGAGCGGCCGTTACGCACGTCTGGGCGGCGGACTCGCCCTTGCCCTCCTGTCCGCTGCCGCATTGGCAGCCGGTGGCGATCTCGGCCAGGCCGAGAAGCAGGCCACCAACTGGACCGCGATCATCATGTTCGGCGCCTTCGTTGCCGGCACCATGTTCATCACCAAGTGGGCCGCATCGAAGACCAAGTCGGCGGCCGATTTCTATACCGCCGGCGGCGGCATCACCGGTTTCCAGAACGGCCTGGCCATCGCCGGCGACTACATGTCGGCGGCGTCCTTCCTCGGTATTTCCGCCGCGGTCATGGTCAGCGGCTACGACGGCCTGATCTACTCGATCGGCTTCCTCGTCGGCTGGCCGATCATCACCTTCCTGATGGCGGAAAAACTGCGCAACCTCGGCAAGTTCACCTTCGCCGACGTGGCTGCCTACCGTTTCGAGCAGACCCCGATCCGCGCATTCGCCGCGTCGGGCACGCTGGTTGTCGTGGCCTTCTACCTGATCGCCCAGATGGTCGGCGCCGGCCAGCTCATCAAGCTGCTGTTCGGCCTCGACTACTGGATGGCGGTGGTGATCGTCGGCGCGCTGATGATGGTCTACGTGCTGTTCGGCGGCATGACCGCGACCACCTGGGTGCAGATCATCAAGGCGGTGCTGCTGTTGTCGGGCGCGTCCTTCATGGCCTTCATGGTGATGATGAACTACGGTTTCTCGCCCGAGCAGCTGTTCGCCGCATCGGTGAAGGTCAAGGCCGATGCCGCGATCGCAGTCGGCAAGTCGCCGGAAGAGGCCAGCGCGCTCGCCCAATTGATCATGGGGCCGGGGTCCTTCATCAAGGATCCGATCTCGGCGATCTCCTTCGGCATGGCGCTGATGTTCGGTACCGCAGGCCTGCCGCACATCCTGATGCGCTTCTTCACCGTGCCGGATGCCAAGGAAGCACGCAAGTCGGTGTTCTGGGCCACGACCTGGATCGGCTACTTCTACGTCCTGACCTTCATCATCGGCTTCGGCGCGATCGTGCTGGTGTCCAACAATCCGGAGTTCCTCGACGCCAACGGCGTGCTGAAGGGCGGCGGCAACATGGCGGCGATCCACCTCGCCAATGCGGTCGGCGGCAACGTCTTCCTCGGCTTCATGTCGGCGGTGGCTTTCGCGACCATTCTCGCGGTGGTGGCGGGCCTGACGCTGTCGGGCGCTTCGGCGGTGTCGCACGACCTCTACGCCACGGTGTTCAAGAAGGGCAATGCCGATTCCGCTTCCGAGCTGCGCGTGTCGCGCATCACCACCATCGTGCTGGGCGTCATCGCGGTGATTCTGGGCATCGCATTCGAGAAGCAGAACATCGCCTTCATGGTGTCGCTGGCCTTCGCCATCGCGGCCTCGGCAAACTTCCCGGTACTGTTCATGTCGGTGCTGTGGAAGGATTGCACCACCCGTGGCGCAACCATCGGCGGCTTCATCGGCCTGGTCTCCGCCGTGGGTCTGACCGTGGTGTCGCCGTCGGTGTGGGAAGCAACGCTCGGCAACCCGGCGGGTTCGGCGCTGTTCCCCTACACGTCGCCGGCCCTGTTCTCGATGACTGCCGGTTTCCTCGGCATCTGGCTGTTCTCGATCCTCGACAACAGTGCCCGCGCCAAGGCCGATCGCGCCGGCTACCTGGCCCAGCGCGTGCGGTCCGAGACCGGGATCGGTGCCGCGGCGGCCTCGAGCCACTAAACCTCGGCCCAGCCCTTCCCCCTCGGGAAGGGCTGCCGATGGCAATACGACAGGCGGCGGGCTCGGGCTCGCCGCCTGTCGTTTTTGGCGAGCTGATTCGGATAGAGGAAAAAGAAAGGCAGGTAACAGGCAATGCTTGACCTCGAATGAATTCAGGCTATAATGCACACCTCTTCGGCCAGGTAGCTCAGTTGGTAGAGCAGCGGATTGAAAATCCGCGTGTCGGCGGTTCGATTCCGTCCCTGGCCACCAAGGAATTCTTCAAGCAAAAAGCCCGGTCCTATCGATCGGGCTTTTTGCTTTCAAAGCGGCCTCCAGGCCCTCATGCAGACGATGCAGGCGTTGCCGGCGGAGCAAGGAAACTGGCTGATTCCGCTCAATTTTTGCCCGTAGACCTGGGTGCTATAATGCGCACCTCTCCATCGAAGCGTGCTGAACAGCCCGATCCCGAATGCAGCTTTACGCCCTTGGCCTGAACCACCACACAGCGCCGCTTGCGATTCGCGAGCGCGTTGCGTTTCAGCCGGAAAGGCTGGGCCAGGCGCTGCACGATCTGGCCCATGCGGATTCGGTGCGGGAGGCGGCGATCCTGTCGACCTGCAACCGTACCGAGCTGTATTTCGCCGCCGAGCAGCCCCAGCATGCGGCGGACTGGCTGGCGCGCTTCCACCAGGTGGCGCTCAACGACGTTTCACCCTATCTGTACGCCTATCCGCAGCGCGACGCGATCCGCCACGTGTTCCGCGTCGCCAGCGGCCTCGATTCGATGGTCATCGGCGAGCCCCAGATTCTCGGCCAGGTCAAGGATGCCGCGCGCCGCGCCGAAGAGGCGGGCACGCTGGGCACGCTGCTGCACAAGCTGTTCCAGAACACCTTCGCGGTGGCCAAGGAGGTGCGTTCCACCACCGCGATCGGTGCCAATACGGTGTCGATGGCGGCGGCGGCGGTGCATCTGACAGAGCGGATCTTCGAGAGCGTGAGCGATCAGCACGTGCTGTTCATCGGCGCGGGCGAGATGATCGAGCTGTGCGCAGCGCATTTCGCCGGTGCGCAGCCGAAATCCATGACGGTGGCCAACCGCACGGAAGAGCGTGCGCTGGCGCTGGCTTCCCGCTTCGGCGCGCAGACCATGCGCATCGACCAGATCGGCGACATGCTGTCGCGCTTCGACGTGGTCGTCTCCTGTACCGCGGCGCCCTTGCCCATCGTCGGCCTGGGCATGGTCGAGCGGGCCGTGAAGGCGCGCCGCCACCGCCCGATGGTGATGGTCGACCTTGCCGTGCCGCGCGATATCGAGCCGGAGATCGCCGGGCTCGACGACATCTTCCTGTATACCGTCGACGATCTCGCCCAAGTGGTCGATGCCGGCATGGAGTCGCGCCAGCAGGCGGTGATCGAGGCCGAGCAGATCATCAACACGCGCGTGGATGGCTTTCTGCACTGGATGTCGGCGCGCGAAACCGTGCCGGCGATTCGTGCGCTGCGCGAACATGCCGAGAGCCTGCGCCAGGCCGAACTGGAGCGTGCGGTGCGCCTGCTGGCCAAGGGCGACGATCCACAGAAGGTGCTTGAGGCGCTGTCGCATGGTCTGACCAACAAGCTGATGCATGGCCCGACCCGTTATCTGAACCAGGCGGAAGTCGCGCACAAGGCCGAGGCCGGCCAGTTCGTACGCCAGCTTTTCAATCTCCCCCACCAGGGCTAGCGCAGTACACCTGCGTTCAGGCCTGCAACTGCGGGCCGACAGCCCTCATCCAGCCATGAAACAGAGCATCCGCGACAAACTCGAACATCTTGCAGCACGCCTGCAGGAACTGGACCGTGCCCTGGCGGCCGAGGATGGCGCGCACGACATGAATGCCTTCCGCGACCTGTCGCGGGAGCGCGCCGAGATCGAGCCGGTGGTCGCGCTGTATGCGTCTTACGTGCAGGCCGAAGCGGACCGGGACACCGCGCGCGAACTGCTGGCCGATCCCGAAATGCGCGAGCTCGGGGAACTGGAACTGGAAGCCGGCGAAGCACGCATCGCGACGCTCGAAGACGAGCTGCAGCGTGCCTTGCTGCCGCGCGATCCCAACGACGAACGCAACCTCTTCCTCGAGATCCGCGCCGGCACCGGCGGCGACGAGGCGGCGCTGTTCGCCGGCGACCTGCTGCGCATGTATTCGCGTTATGCCGAGCGCCAGCGCTGGAAAGTCGAGATCGTGTCGGCGAGCGAATCCGATCTGGGCGGCTACAAGGAAGTGATCGCCCGCATCGCCGGCAACGGTGCGTTCTCGAAACTGAAGTTCGAGTCCGGCGGACATCGTGTGCAGCGCGTACCGGTGACCGAAACCCAGGGGCGCATCCATACCTCGGCGTGCACCGTGGCCGTGCTGCCCGAGGCGGACGAGGTCGCGGCGATCGAGATCAACCCGGCCGATCTGCGCATCGATACTTTCCGGGCTTCCGGGGCAGGCGGGCAGCACATCAACAAGACCGACTCCGCCGTCCGCATCACGCACATTCCGACCGGCATCGTCGTCGAATGCCAGGACGACCGCTCCCAGCATCGCAACAAGGCCCAGGCCATGTCGGTGCTGGCGGCGCGCCTCCACGATGCCAAGGTGCGCGCCCAGCAGAGCGCGGAGGCGGCACAGCGCAAGAGCCTGATCGGCAGCGGCGACCGTTCCGAGCGCATCCGTACCTACAACTTTCCGCAGGGCAGGGTGACGGACCATCGCATCAACCTCACGCTGTACAAGCTGGAAGCGGTCATGCAGGGGGAACTCGACGAACTGGTCGATGCGCTGACGCTCGAGCATCAGGCCGAACTGCTTGCCGCCCTGGCTGAAGAGTGATGACGGCGAGCAAGCCGGGCTCCGCCCCCGATCGAACCGACATCGCCGGCGCCCTGGCGTGGGCGAGGATGCGTATCGATCTGATGGATGCGCGCGTGCTGCTGCGCCACGTGCTGCAGTGCCCGGCGGCACGGCTGGTGGCCTGGCCGGAGCAGATGCTGGATGGAGAAGACTGGGCAGCGTATCGCGCACTGGTCGAGCGCCGTGTGATCGGTGAGCCGGTTGCCTATCTCGTCGGCATGCGCGAGTTCTTCGGCCGCGAGTTCATGGTCACGCCTGCGGTGCTGATCCCTCGCCCGGATACCGAATTGCTGGTCGAATTGGCGATCGCATATTTTTCCGACCGCAAGGCTGCCCGTGTGCTGGACATGGGCACGGGCAGCGGAGCGCTGGCGATCACGCTGGCGCTCGAACTCGACGAGGCCGATGTCAGCGCGATCGACCGCTCACGCGAAGCCCTGTGGGTGGCGATGGCCAATGCCGCCCGTCTCGGCGCCAGCGTCTCATTCGTCCAGAGCGACTGGTTCACGTCCCTCGGCGACGAGCGCTTCGACCTCATCGTCGCCAATCCGCCCTACGTCGCTGCGGGCGACCCGCATCTGGAGCAGGGCGACGTGCGCTTCGAGCCGCCGGGCGCCTTGGCGGCAGGCCCTGCCGGGCTCGACGATCTGCAGGAAATCGTCATGCAGGCGCCTGTCCGCCTGGCGGCCGGCGGCCGCCTGTTCCTCGAACATGGCCATGATCAGGCTGCGGCCGTGCGCAGTCTGCTGGCAGATGCCGGCTTCGCGGAAATCGCCTCGTGGAAGGACATCGCCGGCATCGAGCGGGTCTCGGGCGGCCGCTGGCTGGGGCGTGACTGAATCCACGAAGTGCTGCGGCATGCCCATTGTGGGTGCATTGACGCTGAACACCACCCATCCTAAAATTACCCGACTATTAAACTCAACTTTTGATGGCCCCAATCATGAGCATTCAAGACGTCATTCGCGACCAGGTCACCAACAACGACGTGGTTCTCTACATGAAGGGTTCGCCGCAGTTTCCGCAGTGCGGCTTCTCGTCGGCCGCCGTCCAGATCCTGAAGGCCTGTGGTGTGAAGGAAGTGCTGGCGGTCAATGTGCTGGCCGATGACGAGATCCGCCAGGGCATCAAGGAATTCTCCAACTGGCCGACCATTCCGCAGCTCTACATCAAGGGCGAATTCGTCGGCGGTAGCGACATCATGCGCGAGATGTACCAGAACGGCGAGCTGCAGCAGATGCTGAAGGATGCAGGGGTGGCGCGGGACGCCTGATGTAGGCGTGCTTGCGGGCACATTTGCCGATAAAGCCCGGCGGGAATCTGTCGGAACTTTTTACACCGTTGTTCAGACTTTGTCGCCGAATGGCGGGTGCAGACGGACAGGTCGTTGAAAAAAGGACGCTTTGCGGGTGCAGGGCACTGATGGTTTGATTCTTGCTTTGATAGCTCAATGTGATGAAATTCCGGTACTTGGGAACTCTGGCGGATTAAGCTGTGTCCCTCGTCCGATATTGGGCAAAGAGGTTCTTCATGTCAGTTGATGACAAATCCCGCAATGAAGCGCGCAGGCGCCTGATCAAGTCGGCCGCTGCTGCGCCGGTCGTTTTCACGCTGCCGAGTGGGGCTGCGCTTGCCGCGACCAGTTCGAGCTGCGAGGCCAATAGCTCTGGACTGTTCGGCAGGGAGACTCCGCGTGCGGTGGAAATGGGAACTGACAAATGGGTACGCGCCCGAGTCCAAGCGTTGAAATTCAAGGCGGTGAAAGCGGCTGGCAACGGGTCCGAGAACGTGAACGGCTTCATGTATGGCGATAGCTATTACAAGGTGTCGAACGGCGGCGCGGAGGAGGTGACCCTGAAGTTTGGGAGTCAGCCGACCCTTTACCCCAATCAGTATTATTATGTTCTGGTCAACTATCCCGACCGCACGCCGATACTCGATGTCTCGGCAATCGGTGCGACGCCGATGGCGGGGGGTCGTGCTGGAACTCCCTGATGCCGGACAGCGTCTCTGGCGACAACACCCTCATTTCCTGATCACGACGCGGTGCTTCGCCCCCGTTCCATCGTTCGCCCCTTGGGTGAAGCCGCACTTGTGTTCGATCCCCTGACGTGGCAGACGCATCTGCTGCCCGCCGAACTTGCGGCGGTTGCTGCGGTTGCGGAAGAACTCGCACTAGATGGACCGGTTACTGCAACATGGCTTCGGCAGGCGCTTGCCGCCGAGGCAGATGAATCGGAAGCGACGTTCGACGACGTAGTCGCAGCCTTGGCCGATGTCGGCCTGGTGGAGACATGACGAGCGGTGATCCGTTTACCACGGTAGGTGATTGGTCTCAAAAGGAGCTTGTCCGTACACTGCGCGGCGATGGCCTTTACATCGACTACGGTGCTTGCACGGTTCGGGTGTGCAGCCGGGCTTCAGGCTTCGCCGCTGCTTTTCGCCATGTCCTACCGGCATTTCGCACCGGTCCGCCGCGCTGATTTCACGGATTTTCATGTTGATATCGAGCCAGGCAAGGGTGCGCGGCGCTGGTTGAAGCCGCAGTCCCGGTTTCTGATCGACCGCGTCCAGCCTTTCGAGCCCTTTGCGGCAAGCCATGCTTTGCCGCACTACGAATGGGGTCTGAACTGGAGTTTCGGTCAACGCTTCAATCAATATGTGCTGCTGCATGCTGGCGTGCTCGCCCAAGCGGATCGTGCATTGTTGCTTCCTGCCACACCTGGTTCAGGCAAGAGTACGCTGACTGCGGCGATGATGCTTGCCGGCTTTCGGCTGCTGTCGGATGAGTTTGGCGTATTGCGGCCCCAATCTGGCGATCTGCTGCCGATGCTCAAGCCGGTGGCGCTCAAGAATGCATCGATCGGCGTGATCCGCGGTTTCTCGGCGCAAGCCGAACTGGGGCCGACCTTTACTGCCACGCGCAAGGGCGACGTTGCCCATCTTGCGCCGGACGCGGCGAGCGTTGCCTTGGTTCACCGTCCGGCGCGTCCGGGGCTGATCGTCTTTCCGGCCTGGCGTCCGGGCGTACCGTTGCAACTCGAGCCGCAAGCGCCCGAGCAGGCTTTCACCCGGCTTGCCTTCAACAGTTTCAACTACGGCGTGCTCGGAAGGATTTCGTTCGAGGCGGTGGCCGATCTCGCTGCCGCCTGTCCAGCCTACCAACTGGTTTATGGCCGGCTTGATGAGGCTGTGGCCTGCCTGCGGCAATTGCTCGATGCTCAGGGGAGCGGGCCGGCATGAGCGCCAACTTGCAGAACGCTGTATCCTGCCTGCTCGGTGTGCTGCGCGAGCCGGCGAGCGCTCATGCCATGGGCCTGGGCGATTGGGAGGGGGTGATCCGTCTCGCGCGCGCGGCGCGCCTACATGCGACGCTGGGCTGTCGCCTGATGGTCAATCCGGCGCTGTGGGCGGCGGTGCCGGAACAGCCGCGCGGCCACTTGCAGGCGGCGATGAATTTTGCTGCCCACCGTCGCCATCTGCTCGAACTCGAACTGCGTACGCTCGCCGATGTGCTGCCGCCCGGTATCGATGTCGTGCTGCTGAAGGGCGCGGCCTACCAGATGCAGGGCTTGCCGAGCGCCGACGGGCGGATTGCCGCCGACATCGACCTGCTGGTGCGGCGTGCCGATCTCGATGCGGTGGAAGCGGCACTCGCGGCCGAGGGTTGGGCGTCCACGGTCAGCGATGAATACGATCAGCGCTACTATCGCGAGTGGAGCCACGAGTTGCCGCCAATGCGTGCAGAAGGGCATGCGCTCGAACTCGACCTGCATCATGCGATCGCGCCGGTGACCAGCCGGTGTACTCCGGATGTGGAGATGTTGTTTGCTGCTCTGCTGCCTTTGCCGGGTTTGCGTTTCAGCGTCCTGAGCCCGGCGGATCAACTCGTGCATGCAGTCGTGCATTTGTTCCAGGATACGGAGCTCGATGGGCGTCTGCGCGATCTTGTCGATATCGATGGCTTGCTGCGCATGCTGCCTGCCGATGATGGCTCGATGCGTGCCTTGGCCGCGCGCGTGAGGCAGCATGGCGCCGATCGCCTGTTCTGGTACGCCCTGCATTACTGCGAGCGCTGGCTGGGCACGTCCGTGCCGGCCGTGCTCTGGCCCTCGCCGCCGCCGCGGCCGGTTCGACGGGTGATGGACTGGATGGTGGCGCATACCTTGCTGCCGCGTCTGCCGGAAGCCCGCAGCCCCCTGGGCTGGAGAGCGGCGGGCGGACTGGCCCGCCTGCGCTATCACCGCATGCGCATGCCTGTCTCTCTGCTGGCGCGCCATGCGGCAATCAAGACCTGGCGAAATGTGCGGCAGCTGGCACGGAGCCAGTGAGCGCGCTTTCTCAATCGCGCCGCAGCGAAAGCGCCTGATTCAAGCGCGTCGCCAGCCGCAGCGCCTCGCCCAGATACCCCCGTCCGAACAGGTTCAGATGGTTCAGCATGTGGTACAGACCATAGAGCTGCTTGCGGGTCTCGTAGCCTTCGTCGAGTGCCCAGCCGGTACGGTAGCGGGCATAGAAGCTGCCCGGAAAGCCGCCGAACAGCTCGCTCATGGCGAGATCGGACGCGCGGTCGCCGTAATGCACGGCGGGGTCGTAGATCGTCGGTGTGCCATCGGCGAGCATCGCGGCGTTGCCGTGCCAGAGGTCGCCGTGCAGCAGGCTTGCGCGCGGGCGGTAATCGAGGAACAGTGCCGGCACGCGGTCGAACAGGCGTTCGCCCTGCTTCTGGAGTTCGCCGCCGAAGCCTTTGCTGCGGGCGAGGGCGAATTGCGGGCGCAAGCGGTGTTCGGTGAAGAACAGCGCCCAGTTGTCGGCGAAGGGGTTGCGTTGCGGCGTGCTGCCGATGAAGTTGTCGCGCCGCCAGCCGAAGTGCGGGCCGGTGGCCTGGTGCAGTGCGATCAGGGCATCGGCGAAGCGGACGCCGTCCTCGGCAGATTGCAGCGGATGCAATTCGAGATGTTCCAGCACCAGGAAAGCATGTGCGTCGCTGCCGTTGCCGGTGCTGCCGCTGGCGATCGGAGTCGGCGTGCGGAAGCTGCCGGCTGCTGCGAGCGCGAGCAGGCCGTCGATTTCGGCTTCGAACATCGGCAGCCGGTCGGCGCTGGCGAGCTTGACGAAGAAGCGTTCGCTGGCGCCGGCGACGACCATCGTGGTGCTGAGGCCTGTACCGGTCGCCTGGGCGCTGCGGATGCTGAAACGGTTGCCGAAGCGCTGGCGAATTGCGGCCTCGATCGCGGGCAGGGCTGGATGTGTCACAGGTTGGCGATCCGGGCGCTGGCCAGCGACAGGCGGGTGGCCAGGACTTCGAGAAAGGCTTTGTAGAAGTGCATGCGACAGGTGTCGCTGGCACGGCGCAAGGCGCGGGCGCGCAACGTGACGAGGCTGGTCGCCGTGCTTGCCGTGACCGAGGCCGAGCGTATGCCCGCAGCGGCCGAGAAGACGGCGATTTCGCCGAAGCATTCGCCTGCCGTCAGCACGTTGAGCAGGCGGCCGCGTTTCTTGACCTGCGCTTCGCCGTCGATGATGAAGCAGATCGAGTCGCCGCCTTCGTCCTCCTTCATGATCACAGTGCCGGGCTGCACCTGGCTGAACTGCGACAGGCGGAGCACTTCCCACAGCTCGGCGTCCGAGAACTCGCGGAAAAAGCGCATCGCGCGCAAGGCCTCGAAGCGTTCGGCTTCGGGTATCGAGCCGCGTGCGACTTCCACGCTGCGGTTGCGGAAGGCGAGCGCCAGGTCGTGCGAGAACTCGGCCCAGCTCTGGTAGCGGTGATCGACGTCGCGCTCGGTGGCGCGGCGGACGATGGCGTCGAGCGCTTCGGGGACCTCGGGGCGCAGTTCGGACGGGCGCGGCACGAGGTCGTGGGCGATGCGGTACAGCAGGCTGTAGTTGTTGCTGGTTTCGAAGGGCAGGCGGCCGGTCAGCAGTTCGAACATCACCACACCGAGCGAATAGATGTCGGTGCGATGGTCGAGCGGCACTTCCCGAACCTGCTGGGGCGACATGTAGGCCGGCGAGCCGATGCCCGAGATCTGCGTGGTCTCGCGCGCCGTGGCC
Source organism: Thauera sp. SDU_THAU2 (assembly GCF_038260575.1). Classification (NCBI taxonomy): domain Bacteria; kingdom Pseudomonadati; phylum Pseudomonadota; class Betaproteobacteria; order Rhodocyclales; family Zoogloeaceae; genus Thauera; species Thauera sp. SDU_THAU2. Next base: position 3,037,449 of record NZ_JBBWUN010000003.1, on the reverse strand, counting down.
AGTGCCGAGCCGAAGTCGGAGATGCGGATGTCGCTGCTTTCCGGCGTCATCAGCAGGATGTTGGCCGGCTTGATGTCGCGATGGGTGATGCCCTGGTGGAAAGCGTAGTCCAGCGCGCGGGTGGCCTTGAAGACGATTTCGATGATGCGTTCGAAGCTGGCCAGCGAGCCGGGGCGGGTCAGCTGCTCCAGGGTGCCGCCGGGCACGTAGTCCATGACGACGTAGGCGTTGTCGTCGTCCACCGCGGCGTCGTGGATCTGGACGATGTGCGGATGGTGCAGGCGGCCGGAGAAGGCGGATTCGTTGAGGAAGAGCTGGCGGTAGAGCCGTCCGCGGTTGCGATCGTTGAGCACGTCGCGGCGCAGCTGCTTGATCGCCACTTCCCGCTGGTTGAAGGGGTCCCAGGCCAGGAAGACGACGCTGGTGGCCCCTTCGCCGAGCTGGCGGCGAATCTCGTACTTGCCTATCCGCTCCACCGCCATGGGGTTCGGTCAGCCTCGCAGCTTGCGCGCGCGCGCGATCGCCGCCCGCACCTGCTCCGGCGCGGTGCCGCCGACGTGCTTGCGCGAGGCGAGCGAGCCTTCGACGGTCAGCACGCCGAACACGTCCTCGCCCAGGCGCTCGGCGGCGCCCGGTACGTGCGCCATGGCGATGCGCAGTTCGTCGAGCGAGAACTGCGGCAGGTCGCAGTCCTTGACGTCGGCTGCGCGCACCGCCAGCGCCACGGCTTCGTGGGCGTCGCGGAAAGGCAGGCCTTGCTTCACCAGGTAGTCGGCGAGGTCGGTGGCGGTGGCATAGCCCTGGCTCAGCGCGCCGCGCATGGCCTCGGCCTTGACCCGGATGCCGGTGATCATGTCGGCGTAGATGCGCAGCGTGTCGATGACCGTGTCGGCGGTATCGAACAGCGGTTCCTTGTCTTCCTGGTTGTCCTTGTTGTAGGCCAGCGGCTGGCCCTTCATCAGCGTCAGCAGCGCGATCAGGCTGCCGTTGACGCGGCCGGTCTTGCCGCGCACCAGCTCGGGCACGTCGGGGTTCTTCTTCTGCGGCATGATCGAGCTGCCGGTGCAGAAGCGGTCGGCGAGGTCGATGAAGCCCACGCGCGGGCTCATCCACAGGATCAGCTCTTCCGACAGGCGCGACAGGTGGGACATCAGCAGCGCGGCGGCGGCGCAGAACTCGATGGCGAAGTCGCGGTCGCTGACGGCGTCGAGCGAGTTGAAGCAGACTTCGTCGAAGCCGAGTTCGGCGGCGACGAATTCGCGGTCGATCGGATAGCTGGTGCCGGCCAGCGCGGCGGCGCCGAGCGGCAGGCGGTTGACGCGCTTGCGGCAGTCGGCGAAGCGCTCGGCGTCGCGCCGGCTCATCTCGTAGTAGGCCATCAGGTGGTGGCCGAAGGTGACCGGCTGGGCGACCTGCAGATGGGTGAAGCCGGGCATCGGCGTGTCGGCATTGGCTTCGGCGACGTCGAGCAGCCTGTCCTGGAATTCGGCGATCAGCGCCAGGATCTGGTCGATCGCATCGCGCAGCCACAGGCGGATGTCGGTGGCGACCTGGTCGTTGCGGCTGCGGCCGGTGTGCAGGCGCTTGCCGGCGTCGCCGACCAGCGCGGTCAGGCGCTTCTCGATGTTGAGGTGGACGTCCTCGTCGTCGAGGTTCCAGGCGAATTCGCCGCGCTCGATCTCGCCGGCGATCTGCGCCATGCCGCGTTCGATGTCGGCGAGGTCGGCGGCGGCGATGATGCCCTGCTTGGCCAGCATCCTGGCGTGGGCGAGCGAGCCGCGGATGTCCTGGCGGGCCATGCGCTGGTCGAACATGACCGAGGCGGTGTAGCGTTTGACGAGGTCGGAAACGGGTTCGGTGAAGCGGCCGGACCAGGCCTTGGCGGGTTCGCCATTGCCGGCAGCCGGCATCGTGGTGTCTGTCATAATGCGTGTCGGAGGGTGTCGGCCCGCGTATTCGGCGGGTCTTGCATGGGGACTTGTCTTGCTGGGGAGCGATCGCTGGCGCGGCGCCAAAAACGATGGAAAGTATAAAGCAAAAGCCCGTGCCGCTCGGCGCCCCGGCGCTGCCGGATTTCCGCAATCTGGGCGTCATCCTGCGCCTGCTGGTGCTGGTGAACCTGTTCGCGCTGGCCACGCTGCTGGTTCGCGTCGACGAAGGGGAGCGGCTGCTCGCCGAGGCGGTGCTGATGGCCGGCCGCCTCGAACTTCCGCTGCTGCTGGTCGTGCTGCTGCTGTATCTCGCTTCGCCCCGGCTCAGGACGGTGTCCCCCCGCATCGCGCTGGGCGGCCTGCTGGCGCTGGTGGTGTTCGCGGTGGCGCTCAGCTATCCGCTGACCGAAGGCGGCAGCCTGTTCCGCCGCCTTGCCTGGGCGCTGGCGGCGGCCATGATCTGCCTGACTTACTTCGACTATCGCAGCCGGCGCTATTCCCCGGCGCTGGCCGAGGCGCGGCTGCAGGCGCTGAGCGCGCGCATCCGCCCCCATTTCCTGTTCAACAGCCTGAACGGCGTGCTGGGCGTGATCCGTTCCGACCCCCGGCGGGCCGAACGGGCACTCGAGGAACTGGCCGATCTGTTCCGCGTGCTGATGCGGGAGAACCGCGAACTGGTGCCGCTGGGCGACGAGGTGGCGCTGTGCGAGCGCTACGTCGATCTCGAACGCCTGCGTCTCGACGAGCGCCTGGCCGTGCGCTGGGAGCTGCCGGCGGCGGGAACGCCCGCGCATGCCGAGCTGATGCATGCCCGCGTCCCTGCGCTGCTGCTGCAGCCGCTGCTGGAGAATGCCGTCTACCACGGCATCGAGCCGTCCAGCGAGCCGGGGGAGGTCGTCGTGCGCATCGAGCGCCGCGGAGGCGAACTGAGGCTGGAAGTCGATAACCCGGTGTGCGATGCCGAGCGCCATCGCGCCGGCAATCGCATGGCGCTGGACAACATCCGCGAGCGCCTGATGCTGTTCTTCGATCTGGAGGCGGGGCTGGACAGCGATAGCGACGAGGGCCGCTATCGCGTCCGCATCCGCCTGCCCTACAGGAGCTCGGAAACATGAATCCTGCTGCCGGCCAGGCGGCTGCACTGCGGGTACTGATCGTCGATGACGAAGCGCCCGCCCGTTCCCGCCTGCGCGACCTGCTCGGCGACATCGCCCGGACCTGCCCGAACGCCGTGGCCGGCATGGCCGCCAACGGCGTCGAGGCCTTGCGTCTGCTCGAAACCGAAGAGGCCGACGTGGTGCTCGCCGACATCCGCATGCCGGCGATGGACGGCGTCGAGCTTGCCCGCCATCTGGCCCGCTGCACGCCGCCGCTGCCGGTGATCTTCGTCACCGCCTACGACCAGTACGCGGTCGAGGCTTTCGAGCTGGCGGCGGTGGATTACCTGCTCAAGCCGGTGCGTGCCGAGCGGCTGGCGGCTGCGCTGGGCAAGCTGCGCAGCCGCCAGCCGCCAGCCGATCCGGTGTTGGCGAGCCTGGCGCCGAACGAGCGCCGCCATTTCAGCGTCAGCGAGCGCGGCCGCATCCTGCTGCTGCCGGTGGCCGAAGTGCTCTACCTGAAGGCCGAGCTGAAATACGTCACCGCGCGCACCGCCGAACGCGACTACCTGCTCGACGAATCCCTGGTGCAGCTCGAACAGGAGTTCCCCCGGCGCCTGCTGCGGGTGCACCGCAGCTGCCTGGTGGCGCGCGACGCGGTGCTGGGTGTCGAGCGTGTCGGCGAGGCCGACGGCGAAGGGCGCTGGGAAGTGCTGCTGAGAGGGTTGGAAGGTCCGGACGGTCGCCTGCCGGTCAGCCGCCGGCAATGGCCGGCGGTGAAGCAGGCGCTCGGACGCTGATCAGCCGCTGTTGCGCAGGCCGGCGGCGATGCCGTTGATCGAGATGTGGATGCCGTTGCGGATGCGCGGATCTTCCCCTTGTTCGCGATGGCGGCGCAGCAGTTCGACCTGCACGTGGTTGAGCGGATCGAGATAGGGGAAGCGGTTGCGGATCGAGCGCTTCAGCAGCGGGTTGTCGTCGAGCAGTTCGTTCTGGCCGGTGATCTGCAGCAGCGCGCCGACGGTGGCCTGGTGCTCGGCGCGGATGCGGCCGAAGATTTCTTCCCGTAGCGCGACGTCCTTGACCAGGCCGGCGTAGCGGCTGGCGATCGCCAGGTCGCTCTTGGCCAGCACCATGTCCATGTTCGACAACAGCGTGGCGAAGAAGGACCACTCGCGGTACATGCGCTGCAGCAGTGCCAGGCCGTCGTCCGGATGCTTTTCCAGGAAAGCGCGCACCGCGCTGCCGAAACCGTACCAGCCCGGCAGCATCACCCGGCACTGCGCCCAACTGAATACCCACGGAATCGCGCGCAGATCGTCGATCGCGGTGCTCTTCTTGCGCGAGGCCGGTCGCGAGCCGATGTTCAGCGCGGCGATCTCGCTGATCACGGTGGATTCCCAGAAATAGCGCTCGAAGCCTTCGGTGTCGTAGACCAGGCCGCGATAGGCGGCGAAGGCAGTATCGGACAGTGCCTGCATGGCGCCGAGGAAGGCGGCCGGCGTGGGTTCGGCATCGGCCGGGCGCAGGCTGGTCTCGAGCGTGGCAGCGACCAGCACTTCGAGGTTGCGGCGGCCGACTTCCGGGTTGCCGTACTTGGCGCCGATGACTTCGCCCTGTTCGGTGAGGCGGATCTGGCCCTGCACGGCGCCGTCGGGCTGGGCCAGGATGGCCTGGTAGCTCGGCCCGCCGCCGCGGCCGACCGAGCCGCCGCGGCCGTGGAACAGGCGCAAGCGGACGTCGTGGCGGGCGAACGCGGCGACGAGTTCGCCTTCGGCCTTGTACAGCGCCCAGCCCGAAGTCAGGAAGCCGCCGTCCTTGTTGCTGTCCGAATAACCCAGCATCACTTCCTGGGTCTGACCGCGCGCGGCCAGCAGTTCGCGGTAGATCGGCAGCGAGAACAGCCGGTCCATGACGCCGGCGGCGTTCTCCAGGTCGCCGATGGTCTCGAACAGCGGCACGATGTTGACGTCGAGCGCCTTCTCCAGCGGCCGCAGCAGGCCGGCTTCCTTCAGCAGCACCGCCAGCTCGAGCAGGTCGGAGACGTCGTCGGTCTTGGAGATGATGCAGTTGCGGATCGCTGCCGTGCCGTAGCGCAGGTGGGCGCGGCGGGCAGTGCGGAAGATCGCCAACTCGCCTTCGGTCTCTTCCGAATAGCGCAGGTGCGGCGAGGCCAGCGGGCGGGCGGTGGCCAGTTCCTCGAGCAGCAGCGCACAGCGGCCGGTCTCGTCGAGGGCACGGTAATCGGTGCCGGGGCAGGCGGTTTCGAGCAGTTCGGCGACGACGCGTTCATGCACGTCGGAGTTCTGGCGCAGGTCGATCGGCGCCAGGTGGAAGCCGAACACCTTCACTGCGCGGCGCAACTGGCGCAGGCGGCCGCGGGTGAGCGCAGCGGAGCCGTTGGCGAGCAGCGAGCGGTGCAGGATGTCGAGATCGTCGGCCAGTTCCGCCGCATCGGCATACGGCGCGGCTTCGGCGACGGCGTGGCGGGTGGGCTCATGGCCCAGCAGTGCGCGATAGCTGGCGGCCAGCCGGGCGTAGATGCCCGACACGGCCAGGCGATAGGGTTCGTCGCTGCGGTGCGGCGAGTTGTCCGGCGAGCGTTCGGCCAGCGCCAGCAGCGCGTCCGAGGCGCCGGCGAAACCGTGGCTCATCGACAGTTGCGAGCCCAGGCGGTGCAACTGGTCGAGGTAGTGGTCGAGCACCACGGTGGCCTGCATCGACAAGGCCTTGTCGAGCACTTCGGCAGTGACGAAGGGGTTGCCGTCGCGGTCGCCGCCGATCCAGCTGCCGACCTGCAGGAAGGCGGCGAGTTCGACGCCGTCGAGGCCGGGGCTCGCCGCGGCCAGGCGGTCTTCCAGGCTGGCGTAGAGCCGCGGCAGTTCGTGCAGGAAAGTCGTGTCGAAGTAGGACAGGCCGTTGGTGACCTCGTCGATCACCGACAGCTTGGCGGTGCGCAGCATGCGTGTCTGCCACAGCGTGAGCACGGCGCGGCGCAAGGCTTCGAGGCTGGCTTCGGTTTCCTCGGGGGTCAATTGCATGCGGTCGCGCTCGTCGAGCAGGCGCGCGATCACCGTCTCGCAGTTGAGGATGCTCTTGCGCTGGACTTCGGTGGGGTGGGCGGTCAGCACCGGCGACACCAGCGCGGTGTCGAAGAATTCGGCCAGCCCGGCGGCATCGGCCGCGCCGCTGTCCAGCACGCTGGCCACGGCGTGGGCGAGACTGCCTTCGCGCGGCGCGGAGCCGGCGATCAGGTGGGCCCGCGAGCGGCGGATGTGGTGCTGGTCCTCGGCGATGTTCGCCAGGTGCGAGAAGTAGCTGAAGGCGCGCACGACCTGGATGGTCTGGTCGCGCGACAGGGCGTCGAGGATGTCCTCGAGTTCGCGGCGCGCGGCGGCATCGTCGTCGCGGTGGAAGCGGACCGAATTCTGCCGGATGCGCTCGATCAGCTCGAATGCGGCGGCGCCTTGCTGGTCGCGCACGGTGTCGCCGAGCAGGCGGCCGAGCAGGCGGATGTCTTCGCGCAGCGGTGCGTCTTTGTCCTGGTTCATGTCGTTTCTGCTTGTAGGAGTGGGCGGGGAGGTGGAACGTGCGGCAAGCGGGGAGGGGATCCGCCGCCGCACGGTGCTGCAAAAAGAACGAGCGGCTGCCGTCAGTCTGGCGCACCCAGGCGACGGCGCGCGGCAGCGAGCGCGTCATCGACGTACTGGCCGTAGAAATCTTCCACGCCGATGCCGACGATGTCCTCACCCAGCGCGCGGCCGTCCGCGTCGAAGATCCTGACGGTCGGCGCGAAGCGCACGCCTTGCGCCGCCGCCACCTCGCGGTGGGTCGAGCGGCGGCCGGAGAAATCCACCAGGACTGCGCCGGAGTCGATGTCGATCTGGCGGAACAGGGCGTGCCGCTCCGCGGCCGACATCGGCACCAGGTAGCGGCGCGCGGTATCGCAGTAGCTGCAGTCGGCCTGGCTGAACAGCACCACCATCGGCACCTGCCTGCTGCGCATCGCGGCCTTGTCCCGCGCCAGGTCGTTTGCCGCCGGCAGCGCGCCGGGCGCCGCCGGGAGTGCAAGTGGCACGCATGCTAGAATCGCGGCCAATCCACGCACCATTGGTGCGAACCCTGATGCTGCGGTGCGGCGAAAATCGAGTTTCCCCGGCATCGTCGAATCCTGTTCTTGAGTGATCCCAACCGTGAGCCAAGCGAACCCCGAGCGCATCGTCATCGCCACCCGTGAAAGCCGCCTCGCCCTGTGGCAGGCCGAACATATCAAGGCCCGTCTCGAAGGATTGTATCCCGGCTGTCGCGTCGAACTGCTGGGCATGACCACCCGCGGCGACCAGATCCTCGACCGGCCGCTGGCCAAGGTGGGCGGCAAGGGCCTGTTCGTCAAGGAGCTCGAAACCGCCCTGCTCGACGGCCGCGCCGACATCGCCGTGCATTCGATGAAGGACGTGCCGATGGAAATGGGCGAAGAGTTCGTGCTGCCCTGCATCACCGAGCGCGAAGTTCCGCTGGATGCCTTCGTCTCCAACCGCTACGCGAGCCTGGACGACATGCCGCCGGGCACGATCGTCGGCACTTCGTCGCTGCGGCGTGAGTCGCAGATCCACGCCCAATACCCCTTCCTCGGCGTGACCAGCCTGCGCGGCAACCTCGACACCCGCCTGCGCAAGCTCGACGAGGGCCAGTACGACGCCATCATCCTCGCCGCGGCGGGCCTGACCCGGCTGGGATTGGGCGAACGCATCCGCTCGGTGATGCCGGCCGAAGTCTCGCTGCCCGCCGCAGGGCAGGGCGCGCTCGGCATCGAGTGCCTGGCTTCGCGCGCGGACGTGATCGGCTGGCTGCAGCCGCTGGTCGATGCCGATACCTCCGCCTGCGTGCGCGCCGAGCGTGCGGTGGCCCGTGCGCTGGCCGGCAGCTGCGAAGTGCCGCTCGGTGCCTATGCGCTGATGCGCGAAGGCAAGGTCCGGCTGCGCGGCTTCGTCGCCCGCCCCGACGGCAGCGAAATCGTGCGTGCCGAGCGCGAAGGCCTGCCGGCCGAGGCCGAAGCACTGGGCTGGGCGCTGGCCGAGGAGCTGCGCGCCCAGGGTGCCGAAGCGATCCTCGCCGACATCGGTTGATGTTCGGCTGAATGCGCGGCCGAACGAGTGGCTCAACGGCAGATGCGGCAGCCGTCATGACGCAGGATCTGCAGACCAAGGACTGTGCCCTGCCGCTGGCCGGGCGCCTGCTGGCCGTCACCCGCCCGCTGGAGCAGGCCGACGGCCTGTGCCGCCGCATCGAGGCCGCCGGCGGCAAGGCGATCCGCTTCCCGGTGCTGGGCATCGGACCGGCGCCGGATCCGGCGCAGCTCGAAGCGATCGTGCCGCGGCTGGACGAATTCGATCTCGCCTTCTTCGTCAGCCCGAACGCCATTCACCATGCGCTCGAATTCATCCTCGCGCGCCGTGCCTGGCCCGCGACGCTGCGCGTGTCGACCGTCGGCAAGGGCAGCGGGAAAGTGCTGCGCCAGCGCGGCTTCGGCGACCCGATCGTGCCCGAGCACGGCTTCGACAGCGAGTCCGTGCTGGCCCTGGCGGAATTCGCGGCCGAAGCCGTGCGCGGCCGCAAGGTCGTGATCTTCCGCGGCGACGGCGGGCGCGACCTGATCCGGAACACCTTGCGCGAACGCGGCGCGCAGGCCGAGTACGTGACCTGCTACCGGCGCTACTGCCCGACGCCGGATCCTGCGCTGTTGCTGGAGCCTGCCGCCCGGGGCGAACTTGCCGGGCTGCTGCTGACCAGCAGCGAGGGGGTACGCAATCTGGTGGCCATCCTCGGTGACGAGGGGATGCGTGCGCTGGCGGCGATCCCGGTGTTCGCATCGCATGCGCGCATCGCGTCACAGGCGCGCGAGGCCGGTTTCGGCACGGTAATCGAGACTGCGGCCGGCGATGAAGGCCTGTTGCAGGCGCTGGCAGGATACTTTGGTTAAACTCTCCGGTCATGAATACTGAACTCCCTGCCCTGACCCAGCCGCCCGGGGCGGCCAAATCCTCCAGCAAGGACGGCGCCATGCCCGAACAATCGACCGAACAGACATCGCCGCCGCCGGCTGGATCGGCAGCCCCCCGCCAGACCGTCGCCTGGTGGGCGCTGCTGCTGGCGCTTGCCGCCTGTGGCGGCGCGGGCTGGTCGGCCTGGCAGGCGCGCGATGTCCATGGGCAGTCGGCGCAACTGCGCGAGACGCTGGCCAGCCGCCTCGCCGAAACCGAAGGCCTCGCCAACGAGGCGCGGGGCATCGTCCGCCAGCAGCAGGAGACGCTTGCCGCCTTGCAGGGCAAGCTGGGGGGCTCGAATCCAAGGTCGAGGCCACCGAAGGCCAGGCCGCCGCGCTGGAAGCCCTGTACCAGGAGTTTTCCCGCTCGCGCGAGGACCGTGTCGTTGCCGAAGTCGAGCAGGCCGTTGCCCTGGCGGCGCAGCAGTTGCAGCTCGCCGGCAATGTCGAGGCGGCGCTGATCGCGCTGAACCAGGCCGATGCCCGCCTCGCGCTTTACGATCGCGGCCAGTATGCGCCGCTGCGCCGCGCCCTGGCACGCGACATCGAAGCGCTGAAGCTGCAGCCGGTGGTCGACGTGCCCGGGCTCGGCCTGCGCCTGGAACGCCTGCTCGAGCGCGCGGACGTGATGCCGCTGGCCTTCGAGGGCCAATTGCCGGCGCCGCAGCTTCCGCCCGAGGACGACACTGCCGTCCCCTCCGGCGACGACTGGATGGCCAAGGGGCTCGGCTACGCGCGCGAGCTTGCCGCCGACGTCTGGCGCGAGATTCGCGGCCTGGTCCGCATGGAGCGGCTCGACCAGGACGATCCCGTACTGCTGGCACCGGCGCAGAACACTTTCCTGCGGGAAAATCTGAAGATCCGGCTGCTCACCGCGCGTCTTGGACTGCTGGCGCGGGATGCGCGCACCTATGCCGCCGATCTCGCTCAGGCGCGTGCGTGGGTCGAGCGCTTCTTCGATCTGAGCGACGAACGTGTGAAGCTGGTACTGGAAGAACTGAAGGCGCTGGAATCGGTTTCCATCCGTACCGAGCTGCCCACGCTGACCGAGACTTTCGCTGCCTTGCGCGTGATGCAGGCGCGCGGCGAGCGTCCGGCGGCCCAGGAGCCGGCCGCTGCGCAACCGCCTTCGCCGCCGGCGTCTGCCGAGCCAGCCGCCGCCGAACCACCGGCTGCCGCTGAACCGGCCACGGCCGAGCCTGCTTCCGACCCCGTAGCGGAGGACGCGCCGGCCGCGTCTCCGGCGCAGTGAGGGGACGACGATGCGGACCCTGATCTGGATGATCGGCATCTTCGCCATCGCAGTGGGCGTGGCGATGGTGGCCGGCCTCAACGATGGCTACCTGCTGCTGGTGGCGCCGCCGTGGCGCGTGCAGCTGTCCCTGAACCTGCTGGTGGTCATCGTCGTCGTCGGTTTTGCCCTCGGTTATGCGCTGATCCGCCTCGTCAGCCGGACCCTGCAATTGCCCACCCGGGTGGCGCAGTGGCGCGAGCGGCGCCGGCGCGAACGTGCCGGGCGGGCGCTGACGGACTCCGTCAATGCATTGTTCGAAGGCCGCTTCTCGCAGTCGCTCAAGTCGGCATCGCGCGCCTACGAGACGGGCGAGGGAGCGTCGATGGCAGCGCTGGTCGCGGCGCGCGCCGCCCATGCGATGCAGGACGAACCGCGCTACCGCGAATGGCTCGGCAATGCGGCGAAGAAGGAAGCGAACGGCGATGTCGCGCGCCTGATGACCGAAGCGGAGCTGGCCGTGGATGCCGGCCGCTTCGACGAGGCCGCGGCGCGACTGGCGACGCTGCGCGAAGGCGGCCACCGCCACATCGCCATGCTGCGGCTGGAGGCGCGTGTGGCGTCGGCGCTGCGGCGCTGGGAAGAGCTGATCGGCACCGTCCGCCAGTTGCGCAAGCACAAGGCATTGACCGATGAGCAGGCCGTGCCGCTGCTGCGCCGTGGCCATGTCGAGCGCATGCGCGAACTCGCCGGCGACAGCGAGGCGCTGGTCGATTACTGGAAGAACATTCCCGCCGGCGAACTGCAGGATCGCGGCCTGATCGAACGCGTGCTGCCGCTGCTGGCGAAAGCCGGGCGCGGCGAGCTCGCACGCAAGCAGGTGGAGCATCTGCTCGACGAGCACTGGGATTCCGACCTGGCACGGCAATATGCGCATTGCGCCGAGAACGAAGGCGAAAGCAGCGTGCGCGCCTGCCTGCAGAAGGCCGAAAGCTGGCTGCAGCAGCAGCCGCGTGACGCCGGGCTGCTGTTCGCGCTCGGCCAGCTTTGCGTTCGTGCGCAGTTGTGGGGCAAGGCGCAGAGCTACCTCGAATCGTCGGTGAAGTACGGCCCGAGCGTCGATGCCTATCTCGCCCTGGCGCACCTGCTGGAAAACCTCGAACGCAATGCCGAGGCCCAGCCCTACTATCGCGCAGCGGCCGAAATCGTTGCCGCCGGCGGGCAGAAGAACGCCGTGGCGCTGCTGCCCGCCTGAGGAGGCCGCGCCGCCGGCGCGGCTTGCCTGCAGCGGCGGTGCGGCCGGTGGCTTTCAGGCGGAAGCCGGAGGGCAGGCACCCATCTCGACCAGGCCGCTGAAGCCGCCCCAGAACATCCGCATGCCGTCGAAAGGCATGTCTTCCGGCTTGGTGCAGGTGATGCGGGGATCCTCCATCACCAGTGCGTTGATGCGGTCGCGCTCGGCGCGCGAAGCGTAGACGATCCACGAGAACACGGCCACTTCGTCGTCCTTGAGCTGTACGGCCTGCGGAAACGAAGTGATCTTGCCGGGCTGCACGTCGTCGCCCACGCATTCCCAATACTGCAGTGCGCCGTGTTCCATCCAGACCTCGCCGGCCTGCTGCGCGAGTACGCGATAGGCATCCAGCTTGGCGCGGGGTACGGGCAGCACGAATCCATCGACATAGTGCATGAGTCTCTCCTTTGGGGTTGGGAAGACGGCTTCAGCATGGGGCGGAGAGGCTGCAAGCGCCCTCCGCCGCAAGCGCTTCGGCCGTCAGGCCTGCATGGCGACGTTGACCATCCAGGGTGTTCCGAAGCGGTCTCTGACCATGCCGAAGCCGGGTGACCAGAAAGTCTCGGCGAAAGGCATCACGCACTGTCCCCCTTGCGCCAGGGCATCGAAAAAGCGCCGGCCTTCCGCCACGTCGGCGGCCTGGATCGATATCCACAGGCCCTGGGCCGGCTGGTAGCCGCCGCAGTCGCCATCGGCGCCGGACATGGCATCGGAGCCCATCAGCGACTGTTGCCCGATCTGCAGGTGCACATGCATGATCCCGTTCCTGGCCGATTCGGGAATCGGCGGCATGCCTTCCATGGCGGGCATTTCGCCGAAGGTGGATTGGTGGACGATGCTGCCGCCGAACAGGTCGGCGTAGAAGGCGAAGGCTTCGGCGCAGTTGCCGTCGAAATTGAGATAAGGCGTGAACTCCATTGCTGTCTCCCGGGGCGAGGCTGGGGCAGGGGCTGCCCAAGCGCGTGGTGGGCCGCCGCAAAGAGCGTGTGGACGGCGTGCACATAGGTTAGAATTCGATGTGAACGATGTCCACATGAATCGTGCTTCGCGCTTGTAAATAAATATTCCCTGCTGCCGAGAATTGCCCATGTCCATCGCTGCCCGCTCGACCTATCACCATGGCGACCTGAGGACGGCACTGGTCGAGGCCGGCATGGCGCTGGTGCGTGAGGGCGGGCCGCAGGCGCTGGTGTTGCGCGAGGCGACGCGCCGTGCAGGGGTGACGCCCAATGCGGCCTATCGCCATTTCGCCAACCACCAGGCCTTGTTCGAGGCGGTGCGCGCAGCGGTGCTGGGCGTGCTGGCGGCGGCGATGGAAGCCGAACTGCGGCAGGCGGAGAGGCTGCGGGATCCCGCCGAGCGTGCCCGCGGCATGCTGGCGGCCGTGGGGCGCGGCTACCTGGGTTTCGCGCAGGCCGAGACGGGATGGTTCCGCACCGCGTTCGCCTTCGGCGTGCACGACGTCGAAGTGCCTGCCGACCCGGCGCGCACTGCTGCCAAGGGGCTCAATCCCTTCGAATTGCTGGGCCATGCGCTGGATGCGATGGTGCATGCCGGCGTGCTGCCTGCCGAGCGGCGGCCCGGTGCGGAGTATCTGGCCTGGTCGGCAGTGCATGGCATGGCACTGCTGATCATCGATGGGCCGCTGCGGAACGCATCGGCCGAGCAGCAGCAGGCGCTGGGCGCCCGGCTGCTGCGCATGGTCGAGCTGGGTTTGTGAGTCCTGCAGCTAGGGAGCGGAGGTCCGGGCGGTTCAGGATCACGCCGCGGCGCCGGGCAGCAATGCCTCGACCAGTTCGGCCGGGCGGCATAGCCGCACACCGCACGGCGTGACGACGATGGGCCGGTTGATCAGTACGGGCGTGGCCACCATGGCGGCGGCCAACTGGGCATCGGTGAGTGAAGGCTCGTCCAGGCCTTGTTCGAGATATTCGGGCTGCTTGGTGCGCAGCAGCGCACGCAGCGGTTCGCCGGTGGCCTGCGCCAGTGCCAGCAGTTCGTCGGCGGACGGCGGCGTCTTCAGGTATTCGACGATGTCCGGTTCGGCGCCGCTGGCCCGGATCATCTCCAGCACGGTGCGCGAAGTGCCGCAGCGCGGGTTGTGGAAGATCGTGATGTCACTCATGCCGTTTCCAATGAATCGAAGTCTGCGCGGGGACTGTTCAGGCCCTGGCCTTTACGCCCACTCGCGCGGTTTGAGGAATTCGTCGTACAGACGTGCCTCGGCCGAACCGGGTTCGGGCTGCCAGTCGTAGCGCCATTTGACGATCGGCGGCATCGACATCAGGATGGATTCGGTGCGTCCGCCCGACTGCAGCCCGAACAGCGTGCCACGGTCGAACACCAGGTTGAATTCCACGTAGCGCCCCCGGCGATAGGCCTGGAAGTCGCGTTCGCGCTCGCCCCAGGGCGTGTTCCGGCGGCGCTCGACGATCGGCATGTAGGCGTCGAGGAAGGCGTCGCCGACCGCGCGGGTGAGGCCGAAGGCGGTGTCGAAGTCGGTGTTGCCGTCGGCACCGAGGTCGTCGAAGAACAGCCCGCCGACGCCGCGCGGTTCGTTGCGGTGCTTGAGGAAGAAGTAGCGGTCGCACCACTCCTTCAGGCGGATATATTCCGCCTCGCCGCCGAAGGGCAGCACCGCCGCCTTGCAGGTGGCGTGGAAGTGGCGCACGTCCTCTTCCACCGGATAGTAGGGCGTCAGGTCCATGCCGCCGCCGAACCACCATACCGGCGCCTTGCCTTCGGCCAGGGCGACGAAGCAGCGCACGTTCATGTGCACCGTCGGGCAGTGGGGATTGCGCGGATGCAGCACCAGCGACACACCCATCGCCTCGAAGCGCCGGCCGGCCAGTTCGGGGCGGTGGGCGGTGGCCGAGGCCGGCATGCCGTCGCCCATCACATGGGAGAAATTGACCCCGCCGCGCTCGAAGAAGTCGCCGTCCTCGATGACGCGGGTCAGGCCGCCACCGCCGCCGGGCCGCTCCCAGCCGTCCGCTGCGAAAGCCTTGCCGTCGAAGGCTTCCAGGCGGCTGACGATGCCTTGCTGGAGATCGGTGAACCAGGGTTTGACGGTGGCGGGATTCATCGTGGCTCAGCTCTTGTCGTCGATCGGTGCCTCGGCGGCGCCGGCCTTGGTGGCGGCGACGGCGGCTGCGCAGGCGGCAGCATCGGCGAACATCGGGCTGGTGCCGACGATCTGGCCGTTGCTGGCCTTCAGGTTGAAGTAGGGACGGCCGTCGGAAGCCGTCTTGAGTTCGTAGCGCTTGTCGTCGCCGGCGTTCTTGCGCACCGACTCGATGCCGTTGGTGCAACTGGCCTTGGCGTTGTAGCCCTCGCTGCGAACCAGCGTCTTGCCGTCCGCGTTGAGCAGCTTGAAGTAGAACTCGCCCTTGTCGTTCTTGGTGATCTCGAATCTGACGGACATCTGCGCCTCCATGGCATCGGGTTTGGTGGTGAGCGCCGGGCTGGCGCGTGCCTAGGATAGCCGGGGTTTACGCCTCTGTCCGTGGCAGATGGCACGGGCGCGGAGGGCCGCGCCTCGTGCCGGGTACGATCAAGCCTTGCGGGCGAGCGCGCGGTGGCCGATGTCGCGGCGATACTGGCGGCCGTCGAAGGCGATGCCGTCGGCCACCTGGTAGGCGTTTTTCTGCGCGGTGCGCACGCTGTCGCCCAGCGCGGTCACGCACAGCACGCGGCCGCCGGCGGTGACGACCGTGCCATCGCGTTCGGCGGTGCCGGCGTGGAAGACGTGCGTGTCCTCGGCGCCGTTCCCGGGCAGGCCGCTGATCGGGTCGCCCTTGCGCGGACTGGCGGGGTAGCCGGCCGCAGCCAGCACGACGCCGAGGGCGAAGCGCCGGTCCCATTCGGCTTCGACCTGGTCGAGCTTGCCGGCGATGGCGGCTTCGACCAGATCGGACAGATCGGTCTTCAGCCGCATCATGATCGGCTGGGTTTCGGGATCGCCCATGCGGCAGTTGAATTCCACCACGCGCGGCCGGCCTTCGTCGTCGATCATCAGACCGGCGTACAGGAAACCGGTGTAGGGCAGGCCGTCGGCGGCCATGCCGGCCAGCGTCGGGTCGATGATCTCGCGCATCACCCGCGCGTGGACTTCGGGGGTGACGACGGGGGCGGGCGAATAGGCGCCCATGCCGCCGGTGTTCGGGCCTTCGTCGCCGTCCTTCAGGCGCTTGTGGTCCTGGCTGGTTGCCAGCGCCAGGGCATTCCTGCCGTCGGCCAGAACGATGAAGCTGGCTTCCTCGCCGCTCATGAATTCCTCGATCACCACGCGGGCGCCGGCTTCGCCGTAATCCACGTCCAGCTGGTTGTCCAGCAGCATCGTGTCGATCGCGGCGTGCGCTTCGTCCGCGCTCATCGCCACCACCACGCCCTTGCCGGCGGCGAGGCCGTCGGCCTTGATCACGATCGGCGCGCCTTCGGCGTCGATGTAGGCGTGGGCCGCGGCGGCGTCGGAGAAGGTCTGGTACTTCGCCGTCGGGATGCCGTGGCGGACCAGGAACTGCTTGGCGAAGTCCTTCGAGCTTTCGAGCTGGGCCGCGGCCTTGGTCGGGCCGAAGATCGCCAGCCCGGCGGCGCGGAAGGCGTCGACGACGCCGGCCGCCAGCGGCGCTTCGGGGCCGACCACGGTGAACGCGACCTGTTCGCGGCGCGCCAGCTCGACCAGTTCGGCCACGGCGGTGGCGCCGACGTCGGCGTTCTGCACCTTGGGCTCGCGCGCGGTGCCGGGGTTGCCCGGCGCCACCAGCACGCGGGTGACCTTGGGCGACTGGGCGAGCTTCCAGGCCAGCGCGTGTTCGCGACCGCCGGAACCGATGACGAGGACTTTCATGGAGTACTCCGAGTTTCTGCTGGGTTGATGCTTTGCCGGCTTGCCTTCAAAGCGATAACGGCCTTGCTCATCCTTGCCGTGCTACGAGCATTGTGTGCGGCTTCGCGTCGTGTTCCCGCTTCGAATGCAAACCGGTATGCATTAGTGGCGGAAGTGGCGGAAACCAGTGAACACCATCGCGATGTTCTGCTCGTCGGCCGCGGCGATCACTTCGGCATCGCGCATCGAGCCGCCCGGCTGGATCACCGCGGTGGCGCCGGCCTGGGCGAGCACGTCGAGGCCGTCGCGGAAGGGGAAGAAGGCGTCCGAAGCGACCACGCAGCCCGAAATCACCAGGCCGGCGTTCTCGGCCTTGATCCTGGCGATGCGGGCGGAATCGACGCGGCTCATCTGGCCGGCGCCGACGCCGATGGTCATGCCGCCCTTGCAATAGACGATGGCGTTGGACTTGACGTACTTGGCCACGCGCCAGGCGAACAGCATGTCGCGCAGTTCGGTTTCGGTCGGTGCGCGCCTGGTGACGATCTTCAGGTCGGCGAGCTGGATGCGGGCTTCGTCGGCGCTCTGCACCAGCAGGCCGCCGCCGACGCGCTTGTAGTCGAAGGCGCCGGCGGGCTGGCCGAGCGGGCAGCTCAACACGCGCACGTTCTGCTTGGCGCGCAGCAGTTCCAGCGCCTCGTCGGTATAGGACGGTGCGATCAGCACCTCGAGGAACTGCGCCGACACCGCTTCGGCGGCGGCCCGGTCGATTTCGCCGTTGAAGGCGATGATGCCGCCGAAGGCCGAAGTGGGGTCGGTGGAGAAGGCCTTCTTGTAGGCTTCCAGCGGGTTCGCGCCCAGCGCCACGCCGCAGGGGTTGGCGTGCTTGACGATGACGCAGGCGGAGGCCGCGGTGTCGCGGTCGAAGGCCTTGACGCATTCCCAGGCGGCGTCGGCGTCGGCGATGTTGTTGTACGACAGCTCCTTGCCCTGCAGCTGGGTGTAGCCGGCGATGCCGCCTTCGGCCGCGCCCGGCTGGCGGTAGAAGGCCGCGCTCTGGTGCGGGTTCTCGCCGTAGCGCAGGTCCTGCACCTTGTCGAAAGCCAGTTGCAGACGCTCGGGATAGCTCTGCAGCGAGACGTCGCCGGCCTCGTTGGTGACCAGCGCGGTCAGGTAGTTGGAGATCGCCGAGTCGTAGCGCGCGGTGTGGGTGAAGGCCTTCACCGCCAGCGCGAAGCGGGTCTTGTGGCCGAGCTTGCCGCCGTTCGACTTCAGCTCGGCGACGATGCCGGCGTAGTCCTCGGGGTCGGTGACGATGCCGACGCCGCCTTCCTCGTTGCCGTGGTTCTTGGCCGCGGCGCGGACCATGGTCGGGCCGCCGATGTCGATGTTCTCGATCGCGTCTTCCAGCGTGCAGTCGGGCTTGGCGACGGTCTGCTGGAAGGGGTAAAGGTTCACCACCACCAGGTCGATGCGGCCGATGTCGTGCGCGGCGATGGTGTCCATGTGTTCGGCCAGGTCGCGGCGGGCGAGGATGCCGCCATGCACTTTCGGATGCAGGGTCTTGACGCGGCCGTCGAGCATTTCCGGGAAGCCGGTGTGCTCGGACACGTCGGTGACATCGAGGCCGGCGTCGCGCAGCAGGCTGGCGGTGCCGCCGGTCGACAGCAGCTTGATGCCGAGGCCGGCGAGTTCGCGCGCAAAGTCGAGCACGCCGCGTTTGTCGGAGACACTGATCAGGGCTTGGGTGACGTTCATCGTGGGATCGGAAGCGAAGAGGGGAAACGTGGGAAGGGACGCCGGCTGAGCGGGGGAGGCGGGCGGCCATCGTGGTCCATGGCGGCCATGCCCCTCACAGCAGTTCGTAGTCGGTCAGCTTGCGGCGCAGCGTGTTGCGGTTGATGCCGAGCATCTCGGCGGCGACGGTCTGGTTGCCGCCGGCCTGCTGCAGCACGAACTGCAGCATCGGGCGCTCGACGTTGCGGATCACCATGTCGTGGATGGCGGCCGGTTTCTCGCCGTCGAGGTCGCGGAAGTATTGATCCAGCGTGCGGACGACGGCGTCCGCGATCTCGTTGCTGCGGCCGGTCATGCTGCGAGTTCCTGCGGAAGTTCGGCCTCGTAGCTCAGGCGGGCGTCGGCTTCGGCGAGCTGGCCGAAGAACTCGTCGACCGCGGCGAGCTGCGCGGGGATGTCGGGAATCTGGTTCATCGTGCGGCGGAAGGCGGCGGAACCGACCAGGCCCTTGGTGTACCAGGAGATGTGCTTGCGGGCGATCTTGACGCCGCGGTCCTCGCCGTAGAAACCGTACAGGTCGACCAGGTGCTCGCGGCAGACGCGGTGGATTTCGCTGACGAGCGGCGGCGGCAGCAGCTCGCCGGTGTTCAGGTAGTGCTCGATCTCGCGGAAGATCCACGGCCGGCCCTGCGCGGCGCGGCCGATCATGACGCCGTCGGCACCGGTGTAGTCGAGCACGAACTTCGCCTTCTCGGGCGTGGTGATGTCGCCGTTGGCGATCACCGGGATCTTCACCAGCGTCTTGACCTGGGCGATGGTGTCGTATTCGGCTTCGCCCATGTACTGGTCGGCGCGCGTGCGGCCGTGGATGGCGATGGCGCGGATGCCGGATTCCTCGGCGATGCGGGCGACCACCGGGGCGTTCTTGTTCTGCCGGTTCCAGCCGGTGCGGAACTTCAGCGTCACCGGCGTGTGCGGCACGGCCTCGACCACGGCTTCGAGGATGCGCGCGACCAGCGGTTCGTCCTGCATCAGCGCCGAGCCGGCCATCACGTTGCACACCTTCTTGGCCGGGCAACCCATGTTGATGTCGATGATCTGCGCACCGCGGTCGGCGTTGTAGCGCGCGGCCTCGGCCATCATCGCCGGGTCGGCGCCAGCGATCTGTACCGAGATCGGATCGACTTCGCCGTCATGGTTGGTGCGGCGCTGGGTCTTCTCGCTGCCGTAGAGCAGGGAGTTGGAGGTGACCATCTCGGACACGGCGACGCCTGCGCCGAGCTTCTTGCACAACTGGCGGAAAGGGCGATCCGTCACTCCGGCCATCGGAGCGACGAAAAGATTGTTACGCAGAGTGAAGCCGGCGAACTGCATGCTGGGATCGAGCGGGGGGAAACGGCGCATTTTACCCCATCGCTCAAGGCTCTGGCGCGTCGGTATCGCATATGCGCGCACGGGCGCGAGGCCTGGGCCGGGGTTCGCCGTGCCCGCGCATCAGGTGCCGCGCGGCAGGGGCTCGGCCGATCCGCGCGCTTCGCGGACGACCCAGTCGTGTACGGAGGCGATGCGCGGGTCGGCCAGCGCGCCGCTCGAGTAGACCAGGCAGTAGCGCTTGCCGGTGGGCACGGATTGCCGGAACGGCGCCACCAGGCGGCCGCTGTCGAGTTCGTCGGTGATCAGCGTGCGCCGGGCGATCGCCACGCCCATGCCGGCAATCGCACATTGCATGGTGATGTGGTTGCGATTGAACATGTAGCCGCGGCGAACCTCGACCTGCGGCGCACCGATCGCTCTGAGGTAGCGCTCCCATTCGGCATAGGGCGGGCTGCCGCGCCAGGCGGTCATGTCGTGCAGCAGCGGATAGTGGCGCAGATCTTCGGGCGAGACGAGCGGAGGGCGGCCGTCGAGCAGGCGCGGCGAGCACACCGGGAAGATTTCTTCCTCGAGCAGCACCGTGCTCTGGAAACCGGGGTAGATGCCGTCGTTGAGATCAATGGCGAGATCGAAGTCGCCGTCGCGCAGTGAATGCGTGCTGTCCTCGGCTTCCGCCTGCAGTTCGATCTGCGGGAAGCTTTTCATCAGCCCGGGCAGGCGGGGAACCAGCCAGGTGGTGAGAAAGGACGGCAGGGCGCGCAGGCGGACCACGCCGCTCAGTGCGCCGTTGCGCAGGCGGCCGATGGCCAGATCCACTGCCGAATAGGCAGGGTCGACGGCGGCGAGCAGGCGATTGCCGGCGTCGGTCAGTTCGATGCGCCGCGGCAGGCGGCGGAACAGCCGCTGTCCCAGCCAGTTCTCCAGCAGCTTGATCTGCTGGCTCACGGCGCCGGTCGTGATGTGCAGCTCTTCGCCTGCGCGGGTGAACGAAAGATGGCGCGCCGTGGCCAGGAACACGCGCAGGCGGGTGTGGAGCTGTGCTGGTGGAGTCGATGTCATGATTTAGAAAACCTAAACCAGAAGTCAAAAACAATCGATTGAGTCGCCTGTATCGAGCGTAGAAAATGCGCTCATGTAGCAATAAGAATTTTATTGCTTAGGTCGATTAAACAGCTTGTGCATTCTATCCGGAGCAGTCATGTCCATCAGTGTTCTCGATTTGTTCAAGATCGGTATCGGGCCGTCGAGCTCGCACACCGTCGGGCCGATGCGTGCTGCCCATGATTTCGCCGCTGCGCTGGCAGGGCAGGGGCGACTCGGCGACGTGACACGCATCGAAGTGAAGCTCTACGGTTCCTTGTCGGCGACCGGCGTCGGCCACGGCACCGACCGCGCGGTCGTCGCCGGGTTGATGGGGGCCCGGCCGGACGAAGTCGATCCCGATTTCGTCATCGAGGCGGTCGATCTCGTGCGCCTCGACGAGGAGCTGCCGCTCGCCGGTACGCACGCCATACCGTTCGTGTGGAGCCGCGACATGCGCCTGCTGCCGGTCAGCCTGCCCTACCACCCGAACGCGATGCGCCTCGCCGCCCATGGCGAGGCAGGCGTGGTGTACGAGAACACCTATTATTCGATCGGCGGCGGCTTCGTCGTCGATGAGGCGCAGGTGCAGTCCGGGCTGTCGGCCGAGGCCGAGCTCGCGCTGCCCCATCCTTTCGACACCGGGGCGGAGCTGCTGGCACAGTGCCGTCGGCACGGCCTGAGCATCAGCGAACTGATGCTCGCCAACGAGACCGCGTGGCGCAGCGAGGCGGACACCCGTGCCGCGCTGCAGCGTATCTGGGCGGTGATGCGCGGCTGCGTCGCGCGCGGCATCACCCAGGAAGGCGTGCTGCCGGGTGGCCTGAACGTGCGCCGCCGCGCACCGGCCCTGCACCGCAAGCTCAGCGAGCGCACCGCCGGCCGCAACCTGATCAGCGACACCATGGCGGCGCTCGACTGGGTGAACCTGTATGCGCTGGCGGTCAATGAGGAGAACGCCGGCGGCGGGCGTGTCGTCACCGCACCGACCAATGGCGCCGCCGGCATCATTCCGGCCGTGCTGCACTACTACATGGAATTCATGCCCGGCAGCAGCGACCGGGATGTCGATCGTTTCCTGCTTGCCGCCGCTGCAGTCGGCGTGCTGTGCAAGAAGAACGCCTCCATCTCCGGCGCTGAAGTCGGCTGCCAGGGCGAAGTCGGCTCGGCCTGTGCGATGGCGGCGGCGGGCTTGACCGAAGTGCTCGGCGGCACGCCGGAGCAGGTCGAGAATGCTGCCGAGATCGGCCTGGAGCACAACCTCGGCCTGACCTGCGATCCGGTCGGCGGCCTCGTGCAGGTGCCCTGCATCGAGCGCAACGCGATGGCTTCGATCAAGGCGATCAATGCTGCCCAGCTCGCCTTGCGCGGCGACGGCGCGCATACGATCTCGCTCGACCAGGCGATCCGCACGATGCGGGATACCGGCCGCGACATGCTGGACAAATACAAGGAAACTTCACGCGGGGGACTTGCCGTCAGCTTCCCCGAGTGCTGAACGCGCCGGCCTCGCGCTCAGCAGAATGCCGCTTCAGGCCCGCCGGCGGCCATGCCCGCCGTGAGGGCTCTTCGCCCGTCCGGGTACCCCACGACCAATCCGCACGATACATGCAATCCGTCAAACACGAGGAGACACTTCGATGACAACCGCAACTCCAACGGCTTTCCAGCGCCTGAAGCGCATGAGCCTCATTTCCCAGATCGCGATCGGCCTGGTCCTCGGCGTCGTGCTGGCGCTGGTCGCGCCGGGCGCGACCGGTTCGGTCGCCTTGCTCGGCGACATCTTCATCACGGCACTGAAGGCCGTGGCGCCGGTGCTGGTCTTCGTGCTGGTTACTGCGGCGATCGCCGGCCACAAGAGGGGCCAGCCCACCCACATTCGTCCGGTGCTGATGCTCTATCTGCTCGGCACCTTCGCCGCCGCACTGGTCGCGGTAATGGCCAGCTTTGCCTTTCCGACCACGCTGGTGCTCGACACTGCGGCGGCAAGCGGCAACCCGCCGAGCAGCATCATCGGCGTGCTCAGAAATCTGCTGCTGAGTGCGGTGTCGAATCCGGTCAAGGCACTGATGGAAGCCAACTTCATCGGCATCCTGGCCTGGGCGATCGCGCTGGGCATCGCCCTGCGCCATGCCAGCGAAAGCACGCGCACGGTGCTCAACGATGCCGCCAACGCGGTGTCCTGGGTCGTGGGCGTGGTGATCCGTTTCGCTCCGATCGGCATCTTCGGTCTGGTCGCCGCCACGCTCGGTGACTCGGGCTTCGACGCGCTGATCGGCTACGGCCGTCTGCTGCTGATCATCGTCGGCTGCATGCTGTTCGTCGCCCTCGTCGTCAATCCGGCATTCGTGTTCTGGAAGCTGCGCTGCAATCCTTATCCGCTGGTGTTCACCTGCCTGCGCGAAAGCGCCATCACCGCCTTCTTCACCCGCAGCTCGGCAGCCAACATCCCGGTCAACATGGCGCTGTGCAAGCGCCTGGGGCTGCACGAAGATACCTACTCGATCTCGATTCCGCTCGGTGCCACGATCAACATGGCCGGCGCCGCGATCACGATTTCGGTGATGACGCTGGCCGCCACGCACACGCTCGGCATCCCGGTCGACATGCCGACCGCAGTGTTGCTGTGCATCGTCTCGTCGCTTGCCGCGGCCGGGGTGTCGGGTGTGGCGGGCGGCTCGCTGCTGCTGATTCCGATGGCCTGCGCGTTGTTCGGCATCGAAGCCGACGTGGCGATGCAGGTGGTGGCGATCGGCTTCGTCATCAGCGTGGTGCAGGACTCGGCCGAAACCGCGCTCAATTCGTCGACCGACGTGCTATTCACCGCTGCCGCCTGCGCGGCCGAAAGCGGCGAGCCGCTCAACCTGGAACGTGTCTGAGGCCATGCAGAATTTCGCCAGCGACAATTACGCCGGAGTCTGCCCCGAAGCCATGGCCGCCTTCGCGGCGGCCAACACCGGCCATGCGCCCGCCTACGGCGAGGACGACTGGACGCGCAGGGTGTCGGACCGCCTGCGCACGCTGTTCGACACCGACTGCGACGTCTATTTCGTCTTCAACGGTACCGCGGCCAACTCGCTCGCGCTCGCCGCACTGTGCCAGAGCTACCACAGCGTGGTGTGCCACGAACTGGCCCATGTCGAGACCGACGAATGCGGCGGGCCGGAGTTTTTCTCCAACGGTTCCAAGCTGCTGCCGGCACGCGGCGGGAACGGCAAGCTCACGCCCGCCGCGATGCTGGAAGTGGTCTCGCGCCGCAGCGACGTCCATTATCCGAAGCCGCGCGTGGTGACGCTGACGCAGAGCACCGAGGTCGGTACCGTGTATCGTCCGCAGGAGATCGCGGCCATTTCGGCCAGCGCGCACGAGCATGGCCTGAGGGTGCACATGGATGGCGCACGTTTCGCCAACGCAGTGGCCGCGCTCGGTGTGGCGCCCGCCGACATCACCTGGCGCGCCGGCGTGGATGTGCTGTGCTTCGGCGGCACCAAGATGGGTTTGCCGGTGGGCGAGGCGGTGGTGTTCTTCGACCGCGGCTTGTCCGAGGATTTCGCCTATCGCTGCAAGCAGGCCGGGCAGCTTGCCTCGAAGATGCGCTTCCTGTCCGCGCCCTGGCTCGGCATCCTGGAGGACGAGGTCTGGCTGCGCCATGCCCGCCATGCCAATGCGATGGCGCAGCGTCTGGCGGCCGGCCTGCAGCAGGTGCCGGAGGCGAAGCTGATGTTCCCGGTCGAGGCCAACGGCGTGTTCTGCGAACTGCCGGAGCACGTGCTCGCCGGCCTGCGCGCGCGCGGCTGGCGCTTCTACACCTTCATCGGTGCCGGCGGCGCGCGCTTCATGTGCGGCTGGGACACGCTGCCGGAGAGTGTCGATGCGCTGCTCGCCGATCTGCGCGTGCTGTTGGCGTGAAGATCGTAGTGCCCGCATCGTCGATTCCAGGCAAGCCGTTCCCTGGAGTGGCATGCGGGCCATTTCGCAATGGGGTGGGGTGCTCGGCGAAGATGAATTGAAATGAGAATCGGTCGCACATAGGATCCGGTGTTTTCTCGTTCGCCGCAGGGTGGGCCGCATGTCCGGTTTTGCTTCCAACCCCTTGCTCGCCTGCTACCAGGGACATTACGCAGGACTGCTGCGCTTTCTCACCCGGCGCACCCGCTGCGCCGATGCGGCACAGGATCCGATGCAGGAGACCTGGCTGTGCCTGGCGGAAAAGGACGGCGCCGCGCTGTCCCAGGAGCATGGCCGGGGCTTGAGTGCCTACGTCCACCGTCGCCGCCAACCTGGAGATCGACCGCTACCGCAAGGCGGGCCGCAGCGCCGAACGCTTCGTGCATGTCGACGATCCGGCCCGGCTCGATGGCCTTTCCAGCACCCCCGACGTCGGCGAAATCTATCTTGCTCGCGACACCCTGCGCCACATCGATGCTGCACTGGCACGACTGCCGCAGCGCACGCGCGAAGTCTTCCTTGCCAGCCGGCTCGAGGGCATGCGCCGTGCCGAACTGGCCGAGCGTTTCGGCATCTCGCTGAAAACCGTCGAGCGCGACATCACCACCGCGATGGAATCGCTGGAGCGCGCGCTGCATGCCCAGCGCGGTGAGTGCCCGCCCGCAGCCTCCGCCAACGGCAAGCCGCGCCGCAAGAATCTCGCCCGCCTGCTGTCGCTGCTCGGCGGCCTGCTCGCATTGCCCGCCGCCTGGCAGGGCTGGCGCCACTTCGTGCCCGTCTGGCGCGGCGAATGGACGACCGCCGGCGCCCGCTTCCACGGCCAGGCCTTGCCCGACGGCAGCACCGTGCTGCTCGACAGCGCCAGCGCCATCGAGATCGCCTACTACGCCACCCGCCGCATTGCCACGCTGCGCCGGGGCGCGGCTTTCTTCCAGGTCGCCCACGACCTGGAGCGTCCCTTCACCGTGCATGCGCTGGATGCGCGCATCATCGTGCTCGGCACCCGCTTCGGCGTGGACGTCGAAGCAGGGCTGGTGCGCGTCGACGTCGAATCCGGCCGCGTGCGGGTGCAGGCCGCCGACGGCAGCGAACGCGAACTTGGCGCCGGCGAAAGCCTGCTCGTGCGCGAAGCCGGCGGTTTCATCGGCCACGCCGCCGATGCGCCGTCCGCGCCCTGGCGCGAGGGCTGGCTGAACTTCGACGACGTGCCGCTCGGCCAGGCCGCGCAGCGCCTGTCCCGCTACACCGCCACCCCCGTCCGGGTGGACGCCAAGGCCGCCGGCCTGCGCGTCTATGGCCGCGTCAGCATCGCCGACAGCCAGGCCTGGCTGCGTCAACTGCCGCGCATCCTGCCGGTCCTGCTGATGGACGACGCCGAGGGCGGGCTGCACATCGTCGGGCGCACATGACACCGATCAAGCGGCTCGATGCCGCGGTCGCCGAGCATTCCTGCCGCATCCTGGATTTCGACCTCGGCTGCGTCCGGCTCCGGGGCTGCCTGCCGTCATCCAGCCCTCCGCATCCGATCGACGAGCAGATCGCTGCCATCAGCCTCATTCATGACCTTACCGTGGCCACGCGCAACACGACGGACTTTGCCGGCAGGGGTGCGCACCTGCACGATCCTGCTGCCTGAAGGCGAAATTTCTTTGGGGGGACTTTCGCGGCTGGCGCGTTCTAGCGGTTGAAGCAGCAACACCCTTCCTTCGACCCGCTACAGGAACATCGCATCATGGCCCCACGCACCATCCTGCTCGCAGCAGCCCTGTTCGCCCTCGGCAGTCCCGTCGCCACCGTCCACGCCGCCCCGCTGGATCAACCTGCCCAGCCGCTCGCGCAGGCGCTCGACCGTTTCTCCCGCCAGGCCGGTTTGCAGGTACTGGCTGCACCGGAGCTGCTTCGCGGCCGGCAGGCCCAGGCCGTCAGCGGCGCGCGGGATGCGGGTGATGCGCTGGAGCAGATGCTGCGCGGAACGGGTCTGCGTGGGCGCATCGAAGGCAGGACGTTGGTTATCGAGTCGGCTGCTACGGACGCACCGGTCACCTTGTCTGCGGTCACGGTGACTGCCCAGGACGGCTCTGGCGGTATGACCGAAGGCACGGGCAGCTATTCCACCACGGGCGCCAGCACGGCAACCAGGCTTGCACTGTCACTACGCGAGACGCCGCAATCCGTCACCGTCATCACGCGTCAACAGATGGACGACCAGGGGTTGACCGATATCGCAGATGTGCTCAGGCAAGCCCCGGGAATCACGGTGAATCGCGACAATACGGAGGGCTACAGCTTCTACTCGCGGGGTTTCCTGGTCGAAAACTACCAGTTCGATGGCGTGCCCAGCCTGTCCAGCGCGGGCGGCAACGTGCGCGACAACTACAGCATCACCGATTCCACCATTTACGATCGCGTCGAAATCCTCAAGGGGGCCACCGGCCTCGTCAATGGCGCGGGCAATCCGTCAGGGGTCATCAACCTGATACGCAAGCGCCCGACGGCGGATTTCCGCGGGCATGCATCGATCGGCGCGGGTTCATGGGACGACTACCGCGGGGAAGTCGATGTCTCCGGCCGCTTGACCGAGGATGGCCGCCTCCGCGGCCGCCTCGTCGCCGCGGCGCAGGACAGCCGCAGCTTCATCGATCATCTGAAAACCCGCAAGGACGTGCTGTATGCCATCGTCGAAGCCGACCTGAGCGATTCGACCGTGCTGTCGCTGGGGGTCAATGTGCAGAAGAACAAGGGCGATGCGACGACCAATGCCCACTTGCCTGCGTTCTATTCGGATGGAACGGTCGCCCGTCTTTCCCGTTCGACGAACGCGGCCGACATCTGGTCGTACCGCAATCAGGACACACAGCATCTGTTCGCTACGCTGGAGCATGAGCTCGGCAGCGGCTGGAGCCTCAAGGCGCACCTCGGACGGCGCAAGTACGAATCGCGTGAACTCATCTCGGGCATGAGCAGCGCACCGATCGATGTCGACACGCACAGCATTGCACATGGCTACTTCGCTGGTACGGCAGCCCGCTTCGATACGGACACGACCGAAGACAATCTCGACGTGCAGATCTCCGGCCCGTACCTGCTCTGGGGCCGGGAGCACAAGCTCGTGCTGGGTTACACCGCGGCGCGCACCAAGGCCGTGTCGAGCCGGTGGGACGGCGCAACCGACGCCTTGATCCCGGATGTCTTCCAGTGGAACAACAATGCGACCGAGCCCGCTGAATACGAATGGTGGTGGACGCCCCATGTCGAAGCCCGCCAGAAAATCGCCTCTGCCGCCACGGTACTCCGGCCCACAGACAGGCTGTCCCTGATTCTGGGAGGGCGCGTCACCGACTACTCGTGGAGCCTCGACAGTGTTTTTGCCAGCAATGCACGCAGCAACTTCTCGACCAGGATCAATGGCAAGCTCATTCCCTATGCGGGCGTGAGCTTCGACATCGACCGCCACCACACCCTCTATGCTTCGTATACCGATGTTTTCAAGCCGCAGGCATACGAGTACGACGCCAACGACCGGCAACTGGATCCGCTGACGGGCAAAAGCTACGAGCTTGGCGTGAAGGGCAGCTACCTCGGCGGCAAGCTCAATGCCAGTGCGGCCCTGTTCCAGCTCAAGCAGGACAACTACGCCATCAACGATCCGAGCGGTGCGACCCGCCCCGGCGGCGGCGTCGCACGCGTGGCGATCCAGGGGGTGACGACCAAGGGCGCGGAACTGGAACTCTTCGGCGAACTGCTGCCGGGATGGCAGCTGGGGGCCGGCCTCACTTACATCCAGCCACGCGATGCAGATGACAGGCGCGTCAGCACCACGCAGCCGGAAAAGACCTTCAAGCTTTCCACCATGTACCGGCTGCCGGGGGAATGGCGCCATCTGAGCATCGGCGGCAGCGTCCAGTGGCAGAGCGAAACCTATTTCACGCAGACGGTTGCGGGTGCGCCCAGGCGCTTCGAGCAGGACGGCCATGCAATCGTGGGACTGGTTGCCGGCATGGAATTGAGCCGCCAGCTCAAGGCCACGCTGAATATCGACAATCTGTCCGACAGGAAGTATTACGCGGGTATCGGCAACTACAACACCGTCTATTGGGGAACGCCGCGCAGCCTCAAGCTGAACCTGCGTTATGACTTTTGATCTCTTGGTGTTCCCCGACGTCTTTCATGCATTCCCGCACGCTTGCCCAAGAATTCAAGGCCAGGCGCGGGCGCCGAACATCATGCGGCGAGCGACGAAGTTGCGCAGCGGCGGGAAGACGTCGAGGGCGAACAGCGCCGCGCCGCGGGCGTGGCGCAGCGGGGCGAAGTCGTTGCTGAACACGCGCACCAGGGTGTCGGTGAAGCGGATCGTGCCGAGGCGGTCGAGGCCGCGGCTGCGGGCGTAGGCGGCCAGCACGGCGGGGTCACCGAGGTCGCATGGCGACGGGGTGGCCGAAGCGGCGCGAGCGCTTTCGTCCTTATGGCGCAGCAGGGTGTCGGCCAGCGCCCAGACGTCGCGCAGGGCGAGGTTGAAACCCTGGCCGGCGACCGGGTGCAGGGTCTGGGCGGCATTGCCGAGCCACACGGTGCGTGGGCCGACCGCGGATTCGCGGTAGCGCAGCAGCAGCGGATAGCGCAGGCGCTTGCTCACGCTTTCCAGCCGCACGCGGTTGCCGATGTGGGCCTGCAGGCGGGCGAGGTAGGCGTCGTCGTCCAGCGCCAGTAGCGCATCGGCGGTGTCGGGGCGGGCGACGTGCACCAGCGCGTAACCTTCGCCCCTGGGCAGCAGCGCGAGCGGGCCTTCGCGGGTGAAGCGCTCGAAGGCGGTGCCGCGATGGCCGCCGGCAACGGCGACCTGGGCGATCAGGGCGTGCTGGCGATAGTCGTGCTCGACCACGTTCGGGTCGCCGGCCTTCAGCCCGCCTTCGGCGCAGGCGGCGAGGCGGGCGCGCAGCGTGGACCGGCTTCCTCCGGGGCCGGCCAGGCTGGCGATGATGTCGTCGTCGCCGGGGGCCAAGTTGGCGACTTCGGTTTCGTCCAGCACCGGAATGCCGGCGGCGTCGACGGCGGCGCGCAACGCGGCGGCCAGTGCGCCGGCCGAGGCGACGTAGCCGAGTGCGGGCAGGCCGTGCTCGTCGGCGTCGATCAGGGTGCGGCCGAGGCCGCCTTGCTGGGAGACGTGGATGTGCTCGATCGGCGTGGCCGACAGCGCATCCCACACGCCCAGGCGTTCCAGTGTCAGGCGGCTGCCGTGCGCCAGCGCGAGGTCGCGCGGATCGCCGGCGACGGCTTCGCGGGAACGGGCATCGGCCAGCACGATGTCGAGGCCGGCGTCCTTCAGCGCGAGCGCGAGCGCCAGGCCGACCGGGCCGGCGCCGACGATCAGCAGATCGTGGACAGTGACGGAGGCGGGGGTAGGGGCTTCGTCAGCCATGGCTGGCCTCCCGCATCAGGGCTTCGATGTCGGTGACGGCCTTGGGAACGTCGCTCGTGATCAGTTCGCAGCCGTCGGCCGTCACCACCGCGTCGTCCTCGATGCGGATACCGATGTTCCAGAAGCGTTCGGGAACGTCGTCGGCGGGACGGATGTAGCAGCCCGGCTCGATCGTCAGCACCATGCCTTCGGCCAGCGGGCGCCATTCGCCGTCGAGCTTGTATTCGCCGGCGTCATGCACGTCCATGCCCAGCCAGTGGCCGGTGCGGTGCATGTAGAAACGGCTGTAGGCGTTGCTTTCGATCACGCCGTCCAGGCTGCCCTTGAGCAGGCCGAGGTCGATCAAGCCTTGTGCGAGCACTTTCACCGCGGCTTCGTGAGGTGCATTCCAGTGCGCGCCGGGGCGGGTGGCGTCGCGGGTGGCGTGCTGCGCGGCGAGCACGATTTCATACACTTCGCGCTGCGCGGCGCTGAAGCGGCCATTGACCGGGAAGGTACGGGTGATGTCCGAGGCGTAGCCGTCGAGCTCGCAGCCGGCGTCGATCAGCAGCAGGTCGCCGTCGCGCAGCCGGCAGTCGTTCTCGATGTAGTGCAGCACGCAGGCGTTGGCGCCGCCGGCGACGATCGAGGTGTAGGCGGGCGCCTGGCTGCCGGCGCTGCGAAAGGCGTGCAGCAGTTCTGCTTCGATCTCGTATTCGAAGCGGCCGGGCCGGGTCGCGCGCATCGCGCGGCAGTGGGCTGCTGCCGAGATCTGCGCGGCGCGGCGCATGGTGGCGAGTTCGGCGGCATCCTTGACCAGGCGCATCTCGTCGAGTTCCGCGCGCAGGTCGCGGATCGAATGCGGCGGCGTGACGCCGGCGCGGGCCTTGCCGCGCACCGTGTTCAGCGCCTTGAGCACGGTGGCATCCCAGGCCTCGTCGTAGCCCAGGCTGGCCCATACCAGCGGCTGGCCGGCGAGATAGTCGGGCAGGCGTTTTTCCAGGTCGCCGATGGTCCAGGCTTCGTCGAAGCCGAAGGTTTCGCGTGCCGCGTCGGGGCCGTGGCGATGGCCGTCCCAGATTTCGCGCTCCTCGTTCTTCTCGCGGCAGAACAGGATCTGCTTCGGCTCCTCGCCGGCAACCAGCACGACGACGGCCTCGGGCTCGCGGAAGGCGGTGAGGTAGTAGAAATAGCTGTCGTGGCGATAAGGATAGTGGGTGTCGCGGTTGCGGATGCGCTCGGGCGCGGTCGGCAGGACGGCGACGCCGCCGCCGGCGGCCTGCATGCGTGCGAGCAGGCGTTCGCGGCGGGCACGGAAGGGCGCGAGATCGGGCGACGGGACGGTAGTGGGCGGAGTCGGTGCGTTCATGGCGCGATTATCTCATTGTCTGCCGCGGCAGCCGGCTTCCGTCCCGTTCGCAGGTGGTGATCGAGTGCCGCGAGCTGGGCCGGCGTGCCGACGTTTTCCCAATGGCCGTCGTGGCGCTCGCCGGAAGCGTGGCCGGCGGCGATGCTGCGGCGGTAATAAGGCGTCATCGCCAGCTTCTCGCCGGGGCTGATGCCCTCGAACAGGCGGGTGTCGTAGAGGCCGATGTTGCCGAAGGTGAGGCGCGTGCCCTTGTCCGGGCCATCCAGCGACAGCAGGCCGCTTTCGTCGAGCGCGAAGTCGCCGGCCGGATGAAAGGGCGGATTGGGCACCATGACCAGGTGCATGCGCGGTTCGGCGCTGCCGGCCATCGCGGCGGCGCGCGGCAGCAGGCGGCGGTAGTCGTAGTCGGTGTGGATGTCGCCGGAGACGGCGAGGAAGATTTCACCGTCTGTGTTTGCCGGCCGCCCGGTCAGCAGCGGAAGTGCCTGGGCGATGCCGCCGGCCGTCTCCAGCGCGGTCGTCTCCGGCGAATAGCGCAGGCGCACGCCGTAGCGGCTGCCGTCGCCCAGTGCGGCTTCGATCCGGTCGCCGAGCCAGGCGTGGTTGATGACGATGTCGACGATGCCGGCGCGGGCGAGGGCTTCGATCTGCCACACGATCAGCGGCTTGCCGCCGGCTTCGAGCAGCGGCTTGGGGCAGTGGTCGGTCAGCGGCCGCATGCGCTCGCCGCGGCCGGCGGCGAAGATCATCGCTTTCATGTCAGAAGGTGTAGCCGACCCGGGTTTCCTCGGGTTCGAGGCGGTCGAGCAGCTTCAGCAGCGGGCCGAGGTCGCGCCAGCGCTTGCAGGCGCGGCGCAGATGGTCCATCACCAGCGGCATGTCGGCCAGGTAGCCGTCCTTGCCGTCGCGGTGGCAGAGGCGGGCGAAGATGCCGAGCACCTTCAGGTGGCGCTGCACGCCCATCCATTCGAAGTCGCGGTGGAAGTCGGCGAACTCCTCGCGCACCGGCAGGCCGAGCTTCTTCGCGGTTTCCCAGTAGCGGATCAGCAGATCGAGGACGAACTCCTCGTCCCAGCGGATGTAGGCGTCCTTGAACAACGACACCAGGTCGTAGCTGATCGGGCCGTAGACCGCGTCCTGGAAGTCGATGATGCCGGGGTTGGTACCGAGGCCGTCGCCGGCTTCGAGCAGCATCAGGTTGCGCGAGTGGTAGTCGCGGTGCACGAAGACCTTGGGTTCGGCCAGGTTGACCGCGAGGATGCGCTCGAAGGCGGTGTTCAGCAGCGCCGTTTCGGCCTCGCTCAGCGTGACGCCCTTGTGGCGGGCGACGTACCACTCGGGGAACAGCATCATCTCGCGCAGCAGCAGGGCACGGTCGTACTCCGGCAGCACACCGGGGCGGCTGGCGTGCTGGATGGCGGCGAGCGAGCCGAGCGCATCGGCGTACAGATGGGCGGCGCGATGCGGGTCGGTGCCGCCTTCTCCCCCCTCCGCCTTCAGCGCGGCCAGGTAGGTCGTCGAGCCGAGATCGGACAGCAGCAGGAATCCCTGCTCGAGATCCTGCGCCAGCACCTCGGGCACGTGGGCGCCTGCGGCGCGGAACAGTTCGGCCACCTGCAGCCAGGGGCGCACGTCTTCCTTGCCGGGTGGGGCGTCCATGACGATGCGGGAAGGGCTGCCGTCGGCGAAGCTGGCGCGGAAGTAGCGGCGGAAGCTGGCGTCGGCCGAGGCCGGCGCGAGATCGAAGGACTGGCCGGGCAGGGTGGCGGCGAGCCAGGCACGCAGTTGTTCGAGGCGTTGCAAGAGGAGGTTCTCCACGGGCGTTCGTGTACAATTCGCAAGTTTATCAACACGGTCGTGCGACAGGGGATCGCCCTGCGAACGATGGAAAGCGTTTGCCTTCATGCCTCTGAATACGCGCATGCGTCTGATCCCCTTCCTGCTGTGCTGGCTGTCCGGCACGGCGCTCGCGGCCGGCCTGCCGCCGCTGATCGTATCGCCCGACCTGGTACGAAGCCCGGAGCCCGTTGCCGGCCCCGCCGGTTCGGCGACCGGCGCCACTACCGGTCCGACGGCTAGGCCGGCCGGATCCGCTGCCGATGCGGCTTCCCGGCCTGCTGCGGCAGTACCGGCCGCCCCCGCAGCAAGGACCGGGGCGCGCGTTTCGTCGACGCTGCAGCCGGTCCCTGCCGGCGCTGAAGCAGCGGAGCAGGAGCGGGCGGCTGTCGGAGCCGCGGCCGAAGAGGAAATCGCCCTGCCGGCAGGTAGCACTTCGGTGAAGGCGCTGAGAATCCTCGGCGCGCGCAGCATCGAGCTGGTTGCCGATGGCGAGGCCGAGCTGCAGCGCGACGACATGATCCTCACCGCCGATCGTGTCACCTATCGCGAGCCGATCGACGAGGCCGTGGCCGAAGGCAACGTGGAACTGCAGCAGGGCGAGGACACCATCGCCGGCCCCAGGGCGACGATGGTGATCGGCGACAGCACCGGTACCTTCGAGTCGCCGGCCTACCGGATTTCGCGTCAGCGCCAGCCCAGCTTCACCGGTGAAGCGCCGCGCATGGTTTCGGGCAGCGGCGAAGCCGACCTGCTGCGGCTCGAAGGCGAGAACCAGTACCACCTGCAGAACGCGACCTGGTCGACCTGCGAGGCCCGCGACCCCGACTGGTACATCCGCGCGGGCGAGCTCGACCTGGACTACGACCGCGAGGTCGGCACCGCGCGCGACGCCTCGATCGTGTTCAAGGACGTGCCGATCTTCTGGATGCCGTGGGCGGAGTTCCCGCTTACCGCCCGCCGCCAGTCCGGCCTGCTGCCGCCGACCTTCGGTTCGTCGAACAAGACCGGCGTGGATCTCGCGCTGCCGTATTACTGGAACATCGCGCCCAACTACGATGCCACGATCACGCCGCGCTTCATGAGCCGGCGCGGCGTCCAGTTCGGCGGCGAGTTCCGCTACCTGGGCGAAAGCTACCGGGGCGAGTCGCGCGTCGAATGGATGCCGAAGGACAGGCTGACGGGCGAGGACCGCACGTTGGCATCCATCCAGCATCAGCAGCGGATCACGTCGAGCCTGTACGGCTCGCTCGATTTCAACTCGGTATCGGACGATCGTTATTTCGAGGATCTGTCGTCCCGTATCGGCGTCGCCTCGCGGATCAACCTGCTGCGGCAGGGGCAGCTCACCTACCGGAGCTCGAGCTGGTGGAGTGCGATCGTTCGTGCGCAGAGTTACCAGACCCTGAACCCGGACGAGGAGTCGCGGAACGTCTCGCCCTATCGCCGGCTGCCGCAGGTCCTGGTGGAGGGCAAGCGTCCCGATCTGCCGGGCGGGCTGACCGGGGCCCTCACCACCGAATTCGTCAGATTCGAGCATCCCGACGCCGACAAGAACAAGGACGAAGGCACGCGTTTCGTCGCCTATCCGCAGCTCTCGCTGCCGCTGACCGGCGCCGCATGGTTCGTGACGCCCAAGGCGGGCCTGCACTACACCAGCTACGACCTCGATCGTTCGCCGCTGCCGCAGAATGCCGCCAAGCCCAATTCGATGACGCGTTCGGTGCCGATCTTCTCGGTGGACTCCGGGCTGTTCTTCGAGCGCGAGACGACGATCTTCGGCGGCAGCTATCTGCAGACGCTGGAGCCGCGCCTGTACTACCTGAGGGTGCCGTCGCGGGACCAGCAGGACATCCCGAATTTCGACAGCAGCCGCTTCGACGTCGGCTTCGCCCAGATGTTCTCCGAGAACCGCTACTCGGGCAGCGACCGGATCGGCGACGCCAACGACCTCACCGCCGCGCTGACGACGCGCTTCATCGATGCCGAGACCGGCGTCGAGCGCCTGCGTGCGATGGTCGGCCAGCGCTATTACTTCTCCGACCAGGACGTCTACCTGTTCAATCGGGACGAATTGCGCGACGCCGGCCGCGGCACCGAAATCCTGCTCGGCCTGGGCGGACGCCTGTCCCGCGAGTTCTCGCTGAACTCCTATCTGCAGTACAACACCGAGACCAGCCGCACCGAACGGGCGAACTTCAACCTGCGCTACCAGCCCGACTACGCCAAGGTGCTGAACTTCAGCTATCGCTACGCTCCCGAGCTGCGCATCGCCGAGAACCTGGTCGGCCTCGAGGACATCGACGTGTCGGGCCAGTGGCCGCTGGGCGGCGGCTGGTACGGCGTCGGCCGCGTCACCCATTCGCTGCTCGACAACCGCATCACCGAAGCGATCGGCGGCCTCGAATACAACGGCGGCTGCTGGGTGCTGCGCGTCGCCGTGCATCGCTTCGCGCTCGAGCGCGACGACGTTTCGAAAGCCATCTACGTGCAGCTCGAACTGAACGACCTGGCCGGCATCGGCTCCAATCCGATCAACCTGCTGACGCGCAGCGTGCCCGGCTATGGCAAGATCAACGATTCTTCGGCCGACCGTGTGTTCGGCATGGATTGAAACCCCGCGAGCAACCCATCAGATAATGATCATGAATCGTCCCCTGTCCCGTTCCCGTTCGCTGCTCGCCGTTGGCATCGCCAGCCTGGTCCTGAGTTTTCCGCTGCATGCCGCGCCGCAGGCGGTGGCGGTCGATCGCATCGTCGCCGTCGTCAATGACGAAGTGATCACCGCGCTGCAACTGCGGGCGCGCGTCGACCAGGTCGTGCGCCAGCTCCAGCGCCAGGGCGTCGAACTGCCGCCTCGGGAAGTGCTGGAGCAGCAGTTGCTGGAGCGCCTGATCATCGAGCGTGCGCAGCTGCAACTGGCGCGCGAGACTTCGCTGCGGGTGGATGACGCCACGCTGGAGCGTGCGATCGAGCGCATCGCCTCGAACAACCAGTTGAGCATCGACCAGTTGCGCGGGACGCTGGAGCAGGACGGCGTGTCGTGGTCGCGCTTCCGCGACGAGATTCGCACCGAGATCCTGCTGACCCGGCTGCGCGAGCGCGAGGTGGAAAGCAAGATCGTCGTCACCGACGCCGAAATCGACAACTTCCTTGCCAGCAATCCGGATGCCTTTTCGGGCGAGGAGTTCGAGGTCGCCCACATCCTGCTGCGCGTGCCGGAGCAGGCTTCGCCGGAGCAGATCGAAGCGCTGCGCGGGCGCGCCGAAAGCGTGATGGCCCGTCTGCGTTCGGGCGAGGATTTCGCCCGCGTTGCCGCCGAAGTGTCGGATGCGCCCGATGGCCTGTCGGGCGGCAGCCTGGGCTGGCGTCCGCTCGACCGCCTGCCGGCGCTGTTCGCCGACGTCGTGCGCGAAATGCGCCCCGGCGAGACTTCGCCCGTCCTGCGCAGCGCCTCCGGCCTGCACATCGTGCGCCTGGTCGATCGCCGCGGTGGCGGCGACACCGCCGTGGCCCAGATGGAGCAGACGCGCGCCCGCCACATCCTGATCAAGACTTCCGAAGTGCTGTCCGACGCCGATGCCGAGGCGCGCCTGCTGGGCATCCGCGAGCGCGTCGTCAATGGCGCCGACTTCGCCGAGCTGGCCAGGGCGAACTCGGCGGACCTGTCCGCAGCCAAGGGCGGCGACCTCGGCTGGCTCAACCCGGGCGACACCGTGCCCGAATTCGAACGCGCGATGGACGCGCTGCAGCCGGGCGAAGTCAGCATGCCGGTGGAGTCGCCGTTCGGCTGGCATCTGATCCAGGTCGTCGACCGCCGCGTGCAGGACGTCACCGACGAACGCAAGCGCAATGCCGCGCGCGCCGCGCTGCGCGAACGCAAGGCCGACGAGGCCTACGACGACTGGCTGCGCCAGTTGCGCGACAGCACCTACGTCGATCTGCGCCTGGACCGCGAGTGAGCGCTGCCGGGGCTTCCAGGCCGGTCGTCGCCATCACCAGCGGCGAGCCGGCCGGCATCGGGCCGGAGCTGTGCGCCCGCCTGGCCGAGTGCCAATGGCCGGTCCGGCCGGTCGTGCTCGGTGACCTCGACCTGCTGCGCGAGCGTGCCGGCACCTTCGGCAGCGCGGCGGTGTTCCGGCCCTGGCAGCCCGGCACGCAGTCGGATGCGCTGGACGGGGCCATCGACGTGCTGCATGTGCCGCTCGCCCGGCCGGCCGTCCCCGGCGTGCTCGATGCGGCCAATGGCGCCTACGTGCTCGGCCTGCTCGACCGCGCGATCGCCGGCTGCGTCAGCGGCGAGTTCGCCGCCATGGTCACCGCGCCGGTGCATAAGGGCGTCATCTGCGAGAGCCTGGGTGCGGCCGAGGCGCTGCCTTTCAGCGGCCATACCGAATACCTGGCCGAGCACACCAAGACGCCGCGGGTGGTGATGATGCTGGTCGGCGGCGGCTTGCGTGTGGCGCTCGTCACCACCCATCTGCCGCTGGCCCGGGTGCCGGCGGCGATCACGCCGCAGGCGCTGGACGAAACGCTGCGCATCCTGCACGCCGACTTGGTGCGCCACTTCGGCCTTGCCGCGCCGCGCATCCTCGTCGCCGGCCTCAACCCGCATGCGGGTGAAGGCGGGCACATGGGGCGCGAGGAAATCGACGTCATCGAGCCGGTGCTGGCGCGGCTGCGCGCCGAAGGCATGCAGCTCGTCGGCCCGCTGCCGGCGGATACGCTGTTCGTGCCGCACACGCTGGCGCAGGGCGACGCGGTGCTGGCGATGTACCACGACCAGGGGCTGCCGGTGCTGAAGCATGCGAGCTTCGGCGGCGGCGTCAATGTCACGCTTGGCCTGCCGATCATCCGCACCTCGGTCGATCACGGTACCGCGCTCGACCTTGCCGGCAGCGGCCGGGCCGACCCCGGCAGCCTGTTCGCCGCGCTGGAGCTGGCGGCGACGATGGTCGCTGCCCGCGCAGCCCACGCTGCAGCCTGAGCAGCGCCGGCGCACGACGACGAGGACCCCGATGCAAGACCGTGAAACCGACGGCCACCGCGCACGCAAGCGCTTCGGCCAGAACTTCCTGTCCGACCCCAACATCATCCGCCGCATCATCGACGCCATCCGTCCGCAGGCGGGCGAGACGATGGTCGAGATCGGCCCCGGCCTGGGGGCGATGACCGCACCGCTGATCGAGCGTCTCGGCCACCTGCACGTGGTCGAGATCGACCGCGACCTTATCGCGCGCCTGCACGAGCGCTATACGCCGGACCAGCTCACGGTGCATGAAGGCGATGCGCTGAAGTTCGATTTCGGCAGCCTGTGTACCGACGGCGAGCGCTCGCTGCACATCGTCGGCAACCTGCCGTACAACATCTCCACGCCGATCCTGTTCCACCTCGCCGGCTTCGCCGACCAGGTCAAGGACATGAGCTTCATGCTGCAGAAGGAAGTCGTCATGCGCATGGTCGCCGAGCCGGGCACCGAGGAATACGGCCGCCTGTCGGTGATGCTGCAATACCGCTTCCGCATGGGCCGGATGTTCGACGTGCCGCCCGGCGCCTTCCGTCCGGCGCCCAAGGTCATGTCCAGCATCGTGCGCATGGCGCCGCTGCCCAGGGAACAGCTCGGAGCGCAGGACGAGGCGCTGCTCGGCCAGATCGTCACCGCCGCTTTCGGCCAGCGCCGCAAGACGCTGAAGAACACGCTGCGCGAGTTCATGGGCGATGCCGATTTCGACGCCCTGGGCATCGATGCCGGCCTGCGCGGCGAGAAGCTGTCGGTCGCGCAGTTCGTCGCGATCGCCAATCACTGCAGCGCGCGGGGATGAGGGCAGGGCCTTCAGGATTGGCGTAGGCTGGATGGGCCGTCTTTCGGCAGAAATGAAAACGGCAGGGCTCCAGTGGTGGAAGCCTGCCGTTTTTTCTTGCCGCGGTGCCCCGGGATGTTCGAACTGTCGCGTCGCGCCTCAGCTCACTTCTTGCTCAGCGGGCAGGTATTGAGGCCGAGCAGCGGATAGAGCGGGCACCAGCCCATGGCGCCGGTGGCCAGCGGCACGATGCCGATCCAGGCCCAGACCGGCCCGCCCATCAGGGCCCAGGCGATCAGCGCGATGCCGGCCACGATACGCAGGATCCTGTCGATACCGCCTACGTTCTTCTTCATGATGTTCTCCTTGCAAGGATGGGATAGCGCTTCGATTGGAGCACGCCATTCCATTCGCGGTCTGTAACCACGGTTACAGAGCGGGCTGGTAAAGGAGAAGCTGCCGGGGGCTCGGCCGCCTCAGGCCTTGGTCGAGCCTTCCGCCGCCAGTTTGCGCAGGCCGGCCGGATCGAGGATTTCCACCTGTTCGCGCGCCAGCCGCACCAGGCCCTGGTCGGCGAAGCTCTTCAGCAGGCGGCTGACGATCTCGCGCACGCTGCCCAGTTCGTCGGCCAGTTGCTGATGGGTGACGTGCAGCATGCGGCCCTTGCCCAGCAGCAAGGCGGCCAGGCGCTGGTCGAGCTTGCGGAAAGCCACTTCCTCGATCAACTGCATCAGGTCGGCGATGCGTTCGGCAAACAGATGGAAGATGAAGTCGCGGAACGGGCGTTCGTTCATCATGTCGTCGAACACCGTCTTCGGCAGCAGCATCAGCAGCGTGTCGGTTTCGGTGACGCCGCGGGCCTTGTAGTCCTCGTGGCCGAGCAGGCAGGACGAGGAGATGATGCAGGTTTCGCCCGGCGCGACGCGGTACAGCGGCAGTTCGCGCCCGTTCGGCGCGCACTTGCTGACGCGCACCGAGCCTTCGACGATGAAGGGAAAGCCTTCGCAGGCCTGGCGATCGTCGAACAGCATCGCGCCGGCCGGAACACGCATCCAGCGGGCGTTCCGCAGGACGCGCAG
The DNA here is from genome assembly GCF_038260575.1 of Thauera sp. SDU_THAU2. Classification (NCBI taxonomy): domain Bacteria; kingdom Pseudomonadati; phylum Pseudomonadota; class Betaproteobacteria; order Rhodocyclales; family Zoogloeaceae; genus Thauera; species Thauera sp. SDU_THAU2. Next base: position 2,997,406 of record NZ_JBBWUN010000003.1, on the reverse strand, counting down.
GCGCGCGTCCGCGGACAGCCTGTCCAGGATCGGATAGCAGGCCGAGAGGCGATCGGCTTCGGTGGCGTCCATGGTCTCAAGCAAGTTCGAGCACGACCGGGGCGTGGTCGGAAGGCCGTTCCAGGCGGCGGGGCGCCTTGTCCACCGTGCAACTGCGGCAGGCCTCGCGCAGCGCCGGGGATACCAGCAGATGATCGATGCGCAGGCCGAAATTGCGCCGGAAAGCCATCATGCGGTAGTCCCACCACGAGAAGGCGCGCTCGGGCTGCTCGAACAGGCGGAAGGCATCGACCAGTCCCAGATCGAGCAGGGCGCGGAAGGCCTCGCGTTCCGGCACGGAAACGTGGATCTCGTCCTTCCAGTCCGGATGGGCGTCGCGGTCCTCGGGAGCGATGTTGAAGTCGCCCGCCAGCACCAGGCGCTCGTGCGCCTTCAGTTCCTCGCGCAGCCAGCCGGTCAGCGCGGCCAGCCATTTCAGCTTGTATTCGAACTTGTCCGAACCCACCGCCTGGCCGTTGGGGAAATAACCGCAGACCACCCGCAGGCCATCGATGGTGGCGGCGATGATGCGCTTCTGCTCGTCCTCGAAGCCGGGGATGTTGCGCACCACCGTCGCTTCGTCGATCGGCCGCGGGCTGAGGATGGCGACGCCGTTGTAGGTCTTCTGGCCGATGAACACCGCGTGGTAGCCGGCGGCTTCGAGTTCGGCGGCAGGAAAGGCCTTGTCTTCGAGTTTCAGTTCCTGCAGGCACAGCGCGTCGGGCGTGTTGGCAGCCAGCCAGTCGAGGACCTGCGGCAGGCGGACCTTGAGGGAGTTGACGTTCCACGTAACGATTTTCATCTGATCGGCATTTCGTTTCGATAGGAGCCCGTTGGCGGCTCCGTGTGAGCGTGACGGTGCGGCCGCAAGTCGCGGAGAGCATCCCGGCAGCCTCGCGGCAGCAGACCATTCAGCCACGACTTGCCGCATAACACAACCCGCACGGCAGATGCGGCACCGCAGGCGATTTGATCATGGCCGGAGAGGATCATTACTGTTTGCTACTTGAACAAAAATCATTCTCATTTATAGTGTCGTCTTATCTTCTTTGTCACTCGCTATGACGAAGCGTCCCGATCATCGCATCCTCCGTATGCGCAAGACTTGTGAGGCCGACCATGGAATACGCCAGCCATGACTTCGATCAACTCGCCGAGGAACATCGTGCGCTGATGCACGACTATGGCCGTACGCAACGGCGCTGCACCGAACAGTTGCACGCGCAGGCGCGCGAGCTGGAGCGCCTGCAGGCGCAGGTGATGCGTCTGCAGGCCGAGGTCATCAGGCGTGAAACCGCGCTGGCCTGGGAGCGGGAAGATCGTGCCGCGCTGGAAGCGGCGATTCCCGGCCTGCCCAAGCGCGTCACGCTGGCGCGCCATGTGGAGACGCTGGTCGCGCGCATCCAGGTGCTGATGCGCGAACGCCTGCAGTGGGAAAAAAGGCCGCGAGGCAGAGCGGTCGGCCAATGGGATGGCAATGATGCGTCGACTGTCGCCGAGGAGCCAGCAGCGCCCGGGACGGTGCTGGACCCCGAGGCGCTGGAAGCGAGCCTGCGTGCAGCCGACCTGGTGATCTGCCAGACCGGCTGCCTGAGCCACGGCGACTACTGGCGGGTGCAGGACTACTGCAAGCGGACCAACAAGACCTGCGTGTTCGTCGAACAGGCCGAGGTGCCGAACATCGCCGGTGCACAGAAGATCGGTGCCGGGGAGTTGCGGGTGCTGAGTCTCGCCGGCGACGTACCGGGCAAGCGCACATGAGCGGCCGGTCCTGTCGTTTCCCGTCCTGTAGCTGTTTCCCCCTGTTCCCCCAATTTTTCCGGTAGATCGACATGCCCCATACCCTGCCTGCTTTGCCCTACGCCTACGACGCTCTGGAGCCGCACATCGATGCGCAGACGATGGAGATCCATTACAGCAAGCACCACCAGACCTATGTGAACAACCTCAACGCGGCGCTGGAAGGCACGGAATATGCCGCGCTCCCGATCGAACAACTGATCGCGCAGGTCGAATCGCTGCCGGAAGCCCTGCGCGCGCCGGTGCGCAACAACGGCGGCGGGCACGCCAATCACAGCCTGTTCTGGACGGTGATGTCGCCCACCGGCGGCGGCAAGCCGGACGGTGAGCTGGTGCGTGCCATCGATGCCGATCTCGGAGGCTTCGATGCCTTCAAGGAGGCTTTCACGAAAGCCGCGGTGAGCCGCTTCGGCAGCGGCTGGGCCTGGCTGACGGTGGACGAGGCCGGCAGGCTGGCGGTCGAGAGCAGCGCCAACCAGGACAATCCGGCGATGAAAGGGATCGGTTCGGGCAACACCGCGATCCTCGGGCTGGATGTCTGGGAACACGCCTACTATCTTAAGTATCAGAACCGGCGGCCCGAATACATCGCTGCGTTCTACAACGTCATCGATTGGGCCGAGGTCGCCCGTCGCCATGCCGTGGCGCGGGGATAAGCGGGACGATCATCATATGGACGAGACGCCTACTCTGGATTCTCCACCCCCCTGGTGGCGCGGCTGGCGGCCGAGGCAATGGCTCGGCCTGGCCATCTACGTGGCGGGCGCGCTCGTCCTGCTCGTGCACAGCTGGCGCTTCGTCCAGGGCAATCCGGTGGTGCTGAGCGCGCTGATCGGCGGTTCGGTGGCAGCGCTGGCGACGGCGCTCGGCACGCTGCCGGTGCTGTTCTCGCAGCGCCTGTCCGATCGCGTGCAGGACAGCCTGTTCGGCTTCGGTGCCGGCGTCATGCTGGCGGCCAGCGCGTTTTCGCTGGTCATTCCCGGCTTGCAGGCGGCGCAGGACGCCGGCAGCTTCGGCGGCGGGCCATGGGCGGCCGGTGCCGTCGTCGGCATTGCCATTCTGCTGGGCGGTGTCGTGCTGCTGGTGATGGATCGCCTGCTGCCGCACGAACACTTCATCAAGGGGCGCGAAGGCGCGGTGGCGCAGAAGCTGCGCCGCACCTGGCTGTTCGTTTTCGCGATTGCGCTGCACAACCTGCCCGAAGGGGTGGCGATCGGGGTTGGTTACGCCGGCAATGAAGGCATGCGCGCCAACGCCCTGGCGATGGGCATCGCGATCCAGGACGTGCCGGAAGGGCTGGTGGTGGCCGTCGCGCTGCTGGCGGCGGGCTATCGGCGCGCGGTCGCGGTCGGGCTGGGGATCGCGTCCGGCCTGGTCGAGCCGGTCGGCGCCGTACTGGGCGCCGCGGTGGTCGGCTACTCGGCGGCGCTGTTGCCGTGGGGGCTGGGTTTCGCGGCCGGTGCGATGCTGTTCGTGATCAGCCACGAGATCATCCCCGAATCACACCGCAAGGGGCACGAGGCTTATGCCACGGCGGGACTGATGATCGGCTTCGTGCTGATGATGGTGCTGGACACCGCGCTGGGCTGATGTTGCCGATGCCGCCGCCCGGTCATGGGCGGCGGCATCGGCCATCAGGCTTTCATTCAGACATCCACCATGCCGCTGTGGCGCAGCAGGGCGTCGACTTTCGGCTCGCGGCCGCGGAAAGCCTTGAAGGACTCCAGTGCCGGGCGGCTGCCGCCCACGGCCAGGATCTCGCGCCAGAAGCGCGCGCCGGTTTCGGGGTCGAGCAGGCTGCCCTTGCCGGTGCCGGCCTCCTCGAAGGCCTCGAAGGCATCGGCCGACAGCACTTCCGCCCACTTGTAGCTGTAATAGCCCGCCGCGTAGCCGCCGGCGAAGATGTGCGAGAAGCTGTGCGGGAAGCGGTGCCAGGCGGGCGGAATCAGTACCGCCACTTCCTTGCGCACTTCGTCGAGCAGCGCCATCACGCGCTCGATCGGCACCGGCCCGGCGGTGGCGTCCAGCTCGCTGTGCAGGCGCAGGTCGAACATCGAGAATTCGAGCTGGCGCACGGTCTGCATGCCGCTCTGGAAGTTCTTCGCCGCGATCATCTTGTCGTACAGCGCACGCGGCAGCGGTTCGCCGCTGTCGACATGGGTGGTCATGCCTTGCAGCACGTCCCACTCCCAGCAGAAGTTCTCCATGAACTGGCTGGGCAGTTCGACCGCGTCCCACTCCACGCCGTTGATGCCGGACACCGCCAGTTCGTCCACCTGGGTCAGCAGGTGGTGCAGGCCGTGGCCGCATTCGTGGAACAGGGTCAGTACGTCGTCGTGGGTGAAGGTGGCCGGTTTGCCGCCGACCGGGCCGGGGAAGTTGCACACCAGATAGGCGACCGGCGTGCTGCTGCCCCAGGTGTCGCGATGGCGGCTGCGCGCCGAGTCCATCCAGGCGCCGCCGCGCTTGGTCGGGCGCGCATGCAGGTCGAGGTAGAAGTGACCGAGGAGCTCGCCTTCCTTCTCGATGTGGAAGAAGCGCACGTCCGGATCCCAGGCCGGCGCCTCGTCGGGCAGGATGTCGACGCGGTACAGGGCGCGGATCACACCGAACAGGCCGTCCAGCACCTTGGGTTCGGGGAAGTACTGCTTCACTTCCTGGTCGGAGTAGGCGTAGCGCTGCTGGCGCAGCTTTTCCGAGGCGTAGGCGACGTCCCAGGGCTGCAGGTCGGCGAGGCCGAGCTCCTGCGCCGCGAAGGCGCGCAGTTCGTCCAGATCGCGCTCGGCGAAAGGCTTGGCCTTGGCGGCGAGATCGCGCAGGAAGGCGAGCACCTGTTCGGGCGTGTCGGCCATCTTCGGCACCAGCGACACTTCGGCGAAGCTGCGGTAGCCGAGCATGCGCGCTTCTTCGTCGCGCAGCGCGAGGATGCGGCCGATCAGCGGGCCATTGTCGAGTTCGGGGGCGCCGAGTTCGGAGGCGCGGGTGGCGTAGGCGCGGTACATGCGCGCGCGCAGCTCGCGGTCGTCGGCGTATTGCTGCACCGGCAGGTAGGACGGCATCTGCAGCGTGAATTTCCAGCCGGGCTTGCCGTCGGTTTCGGCGCTGGCGCGGGCGGCTTCGCGCGCATCGTCGGGAATGCCGGCGAGCTGGCTTTCGTCATCGATCCACTCCGCGTGGGCGTTGGTGGCGTCGAGCAGGTTCTCGGAGAACTTCGCCGCGAGCTGCGACTGTTCTTCCTGAATCTCCTGGAAGCGCGGCTTCTGTTCGTCCGGCAGTTCGGCGCCGGACAGGCGGAAGTCGCGCAGGCCGTGTTCGAGGATGAGCTGGCGCACCGGCGACAAGGTGGAGAATTCCGGGCTGTTGCGCAGTGCCTTGTATTTCTCGAACAAGGCCAGGTTCTGGCCGGCTTCGGCATAGAAGCGCGAGATGTCCGGCAGCATGGCGTTGTAGGCTTCGCGCCACTCGGGCACGTCGAACACGCTGTGCAGGTGGCCGACCACGCCCCAGGCGCGGCCCAGGCGTTCGCCGGCTTCGTCCATCGGACCGACGAAGCCGTCCCAGGTCGGTGTCGTCGGGTCGGCGGTGAGGCGCTCGATCAGGCGGCGGTTCTCATCGATCAGGTGCTCGATGGCGGGTTTGACGTGTTCCGGCTTGATGTCGGCAAAGCGCGGCATGCCGGAAAAGTCGAGCAGGGGATTGGCGACGGCATCGTTCATTGGGCTGAATCTCGGTGGCGGTTGTGGGTTGCTGGCCAGGGCGGGCTATTGTGCCGCAAAAAAATGTCACGGCGCCGCGGCCGGCGCCCGTGAGGGTATTGCCGATATGGCAGTCAGCCGACCATGTCGCGATAGGCATGCCAGGTGGCATGGCCGAGCAGCGGCAGCAGGACGATCATGCCGATCATCATCGTGGCGAAGCCGAGCGCGACCAGCACGACGATCAGCGCTGCCCACAGCGCCATGGCGCCGAGGTTGACGGCCACCGCACGCAGGCTGGTCATGGCTGCGGTGATCGCGTCGGTGTCGCGGTCCATCATCATCGGAATCGCGATCGCCGACAGCGCGAACACCACGGCTGCCAGCACGCCGCCCGCCACCATGTAGGCCAGGACGAAGGAGAGATGATCGCCGGACAGGAAGACGTCGCCGAAGAAGTTCGTCACTTCGGGTAGGTTGCCGCCGTAAAACAGCGCGAACAGGATGGCCGACATGCGTTCCCAGCCGATCAGGGTGATGGCGAGGAAGGCGCCGAAATAGGCCATGCCGTCGGCGTGCTGCCACAGGCCGCGCAGGGAGCCGGCCAGCGAGACGGGCTCACCGCGTTCGTGACGGCGGGATATCTCGTACAGCCCCGCCGCCGCGAGCGGGCCGATCAGCAGAAAGCCCGAGATTGCCGCGGTAAACAGATAGGGCATGGTCGCGGCGTAGGACAGGATGGCATAGCCGATCGCGGCGAGAATGAAGCCGTAGGCAAGGCTGGTGCCCAGGTTCGCGCGCATGTCGCTCCAGCCCATGTGCAGCCAATGGAAGGGACGCGATGCATTGACTTGGCGTATGCGGGGAAGGTGGAAATGCTGTTCCAGCGAGCTGAGCGGCTTGTCCATGGCAACCTCCGGTGATTTGACGTGGGTCGAACACACCACACCGCCATGCCGTACACGACGGTGTCGGGCTGCCTCTGAGACCAGGAAAAAAACCGCGAGTTCGGAAATGCGAGTCGTTTGCGTTGCCGGTGGCAGCGCCGATGCCGGCCGGGCATCGGCGCCGGCGAGCATCAGTCGAGTTTGTAGCCCGTCAGGCGCTGGTAGGCGTCGCGATACTTGTCCGCCGTATGCTCGATGACGTCGGCCGGCAGCCTCGGGCCGGGCGCGGTCTTGTTCCAGTCGAGTGTTTCCAGGTAGTCGCGCACGTACTGCTTGTCGAAGGAGGGCGGGCTGATGCCCTCGCGATAGCTGTTGGCAGGCCAGAAGCGCGAGGAATCCGGCGTCAGCGCTTCGTCGATCAGGTGCAGGGTGCCGGCGTCGTCGATGCCGAACTCGAACTTGGTGTCGGCGATGATGATGCCGCGGCCGGCGGCATAGCTGGCCGCTTCCGAGTACAGCGCGATCGCGGCCTTGCGGGCCTCTTCGGCGAGCTGGGCGCCGGTCTTGCCGGTGCCGGCGAGCGCGTCCTTCAGCATCGTGTCGCAGCGTTGCTGGGCCTGCTCGAAGGAGATGTTCTCGTCGTGCTCGCCCGCCTCGGCCTTGGACGAGGGCGTGAAGATCGGCGCCGGCAGCTTCGCCGCCTGCTGCAGGCCGGGAGGCAGGGCAATGCCGCAGATGGTGCCGGTGGCCTGGTAGTCCTTCCAGCCGGAGCCGATCACGTAGCCGCGCACCACGGCCTCGATCGGCAGCGGCTTCAGGCGCTTGACCACCAGCGCGCGCTCGCGCACCTGGTCGCGCTCGTCGGCGGCGACCACGGTCTCGGGGTCGATGCCGGTGAGCTGGTTGGGCAGGATGTGGCCGAGCCGTTCGAACCAGAAGTTGGCCAGCGCCACCAGCACGCGGCCCTTGTCCGGGATCGGGTCGGGCAGGATCACGTCGAAGGCCGACAGGCGATCGCTGGTGACGATCAACAGCTTGTCGTCGTCGATGGCGTAGATGTCGCGCACCTTGCCGCGGCCGAGCAGCGGCAGGCTGGTGATGGAAGTTTCGAAGAGGGGAGTCGCCACGGTCTGGCCTCGCTTGCTGGCAAAGCGGGAATTATAGGGGAGTGCCGAACGCTGCGCGCCGTTGTCCGCAGCGTTCGGCTTGCTGGTGCTGGCCTGCCGCGGTCGGGGGCACCGGGGCTGAGGTGCCGCGCTCGGCCGGCCTGCCGTCGTTCCTCGCGAGTTGCCAGCTCAGGCAGAGCAGGAAAGTGATGCCGCTCCGGCGCGGCAGTTGTGCCATCACCGCGGCGAACGCGGGCATGGGAAGGATGAGCGCAAGGCCCATGCGCGCGCCTCCGGATACATGGAGGCTGCGCATGGTGGCGGAGCAACTGTCGTCCGCGGTATTGAACGGAATGGATGCCGCAGGCGGATGTGCGGCCGTGCTCAGTGCCCGCCGCTGCCTTCCTCCTTGGCGAGCGCCTTGCGCATGCGGCGCAGGCCCATGAAGACGAAGCTCGCGATCACCGGGATGGACAGTGCGGTGATGATTTCCGGCGTGAGCGGGGCGATCAGGTCCTTGGCGCCCTTGGCGACGTAGTTCACCAGTTGCGAAGCGTAGTAGGTGATCGCCACCACGGACAGGCCTTCCACCGTTTCCTGCAGGTGGAGCTGGATCTTGGCGCGGCGGTTCATCTGCGCCAGCAGTTCCTGGTTCTGGCGTTCCAGCTCGATGTCCACCCGGGTGCGCAGCAGTTGCGAGTTGCGCGCGATCCGTGCCGACAGGTCGTCCTGCCGGCGGGCGATCGAGCTACAGGTGTCGATCGCCGGCACCAGGCGGCGGTCCATGAACTCGCTGATCGGCGAGAAGCCGGGCAGGCGTTCTTCGCGCAAATCCTCGATGCGCTGGCGCACCAGCCGGTAGTAGGCAGCGGCGGCGCCGAAGCGGAAGGTGGTGAGTGCCACCGAGCGCTCGACTTCGGCAGCGAGCCGCGACAGGCGGGCGAGCAGCGCGCGGTCGTCCTCTGCGCTGCGCGCCTGATCCATGCCATCCATCAGGTCCGCCAGTTCGTCCTCGGCGCGCGACACCAGGCGGCCGACCTGCTTTGCCACCGGAAAGGCGAGCAGGGCCATCACGCGATAAGTCTCGATCTCCACCAGGCGCTGGGCGATGCGGCCGGCCTGGCGCGGGGTGAAATGCTCGTCCAGCACCAGGAAGTGCGAGAAGCCGTCGTGCAGGTGGAAGTCGGTCAGCACCCAGCCGGCGCCACCGGCCACTTTCGAGGCGATCAGTGCCTGGCCGCCGGGTGACTGCTGGTGCAGCACGGATTGCGGCGGCAGCTCGGCGGTGCTGCGCACCTCGATGTGGGTGGCTGCGATCAGCAGGCCGGGGATCGCTTCGCGCCAGGCCTGGGGTACGTGGCGCAACGCATGGTCCTTGCTGTCGGTGTCGTCGGCACTGCCGCGGGAGAAGAAACAGTAGCTGGAAAACTCGTTGTGCCTTTCCCACTTCAACTGGAAGCCGCCGGCGTCGAGCAGCAGATAGCCGGAGCCGGTGGTGGGCACAGGCAGGCCGAGCTGCGTGGCCAGGGCCTGCAGATGAATGGCTTCGCGCTCCGCGCTGCCTTCGTGGTGGGTGAAGGCGAGATAGGTGACGCAAGCCGGCGTGTCGAGCGCGACGGGCGGCCGAGCATGGATTTCGTCGCTGAGGATCCGGCGCAGGGGATGTTGTTCGAATGGGGGCATGGCATCTGGCGCCTGGTTTCGCCGGGCTGCGGGGCTGGAGACAGCATCTTGCCGATCGGCGCAGGGTGTGACAAGCGGGCCTGCCCGGCATGCGATGCTGCGATTGCTCGCCTATGCTTGAACTTCGGCACCGGCCTGCCTTTCAAACAGGCACGTACATGCAGACGGCAGTGGCCGGCAGCGGAGGTCATGGCATGCGGGAACCCGGGGTTTCATCGTTCGGATGGCTGATGTGGGGATTGCTGGTGGCGCTCGCGATCGCACTGGGCGGCGCCGTGGCCAGCGCCCAGGACAAGCGGGTGGTGGTGCTGCGTGTGGACGGCGTGATCGGTCCGGCCGTTGCCGACTATCTGCACCGTGGGCTGGCACGCGCGGCCGAGCAGGGAGCGGAGCTGGCGGTGATCGAGATGGACACCCCCGGCGGGCTCGATACTTCGATGCGCCTGATCATCAAGGACATCCTGGCTTCGCCGGTGCCGGTGGCGACCTTCGTCGCGCCCGAAGGCGCCCGGGCCGCCAGCGCAGGCACTTACATCCTCTATGCCAGCCATGTGGCGGCGATGGCGCCGGCGACCAACCTCGGTGCGGCCACGCCGGTGGCGATCGGCATCGGCGGTGCGCAGCCGAGGCCGCCGGACGCCGAACCGGACAACGGAGCGGATGCCGCCAAGCCGACCGGCAAGAACGATGAAGCCGGTGCCGCGCCGGCGCGGAAGCCATTGTCCGGCGGCGATGCGATGAGCGCGAAGTCGGTGGCCGATGCCGCCGCCTACATCCGCAGCCTGGCGCAGCTGCGCGGGCGCGATGCCGACTTCGCCGAGCGGGCGGTACGCGAGGCGGCCAGCCTGTCGGCGGACGAAGCCTTGCAGCAGGGCGTGATCGATCTGGTCGCCGCGGACCTGCCCGATCTGCTGGCCCGCCTCGATGGCCGCGAAGTCGGGCTCGGCAGCGGCACCGTCACGCTGGCGACGCGCAACGCGGTGATCGAGCACCACGAGGCCGATCTGCGCAATCGCGTGCTGGCCGTGCTCGCCCATCCGCAGGTGGCGCTGATCCTGATGATGATCGGCATCTACGGGCTGTTCTTCGAAGCCACTTCGCCCGGCTTCGGCGTGCCCGGCGTGGCCGGCGCGATCTCGCTGCTGATCGCGCTTTATGCCTTCCAGCTGTTGCCGGTGAATTGGGCCGGCGTGGCGCTGATCGCAGTGGGTGCCGGGCTGATGCTGGCCGAAGCCTTCCTGCCGAGCTTCGGCGCCTTCGGCATCGGCGGCGTGATCGCCTTCGTCGTCGGCGGCCTGTTCCTGATGGATGCCGAAGCGCCCGGCTTCGGCGTGCCGCTGCCGCTGCTCGTCGGCCTGGCGCTGGCCAGCGCGGCGATCCTGCTGGCGATCGGCAGTTTCGCCGCGCGCAGCTTCAAGCGGCCGGTGGTCAGCGGGCGCGAGGAAATGGCCGGTGCCGTCGGCATGGTGCTCGGTCCGGCCGGCGGCGGCGACTGGTGGGTGACGGTACATGGAGAGAGCTGGCGGGCGCGCAGCGAAGCGCCGCTGGCGGCCGGCGCCAGGGTGCATGTCGTCCGCCTCGACGGCCTGACCCTGGAAGTCGCCCCCGAACCTGTTTCCATCGATGCGAGGAGTAAAACGCCATGATCGACCTTCAGCTGGGGTTCGCTCCCCTCATCATCCTGCTGCTGTTCCTGCTCGCCACTTCGATCAAGATTCTGCGCGAGTACGAGCGTGGCGTGATCTTCCTGCTCGGCCGCTTCTGGAAAGTGAAGGGCCCCGGCCTGGTGATCGTGATCCCCGGGCTGCAGCAGATGGTCAAGGTGGACCTGCGCGTGGTGACCATGGACGTGCCGGCGCAGGACGTGATCTCGCGCGACAACGTCTCGGTCAAGGTCAATGCCATCGTGTTCTTCCGCGTGGTCGATCCGCAGAAGGCGATCATCCAGGTCGAGAACTACCTCGTCGCCACCAGCCAGCTCGCGCAGACGACGCTGCGCGCGGTGCTCGGCAAGCACGAGCTGGACGAGATGCTGGCCGAACGCGAGCGCCTGAATCTCGACGTACAGCAGATCCTCGACGCCCAGACCGATTCCTGGGGCATCAAGGTGACCAACGTCGAGATCAAGCACATCGACCTCAACGACAGCATGGTCCGCGCCATCGCCCGCCAGGCCGAGGCCGAGCGCGAGCGGCGGGCCAAGGTGATCCACGCCGAAGGCGAGAAGCAGGCGGCGCAGACGCTGAGGGAAGCGGCGGCGATGCTGTCGCACGAGCCGGCGGCGATGCAGTTGCGCTACCTGCAGACGTTGACGCAGGTGGCTGGCGAGCACAATTCGACGATCGTGTTCCCGGTGCCGGTGGAACTGCTCGGCAATCTGCTGGGGCAGGGCGGCAAGACGGTGCAGCAGCCCGACGACCGCGCCTGACAAGGCTCGCCCCTCCATGCACTGCCGTGGCGGAGAACCGCGCCTTGCCGGGGGAAGGCGCGATGGTGGACGGTGAAGTTCTCGTCCTGCCTCGGCCTTCCGCAGCGCTTGGCAAGCCCACCTGATCGCCTGCCAATCCATACGATCAGTCCTACCCGCACGCCCGGTACCCGTCGGAAGAATGCCCCGGGCCACCGGCCACCACCGCGGCATAACCGTAGTTGTTATGCGGCACATCGACGGCCAGGTGGTACTTTCTTCTACACGGACACGGGAGAACGCAGTCACTCCATGCCGTGCGCCGCCGTCCGTTCCCTCCCGGCCAGTGCCGTGGAACTGCGCTGCGCGATCGATCGACTCGCACCGTGTCGATGAGGAGGAAAAGAGATGGCCTGGCTCCTGGAGTTGAGGGATTGCACAACTGTCGATGAACACAATCGACACTATCGGGATGTTCCAAAAGAAGAATTCAGAGACATATACCTCGATGCCCACAGCAGATTGGGCGGAAAACACGACGGTTCTGAAAAATGGAATTCTTTCTACAAGAACTTCAGCGGGATGTTCCTGGTTGATGACAGATGCTCCAGTCAAGAGGATTGCTGCATCGTCATACAGTCAAGCATCAATGAAAACATCGCCAAGATAAGATTCTGCGATGCGGCGGCCGGGAGGCAGGTACGCGCTATCGTCATCGAATCGATCAATGAAGCCATAAACCACCAGACACTGGATAGCGAATGATTCGGCGCTCGATCAGGCGTTCTCGAGGTCACGCGGGCCGGCGGTTCGGCCACCAGCCTCTGCCTGCCCGGAAGTGAGACAGCCATGTCCATCGAACTCAGCAACCGCCGCCGCCTGGTCTGGGACTGGAGCAATCTCCTTCACAACGACCTCAGGCTGCGCATCGTCGACACGCTCACTGGCGCCGAGATCTGCGTGCTCGAAGGCCATACCGACATGGTGCGGCACGCGCTGGAGCTTCAGGGCGGCGGGCTGCTGACCTGGTCCAACGACCAGACGCTGCGCATCTGGCGGATGAGCGATGGCCACTGCGATACGGTATTCCGGGAGCACCGAGGCTGGATTTCCGATGCCATCGAGGCCTGGCCGGGCATCATTCTTTCCTGGGACGGCCATGGCTGGCTCCATTGCTGGAGCACGGCCACCGGCGCAAGCCTGAACCAGCTCGAACCGCTGGTGGGAACGTCGCCGCACGACTCCGACATCCACGCCGTCCTGCCGGCGGACGGCGATCGCGTGCTCGTGGTCACCGAGCGGCACGTGCGCCTGGTCCGCGCGAGCGTCGCTCCGGATCACTCCGAGGCCTGGCCGGTGCTCGCAACGCTTTCGATCGCCGAAAGCGGCCGCTCCCGCGACGTGGTGTTGCTGCCGCCGGCCCACTTCCTGATCCACGACGACGACCGTGCCAGCGTGCGCACGCTGGAAAACGGCCGCCTCACGACGATCTTCGATCTCCGCGGCTACGAGACCAAGGTTCTGCCGCTGCGCGACGGGCGCCTGCTGCTTCTGCACTGGTCGCGCCGCACGAAGCGGCACGTGATCGACCTGTGGGAACTGCCGCCGGCCGGGCGTCTCATCAGCAAGCTCATCGCCACGCTGGAGTTCGATGGAGAGAGGGTAGCGCGCTTCGTCCAACAGGCCGACGGCGAGGTGCTGCTGGCGCTGAACGACTACCGCGTATTCCTGCTCGGCACGCGGCCGCTGGCGCTGCGCCGCGAGGCGGCACTGGCGGCGGACGGATCGAGCGGCTTCCTGAGCTTCGATCCCGAAGTGGCGGAGATCGCCGAGCCGATGCCGGGCGGTCCGCAAGTCCGGCACGCCCTGCGGGCGCATTGGCTGAGCGACGCCGACACCGGGCTCATGGCGCTGTCACCGAACCGGTATCTCATGGGCGAACCCGTTCATGGCGGGCGGTTGCTGCTGGCGATCGATGAGGGCGGCTACGAGCTGTTCGATCCGGCCACCGGGCGCTGTGAAGCCGTTTCCACGCAAGCCCACAAAGCCATCGATCGCAGAGCGCTGGATCGGAGCGCCTGCACCCGGGCGGCGATCGAAGGGAGGAGCAAGAGCGTACAGCGGCGCATGGCCCAGCTCAGCGGCGTGGCACCGGAAGCGGTGACCGAAGCCCTGGCGCCATTGGGAGAACACTACCAGGAACGGGGGCAGCGGCTTTGGCTCATCCCCGCCGAGGACGGCGCCATCGTCGGCTGGCAGCGCGAGCCCGAGCCGGCGGCCTGGTGGATAGCCCGCAAGGCAGGCGGCGACACCGTCGAGGTGCTGCCGATTGCCATCGACGCGACCCAGTTCGAGGCGTTCAACGGCTGTCCGCTGATCGCGCCGGACGGCACGGTGCACGCCCTGCGCGGCGGCCGGCTGGCGCCGCTCACGCGGCCCGGCAGTAACGATACGCTGCGCGCGCTGCCCGCGTACCGGGACCAGCTCCCCTTCCTGCGCTGGTGCGCCGGCAACCGCATCCTGGCCCGGGATTTCGATGGCGTGGCCGTGCACGATGCCGCCAGCCTGGAGCGGATCACCCGGCTCGACGGCGGCCACGGCGTCGCCATCCGGGGCATCCACGAACTGCGCGACGGCACCCTGGTGACCTACAGCCGATCGGCGCTGCGCAGTTGGCGCGCCGCCGATCTGTCGCCGCTGGTGGAACTGAGGGATCCTGGGGACTGGGACCCCTACTGCGAGACGGTGGTTTCGCTGCGCCAGATGACCGGATTGGCATTCTGCCCCGGTGAATACTCGCTCGATACGCGCGTGGTGCTGTGGGACGGCGCCACCCGGCTGCTTACCTTCGGTGCGCACACCGAAGAAGTGCTCGACGTCGTCGAACTCGGGGAGGGTTACATCGCCTCCTGGTGCAAGAGCGATGACCGCAACCGGGACGGAGGCGCCTGGCACATCTGGCGCATTCCGCAGGCACTGTGCTTCGATCGGTAGCGGCCCGGCCTATCGAACCCTGAGCAGGATCGCTCGGCTTTCCCAAGCCATGCTCCCCAGCATCCCATCCGACAGGACGCTCTTTACTTCATCGTCGAGAACCTTGATGTGAACGTCGCCCGTCTGAGGGGGGTATGTAATCTTGTCCCGTTTCGGATGCATCCTGGACAAATGCGCGGCGGCTGCCTTGGGGTTCAGAACCATGATGCCCAGCGTGTTCCCGTCCTCGGTCAAGAGATACTGCAGCAACCGGCAACGCCCGCCGTCGGTCTCGCAATTCTCGGGGCGACCGTTCAGGACGTAGCGGTTGTCGCCGAAGCGGTGGACGGCGAAGAAGTCCTTCGTATGGGCCTTGAAGTGCGGATTCTTGCTGACGATCTCGTAGACGTGCTTGCCGTCATGGAGACGCTCCTCGATTCTGAAAAACCGATCGCTGCCCTTGTACGAACCGTCGCCACTGGAAAACCATTGCAGCACTTCCCACTCCCCGATCAGAGCGGGGTCCCGCGCAATGTTCCTGGCCAGTCCGGCCTTGTCCGGGACGAGCAGACAGCCCGTCAGTGACAGGCAAACGACTGCGGCGGGAAACAAGCGGGCGATCCATCGAAAGCGTGTCATGGCAGATTCCCAGGGCATTCGAAACTTCGAAGGCGGGTCGCCCTTCCCGAGCAACCCTGGATTTCATTGGACCACGGTAGGCCGTGATTGAAGCACGCGCGCGCGCTCCTGGCGATAGGCGCCAGCAAACACCGGGGCCGACGAGCCGGCTTCGTCAGCCCTGACCAGCCGCTGCTTGCGCGTGTCGTAGCGGCCGGTCAGCGCCGCTTGCCCGCGAGAGAAGCGCAACAGATTGTCCTGCACGGTCCGCTGGCGATCACCAAGGCAATCGGCTCCCACGAAAGCCTCGACCTGCGTTTGCAGCATGTACAGGTGCTCGGCCGCCGCCATCGCCGCGTCCATGGTGTCTGCGGTGGATCGTCCGCCCGCGCCGCTGAGGGTCGCCTGGAGAGCCAGGGCCGTGGCCCAGGCGCCGGCCGGGCCGGCGTGGCGTTCGAACACCTCCAGGTGCGCACGCTCCAGGATCACCTCGACTGGCTGCTCGCGCACCTCGCGCGTGACCGCGCCGAAACGGTCGCGGGTCACCTGCACCAGTTGCGTCGTGCGTTTCACCGGGTGCTGCAGATAGCGTGTGCAGATCCGGCCATGGCTGGCCAGCACGCGCACGAGCACGTAGCTGAAGAACTGGCGATAGTCGGCAACGATGTCGAAACGCCCGGCAGCCAGCACCTCCAGCATGTCGTTGGCGTCGTGCACCGGCCCCCGCTGCTGGTAGGCGCGCATCTGGCTGCGATCCACGACCCACTGGTCGCGTTCGCGGCGTGCCAGCAGGAAGCAGTCTCCCGGCTGCACGCACTGGAGATCCCTGGGCATCGGCGAGATCGCGAAGCGGATCGTGGTGGCCTGCGGACAGCGCTGGGCATAGACCGGCGCCACGTCCCGCGCCACCATCTCGAAGTTGCCGATGCTCGGCGGCGGCGACAGCCGGCGCTCGGTCTCGTTGCTGAACATCGGCTCGATCAGCAGGGCCGGGTTGGCCTCGCACAGGCCGACGTGGTGCACACCGGCCACGCTCATCATGTCGCGGTAGCGGATCTGGAAGGGACGTGCCTGGCCGAAGGCGGTGGCCACGCGCCCGTCCTGCAGGGCCCATGCCGCGCGCTTCATCGAGGTGCCCTCGTAGACGAAGTCACCCTGGTGCGCGTAGGCGGGGCGAAAGCGCAGGCGCACCACTTCCAGCGCGTCGCACTGGCCGGCGAGGGCACGCTGCATCAGGCGCGCCAGTTGATGAACCGAGGCCGGCAGATCCTTGCCGGCGCGCGATGCCAGAAAGGGCGCCAGGTCCAGCTTGCGCGTGTCCTGGGCCTCGACGAGGACGTCCATTTCCTGGCTGCAACTGCCCTGAAAGAAGCTGCGCAGGTCGGCGCCCCGGGAGCCGCCCTGGACCATGAAGCCATGCGGCCCGCCACCCGGAACGATGCTTCTCGCCACCCTGGCCACGGCCGCGCCATCCTGGAGCACCAACCCGTCGTCATTGCGTTCCCAGACCTTGAGCTGCTCGTTGGCCGGCGCGGCCGCGGGCGCCGAAGGCCGCGAACCGGGCGACAGACGTTCGGAAACCTGCTGGGAGACGGTGGCCACGGTCGCGCAGCCGTCCAGCAGGGTGGCGGCACGCGCGAACAGAAACCGCTTGGTCAGTCGCCCGGCGAACATATGGAAATCTCCTCGGTAACCACGCTTCGTTCCTCTATTCGAGGACAGTAGCAGTTGGCCGTCGATGCGTCGCGTAACAATGACGGTTAGCGGTTTTCGACGCCTGCCATTCACAGTCGCTGGACATGTTCCGCATGCTCGCGGCGCAGGCGCCCGCATCCAGGTGATTCACACGGCTGCATGGCCAAATCGTCAGATCGATGCGATGACGTAACCCGCCTTCAGTCCGTGTTCCGCACTGATTTCCGAGACATGGTCATGCGCGCCAATCCTTTGATACAGCTTGGCCAGAATGTCTATTGCTGCCTGTACCTCTGCCTCGTAGGCCGCGACGGCAGTTATCAGCGCGTGTTCCGCCAGCGCGGCCTGGAGATAGTTTATCGACACATCGATCCTGTCGATGGCCTCGTGTATGTGTCCATCATTGATTCTGTAAGCTTCAGTCATGGCGAATCCCTGCGCTGTGGGAACCGTGGGCTGATCCGATACCGATTCATCGGCCGCCATTCGCAATCTCTGGATATGTTCCGCGTGCTCGCAGTACGAGCGCCGGCAACCCGTTGGCTGCACCAATCGTCACGGTCGTCATGGGCACATTTCATTCATCATGTTGCGCAGCGTCGTCTCGCGATCCTTCGAAATGGTCCTGGGGGTCGAGAGAATCCAGGATGATCGGTTGTCGCAATAGTATCTGCCGCCATCGTAGAAATCGACGTGCGTCAGGAACGACCCGCAACTGGCTGCCGGGGAGCAGGTCACCTGCCTGGAGCACTTGCCATAGCTAGTACACGAACCAAAGCTCACATCGCATACGGCGATGCTTGCCTCGGCGCGTTTGCGGCAATCGTCCGTTTCGTTCTTGTTACGATCACCTGCGGCAGCGTACACCGAGGGCTGCTTGTCGCGATCAGGCGTCAGTGCTTTGTTTATCATCCCAAGGCCCAGTGCGAGTCGAGCCATTTCCAGCAATGGGTTCTCGTCCGATGCCGCCGCGGAGCCGCGGGGGGATGGCGGGGGAGATGACTGACTCATGGCAGTCAGTCGCTCCGCTGCCTTGGAATGACCCTGCCGGGCCGCCTTCTCGAGCCAGAATTCGGCCTGGGTCAGATCACGCGGGACGCCATACCCCCCACCGTAACTGATCGCCAAGTTGTACTGGGCGTTGGCGTGTCCTTGCCCTGCAGCTCGGCGAAACCAGCGTACCGCTTCGGTGTCGTTCTGCGCGACGCCTTGCCCGCTTCCGTACATCACACCCAGACTGTTCTGTGCGTCCGCGTTACCCTGCTCCGCCGCTTTGCGGTACCAATGCAGCGCCTGCCCGGCATCTCGGGCGACACCCTGGCCGTTCTGGTACATCAAACCCAAATTGTTTTGTGCGTCCGCATGACCCTGCTCGGCCGCCTGGCGAAACCAACGTGCCGCTTCGGCATGGTCTTGCACGCCTCGCGCGCTATTTCTATACGCCACGCCAACGTTGTACTGCCCGTACATATTTCCCTGCTCCGCCGCACGCAAGTACCAGCGCGCTGCTTCGGTAGCGTCTCGAGGGACGCCTCGCCCGTTTTCGTACATCAGGCCAAGCTCGATCTGCGCACCTGAGTGACCTTGTGTTGCCGCTTGGCGATACCAATGCACCGCTTCGGTATCGCTTTGCGCAACGCCATGCCCGGACAGATACCTCATGCCCAAGCCGAATTGCGCGACCGCATTCCCTTGGTTTGCACTCGCCAGCGTCATCTCGACAAGCATCGCCTCAATGGCTTCCGCATGGATCTGCTGCTCGGTCCGGACTGGCGCCGCGGTTTCCTGCGCCGGTACGAGGGTGGGCAACCCGGAAAGCACTGTCGCCGCGAGAACTCCTGACATGCGGACTACACCCAGCAAAGGCTTCATGTATCTGCTCATGCGATTCTCTATCTCGTAAATGCGCGATGCGTGTCCCAGGCCAGGCACGTCATCGCTGCGGTCTCCTTGGCAGGCTTGCGTGCGTCGCCACAAAGCGTAACGTGCACGGTGGCCTTGTCGATGAATCCCCAGTCATCGTAGTGGCCTGCGAAGTGCTGAAGATTGTCCACGACAAGGGCCAGCGTCGGCCTGTCCACTTCGATCTCGACGTACTGCCTGTCGCTGCCCTCCGCCTGACGACTGTCTGCCGATTCCATGAATCATCTCCTTTCGGATACTGCGGCCGCGATACTCACTCGAACGTCGGGCCAAGGATGAACCAGACCCGGTTATCTCCGTGACGGATCCAGTAGAGGAAGCTGCCAAACTCGACTTCCCAGTCGGTAGCGACTCCTGCCGAATTGCGCTTGGTGACCGAGAACTGTTTGCCGGGGACGCAGACCGCAACCTGTGCGCGCAGCCGGTCCGCGAATTGGCCGGCGTCGGCCGCCGAGCCGGCGATCCAGTGGCAGGAAAAAGCGCGCTCTTCGAAATACTTCCCCGGAGCGACGCTGCACGACTTTGCACCGGGCAGGGTCAGCGTCGAGATGTAGTTGTGCTTGGAGATGTCTTCGACAGCGCTCTTCAGCCGCGGGAAATCCGCGATCATCTCCGTCTCCACCGTGTCGAGCAGCCGGCATAGGGACTGTGCGGCCACCGGCAGCGGCAGGAGGAGGACGGCCATGGCAAACGCCAGGGATTTCGGGGCGTGGCCAAAAGGAGCAGAATCAGGCCGATGGATGCAGGTGAGTCTGGATTTCATCGTCGGCTCCGGTGAGGTGGGGGCAATGCCCATGCGTTTCTCCATCCATGCGTTTTCATGTTTCAGCGGCGACCTTCATCGGCCGGGCGCCCTGCGGTCAGGTTTGCATCTTTCCCGATAGGGCAGACGAAGGGCGGCGACATCCCCGGCAGTTCGCCGCAGATCGCCCCGTCCGTAGCCGGCACCTGCGCGTGCTGCGACGCGCAGCCCGCGATGACGACGCTGCACGCGCCGAGCCCCACCCACCGCACGATCCGGCGGCTCATCGGACGGCCACCAGTTGTGCGCTCCAGGGAAGGTCCAGCGCCTTAAGTGCCTCGTCCTTCGTCACCGTGGGCAGGCGGTCGCGGGGTACCGGCTGCGGCGATTGCCAGTCGGTCTCGCCGACCGCGAAGAAGCGGTCGATCGCCGCTTCGATGCTGGGACGGTCGATCCGGTCGACATCGAGCACGATACGAAGACCGATGCCGTTGCTGTAGCTGCGGTCCATGCGGAACGACTCGTGAATGACCGGTGGTTCGTCGCGGATGATCTGCGCTTTCAGGCGGTCCTCGTACTCGGAGAATGTCAGTCCGCCGAACTGCTCGTAGCGCGCCGGTTTCTTCCAGATCATCCACACCGTGAGCACCTCGCCGGTGGGCGACACGGTCGCGGGCACGGTCTCATGGCTGAACTCCCTGCTCTGCTCGCAGGCATCCAACTGCGCGTATGCGCGGTCGAACGCCGCGTCCCGGGCGGCATACCAGAATGCCAGCCGGGCAGTGATCATCTCCGCGTTCCACCAGGTGAACCGGTCTCGCCCCGGGAACTGGAAATCGTCCCACTGGCAGCACAGATCGGGCCGGTCGGGATCGGGCGGCACGTGGTAGCTGGTGTAGCGCCCGCCGTACACGGCCGCGTCGCGGCGAATCCGGCCCTTCAGGCGGACAACCTCATCGCTGCGCCGATGCCGGGGCAGGGTGACGAAGGGGCGGCGCTTGTGGTCGAATCGGTCGGTCATGGTTCATGCACTCCTAGAAATCTCCGTCGGCCACCTGAAAGCAGGAGAGCCCCGCTTCTCGCCACATCCCGACAACCTTTTTTCTGTCGTCGAAAATGCAGAACACCTGATCCCTGCCGATCAGCGTTTCCATCCATGCTTTCTTCAATTCTTCGTCAGGCGCGTAGTTGCCCTGCGGCCGCATGACCAGAAGCTCGAACTCGATGCCGTGGCCTCGCAGCCAGGCTTCGGTTTGCGCTTTCACTCTCTCGGATCTTCCGGAGAAGATGACCATCCGATACTTGCCCGTGGACTGGATGATCTTGTAGACATCCATGACCGCCACATTGGGGGAGTCGCCCGTGCAGGCTGCGTCGAATGCCTGAAAATCCTTCTTCTTGCCGCTGACCAAGTGCCTGCGGTGATCGATGAGGGCCAGGGTTCCGTCCAGATCGAAAATCACTGATTGCTTCATCGAGGCCATCCCCTTTTCTCCGCCAGCGGCTGCGCTTCGTTTTTCGATTGGGGGACAGTAGCAGTTGGCCGTCGATGCATCGCGTAACAATCACGGTTAGGCCGGGCGCCGATGAGCCGCAACGCGCGCGCTGCGCCGGGCAATGGGCCGACGAGCCTTACGCCGCCGCCGGCGCGGTATCGGCACGCGGGAAACGCAGCGTCACCTCGAAACCGGGATGCGTGTTGCGCAGCTGGATCCTGGCGCCGTGGCGAATGGCGACCGCCTGCACGAAGCGCAGCCCGAAGCCATGGCCCGCTGCCGGGCCCTGCGCGCCGGCAACGATCAGTTCGGTCAGGTCCTCGCTCGCCGCTCCCGGTCCCTGGTCCCGCACCGAGACGGTCACGGCCTGCGCTTCTGCCCGCACGACAACCCTGACCGTGCTTTCCGGCGGTGAGTGCTTCAGCGCGTTCTCGATCAGGTTCATCACCGCGCCGCGCAGATGCTCCTCCACGCCATGGACCCTGGCGCCCTCGCTGCCCGCGGCATCAACCGCCAGCTCGACGCCAGCGGGCAGCGCCGCATCGCGGTAGAGCTCGGCAGCGGCCGCAACGAACGCCACCGGATCGAGCACCCGGTTCTCGAAGCCCGAGCCGCCCTCCACCTTCGCCAGCGTCAGGATCTCCTGCAGCAGGTCGATCAGCCGCCCCGAGGCGTTCGCCAGGCGTGGCACACCGGCCGCCCGGGCCTCGTCGCGCAGATGCGAGAGCTCGCGGTTCAGCTCATGCGCCGCCGTCTGGCTGAATGCATCCAGCCCATGCACGAGCCGCTCGTTCTCTGCCAGCGCCTCGTTGATGTTGCCCGCCAGTTCCGCCAGTTCGTCACCGTCCTGGGTGATCTCGGGCGCGACGCGCTGCTTCAGGTCCCCGCGGCGCAGCGCCTCGAAGACGGCGTTGGTAGCGGCGATGCGCCGGCGGAACTGCTGCGCGGTGCTGAGCGTGAGCACCGCCGCCAGGGCGAGGAAGCCCGCGAGCAGCACCGCTGCTGCCGGCACGAAGCGGAGCAGCATCGTATCCACCAGTTCCAGGCGGCGTCCGACGAGCAGTAGGAAGCCTCCATCGAGCCGCGTCGCCTCCGCAACGATGCGGCCTGCGGAGATGCCGGCCTGGGCGCCATCGAAGCGTAGCCCTCCTTCCACCGCGGGCAGGCCCCGGGGCCAATACGCCAGATTGCCGACGACCTTCGCGCCATCGTGGTGCAGGAGCAGGTAGAGGCTCTGTGTAGGTGCGTCACCTGGTTCGATCTCGATGCGGTAGTCGATCGCGTCGGCGAAGGCGACCACCTTCAGCTCTTCCGCCCGTCGGGCCAGCACACGCAGTTCTGCAGCGATATCGGCGCGGGCCATGCGCTCGGCGGTCTGTGTCAGCGTGAACAGGGCAGCGGCGACCAGCGCGGCATAGAGCAGCAGCGCCAGCAGCAGATTGACGATCAGCAGCCGCAGCAGCAGCGGTCGTCGAGTGGCTGCCGGCGCCGCTGCATTCATTCGGGCATCACTAGCCGGTAGCCGAGGCGCGGGCCGGTCTCCACACGCGGCCCGTCCGCGCAGGCCGCGAGCGCCTTGCGCAGATTGGAGACGGCGACATTGATCACGTAGTCGCGCGGAGCCACCCGGGCCTGATCCGGCCAGACCAGGCGCCACAGGACCGGGCGGCTCACCCACTCGCCCCGGTGCTCCGCCAGCGTCACCAGCAGCTTGAACCACAGTGGCATCAGGTCGAGCCGCCGTCCGGCCCAGACCGCCACCTGGCTGTCCCTGCGCAGTTCGAGCTGGCTCCACACGACGACCGACGGCGGCACACGTACTGGCGACACGCGGCGGGCCAGGGCACGCAGCCTTGCCCCGAGTTCGTCTGCATCGAAAGGCTTGTCGATGTAGTCGTCGGCGCCCTGGTCGAGGCCGTAGGACATGGTCGCTGGCGCTGGACAGGCGGCTCGCGACCAGCGTGCCGGGTGCCGCCCCCTCGATATCCCGGAACCAGGCCAGCAGGTTCAGGCCGTCCTCGCCATCGGCCAACATGCGGTCGAGGTAGATCAGGTCGACGGCTTCGCACGCCAGCAATTCGCGCGCGCCCTGGGCCGTGTCCGCGTGCAGATGCCGCCAACCGAGCCTATCGATGGCGTCGGCAACCTGGCGCGCCAGGCTGCGGTCGTCCTCGACCACGAGGACCGTCAATGTGCGGGCCGTGCCGGCCGTTTCCGTTTCCATGCCTTTCCTGCCACAATTTTCACGAAGAAGTTGAGATGCGACGGAACCAAGCGTAGCGGAACTGCGGCGGTTTCGGGACAGGCACAGCCGTGGGGGCTGCTAACAATTTCGATGATGGAAGGATTTCGACCCATATGCAGGCCCGACACATGATGCTCGGCGTTCTGGCCCTTCTGCTCCTGCTGAGTGCCTGCGCCGGAACCCGGAAGGCGGAAATCCCGCAGGACTCGACACCAACGCTGGAGCAGATGCGGCAGGCAGTGTTGGATTTCGCTCGCGCCAGTGATGCTGGCGATGCGCTGGAAATGGCGCGCGCGGCGGCGGCGCGCAGGCCTTTCGACGTACTGGCGCGTGATGCCAGCTTTCTGACCTCCTCCGCCATGTTCGAAAAAGCCCGGCAACGCGCGGCCGGCGACAGCGAACTGCTGGGGCAGATCGCCAGGCTGGAACGCACGGATAGTCCGCTGGGTGGCTTGATGGGAGGAGCGCAATCATCGCTGCTACGCCGCTTCGCCGAGCGCAGCGTCCCCTTCGTGGTGGTCGAGGATGGGCTTGTCCTGCGCGAGCCCGATTCGGGAGCACTGCCCGCTACGCCGAGTGATTGCGGTGCCCAAGGGTTCGGGCCTTCATCGAGCCGTGTCCTGAAAGTGGGTGCGAAATCCAGCCTGGTGCTGTGTGGTGACGTGCGCGCGGGACGAACCTTGTTCGTCTACGCGGAAGGCGGTTTGGATGTCCGCCTGGTGCTGAGAGTCTTCGATCTGGGAACCGCCGAACGGATCTGCGCGGAGAACCAGCCCAATCCGATCTGCAAATGGCCGCGGCCGGCGAAGGCGACCCGGGCAGTCGTCGAGATCGGCAACCCGGGCAGGGCGGACGTGTCCGTGACATTGATCGCGCATCAGTAGCCGAGATCACCCCCGCTGCGACGTTGCCTGCGGGGGTTGGTCCGGCAGGCTGCTGGCGGCGTGCGCAGTTGCCCTTCGAAAGCATCCAGGCGGGCGATGTGCGGGACACGCCGGCCGCCCTGTGCGGTGGAAAGGCGCGGCAAGGGCGTCAGCGCACGATCTGGCTCAGTTCGCCGGCCTTGTAGCGCGCGGCCATCTTTTCCAGCGACACCGGCTTGATCCGGCTCGCCTGGCCGGCACTGCCGAAGGCTTCGAAGCGGGCCCTGCACACCTGCTTGGCGGCTTCGCGCGCAGGCTTGTTGAATTCGCGCGGGTCGAACTTGGACGGATTCTCGACGAAGAACTTGCGCACCGCGCCGGTCATCGCCAGGCGGATGTCGGTGTCGATGTTGATCTTGCGCACGCCGTACTTGATGCCTTCGACGATTTCCTCGACCGGCACGCCATAGGTTTCCTTCATGTCGCCGCCGTACTGGCGGATGATCTCGAGCAGTTCCTGCGGCACCGAGCTGGAGCCGTGCATCACCAGGTGGGTGTTGGGCAGGCGGGCGTGGATGGCCTTGACGCGCTCGATCGACAGGATGTCGCCGGTGGGCTTGCGGCTGAACTTGTAGGCGCCGTGGCTGGTGCCGATGGCGATCGCGAGCGCGTCGCAGTCGGTCTGCTTGACGAAGTCGGCGGCCTGGTCGGGGTCGGTCAGCATCTGCGAGTGGTCCAGCGTGCCTTCGGCGCCGATGCCGTCTTCCTCGCCGGCCTGGCCGGTTTCGAGCGAGCCGAGGCAGCCGAGCTCGCCTTCGACGCTGACGCCGATGGCGTGCGAGAACTTGACCACTTCACGGGTGACGGCGACGTTGTATTCGTAGGAGGAGGGCGTCTTGCCGTCTTCCAGCAGCGAGCCGTCCATCATCACGCTGGAGAAGCCGGAGCGGATCGCGCCCATGCACACCGCCGGGCTCTGGCCGTGGTCCTGGTGCATGACGATCGGGATGTGCGGATAGGCTTCGACGGCGGCGTCGATCAGGTGGCGCAGGAAGGCTTCGCCGGCATATTTGCGGGCGCCGGCCGAGGCTTGCATGATCACCGGGCTGTCGCATTCGGACGCCGCTTCCATGATGGCCTGGACCTGTTCGAGGTTGTTGACGTTGAACGCGGGCAGGCCATAGCTGTGTTCGGCGGCGTGGTCGAGCAGCTGGCGCATGGAAACGAGGGGCATGAAGGTTCTCCTGGTGGCGGGCGATGGTCGAATCTAACCTCGCATTCTAATACACGAGCCGATGCTGCGTTGCGCGCGGGCGACGGCTTCGGCATGCCGTGGTGTTACAAATCCTGTGATGCCCAGGCACCCTGGGCAGGATGGTCGCCGACACGCACGATCTTGAGCGTGTTGGTGCCGCCCGCGGCGCCGATCGGCTCGCCGATCGTCAGCACGATCAGGTCGCCGTACTCGACCACGCCCTGTTCGAGCAGGATCTTGTTCGGCTTCCCACAGCAGCACGTCGCGGTCCTGGTGGGTCTGGCTCATCAGCAGCGGCTGGACCTCGCGGTACAGCGTCATCTGGTTGCGGGCGCCGACTTCGGGGGTGAGCGCATAGATCGGCACGCCGCAGTTCAGCCGGCTCATCCACAGCGCGGTCGAGCCGGTCTGGGTCAGCGAGGCGATGGCCTTGACCTTCAGGTGGTAGGCGGTCCACATCGCCGCCATCGCGATCGACTGGTCGATGCGGGTGAATACGCGATTCAGCACTTCGCGGTCGAGCGTGACCTCGCTCGACTTCTCCGCTTCCAGGCAGACCCGGCTCATCGCCTCGACGACTTCGACCGGGAAGCGGCCCGAGGCGGTCTCGGCCGACAGCATCACCGCATCGGTGCCGTCGAGCACCGCGTTGGCGACGTCCGACACCTCGGCGCGGGTCGGCACCGGGCTGGTGATCATCGATTCCATCATCTGCGTCGCGGTGATCGTGAGCTTGTTGCGGTCGCGCGCCGCGCGCAGCATCCTCTTCTGCAGTGCCGGCACGGCGGCGTCGCCGACTTCGACCGCGAGGTCGCCGCGCGCGACCATGATGCCGTCGGACGCGTCGAGGATCTCGTCGAGGTTGGCCACGGCTTCGCTGCGCTCGATCTTGGCGATCAGCAGCGCGTCGCCGCCGCCCGCGGCGCGCATCAGCTGGCGCGCCATGTACATGTCGGCCGCGCTCTTGGGGAAGGATACGGCGACGAAATCGACGCCGATCCGCGCCGCGGTGCGGATGTCGTCCATGTCCTTGGCGGTCAGCGCCGGTGCGGTCAGGCCGCCGCCCTGGCGGTTGATGCCCTTGTTGTTCGACAGTTCACCGCCCACCCTGACGACGGTGTGGATCTCGTGGCCGGCCACACGCTGCACGCCGAGCTTGAGCCGGCCATCGTCGAGCAGCAGCACGTCGCCCGGCTTCACGTCCTTGGGCAGGTCCTTGTAGTCCAGGCCGACGCGCTGCGCATTGCCGAGCTCGCAACGGGCGTCGAGGATGAAGGCCGCATCGTGTTCCAGCGTGATGCGGCCTTCGGCGAACCGGCCGATGCGGATCTTGGGGCCCTGCAGATCGGCGAGGATGCCGACCGGGCGGCCGACGAGCGCCGCGGCCTGGCGGACGGCGTCGGCGCGGGCGATGTGGGCTTCGGCGGTGTCGTGGGAAAAGTTCATGCGCACGACGTCGACGCCGGCGCCGACCAGGCGCTGCAACACTTCGAGATCGGACGAGGCAGGGCCGAGGGTGGCAACGATCTTGGTGTGGCGTGGCATGCGGACTCCCGGAGGCGTGTTCCTGCGAACGGCGCGAACTGCGGCATTGCCCTGCATTCTAAACCGGAGTCGGACGACGGCTGCCGCTGCCGCGGGGCTTGCGTCCAGTGCGATGGCATTGTCGCCGGAATGGAAAATCCAGTTTTCGGTGACTAGACTGGAAGTCGGCGTACAAGCCTGGGGAAGGACCATGGAATTTGCAGTCGTGCTCGCCCTGATCGCCGGCGTGCTGGCCGGCTGGTTGCTGCTGCAGCGGCGGACGCCGCCGGCGCCCGCGCGCACGGAGATGCCGCAGCATCCATATCATTGCGTGGCGCTCGAAGCCCGCGGCGATGGCTGCGAGGCGGTGCGCAAGCTGGCGGGACAGCGCTTCCTTGCCGCCCATGCGCCGCATCTGCCGCTGGCGGACTGTGAAAGCAGCCGTTGCGAGTGCATCTACCGGCACCACGAAGACCGCCGCCACTACAATCGCCGCGATCCTTACGTCCATGCCCAGCGGATGCAGTTCATCGACGCCCGGGAGGACCGCAGGAGCGCGCCCGGCCGGCGCAAGACCGACCTGATGCTGCACCCGATGCCCTGAAGCCGTCCTGGCCCGGCAACGGAAAAGGGGCGCCGCGGCGCCCCTTTCGTCGATGTCCTTCAGTCGGCGTAGCGCGCTTCCAGCGCGGCGATCGCCGGCAGGGTCTTGCCTTCGAGGAACTCCAGGAAGGCGCCGCCGCCGGTCGAGATGTAGCCCACGTCGTCGGCGATGTTGAACTTGGCGATGGCCGCCAGGGTGTCGCCGCCGCCGGCGATCGAGAAGGCTTCGGAATGGGCGATGGCCGAGGCCATCATCTTGGTGCCGCCGGCGAACTGGGCGTGTTCGAAGACGCCGACCGGGCCGTTCCAGACGATGGTGCCGGCGTGGGCGATGATGTCGGCGAGCCTGGCCGAGGACTTGGGACCGAAGTCCAGGATGCGGTCGTGCGGGCCGACTTCGTCCACCGAAATGCGGTTGGCACGCGCCAGCGCCGAGACTTCGTCGGCCACCACGACGTCGGTGGGCAGCGGCACTTCGGCGCCGCGCTCCTTCATGATGTCCATGACCTGCTGGGCTTCGCGCACCATTTCGGGCTCGGCCAGCGATTCGCCGATGCGCTTGCCGGCGGCGAGCAGGAAGGTGTTGGCGATGCCGCCGCCGACGATGAGCTGGTCGACCTTGGCCGCCAGGGTCTTCAGGATGGTCAGCTTGGTCGACACCTTCGCGCCGCCGACGATCGCGACCAGCGGCCGCTTGGGATCGTGCAGGGCCTTGCCGAGCGCGTCGATCTCGGCGCCCATCAGCATGCCGGCGCAGGCCACCGGCGCGAAGCGGGCGATGCCGTGGGTGGTGGCTTCGGCGCGGTGGGCGGTGCCGAAGGCGTCATTGACGTAGATGTCGCACAGCGCGGCCATCTTCTTCGCCAGTTCCTCGTTGTCCTTCTTCTCGCCCTTGTTGCAGCGGCAGTTCTCCAGCAGCACGACTTCGCCCGGCTTGGCCTCGAAGTCGCCATCGACCCAGTCGGCGATCAGCTTGACCGGCTTGTTCAGCAACTGGCCCAGGCGCACGGCAACCGGCGCCAGGGTGTCGTCGGGGCCGACCGTGCCTTCGGTCGGGCGGCCGAGGTGGGAGGTGACCATCACCGCCGCGCCCTTGTCCAGGCAGTACTGGATCGACGGGATGGAGGCGCGGATGCGGGTGTCCTCGGTGATGTTGCCGGCTTCGTCCTGCGGCACGTTGAGGTCGGCGCGGATGAAGACCTTCTTGCCGCGCACGTCGAGTTGGCTGAGT
Organism: Thauera sp. SDU_THAU2; assembly: GCF_038260575.1. Lineage (NCBI taxonomy): Bacteria > Pseudomonadati > Pseudomonadota > Betaproteobacteria > Rhodocyclales > Zoogloeaceae > Thauera > Thauera sp. SDU_THAU2. Next base: position 2,968,621 of record NZ_JBBWUN010000003.1, on the reverse strand, counting down.
TTCTTGACTTGCATGATCGTGTGAGTCTCGTGAAAACGCCCTGCGGGGCAGGGCGTCGATGGTTTGCGGTTGCGAACGCTTACTTGGCGTTGACGAAGGCGCGGGCGGCGTCGAGCATGCGGCAGGAATAGCCCCACTCGTTGTCGTACCAGGCCAGCACCTTGACCAGCACCGAGCCGTCCTCGCCCTTGATGACGCGGGTCTGGGTGGCGTCGAAGGTGGAGGAGACGGTGGTGTGGTTGAAGTCGGACGACACCAGCGGCTCGGTGTTGACCGCCAGGATGCCCTTCAGCGGGCCGTTGGCCGCGGCGGTCATCAGCTCGTTGATCTCTTCCTTGGTGGTGGCGCGCTCGGCGGTGAAGGTCAGATCGACCAGCGAGACGTTGATCGTCGGCACGCGCAGGGCGAAGCCATCGACCTTGCCGACCAGTTGCGGCAGCACCAGGCCGACGGCCTTGGCGGCGCCGGTCTTGGTCGGGATGATGTTGGCGGCGGCGGCGCGGGCGCGGCGCAGGTCCTTGTGGCGGACGTCGACGGTGACCTGGTCGTTGGTGTAGGCGTGGATGGTGGTCATCAGGCCCTGCTTGATGCCGACGCTGTCGGCCAGGATCTTGGCGACCGGGGCCAGGCAGTTGGTGGTGCACGAAGCGTTGGAGACGACGGTCATGCCGGCCTTCAGCGCTTCTTCATTGACGCCCATGACGATGGTGGTGTCCACGTCGTCACCGCCCGGCGCCGAGATCAGCACGCGCTTGGCACCTTGGTCGAGCAGCGCCTGGGCCTTGGCCTTGGTGGTGTAGGCGCCGGTGCATTCCAGCAGCACGTCGACGCCGTGGCTGCCCCAGTTGACGCCCTTGGGATCCTTGGTGGAATAGAAGGGGGTCTTCTTGCCGTCGATGATGATGGTGTTCTCGCCTTCGGTGTCGACCGAGGTGGCGAAGCGGCCATGGGTGGTGTCGTACTTCAGCAGGTGGGCGTTGGTGGCCAGATCGCCGGAGGCGTTGATGGCGACCACTTCGAATTCGTTCTGCAGCCCCTGCTCGTAGATGGCGCGCAGCGTGCAGCGACCGATACGACCGAAACCGTTGATGGCGACCTTGATGCTCATCGATGCTTCTCCCTCTTCATGGATACACGAAACCGATTGCTCGCCTCAGGCGAGCGCTTTCCTGACCGCGGCCACGACGGCCTCGGTGGTGATGCCGAAATACTTGAACAGCTCGCCGGCCGGCGCGGACTCGCCGAAGCGGTCGATGCCGACGACTTCGCCTTCCAGGCCGACGTATTTGCGCCAGCCGTCGCTGACGCCGGCCTCGACCGCCACGCGCGGCAGGCCCTTGGGCAGCACGGCCGCCCTGTACGCCTCGTCCTGGCGGTCGAAGACGTTGGTGCTCGGCATCGACACGACGCGGACGGCGATGCCTGCCTCGGCCAGTTGCTGCCGGGCGGCCAGCGCCAGCGTGACTTCGGAGCCGGTGGCGAGGATGACGGCCCGGGCCGTGCCGTTCGCTTCGGCCAGCACGTAGCCGCCGCGGCGGATGTCGGCCAGCTGTTCGGCGCTGCGGGTCTGGAAAGGCAGGTTCTGGCGCGAGAAGCACAGGCTGCTCGGGCCGCTCTTGCGTTCGATCGCGCAGGCCCAGGCGACGGCCGATTCGGTGCTGTCGCAGGGGCGCCAGACGTCCATGTTGGGGATCAGCCGCAGCGTGGCGATCTGCTCGACCGGCTGGTGGGTGGGGCCGTCCTCGCCGAGGCCGATCGAGTCGTGGGTGAACACGAAGATCTGGCGGATCTTCATCAGCGCCGCCATGCGCAGGGCGTTGCGCGCGTACTCGCTGAACATCAGGAAAGTGGCGGTGTAGGGGATCAGGCCGCCGTGCAGGCTGATGCCGTTGGCGATCGCGGCCATGCCGAATTCGCGCACGCCGTAATAGACGTAGTTGCCGCCGTTGGTCTTGCTCACGCCCTTGGCGCCCGACCACAGCGTGAGGTTGGAGCCGGCCAGGTCGGCCGAGCCGCCGAGCAGCTCGGGCAGCTTGGGCGCGTAGGCTTCGATGCTGTTCTGGCTGGCCTTGCGGGTGGCGATGGTTTCGGCCTTGTCGACGACCTTGGCCAGCACGGCGGCGACATGGGCATCCCAGTCGGCAGGCAACTCGCCGGCCATGCGGCGCTCGAATTCGGCGGCGAGCTCGGGATGGGCGGCGCGGTAGGCGGCGAAGCGGGTGTTCCACCGGGCCTCGGCTTCGGCGCCCTCGGCGCGGGCGTCCCAGGCGGCATAGACCTCGGCCGGGGATCTCGAACGGCGGGTGGGTCCAGCCGATGTGGGCGCGCGCGGCCTCGATTTCGGCGGCGCCGAGCGGGGCGCCGTGCACGTCGTGGCTGCCCTGCTTGTTGGGCGCACCGGCGCCGATCACGGTCTTGCAGCAGACCAGCGTGGGCTGGGCGGTGTTGGCCCTGGCCTGCTGGATGGCGGCTTCGATCGCGGCCGGGTCATGGCCTTGCACGTCGCGGATCACCTGCCAGCCGTAGGCTTCGAAGCGCTTGGGGGTGTCGTCGGTGAACCAGCCCTCGACGTGGCCGTCGATGGAGATGTTGTTGTCGTCGTAGAAGGCGATCAGCTTGCCCAGGCCCCAGGTGCCGGCGAGCGAGCAGGCTTCGTGCGAGATGCCTTCCATCAGGCAGCCGTCGCCGAGGAAGACATAGGTGTGGTGATCGACGATCTCGTGGCCGGGGCGGTTGAAGTCGGCGGCCAGCAGCTTTTCGGCCAGCGCCATGCCCACCGCGTTGGTGATGCCCTGGCCGAGCGGGCCGGTGGTGGTCTCGACGCCGGGCGCGTAGCCGTATTCGGGGTGGCCGGGGGTCTTGCTGTGCAGCTGGCGGAAACGCTTCAGTTCCTCGATCGGCAGGTCGTAGCCGGTGAGGTGCAGCAGCGCGTAGACCAGCATCGAGCCGTGGCCGTTGGACAGCACGAAGCGGTCGCGGTCGGCCCACTTGGGGTTCGCCGGATTGTGCTTCAGGTGGTGGCGCCACAGCACTTCGGCGATCTCGGCCATGCCCATCGGCGCACCGGGGTGGCCGGAGTTGGCCTGTTGCACGGCGTCCATCGCCAGGGCGCGGATTGCGCCGGTGACAGGGTTGAAGACCGGAGGCTTGACGTTGCGGGTCGACTGCATGCTGTGTTCTCGGGCCGGAGGCCACCATCGGAAAAACCGCAATTATCCCTTAAAAGCCCTTGCCGATGCCAATGCCGCAATGGCGCATCGGCCTGTCCGGCGCTCCGTTGCGCTGCTCATACCGATTGCCGGCGCCGCTCCATCAGCTTCCAGATCAGCGGCGTCAGGATCAACTGCATCGCCAGGTCGAGCTTGCCGCCCGGAATGACGATGGTGTTGGCGCGGCTCATGAAGGCGTTGGGGATCATGTTCAGCAGGTAGGGGAAGTCGACGCCGCGCGGATCCTTGAAGCGGATCACCACCATCGATTCGTCCTGCGTCGGCACGTCGCGGGCGATGAAGGGGTTCGAGGTATCGACGATCGGCACGCGCTGGAAATTGATGTGGGTGCGGGCGAACTGCGGCACGATGTAATGCACGTAGTCGTGCATGCGGCGCAGGATGGTGTCCTGCACCGCGTCGGCCGAGTAGCCGCGGATCCGGGTGTCGCGGTGCAGCTTCTGGATCCATTCGAGGTTGATCGTCGGCACCACGCCGATCAGCAGGTCGACGTGGCGCGAGACGTCGACATCGTCGGTGACGACCGCGCCGTGCAGGCCCTCGTAGAACAGGCAGTCGGTGCCGACCGGCAGGTCTTCCCATTCGGTGAAGGTGCCCATCGGCAGGTTCCAGCGCATCGCCTGCGCCTCGTTGTGGATGTAGTGGCGGCGCCGGCCGGTGGCGGCTTCGCCATAGGAGCGGAACAGGCTTTCCAGCTCGGCGAACAGGTTGGCTTCGGGGCCGAAATGGCTGATGCCGCGCTGTCCGGCACGTTCGGCCTCTTCGATCTGCTCCTTCATCTCCGCCCGCGTGTAGCGGTGGAAGCTGTCGCCTTCGACGATCGCGGCGTTGACGTGCTCGCGGTGGAAGATCGCTTCGAAAGTGTGCTTGACCGTCGTCGTGCCGGCGCCGGATGAGCCGGTGACGGCGATGATCGGGTGTTTCATGGTCATGATGGTCTCCACGCCGCACCAGTTGGTGCCCGTGCTTTAGTATATTGCGGTGCAGCAAGACGGAACAGATCGCAGGTACCCGGCGCGGAGGCGTCCGGACACCCTTCGCTCAGATTTGCCCTCGCCGCTTGCTGCTCAGCCGGGCGCCCCTGGCCAGGCGCCCATTGCTCAGGATCGCGCCTTCACCCATGCAGACCATTCGGTGAACAGGCTGGGATTGACGGCGGCGATGACGCCGCGCTTCAGCGCCGGGCCGGCCATCAGCGAGCCGCCGTCCAGCGCTTCGGCCACGCCACCCGCTTCGGCCAGGATCAGCCGGCCGGCGGCGTAATCCCACAGCATCTGGCCGCCGTGCAGGTAGGACATCCAGCCGGCCGGCGGCGACGAAACACCATTCCAGCGCGCTGGAGCCGAAGTTGCGCTGCGAGTAATAGGGCGGACGCACCGCCAGTTCGTCGCCCAGGTGATGGCTGATGCGCTTGAAGTCGACGCCGGCCACCGCATCGCGCAGGCTGGAGGCGCCTTCGCGCAGCGGCAGTTCGGTGCCGTTGAGAAAGGCGCCGGCGCCGCGCGCGGCATAGAAGGATTCGTCGGTGATCGGGTTGTACACCACGCCCAGCACCGGCTCGTGGTCGATCAGGTAGGCGATCGACACCGCGAACAGCGGAATGCCGTTGGCGAAGTTGGTCGTGCCGTCGATCGGGTCGATGCACCACAGGCCGCGCCCGCCTTCGTTCCACAGGTGGGCCTGTTCGGTGGCGGTCATTTCCTCGCCGAGCACTTCGCCGGCGAGGAATTTCGGCAAGGCTTCGCTGAAGCAGCGCTGCGAGGCCAGGTCGGCCTCGGTGAACAGCGAGCCGTCCGGCTTGCGGTTGCGCGCCGACTTCAGGTAGCGGGGCAGGATTTCGTCGCGCGCGATGTCGCGCACCAGCGATTCGAGGGCTCTGGCATGGGCGAGGCGTTGGGCTGCGGTGGGCATGCGGGCTCCTGGCCGGTCGGCTGCTTGATGCGAGGCCTATAATCTTACGATGATTTCACGTTTCCATTTCCCGGGTCGTCTGCCGAATGGCGGCGAAGTTGCGCTGCCCGACGATCTCGCCCATCACGCGCTGCGCGTGCTGCGCCTGCGCGACGGCGAGCCGCTGGTGCTGTTCGACGGCGAAGGCGGCGAAGTCGAGGCTCGCCTGGCGGTGCGCGGCAAGGCCGGTTTTGCCGTGCTCGGCGAGCGGCGCCCGTTCGATCGCGAATCTCCCTTGCGTGTGGTGCTGGTGCAGGCGCTGGCGGCGGGCGACAAGATGGACTGGGTGGTGCAGAAGGCGGTGGAGCTGGGGGCGGCGGCGATCCAGCCGGTGCAGGCCGAGCGTTCGGTGCTGCGGCTGGCGGGCGAACGCGCGGACAAGCGGCGCGTCCACTGGCAGCAGGTGGCGGTGTCCGCCTGCGAGCAGAGCGGGCGCAACCGCATTCCGGAAGTGGCGCCGATCCGGCCGCTGCTGCAATGGCTCGCTGCCGTGCGTGGGCAGGCTGCCTGGGTGCTGGCGCCGGGGGGCGCGACGGTTTGCCGGTGGGCGAGCGGCCGGAGGGGGACGTGCATGTGCTGGTCGGCCCCGAAGGCGGCTGGACCGAAGGCGAGCTTGCTGCCTGCGATGCGGCAGGCGTGCGGCGGGTGACGCTGGGGCCGCGGGTGCTGCGGACCGAAACCGCGGGACTGGCGGCGCTGGCGGTACTGCAGGCGCGCTGGGGAGATTTCTGACTGGACCCATGCGGTGCTGCAAGGACGGGAGGGTGGGATGTTCGAATCCGCGGAGCTTGGCCACAGGACCGACAAGGAAGAGTACGAGGCCGCCGTGCCGCCGCTGCGCATGGCCTTGCTCGATGCCCAGTACGAAATCCTCGAACTGAAGCAGTTCGCCGTCGTCGTGCTGATCAACGGCATCGACGGTGCGGGCAAGGGCGAGACCATGAACCTGCTCGACGAGTGGATGGATTCGCGCCACATCGAAGGCTGGGCCTTCGACCAGCCGACCGCCGAGGAGAGCGAGCGTCCGTTCATGTGGCGTTTCTGGCGGGCGCTGCCGCCGCGCGGCAAGATCGGCGTGATGTTCAACAACTGGTATTCGCAGCCGATCCGCGACCGGGTCGGGCGCATCGGCAGCAAGGCCCGCTTCGAGCAGCGCCTCGGCGAGATCCGCCGTTTCGAGGACATGCTGACGCAGGAAGGCGTACTGCTGGTCAAGTTCTGGTTCCACCTGCCGAAGAGCGGGCAGAAGAAGCGCCTGCGCGAACTGGAAAAGGATCCGCGCACGCGCTGGCGCGTCACCGAGCGCGACTGGCATTTCTACCGGCAGTACGCGCGCTATCGCGACGTCGCCGCACGCGCGCTGCGCCAGACCAGTACCGGCAATGCGCCGTGGATGATCGTCGATGGCAGCGATCCGCGCTTCCGCGCGCTGTTCGTCGGCCGCACATTGCTCGCGGCGTTGCAGAAGCGCCTCGAGGCCGCCCGCCGCAAGCACGCGCCGCGCCAGCTGGCACCGCCGCTGCCGCCGCTCATCGACCGGCGCAACCTGCTCGACAGCCTGGTGCTGCGCCGGGAAATGGGCAAGAAGGAATACGAAGAGGCACTCGAAAGTCTCCAGGGCCGGCTGGCGCTGTTGACGCGCGAGGCGGCGTTCCGCAGCAGGCATGCGCTGGCGCTCGTGTTCGAAGGCGTGGACGCCGCCGGCAAGGGCGGTGCCATCCGCCGTGTCACCGCGGCGCTGGACATCCGCCAGTACAGCGTGGTGCCGGTTTCGGCGCCGACCGAGGAGGAGCGCGCGCAGCCCTATCTGTGGCGCTTCTGGCGCCACCTGCCGGCGCGCGGCAAGACCGTCGTGTTCGACCGTTCGTGGTACGGCCGGGTGCTGGTCGAGCGGGTCGAGGGCTTCTGCTCGGAAGCCGACTGGATGCGGGCCTACGCCGAGATCAACGACTTCGAGGATCAACTCGCCGACGCCGGCATCATCGTGATCAAGTTCTGGCTGGCGATCGGCAAGGATGAACAACTGGCGCGTTTCGAAGCGCGCGAGGCCGAGCCGCACAAACGCTTCAAGATCACCGCGGAAGACTGGCGCAATCGCGAGAAGTGGGACGACTACGTCCGTGCCGTGTGCGACATGGTCGATCGCACCAGTACCGAGCGCGCGCCCTGGACCTTGGTCGAGGCGGAGAACAAATATTTTGCACGGATCAAGGTTCTGCGCACGATTTGTGAGCGCATCGAAGCGGAGCTGGCCTGATTTGGGCGCGGCGATGTCGCCGCGCGCACGCATCCGCTAGAATCCCGCCATCCGAAATTCCGTCGGTTCGGTGGCTTCGCATGCCGCTGGTCCGGCTTCTGCCGCGGTGACTGCGTGAACGCTGAAACGACCTCTGCCGTACCGGTGCCCGACGACCCCACTTCCCAGTTCGTCGCCTGGGTGCGTGGCGCTGCGCCTTACATCCACGCCTTTCGCGGCAAGACTTTCGTCGTCGGCTTCGGCGGCGAAGTGGCGGCGGGCGATCGCGCGCAGCGCCTGGCCTACGACTGCAACCTGCTCGCCGCGCTCGGCATCCGCCTGGTGCTGGTGCATGGGGCGCGGCCGCAGATCGATGTCGAGCTGGCCCGCCGCGGCCTGGAGCCGCGTTTCCACCACGGCCTGCGGGTGACCGATGCCGAGGCGCTGGAGTGCGTGAAGGCAGCGATGGCGGTGACCCGCTTCGAAGTCGAGGCGCTGCTGTCGCAGGGGCTGCCGAACACGCCGATGGCGGGCAGCTACATGCGCGTGACCGGCGGCAACTTCATCACCGCGCGCCCCGTCGGCGTCGTCGATGGCGTCGATTACCAATACACCGGCGCGGTGCGCAAGATCGTCGCCGAGGAGATCAACGCCGACCTCGACCAGCACAACGTGGTCCTGATCACGCCGCTCGGCGTCTCGCCCGCGGGGGAAATCTTCAACCTGGCGATGGAAGAGGTCGCCGAAGCGGTGGCGGTGGCGGTGAAGGCCGAAAAACTCATCTACCTGTGCGATGCGCCTGGGCTGCTGGATGCCGACGGCGGCCTGGTCGAATCGGTGACCGCGGACGAGGCGCAAGCCAGGCTCGCGAGCGGGGACGGCCTGACCGAGGACCTGGGGCTGTTCCTGCCGTGTGCGATCCGCGCGGTGCGCCGCGGCGTGGCGCGCTGCCACCTGATCGATCACGACAAGGACGGCGGGCTGCTGCTGGAGTTCTTCACCCACGCCGGCGTCGGCACCGTGGTGTCGCGCGACCCCTTGTTCCGCCTGCGCGAGGCGACGGTCGACGACGTCGCCGCGCTCGTCTCGCTGATCACACCGATGGAGGCCGACGGCACGCTGGTGCGCCGCGGCCGCGAGCTGCTCGAACAGGAAATCGAACGTTTCACCGTGGTCGAACACGATGGCGTGCTGGTGGGCTGCGCGGCGCTGTACCCGTTCTCGGAGGACAATGCCGCCGAACTCGCCTGTCTCGCGGTGACGCCGGAATATCGCCGCGCCGGGCTGGGCGACCAGTTGCTGAAGCGCATCGAGCGCCGTGCTCGCGTGCAGCGGCTCGAGCGGCTGTTCGTGCTGACGACGCGCACCGCACACTGGTTCCGCGAACGGGGCTTCAGCGAGATCGGCCCCGAAGCCCTGCCGCGCAAGAAGCGTGAGCTGTACAACCTGCAGCGGCGCTCGAAGGTATTCGTGAAGCTCCTATGATCCTCTGGCCCAGACGTGCGATGCGGCGGCAGGCCGATGTCGAACTGGCGCTTCTGCGGCAGGTGGCGGAGGGTGTCCACGGCATCGAGGCGGTGTTCGACCGCGACCTGCGCCTGCTGTGGATCAGCCCCTCGATCGAGCGCGTCACCGGGCTGGAGCCGCGGGAGTGCATGGAGGCCGAGGACGCGCTGGATCTGCTCGTACACGAGTCGGACCGCAGCTACTGCCGCCGCATGCTGACGCAGATGGTGGTGGACGGCGTGGCGCAGGATTTCGAGCTGCGGCTCAGGCGGCGGGACGGCGAAGCGGCCTGGGTCGCCTCCCACTGGCGGGCGATGCCGGATGCCGCGCCGGGGCTGGCCGCCCTGCGGTTGTCGGCCGAGGACATCCAGTCGCGCAAGGAAACCGAGTACAAGCTGCTCGAAACGGTCACCGAGCTTCGCCGCGCCCAGGCGCTGCGCGAGCACTACCTGCTGCGCAGCAACGACGAGCGCCAGCGCCTCGCCGCGCTGCTCAACCTGATCCGGCCGGGCATCCTGTTCATGGACCAGGAGCGGCGGGTGTTGTACTACAACCGGGCGATGCTCGAAATCTGGGGCTATCCGGAGGATACGCACCTGATCGGCATGCGCGAGAGCACGCTGCAGAACAAGGCCGCGTCGCTGCTGGAAGATGCCCAGGCCTATTTCGCCCACATCGCCGAGGTGCTGGACGCCAAGCAGCCGATGAGCGACGAGTACGAATTCCGTTTCGCCGATGGACGTGTGATCACCGACCGTTCGGCGGTGGTGGCCGGGGCGGGCAAGGATCAGCGCATCGGCCGGGTCTGGATCTATGAGGACGTGACCGAGGCCCGGCGCATCTCGGCACAGCTGATCTCGATGGCGGAGCGCGACCCGCTGACCAACATCTTCAACCGGCGCCGTTTCCACGAGGAGCTGGAGCGCATGCTGGCCGACGCCGCGCGGCGCGGTACCTCGGTCGGCTTGCTCGGCATCGATCTCGACGGCTTCAAGCCGATCAACGACGCCTTCGGCCACCAAGCGGGCGACGAAGTGCTGGTGAAGCTCGTCGAGCGGGTCGGCAGCGTGGTGCGCCGCAATGAAATGTTCTTCCGTGTCGGTGGCGACGAGTTCTCCATCCTGGTGCCCGATGCTGGGGCTTCGGCCCTGTCGGAGCTGGCCAATCGCCTGTGCGAGTCGATCGGCAATCTGGTGTTCGAGTTCGATGGACACAAGACGGGCGTCACCGCAAGCATCGGCATCGCCCTGTTTCCCGAGCATGGCCGTGACGAGGAAAGCCTGATGGCGGCCGCCGACGAGGCGATGTACCGCTCGAAGGCAGAAGGGCGCAATCGTTGGAGCCTGTCGGCGAGAGGCGGGGGTGAATCCGCTAGAATGCCGGCTTCGAGCTCCGATGAACCCGTTAGCAGAGAGGATTGAACATGGCTCGCATGGTGAATTGCGTGAAACTCGGCCGTGAGGCGGAAGGGCTGGATTTCCCGCCGGTGCCGGGCGCGCTGGGCAAGCGCATCTTCGACAACGTGTCGAAGGAAGCGTGGCAGCAATGGGTCAAGTACCAGACCATGCTGATCAACGAGAACCGTCTGAACCTGATGGATGCGCGCGCGCGCAAGTATCTGGCCGAGCAGATGGAAAAGCACTTCTTCGAAGGCGGCGCGGACCAGGTGAGCGGCTATGTGCCGCCCGCGCAGTGACGCAGCTCTCCTGTAGGCTTTAGCCGCGAAAGCAGTGTTTTGGGGGCAGCAAAGCCGCATTCGTGGCTAGGCGCCCCCGACTCGGTGCTCCCGGCTGGGCGCCCCCGACCAGAGCCGTTCCCGGAGGGACGGTGGCCGATGGGCCGGGCCGCGTGGCCGGCGCGCAGCGAAACTCATCGAGTGCAGCGAAGCGGCACATACGAAAAAGGATGGCCTGGCCATCCTTTTTTATTGTCGAGCAGCCTTTCGGCTACTCAGTTGCCGCTGCGCAGCGCCTCTTCCGACTTGCTGTAGCGCACGTCCTCGCCCTGGGCCAGGAAGACCACGTACTCGGCGATGTTCATCGCATGGTCGCCGATGCGCTCGATCGCCTTGGCGTTGAACAGCAGTTCGAGGCTGCTGGTGATCGTGCGCGGATCTTCCATCATGTAGGTGATCAACTGGCGCATGATCGCCTTGAAGCTGGCATCGACTTCGGCGTCCTCGCGCTCGATGCGCGGCGCGGCGGAGGCGTCGGCACGGGCAAAGGCGTCGAGCGCCGAGTGCAGCATCGCCAGCGCAGCCTGGGCCGAAGGCGACAGGTCGATGCGGGGGGCGAAGCTCAATTCGGCCGAATGCAGGCGCTTGGCCGACTTGGCGATCTTCTTGGCTTCGTCGCCGATGCGCTCGAGATCGGCCACCGACCTGATCACCGTCATCACCAGGCGCATGTCCGTTGCGGTCGGCTGGCGCAGGGCGACGATGTGGTTGCAGGCGTCGTCGAGCTGCTTCTGCATCAGGTTGATGCGCTGGTCGCCTTCGATGATCTGATTGAGAAGGGTGAGGTTGCCGGTGCGCAGGCCTTCGAGTGCGTTCGCGGCCTGCGCTTCGACCAGCCCGCCCATGCGCAGCACGCCGCTGCGGATTTCTTCCAGTTCGCTGCTGAACTGTTTGTAGGTGTGTCCAGTCATCTTCGCCATGTTCCTGTCGATGGAAGCACGCAGGCTAGCACCGCAAGGTTAAGGTTTTGTTGCATGTCACACGGCGATCGAGCGTCGCCTCAGCTGCGCTGCAGGCGCTCCACGCCGGTGCTGCCGGCCAGCAGCAGCAGATCGGCGCCGCGGGCGGCGAACAGGCCGTTGGTGACCACGCCGACGATCTGGTTGATGCGCTGCTCGGTACCGATCGGATCGTCGATCGCCAGGCCATGGGCGTCGAGGATCAGGTTGCCGTTGTCGGTGACGAAGCCTTCGCGCAGGCGCGGCTCCCCGCCCAGGCGGGCGAGTTCGCAGGCGACGTGGCGGCGCGCCATCGGGATCACCTCGACCGGCAGCGGGAAGCGGCCCAGCGTCTGCACGCGCTTGCTGACGTCGCAGATGCAGATGAAGCGCCGGGCGACCGCGGCGACGATCTTCTCGCGCGTCAGCGCGCCGCCGCCGCCCTTGATCATGGCGAAGCCGCCGTCGATCTCGTCGGCACCGTCGACATAGACCGGAATGCTGTCGATGTCGTTGAGATCGAACACCGGGATGCCGTGGGCGGCGAGCCGCTTCGAGCTCGCTTCGGAGCTGGAGACCGCGCCGCGGATGCGCTCGCGCATGCCGGCGAGGCCGTCGATGAAGTGGTTCACCGTCGAGCCGGTGCCGACGCCGACGATGCTGCCGTCCTCGATGTAGTCGAGTGCGGCGAGGGCGGCGGCTTTCTTGAGTTCGTCCTGGGTCATGTTCGTTTCCCGGTCCTCCAGACCAGGCCGTGGAAAGGTTGGATGAAGACGGTGTCGCCGGCCTGCACCGAAGTGCAGTCTTCCGGCAGCACGATGAAGCAGTCGGCTTCGGACATCGAGCGCAGCATGCCCGAGCCCTGGGCGCCGGCCAGCGTGACGCCGGGTTCAGTGCCGTCCCGCAGCAGGCGCCCGCGCAGATATTCGACGCGGCCTGCCGGCTTGCGCAGGGCGAAGTCGGCGCGGACGGCGAAACGTGCGGCCGGCGGCAGCGGCGTCACGCCCATCAGGCTCAGCAGGGCATCCTGGACGAACTGGTAGAAACTCACCATCGTCGCCACCGGGTTGCCGGGCAGGCCGAACAGCACGGCATCGCCGATGCGGCCGAAGGCCATCGGCCGCCCGGGCTTGATCGCCAGCTTCCAGAACGAAACCTCGCCCATGCGCGCCATCAGTTCGCGGATGAAGTCGGCGTCGCCGACCGAGACGCCGCCGCTGGTGATGACGACATCGGCTGTGCCGGCCGCTTTGGCGAAAGCGGCTTCGAGCGCGGCCGGCCGATCGGGCACGATGCCCAGGTCGAGCAGCTCGCAGCCCAGCCGCGCCAGTGCGCCGGACAGGGTGTGGCGGTTGCTGTCGTAGATCGCGCCGGGTGCCAGCGGCTGGCCGATCGAGGCCAGTTCGTCGCCGGTCGAGAAGAAAGCGACGCGCAGGCGGCGGCGCACCACGACCTCGCCAATGCCGAGCGAGGCGATCAGCCCGAGTTCGGCAGGGCCGCAGCGTCTGCCGGCGGCCAGGGCGACGCTGCCGGCAGCGAGGTCCTCGCCGGCGCGCCGCAGGTTGCGGCCTTTCTGCTGGCCGGCGGGGATGAAGATTCTGTCGTCTTCGCGGCGGACGATTTCCTGCATCACGACCGCGTCGGCGCCGTCCGGGATGACCGCGCCGGTCATGATCCGCACCGCCTCACCCGCGCCGAGGCAGGCAGCAAAGGGATGGCCGGCAAGGGCGCTGCCGACCACGGTCAGCATGGTTTCGCTGCCGGCGCTCAGGTCTTCGGCGCGCACCGCGTAGCCATCCATCGCCGAGTTGTCGTGCATCGGCACGTCGAGTGGGGCGATCACGTCCTGCGCCAGCACGCGCTCGAGGGCGGCATGCAGCTCGACGCGTTCGCTGCCGGTGACCGGGGACAGGCCGTCGAGGATCAGCCGGCGCGCGTCGGCGGCCTTCAGGGCGTCCTGCGCCGTGTTGCTGGGGGATGGATGGCTCATCTGCTACGTGCTAGTGAAACCGGAAGTTGCCGGGGCGGGCCGGCACAGCCGCCATTTTCACACAAGGGTGGGCACATGAAAAAAGGGGTGGATCGCTCCACCCCTTTTTCTGTCCGCATCGACGGTCGGCAGCGCTCAGCGCAGGCCGGCGGCGAAGTCCGAGACGGCCTTCATTTCGGCGTCGGTCATCTTCAGCGCGATCATGCGCATCATGCGGTTCGGGTCGTTCTCGCGGCCGCCGTCGCGGAAGGCCTTGAGCTGGGCTTCGGTGTAGTCGGCGAACTGGCCGGCGATGCGCGGATACTGCGCCGGCAGGCCGGCACCGGCGGGACCGTGACAGGCGGCACAGGCGGGAACGCCCTTGGCGGCGATGCCGCCGCGCCAGATGCTCTGGCCGAGTTCGATGGTGTCGAGGCTCTTCGCCGGCTCGGGTTGCAGCTCGAAGGAGGCGAAGTACTTGGCCAGCGCGCGCATGTCGGCTTCTTCGAGGCTGTCGACCATTGCCGTCATGACCGCGTTTTCGCGTGCCGGGGGCTCGCCGTTCCAGCCCTTGAACTCGCGCAGCTGCTTGTAGAGGTAGTCCTCATGCTGCCCTGCGATCTTCGGGTTGGCCGACAACTGGCTGTTGCCATCCGTGCTGTGACAGGCGGCGCAGAGCGTTTCGACAGTCTGTTTTGCCTTGGCGAGGTCCGGAGCCTGTTCCTGGGCCTGCAGGCCGCCGGCGACAAGCAACAGGGACGAGAGCAGCAGGGAACGCTTGGTCATGATGTCCTCGGAAAGCCGTGAGTGATTGTTTCAAACGCGGTATTCTATAACAGGAAACCCGCCTTGCGCGACGCGATGTGGGCTTTGTGGCGCATCCGCCCGGTCTTTCCCCTTCTTTTTCATGCCCATCTTCCGCAACGCACAATTCGAGATATCCATCGCCAAGCCGTCCGGCCTGCCGCCGCCTTCCGGGGCGGAAATCGCCTTCGCCGGGCGCTCCAACGCGGGCAAGTCGAGCGCGATCAACACGCTGGCCGGACATGTCCGGCTGGCTTTCGTGTCGAAGACGCCGGGGCGTACCCAGTTGATCAACTTCTTCCGCCTCAACAGCGGAGCGCTGCTGGTCGACCTGCCGGGCTACGGCTATGCCGCGGTTCCCGAGAAGGTCCGGCGCGAGTGGCAGGGCCTGATCGAGCACTATCTGCGCAAGCGGGAAAGCCTGATCGGCCTGGTGCTGATCATGGATTCGCGCCATCCCTTGACGCCGCTCGACCGCCAGATGATCGACTGGTTCGCACCGTCGGGGCGGCCGATGCACGTCCTGCTGACCAAGAGCGACAAGCTGTCGCGCGGCGCTGCCAGCGCGGCGCTGCAGGACGTGCGGCGCCAGCTCGCGCCGCTGGGGCCGCAGGTGACGGTCCAGCTCTTCTCCAGCCTGAAGAAGACGGGCGTCGAGGATGCCGAACGCGTCATCGGCGGCTGGCTCGGCCTCGCCGGGGCGGATGCCGGGCAGGAAGCTCCGTCCGCGGATCGGGCGGAGGAGGGGCAAATAAAAACCCCCGACCAGGGGAGTAGCCGGGGGTGAAAAATGCCCCGCTGGCGCGAGGCACCCGCTCAGGGAGGTGAAGCGGGAGACATGGCAGCACGCGAGCGCGCCGCCGTCTGCTTGATAAGATAAGACACTTTGCCCGGAAGTTCCGCTGCCAATGCGTTACTTCATGTGTTTCCGGCGCACGCAGACACGCCGGCCCGGGCCGTTTCGAAACCGACAAGCGAGATCCACAGATGCGACCGACCGGAGCCTTCCCTTCCACCCGCATGCGCCGCATGCGCCGTGACGATTTTTCCCGTCGCCTGATGCGCGAGAACGTGCTGACGGCCAACGACCTGATCTATCCGGTGTTCGTGCATGACAAGCCCGGCCGCGAGGCGGTGGCGGCGATGCCCGGCGTGGAGCGGCTGTCGATCGACGAACTGCTGAAGGTGGCCGAGCAGGCGCTCGAGCTCGGCGTGCCGGCGGTCGATCTCTTCGGTGTTCCCGATCCGGCGGCAAAGACCGCGGACGGCGCCGCCGCGTGGGACGAGGACGGCATCGTCCAGCGCGCGATCCGTGCGCTGAAGGCGCGCTTCCCCGAGCTGGGCGTCATCACCGACATCGCCCTCGACCCCTACACCACCCACGGCCAGGACGGTCTGCCCGACGACAGCGGCTACATCCTCAACGACGAAACCGTCGATGCGCTGGTCAGGCAGTCGCTGTCGCATGCCGCGGCGGGCGCCGACGTGGTGTCGCCCAGCGACATGATGGACGGCCGCATCGGCACCATCCGCGCCGCGCTCGAGGATGCCGGCTTCATCCATACCCGCATCCTCGCCTACAGCGCCAAGTACGCCAGCAGCTTCTACGGCCCCTTCCGCAGCGCGGTCGGCTCGGCGGGCAACCTGGGCAAGGGCAACAAGTATTCCTACCAGATGGATCCGGCGAACAGCGACGAGGCCTTGCGCGAAGTGGCGCTCGACATCGCCGAAGGGGCGGACATGTTCATGGTCAAGCCCGGCCTGCCCTATCTCGACATCGTGCGCCGCGTGAAGCACGAACTCCAGGTGCCGACCTACGCCTACCAGGTCAGCGGCGAGTACGCGATGCTGAAGGCGGCTGCGGCCAACGGCTGGCTCGACGACCGGGCCTGCGCACTGGAAGCCTTGCTGTCGTTCAAGCGTGCCGGTGCCGATGGCATCCTGACCTATTACGCGCTGGAAGCCGCACGCTGGCTGAAGGCCGGCGCGTGATCGTGCCGGGCGCTCCGGCCTTGCCCGCAGTGGGGCTGCGGACGATGCGGAGCAGCGATCTCGATGCCGTGCTCCGCATCCAGCGCGAAGCCTATGGCGACGCCTACCAGGAGTCCGCCGAGGTGCTCGCACGCAAGCTGAGCCTCGCGCCCGAAGCCTGCTGGCTGGCCGAGCGCGGCGGTGAGGCGTTCGGTTATGTCTTCGCCCATCCGTGGCAGGCCGGCGTACCGCAGCTGCATGCGCTGATCGACCGCCTGCCAGGGCAGGCGGACCACGGTTTTCTGCACGATCTCGCGGTGTCGCCGCGCGCCCGCGGCATGGGCGTGGGCCGTGCCCTGTTCGGCACGGTTCGAGCCTGGTCGGAGCAGGCCGGGCACCGCGCCTTGACCCTGGTGGCGCTGGCCGATGCGGCGGCCTACTGGCGCGGATTCGGCTTCGTGCCGCAGGCCCTGAGCCTGCCCGACGGTTACGGTGCCGGTGCGGTGTTCATGCGGCGCAGCCTTGCCGCAGCGGGCTAGTAGGCGTTCGGTCGTCCGCCGAGCAGCCGACCGTATTGGCGGCGAAGGTCGAGGATGGAGGCCAGCTTCATATCCACATAGGCCGGCGTGCGCAGGTTGCGGCTCACCAGCACGGTGCGCATTCCCAGCCGTTTCGCGGTGCGCAGGTTGACGGCCGAATCTTCCAGCATCACGCAGCGGGCCGGATCCAGGCGCCGCGAGGACAGCAGCTTGCGGTAGCCGCGGATGCCGGGCTTGGGGTGGTATTCCAGGTCCTCGATGGCGATCACGTCCTCGAACAGCTCGTGGATGCCCATCAGCCCCAGCACGGCCAGGGCGTAGTGGCGCGGTGCGTTCGAGAACACGAAGCGACGGCCCGGCAGCTTGCGCAGCATGCCGCGCAGCGCGCGGTCGAACACCATCATCTCGTGCAGGCGATCGAAGCGATGGGTCTCGACCAGGAAGTGCGCCGGGTCGGTGCCGTGATGGCGCATCATGCCGAGCAGGGTGGCGCCGTAGCGGCGCCAGTAGTTCATCCGCAGGGCATTGGCGTCCTCGGGGGACAGCGACAGGTGCTGTTCGAGATAAGCCGTCATGCTGCGGTTGATGTGCGGAAAGATGTGCGGGCTGGCGTTGTGCAGCGTGTTGTCGAGGTCGAACAGCCAGACGGTACGGTTGGGCATGGCGACGTCGGTTCAGCGCGGCGTGGGCCGGGGCTGGAAGCGGACGATGCTGCGGCCGTCCTCGGTGGTCTTCGGCGCGGCTTTCCAGGCATGGCCCTGGATGATCTCGAAGGTGGCGGGCAGCCGTCCGTCCCGGCGCAGGGCTTCGTAGGCGGCGCGCGCCCGTGCCCAGCCGCTGCGGCCGGACAGGCCGCGCGGGCGGCCGACGGCGGCATTGGCGGCGCCGCTGGCGCGCAGGTCGGACAGCAGGCCGTCGAGTTCGGCATAGGTCAGCGTCAGCATCTCCATGTCCATCACCGGGTCGGCGAAGCCGGCCTTGACGAGGGCGTCGCCGAGGTCGTGCATGTCGATGAAGCGGTGCACGCGTTCGCCCGCCGTGCGGGGCAGGGCGTCGCGCAGTTCGCGCAGCGAATCTGGGCCGAGGGTGGAAAACATCAGCAGGCCGCCGACTTCCAGCGCGCGGTGGATCTCCTGCAAGGCCGGCAGCGGATCGTCCAGCGCCGGCAGCATCAGGTTGGACCACACCAGGCCGAGGCTGCCGCGGGCGAAGGGCAGGCGGCGGGCGTCGGCGGCGAGGTGGGGCGGCGGTGCGGCCTTGCCGACGAGCAGACGGCGCAGCAGGCCGGGTGCGGGTGCTTCGCCGCGCAGGCGCTGGCCGGCGCGGGCCAGCATCGGCACGGCGAAATCGGCCGCCAGCACGCAGGCCTGAGGGAAGCGCTGCGCCAGGCGGGGCAGGTCGGCGCCGGTGCCGCAGCCGAGATCGAGCACGCGCTTCGGCTCGATGCGGATGTAGTCGAGGCGCTCGTCCATCCGGCGGGCGATTTCGCGCGCCAGGACGTCGGCGCCGTCGGCCGTCGCCGCGGCGCGGGCGAAGCGGCGGCGCAGCAGGCCGTGGTCGAGCGCGAAATTCGCGTCGCTGCCGCCCGTTTCGCTCATCGCGCGCTCCGCGGGCGAGCAAGGCCGGCGGCCTTGCCGTCGTGAGCGGTGGCCGTGCCGCGTCGGTGCGCTGCATGCTCGGCTTTGATCGAAGTCATTGTCATTTCCGGCGGCGGGGGCTGTAATGGCGAACCCCGAATGTTCTGCCATTGATCAAAATCTTGTCAAACCGAACTCGAGACCTGCGCCGCCTGCTGGCCCGCGTGCTGGACGTGCTGATGCCGCAGGACTGCCTCGTCTGCGGCGAGGCGGCGGAGGGGTGCGGCGTGTGCGCGGCCTGCCTGGCCGAAATGCCGCGGCGGCCGCCCAGCGCGTGCCCGGTCTGCGCCCTGCCGGGGCTGGATGGCGGGCCCTGCGGACAATGCCTGCGCCAGCCGCCGGCCTACGATGCGACGCTGGCCTTGTTCGACTACGTGTTCCCGGTCGATGTGCTGGTGCTTGCGCTCAAGTATCGGCACCAGTTGAGCGTGGCCACTTTCCTCGCTGCCGAACTGCGCACGCTCGGCGAGCAGATCGCGGCCGATGTCGACTTCATCCTGCCGATGCCCTTGCATGCGCGCAGGCTGGCCGAACGCGGCTTCAACCAGGCGGTGGAGCTTGCGCGGCCGCTGGCCCGCGAGCAGGCCTTGCCGATGGAACTGGCCTGCGTGCGCAAGCTGCGCGACACGCCGCCGCAGGCTTCGCTGAGCCGCGAAGAGCGCCTGCTGAGCCCGGCCGGTGCCTTCCGCTGCGATCGTGCACTGGATGGCCTGCATGTACTGGTGGTCGATGACGTGATGACCACGGGGGCGACGCTGGACGAACTGGCGCGCTGCCTGAAGGCGCAGGGCGCGGCGCGGGTCACGAATCTGGTCGTTGCCCGCACGCCGGCACCGGCCTGAGCTACAGTGCCGGCTTCGCGCGCAAGGCGCTGTCCGCCACTTCCGTCCCGATGTTCGAGATCGTCCTCTACCAGCCCGAGATTCCGCCCAACACCGGCAACATCATTCGCCTCGCCGCCAATAGCGGCAGCCGCCTCCATCTGATCGAGCCGCTGGGTTTCGACCTGTCCGACAAGCAACTGGCGCGCGCGGGGCTGGACTATCACGATCTGACCTGCGTCACCGTGCATCCGGATTGGGCGCAGTGCCGTGCGGCGCTGGAGGAGGCGCTTCTTCGCGTTGTCGACCCGGGGTGTGCGGCGGCACGACGCTGTGGCTTACCGCGAAGGCGACGTGTTCGTGTTCGGGCCGGAGAGCCGCGGCCTGCCGGCGGAACTGCTGGCAGGTTTCGAGCCCGAGGCGCGCATCCGCATTCCGATGCGGCCGACCAACCGCAGCGTCAATCTGTCGAATGCGGTGGCGGTGGTGGTCTATGAGGCCTGGCGCCAGCATGGCTTTGCCGGCGCTGCCCAGGCGGAGCTGCCTCACGCAGGGCCGCTTTAAGCGGGGCGCTGCAGGCGGGGTTGTCTCGGGCTGGGCGCTCTATTCGTGGCGCGGGTCGCGTGCCAACAGTTTCTCGACTGCGGTTCGTGCATCGAGGCCGTGATGCAGCAGCGCATCGACCGCTTCGCAGATCGGCATCTCGACGCCATGGCGCCGGGCCAGGCCGACGACTTCGCGCGCGGTGGAGACGCCTTCGGCAACGTGGCCGAGGTCGCGCAGGATGTCGGCCAGCGTGCTGCCCTTGGCGAGCTCCAGGCCGACGCGGCGGTTGCGCGAGAGGTTGCCGGTGCAGGTCAGGATCAGGTCGCCCATGCCGGTCAGGCCCATCAGCGTTTCGCTGTTGCCGCCCAGCGCGGCGGCGAGGCGGGAGATTTCGGCCAGGCCGCGGGTGATCAGGGCGGCGCGGGCATTGAGGCCGAAACCCATGCCGTCCGACACGCCGGCGGCGATGGCCATGACGTTCTTGACTGCACCGCCGATCTCGCAGCCGACGACATCGGTATTGGCGTAGATGCGCAGGCGCGGCTGGTGCAGGGTCGCCACCCAGTGATGGGCGAAGGCCGCATCGGCGGCGGCGAGGGTGATCGCGGTCGGCAGGCCGCGCGCGACCTCGGCGGCGAAGCTGGGGCCGGTCAGCACGCCGCTGGTGGCCGCGTCACCGAGCTCTTCGGTGACGATTTCATGCGGCAGCCGCCCGCTTCCGGCTTCGAGCCCCTTGCATGCCCACAGCAGCGGCGTGCCGGGCTGCAGGCGGTGGAGGGCGCGCGCGGTGTCCCGCAGGCCGGCCAGCGGCGTGACCACCAGGTGGAGATCGGCGCCTTGTGCCGCACGGGAGAAATCGGCTTCGAAGCGCAGTGTGTCGCTGAGGCGGATGTCCGGCAGATAGCGGCGGTTCTCGTGCGTCAGGGCGAGTGCCCGCAGGTGTTCCGCGTCCCGTCCCCACAGGCATACCTCATGGGCGGCACTGAAGGCCTGGGCCAGCGCAGTGCCCCATGCGCCCGCGCCGAAAACGGCGATGCGTCGGCGGCCGGGCTGCGTGTCGGCGGCGGCGGTCACAGTCCCCAGACCTCGTTGATGCGGATGTAGCCTTCCTCGCCGTCCCGATGGCGCACCTTGGCCCAGCCGAGCGAAGGCGGCTCGACCAGGTCGAGCACGACGTTGCGCACCGCTTCGAAGCTGGGTGCCGCGTCGTCGCGGGCTTCACGCCGGATGACGGCGCGGTCCGCGGCGACGAGCACGGTGCGGCGATTGGAGAGTACGCGGCCTTCCAGCCAGTTCAGGGAGCCGCCGGGCTCGCGCACCTTGACCCACTTGTCGAGCCTGATAACGATTTCGACCGGGGTGCCGGAGCGCAGGATGAACAGGCGCTTGCCCTGCTCCGAAGGGGTGTCGTACAGGATTGCCTGCTCGGTCAGCGAGCGGAATTCGATCGCCTGCGCCAGCGCCGGCCCCGCCACCACGCCGGCGAGTACGGCGAGCATCGTGATCAGGCGGGGCAGGATGGGGCGGCGCAGGGATGTCATGGCGGCAGGCCTCGTCACTGGATCGGCGTTTCGCCCTGCTGCGCGGCGGCCTGCTGGCGCTGCGACTGGTACAGCGCCTCGAAGTTGACCGGCGACAGCAGCACGGGCTGGAAGCCGGCGCGGGTGACGGCGTCCGACACGGCTTCGCGGGCATAGGGGAAGAGGATGTTGGGGCAGCCGATCATCATCACCGGTTCGAGGTCGGCTTCGGGCACGTTGCGGATCTGGAAGATGCCGGCCTGGGCCACTTCCACCAGGAACAGCGTGCGGTCTTCGCCGATGGTGGCGGAGACGGTGACGGTCAGCGTGATCTCGAAGACGCCGTCGTCGATGTTCTTGCCTTCGGTGCGGAGCTGCACATTGACTTTCGGCGCCTCGCGTTCGAGGTAGATCTGCGGTGCACCCGGCACTTCGACCGACAGGTCCTTGACGTACAGTTTTTCGATCGAGAAGACGGGTTGGGTGTTTTCAGACATGGGATGGGTATCCGGTGAGTGGGGATTGGACTGCGGGAAGGAGGGCTCAGGCGGGTTCGCCGCGCAGCATCGGTTCGAGCTTGCCGGCGCGGTTGAGCGCCATCAGGTCGTCACAGCCGCCGACATGGTAGCCGCCAATGAAAATCTGCGGAACCGTGCGCCGCCCGGTTTCCTCGATCATGCGCCCGCGCTGGGCGGGATCGAGATCGGTGCGGATCTTGTCGATCTGCGTCACGCCCTTGCTGCGCAGCAGCTGTTCGGCGCGGATGCAGTAGGGGCAGGTGGCCGTGGCGTACATGCGGATCGCGGCGGGCATGCTCATTTCCTCTTGCGGCTGACAGGCTGGCCGGCCTTCTGCCATTCCATCATGCCGCCGCGCAGGTTGTAGGACCTTCTCGAAGCCGGCCTTGCGCAACTGCGTGGCGGCCGAGGTCGAGCGCGTGCCGGTGGCGCAGCAGAGGATCAGCGGATGGCTCTTCCACTTGTCCAGCTCGCCGCTGCGGCGCTCGAGGTCGCCGGCGGGAATGTGGCGGGCGTTGGGAATGTGGCCCTGGGCGTATTCGCCCTGGTCGCGCACGTCGATGACGACGGCGTCTTCGCGGTTGATCAGCATCGTGGCTTCGACCGGGGAAAGCTGGCCGCCGCCGCCTCGGCCGCGTGCCAGGTCGACGAGCAGCCAGCTGCCGCTTGCGGCGGCCAGCGCCGCCCAATACCAGTTCTGTTGCAGGAATTCCACGAAAAACGGTGCTCCGGTAAGGGGAAGGGAAATCAGCCTTGCTCGTCATCGACGCCGCAGAACACTTCGCGCATCAGCGCGATGAGCTGCAGCGTGCGCGGATCGCCGACGCGGTAATAGACGCGGTTGGCGTCCTTGCGCGTCTGCAGCACGTCCTTGTCGCGCAGGATGGCGAGATGCTGCGAGATGTTGCTCTGCGAAGTGCCCACCGCATCGACGATGTCCTGCACGCAGACTTCGCCGTCGCCGAGCACGCACAGAATCTTCAGGCGCAGCGGATGGGCGATTGCCTTGAGCGCGCGCGCGGCGGTTTCTATGTGCTCGTTCTTGTCGATGAGCGTGAAGATGTCGTCTTTGTTCACGGTAGGGCCGGCGGAGCAAAGCGCTAGTATAAAATAAGGCGTCTCCGTCTTGCGCGCTCGGCAACGTGCCGGGCGCGGATCCGCTCTTCGTTCGTGTCCCCTTGGCCTCGTTCGGCTTTCTTCCTGCAACTTCGCTCATTCCCTTGAATCGGAATTCTCGCTTCATGCGTATCGCTGGCCGTGGCTATCTGGCTGCTTTCGTCCTTGGCTGCATGCTGGCGTCGGCAGTGGCGCCGAATGCCGTTCGCGCACAGGCCACGGGCGACATCGCCGACAAGCGCTCGGACCTCGACGACCTCAAGAAGCGTATCCGCGACCTGCAGCAGGAAATGTCGCGTACCGAGGCGAACCGTTCCGATGCGGCAAAGGCGCTGACCGAGTCGGAGCGCGAAGTGTCGCGCGCGCAGCGCCGGGTATTGCAGCTGCAGCGCGAGCGCGCCGAGGCCGATGCGCGGCTGGCCGAACTGGAACGGGAGCAGCAGCAGGCGGGCGCGCGCATCGATGCCCGTCGCGGAGAGCTGGCCGAGTGGCTGCGCCGGCACTACGTGCATGGTGCGGCGGATGGCGTGGCGCCCCTGCTGTCGGCGCGCGATCCGAACCAGATCGCGCGCGACGCCTATTATCTCGAACAGCTCGGCCGTGCCCGCCTGGGCCTGATCGAACGCATGCGCGCCGATCTGCGCGAAACCGAGCTGCGCGCGCAGGAAATCGGCCGCCGGCGGGACCGCGTGGCCGAGCTCGAAACCCGGCAGCACGAGCAGCGCAAGCAGCTCGAAGCCAGCCTGCTCCAGCGCAAGGCCGCGCTGGCCGAAATCTCGAAGCAGCTGCAGAGCCAGAAGCGCGAAGTGGCGACCTTGCGCGAGGACGAGCAGCGCCTGGCGAAGGTGATCGACACCCTGGTCAAGCGTGCCCGCGAAGCGGCCGCACGCGAGGCAGCGAGGAAGCTGGCGGAACAGCGCGCGGCCGAGGCACGTGCCGCCGCCGCGGCGGCCCAGGCGAAGGCGGCCGGGAATGCCGCGCCGCCGTCCGCTGCGGCCCGTCCGCCGGCACGGCGCGCCGAGCCGGTCGTCGGCGAAGCGCGCAGCAGTGCAGGGGCGACGCCGACCGGCGTGCGCTTCGCCCAGCTTCGCGGCCAGTTGCGTTTTCCGGTGCGCGGCGAACTCGTCGGCCGCTTCGGCGCTCCAAGGGCGGAAGGTGGCACGACGTGGAAAGGCGTGTTCATCCGGGCGGGCACCGGAGCGGACGTCAAGGCGGTCGCGACGGGCGAGGTCGTGTATTCGGACTGGTTGCGCGGCTACGGCAATCTGATCATCATCGACCATGGCGGCGACTACCTCACCGTGTATGGCAACAACGACACCTTGCTGAAGGAAGTGGGCGATGCGGTGTCCGGCGGCGACGCGATCGCCAGCGTGGGCACCAGCGGAGGGGGTGGAGAATCGGGTTTATACTTCGAACTCCGCCATCAGGGCCGCCCGCTCGACCCGATGCAGTGGGTGCGACTCAACTAGATCAAACGGTGCGAAGGGCAGGAGCCGCTTCCCCGATGGAGTTCTCATGCGCAGCAAGCTGAAACAGCTCGGCCTCGTCATGACCGGCGTGTTCGCCGGCGTGGCGCTCAGTCTCAATTTTTCCGCCAACGCCGACCGCACGACCCAGATGCCGCTGCCGGTCGAGGAATTGCGCGCCTATGCCGACGTGTTCAATGCGATCAAGCAGGGTTACGTCGAGCCGGTCGAGGACAAGAAGCTGATCGTCGATTCGATCAGCGGCATGCTGTCGGGGCTCGATCCGCATTCGGCCTACCTGGACAGCGAAGCCTTCAAGGAACTCCAGGTCGGCACGCAGGGCGAGTTCGGCGGGCTGGGCATCGAGGTTGGCATGGAAGACGGCTTCGTCAAGGTCATCTCGCCGATCGAGGACACGCCTGCCTTCCGCGCCGGCGTCCAGGCCGGCGACCTGATCGTCAAGCTCGACGACACGCCGGTGAAGGGCATGAGCCTGAACGATGCGGTGAAGCGCATGCGCGGCAAGCCCAACACCACCATCGAACTGACGATCATGCGCAAGGGCGAATCGCGGCCGATCGTGCTCAAGCTGACGCGTGAAGTCATCAAGGTGCAGAGCGTCAAGTCCAAGCTCGTCGAGCCGGGCTATGGCTACCTGCGCGTCGCGCAGTTCCAGGAGAACACCGCGGCATCGGTGGTCCAGCATCTGAACAAGCTGAGTGCCGAAGGGCCGCTCACCGGACTGGTGCTCGACCTGCGCAACGACCCGGGCGGCCTGCTGCATGGCGCGGTGGGCGTGTCCGCTGCCTTCCTGCCGCTGGGGGCGAGGGTGGTATCCACCGACGGCCGCACCGAGGATGCCAAGCGTGAATACCGCGCGATGCCGGACGACTACCTGCGCGGCACGCGCGACGATTTCCTCCGCCGCCTGCCCGCGGGCATCAAGGAGGTGCCGATGGTCGTGCTGGTCAATGCCGGCTCGGCTTCCGCGTCCGAGATCGTCGCCGGCGCGCTGCAGGACCACAAGCGCGCCGTCGTGATGGGCACGCAGACTTTCGGCAAGGGCTCGGTGCAGACCATCCTGCCGCTCAACAACAGCACCGCGATCAAGCTGACCACGGCGCGCTACTACACGCCGAACGGCCATTCGATCCAGGCCAAGGGCATCGAACCCGACATCGTCGTCGAGGAGAGCGCCAATGGCTCGAACCGCCGGCTTCGCGAAGCCGACCTGCAAGGCCACCTGGGCAACGACAAGGATCCCGAGGCCGAGCTCAGGGCCAAGGAGGCCGGGCAGAAGGACGGCGCTACCGACGAGGCCGAACCGGTGCGCTTCGAGCTTGCCGGCCAGGACGACCACCAGCTACAGCAGGCGATCAACCTGCTCAAGGGCCTGCAGATCGTCCAGGGCAAGAAGGCGTCCGAGCCGAAGCCCTGACCGGGCACCCTTGAGCCGGGCGCCCCTAGCCGGGTGCCCCTGGCCGGGCGCCCCTAGCCGGGTGCCCCTGGCCGGGCGCCCCTGATTCCGGTGGGAATGTACCGGGTGCCCGCCTTCTCGGGCGGGCTCCGGTCGCCGCATAGACTGCGCGAGTTCCCGCTCATTTCACGCATATTCTCCGCCGCATGAACGACGATCAGTTGCTGCGCTACAGCCGCCACATCCTGTTGCCCGAAATCGGCGTCGAGGGACAGGAGGCGCTGCTCGGCGCGAAGGTCCTCATCGTCGGTGCCGGCGGCCTCGGCTCGCCGGCGGCGATGTATCTCGCCGCGGCCGGCGTCGGTTCGCTGGTGATCGCCGACGACGACGACGTCGACCTCACCAACCTGCAGCGCCAGATCCTGCATTCGGCCGAGACGGTCGGCCGGCCCAAGGTCGAATCGGCGCGGATCGGCCTGCAGCGCCTCAACCCGCTCGCCGAGGTCGTGCCGCTGCAGGCGCGGCTCGATGGCGATGTGCTGGACGAGCAGGTGGCGGCGGCCGACGTCGTGCTGGACTGCTGCGACAATTTCGCCACCCGCCATGCGGTCAACCGCGCCTGCGTGAAGCTGCGCAAGCCGCTGGTGTCCGGTGCCGCGATCCGCTTCGACGGGCAGGTCTCGGTATTCGACCTGCGGCGGCCGGAGGCGGCCTGCTATCACTGCCTGTTCCCGGAAGGCGAGGACATCGAGGAAGTGCGCTGCGCGGTGATGGGCGTGTTCGCGCCGATCGTCGGCCTGATCGGCACGACGCAGGCCGCCGAGGCGCTGAAGCTGATCATCGGCTGCGGCACGCCGCTGGTCGGGCGCCTGCTGCTGCTCGACGGTCTGGCGATGGAGTGGCGCAGCATCGGCTTCGGCCGCGACCCCGGCTGTACCGTCTGTGGCGGCGAATCCGGTAGCTGAAACCTGGCCGAGGCCGCAGGCCGTGCCGCAGCACGGCGAGGCGGCACGATGCGCTTATCGCTTCGCCGGCAGACCGGTCGCCAGGCGTGCGAGGATGCGGATGTCGCGGCCGAGCTGGCGCAGGTCGCGGAGGTCGAGCCGGGTGGCGTCTTCCAGCCGCGTCAGCGCGGCGAGATTGAACAGGCCGTGGGCGGCGTCACCGGCCAGCATCGGCGCCAGATACAGCAGCAGCTCATCCACGCAGCCTTCGCGCAGCAGCGAGCCATTGAGCTTGAAGCCGGCTTCGGCGTGGACTTCGTTGAGGCCGAGCGTGCCGAGCTCGCTCATCAGGCGCGGCAGGTCGACCTTGCCGGCGGCGTTCGGCAGCACGATCAAGCGGTGCCCGGCGGCCGACAGGCTGGCGATGCGTGCGCCGTCCTCGCTGGCGGTGGCGATCAGGATCGGCTCACCCTGCAGGATGCGTGCGCCAGGCGATACGTCCAGCCGGGCATCGACCAGGATGCGCAGCGGCTGGCGCTCGCAGGCGACCTCGCGCACATTGAGCTGCGGGTCGTCTTCCTTCACCGTGCCGATGCCGGTCAGCACCGCGCAGGCGCGCGCACGCCAGGCGTGGCCGTCGCGGCGGGCCTCGGGGCCGGTGATCCACTGGCTGATACCGTTCTCCAGTGCCGTCTTGCCGTCGAGCGTGGCCGCCGCCTTGAGCCGCAGCCAGGGGCGGCCGCGGGTCATGCGCGAGACGAAGCCGAGGTTCAGTTCGCGCGCTTCGGCTTCCAGCAGGCCGTGCTCGGTGGCGATGCCGGCGGCGCGCAGGCGCGCCAGGCCGCGTCCGGCGACGAGCGGGTTGGGATCGTCCATGGCGACGACGACGCGGGCGACACCGGCCTCGACCAGGGCATCGGCGCAGGGCGGCGTGCGGCCATGGTGCGAGCAGGGTTCGAGCGTGACGTAGACGGTGGCGCCGCGCGCGGCTTCGCCCGCCTGGCGCAGCGCGTGGATTTCGGCATGAGGCTCGCCGGCGCGGCGATGCCAGCCTTCGCCGACGACGGCGCCGTCGCGCGTCAGCACGCAGCCGACGCGCGGATTGGGGGCGGTGGTGTTCAGGCCGAGCGCGGCGAGCTGCAGCGCGCGCGCCATGGCGGCATGGTCAGCCGCCGAAAAGGTCATGGCCGGAATCCAGTTCGGGCTTGGCGGGCTTGCCGCGGCGGGAGCGGGGCTGCACTTCGCGGATGAGTTCGGAAAATTCATCCACGTCGGCGAAGTTGCGATAAACCGAAGCGAAGCGGATGTAGGCGACCTTGTCGAGCTTCTTCAGCTCCTTCATCACCAGTTCGCCGATCTTCTCGCTCGGTACTTCCTGCTCGCCCAGCGACAGCAGGCGGGCCTCGATGCGGTCCACTGCGGCGTCGACGGCATCGATGGTGACGGGGCGCTTGCGCAGCGCCAGCTTCATGCTGCCGGCCAGCTTGTCGTGATCGAACTCGGTGCGGCTGCCGTTGCGCTTGACGATGTGCGGCATCTTGAGGTCGATGCGCTCGTAGGTGGTGAAGCGCTTGTCGCATTTCGGACAGCGGCGGCGGCGCCTGACGACGTCGCCATCCTCGTTCTCGCGCGTATCGGTGACCTGGGTGTTGGGGTCAGCGCAGAAAGGGCATTTCATGGCCGGAAGGCGCTGCGGGGCGGGCGTGGTCGGCTCGCCCCGCGTTCGGGGCTTACTTGCCGTACACCGGGAACTTGGCGCACAGCGCGGCGACCTTGTCGCGCGTGCGGCCGATCACCGTCTGGTCGTGCGGGGCATCCAGCACGTCGGCGATCAGGTGGGCGACCTGTTCGGCCTCGATCTCGGTGAAGCCACGGGTCGTCATCGCCGGCGAGCCGATGCGGATGCCGGAGGTGACGAAGGGCTTCTCGGGGTCGTTCGGGATCGAGTTCTTGTTGACCGTGATGTGGGCGCTGCCCAGCACCGCCTCGGCTTCCTTGCCGGTGATCTTCTTGTTGCGCAGATCGACCAGGAAGACATGGCTTTCGGTGCGGCCGGAGACGATGCGCAGGCCGCGCTCCTCGCCCAGCACGCGGGCCATCACGCGGGCGTTGGCGATCACCTGCTCCTGGTAGTTGCGGAAGGCTGGTGTGGCGGCTTCCTTGAAGGCGACCGCCTTGGCGGCGATGACGTGTTCCAGCGGGCCGCCCTGGAGGCCGGGGAAGATCGCCGAGTTCAGCGCCTTCTCGTGTTCGGCCTTCATCAGGATGATGCCGCCGCGCGGGCCGCGCAGCGTCTTGTGCGTGGTCGAGGTGACGACGTCGGCGTGCGGCACCGGGTTGGGGTAGAAGCCGGCGGCGATCAGGCCGGCGTAGTGGGCCATGTCCACCCAGAAGATGGCGCCGACTTCCTTGGCGACCCTGGCGAAGCGCTCGAAATCGATGCGCAGCGAATAGGCCGAGGCGCCGGCGATGATGATCTTCGGCCTGGTCTCGCGCGCCAGCGCTTCCATCTTGTCGTAGTCGATCTCTTCCTTGTCGTTCAGGCCGTAGGCGACGACGTTGAACCACTTGCCCGACATGTTCAGCGGCATGCCGTGGGTGAGGTGGCCGCCTTCGGCCAGGCTCATGCCCATGATCGTGTCGCCCGGCTTGGCGAAAGCCATCAGCACCGCCTGGTTGGCCTGCGAGCCGGAGTTCGGCTGCACGTTCGCGGCTTCGGCGCCGAACAGCGCCTTCAGGCGGTCGATGGCCAGCTGCTCGGCCACGTCGACATGCTCGCAGCCGCCGTAGTAGCGCTTGCCGGGGTAGCCCTCGGCGTACTTGTTGGTGAGCTGGGAGCCCTGGGCTTCCATCACCGCCCGGGAAACGTAGTTTTCCGAAGCGATCAGTTCGATGTGGTCTTCCTGACGCTTGTTTTCGGCCTGGATGGCGGCCCACAGCTCGGGATCGACTTTGGCGAGAGTGTCTTGCGAAGAGAACATGGACGGAACCGGTAAAAGGAGTGGCGTTAAAAGCGGATGTTACCACGCGCCTGTTGGCACGCGTCCCGCTGCAGCGCACGGGCTGCCGGCCGGGGCATGCGGATATGCCTGCCCCGGCCGGCAGCCTTCACCACCCGCTGCTGCCGCTGTCTTCGTCGCTGCCCCAGCTGCCGCCGCTGCCGTCGTTGACGTTGATCTCGATGGTGTCGAGATCCACCGCGACCGCCTTGTCGAACACGCTCGTGACCAGGCCGGGGAACAGGATCAGCGCCACGACCATGATGAGCTGCATCAGCACGAAGGGGATCGCGCCGCGGTAGATGTCCATGGTCTTCACGCCGGCGATCCGCTTGCTGGTGATGCGGTCGACGAAGTCCTTGGCCGGCGCCACGCTGCGCAGGTAGAACAGTGCGAAGCCGAACGGCGGCGTCAGGAAGGAGGTCTGCAGGTTCATCGCCACCAGTACGCCGAACCAGACGAGGTCGATCCCCATCTTGTCCGCCACCGGCGCCAGCAGCGGAATCAGGATGAAGGCGATCTCGAAGAAGTCGATGAAGAAGCCGAGGATGAAGATCACCGTGTTGACGAAGAGCAGGAAGCCGATCTCGCCGCCGGGCAGCCTGTCGAACAGGTGCTCGACCCAGATCTGGCCGTCGACTGCGGTGAAGGTGAAGCTGAAGATCGTCGAGCCGATCAGGATGAAGAGCACGAAGCAGGACAGGCGCGAGGTCGACTCCAGCGCGTGCTTCAGCAACGGCATGTCGAGCTTGCCGCGCATCAGCGCCATCACGATGCCGCCGACGGCACCCATCGCGCCGCCTTCGGTCGGTGTCGCGACGCCCAGGAAGATCGTGCCGAGCACGAGGAAGATCAGTGCCAGCGGCGGAATCAGCACGAAGGTCACGCGTTCGGTGATGCGCGACAGCAGACCCAGTCCGAGCAACCGGTTGATCTGGGCGGCGATGAAGGCGAGCGCCGAGCCTGCGGTCAGGGCGACGACGATGGTCTCGTCCAGTGCCGGGTCGATTTCCTCTCCCTTGAACGCGCTGAGGATCTCGCCGTAGTACATGCCGAAGGCCACCGCGACGATGGTGACGAGCAGGCCGAAGATGGCGAGCGAGCGCATGCCGCTCGAACCGTCGGCTTCACGGTAGCTGCGCGCTTCCGGCGGCAGGGCCGGTACGAGCTTGGGCTTGAAGATCGCCAGCGCGATGATGAAAAGCGCGTAGAGGCCGATCAGCGTGAAGGCCGGAATGAAGGCGCCCTTGTACAGGTCGCCGACCGAGCGGCCGAGCTGGTCGGCGATGACGATCAGCACCAGCGAGGGCGGCACGATCTGTGCCAGCGTGCCCGAGGCGACGATCGCACCGCTGGCGACAGCCGGGCTGTAGCCGTAGCGCAGCATGATGGGCAGCGAGATCAGGCCCATCGAGATCACCGAGGCCGCCACCACGCCGGTGGTCGCCGCCAGCAGCGCGCCGACGAAGATCACGGCAAGCGCGAGGCCGCCGCGGATCGGGCCGAACAGCTGGCCGATGGTGTCGAGCAGGTCCTCGGCCATGCCGCTGCGTTCGAGGATCAGGCCCATCAGCGTGAAGAAGGGAATCGCCAGCAGCGTGTCGTTCTGGATGATGCCGAACACGCGCAGCGGCAGCGCCTGGAACAGGCTCGGCGGCAACAGGCCCGCTTCCATGCCGAGGAAGCCGAACAGCAGGCCGCAGGCGGCAAGCGAGAAGGCGACCGGAAAGCCGGTGAGCAGGAACAGCATCAGCGAGCCGAACATCAGCTCGGGTGCGTGGGCGGAGAAGAATTCGATCATTTTTGTGCCTCTTCGCCGTGGATGTCATCCTGCCCGTCGTGGGCGCCCTGCAGCAGCGGGTTGGGCCCCTTGCCCTGCAGGAAGGCAAGGCGTTTGATCAGTTCCGAGATCGCCTGCAGGCCGAGCAGCAGGAAGCCGGCCGGCACCAGCGCATAGACCGGCCAGCGGATCAGGCCGCCGGCGTTGGACGACACTTCGCCCGAGACATAGGCCGCCATCACGACCGGCCAGGCGAAATTGATCATGAACCAGCACATCGGCAGCAGGAAGACGAGGATGCCGACGATGTCGATGTACATGCGCGTGCGCATCGACAGCCTGCTCGCCAGCACGTCGATGCGCACGTGGGCGTTCTGCAGGAAGGTGTAGCCCGCGCCGAGCAGGAACACGGCGCCGAACAGGTACCACTGGATTTCGAGAAAGGCATTCGAGCCGATGTTGAAGGCCTTGCGGGCGATTGCATTGGCGGCGCTGATGATCGTCGCGGCGAGGATCAGCCATATCACGAATTTGCCGAATAGCCGGTTCACCGCATCGATGACGCCGGACAGGCGAAGGAGGATTTCCATGGCGTGTGTGGAACCTGTGGAGCACGAAAAAGCCCCCGCAGGGCGGGGGGTGCGCCCGGCGGGAAGCTGAGGATGCCGCGTGATCCCCGGTTTGCCGGAGACGCGGCGAGCGTCTCCGGCAGCGCAGGAATTACAGTTTCTGTGCGGCCATGTACTGCGAGTAGTTGCTCTCCGCGACGGCCTCCCACTGGACCTGGTCGGCGAGGAAGCGGCTGTAGTCGGGGTAGATCTTCTGCCAGTTGGGGTTCTTTTCGAGGTCGGCGAGACTTCGCGCGAGGCCTTGAACGCGGCGTCCATGAAATCCTTCGGGAAGCGCGACAGCTTGGCGCCTTCGGCGACCAGCTGCTTCAGGGCACCGGGGTTGCGGGCGTCGTAGCGGGCCTGGCAGTTCAGGTGGGCGGCACGCGAGGCCTGTTCGATGATGGCCTTGTACTCGGCCGACAGGCCGTTCCACTGCTTGTCGTTGATGTAGAGCGAGAACTGCGTGCTGCCTTCCCACCATGCCGGGTAATAGTAGTTCTTGGCGACCTTGTGCAGGCCAAGGCGCAGGTCGTCGTAGGGGCCGATCCATTCGGCCGCGTCGATGGTGCCTTTCTCCAGCGCCTGGTAGATTTCGCCGGCCGGAATGTTCTGCGGCACCACGCCGAGCTTGGCCAGCACGCGGCCGCCGAAGCCGCCGACGCGGAACTTCAGGCCGTCGAAATCCTTGACCGACTTGATCTCCTTGCGGTACCAGCCGCCCATCTGCGCCCCCGAGTTGCCCATCGGGAAGTTGACGATGTTGAATTGGGCGTAGAACTCGCGCAGCAGCTTGGTGCCGTTGCCCTCGAACATCCACGCGGTCATGGCGCGCGAACTCATGCCGAACGGGATGCAGCAGTCGAGCGCGAAGGTCTCGTCCTTGCCGAAGAAGTAGTACGGCGCGGTATGTGCGCAGTCGATCGTGCCTTGCTGGACCGCATCGACGACGCCGAAGGCGGGAACGAGTTCGCCACCCGGGTGGACCGAGATCACGAACTTGCCGCCGGTGGCGTCCGAGACGTACTTGGCGAAGGCTTCGCTGGCGCCATAGACGGTTTCGAGCGATTTGGGGAAGCTCGATGCCAGCCGCCAGCGGATCTGCTGCTGGGCATGGACGATGGCCGGTGCCGTACCGGCGGCCAGAATGCCGGCCATGCCGGCGCCTTGCAGGAATTTGCGGCGTTCCATGTGCGTCTCCTCTGTTGAATATCGAAAATTTGTATCTGATTATAGGTGCAATTATTCAACGTCCGGAAACCACGGAAAACCCTAATATTTCACGGAATCGCTGATTTTGCTGCGCTCGTCATATGTTCGGCAGTTCGTCCAGCGCACCGCCGCCAAGGTGGCCTTCGTCGGCCCAGGCAAGGAGGCGCCAGCGTTCGCCGGTGCGCTCGATCCAGTTCAGTGCGGCATTGGGGATGGGAAAGTTGCGTGCTGCCTCCAGCGGCGCGCTGCTCGCAAGCCGGTGGGCGATGTCCAGCACGCCGCCGTGGGTGACCACCAGCACGGCCTGGCCGGCGTGGCGCCCGGCGATGTCTTCAAGCGCTGCATGGACGCGCGAGGCGAAGCCGATCAGGCTTTCACCGTGTCCCGGAAAGCCGAAATCGGGCTCCCGCGCCTTGAAGCGCCGATAGAGCTCGGGGTGCCGATGCTCGGCTTCGTCATAGGTCAGGCCCTGGAACAGGCCGTAGTGGCGTTCGCGCAGCCGTTCGTCGTGAATCGCCGGCAGGGATTGCTGGCGGGCGATGGCTGCGGCGGTCTGGCGCGCGCGCGTCAGGTCGCTGCAGTACAGGGCGGCGAAGCCGTGGCCGAGCACCTGCAGCCGCCTCGCCGTGGCCGCGGCCTGGGCCAGCCCGGTCTCGTTGAGCGGGACGTCGAGGTGTCCCTGCAGGCGGCGTTCGGTGTTCCAGGCCGTTTCGCCGTGGCGGACGAGGCAGAGACGGCATGTTTCAGGCGGTATCGATGAGTTTTCCATATAAGACGTTTTGATGAAGGTGTACGCGCGAGAAATGGAGGCTGTGAAATAATGCCGGGCTTTCAATGGGTTTGCTTGCGCGCGCATGTGCGCAGGCGCAGCGATCGTTCAGGTTGCCGCGCGTTTCTGGAGTTTTCCCCGTGTCCTTATTGCTGCGAATTGCCCGCTTGATCGACTGGATCAACGAACGGGTCGGGCGTAGCGTGATGTGGCTGGTGCTGATCGCAGTCGTGATCAGCGCAGGCAACGCGCTTGCCCGCAAACTGTTCAACACGAGCTCGAACGCGCTGCTGGAAATCCAGTGGTACCTGTTCGCCGCAATCTTCATGCTGGCGGCAGGTTACACCTTCCTGCGCAACGAGCACGTGCGTATCGACATCCTCACCAGCCGGCTGTCGCCGCGCGGGCAGAACATCGTCGACGTGATCGGCATCCTGTTCTTCATGCTGCCGATGGCGGTACTGATTCTTTGGCTGTCGGTGCCGATCGTGATGACTTCGATCCAGTCGGGTGAGATGTCGCAGAACTACGGCGGCCTGATCCGCTGGCCGGTCAAGCTGCTGCTGCCGCTGGGCCTGGGGCTGCTGGTGCTGCAGGCCTTCTCCGAACTGATCAAGCGCATCGCCTTCCTGACCGGGCACGGACCGAATCCGCTGCTCAGGAAATCCGCCGGCGCCGGAACCGAGGAGCTGGTTGCCGCGATCAAGGCGAACAGCGGCAAGGCTGAGCAGGAGCGTGCGCAATGACCGAGTTCATCATCGCCAACATGGCGCCGCTGATGTTCGCGTCCATGATCCTGTTCCTGCTGTTCGGTTTTCCGGTGGCCTTCGCGCTTGCTGCCAACGGCATCCTGTTCGGCCTCATCGGCATCGAGCTCGGCCTGCTGCATGGCGCGCTGTTCCAGGCGCTGCCCGAGCGGGTGTTCGGCATCATGGCCAACGACACCTTGCTGGCCGTGCCCTTCTTCACCTTCATGGGCCTGATCCTCGAACGCAGCGGCATGGCCGAGGATCTGTTGGACACCATCGGCCAGCTGTTTGGCCCGGTGCGCGGCGGCCTCGCCTTCGCGGTGATCTTCGTCGGCGCGCTGCTGGCGGCGACCACCGGCGTGGTGGCGGCTTCGGTGATCTCGATGGGCCTGATCTCGCTGCCCATCATGCTGCGCTACGGCTACGACCATCGCTTGGCGAGCGGCGTCATCGCGGCCTCGGGCACGCTGGCGCAGATCATCCCGCCCTCGCTGGTGCTGATCGTCATGGCCGACCAGCTCGGCCGTTCGGTCGGTGACATGTACCAGGGCGCGCTGGTGCCGGGGCTGATGCTCACCGGCATGTATGCGGCCTACGTCGCCGTCGTGGCGATCGTCCGCCCTTCTCATGCGCCGGCGATGCCGCTCGAGGCGCGCACCTTGCGCGAGGATGACGGCTCGAGCGGCTTGCGTTCGCTCGCCGTTCTGACGGCCTTGTCGGCGGGTTGCGCGTGGTTGTTTGCCGGCTGGTTCTATGGCGAAGGCGCGCCGCGCGACGAAGTGGTCGTGGTGTCGGCGATGGTGTCGATCGGCATCGCCTTCGTCGTTGCGATGATCAACCGCCTGTTCGGCCTCGGCCTGCTGTCGCGCCTGGCCGAGCGCGTGACCTTCGTGCTGATTCCGCCGCTGGGCCTGGTTTTCCTGGTGCTCGGCACGATCTTCATCGGCGTTGCGACGCCGACCGAAGGTGGTGCGATGGGCGCGGTCGGTGCGCTGCTGATGGCGGTGTCGCGCAGGCGCCTGTCGATGACGCTGCTGAAGCAGGCGATGGACTCGACGACCAAGCTGTCGTGCTTCGTGATGTTCATCCTGATCGGTTCGAGCGTGTTCGGCCTGACCTTCCGCGGCGTCAATGGCGACCTGTGGGTCGAGCATCTGATGACTTCGCTGCCCGGCGGCGAGATCGGCTTCCTGATCGCGGTCAACGTGCTGGTGTTCCTGCTCGCCTTCTTCCTCGACTACTTCGAGCTGGCCTTCATCATCGTGCCGCTGCTGGCGCCGGTGGCGGACAAGCTGGGCATCGACCTGATCTGGTTCGGCGTGCTGCTCGCGGTCAACATGCAGACCTCCTTCCTGCACCCGCCCTTCGGTTTCGCGCTGTTCTTCCTGCGCTCGGTGGCGTCGGAGAAGGTGAAGTCGTCCTCGATCTACTGGGGCGCCGTGCCTTTCGTGATCATCCAGCTCTGCATGGTCGGCCTGATCATCGCCTTCCCCGGCCTGGTGTCCTACGGCGACGGCAGTCCGAAGCCGGGCGAGCAACAGGAACTGAAGCTCGACGAGTTGCTGGGCGGCGGCGCGTCGCCGGCGGACGATGCTGCTTCCGACCTGCTGCGTCAATTGCAGGGCGATTGAGCCCAGGGAAACGCAGCAGTACCAAAAAAATGGCCCGCGCATCGAGCGCGGGCCATTTTTTTCGCCTCATCCGACCTGGCTCGAGGCCGGACGTCGGTAGATTCGCTCAGCGGATCGATTGCATGAAGCGGTCGTAGCTGCCTTCGGCGACGCTGAACCAGGCGTTCTGCGCCCTGCGGTATTTCTCGAACTCGGCATAGATCTTGGCCCAGGCCGGATTCTTCGCCGCTTCCTCGGCGTAGAGCTCCTGCGATACCTCGTAGCCGCGCTTCATGATCTCGTTCGAGAAGGTCTGCAGCTTGACGCCCTGGGACAGCAGGCGGGCCAGCGCTTGCGGGTTCTTGTGGTCGTAGCTTGCCGTCATCAGGATGTGGGCCTCGCGCGAAGCGGTGCGGAACGCAGCCTGGTATTCCTTCGGCAGCTTGTCCCACTCGGTCTTGTTCACATAGAAGTGGACCACCGGGCCCGGCTCCCACCAGCCCGGCGCGTAGTAGTTGGGCGCGACCTTGTGGAAGCCCAGCTTCTCGTCGTCATAGGGCGCGACCCATTCGGCGGCGTCGATCGTGCCCTTTTCCAGCGCGGGGTGACGTCGGGGCCGGCAAGCTGCTGCGGGATGGCGCCCATGCGGGCGAGGATTTCGCCGGCGATGCCGGCGATGCGGATCTTCAGGCCCTTGATGTCCTCGAGCGAGTTGATCGGCTTGCGGTACCAGCCGCCCATCTGCACGCCGGTGTTGCCGCCGAGGAAGGAATAGATGTTGTAGTTGCTGTAGAACTCGTCCAGCAGTTCCTGGCCGCCGCCGGCGATGATCCAGGCGTCCATCTGGCGTGCGTTCAGGCCGAAGGGCACGGCGGTGCCGAAGGCGAAGGTCTTGTCCTTGCCGACGTAGTAGTACGAGCAGGTATGGCACATTTCGACCGTGCCCTGCTGCACGGCGTCGAGCGCCTGCAGG
Source organism: Thauera sp. SDU_THAU2 (assembly GCF_038260575.1). Classification (NCBI taxonomy): domain Bacteria; kingdom Pseudomonadati; phylum Pseudomonadota; class Betaproteobacteria; order Rhodocyclales; family Zoogloeaceae; genus Thauera; species Thauera sp. SDU_THAU2. Next base: position 2,931,055 of record NZ_JBBWUN010000003.1, on the reverse strand, counting down.
CCGGGCACCAGTTCGCCGGCCGGGAAGATGCGGATGTCGAACTTGCCGTCGGTGATTTCGCGCAGGCGGTTGGCGAGCATCTCGGCGCTGCCGAACAGGGTGTCGACGCTCTTCGGAAAGCTCGAGGTCATGCGCCACTGGATCGACGGCAGGCCGGTCTGAACGGCCGGTGCGGAGGAGGCGGCGGCGGGGGCTGCGTGTTGTTCGGACTTGCCGCAGGCCGCGAGGCCGAGGGCGGCGCCAGCCGCAGCGCCGGCACCGGCCTTCTTCAGAAATGAACGACGTTCCACATGAACTCCTTCAGGACAGTGATGAGGTATCGATGTACGGCAGCCCGCGTCAGCGGCCCGCCACCTTCATGCGCTCGATCAGGACCGAGCCGCAGTGCTTGGCCCCGCGCGGCAGCGCATCGTTGCCGATGGCGACGATGTTGCGGAACATGTCGCGCAGGTTGCCCGCGATGGTGACTTCTTCCACCGCGTGCTTGATCTTGCCTTTCTCCACCCAGAAGCCCGCCGCGCCGCGCGAGTAGTCGCCGGTGACGTAGTTCACGCCGTGGCCGAGCAGTTCGGTGACCAGCAGGCCGCGATCCATCTGCCTGATCAGGCCGGCCAGATCCTGCTCGCCCGGTCTGACGATCAGGTTGTGCGAGCCGCCGGCGTTGCCGGTGGTCTGCATGCCGAGCTTGCGCGCGGAATAGGTGGACAGGAAATAGCCGTTCAGCACGCCGTCGGTGACGACTTCGCGGTCGCGTGTGATGACACCGTCGCTGTCGAAGGGGCTGGAGCCGAAGGCCTTTTTCAGGTGTGGCCGTTCCGAGATGCAGACCACCGGCGAGAACACCTGCTGGTCCAGGCTGTCGAGCAGGAAGCTCGCCTTGCGGTAGAGCGCACCGCCGCTGACCGCCTGCACGAAGCTGCCGATCAGGCCGACCGCCAGCGGCGCCTCGAACAGCACCGGCACTTCGCAGGTGCGGATCTGCCTGCCGCCCAGGCGCGCCAGCGCGCGTTCGCCGGCGATGCGGCCGATGTCCTCCGCGCTCATCAGTTCGGCCGGATCGCGCCGCGAGTCGTACCAGTATTCACGCTGCATGCCGTCGCCCTCGCCGGCGATCACCGAGCACGACAGGCCGTGGCGGGTGCTGGCATAGCCGCCGATGAAGCCGAGGCTGTTGGCCGAGACGAAATGCGACTGCTGGATCGAGGTGCTGGCGCCTTCGGAGTTGCTGATCTGCGGGCCGACCGCGAACGCCGCCGCCTCGCAGCGGCGGGCCAGCGCGATTGCCTCATCGACGCCGATCGCCCAGGGGTGGAACAGATCCAGCTCGGGCATGCCCTTCTCGCGCGCCATCAGCGCGGCGTCGGCCAAGCCGGCGCAAGGGTCGGGCGCGGTGAAGCGGGCGATCGACAGCGCGGCATCGACCGTGGCCTTCAGCGCCTTCTTCGAAAAGTCCGAAGTGCTCGCATAACCGCGCTGCTGGCCGATATACACGGTGACGCCGACACCCTTGTCGCGGTTGTATTCGATCGTCTCGACTTCCGCCTTGCGCACGCCCACCGACTGGCCGAAGCCTTCCGAGACATCGGTTTCGCAGGCGCTGGCGCCGTGCTTCTTCGCATACTTGAGGATGTCGGTGGCGATTTCGCGCAGATGCGCCTGGGAGAAGGAGAAGCCTTGGTCGGACATGGGCGGGCTGCTGTCGGGCAAAGGCTATAATCTTAACCCGTCCAAGCCCCGAGCCAGCCGCAATGCGTTCAGATTCGCGCCCCTCTCACGATGAAGACGATTTCGTCGAGCCGCCCAGCAAGAGCAGCCTCAAGCGCGAAATGCACGCCTTGCAGGCACTCGGCGAACAGCTCGTCGCGCTGTCGCCCGAACGCCTCAGGAAGGTGCCGCTGCCCGATACGCTGTACGAAGCGGTCCGCGCCGCCCAGGGTTTCAAGATGGAAGCCCGCCGCCGCCAGATGCAGTACATCGGCAAGCTGATGCGCAAGATCGACCCGGCGCCGATCCAGGCCCAGCTAGACATCTTCAACGGCAACTCGGCCGCCGAAGTGGCGAAGATGCACCGCCTCGAACGCCTGCGCGAGCGCCTGCTGGAAGACGAGCAGACCATCGGCGCCATCGCCGAGACCTGGCCCGACGCCGACCTGCAATACCTGCGCACGCTGCGCCGCAATGCGCTGAAGGAACGCGAGGCCGGCAAGCCGCCCAAGGCCTTCCGCGAGATCTTCCGCGTGCTGCGCGAACTGCAGGAAGCGCAGGATGCGGCCGCCGAAGCTGGCGGCGCCGAAGCCGCGCATGACGGTGCAAACGAGGGCGGCCAGGACGACGGTGGCGATGCGCGCGCCTGATGCGCAAAGCGTGCTCCGCACCCGGCTTTCCCGTATAGCGAGACGATTCCCATGAGCGAACCCATCCGTATCGGCCTGGTGTCGATCAGCGACCGCGCTTCCGACGGCACTTATGAAGACCAGGGCATTCCCGCGCTGCAGGACTGGCTGGGCAGGGCGCTGACCTCACCCTGGAGCGCCGAGACGCGGCTGATCCCCGATGAGCGGCCGTTGATCGAACGCACACTGGCCGATCTCGCCGACCAGGCCGGCTGCAGCCTGGTGCTGACCACCGGCGGCACCGGCCCGTCGCCGCGCGACGTCACGCCCGAAGCCACGCTGGCCGTCGCCGACAAGGAAATGCCCGGCTTCGGCGAGGAAATGCGCCGCATCAGCCTCAACTTCGTGCCCACCGCCATCCTGTCGCGCCAGGTCGCGGTGATCCGCGGCCGCTGCCTCATCATCAACCTGCCCGGCCAGCCCAAGTCGATTCGCGAAACGCTCGAAGGCGTGCGCGATGCCGACGGCGCGGTGCGCCACGTCGGCATCTTTGCCGCCGTGCCCTATTGCATCGACCTCATCGGCGGACCTTACGTCGAAACCGACGAAACGGTGATCAAGGCCTTCCGGCCCAAGAGCGCCATCCGGCCGAAACAGGCAGGAGCGCAGATTTGAGCGCAGGTCTGAGTGAACTGCCGCTGCTGCACTGGACCGAGGGCGGTGTCGTGCACAGCGCGCCCTGGCGCTCGGAAAGCGGCCAGGCGCCGCCGAAGCGGGTGCAGGTCGTCGATGACACGCTGACAGCCGATTCCGCCTGGCGCCTGGCCTGCGAAGGCACGGCGCTGCTGTGGCGGGGCGACTACCACAATGCCCGCCAGTTGCTGCAGGCCATGACCCGCCGCGCCGACCGCCGGCCGCACAAGGGCAGCGGCAAGGCTGGCGGGAAAGCAGGCGGAAAGGGGACTCAGGCGGCCGCATCGCCGGCCGAGGCCTTCCACCTGCACCGCATGGCCCAGGCGCAGCGTGCGCGGACGCTGGGCATGCTGCTGATCCCGGTCGAAGCCGGTGGGCGCATCGCGCTGCGCCGCGCGCCCGACGTCAGCGATGCATTGGGCGAGGCGTTCGGCGACGAGCACGCGGCGCTGCTGCAAGCGCCTTTCGTGCTGTCGCTGCGCGAACTGCTGGGCCTGATCGGCGCCCACGAATGGCGGTGCAAGGGCGTTTTGGTGCCGGCGCTGGGCGAGCGCATCCACCCCTGGTACGGCGTGTTCTCGCCGATCCGCGGTGAATACCTCGATCTCGTCGCCCGCGTGCCCTTGCCGGCGAAAACGCTCGCCTTCGACGTCGGCACCGGCACCGGCGTCGTCGCCGCGCTGCTGGCGCGCCGCGGCGTGCAGCGCGTGGTGGCGACCGATCTGTCGCCGCGCGCGCTCGGCTGCGCGCGCGACAATCTCGCCCGGCTGGGGCTGTCCAGGCAGATCGAGGTGGTCGAAGCCGATCTCTTCCCTGCCGGCCGCGCGCCGCTGGTGGTGTGCAATCCGCCGTGGGTGCCGGCCAAGCCCACGTCTGCCGTCGAGCATGCCGTCTATGATCCCGGCAGCCGCATGCTGCGTGGCTTCCTGCAAGGCCTCGCCGCGCATCTGGAAGCGGGCGGCGAGGGCTGGCTGATCCTGTCCGACCTCGCCGAACACCTCGGCCTGCGCAGCCGCACCGAACTGCTCGGTTGGATCAGTGACGCCGGCCTGCAGGTGCTCGGCCGCGAAGACGTCCGCCCACGCCATGCCAAGGTCATGGATGCGGACGATCCGCTGCACGCGGCGCGGGCGGCGGAAGTGACTTCGCTGTGGCGGCTGGGCCTCGCCTGAGGCAGCGCCGCAGGGCGGAACGAAGCGAAACCCGTCGGTTGGAGTGTGCGCTGGAGGGACGGGTTGCGCCTTCGGCCCGACCTACGCGGCCCGACCTACGCGGCCCGACCTACGCGGCCCGACCCATCCTACTTCTGCACGATCCTGATCACGGGCCTTTCCAGGTGCTTCGCCGGCGGCGGCACCGACAACTGGCGGCGGCGTTCCTGTTCGCGCCACCAGGCGCGCAGGCCGAGCAGGGCGGCGAGGATCAGCGCGTAGATGAAGGGCTTCAGCAGGTCGGCCTTCACCAGCCACCAGAAATGCACCACGGCGAGGATGGCGATGGCGTAGATCGAGCGGTGCAGCGACTGCCAGCGCCGGCCGCCCAGGCAGCGGATGGCGGCGTTGCTGGAGGTGGCGGCGAGCGGGATCAGCAGCACGAAGGCGGCGAAGCCGACGGTGATGAAGGGGCGGTCGAGGATGTCGCGGGCGATCGCCTGCCAGTCGAAGAACTGGTCCAGCCAGACATAGGTGGTGAAGTGCGCGGCAGCGTAGGCGAAGGCGAACAGCCCGAGCATGCGCCGCAGCCGCAGCAGCCAGTGCAGCCCGGTGTAGCGCCGCAGCGGGCTGACCGCGAGCGTGATCAGCAGCAGGCGCAGCGTCCATTCGCCGCTTGCGCGGGTGATGGTTTCGATGGGGTTGGCGCCGAGCGTGTCGTGCTGCCAGCCCAGTGCGAGTTGCACGGCGGGGATCAGACAGGCCAGGAAGACGGCGGCCTTGATCAGGGCGATCTGCGTGCCTGAGGGCGCGCGCAGGAAATTCGGCATGTCGGGGGGCTTCTCTCAGTAATACGTGCGCAGATCCATGCCCTGGTACAGGCCGGCCACCTGCTCGGCATAGCCGTTGAACATCAGTGTCGGCCGCTTGCGGATCTCGCCGATGCGGCGCTCCGTGGCCTGGCTCCAGCGCGGGTGCGAGACTTCCGGATTGACGTTGGCATAGAAGCCGTATTCGTGCGGCGCGGCGCGGCGCCAGGACGTCGCCGGCTGCCGTTCGGTGAGGCGGATGGTGGTGATCGACTTGATGCTCTTGAAGCCGTATTTCCACGGCACCACCAGGCGGATCGGCGCGCCGTTCTGATTCGGCAGCACTTCGCCGTACAGGCCCACGGCGAGGATGGTCAGCGGATGCAGGGCCTCGTCCAGGCGCAGGCCCTCGGCGTAGGGCCATTGCAGGACCGGGCGGCGCAGCATGATCTCCGGGTCGTAATGACTCAGGAATTCGACGTACTTCGCGCTGCCCAGCGGCTCGACCGCCTTCAGCAGCGCGGCCAGCGGAAACCCCACCCAGGGGATGACCATCGACCAGCCCTCGACGCAGCGCAGGCGGTAGATGCGTTCCTCCAGCGGCGCCAGCTTCAGCAAATCGTCGATGTCGAAGCGGCGCGGCTTGCCGGCCAGGCCTTCGACCGCGACGGTCCATGGCCGCGTGAGCATGCGTCCGGCGTTCTGCACCGGATCGCCCTTGTCGGTGCCGAATTCGTAGAAGTTGTTGTAGCTCGTCACCGCCTTGCGCTCGGTCATGGCTTCGGTGGTGCTCAGCGGCGAGGCGACGGTGGCCAGGCGGCCCGATGCCGCCCTCGCCGTCCCGCCCAGCCCCTGCCACAAGGCCGCGCCGGCGGCGATGCCGAGCCCGCCGCGCAGCAGCAGGCGGCGCCGTTCTTCGAACAGCGGGCGCGGTGTGATTTCGGCAGGGCGGACAGTGGCGGCGGCCGGTGTGTTTCGGATCAGCATGTGGAGTTTTCGGGCGGGAAGGCGGTTCCGGATAGACCGTCGGAGCGGTCGAGGGGTTCAGCAGGGGCGCGTGGAAGAGGTGGCCGCCGCCACATTCATGGTGCCGTGTCCGCCGGGCTGCTGCGGCGTGCGTGCCCAGACGATGCGGTTGCGGCCGGCGTGCTTGGCATCGTAGAGCGCGCGGTCGGCGGCGAGGAACAGCTCCTTGCCCACCTCGGGCGTCGTCGGCACGTGGCTCGCGCCTCCCAGGCTGAGCGTGAGCTGCAGCGGCCTGCCGTCGGCGGTCTGGAACGGCATCGCGGCGATGCGCTGGCGCACGGCTTCGGCGAACTCGGCGGCGCCATCCTCGTCGACGCCCGGCAGCAGCAGGACGAATTCCTCTCCACCGTAGCGGCAGACGAAATCCCCGGGGCGCTGTATCGCCCGTTTCAGGGCCTGCGCCACGCTGCGCAGCGCTTCGTCGCCTTCCGCATGGCCATAGGTGTCGTTGATCCGTTTGAAGTGATCGACGTCCGCCACGATCATCGACAGCGGAAGCGCATGGCGCAGGCAGCGCCGCCATTCATGCTCCAGGGTTTCGACGAAGCGCCGCCGGTTGGGAATGCCGGTGAGGTTGTCGAGCATGGCGAGCTGCTCGAGCAGGCGGCGCTGTTCCACCAGGCGCAGGTGATTGCGGACCCGGACGCGGACGATCGGGGGATGGAAGGGTTTGGTGATGTAGTCGACGGCGCCCAGTTCGAGGCCGACCTTCTGGTCATCGAAGGAGTCCAGCGCGGTGATGAAGATCACCGGCGTGTCGCGCGTGCGGTCGTCGTCCTTGAGCTGGCGGATCACCGCATGGCCGTTCATGCCCGGCATCACGACATCGAGCAGGATCAGGTCGGGCTGCAGTTCGCGCGCCAGCGCCAGCGCCTGTTCTCCGCTCTTGGCCAGGAGCAGGCGGCATTCGTGCTGCAGCAGTTCGGTGAGCAGCTGGCGATTGTGCTTTTCGTCGTCGACGACGAGTACGGTGGAATCGGCATTCATGTCGGTGCCTGGATCATGTCCTCGCGCAGGGCGGCCAGCAGTGGCAGGGCGGTTTCGTATTCGACATCTTCGATCAGCGTGCGTATCGCTTCCGCATTGTTTTGCCAGGCCGAACCTTCCAGCAGGCTGCCCAGCCGGCGTATTTCGCCTTCGGCGCGAGCGTCGTGACGGGCCAGCAGCGCCAGCGTTTCGTCGATCAGCGGCAGCGCCTCCTCCACTTGCCGTGCAGCCTCGGCAGCCGATGCCGGCCCTGCTTCCGGCGTTCGCGTGCCGGGCAAGGTGGCCAGTGCCGAGCATACGGCACGCAGGCTTGCCGCCAGTGCCTGCAAATCGGCCTCGCCGGGCGCCTGGCCGGCGCGCAGCCGGTGTTCCAGGTCGCGCGCCTGCGCAGCCAGCCCGGCAGCACCGATGGTCGCCGCGCCGGATTTCAGCGAGTGTACCCAGCGGTGAGCGGTTTCGGTATCCCCACATGCCAATGCCTGGTGCAGCGGAGCGCCTCCGCTGGCGAAGGCCGCGGCGAATTCGTCGAGGATGCGGCGGTACAGGGCCGGACGGCCGAGGTGGTTGGCCAGGCCGCGGACCATGTCGATGCCGGGCAGTTCGGCGGGCCAGCCTGCCGTGTCCGGCGCCGCGGCCCAGGTTGCCGGCGGGCAGTCGGCCGCCGCGGCTGTGGCCGAGGTCGATGCGGGGGCGTCGGTGTCGCGCGCCGGCAGCCAGCGCAGCAGCGCGGCGTACAACATGCCGATATCGATCGGCTTGGTGAGATGATCGTTCATGCCGGCCTCGAGGCTGCGCCGGCGGTCGCCGTCCAGGGCGTGCGCGGTCATCGCGATGATCGGGATGTCCGGGCAGTTCGAGCCGGCGCGGATGCGCCGCGCTGCCGCCAGGCCGTCCAGTACCGGCATCTGCACGTCCATCAGCACCAGGTCGCAGCGCTGCGCCGCGAGCCTGGCCAGCGCTTCCTCGCCATTGCTGGCTTCGGCGACCTGCAGGCCGGCGTCCTGCAGAAAGGCGCGGGCGATTTCACGGTTGAGCGGCATATCGTCGACGACCAGCACCCGGGCGCCGCGCAAGGGTGCCAGGGCGGCTGGAGCGGAAGGCTGGGCAACGAAATCGGCAGGAGGCGTTTCGGCGCGGGCCTCGTCCAGGGCGGCGCGCAAGGTTCGCGGCAGGGCAGGCTTGACCAGCGTGGCGTCGATGCCGACGGTCTGCAGTTGCCCGTCCATGCCGGCGTAGCCGGTGTTGCCGGTCTGCAGCACGACTTTCGGGAAGGGCAGGCCCGCGCTGGCGAAAACCTTGCCGAATCGGGTGCGCAACTGCCCTGCCAGCGCCAGGCCGTCGCTGTCGCCGATGCGCCAGTCGAGCAGGATCAGGTCGAAGGCGTCGCCGGCGTCGAGCCCTTCCTGCAGCAGCGCAGCCGCCTGGCCTGCGTCCGCGCAGGCACTCGCGCGCAGCCCCTGCTGGGCGCACAGGGTCGACAGCACGTGGCGGCCGGACGGGCTTTCGGCGACCACCAGGGCATGGCGGAAGCCGGTCTCGGCCGGAGCCGCCCCATCGGCCGGGGCAATGGGCAGCTCGAGCTCGACGTGGAAATGCGCGCCTTCGCCGGAAACGGACTCGACGTCGATGCGCCCGCCCATCATGCGCACCAGTTGTGCGCAGATCGACAGCCCCAGGCCGGTGCCGCCGAAGCGGCGGGTGATGGAGTCGTCGCCCTGGGAGAAGGGCTGGAACAGCACGGCCTGCTGGGCGGCGGTGAGGCCGATGCCGGTGTCGTGCACGCTCAGGCGCAAGGCCGCCTTGCCGGCCGCGGCTGCGTCGGCGCGCAGGCCGACGTGCAGCATGACTTCGCCCCGTTCGGTGAACTTCACCGCGTTGGCCAGCAGGTTGATCAGGATCTGGCGCAGGCGCAGCGGATCGCCGACCAGGCGCGGCGGCAGGTTTTCGTCGGGCAGCATCAGCAGCTCGACGTTCTTTTCCTCCGCCCTGAGCGCCACCACGCTGAGCGCCTGTTCGCACAGGTCCGGCAGATCGAAGGGAATCGACTCCAGCGGCAGTTTGCCGGCTTCGATACGGGAGTAGTCGAGCACGTCGTTGATGACGCCCAGCAAGGCTTCGGACGAGGCCAGCATCTTGTCGAGCTGGTCGCGCTGCCGGCGCGTCAGTGTCGAGCGGCGCAGCAGCCCGCCCAGACCGATGATGGCGTTCATCGGGGTGCGGATCTCGTGGCTCATCCGTGCCAGGAACTCCGATTTCGCCTGGTTGGCGCGGTGCGTTTCGGCCATCGCCGATGCCAGTGCATGGGTGCGTTGCTCGACCAGTTGTTCGAGATTGTCGCGGTAGGCAACCAACTCGGCGTCGCGCGCCTGCACGGTGTCGATCAGTTCGTTGAGGCCGCGCCCCAAAGCGGCGATTTCGGTGCCGCCGCCGGGCTGGGCGCGTGCCCTGAGATCCGGGTTGTCGGTCAGCCGCCGCAGCAGGTCGCGCAGCGCATGGACTGGCGCCAGCAACTGGCGCATCACCCGCGACATCGACGCCAGCGTCGCGGCCAGTACCAGCAGCAGGACCGTGGTGGCCTCCAGCGCCGAGCGCCGGAAGACCTTGTCGAGATGATCCAGCGAGGCGACCAGCTCGAGCCGGGCCGCCTGCCGCTGGCCTTCCAGCACCGGCGCCCAGACGGTCAGCCTGCCGTCGCCGAAGCGGTGGCCCGTCGCCTCGTCGGGCGCATCGCCCGCGTCGGCGGAAGGGCTGCCGTTGCGCGCATAGGCTGCCAGCAGGCCGTTGTCGGGCAGTATCAGCCGGGCTTCGAGGATCAGCGGGTTGGCCGACAGCGCCTGCAGCAGGGTGTCGGCCTCGCGGTAGTCGGCGAAGACCACGGCCGCACGGCTGTTGCTGGCGATCAGGGCGGCTTGAGCGGAAAGCGAGGCCACCCATTCGGTCCGCAGCAGGCGCTGCTGCTGGAACGACATCAGCGTGAACACCAGCAGGGTCGCCACGCTCAGGGCGACGGCGCCGAGCAGGTTGAGGCGCCCGCCCAGGGTGGCCGGCAGCGAGGCTGCCAGGCGCGCGATGCGATGTCGCAGCTGCGGGCGCATCGGCTAGTCTCCCGGAGGGCGGGCGAGGCGCAGCAGCTGGGCGCTGAAGCTGACGCCCCGTTCGCGTGCCACGCGCTGGTTGATCACGATGTCGATGCCCGTGCCCTCGCTCCGGACGAGCAGTTCGACGATGCCGCCGGACTGGGCGAAACCCTTGATGTCGGACACCGTCACCTGCGGGCGCCGGTGCAGTTGCGACAGGATGGCCCCCAGGCGGTGCCGTTCGGAGTTGCCGATGAACACCATGTCGCAGTCGGCGGCCTGGGCGGCATCGTCCAGGTAGCGCACGCTGAACGTGCGTTCGTCGGTGATGGAGCGCTGCAGCTGGGCCAGCGCGTCTTCCAGGCCGCTTCTCCCCAGGTGGCAGATCGACGGCGAGGGGGCGTCTTCGAGCGGCGGTTCATAGACGAACAGCGGCAGCTTGAACAGCAGGACGGCCTTCAGGGCCTGTTCCGAAGCGGCATGGGGCGGCGGCTGTGCCGCGGCCAGTCCGCAGCACAGTCCGGCAAGCAGGCCGGCAAGGGCGCGCGCGTATCGCCGCCACATTTAGAAGCGGTACTCCAGCGTCGCCATCCAGCTGCGCGGTTGTTGCGGCATCGTCAGCAGGGTGCTGTCGGCGGCCCCGTGGGCGACGTTGTAGCGGCGGTCGAACAGGTTGTCGATGTCCAGCCACAGCGTGGCGCGCCCGTCCAGCAGGCGATGCCAGCCCAGGTGCAGGCTGGCGACCCACCAGGCGTCGGCCGTCAGGTGACGGCCCGGCCGCGCGGGATTCCTGCGCCCGGTGGTGGTCTTGCCGACCCAGGTCAGGCGCGGCGTGATCGTCAGCGTGTCGCCGTAGCGCCAGGTGCTGCCGAGCTTGAACTTGTGCTTCGCGACATAGGGCAGGTCCCAGTGCCGGGCGTCGTCGCCCGTCTGGAGGGTGCCGTCGATGTAGCTCAGGCTGCCCCACACTTCGCCGTGCCAGGCGCCGGCGGTGCGGAATTGCCACTGGCCGCTGATGTCGAGGCCGGTGTGGTGGGCCTTGCCCGCATTGCCCTTGATCGTGGTTTCGCTCAACACCGCGCCGGGGATGTACTGCGTCGACACCTTCTCGTTGAGCGTGGCGATCAGGTTGTTGATGTGGCTGTGGTACAGATGGGTGACCAGGTTCAGCGATGGTGTCGGGCGCCAGTCCCAGGTCAGGCCGAGCGTGCGTGCGCGTTCGGCTTCGAGCTTCCCGTTCGGTGCGCGGAAACCCTTGCCGATGTAGCGTCCTTCCGCATCCCGGGCGCCGCTGAAGGCGCCGTATGCCGACAGCGACTCGTCGTAGGAGGGCGCGCGGAAGGCTTCGCCGTAGGACAGCTTGAAGACGTGCCGGTCCGCGGGTTGCCACACCGCGCCCAGGCGCGGGTTGAGGCTGCTGCCGTAGCCCGAGTGGCGATCGTGGCGCACGCCGATCATGGTGGTGAACTGCGGCGTCCACTGCGCCTGCCATTGCAGGTAGCCGAATTCGTTGTGATGGCTTGCCGACGGGATCGGAATCGGCAGATCGGTGTTGGCATAGCTCAGGCCCTGGCCGTGCGTCCCCAGCGATCGTCGGTAGGGGCGCGGCAGGTTGGGCGTCAGCATGGCCTCGTAATCCTGGTAGCCGATGCCGATCTGCAGGTCGTGCGCGGCGTCGATGCGCCAGTGGAGCGTGGGCCGGATGCCGGTGCGGGTGGCCTTGGCATAGTTGTAGCCGCGCGCGCCGAAGCCGGTGTATTTGTTCAGGTAGTTGGAGTGGGGGTCGGCTTCCTGGCGCGCATAGTCGATCAGCAGGCGGCCCTCGATGTCCTCCGTCAACTGGAAGCGCGCCCGCGCATACAGGGTTTCGGAGGTCGTTTCCCAGCGCGCATGGCGGTCGTACAGGGCCATGTCGGTACGGTCGCCCGTGCTGGTCGGCTGGCCGAAGCCGTTGCGGTAGTAGCCCAGCGTCAGATGTTCGGTGAGGTCGGCGCGGGCGAACAGGCTGTGGCTTTCGATGCCATCGATGTGGCGGTGGCGGGCCTGTGCCGGTACGACGATCGTGCCGTCGTAATCCTGCGCATCCACCGCGGGAAAATCATCCGGATAGTAGTGGTCGAGCGGCGCACGGTCGCTGCGCTGCTTGTGCCCGCCCAGGGTGAAGCGCACGTCCTCGGCCGGCTTCAGCGTGAGCAGGAACTGCGCTTCGCGGCTGTCGAAGCGTCCCGCACCCACCGAAGCCCAGTTGTCGCCGGCCTGCTCGCCCTGGTCGGTGATGATGTTGATGACGCCGGCCACCGCGTCGGCGCCGTACAGCGCCGCCGCCGGCCCATAGACCACTTCGACCTGGCGTGCCATGTACAGCGAGAAGTTGCGGGCCACGGCGATCTTGCCGCCGGCCGGGTCATCGACGCGGACGCCGTCGAGCATGATCAGCAACTGGTTGTTGCTGTTGAAGCCCTGCAGGCTGAAGTTGTTGAAGATCGACGAACGGCTGCCCGCCATGAAATCGACGCCGGGCAGGTCGCTCAGCAACTCGCCCAGGTCGCGATAGCGGCGGGCCCTGATCTGTTCGCGGGTGATCACGATGACGTGGGCGGGTGTGTCGTCGCGTCGCTCGACGCGGTGCGAGGCGGTGACGATCGGCGTCTGGATGAGTTCTTCGAGCGACAGCGGCAACAGGCGCAGCACGTCCTCGCTCGCGCCTGCCTGCAGCGGCATACAGCACGATGCCACGAATCCCGCCACACAGAGGGCTCGGCATTTCGGCCGGTGTCCGAGCACAGTCAGCACCATTTCTCACCCATGAGTTTCACCTACCCGATCGAACCGACGATGATCCCACAACAGTTCACGTATGTGACATGCCGATGCGCCGGATTGGCGACAAACTATGGCGAGTCATGGAAAAGATCACGCATTTGGGATAAGGCGTGCAGACCGGGCGCTGTATCTGCTCCGCCTGTTGCGGGAAATGCGAGCTAGAATCACAAGTTGTTTCCAGCCAGAGATGCCGAGTTTTTGCCATGCCCGCTTCCACCAAGATCCACATCGACGACGTCCGCATCCAGGAAATCAAGGAGCTTGCGCCGCCGGCGCACGTGCTGCGCGAGTTCCCGGCCACGCCCAGGGCGGCGACCGTCGCCTACGAGGCGCGCCAATCCATCCATCGCATCCTGTTCGGCGCCGATGACCGTCTGCTGGTGGTGATCGGCCCGTGTTCGATCCACGATCCCGAAGCGGCGATGGAGTACGCCAACCGGCTCAAGGCCGAGGCCGACCGCCTGAAGGACGACCTGCTGATCGTCATGCGCGTCTATTTCGAGAAGCCGCGCACCACCGTGGGCTGGAAAGGGCTGATCAACGATCCCGGCCTCGACAACAGCTACCGCATCAACGACGGTGTGCGCCTGGCGCGCAAGCTGCTGTGGGAGGTCAACGAACTCGGCCTGCCGGCCGGCACCGAGTTCCTCGACATGATCACGCCGCAGTACATTGCCGACCTCATCTCCTGGGGCGCGATCGGCGCGCGCACCACCGAAAGCCAGGTGCATCGCGAACTCGCTTCCGGTTTGTCGTGCCCGGTCGGCTTCAAGAACGGCACCGACGGCAATGTCCGCATCGCGGTCGATGCGATCAAGGCCGCGCAGTCGCCCCACCACTTCCTGTCGGTGACCAAGGCCGGCCATTCGGCCATCGTCACCACCCGCGGCAACGAGGACTGTCACGTCATCCTGCGCGGCGGCAAGGCGCCCAACTACGATGCCGCCAGCGTCGATGCCGCATGCAAGGAACTCGCCGCCAGCGGCGTGCAGGGCAAGGTCATGATCGACTTCTCGCACGCCAACAGCCGCAAGCAGCATCGTCTGCAGATCGAGGTCGCCGACGACGTCGCCCGCCAGCTCGCCGCCGGCGAGGACCGCATCATCGGCGTGATGGTCGAATCCCACCTTGCCGAGGGGCGCCAGGACCTGGTGCCGGGCAAGGAACTCGAATACGGCAAGAGCATCACCGACGCCTGCATCGGCTGGGAGGACAGCGTGAAGGTGCTGGACACGCTTGCCGAAGGCGTGCGCCAGCGCCGTGTCGAGCGCGCAACCCGGTACGAATAAGGCGCTGAGTCCGCATCAGCGACGGGACACACCAATCAACGGAGGCCGTGCCATGCAACTGACCGATTCCGCGCTGCTGCGCACCCAAGCCTATATCGACGGCGCCTGGCGCGACGCAGCCGACGGCGCCCGCTTCGACGTGAACAATCCGGCCGACGGCCGCGTCGTGGCGAGCGTGCCGGACATGGGGCGGACCGAAACCCGGCAGGCGATCGAGGCCGCCGCTGCCGCCCTGCCGGCATGGCGGGCGCGCACCGCCAAGGAACGCGCCGCCGTGCTGCGCAAATGGTGCGAACTGATGCTCGCGCACCAGGAAGACCTGGCGCTGCTGATGAGTTCGAGCAGGGCAAGCCGCTGCCCGAAGCGCGCGGCGAAGTGGCCTATGGCGCCTCCTTCCTCGAATGGTTCGCCGAGGAAGGCAAGCGCATCTACGGCGACGTGATTCCGGCGCACGGCGCGGACAAGCGCATCGTCGTGGTCAAGGAGCCGATCGGCGTGGTGGCGGCGATCACGCCGTGGAACTTCCCGATCGCGATGATCACGCGCAAGGCCGGCCCGGCACTGGCGGCCGGCTGCACGATGGTGATCAAGCCGGCGGAGGACACGCCGCTGTGCGCGCTGGCGCTGGCCGAACTGGGCGAGCGTGCCGGCCTGCCGAAGGGCGTGCTCAACATCGTCCCTACCGCGAGGGCGGCCGAGGTCGGCGGCGAACTCACTGCCAACCCGCTGGTGCGCAAGATCTCCTTCACCGGTTCGACCGCAGTCGGCAAGCTGCTGATGCGCCAGTCCGCCGACACGGTCAAGAAAGTGTCGCTCGAACTCGGCGGCAACGCGCCCTTCATCGTCTTCGACGACGCCGACCTGGATGCCGCGGTGGTGGGCGCGATGGCCTCGAAGTACCGCAATGCCGGCCAGACCTGCGTCTGCGCCAACCGCCTGATCGTGCAGGACGGCGTCTACGACGCCTTCGCCGCCAAGCTGGCCGAAGCGGTGGCGAAGCTGAAGGTCGGCCCGGCATTGTCGGGCGACGTCCAGCAAGGCCCGTTGATCAACGAGGACGCGGTCGCCAAGGTCGAGATCCTGCTCGCCGATGCGCTCGACAAGGGCGCGCGGCTGGTCTGCGGCGGCAGGCGCCATGCGCTCGGCGGCACCTTCTTCGAACCCACCATCGTCGCCGACGTGACGCCGGTCATGCGGGTGGCACGCGAGGAAATCTTCGGCCCGGTGGCACCGCTGTTCCGTTTCCACACCGAGGAAGAAGCGGTCCGCATGGCCAACGACACCGAGTTCGGCCTCGCGGCGTACTTCTACGCCCGCGACATCGGCCGCGTATGGCGGGTCGCCGAGGCGCTGGAATACGGCATCGTCGGCATCAACGAAGGCATCATCTCGACCGAGGTCGCGCCCTTCGGCGGCATCAAGGAGTCGGGCATCGGCCGCGAAGGCTCGCGCTACGGCATCGAGGACTTCGTCGAGATCAAGTACCTGTGCATGGGCGGCATCCGCTGAGCGCTTCGGCTACGGAGCGGCGCTGCCTTCCAAGGCCCTGATCAGCGTGTAGATGGCGCGATGGACCGGCAGCTCGAGGCCGGCTTCATCCGCCAGCTTCAGCAATACGCCGGTGATGGCGTCGATCTCGGTGCGCCGCCCGGCCAGCACGTCCTGCAGCATGCTGGCGCGGTTGCCGGCCGTCGCCGTCGCCACCGCATGGACGCGGGCATGGGCGGCGGCCTCGTCCAGCGCCAGCCCCCGCGCATGCAGCACCGGCCAGGCCTCGTGCACCAGGGTGTCGAGCAGCAGGCGGTGCGGCGGCTGCAGCAGCGCGCCGTTGGGCACGCGGAACAGCGCCGCGAGCGGGTTGATGGCGACATTGACCAGCAGCTTGGCCAGCCGCGCGGCGGCAATGTCCGGTGCCACGCGGGCGACGAAGCCTGCGGCCACCAGCAATTCGGCAACCGGTTCGAAGCCGGGCGGCAACAGCGTCTCGCCGGCGCCGGCCGGGTGCACGCCGTGCGCATCGCGCCAAGCGCCTTCGGTGCTCACGCCCTGGCCGACCAGCAGCGCCGGGCCGGCGGCGGGCAGCAGGTCTTCCACCAGCCCGTTCTGCAGCGACAGCACGCCCCGGGGCCGCATCGCCAGCGCCGTGGCCGCAGCCGTGGCGGTGTCGCCCGTCTTGACCAGCACGATCACCCAGTCCGCCTCGGGCGCTTCGTCCGGCCCGAACATGTCCAACTGCCGCAGTTGGGCGCCTACGGGAACCCCCTGGCGCAAGGCTTCGGCACGCGGGCGGTCGCGCGCGATCACCGCGACCGGGACGGCGTCGGCAAGGCGCGCCGCAAACGTGAGGCCGAGCGCGCCGGCGCCGATGATGGCGAGCGGATAGCGGACGGCCGAGGGAGAGGCTGAGGTATCCATGACGCTGAGTGTCCGCCATCGGCACGGTCTGCGGCAAGTGGCGGATGAGCACGTACGGCGTGAAGGGAGCATCTGCGGCTTTACCCCTGTGGCTCCATTGTTGTCTCTGGCTGATCGGCATTTGCACAAAAATCCCTAATGGCATAATCTGCCAGTGATGATGACATCGTGCTGATGTGCCCTCCGTCGATGACGGTGCTGCAGCTGGCCAGGCATCTGGGTATAGGTGGCATGGGTCGTCATTCCGGTATAAAATTTTATACGGACGGCACATGATGGATCAGGAGATTCGCTGGATTGGGTCGGCCTATGACGATCTATTGGCCTTTCCTGTCGAGGCCCGCAGGAAGGCGGGGTTTCAGTTGGGTAAGGTTCAGGTGGGCCTGGAGCCGGAAGACTGGAAGCCGTTCGATGAGGTGGGTGCTGGCACCCGCGAAATCCGCATTCGGGAAGCTGGCGGTGCGTTCCGGGTGATGTACGTCGCCAAGTTCGAGGAAGCCGTGTACGTCCTGCACTGTTTCCAGAAAAAGACGCGGGCGACGAGCCAGCAGGACAAGCGCATCGCCGAGGCTCGCTACCGCGCCATCGTCAACGAGAGGAAACGCAAACCATGAAGATCGACACCGAAATCCGCCATGTGACCAAGCCGGGTGCGAATCTGTTTCTGGAATTGGGCTTCTCGATCGAAGAAGCCGAACGGCTGCATCTGGCGTCGAAGAAACAGATCAACGACACCAAACAGCTCAAGGAACAACTCATGGACGAACTGGCGGCGTGGATCGAGCAGCATCACCTGAAGCAGGCGGAAGCGGCGGACATCCTGATGGTGTCCCGGCCGCGCGTTTCAGATGTGGTGAACAAGAAGACGTCCAAATTTACCATTGATACGCTGGTTGAGATGTTGAGCCGTATCGGCAAGCCGGTGCGTTTGGCGGTTGGTCAGTAGCACGGAAGGCGTTGCCACTGTTCCTGTCGGGCAGGCAATGCGAGCTCTTTATGGCCCGACCAACTCCGTCTGACGGCAGCAAAGAACCTTCAACCGTAGCGGCGCGCAGCTTCCACCGCCAGGCCGGCGCCGATGCTGCCGTAGAGATCGCCTTCCACGGCGCGTGCCGACGGCAGTTCGGCGGCGATGCGGGCACGCAACTGCGGCACGCCACTGGCGCCACCGGTGAAATACACCGTATCCACCCGTTCGCGGCGGATGCCCGCATCGCCGAGCAGCTGTGCCACGCAGCCGCCGACACGTTCCACCAGCGCCGCCGTTGCGGCGGCAAAGTCCGCTGACATGATCGTGTGCCGCAGCCCGTCTTCGAGCCGGCCGAGATCCAGGGCCGCCGCGGCTGCGGTCGATAGATCGATCTTGGCCTGCTCCACCTGCAGCGCCAGCCAGTGGCCTTCGCGCCGGCTCAGCAAGCGTGCCAGGCGGTCGAGTCCGGTGCGCTCGGCGGCATCGCGGTAGATGTTCTGGAAATCGTTCCAGGCCTGGCGGCTGTAAGCCGCGTTGATGGTGTGCCAGGTCGACAGCTGGAAATACAGGCTGGCCGGGACGTGGGCGCCGTTCTTCATCAGGCCGCGGTGGCCGAGCAGGGGCATCACGCAGTCTAGGCTCAGGGCGCGGTCGAAATCAGCACCGCCGATGTGGATGCCGGCATTGCCCAGCAGATCCTCGCCGCGTTGGTCGTGGCGGGCGCGTTCGGGCGACAGCCGGACCAGCGAGAAGTCCGCCGTGCCGCCGCCGATGTCGGCGACCAGCACCAGCTCCTCGCCCGACAGCGAGCGCTCGTAGTGTAGCGCGGCGCCGATCGGCTCGAACTGGAAGCTGACTTCGGCAAAGCCGACCTGGCGCGCGATCGCTTCCAGCGTGTCCTGCGCCTTGCGGTCTGCGGCTTCGTCGTCATCGACGAAATGCACCGGACGGCCGAACACCGCATGGTCGAAGCCGCGGCCGGCCTGTGCTTCGGCGCGCTGCTTGAGTTCGCCGATGAAAGCGGCCAGCAGGTCGCGAAAGTGCAGCGCGCGACCCTGGACCTCGGTCTGGCCGTCGATCAGGCTGGAACCGAGCAGGCTCTTCAGCGCGCGCATCAGACGGCCCTCGTAGCCTTCGAGGTACTGCGCCAGCGCGTCGCGACCGAAATGGGTCGTGTCTTCGTCGGCATTGAAGAACACCGCCGACGGCAGCGTCGGCCTGCCGTCTTCGAGCGCCAGCAGCGGAGCCGCAGCGGGCCGCACAGCCAGCCGGCGGTGGAGTTGGAAGTGCCGAAGTCGATGCCGCAGGCGCGGGCGGGAGCATGCATGGAGGAGGGCGGCGCAGGGCCGATGCTGCGGAAACGGCCGCGCATGTTAGCCCACGGAAGGGGGATGTTCCACCGTGTTTGCGCCCGCATGGGCCGAAATGCCCGTCTGCCCGCCCCTCGTTTTCAGCCCGGCGGCGATCCGCCCGGAAATGTATGGGGCTGTTTCGTGGAAGGCTTGCGCATGTACCGGGGATAAGCGATGTTTTACCATTCGTATCCGTCCTGCTCGAAGAGCCCTGCAGTCGTCCATGCCCCCAGCCGCCCTTCGCCTTTCCCTTGCTGGTGTTTCCGTTCTGCTGATCGCGGCCTGCTCCTCGCCGCCGCCGGTGTATGACATGGAAACCTTCCAGCACGAATCTCCGTTCGCCACCTGGAGCACGCGCGAGCCCGCCGAGGCGTGCGAGCTCGGCAAGCGCGCCCTGCTGAGCCAGGGCTACCGGATCGAGGGCACGGACATGGTGCGGATCAGGGGCGAGAAGCTGTTCCAGCCCACGCCGGACGAAGGCGTCACGCTCAACATCACGCTGGTGTGCCTGCCGAGCAACGTCGGCGCGGTGATCTATGCCAATGCGCTGCAGACGCGCTATGCGCTGAAATCGAGCTCGACCAGCACCGGCCTCAGTGTCACCGGCCTCGGCTCCATCTCGCTGCCCTGGACGGCGGCCAAGGAGTCGCTGGTCAAGATCGGTGAGGAAACCGTCACCAGCCCGACGTTCTACCGCCGCCTGTTCTCGCTGATCCAGACGCTCGACGGCACGCGGGTCGATGATGTCGAGCTGGAGGGAGATAGCCCGTCCTTGAAGTAACGGACACTTCGGCGGCTCCGTACTCACTCAGTTTTCCCACTGCGGCCGCGCTCATGCCAAAAGAGGTGGGTTGTTGGTATGAGCGCATGCCCGATGGACTACCCGCGACTTTGCAATCCGCTGACGCTGCTCAATTCGTCCCGTCCGCCGTCTCCTTCAGCGCCCCCAGAATCACCTTCTGTTCGATGCGGTCCAGCACAGCTTCCAGCTCGGCGCCCGCCAGGGCAGATTCCGGGTTGGCGTCGAGCCAGGCCACCATGTGGCTGGCAGTGGCATGGCCGCGGGCGGCGGCGCGACGGAGCCACATGATGCCGGCCTCGCGGTCGGCCTCGGTCCCCCAGCCGGAAATCAGGCAGCGCCCCTGCCACTGCATCGCCTCGGCGTGAAAGTGCCGTGCGGCCTTGCTGAACCAGCCGTAGGCTTCCGCCTCCATGCCGTGCGACAGCAGCAACAGGCCCAGATCGCACTGCGCCTCGATGTCGCCTTCATCCGCCGCCAGCACGCATTCGACGTCCTCGTCCTCCAGCTTGAAACGCGTCCACAGCGCCACCTCGGAGAGCTTTACACGGGTTATTTCGAGGTTGCCCCCCCCCCCGCTTCCCCCGTAAATGCCATGAGGTTACCGGCGGCAATACGGCGCCATAGCGTGCGTTTGCTCAGGCCCGTCAGCGAGGCGGCGGTGTTGAGGCTGATGAAGGACATGAGAATACTCCGGGCAGTATGTCGAGACAGGAGCAGGTAAGGCCGTGCGGCATCCGGCACGGCACCCTCCTGCACATCTGTCCGCGAGTGTAATGGGAGACGGCTCGGGGGGAAAACAGCCGTCGCGTTCTGTCACGCCGACCAGTGACACCGCTGGCGGTGTCACACCTTCTTGTCACGGGTCGGTGAGAAAGGGGAGGAGCGTGGTGTGATCTATTTAACGGAAAAAAGCTTTTTCGATTTTCTTACGGGCTGGCACGGCAGTTGCGATAGGAAAGCCAGAAGGTGGCGAGCGCATTACAGCCCGAACACCCTCGGCATTCCAACCAACCAGGAGCACAAAATGAAAATGGTGCAAAAGGGCTTCACCCTGATCGAATTGATGATCGTCGTCGCGATCATCGGTATTCTGGCTGCCATCGCCATTCCGCAATTCACCGAATACCAGGCCAAGGGCCACGACAAGTCGGCGCAGTCCGACGACCGCAATGTGCTGACCGCTGGCATCGCCAACTCAAATTGAAATTAATTCATAATATTAATCTGGAGAAATAGAATGAAAAAGATTCTACTTGGAATGGTGATGGCTACGATGGCGGCCTCTGTGATGGCCCAAACAACAGATCGTGAAGAATTTGATATGTCGTCTGGCGACTCGGCTAAGACAGCTGATTCTGCATCCTCGGTTGCAACGAACTGGACTTATACTGTTGCTGATGATCGTGGAGACCGAAATTTCGTCAAGCAGGATTTCGATTTCTCGCTGTCGGCCAACGTCATCCTGGCGGCGGCGGAGGATAGCGTCGATGGCCGCTGGATGACGGTAGGGGCGGTCAGTGTTCTGGGGCGCAACGTCTATGTTGGACACAGCGATGGCGGCAGCGTCGCCCCCTGCGGCGATCCATTGCCGGCGGCAGATGCCAAAGCAGCCGGTGCCATGGTTGATGCATTGGACGCACGCTTTACTCCGGATACCGAGAACGGCTGCACTCCTCCGTAACGCCATTGTATGTCGTATCGCCAGCCCCCTCCCGACGGAGGGGGTTTTCGTTTCGACTCGCAGGATACGTCCAACACCCATATGTTTGAGTTGATCCGTAACGGCCTGTTGACCGGGCTGCGTCTCAATGCCACTCGTGCCCTGCTGTTATTGGGGCTCGCAGTGATTGGAGGAGCACTGCTGGCTTCCGCCTTCTCCGGTCGCCAGCCAATGACGGTGGGGCTCGACGTAGGCTTTTCCGGGCTGCGTCTGGTGTTGTTGTTGCTTGCGTTGATGTGGGTGCAACTGCTGTTAGGGCAGGACATTGAACGCAAGACCGTCTATTTCATGCTGGCCTACCCGTATACCCGTGGTCAATTCCTGTTTTCGCGTTTTGCCACGCTGGCCCTGCTCTGCGCCGGCGCAACCTTGCTTTTGGGCATGGCCTTGTGGCTGGTCTTGCGCCTGGCAAACTGGGATTATGTTCAGTTAACGATGCCGCAGTTGGACTACCGCTATGCGTTGGCAATGCTGGGTATCTGGCTGGATCTTCTTGTCGTGTTGGCCTTTTCAGTATTACTGTGCAGTTTGTCCACAACACCTTTTCTACCCTTCTTGATGGGCTTGGCGTTTGCACTAGCTGCTCGCGGCTTGGGTACGACTTTTGATTTTCTGCGTGACGGCCGCGCGGCCGACCCCGAGCAGGCGCGACTGTTCGGGCCGATAGTGGAATACACTTTCATGTGGCTTCCCGATCTGTCACGACTCGACTGGCGCACATTCACGCTATACGACGTGCCGCCCACGCCCGAGCCCATGCTGTGGGCCGTAGCGATGGCGTTGGCCTATGTCACCGCGATGCTGGCCTTGGCAAACGTGTTGTTCCAGCGCCGAGATTTCACTTGAGAACACAAGTATGACGGTACTACGTCTATTGTGCGTCTGCGTTCTCGGCTGGACAGTGTTTTCGTGGGCCAACCTGCAACTGCGCGACTACCCTAGAGTTGACAGCGACGATTTACTGCGGGTCCGTCTGCCGCGCTTGGTTCAATTGGCTTATTCCACCGGCGACCCCTGGTTGGCAGCGAATTTGAATGTGTTTCGTAGCATCGTTGCCGACGGCCATACGCGCGAGAAAGAGAATTATCGGGTACAAGGCCAGCTCCAAATGGACGCAGCGTTCTTCAATCCCCTGCACGAAGACAACTACTACCTGGCCGCCGCGATGTTGCCGTGGAACGGTCAGGTAGAGGCCGGTCAGGACGTGCTGCTGCGCGCCAGCAATGCCCGTCAGTGGGACATGTGGCCAGCCTTTTACTATGCCTTCAATGCCATGTACTTCGAACGCGACATGGCGAAAGCCGGGCAGTGGGCGGAAATCGCCGCCACGCGCAATCCGCGCAATGCCCCCGCGCTGCGTGCCATGGCATCAGCCTGGTACGAGCGTGGTGATGATCCGCGTGTGGCGATGGAAATCCTCGAAAAGATGTTCGAGGACAGCCGTGACGAAAACTTCCGCGCCCTGGTCTCGGCACGCTACCGGCGCCTGCAAGGACTGCT
Source organism: Thauera sp. SDU_THAU2 (assembly GCF_038260575.1). Lineage (NCBI taxonomy): Bacteria > Pseudomonadati > Pseudomonadota > Betaproteobacteria > Rhodocyclales > Zoogloeaceae > Thauera > Thauera sp. SDU_THAU2. The sequence continues at coordinate 2,908,108 of NZ_JBBWUN010000003.1, read as the reverse complement.
GGCGCTGCGCGAGGCCGTGGCCGACTACCGCAGCCGCCACGGCGGCACGCCCCGGCAGATCGAGCAGTTGATCGGATACGGCGCGCTGCAGGCGTTGCCGGACGACCCCCTCGGCGCGGGCTACGTGCTGGATGCCGGTGGACAGGTGCAATTGGCGGATCACATGACGAAGCAGAAACAGCAATGAAGGCAATCGAAGTCAGCGGTCTGGACAAATCTTTCAAGCTCAAGGGCAAGCCCGTGTGGGCGCTCGATGGCGTGAGCTTTGCCGTGGAGCTGGGCCAGTCGGTCGGCTTCATCGGCCAGAACGGCGCGGGCAAGAGCACGACGATCAAGATCCTGTTCGGCGCCTTGCGCGCCGACGCCGGCGAGGCCCGCCTGATGGGTCGGCCAGCCGACGATCCGAAATCGCGCCTGGGCGTGGGCTATGTACCGGAGAACCCCTATCTGTACGAACAGCTCACCCCGCGCGAGGTCGTCAGCAGCGGCCTGCGCCTGCATGGCATCGGCGGCCCGGAAAACATCCGTCGCACTGGGCTCTGGCTGGACAAACTCGGCATCGCCTACGCGGCCGACAAGCGCATCCGCAATCTGTCCAAGGGCATGACGCAGCGCACCGCGCTCGCTCATGCCTTCGCCATCCAGCCCAAGCTGCTGGTGCTCGACGAGCCGATGTCCGGCCTCGACCCCATCGGCCGGCGCCAGGTCGCTGATCTGATGCAGGAATACCGCCAGGCGGGCGGGACCCTGTTCTTCTGTTCTCATATCCTGCACGACGTCGAACGCCTGGCTGATCATTTCGTCATGATCGATCGCGGCAAGGTCCGCGCCCAGCAAGGCGTGGCCGACCTGTTGGCCAGCCAGGATACGATGCTAGTGCGTTACCTCGGCGATACGGGGCTGCCGGGCTTCGAGCACGACGCCGGCCGCGTGTGGAAAGGCTTGTTCCCGCGTACCGAACTCGGCCGGGCTCTGCTCGCCATCGAGAATGTCCATGGCGTGATACTGGACGTGCAGCCGCAAAACACGCTTGAAGCATTGTTCCGCGGTGTGGTGCAGGGTTCGGCAAAAGTGACATAAGGTGTTGCCAGCGGCTGTGTGCTGCTGATCGTGTCCCGCCTCGCCTGGCTGGGGCGAATGTCCTACGGTTTCTACCTGTGGCACTATCTGGGCATGCGCGCCTTGCGCGAGCTGGGTTGGGAGAGCTGGTCTGCCATCCTCGCCGTCGGCGGCGGGCTGGGGCTGCTGTGTGGCGCGGCAAGTTTTTATGGGGTGGAGAGGCGGTTTTACCGGAGCAGGGTTATTGCGGAGCGTGGCTGAATCTGGCGCAGATGCCGAGGTGCTGTCCGGTCGCCATCTGAGCGGTCTCAGCCCTCCGGCCCGATCACCCCTTCCAGGCTCTCCGCGGTCAGCACCGCTTCGATCCAGCCCTCCAGCAGCTCCAGCGGTGCCTGCGCCAACCGTGCTTCCGCCCAGCCGGGCAAGGCGCCGAAACGCAGACGTAGAAGGCGACCCAGCATCCGGGAGGCTTCACTCTGTTTGCCTTCCTCGCGCCCTTTTTGTTCGCCCTTGAGCGCCCCTTCCTGGCGAAGGCCCTCCATCCATTCGTCGATGCGTTCGGCCAGCATGGTGTCGATCTCCTGCAAAGTCTCGGGCATTTGAGCCGTCTGGCCCGGATTCAGTTTCGACAGGATAGTGTGCTTGTAGAACACCGTAAAGGCGCGGCGCAGGCTGTCGAAGCCGGGGCCCTTGAGCAGCCGGATCAGCGCCCGGGTCGTGTCGAGCATGGCTGGATGATGGGGCAGCTGGGTTTCCAGTTCGATCAGGCGGGCCATCAGGTTGTCGGATAGTGGCTTGAGCTCATCTTCCGGCACCCGCCCTTGATCGAGCAGGTGGTGGCGGAAGCGCGGGCTCCAGCGCGCCAGACTGTCGGGCGCGGCGATCAGATCGGCGACTTCGACGCTGGTCTGCCATCTGGCCTTGCCGTTGTAGACCACCACCGGGAACACCGGCGGCAGCTTGCCGCCCGGTTTCACCTGCCCGCTCTTGATCAAGTCCTGATACAGCAGGCAGACGTAGGTCAGCAGGCGCAGCGCCATCCACGGGTCGGCCTTGCTCTGGAATTCGATCAGCAGGAACAGGTAGAGCCATTCCTGCTGTCCGTCGGCCAGGTTCAGGCGCACACGCCACAGGATGTCGTCGCTGCGCTGCAGCAGTTCTTCGCTGACGTAGTGGCCGTTGGGCTTTTCCAGCGTAGCGAAGTCGAGCTGTGCGACCCAGTCCTCGTGTACGAAGCCGCGCAGCAAGGCTTCGACCATCGGCGGGTGCGAGAAGAGCAGCTTGTACAGGCCGTCGTAGGGCGTGGCGGGCATCGAAGTACAATGTCATTGTGTGGGCGGATTATGCCATTGGATAGCTTCCGTGCAAGCATGGGAGTTGTCTTGACCGCACGCATCACTCGCACCGAAAAGCTCGATCTTCGTCTCACGGGGGAGGCCAAGCACACCCTTGCCGCAGCCGCGCAGGCGCAGCGCCGTTCGTTGAGCGAATGCGTGCTTGAAAGCGCACTCGGACGGGCCGAGGAAGCTCCCGAACGCTTGAGCAAGGGGCTGGCCCGGTGATGCCTTCCAGACTCCCCCTGGGACGAGGCCCGCGGCTGGCCAGCCGCACTTGCCTCCGGCGGACGCTGGGCCTGCTGTGCGCGGTGGCGAGCCATCATCGGGTGGAGAGGCGGTTCTGCTCGTGCAGGGCGGGGTGAGTCTCCGATCAGGCCGGGGCGTTGCTACTGCGGATGTGGCTGGGCTTCATGGGTGGCGCGCCGCCTGCCCCGGTTGCAGGTCCACGTCCTCGTACAGGGTTTCGATGGGCAGGCTCAGGCCCACGCTGTCGAACGCCACCGTCTGCCCGGCCTCGGCGGGGTAGAGGATCCAGTGGCCGTCTTCGTGGCGGCGGAACAGGTCGACGCTGAGGCGCTCGGGATCGATCAGCACGTATTCGCGCAATGTGGGCAGTTTGCGGTACGAGGCGAACTTGCCGCCCCGGTCATAGGCGCTGGTGGATGGCGAGAGGATTTCCACCACCAGGCTGGGGGCGCTCATGTACTGGTCTTGCACGCGGTCGGACTCGGCGCAGGTGACGAACACGTCCGGGTAGTAGAAGGCGTCGTCGGCCTGTACGTGCAGCTTCATGTCGGAGATGAACACACTGCACGGCCCTCCGCGCAGGTGGTTGCGCAAGGCCGTTGCGACATTCAGGGCGATGGTTGCATGCGCCCTGGAGGCGCCGGCCATCGCAAATACCTCGCCGGCGAGGTATTCGTGCTTTTCGGGCTGGTGGGCTTCCCAGTCGAGGTAGGCTGCGGCGTCGAAGCGGGACGTGGGCGCGGCGAGGGGCATGGAAGACTCCTGGAGCGAGGATGACGGCGCAATCGCGCTGTGTGCTGTGCCATGTTTTCGATACGGTACACCGATATGGCGTTCATCGGTGAGGTGCGGCGCAGGCCGCTTCGGCCAGCAGCCAGCGTTCGAGGGCGGCAGCGGCGCGGCGCGTGCCCTGCACCGCGGCGGCAAGGCAGTCGAAGCCCTGGCGGATGCCGGGCAGCATCGCGGCGCCGTGGTCGGCGCGCGCGCACGTGGCGGTGGAACAGCGCTACGCCAAGAAACGCCTCCAGCGCCTTGATCTGCTGGCTGACGGCGGCGAGCGCCCCGCCACGCCGTCGGGCCGCCGCGTTTGGGCGCGCGCGTAATGTGGCCTATAATCCCGGTCTGCTTTCCCGCACCGTCCGTCTGCCATGAATGCCTTCCGCCCCGACGAGCTTGCGTCCGCGTCCCATGACGCGGGCTGCCGCGTGGGCCGCAGACGGGCCGTTCCTCCCTTCCAGCGCGGGCTCATGCTCGCGCTGTCATTCAAGGTGGCAGGGTCTCCCGCCGTGCTTTCCCGGGCCGTGCGGGGCCGGAACCGGGGCTGATCCCGGGCCACCCCGCACGGCACCTTGCCCAGGGCGCGCCCAGCGCGCGTCCTGATCAACGTGCAGCCAGTGCGGGGACGCCGGGTTTCTTTCCCTCCGCCTCTCGATTCCGGGCTTCCTCCGGAATACCGACACATTCGAACGGGACACTTCCCGCCCAGGCTGCAGTCACGATGCCGCGCGATGCGCGGCGAGGAACTTGCACATGGGTGATGTCATGGTTATTACAAGAAGCTTCGTCCGGGCCAAGCGCCCGTGCACCGACGGATTCCGTTGGTTCGTGCGCCAGTTCGGCGAAGGCGGCAACTACCAGGAACTGCTCGACCGGATGGTGGCAGCTGGGCGGGTGGGCGATGCCTGCTGGCTGCTCGAGCAGTTCGGCCCGACCGGTGAGCTGCGTGTCGTCGACGCGGTCGAGGCCGATGCGATCGTGTTCGCCGGCACGCTGGAAGTGCGGGGCAACGTCGATGTCGAAGGCAGGCTATACGTCGGCGGCGATCTGCGGGCAGGGGGCGGTGTGCGCGTCGGCGGCGAATTGATCGTCGGTGGCGACTTGCGGGTGGAAGGCGGCGTGCGGGCGGAAAGCCATGCCGATGTCGGTGGCGACATGCGCGTGGGCTGGGGCGTGGATGCGCTGGGCGATCTGCGCTGCGCGGGAGAGCTCCGCGTGGGCTGGGACCTGCGCTGCGAAGGGTGCATGCGGGTGGAGGGCAATGCCGGCATCGGCGCCGATCTGCGCTGCGAAGGCGAACTGCGTTGCCGCAAGAGCCTGCAGGCCGGCGGCGGCATCAGCGTGGCGACGAATCTGCGTGTGGATCAGGGAATCGTCGCAGGTGCTTCGATCGAGGCCGGCATGCATCTGGAAGCCGGCTGGGGCATCAAGGCGGGCGGCCTGATCCGTGCCGAGGCGGCCATCCGGGCCGGCGAGAGCCTGCAGGCCGGCGAGGGGATTCGTGCCGGCGACGGCTATGGCGTGTATGCCGGGCTGGACGTGCAGGTGGAGTCCTGGGAAAGCAGCGCCCGCGTCTGCGCGCCGGTGAAGCCCGACAGCCTGATGAGCGGCTGGTGGGCCGGGCCGGCGATGTGCTGAGGGCGCCGCCGCTCAGGCGTCGATGGCCGTGCTGTCGATGCCCGTCTTTTCCTCGTCCGCCAGGTGTTCCTTGCGCAGGTCGCGATAGACCGCGGCGCGCATGATCATCATCGCCACCACCGGTGCGGTCATCAGCACGAACACGCTGATCAGCAGTTCGTGGATCACCAGCCGGGACTGTGCGGCGGTGAAGTAGATCATCGACGCGATCAAGATGCAGCCGGCGCCGAGGGTGACGGTGATGGCCGGGCCGTGGATGCGCTGGTAGAAATTGGCCAGCCGGAACAGGCCCAGGGCGCCGATCAGCGTGATCAGGCCGCCCAGCACGAGCAGGAAGGCCACCGGCAGTGCAGCCCAGGCCGGCAGGGTTTCGGCGATGCTCATTCGATCACCTCGCCGCGCATCAGGAACTTCGCCAGGGCGATCGTCGACACGAAGCCGAGCAGCGCGATCATCAGCGCCGCTTCGAAATAGATCTGGCTGCCGTGGCGGATGCCCAGCATCAGCGCCAGCAGCATCGCGCACATCCACAGCGTATCCAGGGCCAGCACGCGATCCTGCGCGGAGGGGCCGATCAGCAGGCGCAGCGTGCACAGGATCATTGCCAGCACCACGCAGACGAGTGCGAAGACGATGGCTGCCGACAGCAGGCTCGCGGTTGTCACGTCGTTTTCTCCCGTTCCGAATGCCTGGGTTGCTCGAACACTTCGATGATCGGTTGTTCGTAGTGCGATTTGATGGTGTCGATCCACCATTGTTCGTCGTGCAGGTCGAACACGTGGAGCAGCAGTTCGTGGGTTTCGGGCACGATCTCCACCCATACCGTGCCGGGGGTCGAGTTGATCAGGCAGGACAGCAGGGCAAGGCCGTAGGGGTCGCGCAGGTCGAGGGGAATGTGGATGAACTGCGAATTGACCCCTTCGGTGCCGCGGAACAGGATGATCCGGCTGACGTTGAAGCATGAGCGCACGATCTCGATCAGCGACAGCCACAGCAGGCGGAACAGCACGAAGGGCCGTGAGATGCGCGGGTAGCCCTGGGGTTGCAGCGGGCGGGCGAGCACCGGCGCGACGATGCCGAGCACGGCGCCGAGCAGCAGGTGGGCGGGTTCGATGGTCTGGTTGAGCAGCAGCCACATCAGCAGCAGGCACAGCGACAGCAGCGGGGAGGGCAGCCAGCGTTTCATCATTCCGCCTCCGGCCGGGGCATGCGCATCACCGCGGGCTCCCGCAGCACGCGGTCGCCGTAAGTGGAGGTTTGCGTCAGCCCGGCGACGGTGCGGTCCAGATAGTCGAAGACCGGTCCGGCCTGCACCGTGAGCAGCACGCAGAAGGTGACCAGCACCGTGATCGGCGCCGCTTCGGTGAACTGCAGCCGCGGCGGCGCGATGTCGCCCGAGGCCCAGAAGATGCGCACGCCCAGCCGCATCAGGGCGATGATGGCGGCCAGGCCGCCGACGATGACCAGGGCGATGAAGCCCCAGGTCAGTCCCGGAATGCGGCCGTCGGTGGGCAGGATGTCGAGCAGCGCGTGGAACAGGCTGAACTTGGCGACGAAGCCCGACAGCGGCGGCATGCCGCTGATCACCAGCGCGCAGGCGGCGAAGCTCAGACCCAGGAAGGCCAGCGTGCCGGGGATGCCCTGGCCGACCGGCTCTTCCGGCTTGTCCTCGATGGCGAAGGCTTCCATGGTGATCGCGATCAGTGCCGCGCCGGGCGGGCGGATGCGGTCGGTGAGTTCGACCAGCAGCATGAAGGCCGCCATCGCCAGCGTCGAGCCGAGCAGGTAGTACAGGCCGGAGGCCAGCACCGGGCCGCCGGCGAGGCCGATCACCGCGAGCAGGGTGCCGGACGAGATGATGGCGCCATAACCGGCCATGCGTCCGCCTTCCTGGCTGGCCAGCATGCCGACGGCGCCGAAGAACAGGGTCGCCATGCCGCCGATCGCCAGCGCGGTGAAGCCGAAGCCGGTCAGTGCGCCCGCGCCCTCGCCGAACACCGTCATCCACACCCGCAGCACGGCATAGACGCCGACCTTGGTCATCAGCACCAGCATTGCCGCGACGGGCGCCGAGGCCGAGGCGTAGGTGCCGGGCAGCCAGAAGCCCAGCGGCCACATTGCGCCCTTGGTCAGGAAGGCCAGGCCGAGGGTGGTGACGCCGATCGCCAGCAGCCAGGTGTCCTCGGTGCCGAGCAGGGCGACGCGCGTGCCCAGGTCGGTGAGGTTGAGCGTGCCGCTGGCGGCGTAGATCAGCGCCACGCCGATCAGGAACAGGAAGGAGGCGACCAGGTTGATGGCGATGTACTGCATGCCGGCCCGGATGCGCTGCAGGTTGTAGCCGTGCAGCACCAGGCCGTAGGAGGCTGCCAGCATGACCTCGAAAAAGACGAACAGGTTGAACAGGTCGTTGGTCAGGAAGGCGCCGTTCAGGCCCATCAGCAGGAACTGGAACAGGGTGTGGAACTGGATGCCCACCCGGTCCCAGCGCTTGGCCGAAAACACCAGCACCGCCAGCGCGATGGTGGCGGTGAGCAGCAGCATCAGCGCGGTGAGCCGATCGACGAGCAGGGCGATGCCGAATGGCGCAACCCAGTTGGCGGCGAGGTAGACGCCGATGTCGTCGGGCCAGTAGCCGTTGTCGGCCATCACCAGCAGGCTTGCGGCCAGCAGCCACAGCAGCACGGTGCTGGTGACGCTGAGGGCGAACTTGAGCGCGTAGCGGCTCTGCTTGACGGGGATCAGCAGTGCGCCGGTCAGCAGCGGCAGCAGGATCGGCAGCACGATGAAGTGCTGCAGGAAGGGCAGGGCGTTCATTCGCGCGGCTCCTTGCCGTCCACATGGTCGCTGCCGGTCAGGCCGCGTGCGCCGATCATGATGACGAGATAGAGCGCGGTGGTCGCGAAACCGATCACGATTGCAGTCAGCACCAGGGCTTGCGGCAGCGGATCGGCGAACTGCGAGGGGTCGATGTCGGGGCTGAGGGTGATCGGCGGACGGTCGACCGACAAGCGGCCCATGGCGAAGATGAAGATATTGACGGCGTAGGACATCAACAGCAGACCGGTGATGAGCTGGAAAGTGCGGGGCCGCAGGATCAGCCAGATGCCCGAGCCGAACATGACGCCGACGGCGAGCGCGATGACGATTTCCATTACAGCGCTCCTCCGTTGGCGGCGGGAATGGCCGCATCCGCGGCCTGTTCCCCTGCTTTCTTGTGCGCGCGCAGCGACTGGTGCGCCAGCGCGACCAGCATCAGCATCGTGGTGCCGACGACCACCGCGAACACGCCGAGATCGAAGACGAAGGCGCTGGGCACGTGCAGTTCGCCGAGCACGGGGAGATGGAGATGGGCGGTGTGGGTGGTCAGGAAGGGATAGCCGAAGGCCCAGGAGCCCAGGCCGGTGATGCCGGCCAGCAGCAGGCCGAGGCCCAGCCAGCGGTGGGGCCGGAGCGTGATGTGGGCTTCGACCCAGTTCGCGCCGGCAAGCATGTACTGGACGAGGATGGCGACGGCGAAGATCAGGCCGGCGACGAAGCCGCCACCTGGCAGGTTGTGCCCGCGCATGAAGAAATAGGCCGCGATCACACCCATGAAGGGCAGCAGCGTGCGCAGGTAGATGCCCGGTACGGCCAGATAGCCGGTGTCGGCCTGTTCGGACGGCGTCTGCCGGCTGGCCGGGTCGAAGGTGTGCAACTGCTGCTGCGGTACTTCGGCGCTGTCGGAGGCTGGGCGGAAGCGGCGCAACAGGGCATAGACGGTGAGCGCGACGATCGACAGCACGGTGATCTCGCCCATCGTGTCGAAGGCACGGAAGTCGACCAGCAGTACGTTCACCACGTTGCTGCCGCCGCCGCCGGTGAGCGCGTTGAGCAGGAAGAAATCGGCGATGGTGTCCGAAGCGGGGTGCACCAGCACGGCGTAGGTCAGCACGGCCATCACCAGGCCGCCGGCTACGGCGACGATCATGTGCAGCGCGCGGCGCGTCCAGTCGCGGCGGGAGGCGGCGGCCAGCATCTCCGCCGATTCGATACGCGGCGGCAACCAGCGCAGGCCGAGCAGCAGCAGCACGGTGGTGACGGTTTCGACCATCAACTGGGTCAGCGCGAGATCGGGGGCCGACAACCAGAGGAAGGTGGATGCGGTGACGATGCCGGTACCGCCGACGAGCACGAGGGCGGTCAGGCGGTGGTATTTCGCCATCCACGCAGCGGCAATCGCGCAAGCGCCGCCGATCAGCCACATGCCGGCGAACAGCGGGTCGAAGCCTTCCAGGGGCAGCACCGTCCAGTCGGGCGGCAGTCCGACGAGCAGCAGCGGGACGATCAGCAACATCAGAATCATCATCAGCAACTGCTTTTGCAGCTTGGAGGTACCCAGGCGCCGGACCAGCCATTCCGCCGCGCGGGTCAGCGACTGCATCGCGGTTTCATAGGCCTGCGCGCCGTTGAAGTGGCTGAGCAGCGGTGCGCGCGTGCGTTCGCGCAGGTTGAAGCGCAAGCGCAGCAGCACGTACAGGGCGATACCGCCGAGCAAGGCGGCGATGCTCATCAGCAGGGGCAGGTTCCAGCCGTGCCAGGTTGCCAGGTCATAGTCCGGCGCGTGGTCGCGAAGCGTGGCGGTCACCGCGATGTCGAGGATGGGGCCGATGCTGATTGCCGGCACCATGCCGACCACCAGGCAGGCGAACACCAGGAATTCCACCGGGAAGCGCATCCAGCGCGGCGGTTCGTGCGGGTCGCGCGGCAGCTCCTCGGCCGGCTTGCCGAAGAAGATCGAGATGAAGCGCAGTGAATAGGCGACGCTGAACACGCCCATCGCCACTGCGGCGATGGACAGCCACCAGTTGCGGTCGCCGCCGACGTGCAGCGTCTCGGCGAAGAACATCTCCTTCGACAGGAAGCCGTTCAGCAGCGGCACGCCGGCCATCGCCGCGCTGGCAACGATCGCCAGCGTGGCGGTGATCGGCAGCTTGTGGCGCAGGCCGCTGAGGATGCGCATGTCGCGCGTGCCGGTCTCGTGGTCGATGATGCCGGCGGCCATGAACAGCGAGGCCTTGAAGGTGGCGTGGTTCAGGATGTGGAAGATCGCCGCGACCATCGCCAGCGGCGTGCCGATACCGATCAGCACGGTGATCAGGCCGAGGTGGCTGATCGTCGAATAGGCCAGCAGCCCCTTGAGGTCGTGCTGAAAGATCGCGATGAAGGAGCCGATCAGCAGGGTGCATACGCCCGCGCCGCCGATGATCCAGGTCCATTCCTGGGTGCCGGACAGGGCCGGCCACAGGCGCACCAGCAGGAATACGCCGGCTTTCACCATCGTCGCCGAGTGCAGGTAGGACGACACCGGCGTCGGCGCGGCCATCGCGTGCGGCAGCCAGAAGTGGAAGGGGAACTGCGCACTCTTGGTCAGCGCGCCGAGCGCGATCAGCAGCAGTGCGGTCAGGTACAGGTCGTGGCCGCGGATGAGTTCGCCGGCGGCGAGGACGATGTCGAGATCGTAGCTGCCGACGATGTGGCCCAGCACCAGCACGCCGGCGAGCAGGCACAGGCCGCCGGTGGCGGTGACGGTGAAGGCCATCCGTGCGCCGCGCCGGGCGTCGGCGCGGTGGTGCCAGTAGCCGATCAGCAGGAAGGAGGTCAGGCTCGTCAGCTCCCAGAACACCACGAGCTGGACCAGGTTGCCCGACAGCACCACGCCCAGCATCGAGCCCATGAAGGCGAGCAGGAAGGAGAAGAAGCGGGGCACCGGATCGTTCGGCGACATGTAGTAGCGCGCGTACAGCACCACCAGCAGGCCGATGACGAGCACCAGCAGACTGAAGATCCAGGCCAGGCCGTCCAGGCGCAGCAGGAAGTACAAGCCCTGCGCGGGCAGCCAGTTGAAGCCTTCGCGCAGCACCGTGCCTTCCGACATCTCCGGGTAGAGCGAGATCAGGACGATGAGCCCGTAGACCGCCACGCCGGCCGCCAGCCAGAACTCGCGGTTGCGGGCGTCCTGGGGCATCGATGCCGCGATCAGGCTGGCGATGAAGGGGACGAAGACGAGGGAGGCAAGCAGCATCTGGCCGTGGCTGTCGGGGAGGGGGACGACCACGGAAGATACCACAGCAAATACCGCGCCAAGATGTGTCCGATCGACGAAATTTCCTTCTTTTTGCAGCTGTTGGCTTGCTTTGCGGCAAGCTGCCGAAACACTGATGTCCCCCGCTCCTCCGCTCGGACGGAAGGCTGGCAGGGTTCTTCGGCCGGCATGTGGAGTGCATGTTCGACTGCTCCATATGTTCATATTTATGGAGCAGTTGTTCCGTACTGACATGCTCCGTCCGTGATGCCGTCCCCGGTATGCAGGCGGTTTTTTCCGTAACTGCTTGAAGGGAAATGGGCTTGTCGTGCTGGCACGGTGCCTGCTGGAGGCGTGTGGTGGCGGTCTACGCCCACGAACACCCAGAACGAGGAGACATCGAGATGATCTACGCAATGCCCGGCCAATCCGGGGCCCCGGTGCAGCACAAGGCGCGCTACGACAACTTCATCGGCGGCAAATGGGTGGCGCCGGTCAAGGGGCAGTACTTCGACGTGGTGACGCCGATCAGCGGCCAGGTGGTACACGCAGGCGGCGCGCTCGACGGCCGAGGACATCGAGCTGGCGCTGGACGCGGCGCACGCGGCGTTTCCGGCCTGGGGCAAGACGCCGGCGGCCGATCGGGCCAACATCCTGTTGAAGATCGCCGACCGCATCGAACAGAACCTGGAGTTGCTGGCCTACGCCGAGACGGTGGACAACGGCAAGGCGATCCGCGAGACGCTCAACGCCGACATCTCGCTGACGGTCGATCACTTCCGCTACTTCGCCGGCTGCCTGCGCGCGCAGGAAGGCAGTATCAGCGAGATCGACGAGAACACCGTCGCCTACCACCTGCACGAGCCGTTGGGCGTGGTCGGGCAGATCATCCCGTGGAACTTCCCGATCCTGATGGCGGCGTGGAAGCTCGCGCCGGCGCTGGGTGCGGGCAACTGCGTGGTGTTGAAGCCGGCCGAATCGACGCCGGTGTCGATCCTGGTGCTGGTCGAGCTGATCGCCGACCTGCTGCCGCCGGGCGTGCTCAACATCGTCAACGGCTTCGGCCGCGAAGCGGGCATGCCGCTGGCCACCAGCAAGCGCATCGCCAAGATCGCCTTCACCGGCTCGACCTCGACCGGGCGGGTGATCGCCCAGGCCGCGGCCAACAACCTGATCCCGGCCACGCTGGAGCTGGGCGGCAAGTCGCCCAACATCTTCTTCGCCGACGTCATGGACAAGGACGACGCCTTCCTCGACAAGGCGATCGAAGGCATGGTGCTGTTCGCCTTCAACCAGGGCGAAGTGTGCACCTGCCCGAGCCGGGCGGTGATCCAGGAATCGATCTACGACAAGTTCATCGAGCGGGTGCTCAAGCGCGTGGCGGCGATCAAGCACGGCCACCCGCTCGACACCGAGTCAATGATGGGCGCGCAGGCCTCGCGCGAGCAGATGAGCAAGATCCAGTCCTACCTGGCGCTGGGCAAGGAAGAAGGGGCCGAGGTGCTGATCGGCGGCGACAAGGCGGAACTGGGCGGTGAGCTGAGCGAGGGCTATTACATCCAGCCGACGCTGTTCAAGGGCCACAACAAGATGCGCATCTTCCAGGAAGAGATCTTCGGCCCGGTGCTGGCGGTGACCACCTTCAAGGACGAAGCCGAGGCGCTGGCGATCGCCAACGACACGCTGTACGGGCTGGGTGCCGGGGTGTGGAGCCGCAACGGCAACGTGGCCTACCGGATGGGTCGGGCGATCCAGGCCGGGCGGGTGTGGACGAACTGCTACCACGCCTATCCGGCGCACGCGGCCTTCGGCGGCTACAAGGAGTCGGGCATCGGGCGCGAGACCCACAAGATGATGCTCGACCACTACCAGCAGACCAAGAACCTGCTCGTCAGCTACAGCGAGAACAAGCTCGGATTCTTCTGAGACGGCTCTCCTCCCGCGCCTGCTTGCGGGCGCTTGGTCGGGGGCAGGCAACTGCCCCCGACACTTGTACTGCGGAGCGGAAAAACATGGTCCAGCGCGTCATCGCCACACCTGCGGCGCTCGAACTGATCGATCAGCTCAAGGCCGAGCACGGCCCCGAGCTGATCTTCCATCAATCCGGCGGCTGCTGCGACAACAGCGCCGCCAACTGCTACCTGCCCACCGACCTGACGATCGGCCCTTACGACGTCCATCTCGGCGAGATCGGCGGCGTACCGTTCTACATCAGTGCGTCGCAATACGAATACTGGAAGCACACGCAATTGATCATCGACGTGGTGGAAGGGACGGGCGGCACCTTCTCGCTCGAAGGCGGCACCGGCAAGGCCTTCCTGACCCGCTCGCGGCTGTTCGACGACGACGAGATGGCCGAAGTGGAAGCCGAGGATCGCGCCCGCGGCCGCTAGCTGTAGCAGCTCTTCCCGCCGAGAGGCGCAATATCCTTCTCCGCCCAGCGTTTTTTCTGCTTCGCCGCTGGGTGGATCGGTCCGCTTTTGCTTTAATAGTCCCGGTGAGCCGGCATGGTCCGGCGTTGGAGACGAACGACGATGGGGCGGACCTTTACCCGCGCGCCGCTGGCGAACCTGCCCGTGCCGGCGTCGAACCTGCCTCTCGACCCCGGGCAGCCCCTTGGCGGGAGGCCGCATCATGCTGCGCTGGAATCTGCCGCCGGCCGGCGTGTGACGCTCGTCCGCCTGGCCACCGGCGATGCGGGTCTTCAGCGGGTGCTCGATCGCGCCGGCAGGGTGGTGGGGCGCAACATCCCGCTGCTGATCCAGGGCGAATCCGGTGTCGGCAAGGAGCTGCTGGCGCAGGCCTGCCACAACAGCGGGCCGCGTGCCGATGGCCCTTTCGTCGCCCTCAACTGCGCAGCGATTCCCGAAAGCCTGATCGAAGCCGAGCTGTTCGGTTATGTCGGCGGCGCCTTCACCGGTGCACGGCGCGAAGGCGCAGTGGGGCGCATCCAGCAGGCCGACGGCGGCACGCTGTTCCTGGACGAGATCGGCGACATGTCGCTGTCCATGCAGGCGAGGCTGCTGCGGGTGCTGCAGGAGCGCCGCGTGGTGCCAGTCGGTGCCCGGGAGGCGGTGCCGGTCGACATCGCCCTGGTGTCGGCGACGCACCGGATGCTGAACGAATCGGTGAAGAACGGCCTGTTCCGCGAGGATCTCTACTACCGCATCAACGGCCTGACCGTCCATCTGCCCCCTTTGCGCGCGCGCACCGACATTCGTGTCATCGTCGGCCAGTTGATCGCGGCGGAGTGCGCCGGCCAACCGTGCGATGGCGTGAGCGTGTCGGACGAAGTGATGCGCTTCTTCGAAGCCCATGCCTGGCCGGGCAACATCCGCCAGTTGCAGAACGTGCTGCGGGTGGCGCTGGCGCTGCTCGATGACGATGAACGGGTGATCCTGCCGCAGCATCTGCCGGAGGAAATCTTCGAGGCCGAAGCCGCGCCGGTTTTCGTCACGCCTCGGGCAGGAGCGGAACCCAGCAGGATGTTGTCCGCGCCAAGCCGACCGCGTGGCCGTCCCCCGCTGGGTCTGGACGAGAGCCTGATCCAGCGGGCGCTGGCCGAACATGGTGGCAACGTGTCAGCCGCTGCACGGGCCCTGGGCATCGCCCGCAACACCTTGTACCGCAAGCTGGGCCGCAACTTTTGAATGGAGAATGGATGCATGTCAGCCGATCACCACCGGATGCCGATGTCGGCGCGCGTGCTTTTCGTCCTGGCGGCGCTGTGTCTGGTGCCGGCGGTGATGTGTTTCGCCGGTGCCGGCGAGCGGCTTCATCCGGCACTGGCGGAGCCGATGGCGGGACTGGCGTTTCTGGTGTCGGCCATCGCGCTTGCCGGGTCGGGCGCCTTTCCGCTGGTGATCTCACGCCTGGCGGCGAAGGACGGCGCCAAGTAGGCCGTCCGGCAGGCTGTCGTCAGGCCTGCCAGTGCCCCGACTTGCCGCCGAGCTTTTCCAGCAGGCGAATGCCTTCCATGCGCATGCCCCGGTCCACCGCCTTGCACATGTCGTAGATCGTCAGCAGGCCGACGTTGACCGCGGTCAGTGCTTCCATCTCGACGCCGGTGCGGCCGACCGTTTCGGCGGTGACGGTGCAGCGCACCGCGTGTTCGCTCCCTTCCCGCTCGCCTTCTTCCAGCGCGAACTCGACCGCCACCCGCGTCAGCGGCAGCGGATGGCACAGCGGAATCAGTTCGCTGGTGCGCTTCGAGGCCTGGATGGCGGCGATGCGGGCGATGCCGAGCACGTCGCCCTTGCTGGCGGTGCCGGCGCGGATCATGCCGAAAGTATCCGGCAGCATCAGGATGCGGCCGGTGGCGACGGCGACGCGGCGGGTTTCGGCCTTGGCGCCGACGTCGACCATGTGGGCCTGGCCTTCGGCGTCGAAGTGGGTCAAGGCGGAGGTGTCGGGGTTCGGTGCGTCGGTGCTCATCGTGCTTCGGCGGCCATGAAGGGAAGGAGGATGCGCCGCGGCCGGAGGGCGGCTACAGCCCGATACAGGCATGCGGGAACGCTTCGATGCGGCCGGGTATCATAGCATCCGATGATGCGACGACCTCTTGCCCTGCTGCTCAGCCTCGCGCTGGCTTTCCCAGTCCACGCCTACGATCTGCCCGACCTGGGAGACGTTGCCGCGACCGAGCTTTCGCCGGCCGCCGAGCGGCGCATCGGCGAGCAGATCATCAGCCAGATCCGTTGGCGCGATGCCAGCTACCTGGACGATCCGGAAGTCGAGGAGTACGTCAACCGCATCGGCCACAAGCTGGCGGCGGTGAGCAACAACCCCGGGCTGGAGTTCGATTTCTTCGTCGTCAGCGACTCCACGCTCAATGCCTTCGCGCTGCCCGGCGGCTACATCGGCGTGCATACCGGCCTGCTGCTGGCAGCGCAGACCGAATCCGAGTTCGCCTCGGTGCTCGGCCACGAAATCGCCCACGTCACGCAGCGCCACATCGCGCAGATCGTCGGCAAGCAGAGCCAGTCGGCGATGCTGATGATGGCCTCGCTGCTGGTGGCGGTGCTGGCGGCGCGTAGCAATTCGGACGTCAGCCAGGCAGCGATCGCCGCCGGCCAGGCCGGCGCGATCCAGTCGCAGCTCGGTTATACCCGCAGTTTCGAGCGCGAGGCGGACCGCGTCGGGCTCGAGACGCTGGAGAACGCCGGCTTCGACGTGCGCGGCATGCCCGGCTTCTTCGAGCGCCTGCAGCGTGCCACCCGCATGTACGAGAACAATGCGCCGGCCTATCTGCGCACCCACCCGCTGACGACCGAGCGCATCGCCGACATGGAGAACCGCGTCAACTCGATGCGCTACCGCCAGGTGGTCGATTCGCCGGACTTCAACTTCTCCCGCGCCAAGCTGCGTGCCAACGCCGGTCTGGCCACCGATGCGGTCAGGGACATGGAAAGCCAACTGGCGCAGGCGCCGGCCGACCCCGCCGCCGGCTATGGCCTGGCGCGCGCCCTGTTCCGCGCCGGCCGGCTGGACGAGGCGGCGCAGCGGCTCGACGCCGTGCGCGCCAAGGCGCCGCCGTCGCCGTGGATCGAAACGCTGCGCGCCGAGATCGCACTGGCGCGCAAGGACGGCGCGACCGCGATCAAGGTGCTGGAGGCGGCGATGCGCAGCTTCCCGTCCAACCACGCCCTGGTCTATGCGCTGGCCAATGCGCGCATCCTCGGCGGCCAGCCGCAGGCGGCGGTCGAAGGCATTCGCCGCGCACTGGACAGCCGCCAGTCCGATCCGCGCTTGTGGCAACTGCTGTCGCGGGCCTATGCGGACCTGGGCAAAGTCACCGCCCAGCACCGCGCCCAGGCCGAGGTCTATCGGCTGCGCGGCAGCCTGCCGGCAGCGATCGAGCAACTGGAGATCGCCAGCAGGGCGGGTGACGGCGATTTCTACGAGCTCTCCGCGGTGGACGCGCGTCTGCGCGAACTGAAACAGCGCCTGATCGAGGAAAGGCGCGACCGCAAGGATTGAGCTCCCGTCGTGACGGATTCGATGGGCAGGCATCGCCTGTCCTGCCGCGCGTTCTTTCGGGCCGGGCGGGCATCCACTAGAATGGCGAGCCATTCAAAAAACTGATATCGACGCAAGAGAGGACACAGGATGGATTTCGACAAGGAAGTGGATGCACGCGGCCTGAACTGTCCGCTGCCGATCCTGCGGGCAAAGAAGGCGCTGGCCGAGATGCAATCGGGCCAGGTGCTGCGCGTGGTGGCGACGGACCCGGGTTCGGCCAAGGATTTTCAGGCTTTCGCCAAGCAGACCGGCAACCCCTTGCTGCAGCAGGGTGAAACGGCGGACAAGGCTTTCGAGTTCTTCCTGAAGCGCAAGTAAAGCTTCCACTTCAGGCTACTGAATGCGGAACGGGCCGGCCGGTGATGCGGTCGGCCCGTTCCGTTTCCACGCTCAGGACGGCACGCCCTCCATCCGCCCCATGCGGCCGGCAACGAAATCGCGCCTGGCCCGCTGCAGCCGCCCGGACGTATCCATGACGAAAGGGCCGTCGAACAGCACTTCACCCTGCACGGGCCGTCCGCCGATCAAGGCAGGTTCGACAGGCTCATCGCCCTGTGCGGTCACGCGAATCCGTGTGCCGTCGCTCAGCAGGCCCAGATCGCCCACATGCGGATACTGGTCGCTTACCTCGGCCTGGCCTCATGCCATGTAAAGCGGGAGTTCGGCCTGCGCATCGACTTCAGTTGCAGGCCCCGGCGCCCGCTCACGAGCGTTTGGTGTGCAGGATGCCGTACCCGGCGTGGATGAACTGCGCGTCGCCCGGCCCCAGGCGGTCGCGGAAACCCATGCCACCTCCAGCACGTCGATGGTGACGATGCGCTGCTTTCAACATGGATTTCCATCGTTTATCGGCTCTGAAAGCTGGTTGCGGTCGATGTAACACTATGATACATAAACCACGAACCGCAGTTTCCGAGTGTCTTGCCCGACCTGTTGTCTCGTCTTCCACTGCTGTATCTGTGCCAGCGGAGAGTCCCCATGACAAACAATCTACGTGCTTGCCCTGCGATTCGGATACGGCAGGCTGAACGAAGCCGATTCAGTGATACGACGATCGTCCGTCGCTGGTTCCGGGGACTTGCTTTCGGAATAGGCGTGCTGGGCCTTGCGGCCTGCGGCAAAAGCGGCCCTGACCTGAAATCGCAGTTCGCCGCAGACATCCCCAATGCCTGGCAGGTCGAGAGTTTCAAGATCGAAGCCGAAGACGATGTCGGCACCAAGGTCGAGCCGCAGCGCCGCTACCGCTTCCGCGCGGAGGTTTCTCCAAAGGCGGATCTGTACGAGAACCTGGGCACGCTCGACGAGCATGCGATCCTCAAGCGCATCGCCAGGAAAGGTGATGATGCGCTTGTTATCGGCGTAGCCAGTTCGGTTCTCCGCGGGGAGGAATGGATGAGCATGTTCTCGCACGAACAGGCCCCCAATTTCTTTGCCGGAAAACCTGCTGATGTTCATGGAGCGAAACATGTCATTGTCGGCAGTTCGGACTACGAGCGTCTGGTGGCCGCTGCCGAGGCATCGCTCGAAAAACGTGCAGAACAGATCGGCGCCGATGAATCCCGGTGGCAGACGATGATCGGGGAGTGGAACGCGCTGAACCAGAAGATCCAGGAAGAGAACCGGCAAGTGACGGCAGCGCTGAATGACGAGCAGCAGCGCATCCATCAGGAACAGACAGTGTTGCGCAACAGGGCTAACCAGGAAAACCAGGCCGCCGGACAGGAACTGCAGGCTGCCCTCAGGGAAAAAGGCGCTGAGCCCAAGAAGGAGCTGGATGCGCGTATTGCGGAACTGGACAAGGATTACCGGCTGAAGGCCGCTGAACTGCAGGCGCAGGGAAAGGAGCTGCAGCAGGCTGCAGCGGCGCAGCGCAAGCAGTTGCGCGACGCATACAACACGGACGTTTCCGCAGCACGCAAACGCCAGAGTGCGGCGGATTTCACCCGTTACAAAGCCGGTGCCGATGAAACGCTACGTAGCGAGCTGGCTGGGCTGGAGGCTTCATTCCGCGAACGCCAGGCACAGTTGAGGGAACAGGAAGCGGCGTTGTCCACCCAGCGCAGGGAGCTGATGGCGCAGGCCAATACGGTTTTACCAGGAGAAAATCGGCGCCATTCGCCAGGAACTGGACGCCACACATCGGAGCAGCCGTGATGGCATAAGCGGGCAGTTGAACGAGGCGATTGAAGCACTGAACGCCGAACTGCAGAAAAAGCGCCAGGAGCAACAGAATGTGTTCAGAGCCAACAACGAGCAGTTGGCTGCCAAGCGTCGCGAGATCGACAATCTCGGGGCGCAGATACAGCAAAGCCGGCGCGAGGGTGCGCAGCAGCATCGGTTTCTCGCCGAGTTGAAAGCCATGGAAAACTGAGCACAGGGTTCAGATGGAACACAGACGCGCTATCCTGATCGCCCCTATTCCGATTGGTGCGTGCTGCTATCCGGCCAGGCGCACCGTGGCAGCAGTCACCGACCGCCGTGCTGGAGTTCCCGGTATAGCGTGGCACGGCTTATGCCCAGCAAGCGCGCGGCACGATCCTTGTCCTGAGCAACCGAATCGATGACACGCTTGATATGGCGCAGCCGTTCGCGTGCCATGTGCGATTGCAGGTCGAGCATGCCTTCTTCAGGATCTGCGGGCGTTTCATTGCTTTCCGTGTCCGGCAGCTTTGGTAGACGGATTTCGTTCGAGATCAGGAGCCTCAGCAGTACCCCCTCGAGCTCGCGCACATTGCCTGGCCAGGAGTGGGAAAGGAGCTGCTTTATTTCCGCATCTCCGAGCTGCCGGCCGGAAAACCCTTCTCGACGACAGAGACGATCGAACAGGGCGCCGATGAAGAACTCCAGATCTTCCCGCTCGCGCAGCGCTGTCATTTCGATGTTCAGCACGTTGAGCCGGTAAAAGAGGTCAGCACGAAATTTGCCGGCTTTGACTAGTTCCAGCAGAGGGCGGTTGGTGGCGCAGATGATGCGGACATCCACGAGTTGTGGTGCAGTGCCGCCGACACGCACGATTTCCTGGTTCTGGATTGCGCGCAGCAGGCTGCCCTGCAGATGGAGCGGCATGTCGCCGATTTCGTCGAGGAACAGCGTGCCGGTGTTGGCGAGTTCGAATTTCCCGGGCTTGCCTTGTGAGCGCGCGCCAGTGAAGGCGCCCCCTTCGTAGCCGAACAGCTCGGCGTCGATCAAGGTTTCTGGAATCGACGCGCAGTTCATCCAGACGAATGGCCGCTTCGCGCGTGCGGACAAGGAATGGATCGCACTGGCTGCGAGATCTTTCCCGCTCCCCGTTTCCCCGAGAATGAGCACCGGGTGAGAATGCGCCGCCACCTGTCGCAGGCGATTGCACAGATTCTCGAACTGTGCCCCCGTGCCGAGAAGATCGTCGAGGCTAGCCCTTGCCGCCCAGGCGTTGCGCGAGTGCTGGATAGCCTGCCCAGGGCGGGAAGCGAGAGCGAAGGTCTGCTTCAGTAGATCGACATTGGAAAACAGCGCCATGCCAACCGCGCCGATGATGCGGCCGTCCTGAAAAACCGGCACCTGGCGCGTGATCAGCTTGTGCCCTCGTACTTCCAGCACTGCCCCGACCACGACATCGGAGCCTTGGGCAACCTTGTGGAGCCGGCTTTCCGGAGAAACCACGTCGGAAATATGGCGACCTAGAAAGCTTTCAGCGGAACCTCCAAGCAAGCGGCAATACGGTGTGTTGATGAAGACGATGCGTCCGGCCGTATCCACCGCCACCAGACATTCGGATACGTGATCGAGTACTTGGCGCAGAAATTCCGCTTCGTCCTGGCCGGATCCAAACCAGTCATTCTTGCTCGCGGTTCTCATTTTTAAGAGAAAAAATCGCAAATTTGAGATTTTACGCCCGCACGGGGAGATGAATTCGGCATCATGTTTTTCTCTTTTTTAAGAAAATTTCTTTATTAATCATGATTTTATCCTGTTTATTTCCGCAAGATCACGTCGTGGCACGGGAACTGCTGAACAAGCCGTGCCATGCACTTGCGTGGTACGGGCAATCCTGCCAAATGAAGGTGGAGACGGAAATGAACAAAGAGTGGAAGACGATCGGGGACATGCGTGTTCAGGTCGCTGGTGCGGGGCCGGCAATCGTGTTTTGCCATGGATTCACCACGACAAGTGAGTTCTGGCGGAATCAGGTGGACGTGTTCTCGGCAGAACGGCGTGTGGTATTGATCAATCTCCCTGGTCACGGCGTGTCGCCTGCGCCGCAGGGCAGATCGTACAGCATCGATGCCTTTGTCCAGGATATCGAACAGGTGTTCGAGGCGTTGGATATCGATCAGGCCATTCTGGTCGGCTTGTCCATGGGCGGCACGGTGGCGCAGCAGTTTGCGCTGCGCAATCCGCAGCGCCTGAAGGCACTGGTGCTGGTCGGGGCGACGCCGCATGGCCTGGGGGCGGACGTGAAGGCAGAAAACGTCCTTGCCGGCATTCGCGAGCTGGGCGTGGCGCAGGCGAGCCAGTTGGTGATCGAGCGCTCCTTCGGAAGCCGCGCGCCCGCTGAGTTGATCGATTTCGGCAAGCAGGAAGTGGTTCAGACGCCCGAGCATGTGGCGATCGAGGCCATCGAGTCGCTGAACCGTGCCGACAGCCGCGCCCGTCTGGGCGAAATACAAGTCCCGACGCTGGTCGTATGCGGCGTCGAGGATCAGATAACCCCGCCATCCGAATCGCGCCAGCTTGCTGCAGGCATCCCTGGCGCAGAACTCGTCCTGGTCGAAGGTGCGGCGCATTTCCCGATGCTCGAATGCCCCGAGGAATTCAACCTTGCCCTCGGAAATTTCATTGCGCGCGCGATGAATTGAACCGTGTACCTTCCGGCGCTTGGCCGGGAAGCGAGCCAAACAGATACGTGAGTCCGGCATCAGCAGAACCCGGACCACGCGAGAGTAATGAGGAGGAAGACATGTCGAGTTCAATATATTCACATATCCGGCACGATCCACGCTTTGCGGAATTGGCCGCTCGGCGCCGGCTGTTCGCCGGGACGATGACTGCCATCGTGCTGGTGGCCTTCTACGGCTTCGTCCTGCTGGTGGCGTTCTGGCCGGAAATGATCGGCCGCCGCTTGTTCGAAGGCAGCAACCTGAGCTTCGGCGTTGCTGCCGGCATGTTTCAGTTCGCGCTTTTCTGGGGGCTGACCTATTTGTATGTGCGCCGTGCCAATGGTGAGTTCGAGGTCTTGAATCAGCAGATCGTCAACGATGCATTGAGGGCGCAAAAATGAAAACCAGACTTCTTTCTATGCTGGTGGCCTCCATGGCCGCCGCGAGTGCGCCGGTACTTGCTGCCGATACCGTTGGTGAAACCGTTCGGCAGCCATTGAATCTCCATGCGATCGCAATGTTCTTCGCATTCGTACTGATGACATTGGGAATTACTTATTGGGCGGCCCGCCGCACCAAATCCACATCGGACTTCTACACTGCAGGCGGTGGCATCTCTGGCGTCCAGAATGGCCTGGCAATTGCCGGTGACTACATGGGGGCTGCCACGCTGCTCGGCTTGACGGCAATGATGTATCTGCAAGGGGTGGATGCCTATTTCTACATGATGGGTTTTTTCGTCGGCTGGCCGATCATCATGTTCCTGATGGCGGAACGCTTGCGCAACCTCGGCAAATTCACTTTCGCCGACATCGCCGCCTACCGCCTCGATCAAGGCAAGGTACGTACCATGGCAGCGGTCAGTTCCCTGACGGTCGTCAGCCTTTATCTCGTTGCACAGATGGTTGGCGCGGGCCAGCTCATCAAGCTGCTGTTTGGTCTCGATTACACGCTGGCATTGTTCGTGATCGGGGCATTGATGATGGTGTACGTGACTTTTGGCGGAATGGTGGCTACAACCTGGGTACAGATCATCAAGGCCTGCCTGATGCTCTTGGGCGGTACGGCCGTGATGCTGCTGGCTTTCAGTCAGTTCGGCTTCAGCTACGAAGAATTGACCCGGCGTGCGTTCGAAGTGCATAGCAAAGGAGACGGGCTGCTCAGCCCTGGCAGCCTGCTGGCTGATCCGGTGACGGCGATTTCGCTCGGCCTCGGCCTGATGTTCGGGCTGGCGGGCCTGCCGCACATTCTGATGCGCTTCTTCACCGTTACCGATGCGAAGGAAGCGCGCAAGTCGGTGCTGTATGCGTCCGGTATCGTCGTTTACTTTTTCCACGTCATCGCCATCATGGGCCTGGCGGCGATCATCATCGTAGGCCGCAATCCGCAGTACTTCGAAGGCGGCGTACTCGGTGGCGCAGTGCTCGGAGGCGGAAACATGATCGCCATGCATCTGGCGCATGCGGTGGGCGGCAATCTCCTGCTCGGCTTCCTGGCTGCGGTCGCATTCGCAACCATCCTGGCCGTGGTGGCCGGTTTGGCGCTGGCCGGCGCATCGGCGATTTCGCATGATCTCTATGCGCAGACGATCATGAAGGGTAGGGCCGATGAAGCGACCGAACTGCGGATATCGAAGTTTGCCACCATTGGCCTGGGCATCGTTGCCATCCTGCTCGGCATCGTCTTCGAGAAGATGAACGTCGCCTTCATGGTGGCGCTGGCTTTTGGTGTTGCGGCTTCGGCCAATTTCCCGGTGTTGATCCTTTCGATGTACTGGAAAGGCCTGACTACCCGTGGCGCACTGGCTGGCGGCTATCTTGGCCTGTTCAGCGCAGTGATCTTCGTCGTGCTGTCGAAATCGGTATGGGTGGATGTGCTGGGCAATGCCTCGGCAATCTTTCCCTACACACAGCCGGCGCTTTTCTCGATGCCGGTCGCCTTCTTCGCAACGTGGTTGTTCTCGGTGCTCGACCACAGTGAGGCTGCTGACGAAGAACGCAAGGCATTCGATGATCAGTACGTGCGTGCACAGACCGGTGTCGGTGCAGCATCCGCCGCGTCGCACTGATCGGGCCTGGTCGGTCCCCCGCGCGTCACGGCTTGCGTGGGGGACTGTGCTGGCAATCGGGAACTTGCTCAGGCACGCCACGCTGAATTGCGAATGATGCTGCAGAAGTTGGTGCGCTTGAAGCCGGGCTCCTTGTCGGCGATCACATCCGCCTTGACGTTGCCAAACGTCGTATCGGGTTTGTGCTTGATGCCATCGTAGAAGGCTTGAATGATGTCTTCCTTGAAATTGTCCCCGCGCGGATGCGCATGCACCACCGCTTCCCGTTCGGCCGTACTGTATTCGGGGTAGGTCAGGCCCAGTACATCCATCTCCACTCCGGCAGTGACCAGGGCGACGACCGGGTGCATGTGCTGGGGAATCCCGGGCGTCGTGTGCAGGGCGATGGCTGTCCAGACGGTGTCGATATCTTGTTGGCTGATGCCGCGTTGCTTGAGGAAGTCGCGCGCGGCATTGGCGCCATCCACCTCGAAACGTTCGCAGGCGCTGCTGTGCTGATGGGTCAGGCCCATGTCGTGAAACATGCAGCCGCAATACAGTAGTTCGGCGTCGAACTTCAGCCCGCGATGCAGGCCAGCCAGGGCGGCGAAGTAGTAGACGCGGCTGGAATGATGGAACAGCAAGGGGGAAGCCGTGTCTCGCACGATCTCCGTGATTTCGCGGGCGAGCTGACTGTCGGGAATGGTGACGCCGCTGATGTTCAAGGACATGATTGGTCTCCGGTGTGAGGGCGGGTCTTCATTCTGGTCTGCAATCCGGGTGTCCTCAACCGACGTGATACATCGTATCGTGCCATTTCATGCGTGATACGGACATGTGGGAGAGGGATGAAAAAATGACCAAGACTGTTGCCATCCTGGCGCTGCCGGGGGTTCAGTTACTAGACGTCGCGGGTCCATTGGATGTATTCGCCCAGGCAAACGTCGAGGCTGGCCAGGCGTCTTATGTACTGCGGATCCTTGCCTGCGAATCCGGGCCGATTCGCAGTTCGTCCGGCGCCCAGTTACTGCCGGACTGGGTGGTGGGTGAAGAGGACGAGGCCATCCACACTCTGCTGGTGGCGGGGGCGCCCAACATCGAGCAGCTTGTGCTGCCTGCCCGCGTATTGGCCTGGCTGGGTGAAGTCGCCGTGCGCAGCCGCCGTTACGGCTCGGTGTGCACGGGGGCTTTTGCGCTGGCTGGAGCCGGTTTGCTCGATGGCCGCCGCCTTACCACGCATTGGGCAGCCGCACAGGCCTTGGCCCGGATGCTCCCTTCGGCCACGATCGACGAGGATGCACTGTACGTGCGGGACGGCAAGCTGCGTACCGCGGCTGGCGTGACGGCGGGGCTCGACCTGGCGTTGGCCTTGGTCGAGGAGGATCTGGGGCGTGAGGTCGCCAGGCGTGTCGCTGCTCAACTGGTGATGTTCTTCAAGCGCCCGGGAGGGCAGATGCAGTTCAGCCGCAAGGGCGGGGCGCAGATCATGGGGCGGTCGGCATTGCAGGAGGTTCAGCGCTGGGTCGCGGCCAATCCGGCCCTGGACCACAGCATCTCCAGCCTGGCTCGGCGGGTCGGGGTGAGTCCTCGCCATTTCGCCCGGTTGTTTCATGCTGAAGTCGGCATCACCCCGGCCGCATGGGTCGAAATGGCGCGAATAGCAACGGCACGGACGCTGCTGGAGGATGGGCACAGCACCCCAAAACAGGTGGCAGCCGAGTGCGGGTTTGCCAATGTCGATACCTTGCGGCGGGCCTTCATCAAGCATGTCGGCGTAACGCCGGCCGAATACCGAAAGCACCAAGTTTGTCTGCCCGAGTAACCTTTCCCCGACGAGCCGTCGGCTCCGTCGGGCTCAGGTTCTCGCCGCGCAGGCATCAAATGAAAACGGCAGCGAAAGTGATCTCGCTGCCGTTTCTGTCGAGGGGTGAAGCCGATACGGCTCAGCCGCCCAGCTTCGCCAGCTGCGGCTTCAGCTTGTCCACCGTGGCCTTGAAGCCGGCCAGGCGGTCGCGTTCCTGCTGCACGACGGCGGCGGGGGCGCGATCGACGAAGCTGGCGTTGCCGAGCTTGCCTTCGGCCTTGGCGATCTCGCCTTCGAGGCGGGCGATTTCCTTGCCCAGGCGTTCGCGTTCGGCGGCGACGTCGATTTCCACCTTCAGCATCAGGCGGGTTTCGCCGGCGACCGCGACCGGAGCGAGTTCGTCGGCACCGATCTCATCGACGATCTCCACCTCGGCGAGTTTGGCCAGGCCGGCGAGGTAGGGCGCGTACTGCGCCAGTACGGCCTTGTCGCCGGCGGCGATCAGCGGCAGGCGCTGGGCGGGCGAGATGTTCATCTCGCCGCGCAGGTTGCGGCAGGCGTGGATCAATGCCTTCAGCTCGCTCACCCTGGCTTCGGCCGCTTCGTCGATGCGGGCGCTGTCGGCCTGCGGGAAGCGGGCCAGCATCAGGCTGTCGGCATCCTTGCGTGCGGCCAGCGGCGCCACGGTCTGCCACAGCTCCTCGGTGATGAAGGGGATCAGCGGGTGGGCCAGGCGCAGCACGGTTTCGAGCACGCGCAGCAGGGTGCGGCGGGTGGCGCGCTGCTGGGCCGGGGTGCCGGTCTGGATCTGCACCTTGGCCAGTTCCAGGTACCAGTCGCAGTATTCGTCCCAGACGAATTCATACACCGCACGGGCGGCGAGGTCGAAGCGGTAGGCTTCGAACTGGGTGGCGACTTCGGCTTCGGTGCGCTGCAGGCGGGAGACGATCCAGCGGTCGGCGAAGGAGAAGTCGAGCACCTCGGGCGTGCAGGCGAGACCTTCGCCCAGGCCGCAGTCCTGGCCTTCGGTGTTCATCAGCACGAAGCGGGTGGCGTTCCACAGCTTGTTGCAGAAGTTGCGGTAGCCCTCGCAGCGCGACAGGTCGAACTTGATGTCGCGGCCCGGGCTGGCGAGGCTGGCGAAGGTGAAGCGCAGCGCGTCGGTGCCGAAGGCGGGGATGCCGGTGGGGAATTCCTTGCGCGTTTTCTTCTCGATGGTCTGGGCCTGCTTCGGGTTCATCAGGCCGAAGGTGCGCTTGGCGACCAGTTCGTCGATGCCGATGCCGTCGATGAGGTCGATCGGATCGAGCACGTTGCCCTTGGACTTGCTCATCTTCTGGCCTTCCGCGTCGCGGATCAGGCCGTGCACATAGACGTGCTTGAACGGGATCTTGCCGGTGATGTGCTTGGTCATCATGACCATGCGGGCGACCCAGAAGAAGATGATGTCGAAGCCGGTGACGAGCACGGTGGACGGCAGGTAGAGGTCGAGCGCGTCGTTGCTCTTGGCCGGCCATTCGGGCGTCCAGTCCAGCGTCGAGAACGGCCACAGTGCGGACGAGTACCAGGTGTCGAGTACGTCCTCGTCGCGGCGCAGTCCGCCGGTGTAGCCATCCTTTTCAGCCAGCGCGAGCGCTTCGGCTTCGTCGTGGGCGACCCAGCACTGGCCGTTGTCACCGTACCAGGCGGGAATCTGGTGGCCCCACCACAGCTGGCGCGAGATGCACCAGTCCTGGATGTTGTTCAGCCACTGGTTGTAGGTATTGACCCAGTTCTCGGGGTAGAACTTGATCTCGCCCGAGGACACGCATTCCAGCGCCTTCTGGGTGATGCTCTTGCCGTCCGCGCCAGGCTTGCTCATGGCGACGAACCACTGGTCGGTCAGCATCGGCTCGATGACGACGCCGGTGCGGTCGCCGCGCGGCACCATCAGCTTGTGCGCCTTGGCTTCGACCAGCAGGCCGGCGGCCTCGAGTTCGGCGACGATCTTCTCGCGCGCCGGCACGCGGTCCAGCCCGGCGACCGAGGCCGGCATCGCGACCTGGCCCTTGGCCTGGCCGGCGGTGTCGAACACTTCGGCTTCGGCCGGCACGGCGCCGGCCAGCGTCAGCACGACGATCATGTCCAGGCCGTGGCGCTGGCCGACGGCGTAGTCGTTGAAGTCGTGGGCGGGCGTGACCTTGACGCAGCCGGTGCCGAATTCACGGTCGACGTAGTCGTCGGCGATGATCGGGATGCGGCGGCCGGTCAGCGGCAGTTCGACGGTCTTGCCGACCAGCGCGGCGTAGCGCTCGTCTTCCGGATGCACCATCACCGCGACGTCGCCGAGCAGGGTTTCGGGGCGGGTGGTGGCGACGGTGAGGCCGCGCAGCTCACCCACGGGGCCGTCGGTGAAGGGGTAGAGGATGTGGTAGAGCTTGCCGTCCTCTTCTTCCTGCACCACTTCGAGGTCGGACACGGCGGTGCCGAGCCTGGGGTCCCAGTTGACCAGGCGCTTGCCGCGGTAGATCAGGCCTTCGTTGTAGAGGCGGACGAAGGTCTCGGTGACGATCTTGGACAGGCCGGCATCCATCGTGAAGCGCTCGCGCTTCCAGTCCGGGCTGGTGCCGAGGCGGCGCATCTGGCGGGTGATGGTGCCGCCGGAGTATTCCTTCCACTCCCAGACCTTCTCGAGGAACTTCTCGCGGCCGAGGTCGTGGCGGCTGATGCCCTGGGCGTCGAGCTGGCGTTCGACGACGATCTGGGTGGCGATGCCGGCGTGGTCGGTGCCGGGCTGCCACAGCGTGTTGTCGCCGCGCATACGGTGGTAGCGCGTCAGCGCGTCCATGATCGTCTGGTTGAAGCCGTGCCCCATGTGCAGCGTGCCGGTGACGTTGGGCGGCGGCAGCAGGATGCAGAAGGCGTTGGGGTTCGACTTGTCGAGGCCGGCGTCGAAGTAGCCGCGGGATTCCCATTCGGGGTACCAGCGACGTTCGATGTCGGCGGGCTCGAAGCTTTTGGCCAGTTCCATGTTGTTTTACGCGCGTGAAGGCAAAGCGCGGATTATAGCGGATGCGCCCGCCGCGCCCGGCGGGCGTGTGGCGGCCAGGGGGAGGAGCGGCTTCAGCCGGGGGCGCCGAGCCGGGGGCGCCGAGCCGGGGGCGCCGAGCCGGGGGGCGCCGAGCCGCGAAAGCAGGCTGCAGGCCTGCCTCGCCCCGGTGATCTTGGGATCGCTGGCCCCCAATCGCGGCTGAAGACGCACCTACGGGGACGGTTTCATTTGCTGGGGAGGGAGACGGTTCAGCCCCGCAGCGGCGGCGGCAGATCCGGGCTGCGTTCCATCTGGCGGCTGATGTGGGCCGACAGTTCGGGCAGCAGCGTGGCGCGCAGGTGGGCCTGGAGTTCGACCTGCAGGCGCTCGCTGAGCTGGTCGAGCTCGCGCTCGAGCAGTTGCGGAAACTCCTGGTCCATCCAGTCGTTGATGCTGCGCGTGATCAGGGTGTCGAGCTCGATCAGGCGTTCGGCGATCTGGTAGGCGACGCGATCTTCGGCCGTGACTGCCGATTCGGCCGCCGGGAAGGTGGGGGCGGGCGAAGGCGCCGCCAGCGCCGAGGACGGGGGAGCTTCGACTGGCGCTGCCTTTTCTGCGGGCGGCGGGTCGAAGGTCAGGGGATCGGGGTCCCGTTCGCTCCAGCCCAGCGGCAGCTCGGATGGATCGACGACTTCGGTGAGGATGGGCAGATCGGCGGAATCGGCGTCCGCGGGGCTGGGTGGGGCAGCGGTTTCATTCGCCGGCCTGGCCGCGCGGTGACGGCCCAGCAAGGCGTCGGCCTGGTCCAGCAGGTCGTCGGCGCGTTCGAGTTCTTCGTCGGGGGGCAGCGGCAGCCAGTCCTTCATAGCGCCACCCTGCGTTCGGCGTCGAAGGCCTTCGGCTCCAGCCCCTGCGCGCGGTACTGCGCCCAGCGGGCGCGGGCGGGCAGGCGTTCGGCTTCGGTCTTGCCGACGATTTCGATCACGATCCTGAAGTCCTGGTAATCCGGCGGCAGGTCCGGTGCGAGGTTGAACAGGGTGTCGGCATGCGGCCAGGGGGAGGCGGGAACGGCTTCGCCGATGACGACCGGCGTTTCCGCAGCCAGTTCGGAGTCGCGCAGCACGTGCGGGACGAAGGCGAGAGTGTCGCGCAGCCACAGCACGCGGTCGAGTTCCCGTGCGCTGTTGCCGTCGGGCATGCGTACCGCCACCTTGCGCCCGCTGCCGTATGCACGCCCGATCAGCTCGCAGGCAAGCACGAGCCGGTCGGGCGTGTTGTGGTAGAAGCGGACGCTCGGCGCCATTCCGCTGCCGCTCAGCCGCCGCGTGCGCGGCCGACGAGGAACTCGGACAGCAGCGGCACCGGCCGGCCGGTCGCGCCCTTGGCATCGCCCGACAGCCAGGCGGTGCCGGCGATGTCGAGGTGGGCCCACTTGTAGGCCTTGGTGAAGCGCGCCAGGAAGCAGGCCGCGGTGATGGTGCCGGCGTAGCGCCCGCCGATGTTGCCCATGTCGGCGAAGTTGCTCTTGAGCAGTTCCTGGTACTCGTCCCACAGCGGCAACTGCCAGGCGCGGTCGCCGGAGTCGGTGCCGCGCTTGAGGATCTCGGCGGCGAGTTCGTCGTCGTTGGCGAGCAGGCCGCTGGGGATCTTGCCCAGGGCGACGACGCAGGCGCCGGTCAGCGTGGCGATGTCGATCACGCATTCGGGCTTGAAGCGCTCGGCGTAGGTCAGCGCGTCGCACAGCACCAGGCGGCCTTCGGCGTCGGTGTTGAGCACTTCGATGGTCTGGCCCGACAGCGAGGTGACGACGTCGCCCGGCTTGGTGGCGCCGCCGCCCGGCATGTTCTCGGTGGCGGCGATCAGGCCGACGACGTTGATCGGCAGGCCCATCTGGGCGATGGCCTTGAAGGTGCCGAGTACGCTGGCGGCGCCGCACATGTCGTACTTCATCTCGTCCATCTCGGCGGCCGGCTTCAGCGAGATGCCGCCGGTGTCGAAGGTGATGCCCTTGCCGACCAGCACGATCGGCTTGGCCTTGGATTTGCCGCCCTTGTACTGCATGACGATGAACTTGGGCGGCTGGTGCGAGCCGCGCGCCACCGACAGGAAGGAGCCCATGCCGAGCTTCTCCATGTCGGCGCGCTCGAGCACTTCGACGTCGAACTTGTACTGCTTGCCCAGCGCCTGGGCGGTATCGGCGAGATAGGCCGGCGTGCACGTTGCCCGGCAGGTTGCCGAGGTCTTTCGCCAGCGCCATGCCGGTGGCGATGGCGTGGCCGTAGCGCACCGCGGTGTCGAGCTCGGCGCTCGGTTCGGCTGCGGTCAGCAGCGTCAGCTTGCGTGCGCCGCGTTCCTTTTTGTCTTTCTTGTCCTTGCCGGACTTGAGCGCATCGAAGCGGTAGGCGCCGTCGGCCAGGATGCGGGCGGCCTGCTGCATCTTCCAGCTCAGCGGGCGTTCACCGACGGCGAGGTCGGCCAGCGTGACGACGGCGTCCTTGGCCGGCGTTGCGGCCAGCGCCTTGGCGGCGGCGGTCAGCGCGTCGCGGTAGGCCTTGTCGCCGAATGCGTCCTGCTTGCCCAGGCTGACCAGCAGCACGCGTTCGGCGTGAGTGCCGGGCAGCTCGGCCAGCAGCAGCGTGGCGCCGGCCTTGTCGTCCAGGTCGCCGCGCTTCAGGTAGTGGGCGATGCGGCCTTCGGCGGCGGCATCGACGGCTGCGGTGGCGGTGGGCAGAACCCCGTCGGCAAAGGCGCCGAGCACCAGCAGGCCGGCCTTGGACTTCGCCGGCGAGCCGGTCTTTATGGTAAATTCCATCAGCTTTTTTCCTTGGGAAGACGCGTCTTGCGAACTGCCGCCGATTATGGCGCCTTCGCCCGGAACCCGTCAAAAAGCCTTCCGGCCGGGCCCTTCCTGCCGGCGGCTGCAACCTTCATCACAACCCTCTCTTGCCCATCGGTCCTATCGCGCGATGATCTTCCGCCGCGCCCTTCAGCGGGAATTCACCCACGCCGCCGCCGCGGTTTTCGTTGCACTGTTCGCGATCCTGATCTCGACCGTGCTGATCCGCCTGCTCGGCCAGGCCGCCGGCGGCCGCGTGCCGGCCGAAGCGGTGCTGGCGCTGATCGGCTACGGTGCGCTGGCGCAGTTGCCGACGGTGCTGACGCTGACCTTGTTCATTGCCATCCTGGTGTCGCTGTCGCGCAGTTACCGCGACTCGGAAATGGTGGTGTGGTTTGCGGCCGGCGTGCCGCTGACGTCCTGGATACGGCCGGTACTGATGTTCGCGCTGCCGCTGGTGGTCGTGATCGGCGCGGGTTCGCTGTACCTGACGCCGTGGGCGCAGCAGCAGAGCAGCGAATATCGCGACCGCCTCGACAACCGCGACGATACCCAGCGCGTCGCGCCCGGCGTGTTCCGCGAGTCCTCCGGCGCCCAGCGCGTGTTCTTCGTCGAGATCGGCGCCGGCGAGGATGGCCGGGTGCGCAACGTCTTCGTCAGCGAGGAGACGCGCGATGGCGGCCTGGTCGTGATCGCGTCGGCCGAAGGCTACATGCGCAGCGACGAGGAAGGGCGCCGTTTCGTGGTGCTGGAGAAAGGGCGGCGCTACGACGGCCGGCCGGGTACGCCGGAATACCGCGTGATGGAGTTCGAGCGCTACGAAGTTCAGGTCGAGCAGAAGCCGGCCGTCAGCCAGCCGTCGCGCACCCGCGCGCTGCCCACCGCGCTGCTGCTGGCGCAGGGCGACAAGCGCAGCATGGGCGAGTTGCTGGGCCGCATCGGCGCGCCGCTGTCCGCGCTGCTGCTGGCCTTGCTCGCCATTCCGCTGTCCTTCGTCAATCCGCGCGCGGGCCGGGCCAACGGCCTGCTGATCGCGCTGCTGACCTATCTCGTCTATAGCAACGCCATCTCGGTGTTCCAGGGCTGGGTGGCGCAGGGGCGCATGAGCTTCGGCGTCGGGCTGTTCCTGCCGCACCTGATCGTGCTGGCCATGCTGGCGCTGCTGTTCTACAAGCGGCTGTCGGTGTCGCCGTTCTGGCGGACGAGGTCGTCATGAGCATCCTGTTCCGCTATCTCGCGCGGGAGATCTACTCGGCCACGGCGCTGGTGCTGGTGGCTTTCCTGGGCTTGTTCGCCTTCTTCGACTTCATCAACGAGCTTGAAGACGTCGGCAAGGGCAACTACCAGATCGCCGACGCGGCCGTGTATGTGGCGATGATCCTGCCCGGCCGCGTCTACGAACTGTTCCCGGTCGCGGTGCTGATCGGCACCTTGTATGCCCTGGCGACGCTGGCGCGCCATTCCGAAATCACCGTGATGCGCGCCTCCGGAATGTCGAACGGCGCGCTGGCGCGCATGCTGGCGCTGATCGGTAGCGTGCTGGTGGTGCTGACTTTCCTCATCGGCGAATACGTGGGACCGCCGGCCGAAGCGGCCGCCCAGGAATGGAAGCTGACGGCGACCCAGTCCACCGTGTCGCAGCAGTTGCGCTCCGGCCTGTGGGTCAAGGACGGCCGGCTGGTGATCAACGTCCGCACGATGCTGCCCGACCGCACGATGCAGAACGCGCGAGTGTACGAATTCGATGCCGATTACGGCCTGCTGTCGATCAGCGAAGCCAAGCGCGGCGTGCACGACGGCAAGGAGCATTGGCGCCTGCTGGAAGTGTCCCGCACCCGCTTCCTCGACGACCGCACCGAAGTGGAGCAGGTGCCGGAGATCACCTGGCGCTCGGATCTCTCGCCCGAAGTGCTGGGTGTGCTGATGGTGGGGCCGGAGCACATGCCGCTGGCCAAGCTGTGGACCTACATCCAGCATCTGCGCGACAACCAGCAGAGCACCGACCGCTTCGAGATCGCGCTGTGGAAGAAGCTGATCTACCCCTTCGCCGTGCTGGTGATGATGGCGCTGGCGCTGCCTTTCGGCTTCATCCACGACCGCATGGGCGGAGCCAGTGCGCGCATCTTCATGGGGGTGATGCTGGGCGTGGGCTTCCACCTGCTGAACGGCCTGTTCTCCAACCTCGGCATGATCAACGCTTGGCCGCCGATCATGGCCGCGCTGACGCCCAGCCTGATCTTCCTGGCAGCGGCTTTAGGCATCCTGCGCTACATCGAACGGCGCTGAAGCGCCGTTCGCAGACCGGCAGGAGCCTAGTTTCTTCTGGCCGGCTGGTCGTGCCGTGTCTCTGTCTGATCGTCCGGCCGGGCTGACTTGATACCGGGTCTGCCTTCGCATCGCGCTACAAACACCGTCTCTTCGAGCATGATGATGGCCCGCTCGTCGTCAGGTGGTGGATGCCCTGGCTTGCGCACATCCTTGCGTTGAGTTCTCGTGCTTCCGGCGACATCCACTGGGGCGAGAGAAGGTATTGGCCGTTGGCGAGCTTCAGCATGCGTACGGTGACTTCGCCGTCCATGCCATAGGCGCTCCCGTCCAGAACCATGTCGATGAACAGGATGTTCAGTTCGTTGATGACTTCGACGTCCCTGATGATGATGGGGAAGGCGCTAGACCCGTTTCCCAGTGGCGGCACCGGATTCGCCGCCTGTACGGCAGGAGCAGCAAGAACGGCTGCAAACAAGCCGAGGCCCAGGATGGTGTTGAGTGTCATGGGAGTCGTACTCAAGTCAGTCTTGATAGCTTGTTACAAATCCAGTAATGATAATCATTATTGATTAAGTGTCAAGGCAGAACCGGCTGCTCGGCTTCGGCGGCTAACCCGTCAGGAGTTTCCGGAATACGCGTAGCCTGAACTCGAACACCCTGCCGCAGGGGGACAGAGGCGTTCGGCAGGGGCCGAGCGGCGCTGAGGTATGCGGCGGGAGTCGCGACATGGTTCTGAGCCGGCCGTAAACTGAAAAACGGCCCCGAAGGGCCGTTTTCCGTGCGTCACCGCGAGGGCGATCAGCCTTGCTGCTTTTGCTCTTGCTGTTGTTGCAGAGCAGCCTTCTTGGCAGCGGCGGCCTTGTAGTCCAGCTTTTCCTTGATGCGTGCGGACTTGCCCGAACGCTGGCGCAGGTAGTACAGCTTGGCGCGGCGGACGTCACCGCGGCGCTTCACCTCGATACCGGCCACCAGCGGCGAGTAGGTCTGGAACGTACGCTCCACGCCTTCGCCCGAGGAAATCTTGCGGACGATGAAAGCGGAGTTCAGGCCGCGATTGCGCTTCGCGATCACCACGCCTTCGTACGCCTGCAGACGTTCGCGGTTGCCTTCCTTGACCTTGACCTGGACGATCACGGTGTCGCCGGGGGCGAATTCCGGGATGGCCTTGCCCTGGGTCAGGCGGGCGATTTCTTCCTGTTCGAGTTGCTGAATCAGGTTCATTGCGGATACTCCATCAATGTTGTCGGCCTCTGTCTTTGCATCGGCCTGGCCGCAGAGCAGGTCGCCACCTGATGCGTGCCGTTTATGGTCGGGCTTTCAGACGATGCTGCCGTCTTCCGCCCCGGCTTGCTCCTGCCTGAATTCCTCAAGCAGTTTCAATTCGGTCTTGCTCAGTTGCCGCCCGGCCAGCAGATCCGGCCGCCGCAGCGCGGTACGGCCCAGGGACTGCTTCAGCCGCCAGCGGCGGATTGCTGCATGGTTGCCCGACAGCAGCACCTCGGGCACCCGGTCTTCGTTCTCCGTTGCTTCGCCCAGCACTTCCGGCCGCGTGTAATGCGGGCAGTCGAGCAGGCCATCGGCGAAGGAATCCTCCTGCGCCGAATCGGCGGTGTTCAACGCGCCGGGCAGTTGCCGCACGATCGCGTCGAGCAACACCATCGCCGGCAGTTCGCCGCCCGACAGCACGAAGTCGCCGAGCGACACTTCCATGTCGACCGCGCGTTCGATGACGCGCTGGTCGATGCCTTCGTAGCGGCCGCACAGCAGGATCAAGCCCGGCTGTGCCGCCAGTTCCATCACTGCCGCCTGATCCAGCCGGCGGCCTTGCGGCGACAGGTAGAGCACCGGACCGGACGCGCCGATCTCCGCCTGCTGCGCCGCGCGTGCTGCCGCGATCGACTGCAGCAGCGGTTCGGCCAGCATCACCATGCCCGGCCCGCCGCCGTAGGGGCGGTCATCCACCGTGCGGTGCGGGTCGTGGGTGAAGTCGCGCGGGTTGTGGAAACCCAGTGCGTACAGCCCGCGATCCTTCGCCCGGCGGGTGATGCCGCTGCCCGTCAGGGCGACGAACATCTCGGGGAAGAGGGTGATGAGGTCGTAGCGGCGCAGGCCGCCTGCAATCCCCACTTCTGCCTCTTCCTGACTGCTCCCGGTTGCGGCGTGGTCGCTCACGCCTACCAGTCCTCGCCCCAGGCGACGCGGATGCGCCGCGTGGCGAGATCGACGTCCAGCACGTAGGCGGCGACGAAGGGAATCAGCCGCTCGCCGCCGTCCTGGCCATCGTCCTTCACCTGCAGTACGTCATGGGCGCCGGTGGACAGCAGACCATCGACCACGCCCAGCCGTGTGCCGGCTTCGTTGAAGACTTCGAGGCCGACGAGGTCGCCCCAGTAGTATTCGTCCTCGGCCGGCTTGGGCAGCGCTTCGCGCGGCGCGCCGATGTACCAGCCATCGATGGCTTCCGCCGCGTTGCGGTCCGGCACTTCGCCGAAGGCCGCAACCAGGCCTTTGCCGTGCGCCCTGCAGGCCTTCAGCGTGTAGGGCGTCCAGCGTTCGGCGGGAGCGCCGTCCTCGGCGCAGAGCCACCATTGCGGCATCTTGCGCCATTCGACCGGGTCATCGCCGAAGGGATGGATCTTGACCCAGCCCTGAACGCCAAAAGGGGCGACAATGCGCCCCAGTACGATCATCTGCCTGTCCGCCTTTTCAGGCCGTGGCCGGGATCGTCGCTGCTCAGGCAGCGGCCTTGGCGGCCTGCTTGGCCAGGCGGGCAACGGTCGGCGACAGCTGGGCGCCGTTCTGCTGCCAGTAGGCCAGACGCTCGGCGTTGATCACCAGGCTCTGCGCGGCGCCGGAGGCAACCGGGTTGTAGTAGCCGACGCGCTCGATGAAGCGGCCGTCACGGCGATTGCGGGAATCGGCGGCGACGATGTTGAAGAACGGGCGCTTTTTGGCGCCACCACGGGCAAGGCGAATGACGACCATCTGATTTTCCTGATCGGTGGATGCGAAAAACGGCGGATTCTAGTGCAAAACGCCGCGGGGATCAAGCTGCGCGTGTTCTGCCGAACGAGCGAAGGCATGGCGGCGAGCAGTTGCGGAACGATGCCTGCTCCGACACGTTTTGCACTGCTCGAGAGAAGAAAAGTCGTGCATTCTCAAATATGACTAAAATGCGATAAATGAACATTTGCAATGCTGTCTGTCCATGATTCAGGCTCCACTTTCCGCTGTTAACGACGATGAAGCGGCCGATTTCCTGCACTGGCTGGAATCCGAACCCGCCGACGAGGTCGTCGACGACCTGAAGGGCTTGCGTACCCGTCTCGAGAAACTGCTGTGCAGCAGCGGGCTGGCGGATGAGCTGCTGCGCTGCTGCCTGGAGGGCGGCGCGGCGCGGGGGCTGGACATCAGCAGCCGCATTCGTGCGCAGTTGCAGGAAGCCAGCCTGCCTTTGCCGCCCGTCCTGCATCGCGCATCGATCGACATTTCCTCCACCCTGGCGGAAATGGCACGGAGGCTGGAAAGCCTGCGGTCCACGGCTGCGCCGGATCTGCATGCCTGGGAAAACGATCGGCGCGTGGCGCTGGGGCTGTGCAGCGAAGCTTTCGTCCTGGCGGCGATGTCCGCAGCCAATGCACCGCCTGGTTTGTGGAAGCTCGCCAACCGCATGGCAGCCGAACTCGAAGGCGATGCGTCCTATTTCACCATGGCGGCGATGGCCGCCGCATCGCCCGAGAGCCTGACTGCCCGCCAACTGGCCTGGATTGCCGATTTCCTCGGCAGCAGCCTGCCCGAGCTGCAGTTGCTGGCCGAAGGCGAGCCGCTCGTCGGTGCCTGGTGGATCGAACTGGGGGCGGATGCGGCGCCGGTATCGGTGGCGCGCAGGCTGGCTCCTGCGGGAAGCGATGTGCGCCATTTCAGCCTCGTACCGCTCGCGCGCGTGCTCGGCGAGCATGTCGAGCACCTGGAAACGGTGATCGCTGCCGCGGAGAACACCGGCGATACGCTCGAAGTGGAGCTGCTGGATGCAGGGGACGAGGAGCTGCCGCCGGGCCTGACGCCGGTCGAGCTGCTCGCGCTGTTGCGCACTCTGCGCGAACGCTGGGTGAGTTCTCCGCTGCGGGTGCTGCCCCGGCGGCCTCAGCATTATGCGATCCAGGTCTGCCTGGGTCTGCGCGGGCTGTGGGAACTCGGGCGGGGGCGCAGCGAGGGCGGGCGGGTGCTGGACTGGCAGGTGCTCAACGAAAGCCCGGGCGGCTACGCGATCATGAGCATCACGGAAACCGAGGCGGATGCCGGCCGGCCGGCGGAAATCGTCGCCGGCATCGTGCTCGGAGTCAGGCGCCAGGCGGACGAAGCCTGGGCGGTCTGCGTCGTGCGCTGGGTGCGCAGCGAAGCGTCCGGCCGGATCGAACTGGGGCTGCAGGTGCTGGCGCCGTCCTATCACGCGGTGCAGGTGGCTTTCCGCGGGACCACGCTGCGGGGGGTGGTGCCTGCGCTGGCGCTGCCGGCCATGGAGCCGATGCGCCGTCATCCGGCTTTCCTCGCACCAGCAGGAACCTATGCTTCGCGCCGTTTCGTCTTCGTCCGCGAAGGCGCACGCGTGTATGTGGCGCAGGGGCGTGCGCTGGGACTGGACATGCAGACTGCCAGCGTCGAACTGTTCCGCTACGAGATCGACCCCTATCCGATCTGATGGCGGGCTGGGCCGCATAGGCCGCACCGCGCAGGCCGGGGTGCGCAAACCCGCATCACGTCGTGTCGGCGCAGTCCGGCCTACGCGGTCCGGCCCGGGCCGTCCCGATGATATGATCCGCGCCTCCCGGTTCTCGCGCGCAGCCCATGCAGGAAATACTCGTCCTTTACTACAGCCATCGCGGTTCAGTCCGCGCGCTGGCCGAGCAGATCGCCATCGGCATCCATCAGGTGCCGGGCGCCGTGGTGCGGGTACGGACCGTGCCGCGGGTGTCGACCGTGTGCGAGGCGGTGGAGGACGAGATACCCGCCGACGGCCCGGCCTACGTCGAGCCGCGCGACCTGGTCGAATGCGCCGGCCTGGCGCTGGGCAGCCCGACCCGCTTCGGCAACATGGCGGCGCCGATGAAGTATTTCCTCGACGGACTGGCGGGCGAGTGGGCCAATGGCGCGCTGATCGGCAAGCCTGCCTGCGTGTTCTCGTCGTCCGCCAGCCAGCATGGCGGGCAGGAGAGCACGCTGCTGACGATGATGGTGCCGCTGCTGCACCATGGCATGATGCTGCTCGGCATTCCCTATTCCGAAACGCGGCTCAACACCACGCGCAGCGGCGGCTCGCCCTATGGCGCGACCCACGTCGCCGGCATGGACGGCCTGCCGCTGCTGACGGCCGACGAGATCGAACTGGCACGCGCCCAGGGGCGCCGCCTGGCCGAAGTGACGCTGCGGCTGGCGGGTGAGCGATGAGTCCGCGCCTGCTGAACCTCGCCGCAAGCATCAGCCTGCTGGCGCTGATTGCGCTGTGCGTGCTGTGGGAGGGCTGGCTTGCGCCGCTGCGCCCCGGCGGCTCGTGGATGATGCTGAAGGCGCTGCCGCTGCTGCCGGCGGTGTTCGGCATCCTGCGCGGCAAGCGCTACACCCATCAATGGGTGTCGATGCTGTCGCTGCTTTACTTCACCGAAGGGGTGCTGCGCGCCAGTGATCCGGGTCTGAGCGGAACCCTGGCAGGGGTGGAGATCGCGCTGTCGGTGCTGCTGTTCCTCAGCACGATGTACTACGCGCGCAACACTGCGCCGTCGCGGCAGAAGTCCGACGAATAGCGAGGCCCGGCAGCCGGAATGATGGTTTCGCCCAGGCTCCGGCTACACAGCCCGGTCCATCCTGCGTGCCGGGCTGTGTGGCCGGGTCGAAAGCGAAGCCCTCCGTTTCGAGGAAGCTCGTCAACCGCGGCTCAAACCTGCGGGTTCAGCCGCGGGGCAGTGGTCTGCAGCTTGTTCAGCGCATTCAGATAGGCCTTGGCCGAGGCGACGATGATGTCGGTGTCGGCGCCCTGGCCGTCCATCACGCGGCCTTCCTTGGCCAGGCGCACGGTGACTTCGCCCTGGGCATCGGTGCCGGTGGTGATGGCATTGACCGAATACAGCAGTAGCTGGCTGCCGCTGTTGGCAACACCCTCGATGGCCTTGAAGGCGGCATCGACCGGTCCCGAGCCTTCGGACTGGGTGCGGTGCTCGGTGTTGCCGATGACCAGCGTCAGCTCGGCCAGCGGCGTCTCGCCGGTTTCGGAGTGGAAGCGGCTCGATACCAGGCGGTAATGCTCGGTCTCGGGCGTGATCGCTTCGTCGCGCATCAGCGCGTGCAGGTCTTCGTCGAAGATCTCGTGCTTCTTGTCGGCCAGTTCCTTGAAACGCGAGAAAGCGTGGTTCAGGTGCTCCTCGCCGGCGATCTCGATGCCCAGCTCCTGCAGTCGTGCGCGGAAGGCGTTGCGGCCGGAATGCTTGCCCAGCACCAGCTTGTTGGCGCCCCAGCCGACGTCCTCGGCGCGCATGATCTCGTAGGTTTCGCGGTGCTTCAGCACGCCGTCCTGGTGGATGCCGGACTCGTGAGCGAAGGCGTTGGCACCGACGATGGCCTTGTTCGGCTGCACCGGGTAGCCGGTGACCTGCGACACCAGCTTGGACGCCGGCACGATCTGGGTGGTGTCGATGCGGGTCTCGACCGGGAAGACGTCGCCGCGGGTGCGCACCGCCATGACGATTTCTTCCAGCGAGGCGTTGCCGGCACGCTCGCCCAGGCCGTTGATGGTGCATTCGACCTGGCGCGCGCCGGCGTGCACGGCGGCGAGCGAATTCGCCACCGCCATGCCGAGGTCGTTGTGACAGTGCACCGACCAGATCACCTTGTCGGAGTTGGGTA
The DNA here is from genome assembly GCF_038260575.1 of Thauera sp. SDU_THAU2. Lineage (NCBI taxonomy): Bacteria > Pseudomonadati > Pseudomonadota > Betaproteobacteria > Rhodocyclales > Zoogloeaceae > Thauera > Thauera sp. SDU_THAU2. The sequence continues at coordinate 2,867,251 of NZ_JBBWUN010000003.1, read as the reverse complement.
CGCGCTCGATCAGCGTGCGGATGGTGCCGGCGTACTGCTCAGGCACGTTGTAGCCGACGGTGTCGGGCACGTTGATGGTCTTCGCGCCGGCCTGGATCACGGCGTCGAAGATGCGCACCAGGAAGTCGATTTCGGAGCGGCCGGCATCTTCGGCCGAGAACTCGACGTCGTCGGTGAATTGACGCGCCAGCGCGACCGACTTCACCGCCTGCTCGACGACCTGGTCGGGCGTCATGCGCAGCTTCTTCTCCATGTGGATCGGGCTGGTGGCGATGAAGGTATGGATGCGGCCGCGGGCGGCGGGGGCGATGGCTTCGGCGGAGCGGCGGATGTCGTTCTCGTTCGCTCGCGCCAGCGAACAGACGGTGGATTCCTTGACCGCTTCGGCGATCGAGCGCACCGACTCGAAATCGCCGTTGGAGGCGGCGGCGAAGCCGGCCTCGATGACGTCGACCCGCATGCGTTCGAGCAGGCGGGCGATGCGCAGCTTTTCCTCGCGCGTCATCGACGCGCCCGGGCTTTGCTCGCCGTCGCGCAGGGTGGTGTCGAAAATGATCAGTTGGTCTTTCATGTTCAGCTCCTCGGGGAGGCGTCGTCATCGGTCGCGGCGGGAGATTCCGTGCCGTCGGCCTGGGGTTCTGCTGCGGCTGGGGTGATCGCGCCGGCGCGCTTGTCCTTGCGCCGCTTCCAGCGCAGCAGCCACATCACGTAGCCGGATGCTGCATAGGCCAGGAACAGGCCGAACAGGATGCCCGGCGGATAGCTGGAAATCAGCGCGAAGACCAGCACGAAGGCGATCAGGACGATGAAGGGCACGCTCTTGCGCAGGTTGATGCTCTTGCCGCTCCAGAACAGCACGTTGCTGACCATCGACACGCCGGCGAAGATCGTCAGCACGCAGGCGTAGCCGCTCAGTTCGTCGCCGGTGAAGCCGTTGTCGATGCCGACCCACACCAGGCCGGCGGTCAGCGCCGCGGCGGCGGGGCTGGGCAGGCCCTGGAAGTAGCGCTTGTCGACGACGCTGATGTTGGTGTTGAAGCGCGCCAGCCGCAGGGCTGCGCCGGCGCAGTAGATGAAGGCCGCGACCCAACCGAGCTTGCCGAGGTCGCGCAGCGCCCATTCGTACATCACCAGGGCCGGCGCCGCGCCGAAGGACACCATGTCGGCCAGCGAATCGTATTCGGCGCCGAACTCGCTCTGGGTGTGGGTCAGGCGGGCGATGCGCCCGTCGAGGCCGTCGAGCACCATGGCGACGAAGATCGCGACCGCCGCGATTTCGAAGCGCTGGTCCATCGCCTGCACGATCGCGTAGAAGCCGGCGAACAAGGCGGCGGTGGTGAACAGGTTCGGCAGGATGTAGATGCCGCGGCGGCGCTTGTCGGGCGTGATCAGGGGCATGCGGTCGGGGTCGTCCATGGTGGACACTATGGTTCGGCAGGAACTTGATTCTAGCAGTCCGCCGCCCGTGCTGCGCCGAATCGCCGCCGGCTGGGCCGATCAGCCCCTGGCGAGCGTGTCGCGCAGTTGCGCAGCGTAGCCCTGCAGCACGTCGGCCGGCGGATCCTTGCGCGGCCATGACAGCGCGATGCCGTCGTCGCCGTGGCGCGGCACCACGTGCATGTGGAAATGGAACACCGTCTGGTCGCCTTCGCGGCCGTTGGCCTGCAGCAGGGTCAGGCCGGGCGGGTCGAAGGTGTCGCGCACCGCATGGGCGACACGCTTCACCGTCCGTGCCACTGCTTCGGCTTCGTCCGCCGTGATGTCGAACAGCGTGGCGGCGTGGCGCCTGGTGGCCACCAGGACGTGGCCGGGGTTGACCTGGCCGATGTCCATGAAGGCGATGGTGAGTTCGTCCTCGAAGACGCGGGCCGCAGGGATCTCGCCTGCGGCCAGGCGGCAGAAGATGCACTGGCCGGGCGGCGAGGTGTCGACGAACATGGGCATGAAGAAAACCTCCTTGGGCGTGAAAACCGGCTGCGTGCGGAAAGCCGCAGCCGGTTGCAGGAAGGCAGTTTAGCCCTGCCGCCAGCGGTGGGGAAACCGGCGTCGGCGGCAGGGGCTTCAGTCGGCCTCAGTCGACAATGGCCGCTTCGTTCGGCACCACCACCGCGAACAGGTCGCCCAGCGCCGCCAGCGCAGCCGCCTGCAGGCTTTCGGCGCTGACCACCGAGCCGTCCGGCCCGGCCAGCGGGCGGGTCGCGGTGGCGGCGGCCGGCACCGTCACGGCGTAGCCCAGGTTGAAGGCGCCGCGGGCGGTGGAGTTGATGCACATGTGGGTCATGAAGCCGGTCACCACGACGTTCTTGACGCCGGCGGCCTTGAGGCGCTGGTCCAGGTCGGTGCCGATGAAGGAGTTCGGGTAGTTCTTGACCACCACCGCTTCGCCGTCTGCGGGGGCGACCTTGTCGGCGATGGCGCCGATTTCGGCACGCACGTCGTAGGGAGTGCCGGGGCCGGCGTCGTGCTGGATGTGCAGCACCGGAATCTTCAGCGCCCGTGCGCGGGCCAGCAGCGTCGCGCACTGGTCCAGCGCCGGCTCGACGCCGGTCAGCTGCATGATGCCTTCGCGGTAGGTGTTCTGGGCGTCGACGATGATCAGCGCCGATTCGGACAGGGGGGCGGGGGTGTCGGGCTGGCCGGTCAACTGACGCAGGGTGGTGGATGCGGTGCTCATGTCTTGTCTCCTGGTGATGTCGCTTGTCGGGCAGCGGGGCGGCGCGTTGCCTGCGCTGCAGATGCGACGGTGATGGGAGGCTATACTTTGCCGCTGCCTGCGTGAATAGGCATTTATGCCGGAAATTCATGCAAATTTGCAGGGCATGAAGGCATCGCTGCCAGGAAATGCCGAGGTATGTGAGACGAGCCGGATCGGCTGAGCAAGCGTGGATCGGGGAAGCTGGAAAAGGGATGGAGGCGGTGATGAACTGGGATGATCTGCGCTTTGCCGTGATGCTGGGCCGCGAGGGCACGCTGGCGGCCGCGGCGCGCCGGCTCGGCGTCGACCAGACCACCGTCGCCCGCCGCCTGAAGGCGCTGGAAATGGCGCTGGGCGCAAGCCTGTTCGAGCGTGGCGACGGCCACTGGCAGCCCACGGCGGTCGGCCTGCGCGTGCTGGAACGGGCGAGCCGCATCGAGGAGGACATCGCCGGCGTGGTGCGCGTCGCCGAGGCCGGCGCGGGCAAGGTGGGCGGCGTGGTGCGCATCACCGCGGTGGCTGCCATCGTCGGTGAATGGCTGGTGCCGCAACTGCGTGACCTGTGCACCCGCCATGCCGAGCTGTGCGTCGATGTCATCGCCAGCAACGACAACCTCAACGTCGCCCGGCGCGAGGCCGACATCGCGATCCGGCTGGCGCGCCCGGCCAGTGGCGACTTCCTGATCCGCAAGCTGGTCGACGTCGGCTTCGCCGTCTATGGCGCGGCGCGGGGCGACCTGCCGGTGCGGACCGGAGACTGGGTGGCTTACAACGAGGATCTCGCGCACACGCCGGAAATGCGCTACCTGCAATCCATGCTCGGCAGCGGCCGCATCCGCCTGCGCTCGAACAGCCTGCGGGGCTGGCGCGCGCGGTGGCCGACGGCGTGGGCCACGGCGTGCTGCCGTGCTTCCTCGCCGATGCCGTGCCCGGCCTGGTTCGTCTGACCGGTGCCCGGCCGGTGCTGAGCCGGGAGCTGTGGATGCTGATCCACTCGGATGCGCGCTCGCAGGCGCGGGTCGCGGCGACCGCGGACTGGCTGGTGGAGCGTTTCCAGGCCGAGGCGGCGGGTTTTACCGGCATCCTTGCATGAATGGCGCAGCCGGTGGCGGATGGAAATTCGACCGCAAGATTCGGAGTGCCCTCAGCCGGGGCGCGGCCTAAGCTGGCGCCATGATCAAGCTTCGGAGGACAAAGCCATGGGTGCGAATCCCCACACATCGTCGCCTTATGCAAGCGAAGCCTCACGCTGGCAGGCGGTGCAGGCGCGTGACCCGAAAGCCGACGGCCATTTCGTCTATGCCGTGCGTACCACGGGCGTGTATTGCCGGCCGAGCTCCGCGGCCCGGCTGCCGCGGCGCGAGAACGTCGAATTCTTCGATTCGGCCGAAGCCGCCGAGGCTGCCGGCTACCGCCCCAGCCGCCGCGCGCATGGCGACCGGACGACCGCCGCGGCCGAGCGCGCTGCGCTGGTGGCGCAGGCCTGCCGCCGGATCGAGGAAAGCGAGCCACCGCCCGGACTCGATGCGCTGGCCGCCGAGGCCGGCATGAGCCCCTGGCATTTCCACCGCATTTTCAAGGCCGAGACGGGGCTGACGCCCAAAGCCTATGCCTCCGCCCGGCGGGCCGCCCGGCTGCGCGAGGAACTGGGCGAGCCGGCCGCCTCGGTGACGGATGCGATCTACGGTGCCGGCTTCAATACCAGCAGCCGCTTCTACGAGACTTCGAACCAGCGCCTCGGCATGCGCGCGCGGGACTACCAGGCCGGCGGCAGCGGAACCGAGATCCGCTTCGCCGTCGGTCAATGCACGCTGGGTGCCATCCTGGTCGCGCAAAGCCGGCGCGGCATCTGCGCCATCTTGCTGAGCGACGACCCCGATGCCCTGGTGCGCGACCTGCAGGACCGCTTTCCCAGGGCCGAGCTGGTCGGTGGCGATGCCGATTTCGAACGCCTGGTGGCGCAGGTCGTCGGCTTCGTCGAGACGCCCGCCATCGGCCTGAACCTGCCGCTGGACGTGCGCGGCACGGCTTTCCAGGAGCGGGTGTGGCAGGCCCTGCGCACGATCCCGGCCGGCAGCACGACCACTTATGCCGAGATCGCCGAGCGCATCGGCGCGCCGCGTGCGGCCCGGGCGGTCGGTGCGGCCTGCGGCGCCAACCACATCGCCGTCGCCATTCCCTGCCATCGCGTGGTGCGCCGCGACGGCGACCTGTCGGGCTACCGCTGGGGCGTGGAGCGCAAGCGGGAACTGTTGCGGCGGGAGGCCGAGCCCGCGGCGTTCGCGGAAGCAGGCTGAAAAGAAAAAGGCCGGAGCCGCATGATGCGGTTCCGGCCTTTGTGCGCCGCAAGGGCGCGCGAAGATCAGTTCTTCGACTTGTCGACCAGGGCCTTGGCCTTGATCCAGGGCATCATGTCGCGCAGTTGGGCGCCGACCTTCTCGATCGGGTGCTCGGCGTTCAGGCGGCGGCGAGCGGTCATGCTCGGATAGTTGGTACGGCCTTCCTGGATGAACATCTTGGCGTATTCACCGGTCTGGATGCGCTTCAGGGCGTTGCGCATGGCAGCGCGCGACTGCTCGTTGATGACTTCCGGGCCGGTCACGTACTCGCCGTACTCGGCGTTGTTCGAGATCGAGTAGTTCATCGTGGCGATGCCGCCTTCGTACATCAGGTCGACGATCAGCTTCAGCTCGTGCAGGCACTCGAAGTAGGCCATCTCGGGTGCGTAGCCGGCTTCGGTCAGGGTTTCGAAGCCCATCTTCACCAGCTCGACGGCGCCGCCGCACAGCACGGCCTGTTCGCCGAACAGGTCGGTCTCGGTCTCTTCCTTGAAGTCGGTCTCGATCACGCCGCCCTTGGTGCCGCCGTTGGCAGCAGCGTAGGACAGGGCGATGTCGCGGGCCTTGCCGGAGCGGTCCTGGTACACCGCGATCAGCGAGGGCACGCCGCCGCCGCGCAGGTATTCGGAGCGCACGGTGTGGCCGGGGCCCTTCGGCGCGACCATGATCACGTCGAGGTCTGCACGCGGCACGACCTGGTTGTAGTGCACGTTGAAGCCGTGGGCGAAGGCGAGCGCGGCGCCTTGCTTGATGTTGGGCTCGACGTCGTTCTTGTAGGACCTCGGGGATGTTCTCGTCCGGCAGCAGGATCATGACGACGTCGGCATCGGCGACGGCTTGCGCCACTTCCTTGACCTGCAGGCCGGCACCTTCGGCCTTGGACCACGAGGCGCCGCCCTTGCGCAGGCCGACGGTGACCTTGACGCCCGAGTCGGACAGGTTCTGGGCGTGGGCGTGGCCCTGCGAGCCGTAGCCGACGATGGTGACCTTCTTGCCCTTGATGAGGGAGAGGTCGGCGTCCTTGTCGTAATAAACCTTCATGTTCGTCCTTTCGTTTGCGGTGTGGGGTGGGTCAGAGCTTGAGCACGCGGTCGCCGCGGCCGATGCCGCACACGCCCGAGCGCACGGTTTCGAGGATCAGGGCGGGCTCGATGGCGCCGAGGAAGGCGTCGAGCTTGCCCTGGTTGCCGGTCAGCTCGACGACGTAGGAGGCGTCGGTGACGTCGATGATGCGGGCGCGGAAGATGTCGACGGTGCGCTTGATCTCCTCGCGGTCCTTGCCGGTGGCGCGGACCTTGACCAGCATCAGCTCGCGTTCGATGTGCGCCGCCTCGGAGATGTCGACGACCTTGACCACCTCGACCAGCTTGTTCAACTGCTTGGTGATCTGCTCGATGATGTCGTCCGAGCCGGTGGTGACGATGGTCATGCGCGACATCGAGGCGTCTTCGGTCGGTGCCACGGTCAGCGACTCGATGTTGTAGCCGCGCGCCGAGAACAGGCCCGAGACGCGCGACAGCGCGCCGGATTCGTTTTCGATCAGAAGGGAAATGACGTGACGCATGGTGTGTTCGGTCCTGGATTAGAGGTCTTCGGCGGACAGGATCATCTCGGTGAGGCCCTTGCCGCCCTGCACCATCGGGTAGACGTTCTCGGTCGGGTCGACCTGGAAGTCGAGGAACACGAGCTCGTTCTTGTGCGTGGTGAAGGCCTCGCGCAGCGCGCCTTCGACATCCGAGGGCTTGTCGACGCGGATGCCGACGTGGCCGTAGGACTCGGCCAGCTTGGCGAAGTCGGGCAGCGAATCCATGTAGGACTCGGAGTAGCGGCCGCCGTGGAACAGCTGCTGCCACTGGCGCACCATGCCCAGGTAGCGGTTGTTCAGGTTGCAGATCTTGATCGGCAGGCGGAACTGCTTGCAGGTCGACAGTTCCTGGATGTTCATCTGGATCGAGGCTTCACCGGTGATGCAGGCGACCTGCATGTCCGGATGGGCGAGCTGCGCGCCCATCGCGTAAGGCATGCCGACGCCCATCGTGCCCAGGCCGCCGGAGTTGAGCCAGCGGCGCGGCTTGGTGAAGGGGTAGTACTGCGCGGCCCACATCTGGTGCTGGCCGACGTCGGAGGTGACGATGGCTTCGCCGCCGGTCACTTCCCACAGTTTCTGCACGACGAACTGCGGCTTGATGATCTCGTCCGAGTTCTTGTAGATCATGCAGTTGCGGCCGCGCCATTCGTCGACCTGCTTCCACCAGGCGGCGAGCGCCTCGGGGTTGGGGCGGGCTTCGCCGCTTTCGAGCTGGCGGATCATCTCCTCCAGCACTTCCTTGACGTCGCCGACGATGGGCACGTCGACCTTGACCCGCTTCGAGATCGACGACGGGTCGATGTCGATGTGGATGATCTTGCGCGGCTCTTCGGCGAAGTGCGAAGGCAGGCCGATGACGCGGTCGTCGAAGCGGGCGCCGACGGCCAGCAGCACGTCGGAGTAGTGCATCGACATGTTGGCTTCGTAGGTGCCGTGCATGCCCGGCATGCCGAGGTACTGGCGGTCGCCGGCCGGGTAGCCGCCCAGGCCCATCAGGGTGTTGGTGATCGGGTAGCCGAGCAGGCGGGTCAGCTTGGTGAGCTGTTCGGCCGCGTTCGACAGCACCACGCCGCCGCCGGTGTAGATCATCGGCCGCTTGGCTTCGAGCAGCAGCTGCACGGCCTTCTTGATCTGGCCCGAATGGCCCTTGACCACCGGGTTGTACGAGCGCATCGAGATCTCCTTCGGATACTCGTACTCGCACTTGTGCATCGACACGTCCTTGGGAATGTCGACCAGCACCGGGCCGGGGCGGCCGGTCTTCGCCAGGTAGAAGGCTTTCTTGATCGTCGACGCGATCTCGCGCACGTCCTTGACCAGGAAGTTGTGCTTGACGCAGGGCCGGGTGATGCCGACGGTGTCGACTTCCTGGAAGGCGTCCTGGCCGATGGCGGCAGTGGGCACCTGGCCGGAAATGACGACCATCGGAATCGAATCACAGAAGGCGGTGGCGATGCCGGTAACGGCATTGGTCGCGCCCGGACCGGAGGTCACCAGCGCGACGCCGACCTGCTCGGTGCAGCGCGCATAGCCGTCGGCGGCGTGCACCGCGGCCTGCTCGTGGCGCACCAGCACGTGGCGCACGGACTCCTGCTGGAACAGCGCGTCGTAGATATACAGTACTGCACCGCCGGGATAGCCGAAGACGTACTCGACCTTTTCTTCCTGAAGGCACCTGATTACAATTTCGGCTCCGGTAAGCACCATCGCAAACTCACTCGACAAGTCGTTTGAAGAAACGCGCAACGTTACCGGCCACGGCGGGTTTGGTCAAGGCGGACAAGGGGTGTTCCGGCGCCCGTACCGCTTCGCACATCGATCGACCCCTCCGGACTCTTCCATGAAGCGCAATCCCGAACGCCATTCCGCCGCCGCCAAGGCCGCGACTGCACCTGCCGGCACCGGCGAGCGCCCGCGCGTCGAACTCGCCAGTTTCCGCAGGCGGTTGGCCAGCATGCTGTACGAGTCGATGCTGCTGCTCGGCGTGCTGGCACTGACCTTTCTCGTCCCCTACTTGATGCTCGGCGTCGGCTTCGAGATCGCGCCGCCGGGCTGGTTCGCCTGGCTGCACATCTTCGTCGTGCTGGGCGCCTATTTCGTCTGGTACTGGCGCCGTCACGGCCAGACGCTGGCGATGCAGACCTGGCGCCTGAAGCTGGTCGATGCCGACGGCCGCGGCCTGAGCCTTGGCCGCTGCTGGCTGCGTTACGCATTGTGCTGGCCTTCGGTGCTGCTGTTCGGCATCGGCCTGCTGTGGGCGCTGATCGACCGCGACCGGCAGTTCCTGCACGATCGCCTGGTGGGCTCCTGCATCGTGCTGATGCCGCCCGCCGTCAAGAAGGAGCGGGCCGCAGGCGGCATTCCGTATCGTACCGGAGGAACTTTTGCCAGGCTGACGGAGTAGCATCGGGTATGCGATCCACTTCGTGGCGTGGGATGCCCGCTTGACAGGCGGGTAGCTCCGTCCTGGCAAATCATGTCGTCCGTACCTCCTTCCTCAGCGCCCGTTTCATCTTTCGAACTCGTATCCGATCCTCACGCCCGAGCGGCGGATGACTGTCTGGCCGCGCTCGGCGTCGACCGTGACGCTGGGCTGGACGCCGCCGAGGCCGTGGCGCGGCTGGTGCGGCACGGTCCCAACACGCTGCCCGAACCGCCGCGCAACGGCCCGCTGAAGCGCTTCCTGCTGCAGTTCCACAACGTCCTCATCTACGTATTGCTGGCGGCCGGCGTGATCACGCTGCTGCTCGGCCATCACGTCGATTCGGGCGTGATCTTCGGCGTCGTGCTGATCAACGCCGTCATCGGCTTCCTGCAGGAGGGCAAGGCCGAGCGCGCGCTCGACGCCATCCGCGACATGCTGTCGCCCCATGCCCAGGTCCTGCGTGACGGCCGGCGGCAGGAAGTGGATGCCGCCGAGCTGGTGCCGGGTGATCTGGTCTTCCTCGCCTCGGGCGACAAGGTGCCGGCCGACCTGCGCCTGATCGAGGCCCGCAGCCTGCGCATCGAGGAAGCGGTGCTGACCGGCGAGGCGCTGGCGGTGGAGAAGTCGCCCGAGCCGGTCGCCGCCGACGCCAGCCTCGGCGACCGCCGCTCGATGGCTTATTCGGGCACGCTCGTCACCTACGGCCAGGGCTGCGGCGTGGTCGTCGCCACCGGTGCCGGCAGCGAGATCGGCCGCATCAGCGTCATGCTCCAGTCGGTCGAATCGATGACCACGCCCTTGCTGCGGCAGATGGCGGGTTTCAGCACGATGCTGACCTGGGTGGTGCTGGCCATCGCGCTCGCTGCCTTTGCGTTCGGCACCCTGCTGCGCGGCTATGCGCCGGGCGAGATGTTCCTGGCCGCGGTCAGTCTGGCAGTGGCGGCGATCCCGGAAGGGTTGCCGGCGGTCATGACGATCACGCTCGCCATCGGCGTGCAGCGCATGGCGCGGCGGCGCGCCATCATCCGCCGCCTGCCGGCGGTCGAGGCGCTCGGCTCGGTCACCGTCATCTGCTCCGACAAGACCGGCACGTTGACCCGCAACGAAATGACGGTGCAGCGCGTCATCACCGCTGAAGGCAATCTGGACGTCAGCGGCGTCGGTTATGCGCCGCATGGCGGTTTCGAGCACGACGGACGCGAATTGCTGCCCAAAGAAGCACCCCTGTTGGCCCGGATCGGCCGTGCCGCGCTGTTGTGCAACGACGCCGAGCTGAACCGCGACGGCGACACCTGGCAGATGGTCGGCGATCCCACCGAAGGCGCGCTGGTCACGCTGGCGCTGAAGGCCGGCATCGATCCCCATCGGCAGCACGAAGAACTGCCGCGCGACGACCTCATTCCTTTCGAATCCGAGCACCGCTTCATGGCCACGCTGCACCACGACCCGCGCGGCGAAACCTGGATCATGCTGAAAGGCGCGCCGGAGCGGGTGCTGTCGATGTGTGCCACTTGCGCCGGCCTCGATGGCCAACCGCTGCCGCTGGACGCCGATGCCTGGCAGCAGCGTATGGACGAGGCCGCTGCCCGCGGCATGCGCCTGCTGGCGGTGGCCGAAGGGCAGGTGCCAGGCCGGTTGGACAGCTTGTGCTTCGACGACGTGGAGCAGGGCGGCTTCGTGCTGCTGGCCGTACTCGGCATCACCGACCCGCCGCGAGACGAAGCCGTGCGCGCGGTGCAGGCCTGTCTCGGTGCGGGCATCCGGGTCAAGATGATCACCGGCGACCACGCCGCCACCGCACGCGCCATCGGCCAGCAGCTCGGCCTGGCGCAGGAAGTCCGCGCCCTCACCGGTGCCGAGATCGAGCGAATGGACGATACGGCGCTGGCCCGTGCCGTGCAGCAAACGGAAATCTTCGCCCGCGCCAGCCCCGAGCACAAACTGCGCCTGGTCCAGGCACTGCAGGCCAGCGGCGAAGTGGTGGCGATGACCGGTGACGGCGTCAATGACGCGCCCGCGCTGAAGCGCGCCGACGTCGGCGTCGCAATGGGCCAGAAAGGCACCGAAGCCGCCAAGGAGGCGGCGGAAATGGTGCTCGCCGACGACAACTTCGCCTCGGTCGCGGCCGCGGTCGAGGAAGGCCGTACCGTCTATGACAACCTGAAGAAAGCCGTCGCCTACATCCTGCCCACGAACATCGGCCAGGCCGGCATCGTCTTCTTCGCCGTGCTGTTCGGCCTGACGATGCCGATCACGCCGGCGCAGATCCTGTGGGTCAACATGATCACCGCGGTCACGCTGGCGCTCGCGCTCGCCTTCGAGGACGCCGAGCCCGACATCATGCAGCGCGACCCGCGCGATCCGCGCGAGCCCTTGTTGACGCGCTTCCTGATGTGGCGCATCGTCTTCGTCGGCCTGCTGCTGGTGGCAGGCGGCATGGGCCTGTTCCTGTGGGAGCTGCAACAAGGCGCCAGCCTTGCCGCCGCCCGCACCGCGGCGGTCAACGCCGTGCTGATCGGCGAAGTGTTCTACCTCTTCAACATGCGCAGCCTGACCGGCCCGGTGCTGAACCGCGCCGGCTTCTGCGGCAACCGCTACGTGCTGTGGGCCATCGGCCTGCTGCTGGTCTGCCAGGTGCCATTCACCTACCTGCCGGTGATGCAGACGCTGTTCGGCACCGAAGGGCTGGCTCTGGATGCGTGGCTGCGGATTTTCGGTTTCGGGGTGGCGGTGCTGCTGCTGGTGGAGGTGGAGAAGGCGGTGGTACGGGGGTGGGAAGCCCGACATGCATCGCAAGGAGCGGGCGATTCATGAGCAAGCCGACCAGGACCATCGCCAACGGAGAAAATTCAGTGCAGCCATTTACCTTCTTTATCAGCTACCGGCGCCAGGATACCGCTCCAATCGCCCTTTTGTTGAAGAGTGAAATAGAGAAGCGCCTGCAGTTCGTCCGTGTATCGGTCGACGTCGAAGAGATGGCGCCGGGTGACCGATTCCCGGACCGCCTGCGGAGTTTGATCGACGGTGCCCATGCGACGATCGCCCTTATCGGCAAGCACTGGATGCCGGGGAGTGAGATGTCTCGAGGGAGTCCGACCGTGTCGGACTGGGTCGTCGAAGAATTGATCCATTCGCGAACGGCTCCGATCGGCTTGCCTGAAGCGGATCGTTTCGGCCTTGAAGAGCGTGCAATCATTCCGCTTTTTGCCGATTGCGAAAGAGGTTTTCACAGGTTTGAGCTTCGACCCGAGCTTGCCTTTCTGGCCGATCTCCATTCCGAATACATCGATTATGCAGGGTGGCCGTCTGCTATCGGCCCGCTGCTGGACAGGCTTGCCGTCAAGCTTTCGCTGAAGAAGCGGCCTGATGCGGACAGCTACCCAAAGCCTGATCTCGCAAAGGCACGTACTCAACCGCTTTCGGATGTAGAGCTTGCTCAGACTCTCCGCTATGACGATTTCGAGGGATGGTATGTCGACAATTTCGGAAATGCGGAAGTCAGGTATTTGGTCAAGACGTTCAAGTTTCCCCACTTCGACCAGGCCGCCGAGTTCATGGCGCTGGTTTCCGAGCACTGCAAGGTCCTGGATCATCATCCCGAGTGGCGCAACGTCTTCAACCATGTCATGGTGTCGCTCACCACATGGGATGCACATCGACGCGTGACCATCTACGACTTGAATTTGGCGCTTTATATGAACATGGCCGCAAAGACCATAGCAAAGAAGCGTCCCCGGTGATCTGCGCATCTTGAGTTTCTCGAACCCCTGTGACCGCAAAATCCAGGGCGCCAATTATCTCTTCCTTGTTATGCGCTGGCAGCCCGTCGTCCTCGCTGCGACAATGGCACCCATGGAACGCTCAACCCGCCAACGCCATTCGATCCGCAGTGCCCTGGCCGATGCCGGACGGCCGCTGCTTCCCGCCGAAATCCTGCAGGCAGCCCAAGCCGAAGTACCGGCGTTGGGATTGGCCACCGTCTACCGCAACCTCAAGCAATTGGCCGAGGCAGGGGAGATCCAGGCGGTGGAACTCCCCGGCGAGCCGTCCCGCTATGAGCTGGCGGGGCACAAGCATCACCATCATTTCCGCTGCAACCGCTGCAATCGCGTGTTCGACGTCCACGCCTGTCCCGGCGACATGCAGAAGCTGGCGCCGCAGGGTTTCGTCGTGGACGGCCACGAGTTGACCCTGTACGGCGTCTGCCGCGACTGCGGCACGTCGTCGGTCAAAGATACTTGAGCCAGGCGAGGTCGCGGCGGCGTGCCTTGAAGGCGGCGAAGGCCTTGACCACGGGGTACAGGATCACTGCCAGCACGATGGTGCACAGCCAGACTCCGCCCATGCCGTCGAAGCCGAAATATTCGCCCTGGTTGTTGCCCCAGATCGCCTGTGCGCCCAGGTACAGGAACTTCAGCACGTACAGGTGCAGCACGTAGAAGAACATCGGTGCAGCGCCGAACACGACCAGCGGCTTCAGCCAGGCCGCGCCGGGCTGGCGGTCGAAGGCGCGCAGCACCAGCAGGCCGATGCCGAGCGTGAGCGCGACGAACAGCAGTGAGGGTGGGTACTTGGTGATGTTGACGAAGCTCATCAGCGTCTGCAGCGCGGTATCGCCGGCCACCCAGGGTTTGTCGCCATAGACGTTGATCGTGCGCAGCACGACGAAGCCAAGCAGCAGGCCGATTCCCCAGTTCAGCAGGCGGCGCTGGCGCAGTGCCGCGTCCGAGCCTGCCGCGAACCACGGTCCGGCTGCATAGCCCAGCGCGATCACGCCGATCCAGGGCAGCAGCGGGTAGGAGGTGCGCAGGCGCAGCGCTTCGGACACTTCGATCCAGCCGCGGTCGTGCAGCACGGCCCAGGGGATGTGCATCGGGTGGCCGACGGCGAAGTGCAGGCCGTCCAGCAGGTTGTGGCCGGCCACCAGCACGATGCCGATGGCGATCAATAGCCGGCGCGGCAGCCACAGCAGCGCTGCCAGCGCAATCATCGACAGGCCGATGACCCAGATCACCTGCAGGAAGACCTTCGCCGGCGGGAACTGGAAGGTCCACGCGAAGTTGATCACGGTGATCTCCAGCAGCACCAGGAACAGCCCGCGCTTGAACAGGAAGGCCGCTGCCGCGGCGCGGCCGTCGTCGCCGTGGCGGCTGCCGTACAGGAAGGCCGACAGCCCGGTCAGGAAGACGAACACCGGCGCGCAGATGTGCGCCAGCAGCCGGCTGAAGAACAGCTCGGGTGGCGTGTCGGCGACCACCATCGGGTCCGGCACCTGATGGTGCAGGTAGAAGGTTTCGCGGACGTGGTCGAGCAGCATGAAGGCGATCACCAGGCCGCGCAGCGCGTCGATGGCGCCGAGCCGGGTGGCTGTGGTGGAGGGGATGGCTGGGGCGGCCGCTGTTGTGCTTGCGAGCGTCGTCATGGGGATCAAATGATATTGATAATTTGTTATCAATAATAGCACGGCCCTGCCTGTGGGCAATCAAGGTGCTGCGACTCTTCCATGTTCTTCGCCAGCCCCTGCAGTAAACTCCCGCTTTTCCGCGCCCCTCGCGCGGAAGCTGGAGAAAACATGAGAACAGAACACGCCCCAACGATTCAGCGCGCCGACTACCAGCCTTTGTCCTGGACGGTCGAGACCGTCGATCTGCATTTTTCCCTCGATCCCGACGCCACCGTCGTCACCAACCGCATGGTGTGCGTGCGCAACCGCGATGCGGAGATCGGGCCGATCCGGCTGTGGGGCGAGGATCTCGAGCGGCTGTCGCTGACCGTCGATGGCCAGGCGCCGCGCGGGTTGCGCGAGCAGGGCACGCTGATCGAGATCGACGCCGACGGCGAGCGCGTGGTGGTCGAGGTGAAGACCCGCATCGACCCCAGGGCCAACACCACGCTGTCGGGGCTCTACCTGTCCAATGGCGGCTTCTTCACCCAGTGCGAGGCCGAGGGTTTCCGCCGCATCACCTGTTTCCCCGACCGTCCGGACGTGATGGCGCGCTTCACGGTGACGCTGGAAGCCGACCGCAGCGCATGCCCGGTGCTGCTGTCCAACGGCAACCTGATCGAGCAGGGCGAGCTGCCGGATGGCCGCCACTATGCGCGCTGGGAAGATCCCTTCCCGAAGCCGTCCTACCTGTTCGCGCTGGTCGCTGCCGACCTGGTGGTGCTGGAGCGCAAGGAGCGGACGATGTCGGGCCGCGAGGTGCTGCTGCAGGTATGGGTGGAGGAGGGCAACCTCGACCGCTGCCAGCACGCGATGGATTCGCTGGTGCATTCGATGCGCTGGGACGAGGAGACTTTCGGCCTGGAGCTGGACCTCGACCGCTTCATGATCGTCGCCGTGGCCGACTTCAACATGGGGGCGATGGAGAACAAGGGGCTGAACATCTTCAACACCAAGTTCGTGCTCGCCAAGCCGGACACCGCGACCGACGTCGATTACGAGAACGTCGAGAGCGTGGTGGCGCATGAATATTTCCACAACTGGACCGGCAACCGCGTCACCTGCCGCGACTGGTTCCAGCTCACGCTGAAGGAAGGGCTGACGGTGTTCCGCGACCAGCAGTTCTCGGCCGACATGCTGGGCAACATGGCAAATGAGGCCGCCGGTCCGGCAGCCGCGGCCTCGGCGCGGGCGGTCAAGCGCATCGACGACGTGCGCGTGCTGCGCGCCGCGCAGTTCCCCGAGGATGCCGGGCCGATGGCGCATCCGATCCGCCCGGACAGCTACCAGGAGATCAACAACTTCTACACCGCGACGGTGTATGAGAAGGGCGCCGAAGTCATCCGCATGCTGCACACCCTGCTGGGGCAGGAGGGCTTCCGCAACGGCATGGACCTGTATTTCAGCTATCACGACGGCCAGGCGGTGACCTGCGACGATTTCGTCGAAGTGATGTCGGAGGCGAACAACGGCTTCGATCTCGACCAGTTCATGCGCTGGTACGGCCAGGCCGGCACGCCGAGGCTCAAGGCCCGCGGCGAATGGAATGCGGCCGAGGGTTGCTACACACTGACGCTGGCCCAATCCACCCCGGCGACGCCGGGCCAGCACGCCAAGCTGCCGCTGGTGATCCCGGTGGCGGTCGGCCTGATCGGCCCGGACGGGCGCGATTGCCCGCTGCGGCTCGAAGGCGAGGCGCAGGCCGGTGCGAGCACGCGCGTGCTGCAACTGACCGAGGCCGAGCAGTGTTTCCGCTTCGTCGGCCTCGATGCCGAGCCGGTGCCCTCGCTGCTGCGCGGCTTCTCCGCGCCGGTGATCCTCGAACTGGACGAGGACGATGCGCGCCTGGCTTTCCGCATGGCGCACGATGCCGACCCCTTCAACCGCTGGGACGCGGCGCAGCGCTATGCTGAGCGCATCGTGCTGGCGATGGCGGCCGATGCGGCGATGGTCGTGCCCGGAGCCTTCGTCGCCGCTTTCCGCACGCTGCTCGAAGACGGCGCGCTCGACCCCGCTTTCCGTGCCCAGGCGTTGGCACTGCCGGGCGAAGCCTATCTGCTCGAACGCATGGCGCCCGCCGATCCGCAGGCGCTTCGGGCAGCGCTGGTCAGGCTGATGCGCACGCTGGGCGAGCGTCTGGCGGGCAACTGGCTGGCCTTGTTCGACGCGATGCAGGTGCCGGGCGAGTATCGCTACCATCCCGGCGATGCCGGCCGCCGCGCGCTGGCGAATCTGGCGCTGCGCTACCTGACCGCTGCCGGCAATGCCGAAGGGTTGGTCAAGGCGCAGGCACGCTTCGACGCCGCGACCAACATGACCGAACGCTCCGGCGCCCTGGCTGCGCTGGTGCAGAGCTCGCATCCGGCGCGCGAGGCTGCGCTGGACGCCTTCCAGGCCCGCTACCGCGACGATGCGCTGGTGCTCGACAAGTGGTTCGCGCTGCAGGCCGGCGCCTGGCGCTGGGACGATGCGGCAGCGCCGGCATTGGATCGCGTGCGCGTCTTGATGGCTGATCCGGCCTTCAGCCTGTCGAACCCGAACAAGGTCTATGCGCTGCTGGGTACCTACTTCCGCGCCAATCCGGGCGAATTCCACGCCGCCGACGGCAGCGGCCACGCGTTCTGGGCCGAGCAAGTGATCGCGCTGGACGCGAAGAACCCGCAGGTCGCGTCACGCATGGCGCGCGCGCTGGAAAGCTGGCGCCGCTTCACGCCGGCGCTGCAGGCGAGCATTCGTGCCCAGCTCGAGCGGGTGCTGGCGAGCGACGGCTTGTCGCCGGACGTGGCCGAGGTGGTCGGCAAGGCGCTGGGCGGCGACTGAGGCCGCTTTCCTTGTGCGGAAACGAAAAACGCCGGGGCCCGCCCGGCGTTTTTCATCGCTGTTGCAGCCTCATTCGGCGGCGAGGTCGCCAGCGATGTAGCTTTCGAGCTGGCGGATCGTGGCCTGCTGCTGCTGGACGACCGACTTGACCATGTCGCCGATGGTGACGACGCCCATGATTTCACCGTGATACACGACCGGCAAATGACGGAAGCGGTTCTCGGTCATCGTGTGCATGACTTCATCGACCGTATTCGTGGGCGTGACGGTGCAGGGGTTCGGCGTCATCAGGTCGCCGACGCGGATGTCGCGCGACACCAGGCCCTTCAGCACGACTTTGCGTGCGTAGTCGCGTTCGGTGAAGATGCCTACCAGGCGGTTTCCCTCTATGACCAGTACACAGCCGATGTCGAACTGCGCCATCAGCGACAGGGCGTCGAACACCGAGTCGGCCGGGCCCACGGCGTGGAAAGCGCTGCCCTTCTGTTCAAGAATCTGTTTTACGGTCGTCACCATCGCTGTTCTCCCTCCTTCGGTCGTCGCGCCACAAGCTCGCCGGCTGTGGCGGGTTCTTGTAAGTTGCAAGTATAGGGTGGTCCGGGCTTCGCTTGAGCACAAGCGGGGGCGAACCCTGATGATATGCCGCGGCTCGGATCTCCAGATTGTCGATCAGCCGGGTGCGGCCCAGCTTGGCCGCCGCCAGCACGACGAGCGGATCGTCCATGTGCAGCGGCGGCTGCAGGTCGGCGCGGCGGCGCACGGCGACGTAGTCGGGCTGCCAGCCGGCGGCGGCCAGTTCGTCCATGGCGTCGGTCTCGAGCTTGAGCAGGTCGTGGTCGCCGGTGCGCACGGCGTCGCGGATGCGGCTCAACAGGCGGTACAGCAGCGTCGCGCGGGCGCGCTCGTCCTCGCTCAGGTAGCCGTTGCGCGAGGACAGCGCCAGGCCGTCGTCGGCACGCACGGTGTCGCCCGGCAGCACTTCGACCGGCAGCGCCAGTTCGCGCACCATGTTGCTCAGCACCATCAACTGCTGGTAGTCCTTCTTGCCGAACAGGGCGATGTCGGGCTGCACGATGTTGAGCAGCTTGAGCACCACGGTGGCGACGCCGCGGAAGTGCCCGGGGCGGAATTCGCCTTCGAGGATCGAGACCTGGGCCGGCGCCGGATCGACGTGGTAGCGCTGCGGCTGCGGATACATCTCGGCTTCGTCCGGCGCGAAGACGTGCTTGACGCCGACCGCGGCGAGCTTCTCGCAGTCGGCGGCGAGGGTGCGGGGGTAGTGGTCGAAGTCTTCCCCGGCACCGAACTGCAGGCGATTGACGAAGACGCTGGCGATCACGCAGTCGGCCTTTTCGGCGGCCTGGCGCATCAGCGTGATGTGGCCTTCGTGCAGGTTGCCCATGGTGGGAACGAGGGCGACCTTGCCGGCGGTGGCGCGGGCCGCACGCAGCCCGGCGATGGTGTGATGGATCTGCATGTCGGAACCTGGAGTGGTTGGCAACTACGGGTTGGCAACGGCGCCGTCGGCGACGGCGCGCCGGGCGCTCAGTAGCAGTGTTCGGCAGCGGGGAAGCTGCCGTCGCGCACTGCGGCCACATAGCGCGCGACCGCATCCTCGATGCTGCTCGCGCCTTCCATGAAGTTGCGCACGAAGCGGGCGGTCTTGCCGGGGAAGATGCCGAGCATGTCGTGCAGCACCAGCACCTGGCCGTCGCAGGACGGCCCGGCGCCGATGCCGATGGTGGCCATCGTGCGCAGGCTGGTCGTGATGTCGGCGGCGAGCGTGGCCGGCACCATTTCGATGACGACCAGCGAGGCGCCGGCCTGCTCCAGCGCCAGTGCGTCGGCCTTCATGCGGGCCGCGCCTTCGTCGCCGCGGCCCTGCACGCGGTAGCCGCCGAGCTGATGCACCGATTGCGGCGTCAGGCCGATGTGGGCGCACACCGGCACGCCGCGCTCGACCAGGAAGCGCACGGTTTCGGCCATGTACTCGCCGCCTTCGATCTTGACCATCTGCGCGCCTGCGGCCATCAGGCGCGCGGCGTTGCGCATCGCCTGCTCCGGGCTCTCGTGACAGGAGCCGAAGGGCATGTCGGTGACCACCAGTGGGCGGGCATTGGCACGCGCCACGCACTCGGTGTGGTAGGCCATCTGCTCGAGGGTGACCGGCAGCGTCGATTTCTGGCCCTGCAGCACGTTGCCGAGCGAGTCGCCGATCAGCACGACATCGACGCCGGCGCGGCCGAGCAGCGCGGCGAAGCTGGCGTCGTAGCCGGTCAGCATGACGATCTTGCGGCCTTCGGCGCGCATCTTGCCGAGTTCGAACAGGGTGACGGGCTTCTGGTCCTGGAGATAGCTCATTCATCGCTCCTGATGGGAGGGCGGAGTTTTCCACCAAACTGGTGCATTGCACAAGTTCATTACGCCAAATTAAGGATCGGGGTTTTACCCGGCGTAACCGAAGAATTCGCGGTAACCGCGCATGTCGCGCAGGCGG
Source organism: Thauera sp. SDU_THAU2 (assembly GCF_038260575.1). Lineage (NCBI taxonomy): Bacteria > Pseudomonadati > Pseudomonadota > Betaproteobacteria > Rhodocyclales > Zoogloeaceae > Thauera > Thauera sp. SDU_THAU2. The sequence goes on along the minus strand of NZ_JBBWUN010000003.1, from coordinate 2,847,444 downwards.
GTGAGCAGCAGCTCGAAGTCGTCGTCGTGGTCGACCGGATTCAGTTTACCGGCATCGACGATGAACAGCGGTGCCGCATCGTACTGGTAGAAATAGCGCGTGTAGCGGTCGGCGACCTGCTGCAGATAGGCTTCGGTGATGCGCCGCTCGGCGTCGAGTCCGCGCTTGTGCACGCGCTCCATCAGCGTGTCGGCGCTGGCCTGCAGGTAGATCACCAGATCGGGCTGGGGCGTCACCGCGGGTTTCACGCTGTCGTGGATGCGCTGGTGCAGCGCCAGCTCCTCGGGGCTGAGGTTCTGCTCGGCGAACAGCCTGTCCTTGTCGAGGATGAAGTCCGATACCACGCGCCGTTCTTCCGAGATCGGGCCGAGTGCGGCCAACTGGTCGATGCGCTGGAACAGGAAGGACAGCTGTGTTGCCATCGCCCAGCGCTCGGGCTGCTGGTAGAAGCGCGCCAGAAAGGGGTTGAGCTCGGCCTGCTCGAACAGGGTGTCGGCCTGCAGCCGCTCGGCGAGGCGCTTTGCCAGCGAAGTCTTGCCGGCGCCGATCGGGCCTTCGACGACGATGTAGTGTGCTTTGTCGAGCATGAGCGTGCCGGCCTGGCCCTGTATCAGTGGTGGAATCAGCTGCGGAAGATGAAATAAACCGCGCCAAGCATACACAACGCAGCCCAGAGATAGTCAAGCTTGAGCGGCTGCTTCATGTACAGCACGACGAAGGGGACGAACACCAGCAGGGTGATCACTTCCTGCATGATCTTGAGCTGGGCGAGATTCAGCGCGGTGGCGCCGATGCGGTTGGCCGGCACCTGCAGCAGGTATTCGAACAGCGCGATGCTCCAGCTCACCAGCGCCGCCAGATACCAGGCCTTGCCCTGCATGTTCTTCAGGTGGCCGTACCAGGCGAAGGTCATGAACACGTTGGAAGCGGTCAGCAGCAGGGCGGTCTGCAGCCAGACGGGGTTGGCGGTGAAAGCCGTGGCGGCGGGCTGGAGCCAGGTGGGCATGGTGGGCTCGGCGGAGGCGCGAAAGGAAAGGCTTCGGTGGTGGGGGCAGGGCTCAGGCGCGTGCGATGGCCTGATCGGCAACGCCCGGCAGCAGATCGGCAGCCCGGCCGTGGCCCGGAATACAGGCCTCGGGTGCGATCTCGGCCAGCGGCACCAGCGTGAAGGCGCGCAGGTGCATGCGCGGATGCGGCACCTGCAGGCCGGGCTCGTCGATGACCGCGTCGCCGTGCAGCAGCAGGTCCAGATCCATGGTGCGCGGCGCCATGTGGCCATCGCGCCGGCGGCCGCCTTCGTGCTCGATCGCCAGCAGGGCGTCGAGCAGCGGGCGCGCGGCGAGCGTGGTCGACAGCTCGATCACCGCGTTGATGTAGTCGGGCTGGCCTGCGACGCCGACGGGGGCGCTGTGGTACAGCGACGAGCGTGCCGCGACCCGGGTGCCGGGCAGCCCCGCCAGGCGCTGCAGCGCCAGCGCGAAGGCTGCGGCGGGGTCGCCGAGATTGGCGCCGAAGGCGACGAAGGCGCGCACGGGGGGCGGCATCGGAGGCAGGGCTTCAGGCGGCTTCGGAGGCAGAGGCGGTCGATGCGCCGGCCGGCTTGCGGCGCTTGCGGCGACGCTTCCTGGCCGCCGGGGCGTCGTCGGCCGGCGCCTGCCGGATCAGCTCCTCGCGGGCGTCGTGGCCGGCATGGGCGAAGCGGTCCCACCAGTCGACGATCTCCATCGGGATTTCGTCGGCCTGCGCGCGCAGGCGCAGGAAGTCCCAGCCGGCGCGGTAGCGCGGCTGCTCGATGAGGCGGTAGGGCGTCTTGCCGGCGCGCTTGTCGAAGCGCGGCTGCAGCGCCCAGATGTCCTTGATGTCGCCGACGATGCGGCGGGTGATGGCGAGCTTGCGGGCCTGGGCGTCGAGCACCTCGTCCATCGCTTCGAACAGCGCCGGCTGCGAGTGTTCGCCGGCGGCTTTCTTCTTTTCCCACGCGGCCAGCACTTCGTGCCACAGTAAGGTGGCGAACAGGAAGCCGGGCGACACCGACTTGCCCTGGCGTACGCGCTCGTCGGTATTTTCCAGCGACAGCCAGACGAAGCGCTCGCCCATCGGCTGTTCGAGGATCACGTCGAGCAGCGGCAGCAGGCCGTGGTGCAGGCCTTCCTCGCGCAACTGCTGCAGGCATCCGACTGCGTAGCCCGAGAACAGCAGCTTCAGCATCTCGTCGAACAGGCGCGCGGCGGGGACGTTCTCCAGCAGCACCGCCATGTCGCGGATCGGGTGGCGCGCGGCCGGGTCGATCGTCAGCCCGAGCTTGGCGCCGAGGCGCACCGCGCGCAGCATCCGCACCGGGTCTTCGCGGTAGCGGGTGCGCGGATCGCCGATCATGCGCAGCGTCTTCTGCTGGATGTCGGCGACACCGTGGTGGTAGTCGACGATGGTCTCGCTGGCAGGGTCGTAGTACAGCGCGTTGACGGTGAAGTCGCGCCGGGTGGCGTCCTCTTCCTGGTTGCCGTAGACGTTGTCGCGCAGCACGCGGCCGTGCTCGTCGATCTCGGCCGATTCGGCGTCCTGGCTGGCGCGGAAGGTGGAGACCTCGATGGTTTCCGGCCCGCTCATCACATGCACGATCTTGAAGCGGCGGCCGATGATGCGCGAACGGCGGAAGGCGGCACGCACTTCCTCGGGCGTGGCGCTGGTGGCGACGTCGTAGTCCTTGGGCGGCTGGCCGATCAGCAGGTCGCGCACCGCGCCGCCGACGACGAAGGCCTTGTAGCCCTTTTCCTGCAATACGGCGCAGACCTTGCGTGCGGCGGGGGAGAGTTGTTCGCGCCGAATGCCGTGGCGTTCGACCGGAATCAGCGCGGGTTCGTGGCGGGCGGATTGCGCCGGGCGCTTGAAGACCTTGCGCAGCAGCTTGCGGATCATCGGGAAAGGCGTCGTTCTTGCATGAGCCGGCAATGATAACCGATCGCCCGTGGCGAGCGCGCTTCGTCCATCAGCGCAGCGACAGCACCGGCCAGCCCTGCTGTTCGGCGTGGGCGCGCAAGGTGTCGTCGGGATCGACCGCGACCGGGTCGGAGACGTGCTTCAGCAGCGGCAGGTCGTTGTGCGAATCGCTGTAGAACCAGCTTCGCTCGAAGCCGCCGACGTAGAGGCCGAGCGATTCCAGCCAGGCATCGACGCGGACGATCTTGCCGGCCTGGAAAGCCGGCGTGCCGCGCGCCTTGCCGGTGAAGGCGCCGTTTTCCTGTGCCGGGACGGTGGCGACGAGATGGGCGATGCCGAACTCGCGCACGATCGGGCCGGTGACGAAGGCATTGGTGGCGGTGACGACGGCGACCAGCGCACCTTCGTCCAGGTGCTGCCGGACCAGCGCGCGTGCCTTGGCGGTGATCATCGGCTTCACCGACGTTTCCATGAACTCGCGGTGCCAGGCATCGAGTTCGGTCCGCGAATGGCGCGCCAGCGGGGCGAGCTGGAAGTCGAGGAAGGCGTCGATGTCGAGCGTGCCGGCCTTGTAGTGCTCGTAGAACTCGATGTTCTTCGCTTCCTGCACTTCGCGGTCGAGCACGCCCTTTTCGATCAGGAACTGTGCCCAGGCGAAGTCGGAATCCCCGGCGAGCAGGGTGTTGTCGAGGTCGAAGAGGGCGAGGTTCAAGTGGATGCTCCGGGGTATTGGGTAGAGTGAAAGGTGGCGATGGGTTTCGCTTCGCTCTATCCATCCTACGGGCTTCGCCGCCTCTGTAGGATGGGTAGAGCCGCAGGCGAAACCCATCGGCCGTGTCTGAATGGTACTCCCATCAAATCTCCAGCCCTTGCTGCATCATCTCGCGCAGCAGGGGCAGGGTGATCGGGCGTTTGCGCTCGAGCGAGGCGGCGTCGAGGGCGTCGAGCACGGCCAGCAGGCTGGGCAGTTCGCGGCGGCCGTGGCGCAGCAGGAAGTCGACCACTTCGTCGGCCAGCCGCAGGCCGCGGCGTTCGGCCAGGGTGGCCAGGATGGTGGCGCGCGAGGCGTCGTCGAGCGGCTGTACTTCGTAGATCAGGCTCTGGCCGATGCGGGTGCGCAGATCCTCGCGCAGGCCCAGCCCGAGCGGTGCGGCGGGGCCGGCCAGCAGCAGCGATTGGCCGTTGCCGCGGCTGCGGTTGAAGGCGTTGAACAGCGCGATCTGCGCTTCGGGCGCCAGGCGGTCGATGTCGTCCACCGCGACCAGCGCATCGGCGGTTTCCGGAAGGGCGTCGTCCACGTCCTCGGCGGCGAGGATGTGGGTCGGGCGGCCGGCCTCCCGCGCCAGTGCCACGCTGGCGCGCAGTAGGTGGCTGCGGCCGCTGCCTGGCGCGCCCCAGACATAGACGTGGCGTGCCGGCAGTTGCCGCGCGGTCGATGCCGAGGCCAGCAGCGACACCGCCGCCACCAGTTCGGCGTTGGCGCCGGCGACGAAGTTTTCCAGCGTCGGCGGCGCATCGGGGCGGATGTCGAGGACGAGTTGCTTCATGGCCTGGCGATCAATGCCGATCGTGGTTCACATCCTGCGTGATCACCGGCTGTACCCGCGTGCCGAGATAGACCGGGCTGGCGAACCAGGCGTTGCGCACTTCGCGCAGGCCGACCAGCAGCGCGGCGCTGACCGGCAGCGCCACCAGCACGCCGACGAAGCCGAACAGCTGGCCGAAAGCCATCAGCGCGAAGATCACCGCCAGCGGATGCAGGCCGATGCGCTCGCCGACCAGGTAGGGCGTCAGCACGAAGCTCTCGATCACCTGGCCCAGCCCATACACGATGCCGACGCCGATCAGCAGCGGCCAGCCTTCGGCCTGCAGCAGTGCGGCGAGGATGGCGAGGATCAGGCCGCCGCCGTAGCCGACGTAGGGAATGAATACCAGCAGGCCGGTCAGCACGCCCACCGGCAGCCAGAAGTTCAGCCCGGCGAGCCACAGCCCGATGCTGTAGAACACTGCCAGCAGCAGCATCACCGACAGCTGGCCGCGCAGGAACTCCGACATCACCGAATCGATGTCGTTGATGATCGCCATCGTCCGCTCCAGCCACGGCCGCGGCACGATGCGCTGCAGTTCGGTCAGCAGGCGCGGCCATTCCTGCAGCAGGTAGAACATCACCAGCGGGATCAGGAACAGGTTGGCGATGAAGGCGATCACCGCCATGCCGCCGGCCTTGAGGTGGCCGAGCACGATCGGCACCAGGTCCTGCGCGTTGCTCCAGTTGTCGGTGATCAACTGGCGCAGCTGGGCGGCGTCGAGCTGCAGGTCGATGCCCAGCCGCGCCTGCAGCAGCGGCGATACCTGGGCGTTGAACATATCGACCAGATCGGGCAGGCGGTTCACCAGTTGAACCCCCTCGCGATAGACCATCGGCACCAGAATCAGCGCCAGCGCCACCATCATCAGGCCCAGCGCGACGATCACCAGCAGTACCGCCAGCGCGCGCGGCACGCGGCGCGCCACCATCCAGTTGACCGCCGGGTCGCAGATGTAGGCGAACACCGCGCCGATCACGAAGGGCGCGAGGATGGGGCCCAGCAGCCAGAACAGACCGACCAGCGCGATGGCGATGGCGGTCCAGGCGAGGGCTTGCAGGCGATAGGCGCGGGGCTGGGTCATTTCGAGTAAAATCGCGGGCTTGGCGCGGGGGCATGCCACCCGCGAAACACGTAAATGTAGCCACTTGGCGTTGCAGCCTCAAGCACGGGCCGCGGCCAGGGGCGCCAGCCGGGCACCGCCCCGGCATTTCCGCCAGTCCAGAGGAACGATCTTGAGCGCACCCACCTCCTCCAACCAAGCCTCCCTCTCCTACCGCGATGCCGGCGTGGACATCGAAGCGGGCGACGCCCTGGTCGACCGCATCAAGCCGCTGGCCAAGCGCACCATGCGCCCCGAGGTGATGGGCGGCATCGGCGGCTTCGGCGCACTGTTCGAGCTGTCGAAGAAGTACAAGGAGCCGGTGCTGGTGTCCGGCACCGACGGCGTCGGCACCAAGCTCAAGCTCGCCTTCCAGTTGAACAAGCACGACACCGTCGGCCAGGATCTGGTGGCGATGAGCGTCAACGACATCCTGGTGCAGGGCGCCGAGCCGCTGTTCTTCCTCGACTACTTCGCCTGCGGCAAGCTCGACGTCGACACCGCTGCCGACGTGGTCAAGGGCATCGCCCAGGGCTGCGAACTGGCCGGCTGCGCGCTGATCGGCGGCGAAACCGCCGAAATGCCCGGCATGTACCCGGCGGGCGAATACGACCTCGCCGGCTTCGCCGTCGGTGCGGTCGAGAAGGCCGACATCATCGACGGCAGCCGCATCGTGCCGGGCGACGTCGTGCTCGGCCTGGCTTCCAGCGGCGCCCACTCCAACGGCTACTCGCTGATCCGCAAGATCATCGAAGTCGCCAAGCCCGACCTCGACGCCGACTTCCACGGCCGCAAGCTGCGCGACGTGGTCATGGAGCCCACCCGCATCTACGTCAAGCCGCTGCTGGCGCTGATGCAGGGCAAGCCCGGCGTGGTCAAGGGCATGGCTCACATCACCGGCGGCGGCATCACCGAGAACGTGCCGCGCATCCTGGGCGACGGGCTCACCGCCCGCATCGACGCCGCCGGCTGGACGCTGCCGCCGCTGTTCCAGTGGCTGCAGAAGGAAGGCAACGTCGACATGCAGGAGATGTACCGCGTGTTCAACTGCGGCATCGGCATGGCGGTGGTGGTGTCGGCGGCCGACGCCGATGCGGCCGAAGCTGCGCTGAGAGCGGCGGGTGAAACCGTCCATCGCATCGGCCGTATCGATGCGCGCAAGGATGGCGAAGCGCAGACCATCGTCGGCTGAGGTCGGCGAGGTTCCGCCTCGGCCGCTGGTCGGCCCGCACTGAAACCCGGCCACCGCCGGGTTTCTTCTTTTCGGAGGCAGTTCGCGGGCAGGAGGGGAGCAGCGTGTTTCCTGGAGCAATCTGAATGCGTGCAGTCTGGATCAGCGGCGTGCTCGCCGCGGCATCGTGGTTGGTGATGGCCTGGCATCTCGCCGAGCTCAAGCCGAGTGTGATCGCGCTTCAACTCGCGTGGGATCCAAGGATATTTGGCGAGATCATCCATCTTTGGCCGCCCGAGGGGTTGGCACTGTACCGCCGCTGGCTTCCGTTCGACGGTGCGGTCTTGCTGGCCTATGGTGCGTTCGGGTGGCTGCTCGCGGTACGCACCCGGATTTTTTCCCCGTTGCCGCGGATTGCGCGCGCCGCCGCGCCCTTCATGCTGCCGTTGGCAGCCGTTCTCGATGCGGTGGAGAACGGTTTGCACTGGTGGCTCACCGAAATGCCACGCTTCGGTGTACCTTCGATCTACTTGATCAGCACGACTTGCTCCGTGCTGAAGTGGCTGCTGCTGATCCTGTTCTGCGCGCTGGTGTTGTGGGCGCTGGCCGTCGAGGACGGGCGGGAGCGCTGATGACGATGAGCGCGATCGCGGTGCTGAAGGCTTGAGAACCGCCTGGCCACGGTGTCGCCGGGATGCCCGCACGGCATGACGATGCGCTGTCGGTCGGGGACTCCGGGTTTGCCCTCGTTCGGTCGTCGTCGATGACTGCTCGCGTTCGGGCGGCAGAGTTGGATAGAATTCACGACTTTCGACATAAAAGCTTTCAGAGTTTCGGCAGGGACGGGGAGGTGTGCGGTCTGTTTGGGCTGGATGCCGGCAGAGCTCGCCTTGTGCTGTTCAACCTCACTTCGGACTAAGCGAATGATCAGAATTAAACGCGGTCTGGACTTGCCCATCACCGGGGCGCCCGAGCAGCGTATCGAAGCCGCGAGGCCGGTGCGCAGCGTGGCGGTCATCGGCTTCGACTACCACGGTATGAAGCCGACGATGGCCGTTCAGGCAGGTGATCGGGTCAAGTTGGGCCAGGTACTGTTTTCCGACAAGAAGACGCCTGGCGTGCATTTCACGGCGCCGGGCGCCGGTGTCGTCAGTGCGATCCATCGTGGCGAGCAGCGGGTGCTGCAGTCGGTGGTCATCGAACTCGATGGTGACGAGGCGGTCGATTTCGCCCGCTATGCCGACGGGCAGCTGGATGGCCTGAGCGGCGAGCAGGTACGCGAGAACCTGCAGCAGTCCGGTCTATGGACCGCGTTGCGGACACGCCCCTACAGCAAGGTGCCGGCAGTCGACTCGACGCCGGCGTCGATTTTCGTCACCGCCATCGACACCCATCCGCTGGCGGCCGATCCGGCCGTGGTGATAACCGAGGCGGCGGAAGACTTCAGCCGCGGACTGCGTGTGCTGGCTCGCCTGGCCAAGGTTTTCCTGTGTACGGCGGAAGGCGCGAAGATTCCCGGCGCCGGCATCGCCAATGTGCAGGTCGAGGAGTTCGCCGGCCCGCATCCGGCCGGCCTGGCCGGTACCCACATCCATTTCCTCGATCCGGTCGATGCGCACAGGACGGTGTGGACGATCGGCTACCAGGACGTGATCGCCATCGGCCGCCTGTTCGTCAGCGGCCGCCTGCCGGTCGAGCGCATCGTCGCGCTGGGCGGCCCGATGGTCGACAAGCCGCGCCTGCTGCGTACCCGCCTGGGTGCCAGCCTGGACGAATTGACCGCCGGCGAGTTGAAGACCGGCACCAGGGTACGGGTGATCTCCGGCTCGGTGTTCGGCGGCCGCACTTCGCGCGGCGCCTGTGCCTGGCTGGGCCGCTACGACCAGCAGATCTCCTGCCTGGAAGAAGGCACCGAGCGCGAGTTCATGCATTACCTGCGCGCCGGGACGGACAAGCATTCGGTGATGAACCTGTACATCTCCAAGCTGATGTCGGGCAAGCTGTTCGATTTCACCACCAGCACCAACGGCAGTGAGCGGGCGATGATCCCGATCGGCAACTACGAGGAAGTGATGCCGCTCGACATGCTGCCGACCCAGCTGCTTCGCTACCTGATCATCGGCGATACCGACATGGCCCAGAAGCTCGGCTGCCTCGAACTCGATGAGGAAGACTTGGCGCTGTGCAGCTATGTCTGCGCGGGCAAGTACGAGTACGGTCCCATTCTGCGTGACAACCTCACGCGCATCGAGAAGGAGGGTTGAGCATGGGTCTGCGCGCCTGGCTCGACAGCATCGAGCCCCATTTCCACAAGGGCGGCCGCTACGAGAAGTGGTATGCCCTCTACGAGGCCATCGACACCGGCCTGTTCAAACCGGCCCATGTGACGAAGACCACCGCCCACGTGCGTGACGGCCTCGACCTGAAGCGCATGATGATCACGGTCTGGCTGTGCGCCTTTCCGATGATGTTCGCCGGCATGTGGAACGTCGGCCAGCAGGCCAACACCATCTATGCCGCCACTCCCGATCTGTTCGCTGCCCAGGACAACTGGCGCCTGGCGCTGATCGCGCTGTTCGCCGGGTTCGATCCGGGAAGCGTATGGGACAACATGGTGCACGGTGCGGCCTACTTCATCCCGATCTATGCCGTCACCTTCATCGTCGGCGGCTTCTGGGAAGTGCTTTTCGCCGCGGTGCGCAAGCACGAGGTCAATGAGGGTTTCTTCGTCACTTCGGTGCTGTTCGCGCTGAGCCTGCCGCCGTCGATTCCGCTGTGGCAGGTGGCGCTCGGCATCAGCTTCGGCGTCGTCATCGGCAAGGAGGTGTTCGGCGGTTCGGGCAAGAACTTCCTGAATCCGGCGCTGACCGGCCGCGCCTTCCTGTTCTTCGCCTATCCGGCGCAGATTTCGGGCGATGCGGTATGGACGGCGGTCGATGGCTTCACCAGCGCCACGCCGCTCAGCCTGGCCGCTGCCGGCGGCATCGAGGCGATCACCGTGGGCGGCCTGACCTGGTGGGACGCCTTCCTTGGCAACATGCAGGGCTCGATGGGAGAAACCAGCACGCTGGCGATCCTGATCGGCGGCGCCTTCCTGCTGGTCGCCAAGATCGCTTCGTGGCGCATCGTCGCCGGCGTGATGATCGGCATGATCGGCATGAGTCTGCTGTTCAATGCGATCGGTTCGGCTTCCAATCCCTTGTTCGCGATGCCCTGGCACTGGCACCTGGCGCTCGGCGGCTTCGCCCTGGGCATGATGTTCATGGCCACCGACCCGGTGTCCGCGGCGATGACCAATACCGGCAAGTGGATCTTCGGGGCACTGATCGGCGTCATGGTGGTGCTGATCCGCGTCGTCAACCCGGCATTCCCCGAGGGCATGATGCTGGCGATCCTGTTCGCCAACCTTTGTGCCCCCTTGATCGACCACTTCGTGGTCGCGGCCAACATCAAGCGGAGGGCTGCACGCCATGTCCCATAAGGAATCAACCAGCCGCACGCTGCTCGTCGCGCTGGCCGTCAGTCTGGTCGCCTCGGTCTTCGTCGCCGGCTCGGCCGTCGCGCTGAAGCCGGTGCAGATCGAGAACAGGCTGCTCGACAAGCAGCGCAGCATCCTCGCCATTGCCGGTCTCGGTGATGACAAGCTGTCGTCGCGCGAGGTCAAGGATCTCTTCAACAGCCGTATCAAGGCGCGCGTCGTCGATCTGGAAACCGGCGAATACCGCGACGACATCGACCCGATCACCTTCGATCCGCTCAAGGCCGCCAAGGACCCGAAGACCTCGGCCGTCCTCAAGGGCAGCGAGGACATCGCCCTGATCAAGCGGCGCGAGCAGTTCACCACGGTGTATATGGTCGAGCAGGACGACGGCCAGCTCGAATCGCTGATCCTGCCGATCCGCGGCTACGGCCTGTGGTCGACGCTGCATGGCTTCCTGGCGGTCAAGCCCGACCTCAACACCGTCGTCGGCCTCGGCTTCTACCAGCATGCCGAAACGCCGGGTCTCGGCGGCGAGGTCGATAATCCGAAGTGGAAGGGCATGTGGCCGGGCAAGACGCTGTTCGACGACAGCGGCAAGCCGATCATCAAGATCGTCAAGGGCGGCGTCGATCCGTCCAGCCCGGATGCCGGCCATCAGGTCGATGCGCTGGCCGGTGCCACGCTGACCACCAACGGTGTCGATAATCTGTTGCAATTCTGGCTCGGCGAGCAGGGCTTCGGCACCTATCTCGCCAGGCTGCGCCAGCAGGGAGCTTGATCATGTCCAAGCACACAGCCAAGGAAGTCCTCCTCAATCCCATCTTCGCCAACAACCCGATCGGGCTGCAGATTCTCGGCATCTGTTCGGCGCTGGCGGTCACCTCCAACCTCAAGACCGCCGTCGTGATGTCGGTCGCGCTGACGCTGGTGACGGGGTTCTCCAACCTGTTCATCTCGATGATCCGCACGCAGATCCCGGGCTCGATCCGGATGATCGTGCAGATGGTCATCATCGCCTCGCTGGTCATCGTGGTCGACCAGATCCTGAAGGCCTACGCCTTCACCCTGGCCAAGCAGTTGTCGGTGTTCGTCGGCCTGATCATCACCAACTGCATCGTCATGGGCCGCGCCGAAGCCTTCGCCATGCAGAACCCGCCCTGGATCTCCTTCCTCGACGGCATCGGCAACGGCCTCGGCTACAGCGTGATGCTGCTTGTGCTGGGGGTCATCCGCGAACTGTTCGGCGCCGGCAAGCTGTTCGGTATCGAGATCCTGCCGCTGATCAAGGATGGCGGCTGGTATCTGCCCAACGGCCTGCTGCTGCTGCCGCCCTCGGCCTTCTTCCTGATCGGCCTGATCATCTGGGCGCTGCGCACCTGGCGCGTCGAGCAGAAGGAAGAGCCGGCATTCCGTATGGCGCCCCAGGTCATCGAAAAGGAGGCCTACTGAGATGGAGCACTACATCAGTCTGTTCGTCCGGGCCGTGTTCATCGAGAACATGGCGCTGGCCTTCTTCCTGGGCATGTGCACCTTCATCGCGATCTCGAAGAAGGTCGAAACCGCCATCGGCCTCGGCATCGCCGTGGTGGTCGTGCAGGCCATCACCGTTCCGGCCAACTACCTGATCTACGCTTACCTGCTGCGTGACGGTGCCCTGGCCTGGGCCGGCCTGCCCGACGTCGATCTGTCCTTCCTCGGCCTGCTGTCCTACATCGGCGTCATTGCCGCGATCGTGCAGATCCTGGAAATGCTGCTCGACAAGTACGTGCCCAGCCTCTACAACGCGCTTGGCGTCTTCCTGCCGCTGATCACGGTCAACTGCGCGATCATGGCCGGTTCGCTGTTCATGGTCGAACGCGACTACAACTTCGGCGAAAGCGTCGTCTATGGCTTCGGCTCGGGGTTCTCCTGGGCGCTGGCGATCGCGCTGCTTGCCGGTATCCGCGAGAAGCTGAAGTACAGCGACGTGCCCGAAGGCCTGCAGGGCCTGGGCATCGTCTTCATCACCATCGGGCTGATGTCGCTGGGCTTCATGTCCTTCTCCGGCGTTCAACTGTAAGGAGGGGCAGGCATGAACATCCAGGAAATCCTGCTTGCCATCGGCATGTTCACCGCCATCGTGCTGGCGCTGGCGGTGTTCATCATCGCCGCCCGCGCCAAGCTGGTGTCGAGCGGCGACGTCGAGATCGAGATCAACCACGAGCGCAAGATCACCGTGCCGGCCGGCGGCAAGCTGCTGCAGACGCTGGCCGAAAACGACATCTTCCTGTCCTCGGCCTGCGGCGGCGGCGGCACCTGCGCCCAGTGCAAGTGCCAGGTGTTCGAAGGCGGCGGCGAGATGCTGCCGACCGAAGAGTCGCACTTCACCAAGCGCCAGGCCAAGGCCGGCTGGCGCCTGTCCTGCCAGACCCCGGTCAAGCAGAGCATGAAGATCGAAGTGCCGGAGGAAGTGTTCGGCGTCAAGAAGTGGGAATGCACGGTCGAGTCCAACCCGAACGTCGCCACCTTCATCAAGGAGCTGACGCTGCGCCTGCCCGAAGGCGAGAACGTCGATTTCCGCGCCGGCGGCTACGTCCAGCTCGAATGTCCGCCGCACGTCGCCAACTACAAGGACTTCGACATCCAGCCGGAATACCGCGGCGACTGGGACAAGTTCGACATGTGGCGCTACGTGTCGAAGGTGAACGAGACCGTCATCCGCGCCTATTCGATGGCGAACTACCCGGAAGAAAAGGGCGTGGTCAAGTTCAACATCCGCGTCGCCACGCCGCCGCCGGGCCGCGACGACATCCCGCCGGGCAAGATGTCGTCCTTCGTCTTCAACCTGAAACCGGGCGACAAGGTCACCGTTTATGGCCCCTTCGGCGAGTTCTTCGCCCGCGACACCGACCACGAGATGGTCTTCGTCGGCGGCGGTGCGGGCATGGCGCCGATGCGCTCGCACATCTTCGACCAGTTGAAGCGCCTCAATTCCAAGCGCAAGATCAGCTTCTGGTACGGCGCCCGTTCGATGCGCGAAGCCTTCTATGTCGAGGAGTTCGACAAGCTGGCCGAGGAGAATCCGAACTTCACCTGGCACCTGGCGCTGTCCGACCCCCTGCCGGAGGACAACTGGACGGGCTACACCGGTTTCATCCACAATGTGCTGTACGAGAACTACCTCAAGGACCATCCGGCGCCGGAGGACTGCGAGTTCTACATGTGCGGCCCACCGATGATGAACACCGCCGTCATCAACATGCTGCTGGATCTCGGCGTCGAGCGCGAGAACATCATGCTCGACGACTTCGGCGGCTGAGGCCGACAGGAGGCCATCATGCAAATGTTCCTGGTCACTTTCGGGATCATCGTCCTGCTGGTGCTGCTCATGGCGATCGGTGTGCTCTTCGGGCGCAAGCCGATCGCCGGCAGTTGCGGCGGCTACAAGGCGCTCGACATCGAGTGTGCCGCCGGCTGCAAGAATCCCTGTGAGAAGCGCCGGGCGCGGATGAAGGCACAGGCAGAAGCTCAGGCACAGGCGGGGGCGCAAAGGCACTGAGCAGCTCGGGCGGCGCGACCCGGGCGTGGCCGGGTCGCGCTGGCAGCGAGCAGCGAGAGTGGTTATTCTCCATTTCCGATCCAGCGGAGTTCGAGGAAAAAATGGAGAAAGCCCGGAGTGACAGTATTGTCGTCATCGGCGGTGGTGCAGGCGGGCTGGAGCTGGTCTGCAAGCTCGGAAGAAAGCTCGGCCGCGGCAGGGTGGTTCTCGTAGAGCGGAATCTCACCCACATCTGGAAACCCACGCTTCACGAAGTTGCCGCCGGCACATTGGATATGAACCAGGAAGGCCTGTCGTATCCGATGCTCGCGTACCAGAACAACTTCACTTTCGTATATGGGGCCTTCTCCGGCATCGATCTCGCGGCGAGTGAAATCGTCGTATCGGCATCGGGGGGCGAAGATGGCGGGCTCGTGTATCCCGAGCGCAGGATCAAGTTCTCCAGGCTCTGCATTTCCGTCGGCAGTACGTCGAACTACTACAACACGCCCGGAGCGGACGAGAACACCATCTCGCTGAACAGTCCCCGGGACGCGGATCGCTTCAGGGCCGAAATGATGGCCCAGATGGTTCGTGCGGAAAACGAGAAAGCCAAAGGCAATTCGGGCACCATCGACGTGGTGATCATCGGCGGCGGTGCCACCGGCGTCGAACTTGCGGCCGAACTGCGTGAAGCGGGTGGAATCTATGCGAACTACGGCTTCACCCATCTGGAGCCCAATACCGATGTGAGGATCACCTTGCTCGAAGGCTCCAGCCGCATTCTGGCGCCGCTGAGCGAGCGGGTTTCCAATGGGGCAACCCATCTCCTCGCCAAGAGAAACATTCAAGTGGTGACGGATTGCCGCGTCAGCCGAATAGAGAAGGACCACCTGCTCGACGCGAACGGGAAAAGATACGATTTCGACATGTGCGTCTGGGCCGCGGGGATCAAGGCGCCGGACTTTCTTGCCTCGCTGGGATTCCCGACGAACAGGATCGGGCAGCTCGAAGTGACGGACAGATTGAACGTCGAGGGCCATGAGCACATCCATGCCCTCGGCGACTGCGCTTCGTGCATGCAGGCCGACGGCAAGCCCGTTCCGCCGAGGGCGCAGGCCGCGCATCAGCAGGCGGATTACGTCTTCAAGGCAATCATGAGCGCCGTCGAGGGGCGTGAGCCCGTGAAGCAGCCCTACTGCTACAAGGATCATGGCTCCCTGGTTTCATTGGGTACGCAGACCAGCGTGGGCAGCCTGATGGGCTCATTGACCGGCGGGACGCTGTTCGTCGATGGCCTCTTCGCACGCTGGCTCTACATCAGCCTGCACCTGATGCATCACAAGGCCATTCTCGGTTTTGGCCGCACGGCGGTGCTGGCAATTGCCAGAGTGCTCGTCAAGAGAAGTACGGCATTGGTCAAGCTGCACTGATCCGCCTGCTTCTCGCCATCCTGCGGCCGCGTGACGGAATGCACATTCCGTCCGCGGCCATGGCTGCGATCATGGGCAATCCGTTCCAGGCCAATGATTCCCACTCCAGGTACCGGCTGCGCATGAAAACTCCTTCGTTTCGCCATCTCGTCCCGTCGCTTGCAATTCTTGCGGCAATCTCCGTGAGCCCCCCGCCGGCCGTGGCACAGGAAGTGAAGCCGATTGCGCTGGCCGTCAGCGAAGGCACTTCGGGTGGCATCGATGCTGCGGCGGGCCGCAAGAAATACGCGCCGATGGCGGACCGCCTGTCGGCCGCACTCGGCAGGAAGGTCGAAGTCGTTTTCGTGCGCGAATTCGCCGAGCTGGAAAAGGGCATGAAGGACGGCCGTTTCGATTTCGTCGTTGCCCGTCCGTCCGACTATCCGGCGCGCGGCCTGCGCGACTACGGCTACCAGTACGTCGCCAATGCCGAGCCCGAGGGGCATTGCATGCTGGCCGTGCCAGCCGGCTCGCCGATCCGGACGCTCGCGCAACTGCGCGGCAAGACCTTCGTGCTGCCGGAGGAAGTCGCCTACATGACGCGCTTCTGCCGTGCCGAATTGCGCGACAAGGGGATCGACCTGGCGAAGGAGAAGGTTTTCTACGTGCGAGAACAGGGCGCGATCCCGTTCGGCCTGGAAAACGGCATCGTCGATGTCGGCGGCATGGCGTCCTATTCCGGGGCGATCCGCCAGTGGCGGGAGAAGGGACACCGCGTGCTGCACGAATCGGTCGGTCAACCCTACATGCCCGTCGTCGCCGGCCCCCGGGTATCGGCCGAGGCGCTGGATTTGGCACGTGTGACGCTGCTCGGGCTGTCTGCGGACGAACAGGGCAGGGCTTTCCTGCGCCAGCTCGGGATCGACGGCTTCACTGCAGACGGTGAAGAGCGCCTGCGTGCCTTGCTGGAATGGCTGGGGGTTTGAGTCGGGCTTCCCTTCTTCATGAACTGGTCTTTCGCACAACGCGCGCAGATATTCCGCCTTGCCGAGGCGGGTGGGCTGACACCGGCACAACTTGTGCGGGCGGCGGCCTGCGGACCCTTGCAGCCTGAGCCTGACGACTGGCAGCGGATGCTCGACCGTTTGCTGGCTTTCGGCGGTGCCTTGCTGTTGGGCGCCGGCGTGGTGTTCTTCTTTGCCTGGAACTGGGATGCACTGCATCGCTTCGCCAAGTTCGGCCTGGCGGCTGCGGCCTTGCTGGCTTGCGGAGCCACGGCCTTGTGGGCGGCGCCGCGCGGGATCGTGTTCCGGGCGGCGCTGTTCGGCGCCTGCATTGCCACCGGCGCGCTGCTGGCGCTGATCGGCCAGACTTACCAGACCGGCGCGGACGTGTGGGAGCTGTTCGCGGCCTGGGCGGCGCTGATGCTGCCTTTCGTGCTGCTGTCGCGTTCGGCGGCCAGCTGGACGCTGTGGCTGGTGGTGGCGAACATGGCCTTGCTGCGCGCGCTCTCGCAGGCGGGGTCGATGGGCCTCTGGGGCTACCTCGACGGCTTGTTCGGCCTGTATTCGCTGTTGCTGGTGGCGGGATTGAACCTGGTGGTGTTGCTGGCCTTCGAGTGCCTGGGGCGCTGGCTGCTGGTCGATGCGCAGCGCTGGATGGCGCGGCTGGCGGCGCTGGGGGTGGTGGCACCCTTGTGCGTGGCGGCGGTGCTGGGCTGGTTCGAGGCTGATTTCCGGCCGGGGCTGACGGTGTTTGCGCTGGCCGCGCTTGCGGGTGGCGTGGTGTATGGCCTGTGGCGGCGGGATGTCGCGATCCTGGCCTTGCTCGCCTACGCGGCGATTGCGGTGCTGACCGCAGGGCTGCTGCGCGTGCTCGATACATACGATTTTGCCGCCTTGAACGTCCTCGGGCTGTTCGTGATCCTTGCCTCCAGCGCCGCAGGCTGGGCGCTGATGCGGCTCCATCGCGAGGCTGGCGACAGCGGGAGCGGATCATGAGCGTGCCTGAACCGGCGGGCGGCGGCAGGCTTGCCGATCTGCTGCGCGAGCGCGGCATCGTCGATGAGGCGGAGCAGCCGGTGCTGCCGGCGCAGCAATCCGGGCCCTGGTGGTTGATGCTGTTGCAGGCGCTGGCGGCATGGCTGGCGTCGCTGCTGATCGTGGCGGGGCTGGTGCTGCCCGCGGTCGGCCTCGGTACGGCGGGGACCGGTGTGATGGGCGGCGTGTCGTGCATCGCCGCGGTCGCGCTGTTCCGACGCGGTGCCCTGTTCACCGACCAGATGGGGCTGGCCTTGTCGCTGGCGGGGCAGGGATTGCTGATGTGGACGGCGGACGAATGGTTCGAGCCCGGTGCCTGGCGTCAGATGGCGGGCGTGGGCGTGCTGGTGAGCGGGGCGATGCTGCTGCCGCGGGCGAGCCGGCTGCACCGGATCGTGTGTGCGCTGCTGCTGAGCCTTGCGCTCGGCGTGCTGATCGGGCCGGGGCTTGCGTGCGAGCTGTTCGGCATCGCGCTGATGGCGGCGGCGATACTGGCTTGTGCCACTCGCGAGCGCTGGGCGGCGCAGCCTTGGGGCGGTCTGCTCGGCGCGGTGGCACTGGCTTTGGGTCTGGCTGCGCTGATGTTGCCGCCTTTGCTGTCGCGGGCGCGAGCCGATTTCCCGTTCGATGGCCCGGAACCCGGCAGCCCGATGATCTGGCTGGCGATCGGTGCTGCGCTGGTGCTGGTCGCCTTGCTCGGCCATCTGCTGCGGGCAGCTTCTCCCGGGCTGCAACTGGCGGCGGGCGGGCTCGCGCTGTCGTGGGCGCTGGTGTTCCACACCGCGCCGGGCCTGATCGTGGCCGTCGGCGTATTCATTGCC
The DNA here is from genome assembly GCF_038260575.1 of Thauera sp. SDU_THAU2. NCBI lineage: Bacteria > Pseudomonadati > Pseudomonadota > Betaproteobacteria > Rhodocyclales > Zoogloeaceae > Thauera > Thauera sp. SDU_THAU2. The sequence goes on along the minus strand of NZ_JBBWUN010000003.1, from coordinate 2,829,378 downwards.
GCCTTCCAGGCCAGCCAGCGCACGCTGGCGGGATTTGCGCTGTTGGCGGCGGTGCTGTACGTGGGCGAGTTCTACTATCTGCTCGACGTGAGCCTGCTGCGCAAATCCGGCCTGCTGGTGCTGGGCGGCGCGGTCTTGCTGGCCTTGCGCGCCTGGGTGCTGCGCACTGCCGCGGGAGCGCGGACATGAGCAATCGGAGCTGGCTGCGCATTGCCGTCGTTGCGGCGATGGCGCTGGTGCTGGGCGTGTCGCTGAAGGCGATCCTCGACCGCGAGCGCACGCTGGCGCAAGGCCGCGTCGTGCTGCTGGAACTGGCGCCGGTCGATCCGCGCTCGCTGATGCAGGGCGACTACATGGCGCTGCGCTTCGCCATCGACCGCGGCTTGACGGCGCTGGGGGACGAGAGCGAGGTGCGTGACGGCCCGCCTGCGACTTACGCCGTGCTGGCGCTGGATACCGATGGCCGCGCCCGGCTGGCGGGCGTTGCCGATGCGCTGCCGGCCGCCGACACGGTGGCGATGCGCATCCGCTGGCAGGATGGCGGCCCCACGGTCGGGCCGAACGCCTTCTTCTTCCAGGAAGGCACGGCCGAAACCTACGAAGCCGCGCGCTGGGGAGAGTTCCGCGTGGCGCCGGACGGCAGTGCGCTGCTGACGCATCTGCGCGACGAGGCGCTGACACGGTTGGGCGAGCAGCGGCGCTGAGGCCGCCTGCGGTGGCCGGCCGTGGCAGGCGTCACGGGCGCATGAACTTGCACCATCTCCGCGGTGTCTGCTTTCAGCAGCGCGGTACTTGCCTGTGGGACAATCGCAGCGCCGTGTTTCGTTCTCATTCTCGTCTCCCGCTGGATTGCCATGTCGTCTCGCCGCCCCGTCATCGTCGCCCTGTGCACCATCGGCCTTGCCGGCCTGGCGGCTTACGCATGGTATGCCAACCAGCCGCGCAGCACGCCGGCGGACACTCTGCTGGCGGTGGAGGCGCCGGTGGTGGTCGAAGTGGCGAGAGTGGAAAGGCGGGCGATGGCCGACGACGTCACTGCCGTCGGTTCGCTGGTGTCCAATGAATCGGTGGTGCTGCGGCCCGAAGTGGCGGGGCGCATTTCGCGCATCGCCTTCCGCGACGGCGAGCCGGTCAGGCGCGGCGACGTGCTGGTCGAGCTGGATGCGGCGGTGCAGCGTGCCGAACTGCAACAGGCCCAGGCCAACCTGACGCTGGCCGAAGCCAATTTCCGCCGCAGCGAAGACCTGTTCGCGCGCAAGTTCGTCAGCCAGAGCAGCCGCGACAATGCCCGCGCCGAACTCGAAGTGGCGCGTGCCGGTGTCGCGCTGGCGCGGGCGCGGCTGGAACGCACGCAGCTTCGGGCGCCTTTCGACGGCGTGGTCGGCATCCGCAGCGTCAGCCCGGGCGATTACGTCAAGGACGGCGATGCGCTGATCAACCTCGAGGACATCGCCCGGCTGAAGGTGGATTTCCGCCTGCCCGAGCTTTATCTCGACCGTGTGAAACCCGGCCAGACGCTCGAGCTGAGCAGCGACGTATTGCCCGGCGGCAGCTTCGCCGCGCGGGTGGATGCGATCGATCCGCTGGTCGATGCCCAGGGCCGCGCGGTGCGCCTGCGCGCCAGCCTGGCCAACCCCGAAGGCCGCCTGCGTCCCGGCGTGTTCGTGCGCGTGCGGCTGATCCTGGCCGAACGGCCCGAGGTGCTGGTGGTGCCGGAAACGGCGCTGGTGCCGGCGCCCGGCAACGTGCAGTTCGTCTATCGGGTGGTGGATGGCAAGGCGCAGCGGGTGGACGTGCGCACCGGCATGCGGCGCGAGACGATGGTGGAAATCACCGACGGCCTGGATGCCGGGGCGGAGGTGGTCACCGCCGGCCAGCTCAAGCTGCGCGACGGTGCGCCGGTGAACGTGCTGCAGGGCTCCTTGGCCGGCGCCGCCTGAGCGACGGGAGCCGCGAAGATGGTCATTTCCGATATCTGCATCAAGCGCCCGGTGTTCGCCACCGTGCTGTCGCTGCTGGTGCTGCTGGTGGGGCTGATGTCGTACTCGCGGCTGACGGTGCGCGAGTACCCCAACATCGACGAACCGGTGGTGACGGTCGATACCACCTACCGCGGCGCCAGCGCGGCGATCGTCGAATCCCAGGTGACGAAGCCGCTGGAAGATTCGCTGGCCGGCATCGAGGGCGTGGACGTGCTGTCGTCGATCAGCCGCCAGGAGCGCAGCCAGATCACCGTGCGCTTTCGCATCGAGCGCAATGCCGACAGCGCCGCCGCCGACGTGCGCGACCGCGTGTCGCGCGTGCGCCGCCGCCTGCCCGACGACGTCGACGAGCCGGTGATCGCCAAGGTCGAGGCCGACGCCAACCCGATCATCTGGGTGGCGTTTTCGTCCGATCGCCATTCCCCGCTGGAAATGAGCGACTTCGCCAACCGTGTCATCAAGCCGCGCCTGCAGACCCTGCCGGGCGCGGCGGATGCGCGCATGTTCGGCGAGCGGCGCTATTCGATGCGGATCTGGCTGGACCGCGAGCGCCTGGCGGCGTTCGGCCTGACCGTGCAGGAGGTGGAGAACGCCATCCGCGGCCAGAACGTGGAACTGCCCGCCGGCCGCATCGAAAGCAGCCAGCGCGAGTTCACCGTGGTGGCGCGCACCGACCTGGCGCAGATAGACGAGTTCGAGGCGGTGGTGGTGCGCCAGCCGGCCAATGCGGCCGACTACCCGGTGCGCATCCGCGACATCGGCCGCGTCGAGGTGGCGCCGGAGAACGAACGCTCGTCGGTGCGCTTCATGGGCCGGCCGTCGATCTCGCTCGGGCTCATCAAGCAGGCCACCGCCAATCCGCTCGATCTCAAGCGCGGGCTGGAAGAGATGCTGCCGCGGCTGGAGCACGAACTGCCCGAAGGCATGTCGATGACGATCGCCAACGACACCACGGTGTTCATCGAGCGTTCGATCGACGCGGTGTTCTCGACGATCTGGGAGGCGGTGCTGCTGGTGGCGGCGGTGTGCCTGTTCTTCCTGCGCAACTGGCGTGCGATGCTGGTGCCGCTGGTGACGATTCCGGTGTCGCTGGTGGGCGTGTTCACGCTGATGTTCGCGCTGGGCTTTTCGATCAACACGCTGACGCTGCTCGCGCTGGTGCTGGCGATCGGCCTGGTGGTGGACGACGCCATCGTGGTGCTGGAGAACATTTACCGCCATATCGAGGAAGGCATGGCGCCGGTGGCCGCCGCCTTCCAGGGCGCGAAGGAGATCGGCTTCGCCGTGGTGGCGATGACGATCACGCTGGCGGCGGTGTATGCGCCGGTGGCTTTCATGACCGGGCGCACCGGCAAGCTGTTCACCGAGTTCGCGCTGACGCTGGCCGGCGCGGTGATCGTGTCCGGCTTCGTCGCGCTGACGCTGTCGCCGATGATGTGCTCCAGGCTGCTGCGCCACGAACGCAGCCATGGTCCGATCTACAACGCCGTCGAAGGCTTCCTGAACTGGCTCACCGAAGGCTACCGCAGCCTGCTGGCGGCGTCGCTGAAAGTACGCTGGCTGGTGATGCTGGCGTTCGTGCTGGTGGCGGGGACCTCGGTGCTGCTGCTGGGGCAGTTGAAGAACGAACTGGCGCCGCTGGAAGACCGCGGCCGGGTGGTCGGCATGTTCAACGGCCCCGAAGGTTCGACCATCGACTACATGTCGCGCTATGCGCTGGAGATCGAGCGCATCTATGCCAGCCTGCCGGAAGTCGACCGCTATCTGGTCATCACCGGCAACCCCACGGTGTCGCAGGGCATTTCCTTCGTCGGCTTCACCGACTGGAGCGAGCAGGAACGCGGCGCGGCGCAGATCGCCGAAGAGCTGGGACCCAGGCTGAAGGCGATTCCGGGCGTGAACGCCTTCCCGGTGATGCCGGCCTCCTTCGGCCAGAGCCCGCGTTCGCGGCCGCTCAGCTTCGTGGTGTCGACGTCCGAATCCTATGACGAACTCGCCCGCCATGCCGAGGCGATCCTGGACGAGATGCGCGGCAACCCGGGCCTCGTCTCGCCCGACACCGACCTCAAGCTGACGTTGCCGGAACTGTCGGTCGAGGTCGACCGCGACCGCGCCGCGGACCTGGGGGTGCCGGTCGACGTCATCGGCCGCACGCTGGAAACCATGCTCGGCGGCCGCCAGGTGACGCGCTACAAGAAGGATGCCGAACAGTACGACGTGATCGTGCAGGTCGGCGCCGTCAGCCGCACCGATCCCCACGACATCAGCGACATCTTCGTGCGTGCCCGCAATGGCGACATGGTGCCGCTGGCCAACGTGGTGAAAGTCAGCGAGGCGGTGGCGCCGCGCGAACTGAACCACTTCGGCCAGCGCCGCTCGGTGACGATCTCGGCCAGCCTCGCGCCCGACTACGCGCTGGGCGAGGCCTTGCAATGGATGGAGCAGACCGCCGCGCGCCTGCTGCCGCCGGGCTACGCCACCGACTACGACGGCCAGTCGCGCGAGTTCAAGACCAGCTCGGCCAGCCTGGTGCTGGTGTTCATGCTGGCGCTGGCCTTCATCTACCTGGTGCTGGCGGCGCAGTTCGAGAGCTTCCGCGACCCCTTCATCATCATGCTGACCGTGCCGCTGTCGATGACCGGCGCGCTCGGCGCGCTGTGGCTGACCGGCGGCACGCTCAACGTCTATAGCCAGATCGGGCTGGTGACGCTGGTGGGCCTGATCACCAAGCACGGCATCCTGATCGTGGAATTTTCCAACCAGTTGCGCGAGCAGGGCCGCGAGCTGATGGACGCGGTGGTCGAAGCCGCGGTGCTGCGCCTGCGGCCGATCCTGATGACCACGGGCGCAATGGTGCTGGGCTCGGTGCCGCTCGCGCTGGCGACCGGCGCCGGCGCCGAGAGCCGCCAGCAGATCGGCTGGGTCATCGTCGGCGGCCTGCTGCTCGGTACTTTCTTCACGCTGTTCGTGGTGCCGACGGTGTATTCGCTGCTGGCGCGCAAGCAGCGCGAGGCGGTGGAGCCTGTGGCGGAAACGATTGACGCACGGACCTGATACGGAAGAATAGTCGGCCCTTGTTCAGCCCAACCCGAAGTAACGCTCGAAGAAGGTAGTGAGCCTGTCCAGCACCGACTGTTTCTTCGCCGAGTGCCGGTTGTTCCTAGAGAACCTCGAAACAGGCGGCAGTATCTTCGTAATGGCCGTGCCGGTGGCGGGAATGCCGCCATCGCGGAAGGCGTTGGCCATGAACACCTTTGTTTCTTCGAGGTTCAAGCCTTCATCGGCGATGATGTCGTCGAGTTCTTCAGCCTTCTTTCTGGCGACGAAAGCCTGCCACTCTGTGTCTCTCTGGCTTTCGGCGAGACGGAGTTCACGAAGGCTTCGATGAGATCTTTCTTGTTGCGCAGGGACGGGCTGGAATTGACTGCACGTTCGATGGATGCGCGGATTTCCTTGTCCTCGCCGCTGCCTTTGGCCTTGATGTAGCGTTCGACCAGCATCAGGATGTAATCGACGTTGATCTCGACCTGCATGATCAGCTCGATCTCGAATACCACGTCGTCGTTGATTGCCTCCTTCTCGGCCGTGGCTGTGTTGCGGAACTCGGCGTGGAGGTTCAGGTAGAGGCTCTGGTAATCCTGAAAATCCCGCGCGCTGAGGATTTCGTTGTCGGTGAAATCGTCGAAGGCGGTGAGGATGTTCTTCAAGCGCAGGATGGCGCTGAACAGCTTGATGAACGCCTTTTTCGCTGCCTCACCCACGATGGCAATGCCCAGCGGGAAACCATCCAGTAGCTCGGCGACTTTCTTCTGGTATTCCGCGTAGTAATCCGCATAGGGCTTGAGCAGCACGATGCCCTTGGCGTCCTTGTTGCCGAACAGCGCCAGCGCGTCGTTGGTTGCCTGTTCCAGATCGCGGAAGGACACGATATTGCCGTAGGTCTTGACCGAGTTCAGGATGCGATTGGTTCGCGAATAAGCCTGAATCAGCCCATGTGCTTTCAGGTTCTTGTCCACCCACAGGGTATTGAGTGTGGTGGCATCGAAACCGGTCAGGAACATGTTGACCACGATGACCAGGTCAAGCTCACGGTTCTTCAGGCGTTGGGACAAATCCTTGTAGTAATTCTGGAATTTGTCGGCGGAAGTGTCGTAGCTGGTGCCGAATAAGGCGTTGTAGTCCCTGACCGCCGCATCCAGAAAGTCGCGCGAGCCCTGGTCGAGAGCATCGGTTTCGAATTCCTCTTCGCCCAGCAGGCCGTCGGCGTCGTCCTCGTTGGCGGCAAAGCTGTAGATCAGGCCGACTTTCAGCCGCTGACCGGGGGGCATGTCTTCCTGCTGCCGCGCGAACTCGGTGTAGTAGCGCTTGGCTGCGTCGATGGACGCGGTGGCGAAGATGGAGTTGAAGCCGTTGAGACGCTGTTTGCTGCGGATTTCCTCGATCCTGTTTTTGCCGGCGATAACATCAGCCACGTTGGCGACAACGCCATGCACATAGCTGGCGCTCCCGTTGCGCTGGGTTTTCTGGTCGAAGTGTTCGCGGATGTAGCCGGCGATCTGCTCGATGCGTTCCGGCGCGAGCAGGGCTCGCTCGGTATCGATGGCGGGGACTTTCTTGTCCTTGATGCTTGCTGCCGTCTTGATGGTGTTGATGTAGTCGATGCGGAAGGGCAGCACGTTCTTGTCGTTGATGGCATCGACGATGGTGTAGGTGTGCAGCCTGTCGCCGAATGCCTGTGCCGTGGTGCGCAGATGCGGTTTGCCGGACGTGGCGGCATTGGCGGCAAAGATTGGCGTCCCGGTGAAGCCGAACAGATGGTAACGCTTGAATACACGGGTGATCTCGGTGTGCATGTCGCCGAACTGGCTGCGATGGCACTCGTCGAAGATCACCACCACATGCGCGTCGTAGACCGGGTGTTTCCGGCTTTTGGCAACGAAGCGGCTGAGCTTCTGGATGGTGGTGATGATGATGCGCGCGTCAGGGTCTTCCAGTTGTTTTTGCAGCACCGCCGTCGAGGTGTTGGAGTTGGCCGCGCCTTTCTCGAAGCGCTCGTATTCGCGCATGGTCTGGTAGTCCAGATCCTTGCGGTCAACGACGAACAGCACCTTGTCCACATTTGGCAGATTGCGCGCCAGTTGCGCTGCCTTGAAGCTGCTCAGCGTTTTGCCGCTGCCGGTGGTATGCCAGATGTAGCCGCCCGCCGCGACGGTGCCGAGTTGCCGATGATTGGTCGAGGTGGCAATGCGCAGCAGGATGCACTCGGCGGCAACGATCTGGTAAGGACGCATCACTAGCAGCTTGCGATCCACATCGAACACGCAGTAGCGGGTGAGGATGTTCAGCAGCGTGTGCTTGGCAAAAAAGGTCTTGGTGAAATCGGCCAGTTCGGTGATCGGCTGGTTCCTGGCGTCGGCCCACCAACTGGTGAAGGCAAAGCTGTTCGAGGTCTTGCTGCGCGTGCGCCGGCTGCTGCGCTGTTCGGCCAGATGGCCGTCGCGCGTGGTGTTGCTGTAATACTTGGTCAGCGTGCCGTTGCTGATGACGAACAGTTGAACGTACTCGAACAGGCCGGAGCCCGCCCAGAAGCTGTCGCGCTGGTAGCGATTGATCTGGTTGAAGGCTTCGCGAATGTCCACGCCCCGGCGCTTGAGTTCCACGTGTACCATCGGCAGGCCATTGACCAGGATGGTCACGTCATAACGATTGGCCCGCTTGCCTTCGATTTCGTACTGATTGATGACTTGCAGGCGGTTGTTGTGGATGTTCTGCTTGTCGATCAGGGCGATGTTCTTGAAGCTGCCGTCGTCACGCTTCAAGACCTGGATGTGATCTTCCTGAATGCGTGCGGTTTTCTCGACGATGCCGTCGTTGACCCCGGCGATCTTTTCGCTGAAGAACTGCTGCCATTCCCTGTCGCTGAAAGCGATCCGGTTCAGTGCCTCCAGTTGCCGGCGCAGGTTGGCGATGAGCTCGGCTTCGCTGGCGATGTGCAGGCGTTCGTAGGCTTGGGCCTCGAGGCGCTTGATGAAATCGTGCTCGAGTTCCGCTTCGGATTGATAGTGTGATTCACGCGTTTCACGCTGCTGATCGAATTCGGCGACGACGGTGCTTTCGCTGGACAGCGCAATCGGTTCGATGCGGTAGGGGGCGATTTTATCGCTCATACCGTCTCCTTGAAGCTCAGCAGGCGGTCGCGGTAGTGTTCGTACTGCTGGCGGCGGGCCTTGATTTCAGCGGGCAGGCCGGACGAAAGGTCGTTCACCAGTGCGTCGAATTTGTCGAGGATGGCGACGATGCGCTGTTGTTCTTCCAAGGGTGGAAGAGCAACAGGTATCCGATTCATATTTTTCTGGTTCAGCTTTGGCTGAGTTCCGCCAGTTACATATGCAGAAATGTCGACTGTTTGAAGATAGAAATAAAGAAAACGTAGATTTATCTCAGGCGAGCCGGCTGTCAAAACGTGAGCATGATTGTTAACCCAGATTTTTCCGACAGCCCAGTTGAGAACAGGAGAGCCATTCTTTTGAACTACGCTGCCGTCTTCTCCGACAAGTAAAAATGTTCCGTCAAATAGGTAGTCCGAAACGCGGTCTTGTACGCCATTGGCGCCATAATACGGAAATGCTCCACTTTCGCGCACAGATTTCGTGACGGGGCGACGTTTTGAGTCGTGATTGATTGTAATCTCACCCAAGGTTGCCCACCTCGTCGCTGTCTTGGCACGCTCCTTGCTCTCTCTCTCTCTCTCTCTCTCTCTCTCTCTCGATATTCGTTACTGAATGTCAGTAACTTGTCTCGATAGTATTTGTATTGCTGGCGCCGTGCTTCCAGCTCTGCTTTAAGCTCCATCTCCAACTCCGTTTCCAGCTTCGTGAAGGTGTCAAGCACTTTCACGATTTCACGCTGGACCTCGAGGGGTGGTGCTGGAATACGCACTTTTCCAAGATTTTCAGTTGAAATTGCGGAAACCTTGGACGAGGAAATGCGATGCCGAATTTGGCTGTGAAAATCGTTGGTTTGGGAAAAGTAGGCTACGAATTTCGGGTCAAGAGGGCTGCGGAAGGCATACAAGGCGTCGTGGATTACGACTTCATCGTTGCCGAGCCATGCAACCGATTTGCCAATATCCTCAATGGTTTCGCCCGCCGATACGAAAATAACATCGCCTGGGTGCGCAAAGCGCAGACGTGATGCCAGTGTTGGCTCGAGGTAGGAAAACGTTTCAGTAGCCCAAGCTCCATATTTTGTGTAGAGCTCCCCGTAATGGATGCAAGGGGTGCCGGCGTTGACCATGTCGGCTTTGACGAAGCGTTTGCCTCGAATGATCGTTCCAAGTTCGCCAAGCATTTTGATTGGTACTCCGCTTGGGCAGGCTTCGGCAATCAGCTCATCGATGCGGCTCATGGCTTTTTCTTCCCGGTAACTTTCTTCTGCACCGCCTTCACGGTTTCCAGGTACGCGGCTTCCACTTCAGAAGGCTGATCGGCCAGTTGGGCGCGGTATTTGGCGTATTCTCCTTCGGCATGGGCCAGCGCCTGCTGGTGGCTGACCTTGCCTGCACCTTGCAGGGTCTTGCCGCCCATGGCTGCGATCAGTTGCTCCAGATGCGTCAGCCAGTCCTTCATGTAGGTGGGCTCATGGTTCAGGGCACGGAATTCAGCGGCATCGAAGTAGGCCGAGACCAGGGTGTTGAGCCGTTTCAATTCATCTGCGTTCAGATAGTTCTTGGCGTTGCCCACTTCGGCCTTGGTGGGCTGTGAGCCGCCGAAGGAAAGCAGTCCCATGAAAGGTTTGCCGGCATCGGCGCGCTGCTTGACGACTTCCGCCGCGGTCTGGCCGTGGGCTGCGTAATGCAGCTTGTTCTGCACGGTCTTGAAGAAGGTGATGCTGGCTTCGGCCCTGGGGTCGTAATCGACGCTGGTGGCGTACAGGTCGAGCACCTGCCGATAGAGCACCTTCTCGCTGGAGCGGATGTCGCGGATACGATCGAGCAGCTCTTTCCAGTAGCTGCCGCCGCCCAGATTCTTCAGGCGGGTGTCGTCCATGGCGAAACCCTTGACCAGATATTCACGGAGTCGCTCGGTGGCCCAGATGCGGAATCGCGTGGCGATCTGCGAGCGTACCCGGTAGCCCAGCGAAATGATCAGATCGAGGTTGTAGAAGGGCAGGGCGCGGCTGACCTGTCGGTTCCCTTCGGTGCGAACCTGTCGGAATTCCCGACAGGTTGCCTCCTGGCTCAATTCACCCTCTGCGTAGATGTTGGCGATGTGCTCCACCACGTTGGTGCGCGATGTCTGAAACAGATCCGCCAGCTGCTGCTGGCTCAACCAGACCGTATCGCCGTCCAGCCGCACGTCGATGGTTGGAGCGTCGTCACGCTGATACACGATGATTTCGCCACCCGGTTGGTCGCTCATACCTGTTCGCCCTCCAGATCGGCCACGATGGCATCGATCTGCGTGCGCAATATTGACTGCCGTTCCACGATGCGGGTGATCTCGGCGTTGAGAGCCTGGATGTCCACTGCTTCGCTGGTGTCTTCCTGTTCGACGTAGGACGACACGGCAATGTTGTAGCCGTTGGTGGCGATGGCGGCGTTATCCACCAGCCGAGCAAAGTGGTCGATGTCCTTGCGGGCGATGAACGCATCCAGAATCTTCGTCTGGTTGCTGTCGGTCAGGCGGTTCTTGTTGCCGCTGCGCACGAATTCGGCGCTGGCGTCGATGAACAGGGTTGCGTTGTCGCGCTTAGATTTTTTCAACACGATGATGCAGGTAGCGATCGTGGTACCGAAGAACAGGTCAGGCGGCAACTGGACGACGGTGTCGACGTAGTTGTTGTCGATCAGGTACTGGCGAATCTTGCGCTCCGCGCCGCCGCGATACAGCACGCCGGGAAATTCGACGATGGCCGCTGTGCCGCTGGTTGCCAGCCAGCTCAGGATGTGCATCGTGAAGGCGAGGTCGGCCTTGCTCTTGGGTGCGAGCACGCCCGCGGGGGCGAAGCGCGGATCGTTGATGAGCAGCGGGTTGCTGTCGCCGTCCCATTTGATCGAATACGGCGGATTGGAGACGATGGCCTCAAAGGGTTCGTCGTCCCAATGAGCCGGATCGGTCAGTGTGTCGCCATGCGCGATGTCGAACTTCTCGTAGTTGATGTCGTGCAGGAACATGTTGATGCGGCACAGGTTGTATGTGGTCAGGTTGATTTCCTGGCCATAGAAGCCTTGTCGCACGTTGTTCGGCCCGAGTACCTTGGCGAATTTCAGTAGCAGCGAACCCGATCCGCAGGCCGGGTCATAGACCTTGTTGACTTCGGTTTTGCCGGCGACGGTGATGCGGGTCAGCAGTTCGGAGACTTCCTGCGGCGTGTAGAACTCGCCACCGGATTTGCCGGCCGTCGATGCGTACATCTGCATCAGGTATTCGTAGGCGTCGCCGAACAGGTCGATGGTGTTGTCGGTGAAGCTGCCCAGGGGCAGGTCGCCGATGGCGTCGAGCAGCTTGACAAGCTTTTCATTGCGCTTGGCGACAGTGGGGCCGAGCTTGCTGCTGTTGACGTCGAGATCGTCGAACAGGCCTTTGAAGTCGTCTTCGCTGTCCGCGCCGATGGCCGAGCCTTCGATGTCCTTGAATACGCGGGACAGGGTTTCGTTGAGGTTGACGTCGTGCCGTGCCCCCTGGCGCACGTTGGCAAACAGGTGAGAGGGCAGGATGTAGAAGCCTTTTTCCTTCACCGTCTCTCGTCGGCCTTGCTGGGCGTAGGCGTCGCTCAGGGCTGCGTAGTCGAAATCGAACTCACCAGCACGGTGAGCTTCGTCGTTCAGATAAGCGGTGAGGTTCTCCGAGATGAAGCGGTAGAACAGCATTCCGAGCACATAGCTCTTGAAATCCCAGCCATCCACGCTGCCGCGCAGATCGTTGGCGATGCGCCAGATGGTCTTGTGCAGTTCTGCACGTTCGGTTTCTTTGTTGTTGTTCACAGTCCGGGATGTCGAGCGATCAGAAACTTGAAGGGACGCCGCCACCAAAAAGAAAACTCCCTGGCGCGGCTGCGCACAGGGAGTGTATCGATTGTACTACTGGTCTGTCAGGCCGTGGATTCGGTCTTCTGCAGGATCGCGTACATCTGATCCTTCAGCAGCAGCTTCTGCTTCTTCAGGACCTCGACTTCTTCGTGTGTCGCATGTTCGATGTGCGACTCGATGTTCTTGATCTGCTGATCGAGCGCGTTGTGCTTGTCGAACAGGTTCAGGAAGTGACGGTCGGTGGTCTTCAACTGGGTGATCTGGTCGCGGTACTCAGGAAACATAGGCTCACTCCGGTGATCGAGGGAAAAGTAAACCGGATCCGTTGCCTGAACTCTACTCCTCGGCAGGCGGCCAGCCAAGCACTGTGGGCGGGCGGGCCGCCCGGTTCGGGCGTTCAGCCGAACAGATAGGGGAACAGCCGCTGCTTTTCCTCATTGCTCAGGGCTTCCATGCGCGCGATGTTGCGCGCCGGGATGCCGTCGACGTCGGGGTGGTGCTCGATCGCCTTCTCCAGGCTTTCCTCGCGGATGATGTGCAGCAGCGGCCAGGGCGAACGATTGGTCAGGTTGCCGGCGTCGTCGGCTTCGGTGTCGGCGAACTGGTATTGCGGGTGGAAGCTTGCCACCTGCAGCTCGCCTTCCCAGCCGAACTGCTCCACCCACAGGTCCACCGCGTCGAGGAAGTCGTTGTAGTCGCCGAAATCCTCGAGCATGTCCGGAATCGCCAGCAGCGTGGTTTCGAGTTCTTCCACCGGGGTGTCGGACAGGCGCTCGAGTTCGGCCTGCAAGTCGTTGAGCAGGGTTTCCTCGTCGGTGGCGTGGCTGATGGCGATGCGCACGCGCTTCTCGCGCCGCGGCCGGGCGGCGAAGGGACAGAGGTCGAGGCCGATGACGACTTCGTCGAGCCACTGGTTGATGTCGTCGATGATCTGCTGATCCATGGGGTTCTTCCGTGTGTGCAAAAGGTATTCAGGCGGCGATCAGTTGCAGCGCGGTGTAGAGGACGGCGTCGGCGAGGTCCGGACGCAGGCAGTCGAGCTCGACCAGGCCGGGCCAGGTCTCGCGGAACTGGCGCTGCCAGGTGAGCTGGCGCTTGGCGAGCTGGCGGGTGGCGGCGACGCCCTTGAAGCGCAACTCGTCGTAGCCGATGTCGCCGTCGAGGTATTCCCAGGCCTGGCGGTAGCCGACGCAGCGCATCGACGGCATCTCCGGGTTCAGCCGGTAGGTCCTGCGCAACCGGCGGACTTCATCGACGAAGCCGCCGTGCAGCATGGTATCGAAGCGTTCGGCGATGCGCGCGTGCAGCACGCCGCGGTCCGAGGGTGCGAGCGCCATCGTCAGCAGGCGGCAGGGCAGGGCCTCGTCCTCCTTGCGGGCATAGCTTTCGGCCAGCGGCCGGCCGGTGAGGCGGACGATCTCGAGCGCACGCTGGATGCGCTGGGCATCGCCGGGCTCCAGCCGCGCGGCGGCGGCGGGGTCGAGGCGGGCGAGTTCGGCGTGCAGCGCCGGCCAGCCATGCGCGGCGGCGGCTTCGTCGATGGCGCGGCGCAGTTCGGCATCCGCCGCCGGCAGGTCGGACAAGCCGTCGCGCAGTGCCTTGAAGTACAGCATGGTGCCGCCGGCCAGCAGCGGGATGCGGCCGCGCGCGCTGATCTCGCGCATCAGGCGGATGGCGTCGGCGCGAAAGCGTGCGGCGGAATAGCTTGCTTCCGGCGACACGATGTCGATCAGATGGTGGGGACAGACCGCACGCTCCTCGGCGCTGGGCTTGGCCGTGCCGATGTCCATGTCGCGGTACACCAGCGCGGAGTCGACGCTGACGATCTCGACCGGCAGGCGGCGGGCGATGGCGAGTGCACAGGCGGTCTTGCCGCTGGCAGTGGGGCCGAGCAGCAGCAGGGCGGGCGGGAGCGTGGAAGGCGGCGTGTCGGTCACGGGGAGAAGGGTCGGGGGGCGAGCAAAGCGGTCGGATGAGGTGGCCGATTGTGGCGCTCGGGCCGGCATCGGGCTGGGACGGATTATCCGCTGCTTGGCCGGCCCCGGGCAAAGCGATGGCAGGGGAGCCTGCGTTCTCGATCATTGCCGATGCCGATCGAATTATGATTACGGTATTTTAATAGCCTCTTTCCCCCATGCTCCGCAATGATCCGTTCCGCTGCAGGCGGCGCTTGCTGCGTACTCTTTGCCTGCTGCCCGCCTGGCTGCTGCCAGGGTGCTCGCTTGCCGCCGCGCCGGCGCTGATGCTGGCGGGCCGCTGGCATGACGGCCTGGACCCTTCGGCCTATTGGGTGAGCGAGAAGCTGGATGGTGTGCGGGCCTACTGGGACGGGCAAGGCTTGCGCTTTCGCAGCGGACGTCCGATTGCGGCGCCGGCGTGGTTTGTCGCCGGCTTGCCGGCGGTGCCGCTCGACGGCGAGCTGTGGCTCGGCCGGGGGCGCTTCGAGCAACTGTCGGGGCTGGTGCGGCGCGAGGTGGTGGCCGAGCAGGACTGGCGCCGGGTGCGTTACATGGTGTTCGACCTGCCGGGCCGGCCGGGACCGTTCGACGAACGCCTGCGAGCGCTGCAGGCACTGGTCGAGGCGGCCGGCATTGCGCACCTGCAGGCCGTGCCGCAGTTCCGCGTGGAAAACCGCTCGGCGCTGGCAGCCACGCTCGCCCGCGTCGTCGCCGCGGGAGGCGAGGGCCTGATGCTGCATCGTGCCGATGCCTGGTGGCAGGAGGGCCGCGGCGACGCGATCCTCAAGCTGACGCCTTTCCTCGATGCCGAAGCCCAGGTTGTCGCCCATCTGCCGGGCAAGGGCAAGCACAGCGGCGTGCTGGGCGCACTGGAAGTGGAGTCGGCCGAAGGGCGGCGTTTTCGTCTCGGCACGGGTTTCAGCGACGCCGAGCGACGCAATCCGCCCGCGATCGGCAGCGTGGTGACTTACCGCTATCGCGAACTGACTGCGCAGGGTGTACCGCGCTTTCCGGTGTTCCTGCGTGTCCGCGCGGATAGCCGCTGAGGCCGTGCATGCCGAATGCCTAACATGAGGGCATGAGGTGTGATAGCGCCCGACAAGATATTGCAAAAAAGTATAACTGATAGAGCTTATTCGCACTTTTGCAAAATTTATCGAAGGCTCAGAATCCGCGGCGATCTACGAAGCGTGCGGAACGTGTCGCCATGTCCCGCCGAAAAAAACGCCCTGAGGAGACATCACACGATGAAAGGAATTCGCGAACCGGCGCAGAGCCTTGCCACCGGTGCCATCTGTACGCCGGACACCATCCCGATGCCGCGCCTGCGCCCTTAGCTGCCGGCGCGCACGCCGTTCCTCCGCTCGATCGCACCGGAACCGCCGGAGACTGAGCCCCCTGTTTCTGGCCGTGTTGGCCAGTCCACCGCCCCGTCGGGGCAATCCTTGCCTTTCCGACATGCCGTCCCGCCAGCGGGCCAGCAGGGGAGGTTCGTTCAAAATTCTGGGAGTACAACAACAATGTCCGCACGCACAACCTTGTCGCTGGCCCTGCTCGGCGGCGCCGCACTGGCCGCCATCCTGCCTGCCGGCGCTTCGGCAGCCGGTTTCGTCGATGACGCCAGTGTCACGCTGAACCTGCGCAACTTCTACTTCAACCGCAACTTCCTCAACCACTCCGGGCCGATGGTGCAGGGCAAGGATCAGGGCCAGGCGGCCGAATGGACGCAGAGCTTCATTCTCGATGCACGTTCCGGCTTCACCGAAGGTCCGGTCGGCTTCGGGGTCGACGTGCTGGGGCTGTACTCCATCAAGCTCGACGGCGGCCGCGGCACCATCGGCAGCCAGCTGCTGCCGGTGCATGGCACCGGCAACGACCGTCACGCGCCCGACAACTTCGGCCGAGTGGCGGTTGCCGCCAAGGCGAAGCTGTCCAACACCGAACTCAAGATCGGTGAATGGGCCGCCGTCCTGCCGATGCTGCGCTCCGACGACGGCCGCTCGCTGCCGCAGACCTTCCGCGGCGCCCAGATCATCTCGAACGAAATCGAGGGCCTGACCCTCCACGGCGGCCAGTTCCGCGGCAACAGCCAGCGCAATGACGGAAGCATGGAAGACATGTCGTTCAACGGCGTGGAATCGGACCGCTTCAACTTCCTCGGCGGCGAGTTCCGCTTCAACGACAAGCGCACCATGGTGGGCCTGTGGCGTGCCGAGCTGAAGGACGTCTACCAGCAGAACTACCTGCAGCTGACCCACAGCCAGCCGGTGGGCGACTGGGTTCTGGGTGCCAACCTGGGCTACTTCGACGGCAAGGACGAAGGCTCGGCCAAAGCGGGCAAGCTGGACAACAAGGTCTACCAGGCCATGCTCTCGGCCAAGCTGCACAACAACGTCTTCTATGTGGGTTACCAGAAGCTCGACGGCGACACCAAGTTCCTGCGCATCGACGGCGCCAGCGGCGGTTCGCTGGTGAACGACGGCTACACCAACAGCTACGACAATCCCAACGAGCGTTCCTGGCAGCTGCGCCACGACTACAACTTCGCCGGCCTGGGCATCCCGGGCCTGACGATGATGAACCGCTACGTCTCCGGCGACAGCATCCATGCCGGCGGCCGCAAGGACGCCGAGGAATGGGGGCGCGAGTCCGAACTGGCCTATACCTTCCAGGAAGGCCGCCTGAAGAACCTCACCATCCGCTGGCGCAATTCCAACGTGCGCCGCGACGTGGGTGCCGACCTGAACGAGAACCGCATCATCGTCAGCTATCCGCTGTCGCTGCTGTAACCAGGGCGCCTGCACGGCGCCGTGATACGCGGCAAAGACCCGGGCCCGTCCTTGCGACGGGCTTTTTTTCGTGTGCCGGTGGGGGGCGGCCGCGCCCGTCAGCCTGCTTCAGGGTGGCGCTGCCGCATTATTAGGCAGCACCGCCGGAGACCGTGGCATCAGGTAGTTGCGGCACTTATCCACAGCTTGTCCAGACGCCTGTTCACGATGGCTGGGGAAAAGTCGGGCCTGGCGACCTCACTGGCCGCGCATGAAGAAGCGGTCGAGATCGGCCATCGTCAACTGCGTCCAGGTGGGCCGGCCGTGGTTGCACTGGTCGGCGCGTTCGGTGGCCTCCATGTCGCGCAGCAGCGCGTTCATCTCGGGGATGGTCAGTTGGCGGTTGGCGCGCACCGCGCCGTGGCAGGCCATGGTGGCGAGCAGCTCGTTGCGGCGTGCGGTGACGACGTCGGAAGCGGGGAATTCGCGCAGCTCTTCGAGCAGATTGCGCATCAGCTCCGCCACCGGCGCATTGGCGAGCAGGGCCGGCACGCTGCGCACCGCCAGTTCCTGCGGACCGGCGGCGCCGACGTCGAAGCCCATTGCGGCGAGGACCTCGCTGCATTCCTCGGCGGCGGCCATGTCCTTGGCGCCGACCGAGAACACCGCGGGAATCAGCAGGCGCTGTACCGAAGGGCGGCCGTCGAGCACGGTCTTGAGCTTCTCGTAGAGGATGCGTTCGTGCGCGGCATGCATGTCCACCAATACCAGGCCGGCGCGGTTCTGCGCCAGGATATAGACGCCGTGCAGCTGTGCCAGGGCGAAGCCGAGCGGCGGCGCGCCGTCGCTGTCGTCCGGAAGGGATCGCGGAGCCGTCGGCATGCCGGCAGATGGCGCGCCGCCGGCGGGTGGGCGAGCGCTGGCGGCGAAGTCGAGATAGGCACGGCTGGCCGAATCCATCGCCAGCTGCCCCTGCCTGGGCATGGCTGGAGGCGTGGACGAAGGCCAGGGGCGGGCACTGTCGTGGCCGGACGAGGCGGCATCCGCCGAGGTGTAGCGCAAGGTGTTGGCGGCGCCGCCGAAGCCCGTGCCCGGCGCGGACGGCACGGCCGCCTGCGTATCGATCCTTCCCGCACCGGATTCGGCCAGCACGCGCTTGAGCGCGTGGTAGACGAACTGGTGCACCGCGCGCGATTCACGGAAGCGCACTTCGATCTTGGCCGGATGCACGTTGACGTCCACGCCGGCCGGGTCCAGTTCCAGGAACAGCACGTAGGCCGGATGGCGGCTGCCGTGCAGGATGTCGGTGTAGGCCTCGCGCACCGCGTGCGTCAGCAGCTTGTCGCGGACGAAGCGGCCATTGACGAAGAAGAACTGCGCGTCGCGGCTGGCGCGCGAATAGGCCGGCAGCGAGGCGAAGCCGGTCAGGCGCAGCAGGCCGCCGTCGGCCGACACTTCGCGCGCGTGCTGCAGGAAGTCGTCGCCCATCAGCGCGCCGATGCGCACCGCCGGCGTGCCCGGCGGCAGGCGATGGACGACGCGGCCGTTGTGCGACAACTGCATGCCGACGTCCGGCCGCGCCAGCGCGACGCGGCGGAACATGTCGTCGCAGTGGGCGTACTCGGTGCCTTCGGTCTTCAGGAACTTGCGCCGTGCCGGGGTGTTGTAATACAGGTCGGCGACGTCCACCACCGTGCCCTGGTTGAGTGCGGCGGGTGCCAGGCTGCGGTCGCCGCCGTCGATGCGCCAGGCATGGCCGGCGCCGGTGGCCCGGCTGGTGATCGAGGTGCGCGCCACCGCGGCGATGGCGGCCAGCGCCTCGCCGCGAAAGCCCATGGTGCCGACCTGCTCGAGGTCGTCGAGGGTGGCGATCTTGCTGGTGGCGTGGCGCTCCAGCGCCAGTGCGAGGTCGTCGCGGTCGATGCCGCAGCCGTCGTCGGCAACACGGATGCGGCGCACGCCGCCTTGCTCCAGTTGCACTTCGATCGCGCGTGCGCCGGCATCGACGGCATTTTCCAGCACTTCCTTCAGCACCGAGGCCGGCCGTTCGACGACCTCGCCGGCGGCGATCTGGTTGACCAGCAGGTCGGACAGGCGGTGGATGACGGACATGGCCGGGCCCGGTTGGATGGGGAAGGGCGCAATTATACGGCGTGGCCCGATGCCGCTGCGGGCGGTGGCGGGCCGTGCTTCCGGTATGATGCCGGGCCTGGATCCCGGGGACATGACGCGCATGAGCAAGCCCCCGCCAGCCCCGAAGGCCGATCGCCAGGCATCGCGTCGGCGCATGGCGCTGGCCGTGGTGCTCGGGCTGGCGCTGGCCGGCTGTTCGACGCCGGGTACCGCGCCCGGCGCGGCGAGGGAGCGCGGCTTCTACCCGGGCCAGTTGTTCAAGACCGATCTCAACCGCGTCGCCGAAGCGCACCAGCAGCAGATCTTCGCCAGCCTGCGCCGCCTCGCCGACAAGCTGTACAAGCGCAATCCGCGCGAATGGCGCAAGTCCGACGCGGCGAGTGCCGAGGCGGCCATTTCGCGCATCTTCGACGAGCGCCACCGCTGGCGCTTCGCCTCGCTCGGCAACCGGCGCGACCTGGCTGCGCTGCACGTCGCGCTGCACCCCGAATACCGCGGCGACCGGGTGCAGGCCCTGGTGGTGGGGCTGGCCAGCATGGTGCAGTCGGCCTTCGGCGACCGCGAAGGTTTCTACCTGCTGGATGATCTGGAGCCGCAGCACCTCTACAATGCGGCCCGTAACGTCGAGATCGCGGTGTGGAAGCTGGCGACCGCGCGTGACGGCAACGGCGGGTTGCTGCTGCTGTCGAACGACTTCGGCGACCCGCCCAACCTCAGCTTCGAGCGCGAGTTCGGCCGCATCATCGGCCTGCTCGACGCCTTGTCCGACGTGATCGAGGAAGAGACCGAACGCACGGTGACGCGCGTGGTCCAGAACCTGACCACGGCGGTCTTCCTGCCGGTGTATTGAGGCGCTGCCCCGGCGACTCGATCCGGCCCTCCCAACCCATCGTTTTCAAAATGAAGTCCATCGTCATTCTCGTTTCCGGCCGCGGCAGCAACATGCAGGCCATCGTCGATGCCGCCATTCCCGGTGCGCGCATCGCTGCGGTCGTCAGCAACCGCCCGGATGCGGGCGGCCTGGCGTTCGCCGCCGAACGCGGCATCGCCGCCGCCGTGGTGGATCACAAGGCCTACCCGGATCGCGCTGCGTTCGACGATGCGCTGGCCGGATGCATCGACCGCTTCGCGCCCGACCTGGTCGTGCTGGCCGGTTTCATGCGCGTGCTGACCGATGACTTCGTGCGCCGCTACGCAGGCCGCCTGATCAATATCCATCCTTCGCTGCTGCCGTCCTTCCCGGGCCTGCATACGCATCGGCGCGCGATCGAGACGGGCGTGCGCGTGCATGGCGCGACGGTGCATTTCGTCACGCCCACGCTGGACTGTGGCCCGATCGTCGTCCAGGCGGTGGTGCCGGTATTGCCCGGCGACGACGAAGCCAGCCTGTCGGCGCGCGTGCTGGTACAGGAGCACCGGATCTATCCGCAGGCGGTGCGCTGGTTCGTCGAGGGCCGGCTGGGCGTGGATGAGGCGGGGCGCGTGTCGCTGCGCGGCGCAGGGATCGAAGCCGAAAGCGGGTATGTCGTACCCGCCATCGAAGATGTGGGAGCCGAACGATGAACATGACGCGGCGTGAGGTGTTGCAGGCCCTGGCGGTGCTGACGGGGGGGGCTTTCCTGCCTTCGGGATGGGCAGCGGCCGCCGTGCCGGCCTCGGCCGGCAGCATCCGTTTCGACGTGCATTACGGCTCGCAGGGCTTCAAGGTCGGTGAAGCGCTGCACGAATGGAAAATCGAACGGGATCGTTACGCACTGCGCCTGAATCTCGCCGCGAGCGGCCTGGCGGGTTTGTTCGGCCTGCAGTACGAGCAGCGCAGCGAGGGCAGGGTCGGGCCGGAAGGGATGTTGCCGGACGAGTTCGTCGTCGATCAGCGTGGGCGCAAGCTCGACAGCGCCCACTTCGACTGGGCGGCAGCCCGCGTCAGCCTGCGGCGCGACGGCAAGGAGCGTCGCCATGGCACGATCGGCGCGGGCGACCAGGATCTGCTCAGCCTGTGGCACCAGGCGCGACGCCATGCGCGGGCGGACAAGCCGGTCGCCCTGAACGTGATCACCGGCAAGAGCATCAAGCAGGCGAAGCTGGAGCCGATGGGGCCGGAGAAGTTGAAACTGCCGGCCGGCGAACTGGAAACCTTGAAGATGCGGGCGACGGCCGAAGGCGGCGAGCTCGACATCGACATCTGGCTGTCCGTCCGGCATGAGCTGCTGCCGGTCCGCATCCGCATCACCGACGACGATGGCGGGGTGCTGGATCAGCGTGCCGCGGCGATCGAAGTCGGCGCATCTGCAAACACCAAGAAGAACTGACATGAACAAGAGCAACGACAAGAGCAGGAACAAGACCCGCGGCGTAGCCGGCGGCGCAGCCAAAAAGGCTGCGGTGAAAAGTGCCCCGGCAGCAGCCGAAGGCGCCGTTTCGCGCGCGCTGTTCATCCAGACCACGCAGGTTCTCGGTGCCGTGCTGGCGTTCGAGTTTCCGGCCGACGCGGTGCTGTCGCGCCATTTCCGCGACAACCGCGAACTGGGCCACCGCGACCGCGGCTTCATCGCCGAAACGGTCTACGGCGTGCTGCGCCGGCTGCGCTGGCTGCGCCGGCTGGCGGGCGACAAGGCGACGCCGCGCGAACTGCTGCTGGCCTGGTTCGCCCGCGGCGAAGGCTGGCCGATGCGCAATTTCGAAGGCCTCGCCTCGGCCACCGAGCGCGACTGGGTGGCGGCGGTGAAGGCGGCGGAGCTGGGTGAAGCCAGCCTGGCCGAGCGCGCCGACCTGCCCGACTGGCTGGCCGAACGCCTGCTGCGCAGCTTCGACGAGGCCGGCGTGCTGGCGCTGGCGCAAGGCCTGAACCGGCCGGCGCCGCTCGACCTGCGCGCCAACCTGCTGAAGCTCGATCGCGACAGCCTGCTCGCACGCCTGCGCGAGGACGGCATCGCCGCCGAGCCGGGCAGCCTGTCGCCGCAGGCGGTGCGCTTGTCGGGCAAGCCGGCGCTGCAGAAGCATCCGCTGTTCCTGGACGGCAGCTTCGAGGTGCAGGACGAGGGCAGCCAGTTGCTCGGCCTGCTGGTGCAGCCCCGGCGCGGCGAGCTGGTGGTCGATTTCTGCGCCGGCGCGGGCGGCAAGACGCTGCAGCTCGGTGCAATGATGCGTTCGACCGGGCGGCTGTATGCCTTCGACGTGTCGGAAAAACGCCTCGCCAAGCTCAAGCCGCGCATGGCGCGCGCCGGCCTGTCGAACGTGCATCCGATGCTGATCGCGCACGAGAACGACGCCAAGCTCAAGCGCATGGCCGGCAAGGCCGACCGCGTGCTGGTCGATGCGCCTTGTACCGGCCTGGGCACGCTGCGCCGCAACCCCGACCTGAAGTGGCGCCAGTCGCCGGCCGCGGTGGATGAAATGGTGGCCAAGCAGGGCGCGATCCTGGCTGCGGCGGCACGCCTGGTGCGTCCGGGCGGGCGGCTGGTCTATGCGACCTGCAGCCTGCTGGCCGAGGAGAACGACGCAGTGGTCGATGCCTTCCTGGCGGCACATCCGCAGTTCCGCCCGGTGGCGGCGCAGGAGGTATTGGACAAGCAGGGCGTGAAAATGGAAACCGGCGAGCGCCTGCGCCTGCTGCCGCATGTGCACGATACCGACGGCTTCTTCGCCGCGGTGATGGAGCGGGTGGCGGATGCCTGAAGCCGGCAGGCCGGGTTTGCCGGCCAGGTTGCTGCCGGCGGTGGCGATGGCTTTGGTGATGGTACTGCCGCCGCCGGCATCGGCGTCGCAGCGCTTTGCCGCCAAGGGGGAGGTCGAGCTCGCCTTCACGCCGCGCGATGATGCCGAATCGCTGCTGGTCGGCGTCATCGAGCGCGCGCGCCACAGCCTGCACGTGCAGGCCTATGCCTTCACCAGCAAGCGGATCGCCAACGCGATGGTGGCGGCCCACCGGCGCGGCGTGAAGGTGCAGGTGCTGGCCGATGCCCACATGAACCGCAATCCCAAGGGCAATGCCTTGCCGATCCTGCTGGCGGGTGGGGTGCCGGTGGCGGTCGAGACCGAGTACAACGCCGCGCACAACAAGGTGCTGATCGCCGATGCCGACGGTCCGGGTTGCGCGGTGCTTACAGGCTCCTACAATTTCACCTGGTCGGCGCAGAACCGCAACGCGGAAAACGTCATCGTGCTGCGCGGCCATTGCGAGCTGGCGCAGGCCTATCGAGACAACTGGCTGGCGCATCGCCGCAAGGCGATGGTGATCACCGCGCTGCCGTTCAAGCGCTGAACGGCAAGGGGGCTCAACTGCGGACGGCGTCGGCCCAGCAGTTGGGGGTTTCGTACAGGCGTACGCGTTCGAGCCGCAGATGGTTGCCGTAGGTGTCGCGGTAGGCCGGGTCGAGGATGCGGAACGCTTCGGCGGCGAGGTTCTCCGCCGTCGGCACGACGTCGAGCACGACGGTCTTGTGGCCGGGAATGGCGTCGAGCATGGTGACGACCTGGGTGTCGCCCCGATAGACCAGGAAGGCATGATCCCAGCGCGACACGACGAGGTCGTTGGCGATGCGCTTGACGTCGGCGAAATCCATCACCATGCCGTTGACCGGCAGGCCATCGGCCTTGATGACTTCGCCGGAAAGGGTCACTTCCAGTGCGTAGCGATGGCCGTGAAGGTGACGGCACTGGCTGGCATGGTCGGGAATCCTGTGTCCGGCATCGAATTCGAGACGGCGGGTGATGCGCATGGCTGACCTCATTCAAACGGGCGCGGATTATAGCATCAGCGATATGCAGCCCTTGCTGTGGCAATATCCGCAAGTGATTGAGTCGAGGCCGCTTTTCCGGGGCGCCCGGGCTTTCCCTGGCTGGATGTGGGCGGGCGGCGCACATAAAAAAAGGCTGACGGTTCGCGTCAGCCTTCGATGCTGCGTCGCACGGCGCTCAGCGCTCTTTCTTCTTTGCGCGTGCTTCCTTCTTCAGGGTCTTGTACAGCTCGGGGTTGGTGGCCTTCAGGTACTCGGCCACTTCCACGTCGTCCTTCTTGACCTTGTTGATGTCGATCTGCTCGACGTGGACCAGGCGCAGCAGCGCCTGAACGGGGCGGGGAATGTTGCGGCCGCTCTCGTAGCGGGAGCCGCCGCTCTGGGTGACGCCGATCTTGGACCAGAACTGGGACTGGTTCAGGCCCAGCTTGCGACGGATTTCACGGACGTCGATATTGTCACTGGATTTCATCTCTATTTCCTTGGTTGAGTGCACTTGTCATGGATTTACCATGACAGCGCTAGCGCGATTGTAGGCCGGTTTATGACTTAAGTAATACTACGAGAAAAAGTATAGATCACTATCCCGTGCAAATACAATGATAAATTTCACGTTTTTATCATTAAGTGCGTAGGGGGTGTGTTTGGCGGTTTGAGCGTGTGATGTCCTGCAAAGTTTTCCACGTTTCGCTAGAATCATCCGCTTTATCCACAGGTACTTGGATACGACGATGGCACTGATAGTTCAGAAGTACGGCGGCACCTCGGTAGGCAGCCCCGAGCGCATCAAGAACGTCGCCCGCAAGGTGGCGAAGTTCCGTTCGCAGGGGCATCAGGTGGTTGTCGTGGTGTCGGCGATGAGCGGCGAGACCAATCGCCTGATCGCTCTCACCAAGGAAGTTGCGTCGAACCCCGCACCGCGCGAGCTCGATGTGGTCGTATCCACCGGCGAGCAGGTCACGATCGGCCTGCTGTGCATGGCGCTGGAGGACATCGGCGTGCCGGCGAAGAGCTATACCGGCGGCCAGGTCAGGATCCTGACCGATTCGCTGCACACCAAGGCGCGCATCCTGAACATCGACGAGGCACCGGTGCGCAAGGATCTGGACGACGGCCGGGTCGTCGTCGTCGCCGGCTTCCAGGGCGTGGATGAGCACGGTGCCATCACCACGCTCGGCCGCGGCGGTTCGGACACCACTGCGGTGGCGCTGGCCGCGGCGCTGAAGGCCGACGAGTGCCAGATCTACACCGACGTCGATGGGGTCTACACCACCGATCCGCGCATCGTCCCCGAAGCCCGCAAGCTCGACACCATCACCTTCGAGGAAATGCTGGAAATGGCCAGCCTCGGCTCCAAGGTCCTGCAGATCCGCTCGGTCGAATTCGCCGGCAAGTACAAGGTCAAGCTGCGTGTCCTCTCCAGTTTCGAAGATCGCGAAGGCGAGGGCACGCTCATCACCGTTGAGGAAGACAAGAACATGGAACAGCCCATCATCTCCGGCATCGCCTTCTCGCGCGACGAGGCCAAGCTCATCGTGGTCGGCGCGCCCGACAAGCCGGGCATCGCCTACCAGATCCTGGGGCCGATCGCCGACGCCAACATCGATGTCGACATGATCATCCAGAACGTCAGCCACGACGGCACCACCGACTTCTCGTTCACGGTGGCGCGCGGCGACCTGGACAAGGCGGTCAAGGTGCTCGACAGTGTCAAGACCCACATCGGCGCCCGCGCGATCGAGACCGACAACACCATGTGCAAGGTTTCCATCGTCGGTGTCGGCATGCGTTCCCACCCGGGCGTGGCCTCGCAGATGTTCCGCACGCTGGCCGAGGAAGGCATCAACATCCAGATGATCTCGACTTCGGAAATCAAGATTTCGGTCGCGATCGAAGACAAGTACCTGGAGCTCGCCGTGCGCGCGCTGCACAAGGCTTTCGGCCTCGATACGGCGGCCTGATAAAGCTAGTGAATAGCGTTTGACCGGGAGGCACGAACTCGCTATGATCGCGCCTTCCTGATGGAGACGTGGCCGAGAGGTCGAAGGCACTCCCCTGCTAAGGGAGCATACCGTCAAAAACGGTATCGAGGGTTCGAATCCCTCCGTCTCCGCCAGACAAGCACATGACCCGCTGATTCAGCGGGTTTTTGCTTTTCCGGCGGACGAATGCATCTTTGCGGCCGTGCGCCGCGTCAACATACCGAGTCCGGGTAGTCCACGATCTGCTGGTAGACGTATGCCTTGAGCAGCATTGCGTCGCTCGCGTCGAGGGCGGTGAACTTCAGGCCGTAGCTGTGGATGCCGCTGCCGTTCGCTTCCACGTGGTGGCTGACGATCATGCTGTCGGCTTCCAGCGTGATGCTGTTGCCGTGCAGCATCAGCACGGCGCTGAAGCGCAAGGGGAACTCGGGGTCGAGCAGGTGCTCGGTGCAAACCAGTGCGCCGAGGGCGCTGAGATTTTCGATCTGTGCGCGGATCGGCCCGGTCCGGCCCGGGACCTCCGAGTGCAGCTCGGCCTCGAGCTCGGTCCTGACGCGCTGGGACCGGCGCACGGGCCGGCCGAAGACGTTGTCGGGAAACGACAGATAGACATGATCGAAGGGTAGCCGGCTCACGCGCAGCACGGATGCCC
This sequence comes from Thauera sp. SDU_THAU2, assembly GCF_038260575.1. Classification (NCBI taxonomy): domain Bacteria; kingdom Pseudomonadati; phylum Pseudomonadota; class Betaproteobacteria; order Rhodocyclales; family Zoogloeaceae; genus Thauera; species Thauera sp. SDU_THAU2. The sequence goes on along the minus strand of NZ_JBBWUN010000003.1, from coordinate 2,803,137 downwards.
GGAAAGCATAGGCGTTGGTTCCGGAGAAGCCGCGGACGAGCACGTTGTCATTTTCGACCAGCTCCAGCCGGCATCCGCCGATGGTCGGTGTGGTGACGATGATCGAGCGATCCTTCAGGTAACCCACCAGCTTGACGTAGGTTTTCTGCGATTTCAGCGGCATGCCCCAGTCGAGCTGCAGCGAATCCCCGATCGACGGGCGCATGTCGACGAGGTCGCTCCGGTCGGCATGGGCGGCTGTGCGGGGTGTCTGATTTCGAGCCGACTTCTCTGCGATGTCGGATGAGGCCGTTACGGTGTTCATGGCGCGTCCTGCGTGGATCCTGTTCGATTGTACGGTGTCCGCGGATGCCTGGCAGCTTGTGTTTGCGTCTGGCCTGCTGCACGCTTCGCGCCCATGATCATTCCGTTCCAGAATCTGATTTGTCCATTGGATGCGGCGCCGCTGCGGCGTGACGGCCCGGCCTGGCGCTGCCCGGCCGGACATGGCTTCGACATCGCCCGCGAAGGCTATGTCAACCTGCTGCCGGTGCAGCAGAAGCGTTCGCGCGACCCCGGCGACAGCAAGGAAATGGTCGCGGCACGCAGACGCTTCCTGAATGCCGGCCATTACCAGCCGATTGCCGACGAAGTGAGCCGCAAGGTGCTGGCGGGGCTGCCGCCGCAAGGGCAGGCGAGCTGCCTCGACGCCGGCTGCGGCGAAGGCTACTACCTGCGCCGGCTCGGGGTTGCGGCTGCGGCCCGGGAGCTTGCCCCGGTCGGCGTGGATATTTCCAAATGGGCGGTGCAGGCGGCGGCGAAGCAGCAGCGCGAAGCGACCTGGCTGGTGGGCAGCAACGCCAGGCTGCCGCTGGCGGACGCCACGCTCGACTGCGTGCTGTGCATGTTCGGTTTTCCGGTATATGCGGAGTTCGCCCGGGTGCTGAAACCCGGCGGTCTGCTGCTGCAGGTCGATGCCGGCCCGGATCATCTGCGAGAGCTGCGCGAGATCATCTATCCGGCGCTGAAGCCCGAGCGCAAGGGCGAACCTTCGGTGCCGGCAGGATTCGATCTGGGGACATGTGACGGCCTGCGCTTCGCCCTGGAGCTGGAAGGCGCGGAGGCGATCGCCGATCTGCTGTTGATGACGCCCCACCTGTTCCGTGCCACGGCTGAGGGACGGGCCAGGGCGGCGGCCCTGGCTGCGCTGTCTCTGACCGTGGATGCCAGGGTGTCGGCACTGGTGCGCGACGGTAGGCCCGCCGTGTCCGGCCCCGCCGGGTGACGAGGGGTGATCCGTGCATGAATGCACACGGCTTATGAGATCGGCCTGCGCGGCGATCTCCGCCTGTGCTACAAAAGGCCATCGATCCCATCCGTTTCCCGAGCGCCATGAACAAGGCTGACCATCCCGTCGTATTCGGCACCGAAGACCTGCTGCTGGGCCTGTGCAATTCCGTAGCCTCGGTGCTCGGCAAGGCCACCCAGGGCGACATCCGCTTCTCCGGCATGGTGCAGAAGATCACCAAGACCTGCCTCAAGCCCGACATCGGCTGCTTCGTGCTGTTCGACGGCGGCTTCTCCGGGCTGGTGGTGATGAACTTCTCGGCGCAGGCGGCGATGGAGATCTACGAGCGCTACATGCTCAGCATGGGCATGGCCAGGTCCGAACTGGCGGTGGCCTACACGTCGGACGAAGTCAGCAACGTCATGGGCGAGCTGATGAACCAGATCGTCGGCAACTTCACCGGCAAGGTCGGGCGCGAACTGCAGATCGACATCACGCAGAACCAGCCCAAGATGCTGGTGCTCAACAAGCAGGTCATCCTCAGCGTCGATACCAAGCTGGATCAGCCCGAAGCGCGGCGCGTGACTTTCTATACCGCGCAGAACAACGTCTTCTACCTGGAACTGGCGGTCGATCACACCGAGTTCATCAAGCTCGTCGATTTCGAACCGAACGAGGCGCCGGATCCGGACGAACTGCTCGAGCAGAACCGCCGTCCGCCGGAAGCCGCGGTGCCGGCGGCTGATGCCGACGAGCATGATGCGCTGCTGAAGTCGCTCGGCATGTGAGCATGCCATCGGCGGCCGCGGCCGCCGATGGTGCCGATCGCGATGTCAGAAGCCGTAGTTGAGGCTGATGTTGGCGCCGATGCTGTCGCTGCCGCCCGAGGTGTCGGTGTAGTCGAGCCGCAGGTCGACGCGAGCCTGCCTGGACAGCTTCTGCCCATAGCCGATGCCGATGCGGAGCGCGTCGTCGCCGTTGAAACTGGCCCGGTAGCTGTCCAGCGACAGCTCGGGGCGCTCGATGGCGTGCAGCCAATCGACCTGCACGAAGCCCGATGCATCCCGAGCGCCGCCCGAGGGCAGCTCGACCGAAGTCCGCAGCCCCAGCCTCGAAGTCAGGCTGTGGCCATCGAGCGCGATCCGCGTGCCGCTGCGGTCGATGAAAGCGCCGCCATCGACCTCGCTCCAGATCAACTGCAGCTGGGGCTCCAGCCGGACCCGCCTGCTCTCGCTCCGCCAGATGTCGAAGGCATGGCCGGCTTCGAGCGAAACAGTCGTCGCGTCGATGTCGTAATGCTGCGTCGCGAAGCCGGTGCTGCGCACTTCGGCATCGTAGCGGCCCAGCATCAGCCAGCTATCCACATACCAGCCCTGCCGGGTGTCGCTGTGCTGCACCCAGGTTCCATAAACACCCAGGCCGTGACCGTCCATCCTGCCGTCGGCGGCAAAGCCGCTGAGGCCTGACTTGGCGTCGGCGTTCTGCCGGCCGTGGCCGGCCATCGCGCCGACGACGAATTCGCCTCTGCCGCCGCTGTTCCAGCGCAGGAGATCGGAACCGAAATGCAGGGTGTAGCGGTCGTGATCGGTGCCGAGCTGGCCGCGGTTGCTCTCGGTCGAACCATGCTGCCCGGCGATGCGCAGCCAGAGCGTCCTGCCGGCATCGGTGCTGCGGGCGGCGCCGAGGCGGTCGTGCCAGCCATGGTCGAACATGGCGGCGGCCGCGAGCGCATTGGCCTCGTAGGCGCCGACTTCGGCGCGGATGACCGCAGTGCCGGCATTGCCCGTGCCGCCTGATCCGCCGCCGCCCGGTTCGGTCGGGCTGGTGGGGTTGGTGGGTCCGGTCGGATCGGTGGGTTCCGTCGGCCCGCCCGGGACCGGCGGTGGTTCCGTCGCCACCTCGCTCGCCAGATACCACGAACCGTTGGCGTCCTGGTTCAGCAGGTACTCGTAGCCGCCCTTGACGACGCGTCCATCGAGCACGAACCTGCCGTCCGAGTTGCCATCCACCTGGATCAGGCGGTAGGACTCCAGCCCGGTCGGATCGGCCAGCGCCAGGTTCTCGACCCGGACCCGGTCGGCGCCATCGCCGCCGGCGATGGTGTCGCCCTCGATGACGACGAGGTCCGACCTGGTCATGCCGCCATCGGCGACGAGCCCGGTGCCGGTCAGCTCGGCGTCCATCAGCCACAGGCCGCCGCCGGTGGTGTAGTTGCCGTCGATGGTCAGCACGTCCCCGGCGAGGTCGTTGGACAGATCGATCGTGGAGCGGGTGTTCACGACCTTGCCGCGTATCGCGCTGCCGCTGGCCTGGTCCCAGGCCTCGGCGAGCAGGGTGAAATTCGCCGGAGTCGAATCGGTGTTGTGCGCGATCAGATGCGAGTCGGTCAGGTTCAGCGAGGTGAAATGCGTGGCGGTTCTCGAGCCGGCTTGCTTGAGCTGCCAGGTCGCGCCGTCATCCAGGTTCACCGTCAGGTTCGTCGCTTCGGCCCGGTGCATTGCGCTGCCCGGCACTTCCTCCCTGAAGCTCAGCCCCTGCATGTAGCCTTGCGACAGGTTCAGCGTCGCGTTGCTCTCACCGCCGTTGCGGCCGATGACGGCGATGAGGTAGGTGCCGGCAAGCAGCTTGCTGTCTCCTCCGCGCACATTCAACCGGTAGTCCTGCTGTTCGGGAGATACGTAAACCAGAGCGATCGAGTTCGTTTCGGCGATCAGGTTGTTGAAAGCAGTGATCGTCGCCGGATTGCCGACGCCCGGACTGCCCTCGACGGCGATCGCGGTGTTCGTGGTCCTGATCTCGGTGCGGGAAGTGTCGAAATTCGCATCGAGCACGGACCCCGGATGCTTGATGACGATCCCGTCTTCACCCGAGCGGGTCGTGTCCAGACGCATCGTGCCGGTGGAGTACAGCTTGCCCGGAGCGATGCCGTCCTCGCCGAGGCGGATCGCGCTGCCGGTGCCCGGCGACCACGAGAGGGCTGTGGTGGCGAGGGTGATGTCGCTGTTGTGCAGCCGAACTTCCGAATCTGGCCCCGAGACCTGGATGCCGACCAGTGGCGTGTTGCCGTTCACAGCCGAACTCATGTCGATGTTCAGAGTGTCGAACTTCGCCGTGCCGGTGGCGAAAATGCCGTGATGAGCCTGCATGGTCGGCAGGTTGCGCATCGTCAGATCGAGCGTGCCGATCTCGACCTGCGACTGGCTCAGGACCTCGACTCCTCGCTTGGAGACCGGATCTCCGATGGGAGCGGGATTGGCATCGGTGTTTTCGATGCTGAGCTCGATGCTGCGGCCCGCTGCGGAAAAGCCGGCGCCGGCAGCGCTGGTTCGGATGCCGGTGCTGCCCTTGACCGTCGTGGCGAGGTCACCGGAAATCGTCAGCGTGCTGCCTTCGACCGAGAAGCCGACGTCCTAGGTGTGCGTATTGCCGATTTCCGATCCGATCGAGGAAAGCTCACAACCGTTGGTATTCCTGGCAGCACTGAGCTCGACGGTCCCATTGGGACTGACCGTGCAAGGGGCCGCACTCGCCTCTCCGACGGAGAGCGCAGCCAGCACGAGCGTGGCCGCGAAGCCGCCAATGCTCGGGGCGATGCTTGCAACCCTGCCTTGCCATTTCACGAAGCGTCCGCCTCGCAAGAGCCGATGATCCGTCTGCTGCCGATTTTTCTCCGATCGTCTGTCCATGCAATTTCACCTGTCTGAATGAATACATCGTGTCCGCCCGACTTGCCGCCGGCATGTTACAAGATGCTTCAATTTATGCAAGTGAGATTGTCACGCAGCCCGGAGCCACGAAGCATCGTATGCATGACTGTCCACAGACCGATGCGGCGAACGGTCTTCGAACGGAGGAAGGGGGTGGCGAACGACCCGAATCGGCTGAAAGCGAGCCGAGCCGTGGCGCGGCGAAACACTCCGGCTAGCGCAGCCCGGACCTGCGCCGGGCAAGCGCGAACCGAGTCAGCGTCCACAGCAGGAAAAATATCCAGGCAAGGATCAGCCATGCGGGTGGCGCATGCGGATGAGCCAGCAGCCACCAATGGGTGGCGATGCCCAGAATCCCGAACGTGATGAGCCATGCATGGCCATGCTGTTGTCCATTCCACGCCAGCCAGGCCGAATACAGGCCCAGCAGCAGCGACAGCACGGCGAAGCTTGCCCACCACAGCCCCCACCACGGGTTCAGCGAATACGCCAGCTGCATGCTTGCGGGCAGGGCAATCGCCAGGAACAGCACGCGCTCCCGCAGGCACAGAAAAACCTGCCGCATCACCGCCTGCTCCAGATGCGGCCGCGGCGGCAGGCCGGGTGCAAGGAACAGCTCTGCCCGCTGGGCATGGAGCCGTTTGCGCAGGGCGCGCAAGGCCATTCCGGGCCTTTGCATGAGGAGGAACATGCTGCCCCAGCTGATGACGAACATGATCATGTTGCTGGACGGCGAGCTCGTCCTCTCCACGTCGCCGAAGTGCCCGTAGGCCAGCACGGCGGCGAGGATCGCCGCCAGGGTCAGTAAGACCAGCCATCGGCCGCGGCTGCCGTAGTGCTGATCGAGCGTCCGGAAGTCCTGCCCCAGGATGTCGACGAGCGGGGTTCGGCCGGCTGTCGCGCCGGCACGGGCAGTGCCTCCCTCCGGTCTCCGCCCGCCGGGCGTTGGCCCCGGCCAGCGCTCGACCGCACGGAGCTGCTGTGAAGTGTCTTCCAGCCAGACACCGAAGGGCGCCAGAAGGAGGTGACGCCGACGGGCGGCATGCCAGTGCCACGACAGTCCGGCCAGCAACAAGGCGGCGCAGCCGGCGCTGAAGTGCGCGGCCGGCCCGTCCAGCCCGTCCCAGCCCAGGATCAGCAGCAAGCCCGGCAGGAAAGCAAGCGGCAGCGGCAGGCTGAGCAGCAGCAGGCCGCTGGTGGAGCCCAGCCATAGCGCGGCGGCGAGGGCGGGGAGGCTGCTCGCGCCGCCGGCCTGTTCGGGTTGCCACAGCAGCATCACCAGCATCGGCAGGCCGACGCTCAGTGCCAGCAGCAGGCCGACGGCGTCGCGCAGCAGGCTGCCGATGCGCGGCAGGCGCAGCGCCAGCATGCGGTCGACCGCCAGGCACAGCTGCGTTCCCGCCCCTGCCGTGCATATCGCGGCGACGGCTGCCCAACTCATGGGCCACCAATGCGGCTTCCCGCTGTTCCCGGAATGGATCGAGACAAGCGCCATCAGGCTCAATGCCGATGCGAGCACGAGGAAGTACAGCACGCATCGCCAGGTTTCGGGGAACAAGGTCCGCAGGGCGTATCCATGCTTCCTTGCTGTGCTCCGTGGTACGCGCTCAGCCATTCCATCCATCTCCGTTCGTCCTCGTCATCGCACGTCGGCAGTGCGGCGGGGGCAGCAGGCTTCGGCTTCGTTTCATGCCCGGTGAGCTTGCCGGGCACCGATCCGACGCCGGACGATCAGAAAGCGCGCCAGCATCACTGCCAGAAGAATCGCCCAGCCCAAGGCGAGCAAGGTGAACAATTCGGGGAATGCGAATGGCGTCTGATGCACGAGCAGCCCGTGATTCGTACCGTAGGCCAGTCCGAACAGAGCCAGAGTCAACAGGATCTCCCATGACACGCCTTGTTTTTGTCCATGCCAGCTCAGCCAGGCCATGTACAGGCCGCCCAGCAGCGTCGATGCGGCAAAGCACAGCCACCACAGCGCCCACCACGGGCTCAGCGAGTAGCCCAGCTGCAGGGCGGCGGGCAGGATCAGAGCAAACAGCAGCACCCGTTCCCGCAGGCACAGGAAAACCTGCCGCATCACGGCGCCTTCCAGACGGGGTTGTGGCGGCAGACCGGGTGCGAGGAAGAGCTCCGCCCATTGGGCGTGTTGCTTGCTGCGCAGCTTGGCGAGTATTTGCTGAGGCTGGTCGATGACGACTGGGAGCGAGATCGCTAAAACCGACATCATGCCTGTCCCCCAATCCGGCATGTGCCAGCTGCGTCCGATGGCGAGCAAGCCAGCGGTGCCGGTGGCGGCGAGCAGCCAGATCAGCCTTTGGCCGCGACGGCCGCAGGCCTGCCGGGAAGTCTGGCACCAGCGTCCCAGTACGGCTGCCAGCAGATCCCGGCCGTATTGCACGGGTTCAGCCTGAGCGGAGGCTTCCTGTCTGCTCGGGCTGCCGATTTCCGGGCGGTCCGGCTGCAGCTGCAGTGATGGTCGTGGCGACCCGCCCGGCATCCAGGCGCCGAACGGAGCAAGCATGCGCGAACGCAGGCGAGACGAGTGCCAGCGCCACGACAGTCCGGCCAGCAGCAGCGCCGAGCAGCCGGCAGCAAGTTTGACGGCGGCTTCGTCGAAGCCGTGCCAGCCCAGGAACAGCACGAGCGCCGGCAGGAAGGCCAGCGGCGCCGGCAGGCTGAGGATCAGCACGCCGGTGGTGACGCCCAGCCACAGCGTGGTGACAGCCGCAATAGCGTGATCCGGCGCCGGCTGCCACAGCAGCACGACCAGCGCCGGTAGACCGATGCCCAGCGCCAGATGCACGCCAGCGGCATTGCGGAGCGTGGCATCGAGCTGCGGCAGGCGCAGCGGCAGCATGCAAGCGGCCGTCATGCACGTCTGCCGCCCCAGCAACGTCGACCACACGATGACGATGGCCACGAAAAGCCCCGACCATAGACGCTGCAGCTCGACGTTTCCGCCAGGCACACGAAGCAAAGGCGTCAGACTCAGGAAGAGCGCCAGAAACGCGGTGTAGAGCACGCACGCCCAGACGGGAGGGAATAGCTGCCGCAAGGCACGCACGTTCATGCGCTCAACTCCACGAACAGGTCTTCCAGTTGCAATGGGTTCAGGCGCGCTTCCGCCGGCCAGCGGCCGGCCTGTTCGTCGGCATCGCGCAGCACCAGGCTCCAGCCGCCTTCCTCCAGCGGCCGCCGCGACAGTTCTCCCGCCAGCGGCGCTTCGGGCAGGGGTGTGGATGCCGGCCACCACAGCCGCCGCAGGCCGTCCTTGATGTCGTCGAGGCCGGCGTGCAGGCGGATGCGTCCGCCGTGCAGCAGGGCGATGTGCGAAGCCACCCGCTCGAGGTCGGAGATGATGTGGGTGGAGAACACCACCGTGGTGCCGTCCTCCATCGCCAGATCGACGATCTCGCGCAGCAGGGTGCGGCGTGCCAGCGGGTCGAGCGCGGAGGCCGGCTCGTCCAGCACCAGCAGCGCGGGGCGCGGCGCCAGCGCACGGATGATTGCGACCTGCTGGCGCTCGCCCGGCGACAGCGTGGACAGGCGGCGGTCGCCGTACAGGTCCCAGGTATCGAGCAGGCGCGCGGCCAGTTGCGCATCCCAGCGCGGATAGAGCCCGGCGATGAGGCCCAGCATTTCGCCGATCGTCATCCAGTCGAAGCCGTCGGGCTGCTGCGGCACGTAGCCGAGGCGCATCTTGTCGGCGTCGTCCATGCGCTCGGGCGGCTTGCCGAAGACGAGGGCGGCGCCCCGGTCGGCGCGGCGCAGGCCGAGCAGGCATTCCAGCAGGCTGCTCTTGCCGGCGCCGTTGCGGCCGACCAGGCCGAGGATGCTGCCGGGCTCGACGGCGAGCGACACGCCATCCAGGATGCGGCGGCGGCCGTAGTCCTTGCCCAGCTCCTGCGCCTCGATCAGCGGCGTTTGCGGTGCGATCACATCCATCTTCATTCCTCCCTGTCGTCGTGCATGAGCTGCCGCAAGGCTTCGATCACCGGCCCGTGTTCCAGCCCGAGCTGTACGGCCTGGCGCGCCACTTCCTGCAGCGCGGGCGCCAGCGCCCGCAGCCTGTCCTCGACGGAACGGTGTGCGGGCGCCTGCGCCGCCACCACCATGCCTTTGCCGCGCTGGCGCTCCAGCAGGCCCTGGGCTTCGAGCTGGGCGTAGGCCTTGGATACCGTCATCGGATTCACCGCATGGGCGGCCGCCACCTCGCGCACCGAGGGCAGGCGCGTGCCCGGCGGGCACTGGCCGGCGGCGACCATGCGCGCGACCTGGCCGACGATCTGGCGGTAGATCGGGTCGGGCGAGCTGGGCTCGATGTGCAGGCTCATGGCGTCCATGTGTATTACTATAGCAATACACATGGACGATGCTCAAGCATGCCGCGGCAGGTGCCGGCGGCATGCCCCGGAATTCTTCAGCGGATGTCGAGTATCTGGGGAGTCAGTTCCTGCAGCAGCTGCAGCATGGCCTGCTGGGTGGTGGTGGTGGGGCGGCGCGAACTGAAGGCCAGTGCCAGCTTGGAGCGCAACCCGGGCGGGGCGATCGGGCGCAGCGAGAACAGTTCGGGATGCGGCGCGGTGCTGACCGCGTTGCGTGACAGCACCGCGTTGCCGGCGCCGTCCGCGACCAGGTCGAGGATCGCGGGAAGGACATCGACTTCGAGCGCGATCCTGGGATGGAGGCCGAGATTGGCGAGCTCGGTTTCCACCAGCATCCGGATGGTGTTGGGCCGGCTCGGGATGATGATGGGTTGCCGGGCCAGTGCCTGCAGCGTGATCGGCGTCTCGTCCGGTGGCGCGGCATCCCGGCGCTGGATGAGGAACAGGGGCTCCTCCAGCAGCGGGATCAGATCGATGTCCTGCGAGGGCGACGAGTTGTAGACGAGGGCGATGTCGAGCCGCCCGGACATCAGCGACTCCTGCATCGTCACCGACAGGCCTTCGGTGATCGACAGTGTGGCATCCGGCATGCGCTTGCGGAAAGCACGCATGACTGGCACCGTCAGCATCCTCGACAGGCTGGGCGGCAGGCCGATGACGACGCGGCCGGCCAGGGTGCCGCGGGCCAGCGACAGTTCTTCGCGCAGGCGATCGATCTGGTGCAGCACGCCGCGGCTGTGTTCCAGCAGCAGCTTGCCGGCCTCCGTCAGCGTCACGCCGCGGCCGTTGCGCACGAGCAGGTTCTGGCGCAGCTCGACTTCCAGCATGCGAACCTGGCGGCTGAGCGCGGGCTGGGCGATGTCGAGCGCGATCGAGGCACGGGTGAAGCTGCCGAGTTCTGCCACCCGCACGAAATAGCCGAGCTGTTTCAGATCCATGTCCGTCTGGTTCCGATGCTGGTCAAGAATGCCTCGCCGGGCAAGACGCCGGTCTGGCGACGATGTTGGATAAAGACATACGAGATGCCATGTTATAACACGGTGCGATAGCTGTTAGATGGCACACATTCTATTGGCACCGCGTGGCACCGGCCAGAATGCGTAGAACGACATAAATGCCCTGCCCACTGCAGGTGGGCGATCCATCGACCGGTTCGAAACAGAGGAGACAACGCATGATCATCGATATCCATGGTCATTACACCACCGCGCCCAAGGCGCTCGAAGACTGGCGCAACCGCCAGATCGCCGGCCTGAAGGATCCCTCGGCCGCGCCCAAGGTATCCGACCTCAGGATCAGCGACGACGAATTGCGTGAAACCATCGAGAAGAACCAGCTCCGGCTGATGAAGGAGCGCGGCTCCGATCTCACCATCTTCTCGCCGCGCGCCAGCTTCATGGCCCACCACATCGGCGATTTCAACACCAGTTCCACCTGGGCGGCAATCTGCAACGAGCTGTGCCATCGCGTTGCGCAGCTGTTCCCGGACAACTTCATCGGTGCCGCGATGCTGCCGCAGTCGCCCGGCGTCGATCCGAAGACCTGCATTCCCGAACTGGAGAAGTGCGTCAAGGAATACGGCTTCGTCGGCATCAACCTGAACCCCGATCCGTCCGGCGGCCACTGGACCAGCCCGCCGCTGTCCGACCGCCAGTGGTATCCGATCTACGAAAAGATGGTCGAGCTCGACATCCCGGCGATGGTGCATGTGTCGACCAGCTGCAACGCCTGCTTCCACACCACCGGCGCGCACTACCTGAACGCCGACACCACGGCCTTCATGCAGTGCCTGACCTCCGACCTGTTCAAGGATTTCCCGACGCTGAAGTTCGTGATCCCGCACGGCGGCGGCGCCGCGCCCTACCACTGGGGCCGCTTCCGCGGCCTGGCGCAGGAACTGAAGAAGCCGCTGCTGAAGGACCACCTGCTGAACAACATCTTCTTCGACACCTGCGTCTATCACCAGCCGGGCATCGACCTGCTGACCAAGGTGATTCCGGTCGAGAACGTGCTGTTCGCTTCCGAGATGATCGGCGCCGTGCGCGGCATCGACCCGGAAACCGGCCACTACTACGACGACACCAAGCGCTACATCGAGGGCGCGAACCTGACCGCCGAAGAGCGCCACATGATCTATGAAGGCAATGCCCGCCGGGTCTACCCGCGCCTGGATGCCGCGCTGAAGGCCAAGGGCCTGTAACAGGAGAGCGAAGAGATGACCCAACTGAACCAGCTCGGCATCGTCAAGCGCAACATCGTCCGCGCCGACAAGGCGGCGGTCGACAAGCTGTCCCGCTTCGGCGTCGCCACCATCCACGAGGCGATGGGCCGCGTCGGCCTGATGAAGCCCTACATGCGCCCGGTGTATGCCGGCGCGAAGATGTGCGGCACCGCCGTCACCATCCTGCTGCAGCCGGGCGACAACTGGATGATGCACGTCGCCGCCGAACAACTGCAGGAAGGCGACGTCGCCGTCGCCGCCTGCACCACCGACAATACCGACGGCTTCTTCGGCGACCTGCTCGCCACTTCGTTCAAGGCGCGCGGCGCGCGCGGCCTGATCATCGACGGCGGCGTGCGCGACGTGGCCGACCTCGAGCAGATGGACTTCCCGGTGTTCGCCAAGGCCATCCACGCCAAGGGCACGATCAAGGCCACGCTGGGTTCGGTCAACGTGCCGGTGGTCTGCGCCGGTGCGCTGGTCAATCCGGGCGACGTGGTCATCGCCGACGTCGATGGCGTGGTCGTCGTGCCCGCCGCGATCGCCCGGCAGGTGGCCGATGCCGCCGAGAAGCGCGAATCCTTCGAAGGCGAGAAGCGCGAGAAATTCGCCTCCGGCGTGCTCGGCCTCGATCTCTACAAGATGCGCGAGCCGCTGGAGAAGGCGGGGCTCAAGTACATCGACTGACATACCAATGATGCCTGGCGCGGCCACTGCGCTTGCCGCTGCCGCCAGGCCCCGATCACACCGGAGGAAACACATGCAATTCGACAAAACGCCGGGCTGGCTCGACTGGTACGCCGGTCCGTCCAAGCCCCGCTTCCAGCTCCCGGCCGGTGCGGTGGACGCACACTGCCACGTGTTCGGCCCCGGCGCGGAATTCCCCTACGCGCCCGAGCGCAAATACACGCCCTGCGACGCCGGCAAGGCGCAGCTGTTCGCGCTGCGCGACCACCTCGGCTTCGCCCGCAACGTCGTCGTCCAGGCCACCTGCCACGGTGCCGACAACCGCGCCATGGTCGATGCCTGCCAGGCGGCCGGCGGCAAGGCGCGCGGCGTCGCCACCGTGCGCCGCAGCATCACCGACGAGGAACTGCAGGAGCTGCATGCGGCCGGCGTGCGCGGCGTGCGCTTCAACTTCGTCAAGCGCCTGGTCGACTTCACCCCCAAGGACGAATTGCTCGAGATCGCCGGCCGCATCGCGCCGCTCGGCTGGCACGTGGTGATCTACTTCGAGGCGGTCGATCTGCCCGAGCTGTGGGACTTCTTCACCGCGCTGCCGACCACCGTGGTGGTCGACCACATGGGGCGCCCGGACGTGAGCAAGCCGGTCGATGGCCCCGAGTTCGAACTGTTCGTGAAGTTCATGCGCGACAACCCCAACGTATGGTCCAAGGTGACCTGCCCCGAGCGCCTGTCCGTCAGCGGTCCGAAGGCGCTGGACGGCGAGCAGAATGCCTACCGCGACGTCGTGCCCTTCGCCCGCCGCATCGTCGAGGAGTTTCCCGACCGCGTGCTGTGGGGCACCGACTGGCCGCACCCGAACCTGAAGGACCACATGCCCGACGACGGCCTGCTGGTCGATTTCATCCCGCACATCGCGCCGACCGCCGAATTGCAGCAGAAGCTGCTGGTCGACAACCCGATGCGTCTCTACTGGCCGGAGGAGTGCTGACATGGCGCTGGACAAACCCTATCTGGACATTCCCGGAACGATCATTTTCGATGCCGAGCAATCGCGCAAAGGCTACTGGCTCAACCAGTTCTGCATGTCGCTGATGAAGGCCGAGAACCGCGCCCGCTTCAAGGCCGACGAACGCGCCTATCTCGACGAATGGCCGATGACCGAGGAGCAGAAGCAGGCCGTGATGGCGCGCGACCTCAACTGGTGCATGCGCACCGGCGGCAACATCTATTTCCTCGCCAAGATCGGCGCCACCGACGGCCTGAGCTTCCAGCAGATGGCGGGCAGCATGACCGGCATGACCGAAGAGGAATACCGCGACATGATGCTCAAGGGCGGCCGTTCGCCCGAAGGCAACCGCTATCTCGGCGAAGATGGCGACGCGCAGCCCCATCGCCAGCCGCAGGGCGCGGCGGGCCGCAAGAACCAAGGAGCCTGAGCATGGCCAAGATTTCCGCATCCGTTTACACCTCGCACGTGCCGGCGATCGGCGCCGCGATCGACCTCAAGAAGACCGGCGAAGCCTACTGGCAGCCGCTGTTCGCGGGCTACGAGTACTCCAAGCAGTGGATGAAGGAAAACACGCCCGACGTGATCTTCCTGGTCTACAACGACCACGCCACCGCCTTCAGCCTCGACCTGATCCCGACCTTCGCGATCGGCACCGGGGCCGAATTCATCCCCGCCGACGAAGGCTACGGCCCGCGTCCGGTGCCCAAGGTCATCGGCCACCCGGAACTGGCCTCGCACATCGCCCAGAGCGTGATCCAGGACGATTTCGACCTCACCATCGTCAACAAGATGGAAGTCGACCACGGCCTCACCGTGCCGCTGTCGCTGATGTGCGGCGAGCCCGAGGCTTGGCCGTGCCCGGTGATCCCGTTCGCGGTCAACGTCGTGCAGTACCCGGTGCCCTCGGGCCGCCGCTGCTTCCAGCTCGGCCAGGCGATCCGCAAGGCGATCGAATCCTACGACGAGGACCTCAAGGTGCAGATCTGGGGCACCGGCGGCATGAGCCACCAGCTGCAGGGCGCGCGCGCCGGCCTGCTGAACCGCGAATGGGACAACGCCTTCCTCGACCGCATGATCGCCGACCCCGCCGACCTGGCGAACATGCCGCACATCGACTACGTGCGCGAGGCCGGCTCGGAAGGCATCGAGCTGGTGATGTGGCTGATCGCCCGCGGCGCGATGAGCGACGTCAACGGCGGCCCGGCGCCCACCGTCAGGCACCGCTTCTACCACATCCCCGCATCCAACACGGCCGTCGGCCACCTGATTCTGGAGAACAACTGATGAGCAAGACGATCAAGGTTGCGCTGGCCGGTGCCGGCGCGTTCGGCATCAAGCACCTGGACGGCATCAAGAACATCGACGGCGTCGAAGTCGTCTCCCTGATCAGCCGTGATCTGGACAAGACCCGCGAAGTGGCCGACAAGTACGGCATCGGCCACGTCACCACCGAGCTGGCCGACAGCCTGGCGCTGGCGGAAGTGGACGCGGTGATCCTGTGCACGCCGACGCAGATGCATGCCGAGCAGACGATCCAGTGCCTGAAGGCCGGCAAGCACGTGCAGGTCGAGATCCCGCTCGCCGACACCCTGAAGGGCGCCGAGGAAGTCGCCCGCCTGCAGAAGGAAACCGGCCTGGTGGCGATGGTCGGCCACACCCGCCGCTTCAACCCCAGCCACCAGTGGGTGCACAACAAGGTCCAGGCCGGCGAGTTCAATGTCCAGCAGATGGACGTGCAGACCTATTTCTTCCGCCGCACCAACATGAACGCGCTCGGCCAGCCGCGCAGCTGGACCGACCACCTGCTGTGGCACCATGCCGCCCACACCGTCGACCTGTTCGCCTACCAGGCCAACAGCCCGATCGTGCAGGCCAACGCCGTCCAGGGCCCGATCCACCCGGCGCTGGGCATCGCGATGGACATGTCGATCCAGCTCAAGGCCGCCAACGGCGCGATCTGCACGCTGTCGCTGTCCTTCAACAACGACGGTCCGCTCGGCACCTTCTTCCGCTACATCGGCGACACCGGCACCTACATCGCCCGCTACGACGACCTGTACAACGGCAAGGAAGAGCAGATCGACGTCTCCAAGGTCGCGGTGTCGATGAACGGCATCGAACTGCAGGACCGCGAGTTCTTCGCCGCCATCCGCGAAGGCCGCGAGCCGAATTCGAGCGTGCACAAGGTGCTGCCCTGCTACCAGGTGCTGCACCAGCTCGAGCAGCAGCTCAACGCCGCCTGATGCCCGCGCCGCCCGCTTGCGCGCGGGCGGTTCGGCCGGCTCCATCCCCGTGGGGCTGGAGCCGGTTTCATTTGCAGGAGCTCCCACATGCAAAAACGCAAACTCGGTCCTTTCCAGGTCGGCGCCATCGGCCTGGGCTGCATGAACCTGAGCCACGCCTACGGCGTGCCGCCCTCGCCCGAAGAGGGGGCGGCGCTGCTGTTGCGGGCGCTGGATCTGGGCGTCGATCACTTCGACACCGCCGCGCTGTACGGCTTCGGCGCCAATGAAAGCCTGCTCGGGCGGACGCTGGCGCAGCATCGTTCGCGCTTCACGCTGGCGAGCAAGTGCGGCATGACCGGCGTCGATGGCAAGCGCGTCATCGACGGCCGCCCCGAAACCTTGAAGCGTACTTGCGAGGAAGCCCTGCGCCGGCTGCAGACCGAGGTCATCGACCTCTATTACCTGCACCGCTGGGACAAGAACGTGCCGGTCGAAGACAGTATCGGTGCGCTCGCCGAGCTGGTCGGCGAAGGCAAGATTCGCGCGATCGGGCTGTCGGAAGTCTCCGCCGGCACCCTGCGCCGCGCCCATGCGGTCCATCCGATCGCCGCGGTGCAGACCGAATATTCGCTGTGGACGCGCAACGCCGAGATCGCCGTGCTCGAGGCCTGTCGAGAGCTGGGCGCTGCCTTCGTCGCCTTCAGCCCGGTGGCACGCGGTTTCCTGGCCGGTGCGCTGACCGACCCCGCCCAGGTCGCCGCCTTCGAGACCAAGGACATCCGCCGTGCGATGCCGCGTTTCCAGGACGCGCATTTCGCCGCCAACCTGCGCCTGCTCGACGACTATTCCGCCATCGCCCGCGAAACCGGCCACACGCCGGCGCAACTGGCGCTGGCCTGGCTGCTGAGCCGTGGCGAGCACGTGCTGCCGATCCCGGGCACCACCAGCATCGCGCACCTCGAAGAGAACCTGAAGGCCGCCGACGTGGTGCTGGCGCCGGGCGTGCTCGAACGGCTCGACGCACTGATCAACACGCGTTCGGTGTCCGGCCCGCGCTACCCGGCGGCGACGCAGAGCGAAATCGATACCGAAGAGTTCTGATCCCGGCCGGGCCAGGCCTCGGCGCTTTTCCATCTCCCTCTCCCCCGTGCCGTGCGGATGCGGCCGGGGGCTTTTTTCCGGCGGCTCAACGGCCTCGCGCCGACATACTGGACACTGACGTGCTCGACATTCTCGCCATCACCCTGCCGATCTTCATCCTGATCGGGCTCGGTTTCGGAGCAGTGCAATTCAAGCTGTTCGCCAAGGCGGACATCCGTGTGCTCGGCACGTTCGTGATCCAGTTCGCGCTGCCGGCGATGCTGTTCAAGGCGCTGTCGCAGCGGCCTTTCGGCGAAATCATGAACCCAGGCTACCTGTTCGCCTATGCGCTCGGCTCCCTCGTCGCCATGGGCACGCTGATGCTGTTGGCGAAGAAGGTATTCAAGCGCGACTTCCAGGCCAGCGTGATCTTCGGCATGGGCGGCTCGCTGTCGAACAGCGCCTTCATCGGCATGCCGGTGGCGGTGCAGGTGCTGGGGCCGATCGGCACCGTGGCGATGGCCCTGAGCATGCTGGTCGAAAACCTGCTGATCCTGCCGCTGCAGCTTCTGCTGGCCGACAGCGCGGGCAACAAGGGCGCCAGCGTCGGGCGCATTCTCCGGGACGTGCTGCTGCGGCTGATCCGCAACCCGATGCTGATCGCCATTCTCGTCGGCTTCAGCTTCGCCCTGACCGGCCTGCGCCTGCCGCAGCCGGTGTTCAAGGCGATCGACATGCTGTCGCTGGCCTCGGCCGCGATCGCGCTGTTCGTCATCGGCGGCAACCTGGCCGGCAGCTCGGTGCGGGGAATGGGGCGCGAAGTCGCGCTCATCACCGCCGGCAAGCTGCTGCTGCACCCGCTGGCGGTGCTGCTGGCGGTGATCATCGTGCCGGGCATCCCGGTCGAGCTGCAGGCGGCGGCGGTGCTCTTCGCCTGCGTGCCGATGCTGAGCATCTACGCCATCCTCGGCCAGAAGTACGGCATGGAGGCCTTGTGCTCGGCAGTGCTGGTGGTGGCCACCATCGTCTCCTTCGTCACCATCAGCATCATCATCTGGCTGGTGAAGGCCAGCGGCATGGTGCCGGGCCTGAGCTGACCCGGTCCGGCCGGAGCAGGCCCGGCCCGCGGGCAGGGCGCCTCAGGCGCCTGCTAGCGGCGGCAGGCTGTCTTCCGGCGCGCCCAGCGCCAGCCAGCCGCCATCGGCGACCAGCGTGGCGCCGGTGACGAAGCTGGCGCGATCCGAGGCGAGGAAGGCGATCACCTCGGCGATCTCGCGCGGTTCGGCGAGGCGGCCCAGCGGCGTGCGGCCGGCCAGGCTGCGGGTGTTCAGCGCGCCGCGCGCTTCCAGTTCGGCGATCAGCTCGGTGCGCACGTAGCCCGGCGCCACTGCATTCACGCGCAGTCCGCGGCGTGCCCATTCGCAGGCCAGCGAGCGCGTCATGCCGGCGATGCCGGCCTTGGCCGCGGCATAGGCGTTGCGTTGCGGAATGCCGGCGAAACCCGCGATCGACGACAGGTTGACGATGCTGCCGCGGCCTCGCGCCAGCATCGTCCTGCCCACCGCCTGCGACACCAGGAAGGTGCCGCGCAGATGCACCGCCAGCACGCGGTCGAAGGCGTCGGCCTGCTGGTCCAGCGTGCCGGCGGCCTGTTCGGCGATGCCGGCGTTGTTGACCAGCACGTCGATGCGGCCATGGCGCGCCAGCACCGCATCGACCATCGCCGTCACGTCTTCCTGCTCGGCGACGTTGGCGCCGATGCCCCAGTGAGCAGCGCCCAGTTCGGCCGCGCGGGCGCGCGCCTTGTCGGCGCGCAGGTCGGCCAGCACGACGTGCTCGAAGTCCTGCGCCAGGCGCTGCGCCGTGGCCCAGCCGATGCCGTCGGCGGCGCCGGTGACGAGGGCGACCGCGCCGCTTTTTACTTCGCTTCGTGCGCTCTCCATGGTTCAGTCCCGTTTCAGGCCGGGCATGTCGACCATGCGGATCAGGCGGGTTTCCTGCGCGGTGATCAGGTGGCCCGAGGCGGCGAGGTATTTCGGGAAATCGGGATGGGTGTCGCGCGCCCGGCAGCGCGCTTCGTAGTCGGCCAGGCTTTCGTAGGCCCACAGATGCACGAACTGGTTCTGCGCGCCGACCAGGCTGGTATAGAAGCCGACCGGATGGCCGAGGGTCTCGAGCAGGACCGGCATCGCCAGGCGGTCGAAGACCTCGATGAACTCGTTCATCCTGCGCAACTGGATGGTGTAGATGCGATGGTCGATCAGCGGCTTGTCGAGCGGCCTGACGAGTTGGTTGAGCAGCATCTCCGTCTCCCTGGGTCCTATTTGCCGGCGCCGGCGATGTGGCGGCCGGTGATGTAGCCGAAAGTCATGATCGGGCCGAGCGTGATGCCGGCGCCGGGGTAGTTGCCGCCCATGATGCTGGCGCGGTCGTTGCCCACCGCGAACAGGCCGGGGATGGCCTGGCCGGCCTCGTTCAGCACTTCGCCGACGGCGCTGGTGCGGATGCCGTCGAAAGTGCCCAGATCGCCCATGACGACCTTGACCGCGTAGTAGGGCCCGGCACCGACCGGTGCGACGCAGGGATTGGGCTTGTTCTCCGGGTCGGCGAGGTAGCGGTTGAAGGCGGTGGTGCCGCGGCCGAACTGCAGATCCTGGCCGTTGACCGCGCCCTCGTTGTACTCGGCGACGGTCTTTTCCAGCTCGGCGGCGTCGATGCCGGCATTCCTCGCCAGCTCGGCCAGCGTGTCGCCCTTGATCAGGTAGCCGCTCTTGATGAAGCGGCCGACCGGCATCGGCGCCGGCTTGACGTAGCCGAGGCCGTACTTGCTCAGCGTGGCCTGGTCGCAGATCAGCCACATCGCGGTTTCCTGCTCGTCCTTGCAGGCTTCGATCATCGCCGCGCCGACGTCGTGATAGGACTCGGACTCGTTGCAGAAACGCTTGCCCTTGCGCGTCACGCCGATGATGCCGGGCTTGTAGCGGTCGAGCAGGTGGGGGAACACGCCGCTGCGCCCCTTGCCCAGCGGCGCCTTCGACACCGGCATCCAGGCGGCGGCGCTCGGGTAGCGGATGTCGACCAGACCGCCGGCCTGTTCGGCCATGCGCGCGCCGTCGCCGGTGTTGCCGCTCGGCACCGGCGACAGGTGTTCGCCGCCGCGCTGCAGGTGCGGGTAGGCCTTGCGCAGGCGGGCGAGGTCGTGCGAGAAGCCGCCGCAGGCCAGCAGCACGCCGCGCCTGGCGGCGATGCGGACTTCGCCGCCGTCCGGGCCGGTGGCGAGCGCGCCGGTGATGCGGCCGTCCTGCATGCTCAGTTCCTTGGCGCCGGTCCTGGTGTAGATCGGAATGCCGAGGTCGAAGCAGGATTTGGCCAGGCGGGCGGCCAGCGCATTGCCGCTGGTGACCTTGATGCCGCGCCTGTACAGCGCCAGCTCCTTGATGTGGGTGGCGAGGCGCCTGGCGACGTAGGTGAAGGAGGCCAGCGACCTGGTGGCATTGAAGAAGTGCTTGAGGTCGGCATTGGACGAATTGAACATCATGCCGATGAAGGTGATGGTTTCCAGCGGCGGGCGCAGGCGCGGCATGTCGTCGCCGAGGGCGCGGATGTCGAAGGGCGCGGCCAGGATCGAGCGGCCGATGTCGACGCCGCCCGGGACCGTCGGATGGTAGTCGGGGTAGAGCGTGGGGACGAACTCGACCGAAGTCTCGCGCTCGAAGAAATCGACCATCTCGGGCGCTGCGTCGAGGAAGGCCTCGGTGGCCTCGGCGTCGTAGAACGCGCCGGTCTCGTTCTTCATGTATTCGATCACCGCTTCGCGGCTGTCCTGGATGCCGGCCTTCTTCGCCTGCGGGTTGCCCGGAACCCACAGCACGCCGCCGGAAAACGCGGTGGTGCCGCCGAAGACGTCTTCCTTCTCGATGACGACCACGTCCAGGCCGTGCTTCTTCGCCGTCACCGCGGTCGACATGCCGCCGGCGCCGGAACCGATGACGAGCAGGTCGCATTCGATCCGGCCGGGGGGATGGGGTGGCTCATGTGCTGTCCTCTGCATGGGGGGGCCGGCGATCCTGTGCCGCCGGCCGGAATTCGGATGGTGTGGGGAAGATCGGGCGCGGCGGCCGCGCGCTCAGGCGGGCTTGCCGGTCTGGTTGTAGCCGGGGCGGGGCACCAGATCCATCAGCATGCAGTCCATGCCGCCATCGACCAGGATCTCGGCGCCATTGACGTAGGCGGCACGGTCGCTGGCGAGGAAGACCGCCACGTTGGCGATGTCCACCGGTTCGCCGACGCGGCGGCTGGCGGTGACGGCGGCGCGCTTCTGTTCGAAGCCGGGCTCTTCGTAGAATTTGGCCGACAGCGCGGTGCGGATCATGCCCGGGCACACGGCATTGCTGCGGATGCCCTGCGGCCCCCATTCGGCGGCCATCTGGCGCGACATCAGCAGCACGCCGGCCTTGCTGGCGCTGTAGGCGCCGCTGTTGGTCTGCGGGTTCAGCGCCGAGATCGAGGCCACGTTGACCACGCTGCCACGGCCGTTCGCGCGCATCTGGGTAGCGAAGCTGCGTGCGCACAGCAGGTAGCCGGTCAGGTTGATCGCCAGCACCTTGTTCCAGTCGTCGAGGCTGACTTCGGCCAGCGGCGCGGCGCGCAGCAGGCCGGCGTTGTTGATCAGCGCATGGCAGGGGCCGAGCTCGCGTTCGACGCGCGCGGCGGCGGCCTGCACGGCGGCTTCGTCCGCGGTATCGACGGCGAGGCCGATGGTGGTGGCGCCGGCCGCGTTGAGGCGGGCGGACAAATCGGCCGCGCCCTGGCCGTTCAGGTCGAGCAGGGCGACGCGCGCGCCCACCGCGGCGAGGTTCTCGGCGATGGCGGCGCCGATGCCGCTGGCAGCGCCGGTCACCACGCAAACCTTGCCTTCGAGGCCGAGCCAGTTGTTCATCATGTTGAGTCTCCCGGGGGATGGATATGGGTGCATCTTAGTGATGCCTATCGCCCCATCAAATCGACAAATGCTTCGGTGAATAGGATAATTCGTGCATCGATGGCAGGAGGCCGCACAGCGTGAAGAGACTTCCGAACTACGATCTGTACGGTACCGAGGCCAAACCCGCCTGGCTGGATTCCTTCAGCTTCGAGTGGATTCCCGAGCGTTCCGCGCCCAACAACTGGGAGATCGAGCCCCATACCCACGATGCCATGATGCAGTTGCTGTATGTCTGCAAGGGCAGCGGCGAAGCCTTGATCGACGGGACGAAACGGGCGGTCGAACCGCCCTGCCTGATCGTGATGCCCGCGCACACCGTGCACGGTTTCCATTTCTCGCCCGAGATGGATGGGCCGGTGGTGACGGCGCCGCAGCGTCCGCTGGAGGCGCTGGCGGTGGTCGCGCGGCCGGAACTGCTGCCGGTGCTGCGCACGCCGGCGGTGATTCCGGTTGCGGCGGAGACGCGCCATGCGGATGCGCTGATGCCGCTGTTCCTGGCGCTGGAGCGTGAGTCGCGCGCCTATGCGCCGGGGCAGATCGCCGCGGGCAGCGCGCTGCTGCTGGCGCTCTTCGTACAGATCGCGCGCATCGGCGAGAGCCGCGAGACGGGCGCCAGCGCCGAGCGTTCGCGGCGCGCGGCACGGGTCGAGCGTTTCCGCGCGATGGTGGATCGCCATTTCAGCGCGCACCTGCCGGTCGAACGCTACGCGGCCGAACTGGGGGTGTCGGCCGGCCAGCTTGCGCGCCAGTGCCGCGAATCGCTCGGCATGTCGCCGCTGGACGTGATCAATGCGCGCCTGGTGCACGAGGCGCAGCGCGAGCTGGTCACTCCACCCTGTCGGTCAAGCAGATCGCCGGCGTCCTCGGCTTCGACGACGAAGCCTATTTCGGCCGCTTCTTCAAGAAGCACGCCGGGCATACGCCGACCGCGTTTCGCGGGATGGCCAGGCGGCAACTGGCAGGCGAGGGCTGAGCCCGTCCGGCCTTGGCGGCAGGCGTGTTCCGCCGTCCTTGCTCAGCGGCGGCCCGAGCCCGTTCCGCGCATGCTGATCGCCGCCAGTTGCCGGGCGCATTCCTGCACCATCGGGGCGAGCATCGACATGCGTTCGACGGTGAGGCGAATCGATGGTCCGGCGATGCTGACGGTGCCGATCGCTTCGCCGTCGCCCGCTCGCCGGATGGCCGCCGCTAGCGCGCTGGTGCCGGCCTCGTAGGCTTCGAAGACGACGGCATAACCACGCTGGCGCGTCTCCTCGATGCGCTCCATCAGTTCGCGCATCGAGGCCGGTGCGCCCGGACCCATCGAGGCCGCTTTTTCCAGGCCCTGCCGGGCGATGAGCTGCAGCGCGCGTTCCTCGTCGACGGCCGCCAGCAAGGCCAGGCCGTTGGCGGTCGCGGGCAGATAGACGTCCGAGCCCGTATCGGGGTCGTAGCGCAGGCCGGTGCGCGCGCCCTGGGCCTTGGCGATCCAGATCAACTGTTCGCCTTCCACCACCGCCAGCCGGACCAGTTCGCCGGTGGCATCGGCCAGGTCGTCCAGCAAGGGCTGCGCGGTGTCGGTGATGCCGCTGGCCGCCAGGTAGCTGAGCCCCAGTGAAGCCAGCCGGAACGTCAGCACGTACTGCGTGCTGCCCGGCTCCTGCTTCACGTATCCCATCTCCGTGAGATCGACCAGCAGCCGGTGCGCGGCGGTCCGGGGAATGCCCGACTGGTCGGCGATCTCGTGCGCCGGCAACCCGTGTACGTTGCGTACCAGCAGTTCGAGGATGGAAATCGCACGGTCGCGAACCGATGGCATGAGCTTCTCCTGGCTGTTCGATGCTTCATCTTAGAGCCAAATGGTCTTGTGTTCCACTTGGTATTTAATGTCGAAACTAGGGTTTATACTTATTTTGGTTCTGAATTTCAGTTGGTAATTTGTTTCAATGAAAGGAGGGCGCATGAAGATCGCGATCGATTCGTACAGTTATCACCGCTATTTCGGCGAGATCTATCCAGGGCTCGAAGAGGATCCCGGCTCACGGATGAGCATGGGTGATTTCGTGGACCGTGCCCATGAGCTTGGCGTGGCAGGGGTTTCGCTGGAGTCGTGCTTCATGCCGAACCCGAGCCGTGAGGAAGTGTCCCGGCTAAGGGCGCAGCTGGATCGCCTGGGGCTGGAGCGGGTATGGGCCTGGGGCCACCCCGGCGGGCTCCAGTCGGGCGCGGCGCCCGAGCAGTTGGGCGACCTGATGCGCCACACGGCGATTGCAGCCGAGCTCGGCGCCGGCGTCATGCGCATCTGCTGCGGCGGCCGGCGGACGCGGCCGGCGGATTGGCCGGCGCACAAGGCAGCCCTGCTGCCGCTGCTCGACGAGGCGTGTGCGCACGCCGGACGGCATGGCGTGGTGCTTGCCATCGAGAACCACATCGACTTCCTGGCCGATGAACTGGTCGAACTGGTCGAGGCGGTGGATTCGCCCTGGCTGGGCGTCTGCCTCGACACCGCCAACAACCTGCGCATGCTGGAAGACCCGGCCGTCGCCATCGAAAAGCTCGCGCCCTATGCCCGCGCCACCCATATCAAGGACGTCGCGGCGCACCGGGGCAATCCGCGCGAATTCGCCTTCTGGCCCAGCGTGCCGGTCGGCCGCGGGCTGATCGACGTCCCGCGTGCCTTCGACGCGCTGCGCCGCCATGGCTACCGCGGCCTGCTCGCGCTCGAGATCGATTACCTGCATCCCGACTACCCGAGCGATGCACAGGCCATTGCCGACAGTCTCGCCTACATGCGCAGCCTGCTCTGAACGCCCTACCTGCTCCGCTGTAGCTGCGGTCGAATCGGGTGCGCCGCGCAGAAGTCACCCGGATATTCCTTGAGCATCGCGTCTACGACGCAGGAGAAGACATCATGATGAAATTTCGCAGGCTGGCGGGCGTCGCGGCCCTGTCGCTGGCCAGTGCCATGGCATCCGCACAGAGCTTCCCCGAGCGGGAAATCACCGGCGTGATCCAGTGGGCGGCCGGCGGCACCACCGACGTCGCCATGCGCAGCCTCGCGCCCTACGCCGAAGAGGCGCTGGGCAAGAAGGTGGTGCTGCAGAACAAGCCGGGCGGGGTGGGCGTGATCGGCGCCAACTTCGTGCTGCAGCAGAAGCCGGACGGCTACACGGTGCTGATGGGCGCGGGGGATCCCGCGCTGTACAAGGTGATGGGCCTGGCCAATTTCGACTATGGCGATTTCTATCCGATCAACATCGTTTCGCGCACCAACGTGGTGCTGGTGGCGAGGAAGGACAAGCCGTGGACCACGCTGAAGGACCTGCTTGCCGAGGTCCAGGCCAATCCCGGCAAGCTGAAGATGTACACCGCCGGCACCGGCACCGTGCCCTTCACGGCCAGCACGATGGTGGCTTCGGTGACCAAGTTCCCGGCGCTGCCGGTGCCTTTCGACGGTGACGGCCCCGGCATCACCGCCATCCTCGGTGGCCACATCGATTTCGGCTTCGTCGGTGTCAGCGCGGTGCAGGAACACATCAAGTCGGGCCGCCTGAAGGCGCTCGGCGTGCTCGACGACAAGCCCTACGGCGACATTCCGCCGATGACCGAATCGGTGCCCGAGCTGGAGAAATTCGCCGGCTGGGGGCCGTTCTTCGGCGTCTTCGTCAGGAACGACGTTCCTGAAGAGATCAAGCAGAAGCTGGTCGCCGCGTTCAAGACTGCCGCCGATACCCCCGCCCACCGCGAACAGGTGGGGAACCGCGGCAACATGATGATGAACATCGCGGGTGACGAAGCGCGCGAATTCATCCGGCGCTGGCAGTCGATCACCGCCTGGGTCCTACCAGGACGTGGGCGCTGCCAAGAAGGATCCGGCCGAGCTGGGCATTCCCCGTCCCTGATCAATGGCTGCAAGGAGCGCTGCTGTATCTGCTCCGCTGTAGCTGCGGTCGAATCGGGTGCGCCGTGCAAAAGTCACCTGAATATCCTTTGAGCATCACGTCCACGCAGGAGGAGACATCATGATGAAATTCCACAAGCTGGCCGGCATCGCGGCCCTGTCGCTGGCCAGTGCCATGGCTGCCGCGCAGAACTACCCCGAGCGGGAAGTATCGGGCGTGATCCAGTGGTCGGCCGGCGGCACCACCGACGTCGCCATGCGCGGCCTCGCACCCTATGTCGAAGAGGCGCTGGGCAAGAAGGTGGTGCTGCAGAACAAGCCGGGCGGGGTGGGCGTGATCGGCGCCAACTTCGTGCTGCAGCAAAGGTCGGACGGCTACACGCTGTTGATGAGCGCGGAGAATCCGGCGCTGTACAAGGTCATGGGCCTGGCCAACTTCGACTACAGCGACTTCTACCCGATCAACGTCATCTCGCGCAGCAGCGTGGTGCTGGTGGCGAGGAACGACAAGCCGTGGACCACGCTCAAGGACGTGCTCGCCGCAGTCCAGGCCAGCCCCGGCAAGCTGAAGATGTACACCGCCGGCGTCGGTACGGTGCCGTTCACGGCCAGCTCGATGGTGGCTTCGGTGGCCAAGTTCCCGGCGCTGCCGGTGCCTTTCGACGGCGATGGTCCCGCCATCACCGCGATCCTCGGCGGCCACATCGATTTCGGCTTCGTCGGTGCCAGTTCGGTGCTGGAGCACATCAAGTCGGGCCGCCTGAAGGCGCTCGGCGTGCTCGACGACAAGCCCTATGGCGACATCCCGCCGATGACCGAGTCGCTGCCCGAGCTGGAGAAGTTCGCCGGCTGGGGACCGTTCTTCGGCGTCTTCGTCAAGAACGACGTGCCCGATGAAGCCAAGCAGAAGCTGGTCGCCGCGTTCAAGACCGCGGTCGATGTCCCTGCCCACCGCGAACAGGTGGAGAACCGCGGCAACACGATACTGAACATCTCGGGCGACGAGGCGCGCGAATTCATCCAGCGCTGGCAGTCGATCACCGCCTGGGTCTATCACGACGTGGGCGTGGCCAAGAAGGACCCGGCCGAGCTGGGCATTCCCCGTCCCTGATCCTCCGGGCCTGGCCGCACCAGGCTCCTTCCCTGCAAACGATGACCGGTGGACGTTTCCACCGGTCATCGTTTGCAGGTGGGCTACCGATCGTGGCTCGTGGACTGCCCTGAGTGTTCCCTGTCCCTGATCGCGGCAGCGGATACGGTGGCGACGGCCATCCGTCACGAGCTACACTGAATTTGTGCGCCTGGCGCACATTTGGCGAGCGCCGTGCTTTGCTGCCATCCGCTCCGGGAATAGATTCCAGTGATGCGGTGATCAAGAGGCTTCTCGGTCGCCGCCGCAGGGGAACCCGTCCCGGTTCCCGCAGAGCGTGTTGGCATGCCGCGCCCTGTATCCACGCCTGGCGTGCCCTCATTTGAAATAAGCAGGAGACAACCCATGAAGCGTCGTCTGATGATGAAGACCGTTTTTGCAACGCTGCTCGCGGTCAGCTTTGCTGGCACGGCGGCCCACGCGGCCGATTTTTCCAAGCGTTCCCTGAAGTTCGGCATGCAGAATCCGAAGGGCCACCCGGCCGAGCTCGGCGCGCAGAAATTCGCCAAGCTGGTCGAGGAGAAATCCGGCGGCAAGATCAAGATCAGGGTCTTCGCCGGCGGCGTGCTCGGCGGCGACCAGCAGACGGTGTCGGCGCTGCAGGGCGGCACGATCGAGATGACGGCGCTGAATTCGGGCATCCTGGGCTCGCACGTCAAGGAAATGGCGATCTACGACTTCCCCTTCCTGTTCGCCAACGAGAAGGAGGCCGATGCCATCGTCGATGGCCCCTTCGGCCAGGAACTGCACAAGAAGCTGGAAGAAAAGGGCATCGTCGGCCTGGGCTACTGGGAGCTGGGCTTCCGCGACATCACCAACAACGTGCGTCCGATCAACAAGGTCGAGGATCTCGCCGGGCTGAAACTGCGCGTCATCCCCAACCCGATCAACCTCGACTGGGTCAAGGCGCTGGGCGCCAACCCGGTGTCGCTGGCCTTCCCCGAGGTTTACACCGCGCTCGAGCAGAAGGCGATCGACGGCCAGGAGAATCCGGTGACGGTGATCCAGGCCAACAAGATGAACGAGGTGCAGAAGCACCTGGCGCTGACCCACCACGTGTACAACCCGCAATCCATCATCATCAGCAAGAAGGTATGGGACACCTTCAGCGCCGACGAGAAGAAGGCTTTCCAGGAGGCCGCTGCCGAAGCGATCGCGTTCGAACGCGCAGCCTCGCGCGAGCAGACCGTGAAGTCGCTCGAGCAACTGAAGAAGGCCGGCATGCAGGTGACCGAGCTGGCGCCCGAGGAACTGGCTAAGTTCCGCGAGAAGATGCAGCCGGTCATCGCTGCCCATGCCGCGACGGTGGGGCAGGAGACCGTCGACGCGATCAACGCCGAACTGGCCAAGCTGCGCCAGTAAGATCGCGCGGCTTCGCTTGACTCGCGGGGGGTGAGGCCGGGCGGCTTCACTCCTTTTTTCTGCTGCCGCCCCGTGGCCGAAGGGGGTTGGGCAAGCACGACCTCAGGATCAGAACAGGAATCGACAGAGATGGAAAAACTCAGGATTGCGGTGGCCGGTGCGGGTTATATCGGCCAGGCGCACATGGAAGTGATACTGCGCAGCGGGACTTGCGCGCTGTCGGCGGTGGTCGATCCCTCGCCGGCCGCCGCCCAGGTGGCGGCCGGCGCAGGCGTGCCGCTGTACGGCTCGCTCGGCGAACTGATCGCGAAGGATCGCCCGGATGGGGTCGTCCTCGCCACGCCCAATCAGCTCCATGCGGAGCACGCGCTGCAATGCATCGAGGCCGGCCTGCCGATCCTGCTGGAAAAGCCGATCACGCCGACGGTGGCGGAAGCCGAGGCGCTGGTGAAGGTGGTCGAGGAGCGCGGCGCCAAGGTGCTGATCGGGCACCATCGCGCGCACAGTCCGATCATGGCCAAGGCGCGGCAGGTGGTCGAGCAGGGTGCGCTGGGCCGCGTGGTGGCGGTGATGGGCAGCGCCACCTTCTTCAAGCCCGATCATTACTTCGCCGATGCGCCGTGGCGGCGCGAACCGGGCGCCGGCCCGATCCTGCTCAACATGATCCACGAAGTGCATAACCTGCGCATGCTGTGCGGCGAGATCGTCGCCGTGCAGGCCTTCTCGTCCAATGCCGTGCGCGGCTTCGCCGTCGAGGACACGGTGGCGATCAACCTGCGCTTCGCCAGCGGCGCGCTCGGCACCTTCATGCTGTCCGACACCGCCGCCTGCCCGCGCAGCTGGGAACAGACTTCGCAGGAGAACAAGGCCTACCCGAGCTATGACGACGAGGACTGCTACGTCATCGCCGGCACCAACGGCAGTCTGTCGGTGCCGACGATGCGGCTGAAGACCTATCCGCGGGACGAGGATCGCTCGTGGTGGAAGCCCTTCGAGGTGGGTACAGTAGGCATGGTGCGCGACGACCCCCTGAAGCATCAGATCGAGCACTTCTGCGAAGTGCTGAGGGGCGAGGCCGAGCCGCTGGTCAGTGCCCGCGACGGCCTGGCCAACCTGCGCATCACCGAAGCTATTGCCGAAGCGGCCGGCACCGGCCGCGTCGTCGATACTTCGGAGCGTTGAACATCCCGTTTTTCCACAAGGAAGGAACACCATGAAAGTCCTCATGCTTCACGGCATCAACCACAACATGTTCGGCAAGCGCGATCCGGTGCAGTACGGCACCATCACGCTGGCCGAGATCG
Organism: Thauera sp. SDU_THAU2; assembly: GCF_038260575.1. NCBI lineage: Bacteria > Pseudomonadati > Pseudomonadota > Betaproteobacteria > Rhodocyclales > Zoogloeaceae > Thauera > Thauera sp. SDU_THAU2. The sequence continues at coordinate 2,773,873 of NZ_JBBWUN010000003.1, read as the reverse complement.
ACGCCAGCCTGCAGGCGCTGGGCAAGGAGCTCGGCGTGGAGGTCGAAAGCTTCCAGACCAATGCCGAAGGCGAGATGTGCGAGCGCATCCACCAGGCCTTCCTCGACGGCGTGGATGCGGTGCTGATCAATGCCGGCGCCTGGACGCACTACAGCTACGGCATCCGCGACGCGTTGGCGATCCTGACCTGCCCGATCGTCGAGCTGCACATGTCGAACATCCACGCGCGCGAGCCCTTCCGCCACCTGTCGGTGTTCGCCGAGATCGTCAAGGGCCAGATCTGCGGTTTCGGCGTCGACAGCTATCTGCTGGCACTGCGCGCCGCGGTGTCGGCGGTCCAGGCGGCGAAGTAAGCCAGAAGCCGAACGGGCGAATCGGCGAACGGGCCGTGTTCCGGTGGTGCCGGATGCGGCCCGTTCGCCTTCTTCAGGGCAGCAGGGCTTCGAGTTCGGCACGCAGCCAGCCATGTACCGGGTCGTGGCGGTGGCGCAGATGCCAGATCATGTACATCGGCATGGGTCTGCTGTCGAAGGGCGGTGCGCAATGCGCCAGCCCGCGCATGGCGCCGGATGCCATCGAGCCCGGCAGGGTGGCGAGCCGCCGGCTGCCGTGGATGAAAGCGGGAATGCCGCCGAAGCCCGGCACCATCGCGGCGAAGCGGCGCGCGATGCCGCGCCGGGCGAGTTCGTCGTCGAGATCCAGCGTGCGCTGCGGTGCGTAGAGCACCGTGACGTGATCGGCGGCGAGATATTCCAGCAGGTTCAGCGGGGCGGTGCGCTGCTCATCGTCGTAGAACACGCGGTAGCCGTCGTCGAACAGGCGCTTGTGCAGGATGTCGCTGGCGTCGGGCGGGCGCGGCGAAATCACCAGGTGGCAGCGCTCCTCGCGCAGCATGTCGGCATCCGGAATGTCCGAGGGAATCACGCGCAGCGACACCTCCGGCGCGCGGCCGCGCAGCCGGTCCAGCAGCCTGGGCAGCAGCAGGTCGCGCTGGAAGTCGTTGGCGGCGACGATGAAGGTGGTGTGCAGGCTGGCGGGATCGAAATCGTCGGCGGTGGTGAAGTGGCGCATGTCTTCCAGCAGGATCCGCGCTTCGCGGGCGAGCGATTCGGCCCGGGTGGTGGTGACGATGCCGCGGCCGGACTTGACCACCAGCGGATCGCCGACGATGGTGCGCAGCTTGCCCAGCAGGTGGGAGACCGCCGACTGGGTGACGCCGAGCCGCTCGGCCGCGCGGGTGATCGAGCCTTCTTCCACCACCGTGATCAGCAGTTGCAGCAGTCGGCCGTCGAGGTGCGAATAATCGATTTTGCTCATGGATTTGATGAGTATTAATGTATTTATTGTTGCATTCGCATTCGTGATACTGCCACTTCCTTCACAAGAACGGAGAGGAGATTCGAATGAGTGGTACTGCAAGCAAGCTCGAGGTCCCGGGCACCCGGGTGTTCGACGGCGTGCTGGCCAGCAAGGGCTATGCACTGAACAAGATGTGCTTTTCCTTCAACGATGCCGGCAACCGCGAGGCCTTCCGCAAGGACGAGGAGGGCTACTGTCGGAAGTACGGCCTCAACGCCGAACAGTACGAGGCCATCCGCAGCCGCGACGTGCTCGGCCTGCTGGCGGCGGGCGGCAATGTCTATTACCTGGCGAAGTTCGCCGGCATCCTGGGGCTGGACGTGCAGGACCTGGGGGCGGCGCAGACCGGGATGAGCAAGGACGAATTCAAGGCCATGCTGGTGGCCGCGGGCAAGGGCATCTGAGGAAGGAAGACGAAACATGGCAAAAATCGTAGGCGGCATCACCACTTCGCACGTTCCGGCCATCGGCCGCGCCATCGCGGGCAAGCTGCAGGACGATCCGTACTGGAAGCCCTTCTTCGACGGCTTTCCGCCGGTCCACGCCTGGCTCGAGAAGGTGAAACCCGATGTCGCGGTGGTCATCTACAACGACCACGGCCTCAACTTCTTCCTCGACAAGATGCCGACCTTCGCCATCGGCGCGGCGCCCGAATACCACAACGCCGACGAAGGCTGGGGCATCCCGACCCTGCCGTCCTTCACCGGCCTGCCCGAACTGTCCTGGCACGTCATCAACGAGATGGTGGAAAAGGAGTTCGACCTGACGACCTGCCAGGAAATGCTCGTCGATCACGCCTTCTCGCTGCCGCTGAAACTGCTGTGGCCGAACGAGGAGAAGTGCCCGCTGCCGACACTGCCGGTGTGCATCAACACCGTGCAGTATCCGCTGCCGAGCGCGAAGCGCTGCTTCAAGATGGGCAAGGCGCTGGGCGAGGCGATCGCGTCGTGGGACAAGGATCTGCGCGTGGTGATCATCGGCACCGGCGGCCTGTCGCACCAGCTCGACGGCGAGCGCGCCGGCTTCGTCAATCCGGCTTTCGACAAGGCCTTCATGGACAGCCTGATCGACGATCCGGAATGGGTGACGCAGTTCAGCAACGAGAAGATCGTCGCCGAAACCGGTACGCAGGGGATCGAGCTGCTGATGTGGGTTGCCACGCGCGCGGCGCTGCCGGGCGCGGTGAAACGGGTTCATTCGAACTACCACATCCCCATTTCCAACACGGCCGCCGGGCTGATGGTGATGGAAGCGGAAGCCTGAGTCGTCTCGTTCGATCCAGGCGGGCAAGGCGCCCACGGCCAATGGCCGTGGGCGCCTTGCCTTTTGCGGCCCCTCGATGGAGCAGGAGCAGAGATATGCAATAGTGGATCAGCAGATATTCCAGAATTTGATAACTGATAGTGCTTATACGCACTTTTATTTGTTTGATCGACCGGTCAGACTCGTTGCCACTTTGGTGGGGGCAAGCGCGATGTAGGGCGGCTTGCGCCACGATGCTCACTTTCAAAATGAATGTCATAAGGAGACAACGATGAAGATTCGCCGTCTGGCGCTGAGCCTTGCCGCCACTGCCCTGGTCCCGGCTGCGGCCCATGCGCAGGAAGTCGTCCTGAAGGTCGCCCACTTCCTGCCGCCGGTCTCTCCCGCCCACACCAAGTTCATCACGCCGTGGTGCGACAAGATCGCCGCCGAATCGCAGGGCAGGCTCAAGTGCCAGATCTACCCGGCGATGCAGTTGGGCGGCACGCCGCCGCAACTGCTCAACCAGGTGCGCGACGGCGTCGCCGACATCGTGTGGACGCTGCCGGGCTACACCCCGGGCCGCTTCGCCACCTCCGAAGTGTTCGAGCTGCCCTTCATCACCACCCGGCACCAGCCGTCCTCGCGCGCGATGTGGGATTTCGTGCAGAAGCATTCGATGAAGGAATTCGCCGGCCTGAAGCCGATCGCCACCTGGGTCAACGGCCCCAACGTGCTGCATTTCCGCGACAAGAACGTGCAGGCCCTGGCCGACATGAAGGGCGTCAAGGTGCGTGCGCCGTCGCGTCTCGGCACCAAGGTGCTGACCGCGCTGGGCGCCACGCCGGTCGGCATGCCGGTGCCGCAGATGTCCGAGAGCCTGGCCAAGGGCGTCATCGACGGCGCCCTGATTCCCTGGGAGGTCGTGCCGGCGACCAAGGCCCACGAACTGACCAAGTACCACCTCGAAGCCGACGGCGAGCACACCCTGACCACGGCGACGATGATCTTCGTCATGAACAAGAAGAAGTACGACAGCCTGTCGCCCGAATTGAAGAAGGTCATCGACGACAACAGCGGCCGCGAGACTTCGGCCTGGGCCTCCGCCCAGTTCGAAGCGGCCGATGCCGGCGGCCGCGAGATCGCCGTGGCCGCCGGCAACACGGTTTCCAAGCTGCCGGCGGAAGAGACCGCCAAGTGGGAAGCTGCGACCAGGCCGGTGGTCGACGAGTGGATCAAGGAAATCTCGGCCAAGGGCGTGGATGGCAAGCAGCTGCATGAGGATGCCGTCTCGCTGGTGAACCAGTACTCCAAGCAATAAAAACGCAGCGACCAGACTGAGCGCCGTTTGCCCGGCCCGTGCCATGCGTGCGCGCCGGGCAAACCTTGTCCGACAGGGAGAAAACGATCATGGCAGAAGCTGTGGATACAGCCTATGTGCCCCCGCGCGGGCCCATAGGCAGGGCGGTGGAGAAGGCCTGCGCCGCGCTGGCGATACTGGCAGGCCTCGCTTTCGGGGTGGAGGCCTTGATGTCGGTCGTCAGCGTCATCGGGCGGACGACGATCGGTACGCCGGTGCCGGGCGACTATGAACTGGTGCAGATGCTGTCGGCGGCGGGCATCGCGATGTGCCTGCCGTACTGCCAACTGCGCAAGGGGCACGTGTTCGTCGATTTCTTCACGCTGTGGGCGCCGGCCGGACTGAAGCGCATCCTCGATGCGATCGCCGCGCTGCTGCTGTCGGCCTGCTCTTTCCTGCTGGCCTGGCGGATCTGGGAAGGGATGCTGGAAATGCGCGAATACGGTGAAACCTCGATGGTGATCTCGCTGCCGGTCTGGTGGGGCTACGTACCGGTGGCGCCGTCCTTCGTGTTGCTGGGTATCGCCGCGCTTTACACCTTTACCCAGGAAGTGCGTGGAGGGGCGGCACGATGAGCGGGACGACGATCGGGCTGACGATGGGCGTGGTGATGATGGTGATGCTGGTGCTGCGGGTGCAGATCGGCATCACGATGTTCCTCACCGGTGCCATCGGCTACATCTGGGTGTCGGGCTGGGATCCGCTGATGGCCTACCTGAAGAACGCGCCCTATGGCCGCTTTTCGCTTTACGACCTGTCGGTGGTGCCGCTGTTCCTGCTGATGGGCCAGTTCGCCACGCATGGCGGTCTGTCGCGCGCGCTGTTCAAGGCCGGCAATGCCTTCATCGGCCACTGGCGCGGCGGCATGGCGATGGCCGGGGTGGCCTCGTGCGCCGGCTTCGGCGCGATCTGCGGCTCCTCGCTGGCAACCGCCGCCACCATGGCCCACGTGGTGCTGCCCGAACTCAAGCGCCACCAGTACAAGCCCAGCCTGGCGAGCGGCTCGCTGGCGGCGGGCGGAACCCTGGGCGTGCTGATCCCGCCGTCGGTGCCGCTGGTGATCTACGCCATCCTGGCCGAACAGAACATCGCCAAGCTGTTCCTGGCGGCCTTTCTGCCGGGCATCATCGCAGCGCTGGGCTACATCGCCGTGATCGCCATCGTCACCCGGCTCGATCCGGCCGCGGGCGGACCGGGCACGCCCAGGCACAGCTGGGCCGAGCGCCTGAGCACGCTGATCGAGACCTGGCCGGTGATGCTGATCTTCGTCGTCGTCATCGGCGGCATCTACGGCGGCGTGTTCACTCCGACCGAGGCCGCGGCCGTGGGGGCGCTGGCAACCGGCATCGCCGCCTGGCGTTCGGGCGGGCTGCGCGGCAAGGGCCTGCTCGAATGCCTGTACGGCACGGCGGCGGGCACCGGCATGATGTTCCTGATCCTGCTCGGCGCCGACACGCTCAACTCCTTCATGGCGCTGTCGCAACTGCCCGCGGAGGCGGCGGCCTGGGTGCAGGCGAGCGGCTTCGGGCCCTTCACCGTGCTGTTCGCGATCATCCTGATCTACGTCCTGCTCGGCTGCGTGATGGACAGCCTGTCGATGATCCTGCTGACCGTGCCGATCTTCCTGCCGATCATCCTGGGGATGGATTTCTACGGCCTGGGCGTGGAAGAAAAGGCGATCTGGTTCGGCATGCTCGCGCTGGTGGTGATGGAGATCGGCCTGATCACGCCGCCGGTGGGGATGAACGTCTACATCATCTCGGGCGTGGCCAAGGACATTCCGCTGGCGACGATCTTCCGTGGCGTGATGCCCTTCCTGACCTGGGACATCCTGCGCATCTTCCTGCTGGTGGCCTTCCCCAGCATCTCGCTGGTGGCGCTGCGAATTTTCAGCTGAGGCGGATGACGGCCGGCAGGGGGCGACCCCGGCCGGCCGGATTCGTGCCGGCTTGGCCCGGCGGTACGAATCGAGTAGATTTGAATCCCTGCCCAGCGCCTTCGAACCGAAGCCTGGCTTCATTTTCAAGGTAACCCATGACTGCGCGCGATCTGCTTCCCGAACCGCTCAATCCTCTCGGTATCGACGGGGTGGAGTTCATCGAATTCGTCACCGGCAAGCCGCAGGTGCTGGGGGGCGTGCTGCAGCGGCTCGGGTTCGCACTGGTGGCGCGCCACCGCTCGCGCGAGGTCGTGCTGTACCGGCAGGGCACGATGAACCTCATCGTCAATGCCGAGCCCGGTGGCGCCGACCCCGGCGCCACTTTCATCTCCGCGGTGGCTTTCCGCGTGCGCGACGCCGCCGAGGCCATGCGCCATTCGCTCGATGCCGGCGCCTGGGAGGTGCCGCGCCGCGCCGCGGCGATGGAATTGAACATTCCCGGCATTCTCGGCAGCGGCGAGAGTGCCATCTATTTCGTCGACCGCTACACCGATTTCTCGATCTACGACGTCGATTTCGTGCCTTTCCCCGGTACCGACCAGCATCCGCCCGCGCTGGCCGGCATGCACTATTTCGGCCTGGTGCAGGCCGTCGGCGCCTTCCGCAGTGTCGAGTGGATCGATTTCTACAGCCAGTTGCTGGGCTTCAGGCAACTGAGCGATGCCGATTTCGTCGGCATCCTGCCCAAGGGCACGCTGCTGCGCAGCCCCTGCGGCCAGTTCTACCTGCAACTGGTCGAGCCGCCCGAAGGCGCCGAGGACATCCAGTGGGACGACGGCCTGGTGCGGATCGGCTTCGGCACGCCCGAGGTGCTGGAGGCCACCCGCCTGCTGCAGGAGCGCGGCGTGGTGTTCATCGACCAGGGGGCGCTGCATCCCGGCGAAAAGGGCGCGCTGACCCAGGTCCTACCTGGGCAGCGTCACCTTCGAACTCGTCGCCAGCCAGCGGGCTCCGGCCTGAACCGGCCATCCTCCGGGAGAAAGTCTTGGATTTCGATTCTGTCGCGCTCGATACCCGCGCCATGGCCGGCCCGCTCGAAGTGCGCCTGCAGGCCGCGATCGACAACGGTTTCCGGCAACTGGTGTTTTCCGCCGCTGACCTGGTGAACCATCCGCGCGGTGTCGACGAGGCCGTCGCGCTGGTGCGGAACAGCGGCGTCAAGGTGCTGGCCTTGCGCCAGTTGCAGGATTTCGAGGGTCTGTCGGGCGCGCTGCACCAATACAAGGTGAATATCGCCAAGGGCCTGCTCGATCTGTGTCGCGCCATCGGCGCGCCGATGCTGCTGGTCACCGCCAGCACGGTGGCCGGCGAAGGGGAGGAGGACGAGGCCGACGAGCGCGTCGCGCGTGATCTGGCCAAGCTCGCCACGCTGGCGGTGCCGAAAGGCATCGACATCGCCTACCAGGCCCAGGCCGGCTCGCGGATCGCGGCCGACGTGGTGAGCGCCGAAGCCCGCGTCGATGCGGCCGACCGGGCCAACCTCGGCCTCGCCATCGACACCGGCCATCTGTTCACCGGCGACGGCGGCATCGAGGCCTTCGAACGCTGTTATGCCGACCGCCTGTTCATGGTCGGTCTCAGCGACACCATGGCTCTGGCGGATGGTTATGTGCGGGTTTTCCCCGGCCAGGGCACCAACGCCGAAAACCTGCTCGATCTCATCCGGCGCCTGCGCTCGATCGGCTTCCACGGCGGCTTCTGCCTCGACGCGGTCAATGCCGACCATGCGCAACTGCCTGCCCGGCTGGTCGCCGAACAGGCGCGCGATTCGCTGCACTGGCTGCTGCAGCGCCTGCGCCACGTCGACCTGCCGCGGCGTCGCGTCGTCGGTCGCTGAGGGCTCGGCGCCGGTGTCGGTGCCGGCCCTGGATCATCATGCGTTTCGCCGGCTTTGCTTCGGTGGATGGATTGATGGATAATCAAGAATGATTCCCATTAATCTTTCGCTGCATGCGCCAGCACTCGCCGGGTGGCCCGGGCTGGCATGCAGTTTCAAGGCTGGCCATGAACGTTCCGGATCCCGCGTCCCCTCCAGGCATCGCAACGCTCTATACCGACCATCATTGCTGGCTGCAGGGCTGGCTCGGCCGGCGTCTGGGCAATGCCGCCGATGCAGCGGACCTCGCGCATGACGCTTTCCTCCGTTTGATCGCCAGGCCGCGCCGCTTCGACAGCGCGCCGGAGGCCCGCAGCTATCTGCGCGCCATGGCCAAGGGACTGTGCATCGATCTCTGGCGCCGCCGCAGCATCGAGCAGGCCTGGCTCGACACCCTGGCGGCCCAGCCTGAAGCCGTACTGCCCTCGGCCGAGCACCAGGCCATCGTGCTCGAAACCCTTTACGAGATCGATGCGCTGCTGTCCAGCCTGCCGCCCAAGGCTGCCCAGGCTTTCGTGATGGCCGCCGCCTGCGACATGAGCTACAGGGAAGTCGCCGCCGAACTGGGCGTTTCGGTGCGGATGGTGGCCAAGTACGTCGCCCGGGCCACGCTGCACTGCCTGCAGCTCGAAGTGCGGCAGGCAGTGGAGGAATTGCCCTGCGGCGGGCTCGCGCCCTGCACCGGCAGCGTGTTTCCGGCCGCATCGTGAGCGCCGCATCTTCGGGCCCGCTGCCGCCCGGGCCTTCGCACCGGGTGCTGGAGCAGGCCGCCGAGTGGTTCGCCCTGCTGCTGTCGGGCGAGGCCACTGCCGCCGACCGCCGCCGCTGGGAAGCCTGGCTGTCGGCCTCGGACGAGCATCGGCAGGCCTGGGCATACGTCGAGAAGCTCAGCCAGCGGCTCGATCCGATCAAGGCGAGTGCCCAGCCGTGGCTGGCTGCATCCGCCTACCGGCAGGCCGGCACGAATCGCGGGCGCCGGCGGCAGGTGCTGCTCGGCCTCGCAGCCTTCGCCGGCACCGGCATGCTCGCCTGGGCCGGCTGGCGCCATACGCCGCTGGCCGAGGTCGCCGCGGCATGGGCGGCCGACTACCGCAGCGGTACCGGCGAGATACGCGAAATCGCCCTGGCCGACGGTACCCGCGTCTGGCTCAACGCAGCCAGTGCCTTCGACCAGGACTATCAGCCGGGCCATCGCCTGCTGCGCCTGCTGCGGGGCGAAATGCTCGTCGATACCGCCAGCGACCCCTTGCAGCGTCCGTTCCATGTCGATACCGGGCAGGGCAGGCTGCGTGCGCTGGGCACGCGTTTCAACGTGCGCCTGGACGAGGGGGCGCAAACCAGCCTCGCCGTGTATGAAGGCGCGGTCGAGGTGCAGCCGCTTGCCGGGCCGCCGAGCATCGTCCGGGCAGGGCAGCAATTGCGCTTCACCGCCGCCGGCGCGTCCGGCAGCGGACCGGCCGATCCTGCGCGCGAAGCCTGGACGCGCGGCGTGCTGATCGCCCGCGACATTCCGCTGGCCGAGTTCGTCGCCGAACTTCGCCGGCACCATCATGGCCATCTGGGGCTGGCGCCCGAGCTTGCCGGCCTGCGCGTCTTCGGCAGCTACCCGGCCGACGACCCGCCGGAGGCGCTGGCGATGCTCGAAGCCGTGATGCCGATCGAGGTTCGCCGTCCGCTGCCATGGTGGATCAGCATCGAGCCCAGGAGGCCGGCCGCCGGCCGCTGATCCCGGCCGCCACGCGCTGCCCGCTTTCCTCGCCGGGGAAGAAATTCGAGTTTTTTTCGCAAAACGGTTCATCGTTTTTGCCGCTCGTTCGATCAAGGAGGTGAGAGCCGGACGATTCGTCCACGGCCATCTGCTGCCTGCGCCCGAATGGCGGCATGCAATGGACGAAATGCCGCGGCTCCGTTCCTCAACCCCCTTGCCGATGAAAGGCGTCCGCCATGTCCCATTGCCCGTCCCGTGCCGTTTACGCGGCAGTTGCCGAAGTACCCAGATCCTCCGTCCGTGTGCGCCGCATGCGGATCGCCGCAGCCGTTCGATTCGCCGTGCTCGGCGGCCTGCTCGCCGCCGGGCAGCAGGCCGTTCTGGCGCAGAACGCCGAAGCCGCGCCGGCCCCGGCCCGGCAGGCGCCGGCGGTTCGCGCCTACGACATCCCCGGCGGGCCGCTGGACGGGGCGCTGGCACGCTTTGCCGGAGAGTCGGGGGTCCTGCTCGTCGCTGCGCCCGAGCAGGTGCGCGGCAAGACCAGCCCCGGCCTGCGCGGCAGCGTCGGCCCGCAGGCGGCGCTGGATGCGCTGCTGGCAGGCACCGGGCTGGAAGCGATACCCAGGGCGGCGGGCCAGTTCGTGCTGCAGCAGGCGGTCGCCGCCACCGCGCTGCAGGTGGTCACGGTGGTCAGCGCCGCCGGCTACGAGCAGGACATCAGGAACGCGCCCGCGAGCATCAGCGTCATCACCGGCGAGGAGCTCGAAAAGCGCCAGTTCGCCTCGCTGCAGGACATCGTGCGCGAAGTGCCGGGCGTCGCGGTGATCGGTTCCGGCCAGCAGAGCGGCATTTCGATCCGCGGCATGGAAAAGGGCTACACGCTGATCCTGGTCGATGGCAAGCGCGTGCGCTCGGAAACGAGCAATCCCCGGGAGCTGAACAACGAGGATCTGGATAGCAACTTCATCCCGCCGCTGTCGTCGATCGAGCGCATCGAAGTCGTGCGCGGGCCGATGAGCTCGCTGTACGGCAGCGATGCGATGGGCGGCGTCATCAACATCGTCACCAAGAAGACGCCCGATGCCTGGGGCGGCAGCGTCGACTTCGGCTTCCGTGCGCCGGACAGCGGTTCGATGGGAAATCAGCGGCAACGCAATTTCCATCTTGCCGGCCCGGTGGCCAGGGACCTGATCGGCTTGTCGCTGTGGGGAAACGAGACGGATCAGGACGAGGATCGTTACCTCGGCGGCTACCAGGAGTCGGAAAAGCGTACCGTCGGCGGCAGGCTGCGCATCACGCCGAGCCGCAACCATGACCTGAGCCTGGACTATTCGGAGTCCAGCCAGCGCTACATCGGCAATCCGGGCGGCGTGCTGGCCGGCACCGCGCGGAGCAATTCGGACCGGGAATGGACGCGCGACGCCTGGGGCGTGGCCTACAACGGCAGCTTCGACATCGGCCAGCTGGAACTGAAGTACTACCAGGAAGAATACGAACGGCTCACCTATCCGTCCGCCGCTTCGTATACGACAGGCTCGACGAACAAGGTGGGCGATGCGCGCTTCGTGACCGGTATCGGCGACAGCCATGTGCTGACCATCGGTGCCCAATGGACGAAGGACCGGCTGACGAACAACGAACTGGGCGGAGGGCGCAGCGGCGACTACGGCACCCGCGACGCCACCGAGACGGCCTGGTATGCCGAGGACGAATGGGCGCTGATCGACGACACGCTGTTCCTGACCGTCGGCGCGCGGCTGACGGACAACGAGTTCTTCGGCCAGCACGTGACGCCCCGGGCCTACCTCGTGTTCAATCACGACAGCGGCTGGACTTTCAAGGGCGGCGTCGCCACCGGCTACAAGAGCCCGAAGATTTCGCAGATCGACGACAGCACCGGTTCGCAGCGCGGTGGCGGTGCCACCCAGTTCCTGCTGGTCGGCAATCCCGATCTCGAGCCGGAGAAGAGCACCAGCTACGAGATCGGCGCGCTGTACGCCGAGGCGGGGCCGCTGAGCGGCGGCGTGACGCTGTTCTACAACGACTTCAGCAACAAGATCCTCAGCACCGCGCCGCATTTCTTCGACGACGGCAGCGGCCGATCGATCGCGGCGTATTGCGATTCGGGCGTGGTCGGCAGCCGGAACTGCCCGGCCTGGGGCACCTGGCTGAATGCCAAGGGAGCGAAGATCCGCGGCGTCGAGCTGGACGGAAAGTGGGCGATCAGCCCCAGCCTGAGCCTGAAGGGCAACTACACCTACACCCATTCGCGCATCGACGCCGGCAACGTGACGATCGACACGCCGGCCGGCCCGCGTTCCTTCGGCGACACGCTGGCGCAGCTCGACGGCAATTCGCTGGTCGGCATTCCGAAGCACAACGGCTCGGTGACGCTGGACTACCGCCCGGCCGATGCCTTCTCCAGCTTCCTGACGCTCAATTACGAAGGCCACATCACCCGCGTCAGCTTCGAGAACAACACCGTCGACAAGAGCGACAAGGATCTGATCACCCTGGATGCCGGCATGAGCTATGCCCTGAACCGCTTCCTCAGTTTCAGGTTCGTCGTGGACAACCTGACCGATGCGAAGCGCTTCAAGGTGAATAACGACACCGGCGTCTACCGCTACTCGGAACGCGGCCGCAGTTACTACGCCAGCATCAACGCGCGATTCTGAGGGGGCTGAGATGACGAACGCGAACCGGGCCGTGCGCCCGAATGGCGAGTCCCGCCCGGGCGGGGCGCTGAGGGCGGCCGGCATGACGGTGCATGCAGTGGCGATCTGCCTGCTGGCCTACGTCGCCAGCGCCCGCCTGACGGATGCGACCGGCGTGCTGCTACATCGCGCCGGCATGGCGTGGACGGATGCCGTGCTGAGCGCGAGCATGGCCGGCTTCCTGTACCTGCTGATCGTCCTGCTGTGGGCATTTTCGCGCCGGGGCGTGCTGCGCACCTGGGTGAGCGTCGGCGGCCTGAGCGCGGCCGCCGTGCTCGTGATGTGGATGCTGGAGGGCAAGGCATGAAAGAGGGATTCCGCGCCCGCATGGGCGATGTCCACACCTGGGCGGGACTGGTGCTGAGCGCCTTGCTGTTCGCGATCTTCTGGACGGGCACGCTGTCGGTGTTCGACAAGGAGATCGACCGCTGGATGATGCCGGAGACGCGCATCGCGATCGATGTACCTGTGTCCGGGCTGTCGGTGGACAAGGACGTGCTGCCCCTGCTGCTCGAGCGTGCGCCGGCATCCGAAGCCTGGAGCATCGTGCTGCCCGGCGAGCGGGCGCCTTTCCTGTCGCTGGCCTACGAGACCGAAGGATCGCCGATTCCCCGGCGCGTGCGTTTCCACCCGCTCACGCTGGAACCCTTGCCGGCGTCGCATACGCGCGGCGCCAGCCAGTTCATCTACCCCTTCCACCACAACCTGACGCTGCGCAAGGACAACATCGGCGCGTGGCTGGTCGGCATCGCCAGCATCGGCATGCTGTGCCTGCTGGTCTCCGGCGTGGTGATCCACCGCAAGCTGTTCGCCGATTTCTTCACCCTCAGGCTGTTCCGCCGCTTCGGCCGCGCGAACCTGGACGTGCATAACCTGAGCGGCGTCATGCTGCTGCCGTTCGCCATCGTCATCACGCTGTCGGGGCTGGTCATCGCCCACCTGATCTATTTCCCGCAAGTGCCGGATGCGGTCTTTGCGCAGGTGCCGGCGCAGGCCGCGGCCGAAGCGCGGCCCCGCCCGGCGGCCGGCGAGGCTGCGCGGGCCCGCGAGGCGCGCGGAACGCGGCAAGGCGAGGGCCGGGCCGCCCGTCAGGGCGAGGCACGGGGCAGCCGGCATGGCGAGGCGGCAGCGGTTCGCTCCGGCGAGGAGCAGGAGGAGCAGCAAGGCGGCGAAGCGCAGGCCGAGAGCCGTGGCGAGGGCGCCCGCAACAGCCCGGCGCGGCGCCAGTTCCTGGGCCAGGCGCTCGGCCGGGTCAAGGTGCCGCTGCTCGGCCAGCCGGCAGGCGGCATCGCCTCGATCGACGCGATGATCGCCGCCACCGAACGCGAATGGGGGCCGGGCACGATCTCGATGGTGCGGATCAGCAATCCGGGCGATGCCGGCGGCGTTGCCGCGGTGCGGCCGAACAACATCCACAACGTCACCCAGCGGCTCGACAACAAGCGCTTCTCGCTGGCGACCGGGGAGCCGATCAAGTCCTTCGAGGCGACGCCGACGGTCAACGTGTGGAGCTTCATCGCCGGCATGCACTACCTCCAGTTCAGCCATTGGTCGCTGCGCTGGCTGTATTTTCTCGGCGGCCTGGGCGGCTGCGTGATGATCGCCACCGGGCTGCTGCACTGGACGCAGGCGCGCAACAAGGGCAAGCGCGGCGCGGGCCTGAACGTGGCGCTGATGAACGTGCTGAACATCGGCACCGTCACCGGCATCATTGCCGCCACCGGCGCCTTCCTGCTCGCCAATCGCGCGCTGGACGGCCGCGAGCAGTTCGCCGGCATCGCCAGCCGCGACCTCGAGGTGGACGTGTTCTTCCATGTCTGGCTGCTGTGCGCGCTGCATGCGCTGGCCAGGGTGCTGTGGCAGAGACGGCATGGCCATCTGCGCGCCTGGGCGGAGCAGTGCCGGGCGATCGCCGCGATCGCGGCGGCGGCGGTGGGGCTGAACTGGCTCACCACCGGCGACCATCTGCTGCGCACGGTGTTCACCGGGATCTACTGGCCGGTGGCGGCGACGGATCTGGGCCTGCTGTCGGTTGCCGCGATCGCGCTGTGGGCTGCGCGCAAGCTGAAGACCGCATACGGAACGGCGATCAGCGAAGCGAACGGAACGCCGGGCAAGGCCGTGGCGGCGGCGGTGGAGGTGGCCCATGTCTGAGGCACTGTGGCTGATGCTGGCGGCGGCGCTGAGCTTCGCCGGCATGGCCTGGCTCGCGCTGGCGATGGACGTGCATTGGGCGCAGGCGATGCCGCCGCCGGCCGGGAAGGTCCGCCGGGCGTGCCTGCGCTGGCTGGGCACGGCGGCACTGGGATCGTCGCTGCTGGCCTGCCTGGCGGCCGACCAGCCGTCGATGGCGGTGCTGACCTGGGTGATGCTGCTGGCCGTCGGCTCGACCGGCGTGGCGCTCGCGCTGGCCCGCCGGCCCCGCCTGCTGGCCGTGTTCTGGCCCTCCGGCGCGGCGGGCCGGGCGCGCAAGCACTAGGGGCGGGCCGGCTGGATTTCCCGCCGGCAGGCTCGTCCAGCAGCGCTGCCGGCGGTTTGCCTCAGTTGCGCGCGCGCATGTGGGCGACCATGCGTGCCGGTGCGTTGGCTGCGCCGTAGCCGTCGTAGCTGCCGTTGCGCTGCACGATCTCGAAGAAGAAGCGGTCGGCGAACAACTGGGTGTAGACGTGGAAGTATTCGCCGTCCGCGCTGGCGTCGTAGAGGATGCCCAATGCCGCCATGCGCTCGACGAGGGCGTCGTCCAGCACGAAACGGGTCGGCAGGTCGTCGTAGTAGTTCGGCGAGACCGGGATGAGGCCGACGCCGCTGTCGCGCAGTTTCTGCACCGTGGCGAAGATGTCGGCGCAGCTGAAGGACACGTGGTGCACGCTGGCGCCGGCCAGTTGCGACATGGTGCGTGCGGTGTGGGTGGTGTCGCTTTCGGACACGTTCAGCACGAAACGCAGCTTGCGGTCGGCGGTGGCGACGCCGCGGGTGCTGATGAGCCCGTAAGGGTCGATCAGGTCCATGCTCTCGCCCGGTTCGCCGCCGAGGATGGCGCGGTAGAACAGCGTCCAGGCGTCCTGGCGCAGCTGCGGCAGGCCCTGGGCGATGTGATCCACCGAGCGCAGGTCGGTCGGCGACACCAAGTCCGCCGATTCGTCTTCGAGCAGGAAGTCGATCTCGAACAGCCGCTTCGAGCCGTGGCTGGCGGGCACGAAGTAGATCAGGCTGTCGTCCGGTGCGCGGATCGCCGGGATCTTCAGCTCGTTCGGGCCGATGCGGCCTTCGAAGCGCGGGCAGCCGTAGGCGGTGGCGCGGTTCAGTGCGCGCTGCGGATCCTCGGTGGCGATGCCCAGGGCGCAGATGGACGGGCCGTGCTGCATGAAATGGTTGCGCGCGAAGCCCGACTCCGCATTCAGGATGATGTCGATGTCGCCCTGGCGGTAGAGCGTGACCGCCTTGGAACGGTGCTTGCCCGCACGGCGGAAGCCCAGCGTCCTCAGCACCTGGGCCAGCGCCCGCTCGGCATCGGCGTCGACGGCGAACTCGATGAAAGCCAGTCCGTCCAGCGCCGGAATCTGCGGCGGGCCGAACAGTTCGATGCGTTCGGCTGCGGTGCGCGCACGCTCGGCGGTCGCGGCCTCGCTCGGCGCCGCCAGCCGGCGTCCGGCCGCCTCTTCCAGGTACAGCAGGGAGCGGTGGGCGTCGACCGCGGTGGGCCGGTTCGGCGCGGCGCGGAAATGGTCGTTGAAGACCTCCAGCGACAGCGGGCCGGTGTAGCCGGCGATCAGGATCTTTTCGAGGAAGGTCGTCAGGTCGAAGTTGCCCTGGCCGGGGAAGCAGCGGAAGTGCCGGCTCCATTGCAGCACGTCCATGACCTTGTAGGGCGCATCGGCCAGTTGCACGAAGCTGATCTTGTCGCCGGGAATGTCGGCGATCGCGGCCGGGTTGTCGCCCAGCGACAGGATGTGGAAACTGTCGAGCAGGATGCCCAGGTGCGGATGGTCGGCTTCCTTGACGACTTTCCAGGCATGTTCGTAGTGCTTGATCTGGCGTGCCCAGGCCAGCGCCTCGAAGCCGATGACGATGTTGCGGCGCGCGGCGCGCTCGGCCAGCTCGTGGAGCTGGGCGGCCGAGCGGGCGTCGTCGGCGATGGCGTCGGCGGTGCAGTTGGAGCACACCAGCAACTGCGGCGCCCCCATCTCTTCCATGATGTCGAACTTGCGCTCGACGCGGTCGAGGCTGCGCTTGAACTGTGCGTCGCTGACGCCTTCGAAGTCGCGGAAGGGCTGGTAGAGGTCGATGCCCAGGCCGAGGTCGTCGCACATGCGGCGCACGTCGCGGGCGGTGCCGTGATAGTTGATGAAGTCGGCCTCGAAGATCTCGACGCCGTCGAAGCGGGCGGCGGCGATGGCTTCGAGCTTTTCTTCGAGGGTGCCGCTGAGGCAGACGGTGGCAATGGAACGGCGCATCCTGTTCTCCTTCAGCGGATCACGAGAACAGGCACGTCGGAGCGCTTGAGCACGTTGGAAGTGACGCTGCCCAGCAGCAGCTCCACCATGCCGCGGTGGCCGTGCGAGGCCATGTGGATGAGATCGCAGCCGCGCTTGCGGGCGGTTTCGACGATTTCGTCGGCGGGCGAATCGCTTTCGACGTAGAAGCATTCGGCGGCGACACCCGCTTCGCGCGCCATGGCGTCGATCGGGCGCAGGAAACCTTGTGCCATCTCGATGCGTGCGCCTTCGTCGCGCATCACCTTGCCGAGTCCGGCGGCGACGTTGCCGTCGGTCAGCACGTACAGCACGGTGACGCGGGCCTGATGGATCGCGGCGAGCTGCAGCGCCCGCTCGGCGGCCTGGGTCGACAGCTCGGAGCCGTCGATGGGAACGAGGATATGTTTGTACATGGTGTGCTCCACAGTGTCGGGCGGAGGAATCGTCTGTCAGCGCTTGCTGCCGACCATGGAAAGGAAGTGCGCACGCATGCGCTCGGCGTCCGGCTCCAGCCCGGTGAAGTGGCGGAAGGCGCCGACGGCCTGGAACACCGCCATGCCGCCGCCGTCGAGCGTGCGGCAGCCCTTGGCCCGGGCCACGCGCAGCAGCTCGGTCTCGAGCGGGAAATAGACGATCTCCGCGACCCAGATGCGGCCGTCGATCAGTTCTTCCGGCAGCGGCAGACCGGGCAGCTTGGCCATGCCGGTCGGCGTGCAATGGACCAGGCCGTCGGTTTCGGCCATCGCCGCGGCGAGGTCGGTGCCGGCGATGCAGCGGCCGGCGCCGAAGCGCTCGCACAGGCTGGCGGCGAGCTCGGCGGCGCGGCTCGGATCGATGTCGAAGACCGTGAGCTGCTTCGCGCCCAGGCTCAGCACCGCATGGGCCACCGCGGCGCCGGCGCCGCCGGAGCCGAGCTGCACCACCTTGTCCATCTTGACGTCGGGCAGGCCGCGGCGGAAGCCTTCGGCGAAGCCCGAGCAGTCGGTGTTGTGGCCGATCGTGCGGCCGTCGCGGATCACCACGGTATTGACCGCGTTCAG
Source organism: Thauera sp. SDU_THAU2 (assembly GCF_038260575.1). Lineage (NCBI taxonomy): Bacteria > Pseudomonadati > Pseudomonadota > Betaproteobacteria > Rhodocyclales > Zoogloeaceae > Thauera > Thauera sp. SDU_THAU2. Next base: position 2,756,157 of record NZ_JBBWUN010000003.1, on the reverse strand, counting down.
CGCGCGCGCCTCGTCCGACAGTTCGTCGAGCAGCGGCACGATGGCCTGCTTGCACGGGAAGGTGATGTTCAGGCCGGAATAGCCCATGCGCTTGGCCGCGGTGAGCAGCTCGGGCAGGTCGCCGGCGCCCAGGCCCAGCGGGTCGAGGTCGATCTTCTTGTAGACATAGCGGAAGCCCTGGGCCTGGCCTTCCTGTTCGTGCATCGACGGGGTCAGCGAGGCCTGGATGCCGGAGCCGATCAGGCCGCAGACGATGGATTCGTGCTTCGTGCTCATGGTGCGTTTCCTTGGGATGTCGGGTCGAATGCGTTGTCGGGAAGCCTGGCTCAGCTCAGCCAGCGCAGCGGAGTCAGTACCAGTTCGGGGAAGGCCACCAGCAGGAAGAGCACCATGAACTGCGCCAGCACGAAGGGCCAGACTCCGCGCACGATGTCGCCCAGGTTCATCTTGCTGGTGCCGGCGACGACGTTCAGCACCGTGCCCACCGGCGGGGTGATCAGGCTGATCGAGGTGTTGATGATGAACAGCACGCCGAAATAGACCGGGTCGATGCCCGCCGCCTCGACCACCGGCATCAGCACCGGGGCGAGGATCAGGATCACCGGCGTCATGTCCATGCTGGTGCCGACGATGATGATCACGACCATGATCGCCACCAGCAGCAGGGTGGGGCTGTCGAGCAGCGGTTCCAGCAGCTCGACCAGCATCATCGGCAGCTCGGCCACGGTCACCATCCACGACGACACCATCGCCGCGGCCACCAGCAGCATCACCACCGAGGTGGTCTTGGCCGCCGACACGACGACATCGTAGAGCTGCGACAGCTTCAGTTCGCGGTAGATGACGGTGGCGACGAACAGCGCATACACGGCGGCGGCCACCGCAGCTTCGGTCGGCGTGAAGATGCCGAACTTCAGGCCGAGGATGATGATCAGCGGCAGGCCCAGCGCCCAGCTGCCTTCGAACACCGCGCGGCGGATCTCGGCGGTGGACTTCTTCGCCTGCGGCTGGACGTCCTCGCTGCGGGTGTGGATCCACCACACACCGGCGAGCGCCAGCCCCATCATCAGGCCGGGGAAGATGCCGGCGAGGAAGAGCTTGGAGATCGACACCCCGGTGGCGACGCCGAAGACGATGAAGCCGATCGACGGCGGCAGCACCGGCGCGATGATGCCGCCGGCGGCGATCAGGCCGGCCGAGCGCCGCTTGTCGTGGCCGGCGGCGACCATCATCGGCACCAGCAGCGCCGACAGCGCGGCGGCGTCGGCCACGGCGGAGCCGGACAGCGAAGCCAGGATGCACGAGGCGAGGATGGCGACGTAGCCCAGGCCGCCGCGGACATGGCCGACGGTGGCCAGGGCGATATTGACGATGCGCTTGGACAGGCCGCCGGCATTCATGATCTCGCCGGCCAGCATGAAGAAGGGCACGGCCAGCAGCGGGAAACTGTTGGCGCCGTTGATGAGGTTCTGCGCGACGATCTGGGCGTCGAACATGTCGAGGTGCAGCATCAGCGCGATACCGACCAGCAGCAGCGCGAAGGCGATGGGAATGCCGAGCGCGATGGTGCCGATCAGCGAACCGATGAAAATGGTGACGGCCATCATGGTGGGGGTCTCCTCTGGCAGGGGCCGATGTCTTAGTGTTCTTGTTTGCGCTGCAGGTGTTCGATTTCTTCGGCCGCGTCGTTGCTGGCGACCATCACCAGTTCGTGGTCGCCGGTACGGCCGAAGGCGACGCAGAAGGCCTCGTAGAGCAGGATCGCGGCGGCGGACACGCCGAACAGCACGCCGATGCCGTACAGGCTGCCCATCGACAGGTTGCTGGCCGGCGCCGGAACCGACAGATTGATCTGCGTCTGCTCCCAGCTGCCGACGGTGATCAGCCAGCAGGTGTAGAGCATCAGGCCGTGGCCGAGCAGGATCATGGCGCGGCGGCCGAGCGGCGGCAGGCGGCGGAGCAGGGTGTCGACGCCGAGGTGGGCGTGCTCGCGCAGGGCGACGGTGGCGCCGATGAAGGTCATCCACACGAACAGGAAACGCGCCACCTCCTCGGCCACCGCAAGGCCCGAATTGAATGCGTAGCGCATGACGACGTTGCTGAAGACCAGGCAGACCATGCCGATCATGCAGACGAACATCAGGAACTTGAGCAGCTTGAAGTAGCCGTCGACGATCGATTTCATTGTGTGTCTCCTCCACTGCGTGGTGTGTCCGGTGACTGTAGTGTCCCGCCCGCTTGCACAGAAGGGCCGTCACGCCCTATTGTGCGCAGAGCGCACAAATACGTGATGATGCCAACAGGAGCATTTATCGACATGAGCAAGGAACGACCGCAAGCCGCGTCGGCCGGACGCCGCAGAAGCCCGCTCGAAGCCGACGGCCTCGAGGCCGCGATGGCGGGTGACGCCGGCGGCGATCTCGCCGCCTTCGCCGCCGACCGCAACTTCGTCACCGCGCTGGCGCGCGGGCTGGCGGTGATCCAGGCCTTCACCAACCAGGGGCGGCAGATGTCGATCTCGCAGATCAGCTACCGCACCGGCATCACGCGCGCGGCGGTGCGCCGCTACCTGCACACGCTGGTGGCGATGGGCTATGCCCGCTGCCATGACGGCACCCGCTTTTCGCTGACGCCGAAGACGGTGTCGCTGGGCAATGCCTACCTGTCCGGCACGCCGCTGGCGGGGAAGGGCAGCCTGCGCTGGACAGGCTGAGCGAAACGGTCGGCGAGGCCTGCTCGATGGCGGTGCTCGACGGCGGCGACATCGTCTACATCGCCCGCGCGGCGGCCTCGCGCATCATGTCGCCGTCGCTCAACGTCGGCAACCGCCTGCCGGCCTACGCGACCTCGATCGGCGTGGTGCTGCTCGCCCACCTGCCCGAGGCCGAGCTGGAAGCCTATCTGGCGCGAACCAGCTTCCTGCCTTTCACCAGGAACACCATCGTCTCGCCCGCCAGGCTGCGCGAAGTGCTGGCGCAGGTGCGCGAGCAGGGCCATGCCATCGCCGACCAGCAGATGGAAGCCGGCCTGCGCACGATCGCCGTGCCGGTGTACGACAAGGCGGGTGCGGTGGTGAGCGGGATCAACATCATCGGGCCGACGGCACGGATGCAACCCGAGTTGATGCGCACCCGTTTCCTGCCCCTGCTGCTGGAGACGGCGGAGAGCCTGCGCCTGTGAACGAAAGAACGGCCGGCGGAATGCATCCGCCGGCCGCTCGGTCCTGCCCGTACGGCGTGGCCGTCAGGCGCTTGCGCCGGGCTCGGCCTTGTTCTTGCCCTTGCCGGGCCACAGCGGGGTCTGGCTCAGCACCGACAGTGCGATGGCGATCACCAGCATCAGCGACAGCGGCTCGGTGAAGAAGCCGGTGAAGTAGTTCACCAGGTCGTTTTCGGCGGCGATCATCGCCTGGCGGTAGCTGCGGTCCATGATCGGGCCGAGCACCATGCCGAGGATGACCGGTGCGACCTGGAAGCCGTACATCTTCATGAAGTAGCCGAGGATGCCGAAGCCCATCATCCAGTACACGTCGGTGACGTTGTTGTTGATGGCGTAGGCGCCCACTGCCGACAGCACCACGATCAGCGGCATCAGGATCGGCTTGGGGATCTCCATGATCTTGCAGAACACCTTGATGCCGGTGAGGCCGAAGATCAGCAGGAAGATGTTGGCCAGGCACAGTGCGCCGACCAGGAACCAGAACAGGTGCGGCGTCTCGATCATCAGCATCGGCCCGGGGTTCAGGCCGTGGATGTAGAGCGCGCCGATGATCACCGCGGTCACCGCGTCGCCCGGGATGCCCAGCGTCAGCATCGGGATGTGGGCGCCGCCCACCGCCGCGTTGTTGGCCGCTTCCGGTGCGATCAGGCCCTCGTAGGCGCCCGTGCCGAAAGGCCGCGACGGGTTCTTGACCGTGCGCTTGGCGTGGTCGTAGGCCATCAGGGCGGCGATGTCGCCGCCGGCGCCCGGCAGCAGGCCGACGCCGACGCCGATGCCCGAGGTGCGCAGCGTCAGGCCCATGTTCTTCTTGACCGTGGCCCACGACGGCACGATCTTCGACACGTTCTGGCGGATCGCCTTCAGGTGGATGTCATGGACCTGGGAGATGACTTCGGCGATGCCGAACAGGCCGATCATGGCGGCGATGTAGGAGATGCCCGAGCTCAGCTCCATGGTGCCGAAGGTGAAGCGGGGCTCGGCGGTCAGCGGGTCGAGGCCGACGGTGCCGATGGTGACGCCCAGTGCGCCGGCGAACACGCCCTTGGCGAGCGATTCGCCCGACAGGCTGCCCACCAGCAGGATGCCCCAGATGGCGATCATCAGGTAGTCGCGCGGCGAGAACTTCAGCGCCAGTTCGGACAGTGCCGGCGAGGCGACCGCCATTGCGGCGATGCCGACGAAACCGGCGATGAACGAAGCCACCGTGCTCAGGCCGATGGCCTGGCCGGCTTCGCCGCGCTTGGCCAGCGGATAGCCGTCGGCCGCGGTGGCGATCGAGGCCGGGCCGCCCGGGATGTTGAGCAGGATCGCAGTGCGTCCGCCGCCATACACGCCGCCGAGGTAGATGCCGCAGGTCAGCGCCAGCGCTTCGTTGACGTGCCACTTGAAAGTGAAGGAGACCAGGATCGACACCGCCATCGTCACCGACAGGCCGGGTACGGCGCCGATGTAGATGCCGGCCAGGGTGCCGAGCGCGGTCAGCGCCAGCAGGCCCGGGTCGGTCCAGGTCATCAGGAAATAGCCGAGTGCTTCGGGCATCACAGGACTCCTTGCAGCCAGGTGCCGGTGGGCAGCGTGACCGAGAAGATGGTCTGGAACACGAGGTAGATGAAGGCCAGCGAAGCCGCGCCCACCGCCAGGTTCAGCAGGATCTTGCGGCTACCGAGAATCCACATCGTGACGTTCAGGAACAGGTAGGAGGTGACGATGAAGCCGAGTTTCTCGAGCAGCAGCATGTAGGCGACGCAGACCACGCTGAAGACCAGAATGAGGGCGGGCGTGACCACGCGGCGAAACTGCTGGCCGAGGCTTTCGCCGCTCTCGCCGGGCTCGCGCGGCGTCTTCAGGCTCTGGAACAGCGCCACCAGGCCGCTGGCGATCATCACGCCGGTGGTGACCATCGGATAGGCGCCAGCCGAGGTGTAGGACTCGAAGCCGGAGATCTGCCAGGCGTGGTAGAGCAGGAAGATGCTGAAGGCGAGCAGCAGCAGGATGAAGATGATTTCGCCGGGTTGCCGGCGGCGTTCGATGTGCATGCTTGGGTTCCTCCGAGAGGGCGGGGTCGGGACGCGGGCATTGCGCTTCCCTGCCGGGCGTTTCCCCAGTGGTTCTTGTCGTTAGGGAAGAGGCCCGAAACGGCCGCTTGCGCGGCCGTTTCGGCTTGGGTCAGCTTGATCCCGGGTATCAGGGACGGGGAATGCCCAGCTCGGCGGGATCCTTCTTGGCCGCACCCACGTCGTGGTAGACCCAGGCGGTGATCGACTGCCAGCGCTTGATGTAGTCGTCGGCCTCGTCGCCCGAGATGTTCAGGATCGAGTTGCCGCGGCTTTCCACCAGTTCACGGTGGGCCGGGTTATCCACTGCGTGCTTGAATGCGGCGACCAGTTTCTGCTTGGCTTCCTCGGGCACGTCCTTCTTGACGAAGATGCCGAAGAAGGAACCCCAGCCGGCGAACTTTTCCAGTTCCGGCAGCGATTCGGTCATCGGCGGGATGTCGCCGTAGGGCTTGTTGTCGAGCACGCCGAGCGCCTTCAGGCGGCCCGACCTGATGTGCTCCTGTACTGCGCTGGCGCCGATGAAGCCGAAGTCGACATGGCCGCCGAGGATGCCGGTGATGCCGGGGCCGTCACCGTCGAAAGGCACGGGCAGGATCGGGAACTTGGTCACCGAGGACACCATCGAGCTGGCGGTGTAGGGCACGGTGCCGACGCCGGAGGTGTACATCTTGACCTTGCCGGGGTTGGCCTGGACGTGGTCGACCAGATCCTTCAGCGTATTCCACGGCCTGTCCTTGTTCGCCACCAGCAGCACGTTGCTGCGCGACACGAGGTTGACCGGGTAGAAGTCGCTGTAGTCGAAGTTGGCCAGACCCATCACCTTGTACAGCGCCGGGTTCTCCGCACCCATCAGCACCGTGTAGCCGTCGGATTTCTGCTGCATCACGAAGTTGGCGCCGATCACGCCCACGCCGCCCGGCTTGTTCTGCAGCACGATCTTCTTGCCCAGTGCCTCTTCGGCATAGGGGGTCAGGCTGCGCATGGCGACGTCGGTGGTGCCGCCGGCCGACCACTGGATCACGCCCGTGACTTCGCGTTCGGGGTAGTTCTGCGCGGCGGCCAGGGTGCTGACCAGCGACAGCGCCACTGCGCCGGCCAGCTTGCGGTAATGGGTCATGTGTCTCTCCTCCGGTTGATGAGTGCTTCGTAGCGTCCAGGCGACTTCGAGCGGCGCGCCTGATTTGCCGCATTTCCTGCAGGTCTGTGCCCGCCTCGTACGAGCGGGATCGGTGCGAGACAGGGATTGTCGTCGTCTCGTCGCCACGCTTCCGTAAGCTGCAAGGACGGAGAAGATCCCGCTGCGCAAGCTTTGTGAAAGGCGTCGAAGTCTAGTAATTCGATGGAAGCGGCAACAGTGCGGATGGTTGCTATCAGTTATTCACTTTTGTGATAGCTGCAAGCGTTCAGTTTATGAAGCCGTCTGGCTCGATGTTTGCGCTCGTCGACGCGGACGCCGGTCGCCGAAACGCCGGGGGCGCATCGCGTGGGCTGCGCCGCGCGCCGCCCGGCCTGCCGGGGAGCCTGGTGATGTTCGTGATCGTCCTTGCATTCCTGTTCGAGTGTCGTCGCGCGCCGCCCGGCCGGCGGCGGCCGGACGGGGCGGAGATATATCTGGAAGAGCGAGGGTGTCCGTTCTCACCCGCTGTGGGTGCGGCCGCCGAACAGGCTCGAATTCTGGTAGCCGAGCCCGAGCTCCTGCGCGGTCTGCAGCAGCTCGGGCGCCAGCGCCTGCATGCGTTCCTCGGTCAGGCGGGCACTCGGCCCGGATACGCTGAGCACGCCGACGACTCCCTGGTGAACCGGATGGCGCACTGCGGTGGCGATGGCGGCGAGCCCGGGTTCGGAGCTGTCGGTCACCATGGCGTAGCCGCGCTGGCGTGCAAGCTCGATGCGGGCCAGCACTTCCTTCAAGGTGCGCGGCGCATTGCGGCCCAGTTCCGCTCCGGTGGCGATGCCCTGGCGCGAGACGAGCTGCAGGGCTTCCTCGTCGCTCAGGCAGGCCAGCCACGCGAAGCCGGTGGCGGTGCATGAAAGCGGCGCGGTGCGGCCCATGTCCGGGTCGTAGCGCAGGCCTTGCTGGGCGCCCTGGGCCTTGCCCACCCATACCTGGCTCTGGTTCGGCGGCTCGCCTTCGATGACGCTCAGGCGCACCAACTCGCCGGTCGAGGCGGCCAGCCTGTCCATCAGCGGCTGGGCGATGTCGTTGATGCCGCTGAGCGCAAGAAAGCCGAGCGCCACGGTCAGCAGGCGCATGGTCAGCACGTAATGGGCGCTTGCACTGTCCTGCCGCACATAGCCGTGTTCGACCAGTGAAGCCAGCAGGCGATGCGCGGCGCTCTTGGGGATGTTCAGCGAATCGGCGACGTGCTGCAGCGCGATGCCTTGCGGATGCTGCGCAAGCAGTTCGAGGGCGCCGAGCGCACGGGAAAGAAGTGATCCAGCCATGGCAGTGATAATAGAGAACTGAGTTTCAAAATGGAATGGCGTTCAGAAAATTTTTGATTCAGGTAAAAGAAATTTCTTGAGCGCCGGCCTTGTGTGCTGCTTCGAGCGTTCAGGAATGAGACTTCGTTCCATTGTGGAATCATGCCCGCTCCTGCCTGCGCCCACCAGCAGAAACACGGCCAGAGGCCCGGGGCGCGCAGCAGTTTCGGCAAAAACAGTGGCACGATGAGTTAAACTGGAATACAGTTCCATTTTTTAATTACGTGCCGCTTCATACTCGGAGAAGAACGAGGAGACCCCATGTTGAAACGTATCGAAGATATCCAGGACGGCGAGAGCTTCGACGTCGTCGTCGTCGGCGCCGGCGGCGCCGGCATGTCGGCGGCGCTGTTCGCCGCCATCGATGGCGCCAAGGTGCTGCTGGTCGAGTCGACCGAGTACGTCGGCGGCACCTCCGCCTATTCCGGCGCCACGACCTGGGTGGTCGGCACCCGCCATGCCCCTGCGGTCAACCCGCAGGATTCGGTGGACAACGCCCGCCGCTTCCTCGACCTGGCCGTCGGCGAGCGCTCGGACCCCAAGGTGCGCGAAGCCTTTCTCGTGAACGGCGCCGACGCCGTCGCCAGGATCGAGGACAACTCGCACGTCAAGTACCGCCCGCGCGACTTCCATCCCGACTACCTGTCCGAGCTGGAAGGCTCCACCACCTGCGGCCGCGCGCTGGAACCCTATCCCTTCGACGGCCGCCTGCTGGGCGAGCACTTCGGCCTGATCCGCCCGCCGATCCCGGAATTCACCGTGCTCAAGGGCATGATGGTCGACCGCGACGACATCCTGCAGCTAATGGCCTTCATCAAGAAGTGGTGGGGCTCGTGGGACACCTGCAAGTACGTCGCCCGCACCCTGCTGCGCCATGCCGGCGACCGCCTGCGCCATCCGCGCGGCACCCGCCTGGTGATGGGCAACGCGCTGGCCGGGCGCCTGCTGCTGTCGCTGCGCGAGCGCGGCGTCGCACTGCTGACCAGGGCCAGCGTCACCGAGCTGCAGCGTGGCGCCGACGGTGTCGACGCGCTGGTGCTGAAGCAGGGCAGCACCTCGCGCAGCATCCGGGTCAAGGGCGGCGTCATCATGGCTTCGGGCGGCTTCAACCGCCATCCCAAGCGCCGTGCGCAACTGATGCCGGGGGCGGACGCGGCCTGGTGCCCGGGCGCGCCCGGCCACACCGGCAGCCTGCACGACCTGGCCGAAGCGGTCGGCGCGCGCTATGGCGAAGGCGAGCTGTCGCCCTGCTTCTGGGCACCGGTGTCGATCCGCAAGCGCAAGGACGGCAGCCAGGCGGTGTTCCCGCACTTCGTCTTCGACCGCGCCAAGCCGGGCATGATGATCGTCAACCAGGAAGGCAGGCGCTACTACAACGAGTCGATCTCCTACCACCTGACCGGCATCACCATGCAGGAGGCGAACAAGCACACGCCGTCGGTGCCGTCCTTCCTCGTCACCGACGCCGAAGGCATGCGCAAGTACGGCATGGGCATGGTGCGTCCGAACAGGATGGGCCTGGCCGAGGCGCTGGCCGACGGCTACGTGGTATCCGGCAACACGCTCGACGAACTGGCGCGCAAGCTGGGCGTCGACGCGGCCAATCTCAGGCAGGCCGCCGCCGATATCGGCCGCTTCGCCAGGACCGGCGTGGATGAACAGTTCCAGCGCGGCACCACGCTGTACCAGCGCGCCAACGGCGACGCCAACTGGTCGGGCCCCAACCCCAGCCTCGGTCCGATCGAGACCGCGCCGTTCTACGCGGTGCGCCTCTATCCGGGCGACATCGGCGCGGCCAAGGGCTTCCTCACCGACGAGCACGCGCGTGCGCTCGATGCCGGCAAGCAGGCCATTCCCGGCCTGTACGCGATCGGCAACGACCAGCAGTCGATCATGGGCGGCACCTATCCGGGGCCGGGCATCACCCTCGGGCCGGGCCTGGTGTTCGGCTACCTGGCGGCCCGCGACGCGGTAGCGAGGGCCAGGGCGGCGTGAAGACCGCGCGCGGCGGCGGCTGCCGCTTCGGCGCGCGGCATGCAGGCTTTCGGCAGCAAGCCGGGCACCGCATCACGGTGGCCGGCTGCCCTGCATGCGCCCGGGCGCTGTGCTGAGCGGCCGGCGGCGGGAAAGGCGGCAGGTGCGGTAAAGAAGAAGGGCACGCCGCAGGTCGCGGGCGTGCCCTTCTTTTGTTCTGCACCCGGCCGTGCGAGGCTCGGGCGCAGTCTCACAGGCCGGCGAGCAGGCGCTCGGTGGCTTCGCGCAGGCGGCGTGCGCGTTCGAACGGGCCGACGGTGCGCGCCAGTGCCATCTGCGGTACCTCGAGCGACAGCGGAATGCCGTCCGGCAGCGCGCGCAGCAATTCGCCCAGCGGCAGCCCGCCTTCGCCCGGCGCCTTGCGCTCGGCACGGGCCTGGAACAGGATTTCCTCGGTCGTGCCCGGGCGTTCGGCGGGTGCGTCGCAGAACTGCATGTACTGGAAGCGCGAGGCCGGGATCGCCGCCAGCCCGTCGACGGTGTCGCCGGCGCGGTCGAAGTGGATCGGGTCGACGATGATGCCGGCGTTGCCGCGCCCGGCGGCGGCCATCACGCGCTCGGCGGCGGCGATGTCGCGCACGTCGGTCCACGGCATCGGTTCGATGTGGGCGGCCATGCCATAGCGGGCGGCAAGCTCGCAGGTACGGCCGTAGTTGTCGACCAGGCGGTCGAACTCGGGGTCGTTGCCGGCGAGCAGCACGTGCCTGGCCTCGAAGCGGGCGCCGGTGGCCATGAAGGGCTCGAAGTCGGCCACCACGGTGTCGGGCTTCAGGCGCAGGATTTCCACGTCCAGCACCCGTACGCCGGTGTCCTGCAGGCGGGCGAGGATGTCCTCGACCACCGGCGTGTCGCCGATGGTCGGGTAGTGGGCCTCGGTCGGCGTCGCCGGGTTGAGGCGCAGGCCGACATGCGAGTAGCCCGCCCACGCGGCGCAGCTCACCATGTCGGCGGGCGAAAGGTCGAGCACGGTCAGTGCAGCGAGCGAGAGCGGGCGTTTCATCGCGGAGTCTCCGGCCGGATCAGCGCAGCGGCGAGTTCGGCGCCGGCAGGAAGATCGCGCTGTGCAGCGTGGTCAGGTTGGCCGGGCCGCCCTTGGGCGGCCACACGCCCTGGGCCACGGCGTCGGCGCGGGCCTTGGCGCGGGCATCGGTGCTGGCATACGGCCAGATGTTCATGAAGCGCGGGCCCTTGCCGTCCAGCGCGTACATCGCGATCAGCAGCGGCGACACGGCGTGGCGGGCGGCATAGGCGGCTTTCCAGCACTCGATGGTGGCGGCGACGCCTTCGGGCTTGATGCCGTAGGTACGCACTTCATACACCGGGCCGAGGGCGCCGGTCTCGATCGGCGGCAGGAAGGGGAAGGCGGCGTAGGTCGACAGGTCGAGGCCGAGCATCAGCTCGTTGTCCAGGCCGAAGGGTTTGCCGCCCAGCAGCATGCGTTCGCGCTCGGCGTCGAGGTCGGACGAGGTCTCGAACTCGCGCAGCACCATGATCTGGTTCAGCTCGCCGATGTCCGAATACCACAGGCCGAGCAGGCGGCCGCGCGCCTGCGGCGCGGTGGCATAGGCTTCGATCAGCGGATAGACCTTGGCATTGGCGAACATCGGGATGTCGATGAGGGCGACTTCGTATTTCTTCATGACGGTTTCCTTCAGTGGGTCGGGGTGGTGGGTGGAGAGGAGGCTCAGACCCGGACGGGCCTGACGCTGCGGCCTTCGCGCGCCGCCTGGTGGATGGCGTCGAGCACCGCGATGCTGCGGGCGGCATCCTCGACGCTGACCAGCGGCGCAACCTCGCCGCGCACGACGCGCTCGAAGTGGCGCAACTGAAGCACCTGAGGATCGTCGGCCTGGAAGCCGATCTGCTGTTGATGCAGCGGCGCTTCCCAGTCGGCGCGTTCGCCGTAGCGCCACAGCTTGAGCTGCGGCACCGACAGTGCCCCTTCGGTGCCGGACAGCATCATGCAGGGCTGGTCGTATTCCTTGGCGAACTTGGCGACTTCGTTGAGATTCTTTTCCCAGCCCCAGGGCGCGGCGACCGCGTCCGAGGCGACGATGCTGGCCAGCGCGCCGCTTTCGAAGCGGAAGCTGACGGTGGCGGTGTCCTCCACCGCGAAGCCGCGCTGGGCGTTGCTGGTGAACGCCTGCACCTCGACCACTTCGCCGTACAGGTGGCGCAGCAGGTCGGTCTCATGCACCAGGTTGATCAGGATGATGCCGGCGCCGGCTTCGCGGCGCCAGGCGATGTCGTAATAGGCATCGGGCTTCCTGGTCTGCCACAGCACGGTCGCCAGGCAGGGGCGGCCGAGCGCGCCGGAGTCGATGATCTGCTTGGCGCGCGCGATCACCGGATTGTGGCGGCGATGGTGGCCGACCAGCACCGGCACAGGGTTGGCGCGAAGGGCATCGATCAGTTGGCGGGCTTCGTCGAGCGAGGTGGCGACGGGCTTTTCGAGCAGCACCGCGATGCCGGCCTCGATGCACCTCAGCGTGGTCGCCACGTGCAGGTCGTTGGGGTTGGCGATCACGACCGCGTCGGGACGCTCGGCGGCGAGCATCGTCTCGGTGTCCTTGAAGGCCGGTACTTTTTCCTCGTCGGCGAGCGTGCTGCTGAAGGGGTCGACGATGGCGACGAGATCCAGCTCGGGGAGCTGCTTCATGGTGCCGACGTGCTGGCGGCCCATGACGCCGGCGCCGATCACGGCGACGCGCAGGGGTGGGGGGCTGAGCGTGGGCATGGTTTCAGTTCGCCGGCGGCAGGCCGGGGATGGTGCGCATGATCGAGGCGGTGAAGCCGCCATCGACGCAGATGTTCTGCGCGGTGATGTAGGCCGCGCTCTCGCCGAGCAGGAAGGCGGCGGCGGTGGCGATGTCCTCGGGCAGGGCGACGCGGCCGAGCGGCACGATGGCCTGGCGCCTGGCCGCGACTTCGGCGTTCTGATAGACCCGCTCGGTGAGCGTGGTGCGGACCATGCCGGGCGACAGGCTGTTGACGCGCACGCCGTCGGCCGCCCATTCGAGCCCGAGCTGCTGGCACAGCATGATGACGGCCGCCTTGGACGAGGAATAGGCGCCGCTGTTGGGGTGGGCCTGCATGCCTGCCATCGAGGCGATGGCAAGCATCGCGCCGCGGCTGTCCTTCAGTGCCGGCCAGGCGGCTTTCGCCAGCAGCCAGGTGGCGCGGACGTTGACCGCGTACAGGCGGTCCCAGCGCTCGATGTCCAGCGCGGCGAGCGGGCTGGGGGCGAGGATGCCGGCGTTGCATACCAGGGCGTCGAGGCCATCGCAGAAGGCCGTCGCTTCGGCGACGAGGCGGACCGGCGCTTCCGGGTCGGCGAGATCGCCGAGCACGGGCGGGCTTCGGCGCCGAGCGCTGCCAGTTGCGCCAGCAGTCGTTCGAGATGTTCGCCCCGCGTGGTGGCGCCGAGCGCCAGGCGGGCGGTCCTGCCCCGTGCCTTGGCCTGGCGGGCCAGTTCCAGGGCGATGGCGGCGCCGATGCCGCGGCTGGCGCCGGTGATGAATGCGCGCATGGGTCTGTCTCCTTGTCGTGGGCGGTTCGGGCGTGGGCTCGTCGCCGGTCCCTGTCGTTCAGTTCTTGCCGGTCGGTGCTCGCGACACGATGGCCCGGGCCGCTTCCAGCGCCGCGCGGGCCCAGCCTTCGGCACCGAGCTGCGGCGCGCGGATATCGTTGGGCACTTCGACGCCGACCGGCAGCTCGCGGGGGAGCGCCCGCCAGATGCCGTCGAGGTCGATGGCGCCTTCGCCCGGCAGCAGGCGCTCGCAGCGCGCGGCGTGGATCAGGCCTTCGGGGGTGGTCGGGCGCTCGGCCGGGCCGTCGCAGATCTGCGCGTAGTGCAGCCATTCGCGTTGCACGCGGGCGATGTCGGTAGCACTGCCGCCGGAGCGGTCGAGGTGCAGCGCGTCGATCAGCACGCCGGCATTGTCGGCGCGGACGGCGGAGACGACTTCGATCGCGTCGCCGATGCCGACGACCGCAGTCCAGGGCATGAACTCGAGGTCGCAGCACAGGCCGTAGGGCCTGGCCGCCTCGCACAAGCGGCCGTAGGCGTCGATCAGCCGGGCACGCTCGCCGTCGTCGCCGGCGACGAGAATGCACTGCGCGCCCAGGCGCTGGCCGACCTCGAAGAAGCGGCCGTAGCGCGCCGGGTCGAAGCCGGCGTCGAGGCGGATCATTTCCAGGTCGAAGATGCGGACGCCGGTATCGGCCATCACGGCGAGGGTTTCGGCCAGCAGCGCGTCGTCGTCCATCAGCGGATAGGCGATGCCGCCGGGCGCGGCCGGCAGCAGGCGGATGCCGGCATGGCTGTAGCCGGTGCGCGCGGCGAGCCCGACCAGTTGCGGCGGGTTGTGGTCGAGCGCGGTGAGCTGCGAGAGCGAGAACGGCGGCAAGGCGTTTTGGGTCATTTCTGTCTCTTCCAGTGTTCTTGTCGGTGGATCTGCATCAGTCGCCGGCGGGCAACGGCACACCGGCCATGTGGTGGGCGGCGATGTAGCCGAAGGTCATCGCCGGGCCGAGGGTGATGCCGCCGGCGGGGTAGCGGCCGCCCATGACGCTGTCCATGTCGGCGCCGCAGGCACAGAGGCCGTCGATCGGCCGGCCGCCGGCGTCCAGCACGCGGGCGTCGGCATCGGTGCGCAGGCCGGCGAAAGTGCCCAGGCTGCCGGGTACGACGCGCACGGCGTAGTACGGTCCCTGCTCGACCGGTGCCACGCAGGGGTTGGGCTGGCATTCGGCATCGCCGTTGATGCGGTTGTAGGGCGTGTCGCCACGGCCGAACTCGGGGTCTTCGCCGCGGGCGGCGGGCGGGTTGTAGCGTGCCACGGTATCGGCCAGGCCGGCCGCATCGATGCCGCAGGCGGCGGCCAGGGCGTCGATGCCGTCGCCGCGCTTCAGGTAGCCCGACTTCAGCAGCGGGCCGAGCGGGAAAGGCGCGGGGCGGACGCGGCCCAGGCCGTAGCGGCGGATGAAGCGGTGGTCGCAGATCAGCCAGCATTCGGCGGCCTCGCCCTGCGGCGTGGCGGCGAACAGCGCGGCGATGAAATCGTAGTAGGAGCCGGCCTCATTGACGAAGCGGCGGCCATCCCTGCGCACCGCGATGATGCCCGGCTTGGCGCGCTCGATCAGGTGCGGGAAGTGGCCCACGCTGCCGTCCCCGCGTTCGACCAGCGACACCGGCGCCCAGGCGCCGGCGCCCGGCAGGTCGTCGGACACCGTGCCGCCGGCCGCTTCGCCCATGCGCAGGCCGTCGCCGGTATTGCCGAAGGGGGCGGCCGACCAGTGCTCGCGTCCGCTCGGCGTGTGCGGGAAGAGCTGCCTCGCCCGTGCCGGATCGTGCGGGAAGCCGCCCGCCGCCAGCATCACGCCGCGGCGGGCGCGTACTTCGACTTCGCCGTTCGGCGTGTCCACGATGGCGCCGCAGACCTTGCCGCCGTCGCGCAGCAGCTCGCGCACCGGGCTGCTCGTCCATATGTGGATGCCACGGTCGAAGGCGGATTTCGCCAGCCGCGCGACCAGCGCGTTGCCATTGACCAGCTGCATGCCGCGGCGATGCAGCAGCAGATCCTTGAAATGGACCAGCACCCGCCGGGTGACGTGGATGAAGGAGGGCCACGAGCGCAGGCTGTTCATGAAGTGGCGCAGGTCGGGGCCGGAGGCGATGCCCATGCCCCAGGGCGCGATCAGGTCCAGCGGCGGGCGCAGCCGCTCGATGCGGGGGCCGAGCTCGCGGCCGTCGAAGGGCGCGGCGCACACCGAGCGGCCGCCGGTGCCGGCGCCGGGCTGCTTGCCATGGAAGTCGGGGATCAGGTTGCCGTCGATGAACTGCACCGCCGTGCGGCGGCGGAAGAAGTCCACCATGCGCGGGCCGTGTTCGAGGAAGGCGTCGACGCGGGCGGGGTCGTAGCGCTCGCCGAGCTCGTTGCGCAGGTAGGTGCGCGGTGCCTCCGGATCCTCGACGATGCCGGCTTCCACCGCCAGCGGGTTGCGCGGAATCCACAGCCAGCCGCCGGACCAGGCCGAGGTGCCGCCGTACACGGCTTCCTTTTCGGCCACCAGCACCTTCAGGCCGAGTTCGGCCGCGACCACGGCGCTGGCCAGGCCACCCGCACCGGAGCCGACGACCAGCAGGTCGACTTCGATGGGAGCCTGGGAAGGGACGGTTTGCGCTGCAACTGCGTTCATCTTGCCGATCCGATTCTGCAAAAAAAAGGGGCGGGCGGGGAAGCCCGGCGCCACGGGGAGGTGGGCGACCGGAACGCCCGCCCCGAAGGGACGAACTTGGGTCCCGCTCAGCGGGCGAGCGGACCGGTTTCGAGCAGGAAGTCGATCATGCGGTCGCGCACCGCGGCGAACATGCCGCCGCCGGTCTGCGTCAGGCAGCCCTTGTCGCGCGCGGCCTGCAGCATCGGCGTGACCGCGGGCACGGTGATGACGTCGCCGACGAACATGTCGGCGGTGAACTTGCCGGCCTGCACCGGCAGCGGGTCGCCGTCGCGCATGCCCGAGGGCGTGGCGTTGACGACGACGCCGAAGCCGCTCGGGTCGTCGCTGCCGGCAAGGACCTTGTCGCCGTGCAGGCTGCGCAGGCGGGCGACCAGCGCGTCGCGGCGCGCGGTATCGCCGTCGTGCACCGCCAGCTCGGAGACGCCGGCGTCCAGCAGCGCCAGGGCGATCGCCGAACCCGCGCCGCCCGCGCCGACCAGCAGCGCACGCTTGCCTTCCGGCTTGCAGCCGGCGGCGCGGGCGGCGGCGACGAAGCCTTCACCGTCGCACATGTCGCCATGCCAGCTGCCGTCCGGGTTGCGGCGCATGATGTTGCAGGCGCCGAGGAAGTCGGCGCGCTCGGTGGCGCTGGCGCACAGCCCGTGGGCGGCGAACTTGTGCGGCACGGTCATGCTGATGCCGTCGAAGTTCTTCGCCAGGCTCATGCCCTGCACCAGCGCGGCGAGATCGGCGGGCGCGACGTGGATGGGCACCAGCACCGCGTTGATTCCCTTTTCATTGAGGGTGGCGGTGACGCCTGCGGGTGATTTCACCTGGGCGATCGGATCGCCCATGATCGCGAGGACGCGGGTTTCGCCGCTGAGGCCGGGAAGCTGGGTGCTCATCTGAGTTGTCTCCAGAAGGGGTTTTTGTAGAAAATGAAACCGTATTCCAAAATGAAAACATATTTCATTAAAAACCGCAATGGAGGCATGATGTCGATGCAGCAGCGTGCTGCGGGCGTATCGAACAGGGAGCAGGAATGGCGATTCAGGGCTTGATCTTTGATTGTGACGGGACGCTGGTCGACAGCGAGGGCCTGTCCGTGGAGTTGATGGTGGCGCTGCTGGCGGAGTCCGGCGTGGCGATGGACGCGGATGCGCTGATGGCGCGTTTTCGCGGACGGCGTTTCGCCACCATGCTGGACGAACTGTGCGGCGAGTTCACGCTTCTCGACGCGGAATGGCTGACGGCGGAGTTCCGCGCGCGGACGCCGGTGCTGTTCCGCGAGCGGCTGCAGGCCATGCCGGGGGCGCTGGAACTGGTGCGCAACCTGGAGATCGAGCGCTGCGTCGCCTCCAATGGGCCGCGCAACAAGATCGAGACCAGTCTGACGGTCACCGGCCTGTTGCCATACTTCGTCGATCGCATCGTCAGCGCCTACGAGGTCGGGGCATGGAAGCCCGATCCGGCGCTGATCCGGGCCGCTGCCGCATCGATGAAGCTGCCGGCCGAGCGCTGCCTGCTGGTCGAGGACAGCCTGCCCGGCGTGCAGGCCGGCCTGGCTGCCGGCGTGCGGGTGGCGGCCTACCGGCTCGGCGAGGAGGAACTGGGCGAACTGGGCCAACGGGCGCGGCAGGTGGTGCGCATCGGCGAACTGGCCGACGTGCGGGCGCTGCTGTGAGCGGGAGCGGCCGGTGAGCCAGCCGCCTCGCCCGGATGCGCTGGCGCCGGGCCACACGCCCTTGCTCGACGTCAAGTACCTGCGCTTCCTGGATGTGCTCTACCGCACCCGCAGGCTCAGCCACACCGCCCATCTGCTCGACCAGAGTCCGCCGACGATGAGTATCTGGCTGGCTGCCCTGCGCGAGCGCTTCGGCGATCCGCTTTTCGTCAGGATGGCCGACGGCATGCAGCCGACGCCGCGGGTCGAGGCGATGATGCCGCTGGTGCGCAGCGCGCTGGCCGCGCTGCAAGGCCTGGTCGCCGATCCCGACGATTTCGACCCGGGTACCGCGACCCGCCATTTCCGGCTCTGCATGAGCGATGGCTCCATCCTGACGCTGCTGCCGGGCCTGCTGTCGCAGATCCGGCGCAAGGCGCCGAACGTCAGGCTGGAGGCGATCCGCATCGGCGCGGACGTGCCGCAGCTGCTGGCCAACGGCGAAGCCGACCTGGCGCTGGGCTATCTGCCGGTGCTGGAGAATGGCTTCTACCAGCAGGCGCTGTTCGAGCAGGTCTGGGTGTGCCTGGCGAACCCGGCGCATCCGCTGATCCGTTCGGGCCTGGACATCGACACGTATGCCGCGGCGAGACATGTCGACATCCCGCAGGGCACCGGCCATGCGATGCTCAAGGCGGCGCTGGCCCGCCAGCAGATCCAGCGCCAGGTGTGCCTGGAAATCCCGGTTTACCTCGGCCTGCCGGCGATCGTGTCGGGCAGCGACCTGATCGCCACGGTGCCCAGCCTGACCGGCTACACCCTGGCGCGCGTCTCCGGGCTGGATGTCTATCCCTGCCCGGTGCCGATGCCGCCCTTCATGGTGATGCAGTACTGGCACGAGCGCTTCCATCTCGACCCGGGCAACCGCTGGCTGCGCCGGCAGGTATACGAGGTGTGCGCCGGCCGCGGGCGCTGAGCGGCGTTGCGGCCAAGTTTGCGAAATGCAAGCTCGCACTTTGTGTCCCGCCTAATTCCCTGTCCGGCCGCTTTTTCTAGAATCGGCGAAAAAGCGAGGAGGAGGAGGCATGAAGATACTCATCACGGGGGGCAGCGGCTTCCTGGGCGCCTGGATCGTGCGCCGGCTCGTCGACGCCGGGATGGAGCCGCGCGTGTTCGACATCACCAACAATCGCGACCGCATCGCCGAAATTGCCGGGCAGCGCACGGCGCGTGATCTGGTCTGGGTCGTCGGCGACATCCGCAATGCCGACGACGTGCGGCTGGCCGCCGAAGGCTGCCAGGGCATCATCCACCTGGCCGGCGTGCTGACGCCCGCCTGCGCGGCCAAGCCGGTGCTGGGCGCCGAGATCAACCTGATCGGCACCCTGAATGCGTTCGAGGCCGCCCGCCACCACGGCATTGCGTCGGTGGCCTATGCCGGCAGCGCCGGCGTGTTCGGCCCCGACAGCGGCGAGGTGCCGGCGCCGGCGACCCACTACGGCGCGTTCAAGCTGGCCTGCGAGGGTTCGGCGCGGGCCTACTGGAACGATCATCGCATTTCCAGCGTGGGCTTCCGCCCCTTCGTGGTCTATGGCCCGGGGCGCGAAACCGGTGCCAGCGCCGGCCCCACGCTGGCGTGCAGGGCGGCGGCACGGGGCGAGCCCTACGTCATCCCGTTCACCGGCGCGAGCGGGCTGGTGTACGTGGAGGATGTCGCCGCGGCCTTCGTCCAGGCCGTGATCGACCGGCCGCAAGGCGCGCGGGTGTGCAACATCGTCGGCCAGGAAGCCAGCGTCGATGAGGTGATGGCGACGATCCGCGAACGGGTGCCCGGCGCCCGCCTGAGCGCCGCCGGCGCGCCCTTGCCGATCGCGGTCGGGCAGAGCGAAGCCGAACTCGACGCCTTGTTCCCCGCTCGCCCGCGGACCTCGCTGGCGCAGGGCATTGCCCGCACGATCGCCCATTACCAGGCGGCCTGCGACCAGGCGGCCGGCGCCGCGCGGAGCGTGTCGGCATGAGTGCGGCCGGCGGACAGCCCAGGGTTGCGCTGATCGTCGGTGCCGGCGGCGGCATCGGCAGTGCGATCGCGCACCGCCTGGCGCGGGCCGGCGCGGCGCTGGCGCTGGCCGATCGCGACCTCGCGCGGGTCGAGGCGCTGGCTGCCGAATTGAAGGAGGCCTGCCCCGGCGTGCTCGCGCTTCGCTGCGATGCGGTGGTCGAGACCGAGACGGATTGGACGGTCGGCCGGGTCGTCGGGCATTTCGGCAGGCTGGACATCCTCGTCCACTGCGTGGGGGTCACGGGGCCGTCGTCGCCGGTGCATGAAACCGCCGTCGCCGCGTGGGACGACACGCTGGCGATCAATCTGCGCAGCGCCTTCCTGTTCTCGCGCGCGGTCGTGCGGCCGATGCTGGAAGGCGGCTACGGCCGCATCGTCCATCTGGCGTCGATCGCCGGCAAGGAAGGCAACGCCGGCCAGGCGGCCTACTCGGTGGCCAAGGCCGGCGTGATGGCGCTGGTCAAGTCCCAGGGCAAGGAACTGGCGCGTACCGGCATCCGGGTCAATGCGGTGGCGCCGGCGGCGGTCAAGACGGCGCTGGTGGAGCAGATGTCGCCCGAACTGCGCGCCGCGATGCTGGCCAAGGTGCCGATGGGCCGCCCCGGCCTGCCCGAGGAGGTCGCCAACATGGTGGCCTGGCTGGCGTCGGAGGAGTGTTCCTTCACCACCGGCGCCACGTTCGACCTGTCGGGCGGCCGCGCGACCTATTGATTCGTTTGATTGGTTTCCCCGGAGCGGATCCGGCCCTTCGCATTCGCGCGGGACGGGCGGGGTGCGTCCGGTGCGTTCCTGGCATGCCCGTGCGGGTGCCGGTCTTATCAAAACCAGATGGAGAGAGACAATGATTCGAGCTTCACTGCCCACGACGAACACCGGGCCGGGCCGCCGGCGTTTCCTGAAGGGCTGCGGCGGCGTGGCCGCAGCGGCCGCCACGGCGGGCTTTGCCGGCAGCAGCCTGGCCCAGGGCAAGGCCACGACCCTGAAGGCCGTGGTGCAGCATCGCAACGGCGAGTCGTACAAGAAATGGCTGTGGCTGCAGGAGCAGGTCGCGGCGCGCAGCCAGGGCCGCCTGGCGATCGAGATCACCACCATCGGCGAGCTGGGCCTGGGCGGGCCCGAGATGCTGCGCGTGCTCAAGAGCGGCGTCATCGACATGGCGGAGGTGCTGCCCGGCTACGTGGCGAGCGATTTCCCGCTGATCGAGGCCTGCGACCTGCCGGGCATTTCCACCAGCTTCGACCAGTCGCGCCAGCTCTACGACGCATGGACCGAAAACGTCGTGGCGAAGAACGAAAGCGTGATCGGCGGCCGCATCGTCAGTTCCTTCTGCTGGTCCACGATGTTCATGTACACCAAGTTCCCGCTGGATACGCTCGAGGCTTTCAAGGGCAGGAAGATCCGCGTCTTCGCCCCGGCCCAGGCGCGTTTCCTGACCGCGCTCGGTGCCGAGCCGCTGAGCATGACCACGGCCGACGTCTACCCCTCGCTGCAGCGCGGCGTCATCGACGGCGCCATTACCGGCACCGAGCACGTCAAGGCCAGCAGCCTGTGGGAAGTCACCCGCTACATGACCAACGTGAACATTCCGCCGATGGGCTCCTACATCGTCATCGGCTCGCGCAGCCTGGCGAAGCTGCCCGCCGACCTGCGCGGCCTGTTCGCCGACGTCGGCAAGGAGCTGACCGACCTGGGCTGGCAACTGGGGCGCGACAACGACACGCTCGGCTTCGAATACGCGCTGGAGAAGGGCATGACGCTGACGCGCGAGGCCAAGCCGGAATGGGTGCCCCAGCTCACCAGGCTGTCGGCGGAGAACATCGTGCCCTGGTGGGCCGGGCGCGCCGGGCCGAAGGCGAAGAGCGCCTTCAACGAGTTCCTCGCTCCGATCGTCGGCTACACCCTGAGCTGATCCCGTCCACCCGCGCCGCCCGGGCCGGCCGCGCGCCGTCCCGGGGGGCTTTCGCACAGGGGATTGCCGTGACTTCGTTCCGAACCCTGCTGGCTCGCCTGGCCGAATGGATGGCCTGGGTGAGCGGCCTGCTGTTCCTGTTGCTGGCGTTCTACATGACCGGCGACGCCCTCAGCCGCACGCTGGGCGGCCCCTTCACCGGCGTGTCGGACCAGATCGCCGCGATGGTGCTGGCGCTGGGCGCGACCTGGGCGCTGGCGCTCGGCGTCGATGCGGGCACGCATGTGCGCTCCGACGTGCTGTTGCCGCTGCTGCCGCCGCGGCTGAAACACGTCTTCGGCGTGCTGGCGCTGAGCGGACTCGCGCTGCTCGGCTGGCTGCTCGTCTACGCCTTCTACGTCATGACGATGGAGTCCTGGGAGATCGGCGCCACGCTGCCGCAGTCCATCATCGACATGCAGCTCTACATTCCGCAGGCGGTGTCGACCTTCGGCATGCTGATCTTCGCGCTGACGGCGACGATCGCCTTGCTGGCGGCGATCCTGCGCCACGAGGATCCCCGCGGAAGGAGGGGGCATCTGACATGGCCGCCATCATCGCCACTTCCCTGCTGGTGCTGTTCAGCCTGTTCGCGCTGAGCTTCCACGTCGCCAGTGCGCTGGGGCTGACCGCGGCGCTCACCGGCGCGCTGCACATCGGCGACATCTCGGGCTTCTTCGGCCAGATTCCGTGGAACAGCTTCAGCAACAGCGGCATGATCGTCGTGCCCCTGTTCATCCTGATGGGAGAACTGCTGCTGCGCAGCGGCGTGACCGAGGAGCTGTACGACATCCTGTCGAAGTGGATGGGGCGCGTGCCCGGCGGGCTGCTGCACTCGAACGTGCTGGCCTGCGGGCTGTTCTCGTCGATCTGCGGCTCCAGCGTGGCGACGACCTCGACCATCGGTGCGGTGGCGCTGCCGGAGATGCGCCGCCACGGCTACGACGAAAAGCTCGCGGTCGGCTCGATCAGCGCCGGCGGCACGCTCGGCATCCTGATTCCGCCGAGCGTGATCATGATCATCTACGCGATCATGGCCGAAGTCTCGATCGCCCAGCTCTACATGGCGGGCGTGGTGCCCGGGCTGCTGATGATGGCGGCCTTCATGCTGGTGATCCTCGCCGTCGCGCTGATCGCACCGGACAAGGCGCCGCGGCTGGCGCGGAAGGTGAGCTGGAGTGCGCGCCTGCGCGGCCTGGCGGCGGTGCTTCCGGTGATCGTGCTGATGGGGCTGGTGCTGGGCACGATCTACGCCGGGGTGGCGACGCCGACCGAGGCGGCGGCCTTCGGCTCGGTCGGCGCCTTCCTGCTGGCAGCGCTGAAGGGGCGGGTGAATCGCGCCATGCTGCGTGAAGTGTTCCTGGCCACCGCGTCGACCACCAGCATGGTGCTGCTGGTGGTGGCCTGCGCCTTCGTGCTGCAGTTCGTGCTGTCGCTCGGCGGCGTGCCGGCAGCGATCTCGAACTGGATCGCCGGCCTGGGGCTGAGCCAGTTGCAGCTCATCCTGATCATCGCGCTGATCTTCATCGTGCTGGGCATGTTCATGGAAAGCATGGCGATGATCGTCTGCACCCTGCCCATCCTGCTGCCGATCCTGAAGGCGGCGGGCGTCGACCTGGTGTGGTTCGGCGTGCTGGCGGTGATCCTGGTGGAGCTGTCGCTGATCACGCCGCCGGTCGGCATGAACCTGTTCGTGATGCAGGGCTTGCGCACCCGCATGGACGGCGTCCGGGTGGGGCCGATGACCGAGGTGTTCGCCGCCAGCCTGCCCTTCGTGCTGGCCATGCTGGCGGTGCTGGGGCTGGTGATCGCCTATCCGGGGATCGCGATGGGCCTGGTCGAGAGCATGAAGCAGTGAGCCGGCTGCCGGCAGCGACGGCTGCCGGCAGGTGAAAAAACGGGCGGCCTCCCCGGCGGGAGCCGCCCGTTTCACATGTCGGCGCCGGGCGCCGGAGCTCTGCCGTTCTACTTGAAGCTCGGGTCGAAGGGCAGGCCGACGTAGTTCTCGGCGATCGTGGTCTGGCCGGCGGTCGAGCCCATCAGGTAGTCGAGCTCGGCGAGCTGGATCTTGTGCTCGATCGGATCGTCGTTGAACTTGTGCATGATCGACGTGAACCACCACGAGAAGCGCACCGCGGCCCAGACGCGGCGCAGCGCGGTTTCGGAGTAGCGGTCGAGCAGGTCGTCGCGGCCTTCGGTGTAGTGTGCGATCAGCGCGGTCGACAGGTAGTACATGTCGGACGCGGCGAGGTTCAGGCCCTTGGCGCCGGTCGGCGGCACGATGTGGGCGGCGTCGCCGACCAGGAACATGTTGCCGAAGCGCATCGGCTCGGTGACGAAGGAGCGCAGCGGCGCGATGCTCTTCTCGAGCGAGGGGCCGGTCACCAGCTTGTCGGCGATGTGCCCGGGCAGGCGCTTCTTCAGTTCCTCCCAGAAACGCTCGTCGGACCAGTCCTCGACCTTCTCGTCCAGGCCCACCTGCAGGTAGTAGCGGCTGCGGGTGTGCGAGCGCTGCGAGCACAGCGCGAAGCCGCGCTTGTGGTTGGCGTAGATCAGTTCCTCGTGCACCGGCGGGGTGTCGGACAGCAGGCCCAGCCAGCCGAAGGGGTAGATGCGCTCGTATTCGGTGATCATCCCGCGCGGCACCGAGGCGCGCGAGGCGCCGTGGTAGCCGTCGCAGCCGGCGATGAAGTCGCAGTCCAGCGCGATCTGCCGGCCGTCCTTGATGAAGTCGAGCTGCGGTCTGCCTTCGAGGAAGTCCTTCGGATGCACGTCGCGGGCTTCGAAGATGACGGTGATGTTGTCGTCCTTCAGCACCGCGTCGTACAGATCCTTGGTCAGCTCGGTCTGGCCATAGACCATCACCTGATGGCCGCCGGTCAGCTTCTTCATGTCGATGCGCTCTTCGCGGCCGTTGAAGGTCAGCACGATGCCGTCATGCACCAGGCCTTCCCTGTCCATGCGTTCGCTGACCTTGGCGCGGCGCATCAGGTCGATCATGCCTTGCTCGAGGATGCCGGCGCGGATGCGTGCCTCGACGTATTCGCGGGTCTGGCGCTCGAGGATGACGCTCTTGATGCCCGACAGGCTGAGCAGGCGGGCGAGGCACAGCCCCGACGGGCCGCCGCCGATGATGCCGACTTGTGTTTGCATGAGTCCCTCTCCTTTGGAGTTTGTGTCGTGGTGAAGCACTGCCGACTGTAGCGCCCGATGGTCTGCTCCGCTTGAATTCCAGGCCTGAAATGCTTGTACTTTTGGAAAGTCGTGGCAAGCTTGCCGGACTGTCCGCGGACGGATCGAGAAGAGGCATATGGAACAGGCCGGCATTCCCACCTACAAGCTGTTCGGCGAAAAGGAGCTGTGGCCCACGCCCGAGCCGGTGCATTACGAGACCATCGCCGCGCGCAGCGCGCTGTACGACTGGGAGATCACCCCGCACAGCCACGACAGCCTGCTGCAGCTCGTGTTCCTGCAGTCGGGCGGCGCGAGCATGCGCTTCGAGACCCGCGCCCTGCCGCTGGCGCCGCCCTGTCTCGTCATGGTGCCGGCGCGGCACGTCCATGGCTTCCGCTTCTCGCCCAGCATCGTCGGCTGCATCGTTACGCTGCCGCAGGCGCTGCTGGGCGAGCTGCTTGCACTTTCGGCCGAGCTGCGCCCGGCTTTCGACACGCTGCGCTATCTGCCGCTGAGCGCCGGGGAGGCGGACGCCGAGCGCATGCGCCTGCGCTTCGAGCAGTTCGGCCGCGAATACGCCGGGCATCAGCCGGGGCGCATCAGCATGCTGATGGCGATCCTCGGCCTGGTGGTGGTGGAGCTCGCGCGCACCGTGCCGGGCGAGGAGACGCGCGGCTCGCGCGAGCGGATGCGCCAGCGCGTGGAGCGTTTCAACGACCTCATCGAGCGGCATTTCCGCGACTGGCAGCCGGTCAGCTTCTACGCCCGGCGCCTGGGCGTGTCGCCGCAGCAGCTCAATGCCAGCTGCCGCCGCGAGGCGGGGGTGAGCGCGCAGGAATTGATCCACGAGCGCCTGCTGCTGGAGGCGCGGCGCCTGCTGGCCTACTCCGACCTCGACGTCACCGGCATCGGCTATTCGCTGGGTTTTCGCGACCCGGCTTATTTCTCGCGCTTCTTCGCGCGCAGGCAGGGCATGCCGCCGTCGGAGTTCCGCCGGGTGCATGTCGCGCCGGCGGGCGCGAGGCTTGATGGAGGTCAAGGCCGGGGGTGATTAACCCGAGTAAATTGCTCGGGTATTGTGTTCGGCATCCGTGGCAGGACGACCCATGGCCAAGAAGTTTCCCCTCCATCCCAAGCATCCCGAGCGGATCTGCTGGGGCTGCGACAAGTACTGTTCGGTCGATGCCTTGGGCTGTGGCAACGGCTCGGGACGCACCATGCATCCGGCCGAAGTGCTGGGCGAGGACTGGTACTTGTACGGCGATTGGGGCATCGAGCCCGACGACGACGGCAAGAACGTGCGTCCGGACGGGCACTGAGGGCGGGCAGGGCGGCAGCCTCGCGGCGTTCACATGCTGTTCACCCGTGTCGGTGGATGATGCCGGCAGTGATGCGCTGTGCAGTGAAGCGTGTCACGATGTCCCGCTCGCACATTCACGTCCGCCATGATTCTGTCTCGCCGCCTGTCGCTGTTCGCCACGATGCTGCTGCTTGCGGCGCCGACTGCCGCTGCGGTCGAGCAGGACATGGTGCGCCGTGCGGTCGAGGCCGGGCGGCTCATGTCGCTGAACGACATCCTGAGCCGGGTGCAGCAGCGTTATCCGGGCAAGGTGCTGGACGTCGAACTCGACCGCGACCCCTCTGGCCGCCGCATCTACGAGATCAAGATCCTGCAGGAGAACGGCCGCCGCAAGGAAGTCCAGGTCGACGCCGTGACCGGCCTCGTGCTCGACGATCGCGCGGCGGAAATCGCGGTCGTGATGCCTTTGCCGCAGGTGTTGCGCGCGGTTCTCGAACGCTACCCCGGGCACGTGCTGGACGTTGAGCTGGACCAGAACCCCGGCGAGCCCGCGGTCTATGAGGTGCGTATCGCCCAGGCGGGCGGGCGCCAGGTCGAGCTGCTCGTCGATGCCCGCAGCGGCCAGATCGTTCCCGGCAGCGAACTGCGTTCCGGCACCCTGCAATGGGTGAAGCCCCTGCCGGACGTGCTCGACCTGATCCTCGCGCTCTACCGCGGCGTCATCCTCGAGGCCGAGCTAGAATTCGGCAAGGACGACCGGCCCTATTACGAGGTCGAAGTCCTGCTGGCCGATGGCCGCAAGATCGAAATACATGTCGATGCGCTGACGGGTGAGCTGCTGCGCCAGGAGGGCGCCGAATAATGCGCGTGCTGGTGGTGGAGGACGACGCCGAGCTGGCGGACCGGATCGCCGAGGACCTGCGCCTGTCGGGCATGGTGGTGGACATCGCCCGCGACGGCAACGAGGCGGATTTCATGGGCTGCACCGAAGCCTACGACGCGGCGGTGCTCGACCTCGGGCTGCCCGGCCTGGATGGCGTGTCGGTGCTGCGCAGCTGGCGCGAGCACGGGCGCGACATGCCGGTGCTGATCCTGACCGCGCGCGGGCGCTGGAGCGACAAGCTGGCCGGCTTCGACGCCGGCGCCGACGACTACCTGACCAAGCCTTTCCTGCACGAGGAGGTCGCCCTGCGCCTGCGCGTGCTGACCCGGCGCGCGCGCGGCCATGCCCATCCGCTGATCACCGTCGGCCCGCTCAGCTACGACAGCAACGCCGATCGCTTCATGCTGGAGGGCCGGCCGCTGGTGCTGACCGCGCAGGAGCAACTGATCCTCGCCTACCTGATCCAGCGCCACGGCTGCGTGGTGTCGCGCAGCGAGATCGCCGAGCACGTCTATGCCCGCGACCTCGATCCCGACTCGAACACGCTCGACGTCATGATCGGCCGCATCCGCCGGCGCCTGGGCCATCCGCTGATCCATACCGAGCGCGGGCGCGGCTACCGCCTCGCCGACGACAGTGGCGGCGATGGCTAGGCGCATCGGGCTCGGCGGCCGCCTGCTGCTGATCGGCACCGCGGCGACCATGCTGGTGAGTGCTGCGGGCGGCTGGGTGCTGCGGCAGAAAGTGCATGACACGCTCTACAACGGCATGGTGCTGCGCCTCCAGGAGCATGCCGACCGCATCGGGGCGAACTTCGTTTCCGGCACCGACGGGGCCCTCGTGCAGGGGCAGTACCGCGGCACGGACGAGTTCAGCCGCATCTTTTCCGGCTGGTACTGGCAACTGGAGGACGGCACGCGCCTGCTGCGTTCCCGCTCGCTGTGGGACAGCGGGCTGGAAACCGCCAAGGCGCTGCCGAGCGGACATGGCGAAAGCCTGCAGCGCCTGACCGGGCCGCGCGGCGAGCGGCTGTTCGGCATCGTCCGCGAGGTGGGCGCCGACGAGCACCGGGCGCTGCTGCACGTGTATGGGCCGGCGGCGGAAACGGAGCGCGAGCTCGCCTATCTGGACCGTATCCTGGTCGCAACCGGTGCCGGCCTGGTCGTGTCGCTGATCCTGCTGATGCTCATCCAGATCCGCTTCGGCCTGTCGCCGCTGCGGCGCCTGCATACGGCCCTGTCCCGGGTCCGCCAGGGCACGGCGGAGCGGATCGGGCGCGGCTACGGTCCCGATCTCGACCCGCTGGCCGAAGAGATGGACGAAGTGCTGACGCGCAACGCGCGCATCGTCGGCCGCGCGCGCGCCCATGCCGCCGACCTCAGCCATGCGCTCAAGAAGCCGCTCGCCCTGCTGGCGCATGCCGGCAACGACGGCGAACTGCTGCGCAGCCAGGTCGCCACCATGTCGCGCCTGATCGACCGCTACCTGGCACGCGCCGGCAGCGGTTCGGGCGAGATGCGCCGCATCTCCGTCCAGGAGCGCATCACGGCGCTGCTGGTGCTGATGCGTCGCCTGCACCAGGCCCATGCCTTGGTCTGGCACATGGACGTGCCGGCCGCGCTGATGTGGCGCGGGGAGCCGACCGACTTCGAGGAGATGCTCGGCAACCTGCTCGACAACGCCGGCAAGTGGGCCAGGAGCGAGGTGCGGGTGAGGGCGCGTGCCGAAGCCGGGATGTTGTCGATTCGTATCGAGGACGATGGCCCGGGCCTGAGCCGCGAGCAGATCGAGCAGCGCCTGCGGCGCGGCCAGCGCTTCGACGAGAGCGTGGAGGGCTCGGGCCTCGGGCTGGCCATTTCGGCCGACATTGCCGAGACCTATGGCGGAGCGCTCGGCCTGGAGTCGAGCGAACTGGGGGGCCTGAGGGTCGAACTGCAGTTGCCGATGTAGGGATGCCGGCGGCAAGCGTGCCGGCCCGTGTGAAGAAAGTGTGAACGAAGCGTGAACGGCCGCGTCATGCGACGTTCAGATTCGGATTCCTAGACTGGATGGGTAATGGGCAGCCGCCCGTTCCGCCAGTCCGGATGCATGGCTGGCCTCACTGTGGAGCTTTGCCATGAATCCGTCCCATGCCGGACCCAGAATCGCGCTCTATTCCCACGACACGATGGGCTTCGGCCACATCCGGCGCAACATCCTGCTGGCGCGCGCGCTGGCGGCGGCCGAGCCGCAGGCGCAGATCCTGCTGGTCTCCGGCATCCGCGAGGCCGGCGCCTTCGCACTGCCGCCCGGCGTGGACAGCATCACCTTGCCCGCCTACCGCAAGCAGACGGACGGCAGCTATGTGCCGCGCGCCCTCGGTGGCGACATCGACCGCCTGGTCGCCCTCCGCGGCGAGACCATCGCCGCCGCGCTGCGCCGCTTCGAACCCGATCTGGTGGTCGTGGACAACGTGCCGCGCGGCGCGATGAACGAGCTCGACGGCGTGCTGCCGATGCTGCGCCGGATGCCGACGCGGCTGGTGCTCGGCCTGCGCGACGTCCTCGACACGCCGGCCGCGGTGCTGCGCCAATGGCGCAAGCATCGCAACTTCCAGGCCATCCGCGAGTTCTACGATGCCGTCTGGGTGTATGGCGACCACAAGGTCTACGACACCGCCGAAGCCTGCGGCTTCGATGCCGACGTCCGGCGCAAGATCACCGCGCTGGGCTATCTCGACCACTGCGCCCATGTCGAGCTGCCGGCGGCTCGGGCGGGCGAGCCTTTCGTGCTGTGCATGGTCGGCGGCGGCCAGGACGGCTTCCGCCTGACCGAGGCCTTCGTGCGCGCGACTCTGCCGCCCGGGCACCGCGGCATCGTCGTCACCGGCTCGATGATGCCCGCCGCGTCCCGCGAACGGCTGCGCGAACTGGCGGCCGAGCGCCCCGGGATGTCGGTGCTGGAGTTCGTCGCCGACCCGCTGGCGCTGATGCGCGATGCCGCCGCGGTGGTGTCGATGGGCGGCTACAACACCACCATCGAGATCCTCGCGCTGAACAAGCGCGCGCTGCTGGTGCCGCGCGTGGTGCCGCGCAAGGAACAATGGATCCGCAGCAGCCGGCTGGCCGCGCTGGGCCTGGTCGACTG
Source organism: Thauera sp. SDU_THAU2 (assembly GCF_038260575.1). NCBI lineage: Bacteria > Pseudomonadati > Pseudomonadota > Betaproteobacteria > Rhodocyclales > Zoogloeaceae > Thauera > Thauera sp. SDU_THAU2. The sequence goes on along the minus strand of NZ_JBBWUN010000003.1, from coordinate 2,725,988 downwards.
CCTGCATCCGGACGATCTCGGCGCCGAGGCGATGAGCCACTGGCTGGCGCACGGCCGGCAGCCGCCCGCCGCCCGCGAACTGCTGGATTTCAACGGACTGGACCGGTTCTGCCGCCTGGCCGCGGAACTGATCAGCGCTTCACCCAAGGACATCTGCCATGCCGCCTGAAAGCATCCCGCGTCTCGGCTACGTGCTGAAGCGCTATCCGCGCTTTTCCGAGACCTTCGTCGTCAATGAAATCCTCGCCCACGAGGCAGCGGGCGCGCAGATCGACATCTTCGCCCTCGGCCCGGTGGAGGAAACGCACTTCCAGGATGCGATCGCGCGCGTGCGCGCGCCGGTCACCCGGCTGCAGCACCGCCTGCGCAACGGCGACGCGCTGTGGCAGCTCATCGTCCGCGCCTGCCGCGAGCTGCCGCGTTTCGCCGAGCGGATGGCGCCGGCGGAAGAGGTCGCCGGCGACTTGGTGGGGCAGGCGATCCAGCTCGCGCTCGAAGCGAAGGCGCGGGGCATCGAGCACCTGCATGCCCATTTCGGCACCCAGGCCGCCACCGTCACCCGTCTCGCCGCCGCCTTCGCGGACATCGCCTACACCTTCACCGCCCACGCCAAGGACATCTATTACGAATACGAGGAGCCGGTGCGGCTCGACCTGAAGATGCGCGATGCCGCCTGCACCGTGACCGTCTCCGACTACAACCTCGCCTACCTGCGCGAACGCTACGGCACGGCGGCCGAACGCACGCTGCGCCTGTACAACGGCCTGGATCTCGCCCATTTCCGCTGGCAGCCGCCGCCGCCCCGGGCGGACGAGATCCTGGCGGTGGGCCGGCTGGTCGACAAGAAGGGCTTCGACGTGCTGCTCGAGGCGCTGGCCGTGCTGAAGGCGCGCGGCGTCGAGTGCCGCTGCACGCTGATCGGCGACGGCCCGCTCAGGGCGCAACTGGAAGCGCAGCGCGCGGCGCTGGGGCTGGAAGATCGCTTGTCGATGCCGGGCCTGCGCCCGCAGCCGGAAGTGCAGCAGGCGCTGCGCGAAGCGGCGCTGCTGGCCGCGCCCTGCGTCGTCAGCGCCGACGGCGACCGCGACGGCCTGCCCACGGTGCTGCTCGAAGCGATGGCGCTGGGCACGCCCTGCATCTCGACCCGGGTGGCCGGCATTCCCGAACTGGTCCGCGACGGCGATACCGGGCTGTGTATCGAAGGTGGCGATGTGCGTGCCCTGGCCGACGCGATCGAGCAACTGCTGGGCGATCCGGCGCTGCGCGAGCGCCTGTCGACCAGTGCGCGCCGGCTGATCGAGGCCGACTACGACATCCACCGCAACGCCGCCGTTCAGCGCGAGCTGTTCCGGCGCGCGTGGGACGGACGGCACGGGCGGGCCTGCTGATGCGGATCGCCTACGTCTGCGCCGACCCCGGCATTCCGGTGTTCGGCACCAAGGGCGCATCGGTGCATGTGCAGGAAGTGCTGCGCGGCCTGCGGCGGGCGGCTGCCGAGCCGGTGCTGTTCGCCAGCCGCATCGGCGGCGAGCCGCCGGCCGATCTCGCCGGCCTGCGCGTGGTCGAGCTGCCGCCGCTGCCCAAGGGCGAGCCGCTCGCCCGTGCCCGCGCCGCGCTCGACGCCAATGCCGCGGTGATGGCGGCGCTGGAGGCGGCGGGGCCGTTCGAGCTGGTATATGAACGCTATTCGCTGTGGAGCGATGCCGGCATGGTCTGGGCGCGGCGTGCCGGCTGCCCGGGGCTGCTCGAAGTCAACGCGCCGCTGATCGAGGAGCAGCGCAGGTATCGCGGCCTGGTGCTCGAAGACGAGGCGTTGCGGATCGCGCAGTCGGTGTTCGGCGCGGCCGGCGCGCTGGTCGCGGTGTCGCCCGGCGTCGCGGCCTATCTCGAAGGCCAGCCGGCTGCGCGCGGCCGTGTCCATGTCGTTGCCAATGGCGTCGACCCGGCACGCTTCGCCGCCGCGGCGGCCGGCCGCGGCCGGGGCAATGCCGGCAAGGCGCCGGTGATCGGCTTCCTCGGCACGCTGAAGCCCTGGCATGGGCTGCCGGTGCTGATGGAGGCCTTCGTCCGCCTGCGCCGCCGGCATGGCGTCGATGCCCGCCTGCTGCTCGTCGGCGACGGCCCCGAGCGCGATGCGCTGGCGGCGGGTGCCGAAGCCGCCGGTGTAGCGGCGATGGTCGAGTTCGCCGGCGCGGTCGAGCCGGCCGCGGTGCCGGACTGGCTGGCGCGGATGGACGTCGCCGTCGCGCCTTATCCGGCGCTGGACGACTTCTACTTCTCGCCGCTGAAGATCTATGAATACATGGCCGCCGGGCTGCCGGTGGTGGCGAGCGCGGTCGGCCACCTGGCGACGGTCGTCGCCGACGGCGAGGACGGTATGCTGGTTGCGCCCGACGATGCCGATGCGCTCGCCGCCGCGCTGGCCGGGCTGCTGGCCGACCCCGCGCGCTGCCTGCGGCTCGGCCGCGCGGGCCGGTGCAAGGTCGAGCGCGAGCACAGCTGGGATGCGGTCGTCGGCCGCCTGCTGGCGATCGCCTGCGGTGCGATGGCGCAAGGGCGGGGCCGATGAGCACGCCGCTGCTGCGCATCGCACGGCGCTTCGGGCCCTATCTGCGCGGCCATCGGCCACTGCTGTCCGGCGCCGCCGCCGCGCTGGTGTTCTCCACCGCGATGCGCCTGCTCGAACCCTGGCCGCTGGCCCTGATCATCGACGGCCTGGTGGCCGGCAAGCCGCCGGCTTTGCTGGCCGGCCTCGATCCGATGATCGCGCTCGCCGTGTGCGCCGCGGCGGTGATCGCCATCGCCGCGCTGAAAGCGGGATCTGCCTACCTCAGCACGATCGGCTTCGCGCTGGCGGGCAACCGCATCCTCGGCCGGGTGCGCATCGACCTGTTCGCCCACCTGCAGCGCTTGTCGCTGGCCTTCCACCACCGCGCCCGCAGCGGCGACCTGACGCTGCGCCTGGTCAACGACGTCGGCATGCTGAAGGAGGCGATGGTCACCGCGCTGATGCCGATGAGCGCCAACCTGCTGATCCTGGGCGGCATGCTGGCGGTGATGCTGGCGCTCAACTGGCAACTCGCGCTGGTGGCGATCCTGCCGGTGCCGGTGCTGCTGCTGGCGACCGTGCGTCGCGGCCGCCGCATCCACGAAGCGAGCCGCGCCCAGCGCAAGCGCGACGGCGCGATGGCGTCCACCGCCGGCGAGGCGCTGGCGGCGATCCGCACCGTGCAGTCGCTGTCGCTGGAGCCGGCGATCGCGAAAGCCATCGGTGCCTCCGACCAGCACAGCCAGCAGGCCGACGTGCGCGCCAAGCGCCTGTCGGCCGGGCTCGAACGCGGCGTCGACCTGCTGGTGGCGGTGGCGACCGCGCTGGTGCTGTGGCAGGGCACGCGGCAGGTGCTGGCCGGCGCGCTCAGCCCGGGCGACCTGCTGGTCTTCGTCACCTATCTGAAGAACTCCTTCCGTCCGGTGCGCGAATACGCGAAGTACGCCAGCCGCCTGTCGAAGGCGCTGGCGGCCGGCGAGCGCATCGCCGACGTGCTCGACGAGACGCCGGAGATCACCGACCGCCCGGGCGCCATCGAAGCCGGCAGGCTGAAGGGGGCGGTGCGCTTCCGGCAGGTCGATTTCGCCTATGCCGCCGGCGGCGCGAAAGTGCTCGACGGCTTCGAGCTCGAGCTGCGGCCGGGCGAGCACGTCGCCCTCGTCGGCGCCTCGGGCGCCGGCAAGTCGACGATCGGCAGCCTGCTGCTGCGCTTGTACGACCCGAGCAGCGGTGCGATCGAAGTCGACGGCCACGACTTGCGCGAGCTGACCGTCGCCAGCCTGCGCCGCCAGGTCTGCCTGGTGCCGCAGGACAACCTGCTGTTCGCCGCCACGGTGCGCGACAACATCGCGCTCGCGGCGCTGAGGCCGGTCGAGCAGGAGGAGGTCGAACAGGCGGCGCGCCTCGCCAATGCCCATGAGTTCATCATGGCGCTGCCGGCGGGCTACGACACCGTGATCGGCGAGCGCGGCGCGACCCTGTCGGGCGGCCAGCGCCAGCGCATCTCGGTGGCGCGCGCCGCCTTGCGCGACAGCGCCATCGTGGTGCTCGACGAACCCACCGTCGGCCTCGACCGCGACAACGAGCGCATCGTCATCGACGCACTGCGCCACCTGGCCCAGGGACGGACCACCTTCACCATCACCCACGACCCGATGCTGGCGGCCGAAGCCGACCGCATCGTCTTCCTCGATGGCGGGCGCGTGGTCGAACAGGGCGCGCCGGCGGAACTGATCGCCCGTGGCGGGCGCTTCGCCGCGCTCTGGCGCGGCCGGCGGGACGAACAGGCGGCAAGCGAGGCCTGCGATGCACTGTGACGCCGATGCCGCCATCGCCGCGCGCGACACCGCGCTGCCCGGCCTCGCCGTGCTGCTCGACGAGGCGCGGCTGCTTGTGCTGCTGCGCGGCCTGCCCGAGCTGGCCGCGGCCAGCGGGGTGGTGGTCGACTATCTGCGCTACAAGCCCGGCGTCAGCTGCACCGCCGGTGTCTGCGTCCAGTTCCAGGATGGGGCGCCGCTGCGGCTCCAGTTGCGCGCATTGACGGCGGCGCGCTACGCGCAGGCGATGGCGCGGCCGAAATGGCAGGCCGAGATCGCCGCCGGCCGGGCCGATGCGCCCTGCATGCTGGCCGGGGCGGGCATCGTGGTGCTGCGGCTGCGCCACGACCGCTCGATCAGGGCGCTGCGCCTGATCGACGACCGCGCCAGGCTCGCCGACCTGCTGTCGCGGCTCGGCGTATGCAGCGAGGATGGCGAGGCTGGGCCGGTGCTCGACATCCTGCGCTACAAGCCCGAGCGCAGGCTGGTCGCGCGCGTATCGTCGGCGGGAAGGCCGGTGGCCGTGCTGCGTGCCTGCCCGAAGGACGGTTTCGGCACGATGCTGAGCAATGCCGCGCTCGCCGCCGCGGTGGGCGGTCCGCGCCTGTTGGGCATGTGGAGCAAACGGCAGGTCTTCGCCTGCGCATGGACCGAAGGCCGGAGCTTGTGCCCCGAGGATGGCAGCCTAGCCGACGCGGCGACGCTGCGCGGCGCCGGCGCCGTGCTTGCCGGCATCCATCGCAGCGGCCTCGCCGCGCCGCTGCGGCGCGAGCGGACGGACGAGCGCGAGGCCGTCGAGCAGGCGGTGGCTGCGCTGCGCGTGCTGTGCCCCGAGGAGTCGCAAGTCGCTCGCGAGCTTGCCGAGCGCAGCCTCGCCGCGCTGTCGGCGATGCCGCTGTCGCCGTGCTTCATCCACGGCGACTTTTCCATCGACCAGGTGATCGCCGATGCCGGCCGTCTGACCGTGATCGACTGGGACCGCGCCTGCCAGGGCGATCCGGCGGCAGACCTCGCTTCGCTGTGTGCACGGCTGGATCTGCAGGTGATCGAAGGCCTGCTGACCCGGTCGCAGGCGGACAAGGCCGCCGCTGCCTGCATCGCGGGCTACTGCGAAGCGGCCGGTGCGCTGCCGGCCGCGCTGCCCTGGCAGCGCGTGGCCGAACTGCTCAAGCTGCTGGCCGAGCCTTTCCGCAAGCGCGGCCGGGACTGGCCGCAGCAGCTCGAGCGCTTGCTCGGCCGTGCCCGGGTACTCGCCGCCGAGGCTGCTGCAGCGGCGGCGCTGCCGAGCGAAGTGGCATCGGCCGGCCTGCCGACCTTGGCGCAGGCGCTCGATGCCGCGCAGATGCGCCCGCACTTGGCGCGCTGTCTGGGGCTGGCGGAAGACGGTTGCGAGCTGCAGGCTGTGCTCCGGCGGCTCAAACCCGGGCGGCGGGCGCTGATCGAGTATGTCGTCACGCCGTCGGGCGGTGCGCCGCAGAGCGTGCTCGGCAAGCTGCGCGCCAAGGGCCTGGACCGCCGCGGCTACGAGACGCAGCGCACTTTGTGGCAGGCCGGCTTGAGCCGGGGGCCGGTGGTCGTGCCCGAGCCGCTCGGCACCGTACCCGAGCTGGCCTTGTGGCTGCAGCGCGCTGTGGCGGGGCAGCCGGCTTCGGGCTGCTTCGCGCCGGAGGCCGGTACCGGCGCCGCGTGGCGCATCGGCGAGGCGCTGGCGCTGCTGCACCGGCAGGCGCTGCGGCCGGCGCGCGCATGGAGCATCGACGACGAACTGGCCATGCTGCGGCGCTGCCTGGCGTTGGCCGCGCAGGCGCGGCCCGGCCTGGCCGCGCGCATCGAGTCCGTCGCCCGCGCCTGCGAACGATTGGCGAACGGGCTGCCGACGGCGATGGCGTGCGGCGTGCATCGCGATTTCTATCCGGACCAGGTGCTGGTGGATGGCGAAACCATCGTGCTGCTGGACTTCGATCTGCATGCGCTGGGCGATCCCGCGCTGGACGTCGGCAACTTCGTCGCCCACCTCATCGAGCAGTCGATCCGCTGCCACGGCGACGCCGGCGCCCTGGCAGCGCATGAAACCGCCTTCATCCAAGCCTACCGGGCCGGCATGGCCGACGTGGCAGCGGCGTCGATCGCCGGCTACACGACGCTTTCGCTCGCCCGCCACATCCATTTGAGCACCCGCTTCGAGGACCGTACCCATACCACGATGATGTTGCTGGAAAGCTGCGAGGCCTGCCTCGCCCCCTGGTCGGAGCCGTCCGCATGATGCGCCCGGCCCTGTTGTCCGTGCTCGGCGCTTGCTGGCTTGCCACGGCCGCCGGCGCGGCCGAGGCCGAAAAGATCGTCGACCTGCGCACCACGCTGATCGTCGAAGCCGCCGCCGAGCGCAATCTCACGCTCGAACGCGGCCGTGTCGAGCGCGCCGAGGAATACGAGCCCCAGCTTCGGCTGCAGGCGCGCTTCTTCCCCGAGCGCAGGGTGTGGGGCCTGATCGAGACCGAACTGATCCGCCGCATCAAGCGCGAGCGCGGCGAGCCGACCGAGACCGACAACCGCCTCAACCTGACCCATGCCTATCTCGCCATCGAGGATGTGCTGCCCGACACCCGGCTGCGGCTGGGCCGCTGGCTGCAGCGCGACGAGCGCGAATGGCTGATGGACGAGAACCTGGACGGCGTGCATCTGGAATACGACCGCGGCCGCTGGGAAGGCGAGCTGTTCGTCGCCCGCGTCGACCATTGGCGGCGTGATCTGCTCGACAACGACAGCCACGGCGAGCCGGTCAATTTCATCGCCGCCTTCGGCCGCTACGAGATGGACCGGAAGTGGGTCAAGGACTGGCAGATCGGCGCCTACGTGGTGCGCCAGCACGACGTCTCGGCGGAGGAGACCTGGCTCAACCACGTCGGCCTGCGCTCGCATGCCACGCCGGACAAGGGCTGGCGGCACTGGCTGGAGCTGGCCCACGTCGGCGGCCGCGACGGCGGCGAGCGCGTCGACGGCCACGCCATCGACCTGGGCGTGACCTACGCCTTCGACACCGCGCCGCTGCGGCCGCGCCTGACCCTGGGCTATGCCTACGCCAGCGGCGATCCCGAGCGCGGCGACCGCGGCGGTGGCGCCTATCGCCAGACCGGGCTGCATTCGAACGAGGCCACGTTCGGTGGCGTGGCGAAGTTCCACATCTACGGCGAAACGCTCGATCCGGACCTGAGCAACCTGCACGTGCTGACCGCCGGCCTGGGGCTGGACCTGGGGCGCGAGCTGTCGCTGGACCTGGTCTATCACCGCTACAGGCAGGACGTGCTCAGCAAGGTGCGCGAGACCGAGCTGGATCCGGAGGAAGACAGGCGCGACGACCGCTACCTCGGCGATGCCTTCGACCTGGTGCTGGGCTGGCGGCCGTCGGACCGCGTCAAGCTGGAAGCCGCGCTCGGCTGGTTCCGCCCGTCCTCGCGCTTCCGCAGCGACGATGACGACGATGCGCCGCGCGGCGGGGATGCTTATTCGGCGCGGCTCGAATTCAATTACCGCTTCTAGCGATGCTCATTCCGGCTCGCCGATCTCCAGCTCGATGTCGCCGATGCCCTCGATGTGGCCGCTGAGGCGGTCGCCCGGCTGTACGGCGCCGACGCCTTCGGGCGTGCCGGTGTAGATCAGGTCGCCCGGCTGCAGGTGGTAGAAGCACGACAGGTCGGCGATCAGTTCGCGGATGTTCCAGATCAGCATCGACAGGTCGCCGGACTGGCGGCTCTGGCCGTTGACCTGCAGCGTGATCGCGCCCTTGTCGAGCAGGCCGAGGCCGGCAGCGGGGACGATCTCGCCGCAGATCGCGCCGTGCTCGAAATTCTTGCCCAGATCCCAGGGCCGGCCCTGGCCCTGGCAGAGCTTCTGCAGGTCGCGGCGGGTCATGTCGAGGCCGGCGGCGTAGCCGTAGACCAGCCGGTCGGCATCGACGGCGGAAACCTCGAAGCCTTCGGCGCCGATGGCGACGACCAGCTCGATCTCGTGGTGGTAGTTGGCGGTGCCGGGTGGATAGGGCACGCGCGCTGGCTTCCCGGCGCTCGCCTCGACCAGGCTGCCGGCATCCTTGATGAAATAGAAGGGCCGCATCGTCGTCTTGTCGATCGGCGTACCCATCTCGATGGCGTGGCCCTGGTAGTTGCGGCCGACGCAGAAGATGCGCCGCACCGGCAGGCGGGCAGCGGTGCCGCGTACCGGCAGGGAAGGCGTCGGGGCGGGGGGCCACAGGTATTCGGTCTGCTTCATCGGTGCTTCGCTCGTGATGTGTGATGGGTCCGGGAGCAAGCATGCCGCCAATCCATCGTGCCCGTCCAGCGCCGGCATGCCGTTCGGCAGATTCAGGTGGTCCCGCGTGCGCCGAACGGCGAGAATCCGCCCTTGGTGAAGAATCGACGAATTCGCGGCGGGCTGTGGCCTGCCACGCTGGAGCGGATGTGAGGGCGCGGATGAAGGCAGGGGGGCAGCAGGAGCGGGCGGCGACGCACTGGCTGGCGGTCGCAGCGGCGCTGCTGTGTGGTGTGGCGGTGGCCAGCAACGTCGGCAAGGTGTCGATCATGATTTCGGCCTTGCGCGAGGATCTGGGCCTGAGCCTGGTGCAGGCCGGCTGGCTGTCGTCGGCGATCAACGTGTTCGCGGTGTGCGCCGCAGTGATGTTCGGCTTTTCGGCCGATCGCATCGGCGGGTTGCGGCTCTGCCTGGCGGGGATCGGCCTGAGTCTGGCGGGCGGCGCGGCCAGCCTGCTGGCGACGAGCTTCCCGCTGCTGCTGGCGGGGCGGGTGATCGAAGGGGCGGGTTACATGGCGGTGGCGGTGTCGGCGCCGATCCTGCTGTCGGCAGCGAGCCGGCTGGAGGATCGGCGCTTCGTGCTGGGCGTGTGGGGGAACCTACATGCCGGGCGGCATCGGCCTGGTGATGGTCGCTGCGCCCTTGTTGCAGGGGCTGGGCGGCTGGCGGGTGATCTGGGGCTTCGCCATCGTGCTGCTGCTGGCGGGCGGGGTGTCGGCATGGCTGCAGCGGCGGCATTACCGCTTCGCCGAAGCGCCGAGCGAGGGCCAGGAAGAACGCGCCCTGGCGGTGGCGCGGGAGGTCATGCGCCAGCCGCTGGCATGGATCCTGGGACTGCTGTTCGCGACTTGGGCGTTGCAGCATTTCACCCTGATCGTGTGGCTGCCGACCTTCCTGCGCGAGCAGCGCGGACTGGACATGCACTGGGTTGCCGCGCTGTCCTGCATCATGGTGCTGGCCAACGTGCCGGGCAACGTCATCGGCGGCACGCTGCTGCGGCGCGGCGTGGCGCGCGGCAAGCTGCTGGTGCTGGGCAGCAGCCTGAGCGGCCTGTTCATGTACACCGCCTTTTCGCCGGCCTTGCCGGATGCCGTGCGCTATCTGGCCTGTGTGGCGGTATCCCTGGTCGGCGGCCTGATTCCGTCATCTGTGCTGTCGGCCTCGACCGTCATCGCCCGGACCTCGCGCCAGATCGGCACTTTCCAGGGGCTGAGCCTGCAGATTTCCAACCTCGGGCAATTGCTCGGCCCGCCGCTGATCGCGGCCCTGGTCGCCAGCCGGGGAAGTTGGGAAGCCGCGGTGACGCTGCCCGTCGGCGCCGCCGTGCTGGGCGTGCTGCTGGGCGCGACCGCGTGGCGGCTGGAAAAGGCGTATGGCGCGCGGCGCTGATCACAGCCCGCCGCGCTCGCGCGCGGTGCGTTCGCGGTCGGTGTTGAAGATGTAGCGCTGGAGGGTGTTCTCGATCTTGTGCGGCAGCTCGACGAAGGCCAGGCCGACGCGCAGCATCTGCGAGCCGCTGCGCTGCTCCTGGCGATCGAGATAGCAGACGCGCAACTGGACGCTGATCGGGTCGAGGTTCGGCAACTGCAGCTGGCAGTCCTGCAGCCGTTCGCCGATGACGAGCTGTGCGGCGTCCGGCGGCAGTTGCAGCGCGATGCCGCCGACGCTGATGTCGAGCAGCCGTCCCGTTAGCGTGGCCCGGGCGCCGGCGCTGCCCTTGACGCCGATCTGGCCGGTGGCGGCGTGGCTCAGCGGCACGCTCAGGCGGTAGGCGGCGCGGCGCTGCAGGCGCAGCACTTCGCGCGGCACCGGCGCATGGAACAGGCTGCGCCCGTCTTCCCGGCCTTCCTGCAGGTCGTGCAGCGCGAACTGGATGCGGATGTGCTCGAGCTGGGTCACGCAGACGAGCTTGGGCGCGGCCAGGATGCGGCGGTTGGCATCCGGGTCCGGGCTGGCATCCAGCACCAGGGTTTCCTCGTCGTCCGAAAGTTCGAGCAGGGCGGTCAGGAAGGAGCGGCCATTGCCGAAATGCCCGCTGACCAGGGCGCGATGCTCGATCAGCTCCTGCAGCAACTGGCGCACCTGCCGGTGGCCGCCGAGGATGAACTGTTCGATCGTGTCGCGCCGGTCCATGTCGATCGGGGCGGGCGTGTGGTCGGCGTCGGAAGTCATGGCCTGTGTCTGCGAATGGATCAGCCCAGGGCGCGCTGGCGTGCGCTGCGCTGGCGCTCGATCTTCAGGATGTAACGCTGTATGGCCTCTTCCGCTCCCGGCGGCATGTCCGAGAATTCGCAGCCCGCGCGCAGCATGCCGACGCCGTTGCGGGTGGTCAGGCGGAACAGGTTGCGCACCGTCAGGCGCGCGTGGATCGGCGGACTGTCGGGAAGCTTGATCCGGCAACTGGGGAATTCGTCGCCTGGCGCAAAGGATGCATCGTTCGGCGGAACGGCGATGGCAATGCCGCCGCCGCTGATGTCGATGATGCGCCACGCCATTTCGCCGCTGCCGGGCAGTGGCACGCTGCAGGTCAGCGCATGGGTGGCCGGCGTCTGCAGGCGGTAGAACTCCCTGCGCTGCAGGCGCAGCAGTTCGACCGGCATGGCTGCACGGAAAGCGGCGCCGCTGCCCCAGGTCTGCAGCATCGGCCGTTCGAGCATGAACTGGATGCGGACCTTGTCGAGCTGGGTGACGCAGTCGAGCTGGGCGGCGCGGCCGAGGCGGGCATTGATGCCCTCGTCGGGGCTGCCGTCCAGCACGAGCACCGCGTCGTCCTCGTCGACCTGCAGCAGCGCAGTCAGGAAGGAGTCGCCATCCGGCGTGCCGCGTGCCCTCACCAGCTCGCGCGCATCGAGCAGGCGGCGGAGCACGGCCGTGATCTCGCGCCGATCCTTCAGCAGGTATTTCGACGGGTCGTCGGCCTGCAGCAGCTCGACGCGGGTCATCTCGTGTTCGATCGTCATACCGTGATGGGAAGCTTGTTTTGCCGATGCTGTTCGTCGTTGCTTATAGCACGACTCATCGTCGCCGGCGTAGCCTACTCCGGCGTGTCGGCCGGCCTCGGCCGCAGCGACTCGGGCAGGTCGTGCGCCACTGGTGCGGGCCCGGCGTCGCTGCCTTGCTCCACGCTGTACAGCCAGGCCAGCAGTTCGGCCACGGCGATGTAGAGCTGGGGCGGAATTCGCGTGTCGAGGTCGACCTGCATCAGCAGGCTGACGAGCTCGGGCGATTCATGCACGTAGATGCCGGCTTCGCGTGCCCGCTCGAGAATCTCCCTTGCCAGCACGCCCTTGCCCTTGGCCACCACGCGCGGCGCCGTCTCGCCGGCGGTGTAGGCCAGCGCGACGGCTTCGCTGCGCTGGGGCTTGGATTCAGTCATCACGGCGTTCCACCACCAGGCCGGTCAGCTTCAGGCCGGCTGCTTCGAGGATTCGGCCAGCCTGGCGGCGCCGGCGTCCAGCGCGACGATGCTGGCGTCGTCGTCCGAGCGCAGGCGCAGCGCGACGCCGGCCGGCGTCAACTGCATGTGCGCTTCGATGCTGCCCAGGCGGGGCAGGCTCAGGCGCAGCGTGGTGTTCCAGTCCTGTGCCGTGGTGTCGTCTTCGCCATCGTCCCGTTCGGGGTCGTCGATGATCCATTCCATCTGCTGCCCCGGCCAGGCCTGACCCTGCCACACGTACTGATGGGTGGCGAGCGCTTCCAGCTGCTGATGGACCACGGGCAGCAGGCGTTCGGGAATCGGCGCGCTGGTGCTGCTGCGGACCGGCGCGGCGTCGTCGGCGAGGGCGCGCAGGGCGGCGTTCGTGCGTTCGCGGCCATCGGCCGCCTGGTCGCCGGCGACGGCCGCGCCGCTTGCTGCCGTCTGGGAGGGCGTGGCAGCGCTGCCGCGTGCGCCTGCTGCCTGGGCACCGGCCTGCGCCTGCGGTTCGCGCATCAGGCTGGCGCCGTCGCGCGTGCCCAGCACCCATTCGGCCTGGTGCGATTCGTAGAACAGGCCGCTCTGGACCAGCGCCTGGCGCAGCAGCGGCACCAGCGGCGCGCCGCTGGTCGGCGGGGCGGTGAGCAGCGGCTGGTTGCCGGCAAGATTTGCCGGCGGCGGCGAAGGCTGGCCGGTGAGCAGGAAGCTGATCAGCCGGCCGGTCTGGCTCAGTGCGGGCTGGGCCGAGGCGTTGGCGCTGGCGGCATCGTTGCCGACGACGCGGGCGAACACCGCCTGCTGCGTCACGCGCGAAGTCTCGAGCTCGAGGGTGTCGCCGGGCTTGGCCGAGGTGTTCAGCGCCAGCGTCATTTCCTTGCCGGCGACCACGGCGCGGAACGAGCCGTCGGGCAGGGTGCGCAGCAGCGTGGCGAAGAAGCGCTGGCCTTGCTGCAGTTCCGGCAGCAGGGCCTGGATTTCGCGCGCGCGCTGCAGGCCGGCAACCGGCGGGCTGGTATTGAAGAAGCTGGCCTCGGTGAGTGTTCTCAGCCGGGCGGCGAGGTCAGCGGGGATCATCGAGGTTCCCTCCTTGCCCGGGAGAGTCACCCCAGGGTCGGGCGCGTCAGATGTTGCCGTACGTATCGCGTACGTTGCGCCTGCGTATCGTGCCGGACAGCAGCTTGCGCGTGCTCTCCAGGAAAGGTTCGGCATGGCTGCGAACGTCGGCGTCGAGTTCCAGCATGCGCTGGATCATCGTCGCCATTTCCCGCTGCGCAGCATCCGGCAGCCCGGCGGTGTCGGCAGGGGCGGCCGCGGCCGCCTTGCGCAGTTCGGAGCTCGCCGCTTCGAGTTCGGCGAGCCGGCTCCAGTCGTTGCGCACCGCGGCCTCCGCCATGGCTTCGTACAGCGCAAGCAGTTCACGGCAGCTTTCCGGCGTCAGCATGTCGGCCTCCCGTTCAGGCCGTGGCCTGGTCGGCGATGCCGGCCCAGGCTTCGCGCAGGCTGGTGAGCAGGCCGATGACTTCGTTCAGCGCCGCCTCGCTGCTGTGCAGGTTGGCATACAGCAGGCGCTCGCTCATGTATTCGTACAGCGCGTGCAGGCGCCCGGCCAGTTCGCCGCCGGCATTCATGTCGAGGCTGACCTTGAGGCCGTTGTCGATGATGTTGATGGCCTTCGAAATGGACTGGCCCTTGGTCGGGATGTCCTTGTTGCGGACGGCGACCAGCGCGGTGCCCAGCGCCAGCAGGGCGCCGTCGTACAGCATCAGGATGAGCTTGTGCGGGCTGGCCGCGTCGACGCTGGTTTCGGTGCCGACGCGGGCGTAGGCCGAGGCGCGGTTGGCGTAGGAAGTGCCGAACATGGTGTCCCGTCTCCTTAGCCGCCGATCTTGGGCAGGTTGGCCAGTTGCTGGGCCAGGTAGCTGCTGGTCTGCGACATGCCGGCGAGCAGGCTGTCGAGGCGCGAGAACTCGATGCGGTAACGTTCTTCCATGCCCACGATGCGCTCGTCGATGCGGTTGAACTGTTCCTGCAGGGACTTGATGCTGTCGTCGATGCCCTTGGTGCGGGTGGCGATCAGGCCCGTCCTGTCGTCCAGCAGGCCGCCGAGGCGTTCGCTGAAGGTCGCGGCGAAGCCTTTTGCGCCGTCCTTGCCGTTGAAGAAGGCCACCAGGTCCTTGTTCGGGTCCGACAGCGCGGCATCGAGCTTGGCACTGTCGAGCGACAGCTTGCCATCGACGGTCACCTGGCCGCTTTCCTTGTCCAGCTTGGTCCCGCTGCCGATGCCCAGCTCCGCCAGCGACTGTACGCCGCCCAGCCCGCCCAGCGCGTCGTTGAGGGCGTTGCGCAGCGTGGACTGGATGTTGCGCACGGTGGAGTCGCCGGTCAGCGTCGAGCCCTGGCGGGTGGTGGTGTCGTAGGCGGTGACCGACTTGAGGATGTCGGTGACTTCGTTGTAGGCCTTGACGAAGGCGTCGACCGCCTTGCGCGCTTGTTCGTTGTCGGTTGCGACCGCCAGCGTGCCCTTCAGGCTGGTCACGTCGGTTTCCGGCTCATCGTTCAACGTCAGCGTGACGCTTTCCAGCACGTCGTCGATGGTGTTCTTGCCGCGCGAAATCTCGATGCCGTCCACCTTCAGGCGGGCGTCCTGTGCTGCCTGCACCGAGTACATGCCATTGCCGCCGGCGCCCGTGCCGGGATCGTAGCTCAGCCCTTCCAGGCCGCCGGCGCCGGTGAGCTTGAAGGCCATGTTGGCACCGGTGGCCGGGCCGTTGACGGCGGCACCGGTCAGCACCAGTTGGTCGGCCCTGCCGTTATTGACGATGGTGGCCTTGATGCCGAGCGAGGCATCGTTGTTGATGGCGTCGCGCAGTTCGGCCAGCGTGCCGCCCTCGAACTCGAACGAAGCCATCCGCTCGGCGTCGGCTTCGAAGCTGCCGCTTTCATTGACGGTGCCGAACTGGATGCTCAGCCTGCCGGCGGCCGGCACGAAGCTGGTGGCGGCATCGGTGGAGACGCGCTGCTCCTTGGCGAGCTGGAACACTTCGATCGAATGGTTGCCGGTCGCAGCGCCCGCCTTGGCGGTGGCAGTGAAACCCTTGCCGCTGACCGTGGCCTTGACGCCGCCGAACACGTCGTTCTTGCCCAGCGCCTCGGCTGCGGTCTGCAGGCTGCTCAAGGCGCCTTTGATCTGGCCGAAGGCCGACAGCTTGGCCGTTTGCGCGGCCTCCTTGTTCACCAGCGGCTGCTGGGTCGTCCGGCGTTCGGCGGTGATCAACTGGCTGACGATGGAGGTGATGTCGAGGACGGAACCCCCAGACGTGATCGCGGCCATGATGTGCTCTCCTTCTGTGTCGCTCAGGCCTGCTGCTTGATCAGCAGCCCCTGCAGCTTGTCCATCGCCTTGGCGATGGCGACGATTTCCTCGGATGGGATCTGGCGGATGACCTCGTCGGTGGATGCATCCACAACTTTGACGATGGTACGGCCAATATCCTGGTCGATGGAGAATTGCAAGTTCTGTGCCACGGGAGAGATGGCGGAGCGCATTTCTTCCACGGCCTGCGCGATCTGCTGGGCGTCGGGTTGCGGCGCCGGGGTGGCAGCGGGCGTGCCGGCGGTCGGCGCGCCTGTTGCCACCGCCACTGGATCGGGGGCTGCCGCCTGCGGCGAAGATTGAGTGGCCTGCGACAGGATGCGCGCCGTCTGCGGGATGGCGCTGCCGATCGATTCGATGTTCTCGATTCACCTCCTTGATGGGCGAACGGCGCGAGACTCTTGCGAGCCCCGCGCCGGGTGATGCTACACCGTCAGACTGCGGCTATCAGCGGAGCAGCGACAGCACGTTGTTGGGCAGGGCGTTGGCCTGCGACAGCATCGCGGTGCCGGCCTGCTGCAGGATCTGCGCGCGGGTCAGGTTGGCCGTTTCGGAAGCGAAGTCGGTGTCGCGGATGCGGCTGCGGGAGGCCGACATGTTTTCCGAAGTGGTCTGCAGGTTGGCGATCGTGGTCTCGAAGCGCGACTGCAGGGCGCCGTACTTGGCACGCTGGCTATTGACGGCCGCCAGGGCGGAGTCGACCAGCGCCAGGCTGCGTTGCGCCGAATCAACCGAGCTGACGTCGAGATCGGCCACCTTCTGCAACTGCCCGGAAGCATTCGCATTGTTGAAGAAGTCGGTGGTGTTGGCAGCTTCGATGCTGAAGGTGCGCTCCGAATCCAGGACCAGTTGGCCGGTGGCGACGGCGGTGGCGCCCGCGGCGGTACTCGTGCCGCCGATGGTTGCCGCTGCCGAGCCGCTCGCCGCGTTGGCGATGGTGATGTTCTCGCCGTTGGCGTTGAGCAGGGTGATGCCATCGCCGCCGTCATTGACACGGGCCGTCACGCCGGTCTTGGCCGACACATCGTTGAAGGCATTGACCGCGGCAGCCAGGCCGTCCTGGTCGATGGCGCTGCCGACCGTGAAGGACACGGTCACGGCGGTGGCGTTGTCCGACTTCACGTCGAACTTGTACGAGGTGTTGGCCGTCATGGCCATGACGTCGATTTCGGTCTTGGCGGAAGCCTTGACGCCGGTCTTGCCGGTTTCGGCATTGATCTGCTCGGCGGCCTTCTTGGCCGAGGCGCCTGCGGCAATGGTGACGGTGGCCGCGCCGGTCGCGCCGTTGATCGTGACGGCGCCACCAGTCACGCGGCTGGTGGCTGCGGCGTTCGAGCCGATCGCAAAGGCCGTGCTGCCTGAGGTCAGGTCGCCCTTGGCGCCGGCATCGGTGGCGACCTTGGAGCCGACACGGTAGTTGCCGTACTGGCTGGTGCTGAAGTTGGCCGAGGTGGCGGTGATGCTCTGGCCCGCGTTGGCGCCGACCTGGAACACGGCGGAGGTGAAGGAGCCGTCGAGCAGCTTCTGGCCGTTGAATTCGGTGGTCTTGGCGATGCGGTCGAGTTCGGCCGTCAGTTCGTTGACTTCGGCGTTCAGCGCCTTGCGGTCGGACGCCGAGTTGGTGGCGTTGGACGACTGCACGGCGAGTTGGCGGATGCGTTGCAGCACTTCGCCGGCGGACTCGAGCGCGCTTTCGGCGGTCTGGGCAAGCGAGATGCCGTCGTTGGCATTGCGGCGGGCCTGGTCGAGGCCGCGGATCTGGGCGGTGAAGCGTTCGGAGATGGCGAGGCCGGCGGCGTCGTCCTTGGCGCTGTTGATGCGCAGACCGGAAGACAGGCGCTGCAGCGAGGTGGCCAGCGAACCGCCGGAACCGTTCAGGTGACGTTGGGCATTCAGCGACTGAACGTTGGTGTTGATGACTTGCGACATGATTGTTCTCCGTCAGAGAAGTATCAAAAAGGTCCGGCGGTGTTTGGGTGAAAGCCGGTCGGTTCCAGGAGCCAGTCCGATAAACCGTTTTCCTGTGCTCTTGGCTCCATTAACGGCGGCAAGGTGCCGGACTTTAGGGGTTTTCTTGCCCGGAGGCGGCAATCATTGCCGCTGCTCGCTTGCCGTCGGGACGGGCCATGCCGGGGCGCATGTGGAGCACGGTAAGATGCGGCACCTTTCAAGCGTGGGCACTGCCTTGCCATGACCGGACACAGCTCTCTTTCGGCATCAGACCAAAGGATCTTGAGCGAAGCCGCCGCGCATTTCGCCGCCGGCCGCCACGCGCAGGCGGCGGAACTCGCCCGCGGGCTGTGCTTGCGGCATGCGGATTGCGGCCCTGCGCACAAGCTGCTCGGCAGCGCCCTGCACCTGCTGGGCGAGCATGGCGGGGCCGCGCGGGCACTGCGTCGCGCGGTGGAACTGCTGCCGCAGGACGGACAGGGCTGGAGCAACCTCGGCAATGCCCTGGCCGCTGCGGGCGAACGGGCGGATGCGATCGCCGCACACCGCCGGGCGGTGGAATTGCTGCCGGACGCGGCCACGCCGCGCTACAACCTGGCGTGCGCGCTGCTGGAGCAGGGCGAGCGCATCGAGGCGCTGGAGCAGTTCTGGCTGGCCTACGAGCGCGCGCCGCAGGACGCCGAGCTGGCCGGACTGTGCCGCGAACTGCTGGTCGAACTGGGCGATGCCGGGCTGAAGCAGGTGTTCTGCCGCCTGAACCTGCAGCATCTGCCGCAGGACACGGGGGCGCTGGCGATGCTGGGGGCGCTGCTGGTCGACGACCCGGCCGGCGACAAGGCCGAAGCCGAGCGCCTGCTGCGCGCCGCGCTTGCGCAGGCACCGGAGGATGCGCCGAGCTGGTCCAACCTGTGCGTGCTGCTGCAAGGCCAGGCGCGGCTGGCCGAGGCCATCGAGGCCGGCCAGCGCGCGGCGGCGCTGGCGCCGGAATGGGCGCTGGCGTTCAGCAACCTGGGAGCGGCCTTGCGCGACGCCGGCGCCTGGCCGGAGGCGAAGCAGTGTTTCAGGCAGGCATTGGCCAGTGACGGCGAATGCGTGGACGCCTGGTACAACCTGGGCTGCGTGTGCGTTGATCTCGGCGAGCACGAGGAAGCGCGGGCCGCGTTCGTCGAGGCCGTGTCGCGCTCGCCGCGCCCCGCCTGGCTGCTGCAGGGCGCCCATGCCTGCCGCCAGGTGGTGGACTGGGATGGCGCGGAGCTGATGGAAGCCGAACTGGCGCGCCAGCTGGCGGACGGCGCCCTGTCCACCGCCAGCGGCCATTGTCCTTCGCCTTTCGCCTGGCTGACGACGCCGGGCGCCACGGCCGAATCGCAGCTGCAGGTGGCGCGCAATTTCGCCGCACAGTTCGCCGGCCATGCTGCGCTGCCGGAGCGGGCGATGGCGGACAGAAGCGGGGCCGTGCTGCGGATCGGCCTGCTGTCGGCGGATTTTCGCGATCACGCCACCGCGCACCTGATGACCGGTGTGCTGGAAGCGCTGGATCCGGCGCGCTTCCGGTTGATCGCCTACGATTACGGCCCGCCCGAAGGCGAGGGCGACGTCTACCGGCAGCGCCTGCGCGCGGCGATCCCCGAATGGGTGCAGGTGGCGCCGATGTCCGACCTCGAAGCGGCACAGCGCATGCGCGCCGACGGTGTGGACGTCGCCATCGACCTCAAGGGCTGGACGCAGGGCTACCGCGCCGGCATCCTCGCCCATCGGCCGGCGCCGTTGCAGATGCAGTGGCTGGGCTTTCCCGGCACCATGGGCGCGCCCTGGCTGGACTACATCATTGCCGATGCGGTGGTGATTCCGCCCGGTGCCGAAGCCGGCTACAGCGAGCAGGTGCTTCGCCTGCCGGGCTGCTACCAGCCCAACGACCGTGGGCGCGAGGTCGGTGCCATGCCCGCCCGCGCCGCGCTCGGCCTGCCGGACGAGGCGGTGGTGCTGGCGGCTTTCCACCAGTATTACAAGATCACCCGCGACAGCTTTGCGCTATGGCTGCGCGTGCTGGCGCAATGCCCGCAGGCGGTGCTGTGGCTGCTGGACGGGCCGGACAGCGGCAAGGCGGTTTTCGTCCGCGAGGCGCAGGCTGCCGGCATCGATCCCGCCCGCCTGGCATGGGCGCCGCGGGTGGCGGCGGCGGAACACCTGGGGCGGCTGGGCCGGGCCGATCTGGCGCTGGATGCCTTTCCGGTGAACGCGCACACCACGGCCAGCGACGCCTTGTGGGCCGGCGTGCCGCAGTTGGCGCTGTGTGGCGACAGCTTCGTGTCGCGGGTGTCGGCCAGCATCGTCAGCGCGGCAGGCTTGTCGCAACTGGTGGCGGCAGATGCCGCCGGCTACGAGGCGCTGGTGCTGGAACTGGTCAGGGACGGCGCGCGGCGCGCGGCCTTGCGCGAGCAATTGCGTGAAACGCGCGAACGTGTGCCCTTGTTCGATGCCCTGGCGTTTGCCCGTCATTTCGGTACCGGGCTGGAGCTGGCCTGGGCGCGCCACCGGCAGGGGCTGCCGGCGGTGCATATCGATGCGCCGGGCTGACGGGCGCCGGGCTGACGGGTGCCTGGCTGATAGGGATCAGACCGGGCCGCCGTTTCAGCGCACCCAGGCGGCGAGCCATTCGGCACGCCGGGCATCGATCATCCAGCCGGTGCGCACCGCGTCGCGCAAGGCCGTGCCGAGGGCTTCGCGCTCGTCGCGGTCGGCGATCAGGCGGCGCAGCGCATTCAGCCACTGCTGGGGCGTGTTCGCCACCCGGACGACGGGCAGGCTGCCCTGGTAGGGCAGGATGTTGCTGCACACCACCGGGTAGCCGAGTGCGCCGTATTCCAGCAGCTTCAGGTTGCTCTTGGCCTCGTTGAAGGCATTGGCGGCGAGTGGGGCGACGGCGATGTCCAGGCGCAGCGCGGCCAGCGCGGCAGGGTAGGCTGCGATGGCAACCGGCGGATGGACTTCCCGCACCAGCGATTTCAGCGCCGGCGGGCAGAAGCCGAGGAATACCCAGTCCACCTGCGCGGCGGTGGCGCGGATGACTTCTTCGAGCAGCATCAGGTCGCCACGGTGGCTGGCGCTGCCGGCCCAGCCGATGCGCAGGCGCGGGCCTTCGTTCGGCTGTGCCCGTAGCGGTCCCCAGGCGTCGTCGTCGAGCAGATTGGGGGTGACCACCGTTTCCGCCGCATGGCGGCGATAGGCGGCGGCAAGCGCTTCGGTCGAAACCACCAGACGGTCGCACAGGCCGATGGCGCGGCTCATGCGTGCTTCGATGTCCGCCGGGAAACCCTTGCCGAGATCGTTGTCGGGCGAGATACGGGTGAGCAGATCGTCCACTTCGTAGATCAGCAGGCTTTGCGCATGGCGGCGGTAGGTTTGCAGCCAGTCCAGCCCGGTGTCGGTGAAGATGCGCTGGGTGAGCACGGTGTCGGGGGCCAGCGCGGCCAGATCCCAGGGGCCGAGGAAGCGGGTGCTGGCATTGCCGTGGATCTGGCCGGCACGGGCGAGGGCGCGCATCGGCCCGAGGATGCGCATCTCGCCGCATCCCTTGAGATCGGCCGGATGGGCGTAGATGCGGGGTATCGGGCGCCAGGGCAGCGGGTCGTGGGCCAGCGCGAGGTTGAACTGCAGTCGTGGCCGGACTCCCTCGTGGTTGAGCTGGCGGTTGGCGTAAGGGTCGGTGGGCAGTTCGCGCAGCCAGTCTTCGAGCAACGGAACGTCGGCGGCGTTGGGCGGGGCGAAAGGCCGGGGCGCGACGGCAGCGGGCGCGGCCAGCGTGGCGTGCGGCGTCCATAGTTGACGCAGCCCGCGCTGGTGCAGACGCAGGCACAGATCGATGGCGGCATGGGCCTGCGGGTAGCGCTCGGCGCGCAGGCCGCCGGCATCGAGGAAATGCGCGCGCGCCAGCATCATGCCGCGGCCGGAGACTGCGATGCAGTTCTGCTCCAGATGCAGTTCACCGCCGTTGCCGGTGTAGTTGGCCGACACGCCGAGATACGGGCTGCCGGCGACGCCGCTCTGGCCGAGCCGCACGATGCCTTCGCACAATCCGCCGTCGGGGGCGACGATGCGCGCGCCGACCGCGCCGATGCCCGGCCGCCGCGCATGGCTGGCGAGTGCCTGCAGCCAGCCGTCGTCGAGCGGCGCCAGGCCGCAGTCGAGCAGCAGCAGCAGCGGGGCGTCGGTGGCGGCGGCGAGCTGGTTGAACACCGCCGACGGGCCGCCGCCGGCGACGTCGATGATGCGGATGTTGGGCGAATCGAGCGCGGCGAGCTGGCCGAGGCAGTCGCGCAGTTCGGCGGACGCATCGGGAGCGCGCGGCAGCAGGATGGACAGCGGGAAGCCGTCGGTGCGTGCCAGCAGACCTTCGACGCTGCGCAGCACATCCGCCGGCGAGGCCGGCGGGCCGAGCAGCACGGCGACGGCGGGCAGGGGGCCGGCATGTTCGTAATGCACATGGCAGGCGTCGTCGACCAGGGCATGCTTGAGCGACGCGGCGTGGCCGAGGCGGGCCAGATGCAGGCCGAGCAGTTCGGCGCGGAACGCAAGCGGAATGCTGTCCTGGCCCTCAGGCCGGCTGAGGGCGATGCGCGGCAGGTGATGGGCTGCGGCGGGCGCTTCGAGCGCGCGCAGTACGGCGGCCAGCGCCAGCGCGTCGCAGGGCGAGGCGCCGATGTCCTGCAGCGCGCCGAGCAGGATTTCGCCGGAGGCGATCACCGCGCCGCCGACGTGCAGCGTGGAGCGCAGCCAGTCCGGGTTCAGGCCGGGCGCTAGCCAGGTGCGCAGCGGCTTGCCGTCCGCCGCGCGCGTGTCGCCGTCGGTGAGGATCAGCGGGCAGTCCGGGTGGTCGAGCAGATGCTGGGCGGCGAACAGCAGTGCGTCTTCGGCGAGGATGTCGCCGCCGATGAGCACGGTGTGGCGATCCGCCGTGCTGGCCGAGATCAGTTCGGCCACTGCCTGGCCGGCCTGTTCCGGCGCGATGGTGTGCCAGCAGAGGCGGGACGAGGCGATCTGCGGCGAAGGCCGGACCGACAGCACGTCGAGTTGCCAGTGCTCGTAGAGCTGGCCGGAGATGGCGTTCAGCGAGCGTGACAGGGCTTCGTCAGCGCAGCGGGTGGCATCGAGCACGAGATGGATGCGCGGCGGCGCGGTACCGGCGAGGCGTTCGTCGTGCAGCGGCGCGATGGCCTTGCCGATGCGCTGCGCGGCGAGGTGCTTGAGGTAGTGCTGACGGATGGCGAAGCCGTGGTGTACCAGCGGATCGGTCAGCGGCGGCGGCTTGACGGTGTCCGGTGCTGCGGCCTTGTCGAGTGCGCGGCGGGTGGCTTCGAGCCAGGCGCGACCGAACTTCTGGTCGGGCTCGAGGTGGTTGCCTTCCGCCCATTCGTTCCAGGCGTTGATGAACACGAGTTGCTGGCTCTGCGGACGATCCGCGACGAGGCGAAGGTTTTCCGCGAGCCAGTGTTCGTAGGCCTCGGGCGTGCTGTCGGCAATGATGAAGGCGTTCTTCTTGCGCCGTGCCGAGTTGTCCCAGGATGGCGTGACGCCGGGAAAGCGCAGGTGAGGTACTTCGGGGCGGGCGAGCTGGGCTTCGACCATGTTGCTGTAGTCGATGACGAAATGCTCGTCCGGCAGTACGGCGCTCGGATGCTCGTCGTCGATCGCCTTCCAGTCGGGCTGGAAATCCACCGAGGCGTCGAAGCCGAGCGCGTGCGGATCGTCGCGCTCGTTGAAGAAGTTTTCCACCCGGCAGATGAACAGTTCGCCGATGCCGGCCTTGCGCGCCTCGTTGCGCCAGATGGCCAGCGAACGTCCGGGGTCGGGCAGGTGGCGGGCGCGGTAGATCAGCATCAGCGGCTTGCCGTCGACGCGGATGTAGCGCGGATCGCGGAAGAAGGGGATCAGATACTGGATGTGGGCGCGGTCGTCATCGTCGTTGTAGTGCTGGGCGATCAGCACTTCCTGTTCGGCGCCGTCCCAGCGTCGCGTCCAGTTCTCGTTGGCCCAGCACAGGCAGAAGGGAAAGTCAGGCTCGCCGGAGGCGAGGATTTCCTCGACCGGGCGTTCCAGCAGAAGTTTGCCGTTGAACCAGTAGTGGTAGTAGCAGAAACCGTGGATGCCGTATTCGCGGGCCAGCTCCGCCTGCGCGGCGCGCGCCTCGGGCAGGCGCAGGTCGTAGAAACCCAGGTCGGCCGGCAACTGCGGCTGGTGGTGGCCGGGAAAGCGCGGCGTGGCACGGGCGACGTTGGTCCATTCGGTGAAGCCCTTGCCCCACCAGGCGTCGTTTTCCGGGATGGGGTGGAACTGGGGGAGGTGGAAGGCGATGAGTCTGGGGGGCATGGGCGGTTCTCAGCGCGGTTTGCGCATCACGATCAGGGTTGGTGCGGGGCGCTGCCGGAGACCAGGGCGGAATGGCGTACTTCTCCATGCACTTTCTCGCGCAGTTCCCCTATTTCGGTGCGCAGCCGGCTGTTTTCCGCCTGTAGTGCTGCGAACTGGCTGCGCAGCGTGGCGTGCTCGTCCAGTGCCTTCCTCGTCTCGGCGTCGGGGGCGCGCAGATCGGCCAGGAGACGGGCCCAGGCGATGGAGCTGAGCGCCGGCGCTATGCCCAGCAGCTCGCGCAACAGGGCGTAGTCCTCGCGACCGGCCTGCCCGGAGCGCAGAGTGGGACTCAGGGTGGCGAGCGCGTCCTCGTACTGTTGAGCGATGCTCTGCACCAGTGCCAGATTGCGGCGCACGGTAGTGGAGGCGGGATCGCGGTCGAGCGCCATGCCGAAGAGTGCGATGGCTGTGTCGGTATCGTTCTGGCGGACGGCAAGGCAGGCAAGGTTGTGGTAGGCGTCGGACAAGGGGGTTTCGGCCAGTACCAGCGCGGT
Organism: Thauera sp. SDU_THAU2; assembly: GCF_038260575.1. NCBI lineage: Bacteria > Pseudomonadati > Pseudomonadota > Betaproteobacteria > Rhodocyclales > Zoogloeaceae > Thauera > Thauera sp. SDU_THAU2. Next base: position 2,701,678 of record NZ_JBBWUN010000003.1, on the reverse strand, counting down.
GAGCAGTTCGGCAGCCTCGGCGAGCCGGTCCTGGGCGATGAGTTCGCGGGCCTGCTCGAGCTGCTGCCGGTCTTGTTCGGTGGCGATGCTGTCGGCGGCGGTAGCCTCGGTGCCCTCGTCCGTCGTGGAAGGCGTGGTGGTGGTACTGTCCTCGATGGCCGATGTGCCGCCGAGTGCGGCGAGCCGGCGGTTGAGCGGCAGCGCCGGCTCGACTTGCCAGCAGCTGGCACCCGGCAGGCGGTGGGCCAGGAGCGGATGCGGTTGCTGCATGAAGCCCAGTGTCCGCGATCCTTGTTCCAGCTTGGCCCAGGATACCGCGATCAGTTCGCGGATTTCGGCGCGGGACTGGTTCTGGCCCGGATGGATGCGGAAGCGGCTCAGGGGGTGGGCGATGTAGGGACCGCTTCGCCCTGCGACAGCAGGTTGTGCCAGGCGGCGATGTCGCCGACCACACGGATGTCGTCGTGGCCGTCGAAGGCGGCGTAGTGCGGTTGAATCCAGGCGAGATCGGCGCGGCGGAACATGACCGTGGTGGGTTCGCCGATGAAGTTGGTTTGGAGTGCGATCACCGCGCCGGCCAGTGCATCGCCCTGGAACACGCAGTCGTGGTCGGCGAGCGGCTCGGTGTGGTGGTCGTCGGGCAGGGGCTGGCCGTCGCCGTCGATGCGCTGCCGGCGCGAGAACACCAAGCTTGCGCCGGGATTGAGGCGAAAGGCTTCGACCATGCGTTCGACGCAATCGGGCTCGAGCAGATCGTCGTCGCAGAGGAATTTGACGAAGTCGCCGCGGGCGCGCTCCAGGCATTGGGTGAAGTTGGCGCGGCCGCCGATGTTGACTGCGTTGCTGACCCAGTCGATGGCACAGTCGGAGGACGCGTACGCAGCGGCGATGTCGCCCAGCACGTCGCCGCCGCTGTCGTCGCAGACCAGGATCTGGAGCCGCGGATAGGTCTGCGCCAGTGCGCTGTTCAGGCAGGCGACGAAGTGTTCGGGCTTGAAGGCCGGAATGGCGATCGTCACCAGCGGCATCTCATCGGCGGCCAGGCGGTGGTCGGGAGCGCGCAGCTTCAGTCCGCCATCGCCGATGACAGCTTCGGCGAAGCCGGCATAGCGGGCGTGTTCGGCAAGCCTGTGGCTGGTATCGGCGCCGTCCGGCAGCGCGATATGCAGCTCGTCACCCACGTGCAGCGCGCGGCGGAAACCGCGAAGTATGCGGAGCTGCTCGGCGACGCTCTTGCCGGCGAGCACCTTGTCGTAGTCGATGTTCTGCGCCACGGTGTTGGCAGTGTCAGAGTTGGTCATGGAGAGTGGCTCCGGATCGTTGCTTGTGCAGGTAGGTGCCGACGTCGTCGGGGCTGCACCACATCAGCACGTCGAGGATGGACAAGTGTGCCTCGAAGACATAGGGCGAGCAGTCGTAGCGCAAGATGTTCAGCTCGGTGAAATCGAGTTCGATGCCGGCGGTCGCCCATTCCTCGGGGCGGAACAGGGCGCGACCGCCGGGTGGATTGAGATAGGCGTCGGCGCCGAGCTGGGCGGCGATGCACAGCGCCCACTGCCCGGCATGCTCGATGCCGTCGAGCGCCAGGCCGAGCTGTGAGCAGCGTTCGGGCACGAAGGCGATGGACAGCCGTTCGGCGACGGCGCTGAGGCTGGCCAGGCTGAAGCCGACCAGGGTGTCGTCGCCGGCTCGGGCGAAGGCGTCGCGCACCAGATCGGTCACGAAACGGAAATGGGGCGCGTGCCGGTGGTAGTGCTGCAATTGCGCCAGCAGCCGGCGTTCGGCTTCGGCGGGATCGGCGAGGCGGATTGCCGACAGCGCGGTGCCGTGCGGAGCCTTGGCCACCGGGATGGAGAAGTATTGCCAGCCGGCGCTGGGGTGCAGGATGCGGTTGCGGTTCATCCAACTGCGCCGGTTGTATTGCACGACATCGAATGCCACCCAGCGGTCGACCCGTGCCATCAGCTCGAAATAGCCGATGTAGGGGAAGGGGTAGGGTTGCATGATGCCGAGCTTCATCCGGTGCGCGCTTCGGTGTGGCTGGCCTGGCGCAGGCGGGGGGCGATGCTGCCGCCTTCGGCGAGGGCGAGCTCGATCAGGTCGCAGATGCGGTGGGCCGCTTCGGCGTCGACGCGGGGGCCGAGTGGAATCTGCATCACATTGCGGCACAGCGCCTCGGTGACGGGCAGGGCGGGCGGGTCGGGCTGTTCGGCATAGGGCGACAGCCGGTGTACGCCAGGGGAGAAGTAGCGCCGCGCGAGCACGTTTTCGGCGTGCAGCAGTGTGATCAGCTCGTCGCGCGTAAGCGCTGCCGCAGGGCTGATTTCCAGCACCGCATACTGGTAGTTGTGCGCTTCGCCATCGGGGAAGTCGTACAGGCGGATGTCCGGCCAGGTGGCGGCACGCTGACGGTAAACGTCGAAAATGCGCCGGTTGCGGCCGCGGTGGCGGTCGAAATGCCGCAAGGACAGCAAGGCCATTGCGGCTTGCGCCTCGCTCATCTTGCCATTGATGCGCAGGCCGACGTTGGCGAAGGTTTCTGCCTGATGGAAGTTGCGGATGGTGCGCGCGCGGGAGGCGACTTCGTCGTCGTCGGTGGTGAGGCAGCCGCCTTCCGCGCCGCTGATGATCTTGGTGGCGTGGAAGGAGAAGGCCTCGATGCGACCGAGGCCACCGATCGGGCGGCCTGCATGGCCGCAGCCGAAGGCGTGGGCCGCATCGTAGAAAAGCTGCAGGCCGTGGTCGTCGCACAGCGCCTGCAGGCCGACCGGGTCGCAGGGGTGACCCCACAGGTGGACGCCGAGTACGGCGCAACTGTGCGGGCTGATTCGCGCCGCTACCGTCGTGGCCGAAAGCGTGTGAGTGGTGGGATCGACGTCGGCAAAGACCGGCTTCAGCCCGGCCCAGCTCAGCGCCTGCACGGTGCCGGGAAAGGTGAAGGCGGGGACGATGACTTCGCCGGCGAGGCGCAGCGTGAGTGCGGCGATCGCGAGTGCCACCGTACCGTTGGTGATGCAGATGGCGTGGCGCACGCCAAGCGTGCGGGCGACGGCGGTTTCCAGTTCGGCCACCAGTGGGCCGTGGTTGGTGTAGTAGCCGCGCTGGAAAATGTCGGCGAACATCGCCTCGAATTCGTCCCAGGGTGGCAGGTTGATCTGGCCGACCGGGAGCTCTTCGGCGAAGCTGGGCGTGCCGCCGAAGCAGGCGAACTGGGTGAGATGGGTTTTCTTCATTTCAGTCCCTTGCCCGCGGCGAGCGCGGCGCGGATCGCCTCTCCGTGGGTGGCGACGAAGCGAACCAGTTCTGCCAGCCGCTCGATGTCGCCAGCGCCCACCGATTCGCCGGTCGGCATCTGGACGATGCAGGTCGAAAGTGCCTCGGCAACCGGTAGCGGCGGGTGATGGGGGTCGTCTTGCAGGTGCAGCGGCGGCGAGTAGTAGGGCCGCGCCAAGGCGCCTTCCGCGCGCAGGATGGCGACCAGGGTATCGCGCGATACCGGCCAGTCCGGCGCCAGTCGCAGTAGCGGAAATTCTGCGTTGCTGGCGTCCTGTCGTGGATAGGCGATCCAGGACAGGCCGGCGATGCCGGCGAAGGCATCGCGGTAGCGTTGGAGCCGCTGATGGTTGCGGGCGATGACTCGCGGGAGGTCATCGAGCGCGGCGAGTGCGCTGGCGGCGTGCACTTCGTTGAGCTTGGCATTGAGGCCGAGGGTGTCGATCGAGGATTCACCGGTGTAGCCAAAGTTGCGCTTGCGCCGCAGTAGCGCGGCGAGTTCGTCGTCGTCGGTGGTGATGTAGCCGCCCTCGAAGCCATTGAGGAGTTTGGTGGCATGCAGGCTGAAGACTTCGGCCAGGCCGAAGCCGCCGATCGGCCTGCCTTGGTGGCTGGCGCCCAGTCCATGAACGGCGTCGAACAGCAGCGCCAGCTCGCGTTCGGCACAAAGGGCGGACAGCGCTTCGATTGGGCAGGGGCTGTTGGCCTGATGCACGCCGAGCACCATCAGGGTGTCGTCGCGCAGTGCGGCGGCAACGCTGGCGGCGGTCAGGGTATGGGTGCCGGAGTCGATGTCGCAGAAGCGCGGCGTCTGTCCCGCCCAGCGCACGATGTGCGGCAAACCGGTATAGGTGAAGGTCGGGATGACGACGCTGCCCTTGCGCCCGGCGGCGATGCTTTCGATCAGTGCGATCAGCGCCAGTCCGGCGTTGGCGTAGGCGATGCAGTGGCCGACCGCGTGCAGGCTTGCGAGGCGGGCTTCGAGTTCTTGCGCCAGTGGCCCGTTGTTGGAGAGGCGGCGGCGCTCGAACGCGCCTTTCATCAGCGCGAAGAAGCGTTGCGGGTCGGGTTTGGCGAGCTGGCCGATGGGGCGGACGCGCTCGAACAGGGGCGCGCCGCCGAACAGGGCAAGATCGGCGAGCTGGCGTTTGTCGGTCATGGGCGGGGAGCGTGAGAAACCAGGAAGCCGGCGAGTGGCGTGCCTTCGAGTTCGGCAGCGATGGTCTGGGCGATGGCCGGGGCCAGTGTTTCCGTCCAGCGCGAGGCGACGCTCGGGTGCTTGAACACTGCGCGGGGATGCTCGGTGTGTCGGCTCTGCGATTCGCGCAGGAAAGCCTCGGTCTGTGGATGCAGGTCCAGCTCGAGTGCGTCGAAGCTGCGGCTGACGCAGGCGAGTGGTGCTTGTACCCATTGTTCGTACTGCACCAGATGGAAACGGCCAGGGTGGCGACGGGCAAGGTCGAGGTAGAGTGTAGCGACTGTTTTCCAGTCGTCGAAGCCCCAGTATTCGCCGATGGCCGTCTTGCGGCAGCGTCCACTGCGCCATTCGGTCGCCGGATCGGCGTCGGCCGGAAATTCCAGCGGGTTGCTGAGCCAGGAGTGGATGGCGGCACGTGGATCGCGCACGATGCCGACGACCTGAGCGTGGGGAAGGAGTTCGAGCAGGCGCGGCAGCAGGTGGTGATAGCGGGTGGATTTGATCGCCAGCACCGGGGGTGCAGCCTCGCGTTCGGCGAAGCAGGGCACCAGGGTGTCGCGGCGAAGATATTCCTGGTCGAGATACTCGCTGCGGGTGTCGTAGGTGGCTTGCAGCAGGGTCGTCCATTCGGCGGCGTTGCTGTGCTCGTCCAGGGCGTCCTTGAAATCGTAGGAGAACAGCGGGCAGAGCTTGTAGCGCACCGAGGGGTGCGAGGCGAAGATCTGGCCGATCCAGTTGGTGCCTGAGCGGGGCATGCCCGCGATCCAGATGATCTTGTTCATCGGCTGTTCTCTTCCAGCGGGGTCAGGATTGCGTCGAAGCGGTAGTGGGCGGCATGAAAGTCGGCGGGCATGGATTGCGTGCGGCAGCGCCAGCCGCTGCGGCGGGCGAGTTCGGTGAAGCCTTGCGCGCTGTGCCAGACACCGGTTGGGGTGAGCGGCGAGTCGAGTTCTTCGGCGTCTGGCAGCTTCGCACCGAAGAAGGCGGCTGCCCGGTCGCGGTCGGGAATGTTGCCGATCACGACGCGGCGTAGCGTCGGGCAGAGCCGGCGCAAGGCGGCGAGCAGTTCGGCGGCGCGTCCGGCGGAGAAATATTGCAGCGAGCCGTAGCAGACCGCCTTGGTGAAATCGCTGCGGCATTGGGGTGATTCGAGATAGCTGACTGCTTCGGCAAGCACGAAGCGGTCGGGCTCGCCTTCGCCGAAGCGGCTGCGGGCGATGTCGATCAAGCAGGGAGAGGCGTCGACGCCAATACCGTTGGCGCAGGCGGCGAACCAGTGGTGCGTTAGTGCGCCATTGCCGCAGCAGAGGTCGAGCAGAACGTCGGAGGCGTTGAGTTCCAGCATCGCCTGGACGTTTTCCAGGATCATGTCGATCTGCGCAGCGGACAGCGGTTTGCCATGCACCGTGCGCTTGACTTGGCCCCATAGATCGTCCGGGGCGCAACTGCGGGCATGGGCGTCGTAGCTGTCGTTTTCCGGCACGAACTGCGTCATGGCCTGCCTTCGCTGTTGTCGGGCTGGCTCGACTGCAGCCAGGCCAGGATGGCCGTTTGCTTCTCCGCAGCCAGTGGCGGCAGCTCGGCGCTTGCCGCTGTCCTGGCTGCCGTGGCGGGTGGGAACATGGCATCGCGGTCGAAATGACTGCGCGCCACGATGCGGTTGCCTTCGGCATAGCGGGAGCGGATGGCTTGCCGTGTGGCGGGCGTATGTAGCGGTGCGTCTTCGAGCCCCAGTTCCTCGGCGTGTGCCGACAGATGGATGAGTCGCTTGTGATGGCGGCGCTTGGCCATGGTGGGCAGCGGCAAGCGGTTGATGATGCGCTGGAACTCCAGCAGATCGCGCACCAGGCGCCGGTTGGGGCGATCAGGGGCGTAGTGCAGATCCGGATCGGCGAGTTCGAGCAGGGCGACGAAGTCTCGCCGGATGTCGAAATCGTCGTCGTCGTCCGGATAGATGCGCGGCACGATCCGATCCTCGCCGAAGACCGCTGTCCAGCCGGAGAGGCGGGCATGGTAGTCCCACAGGCTGTCGTAGTCGGCAATGCTTTGGCTGAAATCGGCACTGTAGCCGAGCGCCTTCACCAACTGGTTGTACCAGGACTCGATCGCGTCTTCCTGGCGCCGGATATAGACCACGACCGCAATCTGTTCGGGCCTATGACCGAGGGTGTCCAGCATCCTACGTACGGCTTCGGGATCGCTCAGCCAGTAGAAGTTTTCGCTGCTCAGCAGCAGCTTGCGAAGCGCAGGCTGGGCCTGGAATTCGGTTTGTATGGCGGCGAGCAGTTCGCCGAGGGACGCCGGCTGAGAGCTTGCCCATTCAGGATAGCCGCCGGCGGTGAGGAAGGCGAGGTCGTGGTGGGCATGGCCGCGTTCGATCGAGCCGGGGTAAAGCAGCCCGGCAGCGGCAAGGCGGGCACGGTTGTCACCGAGAAAACACTGGAGTCCCGTGGAGCCGGTCTTGGGCGCACCGATGTGAAGCACGCAGCTTGCGGTTCTGATCGTGCTCCGGTGGTCGTGGACGGGTTTCGGCATCGAGATCTGGCGGTGTTCATCGTGGCGGGAAGCGCCGGCGGCGAGATGGCGCGCATGCCGACTAGATTACCGGATTAGCAGCTTGCGTGCGTGCAGCAGGGAGAGTAAGGCCTGGGTGCAACTGGTGATATCCCGCCGCGAGGTGTCCAGCGTCAGTTCCGGTTGCTGTGGCGGCTCATAGGGGGACGATATGCCGGTGAATTCCTGGATCTTGTCCGGCCAGGGCCAGTTTGTACAGCCCTTTGGGATCGCGCTCGATGCAGGTTTCGATTTCGCACCGGCAATAGATTTCGATGAATTCGCCTTCCGCCACGCTGGCGCGAACGCGATCCCGGTCAGCTCGGTGGGGGAGATGAAGGCGGTGATCACGATCAGGCCGGCATCCATCATCAGCCTGGCCACTTCGCCGATGCGGCGGATGTTCTCTTGCCGGTCCTGGCGGGAAAAGCCCAGGTCGCCGCACAGGCCCTGGCGCACGTTGTCGCCGTCGAGGACATAGCTGCGGTGGCCGCTGGCATGGAGCGCCTGCTCCAGCGCGCAAGCGAGGGTGGATTTGCCCGCGCCGGAAAGGCCGGTCAGCCAGATGATGGCTGAGGCGTGGCCGTTCTGGCGGGCACGAGCCTGGCGATCGACGAGGGGCGAATGGAAGGTGGTGTGGTCCGATTTCATCTTGCGGGCGACGGCGGCTGGGTACTTGAAACCTTGAGGGGCCGCGGGCCGCACGCACGTGGCATACGGTGATGCGGCACCGTTGAAGGTGCCATATCACTGCTCAGGCGGGAGCAAGGTGTTTTCTTCTGCTTTCTGATTTTAGCCCTGCAGCAACTGCAACACCTGCTGCGGCAGCGCATTTGCCTGCGTGAGCATCGCGGTGCCGGCCTGTTGCAGGATCTGCGCACGGGTCAGGTTGGCGGTTTCGGCGGCGAAATCGGTGTCGCGGATGCGGGAGCGTGCCGCCGACAGGTTTTCCGCCGAGATCTGCAGGTTGGAGATCGTCGTTTCGAAGCGGGCCTGGAGGGCGCCGAACTTGGCGCGCTGGCCGTTGATGGCGGACAGCGCGGCGTCGGCGATTGCCAGCGTGCGCTGGGCCGAATCGACCGAGCTGATGTCGAGGTCGCTGACCTTCTGCAATTGCGCGGCGGCGTTGACGTTATTGAAGAAATCCGTGGTGTTGCTGGCGTCGACGCTGAAGGATCTGTCCGAATCGAGCACCAGTTGGCCGGTGCCGATCGCGGTGCTGCCGGGAGCGGTCGAGGTGCCGCCGATGGTGGCCGCGGCCGAGCCGGAGGCGGCGTTGGCGATGGTGATGTTCTCGCCGAACGAGTTCAGCAAGGTGATGCCGTCGCCGCTGTCGTTGACCCGCGCCGTGACGCCGGTCTTGGCGGACACGTCGTTGAAGGCGTTGATCGCAGCGGCCAAGCCGTCGTTGTCTTCGGCGCCGATCGTGAAGGAGATGGTGACGGGCGTACTGTTGTCCGAACTGAGGTCGAATTTGTAGCTGGTGTTCGGGGCACTGAAGTCGATGTCGAATTCGGTCTTGGCCGAGGCGGTGACGCCGGTGGTGCCGTGCTCGGTATTGATGAGCTGTACCGCGGTCTTGGCCGAGGCGCCGGCTGGAATGGCCACGGTGGCGGCGCCGCTGGCGCCGTTGATGGTCAGCGTGCTGCCGACGACGCGGTTGGTGGGGCCGGCCGAGGAGCCGAGCGCGAACGGGGTGCTGCCCGGGGTGAGGTCGCCCTTTGCGCCGCTGTTGGCGGCCTCCAGCGAGCCGATGCGGTAGCCGCCATACTGGTTGGTGCTGAAGTTGGCGGTGGTGGCCGAGATCATCTGGCCGGCATTGGCGCCCACCTGGAAGGTGGCGGTGGTGAAGGAGCCGTCGAGCAGTTTGCGGCCGTTGAACTCGGTGGTCTTGGCGATGCGGTCGAGTTCGGCGGTGAGTTCGTTGACTTCGGCGTTGAGTGCCTGGCGATCCGACGGCGAGTTGGTGGCGTTGGACGACTGCACGGCGAGTTGGCGGATGCGCTGCAGCACTTCGCTGGCCGACTCGAGTGCGCCTTCGGCGGTCTGCGCCAGCGAGATGCCGTCGTTGGCATTGCGGCGGGCCTGGTTCTGGCCGTTGATCTGAGCGCTCATGCGCTCCGAGATCGCCAGGCCCGCGGCATCGTCCTTGGCGCTGTTGATGCGCAGGCCGGATGACAGTCGTTGCAGCGAGGTGGAGAGCGAACCTTGCGAGATGTTCAGGTTGCGCTGCGAGTTGAGCGAAGGAATGTTGGTATTGATGACCTGTGCCATTTTGAATCTCCCGGATGTCCGATTCGAAGTGGGCTCGGGTCATGTCCTGTGGGCACTGTTGCCGGCGCCCGAGCTCTCTGGACGTCCTACAGCGAGATGCGTGCCAGGTGCGTTATTGCGTGGAGCCAGGTGCGTTATTGCGTGGATATTCCCTCTTTGCTCATTGGATTGCCGGTGCCTGCCTGCTGTCTGCCGGCAAACTTTGCCTGTTTTGCCGGTGTCGGCGGGCTTTTTTGCCACTTTGCATACGGAGTCTGGCGATGGGCCCTGCCTGGTATTTCGCCGGGTCAGCTCAAGGCCGCGTTGGACGGCATCTTCAGTCCGCGTTGCGAAACACCTTCTGCCACGGGATCGAAACGCCGAGCTCGTGCAGTACCAGCGGCTGTTCGGTTTCGATGTCCTGGAGTGATCACCGTTGGTTGCCGGCGAGGCGGTAGTATTCGATGCGGCGCAGGTCGGGGTCGATGAGGACGAATTCCTTCAGCGAGGCGATGCGGCGGTAGGCGGCGAACTTCTCGCCGCGCACGAACTCGTGCTTGTCGGGCTGCCCGGCTTCCCATTGCAGGTAGTCTTCGGCGGTGAAGGGCGTGGTGGGCTGGGGCGGGGCCACGGTGCGTGTTCGGGCAGTGAGCCGGTTCGGGATTATAGTGCCGTCCATGAGCCATCAGCCCCGCCATGTCGAGCGTGCGCTACATGAGCGCGTCCGGATCGTGCCCTACGATCCTGCCTGGCCAGCGTCGTTCCTGCCGAGGCGGCTCATCTGCGTCGATTGCTGCCGGCGGAGTTGATCGGCCGCATCGAGCATTTCGGCAGCACCGCGGTGCCGGGGCTGGCGGCGAAGCCGGTCGTCGACATGTTGCTGGAAGTGCGTTCGATGGCGAGCCTTGCGCAGCACATCGTGCCGGTCCTGAAGCGTGAAGGCTATGAGTTCTTCTGGCGGGGGCGGACGAACGGGCTACCGGGCATCGGCTATGCGTGGTTCATCAAGCGCGATGCGGCGGGGCGCCGTACGCACCACATCCATTGCCTCGAGCCGGCTTCGCCGGAGTGGGAGCGCTTGCTGTTCCGCGATCACCTGCGTGCCCATCCCGACGTGGCAGCGGCATACGGCGAACTGAAGCGGCGGATTGCCGATGAGCATCCCGACGACCGTGTCGCCTATGCGAAGGCGAAGACCGATTTCATCGCGGGGGTGATGCGGGCGGCGCGAAGAGAGGCGGGCAACTGAGCCGTCCGCGGCGCAGTCTGCATCCATCTGAAGGCCGGGCGGCACCAAAAGGAAACCCGCCTCGCGTGAACTGACCCCAAGAAGTTGGACAGTTATAAGCTAGACGGCCAAGGCCTGAGTTCGGTACTGCACCGGGCTCAGGCCTTTTAATTTGGTCTTGATACGGTCGTGATTGTAGTAGTGGATGTATTGTCGGATGCCGGCCTGTAGCTGCTCGATGCTGTCAAAGCAGTTCAGGTGGAAGAACTCTGACTTCAACGTACCGAAGAAACTCTCCATGGCGGCGTTGTCCAGGCAGTTGCCCTTGCGCGACATGCTTTGGATCAGGCCGCGTGCGGCGAGCTGGCGCCGATAGGCGGACATCTGATACTGCCATCCTTGGTCGGAGTGCAATAGCGGCGCCTCCTTGCCGGCCAGCTTGGCCAAGGCCTTGTTGAGCATGTTGGCCACCAGCGAGAAGTACGGCCGTTTTTGCATCGCATAGGACACGATTTCCCCGTTGTAGAGATCCATCACGGGCGAGAGGTACAGCTTCTGGCCACGCACATTGAACTCGGTCACGTCGGTCACCCACTTCTGGTGGGGCCGTTCGGCCTGGAACTGGCGCGCCAGAATGTTGGGCACCTGGGCCTGCGGCCCCCTGTAGGAACGGTATTTCTTGGGGCGCACCAGCGACTTCAGCCCCAGCGCCCGCATCAGGCGCTGCACCGCCTTGTGATTGATCACCGCGCCGGCCTGGCGCAGCGCCGCCGTGATGCGCCGGTAGCCATAACGCCCCTTGTGACGCTCGTAGAGGGCGCGAATACGCGATTTCAGATCAGCCTGCCGGTCGCCAGCCTGCTGCGCCTTCACCTGGTAGTAGAACGTGCTGCGCGATAGCCCCGCCGCCCTCAACAACATCGCCAGATCGTGGCCTTGCCTCAGTTCAAGCACTACCCGCGCTTTTTCTGCGCGGCCTGCTCTTTGGCCTGACGCAAGGCCCTCAATTTTTTTAGGTACGCCACCTCCGCGCGCAGATACTCGTTCTCTTTGCGCAACTGCTCGAGCGTGCGCGTATCTTCGGACTTCGATGGCAAGGGCTCTGGGGTCTCGGGTATCGTCATCTTCTTCGGCCGGCCGCGAAGCTTGGGATGCAGTGCTTGCAGCCCGCCCTCATCATACTGGCGTTCCCAAGCTCTGATGACCCCCACGCCGCCCCGGATGTCGAACATCGCAACCGCTTGGCGAACCGACAACCCTTCCCGCCGCATCCGCTGCAGCACCGACAATTTGAACTGCGCACTGTAGTGGCTGAACTTCTTGCTCAAGCCCTCCTGCCCGTGGTGCTCGTAGCTCTTGACCCAGCGCCTGACCGTCCCATGGTCCAGACCGTACTCATGAGCCAACGCCTTGAAACCCCGATCACCCAGTTCGTAGCTCTGCACCACCCTCAGCTTGAATTGCTCATCGTACTTCGCCATGTAAAACACCCCAAAAGTTGGATCGGTGTCCAACTCTTGGGGTGCAGTTCACGCGGGCGGGTTTCCGGTGACGGCCGAGTGCAGCCCGATGCTTATTTCTTGCGCATCGGCGGCAGGTCGGTGCAGCTGCCGTGGGCGACTTCGGCAGCCATGCCCACCGTTTCGCCCAAGGTGGGGTGCGGGTGGATGGTCTTGCCGATGTCGACCGCGTCGGCGCCCATTTCGATCGCCAGGCAGACTTCGCCGATCATGTCGCCGGCCGAGGGGCCGACGATGGTGCCGCCGATGACACGATGCGTTTCGGCGTCGAAGATCAGCTTGGTGAAGCCGTAGTCGGCGCCGTTGGCGATCGCGCGGCCGCTGGCGGCCCACGGGAACTTGGCGGTTTCGACCTTCTTGCCTTCGGCCTTGGCCTGCGCCTCGGTGTAGCCGACCCAGGCCACTTCCGGATGGGTGTAGGCCACGCCCGGGATCACCGTGGCGTCGAAGGCGGCCTTGTGGCCGGCGGCGACTTCGGCGGCGACGTGGGCTTCATGCACGGCCTTGTGGGCGAGCATGGGCTGGCCGACGATGTCGCCGATGGCGAAGATGTGCGGCACGTTGGTGCGCATCTGCGCATCCACCGGGATGAAGCCGCGTTCGCCGACGATGACGCCCGCCTTGTCGGCGCTGATCTTGTTGCCGTTGGGCGAACGGCCGGCCGACTGCAGCACCATGTCGTACTTGACCGGCTCGGCCGGTGCGCCGTCGCCTTCGAACTTGACGTAGATGCCGTCGTCCCTGGCTTCGACCGCAACCGTCTTGGTCTTGAGCATGATCTTGTCGAAGCGGTGGGCGTTCTGCTTCTCCCACACCTTGACCGCATCGCGGTCCGGGCCCTGCATCAGGCCGTCCAGCATTTCGACGACGTCGAGACGCGTGCCCAGCGTGGAATACACCGTGGCCATTTCCAGGCCGATGATGCCGCCGCCGATGACCAGCATCTTGCCCGGCACCTGGCGCAGTTCCAGCGCGCCGGTCGAATCGACGATGCGCGGGTCCTTCGGGATGAAGGGCAGGTGCACCGCGGCGGAGCCGGCGGCGATGATGCAGTTCTTGAACTTGACGACCTTCTTGGCGCCGGTGGTGTCCCAGCCGCTGCCGGTGGTTTCCTCGACTTCGATGTGGTGCGGGTCGAGGAAGTTGCCGTAGCCGCGGATGACGTCGACCTTGCGTGCCTTGGCCATGCCGGCGAGGCCGCCGGTGAGCCTGCCGATGACGCCGTCCTTGTGCTTGCGCAGCGCGTCGACGTCCACCGAGGGCTTGGCGAAGCTGACGCCGGCGGTGCTGACATGCTCGGCTTCCTCGATGACCGCGGCGACGTGCAGCAGCGCCTTGGACGGGATGCAGCCGACGTTCAGGCACACGCCGCCCAGCGTGGCGTAGCGCTCGATGATCGCGGTCTTGAGGCCGAGGTCGGCGGCGCGGAAGGCCGCCGAGTAGCCGCCGGGACCGGCGCCGAGCACGACCATGTCGTATTCGGCGTCGGCGCTGCCGCTGTGGCTGGCGGCTGCCGGAGCGGCAACCGGTGCCGCTGCGGCCGCAGCCGGGGCCGGCGCGGCAGCGGCGCTGGCGCCGGCTGCCTCGACCTTGATCAGCACGGTGCCCTGGCTGACCTTGTCGCCGAGGCTGACCAGGACTTCCTTGACCACGCCGGCGGCGGAGGACGGCACGTCCATGGTTGCCTTGTCGGACTCGAGCGTGGCGATGGCGTCGTCGACCTTGATGGTGTCGCCGGCCTTGACGAACAGCTCGATGACCGGCACGTCGGAGAAGTCGCCGATGTCGGGCACGGCGACTTCGACCACACCGCCACCGGTTGCCGGGGCTGCAGCGGCCGGGGCAGGTGCCGGCGCGGATGCGGCCGGTGCGGGTGCTGCAGCCGCAGCACCTGCGGCCTCGACCTTGATCAGCACCACGCCTTCGGACACCTTGTCGCCGATGGCGATGAGGATTTCCTTGACCACGCCGGCCGTGCTCGAGGGCACGTCCATGGTGGCCTTGTCGGATTCCAGCGTGCAGATCGCGTCGTCCACGTTGATGGTGTCGCCGACCTTGACGAACAGCTCGATGACCGGCACGTCGGAGAAGTCGCCGATGTCCGGAACTTTTACTTCCACTAGACTCATGGCGGTCTCCTTACAGCATCACGCGGCGGAAGTCCGCCAGCAGTTGCGCGAGGTACACATTGAAGCGGGTCGCCAGGGCGCCGTCGATGACGCGGTGGTCGGCGGTCAGCGACATCGGCAGGGTCAGGCGCGGCGCGAACTGCTTGCCGTCCCACACCGGCTTCAGCACCGACTTGTTGACGCCGAGGATGGCGACTTCGGGCGCATTGACGATCGGCGCGAAGTAGGTGCCGCCGATGCCGCCGAGCGACGAGATCGTGAAGCAGGCGCCGGACATGTCGGCCGGCTTGAGCTTGCCGTCGCGGGCGAGCTTGGCCAGGTTGCCGGATTCGGCGGCGATCTCGAACACGCTCTTCTTGTCGGCGTCCTTGATCACCGGAACGACCAGGCCGTTGGGCGTGTCGGCGGCGAAGGCGATGTTGAAGTACTTCTTGTAGACCAGGTTGTCGCCGTCGAGCGAGGTGTTGAACTCGGGGAATTCCTGCAGCGCGCGCACCGAGGCCTTGATGATGAAGGCGAGCATGGTGAGCTTCTTGCCGGATTTCTCGTGCTCCTTGTTCATCGCCACCCGGAAGGCTTCCAGGTCGGTGATGTCGGCGTCCTCGTGGTAGGTCACCGCCGGGATCATCACCCAGTTGCGGGCGAGGTTCTGGCCGGAGATCTTCTTGATGCGGGACAGCGGCTTGACCTCGACTTCGCCGAACTTGGCGAAATCGACCTTCGGCCACGGCAGCAGGTCGAGCCCGCCGCCCAGCGAGGCGCCGGCTGCGGCGGCCGGGGTCTTGCCCGGAACCGTGCCGCTGCTCATCGCACCCTTGACGAAGGCGGTGACGTCTTCCTTGACGATGCGGCCTTTGGGACCGGTGGCCTTGACCTGGGCGAGATCGACGCCGAGCTCGCGGGCGTAGGCGCGCACCGAGGGGCTGGCGTGAACCTTGCCGCCGAGCGTGACCGCGGACGCTGCGGCCGGCGAAGCAGCCGGCGCCGGGGCGCTGGCCGCCGGGGCAGGCGCGGCTGCGGCCGGAGCCGGCGCGGCGGCAGGAGCGGGCGCAGCTGCAGCAGCCGGGGCGGCAGCTGCGCTTGCGCCGGCTGCCTCGACCTTGATCAGCAGGCTGCCCTGGCTGACCTTGTCGCCGAGGCTGACGAGCACTTCCTTGACCACGCCGGCGGCGGAGGACGGCACGTCCATGGTTGCCTTGTCGGACTCGAGCGTGGCGATGGCGTCGTCGACCTTGATGGTGTCGCCGGCCTTGACGAACAGCTCGATGACCGGCACGTCGGAGAAGTCGCCGATGTCGGGCACGACGACGTCGACCACACTGCCGCCGGCGGCCGGTGCCGCCGCCGCCGGGGCCGCTGCCGGAGCGGCAGCGGGTGCCGGCGCCGAGGCGGCAGCCGGAGCGGGGGCCGCAGCAGCGGCGCCGGCGGCTTCGACCTTGATCAGCACGCTGCCTTCGGACACCTTGTCGCCGAGGCTGATCAGCACTTCCTTGACCACGCCGGCGGCCGACGAGGGCACGTCCATCGTGGCCTTGTCGGATTCGAGCGTGGCGATGGCGTCATCGACGGCGATGGTATCGCCGACTTTGACGAACAGCTCGATGACCGGCACGTCGGAGAAGTCGCCGATGTCCGGAACCTTCACTTCAATGAGTTGGCTCATGTTCTTGTCTCCTTGCTCGCTCAAACCGACATCGGGTTCGGCTTGTTCGGGTCGAGGTTGTACTTGGCCACCGCGGCTGCGACCTTGTCGCGGCCGATCACGCCGTCATCGGCCAGCGCCTTCAGCGCAGCCAGCGTCACCCAGTGGCGATCCACCTCGAAGAAGTGGCGCAGCTTCTCGCGGGTGTCGGAGCGGCCGAAGCCGTCGGTGCCCAGCGTGACGTAGCGGCGGTCGAGTTGCACGCGGATCTGCTCGGGGAGCATGCGGATGTAGTCGGTGGCGGCGATGGCCGGGCCTTCGAAGCCGGCGAGCTTCTGCTGCACGTGGGTCTTCTTCGGCTCTTCCTGCGGGTGCAGCAGGTTCCAGCGCTCGACGTCCTGGCCGTTGCGGGCCAGTTCGTTGAAGCTGGGCGCGCCCCAGATGTCGGCCTCGACACCCCAGTCGTTCTTGAGCAGTTCGGCGGCGGCGATGACTTCACGGAAGATCGTGCCCGAACCCATCAACTGCACGCGAGGACCCTTGGCGTCGCCGCCCTTGCGGAACAGGTACAGGCCCTTGAGGATGTCGGCTTCGGCGCCGGCAGGCATCTCGGGATGTTCGTAGTTCTCGTTCATCACCGTGATGTAGTAGTAGATGTCCTCCTGTTCGGCGAACATCCGGCGCAGGCCGTCCTGCACGACGACGGCGACTTCGTACTGGAAGGTCGGGTCGTAGCTGATGCAGTTCGGGATCATGTTGGCCATCAGCAGGCTGTGGCCGTCCTCGTGCTGCAGGCCTTCGCCGTTCAGCGTGGTGCGGCCGGCGGTGCCGCCGATGAGGAAGCCGCGGGTGCGCTGGTCGGCTGCCGCCCAGCACAGGTCCATGGTGCGCTGCAGGCCGAACATCGAGTAGAAGATGTAGAACGGGATCATCTGCACGCCATGCACGCTGTAGGCGGTGCCGGCGGCGATCCAGTCGGCCATCGCGCCGGCTTCGTTGATGCCTTCCTGCAGCACTTGGCCGGTCTGGCTTTCCTTGTAGAACATGAGCTGGTCATGGTCTTCCGGCACGTACTTCTGGCCTTCCTGGTTCCAGATGCCGTACTGGCGGAACATGCCTTCCATGCCGAAGGTGCGCGACTCGTCCGGCACGATCGGCACGATGTGCTTGCCGATCTGCTTGTCCTTCAGCAGGGTGTTCATCATGCGCACGATCGCCATCGTCGTCGACAGCTCGCGGCCTTCGCCCGAGGCCTTCAGCAGCGCGGCGAAGGTATCGAGCGAAGGGATGGCCAGCGGTTCGGCCTTGGTGCGGCGCTGCGGCAGGAAGCCGCCGAGGTCCATGCGGCGCTGCAGCAGGTACTTCTGCTCGGGCGAGCCTTCCTCGAACTTCAGGTAGGGCAGCTCTTCCAGCTTGTCGTCGGGTACCGGCAGGCCGAAGCGGTCGCGGAAGCGGCGGATGGCTTCGACGTCCATCTTCTTCTGCTGGTGCGAGATGTTCATCGCCTCGCCGGCCTGGCCCATGCCGAAGCCCTTGATGGTCTTGGCCAGGATCAGCGTCGGCTGGCCCTTGTGCTCGGCCGCGGCCTTGTAGGCGGTGAAGATCTTGAAGATGTCGTGGCCGCCGCGGTTCAGGCGCCAGATCTGGTTGTCGGTCCAGTCGGCGACGAGTTCCTTCAGTTCGGGCGTGTTGAAGAAGTGCTCGCGGACGTAGGCGCCGTCCTTGGCCTTGAAGGTCTGGTACTCGCCATCGACGCATTCCATCATGCGCTTCTGCAGGATGCCCTTCTTGTCGCGGGCGAACAGGGCGTCCCAATGGGTGCCCCAGAGAACCTTGATGACGTTCCAGCCGGCGCCGCGGAATTCGGCTTCGAGTTCCTGGACGATCTTGCCGTTGCCGCGCACGGGGCCGTCGAGGCGCTGCAGGTTGCAGTTGATGACGAAGACCAGGTTGTCGAGCCGCTCGCGGCCGGCCATGCCGATCGCGCCCAGCGATTCGACTTCATCGGTCTCGCCGTCGCCGAGGAAGGCCCAGACCTTGCGCTGTTCGGCGCGGGCCGGGTCGATCATGCCACGGCTGGCCATGTACTTCATGAAGCGCGCCGAGTAGATGGCGCACAGCGGGCCGAGGCCCATCGACACGGTGGGGAACTGCCAGAATTCCGGCATCAGCCACGGGTGGGGGTAGGACGAGATGCCCTTGCCGCCGGTTTCCTGGCGGAAGCTGTCCATCTGCTCTTCGGTCAGGCGGCCCAGCATGTAGGCGCGGGCGTAGGACACCGGGCACCGAGTGGCCCTGGAAGAAGATCAGGTCGCCGTCGTGCTGGGCCGACGGGGCGTGCCAGAAGTGCGAGAAACCGACGTCATAGAGGGCTGCAGCGGACGCGAACGAGGCGATGTGGCCGCCGACGTTGGTGTCCTTGTTGGCGCGCACCACCATCGCCATGGCGTTCCAGCGGATGTAGGAATGGAGCTTGATTTCCATGTCCGCATCGCCGGGGTAGGGGGGCTGCTGTTCGACCGGAATGGTGTTGATGTACTCGGTGGTGGCCGAGTAGGGGATGTTTTACCCCTTCCTGGCGTGCGGTCGCGATCAGGGTTTCGATCAGGTAATGGGCGCGCTGCGGGCCTTCTTTTTCGACGACGGCGGCGAGTGCATCCATCCATTCCTTCGTTTCCTGCGCGTCGGTATCGTTTTGCGCGGGAACGTTGCTGATTCCGGTCATGGTCTGTCTCCTCATGACGTTCGGTTGGCGAATCCTACCTGTTGGGCAGGTCTGTTGGTGGTACGGACGCAGCCGCCTCGACAACCAGCGGCTGACTTTTCGAACTATAAAACCACTTTTCGCAATGTGCAATGATGTTGACGTGGAGAAGCCCGGATGCGTGCATGGAACGCATGCCGGGAGGCACGGCAAGGGTGTTGGAGCGGACTTAGTTCGTGCTTTGCAGTCGTGACTGAAGCACGGTGCTGGCGCACGCAGGCGACGAGGAGGGGCAGGGTGGCAAGGCGTTTGCGCCGGGTGCTGGAGAACGGCATACCCGGACTGTATTGGCAGGCATGAAAGCGGGAAAGTTGGCGGAAACCCGGATGTCGCGATAAGGGTTAAACCGGATGACGATTGCCGGAGGGCTCACCGACAATCGAGCGGCGGGTATTGCACTGCATCATTTTTTGCTCCTTCCTCCGAAGTCCTCCATGTTCCGTTCCGACTCTGCCCCCGGCGATCCGCAGTACCGGTATTGGGCTGTGCCCTGTGTGGTGATGCTGTTCTTTGCGCTGGGCATGTTGGCACTGGTGTGGCTGCTGCTGCAGCCCGGGTTCGAGATCGAACGCGAGGTGGCCTTGCGCGAACTGCAATGGGCGCTGCCGGCGGCACTGATCCTGAGCCTGTCAGTGCTGGCGCTGTGGAGCCTGTGGTCGCTGCGCATCCACGTGCAGCGCCGCGAGCAGGTCGAGAAGGAGCGCGACAGGCTGTTCGATCTCTCGCTCGACATGCTGTGCGTGGCGGGCCTGGATGGCCGCTTCCGCCGCTGCAACCCGGCCTTCGAGCGCATTCTCGGCCACGCGCCCGACAGTTCTGCCGGGCCGACCGATGGTCGATTTCGTCCACGACGAAGACATCGGCACGACGCTCGATGCCTTGCGCCGCCTGGCGGCCGGCGAACCGGCGAAGTTCGAGAACCGCTGCCGCTGCGCGGACGGCAGCTACAAATGGCTGGAGTGGAGCATCAACCCGGTGCCCGAGGAAGGCCTCGTTTATGCCGTGGCCCGCGACATCACCGGCAGCAAGGCGGCGGAGCAGGTCTTGCGTGCCGAATCCGCCTTCCGCAAGGCGATGGAGGATTCGGTGCTGACCGGGCTGCGTGCCATCGACCTGAGCGGGCGCATCATCTACGTGAATTCCGCCTTCTGCCGCATGGTGGGCTGGCGCGAGGACGAACTGGTCGGTGCGATCGCGCCTTTCCCGTACTGGCCGAAGGAGACGCAGGATGTCTGCGAGCGCAACCTGCGGATGACGCTCGACGGGCATGCGCCGGCCAGCGGCTTCGAACTGCGCATCCAGCGCCGCAACGGCGAACTCTTCGACGCGCGCTTCTACCTGTCGCCGCTGATCGATGCCAGTGGGCAGCAGACGGGCTGGATGGCGTCGATCACGGACATCACCGAGCCCAAGCGCGTGCGCGCGGCGCTGGAAGCGACCCACGAACGCTTCGAGGCGGTGCTGGACGGGCTGGATGCAGCGGTGTTCGTGGCCGATGCCCGCAGCGACGAGATCCTGTTCGCCAACCGTGCTTTCAAGCGCATCAACGGCTTCGACGCGGTGGGCCGCACGGTGCGCGGCGTCGCCGTGCCCCAGCCCGAACGCGGCGATTACCGCGTCGATCCGCGCGGCCTGACGCCGGCCGATCTGCCGCGCGAGTTGTTCGACGGCGAATTGCAGCACCCCGTGTCGGGGCGCTGGTACCACGTGCGCGAACAGGCCATGCGCTGGGTGGATGGGCGGGTGGTGCGCATGGGCATCGCCACCGACAGCACCGAGCGCAAGCAGACCGCCGAGGTGGCGCGCCAGCAGGAAGAACGTTTGCAGCGTACCTCGCGCCTGATCACGATGGGCGAGATGGCGTCGATGCTGGCGCACGAGCTGAACCAGCCGCTGTCGGCGATCGCCAACTACTGTGCCGGCTGCGTGACCCGCATGCAGGGCGGCAAGTGGAAGCCCGAGGACGTGCTGGCGGTGATGCAGAAAGCCAGCTTCCAGGCCGAGCGCGCCGGCAAGATCATCCGCCGCGTGCGCGAATTCGTGAAGAAGAGCGAGCCGCGCCGCAGCGCGGTCAAACTGGTCGACATCCTCGACGATGCGCTCGGTTTCGCCGACATCGACGCGCGCCGCACCGGCATCAGGCTGGTGGCCGACATCGAGCCCGGGCTGCCGCCGGTGTTCGCCGATCGCATCATGATCGAGCAGGTGGTGCTGAACCTGATCCGCAACGGCCTCGATGCGATGGCCGACACATTGCCGGAGCAGCGGCTGCTGGTGGTGCGCGCGCGCCGCTGCGGCGAGGATATGGCGGGGGCCGCCGGGGCGATCGAGGTGGCGGTGATCGACCGCGGCCACGGCATCAGCGAGGAGGGCGCCAGCGGCTGTTCACGCCGTTCTACACCACGAAGGCAGAGGGCATGGGCATGGGCTTGAACATCTGCCGCTCGATCATCGAGTTCCACGATGGTCGTTTGATTGTCGACGACAACCCGGAAGGGGGTACCATATTCTCGTTTACCCTGCCGGCGGAGTCCGTAAGTGAGCGAGTTGCACCCAGCGCTTGAACAAATCATCCATGTCGTCGATGACGATGAAGCCCTGCGGGATTCCATGACCTGGATGCTCGAAGGCAATAACTACAAGGTGCTGACCTACGAATCCGCCGAAGCCTTTCTCGAAGGCTGCCGCCCCGACATGGCAGGCTGTATCGTGCTGGACGTGCGCATGCCGGGCATGAGCGGACTGGAGATGTTCGAGGAACTCGGGCGCAGGCGTTGCACCCTGCCGGTCGTCTTCATCACCGGCCACGGCGACGTGCCGATGGCGGTGTCGGCGCTGAAGAAGGGTGCGGTCGATTTCATCGAAAAGCCGTTCAGCGAGCGCGACATGCTGCGCCTGATCGAACAATGCCTGACCCTCGAACGCGAAAGCCGCAGCAAGCGGCGGCAGGAGGCGGACACCGCGCGCCGGCTCGACCATCTCACGCAGCGCGAGCGCGAGGTGCTGGACCTCATCATCATCGGCAAGCTCAACAAGCAGATCGCCGACGTGCTGGGCATCAGCATCAAGACCGTGGAAGTGCACCGTGCCCGCGTGATGGAAAAGATGGGCGCCAGTTCGCTGGCCGAACTGGTGCAGCACGTCGTCACGGTGGAGCCGGGGGCGCTGCTGCGCTGAAAGCCGAGCCGCCGAACCGGGCGATGGGGACGTGGCTGAAGTGGACGATTTCGCTTGGGAATAACCAGCTGATCCAGCTGCTGGGCCGGGCGATGAATGGGTACGCGGCGCGGGCGCCTTGCTGTAAAATCCTGCCCTTTTTCGAGGTTTTACCGATGACCGCTCGCATCATCGACGGCAACGCGCTTTCGGCGCGTGTCCGCGGCGAAATCGCAGAACGTGCCGCAGCGTTGACGGCACGCGGTGTGCAACCTTGCCTGGCGGTCATCCTGGTCGGCGGCGATCCCGCTTCCGCCGTCTATGTGCGCAACAAGGTCGCGGGCTGCGAGAAGGCCGGCATTCGCTCGCTGCGCTTCGACTACCCGCAGGACGCCACCCAGCAGGAAGTCATGGCCAGGCTCGCCGAGCTGAACGCCGATCCGTCCGTGCATGGCATCCTGGTGCAACTGCCATTGCCCGCCCATCTGGACGAGACGGCGGTGCTCGAGGCGATCGACATCCGCAAGGACGTCGACGGCTTCCACGCCGAGAACGTCGGCCTGCTGTCGCAGAACCGCGAAGGCTTCGTCCCCTGCACGCCGAACGGCGTCATGAAGATGCTGGAGACGGCCGGCGTGCCGGTGCAGGGCGCCGAGGCGGTGGTCATCGGCCGTTCCAACATCGTCGGCAAGCCGATGGCGATGCTGCTGACCAACGCAGGCGCCACCGTCACCGTGTGCCATTCGAAGACGCGCGACCTGGCCTTCCACACCCGCCGTGCCGACATCGTCGTTGCCGCGATCGGCAAGCCGCGCTTCGTCACCGGCGACATGATCAAGCCGGGTGCCACCGTCATCGACGTCGGCATCAACCGCCTCGACAGCGGCCCGGATGCCGGCAAGCTGTGCGGCGACGTCGATTTCGCCTCGGCGGTCGAAGTCGCCGGTGCGATCACGCCGGTGCCGGGCGGCGTCGGGCCGATGACGATCACGATGCTGCTCGAGAACACCGTGGTGTCGGCCGAACGCTCAGCGCGCGACGCCAACGGGAAGGAAGGACAATGAACACGACCGCGACCGCCCAGCCCTTGGTGGGCATCATCATGGGTTCGAACTCCGACTGGCCGACCATGCAGGCAGCGGCCAAGGTGCTGGCCGAATTCGGCGTGCCTTACGAGGCGCGCGTGGTCTCGGCCCACCGCACGCCCGACCTGATGTTCGAATACGCCGAAGCCGCGCGCGGCCGCGGGCTGAAGGCGATCATCGCCGGCGCCGGCGGCGCGGCCCACCTGCCCGGCATGGTCGCGGCCAAGACCACGCTGCCGGTGCTCGGCGTGCCGGTGCAGTCGAAGGCGCTGTCGGGCCAGGATTCGCTGCTGTCCATCGTGCAGATGCCCAAGGGCATCCCGGTGGCGACCTTCGCCATCGGCGAGGCCGGCGCGGCCAACGCCGGCCTGTTCGCGGTCGCGCTGCTCGCCAACGAGAACGCCGAACTGGCGACGCAACTCGATGCCTTCCGTGCGCGCCAGACCCGGACCGTGCTCGACATGGAATTGCCGCCGCCGGCCTGAAGCGCCGCGTGGCCGTATCCGCCGATTTCCGCCCACTGAAGGCCCGTCATGTCGTCCAGCAAGACTTCCTCCACCATCCTTCCGCCCGCCACGCTGGGCATGCTCGGCGGCGGCCAGCTCGGCCGCTTCTTCGTCGCCGCGGCGCATGAGATGGGCTACAAGGTGTGGGTGCTCGATCCCGATCCGCACAGCCCCGCCGGCCTGATCGCCGACCGCCATCTGGTCGCCGTTTACGAGGACTATGCCGCGCTCGACGAGCTGGGCGGCAGCTGTGCGGCGGTCACGACCGAGTTCGAGAACGTGCCGGCCGGCACGCTGGATTACCTCAGCAAGTTCATCCCGGTGCATCCGGCGGCGAGCGCGGTGGCGGTGTGCCAGAACCGCATCGCCGAAAAATCCTTCCTCGCCGACAACGGCCTGCCGCACGGCCCCTTCGCGGTGATCCGCAGCGAGGACGACGTCCGTCATGCCGATGCCGGGCTGTTTCCGGCAGTGCTCAAGGTCGCGCGCTTCGGCTACGACGGCAAGGGCCAGGCGCGGGTCGTCAGCCACGACGAGGCGATCGCCGCCTTCCAGCATTTCAAGGGCGAACCCTGTGTGCTGGAGAAAATGCTGACGCTGGACTGCGAAGTCTCGGTGGTGCTGGCGCGCGACGAGGCCGGCGCGGTGCGCTGCTTCGCGGCCGGCGAGAACCGCCACCGCAACGGCATTCTCGACGTCACCATCGCGCCGGCGCAGACTTCGGCCGGGCTGAGGGACACGGCCCGCCAGATCGCCGAACGCATCGCCGAAAAGCTCGGCTACGTCGGCACGCTGGGGGTGGAGTTCTTCGTCTGCGGCGGCGAGCTCGTCGTCAATGAGATGGCGCCGCGTCCGCACAACAGCGGCCATCACACCATCGACGCCTGTGATGCCAGCCAGTACGAGCAGCAGGTCAGGGCGCTGTGCGGCCTGCCGCTCGCCACGCCGCGCCAGCACTCGGCCGCGGTCATGGTCAATCTGCTCGGCGAGCTCTGGTACGCTGACGGCAAGGGCCATGGCGCCTACCACGAACCCGACTGGGCCGTGCTGCACGCCGTGCCCGGCCTGCGCCTGCACCTGTACGGCAAGCACCACGCCCGCCCCGGGCGCAAGATGGGCCACTTCGTCGTCACCGGCGAGGATGCGGACGAAGTGCTGCAGCGTGCGCTGCAGGCCCGTGCCGCGATCGGCATCCGCGACGAGTGAACGGCGAATGAGCAAGAACACCGCAGTCAAGCCGCGCGGCCGCATCGAGCCCCCCACGCTGGTGGCGATCCGCGAGGCCGCCGATCTGCTGCGTGCCGGCGACATCGTCGGCATGCCGACCGAGACCGTCTACGGGCTGGCTGCCGATGCGCTGAACCCGGAGGCGGTGAAGAAGATCTTCGCTGCCAAGGGCCGACCTGCCGACCACCCGCTGATCGTGCATCTGCCGTCGGCCGACCATCTGCCGCGCTGGGCCGCCAGCATCCCCAAGGATGCCATCGCGCTCGCCCGCGCCTTCTGGCCCGGCCCGCTGACGCTGATCCTGAAGCGCGCCCCCGACGTGCCCGACGAAGTCACCGGCGGGCAGGACACCGTCGGCCTGCGCGTGCCCTCGCATTCGATCGCACTGGCGATGCTGCAGGTCTTCGGCTCGGGCATCGCCGCGCCCAGCGCCAACCGCTTCGGCCGCATCAGCCCGACCACGGCCGCGCATGTGCAGCAGGATCTGGGCGAGCGCGTCGCCATGGTGGTCGATGGCGGCCCCTGCGCCTTCGGCATCGAATCCACCATCCTCGATTTCTCGCGCGACGCGCCCGAGATCCTGCGCCTCGGCGCGATCACGCCCGACGCCATCGCCCGCGTCATCGGCCGCCGTCCGCGCGTGCGCGGCAAGGCCGAGGAGGCGCAGTCTGCGGATGCAGGGCAGGCGAATGCTGCCACGCTCGCACCGCGTGTTTCCGGTGCCCTGGCCGCCCATTACGCACCGGGTACCCCGCTGCGCTTGGTAGCGCCCGCCTTGCTGGTCGACGAAGCGGCCACGCTGGCAGGCGAGGGTAGCCGCGTTGCGGTGCTGGCGTACGGCCAGGACGACCCGCAGGACTCGCGCCTGATCTGGCAAGCGATGCCCGCCGACCCCGCCGCCTACGCCCACGATCTCTACGCCAGCCTGCGTACTGCCGACACGCTGGACGCCGACTTCATCCTCGTCGAAGCCTTGCCCGACGACCCCGCATGGCATGCGATCGCCGACAGGCTGGGGCGCGCAGCGGTGGGTTCCGGCGAGGGGCGTTGAAGGAGTCACACCGGTGGCGGCAGAGGGCTGTGGCAGGGCTTCCATTTCACGCCCCGGCTCTCTATAATGCGCCTTCTTTCAGGGCCGATAGCTCAGCTGGGAGAGCGCTGCGTTCGCAATGCAGAGGTCGGGAGTTCGATCCTCCTTCGGTCCACCAGGAATTCAGGATGAAAAGCGCATTACACATACCGTGTAATGCGCTTTTTGCTTTTGAAGCGGATTATCGCAGGCGCAGTGTGGCAGACGGCCTGCGCAGGACAAGCTCGGTGAGGTGACCGGCTTCTGGTTCATCCCCACCGCTCAGGTTCTCAGAACAGGCTGCCGACGTTGAACAGCGTCAGCATGCCCAGGATACAGAAGATGGCGGCAGCGATGCCGTGCACCAGCTGCATCGAAACCTTCTTGGCGATCTTGTCGCCGAGGAAGACGGCCGGCACGTTCGCCAGCATCATGCCTAGCGTGGTGCCGAGGACGACCTGGACGACTTCAGGGTAGCGCGCGGCGAGCGCGACGGTGGCGATCTGCGTCTTGTCGCCCATCTCGGCGAGGAAGAAGGCCACCACGGTGGTGCCGAACACGCCCAGCCCGCGGGTGTTTTGTGCGGCATCGTCCTCGATCTTGTCCGGGATCATCATCCACACCGCCATGGCGATGAAGGAGATGCCGATGACCCAGCGCAGCACGTCCGGCCCGAGCGCCTGGGCGACCCAGCCGCCGACGGCACCTGCCGCTGCGTGGTTGACCAGGGTGGCGACGAAGATGCCGGTGATGATGGTCCAGGGGCGACGGAAGGTGGCGGCCAGGATGATGGCCAGCAACTGGGTCTTGTCGCCCATTTCACCCAGCGCGACGACGCCGGTGGATACCAGAAACGCTTCCATGAAAACGGGAACTCCAGGGCCGGAAGGACGAAAGACCGCACCGCCTCCCGGCCCTATCCGTAGGCAGTGCGGTCAAAGGTCTTGCCAGGCCTGAAAGCTGCACGCGCCATGGCCTGTCGGCCAAGCATGTTGACGCGCACCCCTGCATTGCGCAGGGCGGCTACTCCCCGATGACGAGCGGGCGCGATTCTAGCATCGGTGTGCTGGTGTCGGAACCCGGTGTGGTTTTTGTGCCGAAGGGCGGGCCGGAAGGGTGGCAGTTTGTTGCCGTGCCCCTCCGGGTGCCTTGCCGGAAAAAGTCAGGACTCGGCTTGCAGCTTGTCCTGCGTACGGGTGTCGAAGTCGGATGCGTCGTGGCGTTCGTGGAGCTGCTGGTCGAGCGGTCCGCTGGCACGATTGACCATGCGGCCGCGCTTGACCGCGGGGCGGGCGGCGATTTCATTGGCCCAGCGCACGAGATGGGTGTAGTCCTGCACCTGCAGGAACTCGGCGGCATCGTACAGTTGGCCCAGCACCATGCCGCCGTACCACGGCCAGATGGCGATGTCGGCGATGGTGTATTCGTCGCCGGCGATGTAGCGGCTTTCGGCCAGCCTGCGGTTCAGTACGTCCATCTGGCGCTTCGCTTCCATGGCGAAGCGGTTGATGGCGTATTCGATCTTGGTCGGTGCGTAGGCGTAGAAGTGGCCGAAGCCGCCGCCCAGGTAGGGGGCGCTGCCCATCTGCCAGAACAGCCAGGACAGGCATTCCGCGCGCCGCGCGGGCTCGGTGGGTACGAAGGCGTCGAACTTTTCCGCCAGGTAGAGCAGGATGGCGCCGGATTCGAACACCCTGACCGGCTCAGGGCCGCTGCAGTCGAGCAGGGCGGGAATCTTGGAGTTCGGATTGACGCCGACGAAGCCGCTGCCGAACTGGTCGCCGTCGTTGATGCGGATCAGCCAGGCGTCGTACTCGGCGCCGCTGTGGCCGAGGGCCAGCAGTTCTTCCAGCATCACGCCGACTTTGACGCCGTTCGGCGTGGCCAGCGAATACAGCTGCAGCGGATGCTTGCCGCGCGGCAGCTCGCGGTCGTGGGTGGGGCCGGCGATGGGCCGGTTGATGTTGGCGAAGCGGCCGCCGTTGGCCTTGTCCCAGGTCCAGACCTTGGGCGGGGTGTAAGTGGTGTCTGTCATGCTCGGACCTTCAGCGTGGGTTCGACGAAGCCAGCATGATAGAGGAGCACGTTGCGGAATTCGAGGTGGATGCCAGAGGCCGCCTGTATCCGGATGCGACGCGCGGTTGTGGCGGTCAGCGTTGGTCGATGCGGTAGACCTTGTCGGCATTCATCTTTGGCGACCACGGCAGTCCGCTGTTCTGCCAGCCGTTCATCAGCCGGAAGCCGGCCTGCGGGCCATCCTTGATCGCCGCGCCCTGAAAGCCGTTGACCACGTAGCGGGCGTTGGGGAAGCCGTTGGCGCGCAGGAAGCTGGCGCTGGGTTCGCCGCGCTCGCTGCCCGAGCGGCACATGGTGATGATTTCGGCGTCGGTGCCCATGCCGCGCTTGTCCAGTTCGGCCTTGATCTGTGCGGCGAAATCCGGGTTCTGGTACAGGCGGAAGACGCCGCGTTCGGCATTCCACTGGCTGCGGTCGACCAGGATGAAGGGAATGTTGACATGCACGGCGTCGGTGAAGCCGACGAACATGATCTCGACCGGATCGCGGACATCGACGAACAGCACGTCCGGTTCGGCGTTCCGGATCCTGGCGTAGGTTTCCTCGGCCGAAATGGCGATGTCGGCTGCCTGCGCGGACAGGCTGGCGAGGCTGAGGGCGGCTGCGATCAGAAGGCGTTTCATGGCGGCAGTGGTTCCTGTAAGTGGGTTGGCGGGCTTCAGGCAGTCCGGTACATGCTGGCCGCGATCGGCCAGGCCAGTGCGGCGGCAACTGCGCCGAAGGCGGCGGCGAAGAAGAACAGGTTCATCCAGTCGACCCAGTAGCCCATGTTGGCGAAGGACGACTTGGTCATGCCCGGAGTGATGAAGAAGCCGATCACGGTGACGATGACGCCGACCGCGATGGCGGGGACGAGGCCTTGCCGCCAGCCCACGCCGGGCCGGGTGGCGGCGAACAGCATCAGCATCGCCCACAGCAGCACGGTACCGATGACCTCCGGCAGGTATTGCAGGCCCAGTTCGAACAGGATGTTGAGGGTCAGCCAGATTTCGTACATGCCGTTTTCCTCCTCAGACGCGGCCCTTGAGCACCGCCATGTAGGCGGGCTTGAGCAGGCGGTACTTCATGATCCAGGCGAAATAGCTGTCCTGCAGCGGATCGATCATCGGCAGCGAGGGCGTCAGCCTGTTGTCGTAGTCGAACTCGACCAGCAGCGCCGAGCCTTCGCGGATCAGCAGCGGGCAGGAGGTGTAGCCGTCGAAGTGCTGCGAGGGGTCGCGGCCGGCGATGACGTCGATCAGGTTCTGCGCGACGAGCGGCGCGCTCTTCTTGATCGTGGCGGCGGTCTTGCCCTTGCCGGTGCCGTTGATGTCGCCCAGGCCGAAGACATTGGCGAAGCGGCGGTGGCGCAGGGTCCCGGGATCGACTTCGAGCCAGCCGCCTGCGGCGAAGCCGCCTTGCTGCCAGGGCAGGGGACTGTTCATGATCGCGTCCGGTGCGCGCATCGGCGGCACGACGTGGATGAAGTCGTAGCCGATGTCGCTGCGTTCGCCTTCGGGGCTGGCGACGGTGGCGCGGCGGGCGCCGATGTCGATCGCGACCAGCTTGCTGTTGAAGGTGACGGGGATGTCCAGTTCGGCCCAGCGGCGCAGTACTTCGTCGTTGATGCGGGGCACGCTGAAGATATTGTCCAGCGCGGAATGGAAGGCGATGCTCGATGCATCGCGGGTGCCGGCCTGCTTGAGCCGGTCGGCGACCATGAACGTCATCTTCAGCGGCGCGCCGGCGCATTTCAGTGGGGTGGCGGGCAGGGTCATCAGCGCCGAGCCGCCTTTCCGGCGGAAGCTGTCCATCGCATGCCAGGTCGCTTCGGCGGCGGCGGGGCCGGGATAGACGCTGCCGAGGCCGTTGCTGCCGATGGCGGCGACGTCCATGCCTTCGATCTGCGCGTAGTCGAGATGCAGGCCGGTGGCCACGACCAGATAGTCGTATTCGATGCGCCGCCCGCTGTCGGTGACGACGGTATTGGCGACCGGGTCGAACTCCGCGACCATCTCGCGCACCCACTCGACGCCGGCCGGCATCAGGTCGACGTTGCGGTCGCTGACCTTGTCGACCGGCCAGATGCCGGTGGCCACCAGGGTGTAGCCCGGCTGGTAGTTGTGGATTTCCTTGCGGTCGATGGCGGTGATCTTCGCGCCGTCCAGTCCGCGCGACAGGCGCGCGGCGATGGCCAGGCCGCCCAGGCCGCTGCCGGCGATGACGATGTGCGCCGAAGTCTTCAGGGCGGCGTGCGCAGGCGCGCCGGCGAGCGTCAGGCCGGCGCCGGCAATGGCCGGCAGCGCCGATGCACCGAGCAGGAAACGGCGGCGGCCGTTGGCCGGCGCTGCGGATGGACATGCTTCGGATTTGTCGGACATTCCTTCTCCCCCGCTGGCATGGTTCGGCGCAAACAGCGCTGTTCATGCCTGTGTCCGACCAATCATATTAGTGTTTGCTCACATATCCGCGATCCGGTCATGGTTATGTGACTTGCGTCACAAAGCATTGCGGGGCTCAAGACTTGTTCTTGTCGGCGTCTTGCCGGGCGATTTCTGCGGCGAGCGTGTTGAAGGCTGCGTCCTGGGTCATGAAGATTTGCCCTGACAGCCAGTCGGAGGCTTCGGTCCGGTCCAGGGCGTCGCGCAACGGGCCCTTCAGTTCGGAGAGGTGCAGCTGGATACCTTTGGCGCGCAGTTCGCGGTCGAGCTGCATCAGCACTTCGAGCCCGGTGAGGTCGATGCCGTTGACGCCGCTCATCATCAGCACGACGTGCCGAAGCTGTGGGCGCTGGCGCAGCGCGGACGTGAGCGTTTCCGAAATCCAGCGTGAATTGGTGAAGAGCAGGCTCTCATCGACCCGGACCGACAACACCTGCGGCAGTGTCTCGACCTCGAAGCGATTCACGTTGCGGAATATCGTGGTGCCGGCGAGCCGTCCCACTTCCGTCCAGTGCGGGCGGGCGGTGCGTTGCAGCAGCAGGCCGATCGAGGAGATCACGCCGATCAGCAAGGCCTCTTCGATGCCGACGAACAGTGTCAGCGCCGTCACCATTGCCATCAGCGTGAATTCGGTGCGGGAATAGTGCCATGCCAGCAGGAAGGGAGCGAGATCGATCATCGACAGCACGGCAATGATGATGGTGGCTGCCAGCACCGCACGCGGCAGGTACTGCAGCATGTCGCCGATCAGGGCGATGGCGAGCGCAAGCAGGATGGCGGTCCACACGCCTGCCATGTGCGTGCGGGCGTTGGCGTCGAAGTTGACGATGCTGCGCGAGAAACCGCCGGTGACAGGCATGCCGCCCGAGGCAGCGGCAGCGGCGTTGGCGGCGGCGAGGCCGAAGAGTTCGCGGCGTGGCGAGATCTTTTCACCGCGGCGTGCGGCGAGCGCTTCTGCCACGGCCAGGCTTTCGACGTAGGCGACCAGCGCCAGCACCGTCGCGGGGGCGAGCAGATCGAGCCAGACCGCCAGCGGGGCCTCCCATATCCACGGGAAGACGAGGCCGTCGCCGAGGCTGATCCGGCCCGACAGGGCGACGCCCTGATTCAGCCCGGGAAAGCCGACGATCCAGGCGATGGCTGCGGCTACGATCAGGATGGGCGCGGCGCGGGCCAGCAACTGTGCGGTGCGTGGCTCGAGGCCCAGGCGCTGCAGCATGCGGCTGCCGTAGCGGCGCAGGCCCCACAGCGCCAGCAGCGCCGGCAGGCCGATGGCGGCGGTGGCGAAATGGGGCAGTACCCGGTCGCTGGCGGCGAGGGCGCTGCCCAGTTCGATGGCCGTGCTGCCATTGACCGGTATGCCCAGCAAGGTGGGAAACTGGCCCAGGGCGATCAGCAGCGAAGCGCCGGTGACAAAGCCGTGCAGCACCGGGGCGCCGAGCAGGGCGGCCAGGGTTTCCAGCCGGAGCAGGGCGGCGATCAGGCAGATCGCGGCGATCTCCAGCGACAGCACCAGCGCTGCGAGATGGGGCGTGATGCCGTGGTCGATGGCCACGCCGCCGATGGACTGGGCGGTCATCATCGCGATCACCGCCACCGGCCCCACGGCGAGGGTCGTGCTGGAGCCGAAAGCGGCATACGCCAGGGCCGGCAGCAGGCTGGCCATCACGCCTACCACGGGGGGCAGGCCGGCGAGAATGGCATAGGCCAGGCTCTGCGGAACCAGCAGGATGGTGACGATGACGGCGGCGAGCAGGTCGTCCGTCAGCGCGGCGCGGCGGTATTCGGCCCAGCGGCGGGCGAAGGATGGGCTCGGTGCGGTGGTGGGGGCGGGGGTCGGCGGCATGCTCACAGCAGGTCGAGCGGAATCTTGAGGTAGCGCACGCCGTTGTCCTCGGCGGGCGGAAGATTGCCGGCGCGCACGTTGACCTGGATGGACGGCAGGATCAGCGTCGGCATGGCGAGGGTCCGGTCGCGGGCGCTGCGCATGGCGACGAATTCCGCTTCGGTGACGCCGTCATGGACGTGGATGTTGCTGTCGCGCTGCTCGGCGACCGTCGTTTCCCAGGCAGGTGCGCGGCCTTCGGGCGGGTAGTCGTGGCACAGATGCAGGCGTGTCTCGGGCGGCAGCGCCAGCACCTTGCGGATCGAGCGGAACAGCGTGGCCGCATCGCCGCCCGGGAAGTCGCAGCGTGCGGTGCCGTAGTCGGGCATGAACAAGGTGTCGCCGACGAAGGCGTCCTCGCCGACGACGTAGGTCAGACAAGCGGGGGTGTGTCCGGGCGTATGCATCACCGCGGCGTCGAGGCTGCCGATATGGAAATGCTCGCCATCCTCGAACAGGTAGTCGAATTCAGTGCCGTCGGTGTTCATGTCCTTGGCGTTGAAGACGGCCTTGAACACACCCTGCACCTGGCGGATGTGGCCGCCGATGCCGATGCGGCCGCCTAGTTGCTGCTTCAGGTAGGGGGCGGCCGACAGATGATCGGCGTGAGCATGGGTCTCCAGCAGCCAGTCGACCGTCAGCCCGGCCTGACGCACGTGGGCGACCACCGCGTCGGCGGAAGCATGCGAGGTACGGCCGGACTTGGGATCGTAGTCCAGCACGCTGTCGATGATTGCGGCCCGGTGCGTGGCCGGGTCGGAAACGACGTGGGTCACGGTGAAGGTAGCCGGGTCGAAAAAGGACTGGATTCTGGCGCGTTGCATGTGGAGGATCCTCGGATGTCGGTGCTGGTTTACCGTGCCGCAGCGGCACCGGCGAGGGATGCGGAGAGCAGAATATCAAGTGGATGAGAGCGCATGAGGGAAGCGGGCCGGGGACGGTTCGAAAGCATAAATATAAGCAAAAACTTATGCTAAGGTCCAATCGGAGTTGCCGATGGCGGCCACGAGTGGGCAGTGTCGCAGGCCTGCGGCATACTGCGCTTTTCCCACCCCACGGAGTCCTTGCCATGAAGCTTTACTACAAGCCGGGCGCCTGCTCGCTGTCGCCGCACATCGTTCTCGAAGAACTCGGTCTGCCGTATGAGACGGAAGTCGTCGATCTCCAGACCAAGGTGACGGCGGGCGGTGCCGACTTCACCCGGATCAATCCCAAGGGCTATGTGCCTGCACTGGTACTGGATGGCGGTGAAGTGCTGACCGAGGGGCCGGCGATCGTGCAGTACCTGGCCGACCTTGCGCCCGAGAAGAAGCTGGCGCCCGCCAACGGCAGCCTGGCGCGCTATCAGTTGCAGTCGTGGCTGACCTTCATCGGCACCGAATTGCACAAGTCCTGCAGTCCGTTCTTCAATCCGGCCTCCGGGGATGCCTGGCGGGCTGCGGCGCAGGCGAACCTCGAGCGCCGGCTGGGGTACGTCGACAAGGAACTGGCGGGCAAGGCGTATTTGATGGGCGAGGACTTCAGCGTCGCCGACGCCTATCTGTTCACGGTGCTGGGCTGGATGGGCTTCATCCAGTTCGATCTGTCCCGTTTTGCCAATCTGACGGCGTTCCAGGCACGGGTCGCAGCGCGGCCGGCCGTGCAGGCGGCGCTGAAGGCGGAAGGGCTGGCCTGACCTGCGCCGCTTTCGTGAGTGGTGGCGCACCGGGGAAATGCCGTGGTGCGCTGCCGCCATCCGTATTCACGTAAAGCCGGTCGGGCGAAGGAGGCCGTTCTGGATCAGCTCGGTTCGGCGATGATGACGCGGTTGCGCCCGGCCTGCTTGGCCTGATACATGGCCTTGTCGGCCCGGCTCAAGGCGGGCTGCATGGATTCGCCGGCATTCACCGGTGTCACGCCTGCGCTGAAAGTGATGACGATCTTCTGGTGGTCGGTCATGAAAAACTCGCGGGTCAGCTCGCGCTGCAGCCGGGTCAGCGTGTTGTAGGCGTCGGCTTTGCCGGTTTCCGGCAGCAGGATCACGAACTCTTCACCGCCGTAACGCGCCAGCACATCCTGCGGGCGCAAGTGGTGCCGCACGACGCGGGTGAGGTGGATGAGGGCTTCGTCTCCCACTTCGTGACCATGGGCGTCATTGAGTTTCTTGAAGTTGTCGATGTCGAGCAGTGCAAGGGCGAGTGTCGTGCCGCGTCGCTGGGCGCGGGCGGCCTCGGCCTCGAACATCTCCCCCAGCCCGCGGCGGTTCAGGACGCCTGTCAGTTGGTCGTGCCGCATCAAGCGGCTGACTTCGTCGAGTTCATGCTGCAGCGTGGCGATGCGTTCTTCGGCCGCACGCGCCTGCTGGCGGCTTGCAATCAGTTCATCGCGCGAGCGTCGGGCTTCGTCCTGGATGCTGAGGGTTTCGCGCATCACTTCGTCCAGCACCTGCCCGATTGCATTGATGTCCCTGGCCTGGGCGATGCGTTGGGCGCAGGTGCCGATACGATCGTGGTAGGTGCTGGTGCTCTCTGAAAAGCTCGCGAGTTGGTCGACGAAGCCGGCGAGCATCGTGCGCAGATGGTTCTGGGCTTCGACGAGGTTGTGCTTCAACTGGCTCTGCTTGTAGATCAGATCCTTGAGGCGGCGCTCGGCGTCATCGATGCTGCGGGGGTTGAGCGGGGCATCGATGAGTTCGCGCAACATTTCGATCTGGCCCGTCAGCCAGGTGTCGTCCAGCACCAGATCGTCGATGTTGCGAAGCAGCAAGCGCAGCAATTGGAGGAGTCCGCCGCGGATTTCCGCATCATCGGCCGTGGTCATTTCGAGGCGATGGGCGAGGCGGCGGATGCGGGCGCCTATCTGCTCGAGCTGTGCGGCTTCGAGTGTGACGGCGACATCATCGGCAAGCCGCTGAGCCTCATCCGCCAGTTCCGGATGCGCGCCCAGGAAGGATGGGACGACATCGCGGAGGGTCGATGAGAGGAGCTGGCGGAAGCTCTCGATCAGATCTCGGCCGTGTCCGGCCGGTAATACGACTGCAGTCGACTTGGTGCTTGTGGCGACAGCAGCGATGTCTTCCGCTGGCTCCGGGTCTGCCGCTGCGAGGTCGAGCGGAGTCTGATTCCAGCCACGCAGCAGTCCCTGCAGGCGGTTGTAGAGTGTCGTGGACTCCGATGCGGCCAGGACACGATCGAGGGATTCGCGTTTACGTGCGATGGTCCAGCCTTGCTGGCGATCCTCCCAGGAACGGAGCAGGTCGGCGATGAGCTCATTCCATGCAGGCGCTTCGACGTTTTTCAGTCCGTCCAGATAGTGCCACAGCGCCTCTTCCGCCATCTTCGGATCAGCCGCATTCAGGGCCTCGTCGAACTTGCGGACTGCTTTCTGCTGCTCCGGGGTATCCCTGGACAGGCGGTACGACAGCCTGTGCAGGAAGTCTTTGGGTGCCGTGACGTCGTTGGCGTGGCTACCGGCAATCTCATGGTAGAGCTTGCTGTAGTTGTCCGGAGTCGGAGTCATACGGCGCAGTGCAAGCTGACGAAGAGTTTCGCGGGCGACTTCGGAAGGGCTGCGCTGGGCGCTCATGGAGGATGCCGATGGCCGGTTCGATGCACGGGATTATATCGGTAGCCTGAGGCGGCGAAGTGCATGATCCAGCGGAGTAAAGCGGCTCGTTTCCACTGGCTGCATCGAGCGTGCTGCGGGACAAGCTCCATTGCGGTGAGCCGGCTGCGATTGGCACAATACCTATTTCGGGCAATTGCGATGTGGACCGGGGAGCGAGGGCCCGGTTTGTCCAGTTCGCATGGGGGACGCCCCGCCGTGTTTCGAGGCGGCTGGACGGGTAGAATGCGAAGCTTGATCATCCTTGGGCCCTACCGACAGCGCCCAGCCTGCAAGAGTTCTTGTCCTTCATGAGCACCGAAAAAGACAGCATCGCGGCCGATGTGCCTGCCACTGCCCCCGCAACAGAGAGCAACGCTGCGCCACGGCAGCGAATCGAGCCGCGCGCCTTGCTGCAACGCCTGCAAGAGGCGTTTCCGGCTTTTCGCGATTGCAAACCTTTGGCGCTCAGGATCGATGCCAGCATCGTCGAGCGCATGCCCGACATCGATCGCAAGAGCCTGCGTGCCGCATTGCGGATGTATACCGCCTCGACCCGCTATCTGAAGGCCGTCGAGCGCTCGCAACAGCGTTTCGATCTGGATGGGCAGCCCGCCGGAGAGGTGACCGAAGAGCAGCGCACGCATGCATCGACGACGCTCAAGGAACGCTTTGCCGCAGTGGCCCGGCAGCAGAAGGAAAAGCGCGAAGCCGAGGCTGCGGAGAAACGACGCACCGAGAAGCTGCAGCAACTGGTAAGCAAGTTCGGCCGTTGAAAGCCCGGCTGCCGAATCTGCGCCTCATGGTCAGCAGTGTGGCCGGAACAGATTCTGCGAACGGATCAACCAGGTCGCGGCGCCGGCAAGCACGGCGAGCGCAATGCCTGCCGCGATATTTCCGGTTCCCAGCATCAAGCCGGCCAACAGGCCGACAGCAAGCAGCAGGCGAGTGAGCAGCGTTTCGGACATGATCGTCTCCTGTATGGTTATCCAGTAATTTGACTGTACATCCATACAGTTTTCGAGGCAAGCATGTCGTGCAGCCGCGTGCCTGTGCTTGCGCTATAATCCGCCCCCAGTGCCGGCATAGCTCAGTTGGTAGAGCAGCTGATTTGTAATCAGAAGGTCGTGGGTTCGATTCCTATTGCCGGCACCAGCAAAATCAATGAGTTACGCCAGTCTTCCGGGGCTGGCGTTTTTGCTTCTGGGTGCCGTGTAGCCCTGGTGTAGCCAAATCCGGGCAATCCAGATTGCTGCCAGCGGCCGGACTGGCGTCAGCGGCGAGGCGATCCAGCGAATCGGCAGGCCACAGCAAGCGGCCGTTCAGCATCTTGCACGGCTGCAACCCGAAGTAGTGGCCGGAGCGGCAAATTGCCGCCCGCAGGCTTTGCGGTTTCAGGTGCAGGGCGGCGGCGAGTTGTTCAGTGGAAAGCCACTGCACGGACGGGAACGCAGGCGATAAAAGCATGATTACCTCCCGTCCGACTGCTCGATGATCCGCACCTGTTCATCGAAATGGCAGGCCCAGTGGTCCGCGTGCGCAATGGCAAGCTCCACCAGGCGATCCGCGTGATCGTCGCCCGCAGCCTGGCGGCGGATGCACCGTGCCCCCAGAAGCTGGGCAGCGACTTCCCGCAGAACGGAAGCGGCGAGCGAAGCCACATCGACGGGCGCGTCCGGCGCCCGCGGGGCGGGGTGTGATTGGCGGCGCTCATCCTCAAGCCCTCCTGCCGAATGTGAAACGCCAGGCCAGTGCCGGGCCGGTGAAGCGCCGCAGGGCGCGGTACAGGGCGAAGCGGTGAATCGTGCTCATGCTTCACCCCCTTGCACGATGGACAGGGCGACCGCTTCCAGGCGCTGGATCGCGAGTTCGGCGACATCCAGGCCGCTTTTCAGGTGATCGCGGTAGGCGGCGATTTCGCCGGCCATTTCCAGCAGCAGCGCGCGCACGTCCGGGCCACCGCCGCCGACGCGGAGCTGCTCGCTACTGCGAGTGAGCGACAGCATCATGAGGCGGCGGCGATCGCCCCAACTGGCCTCATAGCCGGATTCTGAGCTGCGAACATCGTCGGCGGTGAGCACGGCCGGGAAGTCAGCATCGACCGTCGGCGCGGGCTGGATGAAGGGCTCGAAGGCGGCGGGATCCCCAGCGACCTTGCACAGCACGGCGCGGATGGCGTGCTCTTCGGCATCGAACATCCCATCATCGTTGCAACCGACGAGGCCGACCAGGGCAGCGCACAGCGCCTGATACAGATCGGGCGCGGCGGCAATCAGCCGCTCATTGGCGTCGGCCTGCT
The DNA here is from genome assembly GCF_038260575.1 of Thauera sp. SDU_THAU2. Classification (NCBI taxonomy): domain Bacteria; kingdom Pseudomonadati; phylum Pseudomonadota; class Betaproteobacteria; order Rhodocyclales; family Zoogloeaceae; genus Thauera; species Thauera sp. SDU_THAU2. The sequence goes on along the minus strand of NZ_JBBWUN010000003.1, from coordinate 2,663,813 downwards.
GGGCACCGACACCGCCGGGCCAGACTTCGCAGACAGGCAGGCCCGCAGGCGTGCTGCCGACGATCTGCCGATGGCCGATTGCCCGCCAAGGGCCAGGGGTGAAGCTCGGGGAAAGAGTGGGCGCGGAATGCGCGTGGGCGTGCGTGCCCGATGCAGTGCGTTGCATGGTTGCTGCTCCAGTGTTTGCGGTATGAATCCCGCTCCCCGACGCCAATCAGGGGTGGCGGGCGCGTGCGGGATTGGCGTACCGGAACACTGGAACCGGCGAGCCTTGCGGCTCTCCCACACGGCCCACCATAGGCAAGCAGCACATGCGCGAGGACATAAAAAATCCGCCAGGGCGGCGGACACGTCCACCAGTGTTGTTCGGGACGCCAATCCCGTGCCTGTTGTCTGCAGGCAGTACGGATGATGCCCGGCAGCGCGCTGGGCCGTCAAGCCCGCGGCGGTCAGATGCAGCCGCGTCGAATCGATGCAGGAACCGCCAGCCAGGCCACGGAAGCGGCCGACAAGCGCCGCGAGGACTACAGCAGAGGAAGGCACGCCAGCCCGCCCAAAGCCGGCACAGACACACCCCAGCAGACACGAAAAACCGGGAGGCCAGGGGCCACGGCAGAAACAGCGCGGCGGCCGGACTGTTCCCATTGTTCCTACATTAAAAAAACAATGTGGGAACAGACAATCGACCGGAAACCCGCATGGTTATTGAGGTTCTTTATAGTGTTCCCATAGTTCCCACTGTTCCCATACTTTGTAGGGTCAAATCCCGGAACCCCATTGCAAAGAACCGCAGACTAGAGAGTCGGCACGGTGCGCATTACCCGTATCAGGAACCCCCCAAGAGGGACCCGCGGCATCTACTCGCGCAGCGTCCAGCCCGGGCAGTCGATGCCTTCATCATCAGGTAGTCGGCGCAACGGATGATGCACGCCATAGGCATGTGGAAGGTCATCACGACACCCCCCGCAATATCCATCTGACAATCCGGGACGGCAAAGCCAGGCGCATACTTTGCAGCCTTGAACTGCCCTTCCAGACGCTGGCGCAATAGCCCTTCGACCACCCATCCACCCGGCATTAAATTCTGCATCAGATTCGTGTGATGTAACGTGCCGAGCCTTTACCTTTTCAAAAGTGATGGGAACAGCTGGAACAGTGGGAACAGGTTGTGTAATTACTTTATTTTCAGTTACTTGTGCGTCTATTTCTGTTCCCACGGCCGGGCAGCTGTTCCCATATGCCGCGTGGGGGTAGCGATGATCGGCGATGATTTCCCCATCGCCGATCGGAGAGAGCGCCCCCAATTCTGACCAGTCATTCATCATCAGATGCCCCGCTCAGTACCGCCGATGTCAGCAGGTAAAACCGACTCGTGCCAGACGCCCCAGGCTCCCGGGCTTTCACAGCAACGTGGCGACCATCGCCACGCTTCAGCATGCCTTGCCGTTCCAACTCGCGTGCTACCTGTACCGAGTCGAATCCGGCGCACAGTTCGGCTTTGAACGCAGTCGGATAGATCAGATACTCGAAGACGTGATCCTTCTCGTTGAGCGATGCCGTTTCAGCCGTCGGGCGCCGCCATCCGGCCTTGTTGATGGTGCGCGGCGCGTGCGAATCCGAAGCGCTGGGGCGGCGCCAGTCTTCCAGGCGGGTGCCGGCGTTCGCCTGCACCCATGCCTGCACCTGCTCCACCATCTTGCGCGGCTCGCGGTTCTCTTCGCCGCCGAATGCCTGCAGCCAGTCGCGGAACAGCCGCTTGGCGGCCTTGACGGCTTCGCCCTGCTGCCAGCCCGTGAGCCCCCATTGCGTGGCCTTCTCGCCCGCGTAGGCGACCGCAGCGAAGCGTGTGGCCGCACGGATCGCCTGCCCGCCTGCCTTCTCGGTCAGTGCGCTGCTCTCGAAGCTGGAACGCAGGGCCTCGAACTCTGCTGGCATTGTTTCTCGTTCGGCGATGGTGTGGCGGATGAACTCGGGGTATGCGGTGCCGTAGTGCTTTGCGGCCGCCCGCTGCAGGGCTTCGGAGAATCTCGCACCGTCGGCATGACCATGCACGACATCCCATGCCCCCAGACCGGCGCCGGCATCGGCTGGCAGCTCGCAGAAGCGCACCTCCTGCCCGGCATAGGCACGTTCCTGGCTCTCTTCGAGGAACTGCGTCAGGCCGATTTCCCCGTTTGACATGAACAGCAGGGAGAACTGTGCCGTTTCCCGCAGGCCGCCCGCAGCCTGTCCGCGCCCCTTGCCCTGCCCGCTGGTCAGCATGTAGGCCGCCTGTGCGACGTCACGTGGGTTGCCGGCCTGCTTCAGCTCATCGAGCAGCAACGGGGCATCGCAATGCCCGGCGGCCACGCCTTCGATTGCCGTGGCGGTCAGTAGCCAGGTGCGGCGGTACGCCGACGGGCCGCAGACGCTGGCAGCGGCATACAGCAGAGCGGACTTGCCCAGGCTGGAACCACCGGCCCAATGGAAGCCGCCGGGCACGTTCGGATGCAGCCAGCACAGGCCACCCGCGAAGGCCGCCGACAGGGCGAAGCAGAGCCGGCTGTTCCCCACCGCCAGGGCGGCGACGTTCGCTCGCCAGTCGTCGAGCGTGCCGGCCGTCTTGAACTGGGCATGCCCCGTCCCTTGTGCGGCGTGGAGCCATAGTTCCGCCCCGTCGGCGGCGATGGGGTCATGGTCGCCACCGAGCACGAACGACCAGCGGCCGGGCTGCTCCACGTCCTCATGCCAGCCGATCCGATGCGTCAGCCGGGCGCGCGGGTCAGGGCGGGAACGGTTCACGTACATCTTCAGTAAGCCGCTCTTGCTGTCACCGACAAACAGGCCACGCGAGCGCAGCAGCCGCGACAGGGACAGGCCATCACCTTCGAGCAGGTCATCGGGCACCAGCACACGGCGGCGCCGGCCGTCGTGGTCTGCAAACGAGGCCAGCCGCTGCCAGTTCTCGCCCTTCGGGTCGCGCACCATATGCGTGATTTCGAGAGGCGCGCACACGAACTGTTCCACCTGGTCCCAGCCGTCGCCGCGCTTCTCCACCTTGAGGCGATAGACGCCACGGCCTTCGGGGCCGTCCCGCAGCTCGAACAGATCGCCACCGGTCCCGGCTGCGGGCTTGTCCCGCTCCTTGTCTGCTCGCGGCGTGCGGGTGCGCTTGGCGGCAGCGGCAGGCGCTTCCTGCTCCGGCTCGGGGCCGGCATCCGCCGGGCTGTCCTGGCCGGGCAAGGCATCGGGCTGTTCGCCTTCCTGCATCGAGGCATACGCGGCATTCAGGATGCGGCGCACGGCTTCCGCCCCTTCGGCGGGGTCGGAGCTGGCCGCCAGGTCGTTGAAGTCCGTCGGTGCCTTGCCCGTGTCCCGATAGCCCTGCCATCGCGCTGCCGGATCGGCGAAGGCCGGCACCGCCACGGCGCCACCGACCGCCCGTGCAGCCTCATGCGCGCGCGTCAGGCCGGTATTGCCTCGCTTGTGCGGCTCGCCGCAGGCGGGGCAGTCCGGGCCGTCGGCGATCTGCACCGGGGCGCTGCAAGCTTGGCAGCGGCCGAACGCATCATCGTCGGCGCACACGATCATCTGCAAGGCCGGATGCTGTGCCCGCAGGGCGCGGGCCACTTCCACCAGGTTGCCGGCATCGAAGGCGACCGCCACCGGCCAGCCCGTGGCTTCATGAACGCTTGCCGCCGTGGCGTAGCCTTCGGCGACGCACAGGGGCAGGCTGTCGGCCAGCTCGCCGATCTGGTGGAAGTGGCCGGCCTTCTCGCCGCCGGGAAGGAAGTCTTTGTCGCGGCCACCCACGGCCGTGGGGAAGATCGCCTGCAGGCTGTGCAGCGTGCCGGTGACGCTGCGAACCGGCACCAGCAGCACGCCAGGCACGCGGGTTTCAGTGCGGCGGCCGTCCGGACCTTCCTGCCAGAACGACCAATCCGCCAGGCGCAGGCCGTGCGCACCTACCGACTTGCGCCGCAGGTAAGGGTGATCGGCCGCAGCAGGCTGGGCCTTGTCCCATAGGGCATTCGCACGACGCCGGGCCTTGTCGCGGCGGGCCTTGGCTTGTGCTTCGCGTTCGGCGCGCTGGGCTTCGATGCGTGCCCGCTGGGCTGCTTCCTCTTCGGGCGTGAGCCGTCGGCCGATGTCTGCCTTCCAGTTCTCCCAGCCCAAGCCGTCACGGTGATTCTCGAAGCCGCCAGCCGGTATGCCGTCGGTGTGCAGCAGATAGGCGCCGTCCCGCTTGCCCTTAGCGCCGCCTTCCACGTCGCAGCGGTGCAGCTTGCCATCGTCCGCCAGGCGATCCGGCAGAATCAGGCCACGGGCTGCAGCGGCGGCGCGGAACTGGTCGAGGATTGCGGCAACGTCAATCATCGACACCCCCAGCCAAAGCCCAGTACGGCCCAAACATCGCCGCCAGAACCCGATCCGCGATGACATCCGGCGGGATGGGCCACGATGGGCCGCACGAGATACGGACCAGCACCCCCGGCTCGCCATCGAGCGATGCCGTGCCCTCGAACGCATCGCCTACGAAGTGCAGCCAGAAGTCATAGCCCAGGCCTCGAAACCGCCAAGCATGGCGCCGCTTGTCACATGCGACGGCGATGCGCTGCCTGTTTCCATCGATGCAGATCGCGTCGAGCGCGTGGAAGCCCGCGTCGTCGTCCGTCGCATGCCCGACGCCTTGTGCGGAAACGTCGGACGAGGCATCCCGTGCAAGGGCCGGCAGCACGTCATCGAAGAAGGCGGAATCCGCAGCGGGGGCAGGCTCAAGCAGCCCTTCGAACACATCCGGCACCGGCAGGCCTTGCACGGCAAGCATCGCCATTCCATGTAGTGCCCCGTTGTCCAACATATCGAGGCGGGCCGACAGAACCGACAGGCGTTCAGGGGCGGTCCCAGCCAGTTCGAGCACCCAGCCAAACGGGGCCAGGTGATAGTCGACGCCGGCGAACTCATAGCCAAGCAGCCACAGGTCCATCAGGACACCGCCCCCGCTGCGGATTTCCACCGATGCGCCAAGATCGGCAGACCGGGAATGAATCAGCTTGAGAATGCCGACCCCGAGCACTTTCCGCAGCGCGGCAGCGGCGAGCACGGAATGCTCAGCCGGGTAGTCGGCGGGGAAGCATTCGCCATTGGGCAATTGCTCAAGGATGGCAGAGTCATCATGCCCGATGCGGAACTTCATGACCGCAGCCCACCGCTTGATCAGCCTGTCGCGGCTTTCAGGGATCAGAAGCGCATTCATTGCTTGCCCCCCACCTTGCGCGGGGCAGTCAGGCGATCGAGCGCGTCAGCCGGCCACAGCAAGCGACCGTTCGGGAGCTTTATGGGCACGACGCCCATGTAATGCCCTTTCAGGCACAGGGCGCGGCGCACTGTGTCGGGCTTTACCCGCAGGGCGCTGGCCCATTCGGCCGTGTCCAGATTGCGGGGACGGGTGATGACATGGAGATTCATTTCGTGTCGTCCTGTAGTTGAGACGACACGAACATTAATCACGAACGATCATGAAGTATCTACGGTATGCCGGCGCGCATCCCATACCATACCCAAGTTGATCTTTTTAAAATCAGTGTGTTACGCTGTTTTGCGTTGCTGCACTTTTTCGGGGTTTCCATCGCTGCCAGCCTTCAGGATGGCGTCTGCCTGTTCCGGAAATAGCTTGGCATACAGCGGCAAGGCGCTTTCCTTCGAGCCGGCATCCCGCGGCCAGGCAAAGCCGCATTTCTTCAAGTAGGGTTTCAGGCTCTCTACTTTTTTGATGTTCTTCAGCTCAGGTTCGATCGCATGCAGAAAGGCCAGGAAGTCCGCCTTCTTGCCCGGCATGTGTTCGCGACAAAAGGACAGCTCCATTTCCTTTGCGATGCGTTCGCACTCACCCAGCCAGTAACTGATAATCTGGTCTTTCGTCATCTCGGGCGAGCTCGATTCCGCCGCCACATTCAACGGCGCCACTGCCACAACGCTGGCAGCAGCGGTGAGCGGCCGCAGCCATGCCCGGACGAACTCGCTGCGCTTGGATTCCGGCACGCCGGTCCATTTGGCGAAGGCGGCGGCCTCAATGACAACGTAACCGACCTCCCTGGCGCCGCTTTCCTGCTGCCGCACGCGGCCCCCCATTTCTTTCCATTCTTCGACCGATGAGCCCCAATCCGCATCGTAATCAACCCCCTCATGCGGACACCGCCGCACCGGCACCTCAATAATCACGGGCTCAGCCTTGACGTGCTGAACGGCCGGCAGGCTTCCATTCTCAATATCGGAGCGGAGCGCCGCTATCAGCGCATTGCGGGCGCGCACATCCGTTGTGTACTGCAGCCGGCCGATCTGCTCAGGTTCAAGGGCATCAGGCGGTTCCTTGCAGTCAATACCGATAGTCTGGGCTGCTTGCAGCCACTGTGGATCAGTCGTCATTCTCACATTCCATTTTACGAACCGGGCGCCGCCCCAGGCCGGCGATGGTGTCCGGCTTTTCCTCCCGTCGGAGCAGGGGCAGCGTGACGGAGCCAGACCGGCACCCGGTCGGCGGCGGTGTTGCTCAGTCAGGGGGCGGCGTGTCGGAGCCGATCCGTTCGCGTACCTGGTCGAATTCGGGCGCCTGCGCTTCATGTTCGGCACGGGCCTCGGGGTTCGCCAGAATGCGGGCTTTCAGGGCGGCGACTTCACCGGCCATGCCTTCATAGGCTTCACGGAATACCGGATCATGCTTGCAGGCTTCCTCTGCAAAGGCGCGCGGATTGAAGGCGACAGGGGCATATTTTTCGCTCATGGGCGAACCTCCTGCATGCGCAATGGCTTCCTGCAATCCGCGTTTGATGCTTTCGGAGGCACGATTCTTCATGCCGCACGCTCGCCGCGTTGTGCCTTCATCAGCTCGAACAGAAACTCGGGCGCCAGGTCGGCACCGTTCGCCCATGCGGCCGTGCGCATGATGGGATGCTGCTCTGCTGTAGCGAATAGAACCGGATCGCGCAGTGCCTCGAACACTTCGCCTTCCAGTTCGGCGGACAGATCAACTTCACCTGCAGCGCCGTTGTTGAATCGCAGGAACAGGCGGTAGCCCGGCAGCGGGCGTACTTCGGTCGTGTGCAGGATCATGGTCATCACTCCAAAGGTTCAATCGAGTTCAGCGGCTTGCGTTGCACGGCCAGAGCCCAATCTGCTTCCAGTTCCTCCCGGTGCAGCGCGAGCCATTCGCGTACCATCGACAGCGCACGGCCGGGTAGCGAGCCGGCATATACCTTGCCGTCGAAGGTCAGCAGGGCTTCGTGCTCGCCATAGACGGCATGGAAATGGGCGGGCGGATGGTCGCGCCAGTTCATGTAGATGACGATGCCGAAAAAACGCGAGATTTCAGGCATTACGCAGCACTCCGTACCAACGGTCATAGGCGGCCTGCTGGGCAATCCAGGCATCCGCCCGAAGCGTTTCGCCGGGGTGAGGCGGGTTGTGCATGGTCATCATGGCACGCACTGGTCAGGCCGCAATGCGGGCCACCGGCGGCCGTTCCTTGGCGCGCTGGCTGGCTTCCCACATGTCGCACTGCGTCTGCAGCCGCAGCCAGTAGCCCGGCGACGTGCCCAGGGCTTCGGACAGGCGCAGATCGGTGTCGGCCGTGATGGCCGCATGCCCGTGCAGGATTCGGGACAGCATGACGCGGCTCAGGCCGATGTGTTCGGCGAAGGCCGTCACACTCAGGCCCAGGTCTTCGAGCCAGCCGGCCAGCAGTTCGCCAGGCGGGGCAGGGTTGTGCATATCCATTGTCTCGTTCCTCAGTGGTAGTCCAGGTAATCCAGCAATTCCACATCCGCCCCTTCAAAGCGGAATGTGAGCCGCCAGTTCGCTTGCACCGTCAGGGACAGGAAGCCGGCGCGGTCGCCCGACAGGCCGTGCAGGCGCCAGGATGGGCGGGCCAGGTCGGCCGGGCTGGCCGCGGCATTCAGGGCGGTCAGCATTTCCCGCAGGCGCTTGGCGTGGATGGGTTGAATCCCCGCCTGCGAACCAGTGCGGAAGAAGGCCTCAAGCCCTTTGTGGCGGAACGAGATAATCATATTCTGTATATCGACGATTTACAAATCAGCTTCCCACGACACGAAGCGCGGGCGCGGCCTCTTCCTGCTTCGGCTGTTCGATGCCGGCCTGTTCGAGGATCCATCCCTCAATCTTGGTGTGCCACTGGCGCAGCAGGTCGAGCGGCCGGCGGCGGTAGTGCTTTTCCGCCAGGGCGCTGGGCTTGTGGCCCATGATCTGGGCACTGATACCGGCCGGGCATTCCACCCACTCGCACAGCGTGCCGAACGAGCGGCGCAGGCCGTGCAGGGTCAGGGCGGGCAGGCCGGCGGCGGTCAGTGCCTTGTTGTGGGCGATGCGGGGTTCCTGCAGCCGGCCGGATGCGGCGGTGGGGCTGCTGAACACCCACTGATTCCGGCGCGGCAGCGCGGCCAGCAGCAGGGACACATACGGCGTCAGCGGGATGGTGCGCTCTCCTTCCACCTTGTCGCGGATGGTGAGGCTTTTCCACTGGAAGTCGACATCCTCCCAGCGCAGGCCGGCCAGCTCTTCACGGCGGGCGCCGGTCAGCAACAGGGCTTGAAGGTAGGCGCTCTGCACTGGATTCTGCAGCGCACGAACCTGACCGAACCATAGCGGCAACTGTTCGCGTTGCAGGCAATCATCCTTCACGGCAGGGCGGGGCAGTTCATCGCGGACCCGGCGACTGGCGCAGGCGTCGGTGTGGATCAGGCTCTGATACTCGGGGCGGTCGGCGCACCAGTTGAGGAAGGCACGCAGCATGCGGAAGGCCAGGGCGGCAAGAGCAGGGCGACCGGCGCTTTCTTTCGCCAGCCAGGCATGCACGGCAGCGACATCGATACGGCTCAAGGGCAGCGCCAGCAAGGGGCGCAGGATGCCGGGCAGGGTCGTATCCCCTTCGCCACGCTTGCGGCCTCGGGCCTTCGGCTTGCCGCCGGGGTCGGACATCCGCTGATGGTCGGTGTAGTTGCGCGCCCCCACTTCGGCTGGCGCGCTTCCAGGTATGCGGCCCAGGCTTCCAGTGCCGGGGCGCTGGCCCGCTGCTGCTCTTCACGCCGGGCCTCGGCAGCGGCGATGCGGTCGGCCTTCTCTTGCCGTGGGTCGGTGCCCTGGTCGACCAGGGTTTGCAGGCGGCGCGCTTCCGTCCGGGCGTCCTCGAGCACCCAGGTACGCACGTCGCCGATAGTGATTCGGATCGTGCGGCGGTTCAGCTTGCCCTCGAAGACGAAGGCCTTCGCGCCCGCTGTCGCACGCACGGACAGGCGCGGAGCGACGGTATCCCACAGGAAGACCTGCTTCATGCCTTCGGGGCAGGTGAAGCGGCGGATGCGCTCGGGCGTCAGTCGTTCGCGTTGCATGGTGTCGGCTCCTGTCGGGCTGGCTACATGGGGCGATGGTGTAGCCACTGTGTAGCCAGAAACCCGCTTCCGTGTAGCCACGGTGTAGCCAAATCCTAGCAATGTGCATCAACGCAGGTCAATCGTTTTATGAGAAAACTTCTTGAATATCAGTGTGTTTTGACGTTTTTGTGCATCTGGATCAATGCCGAAAAATCCGCTGACCTGCAGATTTGTAATCAGAAGGTCGTGGGTTCGATTCCTATTGCCGGCACCAGTGAAATCAAGGGCTTGCAGCGATGCAGGCCCTTTTTAATTTCAGGCGGGATAACAGCTGGCGGATCTCGAGGGCTCTTCTCAGGCTCTGAGGTCGACCAAAGAAAGGGCGGGTTCGGTGCTGGTGGTGCCGGCCTGTTGCTCAGTGTCAGGCGGACGCTTCCTCAAGATCGCACCCGACCGTTCTGGCAATCTCTGCAGTGCTCACCACTTCATCGTCGGGGGCCTCCATCACGGCCTTCGCCAGATCCTTGATATGCATCGAGAGCTCGCGGACGACAACGTGTTGCGCATATCCATTGGTCGACTCGCAGCGAGAGTTCAACAATGCAGTCAGGCGCGCAGTGCCTCGGGTGCGCGTTGCACCACGGGGGCGCCGGCGGCGCGGGCTTTCCATAGGTCGTAGGCGGCCTGCTGTGAGATCCAGGCATCGGCGCTGCCGCCGTTTTCCACGCCCAGCCAGCCCTCGATGCGTAGGGCCATTTCGGGCGAGATGGCAGCGCGGCCGTTCAGCACACGGGACAGCGCCGCCCGCGTCACGCCAAGCTGCGCGGCGGCTTCGGTCACGGTCAGGCCCAGGGCCGGCAGAACATCCTCCCGGAGCGTCTCGCCAGGGTGCGGCGGCTTGAACATCGTCATCATGATGATGTGTCCTCAGTGGTAGTCCTGGTAATCCACCGGGACCGCATCGACGCCGTCAAAGCGGAACGTCAGACGCCAATTGCCATTCACGGAAACCGAGTAGTGGCCCGCCAAGCTTCCAACGAGTGGATGCAGGCGCCACCCCGGTAGGTTCGTGTCCTCGGGGGCCTTGGCTGCGTTCAGCCGCGCCAACTGGCGTGCCAGCTTCGGTGCGTGATGTGGCTGAATGCCGGCCTTGCTGCCCGTTTCAAAAAAGGCCTGAAGCCCTTTGTGCTCGAAGCTCTTAATCATGGATTAATGTATAGCGTAGCGTTTCGCATTGCAATGGTGGAGAACTCAGGCACTTCGCTTCTTCGTCGGCAGCGCCACGGGATGGCGGCGGACTCTTCTGCACGCGGCTGGCCGTGTTGGTACCGCCGAACCGCTCCTGGCCGATCATGAAGGAGAAGACCGAGGACACGATGGCCACGGCCTGGCAGGCCTGGGACTGGCTCTTCTTCGCCGCCTTGCGCTGGATCGCCTTTCCATCACTCACCTCGTCGCGGGCTAACATCGGGCTAATTCGGAAACCGCAGATGAATTGCGCCAGGATGAGCTCCTGCGACAAGAAAAACTTGCATTCTTCGCATCGACCGTTTATAGTGCTGTTTCTCCGACGCGGGGTGGAGCAGTCTGGCAGCTCGTCGGGCTCATAACCCGAAGGTCGCAGGTTCAAATCCTGCCCCCGCAACCAAATCTAGAGACAGGCCGACAGCGCAAGCTGATCGGCCTGTCTTGTTTTTGCAGCGAGGAAACGTATTCGGTGGCCCTGGTGTGATCAGCCCGCGCCGCGGTGATGTACAGCGCGAAGTCGCAGTTTCCGCCGCCGCGGAACCATCTAGCCTGCACGCGCTGGCCGCCTGCAAAGCTCAGTGTGTGCTCGATCGTGGTTGCCTTCTGGGCCTGATTGCCTGTGGCATGGTGCCCAAGCTCGTTGCTGAACTTGCTGGCGAATGCCTCTGCCTGGCGAAAGCAGGCGTCGCCGTCGGCGGTGCGCAGCCCGGGCCCCGAGCCGGGCTGAACGACGATTTCCTCGATCTGGCCTTCGGCATCGGCCATGGCCATGACCGTGGCGTCCAGCGGACGGATGCGCATGGCGAACTCGTCGCGGCCATCGCAGCCGGGGGCGACGGGGAGCGCGCCCGGATCGAACCGCCTCGCCTGCACGGCGGACTTTTCCAGATTTGCACCGAGCGTGAGCGGACCCACGCCGTCGGCTCTCGGCTGCAGGTCCTGTGCGGGTGAGCTGCAGGCAGCCGGCAGTGCGGCCAGCAAGATCGTTGCGAGGGCACTGCCGGGAAAGCGCACGGAATCAGTCTGCCTTGATGACGCCGCAGAACAGTCGGGCACCGGCGCCGCCGATGGGTTGGGCGGCGTGGTCGTCACGGTTCTCGTGGATGACCAATGCCGCGCCGTCGTCGTCGAGGATCTTCGCCCGCCCGCCCTGGCCGCCGAGGCTGGCGAGCGAGGTGTAGAGTTCCACTTCGACGGTGCCGTCGGCATGCACGAAGATGTTGGGCAGGTCGCCGGCGTCGGGACCTTCCGGATTCATCAGGCCGTGCTTCTTGCCGTCCGGGTTCAGGTGGGCCTTGGAGGCGACGAAGCCCTGATCGGGGTCGTCGCAGGTGCCGACGCTGTGGATGTGGATGCCTTTCGGCCCGGGAGGCAGGCCTTGGGCGGTGAGGTGGATCAGCACGCCGTGCGGCCCTTCGATCAGCGTTGCGGTGCCCACGGTCTGCCCCTGACGATTGATGATGCTGGCGGAGGCCTGCTCGGCCGCGGTGGCGGCAGTGGCGGCGCTGGCGATTGCGCATGCGACGATGAGGCGGGAGAAGGACATGACGAATCTCTCACGGTTGTTGAGTGAAGCGTCATGATAGACACGATTCCGGACGTGTCAAAGGCATGCTCCCTCGGCTTGCAATGGCTGGCGCAGCCCGGCGCTTGGCCGTAACATCGCGCCGAACATCCACGGAGAAACGATCATGGCGTCCACCGCCGACAGTATCAGCATGGCGCTTTTTTGCGATTTCGAGAACGTGGCGCTTGGCGTGCGGGACGCGAACTACGAGAAGTTCGACATCAAGCGCGTGCTCGAACGCCTGCTGCTGAAAGGCAGCATCGTGGTGAAGAAGGCCTACTGCGACTGGGATCGCTACAAGAGCTTCAAGTCGGCGATGCACGAGGCCAACTTCGAGCTGATCGAGATTCCGCATGTGCGCCAGTCGGGCAAGAATTCGGCCGACATCCGCCTCGTCGTCGATGCACTGGACCTGTGCTATACCAAGTCGCATGTCGACACTTTCGTCATCATCAGCGGCGATTCGGACTTTTCTCCGCTGGTGTCCAAGTTGCGCGAGAACGCCAAGCAGGTGATCGGTGTCGGCGTCAAACAGTCCACGTCCGATCTGCTCATCGCCAATTGCGACGAATTCATCTTCTACGACGATCTGGTGCGTGACGGCCAGCGCTCGGCGCGGCGCGACACGCGCGATGCGCAGCCGTCGGCGAAGCGCTCGCCTGAAGAGGAAAAACGGCGCAGGGAGGAACTGGAAAACCGTCGCGGCCAGGCGATCGAGATCGCGGTGGAGACTTTCGATGCGCTGATGGCCGAGCGTGGCGACAGCGGCAAGATCTGGGCGTCGATGCTGAAAGAGGCGATCAAGCGGCGCAAGCCGGATTTCAACGAAAGCTATTTCGGCTTCCGTGCTTTCGGCAACCTGCTCGAAGAAGCCCAGGCGCGCGGACTGCTGGTCGTCGGGCGCGACGAAAAGTCGGGCGCCTATGTCCAGCGGTCGAGCCCTGTGGCACAGGCCGGCGCAGCAGAGGAGGCCGCTTCGTCCAGCGATGGCCCGGCCCTCGTGACGGATGCGGATACCGAGCTTGAATTCGCTGCCGTGACTGAAGTGCCGGGAACTGATGTCGCAGGCAAGGACAAGCCGGAGAAAAACGGCCGTAGCGCAACTGCCGGCAAGACGGGGCGGAGCCGGACTTCGACTGGGCGACGGACCAAGGCCGTCGAGGATACGGTGCAGGCCGATGCCGCAGCGGCAACTGAATTGCCGGTGGCCGAACCTGCGCCAGCCAGGCCTGCCGAACCCGCTCAGGGCGACGGCGCCCCCGCAGAGGATGAGTCGGTAGCGAGGCGCCCGGCGAAGCAGGGCAATGCCCGCGGCCGTTCGGGTTCGCGTGGACGCAAGGCTGAAGGGCGTTCGGCCGAGGAGGAGGTGAAGGTCGGTACCGAGGCCGTCCAGCCGCAGGCCGTATTGCCGGAACCGGCAGATACGCCCGCCGCCGCGCACGGGCACAGCGAAGCCGACGCTGCGCCGCCGGCCAGGAAACCCGCTGCCCGTCGCAGGACCCGCAAGCCCGCGGCGAGCGAAACGGGCGACGAAGGCTGAGAGACGACATTCCCCGTATTCGGTGCCGACCGTGCCCCCGACCGCCGCCATCGACCCCGCCCATTGGCCTTATCCACGCTGGATCGCGCATCGTGGCGCGGGCCGACTGGCGCCGGAAAACACTTTGGCGGCCTTTCGCCTGGGGCATGCTCACGGCTACCGGATGTTCGAGTGCGACGTCCGCCTGAGTGCCGACGGCATTCCGTTTCTGCTCCATGACGACACGCTCGACCGCACGACGGATGGACATGGGCCGGCGGCAGCGTTCGATTGGGGTGAGCTGTCGCGGCTCGATGCCGGCGGCTGGCATTCGGCGCAGTTCCGCGGCGAGCGGCTGCTTGGCCTGCAGTCCCTGATCCGCTTCTGCCGGGTCGAGGATTGCGCCTTGAACGTCGAACTGAAGCCGGCACCGGGCACCGAGTACGAAACAGGGCGTGTCGTCGCCCGCATCTTTGAGCGCGAGTGGCGTGGCAGACTTCCGCCCTTGCTCAGCTCGTTCCGGCTCGAGGCGCTGCAAGGCGCTCGCGCCGGCGCGCCTTCCCTGCCGCGCGCGCTGCTGGTCGGCAGGCCTTTCCCCGACTGTCTGCGGCTTGCGCAGGAGCAAGGCTGCGTCGCGCTGGTGGCGGGGCATGAGCACGTCACGCCGCCGTTCGTGGAGCAGGTTCGTGCGGCAGGCCTGGCTCTGCTGAGCTACACCGTCAACGACGAGGCCGAGGTTCAACGCCTGCTGCAACTCGGCCTGCAGGGTCTGATCACCGACTGCGTCGACCGCTTCGGTCCCGGCATTCACGCCGCTTGACCGGAACTCGCTGCAGGAAGCAGGCTCTACGCACTCATTGCCTCTTTGCAAAGGCTTGCCTCATGCGCCATTCATGCATTGCTCTCTCCGTTCTGCTGGCGCTGGCGTGCCTGCTGCCATCGGCCACGACCCTGGCCGCCGATGACAGGACGATCTGCCTCGAAGCGGGGCGCTGGACCGTGGTCGACAGCGATGGACCGCGAACGGGGGCCGAGCCCTCAGCCGTGCTCGACGCGATGGCCGGGCGTGATGTCGTGTTGCTCGGCGAGCAGCACGACGATGCGGATCATCACCGCTGGCAGCTGCAGACCCTCGCAGCCCTGCATGCGCGCCGTCCGGACATGCAGATCGGCTTCGAGATGTTTCCGCGCCGCGTGCAGCCGGCGCTCGACCGCTGGGTGGCGGGGGAACTGTCCGAGCAGCAGTTTCTCGAGCAGGTCGAATGGACCGAAGTCTGGAGCATGCCGGCCGAGCTTTATCTGCCGCTGTTCCATTTCGCCCGCCTCAACAAGGTGCCGATGCTTGCCCTGAACATCGACCAGAGCCTGATCCGGAAGGTTGCCAGAACCGGCTGGAGCGGGGTGCCGGATGCCGAGCGCGGCGGCGTCGGCAGTGCGGCGGCGCCTTCTGCTGCCTATGTCGACATTCTGTTCGACGTGCATCTCCAGCATGCGCGAATGCGTGCCGGCGACGACAAGAAGGCATCGCGTGAAGATGAGGCCTTCCGCAATTTCATCGACTCCCAGCTTGTCTGGGACCGCGCGATGGCCGAGGCGCTGGCTGCGGCGCGCGGTGCGGCAACGCGCATCGACGGGCCGCCGCCGCTGATGGTCGGCATCATGGGCAGCGGGCATGTGCGCTTCGGCCATGGCGTGGCACATCAATTGAAGGATCTCGGCGTGGCGGAGGTCGGTCTGCTGTTGCCGATGTCGGCGGCCACGCCGTGCACCGAGCTCGTTGCCGGCCTGGCCGATGCCGTGTTCGCGATTCAGGAGATCGCGCGCTCGCCCATACCGCCGCCTCGGCTGGGTGTCAGCCTGGAGGAGCACCAGAAAGGCGTGCGGATCGCCCAGGTGAGCGAAGGCAGCCTGGCGGCGCGTACCGGCCTGCGCGCCGGCGACGTGATCGTCGAGGCCGCCGGCGCACCGCTGAAGCGCTCGGCAGTGCTGGCCAGCCTGGTCCGGGCCCAGCCTCCCGGAACCTGGCTGCCGATCAAGCTGATACGCGCCGACGAGACGCTCGAGCTCATCGTGCGTTTCCCGTCCGGGAGCTGATCCCGATGTTTCGTGCAGCGCGCCCGTGGGGCTGGCGTGTGCCGATCCTGGTCGCGCTTGCCGCCGTTGTCCTTGCCCGCCCGGTATCCGCTGCCGAATGGCCGATCGAGCTGGACGTCCAGCTCGACCCGGTGAGCCGCGAGCTGCTGGTCGACGCAGCGTTGCGGCCGCAGCAGCGTGATTTCCGCTTTGCCCTGCATGCCGGCCTCAGCATCGAGTCGGCTACGGTGGATGGACAGTCTTTGCGCGTCGAAGCGCTTGGCAGGCGGGGTGAGGTACGCAACTGGCGCATACGCCTGCCTGAGCGGGGCGTGCTGCGTCTGCGCTATGGCGGCGTCCTGCCGGCGCTCGATGCCGGGCTCGACCATCGCGACGTGCTGCAAGGCATGCCGCCGATGGCTTCGGCGGCGGGCAGCTATCTGCCGGCAGGGAGCGCCTGGTATCCGCGCCCGGCCGAGGTGTTCGGCTATCGCATCGATGTGCGTGTTCCGGCCGGGCAGCGGGTGATCGTGCCCGGGCGGCTGCTGGCAGAGCAAGTGCCGGACGGCGAAGAAGGGCATTACCGGGCACGCTTCGAATTCTCCCGGGTGACGGACGGCATCGACCTGATGGCAGGGCCGTGGATCGTGCGCGAACGCATCGTGGCGCGCGGCGATGGGGAAGGCTTGCGGCTGCGAACTTACTTTCCCGCGGCGCTCGATGCCGAAGCCGGCCTGGCCGAGGCCTACCTGGCCGACAGTGCGCGCTATATCGAGCGCTACGGCAGGAGCATCGGCGCTTACCCCTTCACCGAGTTCTCGATCGTCGCTTCTCCGCTGCCGACCGGCTTCGGCATGCCGACGCTGACCTACCTGGGGGAGCAGGTGCTGCGCCTGTCTTTCATCCGCGCCACCTCGCTCGGCCATGAGGTATTGCACAACTGGTGGGGCAACGGTGTGCTGGTCGATTACCGCAGCGGCAACTGGTCGGAAGGCCTGACCACCTTCATGGCCGACTACGCCTACAAGGAAGAACAATCGGCCGCAGCGGCACGTGAGATGCGCCTGGGCTGGCTGCGTGATTTCGCCGCCCTGCCTGCCGATGCCCACCAGCCGCTGGCCGAGTTTCGTTCGCGTACCCACGGTGCCGCGGCGGCGGTGGGCTACGGCAAGGCGGCGATGGTGTTCGTGATGTTGCGCGACCTGATCGGCGAAGAGGCGTTCGCACACGGCATCCGTACCTTCTGGGAGCGGAATCGTTTCCGCATCGCCGGCTGGGCGGAGCTGAAGGTGGCTTTCGAACAGGCCTCGGGGCGCGATCTGGACGCATTCTTCCAGCAGTGGCTGCGGCTTGCGGGCGGCGCGCGAGTGAGCATCGAACAGGCTCGCTTCATCGCCGGAGCGGAGGGAAAAGGCGGGCTGTTGAAAGTCGAGCTGCAGCAGAGCGGACCCGCACATGTGCTCCATCTCCCCCTGCAACTGGAGAACGGCCAGGCGGCGCAGACGCGCTGGGTGAGCTTGTCGCAGCCGCGGCAGACGTTCGAGCTGATGGTGGACCAGGCGCCGCAGACGCTGCGGCTGGACCCGGAATTGAGGGTGTGGCGCCGACCGGACGACGAACAGCTGCCGCCGATTCTGCGTCAGTGGATGCTGGCGGATTCACCCCGGCTGATCATCGCCGACGAAGGCGATACGGCGTTGGTGGAGGCAGGCAAGGGGCTGGCCAGGCGCTTCTTCGAACGTCCTGTGCGCACCGTCGGCCCGAAGGCTCTGCGTGGAGGCGGTGATGCCGTGTTGCTGGTCGGCACGCACGCAGCCGTCGATCGTCTGCTGGCTGACGCAGGCCTGCCGCCACGGCCGGCCTTGGCCGAGCGGCGACACAGTGCTGCGGTATGGACCGTACAGGCCTCTCCGGGCCTTGCACTTGCCGTTGTGTCGGCACGTGATGCCGACGCGCTGACGGCGCTGCAACGGCCGCTGCCGCACTACGGCGGGCAGAGTTGGCTGATCGCCGAGGGCGCCCGGGTGCTGGAACGCGGGGTGTGGGATGCGCCGGGCAGGGCAGTACCGGTCGACAGGCAATGAATGCCCTGCGGCGGAGGCAGCGTAGAATCATGGGCATGAATACCCGATACGCGTCCCATCGACCCCTTCGTTTCTCCCGGGCATGCAGGCAGATGCTCGCGATGCTTGCCGTCGCGGGCCTGGCGCTGCCCGCAGGCGCGTCCGATGCGGATTTCGCCGCCTGCATGAAGACCTTGCGCGACGAAGCGGCGTCCGCAGGCGTGTCGCCGGAGACCTTCGACCGCCATACCGCTGCGCTGGTGCCCGACATGGCCGTGGTCGGTTTTCTCGACGCCCAGCCTGAATTCGTGACCCCGATCTGGGACTACATGGCCGGCCTGGTCGATGCCGAGCGCGTCGCCGACGGGCGAGAAATGCTGGCCCAATGGGCTGACGTGCTCGCCCGCGTCGAGGCGCAATATGCCGTCGATCCCGCCACCGTGGTCGCGGTCTGGGGTGTGGAAAGCAATTTCGGCCGCAATTTCGGCAGCCGCCCCTTGCTGACCTCGCTATCCACGCTGTCCTGCTTCGGCCGGCGCCAGGCCTTCTTTCGCGGCGAATTCTTCACCACGCTCAAGATCATCCAGGAAGGCCATGTCGCGCCCGAACGCCTGACCGGCTCGTGGGCCGGCGCCTTCGGCCATACGCAGTTCATGCCCTCGACCTTCATGCGGCTGGCAGTCGATTTCGATGGCGATGGCCGCCGCGACCTGGTCGACAGCGTGCCCGACGCGCTGGCGTCCACGGCCAATTTCCTCAAGCGGGCAGGCTGGCGTGCCGGTCTGCCCTGGGGCTTCGAAATCGTGTTGCCGGATCGTTTCGACACCTCGGTTGCAGGGCGGCGCAACAAGCAGCCGATGGCGGACTGGGCCGCACGCGGCATCAGGCTGGCCGATGGCGGCGCTTTGCCGGCCGACTCCACGCCCGCGGGGCTGTTGCTGCCTGCCGGCAGCGGCGGGCCGGCATTCCTCGTCACGCGGAATTTCGATGCGCTCTACTCGTACAACGCGGCCGAAAGCTACGCGCTGGCGATTGCCCACCTGGCGGACCGCCTGCGCGGCGGAGAAGCCTTCCGCACGCCCTGGCCGACCGACGATGCCGGGCTGTCGCGCGCCGAGCGGCGGGAAGTGCAGCAACTGCTGATCGCGCGCGGCCACGACATCGGCGAGCCGGACGGCATGATCGGCGCCCGCACGCGCGAGGCCCTGAAGCAGGTGCAGGCCGAACTCGGCTTGAAGGCGGACGGGCGGGCCGGGCAGAGAATCCTGCAGGCGCTGCGCGAGGCAGCGGCGAACTGATCCGGTCCGCGTGCAGGCTCTGGTGCAGGCCACGACCTGAGACAGATATCACCGATTTTCGCTAGAATTCGCCCCCTCGGGCGGGCTTCGCTGACCGTCCTCACCGGCGTCCTTACAGGCCGTCCTTACAGGCCGTCTTCGTTCTCTCCAGGCGTGACATGCAAGATCTCGGGTATTTCAAATGGTCCTTCATCGTGACCATTCTCGGCATCGTCGGCGGCTATCTGCTGGCGGGATGGTCCGGCGCCTTCATCGTCATCGTGCTGGCGATCCTCGAGACTTCGCTGTCCTTCGACAATGCCGTGGTCAATGCCACGGTGCTCAAGCACATGGACGAGAAGTGGCGCCGCCGCTTCCTGCTGTGGGGCATCCTGATCGCGGTATTCGGCATGCGCATCGTGTTTCCGCTCGCCATCGTCGGCGTCGTGGCGCACATGGGGCCTGTGGAGGTGATCCGGCTGGCGCTGTTCGACGAGGCCGAATACGCGCGCATCCTGCTGTCCGCGCATCACGAGATCGCGGCCTTCGGCGGTGCCTTCCTGTCGATGGTGTTCCTGAAGTTCTTCGTCGACAGCAACAAGGACCTGCACTGGCTGAGTGTGGTGGAGGCACCGCTGACCAAGCTGGGCCGGCTGGAGGCGGCGCAGATCCTGCTGACCTTGCTGGCGATCCTCGGCAGCGCGGCCTGGCTGGACAACGATACCAAGCGCGTGGAGTTCGTCGTCGCCGGCATCTGGGGCTTGATCACCTACATCGTCGCCGATGGCCTGGGTGCGATCCTCGGTGGCGAGGAAGGGGAGGGCGGCAAGGTCGCCGCGAAGACCGGCTTCGCCGGCTTCATGTACCTGGAACTGCTGGATGCCTCGTTCAGTTTCGACGGTGTGATCGGTGCTTTTGCGCTGACCACCAGTCTGCCGATCATCGCGATAGGTCTTGGCGTGGGTGCGATGTTCGTGCGCTCATTCACGCTGATGCTGGTCTATCGCGAAACCTTGAATGCCTACCGCTTCCTGGAGCATGGGGCATTCTGGGCGATCGGTGCGCTGGCTGCGGTGATGTTCATCGGCGTCCATGTCCACATCCCGGAAGTGATCACCGGCCTGGTCGGCGCAGTACTGATCGGCGCGGCTTTCCTCAGCTCCCTGCGCGGCCGGCGAGCCGCCGCCTGAGCGCGGCGGCCCGTGGCCCGGCACGGCTTCAGCCGCGCCGGGTATGCATCAGGTAATTCACGTCGGTGTCGCGACCCAGCGAGTACACCCTGGTCAGCGGGTTGTAGCTCATGCCGGTCAATTCCTCCATGTCCAGGCCGGCGTTGCGGCAGTAGCGGCTGAGTTCCGAGGGTTTGATGAATTTCTCGTACTCGTGTGTACCGCGCGGCAGCATGTTCAGCACGTATTCGGCGCCGACGATCGCCAGGGCGTAGGCCTTCGGGTTGCGGTTGATCGTGGAGAAGAAGACGTGGCCGCCGGGCTTGACCAGGCGGGCGCAGGCGGCGATGGTGCTGGCGGGGTCCGGCACGTGCTCGAGCATCTCCATGCAGGTCACGACGTCGAAATGGCCAGGGCTCTCTTCGGCGAATGCTTCGGCACTGATCAGGCGATAGTCGACGCCGTGGCCGCTTTCGAACAGATGCAGGCGTGCGACGCTGAGCGCCTTTTCCGACAGATCGATACCGGTGACCCTGGCGCCGAGTGAAGCCATGCCTTCGGCCAGGATGCCGCCGCCGCAACCCACGTCGAGCACCGTCTTGCCCGCCAGGCCGGCCTTGCCGTCGATCCAGCCCAGGCGCAGCGGATTGATTTCATGCAGGGGTTTGAATTCCGAGGCCGGATCCCACCAGCGGTGGGCGAGTTCGCTGAATTTCTGTACTTCGTTCGGGTCGGCGTTGATTGCACTCATCATTTTTCGTCACAGCTTGCAGAGTTGATCGGTATCGTCGGCAAGGCCGCACATTCCAGCGGCAGATTACAGGAAACAGACGCCACAAAACAAAAAGCCCTGCCGAAGCAGGGCTTTTCGCGCAGCGGAAACCCGCGATTACTTGGAGCCGATGACTTCGACGTCCACACGGCGATCCGGCTGCAGGCACTCGATCAGAGCCTTGCGGTTGCGGATGTTGTCGCACTTGTTGCCGGTGACGGGTTGCGATTCGCCCTTGCCTTCGGTGTAGATGCGGTTGGCTTCGACGCCCTTCGACACCAGGTAGGTCTTGACGGCGGCGGCGCGGCGCTCGGACAGAGCCTGGTTGTAGGCGTCCGAACCCAGACGGTCG
This sequence comes from Thauera sp. SDU_THAU2, assembly GCF_038260575.1. Taxonomy (NCBI): domain Bacteria; kingdom Pseudomonadati; phylum Pseudomonadota; class Betaproteobacteria; order Rhodocyclales; family Zoogloeaceae; genus Thauera; species Thauera sp. SDU_THAU2. The sequence goes on along the minus strand of NZ_JBBWUN010000003.1, from coordinate 2,642,411 downwards.
GTGTGGCCGACGGCCAGGATGACTTCCAGCTTCAGTTGCTGGGCCTGGGCAGCCAGGTCGTCGAGGGTGGCACGGCCTTCCGGCTTCAGCGTGGCCTTGTCGAAATCGAACAGGGTGTCGGCAGCCAGCTTGACCTTCTCGGCGGTGGGCTTCGGAGCGGGAGCCGGGGCGGGCGCCGCGGCGACCGGAGCGACACACTTGTCCTTGGCGACGATGTCGCTGTCGCATTCGCAGCCAGCCGGGAACTCGCCGGCCATGGCGGTCGAGGCAGCAGCCGGCGACCAGTAGCCGGTGCGCCAGCACAGACCATTGGCACTGCGGGCGACGACGTTACGCGCATCGATGACGTAGGGAATCTCGCCCTTGCCATCGACCACGACGTCCTTGACCTGCGCGAAGGCGCCGGGAGCGGACAGGCCGATCGACGCGATGGCGGCCAGCATGAGCATCTGTTTCTTGGTTTGTTTGATCATGGTTTCCTCTTTGAAGGGCGAGTCGCCAGAATTACCACTGCAACGAAAGGTGAAAACGGTTGCAAAGCCGAATTCGTGTCTGATTCCTGTCGAGTTTGAACACTCTATCCAGTTCAATTAGCGAGCCTAGTGTGCCATAGCGATGTGATCCTGAGCAATTCTTTGTCGTTAATTTGCAACAGCGGAACACCTTTAGCCACGCGGGATTCGCCGTTTACCCACACATGCGTGACGTGCTCGCGGCCGGCCACATAAACCAGATGGGAGACGGGGTCGAAGCAGGGCTGGGAGAACGGGCCGCCGAGGTCCACCGCGCACAGGTCGGCGAATTTTCCCGGCGAGATCGAACCGATGCTGCCATCGAGTCCGAGCGCCCGGGCACCACCCAGCGTGGCCATGTGCAGCGCGGTGTGGGCGGGCAGCGCGGATGCGTCGAGCGTACTCGCCTTGGCGAGCAGGGCGGCGTGACGCATTTCCTGAAACAGGTCGATACGGTTGTTGCTGGCCGCACCATCGCTGCCGAGGCCGACGCGGATGCCGGCCGACAGCAGGCGGGTGGCCGGCGCAATGCCGCTGCCGAGTTTCATGTTGGAGGTCGGGCAGTGGGCGACGCTGCAGCCGTGATGGGCCAGCAGCTCGATGTCGGTGTCGTCCAGATGCACGGCATGAACCGCGATCAGGTTCTCGCCCAGCACGCCCAGCCGTGCCAGGCGGGCGAGAGGGCGCGTGCCGTGTTCGGCGATGGCGTCGCGGATTTCGCTGGCGGTTTCATGGACGTGGGTGTGAATGGGCAGATCCAGTTCGTCGGCCAGCGCCCGCACGCGCTGGAAAGTGGCGTCGGACACCGTATAGGGCGCGTGGGGCGCGAGCGAGAACGAGATGCCCGGATGCCCGCGCCACGCGTCGCGGACGGCGAGGCCCTTGCGCAGGTAGTCGTCGGCATCGCTTGCCCAGGGGGTCGGAAATTCGAGCACGGTGAGGCCGACCACCGCGCGCATGCCGGCGGCGGCAAACGCTTCTGCCGCGGCATCGGGATAGAAGTACATGTCGTTGCAGGTCGTGATGCCGCCGCCGAGCATTTCCGCTGCGGCCAGCAGGGTGCCGTCGCGGACGAAGGCGGCGCTGACATGGCGGCTTTCGGCCGGCCAGATCGCTTCCCGCAGCCAGCGCATCAGCGGCAGGTCGTCGGCAATGCCCCGCATCAGGTTCATCGCGGCGTGGGCGTGGAGGTTGACCAGGCCGGGGATCAGCACATGCTGCGGCAGTTCGACCGTCGTACCGGCTTCGTAGCGCAGGCGTGCTTCGTCGAGCGGAAGCACGGCGAGGATCAAGCCCGCATCGACCGCGACAGCGTGGTTTTCCAGCGTGATGCCGGCCGGCTCGACCGGAACGACCCAGCGGGGAGTGATCAGGAGATCGATCCGTCGTTTCACGTGTCACGCTCCAATATGAATGGGCTGGAAGTCAGCGGATGGGCTCAATCCTCGCTTGGACGCAGCCACGATTCAAGCGCAATCGAGCCTGATCGCAGCCCATTTGCGCAGCCTTCTTCCGTTCGTGCCACAATCCGTGCCGTCTGTCACGGTTTGCGGCGCGCCGTCCAGGTTCGCCATCGCCCAACATGAGTCGTACCCCTGAGACAATCGGCAAATATCGCATCCTGCGCGAGATCGGACGCGGCGCGACGGCAGTCGTTTACCTCGTCGACAGCCCCGACCATCCGCAGCCCGTGGCATTGAAGCACGTACGTTTCGACGACAAGGCGAAGGACGAGGCGAAATGGAACCGCCGCCTGCTGAAGCTGCTCAAGGCCGAGCGGGCGGTGTCGTCGCGCCTGAACCATCCGAACATCATTCGCATCTTCGATGCCTCGGTCGAGCCCGCCGAAGCCTACGTGGTGATGGAGTACTTCCCCGGCGAATCCCTCGAACGCTACTGCAGCTTCGAGAAGCTGCTGCCGATCCATCGCACGATCGGCATCGTCTTCAAGTGCTGCATGGCGCTGGACCACGCGTTTCGCCAGGGCATCGTGCATCGCGACATCAAGCCGGCGAACATCCTGGTCGATGAGCAGGACAACGTGAAGATCACCGACTTCGGCCTGGCGATGAACATCAGCAAGCGGGTCGATACCGACTCGACCTTCATCATGGGGGTGGGCTCGCCGGCCTACATGAGCCCGGAGCAGATCAAGGGCTACCCGCTGAACCAGAAGACCGACCTGTATTCGCTGGGCGTGCTGCTGTTCCACATGCTGACCGGACGGCTGCCTTTCCGCGCGAGCAATCCGGCACAGCTCGTCTACAAGATCATCAACGCCGATCCGCCGCAGGTGTCGCAACTCAACCCCGACGTGCCCGAGCAGATGGATGCGGTGATCCGCAAGGCGCTGGAAAAGGACCTCTATTCGCGCTATCGCAACGGTGCGGAGTTCGCCAAGGATCTCGCCGCGGTGCGCTACCAGATCCTCGACGAGAATTACGTGCCGCCGGACACCAGCCGTTTCATGCAGCTCCGCAGGCTGGCGTTCTTCACCGAGTTCGAGGACGTCGAGCTGTGGGAGGTGATGCGGATCTCGTCCTGGCGCAAGGTCGGGCAGCACGTCTCGCTGGTGCAGGAGGGCGACAACGACCAGCGCTTCGGCATCGTCCTCGACGGTACGGTGGAGCTGTCGGTCGAAGGACGGCGGGTGATGGAGCTGGGGGCGGGCGAGGTGTTCGGTGCCCAGGCCTGGCTGGACCAGCTCGAACACCGCCACATGCTGTCGGCGGTGTCGCTGACGCCCGTGAGCTATCTCGAAATCAACCCTTCGGCGCTGGCGCTGGCCAGCGAGGAGGTGCTGGAGTGCTTCCGCCGCGAGCTGGGCACGGTGATGGTCCGCCGCCTCGCCCAGATTGCGAAGCTGCTGTCCGCGGGCGGGCCGCCCGCGGTGCGCGGCGATTTCACCGCCACCGGCGGGCTCGATCTGCAGTTGCTCGAACCCTGATCAGCTTTCCTGCCGCGCAGGGCCGGCGAGCCAGTTGCCCAGGTGATCGACGGCGAGCCCGGCCAGGGCTTCGATCCACTCCGGTCGCTCGTTGAGGCAGGGAATGTAATGGAAGCGCTGGCCGCCGCGGCCGAGAAAGGCGTCGCGGCACTCCATGGCGATTTCCTCCAGTGTCTCCAGGCAGTCGGCGATGAAGCCGGGGCACATGACGTCGACGCGGCCGACCCCCTGGGCGGCGAGCGCTTCGAGCGTGGGCTGGGTGTAGGGCTGCAGCCATTCGGCTTTGCCGAAGCGCGACTGGAAGGTGACCATCGCCCGTTCGGGCGGCAGGCCGAGCGCCTCGGCGAGCAGCCGGCCGGTGGTCTGGCACTCGTGGTAATAAGGGTCGCCAAGCTCGATCGTGCGCTTGGGCACGCCATGGAAGCTCATCAGCAGGCGATCCGGCTCGCCGTGCGCGGCCCAATGTTCGCGCACGTTGGCAGCGAGTGCCTCGATGTAGCCCGGGAAGTCGTGGAAGTCGCGCACGAAGCGGATTTCCGGCTGGTTGCGGATCTTCGCCAGGGTGCGGCCGACGGCGTCGACTACCGTTGCCGTGGTGCTGGCCGAATATTGCGGGTAGAGCGGCAGGACGAGGATGCGCATGCAGCCCCGCGCCTGCATCGCGCGCAGGCGCTCGGCGATCGAGGGTTTGCCGTAGCGCATGGCGAAATCGACATCGACCTCGGTGCAGCCGGCCGCGGCCAGGTGGTCGCGCAGCCGGCTGGCCTGGCGTTCGGTGTGGACCATCAGCGGCGAACCGTCTGCGCTCCAGATGCTGGCGTATTTCTTTGCCGATGCGGCCGGGCGGATGTTCAGGATGATGCCGTTGAGAATGGGCCACCAGGCGGCGCGGGGAATCTCGACCACGCGCGGATCGGACAGGAATTCCTTCAGATAGGGGCGCAGTGCGCCGGCCGTGGGCGCATCGGGGGTGCCGAGATTGACGAGCAGGATGCCGGTACGGGCGGGGGTATCGTGCGAGGCGGGTGGTTCGGGCCAGTAGCGGGCCATGCTTGTCCTTGCTTGTGGGGCCGGGCAGGGCGAAAACGAGGCTCGCCTTGTCCGGAGTGGTGTTTCAGTTGTTCGACGACAGCGCGTTGGACAGCAGCCGGGCGGTGATGTCGACGATCGGAATCACGCGATCGTAGGCCATCCGGGTCGGGCCGATGACGCCCACCGAGCCGACGATCTGGCCGTCCACCTCGTAAGGCGCCGTGATCACGCTGCAGGCGTCGAGCGGCGCGAGGCCGGATTCGCCGCCGATGAAGATCTGCACCCCGTCGGCCTTGTTCGACAGTTCGAGCAGTTGCACGAGGCTGGTGCGCTGTTCGAAGAGCTTGAACAGTTCGCGCAGGCGCGACATGTTCGACGACAGGTCCTCGACGTCGAGCAGATTGGTTTCGCCGGAGATGACGTAGCGGGTGGCCGTTTCTTCCGCGGCGGCGCTGCCGGCATCCACGGTCGCGGTCATCAGTTCGGTCATGTCGCTGCGCAGCTGGCGCAGCTCGTCCATGATGCGGCGGCGGATCTCGTCGAAGGACAGGCCGGCGAAATGCTCGTTCAGGTAGTTCGCGGCGCTGCTCAGCTCGCTGGCGCTGTAGGCGCGGCGGGTCATCAGGATCCGGTTCTGCACGTCGCCGGCGGTGGTGACGATGATTAGCAGGATGCGGTTTTCGGACAGGCTGATGAATTCGAACTGCCGGATGCGGACGGCGTCCTTGCGCGGGGCGACGACGATGCCGGCGAACTGGGTGAGGTTCGACAGCAGGTGCGAGGCCGAATTGAGCAGCCGCTGCGGCTGGTCGGGCTGGAGCTGGCCTTTGAGTTGATGCACCCGTGTGGTGTCGAGCGGCTGGACCGTCAGCAGCGAATCGACGAAGAAACGGTAGCCGCGCGCCGTCGGAATCCGGCCGGCGGAAGTGTGCGGACTGGCGATCAGGCCGAACTCCTCCAGGTCGCTCATGACGTTGCGCACCGTCGCCGGCGACAGCTCCAGCCCGGAGAAGCGCGACAGCGCACGCGAGCCGACGGGCTGACCGTCCGCGATATAGCGTTCGATCAGGGTTTTCAGCAGGATCTGGGAGCGAGCGTCTAAGGAGTTCATGGCAGGCGAAGAATATAGCTCGGATCATCCGTCGATGGATATTCCGGATATCTCCCGGTCCCTGCCAGCGGGCTTCGGCGCCGTCGTTCAGTGCTCGCCAAGGTGCTGGCGGGATATGGTTTAATCCGCGTCATGAGCGCCAAATTCCACAACATCGCCCTCGTGGGCAAGTACCAGAGCCCGGACGTGGCCGAATCGGTCATGGCGATCGCCCGTTTCCTGCGCGAGCGCGGACGCATGGTGTGGATCGAGCAGGGTACGGCGAGTTCCATCGGCGGCGCGGGCGATTTTCCGGTCGCCGGCTATGAGCGGATCGGCGGCGAAGTCGATCTGGCCGTGGTGGTCGGCGGCGACGGCACCATGCTCCACACCGCCCGCCGCCTGGCCGAGTACGGCGTGCCGCTGGCCGGGGTCAATCTCGGCCGCCTGGGTTTCCTGACCGACATCGCGCTGAACGATGCCAATGCGCGCCTCGCCGAGATCGTCGAAGGGCGCTTCCGCGAAGAGCTCCGCTTCATGCTCGACGCCGAAGTGCTGCGGGGCGGCGAGCGCATCTTCCAGACGCTGGCGCTCAACGACGTCGTCGTCAACAAGGGCGAACTCGGGCGCATGATCGAATTCGAACTGTCGATCGATGGAGAGTACGTCTATACCCAGCGTTCCGACGGCATGATCGTGTCGACGCCGACGGGCTCCACCGCCTATGCCTTGTCGTCCAATGGCCCCATCCTGCATCCGAGCGTCGACGGCATCGCCCTGGTGCCGCTGTGTCCGCACGCGCTGACGGCACGGCCGATCACCCTGCCGGACAGTTGCCGCATCGACATCGTGCTGCTGCCGCCCCAGGATGCGCGGGTGCATTTCGACGGTCAGGCCCGCTTCGACTTGCGCGCCGGCGACTGCGTGCGCGTGACCCGTTCGAGGCATGGGCTGAAGCTGCTGCATCCGGAGAGCTACAGCTATTTCGCCATGCTGCGCGAAAAGCTCCACTGGAGCACGCCGCCGCGGCACGACTGATGCCGGCATCCACGCCCCGGCCGCTGCCAACCGAGCGCCGTTTTACCTCAATCCTTCATTGACCTGCCATGCTGAGAAGCCTGTCCATCCGTGACTTCGTCATCGTCGACCATCTCGAACTCGAATTCGGCAAGGGTTTTGGTGCGCTGACCGGAGAAACCGGCGCCGGCAAGTCGATCCTGCTCGATGCGCTCGGGCTCGCGCTGGGCGGGCGAGGAGAGGCGGGCATGGTCCGCCGCGATCGCGAGCGGGCCGACGTGGTTGCCGAATTCGATCTGCCGGACGGCGGCGGCTTGCGCGCCTGGCTGGCCGAGCAGGAACTGCCGGCCGAGGACGGGACCGTGCTGCTGCGTCGCACCATCGACAGCAGCGGACGTGGCCGGGCCTGGATCAACGGCACCAGCGTGACGCTTGCGCAATTGCGCACGGCCAGCGACTGGCTGGCCGACATCCATGGCCAGCATGCCCACCATGCCCTGCTGAAGCCCGAAACGCAGCGCCAGTTGCTCGATGCGCATGCCGGTGCCCAGGGCCTGGCTGCCGATGTGGCCGAGCGCTATCGGGCCTGGCAGCATATCCTTCGCCTGCGGCGCGAGGCCGAAGCCGATTCGGCCAGTTCGGCGCGCGAGCGTGAACTGCTCGCATGGCAGATCGGCGAGCTTCAGGAGCTCGGCTTCGATGCTGCGGAGTGGGCCGAACTGAACGTCGAGCACGGCCGCCTCGCCCATGCCGCGGGCCTGATGGAAGGCGCGGACGAAACCCTGACGGCCCTCGGCGAAGGCGACGTGGCGGTGTGCTCGATCCTGCGCCACCTCGATGGGCGCCTGGCCGCGCTGGCCGACATCGACCCGGCGCTGGCCGATGTGCGGGAGCTGCTGTCGTCGGCGGCGATCCAGGCGGACGAAGCCCTGCACGCCTTGCGCCGCTATCGCGACCGGCTCGACCTCGATCCGCAGCGGCTGGCTGAGATCGAGGGACGGATCGCGGCCGTCACCGATGTCGCACGCAAGTACCGCGTCGCGGTGGACGAGTTGCCCGAGCTGCTGGCGCAGTGGCAGGCCCGGCTCGATACCCTGGAGGCAACGGCCGATCCGGTGCGGCTGGCCGCCGACGAGGCCCGCGCGAGGAAGGCCTTCGACGAGGCGGCGGCGGTGTTGTCCGCCGCTCGGCGTCCGGCCGCCGAAGCCTTGTCGGCGACGATCACCGATGCCATGCAGACGCTGGCGATGGCGGGCGGGCGTTTCGAGGTGGCGCTGGAAGCCTGCGAGCCGTCGTCGAACGGCGTCGAGACCGTCGAATTCCGCGTCGCCGCCAACCCGGGGCAGTCCTTGCGCAGCCTGGCCAAAGTCGCTTCAGGAGGTGAGCTTTCGCGTATCGGGCTGGCGATCCAGGTCATGACCAGCCGTTCGAGCGATACGCCGACCCTGATCTTCGACGAGGTCGATGTCGGCATCGGCGGCCGTGTGGCCGAGATCGTCGGCAAGCTGTTGGCGAAGCTCGGCGAAGACCGGCAGGTGATGTGCGTGACGCACCTGCCGCAGGTCGCCGCCTGCGCCGACTGGCAGTGGCGCATCGCCAAGCGGGAGCAGGCGGGCGAGACTTTGAGCGAAGTGCAGACGCTGGATCAGGCCGGGCGCGTCGAGGAGATCGCACGCATGCTCGGCGGCGTGAACATCACGGCGACGACGCGCGAACATGCAGCGGAAATGCTGGGCTTCGCCCCGGGAAAGTAGCTTGCGGTAGGTTCGCGGCCGTTGGTGGCAGGCCAGTGACAGGCTCGCGGCAAGGCGAGCCCTGATGGGAACGGGGCGGATCCCCGTGCAGCCCCGACGGTGGACGGGGCCGCCTGCCTCGCGAGGGGCTGCGGCCCGCGAGGCTCTTCAGGGCCTTACGATTCCTTCTGCGCCTGGCCGCTCGGACAGTCTTCCTTCATGCAGTCGCCGTAGAGGTAGAGCGCGTGCTCGCGCAGCTTGAAGCCGCGCTCCTGGGCGATCGCATTCTGTCGCTTCTCGATCTCGGGGTCGAAAAACTCTTCGACCCTGCCGCATTGCACGCACACCAGGTGGTCGTGGTGGCCGCCTTCGTTGAGCTCGAAGACTGCCTTGCCGGACTCGAAATAATGGCGTTCCAGCAGGCCGGCCTGTTCGAACTGGGTGAGTACGCGATATACGGTTGCCAGGCCAATGTCCATGCCGTCGTTCATCAATGCACGATAAACGTCTTCGGCAGTCAGATGGCGCTGACCCGAGTGCTGGAAGAGATCGAGAATCTTCAGGCGAGGATAGGTTGCCTTCAGGCCGATGCTCTTCAGGTTTTTTGAATTGTCGGGCATGAGTCTTCGGGAAAAAAGGCCGTGTGGAGGGCCGGTTGAATGGTGGCAAGCCGCCAGTATGGTGCAGTGCGCCGTGCCTAGCAGCCCTATGTTATATTTTTTGCCCTTTCCTGAGAACCGCGCACCTCGCTCGTGCGCCAACTCCTCCACGCTCTTCCTACGGGATTTTCCCCCCAAGATCCACATGCGCTCCTATTTCCCCGCGGCGATCCTCGCCACCAGCCTGCTCGCAGGCTGCTCTTTCGATTCCATCGTCGGTGTGGTCGATCCTTACCGGATCGATGTGCGCCAGGGCAATTACGTGGATCAGGACATGGTGTCCCAGCTCAAGCGCGGCATGACGCGCGAGCAGGTGCGCTTCGTGCTCGGTTCGCCGCTGGTGGTCGACATGTTCCGCAGGGACCGCTGGGATTACGTCTATCGTTACAAACCGGGTTCCGGAGAAGCCGAGCAGCGCGTGATTTCGGTCTTCTTCGTCGACGATCTGCTGGATCACGTCACGGGCGACGTCCAGGGCGGCAGCGGCGAGGCCGCGGCCCCGGCCGAACGCAGCCGGGTCATCGAGATTCCGCCCGCGACGGATGACTGAGCGCGGCGACCGGGTTTGAGCACGCCGCCGCTGGCGGCGTAAGGTATTTTTTGAGGATTTTCCATGGCTGACATTCGTGTTGCGATCGCCGGCGCGTCCGGCCGCATGGGCAGGATGCTGATCGAGGCGGTACTGGGGAGCGAAGGTGTCGTGCTGGGTTCCGCTTTCGATCAGCCGGGCACGCCCTTCATCGGCCGCGATGCAGGAGAAATGGCCGGTGTCGCCACCGGCGTCGCGATCGGTGGCGACGCGCGCGTAGCGATCGCCGCGGCCGACTGCGTGATCGACTTCACCCGTCCGGAAGGCACGCTGCAGCACCTGGCGCTGGCGCGCGAGCTGGGCAAGGCGATGGTCATCGGCACGACCGGCTTCGATGCCCAGGGCAAGGCGGCGATCGCCGAAGCTGCGCGCGAGGTGCCGGTGGTCTTCGCGCCCAACATGGCCGTGGGCGTCAACGCGGTGTTCAAGCTGCTCGAAGTGGCGGCACGCATTCTGTCCGAAGGCTACGACGTCGAAGTGATCGAGGCCCACCACCGCTTCAAGGTCGATGCACCGTCCGGCACCGCCTTGCGCATGGGCGAAGTGGTGGCGCGGGAGCTGGGGCGTGATCTCGACGCCTGTGCGACCTACGGCCGCGAAGGGCATACCGGCGAGCGCAAGGCCGAGACGATCGGTTTTTCGACGATTCGCGGTGGCGACGTGGTCGGTGACCATACCGTGCTGTTCGCCGGCATCGGCGAGCGGATCGAGATCACGCACAAGTCCGGCAGCCGGATGCCGTATGCGCTGGGCTCGGTGCGGGCGGTGAAGTTCCTGCAGGGGCGCGATAATGGCCTATTCGACATGCAGGACGTGCTGGGCCTGCGCTGAGGCAGGCATGGACGACGGCCGCAGGGCCTGGCCGGCTGCGATTTCGGCAGCCGGTGCGTCGGCAGCAGCGGGGATGTGCGAGGCGTATGCCGCTTTCCCCGTTTGCCTTCGAAGGGCCGAAAATATACAATTCAACAGTTTATCCAGCGGGATCGGCCCAGAGGCTCGTCCCGCTTTTTTGCACATCCGGGGCGCGGCCGTTCGCCAGCCCCTGCTCATAGCTGAATCCAGGAGTTTTTTGTGAGTGCATACCCGCCCGCCCTTCTTGCGCTTGCCGACGGGACAGTCTTCCATGGCAAGGGTATCGGTGCGGTAGGCAGCACGGTTGGCGAGGTGGTGTTCAACACCTCGATGTCCGGTTATCAGGAGATCCTGACTGACCCGAGCTATTCGCGCCAGATCGTCACGCTGACCTATCCCCACATCGGCAACACCGGCGTCAACCTCGAGGACGTCGAGGCCACCCGCGCACATGCCGCCGGGCTGGTCATCCGCGACCTGCCGATCCTGCCGTCCAACTTCCGCATGAGCCAGCGGCTCGACGCCTATCTGCGCGCCGAGAACGTGGTCGCGATCGCCGGTCTGGATACCCGCAAGCTGACCCGCATCCTGCGCGAGAAAGGCGCCCAGGCCGGCTGCATCGTCACCGCCGCCGAAGGCGAGAAGCTCGACGCCGAAGCCGCCGTCGCCCAGGCGCGCGCCTTCCCGGGGCTGGCCGGCATGGACCTGGCCAAGGTCGTCAGCGTCACCGAGCCCTACGAATGGAAGCAGGCCGAATGGAAGCTCGGCGAGGGCTACACCGAGCAGGCCGCGCCGCGCTTCCACGTCGTCGCCTACGACTACGGCGTCAAGCTCAACATCCTGCGCATGCTGGCCGAGCGCGGCTGCCGCCTGACCGTGGTGCCGGCGCAGACGCCCGCCAAGGATGTGCTGGCGCTCAAACCCGACGGCGTGTTCCTGTCCAACGGCCCGGGCGACCCCGACGCCTGCGACTACGCGATCGAGGCCATCGGCGAGATCCTCGCCAGCCGCACGCCGACCTTCGGCATCTGCCTCGGCCACCAGCTGCTGGCGCTGGTGTCGGGGGCGAAGACCATGAAGATGGGCACCGGCCACCACGGCGCCAACCATCCGGTCAAGGACCTCGACAGCGGCAAGGTGCTGATCACCAGCCAGAACCACGGCTTCGCCGTCGATCCTGCGACGCTGCCGGCCAATCTGCGTGTCACCCACGTGTCGCTGTTCGACGGCACCAACCAGGGCATCGAGCGCACCGACGTGCCGGCCTTCTCCTTTCAGGGCCACCCGGAAGCGAGCCCGGGGCCGCATGACGTCGCCTACCTGTTCGACCGCTTCATCAAGCTGATGGAAGCGGCCAAGTAATACGGCTCGGGGCGGCCGCCGGGATCGTCCCCGCGGCGCCCTCACTGTTCGACGCCGGCGCCCTCCGCCGGGTCAAGGAATCATCGAGGCAAGACAATGCCGAAACGTACCGACATAAAGAGCATCCTCATCATCGGCGCCGGCCCGATCGTCATCGGCCAGGCCTGCGAGTTCGACTACTCCGGCGCCCAGGCCTGCAAGGCGCTGCGCGAAGAAGGTTACAAGGTCATCCTGGTGAACTCGAACCCGGCGACCATCATGACCGACCCGGAAACCGCCGACGTCACCTACATCGAGCCGATCACCTGGCAGGTGGTCGAGCGCATCATCGAGAAGGAGCGCCCCGACGCCATCCTGCCGACCATGGGCGGGCAGACCGCGCTGAACTGCGCGCTCGACCTCGGCCGCCACGGCGTGCTGGCCAAGTACGGCGTCGAGCTGATCGGCGCCTCCGAAGAGGCCATCGACAAGGCCGAGGACCGCCTGAAGTTCAAGGACGCGATGACCAAGATCGGCCTCGGCTCGGCGCGCTCCGGCATCGCCCACAGCATGGAAGAGGCGCTGCAGGTGCAGGGCGGCATCGGCTTCCCGGTCATCATCCGCCCCAGCTTCACGCTCGGCGGCACCGGCGGCGGCATCGCCTACAACATGGAAGAGTTCCACGAGATCTGCAAGCGTGGTCTCGAAGCCAGCCCGACCAACGAACTGCTGATCGAAGAGTCGCTGCTGGGCTGGAAGGAATACGAGATGGAAGTCGTGCGCGACCGCGCCGACAACTGCATCATCGTCTGCTCGATCGAGAACCTCGACCCGATGGGCGTCCATACCGGCGACTCGATCACCGTCGCCCCGGCGCAGACGCTGACCGACAAGGAATACCAGATCCTGCGCAACGCCTCGATCGCGGTGCTGCGCGAAATCGGTGTCGACACCGGCGGTTCGAACGTCCAGTTCGCGATCAACCCGAAGGACGGCCGCATGATCGTCATCGAGATGAACCCGCGCGTGTCGCGTTCGTCGGCGCTGGCGTCCAAGGCCACCGGCTTCCCGATCGCCAAGGTCGCGGCCAAGCTGGCGGTGGGCTACACGCTGGACGAGCTCAAGAACGACATCACCGGCGGTGCCACGCCGGCTTCCTTCGAGCCCTCGATCGACTACGTCGTCACCAAGATTCCGCGCTTCGCCTTCGAGAAGTTCCCGCAGGCCAACGACCGCCTGACCACGCAGATGAAGTCGGTCGGCGAAGTCATGGCGATGGGGCGCAGCTTCCAGGAATCCTTCCAGAAGGCGCTGCGCGGCCTCGAAGTCGGCGTCTATGGCCTGGACGAGATCGAGGCCGATGCCGAGGACCTCGAGCGCGAACTGGCCAGCCCCGGGCCGGAACGCATCTGGTACGTCGGCCAGGCTTTCCGCGAAGGCATGAGCCAGGAGCAGGTGTTCAACCTGAGCAAGATCGATCCCTGGTTCCTGGCCCAGATCGAGGACATCGTGCTGTCCGAGAAGGCGCTGGCGGGCCGCTCGCTGAAGGCCCTGCAGGCCGCCGAACTGCGCGAGCTGAAGCGCAAGGGCTTCTCCGACCGTCGCCTGGCGAAGCTGCTCAACACCGACGAGACCGCCGTGCGCCTGCATCGCCATGCGCTGGGCGTGCGCCCGGTGTTCAAGCGCGTCGATACCTGCGCGGCCGAGTTCGCCACCTCGACCGCCTACATGTACTCGTCCTACGAGGAAGAGTGCGAAGCCAGGCCGACCGACAAGAAGAAGATCATGGTGCTGGGCGGCGGGCCGAACCGCATCGGCCAGGGCATCGAGTTCGACTACTGCTGCGTGCATGCCGCGCTCGCGCTGCGCGAGGACGGCTACGAGACCATCATGGTCAACTGCAACCCCGAGACCGTGTCGACCGACTACGACACCTCGGACCGCCTGTATTTCGAGCCGATCACGCTGGAAGACATCCTCGAGATCGTGCATATCGAGAAGCCGGTCGGCGTCATCGTCCAGTTCGGCGGCCAGACGCCGCTGAAGCGCGCCAAGGCGCTGGAAGAGAACGGCGTGCCGATCATCGGTACCACGCCGGACATGATCGACGCCGCCGAGGACCGCGAGCGCTTCCAGAAGCTGCTGACCGACCTCGGCCTCAAGCAGCCGCCCAACCGCACTGCGCGCACGCCGGAAGAGGCCGTGCGCCTGGCGGCCGAGATCGGCTATCCGCTGGTGGTGCGCCCGAGCTACGTGCTCGGCGGCCGGGCGATGGAAATCGTCCATGAGCAGAAGGATCTCGAGCGCTACATGCGCGAGGCGGTGAAGGTCTCCAACGAATCGCCGGTGCTGCTCGACCGCTTCCTCAACGACGCCACCGAAGTCGACGTCGATGCGCTGTCCGACGGCCAGCAGGTCATCATCGGCGGCATCATGGAGCACATCGAGCAGGCGGGCGTGCATTCGGGCGATTCGGCCTGCTCGCTGCCGCCTTACACGCTGTCGGCCAGGCTGCAGGACGAACTGCGCCGCCAGACCGAGGCGATGGCGCGCGCGCTCAATGTCGTCGGCCTGATGAACGTGCAGTTCGCCATCCAGGGCGAGGGCGACAACGCCGTCGTCTATGTGCTGGAAGTGAACCCGCGTGCGTCGCGGACCGTGCCTTTCGTCTCCAAGGCCTGCTCGCTGCCGCTGGCCAAGGTCGCGGCGCGCTGCATGGCCGGCCAGAGCCTGGCCAGCCAGGGCGTGGCCGGCGAGATCGTGCCGCCGTACTACTCGGTCAAGGAAGCGGTGTTCCCCTTCGTCAAGTTCCCGGGCGTCGACACCATCCTCGGCCCCGAGATGAAGTCCACCGGCGAGGTCATGGGTGTCGGCCGCAACTTCGGCGAAGCTTTCGTCAAGAGCCAGATCGGCGCCGGCGTCAGGCTGCCGACCGGCGGCACCGCCTTCATCAGCGTCAAGCCGAGCGACCGGCCGGTGGCGATCGAAGTCGCACGGGAGCTGCGCGAGCTGGGCTTCTCGCTCGTCGCCACCCGCGGCACGGCCTCGGTGATCGAAGCGGCGGGCATTCCTGTCGCGGTGGTCAACAAGGTCAATGAAGGCCGTCCGCACATCGTCGACATGATCAAGAACCAGGAAGTCACGCTGGTGATCAACACCGTCGAGGAGAAGCGCCAGGCGATCACCGATTCGCGCTCGATCCGCACCAGCGCGCTGGCGGCCAAGCTCACCATCTTCACCACCATCGAGGGCGCGCGCGCGGCCTGCATGGGCATGCGCCAGATGGCCGCAGGGCTGGATGTCTATTCGGTGCAGGCGCTGCACGCCGAGCTGGCGGGTGAAGCATGAACAAGATTCCGCTGACCGTCGCCGGCGCGGAGAAGCTGCGCGAGGAGCTCCACCGTCTGAAGACGGTGGAGCGTCCCAACGTCATTGCCGCGATCGCCGAAGCGCGCTCGCACGGCGATCTGTCCGAGAACGCCGAGTACGATGCCGCCAAGGAGCGCCAGGGCTTCATCGAAGGGCGCATCATGGAAGTCGAGGGCAAGCTGTCGCATGCCCAGATCATCGATCCCAAGCTGCTCGATGCGGATGGCCGCTGTGTGTTCGCTTCGACCGTGGAACTCGAGGATCTCGACGCCGGCCAGGTGGTGACCTACCAGATCGTCGGCGAGGACGAGGCCGACATCAAGGAAGGCAAGATCTCGGTGAGCTCGCCGATCGCGCGTGCGCTGATCGGCAAGTACGCCGGCGACATCGCCGAAGTGCAGGCGCCGGGTGGCGTGCGCGAGTACGAAATCCTGGACGTGCGCTACGAGTGAGTGGAGATGGAGGCGGTCTTGCGGCCGCCCCCTCGGCCTGGCCCTTGCGTCCGTACGGCCGGATCGGGCTCAGCGGCCGCGGCTGCTCTTTGCCGGTCCCCGGCTGGACGGGGTGCGTGCAGGGGAGCGGCGGGATTCGGCGCTTGCCTTCGCCAGTGCGGCACGGCGAGCGGCTGCCGCGAACGCCGCGGCCGATTTCGCCGTGGAGGCGCGCGCAGTGTTTTTCGGCGCGGCGGGCGCTGCAGCCTTTTCCTCGCGCCGTTCGCGCCAGACGACGAGAATGTTGCCGATGTGCTGGACCGGCGCTGCATCGAGGGCTTCGCACAGTTCCTTCATCAACTCGTCGCGTTGTTCCCGTTCGGCGCCCTGGACTTTCACCTTGATGAGTTCGTGGGCCTGCAGCGAGCGCTCGATTTCGGCGAGAACGGCAGGTGCGAGTCCGTTGCCGGCGATCGTGACGACGGGGTTGAGATGATGGGCTCGGGCGCGCAGGTCGCGGCGCTGAACCGGGGTGAGTTCGACCATTGGATGTCTCTGGATGCTTGAAGCTTCGGGCCCGCGATTCTACTCCTACTCTGATGGGGACGGCTTTCTGAGCGACGTCTTTCCAAGCCGATGAAAAAGAACAAGACAAGCCGTGCCTGGGTGCACGACCACGTGAACGATCCCTACGTCCAGCGCGCCCAGGCCGACGGCTATCGCGCGCGCGCGGCCTACAAGCTGCTGGAGGTCGACGAGCGCGACCATCTGCTGAAGCCGGGCGCGGTGGTGGTCGATCTCGGTTCGACGCCCGGCTCGTGGTGCCAGGTCGCGGTCAAGCGCTGCGGACCGAAGGGGCGGGTGTTCGCGCTCGACATCCTGCCGATGGAGGCCGTGCCCGGGGTGGATTTCCTGCATGGCGACTTCACCGAAGACGCGGTGCTGGAGGTGCTCGAAGCCCGGCTCGACGGGGCGAAAGTCGATGTCGTGCTGTCGGACATGGCGCCGAACCTGAGCGGCGTGGCGGCGGTCGATCAGGCGCGCTCGATCCATCTGTGCGAACTGGCGCTCGATTTCGCCGTGCGCCACCTGAAGCCGGGCGGGCAGTTCCTCGTCAAGGTCTTTCAGGGCGAGGGTTTCATGGACTATCGCAAGCAGATGGAAGCCGCATTCTCATCGGTCCAGGTGCGCAAGCCGAAGGCCTCGCGTGACCGCAGCGCCGAAGTCTATCTGCTGGGCAAGGGGCTGCGTACTTGAGCGTGTCCGTGATTGAGCCGGGTAATCGTTGCCATTGGTTTGCCCGGGGGAACGTTCGGCACTAGAATCGGTCAGTCGCGTACATGGCCGCAATGGCTTTTGAGGAACGGAACGTTGAACAATTTATTCAAAAACCTCGCGATCTGGATGGTCATAGGCGTCGTACTGATGACTGTGTTCAACCAGTTCAACACCCGCCAGGCCACGCCGAATACGATGGAGTATTCCCAGTTTCTGGAAGAGGCGAAGGCGGGGCGCATCGCCAAGGCGACGATCGACGGCCGCATGGTGAAGGCGACCACCCAGGAAGGGCGGATGATCACCGTCTATACGCCTGGTGTGCAGGACATCTGGATGGTCTCTGATCTGATGAAGTACGGTGTGCAGATCAACGCATCCAAGCCGGAAGAGGAGCAGTCCTTCCTTGCCAGCGTGTTCGTCTCATGGTTCCCGATGCTGCTGCTGATCGGCGTGTGGATATTCTTCATGCGCCAGATGCAGGGCGGCGGCAAGGGCGGCGCGTTCTCGTTCGGCAAGAGCAAGGCGCGCATGCTCGACGAATCGGCCAACAACGTCACCTTTGCCGATGTCGCCGGCTGTGACGAAGCCAAGGAAGAGGTTGCCGAACTGGTCGAGTTCCTGCGCGACCCGTCCAAATTCCAGAAGCTCGGCGGCCGCATTCCCAAGGGCGTGCTGATGGTCGGCTCGCCGGGTACCGGCAAGACCCTGCTCGCCAAGGCGATCGCGGGCGAGGCCAAGGTGCCGTTCTTCTCGATCTCGGGTTCGGATTTCGTCGAGATGTTCGTCGGCGTCGGTGCCGCACGCGTGCGCGACATGTTCGAGCAGGCCAAGAAGCAGGCGCCCTGCATCATCTTCATCGACGAAATCGACGCGGTCGGTCGCCAGCGTGGTGCCGGGCTCGGTGGCGGCAACGATGAGCGCGAACAGACGCTGAACCAGTTGCTGGTCGAAATGGACGGCTTCGAAGGCCAGACCGGCGTGATCGTGATCGCCGCGACCAACCGCCCCGACGTGCTCGACCCGGCGCTGCTGCGCCCTGGCCGCTTCGACCGCCAGGTGGTCGTGGCGCTGCCCGACATCCGCGGCCGCGAGCAGATCCTGAAAGTCCATATGCGCAAGGTGCCGATCGCACCCGACGTCGATGCGCAGGTGCTGGCACGCGGCACGCCGGGTTTTGCCGGCGCCGATCTGGCCAACCTGGTCAATGAAGCCGCCTTGTTCGCCGCCCGCGCCAACAAGCGCCTGGTGGACATGGACGACTTCGAGCGTGCCAAGGACAAGATCATGATGGGTGCCGAGCGCCGCTCGGTGGTCATGCCCGAAGAGGAACGCCGCAACACTGCTTACCACGAATCCGGCCACGCGGTGGTTGCGCGCCTGCTCGACAAGACCGATCCGGTGCACAAGGTCACGATCATCCCGCGCGGCCGTGCGCTGGGCGTGACGATGCAGTTGCCGACCGAGGATCGCTACAGCCAGGATCGCGAGCGCCTGTTGCAGACGATCGCCGTGCTGTTCGGCGGCCGGATCGCCGAAGAGATCTTCATGAAGCAGATGACGACCGGTGCATCCAACGACTTTGCCCGCGCGACCGACCTGGCCCGCCGCATGGTCACGCAGTGGGGCATGTCCGATACCCTCGGGCCGATGGTGTATGGCGAAGAGGAAGGCGAGATCTTCCTCGGCCGCCAGGTGACGACGCATCGCAACGTTTCCGAGGCGACCATGCAGAAGGTGGATGCCGAGATTCGCAGCATCATCGATCAGCAATATGCCTTGGCGCGCCGCCTGCTGGAAGAGAACAGCGACAAGGTCGAAGCGATGACCAAGGCGCTGCTGGAATGGGAAACCATCGATGCCGAGCAGGTGAACGACATCATGGCGGGCCGTCCGCCGCGTCCGCCCAAGCCGCTGGCGTCGCCGCCCAGCCGCCCGACCGACGACGCGCCGGGCGCGGCGCCGACGGCGCCGGCGCCGGCTGCCTGATGGCCTCAGCCTGATCCTCGAAACACCGACGGGCCGGATTTCCGGCCCGTTTTCTTTGGTGAGCAAGCATGTCGATCATTCAGTGCGGACGTTTCCGCCTCGACCTTTCCCGGCCGCGGGTGATGGCGATCATCAACCTGACGGACGATTCCTTCAGCGGCGATGGCCTACGGGGGGATGTGTCCGCAGCCCTGATATCGGCGGAGCAGGCGCTCGAACAGGGCGCCGACATGCTGGACATCGGCGCCGAGTCGTCGCGCCCGGGGGCGGAACCCGTGCCGGAGGCGCAGGAGCGGGAGCGCGTGCTGCGTTTCATCGAGCAGGCCCGTGGCTGGGACGTCCCGCTGTCCGTCGACACGATGAAGCCGGCGGTGATGCGGGCGGCCCTCGAGGCCGGCGCCGACATGATCAACGACATCAACGCGTTTTGCGCGCCCGGGGCGATCGAGGCCGTCGCCGGCAGCCAGGCCGGCCTGTGCGTCATGCACATGCAGGAGAGCCGCGCACGATGCAGCACGATCCCCGCTACGAGGACGTGGTCGATGAGGTCCGAGGCTTCCTCGGCCAGCGCGTGCAGGCGCTGCAGGCGGCCGGCGTGGCGAGCGAGCGGATCGTGCTCGATCCGGGCTTCGGTTTCGGCAAGCGGGTCGAGCACAACTATGCCCTGCTGCGCGAGCTGGAGCGTTTTTGCGCGGATGGTTTTGCGGTGCTGGCCGGCCTGTCGCGCAAATCGATGCTGGGCGCGGTGACGGGCCGCGGCGTCGCGGAGCGGATGCCGGCGAGTGTCGCCGCGGCCCTGATAGCCGTGCAGCGCGGCGCGGGCATCGTGCGTGTCCATGACGTGGGGCCGACCTGCGATGCGATCAGGATCTGGCAGGCAGTGCGTGGCATGTCCTGAGCGATCGCCTGCGTCCGGTGTCATAATCCGTGCTTTGTGAATCAGCCGGAGTGATGATGGGGCGCAAGTATTTCGGTACCGATGGTGTGAGGGGCAAGGTCGGCGAGGCGCCGATCACGCCCGAGTTCGTGATGAAGCTGGGTTATGCGGCCGGTGTGACGCTGGTTGCGCGCGAAAAACTGCCTGCCGGCGAGCGCCCGGCCGTCCTCATCGGCAAGGACACGCGGATTTCCGGCTACATGCTCGAAGCGGCGCTGGAAGCGGGTTTTGCCGCGGCGGGCGTCGACGTCATGCTGGCGGGGCCGATTCCGACGCCGGCCGTTGCCTACCTGACGCGGGCCTTGCGCCTGCAGGCCGGCGTGGTGATCTCGGCTTCGCACAACCCGTTCTACGACAACGGAATCAAGTTCTTCTCCGCGGGCGGAACCAAGCTGCCCGATGCGCTCGAAGCCGAAATCGAAGCCCATCTCGATGAACCGATGGGCTGCGTGGATTCCGCCCGCCTGGGCAGGGCGCGCCGGATCAGCGATGCTGCCGGGCGCTACATCGAGTTCTGCAAGAGCACCTTCCCGAACGAGCTGGATCTGCGCGGCATGCGGATCGCGGTCGACTGCGCCCACGGCGCGGCCTACCAGATCGCGCCGAGCGTGTTCCATGAGCTCGGCGCCGAAGTCCTGCCGGTCGGCGTCGAACCGAACGGGCTCAACATCAACGATGGCGTCGGTGCGACGAGACCGGAACATCTGTGCCAGGCGGTGCTGGCGCAAAAGGCGGACCTGGGGATTGCGCTCGACGGCGATGCCGACCGCCTGATCATGGTGGACCATCGCGGCGAAATCTACGACGGCGACAAGCTGCTGTACGTGGTCGCTGCGGCCCGGCATACCGAAGGCAAGCTCGACGGCGTGGTCGGCACCCTGATGAGCAATCTGGGCTTCGAGCATGCGGTCGGCCGGCTCGGCGCGCCGTTCGCCCGCGCCAAGGTGGGTGATCGCTACGTGCTCGAGATGCTGCACGAACGCGGCTGGAAGCTGGGTGGCGAGAATTCGGGCCACATCATCTGCCTCGATCGCCACAGCACCGGCGACGGCATCGTCTCGGCACTGCAGGTGCTGGCGGCGCTCAAGCAGCGGGAGATGAGCCTCGCCGACGCCTGCGCCGATCTGGTGTTCTACCCGCAGAAGCTCATCAACGTGCGGCTGCCCGCTGGCTTCGACTGGCGGGCCGATACCGGCATCGCTGCAGCGCAGACCAGGGCGGAAGCGGCGCTGGGCGACAGCGGCCGTGTGCTGTTGCGTCCGTCCGGCACCGAGCCGCTGCTGCGGGTGATGGTCGAAGGACGTGATGGCGAACTCGTCGAACGCCTGGCGCGCGAAATCGCCGACGTGGTGCAGCACGCGATCGCCTGATGGCGGAACGGTGCGGAGCATGCCGCACCGCCGCCCTGGTTTGCCATGGCCGGACGGATCTTTCCGTCCGGTGACATGAAACGCGGCTGTAACAATGCGTTGTTACCTTAGGGGCCTAGATTTCAACCCGAGGTAACGATGATGCGTTTCTCCACCAAGTTTGCCCTTGCCGCTTCTTCCGCCATTCTGTTCGCCATCAACGCGCAGGCGGCCGACATCACCGGGGCGGGCGCGTCCTTTCCGGCGCCGATTTACGCCAAGTGGGCCGACGCCTACCAGAAGGCGACGGGCAATCGCGTGAATTATCAATCGATCGGTTCCGGTGGCGGCATTCGCCAGATCACCGCGAAGACGGTCGATTTCGGTGCCTCCGACATGCCGCTGACGCCGGAGAAGCTGGCCGAAGGTGGGCTTCAGCAGTTCCCCACGGTGATCGGCGCGGTCGTGCCGGTGGTGAATCTGCAAGGCATCAAGCCGGGCGACATGAAGCTGACCGGTGAAGTTCTGGCTCAGATCTACCAAGGCAAGATCACCAAGTGGAACGATCCGGCGCTGGTTGCGCTGAATCCTGGCCTGAACCTGCCGGATCAGGACATCGGCGTGGTGCGCCGTGCCGACGGTTCGGGTACGACCTTCGTCTTCACCAACTATCTGTCGAAGGTCTCTGCCGAGTGGAAGGAGAAGATCGGTGAGGGTACCGCGGTGCAGTGGCCGGTCGGTCTGGGTGGCAAGGGCAATGAAGGCGTGTCGGCCTTCGTGCAGCGCCTGCCGGGTTCGATCGGCTATGTCGAGTACGCCTACGCCAAGCAGAACAAGCTGCCCCACGCCATTCTGCAGAATGCGGATGGTCAGTTCGTCGAACCGAACAACGAAAGCTTCGCCGCCGCGGCCGAGGGTGCAGATTGGTCCAAGTCGGCCTTCTACGAGATCCTGACCAACCAGCCTGGTGCCAAGGCCTGGCCGATCACCAGCGCGACCTTCATCCTGATGCACAAGGCGCAGGACAAGCCGTCGCAGGCGGCCGAAGCGCTGAAGTTCTTCGACTGGGCCTATGCCAACGGCGGCGAGATGGCGCTCGAGCTCGAGTACATCCCGATGCCGAAGGCCACCATCGACCTGATTCGCGCCTCCTGGGGCGAGATGAAGGACGCTGCCGGCGCGCCGATCCCTTACGCGAAGTAAGCAGGATTCAACCCCATGGTCCAACGTAGCCAACAGCCGGAGGCCCATGGGGCCTTTGGCGCTTCAGTTACTGCGGGGGGCGGCTCCCGGGCTGCCGCCCTTCCGGGTGTTTCCATGCGAGCGACCGAATTCAAGTCTTCGGCGTCGAGAAGGGCCGGCGACAAGGTGTTCAGCGGTATGGCGAAGTCCTTCGCCTGGCTGACGCTGATTCTGCTGGCGGGCATCGTCGTCGCGCTCATCTATGCATCCTGGCCGAGCATCCAGGCTTTCGGCATCGGCTTCCTGTTCTCCGACGCCTGGAATCCGCCGATGGAGGATTTCGGCGCGCTGATTCCGATCTACGGCACGCTGGTCACCTCGGCGATCGCCTTGCTGATCGCGGTGCCGGTCAGCTTCGGCATCGCGCTCTTCCTGACCGAGCTTTCACCGGCCTGGCTGCGCCGTCCGCTCGGTACCGCGATCGAGCTGCTCGCCGCGATTCCCAGCATCGTCTATGGCATGTGGGGCCTGCTGATCTTCGCGCCGATCTTCGCCCAGTACGTCCAGCCCGGCCTGCAGTCGTCGATCGGGCAGGTGCCGGTCATCGGCAAGCTGTTCGCCGGTGCGCCGCTGGGCATCGGCCTGCTCTGTGCGGGCATCATCCTGGCGATCATGATCATTCCCTACATCGCCTCGGTCATGCGCGACGTGTTCGAGGTGACGCCGCCGATGCTGAAGGAGTCGGCCTACGGCGTCGGCTGCACGACCTGGGAAGTGATGTGGGGCGTGGTGCTGCCCTATACCAAGACCGGCGTGATCGGCGGCGTGATGCTGGGTCTCGGCCGTGCGCTGGGCGAGACGATGGCGGTGACCTTCGTCATCGGCAACACCAACTTCCTCAATTCCGCGTCGCTGTTCGAACCCGGCAACAGCATCACTTCGGCGCTGGCGAACGAGTTCGCCGAAGCCGATCCGGGCCTGCATACCGCGGCGCTGATGGAGCTTGGCCTGATCCTGTTTGCGATCACGCTGGTCGTGCTGATCGTTTCCAAACTGCTGCTGATGCGACTCGCCAAGGGCGAAGGCGCCAAGAGCTGAGCGAGTGACCGACATGAATCTGCTTGCAAGACGCAAACTCACCAACAGGGTCGCCCTGACCCTGTCCCTGTCGGCAATGGCCTTCGGCCTGTTCTGGCTGGCGTGGATCTTGTGGACGGTGTTCGAACTGGGCGTGTCCGGCCTGTCGGTTGCCTTGTTCACCGAGATGACGCCTCCTCCTGGCGCCGAGAGCGGCGGTCTGCTCAACGCGATCGTGGGCAGCCTGATCCTGGTGACGCTGGCGACCCTGCTCGGGACGCCGATCGGCATCCTGACCGGCGTGTATCTGGCCGAGTATGGCCAGCATCACTGGCTGGGCAAGACCACCCGCTTCATCAACGATCTGCTGCTGTCGGCACCGTCGATCGTGATCGGTCTGTTTGTCTATGCGGTGGTGGTGGCGCAGACAGGCAAGTTCTCGGCCTGGTCGGGGGTCATCGCGCTGGCGCTGATCGTGCTGCCGGTCGTGGTGCGCACGACCGAGAACATGCTGCAACTGATCCCCAACACCTTGCGCGAAGCCGCTTTCGCCCTGGGGGCGCCGAAGAGCGTGGTGATCTCGAAGGTCACGCTGCGGGCGGCCCGCGCCGGGGTACTGACCGGCGTGCTGCTGGCGGTGGCGCGGATCGCGGGCGAAACGGCGCCGCTGCTCTTCACCGCGCTGTCCAACCAGTTCTGGACGCTGAACCTCAACGAACCGATGGCGAACCTGCCGGTGACCATCTTCAAGTTCGCCATGAGCCCCTTCACCAATTGGCAGGACCTGGCCTGGGCGGGCGTCTTCCTGATCACCATGGGCGTCCTGGTGCTCAACATCGTTGCCCGCGTCTTCCTGCGGGCCGAAAAGATCAACTAAGGATCCATTGCCAGCAATTCCGGGCCGGCAGCCGGCCCGCGACTGGAGCAGAACATATGCAAATCAACGACGCGCAAATCGAGTTCAAGGACTTCAACTTCTACTACGGCAAGTTCCATGCGCTGAAGAACATCAACTTCAAGATGGCGCGGCACAAATGCACCGCCTTCATCGGCCCGTCCGGCTGCGGCAAATCGACGCTGCTGCGCACGATCAACCGGATGTACGACCTCTACCCCGAGCAGCGCGCCGACGGCCAGTTGCTGCTCGACGGCCGCAACCTGCTGGGTTCGGACATCGACGTCAGCGTGCTGCGCGCCAAGATCGGCATGGTCTTCCAGAAGCCGACGCCGTTTCCGATGTCGATCTACGACAACATCGCCTTCGGTGTGAAGCTGCATGAAAGGCTGTCGTCGAAAGAGATGGACGATCGCGTGGAGTGGGCGCTGCGCAAGGCGGCGTTGTGGGACGAGGTCAAGGACAAGCTCCACCAGAGCGGCATGAGCCTGTCGGGCGGTCAGCAGCAGCGCCTGTGCATCGCCCGCGGCATCGCGGTGAAGCCCGAAGTCATCCTGCTCGACGAGCCGACTTCGGCGCTCGATCCGATCTCGACCGCACGCATCGAGGAACTGGTCGACGAACTGAAAACCGAGTTCACCATCATCATCGTCACGCACAACATGCAGCAGGCGGCGCGAATCTCGGATTACACCGCCTACATGTATCTCGGCGAGATGGTCGAGTTCGGCGTCACCGACGAGTTGTTCGTGAAGCCGAAAAAGAAGGAAACCGAGGACTACATCACCGGCCGCTTCGGCTGAACGGACAAAGGCGGCCTGGGCCGCCTTTTTTGCTCCAACGAAGGCCGGCACATGTTGCCGGCTTTCGCTTATGCTGAATCGTTGTTGCGCAGCGCCGCATTGAGCTGATCTACGAGTTCGGCCCAGTCGGCATCGTTCGCAAGCTGTTCGTGTAGAAACGCGGCCTGGCCTGTCGTCCAGAACGGCGCCTCGGGCAGCTTGATCTCGTCGGCGAGCGGTGCGTGCGCAGCAATGAAGGCTTCGATCTCGGCAGTCGAGTTCGGCAGCCCGAGCTGGGCGAAAAGATCCTTCAGGACGTGCACTGGCTTTTCCATGACGGTGCTCCTGCGGTGGTGAGTGACTCACGTTCGGCAGACCTGGCACGGTTTGGTTCGTGTTCGGCCGCGGTCCGGCATTCGCTACGGCCCACGCCACCAAGCATATCGGCAGGCGGGCGTGGCTCCAAGCATAGCGTCGACATGCGCGCCAGTGTGCCGTTACGGCGCGGGCGAAGGGAACCGCAGGGCGGCCCATTCGCGCGGATTTGCCGGCAGGTCGCCTGAGTCCTATAATCCTACGGTTTAGCTTTCTGCGTCAGAACGTCCGCACCATGATGAAAAAACTCGTCGCAGGCAACTGGAAGATGAACGGCAGCCTGGCTGCCAACGAAGCCCTGCTTGCGGGGCTTCGCCCGGTACTTGGGGTCGATGTCGCGCTGTGCGTTCCCTATCCCTATCTTGCCCAGCTGCAGCGTCGTCCGTCGGGTGTCGAACTGGGGGCACAGGACGTCAGCGAGTGTGCCGCGGGCGCCTACACGGGCGAAGTCAGCGCCGCGATGCTCGCGGACTTCGGCTGCCGTTACGTGATCGTGGGCCATTCCGAGCGGCGGGCCTTGTTCGGCGAGGACGATCCGACCGTCGCACGCAAGGCCTCGGCTGCGCTGTCGGCGGGCTTGGTGCCGATCGTCTGTGTGGGGGAGACGCTGGAGGAGCGCGAGGCGGGCGAAGCGCTGGCCGTCATCACGCGTCAGCTTTCGGCGGTGGGAGGCTTGCTCGGCCGGGAAGGGCTGGGCCGGCTGGTGCTGGCTTACGAGCCGGTCTGGGCGATCGGCACCGGGCGTTCGGCGACGGCGGAACAGGCCGAAGAAGTCCATGCTGCGATACGCGGCTGGCTGGCGGGGCAGGGTGTCGATGCTGCCGCCATCCGCATCCTGTATGGCGGCAGCGTGAAGCCCGACAATGCGGCGGAGCTTTTCGCGATGCCGAACGTGGACGGCGGGCTGATCGGCGGTGCGTCGCTGGTCGCCGATGATTTCATGGCCATCTGCCGGGCGGCAGGGGTCTGAGTTTTCAACGAAGTTCTTTTAGGGTTTGTGATGGGTGACTATCTTTTCTCTCTCGTGCTGACCGTCCATGTGCTGGTCGGCCTCGGCGTGATCGGCCTGGTCCTGATGCAGCATGGGAAAGGGGCCGACATGGGGGCTGCGTTCGGCAGTGGTTCGTCGGGCAGCTTGTTCGGTTCGTCCGGTTCGGCGAACTTTCTCAGCCGCACGACGGCCGTGCTGGCGACGGTCTTCTTCCTGACCAGTCTGGGACTGAGCTATCTCGCCAACGACAAGCCGGCAGCGCCGTCCAGCATCATGGAGGGCGTACAGGTGCCGTCGCCCCAGGATGGCGTTCCTGCCGTGCCGTCGGCGCCGGCCGACGATTCTGCTGCGCAGGCCATTCCCAAATAAATACGCATCCGATGGTTTGCTAGCTGTGTAAAAGATCGTATAATTAGCAGGCTTTGAAACAAAGCGCCGACGTGGTGAAATTGGTAGGACACGCTATCTTGAGGGGGTAGTGGCGAAAGCCGTATGAGTTCGAGTCTCATCGTCGGCACCATGATTACGGAGAGCGCCCGCTATTGCGGGCGTTCCTGCGCTGGGCAGCCAAAACAATAATGACAGCGTTCCTGCTGTTGAATTTGCTAGGGGGTTTTGAGCATGCTGGAAAATTACTTTCCTGTCCTGATGTTCATGCTCGTTGGGTTGGGTTTCGGTGTCGCTCCGGTGCTCCTCGGGCGGATCGTTGCTCCCTACCGTCCCGACAGTGAAAAGCTCTCCCCGTACGAATGCGGCTTCGAGGCGTTTGAGGACGCCCGCATGAAGTTCGACGTTCGCTACTATCTGATCGCCATCCTCTTCATTCTGTTCGATCTGGAAATCGCCTTCCTGTTTCCGTGGGCGACGGTTTTCCAGGAGTTCATCGCTGCCGGCGAGCACGTCTGGTTCGTGTTCGGCTCGGTGATGGTCTTTCTTGCGATTCTGGTTATCGGATACATCGTCGAGTGGAAGAACGGCGCGCTCGACTGGGAGTAAGGCATGAGCATTGAGGGTGTCTTCCGCGAAGGTTTCGTCACGACTTCGCTCGACGCGGTCATCAACTGGACGCGCACCGGTTCGCTGTGGCCGATGACTTTCGGTCTGGCCTGCTGTGCGGTGGAGATGATTCATGCCGGCTGTGCGCGGTATGACCTCGACCGCTTCGGCGTGGTGTTCCGGCCCAGTCCCCGCCAGTCCGACCTGATGATCGTGGCCGGTACCTTGTGTAACAAGATGGCGCCGGCGCTGCGCAAGGTGTATGACCAGATGGCCGAGCCGCGCTGGGTCATTTCGATGGGTTCCTGTGCCAATGGCGGCGGGTACTACCATTATTCCTATTCGGTCGTGCGTGGCTGCGACCGCATCGTGCCGGTCGATGTCTATGTGCCGGGCTGTCCGCCCACGGCCGAGGCCTTGCTCTACGGCATTCTCCAGCTTCAGAACAAGATCAAGCGCACGAACACGATCGCGCGCTGACAGGTGCCACAGACATGAGTGCCAAGCTTGAACGCCTGAGCCAGAAGCTGCGCGATGTATTCGGCGAGACGCTGCAGTCCCTGGTTGTCGACTGCGGGGAAGTGACGATCGAAGTCGCTGCCGCCGATTATCTGAACGTGGCCCGGACGCTTCGCGACCACGAAGACCTGCATTTCGAGCAACTGATCGACATTTCGGGTCTCGACTATTCCACTTACGGCAATGCGAGCTGGGAGGGCAGGCGCTTCGCTTCGTCCGCGCACCTGACCTCCATTCGCCACAACTGGCGCCTGCGCCTGCGGACGTTTGCCGACGACGACGCTTTCCCGGTGCTGGATTCGGTCGTGGATGTCTGGCCGAGCGCGAACTGGTTCGAGCGCGAGTCCTTCGATCTGTACGGCATCATGTATGCCGGCCACCCCGATTTGCGTCGCATCCTGACCGACTACGGCTTCGTCGGTCATCCGTTCCGCAAGGACTTCCCGGTCTCGGGTTACGTCGAAATGCGCTACGACCCGGAGCAGGGCAGGGTCGTCTATCAGCCGGTCACCATCGAGCCGCGCGAGAACACGCCGCGCATCGTGCGCGAAGAGAACTACGGGGACGTCGGCCATGGCTGAGATCCGCAACTACACGATCAACTTTGGTCCGCAGCACCCGTCGGCCCACGGCGTGCTGCGTCTGGTGCTCGAACTCGACGGCGAAGTCGTCGAGCGCGCCGATCCGCACATCGGCCTGCTGCACCGCGGTACCGAGAAGCTTGCCGAAACGCGCACCTGGGTCCAGTCGGTACCGTACATGGACCGCCTCGACTACGTGTCGATGATGTGCAACGAGCACGCCTACTGTATGGCCATCGAACGCCTGCTCGGCGTCGAGGTGCCGGAGCGTGCGCAGTACATCCGCGTGATGTTCGACGAGATCACGCGCATCCTGAACCACCTGCTCAACATCGGCACCCACGCGCTCGACATCGGCGCGATGACGATGGTGCTCTACACCTTCCGCGAGCGCGAAGACCTGATGGACGTCTATGAGGCGGTCTCGGGCGCACGGATGCACGCGGCCTATTACCGGCCGGGCGGCGTCTATCGCGATCTGCCCGAGCGGATGCCGAAGTACGAGGTCAACAAGTTCCGCAACGAGAAGACGGTGCGCGAGCTCAACGCCGCGCGCGACGGTTCGATGCTCGACTTCATCGAGGACTTCACCAACCGCTTCCCGACCTATTGCGACGAGTACGAAACCCTGCTGACCGACAACCGGATCTGGAAGCAGCGTACCGTCGGCATCGGCGTGGTTTCGCCGGAGCAGGCGCTCGCCTGGGGCTTCACCGGCCCGATGCTGCGTGGTTCCGGCATCGCCTGGGATCTGCGCAAGAAGCAGCCCTATGAAGTCTATGACCGCATGGATTTCGACGTGCCGATCGGCAAGAACGGCGACTGCTACGATCGCTACCTGTGCCGCATGGAAGAAATGCGCCAGTCGAACCGCATCGTCAAGCAGTGTGTGGACTGGCTGCGCAAGAATCCCGGCCCGGTCATCACCGACAACCACAAGGTGGCGCCGCCTTCGCGCGAGGACATGAAGTCCAACATGGAAGAGCTGATCCACCACTTCAAGCTGTTCACCGAAGGCATCCATGTGCCCAAGGGCGAGGTCTATGCCGCGGTCGAGCACCCCAAGGGCGAGTTCGGCGTGTACGCGGTCTCGGACGGCGCGAACAAGCCGTACCGCCTCAAGCTGCGGGCACCGGGCTTCGCGCACCTCGCGGCGATGGACGACATGACCCGCGGGCACATGATCGCGGACGTCGTCGCCATCATCGGCACGATGGATGTCGTGTTCGGCGAGATCGACCGCTGAGGTCGGACCGCTTCCCGCGCCATGGGCGTGACATCGGCTAACAAGAGTCGGCAGGCTATCCGGAAGATCAAAACGAAATGCTGAGCCAGGAATCCTTGCAACAGATCGATCGAGAGATCGCCAAGTATCCACCAGAGCAGAAGCAGTCTGCCGTGATGGCGGCGCTGCGCATCGCGCAGGTCGAGAAAGGGTGGCTGCCGAAGGAACTCATCGAGTTCGTTGCCCGCTATCTCGAGATGCCGCCGATCGCGGCCTACGAGGTGGCCAGCTTCTACAACATGTACGACCTCGAGCCGGTGGGGCGCCACAAGATCACGGTGTGCACGAACCTGCCCTGTGCCTTGTCCGGCGGCGTCCATGCCGCCGAGTACGTCAAGCAGAAGCTGGGAATCGATTTCAACGAGACCACGCCCGACGGCAAGTTCACGCTGAAGGAAGGCGAGTGCATGGGTGCCTGTGGCGATGCGCCTGTACTGCTGGTGAACAACCACCAGATGTGCAACTGGATGACCACGGAAAAGATCGACCAGATGCTGGCGGACCTGGACAAGAAATGAGCACGCAAGGAATGATCCTCGCCGGCTGTGACGGCGACCGCACCTGGCGGCTCCAGGACTATGTCGCGCGTGGCGGCTATTCTGCGCTGAAGAAGATCCTCGCCGAGAAGACGCCGCAGGACGCGATCATCGCCGAACTGAAGACTTCGGTGCTGCGCGGCCGGGGCGGCGCGGGCTTCCCCACCGGTCTCAAGTGGAGCTTCATGCCGCGCGCCTTCCCGGGCGACAAGTACCTCGCCTGCAACTCGGATGAAGGCGAGCCGGGGACGTTCAAGGATCGCGACATCCTGCGCTACAACCCGCACAGCGTCATCGAGGGCATGATCATCGCGGCCTACGCGATGGGTGCCGCCCGCGGCTACAACTACATCCACGGCGAGATCTTCGAAGTGTATTCGCGCTTCGAGGAGGCGCTGGCCGAAGCGCGCGCCGCCGGCCTGCTCGGCCGGAACATCCTCGGTACCGACTTCTCCTTCGAGCTGTTCGCCCATCACGGCTACGGCGCCTACATCTGCGGCGAGGAAACCGCGCTTCTCGAATCGATCGAGGGCAAGAAGGGCCAGCCGCGCTTCAAGCCGCCGTTCCCGGCGAGCTACGGCCTCTACGGCAAACCGACGACGATCAACAACACCGAGACCTTTGCCTCGGTGCCCTTCATCATGAACATGGGCGGCGAGGCCTTCCTGAACCTCGGCAAGCCCAACAACGGCGGCATGAAGCTGTTCTCGATCTCGGGCCACGTCAATCGTCCCGGCAACTACGAGATTCCGCTCGGCACGCCGTTCTCCGAACTGCTGGAGATGGCCGGCGGCATGCGCGGCGGCCGCAAGCTGAAGGCGGTGATTCCGGGCGGTTCGTCGTCGCCGGTGGTGCCCGGCAACATCATGATGGACTGCACGATGGACTACGACTCGATCTCCAAGGCGGGATCGATGCTGGGTTCCGGCGCGGTCATCGTCATGGACGAGACCACCTGCATGGTGAAGGCGCTCGAACGCCTGTCCTATTTCTACTTCGAGGAATCCTGCGGCCAGTGCACGCCGTGCCGCGAAGGCACGGGCTGGCTCTACCGCGTGGTGCATCGCATCGAGCACGGCCTCGGCCGCGCCGACGACCTCGAACTGCTGAACTCGGTCACCACCAACATCATGGGCCGCACGATCTGCGCCCTGGGCGATGCTGCCTCCATGCCGGTGCAGAGCTTCGTCAAGCACTTCGGCGCCGAGTTCGAGTACCACATCGAAAACAAGAAATGCCTCGTGCCGCCTGATGTGCAGTACGCTGGCAGTCAAATCTACGTGAGCCCGTCATGCTAGAGATCGAAATCGACGGCAAGCAGGTCCAGGTCGACGACGGCAGCACCGTGATGGATGCCGCCGCAGCCGCCGGCGCCTACATTCCGCACTTCTGCTATCACAAGAAACTGTCGATCGCGGCCAACTGCCGGATGTGCCTCGTCCAGGTCGAAAAGGCGCCCAAGCCGCTGCCGGCCTGTGCGACGCCGGTGACCAACGGCATGAAGGTGTGGACGCACTCGGAACTCGCCGTGAAGGCCCAGAAGGGCGTCATGGAGTTCCTGCTGATCAACCACCCGCTCGATTGCCCGATCTGCGACCAGGGTGGCGAATGCCAACTGCAGGATCTGGCCGTCGGCTATGGCTCGTCGGCTTCGCGCTACCAGGAAGAGAAGCGCGTCGTCTTCAACAAGAACCTCGGCTCGCTGGTGTCGACCGACATGACGCGCTGCATCAACTGCACGCGCTGTGTCCGCTTCACCGCCGAGATCGCCGGCGAGATGGAACTCGGCCAGGCCTTCCGCGGCGAGCACGCCGAGATCATGCCCTTCATCGAGAAGACCATCGACTCGGAGCTGTCGGGCAACATCATCGACCTCTGCCCGGTGGGCGCGCTGACCTCGAAGCCGTTCCGCTTCGCCGCGCGTACCTGGGAGCTGTCGCGGCGCAAGTCGGTGAGCCCGCACGATTCGCTCGGCTCCAATCTCATCGTCCAGACCAAGCACGACGTGGTCAAGCGCGTGCTGCCGCTGGAAAACGAAGAAATCAACGAGTGCTGGCTGTCCGACAAGGATCGTTTCTCCTACGAGGCGCTCAACAGCGACGAACGCCTGACCGTGCCGATGATCAAGCAGGGCGGCGAGTGGAAGCGGGTCGACTGGCAGGCGGCGCTCGAATTCGTCGCCAACGGCCTGCGCGGCATCGCCAAGGACCACGGCCCGGCTTCGATCGGCGCGCTCGGTTCGCCGCACGCCACCATCGAAGAGCTGTATCTGCTGCAGAAGCTGGTGCGCGGTCTGGGTTCGACAACGTCGATTTCCGCCTGCGCCAGTCGGACTTCCGTGCCGACGGCAAGTGCGGCGGTGCGCCCTGGCTGGGCATGCCGATCGCCGGCGTCAAGGAGCTGGATCGCCTGCTGGTGGTCGGCAGCTTCCTGCGCAAGGATGCACCGCTGCTGGCGCAGCGTGTCCGCCAGGCGGCGAAGAAGGGCCTGCAGGTGAGTGCGCTTGGCCCGAATGCCGAAGAGTGGCTGCTGCCGGTCAGGAATCGTGCCCTGGTCGCACCCTCGGCCATGGTGCCGGCGCTGGCGCAGGTCGTCGCGGCGCTGGCCGAAGAGAAGGGCGCCGAAGTCTCGGTGGCGCTGCGCGGCAAGCTGCCGGTGCAGGTGTCGGACGAAGCGCGCGCGATCGCGAAGAGCCTGGCCTCGGGCCGCAAGCCGGCGGTCTGGCTCGGCAACCTGGCCGTGCAGCATGCCCGCGCCAGCGAACTGCAGATGCTCGCCCAGGAAATCGCCCATCTCACCGGCGGCGTTTTCGGCTTCATCGGCGAGGCGGCCAACAGCGTCGGCGGTTATCTGGCCGGCGCGGTGCCGGCGAACGGCGGCCTCGACGCCGCGGCCATGATCGAGCAGGCGCGCAAGGCCTATGTCGTGCTCGGCGCCGAACCCGCCTTCGATTTCGCCAATCCTTCGGCGGCCGCCGCCGCGCTGGATCCGCCCAACTGGTCGTCGCCCTGAGCGCCTTCGATTCCGAGTCGCTGCGCGGCGTCGCCGACGTGATGCTGCCGGTCGCGCCCTTCAGCGAGACCTCCGGCACCTACGTGAATTGCGAAGGTCGGGCGCAGAGCTTCAACGCCGTCGCCCGCCCGCAAGGCGAGACGCGGCCGGCCTGGAAGGTGCTGCGCGTGCTGGGCAACCTGCTGTCGCTCGATGGCTTCTCGCAGAACGATTCCGAAGCCGTGCGTGCCGAAGCGCTGGGTGAGGATGTGGCGTCGAAGCTCGGCAACAGCATCGAGGGCATCATCGTCGACGCGGCCGAAGCTCCGGGCGGAGCGCTGGAACGCGTCACCGACGTACCGATCCATTTCGCCGATCCGATCGCCCGCCGTGCCGAGGCCTTGCAGAAGACCCGCGATGCCAAGGCGCCGACGGCGCGCATGGCGCCTGCGACGTTTGCAGCACTGGGTATCGCCGACGGCGACCGTGTCCGCGTGAAGCAGGGTTCGGCGTCCGCGGAACTGGTCGCGCAGGCCGACCCGGCGCTCGCCGCAGCCTGCGTCAGGATCGCGGCCGCGCACATATCGACCGCGACGCTCGGCGCGATGAGCGGTGAATTGAGCTTGGAGCGTGCCTGATGGAATCGATGCTGCAACCCGTCGCCGACTTCTTCGGCCCTGCCTGGCCCGCAGTGTGGACGCTGGCCAAGATCGTCGCGATCATCGCGCCCCTGATGATCTGCGTGGCCTACCTGACCCTGGCCGAGCGCAAGGTCATCGGCTACATGCAGGTTCGTATCGGCCCCAACCGCGTCGGTCCGAAAGGCCTGCTGCAGCCGATCGCCGACGGCGTCAAGCTGCTGCTGAAGGAAATCATCGTTCCGAGCAGCTCCAACAAGGGGCTGTTCATCCTCGGCCCGATCCTCGCCATCGCGCCGTCGCTGGCGGCCTGGGCGGTGGTGCCCTTCGATGACGGACTGGTGCTGGCCAACGTCAATGCCGGCCTGCTGTTCCTGCTCGCGATCACCTCGCTGGAAGTCTATGGCGTGATCGTCGCCGGCTGGGCGTCGAACTCGAAGTATCCCTTCCTGGGCTCGATGCGCGCGGCCGCGCAGATGGTGTCCTACGAAGTGTCGATGGGCTTCGCGCTGATCTGCGTGCTGCTGATCTCGGCCAGCCTGAATCTGAGCGACATCGTCACCTCGCAGGGGACCGGCATGTTCGCCGACATGGGCCTGGGCTTCCTGTCGTGGAACTGGCTGCCGCTGCTGCCGATGTTCGTCGTCTATCTGATCTCGGGCATCGCCGAAACCAACCGCGCGCCCTTCGACGTCGTCGAAGGCGAGGCCGAGGTGGTGGCGGGCCACATGGTCGAATATTCGGGCATGGCCTTCGCGCTGTTCTTCCTCGCCGAATACGCCAACATGATCCTGGTCTCGATCCTGACCTCGGTCCTGTTCCTGGGCGGCTGGCTGTCGCCGGTGGGCTTCCTGCCGGACGGCTTCCACTGGCTGGCGATCAAGACCGCCGCGATTCTGTTCATCTTCCTGTGGGCACGTGCGACTTTCCCTCGCTTCCGCTACGACCAGATCATGCGCCTGGGCTGGAAAGTGTTCATCCCTGTGACCCTCGTGTGGGTGTTTGTGGTGGCGGTGTGGTTGATGTCGCCGCTGTCGATCTGGAGTTGAGAAGACCATGGGTGCCAAGGATTACATCGGCAGTCTGTTCCTGAAGGAATTGGTCAAGGGCATGGCCCTGACCGGGCGGCATTTCTTCCAGCGCAAGATCACCGTCCAGTTCCCCGAGGAAAAGACGCCTCAGAGCAACCGCTTCCGCGGCCTGCATGCCCTGCGCCGCTATCCGAACGGCGAGGAGCGCTGCATCGCCTGCAAGCTGTGCGAAGCGATCTGCCCGGCGTTGGCGATCACGATCGAGTCCGAGCAGCGCGACGACGGCTCGCGCCGCACCAGCCGCTACGACATCGACCTGACGAAGTGCATCTTCTGCGGCTTCTGCGAGGAAGCCTGTCCCGTCGATGCCATCGTCGAAACGCGCGTGTTCGAGTACCACGGCGAACAGCGGGGCGATCTCTACTACACCAAGCAGATGCTGCTGGCTGTGGGGGACCGCTACGAAGCGCAGATCGCGGCCGACCGCGAGCAGGACGCCAAATACCGCTAACGGACGGCGCCCCGCGCGCCATGAGTCAAGAACATGGAATTCAAGACCTTCGTCTTCTACTTTCTCGCCGTGATCATGGTGTTCGCGGCGCTGAGGGTGATCACCGCCCGGAACCCTGTGCATGCCGCGCTGTTCCTGGTGCTGACTTTCTTCAACGCGGGCGGCATCTGGCTGCTGCTGCAGGCGGAATTCCTCGCCATCACGCTGGTGATGGTCTACGTCGGCGCGGTGATGGTGCTGTTCCTGTTCGTCGTGATGATGCTGGACATCAATCTCGACCGCATCCGCGAGGGTTTCTGGAGCTATCTGCCCGTCGGTGCGCTGGTCGGCATCCTGATGCTGATCGAAATGGTGATGGTGCTCGGCGGCTCCTACTTCGGGCTCGAGGCGATGCCCGCGCCGCCGCCGGCGGGCGAGAGCTTCAGCAACACCCGCGAACTCGGCCGTGTGCTCTACACCGACTACGTCTATCCGTTCGAGCTGGCTTCGCTGGTGCTGCTGGTGGCGATGGTCGCGGCGGTCACGCTGACCCTGCGCAAGCGCAAGGGCATCAAGGGTATTCCGGCCTCCGAGCAGGTGGCGGTCAAGCGCGAAGGCCGTGTCGAGCTGGTCAAGATGCAGGCCGAGAAAGACGACTGAAACAGAGAAGACTGAAACAGCACGCGAACACAGAAACGCACCGGTGAGGCGCCGGTGCGATCAGGGAGTCACCACAGATGCTTTCGCTTTCCCACTACCTCATCCTGGGCGCGATCTTGTTCGCGATCAGCGTTGTCGGGATCTTCCTGAACCGGAAGAACCTGATCGTGCTGCTGATGGCCATCGAACTGATGCTGCTTGCGGTGAACATGAACTTCATCGCCTTCTCGCACTATCTGGGCGACATCGCCGGCCAGGTTTTCGTTTTCTTCATCCTCACGGTCGCCGCGGCGGAGTCCGCGATCGGCCTCGCGATCCTGATCGTCATGTTCCGCAACATGCGCACGATCCACGTGGATGATCTGGACAGCCTCAAGGGTTAAGGAAGCGTCACGATGACGGACATGCAGACTCTCTATCTCCTCGTGCCGCTGGCGCCGCTCGCCGGCGCGATTCTGGCAGGACTGTTCGGCAAGGCGATCGGACGCACCGGCGCGCACGTCGTCACCATCCTCGGCGTGGCGATCGCGCTGGCCGCCTCGGTGTACATCTACCAGGACGTGCAGGCGGGCAACACCTTCAACGGCACGATCTACACCTGGATGGTGGCGGGCGGCATCACCTTCGAAGTCGGCTTCCTGATCGACTCGCTGACGGTGATGATGATGCTGGTGGTGACCTTCGTGTCGCTGATGGTGCACATCTACACCATCGGCTACATGGCGGAAGACCCCGGCTACCAGCGCTTCTTCAGCTACATCTCGCTGTTCACCTTCTCGATGCTGATGCTGGTGATGTCCAACAACTTCATGCAGCTGTTCTTCGGCTGGGAAGCGGTGGGCCTCGTCTCGTATCTGCTGATCGGCTTCTGGTACGACCGCCCGACCGCGATCTACGCCAACCTGAAGGCCTTCCTGGTCAACCGCGTCGGCGACTTCGGCTTCCTGCTCGGCATCGGCCTGATCGCGGCCTATACCGGCTCGCTGAACTACGCCGAAGTGTTCGCCCAGGCGAACAGCCTCGCTTCCCAGGAAATGGCCGTCACCGGCTGGCCGCTGATCACCGCGATCTGCATCTGTCTTTTCATCGGCGCGATGGGCAAGTCCGCCCAGGTGCCGCTGCACGTCTGGCTGCCCGACTCGATGGAAGGCCCGACCCCGATCTCGGCGCTGATCCACGCCGCGACCATGGTGACCGCCGGCATCTTCATGGTGGCGCGCATGTCGCCGCTGTTCGAGCTGTCCGACACCGCGCTGTCCTTCGTGCTGGTGATCGGCGCCACGACCGCGCTGTTCATGGGCTTCCTCGGCATCGTGCAGAACGACATCAAGCGCGTCGTCGCCTATTCGACGCTGTCCCAGCTCGGCTACATGACGGTGGCGCTCGGCGTGTCGGCCTACTCGGCAGCCGTCTTCCACCTGATGACGCACGCTTTCTTCAAGGCCCTGCTGTTCCTCGGCGCCGGCTCGGTGATCATCGGCATGCACCACGACCAGGACATGCGCAACATGGGCGGCCTGTGGAAGTACATGCCCATCACCTGGTTCCACCTCGCTGCTGGGCTCGCTGGCGCTGATCGGCTTCCCGCTGTTCTCGGGCTTCTTCTCCAAGGACTCGATCATCGAGGCCGTGCATGCCTCGACCATCCCGGGTGCCGGCTACGCGCTGTTCTGCGTCATGCTGGGCGTGTTCGTGACCGCGTTCTACTCCTTCCGCATGTACTTCCTGGTGTTCCACGGCAAGGAGCGCTTCGGCCAGGCCCATCACGCGCATGACGATCACGGCCATGACGAACATCACGCGGATGCGCACGGCGACGACGACCATGGCCATGACGATGATCACCATCACCACGGCCTCGCGCCGGGGCAGAAGCCACACGAATCGCCCTGGGTGGTGACGCTGCCGCTGGTGCTGCTGGCCATTCCCTCGGTGCTGATCGGCTTCTTCACCATCGAGCCGATGCTGTTCGGCGAATGGTTCAAGGGCGTCATCTTCGTCGGCGACAACCACGTCGGCCTGAAGGAGCTCGAAGCGAGCTTCCACGGCCCGCTGGCGATGGCGATCCACGGCCTGCAGACCGCGCCGTTCTGGCTGGCGATGGGCGGTGTCGCCGTGGCCTGGTTCTTCTACATGGTGAGGCCGGACATCCCGGCCGCGATCCAGCGCATCTTCAAGCCGATCTACTGCCTGCTCGAGAACAAGTACTTCTTCGACCGCTTCAACGAGATCTTCTTCGCCGGTGGCGCGCGTGCGCTCGGCAAGGGCTTGTGGAAGGGGGGCGACCAGGCCCTGATCGACGGTGTCGCCGTGAATGGCACGGCCAGGCTGGTGGGCTGGGTGGCGCAGATGTCGCGCCTGTTCCAGACCGGCCACCTGTACCAGTACGCCTTCGTGATGATCATCGGCGTGTTCATCCTGCTCACCTTCTGGTTCAACCGCGGGTAAGCAGGGCAGGGCGAACAGCAACGTATACATAACAAGATGGAACGCGCCGTTCGCGGCGCACTGAACGGAAAGCAACGATGACGGACATTCCTCTCCTCAGTCTGGCGATCTGGGTGCCGATTCTCGGCGGCCTGCTGGTGCTCGCGACCGGCTCCGATCGCAATGCCCCGCTGGCGCGTATGCTCGCCTTGGCGGTCGCCGTGGTGGGTTTCGTCGTCACCATTCCGCTCTATACCGGCTTCGACACGACGACCAGCGCGATGCAGTTCGTCGAGCTCACCTCGTGGGTGCCGCGCTTCAACATCAACTACCACCTGGGCGTCGACGGCATCTCGGTGTGGTTCGTGATCCTCAACGCCTTCATCACCATCATGGTCGTGCTGGCGGGCTGGAAGGTGATCGAGGATCGCGTGGCGCAGTACATGGCCGCCTTCCTGATCATGTCGGGCCTGATGAACGGCATCTTCTCGGCGCTGGATGGCGTGCTGTTCTACGTGTTCTTCGAGGCCTCGCTGATTCCGATGTACCTGATCATCGGCGTCTGGGGCGGCCCGAACCGCGTCTATGCCGCGATCAAGTTCTTCCTCTACACGCTGCTCGGCTCGCTGCTGATGCTGATCGCCCTGCTATACCTGTTCATGCAGTCCGGCGGCAGCTTCAGCATCCTCGACTGGCACCAGCTGCCGCTGCCGATGGAGCCGCAGGTGCTGATCTTCCTGGCCTTCCTGATCGCCTTCGGCGTCAAGGTGCCGATGTGGCCGGTGCATACCTGGCTGCCGGACGCCCACGTCGAA
Source organism: Thauera sp. SDU_THAU2 (assembly GCF_038260575.1). Classification (NCBI taxonomy): domain Bacteria; kingdom Pseudomonadati; phylum Pseudomonadota; class Betaproteobacteria; order Rhodocyclales; family Zoogloeaceae; genus Thauera; species Thauera sp. SDU_THAU2. Next base: position 2,603,018 of record NZ_JBBWUN010000003.1, on the reverse strand, counting down.
GCGCCCACCGGCGGTTCGGTGGTGCTGGCCGCGATCGCGCTGAAGCTCGGCGCCTACGGTTTCCTGCGCTTCTCGCTGCCGATCGTGCCGGACGCGGCTCAGGAGCTTGCCTGGCTGGTCATCACGCTGTCGCTGATCGCGGTGGTGTACATCGGTTTCGTCGCGCTGGTGCAGGCCGACATGAAGAAGCTGGTCGCGTATTCGTCGATCTCGCACATGGGCTTCGTCACCCTGGGCTTCTTCATCTTCAACCCGCTGGGCGTCGAAGGCGCGCTGGTGCAGATGATCTCGCACGGCTTCGTCTCGGGCGCGATGTTCCTGTGCATCGGCGTGCTGTACGACCGCGTGCATTCGCGCCAGATCGCCGACTACGGCGGTGTGGTGCACACCATGCCCAAGTTCGCGGCCTTCTTCATGCTGTTCGCGATGGCCAACTCCGGCCTGCCGGCCACCTCCGGCTTCGTCGGCGAGTTCATGGTCGTGCTCGGCGCAGTGCAGTACAACTTCTGGATCGGCTTCATTGCCGCGACCACGCTGATCGTCGGCGCCGCCTATTCGCTGTGGATGTACAAGCGCGTGGTGTTCGGCAAGGTCGCCAACAAGCACGTGGCCGAGCTCGAGGATCTCAGCGGCCGCGAGTTCGCCTTCCTTGCGATCCTTGCATTCTGCGTACTGGCGATGGGTCTGTATCCCTATCCCTTCACCGAAGTGATGCATGCTTCGGTCAACGAACTCCTGCGGCATGTTGCCGTGAGCAAGCTCTGAGTGCCGTCGGGCTCGAGGCACCTTTAGAGACACTTAACGGACTGGTCAGAAGATGAACTTTGTCGTCCCCGACTTCTACCCCGCCGCGGCAGAGATTTTCGTCGCCGTGATGGCCCTGGTGATCATGCTGGCGAGCACCTTCGCCCGCAGCATCGCGCGCTCGCTGGCTTACTACGCAACGCAGGCGACGCTGATCGCAGCGGCCTTCATCACCATCTACACGATGCAGGGCGAGCCGGTATATACCTTCAGCAACCTGTTCATCAGCGATCTGATGGGCAGTTTCCTGAAGCTGATGATCTATTTCTCCACCGCGATCGCGCTGCTGTACGGCCGGGGTTATCTCGCCGACCGCAAGATCGACAAGCCGGAGTACTACCTGCTGGCCTTGCTGATGACGCTGGGCATGATGGTCATGGTCTCGGCCAACCACATGCTGCCGATGTACATCGGCCTGGAGATGATGTCGCTGGCGCTGTACACGATGGTCGCCTTCGACCGCGACTCCGCGCGCTCGACCGAAGCGGCGATGAAGTACTTCGTCCTCGGCGCGCTGGCCTCCGGTTTGCTGCTGTACGGCATGTCGATGGTCTATGGCGCGACCGGTTCGCTGGAATTCTCCGCAATCGCCCAGTCCATCTACAACCAGGCGGCGAACCAGACCGTGCTGACCTTCGGCCTCGTCTTCCTGGTGGCCGGCATCTGCTTCAAGCTGGGTGTGGTGCCCTTCCACATGTGGGTGCCCGACGTCTATCAGGGCGCGCCCACGGCCGTGACGCTGATGATCTCGGCCGCGCCCAAGCTCGCCGCGTTCGCGATGGCCGTCCGCCTGCTGATCTGGGCGCTGTTCGACGTCGCCGAGGAATGGCAGGGCATGCTGATGCTGGTTGCGGTCGCGTCGATCGCACTCGGCAACCTGGCGGCGATCGCGCAGCAGAACATCAAGCGGATGCTGGCCTATTCCGGCATCTCGCACATGGGCTTCATGCTGCTCGGCCTGCTGGCGGGCGTGGTGGACGGCGACCGCCACTTCGCGCTGAATGCCTACAGCTCGGCGATGTTCTACGCCGTCGCCTACGTGATCATGAGCCTGGCCTCCTTCGGCATGCTGATCCTGCTGTCGCGCGCCGGCTTCGAGGCCGAGAACATCGACGACTTCAAGGGCCTCAACAGGCGCAGCCCGTGGTTTGCGCTGATGATGCTGTTCGTGATGTTCTCGATGGCGGGCGTGCCTTTCTTCATCGGCTTCTTCGCCAAGCTGGCCGTGCTGCAGGCGGTGGTCGCCGCAGGCTACTTCTGGCTGGCCGTGGTCGCGGTGCTGCTGTCGGTGGCGGGGGCGTTCTACTACCTGCGCGTCGTCAAGGTGATGTACTTCGATGCGCCGGTCGACGAGTCGCCGATCCATGCGCCGGCCGAAGTGCGGGTCATGCTGTCGGCGAACGGCATCGCAATCGCCGCGCTGGGCCTGGCGCCGCAGATGCTGATGTCGCTGTGCGCCTACGCCTTGCTCGGCTCGCTTTGATTCGGTGAGCACGATCCGGCCCGACCCGCTCGAAGAGCGGGAACTGGCGAGCGAGCAGCTCGTCGATGGCAGGCTGCTCAAGGTCTGGCGCGACCGGGTGCAACTGCCCGATGGCAGCGAGGGGCTGAGGGAATACATCCGCCACCCCGGCGCCGTCGTCGTGGTCGCGGTCCTGCCGGATGGCCGTCTGCTGTTCGAGCGCCAGTTCCGCTATCCCTTGCGGCGGGTGTTCCTGGAACTGCCGGCCGGCAAGATCGATCCCGGCGAGGACATCCTCGCCTGCGCCCGCCGCGAACTGCGCGAGGAAACCGGCTACGAAGCGGAGCAGTGGCGCTACATCGGCGTCATGCATCCGTGCATCGGCTATTCCGACGAACGGATCGAGATCTTCCTCGCTACGGGTCTTCGCCACGTCGGGCATGCGCTGGACGACGGCGAATTCCTCGAAGTGCTCAGTCTGAGCGTAAAGGAAGCCGAGGAGGCGATCCACAACGGCGAGCTGACCGACGGCAAGTCGATCGCCGCGCTCTACCGCTGCCTGCCCCTGATCCCGGCCGGACAAGGCTGAACTGTGCCGGAACATTCCGGGCAAGGCGCCGGCTGAGAAAGGCCTGGCCTTCGATCAGCCATCTGCGGGGGCGGCCCGCCGGTAAGGGATGTGCTCGTCGAGTTCGTCCAGATAGAAGCCCATCTGCATGCGCTCCCGTTCGAGGTAGTCGTCCACCGCGGCGCTGAAGCGCGGATCGGCGATCCAGTGCGCCGACTGCGTCCTGACCGGCAGGAGCCCGCGGGACAGCTTGTGCTCCCCTTGTGCGCCGCCTTCGAAGCGACGGAGCCGGTGCCGGATGCAGTATTCGATCGCCTGGTAGTAGCACAGCTCGAAGTGCAGGAAAGGCAGCGCCTCGATCGCCCCCCAGTAGCGCCCGTATAGGGATTCGTCGTCGCGCAGGAAGAAGGCGCAGGCGACCGCTTGCCCTTCCCGTTCGGCGAGCAGCAGCAGAAGCTGGTCCGGCATGCCGGCGGCGAGCCGCAGGAAGAAATCCAGGTTCAGGTAGGGCGTCGAGCGGTGTGCGGCATAGGTGTTGGCATAGCAGCGGTCCAGGAAAGCCCAGTCCTCTTCCCGGGCGCTGCGGCCGTCGAGCCAGCGCATCCGCAGGCCGTGCATCGATGCGCGGCGGCGCTCCTGGCGAATCTTCTTGCGCTTGTCGTGGTTCAGGCTGCCGAGGAAGTCCTCGAAGTCGCGGTACGGGGTTGCATCGTCCGTGTCCGTTGCCCTGCTGCCGTTCTCCCAGTGGAACTGCACGCCATGGCGCACGGCGAGGCCGCTGTCCTGCAGCAGTTCCAGATCCCGCTCGTGCGGAAACAGCACGTGAAGCGAAGACAGGCCGCTGTCTTCGACCTGGCGCAGCACGCCATCGACGAGTTGCCGGTGCGCGGCAGGCGAGCACCCGAGGATGCGCGGCCCCGGAATCGGTGTGAAAGGCACGGCCGCCAGCCATTTCGGATAGTAGTCGAGGCCGTGTTCCTGGTAGGCCTTTGCCCAGGCCCAGTCGAAGACGTATTCACCCCAGGAATGCGTCTTCAGGTACAGCGGCATCGCCGCGATCAGCCGTCCGCCGTCCCACAGCGTCGCATGCCGCGGTATCCAGCCGCTGTGCCCGCCCACGCAGGCGCTCGCTTCTAGCGCGTGCAGGTAGGCGTGGCGCAGATGCGGCGGCAGCGGATCGGGCGACAGGGTGTCCCAGTGCCGGGGATCGATGCGGGCGATCGAGTCGAAAAAGTGCAGTCCGTCGGGGAAGGGCATTGCGAAAACGTGGGAAATGCCGGAAGTCTGGTGGCGTCATGCCGGCAGAGTTGGGCGCTGCTCAAATTTTGTGCAGCGCAAAGATACGCTTTGACGGCGGCCACTTGCAAGCGCTGTCCACGGCTTATCCACAGGCTTGCTCACCCGGCTTGTGGGTTGTCCACGTCCGGCGTGTTGCGCGGCCGGGGCGACACCGCGGCATCGATTCGGGCGCTTGGGCGGGCAATACCGGGCCCGATCGCAGGGTACGTCAGGTGAAGGGCGCGTGATGGGATTCGCGATGGGATTCGATAAGGGCGGGCGTTATCCGATAACATTCCGCTACCACAACGAAGATCAGGAACAGGAGAGGCTGATGAAGAAGATCGAAGCGATTGTCAAACCGTTCAAGCTGGATGAAGTTCGCGAGTCCCTGTCCGAGGTCGGCATCACCGGCCTGACCGTCACCGAGGTCAAGGGCTTCGGCCGCCAGAAGGGCCACACCGAGCTTTATCGCGGGGCGGAATACGTCGTCGATTTCCTGCCGAAGATCAAGGTCGAAGTGGTGGTGAGCGACGAACTGGTCGATGCCGCGGTCGAGGCGATCGTCAAGGCCGCCCATACCGGCAAGATCGGTGACGGCAAGATCTTCATCATGCCCGTCGAGCAGGTCATCCGCATCCGTACCGGCGAGACCAACGAAGCGGCGATCTGAACGGCGGGGAAGGCGGGCAATGCGAGGGGGTGACGCGGCGGCATTCGGCCGCGTCAACTGCGCGCGCCGTTCTGCGCGCGCAGCAGCACCAGCAGCGCGCCGCCGCCGCCATCGTGCGGGCCGGCCTGGCAGAAGGCCAGGATCTCCTCGCGCTGGGCCAGCCAGCCGCGCGACAACTGCTTGAGAATCGAGACTTTGCCGGGGGAACCGTGGCCCTTGCCATGGATCACCCGGATGCAGCGCTTGCCCTGCAGCAGGCTGTCGCTCAGGAAGTGGGCCAGCGCCTCGCGCGCCTCGTCGCGCACCAGGCCGTGCAGGTCGAGTTGGCCCTGCAGTACCCAGCGTCCCCGGCGCAGGTCCGTCAGCACCCGCCGCGGCAGGCCGGGACGGAGGAAAGCCGCTTCTTCCCCCATGTCCAGCCGATCCTCGAAGCTCAGCGGCGCTGCCAGGGATTCGCCGAGCGCCGCGCGTTCGTCCTCCTCGCGCTTGATCGGCGCCGGCTGGGGCGCGGGGCGCTGCAGTTCGACCCGGTTGCGGGTGTCGATGGGACGGACGTCGGCCACCATACTGTGGAACAGCGATGCGGGATCGCCGTTGCCGGCATCGGCGGGCAGGACGAGCCCGTCCGGGCGCGCCGCCCGCGCCTTGTCCGCAGCCGGCGTGCGCATGCCGTGCCGCAGCGGCGTATCGAGTTCGATGCGTCCCGTCGCCCGCAGCGGCACCACGCCTTCGTAGGCAAGGCTCAGCGGATCGGACCGGGCGGCCGGGGCGCCCGGTCCGGCGCTTTCCTCGTCCTGCTGCGGCGATCGCGGGCGCGGCAGCGGCGCCGGGCGCACCCGTTCGATTTCCGCGCGGTTGCCGTCGCGGACCGGTGCCGCCGCGCCCACGGTCTTGCGAAACAGCGCCAGCTCGGCTTCGTCGGGCTGGACGTCCGGGGGGCGGCCTTGGCGCCGTCCGCAACCGGAGACGGCCGGATCCGCTTGCCCGGGGAAGGTTGCGGAGGCGATGCGGGCGTGCTGCCCTTGCCGTCCTGCAACTGCCTGCGCAAGCCGGCGAACGGCGTATTGCCGCTGGCGGGCCGGCAAGGCCGGCCGTCGCCGGCATGCTTGTCCGCCGGTTCGGCCGGAGGCGTGCGCGGGCGGCGGCTCATCGGTCCGCTCAGTTGCCGAGGCCGTCGAGGTAGCGCTCGGCGTCGAGCGCGGCCATGCAGCCGGTGCCGGCCGAGGTCACGGCCTGGCGGTAGATGTGGTCCTGGACGTCGCCCGCGGCGAAGACGCCGGCAACGCTGGTCTGCGTGGCGTTGCCGTTGCGTCCGCCCTGGGTGACGAGGTAGCCGCCCTCCATCTCCAGCTGGCCTTCGAAGAGATCGGTGTTCGGCTTGTGGCCGATGGCGATGAACACGCCCTGCAGGCCGATGTCGCGGGTTGCGCCGGTGTTCACGTCCTTGATGCGCATGCCGGTGACGCCGCTGTTGTCGCCGAGCACTTCGTCGAGCGTGCTGTTGAGCGCCAGTTCGATCTTGCCCGCGGCGACTTTCTCCATCAGCTTGTCGATCATGATCTTCTCGGCGCGGAACTTCTCGCGGCGATGGACCAGGGTGACTTTCCTGGCGATGTTGGCGAGATACAGCGCCTCTTCGACCGCGGTATTGCCGCCGCCGACCACGGCGACGTCCTGGTTGCGGTAGAAGAAGCCGTCGCAGGTGGCGCAAGCCGACACGCCGCGGCCGGCGAACTTCTCTTCCGAGGGCAGGCCGAGATACTTGGCGGTCGCGCCGGTGGCGATGATCAGCGCGTCGCAGCTGTACTCGCCCGAGTCGCCGACCAGCCGGAAGGGCTTTTCGGCCAGCTTCACGGTGTGGATGTGGTCGAAGATCATCTCGGTGTTGAAGCGTTCGGCATGCTTCTGGAAGCGTGCCATCAGGTCCGGGCCCAGCACGCCGTCGGCGTCCGCCGGCCAGTTGTCGACGTCGGTCGTGGTCATCAACTGGCCGCCCTGGGCGAGGCCGGTGATGAGAACGGGGGCGAGATTCGCGCGTGCGGCATACACCGCGGCGGTGTAGCCTGCCGGGCCGGAGCCGAGGATGAGCAGGCGGGCGTGTTTCGTGGTCATCGGGAGCGTTCCTGCGGTGAAACCGCAAATTATAGCCGAGCCCGCCGGGCCCGCCGCGGCGGCGGACCGCAGTGAACGAAAGGGCAACGGCGACCAGATGCCATTGCAATCGCCCGGGCAATATTCGTTTACACTTGTGACATATCGACCAGACAAGCCTGCCCTTGCAGGTTCTTCCGTGGAGTCAGCATGTCGAAAACCGCTGCAGTGTCCATCATCGCCCTGAAGACCTTCCCGCTCTTTCACGGGCTGTCAGACGATGTGCTCGCCAACGTGGCTCGCGTCTCCATGATGCGGCGGATTCCGCGCGGCCAGCCGGTCGTCAATGCGGGAGATCGCTCCGATTTCGTCTATTTTGTCCTGACCGGCAGCCTGAAGGTCATCGTCAGCGACGAGGACGGGCGGGAAGTGATCCTGTCCATCCTCGGACAGGGCGAGCTGTTCGGCGAGATGGGCATGTTCGACGAGCAGCCGCGTTCGGCGTCGGTGGTGGCGGTGGTGCCGGCCGACCTGGTGCTGATCGCCAAGCAGGACTTCCGCGTGATCATGCGCGACAACTTCGACATCGCCTGGCGGATCATGTGCAACCTGGCCAGCCGCCTGCGCAATGCCGACCGCAAGATCGAGAGCCTGGCGCTGATGGACGTCTACGGCCGCGTCGCCCGCCTGCTGATCGAGATGGCCGAGGACGTGGGCGGTGAAACGGTCGTGGTGCGCAAGATATCCAAGCAGGACATCGCCAAGATGATCGGCGCCTCGCGCGAGATGGTGAGCCGGGTGATGAAGGATCTGGGACAGCAGGGCCTGATCGAGGAGCGTCCGCAGGGAATCGTGCTGCGCGAACGCCTCAGCGAGGTCTGATTCCGGGGTCCGGCCCGGCCGGGCGCGCGTTTCGCCGGAGTCTGCATGCCGCTCCGGCCTGAGGCTTTGTGAGGATGCGCAACGCGGCGCGGGAGCGCCGGGGCGTATCGCTTATAATCGACGCTGTTGTTTCATTCAGGTTTCGCGCCGTCGCCTCATGCAGTCTCGCTCGTCCCGCCCCCAGCCCCTGCCCGAAAAGATCTCGCTGCTGCTGCAGGAGGCCCGCTGGCTGATCCTGGGCGTCATGTCCCTTTACGTCGGCCTGATCCTGCTCGGCTACAGCAAGGCCGATCCCGGCTGGTCCCATGCCTCGGACGTCGCCAGCGTGATCAACCCCGGCGGGCGCTTCGGCGCCTGGCTGGCCGACCTGCTGCTCTACCTGTTCGGGCTTTCCTCGTGGTGGTGGGTGATCTTCCTCGGCTACAGCCTGCTGTGGGGCTTCCGGCGGCTGAAGAACCGGCTGACGCTGGACCACCGCTCCTTCATCTTCGTCATGGCCGGCTTCCTCGTCGTGCTGCTGACCAGCAGCGCGCTCGAGTTCCTGCGCTTCCACGGCCACGGCGCCCAGGTGCCGCTCGCGCCGGGCGGCTTGCTGGGGATGGAGATCGGCGAGCTCACCCAGCGCTATTTCGGCTTCACCGGCGGCACCCTGCTGCTGCTCGCGCTGATGGCGTCGGGGCTGTCGCTGTTCACCGGCGTGTCCTGGCTGGCGGTGGTCGAGCGGGTGGGGCTGCTGCTGGAGCAGGCCGTGCTGTCCGTGCAGCAGGGCTGGCAACGCTGGCAGGATCGCCGCGTCGGCCGCGAAGTGGCGCAGAAGCGTGAAGCGGTGGTCGAGACCCGGCGCCGCAAGACCGAGAAGGTGGCGCCTGCGCCGCTGCGCATCGAGCCGCCGCTGATCGCCGTGCAGAAGTCCGAGCGTGTCGACAAGGAGCGCCAGCAGACCCTGTTCGCCGATGCGGGCGCAGGCGCGATGCCGCCGCTGGCGCTGCTCGACCCGGCTTCCGGGGATGTCGAGCCGCCGTCGGCCGAAACGCTGGAATTCACCTCGCGCCTGATCGAGACCAAGCTCGGCGACTTCGGCGTCGAGGTCAAGGTGCTGGCCGCCTATCCGGGCCCGGTCATCACGCGCTACGAAATCGAGCCGGCGACCGGCGTCAAGGGCAGCCAGGTGGTCAATCTGGCCAGGGATCTGGCGCGTGCGCTGTCGCTGGTGTCGGTGCGGGTGGTCGAGACGGTGCCGGGCAAGTCCTGCATGGCGCTGGAACTGCCCAATCCCAAGCGGCAGACGGTGCGCCTGTCCGAGATCGTCGGTTCCAAGGTCTATCACGACATGGGTTCGCCGCTCACCGTGGTGCTCGGCAAGGACATCGGCGGCCAGCCGGTGGTCGCCGACCTGGCCAAGATGCCGCACCTGCTGGTGGCCGGCACCACCGGTTCAGGCAAGTCGGTCGGCATCAACGCGATGATCCTGTCGCTGCTGTACAAGAGCGAACCGGACCGCGTGCGGCTGATCATGGTCGACCCGAAGATGCTCGAACTGTCGATCTACGAAGGCATCCCGCATCTGCTGGCGCCGGTCGTCACCGACATGAAGCACGCGGCGAACGCGCTGAACTGGTGCGTCGCCGAAATGGACAAGCGCTACAAGCTGATGGCGGCGGTCGGCGTGCGCAACCTGTCCGGCTACAACAAGGCCGTGCTGGAGGCGCGCAAGGCCGAGACGCCGCTGACCAACCCCTTCTCGATCACGCCCGAGAATCCCGAGCCGCTCGACACGCTGCCCTATATCGTCGTCATTGTGGACGAACTGGCCGACATGATGATGGTGGTCGGCAAAAAGGTGGAAGAGCTCATCGCACGCCTCGCGCAGAAGGCGCGCGCGGCGGGCATCCACCTGATCCTCGCCACGCAGCGTCCCTCGGTGGACGTCATCACCGGCCTGATCAAGGCCAACGTGCCGACCCGCATCGCCTTCCAGGTGTCCAGCAAGATCGACTCGCGCACCATCCTCGACCAGATGGGCGCGGAGAACCTGCTCGGCATGGGCGACATGCTCTACCTCGCGCCGGGCACCGGCCTGCCGGTACGGGTGCATGGCGCTTTCGTCGCCGACGAAGAGGTGCACAAGGTGGTGGATCACCTCAAGCGCGTCGGCCCGCCGGACTACATCGAAGGCATCCTGTCGCAGCCCGAGGACGATCTCGATGCCGCGCTCGGCGGCGGAGGCGATGGCGGCGATGGCGAGGCCGACCCGCTGTACGACCAGGCGGTCGAAGTCGTGATCAAGACCCGCCGGCCGTCGATCTCGCTGGTGCAGCGCCACCTGCGCATCGGCTACAACCGCGCGGCGCGCCTGATCGAGCAGATGGAGCGCGCCGGCCTGGTGTCGGCGATGGGCAGCAACGGCAACCGCGAGGTGATCGTGCCGGCCAAGGAGAGCGAATGATGGGAATGCATTTCGGTGCAGAGGCGGCGGCTCGCCGGCTTGCGGCTCGTGCCCCGGTGATCGCGCGTGTCTCGCTGGCCCTTGCACTGGCTTGTGCCGGTGGTGCCGCGCTGGCGGCGGACGGCATCGCCCAGTTGCGCCAGTTCGTGGCTGAGACGCGCAGCGCCGAAGGCGATTTCGAACAGACCGTCCTTGCCCGCTCCGGCCGCAAGCCCCAGCAGGCGTCGGGCAGCTTCGCCTATGCGCGGCCCGGGCGCTTCCATTGGGAATACGAGCGTCCCTACCGCCAGGTACTGGTCGGCGACGGCAGCACGCTGTGGACCTGGGACCCGGACCTGAACCAGGTCACGGTGCGCGCGATCGGCGATGCCCTGGGGGCGACGCCGGCGGCCATCCTGTTCGGCAGCGGCGACATCGAAGAGGGCTTCGTTCTTGCCGACGGCGGCAGCGACGGCGAACTGGACTGGGTCGAAGCACGCCCGAAGCAGACCGACAGCGGCTTCGAGTCCCTGCGCATCGGCCTGAAGGATGGCCGTCTGCACAGCATGGAGATGCGCGACAACTTCGGCCAGACCACGCTGATCCACTTCACCCGGCTGCAGCCGAACCCCGACCTGGCACCCGACCGCTTCCGTTTCGAGCCGCCGGCAGGTGCCGACGTGATCGGCGAACTGCCGGGCACGGCGGGCAGCAGCGGCGCCGCGCCGACGCGTTGACCGTGGCCGATCTGTTCGAATCCATCGCACCGCAGCAGGTGCCGCTGGCCGAGCGCATGCGGCCGAAGTCGCTCGACGAGGTCGCAGGCCAGGCCCATCTGCTGGGCGAAGGCAAGCCCTTGCGGCTGGCCTTTGCCTCGCGCAAGCCGCATTCGATGATCCTGTGGGGACCGCCCGGCGTCGGCAAGACCACGCTCGCCCGCCTGATGGCGCAGGGCTTCGACGCCGACTTCGTCGCGCTGTCGGCGGTGTTTTCCGGGGTCAAGGAGATCCGCGAGGCGATCCAGCAGGCCCAGGCGGCGAAGGCGCGGGGGCGGCACACGATCCTGTTCGTGGATGAAGTGCATCGCTTCAACAAGGCGCAGCAGGATGCCTTCCTGCCTTATGTCGAGCAGGGCCTGGTGACCTTCATCGGCGCCACCACCGAGAACCCGTCCTTCGAAGTCAATTCGGCGCTGCTGTCGCGCGCGGCGGTCCACGTCCTCGAACCGATCGATGCCGAGGCGATGAGTGCGCTGTTCGAGCGGGCGCGCCTGGCGGCATGTCCGGGTCTGCCCTTCGACGACGACGCCCGTGAACGCATGATCGGTTTCGCCGACGGCGACGCGCGGCGGCTGATGAACCTGATCGAACAGGTGCAGGTGGCGGCCGAGACCGCGGGTGTGGAAAAGGTCGATGCGGCCTTCGTCGATGCCGCGCTGTCGCAGAACCTGCGTCGTTTCGACAAGGGCGGGGAGGCCTTCTACGACCAGATATCGGCGCTGCACAAGTCGGTCCGGGGCTCGAACCCCGACGCCTCGCTCTACTGGCTGTGCCGGATGCTCGACGGCGGCGCGGACCCGCTCTATGTCGGCCGGCGCCTGATCCGCATGGCGGTGGAGGACGTCGGCCTGGCCGACCCGCGGGCGCTGGAAATGACGCTGAACGCCTGCGCCACCTACGAGCGCCTCGGTTCTCCCGAAGGCGAACTGGCGCTGGCACAGGCGACGATCTTCCTCGCCTGTGCGGCCAAGTCGAATGCAGCCTACAAGGCCTACAATGCGGCGCGCGAATTCGTCAAACGCGACGGCTCACGCCCGGTGCCGCTGCACCTGCGCAATGCGCCGACGAAGCTGATGAAGAATCTGGGTTACGGCAAGGCTTACCGCTATGCCCATGACGAACCGGGCGGTTATGCCGCCGGCGAGAACTACCTGCCCGAAGGCATGGAACGTCCCGAGTGGTATCGGCCCACGCCGCGTGGCATGGAAGGCCGCATCGCGGAAAAGCTGGCCCAGTTGCGTGCGCTGGATGAGGCGGCAGAAAGCTCGAACGCCCGGCCGTCCGGCAAGCAGGCGGGCGAGCGTTCGGCGTCGGATGGTTCAGCTAATGTGTCAGCGGATGATCGGCCATGAAGCGGGCGCAGACGGATTTCGCTCTGGCGGCTTTTTCCTGGTCGCCGCATTCGTTGGCACGCTCGACGAGGTCGAGCATGAAGTTGGTCAGCAGCAGGACTCCTTCGGGTGTCTGGACCAAGCCGCAAACCACTTGCGCAGCGGCGGCATCGGGGATTCCTTCATGTTCGGCAACCAGCGCGACTTCGTCGTCGGTGATGTCGCAGTAGTCCAGGCAGTCACGAATCGATAGCATATTCACTCCTCCATTGTTGCGCCGTCTGATGCGGCTTGTTGATTCTTTAAACATATCCGACAAAGCGGAAATAGCAAGTTCAATTTACGTAGGGTGAACTTTGTAAGGGATTGATTTATTTAATCGATTATTGCGGTGCGTCATTCCGGGAAGTGCTTCTTGCCCGCTCATGACCGCTGCCGAAGCAGCTGCGGCTGCCCGCACGATCGAGCCCGCGACCGCACTCGACTGCACGCCGCACGCCTCAACTCCAGGCTTGTTCCAGGCCGATGACCCATCAACGATTTTCAGGACAACCCGATGCTCGATATCCAGCTTCTGCGTAATCAGATCGACCTGGTCGCCACCCGGCTGGCCGGCCGCGGCCTGCAACTGGACAGTGCCGCCTTCCTCGCGCTCGAGGAAGAGCGCAAGCAGCTCCAGACCCGGACCCAGGAACTGCAGGCGCGCCGCAACGCGCTGTCGAAACAGATCGGCATGCTCAAGGGCAAGGGCGAGGACGCCGGCCCGGTCATGGCCGAAGTGGCCCAGCTCGGCGACGAGCTGAAAGCCTGCGAGCAGGCCTTGCCGGGGCTGCTCGAACGCATCAACGATTTCGTCGCCCGCCTGCCCAACCTGCCGCACGAGAGCGTGCCGGTGGGCGAGGACGAGAGCGGCAACGTCGAAGTCCGCCGCTGGGGCACGCCGGCCAGCTTCGATTTCGAAGTGCGCGATCACGTCGATCTCGGCGCGCCGCTGGGGCTGGATTTCGAGACCGGCGCCAAGCTGTCGGGTTCGCGCTTCGCCTTCCTGCGCGGGCCGGTGGCGCGCCTGCACCGTGCGCTGGCGCAGTTCATGCTCGACACCCATACCCGCGAGCACGGCTATACCGAGTGCTACACGCCCTACATCGTCAACCGCGACGCACTGTTCGGTACCGGCCAACTGCCCAAGTTCAAGGAAGACCTGTTCTGGGTGCTGCGCGGTGGCGACGAGGAGGGCCTGGAGCAATACCTGATCCCGACCGCGGAGATCACGCTGACCAACAGCGTGCGCGAGGAAGTGCTGGCGCTCGATGCGCTGCCGATCCGGATGACGGCGCACAGCCCCTGCTTCCGCTCGGAAGCGGGCAGCGGCGGTCGCGACGTGCGCGGCATGATCCGCCAGCACCAGTTCGACAAGGTGGAGATGGTGCAGGTGGTCGAACCCTCGGCCAGCTACGAGGCGCTCGAGCAGATGGTCGGCCACGCCGAAGCCATCCTGCAGAAGCTGGAACTGCCGTATCGCGTGATCACGCTATGCACCGGCGACATGGGTTTCTCGGCAAGCAAGACCTATGACCTGGAAGTCTGGCTGCCGGCGCAGAACACCTATCGCGAGATTTCGAGCTGCTCGAACTGCGAGGCTTTCCAGGCCCGCCGCATGCAGGCGCGCTTCAAGAACGCGCAGGGCAAGAACGAGCTGGTGCATACGCTCAACGGTTCCGGGCTGGCCGTCGGCCGCACGCTGGTCGCGGTGCTGGAGAACTACCAGCAGGCGGACGGCTCGATCGTGATCCCGAAAGCGCTGGTGCCCTACATGGGCGGCGTCGAGCGGCTCGAACCGGCGCTCTGAGCGCCTGCTCAGTCGGCCTTGCCCAGCCGTAGGCGGGGCAAGGCCAGCCCCGCTTCGTAGGGCGGCTCCAGGCGCGCCAGGATGTCGTGGTAGCTGCGTACGTTCTCGGTCATCACCACCGCTTCGCCGCCGCGCGCCGGGCCGGATTTGAGCCGCTGGGCGTATTCCGGCCGGGACAGCAGCGGCAGCACCGATTTCATCTCCCACCACGCCCGATCGTCCTTGCCCAGCCGGCGGGCGATCGCACGGGCGCCGTTCATGTGCCCCATGCCCAGGTTGTAGGCCGCCGTCGCCAGCCAGGTGCGATCCGGTTCGTCGATTTCGTCCGGCAGCAAGCCTTTCAGCATCGCCAGGTAGCGTGCGCCGCCGAGGATGCTCTGGCGGGGGTCGAGCCGGTCGTTCACGCCCAGCCGGTCGGCCGTGTCCGCCGTCAGCATCATCATGCCGCGCACGCCGGTGAAGGAAGTGGCCTGCGGGTCCCAGTGCGATTCCTGATAGGCCACCGCGGCGACGTAGCGCCAGTCGATGCCGGTCTGGGCTTCGGCCTCGTGGAAGAAGGCGCGGTAGCGGGGCAGGCGTTCCTCGATGCGGGCCAGGAAAGTGGTGATGTCGGCATTGTTCAGACGGCGCACGTAGTCGAAGTAGCGGTCGGCCAGGCGGGCGAGGCGGCCGTCGGCTGAGGCCCGGCCGATGAAGGCGTCGACTTCGGCTGCCAGCGCGTGCTGCCCGGCCGGCAGCGCCCAGGCGATGGCCGACGGCCCCGGCAGCTCGTAGACGATTTCCAGTGCGGGATGGAGGTGGACGGCAAGCGCGTAGTGCAGGCGGTCGGTGGCGACGAGGTCGAGCTTGCCTGCGGCGAGATCGGCGAGCAGTTGCTCTTCGCCGGCCTTGACCGGGAAATGCACGTTGACGCCGGGGCGGCGCTTGCGGATGTCCATGATCTTCTCCGCCGCCAGCGAGCCGCGGCGGGCCGAGATCGTGCGCCCGGCGAGAGACTGCTCGTCGGCCGATGCTTCCGCCAAGCTGCCGCTGCGGCCGACGACGACGTACTCCACTTCGCGCAGCGGCTTCGACCATCGCAGCGGCAGGCGCCTGTTCACCCCCAGGCTGGCGGCTGCCATGTGTACCTGGCCCTTGATCACCGCATCCAGCGCACGGGTGGTGTCGGGGAAGGGCACGAAAGTGACTTCGACGTCGAGCTCGTCGCCCAGCGCCAGCAGCAAGTCATGCTCGAAGCCGCTTGCCCGGCCGTCTTCGTCGAGCCGGTAGGAGATGGCGTCGTGGCGGGTGGCGATGCGCAGCTCACCCAGGCTGCGGTAGTCCGCGATGCGCGGCTTTTCGGCCGGCCCGCAGGCCGCCAGCAGCAGGCTGGCCAGGCCGATCAGCAGCAGGCCGCGGCGAATCATCGCGCTTCCTTCAGCCAGCGCGTCTCCCAGGCATCCAGTTCGGGCAGCGCGTCGGCCAGCCGGCGCTGCAGCGCCGTTTCCAGCGCTTCGAGCGGCGCGCGCAGTCCGGCGTCGGCACGCGCAATCATCATCGGCAGGAAGTCGATCACCAGGTCCCCGGCAGCCCGGCCGGCACGGGCGGGAAAGCCTTCGCCCGGCAGGCGAAGCTGGCGCGGTGTGGCGTCGCCGGCATCGAGCATCAGCCGGCGTGCGCCGCTGGGGTGGGGGATCCGGACTTCGCCGCCGAGCAGCAGCCTCAGCGCGCTGATCGGGCGCTGCAGCAGCAGGTCGCGCCCGCTGCGGGTGTAGATGGGGTGGGGGGCGAGCCGGATGCGAAGCTGCAGGTCGCCGGGTCGGCCCTCGGGGTCGGCACAGGCTTCTCCTTCGCCTGCCAGGCGCAGGCTGTCGCCGTCGATCAGGCCGGGCGGCAGATTGACGTCCAGCCAGCGAGCGTGTTGCTGCTGCCCATTGCCCTCGCAGGCAGTGCAGGGCTCGATGCTGCGGTAGCCGCGGCCGTCGCAGGCTGCGCAGCGCTGCAGGTCCTTGCCGTTGCGGATGCGTCCCGAGCCGCGGCATGGTTCGCACAGGCGCGTGAAGGCCAGCTTGACTTCTCCGCTGCCCGCGCACTCCGTACAGGCGGCCGAGCGGCTCAGGCAGATCTGCTTCGAGCCGCCGGCGAAAGCCTCCTCGAAGCTCAGCTCCAGCTCCATGGAGCAGTCCGCGCCGCGTGGCCCGGCTGCGTCCTCGTCCTTGCCCGATGGCGCCTCGGCGCTTTCGTCCGTCGCCCTGAAGGCGGCAAGCAGGCGGTCGTGCGCCTGGCGCAGGGCCTTGAAGCGTTCGGCGGCGGCGGGTTCGGGATTGCGGTCGGGGTGCCACTGCATCGCCAGCCGGCGGAACGTGCGCTTGATGTCGACAGGGGAGGCGCCCGGTGCCAGGCCGAGCAGTTCGTAGGCGTCGCGCATGGTGGCCTCCGTCGCAGGATGTGGGCACATGAAACTGCAGCCCAGACGCAAAAGGCCCAGTCCGAAGACTGGGCCTTTTGCGCGTATCTGGCGCGCCCGGAAAGTGTGATCTCGAACATTCAGAAGGCTCGGCTGCGAGCCTTCAAGACGAGATTCTACAGGCTCTAACCGACTGGAACACTGAACTCACCCGGATTAACTCGCCCGCATTGCGACCGGATAAGGGGGTTCAGCCATGAGCCTCGACCGTCCGCCGATCACCGGGGCGTTTCGGGATGCCGTTGAACACGGTCCGGCCCGTCACCCCTCACCCAAGGCCCCGCCGCCGTTCTCCCTGCGTCTGAGTGCCGAGGAAAAGGCCGAACTGCTTCGCCGGGCCGGGAATATGCCCCTCGGGGCGTACATCCGTTCCCAGCTACTGGGAAACACCGCCGCCCCACGTCGCGCCAGCAAACGGCCCGCCAAAGACGTACAAGCCCTTGCAAGGCTTCTGGGCGAACTCGGCAAGGCCAAGCTGGCAAACAACCTTAACCAGCTTGCCAAGGCCGCCAATACGGGCTCCCTGCCTGTTACACCGGACACTGAACGGGCCATCGTGGAAGCCTGTCAGGATGTCCGCTGGATGCGCGACACTTTGACCACTGCGCTGGGGCTGAGGGGGGCGCCATGATCCTCAAGGGCAGCCAGCGGGGCGGCGCACGCCAGCTTGCCGCCCATCTACTCAACGCCCGCGACAACGAGCATGTCGAGGTGCATGCGCTACGCGGCTTCTGTGCCGACGACCTGCATGGCGCGTTTCAGGAGATCGACGCCACCAGCCGCGGCACACGAGCCAAGCAGTTTTTGTTCTCCCTGAGCCTCAATCCGCCGCCTCGGGAACACGTCCCCACCGAGGCATTCGAGGCCGCGATTGAATCCATCGAGCGCAAGCTCGGGCTGGAAGGACAGCCCCGCGCCATCGTTTTCCACGAGAAAGAAGGCCGCCGCCATGCACATGTGGTTTGGTCGCGGATCGACGCAGGCCGAATGAAGGCTATCAACCTCCCGCACTTCAAGCGCAAGCTGCAAGACGTTTCCCGCCAGTTGTACCGCGAACACGGCTGGGCCATGCCGCGCGGTCTGGCCGATGGCAGGAACCGCGATCCGCTGAATTTCACACGGGCGGAATGGGAACAGGCCAAGCGCGCCAAACAAGACCCCCAAGCGCTCAAAGCTATGTTTCAGCGGTGCTGGGAACAAGCGGACTCTGGTGAGGCTTACGCACGCGCCCTTGCTAAACACGGCTACAGCCTCGCCCAAGGGGATCGCCGCGCGTTCGTGGCGGTGGATTTCCGGGGGCAGGTTTATGCCGTCGCTAAATGGTCGAACGTCAAGACCAAGGAAGTCCGCACCAGACTGGACACCCTCAAGGATGTTCCGGGCGTTGAGCAGGCCAAGGCCGCCATCGCTGCCCGCATGACCGAAGCGCTGCGCGGCTACAGCGCCGACGCCGAAACCGCCCGCCAGAAGCAAAGGGCGGCGCTGACGATGCAACGGGCGCAACTGGTACAGCGACAGCGCAAGGAACGCGCCGACCTTGCCGCCGCACAGAAACAACGCCAAGCCAAGGAAACGGCATTGCGCGCCAGCCGCCTGAACCGGGGCATGCGCGGCCTGTGGGATCGCATCACGGGCCGTCATGCCAAGCAGAGCAAGGCCAACGAGCATGAGGCACTGGCAGCATGGAAACGTGACCGACAAGAACAGGACGCCCTCATCGTCCGGCAGCTAGACGAGCGCGAAGGTTTCCACCTCGCGGCCCGTCAGCAAAAGCAGTCCCATGCCCAAGACATGGAACAATTGCACCGGGACATTGCCGCTTATCAGCAGTTGCGCGACAACGCCCCCGCCGATCTGCGGGAGCACTTCCGGGAAAGCGCCAGACGTGCCCGCAAGCGCACGCCCGAACGTGACCGAGGACTATCCCGCGAACCCTGATGCCACCCCTTCAACACAAAGGCCTATCGGGGCCGGAAAGAACTGACATGCTGAAAACCATCTTGAAAGAGGCCATGTCTCGAAGTCTCGCGCACTACAACAACCATCCCGAATGCTGGCGAGGTTGGGGTTGGTGGCAGCTTCGCCGCAAGAAGCGGCAACCTTCGACATCGACCCTCAACGTTGGGCGGAACTGCTTCCGGTCTGGCAACCTGCCCGTCGGCGAGACCGGGGGGCAAAGGGTAAGGGCTGCCGGACAGAAGGGGGATCACCCGGCCTGCACAAGCCGAAGGCGCGGAAGGAGGGGGAGACCGGCACGGGAGGCCGAAGGCTTCACCCTTGCCCGGCGCTGGTGGGGCAGCGCCCCCAAGCAACAAACAGAGGTGTGCGGCAAGGCCGCTTACCCCTGTACCCCAAAGAAAAGCGCATACGGGGCCAAGGCCCGGTGCGCCGCAGACGCATAGAGCCAGAGTCGGTGGACTTGTGCGGTGGAGCTTGCCTTATGAAGTCTCTCTTTTGGGAAACTTTGTCACGCTTATCTGATGTATGCCTCCAAAAAGGGGCGAACACCCTCAAACCTTTTTTGATAGTTTTTTAAATTTTTATCATCTTTCTTAGATAGAAGAATATGGATTTTTTGAATTGAGAGGTTGAGGCATCAATATCAGACCCCAATGACGTAGAAAATTCTGATTTAGCCAGTTCAAGAAATTCCAAATATTCATCAACAAAAGGACTCCATGATTGATACCAGTCTGCAAAGAGATCTTTTGGCCGCTTCCTCATTGATAATTTTCTCTTCAATCAAAAAATTTAAATGCACCCAAAATCTCTTCCATGTCATCAAAACCATATGCTCCGAAAGCTCATTTATTTGACTTGCATTATGCTTTACCCCTACCTGATCATAGGGTAGATAGTGAGGAATAAATCTAATCACATTCCCCACCGGGCCAACCGCCTCCACCGGATCGGAAAAGAAACCCTTCTCAATGGATAGATCGCCACAAAGAACTTGCGCTCTATATTCATCCCCTCCGTGCCCCTCCCAATACATCCACTTATACGCGACTTCCCACATGGGGGCAGTTATTTTTATATAAAACTGCATATCAAACATCTGTTCGGATAGGCGAACAAGCTCTCGGGTAGCATCGGTCTCTTTTCTATTTACCTCCCGACTTAGCTCGTCTTTCCTTCTGTTTTTCTCAATAGATAATTGGACATTTTTTCCTATCCATATAGCAATTACCGCCGTCAACGCCATCGCAAGCACTTGCAGCAGAGGCGCAACAAAGGAAGCGTAATTCACCCAATCAGTCACATGTCCAGCCCCAAGAAACCCATTGAAAAACCAATGAAATAAAGCAACAACAACAAAAGAAAAGATAAATAATAAAATAGAAGCAGAAGCCAGCAAGGAACCCCAAAGCCTTCCATCCGAACCTAGACCAAATATTGAATTATTTTCTTGCGAGTTGGTTTCTGCCTGTGATTTAGTAACCATAACAACTCCAAAAGAGGAATATTTATAATGGGCCTGCGAGAACTATTTCAAAAGAATGCAGAGAAAAAACAGAAAGAATACGAATCTCTATATCCGACAGAATTTCATGGGGAGTATCATAGTAAACAAAAGATCATAGATATTGAAGGAGTTGCTCCACTCATCTGTGCAACCGCGGTGTCCATTACTGGCAGCGCTGCCATAGCCAAAACTAACGGGGACTTTTTCATCTCCGCATTCACCATGGCATCCACGGCGATAATTACCGCATATCCCTTTATAAAAGAGCTAAAAAAGCATAGAGCATTTTTGAGAATTCATTCATCTGACAAAGGCCCCCAAGAGCCTCGCAAACCATTAACCCTAGATTAACCAATTTTCCATATCATTTTCTATATCTCTTTATTTGGGGAAAGGCTCGCCAGTACTCGGCGAGCAATATGGGAAATTGATTGGCAAAAGATCGAGATCACGACAGACTGAGTAGCGCGCTTGATGTATCAAGCGCGCTTTCCGCTGATCGTAGAGATCAGCGGAATCCCGGAATTTCCGCTGCTGACGACGATCCGAATCTCCGGGAAGAGCGCCTTCTGCGTTCGATGTTCCGCAACGTCAGCCGCATCCCTCACGGCCACGCCCAAATGATGGCCGCTATTGCTGCGGGCAAGCCTGAATCACAAACGACCGCCCAGACCGGAAAAGAACGCCAGCGCAAGGAAGAAAACGCGCGCTATTTGTCTCAAGAAATGCAGCGTCTTGCGGAATGGAACGCAAAAATTGTGACTATCGCGGGTGTGCAGATGACCAACGAAGAGGCGCAACGCGCCCGCCGCCGTTTCATCGAGAACGAAGACGAGCATGCTGAACGCGCCGTTCAAAAAGGCTATATCAGGGCAGACCAGAAAGAGCGCTTCAAACATGAAATGCGCCGCGAATGCGAACTAGAAGAGCGTGAAGGGCGCGGCATTATCACGGCAGAGGAGCGTGAAGAGAGGGAACGCCTAAAGCGCTCGACACTTGCACAGTCACGCGGGCGCATGATTGCGGATATGCACCGGGAGATGCAGCCAAACGCAGAACAGCGCCAGTCAGCCAAAGCGCCGACTAACAACCCCGATGCCACAAAGAATAATTTGTTTCAATCGGCTCCTGATCTTCAAGGGCAGTTTATTGCGTCACATGATGGGCAAGCTATCACGCAACTGCCCCCATCAGAGCCGATTCCCGTCCCCCAACCGCACACCGAAGTAAGAACGACCGTTGCCACAGGGTTGAATATTTAATTGCTGGCCGACAATAAGCTAAGTCCATGCTGCGTATACTGAGGGCGATATATGGTTTCATCATCCGCCGAGGCTCCTTCTGGCAAGGCACTATAGATAAATAGTCCGCCTTCGCTAAAAAGTGGATTCGCGCTCTGCCCCTTTCCTTTTTTAGCACGTTGCCAGTAACGGTCAGCAACGTGCCACGCCATGCTTGGGATGGATCAGCGCCTTTAGGAACAATAAAACCTTGCAAAATGGGGCGAAAACCGTCGCGCTCGAATGCACGAAGCATGACACCAAGTGGAAAGCAAGCCTCTCTTGAAACAACACCATCAGCCGCCAATTCATCGCAGCGGCGGCGCGCATCAGTCTCTGGCGCTTTGAGCAACGCAGCCGGGGGTGGGCCGGGTTTCCGCGCATCGTGGAGCCGGACATCGGCCAAGCGGCGGTAAACACAGAATTCCTTCGCCTTCGTATCTGAGTCTTGATCGGAACGCATAATATAGCCAACGGAACGATCATCATTCATCGTAAATATCATGGCACGTAGGCGCGTTCCAATGACCTCATCCGCCATGGCAACGGAGCGTTGCCCCTCTGCCTTGAGCTTGGCGGTCATGGCCTCGGGTGTGCCGCATTCCTCGGGATCAAGGGCATAGGCGGGTATCTCCATCACAAGCCCGACACATGCAGCAAAAACTATAGATAAACGCATAGGCCCTCTCACAGATTACAAATACCGCCAGCCCTTGCCGCTGCAAAAGTTGCATCGCACATATTTTGTGTTGTGGCAATTCGGGCACCTCCAGCCCAATATGTCTTTTTCCTGCCTTAGGCAACCACAGACAGTTTCCCCTCGCCCGTGGCAGCTAGAACAAGGCACACGCAAACGCTTGCTAGGCTGATTCCTCGTGCCCGTCCCTTGCGGCATGTCATCAGGCTCTCGATACTGACTGCGCGCCGTCGCTATCGCTATGACACCAAAGAACACCCCGCCAATCAGCCGATGAATTGGCTGACTACTTGCATCGGTGGACAACGTAAATGCCATAGCCGCAAAAAACGCGACAGCAGCCCATTTGAAAACCACCCGCCACGGGATGAGCATATAGGCCGCTATCGCGCCAATGAGATAAAGCCACCAATTATCCTCATCCACATTCATCCCCTTCTTATTGCAGATCAGCAGTCAGTAAAGCCCCTTTCGTGCGGCAATCGGATGGTTTTCTGGATAGGCCGAAGGCTTCGCGGATTTACTCTTCCAAGCGAATCCAGCGATTTTCCTGCTTGACGAAACGGCCTTGAGAATTTGCCCCCACGCGCGTGTAGCGTGACGTGGGATTGTTGGGGGCATTTGTGTCAAAGCCCAGCACGTAATCGCACAAATAACCAGCCTTACCCTGCGCCTTTTCACACGCAATCTTGCGGAACGTGGTGATCGACACCTCAGTGGGGCGTATATTGCCGTCACGGGTAACACCGCCACCGCCAAGGCCTTCCCCCAGACACTCAATAGCCAGCAGGGGATTACCGCCCCCTCTGTTGAACTCACGGTTGTTGCAGCGTTTCGCCCTCTCGACAGCAGCCTCATTGACGTTGTCGAATTGCAATTGAACGGCAGCCAGCATCTCTTTCTCCGTGGGCTCGTTCGCCCACGCGGCGGCACCCGCCAGAGTCAGGCACGCTCCCATAATGACCCCCCGTGCCCATGTACCGGGCTTGGCGGCTACGACTATCTGCTGGCACCTCTTAGCTGCGTTTTGCATGGCGGCCCCCTGCATTTCTGAACTTGTGGAAGGGCGCATGGATTCCCCTCAGGAACACATGGCGGGTTGTTTCATAATCGAACGTTTCTGAACAAGGCCCAGCGTGGGGAGGCAGGGGCAGGTTTCGTGTTGATTTTCTTGACTTCTCGTGACACTTCCGTAGGATTCCCAAAAGGTTCCTTTGTGGAACACAGACAAGAACAACAGCCCTCGCGCCACGCGTGCAGCGGCATGGCGCAGCAAAGGGCGCGGCACATCATGAAATTTGGATATGCCCGTGTCTCAACGGAAGATCAGAGTCTTGATGCGCAACGCGATCAACTGCGCGCCGATGGCTGCACCAAAATCTTTGAAGAGAAAATCACTGGTAAGAAGGATCGGCGCCCCGCATTGGACAAGGCTCTTGCGGCGCTCAAGCGTGGCGATACGCTGGTGGTGTGGAAACTTGACCGACTGGGCCGCTCGGTCAGAAATCTAACGACTATCCTGCACGATCTGGACAGCCGGGGCGTGTGTTTCCGCTCTATCTCAGACGGGATCGATACAGGAACGCCGACGGGCAAGCTGATGTTTCACATGCTCGGCGCGATTGCCGAGTTCGAGGCGGCGCTGGTGTCGGAGCGGACGAAGATCGGTTTGCAAGCCGCAAGGCAGCGGGGCAAACGTCTGGGCCGCCCACGCTGTCTGGGGGCGCATCAGGTGCATCAAGCGGAACTGCTACGCACCCGTGAGAACCTCTCCTGTGCGGATATTGCGGCGCGCCTGAAAGTCGGGCGAACGACGTTGTGGCGGGAACTTAGGCAGCAGGCCAAGCCTCATCAACCAACGATACGATGACACGCATGGCTGCATCAAAATCGACACCATGACCATACACCATAGCGGAAACAAAGCGGGTATAGCGCTCCCGTACCACCGGGTCTGACTGGAGCGCTATACACGCATGGCGCGTTTCCCCGGCAATGTTTTCCACGTAGGCTGGAAACTGGTTGATGAATTCCCGCGCGTCTGAAAGCGCGGTAGCACGTGCTATTTCGACGGTTGCTGCGCGGTCGATATGCTGGTGGATGGCGTACAGGTCGTAAATGTGCCGCACTAGATTGGGATCTATCTGGCGGCTCAGGCCCCGCAGTTCCATGGCTGTGCGCCGTGTCAGGGACACCAGTTTCTCAGCAGCGGTTTCAGTGATGCTGACGCACGGCATTGCAGTTAGTTCGGGCTCGCGTCCGAAAGCCTCTGCCACAAACGAGGACACGGGCAAAAGCACCGGCGGCAAACGCAACTGTGCGTAGGTCAATTCAACCTGAATCGTCGGACGCAAGGGGGATGCTGCTATACCGCCGTGCGTATAGCGCAGGTTATAGAGGATGTATTGATTCTCATCGCGCGAACGCATGTCCTGTGCTTCGATGCCAAATCCCTCGGCTTGCAACGCGGCCAGCACGTGGTTACGCAGTTCTCCGAGCAAACCCCGGCGCCTACTTCGGCTAAGGGGGCCAGAGTCAAGCAAAACCACCTTGAAATCTACATCTTCAGACATGCGGGAAACTAGGCGGTGCCCGCGTGCCAGACAAGTGCCACCTGCAAAAACCAGTTGAAACGGCGCGGCATCGACTGCGGCAATCGTGCGTAGCGCACGCAGGACATGCCAGTCCTTTTCTACAGGCGCGGGATCGAGGAAACCGAAATGCTCTTGTGCAGCCCTGATGTCGTCCGGATCGTATGACATGCACTACCGTTCAACGATCAAGGGTTTGCCGCTATAACTGAGCTGCCGGGAAAAGCGGCCCTTGATCCGAACCATGGGATTGACGGGAATCTGGGTAGAGCGGCCTTCGTTATAGGCTGTTTCCCATTCCGTCGGGGCCCATGTAATGCCCAGCTTGGTCAAGGCAGCACGCACAGCTCCGCTGAATCCCCCCGGGGCCGCCAGCATGGGCTGACCGGAAAGTCGGGAGCGTGTTGCACGCGCATACACACCATAACCAAGACGAATTAGCCCCCGGCCTTGACCTCTTTGCTCAAAGCCCGTAACACCTGACGTTCGCCGCCAAGGTCGGCGAACTCGCGAGTCAAAAACACATCGTCGCTGCATTCAGCGATGCGTTGTTCGATCTTGGCCTGTAGCGAATTGCGACGTGGCATGGGCTTACCTCTCCTTCTCTTACTTCAGGGTAAGCAAAAACCTGACACTTTGCAAGCAAAAACCTGACACTTACTGATTCTGCTCCATGCTCGGGAATATGCATTTTTCCGCGCTATCGGGCCGGAAGCCCCCTGCACGGCCCATTGCTGCCGTTTCTGGCATGAGGCGCTTGCGCTGGCAAGCCGGGTTCCAGGCTCCTTCTCTGGCGTTGCAGCCCCTGCGGGATGACTGCCCCAAGCGTACCCGATGCCCGTTCCGGCCTTCGCAAAGGCCGCGAAAGGCGCGGCCTCCGAACAGCCAAGGAGGCGACGATGAAAACGCATATCCCGACCATCCACGACCTGAACCGTAAAAGCGTCAGCGAATTGCGCGTGATGTTCCGCAACGCGGCAAGCATTGCTGCGTCGGGACAACGACCAGAATGTGAACGCAATGCCGCCCGGCAGACCTGTGACAACGTTCGGCGTTGCCTCGCCGTGAAGATACCCTAGCCGCAAGGCTGGGCACCTTCACGCCAGCACGGCCCCGGCGGCGAAAGCCCGTCGAGGCCGTAACGCGCATCCAATCCGCGCAAGGGTTGGGCGGTGGGGGATGCAAGGGGGAGGGCGAAATCTCGCCCCTTGCCCGATGGGTTCCAAGGAGCGCGGGAGGCTCCTTTGGTCATGGGGTGTCGGGGAGCAGGAACGCGCCCTGACTGGCGATGCAACGGCCAACCGTTGCGCGGGCGCGGCGGGCTTAATGCCCGCCGCGCCCGCATGCAGGGGGTATCCAACAGGGGGCGGCACGCCCACTTTGGCAAGAGGTTCTGGACGTAGTACAGAACACATCTTGCGGTTGCGGTGGCAGCCGGAGTCATGCAATGGATAGAGACCTTCGTTATTACCCCCCCGAATGCGCTCTTATGCCTCTGTCTGTCGCCAAACGACGGCAGTAAATCTAGATGGTAAAAGCAATCAGTACGTCTCATTCAATGAAAATTTTTTATACTTCTTTTGTGGAGAGAGTGTTACGGTACTCACCATCAAATCAGTATGAGAGCCGTAAAAACGGCACTATAAAGACAGACTATTGAATTCATCCACCAGTCGAAATCAGGCTGATCGTTTTCTATCAGAAAAGTGCTATCGATTCGAGCGACGGACATGGGTGAAGCGATTTCTGCAAAGGACATTATCGGATGGAGCTTATTAATTGGCTCCTTAGATTTGGCTGTTTTTGGCTACATATATAGCACATACGCGAGCGGGATGTTCTCAAGGCCTCCGCCGCCTCCACCAATAGTAGATCACCTTAAAGTGTTCTGCCGGGTGCTAATAGTAACTCTCTTGATTTTAGCAGCACTTGCTGCCGTTACAGCCTTTATGTATTATCGTTCAAACTTACCCATTTGGATCTTGGTAATCTGTTTTTGGGTCGTAGTGATAGGTTCAGTTCGACTAACATATACGATGTAAGAGAGTTAGCCATGACCCCCCTGCTGCCTACTGAGGTGCAAAAGCCTAATCAGGGAAGGAATTATCCGGCCCTTTTACGCGAATTGCTCTATAACTTATTGTAAGTTTACCGATGTAATTTTCTTAGTACTAAACAATAATAATAAGAACCCAATGCCGCCCAATGAAGATGACGCCTTTCCGTTTTTATCAAGATACATATTCAATGATCCTTCTTTTTCATAGCCATATGGGAACAAGGCGCTATATCCATCCTGCTGACCACAAGCTTTTCGCAAAATGGCTTGCTAAGTATATTTTGTTAACCTATTATTTAAAGAGGAGCATCCCCTAACCTAGAGGATTAAAGACATGATAAAGCCAGAATTTGAGTCAATCGCTGCATCCCTGCCGGAAATGACAGCTTCAGAGTTGGAGAGTCAGGCTAAAACAGTAGCGAACGAGTTGATTTCGTTAATATCCAATGACGCGGACCTGCGTGATCACTACGTATTCAAAGAAGAAAACGAATTAGGATTTCGAGATGACTATAGCAAATTTTTGCATCGGAGATTTGTAATTATTCCTGACTGAAGTTGATTTACATCGAAAGGTCCGCATAATATTTAATCTCTTATAGTAATTGTATTTAGGCAAAATGCCTTCCCTTAAGAGAATAAGGGATTTATATTTTTTGCTCTGGGGGCCTCCCGCAAGCTCTCCTCAAGGCTGCTGTAAATTTGCCCCGCCGCCATCAGCACCACATTCGGCGCTGACAGGTCATCTGTACCAAAGAACTGCATCCAGTCAATCCGGCACTCTGCCGTGTGCCGTATCAAGGCGTAGTGAAACACGAACGCCTTTTCTGAAATCTTCCCCCATCTCTCTTTCAGTTCCCGCGCAACGACATACGGCCCGTATTCCTCCGGCGAAAGCATCCGGCCCGTGCGCGTAACACGGTAGTCCTCAAGCGCCGGGCCTTCGCGGTATAGCCCATAGGCGCTGTGGATTTCACGCCCGGCAAGCCATTGGAAGATGTCCCGCCGCGCCTCGTCCTGCGCGGCTTGTTCCCATCTATGCGCGGCATGCAGCCTTTGGCTGAATTTCAGATACAGGCTGTGCGTGGTCTGGCGGGAAACGCCGATCTGCGCCGCCACCTCCTTCGGCGACTGGAAGCGGGTGTAGCCGTGCAAGATAGCCTGCACCTGCGCGCTGGTGAGGGTGGAATTGTGGATGTAGGGATTGGCCATGGTGTGAAAGGGTTTGCGCGGCAACACGGTGCTGTGTCTGCCGCCAACTGCTTTACATTGCCCTTGCGCTCTTGCTGACGGCCCCGCACGGCTTACGTAGGCTGCCCTCCATCGCCACCAACCGATGCCAAGGAGCGCCGCCATGAATCAAGACACATCCGGACTGTACAAGAGCATTTCCAGCCTTGGAAACGCTATCGCCCTCGCCGTTGCCGTTATCGGTACGCCGACGGCTTTCGATCTCACGAAAAATTTTCTGTTCGCCTACTTCTACAGGCTCTGGGATAGCGAAATCGCCGCTATCCTCGTGCTGGTGATGGCGGGGATCGAGGCCTATGTGATCTACGCCGCCACGTCGTTCCTCTTCACCGCGGCGGTGATCTGGATCATGACCACGCTGGCCGTGCGCCGCTTCAAGGAGAAATCATGGCGACCTTCCATGAGGAATTCCGCTTCGGCAGCGCGCGCTGGGCCACGGGTGCGGAGATCGCCCGCGCCGGGCTGCATGGCACGTCCGGCCCTTTTATCGGCTATCTGAACGGTCGCCCGCTGCGGCTGGCTGGCGACTCTCCCATCATTACCTTCGGCGGCGCGGGGATCGGGCAAGCTGCGCGATGTGCTGGCGTACAACCTGTGCGGCGTTCGCGACCGCAAGGGCGCGTGGCACGCGCCGCGCCGCATGCTCATCAACGATCCGCGCGGCGAGCTGGCGGCCATCTCGATCGGCAATCAGGCGCGGCTCGGCAAGGCCGCGTACTGCATCAACCCTTTCGGGCTGCACGGCCTGCCCCGGCACCGCGTCAATCCGTGGGACATCCTGCGCCAAGACTCTCCGACCTTTCATGCGGACACGAAGCTGCTGGTGGCCGACCTGATCCCTTTGCCGCCGCAAGGGGACGACTATTTCAGCAGGCGTGCCCGCGAACTGGCCGAGGCGTTGATCAAAACCCATGTTGCGGGCGTCGGTGAAAGTATGACGCGCGACGCCATCAGCCTTGCCACCTTCTACGATCTGGTCAATATGATGGCGATCCCTTCCGGGTGGGAGGCGCTCATGCAGCGCATGGCGTCCATGCCTGACGCCGATATACGGCGCGTCGCGGAAGAGATGGACAGCAAACGCAAGGAAGCGCCCAAGGAATATAGCGGCATCGTCGGCAGCCTGTATGAAAGCATGCAGGCGCTGAGCGATCCGGCAGTCCGTGAAACCCTGAGCAGGTCGGATGTCTCGCTGGCCGTGCTGTGCCGGGAAGATTGCAATATCTATCTCATCGTCCCGGCTGAATATCTCGGCATGCTGGCCCCGGTGCAGCGGGCGATCTTCGGGACGGCCATCCTCTACAAAAACCGCCATCCTGACGCCCCGGGCGTGTTGCTGG
The DNA here is from genome assembly GCF_038260575.1 of Thauera sp. SDU_THAU2. Classification (NCBI taxonomy): domain Bacteria; kingdom Pseudomonadati; phylum Pseudomonadota; class Betaproteobacteria; order Rhodocyclales; family Zoogloeaceae; genus Thauera; species Thauera sp. SDU_THAU2. The sequence continues at coordinate 2,573,746 of NZ_JBBWUN010000003.1, read as the reverse complement.
TGGTCGATGAGGCGGCGCAGCTTGGCAATTTCGAGGCGCTGCTGCGCGCCTACAGCTACGGGCGGGGCATGGGCTTGCGTGCGTGGTCGTTCTGGCAAGACCCCGGCCAGATCATGCGCAACTACGGCCACGCGGCGCTGTCCGGCTTCATCGGCTCCAGCCAGTGTCGCCAGTTCTTCGGTGTGCGCGATCTGGAAACCGCGCGGCTGGCCTCGCAGATGCTGGGGCAGCAAACGCTGGCTTACGATGCGGAATTGCAGCAGCACGCGGCCCGCCTTCAGACCGCCCGCATCATCCACGGCATTCTCGCGGGCGGCGATCCCTTCGCCTCCGGCCTTGGGATCGCGCATTCCCAACGGGCGGCCCGTCACCGCACCAAACAGCCACGCGCCCTGATGACGCCGGATGAGGTGCTGAACATGCCGGAAGATGAACAAATCCTGTTCGTCTCCGGTCTGGGCCTGCCGCCCGTGCGGGCGCATAAACAGCCTTACTACAGCCGCCCGGAGATGGCGGGCGGCTATCTGCCCAATCCCTACCATCCGCCGCTCGATTCCGTGCGGGTCGCCACACGCACCGGGACGCGGTGTAAGGCTATCGTCACCGAGCCGGTGCCGGATGCGTTCGCACATTATCCGCAGTACGAATCCGGACAATGGTCTTATGTCAGGGGCTATCGCCCCACGCTGCCGGATTGCCGCTCTATGGGGGACTCGTTCCGGGATATAGGCGATGAATTGGCGAAATACTTCTGACGCCCCCTCAAACCCGCAGATTTCCGGGCTTTTTTCGCCCATCTTTACGAATTATTCATCAAATAAATCGCAATATGAAAATATGAGCAACCGACGGTTGCGCTATGCAAAAGCGAGTATGCCATGACGACGAAAGACCCTTCCGCCACCGATTTTACGCTGCCCCCTGCGTCCAGCACGCTTCCCTTCGTGGCAGACAATTATTTGAAATACATCGAAGATTGCGAGATGACGGAGGCGCAGAAGGTGGAATTCCTGCGCACCCTCTGGGACATCATGGCGACTTTCGTCCGTTTGGGCTTCGGTGTGGATTCCGTCCTGCCGGGCGTTTTTCAAAAGGTTTCTGAAAACGCCACGTATACGATAGAACAAACTATTCCCACCCATGAATTCAACGCCGCAGGCCACGACGGCACGGCAGAGAAGGATGAATAATATGGACACGATTAAGAAGTGCGCGGTCATTTACTGCCGGGTCTCAAGCACCGCACAGACCAAGCGCGGCGACGGTCTTTCATCCCAGAAAACGCGCTGCACGGAATATGCGAACGCAAGGGGCTATACGGTTCTGGAAACATTTTCCGATGATGCGTCCGGCGGCCTGATCGACCGCCCGGCCATGAAGGCCATGCTGGCCTTCCTCAAGAAGCATCGCCGGGCTGAACCCGTCGTGCTGATTGATGACATTTCGCGGCTGGCGCGGGGCGTGAAAGCCCATATCGAGCTGCGCGCCGCCATCAAGCTGGCGGGCGGTACGCTGGAGTCGCCCAGCGTCGAATTCGGCGACGACGCCGACAGCGAGTTGCAGGAATACATCCTCGCCACCGTGGCCCAGCACCAGCGGCGCAAGAACGCGGAGCAGACCAAAAACCGCATGCGGGCGCGTGTTCTCAACGGTTACTGGCCGTTTGCCTGCCCCGTGGGGTATCGCTATCAGAAGGTGTCCGGGCGGGGCAATATGCTGGTACGTGACGAGCCGCTGGCTTCCATCGTGCAGGAAGGGCTTGAGGGCTATGCGTCGGGCCGCTTCCAGCTACAGGCGGAAGTCATGCGCTTCTTCGACTCCTTCCCGGAGTTTCCGCGCGACAGTAACGGCCAAGTCAGAAACCAGCGCATCACGGACATCCTGACACGCCCGGTCTATGCCGGGTATGTCTCAGCCCCGCACTGGGACGTTCCCCTGCTCAAGGGCCAGCATGAGGGCCTCATCAGCTACGAAACCTTCTTGAAGATTCAAGAACGTTTGAACGGCAACGCCCGCGTTCCCAACCGCAAGAATCTGAATGAGGATTTCCCGCTGCGGGGGCCGTGGTCTGCGGCCACTGCGGCACGCCGTTGACGGCATGCTGGTCTAAAGGCCAACTGACCTATCACCCGTACTATCTTTGCCGCCAGCGCGGTTGCGCCGTCTATGGCAAGTCGATCCGCCGCAGCGTGATCGAGGGGGATTTCGAGCGGCTGCTGCAAGGAATGCAGCCTTCGGCGCATCTGTTCAAGGCGGCCCGCGCGATGTTCATGGATCTTTGGGATCACCGTCTCGCCACAGGCGCGGAACGCACTAAAGCGCTCAAGGCGGAGCTGGCGAAGGTGAAGCAGCAGGTCGAACAGTTTCTCGACCGCATCGCGGATGCGTCCATCCCGTCCGTGGTCGCGGCCTATGAAAACCGGATCAAAGCGCTGGAAGACCGCAAGATCGTTCTGGCGGAAAACATCGCCAAAACCGGGCGTCCGGTGCGCAGCTTCGACGAAACAGTTAGAACGGCCTTCGAGTTCCTCGCAAGCCCTTGTAAACTATGGGCTTCCGCGCGCTTGGAGGACAAGCGCACCGTCCTCAAACTGGCCTTTACCGACAGGCTCGTCTATGTGCGGAATGAAGGATTTAGAACGCCCAGTTTTTCCTTGCCGTTCAAGGCTTTAAGCCTTACTGACGGGCAAGGTTTGCAATATGGCGCGCCCGGAAGGATTCGAACCTCCTACCCCCTGGTTCGTAGCCAGGTACTCTATCCAGATGAGCTACGGGCGCAATCTCGAAAACGTTTATGGCCCGTCATCGAAAGGCCGGAAAAGCTGGCGCGCCCGGAAGGATTCGAACCTCCTACCCCCTGGTTCGTAGCCAGGTACTCTATCCAGATGAGCTACGGGCGCTTTTTGCTGCACTGCGAAGGAGCGGAATTATAACTGCTATTTCCGCCTCTTCAACTGTTTTTTGGCGGAGAGGGTGGGATTCGAACCCACGGTAGGCTTGCACCTACGCCTGATTTCGAGTCAGGTACATTCGACCACTCTGCCACCTCTCCGCTCGAAGGTCGGCATTATAGGGCGTTTTCCGGGCAAGTAAACGCCATGGCCGAATTTTTAGGCGGCCGCGGCCTTGGGAGACATCTCTTCCCACGCGCGGACGGCTTCCGCGGCGTACATCAGGGCCGGCCCGCCGCCCATGTAGGTGCACACCGCCAGGGTTTCCATCATCTGTTCTCGGCTGGCGCCGAGGCGGAGCAGCGCCTTGACGTGGAAGCCGACGCAGGCGTCGCAGCGCTGGGTGACGGCGATTGCGAGGGCGACGAGTTCCTTGTGCAGCTCGGTGAGGGCGCCATCCTGCAGCGCCCCCTTGGCCATTGCATTGAATCCCTGCATCGTTTCCGGGGTTTCCTTGCGCAAGCTGGCGAGCGCCTTGGACACGTCGGTAGTGATCTGAACGAAGGATTTGGACATCTCGCGGGCTCCGTTATTAAGAATTTAATCGAGTTCTAATATTAACCTGAAACCGGCACATCCAACCACCCATCGATGTCGCAGCGGCCGCACTCGGGGTGCCGGCCGCCGCGGATGCAAACTGAAGGAGAAAAGGCTCAGTCGCAGCGCTTGTCGCGCTCGATCAGCGCGTAGGCCGAGTGGTTGTGGATCGACTCGAAATTCTCCGATTCGACCACGTAGGCATCGACCCGCAGCTCGGCGTTGAGCAGGGCTGCCACGTCGCGCACCAGGTCCTCGACGAACTTGGGGTTGTCGTAGGCGCGCTCGGTGACCCATTTCTCGTCCGGGCGCTTGAGCAGGCCGAAGATCTCACACGAGGCCTGGCTTTCGACCAGTTGCACCATGTCCTCGATCCACAGGTGGTCGTTGAGCACGGCGGTGACGGTGATGTGCGAGCGCTGGTTGTGCGCGCCGTAGTCGGAGATCTTCTTCGAGCAGGGGCACAGGCTGGTCACCGGCACCACGATCTTCATCGTGAACTCGTAGCGGCCGCCCTCACGATCTCGCCGATGAAGCTGACCTCGTAGTCCAGCAGGCTGTTCACGCCCGATACCGGCGCGGCCTTGTTGATGAAGTAGGGGAAGCTCATCTCGACATGGCCGGTCTCCGCTTCGAGGCGCTCGACCATCATGCGCAGCATCGGCTCGAAGGATTCGACCGAGATGTCGCGCTCGTTGGTGTTCAGGATCTCGATGAAGCGCGACATGTGGGTGCCCTTGAAGTTGTGGGGCAGCCCGACGTACATGTTGAAGTTGGCGACGGTGTGCTGGACGCCGCCGGCCTTGTCGCTGACCTTGACGGGATGGCGGATCGACTTGATGCCGACCTTGTTGATCGCGATCTGCCGGGTGTCCGCGCTGCTCTGGACGTCCGGCATGACGGCGTCGATGGGGGTATTCATGGGCGACTCTCGGGAAAGGCTGCGGAACGGAGTGCGTTCACGCATGTAATGCAAGCCTGTTGCAACAAGCATGCAATCTTAGCTTTCCCGACAAAAATACTCAACTATCGGCCTGATTCACGCTGGCAATGCTGGCCAGGATGCCTGCCTCGTCGAGGCCGACCGAGGCCAGCAGCTTGGCCTGGTCGCCATGGTCGATGAAGCGGTCGGGCAAGCCCAGGCGCAGCACGCGCGGGCGCGCCGCCAAGGTGTCGACGAAGCGCGAAACCTCGGCGCCGGCACCGCCGATGACGGCGTTCTCCTCGATCGTCACCAGCAGGTCGTGGCTGGCGGCGAGCTCGGCGACCAGAGCCTCGTCGAGCGGCTTGACGAAGCGCATATTGACCACGGTGGCGTCGAGCGTGTCGCCGACGCGTTCGGCGACATCCACCATGCTGCCCCAGGCGAGCAGGGCGATGCGCTTGCCCTGGCGGCGGATTTCGGCCTTGCCGATCGGCAGCGCGCTCATCTTCGCCTCGGGCGTCACGCCGCGGCCGCTGCCGCGCGGGTAGCGCACGGCGCTCGGCCCGGGATGCTGGGTGGCGGTGTAGAGCATCTGGCGGCATTCGTTCTCGTCCGCCGGCGCCATCACCACCATGTTGGGGATGCAGGCGAGGTAGGACAGGTCGTAGGCGCCATGGTGGGTCGCGCCGTCGGCGCCGACCAGGCCGCCGCGGTCGATGGCGAACACCACCGGCAGGTTCTGCAGCGCAACGTCGTGGATGAGCTGGTCGTAGGCCCGCTGCAGGAAGGTGGAATAGATCGCCACCACCGGCACGAAGCCTTCACAGGCCATGCCGGCGGCGAAAGTCACCGCGTGCTGCTCGGCGATGCCGACGTCGAAATAGCGCTTCGGGTATTCCTGGGCGAAGCGCACCAGGCCGGAACCTTCGCGCATCGCGGGCGTGATGCCGACGATGCGCGGGTCGATCGCCGCGATGTCGCACAGCCAGTCGCCGAACACCTGGGTGTAGGTCGGCTTGCCGCTGCTCTTGCCGGTCTGGATGCCTGCGGTGTGGTCGAACTTGGAGACGCCGTGGTACAGGATGGGGTCGGCTTCGGCGAGCTTGTAGCCCTGGCCCTTCTTCGTCACCACATGCAGGAACTGCGGCCCTTTCAGCCGCTTCAGGTTCTGCAGCGTCGGGATCAGCGCGTCCAGGTCGTGGCCGTCGATCGGACCGTAGTAGTGGAAGCCGAACTCCTCGAACAGGGTGCCGGGGCTGATCATGCCCTTGGCGTACTCCTCGACCTTGCGCGCCAGCTCGGCGACCGGCGGCGCCATGCCCAGCACCTTCTCGCCGACGCGGCGGGCGGTGTTGTAGGTCGAGCCCGACAGCATGCGGGCGAGGATCCTGGTCAGCGCGCCGACCGGCGGCGAGATCGACATCTCGTTGTCGTTGAGGATCACCAGCAGGTCGATGTCCTCGATGTCGCCGGCGTTGTTCAGCGCCTCGAACGCCATGCCGGCCGACATCGCGCCGTCGCCGATCACGGCGATGGCGTGGCGGTCTTCCTTCTTGCTGCGGGCGGCCACCGCCATGCCCAGCGCGGCCGAGATCGAAGTCGACGAATGCGCGGTGCCGAAGGTGTCGTACTCGCTTTCGCAGCGCCGCGGAAAGCCCGAGATGCCGCCCCAGTGGCGCAGGCCGGCCATCGCCTCGCGGCGGCCGGTGAGCACCTTGTGGCCGTAGGTCTGGTGGCCGACGTCCCACACGATGCGGTCGTACGGCGTGTTGAAGACACAGTGCAGCGCGATCGAGAGTTCGACGGTACCCAGGTTGGACGACAGGTGGCCGCCGGTTTTGGAGACGGATTCGATCAGGAAGGCGCGCAGTTCATCGGCAACGGTGCCGAGTTCGCGGCGATCGAGGGCGCGAAGGTCGGCGGGGGTGCTGATGCGTTCCAGGGTGGGGTAGGCCATGTGCTGTCCGATGCAGAATCGTTGTTGTCGTGGGCGGCGGGCGTCGTCGAGCCTTGCGCCTCAGAAGGCGCGATGCACGATGTAGTCGGCCAGCGACTCGAGGCGCCCGGCGGCATCGCCGAAAGGCTGCAGCGTCGCCCGCGCGTCGGCGAGCATGTCCTCGGCGAGGCGCCTGGCGTCGCTCAGCCCCAGCAGGCTGACATAGGTCGGCTTGTCGTTGTCGGCATCCTTGCCGGCGGTCTTGCCCAGCGTGGCGGTATCGGCTTCGGCGTCGAGGATGTCATCCACCACCTGGAACAGCAACCCGACCACCTTGGCGTAATGATCCAGGCGCTGCATGTCGGCCTCGTCCAGCGTACGCCCGGCGTGCGCGCCCAGCAGTACCGAGGCGCGGATCAGCGCACCGGTCTTGTGGATGTGCATGAACTCCAGCTCTTCGCGGCTCAGTTGCAGGCCGACCGAAGCCAAGTCGATGGCTTGGCCGCCCGCCATGCCGCGCGAGCCCGATGCGGTGGCGAGCATGCCGAGCATCTTCAACTGGGTCGCGGCATCGTCGGCCGCCGGCGCATCGGCCAGCGCCTGGAAGGCGAGAGTCTGCAGCGCATCGCCGACCAGCAGCGCGGTGGCCTCGTCGTATTCGACGTGCACCGTCGGCTTGCCGCGGCGCAGCACGTCGTTGTCCATGCACGGCATGTCGTCATGGACCAGCGAATAGGCGTGGATCAGCTCGACGGCGCAGGACACGCGATCCAGCCGCTCCGCCGGGGCGCCGGCCAGTTCGCCCGCGGCCTGTACCAGCAGCGGGCGCACCCGCTTGCCGCCGCCCAGCACAGCGTAGCGCATCGCCTGGTGCAGGCGCCGGGGGGCGAGGTCGGCGCCGGGCAGCAGCGCCTCGAGCGCCTGTTCGGTGCGCTGCTGGATGAGTCCCATCCAGTCCTGGAACGAGGGGCTGCCGTTCATTGCGTGCTGTCTCCGCCGGCAAAGTCGGCAAGCGTCTCGCCTTCGAGGACTTTCACGCGCTGCTCGGCATCGGCAAGGGTTTCCTGGCAGTAGCGCAGCAGGCCGACACCACGCTGGTAGCGCGCGAGCGCGTCTTCGAGCGGCAGCTTGCCGGATTCCATTTCCTGCACGATGGCTTCCAGCTCGGAAACCGCGGCTTCGAAGGACTTGGGAGAGGTTGCCGACTTTGGCATGGATGAATAATCTGGCGCGGCAAAAGCGGGAAAATAACCGATCGCAGGTCTGGCGGTCAAACAGGGGCTGGCTTACACTAACCCGTTTATTTTTCCGGATTTCTTGTCCGCAAGGGAGGTTCGGGGATGTCCGACATCGCTTCCAAAGCTCAACTGGCCCAGGCCGCTTCCCAGCTGCCTGTCTCATGGTACTTCGACCAGAAGGTCTTCGAACTGGAGAAAAAGCTCCTCTTCGATGCCGGGCCGGGGTACGTCGGCCACGAGCTGATGGTGCCTGAAGTCGGCAACTACCGCTCGCTCGAATGGCTCGACCATTCCAAGCTGCTGTTCCGCACCGAGGCCGGCATCCACCAGATGTCCAACGTCTGCCGCCACCGCCAGGCCATCATGCTGCAGGGCAGCGGCAGCACCGAGCACGTCGTCTGTCCGGTGCACCGCTGGACCTACAACCAGCAGGGCGAACTGATCGGCGCGCCGCATTTCGCCGAAAAACCCTGCCTCGGCCTCAAGCGCGACGCGCTCGAAAACTGGCGCGGCCTGCTGTTCAAGGGCCCGCGCTCGGCCAATGCCGACCTCGCCGGCATGACGGTGGCGCCGGCGCTGGACTTCTCCGGCTACAAGCTCGACCACGTCGAAATCCACCAGTGCAACTACAACTGGAAGACCTTCATCGAGGTCTATCTGGAGGACTACCACGTCGTGCCCTTCCACCCCGGGCTGGGCAGCTTCGTCACCTGTGACGACCTGAGCTGGCAGTTCGGCGACTGGTATTCGGTGCAGCAGGTCGGAATCACCTCGCTGGCCAAGCCGGGTTCGGCGACCTACGCCAAGTGGCACCAGGCGGTGCTCGACTACTACGGCGAGAAAAAGCCCGAGCATGGCGCGATCTGGCTCACCTACTACCCCAACGTCATGGTGGAGTGGTATCCGCACGTACTGGTCGTCAGCACCCTGATCCCGACCGACGTCGATCGCACCACCAACGTCGTCGAGTTCTACTACCCGGAAGACATCGTCGAGTTCGAGCGCGAATTCGTCGAAGCCGAGCAGGCCGCCTACATGGAAACCGCCATCGAGGACGACGACATCGCCGAGCGCATGGACCGCGGTCGCCTGGCGCTGATGAAGGAAGGGCGCAATGAAGTCGGCCCCTACCAGTCGCCCTACGAGGACGGCATGCAGCACTTCCACGAGTTCTACCGGCGGATCATGGAGCCTCATCTCTGAGGCCCCGGCGACGGGGCCGGCCGGTGGCCGTTTTCAGCGGTAAGCCGCCGCCGGCTCCTGCACGCCGCTGCCGGCCTGGGTGATGACGCGGGCGCGCAGCCAACGGGCGAATTCGGCTTCGTCGATGGTGCCGTCGGCCAGGCCGAGATATTGCGGATAAAGCTCCAGATCGTTGGCTTCCAGCGTGCCGCCATTGAGCTCGATGAAAACTTCGCAGGCCACTGCGGCAGTGCGCTTGTTGCCGTCCCTACGAACGGATGATTGCGTGTGAGGCCGAAAGCGAGGCTGGCTGCGAGATCGGCGAGGTCCGGCGGTGGCTCCCCGTAAGCATGGAGTTGCTGTGGTCGGGCCAGCGCGGAGTCGAGCAAGGCGTTGTCGCGCACGCCGCTGGCGCCTCCATGCTCTGCCAGTTGGCGGTCGTGAATGGCCAGTGCCAGTGGCCTGCTGATCCAGACGATCATGATTTTCTCCTGCTCACTGGGCGAGTTTGTGCAGCAGGGTCCTGCGCTTGCGCATGATCTGTTCCGCTACCGCCATCTGCTCGGCCAGGGTCGGATCGTAGGCAACCAGCTTGATCCCGTCGGGCGTTTCCAGCGCGTACAGCTCGTCGCCCTTCTCGAGACGCAGGTGGGCCAGCAGCTCCTTGGGCAGGATGACGCCGGCGGAGTTGCCGATGCTGGTGATCTTGAGCTTCATGGCGGGCCTCGCACTGGATGATGTTATAACCGATGTTATCACGTCGTTTCCAGGCCCGGTGAATCTCGGCAATCGGCAGCGTAGGCGTGCTGTTGGCACAGACATCAGCGCAGCGCCTTGCAATACGGCGCGTTGACTGCAGCCCGAGCTCCGCCTACCGGGCGTCAGCCGGCGGACGAAGCCCAAGGCAGCGCAGGCGCCACCAGCCGCTTGCCGCCATCCCCCGGAACGCGGCCGAAGCGCGCCGCGCCCGACTCCCAGTCGGCCTGGGCCTGGGCGACGTAGTCGCGGTCGTGGCCGACGAAGTTCCACCACATCGTGACGTCGCGCCCGAACGGAGCGCCGCCCACCAGCAGCGCGCGGCTGTTGGCGGCGAACCCGAGGTCGAGGCGATTTTGCCCCGGGCCGAGGTAGGCGAATTCATCCTCGGCCAGGCGCTCGCCGGCTACCGATACCCCGTCTTCCAGCGGCAGCACGCCGTACTCGAAGCCGGGCTCCAGCGCCACTGTCGTCGTGCCGCCCTCGGCGGATGCGAGGTCCATTCCCAATAGCGGCGTGAAGACCCGCGTGGGCGCCTGGTGTTCCGCGTAGCGGCCCGCCAGCAACGTACAGGCCACGCCGTCCTGCAACCAGTTCGGCAGCACAGGATGATGCTCGAATGCGGCAGCGGTATCCGCATGCTCCGGCGGCAGCGCGATCCATAGCTGGGCCGCGTGCAGCCTTTCTTCCCCGGGCAGCGAGTCCTCGGTATGCACGATGCCCGTGCCGGCGGTCATCAGGTTGACCTGGCCCGGATGGATCACCTGCTCGCTGCCGAGGCTGTCACGGTGCAGGATGCGACCCTCGATCATCCACGTGAAAGTCTGCAGACAGGTATGCGGATGGGCGCCCACGTGCATGCCCTGGCCGGCGCCGAAACTCACCGGACCGATGTGATCGAGAAAACACCATGCCCCCACCATTCGGCGCTGGCGCGTGGGCAAGGCACGGAAGATGGCCAGGCCTTCGCCGATTTCGGCTTTCCGCAGTGAAATGCGTTCGATCGTGCTCATGAGTGACAGTCAGGCCGTGTGGTGGGGGATGCCTGTACTGTAGTGCCGGGGGTGGGAAAGGCCAAGTAGGGCGAGAAGCTTGCATCAGGATTTCCCAATGGCATAATCCACCAATCCAATGACGTTGTACTCTCATGTCCTCCACCCCCTACGACGGCCTGTACAAGCAGCTCTTCTCGCACCCGGCGATGGTCGAGGCCTTGCTGCGCGGTTTTGTCCATGAGGACTGGGTCGAACAGATCGACTTCAGCACCCTGGAAAAGCCCAACGGCCAGTACGTCAGCGAAGAGCTACTGCAGCGCAGCGACGACATCCTGTGGCGCGTCCAGTTGAACTTGCCCGGTGGGCAGCAGGCATGGCTCTACCTGTACCTGCTGATCGAATTCCAGAGCAAGGCCGATCCATGGATGGCGCTGCGCCTGCTCACTTACGTCTGCCTGCTGTACCAGGATCTGATCAAGAGCGAACAGGTCGAACCCGGCAGCAAGCTGCCGCCAGTGTTCCCGGTCGTGATCTACAACGGCAAGGCCAGATGGCGGGCCAGCGTGGAAGTCGCTGAACTGATCGCCGCCCCCGGCAGCCTGGCGCGCTGGAGCCCACGTTTCCGTTATCACCTGCTCGACCAGGGACGGGTGCCGGAAGAAGAGCTGAAGCACCTGTCGAACAACCTGCTGGCCCGCCTGATCGAACTCGAAACCCACCTGCCCGATGATCCGCTCATCCTCGAGACGACCCGGGCGCTGATCCGGCTTCTCAAAGGCACTGGCTTCGACAGCCTGCGCCGCGCCTTTACGGTGTTCTACCAGCGCACTATCCTGTCGAAACTGAATTCGGGCCAGACGACTCAAATGCCCAACGATATGCAGGAGATCGACACCATGCTAGCCGAACGTATCGACGAATGGCTCGACGGCATCCGCCGAGAGAGCGCGCTCAAGGGGGAACAGAAAGGGCGCCAAGAAGGGCGCCGGGAAGGCAAGCAGAGCGAAGCAGCCCGGATATTGGGCCTTCAATTACGGCTCCGTTTCGGCACACTGCCCGATTGGGCGGAAGCACGGCTGGCGCAGGCGCCGCTGGAGCAGTTGGAAGGCTGGATCGAAGCGGTGTTGACGGCGGAGAGCCTGGAAGGGGTGATCGGGTCGGAAGAGTGACACGCCGAGTACGGTGTTGATTGTATTCAGATTGGTAGTGGCCAGTCGTGCAATGACAATACGGCTTTGGGCACCGAAGACCTCCTCATCCTTTTCAGCACTGGCGATCGGTTTGGAAAGCTGATTCCTGGCATCGATCTGATCGCATATCCAGGGCTTGACTTGCCCCCGTCCGAGCGCGGTTTGTGGTCATTCAGTCGTTCGATTTCAGCGAAAATCGGCCGTCCGAGAATACGTAGCCGATTCCCAAGGGATCGCGTGGAAAGTCCTCCAGCAACCCGGCTTCGATCAACTCGCCGGGGTTCTGCAAGGGGTTGCCATGCTGCTGTTCGAAGGCGGTTTGTGCGTCTTCCAGTATTTTCAGGCCCTCCAGCCGCTCGATGCGACGTACCAGCATGGTGCGCAGGCGCTCGTCGGTACTGAGTTCGTGTTCGTGGCGGAGGAAGGCCAGCGCAGCATCGGTTCCACGAAAGGTGCCGGCTTGCTGCATCAGACCGATGCGCCGGAAGGACGCTGCCTGTTCGGGCGAGCGGGTGCGCTCTGCCGCTTGCTCCAGCGCTGCGCGCGCAGCCGGGCCATCCTTGAGCATGCCTCCCAGTGCCAACCCCAGATAGAAAGGCGGAAAGGCGTCCCAGCCGCGGCAAGCTGTGGCACGGCGCAGGATGCCGATCCCCTGAACCGGTGCGCCACCCCAGGTCAACAAGGCATTGGCGGTGGAGAAGGCATCTTCGTGGCAAGGGTTCAAGCGGGTCGCTGCATCGTAGGCGCGAACGCGGTAGGCGCCTTCAGCTGTCGTGTCTGCAGCGGCATCGTCGAGGCCCGCGGACATCACGCGGAAAGTTTCGATGTTGGCGGCCAGATAGCGGTCTCCGCCGCTCAACACCACCTGCAAGGCCGGCGGCAGTACCACCCTGTCCTGCGCTTCGACCTGCTGCGGACGGTGAAAGCCCGGCGGAAAGCGCTTCTGCAAGCCCCAGAAGGCAGCGATCAGCACCAGTGCAAGGAGTAACAGGAAGATGCGTGGCAAAGCATGGCGGTGCCCAGACATGTCAGGCTTCCTCGATGTCAGGCGAAATGCCGGCGCGACAGCAGCCACTGTGCCAGCACCAGCATCGCCAGTGCATACAGCAGGGCGATGCCGGCCTGGATCGCCCAATGCGTCTGCAGCAGCGACCACTGCCCGTACAGCGCAATCTGGCGCACGTCCAGCACCGCCAGGTCCGGCAGTAAGTAGCCCAGCAGGCCGAGGGAGTTGTGATAGGTCCGGGCGTCGCTGACTAGACTGCTATCCTCGCGCAGCAAGGCCATGATATTGGAATATGAGCGTGCCAGCAGCATGAAACCGAGGCCGCCGATCAGCACGAAGCTCGGCGTCGCTACCACCACGGCGAGCACGGTGCCGAGCGCCAGCACCACGCACAGATCCACCAGCATCAAGGCTAGTGTGAACAGATAGGGACTGCCCAGCGCCACCGGCGTGGCCTGTTCGTAGTCGAGCGACAGCCAATGCACGCCGCCGGCCAAAGCCAGCCCCAGCACGGCGGTCAGCAGGCCGAGCAGTGTCACTATTGCCAGCAGGCGGCCGAGCAGGAAGCGCGCCCGTGTCCGTGGGTAGGTCAGTGAACTGAGAAAGAAACGGCGCTCGAACTCGCGCGCCAGCAACTCCTGCAACATCAGCAGACCGAGCACTGGCAGGCCGAGCCGCATCACCGCCAAGCCCATATCCAGCGCGACGGTGGCGGGCTGGCGACCGCTGAACTGCGCTGCCATCCAGCCCGTAGCCAGCATCAGGATCAGCAGCCAGGCAGCCATGACCAGAAAGCGGTGGCGAAGGGCAAGGCGAAAGGCGATTTTGGAATCGGCGATCATGATTAGCAGTTGTTACTTGCACTGGCTGAAAAATGCGCAATGCCTGCTCCGACACAGATCGAGGCAGGCATTGGTGTCAGCTGACAGGCGTTCCAACGTATCCTTTACCCAACTGAATGTGATCTTGCATATCGCAAGGCAGCGATGAGCTTAGGAAACGTCCGGAGTCAAGTCATCAACCGAGTCATCTGAACAAGCAGCATCCAGTGCTGCTCCAGCTACGCTGCCACCTGCATTGGAGCCGATATAGCCTTTTCCGATGTCGACTGTAGTATCAACCGTGTCATCCGCGTTTGCGCAGGTGCCGTTCCACTTTACCTCGCCTCCCCATTCGCCAATGATGGCGCACGGGATTTTTTCCACTTTTTTGCGGCCGTTCTCATGGCAAGCTCCAACTGTGATCAGATTCTTAGCGTTGTCACATTTAAAAGCCGCATGAACTCCTTTGGACAAGGACGGATTGACATCCTCGCCAATTGCGTCGCATTCAGTATCGGTGATTGGAGTGCCGATTGTGACGCTTTCTGCATAAGCTGTGCCAGCACCGAAACCCAAACCCAAAGAGATAATCAGGGTAGCCAAAATCTTGCTTTTCATTTTAAGAGCTCCTTTTGTTACTTTTGGGCTGCAGTGAGAATCTTGAGCAGGTTCGTGGCATCGCTGTGACCAGCAGTGTCATTCGCCTTGGCGCGATAGTCATTGAACTGCGGAATCGCCACCGCAGCCAGAATGCCGATGATTGCGACGACGATCATCAATTCGATCAGGGTGAAGCCCTTTTGCACCTTTTTTCATTTTGTGCTCCTGGTTGGTTGGAATGCCGAGGGTGTCTGGGCTGTAATGCGCTCGCCACCTTCTGGCTTTCCCTTCGCAACCGCCGTGCCAGCCATTCGTGCGTGATCCATTTCACGGATTGCCGGGCGTGGCACAGGGCTGGAGTGGTGCCGGCATTGCGGTGGCACGGGCGGTGGTGTGTCACGGTGGCGGGTGGCACGGCTGGACGGCTTCACATCAAGCAGGTGCTTGCAATTCGTATAACGCAATATATGGGAGCTACCCGAGCAGACGGGGTGGTGATCGAGATGGTCATCTGGTCTGTCGATCTGACTGTGCCTCGCTCTGCGCATCAGTACAAGTACCGCTTCTATGCAGACCGGTCGGGGCGTATCTTGGTGCGTTACGACAACGAAGCCGGGAAGGGGGATTACAAGCACATAGGCGCAGATGAAGTCGAAGTACCGTTCCGCTTCGTGTCCATGCAGCAGGTGGTGGCCGATTTTCTGGCCGGTGCTAAACTGCCTGCCTGCAAGACCCCCGGGGAAAGCGGTATGGATTTCATCAACCTGAGCACGGCGATTTCGCTCACTGGCCTGAGCAAGCGCACTTTGTGGCGGCGGATTGCCGATGGCGCCTTGCGGACCGAAGTGAGCGCTGTCTCTGCTCCCTCGGTAAGTCCACAGACCCGCGTCTGTCTCGATGACGCGCTGAAGCTGTCTCCGCTCGAATTGGGGGCGGATGACTGGGCGCTGATCCTTGCTGCGGATGGTGGCGAGGCCGAAGCGCAGTGCGACCTGGGCCTGCTGTTGCTGGGCCAGGGGCGTGCGGAAGATGCGCTGGGCTGGTTCGAAGCGGCTGCGCGCCAGGATTATCCCGAGGGCATGCACTGGCTGGGGCGCTGCCTGATCGCGGGGCAGGGCGTGGCGGTGGACGAGAAGCGCGGCATCGACTGCATTGCCCGCGCGGCCAATCGGGGCCATCCGACTGCGCGGCGGATGATGCCCTTTCTGTACGATCCGGCGCGGCCGGTTCTGTCTCCTGCCGAAATGGATGCCGCGCTCGATCGCATCGAGCGCAGGCTGGTGCTGGCTACGCTCGAGGAGACGGCGGGGCGGTGAGCGGCTTCAAGCTTGGCGGTCGGCCGTTTCCCGGTTCTGCAGTTCCTTCGGCAGCGGGAAGGTGACCTTCTCCGGCACGCCGTCCAGGTTGCGCACCTGACCGCCGCTGAGTTCCTTCAGGCGTTCGATGACTTCGGCGACGAGCACTTCCGGGGCCGAGGCGCCGGCGGTGACGCCGACACGGCGCTTGCCTTCGACCCATGCGGGGTCGATGCTGGCGGCGTTATCGACCAGGTAGGCCGGCACGCCGCGCAGTTCGGCCACTTCGCGCAGGCGGTTGGAGTTGGAGCTGTTCTTCGAGCCGACGACGAAGACCACGTCCGCGTGCGGGGTCATGAACTTGACCGCGTCCTGGCGGTTCTGCGTGGCGTAGCAGATGTCGTCCTTCTTCGGCCCCGTGATGTTCGGGAAGCGTTCGCGCAGCGCGGCGACGATGGTGGCGGCGTCGTCCATCGACAGCGTGGTCTGGGTGACGTAGGCCAGCTTGTCGGGGTCGGCGACCTGCAGGCTGGCGACGTCGGCGGGGGTTTCGACCAGGTGGATGCCGGTCTGGACCTGGCCCATGGTGCCTTCGACTTCGGGGTGGCCCTTGTGGCCGATCATGATGATCTCGCGCCCTTGCTCGCGCATGCGGCCGACTTCGATATGCACCTTGGTGACCAGCGGGCAGGTGGCGTCGAACACGCGCAGGCCGCGCCGTTCGGCTTCCTGGCGCACCGCCTGGGACACGCCGTGGGCGGAGAAGATGACGGTGTTGCCGGCGGGGACTTCGTCCAGTTCCTCGACGAAGATGGCGCCCTTGTTGCGCAGGTCGTCGACGACGAACTTGTTGTGCACGACTTCGTGGCGCACGTAGATCGGTGCGCCGAAGCGCTGCAGCGCGCGTTCGACGATCTCGATGGCGCGCTCGACGCCGGCACAGAAGCCGCGCGGGTTGGCCAGCAGGATTTCCTTGTCGCTCATGTTTTCGTCTCTGTCGGGGGTGTTGCTTACGACACGCCGATCACTTCCACCTCGAAGCGGATGGATTTGCCGGCGAGCGGGTGGTTGAAGTCGATCAGCGCCGACTGTTCGTCGATCTCGCGCACCAGACCGGAGTAGCGCGAGCCGTCGGGGGCGGTGAATTCCATGATGCTCATCGCTTCGATCTCTTCGTCGGGCATGTGTTCGCGCTTGACGCGTTCGATCAGCTCTGCGCGGTGCGGGCCGAAAGCCTGCTCGGCTTCGAGTTCGAAGACGTGATGGGTGCCGGGTTCCAGGCCGATCATCAGTTGCTCCATCGCCGGCAGCATTTCGCCGGCGCCGAGCTGCAGCGTGGCCGGGGTGGCGTTGAAGGTGCTGATCAGCGGCTGGCCGTTGGGCAGCGAGATGCGGTAGTGCAGGGTGACGAGGCTGTTGGCCTGGACGGTCTGGCTCACGAGGGCTTCTCCGGGGCCGGCGGGTGGCCGTGGCGGAACTGGCCCCACAGCATCAGCACCACGCCGACGGTAATGGCCGAGTCGGCCAGGTTGAACGCGGGCCAACTGTAGCCGGCGTAGTGGAAATGCAGGAAGTCCACCACCGCGCCATGCACCAGGCGGTCGTAGACGTTGCCGATGGCGCCGCCGATGATCATCGCGAACGCCGTCGGCAGCAGCTTTTCGGTGCGATGGCGCCAGATCTCGACCAGCAGCCAGCTGCAGATGATCACGGCCAGCCCGGTGAAGAACCAGCGCTGCCAGCCGCTGTGCTCGGCCAGGAAGCTGAAGGCCGCGCCGGGGTTGAACACCAGCACCAGGTCGAAGAAGCCGGTGATTGGCACCACCTGGCCGAGGTGCAGGCTGTCCAGTATCCATTGCTTGCTGAACTGGTCGAGCAGGGCGACGGCGACGGCCAGCGCGAGCCAGGGCAGCATGGCGACGAATCCAGGCGGCGAAGAGGCCTTGTGCATGACGGGCGACGTGCGGGGCAGGGCGTCAGGCATGGTGGCGGATTTCGCCGTCGCCGAACAGGTTGCTGACGCAGCGGCCGCACAGCGTCGGATGCTCGGCATGCTTGCCGACCGATTCGACGTAGTGCCAGCAGCGTTCGCACTTCTGCGCCTCGCTCGGCGTGGCGACGATGCCTTCGTCCTCGACCCGGGCGGCTTCGCCCAGCGTGGCGGCCGAGGTCATGGTGACGAAGCGCAGGTCTTCGCCGAGGCTGGCCATGGCGTTGAACTTGTCGGCGGTCAGCGCCAGCGCGAGCTCGGCCTGCAGCGACGAGCCGACCTTGCCTTCGGTGCGCAGCGCCTCGATGACCTTCAGGCCCTCGGCGCGCACCGCGCGGATGGTTTCCCAGCGCGCGATCAGGCCGGCCTCGCCTTCCTGCGCCGGCAGGGCGTGGAAGGTGTGCAGCATGATGCTGTCGGCCTCCTCGCCGTCCTTCGGCGGGCTCAGGATGGCCCAGGCTTCCTCGGCGGTGAAGGACAGGATGGGCGCCATCAGCTTCAGCAGGGTCTGGGTGATGTGCCACAGCGCGGTCTGCGCGGCGCGGCGAGCTTGGCTGCCGGCGGCCGTGGTGTACAGGCGGTCCTTCAGGATGTCGAGGTAGAAGGCGCCGAGGTCTTCGGCGCAGAACACCTGCAGCGCCTGCACGATGCGGTGGAATTCCATCCGTTCGTAGTCGGCCTCGGCCTGCTGCGCCAGCTTGCGGGTGAAGGCGAGCGCGTAGCGGTCGATGTCCATCCACTGTTCGAGCGGCACCGCGTCGCGGGCGATGTCGAAGTCGGCGGTGTTGGCGAGCAGGAAGCGCAGCGTGTTGCGGATGCGGCGATAGACTTCGACCACACGGTCGAGGATTTCCTTGGAGATCGACAGTTCGCCGGAGTAGTCGGTCGAGGCGACCCACAGGCGCAGGATCTCGGCGCCGAGCTTGCCGGTGACTTCCTGCGGCACGACGACGTTGCCGAGCGACTTGCTCATCTTGCGGCCCTGGCCGTCGACTGCGAAGCCGTGGGTCAGCAGGCTGCGGTAGGGCGCGTGGCCGTCGATGGCGCAGCCGGTCAGCAGCGAGGAATGGAACCAGCCGCGGTGCTGGTCCGAGCCTTCCAGGTACATGTCGGCGCGCGGGCCTTCGGGGTGGCCGTCGTTGTGCGAGCCGCGCAGCACGTGCTTGTGCGTGGTGCCGGAATCGAACCAGACGTCGAGCGTGTCGCTGATCTTGTCGTAATGGGCGGCTTCGGCGCCGAGCAGTTCGGCGGCGTCGAGGCGGAACCAGGCTTCGATGCCTTCCTGCTCGACGCGCTTGGCGACTTCTTCCATCAGTTCGACGGTGCGCGGGTGCAGCTCGCCGGTTTCCTTGTGCAGGAAGAAGGGGATCGGCACGCCCCAGTTGCGCTGGCGCGAGATGCACCAGTCGGGCCGGTTGGCGATCATCGCGTGCAGGCGGGCCTGGCCCCAGCCGGGGTAGAACTTGGTGGCCTCGACCGCGCGCAGCGCGCGTTCGCGCAGCGTCGAGCCGTCGGTCGCGGTCCTGTCCATGCCGACGAACCATTGCGCGGTGGCGCGATAGACCAGCGGCGTCTTGTGGCGCCAGCAATGCATGTAGCTGTGGGTGATCTTGCCGTTCGACAGCAGCGCACCGGCTTCTTCGAGCTTGGCGACGATGGCGGGACCGGCCTTCCAGATGTTCATGCCGCCGAAGAAGGGCAGGTCGGGCACGTATTCGCCGCCGCCCATCACCAGCGACAGGATTTCCTCGTTGCTGCGGCCGTAGGCGCGCCACGAGTTGAAGTCATCCACGCCGTGGGCGGGCGCCGAGTGCACGATGCCGGTGCCGGCGTCCACGCCGACGTAGTCGGCCAGATAGACCGGCGACACACGATCGTAGAAGGGGTGGTGGAACTCGATGCGCTCGAGCGCCGCGCCCTTGGTGGTGGCGACGACGCGGCCCTCGCGCTGGTAGCGCTGCAGTGCGGATTCGGCCAGCTCGCTGGCGATCACCAGCAGGCGGTCGCCGACGTCGACCAGGGCGTAGTCCAGCTCGGGGTGGGCGTTCAGTGCCTGGTTGGCGGGGATGGTCCACGGCGTGGTGGTCCAGATCACCGCGGCGGCAGGCTTGTCCAGTTGCGCCAGGCCGAAGGCGGCGGCGAGCTTTGCCGTTTCGCCGTCGGCCAGCGGAAAGGCGACGTCGATGGTCGGCGACTGCTTGTCGGCGTATTCGACTTCGGCCTCGGCCAGCGCCGAACCACAGTCGAAGCACCAGTTGACCGGCTTCAGGCCCTTGAACACGTAGCCGTTCTTCGTCATCTCGGCCAGCGCGCGGATTTCGTTGGCTTCGTTGGCGAAGTTCATCGTCAGGTAGGGATCGTCCCAGTCACCCAGCACGCCGAGGCGGATGAAGTCGGTCTTCTGGATCTCGACCTGCTCGGCGGCGTAGGCGCGGCAGAGTTCGCGCACCTTGTCGGCCGGCAGGTTCTTGCCGTGGGTGACTTCGACCTTGTGCTCGATCGGCAGGCCGTGACAGTCCCAGCCCGGCACGTAGGGGGCGTCGAAGCCGGCCAGGGTCTTCGAGCGGACGATGATGTCCTTGAGAATCTTGTTCAGCGCATGGCCGATGTGCAGGCTGCCGTTGGCGTAGGGCGGGCCGTCGTGCAGCACGAATTTGGGCCGGCCGGCGCTGGCCTTGCGGATGCGCTGGTAGAGCTTGCGCTGTTGCCAGTCGGCAATCCAGCCCGGCTCGCGCTTGGGCAGGTCGCCGCGCATCGGGAAGGAGGTGTCGGGCAGGTTGAGCGTCTTGCGGTAGTCGGCCATGGCGGGAAGATCGGTGTCGTGGGTCTGTGGGGCGCGGGCAGTTTGCTTTGCGGGCGTCAGGCTTGCAGCCGGTCGGGATTGTCGGCCAGCCACTGGCGTGCGCTGTCGGCGTCGAGCGCGATCTGGGCGCGCAGCGCGTCGATGGATTCGAATTTTCGTTCGGCGCGCAGCTTGTGCAGGAAATGGACGCGGATGTGGGCACCATAGCATTCCCGCGTCCAGTCGAAGAGATGCACTTCCAGCCGGGCGCGGCCTGCCGACGTGGCGGTCGGACGCACGCCGATGTTGGCGACGCCGGCAACCGGCTCGTCCGCCAGGCCTTCGACGCTGACCGCATAGACGCCGGTGAGCGCCGGGCGGCGGTGCTTCATCTGGATGTTGGCGGTCGGGAAGCCGATCTGGCGGCCGAGCTTGTCGCCGTGGCTGACGCGGCCGGCGATGCTGTAGGGGCGGCCGAGCAGGCGTGCGGCGTGGGCCAGGTCGTCCGCGGCGAGGGCCTCGCGCACCGCCGAGCTCGATACGCGCTCGCCTGCCACCGACAGCGTCGGCATGGACTCGACGGCGAAGCCGTGCTGCGCGCCGGCGGCTTGCAGCATGGCGAAATCGCCCTGGCGGCGGCTGCCGAAGCGGAAGTCGTCGCCGATGAACAGGTGGCGCACGGCGAGGCCGCGTACCAGGGTGTCATCGATGAAGGCCTGCGCCGGCTGTGCGGCAAAGCGGGCGTCGAAGCGGCAGATGTAGGTCCGGTCTACGCCGGCAGCGTCGAGCAGCAGCAGCTTCTCGCGCAGCGAGGCAAGGCGTGCAGGCGCATCGGCAGGGCTGAAATACTCGCGCGGATGCGGCTCGAAAGTGAGCACCACCGCCGGCAGGCCGAGCGAGCGTGCCTTGTCGGTAAGCAGCTTGAGCAGCGCCTGGTGGCCGAGATGGACGCCATCGAAGTTGCCGATGGTAAGCACCGTGGCCGTGTCGGCGTGCTCGGGAATCCCGCGAAAAACCCGCATAAGCGCCTGAAAAAGGCGCAATTATAGCGGCAAAGGGGGGCTTTGCGAAACACTGATATCTCGAACGAGGCACTCGTTTCGCAAGTTTTCTGCATGGTGCTGCCAGCGCTTCCGACGATCTGCACCCCCCTGGTTCTGCGTTGAACGAAGGGCGCAGATCGTATCGGCAGCGATCAGCCCAGGCTGGCGACCCGCGCCGGCCCGGCCGGCGGGTTGGTTTCGAAGTAGCGCTTGATGCCGCGCAGCAGCGCTTCGGCCATCTTGTTCTGATAGGCCTCGTCGTTGAGCCGCTTTTCTTCCTGCGGGTTGCTGATGAAGGCGGTCTCGACCAGCACCGAGGGAATGTCTGGCGCCTTCAGCACCGCGAAACCGGCCTGCTCGACGTCGCGCTTGTGCAGGCGGTTGATGCCGCCGATCTCGCCGAGCATGGCGCGGCCGAGCTTGAGGCTGTCGTTGATCGTGGCGGTCTGCGACAGGTCGAGCAGGGTGCGGGCGATGTGGCCGTCCTGGCGGGCGAGGTTGACGCCGCCGACCAGGTCGGCGTCGTTTTCCTTCTGCGCCAGCCAGCGCGCCGCGCTGCTGGTGGCGCCGCGTTCCGACAGCACGTAGACCGAGCTGCCGTTGGCTTCGGGCTTGACGAAGGCGTCGGCGTGGATGGAGACGAACAGGTCGGCACGTACTTTGCGGGCACGGGCGACGCGCTGCCCGAGCGGAACGAAATAATCGCCGTCGCGCGTCAGCACCGCGCGCATGTTCGGTTCGGCGTCGATCTTGCGCTTCAGGCGGCGGGCGATCGACAGCGTGACGTTCTTCTCATAGCTGCCGGCCCGGCCGATGGCGCCGGGGTCTTCGCCGCCGTGGCCGGGGTCGAGCACCACGGTGTACAGGCGCTTGACCGCCGGTTCGGTGCGGCGGGCGGTGCTGGGCTGCTGCGGCGCCGGGCGGGTGTTGGCGGTGCTGGCCTGGCTGCTGCTCTGCGCCGTGTCGCCGGCGGCGGCGTCCAGCGGCGAGTCCTTCATGATCAGCGCCAGCAGCAGGTCGTGCTCTTCGGTCGGGTGCAGGTCGAGTACCAGGCGGTGGCCGTAGTCGCCGACCGGCGCCAGCGTGAATACCTGCGGATTGATCGGCGCCTTCAGCTCGACCACCACGCGGACCACGCCGGGACGGTTCTGGCCGGCACGGATCAGGCTGATGTAGGGGTCGGAGTCCAGCACCTTGGAGGGCAGGGACTGCAGCACGCTGTTCAGCTGCACGCCTTCGAGGTCGACGACGAGGCGGTCCGGGTTCGGCACCAGCATGTGCGTGTAGCGCAGGCTGCTCGCGCCTTCGAGCGTGATGCGGGTGTATTCCGGCGAGGGCCAGACGCGCACCGCGACCAGGCTGGCAGGCGCGGCGAAACCCACTGGGCTGACCAGCAGCGCCAGCGTGGCGCCGGCAAATTTCAGCAGGCTGCGGCGGTCGGTGCCGCCGCGGCCGGTGCTGCCTGCCTCGGAATTCAATCCGGTTCGGGCGCCGGGTTCGCGCCCCGCAATGCTCTCACCAGTTCGATCACGCATGTTCGCCCCGCATCCGTCCTTCCGTCGATCTCCACAAGCCGCCCTGAATCCCGCGCATCGAACCGGATTTCGACGTCGGGCAACGGCAAAAATGGAAGGGCCTTGTCCGGCCATTCCACGATGCACACGCCCTGATCGGCGAAGTATTCGTCCAGCCCCGCGTCCAAATATTCTTCGGGCGAATTGAAGCGATAAAAATCAAAGTGATATAAGTCTAATCTAGAAACTACGTAAGGTTCAATCAAGGTGTAGGTCGGACTTTTCACCTTGCCTTCGTGACCGAGTGCACGGAGCAGCCCCCGAGTGAGGGTGGTCTTGCCCATGCCGAGGTTGCCTTGCAGCCAGATCTTCAGCCCCGGGCGCAGCACCTGGGCCAGCGCGGCGCCGATGGCTTCGGTATCCGCTTCGGCCGGCAAGTGCGCGCGCAGGCAGGCGCCGTTATCATCGGCGGCGTTGAGCAACTCGATCATGGAATCCTCTTGTCGATGGCGGTGAAAGGCTTGGATTCAGGCTTGGATGTGGGGCAGGTCGATGGACCGGCTGCCACGCTGGACGGTGCTGCCATGCTGGCACGCATCCGCCAGTGGGCGACGGAGCTGGGCTTTGGCGCCGTCGGTGTTGCCGGGGTGGACCTGGGCAGCGCCGAGCCCGGGCTCGCCGCCTGGCTGGAAGCCGGCTTCCACGGCGAGATGGATTATATGTTGCGCCACGGCATGAAGCGCGCCCGGCCGGCCGAACTGCAGCCGGGCACCTTGCGCGTGATCAGCCTGCGGCTCGACTACTGGCCCGGCGCCGCCGAAGCGCGGGCCGCGCTGGCCGACGGCACCCGCGCCTACGTGTCGCGCTACGCGCTGGGACGCGACTACCACAAGGTGCTGCGCAGCCGGCTGCAGAAGCTGGCCGAGCGCATCACCGCCGAAGTGCCGCACACCTACCGGGTGTTCACCGACTCCGCGCCGGTGCTGGAGGTCGAGCTGGCCAGCCGCAACGGCCTGGGCTGGCGCGGCAAGCACACCTTGCTGCTGGATCGCGGCGCCGGCTCGTGGTTCTTCCTCGGCGAAATCTTCACCGACCTGCCGCTGCCGCTCGACGAGCCGGTGCAGCCGCGCTGCGGCCGCTGCACCGCCTGTATCGACGCCTGTCCGACCGGCGCCATCGTCGCGCCCTACCGCGTCGATGCGCGGCGCTGCATCTCCTACCTGACGATCGAGCTGAAAAGCGCGATTCCGGAGGAGATGCGGACCATGCTCGGCAACCGCATCTACGGCTGCGACGATTGCCAACTGGTGTGTCCGTGGAACCGCTTCGCCAAGATGACGAAGGAGCCGGATTTCGCGCCGCGCCACGGGCTCGACAGCGCCGGCCTGGTCGAGCTGTTCGCCTGGAGCGAGGCGGACTTCGCCGAGCGCACCGCCGGCAGCCCCATCCACCGCATCGGCCACGAGCGCTGGCTGCGCAACATCGCCGTGGCGCTGGGCAACGCGCCGACCACGGTGGAGGTGCTGGCCGCGCTGCAGTCCCGCGCCGACCATCCGTCGGCGCTGGTGCGCGAACACGTCGCCTGGGCACTGGCGCAGCATGGCCAGCCGATGGCCGGCGCGTGACGATGCATTGGCATTCTCAAGGGGCGCCGTCCATGGATTCTTGATGGTCCTGCTGTCTTGCGGCAGCAGGACCCGCTTGCGGCCGGGGCCGGCCCCTCCGCCGGGGCGGGTACGCTTGGGCTCATGCCCATGCGGCCCCGGGCGCGGGCCCCCGCGGCGTATCAAAAATCGTATTTCATGGAAAGCACGGCGCTGCGCGGTGCGGCGTGGTTGCTGTAGCTACCGGGCCAGCTATAGTACCTGCGGTCGAACAGGTTATCCACGTTGAGCGAGACGCTGAGGTGGCGGTCGATCTGGTAGCGTGCCATCAGGCTGGCAATGGCCTGGCTACCCTGCCAGACGCCGTAGCTGCCGGTCTTGCTCTGCCAGCGCAGGCCGCCGCCCACGGTCAGGCCCTGGAGGGCGCCGGGCAGGCGGTAGCTGGTGTGCAGCTTCACGCTGTTGCGCGGCAGGAAGGTGTTGAGGCGCTCGCCGTCCGCGTCGGTGGTGCGTGTATGCGCATAGCCGGCGGCGAGTTGCCAGCCCTCGGCCAGTTCGCCGTTGACTTCGAGTTCGATGCCCTTGGAGGTGGTGTTTTGTTCGGCGGAATAGATGAGTCCCACGCCTGTCCACACGGGGAGATTGTCCTGTTTGGTGTGGAAGAGTGCAGCGCTGGACTGCAAGCGGCCGCCGAAGTGGCTGCCCTTGACGCCGATTTCGTAGCCCGTGCCTTCCAGCGGGTCCAGCGTGCTGTCGTTCTCGTCCTTCACCCAGGAGCCTTGCGGGTTGAAGATCTTGGTGGCGCTGGCATAGGCCGACCATTCCTTGTCCAGGGCATACACGACGCCCACATACGGCACGACGACGTTTTCGCGCAACGACTCCAGGCTCGCGCTGCCGTCGTTGCCCCAATTGCGTTCGTCTTGCTCCCAGCGCACGACGCGGGTGCCGAGGATGAGCTTGAGGTCGTCGGAGAGGTGGAGGCGGCTGCTCAGGTACGCGGCATTGTTGCGGGTCTTGGTGGACGAGCCGCCGCTGGCAGGAAGGCCGGCGCGGCATTGTTGCCGTCCCAGGTGAACAGGTTGTCGATGGCGCCGGCGGCCGAACCGGCGTAGCCGTACTGCCAGCCGCCGTAGGACGGCCCGCTGGATTCATAGCGCGAGAGCGTGAGGCCGCCGATTAGCTCATGCTCGCGGCCGAACAGCCGGAAGGCGCCGGTCAGGTACAGATCCAGGTTGTGCTGGGTGGGTTTGCCCTTCCAGCGCGTGGGCAGCAGGCTGAGACCGCTGCCGTCGCGCTGTAGGGTTCCACTGAGATAGGTGGCGACGAAATCGTAGTCGACCTCGGTGTAGGTATACTCGGCCTTGCCGCTCCAGCCGTTACGCCACTCCTGCTCTACGGAGACGAAGGCGCTCACCGCTTCCTGATCGTTGTAGGACCAACTCGGCGCGGCATTCGTGGAGCGCGCGAGGCGGGTCTTGCCGCCGTCGGCATAGAAGGCCGGCAGGCCGGAGCGCAGCGGGGAGTCGATGTCCGTGCGCTGGTAGCTGAAGCCCGCGGTCAGCAGCGTGGCGTCGTCCAGATCGGCCTCGGCGATGCCGTAGAGCGTGCCCGACTTCTCCTTGTAGCGGTCCAGCCAGTTGTCGCTGCGCTTGGCGTCGCCCACCAGCCGGCCGCGCACGCTGCCGCTGTCGTTGAGTGCGCCCGAGAGGTCGAAGGCCGCGCCGCGCTCGATTCCAGTTGCCGGCCTCCACGCTGAGGCTGGCCTGCGGCTTGAGCGTCGGGCGCTTGCGGATCAGGTTGATCGTGGCGGCCGGGTTGCCCATGCCGCTGATCAGGCCGGTGGCGCCGCGCACGATCTCCACGCGGTCGTAGATCGCGAGGTTCTGGCTGAAGAGTTGCAGCCCGTTGTTCGTCGGCACGCCGTCCACCTCGAAATTGAGAATTTCGAAACCGCGCGCGTAGTAGCCGTAGATCTCATCGCCCACACCTTCCTTGACCACATGGACGCCGGGAACGGCGTCCAGCAGGGCGGTCAGCGTGGTCGCATTGAGGTCCTCGATCTGCTGGCGCGTGATCACGGTCAGCGACTGCGGCGTCTCCTGCGGCGCGAGGTTCAGGCGGGTGGAACTGCTCGAAGAGTAGGTGGTGTAGAGGCCGGTGCCCTCGGTGATGGCGCCGATGGCCTTGCCCGAGACGGCGACGGCGGGCAGCACGGCGGCTGCGTCCGGCGCCGGCCGCAGCAGGTAATTGCCATCGCCCTGTGCGCGGGCTTCCAGCCCGCTGCCGGCCAGCAGCCGGGCAAAGCCTTCGTCCACGCCGTAGCTGCCGTGCAGGCCGCCGCTTTCCCGGCCGGCGGTGAGGGCTGCGTCGAAGGACAGCACGACGCCGGCGGCGCCGGCGAAGCGGCTCAGCGCGGTGCCGAGCGGGCCGGCGGGGATGTCATAGACGCGCTTGGCGCTTTGCTGCGGCGGGTTCTGCGCGTGGGCAAGGGCCGGCAGGATGGCCGGCGCGGCCAGGGCGAGGCCGAGGCAGGTATGGCGCAAGGCGGCGAGGACCGGGTTGAGGGATTGGCCGTGGTGGCACGGCGGACAGCTTGGGCGTTGCATGGGCATTCCTTTCGTCGTTCGAAGCAGGGTGTTCCCTTGGGGGTCGAACGAGATTTCAAAAAGGACAATGCCCGGCGGCGTTTTTTTCGGCACGTGATCCGGACTGGCCATCCGCAAGCCCTAATGCCGGCCTTGTGTCTTTTGCCGGACCAGCAGAAATTCGGCCGGCGTATAAACCGGCATGCTCGCCGCTGCGAAGTCGCGCACGTTGCGCGTGACGATGCATTGGCATTCCGCATGGCGGGCGGCTTCGTGCAGGACGGCATCTTCGAAGTCGGCGAAGGCCGTGTCCAGCGCATTGGCCAGCACCATGCGATTGACCGGAGCAATGTCGAACAGCTTGAGCAGGGTTCCGATGTGGGTGTGCGCCTGGCGACGGTCCAGGGCACGGTCACACAGGTAGAACAGCGTGGTGACCGTGGTGGCGCACAGGCTGCCGCCGATCTCGCCGCGCTCGACCAGTGCCAGCGCCTGGGCGCTGGCGTGGACGTGTGGCTCCCGATCTAGCAGGACGTCGAGTACGACGTTGGTGTCGAAAAGGACGTTCATCGGTGCTTGTCTTCCAGATGGCGGCGGTAGTCCTGCTCATCGGGCATATCCTGCCTGCCTTTCAGGGCGCCCTTGAGTGCGCGGACGACCGGCGGCAGCGGCTGCTGGAGCGGTGCCTCGCCCAACTGCACGAAGTAGTCGGCAACCAGTTGCGAGAGCGACTTGCCGCTGAGGCGTGCCTGCTCCTTGGCCTGCTCGATCAGGCGTGCATCCAGCCGCAGGGTGAGTTTGGTCTGCATCATGAACCTCGCTTGACGTACATGTTTTTTAAATTGTACGTCCCTGCAGCCGGCTCATCCAGCCGCAGTGTGTGGAGGACTTACACCCCCTCGATCCGCGTCCAGTAGCGGGTGAAGTGCCGGATGCGCACGGGCAGGGCCTGGGCGACGGCATGCAGGGCGCGCTCGGTGTCGTCGATGGGGAAGGCGCCGGACAGGCGCAGGCGGGCGACTTCCGGCGCGCAGCCGAGGTGGCCGGGGCGGTAGCGGGCGAGTTCGGCGGCGAACTCGCCGAGCGGCATGTCGGCGACCACCAGCATGCCGTTCACCCAGGCGCCCGGTTCGCTGGCCGGCGCGGACAGCGGCAGGACGGCGGCGGCGGTGAATTCGGCCTGCTCTCCGGCTTCGAGCCGCCGGCCGAGCGTCGGGGCGCCGGCTGGTTGCAGGCGCACGGCGTGCCGTTCGACGCCGACGCGGGTGGCCTCGGGCAGCCGGCGGACGATGAAGCGGGTGCCCAGGGCTTCGACGAGGCCGTCGCGGGTCCGCACGCGCAGGGGGCGTCCGGCGGCGTCGGGCGCGGACTGCACGAGGATTTCGCCCGCGTGTAGCTCGATCAGGCGCTGCCGGGCGTCGTAGCGCACGTCCACGCGGGTGTCGCCGTTGAGGATCAGCGTGCCGCCGTCGGCCAGCGTGACGCTGCGCCGTTCGCCGAGCGCCGTGCGATGGCCGGCGGCGAGCGCGGGGTATTCGCGCACGCCGAGCCAGCCGGCGCCGCCGGCGGCGATCAGCAGCGCCACGCCCTTGAGCGCGCTGCGGCGGCCGTGGCGGCTGGTTCCGATGCGCTCCAGCGCGCCGGCCGCGGCGCCGCCGGGCAGGGCGCCGAGCTTGCCGCGCAGGGTTTGCAGCTGCTGCCAAGCCCAGCGGTGGTCGGCGTGGGCCTGCAGCCAGCGTTCATGCGCGGCGAGGTCCTCGGGGCCGGCGTCGTCGGCGCACAACTGGGCGTGCCATTCGGCGGCGGCCTTGATCGCGTCGCGGTTCATCGTCAGCGCGGCGCTTCCAGCATCAGCAGCAGGCAGTGCTCGGTGGCGCGGGCCATGTACTTCTTGACCGAGCTGACACTGACTGCCAGCCGTCCGGCGATCTCCGCGTAGCTCAGGCCTTCCAACTGCGACAGCAGGAAGGCCTGGCGCGGCCTGGCGCCGAGGCCGTCGAGCATGGCGTCGATCTCGCATAGGGTTTCCAGGATGAGCGCGCGGGTTTCCGGCGAATGGGTGACGGGTTCCGGCCAGAGCGCCATCTCTTCCAGCCAGGCCTTCTCCAGCGCGCGGCGGCGCAGGTGGTCGACCATCACGCGGCGCGCCACTGTGACGAGGAAATGGCGCGGCTCGCGCAGTTCCGCCAGCTGTCTGCCGGCGGCGGGCGAGGCGAGCACGCGCACGAAGGTGTCCTGGGTCAGGTCGGCGGCTTCCCAGACGCAGCCCAGCTTGCGTCGCAGCCAGCCTTGCAGCCAGGTGCCGTGTTCGCGGTACAGACCGGAAACGGTGTCGGTGGACAGGGGGGGCACGGGCATCTCCGGCGTGCGGGCACGCTGGCTGGCCCATGCGGGTGGACGTGGCTGGCGTTGGTTATTGCGAATTGTTCGTATTGTTGGGGGTTTGCCTGGGTGCGTCAATGCGCCGGGAAATCCATGGGGCCCCGGGGCGACAGGCTCGGGTTGTCCGGACGCTGGCGCAGCATGGCCGGCCAGGCGCCCCCGGCTAGGCGCCCCCGGCTAGAATCTCCGCCCGATGCCTTTCATCCCGGACCCGGACAGCCCATGCAAGACCGCCTCGAATCGCTCGAAACCAAGATGATGTCGGCCGAGGATCAGCTCGACGAACTGAACCGCACGGTGTGGCGGCAGCAGCAGGAGCTGGAGCTGCTGCGCGAGCAGGTGCGCCACCTCGCCCAGCAGCTCAAGACCATCCAGCCCGGCGCATCCGGCCGGCCGGAAGACGAGATCCCGCCGCACTGGTGAGCGCCGGGCGGGGCTGGCGTCATTGCGGCTGGGTTTCGGCCCGCTTCCTGGCCGCCGCCTGTGCGGTGGGATTGGGCGTGGGCTCGCCGATCTTGTGCAGCGTGTTGTGATCCGTGTGGCGGAAGGGTTCCGCCTGGCCCGGGATGATCAGCACGGTTTCCTGCTCGTAGGACCATGTGCCGTCGGCGTTGATCGACACCGTGATGGTGTAGCTGTCCGTTCTGAATGCGTATTCCAGGAAGGGGTTCGACACGATCCCGTTCATCTCGGAGCCGCGCACTGCCTGCAGGCGGAAGGTCTTTGCGTCCGCCGTGGTCTTGCCGACGGCCATCGCCGCCTGTCCGCGCGGTATCGAAAGCGTCTGGATCACGGCACCGGTCGCCGGCTCCCACAGCCAGTAGCCGACCTGGTCGTGGAAGGTCTCGACGTCGTCGGGCTTGACGATGCGCGTGTGGTAGCGCAGGCCGTAGAACAGTTGCGGCCCGTTGGTCTGGGCGTCGATGGGCTGCAGTTCGATGCGTTCGATGAACGCCTGCCGTTCCGGGCCGTCGGCCTTCGGATTGACATCGAGGCCGATGGTGCCGGTCCAGATGCCCGCCATTCCCGCCAGCGGCCCCAGATTGGCAAGCGTATCGGGGTCTGGTTCGGGTTCGGTGTAGATGTCCTTGGGAAAGTCCGTCATGGCCGCTTCGGGAGAGATGAAAGACTGCAAAGCTTGCCACAGCCGATCGGGCTCCGGTACGCCTCACAGCAGCGCGCCGGTCACGCGCGCAAGGATGTCGCCGAAGGCGCTGGTCAGGATGACCACGATCGGCATGCCGTAGCAGAAGGTGCTACATCGCCCGGCGGATGCGCCGCGTGGCGGTGGGCAGCTCGAGGTAGTAGCCGCAGACGATGCGGACCTTGAGCCCCATCACCAGCGCGACCGCCACGGTGACGCCGAAGCCATGGTCCTGGCCGCCGCCCAGCATCGCGCCGCCCACGCTGAGCAGCACGAGGCCGAACCAGGCCAGGTCGAGTTTGCGGACTTCGCTCATGTCGCGCTCTCCGTTTTCATCGCAGCACGTAGAACAGCGGGAAGATCATCAGCCAGATGATGTCGGTGGTGTGCCAATACACCGCGAAGGATTCCAGGCCGGAGTATTCCTCGGCCGAGTAGGTGCCGGTCGCGGTGCGCAGCATCACCCAGATCATGCCGAGCAGGCCCCAGAAGACGTGGATCAGGTGGTTGAAGGTCAGGTAGTAGTAGGTGACGATGAACATGCCCGCTTCGCCGTTGAGGCCGTGGGCAAGGTTCCAGCGCACTTCGAACAGCTTGATCACCGGGTAGCCGGTGCCGAACACGAAGGCGCCGATCAGCCAGCGCAGGCAGGCGCTTTGGCGGTTGGCGCGCATGGAGTGCACCGCGCGGGCCACGCACCAGCCGCTGGTCAGCAGCATCAGCGTGTAGCCCGTGCCGGCCAGCAGCGAAAGCTGCTCGGGACC
Organism: Thauera sp. SDU_THAU2; assembly: GCF_038260575.1. NCBI lineage: Bacteria > Pseudomonadati > Pseudomonadota > Betaproteobacteria > Rhodocyclales > Zoogloeaceae > Thauera > Thauera sp. SDU_THAU2. The sequence goes on along the minus strand of NZ_JBBWUN010000003.1, from coordinate 2,542,503 downwards.
GGCGTGGAACACGTCCGGGTAATGGGCGCGGGCGATGAAATACACCGCGAACATCAGCGCGAACTCGGTGACTTCGCAGAAGATGCCCACCCACATCGCCTTGCTGCCGGGGATGCGGCCGCCCGGGATAGGGCCGCCCGGGATAGGGCCCCCCGGGATAGGGCTACCCGGGATAGGGCTACCCGGGGGAGGGCCTTCGGCGGGCGGTGAGTGCGGCAAGGCGATGGCGGCGTCGGACATGGTGGAGGGCGGGGCAGGCGAGGGCGGAGATGTTCGCGATCTTCCGCTGCCCGGGGCGCGTGCGCCTTGATGCAGGGTAATTTGCTCCGCGCGGTGCGATACTTGCGGCCCTTGCAAGAAAGGAGTCCGGGAAAACGTGAAAACGATCATGCTGGGCGCCATCGGCGCCGCATTGCTGCTGCCGTTCTGCGTGCAGGCCGAGACCGTCGGCGCCGTCGATACGGCGTTCAAGTTCATCGGCCGCAATCACCAGATCGTCGTCGAGGCCTTCGACGACCCGAAGGTGAAAGGGGTATCGTGCTACGTGTCGCGTGCCCGCACCGGCGGCATCAAGGGTTCGCTGGGGCTGGCGGAGGATACGGCCGACGCTTCGGTGGCCTGCCGCCAGGTCGGCGAGATCAGCCTGACCGAAGCGCTCAAGCCGCAGGAGGAAGTGTTTTCCGAGCGTTCGTCGATCCTGTTCAAGAAGGTGCGGATCGTGCGCATCGCCGATGCCAGGCGCAACACGCTGGTCTATCTCGTCTATAGCGACCGGCTCATCGACGGCAGCCCGCAGAACAACGTCACGGCCGTGCCGCTGCCGGCGGAAGTGCAGCTCAGGCTGCGCTGACGGATGAGATTTTTTACGTTTTCCCGACATCCGCTCGGGTAATCTGACGCGCCTGTTTTTCCGTCCATGCTTTCGCCCTGAGGAAAAAGCTCATCGTGTTCGTCTCCGACCGCCGCCAGCGCGCCCTGTACTGGTTCCTCACCTGGATCGTCTTTGCCCTGCACCTGGGCCGCTTCTTCGATTTCGCCGCGCCGTCCGGGCTGCTGGTCTATCAGCTTGCGCTGGTCGGCAGCTACGCTTTGCTGTTCGTGGCGCCGGTATGGCTCATCGTCCATGTCGCGGGCCGTTTCGCCCCCCGGCTGGCGGCGGTGCTGGCGGTGGCGCTGGCCGGCGTGGTGCAGATCGCGCTGTTCGGCGATCACATGCTGTGGACGCTGTACGGCTTCCACCTCAACGGCTTCGTCTGGAACATCCTGACCACGCCGGGGGGCATCGCCGCGCTGGGTTCGTCGGCTTCGACCGAGCGCGACTTCGCGCTGCTGGCCGCCGGCTTCCTCGTCCTGCAGGTCCTGGTCTTCTTCGCCGCGCGCGTGCTGGCGCGGGGCTCCGTGCCGGCGCCGCGGCTGGCATGGGTGCTGCCGCTGTTCCTCGTCGTCACCGTCGGTGAGCGCCTGGGTTATGCGGTGAGCCATTTCTACGGCTACACGCCGTTGCTGGAAAACGCCCAGCGTGTGCCTTTCTATCAGCCGCTGACGATGCGCGGCCTGTTCGAGAAGCAGTTTGGCTGGGAGCGTCCGCAGCGGCTCAAGCTGGCGACCGCCAAGCTCGACGGCAGCCTGCGCTATCCGCAGGCGCGGCTGCGCGTCGAGCCGCCGGCCAGGCCGCTGAACGTCGTCTGGCTGGTCGCCGAGTCGTGGCGGGCGGACACGCTCGACCCGCGCGTGATGCCGCAGACCCATGCGCTGGCCGAGCGGGCGCAGCATTTCACCCATCATTTCTCCGGCGGCAACGGCACCCGCATCGGCGTCTTCAGCCAGTTCTACAGCCTGCCGGCGAACCTGTGGTTCCCGGTGCTGGACGCGCGCATCGGCAGTCCGCTGATCCAGGTGCTGCAGAATCAGGACTATCAGATCAAGCTGTTCACCAGCGCGCGCTTCACCTACCCGGAGTTCGACAAGACCGTGTTCGTCGACGTGCCGCGTGAGCAGATGGTGGAAGATTCGGAAGGCGAAACCTGGATGCGCGACCGCCGCAACGTCGACCGCCTGATCGAGTTCGTCGACCAGCGCGATCCCTCGCGTCCGTTCATGACTTTCCTGTTCTTCGAGTCGCCGCACGCCAACTACAACTTCCCGCCCGAATCGGTGATCGAGTCGGGCTATCTCGAAGATTTCAGCTATGCCGACATGGAACTGCGGGACAAGATCGGCGGCATCCACAAGCGCTACATCAACGCGGTTCATCACCTCGACAGCCAGCTCGGCAAGCTGATGGCGCACCTCGAGCGCCGCGGCCTGCTCGAGGACACGCTGGTGGTCATCACCGGCGACCACGGCGAGGAGTTCATGGAGAAGGGGCGCTGGGGACACAACTCCACCTTCGTCGATGAGCAGGTGCGCGTACCGCTGCTGCTGTGGGTGCCGGGCCGGGAACCTCGGCGCATCGATGCCCGCACCAGCCATGCCGACCTGCTGCCGACCATCCTGCCGCTGCTCGGCGTCACCAATCCGCCGTCCGACTACGCCATCGGCCACAGCTTGTTCGACCCGCAGCCGAACCGCGTGCTGCTGGCCGGCGACTGGGACCGCCTAGCCTTCCTGGGCGAGGACTACAAGCTGGTGCTGCCTTTCGGCAGCGGCAGCTTCACCGCGATACAGGTCAGCGGCGCGGACGACCGGACGCTGGCCGACGAATCCGCGGTGCTGCGGGCGACGCTGCCGACGGTGCAGGGCGAAATGGGACGGCTGCGGCGCTTCCTGGGGCACTGAGGGCCGATCGGCACGGCCCTTGAGCGGGCCGTCGTTTGATGGGTTTCGCTCGCGCTCCACCTGCGCGGCCCGACCTGTCCTGTGAGCTTGGGGGAGTGGGTGTCAGCCCGCCAGCCAGCGCCCCAGCGCGGCGACTTCGCTGGGAACCCGTTGCGGCCTGCCGTCGAGCGCAATGCTTTCGACCAGGCGGGCGAGCACCGCTTCCAGCGGCAGCGAGGGGCCGAAATGCAAGGGTTCGCCATGCCTGAAGATGGCCAGCGTGGGAAAGCTGTCGAGGTCGATGTCGCCGACGATGTCGGCATCGTCCTCGATGTCCGCCCACGCCGTCAGGATCTCGGGATGGGCTGCGGCGACGTGCTCCAGTACCGGCCGGAATTCGCGGCAGGTGCCGCACCACTCCGCGCACAGTGCGATGACGACGAGCGCGCCATCGGCCTGGCCGAGACGGCCTGGAAGGGTGTCGAGCGGAAGCAGGGCGGACATCGGCGGCTCGGTTGCGTAGTGCTTGGGCGCAGTATATGCAGGATAGGACGGTCCGAGCCATTCACTGCTTCTGCCTGCGCCGCAAAGTATTCGACGGCGGACTCAATGGTGCGGCGAGTGGAGGTGCTTCTTCTCGGCCGCGGGCTTGTTCGGGAAGAAGCTGAGCTTCTGCGCCACCACGCTGTCGCGCATTCTGGCGATGTGCGGCTTCATCGCACCGACGACGTGCATTTCGCAGCGCTTGCAGTCGAAGCGCAGCGTCAGCGTCTCGTTGCCATTGACCAGTTGCATCGGCTCGGGGCGGATGCCCTTCACTTCCTTGGGGCACAGGTTGAAGCTGTAGCGCAGGCAGTGCTTGGTGATCATCAGCGAGACCTCGTCGGTACGCTGGTTCTCCTCGAACGCGGCGTCGATGAGCTTGACGCCGTGGCGGGCGTAGAAGGCGCGCGCGCTGTCGTTGAGCACGTTGGCGAGATAGCTCAGCGCGTCCTGCGGGTAAGCCACCGGCGGCTCGACCGGCGCTGCGCGCGGCGGGCGCGGATGGGCGGCGAGGCGGGCGGCTTCCAGTTGCTCGACGGCATCGCGGCGCAGCGCGTTGAGCTGGCCGGCGGGCAGGAAGGGCAGCGCCGGCAGGTCGAGCGTCAGCGTGTCGAGCACGAACAAGGTGTTGCCGAGCTTGCCGATGTGCTCGCGCAGCGTCGTTCGGGCGCGCTCGGCGTTCTGCGCCGGCTCGAAGGCGGCGGCGAGCGTGGTCGTGGCGCGGATGCCGTCCTCGTCGGTGAGCGTCAGCGCAAAGCCGTCCGTGGTCGCGGCAAAATGCGCATCGACGCGGATGCGGCGCTCGGCGGATTTCTTCTCCAGCGCGCGCTCGAATTCGTGGTCGTGGTTGCGGAACACCGAAGTGCCGGGCACCAGTTCGGGCGGCAGCGCGTCGGCCGGGAAAATACGGTCGATGCCGTCGCCGCCGCCATCGCGCTCAGAACGGTTGACCCGCAGGCCGGCGAGTTCACCCTTCGGGCCGTACCAGCTCAGGCCGTCGGCGTTGTGGATCGGCGCGCTGCGTTCGACGTCGAAGAACTTGCGGCCCTTGGTGTCGATCTTCGTCACCCGGCCGATCGGTTCGCCGACGAACTTGGGCGACTCGAAGGCCTCGATGCCGTGCCGGCGCTCGTTGGCGAAATAGTCGGTGTAGCCGCGGTTGAAGGTCTTGTCGGCCTGCGGCGTGAACAGGAAGGTGGTACGGCCGCTGGATGCGCGCCGGTAGGCCGGGCCGTCGGCCTCGGGATGCTCGATGATCTCGTCGAGCAGCGTGCGGTAGTGGGCGGTGATGTTCTTGACGTAGGACAGATCCTTGTAGCGGCCTTCGATCTTGAACGAGCTGATGCCGGCCGCCGCCAGCGCACGCAGGTTGGCGCTCTGGTTGTTGTCCTTCATCGACAGCATGTGGCGCTGGCTGGCGATGGTGTTGCCGTCCTTGTCCTTGAGGTCGTAGGGCAGTCCCCAGGCCTGCGAGCATTCGCCGCGGTTGGCGCTGCGGCTGGTGTGGGCGTGGCTGATGTAGCACTGGCCGGAGAAGGCCACGCACAGTGCGCCGTGCACGAAGTATTCGAGCTGACAGGAGGTGGCGTCGGCGATCCTGCGTACTTCGGCCAGCGACAGCTCGCGCGCCAGCACGATCTGAGAGAAGCCGACGTCCTGCAGGAAGCGCGCTTTGCTGGCGTCGCGGATGTCGGTCTGGGTGCTGGCGTGGAGCTGGATCGGCGGCAGGTCGAGTTCGAGCAGCGCCATGTCCTGCACGATCAGCGCATCCACGCCGGCCTCGTACAGTTGCCAGATCAGCTTGCGTGCGGGCTCCAGTTCGTGGTCGAACAGGATGGTGTTGGTGGCGACGAAAACTTCGGCATGGTAGCGATGGGCGTGGGCCGCCAGGCGCGCGATGTCCTCGACGCTGTTGTCCGCGGCCGAGCGGGCGCCGAAGGCCGGGCCGCCGATGTACACCGCGTCCGCGCCGTGGTTGATGGCTTCGATGCCGAAATCGGCGGTCTTGGCCGGGGCGAGGAGTTCGAGGGTGTGGCGAGCGGGGGTGTGGCTGGGATTCATGGCGCGGCTCGGCGGCGTTCGGCACGCAAACGCTTGATTGGAAAGGCCGCGATGATAGCAACAGGCTGGTGTGCTGACGAGCGGCAGGCCGTTGCGGAATGCATTCAGGCCTGCCCGGCGGCGCGGCGCCTGGACAGCACGACCGGGATCAGCACGAGCAGGCCGATGGCGTCGGCGACCCAGTCCCACGGGTCGGCGGTCCGGTAGCCGGTCTGGCCCTGGGCGAGCTCCATCGCTGCGCCGTAGAGCAGCAGGCCGATGGCGATGCGCAGCGGATGATCCGGCCAGCCCGCCACCGCCAGCAGCGCGAGTGCGGCGAACAAGGCCGCATGCTCGATCTTGTCCTGCCAGGACACGATCTGCACGATGTCGGGTGCCGGCATCAGGGCGAGATAGAGCACGGCGATGAGTGCGGCGACGAAGGCGAGGCGGAAAGTCGTGCGAACGGATGAAGTCATGGGCAGTCGGATGGAATGGTGCGGGTTGGTATCGAATGAAACGAGGGAGGCTGAAGGAATGAGGAAAGTGAAAGGATTTCGTGGTCTGGTGTCGGCAACGGTGCTTGCCGCCGGTGTGTTCGTCTGCGGGCCGTCGCTTGCGGCCGATGCCGTACTGAACACCGAGTCCGGCCAGGTGAAGCTGGTCGAGGTGGCGCGCGGCCTGGACACGCCGTGGTCCATGGCCTTCCTGCCCGACGGCCGCCTGCTGCTGACCGAGCGGCCCGGCCGCATGCGGCTGGTGGGCACGGATGGTACGGTTTCGGCACCGCTGGCGGGCGTGCCCGAAGTGCATGCGCGTGGGCAGGGCGGCCTGCTGGACGTGGCGCTGAGCCCGGATTTTGCAACAGACCGGACGATCGTGTTTTCGTTCGCGCAGCCGACCGCTGCCGGTGTGCGCACCGCCGTCGCGCGGGCGCGGCTGGATGCCGAGGCGCTGAAGCTGGATGAGGTGAAAGTGATCTTTGCCCAGAACGAAGATCCTTCGGGCAACCACCACTGGGGTTCGCGGCTGGTGTTCGACCGTGAAGGCCGGCTGTTCGTCACGCTCGGCGACCGCTTCCATTCGCGCGACCGCGCACAGGTGCTGGACAGCCACCTGGGCAAGATCGTACGCATCGACCTGGATGGCGGCGTGCCCGGCGACAATCCGTTCGTACGGCAGGCGGAAGGTGTACCGAAGGCGTCGCCCGAGATCTGGTCCTGGGGCCACCGCAACGTGCAGGGCGCGGCGCTCCATCCGCTGACCGGCGAACTGTGGGCGCACGAGCACGGCCCGCAGGGCGGCGACGAACTGAACCGGGTGCTGCCGGGGCGCAACTACGGCTGGCCGGTGATCACCTTCGGCCGCGAATACGTGGTCGGTACCCGTATCGGCGAAGGCACGGAACGTGCCGATATCGAGCCGCCGCTCAAGCAATGGACGCCGTCGATCGCGCCCTCGGGCATGGCCTTCTACACCGGCGACGTGTTTCCGCAGTGGAAAGGCAACGTGTTCGTCGGCGCGCTGAAGTTCCAGTTGCTGGCGCGCCTGGTGCTGGAGGACGGCAAGGTCGTGCATGAGGAGCGCCTGGACATCGGCCGGCGCATCCGCGACGTGCGCCAGGGGCCGGACGGACATCTGTGGCTGCTGGACGAAAGCGATGGACGGGTGTTGCGCCTCGATCCTGCCTGAACGTTTTTCTGACGTTTTTTGTGTAATGATCGCGCGCTCTTCAAACCACCACTTCAATCCGGAAGCGATCGATGGAAAGCCCGTTCAAAGGCAAGACCGGCCTGCGCAGGGTCTGGAACGCCTTTCACTATTCACTGGATGGACTGGCTGCAGCCTGGCGCCACGAGGATGCCTTTCGCCAGGAGGCGCTGCTGACGCTGCTGCTGATTCCGCTGGCGCTGTGGCTGGGGGAAAGCGCGGTCGAGCGCGCCCTGATGATCGGCAGCGTGCTGCTGGTGCTGATCGTGGAGCTGATGAACTCCGCCGTCGAGGCCGCGGTCGACCGGATTTCACTGGAGCATCATCCGCTGTCCAAGCGCGCCAAGGACGTCGGCAGCGCCGCGGTCATGATCGCCCTGATCAACGTTGCGGCGGTGTGGGGGCTGGTGCTGCTGGGCTGAATGCCGAGTGTTCGAGCTCCGGGCCGGCTCCTTGCCCGTCCGCTCGGGCCTCGCGGGTTCGGCTAGGGGTTCAGGCGGTTTTCGGACCCCAGCTGCGCACCGGCCCGGTGTCGATATGGACGAAGTCCGAATCCGGGTAATAGCCCACGCCGCCCGCGCCCAGCGCCAGGGCTGCATCGCGCAGGCGTGCGGTATCGCAGCCGACCAGGCGGATGTCGACGGCCTTGCCGTCCATGTGCAGGCTGCGCTTGGCGACGCCACCGCCGCCGGTACGGCGCAGCATCTTGTTGGTCTTGGGCGAGCGGTAGCCCGAGATGATTTCGAAGGTACCCCCGCCGCAGGTCACACTCAGCGCGTGGAGGATGTCGTAGAGTCGGGGATCGATGCGGGCGACTTCGCCGGTACGGAAATCGCGGAACAGCTTGTTCAGGCTCCGCATTGCGGGTTCGACGTAGCCATTGCGGTTGCGGTACAGGGTGTCGAGCCGTTCGTCGGTGTGCGTGTGGCGGAAAGCCAGATGGCGGTCCGTGGCGGCATGGGCGGAGGCGAAGGGCAAGGCCAGCGGCAGCGTGGAAAGCCCTTTCAGGAACAGGCGGCGATGCGCGCAGGCATGATGGCGGGAAGTCGAGACCATGGATATTCTTTTACCGACACAGACAGACTCGAAGGCGGCATGCTACCTGAACTCCTGATCGATTGGCGCAAATCCTTCGCCTCCGCCGGCACGGCATTGGCATTGGCTATGACCTGTCCGCAGCCGGCGCTGGCACTCGGCACCGGGCCGGTGGACGAGACGGTGGTGGAGGGCAGCGCCGATGGCGAAGCGGTGCCCGAGGCCGTCGTGGATCTGCCGGGCCTGATCGAAAACCGTCTGGCGGTGTCGATGCGCGCGGCCGACGATGTCACCGTGCTGTTCTATCGCCAGCGCGGCTTCCTGCCCGCATGGACACGGCCGGAACTGCTGCAGGGGCTGATCGAGGCGGTGGAGGCGCTCGACGAGCATGGCCTCGATCCGGCGGATTTTGCTCCGGACACACTGCGCAGCGAAGCGCTGCGGCCGCAGCAGGAGCTGTCGCCCGACGGCGTGGCGGAGCGCGAGCTGTTGTTCACCGACACGCTTGCGCGCCTGGTGCAACAGTTGCGCCACGGCAAGGTCGATCCGCGCAGCCTGTATCGGGACTGGAATTTCTCCCGGCCGGCGGCGCCCGGAGAGCAGGCCGGACGCCTTGCGCGCTTGCTCGACATGCCGGACGGCGGCGACGTGCCGGGAAGCGGGCCGGCAGTGGAGCGGTCCGGACTGGCGGCGGCGGTGCTGGCGCAGGCGCCGGACTTCGAGCTGTACCGGCAACTGCAGCTTGCCTTGAAGCAATACCGCAGCATCGCAGCCGAATCGGGCGACTGGCCGAAAGTGTCGGCAGGGCCGACGCTGCGTCCGGGCGAACGTGGTGCGCGCGTGGTCGAAGTACGCACGCGCCTGGCGGCCGAAGGCGAGACCGAGCTGGCCTGGAGTGCGGACGCCGCGCTGTTCGACCCGGCGCTGGCCGAGGCGGTGAAGCGCTTCCAGCAGCGCGCCGGCCTGGCGCCGGACGCGGCGATCGGCCGCCAGACGGTGGAGGCGCTCAACCTGGGGCCGGCGCAGCGCGTGGCGCAAGATCCGCGTCAATCTCGAACGGCTGCGCTGGGTGGCGCAGGACATGCAGGGCGACCACCTGCTGGTGGACCTGACCGGCTACCAGGCCCGTCTCCAGCGCGGCGGGCAGCTTGCCTGGTCGTCGCGGGTGATCATCGGCAAGCCCACGCGCGAGACGCCTGCGCTGCTCGACAGCGTGCAGTACCTGGTGCTGAACCCGAAGTGGGTGGTGCCGCCGACGATCCTGCGCGAAGACCTGATTCCCGGCGTGATCCGCGATCCGGACTATCTCGCCAAGCGCCGCATGCGGGTGGTGGATCACGCCGGGGAAGAGCTCGATGCGCAGCAGATCGACTGGGAGGCCGCGCGCAGGCACGGCTTCCCGTATCTGGTGGAGCAGAACCCGGGCGCGGATGGTTCGCTCGGCCGCATCAAGTTCGCGCTTGCCAATCCCTATCTGATCTATCTGCACGACACCAATACGCGTGCGCTGTTCAGGCGCGACACGCGCGCGCTCAGTTCGGGCTGCGTACGGGTCGAGAAGCCGCTCGAACTGGCGGCCTTGCTGCTGGACGATGCCCAGCGCTGGAGCCCGGAGGCGCTGGACGAGGCACTGGCCACCGGCAAGACGCGCACGGTGACGGTGAGGCGCAAGCTTCCGGTGTTGCTGCACTACGCCACCGCGGCTCTGGACGACGACGGGCGGATGCAGTTCCGGCCCGACATCTATGCCCGCGATACGGTGGTGCTGGCGGCACTGAGAGGTACTGTCCGCTGAAGCGAAGCGGACCATGGCGCGGCCGAGGCCGCCTTGTCATGCCCTGTACATGAGGACGTAACGTAGTCGTCTCTTTCGCCGCCTATGCTGCGGCGCATGAAAGTGATCGACTTCACGACCGAAGAGCTCTGCCGTGATTCCCGCCTGCGTATCGCACTGGTGACCGAGACCTGGCCGCCGGAGGTCAACGGCGTGGCGATGACGCTCAAGCGCATGGTCGACGGCCTGATCCGGCGGGGGCACGGCATCCAGCTCATCCGCCCGAAGCAGACCACCGGGGATGTCGCCAGCCGTGGCGGCGCGCTGGAAGAGGTGTTGTCGCGCGGGATCAAGCTGCCGCGCTACGACGGACTCAAGTTCGGCCTGCCGGCCAAGTCCAGCCTGGTGCGCACGTGGACGCGGCAGCGGCCCGACTTGGTGCACGTGGCGACCGAGGGGCCGCTCGGCTGGACCGCGGTATCGGCCGCGCGCAAGCTGCGCCTGCCGGTCACGTCGGATTTCCATACCCGTTTCGAGCATTACAGCGCGCACTACGGCGTGGGCTGGCTGAGCCAGCCGGTCGCCGCCTACCTGCGCCGCTTCCACAACCGCACGGCTGCCACCTTCGTGCCGACCGCCGAACTGGCGGGGGCGTTGGCCGCCCAGGGCTACGAGCGGGTCGAGGTGATTTCGCGCGGGGTGGATACGGTGCAGTATTCTCCGGCACGCCGCAGCGAGGCGCTGCGCCGGCAATGGGGGTGGCGCCGGGCGGGATCGCGGTCGTCAGCGTCGGACGGCTGGCGCCGGAGAAGAACCTCGGGCTCACCCTGCGCACCTTCGCCGCCATCCGCGAGCATCGCCCGGACGCGCGGATGGTCGTCGTCGGCGACGGGCCGATGCGTGAGGCCATCGCCCGCGAATGTCCGCATGCGGTGCTTGCCGGCATGCGGCACGGCGAGGATCTGGCGACCCATTACGCATCGGCCGATCTGTTCCTGTTTCCCAGCCTGACCGAGACCTTCGGCAACGTCACGCTCGAAGGCATGGCGAGCGGGCTGTGCACCGTCGCCTACGACTATGCCGCAGCCGCCGAGGTGATCCGCGACCTGCACAACGGCGCGATCGTGTGCTGCGGCGACGAGGAAAGCTTCATCCAGCGCGCCGTCCAGCTGGCCTGCGCGGACGGGCTGCGTGCCGACATCGGCCGCGAGGCGCGGCGCACCGCGGAAGGCATCGACTGGGAGCGGGTCTGCGACCATTTCGCCGAAGCCCTCCTGAGCGCCTGGCGGGGCAGGGCCCTTGCCCATGACGGTCGAGTCTCGTTACGCATCCAGGGAGGGGAAAGCTGATGCCTGCCGTTCGCACGATCTTCATTTCCGATGTCCACCTCGGCACGCGGGCAAGCCAGGCCGAGAGCCTGCGTGCCTTCCTGAAAGAGTACGAGTCGGAGTACCTCTACCTGCTTGGCGACATCATCGACGTCTGGGCGATGAGCCGCAGCGTGCAGTGGGCGCCGGCGCACAACACCGTGGTGCAGAAGGTGCTGCGCCGCGCACGCCAGGGCGGCAAGGTGTTCTTCATTCCCGGCAATCACGACGAGATCCTGCGCGAGTATGTCGGCGCCGCCTTCGGCAACATCCGCATCGAACGCGAATGGGTGCACGAGACCATCGACGGCCGGCGCTACTGGCTGATCCACGGCGATGAATACGACCAGGTCACGCGCCACCACCGCTGGGTCGCGGTGCTGGGCGACGTGGCCTACAACACGCTCGTGCGCCTGAACATCGTGCTGTCGCGCGTGCGCCGCTTCCTGCACATTCCCGGCTACTGGTCGCTGGCGGGTTATGCCAAGCAGAAGGTCAAGCGCGCGGTCAGCTTCATCTTCGACTTCGAGGACGCGGTGGCGCATGCCGCGCAGCAGCGCGGTGTGGATGGGGTGATCTGCGGCCACATCCATTCGGCGTCGGACCGCCGTATCGGCAAGGTGCGCTACCTGAACTGCGGCGACTGGGTCGATACCTGCAGCGCCGTCGTCGAGCACTACGACGGCCGCATCGAAGTGCTGCACTGGGGCACGGAGGCCGCGGTGCCGCTGCCTGCCGGCGAAGCCGAGGGGAGCCCGCTTCCGGTGGCGCCCGCAGGCAAGGCGCGCTCGCCGCTGGACCTCGAGCGGATCTATCTCGCGCCGGACGTCTGATCGCCCGGCGGGCTGTCTTCACGCATCAGGCCGATGGCCAGGCGCAGGCCGAGCCAGGCATTCATCAGCGCGAAGCCCGCGACCACGATCATCGCCAGCGGCACCAGCGGATAGCTGCGCAGGATCCAGGCCAGGATCGACGACAGGACGTTGAGCACCAGCATCATCCAGAACGCCGGATTGCGCGGCTGCCAGAGACGGGAAAACTTCATCGAGGCTCCAGGGACGAGCGGGTGCCGAGCGTGTTGCGGCGGTGGAGGGCGTGGACGCCGAGCGCCAGCACGACCTCGATGGCGCCGATGCTGACGAACACCGGCGCATGCGGGCTGGCGCTGAAGCTGCCGTAGAAGGCCAGCAGCAGGCTGCTGATCAGCGGTCCGGCGGCAAAGCCGAGCGAACCTGCCATGTTGAACGCGGCCAGTGCGCTGGCGCGGCAGTCCTCACCGCCGTAGTGCGCGGCCAGCACCAGCGAGGGGGCGTACATCAGCGCCGCGATCACGCCGCCGGCGGCCATGGTGCCGACGATCCAGGCCGCGGGCACGAAAGCCAGCGCGCCGAGGAACACGCCATACAGGATGCTGCCGGCGACCATCATCGAGAACGGGTCCCAGTGGCGCGACAGGTGGCCGGCAGGCCAGGTCAGCAGCGAGAAGGGAATCAGGAAAGCGGCCATCGCCATGCCGATGGCGCGGGCGTCGAAGCCCAGCGTGAGGCCGAAATAGAGCGACAGCGTGGAGACGATGAAGCCCACCGTCAGCCGGTCGGCGAAGGAGAAGGCGAGCGGTACCGCGAGCGCGCGGCGGGTGCGCAGCGTATCGAGGATTTCGCCGATCGCCATGCGTGGCCTCGCTGTGGTGGCGTCGCGCAGGCCGATGGCGCCGAGCACCGCCAGTGCCAGCGACAGCAGCCCGCCGCCCAGCGGCACCCACAGCGGGTCGATGCCGCCGACCACGCCGCCGAGCGGCGCGCCGGTGGCCACGCCCAGGCTGATCGAGGCGCCGATCGCGCCCATGCGGCCACCCAGTCCGCCGCGTCCGACCTGGTCCGAACCCAGCGCCATCAGCAGCGACAGCGCGGACATGTGGGCGAAGCCTTCGAGCAGGCGGAGGCCGAGCAGCAGGGCGTAGCTGTCGAACTGCCGGTAGGCGAAGGCAATGCCGAGCAGCGTGAGGCCGTTCAGGATCAGTGCGGCCACCGCCAGCGTCTTGCGCTTGCCCAGGCGGTCGGACAGCAGGCCGGCGACCGGGGCGCCGACGAGGGCGCCGATCATGTTGATCGACATGAAGAAGTGGCTGCCGAACTGCCCCAGGCCGTCGAAGCGCTGCGCGGTGAAGGAGGACAGCACCGGCACCATGCCGGTGACCGGCAGCATCAGGCCGAACAGCAGCAGAAGCGGCACGAGGGCCAGGGCGGGGCTGTCGGCTGCGGGCAGGGAAGTCGGCGCGGACGCGGCCATGGGTGAGGGCAAGGGCAATAAGACAGGCGCAATGATACGCGGTGATGGTTGGGGCCGTCCGTCCGGCGGACGCTCGGCAAGGAGATTCAGGTGCGTGGCGTGCCGCGCATGCCGCCGAGATGATGCGCGGCGCGATGAAGGTGGGAGAGAAAGTGCCGCACCATGACCGATACGGCCTTTTCCTCCCGCACCATGGCGCCCAGGGTCAGTTCCAGCGGCCCTTGCCTGATCGGCACGATGTCGATGTAGCGCGCGGTCAGCGGGTGCTCGGCAATGCTCATCGGCAGCAGGCCGACATAATCGCCGGTGCAGAGCAGCGCCAGCAGGGCCAGCGTCGAATTGACCGCCGCCGCCGCGGGCGGGGCAGCAAGACCGTTGCGGCGGAACAGTTCGCGTGCGTAGCCGGTGTCGCCCGAGCGGCTGGTATAGACCCAGCGTGCTGCGGCGAGCTGTTCGAGGCCGGTGCAGCGCGCCAGCGGATTGCCCTTGGCGACCACCACCACCATCGAGATCGGCAACAAGGGCTCCACCAGGAACTCGCCCTGCGCCAGCCCTTGGGGAATCGGCCCGACCGCCACATCGGCCTCGCCCTTGCGCAGGTAGGCGAGCTGGGCGATGTACAGCTCCTCGCTGACGTGCAGCCGCATTTCGGGAAACTGCTGGCCGAAGGTGCGCAAGGCCTCGGGAATCAGCGACATGACGGCCATCGGCACGGCCGCGATGCTGAGTTCCCCCACCATGCGGCCGCCCAACTGGCCGATTTCTTCCACTGCACGATCGAGTTCGCGCGCGGCCATGCTGGCGCGCGCGTACAGCACCTTGCCTTGCGCGGTCGGCAGCACGCCGCGCGTAGAGCGCAGCACCAGCGGCGCACCGAGTTCGATCTCCAGCTCGCGCAGCATCTTGCTCAGTGCCGGTTGCGACAGGCCGAGGCGGACCGCCGCCTTGCGCAGGCTGCCGTCGTCGATCGCGGCCACGAAGGCCTGGAGTGCGGAAAGTTTCATGAATCGAATGATAACCGCTGGTTATCGCGGTATGGATCGCGACATCTTATGCGGCCGGATCAGCCTGCCTAGACTCGCGCTCCTGACGGCTCCCGTGGGGCCGCGTATCGACACGATTCAAGGAGGAGAAATCCATATGGCACGGATCATCGGCGGCATCGCCTGCTCGCACACGCCCACCATCGGCTTCGCGCTCGACACCAACAAACAGCACGACCCCGTCTGGCAGCCCATCTTCGAGAGCTTCGGCCCTGTCCGCCAGTGGCTGCAGGACAAGCAGCCGGATGTACTGCTGTTCATCTACAACGACCATGTGACCTCGTTCTTCTTCGATCACTATTCGGCTTTTGCGCTGGGCATCGGTGATTCGTACGCGGTTGCCGACGAAGGCGGCGGTCCGCGCGACCTGCCGCCGGTCGGCGGACATCCCGGCCTGTCGCGCCATATCGGCCATTCCCTGATGGCCGACGAATTCGACATGTCCTTCTTCCAGGACAAGCCGCTCGACCACGGCTGCTTCTCGCCGCTGTCCATGCTCTGCCCGCACGATTCCGGCTGGCCGGCGCCGATCGTGCCGCTGCAGATCGGCGTGCTGCAGTTCCCGATCCCCACGGCGCGCCGCTGCTACAGGCTGGGCCAGGCCCTGCGGCGGGCGATCGAAAGCTATCCCGAAGACCTGTCGGTGGCGATCGTCGCCACCGGCGGACTGTCCCACCAGGTGCATGGCGAACGCGCGGGCTTCAACAACACGGCCTGGGACGAGCGTTTCCTCGACCTGTTCGAGAACGACCCGGTGCGCCTGAGCGAGATGACGCAGGCGGAATACGCCGCCCTGGGCGGGCTGGAAGGCGCCGAAGTCATCATGTGGCTGGTGATGCGCGGGGCCTTGTCGGCTTCGGTGCGCAAGCTGCACCAGACCTATTACCTGCCGTCGATGACCGGAATCGCCACCGCCTTGTACGAGAACCTCGCTTCGCCGGCGATGGCGGGCGAAGTCGTCCGCCACCGCGCCCACGTCGCCACCCAGCTCGAAGGTGCCGAGGCGCTGGCCGGCACCTACCCCTTCAGCCTGGAAACCAGCCAGCGGGCCTATCGGATCAACCGTTACCTGCACGACATGATCCTGCCGGAGCATCGGCGGCTCTTTCTTGCCGACCAGGAGGCGAGCTTCGAGGCGGCGGGGCTGAGCGAACAGGAGCGCGAGTTGCTCCGGCGCCGGGACTGGCGCGGGCTGATCCACTACGGCGTGATCTTCTTCATGCTCGAAAAACTCGGCGCCGTGCTCGGCGTATCGAACCTGCACATCTACGCCGCGATGCGCGGCGAGACGCTGGAAGCCTTCCAGCGCACCCGCAATGCACCGGGCGCGCTGTATTCCGTCGCCGGCAAGGACACTCCGGCGCCCGCCTGGGACAACGCCGCAGCATCGCACTGAACCATAACGATTTCACCCCCCTCGAGGAGACAACGATGAAATACCGCAGCCTGATCGGCCTGTTCGCCGCATCCCTGCTTCCCCTGTCGGCCGGCGCACAGGAGGTCGTGCTGAAGGTCTCGCACTTCCTGCCGCCCACCTCGCTGGCGCAGACGATGTTCATCCAGCCCTGGTGCGACAGGATCGCCGCCGAGTCGGGCGGCCGCATGAAGTGCCAGATCTATTCGTCGATGCAGCTCGGCGGCACGCCACCGCAGCTGCTCAGCCAGGTGCGCGACGGCGTGGCCGACATCATCTGGACGCTGCCCGGCTACAACCCCGGCCGCTTCCCGTATTCGGAGGTGTTCGAACTGCCCTTCTTCACCACCAATGCCGAGGACTCGTCACGCGCGCTGTGGGATTTCTCGCAGCAGCACGCCGCCAGGGAGTTCGCCGGCACCAAGCCCATCGCCGTGTGGGTCAATGGCTCCAACGTGCTGCATCTGCGGGACAAGCGGGTCGACACGCTGGAGCAGATGAAAGGACTGAAGGTGCGCGCACCTTCGCGCCTGGGGACCAAGATGCTGGGTGCGCTGGGCGCGACGCCGGTCGGCATGCCGGTGCCGCAGATGGCCGAAAGCCTGTCGAAAGGCGTGATCGACGGAGCCTTGGTGCCCTGGGAGGTCGTGCCGGCGACCAAGGCCCACGAATTGACGCGCTACCATGCCGAATTCGGGGGCGAGCGGGCGATGACGGTCGCGACCATGGTCTATCTGATGAGCGCCAAGACCTACGACAAGCTGCCTGACGAGCTGAAGAAGGTCATCGACGACAACAGCGGGCGGGATACTTCGGCCTGGATTGCGACGGTGTTTGCCGAGGCGGATCGCCTCGGCCGTGAAACTGCCGTGTCCAACAAGAATACGATCTACGGCATCGAAGGCGAGGAGCTGGCGCGCTGGCAGGCCGCGACCAGGCCCGTGGCCGAGGAGTGGATCGCCGATCTGAGCAAGACGGGCGTCGACGGCAAGGCCATCCACGATACCGCGGCCGAATTGATCGAGCACTACAGCAAACGCTGAGTACTGCCGCGAAGAACGAAGGCCGTGGCGCGATGAAGCGCCACGGCCTTCGTCGTGTGCACTACTTGAGGCTCAACGTCTGCCAGGCGGCTCGGTGCCCGTGGCTGGCGACAGGCGGACGCTCAGGCGATGGCTGGCAGCGAGCTTTTCCGCGGCGTTCTCCATTGCGCTCCAGGAGCCGCCGTGCGCCAGATAGGCCGTGATCCATTCGGGCATCGGGCCTTCACCGGTCCAGGTCAGTGTGCGGCTGGCAGGATGCACATAGCGGATCACGGGCGTGGCCGCGCTTGCCGCTGCCTGTTCTGGCGGCGGAGGCGTTTCATCCGTCGGGGAGGGCGCTGCCTCGGTCACGGCTTCGACTGCAGGCGGTATGGCGGGCGCTTGGGCCGCACTTTCGCGCGCTGCAATTTCCTGCTTGATCTCGGCAAGCAGCGTCTCCAGTTCCGGGAGGGTGTGCTTGCTCAGGCTGAAAGGCATACGGGACCGATGCAAAAAAGACCCTAGGAGGGAGCAGGGCCTTTTCGATGATTCTGGCGGACAGGGCGGGATTCGAACCCGCGTCAGGGTATTACCCTGAACACGCTTTCCAGGCGTGCGACTTAAACCACTCATCCACCTGTCCGGGAAGCCGGCGATTATAGTCGCCCGAACGGGAATCTGGAAGAAGATTTTGAAAGGCTTTCGGCTTCCCGCATCGATCGGCCTCTCTGGTCCGGGTCGAAAGCAGGCGAGTTTGCAGTTCAGTTTCGTTCGAGATAGTCGGCGACTTCCCCGGCGACGGCACCGAGTTCCTGCAGCAGCGCGCCGATATCGGACGGCCCGGGCACGAAACCGGCTGCCGGGGACTTGCAGCGCTGTTCGAGCGCTCTGGCCATGTCCGCCCCCGCAGTGGCGTGGATCTGTGCCAGTGTGCCGCGCAGTGCATGGGTGATGCGCGCGAGCTGCGGCGCGTTGCCGGCTTCGGCCGCGGTGCGGAGTTCGCCCTCGGCGGTGCTGCGCCAGTCGCCGAAGGCGGCGAGCACCGTGCGGACGATCTCGTGATTGTCGAACAGGTCGGTGAGCAGGGCCCGGGGATCGAAGTGGGTGTATGGAGAGGCCTGCATTCAGCCCCGCTCCGGGCTGCCGATCGCTTGCGTCAGCGACGCGAAGGTGATCGGCTTGATCAGGGTGGCATCGAAACCGCCGCTCAGAAAGCGCTCGGCATCTTCGCTCATGGCATGCGCGGTGTAGGCGATGATGCGGATGCCCTGCCATTCCGGCCGGGCGCGGATCAGTGCGCAGGCGGTTTCGCCGCCCATGTTCGGCATCGAGATGTCGAGCAGTATCGCCGCCGGCTGGACGTCTTCCAGCCGTGCCAGCATGGCGGGCGCGTTGTCGAAGGTCTCGACCGTCCAGCCGAGCCGGTTGAGCAGGGCGTTGGCGACCTTGAGGTTGATGTCGTTGTCGTCGGTGACGAAAGCAAGCTGTGTCGAGATGTTCATGATGGGCTGCGTGCCTCGCTCGCTGCGGCTTTACGGGGCAGGGTCACGGTGAATGCCGAGCCGGCGCCAGGTGTCGATTCGACGTCGAGCCTGCCGCCCATCATCTCCGTCATCTGGCGCGCCAGGGACAGGCCCAGGCCGGTGCCGCGATGGCGCCGTGTCAGGAAGTTCTCCGCCTGGTAGAAAGGCTCGAAGATGTGCGGCAGTTCGTTTGCCGGAATGCCGATGCCCGAGTCGGCGACGGTGATCATGATATGCGAATCCCGTTCGCGGACGCGGATTGTAATACGGCCCTCGTGGGTGAACTTCACCGCGTTGGAGAGCAGGTTGTCGATGATCTGGCGCAGGCGGACCGGATCCGCGTCGACCTCGCAGGCGGTGTCGGGCAGTTCGGTGACCAGCTCGACCCCCTTGGCGCTGGTGCCGACGCGGTGCAGCGCGGCGATGGTCGACAACAGCGGGGTGATGGCGACGCGCTGCACGTCGAGCACGAGGCGGTTGGCCTCGATCTTGGCCAGGTCGAGCACGTCGTTGAGCACCGCCATCAGGTGCTGGCCGCTGTCGCGGATGGTTTCCGCATGCTCGCGCATCTCGTCGTCGGCGGTCTCGAGGCTGAGCACTTCGGCCAGGCCGATGATGCCGTTGAGCGGCGTGCGCAGTTCGTGCGACATGTTGGCGAGGAACTCGCTCTTCATGCGGTTGGCCTGCTCGGCGGTACGGCGCGCGTCCTCGAGACGCACGATCGAAGCCTGCACGGCATCGGCCATGCGGTTGAAGGAGTGGTTCAACTGGGCCATCTCGTCCTGGCCGCGGACCTTCAGCCGGTGATCGAGGTCGCCGTGCTGGAAGCGGTAGATGCCGCCGATGACGTTGGTGATGCGCCGCGTCAGCAGGTGGGCCATCCAGATCGCGATCAGGATCACGGCGGCGATCATCATCAGCGTGGATACCGTGATGCCGATGGTGGTCTGGTGCAGGTTGTGGTGGATGTCGGCGATCAGCGCGTCGCGTTCGTCGCGGGTCTTCTGGTCGGCCAGCGCGATCATGTCGGCGATGCGGCGTCCCGATTCGGTGGCGGCGCGATGGAACTCATCGACGTTGGCGCCGATCGTGACGTAACCGAAGCCGCGCGGCGTCCTGCCGTAGTTGCCGGTGTAGTAGGGAATCGTCGCCACCGTGGTGAGCTTGCTCAGGCCGCTGAAGAAGATGCTGAACGAGCCCGAGCCGCCGTGTTCGGTCAGGTCGTGCCAGCCGCGGCACTGCGGCGAGAAGTTGAGGTAGCGACAGTCCAGCGAAACCCAGCCGGACGCGACCGATGAGGGGTGAGCCTGGCGCGTCAGGCGCTGGTCGCGATAGAGTTCGACGCGCAGCGCGAATGCGTGCCAGGGCAGGCCGCTGGCCTGCCATTCGTCGTACAGCTCGGTGTCCAGCAGCGGCGGGGCCGGCTGGCCGGTGTCGGGGTCGACGCCGTGGATGAAGTAGTCGCGGGCGTGCGAGATGTTGCGTCCCAGGTAGTCCC
Source organism: Thauera sp. SDU_THAU2 (assembly GCF_038260575.1). Classification (NCBI taxonomy): domain Bacteria; kingdom Pseudomonadati; phylum Pseudomonadota; class Betaproteobacteria; order Rhodocyclales; family Zoogloeaceae; genus Thauera; species Thauera sp. SDU_THAU2. Next base: position 2,522,488 of record NZ_JBBWUN010000003.1, on the reverse strand, counting down.
ACATGAAGGCGTAGTTGCCCGATTCCGGGTCCGCGATCGGCGCGCGTCGCGCGGCCGTGGGGCGCACGTGGTCGGTGAAGGCCATCAGATGCGCATGGTCGAGCGCGAGCGTGACGTAGCCGATGATGCTGCCGTCCTGCACGACCGGCGTCGCCCAGCGGATGAGGCCTTCGAAGCGTTTGCCGACGGGGTTTTCCAGACCGGCGTAGCCGGACTGCTCGGGGGTGAAGGGCCGTTGCTGCTCGCGCGCAGCCTCGGGCGTATACGGGCCGATCCATTGGGTCCGGACCTGGGCGCCGATCACGTCCGAGACGTGGATTTCGCCGGGCCGGAGTTTCTTCAGTTCAGGCCAGTAGCGCTCGGCACGCACGAACGTGTTCTCGGGGCGGCTGATGTCGCGCAGTTCGGGCGACAGCAGGCGGGCTCCGCTCGTGCTCAACTGCTTGACCTGCTCGACGCCGTCGAGCCCGATGAAGGTGATTTCGAGGAACAGCGGACGCGGCTGGACCTTGGCAGCGGTGCTGGGCGCGCGATAGTGCAGGTTGTGTGCGTTGTCCGGCAGGGGAGCCCGCACCAGCCGGATGTCCGGCGCCGGGGGATCGACTTCGACCCAGCCCTTGCCGTCATCGCTCGGCCGGTAGGCGCCGTGATCCTCGAGCAGGCGGTGGTGGTTGTCGATGAAGCGCCGGTAGCGGGCCGCCGTGGGTTCGATGGCGGCTGCCCGGCGAATGTCCTGGTCGCGGTCGTAAAGGAATTGCGCGACTTCGTGGGCGATGCCGGTGGTGAGTTCCTCGATGGCTTCACGCGAGCGGTTGTCGAGCGCTTCGATGGCATCGTCGATTGCCGTCTTGCCGGTGATGCGCTGGGTTTCGCGCATCTCGTCCGACATCGAGACCACGCGGTAGGTGACGCGCCGGGCCAGGTCGCTGGTGGCGCCCCAGGCGAAGAGCGCGAGCAGCAGCAGTGGAACGACCTTGATCGCGACGAAGATCGCGATCAGCTTTGCGCGCAGGCTCAGCGCCTCGATCAGGGACAGAATGCGCATAGGCGAAGCCGCTGACGCGAAGGAACTAGCGTATGCGCTTGTGCTGGGCGACCAGAGCCTGCATGTAGCCCTGCAACTGATGGAAGGGCACGGGTTTGCGATAGACGGTCACGTCTTCGGGCAGGCCGCCTTCGGCCTCGATCTCGTCGGCGGTCAAGGCGGAGACGACGACGATCGCCGTTTCGCTGGCGACCGGGTTCTCGCGCAGGCGGCGGATCATCTCGAAACCGTCCAGACCCGGCATGCGCAGGTCGGCGACCAGCAGGTCGGGCGGCTGGCGGCCGAGTTCGACCAGGGCATCGAGGCCATGGTCGAGCACGCACAACTCGATGTCGATCGGCCAACTGGCGAAAGTCTCGCGGTAGAGCGTCTGCAGCAGACTGTCGTCTTCCACCACCACCACGCGGAGCTTGCTGCCTTCGTTGCGCTGGCGGGCAGGCGTGCTGCCCTGCTGGCTGCGGGCGAGCAGGGCGTCGACCGAGTCCTGTCGGATGCGACGGTGGCCGCCGGCCGTCTTCCAGCCGGCCAGCGCACCGCTTTCGACCATCTGCTGAACGGCTCCGAGCGACAGACCGAGTTGGCGAGCGGCTTGAGCGGTACTGATGAATTCGCGATTGGAGTCAGTGTTGCGCGCCATGAGCAAGGAATCCGACAGATTTCGTAAAAGGACTAAAATAACAGCAATCGCGATGCAGCAGCAAATGCGAATGTAATCCAATCGAAGATGCGTATCGGGCAGGCGCATTCCGTAAGCAAAACCCTATCCTGTCCGCATCCCGCGGCAGAGGCATGCTTGCTGCCCGAATGGCGGACAAACCTGACTGGACTGGCATGAACACTTCGAAAAACGTACTGGGCGGGCCCTTGCTCGCCTGCAGCTATGCTCCGCTGACGGGCTTCTTTCGTACCGGTTGCTGCGAGACGGGTGCGGACGACCTGGGGCGGCACGTCGTCTGCGTGCGCGTCACCGATGAATTTCTCCGCTTTTCGCGCAGCGTCGGCAACGACCTGTCCACGCCGCGGCCCGAGTACCGCTTTGCCGGGCTCAAGGCGGGAGATCGCTGGTGCCTGTGCGCGATGCGCTGGAAGGAGGCCTGGCAGGCCGGTGCGGCGCCGCCGGTGGTGCTGGAGGCGACCCACGAAGCCGCGCTGCAAGTCGTCGATCTCGACATCCTGAAGGCCCATGCCTACGGTGCCGCGACAGGGCCCTGATCTTGGCGTCGATCCACGACATTCTCGCCGAGCAGCGCATCGCCGATGCCCTGCGCCGCGGCGATTTCGATCACCTGCCGGGCGCAGGGAGGCCGCTGCTGTTCGACGACGAGGCGCTGGTGCCGGCCGAGCAGCGCATGGTCAACACGATCCTGCGCAACGCCGGCTTCTGCCCGCCGGAGATCGGCCTGCGCAAGGAAATCGCCCGGCTGCGCAGCGAGATCGCGGGCCTGGAGGAAGGGGCGCGGCGCAGCGCCCTGCGCAGGCGGCTGGCGCTGCTGATCCTGCAGATGGCGGAAACCAGGCGCTGAGCGGCGGCGCCATCGACGGCGCCGCCTGCCCCGCGGCCCACCTGGATCAGCGTGCGATCGGCTTGTAGCGGATGCGCTTCGGCTTGGCGCCTTCCTCGCCCAGGCGCTTCTTCTTGTCTTCCTCGTATTCCTGGTAGTTGCCGGCGAAGAAGGTCCATTGCGAATCGCCTTCTGCCGCCAGGATGTGGGTGCAGATGCGGTCGAGGAACCAGCGGTCGTGGCTGATCACCAGCGCGCAGCCGGCGAATTCCAGCAGCGCGTCTTCGAGCGCGCGCAGGGTCTCGACGTCGAGGTCGTTGGACGGCTCGTCCAGCAGCAGCACGTTGCCGCCCTGGATCAGGGTCTTGGCCAGGTGCAGGCGGCCGCGCTCGCCGCCGGACAGCTTGCCGACGATCTTCTGCTGGTCGCCGCCCTTGAAGTTGAAGCGGCCGATGTAGGCGCGGCTCGGCATCTCGAAGCGGCCCACGGTCAGCACGTCGGCGCCGTCGGCGATGGCGTCGAACACCGTCTTGTCGTTGGCCAGGCCTTCGCGGCTCTGGTCGACCGCGGCGATCTTCACCGTCTGGCCGATCTCGACGCTGCCGGAGTCCGGCGTGTCGCGGCCTTCGATCATCCTGAACAGCGTCGATTTGCCCGCGCCGTTGGGGCCGATGATGCCGACGATGGCACCCGGCGGGATGCTGAAGCTGACGTTGTCCATCAGCAGCTTGTCGCCGAAGGCCTTGCTGACCTTGTCGAACTCGATGACCTTGTCGCCGAGGCGCTCGCCGGGCGGGATGAAGATTTCCTGGGTCTCGTTGCGGCGCTGGTATTCGACGCTGGCCATTTCCTCGTAGCGGGCCAGCCGGGCCTTGGACTTGGCCTGGCGCGCCTTCGGGTTGGAGCGCGCCCATTCCAGCTCCTGCTTCATCGCCTTCTGGTGCGCGGCTTCCTGCTTGGCTTCCTGCGCCAGCCGTTCGCCCTTCTGCTCCAGCCAGGACGAATAGTTGCCCTTCCACGGGATGCCGTGGCCGCGGTCGAGTTCGAGGATCCACTCGGCGGCGTTGTCGAGGAAGTAGCGGTCGTGGGTGACGGCCACCACGGTGCCGGGGAAGCGGGTCAGGAACTGTTCCAGCCATTCGACCGATTCGGCGTCGAGGTGGTTGGTCGGTTCGTCCAGCAGCAGCATGTCCGGCTTGGACAGCAGCAGCTTGCACAGCGCGACGCGGCGCTTCTCGCCGCCGGACAGATTGCCGATGACGGCGTCCCACGGCGGCAGGCGCAGTGCGTCGGCGGCGATTTCCATCTGGTGCTCGATGTCGCTGCCGGCGGTGGCGAGGATGTTCTCGTACTTCGCCTGTTCCTCGGCCAGCTTGTCGAAGTCGGCGTCGGGCTCGGCGTAGGCGGCGTAGACCTCCTCCAGCTTCTGGCGCGCCTCCATGATCTCGCCCAGCGCGGACTCGACTTCTTCCTTCACCGTCTTGGCCGGGTCGAGCTCGGGCTCCTGCGGCAGGTAGCCGATGCGCTGGCCGGCGAGCCACTGCACCTCACCGTCGTATTCCTTGTCCACGCCGGCCATGATGCGCAGCACGGTGGACTTGCCCGAGCCGTTGAGGCCGAGCAGGCCGATCTTGGCACCGGGGAAGAAGGAGAGCGAAATATCCTTGATGATCTGGCGCTTGGGCGGAACGATCTTGCTCACGCGCAGCATCGACATGACGTACTGGGCCAATTGCTTACCTCGCAGACGGTTGGGGTCGGGCGAAAAGGCGGCAGTCTCCCCGAGCGGGGCGGCGCTGGCATCCTGGAGGGGAGGCTTCATGTGGCCTCGTCTCTTGTAGGCTAGCGAAGTGCTGCCGTCCTCCAGCTTTCTCCGTGCGAGTGGCCTTAGCCGGGGGCGCCGAGCCGCGAACAGGGCTGCGATGCGGCTTCCACGGCCGTGTTCGCGGCTGAAGCCTCTCCGACGCGCTCTTGCGGGGACGGGATTTGTTTTTCAGCCCTGCGCTTCAGCCAGCATGGCTTCGACGTCCTGCACCAGCTCCTCGGGCGTGGTCGTCGGTGCGTAGCGTTCGACGTGCCGGCCGTCGCGGCTGACGAGGAACTTGGTGAAGTTCCACTTGATCGCCTCGGTGCCGAGGATGCCTTTGGCGTGCTGCTTCAGCCAGACGTACAGTGGATGGGCGTCGTCGCCGTTGACGTCGATCTTGGCGAACATCGGAAAGCTGACGCCGTAGTTCTTGTCGCAGAAGGCGCCGATTTCCTCGGCGCTGCCCGGTTCCTGCGCACCGAACTGGTTGCACGGAAAACCGAGCACCACCAGGCCGCGGTCCCCGTAGGTCCGGTACAGCTTCTCGAGTCCGGCGTAATGCGGGGTGAGGCCGCACTGGCTGGCGGTATTGACGATCAGCAGCACCTTGCCGGCGTATTCGCCCAGCGTAGCAGTGCCGCCGGCCAGGCGCTCGACTTCGATGTCGTGGATGGAAGAAGACATGCGAGGCTCCGGAAGGGGTTGGGAGGAGTTGGAGCCCCGCATGCTTGAAAAAGTTTGCGGGTTTATTTCTCGACGAAGGCGCGCTCGATCACGTAGTCGCCCGGCTGGCCGATGCGCGGCGACATCTTGAAGCCGCGGGCGTCGAGCATGGCGCAGCAGTCCGCGTTCATCGCCTGGCTGCCGCAGATCATCACGCGGTCCTGCGCCGGGTCCAGCGGCGGCAGGCCGATGTCGGAGAACAGCTTGCCGGTCTCGACCACATGCGTGATGCGGCCGGTGTTGCGGAAGGGCTCGCGGGTGACGGTCGGATAGTAGATCAGTTGCTTGCGGACCTGCTCGCCGAAGAACTCGTTCTGCGGCAGTTCCTGGGTGATGAAGTCGGTGTAGGCGAGCTCGGAGACGAAGCGCACGCCGTGGATCAGCACCACTTTCTCGAAGCGCTCGTAGGTTTCCGGGTCCTGGATCACGCTCAGGAAGGGGGCCAGGCCGGTGCCGGTGGCGAGCAGGTAGAGGTGCTTGCCGGGATTCAGGTCGTGCAGCACCAGCGTGCCGGTGGGCTTCTTGCTGACGATGACCGGATCGCCTTCGCGCAGGTGCTGCAGGCGCGAGGTCAGCGGGCCGTCCTGCACCTTGATGCTGAAGAACTCGAGGTGCTCCTCGTAGTTGGGGCTGGCGATCGAATAGGCGCGGGTCAGCGGCTTGCCATCGACGTCCAGCCCGATCATCACGAACTGGCCGTTCTCGAAGCGCAGGCCCGGGTCGCGGGTGGTGCGGAAGCTGAACAGCGAATCGTTCCAGTGATGGACGCTGATGACACGTTCGGTAAGCAGGTTGCTCATGGCGGGCGCTCTTGCTGGGCGAATGGAAATGGGGTGCATTCTAGATGCGCTGGCTTACTCGTTTAGTGGATAATCTTCATATGAGTTACCTGTAAATTAGATATGCGATTCACCTTGCGCCAGATCCAGGTTTTCGTCGCCATCGCCAGCAACGACAACGTGTCGCGCGCGGCGGAGGTGCTGAGCCTGTCGCAGTCCGCCACCAGCGCCGCGCTGGCCGAACTCGAGGGCCAGTTCGACCAGCAGCTGTTCGACCGCCACGGCAAGCGCCTGCGCCTCAACGAGCAGGGCAGGCTGCTGCTGCCGCGCGCGGTCGAACTGCTCGACCGCGCCGAGGAGATGGATGCGCTGCTGCGCGGCGAACGCGGCCTGGGCAGCCTGCGCGTCGGCGCGACGCTGACGATCGGCAACTACCTGCTGCCGCTGATCGTCTCCGAGTTCCTGCAACGCCACCCGGAAAGCCGGGTCAAGCTCGAAGTGCGCAATACCGCCACCATCACCGCGATGCTGGCGCGCTACGAGATCGACCTCGGCTTGATGGAAGGCCTGGTGGTCGACCGCGAACTGGAAACGGAACAGTGGGTGGAGGACGAACTGGTGGTGTTCTGCGCGCCGGGCCATCGCCTGGCCGGGCGCAAGACGGTGGCGTTCAGCGAGATCGCCTGGGAGCCCTGGATCCTGCGGGAGCTCGGTTCCGGCACGCGCGAGACTTTCGACCAGGCTTTGCGCCACTGGCCGGGCGGTGTATTGCCCCGGCTGGAACTGGAGCACACCGAAGCGGTCAAGCGTGCGGTGGAAAGCGGGCTGGGGCTGGGCTGCCTGTCGCGGCTGTCGCTGCGCGACGCCTTTCGCCGTGGCAGCCTGGTGCCGCTCGAAACGCCCGAACTGGATCTGAAACGGCATTTCTGCTTCGCCTGGCACCGCGGCAAGTACCACAGCGCGGCCATTCGCCGCTTCCTCGACGATTGCCGCGCCTTTGCCGCCGGCGCCCGGCGCAGCGACGAGATTCCGCTGCCGGCGGTGCGCTGAGGCAGAATACACTCTCTCCCCCAATGGACTTCCGCACGGTGCAGCCATGAGCGTCATCGAATCCGTCCGTCCCCTGCACGGCAAACTCACCGCCATCCGGCGCGACATCCACGCCCACCCCGAGCTCGCGTTCGAGGAGCACCGCACCGCCGAGCTCGTCGCCCGCCATCTCGAAGCGCTCGGCATCGAGACCCATCGCGGCATCGGCGGCACCGGCGTGGTCGGCGTCGTGCGCGGCGGCCGCAGCCTGCGCGCGATCGGCCTGCGCGCCGACATGGATGCGCTGCCGATCACCGAGCGCAACACTTTTGCGCACAAATCCACCATACAGGGCTGCATGCACGCCTGCGGCCACGACGGCCACACCACGATGCTGCTCGGCGCCGCCGAGGCGCTGGCGACGCGCAAGGACTTCGACGGCACGGTGTATCTGATCTTCCAGCCCGCCGAGGAAGGCGAGGGCGGCGCGCCGGCGATGATCGCCGACGGCCTGTTCGACCGCTTCCCGATGGAAGCCGTATTCGGCATGCACAACTGGCCGGGCATGGAGGCGGGAAGCTTCGCCATCCACAGCGGCCCGGTGATGGCCAGCGCCGACCGTTTCGACGTCCGCTTCACCGGCGTCGGCGCCCACGCGGCGATGCCGCACCTGGGCGTGGACCCGGTAGTGGCCGGCGCGGCCTTCGTGCAGGCGGCGCAGACCCTGGTCAGCCGCAGGCTCGATCCGATCGACGCCGGCGTGGTGTCGGTGACCCAGTTCCATGCCGGCGAGGCCTACAACGTCATTCCCGACCGCGCAGAGCTGTGCGGCACGGTGCGTACTTTCGACGCGGAAGTGCGCGACCGCCTGGAGCGCGGCCTGCGCCAGGTCGCCGAAGGCATCGCCGCCAGCCACGGCGTGCAGCTTGCCTTCGAATACCGGCGGGGCTACCCGCCGACGATCAACACCGCCGACGAAGCCGCGCTGTGCGCCGAGGCGGCGCGCGCGGTGGCCGGTCCGGAGCGGGTGTTCACCGACCGCCGCCCGAGCATGGGCGCGGAAGACTTCGCCTACTTCCTGCAGGAGAAGCCCGGTGCCTACGTCTGGATCGGCAACGGGCCGGGCGAGGGCGGCTGCACGCTGCACAATCCCCATTACGATTTCAACGACGAGGTGCTGCCGACCGGTGTCGCCTACTGGTGCCAACTGGCGCGCACCCTGCTGGCGGCGTCGCGCTGAGGCCGACGGAGGAATCGATGAAGACGCTGCGCCTGGCTTTCCGCATGATGCTGCGCGACCTGCGCGCGGGTGAACTGCACCTGCTCGGGCTGGCGATCGTCATCGCCGTGGCCAGCCTGACCAGCGTCGGCTTCCTGGCCGACCGCGTCGGCCGCGCATTGGACCGCGAGGCCAACCAGTTGCTGGGCGGCGACCTGTTGCTGCGTGCCGACCGGCCATGGCCGGCTGAGGTCGCCGGCGAAGCGCGCGATCGCGGCTTGCAGACTGCCGAAACGGTGTTGTTCACCAGCATGGCGAGCACCGAAGAGGCGGCGGTGCTGGCTGGCGTCAAGGTCGTCGAGGACGGCTACCCGCTGCGCGGCGCGATCCGTATCGCAGCCGGCCCCAACCAGCCGGACGAAGTCGCAGGGCGGGTGCCGGCACAAGGCGAAGTCTGGCTCGACGAACGCCTGTTCGCCGAGCTGGGGATCGCGGTGGGCGATCGGGTCGGCCTCGGCGAAGTCGAGTTCCGCGTCGGTGCGATGGTGACGTTCGAATCCGACCGCGGCGCCAACTTCTTCAGCCTGCTGCCGCGCGCGATCTTCAACCTGAAGGATCTGGCTGCCACCGGCCTGATCGTCGAAGGCAGCCGCGCCACCTGGCGGCTGCACGTGGCGGGCGCGCCGCAGGCAGTCGAAGCCTACGAAAAGTGGGCGGACGCCAACCTGGGCCGTGGTCAGCGCGTCGAGACGGTGGAAAACGCCCGCCCCGAAGTGCGCTCGGCGCTCGACCAGGCGCAGCGCTTCCTGCGCCTCGCCGCACTGCTGGCGGTGATCCTCGCCGCGGTCGCGGTCGGCCTGTCGGCGCGGCGCTTCATGGCCCGCCACCTCGACGGCTGCGCGGTGATGCGGGTGCTGGGTGCCAGCCAGGCGCAGGTGCTGGGCGTGGTCGTCGGTGAATTCCTGCTGTTCGGCCTCGCCGCCGCGGTGGCCGGCACGGCGCTGGGCTGGTCGGTGCAATGGGGGCTGGCGGGCGGCCTGCGCGAGATCCTCGCCACCGAACTGCCGGCGCCTTCGCTGCTGCCGCTGGCGCACGGCGTGGTGGTCGGCATGGCGCTGCTGGCCGGTTTCGTGCTGCCGCAGTTGCTGCGCCTGGGCAGGGTCAGCACCCTGCGCGTGCTGCGGCGCGAGTTCGACCTGGCCGAGCCGCTGTCCGGCACGGCCTGGGCGCTGGGGCTGGTCGCGCTGCTCGGCCTGATCTTCTGGATCGCCGCCGATGCCCGGCTGGGAGCGATGGTGGCGGCCGGCTTCGCCGTTGCGCTGGGCGTGTTCGCGCTGGCGGCCTGGTGGGTGCTGAAGCTGGCGGGCAGCCTGAAGGGGCAGGGCAGCCTGCGCGGCGGCGGCTGGCGCTACGGTGTCGCCACGCTCGGCCGGCGCATGGGCGGCAGCGTGATCCAGGCCGCGGCGCTCGGCCTGGGCATGACGGCGCTGCTGCTGCTGACCCTGGTGCGCGCCGATCTGCTCGACAACTGGCGCGCGATGGCGTCGCCGGACGCACCCAACCGCTTCGTCATCAACATCCAGCCCGACCAGCGTGCCGGCGTGGCCGAGCTGTTCGCCGCCGAAGGGATGGTCGTGCCCGACATCCAGCCGATGATCCGCGGCCGCATGGTGGCGATCAACGGCGAGCCGGTCGAGCTCGAGCGCTACGAGGACGAGCGCACCCGGCGCCTGGCCGAGCGCGAGTTCAACCTGTCCTATTCCGCCCGGCTGCCCGGCGGCAACGAAGTGCAGGCCGGCCGCTGGCACGGCGGCGAGCGCACGCCGCAGTTTTCGGTGGAGGCGGGGCTGGCGCAGACCTTCGGCCTGAAGCTGGGCGACCGCGTGACTTTCGAGATCGCCGGCGAGCGCGTCGAGGCCCCGATCAGCAGCGTGCGCAAGCTCGATTGGGATTCGATGCGGGTGAACTTCTTCTTCATCGCTTCGGAAGGGCTGCTGGAGGACTACCCCGCCAGCCTCATCACCAGCTTCCACCTGCCGGCCGCCAACCACGATTTCACCACCCGGCTGGTCGGCGCTTTCCCCAATCTGTCGGTGATCGACATCGCCGCGGTGCTGGCGCAGGTGCAGGCGATGACCGACAAGCTGATCGTCATCGTGCAGTTCGTGTTCGGCTTTGCGGTGCTGGCCGGTCTGGTGGTGCTGTACGCGGCGCTGCAGGCCACCCACGACGAGCGTGAATACGAACTGGCGATGCTGCGCACCCTGGGGGCGCGCAACCGTCAGGTGCGGCAGGCGCTGCTGGCGGAATTCCTCGTGCTCGGCGGCGTGGCCGGCGTGCTGGCCGGCATCGGTGCCAGCGCGATCGGCTGGGTACTGGCCGAGCAGGTGTTCAAGATGGCCTACGTGCCGGCGCTGCTGCCGGTGGTGGTGGCGGTGCTGCTGGGCGCGACGGGTGTCGTCGCCGGCGGCTGGCTGGGCACCCGCCGGCTGCTGTCGCGGCCGCCGCTGGCCAGCTTGCGTGCGCTGGCCTGACGCGGGCTTATTTCTCGACGAAGGCGTGCTCGATGACGTAGTCGCCCGGCTCGCCGATCCGCTTCGACACCTTGAAGCCGCGGCGGTCGAGCAGGTCGCGGGAATCCTTCAGCATCGCCGCGCTGCCGCAGATCATCACGCGGTCCACCGCGGGGTCCAGCGGCGGCAGGCCGATGTCCTCGAACAGCTTGCCGCTTTCGATCAGCGTCGTCAGGCGGCCCTGGTTGCGGTAGGGTTCGCGGGTGACCGTGGGGTAGTAGATCAGCTTTTCGCTGATGGCCTCGCCGAGGAATTCGTGCTGGGGCAGTTCGTGGGTGATGTAGTGGTTGTAGGCCAGTTCGCTGACGTAGCGCACGCCGTGGATCAGGACGACCTTCTCGAAGTGGTCGTGACGTCGAGGTCGCGGATCACGCTCATGAAGGGCGCCAGGCCGGTGCCGGTGGAGAACAGGTACAAGTGCTTGCCGGGATTCAGGTCGTGCAGCACCAGGGTGCCGGTCGGCTTGCGCGAAACCAGCAGGCTGTCGCCCGGCTGCAGGTGCTGCAGGCGCGAGGTCAGCGGGCCGTCCTGCACCTTGATGCTGAGGAATTCGAGGGTTTCCTCGTAGTTGGGGCTGGCGATCGAATAGGCGCGCATCAGCGGCCGTCCGTTCACTTCCAGGCCGATCATCACGAATTGGCCGTTCTCGAACCGCAGCGCGCGGTCCCGTGTGGTGGTGAAGGAGAACAGGGTGTCGTTCCAGTGATGGACCGAGAGGATTTTTTCAGTGATGAAGGCTGCCATGGCGGGAGCGGGGACCTTGAGGTGAAAGCGCGATTCTACAATGCGGCGAGCGCTGCTGCTGCCGGCGATAGGCGGCATTGTTCGGTAGAGTGCCGGTCGATATGCCGATGATGAATGAAACCGAACTGCTGCTGGCGGCGCTGGGCGGCGTCGCGCTGCTGCTGGTGTGGGCGCTGGTGCGCCTGCACAGCATCGAGCGGGACCTGCCGCAGCGTGCCGCGGACTATCTGGAACAGGCGATGGAGCAGCAGCTCGGCGCCCAGCACCGCGAGATCCTGCGCGACCTGCACGAAGGCATGGCGCGCCAGACCGACCGCATCGGCGAGCATGCGCGCGCCGACCGCGAACTGCTGCAGCGCGGCCTGACCGCGGCGTCGATGCAGCTGTCGCGCGGCATGCAGGCGCTGACGCAGAGCGTGGACGGGCGCCTGGACACCTTGTCGGGCCAGGTCAACCAGCGGCTCGACGAAGGTTTCCGCAAGACCAACGAGACCTTCGCCAATGTCATGGCCCGGCTGGCGACGATCGACGAGGCGCAGAAGAAGATCGACGGTCTTACCACCAACGTCGTCAGCCTGCAGGAACTGCTTGGCGACAAGCGCGCGTGGCGCCTTCGGCGAAGTGCAGCTCGAGGCCCTGGTGCGCAACATGCTGCCGCCCGAGGCCTTTTCCTTCCAGCAGGTGCTGCCCAACGGCACGCGCGTCGATTGCCTGCTGAGCCTGCCGGAGCCGACCGGTTGCATCGCCGTGGATGCCAAGTTTCCGCTGGAGAACTACCACCGCATGTTCGACGCCGCCGGGCAGGCGGAGCGGGATGCCGCGCAGCGTGCCTTCCGCGTCGATCTCAAGCGCCACGTCGACGCCATCGCCGGCAAGTACATCCTGCCCGGCACGACGTCGGATGGCGCGGTGATGTTCCTGCCGGCCGAAGCGGTGTTCGCCGAAGTCCATGCCTACCATCCCGAGGTCGTCGCCCATGCCCAGCTCAGGCGGGTCTGGATCGTGTCGCCGACCACGCTGATGGCGGTGCTCAACACCGCGCGCGCGGTGCTGAAGGACGTCGAGACGCGCAAGCAGATCCACGTCATCCAGGATGCGCTGGGCAAGCTGGCGAAGGATTTCCAACGCTTCGACGAGCGCATGGCGGCGCTGGCGCGCCACATCGAGCAGGCCAGCCGCGACGTGCAGGACGTGCAGACTTCCAGCCGCAAGATCAGCGCCCATTTCCACAAGATCGAGTCGGCGCGCTTCGACGAGCTGGAACCCGCGGCCGATGCGGCGGTCAGTTCCCGCACTTGATCCCTGACAGGTACAGGCCCGGCCGGCCTGCCTAGACTGGAATTTCCCGCTTTTTGCGTTGCGAGGCTGATGCCCATGTCCAAATTCGTGCCGATGCTGTTCCTGATGGGCTTGTTCTTCTTCATGTGGCTGCTGTTGTACGCACACCAGCGCAAGGAGAGGCAGAAGCGCGCCCTGCCGCTGCGCGAGGACTTTCTCGCCGCGCACGGCAAAGCCGAGCCGAGCTGCCACGCCTGCGGCAAGACCGAGCTGAAGGACGAGGGTCTCGGTTCCGGGAAAGATACGCGCCGCATCGTGTCCTGCACGGCATGCGACACCTTGCTCTACCGCTACGAACGCCCGGCGGAGGCCGAGGCGAACTGAGCGGGAACGAAACCGGCGCCTGCCGTATTACCATGCGCACTCCGCGGCCCCGTCCCCGTTCCGCGCCGCGATTCCCATTTCAAGGAGTGATTGCATGAAGCTGGGTACCCCCTTGTCGTCCAGCGCGCTGCGCGTGATGCTGCTCGGCGCCGGCGAACTGGGCAAGGAAGTTGCCATTGCGCTGCAGCGCCTCGGCGTCGAGGTGATCGCGGTCGACCGCTACGCTGACGCGCCGGGCCACCAGGTGGCGCATCGCGCCCACGTGATGCCGATGACCGACGGTGCTGCGCTGCGTGCACTGGTCGAGGCCGAGCGCCCGCATCTGATCGTGCCCGAGATCGAGGCCATCGCCACCGACATGCTGGCCGAGATCGAGGCTGCCGGCCTGGCCGAAGTCATTCCCACCGCGCGTGCCGCGCAACTGACGATGAACCGCGAGGGCATCCGCCGCCTCGCCGCCGAGGAACTGGGCCTGCCCACGTCGCCCTACCATTTCGCCGATTCGCTCGAAGCGCTGCAGGCCGCCATCGACGGCGGCATCGGCTATCCCTGCATCGTCAAGCCGGTGATGTCCTCGTCGGGCAAGGGCCAATCGACGCTGCGCGGGCCGGACGACGTGGCGAAGGCCTGGGACTACGCCGCGTCCGGCGGGCGGGTGAACCAGGGACGGGTGATCGTCGAGGGCTTCGTCGATTTCGATTACGAGATCACGCTGCTGACGGTGCGCGCACGCGACCCGGACGGCGAAGTCAGGACGCATTTCTGCGAGCCGATCGGCCATCGGCAGGTGGCGGGCGACTATGTCGAATCCTGGCAGCCGCAGCCGATGAGCGCGGTGGCGCTGGCCGAGTCGCGCCGCATCGCCGAGGCGGTGACGGGCAATCTCGGCGGCCGCGGCCTGTTCGGCGTCGAACTCTTCGTCAAGGGCGACCAGGTGTGGTTCTCGGAAGTCAGCCCGCGGCCGCACGACACCGGCCTGGTCACGCTGTGCTCGCAGCGCTTCTCCGAATTCGAGCTGCACGCACGCGCCATCCTCGGCCTGCCGGTGGATACCGCGCTGCGCGAGCCGGGTGCGTCGGCTGTGATCTACGGCGGCATGGAGGCGGCCGGCATCGCCTTCGAAGGCGTCGCCGAGGCGCTGGCGGTGCCGCGCAGCGACCTGCGCCTGTTCGGCAAGCCCGAGGCCTTCGACAAGCGCCGCATGGGCGTGGCGGTGGCCAATGGCGCGGACGTGACCGAGGCGCGCGAGCGCGCCACGCTGGCGGCAGGCAAGGTCAGGCCGGTCAGGAGCTGAGCGGGGCCGGGGCGGCTTCAGGGCAGCGCGGGCAGGTTGCCCGGCGCCCAGCTGAACTGGTTCCGGCCGGCGTTCTTGGCGACGTACATCGCCGTATCGGCCAGGTTCAGCAGGAGGGTGGCCTCAGTGCCGTGTACCGGATACACGGCGGCGCCGACGCTGGCCGAAACGCGGATGGCGGTGCTGCTGGCGGCACCGGCTTCCAGGCCGAAAGGCGTGGCCAGCGTATCGATGATCTTCCGTGCCACGGCTTCGCAGTCTGCGGCCTTGCCCAGCGAGGCCAGCACGACGCCGAATTCGTCGCCGCCGAAGCGCGCCACGGTGTCCTCGGCGCGGACGCAGCTCTGCAGCCGCCGGCCGACTTCGCACAGCAACTGGTCGCCGGTCGCGTGGCCGAGCTTGTCGTTGACTTCCTTGAAGCCGTCCAGGTCGATGTACAGGATGCCGGCAAGCCCGCCATGGCGGCGTGCCGATTCCAGCACCTGGTCGAAGCGGTCCATGAACATCAGGCGGTTGGGCAGGCCGGTCAGCGGATCGTGCAGGGCCGCGTGCGAGAGCCGTTCCTCGAGTTCCTTGCGGGCGGTGATGTCCTGCGTGACCGCGACCAGGAACCTGGCCCGGCCGTCGGCGTCGGTGACCGCGCTGAGCGCTTCGCAGACCCAGAGGATGGAGCCGTCCTTGCGCCGGTAGGTCTTCTCGATTTCGGGGGAGGACGGCGCGAGCGGCGCCGACAGGCGTTGCTGCAGCTGTTGCCGCACGCGCTCTTCCTCGTGCCTGTCGCCCAGGTCGAAGATCGTGCGCGTGTGCAGCTCTTCCTGGCTGTAGCCGAGCATCCGGCAGAATTTTTCGTTGGCGCCGATGATGCGCCCGTCGGCGGCGATGCGGGCGATGCCCGTCGCCGCCTGGTGGAAGGTCGCCCGGAACAGGGCTTCGCTGGCCCGCACGGCACTGACGGCGGTGCGCTGGCGTGCCAGCATCAGGATCAGCAGGCAGGCGAAGGTCAGCAGCGCCAGCGTGGCGCCGCCCGCCATCAGCAGATAGCTGCTTTCCCGTTGCCGGGTCGGTGCGAGCTCGTCTTCGTAGGCCGTGCCCACGGTCACCATCAAGGGGTAGCCTGCCATGGTCCGGTAGCTGACGACGCGTGCCACGCCGTCGGTGGTCTTGCCGTCGTCGACGAAGCCGTCTTCGGGCCTTTCCTGGCGGCGCTGGAACCAGGCGAGGGAAGTGGCGTCCAGGCCGAACTCGTTGCGGCTGCCGGTCGTTCTGCTCAGTACTCCGCCATCGAGCTTGCCCAGTTCCAGCAGGCCTTGCTGCCCGAGGTCGGCCTGGAGATAAAAATCGGTGAAATCGGTCGGTGGCACCGACATCACGACGACACCGCCGAAGCTGCCGTCCGGGCGCGAGATGCGCAGCGACATCGGAATCTGCCAGTGCCTGGAAACGCGGCCGAGCACCGGCTGGCTGATGAACAGCGTGTCCTCCCCCGGCGTGCGCTGGGCGATGAAGAACTCGCGGTCGGCGTAGTTGATGGCGCTGTTGGCCAGGCGGCTGGTGCTGCTGAGGATGTTGCCGTTTTCGCTCACCACGCTGACGATGCTGAACGAGGTTTCGCGGATGAGTTGCTGGTCGATCAGCTCACGCAGGTCGACGCCTGGACCCCGCTGCAGATAGCGGTCGCGCACGAACACCGCGACCTGCTCGGCCGCTTTCAGCGTGCGGAAGACCTGCTGCTCGAAGGCGATCGCCAGGTTCGAGTTGGACTTCATCGCCGCTGCCACGGCCTGGTCGCGCTCGAAGGCGATCCGCTGCAGCGTGATCAGCCACAGCGCCACGACGGCAAGCAGGCAGGCCGCCGCGATCGCGGCATTCAGCGGCCTGATGCGGCACCTGTACGAGGGGCCGCCCGCTGGCGGAGGTTCACCATCGCCGCGGTCGGCCGGCCGAGTGGAGGTCATCGTGCTCGCCTTCGGCGACGTGCCGGTTTCAGTTGCGTGCGGCTGCTTCGGGGGCAGGCAGGCTCTCCGGGCTGCTGCGACGAAGGCTCGTCCTGCTCGTCGAGCAGATCGTGCAGCCAGTGTCCGTGGCGTGCGGCCTTGGTCGCCAGATAGCGCTGGTTCTGCCGGGTGACCTCGCCGTAGATCGCCTGCCGGGCGGTGACCCTGATGCCGGCGCGCTGCAGCGCCTCGACCTTGCTGGGGTTGTTGGTCAGCAGCAGGATGCGCGAGATACCGAGCTGTTCCAGCATTTCGTGGGCGACGCGGAAGTTGCGCTCGTCCTTGGAGAAGCCGATCGTCTGGTCGGCGTCGATGGTGTCCAGGCCTTCGTCCTGCAGGCCGTAGGCGCGCAGCTTGTTGGCGAGGCCGATGCCGCGCCCTTCCTGCGACAGGTAGAGCAGCACGCCGCCGCCCTGGGCATCGATCGCGGCCACGCCGCGGCGCAGCTGTTCGCCGCAGTCGCAGCGCAGGCTGCCGAAGAGGTCGCCGGTGAGGCAGGACGAATGCAGGCGCACCGGCACGTCGTCCGGCCACCCGGCCGGGTCGCCGATGACGACGGCGACGTGTTCATGGACGCCGTCCGCCTCGCGAAACAGCACGAAGCGGCTGTTCTCGGCTTCGGCCAGCGGCACGCGGGCCTCGCTGATGCGGTTCAGCGCGCCGGGGCCGCCGGCACCGAGCTGCAGCGCGATGTCGGCATCGACCACCAGCAGGTTGCCGCTCGCCACTTCGGCTTCCACTTGCGCGGCCTGTGCGGCGGCGACGTCGCAGGCGACGGCGGCGGGCACCAGCAGCGCATGCGACAGCAGGCGGATCGCCGCCCGGTCGGCCTTGCCCGCAGGGGCGTGGCGGGCACCGGCCGGCAGGCGGGCATCGCGCCTGCTGGCCAGCTCGTGCAGGCCCTTGCTGTCGGGCAGCGGGGACAGCGAGACGGCGGCCGGCTGTTCGGTGTCGCCGAAGCCGAGCGCCGCCATGCGGTGGCTGGACAGCACGAGACGGGGCAGGCTGCCGCCGAGCGCCTGCAGTTCGGCCAGCGCCTTGTCGTCCAGGCCTTCGACGGCCTGGATCAGGGTGGTGCTGCCGTTGTCGCGCACGAGGATGGGGAGGCCGCGTCGCAGGTCGAAGATGGCGCGTTCGGCTTGGCGCATCGGTTGTTCTCCGGTCGGGTATCAGATTCGTTGTGAGGCGCGCGCACTCGAGAGCCTGTCGCGGGCGTCGAGAGTGAGCCGATTCCAGATTGGGGCGGATTCGTATTTTGCAATGCCAGCGCGTCCGCGGCATCGACCGATCCGCGCATCGCGGTATTTCGGATACGGAGGCTGAGCCATGTTTCAGCCGCCGATGTAGGACATCTCGATCTTGCGCAGCGCCGCGGTCGCGGCGCTGCGGATCTCGGAGTAGCGGTCCTCGCGCTGCTGCCATACCTGGGCAATCGCGGCGTCGAGGCGGGCATCGTCCGCGTTGGCGCGCAGCAGGCCGCGCAGGTCGTGGCCCTGCTGGGCGAACAGGCAGGTATAGAGCTTGCCTTCGGTCGACAGCCGGATACGGGTACAGGACGAACAGAAGGCCTGCGTCACCGACGAGATCACGCCGATCTCGCCGCCGCCGTCCTTGTAGCGCCAGCGCTCGGCGACTTCGCCGGTGTAGTTGGGCGACACCGGCTCCAGCGGATGGAGGCGGTCGATGTGAGCAACGACTTCGCGCGAGGGCAGCACCTCGTCCATCTTCCAGCCGTTGGAGGCGCCGACGTCCATGAACTCGATGAAGCGCAGGATGTGGCCGCTGTGGCGGAAGTGCGCCGCCATCGCCTCGATGTCGCCGTCGTTGGTGCCGCGCTTGACCACCATGTTGATCTTGATCGGGCCGAGGCCGGCATCGCTGGCCGCGGCGATGCCTTCCAGCACTTTCTCCACCGGGTAGTCGGCGTCGTTCATGCGGCGAAACAGGGCGTCGTCGAGCGCATCCAGGCTGACGGTGACGCGGTTCAGACCGGCGTCCCTGAGGCGACGGGCCATCTTCGGCAGCAGCACGCCGTTGGTCGTCAGCGTCACTTCGACGCCGTCGAGCCGGGCGAGCATCTCGATGAGGTTTTCCAGGTGCTTGCGCAGCAGCGGCTCGCCGCCGGTGATGCGGATCTTGCGCACGCCGCGGGCGACGAACAGCCGCGCCAGGCGCAGAATTTCCTCGAAGCTGAGCAGCTCGCGCCGCGGCAGGAAGGCGTAGTCGTCGCCGAACACTTCGCGCGGCATGCAGTAGATGCAGCGGAAGTTGCAGCGGTCGGTGACCGAGATGCGCAGGTCGCGCATCGCCCGCCCGCGCCGGTCGAGCACGGCGCCGCTCGCGGCGGGAGTCTGTGCCAGCCCGCTGGCTGGCGGCGGGATCGGCGCGTGGTGGATCGGGATGACTTTCATGTGCGGCGGCTGTTCCGAGCGTGTGCGGATTATCGGCAGTGGGGCGGTGCAGTGCAAGGAAGAAGCGGTGCAACGACGAGCGGTACGGCAAGTCGTGCGCTGCATTGTGACCCATGTCACGTCCCCGCGCATTCTAAGTAGCTCCCAGCAATTCCGTAATCGCTTGCAACTTGTATAGTTCAAACACATCGATTTATATGGATACGACATTACTCGGTGCAACGTGAGTTTGCTTGCCTCTGCTGGGACGATCGTTATAGCGCAGATTCTGGCGCTCTATGTGGCGTCACCGCCATTCTGTGTAGCGCGGGTAAGGACATCAGAGCCCGGCAACGAACAGGGGGGATGCAGATTGAATGACATCATAATTATGGCGAATGAAATAATGTAAAGCGCTGATTTATTCTGTTCTTACGCCAGCGCGGCATGAAAAATCAGATGGCTACGCGCCATTGTTTTGACGAACGACGATCTATTCAGCGCTTCCAAAGTGCGGCTACAGAGACATCTAAACGCCTGACTCGACGTAATCAAGGAAAGAAATGCCAGTCAAACCATCGCCAGTGCAATACACCTGCTGCCAGTGTGGGTGGAAAGCGGTTTATGTGCCGCCTTCGGATGCATTGATCTCCATGCCACCAAAAAATTGCGGGAGATGCGGACGGAATGACCTGAAAATCTCTAAGCTCAGTATCGTGGACGGGTTTGACACCATTCCAAGAATTACTTTTCGTTTCACCTTGTAAGGTTAGCTCCATGCACAAAACTAACATTGAAATCCTGCGTGACGAGGCCAAACGCCAACTGCATCAGCTCAAGAGCCTGCTGCAAAAGGCGCAGCAGAAAGGCTTGGTGGAACCGCCTGCTACCGATCGGAAAAGCAGGGCCACATTCGATACCGAGTCCTTGCCTAAGGTGTTGGAAGTGTTGGATGGCGAAACTCACAAGCTGGAACATTTGGAGATGGTGCTGGCCGTGGTTGGCACCATGAAAGCTGGTAAGTCCACCAGCATCAACGCTATCGTTGGTGCCGAAGTGCTGCCTAATCGCAACCGTGCCATGACGACTCTGCCTACGCTTATTCGGCACACGCCCGGCGTTTTACGGCCTCGTTTGATATTCGAAAAGGTCGAGCCGCTCAATAAATTACTGGTGGTACTGGGAAAGGCAGTTAAGAGCAAATCGGCAAGCCCGGAAATCTTGACAAAGCTGCAAGGCGATGAAGATATGGTGAAGCTGCTGGATCAGATCCAACAGGAAACCGTTTTTGTAGCTCAGCAGGAGGGCGAGAAAGAAATTTTTCATTTTCTCAAAAGTCTGAATGATTTGGTTCGGCTGTGCTCTGAGCTGGAAGTGGACTTCCCTTTCAGCGAGTACGCAACGGTGGATGCCATGCCTGTCATCGAGGTGGAATTCTCACACCTGAAGAATATGCCTGTTACCCAAGGCCGGTTGACTTTGCTGGACACGCCTGGCCCCAACGAAGCAGGACAGCAACACCTGCGCCACATGCTCAAGGATCAGTTAAAAAAATCGTCTGCCGTGCTGGCTGTGCTGGACTATACCCAGCTCAAATCCGATGCGGATGCGCAGGTGCGCGAAAACCTGATGGAAGTTTCCGATACTGCCAAGGGCAGGATGTATGCGTTGGTCAATAAGTTCGATCAGAAAGATCGCAACAGCGATGATGAGGTGACGGTCAAGAGGTGCGTTGCGCAGACCCTAATGAAGGGTGCCATAGCAGAAGAGCACGTATTCCCGGTTTCTTCCAGCCTAGGGTATTTGGCTAGCCGTGCCCGTAATGAGATCGAACGCAATGGAAGGTTGCCAAATCATGAGTCTTGGGTAAGTGATTTTGGAAAGAAAGTATTTGGACAAAGGTGGGAAAAATTCATCGATGACCCAAAAGAGGCGAAGGAGGGGGCTGATGAAATCTGGCTAGAATCCGGCTTTGCCCGTCCTCTGGAACAAGTGATTGTCGAGGCTCACCAGAACGCTGCTTTGGAGGCGCTACGCTCGGCTGCCTCCAAGTTGGCTGGTTACGCAAAAGACACCGGGGATTTCTTCAAAGCTAATGCTGGAGCGCTCAAGAGAAGCGCCGCCGACCTTCAGACGAATATCGACAACCTTCATCAGGATATTGAAAAAATTTCCCGGATTGAGAACGCTATCGAAAAGACGTTGGAGGATGCTCTGAAGAATGTGCAAAATAGGGTTAAAGGTGCGGCCGAAGGAGTGCGGAAAGAGGTCAGTGGAACATTGGAAGATTATTTTAGAGAGGGTAAGGGCATCGAGAGGGCCAGCAGCCGAACGAGAGTCGTGAAGGTCAGTGGTCGAACGAAAAGAAGCGGTGCAAAAATGCCGCAAAAAAAGCAAGAACCAGAGTCTGAGCCAAAGGGTGTTTTGAATAGATTGATTAACTCATTTTCCTCAATGAGTGAAAAGATAGAAAGCTCTTCTGTACAGGATTTTGATCCCAGTAGCCCTATCATAAAATTCAATAGAAAGTCGGATGCCAGTGATTTTTTGAAGCGTGTTGAAAAATCCATTCGCAATGCTATGCGAAAGGCTGAGGATGATTTTAAGATTTGCATTCAAGATGGGGTTAATGATTTTTCATATGAGCTTGAGTTGTGTCGTGCAGATTCACTGGAGAAGATTAAGAAGTCTGTGCAAAAGAATGTTGATGGGTTTGATATTGAAATTCGTCTTCCCAATGTTCAGGCAATTAAACTGGATGTGTCTGTTTCTGGTATCGTGAAGAATGCCGTTAAGGAGAAAACAAAGAAAATAAGAAAATATCGAAGGCAGTCTGGTGTGTGGGGGACTGTGTGCAGTTGGTTCGATACAGATGATTGGGGTTGGGAGGATTATGAGGTAGATAAGAAATATTATCAGGTTGATCTAAAAAGAATTAATATGTTATCCAATAAGGGTATAGAGTCAATTTTTTCATCCGCTTGCTCTGCATTGAATAATGAAATTTATCCGCAGTTGCAACAAGGGGTGGAGGAATTCTTTTGTGCATTCCGTGAAAAAGTCGAGCATGTGCGCGGTGACTTGATGGGAGGAATTCAGAAGCACAGTCTAGATCAAGCTAGAAAGGCTGAAGTTCTGAAGGACTTCACGCAAATGGCACAGGAGGCATCGGGCCTGGAGGCTGATTGTGGGACGCTGAACGATTCCGCTGAAGTGTTGCGTCGTGAGGAGGGGGTTTCTACTGCGCGGAGCGAGGAGCTAGTATGAGTGGTAGTTCTGCTCCAATAACATCGGATTCACTGCCCTGCCAAACTTTGCGCTGTCTATCCGAGAAATTTGTGGTTGACTTTGCGAATGGTATCGACGTAACGCGCGATCGCGTGTGTACAGCGCGGGCGCTCGAGCTTTTTGCGCGAATGTACGACGGCTTTACCGGCCTGGGAGCGCGGCGACAGACCGAGGTCAACGCTGGTCTGGCTGATGGTGTAAACGCGTCGCTGCAATGGCTTTGCGAATTGAGTGAGTCGTTAGCGCACAGCAACCTGGCAATTACGAGTATCAATGATCGGGTAACGTTACTCACGGGAAACGTGACCCGGCTGGTGCACTACAGTGCTGATACACGTGAGCAGTTGCAGGCGCTGGCTAATCGGCTGGATACGCGAATGCAAGATATGGCGCAGAAGATTGAACGTATCGACTTCATCCAGAAGGCGCAATTGAATATGGAAGAGGCGTTCACAAAATGGGAGGCGGGCCGCTTTGCAGCCTTCTCGCCTGCTGCTCGCTGCTATGCTGTCCTGGAGGAACTACGCTGGGGAGCCTTGGGCGATTATTGCCGTAGTCCCTACAACAATCCGCGGCAGTGCAGCGATTTTATGGATATCGTGACTGATAGAGCAACGAAGCAACTAGCAACAGACGCCGTCGTTAGCTTGGATACAGCGCCAGAAATGGTTGCCGTTTGGTTGGCAGTACCGCCAGCTAGGCGAAATGATTGCAGTGACGATATGTGGAGAGCGTTGTCCTATTTGGCCGATGGCATGGTTGTCGATGCTGCCCCCTTTGCGAATAGTGCGGCTCTGCGCCCGACTAGCCTGCCACGTGCCGTGCCGTTGATCGCCAATGCTCGGCGTGTAGCCAAGGCGATGGTGTATGAGGTTTTTCTTCAGGAGGCGGTCAATGCCTGAAGCGCTGTCTGCCAACACGTTCAAGACCGGATTGGTACTTTCGGGAGGTGGTGCCAAAGGCGCCTATCAGGTTGGTGTACTCAAGGCACTGCTGGAATTGGATGCTAGCATCGACATGGTGGCAGGGGCGAGCATTGGCGCACTGAACGGCGCTGTTCTGGCTTGCGCACCATCTCTGCCCGAGGGTGTGCAGCGACTGGAGATACTGTGGAATACGCTGGCTGAACGATCGCCTTTGGAGGCCAATATACCTGCTTACCTGAAGCTGCGCGCTAGCAGGGGTGACGCTAGGTACGCCGCTGTCGGGGGTGTTTGCGCGGATACCAGGCTTGATTCAGTGCCTCGGTCAAATCGCGGGTGTTGCGGAGAGCGCAGCAAGAATAGCCGATGGATTAAAGACATTAGATACTGGGCTGATGTCGGACGGACCACTCAAGGCTTTGATGGACGAATACCTCGATATTGAAAGTTTGGAGCACGGTTTGCCGTTGTATGTGTCCGTCTACAAAAGTCGAGGGGGACTGGTTGATATGCTGCGCTGCATGGTGGCCGAAGCGGGGTTGATGGATACATCGCCTTCACGCTTCGTGCATGTGCAGTTGCTTCCTGAAGAAGTACGCCGCGATGTCTTGCTGGCTTCCGCCGCGATTCCGTTGCTGTACCAGGCCCGCCAGCTTGGTGATGCTCGTTATTCGGACGGTGGGCAGGGCGGTTGGCAGACCGCCCAAGGTAATACACCCATCACGCCTCTGGTCGAAGCGGGTTGCCAGCAGGTGATCGTGACCCATTTGACCGATGGTTCACTGTGGAGTCGTAATGACTTCCCCGATACGACAGTGTTGGAAATTCGTCCGCAATCGCCGATTACACGAGGTAGTGAGATGAAAGCACTACTTGGGTTTGATGCTTCAAACATTGCCAGATTGATGGAGCAGGGTCACCGTGACGCCTTGCACTGTGTAGGCCGGGTGATAAGGGCCAGCCGCGCCCGCCAAGCGCTGCGACAGTCTGAATGGGGTCGCGATGATAGCTTGAGGCGAGGGGATGCAGCCGATGCCGAGTTGCGTGATGCAATGTCGAGACTTCTTGGGTGACAAGATGCAGCGAAAAGTTGTTCAGCTAAAATATTCCGCCCCATACTTGGCGGAACATCGCCTATGCCGATCTGATCCTCAGCCAAGGCTGCCGCAGCTACGCGCATGACATTTATACGCAGGCACCGTTCGAGGTGTGGCTGGCCACCGACAATAAGACCGCCACGCCGAAGCTGGACTATCCGCTGCGCCTCGTTCGCTTTTCCGGCGCAACGCTGACCGAGGGCGCCGAGGGGCATGCCGTCGATGGCGTCGCCGTTCGCATTACCTGCGTCGCCAAAATGGTGGCTGACTGCTTCAAGTACCGCAACAAGATCGGGCTGGACGTGGCACTGGAGGTGTTGCGCGAAGCGTGGAGCGCCAAGTGCATGACCGGTGATCAGCTTTGGCATTATGCCAAGGTCTGCCGCGTGGCCAATGTGATGTGCCTCTATTTGGAGAGTCCGGTATTAGGAGGCCTTTCAGCCCCTGGTTTTCGGGCGGTTGCTCAGCCGCGTTCGTGAAGCGCGTCGCGGTCGATGCGCATGCCGTCTTTCCAGGTGCCGCGGAACTGGCGGAAGACGCTGAAATCGGGTTTGGCCGGCTGTTCGGTCCGCAGGCGGGCCACCGCCTGGCCACGCCGGGTGATGATGATTTTTTCCCCGGCCTGCACGGCATCGAGCAGGGCGCTCAGCTGGGCCTTGGCCTGGGCGACGCTGACGGTCTGCATGGGGTGCTCCAGTGGGTCATGTGAGATGACCATCTTAAAGGGTGGCTGGGGAACATCCAGGTAAAGCCGCGGTTCGGATTCCCCGGCCGCCGTGCCGGGAGGCCAGTGGCCACGGTGTATCATTCGGCTCCGGATCGAATCCGGCTTCTGGAGAATGACAACGATGGCCGAACCCGTGGCCCTGCCGGCATCGGCACTGCGTACCTATTGCGACCCCGCCTGCTTCACCTTCGACACCACTGAATCCCTCGACGATCCATCCGGCGGCCACGCCGGCGACCTCGGCCAGGCGCGCGCCGTCGAGGCCATCAGGTTCGGCCTCGCCATGGGCCACAGCGGCTACCACGTGTTCGTGCTGGGCGAGCCGGGCAGCGGCAAGCATGCCACCACCTTCCGCCTGCTGCGCGAACGCGCGGCGACCGAACCGGTGCCGCCGGACCTGTGCTACCTGCACAACTTCGACGAGGCGCTGAAGCCCAGGCTGCTCGCGTTGCCGGCCGGCCGCGGCGCCACGCTGCGCAGCCACATGCAGACCTTCATTCGCGAACTCGGCCCGGCGCTGGGCGCGGCGCTCGACAGCGAGGCCCACAGCGAGCGCGTCGAGGCGCTGCAGAATGCCCACAAGGCGCGTGAGGACGGCGCGCTGCGCGAACTCGGCGAAGCCTGCGGCGCGGAGTCGATCTCGCTGCTGCAGACGCCTGAAGGCTTCGTCTTCGCGCCCACGCGCGAGGGCGAGGTGATGTCGCCCGAAGCTTTCGAGGCGCTGCCCGAGGAGGAACGCAAGGCCATCGAGGCGCGCGTCACCGCCTGGAGCGAGAAGCTCGAAGACCTGCTCAACGACTTTCCCGGCTGGCGCAAGGCGGTGCGTGAATCGATCGAGCGTGCCGAGACTGAGGTGCTGGGGCCGGCAGTGTCCCACCTGCTGCGTGAAGTGCGTGAAGCGCATGCCGATCTGCCCGAGGTGCTGAGCTTTCTGGATGCGGTGCACAAGGATGTGCTCGACAGCGCGATCCGGGGCACCATGCTCGACGAGATGGACGAGGACGCCACCGAGTCCGAGGAGGCGGCCCGCCACCAGCGCTACCAGGTCAAGCTGCTGGTCGATCATTCGGCTTCGCAGGGGGCGCCGGTGGTGTTCGAGAACAACCCCGGCTACGGTAACCTGATCGGCCGCATCGAGCACGTCGTGCAGCAGGGCAACCAGGTCACCCATTTCAACCTGATCCGCGCCGGCGCACTGCACCGCGCCAACGGCGGCTACCTGGTGCTCGACGCTGAACGCCTGCTGACCCAGCCTTACGCCTGGGAAGGCCTGAAGCGCTGCCTGCGCGCGGGCGAGATCCGCATCGAGCCGCCGGCCGAGGCCCAGGGCTGGAGCGGCGCGTTGACGCTGGAGCCCGAGGCGGTGCCGAGCGCGCTGAAAGTGGTGCTGATCGGCGACCGCGACATCTACTACCTGCTGATGGACAACGACCCGGAGTTCGCCGACTTGTTCAAGGTCGCGGCCGACTTCGACGACGACCTGCCGCGCACGCCCGACAACGAATGCGAGTACGCCCGGCTGATGGCGCTGCTGGTGCGCAGCGCCAAGCTGCTGCCGGTCGACCGCAGCGGCGTCGCGCGGCTGGTGGAGGAGGGCGCCCGCCTGGCCGAGGACGCCGGCCGGCTGTCGCTGAACACCCGCGCGCTGTCCGACCTGATGCGCGAAGCCGATCATCAGGCGCGCTTGAAGGGCCTGGCCGCCACCGGCCGCGCCGAAGTCGAGGCTGCGCTCGAAGCACGCGCGCGGCGCTGCAACCGCTACCCGTCCCGCGTGCGCGAATCCATCCTCGACGGCACGACGTTGATCTCCACCGACGGCGAGCGCGCCGGCCAGATCAACGGCCTGGTGGTGGTCGAACTGGCGGGCGAGCGCTTCGGCCATCCGGTGCGGATCACCGCGACGGTGCGCATGGGCGAGGGCGACGTGGTCGACATCGAGCGCGAGACCGAGCTGGGCGGCGCCATCCACTCCAAGGGCGTGCTGATCCTGTCGGCCTTCCTCGCCGCGCGCTATGCCCGCCACCAGCCGATGTCGCTGTCGGCCAGCCTGGTGTTCGAGCAGTCGTATGCGCCGGTCGAAGGTGATTCGGCTTCGCTGGCCGAACTGTGCGCGCTGCTGTCGGCGCTGACGCAGATCCCGATCCAGCAGCGCTTCGCCATTACCGGTTCGGTGAACCAGTTCGGCGAAGTGCAGGTGATCGGCGGCGTCAACGAGAAGATCGAAGGTTTCTACGACCTGTGCATGGCGCGCGGGCTGGACGGCAGCCACGGCGTCGTCATCCCCGCCGCCAGCGTGCGCCACCTGATGCTGCGCGAGGACGTGGTGCAGGCGGCGGCGCAAGGCCTGTTCCACATCCATGCGGTGAAGACGGTCGATGAGGCGATGAGCGTGCTGACCGGCGTGGAAGCGGGCGAACCCGACGCCAAGGGCGTGATCCCCAAGGGCACGCTGAACCACAAGGTCGCCGCCGTGCTGGCCGAGATGACTGCCGCGCGCCACGCCCATGCCGATGCGGATGGCGCCGTGGGCTCGCGCCAGCATCGCCGGCGCCACAGCGTCTGAGGCAGGGCGCGCGTCAGGGCAGGGGAAAGGGCAGCAGCTCCGCGCCGCCCGCCGCAGGGATGCAGCGGGCGTGGGCGAAGTCGTAGTCGGCGATGCGGATCAACTTGCCGCCGATTTCCCCGCTGGCGTAGCCGAGCAGGCTGATGCGGGTGATGCGCTGCCGCAGCGCGTCGGCGGGCACGAATGCCGCCAGCCGGGCATGGACGGCATCCAGCGGCCAGGCGCCACCATACAGTCCCACGGTGACGTGCGGGCGGTAGTCGGCGTGCGCGGGCAACTGCGGAGCAAGGTTCAGGCAGGCATGCAGGCGTTCGACGTGCCGGCTGCCGTCATGGACGGCGAGATAGGGCGCGGAGGTGAAGCCGTCCAGCGCGCCGATTTCGATGTCGAAGGCCTTGGGCTGCAATCCCTTCAATGCATCGACCTGGCGATGCAGCAGTTCGACGCCGAAGTCGTCGTTGTGCACCGGTGCCGGACTGGGAAAGCCGCACAGGCCGACGGTGATGTGCGGCTGGCGCAGATAGCCGTCCAGCAGCAGCCCGGACAGATGTCGCTGGGCCGCGGCCACGCGCCGGCGTACCGGCTCCACATCGACGTCCAGCGCCCACAGCAGGTAGTAGGGGCGGCCCAGATGCCATTCGCCGAAGTCGCGGCGAACGTTGCGGATCGTCGTGTTCGACACCGGCGGCAGGTCGTGGGAGAAGGACATGGAGGAGGGCCGCCTCTACTTTTCTGGACAAACAGCACAAGCTCTCGCAGGAGCGGCTTCAGTTGGGGGCGCCGAGCCGGGGGCGCCGAGCCGGGGGCGCCGAGCCGCGAATGCAGGCCGCAGGCCTGCCCGATCGGGAAGGGCCGCTATCGCAGCTCTGTTCGCGGCTGAGGCGCTCCCATGAATTACCTGGCGGCGGCGTTCCCAAGCAGCGCCTGCGCATGATGGCGCAGGTGGTCGCCGATGAAGCTGGCGATGAAGTAGTAGCTGTGGTCGTAGCCCGGCTGCATGCGCAGTATCAGCGGATGGCCGGCGGCCTCGCAGGCGGCCTGCAGCAGTTGCGGCTTGAGCTGGCCGTCGAGGAATTCGTCGGCGTCGCCCTGATCGACCAGCAGCGGCAGCTTCTCGCCGGCCGAGGCGACCAGTTCCACGCTGTCGTACTGCTTCCAGGCTTCGCGGTTCTCGCCGAGGTAGTTCGAGAAGGCTTTTTCGCCCCAGGGCACCTGTGTCGGCGCGACGATCGGCGAGAACGCCGACACGCTGCGGTAACGGCCGGGATTCTTCAGCGCGATGCTCAGCGCGCCGTGTCCGCCCATCGAATGGCCGCTGATCCCGCGCGCGTCACTGGCCGGGAAGCTGGCTTCGACCAGCGCCGGCAGTTCGGCGACGATGTAGTCGTACATCCGGTAATGCTGCGCCCAGGGCTGCTCGGTGGCGTTGAGGTAGAAACCCGCGCCCTTGCCGAGATCGTAGCCGTCGGCATCGGCGACGTCGTCGCCGCGCGGGCTGGTGTCCGGCGCGACGATGATGAGGCCGTGTTCGGCAGCGTAGCGCTGTGCGCCGGCCTTGGTGATGAAGTTCTGCTCGGTGCAGGTCAGGCCGGACAGCCAGTACAGCACCGGCAGCTTCGTACCGCCCGCCGCCTGCGGCGGCAGGTAGACGGCGACGTTCATCTCGCAGCCCAGCACGTCGGAGCGGTGCCGATAGACGTCCTGCCAGCCGCCGAAGCAGGCGCGGTGTTCGATGCGTTGCATGCTCGCTTCCCCGCTTCGATCAGAAGTGGATGACCGAGCGGATCGACTTGCCTTCGTGCATCAGGTCGAAAGCTTCGTTGATCTTCTCCAGGCCCATGGTGTGGGTGACGAAGGGCGCGAGCTCGATGTCGCCCTTCATCGCATCCTCGACCATGCCCGGCAGCTGGCTGCGGCCCTTGACGCCGCCGAAGGCGGTGCCCATCCACTTGCGGCCGGTGACGAGCTGGAACGGCCGGGTGGAGATTTCCTGCCCCGCACCGGCCACGCCGATGATGACCGACTGGCCCCAGCCGCGGTGTGCGCATTCCAGCGCCGCGCGCATCACGTTGACGTTGCCGATGCACTCGAAGCTGTGGTCCACGCCCCAGCCGGTCATGTCGACGATGACCTGCTGGATCGGCTTATCGTGATCCTTCGGGTTCACGCAGTCGGTGGCGCCGAACTGCTTCGCCAGTTCGAACTTGGACGGGTTGGTGTCGATCGCGATGATGCGGCCGGCCTTGGCCTGGCGCGCGCCCTGGATCACCGCCAGGCCGATGCCGCCGAGGCCGAACACCGCGACGGAGTCGCCTTCCTGCACCTTGGCGGTGTTGTGCACCGCGCCGATACCGGTGGTGACGCCGCAGCCGAGCAGGCAGACGTGCTCGGGGTTGGCTTCCGGGTTGACCTTGGCCAGCGACACTTCGGCGACCACGGTGTATTCGGAGAAGGTCGAGCAGCCCATGTAGTGGTAGATCGGCTGGCCGTTGTAGGAGAAGCGGGTGCTGCCGTCGGGCATCACGCCCTTGCCCTGGGTGGCGCGCACCGACACGCACAGGTTGGTCTTGCCGCTCTTGCAGAACAGGCATTCGCCGCACTCGGCGGTGTATAGCGGAATGACGTGGTCGCCCGGCTCGACGCTGGTCACGCCTTCGCCGACTTCGACCACGATGCCGGCGCCTTCATGGCCGAGCACGGCGGGGAAGATGCCTTCCGGATCGTCGCCGGACAGCGTGAACGCGTCGGTGTGACAGACGCCGGTGTGGGTGATCTTCACCAGCACTTCGCCCTTGCGCGGCGGTTCGACGTCGATCTCGACGATCTTCAGCGGTTCGCCGGCGGCGAAGGCAACGGCGGCACGGGATTTGATGGTCATGGCTGCGGGCTCCTGTCGTTCTTCTGCACGGCCTGGCCGCAGGAGGCCAAGCGTCGGAACCCATGAGTATTCCAAGACGGATTGATCCAATGAATGAATAGTTTTTGATTTCAGAATTCCGATAAATGGAATAATTGGGTCTGTTGCCCCATGCAGGAATCACACGATGCTGAACCGCCTGGAAATGCTGCGGATCTTCTGCACCGCGGCCGAAACACGCAACTTCAAGGAGGCGGCGACCCGGCTCGGCGTCTCGCCGCAGGCGGTGACGCGGGCGGTGAAGGAACTCGAAGGCCACGTCGGTGGAACTGCTGTTCCACCGCAACACCCGCCACACCCGCATCACCGAATTCGGCGAGCAGCTGGCGGCCCGCGCGCGGATCGGTGTCAAGGGCGTGGATGAGCTGTTCGAGCGAAGCGCGAAGGAGCAGGACAGCGGCCTCGGCGGCCTGGTGCGCATCACCGCGCCGCGCGCGCTGCAGCGCGACTACCTGACACCGGTGCTGGGCGAACTGTGTGCCGACCATCCGGGGCTGCAGCTGGATCTGCGCCTGTCCGACCAGTTCGTGGATGTGGTGGATGAGCAGATCGACATCGGCGTGCGGCTGGGCTCGCTGCGCGACAGCCGTTTCGTCGCCCGCGCGGTGGCGCAGGTGCCTTTCCACATCGTCGGCGCGCCCTCGCTGATCGAGCGGGTCGGTTTACCGCGGACTTTGCAGGAACTGGCCGAGCGGCCGGCCACTGCCGTCATCGACCCGAACACCGGCAAGCCCTGGGTGTGGTTCCTCGCGCGCGGCCAGCAATGGCTGCCGCGCGCACCGGCCTTCGCCACCGACGATACGCGTGCCGAAGCCGATGCGGTGCTGGCCGGCATCGGCTTCGGTCAATTGGCGGCGCCGCTGGCCCAGCCGCACCTGCGTGCAGGCAGGCTGGTCGAGGTGCTGCCCGAGTTCCGTCCCGAACCCTGGGGGCTGTCGGTCTATCGTCCCCAGCGCGGACCGGTGGCGGCGCGGATCAGGTTGGTATTCGACCGCCTCGTCGAGCATTTTGCTGCCGAGGCGGCATCCTGGCTGCGCGCCTGAAGCATCAGGCCTGCGACCTCTTCTTCGCGCTGTGCCACAGGCTCGCGCCGACGGCGATGGCGAGGATCACCGCGACCACGCCGAGCGAGACCAGCACCGGAATCTTGATCCACTCGACGATCAGCATCTTGGTGCCGATGAAGACCAGGATCGCCGCCAGGCCGTACTTCAGCAGTTCGAAGCGGTCGCCCAGGTCGGCGAGCAGGAAGTACATCGCACGCAGGCCGAGGATGGCGAACAGGTTCGAGGTCAGCACGATGAAGGGGTCGGTGGTGATCGCGAAGATCGCCGGGATGCTGTCGACCGCGAAGATCACGTCCGAGATCTCGACCAGCACCAGGGCGAGGAAGAGCGGGGTGATCATGCGCACGCCGTCACGGACGACAAAGAAGCGTTCGCTTTCCAGGCGCTCGGTGACCGGGTAGTGGTTGCGGATCCAGCGCACGAAGGGGTTCTTGTCGAGGTCGGGGTCGTGCTCGGCGAACCACACCATCTTGATGCCGGTGATCACCAGAAAGGCGCCGAACACGTACAGCAGCCAGTGGAATTCGGCGATCAGCCAGCTGCCGGCGAAGATCATGATCGTGCGCAGCACGATCGCGCCGACGATGCCGTACAGCAGCACGCGCCGCTGCAGTTCCAGCGGCACGGCGAAGAAGCTGAAGATCATCATCCAGACGAAGACGTTGTCGACCGCCAGCGACTTCTCGACCAGATAGCCGGTGACGAAGGCCAGCGCCTGCTCGTTGGCGATCGCGCGGCCCATCGTGCCGTCCAGATACCACCACAGCCCGCCGGCGAACAGCAGCGACACCGTCACCCAGGCCAGCGACCAGCCGGCAGCCTCCTTCAGCGACACCCGGTGCTGCTTGCCGCCGCCGAAGGCGAACAGGTCCACCAGCAGCATCACTACCACGATGGCGGCAAATACCGCCCACATCCACCACGTACCGATCGATTCCATTGCGTGCTCCGCACAAAACAAAAAAGGGCCTGTTCCCGAAGGACACAGACCCTGCATCTGTCTTGCGTGCACGGACCTTGCCCTTGGGCAAGGTCTCGCTTGCAAGGAATCATGGCTCAGAAGAACCGGTGACTCTGTTGCCCACAACACCGGGAGCGTGTCTGGCGACAGGCTGCCGTGGTGACGATGTTGCGGCTTGAGAAGCTACTCCCCTTGAAGGCCGCGAGTGTATGCGAGGCGGGGCGAAAGTCAACTCCGGCGTATCGAACTGGATGCTGACGTCAGCCGTACCACTTCGCCAGTTTCGCCGCCGCGCTGTTCGGGCCGAACTCGGCCATCAGTGAATTCTGGTTCTCCGCCGCCCAGGCCACGGCGCGTTCGGCATTGCCGATGCGGCGCTCCAGCAGGTGGCCGTCGGCGGAGAGCAGTTCGGCGGCCGTGGAGAAGGCGCCGGCGACGTTGTGCAGCGTCCGCAGCGCGCCTTCGCGTCCGATCTGCAATACGGCATCGAAGGCCTGTTCGTCGAACTGCAACTGGCCGTCGGGCGTGAAGCCTACGCCCATGTCGGTGAGGCCGAGGGCGAAACCGCCGTTGCCCGCACCGTGGAAGATCGAACCGACTTCGCGGCGTAGCGAAAAGCGTGCGGCTTCACCCGCCTGGTTGTCGTCGAGCAGGGCGCCGTCCTCGAAGTAGGGGTCGAACTCGGTGTCCCACTGGTTGTAGCGCTCGATGAAGTCCTCGAGCGCGGCCTTGATGTCGCCGTCCGCGCTGGCCATCGTGAGCTGCTTCAGCCCGTCGCCGGCGCTGCCCAGCTCGGCCAGCCGCTCGCGCAGGCGCGTCAGCACTTCGGCCTCGTCGCCGATCGACTCGACGCGCGCGTTGTAGCGCTGCAGGAAGGCGCTGTTGCTTGCTTCGAGCTGGGCAAGCACCGACTCCATCTGCGTCGATGCATCGTCCACCAGCATGGTGTTCACGCCCTTGCCCGAAGCGCCGAGCAGGCGCGTGGTCTGGAGCTTCAGCAGCGCCTCGAACAGGCCGGCCTGGCCGGCGCTTGTGGTCTTGCTGCTACCATCGGTACGCG
Organism: Thauera sp. SDU_THAU2; assembly: GCF_038260575.1. NCBI lineage: Bacteria > Pseudomonadati > Pseudomonadota > Betaproteobacteria > Rhodocyclales > Zoogloeaceae > Thauera > Thauera sp. SDU_THAU2. The sequence continues at coordinate 2,489,124 of NZ_JBBWUN010000003.1, read as the reverse complement.
TCAGCAGGGCGAGGGCATTGAGGCGGAAGGCGGCGAGATCGATGTCCATGGTATGCCTCGCAAGAAATCTTGAATTTCAGTGTAGCAGTTGCAGGATGTTGATGACATGGCTACCCCGTAATGCTGCCGTTCGGTGCTGAACCCATCAAGGTAGGTGGGGGAGGCGAAACAGACTTATTTGTTGGTCTGCTGAAACAACATGCTTTCGATGCCGCTCGGGTAGGTGCGAAAGTTTCCGGCACGAAGCTGATCCCGACTGAACCATCTGGCCATGAACTTGCTGCCATTGGACTCGGTTCCCTGCAGTTCTGGTTCTTCATAGAGGCGGATGTCTACGAATTTGGCCTCGTAAACAAAGACGATTTCATGGCCTTGCTTGCCGTCGAAGGAAAACAGGTTCTCGAGAACGCCCAGGAGTATGAAGGAGTGGGCCTCGGCGCCAATTTCCTCCAGCGTTTCCCTCCTGGCTGCCTGTTCGGAAGTCTCACCAAAGTCGATGCCGCCGCCTATCGGGATCAGATAGTGCTCATTTTTGGCGGGGTCGTAACCTTCCGTGAGCAGAACGCTATCGTGGTGGCGGAAGATGCATACGGATTTTGCTCGAATGGTGCTCATGTCACGAACTGGTTTTGGCTGTTCTGCTGGTATCGTAAGTCAGCGCCGAACGAATGTACTTCAGTGCCCTTTGAAAGACCTCGTGCCACTCTGCATCGGCGGGCTTGGAAAGCGGGTGCCAGAAGAAGCTGAAATCGTGCCCGCCATCATCGGCGGCATGATGCACCCACTGATCGGGAAGTACCTGATCTGCTTCGCAGAGGTGGAACGACCAGATTTGTCCTTGATGGCCGGATTCCCAGAGACCGAGCCCGGCTGAAATTCTGGTGGCTTGCACGCCAGCCTCTTCTGCAAGTTCGCGTATGGCGGCTTCTTCCGGGCTCTCGCCGTCTTCGATGCTGCCTTTCACGAGTTGAAGACCAGCGATCGGGTGCCGGAATGCAAGTATCTCGATCTCGTCGCCCCTGCGCAGAAGCACAGGGCAGGATTTTGTTGGTGTCATTCGTGTGCTCCTGGGGCGGTGGGGCGCCAGCAGCTTCTGCAAGTGGATTACTGATTGGCGTGTGGGTAGTGTGCACCGGATTCCAGGTGGACATCCTTGATGTTCTTTGGCACGAAAGGTGTGTCGAGCGATGCCAAGGGGATCGATACCCAGTCAGTGAATTCATTGCTGCCGCTCCATTCGATATTGGAGCCGCAAATGCTGCAGAACTTCCTGACGATGCTTCCAGATGAGTTGTAAGCGGTGAGCAGCTCCTGTCCGGACAGATACTCCAGATCGGCTCTGGGTACGCTTGTATACGTGGCGAATGCCGCGCCATGCTGCTTCTGGCACATCCTGCAATGGCAGTTCGTCACCGCTTTGGGCTCGGACTGCAAGCGAAACGAAACTGCGCCACAGAGGCAACTGCCGTTGTACATTTTTTCTCCTGAAGGCCAGTGAAGTTCGTGTCCGGGTTTTATGGAGATCGGCTACCAGTCGCGCCGATCGGCTGCGTCGATGAGTGCGTCGAACAGTTCGAGTTCGTAACGATCTGCCCGCAACCGCGCCGGTGTCCAATCTTGCGCTTGATATGCATTGAAAAGCACGCTGCCTGGTGACAGAGTTTCCAGTTGCAGATACCAGCGTCTCAGCGGTTCATACAAGCGGATGTGCGTTTCGAAACTGCGACGCAGTCGTGTCTTGTCGTTCGTTCTCTGCAGCCGGATGGTCTGTTCCGGTGGGTCGAGAAATACGATCTGATCTGCAAACCCGAGCTGCTTCTCCGAGATTCGTTTCCGGGTGGCTTGGACGTTCGCCATCCAGGTTTCGCGCGAACCGCTTCCGATTTGCCACAGGCACCACGCATAGTGGATCTTCAGCGGGTCAGTGTCGAAACAGACGATGTCATGAGTGCGCTCAAGCTCCAGTCCGCGTCGCCAGCGTTCGCTGTTTTCATCGCTCCAGTATTGGGCTACCGATGCGTCATCTGCAGTTGGCGGGGCAGTCGTTATTTCATCGACGACTGCCGGAGCGTACCGTGACGCCCATGTCGTCTTCCCGGCAGCGCTGACGCCTTCGATGGCTATGATCATGATGTTCGCGGAAAACGTGATCGCCCATTACCGTAGAGCAGCAGGATATGCCGTATTCCTTTCTGGCGCTGCCTGATAAGCGCCGTCGCACAAGATGGGCGCTGCGTCGTCGCTGTCGATCTCGCATGCCAGTAAGACGTCGATGTCGTAGCCTCGCTCCAGCAACTCCTTGCCTGAACTGCAACCCCGAATGGTGTCGATGAGCGATGAGCTGGTTGCACCTTCGTACGCCCGGACTGCAGTACATGCCTCGGGAGATCTGCTGCCGCCAAGGTGCTGAATGATCGCTCCAGCCCCAATCAGATCTTCAAGCGCGGGGCGGAGCGATGAATCGGCCTCCCATCGCTCGCCGCAGGGAATCACCCCGATTCTCGGACCGTGTTTCGAGGCAGCGGCAGCCACGGCTTTGGCATTCCTGAGGCAGCCCGCGTAGGTGGGAACACCACCGGTGGAGAGTGAGATCGTTGCCCCATTGGGACTGGGGAGAACGATCCGCTGTCCCGATTGCACGGCGCTTAGGGAGGCGGGAGAAAGGGAATGGCTGCCCTTGCCGCGCGGCCCGGCCAGGATGGCTCCCTTTTCTTCAGCAAACGTGATGCGCGAATCGTCTTTCCACTTATAGGGAAAAACCATCCCTCCTTTACTGACGGCAACAGTCACCGCGGTGGTGAACGACAGGACATCCACGACGATCACGGCATTGCAGTGTCTCGCTATGGCCTCGGCACCACGCAGTCCCCATTCGCACCGGATATCGTATTCGCTCTGAGTGAACGTCATGGTTGCACTGAGTGAGATTGGATCTGGAAGGGGTTGCTGGCTAGAGCCTTGCCGAAGAACTCGACGCGATGGGGACGTGTTGTCATCGCCGTTGCGGCCCATGCGCATGCGTCGTCCATGCGGTGCAGATCGATAGGGCTTGGAACGTCCGGGGGTGTGGCTGCGGTTTGTGGCATTTGTGAGTGATCCTGAGCCTACAGGCGGGGCTGGTATTCTCGGCTCGAGTGCCAGAAGGCGAGTACATGCAGGGAGTGTTGGTCGGCTTTGTAGTAAATGAAATACCGTAACCGGCTCAAATAGAGCCTTCGAACACCGCGTGCTCGTGCTCCCTCGTAAGCTGCGCCAATGCCGGGTTGCTCGGCAAGCAGGGCAACCGCCTCTGCGAAATCCTTGCCGATGGCGCCTGGTGCGGCCGGCCGCTTGTCTGCCCACCATGCGGCCGCTCTCTGGATCCGGACCGCAGCCCGTACCGAAATCCTGATTTGAAGCGGCATTTCTGCTGCCAGCTACTTGGGCAGCGACGCCAGGAGCGATTCCAGGCTTACAAACTCTCCGCGCTCGATCTCGGCCATGGATGCCAGAAGCTCGTCCTCCTGTTCAGCAGTGAGCGAGAAGCTCTCATCTGCTCCACGGGTGACAACGGTCACGACTGCACCCTCGAGGAGCGGAACATCTTCGAGGACGATCTTGCCGTCGATGACGGTACCAGTGGCGACTTGCATGTGGCGATGGCGCTCCTGCTATGGGCTGATGTGGCACCAGCCATGGTGCAGTCTAACAGGCTGATGCAAAAGAGCTGAACACCGGACTAACCCAGGGGTTCAAATTGATCTTCACAGGGACTTCGTCGAGAGAATGGGGCTTTCAATGCGACCCACATTGCCGGCATGGACGTTCCGAGACCGATCAGCCCCTGGTTCGTTTGCCCGACTCACGCCGTTCCTCCCGCATTTCCCAATTTCGCGATTCTCAACAAGTTGTAGGCTGCGCCAGAAATGAAGGCCGCCATTTGCGTCTTCGCCTGCCCGATGAATCGCGTCTTGCGCAACCCACCGACCGTCTTGAGCCAGCCGAAGATTTCCTCCACCCGCTTTCGCTTGCGTTGGCTGATCCGATAGCCCTCGGTTCGCGTCGTGCGCCCATCGAGTCCAGGCGTGCAGCGATGGTCGATTCGAGCAATGTGCGGCCGGATACGATGCGCGCGCAGGTGCGCCACGAAATCCTTGATGTGGTAACCCTTGTCGGCCGCCAGACTCTTGGGGTGGATACGCCGTCGGCGGGCGCGGGTGAGCATCGTGCGTGCAGCACGGTGCTCGGCCTGCGTCGATTCCGTGATCAGGATGTCGACACACAGGCCATGACGGTTCTCCATGAGCACATGCCCGCCGTAGCTGAGCCTGGCAGGCTGGCCGTTACCCTTTCGCATGAGCCGTGCGTCAGGATCAGTGCTGCTCTGGTGTGTGGCGTTCGAACGCTTCTCACCTTTGAAATTGACCATCCCCGTGCCATCACCACCGTCTTTCGGCGGCTCGCCGTCCTTGCGCTTGAAACTCTTGAACGAGGCCCAGGCTTCGATGAGCGTGCCGTCGACAGTGAAGTGATCCGAGGACAGCAAATGTTGCCGGCGCGCCAGGCTCACCACCTCGTCAAAGAAGCGGCGGGCGATATCAGTCGCCACCAGGCGTTCGCGCAGGCGGCTGAAATTCGACTGGTCCAGGCCTGCGCTCTCCAGGTCCATGTCGAGGAACCAGCGAAAGAGGATGTTGTAGTTCAGTTGTTCGCAGAACTGCCGGTCAGACCGGATCGAGTACAGCGCGATCAGCAATTGCCCCTTGAGCAGGCGCTCAGGCGGAATCGACGGGCGGCCGGTACTCGAGTACAGCGCATCCAGGTCCGCCGAAATGGCACTCAGCGCCCGATCGGCCAATTGCTTCACCCTTCGCAGGGGATGATCGGCCGGTACGCGCGATTCCGGCGAGAAATAATGGAACATCGAGGACTGGGGATCGAGTGGGCCGCGCATCGCTGTCAGGACAAGGGATTGAGGAACGGATTTATGACTATCAACTCGCAGGATCGTTCACTAGGTTATGCATCAACCTGCTAACGCTGGATGCCGCTCTGCAGCTAGACCGATCCCGCATGTGGATGAATGTAATCCATATGCTACTCACGGAGCGAAGAGGGGCATTCAACAAGCACCAAATGAAAAAGGCCAGTATCCTCGACACCGAAGTGTGCTGGATGACTGGCCTTGAATTTGGCTCCCCGACCTGGGCTCGAACCAGGGACCTACGGATTAACAGTCCGGCGCTCTACCGACTGAGCTATCGGGGAATTGAAACGTGTGCTGAAACTCGGTCTTTGCTGCTGCCTGTCGTTTCCTTGGAAAACGGCAGGTTCTGAAACTTTGGCTCCCCGACCTGGGCTCGAACCAGGGACCTACGGATTAACAGTCCGGCGCTCTACCGACTGAGCTATCGGGGAACAGAGGCGCGCATTATAGGAATGGCGCCTTGTAGCGTCAAGGTGGAGCGGTGATTTTTATGCTTTCACCGCTCCATCCCGATCGTTGCTCAGCCCTTGACGACCTGGGCGATGGCCTTGGCGACGTAGCCGATGTTCTTCGAGTTCAGCGCGGCCAGGCAGATGCGGCCGGTCGACACGGCGTAGATGCCGAAGTCGGACTTCAGCTTCTCGACCTGGTCGGCGCTGAGGCCGGTGTAGGAGAACATGCCGCGCTGCTTGATGACGAAGGAGAAGTCCTGCGCCACGCCTTCGGCCTTCAGTTGCTCGACCAGGCTGGTGCGCATGGCGCGGATGCGGTCGCGCATGCCGGCCAGTTCGTCTTCCCACTGCTGGCGCAGCTCGGGCGAGTTGAGCACCGCGGCGACGATGGCGCCGCCGTGGATCGGCGGGTTGGAGTAGTTGGTGCGGATCACGCGCTTGACCTGCGACAGCACGCGGCCGGCTTCTTCCTTGCTGGCGGTGACGATCGACAGCGCGCCGACGCGCTCGCCGTACAGCGAGAAGCTCTTCGAGAACGAGCTGGAGACGAAGAACTGCAGGCCGCTGGCCGAGAAGGCGCGCACGGCGACGGCGTCGGCGTCGATGCCGTCGGCGAAACCCTGGTAGGCCATGTCGAGGAAGGGCACCAGGCCGCGGCTGCGGCACACGGCGACGACTTCGTCCCATTGGGCGTCGGATAGGTCGGCGCCGGTGGGGTTGTGGCAGCAGGCGTGCAGCACGATGATCGAGCCGGCGGGAGCGGCTTCGAGGCTGGCCTTCATGCCGGCGAAGTTCACGCCGCGGCTGGTCGCGTCGTAGTAGGCATAGGTCTGCACCGGGAAGCCGGACGACTCGAACAGCGCGCGGTGGTTTTCCCAGCTCGGGTCGGAGATGTGGACGGTGGCGCCGGGCAGCAGGCGCTTCAGGTAGTCGGCGCCGACCTTCAGCGCGCCGGTGCCGCCGAGCGCTTCGACGGTGACGACCCGGCCGCTGGTGGCCAGCTCGGAGCCCTTGCCGAACAGCAGGTTCTGCACCGCGCCGTTGTAGGCGGCGGGGCCTTCGATCGGCTGGTAGCCGCGCGGCGGCTGGGCTTCGAGGCGGGCCTTCTCGGCGGCGCGGACGGCGGCCAGCAGCGGAATCTTGCCGTTGTCGTCGTAGTACACGCCGACGCCGAGGTTGACCTTCTCGGCGCGGGTGTCGGCGGCGAAGGCCTCGTTCAGGCCAAGGATCGGGTCACGGGGCGCCATCTCGACGGCGGCGAAGATCGAAGCAGACATGAAGACTCCAGGGGTTGTACGGTGGCGAGGCCGCGTAACAGGAATGGCGTTGGCCGTGCCTTGTTGCGCGATTTGGGAAATAATCGGCGTTTTCGTCCGGCGCACCGTCCTTGGTGCACCGCACACGCAAGGCGAAATATTAGCATGACGAGTCAAGGCAATAGCGCGGGAAGCACCGCGTCCGGCAGCCCGGCGAACGAGCCGAGCGTGGTGAGCTACGAAGGCAGCCCTTTCCGCCTGCACCAGCCGTTTCCGCCCGCCGGCGACCAGCCCGAGGCGATCCGCCTGCTGTGCGAAGGGGTCGAGGACGGGTTGATGTACCAGACCCTGCTGGGGGTGACCGGCTCGGGCAAAACCTACACGATGGCCAACGTCATCGCCCGCATGGGGCGGCCGGCGCTGGTGCTGGCGCCGAACAAGACGCTGGCGGCGCAGTTGTACGCCGAGTTCAAGGAGTTCCTGCCCGAGAACGCGGTGGAGTATTTCGTCAGCTACTACGACTACTACCAGCCCGAAGCCTACGTGCCTTCGCGCGACCTCTTCATCGAGAAGGACTCCTCGGTCAACGAGCACATCGAGCAGATGCGGCTGTCGGCGACCAAGAGCCTGATGGAGCGGCGCGACGTGGTCATCGTCGCCACGGTGTCGTGCATCTACGGCATCGGCGACCCGGTCGATTACCACGCGATGATCCTGCACCTGCGCGAAGGCGAGCGCATGGCGCACCGCGACCTGATCCAGCGCCTGGTGGCGATGCAATACACCCGCGCCGACATCGACTTCCGCCGCGGCACCTTCCGCGTGCGCGGCGACGTCATCGACGTGTTCCCGGCGGAAAACGCGGAACTCGCGGTGCGGATCGAGATGTTCGACGACGAGATCGAGCACCTGACCCTGTTCGACCCGCTCACCGGCCATCTGCGCCACAAGCTGGCGCGCTTCACCGTGTATCCGTCCAGTCACTACGTGACGCCGCGCGCCACGGTGCTGAAGGCGGTCGAGGCGATCAAGGAAGAGCTGCGCGAGCGCGTCGCCTTCTTCCAGCGCGAAGGCAAGCTGGTGGAGGCGCAGCGCCTCGAGCAGCGCACCCGCTTCGACCTCGAGATGCTCAACGAGATGGGTTTCTGCAAGGGCATCGAGAACTACTCGCGCCATCTTTCCGGCCGCGGCCAGGGCGAGCCGCCGCCAACGCTGATCGACTACCTGCCGGCCGACGCGCTGCTGTTCGTCGACGAGTCGCACGTCGCCATCGGCCAGGTCGGCGGCATGTACAAGGGCGACCGCTCGCGCAAGGAGAACCTGGTCGGCTACGGCTTCCGCCTGCCCTCGGCGCTGGACAACCGGCCGCTGAAGTTCGACGAGTTCGAGCGCCTGATGCCGCAGACGATCTTCGTCTCGGCCACGCCGGCGAAGTACGAGGAGGAGCACCAGGGCCAGGTGGTCGAGCAGGTGGTGCGTCCGACCGGCCTGATCGACCCGCTGGTCGAGGTGCGGCCGGCGCTGACCCAGGTCGACGACCTGCTGAGCGAGATCAAGAAGCGGCTCGCGGTGAATGAGCGCGTGCTGGTCACCGTGCTGACCAAGCGCATGGCCGAGGACCTGACCGACTACCTCGCCGACAACGGCATCCGGGTGCGCTACCTGCACTCGGACATCGACACCGTGGAGCGGGTCGAGATCATCCGCGACCTGCGCCTGGGCGAATTCGACGTGCTGGTGGGCATCAACCTGCTGCGCGAGGGCCTGGACATTCCCGAAGTGTCGCTGGTGGCGATCCTCGATGCCGACAAGGAAGGCTTCCTGCGCTCCGAGCGCTCGCTGATCCAGACCATCGGCCGCGCCGCGCGCCACCTGCACGGTACCGCCATCCTCTACGCCGACCGCATGACCGACTCGATGAAGGCGGCGATCGGCGAGACGGAGCGCCGCCGCCAGAAGCAGATCACCTTCAACGAGGCCCACGGCATCGTGCCGAAGTCGGTGACGAAGCGGATCAAGGACATCATCGACGGGGTTTATGATTCGGACGGTGCCAAGCGCGACACCGCGCGCGTGGCCGAGAAGGAAGCCGACTATGCGGTGATGGACGAAAAGGCGCTGTCGCGGGCGATCAAGCGCCTGGAGAAGGAGATGCAGGAACATGCCCGCAACCTGGAGTTCGAGAAGGCTGCCGCGGCGCGCGACGAGCTGTTCAAGCTTCGCCAGCGCGCGTTCGGCGCGGATCAGCACGGCAGTGTGTGACGAGGAGGGGAGGAGAAATGGTGAGAATCCTGTTCGTTTGTTCCGGCAACATCTGCCGATCGCCGACCGCCGAAGGCATCGCGCGGCATTACATCCAGACCGGCGCGCTCGAGAGCCTGATCGAAGTCGATTCGGCGGCCACGCATGGCTCGCATGTGGGCGAGGCGCCCGACCCGCGTGCGCGCAAGGCGGCGCAGCAGCGCGGCTACGACCTGTCGGATCTGCGTGCGCGCAAGCTGCACGTATCCGACTTCCAGCGTTTCGATCTCGTGCTGGCGATGGATCGCGGACACCTGGAATACATGCAGCGCATGTGCCCGGAGGTTTACCAGCCGCGCCTGGGCCTGTTCATGGACTATGCGCGGGACAGCGATCTCGACGAAGTGCCTGATCCGTATTACGGCGGGCCGAAGGGCTTCGACGTCGTGCTGGATCTGTGCGAGAGCGGGGTGCGCGGCCTGCTGGAGAGCGTGACGACCCAGGCTTGAGCCGGGCGTGGACCATGTCGGCGCCTGAATGAGAAAAAGGCCACTCCCGCAAGGGAGTGGCCTTTTCGCATGCCCGGATCGAACGGGCGCTCAGTTGCGCGTCTCGACCTGCTGCAGCGCTTCCTCGACGATGACGGGAGCCGGGCGCGGCTTGCGGCCGAGGCGGACCGGTTGTTCCGGCTCACCGGTGCCGAATGTGGCACGCTTGGTCGGATCGGTTTCGATCATGACCAGGCCGCTTTCGCCCGGAACCGAAATCGGCGCGCTCGGCGCCACGGGAGCGGTGGTTTCGTCAGCCGTCGCCTCGCCATTGGTCGTCCGGGCGGCGATGGCAGCACGCTCGATCAGCGAGGGCGCAGTATCGGCTGCGGCCGGTGCTTCGACTGCAGCCGCTGCGTTTTCCTCGATAGCCGGTTGGGCGACGGCCTCTTCGGTAGCAGGCTGCTCTTCCCGTGCTTCGTCTGCGGCTGCTTCGCTTGCTGCAGGCAGTGCGGCCTCGTTGGCGAGATTGGTCGCCGGAGCCGGTGCTTCCGCTTCGGTTTCCGTCACCGGGGTGTCGGCTGTCGCCGTTTCGATTGCTGCGGCATCGGCCGCCGCGGCATCGGCCGCCGCGGTATCGATCGCTGCAGTGGGGGCTGCCTCGATTTCCGGGGCGGCGGCCTCGGGCAGTGGAGCGGATTCGTCTTCGACAGTCTGCGCGGCTTCTGCAACCGGGACTGCGATCGGCTCGACGGCAGCCACTTCGGTCACGGCGGGCGCTTCGGCCGGCTTTTCTTCAGTTGCCGCAGGTTCGACCTGCTCCACCGGGGCTTGCTGTGCCTCGGCTGCGGCCGGCTCGGCAGGCGTCGGCTGTGCGCTTACTTCGACAACGGTTTCGGCAGCGGCGGGTGCGGCTTCCACGGCAGGGCTTTCCTCGGCCGGGGCGGTGGGAACCGTGCTGGCACCTTCTGCTGCCACAGCCTCGTCGGCCGCTGCGTTCTGTTCCGCGTCGTTCTGCGCTGTGGCATCCGCCAGGGCTTCGCCCGAGCGGCGGCCGCGACCGCGGCCGCGGCGGCGGCGCTTCTCGCCGGAGGCGCCTTCTTCGCCGCTGGCGGCGTCGGCCGGGCGGCTTCAGCCGCGGTGGCGGCGGCAACGGCGGTCAATGCGGCGGCAGACTTCAGCAGTTCGTCGTTGCTTTCGGCGGCCGGCGTCCCGGGCGCCGGGCTGCCGGTGGCCGGCACGCCGGCGGCTGCCAGGGTTTCGGCTGCGCGGTCGTTGCTGCGCTCGCCACGGTTGCGGCCACGGCCGCGGCCTTCGGTGCGCTCGCTGCTGCGTTCGGCCTTGTCGGCGCGCTGCGGCTTGTCGGTGGCCTCGGTGCGCTCCTGGCGTTCGCTGCGCACGCCACGGCTGCTTTGCGCATCGCCATCGCGTTCGCCACGGCGGCTGCGGTTGCCGCCGTTGCGGCGCCCTTCGCCATTGCGTTCGCCGCGTGTGCGGGATTCGCGCTTCGGTGCCGCTTCGGCGACCGGCTCGGGGGCGGGGGCGGCCTGCGGCTTGCTGCCGGTGAACCAGCTCATGATGCGCGTCAGCAGGCCCTTCGGCGCCGGTGCGGCGGGCACTTCGGCAGGCGCCTGTGCCGCACTGGCGGCGACCGGCGCGGGCTGGGCCGGGGCGATGCCCTTGACCGCGGCTTCCTGGCGGGCCGGGCGCTCGTTGTTCGTGCTCGGCAGGCGGGCGACGTCCTCGGCGGGCTTCTGCACCATCTGGTAGCTTGCCAGCGCGATGTCCTCGGCGTTGAGCTGGTCGTGGCGCAGGCGGATGATCTCGTGCGCCGGCGTTTCGAGGTGGCGGTTGGGCACGATGATGAGCTGCACCTTGTGGCGCATCTCGATGCGGGCGATGTCGACGCGCTTCTCGTTGAGCAGGAAGGTGGCGACATCGACCGGCACCTGCAGGTGCACCGCGCCGGTGTTCTCCTTCATCGCTTCTTCTTCGAGGATGCGGACGATGTGCAGCGCCGACGATTCGGTGCTGCGGATGTGGCCGGTGCCGTTGCAGCGCGGGCAGGTGATGTAGCTGGTCTCGGCCAGGGCCGGGCGCAGGCGCTGGCGCGACAGTTCGAGCAGGCCGAAGCGGCTGATCTTGCCGGTCTGCACGCGGGCGCGGTCGTGGCGCAGCGCGTCGCGCAGGCGGTTTTCCACTTCGCGCTGGTTCTTGGCCGACTCCATGTCGATGAAGTCGATCACGATCAGGCCGCCGAGGTCGCGCAGGCGGAGCTGGCGGGCGATCTCGTCGGCCGCTTCGCAGTTGGTGCGGAAGGCGGTTTCCTCGATGTCCGAGCCCTTGGTGGCGCGGCCGGAGTTGACGTCGATCGACACCAGCGCCTCGGTGTGGTCGATGACCACGGCGCCGCCCGAGGGCAGGCCGACCTGGCGCGAGTAGGCCGATTCGATCTGGTGCTCGATCTGGAAGCGCGAGAACAATGGCACGTCGTCGCTGTAGCGCTTCACGCGGGCGACGTTGGCCGGCATGACGTGGCCCATGAACTGGCAGGCCTGTTCATAGACGTCGTCGGTGTCGATCAGGATCTCGCCGATGTCGGGCTGGAAGTAGTCGCGGATCGCACGGATGACCAGGCTGCCTTCCTGGTAGATCAGGAAGGCGCCGCTCTGACCCTGCGCCGCGCCTTCGATCGCGCGCCACAGTTGCAGCAGGTAGCTCAGATCCCAGGACAGCTCTTCGGCGCTGCGGCCGATGGCGGCGGTGCGGGCGATCAGGCTCATGCCCTGCGGCACGTCGAGCTGGTCCATCGCTTCGCGCAGCTCGGCGCGCTCGTCGCCTTCGACGCGGCGCGATACGCCGCCGCCGCGCGGGTTGTTCGGCATCAGCACCAGGTAGCGGCCGGCCAGCGAGATGTAGGTGGTGAGCGCCGCGCCCTTGTTGCCGCGCTCGTCCTTCTCGACCTGGACGATCAGCTCCTGGCCTTCCTTCAGCGCTTCCTTGATGGAGGCCTTGCCGGCGTCCACGCCGGGCTGGAAGTAGGAACGGGAAATTTCCTTGAACGGCAGGAAACCGTGGCGCTCGGCGCCATAGTCGACGAAGGCCGCTTCGAGGCTGGGCTCGATGCGGGTGATGACCGCCTTGTAGATGTTGCTCTTGCGTTCTTCCTTCGAGGCCGATTCGATATCGAGGTCGATCAGTTTCTGACCATCCACGATCGCGACGCGTAGTTCTTCGGCCTGCGTCGCATTGAAAAGCATGCGCTTCATTTGGATCGTTCTCCCGCGTCAGGAGCACGGGCAGGACGAACGGCGCGCACCATCGCGCTTTCCGGGTTCAGGAGCGATTGGGTAGGGCTTCTGTTTGCATCCGGTGGGTTAGTCGGGCTGTGATGGGTCGGCTGGTCGATATTCTCTTGTTCCCGCCAGCGGGCCGGTCTTGGGGCCGCCGGGCCGGAACATTTGATCCTGCAAGTGCGAGTAACGCGTCAAAATCCAACCCAGGGGCTGGACGGGTGTATCGAAGTTGGCGATTGCGTTACCATCGGCGCCTTTTTTGGCATTGGATGGCACGCAGCGGCGACGCCGGGAGCGCTCTTCAGGGCTCATCGCCAGCAGTTTGCCGTCGTCTTGAGGCCCGTCGTTTCGACGTACGGAGCCTCGACTGATGCACTTGGCTGGCAGCGACCGGGTCGACCGCCCGAAAGTATATTTCATGACGACTATCGAAGGCAAAAGCATTGCGGTAAGACACGAGCGCATCGACGAGGTTTCGGCCGGGCAGCGCATCGACAATTACCTGCAGCGCATCGCCAAGGGTGTGCCCAAGAGCCACATCTATCGCATCCTGCGCAGCGGCGAGGTGAGGGTGAATGGCCGGCGGGTGCAGCAGACCTACCGCCTGGCCGAAGGCGACGAAGTGCGCATTCCGCCGATCCGCGTCGCCGAGCCCGTGCGCAGCACGCCCGCGCCGGCGGGCAGGCCGCTGCCGGTGGTGTACGAGGACGATGCGCTGATCGTCATCGACAAGCCGGCGGGCAAGGCCGTGCATGGCGGCAGCGGCGTCAGCTACGGCGTCATCGAGCAGCTGCGGGTGCAGCGGCCGGAAGTGCGCATGCTGGAGCTGGCGCACCGGCTCGACCGCGAGACTTCGGGTCTGCTGATCGTGGCGAAGAAGCGCTCCGCGCTGACCGTGCTGCACGACATGCTGCGCGAAGGGCGCATCGAGAAGCGCTACCTGACCCTGGTGGCGGGACGCTGGAACAACCCCTTGCAGCATGTGAAGGCGCCGCTGCTGAAGTATCTGACCGCCGAAGGCGAGCGCCGCGTGCGCGTCAGCGACGAGGGCAAACCTTCGCACAGCATCGTGCGGCTGGTGAAGCGCTGGCGCGACTACAGCCTGCTCGAAGTGGAACTGAAGACCGGCCGCACCCACCAGATCCGGGTGCATCTGACGCATCTCGGTTTTCCGCTGTGCGGCGACGACAAGTATGGCGACTTCGCCCTCAACAAGCGGCTGGAAGGCGAAGGGCTGAAGCGCATGTTCCTGCATGCGGCGCGGCTCTCGTTCCAGCATCCGCTGAGCGGCGAGATGTTGTCCTTCGAGGCGGCGCTGCCGCCGGAACTGCAATCCTTCATCGACGCCCTGGGCGTTGCGGAGAAGACGAGTGGCTGAGCGAATGGTTGAAGGCTTCGATCTGATCGTGTTCGACTGGGACGGTACGCTGCTCGATTCGGCAGCGGCCATCGCCCAGGCCATCCAGGCTTCCTGCCGTGATCTTGGTCTGCCCGAGCCGAGCGACGAGCAGGCGCGCTACGTGATCGGGCTGGGGCTGGGCGAAGCCTTGCGCCATGCGGTGCCGGCGCTGCGCGAGCCCGACTATCCGCGCATCATCGAGCGCTATCGCCATCATTTCCTCGCCATGGACCACGAGCTGCGCCTGTTCGACGGCGTGCCGCAACTGATCGCCGAACTGGCCGGACGTGGCCGCATGCTGGGGGTGGCGACCGGCAAGAGCCGTGTCGGCCTGGACCGGGCGCTGGCGCATACCGGGCTGGGCGCGCATTTCCTCGCCACGCGCTGTGCCGACGAGTGCTTTTCGAAGCCGCATCCGGCGATGCTGGAGCAACTGATGGACGAACTCGGTGCCGATCCGGCGCGCACGCTGATGGTGGGCGACACCACCCACGACATGCAGATGGCGCGCAACGCCGGCGTGGCCGGGCTGGCGGTGGGTTTCGGTGCGCATCCGCTGGCGGCGCTGGAGGCCGAGCAGCCGCTGGCCTGCGTGCGCACGCCGGGCGACATGGCGCGCTGGTTGCTGGAGCGCGCCTAAGTTTGTTGCCTTCACGGTGCCGGGAAGCCTCTTCCCGTAGCGGCTTCAGCCGGGGCGCCTAGCCGCGAACAGGGCCTCGCTGCTGCTTCCACGGCTGCATTCGCGGCCGTTCCTGCAACGGCAGTATGGGCGCCAGCCTAAGCCAGCAGCAGGAACAGGCAGGGCCGTTTTGCCAGCACCGGGCGGGCGGCCCTTTTCCATTCGCGCACGCTGCGCGTATGGATGGCCTCCTCGGCAGTGTTGAGTTCGCGGGCGACGCAGACGCGGGTGTCCGGCTTCAGCGTCTTCAGCAGCGCGTCGAACATGCGTTCGTTGCGATAGGGCGTCTCGATGAAGATCTGGGTGCGGCCGAGCTTGCGCGATTCGTCTTCCAGCGTGCGCAGCGCGGCGTCGCGGCCGGCTTCGTCGACCGGCAGGTAGCCGTGGAAGGCAAAGCTCTGGCCATTCAGGCCCGAGCCCATCAGGCCGAGCAGGATGGAGGATGGCCCGACCAGCGGGGCGACGCGGATGTCCAGCGCGTGGGCGCGCGCCACCAGGCGGGCGCCGGGGTCGGCGACGGCGGGGCAGCCGGCGTCCGACATCAGGCCCAGGTTGCGGCCTTCCAGCGCTGGAGCGAGCAGGGCGTTGAAAGCGGCGTCCTGGGCGCTTGACGGATCGGACGGCAGTTCGCGGATGTCCGTGTCGCGCAGCGGGTGGGGGTAGTCGAGCCGCTTCAGGTGGGCGCGCGCGGCGCGGGCGTTTTCGACGACGAAGTGTTCCAGGCCGGCGGCGATCGCCTGCGCCTGGGCAGGCAGGAAGCCGGGCCAGGGTGTCTCGCCAAGGGAAACGGGAACGAGGAACAGTGTGCCGCGTTCGCCGGCGGGGGAGTGGGCGGCGCTCATGGCAGGGCGAGACCTTCGGCGCGCAGCATGCGCGACAGCGCGATCAGCGGCAGGCCGATCAGCGCCGTGGGGTCGTCGCCGGACAGGGCTTCGAGCAGGGTGATGCCGAGGCCCTCGACCTTGGCGCTGCCGGCGCAGTCGAGCGGGCGTTCGGTGGCGACGTAGCGGCGGATCTCGTCTTCGCTCAGGCTGCGGAAGCGCACCTGCGTCGGCACGCCTTCGATCTGCAGGCGGCCGCTGCGGGTATTGAGCAGCGCAAGCGCGGTGTGGAAAGTCACGGTTTGGCCGCTCATCTGCCGCAGTTGGGCGATGGCGCGCTCCTCGCTGCCCGGTTTGCCGAATACCTGGCCGCCGATGTGGGCGACCTGGTCGCCGCCGATGATCAGCGCGTCCGGCCAGGCCGGTGCCACGGCGCGCGCCTTGTCGGCGGCCAGGCGTTCGGCAGTGGCGTCGGGGGCTTCGCCCGGCAGCGGGGTTTCGTCGGTGTCGGGGTGTGCGGTCTCGAACGGGATGAGCAGGCGTTCGAGCAGCATCCGCCGGTAGGCGGAGGTGGAGGCGAGGATCAGCTTCATTGCGTGGTTCGGCAGGTGGGCGGGGATGGCGGGCCGATCGAGTGATCGTCCCGGGTGTGGTTCCCCTTGCGGGGAGGGGCGCCCGGCACAGGGGCGCCCGGCTAGGGGGCTCGGTTTCGAAGCGCCCCGTTCCAGGCCGGGGAGAGGCACGCGCGGGGCGTCTTCCCTTCAATGGCTTTGACACAAAGCCTGAAAAAATAATATCATGCACGGCTATGTCGCAACGAGGCGCGTCGCTCGGCAGGATTGCCGATCCCTTCCGTTTCGCCGCCGAGGCACGGACCCTGTCGGGCGAGGTCGAGGTGGCGGAATTGTCGCGTCTGGCTGATGTGCTGGCCAGCGATGCGGGCGTGGTGGGCTGGAAGATCGAGGGCTCGCTGGCTGAACGGGCGCTTGCCGAAGGCAGCTCGTCCGGCCGGCAGGAACCCCGGCTCAGGCTGGTGCTCGAAGGGCGGCTGGATCTGCGTTGCCAGCGCTGCCTGGCGGGTTTCGACTGGCCCTTGGCGGTCGAGACCGTGCTGCAGCCGGTGAGGGCGGGACAGCCCATCCCCGACGAGGAGCTCGAAGACGACGAAGTCGATGCGATCGAGGTCGAGGAAGATCTCGACGTGCTGGCGCTGGTCGAGGAAGAGATCCTGCTGGCCTTGCCGATCGCACCGCGACACGAACAATGTGAGGCGCCCCGGGGAGTCAACGGGGCCAACGAAGAATCGCCTTTCGCTGCGCTGGCGTCGCTGCGAGGCAGTCATCGCGCAGACTAGGCGCATCAATTTGTATCAGGAGTATTTCCATGGCCGTCCAACAGAACAAGAAGTCCCCCTCCAAGCGTGGCATGCACCGTTCCCACGATTTCCTGACCGCGCCGGCGCTGGCCGTCGAGCCGACCACCGGTGAAGTCCACCTGCGCCACCACGTCAGCCCGAGCGGCGTCTACCGTGGCAAGAAGGTCATGAAGGCCAAGGGCGAGTAATCCTGCTCCCGGTACGCGAAGGCGGCGTATGGCGCTTTGCGCCTGCGCCGCTTTTTTTCCGCGCATTCTTTATATTTTCCGCCTGAGTCACGCGAGATGCCGATGGGTGTCACCATTGCGATCGACTGCATGGGTGGCGATCACGGCCCGGCCGTGACCGTGCCTGCCGCGCTGTCCTTCCTGCGCAGCCATGCCGATGCAAACGTAATCCTGGTCGGCCGGGAAGAGGCGATCCAGCCTCTGCTCGGTACGGCCCAATCTGAATTCGGCGCCCGTCTGAAGCTGCGCCCTGCGTCCGAGGTCGTCACCATGGACGACCCGCCGGCGATCGCCATGCGCACCAAGAAGGACTCCTCGATGCGCGTGGTGATGGACCTGGTCAAGGCCGGCGAGGCGAGCGCCGCCGTATCGGCCGGCAACACCGGCGCGCTGATGGCGATCTCGCGCTTCGTGCTGAAGACGCTGCCCGGCATCGACCGGCCGGCGATCGCCACCGTGCTGCCGTCGATGAAGGGCCATACCTATGTGCTCGACCTCGGCGCCAACGTTGACTGTTCGGCCGAGCACCTGCTGCAGTTCGGCGTCATGGGCTCGTCGCTGGTTGCGGCCATCGAGCACAAGGAGCGTCCGAGCGTCGGCCTGCTCAACATCGGCGAGGAGGCGATCAAGGGCAACGACGTCGTCAAGGAGGCGGCCGACCTGCTGCGTGCCAGCGGACTCAACTTCTACGGCAACGTCGAAGGCGACGACATCTACGAAGGCACGGTGGACGTCGTCGTGTGCGACGGCTTCGTCGGCAACGTCGCGCTCAAGACCTCGGAAGGGCTGGCGCAGATGCTGGGGGCGATGCTCAAGCAGGAGTTCAGCCGCTCGCTGCTGACCAAGCTGATGGCTGCCGTGGCGCTGCCGGTGCTCAAGCGTTTCAAGCAGCGGGTCGATCATCGCCTTTACAATGGTGCGCCGCTGCTGGGCTTGCGCGGAGTGGTGCTCAAGAGCCATGGATCGGCCGACGTGCTCGCTTTCAGCACTGCGCTCGCGCGTGCGGCCGAGGCAGCGTCGAACCGGCTCATCGAGCGGATTTCCGAACGGATGGCGAGCATGAACGAGGTGAAGGCATGATCTACGCAAGGATCGCGGGCACGGGCAGCTATCTGCCCGGTGAGCCGGTCAGCAACGACGATCTGGTCGCACGCGGTATCGATACGTCGGACGAGTGGATCGTCTCGCGCTCGGGCATCCGCAGCCGCCATCTGGCCGCTGCCGACGTCGGTGCCAGCGATCTGGCGCGGATCGCCGCCGAGCGCGCGATCGACGCGGCGGGCTGCGAGGCCGAGGACATCGACCTGATCATCGTCGCCACCTCGACGCCGGACTACATCTTCCCGAGCACGGCCACGCTGCTGCAGTCCAAGCTCGGCATCCGCAACGGCGGGCCGGCGTTCGACGTGCAGGCGGTATGCAGCGGCTTCGTCTATGCGCTGTCGGTGGCGGAGAAGTTCATCTGTTCCGGCAGCCACAAACGTGCGCTGGTGGTCGGCGCCGAAGTGTTCTCGCGCATCCTCGACTGGTCCGACCGCGCCACCTGCGTGCTGTTCGGCGACGGCGCCGGCGCGGTGGTGCTCGAAGCCTCGGCGCAGCCGGGCATCCGCGCGTCGGCGCTGCACGCCGACGGCAGCCACCATCCGATCCTGTGCGTGCCGGGCGGCGTCGCCTCGGGCCAGGTCATCGGCGACCCCTTCCTGCGCATGGACGGCCAGGCGGTGTTCAAGTTCGCGGTCAAGGTGCTGGGTGAAGTGGCCCACGAAGTGCTCGACGCCGCGGGCGCCACTGCCGACAGCGTCGATTGGCTGATCCCGCACCAGGCCAACATCCGCATCATCCAGGCCACGGCCAAGCGCCTGGGCCTGTCGATGGACAAGGTCGTCACCACGCTGGACCACCACGGCAACACTTCGGCGGCGTCGATTCCGCTGGCGCTGGACGAGGCCGTGCGCAACGGCCAGATCCGTCCGGGGCATCGCATCGTCGTCGAAGGCGTCGGCGGCGGCTTCACCTGGGGCGCGGCCCTGATCGACTTCTGATTCCTCATTCCAACTTCTGACAACCGGAGAGCAGGCATGGCATTTGCGCTGGTTTTTCCCGGGCAGGGTTCGCAATCGGTCGGCATGATGGCCGCCTACGGCGAAGCCGCAGTGATTCGTGAAACCTTTGCCGAAGCGTCCGATGCGCTGGGCGAGGATCTGTGGGCCATGGTGTGCGACGGTCCGGCCGAGCGCCTGGCGCTGACGGTCAACACCCAGCCGCTGATGCTGACGGCGGGCGTCGCCGCCTGGCGCGCCTGGCTGGCCGCGGGCGGCCCCAGGCCGGCGCTGGTGGCCGGGCACAGCCTCGGTGAATACTCCGCATTGGTCGCTGCCGGGGCGATGGCCTTCAAGGATGCCGTGCCGCTGGTGCGCTTTCGCGCCCAGGCGATGCAGGAAGCGGTGCCTGCCGGCGAAGGCGCGATGGCCGCGGTGATGGGCCTGGATGCCGATGCCGTGCGCGAGGCCTGTGCCGAAGCCGCGCAGGGGCAGGTGGTCGAGGCCGCCAACCTGAATGCACCGGGCCAGATCGTCATCGCCGGTGCGAAGGCCGCGGTCGAGCGCGCCGGCGAGATCGCCAAGGCCAGGGGTGCCAAGCGCGCCGTGCTGCTGCCGGTGTCCGCGCCTTTCCACTGCGCCTTGATGCGCCCGGCGGCCGAGCGCCTGGCCGAACGCCTGGCGGACGTCGCCATCAGCCGGCCGGAAATCGACGTCATCAACAACGTCGATGTCGCCGTCTATGACGATCCCGAGAAGATCCGCGACGCCCTGGTGCGCCAGGCCTATTCGCCGGTGCGCTGGATCGAGCTGGTGCAGGCGATGGCTGCGCGCGGCATGAGCCACGTCATCGAATGCGGGCCGGGCAAGGTGCTGGCCGGCATGACCAAGCGCATTGCCAAGGATGTGGAAGGCGGTTCGGCGCACGATGCGGCGAGCCTCGAACAGTCGATTGCGGCGGTGAGGTGAATATGAGTTTCTCGCTTGAAGGACAGGTTGCGCTGGTGACCGGCGCGTCGCGCGGCATCGGCCGCGCCGTGGCACTGGAGCTGGGCCGTCTCGGCGCGACCGTCGTCGGTACCGCCACTTCCGAAGCGGGCGCCGCCGACATCGACAAGGCGCTGGCCGATGCGGGCATCGAGGGCGCCGGGCTGGCGCTGAACGTGACCGACGCGGCCTCCTGTGAGGCGCTGGTCGGCGATGTCG
Source organism: Thauera sp. SDU_THAU2 (assembly GCF_038260575.1). Lineage (NCBI taxonomy): Bacteria > Pseudomonadati > Pseudomonadota > Betaproteobacteria > Rhodocyclales > Zoogloeaceae > Thauera > Thauera sp. SDU_THAU2. Next base: position 2,468,679 of record NZ_JBBWUN010000003.1, on the reverse strand, counting down.
AGAAGCGCTTCGGCGCGATTTCGATCCTGGTCAACAATGCCGGCATCACCCGCGACAACCTGGCGATGCGGATGAAGGACGACGAGTGGGATGCGGTGCTCGACACCAACCTGCGCGCGGTCTTCCGCATGAGCAAGCTGGTCATGCGCGGCATGATGAAGGCCCGCACGGGCCGCATCATCAACATCACCTCGGTGGTTGCGAGTGCCGGCAATCCCGGCCAGGCAAATTACGCCGCGGCCAAGGCCGGCGTGGCCGGCATGACGCGCGCGCTGGCGCGCGAGCTGGGAAGCCGCAACATCACCGTCAATTGCGTGGCGCCCGGCTTCATCGACACCGACATGACGCGTGCGCTGCCGGAAGCCGCGCGCGACGCGCTGCTGGGCAACATCGCGCTCGGCCGTCTGGGCCGTCCGGAGGAAATTGCCGGAGCAGTTTCTTTCCTCGCTTCGCCTGCCGCCGCCTACGTGACCGGGACCACCCTGCACGTCAACGGCGGCATGTACATGTCCTGATCATCGGTCAGGATAGCGGTTCGGCCGGGTTTTGGTAGAATACGCCGGCTTTTTCAATACACCCGTTACCCTCAGGGAAGGAGTTAGTTCATGGAGAACATCGAACAGCGCGTCAAGAAGATCGTCGCTGAGCAACTTGGCGTGAACGAATCGGAGATCAAGACCGAATCTTCGTTCGTCGATGATCTGGGCGCGGATTCGCTGGACACCGTGGAGCTGGTCATGGCCCTCGAAGAAGAATTCGAGTGCGAGATCCCGGACGAAGAGGCCGAGAAGATCACCACCGTCCAGCAGGCGATCGACTACGTCAACGCCCACCTCAAGAAGTAATTCGCTTCTCTTGAGCGAACGCGGTCCGGATGCCGCCGCTGCGGCGTCCGGATACGCATGTCTTCATTTCACCGATTTCAACGGAGTTGCCCGTGTCGCGTCGTAGAGTCGTCGTCACCGGTCTGGGTGCCATTTCGCCAGTCGGCAATACTGTTCCCGAAGCCTGGGAAAACCTGCTTGCCGGCAAGAGTGGCATCGGACCGATCACCCGTTTCGACGCGAGTGCGTTTTCGGCCAGGATCGCGGGCGAGGTCAAGAATTTCGACGTCACCGAATACCTGTCGGCCAAGGAAGCGCGCCGCATGGACGTGTTCATCCACTACGGCATGGCCGCGGGCATACAGGCCATTCGCGACTCCGGCATCGTGGTCGATGAAAGCAACGCCGATCGTATCGGCGTCAACATCGGCTCCGGTATCGGCGGCCTGCCGATGATCGAGGATACGCACGACGATTTCCTCGGCGGTGGGCCGCGCAAGATTTCGCCTTTCTTCATTCCGGGCACCATCATCAACATGATCTCGGGCAACCTGTCGATCATGTACGGCATGAAGGGGCCCAACCTGGCGGTGGTCACCGCCTGCACCACCGGCCTCCACGCGATCGGCATGAGCGCGCGCATGATCGAGTACGGCGACGCCGACGTGATGGTCTGCGGCGGTGCCGAATCGACGGTCACCAATCTCGCCATCGGCGGCTTTGCCTCGGCCAAGGCCTTGTCGACCCGCAACGACGATCCGGCGACGGCCAGCCGCCCGTGGGACAAGGATCGCGACGGCTTCGTGCTGGGCGAGGGTGCCGGTGTGATGGTGCTCGAGGAATATGAGCATGCGGTGCGCCGCGGCGCGAAGATCTACGCCGAACTCGCCGGCTTCGGCATGAGCGGCGACGCCTACCACATGACCGCGCCGGACACCGACGGCCCGCGCCGCAGCATGGTCAACGCGATGAAGAACGCCGGCGTGACGCCCGATCAGGTCCATTACCTGAATGCGCACGGCACTTCGACGCCGCTGGGCGACAAGAACGAGACCGACGCGATCAAGCTCGCCTTCGGTGTCGATGCGGCGAAGAAGCTGGTGGTCAATTCGACCAAGTCGATGACCGGCCACCTGCTGGGCGGCGCCGGCGGCCTGGAGTCGGTGTTCACGGTGCTCGCGGTGCACAACCAGATTTCGCCGCCGACGATCAACATCTTCGAGCAGGATCCGGAGTGCGATCTCGACTACTGCGCGAACGTCGCCCGCCCGATGAAGATCGATGTCGCGCTGAAGAACAACTTCGGCTTCGGCGGCACCAACGGCACCCTGGTGTTCCGCAAGGTCTGAGCTGGAAGGCGCATGGTGAAGCCATGCACTTTCCGCTGAGCGTTCCGCTTGGCCCTTCGAGGGCCGTGATGGCGTCAATCCTGGCCGCGCATGTCGTGGCGGGATTGGCGCTTTTTCATGTGCCGGGGTTGATGCCGTCCGGCGAGCCGTGGTCGCGGTTGCAACTGCCGGGGGTCGCGCTCGGTCTTGCGCTGCCGTTGTCGCTGTTTCATGCGCTTGCCCAGGAGCGGGCCAAACGAGGGCTGATGCTCGTTCTCGGGGGAGATGGCGGATTGAGCGTGCGGTACGCCAGCGGTGACGGCGCCACGGTTCGCGACTACCGTCTTGCGCTTGGTGCGGTCGATTTCGGCTGGGCCGTATGGCTGCCGCTTGTGGGCCCATCGGCTGAAGCCAGCGCACCGCCGGCAAAACGCCGACGCCGGCTGATGCTGCTGCGGACCAACATGGCGCCCGCGCATTGGCGGCTGCTGAGGATATGGTTGCGGCACAAGGCCGCGCCGTTATCGAGCGCTTGATCCCGGCTTGATACCTGCGCGCAGCGGACGAGCGCCGAACGTACGCGTGCTCATCCATCCATCTGCAGCCGCCAGGGCGACACATGCTGCCAGAGCAGCCTGCGCCGCTCGTCGATGGCCAGCAGCAGCGATTTCTCCAGGCGCGCCAGCAGCACCGAGCGCGGTGTGGCGACGTGGCGCAGCATGCTGAGCTGGAACGGGATGCTGTTCTCCAGGCGCAGCAGCAGAACCTGGCGTGGATTCAGGCCGGCGGCGGTGAACAGGTCGACGAAAGCGTAACCGAGACCGTGCTCCACCAGCGTGCCGGCCAGCGCATAGGTCTGCACGCTCAGCGAATGGCGCAGCGGCCAGCCGTGGGCGCCCAGCGTGGCGGTCAGGCGCTCGCCGAGCGCGGTGGCCTCGGACAGCCCGATGTAGGCCCGTTCCCCCCATTGTGCGTGCCAGCGCGTCCAGGGCACGGGGCCGTCGCCGGAGAACAGGCTGGCCATGGCCGCTTCCCAGGCGCGCGGAACGGCCAACAGCATTTCGCCGCTGGCCAGCGGCGCGCTCATCAGGGCGACGTGGGCGCCGGGTTCGATGACCACGCCCACATCGACGTCGAAGGCCAGCAAGTAGTCCTCGATTTCCGGGGTATGGCTGGCCCACGAGATCCAGCACGACCTCCGGCGTCGACTCGCGCATGCTGGTCAGTGCGCCGGGGAGCAGGGTAGTCGCCAACGAGGGCGTGACCGCCAGGCGCAGCAGGCCGGAAGTACCTCGCCGCAGATTGCCCGCGAGCGCGTCGACGCGTTCGATCTCCCGCCAGGCGCGGCCGACCTGAGCGAACAGGGTGTGGGCTTCCGGGGTGGGCGTCAGCCGCCCGCGTCCGCGCTCGAAGAGCGGAAAGCCCAGGGAATCCTCGGTATGTCGCAGCACGCGGGAGACCACCGGCTGGGAGACATTGAGCATGCGCGCGGCCTCGCTGACCGAGCCGGCGATCATCACCGCGCGGAAGATTTCGATCTGGCGCAGCCGCAAGAGCGCCTCCGTTCGTCCATGTCCTGAAGACATACCTTACCGCAGGATCTGCACGCCGTCTTCGTGACGCTGCCGCTATATTCGATTTTCAGCTTGCCTTTCGGCGACACAGCATGTGGAGGTGGCGTGCGAGTTGCGGTCATCGGAGCGGGAATCGTCGGTCTGGCCAGTGCCTGGGCCTTGCGCGAGGATGGGCACGAGGTCGTCGTGATCGACCGTCATGCCCAGACCGGCATGGAAGCCAGCCATGCCAACGGCGGGCAGTTGAGCTACCGCTACATCGCCCCGCTGGCCGATCCTGACATCCTTGCCAAGATTCCCGCCTGGCTGATGCGGCGCGATGCGCCGGTGCGCTTCCGCCCGTGCTTCGATCCCCGGCAATGGCGATGGCTGATGAGCTTCCTCAAGGCCTGCAACCAGAACGACAAGCTGCGCTCGGTCGGCAAGCTGCTGCCGCTTTCGCTGTACAGCCAGTCGCTGGTGCATGCCATGATCGAAAGACATGGGCTGGATTTCGATTTCGTCCGCAACGGCAAACTGGTGCTGCACCGTGATCCGGCGACCTTCGCTGCCGCACGCCGGCTGATTGCCTCCTCGGCGGATCTGGCCTCGGAGCAGCGCGCGCTCGATGCCGACGAGTGCGTGGCGCTGGAGCCTGCACTTGCCCGCCTGCGGCCGCATCTGCAGGGCGGCATCCATACCGCCAGCGAGGATGCCGGGGATTGCCTGAAGCTGTGCCGCGAACTGGAAACGCGCTTGCGCGGCGGCGAGCGCCCGGCCGAGTTCGTGCTGGGCGATGCGGCCACCGCGCTGGAGTTCGGTGATGGTCGTGTGCGCGCGGTGCTGCTGCATGGGCGCGGACGGCTGGCGGTGGACCAACTGGTGATTGCCGCCGGGGCCGCCGCACCGGCGCTGCTGGCCCCGCTGGGCGTGCATCTGCCGATCTATCCGGTGAAGGGCTACAGCATCAGCGTGGCACTGGGCGAGCAGGGCGCCTCGGCGGCGCCGCGGCTCAGCGTCACCGATTTCCAGCGCAAGATCGTTTATGCGCCGCTTGCCCGCCGGCTGCGCGTGGCGGGCATGGCCGACATCGTCGGCGCGGATGCCTCGGTACGGCCGGACCGCGTCGCCACGCTGATCCGGGAAACGCGCGAGGCTTTCGGCGACTGGGTGGCCGATGCCGAGATATCCACCTGGGCCGGCCTGCGCCCGGCGACACCCACCGGGCGGCCGATCATCGACCGGGCCGGCGCCGAGAATCTGTGGGTCAACGTGGGCCATGGCGCCCTGGGCTTCACCCTGGCGATGGGCAGCGGGGGGCTGTTGGCCGATCTGCTCGCCGGCCGCCATGCGGCGGTACCCCATGAAGGTTTCCTGCTCGCCAACGCCACGCCGCAAGGCTGGCGTAAATCGGTGCGTGCCTAGGGGTTGGGAAACATTGGTCGAAATTTGATCTCAATAGTACTGGTATCGGCTTGTCCGGATTCGAACCCCCGACCCCCGCCGTTTCCGGCGGAATGCCCTGTGCATCACACCCATGGAGGACGTACCATGAACAAACTGACCGCCATTGCCGCAGTCTGCGCGACCGCCGCCGTATTGGGAGCCGCTCCTGCCCATGCACAACAGAAATTCGTCACCATCGGCACGGGAGGGGTTACCGGGGTGTACTACGCCGCCGGTGGTGCGATCTGCCGCCTCATCAACATGAACCGCACGGACCATGGCATTCGCTGCTCCGTCGAGAGCACCGGCGGTTCGGTCTACAACCTGAACACCATCCGGGCCGGCGAACTGGATTTCGGCGTGGCCCAGTCCGACTGGCAGTTCCATTCCTACAATGGTTCGAGCTCCTTCTCCAAGGCCGGCCCCTACACCGAGCTGCGCGCGGTGATGTCGCTGCACCCGGAACCGTTCACGGTGCTGGTGCGCAAGGAGGCCGGCGCCAAGTCCTTCGAGGATCTGAAGGGCAAGCGCTTCAACATCGGCAACCCCGGCTCGGGCACGCGCGCGTCGATGGAGGAGTTGCTGAGCGCGCTGGGCTGGAAGATCTCGGACTTTTCCCTGGCTTCCGAACTGAAGGCCGACGAGCACGGCGCCGCGCTGTGCGACAACAAGATCGACGGCTTCTTCTACGGCGTGGGCCATCCCTCGGCCAACATCCAGGATCCGACCACCACCTGCGGCGCCAGGCTGGTGCCGCTGACCGGTCCGGCAGTCGACAAGCTGGTCGAAGGCGCGCCCTACTACGCCAAGGTCGAAATTCCCGGCGGCCTGTACAACAACAACCCCGAGCCGACTCCGACCTATGGTGTGCTGGCTACCGTCGTGACGTCCGCCAAGGTGTCCGACGATGTGGTCTACGCCATGGTCAAGGCCGTGTTCGACAACTTCGAGGAGTTCAAGCGCCTGCATCCGGCATTCGCCAACCTGAAGCCGGAAGAGATGGTGAAGAACGGGATGAGCGCGCCGCTGCATGATGGCGCCATTCGCTACTACAAGGAAAAGGGCTGGATGTAAGTAGACCGTGAGGCGCCGGGGTCCGATGGGGGCCGGCGCCCGATCTCGTCCTTTCGGCCGCCTGCCGCGTCCGGGCGCTGCTCCGCTGAGCTTCGTCGCCGGGATGCGGCAGAGCCGGTGGATTTCCGATCCTTTTCAGGAGACGGGCGCATGTCGAACCCGACCCCAAGTCCCCAGGCAATGACCGAAGAAGAACTGAAGCGGATGATTGCCGAATCCGATACCGGCGGACGCAGGCCGGTCGGCTGGGCTGCCGGGGTCATCGCCTTCGCCGCGCTGGCGTGGTCCCTGTTCCAGCTCTGGTTCGCCTCGCCGCTGCCGTTCTCTTTCGGTTTCTTCATCCTCAACGATACCGAGGCCCGCGCCCTGCACCTGGCGCTCGCCGTGTTCCTGGGTTATCTGGCCTATCCCGCCTTCAAGCGCTCGCCGCGCGCCCACATCCCGGCGATCGACTGGCTGCTGGCCGCCGCCGGGGCGTTCTGTGCGGCCTACCTGTATCTGTTCTATCGCGAACTTTCCACCCGTCCCGGCCTGCCGACGCAGATGGACCTGATCGTCGCCATCCTGGGGATCACCCTGCTGCTGGAGGCGACCCGCCGCGTGCTCGGCCTGCCGATGGTGATCCTCGCCATCGTGTTCATCGGCTACATCTTTCTCGGCCCCTACATGCCGGAAATGATCGCCCACCGGGGCGCGTCGCTGAACAAGGGGATGAGCCATCTGTGGCTGTCCACCGAAGGCGTGTTCGGCGTGGCGCTGGGCGTGTCCACCAGTTTCATCTTCCTGTTCGTGCTGTTCGGCGCGCTGCTGGAAACGGCCGGCGCGGGCAACTACTTCATCAAGGCCGCGATCTCCATGCTCGGCCACATGCACGGTGGCCCGGCCAAGGCTTCGGTGGTGGCCTCGGCGAGCACCGGGCTGATTTCCGGCTCGTCGATTGCCAACGTGGTGACGACCGGCACCTTCACCATTCCGCTGATGAAGCGCGTGGGCTACAAGCCCACCAAGGCGGCGGCCATCGAGGTGGCGGCATCGGTGGACGGGCAGATCATGCCGCCGGTGATGGGGGCGGCGGCCTTCCTGATGGTGGAATACGTCGGCATCGCCTACAACGAAGTCATCAAGCACGCCTTCCTGCCGGCGATCATTTCCTATGTCGCGTTGTTCTACCTGGTCCACCTGGAGGCCATGAAGGCCAACATCCGCGGCTTGCCGCGGCGCAGCATGGTGCCGGGCAGCAAGCGGCTGATCTCGTTCGGGCTCACCGTGAGCGGCCTGGTCATCTTGGCCGGGCTCGTCTACTACGGCCTGGGCTGGATCAAGGACCTGGCCGGAGAAGCTTCCACCATGGTGATTTCCGTGCTGATGCTGATCGCCTATGCCGCACTGGTGCGCTATTCCGCCATGCAGCCCGAGCTGCACCTGGATGATCCGAACCAGCCGCTCACCGAACTGCCCGAGACCGGCCCGACGCTGAAGACCGGCCTGTATTTCCTGTTGCCGGTGGTGGCGCTGATCTGGAATCTGATGGTCGAAGAACTTTCGCCCGGCCTGTCGGCGTTCTGGGCCACCGTGTTCATGATGTTCATCCTGGTCACCAGCGTCCGCTGCAGGCATTCTTCCGTGGCCAGGGCGATCTGCCTGCAGCGGCCATGCGCGGCGCCGGCGATCTATACAACGGTCTGATCAACGGCGCGCGCAACATGATCGGCATCGGCATCGCCACGGCTGCCGCCGGCATCATCGTGGGCACCGTGACGCTGACCGGCGTCGGCCTGGTGCTCACCGAGTTCGTCGAAATCGTCTCGGGCGGCAACCTGATGGTCATGCTGCTCATGGTGGCCGTCATCTGCCTGATCCTCGGCCTGGGGCTGCCCACCACTGCCAACTACATCGTCGTGTCCACGCTGATGGCGCCGGTGGTGGTCGAGCTCGGTGCGCAGAACGGCCTGCTGGTGCCGCTGATCGCGGTGCACCTGTTCGTGTTCTATTTCGGCCTGATGGCCGACGCCACTCCGCCGGTGGGTCTGGCTGCCTACGCGGCGGCCGGTATCGCGCGCTGCGATCCGATCGCTGCCGGGGCGCAAGCCTTCCTGTACTCCATCCGCACGGCCATTCTGCCGTTCATGTTCATTTTCAATACGCAGTTGCTGATGATCGGCGTCGATTCATGGTGGATCTTCTTCCTCACCGTGTCGAGTGCCGTCCTTGCCAACCTGATGTTCGCAGCGGCCACGCAAGGCTGGTTCCTGACGCGCAACCGCGCCTGGGAAGGTATGGCGCTGCTGCTGATCACCTTCAGCCTGTTCCGCCCCGGTTTCTGGATGGACATGCTCCATGCACCGTATGAACGGGTGCCGGCCAGCGAGTTGGCGCGGGTGGTCGAGGAGGCGCCGGACAATGCCAGTCTGCGGGTGTTCATCGAAGGCATCAGCATCGAGGGCAAGAACGTTGCCAAGGGTGTGCTGCTGCCGCTGGGTCCGCAGGGCACGCTGCAGCAGCGCCTGAACCACGCCGGGGTGATGATCATCTCGTTCGGCGACCAGGTTTCCGTCGCATCGGTGCGCTTCGGCAGCCAGGCGGCGAAACTGGGCGTGGAGCAGGGCCTGGACTTTGCCTACCTCGAATTGCCTGCCGCGCGGCCGCGCGACGAGTGGATGCTCATTCCGCCGTTGCTGCTGCTCGGCCTGGTCGCCTGGCTGCAGCTGCGGAGCCGCGCGCTGCAGCCGTCGATCACCACCTAGACCAAGGATTGCAACCGCTGCAGGGAGAATGTGCATGGCTTACGAAACGATCGTGTATGAGCGCCGCGGCGGTATCGCGGAAATCCGCCTGAATCGACCGCAGCGGCTCAACGCGGTCACCGCGCAGCTGTACGCCGAGCTGCAGCAGGCACTGGCCGAGGCGGAAACCGACGGCGAGGTGCGCGTGGTGCTGCTGACCGGCGAAGGCCGGGCCTTCTGCGTGGGCGCCGACCTCAAGGCGCACAAGGAGGGACGCTCCGCCTACGACCGCCGGCAGTATCTGCACGGCGAGCAGAAGGTGTGCCGCCGCCTGCAGCAGCTCGCCAAGCCGGTGGTGGCCGCGGTGAATGGCTACGCGCTGGGCGCCGGCGCGGAAATGGCGGTGGCCTCCGACTTCATCGTCATGGCCGCCGGCGCACGCATCGGCTTTCCCGAGATCGGCATCGGCAGCTTCCTCGGCGGCGGCGTGACCTGGCTGCTGCCGCGCCTGGTCGGCCTGGCCAAGGCGCGCGAGCTGGTGTTCCTCGGCGAACGCATCGACGGCGCCGAGGCCGTGCGCATCGGCCTGGCAAACCGGGTGCTGCCGGACGAGGGCTTCCTCGACGCGGCGTGCGAGTTCGCTGCCGCCATCGCCGGCAAGGCGCCGTTTTCCATGCAACTGGCCAAGGAACAGCTCAACTTCGCCGCCGAACGCAGTTTCGATGCCACGCTGAGCGCGGAACTGGAAGGCATGACCTTCGTCAGCACCACGCAGGACTGGCAGGAGGGCGTGGACGCCTTCGCCGAAAAGAGATCACCCGTTTTCAAGGGACGCTGAACATGAACCGCATGAGCATCTCCGAGCTTGCCGCACCGGGGCAGGGCGAGCGCAGTCCGCTGCACGATTTCCTCTCCCCCGATTCCATCGCCATCGTCGGCGCCTCGGCCGACCCCACCAAGCGCGGTTACAAGGCCATGGCGGGGCTGATAAAGGGACATTACGGCGGCGCCATCTATCCGGTGCATCCCAGGCTCACCGAAGTGTTCGGCGTGCGCGCCTACCCGTCGGTCGATGCGCTGCCGGGCCCGGTGGACCTGGCGCTGATCTGTACGCCGGCGGCTACGGTGCCGGACATCATCGCCGAATGCGGGCGCAAAGGGGTCAAGGGCGCCATCGCGCTGGCCAGCGGTTTCAAGGAAACCGGCGAGGAGGGCGCCCGCCTGGAGCGCGCCGTGCTGGAGGCCGCCCGTGCCGGCGGCGTGCGGGTGATCGGCCCGAACACCTCGGGCATGTTCAACCTGCACAAGAAGGTCAACCTGCTCGATCTGGCCAATGTGAAGGCGGGCGACATCGGCTTCATCTCGCAGTCCGGCAACATGCTGCTGTCGCTGGTGCTGGAAGCCCAGTACAACGGCCACGTGGGCTTTTCCACCTACGTCGGTCCGGGCAATCAGACCGACATCGGCTTCAACGATTATCTGCGCTATCTGGGCGAGGATCCGCGCACGCGCGTGGCCACGCTGTACGTGGAAGGCTTCCGCGAAGGCCGCGACTTCCTCGAGGTGGCGCGCGAGACCACGCTGAAGAAGCCCGTGGTGGTGTACAAGTCCGGCGCCACCGAGGAAGGCCGCAAGGCGGCCAGCTCGCACACCGGTGCGCTGGCCGGCAGTTATGCGATGACCGTCGATCTGCTGCGCCAGGCGGGGGTCAGCGTGGTGGAGGATTCCGACGAGATCCTGCCGGTGGCCGAGGGCCTGGCCCTGCTGCAGCAGGCGCACGGCAAGCGCGTCGCGGTGGTGTCCGACGGCGGCGGGCAGGCCACCATCGCGTCCGACCGCATTGCCGAGGCCGGGCTGACGCTCGCCCCGCTGGGCGAGGACACCCGCCGCCGGCTGGCGGAAATCCTGCTGCCGCAGGCTTCGCTGGTCAATCCGGTGGACGTCGCCGGCAGCAGCGACGCCAATCCTGCGCTGCTGGCCGACTGTCTGCGCATCGTCGCCGAGGATGAAAACGTCGACAGCGTATTCCTGGTCGGCATGTTCGGCGGCTATTACACGCGCTTCGCCGAAAGCCTGCTGGGCGGCGAGATGCGCGGCGCCGAGGCGATGATCGAACTGGCGCGCGCCACCGACAAGCCGCTGGTGATCTACAGTCTGTACGCGCCGGTCAAACCCCCGCACTGCGCCGCCTGCACGAGGCCGGGCTGCCAGGTACGCCTCGATCGAGCATGCCGTGCGCCTGCTGGCGGCGCTGGGCGAGCGCGGCATCTATCTGGCCAGGCGGAAACAGTTGGGCCCCGTCGCCGCGGCCGAGCCGGATGCCGCCGTGCTGGCCGCGTTCGCCACTGCCTGCAAGCAGGGGCGCGACCTGCTCGAATACGAGGCGCGCGCGCTGCTGCGCGCGCACGGCGTCGCGGTGGCCGAGGAGCGCGTGGCGCACGGCGCCGACGAACTGGCCGGCATCGCGGCCCACTTCGGCGAACAGGCGCTGGCGATGAAGGTGGTGTCGCGCGACATCCTGCACAAGTCGGACGCGGGCGGCGTGAAGCTCGATCTGCGCGGAGAGGCCGAATTGCGCACGGCCTACGACGCGATCATGAGTTCATGCCGGGCCTACGCGCCGCAGGCCGACATCGAAGGCATGCTGCTGACGCCGATGGCACGCAAGGGCGTGGAAATCATCATCGGCGTCAGCCGCGATCCGATCTTCGGGCCGGTCGTGATGTTCGGCCTGGGCGGCATCTTCGTCGAGGTGCTGGAAGACGTGGCCTTCCGTTCGATTCCGCTGTCGCGCCACGATGCGCGCTCGATGGTCAACCAGATCAAGGCGCGGCGCATTCTCGACGGCGTGCGCGGCCACGTGCCGGTGGATACCGAGGCGCTGGCCGATCTGCTGCTCAAGGTCTCGGGCATCGTTTCCGCCTATCCGCAGATTGCCGAGCTGGACCTCAATCCGGTGATGGCCTATGAGGACGGTTATGCGGTGGTCGACGCGCGCGTCATCGTTGGCGAGGCGGGCAGGGCATGAGCACGCATGCGCTGCCGGCGCCGAAGCGCATGTGCTGCGAGGAGGGCGAAGTCCTCGATGCCGGCGACAGGATGTGGGCGGCGCGATGACGAAGCGCCGGTCGGCGCGTCCGCAAGGCCGGGATGAAAGACGGGGCTCGAGGCCCCGTCGTTCATTGGCTGCGCAGCGTTCAGGCGCGCTTGCCGCGCGGTGGGCGCAGGATGGTTTCGCGCGCCCGCGGCAGCAGGTCGGGGTAGTCGCGCGAGTGGTGCAGGCCGCGGCTTTCCTTGCGCTTGAGCGCGCAGGAGACGATCAGGTCGGCGGTGACCACCAGGTTGCGCAGTTCGATGAGGTCGTTGGTGACGCGGAAGTTCGAGTAGAACTCGTGGATCTCGCGTGCCAGCAGGCGGATACGGTGCTGGGCCCGCTTCAGGCGCTTGGTGGTGCGGACGATGCCGACGTAGTCCCACATCGCGCGGCGCAGTTCCGCCCAGTTGTGCGAGATCACGACTTCCTCGTCGGCATCGGTGACGCGGCTCTCGTCCCAGTCGGGCAGTACCGGGGCGGGGCGCTTCGGCTTCGCCAGGATGTCGTTCGCCGCCGCTTCGCCATACACTAGGCATTCGAGCAGGGAGTTGCTCGCCAGGCGGTTGGCGCCATGCAGGCCGGTGTGGGCCGACTCGCCCACCGAGTACAGGCCGGGCACGTCGGTGCGCGCAGCCAGGTCGGTGACGATGCCGCCGCAGGAATAGTGTGCGGCAGGCACGACCGGGATCGGCTCGCGGGTGATGTCGATGCCGAGCTCCAGGCAGCGCGCGTAGATGTTGGGAAAGTGCGAGCGCAGCCATTCGGTCGGCTTGTAGCTGATGTCCAGGTAGCACGCAGTCGAGGCCGCGCTTCTTCATCTCGAAATCGATCGCGCGGGCGACGATGTCGCGCGGCGCGAGTTCTTCGCGCGGATCGTGCTCGGGCATGAAGCGCGTGCCGTCGGGCAGCTTGAGCAGGCCGCCTTCGCCGCGCACGGCTTCGGAGATCAGGAAGGATTTTGCCTGCGGGTGGTAGAGGCAGGTCGGGTGGAACTGGATGAATTCCATGTTCGCCACCCGGCAGCCGGCACGCCAGGCCATCGCCACGCCGTCGCCGGTGGCGACGTCGGGGTTGGTCAGTGAACAGATAGACCTTGCCGGTGCCGCCGGTCGCCAGCACGGTGTTGCGCGCGGCGAAAGTCACCACCTTGCCGGCTTCGATGTCGAGCACATAGGCGCCGAGGCAGCCTTCGTCCGGCTGGCCGATCTTGTCGCCGAGCACCAGGTCGACGGCGATGTGATGCTCGAAGATGTCGATGTTCGGGTGTGCCCGTACCTGGGCGGACAGCGTCGATTGCACCGCGGCGCCGGTGGCGTCGGCGGCGTGGATGATGCGCCGGTGCGAGTGGCCGCCTTCGCGGGTCAGGTGATAGCCCAGTTGGGAGTCGGCCTCGCGGGTGAAGGGCACGCCGCGGTCGATCAGCCATTCGATGGCGCGCTTGCCGTTCTCGACGACGAAGCGGGTGGCTTCGGGGTCGCACAGGCCGGCGCCGGCGGTGAAGGTATCCTGGACGTGGGCTTCGATGCTGTCGGCGGTGTCGAGCACCGCGGCGATGCCGCCCTGGGCCCAGTTGCTGGCACTGTCGGACAGTTCGCGCTTGGTGACGAGGGCGACACGCCGGCTGTCGGCGAGCCTGAGGGCCATGGACTGGCCTGCCGCACCGCTGCCGAGGATGAGTACGTCGTACTGTTTCAGCAAGATGTCGCTCGCGCTCAAGGGAAAGGGCAAAAATATAGCACGTGGTGTGCTGTTCAAGGGCGTGCCGGCGCCCGGCAGGCAGCCGGCCGAATCGCCCGTGCGGCGCATGAACTAATCCCGGGGTGCCGTGTCTGTCCCTGTGTCTTCGATCTTTGGTGAGAGCAGGGGTGCTCGCTTATAATCCGGCGGCTTTGTCATTCGAACATCCGGAAAGAACGAACACTCCATGACCGATCGCGAAATCGATCAGCAACTCGTCGAGCGCGTGCAGCGCGGCGACAAGCAGGCTTTCGGCTTGCTGGTATCCAAGTACCAGCGCAAGCTGCATCGCCTGTTGTCGAGGTTGATCCGCGATCCAGCCGAAGTCGAAGATGTGGCGCAGGAAACCTTCATCAAGGCTTACCGTGCGCTGGGATCGTTCCGTGGGGACAGTGCGTTCTACACGTGGTTGTACCGCATCGGTATCAACACCGCGAAGAACTACCTGGTCTCGCAGGGACGCAGGGCGCCGACTTCGACGAGTTTCGACTCGGAGGAGGCGGAGACCTTGAAGACGGCGAGCAATTGCGCGACATCAATACGCCCGAACGGCTGCTGATGACCCGCCAGATTGGCGAAACCGTCGAAGATGCGATGGCGGCTCTCCCCGAGGAGCTGCGGACGGCCATCATGTTGCGCGAACTCGAAGGCCTCAGTTACGAGGAGATCGCCAACATCATGGAATGTCCGATCGGTACGGTGCGCTCGCGGATCTTCCGTGCGCGCGAAGCGATTGCAGAACGCCTGCGGCCGTTGCTGGACACGGCCCCGGACAAACGTTGGTAGGGTGTAGGCATGAAGGACAAATTGTCGGCGCTGATCGATGGCGACCTCGACGAGAACGCGATACGCCAGGTTTTCGACGGCTTGCGACGCGACACATCGCTGAGGAAGGATTGGGATGCGTACTGCCTGATCGGCGACGTCATCCGCGGTGAGCAGGCCGGTTCGGCGGATTTCGTCGGGCGGGTCATGGCGGGTCTCGATGATGAACCCATCGTTTTCGCACCGGCAGCGTCCAAGGCGTCCGCCGCCCGGCGTAGCGTCGTGCGGACCCTGATGCCGATCGCGGCTTCGGTGATGGGGGTGGCTGCGGTGGGCGTGGTCGCAGCGACGCTCTACTCGCAGGACGCGGCCGGCCCCGCCGGCGTGGAACTGCAGCGGGTTGCGGCGCAGCCGCTCATCGCCAGCGTCGGCGCGCCTGCCGCGGCACCGCTTGCCGCAGGAATCGAGCACGTGGCTGACGATCCCCTGCGCGAGTACGTTTTCGCCCATCAAGGTGTCAGCAGCGGACCGATGCCGGCCGGTGTGCAGTATGTGAGGACCGTCTCCGCATCGGCCGGAGCGGGCCGATGAGGCGTCTGGCCGCCGTCTTCGGCGTCTGCGCCGCCTTGCTGCACCTTCCTGCCCTGGCCGAAGCGCCGGGCGACCCGCTGTCCTGGATGGCACGCATCGCGTCGGCCGGGCAGCGGCTCAATTATGTCGGCACCTTCATGTACCAGTCCGGTACGCATGTAGAAACCTCGCGCATCGCGCATCGGGTGGATGGCGGCGTGGAGTACGAGCGCCTCGAGGCGCTGGACGGCAGCCCGCGCGAGCTGATCCGCAGAGGCATGGAAGTGCGCTGCATGCTGCCGGACCAGAAGCTCGTCATCATCGACGAAGCCGCCAGCCGGCGTGCCTTTCCGGCGCGAATCCCGGCGTCGCCGGTCGGTCTCGCCGAAAGCTATCGCATTCGCAAGGGTAGCGTCGTCCGCGTCGCCGGCATGGAAGCGCAGGCGCTGATTTTCGAACCGCGGGACGATCTGCGCTACGGCCATACACTGTGGGCGGAAGTCCAGTCGGGTCTGCTGCTGAAGGCGCGTACCGTCGATGAGCAGGGGCAACTGGTCGAGCAGTTCGTCTTCAGCGACGTGCGCATCGGTGGCGAAATCGGCGACGAACTGCTTGCGCCCCGTTTCCAGGACGTCGATGACTGGCGCTTCGTGAATGCGCGCGGCAGCGATCTGGCTCGTGCCGACAGCGGCTGGGCAGTGGCGGAAGAGGTGCCCGGCTATACGCTGACCTCGGTGATGCGCAGGCCGCTCGGCCCCGAACGCGGCCAGGCGGTCCACATGGTGTTCAGCGACGGCCTGGCTTCGGTCTCTGTGTTCATCGAGCCGGTTGCCGATGGCGCCTCGATCGGCCTCGGGCCGCTGGCCAGCGGCGCCATCAATGTTTACAAGCGATCGCTCGACGGGTATTTGATCACCGTGCTCGGCGAAGTCCCCGAGCGTGCGGTCAAGCGCATCGGCGACGCGATTCGACCCTCCGGGCAAGGATGCAGGCCGTGGCGCAGGTGTTGCGCGTCGAGGCAGGGCGCGTTCGGCTGCGCGTGTCCGACGCGGGCGGCGGCTGCGGACGTTGCGACGAGCCGGGCGGATGCCGTTCGGTACAGATTACCCAGGCTTTCGGACGGCCCAGAGCCGAGTTCGTGCTGCCGACCCGGTTGAAGCTGGAGGTCGGCGACACCGTCCTCGTCAGCATTCCCGATGGCGCGCTACTGAAGGCTGCGATGGCGAGCTACGGGCTCGGCGCCGTCCTGCTGGTGGCAGGGGCTGCGCTCGGCAGCGTGGCTGCCGGACAAGGGAGCGCCGACCTCGGCGCAGCCTGTGGCGGTCTTGCCGGCCTGGCACTGGCGTTCGCCGTCAACCGCCTGTTGCTTCGCAGCCGCGGCTGGCGATCACAACTGAGCATGGAATTGCTGCCCCAGCGAGGGCCGGCCCATCAAACCGCATCGCAGGCCGTGTGTCTGCAGTCGCTTCAGGAACCCCGATGAGCTTCGTCTTTTCGCCGCAGTCTGGTTTTCGCTGCGGCTCTGCTGTTCGTACCGCTCGTGTCGGCAGCGAATCCTTCCGCGAGTCTGCCTGATTTCACTTCCCTGGTCGAAAAGCAGGGTGCGGCCGTGGTCAATATCAGCGCCATCCAGGTGCGCGGGGAACGGCCGCAATCGTCGATACCTTTCCCGGGGCTCGACGAGTCGGATCCGATGTTCGACTTCTTCCGCAAGTTCATCCCGCGCCGGCACGAATACCCGGGCGCCGACCCCGACAACCAGTCGCTGGGCTCGGGCTTCATCATCAGCGACGACGGCTACATCCTGACCAACGCGCACGTCGTCGAGGAGGCGGAGGAGATCCTCGTCCGCCTCGCCGACAAGCGTGAATACACCGCCAGGGTGATCGGCGCCGACGTGCGCAGCGACGTCGCGCTGATCAAGATCGAAGCGAGCGGCCTGCCGCACGTCGTGCTGGGCGATCCGGGCCGGCTGAAAGTGGGCGAATGGGTGGTGGCGATCGGTTCGCCCTTCGGTTTCGACCAGTCGGTGACGGCCGGCATCGTCAGCGCCAAGGGGCGTTCGCTGCCGGACGAGAACTTCGTGCCTTTCATCCAGACCGACGTGGCGATCAATCCGGGCAATTCCGGCGGTCCGCTGTTCAACCTCCGGGGCGAAGTCGTCGGCATCAACTCGCAGATCTACAGCCGCACCGGCGGCTTCATGGGGCTGTCGTTCGCGATCCCGATCGATGTCGTGATGGACGTGCAGAATCAGTTGCGCACCAAGGGCCGGGTGCAGCGCGGCCGCATCGGCGTGGCGATCCAGGAAGTGACGCGCGATCTTGCCGACGGCTTCGGCCTGCCGGGTGCGTCGGGCGCCCTGGTCAGCTCGGTCGAGCCCGGCGGGCCGGCCGCCAGGGCCGGGCTGCTGCAGGGCGACGTCATCGTGCGCTTCGCCGGCAAGGCGGTGGATGCGTCCAGCGACCTGCCGCGCATCGTCGCCGCGGTCCAGCCGGGCGAGAGTGCGGAGGTGGAGGTGTACCGCGACGGCAAGCCGACCACGCTCGAGGTGCAGGTCGGTGAATGGCAGGACCCGAAGGAGGCAACGGCTGCCAGCGCCGCGCCGCGCACGGCTCCGGCGGCGAACAAGCTCGGGCTTGCGCTGTCGGTGCCGACACCGGCGCAGCGGCGCGAGCGGGGCATCGAAGGCGGCCTCATCGTCGATCGCGTCCAGGGCGCGGCAGCCAGGGCCGAGATTCAGCAGGGCGACCTGATCCAGGCCATCGTGTTCGGCGGGCGCCAGATCAAGCTGACGTCGGTGGAAGAATTCAACCGCCTGATCGGCGGCGTGGAGCAGGGCCAGAAGCTGACCCTGCTGGTCATGCGCGGCGAAACCACCTCCTACGTCAGCCTGCGAGCAGGGAAATGAGTCCGGCCGGGAAAGGTGTGGCCGGCGGAGGTCCGGCCGGCGCAGCCATGGCCGGCCAGCCCCGCACATTCACCGTCCTCAGCCGCGAGTGGTGCCACCTGTGCCACGACCTCGTCGCGGCGCTGGAGCCCATCGCAAAGGAATACGGCTGGGCGATCGAAGTCATCGACATCGACCAGCATCCCGAACTGGAGGAACGCTGGGACGAACTCGTCCCCGTGGTGTTGGTCGGGGACATGGAACTCTGTCATTACCACCTGGATGAAGCTGCAGTACGTGCCCGTTGCGAAGCTGCATGATAATATTGATAACTATTCTTGATTGAATGGTTATCCGTAGTGCCCCAGATTCCCGCTTCCGCTTCGTTGCTGACCGCCTTCGAAGAGCACTACGACGACCTCATTGCTTATCTGCGCAGGCACCTGCGCGACAGCGGCCATGCGCGCGACGTCGCCCACGACGTATGTGTCGAACTGCTCGAGCGTCCGCCCGCGCAGCCCATCCACACCCCGCTGGCCTATCTGCGCAAGGTCTTCCGCCACCGCGCCATCGACCACCTGCGCAGCAACGCGGTGTACCAGGGCATCATCGTCTCGGTGGAAGAACTCCCCGACCAGACGCATGACGAGGACGGCGCCCGCTCGCTCGATTTCAAGCAGCAGGTCGCGGCGCTGGTCGTCATCGTCGATGCGCTGCCACCCCGTGCGCGCCAATGCTTCCTGCTCAACCGCATCTATGGCATGACCCACGACGCCATCGCCGCCGAAATCGGCATCACCCGCAGCGCCGTTACCCAGGCTGTCCGCCATGCAGTCAAACGTATCCTGAACGACTGGGAGCCGGCCCGCGGGCTGCGCTTCGAGACGTATTTCCGCCATGGCTGAGCGCGAGGGCCACCCCGGCGAGTGGGAGCTGGAGACAATGGCGAGCGCCGGGCCCGCCGCGAAAGCCGCATCGCCATCCACTTCCGATGCAGCTGGCGGTACGGAGGACGGCTTTGCCCCTTACCGCGAAGCGCTGCGTAATCACTTCCCCTCGCGCGAAGAAATCATCGCCGAGGCCCGCGCCCACACGCACCGCCGCCGCACCGCGCTGCGCACCGGCGGCGGCAGTGCGCTCGCCATCGTCCTAGCGGCCGCCTTGCTGTGGGCCGACCCTGCCTGGCAGCGCGAGGAAATCCGTACCGCACTGGGCGAGCAGATGCGCCACACGCTCGCCGACGGCAGCGTACTGATGCTGAACACCGACACTGTGCTCACCATCGAAAAGCGCTTGCGCACCCGCAGCTTCATCCTTCAGCAAGGTGAGGCCGGCTTTACCGTCGCCGCAGGCTGGCGACCTTTCATCGTCCAGACCGGCGACATCCGCGTGCGCGACATTGGTACCGCCTTCACCGTGCGGCGCCTGTCCAACGGTGCTCGGGTCGCAGTGCTGGAAGGCGTCGTCGAAGTCAGCCAGCCCGGCCATGCCGGCCTCACGCTGCGCGAGGGGCAGTCCGTATTCACCTCGGATCGCGGCGCCGCGGCGGAGCAGGGGGCAGAGCCGCCTTCCTATCTCATCGACCCGATCGACCCCGTCGCCGCTGGCGCCTGGCAGCAAGGCTGGCTGCTCTTCGATGGCACGCCGCTGGCCGAAGTCGTCACGGAAATCGCCCGCTACCGCAAGCAGCCGATCCACATCACCGATCCTCGCACCGCGCAGCTGCGGCTGTCCGGCGCCTATGACATCCAGGGTATCGAAACCTTCCTCGACACCCTGCCACGTGTGCTACCCGTCACCGTCAGCCGTGCTGCAGACGGTAGCGTGAGCATCAGCAGCGCGAAGAAGTGAGGCCGGTGATCGGCATCAACCTGCTGAAATCCGCTGAAAGCACCCACTTACCCCGCCACCAAAAAAATTTGTAACAGCACCTCACCTTTCCATCTTCCCGCTCGCCAAGCCTCATGAGTCCCGCTCGACCCGACGGGACACTGCTCCCGGCTACTGGCCCAACCGGAAAGAAGAGGAAAGAGATGATGACAACGCGCCTGCCGCTGCGCACCCGTTTCAAGCTGATTGCCGCCGCCGTGCTGTTCACCACCGCCGGCGCCACGCAGGCCCAGGCCGACCGGGCTGGCGCCGTCAGCTTGCAGATCGCCCCGCAGCCGCTGGACAAGGCGCTCAACGCGCTGGCCCTGCAGTCGGGCACCCGCATCGTATTTCCGACCGCGCTGACCGAAAACCGGGCGACATCCGGTGTCAGCGGCACGCTGGGTGTCGAGCAGGCGCTGCAGAAACTGCTGGCCGGCACCGGGCTCGACGCCCAGCCGACGGCAGAAGGCGGCTACACCATCGTGCAGGGCAGGACGCAGGTCTTGCCGCAGGTGACGGTCACGGCGGGGACAGAGCGTAGCGTGCTGACCGAAGGCACAGGATCGCTCACGACGGCCGGGCCGGTTACTGCGGCGACCGGGATGAATCTGAAGTTGCGGGAAACGCCGCAGTCGGTGTCTGTGATTACGCGGCAACGTATGGATGATCAGCAGCTTAATTCAGTAGCCGACGTGCTTGAGCAAAGTCCCGGAATGCATGTGGTCAAAATGGGGCCAAAGGTTGGAGGCTACAACCAGAGCATCACTGCTCGTGGGTATGCTGTTGGCGCCTACACTGTTGATGGCGTCACCACACCATCGCAGGCATGGGCCAATAGTGGGTTGCCAGGCATATTTTCCATGGACACCGCCATTTATGACTCGGTTGCGATAGTGCGTGGTGCCACGGGGCTTCTGACCGGATCGGGCGATCCCAGCGCAAGCATCAATCTGACTCAAACGGCCGACAGGTGAATTCCGAGGCTCCATTGAAGCAGGGGCCGGTCGCTGGGATCAGTATCGGCTTGTCGCTGATCTCGGCGGGCCGTTGAATGAGGCCGCGACATTGAGGGCACGTGTTGTTGGTGCCTATGGTGAGTCGAAGTCCTGGATTGAACGCTATGAAAGTGATCAGCATATGCTTTATGGCATCGTGGAAGCCGATGTCGCTGAAAATACGATGCTGACTTTAACCTTGAGCACGGCAAGGAAAAAAGCAATGCCGCTGATAATGGGACCAATTTTGCTCCAATATATACTGATGGCACTCCGACCTCGTTCAGCCGTCGTTCTGGAGCTATTCCAGAGTGGGGGGTATGGGATCATGAAAGGACGACGGTAACGGCTGGGTTGGATCATGCATTCAGCGAAGATTGGCAGGCAAAGGTAAACTATAGCTATACCGAGCGGGATCTCTTTACCGGCGAGGAATGATCGATGGAATAAACCCGGATCATACCGCTGGCAGAGCACAAGCATTACAAAATGCGACCCAGGCGGAAGTTCATGCGCTAGACGTAAGGATTAATGGTGTTTATCAATTTCTTGGCAAACAGCATGATCTTGCCATGGGATTCAGTGCGTCAAAAGTCCGGGATGAAGTTCTTGATAAGTCTGTGCTGGATCATAGGTTCAATGAAATCCCTGTGATTAACGGGCGGCCTCAGTATATTGAACCAGATTGGGAGGCAGGGTCGGGTTGTGGATGTAGTGTGCAAGATACTCAGCAGTCTGGCTTCTACTTTTCGACTCGACTTCGTCCAATGGATGATTTGTCAGTCATCCTCGGTTCGCGTTGGAGCAACTGGAAGTACACCAATAAGCGGCTGTCCTCTCATCCAGGCTACGATCCTGCCAAGCCGTTTTTGGACAACAGAAAGCATAATGGGGTTTTTGTTCCATATGCAGGCGTTGTCTATGATCTGAATTCTAATTTTTCTGTATATGGAAGCTATACCGAAATATTCAAGCCGCAAAACAGAAAAGATGTGAGCGGCAGTTTGCTTGACCCGGAAGAGGGCAAGAATTACGAGATAGGCCTGAAAGGCGAGTGGCTGAACGGGGGTTGAACGCCGCGTTGGCATTATTTGAAACCCGCAAGGACAACCTTGCAATCGCCGATTCAGGCAATCGAACGCCCGAAGGCGCTCAAGCCTATATCGCTCACGACAGCACCAAGACCAAGGGTTGGGAGCTGGAGCTTGCCGGGGAAATCGCGCCAGGCTGGAGCGTGCAAGGCGGGTATACGCGCGTGCTTTCTCGCGATAGTTCCGGAAATCGACTCAATACTCTCCATCCCCTACACCAGGTAAAGCTATTCAGCACATACACTCCTTCGTCCATGCCTCGTCTCACTCTAGGCGGCGGCTTGAATTGGCAAAGCAAAATCTATAGTACGGCAGCAGACAGCGTGGGACTTCGGCGCTACCTGACCCAGAGTGGTTATGCCGTGGTCAATGTAATGGGGCGCTATCAGATCGGCAGAGGCATGGACTTGGCAGTTGGCATCAATAATCTGCTGAACAAGGATTATTACGCCCATGTTGATCATTATGGAATCGGATACGGCGCTGAGCGGAATTTTTATGCCTCGGTGAAATATAGTTTTTGATGAGTTTTTAGGGGTGTTGTAATTTATGAGAGATTGCAACACCCATTCCATAAATAAATTCATCTGTCGATGATGGCTCCATGGGGATGGCTATTTATCGGATGAGGTGCATTGGAGAAAGTTCATACCTCATCGTCCTGCAATGCGCCATCCGCGTGCCGCACACGCCATCATCAATGCGTATGTGCTGGCGTTCTTCGATCGATACGTGAAGACCAGCACCTCAAAAGAGCTCGACACGCCGCTGCTGTCCGGTCAACAGCACTATCCCGGAACCACCGTACTGCGGAACGCAAAGAAAGAGGGGAATTCATGAAATGCGTATTTCTTTTGCGCTCCTTGCGCTACACAACCTGGCCCATGCGGATTCCATCGACGATTACGTGCAGACGGAGATGCAGGAGCAGAACATCCCCGGCGTGGCGATCGGCATCTTCAGGAACGGTGAAGTGCTTCGCGCCCAGGGCTACGGTCTGGCGAACGTGGAGCATCAGGTACCGGTCAAGCCCGAGACGGTGTTCCAGACCGCGTCGATCGGCAAGATGTTCACCGCCACAGCGGCGATGCTGCTGGTGGAAGACGGCAAGCTGGCGCTGGATGCACCGCTGACGACGTATCTGCCGGATGCCCCGCCGAGCTGGCAGGCAACCACGCTGCGCCACCTGCTGAACCACACGTCCGGCCTGGGCTACCCGAAGCTGGATTTCAAGCAGGACTACAGCGACGATGAACTGCTGGCGCTGATCCATGCCACCGAACCCGAGTTCGCCCCCGGCCAGCGCTGGTCGTACAGCAACGCCGGCTACATGGTGGCCGGCATCCTCGTCGGCAAGGTCGGCGGCCAGCATTACAGCGAGGTGTTGCAGGAGCGCGTATTCCAGCCCAGCGGCATGAGTAGCGCCCGGCTGCTGAGCCACATCGACATCGTGCCCAATCGCGCCGCCGGCTATGCGTCGGTGCGCCAGGGCGAGGGCGACGACGCGCCCCGCGTGCTGAAGAACCAGGACTGGGTATCGGTGACACTGAACAACACTGCCGATGGCTCGCTGCAAATGTCCGTACTGGATTTTGCGCGCTGGGATGCCGTGGTTGCCCGGCGTGCTGTATTGAAGGACGAGAGCTGGCGGCAGGTGCTCGATTCCGCACCGTTGAACAACGGCACCCGCTACGCCTATGGATATGGCTGGGAGCTGGAAGGCATGGCCGAGCACCCGAAGCACATGGGCCACGGCGGTGCCTGGCAAGGCTTTCGCTCGTACTACCGCCGCTATGACGAGGACGGCGTGAGCTTCGTGGTGCTGGCCAACTCCACTGGCGCCCGGCCGGAGGCGATTGTCCGCGGCATCGCCGAGCGTTTCGACAGCCGCTACAAGCAGGCGGACACGCTCGAACTTGCCATCGAGGACACGCGCCCCGAACTCGCCCGCAACTTGGCCGACGCGCTGCAACGCGTGCGCGACGGCCAGGCCGCCGACCACCCAGCCCTGGCCGCGCTGTTGCCCGAGCGGCGCGAGCGCATGCTGGATTCCATGAGCAAGGTGTTGAAAGAAGCCGGTGCCTGCCCGGCACTGATGGAACTGGTGGCGGAAAAGCCCAACGGCGATCAGCTTTCACGCACCTACCGCAGCCAATGCGCCAACGGGATGCTGCGTGTCTCACCGGTGTTCGATGAGCGGGGCCAGATCGTGCGCGCCGAGTTGAGGCTGGAGAAACCGTGAACGCTGCGATGACTTCAATACGCCATGCATTGCTTTCTTTGCTAGGGGCAATAGGTATGTTGCTGTGTCCTACCGGCACAGGCCACCCAGGTGGTGGCCGAAGCCGTGATCCCCATTGGCCAGCGTTTTAACATGAAATCCGAAGTGCTCGGAGAGGATCGAAAATTGCTGATCCATCTGCCCAAGGACTACGAGCGGTCTCGCCAGCGTTATCCGGTGCTCTTCGTTCTGGATGGCAATCAGCATTTCGACTACGCCTCGGGTCTGGTCGATTTCCTCGCGCGTAACGATCGAGCGCCCCAACTGATTCTGGTCGCCGTGCCTTCGATGCAGCAGCGCCGGCGTGATATGACCATGCCGCGGATGCTGGAGGAAGAGCCCAAGGACTTGAGAAGTAATCAGCAATTTGGCGAAAGTTTCAATTTTCTCCGTTTTCTGGCCGATGAGTTGGCGCCCTGGGTGGATGCACATTACCGTACCCAGCCTTTCCGTATCCTGAGCGGCCATTCGCTGGGTGGTCTGTTCAATTTCTATGCGCTGCTGGAACGACCAGACGCTTTCCAGGCACATATCGCCCCCAGCCCCTCTCTGTGGTATGACAATCAATACTGGATTCAGCAGACAAAGGAGCGAATTGGCAGCTTGTCCGGCAAGCACTGGCTCTACTTCAGTTGGGGGGACGGCGAGAACGATATTCGCGATTCTTCGCAAAAGCTGGTGAGATGGATGGAGCGACAGGAGTTCGACAATCTGGAGTGGACGGCGCGCTACTACCCTGGCGACGACCATGGCACCACGCCGTTTCGCACGCTGTATGACGGTTTGCAGTGGCTATACAAGGGCTGGCGGCGGTTGGGGGTTGAGGATTTCGGTCTGGATTCGAACGACCCGAAGTGGCACGACAAGCTCAAAAAGATGCCTTACTCCGAGTTTGAGCAACGAATCACGGTCCACCATGCCCGGCTTTCGCGTATCTACGGTTACACCATCGAGCCGAGTTATGACGCCAGTAAATGGAAGGAAGCATGGCTTCATTTCAATGATCGCCACGATGAAGCACTGGCGGAATTACGCGCTGCTCTGGTTGCCTACCCGGAGAAAAGCGCCGATCTGTATCTGACGATCAGTTTGCGCCTGGACGAGCTGGGGCATGCTGCCGAGGCACTGGCCGAATACCGGAAGGCCTTGATCGAATATGCGCGTTTTCCTGAACTGCTGAACGAATACGGCACCGCCGGGGAGCTCGAATTCCGCCTGAAGGAGCTTGAGCAAAAGATGATTGAACAGGGAAAGCAGGGGCTGCCTTGAACCCTGCTCGTTTATGCATCACCACATTGCGCATTGTGATTCTTCAGGCACGGGAAGCGGCAGGCCACATGCAGGCGATGGATGCCGGGGAGGTGTCCCTTCGCGCGTGTAGAGGGCGCGGGTGGTCAATCCGGTGCTGCAAGAAACGCCAGCAAGCGGCAGTCCAGAATCCGGGACTCGCTGCTGGGCCGGCGGGTGTTGACCGAATTAGACATCGGCAAAGGCCTGCCCATAGTCAAATAAAGAGAAGCTGCGCAATCGGCCGAAGAATCCGGTTCGTTTGCGCAGCTTCCCGTGTGCTTTGTTCGCCAGGGACGTTCAGCCTTCCGGCCCGATCACGCCTTCCAGGCTTTCCGCTGTCAGTACGGCTTCGATCCAGCCTTCGAGTCGTTCCAGCGGCGCCTGGGCGAGCCGTGCTTCGGCCCAATCGGGCACCGGGCCGAAACGCAGACGCAGCAGGCGACTCAGCATCCGAACGGCTTCACTCTGCTTTCCTTCCTCGCGCCCTTCCCGCCGCCCTTCATGACGCAGGCCATCCATCCATTCGTCGATGCGTTCAGCCAACACGGTGGTGACTCCTTCCAAAGTCTCGGGCATTTGAGTCATCTGCCCCGAGTTCAGTTTCGACAGGATAGTGCGCCGGTAAAACCGCGTAAAGGCACGGTCCAGGCCGTCGAAGTCGTCGTCCTTGAGCAGCTCGACCAGTGTCCGGGTCGTCTCCAGGATGACCGGATCATCTGGCAGATGGGTTTCCAGCACGATCAGGCAGGCCATCAGGTTGTCGGACAGCTGCTTCAGTTTTGCTTCCGGCACCCGTCCTTGATCGAGCAGGTGATGACGGAAACGCGGCGTCCAGCGTTTGAGGCTGTCGGGGGCGTCGATCAGCTTGGCGATTTCCAACGAGGCTCGCCACGTGGCCTGGCCGTTGTAGATCACGACCGGAAACACTGGCGGCAGCTTTTTACCCGGCTTCACCTGCTCGGCCTTGATCAAGTCCTGGTAGAGCAGGCAGACGTAGGTGAGCATGCGTAGCGCCATCCACGGATCGGCCTTGCTCTGGAACTCGATCAGCAGGAACAGGTAGAGCCATTCCTGGCTGTCGTCGGGCAGCTTCAGTTGCACACGCCAGACGATGTCGGTGCTGCGCCGTACCTGGGTGTCGCTGACGTAGTGGGTGTTCTGCTTTTCCAGCGTGCTGAAGTTTTACTTGTCCGACCCAGTCCTCATGCACGAAGCCGCGCAACAGCGCTTCGACGATCGCTGGATGCGAGAAGATATCCTTGTACGTGCTGTCGTGCGGTGTGGTGGACATGGCAATACACCGTCATGAGATCGACGGATTATGCCATTGGGAAAATATGGCGCAAGCGACGACTCACGACCCCGGACTGTCGCTTGCGGTGCGGAAGGTGCTGCCGAATGGCATTGCCGTCAAGCAGATCCATCACTCCGGCCTCTTGCCCGTGCATGGATGGGGGAGTGCGCTTGACGTGACGGTTTTCCGCTAGAATCGCGGGCTTGACGACGCCAACCATTCCGAAAACGGGTGCTGCAAGGCACCCTTTTCGTTTCGCATGAACCACATCAGAAACTTCTCCATCATCGCCCACATCGACCACGGCAAATCGACCCTGGCCGACCGACTCATCCACTTCTGCGGCGGCCTGTCCGACCGCGAGATGGAGGCGCAGGTGCTCGACTCGATGGACATCGAGCGCGAACGCGGCATCACGATCAAGGCGCAGACGGCTGCGCTGAGCTACAAGGCCAAGGATGGGCAGGTCTACAACCTGAACCTGATCGACACGCCGGGACACGTCGACTTTTCCTATGAGGTCAGCCGCTCGCTTGCCGCCTGCGAGGGCGCGCTGCTGGTGGTCGACGCTTCGCAGGGGGTCGAGGCGCAGACGGTGGCGAACTGCTACACCGCGCTCGACCTGGACGTCGAAGTGGTGCCGGTGCTGAACAAGATCGACCTGCCGGCGGCCGACCCCGACAATGCGCGCAGCGAGATCGAGGACGTCATCGGCGTGGATGCTTCCGAGGCCATCCTGTGCTCGGCCAAGACCGGCCTGGGTGTGGAGGACGTGCTCGAAGCCATCGTCGCGCGGGTGCCTGTACCCAAGGGCGACATCGACGGACCGCTGAAGGCGCTGATCATCGATTCCTGGTTCGACAACTACGTCGGCGTGGTGATGCTGGTGCGGGTGATTGATGGCGTGCTCAAGCCCAAGGACCGCATCCTGCTGATGTCGACCGGCGCGCAGTATCCCTGCGACCAGGTCGGTGTGTTCACGCCGCGCTCGGTCGCGCGCGACCAGCTCTGCGCGGGCGAGGTGGGCTTCATCATCGCCGGCATCAAGGAGCTGGAAGCCGCCAAGGTCGGCGACACGGTGACGCTGGCGAACCGCAAGGCCGCCGAGCCGCTGCCCGGCTTCAAGGAAATCAAGCCGCAGGTGTTCGCCGGCCTGTATCCGGTCGAGTCGTCCGAATACGACCAGTTGCGCGATTCGCTCGAGAAGCTGCGGCTCAACGACGCTTCGCTGCAGTTCGAGCCGGAAGTGTCGCAGGCGCTGGGCTTCGGCTTCCGTTGCGGTTTCCTCGGCCTGCTGCACATGGACATCGTGCAGGAGCGGCTGGAGCGCGAGTTCGACATGGACCTGATCACCACCGCGCCGACGGTGGTGTACGAAGTGGTGCTGAACGACGGTTCGGTGATCCACGTCGAGAACCCGGCCAAGCTGCCCGATTCGGGCAAATACCAGGAAATCCGCGAACCGATCATCACCGCCACGATCTTCCTGCCGCAGGACTACGTCGGTCCGGTGATCACGCTGTGCAACCAGAAGCGCGGCAACCAGGTCGACATGCGCTACCACGGCCGCCAGGTGCAGCTGATCTACGAACTGCCGATGAACGAAGTCGTGATGGACTTCTTCGACAAGCTGAAATCGGTGTCGCGCGGCTACGCTTCGCTCGACTACGATTTCAAGGAGTACCGCACGGCCGACCTGGTCAAGCTCGACCTGATGGTCGGTGGCGAGAAGGTCGATGCGCTGTCGGTGATCGTGCACCGTGCCAGCGCGCAGTACCGCGGCCGCGAACTGGCCGCCAAGCTGCGCGGCCTGATCCCGCGCCAGATGTTCGACGTGCCGGTGCAGGCGGCGATCGGCGCCCATATCATCGCCCGCGAGACGATCAAGGCCTTGCGCAAGAACGTGCTCGCCAAGTGCTACGGCGGCGACATCACGCGCAAGAAGAAACTGCTCGAGAAGCAGAAGGAAGGCAAGAAGCGCATGAAGCAGGTCGGCAACGTCGAGATTCCCCAGGAGGCCTTCCTGGCGGTGCTGCGCACCGACGAAGGCAAGTGACGGACAACATATGAATTTCGCCCTCATCCTTTTCCTGCTGCTGGTCGTCAGCGGCGTCCTGTGGTTCTTCGATCGCTTTCATGCCCGCAAGCAGCGCCCCGCCAACGCACCCGCGCCGTGGTGGGTCGAGTACGGCGCCAGCTTCTTCCCGGTGATCCTGATCGTGTTCGGCCTGCGTTCCTTCGTCGTCGAGCCGTTCAAGATTCCGTCCGGCTCGATGATCCCGACCCTGCTGGTGGGCGACTTCATCCTGGTCAACAAATGGACCTACGGCATCCGCCTGCCGGTGATCAACAAGAAGGTCATCGACGTCAACCTGCCGCAGCGCGGCGACGTGATGGTGTTCCGCTACCCGGCCGATCCCTCGCTGGACTACATCAAGCGCGTCGTCGGCCTGCCGGGCGATCGCGTCGAATACCTCGACAAGCGGCTGACGATCAACGGCGAGGCCGTGCCCGTCGCCGAGACGGGCAGCTATCTGCATCCTGACCGGCTGTACTACTCGCCGCAATTCACCGAGAAGCTGGGCGCGGTCGAGCATTCGCTGCTGATCGAACGCGAAGCGCCGGCCCATATCCCGCAGGTGATGAACTTCCCGCAGCGCGAGAACTGCACCTACACCAACCGCGGCGTGGCCTGCACCGTGCCGGCGGGGCATTATTTCGTGCTCGGCGACAATCGCGACGCCAGCGCCGACAGCCGGGTATGGGGCTTCGTGCCGGAAGAGAACATCGTCGGCAAGGCCTTCTTCATCTGGTTCAACTTCAACGACATGAAGCGTATCGGCAGCTTCCACTGAGGGAGACGGGCATGGGCTTGAAACATCAACGCGGCGTCAGCCTGATCGGCGTGCTGCTGTTCGGGGCCATCGGCGTGTTCGCGCTGCTGATGGTTTTCCGCACGGTACCGGCGATCACCGAATACATGGCGATCCAGCGCATCGTCGGCGTGCTCGCCACCGAGGGCGACAATGGCGCGAGCCCGGCCGAACTGCGGCAGAGCTTCAGCCGCCGCGCCGAGGTCGACGACGTGTCGTCGGTGATCGCGACGGACCTCGACATTGCCAAGGAAGGCAACCAGACCGTCATCGAAGTCGATTACGAGCGCGTGGTGCCGATGGTCGCCAATGTCAGCCTGCTGATCGAGTTCCACGTCAGCAGCAAGGCGCGTTGACCGCATGACGCTGGAAACCTTGCAGAACCGGCTGGGCCATCGTTTCGCCGACACCAGGCTGCTGACCGAAGCGCTGACGCACCGCAGCTTCGGCCAGCCCAACAACGAGCGCTTCGAGTTCCTCGGCGACAGCATCCTCAACTGCGTGATGTCGATGGCGCTGTTCGCCCGCTTCGAACAACTGCGCGAAGGCGAGCTGTCGCGGGTGCGCGCCTCGCTGGTGCGGCAGGACGCGCTTTACCGCATCGCGCGCGAGCTCGACCTCGGCGAAGCCCTGCGCCTCGGCGAAGGCGAGCTGAAGTCCGGCGGCGCCAGCCGGCCGTCGATCCTGGCCGATGCGCTCGAAGCGGTATTCGCCGCAGTGTTCCTGGATGGCGGCTTCGACGCCGCCAAAGCGGTCATCGACCGCCTGTACGTGCCGCTGCTGGCCGAAGTCGATCCGCGCCGGCCGAACAAGGACCCCAAGACGGCCTTGCAGGAATGGCTGCAGGCGCGCAAGGTTGCGCTGCCGGCCTATGTGATGGTGCAGGCGCTCGGCGACGCGCATGCGCAGGAATTCGAAGTGGCGTGCGAAGTGCCGAAATTCGGCATCCGCACGCTCGGCCGCGGCCCCAGCCGCCGCATCGCCGAGCAGCAGTCGGCCGAACTCGCACTGACAGCCTTGAGGGCGAAATGAACGAACAGCAACACGATCAAGGCCGACAAGAGGAAGGGCAACAGGCGGGGGCGGTTTCCGCACCGGCTTCGTCGCCATCGTCGGCCGCCCCAACGTCGGCAAATCGACCCTGCTCAATCGCCTGATCGGGCAGAAGATCAGCATCGTCTCCAGCAAGGCGCAGACTACCCGTCACCGCGTCACCGGCATCCTCACCGAAGCCGATGCGCAGTTCGTCTTCGTCGACACGCCCGGTTTCCAGACCCATCACCGCAATGCGTTGAACCGCTCGATGAACCGCACCGTGTCGCAGGTGCTGGCCGACGTCGACTTGGTGTTCTTCGTCATCGAGGCCGGCCGCTGCAGCGACGACGACCGCAAGGTGCTGTCGGTGATTCCCGGGGAATCCAAGGTGATCCTGGTCATCAACAAGGTCGACCAGTTGAAGGACAAGGCCCGTCTGTTGCCCTTCATCGACGAAGTACGCCAGTTGCGCGACTTCACCGAGATCGTGCCGCTGTCGGCGGAGAAGGGCCGCAACGTAGCCGAGCTGATCAAGGCCGCCACGCCGCTGCTGCCGACTGGTGCGCCGATGTACGAGGAAGACGAGATCACCGACCGCAGCGAGCGCTTCCTCGCCTCCGAATTCCTCCGCGAAAAGCTCTTCCGCCTGCTCGGCGACGAGCTGCCTTACGGCATCGCCGTCGAGATCGAGAAGTTCGAGGTCGAAGGCCGGCTGCGCCGCATCCATGCGGCGGTGATCGTCGACAAGCCGGGTCACAAGGCGATGGTGATCGGCCGCGGCGGCGAAAGGCTCAAGCGCATCTCGTCCGAAGCCCGTGTCGAGCTTGAGAAGCTGTTCGACGGCAAGGTCTTCCTCGAAGTCTGGGTCAAGGTCAAGAGTGGCTGGGCCGACGACGAGCGTGCGCTGAAGAGCCTCGGCTACGAGTAGCCGGTAGCGTTCGCTGATGGCAGCCCCCAAGCAGCGTGTCGAGCAGCAGACGGCCTGGGTGCTGCACACCTATCCCTGGCGCGAGACCAGCCTGATCGTCGAGGTGTTTTCGCGCGACCACGGCCGCGTCGCGCTGGTCGCCAAGGGGGCGCGGCGGCCGCATTCGCAGCTGCGCGGCGTGCTGATGGCTTTCCAGCCGCTGCTGATGGACTGGTCGGGCGGCGGCGAGGTCAAGACCCTGGTGCGCGCCGAATGGCAGGGCGGACAGCCGCTGCTGAGCGGCCGGGCGCTGATCTGCGGTTATTACCTCAATGAACTGCTGGTGCGCCTGACCGCGCGTGAAGATCCCCATCCGCGCCTGTTCGCCGCCTACGCCGAAGCGGTGCGCGCACTCGGCCGCGGCGAGCCGGAACCGCCCATCCTGCGCCGCTTCGAGCTCGCGCTGCTGCAGGACCTCGGCTACGAGGCCGGCCTGGAGCACGAGGCCGACAGCGGCGAGGCGGTGCGGCCCGAGGGGCGCTACTTTTATATAATCGAACGCGGCCCGGTCCGGCTGGAAGCCCTCGAAGAGGAAATCCGCGACAGCGGCGGCGAAGGCGCTGCTGCGCTGGGCGAGCAGCCGCTGCTGTCCGGCCGGACCCTGCTCGACATGGCCGTCGACGACTTCTCCCGTGCAGAGACGCTGGCCCAGTCCAAGCAGTTGCTGCGCATGCTGATCAACCACACCCTGGGCGGCCAGCCCTTGCAGTCGCGCCGGGTGCTGAAGGAATTGCAGGAGCTTTGATGATCGAACTCGGCGTCAACATCGACCACGTCGCCACGCTGCGCCAGGCGCGCCGCACCTGGGAACCCGATCCGGTATGGGCGGGCGTCGAAGCCCACCTCGGCGGCGCGGACGGCATCACCATCCACCTGCGCGAAGACCGCCGCCACATCAACGACGACGACGTGCGCCGGCTGCGCGAGCTGACCCAGGTCAAGCTCAACCTGGAAATGGCGGCGACCGACGAGATGGTCGGCATCGCCTGCCGCACGAAACCGGAAATGGCGATGCTGGTGCCCGAAGGCCGCCACGAAGTGACTACCGAAGGCGGGCTGGACATCGTCGCCCAGGAAGCACGGCTGAAGGACGTCATCGCCCGCCTGGCCGACGCCGGCATCGTCACCAGCGTGTTCATCGACGCCGAGATCGGGCAGATCGAAGCCGCCGAACGCATCGGTGCGCGCGTCTGCGAAATCCACACCGGCCCTTATGCCCATGCCTTCCATGCCGCCGGCCGCGATGCCGAATCGCCGGCAGTGCTGGCCGAACTCGCCAAGGTCCGCGAGGCTGGTGAAGCGGTGCGCCGGCTCGGAATGCGCTTCAACGCCGGCCATGCGCTCAACTACTACAACGTCGGCCCGATCGCCCGCCTGCACGGCATCCGCGAACTGCACATCGGCCACGCCATCGTCAGCCGCTCGGTCTTCGTCGGCCTGCGCCAGGCCGTGGCCGAAATGAAGCGGCTGATGCGCGAAGCCGCGCAGGCGGCCTGAACGGGCAGGGCGGCGTGATCCACGGCATCGGTACCGACATCGCGCACGTGCAGCGCGTGCGCGACGCGCTCGAACGCCATGGCGATCGCTTCGCGCTGCGCATCCTCGCCGCCTCCGAAGTCGAGGCCTGGCGCGCCCACCGCGACCCCGCGCGCTTCCTCGCCAAGCGCTTCGCCGCCAAGGAGGCTTTCGGCAAGGCGCTCGGCACCGGCGTCGCCGTGCCCGCCACGCTGCACGCGGTTGCGGTCGGCCACGATGCACTCGGCAAGCCCGGCTACCGCTACGACGAACGCCTCGCCGCCCACATGCGCGACAAGGGCTTGCGTGCGCACCTGAGCATCAGTGACGAAGGTGATACGGTGGTGGCTTTCGCGGTGATCGAAAAACTGGCGGACGTGCATCCCGGCTGAGGCTGCCACCCTAGCCACACCCGGGAGCGATATGCGGCGATTGGCGCTCTCATCGCATATCGTGCGGTGAATGGATGGCGCGGTCCCTGAGCTGAACCGCAACGACACGTCCGCCCCCTGATGAGGCTTTTCGCTATGATTTTCCCCGTTTCGCTTCCCCGCGGCCCGGTCATGATCGACGTCGCCGGCACCGCGCTGACCGACGAAGAACGCGAGCGCCTGCTCGATCCGCTGGTCGGCGGGGTGATCCTGTTCGCGCGCAACTACACCGGCTCGGAGCAGTTGCGTGCGCTGACCGCCGACATCCGTGCGCTGCGCGATCCGGCGCTGATCATCGCGGTCGATCACGAAGGCGGCCGGGTGCAGCGCTTTCGCTCGGATGGCTTCACCCGTCTGCCGTCGATGCGTTGCCTCGGTGCCTCGTGGGAGCAGGATCACGCTGCCGCGCTCGATGCTGCGCGAGCCGCCGGTTTCGTGCTGGCGGCCGAGTTGCGTGCCCACGGCGTCGATCTCAGCTTCGCGCCGGTGCTCGATCTCGACTACGGTACCTGTCGTGCCATCGGCAACCGCGCCTTCCACCGAGATCCGCAGGTGGTCGCCGCGCTGGCGCAGGCGGTGGTCGCCGGCATGGCACAGGCCGGCATGGGGGCGGTCGGCAAGCACTTTCCCGGCCATGGCTTCGTCGAGGCCGATTCGCACCACGAGGTGCCGGTGGATGCGCGCGACTTCGACACGCTCTGGAACGAAGACATCGCCCCTTACCGCCACCGCCTCGGCCGCCAGCTCGCCGGGGTGATGCCTGCCCACGTCATCTACCCGAATGCCGATCCCAGCGCCGAGCCGCAGCCGGCGGGTTTTTCGCCGTTCTGGCTCAAGGACGTGCTGCGCACGCGGCTCGGCTTTCAGGGCGTGGTCTTCAGCGACGACCTGAACATGGAAGGCGCCCGCGTCGCCGGCGACATCGTCGGTCGTGCCAAGGCCGCCTACGAAGCCGGCTGCGACATGCTGCTCGTCTGCAACCGGCCCGACCTCGCCGCCGAGCTGCTCGACCGCTGGGCACCGCTGCCCGATGCGGAAAATCTCGCCCGGCTGGCGGCGATCGTGCCCGCCACCGCGTGTCCCGCCTGGCTGGCCGATCCTTTCGCGCTCGAACTGCATCCCGCCTATGTCCAGGCGCGGCAGGCCGTGGCGGCGATTCCGGACGATGTCGCCGGCGCCGTACCGGCGATGACTGCCGCCACCATCGGCGAGCAGCGCACCGAAATCCTGCGCAAGCAGGGTTAATATTTCGCCAGACCCGTCTTCGAGCCTTCTGCATGGATCAACCTCATCCCGCAGTTTCGTATCCTGACTGCCGTACAGCATGGATGAAATGACCGAGCCGACGCCCATCTCTCCCACCTTCGACGCCAAGAGCTTTCTGCGTACCCTCACCGAGGAGCCGGGCGTCTATCGCATGATCGGCGCGGACGACAAGGTGCTCTACGTCGGCAAGGCCAAGAACCTCAAGCGCCGCGTCTCCAGCTACTTCCAGAAGACGCTCTCCAGCCCGCGCATCGCGATGATGGTCGCGCAGATCCAGCGCGTCGACGTCACCGCCACGCGCTCCGAGGCCGAAGCGCTGCTGCTGGAGAACAACCTCATCAAGAGCCTGGCGCCGCGCTACAACATCCTGTTCCGCGACGACAAGACCTATCCCTACATCGAACTCTCCGCCGACGAATTCCCGCGCCTCGCCTACCACCGCGGGGCGCTCGCCCGGCGGGCGCGCTACTTCGGGCCTTTCCCCAATGCCTGGGCGGTGCGCGAAAGCATCCATCTGCTGCAGAAGACTTTCCAGCTGCGCACCTGCGAGGACAGCGTCTTCGCCAATCGCTCGCGGCCCTGTCTGCTGCACCAGATCAAGCGCTGTACCGCGCCCTGTGTCGGCCTGATCGACGCCGAAGCCTATGCGGCCGACGTCAGGCTCGCCACCCGTTTCCTCGACGGCCAGACCAGCGAAGTCATCGACGATCTCACGTCGCGCATGCACGCAGCGTCCGAGCGCCTGGCTTTCGAGGAAGCCGCCGCCTGCCGCGACCAGATCCGCATGCTGCAGGCGGTGCTGCACAAGCAGTTCGTCGACAGCCGCAAGGACGAGGACGTCGACATCCTCGCCGCGGTCGAGGAGGACGGCCTCACCTGTGTGAATATCGCCATGGTGCGCGGTGGCCGCCATCTCGGCGATCGGCCGCAGTTTCCCAGCGGCGGCGCGTCGTCGGGCGCGGCCGACTGCCTGCTGGCTTTCGTCGAGCAGCACTACGGCCTGCACCCGATCCCGGCCCGCATCCTGGTCAACCTGCGGCCGGAACCGGTGCGCGAGGCGATGGCCGAGATCACCGATCGCCCGCCCGGCGTGGTGGTGCCGCGCTTCGCCGCGGAAAAGGCCTGGATGGAGATGGCCGAGAAGAATGCCCGGCTGGCGATCCAGGCGCGTGCGCGCGACGCCGGCCGCATCGAGCAGCGCCTCGAAGCCCTGCGGGTCGCGCTCGGCATCGACGAAGCACCGCAGCGCATCGAGTGCTTCGACATCAGCCACACCATGGGCGAAGCCACGGTGGCCTCATGCGTGGTGTGCGAGGCCGGCGCGATGAAGCGGGCCGAATACCGCCGCTACAACATCAGCGGCATCACGCCCGGCGACGACTACGCGGCGATGCGCCAGGCGCTGGAGAAGCGCTACGGCAAGGTCGCGGCGGGAGAAGGTATCTGTCCCGACCTGATCCTGATCGACGGCGGCAAGGGCCAGGTCAGCGCCGCGCGCGAAACCCTGGCCGACATCGGCCTGGAGTCGGTGGCGATGGTCGGTGTGGCGAAAGGCGAGGGCCGCAAGGCCGGCCTGGAGACGCTGATCTTCCCCGACGGCCGCGAAGGCCTTGCGCTAGGCGGCGAATCGGCGGCCTTGCACCTGATCGTCGAGATCCGTGACGAGGCCCACCGCTTCGCCATCACCGGCCACCGCGCGGCGCGCGGCAAGGCGCGCATCGGCTCGAAACTGGAAGACATCCCCGGCGTCGGCCCCTCGCGCCGCCGTAACCTGCTCGCCGCTTTCGGCGGCCTGGACGGC
Source organism: Thauera sp. SDU_THAU2 (assembly GCF_038260575.1). Classification (NCBI taxonomy): domain Bacteria; kingdom Pseudomonadati; phylum Pseudomonadota; class Betaproteobacteria; order Rhodocyclales; family Zoogloeaceae; genus Thauera; species Thauera sp. SDU_THAU2. The sequence goes on along the minus strand of NZ_JBBWUN010000003.1, from coordinate 2,431,964 downwards.
GTGCGCGATGCCACGGTGGAAGACCTGTGCCGCGTGGATGGCGTCAGCCGCAAGCTCGCCGAGCAGATCCACGCGGCATTGCACTGACCAGGGGGCGCTCAGCCCAGCGCTTCCTTCACCCAGGCGTTGGCCTGCTTGGCGTCGAAGCCGGTGCCGAACTTCGCTTTCAGCGCACCCATCACCACACCCATCTGCTTGGGCGAGCGCTCGGCGAGGCCGGCGACGGTGTCGGCGATGAAAGCCTTCACTTCTTCCTCGCTCGCCATCGGTGGCAGGTAGGCGGTCAGGATGGCGGATTCCTGCTCGAGCACTGCGCGGCGGTCGGCGTCCTGGATCACGCCGAGTGCTTCCTGGTTGTTCTTCAGGAACTTGCGGATGGTTTGCTGCACCTCGTCGTCGGTGCTTTCGCGGTTGCCCGCGTTCTTGCCGACCATCTCGGCCTCGCCGATCAGGGTGCTCAGCAGGGTGGCGCGGACCTTGTCGGCGGCTTTGCGCGCAAGCAGGGAATCTTTCTTCAGTTGGGCCAGCAGGCTCATCGGGGGCTCCGGTTGCGGTGAGTGTTCGATGCGCGGGAGTTTACCGCAGTCGATGTGCGGCCAAGGCTTGCTTCCACCCGCTTCGATGCGCTAAATGGTCCTCATGCTCAACTTGATGGAACCTCCCCGATGAAGGCTTGGGTGCAGTATTGGGTCGATGTGGCGAAGACCACGGTGCGCGTGTGGCTGGATGCGCAGGTGTTCGTGCATGCGGCGGCGCTGGCGTTCTTCACCGTGTTCTCGGTGGCGCCGGTGATGATCGTGGCGGTGAGCATCGTCGGCTTGGTGCTGGGGGAACGCGCGGCGCAGGGCGAGATCGTGCAGCAGCTTCAGGCGGCCATCGGCGTCGAGGCGGCGACCGCAGTGCAGACCGCGGTGGAGAACAGCCGCATCCAGCACAGCGGCCTGCTGCCGACCATCGCCGGCTTTGGTGCGATGATCTTCGGCGCGACGACGGTGTTCGCCCAGATGCAGGGCGCGCTGAACGCGATTTGGAGCGTGGCGCCGAGGCCCACGCGCAGCGGCATCGTCAATTACGTGAAGACACGCCTGCTGTCGTTGACCGTGGTGCTGGCGATCGGCTTCGTGCTGCTGGTGTCGCTGGCGCTGAGCGTGGCGATGCGGACGGTGGTGGCCTTTGCGCAGGACTGGCTGCCGGTGCCCGGCTTCGTGCTGCTGGGGGTGGACTGGGCGGTGTCGCTCGTCGTCATCACCTTGCTGTTCGGCGCCATCTTCCGCGTGCTGCCGGACGTGGTGCTGGGCTGGCGCGACGTCTGGCTGGGGGCGCTGGTGACTGCGCTGCTGTTCGTGCTGGGGCGATCGCTGATCGCGCTGTACCTGTCGACGACCGCCACGGCGTCGTCCTACGGCGCGGCGGGTTCGCTGGTGCTGCTGCTGATGTGGGTGAATTACTCGTCGCTGATCCTGCTGTTCGGCGCCGCCTTCACCCGGGCGACGGTCGAGGCGAGCGGGCGTAGCATCGTGCCGCGGGCGACGGCGGTGTGCGTGGTCCGCAGCCCGGTGCAGGATGCCGACCCGGTGGTGTGAAGGGGCGCCGCCGGGCGGCGGCGCCAGGCTCAGTTGCGCAGCAGGTGCAGGCGGAAGTGGTGCCTGATGAAGTCCTGGAACTTCGCCACCTGTTCGAGCGCCAGCCGTAGTTCGCCCTGCTGCATGGTGTTGAGGCTTTCCAGCGTGACGTAGTTGCTGGGTTCGGCGCCGGCACGCAGGGCATCGACCTGGCCGCGCAGGCGCGCCGTCACCAGGAAGTCGAAGCTCGCGACCAGATTGCGGGCATCCTGCGGATTGATCACGTTGGCTTCGACCAGCATCTCGATGCGGTCGTGGGTGCTGCCGTCGAGCTTGCGTGCCTGCATCGCCAGCGCCTTGACGCCGTCGGTGATGGCGAAGATGCCGGCCTTCTTGACGTCGAGCTTGCCGCGGTGGGGGCCGTCCTTTTCCAGCCTGAGCTTGCCGAACCAGCCCAGCGGCGGCCGGAAGTTGGTCATGTTCTGCGCCATGCGCATCAGGAAGCCCTGGTCGGCGCCCAGCATCGCGAAAGCGTGTTCCCTGAGCGAATGAACCAGGTCGTCGCGGCCGTACAGCGCGCGCAGGTCCATGAACATGCTGCCGGTCATGACGTTTTCCGGTTTCGGCGTCGTCAGCCAGCGATTGAGTTCGGTCTTCCAGCCGGACAGGCTGCGCCGCCACTCCGGATTGCGCGCCATGATGCCGCCCTTGCAGGGGGGCACGCCGATCGAGATCAGGGCGTCGATGAGGTCGTGCGAGAAGGCTTCCAGGCGGGCGACCTCGGCGGGCGGCAGGGCGTCGTCATGGATGATGGCGTTGTCCTGGTCGGTGGTCAGCGTCTGTTCGCCGCGCCCTTCGCTGCCCATGACGACGAAGGCGAAGCCGTCGGTGAGATCGGCGTACTTGTCTGCGCGCAGCAGTCCGATCAGGCGGATCAGGACCTGGTCGTTGAGATGGGCGATCAGCTTGACCATGTCGCGGATCGGCACGCCGGTACCGGACAGGTGCAGCACCAGGTCCTGGATGCGGGTGTGCAGCGCGCGCAGGTCGTCGACCGAAGCGGCTTTCTCGATGTCGAGTACGAGCTGGTGCGGCGAGTGCGACTGCAGCCGCAGGATGTCGGTGTCGGTGATGATGCCGGCCAGCGCGCCCTGTTCATCGACCACCACCAGGCGGTGGATCTTCAGCCGCGACATGCGGTACAGCGCCTCGTACAGCATGTCGTCCTCGCCGATCGTGGCCAGCGGCGAGTGCATGATGTCGCCCACCGCCAGTTCGGCCGGCGAGCACCCGAGGGCGACGACCTTGTTGCGCAGGTCGCGGTCGGTGAAGATGCCCAGCGGCAAGCCGTCGCCGAGCACCACCATGCTCGAGATGTTGCGCTCGCGCATCACTGCGACGGCTGACACCAGGCTGTCGCCCGCGCTGCAGGTCATGACCTGGCGCTGGCAGAAATCTCTTACGGGGCGGAAAAACTGGTTTTCTTCGGCCATGGGCGATGTCCGCGGGTCAGGGTCATGAAACGCGGATTATACCCATGGCCGCAGTGCAGTCATTGCATTGCAGCAAGGCTTTGCCCGGCCAGGGTACAGGCGGACTGGAGCGCGGCCTGGCCGATGGCGACGACATCGCCGACGATGATCAGCGCGGGTGGGCGCAGGCCGGCTTCGACGACGGCTGCCGGCAGCTTGCCGAGCGTGCTGTAGACGCTACGCTGTTCGGGGGTCGTGGCGCCGTGGATGACGGCTGCGGGGGTGCCGGCCGGCAGGCCGTGGAAGACCAGTTCGCGGCAGATGATGTCCAGTGCACCCAGGCCCATGTAGATGACCACGGTCTGGTTCGGCCGCGCGAGCGCTTCCCAGTCGAGATCGACGGTGTCGTCCTTCAGGTGCCCGGTGGCGAAAACCAGGGTCTGTGCATGTTCGCGATGGGTCAGCGGGATGCCGGTGGCGGCGCCCGCGCCGGCTGCGGCGGTGATGCCGGGGACGACTTCGCACTGCAGCCCGGCGGCTTGTACCGCCTGCATTTCCTCACCGCCGCGGCCGAAGATGAAGGGGTCGCCGCCCTTGAGCCGCACCACGCGCAAGCCCTCGCTTGCCAGTTCGACCAGCAGACGGTTGATCTCGTGCTGGGGCAGGGCGTGGTTGCCGGCTTCCTTGCCGGCATAGACGCGCCGCGCCGTCGGTGGAATCAGCTTGAGCACGGCCGGACTGACGAGATGGTCGTAGACCACCGCTTCGGCGGATTCGATCAGGCGCGCGGCCTTCAGCGTCAGCAGCTCCGGGTCGCCCGGGCCCGCGCCCACCAGGTGGACACAGCCGCGCAGGGCGGCATCGTGCTCGTCTTCCAGTTGCGGTGCCAGCGCACCGGGCCGGCCTGATGCCTCGTAGCCGCCCGGCTGGCGGGCGGATGCGGCCTGAACGGATTGAGGGGTGGCCGCGGGGGCAAGAGTGGCTGCGTGCATGGACGACTCCGTCTTGTACAGGGGATCGAAAGCCGCGTGTACGCGCGGCCTCAATATTCCATTTTGCTTATTCGCTCAACGGTTTGGCGTTGCTGAACGTGTGACGGCACTTTATCCGTACAAGCCGTAGGGAAAATTAACTCAAATCAAGGATCGGAGAGCACGTGCGATTCGATACTGGCGCCGCAGTGTTACTTCGACGTCCCGTGCTTAAGGAGAGGGCAATGCACAACAAGAGCTGGATTGGAAAAACCCTGGCGCTGGCGGTTCTGCCGATGGCGCTGGGAAGCGCATGGGCGCAGACAGCGCCGCAAATGACTCCGGAGGAAATGGAGCAGGCGAAACAGATGCTACTTCGAACGCTGTGCCGGCTGCCATGGCGTGCTGCGCAAGGGCGCCACTGGCAAGAACCTGGAGCCGCACTGGAGCAAGACTCTGGATGACGGCACCAAGATGGAAGGCGGCACGCTGAAGCTGGGCACCGACCGTCTGGAAAAGATCATCGCCTACGGTACCGAAGGCGGCATGGTCAACTACGACGACATTCTGACGCCGGAAGAAATCAACCTGATGGCGCGCTACATCCAGAACGAGCCGCCGATTCCGCCCGAGTTCTCGCTCAAGGACATGAAGGATAGCTGGAAGCTCATCGTTCCGGTCGATCAGCGTCCGAAGAAGCAGATGAACAAGATCAACCTGAACAACGTGTTCGCGATCACCCTGCGTGACGCGGGCAAGCTGGCTCTGGTCGATGGCGACACCCACAAGATCTGGAAGATCCTCGACACCGGCTACGCGGTGCATATCTCGCGCCTGTCGGCTTCGGGCCGCTATGTGTATACCGTCGGCCGCGACGGCCTGACCACCATCATCGACATGTGGTACGAAGAGCCCACCACCGTCGCCACGGTGCGCCTGGGTTCGGACGCCCGCTCGGTCGATACCTCGAAGTTCAAGGGCTACGAAGACAAGTACCTGATCGGCGGTACCTACTGGCCGCCCCAGTACTCGATCATGGACGGCGAGACGCTCGAACCGATCAAGGTCGTCTCGACCCGCGGCCAGACGGTGGATGGCGACTACCACCCCGAGCCGCGCGTGGCCTCCATCGTCGCTTCGCTGCAGAAGCCCGAGTGGGTGGTCAACGTCAAGGAAACCGGCATGATCCTGCTGGTCGACTACAGCGACATCAAGAACCTGAAGACGACGACCATCGAGTCCGCCAAGTTCCTGCATGACGGCGGCTGGGATGCTTCGGGCCGCTACTTCATGGTGGCAGCCAACGCCTCGAACAAGGTTGCGGCCGTCGATACCCATACCGGCAAGCTGGCCGCGCTGGTCGACACCGCGAAGATTCCTCACCCGGGTCGCGGCGCCAACTTCGTCCATCCGCAGTTTGGCCCCGTGTGGTCGACCGGCCACCTCGGCGACGAAGTCGTCTCGCTGATCTCGACGCCGTCCGCGGATGCCAAGTTCGCCAAGTACAAGGAGCACAACTGGAAGGTCGTGCAGGAACTGAAGATGCCGGGCGCGGGCAACCTGTTCGTCAAGACGCATCCGAAGTCCAAGCACTTCTGGGCCGATGCGCCGATGAACCCCGAGCGTGAGATCGCCGAGTCGGTGTATGTGTTCGACATGAACGACCTGACCAAGCAGCCGGTGCAGCTCAACGTCGCCAAGGATTCCGGCCTGCCGGAAAGCAAGGCGATCCGCCGCGCGGTGCAGCCCGAGTACAACCAGGCGGGCGACGAAGTGTGGATCTCGCTGTGGGGCGGCAAGACCGACCAGTCGGCAATCGTCATCTACGACGACAAGACCTTGAAGGTGAAGCAGGTCATCACCGACCCCGAGGTCGTCACGCCGACCGGCAAGTTCAACGTCTACAACACGATGCACGACGTTTATTGATCGCCTAGCCGATCATTGACCCGAACCCCCGCGCCTCGGCGCGGGGGCGCAAGGGGAGTCCCATGACAGATCGAGACAGCTCCAAACAACAAGATTCCGGCGGCCTGATGGCCCGCCTGCGCCGGCCTTCCACGAAGTATTCGCTGGGTGGCCTTTTGTCTGTCGGCATTCTGCTCGGCGTGCTGCTCTGGGGCGGCTTCAACACCGTGCTGGAAGCCACCAACACCGAGACCTTCTGCATCTCGTGCCACGAGATGGAGGAGAACGTCTACCAGGAATACAAAGAGACCATCCACTACAACAACCGCACCGGTGTGCGTGCGACCTGTCCGGACTGCCACGTGCCCAAGGACTGGACGCACAAGATGATCCGCAAGGTCCAGGCCTCGCGGGAAGTATGGGGCAAGCTCACCGGCAGCATTTCCACGCCCGAGAAGTTCGAAGCCAAGCGCCTGACGCTGGCGCGCAGCGAATGGGCGCGGATGAAGGCTTCGGACTCGCGCGAATGCCGCAACTGCCATGGCTTCGAGAGCATGGATTCCGAGAAGCAGAAGCAACGCGCCCGCAAGCAGCACGAGATGGCCATCGAAGACAACATGACCTGCATCGACTGCCACAAGGGCATTGCCCACCACAAGCCCGAGGGCATGACCGACGAAGACGAGGAATGATCCGGCAAGCGCCTGCACTGTGCAGGCGCCCCCGGTTTTCTTTCCGACCCATCCACAGTGAGGAAACGAACATGAAGAAGACGATGATCGCAGCCGCTGTCGGCACCGTTCTCGCCCTTGGCACCGGATCGGCACTGGCCGCGGCGCCCGACTGGGGCAAGGTCGAGGCCAAGGACATCACGCTGTTCTATCCCGGCGTGTCGCCGCTGGAATGGATCCAGAAGGCAGTGCGCACGGCGGTGCGCGTGCGCTGCGAAAAGGCGAGACCTGTGCCGACTGCCACCACGAAGAAACCGCCGACATGGGCAAGAAGATCGCCAGCGGCCAGAAGATCGAACCCAGCCCGATCGCCGGCAAGGCCGCCTTCATCCCGGTGAAGGTGCAGGCCGCGCACGACGCCGACAACCTCTACCTGCGCTTCTCCTGGAAGCAGCCCGCGGCTTCGGGCGCAGCCAAGATGGACGACAAGAACCCGGTCAAGATCGCGTTCATGCTCGAAGCCGGCCAGGTCGAACTCGCCGACCAGAGCGGTTGCTGGGCGACCTGCCACACCGACTCGCGCACCATGCCGGACGCGGCCGACACCAAGACCAAGTACGTCAAGGACGCATCGCTGGCCGGCGGCAAATTCTATGACCTCTACCAGTGGCGCAGCGGCGAGAACAAGGGCTTCGACGGCCACGTCGCCGACACCCGCGTGATGGAAGGCGGTGGCGCGCTGGTCAGCGCCGAAGGCAAGCAGGACGGCGACACCTGGACCGTGGTGTTCACCCGCAAGCTGGCGGCCGGCGGACAGGGCGACATCGCGCTCGAAGCGGGCAAGACCTACAACTTCGGCTTCGCCATCCACGACGACAGCGCAGCCGGCCGCTTCCACCACGTTTCGCTGGGCTACAAGCTCGGCATCGACGCCAAGGCCGACATCACTTGCCGCCAAGCAGTAAGACGGGACGGCAGCGTGCGGCGTCGATGCCGCACGCATGGCGAGAGGACGGGAATCCGTGCATGCGCATGGATTCCCGTCATGCGTTTTCCGGACGGGAGAGAAGCATGAAGACGAAGTGGATGACCCGGCAGCTGCGCGCGGGCATGCTGGCGGGCCTCATGATTGCGGGCGGAGCATGGGCGGCCGAGCACGAGGTGCGCATCGTCCAGTACGCCTACACACCGGCCGAACTGACGATCAAGGCCGGCGACACCGTGACCTGGATCAACGACGAGAAGCGCGTCAGCCACTCGGTGCTGTTCAGGGGGAGCGGAGAGGAGTCCGAGCGCTTCTTCCCCGGCGAGCGCTGGTCGCGCAAGTTCGAGCAGGCCGGACGCTACGAATACACCTGCGGGCCGCATCCGGAAATGAAGGGCCTCATCGTCGTCGAACCCTGATTTCCGCATGCGAAGACCGCGGCAGCTTCAGGGTTGATGCGAGTCAAGGTATCGCCGCGCCGCCGGAGCCATCCTTCACGCACTGCCCCGCCAACGGAATGCGTGATGAGAATCCCACCACTGTTTGCCCATGTCGCCGTCTTCATCGGTGCCGCGCTGGTCGCTGCGTTCGCCTCGGCATCGGCGCAGGAAGCACGGCCTGCCGTGACCACCCCCGAGACCCAGCGCGCGCGCGAACTGATCCACATCGTGCGCCAGGACTGTGGCTCCTGTCATGGCTTGACCCTGGCAGGCGGCCTCGGCCCCGCGCTGACGCCCGACGTGCTGGCCGACAAGCCTTTCGAGGGCCTGGTCGCCACCGTCTTCAGCGGCCGGCCGGGCACGCCGATGCCGCCGTTCCGCAGCATCGTCAGCGAGGCCGAGGCCGAATGGATCGTCGACCAGCTGATGCGCGGCTTCCCGCCCGATCAAGGCCTGCCGCCGGTCCGCTGAGCCCGCAGCCAAGCCCAGCACTCAACTCGCAACCGGAGTCTTCCGATGTCTTCGCAAAGCACGGTACGTCTCGCACCGCCCCTCCTGTGGGCGGTGATCCTGCCGGCGATCGTCTGGCTGTTGTCCGCCTGCTCCACGGTTTCACCCGACGCCACGTCGGGCACCGCGCTGCGCGGCACCGGTGACCTGGGCGTGGTCATCGAGCGCGCCGACGGCCGGGTCAAGATCGTCGAGACGAGCGGCCGCTCGGTGCTCGCCACGGTCGAAGGCCTGGGCGACCTGTCGCACGCTTCGGTGGTGTTCTCGCGCGATGCACGCCATGCCTTCGTGTTCGGCCGCGACGGCGGACTGACCAAGGTCGACCTGCTGCAGGCGAAGATCGTTGGCCGCGTGCTGCAGGCCGGCAACTCGATCGGCGGTTCGATCTCGCACGACGGCCGTTTGATCGTTGCGCAGAACTACGCGCCGGGCGGCGTCAAGGCCTTCGACGCCGACACCCTCGAACTGCTCGCCGAAGTGCCGGCGATCACCGAAGGCGGCCTGCGCTCCAAGGTCGTCGGCCTGGCCGACCTGCCGGGCAGGCGCTTCATCTATTCGCTGTTCGAGGCGGGCGAGATCTGGATCACCGATTTCTCCGATCCGAAGAACCCGCAGACGCAGCGCTTCGCCGGCGGCAATCAGCCCTACGACGCGCTGGTGACGCCCAACGGCCGCCACTACATCGCCGGCCTGTTCGGCGAGGACGGCCTGGCGATGCTCGACCTGTGGAACCCTGAGCAGGGCAGCCGCAAGATCCTCGCCGGCTACGGCAGGGGCGAGGAGCCGCTGCCGGTGTTCAAGATGCCCCACCTGCGCGGCTGGTCGGTAGCGGGCGGCAAGGCTTACCTGCCGGCCATCGGCCGCCACGAGGTGCTGGTGGTCGATACCGAGACCTGGCAGGAAGTGGCCCGCGTGCCGGTCCGCAGCCAGCCGGTGTTCGTCATGGCGCGTCCCGACGGCCGCGAGATCTGGGTGAATTTCGCCTTCCCGGACAACGGCTGGGTGCAGGTCATCGATACCGTCAGCGGCAAGGTGACGCACACGCTGCAGCCGGGGCGCGGCATCCTGCACATGGAGTTCCTGTCCAAGGGGCACGAAGTCTGGCTGTCGGCACGCGACGACAACAAGGTCGTCATCTACGACACCGCCACCAAGCAGCAGATCGGCGGTTTCGATTCCGCCAGCCCGAGCGGCATCTTCTTCACCACGCGCGCCGCAAGGACGGGCTTCTGATGCCGCGCGCCATTACCCTGCCAGGCGCGGTCGACGCGACCGCCTTCCGCCTGCTCAACGAATGGCAGCGCGGCTTCCCGTGCGAGCCGCAGCCCTTCGCCCGCATCGGCGAAACCGTCGGCCTGGACGAAACCGAGGTGATCGCCGCCTACCGCCGCCTGATCGACGAAGGCGTGGTGAGCCGCGTCGGTGCCGTGTTCGCACCGCGCCGGCTGGGCGCCAGCGCGCTGGCTGCGCTGGCCGCGCCGCCCGGGCGGCTCGAAGAAATTGCCGCCCGCGTCAGCCGCGAAGCGGCGATCAACCACAACTACCAGCGCGAACACCACTACAACCTGTGGTTCGTCGTCACCGCCGCATCGGAGCAGCAACTGCACGAAGTGGTCGCAGGCATCGAGCGCGACACCGGCTGCAGCGTCATCGTGCTGCCGCTGGAAGAGGAATACCACATCGACCTCGGCTTCGATCTCGGCGCCGAAGGGCAGCGGCGGGTGGCCTGCCATTCCGCCGGTTCGGCGCCGCCGGCCGCGGCCCGTACGCTGTCCGACATCGAGCGCCGGCTCGCCACCGTGCTGCAGGCCGGGCTGCCCTTGGCTCCGCGTCCTTATGCCGTGCTGGCCGAGCAGGCCGGGATCGCCGAGCACATGGCGATCGAACTGATCGAAGGCTGGCTCGCCGACGGCCTGATCCGCCGCCTGGGTGTGGTGGTGCGCCACCATGAGCTCGGTCTGGGCGCCAACGCGATGTGCGTGTGGGACATCCCGGACGAGCAGGTCAGCGAACTGGGCCGCCGCCTGGCGCGCGAGCCGGCGGTGACGCTGTGCTACCGCCGCCGCCGGGTGCTGCCGGGCTGGCCCTACAACCTGTTCTGCATGATCCACGGCCACGCCCGCGACGAAGTGCTCGCCGCCCGCGACGACATCGCCGCCCGCCTGGGCCTGGATGCGGCGCCGCACGACGTGCTGTTCAGTTGCCGCCGCTTCAAGCAGACCGGTGCGCGCTACCTGCCCGAAAAGGAAGCCGCCCATGTCTGAACAGGCCGATGCCGTTTCTCCGGGTGCCGCCAGAGGCCGCCGCGGCGTCGCTGCCGCGCGCGAGCCCGATGCGCTCGACCGGCGCCTGATCAACGCGCTGCAGGGCGGATTTCCGCTGAGCGCGACGCCTTTTGCCGAGGTCGCCGCCACGTTGGGGATGGATGAAGCCGAAGTCATCGCCCGCATCCGTTCGATGCTGGACGACCGTGTGCTGACCCGCTTCGGGCCGATGTTCCAGATCGAGCGCATGGGCGGCGCTTTCTGTCTGGCGGCGATGGCGGTGCCGGAGGCGAAATGGGGCACGGTGGTCGAGGCGGTCAACGCCTTTGCCGAAGTCGCGCACAACTACCGGCGCGAACACCGCCTGAACATGTGGTTCGTGCTTGCCACCGAACGGCCGGAGGGTATTGCCGATGTGGCCCGGCGCATCGAAGCCGCCACCGGCCTGCCGGTGCGCCTGTTCCCGAAGGAACGCGAATACTTCGTCGAGATGAAGCTGGAGGCCTGATGACGATGCCCAAGCGTAGGCCCAAAGCTGCTGCCGCCATTGCCATGCCAGCCGCTGATCCAGTGCCGGATGCGGCGTCGCTGGACGAACTAGACCGCCGCATCGTCCTCGCCACCCAGGACGGCCTGCCGCTGGTGGCGCGCCCCTACGCGGCGCTGGCCGAGCAGATCGGCTGCGACGAGGCAGCGCTGCGCGAGCACCTGGCGCGCATGCTGGAAAGCGGCCGCATCCGCCGCATCGGCGTGGTGCCCAACCATTACGCCATCGGCTACACCGCCAATGGCATGAGCGTATGGAACATCGACGACGCCGTCATCGACGCCGTAGGCGAGCGGGTCGGCGCGCTCGAGTTCGTCACCCACTGCTACCGCCGTCCGCGCCATCTGCCGGACTGGCCCTACAACCTGTTCGCGATGGTGCACGCCGCTTCGCGCGATGCGGCGCTGGTTCGCGTGGCCGAGATCGTCGCTTTGCTGGAGCGGGAATTCCGCGGCGCCTGCAAGGGGCGTGACGTACTGTTCTCGGCGGGAATCCTCAAGAAGACCGGGCTGCGGATCGGCGTGTGAGCGGCATGCCGGGCATGCACCAGTCAATGGAGACTGGTAGTGAAGCTCAGGCAGGCTGCCGCGCAGAACCTGACAAACGCAGCGTGACGCGCTCCACCGTCTTGCCGAACAGGTGGTAGCCCGATCCGCCTTCGGCCAGCAGTTCGAGCAGTTCGTCCGCCTTGCGCACACGCGTGCCGCCGAGCACGGTGACGCCGCGGCGGGCGAAAGGCTCGGCGATCAGCGTCGCGGTCGGGCCGATCACCGCTGCCTCCGCGCCCGGCCGCAACAGGCGCAGCAGGCCGTCGAGCGTGTCGTTGATCAGCGTCGTGCCGGTGGTGATGAAGACGTCCGCCTGCGGCACGACTTCCGGCGCGCGCTCGCCCGGCACGTAGAACGGCATTTCCTCGGGCTTGAGCGTTTCCGGTGACAGCTCCAGCACGTTGAAGGGCTGGCCGCGGCGGCGCAGCTCGCGCATGTAGGGCGGGAAGGCGCCCACCAGGGCGACGCGTCGGCCGGGTGGAATCACCAGCGCATCGAAGGCGTCGCCTTCGCGCACTTCCGCGCTGGCCGGCCCGCCGTCGCGCAGCCATAGCGTTTCGGCCAGTGCATTGAGCGTGGCGATGGCAAGCGCGCGGCGCAGATCCTGCGGCCGGTAAAGGTCTTCCAGCACCTGAACGGCCGATCGCCCTGCGATCTTGCCTGGCGTTGGCATGGCCTTGGCCGAACTCGGGCAGCACACCGCTTCGGGGACGCGTTTTATCGGCGTCGCGCACAGGCCGCCCGCAGCGTTCGACAGCTTCACGCCGGTGAAGAAGATGCCGAGCACGGCACGTTCGATGATCAGGCCGCGGGCGTCGTCGCCGAGGCGTTCGAGCACCGTGGCGTGCAGGTCGGCGAGCAAGGTGTCAGGCCGCTCGTTCCGAACGGGTGCCGGCGTGGAGGCGAGTGATGTGTCGTTCATGGCTTGCTTTCCTCCAGTTTCGCTTCAATGCCCGTTCGGGCTGCGGGCGAAATGCAGCTTGGTGACGCCGTAGTCGCTTTCCAGGTCGGCGCGCTCGGCGCCGACCAGCCCGGCGCCTTCCAGGCGGGCGCAGAAACCTTCGACGTGGCACAGCGGATGGCTGTCGGTCAGCACTGCCTTGTCGAGGTCGCGCAGGCCGCCGGGCGCGGTTTCGCAGGCTTCGAGGCAGAACCAGTGGGCGAGCACCAGTTCGCCGCCGGGCGCAAGCAGGCTGGCTAGTATGGCCAGGGCGTCGCTCATCGCGCGCCGGATCGGGTAGAGCGCGTGGAACACCACGACCTGGTCGAACTGGCCGGCCGGCGGGTCGAGCGGCGAGCCCGGCACGACGCGGCAGCGGTCGCCGATGGGGAAGGCGGCCAGCGTCCGGTGCGCACGCTCCAGCGCGGCGGGGGCGATGACGGCGGTGATCCCGGCATCCGGGAAATGCCGGGCCAAGGCTGCGGTGAGCAGGCCGTCGCCGCCGTCGAAGCACAGCAGCCGGTCCGGCGGCGTGTCGCCGCGCCGTGCCGCCAGATGGGCGGCGAGGCGGCAGGCCTCGCCGAGGAAGGGGTGCCGCGCCGGCGGTGGCGGCAGCAATGCTGTGGCGGGCGACCAGGTGTCGGACAGAAAGCGGGCAAGGCCGGACCAGCCGTTGGCGGGGGCGAACAGGTCGTCGAGCGTCCCGGCCTGGCACCAGGGACTGCTGCTGCACAGCACCTCCTTCATGTCCGATGCCAGGGCGTAGCGCTGTTCGTTGCGTGCCAGCAGGCCGAGATCTTCCAGCGCCTGCAGGAAGCCGCCCAGGTGCGCGCCGCGCAATCCGGTTGCGGCCGCGATGGTCGATTTCTCCGCCGGCCCGTGCTGCGCCAGCCAGTCGAACAGGCCGCTGGCGAAGCCTGCGCGCAGCACCTGGAAGGACTTGAAGCCATCGACGATGCGGCGGATCGTGATGGCGGTGGGTGGCATCGCCGGGTGGGCGAGGTCGATGCCAGCGGTGGTGGTGTGTTCGTCGATGTCCATGTCCGATCTCCTGTTCGATGGATGGATTGTCGGTGGCGTCAGCGGCTGCCGCCGCTGAGGACCCAGTGGATGTCCTCGTCGGAAATCTCGTACTGGAAGAAACGGCGGTAGAAGCTGCGCATTTCGTTTTCGAGCTCGGCCCGTTCGAAGCGCCCGGGGTGGAGCAGGCTTGCCGCCCACAGCACGGTGAGCGGCTGCTCGATGGTTCGCTGTCCCCAGGCATGGGCGCCGATCGGCGTGGCGTGGACCCTGCCGTGCCTGACGGCGCCGAGCCGGGCAAAGCGTTCGTCGCGGTGGATGGCTGCCACCTGCTCCGGCGAGTTGACGAGAAGCACGTCCGGGTCCCACAGCAGAAGCTGTTCATGGGTGTAATGGACCGTGCCTTCGCCGCCCAGTCCGGCAGTGACGCTCACGCCGCCCGCCTGCTCGATCCACCAGTTGGCGATGATCAAGGGGGTGGCCATGGTGTTCGGGCTGAAATAAAGCACCTTGGGCCGGTCGGCCTGCGCGATGCCGGCCAGGGTCTGGCGGATGCGGCCCATGGTGTCGTCGAAGTAGCGCAGGTATTCCTCGCTCTGCGGCCGGCGGTCGAGCGCGCAGCCCAGCAGCCGCATGCTCTTTTCGATGTCGGCGGCGTCGCGCCATTCGATGAACAGGACCGGGATGCGTGCCGCTTCGAGCGCCCGTGCCCTGAGGAGATCCATCGTGATGACCAGGTCGGGCGCGAGGCCGAGCAGGGTTTCGAGGTTGACCTCGCCGCTGGCCTGCCCCTGCAGCAGCGGGCGGGCGGCGAGATGGGGCGCGATCGCCGTCTGCAAGCGCCAGCGGTCGGACTGGGTGAAGCGCGGCGGCAGGCCGTTCACGATCCTGTCGCCGGCGCCGAGCGCGAACAGGTAGCCATTGATGACCGGCACCGAACCGACGGTGGCGATGCGCTCCACGCGGGCGGGCAGGGCGACGCTGCGCCCCGCCATGTCGGTGACGGTGCGCGTTTGCCCCGCATCGGCGCTGCAGTCCGGTGGCATTTCCGCCCAGGCCGCGCCGATACCGGCGCTCCATGCGCATGCCGCCAGCAGCGTGCGCAGGCGCGCTTTCCAGCCAGTGTTCATGTCCGCGTCTCCCGGCACCGGCGGTAGCTGCGGATATCCGCATGCCGCCGCCGGGCCTGTCGTCGCCGCAAGGCGGTGGTTCAGAAGTTGTAGATCAGCGTCGCATGGGCATTGCGTCCCGGGTAGGCGTAGGCGTCTTCCGGAACGCGGCCGAGGTAGGAGTAGGTCTTGTCGAAGAGGTTGTTGATGTCCAGCTTCAGGTCGACGCTGCGGGACGGCCCGCCCTCCCACAGGCGCTTGCGCATGCTCAGGTTGGCGACGGTGAACTTGCCGAAGCCGACCAGCGGGCCGTCGCCGACATTGGCGCGGCCGCCGTATTGCTCGCCGTAGTAGTTGAAGTTGAGGTTGCCGGAGAATTTCGACGCCGGGTGGCTGAAGCGGAAACCGTAGCTGACCGTGGTGTCCGGCATCCGCGTGATCGGCCACCACTTGCCCAGCAGGCCCGGGCCGCCGTCGTCGATGACTTCCTTCTTGCGCGTCATGTGGATGGCGTTGATGTATGGATGCAGTTCAAATCCGCCCATCCCCGGAAGCTCGCGCATCGCCATGCTGGCCTGGACTTCGATGCCTTCCTGGATGCGCCTGTCCACATTCATCATCACCCGGCCCTGGACGCCTGAACCGTCGGCGCGGACGCCGGGGTAGATATAGACGTTGTCCTTGACCTCGTAATAGAAGTAGGTGGCCGACAGCCGCCAGTCCTCGCGTGCGATGTCGAAGCCGACTTCGACGGCGTCGGTGAATTCGGGCTTCAGCCTCGGGTCGCCGGGGGCGCCGTAGTCTTCGTAGAAGCTGCTGGCAAAGAGCTGCCGGCCGGATGGCGCACGCCAGCCCTGGGTGTAGTTGGCCCTGAGCTTGAGCCAGTCGGACGGCAGGTAGCTGATGCCGAGCGTCGGCGACACGTGGTCGAAGCTGCGGCTGGTGGGCAGCTGGCTGCGGTCGGTGATGCCCCGGCTGGTGAAATAGGGTACGCGGTCGTAGTGCTCGTCGCCCACCGACTGATCCTTGGCCCGTGCGTGCTCGTAGCGCAGGCCGCCGGACAGGTTCAGGCGCCCGTCGTCGAGCTTGAGCGTGCCCACCAGGAAGGCGCCCCACAGCGTGGTCGTACTGGTCGGATGCATCGGGAAGCCCAGGCCCGCCCATTGCGGATCGCGCCCGCCGCGCTGCAGGAAGGCGCCGCGGGCGGTGGATGAGTTCTCGATTTCGTACTTGATGTAATCGACGCCGCCGGTGATGTCGAAGCGCTCGGTCGTGTAGCTGATGCTGCCCTGGGCGCGCTTCGAACGCGCTTCCTGCCCCTTGGGATAGCGCGAGTCGGCCTGGTAGGTCTCGTACAGATCCTTGCCCCAGCCGATGTTGCCCCGCCACGACAGGCGCCCGTCCTCGCTGGCGCCTTCGTAGTTCAGGTGCAGCAGCTGGGTTTCGCGGTCGGTGTAGCTGTTGCTGCGGATTTCTCCTTCCTCGTCGACGTAGGATGGCCGGTGCGCCTTGTCCACCGCATAGTGGTAGCCGTCGATGCCGATGCGGTGCCGCTCGTTGAAGGTATAGCCCAGATTGAAGCTTGCGCGCTCGGTGCCGTCGGTGCGGGTGTTATGCACCCGCTTGCCGTCGCCGTCGCGGTAGTCGCGGCGCACGGTTCCGTACTCGTAGCCGAAGGCATAGTCGAAGCCATCGGACTGGCCGCCGACATCCACGCCGGCGCGCGATGCATCATGGCTGCCGTAGCCCAGCCGTGCGGAACCGCTGATCCGGTCGGGGCCGCCGCGCCGGGTCACGACGTTGATGATGCCGCCGGGCGAACCCGTGGAATACTTGAACATGTCCGGGCCGCGCAGGATCTCGACCCGTTCCACGTTGTGCAGCGAGATCTGCCGGGTGTTGGCCACGCCGGAACGCCGGCCGTCGATGAGGATGAGCAGCTTGCCGTTGGCCTCGGTCATCAGGTGTTCGGTCTGGAAGCCGCGCAGCAGCGTGGTGTTCTCGCCGTGGTCGGTCGGCGTGGCCTCGACCGTGAAGCCCTGTTCGATCAGAAGCTCGCTGAGGTTCTCGGCCGACGAATGCTCGATGGTCTGCTTGCCGATCACGAAGCCGCTGGTGGATTTCTCGCGCTCCTGCTCGGAAAAGACGCCGGAATCGACCACCACCGTCGGCAGCACCGGGGTGTTGCCGGCCTGGGCGAATGCCAGCGTGGGCAGCAACAGCAGGGCTGAAGCCGCGGGTATGCGACAGGACATCATGTTCTCCCTCTCGTTTCACGCATTGAAAACCGGGTCCGGACGGGCCGGCCTGAAAGCGATGCCGCGGCCGTCGGCGCCGCGCAGCAGCTCCACCTGCACGCCGTACAGCGCATGGATCGCCGCCGGCGTCAGCACCGCGGCGGCGGCACCGTCGGCGGCGATGCGGCCCGAATTCAGCAGGGCGACGCGCTGGCAGCCGGTGAGCGGCTGGTTGGGGTCGTGGGTCGTCATCAGCACGCCGTAGCCTTGCGCGGCGAGGCTTTCCAGGCGGTCGAGCAGGCGCACCTGGTTGCCGTAGTCGAGGCCGGCCAGCGGCTCGTCCATCACCAGCAGGCGAGCGTCCTGCGCCAGTGCGCGCGTGATCAGCGTCAGTTGCCGTTCGCCGCCGGAAATCTCGGTGTAGGCCCGGCCGGCGAGATGGGCGATGCCCATGTTGTCGAGCAGGCGGTGCACGCGGTCCACGTCGGCCGCAGCCGGTGCGCGGAAAATGCCGTTCGCCGGCAATCGCCCCATCAGCGCGACCTGCAGCACGGTGTAGGGGAAAGGGGCGACATGCACCTGCGGCACGTAGGCGATGAGCCGGGCCAACTGCCGGCGGCCGTGGCCGGCCAGCGCCTTGCCGCCGAGCATGACCGAGCCGCGTGCGGCGCGCTGCAGCCCCAGCATGATCCTGAGCAGGGTGCTCTTGCCGGCGCCATTGCTGCCCAGCAGGCAGACCAGTTCGCCGGGCGCGAGCGCCAGGCTGGCGCCCGACAGCACCGGACGCCCCGGATAGGCGAAGCAGATGTCCCGTGCGGCCAGGATCATGTCCACCCCCGGCGCACGCGGCGGAGCACGAGCAGGAAGACCGGAATGCCGAGCAGTTCGGTGACGATGCCGATCGGCAGCTCGGTGGTGAACAGGTTGCGCGCCAGGCCGTCGGCGAACAGCAGGAAGGCCGCGCCCAGGCTTGCCGCCGCCGGCAGCAGCAAGGCATTGCCCGGCCCCACCAGCAGACGGGCGATGTGCGGCACGATGAGGCCGATCCAGCCGATCATGCCGGCGATCGACACCGTCAGCGCCGAGATCAGGGTCGCGGCCGCGATCGTCACCAGCCGCACCGCCGTCACCGGCACGCCGAGCGCCCGTGCTTCGTCGTCGCCCATCGCCAGCGCATCCAGCGCGCGCCCCATCAGGCACAGCAGGACGATGCCGGCGAGCATCGGCGCGGCGGCCCAGGCGATGTCGCCGGTGGTGGCCTGCCCCAGGCTTCCCATCAGCCAATAGACGATGGCCGGCAACTGGCTGTAGGGGTCGGCGACGTACTTCACCACCGTCAGCAAGGACGCGAACAGCGCGCCGCTGAGGATGCCGCCGAGGATCAGCATGATGATCGAGCCGCCGCCGAACAGGTGGGCGATGCCCACCGCGATGCCCACCGCGGCCAGCCCCAGGGCGAAGGCGCCTGCCTGCACCAGCAGCCAGTTGCCTTCCATCAGGATTCCGAGCGCGGCGCCCGCCGACGCGCCGGCCAGCACGCCGAGCAGGCCCGGCGACACCAGCGGATTGCGGAACAGCGCCTGGTAGGCGGCGCCGGAAACCGACAGCGAGGCGCCGACGAGGATCGCCGCCAGCACCCGCGGCAGGCGGATTTCGATGATCAGGTTGTGCAGCAGGGCGTAGCGTTCCGGCTCCATCGGCACGAGGCCGGCGGCGGCCAGGAGGAAATGGAGGGTTTCCCAGGCCGGCACCGGATAGCGGCCGATCGACAGTGCCGTCAGGGTCGCGGCCAGCGCCAGCAGGGGCGCGGCCAGCCAGCGCAGATGCACGTGCGGCAGTGCCGGGACCGGCGGGGAGCTCACTTCGATCATGGCCTGCTGCCGTGATCCGATGCCACGGCCTCGCAGAGGCCAGCGTCCCACGGGCGGTGCATCACGACTCCCGCTGCCTGCCGGCGACGCCGGCAAACCAGGCTTCGAGCGCAGGCAAGCTTGCCGGCAGCTCGGTGCCGCAGCCGCCGGTGAACCAGCGCCAGTCGAGCAGGTAGGAATCGGCGACGACGGTCAGCAGCGGCCGATTCTCGCTCATCAGCGCGAGCATTTCCGCAGCAAAGCCGCCGCCGGCCGCTTCGAGTGCGCCGAAGCGGTTGGCGATGCTCAGATCGGCCCCTTCCTGCAAGGCGCGGCGCAGCGCGCCGCTGGCGGCGGCGATGCCGCCCGAATCGAGGCTGCACGAGGTCGAGCCGCTGCCCAGGCGCTGGAACAGCGGAAAGGTGGCGCCGCTGTCGAGGTCGACGAGCAGGGTGTGTTCCTTGCCCGTGCCGCCCGACTGCTGCTGGACGATACCACCCACTTTCCAGCCGCGCTCGCGCAAGCCGTAGGCGAACTCGGCAAGCAGTTCGTCCACCGAATCATGATGGGTATGGACGATCGCCGCCGCAGGAAGGGGCGCTGCCATCGGCGAGGCGGACGAGGTGGCGGATTCGGCGTCTTCGATCATGTCTGCCTGGCCGGTTGGATGAGACGGAGCCAGCGGACAGTCGGATGCGCGCAACACGCAACGGCTCACTGGGTGAGTCGAAATATACAGTTGTATATAACGAGGTGAATTTGATGGGGGTCAAATACGGATGGGGAAGCTGCAGTCATGTCTGAACGGATGACTGCCGGCATGGCCCGTGTGACATGGACCATGCACATGCACATGCACATGCCGATGCCGGCAATCCGACTTCCAGCGTCGCACGGCTGCGGGTGTTCAGCACGACAGCCGAAGCAAGCCGCACGCCCACCGCATAACGCGGTACATTTGCGCCTTGCATCAAAAAACAACGATTTACTTATGAGGAAGAATCTGTGGCTGCTGGCCATCGCCCAGGGCTTGTTCCTGACCAACAACGTGGTGTTCATCGCCATCAACGGCCTGGTGGGGCTGGCGCTGGCGCCGGTGGCGTGGATGGCGACGCTGCCGGTGATGGGTTACGTGGTGGGCGGGGCGATGTCGACCGGCCTGGTGGCGCGCAGCCAGCGGCGCTGGGGGCGCAAGACCTCGTTCCAGCTCGGCCTGCTGGTCGCGCTGCTGACGGCCTTGCTGTGCGCGCTGGCGCTGTATCTGCGCAGCTTCTGGCTGCTGGTGGCGGGGACGGTGATTGCCGGCTACTACAGCGCCAATGGCCAGCTCTACCGCTTTGCCGCCGCCGAACTGGCGCCGCCGTCGTTCCGCGAGAAGGCGGTGTCGCTGGTGCTGGCGGGCGGGCTGATCGGTGCGGTGATCGGGCCGAACCTGGCGAACCACACGCGCGAGGCGATGGCCGCGCCTTTTCTCGCTTCCTACCTGGCGCTGTCGGTGGTGGCGCTGGTGTCGATGGCGGTGATGGCGGGCATCCGTTTTCCGCCCGAGCCGAAGCAGGCCGCGGGCGCGGGCGGCGGGCGGCCGCTGGGCGAGATCATGCGCCAGCCGGTGTTCATCGTGTCCACCCTGGGCGCGGCGCTCGGCTATGGCGTGATGAACCTGCTGATGGCGGCGACGCCGCTGGCGATGGACGTGTGCGGCATGCCGTTCTCGGATGTCGCGCTGGTGCTGGAGTGGCACGTCATCGGCATGTTCGCGCCGGGCTTCTTCACCGGCCACCTGATCAAGCGCTTCGGCGTGCTGCCGGTGATGGGAGCCGGCGTGGTACTGAACCTGGCCTGCATCCTGATCGCGCTGTCGGGGCAGGATCTGCACCAGTTCCTCGTTGCGCTGTTCCTGCTGGGGGTGGGCTGGAATTTCCTGTTCCACCGGCAGCACCACGCTGGCGATGCAGGCTTACCGCCCGGAAGAAAAGGACAAGGCCCAGGCGGCGATCAACTTCGCGGTGTTCGCGACGATGGCGCTGACGTCCTTCGCCTCGGGTGCGCTGGTGACGACGCAGGGCTGGGCGCTGCTGAACCTGGGCTCGCTGGTGCCGGTGCTGCTGACCGGTGCGGCCCTGCTGTGGCTGGGCCTGCGCCGTCGCCGCGAGGCGCTCGAAGGCGCTGCCGGGCGGATTTGAGCCGGGGCGGGCCGGGATGTTCGTCCCGTGTGTGGTGTGCTCATGATGAATGTCTGCCGTGACGCCTGAGCCGTCGGCGCCCGATGGAGGACTGTCACTCCATCAGAAGTTCAAGCTCTTTCGCGCGCTGTGCAGTCATTTCCAGGCCGCATAAGCCTGCTCGGAGTGTAGCGAGCGTGCCACCGTCGGGATCCGCGTAGAACCTGCAGTTCGCATCGCGGTACTGGATCCACAGCCGCTGTACTGCGCGAAGCTCGTTCTTGCGCTCGGCAGGGAGCAGCGCCGTGAGCTTCTTGTATGCCGCATTGAGTCTGGCATCCTGCCGAGCGTGTTCCTCGCCGATGCAGTCGTGCATTGCTGCTGTCACACCGCCGGACGTGTCCATGCACTGCGCATAGGCCGGGCTGTAGAGGTCGTCGCTTGCGTGGGCGGAAATGCACAGGCAGACGAGCGATGCTGCGAGGGCAATCTTCGTCATGTGCGTTTTCCCTGTTCTGTGCATCTGACTGCATTCACGGCTGAACATTTCTCCTGCGGGTGTGCATCATCCTGTCATGCATGGACGAATACCTCGTGCTCCTTACCCCGGTCGTCGATGGCGGTGACAATGATCTCGTGACCCATTTTCACCAGCCGATAGCGGAGATGGATTTCCGACAGGCGTTCCGGCTCCAGCCTGTGATTGGCAATATGCCTGGGCAACCAGTCTTTCCAGCAGGAAATGGATTCATGGAGCACGGCCGGATATTCGCCGGGTGGGGAAATCTGCCCATTGGAGAAATCGATATCGATTTCGTGCTTGGCGGAGTGACGGGCCAGCTCGGGCAGGATGTCCGTAATGTATTGGCCATCGACGCAGTTCATCAGACTCGTAAAACGAATGGCCGAAATTGTGCAGCATGGCATCGATGTGCTTGTATTTCATGATGCATGTCGGCGAAGTCGAATCATACCGAGAAGTCCGGGATTGCAAGAACCGTTCATTCCGTCCGATACCGTTCCAGCCAATGCGCATACGGCGCCGGTAGCACCCAGGTCGGGCGTTCGAGCTTCAGTACCTTTGCTGCGTGCATCGGCCAGTGCGGGTTGGCGAGGTGGGAGCGGCCGACCATGACGAGGTCGAGCTGGTCCTTGGCGACGGCGGCTTCGGCGAGCTCGGGGGTGCCGAAGCCCCAGGCGGAAGCGACGGGCAGGGCGGTTTCTTCGCGCACGCGGGTGGCGACCGGGGCGAGGAAGGCGGGGCCCCAGGGGATGCCGGCCTTCGGCGTGGAAAAGCCGACGCTGACGCTCAGCAGGTCGAGCCCGCCGCGCTTGAAGCTGCGGGTCAGTTCGATGGCTTCGGCCAGCGTTTCCTCGTCGCGGCCGTCGTATTCGATGACGCCGAAGCGGGCGGTGAGGGGGCGGTTCTCGGGCCAGACTTCGCGCACCGCGGCCAGGGTTTCGAGCAGGAAGCGGCCGCGGTTTTCGGCGCTGCCGCCGTAGGCGTCGTCGCGCTGGTTGGCGTGCACCGAGAAGAAGCTCTGGCCCAGGTAGCCGTGGGCGAAGTGCAGTTCCAGCCATTCGAAGCCGGCATCGAGCGCCCGGCGGGCAGCGGCGGCGAAGTCGGCGCGGACGCGGGTCATGTCCTCCAGTGTCATCGCCTTGGGGACTTTCGGCAGGTTGGCGCCGAAGGCGACGGCCGAGGGTGAGATCGTCGGCCATGCGCGCGGATCATCGTTGGCGATGTGGTCGTCGCCTTCCCACGGCAGGTTGGCGCTGGCCTTGCGGCCGGCATGGCCGATCTGGATGCCGGGCACGGCGCCGGCGGCCTTGATCGCGGCGGCGATGGGGGCGAGCGCTTCGGCCTGGGCCGCGTTCCACAGGCCGAGGCAGGCGGGGGTGATGCGGCCTTCCGGCGAGACCGCGGTGGCTTCGACGATGACCAGGCCGGCACCGCCGCGCGCCAGCGCGGGGTAATGCACCCGGTGCCAGTCGTTGGCGACGCCGTCGACGGCCATGTACTGGCACATTGGCGGGACGGCGATGCGGTTGCGGAGGGTGGCGTCCTTGAGCGTGAAGGGCTGGAAAAGTGCCGACATGGAGCGGGTCCTTTGGTCCGGGCGAGGAGTGCGATGAAGGAAATCGGGGCCGCTGAAGTGCTGGCGGCGCGGCCGGTTCAGCTCTGCATCTTACCGATGGTGCTGCGCAGGCGATGGAGGGCGAGGGCGAAGAAGACGCCGCCGATCAGCGCGACCATGGCGAAGGCGGGCCACACCACGTCGAGGCCGGCGCCGCGGAACAGGATGCCCTGGGCGAGGCTGACGAAGTGGGTGGTGGGGGTCAGCGACATCAGCCACTGCACCAGCGCGGGCATGCTTTCGCGCGGCGTCAGTGCGCCCGACAGGATCTGCAGCGGCAGCAGCACGAGGATGGTCATGAGGCCGAACTGCGGCATGTTGCGCGCCAGCGTGCCCATGAAGATGCCGATCGAGGCCGCGGCGAACAGGTAGAGCAGCGAGGCCGCGCCGAACAGCAGCGCCGAGCCGGGCACGACGACGCCCAGCACGCCCTTGACCATGACCTGCAGCGAGAAGGACGAGGCCAGCAGCACGACCACGCCCATCGACCAGACCTTGGACAGCATGATCTCGAAGGGCGTCACCGGCATCACCAGCAGATGCTCGATGGTGCCGTGCTCGCGTTCGCGGATCAGCGCGGCGCCGGTGAGCAGGATGCCGAGCATGGTGATGTTGTTGATGATCGCCGTCACCGCCGCGAACCAGCCGCCGCTGAGATTGGGGTTGAACATCGCGCGCTCGACCAGTTGCACCGGCTGCGCGGCGGTGCTGCGATAGCGCTGCACGAAGCTGCGGATCTCGTCGTTGACGATGTTCTGGATGTAGCCGGTGCCGGTCTGCGCCTGGCTCTGGCGGGTGGCGTCGACGTTGAGCTGCAGCGCCGGCGAGCGGCCGGCCAGCACGTCGCGCTGGAAGTTGGGCGGAATGTCGAGTACGAAGGTGTGGCGGCCGGCATCCATCGTGGGGTCGATCTCCGCCAGTTCGATCCGCTCCGGGTCGATGAACTGCGGCGGGTGCAGCGCGGCGATGATGCGGCTGGACAACTGCGACTGGTCCTCGTCGACCACCGCGATCGAGGCCCGGTGCAGGCTTTCGGGCTTGGCGGTGGCGTCGGCATACACCGACACGGTGAACATGAACACGATCATGAACAGCATCGGCCAGTCGCCGAGCAGGCTGTGGAACTCCTTGATGCCCAGGTGCCAGGTGTTGTGCAGGGTGCTGTTGCGTGTGCCCATAGTCTTCCTCTTCAGCGGGCCTGTTTCTTCAGCAGCAGCGCGGACAGCAGCGTCAGCACCGGAATGGCCACCAGCAGCGGGATGAAGGCGCCGCCCAGGTCGCCGAAGTCGAGAGCCTTCGAGAAGGTGCCGCGGCTGATGGTGAGGAAGTGCGTGGTCGGATACATCTCGCCGATCAGCGCGCCGCCGCCTTCGAGCGAGGACACCGGATCGAGCATGCCGGAGAACTGGATCGCCGGCAGCAGGGTGCCGATCGAGGTGCCGGCCATCGCCGCGATCTGGCTGTTCGTCAGCGTCGACATCAGCAGCCCCAGGCCGGTGGTGGCGGTGACGTAGAGCAGCGCGCCGGTGAAGAAGGCCGTCAGGCTGCCCTTGAACGGCACGTCGAACAGGGTGATCGCGAGCACGAACATCAGCACGCAGTTGAACATCGACAGTGCAATGTAGGGCAGTTGCTTGCCGAGCAGGAATTCGAGCTTGGTGACCGGCGTGGTGTAGACGTTGAGGATGGAGCCCAATTCCTTCTCGCGCACCACGCCGAGTGCGGTCAGCATCGCCGGGATGAAGACCAGCAGCATCGGGATCACCGCCGGCACCATCGCGATCAGGCTGCGCATGTCCGGGTTGTAGCGGTAGCGCACGGCGATGTCGGCGAGCGGAGCGGCGGAAATGCCGGCGCTGGCCATGGCCTCGGTCAGCGTCTGCGCATGCACGCCCATGACGTAGCCGCGCGCGACCTCGGCCCGCATCGGCATCGCGCCGTCCAGCCAGACGCCGATCTCGGGCCGCGCGCCGCGCGCGAGGTCGCGGCCGAAGTTGGGCGGAATCTCCAGCGCCATCGCCAGTTCGCCGGCGCGCATGCGGCGGTCGATGTCGGCATGGCTTTCGAGTGGCGGCTGTTCCTGGAAGTAGCGCGAGCCGGAGATGTTCAGGGTATAGCTTTCGCTCGCGGTGCTGCGGTCGAGATCGAGCACGGCGTAGCTCAGGTCCTCGACGTCGGTGGTGATGCCGTAGCCCATCACCAGCATCAGGATCACGGTGCCGAGCAGCGCCAGCGTCAGGCGGAAGGGGTCGCGGCGCAGTTCGGTCGCCTCGCGCGTGCTGAAGCTGAGCAGGCGGGCGAGGCTGAAGCGGGGCGGGCGCGAGTGCGGGGTGCTGGCTTCTTCTTGCTTCACCGGCGAGGGAGGGGCGGGGATGTCCGGGTCGGCGCTCCGGCCGTCACCTCCGAGCTTCACCCCGCTCGCCTCGGCCAGATAGCCGACGAAGGCATCTTCCAGCGAGGCGGCGCCGCGTTGCGCAGCCAGTTCGTCGGGCGCGCCGCTGGCCAGGATGCGGCCGGCGTGCATCAGCGAGATGCGGTCGCAGCGCTGCGCCTCGTTCATGAAGTGGGTGGTGATGAAGATCGTCACGCCGTCCTTGCGCGACAGGTCGATGATCAGCTCCCAGAAGTGGTCGCGTGCGACCGGGTCGACGCCCGAAGTCGGTTCGTCGAGGATCAGCACGTCGGGCCGGTGCAGCACCGCGACCGCCAGTTGCAGGCGCTGGCGGATGCCCAGCGGCAGCGCCTCGGGCACGTCGTCCATGACCGGCTCGAGATCGAAGCGGCGCGCCAGTTCGGCGATGCGGGCTTCGCCTTCGGCCTTCGGCAGGTGGAACAGGTCGGCGTGCAGCTGCAGGTTGCGCCGCACCGACAGTTCGGCGTACAGCGAGAACGCCTGCGACATGTAGCCGACCCGGCGCCGGGTGTCGATGTTGTGGGCATCGAGGACTTCGCCCAGCAGCAGCGCCTCGCCGCGGGTGGGCGGCAGCAGGCCGGTGAGCATCTTCATCGTCGTCGACTTGCCGCAGCCGTTGGAGCCGAGGAAACCGAAGATCTCGCCGCGCCGCACCTGCAGGTTGACGTCGTCGACCGCGACGAAGTCGCCGAAGCGCATCTGCAGCTTGCGCGCCTCGATGACGGTCTCGCCGGCTTCGAGCGGCGGAATCGTCAGCGGCGTGTGATCGCCGAGCCGTTCGGGCGGCAGCAGGGCGAGGAAGGCGTCCTCCAGCGTGTCGGCGCCCGTCCGTTCACGCAGTTCCGCCGGGCTGCCGGTCGCCAGCACGCGGCCGGCGTCGACCGCGACCAGCCAGTCGTAGCGTTCGGCTTCTTCCATGTAGGCGGTGGCGACCAGCACACTCATGCCCGGGCGCCGTTCGCGGATGCGATCGATCAGTTCCCAGAACTGGCGGCGCGACAGCGGATCGACGCCGGTGGTGGGTTCATCGAGGATCAGCAGGTCGGGGTCGTGGATCAGCGCGCAGCACAGGCCGAGCTTCTGCTTCATGCCGCCGGACAGCTTGTTGGCCGGACGGTCGGCGAACTCGGCGAGGCCGGTCGAAGCCAGCAGGTCGGCGATGCGCTCTTCGCGCTCGGCACGCGACTGGCCGAACAGGCGGCCGAAGAAATCGACGTTCTCGAACACCGACAGCGTCGGATAGAGGTTCTTGCCCAGGCCCTGCGGCATGTAGGCGATGCGCGGGCAGACGTCGCGGCGGTGGCGGGCGCTGGCCATGTCGCCGCCGAGCACCTCGACCTTGCCTTGCTGGATCTGGCGCGCACCGGCGATCAGTCCCAGCCAGGTGGATTTGCCGACGCCGTCGGGGCCGATGAAGCCGACCATGCAGCCGGCCGGGATGTCGAGCGTGACGTGGTCGGCGGCGAGCGTGTCGCCGTAGCGGTGTTCGACGTCGACGAGGCGAACGACGGGTGGGCGGACGACCGGCGCCGTGGAAGGCGCCGCCGGTCCGGTCGTGGAATTCACGGCAGCCTCGTCTGCAGCTCGCCGGGCCAGGGTTTGCTGTCGTCGAGGCGGACGTGGGCGACGCCGGGCAGGCCGGTCTTGACGTGCTCGGGATACTTGGCGAGCAGTTCGGGATCGATGCGGGCCTTGACGCGGAACACCATCTTCTGCCGTTCGCTCTGGGTTTCGACCGTCTTCGGGGTGAACTGCGCGACGCTGGCGACGTAGGAGATGTGCGCCGGAATCACGTAGTGCTGGGCGGCATCGAGCACGATGCGCGCTTCGGTGCCGATGGCGACGCGGCCGGCGGCCATTTCGGGCAGGAAGAAGGTCATGTAGACGTCGCCGATGTCGACCAGGCTGACGATCTTGCCGCCACCGCCGACGACTTCGCCCGGCTGCACGATGCGGTACTGCACGCGGCCGCCGCGCGGCGCCTTCAGCACGCCGTCCTCCAGCTCCGTTTCCAGCCGGGCGACGACGGCGAGCGTGGCCTGGATCGCGGCTTCCGCCTGCTCGACCTGTGCTTCGGCGGCCTTGACGCCGGCCTGGGCGGCAGCGATCTGGGCCTGGGCGACGTTGATGTTGGCTTCGGCGTTGCGCACGCGGGCGAGGTTGTCGTCGGCGACCTGCTCGGAGATGGCGCGGTCGGCGCGCAAGGCCTGCGAGCGGGCGCTGGTCTTGCGCGCGATGTCGAGTTCGGAACGGCGCTGCACCAGGGTCGCCTCGGCCATGGCGACGTCGGCCTTGCGCTGGGCGACCTGGGCGAGGGCGGTTTCGCGCGCGCTGCGGGCATTGGCGGCTTCAGCGCGGGCCTGGGCGAGCTGGGCCTCGACCGTCTTCATGTCCATGCGGGCGATGACCTGGTCGGCGGCGACGAAGTCGCCTTCGTTGACCAGGATGTCCTGCACGCGTCCGGCAGCCTTGGCGGCGACGTCGACTTCGGTGGCTTCGATGCGGCCGTTGCCGTGGACGAAGCTGCCGTCATCGCCGTTGCGGCCGAGGAATTGCCATGCGGCAGCGGCCGAGATGGCGAGGAGGGCGGCGGCGAACCATGCCGCCTTGTTCTTGGTGTCGGTTTTCATGGCATTTTTCCGCTCGTCGGACCTCATTTTCGGGTTCAGGCGGGCCCGAGCCCTGCAGCAGCCGTCCCAAGCCGGCGTGGTGCACGCCTATGCGGACGGGCAAGAAAAATGCTGCGGTGCACTTGCATTCCAACATTTGCCGAATATCATCGTCAAGCGCCGTGTCGTTGTAATAGCTGGGTTTATATGACGATAAGGTGACGCATGATGCCGGATGGCAATCACCGGGAAAGGACATGGCAAGGGCGGGCCCGCGGGGCCCGGGATAGTGGAGCATGGGACGTTTTTGGGTGACTCGATGAGCGGTTTCGCGGACTTGTCCGGCGCTGGCGACGAAGGCCGGCTGGTGCTGGGCGGCGACTGGACGCTTGCGAACTACCGCTTGCTGGCGGGCCGCGTCGCTGCATTGCGGAAAACGATCGGACCGGGCACGCGAGTCGATGCGGCCGGGCTGGGCGCGCTCGACACCGCCGGTGTCGCATTGCTGCACGAACTGCTGGGGCCGGAGCGCCTGCAGTGGCTGGCCGGCGACGAAAGCCCATTGGGCGCGGAACGCCGCGCGCTGCTGAAGACGGTGGCGGACGCGCTCGCCACCGAGCAAGCCCCGCCCGCGAAACGGGGCAATGCGCTGGGCGATGTGCTCGAGCACATCGGCCAGACGACGACGGTATTCTGGCACCACGTGGTCGGCACCCTGGGCTTCATCGGGGTCACCTTGCAAACCGCATTCGTCCTGCTGCTGCAGCCGGGGCGCTGGCGCGTCACTTCGCTGGTCGCCAACCTGGAACAGACGGCGCTCAATGCGGTGCCGATCGTCGCGCTGCTGACCTTCCTGGTCGGTGCGGTGATCGCCTTCCTCGGTTCAACCGTGTTGACGGCCTTCGGCGCCAGCATCTTCACCGTGGACCTGATCGCGTTTTCCTTTCTGCGCGAGTTCGGCGTGCTGCTGACGGCGATCATCGTCGCCGGCCGTACTGCAAGCTCCTTCACCGCGCAGATCGGCTCGATGCGTGCCAACGAGGAAGTCGACGCCATCCGCGTGCTGGGCCTCGATCCGATCGAGCTGCTGGTGCTGCCGCGGGTATCGGCGCTGATGCTGGCGCTGCCGATGCTGACCTTCGTGGCGATGGTGTCGGGCATTGCCGGCGGCATGCTGGTGTGCGCCGCCAAGCTCGACATCTCGCCGGTGATGTTCCTGTCGGTGGTCGAGAACGACGTCAGCGTCAGGCACTTTATCATCGGCATGGCCAAGGCGCCGATCTTCGCTTTCCTGATCGGCATCATCGGCTGCCTGGAAGGTTTCCGCGTCAGCGGCAGCGCGCAGTCGGTCGGCGAGCACACGACCTCGGCAGTGGTGCAGTCGATCTTCATCGTGATCGTGGTCGACGCGGTGGCGGCGCTGTTCTGCATGGAGATGGGCTGGTGAGGCGGGGATGGTGAGATGGGGACGATGACGGGGGAGGGCGGGTGACGCGATGACTGCGGCCGTGGAGAACATCATCGAGGTGCGCGGCGTGCGCAACCAGTTCGGTGCGCAGGTAGTGCATGACAATCTCGATCTCGACGTGCGCCGCGGCGAGATCCTGGGCGTGGTCGGCGGCTCCGGAACCGGCAAGTCGGTGCTGCTGCGGACCATCGTCGGCCTCAACCGGCCGGCGGCGGGCAGGGTGAGCGTGTTCGGCCAGGATTTGCTGACGCTGCCGGAAGCGCGGCGTGCGCAGGTGGAACGGCGCTTCGGCGTGCTGTTCCAGCAAGGCGCGCTGTTCTCCTCGCTGACGGTGGCCGAGAACGTGGCCCTGCCGCTGATCGAGCATGCCGGACTGAGGACGGCGGAGGCGGCGGAGCTGGCGCGGCTGAAGATCGCGCTGGCGGGCCTGCCGGCCAATGCGGGCGACAAGTACCCGTCCGATCTGTCGGGCGGCATGGTCAAGCGCGCCGCGCTCGCGCGTGCGCTGGCGCTCGACCCCGACATCCTGTTCCTCGACGAGCCGACCGCCGGCCTCGATCCGATCGGCGCCGCCGCCTTCGACCAGCTCATCCTCACGCTGCGCGACGCCCTCGGCCTGAGCGTGTTCATCGTCACCCACGACCTCGACACCCTCTACACCATCACCGACCGCATCGCGGTGCTGTCGCAGAAGCGGGTACTGATCAACGACACGCTCGAAGCCGTGGCGGCGACCGACGACGCCTGGATCCGCGAGTATTTCCACGGGCCGCGCGGCCGTGCCGCGGCGGATGCCGCGCAGGCGCTGCACCACGTCCCGCAAACCTGATTCAACCCGGAGCAACCCGAAATGGAAACACGTGCCCATCACGTGCTGATCGGCCTCTTCACCCTGCTGGTGGTCGGTGCGGCGCTGGTATTCGCGCTGTGGCTCGGCAAGAGCCACAGCGACACCCAGTTCCACGCCTACGACATCGTCTTCCAGGAGGCCGTCAGCGGCCTGTCGAAAGGCAGCACGGTGGAGTTCAACGGCATCAAGGTCGGCGATGTCTCGAGTCTGCGGCTCGATCCGAAGGACCCGCACCGGGTCATCGCCCGTGTCCGCGTCGACAGCGAGGCGCCGGTGCGCAGCGATACCCAGGCACGGCTGGTGCCGGCCGGCATCACCGGCATCTCGATCATCCGCCTGAGCAGCGGCGACGACCCGAACAGCGTGCCGCTGGTGCCCGAGGACGAGGTGCCGGAGATCATCGCCACGCCGTCGCCGCTGACCAAGCTGATGGCCGATGGCGAGGACGTGATGGTCAACATCAACGGCGTGCTGTTCCAGATGCGCCAGTTGCTCTCGGAAGAGAACATCGCCAGCATCGCGCATACGCTGAAGAGCCTGGAGCAGACCACCGGCACGATCGCGGCCGAACGCGAGGGCATCGTGGCTGCGGTGCGCCAGCTTGCCCGGATCGGCGAGCAGGCGGCACTGGCGCTGGGTGAGGCTTCGAAGCTGGTCGGCAATGCCAATCGGCTGATCGACGTGGAGGGCGCGCAGACGCTGCAGAGCGCACAGCGCGCGATGGCCGCCTTCGAGCGTGCGATGGCCACCGTCGATACCCTCGTCAGCGAGAACCGCAGCCCGCTCAACAGCAGCATGCGTGGCCTGGCCGAACTTGGCCCGGCGCTGGCCGAGCTGCGCGACACGCTGGCCTCGATGCGCGCCATCACGCGCCAACTGGAAAACCGGCCGACCGAATATCTGCTCGGCATCGAACCGGTGAAGGAGTTCACACCATGAAATCCCGCAAGTCTGCGATGCGCACCCTGCATGGTGCCGGCCTGGCCGCTTCGCTGCTGATCCTGTCGGCCTGCTCGGTACTGCCGCGCCCGGACCCGGTCGACACCTACAGGCTGCCCGCCGTCGAATGGCGCAAGGCCGAAGGTGCGGCGCTGCCGCTGTCGCTGCGCATCTCGCGGCCGGCGGCCGGCACCAGCCTGTCCGGCCAGCGCATCGTGGTCGTGCCCGAAGGCGACCGGCTCAGCGTCTACAAGGGCGCGCACTGGAGCGATCCCGCGCCGGTGCTGGTACGCGAGCGCATCATCGAGGCCTTCCGTGCCGACGGCCGCATCGTGGCACTGAGCAGCGACGAAGTCCGCCTGCATGCCGACTACGAGGTCGTCAGCGACCTGCTGGCTTTCCAGAGCGAGTACCGCGATGGCGCACCCGAAGTCGTGGTCAGGCTGGATGCCCGCCTGGTGCGGCGCGACGGCCGCCAGATCGTGGCGTCGCGCCAGTTTGAGGCCCGCCATCTGCCCGCGGGCAGTGACGTGCCGCTGGTGGTGGACAGCTTCGGCCAGGCGTCGGCGACGGTGGCGGGGCAAGTGGTGGAGTGGGCGGTGGGAGAGCTGAGCCGCTGAAGGCGCAGTGTGCAGAACGGAGGGGCGATGCCAAGCTTGCCTGATGTCTCAGGCCAGTAGCTTTACGCTCAGGCCCTGGACGCGTTGAAACGCGGCATCTCCCGTCAATATCAGGTGCGGTGGCCCGAGTTGAAGGCAGCTTGCGGCCTGCAGCGCGTCAGGCGTGCGCAGCCCATGTCGTACGCGAATGGCGGCGGCGAGCTCCACCACTTCACGGTTCAGTTCCACCCAGAGCAGATCGGGCCGAGCGAAGAAAGCATCGAACAATGCCAGCGCGGCGCTATCGTTTGTCTTCATGGGACCGACACGGCATTCCAGCCATGACAGGCGGCTGATGGCCAGCTTGGCGTCAGGGTGCGCCCGCGAAAGCGCTGTAAGTTCAGTGCGTACGCGGTTGGAGAAGGGCGCCTTACCTTCCAGCAAATAGATCAAGGCGCTTGCATCGAAGAAAATGATCACCAGGCGCGCTCTTCGGCCAGGGCAGCATCGATGTCGGCCTTGTCACGCATGCCGGTGGCAGGTTGTGCGAGCAGCCACTGCAGTGCGCTCATACCCGGCTGGATCGGCGGCTGGCAGGCGGTGATCCGTTGGTATTCAGCTTCGGATAGCACGACTGCGGCCGGCTTGTTGCGTTTGACGATATGCACCGGGCCGTGGCGCAAGGCGTCTTCAATGGCTGCCATGCCACGGCGCTTGATTTCGGCAACGGTCAGAACGTTGTTCATGGCAAATTCGATTTCAGTACTGAATTACGGAAAAGAGTACTCCAAACAGTACTGATTCACAAAAGACATGGATAAGTGCTGTATATGTCTCCCACGCTGGCCCGTGTCGATGCCGCGACGGATCGGGCTGACCCTTTCGGCCTCAGTTCGCCGGCAGTGTCATGTAGCCCATCCACGACCAGTAGGTCAGCGCGAACACCACCAGCAGTACCGTGGCAGCCACGGTGAGCGCCAGGCCGGTGCGGATGTAATCCTTGATGTCGAAGGTGTCCGTACCGTAGGCCAGCATGCCCTGGGGCGAATTCACCGGCAGGATGAAGCCGAAGCTGACCACGAACTGCAGCAGCATCGTCATGCCGATGGGGTTGATGCCCGGCGTTTCCACCGCCTGCAGCACGCTGATGATGATCGGGATCATCGTCGATGCCAGGCCGGTCGCGCTGGCGAAGCCGAGGTGGATCACGATCAGGAACAGCGACAGCAGCATGAAGATGGCGAAGGCCGTCGCGTTCGCCAGCCCGAGATGCTCGACGATCAGGCGCGCCAGCCAGGGTGCGGCTTCGGTTCTGAGCAGGGCCGAGCCCATCGCGATGCCGACCGCGAACAGCAGCACCGTGCCCCAGGGGAAGCCTTTCTGCGACTCCTTCCAGTCCATCACGCCGATGCGCGGCAACAGCATCAGCGCCACTGCGACGATGGTGGACGAGGTGGTGTCCACGCTGTGCAGCACGCCTTCGGTGGCCCAGAAACCCAGCAATACCACGGTGATCGTGAGCAGCTTCCATTGCCTGAGTGTGGTCGGCCCGAGGGCGTCGAGCTGCTGGCGGATGGCTTCGCGCCCGCCGGCGATGTGATCCATCTCGGGCTTGAGCATGCGCGTCATGATGAAGTACAGCATCACCGTCAGCACGGCGGAGAAAGGCGCGCCGGCGATGAACCACTCGCCCCAGGTGATGGTTTCGCCGAACTGCCTTTCGATGAAGCCGATCGCCACCATGTTCTGTGCGGCGGCGGTCTTGATGCCGATGTTCCACACGCTGGCCGTCTGCGCGGCGGTGATCACCACCAGCGCGGCGAACTTGCTGCGGCGGTCGGCGCCGAAGGCGGTCAGGAAGCCGAGCATGATCGGCATCAGGCAGGCCACGCGCGCGGTGGCGCTGGGCACGATGAAGGACAGCAGGAAGCCCACCGCGATCGCGCCCATTGCCACATGGTTGGCGCGCGCCGGGACGTAGGACAGCACCTGCAGCGCAATGCGCTTGTCGAGCTGAGTGGCGGTCATTGCCGAAGCGATGAAGCACGCCGCTGCCACCAGCACCGCTGCGCTGTTGCTGAAGCCCGATAAAGCGTAGGGCAATGCACCGCGGGTGCCCATCATCGTGTCCGTCGTGTCCTGGCCCGGCGCGGGGCTGAGGGCCAGCAGGGCGATCATCAGCGCACCGATCACCAGCGCCGAAACCGAGTAGTCCAGCGCTTCGGTCATCCACAGGATCACCGCAAAGGCCAGGATGCCCAGCATCATCTGCCCCGCCTGCGGCAGGCCGGCCAGCGGGGGCATGAACACCACGATCAGCAGCGCGGCGATGGCGGCCACCAGGCCGGCGCGCTGCGTGAAGCTGAGGGTGGGGAGGGCGCTGCCTTGATGGCGGAAGGGCTCGATGACATGGATGGCTCCTTTTTCTGCTTTGCCAAATATTCTGCGGCTGCAAAATGCCATGTCATTTTGCTGCAAATCAAGAATGAGAGCCATTACCCGGCATCGCTTCCGGTTGCCGGAATTCGGCATCTGCCGCGCTGTGCGCGGTCAGGCTTCAATGGAAGTCCCGGCTTCTCGCCACCAGGCCCTGCAGCAGCGCGGAATGGTCCACCACCCGGTTCGCGATCAGATGCACGACCAGGCCCTGGCGGCTGATCTGGCCATAGACGCCGAGCAGGTGGGCGCCGAGCAGGGGGCGGCGCTGGCGTTCGAGGAGCTCGGGGCGGACGATGACGTTGGTGAGGCCGGTTTCGTCTTCCAGCGTGATGAACATCGTGCCCTTGGCGGTGCCGGGGCGTTGGCGGCAGGTGACCAGGCCGGCGCCGCGGGCCAGCATGCGGTCGGGGGAGACGGCGATGTCGGCTGCGGTGATGAAGCGCAGGCGGGCGAGTTCGCCGCGCACGAAGGACAAGGGGTGGCGGCCCAGCGTGAAGCCGAGGCGGGCGTAGTCGGCGAACAAGTCTTCGGCTGCCGCCGGTGCGACCAGTGTGGCCGCGGCATCGCCGCCGGGCGCCGTGGCCAGCAGGCCGGGCAGGGGCGCGGCGCCGGTGGCCTGCCACAAGGCCTGGCGGCGGTGGCCGGCCAGCGTGGCGAGCGCGCCGCCCGCGGCCAGCACGCGCAGTGCGCCGGTGTCCAGCCGGGCACGGATGGCGAGATCCTGGGTGTCGGCGAAGGCGCGCTGGCGCCGGGCGGCGGTGATGCGCATCGAGGTGTCCTGGCCCAGGCCGTGGACCATGCGCAGGCCGAGGCGCACGGCGGGCTGGGGAGGCGCGGGCTGCTGTCCCGTCTTTGAAGACGCTTTGCCACTGCGGGTGGCGGTGCCCTCAGCCGGAGTCGTGACGGCCACCGTTTCTTCGAGCGTGCATGCCCAGTCGCTGGCCGTGACGTCGGCCGGGCGCACTTCGACGCCGTGGCGGCGGGCGTCCTGGATCAGTTGCGAAGGGGCGTAGAAACCCATCGGCTGGCTGTCGAGCAGCGCGGCGAGGAAGGCAGCCGGTTCGAAGCATTTCAGCCAGGCCGAGGCATAGACCAGCAGCGCGAAGCTGGCGGCGTGAGATTCGGGAAAGCCATATTCGCCGAAGCCTTCGATCTGCTGGCTCAGGCGCTCGGCGAAATCGGTGTCGTAGCCGTTGCGGGCCAGGCCTTCGAGCAGTTTCTTGCGGTGGCGTTCGAGCTCGCCCTTGCGCCGCCAGGTGCCCATCGAGCGTCGCAACTGGTCGGCTTCGCCGGCGCTGAAGCCGGCCGCGACCACGGCAAGCTGCATGACCTGTTCCTGGAAGATCGGCACGCCCAGCGTGCGCGCCAGCGCAGCGTGGATTTCGGCGCGCACGTCCGCCATCGGGTTCTCGTTGCGTGCAACGCGTTCGCGTGCACGTAGATAGGGATGGACCATGCCGCCCTGGATCGGACCGGGGCGCACGATGGCGACTTCCACCACCAGGTCGTAGAAGCAGCGCGGCTTGAGACGCGGCAGCATGGTCATCTGCGCGCGCGACTCGACCTGGAACACGCCGATCGAGTCGGCGCGCGACAGCATTTCATAGACCTCGTCCCGTTCGCGCTCGATGCTGGCCAGGCTCAGCGGCCGACCGCGCCAGGCCGAGGCCAGGGCCAGGCCGCGGCGCAGCGCCGACAGCATGCCGAGCGCGAGCACGTCGATCTTCATCAACCCGACGGTGTCGAGGTCGTCCTTGTCCCACTGGATGACGGTGCGCTCGGGCATCGCGGCGTTTTCCACCGGCACCAGTTCGTCGAGCCGGCCGCGGGCGATGACGAAGCCGCCGACGTGCTGCGACAGGTGGCGCGGGAAGCCGATCAGTTCCTCGGTGAGCGTGGCCAGCCGCCGG
This sequence comes from Thauera sp. SDU_THAU2, assembly GCF_038260575.1. Lineage (NCBI taxonomy): Bacteria > Pseudomonadati > Pseudomonadota > Betaproteobacteria > Rhodocyclales > Zoogloeaceae > Thauera > Thauera sp. SDU_THAU2. Next base: position 2,395,403 of record NZ_JBBWUN010000003.1, on the reverse strand, counting down.
CTGATCGGGCTGTCGGGATCGAGTCCGGCGGCGGCGAGGCGCTCGGGCCGTACGCGGCGGCCGTCGAACCATTGGTGCTCGCTCGTCAGGCGGTCGACTTGTGCTTCGCCCAGGCCGAGGGCGCGGCCGACGTCGCGCAGCGCGCTGCGGGTGCGGTAGGTGATGACGGTGGCGGCAAGCGCAGCGCGGTCGCGGCCGTACTTGCGATAGACGTACTGGATGACTTCCTCGCGCCGCTCGTGCTCGAAATCGACGTCGATGTCGGGCGGCTCGTTGCGTTCGCGCGAGATGAAGCGCTCGATCAGCATGATGCCGAGCTCCGGATCGACTTCGGTGATGCCCAGCGCCCAGCACACCGCCGAATTGGCCGCCGAGCCCCGCCCCTGGCACAGGATGCCGACGCTGCGGGCGAAGCGGACGATGTCGTGTACGGTGAGGAAGTAGGGTTCGTAATCGAGCTCGGCGATCAGCGCCAGCTCGTATTCGATCTGCTTGCGTACGGCGGGCGGTGCGGGGTCCGCTGCGGGAGGCGGCGGAACGGCGCGGGCGGCGGGGCGGGCAAGGGCATGGATTGCGGGCGATTCATCGGTAGGGGGGCCGGACGATCGCCATCCTGCCGATAGCGCCAGGCCAGGCCGCCTTCCACCAGGCGGCGCAGCCAGGTGGCGGGCGTTTCGCCGTCGGGCACGAGTTCGGCCGGGTATTCGTAGCGCAATTCGTCGAGGCTGAAAGTGCAGCGCGCGGCCACGGCCAGGGTTTCGGCGAGCAGGGCGGGCGGGTAGCGGCCGGCGAGCGTGGCACGGTCGTGCAGCCGGTGTTCGGCATTGGGGGCGAGCGCCAGGCCGGCTTCGGCCACGCTGCAGTGCAGCCGCAGCGCCGTCATCACGTCGGCCAGCGGCCGGCGGGCGGCGGCGTGCATCAGAGCACCGCTGGCGGCCACGGCCGGAATGCCGGCGTTCCGGGCGATGCGGCGCAAGCAGGTGATGCGCTGGCGGTCGCGGCCGTCGAGCCGCACCGTGACCGCCATCCAGGCGCGGCCGGGAAAACGCTGTGCGAGCCAGGCGGCATCGGCTTCGAGAGTGGCAGCAGAGCCGGCGGCAGGCGGTTCGGCACGCGCCGGGACAGGCCAGTCCGGCGGCGGGAAATCGGCGGGCGGAATCAGCAGGGCCAGGCAGTCGGAGCAGGCGCCGTCGAGCATCGTCCGCGTGAGCTTGTATTCGCCCTTGCCGGCAGCGCGCCGGGCGCGGGTGATGAGCCGCGACAACTGCCCGTAGCCGGCGCGGTTGCTTGCCAGCAGCACGATGCAGGGGCCGTCGGCGAGTTGCAGTTCGCTGCCGATGATCAGCTTGGGCCGGCCCTGTTCGGGTTGCTCCTGCAGCGCACGGTGGGCCCGCACCACGCCGGCCAGCGAGCATTCGTCGGTGATCGCGATCGCGGCATAGCCGAATGCCGCCGCCTGGGCGACGAGTTCCTCGGGATGCGAGGCGCCGCGCTGGAAGCTGAAGTTGCTGAGGCAGTGGAGTTCGGCGTGGTCGGGAAGCATGTAGTTGACTGTAAAAAAATACAGTCAATGACGCAATCCCGCCGCCTGCCTGCGGCGAAAATACGGGTAAACGCCATGAGATTGCCTGGCTTCGGCCCTGTGGCAGTCGCCTAAAGCAGCGATGACCGGTGGACTCCAAAAGTTTCGTTCTGCCGTGGCGGGACGAGTCTTGCCAACTTTCCTGGCCGAGATGGCCGCTGAGGAGTCCTGAATGCCCTTCATCAAGTCCCGCAATATCCTGTTCGGTGCGCTGACGCTGGCTTTCGCAATCGCGGCCCCGGTCCATGCCCAGCAGAAATCCGTCGCCGTCACCGCGATCGTCGAACACCCGGCGCTGGATGCGGTGCGTGATGGCGTCAAGCAAGGCCTGGCCGAAGCAGGCTTCGAGGAAGGCAAGAATCTGAAGTGGCAGTACCAGAGCGCCCAGGGCAATACCGGCACCGCTGCCCAGATCGCGCGCAAGTTCGTCGGCGACAAGGTCGATGCCATCGTTGCCATCGCCACGCCTTCGGCGCAGGCCGTCGTCGCCGCGACCAAGAACATCCCGCTGGTGTATTCGGCCGTGACCGATCCGGTTGCCGCCAAGCTGGTGCCGTCGATGGCGCCGTCGGGCACCAACGTCACCGGTGCTTCGGATGCGCTCGAGCTGGACAAGCAGATCGACCTGATCAAGCGCGTCGCGCCCGATGCCAAGCGTGTCGGCATGGTCTTCAACCCGGGCGAGGCTAACTCGGTGGTGGTGCTCGAGCAGATGCGCGAAGCGCTGCCCAAGCACGGCATGAGCCTGGTCGAAGCCGCCGCGCCGCGCTCGGTCGACGTCGGTTCGGCGGCGCGCAGCCTGATCGGCAAGGCCGACGTCTTCTACACCAGCACCGACAACAACGTGGTGTCGGCCTACGAGGCCCTGGTCAAGGTCGGCATGGACGCCAAGATTCCGCTGGTCGCGGCCGACGTCGACAGCGTCGTGCGCGGCGCGGTGGCCGCCTACGGCATGGACTACCGCGGCCTGGGCGTGCAGACCGGCAAGATCGTCGCCCGCATCCTCAACGGCGAGAAGCCGGGCGACATCGCTTCCGAGACGAGCACCAAGCTCGAACTCCACGTCAATCCGGAAGCAGCGCGCAGGCAGGGCATCACGCTGTCCGACGAACTGGTGAAGTCCGCCGCCAAGGTCATCCAGTAAGCCCCGCGGCGGGCATGCCGTCGGCGCTCGGCCGGCGGCGCCTGCTGCCGCCCTTCAGCCAACGGTCGTTCCCTCATGTCTTTCTACACCCTGCTCGGGGCCCTGGAGATCGGGCTGATCTTCAGCCTCGTCGCCCTCGGCGTCTATATCTCCTTCCGCCTGCTGCGCTTCCCCGACCTGACCGTCGACGGCAGCTTTCCGCTCGGCGGCGCGGTGGCCGCGACGCTGATTGCAAGCGGTACCGATCCCTTCGTCGCCACGCTCGCGGCGACGGCCGCCGGCGCCGTGGCGGGCCTGATCACCGGCTGGCTCAACGTGCGGCTGAAGATCATGGACCTGCTCGCCAGCATCCTGATGATGATCGCGCTGTACTCGATCAACCTGCGCATCATGGGCAAGCCCAACGTGCCGCTGATCATGGAGCCGACCGTCTTCAACATCCTGCAGCCCGAGGCGCTGGCGGACTACGTGTTCCGGCCGCTGCTGCTGGTCTTCGTGGTGCTGGCGATGAAGTTCCTGCTGGACGGCTTCTTCGCCACCCAGAGCGGCTTGGCGATCCGCGCCACCGGCTCCAACGCGCGCATGGCGCGGGCGCAGGGCGTCAATACCGGGTTGGCGGTGCTGGCCGGCATGGCGCTGTCGAACGCGCTGGTCGGGCTGGCCGGCGCGCTGTTCGCGCAGACCCAGGGCGGGGCGGACATCTCGATGGGCGTGGGCACCATCGTCATCGGCTTGGCGGCGGTGATCGTCGGCGAAAGCCTGCTGCCCTCGCGCAAGCTCTACCTGGCGACCATCGCGGTGATTGTCGGCGCCATCGTCTATCGCTTCTTCATCGCGCTGGCGCTCAATTCCGACTTTATCGGCCTGCAGGCGCAGGATCTCAACCTCGTCACCGCCTTGCTGGTGACGGTGGCGCTGGTGGTGCCCAGGCTGCGCCAGCACTGGTCCGGAAAGAAGGCGAACTGACATGCTCAAAGCCCAGGATCTGCACCTCACCTTCAACCCCGGCACGCCGATCGAGACCCAGGCCCTGCGCGGCATGTCGCTCGAGATCCCGTCCGGGCAGTTCGTCACCGTGATCGGCTCGAACGGCGCCGGCAAGTCGACCTTCCTCAATGCCGTCTCCGGCGAGCAGAAGATCGACAGCGGCAGCATCGAGATCGACGGCATCGACATGACCCGCCAGCCGGTGTGGTCGCGGGCGCGCCACGTCGCGCGCGTGTTCCAGGACCCGCTGGCGGGTACCTGCGAAGACCTCACCATCGAAGAGAACATGGCGCTGGCGAAGATGCGCGGCCGCCGCCGCGGCCTGTCCTTCGCCGTCAAGCCGGCGCTGCGCGAGGAGTTCCGTGCCCAGTTGGCGACGCTCGGTCTTGGCCTGGAGAACCGCCTGTCCGACCGCATCGGCCTGCTCTCCGGCGGCCAGCGCCAGGCCGTCAGCCTGCTGATGGCGGCGCTGCAGCCTTCGCGCCTGCTGCTGCTGGACGAGCACACCGCCGCGCTCGATCCGCGCACCGCCGCCTTCGTGCTCGAGCTGACGGTGCGCATCGTCGCCGAGCACAAGCTGACGACGATGATGGTGACCCACAGCATGCGCCAGGCGCTCGACGTCGGCCAGCGCACCGTGATGCTGCACCAGGGGAGGGTCGTGCTCGACGTCTCGGGCAAGGAGCGCGAAGGGATGGACGTGCATCACCTGCTCGCGATGTTCGAGAAGGTGCGCGGCGAAGTGCTGGACGACGACAAGCTGCTGCTGAGCTAGGAAGTGGGCAGTCATGTCCATGATGTTTTCCGCCGCTGATTCGTGAGGGCTGTCTGACGTGCTTGCCATTCATACGGCAGTGCCGTATGTTGCGACAATGCACACCATCGTCGAAACCCCGCTGTTCTCCAAGCTCTGGCCGCGCTACTGGCGTGAAGATGAGCGCGGAGAATTTGCTGCGTTTCTCGCAAATGAACCTGAGGCCGGAGATGTGATTCAAGGCACGGGCGGGCTGCGCAAGATACGCTGGAGCCGAGCTGGGTCGGGGAAATCAAGCGGGGTACGGGTGATCTACTTCACCCGTAATGAGGTGGGCGAGATCGTACTGCTCTTGCTGTACGCGAAATCGGAGCGGGACTCGATGACCGCCAGACAACTGATGGAGATCAGAAATGCCCTCGACCTCTAAGCCGATGACCGATGCCGAACTCGAAGCCTTCGAGGCCGGGCGTGACCTGCACGCAGACCTGCTCGAATCCATCCGCCAGATGAAGGCAGGGCAGGGCACCGTGGTGCACTCGCCGCTGATTGCGGCCCGTACTGCTTCGGGTCTGTCGCAGTCTCAATTCGCCATGCTGATGGGTGTGTCGGTACGCACCCTGCAGGACTGGGAGCAGGGCCGGCGCAAGCCGTCCGGTGCTGCGCAGACTTTGATTCGAGTGGCTGTGGCACACCCTGAAGTACTGCGGGAGCTTGTGCAGTAGTTGTCATCGCCTGGAAAACCATCCAAAGCGACTTGCACGCGCAAATCACCAAAGTACGGAGAACCTGGCAGGGTGAACAGCCCAATTGCCATGCCCCGTCGTCCAACCGTTGTACCTCACGACGCCTAGGGTTCGGGCCACGCCGCAAGCCCGGCCCAATCGCTTAGAATCCGCCCTTCGCTTTTCCGCGCATCCAACAGCTTCCAGCCATGTCCCAGTCTTCCGCGTCCCGCCCCGTCCGCACCCGCTTCGCGCCCAGCCCCACCGGTTATCTCCACATCGGCGGTGCGCGCACGGCGCTGTTCTCGTGGGCCTTCGCCCGTCGCCATGGCGGCAAGTTCATCCTGCGCATCGAGGATACCGACGTCGCCCGTTCCACCCCCGCGGCGGTGCAGGCCATCCTGGACGGCATGCAGTGGCTGGGCCTGGAGCATGACGAAGGCCCGTTCTACCAGATGCAGCGCATGGAGCGGTACAAGGAGGTGATCCAGCAGATGCTGGCTGCCGGTACTGCCTACCATTGCTACATGTCGCCGGAAGAGCTCGACCGTATCCGCGAGGAGCAGCGCGCCCGCGGCGAGAAGCCGCGCTACGACGGCCGCTGGCGGCCGGAGGCCGGCAAGGCGTTGCCGCAGCCGCCCGAAGGCGTGCAGCCGGTGGTGCGCTTCCGCAACCCGGTGGAGGGCGCCGTGGCCTGGGACGATCTGGTCAAGGGCCGCATCGAGATCGCCAACGCCGAGCTGGACGACTTCATCATCGCCCGCGCCGACGGCACGCCGACCTACAATTTCTGCGTGGTGGTGGACGACTGGGACATGGGCATCACCCACGTCATCCGCGGTGACGACCATGTGAACAACACGCCGCGCCAGATCAACGTGCTGCGGGCGTTGGGTGCCGAGGTGCCGCTATATGCCCACCTGTCGATGATCCTCGGCGACGACGGCACCAAGCTGTCCAAGCGCCACGGCGCGGTCAGCGTGATGCAGTACGACGAGGACGGCTACCTGCCGGATGCGGTCATCAACTACCTGGCCCGCCTGGGCTGGAGCCACGGCGACGACGAGGTGTTCAGCCGCGCGCAGTTCGTCGAGTGGTTCGATCTCGACCACATCACGCCTTCGGCGGCGCAGTTCAACACCGAAAAGCTGAACTGGCTCAATGCCCAGTACATCAAGAAGGCGGACGACGCTTTCCTGGCCGCCCAGGTCGCCAACCGGCTGGCGCGGCGCGGCGTGAATCCCGAGACCGGCGTCTCGCTGGAAGCGGTGGTCGCGCTGTACAAGGATCGCGTTTCCAACCTGAACGAGCTGGCCGATTCGGCCGAGCTGTTCGTCGCCGACGTGCATCCGGCGCCGGAAGTGATCGGTCAGCACATGAACGAAGCTGCGAAGGCGGCGCTGACCAGCCTGCGCGGCCGCCTGGCCGGCGCGGAGTGGAACAAGGCGGCGCTGTCGCAGGCGATCAAGGACACCATGGCCGAGCACGGCCTGAAGATGCCGCAGGTGGCGATTCCGCTGCGCGTCGTCGTGCTGGGCGTGCCGCAGACACCGTCGATCGACGCGGTGCTGGAAGTGCTGGGACGCGAACGGGTGCTGATGCGGCTCGATCGCTATCTTTGAGCGAGGACTTGCTCCGGTAGGGGCGTAAACGGCGAAGGCCCCGGAAAGAGTCCGGGGCCTTCGCCGTTTACCGCTTCAGCGCATGTCAGGCGGCCTTGCGGGCAGTGTTGCGCGCACTCGTTGCCGGAGCCGAGAATGTTTCCAGCGTGGCTGCCGGTGTCAGCTTGGAGACTTCGTCGAACAGCGATTGCATCGAGCTGCTCACTTCGTTGAAGTGGCGGGCGCTGATTTCGGCGAATTCCGTCTGCGTGCGCAGGCAGATTTCATTCACGTTGCGCAGGTATTCGGTGGCTTGCTCGAAGCTTTCATTGTTCGCCGTGACGCGGTTCGCAAACCGGCTGCGGAGTTCTTCGCTGTTGGCCGGCAGGGTCTGGGCCGAGGCGTAGGCGCACAGGGAGCGGGCAGCCTCGACGTTGAGCGAGAGCAACTGTTCCGAGGCATCGAGCACGATGTCGGCCAGCGACTGGAAGGTTTGCAGGCTGGAGTTGGCAGTTGCTGCGAACTTCTGTACGGACGGATGGGTGGTCATCTTGGCTTCCTCGCGGGTGGCATGCATTGAATGGTTTGAAGTCCACGATGCTAATGTCAAAGCCCGAGGGGTGATATACCCCGTTATGGGTGTTTCGATGTACCGGTAAAACAGGTAGGCCGTGTAACGCGGCGTAAATGTTCCCGGAATCATTCGCTCACCTGGCAGATGCCGTTTCGGATGGCATAGCGGGTGAGCTCGGCAACGCTGTGCAGATCGAGCTTGCGCATGATGTTGCGCCGGTGCACCTCGATGGTCGATGGCGCGATGTGCAGACGCTCGGCGATGCGTGCCGAGGTGTGGCCTTCGGCGATCAATTGCAGGACCTGGCGCTCGCGCGCGGTCAGCGGCAGCGAGCAGGTGCGCAGTTCGGTGCCGAAGCGCAGCGCGCTGGCCACCGCGCCGGCCACTTCAGGGCAGAGATAGGTGCGGCCGTGCCGGACGTTTTCGATGGCGCGCAGCAGATCGTCGCCGGCCGCCGCCTTCGTCACGTAGCCCTGGGCGCCGGCATTGAGCAGGTCGATGACGAACTGCTGGTCGGAATAGGCCGACAGTCCGATCACCCGGATGTCGGGATACAGCGCCAGCAGGCGGCGCGTGGCCTCGATGCCGTTCATGCCCGGCATGCCGATGTCGATGCAGACGATGTCCACCGGCTGTTCGGCAAGCAGGCGGAGCAGGGCTTCACCGTCGGCAGCTTCGCCGACCACGGCCAGGCCGGGCTCCTTTTCCAGCAGCGCGCGCAAGGCATGGCGGAACATCTGGTGGTCGTCCGCGAGCACGATGTTTAACGGTTTCATGGCCTGCCTCCCGGAAAGCGATGTGCATGGGGTGCGAGCACGACTTCGATTTCGGTGCCGGCATCGGGTGCGGAGCGCAGCGTGAAGCGGCCGCCGGCGAGCTCGGCCCGTTCCCGCATGGTGATGAGCCCCAGGCCGGGCGTGGTGCCGTGCTGGCCGAGCAGTTCGGGATCGAAGCCGCAGCCGTCGTCGGCGATGCGCAGGACGATGTCCTTGCCACGGCGCCGCAACTCGATCCGGATCCGGTGGGCGGATGCGTGCTTGGCGCAGTTGGTCAGGGCTTCCTGCGCGATGCGGAACAGCATCGCCTGCAATTCGGCGGACAGGCCGCTCATGTCCTCGTCCAGTTCGAGCAGTACGCGGGTATCGCTGTGGCGTGCGACCAGCTTGGCATATTCGCGGATCGCGGCGGCCAGGCCGGCGTAGTCGAGCGTGGCGGGATGCAGGGTCGCGCAGATGTCGCGGATGCCGGCGTCGGTGTCGGCGAGCAGGGCGGCGGCATCGTCCAGCAGCGGCTCCAGTTCGCGGTGAATCGAATCCGGCAGCGCCTTGCGGAGATTGGTGAAGATCAGCTTCAGCGCCGCGAGGTTGGGGCTCGCCTGGTCATGCAGGGCGGCAGCGAGCCGGCGGCGTTCGTGTTCGCCGACTTCGAGCAGGCGGCGCGACAGTTCGGCGACGCGGCGGACCTGGCGCAGGCGTTCGGCTTCCAGCGCCTTGCGCTCGGTGATGTCCTGCACCGTGCCGTAGAGCATGAACACGCGGCCGGTGTCGTCGGCAACCGGCACGATCTCGGTGACGTAGTGCGCAGTCGTGCCGGAAGGCAGTTGCGCGGTCTGTTCGAGCGTGCAGCGCTCGCCCTTGTCGATCGCGTACCAGAAGGCGGTGCGGGTGAGTTCGAGCGATTCCGGGCTGAAGTAGGCGAGGGCTTCGTTGATGTCGGGCACGCCTTGTTCGATGGGACGCTCGAACAGGCGGAAGAGCTCCGGTGACCAGAGCATGTGTCCGGTGTCCCGTTCCAGCGCCCAGTCGCCGACGCGGGCGAGCGTCTGGGTCGCTGCGAGGCGGCGTTCGGTATCCGCCAGGGCGGAAGTGAGATGGGCATCGTATGCAGCCATGATCATCTCCCCGACAACGAAGGTGAGCCGCTTGCAAGGCCCCATTCGCCGTGATCTGACCACCTATTCTTCAGTTCGCCCCATGTGTTGCGGACGCAGCAGGAAGCGTGCTGGGTCGACAGCGTCGCAGAGATTTTGTTCGAGCAGCAGGGGTTCACCCTCGGGGTGGCTGGCCGGCAGTTCGGCAGCGAGTGCGAACCACGCCGGACCGCATGCGCCATAGCTCGGCAGCATCCGGGCACCGGCTTGGTGGGGGACGCCGGGCAGTGCGGCGGTCCATCGAGCCCGGTAGCGGCAGCGCACGGGGGCGGCTTCGTGGAGGACACGCTGTAAGGGCAGGTCGGGAACAGTCTGCTCAAGGACTGTGTCAATGGGGGCCGGTCTCCCGCGATGGCGTCGAGGACGCCACCGCGTTCGCCGCCATTCTGGCGGCGCGACGGGCGACGTCGAGGCGCCTGCGCAGTGCGGCCTCCGTCAGATCGAGTTCGGCGACCAGGCTGCGCAGCGATTCGTCGTTGATCCGGTGGGCGTGCCGTTCGGCGTAGAGCGCGTTGCGTTCGGCGTGCAGCGCCTCCAGCCGCAGCTCCTGTTCGACGACGTAGCGCTGGCGGCGCTGGAGGATTGCGTCGGGTGCCTCGGCCTGTGCCTCGGGCGTTGCCGCTGGGGCGTCGTCGTCGAGCAGGTCGATGCGCTTGCGGTATTCCTGGGTCAGGCGGCCGGCGGATTCCTGGTATTGCGCGAGCCATTGAGGATCGGCGGTGTCGGCCTGGGTCTTGTCCAGCACCATGCTGGCGATCGCTGCCTTGCAGGCGGCCAGCCGGGCCTTGCGTTCTTCCTGCATCGATGCGGGTTCGCCGCTCGGCGGCATGCGCCGCAATACCAGCGGCAGGCCGATGCTGCCGATCAGCAGCGTGAACAGGATGGTGCCGGTGGCGAGGAAAACCAGCTGGTTGCGCCCGGGGAAAGGGCTGCCGTCGTTCAGCAGCAGCGGCACCGACAGCGCGCCGGCCAGCGTCACCGCGCCGCGGATGCCGGCCAGCGTGGTCGCCAGGGTCAGCAGCCGTGACGGTTTTTTCGGCCAGTTTGCCTTCGGCGTGCGCGCGCCACAGGCTGGTGTGCACGCCGGTGCTGAGCCAGAGCCAGCGCATCAGCAGCAAGGCCAGCGAGATTGCCGCGACCTGTCCGATCGGCACCCACCAATGCTCGCCCGCCTGCTCCAGCGTGGTGCCGATGATGGACGGAAGCTGCAGGCCGAGCAGCAGGAAGATGGCGCCGTTGAAGGCGGATTCCACCAAGGTCCAGGTGCCTTCGGTCTGCATCCGCTCGGTGATGAATTCGCTGCGGTTCAGGTCGGCGAAATTGGTCGTGATGCCGGCGGCCACTGCGGCCAGGATGCCCGACACGCCGATGCGTTCGCCGACGATGTAGGCTGCAAAGGGCAGCAGCACGAGCAGCAGCACCATCTGGGTGGCGGCGACGTCGCCGAGCTTGCGGGTCACGGTGTCGCGCGCCACGGCGAAGCCCCAGCCGATCAGCACGCCGGCGGCGAGCCCGCCCACGGCCATCCACAGAAACTCTTTTCCCGCCTCGCTCCACGAGAACAGCCCGGTGAGCGTGGCGGCGATGGCGAACTTGAGCGCGACCAGGCCGGATGCATCGTTGAGCAGCGATTCACCTTCGAGCACGTGCATCGTCTTCGACGGCATGCCCAGGTTGCGCGTGATCGCCGACACGGCCACCGCGTCGGTGGGCGACACCACGGCCGCGAGCGCAAAGGCGACGGTCAGCGGCATCTCCGGAATCAGCCAGTGGATGAGGTAACCCAGGCCGAGCACGGTGAACAGCACCAGGCCGAAGGCCAGTTTCAGGATCGGCTTGTAGAGCGAGAAGAACTCACGCTTCGGAATGCGCCAGCCGTCGGCGAACAGCAGCGGCGGGATGAACAGCAGCAGGAACAGCTCGGGGTCGAAGGCGATGTGCAGGCCTTGCTGGGGCCAGGCCAGCAGCGTACCCAGGCCGATCTGGATCAGCGGCAGCGGAATGGCACTCAGATAGCGGGCGGTGATGCCGGTCAGCGCGCCGAGCATCAGCACCAGCAACACGGTTTCGACGGTATGCACGGATGGTCCTCAGTACATTCAGGCCCCGGGCCGCAGCAGGAAGCGGGCCGGGTCGATGGCATCGCACAGATTGCGTTCGAGTGGCAGGGGTTCGCCTTCGATTTGGCTGGCCAGCAGTTCGGCAGCGAGCGCGGACCATACCAGGCCGCGCGCGCCGTAGCCCGACAGCACCCAGGCGCCGGGCTGGCGGGGCACATCCGGCAGTGGCGTGCCGCGATCCAGCGGGCCCGGCATCGGCAGGGCGCCGACCATCGGCAGGCGGTCGGGCGAAGCGGGGCGGAAGCCGACGCGGCCGGCCACGTCGCCGGGCGACAGGCCGGCGGCAATGCCGGGCAGCATGCCGTCGAGCTTGGCAAGGTTTTCTGCGTGGTCGTCGTCGCGCAGGCCGGTGTCCTCGTCGTCCACCGAGAAAGTGGCGCCGGCACAGCGTTGGCCGTCGACTTCGGGGCTGACGTAGCCGCCGCGGCAGACGACGAGGCGGGGCGGGCTGCCGGTCGCGGCGGGCAGGATCGATACCTGCCCGCGTGCGCTGACCACCGGCAGCAGGCCGCGCGGCAGCAGCTCGCGCACGCCTGTGCCGGCGGCAAGCACCATCACCGGTGCTCGGGCGATCGTGCCGCCCTCGGCGTCGATGGCCTGCCAGGTTTCGCCGTCGTGCTGCAGACGGGCGACGGCATGGCCGAAGTGGCCATGGATGCGATCGGCGTGATGCGCCAGGTTGGCGGCGCACAGGCTGGGCGGCTGTACCCAGCCGCTGTCGCCGAAATGCCAGCCGCCGATCGGCAGCGGCCAGCCCGCCAGTGCCGAGGCCGTGCTCGCATCGACGCAGCGCAGGTGCTCGGCAGGCAGGGCGAGCCGTTCGACGACCTTGCCCATCTTCGCCGCCTGGGCGTCGTCGCGCGCCAGGTGCAGCACGCCGCAGGCCTCGGCCTTGATTGCCTGGCCGTCGCGCCGCAGCCGGGCGATGTGGCGCCAGCCGTACAGCGTGCCGGCGCGGGTCAGCCGGCTCATCGGGTTGTCGTCGAGGCTGGGCAATGGGCGCAACACGCCGGCGAGGTTGCCGGAGGCGCCGGTCGCGGGCGCATCGGCGGCATCGACCAGTTCGATGGTCCAGCCGCGTGCGGCGAGCCGTTCGGCCAGCGCGCAGCCGGCCAGCCCTGCGCCGATCACCAGCGCATGGCGTGAAGAGGCGGCAGGGACGGGGCGCTTCTCCGCATGTTGCCGATCCTGCAGTCGCCCGCGCAGCATCTGCCGCTTGCCGCCGAAGCCGGGCGCCTTTTCGACGTCGAAGCCGGCGTGGCGCAGATGCTCGCGCACCGTGCCGGCCACCGACCAGGTTGCCAAGGTCGCTTCCGGCGCGGCCAGGCGGGCGAGCAGGTGGCAGATCTTCGGCGACCAGAGTTCCGGATTTTTCGCAGGCGAGAAGCCGTCGAGGTAAAAGGCGTCGGCACGCGCGGCGATCTGCGCCAGGCCGTCGCGGGCGTCGCCGAAATACAGTGTCAGCGTCACCCGCTCGCCATCCAGATGCAGCCGATGCAGGCCGGGTGCCAGCACCGGCCATTGCGTCAGCAACTCGGCGCTGAGTTCGGCGAAAGTGGCCGAAGCTGAGGGCCAATCCCCGGGCCAGTCGGTGGACTGATTCGACTGCAGGCGCGCATGCAGCGCGGCGAGATCGTCGCGGCTGAAGGGGTGAAGCTCGCAGGAAACGAAATGCAGCCGTTCGCAGCGCTGCGGATCGGCCCGCCAGGCCGCCCAGGTGGCGAGGAAGTTCAGGCCCAGGCCGAAGCCGGTCTCCAGCACGACGAAGCCTTCGCACCCCCGCCAGCGCTGCGGCAGGTCGTTGCCGGCCAGGAAGACGTGGCGGGCCTGGCCGAAGCCGCCGTCGCTGGAGTGGTAGATGTCGTCGAAGGTGTCGGAATAGGGTGTGCCGTCGTCGGCAAAGGCGAGACGCGCCGGGATGATGGACATCGGCGTTCAGTGTGCAGCGGCTTTGGCGGGCAGCAGGCGTTTGGCGATGCTGACCACGACCAGCACCAGTGCGCCGACGATGATGCCGAACACGCCGTCGAGCAGGCTGGGCAGCAGGGCGCCGGTGATTCCGCCGATGCCGGCGGTGAGCGTCTCGATGAGGTGATGCACCGGCGGCAAGCCGTGAGTGAGGATGCCGCCGCCGACCAGGAACATCGCCGCTGTGCCGATCACCGACAGCGCCCGCATCAGCCACGGCGCTGCCCACAGGATGGCGCTGCCCACCGCGCGCGCCAGTGCATTGGCGCGCTGGCTGAGGTAGAGCCCGGCGTCGTCGAGCTTGACGATGCCGGCGACCAGGCCATACACGCCGATGGTCATCATGATGGCGATGCTGACCAGCACCGCGATCTGGGTACCGAAGTCCATGCCGCCGACCACGCCCAGGGCGATGACGATGATCTCGGCCGACAGGATGAAATCGGTTCGCACCGCACCCTTGATCTTGTCCTTTTCGAAGGCGACGAGATCGACTTCCGGGTCGATTCGTGCCTTGACTGCTTCGGCGTGGCGTTCGCCTTCTTCCTTGCCGTGCAGGAACTTGTGCGCCAGCTTCTCGAAACCTTCGAAGCACAGGAAAGCGCCGCCCAGCATCAGCAGCGGCGCGATCAGCCACGGGATGAAGGCGCTGATCGCCAGCGCCGCCGGCACCAGAATGGCCTTGTTCAGCAGCGAGCCCTTGGCGACCGCCCATACCACCGGCAGTTCGCGGTCGGCGCGTACGCCGGTGACCTGCTGGGCGTTCAGCGCGAGATCGTCGCCGAGCACGCCTGCGGTCTTCTTGGTCGCCACCTTGGTCATCGTGGCGACGTCGTCGAGCATGCTGGCGATGTCGTCCAGCAGCATGAACAGGCTGGTTCCGGCCATGGCGGTCTTACTCCGAAAGCAGATGGAAAGTCATGAGGAAAGACCCGCCTGTATTGCCGTGATTCATGGATGCCTGCGCCAGCGTGATTGGGGAGGAAATTGTAGCCGTGCGGTGCCCGGCAAAGTTGTTTCCCGTGATGTCAATGCCGTTTCGGCTGCCAGGCAAGACCGAAGCGTTCGGCCAGCGCCAGCAGGCGCCGGTCCAGCGTCCATAAGGCGACGCCGGGTGTCAGCAGTACCGAGGCGAGCAGCGTGAGATCCACCACGCCGCAGCCGAGGCCGTGGAGCTTTTCCCGCTCGATGAAGTCGATCACCTCGTCCAGGGTAGCGAGCCTTGGCGTCGCCAGCAGGGCCAGGTCGGCCAGCACCGCGGTACGCCGGGGCGGCGTGCCGCAGGCAATTTCACCGCGCACCAGCGGATGCGTCAGTATGGCTTCAACTGCCGCCAGTTCCGCCAGCACGGGATTCGATTGGCGGAAATGCGCCACCCAGACGGAGGTATCGACAAGCACTCCGTTCATGCCGCCGGCGCTTCCCGCCGCCGGGGGGATCTCGGGCATGTCGGGGCTGGTGCCGCCCAGCGCCGCCAGCCGTTTGGCCGCCTGCACCCGCACGAAGGTCTTCACCGCCTCGCGGAACAGATCGGCCTTGTCCATCGTCGGGTCGGCCACTTCCAGCGCCTTTTCGTACAGCGCATCATCGATGGTCACAGTCGTTCGCATGGCGTTTCTCCTGCATCAGAACTGATGCGAATTTGCATCAGAATTGCGGTCAATATAAGCCTGTGCCGGACGAACTTCAATGATGTGGCGGTGTGCTGTACCTACGGGCCTGAAGAGGCGAGCCAGCGGGAAACACATCAAAAAACCCGCAAGGCTTGCGGCTCTGCGGGTTTCGTGAGTACTTCGGGACTGCTGCCCGGGTAGTCTTGGGCAAAATTGCCTCTGCCCTTACTCCGGTCGCATCTGCGGAAAGAGGATGACGTCGCGGATCGACGGCGAGTCGGTCAGCAGCATCACCAGGCGGTCGATGCCGATGCCGCAGCCGCCGGTCGGCGGCAGGCCGTATTCGAGCGCGCGGATGTAGTCGGCGTCGAAGTACATGGCTTCCTCGTCGCCGGCTTCCTTGGCCTCGACCTGGGCACGGAAGCGTGCGGCCTGGTCTTCGGGGTCGTTCAGCTCGGAGAAGCCGTTGGCGATTTCGCGGCCGACGATGAAGAGCTCGAAGCGTTCGGTGATCTCGGGGTCGCTGTCCGAGGCGCGGGCCAGCGGCGAGACTTCGACCGGGTAGTCGATGATGAAGGTCGGCTCCCACAGCTGGCTTTCGGCGCAGGCTTCGAACAGCTGCAGCTGCAGGCTGCCGAGGCCGCCCGGCTTGACCTTCTCGCCGAAGGCGACGATCTGCTGCCTGACCCATTCGGCGTCGGCCAGCTGTACCTCGGTGAACTCCGGGTGGTACTTGCGGATGGCCTGGACGATGGTCAGGCGGTGGAAGGGCTTGGACAGGTCCAGTTCGCGGCCCTGGTAGACGAAGCTCTCGGCGCCCAGCGCCTCGCGCGCGGCCTGGCGGATCAGGCCTTCGGTGAAGTCCATCAGCGTGCGGTAGTTCGCGTACGCCTCGTAGAACTCCATCATCGTGAATTCGGGGTTGTGGCGCGGGCTGAGGCCTTCGTTGCGGAAGTTGCGGTTGACCTCGAACACCTTCTCGAAGCCGCCCACCACCAGGCGCTTCAGGTAGAGCTCGGGCGCGATGCGCAGGAACAGCTCCATGTCGAGCGCATTGTGGTGGGTGACGAAGGGCTTGGCCGCGGCGCCGCCGGGAATGGGGTGCATCATCGGCGTCTCGACTTCGAGGAAGCCGTGGCCGGTCATGTAGTTGCGGATCGACTGCACGATGCGGCTGCGCGCGGCGAAGGTGAAGCGCGACTGCTCGCTGACGATCAGGTCGACGTAACGCTGGCGGTACTTCTGCTCGACGTCGGTGAGGCCGTGGAACTTGTCCGGCAGCGGGCGCAGGCTCTTGGTCAGCAGGCGGATCTCGCCGGCCTTGACCGACAGCTCGCCGGTCTTGGTCTTGAACACGGTGCCGATGCAGCCGACGATGTCGCCGATGTCCCAGGTCTTGAACTGGGCGTAGACGTCCTCGCCGACGCCGTCGCGCTGCACGTAGAGCTGGATGCGGCCCGACAGATCCTGGATGGTGACGAAGCTCGCCTTGCCCATCACCCGCTTGAGCATGATGCGGCCGGCCACCCTGACTTCCACCGGCAGCGCTTCCAGCGCCTCGGCTTCCTTGTCGCCGTACAGCTCGGCGAGCTTGCCGGCGGTGTTCTCGCGCGAGAAGTCGTTGGGGAAGGCGCGGCCGCTGCTGCGCCAGGCGGCGAGCTTGTCGCGGCGCTCGGCGATCAGGTGATTCTCGTCCTGCGGCGGGGTGTTCGTCTGGTCGGACATGTTTTCGGTTCGGGAGATGAGGATGCGTGGGCACCGGCAAGGCGCCGGCGACAAAGGCGTGATTGTCGCAGGCCGGCGCAGGCAGGGCAATTGCGAGGCCGCGGCCGGCACGGATGGGAACGGCGGGAGGGCGGCCGGGAGGGCAGGCAGTGACGCGGCGCTCGCAGGTCGGTGGCCGTTTATTTGCCAAAAATGAGATTTATGTCCTTGTTTCTATCCCCATTGTGGGGAATATTCCGTCAAAAAATACTGCGCGCTGCATCGAAATCTGTTCTCAAGTGCAGGTGCGCAGAACCGATAGAGGGGCTCGGAGATAGTTGATGAACACGAATTTCTAGCTCGGGAACCACACCAAATGAGCACGTTGAGACAGCTGTACGAGACTGTCGAGAAGACCTTCTGGAACACGCTGACCAAGAAGCTGTGCAGCTTCCTGCTGTTGTTCTTTTTCAATCTGGGCTATCTGGCCGTGCAGGCCTGGCAGACCTCGGAGATCGGCCGCGCGCTGGCCGACGGCAGCATCGCGCCGGAGTTCGCGGCGCGCATCCTCGGTGCGCTCGAGGCCGGGCAATGGGTGATGATCGTCATCAGCGCCGTGGCGCTGGCCTGCATCCTCGGCCAGATCGCCTACCTGCGCCACCTGATCGTGCGCCCGATCCGCGGCATGATCGGCATCTTCGAGGAGATCGGCCGCGGCGAAGGCGACTTCTCGCGCGACCTGCCGCTCATCACCCACGACGAGTTCCGCGAGCTGGCCTGCAGCTACAACCGCTTTGCCGAAAAGATGCGCCACATCATCGGCGAAGTGCGCACCACCAGCGTTGGCATCGCGCGCGAGGCGGTGCAGGTCAAGCTGCGCGTCGAGGCCGCGGCCAGGCACGCGCGGGAGCAGGGGCAGATGACCACGGCGGTGTTCGATGCCAGCAGCGCATCCACTGCCGCCATCGAGCAGGTGTCGCAGAGCGCGCGGCAGATTGCCGAGTCCACCGCCGACAACCTGCGCATCGCACGCGGTTCGCTGCGCGAGATGCAGGACATCGCCGGCAAGATCAATTCGGTCAGCAACAAGGTGACCGAATTCAATCGCACGGTGGACGACTTGTCGCAGCGCTCCGAGAGCGTGAAGCAGATTGCCGTGCTGATCCGCGAGATTGCCGACCAGACCAATCTGCTGGCGCTCAATGCGGCAATCGAGGCCGCGCGGGCGGGCGAGGCCGGGCGCGGCTTCGCCGTGGTGGCCGACGAGGTGCGCAAGCTGGCCGAGCGGGTCAACAACGCGACCGCCGAGATTGTCGGCAACATCAACGGCATGCTCGAACTGGTGTCGGAGACGCGCAGCGAGAACGAGGTGATCAATGCCGACGTGCTGCAGACGCGCGAAGTCGTCGACCGGTCGGCAACCCAGTTCGGCCACATGGTGGGCGAGTTCGAGGCGACCGGAAGGCAGCTCGAGCAGATCGCCACGGCGATGGGTTCGCTGGCGGACACCAATGTCAGCGTGCATGAGAAGGTCAGTGCCATCAACGCCTTGTCGCACTCCGTCGCCGGACAGATGGATGAGAGCGAGCGGGGCACGGAACAGCTCGCCAAGGCGACCGAAGGCGTGCAGGAACTGGTGTCGCGCTTCAAGACCGGGCGCGGCGCCTTCGACCAGATCGTCGAACAGACGCGCCGCTTCCGCGACGAGGTGCAGGGACAGCTCGAACAGATGGCCGCCGGCCGCATCGACATCTTCGAGCGGCGCTACCAGCCCATTCCCGGCACCAATCCGCCGAAGTACCGTGTGGCATGGGGCGAGGAGTTCGTCCGCCGCTGCCAGGCCTTGCTCGACGACAGCCTGGCCTCGATCCGCGGCGGCGTATTCGCCGTTGCGGTCAATGCAGACAGCTACCTGCCGGCGCACAACGCCAAATTCTCCCGGCCGCTGACCGGCAACTACGAACAGGATCTGGTGGGCAACCGTACCTGCCGCAAGTTCGAAAGCCCGTCCGAGCTGCGCGCCGCGCGCAATACCGAACCCTTGCTGCTGCAAACCTACCGCCGTGACACCGGCGAGATCCTGTGCGACATCGCCATGCCGATCATGGCCGCTGGCCGCCACTGGGGCAACGTGCGCATCGGCGTGCCGGCCGAGAGCTTGCTCGGCAACTGAACTGCCGGCGGGCATTGCGCGGGGTGCGCATTGCCCGCGGGACCGCTGCGGGCGTATAGTGCGGCCCGCATCGATCGGGAGCTTTCGCGGGCATTCGCGCGCGGAGCGAAACAGGAAGTCCGGTGAAGCGGGGGGCGTGCCTGCCCATTTTTTTCCGCCATTCCGGCGCAGTCCCCGCTGCTGTGAGCCGGACGGTGCCGCCATTTCGGCCACTGGAGCGTGCTGCTTCGGGAAGGCGGCGGCAACCGGATGAAGGCGAGCCAGAAGACCGACCCGTTCGACGAGACAGGTGAATGCCCCGGGGTGCGGGCGGACTGCCGATCGGTCGCGCGGGCCTTGCCTGCGCCTTGCTCCGGCTGCTTTCGAGCGGCTTTGCTGCGCATTCACCGTCGTCATTCTTCCCCCTCCGGTTCCGACAGAGACGAGATGGAGGCCGGACCGATGGAAGAGGACAAGAAGCAGAGCCACAACGCGCGCATGCAGCGCAAGAAGGAAGTCGTCGATGCCGCCATCGAACGGGCGCAGGAGGAGCGCGGCATCGTCATCCTGATCACCGGCAACGGCAAGGGCAAGACCACTTCGGCCTTCGGCACCCTGTATCGCGCACTCGGCCACGGCCAGCGCGCCGGCGTGGTGCAGTTCATCAAGGGCACGCACGCCACCGGCGAAGTCATCTTCCTGCAGAAGCAGGGGCTGGACAGCGCGGTCCAGTACCACGCCATGGCCACCGGCTTCACCTGGAACACGCAGAACTGGGACGCCGACAAGCGCGCCGCCGACGAAGCCTGGGCGCAGGCCAGCCGCATGCTGGCCGACCCCGCGCTCGACCTGGTGCTGCTCGACGAGCTGACCTACATGCTCAAGTACAACTACCTCGACACCGAGCAGGTGCTCGCCGCGATCCGCGCCCGCCCGCCGCGCCAGACCGTCATCGTCACCGGCCGCGCGGCCAAGCCGGAATTGGCCGAGCTGGCCGACACGGTCAGCGAGATCGCCGACCGCAAGCACGCCTTCAAGGCGGGCGTGAAGGCGCAGGCGGGTATCGACTTCTGAGCTGGCCAGCCGTCAGTTGGATGGCGCCAGCCGTGCCTCCAGCCAGCCGCGCAGGCTGTTGATGAAGGCCCAGCCCTGCACGCGCGGCAGATCCTGCACGCGCACCACGGCTTCAGTCACGCGGCCTTGACGCAGCGCGATGGCGCGGCCGACGCCGGGCAGCAGGCCGCAGGCGAGGGGAGGCGTGACCCAGCGGCCGTGGATCAGCATGGCGAGGTTGCCGAAAGTGGATTCGGTGATCTCGCCGGCCTCGTTGTAGAGCACGGTGTCGAACACGCCCGAGCCCGCTGCGGGCGCGAAGGCGGCGTAGTGCGCGCGGCGGGTGGTCTTGTGGCGGCTGAATTCGCTGTGTGCCTGGAGGAAGGGGTGGGCGGCCAGCGCCAGCAGTACCGGTTCCGGCGTGGGTGCGAGAGCGGCGGCTTCGGTGCGGAGTGCGCCCTGCGCATTCAGCAGCAGGCGCACGCGCCAGGCGTCCTGGCCGCGCGTGCGTACGAGCTCGTCGAGGCAGGCGTCGATGCGCGATTCATCCCAGGGGTAGCCGAAGTGCGCGGCGGCGGCCCGCATGCGGGCGACATGCTCGCTGCGATGGCGCAACTCGCCGTCATGCAGGCCCAGGGTTTCCAGCAAGTCGAAGGGTGCGCTGGCGCGTTCGACGAAGGCACGCTTGGCGGCCCATTCCGCCCATTCGTCGCCGGCGCTGGCGCCCCAGACGATGCCGCTGCCGATGCCGCAGCGGGCAGCGCTGCCTTTCATTTCGATGCTGCGGATCGGCACGTTGAAGGTGGCGGCGATGCCGCGCCGGCCGTCGGGCGAAACGTGGGGACGAACCACGCCGACGGCGCCGCAGTAGACGCCTCGCGGCCCGCCTTCGAGGGCGCGGATCATGCGCATTGCCTCAACCTTGGGCGCACCGGTGACCGAGCCGCAGGGAAACAGCGCGGCGAACACGTCGGCGAGCCGCGTGCCGGTCCGGGTGCGCGCCACCACGTCGGAAGTCATCTGCCACACGGTGGGCAGGGCCTCGGTGTGGAACAGCGCGGGCACGCGCACGCTGTGCGGCTCGGCGATGCGCGAGAGGTCGTTGCGCAGCAGATCCACGATCATGACGTTCTCGGCGCGTTCCTTGGGGCTGGCGCGCAGCCGCGCGGCCAGCGCGGCGTCTTCGTCGGGCGTGGTACCGCGCGGGGCCGTGCCTTTCATCGGCCGCGTGAGGATCTCGTCTCCGCGCCAGTCGAAGAACAGCTCGGGCGAGACGGACAGCACCTGCACGCGATCCTCATCGCTGTGGCCGCAGTCGATGTGTGCCGCATACCCGCCCGGCTGCGCCCGCCGTAGCGCGGCGAACAAGGCACGGCTGTCGCCCGCCAGCCGTCCGCGCAACTGTGCCGTGTGATTGACCTGGTAGAGCACGCCGTCGGCGATCGCCTGCTGGATGTGGGCATGGGCGGCATCGAAGGCGGTGCGCTCGGGCAGGGTGTGCCAATCGACCACTGCTGCACGGCCCTCCGGTTCGCCGTTCCTGGGCAGCGGGACGTCGTGGATGGCGAACCAGGCCAGCGGCCCGTCCGCTGCATGCGCGCTCAGCGCCACGTCGAACGCGGGTGCGGCCTCGTAGCGCAGATAACCCAGCGCCCACGCACCGGCGCGGGCAGCAGTCTCGACCGCATCGAGCAGTGGGCGCACCTCGTCCAGGCTGTGCGCGGCCAGTATCGCGCGAGGTTGGCCGAAGGCATGGCGCAGGCGCGGCGCGCTGCTGTCGCGGGGATCGGTGAAGTCGATGAAGCTGGTCACGGCGAAGGTGCTGGGGCTCGTCAGGATGTCAGGCCTGCATTTTGCACGCTGGGCGTGCTCGGGGTGTGCTATAAGCCCGCGCAATCGCTCTTCCGTGCATTCCACATGAATCAAGCCCTTCCCGGCACCGTTGCCGACAGCGACCTGCCGTCGCGCCGTCTGCTGCTTTCCACCCAACTGGTCTTCAACATCGGCTTCTATGCCATCGTGCCCTTCCTGGCCCTGCACATGAGCCAGAACCTGGCGCTGGCGGGCTGGATGGTGGGCCTGGTGCTGGGGGTGCGGACCTTCTCGCAGCAGGGCATGTTCTTCATCGGCGGCACGCTGGCCGAGCGTTACGGCTGCCGCACGCTGATCCTGTGCGGCTGCGTGGTGCGCATCGCCGGCTATCTGTGCTTCGCCGCTGCCGATTCGGCGGCGATGCTGCTGCTCGGCGCCTGCCTCACCGGCATCGGCGGCGCGCTGTTCTCGCCCTGCATGGAGGCGCTGGCGGCGCGCATCGATGCGCAGCCTGACGGCAAGGGGCGCAACATCTTCGCCCAGTTCGCGGTGTATGGCGAAGTGGGCGCGGTGGCGGGGCCGCTGCTCGGCAGCCTGCTGTTCGACATCGGCTTCATGCAGATGGCGCTGGTCAGTGCCGGCGTGTTCCTGCTGGCGCTGCTGGTGCTGTGGTCGCGGCTGCCGGCGCTGAAGCCGGCTGCGCCGGGGGCGGGCGGCTGGGGTTGGCGCGAGCTGTTCGCCAACCGTCCTTTCCTGCTGTTCATGCTGTTCTACAGCAGCTATCTGCTGAGCTATAACCAGATGTACCTGGGCCTGCCGGTGGAGCTGGAGCGTTCGCAGGGCGGC
Source organism: Thauera sp. SDU_THAU2 (assembly GCF_038260575.1). Lineage (NCBI taxonomy): Bacteria > Pseudomonadati > Pseudomonadota > Betaproteobacteria > Rhodocyclales > Zoogloeaceae > Thauera > Thauera sp. SDU_THAU2. The sequence goes on along the minus strand of NZ_JBBWUN010000003.1, from coordinate 2,372,838 downwards.
GCGCGCGACATGGCCTGGCTGTTCGCGCTGGCCTCGGTGCTGGTGGTGAGCTGCCAGATGCCGCTGGCGGCGCTGTGCAAGCGCCTGCCGCCGCGGCTGCCGCTGGTGCTGGGTTTTGCGCTGCTGGCGGCGGCTTTCGTCAATCTGGCGCTGTGGTCGGCCATCCCGCCGCTGGCCGGCATCTGGCGCTTGCTGCCGGCAGTGCTGACGGTGGTATTGCTGACGGCCGGCCAGATGTGTGCGGTGCCGGTGGCGATGGCGCTGGTGCCGGTCTTCGCCCGCCGGCGCCTGCTGCCGGTGCATTACGGTGCGCTGGCCTCGGCCGGCGGGCTGATGGTGCTGTTCGGCAACATGCTGCTGGGCAAGCTGTTCGCCGGGATACCGGCCGAGCCGGGCGCCGGTGTGCTGGCCTGGAGCGTGGCGGCGGCCTTTCCGGCCTCGAGTACGCTGTATTTCGCCTTTGCCCGGGCCGCACTGCCCCGCCCGGCATGACGCCAGCACAGGACAGGACGATGATGCAATGCGCCAAATGCTCGGGCTATAATCGCGCCGCACCGGTTTCCGCAAGGAATTAATTGGGAATCCGCAAGGGCCGCATGGCCCCAAACGGAACTGCCCCCGCAACTGTAGGCGCCGAGCCTGCTCCACGATGCCACTGGCTTGCCCGGGAAGGCTGGAGCGAGGCGACGAAGCGCGAGTCAGGAGACCTGCCGGCCGCATCGTTGACCATAGACCGGCGGGGTGTCCGGGAAGGGCAATCCCGCGACGGCCTCGGCCTGTCCTCATCCGGGATGTGCTTTCCATGCTGCACACCGCCATGTATACGCCCAATTGGAGATCGCATCCATGGCACTGCCCAGCCTCGAAGTTTCCCGCCTTGCCGTTCTGTTCGCCGGCCTCGGCCTGTCCGCCGCCGCCTTCGCCGCGCCGACCCAGTACCCGCTCACCGTCGAGAACTGCGGCCAGCAACTGAAGTTCGCCAAGGCGCCGACCAAGGCCGTGACCATCGGCCAGGGCGGTACGGAAGCCTTCTACGCGCTGGGCCTGGGCGACAAGCTGGTCGGCACCTCGCTGTGGTTCAACTCGGTATCGCCGGAATTCGCCGAACAGAATGCCAAGGTCGAGCGCCTGGCCGACAACGACCCGAGCTTCGAGGCGGTGCTCGGCAAGCGTCCCGAACTGGTTGCCGTGCAGTTCGAGTGGATGGTCGGCCCGCAAGGCGTGGTCGGCACCCGCGAGCAGTTCCATGACGTGAACATCCCGACCTACATCCTGCCGTCCGACTGCGAAGGCAAGGACAACCTGGTCGGCGCCGACGGCACCCGCCTGCAGCCTTTCGACATCGCCAGTGTTTACAAGGGCGTGCAGCAGCTCGCGCAGATCTTCGACGTGCAGGCGCGCGGCGAAGAGCTGGTGAACAGCTACAAGGCCCGTGTCGCCGCTGCCCAGGAAAAGGCGCGCGCGAACGGTGCGGACAAGCTGTCGGCGGTGTTCTGGTTCTCCAGCGCCGACCTCGAGATCGACCCCTATGTGGCTGGCCGCAAGGGCGTCGCCGACTACATGCTGGCCTCGCTGGGCATCCGCAACGTCATCGAGTCCAACGAGGAATGGCCGACCGTGGGCTGGGAAACCATCGCCAAGGCCAACCCGGACATCCTGATCATCGCGCGCATGGATCGCCGCCGCTTCCCGGCCGACGACCATGAGAAGAAGCTCGAATTCCTCAAGTCCGACCCGGTGACGCGCAACATGGAAGCGGTCAAGCACAAGCGCATCGTCATCATGGACGCCGATGCCATGCAGGCCAGCACCCGCATGGTCGCCGGCATCGAGCAACTGGCCGAGGAAGCCGCCAGGATCAAGCGATGAGCCGTGCCGGCCATTCCCTGGTCGTGCCCGTTTTCGGGCACGGCCTGTGGGTTGTTCCGCTGCTGTGCCTGGCGGTGGCCGCCGGCGTGGCGATCGGCGAGACGCCGATCAGCCTGCCGGTGATCGGCCAGGTGCTGGCGAACAAGCTGTGGGAGGCCGGTTATGTGCTCGACCCGATCGACGAGGGCATCGTCTGGAACTACCGCCTGACGCGCACCATCGTCGCCGCCGCCTGTGGCGCGGGGCTGGCTATTTCGGGCCTGATCCTGCAGTCGCTGCTGCGCAACCCGCTGGCCGAACCCTATCTGCTGGGCATCTCGGCCGGTGCGTCGACCGGTGCGGTGCTGGTCACGCTCGCCGGCATCGGCGCCGGCGCGATCTCGCTGTCGATGGGCGCTTTCGTCGGTGCCATCGCCGCCTTCCTGCTGGTGGCGATGCTGGCGCATTCGGCGCGCGGTGGCACCGGTGGCGGCCAGATCATCCTCGCCGGCATCGCCGGCTCGCAGCTGTTCAATGCGCTCACCGCCTTCCTGATCACCAAGTCGGCGAGCGCCGAGCAGGCGCGCGGCATCATGTTCTGGCTACTGGGCAATCTCAGCGGCGTGCGCTGGCATTCGGTCACGCTGGCGGTGCCGGTGGTGCTGGTCGGCCTGCTGGTCTGCATCTGGCATCGCCGTTCGCTGGACGCCTTCACCTTCGGCGCCGACTCGGCCGCCAGCCTCGGCATTCCGGTGCGGCAGGTGCGCCTGGTGCTGATCGGCTGTGCGGCGCTGGTGACGGCGGTGATGGTGTCGATCGTCGGTTCGATCGGCTTCGTCGGCCTGGTCATTCCGCACGCGGTGCGCCTGCTGGTGGGCGTGCGCCATGCCCGCCTGGTGCCGCTCAGCGCCTTGGCCGGAGCCTTGTTCCTGATCGCCGCCGACGTGCTGTCGCGCACGCTGATCAAGGGCCAGGTGCTGCCGATCGGTGTCATCACCGCGCTTGTCGGTGCGCCGGTGTTCGCGCTGATCCTGATCCGCGGAGGGCGCCGCTGATGGGCATGTCGACGGCCCGCCCGCCGGTGCTGGCGTGCGAGAACCTGAGCTATGCGGTGGGGGAGACCTGGCTGCTGCGCGACGTCGGCTTCAGCGTGCACGAGGGCGAGAACCTCGGCATCGTCGGCCCCAATGGCTCGGGCAAGTCCACGCTCATCAAACTGCTGACCGGCATCCACAAGCCGGCCAGCGGCGTGGTGCGCCTGCTCGGCCAACCATTGGCGAAGATGCGCCGCCGCGACATCGCCCAACTGCTGGCGGTGGTCGAGCAGCACGCCGAGACGGGCGATGCCATCCAGGTGCGGGATGCGGTCGAGCTGGGGCGCACGCCCTGGTTGTCGGCGCTGGCGCCGTGGACCCGGGAGGACGAACGCATCGTCCTCGAAGCGATGCGCGACGTCGCCATCGAGCACCTGCAGAACCGCATCTGGCACAGCCTGTCCGGCGGCGAGCGCCAGCGCGTGCATATCGCCCGCGCACTGGCGCAGCGGCCGACCGTGCTGGTGCTGGACGAGCCGACCAACCACCTCGACATCCAGCATCAGCTCTCGCTGCTCAAGCTGGTCCATACCCTGCCGGTGACCACGGTCGCGGCGCTGCACGACCTCAACCAGGCCCTCGGCTGCGACCGCCTGGCGGTGATGGAGCGCGGACAGATGGTTGCGCTCGGCGCGCCGCACGAGGTGCTGACGCCCGAACGCCTGCGCACCACCTTCGGCGTGCAGGGCCACTGGCTGACCGATCCGCTGGACGGCGCACGCGTGCTGCGCTTGCGCCAGCTTTCAAGCCCGAAATCCAGAGAAGGAAATACCGTTCATGCTCAATAAACTGCTCTGCGCGCTCGCGCTGTGTGCGCTGCTTCCCGCGACGGCCGCGGCCGAAGTGCACGAGATCAAGATGCTCAACCGTGGCGATGCCGGCCCGATGATCTACGAGCCGGACTTCGTGCGCGTCGCGCCCGGCGACACCGTCAAGTTCCTCGCCACCCATCGCACCCACAACGCCGCGTCCATCCCCGGCATGCTGCCGGAAGGGGCGGCGCCCTTCAAAGGCAAGATCGACGAGGAAATCGAACTGAAGCTGGATGTTCCCGGCTACTACGGCGTGCAGTGCATTCCGCACATCGGCATGGGCATGGTGATGCTGATCCAGGTCGGCGAGCCGGAATCGCCGATGTCGGCACTGCCGGCGAGCCTGCCGAAACGGGCTGCCGAGCGCTTCAACACGATCATCGAGCGGGAAGCGCTCATGAAATGAGAATGTTCGAGCTACTCAAGTTGGATTGATCGGCAGATAGATTTGGTAAATGAGAGTGGATATCATTTGCGTTGCCAGGGAAAGTGGGCTGCTATAGACTCCGCCCAACTTCAACCCGCTGTCCTTGGAAATCACTCGCCATGATGAATCTCAAGCACCTGGCCAAAAGCCTGCTCGTCTCTGCCTGCATCAGTGCATCGGCATTTGCCGCTCATGCCGAAGTCAAGACCCTGACCGACATCAGCGGCCAGCAGGTCACGCTCGACCTGCCCGCCAAGCGCGTGGCGCTGGGCTTCTATTTCGAAGACTACATGGCCGTGGCCGGCGAGCAGGGCTGGACCAAGGTGGTCGGCATCTCGAAGGAAGCCTGGAAGGGCTGGCGGCCGACGAGCTGGAAGCTCTACACCGACCACATGCCTGCCATCGACGAACTGCCCGACATGGGCGAGGTCGAGATCATGACTTTCTCGGTGGAGAAGGTCATCGAACTCAAGCCCGACGTGCTGGTGCTGGCCGAATGGCAGGTGCTGGGCCTGGGCAGCGACGTGGACCAGATCAAGGAAGCCGGCATCCCCATCGTGGTGGTGGATTACAACGCGCAGAAGCTGGAGAACCACCTGAAGAGCACCGAGCTGTTCGGCGAGATTGCCGGTCAACCCGATCGCGCCGCCGCGATCAACAAGGACTACAAGGACGCGATCGACGACATCAACGCCCGCCTGGCCAAGGCCGGCCTGCCCAAGCCCAAGGCCTATGCCGAATTCGGCAACAAGGGTCCGGGCGAAGTCGGCTTCACCTACGGCAAGAACATGTGGGGCGGCATGATCGAACAGGCCGGCGGCATCAACATCGCCAAGCCCTTCGTCGAATGGTGGGGGCCGATCAACCCCGAGCAGATCCTGGCTTCGATGCCGGACGTGGTGTTCATCACCGGTACGGAAGGCGGCAACCTGTCCAAGACGTCCACCGCGATGCGCATCGGCCAGGGCGTGGACCGCAAGGAATCGGCCGAGCGCCTGGCCGGCTACACCAAGCGGCCGGGCTGGGACGCGCTGCCGGCGGTCAAGAACAAGCGCCTGCATGCGCTGTACCAGGGCGCGTCGCGCACCCAGGCCGACTACACGATGGTGCAGTACATCGCCAAGGCGCTGTACCCCGAAGTGTTCGCCGACCTGAACCCGGAGCAGAACTACATCGACTTCTACAAGAAGTACCTGCCGGTGGTGCCGCAGGGCACTTTTGCCACCAACCTGGACGGGCAGTAAGCACGATCGGCCGTGACGCAGGGCTTTTGCCCTGCGTCACGGCCATGGAGTTTCCATGCAACTTTCCGCTCAACTGGAGTCGGCACAGCTGACACACCGCCGCCGCGAACGCCGCCGTGGCGGCTTTTTGCTTGTGTTCGCGGTGCTCTGTCTGTTCACGCTGGTGCTGGATATCGCCACCGGCCCGTCGATGATCGGTCTGGTCGACGTCGTGCAGACCCTGCTCAATGTGGACGAGGCCGACAGCTCCACCCGCGCCATCGTCATGAACATGCGGCTGCCGATCGCAGCGATGGCGCTGGTCGTTGGAGCGTCGCTGGCGCTGGGCGGTGCCGAGATGCAGACCCTGCTGAACAACCCGATGGCCAGCCCTTACACGCTGGGCCTGGCGGCGGCATCGGGTTTCGGTGCGGCGCTGACGCTGTATTTCGACGGTTTCGGCCTGCCGACCCTGATCGCCGTGCCGCTGGGCGGTTTCGTCTTCTGCATGCTGGCGGCGGGGCTGCTGTTCGTGCTGGCTTCGGTGCGCGGCATCAGCACCTATGTGCTGGTGCTGGCAGGCATCTCGCTGCTGTTCCTGTTCCAGGCGCTGCTGAGCCTGCTGCAATACATCGCTTCACCGGAGCTCAGCCAGCAGATCACCTTCTGGCTGTTCGGCAGCCTGCTGAAAAGCCACTGGTACAGCGTGGCCTGCGTGGCCGGGGTGCTGGCGGTCTGCACCGTGCTGCTGATGCGCGACGCCTGGAAGCTGACCGCCTTGCGCATGGGCGAGGAGCGCGCCGCGAGCCTGGGTGTGAACGTGCGCTGGCTGCGGCTGAAGACGCTGGCGCTGGTGTCGCTGATCACCGCCACGGCGATCGGCTTCGTCGGCGTGATCGGCTTCATCGGCCTGGTGGCGCCGCACATCGCCCGCATGCTGGTGGGCGAGGATCAGCGCTACTACATCCCGCTGTCGATGCTGTGCGGCGCCTGCCTGCTGTCGGCTTCGTCGGTGCTGTCCAAGACCATCCTGCCGGGGGCAATTTTCCCGATCGGCATCGTCACCGCGCTGATCGGCGTGCCCTTCTTCTTCGTGCTGATCCTGCAGAGCCTGCGCAAACATGCTTGATATCACTGACGCCACCGTGCTGAGGGGCAAGGACACCATTCTCGAAGGCATTTCCCTGCAACTGCATCCGGGGCGGCTGTACGCCATCATCGGCCCCAACGGCGCCGGCAAGTCCACCCTGCTGAAGATGGTCACGGGACAGTTGCAGCAAGTGAGGGGGCAGGTGCGTCACGGCAATGTGCAGAAAGACCATTCCCGCCTGACGCAGTGGCAGGCCGCGATGGCCTACATGCCGCAGGACATCAACCTGGACGTGGATCTGAGTGCGGTGGAAGTGGTGCTGCTCGGACGCCTGACCAACCTCGGCATGCACATCAGCGACGAACTGCTGCAGCAGGCGCTGGCCGCCCTGCAGACCGTCGGCCTGCTGCATCTGGCCAACCGCTCGGTTGCCCGCCTGAGCGGCGGACAGCGCCAGATGGTGCTGTTCGCCCAGTTGCTGATGCGGCAAAGCCCGCTGATGCTGCTCGACGAGCCGGTCAGCGCGCTGGATCTGAGGCATCAGGTGCAGTTGCTCGACATCCTGCTGGCGCAGACGCGCCAGCGCAACTGCATCACCCTGACCGTGCTGCACGACCTGAACCTGGTGGCGCAGTACGCGGACGAGGCCATCGTCATCGCCGAGCGCGGCGTCCAGGCGCAAGGTGCGCCGAACGAAGTAATGAGCGCCGGCTTCCTGGAGCGCATCTACGGCATCCGCACTGACGTCGTCACCGGCTGCGATGGCCTGCCGCGCATCACGCCGCTCCGCGGCGCGTTCGGCGGTGCCGCTGGCAGGGCCGTGGAAGCTGCGTGTCAGCCCGCCTGATCCGTGCCTCGAGACCGTTTTCCTTTGTTAACTCACTCGACTCATCAACCATGAAAACTAGAAACTGGATGGCTGCCGTAGCCTGCATCGCAGCTACGACCCTGGCCCCCCAAGCCTGGGGGGCCGATCACGTCGTGGAAATGCTCGACATCGACGATGCCGGTGCCACGATGGCCTTCAAGCCGATGTACCTCACGGTTCAGCCGGGCGATACGGTCACCTTCAAGCCGACGCACAAGACCCATTTCGTCAAGCTGATGACCGCGCCTGCCGGCGTGAAGAAATTCACCAGCCAGGAAGACGAGGAATACACCGTCACCTTCGACAAGCCCGGCATGTATTTCTACGTCTGCCCGCCGCACATGATGATGGCGATGATCGGCGCGATCCAGGTCGGTGAAGGCGAGGAAATGCAATCGCAGGTGCCCGCCGCCGTGAAGTCGGTGCAGGGCCTGCGCGGGCGCATGATGACCAACGCCAACCGCGCCGACGAGCTCATCGGCCTGATGGAGGCGGCGAAGTGAAATCCATCAAGAACACCCCTCTGGCGCTCTGCGCACTTGTCTCCGCGCTGGCGGTTTCCATGCAGGCCCATGCCGGCGCCCAGGACGAGGCCAAGGGCTTCGTCGAAGGTGCCAGCCTGAAGATGCAGAACCGCCTGCTGTACGAGCGGCTCAACTATCAGCACGGCGACACCACGCGCGTGGTGAAGGGGCCGCGCTCGGACAAGGCCGAAGAAATCGGCTACGGCCTGATGCTCAACTTCGAATCGGGTTACACGCAGGGCACGGTCGGCTTCGGCGTCGATGCGCATGCCTATGGCGGGCTGAATCTGGGTGCGGATCCGGATACCGTGCGCAGCAATCCGCGCTATCTCGCGCGGGACGACGACGACCTGAAGGACGCCTTCGGCCGCGCCGGTGCAGTGGTGAAGCTGCGGTTTTCCAATACCGAGCTGAAGTACGGCGAAATGCGCACCAAGAATCCGATCTTCCACTCGTCGGATACCCGCCTGCTGCCCGAAACCAACCGCGGCTGGCTGCTGAGCAGCAACGAGATCAAGAACCTGTCGCTGCAGGCCGGCCGCTTCACCCAGTGGGCCGACCGCAATTCGCGCAAGAACGGCGGCGAACTGCTGGCCAACTACTCGGGTGTCAACGGCAATTCCTTCAGCTTCGCCGGTGGCAACTGGACCACGCCGGTCGCGGGGCTGAGCCTGTCCGGCTACTACGGCCGCTATGAGGACGTGTGGAACACCGCCTATCTGGGCGGCTTCTACAAGATGGCGCTGGCCGACAAGCAGTCACTGTCGTTCAGCCTGAACCTTTACCGCAACGCCGACACCGGCAAGGCCAAGGCCGGCAAGGTGGACAACACCACCTGGAGCCTGATGAGCACTTATGCCTTCGGCGTGCACAAGCTGGGGCTGGGGTACCAGAAGGTGGATGGCGATACGCCGTTCGACTACGTCAACCGCGGCTCGATCTGGCTGGAAAACGCCATGCAGATCTCCGACTTCAATGCTCCGAACGAGGCATCCTGGCAACTGAAGTATGACGTCGATCTCGGCCAGATGGTCACGCCGGGCCTGACGGCAGGCGTGGCCTACACGCGGGGTTCCGACATCGACTACCGTCGCATGAACAGCGTCTACACCAATTTCCTCGGTGCGCCGGGCTCGGGCGGCAAGCACTGGGAACGCGACATGATCGTTCGCTACACGGTGCAGGAAGGCAAGGCCAAGGGCCTGGCCCTGCAATTGCGCTACAGCGTTCATCGCGCCAACAAGGCCCAGGGCGAACTGAGCGTGGATCAGATCCGCCTGGTGGCGGAAATGCCGCTGAGCATTTTCTGATCGGTGGTGCAGCCGGCCTGGCGATGGGCCGGCTGCACCCCCAGGCCATACGGCCGCACACCTTGCCGGCCGCAGCTGCATGCCGCTTGCTAGCGCATGCGACCGTCGGACAGCTTGCCCGGCAACTGCCCAAGGCGTTCGGCGAACCAGCCGATGCGCTCGGTGTGGCGGACGTCGAATGCCGGTACGTAAGGCTTGATGTCCAGCACCGGCGTGCCATCGACCATGTCGTTGCCTTCGAACGACAGCCGCGCACCATCGATCCCTGCGAGCCGCACGATCGACAGGCCGATCCGGTTCGGGCGGCTCGGCGCCCGCGTCGCGAACACGCCATGGCTGGCGTCGTCGAGGAAGGGCACCACTTCCAGCGGTTCGTCCGTCCCGAGATGAAGGCGGGTGAGCAGGATGATGTACTCGAATTCCGCCAGATCCTTGAGGCCGGCAACGAATTCGGCGAAGACCTCGATTTCTCCCTTCACCTCCGGCACACCGGCCGTCTGGATCGGAACGCCTTCCTTCGACGTGAACGGGCTCAGAACCCGGCCGATGGGGCGCATACGGATGAAGTCGGAATCATTCATGGATTTTCGGGCCTTGCACAGTTAGCAAAGAGACGGCGCTACATAGTGCATCATGAAGCGCCTTATGAGGTTCGCTTCAGTCCTCCTTGCCACCCGGCATGAACTGCTCGAATACCTGCTGGCCGGTGAGCTTGTGCGTCTCGTTCCTGAAGTCGTAGAACGGTGGCTTCTCGTCGATGAAGATCTCATTGGTGAGCCGGAATTGAGTGTCCTGGAAAAGCCCGGCTGGTAGGATGTACTCGTTGCTCGGCAGCAGGTGGTAGAACAGGTGCGTTCCGCATGTGGAACAAAAGCCGCGCTCGGCCCAGTCGGATGAGCGATAGGTGGAAGGCGTGTCGCCACTGAACCGGACGCCCGCTCCACAGTGTACGGCGAACATCGGCCCACCCGACCAGCGCCTGCACATGGAGCAGTGGCAAAGTCCCACTTCGGTGTGATCGTCGGCTTCGACTTCGGTGGCACCGCACAAGCATGAACCCTTCATGGCAATCTCCTCGACGTTTGGTTATGGAGGCGATGTTCATTCGGCATCGTTGCGTTCAAGATCCAGTGGCAGACCCTGGCACAAATTACGTCTTTCATGTTCGTTTATCAGGTCTCGTTACCGTTTTCTGACAATGAGATCGAAACGATGCCAGTGATGCGGAACATGCCCGCCATCCCCCTCGATTTCGCGCAGCAGTTCAACCTCCAAGCCGTTACACAAGGCATCGACATCTTCCCTGCGATGGAAACTCATTTCAGGGTGCCCGGCCCAGTCATGCCTGTCGCCAAAGAGGTGGCCGACGAACACTCCGCCGGGCTCGAGCGCTGCGACGATCGAGGCCCAGAAGGACGGAAAACTCGCCGGGGCGCAGAACGGCAAGCTGAGCCCTGCGTGAATGAGCGCGGAGGATGGCAGCTCCCCCAAGTCTTCGAAGCACGAGACAACGGTGACCAGGTTGCCACCGGAACCCTTGGCTGCCAACGCGTCGACACGCCGGATTGCATGTGGCTCCTTGTCGATGGCCAGGACGTTCCAGTGCGCGTTCAGCAACAGCGAGGTCTCGATGCCGGCGCCGCAACCAAGATCGATGGCGTGGCCATTGCCACGGGGCAGAAGCTCAGGACCAAGCGCGCGGCGGAGAAGTGGAGAGACTGCGCGATCCTGGTTGGCTCGATAGAAGGCTTCCCATCCACTCTCTGCATCTCTGGCTGACATCAGGATCGTCCTTTCGTCTTATCGCGTAAGTTGCTGAAGCGGCTCTATTTTCCAGCTTCCGGACTGGTCGATGGGTCGGCCGGCAAGGCCTCGATGGAGCGAAGTATTGACCGCGCGACCGCCTCTCTCTTGTACAGGTCGTCCATCCTGTTGGGAGTATCGATGTTCAGCGCGAAGAACACGGGGCCCGTGGGCCACTCGACCCAGCCTACCCACCAGCCCATGCTGCCTTCCCAGCCCGTTTTCGCGCGCAGTATCCAGTTGCGGCCTGCCTCCACGATCATGAGGTCCTTGACCAGGCGCTGATGTTCCACCCGGAAGGGCAGCTCGTTCCGATAGAGTTTTCTGAGAAACGCGACCTGCTCCTGTGCCGAGATTGCAAGCTCGCCATCTATCCAGTAATCGCCATCCTTGGTCGAAGGATCGGCGTTGCCATAGTCGATTTGCTCGAGATAATGCCTGGCGCGGCTTTCGCCGATCTCCTTGGCAAACAGCTCATAGACCCAGACGGTGGAATTTCGCATTGCGGATCGCAAGTCCTGATCCTGGTTGTGGCCTGCGAAGCTCCTCTCGACACCGTCCCAGTGAAAAACCTGGAATTCATCGCGAACCACGCCTGCATCGAGTGCAAAAAGCGTATGTGGAATCTTGAACGTCGAGGCGGGCGAATAGCGCTTCTCCGATCGGGAGATATCGAAGCTCATGATGGTAGCGTCCGCCTGGCGCTCGTCCGTGATGGCTATCGTACCTTTGGCCTGCATGCTGCTGAAGAACTTTCCCCAGTCGGGGCGTTCTTGCACGCCTTCCTGCGCATGCGAGAACGCGGCTGGAGAAAGCGTCAAAAACAGTATTGCAAGGATCCGGATTGCCACCTGTTCTCCTTTGCGATTCGATGGTAGTTGCAATCGGTGCACCGCTGTTGCTAGGCATGGTCTTCAGCCAGGGGCTGCAGCGCCTCGTCCTGAAAATGCCTGCCTGCAAAATCAATCACTGACACGGGGCCCGATGAACATGCAGGCGTGTAGCAGCGCTGAGCGTCAGCATCGAAGCGCAATTTCAGCATGCTGGGCAAGGCTGCATCGAGCACGAGCAGCCGGACAGGATGGCGGTAGTCCGATGCTGCCCCGTTTAACGCCTGCAATGCCTGTTCAAGACTGCTGCCGCGCAACTGGTCGGCGATGATCAGCGTGGGCCGGCGTGGTCTGAAGCGTGCCAATCGAGCCATTGCCGCGGAGTTTTCCATCAGGTAACCGCAGTCCCAGGGCTGGCGTGGATGCCGCTTTCGCCACCACCACAGTTCGTGCCATTTCGTCGCCAGCTTGAGCTGCCAGCCTTTCAGCTTTGAAGCTGCGGATAATTCGGCGAGTTCATCATTGCGGTCGAGGTGGAGCGCAAAGGTGTCGACCAGGCGTGATCTGCCAACGCTGTCTTCTCCCACCATGACGGCCAGGCTGAAGCGCACGGGCACGTCGGGTAGTTGCGACGGGCGCCAGAACGGTGTGCGCCCGGTGCCCACGCCGGTCTGGCACCAGGACTCGAGGGCGCCCCAGGCGCGCTGCTGTTCCGCATCCAGTGGTCTGATCGGTTCTGAGTCCGGCCCAGCCGGGGAAGGCGATCTAAGCACTTCGTCGTCGTAGCGCGCGACCAAGATGGCAAGCCAGTTCCTGCAGGGATGGGTGAGGCGGGGCTTCTGAAGGGGTTGGCTCATCTTCTGTGCGATATGAGAAATGCGGGGGGCCTCGTCAGAACTGCGGATTGATGCTCAAGGACAGCATGGCGGATAGCTGGCAGAGCTGTCTTCCCGAGTCTTGCTGCAATGCATTGAAGGCATCCTGCACGATTTGCAGGTCGCGCTGGCTGGTGGGTTCGTGGTCGATGATGCCGGCGGCAGCAAGGCGTGCAAGCACATCGCTGGTCAACAGGAAAGTATCCTTTCCGACCAGGCGCAGAAATCCGGCGCCCGAGCGCCCGCCCAGGCGGGCGCCGCGCTTGGCCAGCAAGCGCCATAAACCAATGATGTCGGAGATCGGCCAGCCGGCAATGAATTCGCCAAAGCTGCTTCCTTGCTCCTGGCGGATATCCAGGATGAAGCGGGCGTTTTTGGGAATGCTTTGCAGCTTGGTGCGATCGCGGATGATCCGCTCGTTCTTCATGTGGGCTTCGATTTGCTCGGGGCCCAACAGTACCATCTGCTCAGGCACGAAGCCGCAGAAGGCTTCTTCAAAGGCAGGCCACTTGGCATCGACGACCGAGTGCTGGATTCCGGCCTGGAATACCCGCTGGCTCATGGCGGAAAGATAGCGGTCATCGCCTTTGCGCTTCAGTTCTTCGGCAGTGAGTGCCTTGGGCAGGAAGGCCTCCATGGCCTCGTCCGATTCGAAACGCATACGCACCGTGTCGTAAAGCCAGCGGTAATCGAGAGTCATTTTGGTCTCTTGTTGTTTCGGCATATGGAGTCTTGCGAAAATCGATTTTCAAGTTTGGTGATGCTTGAGCTGAACCACAGAGCACGTAGTGGGCTGCATACTGAAACTGCATACGGCAGAAAGGTTGGAAGATACCTCATTCACAACGGCGAGCGTCATCGATTGAACGCTTGCATGGAGGTATTCTGCCGAGCCATGTTCGGCTGGATGCCTCCAAGATCGCGGCATGGTCCGGTATAGTCGAACCGGACTCCATGGAGGCGACGACAACGCATGCAGCCCCTGACCGCCCACCGGATCAGCTTCGTCACCCTCATCATACTGGTGACTGCCGCCTTCGTATGGCTGCTGCTGCCCTATTATGGCGCGCTGCTGTGGGCGGCGATTCTCGCCATCCTGTTCAATCCCCTGCAGCGCCGGCTGGTGGTCTGGCTGGGCGGGCGGCGCACGCTGGCGGCGGCGCTCAGCGTGTTCGCCTGCGTGTGCATCGTCGTCATCCCGGGCCTCGTCGTTTTTTCCTCGCTGGTCCAGGAGGCAACCGGCCTCTACACCCGCCTCAGTACGCGGCAGTTCGACCCCGGCGCGATCGTTACACACATCCATGACGCGCTGCCCGCGACCGTGATGAGAGGACTCGAAATGCTGGATCTGGGGGATGTCGCCGAGATCCAGGCGCGGCTGAGGCAGTTTGCGGTGAAGTCGGCGCAGGTCATCACCACGCAGGCGCTGAGCATCGGCCAGAGCACGGCGCAACTGCTCGTCAGCGGGGCGGTGATGCTCTACGTGCTGTTCTTCCTGTTCCGCGACGGCACAGGCCTGGTGGCCTCGATCCGCGGCGCCAGCCCGCTCAGCGCCCACCATACCGACCGGATGATGGCCAAGTTCATCGAGGTGGCGAAGGCCACGGTGCTCGGCAACTTCACCGTCGCTGCGATCCAGGGCGCAATCGGCGGCGTGGCGTTCTGGCTGTTGGGCATCGAAGCCGCCTTGCTGTGGGGGACCGTGATGGCCGTGCTGTCGCTATTGCCGGCCATCGGCACCTTCGTCGTGTGGGGGCCGTTCGCCTTCTACATGCTGCTGTCCGGCGATTACATGAGAGGCCTGATCCTGCTGGCGATCGGCGCATTCGTGATCAGCACGATCGACAACCTGCTGCGCCCCGCGCTGGTCGGCAAGGGGCTGCGGCTGCCGGACTACGTGGTGCTGGTATCCACGCTCGGTGGGCTCACCCTGCTCGGCATCAACGGTTTCGTCATCGGCCCGTTGATTGCGGCCTTGTTCGTGGCGGTGTGGTCGATATTCACCGAGGAGCGGCGGCAGCCGGTGACCGGCGTCGGGCCGGTCGCACGGGTAGCGGATGGGGAGGGCGGAGCGCCACCGTTGCCTGAGTCAGCGAATGAGGCGACGGACGCACAGACGGACAAACAGGCTTCCGGTCACGCGGACTCATAGCTGATCAGATCGATCTCCGCCGCCTGAGTGCGTAAAGGGATCAGCGCCTGATAAGCGCTCGAGTTGTACCATTTGGCCACGGTCTCTGAGTCAGGGAAGCGAATGACGACGGTGTCCGTGTGTTCGTGCTGCCCGCTGAGTACCTTGGTCCGCTTTCCGCGTAGCACGAGCTCGGCGCCCCAGGGCGCCAGCGTTTCCGGTACCTTGCTGCGATATTCAGCCCATTTGTCCGAGTCTTTCACGGTGATGTGGCCGATGACATAGGCTGCCATTTCTTTCAATCCTCTGATGTTTGAGCTGACCGGGCCGAATGTCTTGATGGCTCGCTTGAGTGGAGCTTATACGGCACCAAGCAAGTGAAGGCCGATGTCCTCCAGATGATCGCTGCTGAATGCCACTTTTGCCGAGGAAAGAGGGCTCTTCCACACCGCATGCATGCCAAGCGCGATCGCAGGCTCCATGTCCGCAGCGAAATCATCCCCGACGAAAGCGGCTTCTGCGGGTTCTACCATAAGCGCTTCCAGGCATGTGCGGAAGATGCGGAGATCGGGTTTCTTGATGCCCAACTCGCCGGAAGTGACCGTGACATCCACGAGCGTGTCGAGGCCAAGACCTGTGATCTTGCTTCGCTGAAAAGCGTTGCGGCCGTTCGTGACGATGCCGGTCTTCAAGCCTTGCTCCCTGCATCTAGAGAGAAGTTCCCGAGCCCCCGGAAATGGGCAGGCCTTGCTTCCGAGGTGATCGTCGAAATCGTGCAAAAGAGATGAAGCCAGTTCGGGAGGAAGAGAGAACTCCGCCGCAAGGGATGAGAAAACGAGGAATTTCTCGATTCGCTCATTGTTCAGCGCGATGAAGTGCGACACCCATGCCGACAGGTCAACACGAAGCTCGGAAAGACGAGCCATGGCGTACTGCTCGCGGGCGACACATTCGAGTGTGCGTGACTTGTCATGCAGCGTGTCGTCGAGGTCGAAAAGCACAGCGTGGATGGGCATGGGTGGTCTCGCAAATGGCGGAGATGCGGCTTGTGCGGTCTGGTGTGGAAGCAAAAAGCCGAAGCTCTTTACTTGGCAGGTACTTGATGGGACTGCCGGCTCATTGGATGTAGTAGCCGGATACGCGCCAGGATCCATCTTTCTCCTTTGACGGTGTCACTGTTTCCACGGCAGTAGCCTTGTGTCCGAACCGTGTCTCGAACTGGAAGACAATGTACTCTCCTGTTGGGGCGCTTGGCAGCGTGCGTGTGACTTGGGCTGATCTGAGCTTTCGCGATTCGACTTCTCCGAGTGCTGCCCTCGCGTTCCGAATTGTGCTCTCCCAGTTTTCCTTGGAGATCGCTGCCTTGAACAGATCGGAAGACTGTTCCCAGCTTGCGGAATAATCAGTTGAGTCGATCAGTTCGAGCCACTGGAACGTTGCGACCTCAACCTCAGAGGTAGCGTCTGTGCTTTAGGCGTATGCGGCACCTTCAAAGAAGAGGCCAAGTACGAATGCAGTCGCGACGATAGGCTTCATGGTCATCTCTTTTGGGTGATGGGCAATAGAGTAGTGCTTTTATGTGGGAGGGGTGCCGAATAGGCGATCAGCACCTTGATGACCATACTCAAGACCTTCGGGCGTAAGCCATATGGATTTTTCTTTACCCTTTGGGCTTTCAATGAGCCTCTGCGCGTATAGGTAGCCGATATCGTCGAAGTCGAAGCCCTTTCATGCCCGACCGCTATCAAAACTGAAAGCGATTAAAAGAGCAAGAACTGCTCCCCCGATGCGAGTCTAATAGTAGTTCAGGTTTGGAGGAAGGCTAAGTGCTGGATTCTGCCACCGGTTGGCTGCAGCAATTGGTTATGGCTTGCTGGGTTCAAAGCTCAGACAATGGCCCATGAAGCACTGCTCATCGACAGATTGATCAATTTCCCCTCGTTGTTTTTTCATTGTATAGAGTTGTTTGCAAAGCGCTGTCTTGTTAATTACAAGGCTGCTGAGATCAAAGGCAATGTAAGAATTTGCCCAAGATGTCGAAATTAACGCTATTGCGGTTATTCCGAAGGCGGTTTTTTTTGTGTAATAATTGGTTGTGTATCGCCAGAGAGGTCTAAAAAGTAAGCGCCAAATCAGCCATAAAGTGACTGCGCCAATTATGCCCCCTAGCCATAAATCCAGCGTACTAGAAGCTTCTTGTGGGTCTCCTGTCTCAAGTATGCGATTAATTACGATCCAAAATAGAATTACCACTAATAGATTCAAGACTGCATAGGCTTGAATTGTCTGGTGTATAACTAGGTGATGAAAGGCCGGTTTTCTGGGTAGTAATGAAATGGAGCTGAAGAATCCAAGAATAAAGGCAAATATGATTGCCTGAATGGCCAAGAGAAGGGCCAGGTATAGAGGGTTTATTAGTTGTCCAAGATCGATTTCAAATAGATGGGGGAGTAAGTACTGAACGAAGGTCACTACTGCTGAGACGAGGAATAGTGATGTTATAAAGTTTTGCCCGGAATGGCGAAGTGATGATTCCTCGGGTTTGCTTCCTTTTATCTCAGGGGTGCGCATAAAGTGACAGATCCTTTCCAGAAATTCATGGAACGGTAATGCTTCAAACGCTAATCGTAGCCAGGATTTGGTTGAGGTGCTGGATTCTTTCTGCTTTGAAGGCATGGTAGTCATGTTGGACGGAGTCCACATTCCTTTGTCGGAGTTAATCCAAATGATATGCCGGGCTATACCGCCCTTTGCAACACCCCGATCGCCGGCGCCCAATCATCCCCAGGTTGCTTCTTGCGCGTCACCAGCGTCAACTGCGCAGGCGCAAACACATTGGCGTTGTGCGTTACCGGCGTGGTGATCAGGTATTGCGCCCGCGTGGCGCGCAGGAAGGTGCCGACGCGGTCGATGTTGGCGATGTCGAGGTGGGCGAAAGGTTCGTCGATGAAGACGAAGCCGCCGGGGCGGGCTTCGTCCATCAGCAGGCCGATGAGCAGGATCAGCGATTTCATCACCTGCTGGCCGCCGGAGGCTTCGCCGTCGTTGAGGCCGACGGCGCCCTTGCGGTCGAAGTCGAAGCGCACTTCCAGGCCGGCCTGGGCCAGCGACAGGTCGTCGTTGTCAAGGTGTGGGGTGGGGCAGTCGACGCTGACGTTGGCGAGTTCGCCGAGTGCTTTCAGGTTCTTGGCGTACTGGCGCACGGTGGCGCGCAGTTTGGCGATGTAGGCGGCGCGGGCGTTGTCGGTGTGGCGGCGTGCGGTGGCGCAGTAGCCCTGGCGGTCGAGGTAGTCGCGCTCGCGCAGGGCGACGTCGGCGGCAAGGCGGTCGCGGACGACGAGCACGGCGGAGTCGGTGATCCAGTCGCCTTCGTCGAGGCGGCGGCGCAGGCGCTCGAGCTCGGCGCGGGCGCCGCGGGCGTCGCCGTAGCGCTCGGCGAGCAGGGCGAGTTCGCCGCTGTCGAGCCAGTGCGGCGGCATGCCGCGCCGGCGGCGGCGAAGGCTGAGGATGCGCTCGGCCTGGGCGTGGCGGCGCGGGCCATGGTCGCGGGCGATGTCGGCCAGGCGCTGGTCGATGGCCTTGAGCGCACTTTGACGGTGGGAAAGCTCGATCTGAATGCCGTTGAGCTTTTCGTTCAGGGCGTCGAGCGTGCCGCGCATGTCGGCGCGTTCGGCGATCGCGGCGGTCAGTGTCTTGCGCGCCTGCGGCAGTTCGGTTTCGGCGGCGGCGTAGATTTCGGCCTTGGCGGCGAGCAGTTGCGCCGATTGCAGGCCGAGCATGCGCTGGCGCAGCGCGGTGACGCGCTCGGTGGCCTCGTCCAGCTTGGGGCGCAGGGCGTGCAGTTGCTTGTCGAGCGCGGTGATTTCGTCCTGCAGCGCGGCAAGGCGCGACTGGCGGGCGAGCTCGCCGAAGTGGAATTCCTGCGGCCGGCCGAGGTGGCGAGCGCCGCGGCGTTCGCGGTGGTAGCCGTCGCGGGTGATCCATTCCTGCTCGCGCGGCAGATCGCGGGCGGCGTCGGCGTCTTCGACACGGCGGATGCGGTTGAGCAGGTCGCTGAGCCAGCGCGGCACCGGGGCATCGAATTCCACCACTTCGGCCAGGCTCATCGGCCGCGGCGGCGGTGCGGTTTCGCGCTCGGGAACGATGAAGTGGCGGAAGCGTTCGCGCTCGCCCAGCGCCCAGGCGGCGTGGCGGTCGGCTTCGCGTTCGAGCAGGATCAGATGGCGGTAGGGCCGCAGGATGGCTTCGAGCGCGGCCTGCCAGGCCGGGTCGGTGACTTCGACCACTTCGGCCAGACTGCGGTGGGCGATGCCTTCGGCGCTGAGGCGGACGCGGAAGCGGGAGACTTCGGCGTCGCCCGGCGGGCCGCCGCGGTTGCGCTCGTGGCGCAGGGTTTCGGTCTTTTCCTCGAAGGCGGCGACGAGTTCGCGTTCCCTGGTGCGCAGGCGGGCCCGGCTGGCGTCGGCTTCTTCGTGTTCCTTTTCCAGTGCGACTGCGTCGGCACCGTGTTCGCTGGCGAGCTGGGCGCGCAGGGTGTCGCGCTCGGCGAGCAGCTTTTCCAGGTCGCGCACGCGGTCGTGGGCGGCGAGGTAGGCCTGTTCGGTGGCGGTGTCGCTGTTCTTCAGGCGGGCGCGTTCGGCCTTGCCGGCGTCCTGTTCGGCCAGCACGGTTTCGAGCCGCAGGCGGGCGTCGCGCTGTTCGGCGAGCTTGTCGCTGCGTTCGAGATTGACGCGGCGCAGGGCTTCACGCTCGGTGGCGATGTCGCGCGCGAGTTCGGCCACTTCCAGCCGCGGCACGATCTCGGTCTGCAGGGCCTGGGCTTCGTCGGCGAGTTGCTTCCATTCCAGAAAGCGGTTGGCCTCGGCCTTCTTTTCCTCGGCCTGGGTCTTCAGGCGGTCGAGGTCGATGCCGAGTTCGTCGAGCTCGCGTTCGGCGGATTTCTGCTCCTCGCGCGCGGCCTGGTAGTTGTCCAGCACTTCCTTGTCGCCGAAGACGTCGAAGACGAGCTCCAGCAGCGCCTTGGGCGAGTATTCGCACAGCTTGTCGGTGTCGCCCTGTTCCAGCGCCAGCACCTTGGTGATCGCCGGCGTCAGGCCGCCCCAGGCGAGGCGGTGCTGGTAGTCGCGCAGGCCGATCCAGTCGTTGCTGGCTTCCAGCGCCTCGATGTCCTGGTTGCCGTCGATGATGGTGTAGTCGCGGATCCAGTCGCCGCCGGCCTTGCGGATGCGGCAGGCGAGGGTGACTTCGTCCGACAGGCACGGGAAGAAGGGGCGCTTGCCGCTGCTGCCCGGCAGGTTGGCGACGATGGCGCGGATCCAGGCAAAGCTGCGGTCGGCGCGGCGCACGTAGCGGCGGAAGTCGCGCTTGCCCGAGCAGCGCAGTGCGAACAGCGTGCGCAGGGCGTCGAGCAGCGTGGTCTTGCCCGAGCCGTTGGGGCCGACGATGGTGATGATCTGGGCGTCCAGCGGCAGCGAGAAGCGGCGCCAGAAGTCCCAGTGGACGAGTTCCAGGGTCTTGATGTGAAACATGTCGGGTGTTCGGCCGAAAGGGTTTGCGGCCCGGCTGCGGAGGGCGCGGGCAGGATGCGAGGCGGGGAGTGTAGCGGCGGCCCCGGGCGGCGGCAAATGCAGCGGCCATGCCGGAAGCTGCACTGAGATGGTGCGGGGCGCGAAATGAGCTGCATCAATGCCGTGCATGGCCGGCTCCGCAACACTGAGCGCCCGTGCATCGCTCCACAGAGGCAGATCCGATGAGCTTTCCCGAATTCTTCCAGCGCGTGCCGCGCATCCGCGTACATGACCCCCTGGCCGATTTCCTCGGTGCCGCCGAAGGTGGCGTGCTCGACTACGGCTACGAGGATGCCGTGAAGCTGGCCGGGCATTCCTGCCCGACGGTGGCGTCGGCCTATGTGCTGGCCTGCCGTTCGATGAGCCTGCTTTACCCGGATGGCTTGCCCGAACGCGGCGGCGTCCGCGTCGATTTCGCCGAGCCGCTGGAGCAGGGCGTGACCGGCGTCATCGCCAGCGTATTGACGCTGATCACCGGTGCCACGCAGCAGGGCGGTTTCAAGGGCATCGCCGGCCGCTTCGTGCGCCGCGGGCTGCAGCGTTTCGAGGTTGAAGTGCCGCTTGTATTGCGGCTGACGCGCATCGATAGCGGTGTCTTCGTCGATGCCGCGTCGGATCTGTCGCAGGTGCCGGCCGAGGCCGAGATGTCGGCGCTGATGGGGAAATGCCTGCATGGCGAGGCGAACGACGACGAGCGCCGCCGCTTCGGCCAGTTGTGGCAGCAACGGGTGGAACGCATTTTGCTAGATTGCTGGGATGACGACGCGGTGTTCCAGTTCCGCGTTTCCCCGACACCCGGATGAGAAGAGCGGACTTCCGACCCATGTACGCACACATCCTGCAGCACGTCGCTTTCGAGGGGCCGGGCAGCATCGGCCCCTGGCTGGCAAACGCCGGCTACGACATCGGCACTACCCGTTTCTTCGAGAAGAATGCGCTGCTGCCCGAACCCGAGTCGGTCGATCTGCTGGTGGTGATGGGCGGGCCGATGAGCGTCAACGACGAGGCCGAGCTGCCATGGCTGGTGGCGGAAAAGCGCTTCATTGCCGAAGTCATCCGTCTCGGCAGGCCGGTGCTGGGCGTGTGCCTGGGTGCCCAATTGATCGCCTGCGCGCTGGGCGGGCGGGTGTTTGCCAACCGCGAGCGCGAGATCGGCTGGCTTCCGGTCGAGGCGGTGGTGCAGGATGATCCAACACTGTTCCGCTTTCCGCCAGAAATCGAGGTCTTCCACTGGCATGGCGAGACCTTCAGCCTGCCGGCCGGGGCTGCCCACCTCGCGCGCAGCACGGCTTGCGACAACCAGGCTTTCCAGTTCGGCAAGGCGGTGATCGGGCTGCAGTTCCACCTGGAGACCACGCCCGAGTCGGCGCGGCAGATCGTCGAGCATTGCCGGGATGAGCTGCAGCCTGCAGTCTGGGTGCAGTCCGAAGCCGGGATCCTGGCTGCGGATGAAAGCAAATACGCCGCGATCAACGGCCTGATGGCCGAGCTGCTTGCCTACCTGCATGCGGCCGGCGGCCGCTGAAGCGGAACAGGGAGAATAGGTTTGATCAGCCGTCCAGGTTTCAGCCGGCAGTGACGGCTTCGTCGTCGGCGGCTGTCTCGTCATCGTCGACCGCCTCCGCGCCCGGCAGGTGGTGGCCGGTCGCGGCCAGCACTTCACCGAGCGTGCCGTGGATGATGCGGTCGGCCATCACGCGGTAGTCGAGCGCGACGTCGAGCAGCGGCCCTTCGCCGATGATGCCGGCGCGGCGCTCGATGAAGCCCAGGCGGTTCAGCTTGCCGAGCGCGATCGCCATGCGCGTCTTGCCACCGAGGCGGGGGCCGAAGTCGGCCAGCAGCGAGCTTTCGGTCAGGCTGCCGGAGACGGCCTCGCCGTGGGCGACCGGCTTGTCGCCGCCGAACATGTCGGCCTGGCCGTCATCGACCAGTTCGCGCCGCGTGACCTGGCGCTCGCGCTTGGGCAGCACGATCAGCGACCAGATCACCACCAGCAGTGCGATCTCGTCGCGGGTCAGCCCCAGGTTGCTGGCGGCGTATTCGCGGCCGGCGCCGAACACCGGCTCGGCCATGTCGGCCTGCAGTGCGACGCTGACGTGGGCGGCGTAGGGGTTGTCGAGCAGTTGCAGGCCGACGTCGGCCAGGCGGCGGTCGAGTTCGAGACGAAAGCTCTCATCGACCAGTGCGCGCCTCACCATGCGATCGCTGCGCGGCAGCCAGCGCTGGGCGAGCAGGCGGGCGGTGAGCGTCTTCAGTTCGTGTTCCATGGGCGCATCGTTCAGGAGTGGGCGAGTGGGGCTGCCGGGGCAGGGGTGTGCGGCAGGCGCGGGCTGACTTCGCCGGTATTGATGGCAGCGATCTCGTCCTCGCCGACTGCGACCAGTTCGTCGCCGAAATGGACGTCCAGTGGCAGGCGCATGAAGGCGCCGACCGGCCCGTCGACCGGGCTGGCGTGCTCGCCGTCGGCCAGCAGCGCGAGCAGTGACAGGCGATAGCTGGCCGGCGCGAAGCCGCCGCCGGCGACGACTTGGTGCAGCGGCTGGGCGCCGGGCAGGGCGTCGAGGCGATGGGTGAAGTGCTCCAGCATCGCCAGGTCTTCGGTCTCGGGCGCGGCGTCGACTTGCGCGGCATCAGGCGGTGGCAGCGTGGTATCGGCCGCGTCCTGTGCAGCCTCGCCGCCGAGCGCGCTTTCGGCGCGGTCCAGCAGTTCATGCCCGCCGGCCAGCAGCGGCAGTTCGGGCACTGCGGCAATGCAGCCGCTGGCGAGCCCGGCCAGCGTGCTGCTGTCCAGCAGGCGCAGCCAGGCGGCGATGTCGGACGACGAGATGCCCGAGCCGCCCAGCGTCACGCGCTGGGCTTCGATCTTGTTCAGCGCGCGCTGGAAGGACGCATCCGCGCGGGCGAGCCGTGACTGCGCCAGGCCGATGCGCTGGGCGATGCGGGCGAGTTCGAAATCGGCATCCGGCTCGGCCAGCAGCTTGTTGAGGATGTCGGTACCGCGCTCCAGCCAGCGGCCGTTGGCCGACAGCCGGCGGCGGGCGTCGAGGATGCGGAATTCGGAGCCGGAGGCGATCGCTTCCTCGAAGTGCCAGGTGAGGTCGGTAAGCTTGGACAGCAGGTGGCCGAGCGATTCGGCGGTGACGCCGCCCACCGCCTGCAGGCCGGCGAGCTGGGCGGTGAGAAAGCCCAGTTCGGCGTCTTCCTCGTCGCCGAAGCGCAGCAGCATGGCCAGTGCAGCGACGGCGTTGCGGCCGATGTCCGACAGCGCGTACTGGCCGTCCTCGCCGATGCTCAGCAGGGCGTTGTCGCGCAGGCGCTTGAGCACCGTCTCGAGCTTCACCGGGTCGAGATAGGCGAAGCGCGCGCGCAGCGCCTCGGGCGACCAGCGCGGCACTTCGGCTTCCTGGCCGATCTCGCGCAGCACCAGCAGGCGCATCAGCACTTCGGCCTCGGTGCCGCGGAACAGCGTGATGAAGGCGTCGAGCAGCGGCCGCGCCGAGGCCAGCGCCGCCAGTTCGGGCACTTCGCCGGCGTCGACGCCGGGAGCGAGGAAGTCGGACAGGAAGGGATCGGTCATTGTGGAGGTGTCAGACCGGGAGCCCCCGCACTCAGACGCCCTGCTTCAGGCTCGCCGCGATGAAGTCCGCGAGGTCGCCGTCCAGCACCGCCTGGGTGTTGCCCACTTCGTAGTTGGTGCGCAGGTCCTTGATGCGCGACTGGTCGAGCACGTAGCTGCGGATCTGGTGGCCCCAGCCGATGTCGCTCTTGCTGTCTTCCAGCTTCTGCTGCTCGGACTGGCGCTTGCGCAGTTCGAGCTCGTACAGGCGCGCCTTCAGCATCGACATCGCCTCGGCCTTGTTCTTGTGCTGGGAGCGGTCGTTCTGGCACTGCACGACGATGCCGCTCGGCTCGTGCGTGATGCGCACCGCGGAGTCGGTCTTGTTGATGTGCTGGCCGCCGGCACCGGAGGCGCGGTAGGTGTCGATGCGCAGGTCGGCGGGGTTGATCTCGATCTCGATCGAATCGTCGACTTCCGGATACACGAACACCGAGGTGAAGCTGGTGTGGCGGCGGGCGTTGGAGTCGAACGGCGATTTGCGCACCAGGCGGTGGATGCCGGTCTCGGTGCGCAGGTAGCCGTAGGCGTATTCGCCGCTGACCTTGATCGTGCAGTTCTTGATGCCGGCGACTTCGCCTTCGGTCTCTTCCATCAGCTCGACGCTGAAGCCGTTCTTCTCGGCATAGCGCAGGTACATGCGCTCGAGCATGCCCGCCCAGTCCTGCGCCTCGGTGCCGCCGGCGCCGGCCTGGATTTCGATGAAGCAGTTGTTCGGGTCCATCGGGTTGCTGAACATGCGGCGGAATTCGAGCTTCTCGATTTCCGCCGCCAGCCCGCCGAGATCGGCTTCGACCGCCTCGAAGGTGTCGTCGTCGTCCTCGGCTTCGGCGAGCTCGTACAGATCCTTCAGGTCGCGCGACTGGGCGTCGATGTGCTGCAGCGTCAGCACCACGTCCTCGAGCGTGCGCTTTTCCTTGCCGAGTTCCTGCGCCCGTTCGGCGTTGTTCCAGACGGCCGGGTCTTCCAGCGCGCGATTGACTTCTTCGAGCTTCGATGCTTTCACATCGTAGTCAAAGATACCTCCGTAGTTCGCGACCCCGGGCGGCGAGGTCGGCGAGTTTCTCGGCGATGGCGTTCTGGCGTTCGGCTTCCATGCAAGGCTCCGGCGGAATCTGGAAAACCGCGCATTATACCGGCAGCCGGCGCGGCCGCGGCCTGCTAGCATCCGGGCATGACGCTTTATCAGGACATCGCGGACCGGACGGCGGCACTGATCGCCGATGGCGTGCTGCGCGCTGGCGAGCGGCTGCCCTCGGTCCGGCAGGCCTGCCGGCGCCATGAGGTCAGCCCGGTCACGGTGATGCAGGCCTACCATCTGCTCGAAAGCAGGGGGCTGATCGAGGCGCGGCCGAAGTCCGGCTACTTCGTGCGTGCCCGGCTCGGCCGCAGCCTGCCCGAACCCGGCATGACGCAGCCGGTCGGCGGGGCGACGGCGCTGCAGGTCAGCGACTTCATCTTCCAGATCCTGGACAGCGTGCGCGACCCCGCGATCGTGCCGCTGGGATCCAGCTTTCAAGCGCGGACCTGTATCCGCTGGACAAGCTGGGCCGCTTCCTTGCCGGCGCGGGGCGCAAGCTGGCGCCGCTGTCGACGGTGACCGACCTGCCGCCGGGCAACGAGGAATTGCGGCGGCAGATCGCCTTGCGCTATCTGGCCCAGGGGGCTGCGGTGTCGCCGCAGGAAATCGTCGTCACTTCCGGCGCGCTGGAAGGCATCAACCTGTGCCTGCAGGCGCTGACCCGGCCGGGGGACCTGATCGCGGTGGAGTCGCCCACCTTCTATGCCGGCCTGCAGGCCAGCGAGCGGCTGGGGCTCAAGGTGGTGGAGATCCCGAGTCATCCGCGCGAAGGCGTGAGCCTGGACGCGCTGGCCGATGCGCTGCGCCGCCATCCGGTCAAGGCCTGCCTGTTCATGCTCAATTTCTCCAATCCCACCGGCAGCCGGATATCGGACGGGAACAAGCGCGCGCTGGTCGAGCTGCTGCGCAGGCACCAGGTGCCGCTGATCGAGGACGACGTCTACACCGAGTTGTATTTCGGCCGTGATGCGCCGGCTGCGACCAAGGCGCTGGATGCGGACGGCCTGGTGCTGCACGTGTCCTCGTTCTCGAAGTGCCTCGCGCCGGGCTACCGGGTGGGCTGGGTGGCGGCCGGGCGCTACGCCAGGGAAGTGCAGCGGCAGAAGTTCTCCACCAGCCTGGCGACGGCGGTGCCGCTGCAGATTGCCTTGGCGGGCTACATGAAGCGCGGCGGCTTTGATGCGCACCTACGCAACTTGCGCCGCCATCTGGCGGAGCAGGAGGCGGTGCTGGTGGCGGGCATCGAGCAGCACTTTCCGCCCGGCATCCGGCTGGCACGTCCCGACGGCGGCTATTTCCTGTGGCTGGAACTGCCGCCGCAGGTCGATACCCTGCGTCTGCACCAGCAGGCGCTGGCCTGCGGCATCAGCATCGCCCCCGGACCGATCTTTTCGGCGACGCGCGCGTTCCGCAACTACCTGCGGCTGAACTTCGGCCATCCGGCGGGTGCCCGGCAGGATCAGGCCTTGCGCACGCTCGGTACGCTGATCGGGCAGCAGCTCGACTGATCTGTTCCTATCGGAAATCGTATCGTCTGAATCTGTTCCGGTTGCCGGCCGGGTGATGTACTGCGCTCATCGCAAGAACCGGAGTTCACCGATGAGCAAGGCCGTCAGCAAGGTGCGCGAAGCCAAGCTTGAGCTTTACCGCAGCAAGGGCACGATCCATGCCAAGGCTGTCGCGGGGCGCTTCAATACCGCGCGCTGGGTCATGGTGTGGCTGACCCAGATCATCTTCTATGGCGGCTGTTGGCTGCGCTGGGATACGGGCGAAGGGGTCAGGCAGGCGATCCTGTTCGACATCGTGCATGAAAAGCTCTATCTCTTCGGCCTGGTGCTGTGGCCGCAGGACGCGCTGCTGCTGGCCTTCATGCTGATCCTGGCGGCGACCGCGCTGTTCTTCGTCACCGCCCTGGCCGGGCGGCTGTTCTGCGGCTTCGCCTGTCCGCAGACGGTGTAGTACCTCGATCTTCGTCTGGATCGAGGCCAGGATCGAAGGCGACCACCTGGCGCGCCTGAAGCTGGACCGGAGCCCGATGTCGGCGCGCAAGCTGGCAATCAAGGCGGTCAAGCACGGCATCTGGGGGCTGGTGGCAAGCTGGACCGCGATCACCTTCGTCGGCTATTTCACGCCGATCCGCGAGCTGCTGCCGTCGGCCGCGGCGCTGCAGACCGGTCCGTGGGAAAGCTTCTGGCTGATCTTCTACGCGTCCTTCACCTATGTGCAGGCCGGGCTGGCGCGCGAGGCGGTGTGCCAGCACATGTGCCCGTATTCCCGCTTCCAGGGCGTGATGATCGATGGCGCGACGGCCAGTGTGGGCTACGATCATCGCCGCGGCGAGCCGCGCGGGGCGCTGCGGCACGCGGGCAGTACCGGCGACTGCATCGACTGCGGCATCTGCGTGCAGGTCTGCCCGACCGGCATCGACATCCGCGACGGCCTGCAATACCAGTGCATCAACTGCGGCCTGTGCGTCGATGGCTGTAACCAGGTGATGGACAAGCTCGGTGCGCCGCGCGGGTTGATCCGCTTCGCGTCGGAGCGCGAACTCGCCGGCGCGCCGAAGCGGGGTGGTGAGGGGAGGAGGCGATGGGTGCCGGGGCCGCGGGTGCTCGTCTCGCCGGCTTGCTGCTGCTGTTCTCGGTGCTCAGCGTATGGACGCTGAGCCAGCGTTCGACGCTGCGGGTCGACGTGATCCGCGACCGCGGCCTGCTGTCGCGGGAGACCGCCGAAGGCCGCATCGAAAACGACTACACGCTGAAGCTGATCAACATGGAAGAGGCCGTGCGCACCTTCAGGGTCGAGGTCGTCGGCCTGCCGGGCCTGAAGATCGAAGGCGGCAGCGAGTTCACCGTCGGGCCGGACAGCATCCACACCGTGCCGCTGGTCGTGTCGTCTCCCGCTGAAGCGGCGCCCGCGGGGGCGAGGCCGATCGAATTCCATACCGCAGCGGTGCATGATGCCGGCACGGCGAGCCGGGAGAAGAGCCGCTTCATCCTGCCCTGAGTACCGCCTTAGGTGCATCGGGGCGATGCGTGTCACACTGCCGGGCCGCCGCACAGGGGCGGCCCAAAAAAACATGGAAATGAGGTTCAATTGAGCGGCAATCACCACATGGGGCTTTCCGATACGGCCAAGGGCTTGCTGGCCGCGCTGGTCGTGGTCATCTGCTGGTCCGGCTTCAACATCGTGTCGCGCTTCGGCAGCACCGCGACCTTCACCCCCTTCGACCTCGCGGCACTGCGCTACGGCGTGTCCGGGGTGCTGGCGCTGCCCTTCTTCGTCCGTCTGGTGCCGCCGCGCGAGTGGCCGCGCTACATGGCCTTGGCGCTGTTCGGCGGCCTGGGCTACGGGATTCTGGTCTATTCGGGTTTCGCCTTCGCGCCGAGCGCGCACGCCGGCGTGTTCGTCAATGGCGGCATTCCGTTCTGGACCGTGGCCATCGTTGCCGTCGCGGCAGGCTTCCACATTGCGCGCCAGACCGTGCTGGCGCTGCTCCTGTCGACCGCCGGGCTGGTGCTGATCGGCTTCCAGAGCCTGTTCTCGCCGGCGGCTGCCGACGAGTGGGTCGGCGATCTGTTCTTTCTTGCTGCCGCGCTGTGCTGGGCCATTTTCGGGCTGCTGATGCGCCGCTGGCAGATCCGGCCGCAGCTCGGCATTCTCGGCATCGCGACTTTCTCGATGCTGTCCTACATGCCGGTGTATTTCCTCTGGCTGCCGGGCAACATCGCCCAGGCCGGTTGGGGCGAGATCGGCCTGCAGGCGGTCTATCAAGGCCTCATCGCCGCGATGCTGGCGGCCGGCATGTACAGCTATGCCAACCAGAAGATCGGCGCCTGCCAGGCTTCGATGATGCTGGCGCTGGTTCCGGCCTTCTCGGCGATCGGTGGCTTCCTGATTCTGGACGAGGCGCTGGGTGCCCTGACCGTGCTCGGCATCCTGGTGGTGTCGCTGGGGGCTGCACTGGGCGCCTTGCCGGCCGGTGCGCTGGGCCGCTGGGGTATTTTCGATCCGGCCGGGCGCAAGTAGCCACGCGGGTTTCGGGCGTTCGGCATGACCGCGGGTGCCGATGCGGCTGCTCCCCAGCGTGCCGCTTTGGTGTAGCCTTCGCCCTTTTTCGCCCATCGGGCGCCGGGTCGGGGGATGACGCAGGGTTTGCCGCGTACGCGGTTCAACAGTGCAGGGCTGGTGCGGGCGCTGGCCGAACTGGCAGTGGCGGATGCCGCGGAACCCAGGCAGTCGTTCGCCGAGCGCCTGGGCGTGTGGCTCGACTTCAAGGAGGCGCTGGCGCTTTACGCGGCGTTGAATTCGGCGGCCGTGCCGGCGGGCCGCGCCGATACGGCCCGCCAGTCCGCCGCGGCAATGCGCACTGAATTGGCTCGCGTGCGCAGTGATCTGGCGCAGGCGATCGCCGCTGCCGATGCGGCGCAGAAGGGCGGTGAGAGCCTGCCGGCGGATGCGCCGGCGGGGCCGCCGTCCTTGCCCGATGCCCTGGCGCAGGCCGCGACCGACTCCGTTGCCGATCCCGCCACGCCGGATTTCGCGCCGCTTCATCGCCATTACATGACGCAGCAGCGCAGGCTGGCGGCTGTCGTCGGGCCGCTGCGCGCGCAGATGCGTGCCGAACTGGGGCGGCAGTCCGCCGCGCTGAAGCAGCTCGCGGCGCTGGACGCGGTGATGGAGCAGGCGCTGGCGGCGCGCGAAGCCGGTCTGCTGGCCCAGGTGCCGGTGCTGCTGGGCGGGCGCTTCGCACGCCTGTTCGAGGCCCATGGTGGTGCGGCGGACGGCGATGCCGCCGGCTGGCTGCAGCCGGGCGGATGGCTGGCGCGCTTTTGCGCGGAGATGCAGCAGGTGCTGCTGGCCGAACTGGACCTGCGGCTGATGCCGGTGGCGGGGCTGGTGGCGGCACTGGATACGGAATCGACGGAACGCGAATGAACAGAAGCATGAGTGTGGTGGCCTGCCTGCTGGGGCTGGCCGTGGTGCTGTGGGTGGGTATGGGCTATGTTGGGCGCAGTCCGCTGGCCCTGGGCATGACCGCCCTGATCGGCGTGGTGTATCTGGTCGGCGTGGTCGAGCTGTTCCGCTTCGAGCGCGCCACGTCGGGATTGCGCCAGGCTTTGAGCGCCATTCCTGCGTTGGATGCCGCAGGCGGGACGATGGATGCCGCCGCCTGCAGCCGCTGGCTGTCCGGCCTGCCGGCTTCGCTGCAGAACGCGGTGCGGCTGCGCATCGACGGCGAGCGCATCGGCCTGCCCGGACCGGCGCTGACCCCTTATCTGGTGGGCATGCTGGTACTGCTGGGCATGCTGGGCACCTTCCTCGGCATGGTGATGACGCTGGACGGCGCGGTGATCGCGCTCGAGACCACCACCGACCTGCAGACCATCCGCTCGTCGCTGGCGGCACCGGTGAAGGGGCTGGGCGTCGCCTTCGGCACTTCGGTGGCGGGGGTGGCGGCGTCGGCCATGCTGGGCCTGATGTCGGCGCTGTGCCGCCGCGAACGCCTGCGGGCCTCGCAGTTGCTGGACGGCCGCATCGCCGGCGAACTGCGCGGTGCTTCGCTGGCGCAGCTGCGGCAGGAGGCCTTCGTCGCCATGAAGGAGCAGGCGCGGCTGCTGCCGACGCTGGTCGATACCCTGCAGACGATGATGGCGCAGATGGAGCGCCAGGGCGCCGAACTGCACGAGCGTCTCTCCACCGGACAGCAGCGTTTCCACGACGAGGCGCGCGGCGCCTATGCGGCGCTGGCGGCATCGGTCGATGCCTCGCTGAAGGACAGCCTGAGCGAAAGCGCCCGCCTGGCCGGACAGACCATCCAGCCGGTGGTGGCCGAGACCATGGCCGGCATCGCGCGCGAGACGGCTGCGCTGCAGCAGCAGGTCGCCGATGGCGTGCAGGCGCAGCTCGACGGCGTGTCGCAGCGTCTGGATGCCGCCACGACCAGCGTGGCCGATACCTGGACTACCGCGCTTGCCCGCCATGAGGCCGGCAGCGAGGCGCTGGGGCGCAAGCTGGACGCATCGCTCGCCGGCTGGAACGAGGATTTCGAGCGTCGCGCGGCGAGCCTGCTGGCTTCGGTCGGCGACGCGCATGCCGGCCTGCGCAGCGATCTCGCCACGGCGGTGGAAGGCATCGCGCGCCAGGCCGCCGAACTGCACACGCAGGTGGCCGGCGCGCTGGAAGCCCGTTTCGACGGCCTGGCAACACGTTTCGAAGCCAGTGCCGGCCAGGTGGCCGAAGCCTGGACCGATGCGCTGGCGAGCCATGCGCAGGGCAGCAGGACCGCGACGGACGAGCTTCGGCTTGCCCTGCGTGCCTTCGCCGACACTTTCGCGCAGCGTTCCGCCGCCCTGGTCGAGCAGGTGGAGACGCGGCTGTCCGCGCTGCAGGCCGAATTGGCCGCGCAGGACGCCGCCCGGCAGGCGGCGCAGGCACAGGCGCTGGAGGCAATGGCAAGCTCGCTGCGCGAGGCCTGGGGGCAGGCGGGCGAACAGGCCGGCCGCCGGCAGGAGGAAGTCCTCGCCCGCCTGGACGAAACCGCGCGCAGCCTGGCCAGCGCCACCCATGAACAGGCCGCCCGCACCATCGAGCAGGTCGGCGGCCTGCTGCAGACCGCAGCCGAAGCGCCCCGCGCCGCGGCCGAAGTGGTCGGCGAGCTGCGCCACGAGCTATCGGCCAGCATCGCGCGCGACAACGCTTCGCTGGCCGAGCGCAGCCGCATCATGGAAACGCTGGGCGGCCTGCTGGATGCGATCAACCATGCATCGACCGAACAGCGCCAGGCGATCGACGCGCTGGTCGCCTCGTCGGCGTCGGCGCTGGAGCGTGCCAGCCTTGGCTTCACCGAGCGCATCGAAGCCGAATCCACGCGGCTCACCGACACCGCCGGCCAGCTTGCCGGCGGCGCGGTCGAGGTGGCGAGCCTGGCCGAGGCCTTCGGGCTGGCGGTGCAGCTTTTCAGCGAGTCGAACGACAAGCTGATGGCGAGCCTGCAGCGCATCGAAGGCGCGCTGGAAAAATCGATGGCACGCAGCGATGAGCAACTCGCCTACTACGTGGCGCAGGCGCGCGAGATCATCGACCTCAGCCTGATGTCGCAGCAGCGCATGGTCGAGGGCCTGCAGCCTGGCCGCACCGCCGCCGGCGAGGTGTGAGCATGGAAGATATCCACGGCGGCATCGAGGATTCCGCACCGGCCTGGGGCGTGTTCGGCGACCTGATGTCGGGGCTGCTGGGCGCGTTCGTGCTGATCCTGGTCGGCGTGCTGGGTGTGCAGCTCGAACTCGCCACCACGCTGGAAGCCGAAGTGGAAAAGCGCCAGATCGAGGAGCAGCGGCGCGAGGCGCTGGAACAGGCGCTGGCAGTGCCGCTGGCCGCAGGGCGGGTGACGCTGGAAGGCGGGCGCATCGGCATCAGCGGCAGCGTGCTGTTCGCCCACAACTCGGCCGAACTGCAACCGGAAGGCCATCAACTGCTGCAAAGCCTGGCGGTGCCCTTGACGGCTTATCTCGGCACGCACGACGAAATGCTGATGGTCAGTGGCTTCACCGACGACCGGCCGGTGCTCGACAGCAACCGCCGCTTCGCCGACAACTGGGATCCGTCGGCGCAGCGCGCGCTGACGGTGACGCGGGTACTGATCGAGGCAGGCGTGCCGTCCGCATCGGTGTTCGCCGCGGCATTCGGCTCGGAGCAGCCGGTGGCGCCGAACGACGACGCCGAAGGCCGTTCGCGCAACCGGCGGGTGGAGATTGCGCCGGTGTCGAGATCGTCGCAGAAGCTGGCCGAGAAGGCGGCCGCGAATGGCTGAGCCTCCGTCCTCGGGAACGGCCTTGCCGGGCGCTGGCGACGACGGATGGGCTGCCGAAGGAGAGCCGTCTTCGCTGTTTCGGGTTGAATCGCGGCTCGATGCCGCACCGGAAGACGACACGGCTGCGCTCATCGATGCCTTGCGCAGCCGTGGTGCGGCGAGCTTCGACCCGGTGGGTTTCCGCGTCATCGAAGCGATGTGGCGGCGGGGCGAAAACCTGCAAGGCGCGGCACGTGCGGCAGTGGCGCGGAAGCTGGCGCGCCGCTTGGCCGCGCTCCGCGAGCGCTTCGAGCATGCGGGTGCCGAGGTCGGGGCAAGCACCGAGAACAAGGCGGTGGCGCCGGGCCGTCCTGAGCCGCAGCAGTCCGTGCCGGGCCGGCATGCACCGCGCCGGTATGCACCGCGCCCCGGCCCACTCGCCGAACTGCTTGTCCATGCCGCCCGCCAGAACACCGCCGCACCGCTTGCAGCGGCCGCGCCCGGCGCATCCGGCGGAGAATTGAAATCGCTGCACTACTTCGGCAGCATCTGGTCGCGGCTCAGCCTGGAGCAGCAGTTGTCGCAGGCGCTGGCGCAGGCGCCGGAGAATGCCGGGCCGCTCAATTCGCATTTCCTCGTGCTGCAGGCACTGATCCGCATGCGCGACATCGCGCCGCAATACCTGGAAAACTTCATGTCCTACGCGGATGCGCTGCTGTGGCTGGATCTGCTCGACACGGGGAAAGGGGCAGGACAGAAGACCGGTTCGCAGAAGGCAGCCACGCGAAAGCCGGCAACACGGAAAGTCGGGCAGAAGAAGACGCGAGGCTATGTGTCCTTGCCCGACAAATGAATAGGGGGTTTCGATGCGTTTTGTTTTGGGCCTGGCCTTTCTGAGCTTTGCGCCGCAGCTTGCGGCGCAGTCCTATC
Source organism: Thauera sp. SDU_THAU2 (assembly GCF_038260575.1). NCBI lineage: Bacteria > Pseudomonadati > Pseudomonadota > Betaproteobacteria > Rhodocyclales > Zoogloeaceae > Thauera > Thauera sp. SDU_THAU2. Next base: position 2,339,017 of record NZ_JBBWUN010000003.1, on the reverse strand, counting down.
CGCGGGAAGAGATCGAGTTTCACCTGGGTAGCGAACTGCTGTCGTGGTGCCGCTCGGAAGCAGAAGCCCATTTCGCCGGCAAGGGCGTTGCGACCTGGCAGTGGAGCGGTCGTCACTACGAAAAGGGAAATGTCCTGGTCGTGGAAGGAAGCATCCGTGCCGGTGACAAGGATGTTGCCGTGAACTGCCGCGTGGCAAAAGGTGCGCGGGAGCGCCATGCGACTGTCGAGGTTTTACGACGAACGATAAGCCAGTGGACTAAGCGCGTGCATGAACTAGACTAAGACTTAGTTCATTCAGTCGGCAAGATCGTCATGCAAGTTGTGAACGTCCATGAGGCAAAGACCCACTTGTCGCGTCTGCTCGAACTTGTCGAGGGAGGCGAAGAGGTGATCATTGCGCGCGCCGCCAGCCGGTGGCGACACTCGCTGCATATCGGCCCCCGAAGCGCCGGATTGCTCCGCCGGGGAGTCTGAACGGCCAGGACTGGAAGATGGGGGATGATTTCGATGCACCCGTCGATGAGCTTTTTGCCGCATTCCAGAACGAAAATGCAGGCCCTGGCGGAGAAGCTCGGTGAGGCTGCTGCTCGACACGCATTTCGCCTTCTGGTGGCAGACCGGTGACGATCGCGTCACGGACGAGGTCCAGCAATTCGTCGACGCTGCGGACGAAGTCATGGTGAGTCAGGTGTCGTTGTGGGAGCTGACCGTCAAGGCAGGGCTGGGCAAGGTTCATATCGACCTGTCCGTGTTTGCCGCCCAGGTCGAAAAGATGGGCTTTTCCTGGCTGCCGATCGGGAACGCCCACATCCTCAAGGTGGCTGAATTGCCGGCCTTCGATGATCATCGCGATCCTTTCGATCGCCTGCTGCTTGCCCAGTCGATCGCCGAGCCGCTGACCCTGCTCAGCGCGGACGGAAAACTGGCCCGGTATGGAAGTACCGTCCGGCACATCGAGCGGCCCCGGCGTTGATCATGCGAATGGTGTCCTGACCCATGTCCATTGCCTCGAACTGGTTCTTCTGGGCGGTGCTGTCGGCCTGCTTCGCCGCGCTTACGGCGATATTCGCCAAGGTGGGCGTTGCCGGCGTGGATTCCGATCTGGCGACACTGGTGCGGACGGTGCTGATCCTCTTCGTGCTGGCCCCCTTCGTCTGGCTCGCCGGCAAGTGGAGCAACCCGCTGGTGCTGCCGCCGAAGACCCTGCTGTTCCTGGCGCTGTCCGCACTCGCCACCGGCGCATCATGGATTTGCTACTTCCGGGCGCTGCAGTTCGGCGAGGCATCCAAGGTGGCGCCAGTCGACAAGTTCAGCCTTGTGCTGGTGGCGATCTTTGCCTTCCTGTTTCTCGGCGAGCGTCCCTCGTCCCGCGAGTGGTTCGGTATCGGCCTGGTGGCTTCGGGGGTGCTGGTGCTTGCCTTCAGGCGTTGAAACCATCGGGCGGGTATGCCCTCAATGCCGTTTCAACCAGTCGGCGAATTCGGCCACAGTAACGATGGGGATGTGAAACTGCGCTTTCACGGCGTGGATGTCCGCATCGCCGCTGACCAATGTGTCGGCTTTGGCCGTGACGGCCAGTATCAGGAAGATGATGTCGTCGGGATCCCGGATGTCCGGCAGACCTTCAGGTGTGTGTTCGATTTTGACCGTTTCGACATACGGAAGAAATTCAGCCAGCAGTATTTCCCGTGCATCGCGGTCCAGCTTGAATTTGGGGTAGTGCAATACTCTCAGGAGTTCACTGATGGTGTCGTGGCTGGCAAGCGCAATGAAACGCCTGGCCTGCCAGGCTTCACGCAGCCAGGCAAAGTTGCCGCGAGAGAAGATCAGGGCCGAGATCAGGCAGTTGGTGTCGAGAACGACGCGCGGGAGATTCACGCGTGCTTTCTCGCCCAGGCAACAGCGTCGTCCACGTCATCCTGCGTGATGCCCAATTCTTCCAGCTTTGCCCGCACCGCGTCAGCCTGCTGAAGGCGAACCGGTGCCAGGACGATCTTTCCATCCTGAACGGTGACGTCGTAGTAATCGGCTTCGCCTACCGTCTGGACAATGGCCTTGGGCAGAGTGATCTGGTTCTTGCTCGTTCGTTTGGCCAGCATGCCAGCCTCCGAAAGTAATGAAGTAAGGAAATCTATTCTAACTCCGATCCTGCTCCCCGTTGTCAGGCCGCCTCGAAGTGCTCCAGCATCAACTGCACGCTCGACACGCCGTTGTATTCGTTGATGCCCAGCCGGTAGGCGGCATGGATCTGGCCGGCGGCGCCGTCGGCGTGGTTGAAGCGGATGGCCTCGAAGCGGGTGCTGCCGCGCGACAGTTCGAGCTTGAGGTGCTTGTCCTTCAGCACGCGTTGGCGTTCGACGCGGAAGACGTCGTCGAAGAGCGGCGGCGGAAAGCCCTGGCCCCAGATTTCGTTTTCGAGCATGCGTACCGCGTCGAGGGCGAAATAGCCCGGTTCCAGGCTGCCATCGGTATCGATGCGGTGTTCGAGCTGGGCAGGGTCCAGCAGTTCGCCGACGACTTCCTCGAAGGCTTCGTCGAAGCGGCGCAGGTCGGCTTCGCGGATGGTGAGGCCGGCGGCCATGGCGTGGCCGCCGAAGCGCGCGATCAGGTCGGGGTGGCGCTTGGTGACGAGGTCGAGCGCGTCGCGCAGGTGCAGGCCGGGGATCGAGCGGCCGGAGCCTTTCAGTTCGCCGTCGCTGCTGCGGGCGAAGGCGATGGTCGGGCGGTGCAGTCTTTCCTTGATGCGGCTGGCGACGAGGCCGATCACGCCCTGGTGCCAGTCGGGCTCGAACAGCGCGATGGTGGCGCGGCTGCCGGCGCTGATCTCTCCATTGCCGGCGAGGCGGGCGAGCGCTTCTTCCTGCATGCCGGCCTCGATGCTGCGGCGTTCGCGGTTGAGCCGGTCGAGCTCCTGGGCGATGTGCATGGCGCGGCCGGCATCGTCGGTGATCAGGCATTCGATGCCCAGGCTCATGTCCGACAGCCGGCCGGCGGCATTCAGGCGCGGGCCGATCATGAAGCCGAGGTCGGTGGTGCTGGCGCGCGCCGGGTCGCGGCCGGCGAGCGAGAACAGTGCGCGGATGCCGGGCTGCAGGCGGCCGGCACGCATGCGGGCGAGGCCCTGGGCGACCAGGATGCGGTTGTTGCGGTCGAGCTTGACGACGTCGGCGACGGTGCCGAGGGCGACGAGGTCGAGCAGGTCGGCGAGATTGGGCTCCTTGCTGCCGGCGAAGGCGCCGCGTTCGCGCAGCTCGGCGCGCAGCGCGAGCATGGTGTAGAACATGACGCCGACACCGGCCAGCGCCTTGCTGGGGAAGTCGCAGCCGGGCTGGTTGGGATTGACGATGACATCGGCGTCGGGCAGTTCGTCGCCGGGCAGGTGGTGGTCGGTGACGAGCGTCGCCATGCCGTGCGCCCGCGCGGCGGCGATGCCTTCGACGCTGGCGATGCCGTTGTCGACGGTGATCAGCACGTCCGGTTCGAGCCGGGCGGCGATCTCGACCATTGCCGGGGTCAGGCCGTAGCCGAGGGTGACGCGGTCCGGCACCAGGTAATGCACGTCGGCGCCGAAGGCGCGCAGCGCGCGCATGCCGACGGCACAGGCGGTGGCGCCGTCGCAGTCGTAGTCGGCGACGATGACCATGCGCGCGCCGGCCTCGATGGCATCGGCCAGCAGTTGTGCGGCTTCGCCGGTGCCGGTGAGGGCTTCGGGCGGCAGCAGGTGCTTGAGGCTGGTGTCGAGCTCGTCGGCGCGGCTGATGCCGCGGGCGGCGTAGAGGCGGGCGAGCAGCGGGTGCAGGCCGGCGTCGGCGAGGCGGTCGAGGGCTTGCGGCGAAACGGGGCGGGACTGGATGCGGGTCATCGGTCGGTGTCGGGATGCGTGGGCGGCGGCGCCGTGGGCAACTCGGCGGGCGCCGGTGCGATGGACTTCAGCAGGGCGTCGAAGGCATGGGGTTTGCGCCAGAACTTCCAGCGGTCGGTGCTGCGCACTTCGACTTCCAGCGTGCCGCGGTCGCTCGGCGCGCTGATGCGCAAGGTTTTCAGCTGCCCATTCTGCACGGCAGCGGCCAGCGGCGCGAACCAGCCGTGCTCGATGGCCTGCAAGCCGTTGCGCCAGGCGTCGAGATCGAGCTGCTGGGCGGGCTTGCGCAGCGCATCGAGCACGACCAGGGTGTCCTGGTGCAGGGCATCGGCGGGGTCGGGCGCGCTTGCCGGCACGCCGGCGGCGCGGGCGAAACCGAGGCTGAGCGGATCGGTGGCCTGCACGGCCTTGGCGGGGGCAACCAGGGCGGTTTCGATTTCACCCGCGCCCCACAGCCACAGGCTGTTGACCGCACGTAAGCCCGCGTTTTCGCGCGCGCGGCTGGCGGCATGGTTGTGCAGCACGATCTGGGCTTCGTTCATGGTGCGCTGCCACAGCCGGGCGTCCTCGCCTTCGGGCAGGAAATGCTTGACCGGCCGGCCGATGACGTCGTCCAGCGGATAGAGCGTGGCGCGGCTGGGCTTGTCGAGCCGCAGATACCAGCGTGTCGGCGTGCAGGCTTCGAAGCGGCCCAGATCCGCGAATACGTCGTTGAGCGCGGCGACCAGCTCGCGCGCTTCGTCCATCGCGAGCTCGCCGTCGGCGAAGGCGTACAGCAGCAGGTGCTCGCGGGCGAAGGAGAGATTGACCGGATCGGCGCACAGCCAGTGGCTGCCGGGTGGCGGCGCTGCGGCATCCGTCTCGCCCAGGCGGCGCAGCATGCCGAGTGGCAGTCCCTCACCTTCGAGGCCGAACAGGCGGGCGAGCTGGCGGTCGTAGGGTTCGAATTCGCGGACGTGCCGCCGCCCGCGGCCGAGCAGCGTGGCCAGGCCGCCCAGTGCAAGCCCGGCAGCCGGGCCGAGCAGCGTGGCAGCGGGCCACAGCAGGCCGGGAATCAGGAGATGGATCTGCATCGGGAGCGAGCGGATGAAAGCGGCGCGAGTCTAGCATGCGGCTGCCGGCATACGTCGGCCCGGGGCCTGGAAGGCAGGGGGCGATGGCCGGCCGGCAGCGGGTATCGCTTGACAATCCAGTCTTGTCGGTGTTCACTTGATTCACGAGAGGCAATCAAATGATTCAAGAGGGCATCATGAGCAAATTGAAGGCGGTCCACGCCGCACGCGAGCCCGGTGCAGCCTATGCGTTTGCTCGCGGACATTCGGCTGCGGGCGCCAGCATCGAGCACTATCTGCATGCCAAGTCCGCGCTCGAGCGCGACCACATGGTGCGCGAAGGCTTCGAGGTCGGTTCGCTGGACAGCTTCGCCAACCGCTTCGGCCGCAGCGGGCGCAGTCTTGCGCAACTGCTCGGCGTGGCGCCCGCGACCTACGACCGCCGCGTACGCGAGGGCAAGCCGCTGTCGCAGGATGATTCCGACCGGATTGCGCGGCTGATAGACGTCGAGCGCGCGGCCGCGCGGGTGTTCGGCGATGAAGAGGCCGCCAGGGAATGGCTTGCGGCGCCGGTGCCGGTTCTCGGCGGCGCGGTGCCGATCGAACTGCTCGCCACCACGCCCGGCCACCAGGCGGTCATCAACGCCCTGCGCCGCATCATGGCCGGGACTGCGGCCTGATGGCCGTCCTGTGGCGGCTGGCACAGGACTGGATCGATTTCGACACCGGCATGGTGCTGTGCGCGGCGGAGGATTTCGGCTGCGCCGGCAATGGAGCGGCGACGGTGGGCGGGCGCTGGAACAGCGTCGGCACGCCGGTGATCTATCTGGCCGACAGCCTGGCGCTGGCGCAACTCGAAAAGCGCGTCCATACGCCATATCAGCCGCCGCGCGGCATGATCGCAGTGGAGGTGAGCCTGCCTGCCGCCTCGCTGGCGGCGGCGCACGCCGTCGAGCCGCCGGCAGGCTGGGACGAGGCCAATGTGGACTGGTCGGTCGGCAGTACCGAAAGCCAGGCCTTGGGTGATGAGTGGGTAAAAGGGGGCGCCACGCTGCTGATGCGGGTACCGTCGGTAGTGGTGCCGGTGGGCTGGAACTACCTGCTGAATCCGGCTCACCCCGGCATGCGCAAGGTCCGTACCCGGCGCATCGCTCACAGGCCCGACCCCCGACTCTGGTAACACAAGCGGACAAGCGGGCTCGGGCAGGCGCCGATACAATGGCGCCCATCATGAATCAAAAGCCAGTTTACGAAGCCGGATCAACGGTTTCCAGCCCCGCGGTTTCCTGTCCGGCGCCCAGCCTCCTCGACGGCGCCGTCCCCGGCTATCGTGCCGCCCCGTTCCTGCCGATGTCGCGCAAGGAGATGGATGCGCTCGGCTGGGATGCCTGCGACGTCATCCTCGTCACCGGCGACGCCTACATCGACCATCCCAGCTTCGGCATGGCGCTGGTTGGCCGCCTGCTCGAAGCGCACGGCTTTCGTGTCGGCATCATCAGCCAGCCGGACTGGCAGTCGGCCGAGCCTTTCCGCGCGCTGGGCAAGCCGAAGCTGTACTTCGGCATCACCGCCGGCAACATGGATTCGCTGGTCAACCGCTACACCTCCGACCGCAAGATCCGCTCCGAAGACGCCTATACTCCAGACGCCGAAGCCGGCAGGCGCCCCGACCGCGCAGTGACGGTGTATGCGCAGCGCGCCCGCGAGGCCTTCCCCGACGCCAACATCGTCATCGGCAGCATCGAGGCCAGCCTGCGCCGCATCGCGCATTACGACTACTGGTCGGACAAGGTGCGGCGCTCGGTGCTGCCCGATTCCAAGGCCGACATCCTGCTGTTCGGTAATGCCGAGCGTGCGTTGGTGGCATTGACCAAGCGGCTGGCGGCGGGCGAGCCGATCGAGGCGATCCGCGATCTGCGCGGCACCGCTTTCATGGTCAAGCCGGGCTGGCTGCCGTCGGCGGCCTGGCACGAAACGGATTCGCTGGCGCTCGACCGGCCGGGCCGCATCGACGTCCATCCCGACCCCTACGCGATGGAGCCGGCCGCCGCCGCGCCCAAGCCTGCCGCCGACGGTGCGCAGCCGGTGCGTATCGTGCCGGCGGCCGAGCGTGTTGCCGCCCGCCGCTCCGATCGCGCCCATACCGTGATCCGCCTGCCGTCCTTCGAGCAGGTCAAGGACGACGCGGTGCTGTACGCCCACGCTTCGCGCGTGTTCCACCTCGAATCGAACCCCGGCAACGCCCGGGCGATGGTGCAGTGCCACGGCGAAGGCCCGGGCGCACGCGACGTCTGGATCAACCCGCCGCCGCAGCCGCTGAGCACACCCGAGATGGACTTCGTCTATGACCGGCCCTATGCCCGCGCCCCGCATCCGGTTTACGGCGGTGCGCGCATCCCGGCCTGGGACATGATCAAGTTCTCGATCAACATCATGCGCGGCTGTTTCGGCGGCTGTACCTTCTGCTCGATCACCGAGCACGAAGGCCGCATCATCCAGAGCCGCTCGCACGAGTCGATCCTGCGCGAGATCGAGGACATCCGCGACCATTCGCCCGACTTCAAGGGCCACATCACCGACCTCGGCGGCCCCACCGCCAACATGTACCGCATGGCGTGCAAGAGCAAGGCGATCGAGGAAAGCTGCCGCCGCCTGTCCTGTGTCTATCCGGGCATCTGCGAGAACCTGAACACCGATCACTCCTCGCTGGTCGAGCTGTACCGCAAGGCGAGGGCGCTGCCCGGTGTCAAGCGCATCACCATCGGCTCCGGGCTGCGCTACGACCTCGCCGTGCGTTCGCCCGAGTACGTCAAGGAACTGGTCACCCACCACGTCAGCGGCCTGCTCAAGATCGCTCCCGAGCACACCGAGGAGAACACGCTCTCCAAGATGATGAAGCCGGGCATCGGCGCCTACGAGGAGTTCCGCCGCATGTTCGAGAAATTCTCGGCGCAGGCGGGCAAGAAGCAGCATCTGGTGCCGTACTTCATCGCCGCCCACCCCGGCACCACCGACGAGGACATGCTGAATCTGGCGCTGTGGCTGAAGAAGCACGATTTCCGCCTCGACCAGGTGCAGACATTCATGCCCACGCCGATGGCGCTGGCGACGACGATGTACCACTCGCGCAAGAATCCGCTGAAGAAGGTGTCGGCCGACTCGGAAGCGGTCGAAACCGCGCGCGCGGGCAAGATCCGCAAGCTGCACAAGGCCTTCCTGCGCTGGCACGACCCCGAGAACTGGCCGATCCTGCGCGAAGGCCTGATGCGGATGGGGCGCGCCGACCTGATCGGCAACGGGCCGAACTGCCTGGTACCGCGCCAGCAGCCCGTGCAGCCGGTGGCGAAGGGCGGGCGGCCGCCTGTCGCAGGGCGTCCGCCGGGCGATGGCCGGGTGCCCGGTGCGCTCATCGGGCGCAAGAGCGGCAAGCCGGCGACCAAGCGCGCGCCGCGGTCCGGCCGCTGATCCCGGCTAGGGACGGCGACGCAGCAGCAGCGCGCCGGCAAGCGCCGCCAGCAGCAGCGTGCCCGTCGACGGCTCGGGGACGGCGAGGGCGGCGAGGAAACGGTCCGCGAGCAGGCGATGGCCGGCGGTGGTGGGGTGGACGGCGTCGAAGAACAGGGCACCGTCGCAGCCCGCGGGTGACGTTGCGCAAGGCGTGACGACGTCGGTGAAACCGAAGCGGGCGGCGTCGGAGATCACTTCGTCGAGGAAAGCGGCGGTATCGAAGAACATCAAGCGCAGTCCGTCGGGAATGCCGGGGACGAGGCCGCTGCGGGCGAGATCGAGGGTGTCGGCGAGAGCGTCGTTGAAGCCACGCGAGAGCATGTCGAGCGCAGCCTGCTGCTGCGGATCCAGGCTGAGTCCGAACGGGGTCCGTGACAGATTGGGCATGTTCGGCACGAGGATGTCCGTCGCTCCGGCGCCGGCCAGCAGCCCGACCGAGGTGATCAGATTCGAGACGGCGGTGCCGGCCGCGGCAAGAAGGTCGGTGCCCTGGCTGAGGGCGAGAAAGAAGTCGTTGGGCGCGGCCCACAGCATGAACAGCGAGCTTGCCGGATCGAAGGCCGGTGCGCTGCCGGCGAAACCTGCAACCTGGGCCAGGGCTCCGCTTTGCCCGAGCGCTGGCGGTAGCGCTGCGGGAGACGAAATCTCGTAGTTGTAGTTCTGCGTTCCGGTGGTGGCACCGCCGACGGCGAAGTTGGTGCCGCCGGCCACCGAGGGCCGCAGATCGATGCCGAGGCGGCCGGCGAGGTATTCGGCGGCGGTGGGGCCGTTGGAGAACTGTTCCGCGTAGGGCGGAGAGGCGGGCCAGATGCCGCCGCTGAGGGCGTAGGCGTTGCCGTTGTCGGACAGGCTGTCGCCGAACACGTACATCGAGGTGTAGGCGGCGTGGGTCAGAGGTGCGAACAGCAGCGTTGCGGCGAGCAGCAGGATGCGGATCATGGTCGTTTTCCTCGGCAGGGTGATCGGGATGCGATGGTCGGCGCTGTGCATCGTCCGGCCGGGTCTGAGGCAGGGGTACGGGCAGGACAGCTTCAGCGTAGAAGCATGTGCTGCGCCACGCCATCGTGATTTTCCCGCGCCCAGGGCGGAATGGTGGTGAGGCATGTGCCCGGCCTGCTTACAGTCGGACATCGATCGGGCTGGTCACGATCGCCCCTGCGCGGGCACAATGCCGGGCTTGCTGGACAGACCTGCCGAACTTTTTCCGATGCTCTACGAATTTCTCGTCGGCCTGCGCTACACGCGCTCGCGCAAGCGGGCGCAGGGGCGCAACCGCTTCATTTCCTTCATCTCCCTGGTGTCGATGTTCGGCATCGCGCTCGGCGTCGCGGCGCTGATCGTGGTGCTGTCGGTGATGAACGGCTTCCAGGAGGAATTGCGCTCGCGCATCCTCGGCGTGGCTTCGCACGTCCAGGTGCAGAGCTTCGACGGCGGCCTGCACGAATGGCAGCGGGTGGCCGACGAGGCCATGCGCCATCCTGCGGTGAAGGCCGCCGCGCCCTACGTGCAGGAGCAGGGCATGCTGTCCTTCGACGAAGGCGTGCGCGGCACCGTCGTGCGCGGCGTCGTCCCGAGCGAAGAGGACAAGGTGGCGGACTTCGGCCAGTACATGAAGGCGGGCAGCTTCGATGCGCTGCAGCCCGGGCGCTTCGGCATCGTGCTCGGCCGCGACCTGGCCCAGGCGCTGCGCGTGCAGCTCGGCGACAAGATCACCCTGATCGCGCCGCAAGGCCTGGTGACGCCGGCCGCGGTGCTGCCGCGAGTGAAGCAGTTCGAACTGGTCGGCGTGTTCGAGGCCGGCATGTACGAATACGACTCCGGCCTGGCGCTGGTGCATGTGGCCGACGCCCAGGCGCTGTACCGGCTGGGCGATGCGGTGAGCGGCGTGCGGCTGAAGCTCGACGATCTGTTCGCCGCGCCGCGCGTGGCCCGCGAACTGGCGATGCAGATTTCCGTGCCCGGCCTGATGATCCACGACTGGACGCGCAGCCATGCGAACTTCTTCCGCGCCGTGGCGCTGGAGAAGACGATGATGACGTTGATCCTGTTCCTGATCGTCGCGGTGGCGGCCTTCAACATCGTGTCCACGCTGGTGATGGCGGTACAGGAAAAATACGCCGACATCGCCATCCTGCGCACGCTGGGCGCCAGCCCGGCCTCGATCATGGGCATCTTCGTGCTGCAGGGTTCGATCATCGGCCTGGTCGGGCTGCTGGCCGGTGTGGCGGGCGGGCTGGCGATCGCCGGCAACCTCGACGTCGTCATTCCGGCGCTGGAGACGCTGACCGGGGCGACGCTGTGGAACAAGGAAATCTACTACATCAAGGAACTGCCCTCGAAAGTGCTGCCGGCAGACGTGATCAGCATCGTCTCGGTGTCCTTCGTGCTGACCCTGCTGGCAGCGCTGTATCCGAGCTGGCGGGCGTCGCGGGTGAATCCGGCGGAGGCGCTGCGCTATGAATGAGACGGTGATGAAACCGGACGAGCCGGTACTGGCCTGCGACGGCCTGTCCAAGCATTTCCGCGAGGGCGCGGATGCGGTGGCGGTGCTCGACGGCGTGAGCCTGTCGGTGGGGCGCGGCGAGCGCGTGGCGATCGTCGGCGCCTCCGGTTCGGGCAAGAGCACGCTGCTGCATCTGCTGGGCGGCCTCGACGTGCCGAGCGCCGGTTCGGTGCGACTGATGGGGCGCGACTTCTCCACCCTGTCCGAGCGCGAGCGCGGACGGCTGCGCAATGCGGCGCTGGGCTTCGTCTATCAGTTCCATCATCTGCTGCCTGAATTCTCCGCGCTGGAGAACGTCGCCATGCCGCTCTACATCCGCCGTGTCGGCAAGGCCGAGGCGGACGAACAGGCGGCCGCGATGCTGCGCGAAGTCGGCCTCGGGCACCGGCTCGACCATGCGCCGGGCGAACTCTCCGGCGGAGAGCGCCAGCGCGCCGCGATCGCACGCGCGCTGGTGTCGCAGCCCGCCTGCGTGCTGGCCGACGAGCCCACCGGCAACCTCGATCGGCGCACCGCCGAAGCGGTGTTCGAACTGATGCTGTCGCTCAACGAGCGCCTGGCGACGAGCTTCGTCATCGTGACCCACGATGAGACTCTGGCTGCCCGGGCGCAGCGCAGCCTGCGGCTGGACGACGGCCGGCTGGGCTGAGACTTGCGTCACACTTATGGGCCCATTGGCAGGGCTTAGGACAAGAGATTGACCGGCGTCATCAAGTTACCCAGATTGGGGACGATAGTATGGGTACTTGATCAATGGAGCCCGCGTCGTCGCGGGTCGAAAAAAATGAAAACCCTCTTCGTCCCGGCCATTCGCCTGCTCGACCGCATGAACTACCCTTTCAAGTTCATGCTGATCATGTTTGTCTGCTTCGCCACCGCGCTGGCTCTGCTGGCCCAGGTCTACATCAGCCTGCGTCAGAACATGGACGTGGCCGAACGCGAGATTGCCGGCCTCACCCTGTTCGACGCCGGCTTCGACGTGGTTCTGCTGACCCAGCAGCATCGGGGGTTGAGCGCGGGTGTGCTGGGCGGCAGCACCGAAATGGTGCCCCAGCGGGAGGCGAAGGCGGGTGAACTGCAGGCCGCGCTGAGCAAGCTCGATGCCGCGATCGGCGCCGACCCGCTGTGGCGGCCGCTGCAGCCACCCTGGGCGCCGATCCGCGGCGAACTGGACCGCCTGGCACGGTCGGCGACCCAGCTCGGCGGACCGGAAAGCTTCCGTGCCCATACCGAGGTGATCGCCCGGCTGCTGCACTGGCTCGGCGACGTCGGCGATGCATCCGGCCTGGCGCTCGACCCCGATGCCGCGAGCGCGAACCTGGTCACGCCGCTGCTGACCTCGCTGCCCGAACTGAGCGAACGCCTGGGCCAGCTCCGTGCTCGCGGTACCAACATCGTCGCCCGCCACGAACTGACGCGCAGCGACGAGCACGGCGTGGTCGCGCTGCTGGCGGAAATCGGCCGCAGCGAGGCCGATCTGCTCGAACGTCTGGGTCGTGCGGGCAAGGCGAATGCCGGGCTCGCGGGCGGGCTCGAACGCATGCGCAGCGAGATCACGACTGCCGTGAGTGGCGTGCGTACGGCGGTGATGCGCGACATCGTCGATCAGCAATTCACCTTGTCGGCGCCGGCCTATTTCGCCCTCGTCACCGAAGCGATCAACGTCGCGGTGCGCAATTTCAACGAAGTGCTGCGCCCCCAGACCGGCAAGCTGCTGCACGAACGGCTCGACCGCCTGGCGGGGCAATTGCAGCTGCAGATCGTGCTGTCGGTGGTGGCGATGCTGGTCGCGGGCTATCTCTTCATCGGCGTCTATCTCGCCATCCTGCGCTCGGTGCGCGAATTGTCGACCGGTGCCCAGCGCTTTGCCGCCGGCGACTACCGCGAGCGCGTCGAGTTCTCGGCGCGAGACGAACTGGCTGAAGTCGCCCAGCAGTTCAACAAGATGGCGGACGAAGTCGCCGTGCTGATCCGCGAGATCCAGCAGGGCGCTTCCCAGCTCGGCTCCTCGGCCAGCGAACTCTCCGGATCGGCCCGGCGCGTCTCCGACGGCTCGGAGGCCCAGAGCGAATCGGCGTCCGGTGTGGCGGTGGCGGTCGAGGAAATGACCGTCAGCGTGCAGGAGATTTCCCGTCACGCGGCGACTGCGCAGGAAATGGCCGAAACCTCGGGCCGTCTGTCCGAAGAGGGCGGTGCGGTGATGCGCCGTTCGGTCGAGGAAATGGAGCGCATTGCCGACGCGGTCGACCGCTCGGGCGAGGCGATCAGCGAGCTGGGTGAGAAGTCCCGCCAGATCACCACGATCGTCGATTCGATCCGCGACATCGCCGACCAGACCAACCTGCTGGCGCTCAACGCGGCGATCGAAGCGGCGCGGGCAGGCGAAACCGGGCGCGGCTTCGCCGTGGTGGCCGACGAAGTACGCAAGCTCGCCGAACGTACTTCGCTCGCGACGCAGGAAATCGCCGGCATGGTGCAGGCCATCCAGCAGGGTACCGAGCGCGCGGTCGAGACCATGCAGCAGGGCGTGCAGCGCGTGCGCGACGGCGTGGCGCTGAGCAACCAGGCGGGCGAATCGATCGCGCAGATCCACGGCGGTGCGCAACAGGTGCTGGGGGCCGTACGCGAGATCACGGTGGCGCTCAACGAACAGAGCCTGGCGAGCAACGAGATCGCACAGAACGTCGAGCGCATCGCGGCGATGGCGGGCGACAACAGCGTCGCCGCGCACCAGACCACGTCCACCGCCGAGGTGCTGGAGAATCTGGCCGCGACCCTGCGCCAGCAGGTGGGGCGCTTCCAGGTCTGAGTGCTGGCCGAAGGGCTCGGCTGGCGGCTCCTGCCGTGCCCTTCAGCGCTTCCGGTTCCTTTCCTTGCGCCTGCGCCACTGGCGGATCAGCCAGATCCGCCAGCCCCAGCGGACTGCCAGATAGCCGCTGATCGACAGCGTGGCGGCGAGCAACACCAGGCCGAGCGCCAGCGGTTTGCCGAGTCCGGCCATCCAGTCGATCAGGGCGGGAATCCAGGCCGAGAAGCGCATGCCCTCGAGTTCGGGCGGGGCAACGAAGTCCGTGCCGTTCAGGCCCATCACCAGGCTGCCGAAACCGTAGGCGAGCACGTACAGCGGCACGATCGTCAGGGGATTGGTGTAGAGCGTGGTCAGCAGCGCCAGCGGCAGATTGACCCGGAAGGCCACACACATGATGGCCGCGCCGAGCATCTGCAGCGGGCCGGGAATCAAGCCGCAGAAAAGACCCACTGCCACGGCGCCGGCCGCGGAGTGGCGGTTGAGGTGCCACAGCCGCGGATGCAGCAGCGTGGACGAGAACGGCCTCAGCCAGCGGTTCTGGCGGATGCTTTCGTGGTCCGGCAGGAAGCTCTTGAGTCGTTTGCGCATGGTCTGTTCGAGGCGCGAAAGTTTAGCAGCGGAGCGCGGATGCCGCGCGGCACGCCGGGCGTCATTCGGTAAGCAGATGCGAGGTGCCGGGCCGTATTTGCCATTGTCATGAAAGCGATGGCAATATCGGGCGCCATGAGAGTGCTTGCCTTGTCCTTCGCTGCGGGTGTCGTGCTGCTGCAAGGGCAGGCGCAACTGCCCGATGCCACGATGGTCGGCCTGGCCGGGGCGGGCTTCATGCTGCTGTGGGCACTCGGCAATCATCACACCGGCGGCCCGGCGGGCGAAGCGGGCAGGGTACATGCGCTGCGGCGTTGCGGGCGCGCGCTGGTGGCGATCGGGCTCGCTTTCGTGCTGGGGTTCGGCTGGGCGGCGCTGCGTGCCGAGTGGCGGCTGGCGGACGAATTGCGCGGCGATCTCGAAGGCGTCGACGTCGAACTGACGGGATACGTCGCCGATCTGCCGCAAGCATTGGATGAAGGCGTGCGCTTCCGCTTCGAGCCGGATGCGGCGGTCGAAGGCGTGCCCGGCAAGCTGCTGCTGTCGTGGTACAGGCCGCGCGGCAGCACCGAGGCGCCGCCGGTGGTGAAGCCGGGAGAGCGCTGGTATTTCACCGTGCGGCTCAAGCGTCCCCACGGCTTTCACAATCCCGGTGGTTTCGACTACGAAGCCTGGCTGCTGGAGCGCGAACTGCGCGCGACCGGTTACGTGCGCAGTGGTGCCCGGCGCCTGGAGGCAGTAGGCATCAGGCCGATGGATGCGGTGCACCGGCTGCGCGATGCGGTGCGCGAGCGATTCACCGCCGTGCTCGGCGATGCGCCCTATGGCGGCATCCTGGTGGCGCTGGTGATCGGCGACCAGCGCGGCATTCCCTCGGCACAATGGGACAGCTTCCGCCGTACCGGCGTGGCACACCTGGTCGCCATCTCAGGCATGCATATAACATTGGTCGCGACGGTCGCCGGCATGGTGTTTGGCGGCGTGTGGCGCAGGCTGCCGTGGCTGGTGCTGCGCTGTCCGGTGCGCAGGGTGCAGGCGCTGGCGGCGGTGCTGGCCGGCACCGCTTATGCCTTGCTGGCGGGAATGGGCATTCCGGTGCAGCGTGCGCTGATCATGCTGTTCGTGGTCGCCATCGCAGTGTACCGCGGCCGTTCCATTCTACCTTCGCGGGTGCTGGCGCTGGCCTTGCTTGCGGTACTGATCGCCGATCCCTGGGCCTGCCTGTCGGCTGGCTTCTGGCTGTCCTTCGGCGCGGTGGCGGCGATCGGCTTCGTGCTGGGCGGGCGGCAGCACGGCGCGATCGGCTGGCGTGCCGCGGTGCGTGTCCAGCTCGGCATCAGCCTCGCGCTGCTGCCCCTGCTGGTGCTGCTGTTCCAGTCGCTGCCGCTGCTGTCGCCGGTGGCGAATGCGCTGGCGATTCCGCTGGTGAACTTCATCGTCACGCCGCTTGCGCTGCTGGCGGCGCTGTTGCCGCTGGATTTTCTGCTGCACTGGGGCCA
Organism: Thauera sp. SDU_THAU2; assembly: GCF_038260575.1. Lineage (NCBI taxonomy): Bacteria > Pseudomonadati > Pseudomonadota > Betaproteobacteria > Rhodocyclales > Zoogloeaceae > Thauera > Thauera sp. SDU_THAU2. The sequence continues at coordinate 2,323,195 of NZ_JBBWUN010000003.1, read as the reverse complement.
CATGGCGACGGTGCTGTTGATGGTCTGGGTCGAATGGCTGGCGGCGTTCGAGCCCGGCTACTGGCGCCAGCCCGCGCCGCCGATGTGGCTCGGGATGCTGGCGATGCTTGCGGTGGCCGGGGCGATGCTGCCGCGCGGCACGCCGGGCAGGTTGGCGGCGCTGGCCGTCCTCGCCGCCTTGCTTGCCTGGCCGCCGCCACGTCCCGAAGCCGGCGGCTTCGTCGTGCGGGTGCTGGACGTGGGGCAGGGGCTGGCGGTGCATGTGCAGACCGCGAGCCATGATCTGCTGTTCGATACCGGTCCGCCTTATGGCGCGTATGCCGATGCCGGCAGCCGGGTCGTGCTGCCTTATCTGCAGGCCCTCGGCGTGAGAAGCCTCGACGGCGTGGTGCTGTCGCACGACGACAGCGACCACGTCGGCGGCGCGCAGCATCGCCGGGGCGCTGCATGTGGAGCGCTGGTGGTCGTCCGGGGAGGCGGCGGCGATTGCCGGTGATGCGGCAATGGTCACCCCATGTGTGTCGGGGATGCGCTGGAACTGGGACGGTGTGGAGTTCGCCTTCCTGCACCCGGACGGCGAGGCACCGCGGCCTGCCGGCAGGCGGCACGACAACGACCGTTCCTGCGTGCTGCGCGTGGCCAGTCCGGCGGGCGTGCTGCTGTTGCTGGGCGATGTCGAATCTGCGGGCGAGCAGGCGATGCTGGCGCGCCACGGCGAGGCTGCGCTGGCGGCCGACGTGGTGGTCAGCGGGCATCACGGCAGCCGCTCGTCCTCGTCCGCCGCGCTGGTGGATGCCACGCTGCCGCAGGCGGTGATCCATTCGGTGGGGCATCGCAACACCTTCGGCCATCCGCACCCACAGGTATGGGCGCGCTGGGCGGCGGCCGGTGCGCGCAACTGGCGCACCGACAGCCAGGGGGCGGTGGAGGCGGTGTTCGCGGCCGACGCCGATGCGGGAGTGAGCCTGACGGCACAGCGTCTGCGCGAGCCGCGCTATTGGCACGGCCGATGAGGTGTGGCCGGAGAGGGCGACCAGCCAGGGCGGCCGGCCAGGATGGTGGATGAGTCCTTTTCCCGCAAGGGGCGATAGGAGCCTGCTGCAAGCGGAGGCAGCGACTCGTTCATGCGACTGTTCCATGCCGCCGTGCGGGAGAAAACGCATGACCGGGGCACGATGCTAGACTGCCCCCGAAGCGACTACCCGAGGAGCCCACCATGTCCCTGTTCTCCGAACTCAGCCGCGTATTCGAACCACCGACCCCGCCGCGCCGCCCGAAACATGGTGTGCGCGAGCGCCGCGTGCAGTGCATCGGCCCGCACGGGCTGCATCGCATGGCCTATACCGAATGGGGCGACGCCGACAATCCGCGCGTGCTGATCTGCGTCCATGGGCTGACGCGCAACGGGCGCGACTTCGACGATCTGGCGCAGGCGCTGGCGGACGATTTCCGCGTCGTCTGCCCCGACGTGGTCGGCCGCGGGCGCAGCGACTGGCTGGGGGTCAAGGAGGACTACGGCTTCCCGCTCTACGTGTCGGACATGATCGCGCTGATCGCACGCCTGAACGCCGAACAGGTCGATTGGGTCGGCACTTCGATGGGCGGCATCATCGGCATGCTGATCGCCAGCCTGCCGCACTCGCCGATCCGGCGGCTGGTGCTGAACGACGTCGGCCCGGTGATCACCGCGGTGTCGCTGCAGCGCATCGGCCCCTATGTCGGCACGGCACCGCGCTTCGCCACGATGGAAGAGGCGGATGCCTACCTCCGGAAGGTCAACGCACCTTTCGGACCGCTGACCGACGAACAGTGGCGCCATCTGGCCAATTACTCGGTGCGCCCGGTCGGCGGGCCGGACGGCGGCTTCGTCATGATCTACGATCCGGCGATCGGCGAAGTCTTCCGCGCCACGCCGGCGACCGAGGACATCGACATGTGGCCGGTCTACGAGCGCATCGGCTGCCCGACGCTGGCCCTGCGTGGCGCCGAGTCCGACCTGCTGGAACGATCGACGCTGGAAGCGATGGCACAGCGTGGACCGTGCGCGAAACTCATCGAGTTCGAAGGCGTAGGCCACGCGCCGATGCTGATGGACCCGGAACAGATCCGCGTTGTCGGCGACTTCCTGAAATCGAGCTGACGGCGGCTTGGGCGCGCTCCGCCGCGCCCGGCCTGCCGCGCTTCACCAGCCGGGGTTCAGGCGCTTCGCTTCGGCGATCTCGGCGCGGATCGTGCGATAGTGCTCGAAGCGGCGCGGCGCGATGCGGCCGTCGGCCAGCGCTTCGAGCAGGGTGCAACCCGGTTCGGCTTCGTGCCGGCAGTCGCGGAAGCGGCATTGGCCCAGCAGCGGACGGAACTCGATGAAGCTCTCGGCCAGTTCGTCGGCACTCACGTGAGCGAGGCCGAACACCTGCAGGCCGGGGCTGTCGATGAGCCAGCCGGCGCCTTCTGCCGATTTTGCTTCGTCGATGGGCGACTCGCCCAGGGGGTACAGACGGGCGAAGGTGGTGGTGTGCTTGCCCGAATCCAGCGCCTCGGATATTTCGCGGGTGGCAGCCTGGGCGTCCGGGATCAGCGCATTGGTCAGCGTCGATTTGCCCATGCCGGACTGGCCGACGAGGATGGACCGCAGGCCCGCCAGGCGCTCGCGCAAGCCGGCCGCGCCCTGCAGGGCGGAAATTTCGATCACTTCGTAGCCGAGGGCGCGGAAGGGCGCGAGCTGGGTGCGCGCCGCATCCAGCCTGTCGCCCAGGTCGGCCTTGTTGAGGACGATGATCGGTGTGATGTCCTGGCTTTCCGCGGCGACGATGCAGCGCGACACCAGCAGATCGGAAAAACCCGGCTCGGTGGCGACGACGATCAGGATGTGGCTGAGGTTGGCGGCGATCAGCTTCTCGCGGAAGGCGTCGGAACGCCACAGCAGGTTGCGGCGCGGAACCAGCGAATCGATGACGCCCTGGCCGTCGCCGCCCGGCGCAACGCGGACGCGGTCGCCGCAGGCGAAGCTGCTCTTCTTGCCGCGGGTGTAGCACTGCAGCCGGCCCTCGGCGGTGGCGACTTCGTAGTGCCGGCCGAAGGCGGCGACGATGAGGCCATCGATCGTGGCGTCATTGCCCTTCTTGCGCTGCTGTTTTCCGTGGCTCACTGAAACTTGTAGTAGTGCTGGTTGAGGTAGGCGGCGAGGTGCTGCTCGTCCTCGGGGAAGAGGTCGAGATTGAGCATCGTCGTACAGGTGGTGATCTGCTGGGCCAGCGCGCTGGCGGTGGTGACGCGGCGCTCGAAGCGGGTGTAGATCTCGGTGCCGTCCTCGCCGCCGAATTGCCTGGCGTGGCATTCGACGCAGTGTTTCGCGTGCATTGCCTTGCCTTCGGCGGGGTCGCCGTCGGGGAAGGGGTTTGCGTTTGCGGACAGCGCCGCGGCAGCCAGCAGGCCTGCCGCGGCAGCTCTCAGCGGGGCGGTGCGAAGCAGTGGTCGGGTATTCATTTTTTCGTCTCCTCCGGTCGGGGCTGGGCTACAGGGACTGCAGGTGGGCGATGCGCATCGCTGCGGGCGGATGCGAGTCGAAGAAGCGCGAATACAGCGGATCGGGCGTCAGCGTCGAGGCGTTGTCGCGATAGAGCTTCACTAGCGCGCTGACGAGGTCCGCGGCCTGCGTCTGCTGCGCGGCGTAGGCGTCGGCCTCGAACTCGTGCACCCGCGACCAGTGGCTCATCAGCGGCCCGAGCGGAAAGGTGAACACCGGCAGTGCCAGGAAGAACAGCGCCAGCGCGGTGGCACTGTCGGTCGCCTCGGCGCCGAGGCCGGTGAAGAACCACGGCTGCCCGGCCAGCCAGCCGAGCAGGGCGAGCAGCGCGAGGCTGGCGGGGGCGATGAGGGCGAAGCGCTTGACGATGTGGCGGTGGCGGAAATGCCCCAGCTCGTGTGCCAGCACCGCCTCGACTTCATCGGCGTTCAGCTTGTCGAGCAGGGTGTCGAAGAACACGATCCGCTTCGAGGCGCCGAAGCCGGTGAAATAGGCATTGCCGTGGGCCGAGCGGCGCGAGCCGTCCATGACGAACAGGCCTTGAGACTTGAAGCCGCAGCGCGCCAGCAGACCTTCGACCCGTGCCTTCAGCGCCTCGTCGGCCAGCGGCGTGAAGCGGTTGAACAGCGGCGCGATGAAGGTCGGCCACACCAGCATCACGAGCAGGTTGAAGCCCATCCAGAAAACCCACACCCACAGCCACCACAGGCTGCCCATCGCCGACGCCAGCCACAGCAGCACGGCCAGCAGCGGCAGGCCGATGATCGCGGCCAGCACCGCCTCGCGCGCCGAGTCGGCGGCGAACAGCGCCGGCGTCATGCGGTTGAAGCCGAAACGCTTCTCGATGACGAAGGTGCGCAGCAGCACGAAGGGCAGGTCCACCAGCCAGCCCAGCACGCCCAGCGTGGCGAGCAGGGCGACGCCGTGGGCGATGCCGCCGGGTACGAACACGGCCGACCAGGCGTCGTGGATCGCCTGCAGGCCGCCGCCCAGCGTCAGCAGCAGCACGAAGGCCGCGCCGATGGCGATCTCGGCCATCTTCAAGCGCGTGCGTGCGGCGGTGTAGTCGGCCGCGCGCTGGTGCGAGCTCAGCGGAATGGATTCGGCGAAGGCCGGCGGCACGCTGTCGCGGTGGGCCTGCACGTGGCGGATCTGGCGCCGCATCAGGCCTGTCCGGACGGCCAGGCTCAGCAGCAGCAAGGCGACGAAGAGGACGGCAAGGCCGTTGGCGAAGGAGGAAAGGGAATCGGCTTGCATGGGGCGGTCGTCGGTGTGTACGGAGGGCGAGGCGGCGGGGCGCAGGCCCGTTCTATGACACAATCGCGCCCTCTAATGTTTCGCATGAACACGACAGGAAGGCGCACGGATTATGGCACAGGACCCGAATACGCTGATATGGCTGGACATGGAGATGACCGGCCTCGAACCGGACCGCGATCGCATCATCGAGATCGCCATCGTCCTGACCAACGAAAAGCTCGAAACCATCGCCGAAGCGCCGGTGATCGCCGTGCACCAGCCCGATTCGGTGCTCGACGCGATGGACGACTGGAACAAGAACACCCATGGCAAGTCCGGCCTGATCGAGCGCGTGCGCGCCTCGACGGTGTCGGAAGCCGAGGCCGAGGCGCAGATGCTGGCTTTCCTGAAGGAGTGGGTGCCGGCGCGGACTTCGCCGATGTGCGGCAACTCGGTATGCCAGGACCGCCGCTTCCTCGCGCGCTGGATGCCGCAGTTCGAAGCCTGGTTCCATTATCGCAACCTCGACGTATCGACGCTGAAGGAACTGGCCAAGCGCTGGCGGCCGGAAGTGTACGCCGGCGTCAAGAAGGCCGGCGCGCATACCGCGCTGGCCGACATCCAGGAATCGATCGCCGAGCTGCGTCACTACCGCGACACCTTCCTGCGCTTGGAATGAGGATGCGGGGCGGCGGCGGCCGCATGTGGAGCCCGTTCGGCCGGCAAAGGATCGAGCCGCGCGCGGCATGAAACAGCCCGCCTCTAGCGAATTTCTTGATTTTCCCGCCGCCGTCTTGACCCTGGCGTTCACCGCCGATCACCATGCCTGCGCTCGGTACGCGCCGCAGCGAACAACAAATAACAGCCCCGCTCAAGGAGACAAGGCATGAAACTGATTCACGGGCTCGCCCCCATCATTCTGGGCGTATCGGCCGCCTCCGTGGCCGCCGATGCGCCGACCCTGCAGGTCGAGGAAGAGGTCGTCATCGCCGCACCGGCGGACAAGGTCTGGGACAAGGTCAGGAACTTCGACGACCTGGGCGCCTGGCATCCGGCAGCGCAAAGCACGGAAATCGTCGAAGGCAGCAACAACGTCGCCGGTGCGGTGAGGCTGATCACCTTGCCGGACGGCGGCACGATCAAGGAAAAGCTGCTTTCCTACGACGACGCCGGCAAGACCTTCAAATACGTGATCCTGGAAGGCGTGCTGCCGGTCAGCAGCTACGAGTCCGTCGTTTCGGTGAAGGCGGACGGCGCGAACCAGACCAGGGTGGTCTGGCGCGGCGACTTCAAGCGCAAGGACGCCAGCGCCAAGCCTGCTGCGGGGGCGACGGACGAAGATGCGACGACGACGATGACGGCTGTCTATCGTGGCGGCCTCGACAATCTGAAGAAGATCTCCGAGTAAGTTTTCCGGCAGACCGGCCAGTCGTGGGTCCGGCTGGTCTGCCGCCGTCGGCAGTCTGACGTCTCTCCGGCCGCGCACTGTGGGATGATCGCGGTCTCGTTCTTCGACGGCTTCTTCATTTTGGTCACATCCACTGCTTCGCCGGCTTTGCCCGAATCTCCCTGGCCGGACCTTCCGCCGCCGCTTGCGCCGCGCGAGCAGCGGGAAATCCTGCAACTGGGGCGCAGTCGCATCGACGCCTATGCGTGGATGAAATTCATTCCGCAGTCGGGATCGCGCAGCCTGGACCTGCTGCCCTCGCCATTGCGCGAGCACCTGAAAGCGGAAATGGACTACGCGCAGGGCATTCTGCGTCCGCTGGGGCCCGAGGCCGGGCGCTTCCATCGGCGCATGGTGGAGCGGGCGCCCGAGATCACCGAGCCCTTGCCCGCTTCGTCCAGAGGCTGGCGCTACGATTTCAAGCTGCCGGCCGGCTGCTCGCACCGCATCTTCTGCCGCATGGGGCCGGACGGGGAAGAGCAGCTTCTGTTCGACGAGGCCGACCGCGCCAGCGGCCATGCCTACTATCGTGCCACCGGCCACCAGCACAGCCCGGACGACCGCTGGTTCGCCTGGGCGGAAGACGTGGTCGGCGCGGATCGCCACCGCATCTGCGTGCTCGACATGGTGTCCGGCATCATCCGCACCGTGGTGGAGGCCGATGCCTTCGGCTACGGCGGTTTCACCTTCTCGCCGTCGTCCCGCCACCTGTTCTGGGATCTGGCGCGATGGACACAGCCGGCCGACGCGCCTGTATCGCTCGCCGGTCGAGGGCGGCGAGGCGGTGCTGGTGCATGAAGAGCACGACCCGGCGATCTTCATGCAGGTGGCCCGCACCGCGGCGGACAGCTTCGTCGCCCTGACGCTCGGTGGTCCGGACGTCAGCGAGGTCCGTCTGATCGCTGCCGGTGCCGAAACCGAAGCACCGCGAATCCTGCGGCCGCGCCAGCGCGGCATCCGCTACGAGGTGAATGAGTGGGGCGATGCGCTGCTGATGCTGACGGATGCCGACGGTGCCATCGACCGCAAGCTGCTGTGCCTCGACCCGGCGAGCTTTGCTGTGCGGCGCGAGCTGGTGCCGCACCGGCCCGGCGTTCCGATCATCGCCGTGCTGCCCTTTGCCGATGCGCTCGTGCGGCTCGAGCGTGTCGAGGGTCTGCAACGGCTGGTGCTGACCTATCCCGACGGCAAGGAGACGACGGTCGGCTTCGACGAGCCGGCCTATTGCCTCGAACTCACGCCCGCCCAGAGCTATGCGGCCCGGCAGGTGCGCATCGTCCATCAGACGCCGGCCAGTCCGCCGCGCTGGATCGACGTCGATTTCGCCAGCGGGATGTGTTGCGTCGTCGGACAGGAGCGCCTGAAGGGTTTCGATCCTGCCGCGTACCGGGTCGAACGCCTGCACGCGCGGGCGGCGGATGGAGAAAGCATCCCCATCACCGTACTGTCCCGCCGCGATGCGGCCGCAGAGACGCCGCTGCCCTTGCTGCTGACGGGCTATGGCGCCTACGGCATCGCCAGCGAAGCCCGCTTTTCCCTGCCCGCGACCGTGCTGGTGGACGCCGGCTTCCGCTATGCCATCGCCCATGTCCGCGGCGGATCGGAAAAAGGCGCGCGCTGGTATCGCGACGGCTGCCGCATGAACAAGCGCAACTCGATGACGGATTTCATCGCCTGCGCGCAGCACCTGCAGGGCATCGGCCATGCCGCGCCGGGCAAAATCGTGGCCCATGGCGTATCGGCGGGCGGGCTGCTGGTGTGCGGCGCGATGAACATCGATCCGCAATCGTGGGCCGGCGTGATTGCGCAGGTGCCTTTCGTCGACATGCTCAACACCATGAGCGACGCCGATCACCCGCTGGTGCCGCTGCTGCGCCCGGATTGGGGCGATCCGCTCGCCGACCCCGAGGCCTACGACTGGATCGCTTCGATCTCGCCCTACGAGAACGTGAAGCAGGCAGCCTATCCGCCGCTGCTATGCACCGCCGGCCTGAAGGACGACCGCGTCCCTTACTGGGAGCCGGCAAAGCTGGTGGCGAACATCCGCCATCTGTCCACTGGCGGCAATCCGGCCGTGCTGCAGCTGGACCCCGACAGCGGCCACCAGCAGAGCGACGACCTCGACCGCGAATTTGCCCAGGCAGCGCTGTTCTGGGCCTTCGCGCAGCACTGCGTGACCGTGGCCTGATTCGGCTCAGGCCGGCTGGCCGGCCGCTGCCATTGCCTGTTCACTGCGCGCCTGCATGAAGGAACGCATGGCGCAGAATGCCGACACCGCAAGCGCCGGAATTGCGGTGGCGCTGATCGCGTCCAGCATGTGGCCGTCGAACACTTGATCTGACAGCGTGCCGGCCAGCAGCGGGCCGGCGGCGCTGAACACCGACACCACGAAGCTCCAGATCGCGAAGCTGCGCGCCCGAAGCGGGGCAGGGATCAGATCCTGCAGCATGGTCGGCACCAGCGCATTGGCCGTGCAGGTGACGAACAGGAAGAGCCCGACGACGACGAAGGCCTGCTCCAGCGTCCGCGCCGAGGCCAGCAGCAGGATCGCCGGCACCGCCAGCATCACCGACACGCCCATGATCAGCGGGCGCACCGCGCGGCCAAAACGCCGCGCCATCACGCGGTCGAGCAAACCGGCGACGGGCAGGCAGCCGATGGTCGTCATCAGCACGATGACGCCCATCGCATTGCCGATATCGGCGGGGACCGCCTCGAACCGGCGTTCGAGCGCCAGCGCAATCAACTGGTTGAGCGCCTGCACGGCAACCAGCAGGCAGCCCGCGACGCCGGCGAACAGCGCAACCGCCCGCCAGCGCTGCCGCAGGAAAAGCCGCAGCGATGCGGCCGCGGCGAGATCGGCGGGCGCGGTGCGACGTGGCGGATCCGCGGTCAGCAGCCCGAGCAGCAGCAAGGGGACGCCGGCAAAGGACAGCAGCAGGAAACCCTTGCGCCAGGCTTCGATGCCCAGCGGAATCAATGCATCCGCGGTGGCCAGAATGGCGCCGCCGAAATAGAAGCCGCCGCTGGCGCCGAGCGCCATCAAGGCCGCGAAGCTGAGGTTGGCCAGCACGCGGTGCCGCTCCGGCGCCAGGTCCGGGATCATCGAATAGACCAGGGGCACCATTGCGAACTCGGTGATGCCCGCCGCCGAGCGGCCGATGAAGAACAGCGGGAAACTGGGCGCGAGTGCGCTCAATACCATCATCGCGGTCGAAGCCAGGATCAGGCACAGCAGCACGCGCTTGCGCGAAAAACGATCGGCGAAGCGCGCCAGCGGAATCGCCAGCGCACTGCCGACCAGCACGCCTGCGAGCCCCTGCAAGGCACCCAGCATGGCGTCGCTGATGCCGAAGCTCTTCTGAATGGCAGAGAGCGATATGGCCTGAAGGCCCATATCGCTCATCTGCACGCCGGCGGTGATGCCCAGGAAGGCGACCGTGAACAAGGCCTGGGGCGTCCACGCCGGGGGGGCGTGGACGCCGTGCTCATACGTTTTGCTCATCGGGTCGCCATTCGGCGCTGCGGAAGGATCAGTTCCACTGGTACTGCAACTGCACATCCACCGTCCGTTCGTTGCCGTAGTAGCAGTAGAAGTCGCAGCCGCTGACGTACTTCTTGTCGGTCAGGTTGCGGGCGTTGAGCTGCACCGCCCAGGCACGGTCGATCTGGTAGCGCGCCATGAAGTCGAGCAGGGTGTAGCTGTCGATGCGCTCGCCCGGGTAGTAGCGCTCATCCTCGGTCGAGCCGTTGTAGCGCGCGCCCGCTGCCAGCGTCAGGCCCTGGCTGTTGGGCAGTTCGAGGCGATGGCTGAGCCACAGGCTGGCCTGGTGCTTGGGCAGCAGCGGCGTGCGGATGGTCTGGGTGTCGGTGACGTCCTGGCGCGAATGGTTGTGGGTGTAGGACAGCTTGAGCGCGGTATTGGGCGTCAGGTTGAAATCGCCTTCCAGCTCCACGCCCTTGTTGGTGCGCTTGCCGGTCTGGGTCTGGATGTTGGAGGCATCCGAGACCAGCGCATTCTTTTCCTCGACGTCGAAGTAGGCCAGCGTGATGGTGCCGTCCAGCCAGCTCGGCTGCAGCTTGACACCCACTTCGGTCTGCTGTCCCTCGTAAGGCCGGTAGGCCTTGCCGTAGCCGTCCACGCCGGCAACCGGCTTGAACGACTCGGAGTAGCTGATGTAGGGCGAGATGCCGTTGTCGCCGATGTACATGGCACCGACGTTGACGCTGTTCTTGCTCTCGTCGTAACTGGAGTCGGCACCATTGACGCTGCCGTCGTTCTTGACGCGGTCGTGGCGGAGGCCGGCATTGAAGTTCCAGTTCGCCCCCAGTCGAAGCTGGGCGGAGGCATAGACGCCGACTTGCTTCGAATCGATGTCGTACGGCGTGCCCGTCACCGCGAAGGGCTGGCCGTAAACCGGTGCGAACATGTCCAGGTTCGGCACGTAGCCGAAGCCGTTGTTCCGGCCGAAAGTGTCTGATTTCAGATAGTCGATGCCGAAGCTGGGCAGGATCTCCACGCTGTCGCTCAGGCGCAGGCGGCCGCTGACGCGGTTGTCGATGTAGTGGGTCTTGGTCTTGCCGTCGGTGAAGGAGTAGCCGCGCCACAGTTGGCGGTCTCCGTCCGAGTTCCAGGCGAAGACGTTGAGCTGGTCGAGATCCAGGTGGGAGAACTTGTAGTTCTGCGTGAACGTCCAGTCGTTGGCGAACTTGTGGCTGAACAGCCAGCCGGCGCTGATCTGGGTGCGCTCGAGCTTGTCGGCATCGGGCTCGCCGACGTGGGTACGCCGGTCGATCCGGCCGTAAGGCGTCTTGATGATGGTGCCGTAGGCCGGCAGGAAGCCGTTGGTCGGGTTGCCATCCTCGCGCTGGATGCTGCCCAGCAGCGTCAGCGTGGTACGGTCGCTGAAGTCGATGCTCAGGCTCGGAGCCAGGTAATGGCTCTTCATGTCGGTGCCGCGCTGCATGCCGTCTTCGTTGCGGGTCTGCGCGACGATGCGGTAATAGACCGAGCCGTCTTCGTTGGCCAGGCCGTTGTAGTCGGCGCTGATGCCGCGGCGATCGCGCGTGCCGACTTCAGCATTCAGCTGCAGCGATTCCTTCTTGTGCGGACGCTTGGTGATGAGGTTGACCACGCCGCCCGCCTCGGAGGCGCCGAACACCAGGGAATTGGGCCCCTTCAGCACTTCGACCGACTCGACGCCGAAGATCTCCGGCTTCCAGACGAAGAAGCCGTTCGGCGTCGTCGGCGTGCCGTCCAGCATCGTGGAGGCGTCGAAGCCGCGGATCTTGAACCATTCCACCTTGTTGTCGCCGCCGAAAGGCTCGCTGAGGATGCCGGCCTGGTACTGCAGCGCCTGGTCGAGCTTGCGCGCGCCTTGCGCTTCGATGCTCTGCCGGTCGATCACCGCGCTGGAGTTCGGCGCGTAGAAATCCAGGCTTTGCAACTCGTCGACCGAGCCGACCACGGTCACGGCCTGCAGCGTCTGCGCCGAATCACCGGCCGTTGCCTGGGCCGCCGCATCGAGCCCTTGCGCATGGATCGGCCCTGCCAGCCCCATGCCCCCCGTCGTTGCCAGAACCGCCCACATGATGGGTGTGTACGTCAGTTTCCTCATGATTTGTCTGCCTAGAGTCGATCGAGAAGAGGGTGTGGGAAAGGCTGGTGCGTCCAGTCCTTGGGTTTGTTGCGACGCTGTTCCGCGCAGCCTGCGGATTTTATATGTAATCGAGAATTATTTACAAAATCATCAAAAAAATTGCAATGTGGACAAAAGGCAGCATCAGCCGGCGCAGCTTGAAGCCCATGAAGCACGGCTCCGGATGCGGCGCACTGGCCGTTCTACAGAGGGGGTGGATCAGGCTCTCGGAGCCGAACGGACACGCCGGCTTCAAGACGGCTGATGCCGATCGAAGCCTAAGCGCGTCATTCACACCAGCGGACAAGGCCGGCAGCAGCGACTGTGGAATCCGGCATCCGGTAGCGCAAGCCTCGAGGCGGCAGAGGCTAGGTTCCACGTTTCCCCGCTCAGGGCAGTTCCCGCCTCAACAGCACGAAATGCTCCGCCCGCCGCCCCGCGCCGCGCTGGAACTCCCACACGGCCTGCCACTCCGGCGCGAGCGGCGTCTGCTGCGGAGCATCGTCCATCACCAGCAGCAGCGGGCAGGGCGTGCTGTCGTCGATGATGCGTTCGGTGCGCAGGCCGGCGAAATAGTCGAGCGAGGTTTTGACGTGCGCCGGCAGGCCGGTGGTGGCGATGCAGGCGTCGGGGCTGGTCTCGCGTTCACCGGTGACGGCGATGTCGAGCGAGCGGACCATTTCGCGGTAGCTGCGGCTGTTGTCGAACCAGGGCATCAGCAGCACGACCGCCAGGCACCACAGCATGGTCAGGCCGATGGCCCAGTTGGCGGGGGCGCGCGAGCTGGAGCGTGGCAGTTTCCACAGCAGGGCGATCCAGATCAGGCTGATCACCGCGCCGAGCACGGCCTGGAAGACCGGGTCGGGCAGCACGAAGTCGGGAGCGTTGCGGGCGACGTGGCGGGCGAGGCCGGGCGGCCAGCCGGCGGACTGGGCGGACCAGGCGAGCCACACCAGGATGCCGAACACCGCCAGGCTCATCAGCGAGAACCAGTCGAAGGCATTGGCCGCGCCGCGCCGCAGGCTGGGCACGCCGCCGGCGGCGAGCAGGGCCATGGCGGGCAGGATGGGCAGTGCCGCGGCCTGGGAGAGGTCGCCGGCAGCGACGAAGACCGCGATCGTCAGCAGGGCGCTGAGGCCCGGCAGCAGCCAGCGCAGGTCGCCCAGCGTGCGCCGGCCACGCCACAGGCTCCACAGCGCGATGGGCCACAATGGCCAGGTGAACCAGCCGAACAGTTCGAGACCGCGCATGATCTCGACCGATGCCAGCGGATCACTGCCGAGGCGCGCCCATTCCGTGCGCAGCCACAGGTTCAGCAGCTCGGGCTGGTGGAGATGGACGGCCAGCGGCCACAGCGCCGACAGCGTGAGGGCGAGGCACAGCCCCAGCAGCAGGGCGCCGCTGGCGCGCGGGTTGCGGCAGTCGCTGCTGAACAGCATGATCAGCGGGAACAGCGGCGCGGTGAGCAGCAGCCCGCCGAGGCCGGTGGAGAGGAAGGCCAGGGCGCTGCCGAGGCCGGCGAGCAGGGCGCCGCCGAGGGGGATTGCGGCACGCGCGACAGGCCGCGCAGCGTCAGCGCGACTGTCGCCACGAGGGCGAGCAGGGGCTGGGTTTCGTGGGCGTGGAGGACGAGGCCGAGCGCGCCCAGCATCAGCAGCGCGCCGGGGGTGCGCGCCGGCCGGCCGTACAGTGCTTCCGCGCTGCGGGCGGAGAAATACACGCCGAGCGCGACGAAGAGTGCGCTCGCCAGGCGGGCGCCTTCGTGCAGCGCCAGAAAACCGCTGCCGGCCCAGGCCAGCAGGGCGCCGGTCCAGTAATACAGCGGCGGATAGTCGGGCAGGGCTTCGCCGGCCAGCATCGGGAACAGCCAGCCCTCACCCTGCAGCATGCTCAGGATCGGCCCGAAATGGCGGGCGTCGTCGCCGCGCCAGGGATCGTGCCCGGCCAGGCCGACGAGCAGGTAGAGGCCGACCAGCAGCGTGATGCCGAGCGTGCCGTAGATACGGCGCTGCAACAGGGAGGGCGTTTCGGGTTCTCGAATCATGCGCGCATTGTGGGGCGGAGCGCTCCGGCAGGCAAAGGCGGCGGCTTGAAGCCGGGTTGGGCTTCGAGCTGAACGATGGTTTCGACGATAAAAAAGGCAGCCGCGGCTGCCTTTTTTGCGAAGTGCCGCGAGTCCGACTGAGCGGGGGGCACGAATCCGGCTGTGCAGCCGCGATCAGCTGGCGCGCTGGACGCTGCCGTACTTCTGGCGGAAGCGCTCGACGCGGCCGGCGGTGTCGACGATCTTCTGCTTGCCGGTGTAGAACGGGTGGCAGGCGGAGCAGACTTCGACGTGGTACTGGGGCTTGCCGACGGTGGAGCGGGTGGTGAAGGTGTTGCCGCAGGAGCAGGTCACGTTCACGTCGTCGTATTTCGGATGGATGTCCGCTTTCATGGTGTCTTCCTGATGCGCGCGGGCGGCGGTTGTGACCGCCCTGAGTGGTAAAGAGGCGGAATTATCCGCGACTGGGCAATGGCTGGCAAGTGGAAATCGGCTTGCGGCCGCGTCTGGATTAGAATTCCGCTCCCCGCGCGGCTTGCCGCGCCTCCGATGAACCCGTTTCGAGGAAGTACCGGTTTGCGCCTGCTGCTCGCTCCGATGGAAGGCCTGCTCGATGACGTGCTGCGTGCCGCGCTGACCGCGTCGGGCGGTTACGACCACGTGGTGACCGAGTTTGCGCGCGTGTCCGGCACGCTGCTGCCCGAGCGCTTCTTCCGCCGCATTGCGCCGGAGCTGCGGCAGGGCAGCCGTACCGCGGGCGGAACGCCGGTGCATGTGCAGTTGCTCGGCTCCGACCCGGCCTGCATGCACGACAACGCCGCGCGGCTGGCCGGCCTGGCACCGGCGGGCGTGGATCTCAACTTCGGCTGCCCGGCGCCGACGGTGAATCGCCATCGCGGCGGTGCGGCGCTGCTGAACGAGCCCGAACTGCTGAACCGTATCGCCGTTGCCGTGCGCGCCGCCGTGCCGGCATCGATTCCGCTCAGCGCCAAGATGCGGCTGGGCATCGACGACGCGGGGCGGGCGATCGAATGCGCGCAGGCGCTGAGCGAAGGCGGTGCCGGCACGCTGGTCGTGCATGCGCGCACCAAGGCCGACGGTTATCGCCCGCCGGCGCACTGGGAGTGGGTCGCCCGCATCGACGATGCCGTGGCGGTGCCGGTGGTGGCCAATGGCGAAGTCTGGAGCGCGGCCGACTGGCGGCGCTGCCGGGCGGTGTCCGGCGTCGACGACGTGATGCTGGGCCGCGGCGCGGTGGCAGACCCTTTCCTGGCCGCGCGCATCCGTGCCGGCAGACTGGAACAGCCCGATGCCGAGGAGCGGGCGCATGAATGGGCGGCGCTGCTGCCGCTGCTCGGCGCCTTCCGCGAGCGCGTCAGGCACAAGGTCGAGGCGAAGCATGCACCCGGGCGCATCAAGCAGTGGCTTCACCTGCTGGCGCGCAACTACCCGCAGGCGCAGCAGCTGTTCGCCGCCATCCGCAGCCTGCGCACGCTGGCCGAAGTCGACGGCGTGCTGCTGCGCCACGGCGTGCCGGCGCCGGCCATCAATCCATCGAGCATCGCATGAGCTACGCCAACTCCCGCATTCCGCAAAGCGCCCAGGGCGGCATCCACGAGCGCCTCGGCGCGCTGGTGCGCAAGCATCTCGCCGAGCCTTTCCGCAAGCCGGTCACGCCCTACAACCGCGAAGCCTTCGAGCTCAGCCTGGCCGGCTGGGACGGCAAGGCGCCGCTGATCCTGGATGCAGGCTGCGGCGTCGGCCACAGCAGCATTCAGATCGCGCGCGCCTATCCCGAGCACTGGGTGATCGGCGTCGACCAGTCGCAGGATCGGCTCGAGCGCAGGAAGCCTTATCCGGACGCGCTGATGCCGCGCAACCTGGTGTTCGTCCGCGCCGACCTGGTCGATTACTGGCGTCTGCTGGATGAAGCGGGTCTGCGGCTGGCGCGGCATTACATCCTGTATCCGAATCCCTGGCCCAAGATCGGGCATCTGGCCCGGCGCTGGCATGCGCACCCGGTGTTTCCCTTCATCCCGCGTCTCGGCGGCGTGCTGGAATGCCGCAGCAACTGGGATGTCTATATTCAGGAGATGGCGGCGGCGCTGTCGATCGCGCTCGGGCGGGGATCTGCGGTGGGAAAGCTTCCCCGCCGAAGTGCCGATCAGTCCTTTCGAGCGCAAGTACCGCGATTCCGGCCAGACGCTGTACCGGCTCGAAGTCGATCTGCGCGGCGAGCCCTGCTGATTCGCTTGCCGTCCGGCGCGGCTTCGGCCACCCTTGCAGCCATTTCCGGAGAATTGCCATGACCGAGCCCCACAACCCCTATCTGATGAGCGACGAGGATTTCGAGGCACTCGAAGAAGTGCTGACCTCCGACATCGTCCCCGAGGACTGCATGGACCTCGAGATGCTCGACGGCTTCCTCGCCGGCGTGCTGATCTCGCCGCGGCCGATTCCGGTGGAGCGCTGGCTGCCGGACGTCTGGTCCGCACATGGCGAGGAGGCGAGCTTCAGCGGCGGCCGCGGGCTGCAGCGGGCGATCCGCCTGGTGAAGGCCTATTACAACGAGATGGTGAGCACGCTCGGCCTCGACGACGATGACGAGATCTGCTGGGAGCCTTTCTGCTTCGCCATCGCCGAAGGCGACACGCTGAAAGTCGGCGAGGAATGGCTGGAAGGCTTCGCCCAGGGCCTGGATCTGTGGCCGCAGGGTTGGGAAGAAGGCCTGGACGAAGAGACCGTCACCGCCGTGCGGGATACGCTGGACGAAGTGCTGGCGCCGTGGGCGGAGGATTCCGCTGCCGAAGCCGGCGAGGAGACGCGCCTGGAATGGCTGGGGGCGATGGGCGAAGCGGTCAACGACATCTATGCGCATTGGCGGGATGCCGGTATTCCGGCGCCGGCACTGCTCGAAGCGGATGCGCCGCGCGAGCCTGCCGCCACCGGCCCCGGCCGCAACGACCCTTGCCCTGCGGCAGCGGCAAGAAGTTCAAGAAGTGCTGCGGCGCGCTCGACGATGGCGGGGCAGCCTGACGACCACTGCACGCGTTGCGGCGCGTGCTGTGCCGCCTTCCGCGTCGATTTCCATCATTCCGAACTCGAAAGCGCCACGCCGGGTGGCGTTCCCGACGGCCTGACGGTGCCGGTCACGACCACGCTGGTGCGCATGCGCGGCACCGATGCCGCGCCGCCGCGCTGCGTGGCGCTGGCCGGCGAGATCGGCACGGCGGTGCGCTGTACGCTGTATGCCAGCCGGCCTTCGCCGTGCCGGGACTTTGCGCCCTATGCGGCGCTGGGCATCGGCGAGGACGCCTGCGATCGTGCCCGTGCGCGGCATGGGCTGCCGCCGCTGGGCTGATTTCATTCCTGAAAACATTTCTGGCGAACGACTGATTAAAAAAGGCTTTCTGGATGTTTTCGGGCGCTTTTCGCGGCGCGAGGAGCCTGTGCGGCAGAACACACTGCCGGCAACTGTCTTGAGTGACGATGGAAGCATCGCACGTTGAGCGACTTTCGCGCGCTGCATTTGGAAGAACTATCGGCCTTGCTCGCGGAGGCGGTGAAGCTGGGGACGATTGCGGTGGATGGCATCAAGGTCAAAGTGGAAACTCGCGTGCTTGGCGCTGAATTTGCGACGGATGGCGACATTAGCATGAAGGCTAAAGGCGAAAACGCCGCGCACCTCGGGTTGGGCTTTGCGACGCTGCGAGCGCGCTTGGACATGAATTCGTGCCCAGGGGGGCGTACTCAGCCACCGTTTCCTCAAACATCGAATTTGCGACTGGCGATGCCGCTAGATTTCTTCTGCCGCGTGAACTCCTCGCCGCCGATCGCATCTGCAATTCGATCGGTAGCCCATCTTCAGCGGCAGGCACGCAGATCTACTATGGTTTGTACGCTATCCGGACCGAGTACGAAATCTACAGCAAACGGGGCGATGCAGCCGTGCCACTCTCTGCCTGCTACCGGTGCCAGCCAAAGGCGGTTGGCGTCTGGCGCAAAGCGACAGACCTCGAACTCAGTGAAATCTGGAATACGGCTTAACCAATGAGCAATCGCCTTGTAACCGGCTTCTTTGGCAGAGAAGATTAACGTAGCCAGCGCCGGGTATATTTCTGGCTGTAGCAGCACACGTTCGGCGGCGGTGCAGCACAAGGCAAGTATGCTTTCCAGTCGCTCGCCTGTTGCGATATTTTCACAATCCAGTCCGATGCCGCCAGCGCCATTGCTGCGCCCCACCATGGCTGCTGCCAACGTTGGGCTATGGCTGATAGAGCCGACAAAACCCTCTGGCCACATTGGCACCCCATCGGCATTGCGGCCAACGTTGGCCGCCACACAACCCAGCCTGCTCAGTGCCTGCTCGGCACACAACCTGCCGGCTAGAAAAGACAATTGCCGCGCCCGAACCGCACGAGCCGGCATCATGGGATGTAGGCTAGCCAGTGACACCCCGTGCAATAAAGCATCCAGCGCTGGTAGGGATACACTGCAGCCAGCTATCTCTCTTCCTGTACCGGGCAAGTCCTCCCACAACGTCGACAGAGCAGTCATCAGCGCCGGCATAGTCAGCTTGTCCATCATAGCGTGTGCAGCATGGCACTAACCTTATGGAAAGTAAGGCCCTATAGAAAGCATATTGACACTTAGGTTGTTGGAAGAACGATCTGACGAGACTGGGCAATCGTTCAACCCGGCGTAGTGTGTCTAGGACCGGTTGTTTCGTTTTGTCCTTGGCTTGCACCAGAGTGCGTCCGAAGTTTGCTCGAAAGGGTCTGAGTGGATTATCAGAATATTACGTTGATGCCGACCCCCAGGCTGCGCCCCCGGCCCGGCGCGCCGATGCGGGCGTCCGATCCACCAGGGAAATAGGGGGCGATGTAATAGCCATACAGGTCGTACTGTTCGTCGAGCAGATTGTCGGCCCACAGATAGACTTCGGTACCGCCTTGCTGCAGGCCCAGGCGCAGATCGAGTTTGTTATAGGCTTTCAGATCAAAGGTGTTTTGCGGATCGGCCGGACGCTTACCAACGTAGCGGTTGGTGAGCTTGGCGTTGAGGCGCGGAGTGGCCATGCCGAGTATCGCGGGCAGCGCGGCTTCGTAGGTGGCAGATAGCATGGCGCCCCAGCGCGGCACTTCCGGCACACCGTTGCCGCTGCGTACCCCGCCGTCGCCGCCGGTGGTACCAGCACCCTTGATCCTCGCCCGTGTATAAGCGATGCCGCCCGACAGAGTGAGCGCATGGGTCGCACGCCATTGCGCGTCGAGTTCGAAGCCGCGGCTTTCGGTGTCGCGGTTGTCCTTGTTGGTGGTCATGCTCTGAGGATCGAACATCAGCATGTGATCGTCCTTGACCTGGTTGAAGAACAACGCGGCATTCAGCGCTAGACGCATGTCGCTGCTCTCGTATTTGAAGCCGGTTTCGTAGCTGTTCACGGTGGCCGCCTTATAGGGCTCATCGGGCAGGAAGGCGGTATTAAAGTTGGTGCCCTCGTCGTCGAAGCCGCCGGCCTTGTAACCGCGTGCGTAGATGCCATAGGCGTTGAGTCGCGGGCTGAGTGCGTGGCCCAGGGCGATGCGCCCGGTGGCGTAGCTGTCCGAAAGCTTCTGGTTGTCGCGTGCCTCGCGGATCGGGCTGCTGTTGTCGGGGCTGGCGATCCACAGGGCCTTGTAGGTCTTCTTTTCGCGCGTATAGCGTCCGCCCAGGGTCAGTTTGGTGGCGTCGGTGAGCGGATAGGTGGCTTCGGCGAAGATCGCGTCGGCGTCGGTGGTGAAATCGCGGAAGGTGTCGGAGGCGGTCGGGTTGTCCGGGTAGAAGGTGTCGTAGGAGTCGATGCGGTCCAGCGAACGGTTGGAACGGAAGCTGTTGAGCCCGACCACCCAGAACACGCGCGCTTCCGGCGCCGAGGCCAGGCGTACTTCGTGGTTCCAAGCCTTTTCGCGCGTCACACTGCTCCAACTCGCGTCGGGGGCGAAGCCGATCAGTTGCGTGTAGGTGCGCCCTTCGTAGATCGGCGTGGTGCTGTCGTGGTGGGTGCGCGAGTAGCCGCTGAGCAGGGTCAGCACGGCGCGGTCGAAGTCATGCTTGAGTTCGGCGTTGTAGCGGTTGACCGCGCGGCGGTTCGATTCGCCGCCCGGCGGGCCGTCGATTTGCGCCGGATCGCCGTAGGGATGAAGCAGATAGACCCAGTCGCGGTGCTTCTGCTCCTCGCGTCCGGCACTCAGGTTGAGCGTAGTGGCAGCGCCGATCTGCCACAGGAGGCTGGCACGGCCGGTCTGTTCGCGCGGCTTGTTCAGCGGTTTGCCGTCGCGCATGTTCTCGATGTGGTTGTCGATGCCCGAGCCGCGCAGTGCGACGCGCGCGGCCACGCTGTCGCTGAGCGGGCCGCTGACCACGCCCTCGATCAGTTGGTGGTTGTCCTCGCCGATTTCCGCGCGCACCTGGCCTTCGAACCAGCGCGTGGGCTTGCGCGTGACGATGTTGACCGCACCGGCTTCCGAATTGCGCCCGTACAGCGTGCCCTGCGGCCCCTTGAGCACTTCCACGCGTTCCACATCGAGTACGTTCAGCGTCGCGCTGGCAGCCGACATCGGTATGCCGTCGACGTTGAGGATCACCGATGTGTCGTCGCCGCTGACCTTTTGCAGCGCGCCGACGCCGCGTATGCGTAGGGTGGTGTTGGCCACCCCCATGTTGGTGACGAAATCGATCCCGGGGGTCTGCCGCAGCACGTCTTCCAGCGTGTGTAGGCGGCGCGCTTCGGCTTCCTCGCCGCTGATCGCGGTGACGCTGAAGGGGATGTCCTTGAGCTGCTCCTCGGCGCGGCGAGCACTCACCGTGACGGCCTCCAGGGTCACGATGTCGGCCGTCGCCGAGACGGTATCCTCGGCGTGCGCGGCACCCCCCGGCCACACGCCGAAGACCCCTGCCAGTGCCAGTGCCAACGGGGCGAAACGGGGCAGGAAGGCGGGTGGGCGGAGGTTGTGGCGGAACGGGGCGGTGGGTTTGGCCTGCTTGGGCGTGTTCATGGTTGTCCTCTCAAACTTCATCAAGCTGTGCGGAGTGGATGGATGACGAGACTGCCGGGCTGCGCGTGGCCGGCCGGTAGGGCCGTGTCAGCGCACGCCGGCAGCGGCAGGCAGAAGGGCACGCGCCGGCCGCCGCAATCGCGGTACACCTGCTCGGTGCGCAGGCCGAACAGGGTTTCGGTGAGCTGGCCGTCGACGATGCGCAGCGGCGGGCCGTCGGCGACGATGCGCCCGTCGCGCATCGCCAGCAGCCGGTCGGCGTACTGGCTTGCTTGGTTGATGTCGTGCAGCACCATGGCGATGGTCAGGCCGTGTTCGCGCTGCAGCGCGGCGAGCAGTTCCAGCAGTTCCGCCTGGTGGCCCATGTCCAGCCAGGTGGTGGGCTCGTCGAGCAGCAGGATGTCGGCCCGCTGTGCCAGCGTCATCGCCAGCCAGGCGCGCTGGCGTTCGCCGCCGGACAGGGTGCTGAACGGGCGCCGCTGCAGGTGGGCGATACGGGTGGCCTGCATCGCCCAGTCGATGATCTCGTCGTCGCCGGCGCCGTGGCGCGCCAGCAGCCCCTGGTGCGGATAGCGGCCGTGGCCGACCAGTTGGCGCACGCTGATGCCGTCCGGCGCCGCCGGCGCCTGGGGCAGGCTGGCCAGGCGCCGCGCGAGTATTTTCGGTTTCCAGGCCGGCAACGGGCGGCCGTCCAGGCAGACCTGGCCGGCGGCGGGTTTCAACAGGCCGCCGAGGGCGCGCAGCAGCGTCGATTTGCCGCAGCCATTGGGGCCGATGACGCAGGTGAGGGTGCCGGGGGCGAGGCGCAGTTCGGTGACCTCGACGATGCTGCGGGGGCCGTAGGCCAGTTTGAGCGCGGTGGCGTGCAGGGTCATGATTGCCTTCCTGCATGTCGTTGCAGCAGGATCAGGAAGATCGGGATGCCGATCAGCGTGGTCAGCACGCCGACCGGCAGTTCGAGCGGGCTGATCGCGGTGCGCGCGACGGTGTCCGCGCCCAGCGTCAGCAGCGCGCCGCACAGCGCGCTGACCGGCAGTAGGCGGTGCAGCTCGCTGCCCACCAGCAAACGGGCCAGGTGCGGAATCACCAGGCCGACGAAGCCGATCGGCCCGGCCACGGCGATGGCGCTGGCGGCCAGCAGCACCGCGACCACCAGCGCCGCCAGCCGCCAGCGCAGCAGATGCAGGCCCAGGCCGCGGGCGACGTCGTCGTCGAAACGTAGCAGCGACAGGGGGCGAAGCAGCAGCCACGCACCCGCCAAGCCGAGCGCGGACCATGGCAGCAGCAGCACGAGGTGGTCGAAATCGCGCCCGTAGAGGCTGCCCGCCAGCCAGATCACAGTGATTTCGGTGCGCGCCCCGCCCCAGGCCACCACGATCCACATCACCAGCGCATTGAGCACGGCACCGACGGCCACGCCGTTGAGCGCCAGCCGCACCGGGCTGATCGCGGCACGCCACGACAAGGCGAGTACCAGCAGTGCGCTGCCCAGTCCTCCAAGCAGGGCGGCGAAAGGCAGGCCGGCGAGGGTGAGTAGACGGCCGCCAGCCTGCCCCAAGGTCGCATTGATGAGGTCGGCGAGCAGCAGAAAGGCGACGATGGCCAGGCTGGCGCCGCTGGACACACCGATGACGCCAGGGTCGGCGAGTGGATTGCGGATCACCGCCTGCAGGATCAGGCCCGACAGCGCAAAATGCAGTCCAACCACCACGGCGAGTAGGCTGCGTGGCAGGCGCAGGTTCCACAGCAGCGCGTGGGTGGTGGCATCGCCCTCGCCGCTCAGCGCCAGCCAGACCTGCCGTGCCTCCAGCGGCACCGCACCGAGCGACAGCGACAGGCCCAGCAGCGCGGCCAGCGCGGCGAGCAGCGCGAGGCTCACGGCGGCGAAACGCCAACGCGGCGGCGCGGCCGCGGCGTGCGAGGCCGGCAGCAGGGGGTGCGAAGGGGCGGGCAGGTCAATACGCACCGGGCCGCCTCCGCTGTGCTCTCTCCCCCCGCTGTAAACCGAATGCCATCCTAGTTCTCCTGCTTGCGAATCAGGTGAATTAGCAGTGGGCCGCCGAGCAGCACGCACAGGATGCCGACCGGCACCATGCGCCAATTGGCGATCAGGTCGGCGCCGCACACCAGGCTGGCGCCGACCAGTGCCGACAGCGGCAGCAGGCGGCGGTGGACCAGGGCGCCGGTCTGCGCGCGCAGGCTGAAACGCACCAGATGCGGCGCGACCAGGCCGATGAAGGCGAGCGGGCCGGTGGCCGCCACGGCGGCGGCGGTCAGCAGCACCGCCGCCAGGCCGAACAGCAGCCGCCATGCGGTGGCGCGCACGCCGAGGGCGGCGAGTAGGGTGTCGTCGAGCATCAGCAGGTCGAGCAGCCGCGCGCAGGCCGCGCCCAGCGCGAGGCCGAGCAGAACCCAGGGCCACAGCAGATGCACGTGCTGCCAGGTCCGGTTGGCCAGGCTGCCGGTCAGCCAGTAGTAGATGCCGTTGGCTTCGACGTTGGAGGACACCAGCAGCAGCGTGATCGCCGCGGCGAAGAACAGGTTGACGCTCATGCCGGTCAGCGTCAGGTACAGCGGCTGCAGGCGCGTGCGGGCGGCCAGGCCGAAGGTGAGCAGCGCGGCGAACACGCCGCCGGCGATGCCGCACAGCAGCATGCGGGCGGCGGGCAGATCGAACAGCACGATGCTGGCGACCATGCCGAACGCGGCGCCGGCGCTGACCCCCATCAGGCCGGGTTCGCCCAGCGGATTGCGGGTGATGGACTGGATGATCGCGCCGGCCATGCCCAGGCCCGCGCCGGCCAGCACGCCGACCAGCAGGCGCGGCAGGCGCAGTTCGCGGACGATGAAGGCTGCGTTGTCGTCGGCGCCCGGCAGCAGGGCCTTGGCCACGGCATGCGCCGACAGGGGAAAGTCGCCCAGCAGCAGCGTGCCAGCCGCGCCCAGGCACAGCAGCAGCGCGCAGGCGGCGATCAGCGGGTGTGTGGCGGTAGCTGCGGCCGCCGCCGCGTGGCGAAGCGCGGGCATCGCGTTTCAGCGCGCGAAGCGCATCGCGCTGGCACGTGCGCCGGCCGGGATGTCGTCGGGCGGGGGGAACTGCGCCGGGTACAGCAGGTGGGCCAGTTCGCGCAGCACCATGTCGCGCGCGATCGGGCCGTGGGGCATCACGTACTGGTCGCCGACGCGCCAGGCACGGCCATTCTTCACCGCCTTCAGGCGCGGCCAGATCGGATGGTCGACGAACGGCCCCTCGTCGCCCTTGAACGAGATGATGACGTCCGGGTCGAGGCCGAGCAGGTTTTCCAGCGTGATCGCGGCGGAGTCCGGCGAAGCCAGTTGCGGGGTCGGGCTGGCACCCTGCACATTGGTCGCGCCCAGCCGCGCAATGATATGGGTGGAGAGATGATGGTCGTAGAAGGCGAACGGCACATCGGCCCAATGCCACAGGAACACCACGGTGAGGCCGCCCGGCGCCCGTTCGGCGTACTCATCCAGTGTTTCCAGGAACGCCGCGTTGAGTGCCTCGCCGCGTGCGGCGTTGCCCAGCGCGATGGCGGCGCGCGTCACTGCGTGCAGAGAATCGTCCAGCGTGATCAGATCGAAGGCGAGGAAGCGGCCGATTTCCTCGAACTTCTTCTCGAATGGTTCGGTATAGGTGCGCAGGCCGATGATCAGATCGGGCGCCAGCGTAGTCAGCACTTCCAGATTGGTCTCGTGCACCTCGCCCAGATTGACCGCACCGCGGGTCGCGTCGCCGAGAAAGGCGGACTGCTTGTTGTTCAGCGTCGACAACCCATCCACCTTACGCCCCAGCGCGGCCAGTAGATCGGCGCCGAAGGTGGACACCGAGGCCACCGAACGGGGCGGGTGCTCAACGGTCACCGGCTTGCCCCGGTCGTCGACGATCGTGACCGGATAACCTTGTGCGACGGCGGGTGTGCTGCCGAGCGCGGCGGCGGCCAGCAGCGCGATCAAGGCGGCGCACAGCGGCTGTATGGAAAAAGAGCATGGGCGGGGCGGGGCGCGTGCATGGACGATCCGGGCTTGCAGTCGGGATAGGTGCCAGTATTCTTTTCGCGCGGCACGCCCACTACCCGAATCGGTAATCATTTCAATATGCATCGCGCACCGATCCGGGTGGCGGGGCTATGGCGGCCTGTCTAAGCTGGAGCGACTTTCCGCAAGCCGGACCGCTACCCCATGGAACACTCCCAGGACCGCGTCGATACTTGGCGTCTGTTGCGCCTGCTGACGGTGGGGCGCCGCGCGCGCCTGTTCGCGGCGCTGCCGGTGACGCTGGTGGCGGTGCTGGCTGAGCTGGTGCCGTTCTGGCTGCTGTACCGCGCCATCGAAACATTGATCGTGGCGCCACACACGCTGGCGGCGACGCTGTACGAACTGGCCGCCTGGCTGGCCGCCGCGCTGCTGCTCAAATATCTGGCCTATGGCGGCGCCTATGTGCTCAGCCATCACGCCGCCTACGACATCATGGCGGCGATCCGGCGCCGCTTGGTCGTGCATCTGGCGCGCGCGCCGCTGCACTGGCTGCACGAGCGCGGCGCGGGGGCGCTGAAGCAGTCGGTGATCCAGGATGTCGAGCGCATGGAAGCTTTCCTCGCCCATCACACGGTGGAGATCGCCGCCGCGGTGATGGCACCGCTGTGCGTGGCCGCGCTGCTGTTCTGGGTGGACTGGCGCCTGGCCCTGGCGGTGCTGTCGGTGGGGCCGCTGGCGCTGGCCTGTAGCTGGGCCTTCATGCGCGGCGCGGGGCGCGATCACGATCAGTTCAGCCGCGCGACCGCGGAGCTGAACAACGCCACGGTCGAATACGTGCGCAACATGCCGGTGATGAAGGTGTTCTGCCGCGCCGCGGCCGATTTCCGACTGCTGCAGCGACGCCTGGCGGATTACTACCGCTTGGCCGAATGCATTACGCGCCGCACGGTGCCGGGCTGGTCGTTGTTTACCAGCGTGCTGGGCGCGCATCTGCTGTTGCTGCTGCCCCTGGGCGCCTGGCTGCATGGACGCGGCGAAGTCAGTGCGGCCCAGGTCGCGGTGGCGGTGATTCTGGGCGCCGGGGTGTTCCGCCCCTTGTTGAAGGTCAGCCGCTTCTCCATGGAAATGCCGGAAATCTTCGCCGGCCTGCGCCGCATGGCGCCGATCCTGCGTCTGGCGGAAACGCCCCGCCTGCCGGCGGCGGTGACCGCCGGGCCGCTGCAGGTGGTGCTGTCCGGGGTCGATTTCCGCTACCGCGAGCGGCTGATACTGGCCGATGTGAGCTTGACGCTGGCGCCGGGCAGCTTCAACGTGCTGGTTGGCCCGTCCGGTTCGGGCAAATCGACGCTGGCGCAGATCGTCGCCGGGGTGCTGGCGCCGCAGGCCGGGCAGGCCACCCTGAACGGCCGCCCGGCCACCGAGCTGGCTGACGAGGAACGGGCCCGCCTGGTGGCGTTCGCGACCCAGGACGTGTTTCTGTTCAGCGGTTCGGTGCGCGACAACCTGTGCCTGGCCCGGCCGAGGGCCAGCGAGGACGAGATCCGCCGGGCCGTGCGCGCAGCTCAGGCGGAGGATTTCATCCTCGGCCTGCCGGCGGGCTTCGACACCCAGGTCAACGAACTGGGCGCACGCCTGTCCGGCGGCGAACGCCAGCGCCTTGCCGTGGCGCGGGCCCTGCTGGCCGATACGCCGCTGCTGGTGCTGGACGAGGCCACCGCGTTCGCCGACAGCATGACGCAGCGCGCCTTCTTCGAAGCCTTGCGCGCCACCTATGCCGACAAGACGGTGCTGGTGGTGGCGCACCGGCTGTATGGCATCGAGCGCGCTGATCAGGTCCTGATCCTAGAGGCCGGCCGATTGACCGACCGGGGTACGCACGACAGCCTGCTGCGCGAAAGCGCGTACTACCGCGCCATGTGGCGCTGCGAGGCATTGGGCGAGGCGTGGACGCTCGCGCGCTCGGCGGCGGACACGGGCGGCGAGGGCGAGCCGACGCGGCCCGCGGAGATGGCGAATGGATGAAGGCGCGGAGAATGGGGTCGATGGCGAAGTGACGGCGTGGCGCAGCGTGCGCCGCATCATGGCGCGCAGCGGCGCCGCCGCCGGGCCGTTCTGGCTCGGCTTGGGCCTGCGCATCCTGGAGCGCTGCTGCGAGCTGCTGCCCTATCTGCTCGCCTATCTGTGGCTGCGCGCGGTGCTGGCCGACCCCTGGCCGGGATTCGCCTGGGCGGCCGAGCCGCCGGCGCTGGCCGCGGCGCTGGCGGGTGTGTTCGGCCTGCAGTGGCTGCTGGCCTATCACGGCCAGCGCCTGTGCTTTCTGGGCAGCTACCGCATCATCCAGGCTTACCGCGCCGGGTTGACCGACCACGTGCGCAAGTTGCCGCTCGGCCTGCTGCGCAGCCGCCGCGTGGGGTATCTGGCCGATCTGCTGACCGACGACGTCAACCGCGTGGAATCGATCTTCACCCACGTCTCGGCGGATCTGGTGGCGGCGCTCGGGCTGGCGCTGACCACCATCGCGCTGCTGGCGTGGGTGGACGGGCGCCTGGCCGCGGCGCTTCTGTGCGTGGTGCCCGTGGCGGTGCTGGCGCTGACGCTCAGCCGCCGGGTGTTCGAACGCGCTGGACTGCGCAAGCACGCACGCTACCGCGAAAGCGCCGGCCTGCTGGTGGAATTCGTCGGCGGGCTGGCCACGCTGCGCCTGTACAACCGCAGCGGCGACTGGCTGCAGCGGCTCGACCGCAGCTTCGAGGCCCTGCGGCGGCTCAGCCTGGACATCGAAAAATGGGGCGGAGGGCCGGTCACCCTGTACCGGCTGTGCGTCGAAGGCGGCCTGCTGTGTCTGCTGCTGGCCTGCGCCTGGCTGGCGCGCCCGGCGGACGCGGCGGCGGTGGACTGGCTGCTGTTCTTCCTGCTCGCCTACAAATTCATCGGCCCGCTGCTGGAGGCGGCCGAATACCTGCTCGTACTGCGCTACGCCTGCCAGAGCGAAGTCAAGCTCGACGAGCTCTGGCGCACCCCGGCGCTGCCTGAACCCGCGCATGCTGCGTCGACGGCCGACCATACGGTGCGTTTCGATCATGTTTCGTTCGCCTACGACGGCGCGGCTGCGCTGCACGACGTCAGCTTCACCGTGCCCGAACGTACCGTCACCGCCATCGTCGGGCCTTCCGGCGCGGGCAAGAGCAGCCTGCTGCATCTGTTGGCGCGCTTTTACGACCCCCAGCAGGGGCGCCTGTCCATCGGAGGGCTGGACCTGCGCGAGATCGGCAGCGAACGCCTGTACGGCCTGCTCGGCATGGTGTTCCAGCAGGTGCAGTTGTTCGACGGCAGCATTATGGACAACGTCCGCGTCGGTTGCGAACAGGCGAGCGACGAGGCGGTGCTGGCGGCCTGCGCGGCGGCCGACTGCGACGCCTTCGTCCGGCGTCTGCCCGAAGGCTATCGGACGCGCGTTGGGGAGGGGGGCATGGGCCTGTCCGGCGGTGAGCGCCAGCGTCTGTCGCTGGCCCGCGCGCTGCTCAAGCAGGCGCCGCTGCTGCTGCTCGACGAAGTCACTGCGGCGGTCGACGCCGAATCGCAGCGCGCCATCCAGCAGGCCGTCAACCGGCTGGCCGCGCACTGCACCGTGATCATGGTGGCACACCGCCTGCAGACGGTGCGGGAAGCTGACCAGATCGTGGTGCTGGACCAGGGGCGCGTGGTTGAACTCGGCACGCACGAGCGCCTGTTGCGCGCCGGCGGGCTGTATGCACGCATGTGGGCGGCGCAGGAGGCGTCCGGCGAGGTGCCGGGCGCCGCCGCGTGCCATGGGGTGGGGCATCCCGCAAGGGCACAAACGATGGGTGGTGTCGTTTGAAATTGTTAGAGGTCGTTTGAAGCGGGTGTCGTGACCCGGCCGCCTTCTTCTTACCCTCGGCTCCTCCCCCGCCAGACAAACACTCCCGTACATCCCTCACATCGCGGCTCTGGCGTCAGCCGTTACAGAAATGTATGCCGGATACGGGTTTTCCTGTCCCGTTTCGAGTAGTCGCCTATTTAAGTGGATGTATATGATTTTCATTAGTGTTTTTATGATTATTTGCATTAATGAATGCAGGAGGCATGATGGATACGCGCCACCACGAAGCCGATGCGCTCGAACAGCATTACGCGCGCCAGGGCTACCGGCAGCCTCACACACTCGGGCAGTTGCTGCGGCAATGGGCCGCGCAGCATGGCGAAGCGACCGCCCTGGTGGCGGGGACCACGCGGCTGTCCTACGCTCAACTGGACCTGAAGGCCGACCGCATGGCGGCCGGTTTCGCCCGCCTCGGCGTCGCCCGGGGCGACCGCGTGCTGCTGCAACTGCCCAACGACGCCGCGTTCGTGGTCTGCCTGTTCGCCCTGCTGCGCCTCGGTGCCTGGCCGATCATGGCCATGCCAGCGCATCGAGAGAAAGACGTCGCCGCGCTCTGCCAGTTGGCCGAGCCGGTCGCCTACGTGGCGCCGCGCACCTTCCTGGGCTTCGACTATCTGCCGCTGGCCGAGCGCGTCAAACGCAGCCAGCCTGCGCTGCGGCACATCGTGTTCGACGGTGACGCCGGCCCGTGGACGGCGCTGGCGGCAGTGGACGAAACGCCGCGCGAGCTGCCCGCGCCGGCCCATACCGACACCGCGCTGCTGCTGCTATCGGGCGGCACCACCGGCACGCCCAAGCTGATTCCCCGCAGCCATGCCGATTACGCCTACAACGCCATCGCCTCGGCGCGCCTGTGCGGCCTGTCGCGCGATGCGGTGTATCTGGCGGCACTGCCGGCGGCGCACAATTTTCCGCTGGCCTGCCCGGGCATCCTGGGTACGCTGAGTGTCGGCGGCCGGGTGGTGATGGCGAAAACGCCCAGCAGCGACGAAGCCTTCGCGCTGATTCACGCCGAAGGGGTGAGCTTCACCGCACTGGTGCCGCCGCTGGTGGCCTTGTGGCTGGAAGCGCGCGAATGGGACCGCACCGATCTGTCCAGCCTGGATCTGCTGCAGGTGGGCGGCGCGCGCCTGGCGCCCGAGCTGGCCGCACGCATTCCGCCGGCGCTGGGCTGCCGGCTGCAGCAGGTGTTCGGTATGGCCGAGGGGCTGCTGTGCTACACGCACCTGGACGATCCGTGGGAAACGGTGGTGCAGACCCAGGGCCGTCCGTTGTGCGCGGACGATGAAGTGCGCATCGTCGGCGCCGACGGCCGGCCGGTGGCCGCTGGCGAGGTCGGCGAACTGCAAGTGCGCGGCCCCTATACCATCCGCGGCTACTACCGCGCGCCGGAGCAGAACGCGCGCAGCTTCACGGCAGAAGGCTTCTACTGCTCCGGCGACCTGGTGCGCCTCACCGCCGAAGGCAACATCGTCGTCGAAGGGCGGGTCAAGGAGCAGATCAACCGGGCCGGCGAGAAGATCGGCGCGGCGGAAATCGAGCGGCCGCTGAGTACCCACCCGGATGTCGAGAGCTGCGTGGTGGTGGCGGTGCCGGACGAGCGACTGGGCGAACGCAGTTGTGCGGTGGTGATCGGCCGCGAGCGGGTGCCGACGCTGGCCGAACTGCAGCGCCATCTCGGCGCGCTCGGCCTGCCGCGCTACAAGCAGCCCGACCAGGTGCTGGCGGTGCCGGCCTGGCCGCTGACCACGGTGGGCAAGATCGACACGCAGCGGCTGGTCGCGCTGGCCCTGCGCCCGCCCGCAGCCGAACATGAGGCTGCCATCGGTGCGCCGCGCCCGTATGCCGAATGCCGCGTCGAGGTCGAGCGCGCACCCATCGATCTGTGCCTGGCGCTGGCACGCGCGGGTCTGGCGGACGATTACACGATTTACGAACAGCCGGACGAATGGTCCATCGGCCTGGGCCGCCTGGTCACGCTGGGCGCCGACGCCGGGCAGGCGTGGCTGACGCGGGCCGGGCAGGCGCGCCAGACGTTCCGCCGGGCGCGCCTGGTGGATGCCATCGCCGCCGCCACGCAGGCCATCGACGTGCTCGATTGGCGCGCCTACGGCGTGGCGCGCTTCGAGCTGTCGCGGGTGTTTCACGGGCTGAACGTGCAGGCGCAGGAAGACCCGCTGCTCGAATTGTTCGTGCCCGAATACGAGGTCCGCATCCGCCACGGCGAGGCCCTGCTGCGCGCCATCGATCCGGCCGCGCTGCCGCGCCTGCAGGCGGCGCTGGCGCAGGCCGACCGGCAGGCCGAGCGCGGCATGCCGGCGCCCGCCGACGCGGCGCTGGTGGACAGCTTGCGCCGCCATCAGCAGGAGGCCTACAAAACCCGTGTCAGCGGCGCGGTGGCGGACATCAGCGCGCGCCGTTACCAGAAAGTGATTCTGTCGCGCCGCATTCCGCTGCCGGCCGGCGTGGACCTGCCGGAAACCTATCGCTGCGGCCGCGCCCGCAATACGCCGGCGCGCTCCTATCTGGTGCAACTCGGCGACTTGCGGGTGGCCGGTTTCAGCCCCGAAACGGTGGTGGAAGTGAGCGCTGACGGCCGGGTCAGCACCCAGCCGCTCGCGGGCACCCGCGCACTTGGCGCGAACCGCGAAGAAGAAGCGCGGCTGCGCGAAGAGCTGCTGTGCGACGCCAAGGAGGTGGCGGAACACGCGGTGTCGGTGAAGCTGGCGCACGACGAACTGGCCTCGGTGTGCGACGACCCCGGTGTCAGCGAATTCATGACGGTGTCGCGGCGCGGCAGCGTGCAGCATCTGGCCTCGCGCGTGCAAGGCCGGCTGCGCGAAGGCCGGCACGCCTGGGATGCGTTCGAGGCGCTGTTCCCCGCCGTGACCGCATCGGGCATTCCGAAGCGGGCCGGCATCGACGCCATCCATCGCTACGAGGGCACGCCGCGTGGCTGCTACAGCGGCTGCGTGCTGATCGTCGACAGCCACGGCGCGATGGATGCCGCCCTGGTGCTGCGTTCGATCTACCAGCGCGGCGGCGAAAGCTGGCTGCAGGTGGGGGCTGGCCTGGTCGCCCAGTCCACCCCCGAGCGTGAACTGGAGGAAACCAACGAGAAGCTCGGCTGCGTGATCAAGCACCTGGTGCTGAGCCCGGCCAAGGTGGCGGTCGGCACGGAGGTGGTGTGATGAAGCATTCTTCCGCCACGACCCTCGTCTCGCAGCTTCAGGCGCTGGTGCCGGTGCCGCTGGCCGGCCGCGAGGACGATAACCTGATCGAAATGGGGCTGGATTCCCTGCACGTCATGCGCCTGGTGAATGCCTGGCGCAGCCGGGGCGCCAGGGTGACGTTCGCCGAACTGATCGCCCAGCCCACCCTGCGCCACTGGCTGGCCCTGCTCGAAGCCGCGCCGTTGCCGGTTGATGCACCGCCGCCGTCCGGCGTGCCGGATGCGCAGGACGGCCCTGACTCGGCCTTCGCCCTGACCGACGTACAGCATGCCTACTGGATCGGCCGCCAGGACGGTCAGGTGCTCGGCGGCGTCGGCTGCCATGCCTACGTGGAACTCGATGGCCACGGGGTGGACCAGGTACGGCTGCAGACGGCGTGGCGGCAGGTGTTCGAGCGCCATGCGATGCTGCGCACCCGCTTCACCGACGCCGGCCGGCAATACGTCGATGAGGCGCTGCCGGCGCCGGTGCTGGCGGTGCACGACTTCAGTACGCTGCCGGCCGAGGACGCCGAGGCGCGCACGCTGGCGCTCAGGGAGGCGCTGTCGCACCGGCGCCTGCGGGTGGACGCCGGCGAGGTGGCGGGGCTGGCCTTGTCGCGGCTGCCGCGAGGGCGCACGCGCCTCCACGTGAACGTCGACCTGCTGGTGGCCGACGTCCACAGTCTGCACATTCTGCTGCGCGATCTGGCTGCCGCCTATGCCGGCGAAGTGCCGCCGGCCGATCCGGCATGGC
Organism: Thauera sp. SDU_THAU2; assembly: GCF_038260575.1. Classification (NCBI taxonomy): domain Bacteria; kingdom Pseudomonadati; phylum Pseudomonadota; class Betaproteobacteria; order Rhodocyclales; family Zoogloeaceae; genus Thauera; species Thauera sp. SDU_THAU2. The sequence goes on along the minus strand of NZ_JBBWUN010000003.1, from coordinate 2,290,404 downwards.
GCTTTTCCCGCTATCTGGCGATCGAGGCCGAGCGCCGGCGGCCGCAGCGCGAGGCGGCGCGGCGCTACTGGCAGGACGCCCTGGCCGAACTGCCGACCGGGCCGCGGCTGCCGCTGGCGAAGACCCCGGCTGCCGTCGGGCGGCCGCGTTTCGTGCGCCGCAGCCACCGCCTGACGGCGCCGCGCTGGCAATCGTTGCGCGCTTTCGCTGCCGCCAACCAGGTCACCGCGGCGATGGTGCTGGCCAGTGCCTATGCCGAAGTGCTGGCGCGCTGGAGCGGCGATACGCAGTTCTTGCTCAACATGCCCTTGTTCGACCGCCAGACTGAGCATCCCGGCATCGAGCACGCCGTTGCCGATTTCACCAATCTGCTGCTGCTGCGCTGCGACTGCCGCAAGCCCGTGTCCTTTGCCGAGCGCGCGCGGCGCATCCAGCGGCAGTTCCATCGGGATGTCGCACACGCCGCCTATTCGGCGGTCGCCGTGCAGCGCGATCTGGTCAAGCACGGGCGCGCCGAGGGTGTCGCGGCGCCGGTGGTGTTCGCCTGCAACCTGGGCACGCCCCTGCTCAGCGACACCTGCAAGGCAATGCTGGGCGAACTGGGCTACATGGTGTCGCAGACACCGCAGGTGTGGCTGGACCATCAGGTCTATGAAGACGAGACGGGCCTGCTGCTGGCCTGGGACGCGGTCGAGGGTCTGTTCCCCGACGGCCTGATCGACGACATGTTCCGCGCCTATTGCGGCCTGCTCGAACGGCTGGCGGCAGACGCGGCGCACTGGCAACAGGCGCCGTCGTTGCCGCTGCCGGCCGCTCAGGCGGCGGTGCGCGAAGTGGTCAATCGCACCAACTGGGCGCACACGGCGCAGCCCCTACACGCAGGGCTGTTCGCCGTGGCGGCGGAGACGCCGTCGCGTACCGCACTGATCGCCGGCGAGCGCAATGTGAGCTATGGCGAACTGGCCGAACGGGCGCTGCGCGTGGCTGCGCTGCTGCGCGAGCGTGGGCTGGCGCCGGGCGAGCCGGTGGCGGTGAGCCTGCCGCGTGGTGTCGATCAGGTGTGCGCGGTGTTCGGCGTACTGGCCGCCGGCGGCTGCTATGTGCCGGTGGGCATGCATCAGCCTCCAGCGCGCCAGGAGAAGATCCACGCCAGCGCCGGCATCCGCTGGGTGCTGGGCGACGCGGTCCACCTGAATGAAGCGGTTCGTGACGGGACGACACGGCTGGACCTGGCCGAGGCGTGGCGTTTCGCGCCGCTGCCGGGTCCGGTGACGGTGCCAGCGGAGGCACGCGCCTATCTGATCTTTACTTCGGGCTCGACCGGCGCACCCAAGGGCGTGGCGATGACGCACGCGAGCGCGGCCAACACCATCGACGCACTCAATGCGCGCTATGGCGTGGGCGAACACTGCCGGGTACTGGCGGTGTCGTCGCTGGACTTCGACCTGTCGGTACGACCTGTTCGGCGTGCTGGGTGTGGGCGGCACGGTGGTGGTGCTCGACGAAGCGCAGCGTCGTGATGCCGGGGCCTGGCTGGATCTGATCCACCGCCACGGCGTGACGCTGTGGAACTCGGTGCCGGTGCTGCTGGACATGCTGTTGGTGATGGCCGAGGCGGACGGTCGGCGGTTGCCGTTCGAACAGGTGTTTCTGTCGGGCGACTGGATCGGCCTGGACTTGCCGGCACGGCTGCTGGCGCACAGCGCCCCCGAGGTGAAGCTGGTGGCGATGGGCGGGGCGACGGAGGCGGGCATTTGGTCGAACGCCTTCGACGTGCGCCTGCCGCTGCCGTCGCACTGGCGCTCGATTCCGTACGGGCGGCCGCTGCCGAACCAGCGCTACCGGGTGGTCGATGTGCAGGGCCGGGACTGCCCGGACTGGGTGGCGGGGGAATTGTGGATCGGCGGTGCGGGGCTGGCGCTGGGTTACTGCGGCGACGCGGCCTTGAGCGCGGAGCGCTTCGTTGAGTGTGGTGAAGGCGGGGAGGGCAGCCGCTGGTACCGCACCGGCGACCGGGGCCGCTACTGGCCGGACGGCACGCTGGAGTTCCTGGGCCGCGAGGACCATCAGGTGAAGGTGCGCGGCCACCGCATCGAGCTGGGCGAGATCGAGGCGGCACTCAACGGGCTGGCGCAGGTGTCGCGCGCGGTGGCGGTGACGGTGGGGCAGCCGGCAGTGCTGGCGGCGGCCTACGTACCGACGAGCGGTCACGAACACGACGCAAGCGAAGCCATCCGCACGGCGCTGGGTGAGCTGCTGCCGGACTACATGCTGCCGTCGAATCTGCTGGCGGTGGTGGAGCTGCCGCTGAGCGCCAACGGCAAGGTGGACCGCAAGGCGGTCGCGGCGCTGCTGGCCGAGCACGGCGCGGGGGGTGAAATACCAGCGGTGCTGACGCCGCCGCGCGAGGGCAGGGAGCAGCGCGTGGCCGAGGTGTGGTGCCGGGTGCTGGGCTGCGAGCGCATCGGGCGCGAAAGCGGCTTCTTCGCGCTGGGCGGCGACAGTCTGCTGGCGACCCAGGCGGTGGCAGCGCTGCACGAACAGGGGCTGGGCGCGGAGCAGACCTTGCGGCTGCTGTTCGCGAAGCCCACGCTGATGGATTTTGCGGCAGCCTTGCACGAGCGGGCGGATGTGCCCCGCATCGAGATCCGCGCCGACTTGGCGCAGCGCCACGAACCCTTCCCGCTGACCGAGGTGCAGCGTGCCTACTGGATGGGGCAGTCGCCAGGGCTGCCGCTGAGCTGCGGCACCCACTACCTGCTGGAATTCGACGGCGGCGAACTTGATCTGCCGCGCTTGCGCCGGGCCTGCGACGCGCTGCGGGCGCGCCACGAGATGCTGCGCGCGCGGGTCGACGACGAAGGCCGCCAGCGCATCGTGCCGGCGGCCCAGGCCGGCGGCGTGCCGGTCAGCGTGGCCGACGCGGCGGACTTGCAGGCCGCGCGCGAAGCCGTGCTGGCATGGTGGCACGCGCATACCCGGCAGGCGGACAAGCTCAGCTTTGCCGCGCACGTCGTGCGCTATGGCGGGCCAGGGCAGACCGGCAGCACCGGGGACGCGCCGCGCTGCCGCCTGGGGCTGCTGTTCAACTACCTCACGCTGGACGGCTACAGCATCAAGCTGCTGATCCAGGAGCTGGCCACGCTGTACCGGGCGCCGGACACCGTGCTGCCGGCGATCGGCATCTCGTTCCGCGATTACGTGATGCAGGTACGGCCCGATGCCGAGGCGCTGGCGCGCGCGGAGCGCTACTGGCGGGCGCGGCTGGCCGACCTGCCACCGGTGGCCACATTGCCGCTGGCCTGCGATCCGCGTGCTCTGGTCGACGGGCGCTTCTCGCGCCGCACGGCGCGGCTCGCCGAAGATGCCTGGCAGCGCCTGAAAGCCTCGGCGCGCCGGTATGGCATCACCCCGTCGGTGCTGATCCTGGCGGTATATGGCGAAGTGCTCGGCCGCTGGAGCGGCGGTGGTGCGCACACCCTCAACCTGACTCTGTTCGACCGCCAGCCGGTCCATGCCGACGTCGGCAAGCTGGTCGGCGACTTCACCTCGCTGGCGCCGGTCGTCTGCCGTCCGGCGCCCGGTGCCAGCCTGCTGGTGCAGGCGCAGCAGATGCAGTGCGAGATCGCCGAGGCGCTGGCGCACCGGGAGATTTCCTCGATCTGGGTGCAGCGCGAACGGGCGCGCGGCATGGAACTGACCGCCGCCGCGCTGCCCATCGTGTTCACCAGCACCCTGGGCATGTCGGACAAGCTGTTCGACGATAGCGATGCAGATGGCGACGAGGGTGGTGATGGGCACGGCCGTGCAGCCTTCCCGGATCTGGCCGGCGGCGGGCTGTCCGAGACGCCGCAGGTGTGGCTGGACCATCAGATGTACGAGCATCGCGGGGCACTGCTGATTTCCTGGGATGCGGTGGACGCCTTGTTCCCCGCGGGTCTGCTGGACGACATGTTCGCCGCGCTGATGCAGTCGCTCGAACGGCTGGCGGCAGACGAGGGCCACTGGCAGCAAGTACCGTCGCTGCCGCTGCCGGCTACCCAGGCGGCGGTGCGCGAAGCGGTCAATCGCACCGACTGGGTGCACACGGCGCAGCCCCTGCATGCTGGGCTGTTCGCCGTGGCGGCGGAGACGCCGTCGCGTACCGCGCTGATCGCTGGCGAGCGCAATGTGAGTTATGGCGAACTGGCCGAACGGGCGCTGCGCGTAGCCGCGCTGCTGCGCGAACGCGGGCTGGCGCCGGGCGAGCCGGTGGCAGTGAGCCTGCCGCGCGGTGTCGACCAGGTATGCGCGGTGTTCGGCGTGCTGGCCGCCGGCGGCTGCTATGTGCCGGTGGGCATGCATCAGCCGCCAGCGCGCCAGAAGAAGATCCACGCCAGTGCCGGCATCCGCTGGGTGCTGGGCGACGCGGCGCATCTCGATGACGCGACCTGCGAAGGCACGACGCGGCTGGACCTGGACGAGGCATGGCATTGCGCGCCGCTGCCGGGTCCGGTGGCAGTGGCGGCGGAGGCGCGCGCCTATCTGATCTTCACCTCGGGCTCGACCGGCGCACCCAAGGGCGTGGCGATGACGCACGCGAGCGCGGCCAACACCATCGACGCACTCAATGCGCGCTATGGGGTGGGCGAACACAGCCGGGTGCTGGCGGTGTCGTCGCTGGACTTCGATCTGTCGGTATACGACCTGTTTGGCGTGCTGGGCGCGGGCGGCACGGTGGTGGTGCTCGACGAAGCGCAGCGGCGCGATGCGGGCGCATGGCTGGCGCTGATCCACCGCCACGGCGTGACGCTGTGGAACTCGGTGCCGGTGCTGCTGGACATGCTGTTGGTGATGGCCGAGGCGGACGGTCGGCGGCTGCCGTTCGAACAGGTGTTTCTGTCGGGCGACTGGATCGGCCTGGACTTGCCGGCACGGCTGCTGGCGCACAGCGCCCCCGAGGTGAAGCTGGTGGCGATGGGCGGGGCGACGGAGGCGGGCATCTGGTCGAACGCCTTCGACGTGCACCTGCCCTTGCCGTCGCACTGGCGTTCGATTCCGTACGGGCGGCCGCTGCCGAACCAGCGCTACCGGGTGGTCGATGCGCAGGGCCGGGACTGCCCGGACTGGGTGGCGGGGGAATTGTGGATCGGCGGTGCGGGGCTGGCGCTGGGTTACTGCGGCGACGCGGCCCTAAGTGCGGAGCGTTTCGTGGAACGGGAAGGCAGCCGCTGGTACCGCACCGGCGACCGAGGCCGCTACTGGCCGGACGGCACGCTGGAGTTCCTGGGCCGCGAGGACCATCAGGTGAAGGTGCGCGGGCACCGCATCGAGCTGGGCGAGATCGAGGCGGCGCTCAATGGGCTGGCGCAGGTGTCGCACGCGGTGGCGGCGACGGTGGGGCAGCCGGCAGTGCTGGCGGCTGCCTACGTGCCGACAGCCGGGGACGAACAAGACGAAGCCATCCGCACGGCGCTGGGTGAGTTGCTGCCGGACTACATGGTGCCGTCGAATCTGCTGGCGGTGGTGGAGCTGCCGCTGAGCGCCAACGGCAAGGTGGACCGCAAGGCGGTCGCGGCGCTGTTGCGCGAACGGGGCGCGGATGTACGCCCCCACGCGCCGCCGCAGGGGCGCTTCGAGACGCAGGTGGCTGAGATCTGGCGGGAAGTGCTGCAGTGCGACGCTGTTTCGCGCCACGACGATTTCTTCCTCATCGGCGGCGACAGCCTGCGTGCCACCCGCATCGTGCAACTGCTCCACGGCCGGCGCGTCAGCCCGGCGCCGGTACCGCTGTTCGTGTTGTTCTCGTCTCCGACCCTCGCCGCGCTGGCCGCCTACGTGCGCGAGCAGTGGCAGGCCCTGGGCGCGGCGGCGAGCGACGAAGAAGCACTCATCGAAGAAGGCATACTATGACTGATCACGCCATCCGCACCGCCGACACCCCCATCGCCGAACTGGTCGCCGAGCTGAACGCCGCCGGCGTGCTGCTGTGGGCCGAAGCGGGGCAGCTGCGCTTCAAGGCGCCGGCCGGCGCCCTGGGCGCTGCGCAGCGCGACATGCTCAAGGCGCGCCGCGCCGAATGCCTCGTCTATCTGTCCGCCGCCGCCGACGGCATCGAGCTCGATCCGGGCAGCCGCCACGCGCCTTTCCCGCTCACCGACCTGCAGCTCGCCTACATCGTCGGCCGCCGCGACAACTACGAGCTGGGTGGGGTCGGCTGCCACAACTACCTCGAACTGGCACTGCCGCCGCTCGACCCGGCACGCCTGGAGCGGGCCTGGCACGGCCTGATCCTGCGCCACGACATGCTGCGCGCGGTGATCGGCAACGACGGCCAGCAGCGGGTGCTGAAGCACGTCAGCCTGCCGCCGCTGCGCTGCGACGACCTGCGCGGACGCGACGAACAGGCTTTCGAGCAGGCCGTGCTCGCCAATCGCCGCGCGATGGCCTTCCGCCGCTACGACGCCGAACGCTGGCCGCTCTACGAGATGCGCCTGAGCCTGCACGATGCGCGCGCGATCCTGCACTATTCGACCGATCTGCTGATCGCCGATTTCGCCAGCATCCAGTTGCTGCTGGCCGAACTGGGCGAAAGCTACCGGCAGCCGGCGCGCACGCCGCCGCCACTGAGCCTGAGCTTTCGCGACGTGGTGATGGCGCAACGGGCGCGGCGCCAGCGCCCGGACGCGCAGGCCCGCCTGCAGGCGCACCGCGACTACTGGCTGCAACGGCTGGCCGATCTGCCCGGTGCGCCGGAACTGCCGCTGGCCCAGGCCGCGCTGCCCGCGCAGGTGGTCGATGCGGGGGCGCCGAGCTTCGCGCGCCACAGCTTCGATCTGCCGCGCGCGCCCTGGCAGCGCTTCTGCACCATCGCCACGCGCCACCAACTGACGCCGACCAGCGCGGTGATGGAGGTGTTCGCCGAGGTGCTGCGGCGCTGGTCGCGGCAGCCCGATTTCTGCATCAACCTGACGCTGTTCAACCGCCCGGCGCTGCATGCCGAGATCCAGCGCATCGTCGGCGATTTCATCGCCATCAACGTGCTCGAAGTGCGCGGCGACAGCGGGGCGAATTTCGTCGAGCGCGCTGGCGCGCTGCAGCACCGGCTGTGGCAGGACATGGCGCACGCGGACTTCAGCGGCATCGAGGTGCTGCGCGAACTGTCGCGGCTGCGCGGCGACAACCAGTTGATTCCGGTGGTATTCACCAGCACGCTGGGGGTGGCCGGCGACGACCTGCCGCGCAACGACTTCATGCACGACGCGCAACTGCACTACGGCATCACCCAGACCCCGCAGGTGTGGCTGGACTGCCAGGCCACCGAGCGCCGCGGTGGCCTGCACGTGGATTGGGACGTGCGCTGCGGGGTGTTCCCGCCGGGTGTCATCGAGCAGGCTTTCGCCGCCTTCGGCGAGGCGATCGCCGCACTGGCGGCGGACGAGGCGGCCTGGTCCGCCGCCGCGCTGGTGAGCTTGCCCGAGGCCACCCGAGTGCAGCGCGAGCGCATCAACCACGAAAAGGATGCGCCGCTGCCGCGCGGCTACCTGCACGGCGGCTTTTGCCGCCATGCGCTGGCGCAGCCGGAACGGCCTGCGCTGCTGTGCGGTGCGCGCCAGTGGCGCTACGGCCAATTGGCCGCGTGGGCGCTGGCGATCGCCCACCGCCTGCGCGAGGCCGGCTGCGCCGCGGGCGAGCCGGTGGCCTTGTTCCTCGACAAAGGGCCGGCGCAGATCGCTGCGGTGCTGGGCGTGCTGCTGGCCGAGGGAGCCTACGTGCCGATCGACGTCGGCCAGCCGCGGGCGCGCCGCGACGACATCCTCGCCGATGTGGGCGCGCGCCTGCTGGTGACCGAGCGCGACCACCTCGACGGCGACTGGCCCGCGGCGCTGCGCGTGCTGTCGGCCGAGGTGGAGGATGAGCAGGAGGAGGGGACGGCGCTCGACGCCGAGGCGCTGCGGCAGGCGATCGCGCGCGGCGAGCAGTGCGACACGGCCGGACGGCTGGCCTACGTACTGTACACCTCCGGCACCACGGGTCGGCCCAAGGGGGTGATGCTGAGCCACCAGGGGGTACTGAACACCATCGTTGGCTTCAACCGCGAATTCGGCCTCCACGCCGACGATCGCATGCTCGGGCTGGTGAACTACAGCTTCGACCTGTCGGTGCTGGACATCTTCTGCACCTTCACCGCCGGTGCGGCGCTAGTGCTGCCGCAGGGCGACTGGCGCAGCGATCCGGCTCAGTGGGTGGCGGCGATCGAGCGGCACCGCGCGACGGTGTGGAATTCGGTGCCGGCGCACATGCAGATGCTGCTGGCCAGCCTCGCGCACGGCAGCGATCTGTCGTCGCTGCGGCTGGGCTTCGTGTCCGGCGACTGGATTCCGGTGACGCTGCCCGAACAGGTGCGCCTGCGCCTGCCGGGCCTGCAGCTCAACAGCCTGGGCGGGCCCACCGAGATCTCGGTGACCTGCATCTACCACCGCATCGGCGAGGTGCCGGCGGGGGCGCGCTCGATTCCCTACGGTTCGCCGCTGAGCAACCACCGCCTGTACGTGCTCGACGAGCGGTTCGAACCGTGCCCGGACTGGGTGCCGGGCGAAATGCTGGTCGGCGGCGCAGGCGTGGCGCTGGGATTCGCCAACGATCCCGAGCGCACCCGTGAGCACTTCATCGTCCATCCGCGCACCGGCGAGCGCCTGTACCGTACCGGCGACATCTGCCGTTTCCGCGACGACGGGGTGATCGAGATTCTCGGCCGCGCCGACAACCAGGTGAAGATCCGCGGCCACCGCATCGAGTTGGGCGACGTCGAAGCCGCGCTCGCCAAGCTGCCGGGCGTGGCCCGCGCGGTGGCGCTGGTGCGCGCCGAGCCGCTGGATTTAGTTGCGGCCGTGGTTGCCGCCGAGCCGTCGGGCGATGGGGTTGATGAAGGCGCGGCGGCGGACTTCGCGGCGCAGTTGCGCCGCCAACTGGAAAGCCTGCTGCCGCGCTACATGCTGCCGGCCGCCATCGAAGTGGTGGCGGAGATTCCACTGAGCCGCAACGGCAAGGTGGACCGCAAGGCGCTGGCGCAGGTCTTCCAGGGCGGCGGCGCGGCGGCGCGCGTGTTCGAGGCGCCGCGGGCCGACGATGCGCTGGAGCAGAAACTCGCCGCGATCTGGCGCGAACTGCTGGGCGTGGCGCGCCTTGCCCGCGACGACGACTTCTTCATCATCGGCGGCTCCAGCCTGAGCGCCGTAGGTCTGCTCAACCGGCTGTCGGAAGAAGGCTTCGGGGTGAACATCGACCTCATCTTCAAGCACCCGGTGTTCCGCGACATGGTGGCCGCGCTGCGCGACGCCGAGGACGAGGAGGAGGCTTTCCGGCGCGGCATCGATCTCGACGCGCTGGCGGCGCAAGCCCTGCGCAACCTGGCGTCGGCAGCGTCGGCGCGGGCGGCCGACGGCGTCACGGAAGTGTTTATGACCGGCGCCACCGGCTATCTGGGTATCTACGTGCTGCGCAGCCTGCTGCGCCACACCGACTACCGCATCCATTGCCTGCTGCGCTGCCGCGACGAGGAAAACGGCTATTTCCGCCTGCGCCAGATGGCCGACGACAAGGGGCTGGCGCTGGAACTGGAGCGCGAACGGGTGTGCATCGTGCCGGGTGATCTCGCCTCCGAGCGTTTCGGCCTGATGCCCGCGGCCTACGACGCGCTGACCATGCGCATCGACAAGGTGGTGCACGTGGCGGCGATGATCAGCCTGATCGCGCCGCTGTCGGGGCTGTACCCGATCAACGTGCAGGGCTCGGCCAACGTCATCGAACTGGCGTCCACCGGGCGGCGCAAGCCGATCCACTACATGTCGACCATCGGCGTGCATTACCGCCTGCCCTATGGCGAGGACGAACCGCCGATTCCCGAGGCGACCGGGCCGGACGCGCCGTGGCACAAGCCCGAGTTGACCTACGAGCACACCAAGTACATGGCCGAGCAGCTTTTCTACGCGGCGCGTGCGCGCGGCCTGCAGGTGAACATCTTCCGCTCCGGCGCCATCACCTGGGACAGCGAGCAGGCACAGCCCTTCATCAACGACGATGCCTTCGTTAAGTTCTTCCGCACCTGCCTGAGTGTGCAGGCCTACCCCGAATCGTCGATCCTGATCAGCGTGACGCCGGTGAACCGTGTCGCCGACTACATCCGCATGATCAGCAGCCGCGACATCGTCAGGCAGGGCGACAACTTCCATCTGGTCTCGCGCACCAGCCTGGCCGGCGCGCAGATCTACCGCTGGTTCAACGAACTGGGCGGGCGTTTCGCGGCGCTCGACTTCGACAGCTGGAACCAGCGTCTGGACGACAGCTTCGGGCGAGGCTTCATCAACCGCTACTTCAAGCACGGCATCGGCCAGGGCGGGCACCACCAGTACCGCATCGACAATCTGCAGGCGGTGTTGCGCGAGCACGGCCTGCAGCCGCACGAAGTGGACAAGCACTACTTCGTGCCGTTGCTGAGACATTTCGGCTGCTGCGCGCCGGCGCGCGGCGAGGAGGCGCTATGTCCCTCGGCCTGAATCTGGAGCCATGCCTGGCGGCCGGGCAACCGTCGCGCGCCTGGTTCCGCGTGCCCGTGCCCAGGCCCGGCGCCGCGTGGCGCATCCTGTGCCTGCCGCACGCTGGGGGATCGGCCAGCTTCTTCCAGCCGTGGGCCAAGGTGCTGCCGGAGGATGCAGAACTGGTGGTGGTGCAGTACCCGGGGCGCGAGGAGCGCATCGAGGAAGCGTGCATCGACGACATGGCGGCAATGGTGGCCGCGCTGGCGCAGGCGCTGGGGCAGATGCCGGCGCTGCTCGCCAAGCCCTATGTGCTGTTCGGCCACAGCATGGGCGCGGCGGTGGCCTACGAACTGTGTCTGGCGCTGCAGCGCCGGCGTCTGCCACTGCCCTGCGGGTTGGCAGTGTCCGCCAGCGAGGGGCCGGGGCGTGCCCGTCCGGGCACGCTGCACAGCGCCGCCGATGCAGCGCTGCTGGCGGACGTCGTGCGCCTGAACGGGCGCCTCGAACATCTGCTGGCCTCGCCGGAACTGGCCGCGCTGGTGTTGCCAGCACTGCGCAGCGACTACCGCCTGATCGAGACCTATGCCGCCGCGCCGCCCGCGTTCGCGCCGGTGCACGTGCCGGTGCTGGCACTGATCGGGCGGGAAGACGGCGAACTGGGCGAGGACGACGCCCGCGCCTGGGCGCGCGTCGGCAGGCGCGGTTTCGCGCTGCAGGCCTTTCCCGGCGGCCACTTCTATCTGTCCGGCTGCTATCCGGCGCTGAGCAAACGGCTGGCGCGCCTGGCCGCCGCGCGGCTGCCGTGGCACCCGGCCGACAGTCCGCTGCCGTGACGGCAGGGCGGGCGGCAACTTGATCAGACACAGGACCGGATGGCGATGAACGAGCGAAACGACGAGGAAAAAGTTCTGATTCTGGGCGGCTTCGGCCGCGTCGGGCAGGAGGCGGCGCGTTACCTGCTCGCCGCCACCGGGGCGCGCATCGTGCTGACCAGCCGCAGCGCGCGCACGCTGCCGGCCTGGGTGACGCCGACGTGGGCACAGCGCGTCGCCCTGCAGGTGCTCGACAGCGCGCAGCCCGAGGCCTTGCAGGCGGCCTGCGCGCAGGCGCGCCTGGTGGTCTCGTGCATCGGCCCGTCCGGCGTGGTCGGCGACCGCGTCGCGCAGGCCTGCAAGCGGGCGCGCACGCCGCTGATCGATGCCGGCGGCTACGATCCGCTGCTGCACGCCCTCGAAGCGGCCGAGCAGAAGGCGCCGAGCGAGGTGCCGCTGATAATCAACGTCGGTCTGCTGCCCGGCCTGTCCGGGCTGTTCCCACACTGGCTGATCGAGACGCGAGCCGCCGGGCGTGCCGTGGCGCAACTGGATCTGCACTACGTCGGCCGTGACGCGTGGACCTATAACTCGGCCTGGGACATCGTCAACAGCCTCGGCGGCTTCGGCGAGGACCGGGGTTTCTGCCATCTGCAGGGGCAGCGCGTGGTACGCGTGCCGATGCGCCGTGCGGCGAGCAAGGTGGCGTTTCCCGCGCCCATCGGCCCGGTGACGACGATGCTTATCTATGCCGAGGAAATCGTCCGCCTGGCGCGCCGGCACGGCATCGGCACGGCTCGCGTGTATGGCGCCAACATCGGCCCGCGCGCGGCGCTGGTGTGCCTGCTGGCCAAGCTGCTGCGCCTGTATCGCTCGCCCGGCGGCGTGGACCGGGGGGCGCGCTGGCTGGTCGCCGCGTCGGCGCGCGACATGCGCAAACAGGCGCCGGCCTATGGCATCCGCGCGGCGCTGCGCTATCGCACTGACGATGGGGGCGGCGGAGACAGCGCCGTGCTGGTGCTGAGCGACACTTATCGCGCCACCGGCACCGTGGTCGGCATCGCGGCGCAGTGCCTGCTGGACGGCGAGGGGCCGGCGGCGGGCGTCTTCATGCTGCACGAGGCCGTGCCGCCGGAGCGCTTCATGCAACGGCTGCAGGCGCAGGGGCTGGTGCGCATCGCGTACGAAGACTGCGGCGCGGCCGTGGCCGAGGCGGAGGTCTCAGCATGAGCGGCGCGCCGAGGAAGATCATCGTGCTGGGCGGCAGCGGCGAAACCGGCCGGCGCATCGTCGAACATCTCGCCGTGCGCTACCCCGAGCTGTGCGTGGCCAGCGCCGCGCGTGGCGCGCAGCCCGCCGGGCCGGGCCGGCGGCAGACGGTGCAGCTCGACATCGGTGACCGCGAGCGTGCGCTGGCGGTACTGGCCGACTACGACCTGGCGATTCTGGCGATGGGGCCGATGCATGCCCACGGTGTGGCGCCGCACCGCCTGTGCCTGGAGGCGGGCATCGACTGCATCGACATCAACGACAGTCTGGCGGTGGCCGACCAGGTGCTGGCGCTACACGAGACGGCGAAAGAGAAGGGGCGCACGATCTTCACCGGCATGGGTTTCACGCCCGGCCTGTCCACCCTGCTGCTGACCCGACTGACGGCGGCCGCGCCGGCCGCGAATGGCCGCTACCACATCCGCGCCTGCATGGGTGCCGCCTACGGGGGTGGGCCGAGCAGCCCGTACGCGATCCTGTCGAGCTTCAGCAATCATGTCGAGGTGCTGGAGCACGGGCAGCGCCGCACCCGGGAGACGCCATGGCGGGACGGCCTGCAACTGTTCCAGTTTCCGGGGCAGGCCAAGCCGGTCGACACCATTCCGTTCTCCGCGCTGGAAACAGCCAGCCTCGCTTCGGGGCGCAGCACCCTGGCCGGAGTGGTCGACAGCCTGGACGCCCGCTACCACATCCAGTACCTGTCGCAAGGCGTGGCCCGCTTTCTGGCCAATCGCAGGCTCTCCGAGAACATGCGCACATGGCTGGCTAAGCGCTTCCACAGCAGCGGGCAGTCGATGAAGCGCAAGAAGGACGCCGACCCCGACACCGTGCTGTGGGTCTATCCCGACGGCGCGCCCGAACGCGGGCTGATGGTGCATGGGGTGTTGTCGTCCTACGATCTGACCGCGCTGATGGCCTGCGCGGTGGCCGATGCGTGGCTGGCCGGCGAGCTGCAGGACTATCGCGGCGCATATGCCGTCGACCAGTTGTCGCATGACACCTGCCGGCGCCTGGCCGGCCATCTGGCCAAACGGGGTATCACCGGCAGGACGGCGGATCTGCCGGCGCTGCGCTGCCAGGGCCTGGAGTTTGGCTGGGCGCAGGCCTTCAGCGGTAACGATGTGGCCAGCCTGCGCCATTGCGGCGCCAACTGGTATACCGCGGCGCCGGCGCACCCCAAGATGGTGCCGCTGCAAAAGCGCTATCTGCTGGAATCCGACATCTGGGCCGCGCTGCGGCGCCGTTGCAAGGGGCCGGCGCTGCTCGGCTTCATCGTCTCCTTCCTGCGGCGCTGGCATCGCCACTACCGGGCGTTCGCGGATCTGCGCGCGGGCGCGCAAGGCCCGCTGGCGCACAAATGGCAGGCGGTGACGCGCGACATCAGCATGTTCCACTGCCGGCTATTCGCGCGCGCGCGACCTGCTGGGCCAGGACGAGGCATTGCGGCTGTACGGGCGCATGTTCCTGGAAACCGGGCGCATGGAAATGCGCTGGCTGTGGCCCGACCCCACCGTGTTCGACGTCTTCGCGCAGCCGTGGCGAGCGGTGTGCGACTACTGGCTGGCCTTCATGGCGGGCTGCCAGGCACTGGGCGTGATCCGCTGCACGGTGCAGGACGAAGGCCGACAGATACGCTGCGCGATTATCCACTGCGCTTATGCGCAGATGTTCATCCGCATGGGCTGCCCCGAACTGCCGCCGCTGGTGCGCCGGATGGAGCATGAGGCGCTGGCCTACATGGCGGGTCGCAGCGGGTTGGCGATCGAGTGGGTGGCGGCGGACAACGGCACCGCGACGATCACCTTGCGTGCGCCCGCCGACGACTGATGGCGCCGGCCGGAGAGTGCGCACCGATGGCGCCCCGACTGCTGCACCAGACGGACGCGCCGGCCGGCGGCGGCACCAGCTGCGCCGCCGAAGCGCCAGCGGCCGACATGTGGCAGCAACTGCGCCGCGAAGCACGCGCGACCTGCGTCGCTGAGCCAGCGCTGCGCGCCTTTGTCGCTGAAACCGTGCTGGCGTCGCCGGATTTTTTCACCGCGTTGGCGCACCTGCTGACCCGCAAGCTGTCCGCTCCGGCGCTGCCGGCGGCGCTGTGGCAAGAGTGCTTCGACACGGCGCGGGCGCTGAACCCCGGCATCGCGGCGGCCGCGCAGGAGGACTTGTCCGCGGTGCTGGCGCGCGATCCGGCGGCGGAAAACGCGCTAGTGCCGTTCCTGTGCTACAAGGGCTTCCATGCCCTGCAGTGCCACCGCGCCGGCCATGCGCTGTGGGCCGCGGGGCAGCGCCTGTCGGCACGCATGCTGCAGAGCCGGGTGTCGGAAGTGTTCGCGGTGGACATCCATCCGGCGGTAGCGGTCGGCCGCCGCGTCTTCATCGACCATGGCACCGGCATCGTCATCGGCCAGACCGCGGCGATCGGCGACGACGTCTCGATTCTGCACCAGGTCACGCTGGGTGGCACTGGCAAGGAGCGCGGCGACCGCCATCCCAAGGTCGGCGATGGCGCGCTGCTGTGCGTTGGCGCCACGGTGCTCGGCAATGTCGAGATTGGGCAGGGCGTCAAGGTGGGTGCGGGCAGCGTGGTGCTGCGGCCCGTGCCGCCGGGCGCGACGGTGGTTGGGGTGCCGGCCAGATCCATCGAAGGAAATGCTGAGGCGTGATTTGTGATCGGCATGAGTAGGTAGTAAGCAGGCAATCTTGTCTTGTTCGATCGGCTGTACTAGGATTGTCTTGGCTTTCATTGATAATGAGTTTCATTTACAAAATGAAGATTGAGCCATTCGACGATTCATCTGAAGCGAACGTTCTCGATCCCACACTTGGTGAGAGGATGGTCACGCTTCAGCCGGGGTTGATGGTGTGTCACACCACCGCGAGCGATTTGGCTGCACAGGAGAAGGCCCGGTCTTTTCCCGGGGACTGCGAGTATCTCCATTTCAATTGCCAACTCGCGGGCAGCTTTGAAAGCCGTGTCGGTCCGCATTGCTTGGCGTACTCGAAAGGGGATGTGACACTCGGATTCTCCGCGGGTGAATGTTTCAGCGTCAGGCACTGCGAGCGTTTCCAGAATCTCACGGTGATGGTCACGCTGGATACGCTGCGCGAACTAGCCGGTGAAGAAACCATCCTGCGCCTGGGTATCGACGATCGTCCGGATTTCTTCGTGCGCCGTGCGGGGATGTGCCGCAAAACGATGCGATCGGGTGCGCAACTGACCTGCCTGATGGGCGAGCGTCCGTGGTCACGTTTGCTGCTCTATTCGGCCACGATGGATTTCCTGCACTGGCATTTGGCCGCATTCGAAGGATGCGAGCACTGCAGGGTCCCGGCGCCGCGCGAGTGCCGGCAACTCGAGAAAGCCAGAGCGCTGCTACTGGCAGATCTGAGCATGCCCCCGACGATTGCCGCGCTTGCACAAGCAGTAGGGATGAACCAGTGCAAATTGAAGACGGGTTTCAAGAGTCTCTTCGGTAGCAGTATCTATGCACTCTTCCAGGAAGAGAGGATGAGTCGGGCACGGCAACTGCTGGCAAACCACAATGTGACCGAAACTGCCGTCATGCTGGGCTATTCCAACATCAGCCACTTCAGTGTCGCGTTTCGCAAGCAGTTCGGTTGTTTGCCGAGCCAGAGCCGCCATTACCACTTGGGCGGCGTCGAACCTTGAGTGCTGTGTGTCTGAGTTGTATCGCTCCTGCCGTAAGAGGTGATTGTTTCGAGGCTGTTTAGCCGATGCTTGACCTTCTGGAACTCGTCTCGCATCGCTGTACGAGCGTCTTCGCTCCAGTTTCGAAGGGCCTCCACCAAGGCGAACGGAGGTACTCGGGCGCAGGGGGGCCCCACGGTGGCTGATCGAATCGCCCAGATGGTGGTCAAGTAGGCTCTGGAGCCGGAACTGGAGAAGCACTTCCATCCGGACTCCTACGGCTACCGGCCGGGTAGATCCGCCCATCAGGCGCTGGCGGTGGCGGAAAGTCGCTGCTGGCACCACGACTGGATTGTCGAGTTCGACATTAAGGGATACTTTGACAACATTGATCACGACTTCTTGATGCGCGCGGTGCGCCGCCACACCCAGGAAAAATGGGTGTTGCTGTACATCGAGCGCTGGCTCAGGGACCGGTGCAGATGTCGGACGGCAGTCAGTAGCAGCGAGACCGCGGCACGCCGCAAGGCGTTGTCGTCAGTACGCTGCTGGCCAACCCCAATCCATTTCTGTACAACACCTTTGACTACAAGTCCGCGCTGTACCCCACGCTACGCTATCTTGAGCGCAAATTTGTGCTGTGGGCGACTCGTAGGCACGCTTGGCGTCTGGCTGATCGCACCTGCGGACCGTGCTGATGACCGATCGCTCCGTTTGGTGAGGCTGGCGTATGTTGCTCGTCCGGAAAGTCCGTCCTTTGCCTGGAATTGCTTCGGTCCAAACGCGCTCTCCGTCAGCGCCAAATCGACCTGCTCGGTCGGGGCATGAGAAATGCGGGCTAGAATGCGCGCCTGCCGGGAAACCGGCAGCCCCATGACCGCATCTCCACCGCCGAAAGCCCGAACATGGAAGAGCCGAACCCCTGCATCACCTGTGGCATCTGCTGTACCCATTTCCGCATCTCGTTCTATTGGGCGGAAGCCGATGATGCGCCGGGCGGCTTCGTGCCGGCGGGGATGACCGAAAGGCTCAATCACAGCATGCGCTGCATGAAAGGCAGCAACCAGGTGCCGCGGCGCTGCTCGGCTTTGTCGGGCACGGTGGGCGAGCAGGTCGCCTGTACGATCTACGAGAACCGGCCCACGCCTTGCCGCGAATTCCCGGTGTATTTCGACGACGGCCGGCCGAACCCGAAGTGCGACGAACTGCGCGCAACGATCGGCCTGCCGCCGCTGCCGCATGCACCGATGCCCAACGCGCCTTCGCCCCACACGCCCTTGCCGAACGCGGCCTGATCAGGGCGGAAAGCCCACCGCCGCCAGCACCGCGAGCGGGCCTTCGGCGCGCAGGCGCTCGATCTGCGCGGGCGAGCGGACGAACAGCGAGCCGGCATAGCCGAGCGAGTTGATCGAGATGTCCTGCCACTTCTCCAGCCGGCGCGGCACCACCAGCAGCCAGTCGCGGCTCACGAGCAGGTTGTAGGGCGGCATCGGATCGGCCACCGGCGGCAGGGAGACGGCCTGGCAGGCGGTGGCGAAGGCGTCCTGCAAGGTCCGGCCGGCGGCTGCCGGATCGCACCAGTCGATGCCGGCCAGGCAAACGAAGGCGTGTTGCCAGGGCAGGGCGGCGTTGCACTGGGCGATGCCCGGTGTGTCGATGCGCAGCGGTCGGTTGAAGGCGGCAAAGCCGTCGTCGGCGCGCAGGGCCGAGTCCGGTACCCATTGCAGATGCTTGTGCGCCTGGCTGGCGCCGGCGATGCGGCCGCCGTTGTAGAAGCCGAGGCCGCCCTGCGGGCCGAGAATCGTGGCCAGGGCGCGGAAATCGGCTGTGCTCAGCGGCGCCGTCTGGGCCTCGAAGGCACGCGTCACGATCAGCAGGTGATGGTCGATGACCGGAAACTTGTTCAGCACGACGATGTGCCCGTCACCGAGATGGGTGACGGTCAGCGCCGGCTCGGGCGGCAGGAAGGGGTTGAAGTCGGCGCGGCGCGCGCTGATACTGGCGACGCGGGCCTGGTCCTTGAGCGCGAGCGAGGATACCCAGCGGACCGAGAAGCTCAATTCGCCTTCGCTGATCAGCGTGCTTTCGGTCCTGATCGGCTGCAGCGCGCCGGTCGCGAGCGCGTTGCGGATGGTCTGTCCGGACAGGTCGAGCAAGGCGTCGCTGCGGCAGTCGAGCGGTGCGGTGGCGTGAAAACTGGTCATGGGACGGCGGTACAGGCGACAATGCCGCATTCTGACATGAGCGGACGCAGGCCCGGGCGGGCCGGCGCCGCTCGGCCTTGGTGGAATTTTTCATGAGCATTTCCTTTGCCGTGCGCGGTGAGCACATCCAGCTCGATCAATTGCTGAAAGCCACCGCGCTGGTGGGCTCGGGCGGCGTTGCCCATGCGGTGGTCGAGGCCGGTGAAGTGAAGGTCGATGGCAAGGTGGAGAGCCGCAAGCGCGCCAAGCTGCGTGCCGGCCAGCGGGTGCAGTTCGCCGGCGAGGAAATCGTCCTGGTTGCCGGCGAGGACGGGAATTGAACGTGGCACGGATGGCGCCGGCACGGACCTCCAGGGTAGCTGCGGCCTCGATGACTGTGCGCCCCGGCGCGACAGCTTGCGCCAGATCCAGCCGCCAGGCAGATCCCGGCCGGTCAGCAGCCAGGCGAGCGTGTGCTCGTAGGCGATGTTGAGCGCGAAGGCGTCGCGGGCCTGGCGCCTGCCGATCAGCAGCAGTTCATCGCCTGGCCTGAGCGCGGTGCCGGGTGGCGGCATCAGCAGATGGTCGTCGTCGTCGCGCTCGAGGTAGAGCACTTCGCAGTCGAGATGGCTGCCGGGGTCAGTCGTCGAACGAAGAACCTGGTCCAGCGTGATGGTTTCGCCGCGCATCAGGTGCCGCTGGAGGGCGGGGGCGCGGCTCAGATTGACGCGCTCGCTCCAGACTTCCGGTACTTCCCAGCCGAAGCGGCCGGTCAGGCGTTCGAGCTGCTCGGCGCACCAGGCGTCGTCGTGGCCCTGGATGTCGCGCAGGAAAGGTTCCAGCAAAGGCGTGGCGAGGATCGCGAGGCATTCGTGGGCGACGATTTCGCTCGGCACGACGGTGATGTCCGATTCGAAAGTGTCGAACAGGACCTGGTTTACCTGGAGATTCTGCCGTAGGATCACGAACAGCTCGGGGTTCAGTTCCCGTGCGGTGACCGCGATCGACAGGTTGTCGATGTCCGAGCTGGTGGCGGCGACGATGCCGGAAGCCTGCTGCACGCCGGCCTCGAGCAGGGCTTGCGCGCCGGTGCCGTCGCCTTGCACCCAGCGATGCGCGCCATCGGGCGGTTCGCCGAGGTCGATGATGGTGACCGGCAGCGATTCGGCATCCATCGCGTCGACCATCCAGTGGCCGAAGCGGCCGTGTCCGCAGACGATCCACGAGCCGCGCGGCGGACTGCGGCGGCGCGCGACGGTGCTGCCGGGCAGGCCGGTCAGCCAGCCCAGCAGTTGGGACGTGGCGGGCGCGTGCAGCGCGGTGGAGAGCGTGCCGGAAAAGCGTTCGAAAGGGTTGATGATGTGCCGCGTGCCGAAGGAGGCCATGTTGGCCGAGGTCGCCCGGTGCTCGGCGCGGCACAGCGCGGCCAGCTTCGGTGCCATCAGCCGTGTCGCGATGGCGATGGCGAGGTTGGTGGCGTCGTCGTTGGTCAGTGCGATGACGCCGGCGCAATGCCGGTGGGTGAGGCCCGCGTCGCGCAGCACTTCGGGGTTGGAGGCATCGGCGCAGAGCGCGGGGACGTCGGCGGCGAAGTTGCGCAGGCCGATATCGCCGGCCTTGCCGCCGTCGACTTCGAGGACGACCGCGCGCAGCCGCATGCGGTCGAGTGCGTCGCAGATCAGTCGGCCGGTTTCGCCGTAGCCGCAGACGAGATAGAAGGGTTCGCGCAGGCGGCGCACTGCGCGCACGAAGCGCTGGGTGGCGATGGCCTGCTGCAGGCTGCGGTCCGAGAGCACCGAAAACAGCGTGCCGAGCGTATAGGCCCAGCCGACCACCGACATGTAGATGCAGAACATCACCCACAGCCGCTGCTGCTCGGAGAAAGTGTGCGGGACCTCGCCGAAACCGATGGTGGTGGCGGTGTAGCTCATGAAGTACAGTGCGTGGAAGAAGCTCAGGTAGGTGGCCTGGCCGTCTTCGCCGACGCCCGGCACCAGCGTGAGACCGAGCACCGACACCGCCATGATGACGATCAGCAGGATCAGCGGCGCACGCAGCCGCCGCAGGATCAGGAAAAAGATGCCGTGGTGCCGCGCCAGCGGCTGCGTCTTTCATCGCAGCGGATCAGCGCCGCTGCATGATCGTTTCGGCGATCAGGATCACCACCGAAACGAGGTTGGCGAGCAGCGCGCCGCCCGACAGCGACACCACGTTGGCGGTGGCCGCGGCAGTGAGGCCGGCGCCGGAGACATGCACGGCATAGCCCCACACCATCGCCGCGGCAATCAGCTGCAGATCGGCCACCAGGCTGGTGGCGAGATGGACGGCGCCGATCTGGGTGCGATCGCCGAGTTTCAGCACTGTCGCGATCAGGCTCACCACCAGCGCGGCGAACAGTTCATAGACGTCATGATGCGCAGGGTTGTCGACTTCGCCGACGAAGAAGCCGAAATTGAGCGTCGCGGCGAGCAGGATGAAGAAGCCGAAGATGACTTTCTCGAGGTTCATTGCCGTGCTTCTCCTTCGGCAGTGCCGTCGTCGATGTCGCCATCGACGTAGTACCAGAGGCCGTCTTCGCGGACGAAGCGGCTGTTTTCGTGCAGGCGCCGGGCGCGGCCGCCGACGCGGTAGCGGGCGAGGAACTCGACCTGCGCGTTGTTGCCGTCGGGCTGGCTGCGGGACAGGATCTTCAGGCCGATCCATTTCGGCGTGGGATCTTCGTCGAGGTCGAGCGTGACCGGGCGGGTGCTGTCGTGCCAGGTGCGCAGCAGATAGGCGGCATCGCGCCGGGTGAAGGCGGTGTAGCGCGAACGCATCAGGGCTTCGGCACTGGCGGCGGCGCTTTCGCCGGCGAGCAGCGGGCCGCAGCAGCGTGCGAAAGGCTGGCCCGATTCACAAGGGCAGGGTGTCGTTTTCATCGGCTCGGGATGCTATACCTCAGTCGAGGCCACCATTCTGCTCCAAGGTGCCGGCAGGGAGTAGAATTGCGGCGCCTTTCATGCGGATACGATGTCTTTCTGTTGCGGTGCACCGCCAGTCTTATAAAAGACATATAATCCGTCCCGATCCGCGCGGGTGATCCTCGCGCGGGGCCCCGATCACCGCCACGAAAAGTGAGGAACTCACCGTGCTTGA
Source organism: Thauera sp. SDU_THAU2 (assembly GCF_038260575.1). Taxonomy (NCBI): domain Bacteria; kingdom Pseudomonadati; phylum Pseudomonadota; class Betaproteobacteria; order Rhodocyclales; family Zoogloeaceae; genus Thauera; species Thauera sp. SDU_THAU2. Next base: position 2,268,839 of record NZ_JBBWUN010000003.1, on the reverse strand, counting down.
AGCCTACCGTGCCCATGTCGCCGAACGCGCCGCTCTCGGTATCCCCCCGCTGCCGCTGAACAAGCAGCAGGTCACCGAACTGGTCGCCCTGCTCAAGAATCCCCCCGCCGGCGAGGAAGATTTCCTCGTCGAGCTGCTGACCTATCGTGTGCCGGCCGGCGTGGATGACGCCGCCAAGGTCAAGGCCGAGTTCCTGGCCAAGGTCGCCAAGGGCGAAGAGGCCTGTGGCCTGGTGTCGCGCGCCAAGGCCACCGAACTGCTCGGCACCATGCTGGGCGGCTTCAACATCAAGCCGATGATCGACCTGCTGGGCGACGCCGAAGTCGGCGCGGTCGCGGCCGAAGGCCTGAAGAAGACCCTGCTGATGTTCGACTACTTCCACGACGTCAAGGAACTGGCCGAGCAGGGCAACGCCAACGCCAAGGCCGTGATGCAGTCCTGGGCCGACGCCGAGTGGTTCACCAGCCGCCCGGAAGTCCCCGCCTCGCAGAAGCTGACGGTGTTCAAGGTCACCGGCGAAACCAACACCGACGACCTGTCGCCGGCACCGGACGCCTGGTCGCGCCCCGACATCCCGCTGCACGCGCTGGCGATGCTGAAGAACCCGCGCCCCGGCATCGAACCGGAAGAAGCCGGCGTGCGCGGTCCGGTCAAGTTCCTCGAAGAGCTGAAGGCCAAGGGCAACCTGGTCGCCTACGTCGGCGACGTGGTCGGCACCGGCTCCTCGCGCAAGTCCGCCACCAACTCCGTGCTGTGGTTCACCGGCGAGGACATCCCCTTCGTGCCGAACAAGCGCTTCGGCGGCGTCTGCCTCGGCTCCAAGATCGCGCCGATCTTCTTCAACACCATGGAAGACGCCGGTGCGCTGCCGATCGAGATCGACGCCGGCCAGATGGACATGGGCGACGAGATCGAGCTGAAGGTTGACCAGGCCAGCGGCAAGGTCACCGCGCTGAAGAACGGCGCCGTGATCGCCGAATCGCAGCTCAAGACCCTGGTGATCCTCGACGAAGTGCGCGCCGGCGGCCGCATTCCGCTGATCATCGGCCGCGGCCTGACCACCAAGGCACGTGAGGCACTGGGCCTGCCGCCGTCGACGCTGTTCCGCCTGCCGCAGGCGCCCGCCGACAGCGGCAAGGGCTTCTCGCTGGCGCAGAAGATGGTCGGCCGCGCCTGCGGCCTGCCGGAAGGCCAGGGCATCCGCCCGGGCACCTACTGCGAACCGAAGATGACCACCGTCGGCTCGCAGGACACCACCGGCCCGATGACCCGCGACGAACTGAAGGATCTGGCCTGCCTCGGCTTCTCTGCCGACCTGGTGATGCAGTCCTTCTGCCACACCGCCGCCTATCCGAAGCTGGTCGACGTCAAGATGCACCGCGAGCTGCCGAGCTTCATCAGCACCCGCGGCGGCGTCAGCCTGCGTCCGGGCGACGGCGTGATCCACTCCTGGCTCAACCGCCTGCTGCTGCCCGACACCGTCGGTACCGGCGGCGACTCGCACACCCGCTTCCCGATCGGCATCTCCTTCCCGGCCGGCTCCGGCCTGGTGGCTTTCGCGGCCGCCACCGGCGTGATGCCGCTGGACATGCCCGAATCGGTGCTGGTGCGCTTCAAGGGCACGCTGCAGCCGGGCGTCACGCTGCGCGACCTGGTCAATGCGATTCCGCTGTACGCGATCCGCCAGGGCCTGCTGACCGTCGAGAAGAAGGGCAAGAAGAACATCTTCTCCGGCCGCATCCTCGAAATCGAAGGCCTGCCCGAGCTGAAGGTGGAACAGGCTTTCGAGCTCACCGACGCCTCGGCCGAGCGTTCGGCCGCCGGCTGCACGGTGCATCTGAACAAGGCGCCGATCGTCGAGTACATGAACTCGAACATCACGCTGATGAAGTGGATGATCGCCAACGGCTACGAGGACGCCCGTACCCTGAAGCGCCGCATCAAGGCGATGGAAGACTGGATCGCCAACGGCGAACTGCTGGCGGGCGATGCCGATGCCGAGTACGCCGCGGTCATCGATATCGACCTGGCCGACATCAAGGAGCCGATCGTCGCCTGCCCGAACGACCCGGACGACGTCAAGTTCCTGTCCGAAGTCGCCGGCGACAAGATCGACGAAGTTTTCATCGGCTCGTGCATGACCAACATCGGCCACTTCCGCGCCGCCGGCAAGGTGCTGGACGGCAAGACCGACATCCCGACCCGCCTGTGGATCGCCCCGCCGACCAAGATGGACGCGATGATCCTCAACGAGGAAGGCTACTACGGCGTGCTCGGCAAGTCCGGCGCCCGCATGGAGATGCCGGGCTGCTCGCTGTGCATGGGCAACCAGGCGCAGATCCGCAAGGGCAGCACCGCGATGTCGACCTCGACGCGCAACTTCCCGAACCGCCTCGGCATCGACACCCGCGTCTATCTGGGTTCGGCCGAACTGGCCGCGGTGTGCGCGCTGATGGGCAAGATCCCGACCGTGCAGGAGTATCTGGCGCAGGTCGAGATCGTCAATCAGAAGGCCGGCGACATCTACCGCTACATGAACTTCGACCAGATCGAAGAATTCCGCGCGGTGGCGGACACCGTCGAGGTGTAAGCAAGATGGGAAGGGCGGATCGTTGAATCATCGGCCTGCTCGCTCATATAGAAACGGCCCTGCCAGCGATGGCAGGGCCGTTTGTTTTCAGGGAGGCGAGTTGGCTGCTGCGTCTGCCCAGTTCCTTGCTCGTTTATTGGGGTGTGGCGTTGAACTCCAGCGGCACCCACTCATAAGCCTCCCCCTCGGCGCGCACATGGCCGATGCCCGGGAAGGGCAGGTGCATGCCGCCGACCAGCAGCTTTTCCTTCGCCGAGCGGGCGAAGATCTGCTTGCGTGTCGCCACTGCCGCTTCGCTGTCCACGTCGAATTCGATCGAGACTTCGGGCTGGGCGAACTGCACCGCGTGGTTATGCACGATGTCGCCCCAGATCAGCAGCTTGCGTTCGCCGCTGCCGACCAGGTAGCCGCTGTGGCCGGGCGTGTGGCCGGGGGCGGCGACGCTGGCGATGCCGGGCACGATGTCCCGGTCGGTGCTGAAAGTCTTCCATTGGCCGGCGGCGCGGTAGGGAGCGGAGGCATCGCGGGCCATCTTGAAGAAGGGCTGGACCTCCTGCGCTGCCTTGGCGGCGACTTCGTCGTTCAGCCAGAAGTCGTTGTCGGCCTGGGCCGACCAGATCTCGGCGTTGGCGAACACCGCCTTGCCGTCGGCGTCGATGAGGCCGTTCATGTGGTCGCCGTGCAGGTGGGTCAGCAGCACGACATCGACCTGGGCGGGATCGTAGCCGGCGGCGCGCAGGTTGCCGGTGACGTGGCCGAGCGAGGGGCCGAAGAGGTGGGCAGCGCCGGCATCGACCAGCACCAGCTTGTCGCCGGTGTTGATCAGATAGGCGTTGACGGCGGTCTGCACTTTCGGCGCCTGCAGGAAGTGGCGGGCGAGCAGGCGGTCACGGTCTTCGTCGCGCAGGTTCTTCAGCAGGCCGGTGTCGATCTCGATGGCACCGTCGTACAGCGCGGTGACTTCGATGTCGCCGAGCATCATCCGGTAGTAGCCGGGCACCTGGGTCTGGACCTGCGGCGCGGCTGCGGTGGCGAAGCCGGCGCCGGTGGCGATCAGCACTGCGGCGGCGCAGTGCAGCAGCGGGCGCATCAGGCGGGATGGGGCGTTCTTCTGCATGGGATTCCTCGGTCGGGGTTCGAGCGCCGAGTATCCCATGGACGTGCAAGCGCGCGGCGCCGTTCAGGCGCTGGCCGGCTCCCAGGCCTCGGCGAGGATCTCGAAGGAGCGGCAGCGTGCGGCGTGATCGAAGATCTGCGCGGTGACGATCAACTCGTCGGCGCCGGTTTCGGCAATCAGTCGTTCCAGGCCGCGGCGCACGGTGTCGGCATTGCCGACGGCTGAGCAGGCGGTGGCCTCGTCGACGTATTGCCGTTCTGCCGGCGTCCAGCCCTGTTCTTCATCCAGCGCCGGCGGCTGCAGCAGGCCGCGATCGCCGCGGGCGATGCCGGCGAAGCGGTTGCGCAGCGAACTGAACAGCAGCCGGGCTTCGTCGTCGCTGTCGGCGGCGATGGCGTTGGCGCCGACCATGACATAAGGGCGTTCGAGTGCCGCCGAGGGCCGGAAGCGGCTGCGGTACAGGTCCACCGCGCGCAGCAGGAAGCGCGGCGCGAAGTGCGAGGCGAAGGCGAAGGGCAGGCCGAGGTGGGCGGCCAGTTCGGCGCTGAAGAGGCTGGAGCCGAGCAGCCAGATCGGTACCTCCAGGCCGGCGCCGGGCACGGCCTGCACTTTCTGGCCGGGCTGAGCCGGCTTGAAGTAGCCCTGCAGTTCCAGCACGTCCTGCGGGAAAGTCTCGTCGCTGTTGCCCAGGTTGCGGCGCAACGCGCGTGCCGTCATCTGGTCGGTGCCGGGCGCGCGGCCGAGGCCGAGGTCGATGCGGCCGGGGAACAGGGATTCCAGGGTGCCGAACTGTTCGGCGATCACCAGCGGGGCGTGGTTCGGCAGCATGATGCCGCCGGCACCGACCCGGATGCGCCGGGTGTGCGCGGCGACGTGGCCGATGACGACCGCGGTGGCGGCGCTGGCGATGCCTGCCATGTTGTGGTGCTCGGCGAGCCAGTAGCGCTTGTAGCCGCTGCGGTCGGCGAGCTGGGCGAGCTCGCGCGTGTTGCGCAGCGCCTCGGCGGCGGTGCTGCCGGACGTGACGGGGGCGAGGTCGAGGACCGAGAGCGGGATGGGAGAGCGGGGCATGGGGCTGCTGCTAAAATCGCGGCCTTTCATTACGCCACAGCCGCCGATGACTGCCAAGCCGATCGACGTCGTGATCCTGACCGAGGATCGTTACGTGCATCCCGACCCCGACGATTGGTACCAGGCACAGATTGCGCGCGAGGACGGCCTGGTGGCTGAAGCGCTGCAGGCGCAGGGCCTCAGCGTGGCGCGGCGTTCCTGGGCCGATCCGGCGATGGACTGGCGCGCATGCGGCAGCCTGCTGTTCCGCACGACCTGGGATTATTTCGACCGCTTCGCCGAGTTCTCGCGCTGGCTGGACGCGGTGTCGGCGCAGACGCGCCTGTTCAACGACGCCGGCCTGATCCGCTGGAACGTCGACAAGCACTATCTGGCCGAGCTGGCGGCGCGCGGCGTGGCGATCGCGCCGACGTGCTTCGTCGAGCGCGGCGACGCGATCACGCTGGCGTCGATCATGGCGGCGCAGGGCTGGGACGAGATCGTCTTCAAGCCGGCGGTGTCGGGCGCGGCGCGGCTGACCTACCGTGTGGATCGGGCTTCGCTGGCCGGGCACGAACCGGTCTTCGCCCGCTGCGTGGCGCAGGAGGCGATGCTGGTGCAGCGCTTCGAGCTGGCCATCCTCGCCGACGGCGAGCTGTCGCTGATCGTGATCGACGGCCGCTGTACCCATGCCATCCGCAAGACCGCACGCGCGGGGGATTTCCGCGTGCAGGACGACCATGGCGGCACCGTGCATGCGCACCTGCCTTCCGCAGCCGAGCGGACCTTCGCCGAAACCGCGGTCGCCGCCTGCCCGTCCCTGCCGCTGTATGCGCGGGTGGATTTCGTGCGCGATGGCGGCGGCTTCCGGCTGATGGAGCTCGAGATGATCGAACCCGAGCTGTTCTTCCGCTTCGATCCGCCGGCGGCAGCGGTACTGGCCGCGGCGCTGGCCGAAAAACTGCGTTGAATCAAGGCGTTTTTTTGCATCGCAGCATCATGATGTCCGGCGAAATCCGCATGCGACGGACAGCGCTGCGGTTAGAATTGCAACATTTATCAGATTCCGGGGACTCGTGATGATCCGACGCACGCTGCTGTTCGCTGCTCTGGCCTTGTCCGTGCAGGGCGCGATGGCCAAGGACTGGGACAGCATCCGTTTTGCGACCGAGGGTGCCTATCCTCCGTTCAACACCGTGGACACCAGCGGTGCGGTGCAGGGTCTGGATGTGGACATCTCCAATGCGCTGTGCGAGGAGATGAAGGCGAGGTGTACCTGGGTGAAGCAGGAGTGGGACGGTATGATCCCGGCCCTGCTGAGCCGCAAGTTCGATGCCATCTCGGCCTCGATGTCGATCACCGAGGAGCGCAAGAAGCGCGTCGATTTCACCGACAAGTACTACGCCACGCCGCTCGCGCTGGTGGCGAAGAAGGGCAGCAGCCTGCTGCCCGAGCTGGACGTGCTGAAGGGCAAGCGCATCGGCGTGCAGCGCGGCACCGTGGCCGATACCTTCGCCACCCGTTTCTGGGCCGGGCAGGGCGTCAACGTGGTGCGCTATGCGCGCCAGGAAGAGGCTTATCTCGACCTTTCCGCCGGCCGCATCGACGCGGCGTGGGCGGACGCGCTGGTGGCCGACGGCGGCTTCCTGAAGCAGCCGGCGGGGGCCGACTACACCTTCGTCGGCGGTCTCTACCACGGCCGTACGGCCGAGGAGAAAGGCGTGATCGGCGAGGGCGTCGGCATCGCGATCCGCAAGCAGGATGCCGAGCTCAAGCACAAGCTCAACGCGGCGCTGGCGGCGATCCGTGCCAACGGCAAGTACGACGAGATCCGCAAGAAGTACTTCGACTACGACATCTACGGTGAGTGATTGCGGCGCGCGGGCGGGCGGCAAGGCCTGCGCGATCGTTCGTGTCCTGCGTCGGCGGCCCAGTGGTCGCCGACGTGTTTCTGAGCGTTGCGGTCGTCCCTGCCGGGGCTGAGCGCACGGCCTTTCCGATGCTTCACGGTTATCTACCTTCCCTTCTCGATGGTGCCTGGGTGACGCTGCGCGTGGCAGTGTTCTCGCTGCTGCTCGCGCTCGTGCTCGGCCTGCTCGGGGCCTCGTCGCGACTGTCGCCCAAGCGCCTGCTGCGCCTGCCGGCGACCGCCTACACCACCATCGTGCGCGGCATACCCGACCTGGTGATGATGCTGCTGATCTTCTACGGCGGGCAGGTGGGCATCAATCTGCTGACCGATGCGCTCGGCATGGACTACATCGACGTGAATCCCTTCGTCGCCGGCGTGCTGACGCTGGGCTTCATCTTCGGCGCCTATTTCACCGAGACCTTCCGCGGCGCCTTCATGGCGGTGCCGGCCGGCCAGCTCGAGGCCGGGCGCGCCTACGGCATGAGCAACTGGCAGGTCTTCAGCCGCATCCTGTTCCCGCAGATGCTGCGCCATGCGCTGCCGGGCCTGGGCAACAACTGGCAGGTGATGCAGAAGAGCACCGCGCTGGTGTCGATCATCGGCCTGTCGGACATCACCTGGCTGGCCGATCAGGCCGGCCGCAGCACGCGCGAGCCCTTCCTGTTCTATGCGGTGGTGTGCGTGTTTTATCTGGTGCTGACGGCGGTGTCGGGCCTGGTCTTCAACTGGCTCGAACGGCGCTACTCGGTGGGTGTGCGGAGGGCGCAGGCATGATCGAGTGGAGCCTGTTCGCCGAGAGCTGGCCATCGTATGCGTCCGGCCTGTGGCTGACGCTGCAGCTCACCGTGCTGTCGCTGATCGTCGGCCTGCTGCTGGCGATTCCGCTCGCGGTGCTGCGCGTGTCCTCCAATCGCTGGCTGTCGGGGCCGGTGTGGGCCTACAGCTATTTCTTTCGCGGCACGCCGATGCTGGTGCAGTTGCTGCTGATGTACTACGGCCTCGGCCAGTTCGAGTGGGTTCAGGCGCAGTGGGAGGCGGGCAGCCGCTTCTGGCTGCTGTTCCGCGACCCTTACGGCTGTGCGCTGATCACCTTCGCCCTCAACACCGGCGCCTACACCACCGAGATCATCGCCGGCGCGCTGCGGGCGATGCCGCATGGCGAGATCGAGGCCGCGCGCGCCTGCGGCATGAGCCGGTTCCACGATGCTGCGGCGCATCCAGCTGCCCGGCGCGCTGCGGCGTGCGCTGCCGGCCTACAGCAACGAGATCATCTTCATGCTGCACGGCACGGCGATCGCTTCCACCGTGACCCTGGTGGACCTGACCGGCGCCGCGCGCAATGCCTATTCGCAGTTCTTCGCGCCCTTCGAGGCCTTCATCTTCGCCGGCCTGATCTACCTCGCCGTCACCTTCGCCCTCGTCGGCCTGTTCCGCATCGCCGAGCGGCGCTGGCTCGCCCACCTGCAGCCGCGCAAGCCGCTGGGCAAGGGCGCCTGAGCCCGTTTCAAGGATCCGTTTTTCATGACCCAGCTTACCGTCGAAGACCTGCACAAGCGCTACGGCGATCACGAGGTGCTGAAGGGCGTGTCGCTGTCGGCCGAGGCCGGCGACGTGATCACCATCATCGGCTCGTCAGGTTCGGGCAAGAGCACCTTCCTGCGCTGCATCAACTTCCTCGAGCAGCCCGATGCGGGGCGCATCAGCGTGGCCGGCGAGGAGATCCGCCTGGTGCCGGGCAGGGACGGGCATCTGAAGGTGGCGGACGCGAAACAGCTGCAGCGTCTGCGCACCCGGCTGGCGATGGTGTTCCAGCATTTCAACCTGTGGGCGCACATGACCGTGCTGGAGAACGTCGTCGAAGCGCCGGTGCATGTGCTCGGCGTGCCCAGGAAGCAGGCGCTCGAGCGCGCGATGGCCTACCTCGACAAGGTCGGCATCAGCCGCTTCAAGGACAGCTACCCGGCCCACCTGTCGGGCGGCCAGCAGCAGCGCGTGGCGATCGCGCGGGCGCTGGCGATGGAGCCGGCGGTGCTGCTGTTCGACGAGCCGACCTCGGCGCTCGACCCGGAGCTGGTCGGCGAGGTGCTGAAGGTCATGCGCGGGCTGGCCGAGGAGGGCCGCACCATGGTGGTGGTGACCCACGAGATGGGCTTCGCGCGCGAGGTCTCCAGCCAGGTGATGTTCCTGCACCAGGGCCTGGCGGAAGAAAGCGGGCCGCCTGCGCAGCTTTTCGGCCAGCCGAAGAGCGAGCGCCTGCGCCAGTTCCTGTCCGGCAACCTCAAGTAGGCAGGCGGCGCAGCCGGAGCGCGACCGCGCCGGTTCCGAGCACGCAGATCCCCAGCAGCGCGGCGAGGCCGGGCCAGTGTCCGGCCGTCCACGCGGTGCCGGCGAGGCTGCCGATGACGCTGGCGCCGAGGTAGTAGCTCGACAGGTAAAGCGCCGAGGCCAGTGCGCGCCGCTCGCCCGCGCGCCGTCCCACCCAGCCGCTGGCGAGCGCGTGGGCGGCGAAGAAGCCGAAGGTGAATACGCCGACGCCGGCAATGATCATCCACAGCGGCTGGCCGAGCGTCAGCGCCAGTCCGGCGCCCATCACCGCGACCATGCGCCACATCGCCTTCTGCCGGCCGTGGCGCTCGGCCAGGCGCCCGCTCAGGGCCGAGGCCCCGGTGCCGACGAGGTAGAGCAGGAAAACCGCGCCGATCGCGCTCTGGCCGAGCATGTAGGGCGGTTCCAGCAGACGGAAGCCGAGGAAGTTGTACAGGCCGACGAAGGCGCCCATGGCGAGGAAGGCGACCAGGAACAGCCATGGCAGGCCGGGATCGCGGTAGATGGCGAGGATGTCGCGCAGGATGCGCGCCGGTCTGGCAGAGCGCGGCTGGAAGTGGCGCGAATCCGGCAGCCGGCGCCAGAACACCAGCGCCGACAGCAGGCCGAAGACGCCGATCACGGCGAGTGCCATGCGCCAGGAGCCGAGGTCGGCCAGCAGCGCCGAGACGAAGCGTCCGCTCATGCCGCCCAGTGCATTGCCGGCGATGTAGAGCCCCATTGCGCGCGCTTGGGCACTGGCGGCGACTTCCTCGCCGATGTAGGCCATCGCCGCCGCCGGCAGCCCGGCGATCACCGCGCCGAGCAGCGCGCGCAGCACCAGTAGCGAGAGGAAATCGGGCGCGAAGGCGCTTGCCAGCGCGAGCATCGCGGCGATCGCCAGTGCCCATTTCATGAGTTGCTGCCGCCCGAGCCGGTCGGCCAGCACGCTGCCTGGAATCAGCATCAGTGCGAGTCCGGCGGTGGTGGTCGATACCGTCAGGCTGGCGCCGGCGGCACTGACGCCGAATTCGTCGGCGAGCAGGGGGAGCAGCGACTGGGTGCTATACACCAGCGCGAAGGTGGCGAAGCCGCCGACGAACATCGCCAGGTTGGCACGACGGTAGGCGGGCGTGCCGGCCTCGAGATGCGTGGAGCCGGCAGCATCCGGCTCCTTGCTCGGCGACTTCATTGAGATGATCGGGAGGTTCGCGTGGCGGCAGGCTCAGGCGGCAAAGAAACGCTGACGTGCCTCGCCCGGCAACTCCATGCCGGTATTGCGCGCACGCTGCAGCAGTTCCCAGTAATAGCGGTAGGAGGCACGGTCGTGCAGCCGCCCGCCATGCTGGATCGGTCCCCAGTCGGCATCCTGGGCGGCGATCAGGATCTGCGCGGCTTCCTCGACTTCGGAGAAATCCGGCTGCATCGCGGCGACGATCGGCAGGATCTGGTTGGGATGGATGCTCCACATGCGCAGGTAGCCGAACTCGCGGCGGGCACGCTCGGCGTCGTGGCGGATGACGGCGACGTCCTGCAGTTCGGTGGTGACGTTGTGCGAAGGCAGGACGCCGTTGGCGAGCGCGGCGGCGGAGATCTCGGTCTTGGCACGGGTGACCAGCGGGTGTTCGAACTGGCCCGGGCTCTTCATCGCACTGCCGGGAATGGCGCCGTGATGGCCGGAGACGAAATCCATCAGGCCGAAGTCGAGCGATTCGACGCCGTCGAGGGCGGCGATCTGCCAGGCTTCGCGCAGCGCGCCGTGGGTTTCGATCAGTACATGCACCGGCAGTGCGCGTTCGCTGCCGCAGTCGGCCTCGATGCGGCGCAATTCCTCGATCTGGGTCGCGGCATCGGCGGCCGAGCGGACCTTGGGCAGGGTGATGAAGGCCAGCCGCCGGCCGGCGCCGCGCACCAGGATGTCGAGATCCTGTTTCCAGTGCGGATGGGTGATGTCGTGGATGCGCGCGCCGACGCGGCCGAAGTGGTTCTCGGCGCCGTTCACCACGGCCACCACCATCCGGGCGTGCTCGGCTTCGGCGCCGGCGCGGGCGCCGTCCTCGCAGTCGCAGGTGATGTCGAACACCGGGCCGAGCTCCTGCTGCAGCTTCAGTGCCTTGAGCATCAGCTTCTCGGCGCCGGCGTAGTGGTCGACCGCGGGCAGGGCGGGAAAAGGCTTTTCGCCGGCGAACAGGACATCGGCAGGGTGCAGGCGCATGCGGGTTCTCCTCGAAGGCGGCAGGGAAACAAAAAGGGCCACGGATTCTACCCCGCGGCCCGGTGCAGGCGCGGCCCGCAGGCCGCGTCGCGGTATTACTTCAGCATGTCGGCGACGGCGGCACGCTCGTCTTCGAGTTCCTTCAGCGTGGCGTTGATCTTGCCTTGCGAGTACTCGTCGATTTCCAGACCCTTGATGACCTTGAACTGGCCGTCCTTGCATTCGCACGGGACACCGAACACGATGCCTTCGGGGATGCCGTAGGCGCCGTCGGACGGCACGCCCATGGTGACCCAGTCGTCCGAGCCCAGCACCCAGTCGCGCACGTGGTCGATGGCGGCGTTGGCGGCCGAGGCGGCCGAGGACAGGCCGCGGGCTTCGATGATGGCGGCGCCGCGCTTGCCGACGGTGGGCAGGAAGACGTCGTTGTTCCAGGCGTGGTCGTTGATCAGCGCCTTGACGCTGTCGCCGTTCGATTCGCAGAAGCGGTAGTCGGCGTACATCGACGGCGAGTGGTTGCCCCACACGACCATCTTCTTCAGCGACGACACCGGGCGGCCCGACTTGGCAGCCAGTTGCGACAGCGCGCGGTTGTGGTCCAGGCGCAGCATGCCGTGGTAGTTGTTCGGGTTGGTGCGGCCGACCTTGATGGCGGCGGCGCGGGCGATGTAGGCGTTGGTGTTGCAGGGGTTGCCGACGACCAGCACACGCACGTCTTCCTTGGCGTTCTCGGCGATGGCCTTGCCCTGCACGGTGAAGATCGCGCCGTTGGCGGTCAGCAGGTCGGCACGCTCCATGCCGGGGCCGCGCGGACGGGCGCCGACCAGCAGGCAGACGTCGGCGTCCTTGAAGGCGACATTGGGGTCATCGGTGGCGATCATGCCGGCCAGCAGCGGGAAGGCGCAGTCTTCCAGCTCCATCATCACACCCTTCACGGCCTTCTGGGCCTGGGGCAGGTCGAGCAATTGCAGGATCACGGGCTGGTCCTTGCCCAGCATTTCACCGCTGGCGATGCGGAACAGCAAGCTGTAGCCGATCTGGCCGGCGGCGCCGGTGACTGCAACGCGCATGGGGGCTTTGCTCATGTGAATACTCCCTCTATAAAGAAGACGGTCGGTGATGGCGGTGTCGAGAATTCGTGCCTCGGCTGCACGGTGCGATCGATTCCGGCACATCATGCCGGACATTCGCGCCGCATGCATCAGGGGCGCGAAGATACTAAGAAGAAATGTCGAAGCTGTCAAATCATGACTTATATCTTATATAAGACATAAGACGAGGCATAGACGACTTGTTTTTTTTGTGCTCAAATGCGCGCATGTCACGGGAAGCTCCTACTTTCAGCCCGCTCTACCGCCAGATCAAGACCCTGATCCTTCAGGCTCTCGAGTCCGGCGAGTGGCGGCCTGGCCAGGCGATTCCGAGCGAGCAGGAACTGGCGGCGCGCTTCAGTGTGTCGCAGGGTACCGTTCGCAAGGCGATCGATGAAATGGCTGCCGAGAACCTGCTCGTCCGCAAGCAGGGGAAAGGCACCTATGTCGCTTCGCACAATGATCCGAGAGCCCTGTTCCGATTCCTGCGCCTGGTGCCGATGGACGGCGACCTGTCGCAGCCGCAGAGCGTACCGCTGGATTGCTGGCGTGCCAAGGCCGGCCAGGAGGCCTCGCGCATGCTGGGCATCGAGCCCGGTGCGCCGATCATCATCGTCCGCCGGCTGCTGAAGTTCTCGACCAAGCCGGTGGTGATCGACGAAATCTACCTGCCCGGGGAAGTCTTCCAGGGGCTGACTTCGGAAGTGCTGCAGGGCTGGAACGGCTCCCTGTACAGCCTGTTCGAGACCCGTTTCGGCCTGCGCATGATCCGGGCGCAGGAGCGCATCCGCGCCGTCGCCGCCGACCGCAATGCCAGCGAGGCGCTGAAGGTCGCCGAAGGCACGCCGCTGCTGTCGGTCGAGCGGGTGACCTATACCTATGGTGACAAGCCGGTCGAATGGCGGCGCGGCCTCTATTCGACGGCCGAGCACTTTTATCTGAATGAGTTGAATTGACGTAATGACGTGCCGGGCGAGGGCGCTATAATTACTGATTACGTATAACGGTGTACGTATTTTCGAAGTCGACGGCGGATCTTTCGTCGTACATGTAGAGGGGAGTCTTCATGTCAGAAGTGACTGTACGCAAACAGCGGCCGAAGCACTTGGCCGTGAATCAGATCCGGCTGCCGCTGCCGGGTATCGTCTCGATCCTTCACCGGGTCAGCGGCGCGGGCCTGTTCCTGTTGCTGCCTTTCCTGCTGTATCTGCTGGATCGCAGCCTCGGTTCGGCCGAGACTTTCGAGACCTTCAGCGCAGTGGTGGGGCATCCGCTGGTCAAGCTGCTGCTGCTGGGTCTGCTGTGGGCCTACATGCACCATTTCTGTGCCGGCATCCGTTTCCTGCTGCTCGACATGCACAAGGGAACGGAACTCCAGGCCGCGCGCAATTCGTCGCGCATCGTTCTGATCGTGAGCATCGCGCTCACCGTGATCATCGGGGTGAAACTATGGTGAAGCGTCAACCTGTCGGCGCGCACTACGGTCTGAAGGACTGGATTGCGCAGCGTGCCACCGCGGTCTTCATGGCCATCTACACGATCATCTTCGCGGTCTGTACGCTGACTCTGTCCGAGTTCAGCCATGAAGCCTGGAGCGGCCTGTTTTCCGGCGGCCTGTTCCGCTTCCTGAGCTTCCTGTTCTTCCTGTCGCTGTTCTACCACGCCTGGATCGGCGTTCGCGACATCTGGATGGACTACGTCAAACCGACCGGGCTGCGCCTTGCGCTGCACCTCGTCACTCTCTTCCTGCTCGTCGGTTATGCCGGCTGGGCGGCCCAGATCCTTTGGAGGCTGTAAGCGTGAACGTCGCCAAGCGTACCTTTGATGCAGTCATCGTCGGCGCGGGTGGTGCAGGCCTGCGCGCTGCCCTGCAACTCTCCGAAGCCGGCCTGAAGACGGCCGTCCTGACCAAGGTCTTCCCGACGCGTTCGCACACGGTTGCAGCGCAGGGCGGTGTGGCCGCCTCGCTGGGCAACACCACCGAGGACAACTGGCACTGGCACATGTACGACACCGTGAAGGGCTCGGACTGGCTGGGCGACCAGGATGCCATCGAGTTCATGGTCAAGAAGGCCAACGAGGTCGTCGTCGAACTCGAACACTACGGCATGCCCTTCGACCGTACCGACAACGGCAAGATCTACCAGCGCCCCTTCGGCGGCCACTCGATGAACTACGGCCAGGCGCCGGTGATGCGCTCCTGTGCAGCCGCCGACCGTACCGGCCACGCCATGCTGCACGCGCTGTACCAGCGCAACGTGCGCGCCAACACCCAGTTCTTCGTCGAGTGGAACGCGCTCGACCTGATCCGCAACAGCGAAGGCGACGTGCTCGGCGTCACCGCGATCGAAATGGAAACCGGCGAGGTCTCCATCTTCCACGCCAAGGCGACGATCTTCGCCACCGGCGGCGCAGGCCGCATCTACTACAGCTCCACCAACGCCTTCATCAACACCGGTGACGGCCTGGGCATGGCGGCGCGTGCCGGCATCCCGCTGGAGGACATGGAGTTCTGGCAGTTCCACCCGACCGGCGTGGCCGGCGCGGGCGTGCTGATCACCGAAGGCGTGCGCGGCGAAGGCGGCATCCTGCGCAACGACTCCGGCGAGCGCTTCATGGAGCGCTACGCGCCCAACCTGAAGGATCTGGCCTCGCGCGACGTGGTGTCGCGCTCGATGGTGACCGAGATCAACGAAGGTCGCGGCTGCGGTCCGGACAAGGACCACGTGCTGCTCGACATCACCCACCTGTCGCCCGAGACCATCATGAAGCGCCTGCCCGGCATTCGCGAGATCTCGATCCAGTTCGCCGGTGTGGACCCGATCAAGGCGCCGATTCCGGTGGTGCCGACCTGCCACTACCAGATGGGCGGCATCCCGACCAACTACAAGGGCCAGGTCATCGTTCCCAAGGACGGCAACCCGAACGTGCCGGTGCAGGGCTTCTACGCTGCCGGCGAGTGCGCCTGCGCCTCGGTGCACGGCGCCAACCGCCTGGGCACGAACTCGCTGCTCGACCTGCTGGTGTTCGGCAAGTCGGCCGGCGAGACCGTGGTCGAGGACTTCCAGTCCGGCAACCTGACGCTGAAGCCGCTGCCGGACGACGCTGCCGACATGTCGCTGGCGCGCATCGCCCGCCTGGAAAACCAGAAGAACGGTACCGACGTGCATGAAGTGCGTCTGGCCATGCAGCGCACGATGCAGAAGCACGCCGGCGTGTTCCGCTTCAACGAACTGCTGACCGAAGGCGTCACCCGCATCCTCGAGGTGGCCGAGCAGTCGCTGCACACCGAGATCGGCGACAAGTCGAAGGTGTGGAACACCGCCCGCACCGAGGCGCTGGAACTGGACAACCTGATCGAAGTCGCCAAGGCGACGATGATCTCGGCCGAGGCGCGCAAGGAATCGCGCGGCGCCCACGTCCGCGACGACGCGCCGGATACGGCAGAGAATCCCAACGGCCGCGACGACAAGAACTGGCTCAAGCACACGCTGTGGTACCGCGACGGCAATCGCCTCGACTACAAGCCGGTGAACCTGAAGCCGCTGTCCGACGACGTGGAACCCATCGCGCTCGCCAAGCGCACCTACTGAGCGCGGGAGAACAAACAACATGAGCAAGCGTACCGTTCATTTCAAGATCTATCGCTACGATCCGGACAAGGACGAGAAGCCCTACATGCAGGACATCTCGGTCGAACTGGAAGCTTCCGACAAGAAGCTGCTCGACGCCATCGTCCGCCTCAAGACCAAGGACGACACCCTGTCGTTCCGCCGTTCCTGCCGCGAAGGCGTGTGCGGCTCGGACGCGATGAACATCAACGGCAAGAACGGCCTGGCCTGCCTGACCGACGTCGACAGCCTGCCGCAGCCGATCACGCTGCGTCCGCTGCCCGGCCTGCCGGTCATCCGCGACCTGATCGTCGACATGACGCAGTTCTTCAAGCAGTACCACTCGATCAAGCCCTACCTGGTCAACAACGACCCGCCGCCCGAGCGCGAGCGCCTGCAGTCGCCGGACGACCGCGAGGAGCTCAACGGTTTGTACGAGTGCATCCTGTGCGCCTGCTGCTCGACGTCCTGCCCGTCGTTCTGGTGGAACCCGGACAAGTTCGTCGGCCCGGCCGGCCTGCTTGCGGCCTACCGCTTCCTGGCCGACACCCGCGACCAGGACACCAATGCGCGTCTCGACAACCTCGAGGACCCGTACCGCCTGTTCCGCTGCCACTCCATCATGAACTGTGTCGACGTCTGTCCGAAGGGTCTGAATCCGACCCGCGCGATCGGCAAGATCAAGGATATGATGGTCCGCCGCGCGGTCTGAGGAAGAGGTCGGCATATGAGCATCAACAGGGGGCGTGTCCGCTGGCAGTGTCGTCGGGCCTTGCTCGAGCTCGATCTGGTGTTCGAGCGCTTCCTGGAGCGGCATTTCGATCGTCTCAGCGACGATCAGATAGCGGATCTGGACGACCTGCTGCGCTGCGAGGACCACGACCTGTGGGGCATGGTCAATGGCAGCAAGGCATGTGAGACGGACCGCTGGAAGGAGATGATCGGTCTGCTGCGCCAGCCCTGACGCAGCAGACAGGATCACGATACGACAAGCAGTTAAACCGGCTAGTAGAAGGGACGATCTATGAGCACTGAACGCACTGCAACGCTGACCGTCGATGGCAAGACCGTCGAATTTCCGGTGATGACCGGCACCCATGGCAACGATGTCATCGACATCCGCACCCTGGGTGCCAAGACCGGTCTGTTCACCTACGATTCTGGCTTCCTGTCGACCGCGAGTTGCAAGTCGAACATCACCTTCATCGATGGTGACAAGGGCGAACTGCTGTATCGCGGCTATCCGATCGAGCAACTGGCCGACAACTGCAACTTCCTCGAAGTCGCCTACCTGCTGAAGAACGGCGAACTGCCGAACGCCACGCAGAAGTCCGATTTCGAGAACACGATCAAGCGGCACACCATGCTGCACGATCAGATGACCAAGTTCTATTCGGGCTTCCGCCGCGACGCGCACCCGATGGCGGTCATGGTCGGCGTCGTCGGCGCGCTGTCGGCCTTCTACCACGAGGCGCTGGACTTCTCCGACGCCGAGCATCGCAGCATCTCGATCAACCGCCTGATCGCCAAGCTGCCGACGATCGTCGCGATGGCCTACAAGTACAACAAGGGCGAGCCCTTCATGTACCCGCGCAACGACCTCGACTACACCGCCAACTTCATGCACATGATGTTCGGCACGCCGTGCGAGAAGTACGAGCCGAACCCGGTGCTGGTGCGCGCGCTCGACGTCATCTTCACGCTGCATGCCGACCACGAGCAGAACGCCTCCACCTCCACGGTGCGTCTGGCCGGTTCTTCCGGTGCCAACCCCTTCGCCTGCATCTCGGCCGGCATCGCCTGCCTGTGGGGCCCGGCGCACGGTGGTGCCAACGAAGCTTGCCTGAACATGCTGGAAGAAATCGGCGACGTCTCGCGTGTCGGCGAATACATCGAGCGCGCCAAGGACAAGAACGACAGCTTCAAGCTGATGGGCTTCGGCCACCGCGTCTACAAGAACTTCGACCCGCGCGCCAAGCTGATGGGCAAGGTCTGCGCCGAGGTGCTGGCCGAGCTGGGCCTGGAGAACGACCGCCTGTTCAAGCTCGCCAAGGAGCTCGAGAAGATCGCGCTGGAAGACGAATACTTCGTCGAGAAGAAGCTCTACCCGAACGTCGACTTCTACTCGGGCATCGTGCAGAAGGCGCTGGGCATCCCGACTTCCATGTTCACCTGCATCTTCGCCCTGGCACGCACGGTGGGCTGGATCACCCAGTGGGAAGAAATGATCACCGATTCGGAATACAAGATCGGCCGCCCGCGCCAGCTCTACACCGGCGCAGCGCGGCGCGACGTTCCGGCGATCGAACAGCGTCCGTAAGAGACGATGGGGAGGGGAGGGAGACATCGCCGAACCTGACGACCAGCGGGGTGAACGCGTGCGCGCGTTCATCCCGTTTTTCCATCAGGGGTCGCTCGACGGTTTCTCCGATCACCGCATTACCTGCAAGCAGCGCAACAGACAATACAGGTGGCTTTCATCATGATGAAGCAACTCGAACAGACCTCGCATTTGTTCGGCTCGAACGCTCCGTTCATCGAAGAGCAATACGAGAATTACCTTGCCGACCCGAGCTCCGTTTCGGACGAATGGCGCAACTATTTCGACCAGCTGCAGAGCCAGCCCGGTGTCGTGGCGCGTGACGTCGCCCACGGTCCGGTGATCGCGGCTTTCGAGCAGATGGCCAAGCGTGGTCCGGTCCGCACCGTGGTCGCCGGCGACGGCGAGGACAAGCAGCAGGTTTCGGTGCTGCAGCTGATCAACGCCTATCGCTTCCTGGGCAACCGCTGGGCCAATCTCGATCCGCTCAAGCGCACCGAGCGCCCGCAGATCGCCGAGCTCGAACCGTCCTACTACGGCTTCACCGAAGCCGACCTGTCGAAGATCATTTCAACGTCGGCTCCTTCCACGGCTTCTCGACCGAGCGCGCCAGCCTGCGCGAGATCCTCGAAGCCCTGCGCCAGACCTACTGCAGCTCGATCGGCTCGGAGTACATGTACATCTCCGACATCACGCAGAAGCGCTGGATCCAGAGCCGGCTGGAAAGCGTGCGCGGCACGCCGAAGTTCTCCGTCGAGGTGAAGAAGCGCATCCTCGAACGCACCACGGCCGCCGAAACGCTCGAACGCTACCTGCACACCCGCTACGTCGGCCAGAAGCGCTTCTCGCTCGAAGGCGGCGAGAGCTCTATCGTCGCGATGGACGAGATCGTCCGCGTCGGCGGCAGCCTGGGCGTCGCCGAAACCGTGATCGGCATGGCCCACCGCGGCCGTCTCAACGTGCTGGTCAACACCCTGGGCAAGTCGCCGTCGATGCTGTTCTCAGAGTTCGAGGGCAAGGCCGCTGCCGACCTGACCGCGGGCGACGTGAAGTACCACATGGGCTTCTCCAGCGACGTCATGACGCCGGGCGGCCCGATGCACCTGACGCTGGCCTTCAACCCGTCCCACCTGGAGATCATCAACCCGGTGGTCGCCGGTTCGGTCTACGCGCGCCAGATCCGCCGCGGCGATGCCGACAAGGGCCAGGTGCTGCCGGTGCTGATCCACGGCGATGCCGCCGTCGCCGGCCAGGGCGTCAACCAGGAAATGCTCAACTTCTCCCAGACCCGCGGCTACGGCACGGGCGGCACGGTGCACCTGGTCGTCAACAACCAGATCGGCTTCACCACTTCCGATCCGCGCGACTACCGCTCCTCGCTGTACTGCACCGACATCTTCAAGATGGTCGAAGCGCCGATCTTCCACGTCAATGGCGACGATCCCGAAGCGGTGGCCTTCGTCACCGCGCTGGCGGTCGAATTCCGCCAGGAGTTCAAGAAGGACGTGGTCGTCGACATCGTCTGCTTCCGCAAGCTCGGCCACAACGAGCAGGACGAGCCGATGGTCACCCAGCCGCTGATGTATCGCAACATCCAGAAGCACCCGGGCACGCGCAAGCTTTACGCCGACCGCCTGGTGGCCGAAGGCAGCATCGGCGCGGACGACCCGGAGAAGATGATCGCCGAATACCGCGAGCACCTGGACCGCGGCGAACTGCTGTACAACCCGGTGCTGTCGGGCCACAACCGCCAGTTCTCGGTGGACTGGACGCCCTTCCTGAAGCAGCCCTACACCGACGTGGCCGACACGGCCATTCCGGTGCAGGAGATCAAGCGTCTCGGCGAGCGCCTGAGCACCGTACCCGAAGGCTTCGCGCTGCACTCGCGGGTCAAGAAGATCATCGACGACCGTGCCGCGATGGCGCGCGGTGAACTGCCGCTCGACTGGGGCATGGGCGAGAACCTGGCCTATGCCAGCCTGCTCGCGCAGGGCTACGGCGTGCGCGTCTCGGGCGAGGACGTCAACCGCGGCACCTTCTTCCACCGCCATGCCGCGCTGCACGACCAGCGCCGCGAGCGCTGGGACGAAGGCACCTGGAAGCCGCTGGATCACATCCAGGACGGCCAGGCCCGCTTCCAGTGCTTCGACTCGGTGCTGTCCGAAGAGGCCTTGCTGGCCTTCGAATACGGCTACTCCACCACCGAGCCGAACGAGCTCGTCGTCTGGGAAGCCCAGTTCGGTGACTTCGTCAACGGCGCGCAGGTCGTCATCGACCAGTTCATCAGCTCGGGCGAGGCCAAGTGGGGCCGTCTGTCGGGCCTGGTGATGATGCTGCCGCACGGCTACGAAGGGCAGGGCCCGGAGCACTCGTCGGCCCGTCCCGAACGCTTCATCAGCCTCGCCGCCGAGAACAACTGGCAGATCGCGGTACCGACGACGCCGGCCCAGGTCTTTCACCTGCTGCGCCGCCAGATGGTGCGCCGCCTGCGCAAGCCGCTGATCGTCATCACGCCGAAGTCGCTGCTGCGCCACAAGGAAGCGATCTCGTCGATCGACGAACTGGCCAACGGCCACTTCCAGACGGTGATTCCGGAGGTCGAGAAGCTCGACCCGAAGAAGGTCAAGCGCGTGGTGCTGTGCCAGGGCAAGATCTACTACGAGCTGCTGGCACACCGCCGCGACAACAACATCACCGATACCGCGCTGGTGCGCGTCGAACAGCTCTATCCCTTCCCGGCGGAAGCCTTCGCCAAGGCGATCGAGCAGTTCCCGAACGCCAAGGAAGTCGTCTGGTGCCAGGAAGAGCCGCGCAACCAGGGGGCCTGGTACTGGCTCGCTTCGCGTCAGCACCTGGTCAACGTGCTCGGCAAGCGCAAGCTGCTGCTGGTCAGCCGTCCGGCCTCGGCTTCGCCGGCGGTGGGCTACTACGCCAAGCACAACGAGCAGCAGAAGGCCGTCATCGAGAACGCCTTCGGCCCGATCCGCGACACCACGCCGCAATCGCCGAACTGATGTCCCAGAACCGATAGAACGAACAGGAGAGAACTCCATGCTGATCGAAGTGAAAGTACCGCAGCTTTCCGAATCCGTTTCCGAAGCCACCCTCGTGTCCTGGCACAAGAAGGCAGGCGAGGCCGTCTCGCGCGACGAGAACCTGATCGACATCGAGACCGACAAGGTCGTGCTCGAGACGCCGGCGCCGGCCGACGGCGTGCTGGTCGAGATCGTCAAGAACGACGGCGACACCGTGACCTCGGGCGAGTTGATCGCCCGCATCGACACCGAGGCCAAGGCTGCCGCCGGTGCCGCACCCGCCGCCGAACCGGTTCCGGCCGTGACCGCGCCGCCGGCGGCTGCCGGTTCGTCGGCCGCCGGCGCCGCGAGCCCGGCCGCGCGCAAGATCCTCGACGAGAAGGGCATCGCCGCTGCCGATGTTGCCGGTAGCGGCCGTGGTGGCCGCGTCACCAAGGGCGATGCCGTTGCCGCCCAGCCGAAGGCGGCTGCCGCCGCGCCTGCGCCCGCGGTGCTCACCGCCGTCGGCGACCGTCCGGAAGAGCGCGTGCCGATGACCCGCCTGCGCGCCCGCATCGCCGAGCGCCTGATCCAGTCGAAGAACGAAAACGCCATCCTGACCACGTTCAACGAAGTGAACATGGCGCCGGTGATGGCGCTGCGCAAGCAGTACGGCGACAAATTCGAGAAAGCGCACGGCGTGCGCCTGGGCTTCATGGGCTTCTTCGTCAAGGCCGCCGTGGCCGCGCTGAAGAAGTACCCGATCCTGAACGCCTCGGTCGATGGCACCGACATCGTCTATCACGGCTACATCGACATCGGCATCGCGGTCGGCTCGCCGCGCGGCCTGGTGGTGCCGATCCTGCGCAACGCCGAGTCGATGTCGATCGCCGATATCGAACTGAAGATCGCCGAGTTCGGCCAGAAGGCCAAGGACGGCAAGCTGTCGCTGGAAGAACTGTCCGGCGGCACCTTCTCGATCTCCAACGGCGGCGTGTTCGGCTCGATGATGTCGACCCCGATCATCAACCCGCCGCAGTCGGCGATCCTCGGCATCCACGCCACCAAGGACCGCCCGGTGGCCGAGAACGGCCAGGTCGTGATCCGTCCGATCAACTACCTGGCGATGTCCTACGACCACCGCATCATCGACGGCCGCGAAGCCGTGCTGGGCCTGGTGACGATGAAGGAGGCGCTGGAAGATCCGGCCCGCCTGATCCTCGACGTCTAAACTACACGAACAGGGGCGCGTTCCACCGCAGGGTCTCGGCCCGCGCGGCGGGGCAGCGCCCCGTTTTTCTGCAGGAGAGATGAATGTCCCAAGAATTCGACGTCCTCGTCATCGGCGGCGGCCCCGGCGGCTATGTCGCGGCCATCCGTGCGGCCCAGCTCGGTTTCAAGACCGCGTGTTGCGAATCCAATCCCTATGCCGACCCCAAGGGTGAGCCCCGCCTGGGCGGCACCTGCCTGAACGTCGGCTGCATTCCGTCCAAGGCGCTGCTGCACACCTCGCACCTGTTCGAGGAAGCCGGCCACGGCTTCGAGAGCCAGGGCATCAGCGTCGGCACGCCCAAGATCGACGTCGCCAGGATGATCGCGCGCAAGAGCGGCATCGTCGACCAGCTCACCGGCGGCATCAAGGGTCTGTTCAAGAAGAACAAGGTCACGCTGCTGAACGGCCACGGCGCCTTCGCCGGCAAGGGCGATGCCGGCTGGCACGTCAAGGTCGGCGAGGAGCTGATCGTCGCCAAGCAGGTCATCGTCGCCACCGGTTCGGCGCCGCGCCATCTGCCGGGCATCCCGGTCGACAACAAGATCGTCTGCGACAACGTCGGCGCGCTCGACATCGACGCCGTGCCGAAGAAGCTCGCGGTGATCGGCGCCGGCGTGATCGGCCTCGAGATGGGTTCGGTATGGCGCCGCGTCGGCGCGGACGTCACCGTGCTCGAAGCCATGCCCGACTTCCTCGCCGCTGCCGACCAGGACGTCGCCAAGGAAGCGCTGAAGGTCTTCACCAAGCAAGGCCTCAAGATCAACCTCGGCGTGCAGATCGGCGAGGTCAAGGTCGGCAAGAAAGGCGTCACGATCAACTACAAGGACAAGGACGGCGCCGACCAGAAGCTCGAAGCCGACCGCCTGATCGTGTCGGTCGGCCGCGTGCCGAACACCGCCGGGCTGAATCCGGAAGCCGTCGGCCTGAAGATCACCGAGCGCGGCATGATCGAAGTCGATGACCACTGCCGCACCAACCTGCCCGGCGTGTGGGCGGTGGGCGACGTGGTGCGCGGCCCGATGCTGGCGCACAAGGCGATGGAAGAGGCGGTGATGGTCGCCGAACTGATGGCGGGCCAGGCCGGCCACTGCAATTTCGACACCGTGCCGTGGGTCATCTACACCAGCCCCGAGATTGCCTGGGTCGGCAAGACCGAGCAGCAGCTCAAGGCCGCGGGCGTCGCCTACAAGGTCGGCAAGATCCCCTTCCTCGCCAACGGCCGCGCGCTCGGCATGGGCGACCCGACCGGCTTCGTCAAGATGCTGGCCGACGCCAACACCGACCGCATCCTCGGCGTGCACATCATCGGTGCCAATGCCTCGGAGCTGATCTCCGAAGCCGTGGTGGCGATGGAGTTCGCCGGCTGCAGCGAAGACCTGGCGCGCATCTGCCACGCCCACCCGACGCTGTCGGAAGTGGTGCACGAAGCGGCGCTGGCCTGCGACAAGCGCCCGCTGCACTTCTGATCGGCTTGTAGCACCATGAGGGGTGAGACGCGGGGGGCAGCCCCGCACTCACCCCTTTTCCCGTCAAGCTCCTCCGCTTTCACCCATGCCCCATCGCACCCTCAACGTTCCCGAGCGCGGGATGATCGACGCCTACGAGGCGCAGCTCAAGGCGCGCGGCTTCAAGTCCGACCCCGCCCAGCGTGGCGCGGTGCAGCGCCTGCAAGTGCTGTACACCGAACTGGTAGGCTTCAAGGCGGCGCGCAGCGGCACGCTGCGCAAGCTGTTCGCACGGCCGAAGATGCCGCGCAGCGTGTATTTCTGGGGCGGTGTGGGGCGCGGCAAGAGCTTCCTGATGGACTGCTTCTTCGACTGCGTGCCCTACCAGCGCAAGCGCCGCGTGCATTTCCACGCCTTCATGCAGGAAGTGCAGAACGACCTCAAGCGCTTCAACAACGAGCCCGATCCGCTGCAGAAGGTCGCCGACCGCATCGCCGCGCAGACCCGGCTGCTGTGCTTCGACGAATTCCACGTCTCCGACATCGCCGACGCGATGATCCTCGGCCGCCTGCTGGAGGCGCTGTTCGCGCGCGGCGTCATCTTCGTGATGACCACCAACTACCCGCCCGACGGCCTGTATCCGAACGGCCTGATGCGGATCAATTTCCTGCCGACGATCGAGTTCATCAAGAAGAACTTCGATGTCCTCGAGGTCGATGACGGCACCGACTACCGCCTGCGCACGCTGGAGGCGCTGGAAATCTTCCTGGTGCCGCACGACGAGGCCGCCGAGCGCAAGCTCGAGGAGGATTTCGTCCGCCTTGCCGGCGGGCCGGGCGAAACCGGCGAAGTCGAGATCCTCGAACGCAGGCTGAAGGTGGTACGCAAGGCGCCGGGGGTGATCTGGTTCGATTTCGAAACCCTGTGCCGCGGTGCGCGCTCGCAGAACGACTACCTCGAGATCGCGCGCGAGCATCACACGCTGCTGCTGTCCCGGGTGCCGAAGATGTCGCCGTCGGACGCGTCCGAGGCCCGGCGCCTGACCTGGCTGATCGACGTGCTCTACGACCATCGCGTCAAGCTCATCGTCAGCGCCGAGGCGCCGGCCTACGAGCTGTATAACGAAGGCCAGAACGCGCACGAGTTCGTGCGCACCGTCAGCCGCCTGATCGAGATGCGCACGCGCGACTACCTGGCCGAGGCACACCGGGTCGAATGAAGACTGCGGCAGCGCTCCGGAAATGATATTGACATTGACGGGGTGTGGGTCGATGATGATGGCATTGTCTGCCGGAATGCCGCCGTGTCTGTCCCCACCAGCCATGACCAGAACTTCAAGAATCTGATCCTCGACTATCCGCGTCAGGCGCTGGCGTTTTTCGCGCCAGACGAAGTGGTGCATCTGGACGAGTCGGTGCGGATCATGCCGATCCGTCAGGAGCAACTGAAGAACCGCCTCGGCGACCGCTTTCACGAACTGGACGTGCCCTTGCTGGTGGAGTGGCCCGACGGCCGCAGAGAGGCGCTGCTGTTCGTGCTGGAAGAGGAAAGCGATCCAGCACGCTTCTCCATCCACCGGCTCGGCCATTACTGCCTCGATCTGGCCGAACTGTGCAAGACCGATCGCGTGGTGCCGGTGGTGGTTTTCCTGCGCGGTGATGCGCGTATCCGCAAGCGGCTGGAACTGGGCAGTGAGAACCATGCCTTCCTGTCGTTCCGCTACCTGTTCTGCATTCTGAACGAGATGCCGGCCGAGCAGTTTCGCGACAGCAACAATATCGTTGCCCGGCTCAATCTGCCCAACATGGCTTATTCGCGGCAGGCCATCGTCGACGTTTTCGCCTGGGCTTTCCATGGTTTGCTCGAGTTGGAACCGGACATGGAAAAACGCCTCAAATACATGGACTTCATCGACATCTACAGCCGACTTACTGATAATGAACGCGAGCTTTTTGCCGAACGATACCCGCAGGAGAAGCAGACCATGATGACCTGGAGCGAACGCGTGCGTAGCGAAGGTATGCAACAAGGGATCGAACAGGGCATCCTGCAAGGCATGCAGAAGGGCGAGCTTGCCGTGTTGACCCGGCAACTCACCCGTCGTTTTGGCTTGCTCGACACGGCGACGAGCGAACGCTTACAGAAAGCGACGCCAGCGGAGCTGGAGCAATGGGCCGAAAATATTCTCGATGCGCGTACCTTGGCGGAGGTGTTCGAGCCGGGGGCTTGAACTTTTCGATCGATGGCGCGGAAGAAAACGCCGGGGCGGCTGCAAGGCTGTCCCGGCGTTTTCCATGGTGGCGCTGATCGATTGGCGGCGATTGTGCTGCGATGGATAAAAAACGGCGCCACCGCGGGGCGCCATATCGGGAGCAGGCGCAGCAGCAGTTCGGACTGTGGATGCGGAAACGCCCGAACCATCGAGGTACCGGGCGTTTTGTTTGCGAGAGCGGTTTACGACAGTGACCCGGCATGGTGGGTCACTGCTTACCCTCAACTGCCGATCACGCCGCCGTCATCCTTGGTGATGATGATGGTCGCCGAGCGTGGCACCGAGCTGCCGCCGTCCGGCCAGTGGCTGTCGCCGTCCTCGCCCGGGTGCTGGATGTTGATGAACATCGTCTTGCCGTCCGGGGTGAAGCTCTGGCCGGTCACCTCGCACTCCTTCGGGCCGACGAAGAAGCGGCGGATTTCCTTGCTGACCGGATCGGCGCACAGCATCTGGTTGTTGCCCTGGCCTTCGTACTCGCCGGCGTTGCTGTAGTTGCCGTCGGTCTGGATCCACAGCCGGCCGTCCGGATCGAAGCCGAGGCCGTCGGGGCTGTTGAAGGTGTTGTCGGCGGTGACGTTGGCCGAGCCGGACTTCAACTCGTTGCGGTCGGTGTATTTCACCGGGTTGCCGGCGAGCACGAAGATGTCCCATTCGAATGCGGTCGCCTTCGGGTCGTTGCCGGTTTCGCGCCAGCGCACGATCTGGCCGTAGCGGTTCTGCGCGCGCGGGTTGGCTTCGTCGGTGACGCTGCGGCCCGAGTTGTTCGTCAGCGTGACATAGACTTCGCCGCTGTCCGGATGCACCGCGACCCATTCGGGGCGGTCCATCTTGGTCGCGCCGACCGCGTCGCCGGCGAGGCGGGCGTGGATCAGCACCTCGGCCTGGTTGGCGAAACCGGCCAGTTCCGGCGTGGCATTGCGGTCGAGCAGCACCCATTCGCCATCGCCCATGAAGTCGCCGCTGACCGCGCCAGACTTGAATTTCGCCACGTAGAGCTTGCCCGAGTCGAGCAGGTTGGCGTTGTTGCGCTGGTCGCCGGCCACGTACTTGCCGTCGGAGACGAACTTGTAGATGTAGTCGTCCGCCTGGTCGTCACCCATGTAGATCACCACGGTACCGTCCGCGGCGATGCGGTAGGCGGCGTTCTCGTGCTTGATGCGGCCGAGCGCGGTGCGCTTCTTCGGCGTCGATTCGGCATCGAAGGGGTCGATTTCGACGATCCAGCCGAAGCGGTTGCATTCGTTCGGCTCCTTCTTGTAGTCGAAGCGGTCGTGGAACAGCTCCCAGCCGTAGGCGGTGGCGCCGGAGGACAGGCCGTAGCGCTTTTGCGCGGCGCTGCGGCCGTCGCCGGCGATGGTGGTGCCGAAGTAGGTGTTGAAGTTCTCCTCGCAGGCGAGGTAGGTGCCCCACGGCGTCCAGCCGTTGCCGCAGTTGTTGAAGGTGCCCAGCGCGATGGTGCCGCTGGGATCGGCGCTGGTCTGCAGCAGCGTATCGCCGGCCGCAGGGCCGGTCAGGCGCATCGGCGTGGCGGCGGTGATGCGGCGGTTGTAGCGCGAGCCGAGCTTGATCTCCCACTTGCCCGCGGCATTCTTGGCGATGTGGATCACCGACACGCCGTGCGCGTTGATGGCCTTGTTGGCCTGGTCGAGCGTGGTGATCGTGGTGTCCTGGGTGCCGAACAGCCAAGTGTAGGTCGCGGCGCCGCTGGTGGTGACGTATTCGTGGTTCATCACCAGCAGGCCTTCGTCGCTGTTGCCTTCGGTCAGCGGGAAGAAGTGCATGCCGTCGTGGTTGTCGCCGACCTGGCGGGCCTGGGCGGCGGCATCGTCGCGGCCGTTCTGCCATGCCGGGTCGCCGGCGAACAGCGGTGTGCCCCAGGGTGCGAACACGGTGGCGGTATAGCCGGCGGCAATGCGCACGTCGTCGCCGGTGAAGATCGGGATCGCCTGGAAGCCCAGCAGCGAGGCCGGTTCCTGCGGGGTTTCGGCGACGTCGTCATCGTCGTCGTCATCGCTGTTACAGGCTGTCAGCGAACCGGCCAGGAAGACGGCGGCCGACAGCCCCAATCCGCTCTTCAGGAAGCCGCGGCGGCTGACGGCGCGTTCGACGACGGCCTGGAAGTGCTCGTTGTCGGAAGTGTTGCTCGGCAGGTCTTCGAGCATTTCAAGCTTGTTCATTGGCTTCATTTCTCCAGGTTGGGATCCAGCGAGCGAGGATTCTGGTGATGCCGCGTTACGGCACCGTGAAGCTTTCCTTACCGGTGTGTGCCGCGCTTCCATATCGGCGCGCGGCAGCTCACCAGATGAATCTCAGAGCGCCGTCCGGCGCCGGGCGCGCGAGGTCGGCAGTCATCGCAGCGATCTGGCGTACCAGCTCGCGCTCGCCATCGAGGGTGATCCCGCCCTTGCTGCGTCCGCCCGGCATCACTTCGGCCTCGCCGCTGGCGTTCAAGCGGTTGTGTTCGTCACTGGCCAGAACGAGCCGCAGGCTGCCGGCGCTGGCCTGGGCGTCGAGCCGGTAGTGCCCCAGCCGTGCATCCGGCAGCACGTCCAGCGACAAGGCGTCCACGCTGAGCTGCAGCCGGCCGACGCAAGCGAGCGCCCGGTCGCAGTCTTCCAGCCTGCCGCGGGCATGCAGCTTGCCGTCCCAGCCGAGGCGGGCGGCCGGATGGGGCAGTGTCCGCACCAGCGGTGCCAGCGGCAGGCTGGTGCCGGGCAGCTCGAGGTCGAAACCGCGCGGAGAGACGAGCAGTCGGACGGGCGCCTGGCCGTCGATGGCGAGCGCAAGCGCGATGCGGCCGCGCCATAGCCCGCCGAAATCGAAGCGCCAGGCGACATCCACCCAGGGGTTGAAATGTCCGGCCACGCGTTCGGCCAGCAGGCCGTTGCCGTGCCACAAGGTGCCGTGGCCGGCGCTCAGGCGGAGGCGGCCTTCGCTCGCCCGCGCCAGGCCGCGATCCAGCAGCGAGGCCGGTGCGCAGGTGATGGCGAAGCCCAGCACCAGGCCCGTCAGGCACAGTGCGCGCAAGGCCGGGGAAGAGGCCAGGGCCCGCATCAGCGCGCCATGCCGTCGCGGTCGAGCACGGCGGTGTAGCGGCCGCCCGCAGCGCCGTCGAACTGCATCTCCGCGACCCGCAGGCCGTATTCGGCGTGGATTTCTCCCAGCCAGGGCAGCAGGAGGGGGAGAGCAGCGTGGCCGGCGATATGGAAAGCCTGGTCGCCGCCGGCTTCGATGTCGACTTCGAGGCCGCGCGAAGCGGCGCTGGCGCCCAGCAGCGCGGCATCGGCCACGGCGAGCGTGCGCGGCGCCTGGCGCAGCCGGGCGAGTTCGGCTGCATCGCGCTCCATGCGCACGAGGCTTTCGGCGAGCAGCGGAAGCTGGCGATCCAGGCGTGCTCGTTCGGCAAGCAGGCTTTCGGTACCGAGCAGCAGGACCGCCGCCAGCACGACGGCGAGGGCGGCTCGCAGGGCGCGCCGTTCGCGTGGAGACAGGCGCTGCACGATCATGCGGCAGCGTTCGGCGGGAGCGAAAGTCATCAGGGTTTTCATGTGGGCTCAGGCGGTATCGGGATCGGATGGAATGTTGCCGGGGCGGCGATCACGGGCTGGGCGGCAAGGAACTGCATCGATGCAGCGGGCCGGGAGCGGAGCCGAGTGATGGAAACCGGGGAGGGGAGGGCCGGAAAAGACATGGAGTCAAGGGGCCGGAGATAGCCTCAGCCGTTGGCCGTCGCCTTCCGCTTCCACCGTGAAGCCGCGCCGGACGAGACGTGTGCCGAGTGCCGGGTTCGACGGGGAAGCGGTGCCGGGTGTGGCGGAGGGCGTGGCCGGCAGGTCGACGCTCAGGCCTCGATCGCGGTAGCTGAAGGCGGTGGGCAGGGTGCCGCTTGCGTCGACGACGGCGCCGAGCATCGACAGCATGTCGTTTTCGGCCAGTTCGCCCTGCAGGCGGCGTGCATCGCGCAAGGCGCGCTGAAGCTGGCGTGCCGGCGCGACGGCGGGCATGCCGGGCAGGGCACCGGCAAACACCCGTGCCTGGCGTTGCTCCAGCCGGGCGAGCTCGGTCCGGTCGGCGAACAGGCCGGCAATCGTGGCGATGCCGGCAAGTGCCAAGGCGCCAGCGGCGGTGAGTGCCGGCCAGCGCAGCCGGGCCCACAAGCCGGCGCCAGGGCCGGCCTTGGGTGCGAAGCTGCCGTGCAGCAGCGTATGCGCCCGTGCGCTGCGTGCCCATACCGCAGCGAAATCGATGGGCTGCATGCCGATGCCGGTGCGTCGGGCGAGGGTGTCGCAACAGGCCGGCGGCAGCGGCGGCACGAAGGCGAGTTCGATACGCTGCGGCATGCGGCTGCCCGGGTCGGCGAGGGCGAGGGCCAGCAAGTCGGCGATCGCCGCCGTCCGCCCGTCGTCGCTGCCGCCGTTCTTTTCATCCTCGCCGCTTCCCGCCTGCCCATGTTCATCGACGGAGGCAGGGCCGGGAGGCGGCAGATCGATGGCGATCGCGTCGCTGCCGCCGGTGCGCAGCGCCATGCTGCAGCCGTCGCCGCTTGCCAGTTGCCAGCATTCGGCGCTGGCCGCGAGGCAGTCGAAGATGCTCACCGCGCGCTGCAAGGGCCGTTCGAGGGCATCGAACTGGGCGCAGATCTGGCGCAGGCGGGCGGCATCGACCACCAGCAGCTCGAGCCGCCGTGCAGCCGGATTGCTGCTGCCGTTCGTCGCATCGCCTGTATTTTCGCTGGTCGCGGCGCCGCTGCCCGAGGATTCGGCGATGACGGTGACGTGCTCGTGGTCGACGTCGCGCGCCAGCCGGGCTTCGAGTGCATAGGCGATCAGCGCCGGGCGGTCCTTGCGCTTGCCCGGCGGCACGGTGATGCTCAGCAGCCGGGTCTGGGCGCCGTCGAGGATGGCGACATGTTCGTCCGCCGCCGGCCAGTGCCGGGGGCGCTGCGGCCGTGCTGGCTGCTGCCGTCGCGCATGCTCAGGCGCCACTCGCATTCGGGTATGCGTGGCCAGTGTTCGGGGATCAGCAGCGTGAGGCGGGATTTCATTCGTAGCGGTACCAGAGAAGAGTCGGCCAGTTCCGTTCGCGGTCGAGCAGCGCATGCAGGCGGGTGACGGCCTCGCCGTAGGCGGCGTGGATGTCGACGCGGAAGTAGCGGCTGCGTACGTCGAGCACCTCGCGCCCGGGTGGCACCGCGCCTTCGCCGAGGCGGGCGCGGAAATCGCCGGGATTGCGATACCAGATGCGCTCGCGCTCGGCGGCGAGCAGGCGGGC
Organism: Thauera sp. SDU_THAU2; assembly: GCF_038260575.1. Classification (NCBI taxonomy): domain Bacteria; kingdom Pseudomonadati; phylum Pseudomonadota; class Betaproteobacteria; order Rhodocyclales; family Zoogloeaceae; genus Thauera; species Thauera sp. SDU_THAU2. The sequence continues at coordinate 2,237,354 of NZ_JBBWUN010000003.1, read as the reverse complement.
CTGGTCGAGAGGCAGGCCCTCGACCACCGCGGCGAGTACTTCCGGCGTGGCGGTATTGGCGTTGACCGGTGCGCTCGCGGGCAGCGCAGCGACATGCGGCGACAGCGCGGCGAGAATGTCGGCGTCGAAGCCCGGCAGGCGCAGCAGTTCATCCACGGTGGTCAGCAGCGGGCCGTGCCGGGCTGCCGCGCCGGCGTCCGCAGAGGTGTTTGTTTCCGTTGAGGGAGGCGGTGTGCGCAGGTGGGCGTCGACCGCGTGCACCAAGCGCGCAGCCGCGCCTGCATCGCCGAGCACGAGGGCGAACAGCCGTTCGCAATGTGTTCGTGCAGCGCCGTGCAGGCGCCGCGAGGGGTGCAGCGCATTGAGGTCGAAGCGTCCCGACAACTCGCTGATGTGGCCGCCGACGATGCCTGCGCCGGGGTCGCCGTCGATCGGCGTCGGCGGAATCCGTATCGCCCAGGCTTCACCGGGGTGGTCGCTGCTGCTGTTGCGCCCGTCCTGGGCCAGCACGCTGCGCGCCCAGTCCACCGCGCCGAGCGCGAGCTGGCGCGACTGGGCCTGCTCGTGACGGCCGGCGTGGATGTCGTAGGCGTGGCCGAAATCGGCGAGTGCGGCCGCCGCTAGCATCGCCGCCAGACTCGCGGCAAGCAGCGCGAGGATGATGGCGGCGCCGCGCTGGCGCGATCGCTCAGCGCAGCGCATAGGTCCGCAGCAGCGTGCCGGCATCGGGCAGATCCAGTTCCAGCGTGACCGCGGCGGGAAGCGGTGGTGCGGCGGGATCGTCCCGCGGTGGCCAGCTGTCGTGCCAGCGGCCCGCGTGCAGGAAGCGCCAGCGCACGGCATCGACTTCGTCCAGCAGCGCCAGCCGCTCGGGCGCCTCGGCGGGGCGGCTGCCGTCCCACAGCCACCATTCGAGCCTGCGCTCCGTCAGCATGAAGCGGGCGCGAGCGGGCAGGCCGTCCTGCCCCGCCGGCACGGTGAAATCCAGTCCGCCGCTCATGCCGGAGGCACGGCCCGTCGCGCCGCCAGCGTCCAGGCGCAGCGCGCCGGCTGCCGGCACGATCTGCTGCAGTTCGTTGCCGATGCGATGGGCAGCGTTGGAAATTGCGTTCCAGCGTTCGAACTCGGCGCCGACGTGCTGGCGCGCATCGGCAAGCTGGCTGGTGGCTTTCCAGGTCAGCATGCCCAGCGCCGCGAACACGGCCAGCGCGACCATCACTTCGATCAGGGTCAGGCCGCGTTGCGCGTCGGTCGTGGTGATCATCGCGGCGGCCTCACGGCGAAGCCGGTCATGCTTGCCAGCGGGGTGCCGTCGGTCGCGTGAACCTCGATTTTCACGCGGCGGAACAGCGGATTCGGCGTGCCGCTGACCGTTTCGGTCCAGCGGTAGCGCTGCCCGCCCATCGGGCTCTCGCCGCGGCGCTGGCCGATCGACGGCCAAATCTGGCCGGCACGCAGTTCGGCGAGGCGATTCTCGGCCACCCAGGCCGCCAGCGTATGCTCGCGCAGGCTGCCGGCGGCGGCGACGGTGCCGCCCATCGCGCGTGTCGCCGCGGTCAGCGCGAGGGCGACGATGGCGAGTGCGACCAGGGTTTCGAGCAGGGTGAAACCGGCGGCGGGATGTCTCATCGTTTTCATGCCGGCGGCCGGGCGGTGCTGTGCCGCACGCGGCCGGTCATATCGCCGTCGAGCGTGTGCAGCGTGCTGCCGTGGCGCAGTTGCAGGCGGTAGCGCGGCGGCCGGCTGCCGAAGACGATGCGGTGCTGCAAGGGCGATTCGAAGGCGTGCTTGCCGTCGATGTGCAGGCCTGCCCAGTCCAGGCCCTCGGGCAGACGCTTGGGTGCCAGCGTCGCATCGGTCTCCAGCGGGCGCCATTCGCCATGGCGGTCGAGCTCGACGAAACGGTAGCCGTCGACGGTGAACTCGAGCGCCAGCCGACGGCCGCGGATTTCCGCCCGCGCTGCGGCGTTCTCCAGCGCACGGCGCAGATGTCCGACGGCCGCCTGCGGGTCGCGCGCGTGCACGCTGTCGACCATCAGGCCGACACCGCCGACCGCGATGCCGAGCACCAGCAGGGTCACCATCAGTTCGACCAGCGTGAAGCCGTGCTGCCTGCGCATGGTGGAGCGACGGTAACGCTCAGGGCTGCCAGGAGCCGATGTCGGCATCGAAGCCTTCGCCGCCGCTGCGGCCGTCCGCGCCCAGGCTCATGACGTCGACTTCGCCGTTGATGCCCGGGTTGAGGTACTGGTAGGGATTGCCCCAGGGGTCGGCCGGCAGGCGCTCGACGTAGGGCTTCCAGTTGTCCGGCAGCGGCGCGACGGTCGGCCGCGTGACCAGCGCGCCCAGTCCTTGCTCGGTGCTCGGGTAGCGGCGGTTGTCGAGCTTGTAGAGCTTCAGCGCCTGCATCAGCGAGGCGATGTCCTGGCGGGCGGCGACGACGCGCGCCTCGTCCGGCCGGCTCATGACCCGCGGCACCACCAGCGCGGCCAGCACGCCGAGGATGACGATCACGATCATGACTTCGATCAGCGTGAAGCCGCGCGGTAAGTGGGGACGATGGAAGCTCGGGGCCGAAGGACGATGTGGGGCCGAGTCGACGACGAAATTTGGGGTGGCGGTGGACATGTTTACCTCATCAAGGTGTTGATTTCGATGATCGGCTGCATCACCGCGAGCACGATCAGCAGCACGACCGCGCCCATCAGCAGCAGCAGGGCGGGTTCGATCAGGCTGGTCAGCGTCGCGGTGCGGGATTCGAGTTCCTGCTGCTGCAGGCGGGCGGCCTTGTCGAGCAGCGGCGCGATCTGGCCGGTGGCTTCGCCGTTGGCGATCATGTGCAGCAGCAGCGGCGGGAAGGCGCGGGTTGCGGCCAGCGCGCGCGACAGGCCGACGCCTTCGCGCACCCTGCCGGCGGCGCTGGCGATTGCCTGGCGCAGCGGGATGCGCTGCACCACGCGGCCGCCGGCTTCGAGCGCGGCCAGCAGCGGCACGCCGCTGCCGACGAGGATGGACAGGGTGCTGGCGAAGCGAGCGGCGTCCAGTGTGCGCAGGTGGTGGCCGATCAGCGGCAGGCGCAGCAGCAGGTGGTCGACGCGCAGGCGGAAGGCCGGCTTGCGCAGTGCGGTCGCGAAGACAAGGCCTAGCGCGCCCACGGCGGCGGCGAGCAGCGCGCCGTACTGCTGGATGAAGGCGGACAGCGCAATCATGATCCGCGTCAGCGGCGGCAGGCTCTGGCGACTCTGCTCGAATACGCCGACCACTTGCGGCACCACCCAGACCATCAGCGCGATGACGATCGCCAGCGCGACGACGGCCACCAGCACCGGGTAGATCAGCGCCTGCAGCGTCTTGCGCCGCAGCGCCTCGCTTTGTTCGAGATGGTCGGCAAGCTGCATCATCACGCGCGGCAGCTCGCCGGAGCGTTCGCCGGCGGCGACCGAGGCGCGGTACAGCGGCGGAAAGGCCCTGGGAAAGCGTTCGAGCGCGGCGCTGAGGCTGTGGCCGGCGACGATCTCGCTGCGCACGCCGGCCAGGATCCGCCGTGCCGCTTCCTGCTCGGCCTGCTCGATCAGCGCCGCCAGCGCATGTTCGGCGGTGAGCCCCGACGCCAGCAGCGTGGCCCACTGGCGCGACAGCAGCGTCAGTTCGGCGGCCGGCAGACGGGCGCCCCTGGCGCTGCTGCTCGTGCCGCTGCCGACCGGGTCGGCTTGCAGCGGCGCGAGGCCGCGTTCGCGCAGCGCGGCGCGTGCGGCGCGCGGGCTCTCGGCTTCGATCACGCCGCGCTGCTCGCGGCCGGTGCCGTCGAGGGCGCGGTACTGGAATGCGGCCATGCCTGAGGCCCTCTCAGTCGCGCATCACGCGCTGCAGTTCGTCGAGCGAGGTGGTGCCGGTCCGCACGTGGCGCATGCCGTCGTCCACCAGCGAACGCGCGCCGGCAGCACGGGCGGCGCGGCGCAGTTCGGCTTCCTGGCGGCCGTCGTGGATCAGGGCCTCGAGTTGACCGTCGACCCGCATCAGCTCGTAGATGCCGATGCGGCCGCGGTAGCCGCCGTTGCCGCATTGGCTGCAGCCTTGCGCGCGCCAGCGTGTGGATGCATCGCTCGTCTCCGTGGCGGCGAGCGTGTCCGGCGCCCTGCAGACCGGGCACAGCTTGCGCACCAGGCGCTGGGCCAGCACGCCGCGCAGCGTGGAGGCGAGCAGGAAGGGCTCGACACCCATGTCGATCAGGCGCGTCACCGCCGACGGGGCGTCGTTGGTGTGCAGCGTCGCCAGCACCAGGTGGCCGGTCAGGCTGGCCTGCACCGCGATGCGCGCGGTCTCCAGGTCGCGGATCTCGCCGATCATGATCACGTCCGGGTCCTGGCGCAGGATGGCGCGCAGCGCGCGGGCGAAATCGAGTTCGATGCGCGGGTTGACCTGGATCTGGCCGACGCCGGGCAGGTCGAACTCGACCGGATCCTCGACGGTGACGATGTTCAGGCGGCTGGCGTCGAGCGTGCGCAGCGCGGCGTACAGCGTGGTGCTCTTGCCCGAGCCGGTGGGGCCGGTGACCAGCAGGATGCCGTGCGGCTGGGCGAGCAGGTCCTGGAAGGCGGCTTCGGTGCCGCCATCCATGCCGAGGGCATCGAGGCCGAGCTGGCCTGCGGACTTGTCCAGCAGGCGTAGCACCAGGCGTTCGCCGTGGGTGGTCGGCAGCGTCGATACCCGCACGTCGATCTGCCTGCCGGCCAGGCGCAGGCCGATGCGGCCATCCTGCGGCAGGCGCTTTTCGGCGATGTCCAGGTTGGCCATGATCTTGATGCGCGAGGCCATCGCCGCATGCAGGCCGCGGTGCGGGTGGGCGATGTCCTGCAGCACGCCGTCGCGGCGCAGCCGCACCACCGAAGCCTGCTCGTAGGGTTCGATGTGCACGTCCGAGGCGCGGTCGCGCACCGCCTGCGCCAGCAGCGCGTTGATCATGCGGATGATCGGGGCATCGTCCTGGCTGTCGAGCAGGTCTTCGACCGCCGGCATCTCGGTCATCAACTGCTCGAGATCGACTTCCTGGCCGACGTCGGCGACGACTTCGGCGGCGTTGCGCTCGCCGTTGCCGTAGGTCTCGGCGAGCTGGGCGTCGAACTGGGCGCGGGCGAGGGTGTGGAACTTCAGCGGTAGCGCGAGCACGCGCCGCGCTTCGGCCAGCGCGCCGAGACCGGCATCCTCGCGCAGCGCGACTTCGGCATGGTCGGCATGCAGGGCGCAGACCAGCACGCCGTGGCTGCGGGCGAAGCCGTAGGGCAGCGGCGCGGCGCTGCTCATTGCTGTTCGTCCGTGCCGGCGCTGCCGATCGGTGCGGGTCGGATCAGCAGTTCGGCCACCGGGTGATCCGCGCCTCGACGATCGGCGGCAGCTCGGGCGGCGCCGGTTCGCCGCGCATCGACTCGTCGGCCGTCGCGCTCGCACGCTGCTGGCCGATCACGTAGTCGTAGCGCGACTGGCTCAGCGCGGCATAGCTGTCGCGGTCGCGCAGGATCACCGGGCGCAGGAACACCACCAGGTTGGTCTTGCTGCGCTTGCGCGTGTTGTAGCGGAACAGGCTGCCGGCGACCGGCAGGTCGCCGAGCACCGGCACCTTTTCCTCGCCGCCGGAATAGCTGTCCTCGACCAGGCCGCCGAGGGCGATGATCGAACCGTCGTCGACCAGCACCATCGATTCGATCGAACGCTTGGTGGTGACCGGGCCGTTGGCGGCTTCGGCGCTGCCGAGCAGGGCCGAGGCTTCCTGGTAGATCTGCAGCCGGATCGAGCCGCCTTCGGAGATCTGCGGCCGCACCTGCAGCGTGAGGCCGACGTCGCGGCGCTCGATGGTCTGGAAGGGGTTGGCCGGCGTCGTGCCGCCGCCGGTGTTGGTGTATTGGCCGGTCACGAAGGGCAGGTTGCGGCCGACGACGATCTTGGCTTCCTCGTTGTCGAGCGTGACGATGTTCGGCGTGGACAGGATGTTGGCGCTGACCTCGTTCTCGAGGAAGCGCGCCAGCACGCCGAGGCTGAACACTTCGCCGATGCCGGGGATGTTGACCCGGCCGCCGCCGATCGCGATGTTGAGGCCGTTGCCGGGCAGGCTGGGCGTGCCGCCACTGGCGCTGCTGCCGATCAGCTGCAGCAGGTTGTTGCCGCCGCTGCCGAAGGCGGTGCCGCCGATGATGCCGACCGCGTTGCTGCCGCTGCCGGACGATCCGGCGCCGATCCATTGCAGGCCGAACTCGGCGGCGCGTTCGGTGGAGATCTCGGCGATCAGGGCTTCGATATAGACCTGTGCGCGGCGGCGGTCGAGCTGGTCGATGACCTGGCGCAGGTTGCGGTAGATCGCATCCGGCGCATTGATGATCAGCGCGTTGTTGATCGGATCGGCCTGCACCGCGCCGGAACTTTCGCCCTGGAGCGGGGCGCTGCGCTGGCCGGCGGCCGTTGCCAGGCCTGCGCCGGTGGTGAGGCCGCCATCCGCTTCGGTGGCTGTGCTGCGTGTCAGCGGCGTGGTGCCGCTTGCGCCGTCCGTGCCGGTGCGAGCCTCGCCGGCGAGCGCGGCGTTCAGCGTCGCCGCGACCTGGCGGGCGTCGGCATTGCGCAGATAGACGACGTGGATGTTGGCGCCTGCGCCGGGGCGATCGAGCGAGGCGATCAACTGGCGGATCGAACTGAGGCGGCTGGGGTTGTCCACCCGGACCAACAGGGCGTTGCTGCGCGGCTCGGCCATGATGCGCGGTCCGTCCGGCCCGCCCTGCTGGCCAGCGCCGCCCTGTTCGCCCAGCAGCCGGGTCAGGATGGGGGCGAGATCGATCGCCGCGGCGTGTTGCAGCTCGAACACCGCGACGTCGCTCTGGCTGACGTCGATGGAGGAGATCACCGCGGCGATCTGCTCGATGTTCGATGCGTAGTCGGTGACCACCAGCGTGTTGTTCGAGGCGAAGGCGGTGACGGTGTTGTTGGGCGACACCAGCGGCCGTACGACACCGACCATTTGCGCGGCGGATTCGAACTTGAGCGGGAAGACCTGGGTCACCAGGCGGTCGCCGCGGGCGCCCTGGCTGCCGCGGCGGGCGGCGGACACCGGCGCGGCGTGCTGCTTGGCATCGGCTTCGGGCACGATCTTGATCACGCCTTCGCCTTCCACCGCGGTGAAGCCCTGCAGGCGCAGTGCCGACAGCAGGATGGGATAGCTGAGTTCGCGCGCGATCGGGGTATTGGTGACGATGTTGAGCTTGCCCTTGACGCGCGGATCGATCAGAAAGTTGTGCCCGGTCAGGCGTCCGATCGCATGGATCACGTCGTCGATGTCGGCGTTCTGGAAATTGAGCGAGACCGGTTCGCCGGCAGCCTGCGGCCAGGCCGCGGCGGCGTGCAGCGACAGCACGCACAGACAGCATGTCCGCAGCCAGCGCCCGATTGCCGAGCAGTGCCGAGTGATGCTGCCATTGGCTCGTGCCCTGCGCAGCGTGGGCAAGGGCGCTCGAGCACGGCAAGGCGAGGGAAATGGCGGTGGACAGGAAGGCATCGTCGTTGGGGAAGAGGGATTCAAATCTTGTAGGTATCCGGAGTTCATGGCCTGGGTGGGGTGTCGCCTGGTGAATCCCGGCCTTGCGCCTCGGCAAGGGTGAGTTCGACTGCCCGGCCATCGCGTTCGAGCACGACGCGGTCCGGCCGGATCGCGATCAGTGCCCAGCCCTCCGCCGTGCTGTCGCCGGCAAGCACGGCACGGCGCTGGCCGTCGGCCGTCTCGAACAGGGCGAAGCCGCGCTCGCTGCCGAAGCCGGTCGCCAAGCCGACCAGCGTGAATGGCGGTGCGGCGGCCTGTGTTGCAGCGGCCACGGATGCGGATGGCGCGCCGCCGGCATGGCGCATGATCTTCGCCGCCACCGAGCGCGGGTCGGCGTCGTGCCGGGGCAGGGCGATGAGCGGCGGCGTGCTCTGCCAGGCCCAGAATGCGCCGGCCGCGAGCCAGGCGACCAGGCTCAGCGCCAGCAGCCAGGCCAGCGCGGGCAGCCAGGCCGATTCCACCACTGCAGTCCATCCGCGGTGGTTGCCAAGCCACTGCATGCCGTCTCCCGAGTCATTGTTGCAAGCACGTTTCTGTCACATTTCCGACTCGCCGGATCGTACAGAGCGGACATGACGGAAATGTGATGGCTTGTGGCACGCAATCGCTAAGCTCATTGAAAGATGATGGCGATTCGGATAAGTTGACAGCATTGACAGCGATTCATGGGACAAGACGACATGGCCACGGTGACGGTAAGAAACCTGCCGGATGAAGTGCATCGCGCGCTTCGCGTACGGGCCGCCCAGCATGGCCGCAGCACCGAGGCCGAAATCCGCGAAATCCTGGAAGCCGCCGCGCGGCCGCCCGAGCGCGTCAGGCTCGGTTCCCTGCTGACGTCCATCGCCCGTGAGGCGGGTGGCCTGACGGATGCCGAAGCCGAGCATTTCAATCAGCTCCGTGACAGGACGCCGGCCGAGCCGATGAGCTTCGAATGATCGTCATCGATACGAACGTCATTTCCGAACTGTGGAAGATCGAGCCGAACCCGAAGGTGCTGGCGTGGATCGATGCACAGGCGGTCGAAACGCTCTATCTGTCCGCCATCACGGTGGCCGAACTGCGCTATGGCATTGCAGCGATGCCGGAGGGCAAGCGCCGCACGGTCTACCAGCAGCGCCTGGAACATGAGGTGCTGCCGGTCTTCGCGGGCCGTGTGCTGCCCTTCGATCTGGATGCTTCGCGAGCCTATGCCGACCTGATGGCGCGGGCGAAGGCCGCGGGCAAGGCCATCGGCAAGGCGGACGGCTATATTGCCGCCACGGCCGCAGTGCATGGCCTGGCCGTCGCGACGCGCGACACCAGCCCTTTTCAGGCCGCCGAACTGGACACCATCGATCCGTGGGAGGCCGCGTGACCGACATCGCCGCGGTGTTTGCCGAATCGGGGCCGCTCGCGGCTGCGATTCCCGGTTTCCGCGCCCGCCCGCAACAGATCGAGATGGCGCAGCAGATCGCCGAGGCGATCCGCGCCCATCGCGTGCTGGTGGCGGAAGCTGGTACCGGCACCGGCAAGACTTTCGCCTATCTCGCGCCGGCGCTGCTGGCGGGCGGCAAGGTCATCGTCTCCACCGGCACCAAGACGCTGCAGGACCAGCTTTTCAACCGCGACCTGCCCACCGTGCGCGCGGCGCTGAAGGTGCCGGTGTCGATCGCGCTGCTGAAGGGCAGGGCGAACTACGTCTGCCACTACCACCTGGACCGCAATGCCCGCGACGGCCGCTTCCTGACCCCGCAGGACGCCGCCGACCTGCGTGCCATCGCGCGTTTCGCCCAGCTCACGCAGAGCGGCGACAAGGCAGAATGCACCGACGTGCGCGAGGATTCGATGGCCTGGCTGGCAGCGACCTCGACCCGCGACAACTGCCTGGGCCAGGACTGTCCGAACAAGGAAGAGTGTTTCGTCATGCAGGCGCGGCGCAACGCGATGGAAGCGGACGTCGTCGTCGTCAACCATCACCTGTTCTTCGCCGACGTGATGCTGCGCGACGAAGGCATGGGCGAACTGCTGCCGGCCTGCAACGCGGTGATCTTCGACGAGGCCCACCAGTTGCCCGAAACCGCCAGCCTGTTCTTCGGCGAGAGCGTATCCACCGCCCAGGTGCTGGAGCTGGCGCGCGACACCCGCTCCGAGACGGTGGCCGCGGCGCGCGACTGCGTGGCGATGATCGACCAGACCCGCAACCTGGAAAAAGCCGCGCGCGACCTGCGGCTGGTGTTCGGCAACGACAGCGCGCGCCTGTCCGCGACCCAGGCCGCCGAGCGCGAAGGTTTCGACGCCCAGGTCGAGGCGCTGGAAGAGGCCCTGGGCGAATTCCATGCCGTGCTCGAGACCCAGGCCGAACGTTCCGAAGGCCTGGCCAACTGCCTGCGCCGCAGCGAGGAGATGATGGAACGCCTCGCCCGCTGGCGGAACCCGGAAGACAAGGAGCTGATCCGCTGGGTCGAGGTCTTCAGCCAGTCGCTGGCGCTCAACGGCACGCCGCTGCATGTGTCGGACGTGTTCAAGCGCCAGCTCGAAGGCCATCCGCGCGCGTGGATCTTCACTTCGGCGACGCTGGCGGTCGGCAAGGCGGATTTTGGCCATTACTGCCGCGAGCTCGGCCTGGCCTGGATGGACCCGCCGCCGATGACGTCGGTGTGGGGCAGCCCCTTCGACTACGGCGAGCAGGCGCTGCTGTATGCGCCGGCGGGGATGCCGGATCCGAACTCGCCCGACTACACCGAGCGCGTCGCCCGCGTCGCCTTGCCGCTGATCCGCGCCGCGCAGGGCCGGGCCTTCGTGCTGTGCACCTCGCTGCGCGCGATGCGGCGCATCCACGAACTGATCGTCGATGGCCTGCAGCAGAGCGGCGACGACCTGCCCGTGCTGCTGCAGGGCGAAGGTTCGCGCACCGAACTGCTGGAGCGCTTCCGCCGCCTCGGCAACGCGGTGCTGGTCGCCAGCCAGAGCTTCTGGGAAGGCGTGGATGTGCCGGGCGATGCGCTGTCGCTGGTGGTCATCGACAAGCTGCCCTTCGCCTCGCCGGACGATCCGGTGCTGGCCGCGCGCGTCGAGCACATGCAGAAGCAGGGGCTCAGTCCCTTCATCCACCACCAGTTGCCGCGCACCGTCATCAACATGAAGCAGGGCGCCGGCCGCCTGATCCGCAGCGAGCGCGACCGCGGCGTGCTGTGCGTGTGCGATCCGCGCATGATCGACAAGTCCTACGGCAAGGTCGTCTGGCGCAGCCTGCCGCCGATGCGCCGCACCCGCGTCGAGGACGAGGCGGTGGCCTTCCTGCACACGCTGCCGCCGCCGAAAGCGGGGGATTGAGCCCGCCGCCGTTGCCGGCTTCGCCTTGCACGCGGCAAACGGTCGGGCAGGGCAAGAGGAGGGCCTTTGTTTGGTATCCTTCCCCTTTGCCAAACCCGTCAGGCGGGCTTTTTGTCCTCGATGAAAGTATTCGGCTTTGCCGGCTGGTCCGGCTCGGGAAAGACCACGCTGGTCGAACGCTTGATCCCGGAATTCACCGCGCGCGGCTTGCGCGTGTCGGTGATCAAGCATGCCCATCACGGCTTCGATCTCGACAAGCCCGGCAAGGATTCGTGGCGCCACCGCGAAGCCGGCGCGACCCAGGTGCTGATGCTGTCCAACGATCGCTGGGTGCTGATGCACGAGCTGCGCGGCGCGCCGGAGCCGACGCTGGACGAGCAGCTTTGCCTGCTGGCGCCCTGCGATCTGGTGCTGATCGAGGGCTACAAGGCCGCAGCGGTGCCCAAGCTGGAAATCCATCGCCCGGCGCACGGCAAGCCGCCGCTGTGGCCGGAGAACCCGCACGTGGTGGCGGTGGCCAGTGACGTGCCGGCCGCGGAAATCGGCGTCGACTGCCCGCTGCCGCTGCTTCCGCTCAATGAGCCGGCCGTCATCGCCGGCTTCATCCTGGATCATCTGGACCTGCAATGAACGGCAACATCCTCTCCTTCGAAGAAGCCCAGGAAAAACTGCTCGGCTTCGTTCGCCCGGTACGCGAGATCGAAACGGTCGACACCATGATCGCCTGCGGCCGGGTGCTGGCGGCGACGCTGCATTCGACGATCGACCAGCCGCCGATGGACAACTCCGCAATGGACGGCTACGCGGTGCGCGCTGCCGACGTGCCTGCAGCGGGTAGCCGCCTGCCGGTGAGCCAGCGCATCCCGGCGGGCAGCGTCGGCCATGCGCTGCAGCCCGGTACCGCTGCACGCATCTTCACCGGCGCGCCCTTGCCCGAAGGTGCCGATGCGGTGGTGATGCAGGAGCTGTGTCAACACGAAGGCGAAGATGTCGTCATCAACACCGTGCCGGCCGTCGGCGAATTCGTGCGCCGCCGGGGCCACGACGTCTCCGCCGGCGCCGAAGTGCTGCCGGCCGGCTTGCGCCTGACGCCTCAGGCGCTGGCGCTGGCCGCATCGGTCGGCGCGGCGCAACTGCCGGTGTATCGGCGCCTGAAAGTCGCGCTCTTCTCCACCGGCAGCGAGCTGGTGATGCCGGGCGAGCCGCTGCCGCCGGGCGCGATCTACAACTCGAACCGTTTCGTGCTGTGCAACCTGCTCACCGGCCTGGGCTGCGAGGTCGAGGATTTCGGCATCATCCCGGACAGCCTCGACGCCACCCGCGAAGTGCTGCGGCGGGCTGCCGAGGGCCACGACCTGATCCTGAGCAGCGGCGGCGTGTCGGTGGGCGAGGAGGATCACGTCAAGCCTGCGGTCGAAGCCGAAGGCAGCCTGGACCTGTGGAAGATCGCGATGAAGCCGGGCAAGCCGCTGGCGTTTGGCCGGGTACGTGGCGCCGCCTTCATCGGCCTGCCGGGCAACCCGGTGTCGAGCTTCGTCACCTTCCTGATGATGGTTCGCCCTTTCCTGCTGGCCAGCCAGGGCGCAAGCGAAGTGCTGCCGCAGTCGCTGATGCTGCGGGCCGATTTCGACTGGCCGAAACCCGACCGGCGGCGCGAGTTCCTGCGCGCGCGCATGAATGCGCAGGGCGGGGTGGAGCTGTTCCGGAACCAGGACTCGTCGGCGCTCAACTCGACGGTATGGGCCAACGGCCTGGTGGATATTCCGGCCGCTACGGTCGTGGCAAGAGGAGAAGCCGTCCGCTTCCTGCCCTATGCCGATCTGCTGCATTGAGGATCAAGACGATGAAAGTGCTGTATTTCGCCAGCCTGCGTGAAGCCGTGGGCCGTACGGACGAAGAGCTCGAGCTGCCCGCAGGCGTGGCAACGGTGGGCGATCTGCGCGCCCACCTGGCCGCGCGGGGCGAGGGCTGGCAGGCGCTGGCCGAAGGGCGCAATGTGCGTGCGGCGCTCAACCAGCGCATGGTGGGGGCCGATGCGGCGGTGGCGGCGGGCGACGAAGTCGCGTTCTTCCCGCCGGTGACGGGAGGCTGAACCGTGCTCGCCAGCATCAGCGTGCAGGAAGCGGATTTCGATCCGGGCACCGAACTCGCGGCCTTGAGCGCCGGTCGCCGGAATGTCGGCGCGCTGGCGAATTTCGTCGGCCTGGTGCGGGATGCCAATGACGGCAGCGGCGTTTCGGCGATGACGCTCGAGCACTATCCGGGCATGACCGAGAAGGCGCTGGGCGAGATCGTCGAGCAGGCCGGGCAGCGCTGGGCGCTGCTGGGCGTGCGCGTGATCCACCGCGTCGGCCGGCTGGAGCCGGGCGCTCGCATCGTCTTCGTCGGCGTCGCCAGCGCCCATCGCGGCGACGCCTTCGCCGCCTGCGAATTCATCATGGACTACCTGAAGACCCGTGCGCCGTTCTGGAAGCGCGAGGAAACGCCGGCAGGCGCGCGCTGGGTCGAGGCGCGCGACAGCGACGATTCAGCGGCGGCGCGCTGGAGCGAGGCGGGCAAGCAAGGGTGATCCCCGAAACGGGGGCCGGGCGGGAAGGAGCTTGGTAAACGAGAAACGGCGCCTCGTCGGCGCCGTTTTCGTCGTTGCAGGCGTCTGCCTGTCGATCGATGTTACTTGCGGCCCTTGGGCTGCTGCGTGAAAGCCTGGAAGGCTTCGGTCGAGGCACGCGTCATCTGCTCGAAAGCAGCGCGGGTGGTGTCCATCGCGGTCTGCATGGCGCCCAGGGCGTTCTGATCGGAGATCGGCATGCCCTTGAACATCTTCTGCATGGCTTCGAACATGTCCTGGCTGCCGCTGGTCAGTTGCTCGCCCACCAGCTTGCCGAAGGCGGCCTGGGTGGTGGCGGTGATCTCGGCGATTTCGCGCGCACAAGCCAGCATCTTCTCGGTGGTGTTCTGCGCGTACTGGGTGCGCAGATCCATCAGTGCCTTCGGATCCTTGGCCGAGGACTGGGCCTTGGCATTTTCCACGCCTTCCTCGAACAGGGTCTTGGCGGTCGTGACCTGGATTTCCATGATGCGCTGCGAGTTCTCGATGGAGAGCTGAGCAAGGCGCATCGCGGCCTCGAGATTCTTCTTTTGGAGCTCGTTGAATTGATCTTGCTTGCTGGCCATAAATTTTCTCCACTCGCGATATGGTTGTCTGAGGTTTCGCGAGGCGTCTCGTCGCCCTCCCGGAGCAATCAGAGTCCGGACCGTGCTGCTGTCCAGCTTCCCCCGCCTCGGTGAGGACAATAGCACAGGCGATGCCTCGAAACCTCGCAATTCTTGAGCTGGAAATGCAAAACTCCTGAAAATGTTGCACTGCAACAACAGAGGCAAAATGATGCCCGGCGCGGAACCGGGCAGCGAAGCGGGGCGGAGGTTCAGCGCAGAACCGGGTGATCGGGCAGCGAGTTCTCCCTGGCGGCACGATCGTCGCCTGCCGCGGGGAAGTGTTGCGCGAGCCGGCTGTGGACGCCTTCCAATGCGCGGCTGAGCCCTTCTTCCAGGCGCCCGGCGCGCAGGCTTGCGCTGCATTCCTGGACGACGGCCTGCCAGTCGGCGTCCGGGACATGGCGCGCAAGTCCGCGGTCGGCAAGGATCTCGAGGTGATGTTCGGCAAGTGACAGGTAGATCAGCACGCCGTTGTTGTGCTCGGTGTCCCAGACTCGCTGCTTGCCGAACGTGGTCAGCGCGCGGTCGCGCAGCACTTCGCCGATCGGTTCGCCATGCCGGATCGTCCGCCACAGGTAGCGCAGCGGCAGGCTGGCTTCGATGCACAGGCAGATCTGCCCGGTATGTGCGGATTCGCTATCGGTGATGCGGGCTTCGAGGCGAGTCAGCGCATCGCCGCCGATGGCGCGCTGGGCGTCGTCGGCGTCCAGCCACAGGTGGCGGAGAAGTCGTGCGAGCCTGTTCATTCACCACCTCCCCGAAGCGCCGCCGCCGCCGAAGCTGCCGCCGCCGCCCGAGCCGAAGCCGCCACCGAAACCGCCGCCACGGCCACGGCTGCCCCCCCAGATGATCGGGCCACCGCCGCGGTGGAAGCCGCCACGGCCGCCGCCACCCCGACCACCGCCGCCGATGCCGAGCATGATCACGAACACCAGCGCCGCAATGCCGCCGAGGATGCCTATTGCCAGGCTGCCGGTCAGCAGCTTGATGACGAAGCCGGTCACGCCGCCGGTCGCCACCGCGCCGAGCTTGCGGCCGAACATGCCGGTCAGGAAGGAGCCTGCCACCGGCACGGCGATGAACAGCAGGGCGGCGAGATCTTCCAGCGCCGGCGCATCGTTGCCGGGTCCGGCGGGAGCGGGGAGGGGCAGGTCTTCGCCGCGAATCCGCGCCATCAGCCCGTCGAGGCCGGCATCGATGCCGCCGGCGAAATCGCCCTGGCGGAAGGCGGGGGTGATCAGCCGGTCGATGATCTGATGGGCGGCGAGATCCGGCACCGCACCTTCGAGCGCACGTGCGACTTCGATCCGCACGCGGCGGTCGTTCTTGGCCACCACCAGCAGGATGCCGTCGCCGATTTCGCGGCGCCCGATCTTCCAGTTGTCGGCGACACGCCATGCATAGGCGGCGATGTCCTCCGGCGCCGTGGTGGGCACGAGCAGGACGACGATCTGGCTGCCGCGCTCGGCCTCGAAGCGGGCGAGCTTCTGTTCCAGCGCCTGTTGCTGCGCGCTGTCGAGCGTTCCGCTGCGGTCGATGACACGGGCGGTGAGTTCCGGCACCGGCTGCAGTTGCTGCGCCTGAACGTTGCCGGTCCAAGCCAGGATCAGCAGGGCAAGAAGAAGCAGGTAAGCAAGAAGCCGCCGGCCGGGAGCGGCAGGCTGCGCTGCCGGGAAGCGCATGGGCGGGCCGGGCTGCCGGGCGCCTGTCGTCATTGTTGCCTCGTCATGGTCGCCATCCGGCCGTCACTTGCTGCCCTGGCTGGAGCTGCCGAAGTCGACCGTCGGCGGGCTGGAGATCTCGGCTTCGTTGGCGACGCTGAAGCTGGCCTTGGGCGAGTAGCTGAAGATCATCGCCGTCAGGTTGGTCGGGAAGCTGCGCGCCAGCACGTTGTACTGCTGCACTGCGTCGATGTACTTGTTGCGCGCGACGGTGACGCGGTTTTCCGTGCCTTCGAGCTGCACGCGCAAGTCCTGGAAGCCCTGGTTGGCCTTCAGATTGGGGTAGTTCTCCGATACCGCGAGCAAGCGCGACAGGGCGCTGCCGAGCTGGCCCTGGGCCTGCTGGAAGCGCTCCATCGCCTGCGGGTCGTTCATCATCTCGGGCGTGACCTGGATCGCGGTGGCGCGCGAACGCGCCTCGATGACGCGGCTCAGGGTCTCCTGCTCGAAGTTGGCTTCGCCCTTGACCGTCTCGACCAGGTTGGGGATCAGGTCGGCGCGGCGCTGGTACTGGTTCAGGACTTCGGCCCAGGCCGACTTGGTCTGTTCGTCCAGGCGCTGGAAATCGTTGTAGCCGCAGCCGCCCAGGGCGAGGCTGGCACTGAGGATCAGGATGGCGGGAGCGCGGCGGGTGAATCGAGCGAGCATGGCAGGATCTCCTGGGACGGGGTGGTCCGCTTCGGGTTTGTTTGATTTGTCCGATGGAACTTTAGCAGGTCTGCCGCGAGGGAGTTACGGTGGCAGCGGCGCATGACGCATGCAGGCTGATTTCTTGTTCTGCCTCAAGGTTTCCGGCCGGAGCTGTCCCTTAGCATTTGCGTCACTGCGTGACCGGCCGCAAGCGAAGCCAAAGTCCGGAATCCGAATCGAGGGAATCTCTGCCATGTTCGACAATGCCGTCCACCCTTTCGACGCCCGTGGCGTCGCCAAACGCTTTCGCCATGCTGCCATCTTCGGTGCTCTCGAGTCGCTGGAGGATGGTGAGACGATGCGCTTCGTGAACGATCACGACCCGCTGCCGCTGCTCAACCAGATCCAGCAGCGCTACGGCAACCAGGTGGCAATCGACTACGTCGCCCGGGAGCCCGGCAACATCGTGATCGATTTCCGCATCCAGCTCGGCGCCGGTGCCGAAGCCGCGCCGGCCGCCGTGGCGGGCGCGGGAAGCTGCGGCGGCGGCAACGGCTGCGGCTGCTCCGGCGGCTGAAACCGCGGGGCGGTCGGGAGGGGCCTCAGAGCACCTTCTCGATCGCCTTGCGCAGCTCGGGCGCGTCGGGTGCGACGCGGCTGGGGAAGGCCGCGACGACCTTGCCGTTGCGGTCGATGAGGTATTTGTGGAAGTTCCAGCGCGGTGCTTCGGACTGGCGCGCGATTTCGCGGAACAGCGGGTGGGCGTCCGGCCCGCGGACGTGGATCGGCGCGAACATGTCGAAGCTGACGCCGAAATTCACGAAGCAGACTTCCGCCGCCTCGGCTTCGTCCTTGGCTTCCTGCTTGAAGTCGTCGGACGAAAAGCCGGCGACCTTCAGGCCCTTGTCCTTGTACTGCCGGTGGAGCGCCTCCAGCCCCTCGAACTGGCCGGTGAAGCCGCAATGGCTTGCGGTATTCACGACCAGCACCGGCTGACCGCCGAAGCGTTGCGCCAGGTCTACCGTCTCTTCGGAATGCAGGCGGCGAAGCTGGTGGTCGAACAGGGGCGCCTGCAAGGGGGCCTGTTGTACGGCAGGCGCCTGTGCAAGGGCGGGGGCATGCGCTGCGAGCGCCGTGACGGCGACGGCCAGCGATGCAAGGATCGAGGCAGCATGGCGAGCGGGCATCATCGATTCTCCTGAGGCATGCGCGGTCGACAGCGGATTGCTGCCGAGGTTCGCCGACGCTTCAGCACAGACGGAAACCCCTCACCGCCTCCGACAGTTCGCGCGCGCTGTTTTCGAGTGAACCGACTGCAGCAGCCACGCTGGCGGCTGAAGCCGCGGTCTGGTCAGCGAGGCTGGCGACGGCGTCGATCTCGCCCATCGTACGCTGTGCAGCAGCGCTCTGTTCTCGCAGGGAGCTGGCGAAGCCGTCGAGAACCTGTTCGACACGGTCGGCACCTTCGGTGATCTGGCTGATCGCCTCGCCGGCATCGGCGGCAAGACGGGTACTGCTGTTCACGCGTATGACGGCTGATTCGATGCTGCCCAATGCCCGGACCTTGCTGTTCTGGATGTCATCGATCATCGACGCGATCTCTTCGGTTGCTGTCGAGGTACGTTCCGCAAGCTTACGTACTTCGTCGGCCACGACCGCGAATCCGCGCCCCTGTTCGCCTGCACGGGCAGCTTCGATCGCAGCGTTGAGTGCCAGCAGATTGGTCTGTCCGGCGATGTCCTTGATCAAGCCCACGACTTCGGCGACGCGGTCGGACTGATTACCGAGCTGTTCCACACTTTTGGCCGATTCGCGAATGATGTGCGCGACGCTGGTGATCTCATCCACGGCATCATGTACGGTGCGGGCACCGCTGCGGGATGCCTCGCCCGATTCGCTGGCCAGCGTGCGGGCAGCTTCCGAATCGGCCGAAAGGCGGCCGAGTTCGGCATTGAGAGCTTCGATTGCGGCCGAGATGCTGTCGGTCGCAGCCTTCTGTTTGTGCATCTGGCTTGCCGAATCGCCGGAGTCGCGGTCGAGCGAGGCCGCGCTGGTCCCGATCGTTTGTGCCTGGCGCTGGACCTGCTGCAGGGTGGCAGACAGATTGCGCTGCATCGAGATGATGGAGGCCAGCAGATCCGACCTGCGGGCGTCGATGTCCGGCTCGCGCAGGTCGCCTTCGCCGATGCTGGCCGCGACAGCCGAGACCTGGGCCGACTCCATGCTTTCCCGCTCCATCTGTATGGCCATGTACATCAGCAGACCCGCTTCGACCACGACATACAGTGCATGGAAGATGACTCTGGTCAGGGACGCACCCGGCTCGAACAGGTGGATTCCCCAGTTCGCTGCCTGCAGGTAGTTGAACAGCAGGTGATGCACGGCGATCAGGCCCGCTGCGGCGAGAATCGGCTTCCAGTCGCGGTAATAGAGCAGGAAGGCCAGCAGCACGAAGATGCCGAAATGCGCCTCGATGACCCCGCCGAGCACCTGTATGGTCAGTGCAGCGAAGATCATGAAGGCCAGGGCGACGGCGAGCCGGGAGATGAGCGAGCCCGGCTGCAATGTGATCAGCAGTGCCGGTACGAGCGTGGCAGGCACGGCGACCGCCAGTACGAGCCCCCAGGCGCCGCTGTAGGTCGCGATTCCCAGGGATGTTAGCAGCAGGATTGCCAGCGTGGCCAGCATCACTCTGTCGGCCTTGGCGCGGAAGGGGCGAAGGGTTTCTTCGGCGTTGAAAGGAGACGGCATGTCGGGAGCCCTCTGCCGGCGTTGATCGGTGATGCTCAGCGGGTGAGGCAGATATCGGCCGGAGGCGAATCGATCGCAGCCCATCCGAGCATGGCTCCGCTGTAGCCGAGCCATGCTGCAAGGATGATCCAGCATGAGATGCACAACACTCGTGCTTTCGAGTCATCGTTCATGGCATGGATAACGGTGGAAGAGGCTCAGACTTGAGTGCCACCAGTTCCCCGGGGTGTGATCGGGGCCGGATTTTCTCGCAAGGCCCTGCAGGCCGTGGGAGTGCGCCGGACCGGCGACCCGCCCTCGGAGCATGAGAGGCAGATCGCCGGCTCCATGGTGCTGCGGGTGATTCAGAGCAGCGGCACGCCTTCCTTCTCGCCGCGCTCGTAGACCACGTTGGCGCGGCCGACCAGCAGCGGGTCGAGCGGTTTGATGAGGCCGATGTCCTTGTTGGCGTAAGGCATCTTGTGCAGCACGTAGCGCAGTGCGTTGAGGCGCGCGCGCTTCTTGCAGTCGGACTTCACCACCGTCCACGGCGCATCGGCGGTGTCGGTGTAGAAGAACATCGCTTCCTTGGCCTTGGTGTAGTCGTCCCACTTGTCGAGCGAGGCGAGGTCGATCGGCGACAGTTTCCACTGCTTCAGCGGATGGTTCTCGCGCTCCCTGAAGCGGCGGCGCTGCTCCTCGCGGCTGACCGAGAACCAGAACTTGATCAGGTGGATGCCGCTGCGCACGAGATTGCGCTCGAACTCCGGCACCTGGCGCATGAACTCGTTGTACTCGTCGGCCGAACAGAAGCCCATCACGCGCTCGACGCCGGCGCGGTTGTACCACGAGCGGTCGAACAGCACGATTTCGCCCGCCGTGGGCAGGTGCTGGATGTAGCGCTGGAAGTACCACTGGCCGCGTTCGGATTCGCTCGGCTTTTCCAGTGCGACGACGCGCGCGCCGCGAGGGTTCAGGTGTTCCATGAAGCGCTTGATGGTGCCGCCCTTGCCGGCGGCGTCGCGGCCCTCGAACAGGATCACGACGCGCTGGCCGGTTTCCTTGACCCAGGCCTGCAGCTTCAGCAGCTCCACCTGGAGGCGGTACTTCTGCTTTTCGTAGGCCTTGCGCGACATCAGGTTGCGGTAGGGGTAGCCGCCGCTGCGCCAGTCCTCGGCAAGTTCGTCGTCGGGGTGCAGATCGCCGTTGCCGAGCTTCGCATCGGCCTTCATCAGCGCGCGGCGCAGCATGTGGACGTCGTCGGGCGAGGCGCCGGCGAGGATCGCTTCGAGGGCTTGCGCGGCCTTCGCGGGAGCGGTGCCGGTTTCACGTTGCAGGATGTCGGTGAGCGCGACCAGCTTGGAATCCTGCGCGCCGGCCGTGGCTTGATCGACTTCGAAGTTCTCGATGCCTTCCGGACTCAGATCCGGGGCGATGTCGCCACTGCGGGTACTGCGTTTCGTCCGGGAGCTGGATGCCGGCCGGGACTGCGGAGCGGATTTCGACTGCGGCTTCGATTTCATCCTGGGTTCGGCTGCGGACAGAGACTGGTCGCCGTCCGAAGCGGGATCGCGGGCAGGGAGGGCTGCGTTGTCGTGGTCTTTCGTCATGCGGCGATCTCCATTGAATAACGATTCATTTTACGCCTCGTCCAGGCAATACGTGACGTGCCGTAATGTGCGCATGTGCCGCTGAACGGAGCGAGCGGCTAGAATTGCGGCCCCGAATCCGCTGACGGCGCATGTACGGCGCCATGTAGAACATCATGCCCCTGAGCCCCGAGGCCCGTTCCCTGCTCGACATGGCCTATCGTGTCGGTGCGCCGAAATTCCACGAGCTGTCGCCGGCCCAGGCCAGGCATTCCTTCCAGAAGCTGCAGTTCGCCTTCCGGCCGGAAGCGCCGGCGGTGGCGTCGACCACCGAAGTGCCGATGGCGCGCGCCGACGGCAGCGCCTTGCTGTCGCGGCTCTACCGCCCGCTGTCCAGTTCGCCGCAGGACGTGCTGCCGCTGCTGATCTATTTCCACGGCGGCGGCTGGTGCGTCGGCGACGTCGCGAGCTATGACGTGCTGTGTCGCCAGCTTGCGAATGCGTCGGGCTGCGCGGTGCTGTCGGTGGAATACCGGCTGGCGCCCGAGCATCCCTTTCCGGCCGCGCTCGACGATGCCGCGCTGGCTTTCGACTGGGCGGTGCAGCAGGCCGATCTGCTGGGCATCGATGCCGATCGCATTGCCCTGGGGGGCGACAGCGCGGGCGGCAACCTGTCGATCGTCACCGCGCTGTCGCTGCGCGACGCCGGGATCGGGCCGCGCTTCCTGCTGCTGATCTATCCGTCCACCGAAATCCGCAGCGAACGGCCTTCGCGGCAGCGCTACGGCGAAGGCTACTTTCTCGATTTCGGCACCCTGCAGTGGTTCTTCGAGCGCTATCTGCCCGCTGGCAATACCGAGGACTGGCGGACGTCGCCGATGCGCGCCGCCTCGCTCGCCGGCCTGCCGCCGGCGAAGCTGATCTCGGCGGAATTCGATCCGCTGGTCGATGACTGCGCCGCTTTCGCCCGCCGCCTGCGCGAGGAAGGCTGCGAGGTGGACTACCTGCAGGTGGACGGCATGGTCCACGGCTTCATCACGCTGGGGAAGCTCTTGCCGCAGGCGAACGACGCGGTCCAGGCAGCGGCCGCCGCAGTCGCCGCCGCGCTGCGGGCCGGGTGAGAGGGGCCGCGGGGAGCGGGCGGCGCGCAGGCTTCAGCCGGGCCCGGTGGCGCCGGCACGGCCTCAGCCGGTGACGGCGGCGAGCATGTCCTTGCGCGTCGCGTTTGCCGCTTCCATCATCGAATCGAGTTCGCACCGGCCGTCGTCGCCCAGGCTGGCGTCGAGCAGTTCGGGCCTGTGCCGGATGCCGAGCTGGTCGGCGAAGGGATCGGGTGTCTTCGCCGCCAGCGTGGCCAGGAAAACGACGTCGTCCAGCGTGCACGGCGGCCACTCGATCGCGCCCTCGGCATTCAGGTCCACCGCCTGGACGATGTCATCGGGAAGCTCGAAGGTCTCGAGCACCGCGCGCTTGATCGGCTCGTCCCACAGCATGACGAACTCGGCGAAGCGTGCGGTGTCGTTTTCGAGCGCGGGGTAGTCCGCCGCCTTGGCCAGCAGGTAGAACTGGCCGATATTGACCATCAGCCCGGCCAGCAGCGCGGTGTCGGCGTTGCCCTGCGACAAGTGGCGAGAGAAGGCGTAGGCCCATGAGGCGACGTCGATCGAACGCATCCACAGGCCCGACGCGATCAGGCGCATCCTGGGCGAGCGATGGTCGCGCGCCAACTGGTCGGCGGCGACCGCATAGGCAAGGCAGCGCAGCGTGGACAGGCCGATGCGCGCGATTGCGTTGGCGACGCTGGTGATTTCCTTCTGGTAGGGGTTCAGCAGCAGGGAGTTCGCCATGCGCAGGACTTTCGCGCTGAGCAGGGGTTCGGCGCGCACCAGCTCGGCGATGCTCTCGAGCGAGGAGTTCGGATCGTCGGCGATCTTCTTGATGCGCAGGGAAAGGTCGAACACCGTGGGAAAGCTGAGGTTGCCAGCCTTCAATTCGTGGTCCATGTCGGCGGCAAAGGCCCTGATCTGTCGTTCGAACGCTTCCATCGCGTGGATACCTGTTTCTGTCTGATGTGTGATGCCGGGTTCGAGGCCCCGCCCGCCGTTCTTCGCGGCTTGGCGGCGGGCACGAGCCCGTGTCGGGTCCGATTCTAGCCTGCATGGTGAGCCGGTGCGCGGCCCGTCGTGGTTCTCGCTTATGCTTCACGCCCGCGGAAAGGGGCGGCCATGCCGTACCGTCCGCTGTTCCTGCCATTCGATCGATGACCATGAATCCTGAAATGCTGTGGGTGTTCGGGCTGCTCGCCCTGTGTGTCGGCTGCTTCGTCGTCAACCGGCCGCGCGTGGACGTGGTGGCGATCTGCGCCATGCTCGCCCTGGTGCTGAGCGGCACGCTGAGCGTGGGCGAAGCGCTGGCGGGTTTCAGCGAGCCGAGCGTGATCCTCATCGCGGCCTTCTTCGTCATCGGCGAGGGCCTGGTGCGCACCGGCGTGGCCTTCCGCGTCGGCGACTGGCTGGTCGAACGCGCCGGCAGCAACGAAACCCGTCTGCTGGTGCTGCTGATGCTGGCGGTGGCGCTGCTCGGCTCGGTGATGAGCTCGACCGGCGTGGTGGCGATCTTCATCCCGGTGGCGCTGAGCATCGCCGCACGCATCGGCGCCGAGCCGCGGCGGCTGATGATGCCGCTGGCCTTCGCCGCGCTGATGAGCGGCATGCTGACGCTGGTCGGCACGCCGCCCAACCTGGTGGTGAATGCGGAACTGAACCGCGTCGGCGAGGCGGGCTTCGGCTTCTTCGACTTCACGCCGATGGGGCTCGTGGTGCTCGGTTTGGGCGTGGTCTACATGCTCCTCGTCCGCAACTGGCTGGGCGGGCCGGCATCGCCGCAGGCACAGGTGCGGAGCCGCCGCCGCCGCTTGCGCGAACTGGCGGAGGATTATCAGTTGATCGACCGTGCCCGCCGCATGATGGTGACGAACGGTTCGCCGATGATCGGCCGCACGCTGGGAGAGCTGCAGCTGCGCTCGCGCTACGGCGCCAACATCATCGCCATCGAGCGCAGCCGCCAGTTCGGCCGCGTGATGCTGACCACCGCCGCCAATCGCGAGATCCTGCCGGGCGACATCATCCTGGTCGATTGCGGCCGCGGCGAGGAAGAGACCGCAGGCTTCATCGACGACATGAAACTGCTGCAGCGCGCTTTCCGCGATGACTATTTCGCCGAGCTGTCGCGCGAACTGGGGCTCGCCGAAGTGCTGATTCCGCCCGATTCGAGCCTGATCGGCAAATCCATCCTCGAACTGCGCATGCGCACCCAGCGCGGCGTGAACGTCATGGGCCTGCGGCGAAATGGCCAATCGCTGGCCGACAATCTGCTCGACGAAAAACTGAAGATGGGCGACACCCTGCTGATCGCCGGCACCTGGAAGTCGATCCGCCTGCTGCATACCCAGGCGCACGATTTCCTCGTGCTGACGCTGCCGGCGGAGATCGACGAAGCCGCGCCCGCGGCGCGCAAGGCGCCCCATGCGCTGGCCTGCCTGGCGATCACCGTGGCCTTGATGATCAGCGGCGTGGTGCCCAACGTCATCGCCGCGCTGATCGGCTGCGTGCTGATGGGTGCGCTGCGTTGCATCGACATGGACAGCGCCTACCGCAGCATCCACTGGCAGAGCCTGATCCTGATCGTCGGCATGCTGCCCTTCGCCACCGCGCTGCAGAAGACCGGCGGCATCGACCTGCTCGTCGGCGGCATGCTGTCGCTGACCGGCGAGGGCTCGCCGCGGATGGTGATGGCGGCGCTGTTCGGCCTGACCGCGGTGGTCGGGCTGTTCGTGTCGAACACGGCAACGGCAGTGCTGATGGCGCCGATCGGCATCGGCCTGGCCGCCCAGCTCGGCGTGTCGCCTTATCCGTTCGCGATGACGGTCGCGCTGGCGGCTTCGGCGGCCTTCATGACGCCGGTGTCCTCGCCGGTGAATACGCTCGTGCTGGGGCCGGGCAACTACCGCTTCGGTGATTTCCTGCGTGTCGGCGTGCCGTTCACGGTGCTGGTGATGCTGGTCGTCATCGGCCTGCTGCCGCTGCTGTTCCCCTTCTAGCGCGGGGCGTCGATCAGGCTGGATCGTCGAACACGTAAGCGTCCATTGCCAGTGTTCCGTAGCGCACGTCGTCAGCGGCGATGCGCCGGGCCTGCCAGGCTTCGCCTGCCGCGCCGAGCGCGAACAGCAGTGGCAGCAGGTGCTCGTCCGTGGGATGGGCGTGTTCGGCGTGTGGGGCACGGCTGCGATAGTCCAGCAACGCGCCGGTATCGCCGGCTGCCAGCGTGGCGGCGATCCAGCCGGCGAAGGCCCGCACGTAGTCGTGCACGGGGCCGGGTTCGCGGCGCAATTCGTAGAGATTGTGCGTCAGGCTCCCTGAACCGATGATCAGCACCCCCTGCTCGCGCAGCGGTGCGAGCGCGCGGCCGAGTTGAAGATGGTGTGCGGGACCGAATCGGGGGTGCAGCGAGAGCTGGACGACCGGTATGTCGGCATCCGGGTACATGTGCATCAGCGGAACCCAGGCGCCATGGTCCAGTCCGCGCTGCGGATCGGCCTGGGCGGTGATGCCGGCGGCGCCGAGTGCCTCCAGCACGCGTTGCGCCCAGGCGGGCGAGCCCGGCGCGGGATAGCGCAGTTCGTACAAGGGCTTCGGAAAGCCGCCGAAGTCGTGGATGGTCTCCGGGTGTTCGGCCGAAGTCACCGAGAGCCGCGCAGCCATCCAGTGGGGCGAGGCAATGACGATGGCTTCGGGGCGTGGCAGCTTCTCGGCCAGCGAACGCAGTTCGCTGCCGGCAATGCCGGGTTCGACGGCGAACATTGGCGAGCCGTGCGAGACGAAGAGGCTGGGAAGCCTGGGCGTGGAAGACTTGGACATGTGGTGTTCCTGTGCAGTGCGAATGGCAGGAGGACTGCCTCGATGACACCGGTCAGCTTAAGCGGAGCGTGCTTCAGGATAAACAGCCTGGCAGAAGCTTTACTGTTCCATTCTTGTGTTCAATCAATGGGCAGGTGCGTCGTGCCCGGGCCCGTCCGCTAGAATCCGTGGCATCGGAAAATGGACACGCAGATGAACGACGAAGACTACATGCGCGCGGCGATGGAAGAAGCCCGCCGGGCCGGCGCCTGCGATGAAGTGCCGGTCGGCGCGATCGTGGTGCTGGACGGCGAGATCGTCGGCCGCGGTTTCAACCAGCCGATCGGCCGTCACGACCCCACCGCCCACGCCGAGATCATGGCCTTGCGCGACGCCGCCGCGCGGCTGGGCAACTACCGCCTGCCGGGCTGCGAGCTGTTCGTGACCCTGGAGCCCTGCGCGATGTGTTCGGGCGCGATCATGCACGCCCGCATCGCGCGGGTGGTGTTCGGTGCGCGCGACCCCAAGACCGGTGTCGCCGGCAGCGTGCTCGACCTGTTCGCCGAGACGCGGCTGAACCACCATGCCACGATCGAAGGCGGCGTGCTCGGCGAGGATTGCGGGCGGATGCTGTCGGACTTCTTCGCCGCCCGCCGCAACAAGACCATGGTGGCCTGAATGCGGATCCGCGTCGACATCGGCCGCCAATGCCTGGAGCTTTTTGACAATGGCGCCTGCATCCGCCGCTACCCGGTATCGACCGCGCGCAACGGCGCCGGCGAGGAGAACGGCAGCCTGCGCACGCCGCGCGGCCGCCACCGCATCCGCGCCCGCATCGGCGCCGGTGCACCCTACGGCACGGTGTTCCGCGGCCGCCGGCCGACCGGCGAATGCTGGACGCCGGAATTCGCCGCCGCGCACCCGGGACGGGACTGGGTGCTGAGCCGCATCCTGTGGCTGTGCGGCGAGGAGCCGGGGCGCAATCGTCTCGGCCGCGTCGATTCGATGCGGCGCTACATCTACATCCACGGCACCGGCGACGACCAGCCGATGGGCGTGCCGCTGTCGCATGGCTGCGTGCGCATGCGCAACCGCGACGTCATCGAACTGTTCGAGCTGGTGCAGTGCGGAACACGGGTGGAGATCTGCGAATGAAGCACGTGGACGACAAGGGCAGGGCCGGCGAAGTCCTTATCGACATCGTCGATTGGCCGGCCGCGCAGGCGCGGGTGATGCCGCTGCGCATACGGGTGTTCGTCGTCGAGCAGGGCGTACCGGCCGACATCGAGCTCGACGAGTTCGACCCGCAGAGCCGCCATGCCGTCGCCGCCGATGCGGGCGGCAGCGTGATCGCTACCGGCCGCTTGCTGCCGGACGGCCACATCGGCCGCATGGCGGTGGATGCCGCCTGGCGCGGACGCGGCGTCGGCGGGGCGGTGCTCGAAGCGCTGGTGATAGAAGCCGGCGCGCGCGGCATGGCGCAGGTGCTGCTCAATGCCCAGCTGCAGGCACTGGATTTCTACCGCCGGCATGGCTTCGAGGAATACGGCGAAGTCTTCGTCGAAGCCGGCATCCCGCACCGGGCGATGCGGCGGATGCTCGCAGAGCGGCGGGACGGCACGGGATGAGCGGTCAGCAGCACGACAGTCCCTGCGTGTCCGACTTCGGCGACCTGCGCTCGCTGCAGTTCGATGGCCTGACGGTGCAGAGCATGATGTCGATCACCTGGCCGCATCTGCTGGCGCTGGACTACACACGGGCGATGATGGGTTTTCTGCTGTTCCGGCCGCAGCCGCGCCACATCCTGATGATCGGCCTTGGCGGCGGTTCGTTGGCCAAGTACTGCCTGCATGCGATGCCGGAAGTCCGCTTCACCGCGGTGGAAATCAATCCCGAGGTGATCGCGCTGCGCGAGCATTTCGGCATTCCGGAGGACGACGAGCGTTTCCGCGTGATCTGCGCGGACGGCGCCGACCACGTACGCGATTGCGGCGACGGCGACGACGCGCCCGACGTGCTGCTGATCGACGGCTTCAACGCCGCCGGCCTGCCCGAGCGCCTGGGCGGCGCGAGCTTCTACACCGATTGCCGCCGGGCATTGGCGCCCGGCGGCGTACTGGCCATCAACCACTGGGCGGGAGATCCCCGCTACCCGATCTACGCCTCGCGGCTGCGCGAGGCCTTCGACGGCCGCGTGCTGTCGATTCCGGCGGAAGAAGGCGACAACCGCATCAGTTTCGCGGTCGCCGATACCGCCTTCCCGCCGTCGCGCGGCCAACTCCTGGCGCGCAGTGCGGCGCTGGATGCGGCGCACAGCTTCGACATCGGCAACATCGCCCAGCGCGTGCTGGCGCGGCTCGAGCGGATGCCTGCGCGCCGGGCCGGCGGTACGGGATAGGGACCCGGACGTTGGAACGCTCTGAAGCTTGAGCAGGTAAACCCGCTTCGGTTTGTTCGACTTGCAGTTTCCAACGACTGGCAAACCTTCCGC
Organism: Thauera sp. SDU_THAU2; assembly: GCF_038260575.1. Lineage (NCBI taxonomy): Bacteria > Pseudomonadati > Pseudomonadota > Betaproteobacteria > Rhodocyclales > Zoogloeaceae > Thauera > Thauera sp. SDU_THAU2. The sequence continues at coordinate 2,209,191 of NZ_JBBWUN010000003.1, read as the reverse complement.
GGCTTCCATGGGAACGGTTTTACCTGTACAAGGCGTGTCTCCAGTCGATCCCGGGATGCATGTGTCCACGCCCTTGGCCGCCGCAGCCACCTTCCGGCAGAGACCGATCACGTCGCGGAGGCCGGAACTGAGTCCCTGTCCGGCTTACGGCAGCGTGACGCGCTCAGCGCCGCCGATCAGCGCCACCCTGCCGTCCGCGGGGCATCCGGCCACGCGGGAGCCGTGCGTGTAGGGGCGGATGCGCACGATCTCGAGGCGGTCCACGGCGCCACCGATATGCCGGCGTTTCAACTGGCGGATGTTCGATCAGCGCGATGTCGTGCCGCTTCCCGGCAAAGGCCATCATGATCCAGCACCCGCCGCGTGCGGTCTCGTGCATGCCGAGGACACCGGCATGGCGGAGCGCCGCGGCTTACAGACCGATCGCGAACAAGGCCGGATGGGTAGCCGAGCCTGGGTCGGCAGAAGTGCTCAATTGGCCCTTGTGCAGCTTAACTAAGACTAATATAGTCGTAGTTATAGGCATGAAGCTGCTCGTGCCGCTTAGTTGGCCGGAGCGCTTCATCCCAGGTGTTGGTCCGGTCGGTTGACAACAAAATTTGATCCAGGAGCATGACGCATGTCGAAACGCATTCTTGTCATTGGAGCCGGTTTTTCCGGCATGTGGAGCGCGCTGTCCGCGTCCCGCCTGCTTGATCAGGTCGGGCGCGACGACGTAGAGGTTGCACTCATTGCGCCGAAGCCGGAACTGCACGTCCGGCCTCGCCTCTACGAGCAGAACCCGGCGGGCATGAAGGCTCCGCTGGAGAACATTTTCAAGACCGCCGGCATCAGGTTCATCCCGGGCCTGGTGGAAAGAATCGATACGCAAAGGCAGGAAGTGAGCGTCGCCGGGCTGGGCGAAGACGCCTCGTGCCAAACCATCGCTTACGATCGTCTGGTCATCGCTGCCGGCAGCCGTCTGAACTGTCCTCCCATCCCCGGCTTGGGCGAACATGCTTTCAATGTTGACCAGATCGCCGACGCTGCAAAACTGGAAGCACATATCCACGGTCTGGCGAGCCGGCCCAAGAGCGCCGGGCGCAACACCGTGGTCGTCGTGGGCGCGGGCTTCACCGGCATCGAGACGGCAGCGGAAATGCCGGCCCGTCTGCGCGAAACCTTGGGCGCCGATGCAGACGTGAAGGTGATCATGGTCGAACGCAATGCCGACGTGGGGCCGGACCTGGGGCCGGGTCCGCGGCCGGTGATCACACAGGCGCTGACCGACCTGGGCGTGGCCTGGAAGCTCGGTTCCGGCGTGGCCTCTGTCGATGCGAAGGGTGTGGCGCTCGAAAACGGCGAACGCATCGAAGCGGATACGGTCATCTGGACCGGAGGGGCCCGTGCCAGCGGGCTCACGGCGCAAATCCCGGCCGAGCGCGATTCCTTTGGCCGGCTGTACGTGGATCGCAACCTGAAGGTCAAGGGCCTCGACACGGTGCTTGCAACGGGCGATTGCGCTTATGCGGCGACCGATCATGAAGGAAATTACGCGATGATGTCCTGCCAGCATGCAATGAACCTCGGCCGTTCGGCTGGCCATAACGCGGCAGCGGACCTGCTTGGTGAAAGCCTGCTCCCGTATAGCCAACCGAAGTACGTGACCTGCTTGGACCTGGGTCCTTGGGGAGCCGTCTATACGGAAGGCTGGGATCGCCAGGTGAAGATGGCCGGCGCTGAAGCCAAGGCGCTTAAGACGAAGATCAATACTGAATGGATTTATCCTCCGAGCGGAGATCGTGCGGAACTCTTCGCCTTGGCCGACCCTCGCCGTATCGTCGTAGCTTGATTAAGCCGCCCTGAAAAAGCGGGGTGGCCTTTCCTGGTCGCCCCGCTTTTTCTGCGATGCGCTCGGCACGGGTGCGATCTTGGAGGTGTGAGTTTTCCCATGAGCTGACCACGGCGAATGCAGCGAAGCGCAACTGCGGGCCGATGGACAAGAACCGGATCTGAGCAGGGCGAGCGGGCAGCCGGGTGGTATGGGAGGGGAGCGGTGAGATTACCTGGCTGCCCCTATCCCGTTCAAGCGCTTTTGCGCGCCCGTCCTCGCGCTGGTTCCGGCCTCTCGCGGCGCCGATTCGTCGCGCGATCCGACAGCCATTCGACAACATGCATTTCGTACGCGGCGGGGGCCTTGTCGGCAACGCGCTGAGCCAGATCGTCCAGGGTGTGTCGTTTAAGTTCGTCGCGCATCGCCTTTTCCGCTGCCTGCATGACCGCATGAACGGAACAGGTACCTCGTGTTGCCCAAGCTGGCACACTGTCATCGAATATCGCGCAACGGCTACGAATTTCACGGCACTCGAACAAGGGCTTGTCACCGTCGATAGCGACAACTACGTCATGCACGGTAATGCGATTGGCGGGCCGTGCAAGTCTGAAACCGCCTTTGATCCCCTCCGTGGCTACAACGAGTTCGGCCTTGGCCAGCTTGGTGAACAACTTGGCCAGGAACTCGCTCGGAATACCTTGAAGTTCGGCCAGATCCCGCACACTGGCTTCCGCTACGGCTCCATCAGAACGGATCAGGAATAGCAGGCAGTGCAAGCCGTATTCAACCCCTGTGCTGATGTGGGACATTTTAAACTCAGACAGTAAATATCGTAATTGAAAGCGTATCCAACTTTGACCTGGGTCGCAAGAAAGGTGTCTTGATTTTTGGTGAAGCGGGTATACGCCAAAACTGAAATTATAGTAATTCGCAATTTGGCGTGCTTTTTTGCGCAAACTCAATAGCGGGGTCTCAATTAAACCAATCCGGGAAATCCCCCGGTTCGCTGGGTCGTCGAGCGTAACTTGGGATGGCTGTACAGCTTTCGGTAATTGCGCATCCGCTTCGAGCGGCTCGCCATGATTCATGAAGCCCTTCTCGAGATCGCCTGCTGCATCATTTGCTGGCGGCACCTGCGCAAGGCGTAGAAGTCATTCTGTTAGTACTTCTAGCGCAGTGAAACGATGGATGACTTCGCCATACAGCTCGCCATGCGCGTCCCAGCTCCATTCGCGCAGGCGGGTGCCGCCCTGGCGGTCGACCATCAGCAGGCTCGAACAGCGCGTGCCGTAGCCCGGTGCGCGGATGAAGGCGGATGACAGCCAGCGCTCCCACTCCAGGCTGATGCCGGTTTCCGGCAGATAGGGGTCGGGGGCCGGCGTGCTGTTGCGCAGCAGGGCCAGCGCGGCCTCGTCGTCCGGCAGCCGCGGCAGTAGCGCGGCGAGGCCTTCGCGCGCCTTCAGCAGCTTCGGCCAGGGCGTGTCGAGCAGATGGTTCGACAGGCCGTAGATGCCGGGTGCCAGCATCCTGACCGCGCCGGTGGCGCTTTCCAGCACGCCGAGGCTGCGGCCGTCGCCGACCAGCAGGTTGAAGGCGGCGTAGGCCGCGCTCTCGCCGGCGAGGCGTTTCAGCGTGGTCTCGGCATCGTCGGTCGATTCGAGCGCGTTGCGGACCAGCGCGCCGCGCGACGGCGCTCCTTCGATGTGGCGGCTGGGGTCGCGGTAATTGGTCAGTGCGGCGAAGCGGCCGCTGCGGCTCAGGCCCATCCAGCTGCCGCCGGCTTCCAGATCGCGGCCGGCGAGCAAGTCGGGTGCGTCGGGCCACCAGTGCGCGGGAGCGGCCGGGCGGGCAAGGTATTCGTCGCGGTTGGCGGCGACGACCAGCGGATAGTCGGGGTGGCTCTGCCAGGCGAAGACGATCAGGCACATGGGTTCAGCGCTCGCGAATGGATTCGGTGAAGCACTCGACGTGGCGGGCGCTGCCGTCCGCCAGCAGCCCGGCCAGCCGGTGCTCCAGCACGGCGGCGTCCAGCGCCTGCATGAAGGCGGCGCGGTTGTCGACGCCTTCGTAGACCTCCATCCAGGTCAGCGGGTCGTCGGCGCGCCGCATCAGCCGGCCCTCGATGCCGCTGCGTCGTGCCAGCCCGGCCTGCATCGCACGGACCTGCGCGACCGCAGCGGAAGTGTCCGCATTGGGCCGCAAGCGGTAATAGAGGTAGAGGTGCACCACTTCGGGCACCGCCTCGGCGGGCGTGCGCGGTGCAGCGTCGGGCGTGCTCATCGCTTCTGCATGGACGGGAGTGGTGCGAGCAAGGCTCAGCCCAGCGAGTAGGGCAGATCGCGCAGCGCCAGGCTCGGCCCATCGACGCTGCCGAGGTGGAGTTCGCCCGCTTCGGCGCTGCTGGTCTGCAGCACCGCGAGCGCCTCGAAGCCGCCGTCGGCCGTCGGCGCGGCGTTGACGATCTTGCCGGCGGACTGCTCGCCGAAGGCCGGCGCGTAGATGTCGGTGCCGGCCGCCGGCAGCGGCGTGCCGGACGGGCCGGCGACGCGATACATGCGCTTCTTCAGCTTGCCGAGGTATTGCGTGCGGGCGACGATCTCCTGGCCGGGGTAACAGCCTTTCTTGAAGTTCACGCCGCCGATCAGATCGTAGTTCAGCATCTGGGCGACGAATTCTTCCTGCGTCGGCTGGCTGATGAGCGGGATGCCGGCACGGATCATCGCCAGTTGCCAGGCACCGGTGCCGGCCTTGACCGCGCCTGCCGCCTGCAGTGCGTCGAACAGCGCCGGCGCGGCATCGGCCGCCACTGCGACGATGAAGTTGCGCTCGTCCAGGCGGATGCAGCGTGGTCCGCTGGTGCCGCCGGTCTCGTCGCCGCCGGTCTGCTTCATCGCCGCGTCCGGCACCGCGAGGCCGGCGCCGGCGAGCACCGCGCCGGCCTCGTTGCCGCCGACGCCGAGCAGCACCAGTGTTTCGCTGGCATCGGACAGCTTCACCTTGCTGCGCAGCACGTACATCGAGAACTTCTTCAGGAAGGCCGGCAGGACGTCGGCCGACAGCACCATCGAATGGCCGTCACTCTCCGGCCAGATCAGGAAGCTGGCGATCATGCGGCCCTTGGGCGAGTTGAAGCTGTTCCAGGCCGCGCTGTCGGCCGCCAGCTTCTGCACTTCGTTGGAGACCAGGTTGTGGATGAAGGCGGCGGAATCCGGGCCGACCGAGCGCACCGTGCCGAGATGCAGCAGCGGCACGACGATGGTGGCTTCGGCCACGGCGCGAGCTTCGGCAGCGGGGTCGGCGAAATGAAGATGGTGGTCTGCCAGCTCGGCGCCCTGCTGGGCAAGAAAATCGGTCCAGGCGGTCATGTTCTTGATTGTGTGGTCCAGCGGATTGGGGGTGGGGAAACGGTGGGGCGGGGGCGCCGCTGGGCGGGCCGGCGGCGCGATGCAGTATTATAGGCGCCCGCCAAACGGTGGTCGCCCCTGCGCCCGCCATGGTCTTGTCGATCGACGATGATACGTTTCCTGCTTCGTTCCGTTTTGCTGCTCGTGCTGCTGGCCGCCGTCGCGGCGGGCATCGGCACATGGTTCGCCCATCGCCCGCTGGCGCTGAAGAGCGAAGTGGTGGATTTCACCGTGCAGCGTGGCCTGGGCATGCGCCAGGCCGCCAAGCTCATCGCCGAGGCAGGCGTGGACGTCGACCCGGCGTGGCTGAGCTGGCTCGCCCGCATCGGCGGCCGTGCCAATTCCATCAAGGCGGGCAGCTATGAGGTCCATGCCGGCATCACGCCCTGGCAACTGGTGCTGAAGCTGTCGGACGGCGACGTGTCGCAGGCGGACGTGCTGCTGGTGGAGGGCTGGACTTTCAGCCAGGTGCGCAAGGTGCTGGAAAGCCACCCCGAGCTGGAGCCGGATACCGCGGGCCTCAGCGACGCGGAAATCCTCGCCCGCATCGGTGCCGCCGAGCCGCATCCGGAAGGCCTGTTCTTCCCGGACACCTATCTGTTCGACAAGCGTTCGGACGCATCCGGCGTGCTGCGCCGCGCCTACCATGCGATGCAGCAGCGGCTCGACCAGGCCTGGGCTGCGCGCGATCCGGCGCTGCCGCTGAAAACGCCCTACGAGGCCTTGATCCTCGCTTCCATCGTCGAGAAGGAAACCGGCCGCGCCGAGGATCGCGGCCTGGTCGCCTCGGTCTTCGCCAACCGCCTGCGCATCGGCATGCCGCTGCAGACCGACCCGACGGTGATCTATGGTCTCGGCGCCGATTTCGACGGCCGGCTGCGGCGCAAGCATCTCGAAACCGACCATCCCTGGAACACCTATACGCGCGGCGGACTGCCGCCGACGCCGATCGCGATGCCGGGCCCCGACGCGCTGCTGGCTGCGGTGAAGCCGCAACAGAGCGAATTCCTCTATTTCGTCTCGCGGGGCGACGGCAGCAGCCAGTTCTCGCGCACGCTGGCCGAGCACAACCAGGCGGTGAACCGCTTCATCCGCAACGCCGGCAGACCCGGGAGCAAGCCTTGAACGAGAAGCCCTTCAACCCTGGTGAACAGCCGCCGCGCGGGCGCTTCATCACCTTCGAAGGCATCGACGGCGCGGGCAAGAGCAGCCAGATCGCCGCCACCGTCGAACTGCTGCGTGCGCGCGGCATCGAGGTCGATCAGACGCGCGAGCCCGGCGGCACGCCGCTCGGCGAACGTCTGCGCGAGTTGCTGCTGCACGAGCCGATGAATCTGGAGACCGAGGCCATGCTGATGTTCGCCGCGCGCCGCGAGCATCTCGCCGCCCGCATCGAACCGGCGCTGGCGGCCGGGCGCTGGGTGGTGTGCGACCGCTTCTCGGATGCCACCTTCGCCTACCAGGTCGGCGGCCGCGGGCTGGCACGCGACAAGTTCGATGCGCTCGAAGCCTGGGTCCATCCCCGCCTGCAGCCCGACCTGACGCTGCTGTTCGACCTGCCGCCGGAAACCGCCGCCGCCCGCGTCGCGTCGACCGGTGTCGATCCCGACCGCTTCGAGCGTGAGCAGCGCGACTTCTTCGAGCGCGTGCGCAATGCCTATCTCGAACGCGCACGCCAGGCGCCGCAGCGCATCCGCGTGGTCGATGCCGACCGTGCCCCCGGGCTGATCCGTGCCGACATCGAGCGCATCGTGCGCGAGAGCCTGCCGACATGATCCACCCCTGGATGCAGCCGGCGTGGACGCGCCTCGTCGAGCTCGACGGGCGCCTGCCGCACGCGCTGCTATTCGTCGGCCCGCCCGGCCTCGGCAAGCGCGAACTGGCCGAGGCGCTGGCGGCGCGGTTGCTGTGCGACAGCCCCGCGGCCGACGGCCACGCCTGCGACCGCTGCGAGCCCTGCCAGTGGCGGCTGGCGGGCAACCACCCCGACCTGCATCGCGTGGTACCCGCGGCAGATGCGGCGGCCGGTGCCGCTGTCGACGGCGCCGAAGGCGAGGGTGGAGAAGCGGCGCCGGCCAAGGAAGGCAAGGCCAAATCCGAGCAGATCCTGATCGAGCAGATCCGCGAGCTGCAGTCGGCGCTGAGCGTCACCGGCCACCACAGCGCGCGGCGGGTGGTGGTGCTCGATCCCGCCGAAGCGATGAACGTCTTCACCGCCAACGCCTTGTTGAAACTGCTCGAAGAGCCGCCCGCAGGCTGCGTGTTCCTGCTGGTGTCGTCGGCGTCGCGCCGCCTGTTGCCGACGATCCGCAGCCGCTGCCAGCAGTGGCCGTTCTCGCGCCCGGACGAGGCGGCGCTGGCGCAATGGAAGGCAGACGCGACGCCTGCCGTGCAGGCGCTGCTGGCGATCGGCGGCGGCATGCCGCTGGCGGCCGAGCGCATGGCCCAGCGTGGTGCCGATGCCTTGCTCGATCGCTTCGTGCGCGACGTCTCCAATCTGCAGGCAGCGGATGCGCTGCGTATCGCCGGCCAGTGGGAAGCCTGGCTGAAGTCGAAGGAAGCGCTGGCGGCCGGCTTCGGCCTGCCCGAACTCACCGACTGGATGCAGCGCTGGGTCAGCGACCTGGCGGCCTTGCGGCTGGGCGGCCGGGTCCGCTTCTTCCCGGCCCAGGAAGGCTTGCTGTCGGCGCTCGCCAGCCGCGCCAGCGTGGCCGCGGTGAGCGGCTGCTACAATGAGATCGCGCAAATCCGCAAGGTGTCGCGCCACCCCCTGAGCCTGCGCCTGGTTCTCGAAGACATGTTGCTGCGCTATGCGCGCAGCTTCCCCGGAGCAAGAGGATGAGCAGCCACGCCAAACCGCAGACGGCGCGCCCGAGCGTGCTGTCGCTGAACATCAACTCGAAATCCGCGCTGTATGCGGCCTACATGCCTTTCCTGAACAACGGCGGTCTGTTCGTGCCCACGCCGAAGAGCTACAACCTCGGCGACGAAGTCTTCATGCTGCTGCAACTGATGGACGACCCGACGCGCCACCCGGTGGCGGGGCGGGTGGCCTGGCTGACGCCGCAGGGCGCACAGGGCGGCAAGACGCAGGGCGTCGGCGTGCAGTTCTCGGACGACGATGCCAGCAAGGTGCTGCGCGGCCGCATCGAGCAGATCCTCGCCGGCCACCTCAGCTCCAGCCGGCCGACGCACACGATCTGAGCGCTGCCGACCTGATCCATTCTTTCCGGTTTTCACGATGTTCGTCGATTCCCACTGCCATCTCGATTTTCCCGACCTGATCGCCCGCGAGGACGAAGTGCTCGCCAACATGGCGGCCAACGACGTCGGCACCGCGCTGTGCATCAGCGTCAAGCTCGAGGATTTTCCGCAGGTGCGCGCGCTGGCCGAGCGGCACCCGCAGCTGTGGGCTTCGGTGGGCGTGCATCCCGACAACGCCGACTGCGACGAACCCGACGTCGCCCGCCTGGTCGCGCTGGCCGACCACCCCAAGGTGGTCGCCATCGGCGAGACCGGCCTGGACTACTACTGGCAGAAGGACGCGCCCGAATGGCAGCGCGAGCGCTTCCGCACCCACATCCGCGCCGCGCGCGAGACCGGCAAGCCGCTCGTCATCCACACCCGCAGCGCCGCAGAAGATACGCTGCGGCTGATGCGCGAGGAAAAGGCACACGAGGCCGGCGGCGTCATGCACTGCTTCACCGAAAGCCAGGACGTGGCCGACGCCGCGCTCGAGCTGGATTTCTACATCTCCTTTTCCGGCATCGTCACCTTCCGCAACGCCAAGGAGCTGAAGGAGGTCGCCAGGCGCGTGCCGCTCGACCGCCTGCTGATCGAGACCGACGCGCCCTATCTGGCACCGGTGCCGCATCGCGGCAGGACCAACGAACCCGCCTGGGTCGTGCATGTCGCCGAGGAAATCGCCCGCCTGCGCGACGAACCGCTGGCCCGCATCGAACAGGCCTGTACCGACAACTTTTTCCGACTCTTCCATCATGCACAAAGACCTGCCTGAAACCTCCCCGCGCCAGAACCGCAAGCATCCGCTCCGCCGCCTGCTCGCCGCGGCCGCCATCGCCACCCTCAGCCTGGGCGCGCATGCGGCCGGCACCTTCGACGATGCGCGCAACGCCGCCGTGCTGGGCGATGCGAAAGGCCTGACCAGGCTGATCGACGGCGGCATCGATCCGAACAGCGTGGATGCCAGCGGCAACACCCTGCTGATCCTCGCTGCGCGCGAAGGCCAGGCCGCCACGGTCGAAGCCTTGCTGCAGCGCGGCGTGCCGATAGACCAGCAAAGCTCCAGCGGCGATTCGGCGCTGATGCTGGCGGTGCTGGGCGGCTACGACGACGTCGTCCGCGTGCTGCTGAAGGCCGGCGCCAAAGTGAATCACGACGGCTGGGCGCCGCTGCACTACGCCGCCTTCGAAGGCCGCGAATCCATGCTCGATGCGCTGTTCGCCGCCGGCGCGGACGTCAATGCGCGGGCACCGAACCTCGCCACGCCGCTGATGCTCGCCGCCCGCAACGGCCATATCAAGGTGGTGCGCCGCCTGCTCGCCGTGCCGGAGACCGACCTGAATGCGCTGAACGACGCCGGCCTGACCGCCGACGCGTGGGCGCTGCAGAACCGCAACACCGACATCGCCAGACTGATCGAGGCCGAGCGCAAGCGTCGGGGCCTGCCGGCGCCGTCGATGCGGATCACGATCGAATAAAGGAAGGAAGCATGAGCAGTCTGCCCAAGTGCCCCGAATGCAGCTCCGAATACACCTACGAGGACGGCATCAACTACGTCTGCCCCGAATGCGCGCACGAGTGGCCGCAAGCCGCGGAGGAAGCGGGTGAAGCCGAAAAGGTGTTCAAGGACGCCAACGGCAACGTGCTGCAGGACGGCGACAGCGTCACCGTGATCAAGGACCTGAAGGTGAAGGGCTCGTCGCTGGTGGTGAAGGTCGGCACCAAGGTCAAGAACATCCGCCTGATCGACGGCGATCACGACATCGATTGCAAGATCGACGGCATCGGCGCGATGAAGCTGAAGTCGGAGTTCGTGCGCAAGGCCTGAAGTTCGTGCCCCAAGTGCTCAAGGGATTCAGGCCCAAGAGCTGGGCCTGATCGAACCGGCGCAATACGACCTACCGCGGCTTACCCATTTCCGGACGGATAGTGCGTTCATCGAGGCGACGTCGAGGACTTGCGTTCTGATTCACGTTCTTGTTGTTGCAGTTCTTCCGCAGGAACATGAACCACTTGCCCATTTCGTACGATGACGATGCCGGTATCCGTTTGGATGGCCGTTTTGCGGGCTTGCTCTGCTGCCCGTCGTATGGCTGCCATCGAAGCGCGCAGATCGGGGTCTTTGGCGGTGGAAATGTCATTCGCAGTCATTGGCTTTCTCCCCATTCAAGTAAGGTAGGCTCCGCGCCGGCATTGTCGTACAAGGCCCAAGCGTCGACTTTGTCTTTGTAATGTTTCTCGAAGTTGTGCCGCCCTGCCACAAAACGGCGGCGGATCACAGCTTCCGGGATGTCATGCCCGCCTTGGCTCACACGCTTTGCCACTCGTGCAATGGCTGCTTCTTCGCTGGGTAGCGTCAGAAAGAACAGACTGACGTGGTAGCCCATTGCGCGCCAATGGTCGATATGGCGCAAATAACTCAGGCCGGATAGCGTCGTCTCGAAAGCAAAGCTGTCTCCGCGCCGTGTGCAGGCACTCATTTCTTCCAGCATCAAGCGTCCAGCCCTGATGGCGGCAGCCTCGGGAGCAAACGGCGACAGTCCGGCGGCAATCAGGTCCGCGTTGATGAAGCGCGGGCATTGGGCTTCCTCCGGCAGGAAGGAACGGGCAAAGGTGGTTTTTCCCGCACCGTTCGGGCCGGCGATGATGATGATTTTCTTGTCCATCGGCTCTGTTCCTCACGCGCTTCAAAGCGGCGGCAGGCTGCGCCAGCGCCGGATCGCACGCTGGAAGAACAGGCTGTTGGGGACGTGCAGCACGGTGTCGCTGCCGTCGGGCAGGCGCTCGTGCAGCGTGGTGAAGATCAGGTTGATGTCGGTCACCTGTCCCTTCAGGCCGGGTTTTTCGCCGTTCTCGATCACCTCGATGTGGTCGTGGAGGCGGAAGGGTCGGGTGGTGAAGATCAGCAGCGTGCAGAAGATGTTGGACAGCACGCTCCAGGCGGCGAAGAAGGCCACGGCCGCGACTGCGGCAAAGCCGGTGAAGGCGGTCCACAGCACCGTGCCGGATACGCCGAAGCGGTCCAGGATCGTCAGCAGCGCGCCGGCATAGATGATGAAGGCGATGCTGCGGCGAACGATGAGAGTCAGCTCGGGCGGCAGGTTGTAGCGCTCGCCCAGGCGGCGGACGATGCGCCGGACCAGCATGTTCAGCACCCAGGCAGCGAGCAGGACCAGCATGAGCTGCAGGCCGAGCGTGATGAATTCGAGCCAGGGGTGAAGCCATTCGGGAAGCAGGGGTTTCATCGTCACAATGATGCGGTTCAGTCCGCATTCTCTCCAGGGCGTGCGTCTTTTTCGATCATGCGGTTGAAGGCGCGATCCAGCAAGCGCAGCTTGCGCTCGCTGTCGTGGGCGGCGCCGGCGGCTTCGGCCTCGGCCACGACGCGCAGACGTTCGGCGATCTCGAGCAGTACCCGGTGCAGGCCGAGCTGCTGCTTGCGGCTTTCGTCCAGGTGGGTCTGGATCGGTTGCAGTGCCTGCTGGAGCAGGGCCGTCAGGTTTTGCAGCGGCTGTTCAGCCCGGTCTTCACTCGCGCTGGCCTTGGTGCGCGCCAGCGTGGCGACGTGGCGGGCCTGTTCGGTCTGGGCCTTGGCCGATTGCAGCAGGGCGGCGACGATGTCCGCCCAGGGCTGTGTCTCGGCGGGCCGGGCAGCGGTCTGTTCGGCCAGCACGGCGTTGTGGCGGGTGGCTTCGACCAGGTCCATCAACTGCGCGACGATCCTGCCGGCGACGTCGGTATCGCTGCCGCCGATGGCCTTGTTGCGCAGGTAGTCGCGCTTGATCCGTGCCCAGCGTGCGGCATCGTCGCCGTTCAGGCTGCCGCGCAGTTCGGCGAGCTTGAGCAGATTCTCCTCGGCGCCGCTGGTCAGCAACTGCGCTTCGCCGACGTAATGGTCGGCCAGCAGTTGCTGCAGTTCGGCTTCGTTCATCACCGCCGAGATCTTTTCCGCCAGTTTGTTCATGTTGCGGTAGGAGCCCTGCAGCTTGAACGGCGGCTCGGTGCGGTAGGCCTCGGCCTGCGCGGCGCTGGCGATGTATTGCTGGTTGACGCGATAGACCACTTCGCGCACTTGCAGCAGGCGTTGCAGCGTAGCCTCGATGTCGCGCAGTTCGGCGGCACTGTAGGCGTGGCTGAGTGCGTTGGCGGAGAATTCCTTGCCCTGCAGCTTGTCGATGATGAGGTAGAGGTCCTTGAGGTCGCGGGTGGCGAGCGGCGCCAGCACCGCGTTGCTGGTCAGGCTGTTCTCGATGTAGCTGAGCTTGAACACGTCCTCCATGCCGCCCAGCACGTCGCCGAGGTTGTAGATGTCGGCGCGGTTGGCGAGCATGTCGGGAATCTTGAAGACTTCGCCGGATTCGGTGTAGGGGTTGCCGGCCATCACCACGCAGAACTTCTTGCCGCGCATGTCGTAGGTGCGCGTGCGGCCTTTCCACACGCCCTCGATGCGCCGGGTGCCGTCGGACAGCGAGATGAACTTCTGCAGGAACTCGGGGTGGGTGTGCTGGATGTCGTCGACGTACAGCATCACGTTGTTGCCCATCTCCAGCGCCAGGTTGAGCTTTTCCAGCTCCTGCCGCGAGGTGGCGTCCGGCGCCTGGGCGGGGTCGAGCGAGCGCACTTCGTGGCCGAGCGCCGGGCCGTTGATCTTCATGAAGATCAGGCCGAGGCGATGGGCGACGTATTCCATCAGCGTGGTCTTGCCGTAGCCCGGCGGCGAAATCATCATCAGCAGGCCCATCAGGTCGCTGCGCTTGTTGTCGCCGGCGCTGCCCATCTGCTTGGCGAGGTTGTCGCCGATCACGCCCAGGTAAACGTCGTTGATCAGCTTGTTGCGGACGAAGCTGCTCAGCGGGCGGGGGCGGAATTCGTCCAGCCGCATCGCCTCGCGCTCGCGCACCAGGATGTCGTGGCGCAGCTGCTGGTATTGCTGGAGCTGCGGCATGAACTCGTGGCGGTGCCAGTGCGCACGGCGGGCGAGCTCGTCCACCGCCAGCACCAGGGCGCCGTCGGCGATGCGCGGGTGCTGGCCGAGCAGGCCGGTGACGGCGGTGCGCAGCGCCACGCTGCTGAAGCGGTGGGGCACTTCGTCGCCCGCGACCAGCCAGGCGGCGGCTTCGGCGGCGTGATCGCCGAGGGCGGCGAGGGATTCCGTCTGGGCGGAGTCGTCCGCAGCGACCGGTGCCGCCTCGGCGCATAGCGCCTGTACCCATTGCAAGGCGCTCTGCCAGCGCGCGGCCAGCGGCAGGCCGTCGCTGGAAGTGTTGCGCCAGTCGTGCAGCAGGCTGCTCCAGCGGCCGTCGGTTTCGAGCCTGCCTTGTAGCGCCTCGACCAGTTGCCGGGCCTGGCCGGTGAAGCTGAAGCGCGGTGCGCTGTCGCCGAGCTCGCGCAGCAGGTAGTCGGCGGCGGTGGGACACAGCGCGGGGTCGATGGCGAGCGCGTGCCGTTCGATGAAGGCCTGCAAGGCCGCGGCGATTTCGCCGGCCAGGCTGCTGCGGGCGGCGTCGCTGCCGAGCAGGCGCTGCAGGTCTAGCGCCTGGCGGGCGCGGGCGGACCATTGCGCCAGCACGGCGCTGGCGTCCGGTTTCTGCACCTGCTTGCGCTGCCCCCAGTACAGCACCGCCAGCGCGCGTGCGTCCGCTTCGATCGCCAGCAGACCGGCGGCTTCGCGCATCGGCACCAGCGCCTGCAGGATGCGCGCGGCGTCGTGGTCGTGGATGCCGCGTTCGTAGCCTTCGCGGTAGCGCGGCGCGGCGAATTCGCGCAGCGCGTGGTCGAGCGCGTCGGTTTGCAGCAGCAGCGCGTGCAGGCGGTCGAGGCTCCAGCCTTCGGCCTGCCGTTCGGCGGCGTCGAGGACTTGCAGGGCGAGGTATTCGCCGCGATACAGGCGCGGCGATTCCGAGGCCAGCGAGACGTCCCAGAACGGCCGCAGCGCGACGAGCTGCGGGTCGTGCAGCGGCTCCATGTAGTCGGTGCCGACCAGGTGCAGGTAAAGCGTGTCGCCGCGCGGCATCAGCGTCAGGTCGAGTTGCTGCTTGTTGACGCTGAAGCGGTGGCGGCCGAGGCGGATCAGCTCGCCGCCGTCCTCGAACAGTTCGCTGCGGTCGCGCAGCGCGCGCACCGCCTGGTCGCGCACGCCCTTGAGGCGTGCTTCGACGTCGTCGGCCTTGACGTTGTCCTTGAGCTCGCGCAGCCGCCCGGCCAGTTCGCGCAGCTTCAGGATCAGCGCGTCGCCGGCGAAGAAGGCGTTCAGCTCGTCGAGCGTCGCCAGCCGTTCGGTGCGCCGCCCCAGGCCGTCGAGGATGCGCACGGCGGCATCCTGCACAGCCTGTGCTTTGCGCTGGCGTTCGTCGAGCAGGGCCTGCTTGTGGCCTTCGAAGGTCTCGAGCAGTTCCTCGCGCTTGGCGACGATGTCGCCGAGGAAGGTTTCGTGTTCGCCGAACTGGCTTTCCAGTTCTTCGAGCTGGATCAGCAGCCGCGACAGTTGCTCGTCGCAGCGCTCGGGATCCTGCGCCAGCGCCAGGGCGCTGACGATGCTCTGGCCGAACAGCGAGAACTGCGCGCCGAACTGCGCCACCCGCTCGCTGGCGCCCAGGCTGCGGCGGCGCTGGCCGGCGCGGGCCTTGGCCTGGTTGAGCCGCGCGTAGATGGCCGAGATCGTTTCGACGATGCGGGTGCGCCGGGTGGCGTCGTCGACCTTCAGCGTTGCCATCAGCTCCGACAAGGTGTCGAGCTCGGCGGACATCGCATCCATGCCCCGCAGCGGCTCGTCCAGTTGCGTGCCGGTCTCGGCTTTCTGCGCTTGCTGGTCGAGTTCGGCGAGGCGTTCGCCGTAGGGCTGCAGCGCTTCCTCGCTGGCGAGGAAGGTCGCGGTGTCGGCGGCGACGCCTTCCTGGGCGGCGACCAGTTCGGCTTCCATCGTGTCGATGCGTGCGGCGTCGATGTAGCGCAGTTCGCGCACGCTGAGCAGGTGGCCGCGCTCGGCGGCGATCGCCTGCAGTGCCTGCACGTAGTCCTGCGCCTGCTTCCAGTCCTGCATCCGCAGCCTGGCCAGCAGCGCCTTGTGGCGGGTCTCGGCCTCGGCCATCGAACGCGCCGAAGCCTTGCGGATGCTTTCGACCTTCTCGAATTCGTCGAGCACGGATTCGCCCGAGGCGACGATCTCGTGCAGTGTCCGCGCCAGTGCGCCGTCGCAGGCTTCGGCCATCCAGTGGTAGCGGTCGAACAGCCGCCGGGCCTGGTCGATCAGGCGCTGGTAGCGCTGTACCGACACCTCCGCGGCGTCGATCTCGCGCACCAGGCTGAACAGTTCGGAAATGCCGCGCACCAGCTCGGCGTTGCCGATGCGGCCGTAGAAGCTGCCGCCGGGCGCCTGGCGGGCGGCGAATTCCTCGCTGAAGAAGGGCGTGCGCCAGACCTGCATCGGGTGGATGCGGGTCGGCTCGTCGGATTCGGAGCTGAACAGCACCATGCGGCCGTCTTCGAGCCGCGCGTAGCCGTGGCCGATCAGCGGCGTCTGCAACTGCCGTTCGATCAGGTTGTAGTTGAACAGCGCCATGCGGCCGCTGTGCGGCTCGTAGAAGACGTAGAGCACGTCCTCGCCGTTGGGCGAGCGGATGCTGCGGCGGTAGCGCATGCCTTCCATCTGCTGGTCGAAAGCCTTGCTTTCGCCGTTCTGCAGATAGTAGCCGCCGGGAAAGATGATGCCGTGGTCTTCCGGCAGCTGGATGCAGGCCAGGCCGATGGCGTCGATACGCTGCACTTTCTGCGTCAGCGTGTTGTACACCAGATGGCGCCACCGCTCCTCGCGGTAGGGCAGGATCCGGAGCAGGATCAGGCTGCCGACGCGGGCGTATTCCACCGCGGCGTCGTCGAGCGACTGGGTCTTGTCGACGACTTCCTCGCGGTAGACGCCCATGCCGTCTTCGGTGTTGTTCTCGATCTTGACCGTCAGGTCGCCGCCGACGGTTTCGACGAATACCGTGTCGAGGATGTTCAGGTGCGGGTGGCGGCCGTGCACGACGTCGTTGCGCCCGGTGCGTATCCATTCGAAATCGAAGGGGGCGGGCAGGGCGATGTCACGCTCGCCGCGGTTGTCGATATAGCGCACTTCGCGGCCGTCCGCCGACACCGACCAGCGGAACACGCGGATGTCGGTGATGCGCGCGCCGATCTGGAAGCTCGCCAGCAGCTTGCCGTCGCGCACCGCCAGTTGCAGCAGGCGGGCATCCTTGTAGTAGGTGTACAGCTCGCGGAAATCCTGCACGAAGCTGGCCGCGCCGAGAAAGCTTTGCGCGATGTCGAGCGGCACCACGTCGTAGCCGGCTTCGGTCTCTTCCAGCCGGTACAGCGAGAACACGTCCTGGATGCGGGTTTCCTGCTTCAGGCCGATGAAGACGTTGTAGCCGAACAGCAGCATGTCGCCGACCTGGACGATGTCGCGGCCGACGCAGTTGTTCTCGCTGCGCAGGCGGAAGCGCCCGAGCAGGGCCATGCCGCTGCTGCCGAACTCCTCGATGCGGCCGGCATTGATCTGCGACGCCAGGCCGCGCAGGCCGGCGCCCTGTTCGGCCAGCCGCCTGCGCAGTACTTCATAGGCGCCGCCGCTGGCGACGGCCTGGTCGACGAGGGCGGAGTCGGATGAGGGCAGGGTGTCGGACATCGTCGTTCTTCGCTTCGGGAGCGTTTGGAGGCGTTCACGTCCGAGCCCGGCAGGTGCCGGGCTCGCGGTTCAGGTTCGATCCAGCAGCCTGTGGAGCATCGGTGGTTCGAGCCGGTCGCTGGGGGCAGTCGCTGGAGTCAGTCGAGCTTCGGTGCGTCGCCGCGTGCGCCGCCGCCCAGCGACATGAAACGCTGCAGCAGCTCCTGCACCACCGGGCTCTTGGCCGATACGCCTTCGATGGCCTTGCCGACCGACAGCGCCTTGGCGAACTGGTCGAAGAACGCGCCTTCGCCGCCGACGATGTCGATATTGGCCTTGCTGAGAGCCGACGACAGCACTTCGGCCTGTTCGCGCGCGACCACCTTGCCGGCTTCGATGCCGGCGATGGCCTGCTCGAAGTTCTTTTCGAGCTGCATGCGGAATTCCTCGTGGGCGCGGGCGTTGTCGCTGAGGCTGGCGAGCGCGGCGAACTTCTCGACCAGGCCCTGGGCTTCGGCGATGAACTTCTCGCGCAGCACTTCGGCCTCGGCCTCGCCGACCTGCTGGGTGACCTTGGCCTTGGCGGCGCCGAGTTCGCTCTCGCCCCGCGCTTGGGCCAGCAGGCGTTCTTCCAGTACCTTGGCATCGGCTAGGCCTTCCTTCTCCCTGGCGTCGGCCAGCGCCTCGGTGACACGCGCCTGCGCTAGCCCCTTTTCCTGTTCGCCCTTGGCTTCGGCGATCAGTTGTTCCGCGGTCACGTGCGCCGAGGCCAGTCCTTCCTTCTCGATCGCCGCGGCAGTCACTTCGCGCACGCGTGCATCGGCCAGCCCCGGCGCGGCGCGCTCGGCTTCGATGCCTTCGGCGAGCTTCTTCTTGGCTTCGGCCTGCTTGGCGGCGGCTTCCAGTTCGGCCTGGGCGAGCACGGTGAGCTCCACCGCGCGGTGGCGTGCCGAATCCTCGTCGGCGGCGGCTTTCTTCACCTGGCGCACCAGTTCTTCCTCGGCCTGGGCTTGCGCGGTAAGTACCGTCACCTGCTTCAGGCGCTCGGCTTCCGACACTTCGCGCACTTCCTTGATGCGCTCTTCCTCGACCGCCACGGTCTTCTCGACCGCGATGCGCTCGCGGATCACGTTGGCGATGTGGGTACGCTGCTCTTCCAGCGCCTTTTCCTTCTCGATGCGCTGCAGTTCGACGTCGCGTTCGCGGGCGACGATTTCCAGTTGCTGCGCGCGCACGACCTTTTCCTTCTCGATGACGACGGCGCGCTCGCGGTTCTGTTCGGCGACCTCGACTTCGCGGCTGGCGTTCTCCTCGCGGATGTCGATCTGCTCCTGGGTCTGGATGCGTGCCTGCTCGGCCTTCAGGCGCTCTTCTTCCTGCACGCGCAGGATCTCGGCCTGTTCGCGCGCCTGCACGGTCGCCACTTCGCGCTTCTGGCGCGCTTCGGCGTCGGCCTGCTGGCGCTCCAGCGCGAGCATGGCTTCGCGCGTCTCGACGTTCTTCTTGGTGATCGCCAGTTCCTCGTTGCGTTCGAGTTCGTTGGTGATGATGTTCTGCGCCGCGGTCAGCTCGGTGATCTTGCGGATGCCTTCGGCGTCGAGGATGTTGTGCGGGTCGAGCGAGGACTTGGGCGTCTGCTCCAGGTAATCGATCGCGACGTCCTCGAGGACGTAGCCGTTGAGGTCGTTGCCGATCACCTCGATAATGCGGTCGCGGAATTCCTGGCGGTTCTCGAACAGCTTGACGAAGTCGATCTGCTTGCCGACCGTCTTCAGCGCCTCGGAGAACTTGGCGTTGAACAGCTCGTTGACCGCCGCCTTGTCCGAGGCGCGATCGACGCCGATGGCCTTGGCGACCTTCAGCACGTCTTCCTGGGTCTCATTGACGCGTAGGTAGAAGGCGACGGTGATGTCGGCCCGCATGTTGTCGCGGCAGATCAGGCCGTCCTTGCCGCGCCGGTCGACTTCCAGCGTGATCAGCGAGATCCGCATGAACTCCTTCTTGTAGATCACCGGGTAGACCAGCGCGCCGGTGAAATGCACCTTGGGGGTCGCCGAAAGATCGTTGACGATCAGCGCCGTGCCCTGCGGCACCTTGATGTAGAAGGCCTTGAACAGCGCGAAAAGGCCGATCACGACGAGTACGAAAGTGCCCACGCCGATCAGGAATGGCATGACCTGTGCCAGATTCATCGAATTGCTCCCTGGTTGTTCGTTGCTTGGTTCATGGAGTCCGGGCCTCGCGCCGCCTGCCTGGCGTCAGCCTTTGAATTCGTCCTCGCCGACGACACGATATAGATTCATGTCATAAACGTATTCTATCAATACCACCCGAGTACCTCGCTGGAATTCCGCCCCCGCAGTCGCGCTGCGCACCTGCAGGGTCAGGCCGGCGCCGCCGTCTTCCACCCAGACGTAGCCTTGCTGTGCGGTCACGCTGGGGCTGCGCACGACGCCGACCTGGCCGAGCAGGCTCTTGCTGGCCGGTGGCGCGGCCTTGCGCAGCAGGGCGCGCACCGGCCGCAGCACCAGCGAGGTGAGCGGCACCGCGGCGAGAAAGGCGCCGACGGCGATGCCCGCGCCCAGCAGGTAGCGGAGCAGGCCCACGCCCAGCAGCGGCGACAGCAAATAGGCGGCGTAGTAGCTGATCAGCCAGCAGAAGAACACCAGCGCCGTCAGGATGATGGTCAGCGGAATGCCGGCCAGGCCGAGGCGCATCAGCAAGCCCGCCAGCCCTTCCAGCTGCAGGCCGTCGCTGTCGGGCAGGGCGAGGTTGTCGAGCAGTTCGATCTCGGCCAGCCCAAGCAGCGCGATCAGCCAATACACCACCATGACGGCCAGCATGAAGCTGAACACCACGGTGGGAAAGGCAAGCGATATGTTCAGGAATGCTTCCAAGGTCGTCTCTCGTGCCTGGTGTCTTCAACAGCTCATGCGCCGCGCTTTTCCTTCAGCCGCGCCAGTACCGCGTTGGCGCTGCTGGTGTCGGAGACGATGCCGGCGCTGCGCAGCCTGGCGTCGAGCGCATCCTCGCCGTTTTCCTGCGTCAGCTCCGACGCCGCCTGCATCCGCGCGCCGCGTTCGGCCTGCTTCTGCTTGATGCGTTCGAGCGAATCGAGCGCGGTCTGCACGCGCGTCTGCGAGCCGCTGTAGCGTTCGGCCACGGTGGCCTGGGCGCGCTGCACGCTCTCGGTCGCCTTCACCATGTCCACCTGCTGTTTCAGGCGCTTGATGTGGCTTTCGGCCTGGGCGATGGATTTACGCAGGTCGGTCACGCTGGCGGCGTATTGCTCGACGACCGTGCTTTCCTCGTTGCGG
Source organism: Thauera sp. SDU_THAU2 (assembly GCF_038260575.1). Classification (NCBI taxonomy): domain Bacteria; kingdom Pseudomonadati; phylum Pseudomonadota; class Betaproteobacteria; order Rhodocyclales; family Zoogloeaceae; genus Thauera; species Thauera sp. SDU_THAU2. Next base: position 2,188,773 of record NZ_JBBWUN010000003.1, on the reverse strand, counting down.
CTGGCTTCCAGCGTGGCGATCTTGGCCGCGACTTCGAGCGCCAGGGCCTCGTCCTGCGCTTCGAGCGCCTTGATCGCGTAGCCCTCGTATTCGTCGATTTTGGCTTGCTGCTCCTTCACGCGCGATTCGGCGAGTTTCTGCTTCGCCATGATCTCGGCCAGCGCTTCCTTCGAGCGCCGCAGATCGGTGTCGGCATCGCGGATTTCCTGGTCGAGGATGCGCAGCGCCTGGCCGTCCACCACCGCTTCGCCCAATTCGTGTGCGCCGCCGCGCAGCGCGGTCACCAGCTTGCTCCACATGTTCATCTTCGTTCTCCGGGTGTCTGAATGTCGGTTGGCTGCGTCAGTCGGCTGCGCGCAGTTGTGGCTCGAAGGCTTCGGTGGCGCGGATCACGTTGTCGGCCAGGGTCTCGATTTCGAGCGCCACGTCTGCCAGGCTCGATGCCGCGCTGAGGGCGCCGAACATGATGTAGGCCTCCTCGCCGTCGGACAGGGTCTCGATGCTGATGCTCGACAGCGGAAACAGCTTGTGGGTGCGCAGCACCTGGTCGTTGAAGGCGGCCACGTCCCGCACCAGCGCCACCGGCCACAGCAGGGACTCGACGACGATGTGTCCGCCGACCACGGCCAGGAACACCGGCAGATCGCCGTAGTCGTGCATCTGCAGCAGCAGGCTGGGGTCGGCGCCGTCCAGCAGTTCCAGCCGTGCCGCGCCCGACGCCACCAGCGGGCTGTCCCGCAATGCGTCGTGCAGGGCGGTGACCGTCCACAGGGTTTTTTCCGTCATGGTGTTCTCCTTCTCCTGGCCTGGTTGTACGAAACCTGCCGTGCTCCACGGCTGGCGCATGCTCTTTTCGATCGAGGACAGCGCATCCAGATACTCGGGCAGAACCCAGAGTTCTTTCTTCACCAGGCCTTGCTCACGCAGGCGGGCGCGATGCAGGCGTTGGTAGTAGGCTGAGGTCTTGCGTTCCATGCGGCATACTTTAGAACATCACATGTGATGGCGCAAGTGATTACATGTGATGTTTTCAGGTGCAAGGAACGCCGGCGATCCAGCCTTCGAGGGGGTCGGTTTCGGACGGCAGGCCGTAGTGGGGCGCGCCGGCCTGTGCGCAGGCTGCTGCCTGCATCAGGGCGAGCGCCGCATCGAGGCGGTCGCCGCTGGCATCGGCGACCAGATCGGCGCGTTGTGATGGAGCAAGTTGCAGGCGCAGGCCGCCTGGCAATCCGCTGGAGACGAGGGTTTCGACGATGTGCTCGCGGGCATTGCGTCGTTCCGGCGTCTGCTTGCGCTTCTCGTCGCTCTTGTAGGAATCGCCGGTGATGCTGCGCGCGAGCAGGCCGGGATAGGCTTCCACGGCGATCCGTTGCGGATCGCCGGCGTGCAGGCCGGGCAGCTTGGCGCCGGCGGTGAGCAGGCGTGGGGCGCCTTCGAGGAACATCAGCCCGACCGGCGGATTCACCAGCTTCAGCGGGCTGTGCGAGCGCGCCGGCAGGTCGGTGGCGCGGTGCGCGTAGCGCCGGCCGATGGGGCGCGATTCGCGGTAGGCATCGAGCGCGGCGCGGAAGCCGGCTTTGCCGAGGGCGGCACAGTGGCGGACGAGCTCGGGCCAGCTTTGCGGCCAGCCGAGATCGATGACGGCTTCGCGCGGCAGGCCGAATGGGAAGTCGAAGGCACCGAGCCAGGGACCGGGGCGGGCGAGCAGGGCTTCGAAGGCGGGCCAGTCGCCGAGCGCTTCCAGTCCGATCAGTTCGACGTTCGGTTTGCCCGCTTCGCCGGCGAGGCGGCCGAAGGCGGCGGTGATCGGCTTGGCCCGGCGTGGCGCGGAGGTGAAATCGACGCCGATCAGCAGCATCCCGCTTGCCCGTGCAGGCTGCCGTTCAGCGCGCACCGCGCAGCAGGCGTGCGGCGGTGGTCACGGTGTTGAAATGGATGCCGACGGTGTCGTCGATCGGCTCGGCATAGCCGCCGGCCATCGCGACCGCCACCGGCACGCCGGCATCGCGGCAGGCGCCGAGCACGCGTTCGTCGCGCATCCGCAGGCCGTCGATGCTCAGGGCCAAGCGGCCGAGGCGGTCGCCGGCATAGGGGTCGGCGCCGGCGAGGTAGATCACGAGTTCGGGCCGGGCGCGGGCGAATGCTGTTTCCAGCGCCTGGTCCAGTACCGCCAGGTAGGCGGCGTCGCCGGTGCCGTCGGCCAGCTCGACGTCGAGGTCGCTGGTCTGCTTGCGGAAGGGGAAATTCTTCGCGCCGTGCAGGCTGCAGGTGAAGACTTCCGGCTCGCCGGCGAGGATGGCGGCGGTGCCGTCGCCCTGATGCACGTCGCAATCGATGATCGCCACGCGCCGCACCCGGCCTTCGGCGCGCATCGCCAGCGCGGCGATCGCAGCGTCGTTGAAAACGCAGAAGCCGGAGCCGAAGTCGCGGTGGGCGTGGTGCGTGCCGCCCGCCAGGTTGGCGGCGCAGGCGCTGCCGCCGTCGCCCGCCAGGGCGCTGCGGCAGGCGGCGAGCGTGGCGCCGGCCGAGCGGCGGGAGCGCTCGACCATCGCCGCCGTCCACGGAAAGCCGATGCGGCGGACTTCTGCCGCATCCAGCGTGCCGGCGACGACGCGCGCCAGATAACCGGCGTCATGCGCACGCAGGATTTCCTCGTCGCCGGCGGCGGCGGGCACGACGAAATCGGCCTCGTCGAACTCGTCGCAGGCCAGCAGGCGGGCGCGCAGGCGCGAATACTTTTCCATCGGAAAGCGGTGGCCTTCCGGCAGCGGCAGCACGAAGTGGTCGGCGTAGTAGAGCTTCATGGTGTGCCTCGTCGATCGCCGTTGCGCATTTCTCAGACGGCGCCGCGGCGGCGGAAGTCGCGCAGGCGGAAACCGAGTACGAACAGCGTGGCGAAATAGGCGGCGGCGCCGGCAAGCACCACGGCCGCCAGGCGCAGGCCGCGCTCCAGCCCGCCGATCTCGACCCACAGCGTTTCCGGCCCCATGCCGAACCACAGCACTGCGCCCATCACCGCCAGCGCGACGAGCAGCTTCAGCGCGAACAGGCCCCAGCCGGCTTGCGGCATGTAAAACGCCGCGCTTGCGCAGACCGTGGTAGAGCAGCGCGGCGTTGAGGCAGGATGCCAGCCCGATCGACAGCGCCAGCCCGGCATGGCGCAGCGGCACGATGAAGGCGAGGTTCATCAGTTGCGTGGCGATCAGCGTGACGATGGCGATCTTGACCGGCGTGCGGATGTCCTGGCGGGCGTAGAAGCCGGGCGCCAGCACTTTCACCAGGATCAGGCCGGTGAGGCCGACGCTGTAGGCCACCAGTGCGCTGCGCGTCTGCATCACGTCGCCGGCGCCGAACGCGCCATAGTTGAACAGCGTCGCCACCAGCGGCACCGCCAGCAGCGCCAGGCCCAGTGCGGCGGGCAGGGTCAGCATCAGGGTCAGGCGCAGCCCCCAGTCGAGCAGCGACGAGAACTCGCCGGCCTTCTCGTCGGCGTGCAGCTTGGACAGGCTGGGCAGCAGGATCGTCCCCAGCGCCACGCCCAGCAGGCCGGCGGGGAATTCCATCAGGCGGTCGGCGTAGTACAGCCAGGACACGCTGCCGCTTTCGAGGAAGGAGGCGAAGATGGTGTTGATCAGCAGCGAGATCTGGCTGACCGAGACGCCGAGGATGGTCGGCGCCATCAGCTTCAGGACGCGGCGTACGCCGGGGTCCGACAGGTCGAGGTCGAAGCGCGGCAGCATGCCGATCTTGCGCAGCGGCCGGATCTGCAGTGCGAGCTGCAGCAGGCCGCCGATGAATACCGCCCAGGCCAGCGCCAGCACCGGCGGATCGAAGTACGGCACGGCGAACAGCGCCATGCCGATGAAGGCGATGTTCAGCAGCACCGGCGTGAAGGCCGGAATCGCGAAACGGCTCCAGGTGTTGAGCACGCCACCGGCCAGCGCCACCAGCGACATGAAGAAGATGTAGGGGAAGGTGATGCGGGTGAGCTCGACCGTCAGCTCGAACTTGCCGGGATCGCCCGAGAAGCCGGGCGCCGAGACGTAGATGATCAGCGGCGCGGCCAGTGCACCCAATGCGGCGACGAGGGCAACGGCCAGCCCGAGCAGGGTGGCGACGCGGCTGACCAGGGTGTGGGTGGCCTCCGCGCCTTGCCGGTTCTTGTACTCGGCCAGGATGGGCACGAAAGCCTGCGAGAATGCGCCTTCGGCAAACATCCGCCGCAGCAGGTTGGGCAGGCGGAAGGCGACGAAGAAGGCGTCGGTGGCCATGCCGGCGCCGAAGGCGCGGGCGATGACGAGGTCGCGCACGAAGCCGAGGATGCGGGACAGCAGCGTCATGCCGCTGACGGTGGCGAGGGCGCGAAGCAGGTTCATTTATTTATTGATGCGGCCTTTGGAGACGCTGTTGCAGTTTATTCGTAGGATGGGTCGGGCCGCGTAGGTCGGGCCGCGCAGGCCGGGCGAGGCCCGCATGATAGCCGGGTGCCCTTGCAACTGTAAGCCGGAACAGTGGCGCCGGTTCGAGAAACGTGCTTGCGCTGCGCTCGATTGGCGGATAGAATCGCGGGCTTTCCAGAACCATTCATCAACGGAATCAAATTTATGGCCAACTCGGCACAAGCTCGCAAGCGCGCCCGCCAGGCAGTCAAGTCTCGCGCCCACAACGCCAGCCTTCGTTCCCGCCTGCGTACCGCGATCAAGGCCGTGCGCAAGGCCATCGTGGGTGGCGACAAGTCGGCGGCTCAGTCGGTCTTTCGCACCTCGATGAGCACCATCGACAGCATCGCCGATAAGAAGATCATCCACAAGAACAAGGCCGCTCGCCACAAGAGCCGCCTGTCCGCCGCCATCAAGTCGATGGCTGCCTGACCGGTGCATGATCTTTGCTGCGGCCAAGGCCGCGGCAGGCAAAAGGCGACCCGCGGGTCGCCTTTTTGTTTTTTCAGTGCGCCGCAGCCGTCAAAGCGGCGTGTCGCCGACCCAGTCGATCCGCAGGTCGTTGTCCTTGGCGAAGTTGACCATGAAGTTGTACGCCATCGGCTCGACGTCGTAGAGGCGGGCATCGACCAGCACGGTCTTGTCGCCTTTCAGCGTGCAGCCGGGGCGGACGTAGGGCGAGTAGGTCATGCGGTTGTCGGCGCCGAAGGCCGACATGACGCCGCATAGGCGATCGGCCCAGTCGCTGGGGCGGAATTTCTTCCCGTCATTGGTGATGCCGACGATGATGAAATTTTCGATCTTGTGAGTCATGTATGCGCCCTGGCGGCAGAGATGGTGCGCTCGGCGCGCCGTCCTGCGGGCGACGCGCAAAGCGCCGCGCATTCTAGCAGAATGTCGCCATCGACGGCGTACGGCTTGATATCGGCCGCCATCGGCGGCGCCTGTACAGGGCCGGCGGTTTTGGCTTAAGATTCCGCTTCATTTCTGCACGGCGGCACCTGCCGCCGTGCGCGTTTTCAGCTTCGTTCCGATCGAGGTTCCGATGTCCCATGTCATGAACACCTACGCCAGGCTGCCCGTCGCATTCACGCACGGGGAAGGCGCCTGGATGTATGACGAGACTGGCAAACGCTATCTCGATGCCTTGTCCGGCATTGCCGTCAATACGCTGGGCCACAATCATCCGCGCCTGGTCAAGGCGATTGCCGGGCAGGCCGGCAGGCTGATCCACACTTCCAACCTGTACGGCATTCCGCTGCAGGAGCAGCTCGCCGACCGCATCGCCGAGACCTCGGGCATGGACGAGGTGTTCTTCTGCAACTCGGGCTGTGAGGCCAACGAGGCGGCGATCAAGCTGGCGCGCATGTACGGCAACAAGAAGGGCGTGGCGCTGCCGCACATCATCGTGATGGAAAACGCCTTCCACGGCCGCACCATGGCCACGCTGTCGGCCACCGGCAACCGCAAGACGCAGGCCGGCTTCGAGCCGCTGGTGCAGGGCTTCATCCGCGTGCCCTACAAGGACATCGACGCCATCCGCAAGATCGCCGCGCACGACAACAACGTCGTCGCCGTGATGCTGGAGATGATCCAGGGCGAGGGCGGCGTCAATGTCGCCGACGAGACTTTCCAGCGCGAGCTGCGTGCCCTGTGCGACGACAAGGGCTGGCTGATGATCTGCGACGAAGTGCAGTGCGGCATGGGGCGCACCGGCAAGTGGTACGGCTGGCAGCATGCCGGTACCAAGCCGGACGTGATGACCCTGGCCAAGGGGCTGGCCTCCGGCGTGCCGATCGGCGCTTGCGTGACCTCCGGCCGTGCCAAGGGGCTGTTCGGCCCGGGCAACCACGGCTCGACTTTCGGCGGCAATCCGCTGGCCTGCGCCGCCGGTCTTGCCACCTTCGACACCATCGTCGACGATGGCCTGATGGAACAGGCCGTCGCCATCGGCGACCAGATCCGCAAGGGCCTGGCCGAAGCACTGGACGGTGTCGCCGGCGTGGTCGACATCCGCGGCCGCGGCCTGATGATCGGCATCGAACTCGACCGTCCCTGCGGTCCGCTGATGGCGCGTGCGGCGGAGCAAGGCCTGCTGCTCAGCGTCACTGCCGAGCGCGTGGTGCGCCTGCTGCCGGCGCTGACCTTCAGCGCCGAGGACGCCAGGACCCTGGTGTCGATGCTGGCGCCGATGATTCGCGATTTCCTCGCGAACGGCTGAGGAATGCCGATGAGTTCGATCAAGCACTACCTTCAGTTCAAGGACTTCACCCGCGAGGAGTACGACTACCTCTTCGAGCGGGCGAAGTGGATCAAGGACAAGTTCAAGCGCTACGAACCCTACCACCCGATGTTCGACCGCACGCTGGTGATGATCTTCGAGAAGGCCAGCACCCGCACCCGCCTGTCCTTCGAGGCCGGCGTGCAGCAGCTCGGCGGCTCGGCGATCTACCTGAACACGCGCGACTCGCAGCTCGGCCGCGGTGAATCGGTGGAGGACGCGGCCCAGGTCATCTCGCGCATGAGCGACCTGGTGATGATCCGCACCTTCGAGCAGGAGATGGTCGAGCGCTTTGCCGCCAACTCGCGCGTGCCGGTCATCAACGGGCTGACCAACGAATACCATCCCTGCCAGATCCTGGCCGACATCTTCACCTACATCGAGCATCGCGGCTCGATCGAGGGCAAGACCGTGGCCTGGATCGGCGACAGCAACAACATGTGCAACACCTGGCTGCAGGCCGCCGAGATCCTGGGCTTCAACGTCCATGTGTCGACGCCGCCGGGCTACGAAGTCGAGCCCGAGCGGGCAGGGCTGTACGGCACCGACAATTTCGAGCAGTTCGCCGACCCGGTGGACGCCTGCCGCGGTGCGCACTTGGTCACCACCGACGTGTGGACCTCGATGGGCTTCGAGGCCGAGAACGAAGCGCGCATGAAGGCTTTCGCCGACTGGTGCGTCGATGCCGAGATGATGTCCGTCGCTGCCAAGGACGCCCTCTTCATGCACTGCCTGCCGGCGCATCGCGGCGAGGAAGTCACCGCCGAAGTCATCGACGGGCCGCAGTCGGTGGTGTGGGACGAGGCCGAAAACCGCCTGCATGCGCAGAAGGCACTGATGGAGTACCTGATGCTCGGCCGCGTGGAGCCCAGGTAAACCGCAAAAAAACAACGAGGCTCGCACGGGCGTGCGCGCCGGCAACACAGCAGGAAACAGGAAAACAGCATGAGCGACGTCAAGAAAGCAGTGCTTGCCTACTCGGGCGGGCTGGACACTTCGGTCATCCTGAAGTGGCTGCAAGACACCTACCAGTGCGAAGTGGTCACCTTCACCGCCGACCTCGGCCAGGGCGAGGAGCTCGAGCCCGCGCGTACCAAGGCGCTGCAGTTCGGCATCAAGCCCGAGAACATCTTCATCGACGACCTGCGCGAAGAGTTCGTGCGCGACTTCGTCTTCCCGATGTTCCGCGCCAACACCGTCTATGAAGGCGAATACCTGCTCGGCACCTCGATCGCCCGCCCGCTGATCTCCAAGCGCCAGATCGAGATCGCCCGCGAGACCGGCGCCGACGCGGTGTCGCACGGCGCCACCGGCAAGGGCAACGACCAGGTCCGCTTCGAGCTGGGCTATTACGCGCTGATGCCGAACGTGAAGGTCATCGCGCCGTGGCGCGAATGGGACCTGCTGTCGCGCGAGAAGCTGCTGGCCTACGCCGAGAAGAACGGCATCCCGATCGAGATGAAGCACAAGCAGGGCGGCTCGCCGTACTCGATGGACGCCAACCTGCTGCACATCTCCTACGAAGGCCGCCACCTCGAAGACCCGGCGGCCGAAGCCGAGGAATCGATGTGGCGCTGGACGGTGTCGCCCGAGGCCGCGCCCGACGCCGCCGAATACCTCGACCTGGAGTTCGAGAAGGGCGATCTGGTCGCCATCAACGGCACCCGCATGAAGCCGCACGAACTGCTCGCCAAGCTCAACGAGCTGGGCGGCAAGCACGGCATCGGCCGCCTCGACCTGGTGGAAAACCGCTATGTCGGCATGAAGAGCCGCGGCTGCTACGAAACTCCGGGCGGCACCATCCTGCTGAAGGCCCACCGCGCCATCGAGTCGATCACGCTCGACCGCGAAGTCGCCCACCTCAAGGACGACCTGATGCCGCGCTACGCCAGCGTGATCTACAACGGCTACTGGTGGAGCCCCGAGCGCCAGGCCATGCAGGCGCTGATCGACCAGACCCAGCAGACGGTCAATGGCTGGGTGCGGGTCAAGCTGTACAAGGGCAACGTCATCGTCACCGGCCGCGACTCGAAGACCGATTCGCTGTTCGACCCGACCATCGCCACTTTCGAAGACGACCAGGGCGCCTACAATCAGAAGGACGCGCACGGCTTCATCCGCCTCAACGCGCTGCGCATGCGCATCGCGGCGAACGCGAAGACCAGGCGGCAGGGCTGAGCCCGGTTTTCGGAGCGCGCTGATTCGGGAGACGGATGATGGACGACATACTGATCTTCGGCCTGACCATGGCCGAGTTCGAGGATTGGTCACTCAAGCTCGGTCTTGGGGCGCTGATCCTGTACATGATGTTCATCATCTGGAACCTGGGCAAGGAATCGAAAGCCGGCAGGTACGGCATGATGTGGATGTTCATCGGCCTCGGCGTCGGCTTCGTCGGCTTCGTCGCCAAGGGCATCATCCAGAAGCTGCTCGGCATCGAATGAGGAAGGCATTTCCATGAGCATCACCGAAAAGATCGACGGCGTCGCCGTCACCACCAAGGCCAACGTCTATTTCGACGGCAAGTGCGTCAGCCACGGCATCCAGTTCGCCGACGGCACGAAGAAGTCGGTCGGCGTCATCCTGCCGGCCACGCTCACCTTCAACACCGGCGCCCCCGAGATCATGGAGTGCGTGGGCGGAAGCTGCCGCGTGCGCCTGAAGGGCAGCGAGGAGTGGAAGACCTACGGCGCGGGCGAATCCTTCGACGTGCCGGGCAATTCCAGCTTCGACATCGAGGTGTCGAGCGAGCCCTATCACTACATCTGCCATTTCGGCTGAACCGAGCAGGACGAAGGGAAGCGATATGCCCTCATTCGACATCATGTCCGAGGTCGACCAGCCCTCGCTGCGCAATGCCGTCGAGCAGGCCAACCGCAAGATCGCCGGCCGCCACGACTTCAAGGGCACCAGCGCGAACATCGAGCAGGCCGACAAGCTGCTGACCCTGTTCGGCGACAGCGATTTCCAGCTCGACCAGATCAAGACCATCCTGCTGCCCGAGATGACGAAGAAGAACGTCGACGTGCGCTGCCTGGACTACGGCGACGTGCAGAAGATCTCCGGCAACAAGGTCAAGCAGGAAGTGAAGGTCCGCGTCGGCGTCGACCAGGATCTGGCCAAGAAGATCGTCAAGCTGTTGAAGGACAGCAAGATGAAGGTGCAGGCCGCGATCCAGGGCGATGCGGTGCGCGTGTCCGGCGCCAAGCGCGACGTGCTTCAGGAGGCGATCGCGCTGGTCAAGAAGCAGATCACGGATTTCCCGCTGCAGTACGGCAACTTCCGCGACTGATCCGAGGCGGAGCGGGAGCATCCCGCAAGTCATCCTCGAGCGGCCGCATTCGCGGCCGTTATCGTTTGAAGCACGCCATGCCGCATCCCGGCCGGCACCACAAATGTTTTGGAGTACAGATCATGGACGTCTCTTCCATCGCCGCCGCGGCCAGCGCCAATGCCGCCGCCAAGGTCCAGGCCGAAGCTTCGGTCAAGGTGCTGAAGATGGCGCTGGACATGCAGGCGGAGAGCGCCCTGCAGTTGCTGCAGGCAGTTCCGGCGCCGGCACAGCCGCCGGCATCGGCGGTGGGCGGGGCGGCGGGTGGGGTGGTGGATACTTGGGTTTGAGCGCCGTCGAGGGAAGGATAGGTGCCGCTGGAGAGAAGCTGCATGCTCCTCGTCTAAGCGCTTTATTTACCAGCAGATGCCGGTACCGTCCGCACTGCGCTTCCCGGTGTTGGTCAGTTCCAACGCGCCGCAACGGTCATGGGTCTGTGCGCCTGTCGGCGTCGCGGTCAGCGTGAAGCCCGCACCACCATCTTCTTGCGCATACGCCAGATCATAAGTCGTTGCATCCCCGCCGATCGGGCAAGCAAACCCGGCAAGGGGCCCCACTTCCCCCTCAGCTGGTTCGGCGGGGTAGCTGTTTTCGATCGAAAATTCTCGTTCGAGTTTGTTGGCGGCGCTGAGCATCACCGCCTTGCAGTCCGCGCGGCGGGAGTCGCGCAGGTAGTTGGTGTAGTTCGGGTAGGCCACTGCGGCGAGGATGCCGACGATGGCCACGGCGATCATCAGTTCGATCAGGGTGAATCCGCCTGCATGCCGTGCCTTCATTTGGCCCCTCCGCCAGCGGTCAGGCTCTCGTCCTCGTTTATCAGGACGTGGAGCATCGTGATGAGGTAGCGGCTCTCGTGTTCGTAGGCGTCAAGCCCGATGCGCAGGCCGAGCATGTTCGGGCTCAATTCGGCGCGCGTCGCCTCTTTGTCGCCGATCCAGATTCGCGTTTCGGGTTGCAGGTAGTAATTGCGGCTGTCGGCGAAAAGTACGCCGCTTGCCGGGTCAAGGCGCTGGATCACGGTGTAGTGCTCGAAGGGCGGAGCCCCGGTCTCTTCGTCGGATTGTTGCGCATGGATGCCGTGCGACATCATGATCAAGGCGGAGATCAAACCGCAGAGCAGGAGGAAACGGTATTTCATGATTCGAGTCTCGGTTCGTTGAGTCATGGCCTCAGTGCATCTGTTGCCAGGATTGGCGGTTGACCAGATTGGGGTCGGGCTTGTTGGCAATGCTCTGGTTGGGGCCAGCCTGGGTGCCAATTTTGTATGACCTTTCCGCGCCGTGCAGGACTGCCGGGGTTGCACCACCCGGTGTGCGCCGTCCGCTGACGACGGTATTGCCCTTTTGATCGCCGGCATTGAAGAGGCCGTCACGGTTCATATCGAACACCGAATAGTCGGTACGCCCTCCCGAGAACGGGTCGATTTCGATGATCCAGCCATCAGCGCCCTGTTCGCAAGGGTCGTCGTTGGGCAGGATGGTGGTGAAGATCACCCGGTCGCTGAAAGCGACGCTGGCAGGGCCGGTTACACGCTCGCCCTTGGCGACGTCCGAAGGCGGTAGCAGCGTGATGAAGAAACCCCGGTGCTTGGTGGGGTCGAGCGCGTTCTGCGTGATCAGGCGGTAATCCCAGGTTACGTCGCCGAATTCGGCTTTGTCCTCTTCGTAGATGTCCTGTTCCAGCAACTCAGTTTTCAACACGCGCTGTGCTTTCGCGGTGGCGTCTTCATTTGTGCCGGTGGTCTTGCAGTCGTCACTTACGATGCTGCCGCACAGGTCGAAGATGCCGTACAAAGCCTGCTCGGACAGGTCGCCCTGATCGCCCACTAGCATCAGCTTGCCGGTGCCGAAGTAGATCACCAGGCCGCCACGGCTTGGGTGACGGCGCACCGTGGGCTGGGCGGTGATGGGCTGGCTGTTGCCCTTGCTGTCCGTGGCTTTGATCAGCGCTTTGTTGCCGAAAGCTATGGCCCACTTGTTCGGGTCGGTGTCGGTGAGGTCGATCTTCCACAAATTGCCGTGGTAGTCGCCGGCATACACCAGGTCGGCATTGCCGTCGAGATTGAAGTCCACCACCTGCGGCGCACCCATGCCATTGGATTGCGAGTTACTGCCGATACCGGTATCGATCTTGCGAAGCAGGCTGCCATCACTCAGATTGACGATAAACAACTGGGCGCGATGGGATTTGCTGTTGTAGCCGTTGCCGAAAATGGCCACCCAGTGACCGCTGGCTGTGCGGGCAATCGTCGCCTGGCCGATGCTCAGGCCGAGCTCGTCATGGGTGAATTCCCACAGGATCTTTTCGGCATTCATGCCAGTGGGGTTCTCGATGTCAAGCGCAAAATAGCTGCGGCCGCCGGCTCCGGTGGAGCCGACCAGCACCGTCTTCCAGGCGCCGCCGATCCAGGCATCGCCGGCGACCGGGCTGCCATCGACGAAGTAGAGGTGGCGGTCGAGGTATTCGGGGTGGGCCAGGGCAGGCAGATTGGCATAGACAGCGGCGGGCACGTAGGCGAAGGTTTCGACGCCGTTGCCGTTGTTGAAATCCTCGGTGGGTTCGAAGACATCGTCACCGTCGTCGATATGGGTGCCGGTGTTGAAGGCATGCAGCATGCCGTCGTTGGCGCCGACATAAACCGTGCGTTGGCGCTTCCTGAAGGCGTCGGAAGCGAGGCGGGTCTGGTAGGCTTCGCGTTGCGCCTGCGGGATGCCAGCTGCCCGCGCATAGCCGTCGTTGCGCGCACCGACGTACAGGGGCTTGGAGTTGACGATGTCGCCGATCAGGCCGGTGCTCCTGCGCTTACGGAATGCGCCGTTGGGTTCTTCCTTGGTCTGCTTGCCGCGTACCCAGTCCAGTACGCCTTCGCCATTGAGGCCGTCCTTGCTTCCCAACTGAGTCTTCTGCTGATCGCTGATATCGTCCCATTGGAAGGAGATGCCGCTGTTGGTCGCAGTGTTGTAGCTCAGGATGTTGCGCGCGCTGGGCAGGCTGGAGGACCAAGCGGCGATTGCTTTGAGATTGCCTGTGACCGGATCGAACTCGGTGGCGGTCAGCGAGCCCGACCAGTCGATGGTGTCGAATTTTGCCTGATACAGCATGGTATCCGCTGTCGAATTCGACGAACTTTGGCCCAACGGTGCAATGGCGCCGACTTGGTCGATAATGGAGGCGAGTGCACTCTGCATCGCTTCGGCGAATGCGGCCGGGTTGTCAGCGCTGAAGAAATCCCCGCGCCCATTCACGCCTGCATGGAGCAAATCGGCGATGGTACTGATGTTATTGTTGCTCGGCGCAGGCCAACCGATGGTCGGCTTACTCGGGTCGCCGAGCGCAGCGAACACGGTTTCCTTCACATTGGTAGCGAGAGGGGTGCCGCCGGACGTGATATTCGCCGGTTCGACACCGAGACCGACAGTATAGGTGGTCATGTGCTGCCAAGTGGCAGGGTCGCGGTTGGTGGGCGGCACGCGGTCATCCAGATCCGGGCGCAGGTCTTTTTTCCAGTAATACATCGCCACGTCGGCAAGGGTGTTGCTGTGGTCGTCAGCAAAAGGGTTACCTTCAGTGCCATCGTTGTTCGCCCTTGCTGCTGCAGTTTCGGCTTCACTACCATTCCAGAAGCCGTCGGTCATCAGGATGGTGAAGCTCTTGCGGCAGGACAGATGGTTGCCACCGCTCACCCCCGGCGTCGTGCTCCAGGGACCGATATCTCTAGCATCCTCGTAATAGAGTCCGGCGGAATCGAGTGCGCGCCGCAGTGGTGTTGACCCACCGGGTGAACTCATTCCCAGCAGCCAGTCGAAAAACTGCTTGCGATAGCGCTTGCTGCTGTCATCGGGATCGTCGCGGAATTCGCGCACGCCGCGCACGACGGTGTTTATCGACCTGCCATCAATAGAGCCGGCAGATTTGTTGATCTGCCCATAACCCAGGCGCGCACCTTCGCCGAGCTGGGCGAAAGCACGGCTGATCCCGGCCTTGGCGGCCATTTCGCGCGTGCGGTAGTAGGAATACCAGTTGGCAAAATTCTGCTCCTGCTCAGGCGTGACGACTTTCAGCACATAGCAGTTTTCGTTGGTGATGCTACCGTTGCAGCCGGATTGCGAGGAGGTGAATTGGTGGTAGAAAGCTTTTTTGTAGGCGGTGTCAGTCCACGAAGTCGACAGTGTATCAGTCGATCCAGAAAGAGTTTTGGTCACCCGGTAATCGTTGGAAAGATTGCGTTTATAGCTGTTGCGATTGGACAAATAGCCGTTTCGCCATGCGCTGGTGAAGCTGGCATCGCCCAAGCTTTCTCCTTGGTGATTGAGTGGGGGCAGATAATCGACATTCGGGTTGAAGTACATACCATTCCAGGTGCTCGACGTGTAACGCTTCACGCTGTCGCTGCTGTTCGCATCCGGCATGTAAGCTCGCGTCATCGAACTTGAATCGTCGTGAATGTAGAGAATGTTCGGCGCGAGCGTCTGCCCCAGGGTGGGTGGAACCTGGGAAATGTCCAGTGGCGCGGCTGTTGCCGTCAACGTGCCGGCCAGCCCGAGGATGGCCAAGGCGAGGAATGAAAACCGGGCAAGCGCCTGAGCGGGGGTGTTCATGGAAAGCTCCTGCTGAAACATGGGCTGGCCGGTGTCGGCACGCGGATCAGTGTGCGAGGGGAGTGAATGTGGAAAACGTCACTTGCAATACGACTGCAGTGCCAGGGCGGTTGCCGTAGCCAATGGCGCTGAGGCGGTACATGGTGGGCAGGCTGTCGTTCTGGCGCTCGATGCGGTAGCGCGGGACGTTTTTTGCGTCGGAAATACCGGAGATTTCCGGCGCGCTCAGGTAGCCGCTGTCCCACGCGTTGATGTCGTAAGGGTCCGGCTGTGCGGAGCCGCTGTTCAGGTCGTAGATGGCGGTGCCGGTTGCCGTGTCGTCCCGGGCAGCGTTCTTGTTATTTACATGTTCCTCGGCGCGCCTGAGTGCGATTTCGGCGGCCTGAAAGGCGAGGTTACGATCCATCAGGCTACCGGCCATCCGTTCCTGCAGAGTGACGTTGGATATGGCCGTGACGCCGAGCAGCGTCAGAATCAGCAGCATGATGAGGCCGATGATGAGCGCTGCGCCGCGTTGGCGCACCGGAGCGTAGCGGGAAATGGGCATGGCGTGCCTCATGGCTGGTGTACCTGGTTGCGCAGGCCGACGGTGGTGCGGAAGATTTTGTACATGCGGCGGTCGAGAACCACGTCGTCCTCGTCAGGCACCGGGCGGTCGCACAAGGTCGGTACTGCGGCGAGATCGTCGGTTACATTGTCATCGACACTGGCGAGCAGCAATTCGACACGGACGGCGATGACCCGCTTCCAATCTGGGACATCATCTGCTTCGACGTATTCGCCGACGGCCTCATTACTGGAGTTGCCCGCCACGCCGTAGCGCACACACAGGTCGCGGGCGCCTTCGACCAGTTCGGCGTCGTTGCGGAACAGTGCCAGCACGGTATCGCCCTTGCTGTCCTTGCGTTCTGTTTCGCGTATCGAGTAGGTGACAGCGGAAATGGACGTGACGGTGGCGTCAGTGCCATAGGCAATCTCCGGTTCGTGCTCGATGGTCCTGTTTGCTGCCGCGACGACGAAGGCTTCAGCAAGTCTGGGCATGCCGGTGGGTTCGGGCGTACTCATATTCAGGGGTGGACTCCCCTCCCCCTTCCAGTTGGCAGTCGGAAATGATCGCCGGGCCTTGTGGTACGGGGGGCACTGCTATCGGTGACGATGTTGTTGATGGCTTCTGCGGCAAGCCGAATTTCTGCACTTCCTGTCAGCACCGTCAGGCTGTCGGTGTCTAAAACCTGATCGGGAAGCGTCTGGGTGAAGACGAAACCCGTGTCCGCGAGGTCCAGCTTGTCGGCAGCCACGCCCACGCCGCTAGCGATGGCATTGCTGAAATCGCTCCCTTTTTCGATACCGGAAACCAGTACATCTCCATGGCTGCCGGTACTGCCTGCCCTAAGATAGGCTGCCAGGCGGCGGCATCCGATGAAGCCGGTCATGCGCAGGTCCTGGCCGATCATTTCGGTGGCGATGCGGCCGTTCTCCTGAAGCCGTCCCATCGTATCGTTGTACTTGTAGGTGAGGCGAGAGCCGAGGAAGACGTAGAGCACTGCACCGATGACGAGCATGCCGACGATCAGGCCGATCATCAGTTCGACGAGGGTGAGGCCGTATTGCTGCCTGATCCGGATAGAGCTTTGTCGCATCACAGCCTCCCGACCACGGTCAGCGTTCGGGTGCCGCCGGCTAGCGGAGTCGTGCCATCGGCATTTTCAATTTCGGCTTCTGCCCACTGCACACTGATGAGGAAGACATCCGAGGCTGCATCCGTGCAGTCCGTGTCGTCCGGAACTGCGAGGCGGCAAACCTCCCCCCTGGCTGAAGCGCCGAGCGAACGAGTGACTTCGTCGAGCCAGGTTTCGAGGGCACTGCCTTCGGCGGGCTCGCCATCAAAGGCCAGGTCGTAATCGCCAGCCTTGGCTGCAGCGGTGTCGGAGCGCATCTGATCCAGGATGCTGTAGGCGAGGATGGTGGCTTGCGAGCGTTGCATCGAAGTCTGGTTGAGCTTGAGCGCGTTGGCTTGCAGACCGGCCATGCCGAGCAGGCCGATGGACAGCACGACGACGGCGACGAGCGCTTCGATGAGAGTTGTGCCTTGCTGGCGCGAAGGCCGTCCATGCAGTAGGCGGACGGGTATGCGTGGGGACATGTCGGGTTCCATGTGTCAGTCGCAGTCTTTTCGATCGACGCTGATGCGGCCGATGGCGTTGATGCCGACGATCCGCTCTGTTCGGCCCGATTCGCAGCCCTTTGGGGCGATCTCGATGGTTCTGGCGTGAGCGGGTGTGACGAGCGCGCCGAGACGGTTGAAAGCAATATGGGGTTTCTGGGGGGGGGCGGTGCGTTGGTGTCGATCAGTTCGAGCCGGACGTCGAGAGCGGGATGGTCGAGCAGGTCGGGGGGAGATGCGGTGCCGCAATCGTCGCTACTGGCGCGCACGCACCAGCCTTTACTGAAGTCGTCTTCCTTGGCGACTAGCCAGACGTTCGCGCCGGTGCGGATCGCTTCGGCGCGGGCAGCGTTGAGGCCGGTGACGAATTCATTGACCTGTGTGCTGAGCCGGGCGTTTTCGATGGCTTCTCTGAAAGAGGGCACGGCCATTGCCAGGATGATCGACATCACCGCGACGGTGATCATCATCTCGATCAGGGTGAAGCCACGGGCACTGGTTTGCATGTTTGCCTCCATAGGCAAATTATCGACGGCGGCAAATGGGGATTGCATCCGGCAGCGGACGAACGTGCAGCTTCGGGGGGCGAGTGGTTGGATAGCTTGTATGATCGGGCGCAGCATGGCGGCGAGAAGATGCATGGAGTGCGTGTGGTGGAAAAGGAGTGCTGGATGAGATGGCGAGGCCTGAGCGGAATGCTGGCGGGCATGCTGCTCTGCGGCGGTGTGCTGAGTTCGAGTGTTGCCGATGCCGCCGGTGTCGGCCTGTCCGGCGTGTTCGGCAGCCGGGCCGTGATCGTCACCAGTGACGACCGCCTGCATACGCTGCGTGTTGGGCAGGCGACGGCCGATGGCATGCGGCTCGTTTCGGTCGGGGCGGATTCGGCGGTGGTGGAAATCGGTGGCGTGCGCCGGACGCTGCGGCTGGGCGAACGTGTGGTCAGCGCGGCGTCGGAGGGCGCGGCCCAGCGGGTGATGATCGAGGGCGACAGCCAGGGGCATTTCCTTGCGCAGGGCAGCGTCAATGGTGCGTCGATGCGGTTTTTGGTCGATACTGGTGCGACTGCGGTGTCCATGGGGGCGGCCGATGCCAGGCGGGCGGGAATTGATTTCCGCCAGGGGCGGCAGGCCTACAGCCAGACGGCCAATGGCGTGGCGCCGATATGGATCGTCAAGCTGAACTCGGTACGTCTCGGTGGCATCGAACTGGCGGGCGTGGATGCGGCCATCCACGAGGGCGACATGCCGGTGGTCCTGCTGGGCATGAGCTTCCTGAACCGCATGCAGATGAGCCGGGAAGGGAACCGCCTGATACTGGAACGGCGTTATTGATCGATGGGAGGATGAGGTGAGTCTGGGGCAACACGCGGCGCCCGAAATCTGGCCCGCGCCGCTGGATCGTCTGCGCACGATTCTGCAGCAGGCGCCGGGGCGGCCGGGGGGGATTGGCCCGAGACGATGGATGGGCAGCGTCACCGCCCCGCGGCGGTGCTGGTCCCGGTGGTTGCCGGGCAGTCTGCGCCCGCACTGCTGCTCACCAGGCGCACCGATCATCTCCATCACCATCCGGGCCAGATCAGCTTTCCGGGTGGGCGGGTCGAAGCGCAGGACGCTTCGCCGGTCGAGACGGCGCTGCGCGAAACGGAAGAGGAGATCGGCCTGGACCGCAGCCATGTCGAGCTGCTCGGCGCCTTGCCCGATTACTACACCGGTACGGGCTTCCGCGTGACGCCGGTGGTGGGGGTGGTGCATCCGCCCTTCGAACTGCAGCTGGACACCTTCGAGGTGGCCGAGGCTTTCGAAGTGCCGCTGGCGCATTTTCTCGACCCGGCCAATCATCTGCGCCACAGCTTGATGCACGAAGGGCGGGAGCGCCAGTTCCACGCCATGCCCTACAAGGATTACTACATCTGGGGCGCGACGGCGGGCATCATCATGTCCTTGTACCGCCTGCTGTCCGGGCAGGGCGGCCGGGTCTGAGCCGGCTCATGACGTGGCGCCATCGCGGCGCCTTCGGGCCCTGTGGTATCTTGGCGATATTCTGATTGCGTTTCCACAGTAGCCCGGCATGACTCTTTTTGCCCTGATCATTGCGCTGCTCATCGAGCAGATTCGTCCGATTCCTGTCGACCGCTGGGTAATCCAGCCCTTGCGCTCCCTGTCCGGGAGCCTGCTCGAGCGTTTCGGCGATGGCCAAGGCGGGCATCGCTGCCTGCTCTGGGTGGGTGTCGTGGTGCTGGGTACGCTGCTGACGGCGGTGCTGCACTATCTGCTGTGGGAACTGCATCCGGTGTTTGCGTTTGCGTTCAATGTCGTGGTGCTGTTGCTGGCGATGGGTTTTCGCCACGAGAACCGTTTCTTTTCCGAGATCCATCTGGCCTTGCGCATGGGCGAGCTCGATCGTGCGCGGGCCTTGCTGGCCGATTGGCGGGGGCGTGACTGTGGCGGGGCGGATGCCAGCGAGGTGGCCCGGCTCGCCATCGAGCAGGCGCTGCTGACCACGCATCGCAGCTTGTTCGGCGTCGCCTTCTGGTTCGTGATCCTGCCGGGGCCGAGCGGTGCGATGATGTACAGGCTGGCGAGGTTCTTTGTCGATGAGTGGGCGCGCGGCGCGCAGGGGGAATCCGATGATTCCGGCCGGTTCGCACGGCGCGGCTTCGAGCTGATCGACTGGCTGCCGGCGCGGCTGACGGCGGCATCGTTTTCGGTCGTGGGTGATTTCGAGGGCGCCATCTATTGCTGGCGCACTCAGGCAGTGCTGTGGCCGGACAAGTCGTCGGCTATACTGCTTGCAAGTGGTGCGGGTGCGCTGGGCGTCAGACTCGGCATGCCTGTCCATGAGTCCGGCGGCATCGTCGATCGGCCCGAACTGGGGCAGGGCGACGAGGCGAGTGCCGATTACATGCAAAGTACGGTGGGCCTGATCTGGCGGGCACTACTGGTATGCTTGTTTCTGCTCGTCCTGGTCGGTTTGGCCGGCTGGGTGGGCGGATAATTTTTCGAACCCATAGGAGGGAGTGTGCATGGCAAATCGTGAAGTCGTTGTTCTGAGCGCTGTTCGTTCCGCTGTCGGCGGTTTTGGTGGCTCGCTGAAGGACATGGAGCCGTCCGATCTCGGCGCAGTGGTGATCAAGGAAGCGATCGCGCGTGCCGGTGTGGACCCGAAGGCGGTTTCGTTCGCTTCCGTCGGCCATGTCATTCCGACCGATGCCCGCTATGCTTACGTGTCGCGCGCCGCCACCATCAATGCCGGCATGTCGATGGATTCGGTTGCGTTCCAGGTGAGCCGTCTGTGTGGCTCGGCCCAGCAGGCAATCATCAGTTCGGCCCAGGCCATCATGCTGGGTGATGCCGACTACGCCATCGGTGGCGGTGTCGAAGTGATGTCGCGCGGCGTTTACATGATGCCGGCCCTGCGCAGCGGTGCGCGCATGGGTGACACCAAGGCGATCGACTCGATGGTTGCGGTGCTGACCGACCCGTTCGGCGTCGGCCACATGGGTATCACTGCCGAAAACCTGTGCACCAAGCACGGCATCACCCGCGAGGACCAGGATGCCTTTGCGCTGGAGTCGCAGAAGCGTGCTGCCGCAGCCATCGCCGAAGGCCGTTTCAAGAGCCAGATCGTGCCGATCACCTTCGAAACCCGCAAGGGTCCCGTGGTGTTCGATACCGACGAGCATCCGCGCATGACCACCATGGAAGCGCTGGGCAAGATGAAGCCGGCGTTCAAGAAGGACGGTTCGGTGACGGCCGGCAACGCGTCGGGCATCAATGACGCTGCTGCCTTCCTGGTGCTGGCCGACGCAGCCAAGGCGGCATCCGCCGGCCACAAGCCGATCGCCCGCCTGGTGTCCTACGCCATCGCCGGTGTGCCGAACGATGTGATGGGCGAAGGCCCGATCCCCGCCACCAAGCTCGCGCTGCAGCGCGCTGGCCTGACGCTGGACCAGATCGATGTGATCGAATCCAACGAAGCCTTTGCGGCGCAGTCGATCACGGTCAACCGTGGTCTGGGCCTGGATACCAGCAAGGTCAACCCGAACGGCGGCGCCATTTCGCTGGGCCACCCGGTCGGCGCGACCGGCTCGGTGATCATCACCAAGCTGCTGCACGAGCTGATCCGCGTCAATGGCCGTTATGGCGTGGCGACGATGTGCATCGGCGGCGGCCAGGGCATCACCACGGTGTGGGAACGCGTGTAAGCGCTGCTCCACCCATGAAAAACCCGCGCTTGCCTCAGGGCAGCGCGGGTTTTTTTATCCTTGATACTTGCCGTTCCTACGAGGAGGGTGTTTCCGCGTCCTTCTTCAACGCTATCGACGCCGAGTTGATGCAGTAGCGCAGCCCGGTCGGCTGCGGGCCGTCGTCGAAGACGTGGCCGAGGTGGGCGTTGCACTGGCTGCAGAGCACTTCGGTGCGCACCATGTAGTGGCTGTGGTCGGCCGCGGTGGCGACGTTGTCGGGCTCGGCCGCGGTCCAGAAGCTGGGCCAGCCGCAGCCGGCGTCGAACTTGTGTTCGGAGCGGAACAATGGGGCGCCGCAACACACGCAGTTGTAGCTGCCCTTGTCCCAGATGTCCCAGTACTGTCCGGTGAACAGCGCGTTCGGTGCCCTTGCGGCGCGTCACCTGGTACTGTTCGTCGGTCAGCTGGGCGCGCCATTCGGCGTCGCTCTTGTCGATCTTGCTCATGCTTTCCGATCTCCGTCAGTGGCTGCAACAGCGCTTAGTGCAGATGGCGGGGCATTTGTTCCATCTGCTCTTCAGGCATTTCGGCATGCACTGTTTCGCCTTCGGCAGAGGGGTACATCGGTGCGCCGCAGTCGTCGCAATACTCGAGCGGGAACTGGTGGTCGAGGTGGATGACTTCGTTGAGGCCGCATTCGCGCAGTACGGCTTCGATCTGGCTGGGAATGTCGGTAGTGTCGTCTTCGGCGCCGAGCAGGGGCCAGACCACCCCATGCACGATCTGGTCGACGCCGCGCACGCTGAAGCCGATGCGATATTCCTCGAGGTCACGGTCCCAGAAGGGGGCGATGATGGCCCGCAGGTTGGCTGCCGGGACTTCGAGGGCCGTTCCCAGGTAGGCGACCGAGGCGCGCACCGAGTATGGCCGGCTGTCCTTGTCTGCGGCGCGGCTGCCGGCGAAATAGGGTTCGGGCAGGACGAGGTCGACCGCACAGCCCGGCAACAGGGGGGCCAGGCATGCGCCGCCCTGGAGCCGCCATTGCTCGCGCGCGTTGTCGCGGCTGCCGTCCTTTTCCTGCCAGCGGAAAACCGGTTTGCCGCGAGGTACGGCCGCTGCGGCGAGAAGGTAGCGCGTATCGGACAGGAACTGCGCGGTGTCCGGCATGCCTTCGGTATCGATGTGAAGGTTCGAATTGTTCATTGCCGCGTCGCCCAGGATTCTGGCGAACTCCGCGGTGGCGCAATAGCCCTGCGGCAGCTGGTCGGGGCTGAACAGGAAGTCGGCAAGGGCAAGGCGGGCGTCCTGGGCGAGGACGTGGGCCTGGAAATGGACACGCAGGTTGGCGAGCACGGCCGAGGGCACGGTGACCGCCGGAATGCGGTAGCGCGACCAGGCAAGGATGGGGGCGGCAATGAGCACGACGTCATGGTCGGCGAAAGCGCCTGTGGCGCATTCGGCACGCGACTCGATGAAATCGGCCAGTTCGTCGTAGGCGCGCGCTTCGGTGCTGTAGAGGTGGTCCAACGCCGTGTTGAGGGCTTCTTCTTCGTTGTTCTCGAGCTGCTCGTCCAGTGCGGTGCTCAGCTGCTGCTCCCAGTAGCTGTCCTCGATGCGGCTGCTCGATTCGGCCAGGCCGTTTGCGAGCCAGGCCAGCTGTTCGGCGATGCGCCCGAGGCCGCCGCGGCGCTTGATGCGCGTTCTTTTCATGTGCAGTCCTGTTGCTTCCTTCGATGGCGCCTGTGCAGGGTGGCAGGCGCGAGGACGCCATTCTAGCCGAATACGCACGGGCTGCCGCCGATGCCTCGGCGCAGCGCTTCAGAACGCCTGGTGTTCGACGCGCACCGTCTGCAGGATGGTGGCCGAGATCTCCTCGATCGACTTGGTGGTCGAGTCGAGCCAGCGGATGTTTTCGCGGCGCATCAGCTTCTGGGCAGCGTCGATCTCGTAGCGGCAGTTTTCCAGCGAGGCGTAGCGGCTGTTGGGCCGGCGCTCCTGGCGGATCTGGGACAGGCGTTCGGCGGCGATGGTGAGGCCGAAGAGCTTGCGGCGGTATTTGTGCAGTTCGCCGGGCAGCTTGTTGCGCTCGAAATCTTCGGGAATCAGCGGGTAGTTGGCGGCCTTGACGCCGAACTGCATGGCCAGGTAGAGGCTGGTGGGCGTCTTGCCGGAGCGGGAGACGCCCACCAGGATCACGTCGGCCTCTTCCAGTTCCCGTTGTTCGATACGCCGTCATCGTGGGCCATGGCGAAATTGATCGCCTCGATGCGGTGCTTGTAGTTGATGCTGTCGGCGATGCCGTGAAAGCGTCCGACCGCGTGCGTCGAGCGCTGGCCGAGCTCGGTTTCGAGCGGGCCGATGAAGCGATCGAACAGGTCGAGGAATAGCGCATCGGCGTTGTGCAGTGCCGCAACCGTGTCTTCATTTACGAGTGTACTGAACACGATCGGGCGTACACCGTCGTTCGCCGCGGCTTCGCGGATCTGGGCTGCACAGTCGATGGCCTTGTCGATGTCGTCGACGAAAGGTGCGCGCACCTGCCGGAAGCGGCCCTCCGGAAACTGCGCAAGCAGGCTGTGGCCAAGGGTTTCGGCCGTGATGCCGGTGCCGTCGGAAACGAAGAAGACGGTGCGGGTGGGAGTATCAGTCATGATCGCTGCCTGTAGTTGCTCGGAGTGAGACAGGGTTGGCATTGGGGCAAACCCTGTCGTGCGGCAGAGCACAATAAAACGTTAAAATCGGATTTTGCTTTCTATCTCTCTTTTGCGGAAGGTCATCCATGACGCGCTACGTGATTCCTTTCAACGAACTTCGCATGACCGACGTCGAAAAGGTCGGCGGCAAGAACGCCTCGCTCGGCGAGATGATCAGCCAGCTGCCTTCGAGCGTCCGGGTTCCGGGCGGTTTTGCGACCACTGCGGAAGCCTACCGCGAATTCCTGGCGCACGATGGCCTGGCCGACCGCATCAATGCCGCGCTCGACGCGCTCGACGTCGATGACGTCGATGCCCTGGCGAAGACCGGCGCCCAGATCCGCCAGTGGATCATCGACATTCCGTTCCCGGCCAAGCTCGAAGCCGAGATCAAGGCCGCCTACGACAAGATTACCGCAGAAGGCGAGGGCAGTTTCGCCGTGCGTTCGTCGGCCACCGCCGAAGACCTGCCGGATGCCTCCTTCGCCGGCCAGCAGGAAACCTTCCTGAACATCCACGGCTACGAGAACATCCTGCACGCGATGAAGGAGGTGTTCGCCTCGCTGTACAACGACCGTGCGATCGCCTACCGCGTGCACAAGAACTTCGCCCATGCCGACGTCGCGCTGTCGGCCGGCGTGCAGCGCATGGTGCGCTCGGATTCGGGCGCCTCGGGCGTGATGTTCTCGATCGACACCGAGTCGGGCTTCGACCAGGTGGTGTTCATCACCGCTTCGTACGGCCTGGGCGAGACCGTCGTGCAGGGCGCGGTGAACCCGGACGAGTTCTACGTGCACAAGCCCACGCTGGCGCAGGGCAAGCCGGCGATCATCCGCCGCAACCTGGGCTCCAAGCTGATCAAGATGGTGTTCACCGACAAGGCCGTCGCCGGCAAGTCGGTGCGCACCGTGGATGTGCCCGAGGCCGACCGCAACCGCTTCTCGCTGACCAGCGAGGACGTGCTGGAACTGGCGCGCTACGCGGTCATCATCGAGAAGCACTACGGCCGCCCGATGGACATCGAATGGGGCAAGGACGGCGAGGACGGCAAGCTCTACATCCTGCAGGCTCGTCCCGAGACGGTGAAGAGCCAGGACGCCGGCCTGGTGATGGAAAAGTACCGCCTGAAGCAGTACGGCAAGGCGCTGACCCACGGCCGCGCGATCGGCCAGAAGATCGGCGCCGGCGTGGTCCGCGTGGTGGGCGACGCCTCCGAGATGAACCGCGTGCAGCCGGGCGACGTGCTCGTCACCGACATGACCGACCCGAACTGGGAGCCGGTGATGAAGCGCGCCAGCGCCATCGTCACCAACCGCGGCGGCCGCACCTGCCACGCCGCGATCATTGCGCGCGAGCTGGGCATTCCGGCCATCGTCGGCTGCGGCAATGCCACCGACGTGCTGGGCGAGGGCGAATCCGTCACCGTGTCCTGCGCCGAGGGCGATACCGGCTACGTCTATCGCGGCAAGCTGGAGTTCGAGGTCATCACCACCGACATGGGCAACCTGCCCGAGATTCCGGTGAAGATCATGATGAACGTGGGCAACCCCGAACTGGCTTTCGAGTTCGCCCAGATCCCGAACGGCGGTGTCGGCCTGGCGCGGCTGGAGTTCGTCATCAACAACATGATCGGCATCCATCCGAAGGCGATCCTCGACATCGGCCAGGTGCCGGCCAGCCTGCGCGACGAGATCAACCGCCGCTCGCGCGGCTACGCGACGCCGAAGCAGTTCTTCATCGAGAAGCTGGTCGAAGGCGTGGCGACGATCGCCGCCGCCTTCTACCCGAAGCCCGTCATCGTGCGCATGTCCGACTTCAAGTCGAACGAATACCGCAAGCTGCTGGGCGGCGAGATCTACGAGCCGGAAGAAGAAAACCCGATGCTCGGCTTCCGCGGCGCCTCGCGCTACATCGCCCATTCCTTCCGCGACTGCTTCGAGATGGAAGTGGCGGCGATGAAGAAGGTGCGCAACGAGCTCGGCCTGACCAACGTCCAGATCATGATTCCGTTCGTGCGCAATCTCGAAGAGGCCGAAGGCGTGGTCGATCTGCTGGCCGAGCACGGCCTGAAGCGCGGCGTGAACGATCTCAAGCTCATCATGATGTGCGAGATCCCGTCCAACGCCATCCTGGCCGAGCAGTTCCTGGAGCACTTCGACGGCTTCTCGATCGGCTCCAACGACCTCACCCAGCTCGCGCTGGGCCTGGACCGCGACTCCGGCCTGGTTGCGCATGCCTTCGACGAGCGCGATCCGGCGGTCAAGCAGTTGCTGTCGATGGCGATCCGCGCCGCCAACAAGCTCGACAAGTACGTCGGCATCTGCGGCCAGGGGCCGTCCGACCACGCCGACTTCGCCGAGTGGCTGATGGACGAAGGCATTCAGACCATTTCGCTGAACCCGGATACGGTGGTCGATACCTGGCTGAAGCTGGCCGCGCATCGCGCCGGCTGATTCGAAAGTCCGCTAGCCTGATATAGGGGCATTCGCCGATAGGCGAATGCCCCTTTTTCGTGCGCGCTTTGCACCAGGATCGAGCAGTTCTGCTGAATTCAAGTAGATACGTCAAAATGAAAAAGTTGCTCTAGAATGGCTTCTCCTGAACAAGCATCGAAGGGGACACAATGAAGAAGCATCTGCTCGCAATTGCCATCACTGCACTGGCTGCAACTTCAACCATGGCGCAGACGGGTGACACCCTTGCGAAAATCAAGTCTTCGGGCAGCATCACGCTGGGCGTGCGTGAATCTTCCGGCCTGGCTTATACCCTGGGCAACGGCAAGTACGTCGGCTTCCATACCGAAATGGCGGAGAACATCGTTCAGGATCTGCAAAAGGAACTGGGCCTGTCGAAGCTGAATGTCAAATACCAGCCCGTCACCTCGCAGAACCGCATTCCGCTGGTGGTCAATGGCACGGTCGATCTCGAATGCGGCTCCACCACCAACGATCTGAATCGCCAGAAGGAAGTCGACTTCGCCAACACCACCTACGTGGAGCAGGTGCGCATCGCGGTCAAGGCCGATTCCGACATCAACGACGTCAAGGATCTGGATGGCAAGACGGTGGCGACCACCACCGGCACCACCTCGGTCCAGCTGCTGCGCCAGAACAAGCGCGCCGCGGGCATCAAGTTCAAGGACATCAACGGCAAGGACCACGCCGACAGCTTCCTGCTGCTGGAAACCGGCCGTGCCGATGCCTTCGTGATGGATGCTTCGATCCTGGCCGGTAACATCTCCAAGTCCAAGAACCCGAAGGACTTCAAGATCGTCGGCGAGCCGCTGTCCACCGAACCGATCGCGTGCATGCTGCGCAAGAACGATCCGGCCTTCATGAAGGCGGTGAACGATTCCATCGCCCGCCAAGCCCAGGACGGTACGCTCGAGAAACTGTGGGACAAGTGGTTCCTGCAGCCGATTCCGCCGACCAACACCGCGGTGGGCCTGCCGCTGTCCGACGCCACCCGCGACGCCTGGAACAATCCGAACAACAAGCCCAAGGAAGCCTACAACGAGTAAGCATCGATTCTGAAAATCCCCTTTCTCGCCGGGAAATCTGACGGGAAAGGGATTTTCGATGGATGGCTGTCTGCGGGCAGCCGTTTGCCGGCCACCGTCTGCCGGCCGCCCTGCGCGGGCCGCCCTATGCGGGCCACCGTTTCTGCACCTGGAAGGAAATCCTATGGCTTGGGATTGGCAGATGTTTTGCGAGGACACCCTGGACCGCACGGTCCGCGAGGGCTGTTTTGGCACGGACGGGGATATCACTTACCTCGACTGGATGCTTTCCGCGTGGGGCTGGACGGTCTCCGTCTCCCTGCTGGCGCTGGTGCTGGCGCTGGTGACGGGCGTGGTGATCGGCACCATACGCACCTTGCCGGACAGCAAATGGGCCGTGCGTTTCGGCAACGCCTGGGTGGAGGTCTTCCGCAACATTCCGCTGCTGGTGCAGATCTTCCTCTGGTATCACGTCGTACCGGCAATCTTCCCGGCGATGAAATCCGTATCGGGCTTCGTGCTGGTGGTGCTGGCGCTGGGCTTCTTCACCTCGGCGCGGATCGCCGAGCAGGTGCGCTCGGGTATCCAGGCGCTGCCGCGCGGCCAGCGCTACGCCGGCATGGCGATGGGCTTCACCACCTGGCAGACCTACCGCCACGTGCTGCTGCCCAACGCCTTCCGCATCATCATCCCGCCGCTGACCAGCGAGACGATGAACATCTTCAAGAACTCGTCCGTGGCCTTCGCGGTATCCGTGACCGAGCTGACGATGTTCGCGATGCAGGCCCAGGAAGAGACGGGGCGCGGCATCGAGATCTATCTGGCGGTGACCGGCCTGTACATCGTCTCGGCCTTCGCCATCAATCGCATCATGACCTTCATCGAGAAGCGGGTGCGGGTTCCGGGCCTGGCGGCGCCCAGCGCGGCGGGAGGGCATTGAACATGAACCTCGCGTTCGATTTTTCCTTCTACAGCTGGGATCTGGTCTCCAACTTCATTCTGAAGGGCTTGTATTTCAGCGTGATGTTGACGCTGGTGGCGACGCTGGGCGGCATCTTCTTCGGCACCCTGCTGGCGATGATGCGGCTGTCCGGCCGCAAGTGGCTGATCGTGCCGGCCACCATCTACGTCGATGGCATGCGCAGCATCCCGCTGGTGATGGTGATCCTGTGGTTCTTCCTGCTGGTGCCGCTGTTCCTCGGTGCGCCGATCGGGGCGGAGGCCTCGGCCACCGTCACCTTCATCGCCTTCGAGGCGGCGTACTTCTCCGAGATCATGCGCGCCGGCATCCAGTCCATCCCGCGCGGACAGGTGTTCGCCGGGCAGGCGCTGGGCATGACCTACGGCCAGAACATGCGCCTGATCGTGCTGCCGCAAGCGTTCCGCAACATGCTGCCGGTATTGCTGACGCAGACCATCATCCTGTTCCAGGATACCTCGCTGGTCTACGCCATCGGTGCCTACGACATGCTCAAGGGCTTCGAGGTGGCGGGCAAGAACTACGGCCGTCCGATCGAGGCCTTCATCGCCGCCGCCGTCGTCTATTTCGTGATCTGCTACAGCCTGTCGTGGCTGGTGAAGCGGCTGCACAAGAAGATCGCCATCATTCATTGACCGGCGGTTCCCGTCCGGAAGAGGGTTTGTCCATGATTGAAATGAAGAACGTTTCCAAGTGGTATGGCAGCTTCCAGGTGCTCGACGACTGCTCCACCAGCATCGAGAAGGGCGAGGTGGTCGTCGTCTGCGGACCGTCCGGTTCGGGCAAATCCACGCTGATCAAGACCATCAACGCGCTGGAGCCGATCCAGAAGGGCGAAATCTGGGTCAACGGCACGCCGGTGCATGACCCCAAGACCAACCTGCCCAAGCTGCGCAGCAAGGTCGGCATGGTGTTCCAGCACTTCGAGCTGTTCCCCCACCTGACGGTGACGCAGAACCTGACCATCGCCCAGGTCAAGGTGCTCGGCCGTAGCCAGGACGAGGCCAGGAAGCGCGGCCTGAAGATGCTCGACCG
Organism: Thauera sp. SDU_THAU2; assembly: GCF_038260575.1. Classification (NCBI taxonomy): domain Bacteria; kingdom Pseudomonadati; phylum Pseudomonadota; class Betaproteobacteria; order Rhodocyclales; family Zoogloeaceae; genus Thauera; species Thauera sp. SDU_THAU2. Next base: position 2,159,568 of record NZ_JBBWUN010000003.1, on the reverse strand, counting down.
CGTCGGCCTGATGGCGCACAAGGACAAGTTCCCGGGGCAACTTTCGGGCGGTCAGCAGCAGCGGGTGGCGATCGCCCGTGCGCTGTCGATGGACCCGATCGTGATGCTGTTCGACGAGCCCACCTCCGCGCTCGACCCCGAGATGGTCGGCGAGGTGCTGGACGTGATGGTCAGCCTCGCCAACGAAGGCATGACCATGATGTGCGTGACCCACGAGATGGGCTTCGCCCGCAAGGTGGCGAGCCGCGTCATCTTCATGGACGTCGGCGGCAAGATCCTGGAGGATTGCACGAAGGACGACTTCTTCGGCAACCCGGATGCCCGCCAGCCGCGTACCAAGGACTTCCTGGGCAAGATCCTGCAGCACTGAGCAATCGCAGGAAGATGCACCAAGGGCATGGGCGGCCGTGGTTCTCGGCCGCCCATGCTTTTTTCGTCAGGCAGGCTGCTCAGGCCCACCACGCCGACACGGCTGCCGGGGCCGACCTTCCAGGTGCGCAGCGGCGAATAGGTGGTGATGCCGGCGCACAGCAGCAGCGCGGCGCGCGACAGATCCAGGCCTCCGGCGCTTGTGCATCGAGCGCCGGAGGCCGATTCGGTCATCAAAGCGCCCGGGCGGTGTTCTTCACGGCTCCCGGGATGGCGGTGTCCTCGCCGCGCGCGCGCCACTGGGCGAGATCGCGCTCGCGCGAAGCGACCGCGCCCTCCCAAAGCTGGTAGGCGTCCTCGCCCAGCATCAGGCGCACCGGCGCGGTGTCGCTGTCCACCATGTCGATCAGTACCTGCATGCCCTTGACCGGATCGCCCATCTGCTGGCCGTTCTGCGTCGCGTAGTACTCGTCCATGCCCGCGTCCAGCGGCGCATAGTCGGCGATCCGGCGTTCGGCCTTCATCGCCGCGCTGCCCGCGAAGCCGGTACGGAAGGCGCCCGGCTCGATCAGCGTCACGCGGATGCCGAAAGGCTTGAGCTCGTGGTGCAGGGCTTCGGTAAAGCCTTCCAGGGCGAACTTCGAGGCGTTGTACAGGCCGCTGCCGGGGAAGGCGACCAGGCCGGCGATGCTGGTCAGGTTGAGGATGTGGCCGGACTTCTGCGCGCGCATCTGCGGCAGCACTTCGCGCGACAGCTCGGCGGCGGAGAAGAAATTCAGCTCCATCTGCGTGCGGATCTGCGCTGAGCTGAACGCCTCCAGCGCGCCGTAGGAGCCGGCACCGGCGATGTTGGCCAGCACGTCGATGCGGCCGAATTTCTCGTTTGCGGCCTTCAATGCCGCAGCGCGCGAGGCGGCGTCGGTCACGTCCAGCTTCAGCGCCAGCGCGCGATCGCCGTGGGCGGCGGCGATCTCCTGCAGCGGCTCCAGGCGGCGAGCGGTGAGCACGGCGCCGTCGCCCCTGGCCAGGACCAATTCCGCCAGCGCCTTGCCGAAGCCGGACGATGCGCCGGTGATGAACCAGATTTTCATGGATGTTCTCCTTGCGGGTGGATTTCAGGCGAAAGCGTCGATGCCGGTCAGTTCGGCCGACAGCTTCCACAGGCGCTCGGCCTGGGCAGGATCAATGGCGTAGTCGCGCACGCCGGTTTCGGTCGGCTCGGCGCTGTTGTCGTGCACAGCCACGTCGCAGTTCTCGCAGTACAGGCCGCCTTTGCCGTCGAGCAGCGGCGAGGTGGCGGCCCATACCGAGGTTGCTGCACCCTGCGGCGGGGTCTTGAAGTTCGGATCGATCACCTCGCCCTTGTCGTCGAGCCAGCCCAGCGAGGTCAGTTCCTCCATGCTCATGTGGCGTTGCAGCGGGGTATAGATCGAACCCGGATGCACCGAGAACGCGCGCACGCCCTTGGTCCGGCCCAGCGCGTCGAGCTGTTTGGCGAACAGCGCGATCGCAGTCTTGGACTGGCCATAGGCCAGCCACTTGTCGTAGCCGGCATTGAATTGCACGTCGTCCCAGCGCATCGGCGAAAAGTGGTGGCCTCTCGACGACAGCGAGACGACGCGCGCGCCGCTTGCGATGGCCGGCCACAGCAGATTGACCAGGGCGTAGTGGCCCAGGTGGTTGGTGCCGAACTGCGACTCCCAGCCGTCGCCGATGCGGGTTTCGGGGTTGGCCATCACCGCGGCGTTGCAGATGACGATATCGGCCTTGCGGCCGCTGGCGACGAAGCGCTCGGCGCAGGCGCGCACGCTGCTCTGGTCGGCCAGGTCGAGCTGATCGACCTCGACGTTCTGCACGCCGTCCAGCGCCTTGCGCGCGGCTTCGGGATTGCGCGCCAGCACCAGCACGCGGGCGCCGGCGCCGGTCAGCGCCTTGGTGGTTTCCAGGCCCAGGCCCGAATGGCCGCCGGTGACGATGGCGAGCTTGCCGGACAAGTCGATGCCGGCCAGCACCTCGGCGGCGGTGCTATGAAAGCCGAAGCCGGAATTCAGCGGAGTTTGTTGGTCATGCATGGCAGTTCCTGGTTCGGTGGCTCAGGCCAGATTGTGGAAGGCGCAGAGCTTGTTGCCGTCCGGGTCGCGCACATAAGCCAGGTAGAGGGAACCGGCCGGCGTCTTGCGCTCGCCCGGCGGGTCTTCGCAGGTGGTGCCGCCATTGGCCAGGGCCGCGGCATGGAAGGACTCGACCTGCTCGGGGCCGTCCATCAGGAAACCGGTCGTGCCGCCGTTGGCGGGCGTGGCCGGCTGGCCGTCCAGCGGCGTCGTGATGACCAGCAGGCAGCCCTTGTGCTGGTACAGGATGCGCGGCGAATTGAAATTCAACTCGAGGCCGGATCTGGCGCCGATGACGGCCAGCACGGCATCGTAGAAGCGCCTGGAGCGGGCGAGGTCATTGCTCCCGAGATTGACATGGCTGAACATCGTTCATTGCTCCTGTGAGCGGTGGAAATCTTCATGACTGCGCCTGGTATGGCGGAGCCACGCATCGGTTTCGATCACAGCTTGATTTCCTCGAACACAGCGTCGTCGAAGGCGGTGTCTTCGCCGCGCTCGCGCCAGCTGTTGATGTCTTCGATGCGCTTGGCGATGGTGGCATCCCAGATCGAGTGCGCATCGCGGCCCAGCATCAGGCGCACGGGCGGCGCATCGCTGGCGACCACTTCGAGCATGCGCCGGGCGGCCTTGGCCGGGTCGCCCGCCTGCTTGCCGGCGGAGCCTTCGAGGTAGGTCTCGAACGGCTCGACCATGGGGCGGTAGGCCGCGATGCTGTGCACCGGGCGCATGTTCACGCCGCCGGCGAATTCGGTGCGGAACGCGCCGGGCTCGACCAGCGTGACATGGATGCCCAGCGGCTTGGCTTCGATCGCCAGCGACTCGGTCCAGCCCTCGATGGCGAACTTGGCCGCGCAGTAGGGGCCGGCGGCATTCATCGCCACCAGGCCGGCGATGCTGCTGACGGTGAGGATGTTGCCCGAGCCCTGTTTGCGCATCTGCGGCAGCACGGCGCGGCTCATCTCGGCGGCGGCGAAGAAGTTCAGCTCCATCTGCTCGCGCAGCTGCGCCAGGCTGAATTCCTCGCAGGCGCCGACCACGCCGCGGCCGGCGACGTTGGCCAGCACGTCGATGCGGCCGAAGCGCGCCAGGGTGTCGGCCACGGCCTTGTCGCGGGCGGCGGCGTCGGTGACGTCCACCGCCAGCGGCAGCACGCGGTCTTCATTGCCCTGGGCGATGGCCTGCAGGCGGTCCAGGCGGCGGGCGGTGATGACGGCGATGTCGCCGTTGGCGATGACGGCCTCGGCCAGGGATTTGCCGAAGCCGGACGAGGCGCCGGTGATCAGCCAGACTTTTTGGGAGGGCTTGCTCATGATGTTCATTCCTCGAGAGGTCAGGGGTTTCAGCCGCCGATGGGTTTGATCTCGGCGTCGTCGAAGCAGGTGTTCAGGCCGCGCTCGCGCCAGCTGTTGATGTCCTCGATGCGCTTGGCGATGGTCTGGTCCCACAGCCCGTAGGCATCGGGGCCCAGCATCAGGCGCATGGGCGGGGCATCGCTTTGCACGGCGGCGATGATGACTTGCGCCGCCTTGGCGGGGTCGCCGATTTCCTTGCCGGCGGAGGTTTCCAGATAGTTCTCCATCGGGCCGGTGACGTGACGGTAGGCTTCGAGGCGCTGGGCGGGGCGCACGTTGACGTCGCCGGCGAAGCCGGTACGGAACGAGCCCGGCTCGATCAGGGTGACGCGGATGCCCAGCGGCGCCACTTCCGCTGCCAGGGCTTCGGTCCAGCATTCGATCGCGAATTTGCTGGCGCTGTACGGCCCGCAGCCGGGAATGGCCGCCAGACCGCCGACGCTGCTGACGGTGAGGATGCGGCCCGAGCCCTGCCTGCGCATCTGCGGCAGCACGGCGCGGGTCATCTCGGCGGTGGCGAAGAAGTTCAGCTCGAACTGCGCGCGCAGCTCGGCTTCGGAGAACTCCTCGGCCGCGCCCATCGAGCCGCTGCCGGCGACGTTGGCCAGCACGTCGATGCGGCCGAAGCGCGCCACGGTGTCGGCTACGGCCTTGTTGCGCGCGGCCGCATCGGTCATGTCCACCGCCAGCGGCAGCACGCGGTCTTCATGGCCTTGGGCCAGGGCCTGCAGGCGGTCGAGGCGGCGGGCGCTGAGCGCCACGTAATCGCCGCTGGCGATCACGGCCTCGGCCAGCGCCTTGCCGAAGCCCGACGAGGCGCCGGTGATCAGCCAGACTTTGGGGATAGCGTTCATGGTGATTTCTCCTGTACGTGTATACCCCGAAATGCCGGGGTTTGAGTCCGTCGGCCCTTGTGCTGCCGACATCGCAAGCGATGGCCTAAGATAAGTCGGGGTAGTCGTACGAGCCATGCCTAACCGTGCGAATTATTGTTGTGATCGTACGGAATCGAGTCAGGGCAAGCTTCGTTCACACGTTCTCAGATGATGGTCAGGCCGCCATCGACGACCAACTCGGCGCCGATGACGTAGGAGGCGTCGTCGCTGGCGAGGAACAGCGCGGCCTTGGCGATTTCTTCCGAGGTGCCCACGCGGCCGATGGGAATGCCCTTGAGCAGGCTTTCCAGCATCTGCGGATCCTCGGTGAAGTGGGTGGCCATCGGTGTCTCGATCAAGCCGGGGTAGATGCCGTTGACGCGGATGCCGCGGCGGGCGAAATCCACCGCCGCGGCCTTGGTCAGATGCCGGCTGGCGCCCTTGGAGGCGCTGTAGCCCGGCGGCACGTCCGGGAAGACGATGATCCCGGCCGCCGACGAGATATTGACGATGGCGCCGCTGCCCTGGCGCTCCATGTGCGGCGCGACGGCCTTGATGCCGTAGAACTGGCTGTTCAGGTTCACGTCCATGACGTGATGGAAATCCTCGGCGGTGGCCTTGTCCCAGCTGCCGTCGCGCGGCCCCGGGGTGCCGGCGTTGTTGACCAGGATGTCGATGCGGCCATGGCGTTCCACGGTGTCGGCCACGACTGCCGCCCATTGATCCTGCCGGGTCACGTCGAGCACGGCCGACGAGGCGCGCCGGCCCTTGCCGGTGATCTCCTTGACTAGCTCGTCCATGTTGTCCTGGCGGTTGGCATTGGCCGTGACCACGACGGTGGCGCCTTCCTCGGCGAACACGCGGGCGATCACCGCGCCCATGCCGGTGCCGCTGCCGGCGCCGGTGATGAGGGCGACTTTGTTCTGCAAACGATTCATGATGGCTCTCCGTTTCAATGTATTCGTACCCGGACCGCGGCCGCTTACCGTCTGGATCCGTGAGGCAGGCTGCAGGTATGAAGGTACGCATGAGAGGCCGTACTAACCATGCTTGAGGGTGCGATCTTCTTTTGTGATCGTACGGATTTGCTGGACTGGCCTTGCCGGCTGATATTGGGGGTGGCCCGACAAGCCGGCCTCGTTCGGCGATGGTCAGCGAAGGAGGCAGAGCGGTGAAGGCATCAGGGAAAGGGAATTCCTCCCCCGAACGCCAGGACATCCTGAAGGCGCTGCAAGAGGCGATTGCCGATGAACTGGGCGTGAAAAGACGGCTGGGGGAATGCGTAGTCGGGCCGCGGGACGGCCGGCCGGAGCAGGACGATGGCTCGGCTATTGAAGAAGCAAGGCCCGTCGGGAAACCCTGAAACGGCGTTTTTCAACGGCCTCGGGCGCGCCGGCTGAGGTGGGATCTCCCCGGTTTCCCGGTGCCGGATGGGATATCCGCCGGAATGCGTCGGAGATGGAGTGTCGAGCTGAGCATGCAGTGATGGGGCCCCATACCCGTGAGGGAAGGGGGCGCGCCGTGCAATGGCGCCTGCCCGGACGATGCGGGCAGGCGCAGCCGGCGAGTGCTTAGGGCCTGGCCTGCCCGGCGATGGCAGCGGGAAATGCCGAACTGCTTGTCACCGCTTCCTCCCGCCACCAGAGGCGACCCGCGTGGGGGGCGTTCATGTTGATGCGCTCGCCCATCATTGGCGTGGCGACCAGCACGCCGTGCTCGGCGGCGAAGTGCAGGATCTGGTCGAAGGGGTCTTCCCAGACGTGCATGCCGAGGTCGAAGGTGCCGTTGTGGATGGGCAGCAGCCAGCGGCCGCGCAAGTCCTGATGGGCCTGGACGGTCTCCGACGGCAGCATGTGCACATAGGGCCATTGCTCGTTGTAGGCGCCGGTTTCCATCAGCGTCAGGTCGAAGGGGCCGAAGCGTTCGCCGATCTCGGCGAAGCCCTTGAAGTAGCCGCTGTCGCCGCTGAAGAACAGGCGGTAATCGTCGTCCTGGATGACCCACGAGGCCCACAGCGTGCGGTTGCCGTCGCTGAAGCTGCGCCCGGAGAAATGCTGCGCGGGCGTGACCGTCAGACGCAGGCCGTCCACTTCGGTGCCTTGCCACCAGTCGAACTGCCGGATCTTGTCCCGTGCGATACCCCAGTCGAGCAGCCGGTCGCCGACGCCGAGCGGCATCAGGAACAGTTCCGCTTTTTCGCCCAGCGCCTTGATGGCGGCGCGGTCGAGGTGGTCGTAGTGGTCGTGCGACAGGATCACGGCGCGGATCGGCGGCAGTTCGTCGATCGAGATCGGCGGCGCGTGGAAGCGCTTGGGGCCGAAGAACTGCACCGGGGCGGCGCGTTCCGAGAACACCGGGTCGGTCAGCCACCACTGGCCGCGCAGCTTCATCAGCACCGTGGAGTGGCCGAGGCGGTACAGGCTGCGGTCGGGCGCGGCGTCGAGTTCGGCGCGGCTCAGGCGGTGGATGGGGACCGGCGACGAGGGCACCGTGCCGGCGGGCTTGTTGAAGAGGAAGTTCCACCATACGCGCAGCGTGGATTCGGGCATGTCGCCGGGGCCGGGCGGGCGCGGGTTGTGGAAACGTCCATCACGCGATTGGGGCGAGGATGCGTAGTCGCCGATCTTGGGCTGTAACATGACGTAGGCGCTCCAGGCGATGAGTGCAGTGAGGGCGGCGATGCCCGCACAGCGGAAAACGAAGGACATGGGGTGGGGGCGGGGGGAAAGCGGGTTCTTGGGGATTTGCGCGGCGCCGGCAGGGGCGCCGTGCGGAGTGGGCGTCTTCAGGCGCCGAGGTGCTTTTTGTAGAAGGGCACGAGTTGCTCCAGCGCCTTGCCGGTGGGCCCGGGCTTGTCGTACAGGTCGTAGTGGCTCACGCCTTCGACGATCTGGATGCTCTTCTGGCTCGAACGCGCGCGGCCATAGAGTTCCAGGCCGTCGCGGTAGGAGCCGAAGCCGCCCGGTATGCTGCTGATGACGATGTGCAGTGGCTGGGTCAGCAGCACTTCGGCAAAGTGGAAGGCGTCCCAGCCCACGGCCGCGCCGGTGCTGGTCAGGCGCAGCTTGTTGGGCGAGCCGGGCTGCTGGCCGCGCGGGGTGGTGTAGTAATCGACGGCCTCGACGATGTCGATGTTGTCCAGGCCGGCTTGCGCGCGTTCTGCTTCGGAGCCGGGGATGTAGCCCACGATCAGCGGTTCGGCGCCGCGCGCCTCGGCGGTGCGTTGTTGGGCGATGGCGTCCAGGGTCTTGATCGCGGCGTCGGGGCTCATGTCGCCTTCGCGCATCAGGCGGCCATAGTTGGCGGCGACGACGGTGCCGACGGCCTTGAAGCGGCGGTCGGTCATCGCCGCGCTGACGGCATAGCCGCCGCCGCCGCACACGCCCAGCACGCCGATCCTTTCTTCATCGACGTAGGGCAGCGTGACCAGGTAGTCGATGGCGCAGCGGAAATCCTCGACGCGGGTGGCGGGGTCTTCGAGGAAGCGCGGCTCGCCGCCGCTGGCGCCCTGGGTGGAGGCATCGAAGGCGAGGGTGATGAAGCCGGCCCGGGTCAGCGCCTCGCCGTAGATGGCGCCGGAAGTCTGCTCCTTGCAACTGCTGATCGGGTGGGCGCAGACGACGGCAGCGTATTTCTTGCCGGCATCGAAACCTTCGGGCAGGCGCAGCGTGGCGGCGACGTCCCAGCTACGGTTCTTGAACGTGACGGATTGCGTTTGGCTCATGAAATTCTCCTTGTGAGACGAGGTGCGGATTCCAAAAGGGGGCAAGGCATCGAATGCGCATCCGGCATTCCATGAGTTCTACGATACCGCTTGAGGTATGGACGAACCATGCTTCAAAGTGCGCTTTTCTTCTTCAGGAGTACGAGTCTGGTTATGGGGCCTCTCTCCGACATCCTCTTGCCACTCAAGCCCCGCAACCAGTACTAGCCGCAAGCCGGGGCCGCCTGGAAGGCATGTGCCGTCTCCTGAGCCCTTGCTGCGGATCCGGCAAGGAGCATTGCTTGCCGCCCGGTGTCCGGCATCCGGGCGGCACTCAGGCTCAGAGCCTGGTCCTGAAGAAGGGGCCGAGCCTGGACATGGCCTCGGTCACCAGGTCCGGCTTGTCGTACAGGGCGATGTGCGAGGCGCCCGGCACGATGTGCAGGTGCTTGTCCTTGCTGGCGGCGCGGCGGAACAGGTCCTCGCTGATCCAGCGTGTACCCGCATCCTCGCCGGCGACGATCTGGATCGGCTGGGTCAGGAACAGGTCCACGAGGTGGAAGGCGTCGAAGGTGACGAGCTGCATCAGGCTGCGCGTGGGTGCGATGCTCGGCGAGGTCGGCAGGCAGGTGCAGGTTTGCGGCAATCTCGATCGAGCCGTTCTTGAACTTCACGGATTTCATCTTCGGTTTCCTTTTCAGCAGTTCTCCAGAGATTCAACGGTAATCCGTGCTTGACGAACGTACCATGTCCTAAAGTACATTTTTGCTTTTCGATCGTACAGGCTTGCCGATGGACCCTCTTTCCGACGTCCTCTCGCTGCTCAAGCCGCGCAGCCAGTTCTATGCGGGCCTGGATGCGGCCGGAGACTGGTCCTTCGATTTTCCGCCCCACGAGGGCATCAAATTCACCGCAGTGATCCGGGGCTCGTGCTGGGGCTACACGGATGACCTGGAGCAGCCGGTGCGCTTCGACGAAGGCGACTGTTTCCTGCTCAACTGCGGGCGCCGCTTCGTACTGGCCTCCGATCCCTGAATCGCCCCGGGTTTCCTAGACGGTCCCGTTCTTCAAAAAATACTGCCGCTCGAACTCTACCGGCGAGAGCTGGTTGGTGAAACCGTGGCGTCGCCGTGGGTTGTAGAAGAGCTCGATGTAATCGAACACATCGGAGCGAGCCTGCGCCCGATCCGTGTAGATCTTTCGCTTGATCCGCTCGCGCTTGAGCAGTTGGAAGAAGCTTTCCGCTACCGCGTTGTCGTGGCAGTTGCCACGCCGGCTCATGCTCGGCACCAGTCGGTGCGACTTCAGGAAGTCTTGCCAGTCGTGGCTGCTGAACTGGCTACCCTGATCTGAATGCACCAGCACCTCCTCAGTCGGTTTGCGCCGCCACACCGCCATCAGCAAGGCGTTCAACGCCAGTTCCTTGGTCATCCGCTCGCCCATCGACCAACCTACAACCTGACGGGAGAACAGATCGAGCACCGCACACAGGTACAGCCACCCCTCGTGGGTTCGGATGTAAGTGATGTCGGTCACCCAGCTCTTGTTCGGCGCTGTCGGGGCAAACTGGCGCTCGAGCAGATTTGGCGCAACCACCGCCGGCCGCCCACCGTAGCGACCGGGGCGGCGTCCATAGCCGGTGTGCGAGCGCAGGCCCGCCAAGCGCATCAGCCGCGCCACGCGATGCTTGCCACACGCTTCGCCCAAGTCGTGCAGATCGTTACGGATCTTGCGATAGCCATAGATACGCCCGCTGGCCTCCCAGCATTGCGTAATCAGCGCTCCGATGCGCTGGTCATTAGCCGAGCGCTCGGAAACGGGTTGCTGCTTCCACGCGTAGTAACCGCTCGGATGGACCGCCAGCGTCGAACACAGCCGACGCACCGGATACTGCACCACGTGGGCGTCGATGAAGGCGTACCTCACCCGGACTGCTTGGCAAAGTACGCGGCGGCCTTTTTTAGGATGTCGCGCTCCTCGGTCACGCGCCGCAACTCCGCCTTCAGGCGCCGGATCTCGTCCGCCTGGCTGTCGCGCTCGGCACGCTGCTCCGCCGGAACGCCGTAACGCTTGATCCAGGTGTAGAGACTGTGGGCGCTGACGCCAAGCCGCACGGCCACCTCAGCGACCGGATGTCCCCGGTCGGTCACCTGCTTGACCGCTTCGATCTTGAACTCTTCGGTGAAGCGCTGCTGCGCCTTCTTCGTTTCCATCGACACCTCCGTAACGCCTCATTGTGAGGCAAAAGGGTGTCTAGGAAACCCGGGGCGATTCACCCGGACTGCCGCCGCAGGATTCCGGACACATTCTCGACGCCGCATACCGCGACGGGATCGCGGTGCACAACGGCGGCGGCGAGGTGTTCCTGATCAGCGGGCGCTTCGATTTCACCGGCAACCATGCCGCAGTGTTGTTCGATGCGCTGCCGGCCATCGTCAACATCCCCAAGGCCTCGAGCCAGGCCGAGATCCTGCGCTGGTCGCTCGACCAGCTCGTCGCCGAACTGCACAGTCCGCAGCCGGGTGGCGCGCTGCTATCGACGCATCTGGTGCATCTGATGCTGGTGCAGGTGCTGCGGCTGTTCCTGGCGTCCTGCGGCGAAATCCCCAAGGGCTGGTTCCTGGCGCTGACCGATCGCCAGATCAGCCCCGCGATCGGTGCGATCCATGCCGAGCCGGCCCGCCACTGGACGCTCGAGGAACTGGCGCGGGTCGCCGGTGTATCGCGCACCGTGTTCGCGCAGCGCTTCAAGGCGCTGGTGGGCAGCACGGCGATGGACTACCTCGCGCGCTGGCGCATGCTGATGGCGGCGGATCGCCTGCGCGCCGGCAACGAGAGCGTGTCAAGCATTGCGTTTTCGCTCGGCTACGAGTCCGAAAGCGCCTTCAGCACTGCGTTCAAGCGGATCATGTCGTGCTCGCCGACGCAGTACCGGCGCCAAGTCAAGGGCGCCGACGAGCGGCGCGAACCTTCTGCGCTGCGGGAGCCGGTGGCAGCGTAGATTCGCCTGCTGGCGTTACCTGCGGTCTGCTGACCCGTTAGCGCTATGTATGCGGGAGTGGGCACGTCCCTGTGGTCGCCGGCGACTGGGGGCGGATAGTCCTCGTTCGTATGGCTTACCAGCGTATTGTTGCAGTTTAATGACTCTTTTTTTAGAAGACATCCATGACTGGTCGAAATTGTCATGGATGTCCATAGCCAGAGGTCTTGTACGACTACTGGCTTGACCTTTTCTGCCAGGCTGCATCACGGTAAATTTGCATGTACTTGCAAATCCCGGAGATAAAAATTGGCAAACACTCCAAACCAGTCAAAACGTGACGAGTCAGCCCCGAAGCGTGAGCGGAAGGCTAAGCAAGCGTCCGACGAAAAATGGGGAACGGCAGTGATGAAGCTTGGTTTCTGCATCATTCCTTCCGTCCTCCTGAGAGCACAGCAGCGTCTGGGTCTTAACCCGACGCAGCTCGCCGTGCTTCTTCAACTTGTCGACCATTGGTGGGATCAGGAGCGAAAGCCCTATCCGAGCAAGCAGTCGTTGAGCGATCGTTTGGGCTTGGGCACTCGCCAAATTCAACGTTACATCGCTGAGCTGGAGGCAGCAGGATTCGTCAAGCGGATCGAGAGACGGGCGACGCATAGAGGCAAGCTGAGCAATGAGTACGATCTCTCTGGCTTGGTGGAGCGACTGAACAAGCTGGCGCCGGAGATCGAGGAGGCCAATGAGTTCAAAAGGCAGGCGATGAGGCGTGGTGGGTCATTCAAGTCCAGGATGCAGGATCTGGAGGAGGCGTGAGCAAGGGCAACGCAGCAGGGGACGAAGTTCGCTCTGCGTGAGTTGAAATTTTGTCAAAAATAGAACAATATGGAGTCAGTTCAATGAGGCCGAGCTATAAGCCGCCCTTCAGCAGTTTCGTGAAGAAGGCTCATAAACCGCTGCAACTCGCGATCGAAGATGCGGTGGAAGACATCTGCGGGAGTCCGGAGATCGGTGAGGCAAAGGTCGGTGACTTGGCTGGGATTCGGGTTTTCAAATTCAGGTTCAACCGCCAGGAATACTTGGTTGCCTACAGGCCTTTGCTGGCTGTGGGGGCGGAACCAGAGGGTGAGCTTGAACTGCTGGCCATCGACTTTTACAAGGTTGGGCCGCATGAGAACTTCTACGATGAGCTCAAACGTTACCTACGGGCTGAAGGATAAAGAAATGGCGCATGCTGCAACTGCGGAAGAGCTTTTCAACGATCTCAAACGCATGCCGGCGATTGAACGGCAGAGGTTCTTCGTGTTGCTGTCGACCCATGCTTTCCAAGGCAAAGACCTCAGTCATGACGAACTGTTCGGCCACCTTTCCGGTGATGAGTTCACCGCGGAGGAGGCGAGCGAGTACCTTGAAGTTTCGATGTCGACCTTTCGCCGATACGTTGCGAGCGGCAAACTCCAACCGAGCACCACGATTGGGCGTAGCCAGCTGTTTGCCGTACCCGATTTGAAGAGCTTCAAGAGAGCACGGAAGACAGCCAAGAGTTGATTAGATCAAGTGGCCTTCATCGGCCAAGCTGTCTTCCTGTCTTCTATTCCCGGGAGTGCCCTCCTGGAACGAAAAAGCCCGGCCTCTCGCGAGCACCGGGCTTTTCATCGCCGGGGCAGGGCGTCAGACGACAGCGACCGGAATCTTGCCGATCTTCGCCTGCCACTCCTTCGGGCCGGTGTTATGCACGCTGGTGCCGTTGGCGTCCACCGCGACCGTCACCGGCATGTCCTGCACGGTGAATTCGTAGATCGCTTCCATGCCGAGATCGGCGAAGCCGACGACCTGCGCTTCCTTGATCGCCTTCGACACCAGGTAGGCCGAACCGCCGACTGCCATCAGGTAGGCGGACTTGTTGTCCTTGATCGCCTCGATGGCGACCGGGCCGCGCTCGGACTTGCCGATCATCGAGATGAGGCCGGTCTTTTCCAGCATCATGCGGGTGAACTTGTCCATGCGGGTGGCGGTGGTGGGGCCGGCGGGGCCGACGACTTCGTCGCGCACCGGGTCGACCGGGCCGACGTAGTAGATGACGCGGTTGGTGAAGTCGACCGGCAGCTTCTCGCCCTTTTCGAGCATGTCGGCGATGCGCTTGTGCGCAGCGTCGCGGCCGGTGAGCATCTTGCCGTTGAGCAGCAGGATCTGGCCCGGCTTCCAGGAGGCGACTTCTTCCTTGGTCAGGGTGTCGAGGTTGACCCGGGTGGCGACGTTGGTGTCGGCTTTCCAGGTGACCTGCGGCCAGTCTTCCAGCCTGGGCGTTTCCAGCTTCGCCGGGCCGGAGCCGTCGAGGTGGAAGTGGACGTGGCGGGTCGCCGCACAGTTCGGGATCATCGCCACCGGCAGCGAGGCGGCGTGCGTCGGATAGTCCATGATCTTGACGTCGAGCACGGTGGTCAGGCCGCCCAGGCCCTGGGCGCCGATGCCGAGCGCGTTGACCTTGTCCATCAGCTCGAGGCGCAGCTCCTCGACGCGGCTGAGCTGGGCGCCGGAAGCGGCCTTTTCGCGCAGTTCATGGATGTTGACCGGCTCCATCAGCGATTCCTTGGCCAGCAGCATCGCCTTTTCCGGCGTGCCGCCGATGCCGATGCCGAGGATGCCCGGCGGACACCAGCCGGCGCCCATGGTCGGCACGGTCTTGATCACCCAGTCGACGATCGAGTCGGACGGGTTCAGCATCACCATCTTCGACTTGTTCTCCGAGCCGCCGCCCTTGGCCGCGCAGATGATCTCGACGTGGTCGCCGGGGACGATCTCGTAATGCACCACCGCCGGCGTGTTGTCCTTGCTGTTCTGGCGCTTGCCGGCGGGGTCGAGCAGCACCGAGGCGCGCAGCTTGTTGTCGGGGTGGTTGTAGGCGCGGCGCACGCCTTCGTTGATCATTTCCTGCACGCTCAGCTTCGAATCCCACTGCACGTTCATGCCCACTTTCATGAACACGACGGCGATGCCTGTATCCTGGCAGATCGGGCGGTGGCCTTCGGCGCACATGCGCGAGTTGGTCAGGATCTGCGCGATGGCGTCCTTCGCCGCCGGGCTTTCCTCGCGTTCGTAGGCTTCGCCAAGCGCCTTGATGTAGTCGAGCGGGTGGTAGTAGCTGATGTACTGGAACGCATCCGCAATCGACTGAATGAGGTCTTCTTCGCGAATAATCGTCATGGCGCTTGGTCTCCGGGATGACATGGGGGCAGAATGCCGAAGTTGGATCGGGATTCGATCAACCGCGAAATTTTAGCATCGTCGCGTTCAGGTCATGTCGTCGAAGCGGCCTGGGGGCTTGTGTAAGTCCTCTGTAAGATACATATTCTCAAATGTGCCGAATTCGGTGGCAGCCGAATGAGTGCTGCCGCAACCATTTCAAGGCCGGAACCAACCGGTCGACGACCCGCAAGGGGTCAGCTTCAACCATATGGTCAGTTGAGGAGAGGTGAGCATGTCCAATGAGCAGCAAGTCCGCATTTACAACCCCTCGGAAGAGATGGTGAAGAACGCTGCGGTGTCCGGCATGGACGGGTACCGTGCGTTGTGCAAGGAAGCAGAAGACGACTACGAAGGTTTCTGGGGGCGCCGCGCCAAGGAACTGCTCGACTGGAAGGAGCCCTTCACCCAGGTGCTCGACGAAAGCGATGCGCCGTTCTTCAAGTGGTTCGCCGACGGCAAGCTGAACGTCTCCTACAACTGTCTCGACCGCAACGTCGAAAACGGCCTGGGCGACAAGGTCGCGCTGATCTTCGAAGCCGACAGCGGCGACGTCACCAAGGTCACCTACAAGGATCTGCTCGCCCGCGTCGGCAAGTTCGCCAACGCGCTGCGCGGCATGGGCGTCAAGAAGGGCGACCGCGTCGTCATCTACATGCCGATGTCGATCGAAGGCGTCGTCGCGATGCAGGCCTGCGCCCGCATTGGCGCCACCCACTCCATCGTCTTCGGCGGCTTCTCGGCCCAGGCCCTGCGCGACCGCATCGAGGATGCCGGCGCCGTGGCGCTGATCACCTCCGACGGCCAGCACCGCGGCGGCAAGGCGCTGCCGCTGAAGCCGATCGCCGACGAGGCGCTGTCGCTGGGCGGCTGCGACACGATCAAGAACGTCATCGTGGCCAAGCGCACCGGTGGCGACTGCAACATCGTCGCGGGCCGCGACACCTGGTTCCACGATGCCTGCGAAGGCCAGTCCGAAGCCTGCGAACCGGAATGGGTCGAAGCCGAGCACCCGCTGTTCATCCTCTACACCTCGGGTTCCACCGGCAAGCCGAAGGGCGTGCAGCACTCGACGGGCGGCTACCTGCTGCAGGCCGTGCTGTCGATGAAGTACACCTTCGACATCAAGCCGGAAGACGTCTTCTGGTGCACCGCCGACATCGGCTGGGTCACCGGCCACACCTACATCGCCTACGGCCCGCTTGCCTGCGGCGCGACCGAGATCGTCTTCGAAGGCGTGCCGACCTATCCGGACGCCGGCCGTTTCTGGAAGATGATCCAGGACCACAAGGTCACCATCTTCTACACCGCACCGACCGCGATCCGCTCGCTGATCAAGGCCGCCGACAACAACCCGGCCGTGCATCCGACCAAGTACGACCTGTCCAGCCTGCGCCTGCTCGGCTCGGTGGGCGAGCCGATCAACCCGGCGGCCTGGCAGTGGTACTACGACAACGTCGGCGGCGGCCGCTGCCCGATCGTCGATACCTTCTGGCAGACCGAGACCGGTGCGCACGTGATCACGCCGATGCCGGGCGCGACGCCGATGGTGCCGGGTTCGTGCACGCTGCCCTTCCCGGGCATCCAGGCCGCGGTGGTCGATGAGACCGGCACCGAAGTGCCGTGGGGCCAGGGCGGCATCCTGGTGATCAAGCGTCCGTGGCCGGCGATGATCCGCACCATCTGGGGCGATCCGGAACGCTTCAAGAAGTCCTACTACCCGGACGATTTCAAGGGCAAGCTCTACTTGGCCGGCGACGGCGCCATCCGTGATGCCGAGACGGGCTACTTCACCATCACCGGCCGTATCGACGACGTGCTGAACGTGTCCGGCCACCGCATGGGCACGATGGAGATCGAATCGGCCCTGGTCGCGCACGAGAAGGTTGCCGAAGCGGCCGTGGTCGGCCGTCCGGACGACGTCACCGGCGAGGCGATCGTGGCCTTCGTGGTGCTGAAGGGGCCGCGCCCGACCGGCGAGGAAGCGGCCGCGGTGGTCAAGGAGCTGCAGACCTGGGTGGGCCACGAGATCGGGCCGATCGCCAAGCCGAAGGACATCCGTTTCGGCGAGAACCTGCCGAAGACGCGCTCGGGCAAGATCATGCGCCGCCTGCTGCGCCAACTGGCCAAGGGCGAGGACGTCACCCAGGACACCTCGACGCTCGAGAACCCGCAGATCCTCGAGCAGCTCAAGGGCTGAGGCAGTCTGCCGAGCCGGGCCGCAAGAGCCCGGCCGGCACAAAAATAAGGGAAGGCCCGGCGACGAAGCCGGGCAGGGGAGAGGGAGTGGCGTGCATGATGCCGCCGCCCGTACGTGCGATGCGCCCAACCTGCCGCAAGAGCGGGGGGCGCATTCGTTTTTTGCTGGAGCGCTCATCATGGGAGGGGCATGATGCGCAAGGGACTTGCCGGGCAACGGCTGGTCGCGATGTTCATCGCGGGCGCCCTGCTGCTCAATTTTCCGCTGCTGTCGCTGTTCGACCGGCCTGTGTCGTTGTTCGGGCTGCCGCTGCTGCACGTTTACCTGTTCGCGGTCTGGGGCGGGCTGATCGTCGCCGTGGGCTGGATCGTCGAGCGCGGCGCGCGCTGAGGGCAGGCGGATGCTTCCGGGCTGGCTCATCATCGGCGCCTCGTTCGCCTATCTGCTGACGCTTTTCGCGGTGGCCTATTTCGGCGACCGCCGCGCCGACCAGGGGCGCTCGGTCATCGACAACGCCTGGACTTACGGCCTGTCGCTGGCGGTCTACTGTACGGCCTGGACCTATTTCGGCAGCGTCGGCCGCGCCGCGTCGGGCGGCATCTGGTTCCTGCCGACCTATCTCGGCCCCACGCTGGGCATGGCGCTCGGCTGGCTGGTGGTGCTGAAGATGATCCGCATCTCGCGCAGCCACCGGATCACTTCGATCGCCGACTTCATCGCTTCGCGCTACGGCAAGAGCCACATGCTGGGCGGGCTCGTCACCGTGATCGCGGTGGTCGGCATCCTTCCCTACGTGGCACTGCAGCTCAAGGCCATCTCCAGCGCCTATGCCTTGCTGGTGGAAGACGCCGGCAACCCCCTGCCGCTCGGCGCGAACGCCGACTGGTGGCAGGACAGCACGCTCTACATCGCCCTGACGCTGGCGGCCTTCACCGTACTGTTCGGCACCCGCCATCTCGATGCCACCGAGCGGCACGAAGGCATGGTCGCGGCGATCGCCTTCGAGTCGGTGGTCAAGCTGCTCGCCTTCCTTGCCGTCGGCGTCTATGTCACCTACTGGCTGTACGACGGCTTCACCGACCTTTATGCGCGAGCGCGCGAACACTCCGGGCTCGCCAGCCTGCTGATCTTCGACAGCACCGGCAAGATCGGCTACGGCGGCTGGTTCGCGCACGTGCTGCTGGCGATGCTGGCCGGCATCTTCCTGCCGCGCCAGTTCCAGATCGCGGTGGTGGAGAACGTCGACGAACAGCATCTGCGGCGCGCGACCTGGCTGTTTCCGGCCTATCTGCTGGCGATCAACATCTTCGTGATCCCGATCGCGCTCGGCGGCCTGCTCCACTTCGGCCAGGGCACGGTCGATCCGGACACCTTCGTGCTGACGCTGCCGCTGGCGCACGACAACGCCGCGCTGGCGCTGTTCGTGTTCATCGGCGGGCTGTCGGCGGCCACCGGCATGGTCATCGTCGAAGCCATCGCGCTGTCGACGATGGTGTGCAACGACCTGGTGATGCCGATCCTGCTGCGCAGCCGCCGGCTCGGGTTGTCGGCGCAGCGCGACCTGACCCGGCTGCTGCTCGGCATCCGCCGCGGCGCGATCGTCGGCGTGCTGCTGCTCGGCTACCTGTACTTCCGCCTCGCCGGCGAAGCCTATGCGCTGGTCAGCATCGGCCTGATCAGCTTCGCTGCCGTCGCCCAGTTCGCGCCGGCGATGCTGGGCGGCATGTACTGGCGCAACGGCACGCGCGACGGTGCATTCGCCGGCCTGCTCGCCGGTTTCCTGGTGTGGGCCTACACCTTGCTGCTGCCGTCCTTCGCCAAGTCCGGCTGGCTGGACCCGGCCTTCCTCGACGAGGGGCTGTTCGGCCTGGCCTGGCTGCGGCCGGAGCAGCTGTTCGGTCTTGCCGGGCTCGACAACATCAGCCATGCGCTGTTCTGGAGCCTGTTCGCCAACATCGGCTGCTATGTGTTCGTGTCGCTGCTGCGCGTCCCGACCACGGCCGAGGCAGGCCAGGGCGCCTTGTTCGTCAATGCCTTTCGCCGCGGCGACAGCCCGCCGGCGGGTTTCTGGCGCGGCCGTGCGGAAGTCGCCGACCTGATCCCGCTGGTCGCCCGCTTCCTGGGGCAGCGCCGCACCGAGGAGGCTTTTCGGACCTATGCCCGCAGCCGCGGAGAGGACGGCATAGACAAGCTGAAGGCCGACCCCGACCTGGTCCATTTCGCCGAATCGCTGCTTGCCGGCGCGATCGGCAGCGCTTCGGCCCGCGTCATGGTGTCGACCGTGGTGCAGGAGGAGCCGCTCGGCCTGGGCGAGGTCATGGACATCCTCGACGAAGCTTCGCAGGTGAGGGCCTACTCGCACCAGCTCGAGGAAAAGTCGCGCGAGCTCGAAGCGGCCACGGCCGAATTGCGCGCGGCCAACGACAAGCTGAAGGAGCTCGACCGGCTGAAGGACGACTTCATGTCTTCGGTCACGCACGAGCTGCGCACGCCGCTGACCTCGATCCGGGCGCTGTCCGAGATGATGCTCGACGATCCGGACATCGACGTCGACGACCGCCAGCGCTTCCTCGGCATCATCGTGTCCGAGACGGTGCGCCTGACGCGCCTGGTCAACCAGGTGCTCGATCTGGCCAAGATCGAAGCCGGCCATGCGGAGTGGTGCAACACCGACATCGACATGCGCGAGCTGGTGACGCACGCCATCGAGGCGACGCGGCAGTTGTTCCGGGATCGCGATGCCGAGATCGGGCTCGAGCTGCCCGACGCGGTGCCGATGCTGCGTGCCGATCACGACCGCTTGTTGCAGGTGATGCTCAACCTGCTGTCGAATGCGGCCAAGTTCGTGCCGGCGCAGGGCGGGCGCGTCGATGTGCGGCTGACCGCCGACGAGGGCCGGATCAGGGTCGATGTGCGCGACAACGGGCCGGGCATCGCGCCCGAACTCGAAGCGGTGATCTTCCAGAAATTCAGGCAGGGCGGGGACGAGCACTCGCGCCCGCAGGGCACCGGGCTGGGCTTGCCGATCAGTCGCCAGATCGTCGAGCACTTCGGTGGCCGCTTGTGGCTGGAGTCGGTACCCGGAGACGGAGCGACTTTCTCGTTCGAGCTTCCCTTGCCGCCTGCCGCGGACAGCGAATGACATAGAATGGCGCAGGAGGGAGGAGAAGAGCATGACCAAGAAGATCCTGATCGCAGACGACGAACAAAACATCGTCATATCCCTGGAATTCCTCATGAAGCGCGAGGGTTTCGAGGTACTGGTGGCGAACGACGGCGAAGAGGCGGCACGGCGGATCCGCAGTGATCATCCCGACCTCGTCCTGCTCGACGTGATGATGCCGAAGAAGAGCGGCTTCGAGGTCTGTCAGGAAATCAAGGCCGATCCGGCCATGGCGGCAGTCCGCATCCTGATGCTGACCGCCAAGGGGCGCGACACCGAGGTGGCGAAAGGACTGGCGCTCGGCGCCGATGCCTACATGACCAAGCCGTTCTCGACCAAGGAGCTGGTGGAGAAGGTACGCAGCCTGCTGGGAGGCTGAACGATGATGTCGGCCCGTACGCGCTTTGCCCTCGCGGTCGTCGTTCTAGGCCTGTTGATGACCGGTCCGTTCATTCTTACCGCCCTGATCGTCTGGTTCGAGACGCAGGGCGAGGGCAGGCAACAGTTGATCGACGTGCTCGCGCCGCATCTCGGTGTCGGCACGATGCTGACCGTGATGGGCTTCGCCGCCGGCGTCGGCGTGCTGCGCATCCTGTTTCGCCAGTATGTGCAAGGCCTGCTGCGGATGGCGGAGAACCTGCGCCTGATGCTCGGCGCCAACCGCGGTTTCCGCGTCCAGCCCGAAGGGCCGCCCGAAGTGCGGATGCTGGCGAGCGCGGCAAACGAGCTGGCGAGCCAGCGCGACGAGATCCTTTCCGACGTCGAGGCGCAGATCGCACGCGCCAAGGATTCGGTCGAGCAGGAAAAGAACCGTCTTGCCGCGTTGATGTCCGAGCTGACCCAGAGCGTGGTGGTGTGCAACCTGGATGGCCGCATCCTGCTCTACAACAACCGCGCGCGCATGCAGTTCCGCGCCTTGTCCGACGCGCCGGGCGTGGCCGGCGGCGGCGAACTGATCGGCCTCGGCCGTTCGATCTACGCGGTGTTCGAGCGCAACCTGATCGCCCATGCGCTCGAAACCATCCAGCAGCGCCTCAGGCGCGGCGCGGCCCAGCCGCAGGCCAACTTCGTCACCACCACGCGCGCGGGGCAGTTGCTGCGGGTGCAGATGGCGCCGGTGCTGTCGGTGGCGAAGCCGCAAGGAGAAGGCGAGGGCGCGGGCGGGGAGGAGGGCGAGCGTACGCAGACCGGCTTCATCCTGATGCTCGACAACATCACCCGCAACTTCGAGACCGAGTCGCGCCGCGACCAGATGCTGCACAACCTGACCGAAGGCAACCGTGCGGCGCTGGCGAACGTGCGGGCGGCGGCGGAAATGCTCGAGTACGGCGACCTGCCCGACGACATGCGCGACCGCTTCCGCCGCGTGATCCGCGACGAGGTGCAGGGCATGGGCCAGCGTCTCAACGAGACCGCCGAGGCCTTTGCCGATTCGCTGAAGGCGCGCTGGCCGCTGGAGGAAATGCTCGGCGCCGACCTGGTCGCGGCCGTGCAGCGCCGCATCGAGCAGCGCATCGAGCTGCGCACCAAGCTCGAGGAGATCGATGAAAACCTGTGGGTGAAGGTCGACAGCTTCTCGCTGATCCAGGCCCTGACCTATCTGGCGAGCCGCCTGTCCGACGAGTTCGAGGTACGTGAAGTGCGCTTCCGCCTCACCGCGGCCGGGCGCCTGGTGCATCTCGACCTGATCTGGTCGGGCCAGGCGATGAGCAACGAGACGGTGATGAGCTGGGAACTCGAACCGATGCGGATCGAGGACGAAAGCAGCCCGCTGACGGTGCGCGACGTCATCGACCGCCACGACGGCGAGATGTGGCTGGAGCGCGAGAAAGTCCGCCACCGCGCCTTCTTCCGCGTGCTGCTGCCCGCCGCGGTGCCGCAGGAGCAGGCCGAGGCCGAGCTGTTCCTGCGCGGCGAGAGCCGGCCGGAATACTACGATTTCGACCTCTTCGCCTGGTCGGAGAAATCGCACGGGATCGAGGACCGCCCGCTGACCGAGCTGGTGTTCACGGTGTTCGATACCGAAACCACCGGGCTCAACCCTTCGCAGGGCGACGAGATCATCCAGATCGGCGCCACCCGCATCCTCAACGGCAAGCTGCTGCGCAACGAATCCTTCGAGCAGTTGATCGACCCGCGCCGGCCGCTTGCGGCGGCGTCGGCGGAAATCCACGGCATCTCCGAGGAGATGCTGAAGGGCCAGCCCACGATCGACACGGTGCTGCCGGCTTTCCATGCCTTTGCCGCCGATACCGTGCTGATCGCCCACAACGCCGCTTTCGACATGCGTTTCCTGCAGCTCAAGGAGGAAGCGACCGGCTTGCGCTTCGACCAGCCGGTGCTCGATACTCTGCTGCTGTCGGCGGTGGTGCATCCGAACCAGGAGTCGCACCGCCTGGAGGCGATCGCCGAACGGCTCGGCCTGACGATCGTCGGCCGGCATACCGCGCTCGGCGACGCCATCGTCACCGCCGAGGTGTTCCTGAAACTCGTTCCGCTGCTGGCGGACAAGGGCATCCGGACCCTGCGCCAGGCGCGCGAAGCCGCGGAGCAGACCTACTACGCACGGATCAAGTATTGATGCATCGCACCCCCTTCGGGCGGGATAGACCGTGAGCGCCCAATCCGCCTTCACGAGCCGGCTCAAGCGTTACTACACCTGGTACACAGGCATCTTCCTGCTGTTCGTCGTCGGGCTCGCCATCGGCGAATACCTGGGCCTGCCGCAAGGCGTGATCGGCCACACCTTCCTGTTCGTCACCATCGCGATCTACGCCGGCATCGGCGTCATGAGCCGGACCTCGAACGTGTCGGAGTACTACGTCGCCGGCCGGCGCGTTCCCGCGCTGTTCAACGGCATGGCCACCGCGGCCGACTGGATGAGCGCGGCATCCTTCATCGGCCTGGCGGGCACGCTGTACTTCTCCGGCTTCGAGGGGCTGGCCTTCGTCACCGGCTGGACCGGCGGCTTCGTGCTGGTGGCGCTGCTGATCGCGCCCTATCTGCGCAAGTTCGGCCAATACACCATTCCGGACTTTCTCGGCGAGCGCTATCAGGGCAACGTCGCCCGCGTGGTCGGGCTGGTGGCGACGGTGCTTGCCAGCTTCGTGTACCTGGTGGCGCAGATCTACGGCGTGGGCCTGGTGACCAGCCGCTTCATCAGCATCGAATTCGAGATCGGCCTGTTCATCGGCCTCGCCGGCATCCTGCTGTGCTCCTTCCTGGGCGGCATGCGGGCGGTGACCTGGACCCAGGTCGCGCAGTACGTGATCCTGGTCATCGCCTACCTGGTGCCGGTGGTGATCCTGTCGTACAAGCTCACCGACGTGCCGATTCCGCAGGCAGTCTATGGCGCGGTGCTGCAGCAGATCAGCGCGCGCGAGCAAGTCCTGTTCGACGCTCCCGACGAAGTCGAGGTCCGTGAGCTCTACCGCCAGCGCGCCGAAAGCTATGCCGACCGGATAGCACGGCTGCCGGAGTCGCTCGAGCTCGAGCGCCGCGCCATGATCGAACGGCTCAATGCGCTGCGCCTGGGCAATGCCTCGGCACGCGAGATCGCGCTGGCCGAACGTGCATTGCGCGATCTGCCGCGCACGCCCGGCGACGCGAAACGGGTGTGGGAGAAGGCGCGCACCGAAGCACTCGAACGAGCCCGGCCGCCGCCGCGCCATGCCGAGGCCCACCCCGGCGAGACGCCGGAGGAGTCCCACATCGCGCGCAACAACTTCCTGGCGCTGATGTTCGTGCTGATGCTCGGCACCGCGGGCCTGCCCCACATCCTGATGCGCTACTACACCACGCCGGGGGTGGCCGATGCGCGCAAGTCGGTGCTGTGGTCGATGTTCTTCATCTTCCTGCTCTACGTCACCGCGCCGGCCTACGCGGTGTTCGCCAAGTGGGAGGTCTATCACAACCTCGTCGGCTCCAGCCTCGACATCCTGCCCGACTGGGTGATGTCGTGGGGCAAGGTCGGGCTGGTGAAGATCGAGGACCTGAACGGCGACGGCATCCTGCAGCTTGCCGAGCTGAGCCTGAACACCGACGTCATCGTGCTTGCGACGCCGGAGATCGCCGGCCTGCCCTACGTGGTGTCCGGCCTGGTGGCGGCGGGCGGCCTGGCGGCGGCGCTGTCCACCGCCGACGGGCTGCTGCTGACGATTTCCAACGCCTTCTCGCACGACCTGTACTACAAGGTGCTGCGGCCGACGGCTTCGGCTCATCGGCGCCTGGTGATCTCCAAGTCGCAGTTGCTGGTGGTGGCCGTGGTGGCGGCCTGGGTGGCCTCGCTGCGGCCGGACAACATCCTGTTCACGGTCGGGCTGGCGTTCTCGATCGGCGCCTCGGCGCTGTTTCCGGCGCTGGTGCTGGGCATCTTCTGGAAACGGGCCAACCGGCCCGGGGCGGTCGCCGGCATGCTGGTCGGGCTGACGGTCACGGTCTTCTACATGGTGCGCACGCATGGCTTCTTCGGCGGTTCGATGCAGAACGCCTGGTTCGACATCAGTCCGATTTCGGCCGGGGTGTTCGGCGTGCCGCTCGGTTTCCTGACCATCGTCGTCGTCAGCCTGCTGACCAGGCCGCCGCCGCAGGAAATCCAGGACCTGGTGGACTATGTGCGCTATCCGCAATTACCGGCGGATGTGCAAAGGCCGAATTGAGCCGGCGGCGCGCCTACTTGAAGCGTGGGCAATGCGCCCCACATAGGGTTCAGTTCAACGAATCCCGAGGATGGCTTCCATGCGCTTCGACAAGCTCACGACCAAGTTCCAGCAAGCCCTCGCCGATGCGCAGAGCATCGCCGTCGGCAACGACCAGCAATTCATCGAGCCGCTGCACCTGCTGCAGGCGCTGCTCGAACAGGACGACGGCGGCAGCGTGTCGCTGCTACAGCGTGCCGGCGTCAACGTTCCGCCGCTGAAGAACGCGCTCGGCAAGGCCATCGGCCGCCTGCCCAAGGTGGAAGGCCACGGTGGCGAAGTCAGCATCGGCCGCGATCTCAACAACCTGCTCAACGTCACCGATCGCGAGGCGCAGAAGCGCGGCGACCAGTTCATTGCCAGCGAGATGTTCCTGCTCGCGCTGGCTGATGACAAAGGCGAGGCCGGCCGCCTGCTGAAGGAGCACGGCCTGTCGCGCAAGGCGCTGGAAGCCGCGATCGAGGCGGTGCGCGGTGGCGCCAGCGTCGGCAGCCAGGATGCCGAAGGCCAGCGCGAGTCGCTGAACAAATACTGCCTGGACCTCACCGAGCGCGCCCGCAGCGGCAAGCTCGACCCGGTGATCGGCCGCGACGACGAGATCCGCCGCGCGATCCAGATCCTGCAGCGCCGCACCAAGAACAACCCGGTGCTGATCGGCGAACCCGGCGTCGGCAAGACCGCGATCGTCGAAGGCCTGGCGCAGCGCATCGTCAATGACGAAGTGCCGGAGACGCTGAAAGGCAAGCGCGTGCTGTCGCTCGACATGGCGGCGCTGCTGGCCGGCGCCAAGTACCGCGGCGAGTTCGAGGAACGCCTGAAGGCGGTGCTGAAGGAGATCGCCCAGGAAGAAGGGCAGATCATCCTGTTCATCGACGAGATCCACACCATGGTCGGCGCCGGCAAGGCCGAAGGCGCGATGGACGCCGGCAACATGCTGAAGCCGGCGCTGGCGCGCGGCGAACTGCACTGCATCGGCGCCACCACGCTGGACGAATACCGCAAGTACATCGAGAAGGACGCCGCGCTCGAGCGCCGCTTCCAGAAGGTGCTGGTCGAGGAGCCGACGGTCGAAGCCACCATCGCCATCCTGCGCGGCCTGCAGGAGAAGTACGAGATCCACCACGGCGTTGACATCACCGATCCGGCGATCGTCGCCGCCGCCGAGCTGAGCCATCGCTACATCACCGACCGCTTCCTGCCGGACAAGGCGATCGACCTGATCGACGAGGCCGCGGCGCGGATCAAGATGGAGATCGACTCCAAGCCCGAGGTCATGGACAAGCTCGACCGCCGCATGATCCAGCTCAAGATCGAGCGCGAGGCGGTGAAGAAGGAAAAGGACGAGGCTTCGCAGAAGCGCCTGCAACTGATCGAGGAAGAACTCGAGAAGCTGCAGCGCGAGTACAACGACCTCGAGGAAATCTGGAAGGCGGAGAAGGCCAAGGTCGCCGGTTCGGCCCACATCAAGGAAGAGATCGATACGTTGCGCGCGCAGATGGCGGAATTCCAGCGCAAGGGCCAGCTCGACAAGGTCGCCGAGCTGCAATACGGCAAGCTGCCGCAGCTCGAAGCCCAGTTGAAGGTGGCGGAGCAGGCCGGCGACGGCGGCACGCCCAACAAGCTGCTGCGCACCCAGGTCGGCACCGAGGAAATCGCCGAGGTGGTGTCGCGCGCCACCGGCATCCCGGTCAGCAAGATGATGCAGGGCGAGCGCGAGAAGCTGCTGCACATGGAAGATAAGCTGCACGAGCGCGTGGTCGGCCAGGACGAGGCGGTGCGCCTGGTGGCGGACGCCATCCGCCGCTCGCGCGCCGGCCTGGCGGACGAGAACCGCCCGTATGGCTCCTTCCTGTTCCTCGGCCCCACCGGCGTCGGCAAGACCGAGCTGTGCAAGACGCTGGCGAGCTTCCTGTTCGATTCGGAAGAGCACCTGATCCGCATCGACATGAGCGAGTTCATGGAGAAGCACTCGGTCGCTCGCTTGATCGGCGCGCCGCCGGGCTACGTCGGCTACGAGGAAGGCGGCTACCTGACCGAGCAGGTGCGGCGCAAGCCCTACAGCGTGATCCTGTTCGACGAGGTCGAGAAGGCCCACCCGGACGTCTTCAACGTGCTGCTGCAGGTGCTCGACGACGGCCGCATGACCGATGGCCAGGGCCGCACGGTGGACTTCAAGAACACCGTGATCGTGATGACCTCCAACCTCGGCAGCCAGATGATCCAGGCCATGGCCGGCGACGATTACGGCGTGATCAAGCTTGCGGTGATGGCCGAGGTCAAGACTTATTTCCGCCCCGAGTTCATCAACCGGATCGACGAAGTCGTGGTGTTCCACGCCCTCGACGAGAAGCACATCGCCGGTATCGCGAAAATCCAGCTGCAGTACCTGCAGCGGCGCCTGGCGCGGCTGGACATGGCGCTGGAGGTCACGGATGCGGCACTGGCCGAACTGGCGGAAGCAGGCTTCGACCCGGTGTTCGGCGCGCGGCCGCTGAAGCGGGCGATCCAGGAGCGCATCGAGAACCCGCTGGCGAAGGCGATTCTCGAAGGTCGCTTCGCCGCCAGGGACCGCATCGAGGTCGATGCCAGGGACGGCAAACTGCTGTTCGAGAAGGCCTGATCCCGGCGCTGCACCCGGGCCTGGCGCTCTTGCGGGCGCTCAGGCCTGGGCCATGATCCGGACCCAGTTTGTGAACGCGGCGGCATCCAGCGGCCGCGAGAACAGGTAGCCCTGCATCCGGGTGCATTCCCGCTCGGTGAGGAAAGCGCGCTGTTCGGCGGTTTCCACCCCTTCGGCGACGACGTCCATGCCGAGCGCGCGGGCCAGCGACAGCGCCGCCGTCGCGACTGCCGCATCTTCGGCATCGCCCGGCAGATCGGCAATGAAGGAACGGTCGATCTTCAACTGCTTCAGCGGCAGACGCTTGAGGTAGGCAAGGCTGGAGTAGCCGGTGCCGAAGTCGTCGAGTGCAAGCGTCAGCCCCATGTCCACCAGCTTTTCGAGCCGCTCGGAAAGGGCCGATCCCGGGTCCATCAGCGCGCTCTCGGTGATCTCGAGTTCGATGGCGAGCGGATTGGCGCCGGTTTCGGCGAGAATCGCCGCGACGATGGCGACGAAGTTGCTGCGCTGGAACTGCAGCGCGGAGATGTTGATCGCGACCGTCAGTGCGCCCAGGCCTTGCCGGTTCCATTCCGCCTGCTGCCGGCAGGCTTCGCGCAGCACCCATTCGCCGATCGGCACGATCATCCCCGAATCTTCGGCAACCGGGATGAAGACCGCGGGCGGCACCATGCCGCGCTCGGGATGTCGCCAGCGCAGCAGCGCCTCGCAGCCGACCACGCAGCCGCTGGCGGTGTCGATCTGGGGCTGGTAGTGCAGCGCCAGTTCTCCGTTGCCGATCGCGCGGCGCAGGGCGTTTTCCAGTTGCAGGCGCTCGATGGCCTGCCGGTTCATCTCCGGCACGAAGAACTGGTAATTGTTGCGGCCGGCGGCCTTGGCGCCGTACATGGCGGTGTCCGCGTGTCTCAGCAGCACGTCGATGGAGTCGCCGTCCTCGGGATAGATGGCGATGCCGATGCTCATCGACGGCCGCAGTTCGTACTCGTCGATGGCGATGGTTTCACCCAGCACCTCGAGGATCTTCCGCGCCACGGCCGCGGCGTTTTCGGCATGGTCGAGCCTGGGCAGCAGCACGACGAATTCGTCGCCGCCCAGGCGGGCAAGCCGGTCTTCACCGCGCATGCAACTGCTCAGCCTGCTGGAGAGCGTGGCGAGCAGGCTGTCGCCGATGGTGTGGCCGAGCGAATCGTTGATCGTCTTGAAGTTGTCGAGATCGAGGAACAGCACGGCCATGCGGTCATCGTGGCGCTCGGCCGAGGCCAGGGCTTCCTGCGCATGGGCGATCCAGGCGCTGCGGTTGGGCAGGCCGGTCAGCGTGTCGTAGTGGGCGAGGAAATGGATGTGGGCGTCGGCCTCGCGTGCTGCGGTCACGTCCTGCACGGTGCCGCGCAGGCGCGCCAGCATGCCCCCGCGCCATTCGCTTTCGATGCGGAACTGCAGGATCGAAGGCGGTGCCGTGGCGGTCCGGCACTCCAGAGTCGCCGCGCCGGGGGCATTCATGACCTGCTCGAGCCGGGTTTCGAGCAGCGGGCGATCTTCGGGGTGGAGTGCGGCCAGGATGTCGTCCAGCGAGTCGAGCGTGCCCCGGCTGCTGCCGAGCAGGGAATGGAGTTCGTGTGAGCAGCGCAGGCCTTCGCGTCCGCTGCGGGTTTCCCAACTGCCCATGCGGGCGATGCGCATGGCTTCGGCGAGCGCGGCCTGCTTGTCGTAGAGCGAGGCCGTGGTGGCCTCGAGTTCCCGGGTACGGCTTTCGACCAGCGAGGCGATCCGGCGCGTGTTGCCGGTGGTGAGCAGCAGGAAGATGCCGAGCAGGCCCAGGCTGAAGAGACCGGTGGCGACCGTACCCCATGCAACCCAACTGCGCTGGGCCTTCAGATAGGCGTCGCCGATACGCAGACGCAACTCCCATGGCCGGCCGGCGAAGGGCAGCGCGATCGCCCGCGCCAGATCTCCCGCTATCCACTCGTCGCTGTCGCAAGCCGGTGGACCGCTGAGCCTGGTGGGCGGGCCGCCCGTACCGTGATCCACCAGGCACAGCTCGATGCCGATCTCGCGGGCATTGCTGCGCACGCCGACCAGGGCATCGTCCATGCGGAATGCGGCGGAAATCATTCCTGCCGGACTGCCCGCCTGGCCGGCGGGGGCGTACTTGGCCTGCTCGCTGGCGAGATAGATCACGACGCCGTTCTGTTTCTCGGTTTCCCGCATCAGGCTGAACGCTTCGCTCACCACCGGCAGCCCGGTTTGCCGGGCTTCGTGGACCGCCCGGGCGGTCGGCGGCAGCGACAGGGCATTGAGGCCGAGCGTACCCTGGTTCTGCTCGAAGGGCTCGACGTAGATGATCGGGAAATACTCGTCCGCCGGTGGCGCGATGAAAGTGTGGCCGTCCGCATCGCGGTCGAGAATGCGGAAGACGGGCTGCTCCGGGCTGCCGGCGGCGCCTTCGAAGGCCGCCCGCTCTGCGTCCCGGACCATGGGGTTCCAGGTGAAGTTGTGGGTGCCCGGATAACGCATCAGCCAGGGCGAGACGAAGTTGCGGAAAGTCTCGCGGCTCAGCGTCTCTTTTGCGCCCACCAGGCCCTTGAGCGCGAGCAGCATGTCGAGCTGGGCGTCGAGCCGCTTGCTGAGCTGGCTGGCGAGATGGGTGGTGTCGCGTTCGAACTGGGCTTCCAGGCGCATGCTTTCCCAGGCCGTGACGTAGCGGAATGCCAGGCCGAGGATCACCAGCGCGACCGCGAACGGCACGGCGACGCCGACCCGGCGGCCGTGCCAGTCGCTTGTCGGCCGCCCGAAGAAGACGAACATCAGCGGTGCGGCGACGATGATGCCGATGGTGTCGCCGAGCCACCAGCTCCACCAACTGAAGAACCACTCCGATACCGGAAACTGCCCGCTGCCATGGAGCAGCGGCAAGGCGAGCGTCGGTGCCAGCAGGGCGCTGAGCGGGGCGACGATGACGATGAAGCGCACGATCGGTCGTGGCGAATCGAGGCGGTTCGGAAAGCCGATCGTTTTCTGCGCCAGCCAGGCGCCCGCGAGCGCCTGCAGCGTCACGGTGGCTGCCAGCATGCACTGCAGGGCCGGGGAGATGTCCATGCCGCTGTCGAGCAGTATCTGCTCGGCCATCAGTTCGACTACGAACGCACCGGTGAAGACCGCAGGCCAGACACCGAAACCGTAGATGAGC
This sequence comes from Thauera sp. SDU_THAU2, assembly GCF_038260575.1. Classification (NCBI taxonomy): domain Bacteria; kingdom Pseudomonadati; phylum Pseudomonadota; class Betaproteobacteria; order Rhodocyclales; family Zoogloeaceae; genus Thauera; species Thauera sp. SDU_THAU2. The sequence continues at coordinate 2,129,068 of NZ_JBBWUN010000003.1, read as the reverse complement.
AGGGCGGACAGGGCGATGCCCGCAGGCGGAAACACCGGTGAGGCGATGTCGGGCGGAACGGCCAGCTTCAGCGACAGCCAGCCTGCCACGGCATAACCGAGTGCGATCATGGCCAGCAGGCCCGGACGGCGGAAAAGCGTGCGCGTTTGCATGCCGCAAGTGTAGTGGTTCCCGTCCATTCATTTCGAGTAGTTCGACACGCTCGTGGGGTTCGGGAAGCCGATTCCGCCCGGGATGCGATAAACTGCCGGCTTCCCGTTTCTTCACATCCCCAGGCATTCCAACGGAAATCGAGATGTTCGAGGCTGTACGCAACAACAAGCGCATTGCGCAAATCATTCTGGCCATCCTCATCGTGCCGTTCGCATTCTTCGGCATGGATGCCTATTTCAGCGATGCGCCGGGCGGGAACGAAGTCGCGGTCGTGGCGGGCACGCCGATCGGCGCGCTCGAATTCGAGCAGGCGCTGCGCGACCAGCAGGACCGCCTGCGTGCCGCTGCCGGCGGCGAAGTCGACCGCGCCCTGCTCGAATCGGAGGCGCTGCGCCGCTCGGTGCTGGACAACGTCATCAACCGCCGCGTGCTTGCCCTCTACGCTGCCGACAACCGCTTCAGCGTCACGCCGCAGGAATTGCAGGAAACCATCGCCGCCGTGCCTTCCTTCCAGGAAGACGGCCGCTTTTCCCTCGAACGCTACGAGATGCTGCTGCGCGCCCAGGGCATGACGCCGGCGATGTTCGAATCCCGCTTGGCGCAGGACGTCCGCATCCAGCACGTTTCGCTGGCCGTGGGCGATGCCGGCTTCGCGCCGCTGTCGTCGGCCCGCCGTTTCCTCGAAGCGCAGCTCGAAGAGCGCACCGTCAGCGAGCTGCGCCTGTCGGGCGCCGGCCTGGCGGCCGACCTCCAGGTCGGCGACGACGAGATCGGCACCTGGTATGCCGCCAACGCCGCACGCTTCCAGCGCCCGGCGCGTCTGCAGGCGGAATACGTGGTGTTCGACCGTGAAGCCGTGGAGAAGCAGGTCAGCGTCGGCGAAGACGAGATCAGGGCTTTCTACGACGGCAACCCCGGCCGCTTCGGCGTTGCCGAGGAGCGCCAGGCACGCCATATCCTGCTCGAGCTTGCGGCCGATGCCGATGCCGCCGAAGTCGAGCGGGTGATGGGCGAGGCGCGGGCGATCGCCGAGCAACTGCGCAAGGATCCGTCGGCTTTCGCCGAAGTCGCGAAGGAAAAGTCGAAGGACAGCGGTTCCGCCTCGCGCGGCGGCGATCTGGGCTTCTTCGGCCGCGGAGCGATGGTCGCTTCATTCGAGGATGCGGCGTTCTCGCAGCAGAAGGACGAGATCGGCGAACCGGTGCGCAGCGACTTCGGCGTCCATGTCATCCAGGTCACCGCCATCAAGCCGGCGTCCACCCGTCCGTTCGACGACGTGCGCGGCGAAATCGAAACCGAGTTGCGCAGCCAGGCCGCGAGCAGGCTGTTTGCCGAACAGGCCGAGCAGTTCGCCAACATGGTCTACGAGCAGCCGGACAGCCTGGCGCCGGTCGCCGAGGCGCTGAAGCTCGAGATCCGTACCACCGACTGGGTGTCGCGCAATGGCGGCGACGTCGGCGGCTACGGCAGCGAGCGCCTGCTCGATGCGCTGTTCGCCGACGATGCGGTGGCGAGTGCCCGCAACACCGAGGCGATCGAAGTGGCGCCGAACACGCTGGTCGCCGCGCGGGTGAAGGCCTTCGAAGCCGCAGTGCAGCCGCCGCTCGACGAAGTGCGCGACCAGGTCGTGGCCGAGCTGCGCCGCGAGGCAGGTGCAAAGCGCGCCCAGGAGCGGGGCGGCGCGATGCTGGCCGCGCTCGACAAGGGCGAAGCGGTCGAAGGCAATTTCGGCGCCGTGCGCAAGCTGCAGCGAGCCGCGCCCGGCCTGCCCGGCGAAGCGATGCAGGCGGTGTTCTCCGCACCGGCGGCCAAGCTGCCGGCGCATGTCGGCCTGGCCCTGCCGGACGGCGACTACGTGATCTACCGCATCGAAGCGGTCGACCGTCCGCAGATCACCGACGGCGACGAGCGGGTCAGGGCGGTGGCCGAGCAATACGGCCAGGTGCTGGCCGAACGCGATTTCGCCGCTTTCATCGCCGAACTGCGCAAGCGTTACGAAGTCCAGGTCAAGCTGGCACCGCGACAGGCACAGCAGTGATTCATGTCGCAGGCCGCGTGAGTCAGGCCTGCGACGAACCGCCTCCAAGTTTCAGATGGCCGTTGCTGGTGTTTTCACAGTGTCTGCTGAGATATTCCAGCGTCGGCACTCATCGGGGCATGGTTTGTTTGTTCAGCTTGTATACCTGTGTGCTGAGCTCTTTCTGCGCTTGATTCAGGGTTTCGGCCAGTTGCTCGTCGCCGGTCGCGGAGGCCGCGCGGTCGAGCTTCTGCTGGACCATGTCCAGTGCATCGATGGTAGCCCGCGCCTCGGCGAGCAAAGCCTCGGTGCGCGCGTGCTGTTCCGCCTCGCTCGCCCGCGCCGCCGCTTCGCTTGCCTGTGCCGCCTTGGCCGCCATGGATTCGTTCCAGGCGAACACGACCGCCGTCGAGATCACCGTGACCAGCAGCACGAGCGCGGCGATTCCCCATGAAAGCGTGCGCACCCGCTGTTCGCGCTTGCGTGCGGCCGCCTGTGCGGCCTGCTCGCGATCACGCGCTTCGGCGCTGGCTGCGAGCAGCCGCTTCACCCGCGGCCAGCCGCCGCCGTAGCGCTCGGCCCAGACCGGGTTGCGCCGCTTGATCCACGCCAGGCGTTCGCCGGTGGTGGTGGGGCCCAGCACGTTGGACGGGTCGCGTTCGAAGCTGTCGGCCTGGACCAGCAGCGCGCGCCACACCAGTCCGTTGCGAAATTCCCGCACCAGCCAGCCATTGCCGGGGTCGGCCAGCCGCTCCCAACAGCGGATCAATGCCTCGTGGCTGATGTCGACCCGTTCATCGGCCGCGATCGGCGCCTCTCCGTAGGGGCGCAGCAGCGACGCGCCGTCGACCCGGAACGGTTTCAGCACATGCTGCAGCTCCGCTTCGCCGCAGCCCGCGATTGCGGCCAGATCCGCGAAGCTCCGGGGGCGACGGATCGCCTGCCCCTCGGCGTTGATCTCGGTCAGCGCGCGGAACACGTCTTCGACCACGCGCACCTCGCCGGCACGCTCGCCGAAGAACGCCTGTGCCTTGTCCATGACATCGTCGGCATGCCTGGACAGCAGGCCGGCCAGGCCGCTCGAGCCGTCGTAGGCATCGCTGTCCAGCAGCCACCCCGCGCCATCGGCATGCCCGCTCAGCTCGACGTGGTCGCGATGGAGGAGCATGAGTCCGTGCTGGATGAGCGGCAACTGGTCCTGCCGGCCTCCCGCGTCATGGATCAGGCGCTCGGCGAGCGCCATGCTCACCTCGCCGCCGAACAGCTGCGCCGGCTCGCGGATCGCCCGCAGCAGATCGTCGTGCGTCATGCGCGGCAGCAGGTACTGGGCGCGGTTGACGGCTTCGGCAAAACCCTCGAAGCGCGCACATGCGCCGAGAAATTCGGAGCGCATCGTCAGCACCGCGTACAGGCCCGCGGGCGGTGTCTCGAACAGGCCGACCAGGAAGTCGGCGAGCAGTTGCGCTTCCTCCGGGCCGTGCCGGTGGGCGAAATCGAACAATTCCTCGAACTGGTCGATCAGGATGCACAGGTGATCGGCGGAGTCGCGGCGCAGCAGCGTCGCGATGGTCTCGGGCGCATCGCGGCCGAAGTTGAGCGCACGGCGGATCTCGAGCGCGCGCTCCTCCTTGCCGCCGTCCAACTCGGCCAGCGCGAGCGCGAGATTCCATAGCGGGGCCTCGCCCGGCGTCATCGCGCAGGTGCGCCAGCTCAGGCCGCCGCGCGCACTTTCCTGCTCGAGGCGCGGCAGTACCGCGGCGCGCACCAGCGAACTCTTGCCACAGCCGGAGTCGCCATGGACCACCAGCAGCCGCCTGTCGATCAACTGCGCGACCACCGCGTCGGCCATCCGCTCGCGCCCGAAGAAGATCGGCCATTCGTGTTTTTCGAACGGCCTCAGCCCGGGGTAGGGCCGGCACGGCAGGACGACGTCGAAGACGTCAGCGGGTGGGCTGCTCACGGCGACCCCCCGGCCGCACGCGCCTTCGCGCCCAGCCAGTGCCGCACCTCGGCGGTCCACTGCGTGCGGGTGCCGTCGAGCCAGTCGGTCTGCATGATGCGCGCGGTCGCCTTGCGCACCGGCGTCGCGACGGCGTCGCCGGCGGTGTCGAGCAGGCCGCATGGCAGCAGGCGATTGGAGCGTGCGCGCGCCGACTGGCGGTCGTGCTTGCCGACCACCACCAGATCGGCGTCGAGAGCGCGTCCGTCGTCGGTGCCCAGCAGCAGCAATGCGTCGCAGCCGCACAAGGCCTCGACTCGCCGTTCGCGCACCTCCTGCAGTTTTTCCGGATCGTGCTCGATCGCATCCGGTTCGCCGGGTACGATCGCGAAGCCGCAGTCGATCAGCGCCATGCCTGCGGCTTCCCAGGCCTTGGCATGCTCGGCCCGGCCATGCAGGTAGATCGTCTGCCCCCCGTCGCTGGCAAGGCGTGCGCGCTCGGCCTCGGCCCTGACCCGGTTCGCGAGCGTACTCCTCAGCGCGTCGAGGCGCGGGTAGAGCCTGCCCACGATCGCCAGCAAAGCCTTGCGGAAAGCCACCGGGAAGGGGCCGGGCAACTCGAACCAGCCCAGCGGGCGATGTGAATCGCTGCCCTCGACCGGTTCGGAGAAGGCGAAGCCGACCAGGGGATGGCCGCGCGCGTCGGTGAGCGCAGCCGGCCAGGGCTCCGCGCCGGTCGGCCAGATCCTGATCACCGCGATCCGGTCGTCCGCTGGCAGGCCCAGTTCGGCCTGGCGTGCGCACCACCAGTCGCGCTCCTCGGCGCACCACTGCGACGCGAGGTAGTCGGGCGACATCAGTATCAGCAGGATCGCGCTCGCGCCGATCTCGGCGCGCAACTGGTCGGTGAGCGGCGCCATCGGGTCCACGCCCTGGCCCGGCCGGTGCTTGTCGTCGAGAAAGATCCGCAAATCCTGGCGGAAGCGCCGGTCCGAGCGCAGCTCGCGCTCGAGTTCATGCGCAAAAGCGACCGACCAGGGCTGGAGGAAGCTCTGCCCGTTGCCATCGTCGCCGTGGCTGTAGCTTACGAAGATATCGTGCGCAAACGGCTCTCCGACGTAGGCCATGGCATGCTCCAGTCAAGGCGCTCAAGCACGCCGACGGCATGCTTGCCGATTTCACTATTGCACTCGATCGGCCGACAATCAAGGTCGAACCCGGGACGGCGCGCCCGCCGGCCCGGTTCCGGTTCAGCTTCGGGAACTGCTGCTGCGTCGGCGCCTGCTCAGGCCATGGGTTCCGGGTTGCCCAGCGCGGTGATGTTGAAGCCGCCGTCCACGTACATGATCTCGCCAGTGATGCCGCTGGCGAGATCCGAACAGAGGAAGGCGGCGGCATTGCCGACTTCGTCGATGCTGATGCTGCGGCGCAGTGGGGCGTTGTGTTCGTTGAAGGCGAGCAGCTTGCCGAAGCTGCCGATGCCCGACGCCGCCAGCGTCTTGATCGGGCCGGCGGACACGGCATTGACCCGGGTGCCTTCCGGGCCGAGGGTGACGGCGAGATAGCGCACCGAGGCTTCGAGGCTGGCTTTGGCCAGGCCCATGATGTTGTAGTTGGGCATGGTGCGCTCGGCGCCGAGGTAGGACAGCGTCAGCAGTGCGCCGTTGCGGCCCTTCATCAGCGGCCGGGCGGCCTTGGCCAGCGCCGGGAAGCTGTAGGCGCTGACTTCCTGGGAAAGCCGGAAGGCCTCGCGCGACAGGCCGTCGAGGAAATCGCCTTCGAGACTGTCGCTGGGAGCGTAGGCAATCGAATGCACCAGGCCGTCGAGACCGTCCCAGTGCTGGCCGAGTTGTTCGAACAGGCCGGTGATCTGGGTGTCGTCCTGGACGTCGAGCGGGAACAGCAGGCTGCTGCCGAACTCGGCCGCCATCTTGGCCACGCGTTCCTGGAAGCGCTCATTCTGGTAGGTAAACGCGAGTTCTGCTCCTTCGCGGTGCATCGCCTTGGCGATGCCGTAGGCAATCGAACGGTTGCTGAGCAGACCGGTGATCAGGATTCGTTTGCCGGCAAGGAAAGCCATTGATCCTACTCCGAATGACAGGCGTTCGATTATAGCGAAAACCCTGATGGCGACAGAGGTCTGTCGCCTTTGCAATTTGGATGATGCCATTGGCGCAGGTGATGGCCGCAGTGAAAACGACGCGCACGGCCGCCATGACTGCAGGCGCTGCGATGGCCGGCAAAACCTGCCAGAATCGCGGCTGTCCTGATTCCTCCGTCTGCCTGTGCCCCGTCTTCCGGCTCCTTCCGTATCGCCGCTCTCGTGCCGTCCGCCCGGTCTGTTCCGCCGTGCCTTCGCACGGAGTGCGGCGGCGGCCTGCGCGCTGGTGCTGCTGGGCTGTTCGGCGGGGCTGAACGATCCGTATCCGAGCGCCGAGCGCGGCGAGAACATCTTCTACACCGCCTTCACCGAGCGCCCCAAGCATCTCGATCCGGTGCAGTCCTACAGCGAGGACGAGGCCGCCTTCCTGTACCAGATCGTCGAACCGCCGCTGCAGTACCACTATCTGAAGCGCCCGTATGTGCTGGAACCTGCCACTGCCGCGGAGATGCCCGGTGTGCGGCGCTACGACCGCAACGGCCGGGAACTGCCGGCCACAGCGGATGCGGCGAACGTGGCGAAGACGGTGGTCGAGATCCGCATCAAGGAGGGCATCTTCTACCAGCCGCATCCGGCATTTGCTGTGAACGAAGACGGTTCGCCGCGCTATCTCGGCCTGACGGCGGACGATCTGCGCGGCATTCGCGGCCTGGGCGACTTCGAGGAAACCGGCACGCGCGAATTGCTGGCGACGGACTATGTGCACCAGATCAAGCGGCTGGCCCATCCGAGCCTGCATTCGCCGATCTTCGAACTGATGGCCGAGTACATTCCCGGCCTGAAAACCCTGCACGAGCAACTGGTGGCGGCGCACAAGGCCGCGGCGGAGCAGGGTGGCGGTGCGCTGGATCTGGAGCGTTTCGAACTGCCGGGCGTCGAGGTGGTGGATCGCCATGCTTACCGCATCACGCTGCAGGGCGCTTATCCGCAGTTCATGTACTGGCTGTCGATGCCATTCTTCAGCCCGGTGCCGCCCGAAGTCGACCGCTTCTTCGCCCAGCCCGGCATGGCCGAGCGCAACCTGACGCTGGATTGGTGGCCGGTCGGCACCGGCCCCTACATGCTGGTCGAGAACAACCCGAACGCGCGCATGGTGCTGGCGCGCAACCCGAATTTCCGCGGCGAGCCTTATCCCTGCGAAGGCGAGCCGGATGATGAAGAGGCGGGACTGCTGGCCGACTGCGGCAAGACCATGCCTTTCATCGACCGCGTGGTGTTCTCGCGCGAACGCGAAGGCATTCCGTACTGGAACAAGTTCCTGCAGGGCTATTACGACGCTTCGGGCGTGTCGTCCGACAACTTCGACCAGGCGGTGACGATGACCAGCCAGGGCGACGTGGCGCTGTCCGATGAAATGGAAGAGAGGGGCATCCGGCTGCTGACCTCGGTGGCGCCGTCGATTTTCTACCTCGGCTTCAACATGCTCGATCCCTTGGTCGGTGCGGCCGGCTCAGGTGGCTCAAAGGAGAAAGGCGCTGGATCGCGGGAAAGCCGCGAACAGGCGCGCAAGCTGCGGCAGGCGATCTCGATCGCGCTCGACATGGAGGAGTTCGTGTCGATCTTCCTCAACGGCCGCGGCCTGCCGGGCATGAGTCCGATTCCGCCCGGCATCTTCGGTGCGCGCGAAGGCCGTGAAGGCATCAACCCGGTCGTCTATGAATGGCAGGGTGACGACGAGAACGGCAGGCCGGTGCGGCGCAGCCTGGACGAGGCCCGCCGCCTGCTGGCCGAAGCGGGCTGGCCGAACGGCCGCAATGCGCGCACCGGCGAACCGCTGATCGTCAACCTCGACACCACGCCGGGCGGCCTGGGCGACAAGACGCGCTCGGACTGGCTGGCCAAGAAGTTCCGTTCGCTGGGCGTGCAGTTCGTCGTCCGCCCGACCGACTGGAATCGCTTCCAGGACAAGGTCCGCCAGGGCAATGCCCAGCTCTTCTTTTTCGGCTGGAATGCGGACTACCCCGACCCGGAGAACCTGTTGTTCCTGCTGCACGGCCCGCAGGGCAAGGTGAAGTTCAGCGGCCAGAACGCGGCGAACTACGAGAACCCGGAATACGATGCCTTGTTCGAGCGCATGAAGGCGATGCCCGATGGTCCTGCGCGGCAGCAGGTGATCGACCGCATGGTGGCGATGCTGCAGCACGACGCGCCCTGGGTGTTCGCCTTCCATCCCAAGACTTATTCGCTGCAGCATGGCTGGGTGAACAACCGCAAGACCGGCGCGATGGTGCGCAACAACATCAAGTACCTGCGGCTCGACGTCGAGCGCCGTGCCGCCGCGCGGGCGGAATGGAACGAGCCGGTACTGTGGCCGCTGGCGCTGGCGGCACTGCTTCTGCTGGCGATGGTCTCGCCGGCGGTGCTGCACTGGCGCCGGCGCGAGGTCGCCACCGCGGTGCCGGACGAGGCGGGGGAGAAGCACTGATGCTGGCCTATCTCGTCCGCCGCGTGCTGTACGCGATCCCGATCCTGATCGGCGTCAATCTGCTGACCTTCGTGCTGTTCTTCGTCGTCAATTCGCCGGACGACATGGCGCGCATGCACATCGGCGTCAAGCGCGCCACGCCGGAGGCGATCGAGCGCTGGAAGGCCGACCGCGGCTACGACAAGCCGATGTTCGTCAATGCCGATGCGGAAGGCAGCGCGCGCTTCACCGATACGATCTTCTTCGACAAGTCGCTGCGGATGTTCGCGCTCGAGTTCGGCCGCGCCGACGACGGCCGCGACATCGGCCAGGAGATCCGCGACCGCATGGGGCCGTCGCTGGCGATCGCGCTGCCGACTTTCGTGCTGAGTTTGTTCGCGTCGATCAGCCTGGCGCTGCTGCTGGTGTTCTTCCGCGCCACCTACCTGGATTTCTGGGGCGTGGTGATCTGCGTGGCGATGATGTCGATTTCCAGCCTGTTCTACATCATCGGCGGCCAGTGGCTGGTGTCCAAGCTGTGGGCGCTGGTGCCGATCTCGGGCTACGCGCCGGGGCTGGATGCGACGCGCTTCCTGATGCTGCCGGTGCTGATCAGCGTGCTGGCCGGCATCGGCTCCTCGGTGCGCTGGTACCGGACGATCTTCCTCGAGGAGATTTCGAAGGACTACGTGCGCACCGCGCGTGCCAAGGGCCTGTCCGAACTGGCGGTGCTGTTCCGCCACCGTGCTGCGCAACGCGCTGATCCCGATCCTGACCGGCGTGGTGGTGGTGATTCCGCTGCTGTTCATGGGCAGCCTGCTGGTGGAATCCTTCTTCGCCATTCCCGGCCTCGGCAGCTACACCATCGACGCGATCAATGCGCAGGACTTCGCCGTGGTCAGGGCGATGGTGTTCATCGGCTCGGTGCTCTACATCATCGGCCTGATCCTGACCGACATCTCCTACACGCTGGTCGATCCGCGGGTGAGGCTGGAATGAGCGCGCCGATGAGCTTCCAGCCCGTATTGCTATGGACCGACCTGCTGCTGTTCGTGCTGCTGGCGGTGGCGCTGCTCGCGATCGTCCACGTGCGCGGCAACGAGCCGCTGCGCGCGGCTTGGCGCAAGGTCGGCAAGCGCCCGACCGGCATGGCGGCGGCGGCGGTGCTGCTGGCCTTCGTTTTGGTCGGAGTGCTCGACAGCCTGCATTACCGGCCGCTGCTGCCGGCGGCGCAGGCCGAGGCATCGGCTGCCGAGACCGAGGCCGAGAACGGCACCGAGGCCGCAGTCGATGCCGAAGCAGCGACGGGAGCCGAATCTGCCGCAACAGGCGGGCAGCCTGGGCCGGTGTATTCCACCGAAGTGCTGTCGGTACTGGATGCGCTGCTGGAGCCCTTGCGTGCGCAGACCGAGAAAACCTATTCCGCGCCTTTCGCCTGGCAGCTCTACCAGCGCGAGGCGATGGAATTGCCGGACGGCCGCCAGGTGCGCGACTATCCGCGCCTGGTGCATGGCGCAGCCCACCTGCAGGAGCCGGAGGGCGAACTCGCCGCCGACGTCGCGGCGCATGTCGCCAGTGGCGCCGGGCTGGCGGCGGTGGCCTGGCTGCTGTGCTTCGTCGTGCTCGCCACCATCGTGTGGCAGGGTAGCGGCCTGGGCTGGGGGCAGGTGGCGCTGGCGATGCTGACCGGCCACACCGTGCTGGCCTGGCGGGCGGCGCTGGTGACGCTGGCAACCATCCTGCTGATCGTCGGTGTGTGCCTCGAACTGGCGCCGCTGTACCACGTGCTGGGCACCGACAAGGTCGGCCAGGACGTGCTTTACCTGTCGCTGAAGAGCGTGCGCACCGCGCTGGTGATCGGCACCATCACGACGCTGGTGATGATGCCGTTCGCGGTGGCGCTGGGCATTGCCGCAGGCTATCTCGGCGGCTGGGTGGATGACGCGGTGCAGTATGTGTATACCGTGCTGAACGCGATTCCCGGCGTGCTGCTGATCGCGGCGGCGGTGCTGATGATGCAGGTGGTCATCGACACCCATCCGCAGTGGTTCGACACCGCGGCCGAGCGTTCGGATGCGCGCCTGCTGGCGCTGTGCTTCATCCTCGGCATCACGAGCTGGACCGGGCTGGCGCGCCTGCTGCGCGGCGAGACGCTGAAGCTGCGCGAGTTGGAGTACGTGCAGGCGGCAAGGGCTTTCGGTGTCGGCACGCCGGCGATCCTGCGCCGCCACATCCTGCCGAACGTGATGCACATCGTGCTGATTTCGCTGGTGATGGATTTTTCCGGGCTGGTGCTGGCGGAGGCGGTGCTGTCCTACGTGGGCATCGGCGTCGATCCGACGACGATCAGCTTCGGCACCATGATCAACCTGGCGCGGGCCGAGCTGGCGCGCGAGCCGATGGTGTGGTGGTCGCTGGCGGCGGCGTTCGTGTTCATGTTCGTGCTGGTGCTGGCAGCGAACCTGTTTGCGGACGTGGTGCGGGATGCGTTCGATCCGCGGCGGAGCTGATGTTTCGCGCGGCTGTCCAACCGATAGTGAACCGGTGTGCTCGTTTGGCCGGATCACGGGTATTCCTTCCGTGGGCTGCGGAACTCGCCCTGCGGGCTGGGACAGTCCTCGCCCGCTCCATGAATACCCCACACTCCGGCCAGCGTTGATGCTGGCCCGATGATCGAAAACCGTAGGTGAGGCGTCTCATGCGAGAACTTCGTTTCGACAATCGCTTCGTGCGCGAACTGCCGGGCGATCCCGTGGATGGGCGGCACGTGCGCCAGGTGCATGGCGCCTGCTACTCGCGGGTGGCGCCGACGCCGGTGCGGGCGCCGCGCTTGCTGGCATGGGCACCGGAGGTGGCGGAACTGCTCGGCTTGGATACGGCGGACGTGCTCGATCCCCGCTTTGCCGCAGTGTTCGGCGGCAATGCCTTGCTGCCGGGCATGGAGCCTTATGCGGCCTGCTACGGCGGGCATCAGTTCGGCAACTGGGCGGGGCAGTTGGGCGACGGGCGGGCGATCACGCTGGGCGAGGCTATCAACCCGCAGGGACAGCGCTGGGAACTGCAACTGAAGGGGGCGGGGCCGACGCCGTATTCGCGCCGGGCGGACGGGCGGGCGGTACTGCGCTCGTCGATCCGCGAATTCATCTGCAGTGAAGCGATGCATCACCTGGGTGTGCCGACGACGCGCGCGCTTTGCCTGGTGGCGACCGGCGAGCAGGTGATGCGCGACATGTTTTACGACGGCCATCCGCGCCCCGAGCCGGGCGCGGTCGTGTGCAGGGTGGCGCCGTCCTTCATCCGCTTCGGCAATTTCGAGATATTCGCCTCGCGCGGCGAGGAGGATCTGCTGCGGCAATTGATCGATTTCACCATCGACCGGGATTTTCCCGAACTGGCCGCGGCCGAGCCCGATCCCGCGGAGCGCAGGGTGCGCTGGTTCGAGGAAGTGTGCCGACGCACGGCGGTGCTGATGGCGCACTGGATGCGGGTCGGTTTCGTCCATGGCGTGATGAACACCGACAACATGTCCATCCTGGGGCTGACGATCGACTACGGCCCTTACGGCTGGATCGACGACTTCGACCCCGACTGGACGCCCAACACCACCGACGCCGGCGGGCGGCGCTATCGTTTCGGCCACCAGCCGCGCATCGCGCAATGGAATCTGTGGCAACTGGCCAACGCGGTATATCCGGTGATCCAGCAGGTCGAACCGCTGGAGCGGGCGCTGGCGATGTATGCCGACGTCCACGAGGCGGAGAACCGCCGCATGACGCAGCAGAAGCTCGGCTTTGAGACCTGGCGCGAAGGGGAAGGCGAAGATGAAGCACTGGTGGCCGAACTCCATCGCATCCTGCAGGCCGGTGAGATGGACATGACGCTCTTCTTCCGCCGCCTGGCCGAACTGGATGTGGTGCAACCCGATCCGGTGCATGTCGGAGAACTGTTCGACGAGGTCTTCTACGACGAAGGCCGGCGAGTCGGGGAGGTTGAAGCGTTCCAGGCCTGGCTCGCACGCTACGCAGCGCGGCTGCGCGAGGAAGGCGTGCCGGCGGAATTGCGCAAGGCGCGTATGGATGCGGTGAATCCGCTCTACGTGCCGCGCAACTACCTGGCACAGCAGGCCATCGACCGGGCCGAGCAGGGTGATGCGAGCGGTGTCGTGGAACTGCTCGATGTGCTGCGCCGGCCGTGCGTCGAGCAGCCGGGGCGGGAAGCCTTTGCAGCGAGGCGGCCGGACTGGGCACGACACAAGGCGGGATGCTCGATGCTGTCCTGCAGTTCCTGAGGCTTGGAGCAGCTCGGAGTGGGATGGGGCGGGCCGGCCTGCGCGGCCCGGCCTATGCGGTTCGACCTGCGCGGCTCGACCTACGCGGCCCGACCCATCCTACATCTGGGTGCGCATCAGGCGCTGCTTCTCGCGGTCCCAGTCCTTCTTCTTCTCGTCCTCGCGCTTGTCGTGCAGTTTCTTGCCCTTGGCGAGGCCGATTTCGAGCTTGATGCGGCCCTTGACGTAGTGCAGGTCGAGCGGCACCAGGGCGAAGCCGGCGCGTTCGACCTTGCCGATCAGGCGGGCGATTTCCTTCTTGTGCAGCAGCAGCTTGCGGGTGCGCACCGGGTCGTGGCGGACGTGGCTCGACGCGGTGGTGAGCGGCGCGATGTGCATGCCGAACAGGAAGATCTCCTCGTTGCGGATGATGACGTAGGATTCCTTGATGTTCGCCCGCCCTGCCCGGATCGCCTTGACTTCCCAGCCTTCGAGGACGATGCCGGCCTCGTGCTTTTCTTCGATGAAGAAATCGTGGAAGGCCTTGCGGTTTTCGATGATGCTCATTGCTCGATGATCCTTCGGCGGCGTCGCGCCGATGCGGTGCGCGGCCAACGGGCTGGTCCGCATGCGGTAGAATCGCGCATTTTAACAGCACGGCGCTGCCCGTTTCGCACCGTGCACCGCTCCAGGTTGTTCATGGCCGACGTCAAGAAGCTCGTTCTGATCGAATTCACCCCCGCGCAGATGTTCGAACTCGTCGACCGGTGCGAAGACTACCCGCAGTTCCTGCCCTGGTGCGGCGGCGCCGACGTCCATCAGCGCACCGACACCGTCACCGCGGCGACACTGCACATCAACTACCACGGCATCAAGGCGCATTTCAGCACCGAGAACACCAAGCGCTGGCCGACCGAAATGGATCTGCGCCTGACCGACGGCCCTTTCACCCATCTGGACGGGCACTGGCGCTTCACGCCGCTCGGTGATACCGCGTGCAAGGTCGAATTCAGCCTGCGCTACCAGTTCTCCAGCAAGCTGCTGGAGAAGGTGCTGGGGCCGGTCTTCAACCACATCGCCAATACCTTCGTCGATTCCTTCGTGAAGCGCGCGGCGCAGGTCTACCCGCGGGGCTGAGCATGGCGACGATCCGCGTCGAAGTGGTCTATGCGCTGCCGCAGCAGCAGGAACTGATCGAGCTGAAGCTGGAAGAGGGCGCCACCGCACGTGATGCGGTGGAAGCTTCGGGGCTGCTCGGCAAGTATCCCGACATCGATCTGGACGGGCGCAACAAGCTCGGCATCTTCGCCAAGCTCGCCAAGGCCGACACGGTGCTGCGCGACCGCGACCGCGTCGAGATCTACCGGCCCCTGATCGCCGACCCCAAGGCGGTGCGCAAGAAGCGCGCGGCAGAGGGTAAAGTGATGAAGAAAGGCGGCGGCCCGGCGGAAGAAAAGCCCGAAGCTTCAGGCGCTTGAGTCGTCGAGCGCCAACACGCCGGGCGTCGAGACGCAGGACGTTGCCATGCCGTGTGCCGGGCGCCGAAATTCCGGCGCTTCCTTTCAGTTGCAGTGCTGCTCGATCTGTTGGCGCAGGCGTTCCGATTCCGCCGCGCGTGCAGCGTCGTCGACGAATTCGCGCTCGCCCGCCGAGTTCATTCGTGCGATCCGCTGTCCGGAGTCGAGCGCCGTAAGCTGGTTGCGCGCGTCGGTACAGAAACGCTGTCTTTCAGCTTCGTCGGCGGCATTCTGTGCTGCCGTGGCCTCAGCCTCGGCTGCTTCCGCACGGCGCTGACGGAAGGCGGTGTCCGGGTCGATCGGCTGTTCAGCCTCCGGCTGCGCCGCTTCCTCGTTCGCAGCGTCATCGGTGGCTTCGCCTTCCATCTGCGGGGCCGAGGCGGGGGGCGGGGTGCCGCGCAAGGTCTTGACCGGACCGCTGGGTGGTGGGATGTCCGAATAGTGGGTCCGTCCGTCCTTGTCCTTCCAGCTGTAAATTTCCGCGGCTGCGGGCAGCGCGGTCAGCAGTGCGAGAAGGAGAATTGCGGGACGAATCATTCAGGAACTCCGAAAGGCACGGCTTACATGCTGTGAAGGGCGTCTGTATAATACGGATTTGGTCGAAAGGATAAAAGCCATGCGAGTGATTCAGAAGGCGCTGACGTTCGACGACGTCCTTCTCGTTCCCGCCCACTCCACGGTCCTCCCGCGCGATGTGAGTCTGCAGAGCCAGATCACCCGGCGCATCCGTCTCAATATCCCGCTCGTGTCCGCCGCCATGGACACCGTCACCGAGAGCCGCCTGGCCATCGCGCTGGCGCAGGAAGGCGGCATCGGCGTCGTGCACAAGAACCTCACGCCGGCCGAGCAGGCGGCGGAAGTGCATAAGGTCAAGCGCCACGAGTCCGGCATTCTGAAGGATCCGATCACCATTCCGCCGACGATGACCGTCGGCGAGGTGGTCGCGCTGCAGCGGCAGAATCGTTTTTCCGGCGTACCCGTTGTCGAAGGCGGCAAGGTCGTCGGCATCGTCACCAACCGCGACACGCGCTTCGAGACCAATCTCGATCAGCTCGTGTCGGAAATCATGACTCCGCAGGACCGTCTGGTCACCGTGCGCGAAGGTGCCAGCCTCGAGGAAGCGCGCGAACTGCTGCGCGTGCACCGCCTCGAGCGGGTGCTGGTGCTGAACGACGCCAGCGAGCTGTGCGGTCTCATCACGGTCAAGGACATGATGAAATCCACCGAGCACCCGTTCGCGGCCAAGGATGAGCACGGCCGCCTGCGCGTGGCCGCGGCGATCGGCGTCGGTGCGGGCACCGAGGAGCGTGCCGAACGCCTGGCCGAGGCCGGCGTTGACATGATCGTCGTCGATACCGCCCACGGCCACTCGCACGGCGTGCTCGACCGCGTCAATTGGGTCAAGAAGACCTTCCCGCACATCGAAGTCGTCGGCGGCAACATCGCCACCGCCGATGCTGCGCGGGCGCTGGTCGATGCCGGCGCGGACGGCGTCAAGGTCGGCATCGGCCCCGGCTCGATCTGCACCACCCGCATCGTCGCCGGCGTCGGCGTGCCGCAGATCACCGCGGTCGACAACGTTGCCAACGCGCTGGCCGGTACCGGCGTGCCGATGATCGCCGACGGCGGCATCCGCTTCTCGGGCGACATCGCCAAGGCGATCGCCGCCGGCGCCAACGTCGTGATGCTGGGCGGTCTGTTCGCCGGCACCGAAGAAGCGCCGGGCGAGACGGTGCTGTTCCAGGGCCGTTCGTACAAGTCCTATCGCGGCATGGGTTCGCTCGGCGCGATGGAGAAGGGGGCGGCCGACCGCTACTTCCAGGACGAGAACTCCGGCAACATCGACAAGCTGGTGCCCGAAGGCATCGAAGGCCGCGTGCCCTACAAGGGCTCGGTCGCCGCGGTCATCCACCAGTTGATCGGCGGCCTGCGCGCCTCGATGGGCTATCTCGGCTGCGCCGACATTCCGGCCATGCACGAGCGCGCCCAGTTCGTGCAGATCAGCTCGGCCGGCATGCGTGAATCCCACGTCCACGACGTGCAGATCACCAAGGAAGCGCCGAACTACCAGATCAGCTGATCGATCCGTTTCCAGTATCCCAGGCGGCTGACAGGCCGCCTTTCCTTTTTCCGCCGTTCGACATTCCCGCGCCATGGCCCACCAGAAAATCCTCATCCTCGACTTCGGCTCCCAGGTCTCCCAGCTCATCGCCCGCCGCGTGCGCGAGCAGCAGGTGTACTGTGAGCTTCACCCCTTCGACGTGTCGGACGACTTCGTGCGCAACTTCGGCGCCCAGGGCGTGATCCTGTCCGGCGGTCCCAATTCGGTGTACGAAGCCGAGGACTGGCGCGCACCGCAGGCGGTGTTCGAGCTCGGCGTGCCGGTGCTCGGCATCTGCTACGGCATGCAGACCATGGCCAGCCAGCTCGGCGGCAAGGTCGAGAGTTCGAGCCATCGCGAGTTCGGCTACGCCGAAATGCGCGCGCGCGGCCATTCGAAGCTGTTCGAAGGCATCGAGGACCGGACCAACGACGAAGGCCACGGCCTGCTCGACGTCTGGATGAGCCACGGCGACAAGGTCACCGAGCTGCCGCCGGGCTTCAAGCTCATCGGCAGCAACGATTCCACCCCGATCGCCGCGATGGCGGACGAAGCGCGCGGCTTCTACGGCGTGCAGTTCCACCCCGAGGTCACGCACACGATCAAGGGCAAGGAAATGATCGCCCGCTTCGTGCACGACATCTGCGGCTGCGGCCATGACTGGAACATGCCCGACTACATCGCCGAAGCGGTGCAGAAGATCCGCGAACAGGTCGGCGACGAAGAAGTCATCCTCGGCCTGTCGGGCGGCGTCGATTCCTCCGTGGCGGCGGCGCTGATCCACCGCGCGATCGGTGACCAGCTCACCTGCGTGTTCGTCGACCACGGCCTGCTGCGCCTCAACGAAGGCAAGCTGGTCATGGAAATGTTCGCCGGCCGCCTGCACGCCAAGGTCGTGCACGTCGATGCCACCGAACAGTTCATGGGCCACCTGAAGGGCGTCACCGACCCCGAACAGAAGCGCAAGATCATCGGCCGCGAGTTCGTCGAAGTCTTCCAGGCCGAAGCGAAGAAACTGCCGAATGCCAAGTGGCTGGCGCAAGGCACCATCTATCCCGATGTGATCGAATCCGGCGGCGCCAAGAACAAGAAGGCTCACACCATCAAGAGCCACCACAACGTCGGCGGCCTGCCCGAGACCCTCGGCCTGAAGCTGCTCGAACCGCTGCGCGAGCTGTTCAAGGACGAAGTCCGCGAACTCGGCGTCGCCCTCGGCCTGCCGCACGACATGGTCTACCGCCATCCTTTCCCCGGCCCCGGCCTGGGCGTGCGCATCCTCGGCGAAGTCAAGCAGGAATACGCCGACCTGCTGCGCCGCGCCGACGCCATTTTCATCGACGAACTGCGCGCCGCCGACTGGTACGACAAGACCAGCCAGGCCTTCGCCGTCTTCCTGCCGGTCAAGAGCGTCGGCGTGATGGGCGACGGCCGCACCTACGAATATGTCGTTGCGCTGCGCGCCGTGCAGACGCAGGATTTCATGACCGCGCACTGGGCGGAGCTGCCGCACAGCCTGCTCGGCAAGGTCAGCAACCGCATCATCAATGAGGTGCGGGGGATCAACCGGGTGGTGTACGACATCAGCGGGAAGCCGCCGGCAACGATCGAGTGGGAGTGATTGGGCGTCTGGCACCGGCTAGCACTGAGTAGCACGAGAACACACCTAAGCCCGCGTCATTGCGGGCTTTTTTGTGATTTCATCCGGCATAGACTGGCAATATTTGGCATCGCCAAGCACTGTTTTTTCATGGCATGATAGATGGCATTGAATGCTTCTATACCATGAGATGCCATCAATACCATGCACCTGTTTTTCAGGTTGTCATGGTATCGAAACTACGTAAGCCAATGATTTAATTGTGTTTTTTCGCTAGATTTCGAGGTGCTTAGATCATGGTATTTGAACTGACCCAGGGCGATAACCATGTTGACCGATACCAAGCTGCGCAACCTCAAGCCGAAGGACAAGCTCTACAAGGTGAATGACCGCGACGGCCTCTATGTGGCCGTGACGGCCGCCGGGGCGATCTCGTTCCGCTACAACTACTCGATCCACGGCAGGCAGGAGACCATCACCTTCGGCCGCTACGGTGTTGGCGGCATCACCTTGGCGGAAGCCCGCGAGAGGCTGGGCGAGGCCAAGAAAATGGTCGCGGTCGGGAAGTCGCCGGCCAAGGAGAAAGCTCGGGACAAGTCCCGCGTCAAGGATGCAGAGACGTTTGGAGCCTGGGCGGAAAAGTGGCTGCGCGGCTACCAGATGGCCGATTCCACGCGCGACATGCGTCGCTCGGTCTATGAGCGCGAGCTGAAGCCAAAATTCGGCAATCAGAAGCTGGTAGAGATCACCCACGAGGACTTGCGCGCACTGACCGATGCCATCGTGGAGCGAGGAGCACCGGCAACCGCGGTTCATGCCCGCGAGGTGGTGTTGCAGGTCTATCGTTGGGCCATCGAGCGTGGCCAGAAGGTCGAGAACCCGGCGGAGTTGGTGCGCCCGACGAGCATCGCCAAGTTCGAGCCGCGCGACCGTGCGCTGACGCCCGACGAAATCGGCTTGATGTACCAGTACATGGAGCGCATCGGCACGACGCCATCCATCCGAGCGGCGGCCAAGCTGTTGTTGCTGACGATGGTGCGTAAGAGCGAGCTGACCAATGCGACCTGGAGCGAGATCAATTTCAGTGATGCGCTTTGGACGATCCCGAAGGAGCGGATGAAGCGG
Organism: Thauera sp. SDU_THAU2; assembly: GCF_038260575.1. Classification (NCBI taxonomy): domain Bacteria; kingdom Pseudomonadati; phylum Pseudomonadota; class Betaproteobacteria; order Rhodocyclales; family Zoogloeaceae; genus Thauera; species Thauera sp. SDU_THAU2. The sequence continues at coordinate 2,109,787 of NZ_JBBWUN010000003.1, read as the reverse complement.
CGCAATCCGCACCTGGTGTTCCTGTCCCGGCAGGCGCTGGACATCTTCATTGCCCTGAAAACGTTCGCGGGTGGATCGGACTACGTGCTGCCATCGCGGTATGACTCGGACTTACCCATGAGCAGCGCCACGCTCAACCAGGTGCTGACGCTGACGTATCGGCTGGCGCAGAAAGAAGAGAAGTCGCTCGCCAAGTTCGGCCCACATGACTTGCGGCGAACGGCCAGCACGTTGCTGCACGAAGCTGGCTACAACACCGATTGGATCGAGAAGTGCCTTGCCCACGAACAGAAGGGCGTCAGAGCCGTCTACAACAAGGCCGAGTACCGCGAGCAGCGCACGGCGATGTTGCAAGACTGGGCGGACATGATCGACGAATGGACGCTGAAACGGCCGAAGGCATCAGTCAGTTGAAGGCAGGGTAGGCAGAGCTGCCCGCGCATCAAGGCGTCGCCTCGGGTTTCGTTGACGCTTGAGGGGCGCAGCGTTTTAGCCGCTAAAAAGCGGCGACGGAACCGCCCACCATTGGCGATGGAGTGAATCCGGGGCGCATGGCCTGAGTGCCCGACGCCTTGCGCGCCTCAATCCATTCCTCGATCTCGGTCAAGTCCCAGGCGACGTTTCGGCTGGTGAGTGCGATCCGGCGCGGGAACTCCCCGCGCTGCTCCATGTTGAAAATCGTGCGCTCAGACAGCGGGATCATCGCCAGCAGTTTCTTGCGATTGATGAGCGTCTTACTTGTCGTTGCCTGCATCCCCTGGCCTCTTTCAGTCACTTGCGAACATGTGCCTGATAGTGCCCGGCAATGCGGATTGTTTCGTCCTATTAGTTGGTCAATTAGGTTGACGCCGAGAGCGCGATTTTGCACGCAAGTGGAACATTGCGGGGATCGACGCCAGCGCCTTCGATACCGCTTGGCGCTCGATGCCTAGCTTTCGCGCAATCTCCGACTGATTGAATCCAGACCACTGGAGCATCAGCATCTGCTTCTTACGGTCCGATAGCTTCGAGTCCACCATCAAGCGCGCTTGATTGCGCAACTCTGCCTTGTCCGCTGGTTGTATGGTCTGGCCCGCGACGTAGTGGAAGAGGTAGCTGTCAACCAGTTGATCGCCCGATTTCACTTGGGAAGTGGCCGGCTTCGCGCATTGCTGGCTGAGTCTCGCCAGTTCGAGGTCGAACTGCGCCAGGGATCGCCTTGCTTGTCTGTAGACAGGGTTCCATGCACCGCTCGGCAATTTAGGCCGGTGATCTAGGCAATACAGGCTGCTAAGTCGAAGTTTTTCCTCTGGATCGTCGGCCTTCGGATCATCGTTCCCGCCGGCGAATGAGGTCAGTTCGGCGAGTGATCCGCAGAACCGGCAGAACCCTTGGAGGCGTTCGCCGTTCAGTCGGGTGTCGCGCACCTTTGACTTCGTCGGCCGTTTGCAGGCGCAGTCCCATACAAGCCCGATCAACGATTCGAGTGTCGCAACAAACCGCTGATCTCTTGGGGTCTGCCTGTCTTCCGTTTTGATGAACTGGCGCAGCAACTGCCGCTGCATGCGGACCATCGCATCAAGCCCCACCAGTCGAATGATCCCGCTGAGGCTCACCCCTGTCCCTGCTCCGGGGATATGTCCCAAGTAGCGTTGCGGCAGCGTCGCCGTGTACGCAGCCACGGCAGGGTCAATGAGTTCCTGTATCAGCCGAACGATGGGGTAGCGCCGCGAGGAAGCGGAATACGGCCGCCAGCAATCCTCGAACTGCTCGATGGCCTTCGAGACAGCAGGATCGCAGCGTTCCCAGATGACAATGGTCGGATCGGTCTTCATGTCAACCATTTTGTACAATTAATAAGATGTAGGCAACCCCCAATAGCGCCTAACCTTCGTAGCCATTCAGTTAATAACGGAGGTTTACGCAATGACGATAGAAGACACGCTGCTGCAACGCTTTGGCCCGCTACTGAGCATGGCGCAGCTCGCCTCTGTCCTGGATCGATCACCGGATGGATTGCGGATCAGCCTGCGCGCGACGAACGCTTGGACGCAGCGGATCAACAAGGCCCGGTTGAAGATCGGGCGGCGGGTCTACTTCCGAACCTCGCAGATCGCCGAGGCGTTGAGCGACGAGTCCCTGTACGGAACGGGGAACTGAGGAATGGCGATTGATGTACTGGCGGCGTTCGAGCACGAACCGCCGGTGCTGGACTTCATATGGCCCGGCTTCCTCGCGGGAACTGTCGGCGCGCTCGTCGCCCCAGGGGCCACGGGTAAGAGCTTCTGGGCGCTGGAAGCGGCCATGAGCATCGCATGCAGCGTCGCGGGTGGCGACCTCGTTGGCCTTGCTCCCTCGCGCACCGGGCGCGTGGTCTATCTGGCTGGGGAAGACCCACCGCCCGCGCTTGTGCGGCGCATTCACGCCATCGGCCAGCACATCGGGCACGCCGCCCGCCAGGCCATCGCGGAAAACCTCGCGTTGGAGTCGATTATGGGCAAGCGCCTGAACATCATGGACGATGCCCACTTGCGCCGCGTCATCGAGTACAGCGCCGGAGCGCGGCTGATCGTGCTGGATACCCTGAGCCGTATTCACGCCCTCGATGAGAACAGCAACGGCAACATGGCCCACCTCGTGGCCGTGCTGGAGCACGTTGCGGCGACCACGGGCGCATCCGTGCTCTACCTGCACCACGTCAGCAAGGGAAGCGCCCGCGAAGGGCAGACCGATCAGCAGCAGGCCGCACGTGGCGCGTCCGCGCTGATCGACAACGCCAGGTGGTGCGGTTACGTCGCCCGCATGACCGAGGACGAAGCAAAGCGCCTCAGCGACCGCACCCACGACCGGCATCCCATCGGCAATGAGCGCCGCAGCTACTTCGTGCGTTTCGGCGTCAGCAAGCAGAACTACGACGCCACGCCGCTTGATCGCTGGTACATGCGGCACGCTGGCGGCGTTCTGGTGCCGGTGGAGCTGCATGAGGTCAGCAGGAATGAGAAGGGGCGCGATGACCGGAGGCGAGGCGATGGCTTTTGACCTCACCCATGCCAGGCACGATCCAATGCACTGCTTGGTTCCCGGCTTGTTCCGCAGTCTCAAGCGCGGTGAGCGGAAGAAGCTAAAGCTCGATGTGACGTATCACTACGCCGAGAATGCACAAGCGCGGTTCGTCGGCTTCGAGCCTCTTGGTGCTGATGACATGCGGCTGCTGCAAGGTCTTGTGGCTCTTGGAGGGCCGAAGGGCATCATCCTGACGCCAGAGCCATCAGGGGACTTGCCGAAGCAGCTCCGTCTACTTCTTGAACCGAAGTTCGATGCGGCAGGGGAGGATGCGCTTGTCGTGCGCGAGAGCATGACCAGTCTGCTAGGCGAGATCGGTTTGACTGATGGCGGCGACAACATCAGGGCGATAAAGGCGTGTTTGCTGCGCATGACAAACGTGACAGTGATGGTTACCAAAGGGATTAGGCACAAGTCTTTTCACCTAATGAGCCATGACTTCGATGAGGAAGATGGGCGACTATTCGTCGCGCTGAACCCTCAGATTACGGAGGCGATTCTTGGAAGGCGGCCGCATACCCGCATCGACATGGCCGAGGTACGGGCATTGCAAACCGACCCGGCCCGCTTGATTCACCAGCGTCTATGCGGCTGGATTGACCCAGGCAAAGCCGGGCGCGTGGAACTCGATACCCTGTCTGGTTACGTCTGGCCGGACGAGGCGAACGCCGAGGCTATGAAGAAGCGCCGTCAGAAGGCTCGCAAGGCTCTGGCCGAGCTTGCCTCCGTGGGCTGGAAGGTGAGCGAGTATGCGGTAGGGAAGTGGGAAATCGGCAGGCCAAAGCCCGTAGTAACGTTCCCCAATCTCCGTAGCAACGCTCCCCTTCACCCGTAGCAACGTTCCCCGGCCAAAACTGAAAAACACAGCAACGGTGCGGGCTTGCGGCCAATCCGTGAATTTCATCCATGATCTTCCAAGATCATCCACTAGGCGCGGCACTTGCCGCCGCCCTTTAGGGCGACGCCAAGCCCTTGCCGATGGGACGGCCATTCGGTCTTTAAGTTTTACGCCAGAAGGGTGGTCAGCTCCGACCGCTCTCTTTTAGCAGCTAAAACGCTGCGCCCCTCAAGTGTCAATGACTAGCGTTGTATGTTGTATGTTGTGGCGCGCTACAACATACAACAGTGCATTCGTTGCCCGGCCGCGACATGAGGCTGGCCCATTTCTCGCGCGCCGGCCGAGCTGCAGCATCGTCATTTCTGGCGAGGCTGGCCACCATCACCGTTTCCCAAGATGGCGGCCCGAACTGTTTGTTGACACTTGAGGGGCCACGCGGGGGCTCGGGGGTACTCCCCCTCTTGGCGTTCAACTTTTCCATGATGCTGGGTTGCCATCGCAATTTCGATGGGTGTGTCCGTGCCATCGGCTCTATGTCAACCAATTCGGCCAATTATTGAGATGTTGTGTAGGCCGCCACTCCGTAACCTTCGGAGTAGTTCAGTTGATAACGGAGGTTTACGGACATGACCACGACAGAAAGCAGCTACCCCGACGAGCTGGCCGCGCGGCTCGCTCATAAGCAGCAGACCTCGCAGTTGAAGCGCAGGGACTACCTGGTCGCTTTCATGGCGGCGCGCGCGGACGTGAAGGAAGCGATGGAGGCCGGCTACGCGCTCAAGATCATCTGGGAGCACATGCGCGAAACCGGCCGTATCCCTTTTCGATATGAGACGTTCCTGAAATACGTTCGCCAGCACATCACCAATGCGCGACCTGGCTCCATGAGTCAGAGCAGCACGAAGTGAGGAAAGACCCGTGCTCAATCGCTGTAAGTGCGCGGCCGAAACACTCTTTTTGGTTGTTGGATCGCTGCAAGCGCGCGGAAATGGGGCATTTCCGTCGATTCTCGCGCTGCTGGCGCGCTGTTGCGAAGCAACGGTGCGCTTACAGCGCGAAATTCGATGAGTCATACGAGGCAAAAACAATGCTGTAAGGCGGGCAGGATGTGTGAAGTAGGCCCACCCGCAAGCGGGTTGTCCTTCTTCACTGTCCCTTATTCGCGCGGGGCGCTCAACGGGCATCCTGCTCTGCGAGGCTGCCGGCTACCGCCGGTTGGAGGACACATGGGCGATGAGAAACGAATCACCAGGAAGGGCAGCCCGCCGATTAAGGTGTACTGCCTTCCAGAAGAACGCGAACTGATCGAGGCGAATGCCAAGATGGCGGGAATCAGCGTAGCGCGCTATCTGCGCGACGTAGGGCAGGGCTACCAGGTCAAGGGAGTCATGGACTACCACTACGTGCGCGAACTGGTGCGCGTGAATGGTGATCTTGGCCGCCTGGGCGGATTGCTCAAGCTCTGGCTGACCGACGATCCGCGCACAGCCCGTTTCGGCGATGCAACGATCCTCGCACTGTTGGCTCGGATCGAAGCTACTCAGGATGAAATGAGCCGGCTTATGAAATCGGTGGTGCAGCCGAAGGCCGACCGTTGAGAGTTTTAGCGGCTAAATTTCCGTGTGCCGGAAGCGACACGAGGCCCTTCCAGGCCGCCGGCCTGAGTGTTATCAACCCCTGGGAGGACGCATAGGGCCTGGGACACCCCATAAGGGCCGAGAACAGAACCACCGAAGTCCGGGCCTCAGTGCCCAGGGCGATACCGATTAGCTAGTGGCGTAGCTCCTCGATGAAACCGTGCCAAGGGCAAGCGTGGGCTTGTCCAGGCCACGCCTTTCTTTTCATCGAACGGAGTACGACCATGAAGAAGCACCGCCTTTTAGCGGCTAAAACCGCACTCGCCGCCGTCCTGGCCGGCAGCATCATCATCACGCCCGCGCAGGCCGGCATCCCCGTCATCGACGGCGGCAACCTGGTGCAGAACGTCATGACGGCCATCGAGTCGGTGGCGCAGACGCTCAAGCAGATCGAGCAGTACCAGACCCAATTGCAGCAGTACGAGAACATGCTGCAAAACACGATGGCCCCGGCGGCCTACATCTGGGATCAGGCGCAGTCCACGATCAACGGGCTGATGAACGCCGTCAACACGCTGGACTACTACAGGAATCAGCTCGGCAGTCTCGACGCCTACCTGGGCAAGTTCCAGGACGTGAGCTACTACCGCAGCTCGCCGTGCTTCTCGGCCGCCGGGTGCTCGGATGCCGAGCGCGCCGCGATGGAGCAAAACCGCCGCCTGGCGAGCGAGAGCCAGAAGAAGGCGAACGACGCGCTTTTCAAGGGTCTGGAGCAACAGCAGCGCAACCTTACCGCCGACGCTCGCCAGCTCGAACGGCTCCAGTCAGCGGCACAGGGCGCGACCGGCCAGATGCAGGCCATCGGCTTCGCCAACCAGCTCGCCGCCAACCAGGCAAACCAGCTCCTGCAAATCCGTGGCTTGCTGATCGCGCAGCAGAACGCCGCGACCGCCAGGATGCAGGCGCAGGCCGACCTTGAGGCGCAACAGCAGGCCGCCGGCGCGACTTCCAGGGAATCCAGGATCGAGCGCACGGCCAGCCCGAGAAACTGGCTCGAACTGACCCGCTGACGGAGGCCCTGCACCATGAAGAAAACGATGCTGCTTGCCGGCCTCGTGGTGGTGCTGGTGGCCGGCTGCGACAACAAGCCGGCCATCCCGCCCATGCCAGAGGTCAATGACACCAATTGCCAGATCGAGGCGATCAAGAAGATCGAGGACAGGGCCACGCGCGAGAAATTCGCCGGGCTGTGCTCGCGCCGATCGCCGGCCGCCGGCGGCATCGCGCCGACCGAGAAGCCCATGAACTGGCTCGAACTGGCCGACCCGAAAGACCAGAAGGGGGCGAAGCCATGAAAGCACTGCACAAGGCGGCGCTGATCGGCGTCGTTCTCGCGCTTTACTCCACCGCTGCATCGGCCCAGCTCACCAACCAGGGGATGCTTGACCAGGTGGTGACGGAGTTCGCCACGCGGGCCACGTCCTGGCAGACGGTGGTGATGAATGCCGCGATGTTCCTGTTCTGGACGTTGGGCACGATCTCGCTGGTTTTCACGTTCGGCTTCATGGCGCTGCGCAAGGCCGACATTGGCGAGTTCTTCGCCGAGTTCATCCGCTTCATTCTGTTCTTCGGCTTTTTCCTCTGGCTGCTGCGCAATGGCCCCGCCTTCGCCAACTCGATCATCCAGTCACTGGCCCGGATCGGTGAGCAGGCATCCGGGGTGGCATCGGTGACACCCTCGGGCATCGTGGATATCGGCTTCATGATCTTGAAGCAGGCATTCACAAACTCGTCGATCTGGTCGCCCGTGGATAGCTTCATCGGTGTGGCCTTGAGCGTTGGCATCTTGATCCTGCTGGCAGTTGTCGCCGTGAATATGCTGCTGCTGCTCGTCTCGGGTTGGCTGCTGATGTACGCCGGCATCTTCTTCCTCGGCTTCGGTGGATCGCGTTGGACGTCCGACATGGCGATCAACTACTACAAGACCGTGCTGGGCGTGGCCGTGCAGATCATGACGATGGTGCTCCTGGTCGGCATCGGCAACGACCTGCTTTCTAGCTTCTACGCCAGGATGAACACCGGCACGCTGAACTTTGAAGAGCTGGGCGTGATGCTGGTTTTCTGCGTGGCGTTGCTCATGCTGGTCAATCGTGTACCCCCTCTTGTCGCCGGCATCATCACCGGCTCGGGTATCGGTGGTGCGGGTGGTATTGGCAACTTCGGTGCGGGTGCTGCCATCGGTGCGACTATGGGCGCTGCGAGCATGGCCGCCGGTGCGGCAAGTGTGGCCGGTGCGGCCGTGATGGGTGGTGCGGCCTCGGCCGCCGGCGGTATGTCGGCGGTTAAAGCAGCGTTCGAGAAAGCAGGGTCTAGCGCCGGCGGTGAATCGGGCGGAATGCCCATGCTCGGCGGTGGCTCCGACTCGGGCAGTGATGCAGGCTCGTTTGCACAAGCTGCTGGCTTTGGTGGCGGGTCAAGCTCAGGTGCGGGCACCACTACACCACTTGCACAGGCCGCCGGTTTCGGCAGCAGCTCGGGCAGCGGTGCCAGCGGCTCGGGTGGTGGCAACGGGCAGCAGTCCGGTAAATCGGGTGGAGATTCCAGCTCGAAGGGTGGCGACGAAGCCGGCAGCAAGAAAGCCCAGCAAGGCGGCCAGCAGGCCGCACCAGGCAGCACCGGCCCCGGCTTGCTGGCCTCGGCCGCATCGGCGCTTGGCACGGCGGGCCGCGTGACGGCCGACGCCGGCGCGAACCTGATGCAAGGCGTCGGCGAGGTTGCGAAGGCCAAGGCTGCCAGCATCCGCGATGCCGCTGTCGAACGCATCGCCGACACCACCGGCGGGAAGATCGCGGCGGCTATCAGAGCGAGTGCGGAGAAAGACCAGGCCGCCGCCGAGTCGGTGCCGACATTCGGCGACAACAACCTGGCAGGGGCCGATTCGCATGATGAAGTGGCCGCGTTCGCCAACCGCGAGCACGGAAAATCGGAGGCGTGACTATGAAGCGTAGTGGCTTTTTCGACTGCCTGGCGTTCGACCAGGTGCAGCGTCAGGCGGTGGAGTGTGAGCGGCCTGGCGATCAATCAACCGAGCTTGATGCAGCGGCGGAAGTTTCGGCCTTTGTTGATCGCTCTGCTCCGTCTGCCATCGAGGCCACCAGGCCGGCGGTCAGATCATCGAGCAACAGCTACAGCGGCAGCAACAGGAACACGCCGCTGGCAGAAGCTGCCGGCTTCTACAGCAGCGGCCAGCGGTAAAGCGCGCCGGCCGGCGTGGGGCCGGCCGACACTTCCACAACCCACCTACTACAGAGGTGAATCATGGCAACCTTGAATCCTACCAATGCAATCGCAACCCAGGCAGTTCATCATGCGGCCGCGCAGCTCGCGGCCCTGGACTGGATCGACCAAGAGGCGGCGCGGCAACTCTCGCCAATGGCCGAGGCCGTCGCCAATATGTTCATGGTGCTGTACTACCAAGCCGAGACAGGACAGGCCACGCGGGACGATTTCCGCCAGGCCCTGGATGCGGTGCGGCAGTCACTCACCGCGTAGGCTCTCGCACCAGGAACAGCAAGGGCGGCCGATGGCCGCCCTTGTCGTTTTCGGGTCTGCATCGCCGGAAGCGACGATGCGCGCCGGCATGCTCGAGCATCGCCAGATCGAGCGATGACGGCCGCCCTGCACCTTTCCCTTGGCGTGGATCTCGCATCGTCATTTCCGGCGATGAGATCCACCTGCAGCACCGCCAGAAATGGCGATGCTGGCCAGCTTCGCTATTTGATGCCGTGCATGGCCCGCGCACGTGCCGCAACTTCGCGGGCGTGCTCGACATAGTCCAGGTCGCCGCTGGCTTCGGCGTGGACCAGGAACGCGGCTATAGCTTCGGCCGTTTGTAAATCCTCGGGCAACAACTCGCGGCCCACTGTCGGGGCATCTACCCATTCCCGTTCTTCGGCCGGTAGCGGCTGCGAATAGTCGGATTCGGCCAGCAGCTCATCGAGCGTGTAGCGCACCCGGTCGGCCGAGACGGCGCGGGCCGGGTCGGCTTTCAGCGCGTCATGGGCCGGGCCGGCCTTCTCATGCAGCCAGTTTTCCAGGTTCTCCGGCGTGTCGTCGGCTTTCAGATCGGCCAGCAGCTCATCGACCGAGCCGAGCCGCCCGGCAACGCGGCCGGCGCGGCTATCTGCAATCGCTTCCTCGGTTTCCTTCTTGCCCATTTTTAACCTCGTTCGTACCAGCCCTTCGAGCGATTCACCACCCGCACGACCAGGAGCATTACTGGCACTTCGACCAGGACGCCGACCACGGTTGCCAGGGCCGCGCCGGAGTGCAGGCCGAACAAGCTGATGGCGGCCGCTACGGCCAGCTCGAAGAAGTTGCTCGCGCCGATCAAGGCCGAGGGACACGCGATGTTGTGCTTTTCACCAACTCGCTTGTTTAGCCAGTAAGCCAGCCCGGAATTGAAGAATACTTGAATCAGGATCGGCACGGCCAACATGGCAATCACCAACGGCTGCCGGATGATGGCCTCGCCCTGGAAGGCGAACAGCAGAACCAGCGTCAGCAGCAGCGCGACCATCGACCACGGCCCGATCTTCTGCATGGCCCGGTCAAAGGCGGCCTGCCCTTGCTTGAGCAGATGCCGCCGCCAGAGCTGCGCCAGGATCACCGGCACGACGATGTAGAGCACCACCGAAATCAGCAGCGTGTCCCAGGGCACCGAGATCGAGGACATGCCCAAGAGCAGCCCGACAACAGGCGCGAAGGCCACGATCATGATTGCGTCGTTCAAGGCCACTTGCGAGAGCGTGAAAAGCGGGTCGCCATTGGTAAGACGGCTCCACACGAACACCATTGCCGTGCAGGGCGCGGCGGCCAGCAAGATCAGGCCCGCGATGTAGCTGTCCAGTTGATCGGGCGGCAGGAAGGGGGCGAACACATGCCGGATGAACAGCCACCCCAGCAGGGCCATCGAGAAGGGCTTGACGGCCCAATTCACGAACAGCGTCACGCCGATGCCGCGCCAATGCTCTTTGACTTGGTGCAGCGCCCCGAAGTCGATCTTGACCAGCATCGGGACGATCATCACCCAAATCAGCAGGCCCACCGGCAAATTGACCTGGGCCACTTCCATGCGGCCGATGGCCTGGAACACGTCAGGAAGGCCCTGGCCGAGCGCAACGCCCGCGACGATGCACAGGGCCACCCACAGCGTCAGGTAACGCTCGAAGCCGCTCATCGGGGCTTGGCGCGGCTTCGCGGCGACGGCCTGCGCACCGGCGCTCATGCTTCTTGCTCGGTCTTGCCGATGTTCGACAGCTCGCGCTTGATGGCTGTCTGGTCGAGCATCGTCAGCGGCAGATTCACGAACAGGCGGACGCGGTTCATCATGTGCCGGAAGGTCTGATCGAACACTCGGCGCTTCTGGTCGTCGGTGCCTTCCACTGCGGCCGGGTCTTCAAATCCCCAATGCGCCGAGATCGGTTGACCAGGCCACACCGGGCACATTTCACCGGCGGCGTTGTCGCAGACGGTGATGATGAAGTCCATCTTCGGCGCGTCGGGCGTGGCGAACTCGTCCCAGCTTTTGCTACGCAGGTTCTCGGTCGGGTACTTGACCGACTGCGCCTTTTCGATGGCGAAGGGATTGACCTTGCCGGTCGGGTGGCTGCCGGCGCTGTAGGCGCGGAAGCGGCCCTGCCCCATCGTGTTGATGAGGGCTTCGGCCATGATGCTGCGCGCTGAATTGCCGGTGCAGAGGATGAGGACGTTGTAGGTTCTTTCGGTCATGGGTGGCTCCAATCAGCAGCACGTCGAGGCTTTCGGGGCCACGGTGGAAGTGAGTTGTTGAACAGGGCTACAGCAGCTCGTGGCCGTCGCTTCGGTAGCGGCGCGGCCGTGCTCGCCGTAGGTCGGGATGGTGTCGAGGGTATGGAACGCTTCCCAGGCGATGCCGCTGGGGTCGAGGCTCCAATGCTTGTCCGACTTGGCATAGCAGCAGTTGCTATCCGGCTGCGCCAGGTGCGGCAGGTCGGCCGCTTTCAGGCGTTGGCCCAGCTCGGCCAGCTCGTCGGCGTTCTCGGCCTGGATGCCAAGGTGGTCGAGGCCCTTGGCCTGGCCGCGTTCCGAAATGGCGAAGTTCACGCGGGGATCGTCCAGCATCCACTTGGCGTAATCGGTCTTGGTGACGGCCGGCTCGGCCGCGAACAGGGCCGAGTAGAAGCGGATGCTGTCCGCCAGGTTTTTGACTGACACATGCACGTGCAGGCGTTTCATGATGACCTCTCTTCGGTGGTGGCACAGGCCGGGTTGCAGATAGGCATGCAGGGATCGCCCCCGCAGCAGTTCTCGGTGAGGAACGCCACCAGGGCGGCGGCGGTTGAGAAATTGGCCTCGTAGATCACGAAGCGGCCTTCCTGCCGCGACGTGACCATGCCGGCGTGGGCCAGCTCTTTCAGGTGGAAGGACAGCGAGGACGGCGGGATGCCGGCCGCTTCGCTGATCTTTCCGGCGGCCATGCCGGCGGGGCCGGCCTGGATGAGCAGCCGGAACACCGCGAGGCGCGATTCTTGGGCGAGGGCCGCCAGGGCGGCTACAGCGTTCGACGTTTCCATATTTCAATGATAGTCGAAATGTTGTGATGAAGGAAAGGCAGCGTGGATCTCGCCATCGCCATTTCTGACGATGAGATCCACAACACCCAAGCTCAGTGCCCCTCGATCAACTCCCCGAACAGTTCCTTGACCTTCGCGCGCGCCTCGACCAGTGCGATTTGGCCTTGCTCCGTGATTGCATAGACACGCCGTTCTCGCCGGCCGGTGCGTTCGTGATGCGAGGTCAGATAACCTTTCTTCTCCAGCCCATGCAGCATCGGGTATAGCGTGCCGGCGCTCAGTTCGTAACCATGACGCCGTAGCTCTTCGATGATGCCGAGGCCGAAGACGGGTTCCTCGGCTGCGTGGTGCAAGATATGCAGGCGGATCAAGCCGCCGTACAGGTCTTTGTCGGTCATGCCGGCGGTCTCACAGGGCAACGCTTAAAAGCCATCCTGCCACGCCACTAGCAACGACAACCAGCCACGGCGGGAGCTTCCAGAACATCAGCGCAACAAGGGCTATCAACGCCAAGCCGAAATCCTGTGGCTGATAAATAGCACTCGTCCATACCGGGTTATAGAGCGCGGCCAGCAGCAGGCCGACCACGGCAGCATTGACCCCGGCGAGCGCCGCCTGAGTGCGCGTGTTGTGGCGCAGTCGCTCCCAAAACGGCAATGACCCCACGACCAGCAGGAAGGAAGGCGCGAAGATCGCCAGAAGGCAGATCAGACCGCCCACCCAGCCAGAAGGCGCGTTGTTCATCGAGGCACCGAGAAATGCCGCAAAGGTGAACAAGGGGCCAGGAACGGCTTGTGCAGCACCGTAGCCAGCCAAGAAGGATTCATTGCTGACCCAGCCGGTCGGCACGACCTCCGCTTGCAGTAGCGGTAGCACGACATGGCCGCCACCGAATACCAGTGACCCCACACGGTAGAAGGAATCCACCATTGCCACCGTTTGACTCGGCAGCAGTTGGGCCAATACCGGCAGACCCACCAGCAGGGCAAAGAACACCGATAGCCAGGCTATCCCGGCGCGGTGACTGACTGAGATCGGCAGTGGGTCGTGCGCGGAGGCCGGAGCTGGCTTAAACAAGAACAGGCCAGCAATGCCAGCGGCGGCGATCATGCCAACCTGCCCCCATGCAGATGGCACAAGCAAGACAACGCAGGTCGCAATCGCCATGATGGTGATACGCAGACCATCGGTGCATAGGTTGCGCGCCATGCCCCATACCGCTTGGGCGACCACGGCGACCGCCACCACTTTCAGGCCGTGCAGCGCACCAGGCGAGATGGCATCGCCGTAGTTGGAAATGCCCAGCGCAAACAGGATCAGGGCAACGGCCGAAGGTAGCGTGAAGCCTACCCAAGCTGCCATTGCTCCAGCATAGCCCGACCGGGACAGGCCCAAGGCTATGCCGACCTGGCTGCTTGCAGGCCCTGGCAGGAATTGGCAAAGCGCCACTAAATCCGCGTAGCTGCGCTCGGAAAGCCACTGCCGCCGCATGACGAACTCGTCGCGGAAATATCCTAAGTGTGCAATGGGGCCTCCGAACGAAGTAAAGCCAAGGCGCAGGAAGATGAGAAAAACCGACCAAGGGCTGCGGTCGTCAGTGTCAGGGCGGGCATATGGGAGGTTCATGGGTTCATCTTCTGGTTGGAACGGAGCCAGTCCATAATAATCGTGTTTCGATATCGAAACACGATAATAGATAGAAGAGGCGTTCATTTAGACCCGGCAAAAACGACCCGGCCAAGATAAGTCCGCTGACGGCATTCTTGGCCGGGGGTAGCATGGGGGGCCAAATTGCCTATACCCAAAGGAGCCAGCATGAGCAGGACGAAGCCGGCGGCCGCGCCGCTGGTGGCGCGGGTCTATCTGCGCGTCAGCACCGACGCGCAGGATTTAGAACGCCAGGAGGGGATCATCGCGGCCGCGAAGGCCACCGGGTACTACGTCGCCGGCGTCCTACCGCGAGAAGGCGTCCGGCGCACGTGCAGACCGGCCCGAGCTGCTGCGCATGGTGGCCGACCTGCAACCGGGCGAAGTGGTCATTGCCGAGAAGATCGACCGTATCAGCCGTCTACCGTTGCCCGAGGCCGAGCGCCTGGTGGCTTCGATCCGGGCCAAGGGTGCGCGCCTGGCTGTCCCTGGCGTGGTCGATCTATCCGACCTGGCGGCCGAGGCCCAGGGCGTTGCCAAGATCGTCCTGGAATCCGTCCAGGACATGCTTTTGAAGCTGGCCCTACAGATGGCCCGCGACGACTACGAGGACAGGCGCGAGCGGCAGCGCCAGGGCATCGAGCTGGCCCGCCAGGCCGGGCGCTACAAGGGCCGCCGTGCTGATCCGAAGCGCCGTGCCCAAGTCGTCGCGCTGCGCAAGTCCGGCCACAGCATCAACAAGACCGCCGAGCTGGCCGGGTGCAGTCCGGCCCAGGTGAAACGGATATGGGCCGAGGTCAGCCAGGCCGAAGCGAAACAGCGCGGCGCGTTCGTGGAGGACGCATTGACGGAAGCCGATGCCCTGGCCGCTGTCGGCCAGGATGAACGCCAGGAGGAAAGGGTATGACGAAGCCGCACCAGGACGCCGAGCCGTTTTTCATCACCGAGGAAGTCGCGGCCGAAATGATCGCCGGCGGCTACGAGTTCGAGCCGCCGCCCATTCCTTGCACCATCCGTCTACGCGACGTGCTGGAGCGCATGACCGATGCCGAGCTAGCATTGCAGCCGGGCGAGATCGCCGATCAAGAGCGTGAACGCCGACGGTGCAAGCCGTGTTCAACCTCATGATCTGCACATGGCATTTTTCGTGGCACTGAGTCTGACCATGCTTGCAAGCTATTGTCACTAAAGGATTTTATGTGCTTGTTTACAATCGAGTGGGAGTGACCGGAAAGGGATATATCTATATGAATCAGCTGCTTGCGCTTGTTCGAAAATGATTCGCACACAATTATCAACGAGCAAGTTTGTAGGGCAAGTCGTTGAAATGTAATGGGGCTTGCCTAGCCGGGGCAAGCCCAGGCCCCGAGTAAGCGGACAAATTTTGACGGTATCGCTGACGGCATCGGGAAGGTGTCTTGTTGAGCCTTTGTCTGATACCGTTTAAGAGAGGTAACGGTATCGGCGGCGAAGTGCGCATTGGTAAGGCACCCGCTGAGGGTAAGCATAGTGTCGCCGTTGGCGGTGAGCCAGCGTGCCCTGGGTACGACGATTCGGTTACGTGCTGCCGATGCATTCGTGAACGCCACGTTCGAAAATCATCTACAAGTTTCGGACATGGTGGCGCCTTCAAGGGGCGACCGAGGGCGTGCTTCAGCTTAAGCAATGTCGCAGGTCGTAGAGCAACACGTCGGCGAGCCCTTCCTCGTCGATCGCCAACCGTTCGGTGAGCATCGCGCCGGCGAGAGTGTCGTCCCACAGCGCGCTTACCGCGGCATCGTCGAGGGGGCGGCCGGGGCGCGGTGCGCCGACGACGGCTGCGCGATAGTCGGCGGTCGAGAAGCGCCACGGCCGGGCGCCGTGCTCACGGATCATCTGGTTGCCGATACGCAGGCCCGGCCAGTCGAAGTCGCCGTGGTAGAGCAGTATCGCGCCGGCAGCGCGCACTAGGTGGAACAGGACGCGCTGGGCGGCGGCTGGCATGCCGTCGGTGCACACTAGCGGTGCACAGTTCGGCCCCAACTGGTCGGCCGCGATCGCGAGCAGGTTCGGGTTCTCACAGACGAAGACCGGACGGCCCGTAACGGCCCAGGCCGGCGGCGATCGTACCAGGCTGCGTAGCGAGAAATAGGTCGGTTCGCCCGGTTCGGTGCCCGCCGGCCCGGGGAGGTTGAGGGTCAGCGCAGGCCGCGCCAGCTCATTGACCAGCACGCCAGCCGCGGCCCAGAGATCCCGTACCCGGTCGGCGTCATCGTCGGGCGCGGCCCCATGGCGCAGCGCTGAGAGGACCAGCGTGGCGACCGGGCTGCCGGCGTCGAGCGCGTGCGCATCTCCGAGTGTGGTCACGGCCAGTTGCGCCCGCGGAATGCCCGCTGCAGGCAGCCGCCGCAACACCCGATCGGCGTCGAGAACCAAGCGGGCGCCGGCCTCGGGCTGGCCGGCACACAAGCGTTTCAAGAGTCCGAGTCCGACGGATGTCTGGAGCGCCGAACGCAGGTCGGGGTCTGCGCAGCCCTCGACCACCTGCTGCCACTGCGTGCGAACCTGCAGGCGTTGGGCTGTCGTGTCGATGATCGGTCCGTCGAGCTGCTCGAGCGCGTCGCGCAAGGACGAGGCGAGACCCGCCCGGGTGAGTGCTGCGTCGATCTCCGCCACGTCGATCTGCATCGACCGGACATGGCGCGCTGGTCGGCCGGAGAGCGCCGCGAGGGCGGCATGCTCGGCTTCGCTCAGCGAACCCAGACGCAGAACGTCGGCCGGTGCGCCGCGCTCATAGCGTTGGCGCAGCCGCTTGCGCAGCGCCGCAAGGGTTTCGCCGCCGAGCAGCCGTTGTAGCCGGGCATCCATCGTTATTCAGGCGGAAAGCGTCGATCCGGGTCGTCTCCGCGCTGCCGCGCCCGGCCATCCCAGGTCCAGCGCGATACATGCACCGCATCAATGCCCTCGCGCCGCAGCAACTGGCAGATCGCCACACCGGGCAGTTCGGCATAGCAGGCCCATTCACGCTCGCTGGTGATGACGAAATCGAGGTCGAACTCGCGAATCAGGCCCATGCAGTGCGCGCGGGCGGCGTCGTCGATGCCGGCGAAGGCTTCGTCGAGCAGCACCAGGCGGGGCGCGAAGGCGTAGCTGGCCTGGCTGTAGAAGCTCGACACGGCCGCAAAAAGCGGTACCGTCAGGCCGAGCGCGCGTTCGTCGCTCGAGGCCGGGCCGGAGAGGGGACGCCACTGCCCGTCCTGCCAGCGCTGGACGCGGAAGCGGTGCCAGCGTCGGTAGTCGAGCGCCAGGGCGAGTTGTTCTAGCAGGCTGCCGCCGACCGCGTCGGCCTTCAGGCGTTCGGCGGCGATGCGCTGGTGCAGCATTTCGCCGACCACCTGCCGGTCCTCGGCCGACCACAAATCGGTGCTGGTGTTGAGCAGGCGCTTGCGGGCGGCCTCCAAGCCCACCGGTGCACCTTCGCCGCCCTCGGGCAGCGGTTGCCACAGGAGGCGGAACTTGACCCCCGTGGACGTCGGGCGCTTGTGCAGTTCTTTGTTGATCGCATCGACCTGTCGCTCGGCTGCCTGAAGGAGCCGCTGAATCTCGGCGGCGATCTCGGCCTGGAGGTGGTTCTCGAGCAGGGTGCGCTCGCGCGCCGTCAAGAGTTCGCGGCGCTGGGCGATCTCGGCATCAAGCCGGGCGGTAAGCTGGTCGGGGCGCTCCGGACGGTTCTGGTAGATGACGCTGACGACCATGCCGTAGTCACTGGTGTCGGCCTGGGCCTGCTGGCCGAGCGCGGTCAGCGCGCGCCCGAGCTCGCCGTAGTCGTGCGAGATCTGGCTCTGGATGCGCGTCCAGGCCTCGTCGTCGTCCGCCACCTGGGCCAGTGCCTGCTCGGTGCGTCGGGCCAGCGTGAGCGCCGGCTCGATCGTCCATGGCACGCGAAGGTCGGGCAGCTCGGCCGCGGGGAGCGCGGCGGACAGCAGGCCGGTGGTGGCAAAGCCCTGCAGCTGGGTGATGGCGCGTTGGCGGGCGTCGGCGCGTTCCTGCAGGGTGGCGTCGGCGTCGAGCAACTTCTGCTCGCCGCGGGCGCGTGTCTCGCTGGCCGTGCGCAGGGCTTCGCCTTCGGCCTTCAAGTGGCGCTCGCCGTCGCTCACGGCAGTGCGCGCCTCGCGCAGCCGCGCTTGAAGCTCATCGACCTGGGCGCCAATCGATTCGCGCAAGGTGGCGAGGCGCACCCGCGCCTCCTCGGCCTGCCGGTGGCGCTCGGCGAGTTGCTCGGCGCGCTGGCGCACGTCGGCCTCGGCTTCGTGTTTCCGCTCTTGCTGGCGGGCCAGTTCGGCCGCCGCTAGGCGCAGTTCGTGCGCCACCTGGAAGAGCCCGTGCAGGGTTTCGCCGAAGTGCAGAAGCGCGGCGCCGGCGGCTTCCAGCGCCTCGGAATCGGTGGGTAGGTGCAGGTCGGCGGCGTCGGCTGTTAGCGCATCGCGGCGGTTTTGCAGGTTATCGCTGGCTGCGCGAAGCTGGCGGTCGGCTTCATCGAGCCGGCTCTTCGCAGCCTGGAACTCGCGCTCGCTTGCGGCGGCGTCGGCGTGGGCGGCGCGCAAGCCCTCGTCGGACGGTGCGCTCTGCCATTCGGCGGCCGCCCGGTCGTGCCGCCGGGCGAGCTCGGCGAGCGCATAGTCGATCCGGCGCGATGCTTCGGTGATTTCGCACAGGCGAAGATCGATCTCGGCGAGTCGTCGCGCTC
The DNA here is from genome assembly GCF_038260575.1 of Thauera sp. SDU_THAU2. NCBI lineage: Bacteria > Pseudomonadati > Pseudomonadota > Betaproteobacteria > Rhodocyclales > Zoogloeaceae > Thauera > Thauera sp. SDU_THAU2. Next base: position 2,091,343 of record NZ_JBBWUN010000003.1, on the reverse strand, counting down.
GTGCGGCGGCGCGGGCCGCGTAGCCGATGTAGGTGGCCTGCGGTTTGTGCCAGGCGCCGGCCAGGGCACCGAGGCGAAAACGGCCGTCGGGGGCAATCCAGCCTTCGGCCTGGCCGTCGTCGTGCGCGGAGCAGGCGATGCCTTCGAGCAGGCGGGTCAGCAACGTCGCGTCGATGACGGGAGTCGCGGCGGCCGACGGGGTGAGCCGGGCGGCGAGCGATGCCCTCTGGCGTGGCCGTTCGAGCCACTGGGTGTCGCGCACGGGCGGAGCGCCGTCGGCCCCCTGCAGCCGGCCATCGGGGGTGACCCAGGCGTCGAGGAGTCCGGCCGCCTCGAGCGCGGCTTCGAGGCCGGCACGTTGGGCGGCGTCGACGTGCTCGCGAAAATCGACCAACTGCCACAGCGGCGCACCGGCACGTTGCCGTCTGGCCTCGGTGCCGCGGGTATAAGGCGGCGGCGGGGCGGCGTCTTCGCCCTGCGCGAGTCGCTCGTGCTCGGCGCGCAGCGTCGCCTGCTCGTCGTGCAGGGTTTTCTGCGCAGCGAGGTGTCCGGCGCGCTGCTGCGCCAGGTCGTCGGCGGCGCGCTGTTGTGCCGACGACAAGGTGGCACGGGCCGGGTTGTCACCTTGCAGGTTGGCGACCCACGCGGCCAGCGCGGACAGCGGCGGTTCATCCACCTGCAGCACCTGCAGGTTCGCGAAGTGCGCCTGCCAGGCCTCGACGACGCGGCTGCCTTCGGTCTCGACCGCGCTGTCGGCCGCGCAGCGGCGGGCGGCGGCCGTTTCGGCTTCGTCCCGTCGTTCGTCACGGGCCTGTTGCCGGCTTGCGTGGGTGGCCTCGGCCTGCGCCACCTCGCTGACGCGGCGCTGCACCAGGGTGAGTTGTTCGCGCCGAATGAGCGTTGCCTGGCGCAGATCCTTGCGGGCCGCGTCGAGGGGCAGGTCGCCGAGTGTCGCCAGTTCGCCGGCCGGGAGCGCCGCCAGCGGATTGGCTCGCCACGGCTCGCCGATGCCGCTGGCCAGCGCCGCCGCGGCGACGCCCTCGCGTGCCGTGGCGAGGGACTCTTCGGCCTGTGTCCGGCGTGCGCCCCGTTCCTCGAGTGTCCGTTGCTCGCGCCCGAGGCGGGCGACCGCCTCGGCATCCATACGCGTCGCGTCGATGAGGTCGGCTGCGCGCGATTCGGCGTCGCGTTCGGCCTGGTTCAGGCGATTCGCGTCCTTCATCGCCGGGTCGGACTGCAACTGGTCGAGCCGGGTGCGGGCGGCGAGCAAGGCCGCCTCGACCGCCTCGAGGCGGCCCTTCACCTGCGCCTCGGCGTGCTGTGCGGTTTGCAACTCAGAGCGGGCCTCGTTGAGGCTGCGGCTGGCGGTGTCATAGCCGCTCTGCGCGCTGCGCAGGCCGCGGGCCTGTCGCCGCGCATTGATCGCGGCGTAACGCTGGTAGCGCTGGGTGAACTGGCCGACGGCCTTCGCCAGCGCTTCGTAATCCTGCAGCTCGCGGCGGTACTCCTCAAGCTGGTTGAGCGCGTCGGCGACGTCGGTCAGCAACTCGGCCGACAGCGGTGGCAGCGCCTCGGTCAGCGCGTTGGAGAGGTTGCCTTCATCGGGTTTCTTGGACAGTTGCGGCTGGCGCAATTGGACCAGCGTGTCCATCAGCGCCGCGTAACGGACGGCGCCGAGCTGGAACAGGCGCTCGTCGACCGCGCGGCGGTATGCGGCGGCAGTGTCGAACACCTGGCCGTATTCCTGCAATGCTTCTTTCAGCCGTTCGCGGGTGAGTACGGTGCGCGCCGGGCTGGTGAGCCACAGGTCGTCGCCGATGCGCCGGCTTTCGAGGATGAAGAACCACGCATCGACCTGTGCCCGCGCCGCCGCAGCCGAGAGTCCGCAGCCCAGGGTCAGATAATCGGGCTCGCCATCGTCGGCGATGCGGCCGAACTCGATCCACGCATAGCCGATGCGGCGGTCGAGCTTGCCGAGCAACAGGTTCCAGGCCATCTTCTTGCCGGCGTCGCCATCGGGCTCGATGCGTGAGGGCTTGAGTTGGGCATCGAACAGGAAGGGCAGGGTGAGCGACAGCACCTTGAACTTGCCGGTGCCGTTGTTGCCACGCAGCAGCAGGTGGCCATTACGGAACCAGAATTCCTCGCTGTCGTAGTGGAACAGCTCGACGAGGCCGAGCCTCAGGGGTTGCCAGCGGACCAGTGTCGGCTGCGGGAGTGCAGGGCGAGCGTCGGCAGTCGGGAGATCGGACGGCGTGTCGAGCAGGGTATCTAGTGTGTCCACGGGTCTGGGTCAGTCGAAAAGGGTGCCGGAAGTAGCGGACGGCGCCGGCCTGAGCTCGGCCTCGCCGACGGCAAAACGCGCCAGCGCCGGCAGGGGGCGCACGTCGGTGCCGTCGCGTTCGAGCAGTTGAAGGCGCTGCAGGCGATCGAGCGCGATCGTCGCCAACTCGTGCTCCGAGCCGGCTTCGCGCGCGGACTTGCGCCAGAACTTGCCGAAGCGCTGGCGTGCGCCGGCGATGAATGCGGCGACTTCGTCGGTGTTTGTGCCGCCGTTCGTGCACGCCGTCAGGAATTCGGCCACCAGCAGGGTGGCATGCGCTTCGGTGCCTTCGGCCGGCATCGCCACGTCGGTCAGCTCGCCGTCCTCGTCGGTCAGCGCCAGACCCTCGGCGCGCTGTTCGGCGACCAGCCCGGTAGCTTCGCACAGCCGGGTGGCCATCGTGCCGCGCTGGTTCATGAAGTAGGCGCGCTGGTCAGCGTCGAGGCGGTCGAGGTAGATCACCGGGTCGTCGAGCATGCGGCGAGCCAGGTGGTGGCGCAGCGCCGTGCGCCGGCCCTCGTCGCTGTCCGGCACGGGCTCCGCCACCAGCGCGGCGAGCCGGGCCTCGTGCGTGGCCGGGGCTTCGTCCGCGGGCCAGGTGGACGGGCCGCGCGATGCCGCGAGCACACCGGAGAGGACCCGCCGCTGCACGTCGTAGAGCGCGTCATGGAGACTGTCTGAGCCTTCGTTGCCGCCTTGTACGAAGCCCTCTTCGTCGCCGGCCACGCGATGCAGAACGCCGAGCTCGAGCAGCGTGCGGCACACCGCGACCAGTTCCCGCCGCTCGTGCTGCGCCTGGAGCGTGAAGCTGAAGCCGAGGGCGGCCAGCGCAGGGTCCGCCGCGAGGGCGAGCAGCCGGTCGCCGAGCACGCGCAGCGTGATCTGCGGGTCGGCGCGCTCCAGCACCGCGCAGGCGAGGCACAGCAACACATAGCGGCGGCGCTCGTAGCCGGGCAGCCCGCGCGTGGCGTCGTTCACATCAGCCGGACGCTTGTATAGGCGCGCCGCATCGCGTTCGATATGCAGGGGCCAGCCGGTCTCACGGACGAACCATTCGCGCAGCGCGTCGGCGTGGCGGCGCACGGCGACGAACTCCGGGTGTGCTGGCGTCATCAGCGGCGTCATCAACAGGGCGCGCAGCGCAGCGGTGAACTCCTCGCGTTGATGGAGGGCCTGCTGCTGGCCGATCGCGGTGCTGTCGGTTGTCATCACGGCGATTGTGTGGCGGTGATCGTGATGCGGTGGTCGCGGCCGGCAAAGGTGCCGGCATCGGTGACGACTTCGGCCCGCGTGTGCGCTTCCAGCGGCTCGAGGCGAATGCGCAGCAGGCCGTCGCCGGTCTGGCGTTCAACCACATCCTCGGGCGAGGATTGCGCGGTCAGCGCCTCGCCGAGCAGCGACAGGAAAAGCGCGAAGGCGTGCGGATCCAGGTGGCCGATGTCCGACAGGCGCGTCGTTCGACCGGTTGCCAGGCGCGCACGCGCGGCTTCGACTTGCAGGTGTTCCTCATGCAACTGGCGAGCGAGCAGGGCGCGCTCCTCGCTGCGCTCGCGCACCTTGGGCAAGGGGCCCCGCGGGGCGGCCTCACCATACTCGCGCAGGCGCGGATGGATGGAGAGCGGCGGCGCCTCGGCCCATGGCGTGGTGGCCGGCAGCTCATGGCCGGCGCCCGGGTTCAGCGAGAAATGGCGGGCCGGATTGAGAGCGAAGGCGGCGCGCCCCAGGCGGTGCGCGTCGTCGTCGCTGCGGCAGGTCGCGAACCAGCCGGCGAGCACGCGGAAGTCGGCCGAGCGATCGCTGCGCCCGCTGCGCCGCTCATTGAGCGCCGCGACCGCGGCCAACAGCTGCGGAATCGCCGCGCGCGCCTTCGAGCGCAGCACCTCGGCCTGCGGCGGTTCATGATGGGTACTGACGAACCAGCCGCGCAGGCCTCCCCAGCGTTCGCGCCAGGCCTGCTGGCGCTGCGCGAGCGCGTCGGCCTGCGCTTGTTCATCCCCGGGCGCGGCGTCGCGCGCTTCGCGCTGCGCGGCCGCCCACAGCAGCGGATCGATGCGCGGATGCAGCGAGGCGATGTGCTGTGCGATCGCACCGGAGCGTCCGACGAGGTCGCCGATGAAGCGTTCGAGGTAGTCGATCAGCCGTTGCTTGTAGGCCAGCACCGCGGTGGCATCGGCTTGTTGCAGCTCGATACTGCGCGCCATGCCAGCCATGAAGGTCTGGGCGTTGTCGGCCAGGCCCTCGAACACGCGCACCAGATCGCGCAGGGTTTCGTGCAGCTTGGCTGCATCGGGCGTGGGCGCATTGGCCAGCGCGAGCAGGGTCTTGAGCCGGCTGGCGATGTCTTCGAGCGCGACCGTCTGCAACTCGGCACGCCGACCGAGCGCTTCGGCGAAGGCAGTGAGGGCCGTCTCGACGGCTTCGCCGCCATGGGACAGGCGGTAGAGGAACCGGGCGCGGTAGAAGTCGCTGATGCTGGCGACGCGCGCGGTATCGGGTTGCGCCTCGAGGTTGCCCCACTCGGCGAGCTGGGCGAGCGCGGCCTGGACCTCCTCGAGCTTCGGTACGCCATCGCTCCACCGGGCTTCGACCAGCACCTCGTCGGGACGCATGTGAAGCCTGAACTGGCGCTTTGCCGCGGCGAAGCTCGCCATGATGCTGCGGTAAGTGCCGGCCTTGTCTGCGCTGACGTGTCGGAACAGGTCGGCCGATGTGTCCGAATATGGCATGGGTTGGATTCTGAGGGTTTTCTTCGTCCGATGTTGGCAATAATGCGAGCGGCTGTCGAGTATATGCGCTTGCGCTACCGGACTAGAATCTGGAAGCTACTTGCGATAGTCCCAAAATGGGACTAAAGTGTGGCTGATGCGAGTGATAGCCGTCTCCACCCTTCGGGAATTCTGGAAACTTCATGCGGACGCCGAGCAGCCTTTGAAGGCTTGGTTTGAGGAAGTGACCAAAGCGTCCTGGACTCAGCCATCGGACATCAAGGCGCAGTACGGCAGCGCCAGCATCCTCAAGAACCGGCGTGTCGTTTTCAATATCAAAGGCAACGACTACCGGTTGATAGTGGCCATCGCATACAAGCTGCAGGTCGTCTACGTGAAATTCGTCGGTACCCACAAGGAGTACGACGAAGTGGACGCAGAAACCGTTGAAATGGTCTGAGTGACCATGGAGGACCACATGGACATCCGCCCTATTCACACCGAAGTCGATTACAAGGTTACGCTGAAGGAGATTTCGGCCTTAATGGAGTTCGACCCCGATCCGGGAACCCCGGAGGGAGACCGTCTGGATATTCTGACTACCCTGGTGCAAGCCTATGAAGCCAGGCACTTCCCCATTGGCGCGCCGGATCCGGTCGAAGCGATCAAATTCCGGATGGAGCAAGGCGGCTTGTCGGTGAAGGATCTGGAGCCGTTCATCGGCAGGAGCAACCGCGTCTACGAAATCCTGAACCACAAGCGCCCCCTGACACTTGGCATGATCCGTAGATTGCACCAAGGGCTGGGCATTCCGGCTGAGGTTCTGATTGCGGAAAACGTTGCGGGCTGACTTGATGATGCTGGCGAGCGATGCATTTGTCTCGACTTTCGCTCCCAGCCGGACGGATGTTGACGGTATCGCAGTACGGTATCAGCGGAATGTCGAAAAAGTACGGTCGTCGATACCGTCAGATCGCGGTTATCGAACGACCTGCCGGGTGAAGATGGGTGCGCCTGGTCCGAGCGATGTCCATGAAATCGCTGCTGATCGTCCATTCGCTCTGCGGCTCGTGGGACAGTGCCTTTCGTGGGACGGCATGGGTTGATATGGGAAACGGGCGGTAACTGCTCCAAAGGCACGATTGTCTGACGGTATCAAGAGACTTTTGAATAGGTAAGTGGTTAATTTTGCATAAATTATTTGTTCTGGTTGACAATCGAGTGGGAGTAATTGAGCGTCCGCTCAGTGCAGCCCCAAGCCGGCCTGGGAAATGCTGGCGCCGCGCGTGCCGGTCGATTTCGAGGCCACCTTCGAGGCCCATTTCAAGAGCACGACAACCCCGCCCATCGAGGTAGGGGTATTGCTGGAGAGCCGCGAGCGCCTGTCGGCGCACGTGGCAGGATGCGCTGTCGCACGCTTTTCTGCGATCCGTTGAGGACGAGCGGCCGGATTTCAGCCTGATTTCCTTGACGTTGCAACAGAGCCAGCCATCGCCTGGCGGAAACCGCCTCCACCGCAGGCACTCCACGGCAGCGATGGGGGCGAACTCCTACTTGCCACCGATGGCAGCGCGCCGAAGCGCATCTCCGAGCGGCACCGTGGGGCAGGCCACACGCAGCAGCTTGCGAAATCTCGCGCAGGACAGGTGCGATGGTGCAGGGCATTCGGCGACATGTCGCAGCAGATTGCTCAACGTCTTCATTCTGCGGATTTGACGGTCGAGTTCATCGGCACGCTGGTGCAGAGTCGGCCGGGGCAGATCCGGCTTGCGGTCCTTGTCGAACATCCCGTTGATCTCCTCGAGCGAGAAACCGGCTGCCTTCCCTAGCGAGATCAAGGCGAGTTGCAGCAGCGCGTCCTCGCTGTACTGCCGACGCAGCCCGTTGCGGCCAACGGACTGGAGCAGTCCAAGCTCCTCGTAGTAGCGGAGCGTGGAGGTGGGAACGCCGCTGGTTTTCGACAGCACACCGATGTCGACGAGTTTCATGCTTGACTTCATGTTGACTTGAAGTTGCATAGTAGGTCATCGACCTCCGAACAGAAAGAAGTCACGCATGAAAAACGAATCAGCCCCAGCGGCCAGCAAGCTCGTCCTGGCGGCGCTGGCGGGATCCATCCTGCTGGCGGCGCTGGGCGTCAGCATCGCCACCGTGGCGCTTCCGACCTTGGCACGCGCCTTCTCGGCAGGTGTGCAGCAGGTGCAATGGGTCGTGCTGGCCTATCTGCTCGCCGTCACGGCGGCCATCGTCGTCGCCGGGCGCATGGGTGATCTCTACGGGAATCGCCGCGTGCTGGTCGCGGGCCTTGTGCTGTTTACGTCGGCCTCCGCCGCCTGCGCATTGGCGCCGGGCCTGGGCTGGCTGATTGCCGGCCGCGTGGCCCAGGGCCTGGGGGCAGCAATCCTCATGTCGCTGCCGATGTCGATCGCCAAAGGGCTGGTGGCGAAAGAGCGCATGGGCACGGCGATGGGCCTGTTCGGCGCGATGTCGGCCATCGGCACAGCGTTGGGCCCATCGCTTGGCGGCGTCGTGATCGGTGCCCTGGGCTGGCGCGCTGCCTTCATCATGCTGACCTTGTGCGGTGCCGGCATGCTGACGCTTGCCCTGCGAGGGGTTCCCGCAGAAAGAAGGGAATCCGGCGCTGCGACCAACCGCATGGACTGGGCCGGCAGTCTCTGGCTGTCGATCCTGCTGCTCTGCTTTGCCTTGGCCGCCACTGGCAGCAAGGTCGGCGTTGCGATCCAGCCCTGGATGCTGCTTGCTCCGGCTGCCGTTGCCCTGCTGGCCTTCGTCCGTACCGAGTCGGCAGCAGCTCATCCGCTTGTCCCGGTGGCCCTGGTTCGCGGGCGTGTGATCGTGGTGGCGCTGGTAATGAACCTTCTGGTGGGTGCCGTCATGATGTCCACGCTGGTGGTCGGGCCATTCTTCCTTTCGTTCGGCCTGGGTCTGAGCGAGGCCGAAACGGGCATGGTCATGGCGGTCGGGCCGATCGCCGCCGCACTGGCAGGTGTCCCCGCCGGCTGGGTCACCGACCGCTTTGGAGCGAGCCGGACACTGCCCGTCGGCCTGCTGCTTGCTGCTGGCGGCCTGTACGGCTTCGCCGTGCTGCCGGTCCTCATCGGCGTTCCAGGCTATGTGGTGGCGCTCGCGTTGATCACGCCGGGATTCCAGTTGTTTCTGGCTGCCAACAACACCGCGGTGATGGCCGCCGCCGCAGATGAGCACAGAGGCCTGTTTTCCGGTCTGCTCGGTCTGACGCGCAACCTGGGTTTCATGGCGGGCGCTTCCCTGCTGCCGCTGTTGTTCGCCTCCCTGTTGGGCGGCCATGACCTGGCCGGGAGTTCCACGCAGGCCGTCGGCGAAGCTTTCTCCACCACCTTCCTGGCGGCAGCCGGCCTGTGTGCGCTGGCGTTCTTTCTCGCCCTGCTGGGGAACACCTCCTGGCGCCCGGCTTGCCCGTAGCCATGCGATTGTCTTGGGGGCGATTGGACAGGCTCGACTACCTTCCCTGTGCGCATCAGGCAGTCAGCTCGTGCCAATGTCGATGCGCTCAGCAAGGAAATCCAGAAAGGCCCGCACCCGCAGGGGTAGATAGCCGCCTTGGCCAACATAGACGGCGTGGATTTCCTCCAAGTCGCCCGGATTGCAGTCTTCGAGCACGGGGATCAATCGACTGCCGGCAATGTCGTCGCGTACCTGAAACGCAGCCAGCCGGGCCAGCCCCAAGCCGGCCAGGGCCAGACGGTGCAATGCCTCGCCATCGCTGGCCTGTGCATTGCCGTTCACCGGCACCACGATGTCCTGGCCGTCATGTCGTAGCGGCCATCCCGGCTGTGCGCGCACGTAGTTCGCGCCCAGGCGGTTGTGGGGCAACAGTTCGTCGGGCGTGGTCGGCGTGCCGTGTTGTTCCAGGTAGTTCGGTGCGCCGACGATGACCATGCGCGTGGCCCCCAGCCCGCGAGCTACAAGGTTCGAGCTTTTCAGCGGACCGGCGCGCACGGCCACGTCGGTGCGTTGCTCCAGGATGTCGATGACCTCATCGGTCAGCACGATGTCCAGCGTCACGTCGGGATGGCGGGCCAGGAACTCCGGCGCCAGCGGCAGCAGGAAATGGTGGCCGAAGGGCACGTTGGCGTTGACCCGCAGGCGGCCACGCGGCGTGGCGTCGGCGCTCGCGCAGCGCTCGGCTTCGTTCAGGTCTGCCAGGATGCGCACGCCGCGCTCGTAAAAGGCGCACCCCTCGGGCGTGAGCTGGAGCTGCCGTGTGGAGCGGTTCACCAGCCGTGTGCCCAGGCGCTGTTCCAGCCGCGCGACCAGTTTGCTGACGGCCGAAGGTGTCATGCCGCAGGCGCGGGCCGCGGCCGAGAAGCCACCCAGCTCGATGACGCGCACGAACACTTCCAGTTCCCCGGATCGATTGACGTCCAGTCGAGCCATACCTGCTCCTCGATGAGTTCAACTCACAAATGATGTGCCGCTGGAGAGTCTATTCCGCATTGGTCTTTGAATTCATAATTTTTTCATTAAATGACTTTGAATTCATCAAGAGGAAAAAGACATGGCATCACTTTCCAGGGCATCTGCTTGCGCCGTGCTGTCCTTGGCATTGTCGGCAGGCGCCACGATGGCCGCCACTCCTGCAGTGGCAGCACCCGGCTGGGTCGCGACCTGGCAGGCCAGCCCGCAGCCCGTGTGGGGCGGGGACTTTCTGTTCCCGACCAACGTGCCTGCCGTGCTGAACGACCAGACCGTCCGCCAGGTGGCGCGCATCAGCGTCGGCGGGCCGCGCCTGCGCATCGTGCTGTCCAACGCCTACGGCAGTGTGCCGGTTCGCTTCGATCGCGACGTGCGGCCTCAACCCTCTGCACAGGAGCGCTGAACCATGCTGTTCACTCCCTATCGCCTGGGTACGCTGGAACTGCCCAACCGTATCGTGATGCCGCCCATGACACGCTCGCGTGCGGCAAGCGGAAACGTACCGACCGCCTCGATGGCCGAGTATTACGCGCAGCGCGCCTCGGCCGGCCTGATCGTGACCGAAGGCACGCAGATCAGCCAGCAGGGCCAGGGCTACGCCTGGACGCCGGGTATCCACAGCCCCGAGCAGGTGACCGGATGGCGTGGCGTGACCGACGCCGTGCACGCGGCCGGCGGCCGCATCTTCGCGCAGCTCTGGCACGTCGGCCGAGTGTCGCATGTCTCGCTGCAACCGGGCGGCTCAGCGCCGGTGTCGTCTTCGCCGCTGGTGGCGGAGGGCGTCAAGGTCTTCATCGACCCCGAGGGCAGGGGACCCGCGGGCGGCGCAGGGGAGATGGTGCAGCACTCGGCGTCGCGCGCCTTGTCCGAAGCCGAAATCGCCCAGGTCGTCCGGGACTTCGCCGCCGCTGCGCGCAATGCGCTGGCGGCCGGCTTTGATGGCGTCGAGCTGCACGGGGCCAACGGCTACCTCATCAACCAGTTCATCGACTCGCGGGCCAACACGCGCACCGATGGCTACGGCGGATCGTTGCCGAACCGGCTGCGCTTCCTGCGCGAAGTCACCGAGGCGGTGATCGCGGTCGCAGGGGCCGGGCGGGTCGGTGTCCGGCTGGCGCCGCTGACGACGCTGCAGGGTGCGGTGGACGACACGCCGCAAGCGACCTACCTGGGCGCGGCGAAGCTGCTCGATGGCCTCGGCGTGGCTTACATCCATATCGCGGAAGCCGACTGGGAAGATGCGCCGGACATGCCCGCCGCCTTCAAGGAGGCCCTGCGCATGATCTATGGCGGCACGCTGATCTATGCCGGCAAGTAGCACGCGGGAGCGCGCCGAAGCGGCCTTGCAGAACGGCTGGGCCGACCTCGTCGGCTTCGGCCGTCCGTTCATCGCCAATCCCGATCTGCCGCGCCGGTTGCGCGAGGGCCTGCCATTGAACGCACCCGATGGCGGGCGTTTCTTTGGCGGCACGGCAGCGGGCTACACCGACTATCCCTTTGCCGCTGCGGACGTGGCGTGATGAGCGAGCAGAACCCAGGTACCCATCCTGGCGTCCGGGCGCTTGCCGTCACGGCGTTCGCCATTGGCGTGGCCGAGTTCATCGTCGTCGGTGTGCTGCCGTCGATTGCCGAAGACCTCGGGGTACCGCTGTCGCGCGCCGGCAGCCTGGTCGGCCTGTACGCCCTGGCGCTGGCGATCGGCACGCCGATCATCGTGCTGGCGCTGGCCCGCCTGCCGCGCAAGCCGCTGCTGCTGGGGCTGGTGGCGGTTTTCCTGATCGGCAACCTGCTGTCGGCGCTTTCCACCAGCTATGCCATGCTGCTGTTCGGCCGGGTCGTCACGGCGGTGGCGCACGGCAGCTTCTTTGCCATCGGCGCCACCGTCGCCGCCCGGCTCGCGCCGCAGGGACAGGCCAGCCGTGCGATCGCGGCCATGTTCGCAGGGCTCAACCTGGCCATGGTGATCGGTGTGCCGCTGGGCAGCCTGATCGGCAACAGCTTCGGCTGGCGCCTGCCGTTCTTCGCGGTGGCGGTCCTGGCGGCCATCGCTTGGCTGGCAAACCTGCGATGGGTGCCGGCCTTGCCCGAGCAGCCCACGGGTTCGGCGCGCACGCAACTGGCGGCGCTGGCACGGCCGGCCATCCTCGCCATGATGGCCATCACCATCCTCGGTTTCGGCGCCAGCTTTGCCGCGTTCTACCTTCGTCACGCCGATCCTGACCGACATCACCGGGTTCTCGGCACACACGGCCAGCCTGCTGCTGGTGGTGTTCGGCGTGGCCACCCTGGTCGGCAACATGGCAGGCGGGCGCTGGGCTGCCCGCCTGGGCTGGCCTGTTGCGCTGCGGTGGATGCTGGCGGGCTTGCTGCTGGTGCTGGCGGGACTGGCATGGGCGATGCCGTTCAAGGCCGTGATGGTGCCGCTGCTCTTCGTCTGGGGAATGCTGGCCTTCGGCATGTCGCCGGGATTCCAGGCCGGGATGCTGGAGACCGCCGGGCGCTGGACGCCTCGCGCGGTGGATTTCGCCTCTGCGCTGAACATCGCCGGGTTCAACCTGGGGATCACGCTGGGGGAAACGCTGGGCAGCGGACTCGTGGCGCATGGCCATATGGCAATGACGCCTTGGGCCGGTGTGGCGCTGGCATTGCTGGGGCAGGTGCCGCTTTGGTGGCTGGCGCACCGCTCGGCAGGGCCGGTCCACCTCGCTGGAAGGGTGCGGCGTCATGATGAGGCGATGCTGGCAAAGGCATCTTTCCGCTAGCGGATGAGGTACGGTTTGGGGCTGCGCGGCCACGACGTCGCGATTCTTGAACAGCCCTTGTACTGACGGCGGGAGGCGATATGGAGCTACGGCATTTGCGTTACTTTCTGGCAGTGGCCGAAGAACTCCATTTCGCCCGCGCTGCGCAAAAGCTGCACATCGAACAATCGCCGCTGTCGCGCGCCATCAAGGAACTGGAAGAAGAACTCGGCGCGCCGCTGTTCGCCCGTACTACGCGAAGCACGCGCCTGACCCGTGCGGGCAAATTGTTTCACGAGCACGTGCGCCGCGTGTTCGTGATCCTGCAACAGGCGCGCGACAGCATGAGAACGGTGGCCCTGGGATTCGACGGCCAAATGCGCGTAGCCCTGTCGGGCGGCGTCACGCCGGCGCGCCTGCCGGCTTTGCTGGTGCTCTGCCGTGAGGAGGAACCCGAAGTCGAGATCCGGTTCTTCGAGGTGCCCCTGTCGCAGCAGATCAAGGGGCTGCATGATGATCTGTACGACGTGGGGTTCGCGCAGTCCGACGCATTGGGTGAGGGCGTTGTCGCCTTGCCTGTCTGGCAGGATGCGTTGATGGTGGCTGTGCCGGCGCGGCATCCGCTGCTGGCCCATAAGCGTATCCCGCTGGATGAGCTGCTGCGCTATCCGCTGGTCTTGTGGGATCCCCAGATCTGCGAAGGTCTTGCCAAGCACGTGGAACAGGTGCTGCGCCAGTCCGATAGGGAGCCGCTGGTCGCGGAGCGGGTGGCGTCATGCGACTTGATGATGGCCCTGGTGTCAGGCGGTATCGCGCCTGGGCTGGCCGGTGCGGAGTACATCGCCGCCAGACGCGAAGCGGGGGTGGTGGCCAGGCCGCTGGCGACGAGCGTACCACCGCTGACGACCTACCTGCTGCGGCCGGCTGGCGAGCCGTCTGATGTTCTGGCGCGCTTCATCGAGCGCGTGCAGGCCCTCGAATCGTCGTTGTCCGACCGACCCGTGCCTGATGTTCGCTCCGATCACCCGGAGGGGCTTGCACCATGAAGAAGATCATCCCCTTCCTTCTTCAAGGATCACCCAGGGCCTTGCTCTGCTGCCGGACATAAACCACCAGGCGCAAATTCGCCTTGCCGGCTTTCACTGTCGGCGAGTTCTTCATGTATTCGCTGCAAAAGCGGAAGGCGGCCGCCCGAATTGCTTGCTGAATGCCGTGGTGTAGGCGCTGTGGCTGTCGTAGCCACTCGCCAGCGCCACCTGCGTGATCGGCATGCCCTGCATCAGTAGTGTCAGCGACGACATCAGCCGCAGTCGCTGACGCCATTTGCCGAAGGTCATGCCTGTCGCCTGCAGAAAACGCCGGTGAAAGGTCTTGTCGCCCATTGCCAGCCTGTCGGCCCACTCGGCGGCAGTGGCGGTATCGCCAGGGGCGTCCAGCAGCGCCTGGCACACCTGGTGGATCGGGCCGCCGGCACTGCCCACCGGCCACGGCAGATGGAGCGGAAGAACCGGCTGGGCGTGCAGCTCCTCGACCAGAAGCGCGCCAAGCAAACGCATGCGTCTGGAAGACGTGGCCTGGCTGTCGGCTCGAGCCAGCGCCATGATCAACTCGCGCACCAGACCGGAGACATGCACGACGCAATCGGTAGTTGGCAGCTTGGCGCAAACAGCCTCGCGCACGAACAGGCCGTGCGCTTCCAGCGCCACCGGCACGACCAGCCGGTGCGCCACGCCGGGCCGCAGCCAGACGGCTGCCGTGGGCGGCACCAGCCACTGGCCGCTTTCCGCTTCCACACGCAACAGGCCGCGATCCGCATGGACCAGGTGGCCACGCGGATGCGTGTGCATGGGCACGACATGGCCCGCCGGATAGCGCACGGCTGCACCGAATACCGGCAGGCCGCAGGCTTCTCCTGCGCTCAGGTCGAGCGCATGGCTGCCGTGTTCGGGAGAGGAAAAGCCCATGCCGGCGCGATTTGTCCGAATCAATGAAGAGCTTGTACATTTTCATGTAGATGGACGGTACGCACAAGCCTTACAGTCCTGCTGAACCCATCTCCTGCATCCATTCCACTCATGTCCGCACTCGGTCTTTCGCAACGGCGACTACTGCTGCCTCCCGGTCGGGGTCTGCACGCGCCCGTTCGCGCGATGACCCATCCTGATTCCCCCTGACCCCGACCGTCGTCAGCTTGTTCCAAGCCAGGGGAGTCGGGTGTTCAACGATTCCCCTGGAGTGCTTTTACATGCTGACCGATCCTTCCCAGAAGTACCGTCCCATCTCCCCGGTCGATCTCGCGGATCGCCAATGGCCGTCGCGCACCTTGACCCAAGCCCCGATCTGGCTGTCCACGGATCTGCGCGACGGCAATCAGGCGCTGTTCGAGCCGATGAACCGCGAGCGCAAGCTGCGCTTGTTCCATGAACTGGTGCGCATCGGCTTCAAGGAGATCGAGGTGGGCTTTCCCGCCGCTTCGCGCACCGATTTCGAAATCGTTCGCCACCTGATCGACAACGAGCTGATCCCCGAAGACGTCACCCCCATGGTGATGACCCAACTGCGCGATGACCTGATCACCGAGACGGTGCGCAGCGTGGCCGGGGCGCGGCGCGTGATCGTGCATTTCTACAACGCCATCGCGCCCGCCTGGCGCGAGATCGTGTTCGGCATGAGCGCGCCGCAGATCGTCGAGATGGTGGAGCGCCACATCACGCTGTTCAAAGGGCTGACGGCCGCCCATCCGGAAACCGAATGGGTCTTGCAATACTCGCCCGAGACTTTCTGCATGGCCGAGCTGGATGTTTCGCTGGCCGTGTGCAACGCCGCCATTCGCGCCTGGGATGCCGGGCCGCAGCGGCCGATGATCGTCAACCTGCCGACCACGGTGGAAGTCGCCACGCCGAACGTCTTCGCCGACCAGATCGAATGGATGGATCGGCGGCTGGAGCGGCGCGAGCATGTCGTCTTGTCCGTGCATCCACACAACGACCGGGGCACGGGCGTGGCCTGCGCCGAACAGGCCATGCTGGCCGGCGCGCAACGTGTCGAAGGCTGCCTGTTCGGCAATGGCGAGCGCAGCGGCAACGTCGATGTGGTGACCTTGGCCTTGAACCTGTATACGCAAGGCATTGCGCCAGGACTGGATTTCTCCGACATCGCGGCGGTGGCGCGCGTGGCGGAGGAATGCACCGCGCTGCCCATCCATCCGCGCCATCCGTATGTGGGCGATCTGGTCTTCACGGCTTTCTCCGGCTCGCACCAGGATGCCATTGCCAAGGGCTTTGCCGCGCAAGAGGCCGATGCGCCCTGGCGAGTGCCTTACTTGCCGATCGATCCGAAAGATCTGGGCCGCACCTACGACAGCATCGTGCGCGTCAACAGCCAGTCGGGCAAAGGCGGCATCGCCTTCTTGCTGCAACGCGATCGAGGCATCGTCATGCCGCGCCGCATGCAGGTGGAGTTCAGCGCCATCGTCCAGGCGATGGCCGATACCAGCGAGACGGAATTGAGCAGCGAGCAGATCTGGGACGTGTTCGAGCAGACCTACCTCGCGCCAGCGCGAGCGCAGCCCGGCTTCATCCTTCGCAGCCACCGCCTGTTCGAGCATCCCGATGGGCAAGGCATTGCGCTGGAATTGGCGGATGCGGAGGGCAAGGTCAAGGTCCGCGAGGGATCGGGCAATGGCCCGATCGCCGCGGCGGTGGCAGCGCTGGGCCTGCCGCTGCGCATCGACAGCTACGAGGAGCGCAGCCTGGGCGCGGGTTCCGATGCGGTGGCCCTGGCCATCGTGGAGGCGGCCGTGCCCGGTGTGCCCGGCTCGCGATTCGGCGTTGGCCGGCACGCGAATATCACCACCGCCTCGGTGCTGGCCGTGTTGAGCGCGGCGGCCAGGTTCTCTTCGGAACTGGCAACAGCCGACTGAACGGGAAAAGACGACCGCATATGGCCGAAAACCATATGCGGTCTTTGCTGAGCGGGCTTTCTTACGGAGCCGTTTCTTCTGCGCCATTTCCATGCGCCAGCGCCGTAATGGTCGGTTCGATGTAATCTTCGGTCATGGCAAAAGGGCGGTTCAGCATAGCTCGGTGCGGAATGAAGGGCGTGGAGGCGGTGGCCGCCGACACTGCTCATGCGTTCGGTCGTCACACGCATGACCAGTACGGCATCGGCGTCATCCTGCGCGGCGCGCAGAAGTCCTTGAGCGGGCGCGGGGTCGTCGAGGCAAAGGCAGGCGACGTCATCACCGTCAATCCCGGAGAGGTCCATGACGGTACGCCGCTCGGCGAGCGTGGCCGCGCATGGCGGATGCTGTATTTCGATCCGTCGGCACTGGCCGGCACGATCGAAGATTTGACGGACGGTGCCAGTGGCAACGCAGAGCTTGCACATCCTGCAATATGCGATCCGGTATCAGCGGCCCGCTTCGTTTCTCTTTTTCGCGCCATCACCGATCCACAAGGGGGCACAGCGAAATCGAAGCGCGCGAGAATCTTCTATTGCTCCTGGCCCGGCTGATCGACGGGGAGCATCGAAGGCGGATGCACAGAGTACCCAAAGGCGTCGAGCTGGCCCGCACCCGCATCGACGACAATCCATCGGAACCGATTTCATTGCATGAACTGTCTGCGATCAGTGGCATCAGCCAGTTTCAACTTGTCCGAGGCTTTTCGAAGCTCACAGGCCTGACACCACACGCTTATCTGGTACAGCGCAGGCTTCAACGAACGCGCAGGCTGATTGCTGCAGGGGTGAGCCTTGTCGATGCAGCACTGGCATCCGGCTTCGCAGACCAGAGTCACATGAGCCGGCTTTTCGTCCGCACCTATGGCATGTCTCCGGGAATATATGCGGCAGCGATGAACTGAGCTGCAATTTCGTTCAAGACGGTATGAAAGCGCATCGCGCATAGTGGTTCGAAATATGACCGAGCCACTGCCATGCCATTCCAGCTTTTCTACGCTTCTGATGTTCGATCCCGCTTTCCACAGTTTCGCTCCGGTATTTTGCTCCCGGAAGGAATCGATGCTCGGCGAAGCATTGCAAAACACCTGGTCCGGCTGCACCTCGAAATCGTGGAGCCGCAATGACGCTCGAGTTCTTCCTCACTGCGCTGGTGATCGTGGCATCGCCCGGTACAGGCGCGATCTATACGGTGGCAGCGGGTCTTTCGGCAGGCCGGCGTGCGAGCCTTCTGGCTGCCTTCGGTTGTACACTCGGCATCGTTCCCCACATGCTGGCGGCGATCAGCGGGCTCGCGGCGCTGCTTCATACCAGTGCGACAGCCTTCCAGGTCCTTAAATATCTCGGTGTCGCTTATCTGCTCTACATGGCATGGGCGATGTTCCGGGATCCCGGCATGTCGAGCCTGAATGACAAGGCGGGTGGAAAGAGTGCCTGGCAGGTGGTTGTGTCGGCGATTCTCATCAATCTACTGAATCCCAAGCTCTCCATCTTCTTCTTTGCTTTCCTGCCTCAGTTCGTCGGCATGAACGAGGCGGCACCTGTGTATCGGATGATGGAATTGAGCCTGGTATTCATGGCGCTGACTTTCGCGGTCTTCACCGCCTATGGTGCGTTCGCCGCTGCGGTACGTCAGCATGTCTTGTCCAGCACTACCGTTCAGATCTGGATGCGGCGCGGATTCGCGGTCGCTTTTGCAGGGCTCGCGGCACAACTGGCTTTCACGCAGAAATGAGGCCGCAATCCGATAGCGAGCAGCCCTCCGAGTTTTGCCTTCCAAGCTAGTCGTCTTAGGAACGAGACAATAAGGGAAAGAGCGAGGTGAAACGAATTAGGTAGCAAGCGTACGCAGCCGAGCTCTGGGAGCAGGCTGTCAGGCACACCGGAGAAGTTGGCAGCATCAGCCGTATGGCCGAGAAACCGGGGCCGGTCGAACGGGCACTGCGCGCCGGCCGTTGGCGCGCAGCGTCATTCGCCGTCGCGCCCCTCCGGCAAGACGACCCACTCCGCATCTTCGAACTCGCCGACGACGCGTACGTCGACGAACTCGGCCTGTTCCTCGATGATGCGCTTGGCGTCGTGTGACGGACTTCCCTCCATCGCGTCCCGCATGGCCTTCGATTCCCAGCTTGCGATCGCGAGGAGTACGTCTGGAGCGCCGATCTTGCGATGCAGCCGCGTACCGCGGGCGCCCGGCGCACGCTGAATGATCTCACTCGCGCGGACCCACGCATCTGCGTACGCTTCGGCCGTGTAGCCGGGTTTGATGTGAATCTCGAACACGAAAATCATCGCCTGCCTCTCCACCAATGCGATGCGGTATGAGCGTACCAATCATACGCAGTGCTGTTCGACGCCAGACCTGTTCGAACCCAATACAGAGGGTATCTTTTGTGCGCTCAGGCCCGCCTTCGACTAAAGCTGCCACAAACCATGGTCATTGCCACCCTGAAGATAAATGGCACATGTCCCGTGTCCTGGGATCTCCATCGGCGGAACGGCGATCACGCCCCCGGCTTCGATGACCGCAGCGACGGCGGCTTCGATGTCCTCGACCAGCCAATAAGGGCGCACCACCGGTTCCTCGGTTTCTCGCAATGGCGCGCGGACCCCGACCAGGCCGCCGCTGGACAGCGCGGCCGTGCGTGCGCCGCCCAGGCTTTTATCGGGTTCGCCGAATTGCGCTCCATGCGCCGCGGCATATGCGGCGCACACGGCCTCCACCTTGCTGGTCACGATCTCCAGATGCTGGACTTTCATTGCACCCTCGGATGCGGACCGATGCATGGCTAGTCGGGAATGTCGGGCTCGACGAGCGTGGCGAGCTGCAGCAGGGATTCCTGCCAGCCGAGGTAGCACATCTCGGTCGGGATGAGCTCGGGAATGCCGGCCTGCTCGATACTGACCTCGGTGCCGCAAGATACTGCGCGCAGCTTCACGGTCACCCGCATTTCGCCGGGCAGGCCGGGATCGTCGAAGCGGTCGATGTACTCGACGAGCTCGCCGGGGATCAGCTTCAGATACTCGCCGCCGAATGAATGGCTGTGGCCGGTCGAGAAGTTCTCGAACGACATCTTGAAGCTGCCGCCGGCCTTGCCGTCGAATTGATGGACGTGGCAGACGAAGCCGTAGGGCGGCAGCCACTTGGCCAGGGCTGCGCCGTGCGTGAAGGCGCGGTACACCTTGTCGGGCGTGGTGCGCAGGACGCGATGGAGGTGGACGGTTCCGGTGCTCATGTTCGTGTCTCCTTCTGGGTCATTGCATGGAATGCAGGCCGATGCAGTTGCCCTCGGTATCCACCACCAGCGCGCAGAAGCCGTAGGGGCCGATGGCGAACTTGGGTTTGTGCACCTGGCCGCCGGCGGCTTCGACGCGCGACTGCTCAATGGCGCAGTCTTCGCAGCCGAAGTAGACCAGTGTGCCCCCGCCGCCGGGCGAGACACCGTCCATGCGGACCAGCATGCCGCCCGCACCGGGGGCGTCCATGTCCATGGGAAAGCTCAGCATTTCCATGCCGTCGGCTTCGCACTCGGGCGCGGCCGGCTCGGGTGCCGCCAGCGGCTCCAGCGTGCACTGGAATACCGCTTCGTAGAAGCTGCGTGCACGCGCCATGTCCTGCACGTAAATCTCGAACCAGACAACGGGGTTGGCTTTCATGGGGGGCTCCGGTCAGTTGAGGGAGATGCGGGGGCGCCGGTTCAGCGCCCGTCGAAGGCCGCCTGCAGGGCGGCGATGTCGAGCTTCTTCATCTCGTGCATGGCTTGCAGGACGCGCTGCGAGGCGGCCTGGGTGTCGAACCACAGACAGGGTTGGATGCGTGAGACGAGGCGGACCATGGGATGACCCGGTTGTGGTGTGTATACGCTGTGCACATCCTAGGCGCTAAAATATACGCTGTCCACATTTCAGGCCCACGTGACTGTAAATTTGTGTTTGCCAGCCCCCCTCACTTCGAAGGCGGCTCGGTGGCCACGATCGGTGGATTTCGCGTTGTGCTTTGGTCCCCGAGCTGCTTCTTGTCCAGCACCTTGCCGGCACCATGCGGTAACATGGCTGCCGCTCCGGGAGTGCACGCCCGTGCTGAGATCCATACCCGAGAACTTGAACCGAGTCATGTCGGCGGAAGAAGAGCTTGCCCCTGATGCAGCGCGCTCGGGGCCCTTCGGAGCATCACGTCCCCGCTCTCGAAGGAAACTCCATGGACAAGGCCGCTTCGTTGCTTGCAGATCTGCTCGCTTTCATCGCGATGGATGGCTGCACCGATGAGCAGTTCGACCAACTCGCGCTGCGGCTGTTTGCCTACCAGTACGAATCCAACGCGCCGTTCCGCAGCTTCTGCCAGCGGCGCGGCGCCACGCTGCGCAAGGTGAAGACCTGGAGCGACATCCCGGCCGTTCCGATCGATGCGTTCAAGGCCATGGAGCTGCGCAGCGAGCCGGCGTCGCCCGGCGAACGCGTGTTCATGACCAGCGGCACCACCGGCCGTGCGGCGCGTGGGAGGCATTTCCATCCCAGGCTCGACGTCTATGACCTGTCGATGACGCGCAACTTTGCGCGGCGCTTCATGGGCGGGGCAGGGCGCATGGCCATGGGCATCCTGTTTCCCGACGAGCAGGTCATGCCCAATTCGTCGCTCGCGCACTACCTGGCGCTGGCGAAGTCCGGGTTCGGCACCGCGGACAGCCGCTATTTTCTGACGCCCGAGGGCCTGGATCTGCCCGGCCTGTGCGCCGCGCTGGAGCAGGCCGAGCGGACGGGCCAGCCCTATGCGCTGCTGGGCGCCAGCTTCAGCCTGGTGCATGTGATGGATGCGCTGCGCGCCGAAGGGCGCAGCTTCCGCCTGCCGGCGGGCAGCCGCATCCTCGATACCGGCGGCTACAAGGGCCAGTCGCGCGAGCTGCCGCTGGAGGATTTCTACGCCGGCCTGGAAGAGCTGCTGGGCGTGCCGCGCACGCACTGCATCAACATGTACGGCATGACCGAGCTGAGCACGCAGTTCTACGACGACGGCAATGCCGTGCTGCCCTCGGTCAAGTCGGGGCCGCACTGGATCCGTTCGCGCCTGGTCGAGCCGGTCACGGGTCGCAGCGTGGCGCCCGGCGAGCGCGGCATTCTCGTGCACTGCGATCTGGCCAACTACAACTCGGCCACGACCATCCTGACCGAGGACGTGGGCCTGTGGGCCGAGGGCGGTTTCCTGCTGCTGGGGCGGGCCGAGGGCGCGGCGGCCAAGGGCTGCTCGCTGGCGGTCGAGGAATTCGTCAAGGCTGTGGCTGCATGAAGGTCGAACGGATCACGGCGGGCTGGCTGCCCGGCCTGCGCGACGACGAGGTGCAGTGGCATGTGCTGCCTTTCGAGCATGGTGCCGAACCTGAGGGCCTGAGGCTCGAAGTATCCGTACCGGTGCTGACGGCTGCACAGATGCAGGCGCTGGCGCAGCGGGTGCGCGAGGCTGCGGACCGCCATCTGCGCGCGATGCCGATGGCCGAGATCATCGACGTGATCGACCGTGTCATTGCCCGCCTGCTCGACCGCAGCGATCCTTTCCGCCGCGAGGCCGAAGCCTGGCTGCCGGTGGTCAGCGGCTACGACGCGGACATGGTGAGGCTGGGACTGACGGGCTTCTTCAAGACCTTCCGCGCCGCGCAGCTGCGCCGCTTCGTGGCCGAGGATTTTGCCAACCCCGCCGTGCTCGACGGCTTCCAGCCCGCAGCCAAGGGCGGTGCGGTGCGCGCCTTCGGCCCCGATCTGCTGGCGCATGTCTGGGCCGGCAACGTGCCTGCGCTGTCGCTGTGGAGCCTGGTCTGCGGCCTGCTGGTCAAGGCCCCGAGCATCGGCAAGCTGGCCAGCGCCGAACCGCTGTTCGCCGGCTGGTTCGCGCGGCTGCTGGCCGAGGTTCATCCGCCGCTGGCGGAATGCCTGGCCGTCGTCTGGTGGAGCGGGGCGGGCGGCGATGCC
Source organism: Thauera sp. SDU_THAU2 (assembly GCF_038260575.1). Taxonomy (NCBI): domain Bacteria; kingdom Pseudomonadati; phylum Pseudomonadota; class Betaproteobacteria; order Rhodocyclales; family Zoogloeaceae; genus Thauera; species Thauera sp. SDU_THAU2. Next base: position 2,069,180 of record NZ_JBBWUN010000003.1, on the reverse strand, counting down.
GGCCTGGGCGCCGAGGGTGCTGCTGCGCTCTATGCACAGGCCGACACGGTGCTGGCCTATGGCGGCAACGACACGCTGGCCGCGCTGCGCCAACGCCTGCCGGTGACCACGCGCTTTCTGCCGCACGGCCACAAGCTGGGCTTCGGCCTGGTCGGCGCAGCGGCGCTCGATACGCTCAAGGCGCCCGCGATCGCGCGGCTGGCGGCCTGGGACGTGATGCGCTACGACCAGCAGGGCTGCTACTCGCCCCATGTGTTCTACGTGGAGCGCGGCGCGCCGGTGCCGCCGCGCGCCTTCGCCGACTACCTCGCGGCCGAGCTGGCCAATCTGCAGCGGCGCTTTGCGCGTCGGCCGCTGGAGCTGGAGGAGGGCGCTGCCGTTGCCAGATGGCAGCAGGCCGTGGAGTGGGGCAGCGGCGATCAGGTGCTGATCGGGCCTGTGGATGCGCCCTGGCGCGTGGCCTATAGCGACAGCCTGCAAGCGTTGGCGCCGACTGCGCTGTACCGCACGATAAGCGTGGTCGGCGTGGATCGCCTCGACGATGTGGTGCCGGTGGTCGCAGCGCAGCGTGCGTTCCTGCAGACGGCCGGTATCGCGGCCTCGCCCGAGGAGCTGTACCGGCTGGCCGGCCTGCTGGGCGCGGCCGGCGTCACGCGCATCAGCGCCATCGGTTCCATGAGCATGCCCGAGGCCGGCTGGCATCACGATGGGCGCTTCAACCTGATCGACCTGGTGCGCATGACCGAGATCGAGCAATCGGCCGAAGCGGCGGCGCAGCCTTTCGCCCCGTATGCGGACTGAAGGCGCGACCGTGGCATTTCTGGATATCGAAAAGGTGGTGTTCACCTATCCGGGCCGCGCCCCGGTGGTCGATGGCGTGGACTGGCGCATGCAGGCCGGCGAGTTCCACTGCCTGCTGGGTCGCAGCGGCTGCGGCAAGACCACGCTGCTCAAGCTGGCTGCGGGTCTGCTGAGGCCGCAGGCGGGGCGCATCGTGCTCCGCGGCGGCGAGTTGGCCTCACCCGGGCCGCAGGTGGGCTTCATGTTCCAGGCGCCCACGCTGCTGGACTGGCTGAGCGTGCTGGACAACGTGCTACTGCCCGTGTCGCTGCAGCGCCGGCCCACGCCGCAGGATCAGCAGCGCGCACTGCAGTTGCTGGCGCAGCTGGGGTTGGCAAGCCATGCGCAGCACCATCCGCGCCAGCTCTCGGGCGGCCAGCAGAGCCGGGTGGCACTCGCGCGGGCGCTGGTCCTCGAACCGCCGCTGCTGCTGCTCGACGAACCGTTTGCAGCGCTGGACGCGATCACACGCGCCGAGCTGCAGGACGATCTGCTGCGCACCTGCCGCGAGCACGGCACGACGGTGCTGTTCGTCACCCACGACATCAACGAGGCCGTCTACCTGGGCGACCGCATTGCGCTGATGCACGGCGGGCGCATCGTGGAAAACTGGACGATCACGCTGCCCGCGCCGCGCACGCAGGCCATGCGCCACGGTCCGGCTTTCAACGACTACTGCGCCCGCGTGCGCGCTGCCATGGACGGGGCCGGCACATGAGCCCGACGCCGATGCAGGCACGGCTGATGGCGGCCGCACTGTTCCTGGTCCTGCTGGGCCTGTGGGAGCTGGCGGTGCGGCAATGGGGGCTGTCGGCGCTGGTGCTGCCCGCGCCTTCGGCGGTGGTTCAGGCCTTGTGGTCGGGCCTGGCCTCGGGCTATTTCTGGCCGCATATCCGGGCGACGCTGCAGGCCCTGTTCCTCGGGTTGGCGGCCGGCAGCATCGTGGGGCTGCTTGCCGGCATGGCGCTGGCCGAATCCGAGCTGCTGGAGCGTGTGCTCAAGCCCTATGTGGTGGTCAGCCAGGTCGTGCCCAAGCTGGCGCTGGCGCCTTTGTTCGTGCTGTGGTTCGGCTTCGGTTTGCTGCCCACGGTGCTGATCACGGCGCTGATCTGCTTTTTTCCGCTGATGGAGAACACGCTGACCGGCCTGCGCCAGGCCGATGCCCAGCGGCTGCAACTGTTTCGCATGCTGGGCGCCACGCGGCTGCAGACGCTGCTGCGGCTGAAGCTGCCCATGGGGCTGCCCGCCATCCTCGCCGGGCTGCGCGTGGCCGTGGTGCTGGCCCTGGTCGGCGTCGTCGTGGCGGAGTTCATGGGGTCGAGCCAGGGGCTGGGCGCCGTGGTCATCGCCGCCCAGGGGATGATGGATACCACCCTGATGTTCGCAGCGCTGGTGCTCATCGCCGTCATCGGCCTGCTGCTGTACCAGGGCTGCCTTCTGCTGGAGCGCAGGCTGCTGCGCGCCCACGCCTTTCCCGCTTCGTCCCTGTCCGCTGCGTCTCCTCCGCGTTCACGCGGCAACTCCTGACTGCCACAGGCAACTGCCATGCATACACCGATCCAGCTTCCGTTCATCTCCCGCCGCCGCCTGCTCGGCGCCACTGCAGGCCTCGCCGGCCTGATGCTTGCCGGCGTCGGTTCGGCCGCCCCGGTCCAGGGCAGGATCCGCCTGGCGGGCTGGAGCAAGCCGATCAGCGAGATCACCAACATCCTCGCCGAGCCCGCCAAGGGTTTCTTCAAGGCCCAGGGCGTGGAGCTCGCCTACCTGCCCGGCGCGGGCGGCGGCGATGCCATCCGGAACCTGCTCAGCGGCCAGGCCGACGTGGCCTTCACCGACCCCGGCTCCTTCTTCATGGCGCTGGACAAGGGCGAGAAGCTGGCCGCCATCTACGACATCTATCCGCAGAACGTATTCAACGTGGTCTCGCTCAAGTCGGCGGGCATCCACACGCCGGCCGATCTCAAGGGCAAGAAGATCGGCGTCTACAGCCTGTCCAGCGGCACGCGCCAGAATCTGCTGGTGATGCTGCACCAGGCCGGCCTGAAGGAGTCGGACGTGAGCATCGTCGTCACCGGCCTGCTCAACTTCGCGCCGCTGATGCAGGGCCAGGTCGATGCCACGGCCGCCACCGACACCGGCCTGGCCGTGGGCCTGCGCAAGGGCATCGGCGAGGTCGATGTGATGCACGTGCGCGACCACCTGAACATTTCCAGCGACATGTTCGTGGTGCGCGAGGACACGCTGCGCCAGCAGCCGGAGCTGCTCAAGGCCTTCCTGAAAGGCTACCGCGACAGCGCCGCCTGGATGATCGCCAACCCCGAGGAAGCCGCGACGCTGGCCGGCAAGTACGCCATCGACGGCACGCAGCGCGACATCAACCTCGACGTGATCCGCCTGCGCAACGCGGCCTCGCTGCCGGCGGTGGAGGGCAAGGGCCTGGGCAGCTTCGACCTCGAGGCGCTGCAGAAGGGGGCCGACGCTTATCGCGCGCTCGGCCTGGTGCAGCGCCGGATCGAGGTGGCGAAAGTGGTCGATACCAGCCTGCTGCCGGAGGCCTGACATGGACCAGGCATCTGGATTGAACCTGCGCGGCAAGGTGGTGCTGGTCACGGGTGCGGGCCGCGGCATCGGTGCGGCCATCGCCACCGCGTTTGCGCGTGAAGGGGCGACGGTGGCCGTCAATTACCTGGCCAACGAGGAGGCGGCAGCCCGGACCGTGGCGGCCTGCCAGGCCGGCGGCGGCGATGCCTGGGCGGTCAAGGCCGACGTCGGTTCGGAGCCCGCCGTACAGGCCATGGTCGAAGAGGTCGCGGGCGAGGCCGGAGGGATCGACATCGTGGTCAACAACGCCTTCAAGCCCTATGCCTTCGACCCCGAACGCCGCAGCCGCTTCGACGACCTGGACTGGCGCGATTACCAGGCCCAGTTCGACGGTGCCGTGGGCGCGGCCTTCGAGGTCTGCCGTGCGGTGCTGCCGCATATGCGCCGGCGCGCGCGGGGCAGCATCGTCAATATCGCCACCAACCTCGTCGAACATCCGGTCGTGCCTTACCACGACTACACCACGGCCAAGGCCTCGCTGGTGGCCTTCAGCCGCAATCTGGCCAGCGAACTGGGGCCGGTCGGCATCCGCGTCAACTGCGTGGCGCCGGGCCTGGTCTATCCCACCCAGGGCACGCAGAACACCCGCGAGTCCTTCCGCGAATCGCTGATGGCGGCCACGCCGCTCAGGCGTCTGGCGCGGCCCGAGGACGTGGCCGGGCCGGTGTTGTTCCTGGCCTCGGAGCTCAGCGGCTTCATGACCGGGCAGGTGCTGTTCGTGGATGGCGGCCTGGTGATGCGTTGACAACAGGTGGCGTCCCGCCGGCGTCGGCGCGCATCAGCGGAACGCCATGACTGCGATCACGCCCAGCGCGAGCAGGATCAGGACGGCGCCGGAAATCCGTTCCAGCCAGGGCAGCGCCCGTTCGAAGCGCTGCAGCACGCCCCGGTTGCCGATCAGAATGGCAACCAGCACATCCCATGACAGCACCACGCTGAACATCCAGATGCCGTAGATCGTCTTCCAGCCGGCGCTGGCGTGCGGGCCGGTCAGCATCGCCGCCAGGCTGGCGTAGAACAGGGCGTTCTTCGGATTGAGGATGCCTGACAGGAAGCCCATGCCGGCGGCACGGAACCAGGCGGCGAGAGGCTGTGCAGCGGGCACGGCGTGCTTGCCTGGTGCCGAGACCTCGAGCGTGCTGCTGCCGGCGTGGCGCACGAACAGCACGCCGAGATGGATCAGCCAGGCGCACCCCGCCAGTTGCAGGACGTTGAACAGGGTACTGCCCGCCTGCAGCACGGCCATGCCGGCGAAGGCGGCGGCGATGAAGACGCCGTTGGCCAGTGCGATGCCCAGACACACGCCGCCGGCGGTGCGCCAGCCGGCGGACAAGGAGGTCCGGGCAATCAGGAAGAAGTCGGGGCCGGGCGAGAGCAGCGCGAGGAAATGCGCTGCGGCGATCATCAGGAACTGCTCCATCGAGGGCACACATACGAGTTTTTTGCGCAGTGTGCTGACCGAAGGGTGTTCCGTATTGAAGGAAATTGCAGCTGCGGCGCTAGCTGCGGAAGCGGCCGGGCGTCACACCCGCATGTGCCTTGAAAACCCGCTGGAAGTGCGCTTGATCGGAGAAGCCGAGGCGCAGGGCCACGTCCGCGAGACTGTCACCTTCCCGCATCTGCGCCCTGGCCAGGTTGATGCGCAGGTTCAATTGCCAGGCATGCGGTGTCATGCCGGTCACTGCACGGAAGGCGCGGATCAGCTGATAGCGGCTCATGCCCGCCAGGCGTGCCAGTACGTCCAGGGCGATGCTGGCAGAAGGTGAAGCGCGCAGGCAGTCCAGTGTCGGTCGGATCTGCTCGGCCAGATGCGAGGGCACGTTCGGCGCGTCGATGCGCAAACCCTGTTCGGTGTCGCAGTCGCCGATGAACTCGATCAACGCCACCTCTTTGTCGTGTGCATCGGCGTCGGAGAACAGCAAGTCATTGAGCCGGCAGAAACGTGCATAGGCCGCGGAAGCAGTCACGATGCGCACCGGCTCGGCGTCGATCGCGCTGGCATGTGCGTACTCCCGGCGGACGGCCCGTAGCCAGTTCGCATCCAGATGCAGCATCTGGTAGCTCCAGGCCGTGTCGGCGGCAGGGTTGCAGGCATGTACGCGCTCGGCAGGCACGAACACCAGCGTGCCGGGGGACAGCTCGAGCGGCCCGGCGTCGGCGCCGGTAAAGACGCTGCAGCCACCATCGACCGCACCGATGGAAAAGCTCGGATGGTGATGAGCTTTGTAGCAGGCGCGGCTTCGGCAGGCGCGGCGGCTTTCGGCGAAGGGCAGGGCCGGGTCGCGCCAGAAGGCCTGGGTTGGATTCTTATGTGGCATCAGGCGGTGCAGGGAGGCGATCCCCGGATGTGCCGCTGTCCGCAGGCGCTTCCAATGCCAGCAGCAAGGCGGAGAGGTGGGCGTCCAGTTCGGCAAGCGCAGCCGGGGGCAGCGCGGACAGAAGCCGGCGCTCGTTGTCGACGTGGACCTCGACCGCGCGGTCGATCAAGGCCCGCCCTTCGTCGCTCAACTGCACGAGCATGCTGCGTGCATCCTGTTGGTTGGGTACCCGCTCGATCCATCCTCTGGCTTCCAGGCTCTTGAGCCGATGGGTCATCGTGCCCGAAGTCACCATCAAGGCGGAAAACAGCTCGGTCGGGCTCAAGCGGTATGGCGCGCCGGCGCGCCGCAGCGCGGCAAGCATGTCGAATTCCCAAAGGCTCAGGTCGAAGTGGGACAGTCCGGATTCCACGCGCTGTTGCAGCCGCAGCGCACATCGCATGATGCGTCCTGCAGGCCCCATCGGGCTGGCATCCAGATCGGGCCGCTCCTGCGCCCACTGTTCGAGGATGACATCCACTGCATCGGCTGGTCGCTGGCTGGTTCTGTGCATATGTCTTGATTTCAAGATAAATGGCGGGCACAATCAATATATCTCGAATTGAAGATAACTGCCATGGCCACCGTCCCTTCGAACAACAACTACTGGCGCGACGTCATGGTCACCGCGCTCGCTCCCATTGTCTGGGGATCGACATACATCGTGACCTCGGAGTTTCTGCCGCCGGATCGTCCCTTTACCGCCGCGCTCATCCGGGCGTTGCCTGCCGGCCTGCTGCTGCTCGTGCTGACGCGCCGGATGCCTGTACGCAGGGACTGGTGGCGCCTGCTGGTGCTGGGCGCACTGAACATCGGCATCTTCCAGGCATTGCTGTTCGTGGCGGCCTATCGTTTGCCGGGCGGGCTTGCGGCAGTGCTGGGTTCCGTCCAGCCGCTGGTGGTCATGGCATTGACCTGGGTGGCCGACAAGCAGTCTCCGGCACAGGTCACCTTGTGGTCGGCCGTGGCAGGCATCGCGGGCATGGCCGTGCTGTTGCTGTCGCCGCAGACGGTGTTCGAACCCGTGGGAATCGCGGCTGCGCTGGCGGGCGCCGTATGCATGGCGACCGGCATCTGGCTGACGCAACGCTGGCGCCTGGACATGCCGGTGCTGGCGCTGACCGGCTGGCAATTGCTGATCGGCGGACTGATGCTCGTGCCGGTGGCCTGGCTGGCCGATGCACCCTTGCCGCCCCTGTCACTGTCGCAAGGCGTGGCCTATGCGTATCTGAGCCTGGCGGGCGCGGTGCTGGCCTACGTGCTCTTCTTCCGCGGCGTCGTGCGCTTGCCGACCGTGGCCGTCGCATCGCTGGGTTTGCTCAGCCCGCTTACCGCGGTGGTGCTGGGCTGGATGCTGCTTTCGCAGTCGATGACCGGCATGGCCCTCGCGGGCCTGATGATCGTGCTGCTCAGCGTCTTCGCCGTGCAATGGACGACGGCGCGTACCCGGCGCTCTTCCTGATTCAAGCGCTGGAAGCCTGCGATCGATCTGTGCCGTGCTGATGCTGGATATGGGCGTCGCCCCATGACTTCAGTGCATGAATGACGGGAGCCAGCGTCTGCCCGTAATCCGTCAGCCGGTACTCCACCTTGGGCGGCACTTCGGCATAGATCTTGCGGGCAATCAGCCCGTCGCCTTCAAGCTCCCGAAGCTGGTTGGTCAGCATCCGCTGGGTGATGTTGGGCAGCAGGCGGCGTAGTTCGTTGAAGCGCAGCACCTGTTCGGTGAGCAGGCGATAGAGGATGACGCCTTTCCATTTGCCGCCGATCAGGTCGAGCGTGGCTTCGACCGTGCAGCCGGCTGCGCAGGTGAAGGTCTCGTGCGGGATTCGAGCCATGACGGTACCTTTTAAGACACTATATGCAAAATATGTGCGTTCTTTCGAAGATTGCCAATATAGCCAAGAATCGAGGGCACTGGTTTTCAACGAAAGGAGTAGGTCATGAAAGCGGTCGGCTTCAATCAGCCCCTGCCTGTGTCGAATCCCCGGTCCCTGGTCGATATCGAGCTGCCGGAGCCTGAACATGGCGAGCACGATCTGCTCGTCGAGGTGCAGGCCATCGCGGTCAACCCTGCGGATACCAAAGTCCGAGCGTCCGCCCGGCCAGCCGCTGGCACATGGCGCATCCTCGGCTGGGATGCCGTGGGCCGGGTGCGCGCAGTCGGCGCGCGCGTCACCGGCTTCGGGCCGGGCGATCGGGTGTTCTACGCCGGTGCGATCGACCGCCCCGGCTGCTATGCCGAGCTGCAGGCGGTGGATGCACGCATTGCCGCCCATGCCCCCCGCACGCTGGACGACGAAGACACCGCAGCGCTGCCGCTGACTGCGATCACCGCCTGGGAAACGCTGTTCGATCGTTTGCGCGTGGAGCAGCCGGTTGCCGGTGCGGCCAACGCGATCGTTGTGATCGGCGGGGCAGGGGGCGTGGGCTCGATGACGATCCAGCTGGCGCGGGCATTGACCGGCCTGACCGTGATCGCCACCGCTTCGCGCCCGGAGACGGTGGAATGGGTGAAGAAGATGGGTGCCCATCACGTCGTCGACCACCGCCGGCCATTGGCCGCACAGATCGAAGCCCTGGGGCTGGGCGCGCCGGCTTTTGTCTTTTCCACCACGCACACCGACCGTTATCTCGCCGACATCGTGCAACTGATCGCGCCGCAGGGTCGCATCGCGCTGATCGACGATCCTGCATCGCTCGACATCGTTTCGCTCAAGGGCAAGAGCCTGTCGATCCACTGGGAATTCATGTTTACCCGGCCACTGCTCGGAACGGCGGACATCATTCGTCAGCAGGAAATCCTGCGCAACGTCGCCGAACTCGTTGATCGGGGAAAGATCGTGACGACGCGCACCCAGGCGCTCGGGACGATCGATGCGCGGAATCTGCGTGCTGCCCATGGGCTGCTCGAAAGCGGGCAGGCGATAGGCAAGATCGTGCTGTCGGGCTGGTGATAGTGCCTGAATGCGAGCTTACCTGAGATTGCGCAGGACTTTGCTGGCGAAGTGGCGTAGGCGGCCAGCGTGGCACTTTGCATCTCACCGCGCGACAGGGCTTGCAGCACCTCGTCGGGGAGGTCGGCAGTGCGGATCGCTCCTTTGCGGGGAGTGGCGGGTGTCACGGGGCGCATGGTCTCCGGGATTCGCGAACTGGCAGCAGTCGACACTGTGGTGCCACATGGGCCAAGCATCGGCTGTAAAACGGGTAAATGCAAATTACCATCCGTCCAGCTAGTCCCGCAGGATTATCGGAGCCACTGACCCATGACCTACCTGCTTGCTCTCGACCAGGGAACCTCCAGTTCGCGCGGCATCGTGTTCGACGAACGCGGCCACATCGTCGCCCAGGCGCAGCAGGAGCTGCCGCAGATCTACCCGCGCCCCGGCTGGGTGGAGCACGACCCGATGGAGATCTGGCGTACCCAACTCGCGACCGCGCAGCAGGCGCTGCGGCAGGCGGGCATCGGTGCGAAAGACGTGCGCGCGCTGGGCATCACCAACCAGCGCGAGACCACGGTGCTGTGGAACCGCAGGACCGGCCGGCCCGTGCACCACGCCATCGTCTGGCAGGACAGGCGCTCCGAGCCGATCTGCGCCGCCTTGCGCGAGCAGGGCTGCGCCGAGCTCGTCCAACGGAAGACCGGGCTGCTGATCGATGCCTATTTCTCGGGCACCAAGCTGCAGTGGCTGCTGGACAAGGTGCCCGGCGCGCGCGCGGCGGCCGAGCGCGGCGAGCTCGCTTTCGGCACCGTGAACTGCTGGCTGATCTGGCAGCTCACCGGCGGACGCCGCCACGTCACGGACGTCAGCAACGCCAGCCGCACGATGCTGTTCAACGTGCGCAGCAACCAGTGGGACGACGAACTGCTCGAGCTGCTGCGCATTCCGCGTGCGCTGATGCCCGAGGTACTGCCTTCCAGCAGCGACTTCGGCCGGACCGCGCCCGAACTGCTTGGTGATGCGATCGCCATCGGCGGCGTGGCGGGCGACCAGCAGAGCGCGCTGTTCGGCCAGGCCTGCTTCAGCGCCGGCATGGCCAAGAACACCTATGGCACGGGCTGCTTCATGCTGATGCACACGGGCGGCAGCTTCCAGCGCAGCGAGAACGGCCTACTGAGCACCAGTGCTGCGCAAACCAGCAAGACACCCGAATACGCAATGGAAGGCAGCGTGTTCGTCGGCGGCGCCGTGGTGCAGTGGCTGCGCGACGGCTTGCGGGCCATCTCGGCCAGCAGCGAAGTGCAGGCGCTCGCCGAAAGCGTGCCGGATTCGGGCGGCGTGATGATGGTGCCGGCTTTCACCGGCCTGGGGGCGCCGTACTGGAAGCCCGAGGCGCGCGGCACCATCACGGGCCTGACCCGCGGCACGACGCTGGCCCACGTCGCCCGCGCGGCGCTCGAATCCATTGCCTACCAGAGCGCGGCCTTGCTGCAGGCCATGAGCCGCGATGCCGTGGCCCAGGGTGGCAGTCCGGTCAGCGAGCTGCGCGTGGACGGCGGCGCCTGCGTCAATGATCTGCTGATGCAGTTCCAGGCCGACCTGCTCGGCATTCCGGTGGTGCGCCCGGCAGTGGTGGAGACGACGGCCCTGGGCGCGGCCTACCTGGCTGGACTCTCCAGTGGCGTGTATGCGGGCACGGCGGAATTGGCTGAACTCTGGCGTGCCGAGCGGCGCTTCCTGCCGACGCTGGCGCACGACCAGGCCGAGGCGCTGATGGCGCGCTGGGAGCATGCGGTGGCGCAGGCGACGCTCTGATCCTCGCACCATGTTGGGGACGGCAAGCCGCATCGTGCGGCATTCCGGGGCGATGCGTTTGCCCGGCTGCGGCACGCTCGTGCCTGCTGCCACCGTGCGGCGATGGGGATAGCCTCCAGCTGCGTCGTGGCTTGCGTATCGGGAATCGGATGATGCAGGGCGCGGAAAGCAGGGTTTCCCGGTGCTTGGTGTCGGATTTGCTCTGCGGGCTTTCCCTAAATGCTGATTTCGCCCGATTTCAATACATTTGTGCAAAATTTGCCCAGGTATGGATATTGCAAGTACCGAAGCGATCCTTTTCCCCATCAGCCAGGAGTTCTCATGTCTCTGTCTCTGACCCGCCGCCAATTCTCTGCCGCAGCCATCGCGCTCGGCCTTGCCGTGGCTTTCCCCGCACATGCGCAGGAGACGATCAACATGGGCGCCGTGCTGTCGCTCACCGGTGCCAATGCCACAGTGGGTGAGGATGTGCGCCGCGCCGTGGCGCTGGCCGTCGATAAAGTGAACGCTGACGGTGGGGTGCTGGGCAAGAAGTTCAACGTCATCATCGAGGACTCCGGCGGCAACGCCACCACCGCGTTGAACGCCGCGCGCAAGCTGGTGAGCGTGGATAAGGTGCCGGTGGTGATCGGCGAATACTCCTCGGGCATCACGCTGCCGATGGCGCAATACCTGGTCAAGGAGGGTGTCGCCCACATCAACATCGCCAGCACCAGCGTGAAGATCCGCGAACTGGGCGCGAGCTCGTTCAACCTGATCGGCCTCGAGGACAAGGGCAACCAGTTCTCGTCCAAGGACGTGTGGGACCTGGGCTACCGCAACGTGGTGATGATCGCCCCCAACAATGCCTACGGCCAGGGCGTGGTGCACGGCTTCAAGGAAGAGTTTCACAAGCTCGGCGGCAAGGTGGTCGCCGAGGCGCTGTACACCGCGGGCCAGTCCACCTACCGCCGCGAGCTGCAGCAGCTTTCGCGCGCCAACCCCGACGCCTACATCTACACCGCCTACGGCCAGGAGTCGGCCGTGATCAACCGCGAGGCGATGGAACTGGGCCTGCGCGCCAAGCCGTTCTACGCGATCCTGATTTCCATGAGCCTGTCGGACACGCCGGCCGAGATCGCCAAGGGCCAGCTCGGCATGGAGGTGGGTAACGTCTATGGCGAAGCGGGCCAGGCTTATGCCGAAGCCTTCGCCGCCCGCCACAAGGAAGGCATGAAGACTTCCTACACCGGCTATGCCTACGACGCGGTGCTGATGACCGCTGCGGCGATGAACAAGGCCCAGTCCACCGACACCGCCGCCGTGCAGGCCGCGCTGAAGGAAATCGGCAGCGGCGGCTACGTCGGCGTCACCGGCCCGATCGTGTTCGATGCCGACCGCCAGCGCCTCGACCCGCCGTACGCCAAGCTCAAGTTCGACGGCAAGGTCGTTCCCCGCTGAGCCAGGAATCGCCGCGAGCGGCGATTTCGAGCCGTGCCTTCCAGCGCCTGTCCGCCAGGCGCTGGGGGCTTCCGACTTCATAGCGCTTCCTTCCGCTCGCCATGCTCCAACTGTTCTTCGACACGCTCCTGCGTGCCTCGGATCTTGCGCTCGTCGCGCTGGGCCTGAGCACCGTCTATGGCCTGGTCAAGTTTCCCAACATCGCGCACGTGCAGTACGCCATGCTGGGCGCCTATGCCACCCATGTCTTCTTCTCGATGGGCGTACCGCTGCCGCTGGCGATCCTCATCGCCTGCATGCTCACCGGTGTGCTCGCATTGGTCCTGCACCTGCTGGTGTTCCGCCGCCTGCTGCGTTCTGGGCCGGCCATCACCATGATCGGTTCGCTGGCGGTGGCGATGCTGGTGGTGGCGACGGTGCAGGGCTTCGCAGGCTCGTTTCCGCTGATGTTCAACCTGCCGATGACCGAGCCGGTGATGGTGGGCGACGTGCGCCTGTCGCATACCCAGATCTATGCCATGGCCACCACCGCCGTGCTGCTGGTGCTGTTCATGCTGCTGCTGTTCTTCACCCGCACCGGGCGCGCGATGCGGGCGCTGTCGACCAATCCGGCGCTGGCCGCTGCCTCGGGCCTGAACGCCGAGGGCATCACCCGCCTGGTCAACTTCGTCAGCGGCGCCATCGCGGGGCTGGGCGGCAGCGTGCTGGCGCTGTCGATCGGCGCGCACATCAACCTTGGGCACGACCTGCTGCTGCCGGTGTTCGCCGCCGCCATCCTGGGCGGGCTCGGCAATCCGCTGGGGGCGGTGCTGGGCGCGCTGCTGATCGCACTGACCGAGACGCTGGTGACAAACATCAACTTCGGTCCGCTGCTGGGCAAGCCCATCGCCTTCCTGCCCGTGTCCTACATCAGCGCGGGTTCCTTCCTGATCCTGCTGCTGGCGCTGCTGTTCAAGCCCTACGGTCTGTTCGACCGGGAGGTGCGCCGTGTTTGATTTCTTCATCGCCACCCTCACCATCGCGGGCATCTACGGCCTGATGGCGCTGGGGCTGAACCTGCAGGCGGGGGTGTCGGGGCTGCTGAATTTCGGCCACATCGCCTTCGCCGGCATCGGCGCCTACGGCACCGGCATCGCCGTCCAGGCCGGCTGGTCGCCGCTGGCGGGCGCGGCCTGCGGCGTGCTGGTGGCCATGGCGCTGGGCTGGTGCATTGCGCGCCTGGGCCGGCAACTGGCGGCGGACTACTGGGGCATCGCCACGCTGGCGATCGCCGAGATCCTGCGCACCATCGCCACCAACGAGGACTGGCTGACCGGCGGCGCCAACGGCATCGCGGGCATTCCGTCGCTGTTCGAGGGCCTGGCCCGGCCCTGGAGCGCGCTGGCCTTCCTGGCCGTGGTGCTGGCAGTACTGGCCATGTTCGCGCTGCTGTCGCGCCGCCTGGCCAACGGCCGCTTCGGCCGGGCGCTGCGGCTGATGCGCGAGGAGCCGCAACTGGCCGTGTGTATGGGCTACGACCTGCGCCAGTTGAAGTCGCACGCCATCATGACCGGCGCCGCGGTGACCGCGCTGGGCGGCTCGCTGTACGCGCACTACATGAGCTTCGCCGGGCCGGACTACATGGTTGCGCCGGAAACCTTCCTGCTGTGGACCATGGTGATGATCGGCGGCCTGGGCAACACCGCGGGCGTCATCGTCGGCGTGGTGCTGGTGCAGGCCGCCTATGCGCTGGTGCCTTTTGCCAAGGACTACTTCCAGTTCAGTTCCGACCTCGCCGGCGCGCTGCGCCTGGGCATGATCGGCGCCATCCTGCTGGCCTGCCTGCTGTGGCGCAGCCAGGGCCTGATCCCCGAAAAGCTGCGGAAGATCCCATGACCGATTCATCGACCAACGCCTTCCTGGATATCCGCTCCGTCGCCAAGGCGTTCGGCGGCAACCAGGTGCTGGAGGACGTCAGCGTACAGATCGCGCCCGGCGAGATCGTTGGCCTGCTCGGCCCCAACGGCTCGGGCAAGAGCACGCTGCTCAACGTCGTCACCGGCTTCACTTCCGCCGATGCCGGCACCGTGCATTTCGACGGCCAGCGCATCGACCGCCTACCGGCGCACCGCATCGTGCGCACCGGCATGGCGCGTACTTTCCAGTTGCCGTCGATGCCGACCAAGATGTCGGTGATCGAGGTCGCCATGGCTGCCGCCACCGCCCACCACGGCGTATGGGACACGCTGCTGGGCACGGCGGGCGCACGCGCCACCGAACGCGCCGCACGCGACAAGGCCGAGCATCTGCTCAAGGAACTGCTGCTGACGCCGGTGCGCGACCTGCCGGCCGCGTCGATTTCGGGCGGGCAGAAGAAACTGCTCGGCATCGTCTGCGCGCTGATGGCCGAGCCGCGCATGCTGCTGCTGGACGAGCCCACCGCGGGCGTGCATCCCAACCTGCGCCGCGACATCGTCGCCGCGCTGCAGCGTTTGAACGCGCAGGGCATGACGCTGGTGATCGTGGAGCACGACATGCACTTCATCCGCGACGTGTGCACCCGCTGCGTGGTGCTGGACCGCGGCCACATCGTCGCCAGTTGCCGCCCCGACGAACTGGCCAGCAACGAGCGCGTGCTGCAGGCCTACCTGGGCACGGCAGGGGCCAAACCCGTTGCGATGGAGAACGTCGCATGATCGACATCGACAACGTGGTGGCAGGCTACACCGCCGAGATCGACATCCTGCGCGGCATGACGCTGAACGTGCAGGAAGCCGAGATCGTCACCTTGCTCGGCCCCAACGGCTGCGGCAAGAGCACGCTGCTTAAGACCATCGCCGGCTTCCTGCTGCCGCGCAGCGGCACGGTGTCGCTGCGCGGCGAGGACGTTTCGCAGATCCCGGTGCACCGCAAGATCCGCCATCGCGGCCTGGGCTTCGTGCCTCAGACCGAGAACGTGTTCAGCGCACTCAGCATCCGCGAGAACCTGCAGGTGGGCGGCCATTACATGGACAAGGCCGACTGCGCGCGGCGCATGGAAGAACTCTGCACGCTCTATCCCGTCCTCGCCAGGAAGTTCGATGCGCGCGCTTCTTCCATGTCCGGCGGTGAACGGCAGATCCTGACACTGGCACGCGCGCTGATGCCCCGGCCAAGCATCCTGCTGCTGGACGAGCCCTCGGCAGGCCTGTCGCCCAAGGTCTTGCACGAGGTCTTCGATGCCATCGTCCAGGTGCGCGACCAGGAGCGCGTGACCATCCTGATGGTGGAGCAGAACGCGATGGAGGCACTGCGCATCTCCGACCGTGCCTACGTGCTGTCGATGGGCACCGTCGCGCTCACCGGCCGGGCCGACGAATTGCTGCGCGACGAAAAGGTGCGTGAGCTGTACCTGGGAGGACGTGCGCACTAGGAATCGAGTCCTGTGGGGATCATCCCGTGCAGCGTCCATCGTTTGGCCGGCGCCGATGGGTTGGCAGGCAAACCAGCAGGCTGCCCTGTATCACGGGGTCGAGGGATTCCGGCAGGGCAGGGGAGAGTCAGCAGACCGTCGCCTCGCGCGATATCGCACGCTTACACTTTTCTCATATCCAGCAAAGCGGTTTATGCTTTCCCCATTGCCGTCGACGGTCGAGCAGTCCATGGAGTTCAAGGCTTCATTCTCCCCAGCGCACCCGGAAATCGCCATTCCCGGCCATCTCCCTTCGTTTATGCCGCCCCCGTCCATGGCCATCTCCCGGCAGGCCGCCGCCCGCACCGGGGCTGAGGCGCGAGCATGAACACCATCGTCCAGGCGATCGAGGGAAGCTTCGCGGCCATTCCGCTGCCGCTGCTCGAAGTCTGGGGCCGGCTCGGCTATTGGCTGGGCTTCGGGCTGATGCTGCTGGCCTTCGGCAGGTTCACGCTGAGGCCCGGCGGGCGCTGGGGGCTGGGCCGGGAACGCCAGGCCTGGAACACGAAGGCGTTCTCGAGCATTCCGCTGACCTTCGTGCTGATCATCCTGACCGGCTGGCTCGGCTCTTTCTTCGTGCTGGTACCGGGGGCGCAGACTTTCGAGTCGCTGAAGGACCTGGTCGTGTTCGTGTGCATCGTGCTGTTCGGCTACCCGGCGCTGATCACGGTGCCGTTCGCCTACGGCCTGTCCGACCTGATCGAAGGCGTGCCGCCCGGTTTCCTGATCGACTGGCTGCCCGGGTATTTCATCAATGCGGCGTGCTTCTGGGTCGCCTATCAGCTCATCGGCAGGAACCCGGATTTCCGGCGCGCCCGGACCTGGGGCGCCTACCTGGGCTTCGTGCTGCTGTTCCTGGCCATCGAGCCGGTGCTGTGGGGCCATCTCAGTGCGGCGCAGTTCACGCCCGAAATTTCCTACCGTACCGTCACGCCGGCGCTGATCTTCACGACCGGCGTCACCTGGGTGCTTGCACCGCTGGTCATGCTGCTTGCGCTGCCGCTGGCGCGCCGGCTGGGGTTCTTCTGGGCCGACATCGGCGGCCACGTGAAGCAGCGCCCGCTGCGCCAGAAGCAGTGGGTCTGGGAGTCCGGCCATGACCGGCACGGTGCTGCGCCCGGAACAGGGGATTCCGGCGTTCCGCTGCGCATGGTGATTCTTGCGCCCTTCATCGTGCTGGTGCTGCTGATGGTCGGCGCGACCGCCTACGTCACGCTGCGCAGCGCCGCGCGGGACGCGAACCGGCTGGCCGAGTGGCTGCACCAGGAAATCACCGAGAACATCAACCTGCGACTTGACGAGCAACTGTCGCGCCCGGGCACGGTGAGCGATACCGCTGCCATCGCCGATCTGCTCGGGGAGCTGCCGGTCGCCGCACGCGGCCGCGCCTTCATCGTGGATCGAGCCGGCGGGCTCGTCGCATCGTCGGCGCCCGGGGCGGATCCGGTGGTGGCCACGGCGATCGGCCATCTCGCGGAGGATTCGCCCGGCGGGCTGCAACGGCTCCCGCCGGACCACCAGTTCCGATTCGTCCAGATCGACCCGAAGCCCCTGTCGCGTGAAACCTGGCTTGCCCGCGCCACGGCCTATCAGGACCGCAGCGGCGGCCACGACGACTGGGTCATGGTCACTGCGATGCCCGAGTCGTACTACCTGAGCGGCATCCAGACCGGCAACAGCCGCTCGGCCATGGTTTTCGCGGTGGCCTTGTTGCTGTCGCTCGCGGTCGCCGCGGTGCTGGCCTCGAAGGTCACCGCGCCGATCCGCCGCATCTCGCGCGCCACGCGGGCGCTGGCCGCCGGCGACCTGGCCCAGCAACTGCCCGGCAGCCCGCTGGAAGAGATGGACATGCTGGCCCGCTCCTTCAACGACATGGCCGAGCGCCTGAAGCGGAATTTCGACGCCCTGTCCACCGAAGTGGAGATGCGCAAGCGTGCCGAGAGCACGCTGCAGCAGGCCCAGACCCAGCTGCTCGCCTTCAACGCCGAGCTCGAGCAGCGCGTGGCCCAGCGCACCTGGGAGCTGCAGGCCTTGAACCACGAGCTGGAGACCTTCTGCTACTCCGTTTCGCACGACCTGCGCGCGCCCTTGCGCGGCATCGCCGGCTTCACCGAGGTCCTGGCGAAGAACCATGCCGGCGCACTCGACGACAAGGCGCAGGGCTACCTCGGCCGCGTAATGGCCGCGACGAACCGCATGGGCGAACTGATCGACGACCTGCTCAAGCTTTCCCGCGTCTCGCGCGACCAGATGCAGCGCGAGATGGTCGATCTCAGCGCCATCGCCAACGAGGTGCTCGCCAACCTGCAGAGTGCCGCCCCGGAGCGCGAGGCCGAGCTGTTCGTCGAGGACGGCCTGGCGGCAGAGGGCGATCCGCGCCTGCTGCGCATCCTGCTGGAGAACCTGCTCGACAATGCGTGGAAATTCACCTCGAAGACGCCCGTTGCCCGCATCGCCTTCACCGCCGACAGCGAAGACGGCGCGCCGCTCTTCACCGTCCGCGACAATGGCGCCGGCTTCGACATGCGCTATGCGGACAAGCTGTTCGGGCCGTTCCAGCGCCTGCACCGCATGACGGAGTTTCCCGGCACCGGTATCGGCCTGGCCACGGTCCAGCGTATCGTCAACCGCCATGGCGGGCGCATCCGGGCCGAAGCCGAACTCGGCAAGGGTGCGACTTTCCGCTTTTCACTATGAGATCGAGGGCATCGACCCATGACCGACAAGACCATCCTGCTCGTCGAGGACAACCCGGACGACGAAGAGCTGACCATCCTCGCCTTCGAGGAGAACCGCATCTCCAATTCCATCACCGTGGCGCGCGACGGCGCCGAGGCGCTGGATCTGCTGCTGGGGCCCGACCGCGAGGGCGGCAGCGTGTCGCCCTCCATCATCCTGCTCGACCTCAAGCTGCCCAAGATCGACGGGCTGGAGGTGCTGCGCTGCATCCGCGCCGATGAGCGCACCAAGCTCCTGCCGGTCGTGATCCTGACGTCCTCGCGCGAGGAGCAGGATCTGATCTCCAGCTACAGCCTGGGCGCCAACAGCTACGTGCGCAAGCCGGTGGATTTCGCCCAGTTCATCGAAGCGGTGCGCCAACTCGGCCTGTACTGGCTGCTGCTCAACGAGCTGCCGGCCGGAAAATCCGCACCATGACGCTGCTGCGTGCCCTCATGGTCGAGGACAACGAGGACGACTCGATCCTCGTCCAGGAGGCTCTGCGAAGTGCCGGCTACGACGTGCGTGCGCAGCGCGTCGAGACCGAGGACGATCTGCGCCACGCGCTGCGCAGCGGACCGTGGGACATCGTGCTGTCCGACTACATGCTGCCGTCCTTCGACGCCCGCGGTGCGCTCGGTGTGATCCGGAACAGCGAGATCGGCCTGCCGGTGATCGTGATCTCCGGCACCGTCGGCGAAGACGTCGCGGTGGAGACGCTGAAGCTCGGTGCCGACGACTATGTGCTCAAGGACAACCTGACCCGGCTCGTTCCCGCGGTGGCGCGTGCGCTCGATGCGGCCGAGAACCGGCGCCAGCAGAACCGGCTCGAGCACATGAAGACGCTGATCCTCGAGAACTCGCTGGATCTCATCTGTACGCTGGATACGCAGGGGTGTTTCCTCGAAGTCAGCGCGGCGGCGCAGGCCATGCTGGATTACGAGCCTGCCGAACTGATGGGCACCCGCATCGAGAGGCTGATCCATCCCGATGGGCTGCTGCCCTTCCAGCACGAGTTCCAGGCCGTGCTGCAGGGGCAGCGCATGCGTGACTTCGAATGCAGCTTCGTGCACAAGTCCGGCTGGGTCGTGTTCCTGACCTGGTCGGCCGTGCTGTCCCGGGACCACGGCGTGGTCGTCTGCGTCGGCCGCGACGTCACCGAACGCAAGCAGGCCGAGCAGCGCATCCGCTACCTTGCCACCCACGACGGCCTGACCGGCCTGCCCAACCGCAACCTGGTCCAGGACCGCATCCAGCAGGTCATCGCGCACGTGCGCCGCAGCGGCCGTCTGCTCGCATTGCTGTTCCTCGATCTGGACCGTTTCAAGGTCATCAACGACTGCTACGGCCATCCGTTCGGCGACGCGGTGCTGAAGGCCGCCGCCAGGCGGCTGGCTTCGCTGGTGCGCGAGGGAGATACCGTGGCCCGGCAGGGCGGTGACGAATTCCTGATCCTGCTGACCGACCTGCGCCAGACCGAGGATGCCCATGAGGTCGCGGGGAAGATCGTCCGGGCCCTGAAAGCCCCGCTCATCGTGCAGGGCCGTGAAGTCCACCTGACCGGCAGCATCGGCGCCGCGGTGTTTCCGCAGGACGGCGAATCGGCCGATGCGCTGATCGGCAACGCCGACGTGGCGATGTACCGCGCCAAGAGCCTGGGCCGCAACACCTGCCAGTTCTTCACGCGCGAAATGAGCAAGGAGACGCAGCACCGGGTCAGCCTGGAAACCAGGCTGCACGACGCCCTGGCCCTGGGCCAGTTCCAGCTCGCCTACCAGCCCAAGGTGGATCTGCACGCCGGCCGCATCACCGGCTGCGAAGCGCTGCTGCGCTGGCACCATCCCGAACTGGGCATGGTGCCGCCGGCCCAGTTCATTCCGATTGCCGAGGACTCCGGCCTGATCGTGCCGATCGGCGACTGGGTGCTGCGCACGGCGTGTGCCCAGGCCAAGGCGTGGCGCGACGCCGGGCTGCCCCGCGTCACCGTGGCGGTGAACATCTCGGCACGCCAGTTTCTGCAGCAGGACGTGATCGACTGGGTGATGGGCACGCTGCGCAGCACCGGCCTGCCGCCGGAGCTGCTGGAACTGGAGCTGACCGAGAGCCTGATCGCCCAGGACGTCGAGAAGGTGATCGCGGCCTTCGGCCGGCTGCGCGACATCGGCGTCAAGATATCGATCGACGATTTCGGCACCGGTTATTCCAATCTGGGTTATCTGAAACGCTTCCCGGCCGATACGCTGAAGATCGACCAGTCCTTCGTGCGCGACATGCTGACCGATCCGGAAGACGCGACCATCGTGCTGGCCGTCATCTCGCTGGCCCACAACCTCGGCTTCAAGGTCATCGCCGAGGGCGTGGAAACCGAAGCGCACCGTGACTTCCTGTGCCGCAACCGCTGCGACGAGATCCAGGGCTACTACTTCAGCAGGCCGGTTTCGGCAGCAGAATTCGAGGATCTGCTGCGTTGCGACAAATGCCTGCCTTGAACCCGTGCACCTGCGGACGGATGCCGCGCATGAGCGGTGGTTATCTCCATCTCGGCAGCCGATGGACGGGCAAGACCACGGGCCACGAAGCTTGCCGGATGAACATCGGCGGGAACGCAGGAGCGGCGGGCAGCTCCAACGCGCATCGCTATCGCCGCCAGGAGCTGCTCATGGCCCGCATCGCTCACATTGCCGCCGTTCTCCTCGTCACCCTGATCGCGCCGACCGGTGCATCGGCGCAAGCCGCTGCCGACACCGAACGCGACCGGCGTGTGCAGACCTTCCTCGACGAGCGCGAAGGCAGTTGGCGGGACCTGAACGTGCCCGAGATCGACGGGCGGACGCTGCACGAACTGATCGTCGCCAATGGCTTTCGCAATGCCGTCGAGATCGGCACCTCGACCGGCCACTCCTCGATCTGGATCGGCTGGGCCTTGAGCAGGACCGGCGGCCGCCTGACCACCATCGAGATCGACCCGCGGCGCCACGGCATCGCCGTGGAAAACTTCGCGGCAGCGGGGCTGGATGGCGTCATCGACGCGCGGCTGGCCGATGCCCACGAACTCGTGCCGCAACTGGAGGGACCGATCGACTTCGTGTTCTCCGATGCCGACAAAGACTGGTACATCAACTACTTCGATGCGCTGTGGCCGAAGATCGTCCCCGGCGGCTGCTTCACCGCGCACAACGTGTCGATGAACCAGCGCGGCATCCGCGAGTTCCTCGACCACATCCAGCACGTGCCGGACGCCGTCACCACGATCGACACGCGCAGCCGGGCGGGGCTGTCGATCACCTGCAAGCGGAAACCGTAGCTCCGCGACTGATCTTGCGATCTGGCCACATCGCCCGCCATTCTGATCATGTCCCGGACTTTGCCCTCGCCGATGTTTCCACTTCATCTCCATGAGTAGCTTCTTGACGCACTGTCACGCGAAATGGATTCGTTTGTAGTGGCCGGATTTCGCTGGATTGACCGTTTTGATCTGCTGACCTAGTATTCAATCAACAACGGTCAAGGGAGTTGAAGCCATGGGTAAAGCTGCATCCGCGACGCTGCACGGTGATGTGCTCACCGTGCAGCCTTATCGCAATGAGAAGGGGCGCTCCCATGGTGCCGGGCGGACATTCGTGCTCGAGGTTGCGACCGAAGCGGCTTCGAACACCTTGCTCGCGTCCTTGCCCTTATTGGATCGTCTGCTCGCCGAAAAGCTCTCTGCCGCGAGCAAGCGCCAAATGGAGGAGATGATCGATTTCATGGCCGCCCGCCTGATGGCGCCCAGCCAGGCGGAGACCGAAATGGCGCAGCGGCTTGCCGCACGGCATGCCCGTATCCTCAACGAGTATGGCTACTTCACGGCCGAACAACTGGCCGACCTGAACAAGTCCCAGGCCAGCAATCGCTCGGCGCTGGCGGATAACTGGCGCAAACGCCACCAGGTTTTCGCGGTACCACATCCGGACAGGCGCGCGCGCGGGCACGACGTTTATCCGGCGTTTCAGTTCGAGAATGGCAAGCCGATCAAGGCCGTTCACGCAGTGCTTGAAGCCTTCGGCGCTCGCAAGTCTCCATGGAAAATTGCGCTTTGGTTCACATCGGGCAATGGTTGGCTACCGGATAGCGCGAGGCCTGCCGATCTGCTGAGTCGTGATCCGGATGCCGTCGTCGCTGCAGCACGGCGCGAGGTCGAAGAGGCTGCGGCTTGAGCTGCCGCGCTCCGTCTTCTACGCTGGAGCCTCTGTTCGATACATGGCCGGCTGGGCGGGTGATCCATGTCATCCACCATACCGGGTTCGCACCCGAAAGCTTCAATCCGGGCGTGGATGAAGCGGGGCGCCCCCGTAAGCCGACGCGCTTTTCACCGATCCGTGACGAGAAGGGGAATGTGGTGCCCTATCTCTACGGTGGATCGACGCTGGACTGTGCGATTTTTGAGACGATATTCCATGAAGTCCCGATCGATGCGACTGACAAGTTCGTGGATCTGGATGCTTTCTCGCAACGAGGCCATGGGCAACTCGTATCCAAGCGCGCCTTGAAACTGGTGGATCTGACGACCGAGGGACTGCATCGTCTGAAGATCCCGAAGGAGGAACTGATCACCAGTACGGCCAGTGACTATCCTTTGACGGCGCGCTGGGCTGAAATGCTCCGTCGCCAGTGTTCCGATGCCGACGGGCTGTTGTGGATGTCGCGCCAGCGCGACCGCGATCATGCGCTGCTGCTGTTCGGTGATCGGCTGGCTGGCGTACTGACCGGTGAGCGTATCGGCGGGCCTCTGGCCAGGAACAGTGTTCTGCGGGATGCCGTACTGGAGGCGGCGCTTCGTGCGGGTATCGAAGCAGCTTGAGCAAGCTACCTTGCTGCGCTCAGTGATAGAACGCAGACGGCGTCATGCCGAAATGGCGCTTGAACATTGCGGTGTAGGCACTCTGGCTGCTGTAGCCGTGTTCCAGTGCGACCTGGGCGATTGGCCTGCCTCGCGCCAGGCTCTCCAGTGAGAGCAGCAGACGGGCCAACTGACGCCATTGCCCGAAGCTGATGCCCGTGTGGCTTCTGAATTGGCGGTGGAAGGTTTTGGTGCTCATCGCAAGGCGCCTGGCCCACTCGCCGGCGGTCGTCGGGTCGTCCGGCTGGCGCGCCAATTGGGTGCAGACCCGGTCGAGGCGCTTGTCTTCCGGCCAGGGCAAATGAAAGGGCAGGACCGGAAGCCGCTGGAACTCATCGAGCAGCAGGCGCATGAGACGGCCGTTCCGGCTGTCGAGCTCGTAATCCAGCGGGATTCGCGACGCTTCCAGTACCAGTTCGCGCAGCAGCGGCGATACGTTGAGAACGCAGTCGTCGTCGGGCAGGCCGGGCGCAGCATCCGGGGTCACGAACAGCGTGCGCATGCTGACCGGTCCGCTCATACGGACGGTATGTTCGACGTGCGCCTGCAGCCAGACTCCCCGCGTCGGCGGCACCACCCAGCGGCCGCGGCTGGTTTCGACCACCATCACGCCATGGGTCGCATACAGGAACTGGGCACGCACATGCTTGTGCGCGGCGACGACATGTCCGCTGGGGTAATCCACCGCGAGGCCTGTCACTGGCCTTGACGCTGCTTCGAAGGGCAGATGAACCAATGGATCGACAGCCACGTCTTGTCTCTTTCAAGATAAAAATTGGCTCTTTATCTTAAGACAGTCTTTCCTGCTCTCATAGAAGATCCACTCTTTCCATATCGGTAGAGGGCGGGCATGGGACGCCGGCTTTTCCCTGGCGCGCCACCACCTTCTCAAGGACTGCAGCGTGAACAATGATTCTTCCATGAGCGGGCAAGCCGCCGGCTTGACACAAGCCCTGAACCGCTTGTCTGCCGTACTCGAGCGCCTTGCTCCTGATGAGCCATCCCGAGACAGGCATTTGCCGGAGGCACTGGCCTACCGCTGGCAGGCAGGGCGAGGCCTGTTCTCCCAAGGCCGGCTCGTTCCAGTCGATTCGCCGCAACTCATCGCGTTCTCCGATCTGCGCAACATCGACGGGCAGGCCGAACGGCTGCACCGGAACACCAGCCAATTCGTTCAGGGATATCCAGCCAACAACGTGCTGATGACCGGCGCACGAGGAACGGGAAAATCATCCTTGGTGCGTGCCTGTCTTGCGGCGTTTCACGGTCAAGGATTGCGCCTCATCGAAGTCGAGAAGCAGGCGCTGGATGATCTTCCGCATATCGTGAGTCTGATCAGGCGCGAGACCAGGCGATATTTGATCTTCTGTGACGATCTGTCTTTCGAGGAGGGGGAGCATGGCTACAAGGGCCTGAAGACCGTGCTCGACGGTTCTGTCGCCGGGCCGTCGCCCAATGTGCTGATCTATGCCACCTCCAACAGGCGGCACATGGTCAGTGAGCGCATGAGCGACAATCTCGAGCGCAGAAGCGACGACCGCGGAGAAATACATCCTGGCGATAGCGTCGAGGAAAAAATTTCCTTGTCGGACCGGTTCGGCCTGCACCTTCATTTCTACCCGTTCAGCCAGGACGAATATCTGAACGCGGTGGCGCATTGGCTGAGCCACTTCGGCCTGGATTTCGGGGTCGATCAGGAGATCAGGACAGAATCGCTGCAGTGGGCGCTGGAGCGAGGGACACGCTCCGGCCGGGTCGCCTGGCAGTTCGCGCGGGACTACGGCGGTAGAAAAATGGCGGGACAACGAAGCGGTCAGGGCCCGGCCGCCGCTTGAAGACCTGGCCGAGACCGGGTCGAGTCAGCGGAGGCGCTTTTCCACCCGCATCAGGCCGGGTTCGCTGCCGGGGGCAATGCGCCATGTCCGTTCCGCGACCGTCGTCCTGCGCAGGGTGTTGTAGGCGGGCATCAGCAACACCGCTGCACCCGATCCTGATTCTGCCTCCAGCAGGCGTCCGCTGACGTGCATGCCGTCGCTGAACTCCACCACCAGGTCATCACCCGCCGAGAAGCCGGCGTCGCCGGAGGCGTCGAGCCGGCGCAGCAGAGCGCCGGGGTACAGGTGCGTGTTGTTGGCAGAAAAACGCCAGAGCATCGGAATCTCCTGTCGTGTCGGGCACCATTTGTGGGCCGCCTTGCCTGTTACGTCATCATAGTCCGGGAATCAGCGCCGATGTGCGCTCGGGCCGAGCGTGCAGCGGATGTGCGGATACTGTATATTAAGCCAGTTGATGTGGCCTGGAGAGAAGCATGCGGATCAGCGCGATCCACGAGATGAATAGCGAGATGCAACAGGCTTGAGCACCCTGCCTGTCGCCTTGCCGGCATCGATGTTCCCGCCTCACCGCTACTACTACCTGCACAATTTCCAGCGTGCGCTGGCCTGGATCGGCGAGCGTTACGACAATCTGCTGGATGGAGCAGAGCGCGGCTTCCTGGAACAGTTCGAGCAGTTGCCCCAGCCTTCGCAGGCATTGATGGTCCGCCTGCTGATGCGTCGTGGGCCGTGGTTCCGCGCGGACAAGCTCGCATACGAGGAAATTCCGGACATCGACGGCTCGGCGGCGCCGCTGCTCGAACTCGGCTGGCTCGACGCGCAGCAGCCGATGGGCCTGGACGAACTGTTCGCACTGCACACCAAGCCCGAACTGCTGCGCTTGTTCGCGGATGGGCCGATCGCTGCGGGCATGCGCAAGGCCGAAATGCTGGCGGCGCTGCAGCCCCTTCATGCGGAGCGGAAAAGCCATGCCGAGTGGAACCCACGGGCACCGGCGGCAGCGTGGCGGGTGATGGTGGGCGAGATCTGCGAGCGCTTCCGGCTGATGTTCTTCGGCAACCTGTACCAGGACTGGTCGGAGTTCGTGCTGGCCGATCTCGGCGTGTTCCGCTACGAGATAGTGGCCTTCGATGCCGCCTCGCGTGCTTTCCGGTCGCGTGCGGATGTGGATGGCTATCTGGCGCTGCAGGCCTGTCGCCAGGCGCTGGATGAAGGCGCGGAACCTGCCGCCTTGCTGCAGGCCGTCGCGCAGCACGCCTGTGCCAATCCCTGGCTGGAGAATCGCCGTGCCAAGGTGTTGCTGCGCATCGGCCAGGCCTGCGAGCGTGTGCAGGACTGGACGCTGGCCGAGCGGGCGTACGGACAATGCCATTATCACGGCGCGCGGCATCGGCGCATCCGTGTTTATGAGCGCATGGGGCGTTTCGCCGATGCACTGACGCTGGCACGCGCAGCCCTGGATGAGCCCGAGAGCGACGAGGAGAGCCAGCGCGTGGCGCGCATGCTGCCGCGGCTGCGGCGCAGCGTGGGGCAGGGCGGGCGCGGGCGTTCCGCCGGCCTTGCGCCAGCGGTGGCGCAGATGCGCATCGAGCTGGAGCTGGATCGGCCGGTCCAGCCGGCTGCCGTCGAGTTCGTGCTGCGCGAGCACTGGCACAGCGAGGCCGCACCGGTGTTCTATGTGGAAAACGCGCTGATCAATTCCTTGTTCGGCCTGCTGTGCTGGCAGGCGATCTTCGCGCCGTTGCCGGGCGCTTTCTTCCACCCCTTCCAGAGCGGGCCGGCCGACCTCGGCGCGCCGGATTTCGTGCAGCGTCGTGCGGCGCTGTTCGATGCCTGTATGGCGCAGCTTGACGACGGCAGCTACCGCGAAGTGATCCGCGAGCGCTTTGCCGGCAAGCAGGGGCTGCAGTCTCCTTTCGTGTTCTGGGGCGCGCTGACTGAAGAGCTGCTGGCGCTGGCACTGGACTGCATTCCGGCCGCGCACCTGAAGCTGTTCTTCATGCGCCTGCTGCGCGACGTGAAGGCCAACCGCAGCGGCCTCCCGGACCTGGTGCGTTTCTGGCCGGACGAGCGGCGCTACGAACTGGTCGAGGTCAAGGCACCTGGCGACAGGCTGCAGGACAACCAGATCCGCTGGCTGCAATATTGCGGTGAGCAGGGCATTCCGGTCAGCGTCTGCCACGTACGCTGGCGAGGGGAGCAGGATGTGGGGGGAGGCAGCGTGAGCTACACGGTGGCCGTGCGGTCGCTGTGCGAGTTCACCGCGCGCACGGGTGACCTCGACTTGCGCTTCACGCCTGCGCCCAGCGCGCTCGAAGGCATCGTCGGCCACGGCGTCGTGCGCTCGCGCCGCGGCGAAGGCTACGAGAGCGAGGTCGGCCTTGCCGGCCGCTATAAGGACTTGCTGGTGCGCGGCCGTGCCGATGGCTTCGATGCGCGGACAGGGCAGGTCGAGGAGATCAAGACCTATCGCGGCCGGGTCGATGGTATCCGTGCTCATCATCGCGCGCTGCACTGGGCGCAGGCCCGCATCTACGGCCATCTGCTGTGCGAGGCACGCGGATTCGAGCGCCTGCGCGTGGCGCTGGTGTATTTCAATGTCGGCAGCGGGGAAGAGACGGTGCTCGTCGAAACACAGGAGGCCGCGGCTTTGCGCGCTTTCTTCGCGGAGCAGTGCGAGCGTTTCCTGGCCTGGGCGCAGGCAGAGGCCGCCCACCGCGCCGCGCGCGATGCGGCACTGACGGCGCTGCAGTTTCCGATGGGGGGATTCCGTACCGGCCAGCGCGAGCTGGCGGTTGCCGCCTATCGCTGCGCCAGCCAGCAGAGCGGCGGCCAGTGCCTGATGGCGCAGGCGCCGACCGGCATCGGCAAGACGCTGGGCACGATCTTTCCGATGCTCAAGGCCGCGCCGGGGCAAGGCCTGGACAAGCTGTTCTTCCTGACTGCGAAAGGCACGGGCCACGGCCTTGCGCTGCAGGCGCTGGCGGCGGTGGATCGGCAACTCTCCGCACAGGAACAACCCTGCCGCCTGCGTGTGCTCGACGTGCAGGCGCGCGACAAGGTCTGCGAGCATCCGGATAAGGCTTGCCACTGCGAATCCTGTCCGCTGGCGCAGGGTTTCTATGATCGGCTGCCGGCCGCGCGTGCTGCGGCGATCACCCAAGCCCAGCCCTGGGATGCGCCGGCGGTGCGCGGCGTGGCGCTCGCTCACCAGGTCTGCCCCTACTATCTGGCGCAGGAACTGGTGCGCTGGAGCGACGTCGTGGTGGCCGACTACAACTACTTCTACGACAGCGCGGCGATGCTCCATGCGCTGACCGTGGCGCAGCAGTGGAAAGTCGGCGTGCTGGTGGATGAGGCCCACAACCTGGTCGATCGCGCGCGGCGGATGTAGTACCGCCGAGCTCTCGCAGTTCGCGCTGGCCGATGCGCGCAAGGCAGCGATCGGCACGGTGCGCAAGGCGCTGGACAGGCTGCAGCGCTGCTGGAATGCGCTGAACCGGGCGCAGACGGAAGGCTACAAAGCCTATGACGAAGTGCCGGATGAACTGCTCGGTGCCCTGCAGCGTGCCGTCGGCGCCGTCGCCGACGATCTGGCCGACAAACCCATGCTGCCCGGTGATCCGGTGCTGGGTCTCTACTGGGAGATGCTGCGCTTCCTGACGCTGGCCGAGCAGATGGGCGGCCACGCGCTGTTCGATCTGAGCCTGGCGACCGGCTACATGGGGCGCCAGCGGACACCGGCCTCCACGCTCTGCATCCGCAACGTGGTGCCGGCGCCGCATCTGCAGGCGCGGCATGCGGCCGCTCACGCCAGCGTGCTGTTCTCCGGCACTTTGAGTCCGCCGCAGTTTTACCGCGACATGCTGGGCCTGCCCGCGGACACGCGCTGGGTCGAGGTCGATTCGCCTTTCCAGGCCGGCCAGCTGGAGCTGCGGGTGGCGGGGCACATTTCCACCCGCTATCGCGACCGCGAGCAGTCGCTGCAGCTGATCGCCGAGCTCATGGCCGGGCAGTTCGCGCGCCAGCCCGGCAACTATCTGTGCTTCTGCAGCAGCTTCGACTACCTGCAACGGGTGGCCGACACCCTGCAGCGCCTCGATCCGCAACTGCCGGTCTGGCGGCAGACGCCGTCGATGGACGAGGATGGCCGGAACGCTTTCCTGGAGCGCTTCAGCGAGCAGGGGCAGGGCATCGGTTTTGCCGTGCTCGGCGGGGTGTTCTCCGAAGGTGTCGATCTGCCCGGCCGGCGTCTGATCGGCGCGTTCGTCGCCACGCTGGGGCTGCCGCAGATCAATCCGGTCAATGAACGGATGCGGCAGGTAATGGCAGCATATTTCGGCGCCGACAAAGGCTACGACTACACCTATCTCTACCCGGGCCTGCGCAAGGTCGTGCAGGCCGCGGGGCGGGTGATCCGCAGCGAGCAGGATTGTGGCGTGGTGTTCCTGATCGACGACCGCTACCGGCGTAGCGAGGTCCGCGCGCTGCTGCCGCGGTGGTGGCGGGTGCAGGGCCGAGGGGAGTCCGGGTCGCCGGGTAGACAGTGACTGCAGCGGCGTCAGCCGGTGAAATACAGCCGGCGAAACGGAATCCCGCCGGCTGTGTTTCAGGTCTTCCGCCGCCAGCGCGGAAAATGCCAGCCCTTGAACAGCTTGCGCTTGTGCAGGGGTTCGAACATCGCGTCCGGCCCTTCGGGGTCGAGAATCTGGTTGTCGGCAATCCATTCCTCGGTGTCGCTGAGTTCCGGAATCTCGTAGTCGATCAGGGTCCGCCCCTCGCCGCGCAGATGGTCGATGGCGGCGATCAGCGAGCCGCGGCGTTCATGCTCCTCGGCAACCTTCTCCGCTTCCGTGCCCAGGTGCTCGGCGATGAGGTCGTAGCGGATCGCGGCGATGCGCTGCCGCTTTTCGTCAGCATCGGCGCCATCGGCCGACAGGATCACGTCGCACTCGGTATCGAGCCGCAGCGAGCGGTTGTTGAAGTTCGACGAGCCGACGCGCAGGTAGTCGTCGTCGGCGATCATGATCTTGGCGTGGACGTAGATGTCGGCGCCGCCCTTGGTGCGCGGGTGGTAGATGCGGAACCTGCCATGCTTGTCGATGCGATGAATCGCTTCGACGAGGCGCGCCCTGGCCGAGTCCATCGCGACGGGTTCGAGCCAGCCTTCGGCGCCGACCGGATTGATGACGACGATCTCCGGGCCGTCGTCCTCCGCCAGGCGCTGGGCGATCGCCCGTGCGATCTTGCGCGAGGCGAAATACTGGCTTTCGGCGTAGATCAGCCGTTTCGCCTGCGCGATCAGATCGATGTACATCTGCTCGATTTCATGCACCGGCTCCTCGCCGTCGAGCTCGGGCTTGGTGCGGGCAATGCCGAGCCGGACGTCGCGGAAGCTGGGCTCCAGCCCCTCGGGCCAGCAGTCGTGCTCAGCGTCGATCGGCAGCAGGCGTTCACCCGAGGCCGCCAGCCAGCGGTCGCGCGCCAGGTCGCCGATCGCGCGGGCGGCGGCGCCGTCGAAGGCACTGGTTGCGTCATGCCAGGGTTCATAGGGCTTGCCGCCCGGATCGATGCGCTGCGGATCTTCGTCCTCGTGCTCGCGCCGATCCCAGCGGCACAAAGTCATGTCGATGCCGCCGCAGAAGGCCAGACAGTCGTCGATGACGACGATCTTCTGATGGTGCGAGCCGGCAAAGGGGTGAGCGGCGTCCAGCCGCAGCGTGATGCGGCGATGCATCTTCCAGCGCAGGATGGTCAGCAGGGTCTTGCCGCGGAACAGCGCCTTGAAGGCGCCGGTGTCCCAGCGCAGCAGCCGGATTTCCAGCTCCGGCGAGCGCCGGGCCAGCCACATGACAAAATCGCCCAGGTTCGCCGGGCCTTCGTCTTTGCGATCGCCCAGATCGATGCGGGCATCAAAATCCCAGCCGACCAGGAAGATGCTCTTGCGCGCCGCCAGCATCGCCTTGCGCGCGACGACGAAATAATCGGCCGCGTCGACGATGAAGGCGAAGCGATCCGCCTTCTCGACCCGCCAGCAGTTCTCACCCGGGCGGAACAGGCCCCCCGTCATTCCTCTCGCTCATGACATCCCCCAGTGGTGAACATGGTCAATGGATGAGGCTGGCCGTCGCGGACAGGTCCTCCGCTGGCGCTGTCTATCTACTACCACGAACACCTGCCGCTCCGCTACGTGGAATCGTCCGGCTGAAAAATTCGCTTGCACTGTTCGTGACGGCGCATGCTCGGGTGCAGCAGCGCGAATCACATGAGCATGTGCCGCCGTCGGGTTCAGAAGAACTGCGCGCCGAGCTGGTCGACCAGCGCGACGGGATCGACATCGGGTATGTCGAACTCGAGATCGTCGAGCGAAAGATCGAAAGGCTCGCCTTCACGATACCTGACCGGGAAGCGCACGCCGAATTCGAGGCCGGAACCGAGCTCGACGGCGGCCAGTTCGACACGCTCCTCGTACAGGCTGGCGCCGAGCGCGGTGACGGCGACATAGCCGGACACGTCGAAGCGGAAGCTGGGCTGGGCGTGGAGCGCCGCCTCAGCATCGATCTCCAGGCCCTGCGAGGGCATCCAGTCGATATGCACGCTCGCCTCGGCGGCACCCGAGATGCCCAGTGTGCCGCCGATCTCCAGGCCGCCGGTGGCGCTCGCGCCGGTGATGCCGAGACCGACGCCGGCGCGGGCGCCCAGGCGCAGGCCGGCCTGCGCCGGTACGTTGAGATGGGCGTCGCCGGTGACGTGGGTGTTCTCCTCGTGCGAGGGGTTGTACTCGATGCCGATCCGCAGCTGATCGAACGCACCCGGGCCGACGCTGGCGTTGGCGCTCAGGTTGCCGCCCACTTCGGCGACGACGCCGGGGATGATCGGAATCTGCGTCGCCAGGCCGAACAGGCGCTTGTCGTATTCGAGCTTCGAGAAGATTTCGAGCTGGCCCGGCAGTCCGATTTCGCCCGACACGGTGACCTCGCCGTTCGGATCGAGCCGCAGGCCGGCCGTCCCCTGCAGCCATGGCGCGATGCGCACCGTCGCCGAACCGCTGCCGTAGACGATGATGGGCGCGCCGGGCGCCGCATCGCCGCTGGGCTGGCCGTCCTCGCCGATGCTGCGGTTGGTCGCACCGGCGGTGATCTGGCCCGACAGCATGCCGCGGCTGAAGGCGCCGCTGAAGCTGGCGTCGAAGGCACCGTCGTCGTAGCTGACGGAGAGTTCGGAATCGACACCCGGAATCGCCGGCTGCGCCGTGCCGCTGGCCGAGACTTTCCATCCGCCCTCGGCCTGTGCGCACTCGACGTGGATCGAGCCGGAGCGGATCGCCGGGTTGGCCGCGAGCTGGACGTCGCCGGCGATGTTCAGGCCGTTCTCGCCCTGCGTGATCGCGATCGAGGCTTCATCGACGCCGGGCACCGAAAGCGCGGCGCTGCCGGTGAAGGCCCAGCGGCCTTCCTCGACGCTGACGGTCGCGGTCGCACTCTCGATGCCGCGGATCTTGTCCGGCGTGTCGATGCCTATGGTGCCGTCGGCGCCGAACTGGCCGTTGCGCCACCAGGCGCGCACCCGGGCGCGATCGAACAGCGAAGGCTCGAAAGCTGAAGCCGCCTTCGAACACGAGGCCGCCGGTCGTCGACGCCGATGCGGCCAGCTCGCCGCTGCCGGCGCCATCGATCGAGAACAGAATCTGGCCGCCGACGCCCAGGCCGCGCATGGTGGAATAGAGGACACTGACGTAGGCGTCGTCGATGGTGGTGCGCGGAATCGGCAGGCTGACCTGATCAGGGCCGTAATCGAGCGAGAACGTCAGGTCGCGCCCGCGCAGGCGCACGGTGATCGGCGCGTCGAGGATGGGAATCGACGGGGTCAGCGTGCCTTCGGCGGAGAGCTCGCCGTCTTCGGTCGATACGTTTTCGAACAAGACCGGGCTGAGCTTGCTGTATTCGAGCTCGAGTGTGGGCAGGGCGGAAGGGTAGCCACAATACTCACCGTCACCGTTCAGCGAAACCGTGACCATGGGAGTCTTGGGCTGCCAGTCGGGAGGCAGATCCCATTTCGCCGACATCGAGCCGACCGCTCCTTCCGGGTTGCCCGTGTTGTCCGTCAGGCTGATGGCGGTAATCTCCAGGCCGGCCAAGGCGCGTGCCTGGCTGCGGCCGACCACGGGCGCGGCGCCGGGGCTGTGGCGGAAACGGCCGACGGTGATGCCGCCGGGGCCGGAAGTCAGGACGAATTCCCCGGCCGAGCCCTGCGCGTCGCCGTCCTCGGCCGGATTCGGTGGGCTCGCGGTGCTCAGCGGATCGGCGCCTTCGATCTCGGTCTTTGTCCACCAGGCCGAAGCGCCCGCAGCCGAGCCGGCGCCGGTGGCGGCGACGCTGGCGAACACGAGATCGTGCCGGCGCAGGAAGCTGGCGCGGTCCGGCCTGGGCTCGAAGGTGTCGAGGAAGGAATCGACCTTGCGGTAGATCCCGCTGCGTATGGTGCCGCCGGAACTGGAATTCGAAGGCTGATCGAGAAGCTCCATGTTCTCGATGCTGTTGCCGACGCCAGAGCCCATCTGTCCGGAGACCTGCAGTTCGACGACGTGGTCGACCTGGAACTGCGCGATCTTCCTGCCGTTGCGATCCCAGCCGGGGATGCGCAGCAGGGTCTGCAGCTCGGACAGGCGTTTCGTCCCCAGTCGTGCGCCGCGATGCAGTTTGAGCCGGATGCGGCCACTGGCATCGGCAGGCACCGGGATGTTGCGTTCGTCGAGGCGCGCCCGTATCGCATCGGCGCCGACTTGCGCCTGGCTGTTCCAGACGGAGCGCTGGTCGGCGCCGTCCCGGCCGTAGCCGCGCACGCGCTTGAGGTTGCCGGCCGAGGCGAGGCCGCTGTACAGCGGCAGGTGGCGCGATTTCACCGCCGGGATCTCGAGCCGTTCCAGTGCTGCAAGTGCGGCGGCAGTGCGTGCGCTCTCATGGTAGCGGGTGTGCATCTCGGGCTCGATCGCACGCGCCAGCACGGTTGCCGCCTGGCCATCCTGCTGCACGACGTGGGCGAGTTCGTGGGCGAGGAGATGGCGGCCTTCGGCCGTGTCCGGTGTATGGGCATCGGCTGCGAGATAGATGTCCCGCCCGGACGTGAACGCGCGCACCGAGCGCAGCGGTGAGACGGGCCGCTTCGGCATCGGTGTGGATGCGGACATCGGCGAAGTCGCGGCCGAAATGGTCTTCGAGTGGGGCACGTGCGTCCTTCGGCAGCGGTTCGCCACGTCCGTGGCGAACTTCGACACGACTTGCAGCATAGGCGGGCAGAGCCGCAGCAGGCTGCGGTGAGGGGGATGTGCCGGTTGCGGATGTGCCGGTCGCCGCAGTGCCGGCAGCGGATCTGGCATATGTGTGGGCAGATGGGGCCGGGCTTGCACCGTCGTCGGCGCCGGCTGCCGGAGCGCCTGGAGCGAGTGCCGACGACGGTGTCGGATCGGGTGTGCTGGCGGGCGCGACAGCGTTGGCATGCTGCTCGGCTTCGCGCTCGATGGCCTCGCCGGGCTGGCTGACGCGTGCTGGAGGCGAGGCGTAGGCGGGCAGGGCAGGCGGCGCTGCGGGGACGGCGGCGGGGGCAGCGTCGAGGCGGCCGACCGTGTCGTGCCACTGCGGGAGGCGGCAAGCGGCGCTTGCGCCGGCCGCTCGCTCGGCCGCCGTGCGAATCTAGGCGACGGCGTTTCCATCGCTGCTGTCCGGCTGCCCATGGGGGGCGCCGTCCGGTGCGCGCGGCGCCGGTGTCGGCCAGTCGCCCGGCGGCGACGGCGCGCCGCATTCCATCGCCACCTGCCATTTCGGCTTGTGCAGGCCCAGCGACCAGGGCGACTGCGCGGTGATGGTGCTCAGCGCGTTGTGGAAGGTGGCGTAGTGTTGCGGCCTGACTTCGTTGCCGAAGGACATGATGCCGCCGTTGTGTTCCCGGATCGCCCCGGGCAAGGCGCTGCCGCTCGCATCGGTCATCGCCTTGACCATTTCGTCGTGGGCGACCGGGTCGCCGACGTCCGTACCGTCGACGACGTACTCGTCGTCGAGACCAAAGGCGTGGCCCCATTCATGCGCGGCGGTGATCATGCGTTCGCCGCCGTCGACGATCAGATCGACGCGGCGGTCGCTTTCAAGCTGGGGCCGGGCTTGATCGGCCTCGGTTTCGCCGCGCGAGCCGAGGGTCACGCGCGAGGCCATATTCGCAAATCCGTTGCTGGCAAGATAGTTGCGCACGGCTTGTGCCCGACGCTGCGACAAGGCCATGTTGTACGACTCGCTGCCCGAAGCGCTGGCATGGCCGACGATCTCGACCCGCACTTCCTGGTGTGCGGCATTGCCGGTTGCGCCGTTGAACAGCCTGATGAAAGCATCGAGCGTGGCCCTTGCCGCGGGTGTGAGTACGTCCGAATCGTGGCCGAAGTGAACGGACTCCCGCAGCAGGTCGACTTCTTCGGGCCGGTCGTGGTGCTGGCGAGCCGCATCGTCTGGTCGTGTGCGTCGTCGTCATCGCCGCGGTTGACCTTGTGCGAGATGTCGTAGCTGCGCAGACTCTCGCCGGTCGGCATCTTGTACGTCTCGGTCAGCATGTGATCGCCGGCTGCTTTCGCCCGGGCGCCGATGTCGAGCGTGACCCGCACGTCGGCACCCAGCCAGTTCCAGCGCGGCTTGTTCAGGAAGAAGCTCGTGGCGGCCGCCCCAGCTCGTTTCGATCAAGGTCTTCAGTTCATCGATCCACGGCGTGCGTTCCGCCGGCGTCCATTGGTAGGAGGCGAGCGCGGCATTGCGTTGGGGAATGGGAATCGCGTTCAGACGGGCGGCCAGCGCGGCAATGGCCGGGGTGGCTGGCAGGTCGGGATGCGGCACGATGGCGCCGCCGCTGACGACCAGCGTGTCCTTGAACTCGATTGCGACGCCCTGCGTGATGTCGAGCATTCCGTTGCCTTCGGCCGGATCCGCCGTGTATTGCGCATCGAAACCGCCGCGGCCGCCGGCGCCGATGATGGCTTGTGGTGCAGCCGGATGGGGGCCGGCCCTGGCCCAGTCCTCGGCCTCTTCGAGTTCAGTCCTGCACGCCGCCATCGGGTCGGCTGGCGCTCCGCCGCCGCCGAACAGATCGTCCCACCAGTCGCGCTGCAGCTTGGGCGCGGCGCTCTGAGGGCCACCGGCGTCGGCCTGCTGGCCGACGTGGGCGAGTTCGTGGGCCAGCAGTTCCAGCCCCGCGTCGCTTGCGGGCGCGTAGCTGCCGGCCGAGAAATAGACGTCGTTGCCGACGGTGAAGGCGCGGGCGTGCATTTCCACGCACATCGCGTCGGCTTCGGCGTCGGTGTGGATGCGGACCGCCGACAGGTCGCGGCCGAGCCGGGATTCCAGGCTGGCGCGCAGATCGGGGTCCAGCGGTGCGCCCTGGCCGCGGCGCGCGGCGATGCGCTGCTCGGTGCCGGCCGGCGCGGTGTTGCCGGCGAGCGCGTCGGCGCCGCTGCCGTGCCCGGTGTCGGCGGCTTTGCCGGTATCCGCTGCTGCCGTCTCGTTCTTCTCTTCCATCGGCTTTCGCGCGGAAGAGCTTTGGCGACAGCACGTCCTTCTTCGGCGGCGTGATTGCGGGCTCCAGGCTGCCGCGCGGCGCAGCGCCGCTGCATGCCGGGCAGGCCTGCGTGCCGCCCGTCGGCGAGCGCAGCGCGCGGCGGACTTCGCCGGCGACCTTGTCCGCCTCCTTTTCCTCGGCATCCTGCGGATGGCTCACCGCCAGCTTGGCCTGCAGATAGCCCGGTGCTGTCTTCGTCGTTTCGCCGGAGACATTGTTCTCAGCCTGCCTGTCCTGCGGCTTCATGGCGCTGTCGCCGGGCGATCCCGCAGCCGGTGTGTTCTTCCCGGCCGCCTGCGATCCGGCCGCGGCGCTCGGCGCCTTGCCGTCGGGCGCGGGTGCCGGCTTGCGGCGCAGGCCTGGCGTCAGGCGGCTCATGATGTCCCCCTTGCGTGCAGCAGTTGCGGCGGCGGACTGCGGCCGATCTTGCGGTATTCCTCGATCAGCGCGGCGACGAGGCGTTCGGCGGCGATCGGCGCCGGATCGCCGCCGTCGGCCGGGTCGAGCGCCGCGGCCTGCAGCACCGCATTGCGGATGTAGCCGCCGGGCAGCGTGCAGTAGCTCGCGAGCTGCCGGCACAGCGCGGCATCGGGGGCGCGGCGGCCGAGATGGGCCTGCCAGATGCGCAGGCGCTCGGCCGCGCCCGGCGGCGGGAATTCGATGATGGCATCGAAGCGGCGGGTGAAGGCGGCGTCGATGCGGCCGCGGTTGTTGCTGGTCAGGATGACGATGCCGGGGTGCTGCTCGATGCGGGTGAGCAGGAAATTGGTCAGCATGTTGGCGTAGCGCTCGCCGGTTTCCTTGCCTTCGCCGCGCCGGCCGAACAGCGCATCGGCTTCGTCGATCAGCAGGATCACGTCCAGCGCGGCGGCCTCGTCGAGCAGGCGGCCCAGGTTCTTCTCGGATTCGCCGATGTACTTGTTCATCACTTGCGGACAGGTCGACCCGGAACAGCGGCGCGCCGAGCACGCTCGCCAGCCGGTTTGCAGCCAGCGTCTTGCCGGCGCCGCTTTCGCCGCAGAACAGTGCGCGCACGCCCGGCATCGGCTCCGACAGGCTCGTTCCCAGTCCGTCGGCGAGGGCCTCGCGTTGGCGGCAGCGTGCGACCAGGGCGTCGAAGCGTTCGAGCAGTTCGTCGGGTAGCACCAGTTCGTCCGGCCCCACTTCGCGCGCAACCGGCTGGGCAAGCTGGCGCAGGCGCTCGCTGCCGAAGCCGCTGCGGGCACGGCGCAGGTGGGCGAGCGACGGGGTTTCGCCGCGCACCCTGGCATCGAGGCGGATGCGCTCGGCGAGGCTGCGCACGGTCGGGCCGTCGAACAGTGCATGGCCGGCGAACTGGTCCACGAATTGCTCCAGTCGTCCATCCGGCGCGGCATCGTCGGCTTGCCTGTCCTCGGCGGTGAGCGCGGCGCGCCAGGCAGTACGGCGCTCCTGCGCAGAGAGCGGCGGCAGGTCGACCTCGACCAGTGCCTCGCCTTCGACCGCGCCGTCGCGTCCGGTGACGATCAGCATCGGTACGGCAAGCGCGGGGTGGGGCGGCAGCAGGTGTCGTTCGCCGGGGCCGAGTTCGAGCGTCAGTACGGGCAGCCAGCCGGCATAGCGGCAGGCTGCTGCCAGCGCGGGCCGGCTGCTCCAGGCCGCGGCTTCCAGTTGCAGCGGTGGGCGGCCCACCTCGGCGGCCAGCCGCGCGGCGGCGGCGAGGCCGGCGGCGCGGGCGCCGCGGAACACCACATGGCGGGTGAGGCCGCTGCGCAGCATGCCGGCGAGCGAGGGCAGGCGCTCGCAGAATCGCTGCGGCAATACCGCCTCGCTCGGCGCCAGGGGCGCGGTGTCGCGCCAGGCGCTGACGTCGCCGCACAGCAGCGCCCACAGTTCGGGCACGGTCGCCAGCGTGCGCGTCGGCAGCGGGCCGTCGCCGACGATGTCGAGCACGCCGGCGCGCACCAGGCGGTGGTTGGGCAGGGCGAGCGGCGCCAGCGTCGCCCCGAACAGCGCTTCGCCGGCGGCGGCGATCAAGTGCAGGCCCGGCCGCAGCGCGCCGGGCGACTGCAGTTCAGCCAGCGCGAGGTTCAGCAGATAGCTCGATTCGTTCTCGCCGCACAGCGCCAGCGCGAACCATTCGTGCAACTGCAGCTTCATGTCGGCCAGCAGGCGGCCGAGCGGGCCGCGCAATTCGGGCGCGATGCGCGCGAGCGCGAGGCAGGCGGCGCGCCAGTCCTCGCGCGGGGTGCCGAGCAGGGCTGAGAGGTCTTCGCCGGCCTGCTCGGCGGCCAGCGCGTCGAACACCGCCGAAGGGGCGCCGAGGCTGAGCCGGGCGAACTCGATGATTCCGGCATGGACGAAGGCGCGCGACAGGCGGGCGCCATCGGGTGGCGCCGCGGCCTGGGCATCGTGCAGTGCGGGCGCGTTCATGGCGTGAAGCCTCCGCGGTCGTAATGGAAGCGCACGACGCAGCCGAGCCAGGGCAGCCAGCCCGGGTCGATGTCCAGGCCGGCGCGGCGGATGTCGAGGCTGGCGTCGGCAAGGCGCAGGTGCAGGTCGACGCGGCTGGCGGTGGTGCGCACCCTGGCCGGGCGCTCGACACGCAGCGCCGCCAGTGCGGCGTCGCCGTGGAAGCGGCGGGCCGCGGCGTCGACGGCGCCGGCGTCGTGGCCCGGCCCGAGGGCAGCCAGCGCAGCAAGCGGGTCGCTTCCCGGGTCTAGGCCGGAGGCATCCGCGAGGAAATCCGCCAGCGGCGGGTCGATCGGGATCTTGATGCGGAAGGCGAGGCGCACCAGTTCGCGCCAGCCGGCGCGAGGCTCGGCGAGCGCCGCCCGCCAGTTGCGCAAGGCGGGCAGATTCAACACGTTGAGCAGGAAAAAGAGGCTGCCACTGCCGGTCAGGAAATCATGCTCGGTGGCGGGCGGAAGTGGCATGGTCGGTGCCGCGCTGGAGGAAAATGGAAGCGGCTCCGGGGCGGAGACACTGGATGGTGCAGCCTCCGCTCCGTCCGGAGGCCTAGGTTCGGCCGGGCTTGCTGCCGTCGAGGCAGGCAGAGCAGCGGCCGGAGCCGTGCGGGGCGCTGGCGCGGCCGGTGCCACAGGCGTGGCGCTAGCCAGCGTGTGCGCGGCATCGCGCAGGCGCTGGCCTGCGCTCGCAGCGCCCAGCGTGGCCGGTGCGCTGGCCCACAGCTCGAGCACGGCCTGCAGCACGGTGCGGGGATCGTTCCGAGGCAGGCCGGCGGTGGCCTGCTCGGCGCCAGGCATCGCGTGCCAGCGAGGCGCCCGGGCTTGGCGCGTACCGTCGGGCGCGTCCGTGATGCCGGCGACGGCAGGAGAGACGGGTGATGGAGGTGGCGGAGTGCGGACGGCCACATCGGCAGCCGGGTTCGTCGTCGACGAATGTGGTGTGCTCGATTCAGGCTGTGGATGGCCGGATGCGTCTCGATCCGGCCCGCTCTGCCGTGATGCCCGGCGCCCGCCCGGCGGCGCATCGAGCGCAGCGGCGATCGCAGCGCTCCAGCCGGTCGCGGTGCCGATGGCCTGCAGCAGCACGCGGGCGGCCGGCGCATCGAGTGTGCGCCACAACGCAGGCAGCGCTGCGCGCAGGCCGGGGTGATCGAGCAGCGCGGGCAGCGCCAGCGCATCCTCCGTGAGCAGGGCGGCAAGCGCGTCGGCCAGGCGAAGCGCCGGCAGCGCCGCGCGGTGGCGCCACAGCCAGCGCCGCGCGGCAGTGCCGGCGAGCAGATCGCGGATGAGGCAGGCGCGGTAGTCGAGTGCGTCGCGAAAGCGCACCGCGTCGGCACTGTCGGCGCCAGGGCTCCACGGATCGGCGGCGCGGCGGGTGATCTGCGCCGCGGCCGCGGCCGCGCGCGCCGGCAGTTCCGGCAGCGTGCCGCTGACGGCGACGCGGCGTACGACCAGGATCGCGTCGTCGCCGGCGTCCGGCCAGCGGCTGCGTGCCAGCACGGCCGGTAGTTCCGCGCGGGCACGGGCGATGGTGCCGGCGGTGCCGCGCAGGACGACGCGGCCGAGGCGGAGATCGGGGGCGTTCATTTCCTCAGCCCCGGTTGACTCCGCTGATGCGCAGCGCCGTACTCAGGATGGCGGCCGGCTCCCGTTCCAGGCGCGGATCGAGAATGCTGGCGACCGATGCCACCGTGTCCTGGCCGTCGTGATCGTCCACGCGCAGCGTGGCGATGACGCGCTGGCTGTCGTCGAAAAGCTGCAGCAAGGTGCCCGGCGCGGCCTCGCGGTTCAGCGTCAGGCGCAGTGCGTCGCCGAGGCGGAAGCGGCCGGGGAGGGTCTTGATGCTGCCCTGGACGAGCTGCTGCGGGTCGTCGCTGGCGGCGAGCAGCAGGCAGGCGCGCACGAGGTTGCGCATCGCGCTGCGCGCGGCGGCGGAGGCGTCGGTGTCGAGCTGGCGGAACCACCAGGCGACGAGTTCGACCAGCGTGCGTATGCCGTTGAAGTCGCGTTCCTCGGCTTCGGCCAGGCCGGGCCAGCGTTCAGGGGTGTCGACCGCCAGGCGGTTGGCCTCGGCGGCCGTGGCCCAGTCGAGGCGGATGGACGGCGAAATGGCGCGCAGGCGGGCGAGCAGGCAGCCGGCGGCGGCGTCGAGGCGCTGGTGCAGCGCCCGCGCCGGCTCGCGCAGCAGTGGCGACGGAATCGCGAGCAGGTCGTCGAGCGCGAGGATCGCGCTGCCCTGGCGCTGCAGCTCCGTCAGCGCGGCGGCGTCGAAGGGGCGCAGCGCGACTTCGCGCACCAGCGCGTCGTTCTGCTGCGCCAGTCCGGCGAGCACCGGTGTGGCGAAGGCGGCGGCCGTGCGGTTCAACTGCAGCGTAAGTTTTTGCCGGCGCGCATCGACGAGGCCGGCAAGGACCGCCCGTCCCGGCAGCAGGTGGCCAAGCGGGCGCAGATTTGCCCAGTCGCCGGCCGGGATGGCGTAGACCGCCTCCATGAAGGGCAGCAGCGCGGCGGGCAGCGCGGTCTCGCGTCCGGCGCAGCCGGGCACCAGATCGTCCGGGCTCGACGGGCGCAGCTCCAGCGGATCGGGCAGCGTGCGGCCGAGCGGGGTTTCGCGCACCTTGACGTAGAACAGGCCGAGATGGCTTTCGATGACGCGGCGGCGCTCGGCATGGGCGGCTTCGACTTCGCGCCAGTGCTCGGCCAGCAGGCGCTGCGCGACGGCGTAGTCGTCGAGCGCTTCGGCGCGTTCGCGTTCGCGCACGTCGAGCCGGCGGACTTCGCCCGGGATGTCGGCTTCCAATGCCGCGAGCCGGGCGCGCAGGTCGTCGACGGTCTGCTGGTGGCGGCGGCGCAGCGTGATCAGTGCGCCGCGTAGCGCCTCGATCTTGGCGATGTCGTCGGCGATGGTCTTGCCGGCCGAGAACAGCGCCGATTCGTCGTTGTGCGGGGTGCCGTCGGGCCCGGTCTCCCCCGGCTTGGCGAGGGGGCGGTCGAGCCGGGGGCGCAGCAGCAGGCCCGCGGCAGAGTGGAGGTCCGGGGCGATGCGCAGACGGAAGGCGGGCGCTTCCTTGTCGTCGGTGATGACGCCGAGGCGGCGCAGTTCGGCCGGTTGCAGATGGTCGTCGAGGAAGTCGCAGATGCGGTCGATCAGCGACCTTGCCTCGTTCCGGCGTGTGTCG
The DNA here is from genome assembly GCF_038260575.1 of Thauera sp. SDU_THAU2. Lineage (NCBI taxonomy): Bacteria > Pseudomonadati > Pseudomonadota > Betaproteobacteria > Rhodocyclales > Zoogloeaceae > Thauera > Thauera sp. SDU_THAU2. The sequence goes on along the minus strand of NZ_JBBWUN010000003.1, from coordinate 2,027,108 downwards.
GCTTTGTTGCGCAGGTCGAGCAGGTCGCGCTGCACATTGAAGAAGCTGTCCCTGATCAGGGTGACGTGCGACAGCACGCCCTTGCCGGTGGAGGGGGCCTTGTTGAAGACGGGTTCGGTGAGCGGCTCCTTGGGCTGGGCGAATTGCAGCGGCAGCGTGCCGAGCGCGGCGAGGGGGCCGGCCGAGAGCATGCTTTCCTGCTGCAGGATGCCGGAGAGCAGGGCGTTGGTGGTGAAGGCGCCCGTCTGCTGTGCCGCTGCAAGCTTCGGTTCGTTGAAGTTCACCGTTCCGCTGGCGAAACTGTTGAAGAGTTCGCTCATTTCGGATTCTCCGTCCTGGCCACAGGGGTGAACTGGGCTGCCGTCGTCCAGCGCACCAGTTGCGCGCCCAGGCCGTCACCGGCCACGCCGCCCGCGAGCGCGCTGAAGGACACCGTCAGCGCATCGAACTGCTGGCGCTGCAGGCCGAGGAAGTCATTGACCTCTTCGAGCAGGCGGAAGCTCTGGTCCAGCGCGCTCTCCAGATGGCGGATGTCGTCGCGTAGCTTTTCGCGCTGGAACAGCAGACCGTCGCCGTCGGGCGCGGCGGGGGCGACGCCGCCGTAGCCGTCCGGCGCGGGATGCGGTTCGGCGCGGTGGCTGGCATAGGGTTCGGGCAGCGCTTCGGGCGGCAGGCTGCCGGCGCGGTCGCTGACGAGCTTGTCGCGGTACTGCGCCGGATCGGGCGGCGGCGAGGCGATCAGCCGCGGCGCGCGCAGGGCCTTCAGTTGCGCGGCGGAAAGCCCGTGGAACAGCGCGTACCACTGCTGCTTCCAGGCCTCGTATGCGCCGGCGGCCGTCTTCGCGCGGCGGAACAGCTCGTCTTCCAGGCGCGTGTCGCGCTGCGGCAGGTCGAACAGGTCGCGGCGGTAGTCGAGGTCGGGAATCGCCAGCAGCAGGCGGATGCGTTCGCCCAGGCCGTGGATCAGGTCGACGCTGCCGCGCGGCAGTTCGTCGGCTACGACGTCCTCGACCGTGCTGGCGGGCACCGGTGCCAGTTCGACCTGCAGGTCGGCCGGCAGGAAGGCCAGCGACGGCGTCCTGGCCGCCGGGTCGCGCAGCAGCGCGGCGGGCAGCGGTCCGGCGGCCGGCAGGTAGTCGAGGCCGAGCAGTTCGGCGAGGGTCTGCGTCGGCGCGTCCGGCAGCGGCGCGGCGTGTTCGCGCTGCCAGGCTTCGAGGGCCGCGACCGTGTGCGCGAGCAGGGTGTGCGCGGCAGCGTCCGGTTCGGCCAGCAGCCGGCCGGCGAGCGGGTCGAACCACACCGGCAGCCGGTCGACGATCTTGACCAGCCCCAGCGGCACCGCGCCGCTGTCGCTGCGGAATGGCGCTTCGCGCAGCAGGCGCACGCCGATGCGGTTGGCCGCGCGCGCCTGCGGCATCGCCATCAGCCACGGGCTGCCGGAGATGCGCTGCAGGCCCAGCAGGCTCACGGTCTCGATGCGCCGCTCGGCAAGCGGATCGGTTTCGCTGCGGGTGCAGGGCTCCTGCTCGGCCCTGTCGTCGATCGGCTCGACCGCGCTGCGTATCGTCAGCAGAAAGAGGCCATCGCGCAGCGGGCTGTCCTGGTCGCGTTCGGCCTGCGCGGCGAGGTCGGCCCAGGCTTGGTCCAGCGGGTAGAACAGGCGGATCAACTGCCCCGCAGCGCCGACCGCCAGGCCCGGCTGCACGCGCACGCGGGTGTCCGCGCCGCTGCCGGAAAAGACCGTGGCGAGGCCTTCGACGATGCCGGGCGCGAGGCTCGCCAGCAGCGGTGCGATGCGGTCGTCGACATAGGCCTGCAGGCGTTCGAACTCGCGCTCGCCGAGCGCGCGGCCGGCAAAGAGGTTCAATCGGCGCGGATCGCCGGCGCGCCGTTCCGGCTCGTGCAGGCGGATGGATGGCGGCACGCGCGGCAGCAGCGTCAGCGCCGGACGCACAGCCAGTGCTGCGAGCAGGCCGGGCGGCAGCAAGGATGACGAGGTGAGCAAGGAGCGGCGCGAAGAGTGGGGCGATACGAGGGCCATGATGTTCTCCTTGCCGTCAGCCGGCGAGCGACTCCCACAGCCTGATCTGGGCCGCGGCCAGTCCGTAGTTCTTGCCTTCGCTGACGAAGAACTTGGGCAGATCGACCGCGCTGCCGAGTTCGAACAGATGGTCGCGGAGTTTCTCCAGGAGCGCGGCATCGGCCTTGGCGATCGCCTGCATGCTCGGCCACAGCGCAGGATCCAGGCGGCGGTCGGCGAGGCCGGCGATCTGTGCCGCGGCGATGCGTGCTTCGGTAGCGGCGCCGATCAGTGCGTCGGCAGCGCCGGCGGCCTTGATGCCGGCTTCGCTGGCGCCGCGCGCGCGGGCGAGGTTTTCGAGCGACAGCGCGGCTTCGAGGTCGGGTGCGCGTGCGCCCTCCAGCTTCATCCTGGTGATTTCCGCGTCGGCCTTCTTCACCCGCTCCTCCAGCGCCGTGCGCTGTGCGCCCTGGGCCTTTGCCTCACTTTCCGCCTTGTCGAGTGCGATCCGCAGCTCTGCCAGGCTGCTGTTGCCCGTGGTCTCGCGCTCCAGACTGGCCTCTAGCCGGCTGCGGGTATCGGCAAGCTCGGCGTCGGCGTTGTCGCGTGCCTTGCGGATGTCGCCGATTTCCACCTTCAGCTTGTCGATTTCCCCGCGCGCGGCCTGCAGGTCGGTGTCGGTGCCGTCTGCCGTTTCCAGCCTGATCCTGGCCTCCTTCAGCTCGGTTTCGAGCTGGGCGATCTGCAGTTGCGCGGCCTTCAACTGGGCGGCGGACGTGGCGCCTTCCTTGTCCAGCGTGGTGGATCGGGCGCGTTCGTCGTCGAGCATTTTGGAGAGCTCGTCGATGCGCCGCTTCACGGTTTCGTCGATCGGCGAAGCAGTGGTCTTCAGGCGCTCGATCTCGGCACGCGCGGCGTCGAGATCGGCTTTCAGCTTGTCGATCTGTGCGCTGGTGGCTTCGAGGGCGTTGGCGAGCACGGCGGCGTTGCGCTGGTCCGACTTCAGCGCTTCGATCTCCTTCCGCGCGGCCTCCAGTGCCAGCGCCAGGCGCTCGATCTCGGCCAGCGCGTCGGCCAGGCGCTGGTCGCCGCCGAGGGCGACGGCCTTCTCCAGTTCGGCGAGGCGAATCTTCAGGCGCGCGGCTTCGGCTTCCAGCGCAGCGCGCGCTTCCTCGGCCGTGTCGGCGGCCTCGAGCGCGGTATCCAGTGCGTCTTCGAGCCGGGCGGCATCCGGCGGCAGTGCCGTGGAGGGTGGCGGCAGCGTGGTGCCGAGCGCCAGCACGACGGCGCTGACGGCGGTTTCGGCGGTGCGCGGCGGGCGGCGCACGTAGAGGATTTCGTCCGGATTCGCCTCGGCCCAGATCGCGCGCCACACGTCGGCGTCGGTGTCGATGCGGTGGATGGGCGGCTGCGGCAGCACGCGCAGCGCAAGGCGGTCCAGGCGCGCGAGGCGGCCGAGCGCGCGCGGCACGACCTCGGCCGGCGCTTCGAGCTGGCGGGCGCGCAGCGCGAAGGCCGCATCGCTCATCGGCACCAGCACCATCACGTCGCAGTCGGCGTCGCGTTCGAGGTCGATGGGGGCGAGATGGGCGGAGTCGGCCAGCACCGCGGCCAGTTCGCTACGGCGAACCGGCGCGATGCTGACCTCGAAATCCTTGGGGAAGAACTGCTGGCGGCCGCCGATCGGGTCGATAGAATCCTGCGGCAGCGAACCCCAGGGCGGCAGCACGCGGAAGTACTGGCTGGCGGCGAAGGCGCCGCGCAATCCGCTGCTGCGGCGCGCCGCGAATACCGCCTGCAGCAGTTCCTGGTAGTGCGCGGCAAGATCCTGCTGGATCGCGTTCGGGGTGTTCAGCGCGCGCTGCGGCCGGCGCAGCAGGCCGCGGTCAAGCCACAGGATGCGGCCGCGCTCGACGGCGAGCAGGCCCAGCGCCACGGCGTCGTCCGACGGCAGCGCGAGGCGTTCGCCGCTGCCCAGCAGCTCGCGCGCGAGGTTCGCGCGCACGGCGATTTCGTCCTGGTTCGGCAAGGGCAGGGGCAGCGGCATCAGGCGCAGTTCCACGCCCTCGGCCCAGGCGGAGACGTGTGGCGTGCGCGCCGCGGCGAGGTCCTTCGGATAGGCTTCGGCGACGCCGTCGATGGTCTCCGCATGCGTCAGCGCCAGCGCGTACAGGCCGCGGGCGTAGCTGCGGAAGCGGCCGTCGTTGAGCGTCGCGATCAGCCCGCTGTCGAGCAGGTCGATCGTCAGCGGTCCGCCGTTGAGCTGCAGCACGCGGCCGGACGGCGCGATCGCGATGCCGGGGGTGACTTCGACGACGTGGCCGGAGCGCAGGCTGGGCTCCAGCCCGCGCACGATGCCGGCGCCGAAGACCTGGCCGAGTTCGAGCAGGCGCTCGTCGAGGTAAATCTGGTCGCGGTTCAGCATCCGAGGCCTTCAGCAGCTGGCCGTCGAAGTAGTTGGTGCGCGACAGCAGCGGGTCGATGCTGGAGATGCGTTCGCCGGCCGCGTTCGTCGTGCCGGCACGCAGTGGAGTGAAGCGTATGTTGGCCATGGCGGTTCCTTAGCTGCGGATCAGCCGGGCGAGAGCGGCGGCGTTGAAGAGGAAGGGGCGCACGAGGTTGTCGACCTCGATGCGGCGCGGGTTGACGACGAGGCCGGGCTCGGGGGCCGGCGGCGTCAGGCGGATCGCGATGCGTGCGAGCAGGGTGCGGGCGAGCAGCGCCGGATCGGTCAGGAAAGCCTGGCGGGCGATCAGCGCCCGGTTGTCGTCGCCGAGTGAATGCAGCAGGCGGGCGCCGAGCTCCAGTTGCCCGCGCGCGGCACCACTGCTGGCTTCGATGTGGCTGCGCTCGCGCTCGCCGAGTCTGTCCTCGATCTCGCCGAAGGGCCGGATGCGGGCATGGGCGGCGAAGAGGTGCTCGTCGGCCGGAACGTCCTCGGGGCGCTCGGCGGCCAGCTCGAACAGCACGCAGTCGGCGACCCGGCTGGGCTGCACCGGGTCGGTGCCGGCGTTGATCTCGGTCGCCAGCATCGGCTGCAGGCCGCTGGCGCAATCCTGGTAGCGCATCGTGACCTTGAGCCACAGCAGGTTGTCGGGCTCGGCATAGCCGTCGCGGATCAGCACGCCCCAGGCCGCCTCGTCCTCGAACTGGGCGGTGAGCCAGGCGCCGAGATCGACGCAGTAAGGCTCGGCGGCGCTGACTTCGCGGCCCAGGCCATCGACGCCGATGCCGGGGCTGACGACCAGGCGCACGCGCACGTTGTCGGTGTCGTTGCCGGGGTCTTCCGCGCGCATGCTCACGCGCAGGCCGGCCACGGTGCCGGCGCCGTGCAGCCAGTAGCCGTGGCGCGTCGCGCGGCGGCGGTGGTAGTCCTGTTCGGCACGTGTCGCTTCCAGCCCGAGCAGCATGCCGGGCTGGTGGCTCACCCGCTTCAGCGCCTCTTCGAAGCGGCCGTCGCCGGCGAGGCTGGCATCGCAGTTGTCGTCGGGCTTGTTCATGCCCTTCTCCTTTTTCGGTCCCTTACGGTCCTTCGCCGGCGCTCGCGCCGACGGCCATGGCATGCTCGGGGTCGAGCGCCACCGGGTTGTGCAGCAGATCGCCGCGGCCCAGGCGCGTGCGGTCGAGCACGACGCGGCCGGACGGCGGCCGGGTTTCCAGCCAGGTGTCGATGCCGAGCAGCGGCGACAGGCCGAGCACGAAGGGGTGCTCGCTGGCGCGGACGGCCCATTGCACGGTCGCCGGCACCAGCGCCGGCAGCGCGTCGCGCACCACGGCCTGCAGGCTGCGCGCCGGACCGTGCAGGATCACCGTCAGGCGCCGCGAGGCTTCGTCGAAGAAGCGTTCGACCACCGCCGCTTCGCCTTGGCGTTCGGCCACTTCCGGCGCGAACAGGGCGAGGAACTCACGCGCCATGTCGTCCGACAGGATCAGGCTGTCGCCGACGATGCTGTTGCCCGACAGGCCGGTGCCGAGCGTCAGCGGATGGCCGCGGTCGTCCATGTCGATGCCGAGGATGGTCGCCATCGTGCGGCGCAGGCGGAAGTGTTCGACCGGAATCACCGCACCGTGCGCGACTGCGCCGTCGGTCAGGATGTCGAGCGCCAGCAGCAGCCCGCGGTAGCTGCCGTGCGCCTGCTGCAGCGCACCCTGCGAGGCGAGCCAGCGGCGGCGTCGCGCTTCGGGCCAGTGGCCGGGCAGCGCCGTGCCGAGGAAGCCGGCCAGCCAGGGCAGGCGCTCGGCCGGCGTCGCCGCCGGATCGACGAGGGTTTCGCTGGCGGCGATGCGGTCCTCGAGCGGCGTCAGCATGCCTTCGAAACTCGCCAGCAGGCGTTCGCGCAGGTCGGCGCCGTTGGCCGGCACGGCATCTGTGCCCTCTTGCGGCTGTGGACGTTCCTGCTGCTGGAAGTGGTCCGGCAGGTAGTTCGTCTGCCACGAGAAGCGCGGATAGTGGATGCGCAAGGCGAAGATCGCCGGGCTGTGGCGGCCGTCGCCGTGCAGCGTGAGGCGCAGGCGCAGGTAGCGGCCACGCACTTCGCGCACCGCGCCGCTGCCGCGCTGGATCAGCACTTCGTACAGGCCGGCGTGGGGATCGTCGGGCGGCGCGCGGCCCGCGGCGAAGGCCAGCTCGGATGGCTGCGGATGCCGTACGCCTTGCGGCTGCGCGATCCATTCCTCGGGCAGGCGACTGCGGTCGTCGCCCGCCTGCACGGCGATGTCGATGCGGCAGCCGGGCGGGATGCAGGTGTCGAGGTAGAGCCGGTCCCACAGCGTGTCCGGCATCGCCGAATCGAATGTCTCGCTGAGCGTCACCGTGCCGGACGGCGCGAAGCGGGCCTGGGCGAGCCGGTAGAGGCGCAGCGGGCCATCCGCGGTCAGCGTGCGCGGCAGGCCGTCGCGATGGCGAACGAAGCGAACCGCGGCCGGCAGCGCGGCTTCCGAACGGCGAGGCCAGCGTTCGGCGACGGCTTCGGCGCGGGCGGCCGTTCCGTTTCCTTCGCCATCTTCTTCGTCCGGCAGCACGAAAAGCGGGCAGTCGCGCTGCCGGCCGCGCCGTTCGCCTTCTTCGAACGGCAGCAACAGCAGAACACAGTTTTCGCCCGGTGCCTCGATGTCGGTGGCGAGCGGCAGTTCCGTCGGCAACGGGTGGATGCGGAAGGCGGCATCGGGCCCGGCGGCCAGCGGGCGGCTGAAGACCTGCATCCGTGCTGCGGTGTCTGCGCTGTCGGGGCGCTCGGCGAGGATGTAGAGACGTTCGCCGTCGGCAGCGAGGCCCAGCAGGCCGCGGTGCGGTGGCAGTTCAGCTTCCCACAGCAGGCGCAGCGGGTCGGGGTTGGCCTGAAGCGGCTCGAAACGTTCCGGGCGGCCGGCATAGGGCCGCGGCAGCGGGCGCCGCCGGCAAGTGCCAGCCGTGTTTCGCCGAGCAACCAGATACGGTCCGCGCCAGTGCTTGATTCGACGCAGGCATGGCGCGGCGCGAAGGCCAGCGTGCAGTGTGTCTGCCAGCGCCGGCGCAGATGCACGACGGTGAGGCCGTGCGCATTGCCGCCGTCGCTCCACGGCAGTGCGGCGAGGCCGCTGCCGCCGAAGGCGAGATCGGTGAAGCGGCCATGCGGCGCGTCCACCGGGTCCAGCACCAGGGAGGCGAGATCGGGCGCGCCGGTCTCGGCATCGTCGAGCGCGGCAAGCACTGCTCGCCATGCTGTCGGCGGCCAGGAGAGTGCGCATTCGAAGCGCTGTCCGTCGTCCGACAGGCGCCCGAGCTGGCCGTGGTCGTCGATCATCCATGGCGTCGCCGCGGCGTGGAGTTCACGTGCGCGGGCCGGCGGCAAATGCGGAATCCTGGCATCGTCCTGGCGCGTCAGCGTGAATGCGCGCTGCCCGGCATCCCAACTGCATTGACGGCTGGCGTTGCGGAAATCCGCGGCGCCGTCGAGGAGCAGGAAGCGGGTGGCGTTGCTGTTCATCACGGTGTGCTCAGCAGAGATCGGGAACGATCGGGATCGGCACCGCATGCCTGCCGTCACCGGGCTGTGCCGGACCGGGGCCGAAGCCCCGTGGCGGCGCGGGGCGATCCTCGCCGGCGCTGATCGCGACGGCCATCAGCTCGGGAAGCTGGAAGTCCAGTAGCGGCAGCGCTTGCGCGGCGGCGAGCTCAAGCCAGACGGGCGCTTCCTGCTGCGTGTCCTGGTAGAACAGGCGCAGGGCGTTGACCGCTTCGACGCCGTCGACCCGTCCTGCCTGCGTGCGCAGCTCGTTGATCTCGACCGCCTTGCCGCGCGGCCAGCCGGCGCCGCGCGGTCCGCCCGGCGGCAATGCCCACAGGTAGCGCAGCAGTGTCCGTTCGACTTCGGCGTGTACCTGCTGCTCGGTGGCCGGATCGACGACTTCGAGCGATACCGAGACGGCGACCGGCACGAACTGCGGGGACAGCACGTACAGCTCGGTGCCGAGCATGCAGCGCGCCGACAGGTAGTCGTACTACATCGGTCAGCAGGCCCGCCGTCGGCCGCGGCGCGGCGGCCAGCGCTGGCACTGCCGGTGGCAGCACGAACACGGCGACGACGCCGGGCAGCTTGCGGCGCACCGCCTTCAGGCTGGCGCCGGGGAAGAAGCCGGCGACCGCTTCGGCGCGTGCCACCGGGTTGATCGGGTTGTCGCGCGCGAGTACGCCGTAGTCCTCGGCGGTAACGGCGCGGTCGCGATGGCTGAGAAAGGCAGGAATGCGGCGTTCGGCCTCGTCCAGGGTCTCGGCATCGACGCCGCCGCGCGTCGGCCATTCGTGGCGCAGCGCGAGGCGGGTGCTGCCGCCGTGGATTTCCTTGATGCTGTCGGGCGGCAGGTTGCCGCCGCTGCCGCCGCCGTGGCGATAGAAGGCCGCACGGATGCGCGCGTTGGCGGGCGGGCGCCGGCCGCGGATGCCGTCGCCGAAGCGTACGCCGCCGCTGGCCGCATCGACGGTGAAAACCGGGTCGTCCGGCCCGCTGCCGGCGAAATGCGCCACCCGCGTCCAGGGCTGGAAGGCGCGCAGGTGCTCGACATCGACCTGGACACTGTCCGGGTCGACGTCCGCATGCGACAGGGCGAAGGCCTGGTCCGGGCGGCCGTTGCCGGCGCCGAGCACGATGTCGCGGGCAATGCCCTGGCCGATGACGTCGACCGCGTTGAGGCCGATGTAGCCGAGTTCGAGAACGGCTTCTTCGGCGCAGGAGACGCGCAGCCAGAACAGCAACTGGTCGGGGCGCAGCTCGGCGGGCGCTTCCGGCGGCGTGTCGCCGAAGCCGGCGAATTGCGGGTCCTGTGCGGCGGCGGCGCGCAGCAGCGCGGCATTGCGCGGCAGGCGCAGGCGGGCCACGCCGGTGCGGCGCCCGCCTGCCGAGCTGTCGGCGACGAGTTCGAGCGGCAGGTATTGCACCGTACCGGGGGCATCCTCGGGATCGGGCCACCAGGCGAGCTCCCAATCCAGCTTGCGCGGCCGCAGGCCGGTGGCGAGCTGGCCTTCCAGTTCCGCCAGCGGCGCGAGGCCGATGTTGAGCACGATGCCGGCGAGATCACGTCGTACCAGATCGGCCTGGGCGATGAAGGCCGGCTTGGCGAGTGCGATGGCGAGATGGAAGGCACCGTCGCGTGTGCCGGCGGTGCTCAGGGCGTCGCGCCCCGGCAGCAGGGTCACGGGGCGGAAGGCGGCGGGTTCGACGCCGTACTGCGTGCGCAACTGTTCGAGGCTGATGCCCTCGGCGGCGAGGGCTGCGTCGTCGAGCGTGCGCTTGACCAGGACGTGCAGCGCGAGCGGCGTCGGCTGGACTTCGCCGACGGTGGAGAAGCTCGTCGTGCCGGCCTTGAGCAGCGATTCGGCGGCGAGCCGCGGCGGCAGTGCGCGGCTCGTGGCGTCGATGCAGACGATGCCGCTGGCCGGGCGGGCGGGGCGGAGCGGAATCTGCAGCAGGTTCAGGAAGGCGCGGCGCTGGCGATCCGGAATCTGGTTGGCGCGATAGATGATGGTCTCGGTGAGCCAGGCGAAGAGGTCGACCAGGGCGTAGACCGGGTCGCCCGGCGCGAGCGGGGCCATTTCCGGCACGTGGCGGGCGAGGCGGGCCTGCAGTTCGGCGACCAGTTCGTCGAAGCGGCGGTCGTCCAGGTCCGGGACGGGAAAGTGTGTGGGAAGCGGCATGTGTTCGGCTCCCTGTCATCCGGTCGTGATCTTCATGCGCCCAGCTCCAGCGTGAGCGCGAGGGCTTCGCGGCGGCCGTCGGCGAGCAGCCGGTAGCGCACTTCCAGATTCACGTGGGAAAGGTGCTCGCGGTCGGCCACGACGCGCACTTCGTCGATGCTCACGCGCGGCTCCCAGCGTGCCAGCGCGCGCCGGGCGGCGTCCGCGATCAGCGCACGGGTGGTCTCGTTGTTGGGGTAGTGGATGAAGTTGCGGATGCCGGCGCCGAAGTCCGGGCGCATCAGGCGCTCGCCCGGCCGCGTCAGCAGGATGTTGAGCATCACTTCGCGCACGCTGGCGTTGCCGCGGCGCCATGCGGGGCGGCCGTCCCCGGCAAGGCCGGCCAGCAGCGGAAAGCTCGTCAGCAGGGATTCCGGCGTCGGCATGTTCATTTTCCTTTCAGCGCTTTCAGGCACAGCCGGGGCAGGGCGATGAAGACCCATGGCAGCCAGCCGAGAAAGAGATTCAGCAGGTTGATGACCACCATCAGCAGCAGCATCGCGCACAGCGTGATCGCCGGCAGGCTGAAGCCGAAGCTCCAGCAACTGCCCGAGCGGTTGCCGGGGCCGCCTTCCTTCATGTCGATGCCGGGCTGGATCCTGCGCAGCACGTCGGCGAGCGATTTGGATGTGAGCATCGCGACGCCGCGCGGCAGGCCGCGTCTGAAATCGTCCAGCGAAGGCAGCACGATGGTGGTCGGGCGCTGCGCATCGGGATCGAAGGGCGAAGCGACGCGGAACATCGGGCTCGCCGGCCCCCAGGCAACACGTTCGCAGCCGCAGTCGTCGGCCCAGCGCACGAAGGGCAGGGCGACGAAACGGTCGCCCTCGGTCTGGCCGTAGCGCGGCAGCGCCAGGCCATCGTCGAAGCGTACCTGGGCGCGGGCCAGGCGCAGCGCGACGAGGCTGCGCAGGTCGGCGGCCTGCTGTTCGGAAATGGCGAGATGGTCGTTGCGCGTCTGGCTGCTGCCAGCGGGCAAGGCAACCGAGCCGGGAGTGACGTCGTTGCGGGCAATCCGTGCAAAGAGCGTGATCAGGCCTGGCGCACTCCGGTCCAGCCATGCAAGTACCGTCTCGCCGGGAACCTGAACGAGCCGCGGTATCAGGCTGTCGTCGATGCGCTGCTCCAGCGCATGGAAGCGCAGCTTGCCGAGCAGCGCGCGCAATCCGGCGTTGTCGGCGTCGGCGGCGTCGTTGACCTGGAACTGCGCGATCAGCGTCTGCAGCAGTTCGACGAAGCCGGCGGTCGCGATGCCGTTGGTGACGAGCTGCCCGTCGCCTGCGGCCCAGGCCTTCGCACCCCTGCTGCCGAGCGGCCAGGCGTGTTCGAGGCCGAAATCGGGCGTCTGGCCGCCGCCGGTTTGCGGCAGCGGCGTGTCGGCGGCTTCGCGCGCGCTGCCGCCCAGCGGCAGGTAGCCCCACAGCAGCGTGTGGCTGCGCACGGTGCCGTTGGCATTGCGGCGGCGGATCAGCAGCGGGTGCAGCGGCGTGAGCTCTTCACCCGAATAGGGCGGCTCGGGGAAGCGCTGCGGCAGCAGGCCGCGGGCGGTGAGGCGGTGCACGTCGTCCGGGTCGTGGTCCGGAATCGGGCCGCCGCGCCAGCCCAGCGGCTGACCGTCGGCGATCATCCAGCGCTGCGGCGGGCCGTCGGCCGGCATGCGGCGCACCACCATGCCGGCGCCGAGGATCTTCTTCGGATCGAAAGCCGGCGCGCCGGGGATCATGCACTGCACTTCGGCGCACAGGACGTAGAAGCTGCGGTGCATCGGCAGGCGCAGCATCGGTTCGTTCCTGAAGCGGCCGAAGCGGTCCTGGCCGAACCAGGGCTGCGCCGTCATCTTCGTCAGGCGGCCGCTGCGGGCATCTTCGAGGAAGCGGGCGACGAAATCGTCGTCCAGGTAACGGTGCAGCGTCGCGCCGTCGCCGTCGCCGGCGAAGAAAGGCGCGGCCACGCGCGGCTGATGCATGCCCGTCGTGCCGGCGGATTTCGCTGCGCGCCGGGCTTGTTCGGCCAGCAGGGCGTCTTCGACAGTGGTCACCATAGGTTCCCCGCTCCCGGCGAGTAGCTCGCCGACACGACAGCGTTGCTGATCAGGGTGTCGCACTGCACGACACCGGAAAACTTGCTCATGCCGGCGTCGACCTTGACCATGCCGGCCGACACCGTGAGCATCGACGCCTCGATCTTCACCTCGCCGGCGCTGCTCACCTTGATGCTGCCGGGCGACATCTCGACCTTTTCCCCACCTTGCTCGACGGTGATCCTGCCGCCGCCCTGGTCGGTGATCGTGACGTGGTTGCCGGCTGGCGTTTCGATGCGGACCCTGGGTTCCTGGTCGTCCAGCAGCACCTTGATGCCGGCCGGACTCTGGATGAGGTAGCGTTCTTCCACCGGTTCGGCGTCGCCGGGCTGGCTGCTGCCGCCGCTCCACACCGCGCCGAGCACGATGGGCAGCTCCGGACTGACGAAGGCGAGGATCACCTGTTCGCCGACGCGCGGCAGCAGGCTGAGGCCGTAGCCGCTGCCGGCGCTGGGCACCATCACCGCCGCCCAGGTTTCCAGGCCGGTCGCCGGCAGGCGCAGCTTCACGCGGCCGCGGTGTTCCGGATCGGCGTTGTCGAGCACCACACCGAGGTGCAACTCGTGCAGAGTGCCGGGGCTGTGGTGGGTGTTCATGGGTTCCAGTCCGGACGTTCGACACGCAGGCGGGTGGACAGGCCCTGGGTGTTGTCGAAGTGGTGCCAGCATTCGGTGATGCGGTAGCGGCCGGCCAGCCGCGGCGACACGCCGGCCAGCTCCAGCTCGCGCCCGGCGCCCAGTTCCGGGCTGCCGGCGCAGACGATCTCGCCGTGCAGGAAGCGCAGCGCGTCGCGCCGGAAGGCGCCGCGGGCCAGGGAGTCGGCTTCGGCCTGCGAGCGCGGGTAGGGATGGGGGCGCGGCGAGTGGCCGTCCCAGCCGAGCTCGGCCAGTGTCGCTGCGGCGGTCCGGCCGGATGGCGACGGGGCGAGCGCGGAACTGCTGCCGTTCGCGTCGGCATCGGCCGCGAGGTTGTAGCCCTTGGCCAGCACTTCGCGGGGCTGGCGGTTGAGGTCGGCGACGATGCGCACGCGCCGGGCGTTGGCGGCGGGATCGACGCGTACCGGCTTGGCGTCGGCCTCTTCGGCGCGTGCGCGCAGGCGGCCGTCCTGCATGCGCAGCGAAATGCCGTGCGGGCCCAGCAGGCGCAGCAGGAAGGCGAGATGGCTTTCGTTGTGCTGCAGCCAGTCGGCGCTGCCGGCGTCGACATCGACGTCGGCCTGCAGGCCGGCTTCGCTGGCGATCGCACGCACGACCTCGCCCAGGCCCTGGTTCTCGAACACGCGGCTGGCGCGGCTGCGCGCGAGCTTGTGCAGGGCGTCCTCGGCGAGGATCACGAGTTGCGGCGCACCGTCGCCGTAGCGTTCTTCCAGCGCGGTGATGTCGCCGGAAAACACCGCGCTGTCCCCGGTCTCGCCGAGCAGGATCTCCAGCCGGCTGCCCAGGCGCAGCTGCTGGAAGGCGAAATCCGGCGCGCCTGCGTCACCCGGCAGCCAGTTGATCACCCGCAGTTCGGCGCTTGCCATGCCGCTGGCAGGCAGATGCACCGACAGCGCGAGCGCCGCCTCGCCCAGCGCGGCCAGGGTGCTGCCGTCGATGCGCAGGCGCGGACGGGCGCTGACGAAGGCGGGCTCAGTCGATGACAAGGCGTGCCTCCCGTTCGCGTGCGATGGCGAGCAGATCGAACAGCGTCTCACCCGGTTGGCCCTGGGGAGGGCGGACGTCGGCGCCGGTGTTCTGCGCGGGGTTCGGCTCGGGTTGAACTTCGGCCACGAGTTCATCGATGATCAAGGGCATCATCGGCCTCCGAAGGGAAGCAGCACGGCACCCGGCGGCGTGAAGCGCGGGTTGTCGAGCTTGTTGAGATCGGCCACGCCGCGCCAGTCGCGCGGGTTCCGGCCTGCTGCCTGCGCCGCGCCCGCTGCGCTCTGGCCGCCGGCGGCGAAGCCGGGGCGGGCGGCGGCCTGCACGGCAGGATCGAGCTCGAACTGGTAGCGGTCCTCCTTGAAGGTCAGCGCCAGCGTCGCGCGTAGCGGGATGCCTTCCGGGGCGAAGAAATCGAGCGTTTCGGAATAGCTCGACAACATGCCGGTGAACTGGAAGCTGCCCCACTGGAAGCGGCAGCGTACCGGGGCCTTGGGGCGCTCCGAGCCGGCATCCTGCGGTTTCATGAAAGCTTCGGCGATGTGCTTGGTCAGCGTGCGGACGTCGGTGTTGGCGGCCACCGTCTCGCGTCTTTCCGCGCCCAGCTCGGCGGTGACGCTGGTGTCGAACACCAGTTCGACCGCGAGCGTGGATTCGCTCTTGTCCACGTACTGCGCTGCCGCGCCGCTGCCGCCGCTACCGCCCTTGTTGTCGGCCTTCAGGGTGTTCGACAGCGTCACGCGCAGCGTCGCCGGGTTGAACTGCACGTCGATGTGCTTACTTTCGTCGGTCTCGACCTGATCGCCGTTCATCGGGATCAGCTTGGCGCGGGCGATCTGCATGGCGGGCATGGCTGGTTTCCTCAGGCGCGCTCGAGTTCCAGGCCTTCGTGTACGAGCTGCAGTTCCTCGATGGCGACCTGGTTGGCCGTCGAGGACAGATCCGGCCCCTTGAAGCGGGTCGGCAGCGCGTTGGTGATGCGCCAGCGCAGCAGGGGCTGGTCGGGCTTCTCGGGGTGGAACACGTCGATGGTGCCGTTCATGCGCAGCGCGTGGTTGGACTGGCGGGTGGAGACGTCGAACCAGCGCCACAGGTCGGCCACCGCGGTGATGCCGCGCTTGAGGACGATGGGGGCGAAAGTCGTCGGGCCGGCGAGCTGCACCTCGCCCCAGTTGCGTCCGCCTTCCTTCAGTGCCTTGGGCGCCATCGTCGCTTCCAGCCCGCTGACTTCGCTGAAGGCGCCTTCGCACAGCAGGCTGCCGCCTTCGCCGTCGTACAGCGCGACGTGGAAGCGGAAGGGAATGAATTCGGCATGCTCAGCCATCGATCGCCTCGATCCGTGTGCCCGCCCCGCTGGCGTGGCGGTCCTGCAGGAAGGTGATGCGTATCCGGTCCAGCGGATAGGCGAGGGCGACTTCGATTTCGAAGGCCAGCGCCGATTCGGCCTGCGGCAGTTGCCGGATGCGGAAGGCGTCCTCCGGGCGGGCGCCGCGCAGCGCGCCGGCGGCATGGAGCCGGCCGAAGAAGGCGCGCAGGGCGATTTCCGCCCGCGGGTCGCGCGGGTCGATGTCGAATGCTAGCCGTTCGCCCAGCGCGCGCAGTTCGCGCCGCAGCCAGCCCATGAAGCGCATCGCCTCGGCCGAGCGCCATTGGTCCAGCGCGCGGGTGGCGGTGTTCATGCGGTCGAGGTCGGCTGCGGGCAGGCAGGGCGTGCACAGCGCTTCGTCGTCCACCTGCAGTTTTCCGGCGCGCATGAGCAGTACCGTGACGCCGGGGTCGTCCCGCAGATCGGCTGCGCGCTGCTGCGTGACCGGCGGCCAGGGCTGCAGCATGCCGGGCAGCGGGCGCCCGCCGATCGAACGCCAGGCGCCGAAGCGCTGGGCGACGCGTGCCTGCATGCCGGCAACCAGTCCGCAGGGCGAGCCGAGCTTGCGGTCGTCGCCGCGCAGATAAGGCCAGACGAACTGCAGGTGGCGCAGCCGGCGGACTTCGGCGGGGTCTTTGCGGCCTTTCGTGTCGCCGGCGTCCTGCTCCGTGTCAGGATTGCCCTCGTCGCGCAGCAGTTCGAGGAATCGGGGCGAGGGCGTGGGCAGTTCGTCTTCGGGACGCGAGTCGAGCGGCAGTGCGAGCAGGCATTGCAGGTCCGGCCGCAGCCGCGCCAGTGTGCGTGCGATCTCGGCGACGATCTGGTGCGGATCGACGGTTTCGCCCACGGCCGGCATCTCGTCCGGGTTGCGGCGTTCGCGGTGGGTGTCGTCGATCTCGGTGCCGCAAGGCAGGAAAACCGGCTCGGGGTTCGCCAGCCGCAGGCGCGGCACGTCGGGCAGCGCGGCGGGAACGAGCAGGCGTTCGAGGTCGGGCAGGGCGACGATGCCGGCGCGCGGTACCAGCAGCGCGTGCTCAAAGGCGCCCAGCGTGTCCGGCTCGACCAGATCGGCGCCGGGGCGCGGCAGGAAGGCGCCGATGCCGGCGCGCTCGGGCACGCGGATGATCCACAGCGTGCGGGTGTCGGGCGTGCCGGCGTAAGCATTGCTGCTGGTGGTGCCGGCGAAGAAATCCTGCACCGCCAGCGGCAGCCAGGCTGCCCGCCCGGCGAGGGTGCTGTGATAGCCGGTGTCGGTATTGAAGGCGAACGGAAACAGCGCCTGGAAATGGCCGAGCGAGCGGATCGGGATAGGCAGCCGGTACAGCGCGAGCAGATTGGACAGCACAAGCAGAAGGGTGAGCAGAGCAAGCAGAAGAGCGGGTAGGCTGGCGTCTTCCTGCTCGTCGAGGATTCGGCGTAATCGTGCGATCTCGTCGGGTTCGTCGAGGAGCCGGCGCAAGAGCTTGGATTCGTCCAAATTGTCGAAGATTCGGCACAATCGTGCGATCTCGCCGGGCTCGTCGAGGAGCCGGCGCAAGCGCATGGCCTCGTCGGGCTCGCCGACGATCTGGCGGAGTCGTGCAGCTTCATCCGGCTCGCTGAAGACCCGTCGCAGCCATTCGACCTGTCTGGCGAAACCCAGCGTCTCGATCTCCGCCAGCACGACGGCGTCGCGTGCGAGTCGCTGCCATTGCGCGCTGCCGTCGGGCGACGGGCAGTGGCCGATCATCACGACCTCGACGGGCGCAAGCCGCCCCGGCTCGGGGCGGGCGTCCAGTTCGATGCGGCGGTCGGCGAGCAGCATGGCTTCATTCCTGCTCGATGGTCTCGACGGACAGCACCAGTTCCTCGATGGCGACGTCGCCGCCGCCCTTGGCGGTCAGCGTCGGCCCGGTCCATTTGATCGGGATCGCGCCGCGCAGCTTCCAGGTCAGCACGGTTTCGCTGCGGTCCTCGGACTGCAGCTTGATGGCGATGTCGCGCTTGGCCTCGGAAATCTTGCCGATGCGGCCCAGTTCCAGCCATTCGTAGAGATTCTGCGCCCCGATCACGCCGCGCTTGAGCGTGACGTCGCCGGCCTTGTGGATGCCCGGCACCTTGCGCACGTAGTTCACGCGGTCGTTGCCGGCGCGGTACTCGGCGATCGTGACTTCGGCATTGAGGCCCGACACCTCGGAGAAGCCGGCGCGCACCTCGCTGCCCTGGCCGGGTTCGAGATCGACGAGGAAGTTGAACGCCGAATATGGGGTTTCACGGAAAGTGGCCATGACTCTTTCTCCGGTTTTCAGGCGTCGGCGGTCTTCTGGCCGATGCGGAAGATCACGAATTCAGCCGGCTTCAGCGCGGCGACGCCGACGAGGCACACCATGCGGCCGTTGTCGATGTCGTTCTGCGTCATCGTCGAGCGGTCGCAGCGGACGAAATAGGCTTCCTTGGGCGTGCCGCCGAGCAGCCGGCCGTTGCGCCATTCGTTGAACAGGAAGTCCTCGACGCTGGATCGGATGTTGGCCCATAGCGCCTCGCCGTTCGGTTCGAATACCGCCCACTGGGTGGACTTCTCGATCGAACGTTCGAGGTAGAGGAAGTAGCGCCGCACGTTGACGTATTTCCATTCCGGATCGCTGGCCAGCGTGCGTCCGCCCCATACGCGATGGCCGCGTCCGGCGAAGGAGCGCAGCACGTTGATGCCGTTGGGGTTGAGCAGCTCCTGCTGGAAGGCGTTGATCTGCTGGTCGAAGCGCAGCGCGCCGAGCACGATTTCGTTGGCCGGGGCCTTGTGCACGCCGCGGTCGACGTCGGTGCGGGCGTAGATGCCGGCGATGAAACCGGAGGGCGGCACGGCGATGTCCCGCTGCCCGCCGGTCGGGTCGGGCGTGACGACCCAGGGGTAGTAGAGGGCGAGGCGGGAATCGTCGAAATTGCCGGCGAAGGCGCGCACTTCGCCGATGCTCTGGTCCTTGCGCGAATCGACGACGCCGATGCGATAGCGCATGCGGCGGCAATGTTTCTGCAGCTCCAGTACGACGGCCTTGTGCACGTCCTCGGTGGAGGCAGCCGCTGCGGGCGTCATCACGATGGAGACGTCCTCGATGTCTTCGAGCGCCTTCAGGCCGGTGCTGCCCTTGACCTCGTCGGTTTTGCCGGCGTAGTCGATGGCCGTGGGTTCGCCGCCGTCCGAACCGCCTGCGAGCGTGATCAGGTAGCGTGGGCCGTCGAGCGAAGTGGCCGGGGGCTCGATGTCGGCGGGATTGCACAGCGCAATCAACGCGCTCCTGATATCTTCCTCGTTTGCTTCGGCTGGCTTGATGGCGACCGAGATTGGCGAGCTCAGCGCTTCGGCACGGCGCTCGGGCTCGGCCGGCAGCGCTGCGGCAAGGCTCCCGGGGGCGATGGAGAGTTCGGCGTAGGTGTAGATGACTTCGCCGTCCTTGCCGCCGCTGTGCACATCGAGATCGAAACGGCGCTGGTCGGTGTCGCGCCAGCGCAGCTCCAGCGTGTATTCGCCGGCCTTGCCGGGGAAGCGGCTGAAGAAGGTGACGATGCCTTCGGTGCTTTCAGCGTCGTCGGTGTCTTCGGGAGGCTCGGGATCCTCGGGAGGTTCGGGGAGGCTCGGGCTCGGGAGGTTCGGGGGTTTCCGTGTCCTCGGCGCTCGTCCTGGTGCTTGCGGCCCTGGGCGGGGTCTCGCCAGCGGCCACGCGCACGACGAAGAGCTGCTTGCCGCCGTTGTCGAAGAAGGCCCGTGCCGCGTGCGCGGTGTAATTGGCCACCGCGGCGCCATCCTTGCCGATCGCCAGATCCTGCGCGTCGCCGTAAATGCGTTCGAACTCCGCGTAGCTGGTCAGCACCTCGGGCAGGCCGCGCAGCGGCCGCTGCGCGTCGGTCCGATCAGTGCCGCGACGCTGGTGCCGACACCCTCGATGGATTTGTTGCGGAAACTCGTCTCCTCGATGAAGACGCCAGGTGCAAGGTACTCGGGCATGTCGCTTCTCCTTCGGGGGCGTTGCGCTTGTCGGGCGTTCAGGAAAACCGCAGGACGAGGGCATCCCGTCCCGGGCTGGCAAGGGTGGAGATGCGCCCCGGCGCAATGTCCACCGCGAGTTCGGTCTTGAAGGCGCCGCCGCTACCGGTGCCGCGTACCTGCACTGCGGGCAGGGAGTCGGGATTCGTACCGTCTGCTGCGGCCTGCAGCGTCAGCGTCGCGGGGTAGGTCTGCGCCGGTGCGTCTCTGGTCAGCGAGGGCAGGCGCTCGAGCGACAGGCGGAATTCACCGCGTCCGTCGCTCTGGGCGATGAAGTCGAGCGGCTCGGCGAGCGGCGGCGTCACGCGCAGGCTCAGCAGTACCCACGGTACGGGCGTGCCGTCGTCCAGCGAGGTGCGTCCGTGCAGGCCGCCGGCCCGGCCGAAGCGCGTACCCAGCGGCGAACGGAACAGCCGCAGGCGGTGTCCCGCGCGCCGTCCGGCATCGAATGCGAAATGCCGCGGCAGGAAGAGGCCCTTGCGGTCGCGCACTTCGCCGGCGAGCGGGTACAGCGCCTCGTCCGGCGGGGCCAACTCGGGCGGCGTTGCCTCGCCGTCGACGAGCAGGCCCAGTTCCTCGGGCTCCCGCCGCCACAGGGCGGTGCCGGCAGTTTTGTGGATCAGCTTCAGATCGCTTGGCCCCTGCGTGATGCGCACGTCGAGGTCCCGGGCCGGCAGTATGCGGCGTGCGAGTGCCTGCGGACCGCTCGCGTCCAGCCATTCGATGAAGTCGCTGGCATGCAGGACGAGGGTTTCGGCGATCATTGCGCTCACCCTCCGCCATCCACCGGAAAGACCAGCGTGCGCACCGGCGGCCCCTCGTCGGGGTCGATGTCGGGCGCGAGACGCACCGTCTTGACGAGGTATGGGGCCGACAGGCGGTAGTCGCCGGGCAGGCTGTCCCACAGCCGCATCAGGTCTTCGGTGCTCATCTCCTCGGGCAGCACCTGCACGCTGTCCTCGTCGCCCCACGATGGGTCGGCAAGGCCCAGGTCGGCGCTGGTGAAGGACAGGCCACCGCCGATGATGCGGATTGCGGTGGAAAGGAATTCGATTTCCTGCTCGGTGTGTGTGCACCAGGCGATCAGCAGCAGGTGCAGATTGACCGGCAGCTCGGGGCGAGGCAGGCGGCGGCCTTCGACGGCGGGGAGGTGGCGGTTGCGGCTGAAGGGGTCGACCGAGATGCGATGCAGGTACAGTCCCAGCGTGTCGGTGTTCGGCAGCGGCGTGCCCGCCAGCGTGTGCGAGCCCAGGATCTCCACCTGCGGGTTGCCGCTCAGCCGGGCTGCCATGCGAATCGACAAGCGCTCGCGCAAGGCCTGCAGCACTGCGAGGATTCCGTGATGCGAGGCCAAGCTGTCCTCCCCCCGAAACGGGCGTGGGCTTGCGAGATGGTGCGGCGTGAATGGGCTGCGCTTGCCCTGCCGATGGCAGGATGACGTTCGAGAAAGGCAGGCAGTCCCGATGTGTGACAGGAAGTTACACTCTGATCGTAGTGCGGGAATGTCGAATGTCGAGATAAAAATATCTATTGAATTTGCGTCGATTCTGTTGCCATATGCATGATCTGCGGTCGGGGCATCAAGGCATGCTTGCGGGACATCGCAATGTGCTCCGGCCTTTGAAGCCGTCGATGGCAGGATGGCGGCGAGACCGCCGATGTCGATTTTTTTGCCAATGGAGGTGGTGAATGGGCAGCAGGTTCTTTCGCTCCATGCTGTTCGGGAGTGCGATCCATTGCCTGATCGTTTTCAGCGTGCAGGCCGCCCCGCCCTTGCCGGCGCTGGGCGCCGACGCGAATGCGGTGACGGTGTCGGGGATTTCGTCCGGCGCCTACATGGCGGTGCAATTGCAGGTCGCACATTCGCAACTGGTGAAAGGGGCGGGCGTGATCGCCGGCGGCCCCTACGAGTGCGCCCAGGGCAGCATGTGGCGCGCGCTCGGCAACTGCATGGAGCCGTCGACGCCGGCCAGCGTGCCTTCGGCGCGCGACACCGACTCACGCATCCAGGCGCGTGCCCGCGCCGGCCGCATCGACGACCCGGCAGGGCTGGCGGACGACAAGGTGTGGGTGTTCTCCGGCGGCGCGGACCGCACGGTCGAGCGGCCGGTGGTCGATGGGCTGGTGGCTTTCTACCGCAGCCGCCTGCCGCAGGACGCGGTGCAGTACGTGCAGCACGACAATGCCGGGCACGCGATGATCTCGGTCGCCGATCCGGCGGCGAATGCCTGCGAGACCTCGGCGCCGCCTTTCATCAACCGCTGCGGCGAACTGGATGCCGCCGGCGAACTGCTGGCACAGCTGTACGGGCCGCTGGCGCCGCGCGTGGAGCGCCCGGCAGGCGAAGTGATCGCCTTCGACCAGAGCGAATACACCGGCATCGCACCGTTCGAGCTGAGCATGGCGGACCAGGGCTACGTCTATGTGCCGCAGGCCTGCCGCGAGGGTGGCTGCCGGCTGCATGTGGCGCTGCACGGCTGCCGCCAGACCGAGGGCCAGATCGGCCGGCGTTTCGTCGACACGGCAGGCTACAACGAGTGGGCCGATGGCAACCGGATCATCGTGCTGTATCCGCAGGCAGCGGCGCGCAGCGGCCTGGCCTTCTGGTCCTTGCGCTGGGTCTATAACCCGAAGGGCTGCTGGGACTGGTGGGGCTACACCGGGCCGGAGTACGCGACGCGAGACGGCGGCCAGATTCGCGCCATCCGCGCGATGCTCGATCGCCTCGCCGAATCCCCCAGGTAGCCGCCGGGCGGGACCCGGCGGCGGGGCAGGGAGCGTCAGGCCTGCATGTTGGCCGGGCGGTAGGCCTGGATGACCGGCAGCAACTGGCCGAAGACCTTCGGCGTGCCGGCGACGACGTTGCCGGTGGCCATGAAGTCGGCTTCGCCCGACAGGTCGGACACCAGGCCGCCGGCTTCCTGGATCAGCAGCACGCCGGCCGCCATGTCCCACGGCGACAGGCCCATTTCCCAGAAGCCGTCGAGGCGGCCGCAGGCGACGTAGGCCAGGTCGAGCGAGGCCGCGCCCGGGCGGCGGATGCCGGCGGTCTTCTGCGTCAGTTCCTTGAACATCGCCAGGTAGGCATCGACGTTGTCGAACTGGCGGAAGGGGAAGCCGGTGCCGATCAGCGACTCGTTCAGACGGGTGCGGCGCGACACGCGGATGCGGCGGTCGTTGAGGAAGGCGCCGCTGCCACGCGAGGCGGTGAACATCTCGTTGGTGTTCGGATCGTAGATCACCGCATGTTCGAGCACGCCGTTCTTCGTTTGCGCGATCGACACCGCGTACTGCGGAAAACCGTGGATGAAGTTGGTGGTGCCGTCGAGCGGATCGATGATCCAGTTGTACTCACTCTCGGGGCCCGACTCGCCGGACTCCTCTGCTAGAATCCCGTGCCCCGGGAAGGCCTCGCGCAGCACTTCGATGATCGCCTGCTCGGCAGCGCGATCGACTTCGGTGACGAAGTCGTTGGGCGTCTTGCTCTGCACCGTCAGCAGGTCGAGCTGCGTGGAAGCGCGGTTGATGACGGTCGCGGCGCGGCGGGCGGCCTTGACGGCGATGTTCAGGGTGGGATGCATGCGGGATCTCGGTCAAAGAGCGGGGCTGTGCCGCGCTATCGTGCGCGCCGGCCCGGCGGAATTCGGAAAACGCGGAATTTTAATATGAATCGCCCCCTTGCGCTCGACCGTATCCGGGTCGTGCTGTCGCGCACCAGCCACCCCGGCAACATCGGCGCCGCCGCCCGTGCGATGAAGACCATGGGGCTGCGCCAGCTGTGGCTGGTGTCGCCGGCCGTTTTCCCCGACGAGGTCGCCACCGCGCGGGCGTCCGGTGCGGTCGACATCCTCGAGTCCGCCCGCGTGGTCGATACCTTGGAACAGGCGCTGGCCGACACCGTGTTCTCGGCGGCGCTGACCGCCCGCCGGCGCGAACTGTCGCTGCCGCGCCTGCATGCGCGCGAGGCGGCGCAGGAAATCGTCGCCCGTAGCGTCGATGGCGAGGTCGCGCTGGTGTTCGGCAACGAAACCAGCGGCATGACCAACGAGGAAGTCGGCCTGTGCAGCCTGCCGGTGACGATCCCGACCGACGCCGAATTCTCCTCGCTGAACCTCGGCGCCGCTGTCCAGTTGCTGGCCTACGAGCTGCGCATGGCGGCACTGCAGCCGCCGCTCCCGCAGGACCTGCAGGCCGAACCCGCGACCCATGCCGACTTCGAGGGCTTCATGGCCCACCTCGAACATGCGGTGACGCTGAGCGGCTTTCACGACCCGAAGAATCCCAAGCGGCTGCTGCCGCGCATGCGGCGGATGTTCAACCGCATCCGGCTGGAGAAGGAAGAAGTCGCCATCCTGCGCGGCATGCTGACGACCTTCGAGACGCCGAAGCGCCGTTAGCACGCGCTTGCCAAGGTTGTTCCCTTCTTTCCTCAATGGTTGTGGCAATCGGTGTAGCCGGTGCGGCTGGCGTGCAAGTTGCTGGGGATGCTTTACCCTTGCTTCGCAAGGAGCATCACACCTTCAGGATTTTCCCTGGATATTGGGCCACCCGATGATCCGCCGTCACCAGTTTCATCCCTTCGACATTGGCCTGTGCGATCAGTATCCGGTCGAAGGGGTCTTTGTGCAGGTCTGGAAGCGCGTTCGTTTCGACGGCGTGCTCGCCTGTGACGGGCAGTTCGGTGTAGCCGTTGTTGAGCAAGCCTCGTCGGAGCAGACGGGGATCGACCTGGAAGTCTGCGCGCCCCAGTCCCTGCTTGATCGCGACCTCCCAGATGCTGGCCGAGCTGAAGAACAGTTGGGTGTTGCCGGACAGCAGGAGCTTCCTGGCCTTGTTGCCGAGTTGCGACGAGTCGGCTGCGGCCCACAGAAGAATGTGGGTATCCAGCAGAAGTTTCATGCTTCGTCCAGTCCGAGAAAGCTGCGCTCGATGTCGTCGCGGCCCATGTCGTCGAAGTCTGGTGGCACCTGGATCTGCCCAGCGAGGAAACCCAGGCGCCGCGGTGCCTGCACGTCGACCGTGTCCAAGGGTACGAGCTTGACCATCGGATGGCCGGCTTTGGCGATGATGATCGGCTCGCCGCGGGCTGCCCGATCCACCAGGCGCGATAGCTGCGTCTTGGCTTCGTGAATATTGACGGTGTGCATGTCGGCTCCTTGGTTCACTCAAGTTGACCAAGTCTATGGCTCCGACTTGGTGTGGTCAATCGAAGGTTTCCCCTCAAGGGGAGATATGAATGCCTGATATGGTTGCGGCTGCTTCTCGTCGCTGTTTTCTCGTTCAAGAGGCACGAACGATGACCTGCGCGGTGGCTGCTGCGGGTCTGCCTGGAGCGATGGCATGATTGTTCGAACAGGCTGTAACGTACTGATGATTTCTGTCCTGCAATTTCATGGATGCTCCGACGCCGTGCGGAAGCCGTGCTGTATCGCAGCGCTTGGATCATGCCGCCGAAGGCCTTAGCATCTGTTGCCAACGAGGACAGGTGGACGGGCCCTGCAATGAACATTCTCTACGACGAGGCGATCGACGGCGCGCTCAACAAGGTCGATGTCGCCGATCTCTTTGCCGAGCTGCGCCGCAGCCTGCCCGATCTCCGGATCCTCCATAGCGAGGAAGACCGCCGTCCCTACGAGTGCGACGGCCTGTCTGCCTACCGCACGCTGCCGATGCTGGTGCTGCTGCCCGAGCGCATCGAGCAGGTCGAAGCCATTCTGCGCATCTGCCATGCACGCCGGGTGCCGGTGGTGCCGCGCGGCGCGGGCACGGGCCTGTCGGGCGGAGCGCTGCCGCTGGAGCAGGGCGTGCTGCTGGTGATGGCGCGTTTCAACCGCATCCTCGAAGTCAATCCGCAAGGGCGCTTCGCCCGCGTGCAGCCGGGCGTGCGCAACTTGGCGATTTCGCAGGCCGCCGCGCCCTACGAGCTTTATTACGCGCCCGACCCCTCGTCGCAGATCGCCTGTTCGATCGGCGGCAACGTGGCGGAGAACGCGGGCGGCGTGCATTGCCTGAAATACGGGCTGACCGTGCACAACGTCCTCAAGCTCGAGATTCTCACGATCGAGGGCGAGCGCCTGACGCTGGGCTCGGATGCGCTGGATTCGCCCGGCTTCGACCTGCTGGCGCTGTTCATGGGCTCCGAAGGCATGCTCGGCATCGTCACCGAGATCACGGTCAAGCTGCTGCCGAAGCCGCGGGTGGCGCGCGTGCTGATGGCGAGCTTCGATTCGGTCGACAGCGCGGGCAGGGCGGTGGCCGACATCATCGGCGAAGGCATCATCCCGGGCGGCCTGGAGATGATGGACAAGCTCGCCATCCAGGCGGCCGAGGACTTCATCCATGCCGGCTACCCGGTCGAGGCCGAAGCGATCCTGCTGTGCGAGCTGGATGGCGTCGAGCTGGATGTCGCCGAGGACATCGAACGGGTGCGCGCGGTATTGGAAAGGGCGGGCGCGACCGCGGTCAGCCTGGCGCGCGACGAAGCCGAGCGGGTGCGCTTCTGGGCCGGACGCAAGAATGCCTTCCCCGCCGTCGGCCGCATGTCGCCGGACTACTACTGCATGGACGGCACGATTCCGCGCAAGCACCTGCCCAGGGTGCTGCGCGGCACGGCCGAGCTGTCGGAGCGCTATGGCCTGCGCGTGGCCAACGTCTTCCATGCCGGCGACGGCAACATGCACCCGCTGATCCTGTTCGATGCCAACCAGCCGGGCGAGCTGGAAAGGGCCGAGGAACTCGGCGGCAAAATCCTCGAACTCTGCGTCGAGGTCGGCGGCACCATCACCGGCGAGCATGGCGTGGGGCGCGAGAAGATCAACCAGATGTGCGTGCAGTTCAACGCCGACGAACTGACTTTCTTCCATGCGGTGAAGGCGGCGTTCGACGCCGAAGGCCTGCTGAACCCCGGCAAGAACATCCCCACGCTGCGCCGCTGCGCGGAGAACGGTGCGATGCGTGTGCACCAGGGACAGATGCCGTTTCCCGAACTGGAGCGTTTCTGATGGGCAGCGCAACACCGGATGCCGATCTCGGCGAGGAACTGCTGGCCCAGGTCTGCACGGCGCTTTCCACCGGCACGCCGCTGCTGATCCAGGGCGGCGGCACGAAGGCGTTCTACGGCGGGCAGGGCAGCGGCAGCTTGCTGGATACGCGAGGCCATCGCGGCATCGTCAACTACGAACCGACCGAACTGGTCGTCACCGTTCGCGCCGGCACGCCGGTCGCCGAAGTCGAGGCCGTGCTCAACGGCGAAGGCCAGACGCTGGCTTTCGAACCGCCGCAGTTCGGTGGGCAGGCCACGGTGGGCGGCATGGTCGCGGCCGGGCTGTCCGGCCCGCGGCGGCCGTGGGTCGGCGCGGTGCGCGACTTCGTGCTCGGCTGCCGCGTCATCACCGGGCACGGCAAGCATCTGCGCTTCGGCGGCGAAGTGATGAAGAACGTCGCCGGCTACGACGTTTCACGCTTGATGGCGGGCAGCCTGGGCTGCCTCGGGCTGCTCACCGAAGTGTCGCTGAAAGTCCTGCCCAAGCCGCGCAGCAGCTGTACGCTGCGGCTGGAGATGGATGTGCCGGCGGCGCTGGATCGTTTCGCCGAATGGGGCCAGCAGCCCCTGCCGATCACCGCCGCCTGCCATGACGGCGAAGCGCTGATGCTGCGGCTGGAAGGAGGCGAGGGCTCGGTGAAGGCTGCGCGGGAAAGCCTTGGCGGCGAGGAGGTGTCGGCGGAGTTCTGGACGGCATTGCGCGAGTTTCAGCTCGATTTCTTCGTTGACCCGGCGCCGTTGTGGCGATTGTCGGTGGCCAATGACAGTCGTTCGGACATGCCCGCCGGCGCTCAGCTCGTCGATTGGGGCGGTGCGCAGCGCTGGCTCAAGAGCTCCGCCGACAGTGCGGAAATCCGCCGCGCAGCGGCAGCGGCGGGCGGGCATGCGAGCTGTTTCACGCCGGGTGCCTGCGACAGCCCGCTGCACCCGCTGCCGGCAGCGCTGATGCGCCATCATCGCCAGCTCAAGGCGCAGCTCGATCCGCAAGGCATTTTCAACCCCGGCCGCATGTACGCCGGGCTGTAACAGGCAGAGACCAGGCCATGCAAACCAAGCTCAGTGAAGCCGCGCGTCAGTTGCCCGGCGCCGAAATCGCCGAAAGCGTACTGCGCGCCTGTGTGCATTGCGGCTTCTGCAATGCCACCTGTCCGACCTACCAGTTGCTGGGCGACGAGCTCGACGGCCCGCGCGGCCGCATCTACCTGATGAAGAAGATGCTCGAAGGTGGCGAGTTCAGCGCCAGCACCCGCATGCACCTGGACCGCTGCCTGAGCTGCCGCAACTGCGAGACGACCTGCCCATCCGGCGTGCAGTACCACAAGCTGCTCGATGTCGGCCGTGCAGCCATCGACCTGTGGGCGCCGCGGCCGCTGGACGAAACCGCCCGGCGCACGCTGCTGCGCGGCACCCTGTCGCGGCCGGCGGTATTCAAGACGCTTCTGGCAGCGGGCTCTGTAGTACGGCCGCTGCTGACCGAAACCCTGGCATCGAAACTCCCCCGTCGCAAACCTGCTGCCAGGCCACGCCCGGCAGCGCGCCATGCCCGCATCGTGCTGATGCTGGAAGGCTGCGTGCAGCCCGGCCTGTCGCCCAACACCAACGCCGCTGCGGCCCGGATGCTGGACCGCCTCGGCATCAGCGTCCGGCCGGTGGGCGAAGCCGGTTGCTGCGGCGCGGTCGATTTCCATCTCGATGCGCAGGAGGCCGGGCTGGAGCGCGCCCGCCGAAACATCGACGCCTGGTGGCCGGCGATCGAGGCGGGTGCCGAGGCGATCGTGCAGACCGCCAGCGGCTGCGGTGCCTTCGTCAAGGAATACGGCTACATGCTGCGCGACGATCCGGCCTATGCGACCAAGGCTGCGCGGGTCAGCGAACTGGCGAAGGATCTGGTCGAGGTGCTGCGCGCCGAACCGCTGGACAAGCTCGGCGTGCCCGCCGGCAAGCGGCTCGCCTTCCACTGCCCCTGTACCTTGCAGCACGCGCAGAAGCTCGGCGGCGCGGTCGAGGCCGTGCTGGCCGGCCTGGGTTTCGAACTGACGCCGGTACCCGATGCCCACCTGTGCTGCGGTTCGGCAGGCACGTATTCGCTGACCCAGCCCGAGCTGTCGCGCCGGCTGCGCGACAACAAGCTGGACGCGCTCGAAAGCGGCAAGCCCGAGCTGATCGCGACGGCCAACATCGGCTGCCAGATCCACCTGGACAGCGCCGGCCGAACGCCGGTGCGGCACTGGATCGAAATCGTCGACGAAGCGCTCGGCGGCTGACGACGGGCCAGTGTTGCGCATGAAGGTGAAGCCCGGTATAGTTCGCCCCCGTCGAGCGCAGAACGGCGCGAGACGAAAGACGATCGGCTTGCTTCACCGGTGAAAGCCGGCGCCTGCAAGGCGCGAATGGTTCTGGAAAACCCTCGCCATGCCGGATCGTCGAAATGCGGGAATAGCTCAGTTGGTAGAGCGCAACCTTGCCAAGGTTGAGGTCGCGAGTTCGAGACTCGTTTCCCGCTCCAGAATTCAGAAAAAGCCCAAACTTCGGTTTGGGCTTTTTGCGTTTGTGCCTAGCTATTCCTAATGACTGCTTCGTAGCGATACAGGATCTGGCAAATCAACATAATAGCATGGAGACATATGACCTCAATCCCTGTGATGCGCAAAGCGACGTTCGAGCGCGACGATTTTGACGAGATGTGCCTGTTTACTGGCGTGCCGGTCAAGCGGACCAGCAAAGGAGAGCACGCCATCCCCCGCTGGTTGATCGACGACTACGAACTCAATCGTAAACGCATCGAAATGGGATGGCCGGGAAGCTTGGCAGGCATCAAGGAGTTCCGTCCACGAGCTGATCCGACTGCTAACGGCACGTTTGGTGACTTGGAGAATCGTGTTAAGCAGGGGGAGACGTCGCTTGATCTGTTGCATCTCTGGCAAAAAAAGATCTCCGTGGGCATGTCGCTCTGCCACTGGCGCATGGCGCAGAACGCACACCATCCCCTGGCGCCAGTAGACTTTGATAGGCGTCACCTGGTCTTCGCGCTCGAGGATTTCCGCAAAGACTTTAAGAAACTTTCCGACAGGCAGCCCGTACCTCGCGGCGGATCGACGCTGGTACTGCCAACTAGTGTCCCCGGCGGGTGGCTAGCGCACTTGTTTGGGGCGACGATCTATTCGGGTGCGGCGCACGATGTACTGATGCCGTTCGGCTTGGTGGCCGTCACGCACCAGGACAAACTCATCGTTTCGGTGTTCTACGACCCGGAGCGCAAGTTCGAAAACTCGCGCCTGGTGCAGGATTGGAAAACGCTAAAGCTCAATGAGTGTTCGAACGCTCCTAGAATAGCAGCCGCCCTGGCTGTCGTCTATTCCGAGTTTCTTTTCGTGGCGAGAACTGATGACCTAGACACTGAGAGAGAAAGGTTCAACACCATGCTCAAAGGAATTGGATACCAACTGGGACTGGAAATCGACCCGAACACGCAACAGTACCAACTGCGTCGTCCAACCTAGGCAGCTTGGTCGTTGTTGGTGGAGGCAGCTGTTCGGACTTCCTTGCACGAATGACTTAAGTTGGCCGATAGCAGACCCTATTTCTTACTCCGTCTTCCCAACAACTCCGACCGCCAAATCGTCTCTTGCCTACTTTCTACACCTTCTCTGGTTCCGAAAACCCAGCCTGAGCAATCGCCTCATCCAACCCTCGGAAAGCGACGAAGTTCTTCGGGCTCCGCAACGAAGCCACCCCATCATTCCACGCATGCACCATCTGCTTGGCAACGGTATGCCATCGCGACTCATTCCTGGCTGCCTCAATCACTTCCCTTCCAGCACCCACCGCAGATTCGCATAGCCGCTCCACCATCTCCGCATACTGCTTCGGCACAATACCCAATCTGGCCTTGAAAAACCGCTCCAAGGTTTTTCCCACTGCCCAGGTTTGCCGTCCGTCAACAGGTAGCCCCAGCGGATTGGCCGCATAACGCGGATACGCCTGTGTAGTAACAACGTCGTAGACCGGCGCATAAGCCACGTCTTTCAAGTCGGTGTAATACAGTGCGATGTTCTTGGCATGGCAATCGGCATTGCGCACCACGTAGTTGGTCAGCAGATGCCAGCCAAACTGCTCCATTGCGCCCGCATGACTGCGGCAGGCATGTACACACGGGTGACATTCAATACGCGCTCGACTGTCGTTGCATATTTTTCGTGGAGCGGCAGTCCTAGCAAGCTGCAGGCATCTTCATTCAGCCTCTCCAGCATCCGCATGGTGTAGAGCGCACATGCACATCGAGTTTCATGGCTCGTCGCCCCGGCGCTGCTCGGCAAGGATATCCTCAAGAGTCCGGACATAGCCCTGCTTGACAGGCTTGAGATCATAGCCTGCTGCTTCCAACAGTCGCAGCAATGCGAAAACACTCATATCGCTTTTGGCAAGCGTTTCCATATGGGCCACCGTCGTGCGAGAAACACCAGCGCGCTGTGCCAGCGCCTCCTGGCTCAAGCCGGCCTTCCGACGCACGTTACGTAACAAGTCGGCGACGTCAGCTAATGTTGTCACTGTATCCCCTAAGCGTCAGAATCTCATGTCTATGCTTAAAAATCGGCTTCAGAGGAAGACGCGCAAGACTGGTACGGAATAACCTTCCTCATGAGGCGAGCTGCCGCAGCACGTAATGCAGGATGCCGCCGTTGCTGAAGTAATCCAGTTCGTCGAGCGTGTCGATGCGCACGATGAGCGGGACGTTCTTCACCGTGCCATCTGCGAAAACGATCTCGGCATCTAGCGTCTGGCGAGGCTGGAGTGCACCGCCGAGGCCGCGAATGCTCACCCGCTCGTCGCCTTTGAGGCCGAGCGTCTGCCATGACGTGCCTTCCTCGAACACGAGCGGGAGGATGCCCATGCCGACAAGGTTGGAGCGATGGATGCGCTCGAAGCTCTGCGCGATGACGGCACGGATGCCGAGCAGTTTGCTGCCCTTGGCCGCCCAATCGCGCGAGGACCCCGTGCCGTATTCACGGCCGGCGAACACCACCAGCGGCACGCCGTCGGCCTCGTAGCGTTCGGCGGCATCGTGGATCGCCAGCCTTTCTCCCGAGGGGTGATGCACGGTCCAGCCGCCTTCGACGACATTGCCGGCCTCGTCGTGCACCATCTGGTTCTTCAGGCGGATATTGGCGAAGGTGCCGCGCACCATGACTTCGTGGTTGCCGCGGCGGGTGCCGTACTGGTTGAAATCCGGCGGACTCACGCCGTGGTCGCGCAGGTAGCGGCCGGCGGGGCTCGTCTCCTTGATCGAGCCCGCGGGCGAAATATGGTCCGTGGTGATCGAATCGAGGAAGAGACCGAGGATGCGCGCGCCAACGATGTCCTGGATCGGCTCCGGTGTCTTGGTGATGCCGTCGAAATACGGAGGGTTGCGCACGTAGGTGGATTGGGCGTCCCACTGGTAGGTGAGCCCGCCGGAGACGGTGATGCCTTTCCAGTTGTCGTCGCCCAGAACACGTCCGCGTAGCGGCGACGGAACAAGGCCTCGGAGATGTTCTGGTCGATGAATGCCTGGATCTCCCGGGAGGACGGCCAGATGTTCTTCAGGTACACCGGCTGGCCGTCGAGGCCCGTGCCGAGCGGCTCGGTCGTGAGATCGATCTGCATCGATCCGGCGAGCGCATAGGCCACCACGAGCGGCGGAGAAGCGAGGTAGTTGGCGCGCACGTCGGGATTGATGCGGCCCTCGAAGTTGCGATTGCCCGATAGCACGGCAGCCGCGACGATGCCGTTGTCGTTGATCGCGCGCGAGATTTCCGCGGCGAGCGGACCGGAGTTGCCGATGCACGTCGTACAGCCGTAGGCGACGCTGTTGAAGCCGAGCGCGTCGAGGCTCTTCTGCAGGCCGGATTTCTCCAGGTATTCGCCGGCGACCTGCGATCCTGGGGCGAGCGAGGTCTTCACCCACGGCTTCACCTTCAGGCCCTTGGCCACCGCGTTACGGGCCAGCAGCCCGGCGCCGATCATCACGCTGGGGTTCGAGGTGTTGGTGCAGGAGGTGATGGCGGCGATCACCACGTCGCCGTGGCCGAGATCGAAGGGCTTGCCCTCGACCGCGTAGCGCGCGGCGAGGTCGGCGGCCTTCTTGAACTCGGTTTCCATCGCGTCCACGAAGCCCTGCTTGGCGGCCGAGAGCAGGATGCGGTCCTGCGGGCGCTTGGGGCCGGCCAGAGACGGCAGCACGTCGCCAAGGTCGAGCGAGAGCGCGTCGGTGAATTCCGGGTCGGGCGTCTCGGCCGTGCGGAAGATGCCCTGCGCTCTGGCATAGGCCTCGACCAGCGCCACGCGCTCCTCGGCGCGGCCGGTCTTGCGCAGGTAGCGCAGCGTCGCCTCGTCGATGGGGAAGAAACCGCAGGTCGCGCCGTATTCGGGCGCCATGTTGCCGATGGTGGCGCGGTCCTCGATGCTCAGCGCGTCGAGCCCCGGGCCGTAGAACTCCACGAACTTGCCGACCACGCCCTTCCTGCGCAGCATCTGGGTCACGGTCAGCACCAGGTCGGTGGCCGTCACACCCTCCATCAGCCGGCCGGAGAGCTTGAAACCAATGACCTCGGGTATCAGCATGGACAGCGGCTGGCCGAGCATGGCCGCCTCCGCCTCGATGCCGCCGACGCCCCAGCCCAGCACGGAAAGGCCGTTGACCATGGTGGTGTGCGAATCGGTGCCGACCAGCGAATCGGGATAGGCGACGGTTTCGCCGCCCTCGCTGCGGGTCCACACCGTCTGCGACAGGTACTCCAGATTCACCTGGTGGCAGATGCCGGTGCCGGGCGGAACGACGCGGAAGTTGTCGAATGCGTCCTGACCCCAGCGCAGGAAGCGGTAGCGCTCGCCGTTGCGCTGGTATTCCTTTTCCACGTTGTGGCGGTAGGCAAGCGAGGTGCCGAATTCATCGACGATCACCGAGTGGTCGATGACCAGATCGACGGGCACCTGCGGGTTGATCTTCTTCGGGTCGCCCCCGAGCAGACCGATGGCGTCGCGCATGGCCGCCAGATCGACGACGGCAGGCACGCCGGTGAAATCCTGCATGAGCACGCGGGCGGGGCGGAAGGCGATTTCCTTCTCCAGCCGCCCCTTGTCGTTCAGCCAGTCGGCCACGGCGAGGATGTCGGTACGCCGCACGGTGCGTCCGTCCTCGAAGCGCAGCAGGTTTTCGAGCAGGACACGCATCGAGAACGGCAGGCGCGATGCGCCTGCAAGGCCGTTTCTTTCCGCCTCCGGAATCGAGAAGTAGGTATAGGACTGGTCGCCGACCTGGAGGCGGCTGCGGGATCGGAAGCTATCGTGGGAGCTCGTCATGGCATGATCCTTTTGGGGGTATGGCATGTTGTGGACGCAGCGGCTCTGGCGGTCGGCCTGCGGCGATCACGGCCATCGTGCTGACCGATGCGATCCTGAGTGGCGCCAGCAGCCTCTGGTATTCGAGTGTCCAGTCCGCCGGCAGTTCGCCGAGGGTGTGCAGCACCTTGGCGACACCGGACAGGAGTGCTGTCGTTCATCGCCACATTCCTTGTGGCGGAACGGCTGGCAAAAACGAGTGTGCTTGCCAGCATCCGAGCTGTGGGAAGAAACCGGCGGGGAGCCGTCCGGCATCAGGGAGCAGCAACGCAGGCGCGGCTCGCGCCGAGGCGGAAACGCCAGGCGGCGATCACCGCGCGAGGCGTGTTGCAAGCAGTCTCATTCGGAGCGGGGGAAATATCGGCCACGCCATTGGCTCCAGTCGGGGTTGTGCGGCTGCATCTGCGGCTTGGGGTCGACGATGCTGGGCGCACGCAGCAGCGGGAACTGCTGGCCGACCAGGCGCAGCGTCTGCACCGCGGGGCTGGCCAGCAGCAGCTTCATCATCGGGTGGCGCCAGGACAGGCGGTCCACCATGTCGTTGGCCTCGTACTGGACGTCGCCCGCGCCGTCGCCGTCGCGGTCCCAGCCGAGGTAGTTGCTCCAGTGGTTGCCCTGCTGTTCGCCCCACACCATGTCGCGGGCGCCGACGTAGCGCACCTGCTCGCGGTTGGCGATGAAGTCGTTGCCTTCCACTTTGTTGTTCTTCGAGCCCGCCCACAGGTGGATGCCGACGCGGTTGTCGATCACCGAGTTGCCGCGCAGCTCGTTGTACTCGGCGTCGTAGATGAAGAAGCCGCGCTGGTTGCCGGCGACGACGTTGTGCTCGATCACCGAGTCCTGGATGGTGCGCAGCATGATGCCGTGGTCCGAGTTGGCCCAGGCGCGGTTGTTGCGCACGGTCAGGCGGCGCACTTCCATCAGCGCCAGGCCGCCGCGGTTCATCCAGCTGTCGTTGCCTTCCCAGACGTTGTCGTAGGCGTTCATGTAGTGCGTGCCGTAGCGGCTGTGGTGCAGGCGGTTGTCGCGGAACAGGGCGTCGTGCGAGACATCGACGTAGAGCGCATCACGCACGAAGCTGATGTTGTTGCCGATGATGCGCGCGCGGCGCGTGTTGTAGAGCTGGATGCCGTTGCCACGGCGGGGCGAATCGAAGTCACGCTTGCCGGTGATCAGGTTGTTCTCGATCAGCACGTCGTTGGCTTTCTCGATCCACAGCCCGAACAGCGTGTAGGAGAAATCGCAGTTGCGTACCACCGCCTTGTGCGAGCCGGGGTAGATGTAGACGCCGGCGTGCTGGTACAGGGTGTCGCCGCCGGAGTTGGCGATGATCAGGCCTTCGATGGTGACGTCCTCGGCCTTGACGCTGATGGTGTTTTCCTTCAGCTCGCCGTCGATCGTCGGGCGCTCGATGCCGCGCAGGGTCAGCGGTTTGTCGATCAGCAAGTGGCCGAAATAGCGCGCACGCTCGACTTCGATGGTGTCGCCCGGTGCGGCGCGGTCGATCGCGGCCTGGATGGATTCGCCTGCTTTGACCCGCCAGACTTCGGCCGCGGCCGCTGGTGCAGCGAGCATCGGAAGCAGGTTGGCAGCGAACAGCACCGCCATTGCGATGCTCCGCAGGGCGGTAAGAGGCTCCATGATGCGCTCCATGTCGGGAAGTCGGCGGGTAAAAGCAATCGAGGGGCTTGCCGCCCCTCGATTCAGGCCAGGCAGCGCTGGTGGCGTTACGGACGCACGATCATGCGCGTGCGCATCTCCAGGTGCAGGGCGTGGCAGAAGTGCGTGCAGTAGCACCAGAACACGCCTGGCTTGTCGGCGGTGAAGGTGACCGACTTGGTTTCCAGCGGATTGACGGTGAAGTTGATGTCGTATTTCGGCATCGCCCAGCCGTGCGTCAGATCCTCCACCTTGTCGAGGTTGGTCAGGATGATGGTGACTTCATCGCCGACGTTTACTTCGAATTCGCGCAGGGAGTAAGCCGGCGCCATCGAGGCAATCTTGACCGTGACCTTGTTGCCGTCACGGAACACACCGGAATCCTTCGGGATCCTTCACCGCGAGCGGATGGGCGTCCAGTACGCCGACCTGGCGGGTATTGATGATGTCGCGCCGGACGATGACGAAATCGTGCGGCTCAGGATGCACCGGGTGGTCGGCCAGCAGCACCATCTTTTCGCCGCGGATGTCGATCAACTGCTCGTTTTCCGGGTGCATCGGGCCGACCGGGAGGAAGCGGTCCTTGGAGAACTTGCAGCCCACCGCGAGGAACTGGCCGTCGGCCTCGCGGGTTTCGCCCATCGAGGAATTGATGTGGCCCGGCTGGTAATGCACGTCGATGCGGTCGACCACGCTCTGCACGGACTTGTCGCCGGCAGAGAACTGGATCGCCTTCTCGATGTTCCACTTGACCACCTGGCTGTCGAGGAACAGCGTGGTGAAGGCGTTGCCGCGGCCGTCGAAGGTGGTGTGCAGGGGGCCGAGACCGACTTCGACTTCGGCGACCACCGCCTTGCGGATGTCGTCGAGCTTGCCGTCGAACCATTCGGCGACCTTGCTCAACTCGATCACGGTGCAGGTGGGCGACAGCTTGCCCGAGCAGATGAAGTACTTGCCGTCCGGGCTGGCATTGACGCCGTGCGGGTTCTTGGGCACCGGGACGTAGCCGGCCAGCGCGGTGGCCGCATCGGTGTTGGCAGCCCTGGTGCCGTCCACCACCGGTACCCTGGAGTCGCCGATGGTGGTGAACTTGCCGTCCTTGATCGCCTGCTCGACGCGGCCCACGTCCAGGAACACGCAGGCGTCCATTTCGGCCGACATCATGTCTTCGTAATGCGCGCCGCCTTCGGTGTTGTACTGGTTCGAGGCGGCGAAGCGGCCGTCGTATGACGTCGCCACGAGGTCCATGTTGCCGTCGACCTTCGCTTGCCAGCGGACCTCCATGGTTTCGGCATCGACGCAGGTGAACAGGCAGAAGTACTTCGTCGGGTCGTCCAGGTCGCGGCCGTCGTTGGGTTGCGGAATGTGGAACTCATTGCCGCAGAACACGCGGGTGGTGTGGTTGATCGCAGGATCGACCGGGTCGCGCTTGTCCGGGAAGATGCCGTGGAAGCCCTGGATGTTGGGCAGCTCGGTGATCGCGTCGCACTCGAAGACGTCGCCGCGGATACGGGCCAGGCGGCCGTGGATCTTGTCGTTGACCCAGAAATACTTGCCGTTGAAGGTGCCGTTGGTGTACGAACCGTGGATGTGGTGCGTGTCGCCCGTCATGTACTTCGGGCGCCCGTCGGGGCGGGTGCCGATGACCTTCTTCGACTCGTTGGTGATGCCCCAGCCGCTCATGCAGTCGATGTTGAAGGTCGGGATGCGCTTGATCTCCCGGCCCGAGGGCAGGCCGAGAATGCGGCATTCGCCCGAGTGGCCGCCGGACCAGACGCCGTAGTAAGTATCGAGTTCGCCCGGCTGCATGTGCAGGTGCATGTCGCTTGCGGCGGCTGCCGGCACGCCGGAGGGGGCCGCTGCAGATGGCGCAGCGGGTGCGGGAGCCGTTTCATTGTTGCAGGCCGACAGGCCGACCGACAGGCCGGCACCGGCCAGGCCGGCGAAGGCAGCGGTGTTCAGGAACTTGCGGCGGCTCGGATCCGGCATCGCATCGGCCGGGTTCATCTTCATCTCTTCGTTCATGATCATCTCGCTCCCTTTCTGGCTTGATCGACGCTCGTCCAGGCATCCGGCTCATGGGCCTGGCTACCGCCCGCATGACTGCCATGACAAACGTTTCGTGGCAGTTCCTTGCAGATGCACTTTAGGGCTGCCGGGGAGGGCGAGACTTGATATATGTTAAAAGATGATTATATTGCCATGTTCAAATATTTATTCAGGCAGTGGAGCAGGAAGGAAAACTCCGCGGTATGCCGGACAGCTTGAACGGCAGAAGCGCGTTCCCTCGAGCGACCATCCCGGAATCCACATGCGCTATGCGTACATCTTGCGCGAGCAGGCTCGGGCGCTACAATTCCCGTTGCTGCCGGACCCGGCTCGGCGTACGGGCTGTTGCTGACCGGGCGCGACCGGCCTTCTGTTCCTCGGAGCCTCGAAAGTGTCCATTCCAGCGGGGCTGAATCCTCGTGTGCCCATCCGTTCCGGGCACCGTACTGAAGGATGGCCATGATCCGGTTCATCGTCCTTGCCTGTCTGTGCTTCGTCGCGGCCTCGATGCTTGCGACCTGGCTGTATGGCGCCTTCGCAACCCGCGTCCAGGGAGAGCTCTCCCGGGCGCTGCCGGTCGAGGGCGGGCAGACGCTGCTCGACCGGCAGATCGGCGCCGCGACGGACGCGCACCCGGGCGAAAACGGCCTGGTCCTGCTGGCCGAGAACCTCGACGCCTTTGCCGCGCGCGGCCTTTCGGCCCGCAAGGCCGAGCGTTCGCTCGATCTGATGTACTACATCTGGCATGAGGACCTGACCGGCCGGCTTCTCCTTGCCGAGGCGCTTGCCGCGGCCGGGCGCGGCGTGCGGGTGCGGATCCTGATCGACGACATCGGCACCAGCCACACCTGGGACGCGATGATCGCGATGGCGCACCATCCGCAGATCGAGATCCGCATCTTCAACCCGACCCGGGCGCGGGAGGGCAGCCTGCGACGCGGCATCGAAATGGCGCTGCGGGCATTCAGCGTGACGCGGCGGATGCACAACAAGGCCTGGATCGTCGATGGGCGCATCGCGATCCTGGGCGGGCGCAACATCGGCGACGAGTATTTCGATGCGGCCGAAGAGACCAATTTCCGCGACATGGACGTACTGGTGATGGGGCCTGCCGTCGCTCAGGCGGAAACGATCTTCGACGACTACTGGAACAGCGGCGTGGCGCTGCCGATCGACAGGCTCTCGCCCGTGCAAGACCCCAGTGCCGCACTGGAACGGATTGCCCCGGGATTGAGCGGCACCGCCGATGAGGCCGCTGCCCGCCCATACCTGCAGCGCCTCGTCGAACGGCTCTCGCTGCTCGACCCCGAGGCGGAGCAGCCCCATTGGACGGCAAGCGCGCGGATCATCGCCGATCCGCCGCAGAAGGCGCTTGGCAGGGATGGCGAGAACTGGCTGATGCACGAGCTGCGGCCGGTATTCGAGAGCGCGCGCGAACGGCTCGAGATCACCTCGCCCTATTTCATTCCCGGAGAGCAGGGCACGGCGATACTCGCCGCCATTGCCGCAAAGGGGGTTTCGGTTTCGGTCCTGACCAATTCCCTGGCCGCGACCGATGTGGCTGCGGTCCATGGCGGCTATGCGCGCTACCGTGTCCCGCTGCTCGAGGCGGGCATCAGGCTCTGGGAACTGCGCCCCGAGGATCAGGACAAGGATTTCTCCCTGCGCGGGTCGAGCGGTGCAAGCCTGCATACCAAGACCTTCAGTGCCGACGGGCGCATGGGCTTCATCGGCTCGATGAATCTCGATCCGCGCTCGACTTCGCTCAACACCGAGATGGGCGTGCTGTTCGATTCCGCGACGCTGGTGGCGAAGATGGCGGCAGTCTGGCAGCGCGAAACCGCGCCTTCGCGCAGCTACGAGGTCCGTCTGAAGCCGGAAGGCAGGCTGGAATGGAGCGCAGCAGGCCAGAACGGGGAGATCGTCCGCTACGGCCGGGAGCCCGAAACTTCGCTGCTGCGGCGGCTTGCCGCGCGAATCATCGGCATGCTGCCGCTGGAGTCGCAGCTTTGAACCGTGGATGACGGCTGCGGCAAGCATTCGCCGGCTGTGCAGGAGGCAGAAAGGGAGTCAGTCCGAATGGGAAAATTGCTGCGTACGCTTGCGTTCGCATCCATGTGCCTGGCCTTCATGCTGCCGTTGGCGGCGAAGGGGCAGGCGGCGCCCTGCAATGCCGGGCAGGCGGTCAGGCTGGCTGACCTGAACTGGGAAAGCGCTTCATTCACCACGCATGTCGTCCGCCGGATACTCGCCTCGGGCTACGGCTGCGCGACGGAGATCGTGCCCGGTGCGTCGGCTGCCATCGAGTCGGCCCTGGCCCAGGACGATCTGCAGATCATCGCGGAAATATGGTCCGGCAGGTCGTCCATCATCGAAGAAGCGATCCGGCAGGGAAAGATCGAAGTCGTGGGCGATACCCTGGCCGGCGGCGCGGAGCAGGGCTGGTATGTGCCCGATTTTCTGGTTCATGGCGACGCCGGGCGGGGGATCGAGGCACTGGCGCCCGATCTGCGCAACTGGCGTGATCTGCCGCGATACAAGTCGCTCTTCACCGATCCTGAAGACCCCGGCAAGGGGCGTTTTCTCAACTGCCCGTCGGGCTGGGTCTGCGAAGCGACCAACAGCCGGCTGCTGCGCCTGCATGGCCTGGAAGAGCACTACACCAACTTTCGTGCCGGTACCGGCGCCGCGCTGGATGCGGCCATCAGCTCGGCCTACGACAGGGGACGGCCGATCCTATTCTACTACTGGCAGCCCGCGGGGTTGATGGCCAAGTACAAGTTCCACCGGATAGAGCAGGACTCTTTCGACCAGAAATGCTGGGACGCCATCGTCAGCGGCGACGGCGAGCTCTGCTCCTCCGACTTCCTGCGGGCGCGGCTCTCGGTGGCCGTGTCCGCGCCCTTCGCCGACCGAAACCCGGACCTGGTGGCCTTTTTCGAAAAGCTCCAGTTCGAACCGGCGCTGATGAACCGCATGATTCTGGAAATGACCGAAGCCCGCAGGAGCGGCGAGGCCATGGCCGACCGGTTCCTGCGCGAGCATCCCGACGTATGGCGAGCCTGGCTGCCGCAGGAGGTGGGCGCGCGCGTCGCCGCAGCGCTGGCGCCGGCCGGTATGCCCGAGATTGCCGGAGTGGCACCGGCCAGCCACGGCATCTTCCCGGACTGGTCCGCTTCCGATCTCGTAAACAGGCAGCTCATGGGCATGGTCAAGGAATACGGCGGCGTGTTCCGCCGGGTCAGCGACTTCATGCTGGCCGGCGTGCTGCTGCCGGTCGAGCGCCTGATGCTGGCGATCCCGCCCTGGGGCTTCCTGCTGCTGGTCGCCGCGCTGTCCTGGCATGCCACGCGAAAGCCCGTGGCGGCGGTGCTGTATCCGGCCTGCCTGTACCTGGTCGGCGCCATGGGCCTGTGGGACAAGCTCATACAGACGTTCGCCCTGGTTTTGGCATCGACGCTGGTGTCCATCGTCATCGGCATACCCTTGGGCATCCTCGCCGCGCGCAGCCGCTTCCTGCGCAGGGTGCTGGCTCCGGTGCTGGACGTCATGCAGACCCTGCCGAGCTTCGTGTACCTGATTCCGGTGCTGATGCTGTTC
This sequence comes from Thauera sp. SDU_THAU2, assembly GCF_038260575.1. Taxonomy (NCBI): domain Bacteria; kingdom Pseudomonadati; phylum Pseudomonadota; class Betaproteobacteria; order Rhodocyclales; family Zoogloeaceae; genus Thauera; species Thauera sp. SDU_THAU2. The sequence continues at coordinate 1,986,048 of NZ_JBBWUN010000003.1, read as the reverse complement.
GGCCTGGGCAAGGTGCCGGCCCTGTTCGCCACCATCATCTATGCGGTGCCGCCGCTCATCCGCCTGACCACGCTCGGCTTGCGCCAGGTCGATCCCGACGTCGTCGAAGCGGCGCAGGCCTTCGGCGTCACCCGCTGGCAGATGCTGACCAAGGTCACGCTCCCGCTGGCGCGGCCGAGCATCATGGCGGGGATCAACCAGACCACCATGATGGCGCTGGCCATGGTGGTGGTGGCGTCGATGATCGGCGCGCGCGGCCTGGGCGAGGACGTACTGGCGGGCATCCAGACGCTGGATGTGGGCCGCGGCCTGCAGGCGGGGGTGGCCATCGTGATCCTGGCCATCGTCATAGACCGGATCACCCAGGCCTACGGACAGCCGCGCCGGCAGCGCGCCGCCACGTCGGAGGAGAAGCCGCGATGAGCGAGGCCAAGATAGAGATACGCGACGTGTACAAGGTTTTCGGCCCCCGCGAAGGCGGGCCGCAGGAGGCCAGGGCGGTCGAGCTCCTGCGCCAGGGCTGCGACAAGGCCAGTGTCCAGGCCGAGACCGGCTGCAACGTGGGTCTGGCCGGGGTCAGCGCCACGCTCGCCGCGGGGCAGATATCCTGCATCATGGGCTTGTCGGGATCGGGCAAGTCCACCCTGGTCCGGCATCTGAATCGGCTGATCGACCCTTCGGCCGGGCAGATCCTGATCGACGGCAGCAACATCCTGGACTTGAGCATGGCCGACCTGCGCGAACTGCGCCGGCACCGCGTCAGCATGGTGTTTCAGAATTTCGGCCTGCTGCCGCACGTCAACGTCATCGACAACGTGGCCTTCGGCCTCGATGTCCGCGGCGAAAACCAGGCGCAAGCGCGCAAGAAGGCGGCCGTCTGGCTGGAGCGGGTGGGGCTGCTCGGTTATGAAAACAACTACCCCGACGAGCTGTCGGGAGGCATGCGCCAGCGAGTCGGGCTGGCGCGCGCGCTGGCGATCGACGCCGACATCCTGCTGATGGACGAAGCTTTTTCGGCGCTGGACCCGCTGATACGCCGGGACATGCAGGACCAGATGCTGGCCCTGCAGCAGCACCTGCAGAAGACCATCGTCTTCATCACGCACGACATCGACGAAGCCCTGCGCCTGGGCCGATACATCGTCATCCTGCGCGACGGCAAGGTGGAGCAGATGGGCAGCCCGGACGACATCCGCAACCATCCGGCCAATGAGTATGTCGAAAGATTCATGGTGCGGCGCTCGGCAGCCTGAGTGACGACAGCCCGATCACTGCGCCTATGACATCGATAGAAACTATTAAATTTCGTTGTTTGAATAATTTTCATAAAATTCAAACACCCATTCAGACAATGGGGTCTATCGACTAACCAGCAGCAGGAGTTCGCCATGAATGACGATACCAAGAAGTGTCCCGTGACCCAGCTGACGACCGCTTTCGGTGCCCCAGTCGTCACCAACCGCGACAGCCTCACTGCCGGTCCGCGCGGTCCCTTGCTGGCGCAGGACGTGTGGCTCAACGAAAAACTCGCCAACTTCGTGCGCGAGATCGTTCCCGAGCGCCGCATGCATGCCAAGGGTTCGGGCGCCTTCGGCACCTTCACGGTGACCAAGGACATCACCTGTTACACCCGGGCCAAGATCTTCAGCGAAGTCGGCAAGAAAACCGAAATGTTCGCCCGCTTCACCACCGTGGCCGGTGAGCGTGGCGCCGCCGACGCCGAGCGCGACATCCGCGGCTTCGCCCTCAAGTTCTATACCGAGGAAGGCAACTGGGACATGGTCGGCAACAACACGCCGGTGTTCTTCGTCCGCGATCCGCGCCAGTTCCCCGACCTGAACAAGGCCGTCAAGCGCGACCCGCGCACCAACATGCGCAGCGCCACCAACAACTGGGACTACTGGACGCTGCTGCCCGAGGCGCTGCACCAGGTCACCGTGGTCATGAGCGACCGCGGCATCCCCGCCAGCTACCGCCACATGCATGGCTTCAGTTCGCACACCTACAGCTTCTGGAACGCGAAAGGCGAGCGCTTCTGGATCAAGATGCACTTCAGGACCCAGCAGGGCATCAAGAACCTGACCGACGCCGAGGCCGGAGAGCTTGTCGGCAAGGACCGCGAAAGCCACCAGCGCGACCTGTACGAGGCCATCGAGCGTGGCGACTTCCCAAAGTGGACGATGTACATCCAGGTCATGCCCGAGGCCGATGCGGAGAAATACCGCCTGCACCCCTTCGACCTGACCAAGGTCTGGTACAAGGGCGACTACCCGCTGATCGAAGTGGGCGAGTTCGAACTGAACAAGAATCCGGAAAACTTCTTCGCCGACGTCGAGCAGAGCGCCTTCTCGCCGTCCAACCTGGTGCCCGGCATCGGCGCCAGCCCGGACCGGATGCTGCAGGCCCGCCTGTTCAACTACGCGGATGCGCAGCGCTACCGCCTGGGCGTGAATCACCACCAGATCCCGGTCAACCGGGCACGCTGCCCGGTGCATAGCAACCACCGCGACGGCGAAGGCCGGGTGGATGGCAACTACGGCGGCCTGCCGCACTACGAACCCAACAGCTTCGGCCAATGGCAGGCGCAACCGGAGTTCGAGGAGCCGCCGCTGCGCCTGACCGGCGAAGCCAAGTACTGGTCCTACCACCAGGACGACGACAACTACTTCGAGCAGCCGCGCAAGCTGTTCCAACTGATGACGCCGGCGCAGCAGGAGGCCCTGTTCGGCAACACCGGCCGCGCCATGGGTGATGCACCGGAGTTCATCAAGTTCCGCCACATCCGCAACTGCCATGCGGCGGACCCGGCCTATGGCGCCGGCGTGGCCAAGGCGCTCGGTATCGACCTGGAGAAGGCGCTGGCCTCCAAGCAGGACGACCCGATGTACGGCAACCCGCTGGTGCCGCTGCCTGCCTGACGTGAATCGGGTCATGTCCGGCACCGGAAGGTGCCGGGCGGCAGTGGGTTTGATGCGACGAGGGGCTTGTGGGCGGCGATTGCTGCCCGCAAGCCTCTTTAACGTTTGGGTGTCGAAACCGGACCCAGACGCGGCAGTAGCTTCACGTAGAGCAGTTCACTGACGAGTTCCACCAGTGTCTGCGCGACGATCACCGCCGGTATCAAGGGAAGGGCGCCCGGAATCGCCAGCCCCAGCGGCAGCACGACCAGCGAGTTGCGGGTGGCGCTGCTGAAGGCGACTGCCCGCCCCTGATCCGCCGGCAGCCGCCAGCCGCGCGCCACCGTCCAGCCCAGTAACGGCGAGACGACGGCAAAAGCGATGTAGACCGGTACGACCGCGCGAACCGCATCCAGCGCCAGGCCGAGCTGGGGCGTCACGGCCGCGACGACGACGAACAGCACCGCCGCGGTGGCGGGCACGGGGAACAGCCCCAGCAGGGACGCCGCTTTCGCGCCCGTTTCGGTGCGGGCGGCCCATGCCTGGCAGGCGGCGGCAAGCGCCAGCGGCACTGCGATCAGCCAGGTGAAAGCATGCAGGAAGGGCTCCCATTGCACGACCCGGGCCGCGCCCTCACCGAGAAACAGCCCCAGGAAAACCGGTAGCAGCAGCATCTGAGTGGCCAGCAGCACCGGCGTGGATGCCAGCAGTGCCCGGGCATCGGCACGGCCGAGATGGGCGAAGGTCACCACATAGTCGATGCACGGCGCCAGCAGCACCAGCAAGGCGCCGGTGCGCAGCAGCGGATCGTCCGGCAGCCAGTTCATCAGCACCGCCGCCAGTATCGGCACGACGATGAAGTTCGCCGTCAGCAAGGCGCCGAGGAAGCGCACGTTCGCCAAGGCTTGGCGCAGCTCGATCAAGGGCATCTGCAGGAAGGTGACGAACAGCATGAAGGCGAGCAGGGGATCGATCGCCGGCGCCAGTGCCGCGGTGCCCGGCAGCAGCCATGCCAGCGCGGCAGCGAGCAACACGGCGAGGAAATAGATGGCAACCTGCCGGGATTCGAGTCGTTCCCGCAGCGCGGCAGCAGACATGTCGATCAATCCTGAAGATCGGCACCATGGCAGATCCGGCCATGGGGGTTGGCAGCCTTGGGCGGACAGTGGCTGCCGGACGGGAAGGAGCCACGCCGAAGATGATGAAATCGTCGAGCGATTCTACCCGCGTCTTCTCCACTGGCCGATGGCCTTCCGGTATCAGCACGGAGGAAGCCGAGCTTGTTTAATGGCGTCAACGACTTGAACCGCTTGGTGCCGACACCCGTATGTCGGGTGATGTGAGATAGGATCGGTCAGCTAAGCTGACCGATCCTATCTTGATCGCCGTTGCGCTGCCTTCAGCAGGGGCATCGGCTGCTGCCGCGCTCGGCGCTGGGATAGCGCGCCTCCAGGCAGTAGCGGTAGAACTCCTCGCGGGTGAAGGGCGTCGCCTCCGGGTGGAGCGAGCGCATGTGGTCCAGATAGTACTCGTAGTCGTGGATGCCGATCACGAGACGGCAGGTCTGCACCACTTTGCGCGCGGCGTCGCGCAGGCCCGACAGCCAGTTCGAGCCCAGGCTGTAGCGTTCGAACTCGGTTTCGGACATCGGCACCGCATCCGCCTGCTGCGCGCGCGTCTCGGCGACGTAGCGCGCATAGGCGTCGTCCAGCCCCGCTTCCGCCGCGGCCGCTCCAGCCGCGGCCGGCGCCTCGGCGGCGCCGGCCGGCTTGCGGCCGGTGAGGTAGGAAAGATCAAGCACGGGCGGGCTCGGACTGGTAGGCCGGCGCCACTTCGTTCGCCGTCGGCGTGGTGCTGGCGAGCGCCTTGCGGATGTTGATGACCACCGCCACCAGCATCACCACCGCCACGATCATGAAGAAAGCGCACAGCGCCGCGTTGATCTGGTTGTTGAAGGCGACGCGGCTCATCTCCTCGATGCTCCTGGCCGGTGCCAGAATGGTGCCCTGGGCCGCAGCTTCGTTGAAGCGGTTGGCCAGCGCGAGGAAACCGACCTTCGGATCCGGGCTGAAGATCTTCAGCCAGCCGGCGGTCATCGTGGTGATCAGCAGGAACACCGTCGGCACCACCGTCACCCAGGCGTAGCGCTCCTTCTTCATCTTGAACAGCACCGCGGTGCCCAGCAGCAGTGCCATCGCGGCGAGCATCTGGTTGCCGATGCCGAACAGCGGCCACAGCGTGTTGATGCCGCCCAGCGGATCGACCGTGCCCTGATAGACGAAGTAGCCCCAGCCCGACACCGCCACCGCCGTGCCGAGCAGGTTGCCGGCCAGGCTGCGGGTCTGGCTCATGCCGGGGATGAAGGTGCCGGCCAGATCCTGCACCATGAAGCGGCAGGCACGCGTGCCGGCATCGACCGCGGTGAGGATGAACAGCGCTTCGAACAGGATCGCGAAGTGATACCAGAACGCCATCATCGCCTTGCTGTTGAACAGGTCGGTAATGATCACCGCCATGCCCACGGCGAAGGTCGGCGCACCGCCGGCGCGCGACAGGATGCTGTGCTCACCGACGTCCTTGGCCATCTGGGCGAGGATTTCCGGCGTCACCGTGAAGCCCCAGCCGTTGATCACCTGCGCCGCGGATTCGACCGTGGTGCCGATGACGGCGGCCGGCGAGTTCAGCGCGAAGTAGATGCCCGGGTCGAGGATCGTGGCGCAGATCATCGCCATGATGGCGACCAGCGACTCGCCGATCATCGCGCCGTAGCCGATCACGCGCATGTGCGATTCACGCTCGACCAGCTTGGGCGTGGTGCCCGAGGACACCAGCGCATGGAAGCCGGAGATCGCGCCGCAGGCGATGGTGATGAACAGGAAGGGGAACAGGCTGCCGGAGAACACCGGGCCGGAACCGTCGACGAACTGGGTCATCGCCGGCATCTTCAGGTCGGGCAGCGACACCAGGATGCCGATCGCCAGGCCGATGATCACGCCCAGCTTCAGGAAGGTCGACAGGTAGTCGCGCGGCGCCAGCAGCAGCCACACCGGCAGCACCGAGGCGACGAAGCCGTAGATCACCAGCGCCAGCGTCAGCTGCGGGCCGGTCATGGTGAAGAACGGGCCCCAGTACTCGTGGTGGGCGATGTCCTCGCCGAAGATGATCGCGGCCATCATCAGCACGAAGCCGATCACCGAGATTTCGGCGATGCGGCCCGGACGGATGAAGCGCATGTAGACGCCCATGAAGATCGCAATCGGGATCGTCGCGGCGATGGTGAAGGTGCCCCACGGGCTTTCGGCCAGCGCCTTGACCACCACCAGCGCCAGCGCCGACAGGATGATGATCATCACCCCCAGCGTGCCCAGCATGACGATCACGCCGGCGAAGGAACCGAGCTCCTGCTTGGCCATCTCGCCCAGCGAACGGCCGTCGCGGCGGGCCGAGATGAACAGCACGAGGAAATCCTGCACCGCGCCGGCCAGCATCACGCCGACCAGGATCCAGATGGTGCCGGGCAGGAAGCCCATCTGCGCCGCCAGGATCGGGCCGACCAGCGGACCGGCGCCGGCGATCGCGGCGAAGTGGTGGCCGAACAGCACCCACTTGTTGGTCGGCACGTAGTCCAGGCCGTCGTTGCGCCGCACGGCCGGCGTCATGCGCCGGTCATCGAGTTCGAACACCTTCTCGGCGATGAACTTGCTGTAGAAGCGATAGGCGATGGAATAGCACGACAGTGCCGCCAGGATCAGCCATGCTGCATTCACATGTTCGCCCCGGCTCAGGGCAAGCATGGCAAAGCCGGCCGCCCCGACCAGGGCGACGATCAACCACACCAGTTTGGATATCACGTCAGATCTCCGAAAAGCGCAGCGGCATCCAGCATGGGCCGATCGATTTCCGGCTTGGCATGGGGCGTCGACGTCATGGGGCCACTGCTTGGGAAAGTTATGCTTATAACTGCCGCGATTACTTGGAAAGATTTGCAACCACTTGCTTGATGTTTTTCCTGCATGGAGAATTTAGGGGAGCAGCCTTTCCATCGCTATCAGCGCTGCTCCCTACGCACTACTACGCAAATGGAGCCGCGTCGGGCGAGGGGGCGCGTGGTTACTGGGCACCGATGCAACACAAGCCAAAGCTGGAACATTCCAGCAGGGAGCCGCGGTAATTGTTTCAGCCGTGCATCATGAAAATCCGCCCTTCATCAACATAAAAAAGAAACCGGGCGCGGCTTGCGCGCCCGGCTATGGGGAAGCTTTACGCAACCTGATAGATGCGCACGTCAGGGTCGGCATCGACCAGCGGCTTCAGACCGGCCACCACATCGGTGGTGAACAGCTCGCTTTGCAGATAGGCGTTCGCGTTCTCCTTGGTATCGAAGCCATGAAGCACCTGCACGTCTTCATTGCGCACCAGCAACTCCTTCGACTTCGCGCCAGCGATGGTGTCGAGGAACGGTGCCTTGTACTTCTGGTAGATGCCAGCAGCGGCCGCGCGATTGGTGTCGGCGATCTTGAGGGTGATCTGAAGATAAACCATGTGCATTTCTCCTTGCTCGGTAGGTGGGTAAAGCATGCGCGGCCAGGCGCAAGGCGCCTGCCCGCCGTGCATCAATTGCGGCCGGCCATCACGCCGCCATCCACGTCCCAGATGGCACCGGTGACCCAGCCTGCCTTGTCCGACAGCAGGAAGGTGACGACTTCGGCGACATCCTGCGGGGTGCCCACGCGGCCGATGGGGTGGAAGCTGTTGAAACCTTGCAGCGCGCTGTGCACTTCGGCCTTGGGGATGAAGCCTTCGTAGATCGGGGTTTCCACCACGGCCGGAGACACCGCATTCACGCGGATGTGCTTGGGTGCCAGCTCCATCGCCAGATGCTGGGTCAGTGAGTGCAAACCCGCCTTGGCCATCGAGTAGGCCGACGACGGCGTGGCGGCGATCGCCTGCCTTGCCCACATCGAGCCGATGTTGACGATGGCGCCGGGACGATCCTGTGCGACCAGGTTGGCAGCCACCTTCTGCGTGATGAAGAAGAAGGCCTTGTTCAGCTTCATGTACTGGTCGTAGTCGGCGTCCGAGTGCTCCAGGAAGGGCTTGGGAAAGAACACGCCGGCGGCGTTGACCAGCAGATCGATGTCCGGGTGCTGCTCGTCGATGGCCTCGAGCAGTTCGGCCAGTCCTTCGTCGCTGGTCAGATCGGCCGTCAGTGTCCAGACATAGCCCAGTTCGGCCAATCCCTTGCCCGCTGCTTTGGTCTTCTCCGGGCGATGGCCCACGATCACGACGCTGCCGCCTTCGGCCAGCACCATGCGGGCCGTCTCCAGGCCCATCCCGCTGGTGCCGCCGATGACCAGCAGCTTCCGACCCTTGAATTGCTTGCTCATTGCAATGCCTCTTTGTTGTAAGAAAATCTATTCATACTGGCTCTGATGGAGGCCACCGAACCCCAGTCATGGATCACTCGGTGCACTGGATCCATGGCTGGGTTGAGAGGGATTTTTCACTCGTTTTCATCAGCCGACAAATGAGATAAAGTTTTTATTTTTGAAAGAAAAACTTTTCCATTAAAGTCGCTCGCCGAGCCGGATGCATTACGCGCATTCGGGTACCGTGCTCCATCAGCGTCTTTCCGCAGCGGCCGAGTGCGGTGATCGCCCCCCGGCGGCTTGCTCATTCGTGAAGCACGTCGTTTTCGTCAAGGACATCGCTGGGTCCGAAGCCGAGATCCGAATAGTCGATGGCATATTTGACCAGCGCAGCCCGGCCTTCCACGCCGAGCTTGCGACGCAGATTGAGCCGATGGGATTCGACGGTGCGGATCGAGGAGCCGAGCAACGAGGCGATTTCCTTGTTCGAGCAGCCTTTTGCGAGCAGATTGAGGATCGCAATTTCCTTCGGCGTCAGGGCGGGCAACGCGCGCTCGAGCGGCAGTCCGGCGTCGACCAGGCTCGCGACCCGCTGGCTGAGGTAGATCTCGCCGGTATTCACGGTGCGGATGGCGTCGATCAGATGCTCCGAGGGGTCATCCTTGAGAACGTAGCCGCGGGCCCCCATTGCCATGGTTCGGCGTACATAGGCCGGCTCTTTCAGCATCGACAGTACGAGCGTCTTCACGCCGCGAAAATGATTGTTCAGTGCCGCCAGCAGGCTGATGCCGTTGGCGTTGGGCATGCGGATGTCGGTGATCACGATGTCGGGCGCAAGTGCCGCGGTGAGCGCCATGGCCGTCCGGGCGTCGGCAGCCTCACCGACGACTTCGACCTCCAGACTCATTTCGAGGCGCATGCGGATTCCGTCGCGCACCAGCGGATGGTCGTCGACGAGCAGAATGCGGGGGTGTGCTGCCTCGTTCATCAGGCCCTCTTGCTCAGATCGAGACAGGCTTCGATGCAGGTATTGCGCGGACTCGATCGGATCGACAGACGGCCCTTGAAGCTCTCTATGCGTTCGCGCATGTTGCGCAAACCGATTCCACCTCTTGCATCGGCCTGGATCTTCTTCAGGTCGAAGCCCACGCCATCGTCGCGAATTCCGAGGGTGACACGGGATTCGGCGAAGTTCAGCGAGATCGTCACCCGGGTGGCCTGAGCATGGGCCAGGATGTTGTTTATCGCCTCCTGCACGACGCGGAACAGGGCGGTACTCTCGTCGATCGGCAGATCGAGCGGGGAGCCCTTCTCGATCAGCACCACGTCGAGGGCATGTTGATCCCGCAACTGGTTCACGAGCTGCCTGAGCGCCGGCACGAGGCCGAGATCGTCCAGCAGGGCGGGGCGCAGATCGTGGGATACCCGGTGTATCTCGCCTAGCGCCTTGTTCAGCCGTTGCAGACCGTCGCCGATGAGATGCTCGGTCGAGGGGCTGTGCGTATCAACGAACTGGTCGGCATGAGCTTGCCGGTACTGGGCGGCCTCGAGGTGATATTTGGATGAGACGAGCACCTGCACCACGCCGTCATGGAGTTCCCTCGCCACCCTGCAACGCTCTTCCTCCTGGGCACGTACGACGCGCTGGGCGAGTTGCCGCAACTTCTCGCTGGAAGTCCGATAGCTGCGCAGGTAGACGCCGAAGCCCGTGGCGCCGATGAATATGATCGACAGCGCGGCGATCAGGAATATCTTGTTGAGGGTACGGCTGATGTTCTGCCGGGCGCGTTCCTCGATGCGGACAAGAGCGTCTGAGAGCTCGTCCATGTAGATTCCGGTGCCGATGATCCAGTCCCAGTTGTCGATCGAGAAGACGTAGGACAGCTTGCGGGCCTGCTTTTGCGATGACGGCTTTTGCCAGTCGTAGCTGACGAAGCCGCCCCCATTCCTGGCCTTTGCCAGAATCAGTTCCACGGGTTCCCTGCCGGCGGGTTCTTGCAGATCACAGAGCTTCAGGCCTTCCATGTACATCTGCTTCGAATCCAGCAACAAGGAGCCATCCTTGTCGTATGCGAAGAAGTAGCCATCCTTGTCGAAGCCCATGCGCGACAGCAGTTGCAGGGCTTGGCCCTGCAACTCCGCCACGTCGCCGTTGCCGCGCGCGAGTTGCTGAATCATGGAACGAGCCAGCTCGACGTAGCGTTGCAGCTCCCGTTCCATGCCGCGAGCATAGACTGCCAGCAGCAGCTCGCGCTCGGCCTCCACGAATTCGATGGCCTCCTTCCGGACGAAGAAGGCCATCGAACCAAGAGCGGCGATCTCGAAGCCGATGACGAACAGCAGGACGATTCTGAGCTTCATCACGGGGAGGGAACAGCAGCTCTCGGCAGCAACTGCGTGTCAGGGCTTGACCGCGATGGCGCTGATCTCGATCGACACGTCACGCGGCAGACGTGCAACCTGCACCGTCGCGCGGGCAGGCGGCACTGCACCGAAATACGTGGCATAGACTTCGTTCATCTTGGTGAACTCGTCCAGGTTCTTCATGAACACGCTGGTGGACACGACATTCGCCATCGTCATGCCGTCGGCGGCCAGAACGGCCTTCAGATTGTCCAGCACCAACCGCGTCTGCTCCTCGATGGAGGCATCTTTCATGAGTTCGCCGGTTTTCGGATCGATCGGAATCTGGCCGGCCAGATACAGCACTGACCCAGCCCGTACCGCCTGGGAATAGGGACCAATCGCCTTTGGTGCATCGGGCGAGGCCACGGCGCGAATCTCGCCGTCCGCGTGCGCGCCAAAGCTCGCCAGGGCAGCCATCATGGCGGTCGTCAAACCAAGTTTCTTGAGCTTCATCTTCGTTTCCTCATGCAGGGTTGAAAAGCCTGTTCCTCAGGCCATTTTTTTCGACAATTGCCACATCGCATCGACGAGGCGGTCGACATCGTCGGCATCCGCCCAGAGGTGGGTGGAAACACGTACGCCGTAGTGCTGGGCAGGCGCCCCGATGACGTCGAAGCCCGCATTTCGGATTGCAAAGCCAGGCGAGTAGTCCGACAGCATGAGGCTGACGAACTGGTTCGATTTTTCCCGGTTCATCACATCGGCCGGGTTCTGGAACGGATTGAAGCTGGTCAGGGCCGACACCAGCTTGGGATCGTCCTTTGGGGAGTACAAGGCATCCACGCCCCACAGTTCGACGATCCGTTCCTTGAGATAGGCAGACAGCGCGAGGTCATAGGTCTCGATCTTCTTCCTGCCGATGCTGTCCCACAGTTCGCAAGCTTTCACCAGCGCCTTGTACATCGGCACATGGGTGCTGCCGCAGTTGGTCACACTGGCTGCCACATCCCAGGTCGCCGTTCCGTTGGTCGTGCGCGGAGTGTTGTTGTAGGCGGTGCCATGTACCGGATACCACTCGGGCAGCGGCAAGGGATTGGACGCACGGATCTTGTTGCGCATGATCAGAATGCCGGTGGAGCCCGGGCCGCACTGCCACTTGTGTCCGGCGCCCGACATGAAGTCGCATCCCAGCGCGCCGTAGTCGTAGGCCATCATGCCGGGCAGATGGGCACCGTCGACAATGCTGATGAGTTCGTGCGCCTTGACGACTTCCATCAGATCTGCGATCGGCAGCATCGTGCCGGTCTTGTAGGTCGGCGACGACCACATCATCGCGCGCACGCGCTTGCCCTGGCGCTTCAGTTGGCGGATGCGTTCGTCGAATAGCGACACATAGGTCGCTGCAGTCTGGTTGTTGCCTACTGGAAGGGCTACACGCGAAACTTCGACGCCGTAGCGGTCTGCGGCAATGGCAAGCGGCACATCTCCGCCGAAATGCTCGTGATTGGTGGTCACGATCACGTCGCCGGGTTTCCACTTTATGCCGAGAATCGAATGGCACATTCCGGACGAGGTATTGTAGGAAAAAGCCAATTCATCGCTGTCGACGCCGAACCCGGGAGCGACCAGTGCGCGCAGATCGGCGCGGTCGCCATAGCCGTTCAGGGAATCCCTGGCCTTGGCGAAATTCTCCTCGGCGAATAGCGACAACACCGCTTCCGGCATCGACCCTGCAGTACCGATATTCATGAAGGTTCTGTCCGTGTTCAGTACGAACATTTTCTGCACCGAAGTCCAGAAGTCCGCATCGTGTACCAGCTCGGCCCGCAGATTTCCCGCCGCTGACTGCCCGATCGCACTGCGGCTGGCTGCCATCAGCGGCCCGAGCGCAACAGCGCTTGCGCCATAACCCAGCATGCGCAGGAAGGCGCGCCGTTTGAAAGTCCAGCTTTCGTCACTCTGAAGTGCACGCCCATCGGACGCCACATTCGATTCCCCGATCATTGGATTGGAATTCATTTCACTCACCCTGCCTGGATTAATTGAAAAGACCTGTAGCCATTTGCCTTGGCGTTTCTCCTGCATGGAGAATTTAAGGGAGCAGCCTTTTCATATCTATCAATGCTGTCCCCTACGCACTACTACGCAAATGGAGCTGCGCCCGGCGAGAGTGAGTTGCGGCGATTTTTAATGGCAGATAATATGAACAATACGATGAATGGTGAATTTCATATAACTTTCAGATGGCCAGCAAGAAAAAGGTGATGAAATCGACGAACGATTGAATGGATGTCCTCTCCAACTGGTAGTGGGCCCCGAGGAGCCCAGCTACGCATCAGTTGCGGCCGGCCATCACGCCGCCATCCACGTCCCATACGGCGCCGGTGATCCAACCAGCTTTGTCCGAGAGCAGAAAAGTGGCGACCGCTGCAACATCCTGTGGGGTGCCCACACGACCGATCGGGTGGAAGCCGTTGAAGTCCCGTCGAGCCTTGCGCATCTCGGGCTCAGGGGTGAAGTCCTCGTAGATCGGCGTCTCCACCACGGCCGGCGATATCGCATTGACGCGGATGTGCTTGGGCGCCAGTTCCATCGCCAAGTGCCTGGTCAGCGAATGCAGGCCGGCCTTGGCCATCGAACAGGCCGACGACGGTGTGGCGGCGATGGCCTGCCTGGCCCACATCGAGCCGATATTGACGATGGCGCCCGGACGATTCTGGGCGATCAGATTGGCAGCGACCTTCTGCGTGATGAGGAAGAGCGCCTTGTTCAGTTTCATGTACTGGTCGAAATCCGCGCTCTGATGCTCCAGGAAAGGCTTGGGAAGGAACACGTCGGCGACGTTGATCAGCAGGTCGATGTCCGCATGCTGCTCGCCGATGACCTGCAGCAGCGCGGCCAGCCCTTCATCGCTGGTCAGGTCTGTCGTCAGCGCCCAGACCTGACCCGGCTCGGCCGACACCTTGCGTACATGCATTTCGCACGCTTGCCCGGTTTTCCTGGGGCGGTTGCCCACGATCACCGCGCTGCCGCCTTCGGCCAGCACCATGCGGGCCGTCTGCATGCCTATTCCATAGATGCCGCCGATGACCAGCAGTGTCCTGTCCTTGAATTGCTTGCCCATCTGAAATCTATCTCTAGCTTGATTGAGGTAAGATTTTTTGATGATTTCATTCAACTTACAAATGAGTTAAAGTATTAGTGATTGAAAGAAAATCTTTATCGCCATGAGGCTGCCAGTTCATTTGAATGCCTTGCGCGCGTTTGAAGCCAGCGCGCGCCACCAGAGCTTCTCGGCCGCGGCGCAGGAACTCAACGTCACGCCGGCGGCCGTTGGCCAGCTCGTTCGTGGGTTGGAGGAATGGCTTGGCACCCCTCTGTTCATCCGGGGCAGCAGCGGCAAGGCCAGGCTTGTGCCGACAGACGCTGCGTTGCGTGCACTGCCTGACATAAGGGCAGGCTTCGACAGGCTGGCTTTGGGCATGGAACGACTCAAGGAGGGGGCGGTCGGCGGTGTATTGACCGTCACCGTAAGCCCTGCATTTGCCGCCAAATGGTTGTTGCCGCGCTTCGAGCGATTCCAGGCCATTTGTCCCGACACCGATGTGCGCCTCGAGACCAATCTCAAGCCTGTGGACTTCGTGGCCCAGCGGGTGGACGTTGGCGTGCGCTACGGCATCGGTACGTGGCCGGGGTTGGTGGCGGACAAGCTGATGGGAGAGGAGATTTTCCCGGCCTGTTCACCCGAGTTGTTGCGGCAGAATCGACATTTCCATACACCCGAAAGCCTTGGCGCCGTCACCCTGATCCACGACCTGTCGATGGACGGCCATGTAGGCTTCCCGACCTGGGACAAATGGTTCGAGAGGGCCAACGTGACCGGAGTGGCCACCTCGCGTGGCATGAAGATCAACAACTCGGCGGCGGTCTTGCAGGCAGCGATCGAGGGGCGGGGCGTGGCACTTGCACGTAGCGTCATGGCACACGCCGATCTGGCGGCGGGACGACTGGTGCGGCTGTTCCCTGAGATCCGGTTTGAATCCGAACTGGCTTATTACGTCGTGTATCGCTCCGAGTGCGCCAGCTTGCCAAGGCTGGTGGCTTTCCGGGATTGGCTGATGAGTGAAGCTTCGTCGCAAAACGAACCATTCCTCAAGTAACGCATAGGGGGTAAGCTCCGGCTTTGCCCCGCGTCACCTTGGGGAGCTGTTCCACGAGTTGGAGGCGCACAAGGAGTCGAAGATCGCAAGAGGCACTTCCCTGAGCTTCTTGCCGGGACGGCTGGATTGCTCGCGGCCTTCCGCAAGGCGGGGATGTACGTGGGTGGCCTTCCGCCTGGGGCACCCCAAAGTCGGCCCACGAATCACGTTTCTCCAACAGGCCTGAACGTGCTGGCGTGTCGTTTACTGGTACATCAGAAGGGTCCAAATACTTCGGTCAGAGCGGCTTGCTGCGGCATGCCGCCGTACTTCTTGAGCACGCCACCGTCGTCACGGATGACGATGCCAGGCGTCCCTTGGAAGCCCATTCTGATCATGAGCATCTGGTTGTCTTCCAGGGCCTTGCGTACGTCACTGGAAATGCTCTCGATCGGGGCGATGCCACCCTGCTTGTACTTCTTTTCGTTCTCCAGTAATGCCGCCGATGGATCGCTCGCGCCCAGGATCGCCGCTGCCTTGCCCGCGCTGTCCGCCTTGATGATCCCTACCATGATGTGGCGCAGTTGCACTTTGCCTGCATCCACCCAGGGCCGGGCGGCTTCCGAAAAGCGATTGCAGTAGGGGCAATTTGCATCGGTGAAGGTGTAGATCACGCGAGGCGCGTCGGCTTTCCCATCGCGCACCCATCTGGAGGATTCGAGCTGCGCCCAGGCCTTGTCGCTGACCGGCTTGGCTGCCAGCCGTTCCAGCGCCTCTTCGTCGAGGGCTTGCCCCTTGCCATCCAGGCGCGTGCCGACGATGGCATTTCCGTCGCTCGTGACGTAGATGGCAACCGGCCGATCGCCGGCCACCGCGGCGAATGCGCGCAGGCCGCCGCTTACCTTGAACTCCTGCATGACCGTCAGGCCCTGGTCTTCCAGCGCTCTGACCGAAGCAGGTTTATCGGTGGATTGGGCTTGGCTGCACGCGGCCATCGACATCAGGCTGGCCGTGGCGATGAAGGAGGAAAGTCGTGGAAACATGCTTACTCCGTATGTGTTTGAAGCTGGCTTGTAGCGGGGAAGTGGCGCGACAGGGTGTGCTTGAGACTGGCCAAGGTTAGTGCTCCAAGGTGGGTGTCCACTAGGCGCCCCTGTTCGTCAAAGAACATCGTGGTCGGCAAGCCGCGTGTGCCCAGCGTCTGCATGGTCATGGATGCCGGATCCAGCAGCACATCCCTGAGTGCCAACTGTTCGTGCTGCAGAAAGGCGCGCGTCTGCTGCGCGCTTTCCCCTTGGTTGACCATGACGAAGGCCACTTTCGGGAACATCGCCTGGGCCTGTTGAAACACGGGCATTTCGCGGCGACAGGGAGGACACCAGCTTGTCCAGAGGTTGAGCACGATTGGCCGGCCTGCATAGGTAGCTAGGTTCACCGGGTTCTCATCGAGCGTCGCCAGTTCCAGAGTCGGCAATGGCGGCGCGGCGTGATGCAGCAGTTGCACCACGCTGCCTGCGGCAAACCAGGCTAGCACGCCCGCGGTGATACCGGCCAGCGTTGGCACTCGCGCTGCCTGGCTGCGGCGTGTTTTCCATGCGATCAGCGTGAGTGCGGCAAGGACGCCGACCCACCACACAAAGCCGCCATCGCCGATGGCGAGCATGGATGCCGGCGTAGCCGAATACTCGTCCCACCATTGGGCGATGTACCCCAGCCGAGCTGTCACAGTGCCCCAGAGCACAGAGTCGAGAATCATCCCGCCGGCCGTCTTGGGTGTCGCATCCGGTTTGTGTTTGGCCAGGGCACGTGCCGTCGCCCAGGCGATGAGCACGGCAAGCAGGACGATGATGACTTTGAACGGAAATGGGCCAAAACCGATCATGAGGCGTTCACCGAATCCAGACGTTCCAGGAAAGCTCGTGCATCGATCTCGCCGACCACGCGCAGTTCGCGGCGCTCCTCGCCATCAGGCCCCACGAGGATGAGTGTGGGTGGCCCCATGACCCCCCAGCGCTTGAGCAGCGCCTGATCCGTGACATCGTTGCGCGTCACGTCGGGGCGTATCACCTGCATGTTGGCTAGCCGCGCAGCCACGGCTGGATCACCGAACACCTTGCGCTCGATCACATGGCAACTCACGCACCAATCGGCGTAGAAGTCGATCAGGGACCATTGGCCGCGCGATGCTGCCTGTGCCAGAAGCCCATCCACGTCTTCGACCGATTTCGCTTGAACATGGCTCACGCCGCTTTGTGCGGCTGGCATGCTTGCTGCGGTGGCATTGCGAAGGTGCCCCAGCGGCTGCAAGGCGGAATCACCGCCCGAAGCGGCACCAACCAGCATCAGCGTCGCCCACAAGCCCGCGAAAGCGGCGCCGGAACGCAAGGCCCAAACCAGCCGCTGTCTCTCTGCCACGGCCTGCCCCCAAGCGATCAGGCCGACCGCAATGGACAGGATCCACGCGCCCCAGAGCGCCAGGCTCACCGTGGTGGGCAGGAAGCGAGCCAACATCATGACGGCCATGCCGACCATGACGTAGCCGAACGCGACACGCACCCTGTTCATCCATACGCCCGGCCGGGGAGTACCTTTGCACCGAATACCGCGATGGCCAGCAAGGGCAAACCCATGCCCAGGCCCAGTGCGAACAGCGCCAGGCCGCCGTAAAGTGCGCTGCCGGTCTGGCCGATGTAGAGCAGGGCGCCCGCCAGGGGAGCTGTCATGCAGGGGCCGACCAGAAGCGCCGAGAGAAAGCCGAGCGCCGAGGCGCCGGCAAGGCTGCCGCCCGGACGGCGTCTGCCGGCCGATTCCACACGATCGACCAGGGCCGAAGGCAATTGCAACTCGAACAGACCGAACAGCGAACTGGCGAGGATTAGGAACAGCGTCGCAAATGCTCCGAGCAGCCAGGGTGATTGCAGCGTGGCCTGGAGATTGGCACCGGCCAGGCCCGCAGCGACGCCCACTGCCGCATAGGTGCCGGCCATTGCCAGAACATAGGACAGCGACAGAAGAAAGGCCCGGCGCGGTTTGGCCTGGCTGCCTACGATCATCGTGGAGATGATGGGGATCATCGGCAGTGCGCAGGGGGTGAAGGCCAACAGCAGACCAAAGCCGAAGAACAGCAAAATCCCGGCGACAGGCCCCAATGCGGCGAGGCGTTGTGCGGCCGCCTGATCTTCGGCCAAGTCGGCTGCGAGTGTGTTTGGCGCCATGTGTTCCTGCGGCGGTGAGGCTCCGGCTGGCGTGGATTGACCGGTTGCCGGCAGATCCACTCGGATGGCCTGTGGCGGATAGCAGATGCCGGCCTCGGCGCACCCTTGCCAGTGCAGCGTTACCGGGCCGGGGGTGGCAGTCGGAAAGTGCAGCCGCAGGGTGTCGCCCTGGTAGATTTCGGTGTCCCCGAAAAACTCGTCATGCTTGGCTGTACCGGCCGGAAGGTCCAGTTCGATCTCACGACCTGTCCCGTCCATCAGCCTGAGCGAATGGCGATAGACGTAGTGCTTATCGGCGACATGTCCGGTCATCGTGAATGAATCGCCCTGCTGCAGCACATCGTCCAGCCTGAAAACATCGGCAGCCTCGAGAAAGCCACGAGTATTGTTCGACCAGGAGAACAAGCCGTCATTCGCCCACGCAGCGCCAATGGCGCAGCAATACAGCAGGAAAACAGCAAAGGCGCGTCGATACAGGGACAAATTCAAATCCTCCAGTCAAGGCTTTATTGATGATGCGCCCGTTCGATTAAGCGAAACTAAAATAGACTAATGCTGAAACCATTTGCTGACGCAATATGCGCTTGTGGCATAACATGCATCGTGGTCGAGGTATGGAGAGGCAGGGAATGCGGGTGCTGCTGGTTGAAGACGATGAGCTGATCGGCGCCGGAATCGTGTCGGGTTTGCG
Organism: Thauera sp. SDU_THAU2; assembly: GCF_038260575.1. Taxonomy (NCBI): domain Bacteria; kingdom Pseudomonadati; phylum Pseudomonadota; class Betaproteobacteria; order Rhodocyclales; family Zoogloeaceae; genus Thauera; species Thauera sp. SDU_THAU2. Next base: position 1,967,391 of record NZ_JBBWUN010000003.1, on the reverse strand, counting down.
CAAGCACGGCATCGCAGTGCATCACGTTGCGACGGCGCGAGAGGCGGAAAGCACCCACATGGAAGAGAGCTTTCAGGCGCTCGTGCTCGATCTGGGGCTGCCTGATCGGGACGGTATGGACGTACTGAACAGCGTGCGAACCATGGAGCCTCAGTTGCCCGTGCTGATCCTCTCCGCGCGCGATGCCATCGAGCACAAGCTGAAAGGGCTGCGTGAAGGGGCGGACGACTACATGGTCAAACCGTTCGACCTGCGCGAACTGGCGGCACGGCTGCATGCGCTTGTCCGACGCACGCAAGGCCGGGCAACGCAAGCCATTGCGGCAGGGCCACTGCGATTGGAGCCCGAAAGTGGCCTGGCTTGGCTCGATGGCGATCCCGTTGCGCTGTCACGCCGTGAAGTCGATCTTCTGGCCCACCTTGCCGATGCCGATGGACGTTGGGTGTCGCCCGACGCTTTGAACGAACGCCTGTATGGGCTTGGTGAAGAAGTCAGCAGCAATGCCTTGAACGTCCACATTCACAACATCCGGCGCAAATTGGGCGCCGATGCAATAGAAACCGCGCGTGGCCTCGGCTATCGCCTGGGGTGGAGAACCAAGGCATGAGCCTGCGTCTGCGCGCTGTCCTGATCGCCGGAGTTTCGTTGATGGTGCTGTGGGTCGCTGCTGCCGGACTGATGATGCGCAGTATTCACGCCAATCTGGATCGCACGCTCGACGGACAGCTTGCCATGTCGGCTCGCATGGTGTCGGGCTTGCTCGAGCAGGCAGCACTGGCGCCGAATCCAGTGGATACCGGCTTCGCAGAAGTCGTGCGGGTCAGCGGGAGCGAAGGGATCGCATGCGAGATTCGCTTGCTCCGCGGCGAGATTCTTGCACGTACGACGCATGGCCCGCATTCCGAATTCGAGGAGCTGCCCATCGGCTTCAGCACGCGCGAAGTGGATGGCAGCCAGTGGCGTGTTTATGTTTTGCGTGTTGACGGTTATCAGATCACGACAGCCGACCGCATGGATCAGAGAGACGTCCTGATTGATGAACTGCTGTATGCGGCAGGTGTGCCTTTCCTGATCGCCAGCTTCGGAGGACTCGTTGCCCTGTGGATTGGCATCGGTCGAGGATTGGCTCCGCTGAACGCCCTACGCGAGCAGCTGCGAGTCAAGAGAACGGACGACACCAGCCCGATTGCTGTTGAGCATTCGCCCTCTGAACTGCGTCCGATGCTGGATGCCATGAACGGCTTGCTGGGACGTCTGGCGCGGGCATTGTCCAGCCAGCGGGCATTCACGGATGCCGCGGCCCATGAATTGCGAACGCCTCTGACCGTCATCGACACGCATCTCCAGGTGGCCCGCCTGACTGAAGGCGAGGAGGCAAAGATCTCGCTCGGTAACGCGGAGGCGGGTGTACAGCGCCTGAGGCGTACATTGGATCAGATGATGGTGCTCGCCCGAGCAGACGCATCGATCGATCCGGCAGATGGCTGCGAGTCCGTGCTTGCCGCTGTGGCCGCTGTACTCCAGAAGCTGGACGTTGCCGAAAGACCTCGCCTGAATGTATCCATCGAAGGCAGTGACACGGCAACACCAATTCCAAGATCGATGCTGGAGGCGGCCATCCGTAATCTTGTCGACAATGCGATTCGCTATTCGCCGCCGAATACGCCTGTGGACTTGCTGGTTTCATTCGACTCGGCGGCCGATCGGTTTCGCATCGCGATTGCCGATCGGGGGCCGGGACTTGGTGAAGATCATGTTTCTCTGATCGGAAGACGGTTCTGGCGCGGAGATCAAGGCCGCAATGGCAAGGACGGAGCTGGTCTCGGGCTCTCGATCGTACGTGCGATTGCGGAGAGATTCGGAGGGGCGCTGAACCTGCAGGCCAGGAAAGGGGGTGGTCTGATCGCCGAAATCACGTTGCCGTCAGGTGGTGGCGATTAAAGACCAGGGCTCATGAATAGCCCGGCCGTCATGGAAGAGCGAAGAAATTGCGGGCGCGAATCGGGAATGGCTCCGTCACTCGGTACTGCGGAAGACGGAGCCATCCGCTCGGGACAATGTCTCTGCTAATTGGCGGGATTTCCTCTACCGTTTCTCATTGCAATGCCCAGCATGACAACGGACAAGGCCAGTGGCACGAAGGACACCCACAACACCGTGCTCCAGCCATAGGCCGAAAGCACTCCGCCTGACGAGAATGAGCCGATCGCCATCAGGCCGAAAATGATGAAATCGTTGAGTGACTGTACGCGCGTCTTCTCCTCGGTGCGATGGCATTCCAGCACCAGGGCGGATGCGCCAAGGAAGCCGAAGTTCCAGCCCACTCCCAGCAGGCTCAACATCGCCCAGAAGTGCACGACATCCACGCCACCCAAGCCGGCGGCGGCGGACAGGCCCGTCAGCGCCAGCCCAACCGTTGCCACGCGCCCGGCTCCGAAGCGAGTAATCAGGCTGCCAGTAAAGAAGCTGGGCGCATACATGGCGATGACATGCCACTGCAGGCCCAGGTTGGCCGAGGCCTGGGAATGACCGACGTGGTGCATCGCCAGCGGTGCGGCAGTCATCAGGAAGTTCATCAGCATGTAGGACACCGCACCGCAGATGGCGGCGGCGACGAAGCGCGGTTGGCGAGCGATCATCGATAGAGGCCGCCCGCCGGCGATCTCTTCTGCAGTGGGCATGGGGAGCTTCACTCCCAGCAGGATGAAGGCCGAGACGGCCGCGACTGCGGCCTGCACGAGGAAGGTGGCGGCAAACGTGTGAGGGAGCCACCAGTCCATCGTCCATGTCACGAGTTGGGGACCCACCACTCCCGCCGCTACGCCTCCGGCCATGACCAGTGACAGCGCACGAGCACGCCGAGACGGTGCCACGCCGTCGGCCGCCGCAAAGCGAAAGGACAACACCACGGCAGCGTAGCTGCCACCGAAGAAAGTCGCCAGGCAGAACAGCCAGAACCAGCTCATGATCACGGCGATCATGGCCAGCAGGCCTGCCAGCACTCCTGCGCCGGTTCCTGCCAGGAAGGCGGTTCGCCGGCCATGCCGCCGAGTGATGGCCCCAACGGGCAGGATGCACGCAGCCATACCCACCACGAAGATGGAGATAGGCAGCGTAGCCAGCATGGGTGAAGGGGCGAGCATGTCACCCACGATGGCGCCCGTGGCATACACCACCACCGAGTTTGCACCCGCCAAGGCTTGGGCGATGGACAGCCGCCAGATGTTTCCGCGCTGAATCTTTTCAGGCAATTCGTCGTTCATGTTAGTTGTCGGACTCGAGGTCATTCTTGTTCTGCTGCTGGCGGCTTACTTCCTGAGCTCAGGCTGATCGAGATAGCGTGCGTCCCTGACCGGCAGTGGGGCCGGGTTGACTGCCTGGTTGATGACCTTGTAGCCCTGGCCCATCCAGTAGACCAGTTCAGGAAAGCCGCCTGCCGCTGCCACTGTGATGAAGCCGTGCATGTCCTCTGCCTGGAATCCGGCAGCCTTCATGGCGTTACCGCACATCCTGAACTCCACGCCTTCCTTCGCCAGGCCAGCCATCCTGTCAACGATGTCCTGGTACTCCATGTAGTTCTCTTTGGCGAAGACGCGTAACTCGGGGCCGCGCGTGAGCACCACCGCCTTGCCCTTGGTGGCCTGCTGCATGTTCTTGATATAGTTGTACAGGCCATGAAGTTGTTGCGGCTCGGCATAGTTGACGTCGAATACGACGTCGGTTGCCAGCGTCTCTCGCAGATCGACCTTGGCCGATCCATAGGGAGCAAACTCCTCGGCGAGCACGGGTGGCGCCGCTGCAGCAATGATTGCAGCAAGACAACCGACGCCCGACAGATACCGCGTCATGAAAATGTCTCCTTGGAAATTTCTGATTCAATCGCCAATCCCTGCGTGATCGATCGGGGGCTCAGTGGTCAGCACCATGCGGAACCTGACGTCACCGGACCTCAGTTTGCCCAACGCCTCGTTGGCCCGTTCCAGGGGCAGGATCTCGATGCGTGGACGCACATCCACCAGCACGCTGAAGTTCAGCGCCTTTTCGTTGTCATAGGGGGTGCCGGTGATCGAACCAACGATGCTGCGCTGCCCGCCGACCAGCAGGCCTGCAGGAACCTGCAGCGGGCTCTTGCCGGGATTGAGTACGACCAGGCGTCCCTCGGGAGCGAGGCCTGGCAGTAATGCCGATACGGAATCGGCATGGTCGATCATGGTCATGATCGCCTGTGCGCCCCCCATGCTCTTGAGTCGGGCCGTGGCATCTTCCTCGCGGTTGTCGATGTAGACGTGTGCGCCAAGCGCCAGGGCATCCGCCGCAATGTCTTCACCGCGCCCAATGGCGATCACCTTGAATCCCATGCGGTGAGCATACTGCAGCGCCATGTGTCCCAATCCGCCGATGCCCAGGATGGCCACCGTGTCGCCGGCCTGGGCACCACATTTCTTCAGCGCGTTGAAGGTGGCGATGCCGGCGCACAGAATGGGCGCAGCTTCTTCCGACCTCAGTTCGTCGGGAATGGCGACCAGGCCTGTGCTTCGGGCCAGCATCATCTCGGCATAGCCGCCGTCGCAACTGGCTCCCACGACCGGCTGGTTCTCGCAGAGCTGGAAGCGCCCCTGCCTGCACTGTGTGCATTCGGTGCAGTGGCCGCCAAGGCGACCCACGCCCACGCGCTGGCCCAGTTTCCAGCGCGCTGGAACACCAGCGCCAAGCGCAACGATGCGCCCGACAACTTCATGCCCGGGTACGCGCGGCGGTTGCAATGCCGGATCGGCCCGGTCGACGTCCAGGGCATCGGCACCGCAGACACCACAGGCTTCCACTGCGATCAATACCTGGCCTGTATCAGGCACAGGTGTCTTGCGCTCCACCAACTCCAGTAGCCCTAGGCGGGTTGCCTGCATGGCGCGGTAGGTCGTCTTCATGTCCGTTGATCCAAAATCGTGTTGATGCCATTCGTCGCCGCCTCGATGGCTCCGGCAAGATAGCCTGGAAACTGCGATGACCATTCGCTGGCGATACCGGTGATGTGCTTCTTCCACACGCCTTCGGCAGCGTTGGCGGGAGGTGCCATACCGTGACGGCCGGGTCCATCCTGATCAGCATTGGTGGCCGTCCACGGATCGGCAGCCCAGTCCTTGATGAAATCCGCCTTCGGTGCCGCAGCCCGTTCGCCAAACAAGCGTGTGAACTGGGCACGGCAGTAGGCGCGCAGCACATCTTCGGGAACGCCACGGCGCACGTGTCCAGGTACGCCAAAAAAACCGAACAATGCTGCACCGCCGCCGGGCATCGAAGCATCATGGATTTCACCCAGTGGCCCCCGGGTACTACGTGCTTCACCCGACAGGCCTTGTGCGCGCCAGAAGGGCTCGTCATAAAGGGCAAGGTACTTGGCGTGTGGCGCCATCCATGTAGCCGTGCCGCGCCACGCACGTATCAGGGACTCGGGAAGCAATGGCGAGAAGCCGATCAGTGCCAACGCCAAGCGCGGCGGAACAGCCAGGAGAACATGCTCGACCTGGTAGAGGCTGGACTGCCCTTGGGCATCCTCGGCATCCACTTCCACATGATGGCCATCGCAGTGAAGGCGCTGCACGCGCTGGCCGAGCATGAGATTTCCCGAGGCCAAGCCGAGTCGCAATGCGTCGACCAGTGCGCCCATCCCACCCTCCAGTCGCATGGAGGGGGGCGACGCAAGGGAAACACGCATTCGCACAGGTGCGCCGTCTGGTGCCCGCTCGACGACCATATCTCCATCCTCGGACTGAGCGAAGCGTTTCAGGCCAAGGCTGTCGATGAGGTGATCGAGTTGCGGCTGATAATCGGGCCAGAACCATGTTGGGCCAAGGTCGAAGTGGTCTTGTGGTGCCCCACCCGCGACCGCGGGTGTGGACGCGATCCGACCACCCCAGCCATCACGCGCTTCGAGAACGACATAGTTGTGAATGCCCTTGTGCTCCAACAGATGCGCCGCGTATAGCCCGGCCAGGCCCCCGCCTACGATGGCGATGCGTGCCGTTCTTCGCATGGTCATGCTTCTATCGGCGTTTTGCCAAGGCGAGCGATCTTGAGATAAACAGTCGTGCCATGCGACCCGGCAACGATCCCGGGATACTGGCCTGCAGGCAGACGCATCCAACTGCCCCGTTGATAGGACTCGCCGTCCGCCAGGACATTGCCGCTCAGAACCAGTAGTTCGGCACCGCTCACTGGTGCAGTGAACAAGGCTTCATCTAGTTCCAGCCGCTGCAGGCTGGTCTGCTCGACGTCATCGGAGAACAGGGAGCAGATATGGCGTCCGTTTTCGTTGTGCCAAGATGATTCGGCGCGTGTGTCGATACGCACGGCGTGCCGCTCCTGCGGCTGCATCTGCTGAAGCTTGACGAAGATGGTGGCGCCTTCCTTGCTGGACGGCTGGTGGTTCGAGCCGGGCGGATTGCGCAGATACCAGCCCGCCGGATAGTGGGCATCGTCTTCGGAGAAGGTGCCGGACAGCACGAGAATTTCCTCACCGCCGGAGTGCGGATGGCGCGGAAACCAGGAATCTGGGGCGTAGCGCACGATGCTGGTTGCGCGGGCCTGCTCGGCGCCCACGCGATCCAGCATCACGCGCTCGACGCCGCTCTGTGGCGAGGCCACCCAGTGGTACTGGTCGGCGGCGACGATGGCCGGGCGGGAAAAGTCGGCATTAATCAGCATCGAGATGTTTTCGGCAGTGGGCGCACGCAGCAGGCAGATAAAGCCGGCAACGCACGCCCGATATGGCTCAGAGCTTGGGCAACTGTGCGTGGGTATCGAGCACGCGCGCGGAATAGACGAGGGCGGCGCCCGCGTTCAGGGCGATCGCCACGCCCAGTGCCTCGGCGATTTCCTCACGGGTCGCGCCGTGTTCGACGGCTTTCTGGGTGTGCACCGAGATGCAGCCGTCGCAGCGCGTGGTCACTGCCACGGCCAGGGCAATCAACTCATGTACTTTGGGGTCCAGATGTCTCCCCTTGGCCGCAGCGCCGTCGAGCGCCGCGAAACCTTTGATCACTTCCGGATTCAGGGAGCCGAAATCGCCGATGCGTTCCATCAGTGCATCGCGATAGGTGTTCCAGTTCTGCATTTCCATCCTTGTCTCCTTTGGGGTGAGGCCGGACTCCAGAATGGGGTCCTGCGCCGAAAGTGTATGCGACTGTCTGCGTACGTCGTGGTCAGTTGCGGCCAGCCATGACGCCGCCGTCGACATCCCAGACTGCGCCCGTCACCCAGCCCGCCTTGTCCGAGAGCAGGAAGACGACGGCCTCGGCGACGTCCTGCGGTGTGCCGACACGGCCGATGGGGTGGAAGCTGTTGAAGCCTTGCAAGGCTTCGGGCACTTCTGCCTTGGGAATGAAGCCTTCGTAGATCGGGGTTTCGACCACGGCCGGTGACACCGCATTGACGCGGATCTGCCTGGGGGCGAGCTCCATCGCCAGGTGCTGGGTCAGCGAATGCAGGCCGGCCTTGGCCATCGAATAGGCGGAAGACGGCGTGGCAGCGATGGCCTGCCTGGCCCACATCGAGCCGATGTTGACGATCGCGCCCGGCTTGTCTCTGGTAACCAGATTGGCGGCGACCTTCTGGGTGATGAAGAAGAAGGCCTTGTTCAGCTTCATGTACTGGTCGTAGTCGGCTTCCGAGTGCTCCAGGAAAGGCTTGGGGAAGAACACGCCTGCTGCATTGACCAGCAGGTCGATGTCGGCGTGCTGCTCGTCGATGATGTCGAGCAGTGCGGTGAGGCTTTCGCTGCTGCCGAGGTTTGCGGTCAAGGCCCAGGCCTGGCCCCGTGCAGCCAGCTCCTTGCGTGCTTGCTCGGTTTTCTCCGCGTTCCTGCCGACGATCACCGCGCTGCCGCCGCCGGCGATCACCATGCGTGCCGTCTGCAGGCCGATGCCACTGTTGCCGCCGACGACGAGCAGCTTCTTGCCCTTGAATTGATCGTTCATTTGAAGTCTCTCCATTACCTGCCGGCTGGCAGCTGGGCGCAGATTCTTCGCCGACTTCCTGCGGGCGGCAAATGAGATAAAGTGTCTGTCATTGAAAGAAAAACTTTCCCGTAATGAAACTGCCCGTTCATCTCAATGCCTTGCGCGCATTCGAAGCCAGCGCCCGGTATCGGAGCTTTTTGGCTGCCGCGCAGGAACTGAACGTCACGCCCGCTGCCGTGGGCCAGCTCGTTCGCGGCCTGGAGGAATGGCTCGGGACGCCCTTGTTCATCCGCAGCAGCAGCGGCCGAGCCAGGCTCGTTGCCACCGATGCGGCCTTGCGAGCGCTGCCCGACATCCGGGCCGGCTTCGATCGCCTGGCGATCGGCCTCGAACGGCTGAAGGAAGGCGCCGGCGGCGGAGTGCTGACCGTCACCGTCAGCCCGGCTTTTGCCGCCAAGTGGCTGCTGCCGCGCTTCGAGCGCTTCCAGGCCGCATGCCCGGATACCGACCTGCGCCTGGAAACGAACCTCAAACCGGTCGATTTCGTTGCCCAGCGCGTGGATATCGGCGTGCGCTACGGTGCGGGAAGCTGGCAGGGACTGGTGGCGGAGAAGCTGATGGACGAGGAGATCTACCCGGTGTGCTCGCCCGAGCTGCTGCGCAGCCAGCCTTTGCACGAGCCGGGAGATCTCGGCCGCGTCACGCTGATCCATGACCTGTCGATGGATGGCCATGCGGGCTTCCCGACCTGGGAGGCGTGGCTGCAGAAGATGGAGGTGGCCGGTGTGGCGGCTTCACGCGGGCTGAGAATCAACAACTCCGCGGCAGTCCTGCAGGCTGCGATCGAGGGCCGGGGCGTGGCGCTCGCCCGCAGCGTGATGGCCCACGACGATCTGGCATCCGGCCGGGTGCTGCGGCTGTTCCCCGGGATCCGCTTCGCTTCCGAGCTGGCCTACTACGTCGTGTATCGGCCGGAAAGCGCCGGCATGCCGAAGCTGCGGGCATTCCGGGACTGGCTGTTGCGGGAGGCGGCTTCGGGAGGCAGACTTTTGTGAGCGTTTAGAGCAGCTATTGGAGTTTTGTGATCTTGCTCGCATCCCATCGTAATGCCTCGATCACCAAGGAAAGCGCTGGCGCGATCTGTTTGCGATTCGCGTAATACAGGTGATAGCCCGGGAAAGTCGGCCACCAGTCCTCCAGCACCGGCAGCAGCCGGCCAGCCTCGATATGCGGCTGCATGATATCCAGGGGCACAAAAGCAAAACCCATGCCGTCCAGTGCTGCCTGAAGCATCAGGAACGTGTTGTTGAAGGTGGCCTGGCCGCCCACGCGCACGTTGATCTCCTGTCCATCTTTCTCGAAGTCCCAGACATACAGGCCGCCGTGAGTGGGAAGGCGCAGGTTGATGCAATGGTGCTCGGTGAGATCGTGCGGCGAGCGTGGCAGTGGCCTCTGTGCCAGATAGCTCGGTGACGCCGCAACGGCCATGCGCAGGTCCGGCGCGATGCGCACGGCGATCATGTCCTTATCCACGCGGTCGCCTACGCGCACGCCCGCATCGAAGCGGTGGGCCGCAATGTCGATGAATGCATAGTCCACGCTGAATTCGACGCGGATGTCGGGGTATTCCTCGAGTAATGGCAGCAGCCTTGGCCAGAGCACGGTGTGGATGGCATGGTCGTGCGCGGTGATGCGCACCGTGCCGGCGGGTCTGTCGCGCATGGCATTGAGGGCCCCCAGTTCCCGTTCGATCTCATCGATGCGAGGGGCCACTGCGTCCAGCAGCCTGGCGCCGGCTTCCGTCGTGGACACGCTGCGAGTGGTACGCGTCAGCAGCCGCACACCGAGCCGGGCTTCCAGGGCCGACATTGCATGACTCAGTGCCGAACGCGACAGCCCCAACTGCGCTGCAGCGCGGGTGAAGCTGCGCTCTCGGGCCACGGCGACGAAGGCTTGCAAGTCGTTGAGATTCTCTTTTGCCATTGGTGAATCCGTTGCACCATCGTATATCGATTTTACGGACTTCTCCATCAATGAGGCGCGCCATACAGTTCTATCTGGATCACATTGAGAGGAACCGCGATGGAGCTCAAACGCGCTGGATCACAACCTTCCATGAAAGGTCCTGCCGAGTGCTTTACCGGCACGGTTCGCATTGACCCTCTGAGCAGTCCGCCCGAACCGGCTCGCGTGTCCTGCGCCGCAGTCACATTCGAGCCCGGTGCACGTACGGCTTGGCACACCCATCCGCTGGGGCAGACCCTCATCGTCACTGCCGGCTGCGGCTGGACGCAGTGCGAGGGCGGGCCCATCGCCGAAATCCGAGCCGGCGATGTCATCTGGTGTCCGCCGGGGCACAAGCACTGGCACGGCGCTTCGCCTACCACAGCCATGACGCACATCGCTATCCAGGAAGCCCTGGACGGCAAGAACGTCGAGTGGCTGGAGCACGTCACCGACGAGCAGTACCTCGCCGGGCCGCTGCGTGGCTGACCCACTTCGTTCACATCTGAAAGGGAAAACCATGAACGCTCTCGTCAAACTCATCCTGTGCACGACGGCGCTGCATGCCACTCTGGTCGCTGCCGCAGAGCCGCAAGCCGGCGCATCCGCCGCCTCTGCCAGCGCACAGCAGATCATTCGCGCGGGAGAGCAGCCCTCGGCTGCCGGACCCACCGAGTACTTTACCGGCCGCGTGCGGATCGATCCCGTGTGGCCCGCCGACGAGGGCATCAGCGCATCCGGCGGCCTGGTGACCTTCGAGCCGGGCGCACGCTCGGCCTGGCACACGCATCCCGCGGGCCAGCGCCTGGTGGTGACATCCGGCGTCGGCCTGACCCAGGAGTGGAGCAAGCCCGTGCAGCTCATCCGGCCAGGCGACGTGGTCTGGTGCCCGCCCGGCGTCAAGCATTGGCACGGCGCTGCGCCCGACACTGCAATGACCCACCTGGCCGTGACCGGTACGGTCGATGGCAAGAACGTCACATGGATGGAGAAAGTTTCCGATGAGCAGTACGAGGCCCGTTGAGCGCCGCGGCGCACGTCACGGTTCGGGCGTCCTGGCCGCAGCCTTGGCGTTGGCTGTGGCGATGATCTCCACCGTCCACGCACAGGAGACCCAGCCCATGAACCAGACGTCAAGCAGTGTTTCCGACACCCTGAACGCGCGCCAGCAGGCCATCGTGCCCATTGCTGCCTTTGCCGCCGAAGGCGATATGGCCAAACTCAACGCCGCGTTGAACCAGGGGCTGGACGCCGGCATGACGGTGAGCGACGCCAAGGAAATTCTGGTGCAGCTCTACGCTTACGCCGGCTTCCCGCGCAGCCTCAACGCCCTGGGCGAATTGATGAAGGTGCTTGAAGCGCGCAAGCAGCGCGGCATCCAGGATGCACCAGGCCGCGACCCCAGCCGCCCCATTCCCAAGGGCGATGCCTTGCTTGCCGCCGGTACGGCCAACCAGACCACGCTCTCGGGCGGGCCGGTCGCGGGGCCGCTGTTCGACTTCGCGCCCACGGCGAACGAATACCTGCGCGCGCACCTGTTCGGCGACATCTTCGAGCGCGACAACCTCGACTGGCAAAGCCGCGAGCTGGCCACCGTCGGCATGCTGTCGGCGCTGCCCGGCGCGGAATCGCAGCTGCAGGCGCACATGCGCATCAGCGTGAATACGGGCCTGACGGCGGGTCAATTGCGCCAACTCATCCAGGTGCTGGCCGAACGCGTGGACACCGGAGCCGCCTCCCGGGCGGGCGAGGCGCTGGAGCGGCATCTGGCAAGCCTTTCCGCGAACGAGTGAGCCTCGCACGCCGGGCGCGGTTGCGACCGGCATGGCGCTGCCTGGTGCCGGCCCACGATCCCGGCGCCGCTGTGGATGCCTGCAATGGGCGTCGACTGGCTGCACACTCATGCTCGGCGCGCTGCGGCTGACGAGTGCTTACAGCCGTCATTAGTGTCGCTAATTTATCAAAGCAGAGGTTTTCGGGGAAAATCCTCGGACTCGAACAAGAGCCGCTTCGAAACACAGGCTCGCATAATCTGCGCCCCGTGCGCTTACCCCCAGAGGAGTTCGCCAATGACACATCTCCAAGTCAACGGCCAGACCAGGAAGGTCGACGTGCCGGACGACATGCCCTTGCTGTGGGCCCTACGCGACGAGCTCGGCATGACCGGCACCAAGTTCGGCTGTGGCATCTCGGTATGCGGCGCCTGTATGGTCCACATAGATGGTCAGCCGGTGCGCGCCTGTGTCACGCCGGTCTCGGCTGCGGCCGGACGCGAGATTTCGACCATCGAAGGCATGGAGGCCGACCGCATCGGCCAGGCGGTGCAGCAGGCCTGGGTGGAGAACAACGTCGCCCAGTGCGGCTACTGCCAAGCCGGCCAGATCATGACCGCGGTGAGTCTGCTGAAGAGCACGCCGGCGCCCACCGAGCAGCAGATCGACGATGCCATGAGCGGCAACATCTGTCGTTGCGGCACCTACCCGCGCATCCGCGCCGCCATCAAGCAGGCAGCGGGCAGCCTGGTTTCGGGGGGCCGGCAATGACTGCGACCGTGCGACTTTCCCGGCGCGCCTTCCTGCAGGGCAGCCTCGGTGTGCTGACCCTGGCCGTCACCTCGAGCGGGCTGGTCAGGGCTGCCGATGCCGAAGTGCCGAAATATGGCGCCGATTCCATGCCCGGCGGCACGGTGGACGATCCGCTGGTCTTCGTCTCGATCGCCGAAGACGGCACCGTGACCATCGTCGCCCACCGCGCCGAGATGGGCACCGGCGTGCGCACCAGCCTGCCGATGGTGGTGGCCGACGAGATGGAGGCGCTCTGGGAGCGCGTCGAGGTGGTGCAGGCCGGGGCGGACGAGGGGCGCTACGGCAACCAGAACGTCGATGGCTCGCGCAGCGTTCGCCACTTCCTGATGCCGATGCGGCGCGTGGGGGCGGCGGCACGGCAGATGCTCGAAGCGGCTGCGGCGGTGCGCTGGTCGGTGCCGGTGTCCGAAGTCAGGGCGGTGCAACACGAGGTGCTGCACGAGCCCAGCGGCCGGCGCCTGGGCTTTGGCGAACTGGCGGCCGACGCGGCACGGCAGCCGGTGCCAACGGCCGACGCCCTGAAGCTCAAGGCACGGGAGGATTTCCGCTACATCGGCAAGGACAAGGTGAGGCTGGTCGACCTGGAAGCGATCGGCAAGGGCGAGGCCGTCTATGGCATGGACATGCGCCTGCCCGGCATGGTCTACGCCGTGGTGGCACGCCCGCCGGTGGTCGGCGGCAAGCTGCGGAAATTCGATGGCAGCAAGGCGCTGACCGTGCCCGGCGTGCTGAAATTGGTAGAGATTCCCGCTTTCCAGGGCGCGCCGGCCTTCCAGCCGCTGGGCGGCATCGCCGTGGTCGCGCGCAATACCTGGGCCGCCATCCAGGGCCGTGACGTGCTGGAAATCGAATGGGACGACGGCCCCAACGGCAGCTACGATTCCGTCGCCTACCGCCAGGAACTGGAAGCCGCATCGCGCGTGCCCGGCAAGCTGATGCGCGACCAGGGCAATGTCGCGGAGGCCTGGGCGAAGGCGCCGGAAGCCGAGCGTCTGGCTGCCGAATACTACATTCCGCATCTGGCCCATGCGTCGATGGAGCCGCCGGTCGCCACCGTGCGGATCGAGGACGGCCGTGCCGAAGTCTGGACCTCGGTGCAGAACCCCGCCGCGGCGCAGGCCGCCGTGGCCCGGCGGCTGAAACTCGAGCCGGAGAAGGTCAAGGTCAACGTGCTGCTGCTGGGCGGCGGCTTCGGCCGCAAATCCAAGCCGGACTTCGTCGATGAGGCGGCCATCGTCGCCCAGGCCATGCCCGAAGGCACGCCGGTCAAGCTGGTATGGACGCGCGAGGACGACATCCACCACGACTACCTGCACACCGTCTCGATCGAACGCCTGGAAGCCGTCATCGACGGCAGCGGCCAGGTGCAGTCCTGGCTGCACCGCAGCGCCTCGCCGACGATTGCTTCGCTGTTCGTCGAAGGCGCTAAGGGACAGCAAATCACCGAATCGGCGATGTCGGCGATCAACATGCCGTATGTGATCCCGAACGTGCGGGTGGAAACCGCCGAAGTGGCGGCCCATGCGCGCATCGGCTGGTTCCGCTCGGTGGCGAACATCCCGCACGCCTTTGCGGCGCAGTGCTTCATCGCCGAACTGGCGCATCGTGCCGGCAAGGATCACCGCCAGTTCGCGCTCGACCTGATCGGCCCGGCGCGCAGGATCGACCCCGGCATGATGGCCGATACCTGGAACTACACCGAGTCGCCCGAGCGCTACCCCTACGACACCGGCCGCCTGCGCGGCGTGATCGAGGCCGCATGCGAGGGCGCCGGCTGGGGCCGCGAGCTGCCCGCAGGGCACGGCCTGGGCCTGGCGTTCTGCTACAGCTTCATGAGCTACACCGCCACGGTGGTCGAGGTGAAGGTGGATGCCAGCGGCGAAGTGCAGGTGGTGGCGGTGGACATGGCGCTGGACTGCGGCCCGCAGATCAAGCCCGAGCGCATCCGCGCGCAGATGGAAGGCGGCGCGATCATGGGCCTGAGCCTGGCGCTTGCCAGCGAGATCAGCTTCGAGAACGGCAGGGTCAGGCAGAGCAACTTCCACGACTACGAAGTGCTGCGCCACCAGGCCTCGCCGCGCGTGATCCGCACCCACCTGGTCAACGACGACCACGAGCTGCCGCCCGGCGGCGTCGGCGAACCGCCGGTGCCGCCGGTAGCGCCTGCGCTGTGCAATGCAATCTTCGCCGCCACCGGCAAGCGCGTGCGCAGCCTGCCGGTGCGCAGGGTGGCATAGCGCGACGTGCAGCAAGCGCCCACCGTGATCGTGCTGGCTGCCGGGCGGGGCGAGCGCTTCGCCCGCTCCGGCGACAGCACGCACAAGCTCGATGCGCTGCTGGCCGGCGTGCCGGTGCTCGAGCATGTGCTGCGCAGCGTCGCCGCATCGGGCCTGGCTTGCCATGTCGTGCGGCCTGCAAACGGCACGGATGGCATGGGCGACTCCATCGCCCGCGGCGTCGCTGCCACGACCGATGCCGCCGGCTGGCTGATCCTGCCGGGCGATCTGCCGCTAGTCGACGCCCGCAGCCTGCTGCGGGTGGCGGAGGGCCTGGCTTCACAGCCGGTGGTCGTGCCGTTCTGGAATGCACGGCAAGGCCACCCGGTCGGCTTCGGCCGCGAATGCCGCACGGCGCTGATGGCACTGAGGGGCGATGCGGGTGCGGCTGCCGTCGTGCGGGCGCAGCGGCAGGCGGGGAGGGTGCTGGACATGGAGCTGGACGATGAGGGCATCGTCCTGGACATCGACACGTTGGACGATCTGGCACGGGCCGAGGCCCTGCTCGAAACCCGGGGAGCAGTCTGATGGAAAGCGTCGACGTGCGCGTGCTGCGCGCCGCGCGCGACTGGCATGTCGCCGGACACCGGCTGATGCTGGCCACGGTGGTCAAGACCTGGGGCTCGTCGCCGCGGCCGCCCGGCTCGATGATGGCGCTGCGCGAGGACGGCCGCTGCATCGGCTCGGTTTCGGGCGGCTGCATCGAGGACGATCTGATCCACGGCTACACCACGGTCTATGGCGGCCCGGGCATGCCGTGCTCGGCGCCCAGGCTGGTGCGCTATGGCGTGACTGCCGACGAAGCGCACCGCTTCGGCCTGCCGTGCGGCGGTACGCTGGAGCTGCTGCTGGAGTTCGAACCGGATCCTGCCGCGCTCGATGAGCTGGTGCGGCGCCTGGAAGCAGGGCAACTCGTCCGCCGCACGGTGGATTGCCGCTCCGGCGCAGCGAGCCTGAAAGCGGCCAGCGCGCCCGAGCCGCTGCATTTCGACGGCACCATGCTGTCAAGCACCTTCGGGCCGCAGTACCGGATGCTGCTGATCGGCGCCGGCGCACTGGCCGAATACGTGGCGACGATGGCGCTGTTCAACGACTTCGCCGTGACGCTGTGCGATCCGCGTGCCGAACACCGGGATACCTGGGCCGTGGCCGGCGTGCACATCACCACCGAAATGCCCGACGACGCCGTGCGCATTTTTGCCCCCGACGCTCGTAGCTGCATCGTCGCCCTGAGCCACGATCCCAAGCTCGACGACATGGCGCTGCTCGAAGCATTGCACAGCCCGGCGTTCTACGTCGGCGCCATCGGCTCGCGGCGCAACGCGAACAGCCGCACGCAGCGCTTCATCGAACACTTCGACGAGACGGAAGCGTCCGTGCAGCGCCTGCATTCGCCGGTGGGTCTCTACATAGGCAGCAAAACACCTGCGGAGATCGCGGTGAGCGTGATGGCTGAAATTCTGGCGGTCAAGAACGGTGTGGTGCCCACGCGCAGGCTGCGCGCCGAGTTCCAGTCGTCCAGACCTGTGAAGGCGTGAAGCGGGGCGGCCGCAGCGCCGCTTGAACCCCTGCCGGGCGCCGCGGTCCTTCCTCGGCACGCCGGCGTCGGCGGCTCACAGGAAAGAGGTCGTCAGTGCGGTCCATGTTCATTGCCCTGTCCATCCAGATGCTTTCGATGGCTTGCGTGGCTCCGCTTGCATCGGCTCAAGCGACTGCCGGTACCGTTCGTGCCCAGGGCGACATGGCCAGCTCTGCTGCAGTGGACGAGGGCAGCCTCGTCGCTGCACTGGACGGGATTCTCGACGACGCCGAATCGCTGACACCGCTGCAGACCGTTATCGTCGCCCACGAGGGCGAGATCGTGGCCGAGCGCGGCTACCGGGGCCACACCACCACGGCATCGACCAACATCAAGTCGGCCTCCAAGCTGGTGATCTCAGCCCTGGTCGGCATCGCGATCGACAAGGGCGTGCTCGAAGGCACCGACCAGGCGGTGGCGCCCTTGCTCGCGCGCGATCTGCCGGCCGACCCCGATCCGCGCATGCAGCGGCTGACGATCGGCCACCTGCTGTCCATGCAGGCAGGGCTGGGATCGACTTCCGGTCCCCGGTACGGCCCCTGGGTGGCGAGCCGCAACTGGGTGCGTGCCGCACTGGCCCGGCCTTTCGAGGACGAGCCCGGCGGGCGAATGATCTACTCCACCGGTTCCACGCACCTGCTGTCGGCCATCCTGAGTCGCCGCACGAGCCGTTCGACGCTGCAACTGGCGCGCGACTGGCTGGGACCGCTCGAAGAGTTCGCGATCACCGCCTGGACGCGCGATCCGCAAGGCATTCATCTCGGCGGCAACGAGATGGCCATGAGTCCGCGCTCGCTGCTGGCCTTCGGCGAGCTGTATCGCAGCGGCGGCGTGACCCGTTCGGGCGAGCGCGTGCTGTCGCGCGAGTGGATCGCCGCTTCGTGGCAGCAGCGCACGCGCTCGCCATGGACGGGCGACGGCCACGGTTATGGCTGGTTCCTGACCGAATTTGCCGGCGAGCAGGTGCGTTATGGCTGGGGCTACGGCGGGCAGATGCTCTATGTCGTGCCGCGGCTGAACCTGACGGTGGTGATGACTTCGGACGACAGTGCCTCGGCCGCGCGCAGCGGCCATCGCAGCGATCTGCACCGGCTCATGGGCAGGATCATTGCCGCCAGCTCCACCCACGGGCGATAGCCCTCATCCCCGCATGATCGGCAGACCGGCCAGCGCCTCCCTGAGCCGCAGCATGTCCCAGGGCAGGAACTCCGCGATGCCGAGCCCGACCACGTCACAGGCGCCGCTGACGTCCTGCAGCAGGCGGATGACTTGCCCCAACCGCATCGTGCCCTGGACGATGCCGTCGAACGTGCCTTCCGGCTGCTCGGGCTTGTTGAACAGCAGTGGCGAGAAGTGGGCGGCGTCGAGCACGTCCAGATCGAAATGCACGGCCAGGTGGGTGATGCCTTCGGCGGCGATCCAGTCCAGGATCGGCTGGCTGCTGTCGGCGAGATCGGCAGCGGGAGTATGCCGCACACCCAGCTCCTGGAGAATGCGGCCTTCGGCCTCGGTCCAGGCGCTCATGCCGGCGATCATCACGCGCGCCGGATCCAGCTTGCGCTCGACTTCGGCAGTGAATTCCTCGTCGCCGCGGCCCAGCAGCATGCCCAAGACGTGGGCATGGGCGTGCGAGAACTCGGCAGTGCTCATGACGTCGGGGTGGGCATCGATCCACAGCACGCCCAGCCTGCCGTCGTGAATGCGGTTCAGGTAGGCCATGGGGGCAAGATCGACGAGGCAGTCGCCGCCGAGCACGACGATGCGCTCGGGCTGGTGCCGCTCGATGGCCGCGCGGGCGGCGCGGGCCTGTGACAGCAGGGCCGTGCGGGCCTTGATGCCCTGTTCGATCTGAAGCGGCTGCCCGTCCGCAGCGGGCACCTCGACCGTTTCTTCCGGCCCCTCGTGCGCGGGCATCAGCCAGCACAGCAGTTCAGAGCCGAAGCGGTAAGCGGGTTCGGTACCGCCTTGCCATTGCGGGAAATTGAGTCTGAGTGTTTTGGTGCTCATTCAGGTTTGCCGATGCAAAAAAGCCCATGAAAGACGGCTGTCGGCCGTACTTCATGGGCAGAGGGGAAACAGGACCTGAGGCGTCAAGGGATCAGTACCGCGCGCCCCTTGATCTTGCCGTGTTCCAGCTTGTCGTACACCTCGACGGCCTGATCCAGCGGGAATTTCTCCACCTCGAGGTGCAGCTTGCCCTGCCGGGCAAGGCCGACGACTTCCATCAGTTCGGCACGTGAGCCCCAGTAGGGATTCTTGAGGTTCACGCCGAAGGGCACGACGCCCATTGCCTGCCAGTCGAGGTGGGCGCCGCCCAGGCCGACGATGGTCATGTCACCGTTCAAGCCGACCACCGAAGCGGCCAGCTTGACGGTCGCAGTGTTGCCGACGAGATCCAGCACCACCTTGGCCTTCTTGATGCCGGTGATCTTGATGATCTGCTCGGCGGCGTCGGCATCCCTGGAATTGATGACGTGGGCCGCACCGTGCTGCTTGGCATAGGCGAGCTTTTCATCACTGATGTCGCAGGCGATGATGGTGGAGGCGCAGACGGAAGACAGGATCTGCAGCGCCATGTGGCCCAGGCCGCCGATGCCGATGACGACGACGTATTCGTCGCTGGTGAGCTTTTCCAGTGAAGTCCTGATCGCGGAGTAGGGCGTCAGGGCCGCATCCGTGAGCGGTGCGGCGATGGATGGGTCGAGGTCGTAGATGGGCACCAGCAGGCGCGAAGACGGCACGAGCAGGTATTCCGCCATGCCGCCATCGATACCCAGGCCGCCGCCCAGCGCCATCTCGGACTGGTGGTCGCAATAGTTTTCGGTGGACTGCTGGCAGGGCTTGCAATGTCCGCAGCCCCAGGGGCCGTAGACCAGCACCGCATCCCCCTTCTTGAAGCCGGTCACGCTGTCGCCGACTTCCTCGATCCAGCCTGCGTTCTCATGTCCCAGGGTGAAACCCGGAGGCACGGGAATGCTGCCGTCGATGATATGCAGGTCCGAATGGCAGACACCCGCGGCGGCGATCTTCAGCAGGACTTCATCGCCTTTCGGGGTCGGTTTCTCGACATCGTGAAAAATCCGGACGTCATTTTTTCCCATGAACTTTACGGCTTTCATCCTTGCCTCCCTTTCGGTTTGGTCTCCAGATCAGCTTATACCCCCTTCATAACACAGTAAACCGGAAGCCAGCCGCAGCGGCAGTTCCTTGTCCCAGAGCTCGGGCGGCGCGCTCGAAACCGCGCATGTTGTCGCCTTGGCGGGAGCAGCAGCTTGTTCATGAGTGCCGTCACGCCAGTTTCGTACCGGTGGCGCGTTCGAGTTCGGCCAGCAGACGATCCTGGAACTGGATGTCCTCGACTGCAGGATGCGGTTCCTCGCGGCGCTGATGGTGCCAATACCCACCGCTGGTCAGCGCTTCGGGATAGTCGCTGGTGGCGAGCCATTCCTGGGTAAGGTGCCCCAGCCGCAGGTCGTCCGGCGCACTGGGGCCGCCCATCCTGGTCGGCACCCAGCCGGGGTTGACCGCGTTGCTGGACATCGGGCCACAGCCGTGCGACGGCCGCGGTCAGCGCGGTGATGAAGAGCTTGCTGTCGGAATAGCTGCCGGTGGCGGTTTGGCCGGACCAGTCGATGCCGTCCAGGTTGGCACGTCCGCCCTTGTGCATCGCGCTGCTGAGGTAGATCAGGCGCTGAGGGCGCTGGATCAGGGCAGTGAGCAGATAGGGGGCGACGACATTGACCACCATCAGATGTGCGCCAGAGATGACGCCGGCGTTGTGGATCACGGCATCCATCCGGCCGATGGCATTGACCTGCCCGGCGAGGTCGCGGATCTGCGCGATATCCGACAGGTCGCCGATCGTGGCGACAGCACCCTGATCCACGAGCTCCTGCACGGCCGTCAGCCTGGCTCGGGAGCGGACATGCACGACAACGTCGTGGCCTTCGCCGAGCAGCGTCCTGGCCGCGGCATGGCCCAGGCCGTCGGCTGAGCCGGTGATGAAGACGCGGCGCTTGCGGGCTGAGCTAGCATCAGGCATGGGGGCCTCCTTGCCAGCGGCCGCCGGCGTCCGGGCTTGCACAGGCATCGCGGACAGCAGCGATCCGGCAGTCAGCGCCGAACCCAGTCCGGCACCTGCGGCGAGAAACTTTCTTCGATCCATCGACGTATCCTCCGATCATGCTGCCGGGGGCAACAGTTTGACGGGCCGAAGCAGGAGGTTGTCCTCTGCTGGACACCGTGGCGCGGATCGCCATTGAGCCCTGGCCACCGTCAACGTCATTGGAGACAGCATGGAGGCCGTTGCGTTCGGACGCGATGGCCAGACGGGCTGGCAGCCTGGCGACAGCCTTGCCGATGGCGGACGATGCGCCGGTGATGATGGCGGCTTCATCCTCGATCATGCGTGGCTCCGCATGCGAGGTGCGGCGGTCTTACTCGAGGTGCTTGCCGAAGAATTCCGCCATCCGGTCGAAGGGAATCTTGTCCACCTGGTCGTACAGATCGACGTGATCCGCGTTGGCAACGATCATCAATTCCTTGGGATCGGAAGCCGCTTCATGGACATCCTCGGAGTAATAGCGCGAATGAGCGTTTTCACCTGCGATCAGAAGAATCGGACGCGGGGAGATCATTTCGATGTTTGCATACATCGGGAAGCTGAAGAACGACATGGGAGTCGTGGCCGTCCATGCGGTGTTCGAATTGATGCTTCTCGGATGGTAGCCGCGCGGGGTTCTGTAGTAATCGAAGAAAGCGGCCAGGACGGGATCGGGGTTCGCGGGTAGCGTTTCGGGCAGGATGCGCTGTCCCTTCACGAGCCGGCCGTTTTCGTCGAATGGAAGCTCGTGGTAGCCGAGTGCATATTTGCCGCTTTCCGCGTCTGCCCAGCGCTGTTGGCCGAGGTAGTCGATGACCTTGCGGCGCTGTTCCATGGTGTAGCCGTCTTCATGGCTACGGCTCATGCTGCGGGACATGTCGTACATGGACGTCGTGGCGACCGCCTTGATGCGGGAATCACTGGTGGCAGCGGTCAGGGCCATGCCGCTGAAGCCGCAGATGCCAATGGCGCCGATGCGCTTGCGATCGACTTCCGGGAGCAGGCCGAGGAAATCCACCGCGGCACTGAAATCCTCGGTGTTGATGTCCGGCGAAGCCATGTTGCGTGTTTCGCCACCGCTCTCTCCGGTATACGAAGGGTCGAAGGCCAGGGCGATGAATCCGCGCTCGGCCATGGTTTGCGCGTAGAGCCCCGAGGCCTGCTCTTTCACCGCGCCGAACGGGCCGCTGACGGCAATCGCCGCCAGCTTGCCGCTGCTGTTCTTCGGCTGGTACAGGTCGGCGGCCAGAGTGATGCCGTAGCGGTTCCTGAAAGTGACTTTCCTGTGGTCGACCTTGTCGCTGCGGGCAAAGGTCTTGTCCCATCCCTGCATCAGTTGCATGCCGTTCGCCTCCGTGGTGGCATTGGACGCCGCCCGCGCCGGACCCGGACGTCCGACAAGAAGCGCTGCCGAGCCGGCGAGTGCGGCGCCCTGGATGAAATGCCGGCGGGAGGTGGGCTGATCGATGCCGGTGATTTCGGGAGAGGACTCGCTCGATCGGCCCTTGACGTCATAAGTCGGATTCATGCTTCGATTCTCCAATGTCGTTGATGAAGGAGGCGCACGCCATGCCGGTTCAAGCGGCATGAGCCGCCGCACCGCGCACCGTCATGAATGTCAGGCCGGCGGAGATCGCCAGCAGCGCGGCGCTGACGATGAAGGTGCTCTGGTAGCCGCTGTGGTCGAACAGCACGCCGCCCACCACCGAACCCAGCGCGATGGACATCTGCACGACCGCCACGAACAGGCCGCCGCCTGCTTCCGCATCCTTCGGGAACACCTTGGCGATCCATGCCCACCAGCCCACCGGCGCCGACGTGCCGGTCAGCCCCCACAGGCCCAACAGTACGACGACGGCAGCCGTCCAGTCGCCAAAGGCAAGCAGGGCCACGGCGATCGCCGCCATCAGCAGCGGGACGACGATCAGCGTCTGGTAGAAGCCCCGTTGCAGGACCCGGCCGATGAGCAGGGTGCCGATGAAGCCGGCCGCACCGATCACGAGCAGGATCAGCGAGATCGTTGCACCATGAACGCCGGTGACTGTTTCGAGGAAGGGGCGCACATAGGTGAACAGCGAGAACTGGCCCATGAACAGCAGGCTGCTGGCCAGCATGCCGGCGGCGACGCCGGGACGCCCGAACAAGGTGAACACCTTGAAGGCGTTGCCGATGCCGGGCGTACGCGCCGCGGCCTGCATGGACGGCAGCGTCTTCCATTGCCAGGCCAGCGCGATCAGCGCGATGGGCACCAGGCAAAGAAAGGCGCCGCGCCAGCCGATGACGGTGCCGAGCCAGGCGCCCAGCGGCGCGGCCACCACAGTGGCCAGCGCATTGCCGCCGTTGATCACGGCCAGCGCGCGTGGCACCTGGCGTATCGGCACCAGCCGGATCGCCGTTGCCGCCGACATCGACCAGAAGCCGCCGACGACCACGCCGATCAGCGCGCGGCCCAGCATGTAGGTGAAGTAGTTCGGCGCCAGCGCGACGATGGCGCCGGACACGCCCATCGCCGCGGTCAGCCCCAGCAGCAGGGTCTTGCGGTTCAGGCTGCCTGCCAGCGCCGAAATGAACAGGCTGGTCAGTACGGCGAAGGCGCCCGAGATGGCGATGCCCTGGCCCGCCATGCCTTCGGTGATGCCGAGGTCGCCGGCGATGGGCGTCAGCAGGCTGACGGGCAGGAATTCCGATGCGATCAGCGCGAAGGCGCAGACCGACATGGCGAAAACGCCGCTCCAGGAGGATGGCTGCGCCGCGACTTCGCCGGGAGTTGCGGTGTCGTCCGCGGGGGTGTCGATCAGGGTACTCGTCATGAAAGGCTGTGGGGGTGTTGGATGTTTTATGTTTTGGCAGGCAAGCCCGCGCAGCCCTGCGGGGGGCGCGGTGACGGCAGTGAGTGTGTTCAGGGTTCGGCGCGCTCGATGCGCAGTTGATACGGCCCCGGCCGTGCCAGGATGGACAGGCCTTCGTCCACCTTGCCCAGCGGCAGCAGGCTGCGCGACCACGAGCGGCCTTCGATGAAGATCGCCAGGTTGCCCCAGGGGGCGTAATGGGTCAGTTCGCCGGCCACGGGCGCCATGCCCTCGGGGGCGCCCCGAGTGGACAGCTTGCGCGGCAGGTCGGCGACGCGCTCGATGCTGGCGTAGTCGGTCATCGTCAGGGACAGCGGCAGCAGCGAGGCGAAATCCCTGGCGGTGGCGTTGTCGTACAGCGTGGCGGTGGCGACTTGCCCGCTGACGACCAGGCGGATCTTCATGGGGAATTCCTTGGCGGATGCAGGTGAGCTGCCGGGCGGCGATTGGGCGATCGCATCGCCGGATGCGCTGACCGGGACTGCCAGCAGCGAGCCGGCCAGCAGGGCCAGCGTTCCGCGCCGCAGGCGGCACACGGATTGGGAAGCGGGCTTTTTCATGCCATTCATGATCCCCGCTGGGCATCTGCTTGACTAGCTAATCAATGCTTAAAGAGGATATAAGACTCACTAATTAATTAATCGTGTGAGCGCTCGCCATGGCCAGACGCAACCTCAACGACCTTCTGTCCTTCGTCACCATCGCGCGCGAAGGCAGCTTCACCCGCGCTGCCGCGCTGCTCGGGGTGACGCAATCGGCCCTGAGCCAGTCGATCAGCGGTCTCGAAGCGCGGCTTCAGATCCGGCTGCTGACTCGAACCACGCGCAGCGTTTCGCCCACGGCAGCAGGCGAGCGCCTGCTGAATGCCATTGGCAACCGCTTCGACGAGATCGAGGCGGAGCTGGATGCATTGACCGAACTGCGCGACAAGCCCTCGGGCACGGTGCGCATCACCTGCGGCGACAACGTGCTGCACACGATCCTGCTGCCCAGGCTCGCGCCGGTGCTGCGCGAATACCCCGACATCAAGCTGGAGTTCGACGTGAACTACAGCCTGCGCGACATCGTCGCCGACCGCTTCGACGCGGGCGTGCGCCTGGGCAGCACGATCGACAAGGACATGATCGCCATTCCCATCGGCCCGCCGATGCGCATGGCGGTGGTGGCGTCGCCGGCCTATCTGGCCGATCGCCCGGCTCCCAGGACGCCGCACGATCTGATGGCGCACAACTGCATCAACCAGCGCATGCCTACGTCGGGCGGGCTCTACGTGTGGGATTTCGAGCGCCGGGGCCGCAAGCTGAACGTAAGGGTGGACGGGCAGCTGATCTTCAACACCGCACAGCCCCAGGTGGATGCGGCGCTGGATGGGCTGGGCATCACGCTGTTGCCGGAGGACGAGGTGATGGCGCATATCGAGGCAGGGCGCCTGGTGCGTCTGCTGGAGGACTGGTGCCCGCCGTTCGCCGGCTATCATCTGTACTACCCGAGCCGCAGGCAGCCTTCGCCTGCCTTCTCTCTGGTCGTCGATGCGTTGCGCCATAGCGGACCAAAGTCACACCCATGACGAAACACCGGTGGGCGCCCGTCCATCGACGCGCGGCAATGGTGTAATCTTGGCCATCCGGAGCAGGGGTCGGAAAAATATGCATCTGAAGTGGCTTCCCATTGCAATCCTTTCGCTGGCCTTGCCGACTGCGGTCCTGGCGGCACCTGCAGGCGCCGAGTCCGCCAGCCAGGCGCTTCAGCAGGTGGATGACGCACAACGTGCGGTGCTGGCAGAGGAGGGGCGCAAGGCTGCATTCTTCTGTGCGAACTGTCATGGCGAGCAAGGCGTCAGCCGCTATGGCGAAGTCCCCAATCTGGCAGGCCAGCATCCTGCCTACATCCTTTCCCAGATCGAAGCCTTCCTCGCCGGCACGCGCAAGGACGATTTCATGCAGGGGCTGATGAAAGTGCTGAGCGAGCGCGACAAGCTTGCCATCGCGCTGTATTACGCCTCATCCCCGCCGCCGCAGATGAAGGCGGATGCCGGCGCCGGTGCCGGGCTCTACGAAAAGCACTGTGCGCTCTGCCACCAGCCCGATGCGGGCGGCGCCGAGACTTTCCCGCGCCTTGCCGGCCAGCAGGCCGAATATCTGCGCATCAGCCTGCGGCGATACCTGACCCAATCCGGCGAGCGCTTTTCCGCGCCGATGACGGCAGCGGTGACACAGCTGGGAGAGAAGAACATCAATGCGGTGGTGAACTACCTGGCCGGTGCGCATGCGGCACCGGGCACCGGCAGTTCGGCCGCGAACGGGCGCTGACGGCCCGCCGACCGGCATGGAATCGAACCACGCCCGCTCCCTTGCGCCGCGCTGGCCTTGCGGCCATGTCCTGCCCGATTACGAGCAGGGCGGGATCTACGGCCTGGCGCGCGATCTGCGGGCGTGGCTGCATGGGCCCCGAACCGGGCTCGAAGCTGCGGAAGTCGAGGCAGGCGAAGCGGCCTGCGTCGTGCTGCTGGTGATCGATGGCCTCGGTGCGAATTTCCTCTCGGCTGCCGGCGCAGGCTCGGCGCTCGCCGCCCATTATCGGCGCACGCTGACTTCGGTTTTGCCCAGCACCACGGCCAGTGCCATCACCACGCTGATGACCGGAGCCTCACCGGCCGAGCACGGCCTGAACGGCTGGTTCATTCACGACCCTCGCTTCGGCGGCGTGATCTCGCCTTTGCCGCTCGAGCTGCGGGGCGGCGGCGCACTGGCGCCCGGTATCGCGACCCGCCTGTTCCGGCAGGCGTCGATGTTCCGCGCCGCGCAGCGGCCCACGGTGATGCTTTCGCCCAGCCAAATCGCCTTTTCCCCCTATTCGCAGCACCATGCGCGCGGGGCACGCATCCGCCCATACGACGGCCTGGCAATGCTGGAGGAAGTGCTGCTCGAGGCCATCGGTGAACTCGGCCGCGAAGGCGGTTTCATCCATGCCTACTACCCGAGTTTCGATGCGCTGTGCCATGCCTACGGCTGCCGTTCGCCCCAGGCGCTGGGCTGCTTCGGCAAGATCGATGGAATGTTCGCCCGCCTCTGTGAGCGCTTGGCAGGGAGCGGCACGCGCATCCTCGTCACTGCCGACCACGGCTTCATCGACAGCTCGCCGGAGCGCACGCTGAAGCTGGCGCCGGACGGCGAGGCATCCGCGATGCTCGCCGCACCGCTGTTCGGCGAGCGCCGGCTGGCATTCTGCGCGGTCAGACAGGGAGCCGAACGGGAGTTCGAGCGCTGGGCGGAGGAAACGCTGCGGGGGCGTGCCGTGCCGATGTCCGGTGCCGACTGCATCGCTGCCGGACTGCTCGGCCCCGGGCAGCCTCATCCCCGGCTGGCGGAGCGGGTCGGCAGCCACGTGCTGCTGATGGAGCCTGGCTGGAGCATCGTCGACGAGGTCGAGGGTGAGAAGCTCCACGAGCTGATCGGCGTGCACGGCGGCATGACGGCCGATGAAATGCGGGTGCCGCTGATCGTCGCGCGGCCGTGATCGCTATCGTTCGGCTCTAGTGGATTTCGTCCTCGCCGGGCGGCAGGGGCACGACGAGGATGCCTTCATCGATCAGCTCCTCGACATCCTCCGGCGAGGCCTGGCCGCGGATGTTGCGCACCTCGGCTTCGCCGTAATGGATCCGGCGTGCCTCTTCCGGCAGGCGGTCGCCGACGTTCTCGGCGCTGCGGGACATGTGCCGCAGCATCTGCAGCATGTTCTCCGCGACCGCATGCGGCGGCTGATCGGGCTCGGCAGAAACGGGGACTGGCGCTGCCTGCACTTGCTCGGCGGCATTGCCGGCAGACGGCGAGTGGCGCGTCTGCACGTACGGCGCGCTCGGCAGGCGACGCACCGCCGTGCTGCCGCACACGGGACAGCTCACGAGTTGGCGGGCACACTGTTCCTCGAAGGCTTCCGCCGAAGCGAACCAGCCTTCGAAGCGATGCTCCTGGCTACAGCAGAGGTCTAGGACGATCACGATAAGTGCATGCGGGTTGGGAGGCGCTCCGATGGCGCCTGCGAACCTTTCAGACCAACTGGATATGGAATGGTGCCCGGGACGGGGCTCGAACCCGTAAGGCTTGCGCCGGCGGATTTTAAGTCCGCTATGGTTACCAATTTCATCACCCGGGCAGGGCCACGCCGGCGGGCGTGATCAGCTAGCGCGGCTGCTCCGGCAGGACGATGTTGACCTCGAGCACGTCCATGTTGTCCTGCTTGTCGAGCTGGACCTTGATGTCGTCGGGGTTCACCGCGACGTATTTCGAGATCACCTCGATCAGTTCGCGCTGCAGCGCGGGCAGAAAGTCGGCAGCCGGGGAGTTGCCTGCACGTTCGTGGGCGATCAGCAGCGACAGGCGGTTCTTGGCGATTTCCGCAGTCTTTTTCTTTTCGCCGAAAAGGCGGGAAAGGAAGGACATGTCACTTGCCTCCGAACAGGCGCTTGATCAGGCCGGGCTTTTCGTAGTTGACGAAGCGCAGCAGGCGTTCCTCGCCGAGGAAGCGGGCGACGATGTCGGCGTAGGCTTCGGCGACGTCGGTACCCTTGAGGTGGATTGCCGGCGTGCCCTGGTTGGAGGCGTGCAGCACCGATTCCGACTCGGGAATGACGCCGATCAGCGGCACGCGCAGCAGTTCCTGCACGTCCTTGTACGACAGCATTTCGCCTTCTTCTACGCGCTTGGGCGAGTAGCGG
Organism: Thauera sp. SDU_THAU2; assembly: GCF_038260575.1. Taxonomy (NCBI): domain Bacteria; kingdom Pseudomonadati; phylum Pseudomonadota; class Betaproteobacteria; order Rhodocyclales; family Zoogloeaceae; genus Thauera; species Thauera sp. SDU_THAU2. Next base: position 1,939,327 of record NZ_JBBWUN010000003.1, on the reverse strand, counting down.
GTGATGAGCAGGTGCTCCTTGACCGGCTCGCCGCCTTCGCGCGCGCGCTTGGACTTGCTCTGCAGGATGCCGAGGATGCGGTCGGAGTCGCGCACCGAGGAGACTTCGGGGTTGCTCGTGACGATGGCCTCGTCGGCGAAGGTCAGCGCCATCACCGCGCCGCGCTCGATGCCGGCGGGGGAGTCGCAGACGACGTAGTCGAAGCCCATGTGCTGCAGCTCTTCCAGCACCTTCTCGACGCCTTCCTCGGTCAGCGCATCCTTGTCGCGGGTTTGCGAGGCGGGCAGGATGAACAGGTTCTCGCAGTTCTTGTCCTTGATCAGCGCCTGGTTCAGGCGCGCCTCGCCGTTGACGACGTTGACCAGGTCATACACCACGCGGCGTTCGCAGCCCATGATGAGGTCGAGGTTGCGCAGGCCGACGTCGAAGTCGATCACCGCGGTCTTGTAGCCGCGCAGGGCGAGGCCGGAGGCGAATGCCGCACTGGTGGTGGTCTTGCCCACGCCACCCTTGCCCGACGTAATCACGATGACTTTCACGGTTTCCCCTTGTTCTGCTGTATGGCTGCGTTCAGATGGATTGCAGCGCTTCGATGTTGAGAGTGTTCTCGGCGCCGCTCAGGCGCACCTGTGTCGCACGGCCGGCGATGGTCTCGGGAATGCCGCGCTCGAAAGTGCGGAACACGCCGGCGATGGAGACCAGTTCCGGGCCGAAATTGCTGGTGATGATACGGGCTCGATCATCGCCCTGCGCGCCGGCGATGGCGCGCCCGCGCAACGGGCCGTAACAATGGATGCTGCCGTCGGCGATGACTTCGGCGCCGGGGCTGACGCCGCCCACCAGCACCAGGTCGGCGCCGCGCGCATAGACCTGCTGGCCGGAGCGCAGCGGTCGGTCGATGAACATGGTCGACGCTGCTGCCGGCTGCGGCGCAGCGGCAGCGGGCGCCTGGGGTGCCGCGGCAGGTGGTTCGGGCGTGCGCGCCGGTGCAGGCGTTTCGATCGGCCGCGGGGTGCCGGTGACTGCTTCGTCGAGTTGAGCCAGGCCCGCGCGGCGGGCACCTTCCTCATGTCCCGGCGGCAGGTTGAAGACGCCGATCGGCTGCAGGCGATAGCGGCGCATCAGCGAATTCAAACCCGCCCAGTCGATCGACGACGGCACTTCGGCCAGTGCGGCAAAGTCGAGGATCACCGCTTCGCCATTGAAGAAATCGGGCATGCCGCCGAACATCTTGTGCAGCGCGTCCGCCAGGGCGGGCGGTTCGGTGGCCTGTAGCACGGCGATGGTCGCGCCGAGCGTGGTGTTGCGGAACTGGACAGGCGCGGAGGCGGACATGGATGGAAGCTTCTTCAAAATCAAGGAAGTGTACTGATCGACGTGCGATCGGGCAAGGCCGGGGCAGGAAGCCGGCAACGAAAGCGCGCATGCGCTCGCGGTCCGCGCCGCGCCTGGATCGGCGGGGGGATCGCCTCAGTGCAGCGTGCGTGCCTTGAACAAGGCGTCCACCTCGGCTGCGCCGAAGCGGTAGGTGTGGTTCGACAAGTCGTCGTGCACGACGATCTCGCCGTGTTCGGCCAGCAGCTTGCGCACTTCGTCCTCGCCCAGGCCGAGCAGCATCGTGGCGACCTTGTCCGGGTCGGCCGGCCAGTCGTGCGTGACGCTGCGGGCCTCGAACAGGCGCACGTTCTCTTCGGCGAACAGGCGGCGCAGGATTTCGGCGGCATCGAGGCCGAGCAGTTCGTCGTCGCGCACGGTGGCGGCAAGCTGCTGCACCCGCGACCAGCCGTCGAGATCCTTCAGGTCCGCGCCCGGCAGCTTCTGCACGAACAGTGCGGTGGCGGCATCCGCGCTGCAGGCCAGCCACAGCCCTGCGGGCTGTTGCTCGGACTGGGCGAGATAGTGCTCGAAGACCTCGGCGATGCTGTCGCCTTCGAGCGGCACCAGGCTCTGGTAGGGCAGATCCAGGCCGGGGATGTCGAGCGACAACTGCAGACGGCCATCGCCGACCAGTTCAGTGAGCTTGCCGTCGGCCGGCGCGCCTTCGGATTTGGCGTAGCCGCGCAGGTTCAGCGTCTCGGCGCAGTCGACCACCAGCAGGCTGACCGGGCCGTGGCCGCTGACCTGGAAGGTCAGCCGGCCGGGCTGCTTGAGGTTGCCGGCGATCACCACCGACACCGCGGCCATCTCGCCGAGCAGGCGGGCGACGGCCGCCGGGTAGTCGCGCCCGGCCTGCATCGCCTGCCAGACGTCGCTCAGGTGCACGACGGCGCCGCGGATGTCGAGATCTTCCAGCAGAAAGCGCTGGACGTAGCTGGAGGGGAGGGATGTGCTCATCGGGCGGCTTCCTCGAGGACAGAGGCGAAGCGCTCGGGATCGAAGCCGACCAGCAATTCGCCTGCAGCAGTTTCGACCACCGGGCGGCGGATCAGGCTGGTGTTCGCCTGCATCAGCGCGATGGCGTCTTCGGTGGAGGCAATGGCCTGCTGCTCGGGCGACAGTTTGCGCCAGGTGGTGCCGCGCTTGTTGGCCAGCGCTTCCCAGCCGAGCTTGCCGCACCAGCGTGAGAGGGTGTCAGTGTCGATGCCCGACTTCTTGTAGTCGTGGAAGTCGTAGGCGATGACCGCGGCGTCGAGCCAGGCGAAGGCCTTCTTCATCGTGTCGCAGTTCTTGATGCCGTAGATCCGGCAAGTGGATGGTGTGTTCTTGTCTGTCATGTGAAGTGCTGTCCAGATCGGTGCCGGGTCTCGGTGTCCGGTCGAATTTACGGTGTGGCGAGGGGGGCGCAGAACGGCGTTCAGCGATGGGCGACGAGCAATCGCACGCCCGGGTGTTTTGCCAGCGCCTTGTCGAAACTGACGGTGTAGTCGCAACCCAGGCGGCGGTTGCGCGCGGCGATCAGGCAGTCGGCAAAACCGGCCTTGCCGTTGCGAAAAGCCGTCACTGCCTGTTCCAGCGTGCCGCGGTGTTCGAAGGCGAAGGTCTTGACCGACAACAGCAGGTCGATCACGTCAGCCAGGGCTGCTTTGTCCATGTCGTAGCAGGCCTTGAGTACCCACAGCGTCTCGACGATGACGAGGTCGCTCAGGAAAACCGCTTCGGGTGTGTCGTTGATGGGTTCGAGCAGCGTCCTCACCGACTGCGCCTGTGCCGCGTCGTCATTGACGAGCAGGCGCACCAGCACGTTGGTGTCGAAGCCGATCACGCTGCCGGGCCTGCCAGGTCGACTGCCCGGGTGAAGCGCTCATTGGCCTCGGTTTCGATGGCTCGTTTCATCTCCTGCTCGCTGACGGCTTTCATGCCTGGCCGGTGCAGTACGCCGAGGATGTCCAGCGCGGTATTGCTGACCGGGCGTATGCGAATGACTCCGTCCACCACGTCGAAATCCAGCCGGGTTCCTTCGACCAGGCCAAGCTGATCGCGAATGGCCTTGGGCAAGGTGACCTGGCCCTTGCTGCTGACGGTGGCATGCATGGCGTTTCTCCTTGATGGACCTCTTTCGGAGAATTATAGGCAGTTCGGAAAAATAAAGGCGAGTCGGAAAATCCGACTCCAGTTGCTCAGCGGAGTGCAACCGCTCACGGCCAGCGCACGTGATGCGGATGCGGGGCGGCAACCCTGCATCCTTGTCCGTCACGAGAAAGTTGAATCCGCGATCCCTTTCACCGATTGCCGCGTGCGCGGGCGAAGGCTTCGGCCAGCGCGTTGCCGGCAGCGGGCTTGTCCTGGCCGCGGCGCGGTGCCGACGAGGCGCGGTCGCGGCCAGCGCCGTGGCGCTCGCCTCCGCGGCGGTCGCCGCGCATGTCGTGGCCGTCGTTGCGCTTCGGCGCGACTTCGTCGCCCAGGCGCATGGTCAGCGCGATGCGGTGGCGCGGGATGTCCACTTCCAGCACCTTGACCTTGACCACCTGGCCGGCCTTGACGACGCTGTGCGGGTCCTTGACGAAGGTGTTGGACAGCGCGGAGATATGCACCAGGCCGTCCTGATGCACGCCGATGTCGACGAAGGCGCCGAAGTTGGTGACGTTGGTGACCACGCCTTCGAGCTGCATGCCGGGCTGCAGGTCCTTCAAGGTTTCGACGCCTTCGCGGAAACTGGCGGTGCGGAACTCGGGGCGCGGGTCGCGGCCGGGTTTTTCCAGCTCGGCCAGGATGTCCTGCACCGTCGGCAGGCCGAAGCGCTCGTCGGTGAATTCGGTGGGCTTCAGGCTCTTCAGGAAGCTGCCGTTGCCCATCAACTCGCGCACGTTCTTCTGCACCTTGGCGATGATGCGTTCGACCACCGGATAGGCTTCCGGATGCACCGACGAGGCATCGAGCGGGTTGTCGCTGCTGGGGATGCGCAGGAAGCCGGCGGCCTGCTCGAAGGTCTTGGGGCCGAGGCGGGGTACGTCCTTCAGCGCATCGCGGCTGCGGAACGGGCCCTTGGTGTTGCGGTATTCGACGATGTTGCCGGCGAGTGTGGCATTCAGGCCGGAGATGCGGGCGAGCAGCGGCACCGAGGCGGTGTTCACATCCACGCCGACGGCGTTCACGCAGTCCTCGACCACCGCGTCCAGGCTCTTCGCCAGGCGGCCCTGGTTGACGTCGTGCTGGTACTGGCCGACGCCGATCGACTTGGGATCGATCTTGACCAGTTCGGCCAGCGGATCCTGCAGGCGGCGGGCGATGGAGACCGCGCCGCGCAGGCTGACGTCGAGATCGGGGAATTCGCGCGCGGCGAGTTCGGAGGCCGAATACACCGAGGCGCCGGCTTCCGACACCACGATCTTGGTCAGCGGCAGTTCGGCGTGGCGCTTCATCAGTTCGGCGACCAGCGCATCGGTTTCGCGCGAGGCGGTGCCGTTGCCGATCGCGATCAGCTCGACCGCATGCTTCTTGGCCAGCGCGGCGATCGTGGCGATGGCGGATTCGCGGTCGCGGCGCGGCTCGAAGGGTAGACCGTCGCGGTATCCACCAGCTTGCCGGTGGCATCGACCACCGCGACCTTGACGCCGGTGCGGATGCCGGGGTCGAGGCCGATCGTGGCGCGGGTGCCGGCGGGTGCGGCAAGCAGCAGGTCCTTCAGGTTGCGGGCGAAGACGCGGATCGCCTCTTCCTCGGCGCGGTCGCGCAGCTCGCCCATCAGTTCCAGTTCGAGGTGGATCGAGATCTTCACGCTCCAGGCCCAGCGCACGGTGTCGGCCAGCCAGCGGTCGGCCGGGCGGCCCTGGTTGCGGATGCCGAAGCGGGCGGCGATGCGGCCTTCGCAGGGATGGGGCGCATCGGCGTCCGCACGCTCGACGTCCAGCGCCAGCCGCAGCACGCCTTCGTTGCGGCCGCGCAGCAAGGCCAGCGCGCGGTGCGAAGGCATCGTGGCGACGGCTTCCTGGAAGTCGAACCAGTCGCGGAACTTGGCGCCTTCGTTTTCCTTGCCTTCGATCACGCACGAACGCACCTGGCCGTGTTCGTGCAGGTAGCTGCGCAATTCGCCGAGCAGTGCGGCGTCTTCGGCGAAGACTTCCATCAGGATCTGGCGCGCGCCGTCGAGCACCGCCCTGGCGTCGGCGAAGCCGGCCTCGGCGTTGATGTACCTGGTCGCTTCGTCTTCCGGCACCAGCGCCGGGTCGGCGAGCAGGGCTTCGGCCAGCGGGCCGATGCCGGCTTCACGGGCGATCTGGGCCTTGGTGCGGCGCTTGGGCTTGTAGGGCAGGTAGAGGTCTTCGAGGCGCTGCTTGCTTTCGGCATGCTCGATCTCGTTGCGCAGCTCGGCTGTCAGCTTGCCCTGTTCCTCGACCGAGGCGAGCACCGTGGCGCGGCGGTCTTCGAGTTCGCGCAGGTAGCCCAGGCGCTCTTCCAGCGTGCGCAGCTGGGTGTCGTCCAGGCCGCCGGTGACTTCCTTGCGGTAGCGGGCGATGAAGGGCACGGTGGCGCCGTCGTCCAGCAGCTGGACGGCGGACATGACCTGGCGCGGGGAGACGCCGATTTCTTCGGCGATGCGGTGTTCGATCGGAGGGAGCATGTAAAGGAGCTGGTTCGGGTGAAACGGAGGGCGGGATGGTGCAGCAAGCGGCGCGCCCCGACAAGCCTTGGATCGCTCTTCGCCTCGGCCGGGAGCGCGCTCCCGTGCAGTGAAAAATGCCCCGGATGCCCGGCCGGCGGGCCAACCGGGCATCCGGGGCGGGGAGGGCGAGCGCTGCCTTGGCCGGCGTCCTGTCAGGACACCGCGCCGATGAAATTGGCCAGCTCCGGCGTGCCCGGCTCGGCGAACAGCTGCCTGGGGGCGCCGCTCTCGTGGATTAGGCCGTGGTGCATGAAGATCAGCTTGTTGCCGACCTCGCGGGCAAAGCGCATCTCGTGCGTCACCATGATCAGCGTCATGCCTTCCTCGGCGAGCTGCCGCACCACCGCGAGCACTTCGTTGACCAGTTCGGGGTCGAGTGCCGAGGTGATCTCGTCGCACAGCAGCACCCGCGGCCGCATCGCCAGTGCGCGGGCGATCGCCACGCGCTGCTGCTGGCCGCCGGACAACTGGTCGGGGTAGGCGGAGAATTTTTCCGCCAGGCCGACTTTCAGCAGCATCTCCTTGGCGATGTCGCCGGCTTCGCCATGGGCGGTCTTCTTCACCACCTTCAGCGCCAGCATCACGTTCTCGCCCACCGTCAGGTGTGGAAACAGGTTGAACTGCTGGAACACCATGCCGACCTTCTGGCGCAGCGTGCGCAGGTCGCCGAAGCCGTCGTCGAGGGCGACGCCGTCGACCACCAGTTCGCCGCGGTCGATGGTTTCCAGGCCGTTGATGGTGCGCAGCAGGGTGCTCTTGCCCGAGCCGCTGCGGCCGATCAGCGCCACCACGTCGCCGGCCTCGACGTCGAGGTCGATGCCCTTGAGCACGTGGTTGCTGCCGAAGGTCTTGTGCACGCCTCTGAGTTTAACGAGCGGCATGGTATTTGGTCTCCAGGTGTCTGGCATACAGCGAAAGCGGGTAGCACAGCAGGAAATAGGCGATGGCCACGAGGCCGAAGATCAGGAAGGGCTGGAAGGTGGCGTTCGCCAGCATCGAGGCGGTCTTGGTCAGTTCGGTGAAGCCGATGATCGAGGCCACCGCGGTGCTCTTCACCACCTGCACCAGGAAGCCCACGGTCGGCGCGATGGCGATGCGCAGCGCCTGCGGCAGCACCACGTGGCGCATCTGTTCGCGGTAGTTCAGCGCCAGGCTGGCCGAGGCCTCCCACTGGCCCTTGGGCACGGCCTCGACGCAGCCGCGCCAGATCTCCGCCAGGTAGGCGCTGGTGAACAGGGTCAGCCCGACCGCTGCCGCCAGCCAGGCCGAGACGTCCACGCCCAGCATCGACAGGCCGAAGAAGATGATGAACAGCTGCATCAGCAGCGGCGTGCCCTGGAAGACCTCGATGTAGGCCTTGCTCAGCACGGTCGGCGCACGCTTGCCGGATACCCGGGCGAACAGCACCACCAGTCCGGCGATGCCGCCGCAGACGAAGGCGATCAGCGACAGCGCCACCGTCCATTTGGCGCCTTCGGCCAGGCTGTCGAGCAATGCCCAGATCGAAAATTGCGTCAGCATGGCTCACGCTCCCCTGGTCTGCGGCTTGCGCGCGACGATCACGCGGCGGCCGAACACGTTCAGCGCGTAGCGCACCATCCAGGCCATCGCAAAGTACATCGCCGTCACCACCAGATAGGTCTCGAAAGCGCGGAAGTTGCGCGACTGGATGAAGTTGGCGGCAAAGGTCAGGTCCTCGGCGGCGATCTGCGAGCACACCGCCGAGCCGAGCATGACGATGACGATCTGGCTCGACAGCGCCGGCCACACCTTCTGCAGCGCCGGCCGCAGCACGACGTGGAAGAAGATCTGCAGCCGGCCCATCGCCAGCGACTGCGCCGCCTCGATCTGCCCGCGCGGCGTGGCCTGGATGCCGGCGCGGATGATCTCGGTGGTGTAGGCGCCCAGGTTCACCACCACCGCGAGGAAGCTCGCCTGCCATTCGCTGATCTGCACGCCCAGCGAGGGCAGGCCGAAGAAGATGAACAGCAGCTGCACCAGGAAGGGCGTGTTGCGGATCAGTTCGACGTAGGCGCCGAACAGCCAGTCGAGCGGATGCAGCTTCCAGGCCCGGCACATGCCACCGGCGATGCCGATGGCCGTGCCCACCACCGCGCCCACCGCCGTCATCGCCAGCGTGAATGCAGCGCCCTTCAGCAGCATGTCGCCGTAGTCGAACACCGCCAGGAAATCGAACTGATAAGCCATGGGAGGGATTCCGGTACGTGCGCGCCGATCAGATGCTCGCCGGCAGCGGCTCCTTCAGCCAGCGCAGCGAGAATTCGTTCAGGCGGCCGTCGGCCCGGGCCTTGGCGATGATCGCGTTCACCTTGTCCAGCAGCGCCGTTTCGCCCTTGGCGACGCCGATGTAGCAGGGCGTGTCCTCGACCGCGAACTTGGCCGCCATCGGCCGCTGGCCGGTCTTGTCATTGACGGCGTTGGCGACGATGTTGCCGACCGTCACCAGTTCCACCTGGCCGGTCAGGTAGGAGGCGATGGTGGCGTTGTTGTCCTCGTAGCGCTTGATGCTGGTGCCCTTGGGGGCGAGATCGGTCAGCGCCAGATCCTCGGTCGAGCCGCGGGTGACGCCCACGACCTTGCCGGCGAGGTCGGCCGGGCCGGCGATGGCGGCGTCCGGCGGGCCATACACGCTCTTGACGAAGGGTACGTAGGGCGCGGAGAAGTCGATGACCTTGGCGCGCTCGGGATTCTTGCCCAGGCTGGAGATGACCAGGTCGGCCTTGCCGGTGGTCAGGAAGGGGATGCGGTTGGTGCTGGTCACCGGAATCAGCTCGACCTTGACGCCCATCTCCTCGGCGATCAGGTTCGCCATGTCGATGTCGTAGCCCTGGAGCTTGAGATCGGCGCCGAGCGAGCCGAAGGGCGGAAAGTCCTGCGGAATGGCAATCTTGATCACGCCCGCCTTCTGCACCTTGTCGAGCGCGTCGGCCTGCGCCGCGAACGGCATCGACAGCATCAGCGCGGCAGCGGAGGCGAGACCCAGGTGCTGAAGGAAGGAACGGCGTTGTGTTTTCATGGATGACTCCTGTCGGGGGAAGGGGGACAGGAGCCATCAGCAGGAGTCGTGCCATCCTGCGCTTCGGGCGCAGAAACGCCGTTTGCGGGGCAGGAGGCTAGCGTTCGCCGGGTCGCCGATGCACCGAACGGGTGAGCGGCACGCGGCCGTGCCTGCTCATGGTGCGCTGCAGCGCGAAAAGCGTGAGAGTCAGAGTGCGACCAGCGTCTGCCGGCCCCACCAGCTTTCCCCGGGGGCGAGGCGCACCGGCGTGTGCACCGCAGCGGCTTCGACGCAGAGCATGCGGCGGAAGCCGTCGTCGGGCATGTCGGCGATGGCAGCGCAGCGCTCGACCCACGGGTTCCACACCACCACGTCGGTGAAGCCGTCGGCGTTGATGCCCAGGCTGCGATCGTGTTCGCGCAGCAGCAGCGGGCGTTCGACGCGGCGGTAGATGCGGTCGAGCTCGGCCTCGACCAGCAGCGCGTCGCCGCTGTCGCGCTGGACGCGGCCGGCTTCGAGCTGGTCGGTATAGCTGTAGCCGTGCAGGCCTTCGAGACGGGATTCCTCGACTTCGCGCACCGCCAGATAGGTGTGCAGCGCGGCGGTGAAATCGAAGCTTTCGCCGCCGGTGTTGTTCACCTCGAATTCGAGATCGAGCCGGCTGTCCTCGAGCAGGATGCTGAGTTCGGCGGCGAAGGCATGGGGCCAGCCGGCATGCTTCGCATCGTCGGTGTTCAAGCCCAGCGTGAGCAGCGCGTAGTCCTTGCTGCTGCGCTCGGTCAGCACGCTCCACGTCGCCGTGCGGGCGAAGCCATGGCGCGTCAGCGGGCCGCGGTCGGAGAACTGCGGGAAGCAGACCGGAATGCCGCCGCGGATCGGCGTGCTGCCGTCGAACACCGCCTGCGGGCTCAGGTAGAGGCGTTCGCCGCCGCCGGGCGGTGTCCATGACAGCACCTGGCCGCCGAACAGGCTCACCACGGCGGCCGCAGCGTTGCCGGTGGCCAGCCGCAGCGCGGGCTGGCCGTGGAAGTCGATGCGTTCGATACCGGCTGCCATCGCCATCAGTCCTGCAAGGCCAGCACGCCGAGCTTGACGGTGTTGTCCTCGGGGTCGTTGCTGAGCACGAAGCCGAGCTTCTGCACGAACTTGAGCATGCGCTCGTTGTTCGACAGGAAGACGCCGTTCATGTAGGCGATGCCGCGGCTGCGGGCGGTCTCGATCAGCACGCCCATCAGCTTGCGCGCCAGGCCGCGGTGCTGCCAGTCGTCGGCCACCACCACGGCGAACTCGCAGGATTCGCCGTCCGGGTTGACCGCGTAGCGGCAGACGCCGATTTCCTTTTCCGCGCCATCGACTTCGAGCGTGGCGACGAAGGCCATTTCGCGGTCGTAGTCGATCTGCGTCAGGCGCGCGACCATCGCCGGCGGCAGTTCGCGCATGGTGTTCATGAAGCGGTAGTACTTGGTCTCGGACGACAGGTTGCGCACGAATTCGACTTCGAGGTCGGCGTCCTCGGGCTTGATCGGCCGGATCGTCACGGTGGTGCCGTCGGGCACGATCCAGGTCTGCGTCAGGTGCGAGGGGTAGGGGTGGATCGCCATGTGGTCGTAGCGATCCGCCGTCGGCGAGACGTTGTCCACGATGATGCTGGCGTCGACCGCGACCGCGCCGTTTTCGTCGACGATCAGCGGGTTGATCTCCATCTCGGTGATCCACGGCAGTTCGCAGACCATCTCCGACACCCGTAGCAGCACCAGTTCCAGCGCCGTCATGTCGATCGCCGGCAGGTGGCGGAATTCGCCCAGGCGGTGGTAGATCCGCGTCGAGCGGATCATGTCCTTGACCAGGTAGCTGTTCAGCGGCGGCAGGGCGACGGCGACGTCGCGATTGGCCTCGACCAGGTTGCCGCCTTCGCCGAAGGTGATCACCGGGCCGAACACCGGGTCGCGCTTGACGCCGACGACCAGCTCGCGGCCGTTGCGCTTCTGGATCATCGGTTCGATGGCGATGCCGTTGATGACCGCGTCCGGCTGCACGCGCTTCACTTCATCCAGGATCTCCTGGTAGGTCGAGCGCACCGCCACCAGGCTGCGGATGTTCAGGCGCACGCCGCCGACGTCGGACTTGTGCACGATGCTCGGCGAGTCGATCTTCATCACCACCGGCAGGCCGATCTCGGCGGCGAGCACCATCGCCTCCGCTGCCGAGCGCGCCACCACGGTCTGCGCGATCGGGATGCGGAACGCGGCCAGCAGCGCCTTCGATTCCATCTCGTTGAGCTTCTTGCGGCGCTCGGACAAGGCCATCTCGATCACCAGCCGGGCGCTCTCGATCGACGGCGGAGTCAGGTGCGACAGCGAGGACGGCGTCTGCATCAGCAGCTTTTGGTTGCGGTAGTAGGCCGAGATGTGGCTGAACAGCTCGACCGCCGGTTCCGGCGTGCGGAAATGCGGAATGCCCGCGGCGCTGAATTTCTGGCGCGACTCGGTGACCAGCTCTTCGCCCATCCAGCAGGCGACCACCGGCTTGTCGGCGGTCTTCTCGATCTCGATCAGCGCGTCGGCGACGGCGCTCGGGTTGGTCATGCCCTGCGGCGTCAGCATCACCAGCACGCCATCGACGTTGGGGCCTTCCAGCGTGGCCTTCACCGCCTTGCCGTAGCGTTCGGCATCGGCGTCGCCCAGGATGTCGACCGGGTTGCCGCGCGACCAGTTGGCCGGCAGCACCGCGTTGAGCTTTTCCATCGTGCCTTCGGTGAATTCCGACAGCGGAATGCCGATGTCGGCCGCGCGGTCGGCCGCCATGATGCCCGGCCCGCCGCCGTTGGTGATCACCGCCAGGCGGTTGCCGCGCGGGCGGAAGTGCGAGAACAGTGCGTTGGCGGCGGCGAAGAGCTGGCCGAGGTTGTACAGGCGGATCACGCCGGCGCGGCGCAGCGCGGCGTCGAACACCGCGTCGTCGCCGATCGGCGCCGCCGAATGCGACAGGATGGCGCGCGAGGCCTCGGGGTGGCGGCCGGCCTTGATCAGCAGCACCGGCTTGACCCGCGCCGCGCCGCGCAGCGCGCTCATGAAGCGGCGCGCGTCGCGGATGCCTTCGACGTACAGGAAGATGCTTTCGGTGCGCGGGTCGGAAATCATGTATTCCAGCACGTCGCCGAAGTCGATGTCGGACGAGGTGCCCAGCGACACGACCGCCGAGAAGCCGACGTTGTTGGGCTTGGCCCAGTCGAGGATCGCGGCACAGAGCGCGCCCGACTGGGAGATCAGGCCGATGCTGCCCTTCTGCGCGCGGGTATGGGCGAAGGTGGCATTGAGGCCGAGCTGCGGGCGCATGATGCCCAGGCAATTGGGGCCGAGCAGGCGGATGCGGTGGCGCTGCGCGGCGTCGACGACCTGGCGTTCGAGCAGTGCGCCGCGCGGACCCGCTTCGGAAAAGCCGGAAGACAGCAGGATCGCGGCCTTGACGCCGGCGCGTCCGCAGGCGTCGAGGATGGCCAGCACCTTTTCCGCGCGTACCGCGATCACCACCAGATCCAGGCGCTGGGGGACGTCCTCCACCGACTTGTAGCAGGCGATGCCGCGCACCGATTCATGCTTGGGATTGATGGCGAACAGCTTGCCCTTGTAGCCCGCGTCGAGCATGTTGCGGACCAGCACATCGCCCAGTGAACCCTCGCGTTCGCTGGCACCGATGATCCCCACCGAGCGCGGTTCGAGAAGCGGAGTGAGGTAGTGCGTTTCTTTCATGGCTGCAACCTGTCTGGATGAAATGGCTGGCGCAACCGCCTGTCGTTTCGGGCGTTTGCAGAATCGAGTGTATCGACCGCAGAATTATACTGCAGTGCACAAAATCCGTATCGTTGCCGACGATTAAAGCCTAAAACCTCGTCAAAGGCCGGGCACAGCGTCACGCTCGCACCTCATCGCCCGAGCGTGAACAGGAAGCGGCTGCCTTCGCCCGGTGTGGACTCGGCCCGGATCGTGCCGTCATGGCGCTGCACGATGCGCTGCACCGTCGCCAGGCCGATACCCGTACCCGGGAAAGCCTCGGCACCATGCATGCGGTAGAAGGGCCTGAACAGGTTGCCGGCGTGGCTCATGTCGAAACCGGCGCCGTTGTCGGAGACGCAGAACACGCGGCGGCCATTGATGCGTTCGGCGCTCAGCGCGATCCGGGCCGGTGTGCAGTGCGCGGTGAACTTCCAGGCGTTTCGCAGCAGGTTGTCGAGCAGCGAGAAAGTCAGGGCGCGATCGGCGATGACATCGAGTCCTTCGGTGATCTGGATCGTGACTTCGCGCCCGGGCTCTTCGGCCTGCAATTCCTCGACGATCTGGCGGGCCAGCTCCGACAGGCTGAAGCTTTCCTTCTGCAGCGGCTGCCGCGCCAGCAGGGCGAGATTGATCAGCGCGTCGATCAGGTTCGCCATGCGCTCGGTCGCCTTGCGAATGCGCGAAAGATGCGCGAAGGTATGCGCTTCGGCCTTGCCGTCGAGCTCGTCTTCGATGATGCGGGCGAAGCCGTCGATGGCGCGCAGCGGCGCCCGCAGATCGTGCGAAACCGAATACGAGAAGGCCTCGAGCTCGCGGTTCGAAGCTTCGAGCTCGGCAGTCCGCAGCCGCACGCGCGCCTCCAGTTCCTGGTTGAGGTTGCGCAGGCTCAGTTCGGCCACCTTGCGTGCGGAGATGTCGTCCACCGTGCCGGTCAGGCCGCCTTCGCCCGGCCTCGTGTCCGGCGCCCGATGCGCGGTGACCTCGATCCAGCGGATTTCTCCGCTGCGGGTCCGAAGCCGGAACTCGCGCTCACAGTCGGCACCTGCGCCGACGATCAGGTCGCGGAACAGCTGCGCCGCCGTCTCGCGGTCGTCCGGGTGAAGGAATTCGTGCAGCGGCTTGCCCAGGCTGGCCTCGACATCGTGGCCGCTCAGTTCGCACCACACCTTGTTCAGGTAGATGAGCCTGGCTTCGGCGTCGGTGCGGAAGATGACCTCGCTGACCGATTCGAGCATGTCGAGGTAGAGGCATTCCTTCGCGGAAGGAGCGGGCATCGCCTGCGCCTGGCCGGAGTCCGCCATTGCCGATGTCGCCGATGCTGCCGTGGCCGATGCAGCGGAATGGTCATTCGCATTCCTGCGGCGGCCGAGAAGATATCCCGCCACCAGGCCGGCCAGCAGGCACAGCACCGGCCAGAGCCAGCCCTGCCCATCGGTGGGCCGAAGCAAGCCGTCGGAGGCGAGCGACGGCGGGACGGCAAGCAATGGCGCAAGACCCGTGGCGATACGGGCCGCTGTCCTGATTGGCGCTGAAATCTCCTTGTCCGGAACGCGATCCATTGCCTTGTCGGAAACCACCGATGGGCCAGGCGGGCATGCTGGCGATGGCCTGAATCTATAGCACAGATTCGTTGCGCAATGCGGCGGCATGCCGGCCCGACCCGATGGTCATGACGATCATCGGTACTGCCGGAAACGACGCCGCTGCATTCGGTGGCAGGCTGGTTAGAATGTCCGCCACACGACCCCGCATGACCAGGGATAACGGAAACAGCCCATGCACGACCTCCTGCACACCGCCGCGAGCACGCCTTCCAACTGGGTGACGCGATTCGCGCCCTTGATCGCCTCGGGCGGCGCAATCCTGGATTACGCCTGCGGCAGCGGCCGCCATGCACGCTGGCTGGCGCAGCGCGGCTTCCGTGTCGAAGCGGTCGACCGCGACGGCATCGCGCTGCAGCTTCTGCAGGGCTTGCCCAAGGTCAGCACCCGCGAGGCCGATCTCGAAGGCGAGGCATGGCCGTATGCCGGACGCCAGTTCGACGCCGTCGTCGTCACCAACTACCTGTACCGCCCGTACTTCGGCCACTTGCTCACCGTGCTGCGGCCGGGCGGGGTGCTGATCTACGAGACCTTCATGCTCGGCAACGAGCGTTTCGGCAAGCCGAGCAATCCCGAATTCCTGCTGCGGCCGAACGAGTTGCTCGAACGGCTGCGGGGCGACTGGACCATTGTCGCCTTCGAGCAGGGCGAAGTGCAGTCGCCGCGCCTGGCCGCGGTGCAGCGGATATGCGCGGTGCGCGGGCACGCGGCGACGCTGGTGCTGCCCTAGAAAGGGCGGGCATGCCGCCGTATCGGCGTAGCGCTGGTTTCAGCCGCGTGAACTTCCGCCGTTTGCACTGACTCGCCTCCTGCAGATGCCACCGCCCCGAGCCGGGGAGCATGGCTACGTCAGCTTGCGATCAGGAAAGAGTGCAAAACTGAGAGTGATTCTTATTCGTGAATTCATTCCAAGACAAGGGATGGACAACGAATCCTTCTCCATGCACTCATTTCTGGTACCGATAATGTCTCACGTGCAGTCTCTGATTTCCCCCAAATCCCCGTCGTCCCTGGTGCTGGCCATGCTGGCATGCGCCTCTTCGGCTGCAATTGCGCAACAGGCTGGAAGCGAACGCAGGATGGACGAGATCGTTGTCACCGCGTCCGGTTTCGAGCAGGCCATCGCCGAGGCGCCGGCGACGATCAGCGTCATCACCAAGGAAGAGCTCGAAGGCAAGTACTACCGGGACGTGACCGATGCCTTGCAGGATCTTCCCGGCATCAGCATCGAAGGCGGGTCGGGCGGCAAGATCGAGAGCACGTCCATCAACATTCGCGGCATGGGCGAGAGCTACGTGCTGTTCCTCGTCGATGGCAAACCGCTCGGTGCTTCGTCGGAGGCCTACTACAACGGTTTCGGCGGCGGCGCGCAGGTGGGCTGGCTGCCGCCGATGTCCGCCATCGAGCGCATCGAAGTCGTGCGCGGGCCGATGTCCTCGCTGTATGGCTCCAGTGCGCTCGGCGGGGTGATCAACATCATCACCAAGAAGGTGACCGACAGCTGGACGGGCAGCGTCACGCTCGACACCGTGCTGCAGGAGAATGACGACGCCGGCAAGACCTACCAGGGGCGCTTCTACCTGAACGGGCCGCTGGTG
Organism: Thauera sp. SDU_THAU2; assembly: GCF_038260575.1. Classification (NCBI taxonomy): domain Bacteria; kingdom Pseudomonadati; phylum Pseudomonadota; class Betaproteobacteria; order Rhodocyclales; family Zoogloeaceae; genus Thauera; species Thauera sp. SDU_THAU2. Next base: position 1,923,296 of record NZ_JBBWUN010000003.1, on the reverse strand, counting down.
AACGACAAGCTGGCGCTGGTTCTGTACGGCTCCAGGTACAAGCGCAGCGAGGACGATTTCATCGGCGGCTACGCGCGCAAGGAGCGTGAGGACATCACCGGCAAGCTGCGCTGGAAGCTCAGCGAGGCGCAAAGCCTCGAATTCGAGACCGGCGTGGCGGAGCACGAGAACGAGCGCACCGCGAAGACCGGCAGCGCCGGCGACATGGCCAACAAGCGCACCCATTTCAGCCTGATGCACGACATCGACTGGAACTCGGCGATCAGCACGAAGAGCTTCATCCTGCAGGAAAAGGTCGATATCGAGAACGGCAGCCTGGAGTCGGCCTACCGGGCGACGACCATCAATTCCAAGACCGTGGCCAGGCTGGAGCGCCAGGTGCTGACGATGGGCCTGGAGCACAAGAAGGAAGAGACGGATCACGACGCCAGCCGCTTCCCCGGGTCCTCGTCGCTGAAGCTGTCGCGCTGGCAGGCGGCGCTGTTCATCGAGGACGAGTATTACCTGACCGACGACTTCGCGCTGACCGGCGGCCTGCGCTACGACCGGAACCAGCACTACGGCAACGAAGTCACCCCGCGCTTGTACGGCGTCTACCATCTGTCTCCGCAACTGGTGGTCAAGGGCGGCGTCAGCGGTGGCTACAAGACCCCGACCCTCAAGCAGGCCGACGACCGCATCGTCGAGAACGCCGCGCGCGGCGCATCGTGGGACAAGGGCAACCCGAACCTGAAGCCCGAGCGCAGCACGAACTACGAGCTCGGCATCAACTGGACGGATCCGCAGCGGTTCAATGCCGGGCTGACGGTCTACCGGACCAATTTCGAAGACAAGATCGGCACCCACACCATTTGCCAGAGCCCGAGCGGGATGGCCAACTGCCAGGGGCCGGACGGTTCGTGGCGCAACCGCATGAGCCAGTACATCAACCTCGATGCCGCGCGGCTCAACGGTGTGGAGGCGACCTTCGGCATGCCCATCAGCCGGGCTGCCCGCTTCAACGCCAACTACACCTGGTCCGACAGCGAGATCACCGGCGGCGCGAGCAAGGGCAGGCCGCTGAACAACACGCCCCGCCACATGGTGAACCTCGGCCTCGACTGGAAGATCGGCGACCATGCGGGCATGTGGGCCAAGGCAAAGTACAAGAGCAAGACGATCGAGGACGGTACCGCCAGCATTCCCGGCTACACCCTGGTCGATATCGGCGGCTCGTACCGGCTGCACAAGCACCTCAACACCTTTGCCGGCATCTACAATCTGTTCGACAAGGAAGTGAACAGCTCGGACTACGGCAAGACCCTCGACGGCCGTCGCCTGTATCTGGGCGTGACTGCGGAGTTTTGATGAGTAGGGCGCGCCCGGCGGAGCAAGATGTGCGATGAAGGTTCTGGTTGTCGAAGATCACTGCGAATTGCGCGAATTGCTGGTGAATCATCTCGAGTATTCGGGGTTCGCAGTGGACGCGGTGGCGACGGGCGCGCAGGCCCTGACCGCGATTCGGCTGCATCGCTACGACGCGCTCCTGCTGGATCTGGGGCTGCCCGACATGGATGGCATGCAGATTCTGCGCGAGCTGGCCGGCAAGGGTGGAGCAGGACTGCCGTGCATTGCCCTGACTGCGCGCGACGCGCTGGAGAGCCGCGTCGCCGGCCTCAATGCCGGCGCCGACGACTATGTGCTCAAACCCTTCGACATGCCTGAACTGGTCGCTCGCCTGCGCGCGCTGCTGCGGCGCGTGGGGAACGACGGAGAGGTCCTGCTGACACTCGGCAACGTCGCCTACGACCCTTCGTCGATGCAGTTGCGGATCGGCGGCCAGTTGCAGGACCTTGCACGCAGGGAGGCGATGCTGTTCGAGGAACTGATCCGGATCGCGCCCCGCATTGCCGTCAAGGACAGGCTCGAACAATGCATCTATGCCAGCCATGAGCCGGCTTCGCTCAACGCGGTGGAGGCGCTGGTGTCGCGTCTGCGCAAGAAACTCCAGCAACTGGGCGCGGACGTGCGCATCGATACCGTGCGCGGCATCGGCTATCGCCTGGTGGCCGAACAGCGCATGACCGTGCCCGGGTGATGGCGACCAGTCTGCGCTGGCGGGTGCTGTTCTCGATGGTGGTGGTGGTCGCGGTGTGCGCCACCTGCATGAGCCTCTACCTGCACGGTACGCGACGTGCTGCGGCGCGGTCTGGCATTTCTGGAAGCACGCGATGCCGTCGCGGCTTTTGTCGAAAGCCGCGATACCGCGCAGCTCCCGGCCGTGCATGCGGGGGGCGACATGTCCTACACCTTGTATTCCGCGGATGGAGCAGTCCTGTGGATGTCCGCCGACCGCAGCCGCGCCTTGCGCCTGCGGCAGGATTCCCTGGAGGATCTCGCCGAGCGTTTCTGGTTCGGCCGTGACATCGGCCGGATCATCAATGTGCCGGTACCGCTGGACGATGGCGGGGTGCTGATGGTGGCGCGGCGCGACGTCAACGAGCGCGAAGCCATTCAGACTTTGCTGGATGCACGCCTCAGACACAGTCTGCTGGTGTTGATGCCCCTCATGTTGCTGTTCGGCATTCTGCTGTGGGCGCTGATGGCCTGGACGCTGGCGCCCGTGCGCCGCGCGGCACGTCTGGCCGAGGGAATCGGCCCCGATCGAACCGAACGGATACCGGAAGCGTCGCTGCCCGAGGAGATCCGTCCGCTGGGGCGTGCGCTGAATCGCGCAGTCGCCCGCCTGAGCGAAGCCCTGCAGGCCGAACGGCAGATACTCGCCGACGGCGCCCATGAATTGAGGACACCGCTGACGGTGGTGGATTTGCGTCTGCAGAAGTTCGAGCAGGAGGGGCGGGTGGACTGGCGGGTCGTGCGCCAGGATCTCCAGCAATTGAGGCGGGTGACCGAGCAACTGCTGATGCTTGCCCGGCAGGATCACACCCCGGAGGCGAACAAGTCGGACGCTTGCCAGCTCTCGGTCCTGATACGCGAAGTCATCGCCCATCTGTATCCGATGTTCGAATCCCGTGGGCGCGACGTATCGATCGACGAGGAAACGGTGGCGCCACTGGTGCAGGGAACGCCGGGCCTGGTGCGGGAGGTCATCGTCAACGTGCTGGAAAACGCCCTGGTGCACGGTGCGGGAACGGTCAGCGTCCGCATCGGCTGCGATGCGAAGGCGGGACTGGCCCATGTCGAAGTCGAGGACCAGGGGCAGGGCGTGCCGCTGGCGTGCCAGCACGAATACTTCAGGCGCTTCCACAAGGGCAGTGCCGAGTCGCCCGGTTCAGGACTGGGCCTGGCCATCGTCGAGCAGATCATGCGCCAGGTGGGCGGCACGGCGAGCTTCGTCTCCAGCTCGCCGTGCGTGTTGCGATTGAGTTTTGTACTTTGGCAGCACACATGAGGCTGGTGCTGAATTTTCGTTGATTGATTCAACTTCAATCACTACGATTGAAATCAAATCGGATTGAGAAGAGTCGAACCGGATTCAAGGAGAGCATCATGCCAAAAGCCGAAACCCGTGTTCTGACCGCACACGTACTCGTCGGGCGGTACCAGATGCGCTACGAAATTCAGGGCGGGACGATCTACATTCTGCGAATCTGGCATACGCGCGAGGATCGGTAACGAGGGGCAGGACTGTCGCGGCGATCTGTTATCGCATGGATGACGTTGGGACTCTGCCTGGAGGAGTCCATGAGTCGGATGCCGCTGAGCAGCACGGTTCAGAAGCTGTAGCGCAGGTTCAAATAGGCGCTGCGGGGTTCACCGTACCAGCCGCCACTGTTGATGTTGGTGTAATAGCGTTTGTCGAACACGTTGTTGAAGTTCAAGGTGGCGCTGAGTTGGCGGCTGATGACGTAATGCGCCATCAGATCCAGCGTTGCGACGCTGCTCTGCGAGTAGGGGCGCGGGCTGCTGCTCGAAATGGCATTCTGCCAGCGCAGATTGGCGCCTAGCGTCAGGTCTTCCAGCACTTGATAGCTGGTAAACAGCTTCAGCGTCTTGCGCGGGATGTAGGTCAGGCGCGGCTTGCCGTTGGCATCGACGGGCTTGGCATGGCTGAAGCCGCTGGCAATCTGCCATTCGGGTGTCAGCTCTCCGGCGATTTCAAGTTCGAAGCCGGTTGTCTTGGTGCCGTCGATGCCTTCGTATACGTATTCTCCGGTGGGGCCCCTGTTGACCGAGCCGCCGGGGCCGGGCACGTATTCGGGCACGTTGTCCTTCTTGGTGCGATACATGGCGGCGGAAAGGTTCAGCCTGTCTTCGAAGAAGGCGAGTTTGAAGCCGGCTTCCAGATTGGAACCTTCGGCGGGGTCGAGCAGATTGCCGTTGGCGTCGGAACGGGTGGAAGGCTGGAAGATGTCCGTGTAACTGGCATAGACGGAGAGATGGTCGCCAAGGTCGACGACGATGCCGGCATAGGGGGTGACGACGGAGGATTCCTTGCTGGTTTTGCCGCGTGTCGTGATGCCCGCTGCGGTGAATCGATCCGTGCGCGTTTTCCAGTTGCTCAGGCGGCTGCCGATGATGAGCGATACGTCGTCCGTGACGCTGAGCCGGGTGGCGGCATACAGGCCGCTTTGCCAGTCGCGCAGGGTACTGCCGGCGCCGGTCGGACTCATGTCACCTCGGGGGTAGTGGCCGGTGCCGATCAGCCGAAACAGTTCGGCGTAGTCTGGAATCAGCGTATCCATCCGGTGGTGGTTCTTGCCGTCTTCCTTCATTTCGTAATAACTGCCGCCCATCACCAGTTCATGGGTGCGCCCGAACAGGCGATATGGACCGGTGGCGTGTAGCGTGGCCGAGTTCTGCGTAGGTTCGCCGTAATACTTGAATCCCCGGAACGAACCCACATTGCCGGCGCTTGCGTAATTCAGGCTGACGTCGCCGATCGTGATGTCGTATTTTCTGCGTGAGTGTTCGAGATCCAGCCGGATTTTCCAGTCGTTGTCGAAGTAGTGCTCCAGCCCGGCAAAGAGCGTCAGGTTGTCCCGCTGGGTGGATGACCAGTCTGCTGCGATGTTGGTCGAAGGGCCAAAGCCGGTTCTGGAGCCATCCAGGAAGAAGATGGGGGCGCCCGAGAACAGGCTGCCGGCACCCGAGGTTTCGTGCTGCTGGTATTCGACACCTGCCGACAGAATGGTGGCCGGCGTCAGGTCGACTTCGACGATGCCGTAGAAGATCTGTTTCTCCATCTCGACCCGGTCGACGAACATGCCGTTGTCTTGATGAACTGCAACCATGCGGCCCCGGACATTGCCTGTTTCCGTCAGGGGGCCGCCGAGGTCGGCCTCTACGCGGTAGAAATCCCAGGAACCGTACTTGGCGGCGACGTGAGCCTGGAATTCCGCCGTAGGCAGTTTGCGTACCAGGTTCACTGCGCCAGACGGCTCCCCGACACCATTCAGCAGGCCGCTGGCGCCGCGTACGACTTCGACACGGTCGAATATTGCCGTGTCGGCGATGTCGTTCTTGAAACCAAAGCGGTGTGAACGTGGCACGCCGTCCACCTGGTAGTTCTGCAGTTCGAAGCCACGGGAGTAGATAGCGTTGCTGTCGCCTCCGACCACATTGGTGTTGTTGAAATACAGGCCTGTGGTCTGATCCAGCACCTTGCTGATTTCGTCCAGCCCCTGGTCTTCCATGCGTTTGCGGGTCATCACCGTGATCGACTGCGGCGTCTCGCGCAGCGACAGATCCAGCTTGGTGGCGGTGTTGCTCAGGTTGGTGGTGTAGGAGCCCGTGCCTTCGGTGATACCGATCACTCTGACTGCGGACAAGACTGCAGTGCCTGCCGGGGCATCCGGCAGTCTGTGCAGCATGTAGCTGCCATCGTCACGTCGTGTCACCCCCAGGCCGCTGCCGCTAAGAAGGCGATGCAGCCCTTCCTCGATGCTGAAGCTACCGTTCAGGCCGGGGCTGCGCCGATTGGCCACCAGCGTGGGGTCGAAGCTGAGCAGCACGCCGGAAATGGCGCCGGCCTGGTTGAGTGCGGCAGCGAGCGGCCCTGCAGGAATGTCGAAGCGATGGGTGGGCGCGACCTGGGCCATGGCGGTGGCAGGCAGCAGTGTGCCGGTCAGGCCGATGCTGCCCAAAAGCAGGCTCAAAGCGAGGGCAATGGGGCGGCGAAGCGGCCGGGGCGGGCAGCGCTGGGGATCGTGCATCGAAGATTCCTCGGTTTGCGATGAAAGGGGGCTTTCCTTCCATGCCAATCGAGCGCACAAAAAGTACAGCGCCGGAGCGAGTTTTTTATCGACGGCGCACGATGATCTGGCCGCGGCCGGGGTCGCCGTCGTGCAGGGGGAGGATGCGAACCGGCAGAATGTCGGCCAGCACGGACAGGGCCCGGTCGGTATCGGCCAGGGGATAGGTACCGGAGATGCGTAGATCGCGGGTGCTCGGGTCGACGATCAGCGGTGCCTGGCGGTAGCGCGCCAGTTCGGCGATCAGTTCGGCGAGCGGCAGGTCGTCCGCGATCAACATGCCTTGGGTCCAGGCGTTTTCATGGGGGTGGGCGGCGCGTTGTTCGCTCAGTCCGAATCTGTCGAAACGGGCGCTTTCGCCGGCGGACAGGACAGGGGCTGGGTCCGCAGCTGATTTCAGGTGAATGGCGACGCGGGCTTCCTGCACGGCGACCCTGGTGCTGCCTTCGCTCTGCTGGACGGTGAAGCGGGTGCCCAGTGCCTGAACCCGGCCTTCCGCGGTCTGCACCATCAGTGGCGGCCGTGGAGACGGGTTTGCCGGCGCGGTCGTCAGCGACAGCCGGCCGCGCCGCAGGTGGATGAGGCGAAGCTGGCTGGAAAAGGCAAGGTCGATGGCCGAATCGGTGTCCAGCAGCAGCACGCTGCCATCGGCCAGATGCAGACTGCGCTGTTCGCCGATGGCCGTGTAATGGTCTGCCGACCAGTCGCTGCGTCGCCAGCCCTGCCAGCCGATCAGGCTGCTCGCGAGCAGCCCTGCAATACTGCCCAGCACGCGGCGGCGCTTGCGTGAGCGCAGGGCCGGGCGGCGTTCCAGGGCTTCGATCGAAGCGTGGGCCTGTTCGCGCGGAATATCGGCAAACAGGGCCATGGCGGTTTCGGCGCGCTGCCAGCCGGCCTTGTGTCGCGGATCGGCTGCAAGCCAGGACCGCCAGCCTTCCCGCTCGGCCTCTGTCGCCTCGCCGGATGCCAGCAGCACGAACCAGCGTGCGGCCTCGGTCAGCATCTCGGCAGTGGGTTCCTGCGTGGAGAGGGTCACGGCAGTTCGATCTGCATGCAGTGAGTGACGGCTTGCAGCATGTATTTTTTGACCATGCTCACCGAGACCCCCTGACGTTCGGCGATTTCTGCATAAGTCAGGCCTTCGAGCTGTGAAAGCAGGAAGGCGGAACGAACCCTGGGCGGCAGACCGTCGAGTAGCGTATCGATCCGCAGCAGCGCCTCGACGATCAGCGCCCGCTCTTCCGGGCTGGGACTCAGTGGTATCGGCTGGCTGGACAGGGCATCAAGCCAGGCGCGCTCGATTTTCTGGCGGCGGAAGTGGTTGGCAACCAGCCCTTTGGCGATAGTGGTCAGAAAGGCGCGTGGTTCGCGCAGCTCGACCGGTTCATCGCGGTCGATCAGGCGCAGAAAGGTGTCGTGGGCGAGGTCGGCTGCATGCTCCGAGCAGCCCAGCTTCTTGCGCAGCCACACATGCAGCCAGTGATGGTGGTCGGCGTACAGATCGGCAACGGGCTGGACTGGGGCGATGGACACGGAATGCTCTGCGAAAACGGTAACAGCTGGCTGTCCAGCAGGGCGGTTTTCAGATTATTTTGATATCGAGAAGCGTTCTTATTCTCCTGGGCACGGATCGGCCCGTCAAGGATCGTGGCGATGGCGCTGCGCCTGCCAGCGGAGTAATGCTGATTCAAGCTCCTTATGCTTTTGCGGCGGTGGTGCATCTCCGGGTCCTGTTACCGGCTGGACATCGCGAGGATGGCGGACTAAGGTTGACCAAGTTCATGAATCTGGCGGAGGAAGCCATGCAATCGGTCAACATTCACGAAGCAAAGACGCATTTGTCGCGATTCGTCGATCTGGCCGCGGCTGGCGAAGAGATCGTCATCGCCCGTGCGGGCAAGCCGGTAGCGCGGCTTGTCGCACTGGAAACAGTGCATCCGAAGCCGCGCCGTCTGGGGTTGGGGAAGGGGCGTTTCACGATGCCCGAGAATTTCGATGCGCTGGGCGAGGATGAAATCCGTGCGATGTTCGAAGGTGGCGTCTGAGAGCTGGCCGTGTCTGGAAACCGCACTCTGCTGCTTGATACCAATGTTCTGCTCGCCGCGCTGATTGCTCCGGAGCGCTTGCCGGAGAAGGTGCGCAGCGAACTGGAGGACTCCGGCAATACCATCCTGTTCAGCGCGGCAAGCATCTGGGAGATCGCCATCAAGCGCTCGCTCTTGCGTGAGGATTTCGACTTCGAGCCCGAAGATATCGAAACGCTTGCCGTGCAAACCGGCTTTGTCGAACTTCCGGTCATGGCGGCGCATTCCCGGCGTGTCCGCCATCTGCCCTGGCATCACCGCGACCCGTTCGATCGTTTGCTGGTCGCCCAGGCGGAATGCTTGCCGGCCTATCTGCTGAGCACGGATGCCATGCTGGAGAAGTACAGTGCTCTTGTACGGCGGGTAGTGATGCAATGAACGACTCCGGTGTTGCGCTTACCGGGGCCGTTCATTGTCGATCTATTGCCGGTAGCTGAGCGTCAGCATGGCGCCGCGCGGCGTGCCGTACCAGTTGCTGCAGCAGGTATCGCCGATGTTCTCGTAATACTTACGGTCGAACAGGTTGTTGACGTTGAGCGCCAGCGTCCACTTCGGGTCCAGGCGGTACTGCACCATGGTGTTGACCACCGCGTAGCCGCCCTCGCGGAAGTCATAGGCCCGGTCGACACCGTTGAGGGTGGCGGTGCCGCTGACCAGGGTCTTGCTCTGCACGTGCGCGCTGCCGCCCACCTTCCAGCGCGACCACTCACCCGGCAGCGTATAGGCCGTGGACAGCTTGAGCAGATGGCGCGGCGTGATGGTGCTGAAGGTGTTGCCGGCCTTCTCGTCGCGCGTGCGGTTGTAGGTATAACCCAGCGCGGCCTGCCAGCCGGGCAGCAGTTCGCCGCCGATCTCCAGGTCCACACCGCGGCTGGTGACCTCGCCCTGCGGCAGATAGCAGCAGTTGCCCGCATAGGCGTGGTAGTTGGCGGGGTAGCGGGTGTCGAGAAGCGCCGTGCCGGTGCGCTCGACGTTGAACACGCTCAGCGTGGCATTGAGGCGGCCGCCGTACAGTTCGCCCTTCAGGCCGGCCTCGTAGCTCCTGCCCTTGATGGGCTCCAGGGAACCGCTGCCCGGCGGCGGGCCGTACAGCATCAGCGATTGCGGCTTGTAGATGCCGGCATAGCTCAGGTAGGCGGACCAGTTGTCGTCCAGATCGTAGATCACGCCGCCGTAGGGGGTGATCTTGGTGCCGAGGCTGAACGGCAAGTCGGAGGTGGTGGTCCAGGGCGCCGAAGCCGAGGGCGCGGAGGAAATACGCTGGTCGAACTCGTAGCGGCTGGCGCGGGCGCCGGCGACCACGTGCAGGCGGTCGGTGGGATGCAGGCGCAGCACCGCGTAGCCGCCGACCTGTTCCTGGCCCCAGGGGCCGTAGCGGGTGTGGGAGCGCTGGGAAACGTCGTGGTCAGGATTCCAGGCATCGCCGCCGCCGGGCACGTAGGCCGGGTCGCCCCAGTGGCCGGCGAAGGTGGCGGCGATCCAGCGGCTCTTCACCCGCTGCCAGTCCGCGCCCACCAGCAACTCGTGGCTACGGCCGAACAACTGGAAATTGCCGCTGAGGTTGAGGTCGACCAGATCCTGGCGGTTCTCGTATTCATAGTGGCCGCCGGCCCAGACGCCCAGCCCGGTGGCGGGATCGACCGGGCCGCCGACGAAGGCAGTATTGGCTTCCGTGTCGGTCTCGCTGTGGGTCAGGTTGAGCTTGAGCGCCCAGCCGTTGGCGAAGGTGTGGGCGAACTGGGCGAAGACTTCGCTTTCGTCGCTGTCCTTGTAGGCCCAGGGCTGGGTCAGGCTGGCGCTGCGCTTGAGGTCGAGCGCGCGGCCGTCGGCGTAGCGCGGCAGGCCCGAGCCGCCGCCGGTCTCGTTGCGGCGGTTGAAGCTGCCGCCCAGCGTGAACAGCGTGCGCTCGCCCAGGTCGGCCTCGATGACGCCGTAGAAGGCTGGGCGTTCGGTGCTGCGGTGGTCCAGGTGGTAATCGCGGTTCTCGTACAGCACCACGGCACGGCCGCGGATGCGGCCGTCCTCGGACAAGGGGCGGCTGAAGTCGGCCATCGCGCGGTAGTGGTCCCAACTGCCGGCGGACAGTTCCAGTACGGTCTGCGCCTCGGCCAGCGGCTTCTTGCGCGCCAGGTTGATGATCCCGCCGGGGTCGCCCATGCCGCCGAGCAGGCCGGAGGCGCCGCGCATGACTTCCACGCGGTCGTAGAACGCCAGGTCCTGCAGCGGACTGTAGGTGTAGGCGCCGAGCGCCAGCGGGGCGCCGCCGTCCACCTGCATGGCGGTGATCTGGAAGCCGCGCGAGTAGAAGTTGAAGGAATTGTCGTTCATCCGGTTCACGGTGACGCCGGGCATCAGCTTCAGCGCATCGTTGATGTCGACCAGCCTCTGATCCTCGATCTGCGCGCGCGTAAGCACCGACACCGACTGCGGAATCTCGCGGAAGGCCTGATCCGTCTTCGATGCGATGCTGGTCACGCGGCTGGTGTAGGAACCCGTGCCTTCGGTCGTGCCGTCTCCGGCCCGCCGTGCCAGCACGCGCACCGCCGCCAGCCGGGTGGGCGAATCGAAGCTGCCGCTGGCCGGTGCCGGGCGCAGCAGGTAGCCGCCGCCCTGCTGGGGCACGGCTTCGAGCCCGGTATCGCGGAGCAGTTCGTGCAGCGCGCCGGCCGTGGTGTAGCGGCCCTGCAGGCCGGCGCTTTGCCGCCCGGCGGTGAGCTCGGTGGAGAAGGACAGCATCAGGCCGCTTTCGACGCCGAAGCGGTTCAGCACTTCGGCGAGCCTGCCGGCGGCAATGGTGTAGTTACGGGCATCGTCCTGCTGGGCGTGCAGCGCACCGGCTGGCAGCAGCACGGCGGCGGCAAAGCCGCCGTACAGGCCGGCGCGCAGCGCGCGGGCGAAGGCGCGCCGGCGCAGGCGTGCAGATGTGTCGTTCGATGGGGGTGTTGCGGTTTCGCGCATGGAAGGCCTCTTCGTGGATGGCGGAAAACGAGGGGTTCTCCCTATCCATGCCCCGCGAAAAACGAATCGGGATCAGGTCGGCCGAAATTTTTTCTTCAGGCCGGATGGATGTTTGTCCGGCTGCCGCCCCACCAGCGCCGCTGCTGCTCGATGCGGATGGGCAGGGCGCGGGCGAGCAGTTGCAGGATGGCTTGCGGGTCGGCCAGCGGATAGGTGCCGCTGACCTTGAGCCCATCCAGCGCGGGATCGCAGTGCAGGGGCTGGCCGCTGAGCCGTGCAAGTTCGGCAATGAATGCAGGCAAGGGCTGGTCTTCGGCAACGAGGATGCCGCGCGTCCAGGCGGCGTCCGACGCGCGGACGGAAGCAGGGGGCGCCACCTCGTGCGTGGAGAAGCGCGCTTGCCGGCCAGCCGAAAGCAGGAGCCGTCCGCTTTCGTGCGCTCGTGCCGGCTCGAGCGCGACCTGTCCTTCAAGGACTGCCACCTGGGTGTGATCGCCGGTCGTGGCATCGCTGCGCACGGTGTAGCGCGTGCCGATGGCGCGGGCACGGCCGTGAGGCGTGTCGACGAAGAAGGGGCGAGCCGTGTCCTTGGCCGTGACGATGTGGATTTCGCCGGAATGCAGCACCAGCCGGCGCTCCTGCGCATCGAATCGAATATCGAGCGCGGTGTCGACGTTGAGATGGATCCGGCTGCCATCGCTCAGCTCGATTTCGCGGCGCTCGCCCGACCCGGTGCGATGCTCCGCCAGCAGGATGGGCAACTGCTGTGTCGATTCGCGGGCGAGCCAGGCCGTGCCACCCACGGCCAGCAGCACACCGAACGCCTTCAGCGCCCGCCGCCGGCTGCCGCCCGATGGCGCGAGTGCGCTGCGCGCCACTTGCGGCGGAATCCGGCCCAGGCTGTTGCCGAAGGCTTCGAGGCGGCTCCAGGCTTCGCGGTGCTCGGGTGCAGCCTCGTACCAAGTCTGCCAGCGGGCGCGCAATTCGGCATTGTTGCCATCGGATTGCAGCTCGATGAACCAGAGCGCCGCCTGGTGGCGGATGGCATCCCGGCTGGTGGCGGCCTTATCGTGCATCATCGCCAAAGCAGCAGGCGACCAGTGCCTTCGCGAGGTAGCGTTTGACTGTGGGCACGGAAATGCCGAGCGCGGCGGCGATTTCGGCCTGAGGCAGGCCGTCGATCTGCGACAGCAGGAAGACGCGCCTGACCAGCGGCGCAAGCGTGTCCAGGCGGCGGTCGATCTCCACCAGCGTTTCCACGATCAGTGCGCGCGTTTCGGGTGACGACGCTTCCGCTTCGGGTTGCAGCGCCAGGGTTTCGAGCCAGGCGCGCTCGATTTTCTGGCGGCGGAAGTGGTTGGCAACCAGCCCCTTGGCGATGGTGGTCAGAAAGGCGCGCGGTTCGCGCAGCTCGACCGGTTCATCGCGATCGAGCAGGCGCAGAAAGGTGTCGTGGGCGAGGTCGGCCGCATGCTCCGAGCAGCCCAGCTTCTTGCGCAGCCACACATGCAGCCAGTGATGGTGGTCGGCGTACAGATCGGCAACGGGCTGGACTGGGGCGATGGACACGGAATGCTCTGCGAAAACGGTGTCAGCTGGCTGTCCAGCAGGGCGATCTTCAGATTGTGTTGATATCGAGAAGCGTTCTTATTCTCCTGGGCACGGATCGACCCGTCAAGGATCGTGGGGGATGGCGGCTCGACCACAGGCTGCCGGCGGGCCGCGGAACCGGCGTGCCGACAAGCTGCACGGTGCCCCGTAGGGGCACGCGATCTGCTTGTGGGTCAGAAGTCGTAGCGCATGCTGACGTTGAAGCTGCGCGGTGCTCCCCAGGTGTAGAACAGCCCTTGAGCGTTGAAATTGGTGACACCGGCGAAATACTTTTCGTCCAGTGCGTTGTTGATGTTGGCGCTGATGCTCAGCTTGTCGTCGACCTGGTAACGCGCCATCAAATCGAGCAGCCAGTAGGCATCCTGGGCGAGCCTGGCATTGCCGCGCTGGACGGAAATTTCGCTTTGCCAGCGCGTGGCGGCGCCCACCGTCAGGCCGCGCAGCGTGCCGTCGGCGAAGCGGTAGGTACTGCCGAGCTTGAATTGGTGCTTGGGCGTGGCGCTGGAACTGTCCAGGTCGCTGCTGTGCTGCACGTAGCTGCCCTGGGCCTGCCAGTTGCGCGCCAGTTCGCCGGAGAGTTCCACTTCGTAGCCGCGCCGGATGGCGCCCATGACCGCCTTGTAGATGGATTCTCCGCGGTCGTTGAGGCCGACCTCCTCGGCCGTGTTGTCGGTACGCATCCAGAAGTAGCTGGCGCTGGCGTTGAGGCGCTTGTCGAAGAATTCGCCCTTGGCGCCGACCTCGTAGGTCAGCCCTTCTTCCGGGGCCAGGGTGCGCTCGCTCGCATCCTTGGCGCTTTGCGGCTTGAAGATGCTGGCGTAGCTGGCATAGAGGGAGATGTCCTTCGACACGTCCAACACCAGCCCGGCGTATGGGGTGACGACGCCGCTTTCGCGCATGTCGTAGTTGTACCAGCCGATGTCGGTGACGTCCTTCTGCTTGTAATCGCTGGCTCGCGCGCCGACGATCAGCTTGACCGGGTCGGCCAGCGAGAAGCGGCTGGCGGCATAGACGTAGCGGCGTTCGCTGCTGAAATAATCGTCGGAATACGTTGGCGTGCCGCCTGGTTCCGGCACGATGCCGCCGCCTTGGCCGTAATCGCCGCCGGGCAGCACGACATTGGGAAGGCCGGCACGGAGCAGCGTCGTGCGGTGGCGAGAGGCGCCGGCACCAAACAGCAATTGATGCTCCCGTCCGAACAGTTCGAAAGGACCTTGCAGGTCGAGGATGAAGCTCTGGTCGCGCGATTCGATGTCCTTGTAGATGCCGTACTGGGCTGTCACCGCGGGCAATGCGTAGCGCAGCGAGCCGATGCGCATCCTGGGTGTCTCGATGCCTTCGTGAGCTACCTGAAGCTTGCCCGTCCAGCCGTTGGCGAAGCGGTGCTCCAGGCGCGCGAAGGCGTTGAGCGAATCCTGCTCATAACCTGCCCAATCGGCGCCGATGTTGTAGTCGCGCGCCATGCGCGGCACCGCGTTGCCGTTGCCATCGAAGGCCTGGATCGGCGTCGTGCCGGCTGCGCCCCGCAGTTCGCGTTGGCGCCAGGTAAGGCCGGCGCTCAACAGGGTGGATGAGGTCAGATCGTATTCCAGCGTGCCGTACAGCATCGAGCTGTCGTTCTGCTTGCCGTTGAATGATTCTGCATCCTTACGCGCGGCAACCAGGCGGCCGCGCAAACTGGCGTCGGCGTTGAGCGGGCCGGCGATGTCGGCGTCGAGGCGATAGGTGTCCCAACGGCCGGCGCCGACCGTGGCACTGGCCTGGAATTCGCGCGTGGGGCGTTTGCGGATCAGATTGACGGTGGCCCCATAGGCGCCGTCGCCATTGATCAGGCCCGAAGAACCCTTGAGCACTTCGATACGGTCGATTTCCGCCAGGTCGTCCAGCGAGTGCACGATGTGGCTGTTCCATCCCCAGCCATTGGAGAAACGGCGGTTGCCGTCGGTTTGCAGGTTTACCGCCGAGCCACGTACGTTGAAGGTGGTCATCTCGTTCTGATGGCTCACCATGACGCCTGGCGTTTGTTCCAGCACGTCGGTAAGCGTCTCAAGCTTGAAATCGTCCATGCGCTGGCGCGTCATCACCGTGACCGATTGCGGCGTCTCGCGCAGGCTCAGCGCGAGGCCGGTGGCCGTGGCGCTGGGGCCGGTCTGCGTATAGCTGCCCGTGCCCTCGGTGGCGCCGCTGCCGTCGGCGGCCGCAGTGACCGTGACCGGTGCCAGCGCGCTATCCCCGGTGCTGCGGCGGCGCAGCGTGTAGCTGCCATCGCCGCGCAGTACGGCTTCCAGTCCGCTGCCGGCGAGCAGGCGGTCGAGCGCCTGGCTGGTGGTGTGCATGCCGCGCACGCCAGGGCTCTGCAGTCCGTCGGTGATGGCGGGGTCGAAGGCGAGAGCGATGCCCGCGCGGGTGGCAAAACTTGCGAGGCTGCGGCCCAGCGGGCCTGGGGGAATGTCGAAGGATTGGGCCGCAGTCCGGGCCGGGGGCGTGCCCTGCGCGAGCGCAGGACCGTTAAGGGTCAGGCTCAGCAAGCCTGCGCTCAAGGCGAGCTGGAGTGCGGTGGGGGCAAGCTTGCGGGTGCGTGCGTACATGCGTGTTTCCTCGGGTGGCAAACGGGTTTCAACCTGCTTGCCAGCCGACGGCGGCGAAAAGTATCAGCACACCTGAAAAAATTTCAGTTGCGTGGATCGATGCTGATCCACAGGCCATCGAGGCGACGGCGGATGTCCAACGGGAGGGTATCGGCGAGCATGGCCAGCGAGCGCTCGGTGGCGGCTGCGCTGCCGACCGGGAAGGCGCCGCTGATGCGCAGGGCGGCGACGGCGTCGTGGCATTGGACCACACCGCTGCGGTAGCGCGACAGTTCGTCGACCAGTTCGCCGAGCGGCATGTCGTCCGCCATCAGCATGCCGCGTGTCCAGGCCGCGGTGTTGGCGCTGCCAGGGGCGACCGGGCCGAGCGTGCCCGGTGCAAAGCTCGCCTGTTCTCCAGCCAGCAGGACCTGCGATGCCGTGCTGCCGCCGGGTGCGATGTGCACCTTGCCTTCGAGCACGGCGACGTGGGTGGCGGTGTCGCCGAGACGGACATTGAAGCGGGTGCCGATCGGGGTGGCGATGCCGTGCGGAGTGATGACGTGCAGCGGGCGCTCGGCAGCATCGTCGTGCCCGGTATGGACGAGGATTTCGCCCGCGTGCAGCAGAATGTTGCGTGCGGTGCTGCCGAAGCGCACGTCGATGGCGGTGGCGGTGTTGAGCGTGAGCTGCGTACCGTCTTCCAGCAGGATCTCGCGCTGTTCGCCTGCGGCAGTGCGGTAGTCGGACATCAGGCCTTTGCGTTCGAGCAGGCGCCAGCCGCTCCAGCCGATGGGCAGCAAGACCAGCAGTACCGCCAGCTTGCCGGCCTTGGCCAGCACGGCCCGACGTCCGCGTGCCGGCGGACGGTCGAGCGCGGGCAGCGCCAGGGCCGGAGGCAGGGCGCCGAGCTTGCCGAGCAGGGCTTCGGCGCGTTCCCAGGCGCGGCCGTGCTCGGGGCTGAGCGAGCGCCATCGTTCGAAGGCGTGGCGGTCGGCACTGCCTTCCTGCATCAACATCAGCCAGTCGGCAGCCTCGTCGAGCACCTCGGCCGATACGGGAGACGCTGCGGCCCGCTGTTTCACGGCTGTTCGATCATGATGTCGTCGAAGTGCTGCAGGCAGTGGCGGAAGGCCTGCCGCACGTAGCGCTTGACGGTGGGGAGCGAAATACCGAGTTCGGTGGCGATGTCCTCGTACTTGCAGTCGGCCACCTGGGCGAGCAGGAAGCTGCGCTTGACCAGCGGCGGCAGCGCGTCGAGCAGGGCATCGAGTGTGTTCAAGGCATCGAGGATCAGGTAGCGCTCTTCCTCGGACGGCGCCAGCGCCTCGGGCTGGGCGGCAAGGGCTTCGAGCCAGGCCTGTTCGAGCGACTGGCGCCGGTACCAGTTGACCAGGACGCCGCGCGCGACGGTCGTCAGATAGGCACGCGGTTCTTCGATGCGGGGCAGGGTTTCGTTTTTGAGCAGGCGGACGAAGGTGTCGTGTGCCAGGTCGGAAGCCTGGTGGCTGCAACCCAGCCTGCGTCGCAACCAGGCCCGTAGCCAGCCATGATGATTGCGGTAGAGCGCGTCGATGGAGTCGAGCGCAGCGGTGTTCATGCAAATCTCCGTGAGGCGCGGATTGCCGCCTGGCCCAGGCAGCTTTGTGGATAATTTTGAGAAGCGTTCTCATTCTTGCCTTTTTGCCTACAGGCGTCAAACGCTTGCCAGGAGTCTGCGCGGCAGAACACACAGCCGTTAGCCTTTGTAGGTGACGACTGCCTCGTACCTTCCGTACCATCCTGCGCAGCCGTACCTGCTGCCGCCTTCTGCAGATGAGTGGCTGTCCGAAGGCCACTTGGCATATTTCATCAGCGATACCGTGGACACACTTGATTTGTCCGCCTTTCACGCGCGCTATACCAAGGGCGGTCGGCGCAACCAGCCGTTCCATCCGGCGATGACGGTCGAGGTGTTGCTGTATGGCTACGCGACGGGCGTGTTTCCTCGCGCCAGTTGGCACGGCGTCTGCACGACGACGTGGCGTTTCGGGTACTGGCGGCGGGCAATTTCCCGGCCCATCGCACGCTGAGCGACTTTCACGCGCTGCATCTGGAAGGACTATCGGCCTTGCAACGTCAAGGCGTTACGCAGCGTGGGCGCTACGAGAGCGGCGAGGGCCGTCCGCGTACATGTTGTCGGCATTGTGCTGCCGCCGATAACGCGTTCTCGGACTGTTGGAGAAAGGGGCAGGGCATGCACCTCGGATCGCCCTCGATGATGCTATATTGATATCGTGATGCCGGAGTCCTCCCCCTCCCGCAGGAGAGAGCCGGGACGGAGTATTACTGCAATAGGAGACGTCCGATGAAGTGTCCTACTGTTCCGCATGATGAAATCGACCGCCTGCGCGCATTGGCGGACTATGGCCTCAGCGGCGATCGGCCCTTGCCGACGCTCGATCCGGTCGTACAGATTGCCAGCCGCATGTTCGGCACCCCGGTAGCCGCGGTCAACATGATAGGCAGCGATCACGTGTTCCTTGCCGCAAGCACGGGGATCGGCGAGGTGGATCTGCGGCGCGACGTGTCTTTCTGTGCGCATGCGATCAATCAGAAGGACGTCATGGTGGTGAAGGACTCCCGGCTGGATGAGCGTTTCCGTGACAATCCCCTGGTCACCGGACCTGCCAACCTGCGGTTCTACGCGGGGATTCCGCTGATGTCGCCCGACGGACATGCGCTTGGCGCCTTGTGCGTCATCGACGGGCGGCCGCGGGACTTTTCCGCCGAGGACTGCGAACGTCTGCGCGAACTCGCCAGGATGGCCGTCGATCGGCTGGAGCTTCGCCGCCTGGAGATTTCCACCGAAAAGGCCAGACGGTCGTTCGACGAGTTTGCCCGCCATTCGCCGACCGCGGTGGTCTGGTTCGATGCCCAACGCCGGATCGTCGCCTGGAATCAGGCCGCTGCCGCCCTGCATGGCTATGCGCTCGACGAGGGGCCGGGTAGCCTGGTGGACAGGCTGATTCCCGAAGCCGAACGGCCCCTGTTCCATTCGCTGGTCGAGACCGCGGTTGCGGCCGGCACCTTCGATGGCGTCGCCATGCCCAAAACGGCCCACGGCCTGCGCAAGGACGGCAGCCAGTTCGAGCTGGGGCTCGCGCTCTTCTGCTGGCGGGACGGCGAGCAACTGGTATTCAACGCCCACCTGCAGGACATCTCCGCGCAAAAGCGCAAGGAAGAGGAACTGCAGCGGATGGCCAGCACCGATCTGCTCACCGGACTCGCCAACCGGGCGCGCTTTTATCGGGCCGTGGAGGATGTGCTGACGGCGGCCAGGCCCGGCGCGGTGCTGATGTTCGACCTCGATGGTTTCAAGAACATCAATGATGCGCTGGGGCATGCAGTGGGCGACAGCATCCTGTGCGAAGTGGCAAACCGGTTGCACGCAGGAGTGGGGGCGGCCGGGTTGGCTGCACGGATCGGAGGCGACGAATTCGCCGTGCTGCTGGAGGACGTCACCGACGCCAGACAGGCACAGCAGTTTGCAGAGTCCCTGATCGGTAGCCTGTCGCAGGCCATCGCCGTCGATGGCTACGAGGTCAGGGTCACGGCGAGCTGCGGCGTCGCCGTAACGCCGCAGCACGGGCAGGAAGCCGTGGCGCTCATCGGCAGCGCAGACCTGGCCCTGTTCCAGGCCAAACGCCTGGGCGGCGCCCAGTCCTTCGTGTTCGTGCAGGCGCTGCGCATGGAGGCGGTCGCGCGCCATCTGTATGGGCTGGAACTGCACCGCGCGGTACAGGCCGGTGAATTCGTGCTCTTCTATCAGCCCCAGGTCCGCCTGTCCGACGGTGCGCTGGTCGGCGCAGAAGCCCTCATCCGCTGGTGGCATCCGCAGCGCGGGCTGCTCTCCCCGGCGGCCTTCCTGCCTGCGCTGGAACAGGGGCCGCTGGCGGCGACCACGGGGGCGTGGATACTGGATGAGGCATGCGCCCAGCTTGCCCGGTGGCGGCGGGTCGGGCTGACCGATTTCCGCATGGGCGTCAATTTGTTCGGTGCGCAGTTCCGCGTCAATGACCTGGCTTCCTGCGTGGTGGACACGCTGGAGCGGCATGGGCTGCCAGCACAGGCCCTGGAGCTGGAGATCACCGAGAACATCGTGCTTGATCACGATGAGCAGGCGCTCGAATCCCTGCGACGCCTGCGCGATTGCGGCGTCGGCGTGGCATTCGACGATTTCGGCACGGGCTACGCCTCGCTCAGCCTGCTCAAGCGCTACCCACTGAGCCGCATCAAGATCGACCGCTCGTTCGTCCAGGGCATGCTGGAATCCCCACAGGACCGGGCCGTCATCAATGCCGTGCTGGACATGGCCAGCGTCTTCTCGCTGGAGACGATCGCCGAAGGCGTGGAGACGGCCGAACAGCGTGCCGCGCTGATCGAAGCGGGGTGCATGCAGGGCCAGGGCTATCTGTTCGCCCGCCCGCTGCCGGTACTGGAGTTCGAGCAGGCATTCGGCATCCCGTCTCCCGTGAGGCAGTCGATGGGAGCATGAAGCGGTAGTGTGGAAAAGCCCTGGATGTTCACCGCCTTGACCATGTTCGGCGAGGCAGTGGGCGCGGTGTGCGTGGCGCTCATGTGGGCTGCACGGCGCCGTAGCAGCGCGCCGGCGCCTGGTCGGATCAGCCGGCGGCCTTCCCGTGGAAAGCAGCCGGCTGGCTGAAGGGCCGAGCGCTCAGAACGAGTACTGCGCACTCAAGGTGAAGTTGCGCGGTGCCCCGAAGACGTTGCCGCCGGTCGCCCAACCGATGGTCTGGTAGTAGTGCTTGTCGAACAGGTTGTTGATGTTCAGCCGGATTTCCGTCTGCTTGTCCAGGCTGTAGGCGGTGTGCAGGCCGACGACGGTGTAGCCGGACTGCCGTACGCGCGTGTCGTCGCTGGCCCGGATGCCGTTCTGGGCATACAGATTGCCGCCGACCCGCCAGCGATTGAGTTGACCGGGCAGCCGGTAGCTGGTCGACAGCTTCAATTGGTGGCGCGGCAGATCGGGGTCGAACAGCTTGCCGACGATCGATTTGTCGGCATCCTTGTTGAACCTGGCGGCAACGTAGGTATAGCCTGCCATCAACTGCCAGTCCGGCGTCAATGCGCCGGCGATCTCCAGTTCGATCCCTTTGCTTTCCACCTCGCCCGCCGCCCGTTGGCAATAACCCCAGGCGCTGCCGGGGCAGGGGTTGGGCCCGGCGAGGTCGTCGGTGGCACGATTCTGCTGTTTGATGAGGAATGCGGCCAGGCTGGCATTCAGGCGGCCGCCGAAATACTCGCCCTTGATGCCGATCTCGTAATTGGTGCCGGTGATCGGATCGAGCAGCTTGCCGCTGCTGTCGTAGCTGCCCTGCGGCTCGAAGATTTCCGTCCAGCTCGCATAGGCCGAATGCTGGTCGTCCAGGTCATAGATCGCGCCGAAGTAGGGGGTGAGTTCCTGGTTGACCTTGTAGCTCGTATCGTTGCGATGGTTGTCGTGCCGGTACCAGTCGATGCGGGTGCCGATGATGACTTTCAGTGGATCGCTGATGTTCAGTCGCGTGGCTGCATAGACGGCTTTCTGGCGAGTCGTCGCGTCGATGCCCCACAGCGTCATGTCGATGTCCGGCTTGCGAACGGCCGATGAATCCCAGTTGTATGGATCGACGGCAGGCCCGTCTGTCGTCCAGCTGTAGGTCGCCCAGCCGCCCCAGTTGAGGTTGTCGCGGCTGCGGTAGCTCGCGCCCAGCATGAGTTCGTGCGTGCGGCCGAACAGCGGGAAGGGGCCATTGAGGGACAGGTCGTAGCTGTCCTGCTCGTTGTCGAGGCGATAGCTCTGGGTGTTCTGGCGCAGGATGCCGCCATTGCGATACAGGCCGGAGAACACCATGTCCTGCTCGGGGCGCTTCCATACCGCTGCGGCCTTGGCTTGCCAGCCGTTGGCGAAGTTGTGGATCAACTCGGCGAACACGGTCTTGTCGGTCTGTTTCCAGTAGTCGAAATCGTTGGCGAGATTGGTCGAGCGACTCACGCCGGAAAGGAAGCTGCCATCGGGATTGGTCGGTAAACCAGGCAGCAGCCCGTCGTTGTCCACCTTGCGGTAGTGGAAACCGAGGGTGGCCATGGTATCGGGCGTCAGGTCGGCCTCGAGGATGCCGTAGAGCTGGTGGTTGCGGTCGTGGGCGACGTCGTAGAACTTGTCGGAGTCCTGTACGGTGGCGACGGCGCGGCCACGCAGCGTGCCTGCCTCGTTCAGCGGCCCGCCGGCATCGATCATGGCACGGTAGTTATCCCAGCTGCCTGCGCTGAGCATGACACGGCGCTCGATCTCCGCCGTCGGGCGCTTGCGTACCAGATTGATCGCGGCAGAGGGCGTACCGGCGCCGGTGGTCAGGCCGGTGGCGCCGCGCACGACCTCCACCCGGTCGTAGATGTCCAGCGCGTCGTTGTCGGCATTGAAGGTGCCGTTGGCGCCGGCGCTGGTCGGCACGCCGTCGAGCAGCAGATTGGAAACCGGGAAGCCGCGTGCATTGAAGCTGCCGGAATCGCCGGTGTAATAGCCTTTTTGCATCGTCAGGCCGGTGATCTGCTGAACCGCGTCATCCAGCGTGGTGAGATTCTGGTCGTCGATTTGCGCGCGGGTCAGCACGCTCACCGACTGTGGTGTTTCACGTGGTGAAAGCGCCATCCTGGTGGCCGTGTTCATCGCGCCGGTGGTGTATTGGCCGGTGCCTTCCGTGGCGCCACCGAGTCCGTATTGCGCCGTGACCGTCACTGCTTTCAGCGCCGTTTCAGGCGACCTGGTTTGAGCCTGGATGGTGAACGCGTTGCCGGACTGGCTGGCCATCAGCCCGGTGCCGGCCAGCAGCCGGTCGAGGGCCTGGCGTACGGTGTAGCTGCCGCGCAGGGCTGGTGCGCTGAAGCCTTCGGTGGCCGAGGCGGCGAAGATGATCTGCACCCGGGCATGGCGCGCCAGCGCATTGACGGCTTCGCCAAGCGGCTGGGCGGGCTGGTCGAAGGCCAGTACGGCCTGTGTCGTGGTGCCGGTGCGCTGTTGCGCACGCGCGGATGGCGCCGCGGCCATCAGGCTTGTTGCAAGGGCGCACGCCAGCGCCAGTGCATGCAGGGGTAAGGCGTGGTGCCGGGAAGGGCGGAAAGGTCGGACTGTGCTCATGCAGGGCTCCAGCGTTGCCGTGGGTGGGTGATGAACACATGTCGTATGGGCCTCATCCGACCCCTACCTTCCCTTGGAAAAATTGCAGCCTGCCGGGCACAGATGCTTTTGCCCGCATGAGCGGCTGGGAGGGCCCGGCAAGCACGCCACGCTGCTCAGCGGCGCTGGACGTCCACTTCGCCGCCGGGGTGGCGCACGACCTGCACCGGCAGGATGTCGGGCAGCCGGTCGAGCAGTTGATCGGTGCTGCGGCTGTCGAATACGCCCGAGACGTTGGTGTCGCTGCCGAAATTGCCTTGCAGGCGGATCGGCGCCTGGCGGTAGCGCTGGATCTCGGCCAGGGCTTCGTTCAGCGGCGTGTTCTGGAACACGAGCAGGCCCGTCTGCCAGGCGCCGAGACTTTCCGCGTTGGCCCGAGTGCTCGACGGCGGTGAATGTTCGGCCTGGAAAGCGTCATCGAACCGGATCTGCTGACCCGCCGGCAACAGGGTGGAATCCTGCTCGCGTGCGGCGTGCCATACCGCGACCGTGCCTTGCTGGACGACGACCTGGGTGCCGGTGGGCTGGCGCCAGACATCGAAGCGGGTGCCGACGACACGCACGCGGATTTCGCCTGCGGCGACGGTCATCGGACGGAAGGTCGAGGGTTCGACGTCGAAATGGGCGCGGCCCTGCTGCAGCTCGATGCGGCGCGAGCGCAGATGCCAGCTCACCTGGGCTGCGCTGGCGGTATCGAGCACGAGGCGGCTGCCGTCGGCCAGCGGGATTTCACGCAGCTCACCGATGGCGGTGGCGAAGTGCTCGTTTCGATAGGCCGGATCCGCCCACCACAGGGCAGCGGCCAGCAGCACGGCCGCTGCCGTGCCGGCGTTGCGGGCCGCACGCTTGCTTCGAGGGCGTGCCGGTGGAATGGGGAACATCGCCTGCAGCACACTGCGATGTGCATCGATCGTGTCCTCGACCGCGGCGTGGGGGGCGCCTGGGTAGCATTGCCGGCTGCACGCAGCGTATTACTGCGGGAAGGGCGCGGATCGGGGCGCTTGCTCATGGCTGTTCAGGCTTCATCGTCGAGATAGCCCGCCATGGCGACCCGGCAGCAGGCCAGCCCGACGCGGATGTGCTTCTCCACCGCCTTCACCGAAATGCCGAGGTGTGCCGCCACATCGGCCTGCGTCCATTCGTGCACCTTGTGCAGCACGAACACGTCGCGGCAGCGCGGCGGCAGGGATTCGATGGCCTGGGCGAGCAGGGCGATGCGCTGGCGTGCATCGAGCTGGTATTCGGCCTCGCTCGTGCGCGGTGCAGAGTGCGAGAGGAATTCGGGATGCTCGTCGGCACAAACCGCAAACCTGTTCCAGGCCGCTTCGCGGCGCAGTACGTCGATGGCGCGCCGCTGGCTGAGGGTACGCAGGAAGGCGATCGGCACCCGCACCTTGCCGAGCTGCGGTTCTTCCTTCAGCAGTTGCAGGCAGACCTCGTGGAGCGCCTCGTGAGCGAGGTCGCGGGTGGCGCGCGCGTTGCCCTGGGCGAAACCGAGCTTGCGGCACAGATAGGCGACCAGGCCGTCGTAATGATGCGCGAGGGTGACGACCAGCGAGGAAGAAGCGTCCTTGGCGTACATGGCGGGCAAACCAGCCCAGCCGGACGCTGGATCGGGCGCGGCGAGCAAGGTGTCGGTGTATGGCCGCAGGAGTATATCGCTCTGGTTTGTAAATAGGAATTGATATCGTTATCGAGTAAGATACGAAGTCGAATTCTGGTTTCATTTGCTGCCATGACCGCTCCCGCACCTTGTTCTGCTTCATCGCTTCTGCTTGGAGAAGCTGCCGGTGCTTCTTCTTCGCTGAAAGCGGCCGAGCAGGGGAGCGTGCTGCTGCCCGTCTTCCAGCGCCATTACGATGCCTTGTTGCGCTATGCGACGAGACGGCTGGGCAACCACGACGATGCGCGGGATCTGGTGCAGGAACTGGGCATGCGGGTGAGCATGGCGGATGAGCCGGCTGGCCTCGAGGACCCGCGTGCCTACCTGTTCGGCATGGCGCACAACATGGCGGCCGATCACGTTCGCCAGCTCCAGCGCTCCCGCCAGGTGTTCGCCCACCAGTACGGCGACGAACTGCCCGAACCCGAGCACCATGCCAGCGCCGACGTGCTGGAGCAGCAGTTGTACCGCGAGGCGCTGCACACCGTCACCCGCAGCCTCGAAGCCCTGCCGCCGCGCACGCGCGAAGTTTTCCTCGCCCACCGCGCCGAAGGCATTGGCCACGACGAGCTCGCCGCGCGCTACGGCGTCACCCGCAGCACCATCGAGCGCGACATCATCCGCGCCACCGACAGCATCCACCGCGCCCTGAGCCACTGGCGCGGCGAAGGCGCCCGAGGCGAACAAGGGCGTGGCCGCAAGCGGCGCAGCCTGCAAGCCCTGCTCGGCATGCTGGTGCTCGGCGCAGGGGCGGGCGGCGTCGCCTGGCAGACGCGGCGCGACGGCCGCATCGAATGGCGCCAGGCCTGGCGCAACCCGCAACGCTGGGCGCAAGCCCACGACTTGCCGGATGGCTCGCAGATCGTCCTCGACGCCGGCAGCGCCGCCGAAGTCGTCTACGAATCCGGCCGCCGCCACGTCCGCCTGCTGCACGGCAGCGCCTGGTTCGACGTCGCCCGCGCGCCGGAACGGCCTTTCGTCGTCGACCTGGCCGATGTACGTATCACCGTGCTCGGCACCCGCTTTGCCGTCGAAAGCGAGCGCAGCGCACAGGACGAAGGCTGGATCGAAGTCCACGTCGCCTCGGGCCGCGTCTCGGTGGCGCCGCGCGGCTGGCGTGCCTGGCTGGGCGGCCAGCCCGAAGTCGTGCTCGGCGCCGCCGAGCGCCTGCGCATCGTCCCCGGCCAGCCCTGGCAAATCACGGCCGGCCAGCCAGGCGTCACGGCTGAAGACGTCGCGCCGTGGCGGGATGGACGCATCGGCTTCAGCCGCGTGCCCTTGAAGGACGCCGTGCAAAGGCTGGCGCGCTATCACGAGCGCGAGGTGCAAGTCGATGCCAGCGTCGCTGCGCTACCGGTCAGCGGCGATGTCCGCCTCGATCGTATCGAAGACTGGCTGCGCGCCCTGCCCACCGCCTTGCCGCTCGAACTACGGAAAACCGCCGGCGGCTTCGTCATCGACGCCCGCACGGTGCCGCCGCGGCCGCTGGGGTGAGTCCGCCGCCGGGCGGATTTCGTCCTCGATCACAGCCGCAGGCCGAAGATCGAAAAAATTCGTGCTGGAATTTCCGCGCAAATCCGACTTGTGGAAGGTAAGCCCAACCACCACTCATCGGAGTCTTGCCAATGAAGCTGCACACCCGTCGTGAAGCCCGGCCTTTCCCCGCGTTTCCAGCCCGGCGCACGCTCGCCCGGCTCGTTGCCGGCGCACTGCTGGTCGGCGCCCAGGCCGTTCACGCGCAAAGCCTGAACCTCGACCTGCCCACGCAATCGCTCGAAAGCGCGCTCGCCAACGTCGCCCGCCAGAGCGGGCTGCAGCTTGCGCTCGACCCGGCCCTTGCTGCCGGCCGCAGCGCACCGGCGCTGAGTGGGCAGTTCACAACCATGCAGGCCTTCGAGCGCCTGCTGGCCGGTAGTGGGCTGCAGGCGGTGCGGCGAGGGGACACGCTGGTGATCCAGCCAGTGTCGCGTGGGGATACGCAGCTGCCGAGTGTGACGGTGACGGCGGGGGTGGAGCGTAATGCGCTGACCGAAGGCACGGGCTCCTATACCACTGGCAGCGCCAACGCAGCGACCGGCATGAATCTGTCGCTGAAGGAAACGCCGCAATCCATATCGGTGATCACGCGGCAGCGCATGGACGATCAGGGCTTGCAGTCCTTTGGGGCCCTCGCCGAACAAACTCCGGGTTTATATCGCTCGATTCAAGGGCCTGACGTCGGCGGAATGGGGGGTGTGTCTTCCAGAGGTGGCCCGGTCAGCAGCTTTCAGGTCGATGGCTTCACGACGCCGAACTCTGCATGGATCCAGGACGGTACCGGCAATTCGATCAACACCGCCATTTATGATTCTGTAGTGGTCGTTCGCGGCGCGACCGGTCTGATGACGGGAGCGGGGGAGCCCACTGCCAGCATCAATTTTGTACGGAAACGCCCTGGCAAGGACTTCCGGGCATCCATCGAAGGCAGTGTTGGCCGCTGGGACCAGCGTGGAACTGTGGTGGATGTGGGCGGCGCCTTGAACGCAGCGGCGACGGTACGCGGACGCTTCGTGGCTGCCTACGATGAAAGCGAGTCATGGGTAAGGCGCTACGAGTCCGAGCGCAGTATTGCGTACGGCATATTGGAGGCAGACTTGAGCAGCAGTACGCTGCTCAGCCTGTCGCTTGATCACAGCCATGAAAAAAGCAATGCCGGCCTGAATTATGGCGGCTTGTCGATGCTGTACAGCGATGGAACGCCCACGCCTTTTACCCGGCGTGACGGGCAGTTTCCGGACTGGGGGGAGTGGGATGCAAAGCGTACCAATGCATCTGTTTCCCTTGAGCATGCGTTCAACGCCGATTGGAGTGTCAAGTTGAACTACAGCAACATCAAGTTCAAGACTTTTGAAAATAGTGCCGGCTACTATGGATACCCCAGCCCGGATCACATTTTTTCTGAGCTGCTCCTTCGTCGATATAGGCATGACGCCGACACGGATGCTTTTTCCGCAAGCCTGCATGGCCAGTATCGTTTGTTTGGCTTAAGTCATGACTTGACTGCTGGCTTCAGTCGAACCTCTGAGACAATCAAAACTCCTGAAGCCTATTGGGAAAGTGAATACGACATTCATCTTCCGGTGGTGGATGGTGCGTTCCAATACCCGGAGCCGGATTGGGAAACCGGTTACAGGATGTGGGGTACGATAAAAAATAAACAGACCGCTTTCTACCTGGCCACGAAGATCAGGCTGTCGGATCGCTTGTCGGCCATCCTGGGCGGGCGCTGGAACGATTGGGAGACATACCGCGATTGGGTAGGAAATGTGATCGACGACAGGAAGCAAGAAAACATTTTTGTGCCATACGCTGGCATCGTTTTCGATCTGACGCAGCAGCTTTCAGCCTATGCAAGCTATACGGAAACCTTCAGGCCGCAGAATTACCGCGATGCAAAGGGTAACCTGCTCGATCCGGAAACCGGCAAGAACCATGAGCTTGGATTGAAAGGCGAATGGTTTGACGGGCGTTTGAATGCCAGCGTGGCAGTGTTTGAGACCTGGAAGGACAACCTGGCGGTCGTCGATGACTGGAGTGTCATTGGTCCTACCGGCTCTGCTGTTGCAAGAGCTGAGAACAATACCGAAGGCCGCGGCTGGGAGCTGGAAGTGGCAGGTGAGCTGACGCCTCAGTGGAAGGTGCAGGGTGGCTACACTCGCTTCCGATTGGATGACAGTGAAGGAAATCGACTGAATACAAGCATCCCGATACATCAGTTCAAGCTGTTCAGTACCTACGAGTCTAGAAAAATTTCCGGCCTGCTTGTGGGTGGCGGTCTTACTTGGCAAAGCAAGATATATGGCACGAGCTTCGATTCGTACGGCCTGCGCGATTACGCAACACAGAAGAGCTATGCTGTGGTGAATCTGATGGCGCGGTATTCGTTCAGTGAAAATCTGAGCGTCTCGGCGAATATGAACAATGTTTTCGACAAGAACTATAGGGGGGCGGAAATCTTTCCTACCATGGCTCCGGCGCGCCGCGTAATTTGTACGTCACATTGAAGTACCAGTTCTGATCCGTTGACCGTCCCACCCTCTTCGGCCTTTCTCCCCGGCCGGAGAGGCTATCGCCTTCGGTAATGCTTCCCTCTCATCACTCCTTCTGCGCACTTGCTGCCGGCTCAGCAAAAAGCCGCGCAATTGCGCCGGATGCTCCAGCCAATTGCGCGGCTTCCCGCGTGTCTTTGTGTCGGCAGGCTTCAGTTTTCCAGCCCGATCACGCCTTCCAGGGTTTCCGCGGTCAGCACCGCTTCGATCCAGCCTTCGAGCTGCTCCAGCGGCGCTGCCGCCAGCCGCGCTTCCGCCCAGGCGGGCATAGGGCCGAAACGCAGACGCAGCAACTGGCTCAAGGTGCTTTGCTTGCCTTTGAGCACACCCGCGCGCTCGCCTTCCTTTCGTCCCTTGAGTTCCCCTTCCTGGCGAAGTCCCTCAATCCATTCGTCGATACGTTCGGCCAGCATGGTGTCGATCTCCTGCAAGGTACCGGGCAGTTGGATCGTGTGCCCCGGCTTCAGTTTCGACAGGATAGTGTGGTGGTAGAAGGTCGTAAAGATGCGGCGCAGGGAGTCGAAGCCGGGACCTTTGAGCAGTTCGATCAATGCCCGCGTCGTTTCGAGGATGGCCGGATCGTCGGGCAGGTGGGTCTCGAGCTTGATCAGTTGCGCCATCAGGTTGTCGGCCAGATGCTTCAGTTCGTTTGCCGGCACACGCCCTTCGTCGAGCACCTGGTAACGGAAAGCCGGCATCCAGCGCCGGAGGCTGTCCGGCGCGCCGATCAGCCGGGCGACTTCGGTGCTGGCCTGCCATGTGTCCCTGCCGTTGTAGATCACGATCGGGAAGACGGGCGGCAGCTCGCCCGGTTTCAGCTTCTCGCGCTTGACCAGGTCCTGGTAGAGCAGGCAGACGTAGGTGAGCATGCGCAGCGCCATCCAGGGGTCGGTCTTGCTCTGGAACTCGATCAGCAGGAAGAGGTAGAGCCATTCCCGGCCACCGTCGGGCAGGTTCAACTGCACGCGCCAGACGACGTCGGCGCTGCGCTGTTTCTGCGTGTCGCTGACGTAGTGGCTGTTCTGCTTTTTCAGCGTGCGAAAGTCCAGTTGTTCGACCCAGTCCTCGTGCACGAAGCCGCGCAGCAGCGCCTCGACCATTGCCGGATGGGAGAACAGATCCTTTAGCACGCTGTCGTGAGGGATGGCGGCCACGACAGTACGTTGTCATTTAATCTGATTATTATGCCATTGGTAAATCCCCTCGCAAGCCGTCGTGGAAGCCAGAGGAGAGCTGGGCGATGAAGGACGGTTTTCGCCGCAGCATGGCATGGCTGCACACCTGGACGGGGTTGGTCGCCGGCTGGTTGCTGTTCTACGTCTTTGTTACCGGCACGGCCAGCTACTTTATCGATGAGATCACCCGTTGGATGCAGCCCGAGCGGCCGCTGGTACAGGCGCCGGTGTACGACGACAGCGTGCCGGCAGTGGCGGCGATGCTGGAGCGTGCGTTCGACCGGCTGGAGCAGGTTGCGCCGGGCGGCGAACGCTGGTTCGTCAGCCTGCCGCATGACGACTTGGCGCCGCGGGGCCGGCAGGGCTTGTCGATCGCTTGGGAAACGATGCCGCAAGCGGGCGAGGAGCACGGTGACACCGGCCGGGAACGGCTCGATGCGGCCACCGGCGCGGTGCTGCCCAAGGTCGAGACTCGGCAGACCGCCGGCGGACATGGGCTGAGCGCGCTGCACTATGACTTGCACCATAGGCTGCCGCACGACTGGGGCCTGCTCGTCACCGGCGCCGCGGCGATGCTGATGCTGCTGGCGATCGTCAGCGGCGTGATCACGCACAAGAAGATCTTTACCGACTTCTTCACCTTCCGCCCCGGCAAGGGCCAGCGGGGCTGGCTGGACGCGCACAACGCGGTCAGCGTGATGGCGCTGCCTTTCTTCCTGATGATCACCTACAGCGGGCTGGTGTTCTCGCTGTACACCTACATGCCGGCGGCACGGACGGCTTTATACGACTCGTCCCATGCCTATGTTGCCGAACTGTTCCTCCAGGACACCGGGGAAGCCGTCGCGGTGAGTCGTCCAGCTACGGCACTGGCGCCCTTGCTGGCGCAGGCCGAAGCCGAATGGGGCAGGGCGCCAGTCGCTTATGTCTATGTCACCCGCTTCGCAGGCGGCCCTTTGGAGATCAAGTTGGTACAGAAACGGTCCCGGCATCTGGTGCGCTTCTGGGTGCCGCCCAGCCTGCGGTTCGATGCACAGAGCGGCGAGAGGCTGGCGGGCGAAGCGGACAGCAGTAGCGCTCTCGATACGGAGCGGGTGTTGCTGAACCTGCACTTCGGCCTCTTTGCCGGCTGGTGGGGCCGCTGGCTGTTCTTCGTCTCCGGCCTGCTCGGCTGCGCGATGATCGCCACCGGGCTGGTGCTGTGGACGATCAAGCGCCGCAAGCGCCACCTGGGTTCCGGCCAGGAGCATGCCGAAAGCTTTGGCCTGCGGCTGGTCGAGGTGCTGAACGTCACCACCATCGCCGGCCTGCCGATCGCCGTGGCGGCCTACTTCTGGGCCAATCGGCTGCTGCCGGTCGGCATGGCCGATCGAGGCGACTGGGAACTGCACACGTTGTTCGCGGTGTGGCTGGCCACGCTGTGCTACGCCCTGGCCCGGCCGCTGCCGCGGGCCTGGATCGAACTGAGCTGGGGCGCCTGCGCCGCCTTCGCGCTGGTGCCGGTGCTCAACGCGCTGACCACCGACAAACACTTGGGCAGCAGCCTGCCCCATGCACTGGGCGGCGGCGACTGGGCACTGGCCGGTTTCGATCTGACGATGTGGGGGCTGGCGGCCGTGTTTGCGCTGATCGCGCGAAAAATCCAACGCAAGCTCGCACCAGCCCCGTCCACGATGGCACTGAAGGAACAAAGCGCATGAGCCGCAAATCCGTTCCATTGCCGGCGGCGTACCGTTGGTCGGTCGCCTCGCGCGTGATGGCCGCCGCCCTTGGCGGCTATGCCCTGACCTTTGCTGCTACCGTGCTGCTATGGCCGATTCCCCGCGCGCAAGCGGTGCTGGCTGCGACGATGCTGAGCTTCACGCTCTACACCATCGCGGTGATCTGGGTGTACTCGACCCGCAGCGCTGGCCGAGCCTGGGCCGGCATGCTGCTCGGTACCGCGCTGACGGCAGGCGCCGCGTGGCTGCTGATGGCTGGATGCAAGGAATGATGCCCGACGCCGTTGTGCTGCTGGCCAGCCTGGCCGGGTTTCTGCTGCTGGCGCTGGCCACCGAGCGCCAGGCCAAACAGTTGCTGCGCCGCTTACCGGCGCGCGGCTGGCGCTGGCTGTGCCGGGGGTTGGGCGGGCTGTTGCTGGCTGTCGCGCTGGGCCTGTGCATCGCGGCGCTGGGCACCGGGGCCGGCATCGCGCAGTGGTTCGGTTGGATGTGCATGGCCGCGCTGGTACTGGTCTTTGCCTTCCCGAAATGGCCCGGCCAGCCGCCGGCACAGATGATGTCGGCGCGCAAGGCGAGCGGTGCGGGCGAGAACAAGGCGGGAGAGCTTGACGCACCACACCGGCTCGCCCGCCGCTGGCTGGCCGTCGTGCTGCTCGTGGGGGTGGTGCTGGGGTATGGGGTGGCGTTGAGGGGGGCGCTGGCTTGAGCAGGAGTGTGGGTCCCCTATTACATATCCCAAGGATTGAGCAGACGCACGCCGGTTGCCGTGAAGTCACCCACGTTGCGGGTCATCAGGTGCAGATCGTGGGTCAGCGCCGATGTCGCGATGATGGTGTCCGGCAGCTTGATCCGATGGTTTTCACGCAAGCGGATGGTTTCGAGGATGACAGCTTCGGCGAGCACGATTTCTCGCTTTTGAGTGCCTTGGTTTGGAACGGTTTTCTGCAAAGGGAGAGACGAATGCCTGACAGGGTTTCGGGTATGGCGGAGGCTGTGTCGTGAGTGTTCGCAAAGCCTATGGCGCACTGATGACCACGCTGGTGCTGGTTTCGCTGTGCTGGCTGCTGTGGTGGGGGTTCTACCGCACGATCGAGACGATCGACACCGAGCCGGTACGGCGCGGTCACATCGAGGATGCGGTGGCCGCACAAGGCGTGTTGCAGCCCCATCGTTATGTGGATGTGGGTGCACAGGTGTCGGGCCAGATCAAGCGCATCGTGGTGCAGTCGGGCGGCACGGTGCGCAAGGGCGAACTGCTGCTGGAGATCGACCCCGCCTTGCAGCAGGCTGCGGTACAGGCCGACCGTGCGGCGCTGGACAGCCTGCGCGCGGAACTGGCCGAGCAGCAGGCCCAGCGCACACTGGATACGCAGCAGATGCAGCGCCAGACGCGGCTGGCCGAACTGGATTCGACCAGCCAGGAGCAGGTACAGATCGCCCGCGCCAACCTGAACAAGACCGAAGCACGCATCGCCAGCTTGAAGGCCCGCATCGAAGGGGCGCAGTCCACGTTGCGCGGCAACGAAGCTCTGCTGGGCTACACCCGCATCTATGCGCCGATGGATGGCACGGTGGTGACGCTGGAAGCGCGCGAAGGCCAGACGCTGAACGCCACCTACCAGACGCCGAGCGTGCTGCGCATTGCCGACCTGACGCGCATGACAGTGTGGGCGTCGGTGTCGGAAGCTGACGTGGGCCGGGTGCGTGCCGGCATGCCGGTCTGGTTCACGACGCTGGGCTTGCGTGACAGCCAGGGCTGGCCGCGGCGTTGGGAAGGTACGTTGCGGCAACTGCTGCCGGCGCCGCCGACTGCTTCGACGGGGGAAGGCAGCGAATCTACGCCGAGCAGCCAGGTGGTCAACTACACCGCCTTGTTCGACGTGGATAACACCGATGGCGCGCTGATGCCGCAGATGAGCGCCCGTGTGTTCTTCGTTTCGGCCGGCGCACGCGATGTGCTGCTGGCACCGCTGGCCTTGCTCGAGCCGGCCGAGGACGAGACCTTCACGGTACCGGTACTGAAGGACGGCCAAGTACAGCAGCGCCCGGTGCGTATCGGCGTGCGTGACCGCCTGAACGCCGAAGTGCTCTCGGGGCTGGAAGAAGGTGAAGCGCTGGTGACCGGCATCACCACACAGCGCGGATCGCAGAGGCTGCGCTGGTGAGCGGGGAACGTGAAGAAAGGGTGCCGCTGATCGAACTGTGCGGTATCCGCAAGCACTACGGCGGCAGCGGCGGTACGCCTGCGGTGGAAGTGCTGCACGGCATCGACCTGAAGATCGACGCGGGCGAGTTCGTCGCCCTCGTCGGCCAGTCCGGCTCGGGCAAGTCCACGCTGATGCACATCCTCGGCTGCCTGGATCGGCCCAGTTCGGGGCAATACCGTTTTGCCGGACGCGACATCGGCGGCATGAGTCCGGACGAACTCGCCAGTCTGCGGCGCAGCGCCTTCGGTTTCGTGTTCCAGGGTTATCACCTGATCCGCGCACTGGATGCCAGCCACAACGTCCAGGTGCCGGCGGTGTATGCCGGCATGGCACCGGAACAACGCCAGCAGCGCGCCCAGGCCTTGCTGGCACGGCTGGGCCTGGGGGAACGGGCGGGCTACACGCCGCATCAGCTCTCGGGCGGGCAGCAGCAGCGGGTATCGATTGCGCGGGCACTGATGAACGGCGGGCAGGTGATCCTGGCCGACGAGCCGACCGGGGCGCTCGACTCCGGCAGTGGCAAGGAGGTGATGGCGCTGCTGCGGGAATTGGCCGATGCCGGGCACACCGTCATCCTGATCACGCACGACCCGAAGGTGGCGGCACAGGCGCGGCGGGTACTGCGGATACATGATGGGCGGATCGTAGAGGATACGGGGCAGGGCTGCGAGAACAAGGGCGATGAGACGCCAAGCGCAGCGCCGACACGGCAGGAAGGGGGCACCGAACATGGCGCCTCGCTGCGGGCCGACGTCCGCGAAGCCCTGACCGGCACCTGGCGTACGCTGTGGATCAGCCGCTTCCGCACGCTGCTGACCTTGCTGGGCATCGTCATCGGCGTGGCCTCGGTGATCGTGCTGATGGCGGTGGGGCTGGGGTCGAGCGAACGCACCCTGGCCAATCTCGCCGCCTTCGGCAGCACGCACCGGGTCATGATCTGGCCCGACAACGACCCGGTGACGGGCAAGTGGGGGCAACTCAGCGTACAGGACGTCGAAGTCGTGCGGACAGTGCCCAACGTGGAAGCGGTCGTGCCATTCAATCCACGCACGGGCAATCTGGTGGCCGATGAGCACCGCTTCACCACCTGGGTGCTGGCGACCGGCGCGGACGCCTACCGGGTGTTCAACCTGAAGATGGCCACCGGTCGTTACCTGACGGAGAAAGACGAAACCGAGTTGGCCCCGGTCGTGGTACTGGGCATCCGCACCCGCGAACGGCTGTTCCCCGATCCGGCGGTCAATCCGGTGGGGCGCTACCTGCAGATCAACCGCATGCCCTTCCAGGTGGTCGGCGTGTTGCAAGAAACCGGCGACGACGAAGAGGACCACACCGCGATGGTGCCCTTCGCCACCGGCGCGCAGCGGCTGTGGGGTTCGCCCTACGCGGGCGGCATCCAGTTGCGGGTCGGTGATCTCACCCAGGTCGACCAGACCGTCGCCAGCATCGAACAGGTGCTGGAGCAGGCCCGGCAGACGCAGGATTTCCGGGTGTACGCCAATGCGGTGCAGGTGCGCTCGCAGAACGAGGCCAGCCGCCAGCAGGGGCTGATGCTGGCGCTGATCGCGGGCATCTCGCTGGTGGTGGGCGGCATCGGGGTGATGAACATCATGCTGATGTCGGTGAAGGAGCGTACCCGCGAGATCGGCATCCGCATGGCGGTGGGCGCGCGCCAGCGCGACATCCAGCGCCAGTTCCTGACCGAAGCGGTGGTGGTGTCGCTGGTGGGGGGCGTGGCAGGCATCGTGATCGGGCTGCTGATCGGTGTGGCGCTGATCGCCTGGGGCGTGCCGGTGATCTTCTCGCTGCGCGCGATGCTGCTGGCCTTCGGCTGCGCGTTGGCGACGGGCCTGATCTTCGGGCTGATGCCGGCCCGGCAGGCGGCGCGGCTCGATCCGGTGGTGGCGCTGGGGAGCGAGTGACTAGCTTTGGGCAGCTTCCCGCATGCTTTTACGTGAGCATGCGCAGCGCCTCCACTGATCGGCGAGGTCTTCCGGCGTGATGCCGGGGTCGATGACCTCGATCACGTCGATGGGCGGCGCATCGGCCCGCACGGCATTGATCAGGTCGGCGAGCAGCCGGGGCTGCTCGCGAACAGCAGCTTGAAGACGGCGTCGTTCTTGGAGTCGAGCAATGTTGCGTCGGGAACGGAAGATGACATGGCCGGCATGAAATGGTTTGTATGACAAGATGCCATCAAATCTGCTCGACCCGCTGGCGGTGAGTGAATCTGCATCCTGGAGTGACGAGGAATACGAAGGACTTCGAGAACAGTGGCGTTGGTTTGGCCGATCCGTGGGCGTGTATGTGCCGTAGTTCCGTCGTGTTGGGCGCGGCGTGGGCGCAGGCCCGTGGATGGGTTGGGCTGCATAGGCAGAGCGTAGCGAAACCCATCAGTCACGGCCTGCATGACATGATGGATTTCACCTTTGGCTCGGTCCACTCCGCTCAAAAGCTGCCGCGCACGGTCAGCAGGAAGCGGCGCGGCTCGCCGACGTGGTTGTAGTAGTACTGGTCGTCGATGGACGCGTAGTACTTCTTGTCGAACAGGTTGTCGATGTTCAGTGCGGCCGACCAGGTCTTGTCGATCTGGTAGGCCACGCGGGCATTCCAGATCGCGTAGCCGCCCTGCACCGGGTTCAGCATGGTGCTGCTGCTGGTCTTCTGCTGGCTGCGGTAGGTGGTGCCCAGGCCGACCTGCCATGGATGCAGCTCGCCGGGCAGCCGGTAGTTGGACCACAGGCGCAGCATGTGCTTGGGAGAGATGTAGTCGAACGGTTTGCCGACCCGTGCCGGGTCGACGTCGTCGAGATACTCGTTGCGGCCGTAGGTGTAGCCGCCGCTGAGCTGCCAGCCCGGTGCGAGTTCGCCGTGCGCCTCGATCTCGACGCCTTCGCTGCGTACCTTGCCGGCGGCGCGTGAGCAGTACCAGCCGTCGCAGAGCATCGGCGAATCGTAGTCGGTGACGGCACGGTTTTTCTGTTCGGCGCGGTAGACCGCCAGCGAGGTGTTCAAGGCGCCGCCGAAGAGTTCGCCCTTGACGCCAACCTCGTAATGGGTGCCGGTCATCGGCTCCAGCAGGCGCCGCTGGGCGTCCGTGGCGCTCTGGGGGTTGAAGATCTCCGCGTAGCTGGCGTAGGCCGACCATTGCGGTGTCAGGGCATAGACCAGTCCGCCGTAGGGGGTGAATTCACCGCTCTCCTTCTTTGCCGAGGAGAACGTGTAGCCATCCACGCGGCTGATTCCCATGTCGTTGAATTCGTACCAGCTCGCCCGTCCGCCCAGCACCAGGGTCGCGCGCTCGGTCAGGTGGCTGCGCAGCAGCGCGTACAACCCCTTTTGCGTGGTGTCCGCCTGCTGCTCCCAAATGTCTGAAGGCGTGTAGGCGGAAAGGTGCGGCGTGTCGTGATCCGGGTTGAAAACGTCGTAGGTCGTGTAATTCCAGTACTGGACATAGCCATCGTCGCGTTTCTGCTTCGTGTAGTTGCCGCCGATGACCACCTCGTGCGCCAGCCCCAGAGCCTGGAGTTTGCCGCTGAGATGGATGTCCAGCCCCCGGCTGTTCGCCGCATCGTCGTAGGCATAGCCGACGCCGCTGACCGTGCTGCCGCCCACGGCGACGCGCCCATTCGCGTGCGACTCGACTGCATCGTAGTTTTCGTGGACGTAGGCCGCCGCGGCCTTCAGCTTCCAGTTTTCACTGAAGCGATGCTCCAGATCGAGGAAGACCTGGGTTTCGCGCCGGTCGGCCTCGTTCCAGCCGGCGGCGACATAGGCCGAGCGCGGCAGGCCGAGGTCCCGCCCATCGGCGTAGCGGGGCACGCCGGGATAGAGCGCGCTGTTGCCTTTCAGCCGGGCATGCGCCACGCCCACGCCGATGGTGGTGTCCGGCGTAGCGTCGAAATCCAGCGCGGCGTAGAGATTGAGGTTGCGGTCCCACACGGTGTCGAGGAAGGACTGCTTGTCTTCGTAATCGAGCACCGCGCGGCCGCGCAGCGTGCCTTCCCTGTTCAACGGACCGCCGACGTCCAGGCGGGTGCCGTAGTGGTCCCACGAGCCGACCCGGCCCTCGACGGTCAGTGCCCGCTCGGCCAGGCCGCGCTTGCGCACCAGGTTGACCGCGCCGGCCGGGCTGCCCGCGCCTTCCAGCAGTCCCTGTGCGCCGCGCAGCACTTCGACGCGGTCGAGGTGAACCGAGCTTGCCGCCAGGGAATTCCCCCAGTTGTGATAGCGCGACAAAGGGATGCCGTCGTACTGCAGCGTTTCGGTCAGGAAGCCGCGCGCATAGATATCGCTGCCGCCGTTGGGCCGCTTTCTCAGCGTGATGCCGGGCGTCTGTTCGAGCACCTCGGTGAGCGTGTCCAGCCCCTGGTCGTCCATCCGCTGCCGGGTGATCACGGTGACGGACTGGGGAATCTCCTTCAGCGATTGGGTGCCCTTGAAGAGTGTGGCGCCGCGGGCGGCGTAGGCGCCGGTGCCTTCGCTGGTGGCGTCGCGCAGCACCCCGGCGCTCACCGTCACCGGCGCCAGGCGCGTTTCTCCAGGGCGTACCGGCAGCTTTCGCAAGGTGTATTCGTTGCCGCCCTGGCTCACCGCCTCCAGGCCCGAGCCTTCCAGCAGCTTGTCCAGCGCGGTGGTCGGCGTACTCTGCCGTTGATGGCCGGTGCCTGCTTGCCGGCCAGCAGGCTGCTGTCCACGCCGATCAGCAGGCCGGTCTTGGCGGCCAGTTCGGTCAGCGCCTTGTCCAGCGGCTGGGCGGAGATGGACAGGGGAAGCGGGGACGCCAGGGGGCTGCCGGTCTGTGCCGAGGCTGGCGCAGCCAGTCCCAGGCACAGGGCGATCAGCGACAGCCGCGCGGGCAGCCGGCCGTGATGAAGACGATGCACGATGAACTCCTGATGGTTGATGAAAGCTGCTGCTCAACCTCCATGACTGGCGCCGGAAAAAATCGGGCAGTCCATCGTGAAATTATTTTTGCGTCCGGGTTTCCTCCGGCGCCAGCCAGACCACGTACGGCGTGGCCTGTTCCACCGACACGGGCAGCGACCGGGCCAGGATGCGCAGCGCGGCATCGCTGTCCTGCAGCGGCAGCATGCCGGTGAAGCGCAACTCGGCCAGTTCGTCGGCCCGGCGCAGGGTCAGGATGCCGCGCCGGTGGCGCGCCAGTTCGGCAACGACCTCGGGCAGCGGCGTGGCGTTGAAGATCAGCTGGCCGTTGGCCCAGGCCGCGTCGGTGGCGGTGGGTGCCAGAGTCTCCGGCGTGCCCGGCGCTGCGCGCGTATAGCGCACGGTTTGTCCGGCTTGCAGGACGACCGGCTGGTCCGGTCGGGCGCGGCTGGCCACCGCGACGGAGGATTCCAGCACGCTGACCGCCGTGTCGGCGGCCTGCTGATCGACGATGTAGCGCGTGCCCAGCGCCGTTGCCGTGCCGTCGCGGCCGACGATGCGGAAGCTGCGGCCTTGCGGGTCCTTGGCCACGTCGGCCAGCAAGCGGCCGGCATGCAGATGCACCGAGCGCATCTGCCCGTCGAAGCGGATATCGACGCTCGCGCCGCTGTCGAGCGTCAGGCGGCTGCCATCCTCCAGCGTCACCTGGCGCAGTTCACCCGGCGCCACGCGCACGTCGGCCAGCCAGGCCTGCAGCGGCAGCAGCCAGCACAGCACGAGCAGGGCGAGCAGGCCGGCCGCGGCGGCGGTTTTCCCGCCGCGTTTCGGTTTGGCGGGCTGGGCTGCGGCCTGCCACATCTGCTGCATCTGGCGGAAGATGCGCGCGTGCCGCTCGTCCTGCGCACACCACGCCCGGCAGGCCGCCTGCACGGCCTGGCGCTGGGCGTCGTCCAGTGCGTCGTCGAGGCGCACGATCCACTCGGCGGCCTGTTCGCGGATCGCGGATTCGTTCAGCGCCGCGTCAGTCATGGGTGTAGAGGCGGGCATGGCAATACGCCAGGGCTTTGCTCAGGTACTGCTTGACGCTGCTCTCGGACACGCCGAGTGCGGCGGCGATCTCCGCGTAGGACATGCCATCCACGCGCGCCATCAGAAAGGCCCGGCAGGGCTTGTCGCCCAGTTCGCGGGCCAGGACGTGCAGGGTCTCTCCCAGCAGCTGGCGGGTCGCGGCCTGCTCCTCGGGGCTGGCGGCCAGCGCGTCTTCGGCCAGCACCGCCATGGTTTGCAGGCTTTCCTGTTCCAGCTTGCGGCGCCGGTAATGATCGATCATCAGATGGCTGGCGATCACCAGCAGGTAGGCGCGCGGCTCGCGCAGGGCCGGCAGATTCGCGGACGACAGCAGCTTGACGAAGGTGTCCTGCACCAGATCGGCAGCCTGGTGCAGGCAGCCGATCTTCTTGCGCAGCCAGCCCTGCAGCCAGCCGCGATGGCTGGAATACAGTTCGCCGATCAAGCGGGTTTGTTCTGTCGCTTTGTGCTGCAAGGCAGGCTCCGTGCCGGACAGGCCGGGCGCTCGATCCGTACCATTCAGGTACGGAAAGGTGCGAGGCTTGTCATGAGAATCATTCGCAAATGATAGCACCGCTGCCTGTTCAGGCGACTGGCTTGAATTCCTGTTCTCTCGGCCGCTGGCATGCGTTCAGTCAATGTTCCAACGTACAGACATCGGTGGTGCGCAGGGGGCAGAAATGACCATCCACGCTGTTTCAAGCGGTCAGTTCATCCGTGATGTCGGAGCCGCCAAGCGGGCGGCTGCTTCCGGACCGGTATTCATCACGGACCGGGGAAGGCCGCGCTATGTGCTGCAAACCATAGAGGACTAATACGAAGGTCGGGCACGATATGCGCAGCGTCCTGCGCGTGTTGAAGGAAACGGCACCCGCAAGCGGGTGCCGCCGTGGCTGATGTGTGCAGAGCCAGGGGCGCTCGGTATCGGCGTCAGAAGCTGCCGCGCACGGTCAGCAGGAAGCTGCGTGGCTCGCCCACGTAGCTGTGCAGGTAATTGGTGGTGATGTTGGAGTAGTAGCGCTTGTCGAACAGGTTCTCGACGTTGAGCGCGGCACTCCAGGTCTTGTCGATCTGGTAGGCCACACGGGCGTTCCAGACGGCGTAGCCGCCCTGTACCGGGTTCTTCATGGTGGCGCTGTCGGTCTTTTGCTTGCTGCGGTAGTTCACCCCGGCGCCGATGCGCCACTTTTCCAACTCGCCGGCCAACTGGTAGTCGGACCACAGGCGCAGCATGTGCCTGGGTGTTTCGTCGCTGAACGGCTTGCCGACCAGGCTTTCGTCCGCATCCTCGAGGTACTTGTTGCGGTTGTAGGTATAGCCGCCGCTCAGTTGCCAGCCGCGCGCCAGCCTGCCGTGGGCTTCCAGCTCGACGCCCTGGCTGCGCACCTTGCCGGCGGCGCGGGAGCAGTACCAGCCGCCGCACAGCATGGGCGAGTCGTAGTCGGTGACGGCGCGGTTTTCCTGGTCGACGCGGAATACTGCCAGCGAGGTGTTGAGCGCGCCGTCGAACAGTTCGCCCTTGATGCCCAGTTCGTAATTGACGCCGGTCATCGGCGGCAGGACCTTGAACCCGGCGTCGGTGACGCTTTGCGGCTCGAAGATCTCGGCGTAGCTGGCATAGGCGGACCACTGCGGCGTCAGGGCATAGACCAGACCGCCGTAGGGGGTGAATTCGCCGTTTTCCTTCTCCCGGGAACGGGTGACGATGGCGCCGTTGACCGGATTGACGATGGCGCTGCGGTAGTCGTACCAACTCGCACGGCCACCCAGGATCAGCGTGGCGCGATCGGTGAGATGCCCGCGCCACAGCCCGTAGAGGCCGCGCTGGGTGGTCTTGGAACCGAGATCGCGCATGCGGCTGAGCGCGCGGGCGCCGAGCGGGATGATGTCGGCCTTGCTGTCGAAGATGTCGATGGTGGTGTTCGAGTACTCGTGGAAGGCGTCGTCGCGCTCCTGGTTGGAGTAGCTGCCGCCGACGACGATTTCGTGGGCGATTCCCAGCGCCTGGAATGCGCCGCTCAGGTTGATATCCAGGCCCTTGCTCCGGCCGCCGAAATCGTAGGCGAAACCAGGCGCCGTCATCGAGTTGCCACCGACCGGGATCAGGCGGAAGTAGGACAGGGCGGTGGCCCCGTCGAAGGTCTCGTCGATGTAGATGCCGCTGGCCTTCAGCTTCCAGTCCGGATTGAAACGGTGCTCGAAATCGACAAAGAGCTGGGTTTCCTCCCGCGTCGCCTCGCTCCAGTCGGCGTCCATGTTGGCGCGGCGGGAGATCCGGCATGGTGCCGTCGGCATGGCGCGGCAGGCCGTTGTAAATACCGCTGTTGCCTTTGAAGCGGGTATGGGCCAGCCCCAGGCCGAGGGTGGTGTCCGGCGTGGCATCGAGGTCCAGCGCGGCATAGGCGCTCAGGTTGCGGTCCCACACCTTGTCCACGTAGGCGCTCTTGTCCTCGTAGTCCAGCACCGCGCGGGCGCGCAGCGTGCCGGCTTCGTTCAGCGGGCCGCCGGCATCGACGCGGGCGCCGTAGTTGTCCCAGGAGCCGGCGCGGCCTTCCACCATCAACCGGCGTTCGGCCGTGCCTCGCTTGCGCACCAGATTCACCGCGCCGGCCGGGCTGCCGGCGCCTTCCAGCAGGCCTTGGGCGCCACGCAGCACTTCCACTCGGTCGAGATGGACGGAACTGGCCTGCAGCATGTTGCCGTTGGTGTAGGAGCGCGGCAGCGGCATGCCGTCGTACTGGATGGTGTTGGTCTCGAAACCGCGGATGACGATGTCGTTGCCACCGCCCACACGCCGGCGCAGGGTGACGCCGGTGGTGTTGGCGAGTACGTCTTCCAGCGTGTCCAGTCCCTGGTCGTCCATCCGCTGGCGGGTGATGACGGTGACGGACTGGGGAGTCTCCTTCAGCGACTGCACCCCTTTCATGATGCTCGCACCCCGTGCTCCGTAGCTGCCCGTGCCTTCGCTGATGGCACTGCGCTCCACGCTGGCGGTGACCGCCACGGGCGCCAGCGTCGTTTCTCCCTGCCGTGCCGGCAGCTTGCGCAAGGTGTATTCGTTGCCGCCTCGATTCACCGCTTCCAGTCCCGTGCCTGCAAGCAGCGCGCTCAAGGCCGAGTCGATGCTGTACTGACCGCGCAAACCCTTGCTGCCGTGCCCCGCGGTGAGGCTGGCGTCGACCGAAAGCTGGATGCCGGCTTGGCGGGCGAACTGGAGCAGGGCGCCGGCGAGTGCTCCTGACGGCACCTCGTAGCTCTGCCGGGCGATGGTTTCCGCCGCGTGGGCGGCAGTCCGTACCTGGGGCAGGCCGATGAGCAGCGGCAGGCCGAGCAGCGCGGCGCGCACGGCGAGAGCGAGCGCTTGGCGCCGGCGGTTCGGGGGGAGGGGGCTGGAGGGCTTGAACATGAGTTGCCTGCACTCGAAAGGGGTGGATGAAAGGGTTTCATCCGGTAAGCCAATCGAGCGGGGCGAAAAGGGAACCTCGGCGCCGAAAAAAATTACCTGGCGGCCGGTTCCTGCCGCGCTTCGACGACGACCCACCACGGCAGGACGCGCCGCACGCGGACGGGAAGGGTGGCTTCGAGCGCGGCCAGCACGTGGTCGGTGTCGCCGAGCTCGTAGGCACCGACCAGGCGCAGTTCGCCGATCTCGGGCGCGCAGCCGAGATAGCCGGGGCGGTGACGGGCGAGTTCGGCGATGAAGTCGGCCAGGCGGATGTTCTCCGCCAGCAGCAGGCCCTGGCTCCAGGCCTGGCGGGCGCTGTCGGCGTCGGCGGGCGGAGAGGCGCCGTCGCGGCTCATCCGGCTTTGCTGGCCGGCGTGCACGATCAGGGCCGGCGCGCCGGCTGCTTTCGGCTGCAGTTCGACCGCGCCCTCGAACACCGTGACCTGGGTTGCCGCATCCTGCTGCAGCACGCTGAAGCGGGTGCCGAGGGCGCGCATCCGGCCGTGGGTGGTGTGGACGACGAAGGGCGCGGCAGCTGGTGGAGGTCGAGCGCGGTCTGGATCAGGATTTCGCCGGCGTGCAGATGGATGCGGCGCAGGCTGCCGCTGTAATCGACGTCGATGGCGCTGGCGGAGTTGAGCCAGATGCCGCCGCCGTCCGCCAGCATGACCTGGCGCCGTTCGCCGGTGGCGGTCTTGTATTCCGCGTTCCAGGTGGCCCAGGGGGTGTGGCGGACGGCAGTCCAGCCCAAGGTACCGGTGCCGCACAGCAGAAGCAGCATCTTGGCGGCCCGCCGGCGCGTCAATTGCCGCTCGGAGGCCGTGTCGAGGGCGCGGCGTGCGCCGGCCTTGTCGGCCGTGGGGAGATGGCTGAAGGCGCCGCAGATGTTCTCGACCTGCTGCCAGGCGGCCTGGTGGCGGGCATCGGCGTCCCGCCATGCTTGCCAGGCCTGGCGCTGGGCGGGGCTGACGGCAGGTGCGCCGAGAACGGCGAACCATTCGGCGGCTTGCTGCAG
Organism: Thauera sp. SDU_THAU2; assembly: GCF_038260575.1. Classification (NCBI taxonomy): domain Bacteria; kingdom Pseudomonadati; phylum Pseudomonadota; class Betaproteobacteria; order Rhodocyclales; family Zoogloeaceae; genus Thauera; species Thauera sp. SDU_THAU2. The sequence goes on along the minus strand of NZ_JBBWUN010000003.1, from coordinate 1,879,394 downwards.
TACCTCGAAGTCGGAAGCATCCGGCGGATTGCCGTTGCTCCTGGCCGCCGGGCTCATGGTGCCAGCCCCGACTGCAGGCAATGAAGCATGGCCTGCGCCATGTACTTCTTCACCATGCGTTCGGAAACGCCCAGCTGGCCGGCAATTTCGACGTAGCTCAGGCCGTCGAGCCGTGCCATCAGGAAGGCGCTGCGGGCCTTGGGGTTGAGGCGATCGAGCAGGGCGTCGAGCTCGCACAGGGCTTCGACCAGCAGGGCACGCTCTTCCGGCGAGGGTGCAAGCGGCTCGGGCCGGCTGGCGAGCGTTTCCAGCCAGGCCCGTTCGATCTCCTGGCGGCGCCACAGATTGACCACCAGCCCATGGGCGACCGTCGCCAGGTAGGCGCGCGGCTGGCGCAGGATTTCGACCGGCGTGCCGCGGCGCTCCTGGCTGAGCAGCCGCAGGAAGGTGTCCTGGGCCAGGTCCGCCGCGTGGTTCGAGCAGCCCAGCTTCCTGCGCAACCAGGCGTGCAGCCAGCCGTGATGCTCGGTGTACAGCTTGGCAACGGGGTGGGCTGGGGCGACAGGCACGGCGTGCTCCGGTGGGCGAAGACCCTTGCTTGGTGCGAACGAGCACAGAAGGGTGTTGTTAATCCTTCTTATTTTCATTTGCTGGAGACGGGGTCGTCAATCGCGCCTGCCATACGCATCGAGGCATTCCTTTTCTCGTGAACTTGTAACAATAAGTAAGAAATGTCCGTTTTTCGCCGCCTCAAACGACATACCAGGTGAGAGCGCAGAAGACGGCGAAAAGAGTCGCCTTCGAGCCCGCCGCGCGAATCCAGGGGCGTTCATGCCCCTTCCTTTTTCTCACCATTACCGATGCACAGACAATTTCTCTTCCCACGCGGGCCTGCCCGTCATGCCTGGAGACAGGCATGAAAGAGCATCTCCGCCAGTCGATGGCCTGGTTGCACACCTGGGTCGGCCTCGTGGCCGGCTGGTTGCTGTTTTTCGTTTTCGTCACCGGCACCGCCGGCTACTTCCAGTACGAGATCACCCGCTGGATGGAGCCGGAGCGTGCCATGCAGCTGGACAATCCGGGCGAGGGCGTCGCGACCGGACACATGCTCGAACTCGCGCTGCAGCGCCTGGAACAGGTGGCACCGGTGGCCGCGAGCTGGCGCATCACCCTGCCGCACGAGGCGATGGCACCGCGCGAGTGGCGCGGTCTCGAGATCCGCTGGGAAGAGATGCCCTTGCCGGGCCACGAGTGGGGCGCGAGCGGCAGCGAAAAGCTCGATCCGGCCTCCGGCGCGCTGCTGCCCGCCGGCCCGGAGCCGCGCGAAACCGCGGGCGGCCGCGGCCTGTACCGGATGCATTACGCGCTGCACTACATGTCCTACGACTGGGCCATCCGCATTGTCGGCATCGCCACGATGCTGATGCTGCTGGCGATCGTCAGCGGCGTGATCACGCACAAGAAGATCTTCAAGGATTTCTTCACCTTCCGCCCCGGCAAGGGCCAGCGCAGTTGGCTGGATGCGCACAATGCGGTGAGCGTGATGGCGCTGCCTTTCTTCCTGATGATCACCTACAGCGGGCTGGTGTTCTTCCTGTTCACCTACATGCCGGCCGGCCGGGACGTGTTGTATGGCACCGGCCCGGCGGAGCAGTCGGCATATTACGACGCGCTTTTCGAGCGCGGCGAACACAAGCATGAGCCGATCGGCAAGCCGGCGGTGGCGCTGGCGCCGCTGGTCGCACAGGCCGAGGCGGAATGGGGCGCGGGCCGGGTGGCTTCGGTGACCATCGAGCGCCACGAAGGCGAGCCGCCCGAAATCCTCGTCGCGCAGGTTCCCGGCGGCAGCCTGGATTTCTGGAATCCGGCCACCTTGCGTTTCCATGCCGGGACGGGCGAGCGGCTGGAGCCGGAACCCCGCCCCGGCGGCAGCGCCGGATTGACCCAGAGCGTGATGTTCAACCTGCACGAAGGCCTGTTTGCCGATATCTGGGGCCGCTGGCTGTACTTCGTGGCCGGCCTGCTGGGCTGCGCCATGATCGGTACCGGGCTGGTGCTGTGGAGCGTCAAGCGGCGCAGGCATCACCTGGGCAGCGGTCGCGAAGGTGCCGAGCACTTCGGCGTGCGGCTGGTCGAGGCGCTCAACGTCGCCACCATTGCCGGCCTGCCGCTGGCGGTGGCGGCCTACTTCTGGGCGAACCGCCTGCTGCCGGTCGACATCGCGGATCGGGCGGCCTGGGAATTCCACTCCCTGTTCGCGGTGTGGCTGGGCACCTTGTTCTATGCCCGGGCGCGGCCGCTTGCACGCGCCTGGGTCGAACTGCTGTGGGGTGCCTGCGCAGCTTTTGCGCTGGTGCCGGTGATCAACGCCCTGACGACGGATCGCCACCTCGGCCAGACTCTGCCGGCCGGCGATTGGGTGCTGGCGGGCTTCGATCTGACGATGTGGGCGCTGGCGGCGATGTTTGCCTATACGGCGATCAAGGTGCGGCGCCGCCTGGCCCCGGCGGGCCGGGCCGTGCAGGCTGCGGCGGGCGCCATGCCGAGGAAGGGAGTGGCATGAAAAAGGAAAGCACCTTGACGCCGGCCTATCGCTGGTCGGTGGCCTCCCGCGTGGCTGCCGCCGCGCTGGGCGGCTACGCGCTCACTTCCGCGGCCACCGTGCTGATGTCGCTGCTGTGGCCGGCGCCGCGGGCGCAGGGCGTGCTGTGGGCGACGATGATCAGCTTCACCGTTTACACCGTGGCGGTGATCTGGGCTGTCCACACGCGTAGTGCAGCCCGTGCCTGGACAGGCATGGTCGTCGGCACGCTGCTGCTGTCCGGAATCTCCTGGCTGCTCTGGCTGGCAGAGCGGGGAGGTGGCGCATGAACGCCGTATGGAGCTTGAGCGGGATGCATCTGGGCATCCTGCTGCTGAGCGGACTGGGTTTCTTCGCGCTGGCTTTCGCCACGGAACGGCACGGCAGGCACCTGCTGGGGCACCCGCCTGCACCGAACTGGCAGCGCACGGCGCGGGTGCTGGGCTGGCTGCTGCTGGTGGTCGCGCTGGCGCTGGGCATCGCTGAGCTGGGCAGCGGTGTGGGCATCACGCTGTGGCTGGGCTGGCTGAGCGTGGCGGCGCTGGCGCTGGTGTTCGCCTTCCCCAAGTGGCCCTGGCAGCCGAAGCCACGTGAGCACGCCGGGCGCGGCAGAGCGAAACTCGAGCCGACAGAGACAGAGGCTGATGTCGTTGCCGAACCCCGTGTCCGCCGCTGGATCGCCGCCGGCTTGCTGGTCGCCACGGTCGCGGTGTTCTCGGCCGGCCTCGCCGGTGAGGAAGTCCAGTTGCTCAAGCGCGCCGATGCGATCCAGGGCGAAGTGGGGCCGTGGCCGTTCACCTTTGCCGAGGCCCATCGCGACGTGCCGGAGGTGATGGAGATGGACGTGCCGATGAAGGAGTTCCGCCTGCGCTTCTGCGAGGCCTGCGACGACGACATCCAGCGCGTCCTACCTGAAGGTGAACAAGCCGCGCTCGGAGCGCGCGACCGGCATGGCTTTCATGGGCCAGCGCTGGGAGCGGCGGGTGGAGATTCCGCTGCCGTCGACGACACGGGCGGACAGCGAACTGTGGCTCACCGTGGTGGGCAAGGACGGCAGCGTCCACCAGACCATGATGCGCATGGACCGGGCCTCTCCCGCCACCGTGGCGTGGTTCGACGAACAGCGGAGCAAACATGCAAGGCACTGAACACCGTATCCTCCGCTGGCTGCTGGCCCTCGGCCTGGCGCTGGGCTGCGCGGGAGCTGCTGCCCACGAGCCGGTGGCGCGCTGCTTCCTGCTCGACGAGGGCAGCGTGCGCTGCCGGGGCGCGACCAACGATGGCGACGAGATGCCGGATTCGCGCATGGAAGTCATCGCCGTCGATGGCGGCACGCTGCTCGAAGGCAAGCTGGGGGCGGATTCCACGTGGACATTCAAGAAGCCTGAACAGCCTTTCTACGTGCTGTTCGACATCGGCCCCGGCTTGCAGGTCACGGTCGAACAGGAAGAGATCACCGTACCGCCGCCCGGCCGCATGCCGCGCTGGATGCGTACGCAGTAAAAACAGGAGGCAGGAGAGCCCATGCAGCAGTCCCGTTCGCCCAAACACAAGGTTCTTCGCCGGATCGGCGTGTGCTTTGCCATCGCCGCCGGTGCGCTTGCCGCCTCGCTCGCCCACGCGGACTATCTCTGGCTGCAAGCCGAAGGCGGCCGGACCAGGGTCTATGCGGGCGAACTGCACAAGCCGCTCGGCAGGCTGCCTGCGTTGCAGGACACCAAGGTGGTGCTTGCCGAGGGCAGGAGTGCCGCCTACGAGCAGGCCGCCGACCATTTCAGCCTTGCCGAGGGTGGCGCGGGCGATGTGCGCTTCGCCGCGACGCGCCCCGGGCCGGACGGCGTGCTGACCTACTACCAGGCCCGCTTCGGCCGCACGGAAACCCAGGCCGTCAACGATCTGGAACTCGTACCCACCGAGCCGGGCGGCAACACCTTCCGCCTGATGTTCAAGGGCCGTCCGGTGGCAGCCAGCCAGGTGAACGTGGATACCAGCGAAGGCTGGTACCGCGTGCTCACGCCGGCCAAGGACGGCACGGTGAGCTTCACGCCCGCCTTCCCGGGGCTGTACGTGCTGGAAGTCACCGCCCGGGTCAACAATGGCAGCGTGACGGTCGACGGCAGGAAGTACGACGACGTGCGCCACACGGCCACGCTCAGCTTCGAAGTTCCCCGCTGATGTCCGCCGGCCCGCACTGGCGGGGATCTGCGGCCGGGACATGGGAGGCGCCGTGACCGGCTGCTCAGGCCGAAGGCGGATCGCCCACGCTGCCGAGCGCCAGTATCCGCCGCGCCAGCGCATCGATGCCGGCTGGACTCAGGTCATCGGTTTCCAGTCGCGGCGCATCGCCGAAGCCGGCGTAGTTGCCGTGCTGCGAGCGGCGGTAGAGCGGGTCGTAGTGCAGGTCGATGAGTTCGCCGAACAGCTCGGGCAGGGCGCGGGCTTCGGCCAGCGCATGCCAGTGCTCGATGGTCCTGCGGCTCTGCAACTGGGCCAGGCGGTCGATGTTGGCCCGCAGGCGGGCGATGTCGTCGCCGAGGTAGGCGTAGTCGCGCACCAGGAATTCCAGCCGCGCCCCGCGGCTGGCTTCGATGGCGATGCAGGGCGCGCGGCGCATCGCGAGGATCAGTGGCTCGGGCACGAAGACTGCGCCGATCTTGCGGCTTTCGGCTTCGACGTGCACCGGGCGTGCCAGGTCGAGCGCCGCCATCCTGGCCCATAACCGAGTCTCGAAGTGCTTCTGCGCGGGCTGCGGCCGGCCGGGCAGGGCGCCGAGCACCGAACCCTTGTGGGCAGCGAGCTCTTCCAGGTCCAGCGTCTGGGCGCCGGCGCGCGCCAGCGCTTCCAGCACCCGCGTCTTGGCGCTGCCGGTGGGGCCGCAGACGACCCGCCAGCGCAGCGCCGAGGCGTAGTGCTCGATCTCGGAAATGACGTGGTGGCGAAAGGCCTTGTAGCCGCCTTCCAGTTGATGGGCGTCCCAGCCCACCATGCGCAGCCAGGTCGTGAATGAGCCGCTGCGCTGTCCGCCGCGCCAGCAATACACCAGTGGCCGCCATTTTTTCGGCTTGTCCTGGAGATGGCCCTGGAGATGGCGGGCGATGTTTTCTGCGACCAGCGCACCGCCCAGCCGGCGGGCCTCGAAGGGGGATTGCTTGTACAGGGTGCCGACGGCGATGCGCTGTTCGTTGTCCAGCACAGGCAGGTTGATTGCGCCGGGGATGCGGTCCTCGGCGAACTCCGCCGGGCTGCGGGCATCGATGATCTCGTCAAAGCCGGATAGCTGTGCTACGGTCGCGACGCCTTTTCTCATGTTTTTGCAGGCACGTTTCCAATCCTCCCCGCGCGCCCGCTGCTCCTCTTTCCGGATATGAACGAAATCAAACTCACGCAATTTTCCCACGGCGGCGGCTGCGGCTGCAAAATCGCGCCCGGCGTGCTGACCGAACTGCTCGCGGCGATGCCGGCCGGCCTGGTGCCGGCCGAACTGCTGGTGGGCACCGATACTTCGGACGACGCCGCGGTGTATCGGCTGAACGAGCGCCAGGCCGTCGTCGCCACCACCGATTTCTTCACCCCGATCGTCGATGATCCACGCGACTTCGGCCGCATCGCCGCCACCAACGCGCTGTCCGACGTCTATGCGATGGGCGGCACGCCGATCTTCGCGCTGGCCGTCGTCGGCATGCCGCTCGACAAGCTGCCGCGCGAAGTCATCGGCGAGATCCTGCAGGGCGGAGCGGAAGTGTGCCGCGAGGCCGGCATCCCGATCGCCGGCGGCCATTCGATCGACGTGCTGGAGCCGATCTACGGCCTCGTCGGCCTGGGTGTGGTCGATCCGGCCAAGGTCAAGACCAATGCCGGCGCGCGCGATGGCGACGTGCTGGTGCTGTCCAAGCCGCTCGGCATCGGCATCCTGTCGGCAGGGCTGAAGAAGGGGCTGCTGTCGCCGCAGGGCTATCGGCAGATGGTTCGCTGGACGACCACGCTGAATCGCGCCGGCACCGCGCTTGCCGAGCTGGACGGCGTGCATGCCGTCACCGACGTCACCGGCTTCGGCCTGGCCGGCCACCTGCTGGAAATGTGCCGCGGCGGCAAGCTGGGCGCGGAAGTGCGCATCGACGCGCTGCCGCTCATCGACGAAGCCGCGGCCCTGGTCAGGGACGGCATCGCCACCGGCGCCTCGACGCGCAACTGGGCCAGCTACGGCAGCGGTGTGCGCCTGCCGGAGAGCGCGCCGGAATGGCAGCAAAGCTCGTCACCGACCCGCAGACTTCGGGCGGCCTGCTGATCGCCTGCGACGAAAGCGCGCTGGAAGCGGTGCAGGCCGAGATCGCCGGCGCGCAGGGCGAGCCCGGCACGGTGATCGGGCGGATGGTGGCGGGCGAAGCGATCGTGACGGTGGTCTGAGGCTGCGCTAGCGCTTGCCCAGCATCGGCTCCAGGCCGTTCCACACCGTATCCAGCACCAGCGGCTGCGCGTCGGCCGTGGGATGGATGCCGTCGGCGAGGAAGCGCTCGGGCTGGTCGGCGAAGCCTTCCATCAGGAAGGGAACGAGTGGCACCTGCTGGGCCTTGGCGACTTCGTCGAAAGCCTGGGCAAACCGGCGGGTGTAGGCGGGACCATAATTCGGCGGCATCTGCATGCCGATCAGCAGCACCCGGGCACCGGCTTCGCGGGATGCGGCGATCATCGCTTCGAGGTTCTCGGCCAGCAGTTGCGGCTTCAGGCCGCGCAGGCCGTCGTTGGCGCCGAGTTCGAGGATGACGATGTCGGGCTTGTGGCGTTCGAGCGCGGCCGGCAGGCGCGAGCGGCCGCCGGCCGAAGTCTCGCCGGATACGCTGGCATTGACGACGGTATGGCGGAACCCTTTTTCCTCCAGGCGCGTCTGCAACAAGGTGGGCCAGGCTTCGCCGGGCTTCAGGCCGTAGCCGGCGGACAGGCTGTCGCCCCACACCAGGATCGTCGCCGCCTGGGCGGCACTCATGAACAGCAGCATGACAAAGAAGGTAGCGATGGATCGCAGCGGCATTGAAATCTCCATTCCGGTCATCGAAGTCGAGCGCTTGTCGAAGCGCGTGAAGGTGGCCGACGGCGAGGGTGATCTGCACATTCTGCAGGATGTCGGCTTCGCTGTCGGCGCGGGCGAGTCGGTCGCCATCGTCGGCGCGTCGGGTTCGGGCAAATCGACGCTGCTGGGATTGCTCGCCGGGCTGGACGTTCCATCGGACGGTTCGGTCAGGCTGCAGGGCACGGACTTCTTCGCCCTCGACGAGGATGCGCGCGCGGCGCTGCGCGGCGAGGCCATCGGTTTCGTGTTCCAGTCCTTCCAGTTGCTGCCGGCGCTGACCGCGCTGGAGAACGTGATGCTGCCGCTGGAACTGGCCGGAGTGCCGCAGGCGCGCGAAGTGGCCACGCAATGGCTGCAGCGCGTCGGCCTGGAAAGCAGGCTGCGCCACTATCCCAAGCACCTGTCCGGCGGCGAGCAGCAGCGCGTCGCGCTGGCGCGGGCTTTCGCCCCCGATCCGCGCCTGCTGCTGGCCGACGAGCCGACCGGCAACCTCGACGCCGAAACCGGCCGCGCCGTCATCGAACTGATGTTCGCGCTCAACCGCGAGGCCGGTACCACGCTGATCCTCGTCACCCACGACGAGTCGCTCGCCCGCCGCTGCGCGCGCGTGCTGCGGATGACGGCGGGGCGGCTGCGCGAGGAAGCGGCCAGCGCTGCGCTGGCCGCAGGCTGAAGCGCCTCAGCCGAAGAGGTCGAGCACCCCGTCCAGCCCGCTGTGCTCGATGCAGCAGTCCGCCACCTGGCGCAGTGCCGGCTTGGGGTGGAAAGCGACGCCGAAGCCGGCGGCTTTCAGCATCGGGATGTCGTTGGCGCCGTCGCCGGCCGCGATCACCTGCCGTGGCTCCAGGCCGAGCGCATCGCGGAGGCGCAGCAGATGGTGCGCCTTGGCCTCGCCGTCGACGATCCCGCCCACCACGCGGCCGGTCAGGCGGCCGCCGGCCACTTCGAGCTCGTTGGCATGGGCATGGTCGAAGCCCAGGCGCTGCTTCAGGCGTTCGGTGAAGTAGGTGAAGCCGCCGGACACCAGCATCGTGCGGATGCCGGCGCGCTGCAGGCCCTTCATCAGCCGTTCGGCGCCGGGGTTCAGTTGCAGGCGATGGACGTAAACCTCTTCCAGCGCGCTTTCGGGCAAGCCGGCCAGCAGCGACACGCGGCGGGTCAGCGACTCGCGGAAATCGATCTCGCCCTGCATCGCCGCTTCGGTGATCTCGGCGACCTGGGCTTTCAGGCCCTGCATGTCGGCAATCTCGTCGATGCATTCGATGTTGATCAGCGTCGAATCCATGTCGGTGACGAACAGGCCGAAGTCGCGCAACTGGCGGCCGTCGGGCAGCCAGGCATGGTCCAGGCCGCCCGCGGCGCAGGTCTTCGCCAGGTCGGGATGGGCCTGGGCGGCGACCAGACGGAACGAGCGTGGCGTGATCTGCTCGATCTCGCGCGCGCCCGTCAGCTTGGCGACGTTTTTCAGCGCAATGCTGTCGACGTCCTCGGCCAGCACGACGAGATTCATGCGCATGCTCCGCGCCTGCCCACGACTTCGCGCAGCATCGCCGCCGCATTGCGGATCATCTCCTCGGTGGTGTCCCAGCCCACGCAGGCATCGGTCACCGAGCAGCCGTACTTGAGCTGCGACAGGTCGGCGGGAATCGGCTGGTTGCCGGCCTCGATGTTGCTTTCGACCATCAGGCCGACCACCGACTCGTTGCCTTCGCGGATCTGGTGCATCACGTCCTTCATCACCAGCGGCTGGTATTCGGGCTTCTTCCAGGAGTTCGCGTGCGAGCAGTCGACGACGATGTTCTGCGGCAGCTTGGCCTTGGCCAGCGCCTGTTCGGCCAGCGACACCGACACCGTGTCGTAGTTCGGCCGCCCGCCGCCGCCGCGCAGCACGACGTGGCCGTAGTGGTTGCCGCGGGTGCGGGTGATCGCCGACTTGCCGTGGCTGTTGATGCCGAGGAAGCTGTGCGGGCTGGCCGCCGAGATGATCGCGTTGATCGCCACGTCGAGGTCGCCGTCGGTGGCGTTCTTGAAGCCGACCGGCGTCGACAGGCCCGAGGCCATCTCGCGGTGGGTCTGCGATTCGGAGGTCCGGGCGCCGATCGCCGTCCACGAGATCAGGTCGCCGTAGTACTGCGGCGCGATCGGGTCGAGCGCCTCAGTGGCGGTCGGCAGGCCGGTCTCGCAGACGTCGAGCAGGAATTTGCGCGCACGCTCCATGCCGACGTCGATGCGGAAGGAGTCGTCCATGAAGGGATCGTTGATGAAGCCCTTCCAGCCGGTCGAGGTGCGCGGCTTCTCGAAGTACACCCGCATCACCAGCAGCAGCACGTCCGACACCTCGTCGGCGAGCTTCTTCAGCCGGCGCGCATAGTCGAGCCCGGCCACCGGGTCGTGGATCGAACACGGCCCGACGACGACGAAGACGCGCGGATCCTTGCGATCGAGGATGTCCATCAGCGCTCTGCGTCCGGCCACGACCGAAGCTGCGGCTTGCTCGGTGAGCGGTACGCTGGCCTTGATCTCCTCCGGCGAGGGCATGTGATCGAAGGCGGCGATGTTGAGGTTTTCGGTCAGGGCGGCGGGCATTGCTGAGACTCCGGTGTACGGCTGGGGCGGAAAACCATAAATTCTAACTCCCGGATGTGGCTGCTGTACGATCCTTGCAACACTGCCGGCAGGCTTCCAGCCAAAGAAAACAGGAGCCGGCGGCGGCAAGTGGATGTATAATGAGAAGCGTTATCATCTTGATGGCCTGATACAGTCCTATCATGGGTATGACCGAGGCTGGCGCGCCCGCGCAGGATGTCGCAACGCTCTACCACGACAATCATCGCTGGCTGAGTGCGTGGCTGCGCGCCAGGATGGGCAACAAGGCCGATGCCGACGACCTGGCCCAGGACACTTTCATCCGCGTGCTGTGCGCACATGCCAATGTGCAGATGGCGCTGCGCGAACCACGGGCCTACCTCGCCACCGTCGCCGGACGGCTGATGGCCAACTTCTACCGCCGCCAGTCGATCGAACGCGCTTATCTCGAAGTGCTGGCAACGCTGCCGCAGGACGAAATCCCTTCGCTCGAAACCCAGGCGCTGATGAAGGAAGCGCTGCTGGAAATCGACCAGATGCTCGATGGCCTGGGCATCAAGGTCAAGCAGGCCTTCCTGCTCGCCCAGTTCGAGGAAATTCCGTATGCGCAGATCGCCGAACGCCTCGGCGTGTCGCTGCGTACCGTCAAGAACTACGTGGCGCGCGCGATGGTGCATTGCTGCGAGATGATGCCGTGAATACCAAAGCCATCTCGCACAGCGCTCCCGCATGCCGGCGTGAAAGCGGGGCAGGGTGTGAATAAGTCCTCCAGCTCCATCGAAGAAGCCGCCTTCTGGTATGCCTGCCTGCAGGCGGAAGACGCCACCGAACAGGATCGCCGCCGCTGGCAGGGCTGGCTCGACGCCTGTCCGTCCAACCGCCAGGCATGGGCGCGGATCCAGGAGGTCCGCAGCCTGTTCGACAAGGTCCCCGGCAGGCTTGCCTCGCCGGTGCTGGCGCAGAAGACTTCGCGGCGCGCGGTGCTGCGCAGCGCGGTGGTGCTGGTTTGTGCCGGACTGGCGGGCGCCGGGACCTGGCGCCAGTTGTCCTCGCCCGAGCTGCATGCCGGCCTGCGCACCGGCACCGGCGAGCGCAGCCGGCAGGTGCTGGCCGACGGCTCGCTGCTGTACCTGAACACCGGCAGCGCCATGGACCTTGCCTTCGGCCCCAGCGAGCGCGGCATCCTGTTGCGTGCGGGCGAAATCCTCGTCGAGACTCGGCCCGACAAGCTCCCCGGCGCCGCGCGCCCCTTCGTCGTGCATACCCCGCATGGCAGGGTGCGGGCCCTGGGCACGCGCTTCGTGGTCAGGCTGCATGGCGACCATTCCAGCGTGCAGGTGCTGCAGGACGCGGTCGAAGTGCGTCCGCTGCTGTCGATGGCGCAGCCCGTCCGCCTGTCCGAAGGGCAGGAGATCGTCTTCGACAGCCACAGTGCCGGCGCACCGCACATGCAGCCGGCAGGGGCGGGCGACTGGCGGGAGGGGCGGCTCAGTGTCGTGAACATGCCGCTGCCGGACTTCATTGCCGAACTCTCGCGCCACCGCAAGGGCTACCTGGGCTTCGATTCCGGACTTGCCCGGCTGCGCGTATCCGGTGTGTTCCCGCTGGACGATACCGACGAGGCGCTCGCCATGCTGGCCGATGCCTTCCCCGTCCGGGTGCGAAGCTTCACGCGCTATTACGCGACCGTGCTGCCCGCTTCAAAACCCTGACGCAACTGCGCAGGTCTCCCGGACCATTTTGCAGCGCAGGCCGGCCGGGTTCGCGGCCTCATCCCGGCACCGTCGCCGGGCCGTAGAAAATTCCGCTCGAATCATCGATGCCTTCGGGTGCACTTTCGGCGCAGCTCGCGTGTCCTTCCAGTTGTAATAGTTCTCATTAACTTCACTCATTCACTGGAATCGAGATGCCCGGAGTCGCCCAAGTCCGCAAACACCCCCCTTCGTCCCGCCGCTTCTCCAGCCATGGACGGCGAAACCTCCGCCTCAATGCCACGCTGCTGTGCATCCTGGCGGCCTTCCTGGCCCCGGAGTCCAGCCAGGCACAAACCGCCGGCACGACTCAGCAACAGGGTGTGCGCAGCTACGACATCGGCCCCGGGCCGCTCGCCGAAGTGCTCAACCGCTTCGCGCGCGAGGCGGGCGTGCTGCTGTCCTTCGATGCCCAGGCGCTGCAGGGGCGGCATTCCAGCGGCGTGCAGGGCAGCCATGCAGTGGGCGAGGGCTTCCGCCAGTTGCTTGCCGGCAGCGGCCTGCAGGCCGTCGCCATCGCAGCGAACCGCTACGTGCTGCGCCCGCTGCTGCCCGACATTGCCGGTGAAGACGACCCCGCCCGCAATGCGACCGAGATGAAAAGCGTTCTGGTGACGGGCGAACGGACCAAGGACGAGGTGGGGCATGACAATGTGTATGAGAAGGATATTTCCAATGCTTATGTCGATCGCCAGTACATGGAACGCTATCGCGGCGTCTCGGTGGGGGACGTGTTCGCCGGCGTCAATGGTGTATACAACAGCGACAACCGCAACGGCGCCGCCCTGTACCCCAACATCCGCGGGCTGTCCGGCAACGGACGCATTCCGGTCACCGTAGACGGCACCGTGCAGTCCATCGACGTATGGATGGGGCGGCAGGGCATCAACAACCGCAACTACGTCGATCCCAACCTGTTCCGCAGCATCGAGGTGGAAAAAGGTCCGTCGATGACGCGTGGGCTGAAGAGTGGCATCGGCGGTGCGGTCAACATCCGCACCATCGACGCCGACGACATCGTCGAGGACGGCCGCAACTGGGGGCGGAAATCAAGCTGGGCACCTCCAGCAATTCCATCAAGGATTCCACCGACGCGCACAGCCTGGTCGGCAAGGATTACCGCGACATCCACCGTGCAGTCACCGCGGGGCCGTTCGATGTCCCCGGCCTGCTGTTCCTGGAGCCGCAGGCCAGGCGGCGCAGCCGCAGCGACACCCGTCTGTTCAACCTGGATGACCGCAGGCTGTTCCTCGCCGGGGCCTACAGGCACGAAATCTTCGATGTGCTGGCGGCCTACAGCAACACCCGGCGCGGCAACTACTTCGCGGGCAAGAAAGGGGCTGGTGACTACATGCAGAACGAACGCACCAACGCCACCATCCTCAACAACGCCAAGGGCATGTACCCCAACATCGCCCGCCTGTTCGCGCCCGGTTGGGAGGTGCCCTATACCAGTACCGAACTGGAAAGCCTGCTGCTGAAAACAAACTGGAAACTGCCTGACGGCCAGAAGCTCAGCTTCAGCTATACCCGCAACGACCTGAACTTCGCCGAACTGCCGTCCTCGATCACGGCGGACTACATCTACCGGCTGGATCAGGACCGATATCTCGACCAGGGGAAGAGCCTCATCCAGTACCCTTTTCCGCTCACCACCATCGACCAGGACATCTACCGGGTGGGCTATGAATGGAAGCCGGCCGATTCTCGCTGGATCGACCTGGAGGTCGGGCTGTGGCAGACGGACAGCAGGAGCCGGCGCTACCAGGACGGCGATTTCACCTACCAGGTGAAAGCCAGAGATTCGGCCTGGGATCAGTGGGTTTCCTGCAACTACAGCAGCAGCTTCTGCTCGAATCCTGCCCTGATCGGTGCGCCGGAACCCGCGAAGGGGCCGAATACCGACGACCAGTACACGGTGTTCATCGGCAACGAAATCCAGACCCGCTCGACCCGTAGCGGGGTGGACCTCAGCAACCGCTTCCGATTCTCCGACCGCTTGGCGCTGACCGCCACCGCCGATTGGCAGCACGAACGGCAGAAGGACCACCAGCCGGTGGAAACCTCAGTCATGGGCGTCGGTCCGGCGCCCGCCAAGTTCGGCCCGGCCTCCGGGCGGCGGCAGGAATACGGAGTGGGTACCCTCGTCGAATGGCGGGCCACCGACCGCCTGCAGCTGAGTGCTGGCACGCGCTACGGCGCCTACTGGGCCTACGACGACGAACTGGACAAGCGCCGCGCCGAGCGCGACGAATTGTGGAAGAGCACCGCGGTGAACACGCACCAGTTGCTGCAGTGGCGCGTGCTCATGGACGATGCTGCGGCCGAGGCCTATCACAAGCTGAGATACTCTGAGCCGGACTGGGTTACTGACGAGGAGACGGGAGAGGACCACGAAATCCCGCCGCTCTTCGAACTGACCGACGAAGAGAAAAGCCGCTATATACAGATTCTGGGCGATTACAGGGCATCCATCGGCTGCGATGCTGGTTGCGCTTTCTTGAATTCTGCGGAGGATGGTAGTGGCGTTTATTATGTTGATGGTCTGTCCAGTAAGGTACCACTGAAGGATGGCAAGCCGGACAGCGGGCAGAACCCCTTCCACAACGGCAGCATCGACATCAACGAAACGGCGGAGAACCCGCAAGGGGTTGTCGGCACCTACCAGAAATATCAGCCGCTACCCCAGGGTTTCGGCGGCAGCTTCGTCACCCAGACGCCCGACGACCAGTGGAAGCGCCCTGAAACACAGCGCGCACACGCGTGGTCGTCCATGTTTGCAGCCTCCTATCTGCTGGGCGAGCGTGGCAGGGTGTATGCGCGCTATTCCAGCATGCCTCGCTTTCCGAGCATCCTGGAGATCGCCAACCGGACCGGCATCGTCGGCGGGGAATTCCTCTATTCCTCGCCCAAGCCGGAGCGTAACGAAGCCTGGGAGGTCGGCTATTCCCACGACTTGAGCGGCCTGCTGCCCGAACTGCGGCGCGCGGACGTCAAGCTGAGTTACTTCCACAACACCATCCGCGATTTCTACGACCGCACCATCAACATGGCGATGGTCCAGTTCGACCGCAAGGTCATGAGCGGCGTCGAACTGCAGAGCCGCTTCGACACCGGGCGCTTCTACGGCGGCCTGGGCGCCACTTGGCGCGAGCGCCAGGAGATGTGTGACAAGGACTACGCGGTGTTCCTCGACCCGCACTACAGCCGCCTGCCGGAATGCATGGAAGGCGGCTTCCCCGGCACCCTGTCGTTCGCCAGCATGCAGCCCCGCTATTCGATCAACCTGGACCTGGGCGCACGCCTGCTGGAGCGCAGGCTCGATCTGGGCGTGCGCCTGCGCTACCACAGCAGCACCGAGAACAAGAAGCTCGAACGCCTGCTGCGTCGCTACAACGGCGAAAGCGCGTCCGGCTACGCCTACCCGCTGAACATCACCACCGGCACCATCCGGCCCTATGACTGGCAGCCGGTGAAGCTCATCGACCTGTACGCCGAATACCGCTTCGACCGCCACGCCACGCTGCGCCTGTCGGTGGAGAACCTCACCGACCGCTATTACCTCGACCCGCTGAACCGGACGGCGGTGCCGGGGCCGGGGCGCACGGTGATGCTGGACCTGGGGTTCCGCTTCTGATTTCCGCCTTTTGCTGGTTTTCGTGAAAAACCAGATTTTCGCAGTGCTCAACTCTCAGGAGAAATGGTATGAAGATGACTGTGATTGCCACCGCCGTGCTGTCCCTCGCTGCTGCCGCGCCGGCCTTCGCGCAGGCGCCCAACGTGCAGGGCGGCTCCTCGAACACGGCCAACGTCCAGGTCGGCCCGTCCGCATTTCCTCCCGGATCTCCGACCGGATTCGCAGGGATCAGCATGCTGCGTTCGGATGGCGTGATGTCGGGTTACGTGAACATCGCCGCCGCGCCGATCAACCAGGCAACCACCTACGCGACGGCCAATTCGGCCGGGCCGTTCTACGCTCCTCTGCCGGGAACTACCCCTCCCACGCCGATCGCCCAAGTCTGGTACAACAACCAGAACGCCGTGGCCAACGTCCACAGCCTGCGTCAGGTTTCGTATGCGCAGGCCGCGCCGTGGCCGCAGTTCGGTGGCCTGGTGATCGGCCAGTTGAAGGGCAACACGCCGGGCAGCGCGGTGTATTTCGGCGAGTGGTCGCCGACCGTGAGCGGTACGCCGAGCACGGGCGACAGCACCAACCTGAACATGACGAACAGCGGCCGCACCGTATGGTACGTGGGTGACAATGCCGTCAGCAGCATGCCGTCGCTGACCAATGCCAAGTACGACGTGGTCGGCATTCGCCAGACAGGCACCAACGCTGCCGGCACGACGCTCGGCGGCGGCTTGCCGCACGCGCCCAATCTCTACACGGGCGTGCTGACCGCCAACTACTCGCCGAGCGGCTCGAAAACGCTCACCGGTACCATTTCCCGCACCGTCGGCAGCAGCACCCAAAGCGTGAACTTCAGTCCCTCCACCAACCCGACCGCCATCAGCTCCAACGGCACGTTCAGCAACACCACGGGGACGATCACAGGCCGGTTCTACAACAGCGCCAGCGCGCTGGCCGGCATCTACACCGGAGGCAGCGGATCCGGCACCAACGTTGCTTTCGGTGGCACGCGCCAGTAACGCATGCCTCCTGATCTGACGTAAGCAGGCAACCATGGAGGCCGGTCCGCTGGCCTCCATTCTATCCGTAGCTTGGGCGTCGCTGCGCTCAGCGCCAACCTACGTTGCGTCTGGCCTCGGCCCGGCCGCTATCCCTATACCCGCACCGATCCATATCATCCCCGGAAATCCCTGGCCCATGCCCAAACACCGCGCCGCCGTGCTGTGCCTGCTGCTGGCCTGCCTGCCCTTCTCCACGGCCCGTGCCGACGATGACGACACCCGCTTCCTGCTCGATCAGACACGCCGTACCGCCGAGCGCCGCATGCAGCCGGTGGAGTCGCTGGTGGCCCCGCCCGGCACCGTGGTACACGAGGGCAGGATCTACGAGGTAGGCAACAATCTGCAGGACCTGGAACCCGCCATCTACATCGCCCTGAACACCGGGCAATGGGACCGGCTGGTGGAGTTCGTCGGCCGCTACCGCCTGCTGCGCGACTACCGCCCCGAACTGGTGGACATGGCCAACGGCCTGCTGGCACGCCATCGCGGCCTCTACGGCCAGGCGCTGGAACACCTGAGTCGCGCCCATGCCGCCAACCCCGGCGATGCGCGCATCCAGCTGGAACTGGCCCGTCTGCAGTTCGAGGACAACCGCGACGCCGATGCCCGTGCCACCTTCGAGCTGGCCCGCAGCAGCACCCTGCCGGACTACGGCCGCGTGCTGACCGAGCAATACCTGTCGGCACTGGATGCGCGCGCCGGCTGGCACGGCAACCTGGCCTTCGGCATGGGCTACAACGACAACATCAACCAGACCAACGGTTCGCGCGACTGCCTGAGCGAGTTCTGGGGCATCTGCCTGTTCGAGCGCAAGATGCCCGACCCCATCGGCTCCGCCATGCTGAACTACGAGTTGGCGCTGGAGCGCCGCTTCAATCTGAGCGGCAACCACAACCTGCTGCTGCGGCCGGTCAGCTACGGCAGCCATTACCGGCACGACGATCCCCAGGCCCTGATGGGCGTGAAGGACTACAGCAGCAACACCGCGCTGCTGTACCTGGGCTACCAGTATCTGGATGCGCGAAACAGCGTCAGCATGCTGCCCTACGTGGAGCACTACTACCGCGACGGCTACACCAACTACCTGGCCCCCAGCCTGCAACTGGAATGGCGCCACGCGCTCGACAACCAATGGCAGATCGGCGGCTCGCTGGACACCCGGCGCTACCACCACAAGGACCGGGCGCTGCGGATCACCAGCGACTACGACCAGTACCAGGCCAGCCTGTTCGCCAGCTACATGCCTACGCCCGTCACCTCGATCCACGGCGGCATCGACGCAACGCGCAAGAAATACGAGGTGGCGCAGGCCAGCAGCAAGGAGTGGACGCTGCGCGCCGGCGTCTACCACCAGTTTGCCGGCGAGGCGGGCATGTATGTGAACCTGCTGGGCATCTACCGCGAGATCCGCAACGACGCCTTCGACGGCTTCCTGGCGCGCGGCGGCACGACAAACAGGAAATCTACATCGCCAGCCTGGGCGCGAACGGCTGGAAGATCGCCGGGCTGGTGCCCGAGCTGCGGCTGCGCCACAGCATCAACCGCAGCAACCTGGACTGGGCCTTCGGTTTCCGCCAGACCGAAGCCAGCCTGATGCTGCGGCACAACTTCTGACGCCGCCACCGTGAATTGAGCGCAGGCAGGTCGGCAAGCGGCCGCCAGGCTCATCCACGCGCCGCCTCCGGCGTCATCCCCGGCTGGAAATCGCGCGTCCTGCCGCGATCAGCAGCGACAGCATGTTCTCCTTGTCTTCCTCGCCCTTCCATTGCGGGCGGGCGATGCCGATGTTGATCGCGCCGACGACCTTGTTGCTCGAATCGGTGATGGCGACGCCCAGCGCGATGTCGCCGAGGTACATCTCGTCTTCCACGTGGGAATAGCCCAGGTCGCGGATGGTGTCGAGCCGGGCCAGGATCTGCTCGCGGTCATTGACCGTATGGCGGGTGTACTTGATGAGCTGGGAGCGGTCCAGGATGGCCTCGGCCTCGTGACGGGGAAGTGCGGCCAGCATGGCCAGGCCCGACGAGGTGCAGTAGGCGGGCAGGCGCGTGCCCATGATGATTTCCGGCGACAGCACGTAGCGGCTCACGATGCGCTGCAGATAGACGATGTCGGTGCCGTCCAGGATGGTCAGGTTGACCGCTGCCTCGGTTTCCATGGCCAGGTGCTGGAGGTAGGGCATGGCCCGGCTGACCAGGTCGTTCGACGATATGTACTGGTGCGCCATTCTCAGGATGCCGGGCGACAGCTCGTACGACTTGCTGCGGGGATCCTTTCTGAGCAGGTTGAGCGTGACCAGCGTGTGCGTGAAGCGCTGGACCGAGCTCATGTCCATGCCCGACTGCGCGACGATCTGGGTGAGCGTGAGCTGCCTGCGGCTGGGGCCGAAGACGGCCAGGATCTGGAAGGCTTTCTCCACCGAGTTTACGAAGAGCGGCGACGACCGCGGGTCGCCGCTCTTGCTGCGCTTTTCCTCGGCGCCGGCGGCAGGGTCGGAGAGCGTGGGGGAGGGGAGGAAGGCTTTCTTGGCATGGGCTCGGATCGGGCGTTCTTTCTTGGTGCGTATCTTATTGCATAAAAATAAATAAATCTTGCCTTTGCACCATGAGCAGGCACGGCCGAGCTGCAACTCACCTCTCAGGTGCATCGGTCACCTGGCGAACCAGGGCACCGACCCCTGAAAACGGGGTTTCAAGCCGATTCAAGGCCTGGCACAGCTCGTGCTAAGGATGTCCTGTTTCATCGGAAAATTCAGTATTGTTTTAGTGTATAGAAATAAATTAACGAACTTCCTGGCTGAGGGGACGCCTCCGAGATGCCTGTCAGGCGCGAAGTGAGGCGATATTTTCCTGTTTTTTGCGCCGTTCGTTAGGGTATTCACTTATTTTCTATCTTCATTACACAGATTTATATTTTATAAAAATACAGTTCTATCGGCGCAACGGAGAAGCAAACATGAGTACCTATCAATTCATCGAAACCGAGCAACACGACAACATCGGGCTGGTCCGGCTCAATCGTCCGGAGAAGCTCAATGCCTGGAACGGCGCCATGCGCGCCGAGATCATGCAGGCGCTGCGCGCCTTCAATGCCGACGCGGCCACCCGCGCCATCATCATGACCGGTGCCGGCGACCGTGCCTTCTGCGCCGGCCAGGACCTGGAGGAGGCCCAGCATTTCGACGAGACCGACTCCGAAGCCTGGATCCGCACCTGGGAGGAGTACTACGACACCCTGCGCAGCCTGGACAAGCCGCTGATCATGGCGCTCAACGGCACCGCCGCCGGCTCGGCCTTCCAGGTGGCGCTGCTGGGTGACGTGCGCGTCGGCCACCCCGGCGTCAAGATGGGCCAGCCCGAGATCAATTCCGGTATCGCCAGCGTTACTGGCCCCTGGATCATGAACCTGGTCCTGGGCATGTCGCGCACCATCGAGCTGACCCTCACCGGCCGCCTGATGGATGCCGAGGAATGCCGCCACATCGGCATCCTGCACCATCTGGTGCCGCAGGATCAGGTGATGGCCCGTGCCTTCGAAGTGGCGCGCGAACTGGCTGCCAAGCCGCCCGTCACGATGCGTCTGGACAAGCAGCGCTTCCGCGAGATGAGCGAGGCGAGTTTCCGCGAGACCATCGACGCCGCGATCCGCATCCACGCCGACGCCTACAGGTCCGGCGAGCCGCAGCAGATGATGGCCGCCTTCCTGGCCAAGCGCCAAAAGTAATCCTCCGGACCCGCCGCCGATCCCGCCCCCTGGCGGGGCGGCGGCACAACCAGCGGCGGCCCGCGGGCCGCCACGCCGTCCCCGATCCCCGGACGTCTTGCGTCGATAGGAGTACGCCATGAGCAAAATTCTCAACAGCAGTGATCGTCGTCGATTCCTGAAAGCCACCGCAGGTGGCCTGGTGCTGGCCCAGGTCGCGCCGCTCGCCTTCGCGCAAGGCAAGCAGCAGATCGTCGTGTCGGACCCGGGCGGTCCGTACACCGCCGCCTATCGCCGCGCCTTCTACGATCCGTTCGAGAAGGCCACGGGCATCAGGGTCGTCAACGTCGCCCGCGAAGCCCAGCCCACTGCCCAGATCGGCGCCATCGTCAAGTCGAAGAACTACATCTGGGACGTGACCACGCTGACGCTGTCGGCCGACATCCCCTATTTGGAAGCGAACAACCTGCTCGAGCCCATCGGCCTGACGAATGCCGAGTTTCCCGAACTGATGCCGGATGCGATCACCCCCAACTGGCTGGGCGTGGACGTACGCCACGATCATGGCCTATCGCACCGACAAGTATGGCGACGACGGCCCCAAGAACTGGGCCGATTTCTGGAACGTCGAGAAATTCCCCGGCCGCCGCAGCCTGCGCCGCAATCCGATCGACACCCTCGAGCAGGCGCTGATGGCCGACGGGGTGCCGGCCAGCGAGCTGTATCCGCTCGACGTGGAGCGCGCCTTCCGCAGCCTGGAAAAGATCAAGCGGCACATCAGCATCTGGTGGACCTCGGGCGCGCAGGCCATGCAGATCATCCAGAACGGCGACGTGGACATGGTGGCCACCTGGAACGGCCGCGCCCAGACCGCCATCGACAATGGCGCACCGGTCAGGATCGTCTGGAACGAAGGCCTCTACGCGATCGAAGGCTGGGGCATCCCCCGCGGCACGCCGCGCGCGGAGCTGGCCAAGCAGTTCGTGCGTTTCTGCGCCGATGCGCGGCGCCAGGCCGAGTTCACGTCCGACCTGCCGTATGGCCCGACCAACACCAAGTCGATGGAATTCATCGATCCCCAGCGCGCCACGGTGCTGCCCAGCGCGCCGGACAACATCAAGGGCATGGTGTCGCCCAGCCCGCAGTGGTGGGCCGAAAACCGCCAGGCGGTGACCGAGCGCTTCAACAACTTCCTGATTTCCTGAGCGCGGGGTCTTTGCCATGTTCAAGCTTGAAACCACCGGCCTGGCCAAGCGCTACGGCGACTTCGACGCGCTGCTGCCGACCGACCTGCAGGTGCGTGCAGGCGAGTTCCTGACCTTGCTCGGGCCGTCCGGCTCGGGCAAGACCACGCTGCTGATGATGATCGCCGGACTGGTCGCCCCGTCCGGCGGCAAGCTGCTCATCGACGGCAAGGATGCCACCTACGCGCCGCCGGGCGAGCGCGGCATCGGCATGGTGTTCCAGAGCTATGCGTTGTTCCCGCACATGACGGTGCGCGACAACGTGGCCTACGGGCTGCGCATGCGCAAGGTGCCGGAACGCGAACTGGCCGGGCAGGTGGAGAACGCGCTGGGCATGGTGAAGATGAAGGAGTACGGGCACCGCTATCCCAAGGAGTTGTCCGGCGGGCAGCAGCAGCGCGTGGCGCTGGCCCGCTGCTTCGCCTACAACCCCTCGGTGGTGCTGCTCGACGAGCCGCTGGGCGCGCTCGACAAGAAGCTGCGCGAACACATGCAGCTGGAGATCCGCCGCCTGCACCAGGAACTCGGCTCCACCTTCATCTACGTCACGCACGACCAGGAAGAGGCGCTGACCATGAGCGACCGGATCTGCCTGATGAACCACGCGCGCATCGAGCAGCTCGGCACGCCGATGGACCTCTACGACCAGCCGAAGACGCGCTTCGCGGCGGACTTCATCGGCCAGTCCAACCTGATCGACGGCCACATGCAGGCCGCCGGGCAGTTCCAGGTCGGCCAGGCCACGATTCCCGTCCATCCGCAGGACGACGCGCCTGCCGCCGGCAGCGAAGCCACGCTGATGGTGCGCCCGGAGGCGGTCGAGCTGGTGTCGCCGGGGCAGGGCTGGCTCTCGGGCACGGTCAGCGAGGCGGTGTTCCTGGGCAGCGAAGTGCGTGCCGTGGTGACGCTGGAACAGGCCGATGATGCGGCGACCTCCGCGGCCTTCATCGCCCGCTGCGGCCGCGAGCGCCAGCTGGCGCTGGGCGACCGGGTGGGGCTGCACTGGGACCTGGCGCGTTCGCGCGTGCTGCGCGCCTGAGCGCGGCAAGGAGACTCGCATGCAGACGACCACATTGCCGCCGGCCACCGCGCCGGCCTCGCCGCAGCGCCAGTTCGCCCGGATCTGGCTGCCCGCCGTTCCCGCCATCGCCTTCCTGGCGGTGTTCTTCCTGATTCCCGTCCTGCAGATCCTGTGGGGCGGCTTCGTCGCCGACGAGGGCGGCTTCGACGTGTCGCCGTTCGAGCGGCTGGTGTCGGCGCCGGTGTACGTCAAGGTGCTGTGGACGACCTTCGGCATTTCATTCGCCACCGCTTTCCTGTCGGTGGCCCTCGGCTATCCGCTGGCCTACCTGCTCAGCATGCTGAGCGAGCGCCGCCGCAACCGCTGGGTGCTGTGGATCCTGCTGCCGTTCTGGACCAGCTATCTGGTCAAGACCTATGCCTGGATGCTGCTGATGTCCAAGACCGGCCTGCTGACCACGGTGGCGACACTGCTGGGCCTGATCGACGGCAACGATACGCTGGCGCCCTCGATGCTGGGCGTGCTGGTCGGCATGGTGCATGCCATGCTGCCGCTGGCCGTGCTCACCATCCTGCCGACCATGCAGGGCATCAACCGGCAGTTGAGCAGCGCGGCGGAAATCCTCGGCGCCGGCCGTGCCACCAACTTCCTGACGGTGTTCTTCCCGCTGTCGCTGCCCGGCGTGGCGGCCGCCGGCCTGCTGGTGTTCATCACCTGCCTGGGCTTCTTCATCGTGCCCGCGCTGCTGGGCACGCCGCGCGAATCGATGATCGCGCAGATGGTCATTTCCTCGGTGCTGGAGCTGCTCGACATGCGCATGGCCGGGGCGCTGTCCATCCTGATCCTGGTGTGCTCGATCATCGTGTTCTACGTGTATGACCGGCTGGCCGGGCTGACCTCGCTGGCCGGCGAGACCAGCCAGAACGGCGGCGGCGGGGCAAGCTGGTTCTCGCGGCTGGGTTATGCGCTGGGCGGGCTGATCGACCGGGCCTTCGCCGCGCGCAGCATCCGCGCGCAGAAGGCCGGCGTGCTGGTGGGCTACTGCCTGGCGGTGGTGGGCTTCCTGGTGCTGCCGATCCTGATCGTCATTCCCATCGCCTTCAGCAAGACCGCGGTGGTGGCGTTCCCGCCCGAGCTCTTCAGCCTGCGCTGGTTCCAGGACTTCCTGGAATCGCCGGTCTGGCATGCCGCGATGGTGCGTTCGCTGAGCGTGGGCGCGGTCACCGCGGTACTGGCCGTGGTCCTGGGCTTCGGCGCCACCTATACGCTGACCAAGGTGTCCTCGCGTTGGGTCAAGCCCTTGTTCGCGCTGTACGTGGCGCCGCTGATCGTGCCCCGCATCGTCGTCGCCATCGGCCTGCTGTACCTGTTCGCCAGCCTGGGCCTGACCGGCAGCGACGTGGCGCTGGTGATCGGCCACACCGTGCTGGCCATCCCCTACGTGGTCGTGACGCTGGCGGCCGGCTTCCGGCAGTTCGACTGGCGGCTGGACGATGCGGCGCGCATCCTGGGCGCTTCCGGCTTCGCCCGCCTGCGCACCGTGCTGCTGCCGCTGCTGGCCGGCAGCATCACTTCGGCACTGCTGTTCGCCTTCATCGTCTCGTTCGACGACCTGACCATCGCCATCTTCGTCAGCGGCGGCGTCAACACCACCTTGCCCAAGCAGATG
Source organism: Thauera sp. SDU_THAU2 (assembly GCF_038260575.1). NCBI lineage: Bacteria > Pseudomonadati > Pseudomonadota > Betaproteobacteria > Rhodocyclales > Zoogloeaceae > Thauera > Thauera sp. SDU_THAU2. Next base: position 1,855,083 of record NZ_JBBWUN010000003.1, on the reverse strand, counting down.
TGGGACGACATCCAGCTCGCGGTATCGCCCACGCTGGCGGCGGTCTCCACGCTCATGATCCTGCTGATCACGCTGATCATCTTCCTGTCCTCGTACATCAAATCCAAAGGTAGCCGGTGATGACCCGACTTCAATATCTACCCCAGCGCATCGACAACGACCGGTTCGACGTCGCGCCGCTGCTTTACGCAGGCTTGCTGAGCGACGATCCGCATACCGTCATCGATTTCCAGGGACAGCAGCTATCGCCCCAGGCCTTGCGCCAGGATGTCGCCGCCTTCCAGGCCTGGCTGGCGGCCGAAGGCCTGGAGAAGGGCGATCGCGTGGCGGTCATGCTCGGCAACTCGGTGCAGCACATCGCGCTGATCTACGCCATCGTGCTGTCCGGGCTGGTGTGGGTGCCGATCAACACCAAGCTGCGCGGAATGGGGCTGAAATACATCCTCGAGCATTCCGAGCCGACGCTGCTGATGCTCGACGACGAGTTCGCGCCGCTGTTCGAGGGGGCCGAGGCGCCCGGCGGGCGTCTCGAAGGCAATGCGCGGGTGGTCAATGTCGCAGACCAGGACTGGCGCGTGTCCAGCCGCGGCGACGCCGTCCCGCCCGGCGAACTGACGCACACGCCCTGCGAAGTCGGCGACACCCTGTGCCTGATCTATACCTCGGGCACCACCGGTGCGCCCAAGGGCGTGGTGTTCACCCATCGCATGATGCGGATCGCCACCGAGGCGGCGATCCGCGTGGCCGACATCAAGGCGGGCGACCGCGCCTTCCTGTGGGAGCCGCTGTGCCACATCGGCGGCGCCCAGATGCTGCTGATGCCCTTCCTCGAGAAGGTCACGCTGCTGGTGGTCGAGCGTTTCTCCGCCAGCCGTTTCTGGAGCCAGTGGCAGGAGTCCCGCGCCACCCATCTGCATTACCTGGGCGGGGTGCTGGACATCCTGATGCAACTGCCCGAGGACGCAAAGCCGGCCGATGCGCGCATCCCCGTCGCGTGGGGCGCGGGCGTGTCGGCAAGCAGCTGGCAGCCCATCCGCGACCGGCTGGGGTGCGAGCTGCGCGAGTGCTACGGCATGACCGAAGGCTCCAGCTTCGCCACGCTCAACGAGACCGGCAAGCCGGGCTCCATCGGCCGCCCCTTGCCGTGGATCACGCTCAGCCTGCTCGACGACAACGATCAGCCGGTGCCGGTGGGCGCGGCGGGCCAGATCGTGGTGGAGAGCAGTCTGGAGGGCACGCTGCTGCCGGGCTACTGGAAGAACCCCGAGGCGACCGCCAAGGCGCTGCGCAACGGCAGGCTCTACACCGGCGACATGGCCCGCCAGGATGCCGACGGCGACCTGTTCTTCATCGGCCGCGCATCGGACAGCATGCGCGTGCGCGGCGAGAACGTGTCGGCCTGGGAGGTCGAGCGGGTGTTCGCCGACCACCCCTGCATCGAGATGTCGGCTGCGATGGGCGTCAAGAGCGCCATCGGCGAGCAGGAAATCTTCCTGTACGTGAAGTTCAACGAAGGTCAATCGGTCGATTGGGCCGAACTGGTCGAATGGGCCAGGCCGCGCCTGGCGGCCTTCCAGCTGCCGCGCTACTTCATGAAGATCGACCGCTTCGATCTCACGCCCAGCCAGCGCATCCAGAAGCACAAGCTGTCGCCCGATACGGGCACGGCGTGGGACAGGGCAGCGAAATAGTGTTCCGCCCATCGCGCCGGACATGAGGTCCGGCGCGATCGCCGTCCATTCTTCCCGCTTCCTTCCCGCAACCACTTCGCCCTCCCGAACCGCCGCGACATGGGGGCGCCCAGGCGGCGAGGCTTCTGCCAATCCCGTGCCGATCGGCGGCGGCCGGCTGGCAAGGCTGTCGGCGGAACGCAATGCTAGCGGGAATGCACTCCCAGCCGCGTGACGGCGGCAGGCTCCCTGCGCGGCGACCGACAGCTCCGCGAGGATGCCGCACTGATCCACGGTGCTCGGGCTGCAGCAGCGCCGGCGCAACTCACGCAGTTGCTTCTCCAGTGCGCGCAATTCCCTGATCCGCGCCGAGACATGCCCGATGTGGGCGTCGATGAGCGCATTGACGTTGGCGCAGTTTTCCGCGCCGCCATCCTTGACGCCCAGCAGCACACGGATTTCATCGAGCGACATGTCCAGGCTGCGGCAATGGCGGATGAACTGCAGCCGCTCCAGGTGGGGCGGCTCGTAGCGCCTGAAATTCCCTTCCGTGCGCGCGGGCTCGGGAAGCAGCCCTTCGCGCTCGTAGTAGCGGATGGTCTCCACCGGCGTACCGGATGAGGCCGCAAGCTCGCCGATCTTCATGACGTTCTCCAGAAATCCACTGCCGGATTATAGGGCTTGACTCTCTAGTTGCTACAGGGTTTCCAATAGCTGTCATCGAAACGGCTGGATCAGTTCGCCATGACCACTTCAGATTCGAAATACGCTTCGGGCGCACAGGCTGGAAATGCCGGCGACGCGTGTTGTGAACGACCCACGCTGCGTCCTTCCACGCCTTCCGCCTCACAGGACACCTGCTGCGGTTCTTCGGCTGGTGGCCGCGCTGGCGAGGCACCTGCCAGGCTGCGTGTCCGGCAGGAGTCGGCTTGCTGCACTGGCACCGCAGCGGCCACGGCTTCCTCGACAGCCGATCACTTGCCCGGACGATCACTGCTGCGCAGCGCCTGGCATCACCGCCGCAGCGCCTGCCATGGATGACGCCCAGGGGATGCAGCTGCTGCGCATTCCGGCGATGGACTGCACCGTCGAGGAGGGGCAGATCCGGCGGGAGCTGGAAGGCATGCCGGACATCGCCCGCCTGCGCTTCGACCTGCCTGCCCGGGTGCTGGCCGTCGACGCGCCCGCCGGGACGATGGCGACCATCGTGGCCGCGATCGAGCGCTTGGGCTTCAAGGTGGAAACCCTGGCGGCACCGCCACGCGCGGAGGACGTCGCCGGACGCCAGCGCACCGAGCTGCAGCGCCTGCTGGCTGCGCTCGCCGTGGCGCTTGCCGCCGAGATGTTTCATTTTTTCGCGCCCGAGACGCTGCTCTGGAAGCTGGCCGGCATGGGCGTCGCGGCCGCGGCCATCGCCCTGGCCGGCACGGAGGTCTTCCGCAAGGGCCTGTCGTCGCTGCTGCACTGGCAGTTGAACATCAACGCGCTGATGAGCGTGGCCATCATCGGTGCCTTCCTGATCGGCCAGTGGCCCGAAGCCGCGATGGTCATGGCCTTGTACTCGCTGGCCGAGCTCATCGAGGCGCGTTCGGTCGAGCGTGCGCGCAACGCCATCGCCGGCCTGCTCGCGCTGTCGCCGCCGCAGACCGAAGTGCGCCAGCCCGACGGTAGCTGGATGCTGGTGGATGCGAAGGCCGTGGCGGTCGGCGCGACCGCGCGCGTCAAGCCGGGGGAGCGTTTCGCGCTGGACGGCCGCGTGCTCGCCGGACGCAGTGCGGTGGACCAGTCCCCCGTCACCGGCGAGAGCATCCCGGTGGACAAGGAGGCCGGCGACGAGGTTTTTGCCGGCACCATCAACCAGAGCGGCGCGCTGGAATTCGAAGTCACCAAGCCGGCCGCCGACACGGTGCTGGCGCGCATCATCCACGCGGTCGAGGAGGCCCAGGGCCAGCGGGCCCCCACCCAGCGCATCGTGGACCGTTTCGCCGCCGTCTATACCCCGACGGTGTTCGTGATGGCTCTGGCGGTGGCCGTCGGCACGCCGCTCGTGCTGGGTTGGCCCTGGCTGGAGGCGATCTACAAGGCGCTGGTGCTGCTGGTCATCGCCTGCCCCTGCGCGCTCGTGATCTCGACGCCGGTGACGGTGGTCAGCGGACTGGCGGCTGCGGCGCGCGGGGCATCCTGATCAAGGGCGGCGTCCATCTGGAGCAGGCGCGCAAGCTGCAGGTCATCGCCCTGGACAAGACCGGCACGCTGACCGAAGGCCGGCCCGCGCTGGTGGCGCATCGAGTCCTGTCCGACAGCTTGCCCGAGCAGCAGGTGCTGCGCATCGCCGCGAGCCTGGCCGCTCGTTCCGACCATCCCGTGTCCAGGGCGATCGCGACCGGCCTGGGCGTCGAGCCGCTGAGCGTCGGCGACTTCGGTGCCGAGCCGGGACGCGGCGTATGCGGTGTGGTGGATGGCCGGGAATACGTGCTCGGCAACCATCGCTGGATTCATGAGCGGGGCCTGTGTTCGCCCGAACTGGAAGCGCGGATGCAGGCACAGGAGGCCCAGGGCCGCACGCTGTCGCTGCTCGCCAGCGGCGACGATGCCCTGGCGCTGTTCGCGGTGGCCGATACGACGCGGGAAACGAGCCGCCAGGCGATCGAGGACTTGCATGCCCTGGGGGTGCGTTCGCTGATGCTCACCGGCGACAACCCTTCAACGGCGCAGGCCATCGCACGCCAGGTCGGCATCGACGAGGTACGAGCCAACCTGCTGCCGCAGGACAAGCAGCAGATCGTGGCGCAGTTGAGCGCCGGCGAGACCGTCGGCATGGTCGGCGATGGCGTGAACGATTCGCCGAGCCTGGCGGTCGCCGCCGTGGGCTTCTCCATGGGGGCCGCAGGCACCGACACGGCCAAGGAGGCCGCCGACGTGCTCATCATGAACGACGATCTCCGCAAGGTGCCCGAGACCATCCGGCTGTCGCGCAAGACCCACGCGGTACTGTGGCAGAACATCGTGCTTGCGCTCGGGATCAAGGCCGTGTTCTTCGTGCTGGCCATCTTCGGCAATGCGACGATGTGGATGGCCGTGTTCGCCGACATGGGCGCCAGCCTGCTGGTGGTGTTCAACGGCCTGCGCCTGCTGAGGGGCGTGCATGCCGAGGAGGGCAATACGCAATACAAGCTGCGAGAGCGGTTCGATGCACGATAAACCAACGACGTGGTGGTGGCTGATGGCCGCCTGGGCCGTCGCGCTGACCGCGACACTGGGCGCCCTGTTCATCGGCGAAGTGATGGGCATGACGCCCTGCGTGCTGTGCTGGTACCAGCGCATCGCCATGTTTCCGCTGGCCATCATCCTCGGCATCGCCGTGTTCGCCGAGGATCGGCGCGGTGCGGTGTATGCGATGCCTTTTGCCCTGGCCGGCGCCGCCCTGGCGGCCTGGCAAAGCGCGCTGATTGCCGGCTGGGTGCCGCAGTGGTGGGTCCCCTGCGGCACCGGCCCCTCATGCAGCCGGCAGGCGCTGGTCATCCTCGGCGGCATCCAGATTCCCTGGCTGTCGCTGGCCGCCTTCCTCGCAATTGCCGTTTCGCTGACGGTTCATCTACAAAGGACGCGCCCGTGAATGCAAGAAAACTGGTGGCACTCGGTGTGCTGCTCATCCTCGGCCTGGCTTTCTACTTCGGCATGGGGGCTTACCGCGACCAGACACAGGCCGAACAGGATGCGCGCGTCGGCGCGGAAAAAGCCGCCTCATCAGAATGCATACGCCGATCATCGGGCCGCGGAGCGCGCCGGTCACCATCGTCGAGTTCTTCGATCCGGCCTGCGAGACCTGCCGCGCCTTCTACCCGATAGTCAAGCAGATCATGGCCCAATACCCGGACAAGGTACGGCTCGCGCTGCGTTATGCGCCTTTCCACCACGGTTCGGACCAGGTCGTGAAGTTGCTGGAAGCCGCGCGCAAGCAGGGCCTCTACATCCCGGTGCTCGAAGCGCTGCTGGCGGCGCAGCCGGAGTGGGCCGACCACGCCAGGCCCGACATCGGCATCGCTTTCGAGGCTGCGGCGCGGGCCGGCCTGGACATGGAGCGGGCGCGGCAGGACATGGAAACCCCGGAGATCCAGGCCGTGCTCGCGCAGGACGTCGAGGATCTGAACGCGCTGCAGGTCGGCAAGACGCCGACCTTCTTCGTGAATGGACGCAGCCTGCCCAGCTTCGGCCCGGAGCAGCTTGCACGGCTGGTGGCTGAGGAGGTCGCGAAGCTTCAGCCTTGAGCCGACCGTTCAGGCACCCTGGCCATGCCGGGGCGCCTGGCTGCGATCTCCACGGGATTCTTCCGCCTGGGCAGGGAACCTGAAACCAATCGTCGTCGAGCCTGCAACAGAGCGGGCGAACGGCGAGCCGCCGTGCATGCGTGCGATCGCGGCAACGATCGACAGACCGAGCCCATGGCTGTTTCCGCCATGCTCGCGGGCCTGGTCGGCACGGTAGAAGCGCTCGAAGATGCGGGGGATGTGCTCGGCGGGAATCCTCGGGCCGCTGTTGGTGACGGAGAGCTGGACGTTTCCCGCGAGATCCGTGGCGATGTCGATATCGACCGTGCTTCCGTGCCGGGCGAACCGGGTCGCGTTGGCGAGCAGGTTCGACAAGGCCTGGCGCAGCAGCGCCGTATCGAACGTGCCGGCAGCGTCGCCGCGTACGCGAGCACGGATGCCTGCTTCAAGTAGCGCAGCCTCGTGGAAGTCGACGACATCGGTCGCCAGGGCGGCGAGGCTCTCTATCGGACTGCGGCGGGCACGCTCCCCCCGGTCCGCGCGCGACAGGAACAGCATGTCGTTGACGAGGCTCGCGAGCCGATGGAGGTCTTCGAGATTGGAGGCGAGCACCTCCTTCAGTTCTTCGGTGCTGCGCTTGCGGTTCAGTGCAAGCTCGGTTTCACCGATCAGGATGGCCAGCGGGGTGCGCAGTTCATGGGCGACATCGGCGTTGAATCCCTCCAGTTGCCGATAAGCCCCATCCAGGCGGGAAAGGAGCGCATTGAACTGGGTGACCAGGGGCTGCAGTTCTTCCACCTGAGCGGAGCCGTCGAGCGGCCGTCCCACGTTCTCCGGGGCGAGCGCGGCAGTCTGGCGGGCGAGGTCGTGAACGGAAAGCAAGGCCTGCCGTACGAGCCATGCACCACCCGCGGAGATGAGCAGCGCGCCGACGAGCGCACTTGCCAGCAAGGTCCAGGCCAACTGGTTCAGCAAACGGGTGTCGGCGCTGACGTCGAGCGTCAACTCTGCTTTCAGCGTGGACGTCGGCAGCCACGGCGCAGGCATTTCGAATGCGAACCGGTGCAGATCCTTGCCTGCATTCCGGACAGGGCGCATCAGGTACACCGGCGTGCCGGTTTCGTCGGCCAGGCTCAGGCCGATATCGACATGCCCCACGAAGAAATCGTCGAGCTTGTGGCGCAGACTGGGGAGATCGTCGAGGCTCGCCATCTCGTCGACGAGATGGCGGACCAGCTCCTGTTTGTGCTGGAGCTCCTCGGCCTGCCTGGCGGATATGCTGAAGCTGCTGGCGGTGTAGACGAGGAGGCAGACGAGCCCGAGGCCAGCGAAGCTCTGCACCGCCAGCCAGGACGACAGCCAGCGGCCGAGGGAGCGCCGGGGGAGCATGCTCAGGCGCTCCGGTCTTCGAGGACGTAACCCATGCCTCGCACCGTATGCAGCAGCTTGAGCTCGAAGGGGTCGTCGATCTTGCCGCGCAAGCGGCGTACCGCCACTTCGACGACGTTGGTATTGCTGTCGAAATTCATGTCCCACACCTGTTCGGCCAGCGCCGTGCGCGATATCACCTGGCCGGTATGGCGCAGCAGCAGGGTCAACAACACGAATTCCTTGGCGGTCAGATCGATCCGCTGTCCGCTGCGCGATGCCTTGCGCCGCACGAGATCCAGCTCCAGGTCGGCCAGTTCGAGCGTCGTCGGATCCTGTGCAGCCGGCGAAATCGCGCTGCGCCGCAGCAGGGCCTGCACACGAGCGAGCAATTCGGACAGGGCGAAGGGTTTGACGAGATAGTCGTCGGCACCGGCCTGCAGGCCGTGCACGCGGTCTTCGACCTTGTCGCGCGCGGTGAGCATCAGTACCGGGACGCGTTTCTCGCGGCGCAAGGCGGCCAGGAGACCGAGGCCATCCAGGCCGGGAAGCATGACGTCGAGCACGACGAGATCGTAGTGGCCATCGAGCGCAAGGTAGCGCCCCTCGATGCCGTCGAGCGCGACGTCGACGATGTAGCTGCTTTCGGTGAGTGCCTTGCGCAGGTATTCGGCGAGCTTGGGCTCGTCTTCGACAACCAGGATCTTCATGCACCGATTATCGCGGAGCATGCAGCCGTTCGTGATTACGAATTCGTAATCGGGCTGTTCGCATTTCGACGTGGACGCTTCCCTACAGTACGACCCGTGTCCAGCGCATGGCATTCGAGACCGCCAGGCCGGCGACGCACATTTCATATCGAAGAAAGGAGCTCCGTCATGTCCAAAGCCCGAACATCCACTCTCGTATCGCTGCTGGCTGCCGCCTGCCTGCTGCCCGGAACTGCGCTGGCGGATTCCGACTGGCATGTCGTCAATGGCGAGCATGTGTTCGTCAATCACGTGAAGAGCACCAAGACCCGCGCAGACGTAATGCGCGAGCTGGAGCAGGCGAAGGCCGACGGGAGCTATCTCTACGTCTCGCGTGGCCTCCCGGTGCCGTCCCGTCATGCCGGTCCGGGGAGGACGCGCCAGGAAGTGCTCGACGAACTGAAGAGCATTCCTCCGTCCGAGCGTATGAAACTGAGGGGCATCTACGTCGGTTCCTGAGTGCCGCAGCCCGGTTTCGACAAGCGCGGAGCCGGGTCGCGGAAACGTGCCGGGCCTTGCCTGCGACCCGCAATGACTACGCTGACAACTCAGTTTTTTGTTTCTGTCCCTGCCGCTACAATCCGCCACCATGCGCCGCTGGCTTTCCATCCTTTTCCTGCTCGTCCTGCCGCTCCAGTTCAGCTGGGCCGCGGCCAGTGCCTATTGCCAGCACGAAACCGGCGCAGCGGCCAGCCATCTCGGGCATCACGCCCATCCCCATCAGGCGGACTCCGCCAGCACCGCCGACGGCGAGGGCAGCGGGGTCGCCCCCGACTGCAGCTTCTGCCATGCGCTCGGTTGCATGACGGTGCCATCCGCCGATGTGGGCATCGTGCCTGCCAGCATCGTCGCCGTGCTTCCCGACGGCGAGTTGCGGACCTGGCTGCCCGCCGGGCTTTCCTCCGAACCTGAACGCCCCAAGTGGTCCCGCTCTGCCTGATCGGCAGGGCATCCCTTTTTCCTCGATTCCGTGCTTCGACCGTCGTGGACGGTGGTGCCGCGCGTCCGTCGCGGCCCGCACGATCGTGCCTTGCCGATTTTCCGTACCTCGTCCCTTGCGGAGAATTGGATGCTTCAAATCAAACGTATCGATTGGATCGCGGGGCTCTTGCTGAGCCTCGCCGCCGGCGGCGCCTGGAGCCAGGCGCCGCTGACACTGGAACGGGCTTTCGAAGCCGCCTGGGCGCGGCAACCCGAAGCGCAGTCGTTCGACGCCGTGCAGGCGGCGGCACGCGCACGGCGGGAGAGCGCGGACAACTGGCTGGCCGAGCCGCCGGCGCTGGAAGTCGCGGGCAAGACGGATCGCTTCGACGGCAATCACGGTAGCCGCGAATACGAGATCGGCATCGCCATGCCGATCTGGCTGCCGGGCGAACGCGGCGGCATGGCCGGCCTCGCCGCGGCGGAGCTGAGTGCCGGCGAGAGCCGCAGCCACGCGGCCCGCCTGCGCACGGCGGCCGAGGTCAGGGAAGCGTACTGGGCGTGGCAGCGCGCCGTGGTCGAGGCCGAACTCGGCCGGAAACGGCTGGACAGCGCGCGCGAGCTGGCCGCGGATGTGGCACGCCGCGTCAAGGCGGGTGAATTGGCACGCGCCGACCAGCACCAGGCAGACGGCGCCGTGGCGGCGGCCGAAGCTGCGGCGGCGGAGGCCGACAGTGCGCAGGCCGAGGCGATCCGGCAGTTGCGTGCGCTGACCGGGATCACGCCGACGCTGGATGCGGGCCACATGCCGCAGCCGGAGGCCGACCCGGGCCTGGCCGCAGCCGACGGAATGGCCGAAACCTCGCATCCGGTCGTGGCCGAGCTGAGGGACAAGGCCGAAGTCGCGCGGCGCGCCATGCAGCTGGCCAACATCCAGGGGCGCGCGAACCCGGAGCTGAGCCTGACGACCACCCGCGAACGGGGTGCAGCAGGCGAAGACTGGGAGCAGACCGTGACGCTCGCCGTGAGCATTCCGTTCGGCGGCGGCTCGCGCCATCGTGCGCGTGTCGCCGAAGCCAGTGCCGCAGCGATCGAAGCCGAAGCCCAGCTCGCCATCGAGCGCGAGCGTGTGCTCGCCGACCTCGATCTGGCGCAAGTGCGCGTTGCATCGGCGCGCACGCAACTGACGGCCGCAGAGCGGCGCGCCCGGCTTGCCGGCGAGTCCCGCGGCTTCTTCCAGAACGCCTTCCGCCTGGGCGAGGCCGACCTGCCGACCCGGCTGCGCATCGAGCTGGAAGCGGACGAGGCCGAACGCCAGCTCGCCCGCGCCCGCATCGATCTGGCTGCCGCCATTTCCACCCTGCGCCAGGCCCTCGGTCTGCTGCCCCGATAAACGACAGGAATTCCCCACATGAAGATCGTCCATACCCTGGCGGCCTGGAGCATGGCTGCCGCGTTGGCGGGCTTTGCCGCCCCCATCCTGGCCGGCCCCGGACACGACCATGACCACGGCGACGAAGCGGCCCAGATGTCCGGCCCGGCACTGCCGCGCTTCACCGCCGTTTCCGAGCTGTTCGAGCTGGTCGGCGTGGTCGACGGCAGGAACATCACCCTCTACCTGGACCATTTCGCCGACAACGCTCCGGTGCTGGAGGCAACGCTGGAACTGGAGATCGACGGCACGCCCGTCCCCCTCGAAACCCGCCCGGACGGGACTTTCGCAGCCGTGCTGGCCGAGCCGCCGGCGCCGGGCGTGCTGCCCGTGACCGCGATGGTGGTCGCCGGCGACGAGGCCGACCTGCTGGCCGGAGAGCTCGACATCCACGACGACGAGGAAGCACACGGCGTGGAGACCGCGGCAGACATGACCCGCTACGCCGGCTGGCTGGTGGCCGGCCTGCTGGCGCTCGGCGGCGTGACCCGGGCAGCGCTGCGCAAGGATGCTGTGGCCAAGCGCTCCGTCGGAGGTGCGGCATGAAGGCGAAGATCCTGATCGCCATGCTGAGCCTGGCGCTGGCCGGCACGTCGTCGAACGCCCTGGCGGGCCCCGGCCACGACCACGGCGACGAAGGCCCGCTGCAGGCCAGCGGCAATGGCCCGCGGCGGCTGCCGGACGGCAGCGTCTTTCTGCCCAAGCCTGCACAGCGCCAGATCGGCGTCCTCACGCAAGTGACGAAAGCCGGAGAGCTGCCACGCTCGATCGCGCTCGCGGGCCGCGTCGTCATGGACCCGAATGCCGGCGGCCGGGTGCAGGCGATGCTGGCCGGCCGCCTGGAAGCAGGCCCGAAGGGACTGCCCAGCGTCGGCCAGGCGGTGAAGAAGGGGGACGTCCTCGCCTACGTGCTGCCGTCGGCTGGGCAGATCGAACGGTCGAACCAGCTCGCGCAACTGGCCGAGCTGCAATCGGCCAGGGCGCTCGCGCAGAAGCGCGCCGAACGGCTGCAGGCCCTGGCCGATACGGTTCCGCGCAAGGACATCGAGGCCGCCGAAAGCGAACTCGCCAGCCTCGGCGCCCGCATGGCGGCATTGAATGCCGGACTCAGCAATCGCGACGTGCTGGCCGCGCCGGTTTCGGGAGTGCTGGCATCGAGCAGCGCGGTGGCCGGCCAGGTCGTCGATGCGCGCGAGCTGATCTTCGAAATCGTCGATCCGCAACGCCTGCACGTCGAGGCGCTGGCCTACGACGCCGAACTGGCCGGGGACGTCGCAGGTGCGAGCCTCGCTGCCGGCGACCGGCGCGTGCCGCTGTCGTTCATCGGTGCCGCCCGCAGCCTGCGCGAACAGGCCTTGCCGCTGCGCTTCGCGGTCGATGACGGGGCTGCGCCTGCGCTGACGGTCGGCCAGCCGGTCGAAGTCATCGTGCAGACGCGCAGCACCCAGTACGGCGTGAGCGTGCCGGCGGCCTCGGTGCTGAAGAGCCCGGCGAACCAGTCCATCGTGTGGGTGAAGACCGCGCCCGAGCGCTTCGAGCCGCGCACCGTGACCGTCGCGCCGCTCGACGGCGCGAACGTCGCGGTGACCTCGGGCCTCGCTGCCGGCGAGCGCGTCGCCACGCGCGCGGCCACGCTGATCAACCAGATTCGCTGACGGAGCGTCCGCACGATGTTCAAGTGGCTACTCGACAACAGCCTGGGCAACCGCATGCTGGTGATCATCGCCAGCCTGGTGCTGATGGCTTATGGCGCGTTCACGCTCACGCGCACGCCGGTGGACGTGTTCCCCGATCTCAACAAGCCGACGGTCACGATCATGACCGAAGCGGGCGGCATGGCGGCCGAGGAGGTCGAACAGCTCATCACCTTTCCGCTCGAGACGACGATGAACGGCCTGCCCGGCGTCGAGTCCGTCCGCTCGGTGTCGAGCGCGGGGCTGTCCTTCATCTACGTCACCTTCGACTGGAGCACCGAGATCTTCCTGGCGCGGCAGATGGTGTCCGAGCGCCTGTCGGCGATGGAGGAAGGCCTGCCCGAGAACGTGATTCCGCGCATGGGGCCGATCAGCTCGGTGATGGGCGAGATCATGCAGATCGCGATCCCGGTCGACACGGCGAAGAGCACGCCGATGCAGGTGCGCGAATACGCCGACTGGGTGCTGCGCCCGCGCCTGATGGCGATCCCGGGGATCGCGCAGGTGATTCCGATCGGCGGCGAAGTGCGCCAGTTCCAGATCCAGCCGGATACCCGGCGCATGGCGGCGCTGGAGATTTCGCTCGACCAGCTGGAAGCGGCGATCCGCGGCTTCTCGTCGAACACCTCGGGCGGCTTCCTGGAGCTCTCCGGGCGGGAATACCTCATTCGCCACCTGGGCCGCACGTCCAGCCTGGACGACCTGAAGAACCTCGCCATCACGGCGCGCAATGGCCAGCCGATCCTGCTGCGCCAGATCGCTGACGTCACCTTCGCGCCGGCGCTCAAGCGCGGCGATGCCGGCTTCGAAGGCAAGCCGGCGGTGATCCTCGGCATCCAGAAGCAGCCCACCGCCGACACCATCCAGCTGACGCGGCTGATCGAGGATGCGCTCGACGAGATGAAACGCTCGCTGCCCGAGGGCATGGAAGCGCCCGAAGTCACCTTCCGCCAGGCAAGCTTCATCGAGGCCTCGATCAGCACCTTGCAGGGCAAGCTGATCGCCGCATCCCTGTTCGTCGCGGCGATCCTGTTCTTCTTCCTCGGCACGCTGCGCCCGACGGTGATCGCGCTCACCGCGATTCCGGTATCCATCTTCATGACCGCGCTGGTGTTCAAGTACTTCGGCCTGTCGATCAACACGATGACGCTCGGCGGGCTCGCGATCGCGATCGGTGGGCTGGTCGACGATGCGGTGGTGGGCGTCGAGAACGTGCTGCGGCGGCTGAAGGAGGACAGGGCGAGGCATCCGACCCACCGCCTGCACCCGATTGAGCTCGTCGCGCGCGCGACCATGGAAGTCCGTTCGGCGATCCTGTACGCGACCATCATCATCGTGCTGGTGTTCCTGCCGCTGTTCGCGCTGCCGGGCATGGAAGGCCGCCTGTTCGTGCCGTTGGGCGTGGCCTTCATCGTGTCGACGCTGGCCTCGCTGGTGGTCTCGGTGACGGTGACACCGGTGCTGTCCTTCTACCTGCTGCCGCGGATGAAGTCGCTCGACCATGGCGATACGCGCCTGCTGGCCTGGCTGAAAGCGCGTTACCGTGCAGCGCTGCAAGGCGTGCTCGATCGCCCGCGGGCGGCCGTCGCGGCCGGAGGGCTCGCGGTCGTGGTCGCCGCGGCCGCGGTGCCTTTCTTCCCGACGACTTTCCTGCCGCCGTTCAACGAGGGCACCCTGCTGATCGGCATGCGCCTCAACCCCGGGGTGACGCTGGCGGAATCCACCGCGCTCGCCCAGCAGGCCGAAGTGCTGGTGTCGCAGGTGCCCGAGGTCACGCACGTCGGCCGCCGCAGCGGCCGGGCAGAGCTCGACGAGCATGCAGAAGGCGTGCACGTCAGCGAACTGGACGTCGGCCTCCAGCCGGCAGCGGAGCTGACCCGCTCGATGGGGGAAATCACCGCCGACATCCGCTCGCGGCTGGTGAATCTGCCGGCCGCGATCTCCATCGGCCAGCCGATTTCACACCGCATCGACCACATGCTGTCGGGCGTGCGCTCGCAGATCGCGATCAAGATCTTCGGCGAGGACCTCGACGTGCTGCGCGGTCAGGCGGATGCGCTGCAGGCGCGGCTGGCCGGCATTCCCGGCGTTGCCGACCTGGAAGTGGAGAAGCAGGTGCTGGCACCGCAGATCAAGGTGCGCATCGACTATGCGGCAGCGGCCCGCTACGGCGTGCCGGCACCGCAGGTGCTGGCTGCGCTGCAAAGCCTGGTCGAAGGCGAGCGCATCACCCAGATCGTCGAAGGCGGTCGGCGCTTCCCGCTGGTCATGCGCCTGCCCGAATCCGCGCGTTCGATCGACGGCTTGGCGCAGATCCTCATCGAAACGCCGAGCGGGCATGTGCCGCTGTCCAAGCTGGCATCGATCGAGGACGGCGACGGTCCGAACCAGGTCAGCCGCGACGACGGCAAGCGCCGCATCGTGCTGTCGGCCAATGCGCAGCAGCGTCCGCTGTCCGAAGTGGTCGCCGACATCCGCGCCGCGGTCGCCGGCATGGCACTGCCGGAAGGCTACTTCATCACGCTGGGCGGGCAGTTCCAGGCGCAGGAGGAAGCCTCCCGCCTGGTCGGGATGCTGTCGATCGTGTCGCTGGTGCTGATGTTCGTGGTGCTCTACAGCCGCTACAAGTCGGTACGGCTGTCGGCGCTGATCATGGCCAACATCCCGCTCGCGCTGGTCGGCGCGGTCATCGGCCTGTGGCTGTCCGGCCAGCCGCTGTCGGTCGCGGCGCTCATCGGCTTCATCACGCTGGCCGGCATCTCGGTGCGCAACGGCATCCTCAAGGTCAGCCACTACATCAACCTGATGCGCATCGAAGGCGAGAACTTCGACCACGCGATGATCCTGCGCGGTTCGCTCGAACGCCTGTCGCCGGTGCTGATGACCGCGCTGGTGACGGCCTTTGCGCTGGCCCCGCTGCTGTTCGAGGCCGAACGGCCGGGCACCGAGATCCTGCATCCGGTCGCGGTGGTGATCTTCTCCGGCCTGATCAGCTCGACCCTGCTGGACACCTTCCTGACCCCCGCGATGTTCTGGCTCTTCGGCCGGCGCGATGTCGAGCGCCTGCTGGACGATCGGAACGCCGAGGCATTCTGAGCGCAGTACCCCCCGACGACACACGACCCCGAAAGGAGCAGACATGAAACTCTCGAAATTCATTGCCATCGCCGCCCTGGCGCTTGCCGGACCGGCCTTCGCCGCCGATGACCACGGTCACGACCACGACCATCCGCACGAACACGCAGCGCTGCACGGCGGCGTGCTGGCCGAGGCCCGCGGCCTCGACCTGGAGCTCGTCGCCACGCCCGACCGTATCCGGCTTCACGTGCGCGACCACGGCACGCCGGTCGATGTCTCCAGCGGCAGCGCCAAGCTCACGCTGCTTTCCGCCGCCGGCAAGCAGGAAGTCGAACTGAAGCCGGCCGGCGACTACCTGGAAGCGACGGGCACCTTCAACGTCGGTGCCGGCACCAAGCTGGTGACCGTCCTCAGCCTGCCGGGCAAGCCGGCGGCGACGGCGCGCTTCTCGCTGAACTGAGAACCTGCCGCCGCTACGCGAGCACCGTGGCGGCGGCTCGACCGGAGACGGAAATGCAGATGAAATCGATGATCGGAGGCCTTGTCCTGGCCGGCCTCGCCGCCCATGCCGGCGCGGGAGCCGATGTGGACAAGTATCCGCGGGAAGCGGGCTGGCGTGCGGGGACGGTGGTCGAGATCGGCCCGGCACGGGCGCTGGAGCGGCCCTCGTACTACGATTGCCGGCGCGGCCCGGCTGCCGGCCAGGCGGATGAACCCTATGTCGTCGTCGCCTTCCTGCGCAACGGCCGGCCGTATGCACGCGCCACGCCTTTGGCAGCGGCAGATGCGAGCCTGCAGGTCGGCGACAAGGTCTACGTCAATATCGAGGACTGCGGTGCGGCGGTGGCGAAACGGGACTCATGAACTCGCCGGGCGCTAAAGCCACTTCGCCTTTCTGAACTGCCAGTACAGGAAACCGCCCAGCGCCGCGATCGTGGCCAGTGCCAGCGGGTAGCCGTACTTCCATTCCAGCTCGGGCATGTACTTGAAGTTCATGCCCCAGATGCCGGCCAGCGCGGTGGCGACGGCGAAGATGCCGGCCCAGGCGGCGAGGCGCTTGCTGATCTCGGTCTGGTCGACGGTGACCAGCGCCAGGTTGACCTGGATCGCGGTGGCGATGGTGTCGCGGATGCCGTCGAGCGAGGCGTTGATGCGGACGAGGTGGTCGAAGACGTCGCGGAAATAGTGGCGGCTCTTGCTGCAGACGTCGGGCACGCGGCCGCTGTGCAGCTTGCCGGCGGCTTCCATCAGCGGCGTGACGGCGTGCTTGAGCAGCGTGACCTTGCGCTTGAGGCGGTACAGGCGGCGGATGTTGGAGCGTGCGGCGCCCCTGGTGAAGATGCGTTCTTCCAGCGCCTCGACCTCGGTCTCGAGCTTTTCGATGTGCGGGAAGTAGCGATCCACCACCGCGTCCATCAGCGCGTAGAGCACATAGCCCGGGCCCTTGGCCAGCATCCGCGGCTCGCGCTCGCAGCGGGCGCGCACGCCGGCGAAGTCGCGCGGGCTGTCGTTGCGCACCGACAGGATGTAGTTGGCGCCGACGAAGACATGGACTTCGCCGATGTGCAGGCTACCTTCGCGCTCGTCGATCAGATGCATCACGGCGAACAGGCTGGTGCTGCCGTCGTCGCCGTCGTTGTATTCCTCGACCTTGGGCCGCTGGTGGCCGTGGTTGGCATCCTCGACGGCAAGCTCGTGCAGGTCGAAGGTGCGCTTCATCACCGCCAGTTCGTCCGGCGTCGCGTCCTTGAGCGCGACCCAGACGAAAGTGTCCGGCCGCGCCAGGTAGTCGCCGATGCGCTCGACCGGCAGGTCGGCGAGCTTGCGGCCGTGCTGGTAGGCGGTGCAGTTGATGAGCATGGCGGCCTCCGGTCGGTCAGGCTTTCACCGCGTCGAGCAGATCCTTCACGGCCTTGGCGCGGTCCTTCAGGTTCGGCAGCGCGGTGCGGCGCACGAGCTTTTCCGGGCCGGCCATCTTGATGCTGCGATCCTTCTGGATCAGGAAGATGACCTTGACCGGGTCGATCGGCGCGTCCTTGGCGAACTGCACGCTGATCTGGGCGTCGGAGGCATCGAGCTTCTGTACGCCGTAGTCCTTGACGAGCATGCGCAGGCGGTGGGTTTCGAGCAGCGCGGTCGTCTGCGGCGGCAGTTCGCCGAAGCGGTCGATCAGTTCTTCCTGCAGCGCGCGCAGGTCCTCGTCGGTCTCGCAGTTGGCCAGGCGCTTGTACAGCGTCAGGCGCTCCTGCACGTCGGGGCAGTAGTCGGTGGGTAGCAGCGCCGGGGTGTGCAGGTTGATCTCGGACACCACTTCCAGCGGCTGGCTGAGGTCGGGTTCCTTGCCGGCCTGCAGGTCCTTGACCGCGCGCTTGAGCATTTCGGTGTAGAGGCTGAAGCCGACCTGCTGGATCTCGCCCGACTGGTTCTCGCCCAGCACTTCGCCGGCGCCGCGGATCTCCAGGTCATGCATCGCCAGGTAGAAGCCGGAGCCGAGGTCTTCCATCATCGTGATCGCTTCCAGCCGCTTCTGCGCCTGGGCCGAGGGCTTGGCGCCCGGCTGGGTCAGCAGGTAGGCGTAGGCCTGGTGGTGGCTGCGGCCGACGCGGCCGCGCAGCTGGTGCAGCTGCGCCAGGCCGAAGCGGTCGGCACGGTTGATGATGATGGTGTTGGCGGTGGGGATGTTGATGCCGGTCTCGATGATGGTGGTGCACAGCAGCAGGTTGGCGCGCTGCTGGGTGAAGTCGCGCATCACGCGCTCCAGCTCGCGCTCGGGCAACTGGCCGTGGCCGACGACGATGCGCGCCTCGGGCAGCAGTTCCTCGAGGTCGTTGCGCATGTTCTCGATGGTGTCGACTTCGTTGTGCAGGAAGTACACCTGGCCGCCGCGCTTGAATTCGCGCAGCACCGCCTCGCGGATCGTGCCGCGGCTGGAGGGCTGCACGAAGGTCTTGATCGACAGCCGCTTCTGCGGCGCGGTGGCGATCACCGAGAATTCGCGCAGGCCTTCCATCGCCAGCCCCAGCGTGCGCGGAATCGGCGTCGCGGTCAGGGTCAGGATGTCGACTTCCGAGCGCAACTGCTTCAGCGCCTCCTTCTGGCGCACGCCGAAGCGGTGCTCCTCGTCGATGACGACCAGCCCCAGGCGCTTGAACTGCACGTCCTTCTGCAGCAGGCGGTGGGTGCCGATGATGATGTCGACCTTGCCTTCGGCCAGTTGCTGCAGGGCTTCGGCCTGTTCCTTGGCCGACTTGAAGCGCGACAGCTCGGCGATGCGCACCGGCCAGTCGGCGAAGCGGTCGGCGAAAGTCTGGTAGTGCTGTTCGGCGAGCAGGGTGGTGGGGCACAGCACGACCACCTGCTTGCCGTCCTGCACGGCGATGAAGGCGGCGCGCAGCGCGACCTCGGTCTTGCCGAAGCCGACGTCGCCGCAGACCAGGCGGTCCATCGGCCGGCCGGACTTCATGTCGGCCACCACGGCATCGATCGCAGACTGCTGGTCGAGCGTGGTCTCGAAACCGAAGCCTTCGGCGAAGGCTTCGAGGTCGTGCTGCTGGAAGTCGAAGCGGTGGCCGGGGCGCGCGGCGCGCTGGGCGTACAGCGCCAGCAGTTCGGCGGCGGTGTCGCGCACCTGCATCGCGGCCTTCTTCTTGGCCTTTTCCCACTGGCCGGAGCCGAGCCGGTGCAGGTCGACCGCTTCCGGGTCGGCGCCGGCGTAGCGGGTGATGACGTGCAGCTGCGATACCGGTACGTAGAGCTTGTCGCCGTTGCTGTATTCGAGGTGCAGGAACTCGGTGTCGCCCTCGCCGAGGTTCATGTGGATCAGGCCGAGGTAGCGGCCGATGCCGTGCGAGACGTGCACCACCGGGTCGCCGACCTTCAGTTCCGACAGGTCGCGCAGCCAGCCTTCCATCGTCGCCGCCTTGCGGTTGTCGCGGCGCGTGCGGGTGCGGGCGGTGGCGGCGTACAGCTCGGCTTCGGTGACGATCGCCAGCCCGGCCTCGGGCAGCAGGAAGCCGCTGGCGAGCGGCGATGTGCCGAGCGCAAAGCGAACGTCACTGTCGATGAAGGCGCCGAAGTCCGTCATCGCCTCGGGCTTCAGGCCGAACTCGGCGAGGAACTCGGCCATCGTCTCGCGCCGTCCCGGCGAATCCGCCAGCAGCAGGATGCGGCCGCCGCGCTGGTACCAGTCGCCGGCCTGGAAGGCTTTCAGCTTGTGCAGCGGGTCGGTGGCCTTGCGCTCGACCGACAGCTCGGGCAGCGGCCGGGCGATGGCCTCGCCGCCTTCGGCGCCGGCAACGGCACCCAGCACCAGGCGGGGGCGCGCTTTCAGCGCGCCGAAGAAGTCCTCGTCGCTGAGGAAGAGCTGTTCCGGCGGCATCACCGGCCGGCTGCGATCGCCTTTCAGCAGGTCGTGGCGCGAGCGGGTGTCGCGCCAGAACTCGGCGATCGCCGCCGGCACGTCGCGGTGCAGCAGCACCGTGGTGTCGGTGGGCAGGTAGTCGAGCAGCGTGGCGGTTTCGTCGAAGAACAGCGGCAGGTAGTACTCGATGCCGGCCGGGGCGATGCCGTTGGAGACATCCTTGTAGATCGCCGCGCGCGTCGGGTCGCCTTCGAAGGTCTCGCGGAAGCGGCTGCGGAAGCGGGTGCGCCCGGCATCGTCGAGCGGGAACTCGCGCGCCGGCAGCAGGCGGATCTCCTTGGTCGGATAGACGGTGCGCTGGGTGTCCGGATCGAAGGTCTTGATGCTCTCGACTTCGTCGTCGAACAGGTCGATGCGGAAGGGCAGCGGCGAGCCCATCGGATACAGGTCGACCAGGCCGCCGCGCACCGAGAATTCGCCCGGGCTGACCACCTGGGTGACGTGGGCGTAGCCGGCCAGCGTCATCTGCGCCTTCAGCGCCTCGACGTCGAGGCGCTCGCCCTGCTTCAGGAAAAAGGTGTAGGCCGCCAGGTAGGACGGCGGCGCCATGCGGTACAGCGCGGTGGAGGCGGGCACCAGCACCACGTCGGCTTCGCCGCGGCTGATCGCGTACAGCGAGGACAGCCGCTCGGAGATCAGGTCCTGGTGGGGCGAGAAGTTGTCGTAGGGCAGCGTCTCCCAGTCGGGCAGCAGGTGCAGCCGCAGATCGGGCGCGACCCAGCGGATCTCGTCCTGCAGGCGCTGGGCATCCAGCGGATTGGCGGTGACGACGAGCAGCCGGCCGGCGCGTGCCGCCAGCGCGGCGACCGCCAGCGCATCGGCCGAGCCGGCGAAGGCGGGAAGCTCGAGGCGGGCGCCGGGCCTGGGCAGCGCACAGGCGGCGAGCAGGGGCAGCAGCGGATCGAGGGAGGAGCGGAGCTGGGAAGGGGGCTGAGGGGAGGGCATTGCACCGGTGTTGCGCGTTCTGAAGACGCGATTATAGAGAGTGCCCGGGCGACCGTTGCCCGCCGCCTTCGTCCGCCAACGGGTTTTTCGTCATGGAGCGGCCATTGCCTGCTGTCATTACGTTGACGTTAACGTAATTTTCGACACATCATCCCGCGAACGAAAACAAGAAGGGTGGTGCATGATGTGCCGGCGCCATCATGCGGCTCCCGCCCCCCAGCCCAGGAGAACGATTCGAGTGCTTCACGACATCGACACCCGCGACCATTGGATCGAGGCCGGCGGCGCCCGCCTGTATGCACGTGAATGGTCGCCTCGCGGCTTGCCGCCCCCGTCGGGCCGCGATCGCACCCCGATCGTGCTGCTGCACGATTCGCTCGGCAGCGTGGAGCTGTGGCGGGATTTCCCCGCGGCCCTGTGCGCCGGCACCGGCCGGCGGGTGCTGGCCTACGATCGCCTCGGCTTCGGCCGTTCCGATGCGTATTCGGGCAGACTCCCGTTGGACTTCATCGCGACCGAGGCGGAGACGGGTTTTGCGGCGCTGCTGCGGCAGCTGGAGATCGGCCGTTTCATCCTGTTCGGCCACAGCGTCGGCGGTTGCATGGCGGTGAATTGCGCCGCGCGCCATGCTGGCGACTGCGTGGCGCTCGTCACCGAGTCGGCCCAGGCTTTCGTCGAGGACCGGACCGTCGCAGGTCTCGAGGAAGCCCGCGAGCTGTTCAAGGATCCGGCGCAGCGCGAACGGCTGGCGAAATACCATGGCGACAAGGCGGAGTGGGTGCTGGAGGCCTGGATCGGTACCTGGCTCGACCCGGCTTTCTCGTCCTGGTCGCTGAGGCCGGTGCTGCCCAGGGTCGAATGTCCCGTCCTTGTCATCCACGGCGCGGAAGACGAGTACGGCAGTCCGCGCCAGCCGGAACTGATCGGCGCGCTTGCCGGCGGCCCGGCGCGCGTCGAGATCATGGCCGATACGCGGCATGTGCCGCACCGCGAACGCCCGGCGCAGGTCACCGAGCTGGTTTCGCGTTTTCTCGACGGCCTCGCCTGAAGGCGGCGGCTCTCAACAATCCTGTCCGTTCCCGAGGTTCCTCGCATGAGCAGCTCCCTCCAGTCAGCAGTCGATGAAGTCATCAACAGCCGCTATTCCTGCCGCGCCTTCCTGCCGCGCGCCGTGCCTCGGGAGACGATTGCCGAGATCCTCGCCGTGGCTTCGCGCGCGCCGTCCGGCACCAACATCCAGCCGTGGAAGGTTTGGGTCCTGACCGGGGAAACCAAGGCCAGGGTGTCCGACAAGATACTCGCCGTGTTCGACGATCCCGGCGAGGCCGCGACCCACGTCGAGCCCTATGTCTATTACCCCAGGGAGTGGGTGTCGCCCTACGTCGAGCGCCGCCGCCAGGTCGGCCGGCAGTTGTACAGCCTGCTGAACATCCAGAAAGGCGATGCGCAGCGCATGCACGAGCAGTTCGCCCGCAACTACAAATTCTTCGACGCGCCGGTCGGCCTGATCTTCAGCGTCAACAGCATCATGGAGCAGGGCTCGTGGCTCGACAGCGGAATGCTGCTGCAGAACGTCATGCTGGCGGCAAAGGCGCGCGGGCTGGATACCTGCCCCCAGGTCGCACCGATCCAGTTCCATCGCATCATCAAGCAGGAGCTCGGCATTGCCGACAGCGAAGTCCTGATCTGCGCGATGTCGATGGGCCACGCCGATCCGGAGGCGCCGGAGAATGCCTTGCGCACGGAACGCATGGCGCTCGACGAGTGGGTCAGCTTCCGCGACTGAGGGGGATGCCGGGCGCTCAGGCGGACCGAGGCGGCTGCCCGGTACCGGTTTCGTCCACCGGCGGGAGATGGGATGCCAGCCAGTCGCTGGCGGCCTGCGCGGCGTGCCGCTGCCGATCGTGCTCGCCGGCAGCCGGCAGCGCCAGCCAGTCGCGCTCGCCCTGGAGCAGCGCGTAGGCGGATGCCAGCATCGGCGCATCCGGGCTTTCCGGCACGACGACGAAGCGTGCCGGCGTGCGGACCGCACGCAGCGGGGCTGCGCCGGCGAGGTCGGGCCGTCCGCCGAGGCAGGCGATCGACGTGAAGCTTTCCGGTGCGTTGACCGCCGCGCGGATCGCCGCGGCGCACCCGGTGCCGTCGGCGACGAGGCCGAGCGGAAGGCGGTCGAGCGATGGCTGGTGGATGGCCCAATCCACCGCGGCGAGGATGCGTTCGGTGAGGCGCGGAATGTTGAAAGCGGCATCGGCATCGTGCAGCGCTTCGTCGCTGGTCAGCAGTTCGACCGTCATCGTCGCGAAGCCGGCGGCCTGCAGTGCCGGCTCCAGCGGCCCGGATGCGCCGTCGAGCGGAGACTGCTCCAGCGAGCGGCCCGATGAATGGATGCACAGCGCCAGCGCCCGCACGTCCGGTGCGTGGGCAAGCATGCCGGTCAGCCAGTCGCCGTGCGCCGGAATGCTGAGCGGAGTGTGGCGCAGCTTCACGATGCGGGTTTCCCGTCGTTGGTGCGCCAGGAGCTGACGCCGTAGCGTGCCGCCATCAGCCCATCCACCGGGCGCTCGAGCGGAATGCCGGCTTTCTCCTTGAGCGCGGCGAGGAACAGCTCCGGCCGCGGCAACCGGGTCCACATGTGCGGCAGCAGTGTGACGCCGCGGCAGCCGGCAAACAGCATCACCCCGTCCTGCTGCGGGCGCAGTTGGCGAAGCAGGTCGGCCTCGTCGGCAAAATCGATGAACTCCGGCTCGTCCAGCAGCGAAACCTCGATTTCCGCCTGTGCGAATGCCGCCGCGTCGAGCGCCGGAAAGCGAGGATCCTGGCTGGCGGCGATTGCGTTGGCGACCACGTCGGCCGCCAGCGAGCGGCTGCGCCGCATGCTGCCGACGCTGCCGCGCAGTTCGCCCGCCACGATCAGGGTGACGAAAGTGGCGCCGCGTTCGTCGAGCGCGGGGTCATCGCCCGGCGCGGGTGCGGGGCCGAGCCCGAGATGGTGGGCGATGGCCTCGCGCGCCAGGCGCAGCAGTTGCGGACCGAGGTCGGTGTCGGAGATGGCTTCGGTCCGGGGCTGGGCGAGTGGCATGGAAAGAAGGAGGGCGGATGGCAGGCCCCCGAATCATACCTCCACGCCTCGCAGAATGCGGCCCGGCGCCGTCGGGCGCGGTTAGAATGCGCGCCATGCAAAATACACAAGCCCGCCCCCGGGCCCGCCATTTCGCCATCGTGCCTGCCGCGGGCAGCGGCTCGCGCATGGGCGCTGCGCGGCCCAAGCAGTATCTGTCGCTGCTGGGCCGTCCGCTGATCCACCATGCCTTGTCGGTGCTGTGCGCTTCGCCCGACATCGACAAGGTCTTCGTCGTGCTGTCGGTGGATGATGCCGAGTGGTCGCGGCACGATTGGTCGGTGCTGGGCGGCAAGCTCGTGCCGCTGTTCTGCGGCGGTGCGACGCGCGCGGACAGCGTGCTCGGCGGCCTGCGTGCGATCTCGAAGGAGGCCGCGCCATCCGACTGGGTGCTGGTCCATGATGCCGCGCGGCCCTGCCTGGCGGCATGGCACATCGACAAGCTGGTGCGCGAACTGGCGCACGACGAAGTCGGCGGGCTGCTGGCGGTGCCGGTGGCCGACACGCTGAAGCGGGCCGACGACCACCGCCACGTCGCCGCCACGGTACCGCGCGACAGCCTGTGGCAGGCGCAGACGCCGCAGATGTTCCGCTACGTGATGCTGCGCCGGGCGCTGGAGGGCGCATCCGAGGTCACCGACGAGGCCAGCGCGATCGAAGCCGCCGGCCTGCGCCCCCGCCTGGTGCAGGGCGACGCCACCAATCTGAAAGTCACCTATCCGCTCGATCTGCACCTGGCCGAGTGGATTCTGCAGAACCGCGAAGGAGCCAGGCAATGAGTGTTCCGTTCCGAATCGGCCAGGGTTTCGACGTCCATGCCTTGGTGCCCGGCCGGCCGCTGATCATCGGCGGCGTGACGATTCCCTTCCCGCGCGGCCTGCTCGGCCATTCCGATGCCGACGTGCTGCTGCACGCCGTCACCGATGCCTTGCTGGGGGCGGCCGGCCTGGGCGACATCGGCAGGCTGTTTCCCGATACCGATCCGCAGCATGCCGGTGCCGACAGCCGCGTGCTGCTGCGCGAAGCTTTCGCCCGCGTGCGTGCGGCGGGCTGGCAGGTGGTCAACATCGACGCCACCATCATCTGCGCTGCGCCGAAGATCATGCCCCATGCGCCGGCGATGGTCGCCAACATCGCAGCCGACCTCGACATGGATGCAAGCGCGATCAACGTCAAGGGCAAGACCACCGAGAAGCTCGGCTTCACCGGACGTGGAGAAGGGATCGCGACCCAGGTCGTGGCCTTGCTGGCGCGCGCCGACGGGGCCGCCTGAAACGGCAGCGGGGCCGCGTGTCTGGCACGCCGGCCCCGCGCTCTGCGTAACGGCGCCGGGCATCGCGCCCCTTGCGCCGTCGAGCCTCCTGGACGGAGGCTTGTCGGAAATGAATCGGAATGGTTCAGATCGAATCGAGTGGGATGTCGTATCCGCTCAAATGAATCCTCCTCCGAAAACGCCGTTCCTGCGGCATTACAGATAGATTTACAGATAGATCGCCGAAGCGAGCCGCTGGCTCAGTTCCGGCTCGGTCGTCTTGGTGTAGTCCTTTTCGAAGCGGTCGCTGATCAATTGTGCCGTCGGGCCGTCGATCACGGTGTTGAGCATGCCCATGAAAGCCGGCGGCGCGACCAGGATGGCGCGCTTGAAGGCGTTTGCCGCCCGCCCCTGGTACAGGGCCTGGGCGATCTCCTGGGCGAAGACCCGGGCTTCGTGCTGTTTCGGGAGTGTCTGTGGCTGCATCGATCCGCCACCGCCGTTGGCACCCATCGCGCCCGAGCGGTCGGTGACGAGTTCAGAGTTCTTCTGCCTGCTTTCCGGGTGGATCAGTTCCTTGACCAGCGTGAGTCCCTTGTTGGGACCGAGATTCGCATACAGCTTCGCCAGGCTGGCGTTGGCAACCAAAATCCAGGTTATTGCCATGAGACGACCTCCGTTGCGTGAAAAGGATGACGTACCGTGCCATGCACCAAAGGGGTGCCGATGGAGCGGCACTCGTTCAGCTTAGTCACTCGTTTCGATCCTGCCAAACTCATTTGGTATCACAGTGTGGAAGCGCGTTTCGATGAACGGATTGCATCCTGCAAAGCGCCGCAGGCTCTGGCGATCCGCGAGTCCTTGCTTCAGGAGCCCGCCTAGAAAATTCCCATCGCCAGCCCGGATGCCATCGCTTCGCCGAGCTCTTCGGCGGCATCCAGATGCCCGGCGGTGATCTCCTTGCGTGCGATCAGCGCCTCGGCGACCTGTTTCCAGCCGTAGCCGTTGGCGATGCGCCCGATCTCGCGCACCGCGCCGGTGCCGTCGTTGCCGGCGCTGACGAAGACGGCGTAGGGCAGGCCGACGAGCTTGCCTTCGCAGGGGTAGTAGGTACGGTCGAAGAAATCCTTCAGCGCGCCGGACATGGTGCCGAAGTTCTCGGGCGTGCCGAGCAGCAGGCCGTCGCAGGCCAGCAGATCGTCGGTGCCGGCGGCGAAGGCGCGCATCAGCCGGGTGTCGACGCCATCGACGTGCCCGGCGCCGCGCAACACCGCTTCGGCCAGCATGCCGGTGTTGCCCGACTGGGTGTGATGCACGATCAGCAGGCGCTTGGCTGGTGCCATCCGCGTCCTCTCAACAGGGCTTCCCGCTGGGCGGGGTCGACGCCGTAGAACAGGGCGAGTTGAGCGTACACCTGCGGAAAGCGCTGCTGCAGGACATGGGGCGCTTCGAAGAACACTTCGGAAACGACGGCGAAGAACTCGCCCGGATGCTCCGCGCCATAGGGGTCGATGTCGGTTTCCATGCCGCTGTCCACTTCGCCGCAGAATTCCTCGTATGCCTGGCTGAAGGCGGCTGCCCAGGCCCGGCGGGACATGTCGGAGCGCAGCCGCGGCAGGCCGTCGACGCCGCCGTTCTCCATGTCGAGCTTGTGGGCGAACTCGTGGATCACGACATTGACGCCTGCCGGCTGCCCTTCGCCGCCGAACCAGGACAGCAGCACGGGTCCGCCTTCCCAGGCTTCGCCCAGCGCTTCGTCCTCGTATTCGTGCAGCACGCCGGCCTCGTCGTATTCGCGCCGGGGAATGAGGAAATCGCCCGGATAGACGATCACGCCGACCCAGTCGCGGTAGGCCTGCAGGCCGATGTTCAGTACCGGCAGGCAGGCCTGCAGCGCGATGCAGAGCAGGATGTCGTCGTCCAGCTCGAGCCCGTTGGCGCCGTGGAACTGCTTGCCGGCGAGAAACTCCAGCGCCATCCTCCGCAGGCGGGGCCGGTCGTCCGGATCGAGGTAATCGAGGAAGGGCAGCGAGGCCTCGACTCGCTCCCACTGGCTGTCGGGAACCGAAGTCGGCGGGGTGGCCAGGCCGAGCCAGCGGCGGATGCGTTCGAACATGGGATCAGCTCGAGGGTTTGCGCGTGGTCAGGAAAATGCCGGCGAACACCAGCGCGATGCCGACGAAGTGGTACCACTGCGGCCGCTCGCCGAGGAAGATCGCCGCCAGGATGGTTGCGAACACCGGCATCAGGTGGATGAACAGCGAACCACGCGCCGGCCCCACTGCGGCGACGCCGGCGTTGTAGAACACGTAGCCGAGAAAGCCGGGGAAGATGCCGGTGTAGAGGATGCCGCCGAGCGATGCCGGGTTGAGATTGATGTGCCGGCCTTCGGACAGCTCCCAGGCGTAGGCCGGCGCCAGCGCGAGCAGGCCGACCACGGTGAAGGCGGCCAGCATCAGCATCGGATCGACGCCGGCAGGGCGCTTCTGCAGGCCGACGGTGCACAACCCCCACACCGTCACCGAAGCCAGCATCCACAGGTCGCCGGTGTTGAGGCTGAGCCCGAGCAGGGTTTCCAGGCTGCCGCGGCTGACGATCGCGGCCACGCCGAGCAGCGACACCGCCACGCCGAGCGCCTCGGCACGGCTCAGGCGCTTGCCGAAGAACAGGAAACCGAAGGCGATGGTGACGATCGGGATGAAGGAGTTCAGCAGCGTGGCGCTGGTCGCGGTGGTGTGCTGCAGGGCGAGATAGGCAAACGTGTTGTAGCCGCCGACGCTCAGCAGGCCGAGCACGACGACGATCGGCCAGGCCGCGCGCAGCTTGTCCCATTGCCCGCGCAGGTGCGGCAGCGCGAACGGCGCGACCAGGGCGAGGGCGATCACCCAGCGCCAGAAGGCGAGCGCGAGCGGCGGCACGTCGGCGCGAATGCCGCGGCCCATCACCATGTTGCCCGACCAGAACAGGGCGGTGAGCGTGAGCAGGAGGTAAGGATTGGCGTTGAGACGCTGCATCGGTGCTTCGGCCTGGAGTCGTTTCGGGGGGCGGCACTCGATCGTGGCGGGCGCCGCAGGCCGGGGATGATCGCACAGCACGGATGCCGCTGCGAAGCGCATGCCCGCCGCCTGCACCGGCAGGCCGCGTTTCCATACATTTCCCGCGGCCTGACGACAGGTTCGAAAAGCCCGCCGGTATGGGATAATCAGCCGCCATGGTTTCCGTCACTCACGCCATCTCCCAGGGCGACACCGCCCCCCGGTCGACATGCTCGCTGCCGGCCTGACGGCCGAAGAACGCGACAGGATCGAGTCCGCGCTCGAATGGATCTCCGAGCTGTACGAAGGCAAGGTGCTCGGCACCGGCGAGCCGGCCTGGACCCATGCGATCGGCACCGCGCTGGTCGCGGCGTCGCTGAGGCTGGACGCGGACACGCGCATCGCCGCGCTGCTGTTCGCGGTGTGGGACGAGGTGGACGACCCGGCCGAAGAGATCGAGTCGCGCTTCGATGCCGACATCTGCCATCTGGTGCGCGGCCTGCACAAGCTGAACGGCCTGCGCGTGCTGACGCGCATGACGACCACCGCCACCGCGCCCGAGATCCGCGCCCAGACCGAAGTGCTGCGCAAGATGCTGCTGGCGATGGTCGAGGACATCCGCGTGGTGCTGGTGCGGCTGGCGTCGCGCACGCAGACGCTGCGCTTCTACACCGACCTGCCGGGCGACGCGCGGGTGGATGTGGCGCGCGAGAGCCTGGACATCTATGCGCCGCTGGCCAACCGGCTGGGCATCTGGCAGCTCAAGTGGGAGCTGGAGGATCTTTCCTTCCGCTTCATCGAGCCCGAGACCTACAAGCGCATCGCCAAGATGCTCGACGAGCGCCGGGTGGAGCGCGAGCAGTTCATCCAGGATGCGATCGAGCGCCTCAGGGCCGAACTGGCGGCGGTCGGCATCAAGGCCGAGATCACCGGCCGGGCCAAGCACATCTACAGCATCTACAACAAGATGCGCAAGAAACGGCTCGACTTCTCGCAGGTGTTCGACATCCGCGCGCTGCGGGTGCTGGTCGACGAGGTCAAGGACTGCTACACGGTGCTCGGCTTCGTGCATCGGATCTGGCAGCCGATCGCCAAGGAATTCGACGACTACATCACCAAGCCCAAGGGCAACAACTACCAGTCGCTGCATACCGCGGTGCTGGCGGGCGACGGCCGTGCGCTGGAGGTGCAGATCCGTACCTACGACATGCACAGGCACGCCGAACTCGGCGTGGCCGCGCACTGGCGCTACAAGGAAGGCTCGCAGTCCGGCTCCGACTACGACGAAAAGATCGCGCTGCTGCGCAACCTGTTGTCCTGGCGCGACGAAGTCACCGACTCCGCGCAGTGGATGGAGCAGTTCAAGCGCGCTTCGCTGGACGACACGCTGTACGTGCTGACGCCGCAGGGCAAGGTGGTCGATTTGCCGCGCGGCGCGACGCCGATCGATTTCGCCTACCGCCTGCACACCGACCTCGGCCACCGCTGCCGCGGGGCCAAGATCGACGGCCATTTGATGCCGCTGAACACGCCGCTGGAAAACGGCCAGACGGTCGAGATCGTCACGGTCAAGGAGGGCGGCCCGTCGCGCGACTGGCTCGATGCACGCCAGCATTACGTCAACACTTCGCGCGCGCGCAACAAGATCAAGCAGTACTTCGCCCAGCTCGACGAGGAAGACCTGCTCGCGCGCGGCCGCAGCTTCGTCGCGCGCGAGATGCAGCGCGACGGCCACAGCCAGGCCAATCTCGACGGCCTCGCCGAGCGCATGGGCTTCAAGAACGCCGAGGCGCTCTTCCTCGCCGCCGGCCGTGGCGAAGTGGGGCCGCGTTCGGTGCAGGTGGCGCTGCGCGAAGGCAGCGCGCCAGCGCCGGAAGCGCCGGCCGAGCCGGATTTCGTCGTCAGCCGCAGCCGCTCGGGCGACAACTCGGACAAGATCCTGATCGTCGGCGTCGGCAAGCTGATGACTTCGCTGTCGCGCTGCTGCAAGCCGGCGCCGCCGGATGCGATCGAAGGTTTCGTCACGCGCGGGCGCGGCATCTCGATTCACCGTGTCGATTGCCAGGACTTCCAACTGCTGGCGCAGAAGCATCCCGAGCGCGTGATCTCGGCGGAATGGGGCGGGCTGGCGACCGACAGCAAGACGGCGCTGTACCAGGTCGACATCACCGTGCAGGCAATGGACCGCCAGGGCCTGCTGCGCGACATCTCCGAAGTGCTGTCGCGCGAGAAGCTGAACGTGATCGCGGTGAATACGCTTACCAAGAAGGGCACGGCCTACATGCGCTTCACGATGGAGGTCAACGGCATCAAGCAGGTCCAGCGTGCGATCACGCTGATCCGCGAGGTGTCCGGCGTGATCGACGCGCAGCGCAAGTGAGGCGCCGCTACCGGAAGCGTTGACGCCGGGCCGGTGGGGCGAACGGGGGCGATGCAGCCCCCGATGCCCTTAGTGCCGCCTGCTCAACTGCTGGCGGCAAGCTCCTTCAGCAGGATCATCTGCGCGGCGCGGCGCGTGCCGCGCGGATTCCGGCGGCGGTAGCGGCCATCCGAATGCATTTCCCAGGCCTGGCAGTTGTCGCCGAGGTAGGGGCGCAGGCCTTCCTTCATCACGCGCCGCTTCAGCTTCGGGTCGAGCACCGGGAAGGCGATCTCGATGCGGCGGAAGAAGTTGCGCTCCATCCAGTCGGCGCTGGACAGGAACATCAGGTCGTCGCCGTCGGCATGGAAATGGAAGATGCGGTGGTGCTCCAGGAAGCGGCCGACGACCGAGCGCACCCGGATGTTGTCCGACAGGCCGGACACGCCCGGTTTGAGCGCGCAGGGGCCGCGCACGATCAGGTCGATCTCGACGCCGGCCTGCGAGGCTTCGTACAACGCCTCGATGGTTTCCGGTTCGAGCAGCGCGTTCATCTTGGCGATGATGCGGCCGCGGCGGCCTTCGCGGGCGATCTCGGCCTCACGCTTGATCGCCTCGACGACCTTGGGCTGCAGCGTGAACGGCGCCTGCCACAGGTGGCGCAGCTCGCTGGCGGTGCCCAGGCCGGTCAACTGCTTGAACACGGTGGCGACGTCCTCGCCGATTTCCTCGTTGGCGGTCAGCAGGCCGAAGTCGGTGTAGAAGCGCGTGGTGCGCGGATGGTAGTTGCCGGTGCCCAGGTGCACGTAGCGGCGCAGGCCGTCTTCCTCGCGCCGTACCACCATCAGCAGCTTGGCGTGGGTCTTGTAGCCGAACACGCCGTACACCACGTGCGCGCCGACTTCTTCCAGGCGGTTGGCCCAACTGATGTTCGCCTCCTCGTCGAAGCGCGCCATCAGTTCCAGCACCACGGTCACTTCCTTGCCTTTCTGCGCCGCGCGCACCAGGTGCTCCATCAGCACCGAGTCGGTGCCGGTGCGGTACACCGTCATCTTGATCGCGAGCACCAGCGGGTCGTCCGCCGCCGCGCGCAGCAGGTCGATGACCGGCGCGAAGCTCTGGAAGGGGTGGTGCAGCAGCACGTCGTGATTGCGCAGCACGGAGAAGATCTGCCGCCGCTTGTCCAGTGGCTTCGGAATGCCCGGCACGAAGGGCGGGTACTTGAGGTCGGGGCGCTCCACCCAGTCGGGTACCTGCATCAGGCGCACCAGGTTGACGATGCCCGGCGTGCGGTACAGGTCGTCCGGCTCCAGATGGAAATGCTGCAGCAGGAACGCGGCCATCTCCTTCGAGCAACTGTCGGCGACCTCCAGCCGCACGGCGTCGCCGTAGTGGCGCTGCTGCAGTTCGCCCTTCAGCGACACCCGCAGGTCCTTGACCTCTTCCTCGTCGACGAACAGGTCCGAATTGCGCGTGACGCGGAACTGGTAGCAGCCGAGCACGTTCATGCCCGAGAACAGTTCGCCGACATGCGAGTGCAGCACCGAGGACAGGAACACGAAAGTGTATTCCTGGGCGCAGATCTCGCGCGGCAGCCGGATGACGCGGGGCAGCGCGCGCGGCGCCTGGACGATGGCGGCGCCGGAATCGCGGCCGAAGGCGTCGCGCCCTTCCAGTTCGACGGCGAAGTTCAGGCTCTTGTTCAGCACGCGCGGGAAAGGGTGCGCGGGATCGAGCCCGATCGGCGTCAGCACCGGCATCACTTCGTCCATGAAGTAGTCGCGAATCCACTTCAACTGGGTTTCGCTCCATTCGCTGCGGCGCAGGAAGACCACGCCTTCCTTTTCCAGCGCGGGAAGGATGTCGTCGTTGAGCAGTTCGTACTGGTCCGAGATGATGTCGTGCACCTCGTCGCTGACCCGTTCGAGCAGGTCGCGCGGCGAGATGCCGTCGTGGCCGGTCTTGCGGCTGCCGAGGTGGATCTGCTCCTTGATGCCGGAGACGCGGATCTCGAAGAACTCGTCGAGGTTGCTCGACACGATGCACATGAAGCGCAGGCGCTCGAGCAGCGGCACCGTCGGGTCGGCGGCCTGTGCGAGCACGCGGCGCTGGAACCGCAGCAAGGACAGTTCGCGGTTGATGAAATGGTCGGTGGGGTAGCTGCGATCGTTCTTCGGGGCGTACATGGCGGTCCGGGTTCGCGGAGGGAGGTTCGTCACGATTATGTGACATATTCGTTGCAGGATCATGACAGCAGCGAGCTTCGATGATTCAGCGCAAGGAACGGCGGCGGATGTGTTCGGCAGAATATTTCTGCTGCAACGCAGCGTAGCGCCGATGCTAAAATCCGCCGATCGGCCTCGTGCCATTCATCCGGAACTTTGATGATGCGGAACCTCATTGCAGCAATCGATCTCGGCTCCAACAGTTTTCGCCTGCAGGTCGGTCGCATCGTCAATGACCAGATCTATCCGCTGGACGGGTTGAAGGAGTCGGTGCGCCTCGCCGCGGGCCTGTCCGCCGACAAGATTCTCGACCTCGATGCCCAGCAGCGCGGGGTCGCGGCGCTGCAGCGCTTTCGCGAGCGCCTGCACGACTTCGACGCCGGCGCCGTGCGTGCGGTGGCCACCAACACGCTGCGTGTGGCGAAGAACTCCGCCGAGTTCCTGTTTCGCGCCGAAGCGGCGCTCGGCTTTCCGATCGAAGTCATCGCCGGCCGCGAGGAAGCCCGCCTGATCTACGTCGGCGTGGCGCATACGCTGCCCGATCCGCACAAGCAGCAACTGGTGGTCGACATCGGCGGCGGCTCGACCGAGTTCGTCATCGGCAAGAGCTTCGAGCCCTTGCTGCTCGAATCGCGCTACATGGGCTGTGTGGGCTACAGCCTGCGCTATTTTCCGGATGGCCGCATCGACAAGCGCAGCCTGAAGGAAGCCGAACTGGCCGCACGGCGCGAGCTGCAGACCATCGTCGCCGCCTACCGCGAAGCGGGCTGGGAAGAGGCGGTCGGCTCCAGCGGCTCGGCCAAGGCCCTGGCCGAAATACTTGAGCAGAACGGCTTCTCGCCTTCGGGGATCACCCGCGAGGGGCTGGAGCGCTTCCGGGCCGAACTGCTGCGGGCGGGGCGCATCGATGCTCTCGACCTCGCCGGGCTGAAGGGCGACCGCCTGCCGGTGATTCTGGGCGGCTTCGCCATCATGAGCGCCGTGTTCAAGGAATTCGACATCGAGCGGATGGTGTTCTCCGAAGGCGCGTTGCGCCTGGGCGTGCTCTACGACCTGCTCGGCCGCTACCACCATCACGATCTGCGCGACGCCACGGTCAGCGCCTTCGTGCGCCGCTACAACGTCGATCTGCGCCAGGCCCAGCAGGTCGCGGATACCGCCTGCCATCTGCTGAACCAGGTCGAACCGGTGATGGCCGATCCGGAAAACCTCGACCGGCGCTTTCTGAGCTGGGCGGCATTGCTGCACGAGATCGGCATTTCCGTCGCCCATTCGAGCTATCACAAGCACAGCGCCTACATCGTCGCCAACGCCGACATGCCGGGCTTCTCACGCATGGATCAGGGACGCCTGTCGCGCCTGGTGCTGTCGCATCGCGGCAAGCTCGAGCGGGTGGCGTCGATCGATCCGAACAGCGTCGACTGGCTGCTGATCGCCTGTCTGCGGCTGGCCGTGGTCATCCATCGCGCCCGCGATGCGCGCGGCACGCCGCCGATCGTGCTGCGGCGCGAAGGGCGCGGCTTCAGCGTCAATACGCCGCCGGGCTGGCTGCAGAAGCTGCCGCTGACGGCCGCAGCGCTGGACGAGGAACAGCGGCAATGGAGCGCGCTCGGCAGAGGGCTCTATATCCGTTCGCCCAGCACGCGCAATGCAGAGGTCTGAACGGGGCAGGCCGTCGGCGCCGAGGGAACTGGCTGCCGGCTCCGCGAAGCAGTACCATGTACGGCAGTTGACGTTACCGTCAACATGATCCAGGCAGTTGCGGCCGGCGAGGTGCATTTGGCCGGCGCGGATCGCACGCCCCGAATCGATCATACAAGGAGACCTCATGAGCGCCGTTCCCGTTTCCAGTTCCGAGCCGATGCTGCTGCGCCGTGACGATGGCGGCGTCACCACGCTGACGCTGAATCGCCCGAACCAGTTCAACTCGCTGTCCTTCGAGATGCTCGAGACGCTGATCGAGGCGGTGGACGAAATCGCCCGCGACGACAGCGTGCGCGTGGTCGTGCTGGCGGGCGAAGGCAAGGCCTTTTGCGCCGGGCACGACCTGAAGGAAATGCGCGGCAACTACAGCAAGGACTTCCAGCAGCGGCTGTTCCGCCTGTGCGGCAAGTTCATGATGAAGCTGACCGAGCTGCCGCAGCCGGTCATCGCGCGCGTCCATGGCATCGCCACCGCGGCGGGTTGCCAACTGGTGTCGATGTGCGACCTGGCCGTGGCCGCAGACCTTGCGCGCTTCGCGGTGTCCGGCATCAACGTCGGCCTGTTCTGCGCCACGCCGGGTGTCGGCCTGTCGCGCAACATGGGCCGCAAGGAGGCGTTCGAGATGCTGGTTACCGGCGATTTCATCGATGCCCACGAAGCCCAGCGCCGCGGGCTGGTGAACCGCGTGGTGCCGCTCGAACAGCTCGACGATGAAGTTGCCCGGCTGGCGGCTTCGATCGTCGCCAAGTCGCCGGTCGCGATCCGCATGGGCAAGCAGATGTTCTACAAGCAGCTCGAAATGGGCCTGGAAGCCGCTTACCAGATGGCGGCCGAAACCATGGCCTGCAACGCCATGTGCGAGGACGCGGCCGAAGGCATGGACGCCTTCGCCGCCAAGCGCAAGCCGGTGTGGAAAGGGCGCTGAACCTCTCCGGGCGGCGGCCGGGCAGGGCCGCTGCAATGGCAGCATGCTGATCGACACCCACATCCACCTCGATGCCGCCGAGTTCGATGCCGATCGCGGGCAGGCCATCGATTTCGCCCGGGCCAGCGGGGTTGCCGGCTTCGTCGTGCCGGCGGTCGAACGGGCCAACTTCGATGCCGTGCGGGGCATCGCCGCGATGAATGCCGATGTCTGCTTCGCGCTCGGCATCCACCCGATGTACGTGATGCCGGCGCGGATGGACGACATCGAGGTGCTCGACGAATGCCTCGGCGAAGGCGGGGCGGTGGCGGTGGGCGAAATCGGCCTGGACCATTTCGTCCCCGGCATCGATCATGCACGGCAGCTCGAGTTCTTCGTCGCGCAGCTCGAGCTTGCCCGGCGCCATGGGCTTCCGGTGATCCTCCACGTGCGCCGCGCGATCGACCCCATTCTGAAGCAGTTGCGCCGCATCGGCGTGGCGGGCGGAATCGCCCATGCCTTCAACGGCAGCAGGCAGCAGGCGGACGCCTTGATCGGCCTGGGCTTCAAGCTGGGCTTCGGCGGCACGATGAGCTTCAGCGGCTCGACGCGCATCCGCGAACTCGCCGCCACACTGCCGCTGGATGCGATCGTGCTCGAGACCGATGCCCCCGACATTCCGCCGGAATGGGCGAGGGGACAGCGCAACGAGCCGGCAAACCTGTCGCGTTATGCATCGATTCTCGCCGAGCTGCGCAGGGTCCCGGTCGAGGAGATCATCGCGGCGACCGGGCGCAACGCGATTGAAGTCCTGCGCTGGCAGCCCGGCAAGGCGGGCGCTCAGGCCGTCGGCGTCTGAAGCCCGGCCGGCTCGGCTGCAGCCGCCAGCGTGGCCATGGACCCGGATCGTGCGATCAGATCGGCGATGTCGCGCTTGAGGCGCAGCACGTCGCTGTCGAATTTCTCGTAGATCATCAGCGACACGCCGAACACGTAGGCGTAGAGCAGCATGCAGCGGCTCGAGGCTTCTTCCATCGGCACGCCGCAAGCCAGGAAGAGGTCGCGTGCGCAGCGCAGGCGGACGTCATCCACTTCGGCGACGATCGCCGCAGCTTCGGCATCGCGGCGGGCCCAGTCGCGCACCGCGAGTTCGATCATCATGCCGCGGCGGTTGCGGCTTGCGCTGTATACATCGATGACGTGGTAGATCTGGGCAAGCTCCTTGCCCGGCTGCACCCGGGTCTGCTTGATGATGTCGCAGATCCGGCCTTCCTTCCAGTGCTGCAATATCGCCAGCAGCAGGTCGCGGCGGTCGTCGAAGTGCCAGTAGAAACTGCCTTTGGTGACCTTGAGCCGCTTGGCGAGCACTTCGACCCGCAGGCCGGCGATTCCTTCTTCGGCCATGACTTCGATGGCGGCGTTGATCCAGCTCTGGCGGTCGAGTTGGGGGCGTGGCTTCTTTGCTGTTTTTTCCATACGGAATAGTATTGACGATTCTTTGTCCATACGCTACCGTATGTACCGATAGCATGGGACGCGGCGCTGGCTTTCACTCCGGCACGCGTGTCATGTCCGCGGAGCAGTGACATAATCATCCACCCCGGTCGCAATCGCCGGAAGATATTCTGACCAATGAAAGGAGCGCGGCAGAGTGAAGATTCTCGTACCCGTGAAACGCGTTGTCGACTACAACGTGAAGGTTCGCGTCAAGGCTGACGGCAGCGGCGTGGATATAGCGAACGTCAAGATGAGCATGAACCCGTTCGACGAGATTGCGGTGGAAGAGGCGGTGCGGCTGAAGGAAGCGGGCGTGGCCACGGAGGTGGTGGCGGTGAGCTGCGGCGTGGGCGCATGCCAGGAGACGCTGCGTGCGGCGCTGGCGATCGGCGCCGACCGTGCGATCCTGGTCGAGACCGATGCCGAGCTGCAGCCGCTGGCGGTGGCCAAGCTGCTGAAGGCGGTGGCCGAGCGTGAGCAGCCGACGCTGGTGATCGGCGGCAAGCAGGCGATCGACGACGACGCCAACCAGACCGGCCAGATGCTGGCGGCGCTGGCGGGCTGGCCGCAGGCGACGTTTGCCTCGAAGCTGGTGATCGCCGACGGCAAGGCGCAGGTCACGCGCGAGATCGACGGCGGGCTGGAGACGCTGTCGATTTCGCTGCCGGCGGTGGTGACGACGGACCTGCGGCTGAACGAGCCGCGCTATGCGACGCTGCCCAACATCATGAAGGCGAAGAAAAAGCCGCTCGACACGCTGAAGCCCGAAGAGCTGGGCGTGGATGTGGCGCCGCGGCTGCAGACGCTGAAAGTGGCCGAGCCGCCCAAGCGCAGCGCAGGTGAGCGGGTGGCGGACGTCGCCCAGCTGGTCGACAAACTCAAGAACGTTGCGAAGGTGATCTGATGACCATTCTCGTCATTGCCGAACACGACAACCAATCGCTCAAGGCCGCCACGCTCAACACCGTGACCGCGGCGACCAAGCTGGGCGGCGACATCCATGTGCTGGTGGCCGGTGCCGGCTGCGGCGCGGCGGCCGAGGCGGCGGCGAAGATCGCCGGCGTGGCCAAGGTGCTGGTGTGCGATGCACCGCACTACGAAGCGCAGACGGCGGAGAACGTCGCCGAACTGGTCAAGGGCCTCGCGCCGAGCTACAGCCACGTGCTGGCGCCGGCGACGCCGAACGGCAAGAACATGCTGCCGCGGGTGGCGGCGCTGCTGGACGTGGCGCAGATCAGCGACATCGTCGCCGTCGAAAGTGCCGACACCTTCGTGCGCCCGATCTACGCCGGCAACGCGCTGGCGACGGTCAAGAGCGCGGATGCGATCAAGGTCGTCACGGTGCGCACCACCGCCTTCGATGCGGCCGCAGAAGGCGGTGCCGCCCCGCTCGAAGCGCTGGCGGCGGGTGCCGACCTGGGCGTGACGGTGCTGGTCGGCCGCGAGCTGACCAAGAGCGAGCGCCCCGAGCTGGGTGCGGCCAAGGTCATCGTCTCGGGCGGCCGGGGCGTGGGCAGCGGAGAGAACTACCACCGGCTGCTCGAGCCGCTGGCGGACAAGCTGGGGGCGGCGCTGGGCGCGAGCCGTGCGGCGGTCGATGCGGGCTACGTGCCCAACGACTACCAGGTGGGGCAGACGGGCAAGATCGTCGCACCGCAGCTGTACATCGCGGTGGGCATCTCGGGGGCGATCCAGCATCTGGCGGGGATGAAGGACTCGAAGGTGATCGTGGCGATCAACAAGGATCCGGAGGCGCCGATCTTCCAGGTGGCCGACTACGGCCTGGTGGGCGATCTGTTCGAGGTCGTGCCGGAACTGACCGCCGCCGTCTGAGCGCGGCCAGCAACGGACAGCGTCGGCATGAACCTCGCAAGCTCGCTGTTTCCGGCGACCTGGCACTGGGTCATGCTGGCGCTGTCCGTGCTCATCCTGTCGAAGCTGTTGCTGCGTGCGCCGTGGCGGCGCCTGCAGAGCGGCTCGCAGCTCAATCTGCTGCTGGGCTTCATCGTCGGGCTGATGCTGCTGTGGAGCATGCGCGCGGGCGTGAAGCCCGGCCTGAACCTGCACATGCTCGGCGCGATGGCAGCGACCCTGATTCTCGGCCCCTGGCTGGGCTTGCTGGCGCTGGCGGGAGCTCTGACGGGAATCACCTTGAACGGGGCGGTGGAGTGGAGCGCATGGCCGATCAACTTCATCCTGATGGCGGCCATCCCGGTGGCCGTCGCGCACCTGCTCCAGCGCGCCATAGAGCGCTGGCTGCCGGCTCATTTCTTCGTCTTCATCTTCGTCACCGGCTTTGCCGGGGCTGCACTGACCGTCATGCTCCAGGGCCTGACCGCGTCGGCGGCGCTGGCCGCGGCAGGCGCCTATCCCGCCGATTACCTGCTGACGGAATACCTGCCCTATTTCCTGCTCCTCGGCTTTGCCGAGGCCTGGATCAACGGTGCGATCGTGACTTTGCTGGTGGTTTACCGGCCGGACTGGGTAGCCGGCTTCGATGACAATCGCTACCTGATCAACAAGTGATTCCAACAAACTGAGGAGATATCGAATCCATGAGCAATTACAACGCCCCGATTCGCGACATGCAGTTCGTGATGCGTGAGCTGGCCGGTCTCGACGAAGTCGCGCAGTTGCCTGGTAACGAAGAAGTCTCGGTCGACCTGGTCGATGCCATCCTCGAAGAAGCCGACAAGTTCGCCAGCGGCGTGCTCGCGCCGCTGAACCGGATCGGCGACCAGGAAGGGGCCAAGTGGAAGGACACCGAAGTACATACCGTGCCGGGCTGGAAACACGCCTACGACCAGTTCCGTGCATCCGGCTGGACGGCGATCGCCTGCGATCCCCGGTATGGCGGCCAGGGCCTGCCCAAGCTGCTGTCCACCGCCGTGATGGAAATGTGGAAGTCGGCCAACATGGCCTTTTCGCTGTGTCCGATGCTGACCACCGGCGCCATCGAGGCGCTGATGCTGCGCGGCACCGACGAGCAGAAGGACATGTACCTGCCGAAGATGGTCTCCGGCGAATGGACCGGCACCATGAACCTGACCGAACCCCTGGCGGGCTCGGATCTGGCTGCGGTGCGCACGA
Source organism: Thauera sp. SDU_THAU2 (assembly GCF_038260575.1). Lineage (NCBI taxonomy): Bacteria > Pseudomonadati > Pseudomonadota > Betaproteobacteria > Rhodocyclales > Zoogloeaceae > Thauera > Thauera sp. SDU_THAU2. Next base: position 1,815,354 of record NZ_JBBWUN010000003.1, on the reverse strand, counting down.
AGGCCGAGCCGCAGGGTGATGGCACCTACAAGATCTTCGGCCAGAAGATCTTCATCACCTACGGCGAGCACGACATGACCGACAACATCATCCATCTGGTGCTCGCCCGCCTGCCGGACGCGCCCGAAGGGGTGAAAGGCATTTCGCTGTTCGTCGTGCCGAAGTTCCTGGTCAATGCCGATGGCAGCCTCGGTGCGCGCAACGACGTGCATTGCGTGTCGATCGAACACAAGCTCGGCATCCATGCCAGCCCGACCGCGGTGCTCGCCTTCGGCGACAAGGGCGGGGCGATCGGCACCCTGGTGGGCGAACCGAACCGCGGCCTGGAGTACATGTTCATCATGATGAACGAGGCCCGCTTCGCCGTCGGCATGGAAGGCCTGGCCTTGTCCGAGCGCGCCTACCAGCATGCCCTGCAATATGCCAAGGACCGCATCCAGGGGACCGAGGCGGGTGTCCGCGGCGGCCCCAAGGTCAGCATCATTCACCATGCGGACGTCCGCCGCCTGCTGATGAACATGAAGAGCAAGACCGAGGCCATGCGTGCGCTGGCCTATGTGGTCGCCGCTGCCACCGACAAGGCCCACCACCATCCGGATGAAGCGGTCCGGGCGCTGAATCAGGCTTTCGTCGATCTGATGATCCCCGTCGTCAAGGGCTGGAGCACCGAGAACTCGATCGACGTCGCTTCGGACGGCGTGCAGGTTCACGGCGGCATGGGCTTCATCGAGGAAACCGGCGCCGCCCAGCACCTTCGCGATGCCCGCATCACGACGATCTACGAAGGTACGACCGCAATCCAGGCCAATGACCTGATCGGCCGCAAGATCGCGCGCGAGAACGGCGCCACCATCGCCGCGCTGATCAAGGTGATGCGCGGAGTCGAAGCCGAACTGTCCGCCGCCGGCGATGATGCCCTCGCCGCCATTGCCAGGCCGCTCGGTACCGGCATCACTGCGGTGGAGGAGGCGGTCGCCTACATCCTGGCCACTTACGGCAAGGACGTGAAGGCTGCGTCGGTGGGCTCGGTTCCCTTCCTGAAGCTGCTGGGCATCGTCGCCGGCGGCTGGCAGATGGGCCGTGCGGCGCTGGTGGCCAAGCGCAGGCTCGAAGCAGGCGAGAGCGAATCCGGCTTCTACCGGACCAAGATCGTCACCGCGCGCTTTTACGCCGATCACGTGCTGGCACAGGCGCCAGGCCTGGCCTACACCATCGTCAATGGTGCGGCGGCTGCACTCGAGCTGGCGGAAGAGCAGTTCTGAGCGGCGGGCAGGCCTTTCCCGCGAGGAGAGGCCGCCTTTTCACCGCAGCAGCCAAACGAAAGAGAGGCTGGATCACAACGATCCAGCCTCTCTTTTCGTTTTCGCAGGCAGGCCGAAGCCCGCCATGCGGGCAGGCGGATTATTCCACCTTGGCCTTGCTGCGCAGATCGAGCACGTGCTTCTCGATCTTCTGCTGCTGCAGGCGCTGCTGCAGCTGCGGCTTGACCTCGTCGAGCGGGGGAGCCTGCGTCGTGCGCACGTCGTCGAGCTGGATGACGTGATAGCCGAAATCGCTCTTCACCGGCGTGGGGGTGAACTTGCCTTTCTCGAGCTTGACCATGGCCTCGGAGAAAGGCTGGACGAACATCGCCGGGTTGCTCCAGCCCAGGTCGCCGCCGCGGTCCTTGGAGCCGGGGTCGCGCGATTCCTTGGCCACTTCCTCGAAAGGCGTGCCCGACTGCAGTTTGGCGATGATCGCCTTGGCTTCGTTCTCGGTCTCGACCAGCACATGGCGGGGCTTGTATTCCTTGTCGCCCATGCGGCTCTTGATCGCGTCGTATTCCTGCTGGATCTCGGCGTCGGTGACCGGGTTCTTCTGGACGAAGTCCTGCAGGTAGGCGCGGATCAGGATGGCCTGCTTGGCCAGTTCCATCTGGGTCTGAACTTCGGATTTCTTGGCAAGCCCTTGGTTGCTTGCCTCCTGGCTCAGGACTTCACGGCGGACGAGTTCCTCGCGCACCGCGTCCTGCAGCTGGGAGCTGTCCTGCGCACCCTGGGCGCGTTGTTCGGCAAGCATCGCTTCCGCGCGCTCGGCCGGGATGGCGACGCCGTTGACCTTGGCTACCGGGGCGGCCGCAGCGGCGGGAAAGGCGAGAAAACCAGCCAGCATGGCGATGGCGAGGCGGCTCGGGAAGCGTTTCATCGGTATTCCTTCAGGGGTGGGTTGCTTGGGTGGCCTCGTCGGCCGTCATTGCCTTGATGGCGAGCGCGTGAATGTCCTTTTTCATCATGTCGCCCAGGGCTTCGTAAATCATGCGATGGCGAGCGACCGTGCCGTGCCCGGCGAAGGCACTGGCGACGATGCGCAGGCCATAGTGGCCACCGCCGCTGCGTGCGCCTGCATGGCCGGCATGCAGGGCGCTGTCGTCGCGGACCTCGATCTCGTCGGGCGCAAAGGCCTCGCTCAGGCGCAGCCTGATCCGCTCGGCCGCCTCGGCGCTCATGGCAGGACCTTGCGGAAGGGGCGCACGCTGGTTTTCGCGAAGACGCCTTCGCGCACGTAGGCGTCCTCGGCCAGCCATTTTTCCGCGCTGGCCAGCGAGTCGAATTCGGCGACGACGAGACTGCCGGCAAAGCCTGCCGGCCCCGGGTCGGGCGAATCGATCGCAGGCATGGGGCCGGCGAGCAGCAGGCGGCCTTCGTCCTTCAGTGCCTGAAGGCGGGCCAGGTGTTCGGGGCGTACCGCCATGCGCCGCTCCAGCGTACCGGGCGCGTCTTCTCCGATCAGGGCGTAGAACATCAGTTTTTTTCCTCTTCGATATGGCGCGAAAGATAGAAGCCCTGGCCGAGCACGAAGGCAAGCATCAGGCCCATTCCACCGAACAGCTTGAAGTTGACCCAGGCTTCCTCGCTGAAGCTGTAGGCGACGTAGAGATTGAGCAGGCCCATGCCGACGAAGAAGCCCGCCCAGGCCAGGTTCAGGCGTGTCCAGACCTCGTCGGGCAACTGTATCTGCGCCTCCAGCATCTTGCGGATCAGGTTGCGCTTGAACAGCGTCGCCGAACCGATCAGCACGGCGCCGAACAGCCAGTAGAGCGCGGTCGGCTTCCACTTGATGAAAGTGGGGTTGTGGAAGAACAGGGTTGCGCCGCCGAACACGACGATGATCGCCAGGCTGACCCAGAGCATGGTGTCGACCTTGCGATGCTTGCCCCAGACGATGGCGATCTGCGCGAAGGTGGCGACGATCGCGACCGCGGTGGCGATCAGGATCGGCGCCTGTGCGACGTCGATGCCGTCTCCCAGCCATTGGGCCGCAAACGCATGGGAGGTTTCGGGCTGGGCACCGGCAAGTTTGTAGGCGGCGAAGAAGAGGATGACCGGAAGGAGGTCGAAGAGAAATTTCATGCGGTCGAATTATAGCGATAGTGTTCAAGCCTGCCCGTTGCCAAGCGTGTCAAGCGTCACGGCGGCACTTGTGGCTTCGTTTTCCGCCCGGTTGCGCATGTGGTTCGCGAGCGACGAAAACGCGCTGAGCAGGCTGGCGCGCAATGCGCCGTCGGCGACCTGCTCCTCGAGCGCCTGGCGCATGCAGAGCATCCATTCATCGCGCTCCCGGATGCCGATCGAGAACGGCAGATGCCGGGCCCGCAGGAAAGGATGGCCGTAGCGCTCGACGTAGAGGTTCGGCCCGCCGAGCCAGCCGGACAGGAACAGGAAAAGCTTTTCTTCCGAGCCCGAGAGGTCCTCGGCATGCATCCGGCGCACCGTCCAGGCTTCGGGCAGCGTGTCCATGAGTCCATAGAAGCGCCGGACCAGTTTGCGGACGGCGGCTTCGCCGCCCAGGCGCTCGTATGGCGTGGCGTTCGGCGGCAGGGCGGTATCAGTGGGCATGGGAGAAACTGTCATCCTGTGAACTCTGCATTCTAGCGCGCCCGCTCGGGTTTCCATCTGCCGGCAGGCACAGGATCGCTCTGAGGCCGCCGCCTTCGCGCGGCAGCAGATCCAGCCGGCCGCCATGGGAGCGCATCACCCGCTCGACGATCGCCAGCCCCAGGCCTGCTCCCTTGGTATTGCTCCTGGCCTTTTCGAGCCGGGTGAAGGGATGGCGCATGCGCTCGACTTCGTCTTCGGGAATCCCCGGGCCCCGGTCGGCCACTTCGACACAGACGAAACCGTCGTGCGGCCCGACCACGACGTCGAGCCGCTTGTCCTCTCCCGCATAGCGCAGGGCGTTGTCGATCAGGTTGGCGAGCGCCCGGCGCAGGGACAGGGCGCGGGCGTTGCATGTCAGGATTTCCGGCGTATCGAGCTGGAGATCGATTCCCCTCAAGCGGTAAGGCTCGGTAATTTCGCGCACCAATTGCACGACATCCACCGCTTGTGCGGGCTCCTGCGGCACGCCGCGGCCGAAGTCGAGGAACTGGCCGATGATCCGGTCCATCTCCTCGATATCCGACACCATCGCCGTGACCTCGCTGTCCGGCGCCCCCGACATCTCGACTCCCAGGCGCAGGCGCGCCAGCGGCGTGCGCAGGTCGTGGGACACGCCTGCCAGGATCAGCGCGCGATCCGCATCGGTGCGGGCGAGGTCGCCCGTCATCTGATTGAAGGCGTGGGCGACCACGGCGATTTCATGCGGACCGGACTCATCCAGCGGCGGCGGTGTCTGGCCGCTGCCGACCAGCCGGGCTGCGCGCGCCACCTGGCGCAGCGGCCTGCCCATCCACGAAGCGATCAGGTAGGCGCCGAGCATCGCGGCAAAGAGCGCACCGAGCCCCCAGACGAGCCAGTCGAAGGTGTCGGGGCTTTCGATCCGCTCGCCGGGCAGCATGACCCAGTATTCGTTGTGCTGATCGTCCGGGTCGAGCCGGAAGCTCACCCAGAAGCCATCGAGCGTCTTCCAGCGCGAAGCGAAGCGCGTGTGGCTTCCCAGCTGCCGGCGCACGTCGCTGGTGAGCAGGCGGTTCGGCCGCGTATCGGCCAGGGGTTCGACCTCGTCGGACGCTTCCGCCGGGTAGATGCGGATGCCTTCGAGCGCGGCAAGCTCGATCAGCAGATCGGTCCTGCGTCCCGCATCGGCATTGGTCAGTGCGGTGCGAGTCAGGTTTACGACCGAAACCACCATCTGCGCCACGTCGCGCGACCGGGCCGGCTCCTGGAAATAGCTGAAGATCTGGGACCAGGCGCCGAGCGCCAGGATCAGCAGCAAGGCGACGAGCAGGAAAGTCTGCCAGAGCAGGGTGCCGGGCAGACAGGCCTGCAGCAGGCGTGTCACCGAGCGCGGCCGGCGACCGGGGTGCAGCTTGGCGGACATGCCGCGCTTACTCGCTGGCGGCTGCCTTGCCTTCACCCGATTCGTTCTTGACGTCCTCCGGCACGAACACGTAGCCGAAACCCCAGACCGTCTGGATGAAGCGGGGCTTGGCCGGGTCTTCCTCGACGAGCTTGCGCAGGCGGGAGATCTGCACGTCGATGGCCCGGTCGAAGACCCCGTATTCGCGCCCTCTGGCCAGTTCCATCAGCTTGTCCCGCGACAAGGGCTGGCGCGGATGCTGCAGCAGCACCTTGAGCAGCGAGAATTCGCCGGTGGTCAGCTGGATCTCCTCGCCGTTGCGCTCGAGCAGGCGGGTGCCCAGATTGACGCTGACGTTGCCGAAAGCGACGATTTCATCCTCGGCGGTCGGTGCGCCGGGCAGGGTGTGCGGCTGCCGCCGCATCACGGCCTGGATGCGGGCGACGAGTTCGCGCGGATTGAACGGCTTGGCGATGTAGTCGTCGGCCCCCATCTCGAGCCCGACGATGCGATCCACGTCATCGCCTTTGGCGGTGAGCATGATGATCGGCAGATTGTTTTCTGCCGCACGCAGCCGGCGGCAGATGGCCAGTCCGTCCTCGCCGGGCAGCATCAGGTCGAGCACCATCAGGTCGAAGTGCTCGCGATGCAATGCACGATCCATCATCGGCGCGTCGCTCACGGCCTTGACCGCGAAACCTTGCTCCTGAAGATAGCGGGACAGCAGTTCACGCAGACGAGCGTCGTCGTCCACCAACAGTACGCGATAGCGGGTTTTCAGGTTCATGGAGCCAATCCTATCCTTCAAAACGCGAGCTTGCCAGTACCGGGGAAAGGCCGGTGCCGGCGGCCCGGTAACGCTTCGTAAGAGCGTGGCAAACAGGCAACACCGTTTTACAAAGCATCATCGGTACCGGCGCACAGGACTGTCACGCGACGCGGATTTACCGTATGTTCGGTTCACGATCGACGCGCAGTGCCTCACCCGATGACACCGACTTCCGCCTCCTCTGGTCCGTTCTACCGGTCTTCCGCCTCGCCGCATCATGGCCGATGCGTGATGGCCTGTGTGTTGTCGGTCTGTCTGCTCACCGCCGCCGGTATCGCCGAGGCGCGTACGCGCGGCGAGGATTCCGGACTGCCGAGCGGTCCGGTACCCATGCGCGAGGGGCTGCGCCACGAGGGCTTGCGCAACCATCTGCTGACCAGTTCCCACGAGCTTGGTGGCAAAGCCTCCGAACCCCGCCGTCTGAACGTGGAAGAGCGCAACGCTCTCCACCGCGATCTGCGCGATGCCATGCGCGGCGCCTATCCGGAACAGCCCGGCCCTTCCAGAAAGAAGAAGTCGCACTGAATCCCATGGTCCGAGCCGGTAGAATACCGGCACCATGAAAATCCTCGCACTCGAAGCTTCATCCGAACTGGCCAGCGTTGCGCTTCTCGTCGATGGTGCCATTGCCGCCCGCCGAATCGAAGGCGCATCACGGCATTCGGCGTCGGTGCTGAACCAGGCGCACGAGTTGCTGGCCGACGCCGGACTTGCCGTCTCCGCGCTCGATGCCGTCGCCTTCGGTGCCGGGCCGGGCGCTTTCACCGGGCTGAGGCTGGCCTGCGGCGTGGCTCAGGGGCTTGCCCTGGGAGCCGATCTGGGGATTGCCGCCATCGGCAGCCTCGATGCCATCGCACTGCAGACGGGGGCTGAAAGGGTGTTCGTGGCAACGGATGCGCGCATGGGAGAGGTCTATTGCGCCGCTTTCGAGACCGGCAAGGATGCGGTACGGGCGATCTCCCCCATTCGCTGCCTGGCGCCCGAGGATGTCGAGCTGCCTCCCGGATGCTGGGCGGCAGCGGGTTCCGCCTTCCGGGTCTGGCCCGATGCCCTGTATACGCGTTTCCAGTGACCGGCTTCCGGTCTGCCTGGATGGCTTGACTGCCCGGGCGGACGAAGTGGCACGGCTGGCAGCAGGATCGGCGGCGCGTGGCGACCTGGTATCGCCCGAAGCCGCGGCGCCGCTCTACATCCGCGACAAGGTGGCCCTGACCACGGCCGAACGCTTGGCGCGCGGCGGCAGGGCCTGAGCATGACGGGTCGTTGCGAATTCGTGCCGATGCAGGCGGAGCATCTCGACTGGATCGAAGCTCACGAGGCTTCGCTGCATGCGTTTCCCTGGAGCCGCGGCAACTTTCTCGATTCGCTGGCGGCGGGACACGGCGCATGGATCATGAAGGAGGAGGGCTGCATGCTTGCCTACGCCATCGTGCTCGCCGTTGTCGACGAAGCCCATCTGCTCAACATCAGCGTCATCCGCAGTGCCCAGCGGCGTGGACTCGGGCGCTTCTTCCTCGAATGGCTGCACGGCGACGCACGCAGCAGGGGGGCGACACAGTTCTTCCTGGAAGTGCGCCCGTCCAACGTCGCCGCCCTGTCGCTGTACCAGGCATTGGGCTACGAGCAGATCGGCCTGCGCAAAGGCTACTATGCCGCTGAGGGCGGCCGCGAGGACGCCGTCGTGATGCGGCGGGAGCTCTGACGAATGGCGGCACCCATGCGCAGGCCAAGCTCCCGGCGTGATGCGATCATCCGCGAGATGGGTTTGGGCCCGGTCTGGCGATTGCGGTCGGCAGGCGGGGAAGCCGACGATCAAAGCACTGCGGTGGCGGAAATGCCATCGCCGGCCGCGCCGCCGGTGGATGCGGCAGCCAACCCGCCATCCGCTCCCATGCGTTCGGCGCCGGCAGGCGGCGATGCGGCCTGGCACCGGGAACGCGCCCCTCGAACGGAAATCGCGCATTCGGGCTCCGCGACGCGCGCCGAACCCGTGCGGCCTGCTGCCGGCATGCCCGACCCCGGACGCTTGGAGCGCATCGCCGCGCTCGAATGGGACGCGCTGGAAGCCGACATACGCAATTGCCGGGCGTGTGTCCTGTGCGAGCAGCGCAAGCAGGCTGTGCCTGGCGTCGGCGACCGCGAGGCCGACTGGATGCTGGTGGGCGAGGGGCCGGGACGTGAGGAGGATCAGCGCGGCGAGCCTTTCGTCGGCCAGGCGGGCCGCCTGCTGGACAACATGCTTGCCGCGCTCGCGCTGCAACGCGGTGCCAATGTGTACATCGCCAATGCGGTCAAGTGCCGTCCGCCGCACAATCGCACGCCCGAAGCGGCGGAAATCGGCTCCTGCCTGCCTTATCTCGAGCGCCAGATCGAACTGGTCAAGCCCCGTCTGCTGCTCGCGCTGGGCCGCCCTGCGGCCCAGGCGCTGCTGAATACCGAAATCAGCATTTCCAGGGCGAGAGGCCGCATCTTCGACTACAAGGGCATTCCGGTGGTGGTCAGCTACCACCCAGCCTATCTGCTGCGCAATCCGCAGGACAAGGGCAAGGCCTGGGCCGATCTGTGCTTTGCCCGCAAAGTGATGCAGCAGGGAGGCTGAGCGGGCGGCAGGCCTGTGGCAGCGCCGCCGTGCCGTTCAATGGCTGCGGTCTTCGAGCAGGGCGGCGCTGTCGAATTCGCGCTGATTGGCTTCGTGGCGAAGCTTGACCAGCAGCATCGTGCCGGCGACGAACAGCCCGAACAGCACGATCACGGTATTGATCGACAGCCCCAGCATGATCAGCAGGGCGTAGGTGCCGGTCATGACCAGGATGGACAGGTTCTCGTTGAAGTTCTGTACCGCGATCGAATGGCCGGCGCCCATCAGGATATGGCCGCGATGCTGCAGCAGCGCATTCATCGGCACGACGAAGAAGCCGGCCAGCGCGCCGACCGTGACCATCAGCAGCATCGCCGCGCTGGTGCTGTTGACGAAGATCATCGAGATCACGCCGACTCCCATGGCGATGCCCAGCGGAATCACTCTGACGGATTTGCGCAGCGTCACGTAACGCGCGGCGACGATGGAGCCTGCCGCAACGCCCAGCGCGACGACGCCCTGCATCATCGATGCCTGGGACAGGCTCATGCCGAGATTGTGCTCGGCCCACTTGATCACGATGAACTGCAAGGTCGCGCCCGCGCCCCAGAACAAGGTGGTGACGGCCAGAGAGATCTGTCCGAGCTTGTCGCGCCACAGCAGGCGCAGACAGTGGTTGAAGTCGTGCAGCAGGTAAAGCGGGTTGCTCTTGAGCGGCTTGTGGTCGACGCCGGTATCGGGGATGTAGAGATTGAAGATGGCCGCAACCAGGTAAAGCGAGCCGATGACGAGCACGGCCGCCTCGAAAGGCGTATCGACGAAGGGCAGGCCGAGCCCCATCAAGCCGTCGGCGACGCCGTCGAGGATCATGAAGCCGCCCATCACGGTGCCGATGATGATCGCGCCGACGGTCAGGCCTTCGATCCAGCCATTGGCCACGACCAGCAGGCGGTGGGGCAGGTACTCGGTCAGGATGCCGTACTTGGCGGGGGAGTAGGCTGCCGCGCCCAGCCCGATCACCGCGTAGGCGAACAGGGGATGGGCGCCGAGGAACAGCATCAGACAGCCGCCGATCTTGATCGTGTTGCTGATCAGCATCACCCGCCACTTGGGCATGGAGTCGGCAAAGGCGCCGACGAAGGCCGCGAGTGCGACGTAGGAGACCGTGAAGAACAGCTTCAGGAGGGGCTCGTATTCCGACGGTGCAGCCATGTCCCGCAACAGGGCAATCGCGACGATGAGCAGGGCATTGTCCGCGAGCGCAGAGAAGAACTGCGCTGCCATGATGATGTAGAAGCCAAGCGGCATCGTGAATGTACCGGGCACCTGTGGTCGGGAAGCGCGGTTTATAACACGGATGGACGCTTGCCTGGGCCGCTGGAGGCGATCCTGCCCCATCGAGGGCACAGGATATCTGTCCAATGTGGAGCGGTTTGTGATCTAATCCACTTAATAAATCATACTTATCTACACCATGGCAGACCGCAGACTTCAGGTATTCCATGCCGTGGCCAAGCACGGCTCCTTCACCCGTGCCGCCGAGCATCTCTACATGACTCAGCCGGCCGTCACCTTCCAGATCAAGCAGCTCGAAGAGCACTTCGATACGCGTCTGCTCGACCGCGGCCACGGCAAGATCACGCTGACGCCCGCAGGCGAGCTCGTGCTGGCCTACGCCGAGCGCATCCTCGGGCTGTCGGCCGAGCTCGATTCGCGCGTATCCGAGTTGACCGACGAACTGGCGGGGCAGATCAAGATCGGCACCAGCACGACGATCGCGGCCTACTGGCTGCCGGCCGTGCTCGAAGGCTTCAAGCGCAAGTACCCGCGGGTGCTGCCTCGCGTAGTGGTCGGCAACTCCAAGCTGACCGAGGACAGCGTCGCCGCGCGCGACCTCGACATCGGCCTGATCGAGATCGTCACCGAACAGAACGGCATCGAGCGCCGCAGCGCCGCCCGCGACGAACTCATGGTCATCTGCAGCCCCGACCATCCGCTGGCGAAGTTCGACAAGCTGACGGCCAAGGATCTCATCGGCCACCCCTTCATCGACCGCGATCCGGGCAACGGCATCCGCCAGATCGCTGATGAGTTCTTCGAGGCCGCAGGCATCGCCGGGAGCGAAATCAATCTTTGCGCCGAACTCGGCAGCCTGGCGACGATCAAGCAGCTCGCGGCGGCCGGCCTGGGTTTCGCGATCGCATCGGACCGTGCCATCAGGCGCGACGTCGCCGAAGGGCGGCTGGCCGCGGTTCGCCTCGAGCCCCGCATCTACACGCCGCTCGAAGTCATCCTGCCGCGCGACAAGTTCCGCTCGCGCCTGATCACGGCATTCGCCGATTACGTCTGTGAGGAGTTCGTCCGGATGGCCGGCGACACGGACGCCGAGGGCTGATGGCAAAAGACTAATGGCAAAAGCAAGGACCGCCTACGTCTGCAGCGAATGCGGCGGGCAGGTGGCCCGCTGGCAAGGGCAGTGCCCGCAGTGCCAGGCCTGGAACACCCTGGTGGAGACCGCCATCACCGCCGCTCCGGCGGGAGGCGGGCGGTTTGCCGCACTGGCGGGCGAGACCAGCCGTCTCAGGCCCTTGTCGTCGCTGCAGCCACGCGAGGAGCCGCGCCAGCCGACCGGGCTCGACGAGTTCGACCGCGTGCTGGGTGGCGGCCTGGTCGCGGGCGGCGTCGTGCTGATCGGCGGCGACCCGGGCATCGGCAAGTCGACCCTGCTGCTGCAGGCGCTGTCGCATCTGTCCGGCACCCACAAGGTCGTGTATGTCAGCGGCGAGGAGTCGGGTGAGCAGGTGGCCTTGCGTGCCCACCGCCTGCAGCTGCCGCCATCCGAGCTGCAGATGCTGGCCGAGATCAATCTCGAGCGCATCCTGCAGGCCTTGCGCGAAGCCCGGCCACGCGTGGCCGTCATCGATTCGATCCAGACCATCTATTCGGAAACCCTGCAGTCCGCGCCGGGCTCGGTGGCGCAGGTGCGCGAGTGCGCGGCGCAGTTGACGCGCTTTGCCAAGCAGAGCGGCACCAGCCTGATCCTGGTCGGCCACGTCACCAAGGACGGCACGCTGGCCGGCCCGCGCGTGCTCGAGCACATCGTCGATACCGTGCTGTATTTCGAAGGCGACACCCATTCCAGCTTCCGGCTGATCCGGGCCTTCAAGAACCGCTTCGGCGCAGTCAATGAACTCGGTGTGTTCGCCATGACCGAGCGGGGCCTGCGAGGCGTCTCCAATCCTTCGGCGATCTTCCTGTCGCAGCACGCCCAGCAGGTGGCGGGAAGCTGCGTGCTGATCACCCAGGAGGGCACGCGCCCACTGCTGGTCGAGATCCAGGCCCTGGTCGATTCGGCGCAAAGCCCCAATCCCCGGCGCCTGTCGGTGGGCCTGGAGCCGACCCGGCTGGCGATGCTGCTGGCCGTCATGCATCGCCATGCGGGCGTCGTGTGCTACGACCAGGACGTGTTCGTCAATGCCGTCGGCGGCGTCAAGATCACCGAGCCGGCAGCGGATCTCGCCATCCTCTTCGCCATCGTCTCGTCATTGCGCGACCGCCCGCTGCGGCAAGGGCTGGCGGTTTTCGGCGAAGTGGGGCTCGCAGGCGAAATCCGTCCGGCGCCCCGTGGCCAGGAGCGGCTCAGGGAAGCGGCGAAGCTCGGCTTCGATACCGCCATCATCCCCAGGGCCAATGCGCCGCGCCAGGCGATCGAAGGCCTGGACGTGATCGCCGTCGACCGCGTCGAAGAAGCGCTCGAGCGGATGCGCGAACTGGCTTAGCACATCTGTCACATCCCTGCCTCAAGCTTGTCCGCAGTTCGCTCCGAACGTCGGCGTTTACATGCAGAAGCAATAATGAAAGCATGAGTGCTTAGCATCCGTGTATTATTGTGCACTGCAAGGCGCTGATAAATAAAAATTAGCCGCCTGTTCCTATATTTTTTTGACATTCCTGTTTTTTGATTGCAAGCCGATTGTTTTTGGCGTTTTTCGTTGTTTTGATAAACATCGGAGGCGCCGGCCGGCGATCACGGTGGTTTTGGATAGGGCTGCTTAATGAAAGGCAAATGGCTGTCGTCATCATTTTCCGGGCTGTCGCCCGCCATGACCACCAGCGGAAAATGGTTCGTACGGACGGGGTTGATTGCAGGCCTGGCGGGAGCGCTGTCGGCATGCACGGTGATCCCCGGCACTTCCGCCTGGGATATGCGGACGACTTCTTCAGTGCCTTTGCCGATCGTCGATGACGAAGCCCGCCAGTCCGAGCCCGTTCCGGACAACGTCACCATCACTCCGATCACGGCCGATCTGATCATCGCTCAAATCCGCAATGCCGAGCCCGGCTTCCGCTCGACGCAATCCGGCGGCCGCACCGCGGTACGGCCGGCGACCGTGCCCGACTTCGGCCTTGCCCATCAGGACTACGAGCTTGGCCCCGGCGACATCATCAACGTCATCGTCTGGGACCATCCCGAGATCACCATTCCTGCAGGTTCCTACCGCTCTGCCGAGCAGTCCGGCACCCTGGTCGCCGACGACGGAACCATCTTTTTCCCTTACGCCGGAACGCTCAACGTGGCGGGCAAGACGCCTCGCCAGGTGCGCGAGATCCTGGCCCAGCGCCTGTCCAAGGTCATCGAGAACGTCCAGCTCGACGTGCGCGTCGTGGCCTTCCGCAGCAAGCGCGTCTACGTCGTCGGCGAAGTCAGAGAGCCGGGCCTGCAGCCGATCAACGACATCAAGATGACCCTAGTCGAGGCGATCAATCGCGCCGGCGGCATCACCATCGAAGCAGACCACGGCAACGTGCTGCTCACACGCGGCGGCCAGACATGGCGCGTCGACCTGCAAGCCTTGTACGAAGACGGCGACGTGTCGCAAAACGTCGAGCTGCAGCCCGGCGACATCGTCAACGTGCCCGATCGCCAGCTCAACAAGATCTTCGTGCTGGGCGAGGTCAGGGAGCCCGGTTCGTTCGTCATGAACAAGCGGCGCACGACGCTGGCCGAAGCGCTCAGCGAAGCAGGCTTCGTCAACCAGATCACGTCCGATCCGAGCTGGATCTACGTGATGCGAAGCGACAACGGTACCTCCGAACTCTTCCATCTCAACGCCAGCTCGCCTGATTCGCTGCTGCTGGCCGAAGGTTTCCCGCTGCGCCCTCGTGACATCGTCTATGTCGACGTGGCCGCCGTCGCACGCTGGAACCGTGTCGTCAGCAACATCCTGCCGACATCGCAGATGCTCAACCTGCTCGGCGAAACGCGCTATCCGCTCTTCAACGGCCGCCAGTAACAAGAACGCCATCTGCTACGCACACTATTGCGCTTGATCGAACCCATTTCAGGAAGCTCCACTTTTGGCTCGACAGACTCCGCACACCGTTCCCATCAACGAAGCCCAACGCAACCACGCGCCCGGCCAGCGAGGCAAGGCGGACGATTTCATCAATCTGGGTGAAATCATCGCCACCTTGTTCGAATACAAGTGGCTCATCCTCGCCATCACCGCTCTTGCGATCTCCGTGGGCGTGTTCGTCGCACTGGTGTCCACCCCCATCTATCGTGCCGACGCCATGCTGCAGGTGGAGGACAAGGGCAAGGCCAAGGGGGAATCGCCGCGCTGCGCGATGTCGAGGCCGTGCTGGGCGATTCGACCTCGGTTGCCGCAGAACTTGAAATCCTGCGCTCACGCATGATCCTCAGCCGCGTCGTCGAGCGCCTCAGCCTCACCATTGCCGCCGAACCACAGTATTTCCCGATCGTCGGTCGCGCCATGGCTCGTCGCCACGCCAATGCCGATGCGCCGGCCGAACCGCTCCTCGGCTTGTCCAGCTATGCCTGGGGAGGCGAACGCATCACGCTGCAGAGCCTCGAGGTAGTGCCGGATCTCGTCGGTGCGCCGCTGACCCTCGTCGTGGAGGAGGGCGAGCAGTTCCGGCTTCTCGATGATGACGGCAACCTGCTCGCGCAAGGCGCCGTGGGCACCCCGGTCACCGGCGAGCGCGTCAGCCTGTTCGTGGCCGAGCTCGTCGCGCGTCCCGGAACCCGTTTCGAGGTGTCTAGGCGCGGCCAGGCCGAGGCGATCGCCTCGCTGCGTGATGCGCTGGAGGTACGGGAACGCGCCCGCCAGTCGAACGTGATCGAGGTCGCTTTCTCCGACGCCGACCGTACCCAGGCATCGGCGATCCTGAACGAAGTGCTCAATGCCTATGTACGACAGAACGTGGAATACCGCTCCGCGGAAGCCGAGTCCACGCTGGCTTTCCTCGAGGCCCAGTTGCCGGAGCTCAAGAACGAGCTGGATACGGCGGAAGCCGCCTACAACAACTACCGCCAGAACCGCGGATCCATCGATCTGACGATGGAAACGCAGGCGATGCTCAGCTCCATCGTCAAAGTGGACAACGACATCGTCGTGCTGCAGCAGAAACGCGATGAGCTTCGCCAGCGCTTCACTGCCGAGCACCCGCAGGTCCAGTCGGTGGACTCGCAGATCGCCCGCCTGCGGGCGCTGCGCAGTACCCTGGACAAGGACGTTTCCCGCCTGCCGGATACGCAGCAGACGGCGCTGCGCCTGCATCGCGACGTCGAGGTGTCCACCGCGCTCTACACCAACCTGCTCAATAGCGCACAGCAACTGCGCGTCGCCCGGGCGGGCACGGTAGGCGACGTGCGCATCATCGACAGTGCGGTGACCGCACGCCAGCCCATCGCTCCACGCAAGGCGCTCATCGTCCTGTTGTCGGGGGTGATCGGCGCGCTGATCAGCCTGGGCACGGTCTGGGCGATTCGCGCCCTGCGGGTGGTCGTCGAGGATCCGGAGACCATCGAGCGCGAACTCTCGCTACCCGTGTATGCCACCGTGCCGGAGAGCAAGGCCGAGGAAGAGGTCGATCGCCGCATCAAGCGCGGCAAGAGTGCCGGAGAACTGCTGGCAGTGACGCATCCGGACGACGCTGCGGTGGAAAGCCTGCGCAGCCTGCGCACCACGCTGCATTTCGCCCTGCTGGGCGCAGATCGTGGTTCGGTACTCATCACCGGTCCGGCGCCGGGCGTCGGCAAGAGCTTCGTTTCCAAGAATCTGGGTGCCGTGCTGGCCCAGAGCGGCAAGCGCGTCATCATCGTCGATGCCGATTTGCGCAAAGGGCACATCCACAAGGAATTCGCGCTGCCGCGCAATGGCGGGGTTTCCGAGTTCATCACCAGCGGCCTGCCATTCGAATCGATCGTGCGTCCGACCCTCGTGGACGGTCTATCCATCGTCACGACCGGCCAGATCCCGCCGAACCCTTCGGAGCTGTTGATGCATGAGCGTTTCGCGGCGCTGCTGCATGGCCTGGAGGCGCAGTGCGATGTGCTGATCGTCGACGCGCCTCCCGTACTTGCCGTGTCCGATGCCGCGATCGTCGGCCGCCTGACGGGCGCCACGCTTCTGGTCGCGCGGGCAGGCCGCCATCCGATCGGCGAGCTGGACCAGGCCGTCAAGCGCCTGGAGCAGGGTGGCGTGAGCGTCAAGGGATTCGTTTTCAACGGCCTGGACCTGCAGCGGCAGCGGCACCGCTTCGGCTACCAGGGTTATCAGTACCAGTACAAATATTCCGCCTGAGCACCAGGCAAGCACCACCACACACGGACGCCCCCAATCTACAGGCGCCCGCCTGACGGCACTTCAGCTTCTCGAGCGCGCACCCCCCGGCGTCGCCTCGCCGGGTGTGTTCGACTTCAAAAAAGGAGGCTCTCATGATGCATGGGCTCATCGTTCTACCGCTGGCGATCCTGGTTTCCGCCATCGTCATACGCGCCATGATCGCGCTGGCTCCGCGCGCGGGCTTGATCGACCACCCCGGAGAGCACAAGCAGCACGAACACGTCACGCCCTTCATCGGCGGCTTCGGAATAATGGCCGCATTGCTGCTCGCGGTCGTGATGCTGATCAGCCTTTATCCCGCGCAGACGACTGCGTGGATCTCGCTGCTGATCTGCGGCGGCACGATGTTCCTGGTGGGTCTGATGGACGATCGCTGGAAGCTCGGCTTCAGGATCCGGCTCGTCGTTCAGGCCGTGCTGGCCTTGCTCATGGTGTACGGCGGCGCCATTTCGCTGACCAGCCTGGGCAACGTGGTGTTCACCGGCAACGTCGCGCTCGGCGCCCTGGCCGTGCCATTCACCGTCTTCGCCGCCATTGGCGGCATCAATGCGCTCAACATGGTCGATGGCATCGATGGCCTGGTCGGCACCATCGCCGGCATCACGCTGCTTCTGATCGCGCTGATGACGGGCTTCGGCGGGGACGGCCCGATGCACCTGCTGTCGATGGCCCTGCTGGGCGGAGTAGGGGGGTTTCTGTGGTTCAACATGCGTCATGGACGGCAGCACCGCGCACGTACCTTCATGGGCGACAACGGCAGCATGACGCTGGGGCTGCTGATCGTATGGCTGCTCATCAGCCTGACCCAGGGAGAAAATGCGCTGATCAGCCCCGTCGCCGCGCTGTGGCTGTTCGCCATCCCGCTCATCGACACGCTCAGCGTCATGGTGCGCCGAGTGCTGATGGGGCAGTCTCCGTTCACACCCGATCGCTACCATTTGCACCACCTGCTTCAGCGAGCAGGCTTTCGCGTCGAGGACGTGGTGACGTCCATAGGCTTGCTGCACCTCGTACTGGGAGGAATCGGCGTCAGCGGCCTGCTCTGGGGCGTGCCCGAAAGCGTGATGTTCATGGCCTTTCTGTGCCTGTTTGCCGCTTACGTCACGGTCACTGCACGGCCATGGCGTTTCGTGCCTGCACTGCGCGGCATCCACCGTTACCTGGATCTCGCGCCTGCCGCCAACTGCGGCGTGTTCTTCGGCAACTGCGCGCTCGAGCATGTCGAGCAGATCAATGAACTGGTCGCGCCTCAGCTCCGCGACAACACCGCTTTCCGGACTCGCCTGTATCAGCGCATGGAGGCCGATGGCAACCCTGGGATGCGATATGCCGTGGTGGAGATCATGCTCGACGACGAAACTGCGCCCCTGACCCATCAAATCGAATATCTGCGTCTGATACGAAAAGCGCTGCATCCGTATAACGGAGTCTATATTCGCAGCTACGTCCATCGAGATCCTTTCAATGATCGCCGGATCAATCTGGATGAGCCCGCAGTCGAGATGCGGGTACGCAGCCGCCGGCAACGCAAGCGCGAACTGCTGGAGGAGTCCTTCACTTACGTCGATCATGGCCGAATCCTCGATCAGGACGTCAAGCACAAGAAGACGGAAGGTGAGGACCCCGTCGGTGCTCCCGACACCCTGATTGCAAGACACTGATTTCCATTTTTTTCATACACGCGAAGTCTCAACCATCATGACTGTCCAATCCCTCGATCAGATCAAGCTCGCCGTCATCGGCCTGGGCTACGTCGGCCTGCCGCTGGCGGTGGAATTCGCCAAGCAGCGCGACGTGCTCGGCTTCGACATCAATCAGGCACGCATCGACGCCCTCAAGGGCGGCCACGACGCCACGCTCGAAGTCTCGGACGAAGAACTGCGCGAAGCCACGGGGCTGCGCTACAGCGCCAACACGCAGGACCTGGCCGCCTGCAACGTCTTCATCGTCACCGTGCCGACGCCGATCGACGAGCACAAGCAGCCGGACCTGACTCCGCTGGTCAAGGCCAGCGAGACCATCGGCAAGGTGCTCAAGAAAGGCGACATCGTCATCTACGAATCCACCGTCTATCCCGGCGCCACCGAGGAAGACTGCGTGCCGGTGCTGGAGCGGCACTCCGGGCTGCGCTTCAACGTCGATTTCTACGCCGGCTACAGCCCCGAGCGCATCAATCCGGGTGACAAGGAGCACCGCGTCTCCACCATCCGCAAGGTCACCTCCGGCTCCACGCCCGAGGTCGCCGACCTGGTCGATGCGCTGTACCGCCAGATCATCGTCGCCGGCACCCACAAGGCCGAAAGCATCAAGGTCGCCGAGGCGGCCAAGGTCATCGAGAACACCCAGCGCGACGTCAACATCGCACTGATCAACGAGTTGGCCATCATCTTCAACCGCATGGGCATCGACACCGAGGCGGTGCTGAAGGCGGCCGGCAGCAAATGGAACTTCCTGCCGTTCCGCCCGGGCCTGGTCGGCGGGCACTGCATCGGCGTGGATCCGTACTACCTCACCCACAAGGCGCAGTCCATCGGCTACCACCCTGAGATCATCCTCGCAGGCCGGCGGCTCAACGACGGCATGGGCGCCTACGTGGTGTCTCAGCTGGTCAAGGCGATGCTCAAGCGGCGCATCCAGGTCGAAGGCGCGAAGATCCTGATCATGGGCCTGACCTTCAAGGAGAACTGCCCGGACCTGCGCAACACGCGGGTCGTGGACATCGTCAAGGAACTGGGCGAGTACGGCATGGCGGCCGATGTACGACCCCTGGGTCGATCCGGCCGAAGCCGAGCACGAGTACGGCATCACGCCGATCCAGATCCCGGCGCCGGGCACCTACGACGCCATCGTCGTCGCCGTGGCCCACGACCAGTTCAAGACGCTCAGCGACCAGGGCATCCGCGCGCTGGGCAAGCGCCAGCACGTGCTGTACGACCTGAAGTATGTGCTGCCGCGCGATGCAGCCGACCTGAGGCTGTAATCATCCCGCCGGCAAGCCGATGATGGCCGATCCGGGCGGCACGGAGAGCGTGCTGCATCGGGTCGTGCCGGCACCGGGCACTCCGGCCTGAGCATGGAAAGCCGCTGGTCTGATCGGCAACGTGCCGCCATGCGGCACGCTTGCAGGGCCGAGCCGAACTGCGGAATGGCATCTGGCAAACAACGCTCAAAGTGAAATCGAAAATCGTCAAGTCGGTCGCCACCATGGCGGGAGGCACTGCCCTCGCTCAGGCGATCACCATCCTCTTCACGCCGATCATTACACGGCTTTTCCCGCCGGAAGCCTATGGTGCGCTCGGCACCTTCTCTTCGCTGATCACGATTCTCGTCCCACTTGTCGCCTTGTCCTACCCCATGGCGATCGTGCTGTCCCGCGACGACGGCGAGGCCGCCTCGCTGACCCAGCTATCCAGCCTGATCGCGCTCATCTTTGCCGCAGTCACGCTTTTCCTGGCCTTGATGTTCGAGGCCGAACTGCTCGATTACATGGGGATGGGGGATTTCTCCGGACTACCGTATCTCCTTGCCTTCGCCGTACTGTTCTCGGGTTTGGCTCAAGTGTTCAGAAGCTGGCTTCTGCGCGAAAAGGATTTCTCCTCGCTGGCGCGGATGGAAGTGATCAACTCGCTCTTCAACAATGTCTCGAAATCCGCCCTCGGCTTCTTCTTTCCGCTTGCCGCGGTGCTGATCGGGATATACGCATTCGGCCAGGCCGTGCAGACCTTGCTCTATACGCTCGGCCTCAAGGCGAGGCGCGGCCTGGCGGCCCTGGGCACATTCGACGCGCTCGCCAACGCTCCGGCCGTCGCACGAAAATTCAGTGATTTCGCGCTTTATCGTGCGCCTCAAGGGTTCATCAATGCCATCGCGCAAAGCCTGCCGATTCTGGTTCTCGGCCTTGCGTTCGATCAGGCGGTGGTCGGTTATTATGCGTTGGCGAAGAGCATATTGAGCGCTCCGCTGACGCTGGTCGGCAAATCGGTTTCCGACGTCTTCTATCCACGCCTGGCGGAAGCCGTGGCCGAGAAGGAAGACGTCAGCCGCCTGCTCGTCAGGTCGACCGTCATCCTCTTCGGTATCGCTGCACCGCCCTTCGGTGTGGTGTTCTTTTATGGTCCGGAGCTCTTCTCCTTCGTCTTCGGCGCCCAATGGCACAACGCCGGCGTGTTCGCCGGCTGGATTTCCATCTGGCTCCTGTTCGGCTTCATCAACAGGCCATCGGTTTCTGCCATCGCCCCGCTGGGGATACAGAAGTTTCTGCTCGGCTATGAAGTGCTGAGCATCGTCACGAAGGCCCTGGCGCTGGCCTTCGGGATCCTCGTTCTCAAGGATGAAACGATATCCGTGGCTCTTTTTTCCTGCGCCGGAGCGATCGTGAATCTGTATCTGGTGATTCACGTCATCCGGAAGGCCCGGTCCACCAATGAGGCTAATCAGTCGTGATCAGGCAAGAAGATCAATACCCGGGCAGTAATTATGCCGTGAGCGGGAATACGGGCACGCACGGGGTGCCGGCCTCACGCAAGCTGTACATCGTCGAACGGAAAGGCTCGTTTTCAGACGAGTGGATCGAATACTGCTCCAAAGCTGGAGTGGATTTCGAGACCGTCGACCCTTATCGGAGCGACCTCGTTTCGAAGATCCGCGATGGTGCGGCTTTTCTATGGCATTGGCGCCATGACTCCTACAAGGATCAGCTCTTTGCCCGTCAGCTGTTCTCGGCGCTGGCAAGCACCTCGATTCGGACGTATCCGGATATCCAGACCTGCTGGCACTTCGACGACAAGGTCGCACAGAAATACGTTTTCGAGGTGGCAGGCCTGCCTGCGGCAAAATCCCACGTGTTCTACGATCAGGCGTCGGCGGACGCCTGGCTGCAAACCTGCTCCTATCCGGTCGTTTTCAAGCTGCGCGGTGGAGCGGGCGCCCTGAACGTACGGCTGGCGAGGACACGAGCCGAGGCGCGAAAATTCGTCAGGAAAGCCTTTGGTACGGGTTTCCCGTACTTCGAAAGATGGGAGATCTTCAAGCAGAGCATCTGGCGCGCGAAGCGCGACAGGACCCCACGTTCGATGGCTGCAGTGCTTTATCACCTTGGGCGTTCCTTGCTGCCCTTCATTCGCGACAAATCCGACCTCCATCCGCGGGAAATCGGATATGCCTACTTCCAGGAGTTCATCCCTGACAACAGATTCGACGACAGGCTGGTCGTCGTCGGCGATTTCTGCTTTGCAGTACGGCGCTTCTGCAGGACGGGAGATTTCCGCGCATCCGGTTCCGGTTTGAAGAGCTATGAGCCGGAAGTGTTTCCCAAGGCTTCGATCGAACTCGCGTTCAGGCTCGCAGACACCCTGAAAATGCAGAGCGTTGCGATCGATCTTGTGTACACGGCCAATGGTGAACCCATGGTCGTCGAAATCAGCTTTGGCTGTGTGACGTCGGTCTATCCGGGGTATTTCGATCGAAGCGGAAGCTGGCACGATGGCGAGACGAGCATGCCCGTCAAGATTCTGGAAAGGCTGATCGCGTCCGTCGACCTGTCGCCCAAGTCGATGTGATGAATCATTTTCCGTGGAACACACGAACATTGGCAGGCTCCAGGACCCGATGAAGCTTCTATGTGTAATCGATTCGCTCGGCTCGGGCGGGGCACAACGTCAGTTGGTTAACCTGGCATGCGGCCTGAAGGCTCGTGGCCATATCGTGGATGTGTTCATCTACTATCCCCACCAGGATTTTTCTTGCCCGAGCTGGCTGAAGCGGGCGTGGCGGTGCATGCGCTCCCCAAGAAGGGAAAACTGGGCGTCAACGTGCTCGTTGGACTCGTGCGCCTGCTGCACGCAAGGAAATACGATGCGCTGATTTCGTTTCTCGATACGCCAAACGTGTACTCCGTCGCGGCGTCGATTTTCTCTCCGCGCTTGAAGCTCGTCGTATCGGAGCGCTCCAGCCATCACCACGACAAGAACAAATACCTCGCCTTGGGAAAGCGGCTTCTGTACGGCTTCGCAGACAAGGTGGTGGCCAACAGCAGAAGCCAGGCCGAATGGCTACGGCGGTTTCCGTGGCTCCGCGGGAAAACCATGGCGATCTACAACGGATTCCCAATGGCAGGCCAGGCCGCCGGCGACGAAATTCCGCCCATGGGCTTCCTGGTTGTCGGTCGGATTGGCCCCGAGAAGAACGGCATTCGATTGGTCGAGGCCCTGGAACTTTTTCGCCGGAAGCACGGCTACGTGCCCGATATCTCATGGGCAGGCAAGGAGGACATTCTTCCTGCTGGACAGCGCTACGTTTCCGCCCTCAGAGCCATTCTTGACAAGTATCCCGGAGTAAGGGCGCAATGGAAGTGGCTTGGTGAGCGGCGGGACATCATGGATCTTTTGCGCGAGCATCGGGCGCTGATACATCCATCGCTGTATGAGGGCCTGCCGAACGTGGTCTGCGAGGCTTTCATTGCCGGACGCCCGGTGATTGCATCGAGCGTCTGCGATCATCCATTTCTTGTCGCCGAGCCGGTTCGCGGATTCGTCTTCGATCCGCTGGATCCGGTGCAGATCTGCAAAGCCATTGAGCATGTCGTCTTCCTTCCGGAGCAGCAGTGGCGGGAAATGTCTGAAAATTCCCTGAATTACGCTCGGAGTCAACTGGGGGTGGATAGAATGGTCGAGGAGTATGAGGCCTTGCTTGGTGGGGCTGGACGCTCCTTGCAGCCATTCTCTTGAAAAGAGAGTCGCATTCGAACTTCTTTCATGATAAATATTTCGCGAGAAACCTGGTGAATAGCTTCTTCGCCCTGTCCATTCTCCTTGGAGCGGGTTTTTTTCTTAATGTTCTTGCATATGGCACGATCGAGCCGTTCGTGGCATCGGCGCTGCTTTTTTTCCTGAGCTCGCTTTTCATTGTCCCGCTGAACGGTTCTCGGTCCCAGGAGTACTCCACCTTCGGCCTGGTTTTTCTTGTCTGTTTCGCCGTGGCAGGCATTGCGGCAATCTACGCGAACTTTTTCTTCGATCAGGTTCAACTGCACGGCGATGCAGGCCGTTTCTTCGACTATGCGACAGGAAAAGGAAGCGGCCTGACACTTGCGGAACTGCGAGAGGTTCATGAGGGTTCTCTGGCAATCGCGTTCTGGTCGGAGATCTACGATTTTTTTGCTTTTCTGGGCTTCCAGAAGGAGCGTTACATCGGGATTGCGGTGAATATCACTTCCGTCTCGATGACTGCAGCGATCGGTGTACGCATCGTCAGATGCGTTTATGGCGACGACTCTCTGAAATTTCGACTTTTCAAGATACTGGCGGCATGCTGTGGCTTGTTCTGGATGTTCGCGGCCATACACCTTCGTGATGCGGTTGTGTTGCTGCTCGTCACTTTCCTGGTTTTCTTATGGGTCAAGGCGCTCAGGGCACCGCGTTTTGGCTTGAATCTCGTCCCTCTTGTCGTGGCCAATGTCGCGGGTGCAACGATTCTGGGGTTTCTTAGAACCGAGTTTTCCTTCGTTCCTTTTGCGATGGCCTTGTGCGCCGTCACTGCGCTCCTGATCGGCAACGCCGGTGGCCGAGGAAAAGGCGGCCTCTACTTGATGGCCGTCCTTGCAGGTGCGTGTGTCATAGGGCTGCTTGTTGTTTTTGGCGACCAGATCCTGGATCGGCTCGTCAAGGGGAACGAAGCGTATCTTGGCATGAGCGAAGGCCAGCATGGATCGGGGTCACTCGGGATGACGCTGATCGTCAAGCAGCCATTGCCGATCAGGCTGATCCTCGGCTCGCTCTATCTTCTCGTATTTCCCGTGCCGGTATGGTCGGGGTTCGAGGTGGCAAGCGCCATTCATGCCCTTCGATCCGTCAACGCAATTTACTTTTATTTCGTGACGCCGCTTCTGTGGCTTGCCTTGCTGGAGCTTGCAAGGGATCGCTCGAAAAGGACGCCGGAGATTCTCTTTCTGGCCTTTCTGGGCGGAGGGATGATGTTCGCGATAGCGGCAACCAGCCTGGAGCCTCGGCACTTCGGCGCCTTTCTGGTGCCCTTGCTGGTTTTCGCTCTCCAGCCGGACATGTCGGACCATCTCATGCGGGCCAGGTACAAGAGAGTGACAGGCGTGGTTCTGGCAGCTGCGGTCGTTCTGCATCTGTTATGGGCCGGCGCCAAGTTTCTTTAGGACATGAACCAGAGAGCGAACGCTCAGGGTCTTTTCTTCAACTCCCGGATCCATCATGAAAGTCGTTGTCGTTGGTCGCTTTCCTCCACCTTACGGCGGAGTGAGCATTTTCGTTAAGCGAAAATACGAGTCGATGCGTTCAGCCGGTGCTGGATATGTCGACTTGAGGAGCCGGTGGTGGCCGGTGAAGCTGTTCTGGCTTGTCATTTCCTCGCGATGCGAGTTCTATGTGAATACGGGGAATATCCATTTTCTCCTTGCATGCTATCTGCTTGGCGCCCTCAGGCGTTCCTATATTTACGATCACAACGCCTCCCGGCGAAACTGGGGCAGGGGCCGGCTGGAAAGGCTTTACATTTTTCTGGTGAAGAGTGCGTTGGGGGTCAGGGTTGTTCACCAACACCTCAAGGCTGGATATGAGAGCAGGGGGTTGGGGCACAAGGTCGAAGTGGAGAGCCCCTTTTTGCCGCCGGTGGAGTCTGAGCAGGCGGAGATACTGAAAAGCTACCCGAAAGAGGTCGTGGATTTTCTGGCAAGCACGCATGGCTTGAAGATGGCGCTTTCCGCGTCCGTGTATGTACGGGATGGTGCCGGGCGCGACGTTTATGGCATCGATGCGCTCATCGAGGCGCTCGAATATCTCCAGGGAGCGGGATGCAAGCCGCGCTGCCTGCTTGCAATCGCGGAGTTCGACGAAAGCCTCCTGCCCCGTGATCTGGCTGTGCGCATGGACAGGCTGGCGTCGGCCGGAGTGCTTGTGAAAATGCTGGGGCAGTATCAGTTCTGGCCGGTATACAAGAGGGTGCATGTCTTTCTTCGCCTCACCTCGACCGACGGAGACAGCATCAGTATCAGGGAGGCCATTCATTTCGGCTGCCCTGTCCTTGCATCCGATGTCGTACCCCGCCCGGATGGCGTGAAGCTCTATGGATATGGCAACCAGGACGAATTGAACGCGCTGCTTCACGGTTTGAAGAACGGCTCGGAGCAATCCGAATCGCCGATGCGGATTTTGAATCAGAACACATGAGAGACTGCCATGCAGACAGCGCTCTCTTGTTGGTGAGCCGAGTCGAACGACGATGGATCTATTGAGCAAGGCGGGACTCTATTGGCGCACCTTGCGCCATCTGCGGCCGGTGCAGTTCTATGGCCGGATATGGTTCCGATATTCACGGCCCAAGCCTGACTTGCGTCCGGCGCCTGCCCTTCGTGCCCATAGGGGTACGTGGCAGGCAAGCGCACGGCGACTGGCGAGCATGAATGGACCGCGGCAATTCGTTTTCTTGAACGAGCCGGGCGGACTGGACGAGATCGGCTGGGACGGACCTCAGCGTGAAAAGCTGTGGCGCTACAACCAGCACTATTTCGATGATCTCAACGCGATCGGTGCCGAGCAGCGGTACGCCTGGCATGCCGCCCTGATCGAGGATTGGATCCGGCACAATCCGCCCGGGCAGGGTAACGGCTGGGAGCCGTATCCGCTTTCGCTGCGCATTGTCAATTGGATCAAATGGGCGCTGGCCGGCGGAGAGCTGCCGCCGGCGGCACGGCACAGCCTGGCAGTGCAGGCGCGCTGGCTGAGCAAGCGGCTGGAGATCCATCTGCTGGGCAACCATCTGTTTGCCAATGCCAAGGCCTTGATGTTTGCCGGCCTGTTCTTCGAAGGCGCGGAGGCAGACGGCTGGAGAAGGACGGCGCTGAGAATTCTGGCGCGCGAGATATCCGAACAGATACTGGCCGATGGCGGCCACTTCGAACTCAGTACGATGTATCACGTGCTGGCCCTGGAGGATGTGCTCGATCTGGTCAATATCGCCGCTTGCCATGAATCAGCGGCACCCGAGGATTGCGCGCTGGTCCGTGCCTGGCTAGTGCCGAAGGTTGCGGCGATGATGCATTGGTTGCGGACGATGTGCCATCCGGACGGCGAGATCTCTCTGTTCAATGATTCAGCGATCGGCATTGCCCCCTCGGTGGCCGAGATGGAAGCGTACTTCGCGCGCTGCTTTCCGGCCGTGAGCGTGCCGATGCCGGAACCGATGAAAGTATTGGCAGCCAGTGGCTATGTGCGGCTGGCATCGGACGCAGCGCTTGCCTTGCTGGATGTGGCACGGGTGGGGCCGGATTACCTGCCAGGGCATGCGCATGCCGACACACTGAGCTTCGAGCTGTCCTTGTTCGGGCAGCGCTTCCTGGTGAATGGCGGAACTTCGTGCTACGGCACGAGTGCCGAACGCCTGCGCCAGCGCGGTACCGCAGCACACAACACGGTGATTGTCGATGGCATGGATTCGTCCGAGGTGTGGGGCGGCTTTCGAGTCGCGGGGCGCGCATATCCGCGTGGGCTGACATGCAGGGAGGAGGGTGCCTGCCTGCAGGTGAGCTGCAGCCACGACGGCTATCGCCGGCTGAAAGGGCGTCCGCTGCACACGCGGAGCTGGTTCCTGCAGCCTGGTGAGCTGAGCGTCATGGATGGCTTGACGGGTGCTTATGCCGAGGCGGTGGCGCAGTATCGCTTCCATCCCGATGTGGCACTTTCGATCGAGGACGATGGACGCCGGGGGAGTGCCGTGCTGCCAGGCGGCCAGCCCGTGGAATGGGCGATCGAGCGCGGCGTGGGGGAACTGGTGGAATCCTCGTGGCATCCCCACTTCGGCGTGTCGAGGCCGTGCAGGCTGCTACGCGTGCGGATGGTGGACCGAAGTGCCCATGTACGCTTTTCGTGGCCTGCGGAAGATGCCGATTCGTACGCGACCAAGCATGCCACTCATGCCGCAGCCTTGTAGTCGCCATTCAATAGATCCAATACTCAATCATTGCCGCCATCCCTATGCACATTCTTTTTCTGACTGACAATTTCCCGCCCGAGGTGAATGCCCCGGCCAGCCGTACTTTCGAGCATTGCCGCGAGTGGAGGAACATGGGTCACGAGATCACGGTGATCACTTGCGCGCCGAATTTTCCCAAGGGCAAGGTCTTCGATGGTTATCGAAACCGCCTGTGGCAGGCGGAGGAGGTCGAAGGCATCCGCGTGATTCGGGTATGGTCCTACATCACGGCAAACGAGGGTTTCGTGAAGCGCATCCTGGACTACCAGAGCTTCATGCTGTCGGCAGTACTGGCCAGCCCCTTCGTGCGCAAGGTCGACCTGATAGTGGGCACGTCGCCACAATTCTTCACCGCATGCGCGGCATATGCGGCGAGTCGGATGAAGCGTGTGCCCTGGGTATTCGAGCTGCGCGATCTCTGGCCGGAGTCGATCCGTGCGGTAGGGGCGATGAAGGAATCGAAAGCGCTGGATCTCGTCGAGAAGCTCGAGCTTTTTCTGTATCGGCAGGCGAACGCAGTGGTGACGGTGACCAACGCCTTTCGCGAGAACCTGATCAGGCGCGGAATCGACGGGCAAAAAATCGATGTCGTGACCAACGGTGTCGATATCAGCCGCTTCAAACCCCGGCAGAAGGATGCCGAATTGCTCGCTCGGCTGGGGCTGGAGGGCAAGTTCATCGCCGGCTACATCGGCACGCATGGAATGGCGCATGCGCTGGATACGCTGCTGGAAGCCGCCGCCAAGCTGAAGGCCTTGCCCGATGGCGACCGATATCGGCTGCTTCTGCTGGGTGACGGCGCTTGCAAGGCGGATCTGGTACTGAAGGCGCGGTCGATGGGGCTGGACAACGTTGTGTTCGTCGATTCGGTATCCAAGCAGGAAGTCGTGCGCTATTGGTCCCTGCTCGACGTGTCGATCATCCATCTGCGCAAGACGGAGCTCTTCACGACGGTGATCCCATCGAAACTGTTCGAATGCATGGGCATGGGCATTCCGGTGCTGCACGGTGTCTCGGGCGAATCGGCCGATATCGTGCAAGAGGAAGGCGCAGGCATCGTTTTCGAACCGGAAAACGCAGATGCGCTCTGCGACGGCGTGGTGAGGATGTTCGAGGATCGGACAGCGTACGAGCGATACCGCAGCAAGGGGCTGGGAGGGGCCCGGAAGTATGACAGAAAGGAATTGGCGCGACGGATGCTGACGGTGCTGGAGGCCGTAGTGGATGATGCTCGGGGCAAGAAGCGGTTTGCGCGATGAAAGGGGCTATTCCAGCCCGAATTCGAACGTACTGACAACGCGCAAGCGCTTGCCGATGGTACGCGAGCTGTCCATGTCGCTGCCGTCGTCGTCCAGGATGCGGATGGCGCCCTGATTTGCGCTCTTCAATGGCCCGAGACGGGCGCCGGCATCGGCCGCGAACTTGCCGGCCTGCTCGCGTGCGCTGCGTGTAGCTTCTTCCAGCAACAAGGGCTTGATGTCGTTGAAGCCGCGCAATTGATAGCGCGGCCATTCCCCCTGGCCATCTCCGCCGAGCTGGATGCCGGCAGCAATCAAGGGGTCGACCTTGTTCGAGGCAGCGGCGACGGCATCGACCCGAGCAGATTTCACCGTGACTTGCCCCTGGCCGTTGAAACGCAGGGCGACACGCTCGGGGCCATATTCGCGTGCGAGAAGATCCTGCACCTGCAGCGGACGTATCTCGATCTCCGCATCCTCGAACCCCTGGCTGTGCAGGAAGGACACGATCTGCTCGCGATCCGTGGTCAGCGCTCGTTGAACGGTGCCGAACTCATCTGCCGCACGGCGGAAACTCAGGGTCCATACCGCGAAATCACTCTTTACGTCACGTTCGGCAAGGCCTTTCACGGTGATGCTGCGATCGGCCATCCTGAAGTGCTCGATCCCCTTTCCCACCTGAAAGCCTGCAAATGCAACACCGCCGGCGAGCAGCAGGGCAGGAAGCAGGCCGATTCGTGTTTCAGACATGAGAGGGCTCCAGGCAGGTCGGGGAAGGGGACAGCATCAAATCCTGGCGATCCATTGCTCGACGGCTTCGGCAATGATGTCATAAGCCAGTTGGTGGGCTTCCTGCGGCTCGCGATAGGGGTCGGGCACTTCGGCCTTGCTCCAGTGGCCGAGCAGGAAGGTCTTGCCGCGCGTGGTTGGATCGAGGTCGTTCGTGTAGTCGAGATGATGCTTTTCCATGCCGAGAATGAGATCGGCCCAGCGCGTCAACTCGAGGTTGAGCTGTTGTGCCCGATGGCCACCAAGATCGATCTGGTGCAGGCCGGCCACCTGCTGGGTAGTCTGGTCGGCACTGTGATCGACGAGAGCGCCAATGCCGGCGGAACGAACGAGAACCTTCTTGCCCTGCGCCTGTGCGCGGTCGCGGAGAAGGGCTTCGGCCAATGGGCTGCGGCAGATGTTGCCCGTGCAAAGGATAAGTATCTTTTCGAACATGGCCCTAGCGTAAAAAAAACCGACGCCCTCCGTCGAGGGCGTCGGTTTCGAGATGTTACTGAAGCAACGGGATCAGGCGGCTTGCTTACGGCGGCGGAGTACGGCGAGACCAGCCATGCCCAGGCCCAGCAGGGCCAGGGAAGCGGGTTCGGGCACCTGAGTCGAGGTCGGCGTTGCAGTGATCGCCAGATTGTCGATACTGAAGCTGCCGCCGATGACGGGAACGTTGCCGATGAAGTCGAGCAGGAGCTGACCTGCGCCAGGCCAGCCAGCAGCAGTTTCAGTGACCTCCAGAACGACCGATGTGTCAGTGATCGTGCCTTCGACGCTGAAAGTGCCGGCTCCCGACGGATCGACGAACGAAGTCCCCAGCAGGGAATTCAGGAAGCCGAGAATACCCATGGTCGTGGAGCCATCGTAGCCACCGCTGAAACTGACGCCGATGGGGGAGGTGACGGCACCAGCACCGAAGGCGAAGGGGTAGTTGCCCTCGGCCAGGCCACTGAAGCTGACGTCGCCGGTGAACAGCGAGGTGAGGCTGCTTGTCGTGAACGTACGGCTTCCGAGCAGCGGAACGGTGAGCTCGACCGAAGCGCTTCCACCCGAGGTGCCGGGCCCGGCGCTGATTTCATAGCTGCCACTCGGACCAACGTTGACCACGCCGCTGCCTGAAAGGCCGGTGAGGCTGACCGTGTAGGTGTTCGGCGAGCCGTCGGCAAATCCAGCGATGCTGAAACCGCCGCTGAGGCTGTTGACCTGACTGACATAAGCAGCCGATGCTCCGGCACTGAAGGTTGCGAGAGCCGCGGTGGCAGCGATGAAGGCAGTTTTCTTCATGAGTGATTCCTGTCTGTACGTCACGGCTGGCGTGTGGCCAGAGTGCGAGGGTTTAACGTCGTCGCAACGTGAAGGTCGCAGGCCATTCTAAAGCAATATTTACACCAACTTGATCAAATAGCTGAAATAAATAATATTTCCATGACTGTTTCAAAAAGTTTGCAGCACGAGTGTAAATTATCCCGACAAATTTCTGGTGAAAACAATGGTTGCTCGCACCCTCTTGCGCATGGGAGATCCGCGTCTCCTCGAACAGGCCAAACCCGTCACGTCGTTCGGAACGCCTGAACTGGACGAATTGATCGCCGACATGTTCGACACGATGACCGCAAATGGCGGTGTTGGTCTGGCGGCGCCGCAGATCGGCGTCGGCCTGCAGCTGGTGATTTTCGGCTTCGAGCACAGCGAACGCTATCCTGACGCCCCGGCAGTACCGCGCACGATCCTGCTGAATCCGGTCATCACGCCGCTGGACGACATGATGGAGGAGGGGTGGGAGGGTTGTCTGTCGGTCCCCGGGCTGCGTGGCGTGGTGGCACGCCATCGACGCATCCGCTACCAAGGCTTCGACCCGCAAGGGAAGTCCATCGATCGCGTGGCCGAGGGTTTTCATGCCCGCGTAGTGCAGCATGAATGCGATCATCTCGCCGGGGTGCTGTATCCGATGCGGATCAGCGACTTCACCCGCTTCGGGTTCACCGACGTGCTGTTTCCAGACATGGAAGGGCGCTGAGCGCGGGACCGGACATTGCACGCGTGCCCATGAGCAGGGCGCTGCGCGAGCATTCATTCTCTCAAAGTTGGAGTGAGCTTCCTGATGGACAACACGCAAATCCGCATCGGTATCGCCGGCTACGGAAACCTGGGGCGCGGCGTCGAGGCCGCCATCGCCAGGAACCCGGACATGACCCTGGTCGGCGTATTCACTCGCCGTCCGCCGGAGTCGGTGAAGCCGTTGTCCGCACAGACCCCGGTACGGCCCATCGATGCATTGTCCGACCATCGTGACACGATCGACGTCCTGATTCTATGTGGCGGCTCCAAGGACGATCTGCCACGTCAGGGACCGGAGATGGCGGCAAGGTTCAACATCGTCGACAGCTTCGATACGCATGCGCGCATCCCGGAGTACTTCGACGCGGTCGACGCGCCGGCACGCGCAAACGGCAAAACGGCCTTGATTTCCATCGGCTGGGATCCAGGCATGTTTTCCATCAATCGCCTGTATGGCGAAGCCTTGCTGCCCGATGGCACAACGTACACGTTCTGGGGCAGGGGGCTGAGCCAGGGGCATTCCGATGCCATCCGCCGCGTGCCCGGGGTTAAGGCGGGGGTGCAGTACACGCTGCCGTCACAGGACGCGATCGAGCAAGTGCGCAGTGGCTCGCGCCCCGAACTGACGATCCGTCAGAAACACACGCGTGAATGTTACGTCGTGTTGAACGAAGGCGCCGATGCAGCCGAAATCGAGCAAGCCATCGTCACCATGCCCAACTATTTCGCCGATTACGACACCACGGTCCATTTCATCAGCGAAGAGATCTTGCTCCGCGAACACAAGCGCATGCCGCATGGCGGCTTCGTCATTCGCAGCGGCAACACCACGGAAGCGCACGCCCAAGTGATCGAGTATTCACTCCAGCTCGAAAGCAATCCCGAATTCACCGCCAGCGTTCTGGTGGCCTATGCGCGGGCAGCCTATCGGCTGAACGTACAGGGCCAGTTCGGCGCCAAGACCGCCTTCGATGTGGCGCCCGGGCTGCTGTCGATCAAAACACCGGCTCAACTGCGCAAAGAGCTGCTTTGATCGGTTCATTTGCATGTTGACCGGAAAGGACGATCAGCCCACGGCCACCAGGCGTTCAGTTGTGTGCAGAGGAAGCCGGCGCTGACGGCCCTGCGGTCCCCGATACTTGAACGGGCTGGATGCGGATATGCGTCGGTGCCTTGCTGGTGAACAGCAACAACGACACGATACCGAGGAACGCGATCAGCGCAGCGAGCGTGACCAAGACATTGGTTTTCATGGAGAGCATGGTAGCCAGACAAGGGGGTGACATCCATGACGCCGATCACGCTGAAGCACTGAATTTTCATGTTCGCTGGTCGATCGGGAGGCGGGCCAGAAATAGTCACCTCGAGAGTGCATCAAAACCGCGATAATTTGTATTATGTAAACTTTTAAACACAAGCTCCGCAAGATCAAGACTGCTTTCCTGGCTCTTCTCATTAGAGTGTCGCCCCATGCCAACCACTAAGCTTAGCCCCGGTTCCCTTCGACAAGGTCAGGTTCTCGACCTGGCCGAGTTGCTGGGCTCCGAATGGGAAGGCTTCAGCCTAGCAGCCGATGGCCTGCAGCATCCAGCATGGCGCCGGCCGTTCTCGTGCGGCGAGTTGCGCGCCATGTTCTGGCGGTGTCAGCAAGTCACAATCCTCGAGCACGAACTAGCACGCACCCGAGCCGAGATCGAGCACGCCCAGGTGGCCAGCGATGCCGCCGAGCAGCGCGCGGCATGGTATCGCAAACAGTTGATCCTGGAGTCCCGGCTCGGTGCAATGCTGAACCGTTTGATCGCCTGAATCACTCCGCCCTGGCTTGCCTAGCCACTACCGTCTCGTCGTAGCGCGGGCCGTGCTAGAGACTTCCGCCTTGGTTGGTATGACACATCCCGGCGGTCAACACCGATCCATCGTGACCAACGTCATGCAGGAAATGTAACAGCGACATCTATCATCCGGGCATGAAGAAAGACAGCATCATCGCCGCTCTGCTGACCGCCGCATTATTCTCGACGATCGGCTACTTCGTCATGCAGGAAGACCAAGCGCCGCCGCTGCCTCCAGTCGTGCAAGCGCCTGAACACCCTGCCCCGGCTAGCGTGCCGGCACCGCTCCAGCAACAGCACACGAATGGCTTGTACAAATGCGTCATGGCCGGTCGGACGATCTACCAGGACCGCCCGTGCGAGGAAGGCCAGCAAGCGATGCTGGGAGGCACGATGTCTGTCGTTCCCCGCCATCCGATTCCGCCACGTCAGCAACAGGCGGCAGCACCGGCGCCAAGTCGTCAGCGCGTGGCAAAGGTAGAGCCTCAGCCGCCGAAGGAGCCTCCAAGCTGCGTATGGCTTCGCAAGCGCATACGTCAGATCGACGCACAAGCCCGCCAGAAATCCACCCAAAGCCTAACCGACGAACGTCGAGAAGTAGGAAACCGGATGTCTGAGCTGAAGTGCAGTCACATGGACTAGGCGCACGCCGTGATTGCTCTCCCATTTGCTCTTCCTCTGTCCACCTCCGCCACACGGTGTGGGAGCGACTTTGCTCGACGTTGCCTAAACCCCATCAGGCAGCTTCGACCGCATCGCCTCCTTGCGGTCGAAACGCTCGCCATCGGCGACGAAAGTGCCGTCGCCGATGGCATGCAGCATGCGCTGGTCGGATTTCTGGTGATCGACATACGCGGCCAGGCCGTCGAGTACGACGATGCCGTGCGGAGCGATGATCTCTGCGACCCGGCATTCGATGTTGGCGAGGCATTGTGCGATCAGCGGGGCCTGCACGTGCTTGCCTTTGCAGGGTGTGAGGCCGAAGCGCGTGAACTTGTCGGTATCCGCGCCCGAGCAGGTGCCGATGCCGATCACGGTGTCGAGCATGTCGGCGGACGGGATGGCGATGACGCATTCGCGCGTTTCCTCCAGCGCGGTGAATGAGTGGTTCCATGCACCGGTGCAGATTGCAAAGCGCGGCGTGAAGTCCAAGACCATCGTCCACGAGATGGTCATGATGTTGCTTTTGCCCGCATGGCGCGTCGTGACGAGCACGACCGGGCCGGGTTCGAGCAGCGTGAAGATCCTTGCAGCGGCAAGGGGTTCCATCATGCTGGAGTCCTCCACATATGCTCACGGCTCCAGCGCTGGGCCGAAAAACCCTTGACCGCACGCTTGGCCGCCAGCAGTTGATGAGCGGAGATCCAGCCATACTCGAAGGCTTGAGCGCTACCGGCCATGTAGATCCGCCACACGCGATAGGTCCGCTCTCCGACAAGCCGGATGGCACCATCGTGGTGCGCATCGAGGCGCTCGACCCAATGCTGCAGCGTTCGCGCGTAATGGGGACGCAAGCCCTCGACGTCGAAAACCTCCAGTTGTTGATTTTCCATCGCTGCGGCTGCCTGGGCCATGATCGGCAGCTCTCCATCGGGAAACACATAGCGGTCGATGAAGTCGCCCGCGCCGTCTCTGACTGCCTCATCCCCCGCGCGGGTGGTGATGCCGTGGTTCAACACCAGGCCGTCATCCGTCAGCAGCCGACTGATGGTGCCGAAATATACGGGCAGATTGCGTATGCCGACATGTTCGAACATGCCCACCGACGCGATCTTGTCGAATACCCCCTGGCCCGGGATGTGGCGATAGTCCTGCAGACGCACGTCGATTGCCCCTTCCAGGCCCAGTTCGCGGATGCGCTGCCGTGCGTAGATGAACTGCTGTTCGCTCAATGTCACGCCGGTGGCCTTCACCCCGTAATGACGATGAGCCCACAGCAGCAGCGCACCCCAGCCGCAGCCGATGTCGAGGAAGCGCTCTCCCGGCTCGAGCTGGAGCTTGCGGCAGATGAGGTCGAGCTTGGCTTGCTGTGCCTGCTCCAAGGTCTCCGATCCGCTCGGAAAATAGGCGCAGGAATAAACCATCTCGGGGTCGAGCCACAACCGATAGAAATCGTTCGAGACGTCGTAGTGATGCGCGATGGCCCGTTTGTCGCTGGCCGGCTTATGCCGCCAGAGGCGCCATCCCGTGATCCGGTTCAGCAGACGCCGATGGGCACTCCCGGCATGCGCGAGTTCGATCGCCAGTCGGACGATGTCCAGCGCGCTTCCTTCGACATCGATCTCGCCGTGGATGTAGGCTCGCGCAAGCGTGCCGAGATCGGGGGGCAGCAGTTTGAGCGCCGTTTCGGGATGCGGAAGACGCAAGATGACCGAGGCCGGACCACTGCCCAGCGTTTCAGTACGGCCATCTCCCAATTGCAGGCCCAGCGCCAGACCGCGATCGGCGACGAGTCGGCGCAATGCCTCGACAAGGGGCGAAGAAGAATCCATGCACGCCTCCTGAAGCCTGACCAACATCGGATCATGTTGGAAAATCCAGGTGCAAGAGAGCCGCATAGCGTGCCCTGCAGGTTCGCCGGTCTGCGCTTTCGAAGCAGCGTTCATCGGCATGCAGCGGCGCGCGCATCCGCGGCATCGCCACGCAGACGCATTAGCGTCTCTGCTGCTGATTCTTGCAAAACAGGCAGGGTTTTGCAAAACGAGACGAAGTACGTTGAAACCCGATGGTGCGGGGGAAGAGACTCGAACTCTCACGCCTTGCGGCGCTGGAACCTAAATCCAGTGCGTCCTACCAATTCCGCCACCCCCGCATCGGCAGCGAAGCGGGCCGCATTATACATGGTCTCTTCGCGGACCTGCCCGCGGTTCGGCCCCGGGAAGGGCAGCCACGCTCGCAGCAGCCCTCCCCCTTCCAGCCTCAGTTCGAACTGCGGCCGTAGGTATCCTCGAAACGCACGATGTCGTCCTCGCCGAGATAGCTGCCGGACTGCACTTCGATGATCTCCAGCGGCACCTTGCCCGGATTCGCCAGCCGGTGCGTATGTCCCAGCGGAATGTAGGTCGACTCGTTCTCGGCCAGCAGGAAGACGCGCTCGCCGTTGGTGACTTCGGCCGTGCCCTTGACCACGATCCAGTGCTCGGCGCGGTGGTGGTGCATCTGCAGGCTGAGCTTGGCGCCCGGGTTGACGACGATGCGCTTGACCTGGAAGCGCTCGCCTTCGTCGATCGAGTCGTACCAGCCCCAGGGGCGATAGACCTTCCGGTGGCTCTGCGTCAGGCTCCGGCCTTCGGCCTTCAGGCGGGCGACGACCTTCTTCACGTCCTGGGTGCGGTCCTTGTGCGCCACCATCACCGCATCGGGCGTCTCGACGACGATCATGTCCTCGCAGCCGACCGCAGCCACCAGCCGGTCGTTGGCATGCACCAGGGTATTGCGGCACCCCTCGAACAGCACTTCGCCACGGCCGGCATTGCCCGCCTCGTCCTTGCCGGATACCGCCCACAGCGCATCCCAGGCGCCGACGTCCGACCAGCCTGCCGACATCGGCACGACGACGCCTTTGCCCGCTTCCGGTGCGTTGGCCAGGCGCTCCATGACGGCATAGTCGATCGAGTCGCTCGGGCAGCGCTCGAAGGCACCCTGCTCCAGGCGGATGAAATCGGCATCCGGCTTGCGGCCGTCGTAAGCGGCCCGGCAGGCCTCGGCGATGTCGGCCCTGAAACGCTCGATGGCGCGCAGCCAGACCGAGGCCTTCATCATGAAGATGCCGCTGTTCCAGAAATATTCGCCGCTTTCGAGATAGCGCTGGGCGGTGTCGACATCCGGCTTCTCGACGAACTCGGCCAGTTCGCGCCCTCCGCCGATCGCCTGGCCGGCGCGGATGTAGCCGTAGCCGGTCTCTGCGCGATCGGGCACGATGCCGAAGGTCACCAGCATGCCGTCCGCGGCCAGGCTGCTGCCCTGCGCGATGGCTTGCTGGAATGCGGCGAGATCGGTGATGACGTGGTCGGCCGGCATCACCAGCAGCACCGGATCGCCCTCCTCCAGTGCCGCGAGCGCTGCCAGGGTCAGCGCCGGTGCGGTGTTGCGGCCGAAAGGCTCGAGCACGATCTGGGGCGAACGCACGCCGATCTGGCGCAGTTGTTCGGCAATGATGAAGCGATATTCCTCATTGGTCACGACGAGCGGGCGTCGATCGACTTCGCCGCCGGCGAAGTCGTCGAGGCGGACAGCGGTTTCCTGCAGCAGCGAGCGCTCGCTGGTCAGCGGCAGCAACTGCTTGGGATGGTTCTCGCGCGAGGCCGGCCACAGCCGGGTACCCGAGCCACCGGAAAGAATGACGCTCTTGATGATCATGTCGATAGGATTCCAGTCGATTGTTCGAAATTGATCGGTAGTCGATCGCCCTCAGCCGAGCTCGTCCAGCATGCGCGCCACGCCGTCGCGCCAGTCGGGCAGGTGCAGGTCGAAACGCTCGCGCAGGCGCCGGGTGTCGAGACGAGAGTTCAGCGGCCGCGTCGCCGGCGTCGGATAGCTCGAGGTCGGTATCGGCGCGATCTCACGCACCGCCAGTGCCTTGCCGCCAGCGCGGGTGCGGTCGATGACGAAGCTGGCGTAGCCGTGCCAGCTCGTCTGTCCGCCGGCAGCCAGGTGGTAAGTACCGCCATGGCCGCGCCCGCCCATCGTGCGGCGAATGGCATGGGCGCTGACGTCGGCAATCGGATCCGCGCCGGTCGGTGCGCCGATCTGGTCGTCGATGACGGTCAGGCGTTCCCGTTCGGCGGCCAGGCGGAGCATGGTGCGGGCAAAGTTGCCGCCCCGCGCGGCATGGACCCACGAGGTACGGAAGATCAGGTGGTCGCAGCCGCTGGTCCGGATCGCGTCCTCGCCGGCGAGTTTGGTCGCACCGTAGACGGACAAGGGCGAAGGCAGGTCGTCTTCGCGCCACGGGCGCTCGCCGCTGCCATCGAAGACGTAATCGGTCGAATAGTGCACCAGCAATGCACCGAGCGCAGCTGCCTGCCTGGCAAGCACACCCACTGCGTCGGCGTTGATTCGGTGGGCACGTTCCGCGTCGTTTTCCGCCTGATCGACGGCCGTGTAGGCCGCGGCATTGACGACGAGATCCGGTGCCAGGCGCTGCACGCTGTCGGCCAGTGCATCGAGTCGTTCCAGGTCGCCGCACAGGCCGTCGCTACCGTGGCGGTCGAGCGCAATCAGCTCGCCCAATGGCGCCAGCGCACGCTGCAGCTCCCAGCCCACCTGGCCGTTCTTGCCCAGCAGCAGGATCTTCATGCCGCCTGCCCTCGCGTGCCGTAGTTGGCCGCCACCCAGTCGCGGTAGGCACCGCTCTGCACATCCGCGACCCATTGCGGATTGTCGAGATACCACTGCACCGTCTTGCGGATGCCGCTGTCGAAGGTCTCGGCCGGCCGCCAGCCCAGTTCGCGCTCGATCTTGCGGGCATCGATGGCGTAGCGCCGGTCGTGCCCCGGGCGGTCGGTGACATGGGTGATGAGCCGTGCATGGCTGCCGTCGGCCGAGGGGCGCAACTCGTCGAGCAATGCGCAGACGCCGCGGACGATGTCGATATTGGTCTTTTCGTTCCAGCCGCCGATGTTGTAGGTCTCGCCCGGCGTGCCGCGCGCCAGCACCTCGCGGATCGCAGCGCAATGATCGGTGACGTACAGCCAGTCGCGCACGTTGAGGCCGTCGCCATACACCGGCAGCGGCTTGCCCGCCAGCGCATTGACGATCATCAGCGGAATCAGCTTCTCCGGAAACTGGCGAGGACCGTAGTTGTTCGAGCAGTTGGTGGTCAGCACCGGCAGGCCGTAAGTGTGGTGCCAGGCGCGCACCAGATGATCGCTGGCCGCCTTGCTGGCCGAATACGGGCTGTTGGGCTCGTAGGCCTTGGTTTCGGCGAAAGCAGGGTCGTCGGCGCCCAGCGAGCCGAGACTTCGTCGGTGCTGATGTGCAGGAAACGGAAAGCGGCCTGCTCCGCGGCATCGAGCGACGCGTGATGGGCACGCGCCGCCTCGAGCAGCGTGAACGTGCCTTCAACATTGGTGCGGACGAAATCACCCGGGCCATGGATCGAGCGGTCGACGTGGCTCTCGGCGGCGAAATGCACGATCGCGCGGGGCCGGTAGGTCGCCAGCAGGCGGTCGACCAAGGCGCGGTCGCAGATGTCGCCCTGCACGAAAACATGGCGTGGATCGTCCCGCAGGCTCGCCAGCGTCTCGAGGTTGCCGGCATAAGTCAGCAGGTCCAGGTTCAGGATGGCTTCGTCATCACCTGCAAGCCAGTCGAGGATGAAGTTGGCGCCGATGAAGCCCGCACCGCCGGACACGAGGATCAAGATCAAGCTCCGCTTGGGTCGAATGGCGGGATTATCGCATCATCGAAGCGGCGGCTACATCTCCAGGCGTTCCGCATAGCCGGTCATTTCGAGATAACCCTGACCGATTTCACGTTCACCGCCGTCCTCTGCCTGCTCGGACAGGCGCACCGCGCCTTCCCAGCACGGCGCCGGTCGATGCGCTGCTGTCGAGCTCCTGGTCGTCCATCAGCGGGCGCAGGCCGAGCGTGCGTCCGTCGGCAAGGTGCAGGCGCCACTCCACCGGGTAGCGTGTGCCGGTGCGTGTGGATGTCCAGTACCGCAGCGGCTCGAAGCGTACTTCGTCGGGCGCAAAGCTCCGCGCCCGGCCAACCGCATCGGCCAGCGTCCCCGCGGCCCACATCGCGCCGCCTTCGCCATCGCGCATCTGGAACAGCATCAGCGAACCGCCGTCATGCAGGTTGATGCCGATCCAGTCCCAGCCGCGCGCGCCCTGCGGCAGGATCTCCGAGGACCATTCGTGATCCAGCCAGGCATGGCCGTCCACGTCCAGAACCTTGCTGCCCAGGCGCAAGCTGCCCGACACGCCGAGCTGCGGCCGGCTGTAGTAATGGCTGGCGTTGAGCGGGTCCGGCGCCTTCTGGCTGAAACCCTGGCGGCCATTCAACAAGGGCGGCCGGCGGGAGTCGAAGCGCAGTTCGAAGCCGAATTCCTCCGTCTCGATGCGGCTGTGGTAGCGATCGCCACTGTTCCCGTCCCCCTCCTCCGGTTCCATCGACAGCGACCAGCCATCGATCTCGACATCCGTCCGGCCGGTCGCGGCGCCTGCCAGGCCGGGCCAGGCCCGTGCCGAACGTTCGGCATGGAGCAGGCGACCATTCGCCGGATCGGCCACCGCGGCATGGGCGAGGACGAGCTGGCGCGGCGCGAAACGGCTGGGGTTGTCCTCGCCGATCAGGGTGCGCACCCGGAAGAAGGTGAGCTGGAAGCCGCGCTCCGCGCCTGCGCCATCGCGCAGCCAGCCGGTGATGTACCACCACTCGGTACGGTAGTCCGGGTGGGCGCCGAAGTCATCGGGGAAGACCAGCGGCTTGCCCGGCACCACGGCCGGGTAGCCATCGGCTGCCGACGCGGATCCTGAATCCTGTGCATGAATCTCCGGTGGCAGGCACGACAGCAAGGCGATGACGACGGCGAACGCACACAGCGAGCGTCGGGCGATGTCCGCTCCGAAGCGCCTCCAGATACCGCGCGACTGCCCGGCACGTCGTATCACCATCGACATTCCCTCTCCAGCATCCGCCTTCGCACGCATCATCCAAGCGCTCCGCCTGCCTGCACCGCCGCATTCACCAGTCGGCCTTCACCGCCTGCACCGAGGACCCTCGCATCGCCCGCGCCCCGGCCAGCCGTGCAACCAGTGCAGCCAGCGACACCAGCACGGCGGCAAACAGCGCCAGCGCAGCCCACGGTACGGCCAGGTCCATGCTCCAATGGAAACTCTGCCGGTTGACCACCTCGATCAGGATCCATGCCATCGCCCCGCCCGCCAGCAAGCCGCAGGCCACGCCAAACCCGGCGGTCAGCGCCCCTTCGGCCGCGATCAGGCGCCCGACCTCCCCGCGTGTGAAACCCAGATGGCGCAGCATGCCGAACTCGCCTTCGCGCGTGCCGGCCAGCGCGGCGAAGGTGGTGGCGATGCCGAACAGGCCGATCATCACCGTCACCGCTTCCATCAGATAGGTGATCAGGAAAGTCCGGTCGAAGATCTGCAGCGTGGTGGCGCGGATTTCGCCCGGCAGCGCGATGATCAGGCGCCCGGGGCCGAAGCGGGCGTTCAGCGCATCGGCCACCGCGCCGGCATCGGTGCCTTCCTCGAGCCGGATCGCGGCGTCGTTGACGCGATCGTCGCCGGTCAGGGCGCGGTAGTCCGCCGGCTCGATCAGCGCCGCACCGTACTGGCGCGAATAATCCCGCCAGACGCCGGCAACGACGAAACTCTGCTGGCGGCCGGCCAGCGGCAGCGTCAGGCGGTCGCCGACGCCCAGCCCCAGACGATCGACGGCAGCTTCGGAAATCCACGCCGGCGGCAAGCCGCTCTGCCCCGGTTTGCCGCCGTCCGGGCGTCCGCTCGAACCCGCGACCAGCGGCAAGCCCCAGTTGCCGTCGACCGGGCGCGCCAGCAGGCTGAACACCGGCTCCTCGTCCGACAGCCGCAAATTCAGCAGCCGTGTCGTATCCACCGAAGCCACGCCCGGCACCGCGGCAATGCGTGCCAGCGCATCGTCATCCAGATAGCCGCTGGCCGCCGAGCTCGAAGCCCGCACATACAGGTCGGCCGGCAGCACCTGGGCCAGCCAGTCATCCACCGACACCCGGAAGGAGCTGACCATGATCGCCATCGCCGATGCCAGCGCCACGCTGGCGACCACGCCGGCAGCG
Source organism: Thauera sp. SDU_THAU2 (assembly GCF_038260575.1). Lineage (NCBI taxonomy): Bacteria > Pseudomonadati > Pseudomonadota > Betaproteobacteria > Rhodocyclales > Zoogloeaceae > Thauera > Thauera sp. SDU_THAU2. Next base: position 1,773,339 of record NZ_JBBWUN010000003.1, on the reverse strand, counting down.
GCCACCACGGCCTGGCCGGGCGTGGCCGACAGGCGGGCATGGGCCAGGCGCCAGATCACCGAGCGCGTCCGCCCCAGCAGCGGCAGCAGGCTCTGCGCCAGCGCAGGCAGGAGCAGCACTGCCGCCATCAGGCTCAGCGCCACCGCAGCATAGCCGCCGAGCGGAATGCCGCCGGCCGGCGGCAGCATGCAGGCGAGTCCGGCGGCTGCCGCCAGCAGCAGCGCCAGCGGCAGGCGCCCCCGCATATGCGGCAAGCCGGCATACTGCGCTTCGCCGGCCCTCAGCGCCCGGGCCGGTGCGACCTGCGACGCTGCCCGGGCCGGCAGCCAGCTACCGAGCACACCGGCCACACCACCCAGCAGCAGGTATCCTGCGGCAAGCAGGGCATCGAACTGCAGCTCGGGTCGGCTACCGCGGAAAAAACCTGCGCCCAGGTCGCCGCCGACCAGCCTGAAGGCCAGCGCAGCAAGCGCATGGCCGAGCATCACGCCGATCGCACCGCCCACCAGCCCCAGTACCACCCCTTCGGCCAGCAGGCCGCGCAGCAATTCGCGCCTTTCCATACCGAGCGCACGCAGCAGGGCGAACTCCCGCCGTCGCCGCGCCACCGACAGCACCTGGGTGGAAAACACCAGGAACGCGCCGGTCAGCAGTGCAATGGCCGCCAGCATCGTGAGATTGACCCGATAGGCGCGCGACAGCGCACTCGCCTCGCCGGCCACGGCCTCCGGTACCTGCAGTGCCAGTCCGGGCGGCAGCAGCGGCGACAGCGCCAGACGAGCGGCTTCGGCACTCAGGCCAGGAGCGAGCTTGAGATCGATGCGGCTCAACACGCCGATGCGTCCGAACACCTGCTGCGCACCACCGATGTCCATCACCGCCAGTTCGGCACCGCTCAAGGGCAGTTCGCCGGCCAGACGCAGCTCGATCCCGCTGATACCGGACTGGACGGTCAGCACGCCATCCCGCAGCGCGGGCCCGGCCATCTCCCCGTTGCCCAGGCGCGACGGCAGCTCCAGGCGGGCGCGGGCATCCGCGCTCACGAAGATGTTGCGCGGCTGCAGCCCGGCAAGACGGCCGTCGCCGTCCACCAGCGCCGGGTCGGCCCGCGGCCGCAGCAAGGCCTGCATGCGGGCAACGCGGAACATGTCGACACCGAGAATCTCCAGCGTATCCTCCCGCCCCGGCAGCCGTGCCTCGATGCGCAGCACCGGGCTGGCTTCGGCGATCTCCGGGCGCCTGGCGAGCACCGGATAAATGGCCTCGTCGAAGCCCTCGCGCGGTCCCACCAGTTGCAGGTCGGCTTCGCCCGCCAGCGTGCGCAGGCCGCGGCCGAATTCGTCGATGGCCGCGCCGTGGATCAGTTGCACCGCCAGACCCAGCGCCACGCCGAGCGCGATCGCCAGCAGCGACAGCGCAGTCGCCAGGCGATGGCGCAGCAGGCTGGCGAGGAAGAGCCGGCGCGAGGTCGCGCCCACCAGGCTCACTGGACTACCCTCCTGTCTCTGTGCGACATCCTCCCCGCGGGAGGATGAGCGCCCCTTCGGGCGGCCGGGCGGCGGCGCTCATACGCGCTCCGTGACGTCCGCCAGCCCCTGCGGCCCCAACTCCAGCACCCGGTCGGCACGCTTCGCGGCCAGGCGGGAATGCGTCACCAGCACGCCGGCGGCGCCGCCGGCCCGGATCTGCCCGAGCAGCAGATCGAGCACTTCGCCGGCCCGTGCCGGGTCGAGGTTGCCGGTCGGCTCGTCGGCCAGCACCAGCTTCGGGGCATGGATCAGCGCCCGCGCAATCGCCACGCGCTGCATCTCGCCGCCCGACAGGGTGTGCGGCGCATCGTCGGCCCGTCCTTCCAGGCCCACGCGCGCCAGCATGGCGCGGGCGCGCTGATCGGCCTGGCGCTCGTCGACCTTCAGCAGCCACAGCGGCAGTGCCACGTTCTGCGCCAGCGACAGATGCGGCAGGATGTGAAAAGCCTGGAAGACGAAGCCGTAGGCCTCCCGCCGCAGCCGGGCCATCGCATCGTCGTCCAGCCCGCCGATGTGTTGCCCGCCCAGTTCGACGTGTCCGCCGTCGAACGGCTCCAGCCCCGCCAGACAATTGAGCAGCGTCGATTTCCCCGCCCCGGATTCACCGACGATCGCCACGCATTCGCCGCCCGCGACCTGCAGTTCCAGCCCTTCGAACAGAAGGCGTGGCGGGGTACCGGGAAGCGTCTTGCGCAAGGCGCGGGCAGTCAGCATGAGGTCGGTCAGGGCAGGAGTGGAAAGAGAGGTAAAGAAGGGGCCGTAAAGTCCGATTGTGTCATCGCAGCGTTGAAATTGCTGCGATGCCTGCCAAATCGACTGCCGGACCGCGCCGAAGCCCGGCGGGACCACCATACCGGCTGCCGCCATCCCTGCTCGATCCGGGATAGGGGCGAATCACGTATATACTCCGCCCGCCGAGCCGCGCAGGGCTGCCTGCCCACAACGTGGCATCGCATCTTCATCGCCAGGCATGCCGGTCGACCACTACGAGAATTTTCCTGTCGCTTCGCTTCTGCTGCCGCCGCGCCTGCGCGAGCCGGTCGAGGCCATCTACGCCTTCGCCCGCAGCGCCGACGACGTCGCCGACGAAGGCGATGCGCCGGCCGTCGCCAGACTGGCCCGGCTGCACGACTATCGTCTGGCGCTCGAAGCCTGTGCGCGCGGCGAAGTCGTGCGCGACGAAAGCCTGGCGCCGATGTTCGCCCGCCTGGGACGTGCGATCGCGACACATGCACTGCCGGTGCAGCCTTTTCGCGACCTGCTCGACGCCTTCGCCCAGGACGTCGGCAAGACGCGCTACCGCGACTTCGCCGAGCTGCGCGACTATTGCCGGCGCTCGGCCGATCCGGTCGGCCGCCTGCTGCTGCACCTGTACGCCGCCGCCACGCCGGAGAATCTCCGCCGCTCGGACGCCGTCTGCACCAGCCTGCAGTTGATCAACTTCTGCCAGGACGTGGGCGTCGACTGGCGGAAGCAGCGCATCTACCTGCCGCAGGACGACATGGCGCGCTTCGAGATCACCGAGGGCGACATCGACGCCGGCCGCTGCGATGCCCGCTGGCAGGCGCTGATGGCTTTCGAAGTGCAGCGCGCCCGTGCCATGATGCTCGACGGCGCGCCGCTGGCGCTGGCCCTGCCCGGCCGCATCGGCTGGGAGCTGCGCCTGATCGTGCTCGGCGGCCTGCGCATCCTCGAACGCATCGAAGCCGCCGGCTACGACGTCTTCCGCCACCGGCCGGTACTCGCCCGGCCCGACTGGCTGCGCCTCGGCTGGCGCGCCCTGAACTACCGGAACATCGCATGAATCCGCACGACTACTGCCAGGACAAGGCCGCCAAGAGCGGATCGAGCTTCTACTACAGCTTCATGTTCCTGCCGCCCGACAAGCGCCAGGCGATCACCGCGCTGTATGCCTTCTGCCGCGAGGTCGACGACGTCGTCGACGAATGCCACGACCTGTCGCTGGCCCAGACCAAGCTCGAATGGTGGCGCAAGGAAGTCGCGCGCACCTGGGCCGGCAACCCGACCCATCCGGTCGGCCAGGCGCTGAAGGACGTGCTGCCGCGTTTCGCGCTGCCGCAGGAGCAGTTGCTGGAGATCATCGACGGCATGGCGATGGACTTGTCGCAGACGCGCTACCTCGACTTCAAGGGCCTACAGCTCTACTGTTACCGGGTCGCCAGCGTGGTCGGCCTGCTGGCGGCCGAGATCTTCGGCTACCAGGACCGCCAGACGCTGAAATACGCCCACGACCTCGGCCTCGCCTTCCAGCTCACCAACATCATCCGCGACGTCGGCGAAGATGCCCGCCGCGGCCGCATCTACCTGCCGATCGAAGACCTGCAGCGCTTCAACGTGCCGGCCAAGGACATCCTCGAAGCTCGCCATTCCGACGCTTTCCGCGAGTTGATGGCTTTCCAGGCCGAACGCGCGGAGCATTTCTACGACCAGGCTTTCGCCCAGTTGCCGGACATCGACCGCAAGACGCAGCGCCCCGGCCTGGTGATGGCGGCGATCTACCGCACGCTGCTGCGCGAGATCGCCGCCGACGGCTTCCAGGTGCTGGACCGCCGCACCTCGCTGACCCCGCTGCGCAAGGTCTGGCTGGCCGGCACCACTTGGTTCAAGGGCTGAGCCGATGAGCGTGCCGACCGTGGCGGTGATCGGTGCCGGCTACGCAGGCCTCGCCTGCGCGGTCGAACTGGCGCGCGCCGGTGTGCATGTCACGGTGTTCGAGCGCTCGCACACCCTGGGCGGGCGGGCGCGGGTGGTGGCCAAGGACGGCTGGCGCGTCGACAACGGCCAGCACATCCTGATCGGCGCCTATACCGAACTCACCCGCCTGCTGCGCACCACCGGCTGCTCGCCCAAGCAGCTCGCCCACCTGCCGCTGACCCTGCACGTGCCGGGCAGGATGAGGCTGAAGGCAGCGGCGCTGCCCGCGCCTTTCCACCTGGCCGTCGGCCTGCTGCGCGCCGAAGGCCTGAACTGGGCCGATCGGCTGGCGATGCTGCGCCTGATGCGCTGGCTCAAGAAGCAGGGTTTCCGCTTGCCGCCGGAGATGACGGTCCGCGGCCTGCTGCGCGAGACGCGGCAGACGCCCGTGCTGGCCGAACTGATATGGGAACCCTTGTGTGTCGCTGCGCTGAACACGCCGGCTGCCGAAGCTTCGGCCCAGGTCTTCGCCAACGTGCTGCGCGACAGCCTGGCCGCCTCCGCCAGCGACAGCGAACTGCTGATCCCGCGCGTCGACCTGTCCGAACTGTTCCCGGTGCCGGCGGCCCGCTACCTCGCCACCCGGCGCGGCAAGCTGCGCACCGGCAACGCGATCGAGGCGATCCAGCCGGTCGACGGCGGCTTCCGCCTCGAAGGCGACCCCGGCAGCCGGCCCTGGCCGCATGTCGTGCTTGCCACCGCGCCCCATCACGCCGGCGCCCTGCTCGCCTCCACCGGCCAGTGCGAGCGCCTCGCCGCGCAGATCGACGCCCTGCCTCACGAACCGATCGTTACAGTCTATCTGGCGCTCGGGAAAGGGCAGAAGCTGTCCGAACCGATGATCGGCCTCGACAGCGGCACCACCGCCACGCTGACGGCCGGCCCGGCACAATGGGCTTTCGACCGTGGCCAGCTGGGTGGGCCGGAAGGCCTGATCACCTGCGTCATCAGCGCCCACGGGCCGCACGAGGCGCTGCCCCGCAACGAACTGATCCTGGCCACGCATGCGCAACTCGAACGGCAATTGGGCCGCAGGCTGCCCGCGCCCGAGTGGTCGCAGGTCATCGTCGAGAAACGCGCCACCATCGCCTGCCGGCCCGGCGTCTTCCGCCCCGGCATGCGTACGCCGCTACGCGGCCTGTGGCTGGCCGGGGACTATCTCGACTCCCCCTACCCCGCCACCCTCGAATCCGCCGTGCGCTCGGGCACGGCCTGCGCGGCGGCCATCCTGGCCGAGCTGGGAATGAAGGCGACCTGGCTGTAACAACCCCGGAGCCAGGGACCAGGTCGCGCTCTGTCGCGGTACTGATCCGTCAACCGGGGCTTTCATCGTCCCTGGAAACGTGGCACAGGATTGCATCGAGCATCGACGCACCCAGCCGCTTGCTGCGCGCGCCGTTCCAGCCAGCCTGTTCATCGGGCAGGTTCGCGTTGTCCTTGAACGGCATTTCCAGCGTCAATGACACGCAACCGAAGTGATTGGCGACCCACTTGCTGGCGAGCGTCAGAAGTTCCTCGCCGAAGCGGCCGGGCTTGTAGCCCTCCTCGGTCTGGAAATCGGGAGCCGCGATGGCGAAAGCCTCGATGAAGCGTGCCTGCTGCTGCGCTGCCTGTGCGGTGAAGCCGGGCACTTCCTCGGCGGTCGAGAAAAAGACGTAGGGCAGCGCCTCGTCGCCGTGGATGTCGAGGAAAAGCCCGCAGCCGGTGCGCTGCATTTCCCGTCGCACCAGAAAGACCTCCGGACTGGCGGCCGGATCGGGCTCGCGCCACTCGCGATTGAGATTGCGCCCGGCCGCATTGGTGCGCAGATTGCCGCGTACCGCGCCGTCGGGGTTCATGTTGGGCACGATGCAGAAGCGCGCCTGCTCGCGCAGACGGCGGGCGACGGCGTCGAAAGGATCGAGCAGGCGCTCGAGCAGCCCTTCGACGAACCACTCGGCCATCGTTTCCCCGGGATGCTGGCGGGCGATGATCCACACCGGCACCACGTCGGGCCGGCCGACGGTGACGAGGTCGATATCGCGGCCATCGACGCTCGCACCGAGCTTGCTCACGCTGGCGAAAGGCGAAGCTTCGGCATGGGCCAGCAGATCGAGATGGCGCTCGTGCGAATACGGCTCGAAATAGGCGTAGTAGACGCTATTGCGCTCGGGCCTGTGCTCGACGATCAACTGGCCGTTCTCGTAGCGGGTGCCGGGGACGCGGAACCAGTCGCGGCGATCGTAGGACGCCACGCAGCGGTAAGCCGGCCAGCCGTCCGGGTAGGCGGCCTGCGAGGCGTTCTCGAACACCATGCGCACTGCCCTGCCCGCAGCACCCGTCAGGCGGAAATGGAACCACTGGCGGAATTCGGCCGCATTGTCTGCACGCAGGCGCAGGCGGATGTCTTGCGGATCGTCGAGGCTGATCACCTCGATCGCGCCGGAATCGAAGCATGAACTGATGCGCATGGAAGCCTCCTCAGCCACTGCGCTCAGGCCTCGCGGCGGCGGAACACCAGCCGGTCGTCGTCCGAGGCTTCGGCTGCGAAGGCATAGCCTTCGGCAGCGAAACCCTTCACCCCGTCGACGTCGTCGATGCGGTGCTGGATCAGGTAGCGGCTCATCAGGCCACGCGCGCGCTTGGCGTAGAAGCTGACGATCTTGTAGCGGCCTCCTTCCAGTCCTCGAAAGCGGCGCTGACCAGCCTGCCCTTGAGCTTGGCCGGCTTGACCGACTTGAAATACTCGTCGGAGGCGAGGTTGAACAGGATCGGCTCGCGCCCCGCATCGGCCTCGGCGGCGAGCAGGCGGTTGAGTTCGTCGGTGATGCGATCGCCCCAGAAGGCGTACAGATTCCTGCCGCGGGCATTCTCCAGCCGGGTGCCCATTTCCAGGCGGTAGGGCTGCATCAGGTCGAGCGGGCGCAGCACGCCGTACAGGCCGGACAGGATGCGCAGATGCTCCTGTGCCCAGTCGAGCTGCTGCGGCGTCAGGCTGTATGCGTCCAGGCCCTCGTACACGTCGCCGTTGAAGGCGAATACCGCCTGCTTGGCATTGTCCGGCGAGAACGGCTGCGACCACTGTTCATAGCGCGCGGCGTTGAGGCTGGCGAGCGCGTCCGACAGCGACATCAGCTCCGCGATCTGCGCCGGCGAGCGCTCGCGCAGGATGGCGATGAGTTCGGCGGATTGGTCGAGGAAATCCGGCTGGGTGAAGCGCGGCGTGGCGGGCGGCGTCTCGTAGTCGAGCGCCTTGGCGGGGGAAATGACGAAGATCATGGGCAGGTCACGGCCGGCAGGAAGAAGCGCCCAATGTTAGCAAACGGCGCGCTACATCACCGCGCGCAACAGCCCCATGAGTTCGTCGATGCGCTTGAGGCCGGCCCGGTTCTCGGCGATCGACGAGCGCCACTCTTCGCTCAGTACTTCCAGTTCGGCGCGCTGTTGGGACGCGCCGATGCGCTTCACCAGATCGAGCTTGCTGTACGGGCCGTGATAGGCGCGCAAGGTGTTGATCATGAAATTGCGTGCCTTCTCCAGGTCCTTCGACTGTGCCTGTACCTGCACCGAGGCCTTGGCCGGCGAGACGGAATCCGCTTGTTCCGCTGCCGCGACGATGAAACCCGCATCACCAGTTGGGCAAGCGTGCCGTCGATGTCGGGATCGCCCGCCAGAGCGTGCAGTTCATCCCTGGAGCGCTGTCCGTCGATCAGGATCAGCAGTCGCCGCGCACGCTGGCCGACGGCCCCGCTGCGATTGGCGATTTCGCCCACCCCTTGCGGGGTCTTGAAGTAGATCGTCACGCCTCATCTCCTCGGCAAATGCGGCTTTCCACCGTCTGGCCATGCATGCCGCAACGCATGTCGCGGGCGAGCACCGGCGGATAGCATCATGTGCCGGGAAAATGGCTGTCAATCGCCGCCTGGAGAGGAATGTGACGCACTTAACGCACGTCGCTGCCGAGCCTGTTCGAACAGGCAGACCGCCACGGCCGCGGCGACGTTGAGCGACTCGATCGCGTCCGTGGTCGGAATCACCACGCATTCGGAGGCAAGGGCGAGCAAGGCCGACGACAGGCCCTGGCCTTCGGCGCCGAACAGCCAGGCCGTCGGGCGGCGCAGTTCGATGTCGTACAGGCTGCGCGCATCAGGCCTCAGTGCGGTGGCCAGCACCGGACCGGGAAAATCACGCAGCGCCTGCAGCACATCGACCCGTTCGCGGATGCGCAGGCCGAAGTGCGCACCCATGCCGGCGCGCAGCACCCGTGGCGACCAGGCGCCGGCGCAGCCTTCGGCGAGCAGCACGTCGCGCACGCCGGCCGCCGCCGCAGTGCGCAGGATGGTGCCGAGATTGCCGGGGTCCTGCACCGCATCGAGCACGACGACGTCCCTGGTCAATGCTTCGGCCGGCGGTTCGGCCGGCAGATCGATGACGGTCACGAGGCCGGAGGGTGTGTCGACCGGGCTGATGTGGGCGAACAAGGCGTCGGGGAGTTGGTAGCGCGGCACCTCGGCCGGACAGCGTGCGAGCAGGTCCTGGATTTCTGCACTGGCAAGGCCGCTCTCGGCGACGACGACGCCTTTCAGCGGCCACTGGCGCAGCAGCGCGGCATCCAGCAGGTGCGCACCATCGAGCAGCGTCTCGCCATGCTTGCGCCGCTCGCGGGCGGAGCCGGCCAGCGCATGCAGGCGCTTGACCAGCGGGTTCTCGCGTGAAGCGATCGCTTTCATCGCCCAGCGGCGTCGAGCAGGCGCCGAACGGGCGCGAAGCTGCGGCGGTAGAAATCGGCGACGCCGTGCTGTTGCAGCGCCTGCAGGTGGGCGGCCGTGGGATAGCCCTTGTGCGCGGCGAGCCCGTATTGCGGCCATGACGCGTCGAGCTCGCGCATGCCGGCGTCACGGACGGTCTTGGCGAGGATGGAAGCAGCCGAGATCGAAGGTTCGGTGGCGTCGCCCTTGACGATGGCGCGCGCAGGATAAGGCAGGCGGGGGCAGCGGTTGCCGTCGATCAGCACTTCGGCCGGCGCCACGCCCAGCCCCGCGACCGCACGCTGCATGGCCAGCATGCTGGCGTGCAGGATGTTGAGGCGGTCGATTTCCTCGACATTGGCTTCGGCGACCGCCCAGGCCAGCGCACGCTCGCGGATCAGCACCGCCAGGCGCTCGCGCGCACGCTCGCCGAGCTTCTTGGAATCCGCCAGGCCGTCGATCGGGCGTGCGGGGTCGAGGATCACCGCCGCGGCGACGACCGGCCCGCACAAGGGGCCGCGCCCGGCCTCGTCCACACCGCATACCAGCACCTGTCCCGGACATGCCGCAGCAGGCATGAAAAGGTCTGCGCTCACGTCGTCCTGCCGTTCAGGTAAGGCAGGATGGCTTCCGCTGCCTTCCGTGCCGTGTCCTGCCGCAGGGTCAGGTGCAGCTCGGTGAAGCGCAGCTCGAGCGCCGCGCAGCGGTCGGCGTCGTCGAGCCAGGCCTCCAGCGCCGCGGCGAGATTCTCCGGCGTCGCATCGTCCTGCAGCAGTTCCGGCACCAGGCCTTCGTTGCACAGGATGTTCGGCAGGCCGACCCACGGCAGGTAGGCCATGCGCTTCATCAGCCGGTACTGCCAGTCGCCGATGCGATAGGTGATCACCATCGGCCGCTTCAGCAGCGCGGCTTCGAGGCTTGCGGTGCCGCTCGCGACCAGCACCGCGTCGGCGGCGGTCATGGCCTCGACCGCATGGCCGAACAGCATGCGGATGGGCAGTTCCGTCGCCTGATTGCGGTGCAGCGCCTCTTCGAAGATCAGGCGGGTCTCGCGCGTCGCCAGCGGCACCAGGAAACCCAGGCCGGGGTCGCGTTCGAGCATGCGGATCGCGGTGGCGATGTAGATGTCGGCCAGGTTGCGCACTTCGGACTGGCGGCTGCCCGGCAGCATCGCCACGATCCTGCTGTCGGGGTACAAACCCAGCAGCTCACGCGCCGCGGCGCGGTCGGGGCACAGCGGAAACACGTCCGCCAGCGGATGGCCGACGTAGCTGACCGGCACGCCGGCCTGCTCGTACAGCGCCGGCTCGAACGGGAACAGGCACAGCATGCGGCTGACCGAGCGCGCGATGCGCTTGATGCGTCCGCCGCGCCAGGCCCAGATCGACGGGCTGACGAAGTGGATCGCCGGAATGCCCGCGTCCTTGACCTTGCCTTCCAGCCACAGGTTGAAGTCGGGCGCATCGACGCCGATGAAGGCTGCCGGCCGCTCCTTGCGGACCTGCGCCAGCAGGCTGCGGCGGATGCCCGACAGCTCGCGGTAGCGCTTCAGCGCATCGACATAGCCATGCACTGCCAGCAGTTCGCAGGGCCAGCGCACGTCGAAGCCTTCGGCCTGCATCTTCGGCCCGCCGATGCCGAAGAATTCGGCATCGGGCAGGTACCGGCGAATGGCCCGGATCAGATGGCTGGCGAGCAGGTCGCCGGATGCTTCTCCGGCGACCATCGCGATGCGAACGGTCATGGCGCTCAGCGGACGATGCCGCGGCCGGAGTCGGCGATGAACTCGGACAGCGGGCCGGCCTCGGCATGCTCGGCCGCGATCTCGGCGACGCGCTGGCGCGCTTCGTCCAGCGTCAGGCCGCTGCGGTACAGTGCCCGGTAGGCACGCTTGATCGCGGCGATGCCTTCGCTGCCGTAGCCGCGGCGCTTGAGGCCTTCGCTGTTGATGCCGTGCGGCTTGGCGGGATTGCCGGCGACGGTGACGAAGGGCGGCAGATCCTGCAGCAGCACGGTGCCGACGCCGCAGAAGCTGTGCGCGCCGACGCGGCAGAACTGATGCACGCCGGTGAAGCCGCCGAGGATCGCCCAGTCGCCGACATGGACGTGGCCGGCCAGCGTCGCGTTGTTGGCGAAGATCGTGTGGTTGCCGACCTGGCAGTCGTGCGCCACATGCACGTAGGCCATGATCCAGTTGTCGTCGCCGACGCGGGTGACGCCCCCGTCCTGGCTGGTGCCGACGTTGAACGAGCAGTACTCGCGGATGGTGTTGCGGTCGCCGATCTCGAGCCGGGTGGGCTCGTCGTCGTACTTCTTGTCCTGCGGCTTGGCGCCGAGCGAGCAGAACTGGAAGATTTCGTTGTCGCGGCCGATGCGGGTATGGCCTTCGACGACGACGTGCGGCCCGATCCGGCTGCCGTCGCCGATCTCGACGTGCTCGCCGATGATCGAATAGGCTCCGATCGAGACCTTCTCACCGAGCCTGGCGCCCGGATGGACGATGGCAGTCGGATGGATCATAGGGTCTTCAGCGCGCACATCAGATCGGCTTCGGTCGCCACTTCGCCGTCGACGCGGGCGACCCCCTTGTACTTGTAGATGTTGCGCTTGTTCTGGGTGATCTCGACTTCGAAGATCAACTGGTCGCCCGGCACCACCGGGCGCTTGAAGCGCACGTTGTCGATGCCGGCGAAATACACCACCGAGTTCTCGTCCGGCTTGACGCCCATGCTCTTGAACGACAGCACAGCCGCCGCCTGGGCCATCGCCTCGACGATCAGCACGCCGGGCATCACCGGATGGTGCGGGAAATGGCCGGGAAAGAAAGGCTCGTTCATCGTCACGTTCTTCAGCGCGACGATGCGCTTGCCCTCCTCCATCTCGAGCACGCGGTCGATCAGCAGGAAGGGATAACGATGCGGCAGGTATTCGACGATTTCGCTGATGTTCATCATGGGGATTGTCCGGCCGTCGCGGCCGCCTTCATTGGTTTTCGAGTGAGCGGACGCGCCCGGCCAGCGCATCGAGGTGGCGCAGGTGGGAAAAATTGCGCACCCAGTCGGCATGCGGCTGCACCGGCAGGCTGGCGGTGTGGACGCCGGGCCGGGTGATCGACTTGCTGACCAGCGTACCGGCGGAAACGACGACGTCGTCGCAGATCGTCAGATGGCCGATGATGCCTGCCTGGCCGCCGATCATGCAGCGCGCGCCGATGCTGGTGCTGCCGGCGATGCCGACGCAGCCCGCGATCGCGGTGTTCTCGCCGATGCGCACGTTGTGCGCGATCTGGATCTGGTTGTCGAGCTTGCAGCCGTCGCCGATCACGGTGTCGTCGAGCGCACCGCGATCGATCGTGGTGTTGGCGCCGATCTCGACGTCGTTGCCGATGACGACCCGGCCGACCTGCGGGATCTTGACCCAGCGCCCATCCTTTTCACGGGCGAAGCCGAAGCCGTCGCTGCCGACGACCACGCCGGAATGGAGGATGCAGTTCTCCCCGACCACGCAGCCATGCTGGATCGTGACCCGCGCGGCAAGCCGGGAGCCGCGGCCGATGCGTGCGCCGCGGCCGATGTGGCAGCCTGCGCCGACGACGACGTCCTCGCCGATTTCGACGTCCTCCTCGATCGACGCGCCCGGCCCGATCTCGGCCGACAAGGGCACGCTGGAAGCCAGCGCGGCAAGCGCATGGACGCCGGGGCGCACCGACGGCAGCGGGTTGAAGAGCTGGGCGACGCGCGCGAAGTACAGATAAGGGTCGGCCGTGACGATGGCGCTGCGGCCGTTCAGCAAGGCCTTCGCATCCGGCGCGACGATGAGCGCCGACGCCGCACTTTCGCGCAGCTTCGGCAGGTACTTGCGGTTGGCCAGAAAGGCGAGATCGCCTTCCCCGGCCTGATCGAGCGTGGCCACCCGGCGGACGGCCACGCCGGCGTCGCCGGACACTTCTCCTCCGAGCCGCGCGACCAGTTCGTCGAGACGGAACATGCGGGCGGAAGGCTTATTTGGCGTCGGACAGGGCCTTGATGACCTTGTCGGTGATGTCGATGCGCGGGTTCGCGTACACCGCTTCCTGGAAGATGATGTCGAAGTTTTCCTTCTCGGCGATGTCCTTGACCGAGCGGTTGGCCTTGTCGAGCACCGAAGCCAGTTCCTCGTTGCGGCGCTGGTTCGGATCCTCGCGGAACTCGCGCTGCTTGCGCTGGAAGTCGCGGTTGAGATCGTTCAGCGCGCGCTCCTTGTTGCGGCGGTCGTTCTCGTTCATCGTCGCGCCGTCGCGCTCGAGTTCGTCCTGCATGGCCTTCAGGTCGCGGGCCATGCGCTGGAGTTCCTGGTCGCGCTTCTCGAACTCCTTCTCGAGGCGCTGCTGAGCCCGCACCGCGGGCGTCGCCTCGCGCATCACGCGGTCGGAGTTGACGAAACCGATCTTGGTGTCGGCCACGGCGGCCTGCGACAAGCCGATCAGTGCAGCGCCCACCAGGGACAGGGTACTAACTTTCACTTATGCCTCCGAATGAAACTTGTTTGGCGCAGCGCTCAGAACACGCTGCCGAGCTGGAATTGGAAACGCTGGATCTCGTCGTCCTTCTCTTTCTTCAGCGGATGGCCGAAGCTGAACTTCAGCGGGCCGATCGGCGAACTCCAGGAGAAAGCCAGGCCGGTACTGTAGCGCAGGTCGTCGAACTTCATCTTCTGCTCCTTGCCGGTATCGGGGTCTTCGCCCCAGACATAGCCGGCATCGAAGAAGGCGGAGATGCGGAACGAGCGGTCGGTGCCCGAACCCGGCATCGGGAAGAAGAACTCGGCATTCGTCACCAGCTTGCGGGTACCGCCGGTCGAGGTGATGTCGCCATCGGTATCCCTGAACTTCGGCCCCAGCGTGCCCTGGTCGAAGCCGCGCACCGAGCCGATGCCGCCGACGTAGTAGTTCTTGTAGAAAGGCACTTCCTTGCCGCCGAAACCCTTGGCATAGCCGAGGTCGGCATTGAGCATCAGCGCGTAGTCGCGCCCGATCGGGAACCAGTGCTGATACTGGTAACCCAGCTTGCCGTAGCGCAGGTCGCCCACCGGCACGGTGATTTCGCCATACACGCGCTGGTAGACGCCCTTGCGCGGGTAGATGAAGCTGTCGCGGCTGTCGCGAGACCAGCCGACGGACAGCAGCAAGCTGCTGACGCTGACTTCGCCGACGCCATCGGCCGCCCCGGAGCCGCTGCAGCCGAAATCCTTGCAGAAGTCCTTGTACAGGCGCGGGCTGTCCGAGTAAGTGGTGATCTTGGTGTGGTCCGCCGTCAGGCCGAAGTTGATCTGGTCGTCCTCGGCGATCGGCCAGCCCAGGCGCAGGCCCGCGCCGGTCGACACCGTCTTGTACGGCGACAAGGTGTCGTAGTCGGTCGGGTCGTAGGTGCGGTGGTACAGGTCCCAGCCGAGGCTGACGCCATCCACGGTGTAATAAGGATTGGTGAAGGACAGCGACAGCGTGCGGCTCGACTTGCTGGTGTTCAGGCCCAGGCTCAGCGCGTTGCCGCTGCCGAACAGGTTCTGCTGCGAGATCGAGGCCGACAGCACGATGCTTTCGGAGCTCGAGAAACCCGCCCCCAGCATCAGGTTGCCGGTCGGTCGCTCCTTGACCGCGAAGTTGACGTCCACCTGGTCGGTCGTGCCCGGTACCGGCGGTGTCTCGACGTTGACCTCGTCGAAGTAGCCGAGCCGGTCGATGCGCGTCTTCGAGCGGTTGATCGCCGCGGCGTCGTACCAGCCGCCTTCCATCTGGCGCATCTCGCGACGAACCACTTCGTCGCGCGTCTTGGTGTTGCCGCCGACGTTGATGCGGCGCACGTACACGCGGCGGCCCGGATCGACGAAGATCAGGAACGCGACTTCGCGCTTCTCCTTGTCGACCTCGGGTGCGGCATTGACGTTGGCGAAGGCGTAGCCTTCGTTGCCCAGGCGGTCGGTGATCGCCTTGGTCGTCTCGGTGAGGCGTTCGCGCGAGAAGGTCTCGCCCGGCTTCAGCGTGGTCAGCGCAAGGTACTCGGATTCCGGGATGATGAGGTCGCCGGTGTAGCGCACGCCGGTCACCTTGTACTGCTCGCCCTCGGTGATGTTCACCGTGATGTAGATGTCCTTCTTGTCGGGCGTGATCGACACCTGGGTGGAGTCGATGTTGAAGTCGAGATAGCCCTGGTTCAGGTAGAAGGAGCGCAGGGTCTCGAGGTCGGCCGACAGCTTCTGGCGCGAATACTGGTCGTTCTTGGTGTACCAGGTCAGCCAGCCCGGCGTGGTCAGCTGCATCTGCTCGAGCAGGTCGTCCTCGTCGAAGGCCTGGGCGCCGATGATGCTGATCTGGCGGATCTTGGCGACGTCGCCTTCATCGACGTTGAAGTTGATGCCGACGCGGTTGCGTTCGAGCGGCGTCACCGTGGTCGTGACCTGGGCCGAATACTTGCCGCGCGACAGGTACTGGCGCTTCAGTTCCTGTTCGGCACGCTCGAGCAGCGAGCGGTCGAAGATGCGCGACTCGGCCAGCCCCACTTCGCGCAGGCCGGCCTTCAGTGCGTCCTTGTCGAATTCCTTGACGCCGACGAAGTCGATCTGCGCGATCGCCGGGCGCTCATCGACGGCGACGACGATCACGTCGCCTTCGGTCTCGATGCGGACATCGCTGAAGAAGCCGGTGGCGAACAGCGCGCGGATGGCTTCGGCGGCCTGGGCTTCGTCGAAGCGCTCGCCGACGCGCACGGGCAGGTAGTTGAACACCGTACCGGCTTCGGTACGCTGGATGCCCTCGACCCGGATGTCCTTGACCACGAAAGGTTCGAATGCGAACGCCGGCGCAGCGGCGAATAGGGCCATGATGAGCCCGGGCAGGAGCTTGCGATTCATGCAGGAGTTCAGCCGGAAATGAGTCGGTTGATGTCGTTGTAGAAGGCGAAGGCCATGAGCATCGCCAGGAGAACGAGACCGATCTGCTGACCGATCTCCATGACGCGTTCCGGAATCGGACCGCCCTTGATGATTTCGACCGTATAGTACAACAAGTGCCCGCCATCAAGCACCGGGATCGGCAGCAGGTTCAGCACCCCGAGGCTGATGCTGATCAGCGCCACGAACTTGAGATAGTGGTCCAGCCCGAGCTGCGCGGTCTGGCCCGCGTAGTCGGCGATCGTGACCGGACCGGACAGGTTCTTCCACGACACTTCGCCGGTGAGCATACGGCCGATCATCTTCAGGCTCAGCACGCTGGTTTCCCAGGTCTGGCGCACCGCCTTGACCAGCCCTTCGCCGATGCCGTAGCGCACTTCGGCGAACATCGACAGCCCGTCCTGCAGCGGTTCGGCCACACCCACGCCGATCCGTCCGATGCGCGCTCCGCCCTCGGCCAGTTCGTCCGGCACGATGTCCAGCACGAATCGCTCGCCGCCACGTTGCACTTCGAAACGCAAATCCTGCCCGGCCGCGTCCCTGACTTTGGCAACCAGCTCACCCCAGGAAGCGATCGGCGTGTCGTCGATGGCGAGGACCTCGTCGCCGCTTCGCATGCCGGCACGGGCTGCCGCGCCGTCATCGGCGACCCGCCCGATGACCGCGGGAATCAGCGGGCGCCAGGGCTGCAGGCCGAGGCGAACGATCAGGTCCTGCCGTTCGTCGTCGATCGGCACGCCTCTGAGATCCAGCCGGCGGACGGCCTCCCTGTCATCCAGCGTGCGCACGTGAAGCAGCACCTCGCGGCTGTCGAGCGCATGGCGCAGCAGGACCCAGCGCAAGTCCTGCCACGAGCGCACGGCTTCGTCGTCCACCGCGAGCACGAGGTCGCCGTCCTGCACGCCGGCCGCCTGGGCGATGGCCGGCGTATCCGACAAGGCCAGGCGCGGCCGCAGCTCGTTGCTGCCGGTGACGAACAAGCCCCAGTACAGCGCCACCGCCAGCAGCAGATTCGCCAGCGGACCGGCGGCGACGATCGCGAAGCGGCGCCAGACGCTCTGGCGGTTGAAAGCCCGGTGCAGTTCCTCCGGCGCGACGGGGCCTTCGCGCTCGTCGAGCATCTTGACGTAGCCGCCCAGCGGAAAGGCCGCAAGCGCCCATTCGGTGCGGTCGCGACCGGCCTTGCACGACAGCAGCGGCTTGCCGAAACCGATCGAGAAACGCAGCACCTTGACGCCGCACCAGCGCGCGACGAGGTAGTGGCCCAGCTCGTGGATCAGGATCAGCAGGCCCAGCGCAAGCGCGAAAGGCACGAGGTAGTCGAACAGATTCATCAGGCTGCCGCCAGCTTGTTTATTTCCAGCCGTGCCCGCTCCCTCGCCTGTGCGTCGGCGGCCAGCACGGCCTCCAGCGAATCGACAGCGAAGTCGCCGGCGCGTTCCAGGCAGGGTTCGATGACGCGGGCGATGTCGAGAAAGCCGATGCGACGGCCGAGGAAGGCCTCGACCGCCTCCTCGTTGGCCGCGTTGAGCATCGCCGGCGCCGCGCCGCCGGCCCGCAGTGCCGCGAATGCCAGCGCCAGACAAGGGAAGCGGGCCAGATCCGGGCGCTCGAAATCGAGCCGGGCGACGTCGAACAGGTCGAGCGCACGCACGCCGGCATCGATGCGCTCGGGCCAGGCCATGGCATGGGCGATCGGCGTGCGCATGTCGGGGTTGCCGAGCTGGGCGATCACCGAACCGTCGACGTACTCCACCATCGAATGGATCACGCTCTGGCGATGGACGACGACTTCGATGATGTCGGCGGACGCGCCGAACAGCCAGTGCGCCTCGATGACCTCGAGGCCCTTGTTCATCATCGTTGCCGAATCCACCGAGATCTTGCGGCCCATCACCCAGTTGGGGTGGGCACAGGCCTGCTCCGGCGTGACGCCGGCCAGCATCTCCAGCGGACTGGCGCGGAAAGGCCCGCCCGAAGCGGTCAGCAGCACCCTGCGCACGCCGGCGCGCCGCGGGTCGCGCGCATAGCCGGCGGGCAAGGCCTGGAAGACGGCGTTGTGTTCGCTGTCGATCGGCAGCAGGGTGGCGCCGTTCGCGGCCACCGCATCCATGAACAACTGCCCCGACAGCACCAGCGCCTCCTTGTTGGCCAGCAGCACCTTCTTGCCGGCGCGCACGGCGGCAAGCGCGGGACGCAGCCCGGCGGCGCCGACGATCGCCGCCATGACCATGTCGGCTTCGGGCGCGGCGGCGATTTCGGCCAGCGCCTCGCTGCCGCACAGCACTTCGGTGCGGCTGCCCGCCGCACGCAGCGCCGTCCGCAGGCGTTCCGCGGCATCGGCATCGACCAGCACGGCGAATTGCGGCGAGAAGCGCAGCACCTGTTCGAACAGCTTGTCGTCCTGGCGGTGCGCACTCAGCGCAAAGACCGAGAATCTGTCCGGGTGGCGGGCAACCACGTCGAGCGTGCTCCGGCCGATCGAACCGGTCGCACCCAGGACGGTGATGCGCTGGATGGCGTATTGGGACATTGAGTGATTCAGCAATGGGACGAGGATGCTGCGGCTGCGCTTCAGCGCGCGAGCAGCACTGCGCCGAGGGCGACCATCGGCAGCGTCGAGGTGAGGCTGTCGATGCGATCGAGGATGCCGCCGTGCCCCGGCAGAATGCTGCCGCTGTCCTTCAGGCCGGCCTGGCGCTTGAGCAGGATTCGTACAGATCGCCGACGATGCTGATCGCCGTCCACAGCACCAGCGCGATCACGACGGCAGGCACATCCCCGGGGAGGCCGCTCTGCCGAAACGCCAGCACGATGAAACCGAAGCACAGTACGGCAAGGACCGCACCTGCCGCGCCCTCCCAGGTCTTGCCCGGGCTGATCGACGGGGCGAGCTTGTGCCGCCCGAAAGCGCGGCCGGAGAAGTAAGCCGCGATGTCCGCGACCCACACCACGGCCATCGTCGCCAGCATGGTCCAGGGGCCGATCGCCCTCAACTGGGCGAGCGCAAGCGCGGTGGGCACCAGCACGACGAAACCGGTGAGCACGGCCAGCACCGGGTCCGACAACTGCCACTTGCGCACCAGCCACGACGGCGCCAGCACCAGCCAGAAGGCCGCGCTGACGACGTAGAGCGGCGTCAGCCCGAGCTCGTATCCGCTCGGGAAAGGCGAGCTCAGGCCGGCGAGATGGCCGAGCAGCAGGCAGACCGCGCCGAAGCCCAGCGTCGTCGCGACCCGCAGCGTGCGCGCGAACCCGGCCAGCGCGCCCCACTCCCAGGCCGCAGCACTGCACAGCAGCGCGCAGAACACCAGCCAGCCCGCCGGGGGAAGGAGGAGGATGGCCGCGAGCAGGCCGACAAGAAGCGCGATCGCGGTGATGATCCGCGCCTTAAGCATGAGGACGCTCGCTCTGCGGAACGCCACGGACGACGAGTTGTTCGCTGGTCCGGCCGAAACGGCGCTCGCGCCCCTGGTAGGAATCGATCGCCTCGTCGAGCGCGGCGGCATCGAAATCCGGCCACAGCGTGTCGGTGAAATACAGTTCGGTATAAGCGAGCTGCCAGAGCATGAAATTGCTGATGCGCTTCTCGCCGCCGGTGCGGATGAAGAGGTCGGGCTCGGGCGCGAAGCTCATCGACAGGGCGCCCGTCAGTTCGTCCTCGCTGAAGCCGTCGCGGCGTTCGGGATGCGCGCGCATCAGCTGCGCCACCGCATTGGCGATATCCCAGCGGCCGCCGTAGTTCGCCGCCACGCACAGATTGAGCTTGGCATTGCCGGCGGTCTTCGCCTCGGATTCGCGGATGACGCGCACCAGCTCCGGGTCGAAGCGGGACATGTCGCCGATGACCCGCAGGCGGATGCCGTTGTGATCGAGGCGCGCCACTTCCTTGTGCAGCGCGCGCATGAAGAGCTGCATCAGGAAGGAAACCTCGTCCGCCGGCCGGCGCCAGTTCTCGGAACTGAAGGCGAACAGGGTCAGGTATTCGACCCCGCGCTCGACGCAGGCCTTGACCACCGTGCGAACGGCTTCGAGCCCCCGCGCATGCCCGGCGACGCGCGGCATGAAGCGCTTGCGCGCCCAGCGCCCGTTGCCGTCCATGATGATCGCGATGTGCCGCGGCACCGCGGGCACCTCGGGGATGTCCCGCGTGGAGCTCGTGAATCGTCTGTCCGTCATTGTCCGCCTCCTGTCCTGCCCATGAGGGAAGAGCCGATCCGGCGGATCAGATCTGCATCAGTTCCTGTTCTTTCGCGGCAAGCAGCTTGTCGACCTCGGCGACGTACTTGTCGGTCAGCTTCTGGACGTCCTCCTCGGCACGGCGCTCGTCGTCCTCGGAGATTTCCTTGTCCTTGACCGCATCCTTGAGCTGCTGGTTGGCGTCGCGGCGCAGGTTGCGGATCGCGATCTTGGCACCCTCGCCTTCCTGCCTGACGATCTTGGTCAGGTCGCGGCGGCGCTCTTCGGTCAGCGCGGGCATCGGCACGCGCAGCATTTCGCCCATGTTCGCCGGGTTCAGGCCGAGGTCGCTGTCGCGGATGGCGCGCTCGACCTTCGGCAACATCGGCTTTTCCCAGGTCTGCACGCCGATCGTGCGGGCATCGATCAGGGTGATGTTGGCCACCTGGTTCACCGGCACCATCGAGCCGTAGTACTCGACCATGACGTGGTCGAGCAGGCCGACGTGGGCGCGGCCGGTACGAATCTTGGCCAGATCGGTCTTCAGCGCCTCGACCGATTTCTGCATCTTCTGTTCAGCGGTCTTCTTCAGTTCGGAAATCATCAGCGCATTCTCCAAGGGCGTCAGGAATGAACCAGCGTGCCTTCGTCCTCGCCCATGACGACGCGCCTGAGCGCACCCGGCTTGAAGATCGAAAACACGTTGATGGGCAGCTTCTGGTCGCGGCACAGCGCGAACGCGGTCGCATCGAGCACCGCCAGGTTGCGGCCGATCGCCTCGTCGAAGCTGATGCGATGGTAGCGCTGGGCATCCGGGTCCTTCTTCGGGTCGGCGGTATAGACGCCGTCCACCTTGGTCGCCTTCAGCACGATCTGGGCACCGATCTCGAGCCGCGCAGCGCCGCTGCGGTGTCGGTGGTGAAGAAGGGGTTGCCGGTACCGGCGGCGAAGATCACCACGCGCCCCTCTTCCAGGTGGCGAATCGCCCGGCCGCGGATGTAGGGTTCGACGACCTGGTCGATGCGCAGCGCCGACTGCACGCGCGCCTCGACGTCGATGCGGCGCATCGCGTCGGCGAGCGCCATCGCGTTCATCACCGTCGCCAGCATGCCCATGTAGTCGGCCGTGGCGCGGTCCATGCCGGATGCCGCGCCTTTCATGCCGCGGAAGATGTTGCCGCCGCCGATCACCACACCCACCTGGACGCCCAGGCGCGAGATCTCGGCGATCTCGGAGACGATGCGGGTCACCACGTCCTCGTTGATGCCATAGGCGTCGTCCCCCATCAGGGCTTCGCCGGACAGTTTCAGCAGGATGCGCTTGTAGGCGGCGGACATGTGCTTCTCCCTTACTGCTTGGCTGCGGCGGCAGCCGCTGCGGCAGCCTGTTGCTCGGCCACTTCGGCGGCGAAGTCGGTCACCTTCTTCTCGATGCCTTCACCGACGATGTACAGCGTGAAGCTGCCGACCGAAGCGCCTCTGGCCTTCAGCAGTTGCTCGATGGTCTGCTTGCCGTCCTCGGCCTTGACGAAGACCTGGGCCAGCAGCGTGACTTCCTTCAGGAACTTCTGCACCGTGCCGTCGGCGATCTTCTCCAGCATCGCTTCGGGCTTGTTGTCGGCGCGCGCCTTTTCGATGGCGATGCGGCGCTCGGCGTCGATCAGCTCCTGCGCGACCCCCGAGGCATCCAGCGCCTTCGGCTTGGACGCGGCGATGTGCATCGCGATGTCGCGGCCCAGTTGCTCGTCGCCGCCGACCAGATCCAGCAGCACGCCGATCTTGGCGCCGCCGTGGATGTAGCTGAACAGCTGGCCCTTGGCTTCGGCGCGGACGAAGCGGCGGATCGACATGTTCTCGCCGATCTTGCCGACCAGCGCGGCGCGCACGGATTCGACCGTGCCGTCGGCCAGCGGCAGCGCCGACAGCGCGGCGACGTCGGCCGGGTTCTTGTCGGCGACCAGCTTGGCGCTGTTCTGCACCAGGGCGAGGAATTCGTCGTTCTTGGCGACGAAGTCGGTTTCGCAGTTGACTTCGACGATGGCGCCCAGCTTGCCGTCGGCCGAGATCTCGATGCCGACCACGCCTTCGGCCGCCACGCGGGTTGCCGCCTTGGTTGCCTTGTTGCCGAGCTTGACGCGCAGGATCTCTTCGGCCTTGCCCATGTCGCCGGCCGCTTCGGTCAGCGCCTTCTTGCACTCCATCATCGGCGCGTCGGTCTTCTCGCGCAGTTCCTTGACCATGCTCGCGGTGATTTCCGCCATGCTAACTCCTCGAATTTCGGCTATCGCCCGCATCGGCCCCGGCCAATGCGGAACGGGTATTCATGATGACAAAAAAGGGCCCCTCGAGGCCCTCGCAAGCCGCAGATCAGGCCTGCTCTTGGGTGTTCTCTTCCTCGACCTCGACGAACTCGTCGCCGCCGGCATCGACGATTTCCTGCAGCACCTGGCTGCGGCCCTGCAGCACGGCATCGGCCACGCCGCGGGCGTACAGGCGGATCGCGCGCGAGGAGTCGTCGTTGCCCGGGATCACGTAATCCACGCCTTCGGGCGAGTGGTTGGTATCGACCACGGCGACGACCGGGATGCCCAGCTTCTGGGCTTCGGTGATGGCGATCTTGTGGTAGCCGACGTCGATGACGAACAGCGCATCGGGCAGGCCGCCCATGTCCTTGATGCCGCCGATCGACTTCTGCAGCTTCTCCATTTCGCGGCGCACGGTCAGCGCTTCACGCTTCGACAGGCGCTCGATCGAGCCGTCTTCGACCATCGCTTCGACTTCCTTCAGACGCTTGATCGACTGCTTGACGGTCTTGAAGTTGGTCAGCATGCCACCGAGCCAGCGCTCATCGACGAAAGGCATGCCTGCGCGGGTCGCTTCCTCGGCGATGATCTCGCGCGCCTGGCGCTTGGTGCTGACGAACAGGATGTTGCCGCGGTTGGCCGCCAGCTTGCGCACGAAGTCCATCGCTTCGTTGTACTTCACCATCGTCTTCTCGAGGTTGACGATGTGGATCTTGTTGCGCTGGCCGAAGATGTAGGGGGCCATGCGCGGATTCCAGAAACGGGTCTGGTGGCCAAAGTGGACGCCCGCTTCGAGCATCTGACGCATCGTGACTGACATGTGAAACTCCAGATTTGAAAGGGTTGGACCTCCGCCCCGGGAGTGCTCCGCCACGCGCACCGGCCATCACCATGGCCCGCACGCGCCCTTTGCACCTTGCCGGCCTGCGCACCTTCGGTACGCGCGCCGGACCCCATTCCGCAGGACGTGTGGATTTTTGCCTGCCCAGGCAGACAAGCCTGCGATCTTAGCATGCGGGCGTTACCCTGCTCAAGGGTGAGCACGCTTCACGTTTGCCCGCCGCCGCCCGCTTGCGATACCTTTAAGCCCTTTCCAGCCCCAGCAGACAGAAACCGACATGAGCATCGTCCTCAAGACCCCGGAAGAGATCGAAAAGATGCGCGTGGCCTGCCGCCTCGCCGCCGAGGTTCTCGACTACATCGCCCCCTTCGTCAAGCCGGGGGTCACCACCGGCGAACTCGACCGCCTGTGCCACGATTACATGGTCGATGTGCAGCAGACGATTCCGGCGCCGCTGAACTACGCGCCGCCGGGCTACACGCCCTTCCCCAAGTCGATCTGTACCTCGATCAACCACCAGGTCTGCCACGGCATCCCGGGTGACAAGGCGCTGAAGAAAGGCGACAGCCTCAACATCGACATCACCGTGATCAAGGACGGCTTCCACGGCGACACCAGCCGCATGTTCCTGGTCGGCGGCGAGGCCGCGGCCAGCATCGCTTCGCGCCGGCTGACCCAGATCACTTATGAATGCATGTGGCTGGGCATCGCCGCGGTGAAGCCGGGCGGCCACCTGGGCGACATCGGCGCGGTGATCCAGAAGCACGCCGAAGGCAGCGGCTACTCGGTGGTGCGCGAATTCTGCGGCCACGGCATCGGCCGCAAGTTCCACGAGGAGCCGCAGGTGCTGCACTACGGCAAGGCCGGCACCGGGCCGGAATTCCTGCCGGGCATGATCTTCACCGTCGAGCCGATGATCAACGCCGGCAAGGCCGCCATTTCCGAACTGCCCGACGGCTGGACCATCGTCACCAAGGATCGCAGCCTGTCGGCGCAGTGGGAGCACACCGTGCTGGTCACCGAGACCGGCGTCGAAGTCCTGACCCTGTCCGAGCACTGCCCGCCCCCGCCGGCCATCGTCGCCTCGCGCTTCGCCTGAACCCGCTTTTCGCACAAGGCCCGGACCATCATGCAAGACGCCCTCAACGCCCGCCTTCAACCCCTGATCGCGGAAGCCCGGCAGCGGCTGGCCGATGGTTCGGCCGGACTGCGTGCCGCCTATGAAACCCATCCCCGCACCTCGACGGTGCTGAAGGGGCGCACGCGGCTCGTCGACGCCGAGGTCATCGGCCTCTGGCAGGCTTGCGGCATGCCGGCCAACGCGGCGCTGGTGGCGGTCGGCGGCTACGGGCGCGGCGAGCTGTTTCCCGCTTCGGACGTCGATCTGCTAGTCCTTTTACCGGGCGCGGCGGACGTGGAGACAGGCATCCGGCTGTGCGCGATGGTCGGCGCGCTGTGGGACGTCGGGCTCGAAATCGGCCATGCCGCGCGCACCGTCGATGAATGCATCGAAGCCGCGGACGACGACATCACCGTGCAGACCAGCCTGCTCGAAGCCCGTTTCCTCGCCGGCGATACGCGGCTCTTCGCCGAGCTGGAACAGCGCTACCGGGCGGCGCTGGACGTCAGCGCCTTCTACAAGGCCAAGCTGCTCGAACAGGAGCAGCGCTATGCGCGCTTCGACGACAGCCCCTATTCGCTCGAGCCGAACTGCAAGGACAGCCCCGGCGGCCTGCGCGACCTGCAGATGCTCGGCTGGATCGCGCAGGCCACCGGGCTCGGCCGCAACTGGCGCGACCTGGCCCGCCGCCGCCTGATCACCGGCGGCGAAGCCAGCGAATTGCGCAGCGTGGAGCGCTTCCTGCAGCACCTGCGGATCCGCCTGCATTACCTGGCCGGACGCGCCGAGGACCGCCTGCTGTTCGACCACCAGGAAAAGCTGGCGCGCATCATGGGCATCGAGGCCAGTGCCAATCGGCGCGCTTCCGAAGTGCTGATGCAGCGCTACTACGTCAATGCCAAGATGGTCACGCAGCTCAACACCATCCTGCTGCAGAACTACGGCACGGTGATCTTCCCCGGGCGCGGCGCGGCCATCGTCATCAACCCGCGCTTCCAGGCCGTGCGCGAACTGCTCGACGTCCGCCACGAGGACCTCTTCGAGCGCCAGCCCTCGGCGCTGCTGGAATGCTTCCTGCTGCTGCAGCAGCGCTCGGAACTCAAGGGCATGACCGCGCGCACGCTACGGGCGCTGTGGATCAACCGCAACCGCATCAACGCCGCCTTCCGCGCCGACCCCGCGCACCGCGCCCTGTTCCTGCAGATCCTGCAGCAGAAGCGCGGCATCGTCCATGCGTTCCGGCGCCTGAACGAATACGGGATCCTGTCGCGCTACCTGCCGGCCTGGCGGCGGATCGTCGGCCAGATGCAGCACGACCTGTTCCATGCCTACACGGTCGACCAGCACACCCTGACGGTGCTGCGCAACATCCGGCGCTTCACGATGGGCGAGCACGCACACGAATATCCGCTGATGACGCGCCTGATCCAGGTCTTCGACCGCCATTGGCTGCTCTACGTCGCGGCGCTGTTCCACGACATCGCCAAGGGCCGCGGCGGCGACCACTCCAGGCTGGGCATGATCGACGCACGCGATTTCTGCGTGCTGCACGGCCTGGACGACGAGGACACCGAACTCGTCGTCTGGCTGGTCGGACAGCACCTGACCATGTCCCACTTCGCCCAGAAGGAGGACATCTCCGACCCCGAGGTGATCCAGCGCTTCACCGCCATCGTCGGCAGCGAGCGCCGCCTCGTCGCCCTCTACCTGCTCACCCATGCCGACATCCGCGGCACCGGCCCCAAGGTCTGGAACGGCTGGAAAGGCAGGCTGCTCGAGGATCTCTTCTTCGCCGCCCAGCGCCTGCTGCGCGGCGCCACCC
Source organism: Thauera sp. SDU_THAU2 (assembly GCF_038260575.1). Classification (NCBI taxonomy): domain Bacteria; kingdom Pseudomonadati; phylum Pseudomonadota; class Betaproteobacteria; order Rhodocyclales; family Zoogloeaceae; genus Thauera; species Thauera sp. SDU_THAU2. Next base: position 1,747,180 of record NZ_JBBWUN010000003.1, on the reverse strand, counting down.
CCCAGCAGGCGCTGGGCATGGACGACCGTCTCGAGGATGCGCGCCGGCTGCTGCGCTACCACGGCCTGCGTCCCGGCATCGAGGAGCGGCTGTGGTCCGAGCTGGACGCGGTGTATTTCATGCGCCATTCGGCCGAGGAGATCGCCTGGCACACGCGCGTGCTGTATTTCCGCCCGGATTCCGATGAACCGGTGGTCAAGGCACGGGTGACCGAGGACGAGGACGGCGTGCAGGTGATGGTGTTCACCCCCGACCAGCGGGAGCTTTTCGTCCGCCTGACCGGCTTCTTCAGCCGCCTCGGCTTCACCATCCTCGACGCCAAGGTGCACACCACCCGCCACGGCCATGCGCTCGACAGCTTCATCCTGCAGGATCCGGGCGGCGAAGCCCGCTACCGCGACGTGATCACGCTGATCGAGCACGAGCTCACCGCCTACCTGGCCCGCCCGGATGCGCTCGACCGCCCGTCGCGCGGCCGCATGTCGCGCCACGTCAAGCACTTCCCGATCACGCCGCAGGTCAGCATCCGCGCCGACGAGGCGGGCCGGCACTACATCCTGTCGCTGACCGCGGCCGACCGGCCGGGACTGCTGTTCGACGTCGCCGAAACACTCGCCAACCACGGCATCCGCCTGCTCACGGCGAAGATCGCCACGCTCGGCGAACGCGTCGAGGATACTTTCCTGCTCAGCGGCGCCGCGCTTGCACAGGACGCCCAGTTGCTGCGCATCGAGCGCGAGCTGCTGCAGCGCCTGCAGGTCTGAGGCGCGCCACCGACGGCCAGGCTCCCGGTCCGGCCGTCAATGGCCCTTGCCGCCGAGGCGGTCCATCAGCGCATAGAGCACGCCGGAACACAGGAAGGTGATGTGGATGCCGACCATCCAGGCCAGATGGCGGTCGCTGAGGTTGTCCACGTTCATGAAGGCCTTCAGCAGCTCGATACCCGAGATCGCCACGATCGAGCCGATCAGCTTGATCTTGAGGTCGGAGAAGCCGATGTGCCCCATCCACTCCGGCCGATCCTGGTGGCTGTGCAGGTCGTCCATCTTGGAGACGAAGTTCTCGTAGCCGCTGAACATGATGATGATCAGCAGGTTCATGATCAGCGCGATGTCGACCAGCGACAGCACGCCGATGATCAGTTCGCCGCCGGTCGCGGTCATGATGTGGGCGAACAGGCCCCACACCTCCTTGGCGAACTTGACCAGCAGCACCACCATCGCCAGCACCAGGCCGAAATAGACCGGCGCCATCAGCCAGCGGCTGGAGAACAGCAGGTGCTCGAAATTGTTTTCCAGGCGTTTCATGTCGCGTGCTTCCTGTTTCATCATACTTGGCAGATCATTTCGAGAATGGCGCGCACCCGGGCCATCGCCGTCTGCAGCGTGGCCTCGATGTCGTCGAAGACGATGCCCTGGGCGCTGTCCGAGCGCCCCGCGGCGTGGTTGACGACGACGTTGAGCGCCGCGTACGGCAGCTCCAGTTCGCGCGCCAGCACCGCTTCGGGCATGCCGGTCATGCCGACGACGTCGGCGCCGTCGCGCTCCAGCCGGTCGACTTCCGCCGCCGTCTCCAGCCGCGGCCCCTGGGTGGCGGCATAGACGCCGCCGTCCACCGCGCGCTCGCCGGCCGCCGCCGTCGCCGCCAGCAGCCGCCGGCGCAGCGCCGCGTCGTAGGGATGGGTGAAATCGACGTGCTTGACCGGCAGCTCGCCGCCTTCGAAGAAGCTGCCGTCGCGCCCCCAGGTGTAGTCGATGATCTGGTCCGGCACGACCAGCGTGCCCGGCCCGAGATCGGCACGGATGCCGCCCACCGAGGCCACCGAGATGATGCCCTTGACCTTCGCCTGCTTCAGCGCCCAGATGTTGGCGCGGTAATTGACCCGGTGCGGCGGAATGGTATGGCCATAGCCGTGGCGGGCGAGGAACACCACCGGCTCCGAGCACAGGCTGCCGTAGGTCAGCGCGCCGGACGGCTCGCCGTAGGGGGTGCGCACGACCTCGCGCCGCACGATGGCGAGGGAGGAAAGCTGGGTCAGGCCGCTGCCGCCGATGATCGCGAGCATCCGCTTGCTCCGCTGAAAAAATGGGCGCGGATTTTAGCACGCAGCCTCGACAAAGGATGCTGCGCTGCCGCAACGCATGTTAGAATCCTCGCCCTTTCAAAGACTTCCCGCCTCCATGTCCCGCGCCATCCGCAACATCGCCATCATTGCCCACGTCGACCACGGCAAGACCACCCTCGTCGACCAACTGCTGCGCCAGTCCGGCACCTTCCGTGAAAACCAGCAGGTCGCCGAACGCGTCATGGACTCGGGAGACATCGAGAAGGAACGCGGCATCACCATCCTCGCCAAGAACTGTGCGATCCAGTACGGCGACACCCACATCAACATCGTCGACACCCCGGGCCACGCCGACTTCGGCGGCGAGGTCGAGCGTGTGCTGTCGATGGTCGACAGCGTGCTGCTGCTGGTCGATGCCCAGGAAGGCCCGATGCCGCAGACCCGCTTCGTCACCCGCAAGGCACTGGCGCTGGGGCTGAAGCCGATCGTCGTCATCAACAAGATCGACCGCCCGGGCGCCCGTCCGGACTGGGTCATCAACCACACTTTCGACCTGTTCGACAAGCTCGGCGCCACCGAGGAACAGCTCGACTTCCCGGTCATCTACGCTTCCGGCCTCAACGGCTTCGCGGTCGAGAGTCTCGACGACGAGCGCAAGGACATGCGGCCGCTGTTCGAGGCCATCCTCAAGTACGTGCCCTCGCCCGACATCGACGTCGACGGCCCGCTGCGCATGCAGGTCTGCTCGCTCGACTACTCCACCTACATGGGCCAGCTCGGCATCGGCCGCATCCAGCGCGGCCGCATCCGCCCCAACCAGGAACTGGTCGTGATGTATGGCGACGAGAACCGCGGCAAGGGCAAGGTCAGCCAGGTACTGACCTTCAAGGGCCTGGAGCGCTCGCCCGCCGATGTCGCCGAAGCCGGCGACATCGTGCTGATCGCCGGCATCGACCAGGTCAACATCGGCGTCACGCTGTGCGACCCCGACAAGCTCGACCCGCTGCCGCCGATCGCCGTCGATGAGCCGACGCTGACGATGAACTTCATGGTCAACACCTCGCCGCTGGCCGGCCGCGAAGGCAAGTTCGTCACCAGCCGCCAGATCCGCGAGCGCCTGGAGAAGGAACTGCTGAAGAACGTCGCCCTGCGCGTCAACTACACCCAGGATGCCGACGTGTTCGAGGTCTCGGGCCGCGGCGAACTGCACCTGACCATCCTGCTGGAAAACATGCGCCGCGAAGGCTACGAGCTGGCCGTCGGCCGCCCGCGCGTGGTGTTCAAGGAAATCGACGGCGTCAAGTGCGAGCCCTACGAACTGCTGACCGTCGACGTCGAGGAAGAGCACCAGGGCGGCGTCATGGAAGAACTCGGCCGCCGCCGCGGCGAGCTGCAGGACATGCAGCCGGACGGCAAGGGCCGCGTGCGCCTCGAATACCGCATCCCGGCCCGCGGCCTGATCGGCTTCCAGGGCGAATTCCTGACCCTGACCCGCGGCACCGGCTTGGCCAGCCACGTCTTCGACGACTACGGCCCGCTGGCCGGTGCCATGGCCGAACGCCGCAACGGCGTGCTGATCTCGCAGAACAACGGCGACGCCGTCGCCTACGCGCTGTGGAACCTGCAGGACCGCGGCCGCATGTTCGTCAGCCCCGGCGATGCGCTGTACGAAGGCATGATCATCGGCGTGCATTCGCGCGACAACGACCTCGTCGTCAACCCGATCAAGGGCAAGCAGCTCACCAACGTGCGCGCCTCGGGCAAGGACGAAGCGGTCAACCTGACGCCGCCGATCCAGCTCACGCTCGAATCGGCGATCGAGTTCATCGCCGACGACGAACTGGTCGAGATCACGCCGAAGTCGATCCGCCTGCGCAAGCGCCACCTGCAGGAACACGAGCGCAAGCGCGCGGCGAAAGCCGCCGACGCCTGAGCCGCCACCGTCACATGAACGCCCTTCCCGATCGCCGCGAAGGGCGTTTTTCCTTTTTCGGCATGAACTACGGCAATCCTGCCGTTGTCAGGAAGAGTCGAACATCGCCTGTCAGAATATGTAACAAGCGACCGGACATCGAGACCCGCCCATGACGAAAGACTCCCGCCCCGCGCATCCCGGCGACCTCTCTCCTTCCCTGCTCCAGTCATCCACCGACTGGCACACGCTGAGCCGCACGCAGGTGGAAGAGGTCCTGGACACCGGAAAGCATGGACTGAGCGAAGCCGAAGCCGCCAGGCGCCTGGATGTCTACGGCCCGAACCGCCTGGCGCCGCCCAAGCGGCGCGGCCCGCTGCTGCGCCTGCTGATGCAGTTCCACAACATCCTGCTGTACGTGATGATGGGCGCCGCCCTGATCACCGCCTTGCTCGGCCACTGGGTCGACACCGGCGTGCTGATGGCGGCGGTGATCATCAACGCCATCATCGGCTTCATCCAGGAAGGCAAGGCCGAATCCGCGCTCGACGCCATCCGCGGCATGCTCTCGCCCCATGCGATGGTCGTGCGCGACGGCGTGCGGCGGGAAATCGACGCCGGCGAGCTGGTGCCCGGCGATCTCGTCGTGCTGGCCTCCGGCGACCGCGTGCCGGCCGATCTGCGCCTGGTCGCGGTAAAGGAGCTGCGGATCGAGGAAGCCGCGCTGACCGGCGAATCCCTGCCGGTGGAAAAGAGCAGCGCCACCGTCGCCGCCGATGCGCCGCTGGGCGACCGCCACGGCATGGCCTACTCCGGCACCCTGGTGGTATACGGCCAGGCCAGCGGCGTCGTGGTCAGGACCGGCGCGGCCACCGAACTCGGCAAGATCAACCAGATGCTGGCCGACATCCGCAGCCTGACGACGCCGCTGCTGCGCCAGGTCGACCGCTTCGGCCATGCCCTTGCGCTGACCATCCTGGCGCTGTCGGCAGCGACCTTCGTGCTCGGCACGCTGTGGCGCGGCCACGCGCCGGCGGACATGTTCATGATGGTGGTGGCGCTGGCCGCTTCCGCGATTCCCGAAGGCCTGCCGGCGATCATGACCGTCACGCTGGCCCTCGGCGTGCAGCGCATGGCGCGGCGCAACGCGATCATCCGCCGCCTGCCGGCGGTCGAGACGCTGGGCTCGGTGACGGTGATCTGCTCCGACAAGACCGGCACGCTGACGCGCAACGAAATGACGGTGCAGAAAGTGGTCTGCGCCGGCCACGTCTTCGACGTCGGCGGCGTCGGCTACGCACCGGTGGGCGACCTGAGCCTGGACGGCCGCATCATCGACCCCGAGCACTACCCCGCACTGGCGATGGCAATCCGCGCCGGCGTGCTGTGCAACGACGCCCGCCTGTGCGAGGAGGACGATCTGTGGCGGGTCGAAGGCGACCCCACCGAAGGCGCGCTGCTGGTGCTGGGCGGCAAGACCGGCTTCTCGCAGCACCTCGGCGACGAAGCCTGGCCCCGCCTCGATTCGATCCCCTTCGAGTCCCAGCACCGCTTCATGGCCACCTGGCATCGCGACAGCGACGACATGCCGTGGATCTTCACCAAGGGCGCGCCGGAGCGCATCTTCGACATGTGCAGCGCGCAATGGGGTGCCGACGGCGAGGAGCCGCTGGACATCGACACCTGGCGGCGCATGGCGACCAATGTCGCCGCGCAGGGGCTGCGGCTGCTGGCGCTGGCCTGCAAGCGCGCCGCGCCGCAGGGCGAGTCGCTGGATTTCGCCGACGTGGACGCCGGCTTCGTGCTGCTGGCCCTGGTCGGCATCATCGATCCGCCGCGCGAGGAAGCCATCCGCGCGGTGGGCGAATGCCACCATGCCGGCATCCGCGTCAAGATGATCACCGGCGACCATGCCGAGACGGCGCGCGCGATCGGCGCCCAGCTCGCCATCGGCGTCGGCAAGCCGGCCGTGACCGGTGCCGAGGTGGCACTGATGGACGACGCCACGCTGCGCGAGGTGGCGATGGACGTGGACGTCTTCGCCCGCGCCAGCCCCGAGCACAAGCTGCGCCTCGTGCAGGCACTGCAGGAGCACGGCCAGGTGGTGGCGATGACCGGCGACGGCGTCAATGACGCCCCGGCGCTGAAGCGCGCCGACGTCGGCGTGGCGATGGGCATGAAAGGCACCGAAGCCGCCAAGGAGGCGAGCGACATGGTGCTGGCCGACGACAACTTCGCCACCATCGCCACCGCTGTGCGCGAAGGCCGGGCGGTCTACGACAACCTCAAGAAGTTCATCCTGTTCATGCTGCCGACCAACGGCGGCGAGGCGCTGGTGGTGATCGCCGCGATCCTGTTCGAGCTGATCCTGCCGCTGACGGCGGCCCAGGTGCTGTGGATCAACATGGTGACTTCGAGCACGCTGGGCCTCGCGCTGGCCTTCGAGCCGGCCGAGCGAGGCATCATGAACCGGCCGCCGCGGCCGCCCGGCGAAGCGCTGCTGTCGGGCTTCTTCGTCTGGCGCGTGCTGATGGTGTCGGTGCTGATGATGACCGGGGCGCTCGGCCTGTTCCTGTACGAACTGGACCAGGGCACCAGCATCGAGACCGCACGCACGATGGCGGTGAACGCAGTGGTCGCGGCGGAAATGTTCTACCTGGTCAACAGCCGCTTCATCTTCGCCCCCGCTCGCCTGAGCGGCAACCGCTACGTACTGCTGGCGATCGCCGCCTGCATTCCGCTGCAACTGGCCTTCACCCATCTGCCGGTGATGCAGGGCATCTTCGGCTCGGACGACCTGACGCTGCTGGAGTGGGCCAAGGTGCTGGCTGCCGGCCTGCTGGTGTTCTGCGTCGCGGAGATCGAGAAGTTCATCATCCGCCGCACGCCGCTGGCAAAGCGGCTGCACCACGCCTGAAATACGACGCGGGGCGGAGAGGAAGCCTGCCGGCTTCTCTCCGCCCCGCACCGGATCGACGGCTTCCTACTTGGCGGCCTTGGTGCTCTTCTGCTGCGCACCGAAGCGCTCGCCGAGATAGTCGGCGAATTCGGCGCCGGTTTCCGGGTGGCGCAGGCCGAACTCGATGGTGGCCTTCAGATAGCCGAGCTTGGAGCCGCAGTCGTAGCGCACGCCGTCGAACTGGTAGGCCAGCACCGCCTCTTCCTTCAGCAGCGAGGCAATGGCGTCGGTGAGCTGGTATTCGCCGCCGGCGCCGGGTTTGAGGGCGCGGATGTGGTCGAAGATGCGCGGCGTCAGGATGTAGCGGCCGACGACCGCCTGGGTGGTGGGCGCTTCCTCGGGCTTGGGCTTTTCGACGATGCCGGTCATGCGCTGCACCTTGCCCGACTCGCTTTCGGTGCTGACGATGCCGTAGCTGCGCGTTTCCGAGCGCGGCACGTTCATCGTGCCCAGCACCGAACAGCGGTGATAGCTGAAGACGTCGACCATCTGCTTGAGCACCGGCGTGCCATCCTTGTTGTCGAGCAGGTCGTCGGCGAGGATCACCGCGAAAGCTTCGTCATTGATAATGTTGTCGGCGCACAGCACGGCATGGCCCAGGCCCAGCGCTTCGGACTGGCGGGTGTAGATGCAGTTGACGCCCTTCGGCACCGTCTTGCGCACGATCTCGAGCAGTTCCTTCTTGCCGCGGGCTTCCAGCTCGGTCTCGAGTTCGTAGGCCTTGTCGAAGTGATCCTCGATCGAACGCTTGGTGCGGCCGGTGATGAAGATCATGTCGGTGATGCCCGCCGCCACCGCTTCTTCGACTGCGTACTGGATCAGGGGCTTGTCGACGATCGGCAGCATTTCCTTGGGACTGGCCTTGGTCGCCGGCAGGAAGCGCGTACCCATGCCTGCGACCGGAAATATTGCCTTGGTGATCTTCTTCATGCCTGCTTCACTCCTTGTTCGATCGTTCGAGAAAACCGTCCATGCCCGGCCCGGACGGCGCGCCCGGCATGATGCGCGAAGCCGCAGCCGCCTGCATCAGGCATTTGTATCCGTTTTGCGCAGCAGTTCACGCAAGCCCTCCTCGTCGAGGATGTCCACACCCAGCTCCTGCGCCTTGACCAGCTTGGAGCCGGCTTCGGCGCCGGCGACCAGCCAGGTGGTCTTCTTCGACACCGAGCCCGCGACCTTGCCGCCCCGAGCCTCGATCAGCGCCTTGGCCTCGTCGCGCGTCAGCGTGGGCAGGGTGCCGGTGAGCACGAAGGTCTGCCCTGCCAGCCCGCCCAGGGGCGTTCGCAGCGGTTCGCTCTCCGGCCAATGCACGCCGGCGGCACGCAGTTGCTCGATGACTTCGCGGTTGTGGGGTTCGCCGAAGAATTCGACGATGGAGCGGGCGACGATCGGGCCGACGTCCGGCACCAGTTGCAAGGCCTCGGCGTCGGCGTCCATCAGCGCATCGAGCTTGCCGAAATGGCGCGCGAGATCGCGCGCGGTGGCTTCGCCGACGTTGCGGATGCCGAGTCCGAAGACGAAGCGCGCCAGCGTCGTCGACCGGCTCTTCTCGATCGCGGCGAGCAGGTTCTGCGCCGACTTCTCGCCCATGCGCTCGAGGTTCGCCAGCGCGAGGATGCCGAGCCGGTAGATGTCGACCGGCGTCTTGACGATGGCGGCATCGACCAGTTGCTCGACCAGCTTGTCGCCCAGGCCTTCGATGTCCATCGCTCGCCGGCCGGCGAAATGCAGCAGCGCCTGCTTGCGCTGGGCCGGGCAGAACAGGCCGCCGGTGCAGCGCGCCACCGCTTCGTCCTCGCCGCGCACAACATGCGAGCCGCACACCGGACAGGCGGGGAAACGTTCGAGCAGATTGAAACGCGGCAGCTCGCCCTGGCGCCGTTCGGCGACCGGCGCGACGACTTCGGGAATGACGTCGCCGGCGCGGCGCACGATCACCCAGTCGCCGATGCGCACGTCCTTGCGGTCGATCTCGTCCTGGTTGTGCAGCGTGGCATTGGTGACGGTGACGCCGCCGACGAACACCGGCTCCAGCCGTGCCACCGGCGTCAGCGCGCCGGTGCGGCCGACCTGCACTTCGATGCCGCGCAGCAGCGTCACCGCCTCCTGCGCCGGGTACTTGTGCGCCACCGCCCAACGCGGCTCGCGTGTGACGAAGCCGAGCTGGCGCTGCAGTTCGAGCGAATTGACCTTGTACACCACGCCGTCGATGTCGAAGGGCAGCGTCTCGCGCAGGCCGGCGATGCGCGCGTGGAAAGCCGCCAGCCCGGCCGCGCCCTGCACCACCGCGCGGTGCTGACACACCGGCAGGCCGAAGGCGGCGATGGCATCGAGCACCTCGGCGTGGGTCGCCGGCAGCGCCCAGCCTTCGGTTTCGCCCAGGCCATAGGCGAAGAAAGACAGCGGCCGGCGCGCGGCAATCGCCGGGTCGAGCTGGCGGATGCTGCCGGCCGCGGCGTTGCGCGGATTGACGAAGCTCTTTTCGCCGGCCTCGGCCTGGCGCAGGTTCAGCGCCTCGAAGTCGTCGCGGCGCATATAGACTTCGCCGCGGATCTCCAGCACCGCGGGCGCCTCGCCGCGCAGGCGCAGCGGTACCGCGCGCATCGTGCGGATATTGCTGCTGACGTCCTCGCCGGTCTCGCCGTCGCCGCGGGTGGCGGCCTGCACCAGCAGACCATGCTCGTAGCGCAGGCTGATGGCGAGGCCGTCGAACTTCAGCTCGGCAAGGTACTCGACTTCGGCATCGCCTTCGCCCAGCCCGAGCTCGCGCCGCACGCGGGCATCGAAGGTGTGGGCGCCGCTGGCCTCGGTGTCGGTCTCGGTGCGGATCGACAGCATCGGCACCCGGTGGCGCACCGGCGGGAACTGCTCGAGCGGCCTGCCGCCGACGCGCCGGGTCGGCGAATCGGGGGTGCAGAGCTCGGGATGCGCCTCTTCCAGCGCCTGCAGTTCACGGAACAGGCGGTCGTATTCGGCGTCCGGCACCGTCGGCGCGTCGAGGACGTAGTAGGCGTGGTCGTGGCGAGCGATCTCGTCGCGCAGCGCCTGCGCGCGCTGCGCCGCAAAAACGGGCGAATCCATCACAGCGCGAACAGGCGTCTTGCCAGCGGGCCGCCCGCGGGGATGCCGCTTTCGGCCATGCGATCCTGGAACTGGCGGATCTGGCCGCGGATCATCCCGGCCGCCTCGGCGCCGAAAGGCGCACGATTGTCATCCACCACCGTGCCCCTGCTCTGCTGCGCCAGCGCGTTGGCGAGCTCCATCATGCGATCGAAGGCCGCAACGCCGTCGCGTACGCAGGGAACGTCGATGACCAGCGTGACCCCCATGGTCGCCAGCGAAGCCATGTCGTCGGAAAACGCACCCGCTTCCAGGTTGGCCAGCGTGAACAGCGTGCTGCCGTCGTCGGCCAACGCATGAAAGCTGCCGTCCCCCGCCAGGCTCAGATCGTAGCGCCCGGCGAACTGGGCGATTTCCCTGCCGTCGAGGGGGCGCTCGCCGGCGATCACGTTGACGCCGATCTGCACATCCACATCGGCGCAGAAGCCGTCGAGCTGGGCCGCGCCGTGCAAGGTCTCGGCCCGCGCCGGCAGGCCCGGCGGCAAGGCCATGACGAGGTCGGCGACGCGCTGCACGCCGCCCGAAAAACGCATGAAGTCCGACTCGCCGATCGAACCGCGGCGATCGACCAGCTGCAGCGCGGCGCAGAACCAGTGGCAGGCACCGCCGACTTCGGGACCGAGCGGGAACCACAGGTTCTCGGCATCGTTGAAGCCGAACCAGCGGACAGGCTTGGACAGGCCTTCCAGCTGCCCCAGCTGCGCCTGCCAGACACGCTGCACGTCGAGCGGCTCGATCGCCTCGAGACGGATCACGCAGTCGGTGCGGACATCGAGCAGCGCCGGCAGCTCGGGTGCCGAACGCTTGAGCGACGCTTCACTCACCGGGCGCGGCCCGGCTTCGTCATCGCCGTTGCCGAAGCCCGGTTCGCGCCGCTCGAAACGTTCGCCGGCCTCCTCGTTCTGCCCGCCGCCGCGCGGCTCGAGCAGCACGTCGCGGTGCTCGGATTTGAAAACCTTTTCGGCCTTGCTGCGGTGCTTGCGTTCCTGCCACTTGTTGTAGGCAAAAATCAGTACCACGACGCCGAGACCCGCACCGATGAGGGCGATCTGAAGTTCGCTGTCCATATATAAGAGAGGTTCCCGAATTCCTTGCTGTTCTTCAGGCTGCCGCCGGCTCGGCCAGGCGCAGCGCTTCTTCCATGTCCACTTCCACCACGCGCGACACGCCCTGCTCCTGCATCGTCACCCCCACCAGCTGCTGCGCGAACTCCATCGTGATCTTGCTGTGGCTGATGAAGATGAACTGGGTTTGCGAGGACATGCGCTTGACCATGTTGGCGTAGCGTTCGGTGTTCGTATCGTCCAGCGGTGCATCCACCTCGTCAAGCATGCAGAACGGCGCCGGATTGAGCTGGAACATCGAAAAGACCAGCGCAATCGCGGTTAGTGCCTTCTCGCCGCCGGACAGCAGGTGGATGGAGGTGTTCTTCTTGCCCGGCGGCTGGGCGACGATCTGGACGCCGGCATCCAGGATCTCCTCGCCGGTCAGCACCAGTTCCGCCCGGCCGCCGCCGAACAACTGCGGGAACAGGCTGCCGAACTGGCGGTTGACGGTGTCGTAGGTCTCCTGCAACTGCTCGCGCGTCTCGCGGTCGATGCGGCGGATCGCGTCTTCCAGCGTGTCGATCGCCTGCAGCAGGTCCTCGGTCTGGGCATCGAGATAACCCTTGCGCTCGGACGCGCTGCGCAGCTCGTCGAGCGCGGCGAGGTTGACCGCGCCCAGTTCGGCGATCTCCCGCGCCAGCCGGGAAACTTCGCGCTGCAAGGTGCTTTCCTTGACGTCGGCGCCCAGCAAAGGCTGCAGCGTGGCTTCGTCGGCCTCGACTTCGAGCAGGCGCTCGGCGAACTGGTTGACCGCCAGTTCGCTGGCCTGCACCGCCAGCCGCAGCTCGGCGACGCGGTTGCGCATCGGCGCGGCTTCCTGTTCGGTGCGCAGCCGCGTTTCCTCGGCCTGGCGAAGCCGGGCCGCGGCATCTTCGAGCGCATCGCGGCAGGCGGCCAGCGCAGCCTCGCGGCTGGAACGCAAGGTCAGCGCGGACTGCAAGGCATCGAAGCTGCGGCTGTCGTCGGTCGCCTCCAGCTCGGCCGCCCGCGTCTGCGTCTCGGCGACGGCGCGCTCGAACTGCTCGGCGGCCAGCTGCAGGTTGCGGCCGATGTCGTCGAGCTTGCCCGCGCATTCGCGCTCGGAGAACTTCGCTTCCTGCAGTTCGCGCACCGCCGCCTGTTCCAGCGCCCGCGCTTCCTGCAAGGCCTGCTCGCGCTCGCGCAGCACGTCCATGCCGGCATCGAGGCGCTCGCGCTGCAGCTCGGCAAGCTCTTCCGCCCGTGCCAGGTCGCGCTCGGCGCGGGCCAGATGCTCGTGCTCGGTCTGTTCGAGATGGACCAGGTCTTCCAGATCGCGCGCCAGTTGGCCATGGCGCTCTTCCGCGCGGCTGCGCGCCTGCGCGAGCTTGAGCACTTCGACCTGCTCGGCATGAACCTGCGCCTGCATGCCCTGGCCGTCGCGCCGCAGGCCGTTGATCCGCTCCTGCAAGGCCGTCGCCGCCGCTTCGGCGGCCTGTAAGGCCTCGTGGGCGATGGCGGCTTCGTCCTCAAGCACACCCTGCTCGTCGGCGAGATGGTCGATTTCGCGCTGGCGCTCGATGACGCCATGGGTGCGGCTGTCGGGCACCGCGTGCGACAGCAGCCCCCTGCCCAGCATCTGGCCATGGGCGCCGACCAGCAGCACCTCCGCCGGCAGCTCGCGGTGGCGCGGCAGCCAGTCGTCGAGGCGCTCGACGCAATGGACCCCGCGCAGGAAGCCGGCCAGCAGCGGACGCAGGCCGGCGTCGAGCACTTCGATTTTCGCCAGCAGTGGTTCCAGCCCGGCATAGCCATCCCCGGCGGCAGCCGCCGCTGGCGCAGCGTGCTCGGTGCCGAGCACGACCGCGAGCGATTCCGGCGGCGCTTCATCCAGCAAGGCGCACGCGGACGCTGCGTCGGGCGCCAGCAGCGCGGCAAGGCGCTCGCGCAGCACCGCCTGCACCGCCGCATCCCAGCCTTCGGCGACGCGCAGGCTGCGCCACAGCGGCGGCAGGCTGTCCAGTCCGTGGCGCTTGAGCCAGTCGCCGAGCTTGCCCTGCGACTGCACCTTGGCCTGCAACTGCACCAGCGCGTCGCGGCGCGCACGCAGTTCGGTCAGGCGGCGCTGTACCGCGCGTTCGTGCTCCAGTGCCGCCTTCAGCGCCGCCTGCGCGTCCGGCATCCCCTGCTGCAACTCGGCCAGGGTCTGCTGCTGTTCGTCGAGCGAAGCCTGCAGGGCTTCGAGACGGGCTTCGCGTTCGGCCAGCTCGCGCTCGTCGGGGCCGACGATCGCGGCGCGTTCACCGTCGATGCGGCCGCGGCGCTGCTGCAAGGCATCGAGCGCCCGCATCGCGCTGGCGCGGTTGGCCTCCTCGACCCGTAACTGCTGTTCGGTCTGCGCCAGTTCGCGCCGCGCCGATACGACGGTGGTGTCCGCCGCCTGGCGGTCCGCTTCCAGCTCCGGCACGCGCCCGGCGATCTCGCTGTGCCGCGCCTCGGCCTGCTCGGCACGCATCGCGGCGTTGTCCGCCAGCCCCAGCCAGCGCTCGCAGTCTTCGACCAGCGCCTCGCGCCGCGCCTGCCAGTGGCCGCGGTCGAGATCGAGCTGTGCCAGGCGGGCCTCCAGGCGCTTGCGCGCTTCGCCGAGGTGCTGCAGCTCGGTTTCCAGCCGGGCCACTTCGGCACTGGCGGCGAACAGGTCGCTCTGCGCCACGTGCACCGATTCGGACGCTTCGAAATGCGCTTCGCGCGCGGTCTCGACGGCGGCTTCGAGCTCCTGCAGGCGCGCGCTGTCGGACTCGATGCGCAAGGTGGCGGCGTTCAGCTCCTCGCTCAGGCGAGCCTGCTCGGCCTGGGCCTCGTTGCGCTTGAGCAGCCACAGCAGTTGCTGCTTCTGCACATGGGCCGCGCTCAGGCTGTTGAAGCGCGCCGCGACTTCGGCCTGGGCTTCGAGATGGCCGATGCGCTCGCCCAGCTCCATGCGGATGTCGTCGAGACGGGCGAGGTTGTCGCGCGCGTCGCGCAGCCGGCCTTCGGTCTCCTTGCGCCGCTCGCGATACTTGGTGACGCCGGCGGCTTCTTCGAGAAAGCCGCGGATCTCTTCGGGCCTGGCCTCGATGATGCGCGAGATCATGCCCTGCTCGATGATCGCGTAGGCGCGCGGCCCCAGCCCGGTGCCGAGGAACAGGTCGATGACGTCCTTGCGCCGGACGTGCACGTTGTTGATGTAGTAGGTGGACTCGCCCGAACGGTCGAGCACGCGCTTGACCGAGATCTCGTTGTAGCGCGACCACTGCCCGGCAGCACGGCCTTCGGCGTTGTCGAAGACCAGTTCGACGCTGGCGCGCGACACCGGCTTGCGCGTGGTCGAACCGTTGAAGATCACGTCCTGCATCGACTCGCCGCGCAAGGCCGAGGCGCGCGTCTCGCCCAGCACCCAGCGCACGGCGTCGATGATGTTGGACTTGCCGCAGCCGTTGGGGCCGACCACACCGACCAGATTGCCCGGTGTCTGTACCGTGGTCGGATCGACGAAAGTCTTGAAACCGGCAAGTTTGAGCTTGGACAGACGCACGTCGGAAGGAGAGGATCGATGCCTGGGAGCAGGAAGCCGGGCCGCAGCCGTCGCCAGCATGGCGGCAAGCGGTACGAGGCGGCGGATTGAACGGAACGAAAACGGCTACGGAGCCGGGATGGACCATCCCGGCGAAGTGCCGGAAAGGCCCGCCATGATACCATTTCCGGCCTTTCCGACTCAGTTGCGGCAAGCTGCTGCCGCGTGGATTTTGTGCCAAAGTGAATCCTTACCTCACCCGCCTGCAGACCTATCCTTTCGAGAAGCTGCGCACGCTGTTCGCCGGCATCACGCCGCCTGCGGACTTGAACCCGATCCGCCTGTCGATCGGCGAACCCCAGCATCCGACGCCTGATTTCATCCGCCGGACTCTGGCCGACAGCCTGGACGGCCTGTCCAGCTATCCGCTGACGCTGGGCAGCGATGCGCTGCGCGGCGCCATCGCCCACTGGCTCGAGCGTCGCTACGGCTTGCCGAAGATCGACCCCGCCACCCAGGTGGTGCCGGTCAATGGCACGCGTGAAGCCCTGTTCGCCTTCGGCCAGTGCGTGGTCGACGGCACCCGGCCGGGCGCCAAGGTGCTGTGCCCGAATCCCTTCTACCAGATCTACGAAGGCGCGGCCTACCTGGCCGGCGCCGAACCGGTGTTCCTGAATCACCTGCCGGAGAACGGCTTCGGCTCCGATTTCGATGCGATCGAAGAGGCCGTCTGGCGCGACGTGCAACTGGTCTATGTCTGCTCGCCGGGCAACCCGACCGGCCGCGTGCTGTCGCTGGACGAATGGAAGCAGCTGTTCGAGCTGTCCGACCGCCACGGCTTCGTCATCGCCGCCGACGAATGCTATTCCGAAATCTACTTCGACGACGAAGCCAAGCCGATCGGCGGGCTGGAAGCCGCCTGGCAGTTGGGGCGCACCGATTTCCGCAACATCGTGATGTTCTCCAGCCTGTCCAAGCGCTCCAACGTGCCGGGCCTGCGCTCGGGTTTCGTCGCCGGCGACGCGAGGATCCTGAAGGACTTCGTGCTCTACCGCACCTATCACGGCTGCCAGATGAGCCCGGCGGTGCAGGCGGCCTCGGTCGTGGCCTGGAACGACGAGCAGCACGTCGCCGAGAACCGCCGCCTGTACCGCGACAAGTTCGCCCGCATCACGCCGATGCTGGCGCCCTGGCTGCCCGTGCGGCTGCCGGATGCGGGCTTCTACTACTGGGTGCGCACGCCGCTGCCGGACACCGAGTTCGCCCGCCGTCTGCAGGCTGAATATAATGTGACGGTTCTGCCGGGCAGCTATCTCGCCCGGGAGTCGGGCGGCGTCAACCCGGGCGCCGGATTCATCCGCATCGCGCTGGTTGCCGACACTCACGAGTGTGTCGAAGCGGCCGAGCGCATCATCGACTTCTGCCGAAGTCTCTGAAACTCCAAGAGAGAAAACCACATATGCAAGCACTGCAAAAGATCATCGACGACGCCTTCGAGAACCGCGCCAGCCTGTCGCCCAGCTCCGCACCCGCCGAAATCCGCGATGCGGTCGAGGCCGTCATCGCCGGGCTGGACGCCGGCACGCTGCGCGTGGCCGAGAAGAAGGACGGCCAGTGGGTGGTCAACCAGTGGATCAAGAAGGCCGTGCTGATCTCCTTCCGCCTGCGCGACAACGAAATCGTGTCGGCCGGCGGCCTCAACTTCTACGACAAGGTCGACACCAAGTTCGGCGACTACACGCCCGAGCAGTTCCGCGAAGGCGGCTTCCGCGTCGTGCCGCCGGCGGTTGCCCGCAAGGGCAGTTTCATCGGCAGGAACGTGGTGCTGATGCCGTCCTATGTGAACATCGGCGCCTACGTCGATGAAGGCTCGATGGTGGACACCTGGGCCACGGTTGGCTCCTGCGCCCAGATCGGCAAGAACGTGCATCTGTCCGGCGGCGTCGGCATCGGCGGCGTGCTCGAGCCAGTGCAGGCCGGTCCGGTGATCATCGAGGACAACGTCTTCGTCGGCGCCCGCTCCGAAGTCGTCGAAGGCGTCGTCATCGAGGAGAACGCCGTGCTGTCGATGGGCGTGTATATCGGCCAGAGCACCAAGATCTACGACCGCGAGACCGGCGAGGTCACCTACGGCCGCGTGCCTGCCGGCGCCGTCGTGGTGCCGGGCAGCCTGCCCTCGGCCTGCGGCAAGTACAGCCTGTACTGCGCGGTGATCGTGAAGAAGGTCGATGCGCAGACCCGCGCCAAGACCGGCATCAACGAGCTGCTGCGCGGCGCCTGAGCCGATGGACCGAAACCCTAGTTGATGGAGCATGACCGAGGCATGATTTTCGACAGCCTTTTTCAGTTGATGGCAGACAAGAAAGCCTCGGACATCTTCATCACCGCCGGCGCCCCGATCCACATCAAGATCCAGGGCAACACGATGCCGATCAACCAGCAGGTCATGGAGCCGGCCATGATCCGCAGGATCGTCGAGGAAGCGGTGCCGGCCGAGAAGCTCGCCCAGCTCGAGCGCGAGCGCGAGCTGAACCTGTCCTTCGGCCGCCGCGACCTGGGCAACTTCCGCGTCAATGTCTTCTGGCAGCGCAACTCGATCGCGGTCGTCGCCCGCTACATCCAGAGCAACATCCCCTCCATCCACGACCTCGGCCTGCCCGAGGTGCTGGCGGAGGTGGTGATGGAAAAGCGCGGGCTGGTGCTGGTGGTCGGTGCCACCGGCTCGGGCAAATCCACCACGCTGGCATCGATGCTCGACCATCGCAACCGCAACCGCAGCGGCCACATCCTGACGGTGGAAGATCCGATCGAATACCTGTTCACCCACCGCAAGTCGGTGGTCAACCAGCGTGAAGTCGGCATCGATACGCTGAGTTGGAGCGAAGCCCTGCGCAACGCGATGCGCCAGGCGCCCGACTGCATCCTGATCGGCGAGATCCGCGACCGGGAAACCATGCAGGCCGCGGTTTCGTACGCGCAGTCGGGCCACCTGTGCCTGGCCACGCTGCATGCCAACAACGCCTATCACGCCCTCAACCGCATCATCAACTTCTTCCCGCTCGAGAACCGGCAACTGCTGTATCTCGATCTGGCCGTCGCCCTGCGCAGCATCGTCTCCCAGCGGCTGGTGCGCAAACCGGACGGCAGCCGCGTACCCGCGGTCGAGATCCTGATGAACACCCGCCACATCGCCGAACTGATCGAGCGCGGCGAAATCAACGAGATCAAGCAGGCCATGGAGCAGAGCCTGGCACCGGGCTGCCAGACTTTCGAGCAATGCCTGTACGAGCTGTACAACGACAAGATCGTCTCGCTCGAGGAGGCGCTGGCCAATGCCGACTCCCCGACCAACCTGCACTGGCTGATCAACAACGCGCAGATCGACGCTGCGCCCGCCGCCTCACCACCGCCCGACTCGCCGAGCCTGCTCGATTTCGACCCGGATGGCGGCGGCGCATCGTTCCAGGAATTCACGCTGCACGCCGACCGGGACTGAGCGCGATTTTCCACCCTACTCCAAGAACACGCCGAATGCCTCACGCCGACTCCCCCACGCTGGCCCTCGCCTGCGAACTCATCGCCCGCCCCTCGGTCACCCCCGACGACGCGGGCTGCCTGGATCTCCTCGCCGCACGGTTGCGCACCGCCGGCTTCGACTGCGAGCGCATCGACACCGGCGGCGTCTCCAACCTGTGGGCTCGCCGCGGCAAGGCGCAGCCGGTGCTGTGCTTCGCCGGCCACACCGACGTCGTCCCGCCCGGGCCGGCGGAGGCCTGGAAGACCCCGCCGTTCGAGCCGACCATCATCGACGGCATGCTCCACGGCCGCGGCGCAGCCGACATGAAATCCTCGCTCGCCGCCTTCGTCACCGCGATCGAGCGCTTCGTCGCGACCCATCCGGACCACGACGGCAGCATCGCCCTGTTGCTGACTTCGGACGAGGAAGGCATCGCCACGCATGGCACGGTCAAGGTGGTCGAAGCCCTGGCGGCACGCGGTGAACGGCTCGACTACTGCATCGTCGGCGAACCGACCTCGGTGCGCACGCTCGGCGACATGATCAAGAACGGCCGCCGCGGCTCGCTGTCCGGTACGCTGAAGGTCAAGGGCCGGCAGGGCCACGTCGCCTACCCCCATCTCGCGCGCAATCCGATCCATGCCTTCGCCCCGGCGCTGGCGGAGCTGGCAGCGATCGAATGGGACCGGGGCAACGAGTTCTTCCCGCCGACCACCTGGCAGGTGTCCAACATCCATGCCGGCACCGGCGCCAACAACGTCATCCCGGGCGTCTGCGAAGTGATGTTCAACTTCCGCTTCGGCTCAGTGTCCTCGGCCGACGGCCTCAGGGCGCGCACGCATGAAGTGCTCGACCGCCACGGCCTGGACTACGAGATCGACTGGCACCTGTCGGGCAAGCCTTTCATCACCGGCCGCGGCAAGCTGGTCGCCGCGCTGTCCGGCGCCATCGCCGACACCCTGGGCATCGAAACCGAGCTCTCCACCACCGGCGGCACCTCGGACGGGCGCTTCATTGCCGACATCTGTGCGGAAGTCGTCGAGTTCGGCCCGGTCAACGCCACCATCCACCAGGTCGACGAACGCATCGACGCCGCGGCGATCGAACCGCTGTCCCAGGTCTACGAACGCACCCTGCGTGCCTTGCTGGCGGCATGAAGCCGCCTAGCGACGAAAACAAGGAATCGACACGTCCATGAACCAACATTCGACCGATCACGCGCATTGCGATCACGAGCAGTGCGATTGCGACCATGATCATGAACACGATCATGGCCCGCTGGCCGAGCTGGTCACGGTGCGCGACTGGCTGCGCTATGCCGTCACCCGCTTCAACCGTACCGGCATCTTCTGCGGCCATGGCACCAACGACAGCTACGACGAAGCCGTCTGGCTGCTGCTGGGTTCGCTGGCGCTGCCGCTGGAGCGGCTCGAGCCTTTCCTCGATGCCTGCATTCCGGCCGAGGAGCGCATCGCCCTGTTCGAAGCGATCGAACGCCGTGCCGACGAGCGCGTGCCGACCGCCTACATCCTCGGCGAAGCCTGGCTGGGCGACTTCCGCTTCACCGTCGATGAGCGCGTCATCGTGCCGCGCTCCTTCTTCGCCGAACTGCTGGAAGACGGCCTCGCCGGCTGGATCGACGAACCCGAAGCAGTCACCAGCGCGCTGGACATGTGCACCGGCTCGGGCTGTCTCGCCGTGCTGATGGCGCACGCTTTCCCCGGTGCCGAAATCACGGCCGCGGACCTGTCCGAAGACGCGCTCGACGTCGCGCTGCAGAACGTGACGGACTACGGCCTGGATGCGCGCATCGAACTGGTGCAGTCGGACGTGTTCTCGGCCCTCGACGGGCGCCGCTACGACCTGATCCTGAGCAATCCGCCCTATGTCACCGGCGACGCGATGGACACCCTGCCGCCCGAATACCTGCACGAGCCGCGCATGGCACTCGCTGCCGGCGACGACGGGCTGGACGTCGTGCGGCGGCTGATCGCCGAAGGCGCCGCGCACTTGAACCCGGACGGCCTGCTGGCGGTCGAGGTCGGCCACAATCGCGGCATCGTCGAAGAGGCTTTTCCCGACCTGCCCTTCACCTGGCTCTCCACCCGCGGTGGCGACGACATGGTGTTCGTGCTGAGAAGGAAGATCTTCCCGGCGGCCAGCCCTGAGCACCACGAGACCGATCCAGGAGGGCTCAGAGCGATGAGCAACAACCGTCCGATCCTGCTCGTCGAGGACAATCCCGACGACGAAGCGCTCGCACTTCACGCCTTCAGCAAGAACCAGATCACCAACCCGGTGATCGTCGTGCATGACGGCGCCGAAGCGCTGGACTACCTGTTCGGCACCGGCAGCTATGCCGGCAACAACGGCCCGCTGCCCGCCGTGGTGATGCTGGACCTGAAGCTGCCGCGCATCGACGGCCTGGAAGTGCTGCGCCACATCCGCGCCGATTCGCGCACCACGCTGCTACCGGTGGTGGTGCTGACCACCTCGCGCGAATCGCTCGATTTGCAGCAGGCCTACAATCTCGGCGCGAACAGCTACGTGCGCAAGCCGGTGGACTTCGAGCGCTTCGTGCAGGTCATCGGCCTGCTCGGCCGCTACTGGCTGGAAGTCAACGAAAGCAGCGACGCCAGCACCCGCAACGGCTATTGAGCCGAGCCGGAGAGGCGGAGCTTGCAGCAACCGGGCGCCGCGCCGACGCCCGGAGCAGCCACGAATTCAGTCGACCTCGTCGATCCAGGCCTGCTGGATGCCTTCCAGGATGCGCTCGCCGCAGCGCTTGGGGTCGTCGTCGAATTCGGGCAGCGCGATCACCCAGTTCATCAGGTCGACGAAATTCACCCTGGTCGGGTCGACGTCCGGCCGGGCTTCCGACAACTGGATGGCGATTTCCTGCACGTCGGTCCATTTCATTTCAGTGCTTTCCTTCGCGGGCCATGTTGATCGTGTAGCGCGGGATTTCCACCACCAGCGGCGTGTCGCCGACCTGGACCTGGCACGACAGCCGGGACTGCGGTTCCAGCCCCCAGGCCTTGTCGAGCAGGTCCTCTTCCTCTTCCTCGGCGGGCGGCAGCGCATCGAAACCCTCGCGCACGATGACATGGCAGGTCGTGCACGCGCAGGACATCTCACAGGCATGTTCGATGTAGATGTCGTTCTCGATCAGGCTCTCGCAGACCGACTGGCCCGGTTTGGCTTCGATCACGCTGCCGTCGGGGCAGAGTTCGACATGGGGGAGGACAATGATCTGGGTCATGATGGGTCAGAGTTCCAACTCGTCCACCTTGTGGCCGGCCAGCGCGCTGCGGATGCTGTTGTCCATGCGGCGGGCGGCGAATTCGTCGGTGGCACGCGCGAAGGCGTCGATGCCGGTCTTGATGGCACGATGGTCGCTGCCGGCGCGCAGCGTGCGCAGATGTTCGATCGCGGCGTCGATCGCGGCGCGCTCGCCGGCGTCGAGCAGATGGCCGTCCTTGGCCAGCGCCTGCTCGGTGGCCTCGATCACGCGCTCGGCTTCGACCTGCTGTTCGCGCAGCGCGCGCAGCATCATGTCGTCGCCGGCGTGCTCGACGCCGGATTTCAGCATTTCGGCGATCTCGTCGTCGGACAGGCCGTAGGACGGCTTCACCAGCACGCTCGCTTCGACGCCCGAGGACATCTCGCGCGCCGACACCGACAACAAGCCGTCGGCATCGACCTGGAAGCTCACGCGGATGCGTGCCGCGCCCGCCACCATCGGCGGGATGCCGCGCAGTTCGAAGCGCGCCAGCGAGCGGCAGTCCGCCACCAGCTCGCGCTCGCCCTGGACGACGTGGACAGCCATCGCCGTCTGGCCGTCCTTGAAGGTGGTGAATTCCTGCGCGCGCGCGATCGGCAGCGTGGAGTTGCGCGGCACGACCTTCTCCACCAGCCCGCCCATGGTCTCCAGGCCGAGCGACAGCGGGATGACGTCGAGCAGCAGCCAGTCGTCCTGTTCGGCGCGGTTGCCGGCCAGCACGTTGGCCTGCATCGCGGCGCCGAGCGCGACCACCTTGTCGGGATCGAGGTTGGTCAGCGGCTCCTGGCCGAAGAAGGCGGCGACCGCGCGCTGGATGTGGGGCATCCGCGTGGCGCCGCCGACCATCACCACGCCCTTGATTTCGTCGGGCGTCAGTCCGGCGTCGCGCAAGGCCTTGCGCACCGGGGTCAGCGTCTTCTGCACCAGGTGGCGGGTCATGTCGGCGAATTCGTCGCGGGTGACGACGAGATCGACCAGTTCGCCCGAGCCCAGGCGCAGGTGGACCGGCGCTTCCTCGCAGGAAGTCAGCAGTTCCTTGGCCTCGCGCGCCTTCATCTGCAGGCGGCGGGCGTCCTCGAGCGAAGGCGGCGCGATCGCGGCGCGTTCGAGGATGGCGCAGAACAGGCGGTGGTCGAAGTCGTCGCCGCCCAATGCAGCATCGCCGTTGGTCGACAGCACTTCGAACACGCCGCGCGACAGCTTCAGGATCGACAGGTCGAAAGTGCCGCCGCCGAGGTCATAGACGGCATAGACGCCTTCGGCGGCGTTGTCGAGGCCATAGGCGACCGCCGCCGCGGTGGGTTCGTTGAGCAGGCGCAGCACGTCCAGCCCGGCCAGGCGCGCCGCATCCTTGGTCGCCTGGCGCTGGGCGTCGTCGAAATAGGCCGGCACCGTGATGACCGCGCCCACCAGCGCACCGCCCAGGCTGGCTTCGGCACGCAGGCGCAGCTCGCGCAGGATCTCGGCCGACACTTCGACCGGGCTCTTGACGCCTTGCACGGTGCGCAGCCGCAGCATGCCCGGACCGTCCTCGAAGTCGTAGGGCATGGTCTCGACATGGGCGACGTCCTTCAGGCCGCGGCCCATGAAGCGCTTGACCGAAACGATGGCATTGCGCGGATCGGTCGCCTGCGCCTTCAACGCGCCCTGCCCGACTTCGACGCTGCCATCGGCGTGGTAGCGCACCACGGACGGCAGCATGCTGCGGCCGGATTCGTCCGGCAGGCACACGGCGATGCCGTTGCGCACGCTGGCGACGAGCGAATTGGTGGTTCCCAGGTCGATGCCCACCGCAAGCCGGTGCTTGTGCGGCTCGGTGGACATGCCGGGTTCGGCGATCTGCAACAGGGCCATCAGGGAATCCGTGCCTCTTGTTTTCAGCCTTCGAGTGCGAGCAGCGCTTCGTCGATCTCGTGCTGGAGTTTTTCGATGAACATCAGCCGGCGCACGGTGTCGGCTGCCTGGGAGTAGTCGTGGTCGGTGTCGAGCTGGCGCGCCAGTTCGCCGCGCACGTCGCGCGCATGGCGCAGCAGGCGCATGTGCAAGTGTTCCAGCGCCTCGACTTCGCCTGCGTCACGCGCCTCCTCGACCGCTTCGCGCCACTCCATCTGTTCCATCAGGAACTCGGGCGACATCGCGGTATTGGTTTCGGCGCCGACATCCACTCCGGCCAGCTCCAGCAGGTAGCGGGCGCGGGCGAGCGGCTTCTTCAGCGTCTGGAAACCTTCGTTGACGCGTGTTGCCCACTGCATCGCCCGCCGCCTGTCGACGTCCGGCAGATGGGCATGGCGATCGGGATGGACCTGCGACTGCAGGCCATGCCAGGCGGCCTCGAGCGCCGCCTCGTCCAAGGCATAGCGGCGCGGCAGGCCGAACAGGCTGAAATGATCCTGCTTGAGATCGATGCTCATGCCGTCAGACGTTGAAGCTCTCGCCGCAGCCGCACTGATCCTTGACGTTCGGGTTGTTGAACCTGAAACCTTCGTTCAGCCCTTCCTTGACGAAATCCAGCTCGGTGCCGTCGAGATAGGCCAAGCTCTTCGGATCGACCACGACCTTGACGCCATGGCTGTCGAACACCAGATCTTCCTCGTGGGTGTCGTCGACGAATTCGAGCTTGTAGGCCATGCCGGAACATCCCGAGGTCTTCACCCCGAGGCGGATGCCGAAGCCCTTGCCGCGCTTGGCGATGAAATTCGACACATGACGCGCAGCGTTTTCGGACAGAGTCACGCTCATGATCTTGCCTCCTGTTCGCGGCCGCTCAGGCCGGATGCTTCTTGCGATAGTCGGCCACTGCGGCCTTGATCGCATCCTCGGCCAGGATCGAGCAGTGGATCTTGACCGGCGGCAGCGCCAGCTCCTCGGCGATCTGGGTGTTCTTGATGTCCAGCGCCTGGTCGATCGTCTTGCCCTTGACCCATTCGGTCACCAGCGAGCTCGACGCGATCGCCGAGCCGCAGCCGTAGGTCTTGAATTTCGCGTCCTCGATCACGCCGTCCTTACCGACCTTGATCTGCAGCTTCATGACGTCGCCACAGGCGGGCGCGCCGACCATGCCGGTGGCCACGCCTTCCTCGTCCTTGCCGAAGGAGCCGACGTTGCGGGGGTTTTCGTAGTGGTCCAGGACCTTGTCGCTGTAAGCCATGTGTTTCTCCAGGGATTTTCGTCTTTGTTCGTTGGCGCTCAGTGCGCGGCCCACTGCACCGTGTCGAGGTCGATGCCTTCCTTGTACATCTCCCACAGCGGCGACAGTTCGCGCAGCTTGCCGATCTTGTTCCGCAGCAGATCGATGGTGAAATCGACTTCTTCCTCGGTGGTGAAGCGGCCGATCGAGAAGCGGATCGAGCTGTGCGCCAGTTCGTCGTTGCGGCCCAGGGCACGCAGCACGTAGGACGGCTCCAGGCTGGCCGAGGTGCAGGCCGAGCCGCTGGATACCGCGATGTCCTTGATCGCCATGATCAGCGACTCGCCTTCGACGTAGGCGAAGGAAATGTTCAGGTTGTGCGGCACGCGCTGCTCGAGGTCGCCATTGACGTAGGTCGCCTCGATCCCGGTCAGGCCGTTCATCAGTTTGTCACGCAGCCTGAGGATGCGTTCGTTCTCGCCCGCCATTTCCTCGCGCGCGAGGCGGAAGGCTTCGCCCATGCCGACGATCTGGTGCGTCGCCAGCGTGCCCGAGCGCATGCCGCGCTCGTGACCGCCGCCATGCATCTGCGCCTCGAGGCGCACGCGCGGCTTGCGGCGCACGTACAGCGCACCGACGCCCTTGGGCCCATAGGTCTTGTGCGCGGAGAAGCTCATCAGGTCGACCTTCAGGCTGCCAAGGTCGATGGCGACCTTGCCGGTGGCCTGCGCGGCATCGACGTGGAAGACGATACCCTTGCTGCGACAGATTTCGCCGATTTCGGCGATCGGCTGCACCACGCCGACTTCATTGTTGACGAACATCACCGACACCAGGATGGTGTCCGGACGGATCGCCGCCTTCAGCACCTCGAGGTCGATCAGGCCGTTTTCCTGCACGTCGAGGTAGGTTGCTTCGAAGCCTTCGCGTTCGAGTTCGCGCACGGTGTCGAGCACAGCCTTGTGTTCGGTCTTGACGGTGATGACGTGCTTGCCCTTGCCCTGGTAGAAATGCGCCGCGCCCTTGATCGCAAGGTTGTTCGACTCGGTCGCACCGGAGGTCCAGACGATTTCCTTGGCGTCGGCCCCGACCAGCGCCGCGACCTGTTCGCGCGCTTCCTCGACCGCCTGCTCGGCTTCCCAGCCGTAGGCGTGCGAGCGGCTGGCCGGGTTGCCGAAATGTTCGGTCAGCCACGGGATCATCTTCGCCGCCACGCGCGGATCCACCGGCGTCGTCGCAGAGTAGTCGAGGTAGATCGGGAACTTCAGCATTGCATCTCTCCGCAGAGGGGTTTGTGTTGTTGTCAGGTTTCGAGCGCCGCCGCGGTTCAGCCCGCCACCGACGCCAATTTTCTCAAATCTTCGACCACGCGCGACAGGGTCGCGACGAATCGCGCCACGTCGTCCGCCGTGGTCGTGCGCCCCAGGCTGACGCGCACCGCGCCGCGCGCCACCGCCGGATCGACGCCCATTGCCAGCAGCGTATGCGACGGCTCGGGCTGGGCGCTCGAACACGCCGAACCGCTGGCGCAGGCAAAGCCCGCGCGGTCCAGCTTGCCCACCAGGGTTTCGCCGTCGATGTTGTCGAAGGCGAAAAATACCGTATTCGGCAGGCGCTGCGCTGCCCGTGAAAACACGGTGGCACCGAGCGCGGCCAGACCTGTCTCGATCTCGCCGCGCAGCAGCGTCAGCCGCTGCGCCTCGGCTTCGCGGCGCGCCACCGCCCGTTCGCAGGCGACACCGAAGCCGACGATCGCCGCCACGTTCTCGGTACCGGAACGCAGCCCGCGCTCCTGCCCGCCTCCGGCGATCAGCGGCGCCAGCTCGACACGCTTGTCCACCACCAGCGCGCCCGCACCGAGCGGGCCGCCGACCTTGTGCGCCGACAGCGTCATCGCATTGACGCCCAGCGCACGGAAATCCAGTTCGATCTTGCCCAGCGCCTGCACCGCGTCGGTGTGGAACCAGGCGCCCGGCTTGCGCGCCTCGGCCGCCAGCGCGGCGATGTCCTGCAGCACGCCCGTCTCGTTGTTGGCCAGCATCACCGACACCAGCGCCGGCTTGGTCTGCAGCGTTGCGGCCCAGTCGGCCGCATCGATCACGCCATGCGCGTCGACCGCGATTTCCTTCAGCGTCCAGCCGGTTCGCTGCAACTGCTTCGCCGGTTCGCGCACACAGGGATGCTCGATCGCACTGACGGCGACCGTACCGGGTCTCAGACAGGCCGCCGCGCCCTTCAGGAAGAGGTTGTTCGCTTCCGAGCCGCCGCTGGTGAAGATCACTTCGGTCGCGTGAGCGCCGACTGCCGCAGCCACGCGCGCACGCGCCTCGTCGACGGCCGCACGCGCCTGCCTGCCGTATTCGTGCCGGCTCGACGCATTGCCGAAACGGATCGGTTCGGCTGCGCCCAGCCAGGGCAGCATGGCTTCGCGCACCTGCGGATCGAGCGGCGTCGTGGCGTTCCAGTCGAGATAGACCGGGGCAAAACTCATCCCGGCCCTCAAGCTGCCGCGATTTCGCGCGCCTGCAGCGTGGCACGGCGGCGGATGTTCTTCAGGACCGCCATGTCGGAATCCGGCTTGACCTGGCGCTCGACGAGCGCACGCAAGGTCACGGAGTCGAGGTAGGCATACATGCGCTTGTTCAGGTTGGCCCACAGATCGTGCGTCATGCAGCGCTGCGCGTCATGGCAGTTCTGCTTGCCGCCGCACTGCGTGGCATCCAGCGGCTCGTCCACGGCGATGATGATGTCCGCCACCGTGATCTCGTCCATGCTGCGCACCAGACGATAACCGCCGCCCGGGCCGCGCACGCTGCTGACCAGATCGTGGCGGCGCAACTTGCCGAACAGCTGTTCGAGGTAGGACAGCGAGATCTTCTGCCGCTCGGCGATGCCGGCCAGCGTCACCGGACCGTCGTTCTGGCGCGCCGCCAGATCGATCATCGCCGTCACGGCGAAACGTCCCTTGGTCGTCAATCTCATCGCATCATCTCTCCGAAACCTTGAGTCGCCCGGCAAGGACGCCACGCATCCTGAATACCCGAACGTTTCGGTCAACTATACTTATCCCGACAAAAACGGTCAACTATATAGAGAGAGGCCGATGGCTTCAATCCACCATCCGCGACAGGCGAGAAGCATCGAAATCATCCTTCGCCTCGACCGATGAATCGAGCTGTAGGCCGGCCGCCTCGAGCCGGGCGGCCATCGCCTGCAGGCGGCGGTCGGTTTCGACTGCATGGTCCAGCAAGCCGTGCAGCGCCTTGGACACGGGGTCGTCCATGTCGCGGGTGACGCCATAGGCGCTGAAGCCCATCTGCTCCGCCTTCTGTTCCACGTTGCGCGTCGCGCTCGGCATCGACGATCCGGGCCGGGTTGCCGACAGCCGTCGCACCGGCGGGCACCGGCTTCACGACCACTGCGTTCGAGCCGATCTTGGCGCCGTCGCCGACGGTGAAGCCGCCCAGCACCTTGGCGCCGGCGCCGACCACCACCCCCTTGCCCAGCGTCGGATGCCGCTTGGTGCCGCGGTAGAGCGAGGTACCGCCCAGCGTGACGGCCTGGTAGATCGTGCAGTCGTCGCCGATCTCCGCCGTTTCGCCGATGACCACGCCCATGCCGTGATCGATGAAGACCCGTCGGCCGATGATCGCGCCGGGGTGGATTTCGATCCCGGTCAGGAAACGGCTGATGTGGCTCAGGAAACGGCCCAGCCAGAACCATTGCCGGCGCCACGCCCCATGAGCGAGACGATGGAACATCAGCGCATGCACACCCGGATAACAGGTCAGCACCTCGAACGTGGAGCGGGCTGCAGGATCGCGTTCGCGAACGCTGGCCAGGTCTTCACGCAGGCGGCTGAACATTTTTCGACGGACTCCGGAATGGATTTGACTGAAAGCACGGACAACGGATGCGGGGCCGGAAACGCACATGGGCAGCTGCCGACGCCGAATTCCCGACGATTTTAATCGACTTAGCGGCAAACTTGAAACGGCCGCACCCGAGGCCGCTCACGGGCAACAAAAAGCCCGCTCATGGCGGGCTATATGCTTGAATCAACTGCTATTTATGGAGGCGCGACTCGGAATCGAACCGGGGTACACGGCTTTGCAGGCCGCTGCATAACCACTCTGCCATCGCGCCTTTTGGCTTGTGCGGCAGGTCGTCGATCTGCCACCGGAATGCTTGGAGCGGGAAACGAGTCTCGAACTCGCGACCTCAACCTTGGCAAGGTTGCGCTCTACCAACTGAGCTATTCCCGCTCGGGAAAGAGCGCCATTATAGGCGGCGATTTCAGGCTGTCAAGCACGGAATCGCCTCCCCGAGCTTTGCCGCTACTTGCCGCCCTGCCCGGCAGTCAGCAGCGGAATGGCACGCTGCAGGTAATAGCCCATCGACCACAGGGTCAATGCGGCGGCAACGTAGAGCAGCACGCTGCCCAGCATGCGAATGTCGATCGACAGCAGCGGCGCGTCGTACAGCAGCAGCGGAATCGCCGCCATCTGCGCGGCAGTCTTGAGCTTGCCGACGTAGGCCACGGCCACGCTGGCGGACTTGCCGACCCGCGCCATCCATTCGCGCAGCGCGGAAATGGTGATCTCGCGGCCGATGATGATGACGGCGATGATCGCATCGACGCGCGACAGCTCGACCAGCAGGATCAGTGCCGCCGCCACCATCAGCTTGTCTGCGACCGGATCGAGAAAGGCGCCGAAGGCCGAGGTCTGGCCGAGCGCGCGGGCGAGGTAGCCGTCGAACCAGTCGGTGATCGCCGCGGCGGCAAACAGCGCGGTCGCGACCAGGTTCTTGCTGTGCACGGACAGCAGGCTGTCCGGCAGGTAGAACACGCCGACGAAGATCGGAATGAGTACGATGCGGGCCCAAGTCAGGGAATTGGGAATATTGAGTGGCATGCCGCGGGAAGGTCCGGGTCTGGAACGGAGAATGGCGCGAGTATATCAGTGCCCCCATCGCCCCCGGGCACCGCATCCGGCAGCATCGGCTGCAGTATTGTAAACAACTCGTTACGGCCGCAAATCCGATGCGGGCAGGCCGCGGCACGGCAAAACGGGCACAATGCCGGCTGCTTTCGGACTCTTGCCCGCTCGACTCGCCTCGATGCACCGATGACCATCCACCCGACTCCGCATCTTGCCTCCTCTGGCACCTCCTCCGCCCGGTCTCCGGCGTGGCAGGCCCTGCTTGCCCATCGCGACGGGATCGGCGAATGCCATCTCAAGCAGCTGTTCGCTGCCGATCCCGCGCGCGCCGCGCGCATGCAGGCCGAGGCCTGTGGCCTGTTCCTCGATTATTCGAAGAACCGCGTCAACGATGAAACCCTGGCGCTGCTTTTCGCCCTGGCGCGCGAGGCGCGGCTGGCCGAACGACGCACCGCGATGTTCGACGGCGAGCACATCAACCTCACCGAGAACCGTGCCGTGCTGCACACGGCCTTGCGCCGGCCGGCAGACCAGCCCTTGATCGTGGACGGACGCGACATCGTCGCCGACATCGCCGCAGTGCGCGAACGCATCCATCGTTTCGCCGAAGCCGTGCGCGACGGCAGCTGGCACGGATACGACGGGCGCGCCATCACCGACGTCGTCAACATCGGCATCGGCGGCTCCGATCTCGGTCCGCTGATGGCCTGCGAAGCGCTGAAATGCAATGCTCACCCGCGTCTGCGGATGCATTTCGTCTCGAACGTGGACGGCGTGCAGATCGGCGACGTGCTGCGTACCGCCGACCCCGGCACCACGCTGTTCATCGTCGCCTCCAAGACCTTCACCACCCAGGAAACGCTGACCAACGCCCATACCGCACGCAACTGGCTGATCGAGCGCACCGGCAGCGAAGCCGCGATCCCCCGCCACTTCGTCGCCGTGTCCACCCATGCCGACGCAGTCGCACGCTTCGGCATCGCCCGCGACAACATGTTCGGCTTCTGGGACTGGGTCGGCGGCCGCTATTCGCTGTGGAGCGCAATCGGCCTGCCCATCGTGCTGCAGATCGGCGTCGCGGCTTTCGACGAACTGCTGGCCGGCGCGCACGCCATGGACCGGCATTTCATCGACACACCGTTCGAGCGCAACCTGCCCGTGATCATGGCGCTGCTGGGCATCTGGAACGTCGATTTCCTCGGCGCGCCCAGCCAGCTCATCGCCCCCTACCACCAGCGCCTGCACCGCCTGCCCGCCTTCCTGCAGCAGCTCGACATGGAGTCGAACGGCAAGTCGGTCAGAAGCGACGGCAGTTCGGTGGACTGCCAGACCAGCCCGGTGATCTGGGGCGAATCCGGCATCAACGGCCAGCATGCCTATTTCCAGATGCTGCACCAGGGCAGCCAGCTCGTCCCGGTCGATTTCATCGGCGTGCTGCAAGCCGAGGCCGGACTGGAGCAGCACCATCGCATCGCTTTCGCCAACATGGTCGCGCAGGCCGAAGCGCTGATGAGCGGCAAGCCGGCGGACGAAGCGGAGGCCGAGATGCGGGCTGCCGACCTGGCCGAAGCGCAGATCCGCGCACTGCTGCCGCATCGCGTCTTTGCCGGCAACCGCCCCAGCAACACCCTGCTGATGGAGCGCCTCAGCCCCTTCGCGCTCGGAGCGCTGGTCGCCCTGTACGAACATCGCACTTTCGTGCAGGGCGTGGTGTGGGGGCTCAACTCCTTCGATCAGTGGGGCGTGGAGCTCGGCAAGCAGCTCGCCGCCCGCGTGCTAGACGACCTCGCCGCCCCCGCCGATCTCCACCCTCACGACGCCAGCACCGCGGGCCTCATCGCCCGTTATCGCGAGCACCTGGCAGGCGAAAAGCCGGCCGCAGAACACACGGAACAGAACCAAGCCCGATGAACAGCACGGTTTCCATCAAGACCCCCGAAGAAATCGCGCTGTCGCGCGCCGCCGGCCAGTTGGCGGCCGAAGTGCTGAGCCTCGTCGCTCCGCACGTCAAGCCGGGTGTCAGCACCGAGGAACTCGACCGCATCTGCCACGACCACATCGTCGGCGTGCAGGGTGCCATTCCGGCCAACATCGGCTACCACGGCTACCCCAAGACCGTCTGCGCCTCGGTCAACCACGTAGTCTGCCACGGCATTCCCTCGCCCGCCAGGATCCTCAGGAAAGGCGACATCATCAACATCGACGTCGCCGTCATCAAGGACGGCTGGTACGGCGACACCAGCCGGATGTATTTCGTCGGCGAACCGGGCCCGCTGGCGCGCCGCTTGGTGCTCACCACCTACGAGGCGATGGTCGCCGGCATCCGCGCGGTGCGCCCGGGCGCCACGCTGGGCGACGTCGGCCACGCGATCCAGACCGTGGCGCACCGCGAACGCTTTTCCGTCGTGCGTGAATACTGCGGCCACGGCATCGGCAAGATCTACCACGACGCCCCGCAGGTCCTGCACTACGGCCGCCGCGGCGAAGGCCTGCGGCTGGAGCCGGGCATGGTGTTCCACGATCGAACCGATGATCAATGCCGGCAAGCGCGAAACCCGGACCCTCGCCGACGGCTGGACGGTCGTCACCAAGGACCATTCGCTGTCGGCCCAGTGGGAACACATGGTGGCCGTCACGCCGGACGGTTTCGAAGTCCTGACCCCCTGGCCCGAAGGCACCGGCAGCTATCCCGCGATCCATCCGGCGGGCTGATACGCCCGGGCGTCCTGATAAGATGCAGCCCCGACGACCGGCGCCGGCCGTGGCGAAAGGCTCAGCCACGCCCGCGCCATCCTGCCGGCCGGCCATGGACGGCTCGCATGCCTGGGCTTGATAGGAAGAAATGCAAAAGACACCGCCGCTCACCGAAGCCGAGATCGCTGCTCATACGCCGATGATGCAGCAGTACATCCGCATCAAACAGCAACACCCCGACACCTTGCTGTTCTACCGCATGGGTGATTTCTACGAGCTGTTCTTCGACGATGCGGAAAAGGCGGCGCGCCTGCTCGACATCACGCTGACCACGCGCGGACAGTCCAATGGCCAGCCGATCAAGATGGCGGGCGTGCCCTTCCACGCCGTCGAGCAATACCTGGCGCGGCTGGTCAAGCTCGGCGAGGCGGTGGTCATTGCCGAGCAGGTCGGCGAACCCGGTGCCACCAAGGGGCCGATGGAACGCGCCGTCAGCCGCATCGTCACCCCCGGTACGCTGACCGACGCCGCGTTGCTCGACGACCGCCGCGATGCATTGCTGCTGGCGGCCAACCTGCACCGGGGCGTGCTCGGCCTGGCCTGGCTGAACCTCGCCAACGGCGATTTCCGCCTGATGCAGTGCCCGACCGAAACCCTGCAGGCGCAGTTCGAACGCCTGCGTCCGGCCGAAGTGCTGATCCCGGACGGCCTGGCTCTGCCCCTGCTCGACACCCTGGCCCCGGCGCTGCGGCGGCTGGCCGACTGGCAGTTCGACGCCGACACCGGCACCCGGCTGCTGACCACGCATTTCGGCACCCGCGACCTGGTCGGCTTCGGCGTCGAAGACCAGCAGGTGGCGCTCGGTGCGGCGGCGGCGCTGTACGACTATGCCCAGGCCACCCAGCGCCAGACGCTCGCCCACGTCACCGGCCTCACCGTCGAGCGCGAATCCGAATACCTGCGGCTGGATGCCGCCACCCGGCGCAACCTGGAGCTGACCGAGACCTTGCGCGGCGAAGCCTCGCCGACGCTGCTGTCGCTGCTCGACACCTGCGTCACCAGCATGGGCTCGCGCTGGCTGCGCCACGCCCTGCACCACCCGCTGCGCGACCGTGCCGTGCCGGCCACACGTCAGGCCGCGGTGGCGGAGCTGGTGGAAGGTTTTTCCACCGGCCTCGGCGACGAGCCCTCCAGCCGCGATGACGATCGCAGCGGACGCAACACCGCCGCCGTGCGCGCCGCGCTGCGCGGCGTGGCCGACGTCGATCGCATCACCGCCCGCATCGCGCTGCGCAGCGCCAGGCCGCGCGACCTGTCGGCGCTGCGCGAAAGCCTGGCCCGGCTGCCGGAACTGGGCGCCGCGCTGCACGGCTGCGGCACGCCGCTGCTGGGCGAGATCCGCGATGCGCTGGAGATCGCCCCCGACGCGCCCGAGCTGCTGCAACGCGCGATCGCCGCCGAACCCGCCGCGATGGTGCGCGACGGCGGCGTGATCGCCGCCGGCTACGATGCCGAGCTGGACGAGCTGCGCGACATCCAGAGCAACTGCGGCGAATTCCTGCTGGCGCTCGAAGCGCGCGAGCGCGAACGCAGCGGCATCCCCAACCTGAAGGTGGAGTTCAATCGCGTGCATGGCTTCTACATCGAAGTCAGCCGCGCCAACAGCGAAAAGGTGCCGGACGACTACCGCCGCCGCCAGACGCTGAAGAACGCCGAGCGCTACATCACGCCCGAGCTGAAGGCTTTCGAGGACAAGGCCTTGTCGGCGCAGGAGCGCGCGCTGGCGCGCGAGAAGCTGCTGTACGAAGCGATCCTCGACACCCTGGCCGGCCACATCCCGGTCCTGCAGCGCATCGCCCGCGCGCTGGCGCTGCTCGACGGCCTCGCCGCCTTCGCCGAAGCCGCGCTGCGCTACGGCTACGTCCGTCCGCGTTTCCGCGACACGCCCGGCGTGGACATCGCCGGCGGCCGCCATCCGGTGGTCGAGCGCCAGGTCGAGAACTTCATCCGCAACGACGCGCGCCTGGCGGCCACCCGCCGCATGCTGATGATCACCGGCCCCAACATGGGCGGTAAATCGACCTTCATGCGCCAGGTGGCGCTGATCTGCCTGCTCGCCCACATCGGCAGCTTCGTGCCGGCGGACGCCGCCGAACTCGGCCCGCTGGATGCGATCTTCACCCGCATCGGCGCCTCGGACGACCTCGCCTCGGGGCGTTCGACCTTCATGGTCGAGATGACCGAAGCCGCTGCCATCCTGCATGGCGCCACCGAGCACAGCCTGGTGCTGATGGACGAGATCGGCCGCGGCACCTCGACTTTCGACGGCCTCGCGCTGGCCGCCGCGATCGCCCGCCAGTTGCTGGAGAAGAACCGCAGCCTGACGCTGTTCGCCACCCACTACTTCGAGCTGACCCGGCTCAATACCGACTACCCCGAGTGCGCCAACGTGCACCTCGACGCCGTCGAGCACGGCCACCGCATCGTCTTCCTGCACGCGCTGGAGGAAGGCCCGGCGAGCCAGAGCTACGGGATCGAGGTCGCGGCGCTGGCCGGCATCCCGGCGCCGGTGATCCGCGACGCCCGCCGCCGCCTGCGTACGCTGGAGAACCGCGAGATCCACGCCGGGCCGCAGGCCGATCTCTTCGCCTCGCTGCCCGAGCCGGAAGCCGAACCGCTGTCGCACCCAGTGCTGACCGAACTCGCCGCGCTCGACCCTGATGCGCTGACGCCGCGCGAAGCCCTCGAGCGCCTGTACGCGCTGAAGCGCCTGGCTTCGTGAGCCGAGCATGAACACACCGATCGACATTTCCGAAGAAGCCGGCGTGCGCTACCTGCACTTCGGCTCGGACTGGGTGCAGGGCGCGATGCGCATCCGCAAGCCCAATGCACTGGAGCTGGCCTACACCCGCGAGATGATGGCCGGCCTGCTGCTACGCGACGGCCTTGCAGAAGACGCCGGCCAGTGGCCGAAGAAGGTGCTGATCATCGGCCTCGGCGCGGCCTCGCTGGCGAAGTTCGTCCATCACCACTGTCCGCAGGCGCGGATCAGGGTGGTCGAGATCGCCCCTGCGGTGGTTGCCGCCGCGCGCCAGTTCTTCAAGCTGCCGGCCGAGGATGCACGCTTCTCGATCCACCTCGGCTGCGGCGCGCAATACGTGCTGGAAAAGGACGAGAGCTGGGACTACATCCTGGTCGACGGCTTCGACCGCAACGCCCGCGCCGGTCCGCTGGACACCCTGCCCTTCTACCAGGCCGTACGCTCGCGCCTGTCCGGCCGGGGCCTGATGGCGGTCAACCTGTTCGGCCGCTCGCGCGGCTACAAGGCCAGTCTCGAGCGCCTGCAAAAAGCCTTCGACGACCGCGTCGTCGCCTTTCCTTCCTGCGACAGCGGCAACGTCGTCGCCTTCGCCGCCGACGGCGAGCCGATCGAACGCCCGCTGGCCGAACTGCGCGAGCGCGCCCGCCTGCTGAAGACCGCCACCGGCCTCGACCTCGGGCCGACGATCACCCGCCTGGAACAGTCGGGCAGCGTACCGGGCGGCAGCCTGCGGCTGTAAGCCCGGCGCCCTGCCTCAGGCTGCCGCCGGCTCCTCGGGCGGCAGCCACAGGCACAAGCCCTTGTTGGCCTTGGCGATGTCGGCCAGCACGTTGTCGTGTGCCTGCAGTTCCTCGCCGGAAGCCCGCAGCACCTTCACCGCCACGCGTGCCCTCGGCACGCCGCCGGCATCGGCCGCGTGCATCGCGGGCTCGTCGTCGAGCGCCATGATCAGGCTTTCCTGGCCGCGGGTCATCGCCAGGTAGACTTCGGCCAGCAATTCCGCGTCCAGCAGCGCGCCGTGCAGCTCACGGTGGCCGTTGTCGATCTCGTAGCGGTCGCACAAGGCGTCGAGCGAGGCCTTCTTGCCCGGATTCTGTTCCTTGGCGAGCTTCAGCGTATCGATGACGCCGGCGCACAAGCGCTTGAGCTTGTCGCGCCCGAGCAGGCCCAATTCGTTGTCGAGGAAGCCGACGTCGAAGCTGGCGTTGTGGATGACCAGCTCGGCATCGCGGACGAAATCCTCGAAATCGGCGGCAACGTCGGCGAATTTCGGCTTGTCGGCAAGGAACTCCTCGGTGATGCCGTGCACCGCCACCGCTTCGGCGTCGATGCCGCGCTCCGGGTTCAGGTAGACGTGGAAATGGCGGCCGGTGAGGCTGCGGTTCAGCAGCTCGACGCAGCCGATTTCGATCACACGATCACCGTTGCGCCAGTCCAGGCCGGTGGTTTCGGTATCGAGCACGATCTGTCGCATGTTCTTTCCTCTCCTTCGTCTCAGGGTTCGACCGTGGCGCCGGTCTTGCGCACCTCATCCACGCCGCGGCGGGCCAGTGCATCCGCGCGCTCGTTCTCCACATGGCCGGCATGGCCCTTCACCCACAGCCATTTCACCTGATGTTTTGCCTGCGCGTCGTCCAGCGCGCGCCACAGGTCGGCGTTCTTGACCGGCTCCTTCGAGGCCGTCTTCCAGCCGCGCGCCTTCCAGCCGTGGATCCACTCGGAAATGCCTTTCTGCACGTACTGGCTGTCGGTATGCACCCGAGCACTCACCGGCCGCTTCAGCGCTTCGAGCGCGCGGATCACGGCGAGCAGTTCCATGCGGTTGTTGGTCGTCACCGGTTCGCCGCCCCAGATTTCCTTCTCGTGCGCGCCCGAGCGCAGGATCGCACCCCAGCCGCCGGGCCCCGGATTGCCGCTGCAGGCGCCATCGGTGTAGATATCCACTTCTTCCATCTATGTCGTTTTCCTCGTGCCGCCGTTGCGCTGGACAACGGCGGGAATTCGTTTCGCGGCGGCCTTGCGTTCGCGCCACTTCGGCATGATCAGGCGCATACCCTGCACCCGCTTCACCCCATGCATCAGATACACCCCGCCCAGCAACGGCCACCAGCGCGCGCCGGCGCGATCCATCCAGCGCAGGCGTTCGAACCATGGCGCACTGCTCAGCGCCGGCACATGGCAGCCGGATTCGACCGCCAACACCTCGAAGCCGAGCAGCTTCAGCCAGTCCTTGATGCGCATCACCGACCGGTACTGGCCCCGCCACGGCAGCACGCCGTCCCTACGCGCTGCCAGGCGGCGCAGACCCCACAGGCTGAACGGATTCAGCCCGCTCAGCACCACGCTGCCTTCCGGCACCAGCACACGCTCCACCTCGCGCAGCACCTGGTGCGGATCGGCGGAAAACTCCAGCACGTGCGGCATCAGCACCAGATCGATGCTCGCGCTGGCGAAAGGCAGCTCGAACTCGTTCGCCAGCACCGCCGCCGGTCCCGTACGGGCGCAGACGAAGCGGAAAGGCATGCGATTGGCCGACAGCAGATCCAGGCCGGGCAGGCCGATCTGCACCGCTCTGTAGCCGAAGATGTCCGCCACCATGCGCTCCAGCACGGCTCGCTCCCATTCGAGCAGGTACTGCCCCGGCGGCGTTTCCAGCCACGCGGAGAGATCGGGCATTGACATCGGCGACCAGGCTTCCACAATTCGCGGATGGACATTATCCCTCTTCCCGCCTTCCGCGATAACTACATCTGGCTGATCCGCGACGGCCGCCACGCAGTCGTGGTCGATCCGGGCGATGCCGCACCGGTGCTGGACTACCTGTCGCGCGAAGGGTTGCAGCTCGCCGCAATCCTCGTCACCCACCACCACGCCGACCACGTCGGCGGCCTGGGCGCGCTGCTGTCCCACGCACCGGTGCCGGTGCATGGCCCGTTCAACGAACGCATCGACGGCGTCGATCATGCCGTGGCCGAAGGCGACACGGTGCGCATCGATGCGCTGGATCTCGACTTCGACGTGCTCGACGTCCCTGCCCACACTGCCGGCCACATCGCCTACGTCAGCCGGGGCACGCCGCCCCGCGCGCTGTTCTGTGGCGACACGCTGTTTTCGGCCGGCTGTGGCCGCCTGTTCGAAGGCAATGCGCAGCAGCTTGCCGCTGCGCTGGCCAAGTTCGCCGCCCTGCCCGACGACACCCTGGTGTACTGCACGCACGAATACACCTTGTCCAATCTCGCTTTCGCACATGCAGCCGAACCGCACAACCCCGAACGCGACGCCTACGCCGAGCGCTGCCAGGCGCTGAGGGCTGCGAACCGGCCCACGCTGCCGAGCACGATCGGGCGGGAAAAGGCGATCAACCCCTTCCTGCGCAGCGACCAGGCGCAGATCCGCGACGTGCTTGCCGGCCATTCCGGCCTGCGGCCTGCCGACGCCATCGAGTGCCTGGCCGCACTGCGCGCCTGGAAGGATACGTTCTGAAATTGACGCCCCGTCCCGCCGGTCGATAGACTTGCGGGCCCCATCGTCCGCGGCACAAGGCAGTCGCACGATCATGCCCAGACAGTTCGCCGCCCGCTTCTCCATTTTCCTTGCCAATCTTGCCTGCATCGGGCTGCTCGCCATCGGCAGGCCTGCGCTTGCCCAGCAGGCGGCGCCCGCTCCGCTCGAAATCGACGAAATCGCCGTGCCCGAGCGCGTGCTCACGCTCGACCTGACCCGCGACGCCAACGATATCTGGGACCGCATCCGCCGCGGCTTCGGCATGCCCGACCTCGACAGCGAGCGCGTCGGCGACCAGCAGGCCTTCTACCTGAACCGGCCGGGCTTCCTGAAGCAGGTGTTCTCGCGCGGCGGCCGCTACCTGTACTACATCGTCGACGAACTCGAACGCCGCGGCATGCCCACCGAGCTGGCGCTGCTGCCGATGGTCGAGAGCAGCTACAACCCGCTCGCCTATTCCCGTGCCCATGCGTCCGGCCTGTGGCAGTTCATCCCGTCCACCGGCAAGCAGTACAACCTGACCCAGGACAACTGGGTGGACGAGCGGCGCGACGTCATCGCCTCGACCAATGCCGCACTCGACTACCTGCAGTACATCTACGAGATGCACGGCGACTGGCATCTGGCGCTGGCCTCCTACAACTGGGGCGAAGGCTCGGTGCAGCGTGCGCTGAAGCGCAATGCCGAGGAAGGCCTGCCGCTGGAGTACAGCCATCTGCGCATGCCGGACGAAACGCGCAACTACGTGCCCAAGCTGCAGGCGATCAAGAACATCGTCTCCGAGCCGGAGCTGTTCCATTTCGAACTGCCCTACGTCGCCAACGAGATGCACTTCGTTTCGGTCGATGCGCCGATCGGCGTCGACCTCGCCACCGCGGCGATACTGTCGGGCATGCCGCTCGACGAATTCCTCGCGCTGAATCCCGGCTTCAACCGCCCGGTGACGACGATGCCGGGCCAGGCCTTCATCGTCCCCACCGATCGTGCGCGCCAATTGCGCGAAGGTCTGGACGAATTGAAGCGCAGCGGCAAGGGCTGGAGTCTGCACACCGTCGAAAAGGGCGAGCGGCTGGAGCAGATCGCCGCCCGGCATGATCTGAGCGTGACCGAGCTGCGCCAGATCAACGGTCTCTCCGGCAATGCCGTGAGCGCAGGACACACCCTGCTGGTGCCCAGCGGCATCGATCCGGACGGCGCCTTGCAGGTCAGCAGCATGCTGCCCTTCGCCGCTGCAGCGGCACGCCAGCAGGGCTTGAAGATCGGCGGTTCGGGAGGCGGGCTCAAGGCACCTGCCGCCGTGCGCACAACGGCGGGCGGCTCGAAGAAGGCCGCGGCCCCGGCGAAGCCGGGCGCAAAGAAGGCCGCACCGAAAGCAGCCCCCAAGAAGGCTTCGAAGCCTGCTGCGAAAAAGGCGCCCCAAACCAGCAAGGCGAAGAGCACCGGGAAGACCACCGCCAAGCCGGCGGCGCCGAAGCAGGCAAGCAAACCCGCCGCCAAGGCCCAGACGCCCGCCAGGAACTAGGTGTGGATGGGTCGGGCCGCGGAGGTCGAGCCGCGGAGGTCGAGCCGCGTAGGTCGGGCCGCGCAGCTAGCGCAGCAAACCCGACATCGCTGCGCTCCTTCTCGAGGTGGCGGATTTCGCCTTCGGCATCGACCGATGCGGCCTGCCTCATCTCGCCGCCAGCCTGCCCCGCTCAATCCCCCAGGCGCGGCCAGTGGCAGCGGAAACGGTGGCCCTGGCCGAACTCGGTCTCCGGCGGGTAGCTGATGCGGCAGACCTCGGTCGCGTGCGGGCAGCGCGGATGGAAGTGGCAGCCCGCCGGCGGGTTCAGCGGCGAAGGCAGGTCGCTCGCAAGCGGCGCAGCATCGCCACCCTTGCCGCTCATTTCCCTGTATTCCTCTCCGATCCTCGGCACCGCGGCGAGCAAGGCCCGCGTATAGGGATGGGCCGGCGCGCGCAGCACCTTGTCGGCCGGCCCCTGCTCGACGATGCGGCCCAGGTACATCACCGCCACGTCGTCGGCCAGGTATTCGACCACCGCGAGGTTGTGGGTGATGAACAGGTAGGCCAGGCCGCGCTCGGCCTGCAGCTCGCGCATCAGGTTCAGCAGTTGCGCCTGCACCGAGACGTCGAGCGCGCTGGTCGGCTCGTCGCAGATGATCACCTCGGGGGATACCGCGAGCGCGCGGGCCACCGCGATGCGCTGGCGCTGGCCGCCGGAAAACTCGTGGGGATAGCGCCAGCGCATGTCGGCCGACAGGCCGACGCGTTCGAGCAGTTCATCGACGCGTGCGCGGCGGGCGTTCGGGTCGGCTTCGACGCCGAGGCTGACCATGCCTTCCTCGATGATGTCGCCGACGCGCATGCGCGGATTGAGCGAGGCGAACGGATCCTGGAACACCATCTGCACCACCCGGCGCATGGCCCTCAGCGCTTCGCCGCGGTGCGCGGTGATGTTCTCGCCGCCGAGGAAAAGCTCGCCGGCGGTCGGCTCGATCAGCTTCAGCGCCGCCTTGCCGACCGTGGTCTTGCCACAGCCCGATTCGCCGACCAGCGCCAGCGTGCGTCCGGGCGCGAGACTCAGGCTGACGCCATCGACCGCGCGGACATGCCCGACCGTACGCCGCAGCAGGCCTTTGCGCACCGGGAAATGGACGCTGAGATCCTGCACTTCCAGCACCGGCGCAGCCGGGCGCGCCCGCCATGGCGCGGCCTCCGGCTGCGCGCCGCCACGCCGGTGATGCGGCACGGCCACGCCTTCGTACAGATGGCAGCGCACCGCCTGCTCGCCGATGCGGTGCCAGGCCGGCGATTCGTCGTCGCAGCGATCGAAGGCCAGCGCGCAGCGTTCGGCGAAGCGGCAGCCCGGAAAATCCCGGTCCAGCGTCGGCACGGCGCCGCTGGGCGCATCCAGCGGCGCGCCCCGCTTCGCCGCGCCCGGCAAGGCGGCGAACAGCTTGCGCGAGTACGGATGCAGCGGTGCGTGGAAAAAGGCTTCACGCGGCCCGGTCTCGACCAGTTCGCCCGCGTACATCACGCCGACCTGGTGCGCCATGCGCGCCACCACGCCGAGATCGTGCGTGATCAGCAGCATGCCCATGCCGCGCTCGGCCTGGATCTTCACCAGCAGGTCCAGCACCTGGGCCTGGATCGTGACGTCGAGCGCCGTCGTCGGCTCGTCGGCGATCAGCAGTTGCGGCTGCCCGGCGAGCGCCATCGCGATCATCACCCGCTGCTTCATGCCGCCGGAGAACTGGAACGGAAAGTCGCGCAGCCGCCGTGCCGGATCGGGAATGCCGACCGCCTCGAGCAGGCGACAGGCTTCCGCTTCGGCCCGCGCGCCATTCACCCCATGCTGCGTCAGCGCCTCGGCGATCTGGGCGCCGACCGTCATCACCGGATTCAGGCTGGTCGAGGGCTCCTGGAAGATCATGCCGATGCGCCCGCCGCGCACGCTGCGCATCGCCGACTCCGGCAGGCGCAGCAGGTCTTCGCCGCCCAGGCGGATCTCGCCGCGCTCGATGCGGCCGCCGTCGGGCAGCAGCCGCGTCAGCGCGAGCGCGGTCATCGATTTGCCGCAGCCCGACTCGCCGAGCAACGCGAAGGTCTCGCCCGCGGCGATCGCCAGATCCACGCCGTCGACCGGCCGCGCCGCGACGGCGCCACCGCGGTCGATGGCGACGGCGAGCCCGGAGACGGACAGGAGCGGAACGGCGCCGCCGGGAGAAGCCGCGGCTGGCGCGGAAAGGTTCATTGCTGGCGTCCGGCTATGTCCGGAGCTGCGGCAGCCCCGGAGCGCAACAGAAAAGAGGCTGAAAAAAGGCCGCTTGCGCGGCCTGGGCACGATCAGTGGTGATGTCCGCCGGCGCCATGGACGTGGCCGTGGGAGATTTCCTCGGCGGTGGCGGCGCGCACTTCGGCGACGGTGACCTCGAACACCAGCGCAACGCCGGCCAGCGGATGGTTGCCATCGACCACGACCTTGCCGTCGGCGATGTCGGTGATGCGGTAGATGATGTCGTCCTCGCCGTCGTCGGAGGTGCGCTCGAAGCTCATGCCGACTTCGATGTTGTCCGGGAACAGCTTGGCATCCTCGACCAGGATCAGTTCCTCGTCGTAGTCGCCGAAAGCGTCTTCCGGCTGCAGCTTGACCTGGAAGCTTTCACCGACCTTCTTGCCGTGCAGGGTTTCTTCCAGCACCGGGAAGATGCCGTCGTATCCGCCGTGCAGATACACCAGCGGGTGCTGGCCATCGTCGATGACGGCGCCATCCGTGTCGCGGACGGTGTAGTTGAGCGTCACGACGCTATTTTTCACGATTTCATTCTGCATTGTCGGCTTCCAGTTTCTTGACCAGTTCAAAAACCGCGGCCGCATGGCCACGGGGTGCTACATCATAGAGCGCATGGCGGATCACGCCCCGTTTGTCGATGATGAAGGTCGAGCGCCGCACGCCCATCTTCTTGATGCCATCGACTTCCTTCTGCTGCCACACACCGTACAGGCGACAGACCTCCTTGTCGGCATCCGACAGCAGCCGGATCGACAGGCCCTCCTCGTCGCGGAAGTCGGCGTGCGTCAGGCAATCGTCGGGACTCACGCCGACCACGACGCAGCCGTGGCGGGCAAAATCGTCCTCGTGATCGCTGAAATCGGCCGCCTGCAGCGTGCAGCCCGGCGTCCGGTCGCGAGGATAGAAATAAAGGACCACATGATGCTTGCCCTGCAAGGATGCGAGATCGAAGGCTTCCATGTCCGCATCGGGCAAGGAAAACGGGGGGGCTGTGTCTCCGCTTTGCAGCATGGGCTCTCCCTGACGTGAGGCGGATTCTAGCCGAGACCCCCGGCGAACTCTACCGGGGCCGGGCTGGGATTCCGGGTGGGGCTGGACCAACATGGCTCACTCCCTTTCTGTTTTTCTGTAAGCGGAATAATAGATGCGCACGCGGCGTCCGGCCACAAACAAGTTCCACTATCCGCGCACCTGTGCCCTGCGCACGCCGCTGCGTGCCACCGCGGCATAAGGCTCGAAGCGGCTGCGGTTCTCGTCGATCGCCAGGCCGCCACCCACCGGCGGAAAGGCCCGCTGCGGACAGGAGGGGCGTTCGCACACCTTGCAGCCGGCGCCGATCGGCGTCGGCGCCTCGGGGTCGTCGAGCTTGAGCCCCTTGGCGTAGACCAGGCGCGAAGCGTGGCGCAGATCGCAGCCCAGGCCGATGGCGAAGCTCTTTTCCGGCACGCCGTAGCCGCCGCGGCTGTGCGACACGCAGCGCGCGATCCACAAATAAGTGCGGCCATCGGGCATCGCGGCGAGCTGGGTCAGGATGTGGCCCGGCCGCGCGAAGGCTTCGTAGGACGTTCCAAAGCGGACAGGTGCCGCCGACGCGGGAGAAGTGGAAATCGGTCGCCGACTGGCGCTTGGAAATGTTGCCGGCGCGATCCACCCGCACGAAGAAGAAAGGCACGCCGCGCGCATCCGGCCGCTGCAGCGTCGACAGGCGGTGGCAGACGGTCTCGAAGCCGACGCCGAAGCGCCGGCCGAGGCGGTCGATGTCGTAGCGCAGCTTCTCCGCCGCGGCCAGGAAGCGGCCGTAGGGCAGCACCAGTGCGCCGGCGAAGTAGTTGGCCAGGCCGATGCGCGCCAACACCCTGGCCTCG
This sequence comes from Thauera sp. SDU_THAU2, assembly GCF_038260575.1. Lineage (NCBI taxonomy): Bacteria > Pseudomonadati > Pseudomonadota > Betaproteobacteria > Rhodocyclales > Zoogloeaceae > Thauera > Thauera sp. SDU_THAU2. The sequence goes on along the minus strand of NZ_JBBWUN010000003.1, from coordinate 1,702,959 downwards.
TCGCTGCGGAACGGCGCCTCGGCGGCGATGCGGTCGATGTCCTCCCCCGCCTCCAGAAAAGCGAGCTGGGTCGCCATCTGGAAAGCCTGCTGGCCGGGTTCGAGCAGCGGCGACAGGCTCAGCACGCGCGCCACCGGATCGAACGCACGCAGCGGGCCGTCCTCGTGGCCCTCTTCGCCAAAGCCGGCGTCGTCGCGCACCACGCGCACGCCATGCACGTTCGCCAGCCGCGCCGCCAGCCCGGCAGCGACGTCGCCCGGCTGCAGCGACCAGGCATCGAACAAGCGCTCGGCGAAATCATCCAGTTCGGCGACGTGGTTGTGCCGGGCGTAGAAGAAATCGCGCACTTCCTCGTACGGCATCGGTGGCGCACCGACGACCGCGCCGCGATCCTCACCCAGGCGGGTGGCAAGCGCATCGACACGCTCCTCGGCCTCCCGGCAGCGCCGGTCGAGCGCGATCAGGGCGCGGCCGATGGCAGGCATGCCGGCGGCCAGCTCGCGGATGTCGGCCAGCGACACCGGTTCGTCCAGCATCGCGCCGAGCGCGCCGCTGCCGAGCACTTCGCGCAGGTCGGTGATCAGCCGAGCCTCGTCGTCATCGGAAAAGCGCTGCACATCCACGTCCAGTGCAGCGCTGATCTTCAGCAGCACCTGCACGGTGAGCGGACGCTGGTTCTGTTCGATCTGATTCAAGTAGCTGGGCGAAATCTCCAGCGCCCGCGCCAGCGCCACCTGGGTCAGTCCGCGCTCTTCGCGCAGCCGGCGCAGACGCGCGCCCATGAAGGTCTTTTTCATGCTGGCTCCGATAACAAGGCTCCGTTGATTCGCAAAATTCGCAAACCAGGTCTGATAAATTCACAAAAATACACAAAATCAATAGCTTATATTACTTTTTTACTGCATATTTTTGCAAATCATCGTCGAACCACACCATTCGCCTCAGAACGCCTCCAGCCGCGGCAGTGACCGGCCAAGACCTTCGCAGGTTTTGCAAATTCACTCGTATCGCTTCGCAAAACCTCGCCTTTTCAGTCATTTACGCAATTTTCTCGCTGCGTATAGTGCGCTCCATCGACACCGGCGACCCTCCCGCCCGTGCCTTTCCATCGAAGGAGACCTGCATGAGCATCGCTACCACCGAGACCGCGCCGAAGGCGAAGAAGTCGGTCGCCCTGTCCGGCGTCACTGCCGGCAACACCGCCTTATGCACCGTCGGCAGAAGCGGCAACGACCTGCACTACCGCGGCTACGACATCCTCGACCTCGCCGAACAGTGCGAATTCGAGGAAGTCGCCCACCTGCTGGTGCATGGCAAGCTGCCGACCAAGGCCGAACTGCGCGCCTACAAGGCAAAGCTGAAGGCCATGCGCGGCCTGCCTGCCAGCGTCAAGGAAGCGCTCGAGCGCCTGCCCGCCTCCGCCCACCCGATGGACGTGATGCGCACCGGCGTGTCGGCGCTCGGCTGTGTGCTGCCGGAGAAGGACGACCACAACACCCCCGGCGCGCGCGACATCGCCGACCGCCTGCTGGCTTCGCTCGGCTCGATGCTGCTGTACTGGTATCACTGGTCGACCAAGGGCCAGCGCATCGAAGTCGAGACCGACGACGACTCGATCGGTGCTCACTTCCTGCACCTGCTGCACGGCGAAACGCCGCCGGCAAGCTGGGTGCGCGCGATGCACACCTCGCTGAACCTGTACGCCGAGCACGAGTTCAACGCCTCGACCTTCACCGCCCGCGTCATCGCCGGCACCGGCAGCGACATGTATTCGGCGATCGCCGGCGCCATCGGTGCGCTGCGCGGTCCCAAGCACGGCGGCGCCAACGAGGTGGCGTTCGAGATCCAGAAGCGCTACGACAACCCGGACGAGGCCGCGGCCGACATCCGCCGCCGCGTCGACGACAAGGAAGTCGTGATCGGCTTCGGCCACCCGGTCTACACCATCAGCGACCCGCGCAACGTGGTCATCAAGGGTGTCGCCAAGCGTCTGTCGGATGAAGCCGGCTCGACCAAGATGTACGACATCGCCGAGCGCCTGGAACAGGTAATGTGGGAAGTGAAGCAGATGTTCCCCAACCTCGACTGGTTCAGCGCGGTCAGCTACCACATGATGGGCGTGCCGACGGCGATGTTCACCCCGCTGTTCGTCATCGCCCGCAGCAGCGGCTGGGCGGCGCACATCATCGAGCAGCGCATCGACAACAAGATCATCCGTCCGAGCGCCAACTACGTCGGCCCCGACGACCAGCCCTTCGTGCCCCTCGAGTCACGCCACTGAGGAGCGCACCACCGAGCGCCGTGGCGGCCGTGGTCTCCCTCCTGTCAAGGCAACACGGCCGCCACATACGGCGCCCCGGCGCGTGCGGCGGACTGCCCGCCGCGCCCTTTTCGTCCGCATCGACGCTCGCAACTTCTTTCGAGCCGGCCCCGGCCGCCCCGCACTCATGAATACAGCCCATCGCAAACCCCTGCCCGGCACTTCTCTGGACTATTTCGACGCCCGCGCAGCGGTCGATGCCATCCAGCCCGGTGCCTGGGACAAGCTGCCGTACACCGCCCGCATCCATGCCGAGAACATCGTGCGCAAGGCCGATCCGGCCATCATCGAGACCTGTCTTTCGCAGTTGATCGAGCGCAAGCGCGAGATCGACTTCCCCTGGTTCCCGGTGCGCGTGGTCTGCCACGACATTCTCGGCCAGACCGCGCTGGTCGACCTCGCCGGCCTGCGCGACGCCATCGCCAAGGAAGGCGGCGACCCGGCGGCGGTGAACCCGGTGGTGCCGGTGCAGTTGATCGTCGACCACTCGCTGGCGGTGGAATGCGGCGGCTACGACCCCGACGCCTTCCGCAAGAACCGCGAGATCGAGGATCGCCGCAACGAGGACCGCTTCCACTTCATCGAATGGACGAAGAAGGCCTTCGCCAACGTCGATGTGATCCCGGCGGGCAACGGCATCATGCACCAGATCAATCTGGAGAAGATGTCGCCCGTCGTGTATGTGCAGGACGGCGTCGCCTTCCCCGACACCTGTGTCGGCACCGACAGCCACACCCCGCACGTCGATGCGCTGGGCGTGATCGCCGTCGGCGTCGGCGGCCTGGAAGCCGAGAACGTGATGCTCGGCCGCGCGTCGTGGATGCGCCTGCCCGACATCGTCGGCGTCGAGCTGACCAGCAGGCGCCAGCCCGGCATCACCGCTACCGACATCGCGCTGGCGCTGACCGAATTCCTGCGCAAGGAGAAAGTCGTCGGCGCCTACGTCGAATTCTTCGGCGAAGGCTCCGACAGCCTGTCGATCGGCGACCGCTCGACGATCTCCAACATGTGCCCGGAGTACGGCGCCACCGCCGCGCTGTTCTTCATCGACCAGCAGACCATCGCCTACCTGAAGCTGACCGACCGCAGCCCGGAACAGGTCAGGCTGGTGGAAACCTATGCCAAACAGGCCGGCATCTGGAGCAGCGCGCTGCAAACCGCCGAGTACGAGCGCGTGCTGACGTTCGATCTGTCCACCGTGGTGCGCAACATGGCCGGCCCGTCGAATCCGCACCGCCGCCTGCCGGTGTCCGCGCTGCAGGAACGCGGCATTGCCGACCCCGCCAAGCTGGCCGCCGGCAAGGAAGAAGAAGCCCAGGGCCTGATGCCCGACGGCGCGGTGATCATCGCCGCGATCACCTCCTGCACCAACACCAGCAACCCGCGCAACGTCATCGCCGCCGCACTACTGGCGCGCAACGCCAACAGGTTCGGCCTGACGCGCAAGCCCTGGGTCAAGTCCTCGCTGGCGCCCGGCTCCAAGGCGGTCGAACTGTACCTGAAGGAAGCCGGCCTGCTGGGCGACCTGGAGAAGCTCGGCTTCGGCATCGTCGCCTTCGCCTGCACCACCTGCAATGGCATGAGCGGCGCGCTCGACCCAAAGATCCAGCAGGAAATCATAGCCCGCGACCTCTACGCCACCGCCGTGCTGTCGGGCAACCGCAACTTCGACGGCCGCATCCACCCCTACGCCAAGCAGGCTTTCCTGGCCTCGCCGCCGCTGGTGGTGGCCTACGCGATCGCCGGCACGGTGCGCTTCGACATCGAGCAGGACGTGCTTGCCGTCGTCGATGGCAATCCGATCCGGCTGAAGGACATCTGGCCGAGCGACGAGGAAATCGACGAGATCGTGACCAAGGCGGTCAAGCCCGAGCAGTTCCGCGCCGTGTATGAGCCGATGTTCGCCATCCGCCGCGACGACGGCGAACGCGTGTCGCCGCAGTACGACTGGCGCCCGATGTCGACCTACATCCGCCGCCCGCCCTACTGGGACACCGAAGGCGTCGGCGCGCTGGCCGCCAATCCGCGCACGCTGAAAGGCATGCGCCCGCTGGCGATCCTGCCGGACAACATCACCACCGACCACCTGTCGCCGTCCAACGCCATCCTGGCGGATTCGGCCGCAGGCGAATACCTGGCGAAGATGGGCCTGCCGGAAGAGGACTTCAACTCCTACGCCACCCACCGCGGCGACCACCTGACCGCGATGCGCGCGACTTTTGCCAACCCGCAACTGGTCAATGAAATGGCCGTGGTCGACGGCCAGATCAAGCGCGGCTCGCTGGCGCGCGTCGAACCGGAAGGCCAGGTCATGCGCATGTGGGAAGCGATCGAGACCTACCTGAACCGCCGCCAGCCGCTGATCATCATCGCCGGCGCCGACTACGGCCAGGGCTCCAGCCGCGACTGGGCCGCCAAGGGCGTACGCCTCGCCGGCGTGGAGACGGTGGTGGCCGAAGGCTTCGAACGCATCCATCGCACCAACCTGATCGGCATGGGCGTGCTGCCGCTGGAGTTCGCCGGGCGCCAACGGCCTGACGCTGCAACTCGACGGCACCGAAACCTATGACGTCGAAGGCGAACTGCAGCCGCGTGCCGAGCTGACGCTGGTGATCCACCGCCGCAACGGCGAAACTCAGCGCGTGCCCGTCATCTGCCGGCTGGATTCGGACGAGGAAGTTTCGGTCTACGAAGCCGGCGGCGTGCTGCAGCGCTTCGCCAAGGACTTCCTCGCCGGAACGGTCTGAGCAGGCAGCAAGCGGGAAGCCCTGTGCTTCCCGCGCATTCATAACCACAGCGCCGCCGTCACATCCGGCGGCCGGACAGGAGTCCCGACCATGGCCCACGCAGCGCAAGTCAAGATTCCCGCCACCTACATGCGCGGCGGCACCAGCAAAGGCGTGTTCTTCCGCCTGCAGGACCTGCCCGAACGCTGCCGGACGCCGGGCGAGGCCCGCGACAAGCTGTTCATGCGCGTGATCGGCAGCCCCGATCCCTACGCCGCGCACATCGACGGCATGGGCGGCGCCACCTCCAGCACCAGCAAGTGCGTGATCCTGTCCAAGAGCAGCCGGCCGGAGCACGACGTGGATTACCTGTACGGCCAGGTCTCGATCGACAAGCCCTTCGTGGATTGGTCCGGCAACTGCGGAAACCTGTCCACTGCCGCAGGCGCCTTCGCCATCCACGCGGGGCTTGTCGACCCGGCACGCATTCCCGCAAACGGTATCTGCGTGGTGCGCATCTGGCAGGCCAACATCGGCAAGACCATCATCGCCCACGTGCCGGTCAGCAACGGCCAGGTGCAGGAAACCGGCGACTTCGAGCTGGACGGCGTGACTTTCCCGGCCGCCGAGATCGTGCTGGAATTCCTCGACCCGTCGGACGACGGCGCCAAGGGTGATGGGGGCGGTTCGATGTTCCCCACCGGCAAGCTGGTCGACGACCTCGAAGTCCCGGAGAGTGTGGCAAAAGCGGGCACCCTCAAGGCGACGATGATCAACGCCGGCATTCCCACCGTGTTCGTCAATGCCGAGGACATCGGCTACAAGGGCACCGAGCTGCGCGAGGACATCAACGGCAGCCCCGAAGCGCTCGCCCGCTTCGAGCAGATCCGCATCGCCGGCGCGCTGCGCATGAGCCTGATCAAGACCCCGGAAGAAGCGGCCACCCGCCAGCACACGCCCAAGATCGCCTTCGTCTCCCCGCCCAAGGACTACACCGCCTCCAGCGGCAAGACCATCGCGGCCGGCGAGGTCGACCTGCTGGTGCGGGCGCTGTCGATGGGCAAGCTGCACCACGCCATGATGGGTACCGCCGCGGTCGCCATCGGCACCGCCGCCGCCGTTCCCGGCACGCTGGTCAATCTCGCCGCCGGCGGCGGCGAGCGCGAGGCGGTCCGTTTCGGCCACCCCCTCCGGCAGCCTGCGCGTCGGCGCCCAGGCCAGGCTGGTCGACGGCCAATGGACGGTCACCAAGGCCATCATGAGCCGCAGCGCGCGCGTGCTGATGGAAGGCTGGGTGCGCGTGCCCGGCGACGCATTCTGATTCCCCCGACAATCAAGGAGACTTCATGTCCACCCGAAAGAAACTGAGAACCCTCGCCGAAGCCAAGCGCGGCGTGATCGTGCCGGGCGCATTCAACGCCCTGTCTGCCCGCGTGATCGCCGATCTCGGCTTCGAAGCCATCTATATCACCGGTGCCGGCGTCACCAACATGTGGTTCGGCATGCCCGACCAGGGCTTCATGGGCCTGGCCGAGATCGCCGACCACACCGCCCGCATCCGCGACGCAGTCGAACTGCCGCTGCTGGTCGATGCCGACACCGGCTTCGGCAACGCGGTCAACGTCTATCACACCGTGCGCACGCTGGAACGCGCCGGCGCCGACTGCATCCAGCTCGAAGACCAGGTCGCGCCCAAGCGCTGCGGCCACTTCAACGGCAAGGACGTGATCGGCACCGAGGAAGCCGTCGGCAAGATCAAGGCCGCCGCCGATGCCCGCCGCGACCCCGATTTCCTCATCATGGCCCGCACCGACGCCGCCGCCGTGCATGGCTTCGAAGCCGCTATCGAGCGCGCGCAGAAATTCGCCGAAGCCGGCGCCGACATCCTGTTCGTCGAAGCCGTGACCAGGGAAGAGGAAGTGCGCGCGCTGCCGCAGCGCCTCGCCAGACCGCAGCTGATGAACATGGTGATCGGCGGCAAGACGCCGATCTTCAACGCCACCGAACTCGGCGAGCTGGGCTACGGCTTCGTGCTGTACGCCAACGCCGCGCTGCAGGGTGCAGTGGCCGGCATGCAGAAGGCGCTGACCGTGCTGCGCGACGAAAAGGAAGTCAAGGAATCGAGCGGCCTGGTCACGCCTTTCGCCGAGCGCCAGCGCCTGGTCGGCAAGGCCGAGTGGGACGCGCTGGAAAAGCGCTACACCTGAGCAAGACCCCCTCTGCGTCCCGGGAATGGGGCCAGCATCTGATGCGGCCGCACGGAACGTGCCAGCATACGGAAGAGCACACCCATGCACGACGATCTGCTGCGCCCCCGGGCGCTCTACGAAGCCATCGGCGACTCGCTGCGCGAACGCATCTTCGCCCACGAACTGCCGCCCGGTGCCGCACTGGATGAAATCGCCCTGGCGCGCGGCTATGGCGTCAGCCGCACGCCGGTACGCGAAGCATTGAAAGTGCTGGCCCACGAGGGCCTGGTGGCGATGGAGCCGCGTCGGGGCTGCTGCGTGGCCGAGTTCTCCCACAACGACGTGCATGCGCTGTTCGGCGTAATCGAGCTGCTGGAAGCCTGGGCCGTGCGCGAAGCCGCCCACCGCGGCCCGGCCGACGGCCCGATGGACTATGCGCTCCTGTTCGAAAGCGCCGGCAACCGCTATGCCGCCGACGCTGCCAACCGCCTGCGCGAAAAGCTCAGGCTGGCGCTTGGACCTGCTTTCGGCGATCGCGACGCCGAATGCTTCACCCGCATCGCCCCATCCCTGCATGCCGCCCTCTCGCGGCATGACGAAGCACAGGCCGGACATGCATGGCGCAGCTATGCCGACATGCGTCGGCAAGGGGCGCACACCGCAGCGGCCGTGCCGCTGGCGGCCTGAACATCCGGCTGCGGCTCAGAGCAAAACCGGCCGGACACGGCAAGCCGCGCCCGGCCGCCCCCCTCTCCCCTTGTCAGACACCGCGCAAAGCCTTGCGCCGCCGCCCTTCGGCATCCGCCACCTTCAGCGCCGCCAGCACTCGCTGCGGCGTGATCTCGGCCGGCTCGTTGTGGATCGTCTCGCCCGGTGCACTCGCCGCAGTCGCAGCGATCAACAGTTGCTCGTCGCCGACGCCGCCCAGGCCGATGTCCGCCAGCGTCGTCGGCAGGCCGACAGCCTCGCTGAAGTCGAACACGGTATCGATCAGTTCGGGCTTCTGATCGGCCAGGAACTATCGACCAGCACCGTATCCGGGTTGTGCGGCAGCACCAGATAGCGCTTGAAGCTGCCGTCCGGCTGGTAGATGACCGACAGCGCGCTGCACGGTTACGGCGTATTGACCACCATCAAGCCGGGGCGAAGGCCGGCGTCAATGCAACCGAACCCTTCGGACGATCAAGAAAGCCGCAGCCACGTCGATCTCGTGCTGCGTGATTTTGAACACGGGGATGATTTGATTACCATCGCTCCGGTCGTCACATCCCGCGTCAGCGCCGGCTACGGCCGGCACGGTCGCAGCCATTTTTCGCACTCGCTCCGGGCGACTCGTTCCACCCGGACCTTTCCTTCCGTTCCATGCCTGAAACCCCACTCCCGCCTGCCAGCAGCGGCCCGGATCATCCTCTGCTCCGCATCCGCCCTTCCACCCTTCATGATGCCGAACGCATGGCGCGGCCCGGTACCGAGGCAAAACCCGCATGCTGAGCTCCATCGTCCCGGTATTCCTGATCATCCTGCTGGGCGTGGCGATTCGCCGCTACCAGTGGATGTCGGCGGAGTTCTTTCCCGTCGTCGAGCGCTTCTCGTACAACGTCGCCTTCCCGGCGATGCTGTTTCTCGCCACCGCCAAGCTGGATTTCCAGGGCGGCGAGGTCGGCCTGCTCGCCCTGGCGACGCTGGCACCGACCGCCCTGATCCTGGTGCTGACCATGGTGGGGCTGCGGCGCGCTTCGGCCCTGCCCGATGCCGCGCGCTCCTCGGTGATCCAGGGCGCGGTGCGGCCGAACACCTATTTCGGCGTCGCCGTCTCGGCGCTGTTTTTCGAACCCCATACGGCCAGCCTGGTATTGCTGGCACTGGCCTTGTGCCTGCCCGCCGTGAATGTGGTGGCGGTGGTGGCGCTGTCGTGGTGGAGCGGGCGAAAGCGCAGTCTGCGCACGATCGCGCTGACCCTGCTGAGGAACCCCATCATCCTGTCCGTGGCGGCCGGGATGGCGTGGAGCGAGGCCGGCTTGCCGCTGCCGGCAACGATGGCCAGCACGTTGGACATCATCGGCCGTTCGGCCCTTTGCCTGGGGCTGATATGCGTCGGGGGCGGTCTGGTGTTCACGCGCGAGGGCCTGCGGCCCGTCGCCCTCGCCGTCACCGCGGCGCTCAAGCTGATCGCCATGCCCCTCGCCGCCGCGGTGCTGTGCCGCGTGCTGGGGCTGCCCACGCCGCTGGCGCTGGCGGCCTGCTTCTACTGCGCGCTGCCGACCGCACCCAATGCCTACATCATGGCCCGCCAGATGGGCGGCGACGCGCAGTTGATGGCGACCATGATCACGACGCAGACCATGCTGGCGCTGCTGACCGTGCCGCTCAGCCTGAAATACCTCGACTAGCTGCCGTAAGGCGCCGGCCGAACGCTCCTGCTGATCAGGCAGACCTCAACCCATCCATACTGCAGGGCTGAACCTTCCAGCGCCGGACGCCGCGCCGGCCGAGCTCGGCGCCGAGGCGGTCGAGTTCGGCCTTGCCGAACAGGCCGGCATGCCAGGTGGTGCGGCATTCGTGGTCGACGCCGCTGGCCAGCAGCAGCGCCAGCGAACGCTGCACGGCAGTTGCGCTGCCGGGGGTGGCGGTGATCGCGTCGTAGTGTTCGGCCGGGCCCTTGATGTCCAGTCCCACCCAATCGAGCAGCGGCAGCACCGCGGCAAGGCGCTCGGGATACATGCCGGCGGTGTGCAGTGCGGTCTCGAAGCCGAGCGCGCACACGTCGCGCAAGGCCTGAGGCAGCGCCGCCTGCAGGGTCGGTTCGCCGCCGGAGAAGACCACGCCGTCGAGCAGGCCGCGGCGGCGTGCGAGGAAGTCCAGCACCGCCTGCCATGGGCGCTCCGCCTCCGCCCCCGCAGGAATCAGCTGCGGGTTGTGGCAGTAGCTGCAGCGCCACGGGCAGCCCTGGCAGAACACCACGGCGGCCAGCCGGCCGGGAAAGTCGATGGTGGTCAGCGGCACGAAGCCGCCGACGCGCAGGCCGGACATGGGGGCGCCCGCTTCAGCCGGCGAGGCCGCAGCGGTTTTCGGCGAAGAAGCGGCGTTCGGCATGCTCGCCTTTCTTGCCGGTATTGAAGCTGGCGACCGGGCGGTGGTAGCCCATGACGCGGGTCCAGACTTCGCAGGGCTGGCGCTCGTCGTCGCTGAGGGTGACGGTGTCGGCGAGATGGCGGGTTTCGGTGGCGGTGTGCATGTTCATGGTGTGCTCCTTGTGGAAAAAAATGGGATGTCAGGCCGCGAGCCGCGCCCGCTTGGCGGCGAGGCGCTCTTCGTCGCATTTCGGGCAGAAGACGTGTTCGCCGGCCAGGTAGCCGTGCGCCGGGCAGATCGAGAAGGTCGGCGTCACGGTGATGTAGGGCAGGCGGAAGTTCTCCAGCGCGCGCCGTACCAGCCGTTTGCAGGCTTCGCCGCTGGACAGGCGCTCGCCCATGTAGAGGTGCAGCACGGTGCCGCCGGTGTATTTGCGCTGCAGCGCCTCCTGCCGGGCCAGGGCCTCGAAGGGGTCGTCGGTGAAGCCGGCAGGCAGTTGCGAGGAGTTGGTGTAGTACGGCTGCTCGGTGGTGCCGGCCTGCAGGATGTCCGGCCAGCGTTTCTTGTCCTCGCGGGCGAAGCGGTAGGTCGTGCCTTCCGCCGGGGTCGCTTCGAGGTTGTACAGGTGGCCAGTTTCTTCCTGGAAGGCGGTCATGCGCACACGCACGTGGTCGAGCAGGCGCACGGCGAAGGCGTGGCCCCATTCGGTGGTGACGTCCTCGGTGTCCGCGCTGAAGTTGCGGATCATCTCGTTGATGCCGTTCACGCCCAGCGTGGAGAAGTGGTTGCGCAGCGTGCCGAGGTAGCGCTTGGTGTAGGGGAACAGGCCCTGGTCGATCAGGCGCTGGATCAGCTTGCGCTTGACTTCCAGGCTGTCGCGGCCGATTTCCAGCAGGCGGTCCAGGCGGGCGAACAGGCCGGCCTCGTCGCCGCGGTGCAGATGACCCAGGCGCGCGCAATTCACCGTGACCACGCCCAGGCTGCCGGTCTGCTCGGCGCTGCCGAACAGGCCGTTGCCGCGCTTGAGCAGTTCGCGCAGGTCGAGCTGCAGCCGGCAGCACATCGAGCGCACCATGTTGGGCTGCAGTTCCGAGTTCCACGAAGTTCTGGAAGTACGGCAGCCCGTACTTGGCCGTCATGTCGAACAGCAGCGCGGCGTTGTCCGACTCCCACGGAAAATCCGGGGTGATGTTGTAGGTCGGGATCGGGAAGGTGAACACCCTGCCCTTGGCATCGCCGGCCGACATGACCTCGATGTAGGCGCGGTTGATCATGTCCATCTCGGCCTGCAGTTCGCCATAGGCGAAAGGCATCTCCTCGCCGGCGATGATCGGAATCTGCTCCTTCAGGTCGTCCGGGCAGGTCCAGTCGAAGGTCAGGTTGGTGAAGGGCGTCTGCGTGCCCCAGCGCGAGGGCACGTTGAGGTTGTAGATCAGTTCCTGGATGTGCTGGCGCACTTCCTCGTAACGCATGCCGTCCTTGCGCACGAAGGGCGCCATGTAGGTATCGAAGGACGAGAAGGCCTGCGCCCCCGCCCATTCGTTCTGCATGGTGCCGAGGAAATTCACGATCTGCCCCACCGCGCTCGACATGTGCCTCGGCGGCCCGGCCTCGACCTTGCCCGGCACGCCGTTCAGGCCTTCGTGCAGCAGCGTGCGCAGCGACCAGCCGGCGCAGTAGCCGGACAGCATGTCGAGGTCGTGGATGTGGATGTCGCCCTCGCGGTGCGCGGCGCCGGCCTCGGGCGAATAGACGTGCGACAACCAGTAGTTGGCGGTGACCTTGCCGGAGACGTTGAGGATCAGCCCGCCGAGCGAATAGCCCTGGTTGGCGTTGGCATTGACCCGCCAGTCGGCGCGGGTGAGGTATTCGTTGACCGAGCTTTCGACATCGACCTGCACCTTGCGCTCGCCGCGCAGCGCCGCGTGCCGTTCGCGGTAGACGATGTAGGCGCGCGCGGTGGCGGCGAGGCCGTCGGCGATCAGCGTTTCCTCGACCACGTCCTGGATCTGCTCGATGCCGACCGCCTGATTGCCGAAGCGATGGGCGAGCACGCGCAGCACCCGTTCGGTGAGACGGACCGCTTCGTCGTCGCCGTATTCGCCGCTGGCCCGGCCCGCACGGCACAGCGCGGAACGGATCTTGCCGGCATCGAAAGCGGTGCGACGGCCGTCGCGCTTGATCACCTTGCGTGCGCCGAGCGCGCTGGCGGGTTCGGGCGGGTTCTGCATTTCCGTCCCCTTGATGCACTAAATGTAGTTGAATTTTTCATTCAAACAACTATATGTTGATTTGACATGCATCAATAAGAGGGCTCATTCAGGTCTTTTGGCAGGGTTTAACCCTATGCAGCCGTGCCGGTAATCGCGGTCTGGATTTCTCCAGCATCGGCAAGCAATACCGTCATGCCCGTGAAGGCGGGGATGACGACAGGCACACATTACCTCGCCATATCACGATGTCTGCACGCCATCTCGATGAAGGCGCGCAGGTAATCGATGTCGCCGTCCGCCTCGCGATAGCCCAGGAAGATCTGCTTGTCCACGCCCTGCGGCCCCAGCTTCACCGGCAGCACGCCGAAGCGCTCGGCGTTCTCCTCCACCAGCCAGCGCGGCAGCGCCGCCACGCCGCGGCCGCTGGCGACCATCTGCAGCATGATGTCGGTGGTTTCGATCGGTTTGTGGCGCTTCGGCGAAATGCTCATCTGGAAGACCGACCTGACGGCAGTGCTCGACTGGCTGGAGCCGATCGCCGAACGTCTGGGCGATCGCCTGTGGCTCGCGCCCTCGTGCTCGCTGCTGCACGTGCCGGTGGATCTCGCCGGCGAGCAGAAGCTGGACCCCGAACTCAAATCCTGGCTCGCCTTCGCGCTGCAGAAACTCGACGAACTGAAGCTGCTTGCCACCGCGCTGCGCGACGGCCGCGCGGCCGTCGCCGGCGAACTGGCGGCCAACAAGGCCGACCTGGACGCCCGCCGCAGCTCGCCCCGGTGCACAACCCCAAGGTACGCGACGCAGTGGCCCGCATCGTGCCCCATCTAGGCATGCGCGAGAGCAGCTATGCGCGGCGCGCGCCCAAGCAGGCCGCGCTGCTGAAGCTGCCCAAGTTCCCCACCACCACCATCGGCTCCTTCCCGCAGACCGCGGAAATCCGCCAGGCACGCGCCGACTACAAGGCCGGCCGCATCGGCGCCACGGCCTACCGCCAGGCCATGCAGGCCGAGATCGAGCGCAGCGTGCGCGAACAGGAGAAGCTGGGCCTGGACGTGCTGGTGCACGGCGAGGCCGAGCGCAACGACATGGTCGAATATTTCGGCGAGCAGCTCGACGGCTACGCCTTCAGCCAGTTCGGCTGGGTGCAGTCCTACGGCTCACGCTGCGTCAAGCCGCCCATCCTGTTCGGCGACATCAGCCGCCCGCGGCCGATGACGGTGGAGGGACCAAGTACGCGCAGTCGCTCACACACAAGCCGATGAAGGGCATGCTGACCGGCCCGGTGACCATCCTGAACTGGTCCTTCGTGCGCGACGACCAGCCGCGCGCCGAGTCGTGCAAGCAGCTTGCGCTGGCGATCCGCGAGGAAGTGCTGGACCTGGAAAAAGCCGGCGTGCGCGTGATCCAGATCGACGAAGCCGCGTTGCGCGAAGGCCTGCCGCTGCGCCGTTCGCAGTGGAAGGACTACCTCGGCTGGGCGGTCGAATGCTTCCGCATCACCGCCAACGGCGTGCGCGACGAAACCCAGATCCACACCCACATGTGCTACTCGGAGTTCAACGACATCATCGAGTCCATCGCCGGCATGGACGCCGACGTGATCACCATCGAGACCTCGCGCTCGGACATGGAGCTGCTCGATGCCTTCGACGACTTCAAGTACCCGAACGAGATCGGGCCCGGCGTGTATGACATCCATTCGCCGAACATCCCGAGCACCACGCACATCGTCGATCTGATGAAGAAGGCCGCCGAGCGCATCCCGGCCGAGCGCCTGTGGGTCAATCCCGACTGCGGCCTGAAGACCCGCCAGTGGGGAGAGGTCATTCCGGCGCTGGCCAACATGGTGGAAGCGGCAAAGGCATTGCGCGCCGCCTGAACAGCCACTTCCTCAGGGGCCAGGCCCTGCCGTACTTCAGTTGAGCCCCCTGTCGCCATGGCGGCGGGGGTTCCTGAACCCTGTTCTTTCAACGTCGGCGGCACGGGCCACCTGCCCTCGAACCGACAGGAGCTCAGGCTGATTCGGAAATTCTGAGCGTCCTGATCAGCAGTTCATGAAGGCTATCCACGGCCTTCGAGCCGCGTGACGCCCTGCTCCGGTATACCGACACTTCCATCGGTTCCAGCGGCCCCAGCCCATGCGCGCTGCCGAGGATTTCCAGGTGGGGCGGTGCACTGCAGAGGGTCAGCACGGCGACGGCCAGCCCGCTCTCGACGGCGGCGATCTGCCCCGCCAGGCTCGAGCTGTTGTAGACCACCCTGTAGCGGCGCCCCTGCAGGCCCAGGAATTGATCGCGCTGCGTTTCGCCAGACTGGTGTGTTCATAGACTGCGATGGGCAGCGGATCACGCCGCCAGGCGTCGAACTGGGGCGAACCCACCCACACCATCGGCTCGTGGAACAGCAAGGTGCCACGCCGGGCGTGATCCCGCGAAATCAGCGCCAGATCCAGCTCGCCCTTTTCGACCCGGGGAATCAGGGATGTCGATTGCTCGCAATCCAGTTCGATCTCCACGTTGCCGTGTCTCGGTGCGAAGCGTTTGAGGACGGGCGTCAGGTAGGTGGCGGCGTAGTCATCCGGAACCCCCAGCCGGACGCGGCCTGCCAGCTCCTCGCCATGAAAGGCCGTCTGCGCCTCCGCATGCAGATCGAGAATGCGCCGCGCGTAGCCCAGCAGAACCTGCCCGTCGGGCGTCAGTTGATGCTGCCGCGGGCCACGCACCAGCAGTTGCCGCCCCACCGCGGCTTCCAGCTTCTTGAGCTGCATGCTCACTGCCGACTGCGAGCGATGCAGCTCCGGCGCAGCACTGGACAACGAGCCAGCATCCACGACCGCGACGAAGCACTTGAGCCAATCGACCTGCAGATCCGGGTAGTTCATGGCGCACTGAATTATTCGATTTACGGATGGTAGATAGCAAAATTATGCGCTTTTCGTCACCCACTGTCTGACTCATCCTTCCCGCTTGCATGCACTTCCGGCCAGCTGTTGGCCATCGCACGCAATCCATGTTTTTGCTGGAGGCAAAGGTGAAGGAGGTCCGGTTTTGACGAGCAATGCTGCAAGAGCATACGAACTCGATCGCCATGAGCTGTGGTCCGGCTTCAAGCAGTTGCTGCCGATCTCCCTCTTCGTCGTCGTTTTTGGCCTGGCGTTCGGCCTTGCAGCGACGCAGTCGGGGCTCGATGGCACCTCGATCGTCATCATGAGCACGCTGGTTTTTGCCGGCGCGTCGCAGTTCGCCGCGCTGGATCTGTGGGGCGCGCAAGTGCCGCTGATCCCGCTGGCCATCACGGTCTTCGCCGTCAACGCCCGCCACCTGCTGATGGGCGCCACGCTTTATCCCTGGCTTCGTCATCTGCCGCCGGCAAGACGCTACGGCATGATGCTCGTCGTCACCGATGCCAGCTGGGCCATGTCCATGCAGGCATTCGGACGTGGCGAATCGGGCATGGGGCTGTTGTTCGGCGGCGGCATCGCCCTCTGGCTGGCCTGGATACTGGGTTCCTGGCTGGGCCTCCATTTCGGCAGCGCCATTCACGATCCGATGAGTCTGGGCCTGGACATGGTGATGGGCTGTTTCATGCTGGCGATGGCGATCGGCGGACAGAAGAACCTGCGCATGCTCGCGATATGGACCGTGGCAGCCGGCTCGTCGCTGCTGGCCTACCGGTATCTGCCGGAGAACAGCCATGTCGTCGTCGGCGCATTGGCAGGCGGCATGCTGGGCGCAATCTGGATGGAGAAAAAGCCAGAACATCGAGACATCGGCCATCGGCACGCTGGCCGTCATCCTGGTCATGGCGGTGGTGACGCTGGCCACCCGCTGGGGCGGGATCTTCGTCATGTCCTTCGTGCCCATCGGCCGCAGGGTTCAGCAGTTCATCAGCGCCATGTCCGGCTCGGTGCTGGTGGCGCTCGTGGCGCCGCTGGCGGTGAATGGCGACAGCGGCGCGCGGCTGGCGCTGCTGGCCACCGCCGCGACGATGCTGCTGCTGAAGAAACCCCTGCCCGCGATCACAGCCGGCATCGTCACGGCAGCCTTGTTCCGGCAGTTTCTTCCAGGTACATCGTGACGACCATTGCGCTGTTCAAACTTTCCGCGGCGCCCTTGCTGATCCTTTTCGTCACCTTGCTGGCCCGTCGTTTCGGACCTGCCTTAGGAGGCCTCATGATGGGCATCCCGCTCCTGACTGGACCGATCTCGGTCTTCACTGCTCTGGAACAGGGCGCGGATTTTGCCCGCCAGGCCGCCGTTGCCAATCTCGTCGGACAGATATCGACCTGCATCTTCTGCTTTGTGTACGCCTTGGCAGCAGCACGCTGGGGAGCGTGGATCAGCGCAGTGTGCGGCGTTTTGGGCTTCCTGGTCGCAACCTTTGTCTGGAACCAGTTTCATTGGTCGTTGGCGGGAGCGGTGGCCTTGTTCGCCTTTGGCCTGGTGGTGTTGCTCTGGTTCTTCCCGAAGCCGCCAGGAAACACACCCGGCCGCACGGCACCGTGGTGGGAGTTGCCGGCACGGATGCTCGTCGCCGGGTGCTTTGTGCTGGCCATCACGCTCATCAGCGCCCGACTGGGGCCACAGCTCAGTGGGCTGATCGCTCCTTTTCCAGTGTTCGTGCTGATCCTGGTGGTTTTTTCCCATTTGCACGATGGGAGCAACGCATCCGCTGTCATGACCAAAGGCGTTGTTCTGGGCTCCCCTGCCTTCGGGGCGTTCTTCATGGCCGTCGCCGTCGGGCTGGAGCACCTTCCGATCATTGCCGTTTACATCGGCGCCACGCTACTGAGCGTTGGCGTCGGAGGAGCCATGCTCCGGTTCGTCAGGCATTTCAAGGTCGGTCGCGTATCGTCCTGAGATCGAACTACAACGGCAGCCCCCTATCCTGGACGACCCGCTTCATCACCAGCGTCGATGTCAGCCGCTGGACGTTGGGCAACGCGCTGAGGTGTTCGTCGTAGAGGCGCTGAAAGGCCGGCAGATCGTGCGCCACGACGTGCAGCAGGTAGTCGGGTTCGCCGAACAGGCGCTGGGCTTCGATGATCTGCGGGATATCCAGCACGGCGGCTTCGAACGCGGCGACCGCCTGGCGGTTTCCTTCCCTGAGCGTCACGAAGACCATGGCCGAGAAGTTCAGTTCCAGGGCGCCGGGGTTGAGCTGGGCGCGATAGCCCTGGATCACACCCGCTTCCTCCAGCGCTCGAACCCGGCGATGACACGGTGACAGGCTGAGGCCGACGCGCTCGGCCAGATCGGTCACCGACAGACGGCCATCACGTTGCAGCTCCGCAAGAATTTTCTTGTCGATTCGATCCATTGTGGAAAATCTTCCAACTCATTACTGACCGGATGAAATTAAGGGAAAAAATCCCGGGGCTGGATGGATATTCTGGTGTGATGTCCGCGCTCGCCGCGCTCATGCCGACCGGCTATCAATAGAGAAACCGCCATGACGGGATACCTGCAATCAACTAACTCCATCCGGCGTACCAAGGCCGTCACGATTCAATCGCTGTTCGACATGCGGAGCGCAGGCGAAAAAATCACCGTGCTCACTGCATACGATTCGAGCTTTGCCGCGCTGATGGACCGATGCGGCGTCGATGTGCTGTTGGTCGGCGATTCGCTCGGGAACGTGGTCCAGGGGCAATCGACGACCTTGCCCGTCACGCTCGAGCACATGGCCTACCACACCGCTTGTGTGGCACATGGAAACGAACGTGCCTTCCTCGTCGCCGACCTGCCGTTTGGAACCTATGCGACGCCACAGGCGGCTTACGACAATGCGGTGAAGCTGATGCAGGCCGGTGCGCAGATGGTCAAGCTCGAAGGTGGCGCGTGGCTGGCCGATACCGTGCGTTTCCTGTGCGAGCGTGGCGTGCCGGTTTTTGCACACATCGGCCTGACGCCCCAATACGTGCATCGACTCGGGGGCTTCCGGGTGCAAGGCAGGACGCAGGACGATGCGGAGCGGATCAAGGCGGACGCGCTGGCTTTGCAGGATGCAGGAGCGTCCATGATGCTGCTGGAGGCGATTCCCGCCGGGCTGGGTCATGAAGTCACGGAACTGCTCTCCATCCCGACCATCGGCATCGGCGCCGGACCGGACTGTTCGGCCAGGTGCTCGTGATGCACGACATGCTGGGTGTCTTTCCGGGGCGCAAAGCGCGCTTCGTGCGCAACTTCATGGAAGGACAGTCGGGCATCAAGGGGGCGATCCGGGCCTATGTCCAGGCGGTCCGGGAGGGCAGCTTTCCCGGGCCGGAACATTGCTTCTAGGCCGTGCGGCACACGAGGCGTGCCGCATTGCTCAGGCGCGGCGAGCGCCGAAGCGGACCTTGGCTGCGGCCTGCATCGCCGGCGAGGTCAGCCGGGGGTCATTCCGCACATGGGCGCGCAGCATCGGCAAGGCGTCCAGTCCCCAGAACAGGCGTTCGCCGACCACGATCGTCGGTACGCCGAAGACGCCATCGCTGGCGGCCTGGGCCGTGCTGTCCTTGAGCCGGTTCTTCACTTCGGGTGCATCCAGATCCAGCGTGCTTGCGTCGACGCCCAGGCGATCGAGCACGTCCTGCCAGGCTTCGGCGCTCTCGGGGTCGCAACCGGTGGTGTAGAGCGCGTCGAACACCGCCGACACCACAGCGGGCGTGGCGCCCAGCGCGACGATGAGGCGCAGGTAGCGCAGGGGGTTGAACGGATGCACGGCCGGCATCACGAAGGGGAAGCCCCGTTCCTGGGCGGTCCAGGTGCACAGTTCGTAGGTGAAGCGCCGCTTGCGCTCGATTTCGGCCGGCCCCTTGTGGCCGAAGGCGTTCAGCAGCCCGGCGAACAGCACGGGGCGCCGTTCGAGTTCGACCGGCAGCGGCTCGCGGCGCAGGGCCTGGTCCATCAGGCAGGCCCAGGGCGAGATGACGTCGAAGTAAAAGACGGCGTTGGCTGTGGGTTCGGCAGTGCTCACGATCGTTTCCTCGGTCACAGGGTGTCGGACATCTTAGATGCGGCGGGAAGGTGGACAAAGCATGCCCGGTCGCGCGGTATGTAGTCGGGAAAATCACGCCGCCCCGGTCAGGGCTTCGGCAAGCAGGTCGACGCGGTCGCTTCCCCAGAAAAGCTCGCCTCGATGGACGAAGGTCGGTGCGCCGAACACGCCGAGCGCTTCCGCCTTCGCACGCGCCGCAGCCAGATCCGCCTCGGCATCGGTGGCGAGGTAGCGCCGCCATGCCTGCACGTCCAGCCCGGCCGACTGCAGCGCGGCCTCGATCTCCGCATGGGATTCGAGATCGAACTCCCGGCGCCAGAATGCAGCAAGCGTCGGGTCGAGGAAGGCCCACAGCCGGTCGTGCAACTTGGCGAACAGCATGGCCTGGCAGCCCAGCGTCGGCTCCCACAGCTTGGTCGTGGCGCGTATCGTCAGGCCCTGCTTTTTGGCCAGGCGGCGGCAGTCCATGTACAGGTACTTCACCTTGGCGACGTCGCGGCTGGTGCGCGCTTCCACTTCGCCGCCATAGGCGGAACGGAAATCCGTGATGTACGGCCACCAGTCGAAGCCTACCCCGGTGCGTTCGACCAGTTGGCGTGCAGGTCCGAGGGAGAGGTAGGAGTACGGGCTGCGCAGGTCGATGAAGGCGTCCACCACCGGGGTGCCCTGCCCGCTCATGCGCCGTCTCCCGCCTTGAACAGGTTGTGCTTGGCCTCGTCGGAGGTCGTGACGTCCACCCAGCGCTCCCGCAGCAGGTCGAGGCCCCTGCCCACCGCGGGCCGGCCGCGCACGCGGCCGTACCAGGCCTGCACGTTCGCAAAATCGTCGAGGCCGACACCGGTGTATTTGTGGATGCGGACCCACGGAAAGCAGGCCATGTCGGTTATCGAATAGTCGTCGCAGAGGTAGTCCCTGCCGGCGAGCCGCTGGTCGAGCACCGTCAGCAGCCGTCGCGTCTCCTTCTGGTAGCGCTCGATGGCGTAGGGAACGGGGCTGGGTGCATAGCGGAAGAAATGCTGCGCCTGCCCCATCATCGGCCCGAGACCGCCGACCTGCCAGAACAGCCATTGCAGCATCTCGATGCGCCGGCGCGGTTCGGCGGGAATGAAGCGCCGGGTCTTCTCGGCGAGGTAGAGCATGACCGCGCCGCTCTCGAAGATGGTGATGGGCTCGCCGCCGTCCAGCGGCTCGTCGTCGATGATCGCCGGAATCCTGGTGTTCGGGTTGATCGCCCGGTAAGCGGGCGTGTGCTGTTCGCCTTTGGTGATGTCGATCGGGACGAGGGTGTAGGGAATGCCCAGTTCCTCGACCAGGATCTGTACCTTGTGCCCATTGGGAGCGGGCCAGCTATGGAGATGGATCATCGTCGTTCTCGTTCACTTTCGGGGCAGGTGGATTTCGGTGCGCCCCGGCCCGACGGCCGGCAGGGTCGCCCGGATCAGATGCATGACGTGCTGGCGTTCGAAGCTTTCGCGGACGCGGGCGGCGAAGTCGGGATCGATGGCGTGTGGCATGCCTGAAGCTCCTTTTATGTATGGAGCTTCATTTGAATTCATGCGTGAAGCTGGTACAAACGAGTTTTTCGGCAGCTCGCATGCGGTGACGGAATGTCAGTTTCACTCGCCAGGCTTCCTTCGCCGGATCTTCTGCGCAGCTTCGTCGCCGTAGGGCGGCGTATGAGCATCACGCTGGCTGCACAGGATCTGTTCCTGACCCAGTCGGCCGTCAGCCGCCAGATCCATGCGCTGGAAGCGGCAGTGGGGATGAAGCTGTTCGAGCGCACGCACCGCGCGATCCATTTCACGGCCGAAGGCGAACGCCTGTTCGTCAGCGCCGACAGCGCGATGCAGCAGTTGCAGGACACGGTCGGGGCGCTGCAGGCCAGCCTGCTTGCGCAGCGGCCGGCCACGCTGACCGCCAGCATTTCCTTCGTGGGGCTGTGGCTGCTGCCGCGGCTGCCGCAGTTCCAGCAGCACCATCCGAAGGTCGAGGTCCGCCTGTCGGCCAGCGACAGCATCATGGACCTGCGCCGCGAAGGGCTGGACATCGCGATCCGCTACGGCGTACTGGAGCAGATGCCGGCCGGCGCGCGGCGGCTTTTCGGCGAAACGATCTTTCCGGTGGCGCACCCGAGCCTGGGTATCCGCAGGCTGGACGACCTGGAGATCGTTGCGCGCTCGGTGCTGCTCGAGTTCGAGGGCGATTCGTCGCCCTGCTGGAACTGGGATGCCTGGCTCGAGGCGCAGGGCTGGGCGGGCATCAGGCCGAAAGGGGTGATCCGCTTCAATCTGTTCGATCAGATGATCCATGCCGCGGTCGCGGGCCAGGGCATTGCCCTCGGCCGCAGCCAGTTCATCCGCCCGATGCTCGACGATGGACGTCTGATTGCGCTACCGACGCGCCGGTCCGGCCCGCAGTCGAGCAAGGCTTTCTACCTGCTCCAGCGGGATGCCGAGCCGTCGAAGGGCGCCCAGGCCTTGATCGACTGGATCCTGGCCGAAGCGAAGCAGACGGATGAATGTGAAGAAGCAGCCCGAAAGTAAGCTACCTGCCCGAAGACGGGTCTGCATCGTCAGACCTCCCCATGCCTGCCTTCCCGCCGACCTGTAATTTCTGCTTCACATCGTGCTGCGCGCCACACGCCCTCGAACCGATCAGATGTCAGGATGGTTCGGAAATCCTGGAGAGCGTGCCATCCAGCACACCTTCGAACAGAAAGGTGTAGTCACACTCAGGACAGACAAGATAAGTATTTGCAACGGTGCACGCGCGATCGTAGCGATCCAGCACCACCGGCGTGTGGCAACTCGGACAGTTCAGATGTGGTGTAGGGCTTTTCATCATGGCGTTTCCTCTTATACTGTATTTTCGTACAGCAATCAGAAAGGAGCAAGCTCATGAGCCGTCGTGACGTTGACCTCGAGCTGCTGGTCATCGACGACTCCATGGCCCAGCGCTGGCTCGAGGCCTTGCAGCGCGAGTTGCCCTGGCTCGCCTCCTGCGCCGGCGTGAAGCCCTCCCCATCCTTGCTCAAGGCCGTCGGAACGAAGGCCTACATCAGTTCCGGCAACCTGCTCGAACTCTCCGCTGAAGGCAGCTTCGGCAGCCGAACATCGATCGTCATCGATGGCGAGAACTGGTCGTGGCGCTGAGCCGGCCGGCTTCCAAGCCG
Source organism: Thauera sp. SDU_THAU2 (assembly GCF_038260575.1). Lineage (NCBI taxonomy): Bacteria > Pseudomonadati > Pseudomonadota > Betaproteobacteria > Rhodocyclales > Zoogloeaceae > Thauera > Thauera sp. SDU_THAU2. The sequence goes on along the minus strand of NZ_JBBWUN010000003.1, from coordinate 1,680,286 downwards.
TTGGCGGAGACATCGCCCCAGCCTTCAAGCGGCCGCGCCTGATCTGCTCGAGCCGCCGTCGGCGACGGAATGCTTGCCCGGCAAGCGTGTGGAGCCGAAAATCTCCTCGTCTGCATCGGGCAAAACCCGGAAACGGGCCATGCTCGAAGCGCCTCACCAAGGAGACACAGCGATGTCCTCCACCAAGCATGACTCCCAGTCGGGGCTCTCTCTCCCGGATCTGCCGGATCGCATGCGCGCGATGGTGCTCGAACGTCCTTTCGAGCCCTTGAAGGCTGTCGAGCTGCCGCGCCCCGTGCCGCAGGCCGGCCAGGTTCTGCTCCGGGTCGAAGCCTGCGGCGTCTGCCGCACCGACCTGCATCTGATCGACGGCGAATTGCCCGACCCCGTGCTGCCGATGATTCCCGGCCACGAGATCGTCGGCCGCGTCGCCGCGATCGGCAGCGGCGTGCACGGCATCCGCCTCGGCCAGCGCATGGGCGTGCCCTGGCTGGGCTGGACCTGCGGCCACTGCGCCTACTGCGACAGCCAGCGCGAGAACCTGTGCGACGAGGCCCGCTTCACCGGCCACCAGATCCACGGCGGCTATGCGCAATTCACCCTGGCCGACGCGCGCTACTGCTTTCCGCTCGACGGCGCGATCGACGCCGCCGAGGCCGCGCCGCTGCTGTGCGCCGGCCTGATCGGCTACCGGGCGCTGGCGATGGCCGGCGACGCGCGCCGACTGGGCATCTACGGCTTCGGCGCCGCCGCCCACATCATCTGCCAGGTCGCCGTCTGGCAAGGACGCGAAATCTACGCCTTCACCCGCCGCGACGACACAGCCAGCCGCGACTTTGCGCGCTCGCTCGGCGCCTGCTGGGCCGGTGTATCGGACGAACTGCCGCCGCAGCCGCTGGACGCCGCGCTGATCTTTGCCCCGGCGGGCGAACTGGTGCCGGCCGCGCTGCGGGCGCTGAGCAAGGGCGGCAGCGTGGTCTGCGCGGGCATCCACATGAGCGACATCCCCTCCTTCCCCTACGACATCCTGTGGGGCGAACGCCGCATCATGTCGGTCGCCAACCTGACCCGGCGCGACGGCGACGAATTCCTCGCCCTGGCTGCCCGCGTACCCGTACGCACCGAAGTGACGCGCTTCGCGCTGGCCGATGCCAACGACGCCCTCGACCGGCTGCGCCGGGGTGCGCTGCAGGGCGCTGCGGTGCTGATTCCCTGATGACCCACCAGCCAGGCTTGCCGTTCTCCATCAACTGTTTAAAATTACAGCCATCCACAAGGAGGCTGTAATGAACGTCCGCAGCGAGAAGCTCACCGCCCGCCAGCAGGAAATCCTCGATTTCATCCGCGCCACCGTCGAAAGCGAAGGCCGCCCCCCACTCGTGCCGAAGTCTGCACCGCCTTCGGTTTCCGCTCACCCAACGCGGCCGAAACCCATCTGCGCGCGCTCGCCGCCAAAGGCGCCATCCTGCTGGAAGAAGGCCGCGCCCGCGGCATCCGCCTGGCCGAAGCGCTGGGCCTGCCGCTGGTCGGCCGCGTCGCCGCCGGCAGCCCGATCCTGGCGGCGGAGCATGTCGAAACCCGGCTCCAGCTCGACCCCGCATTGTTCTCGCCGCGCGCCGACTACCTGCTGCGCGTGCGCGGCATGAGCATGCGCGACGCCGGCATCCTCGACGGCGACCTGATCGCCGTGCATCGCAGCCCCGAGGCGCGCAACGGCCAGATCGTCGTCGCCCGGCTGGAAGACGAAGTCACCGTCAAGACGCTGCAGCGTAAGGGGCCGCTGGTCGAGCTGCTGCCCGCCAACCCCGACTTCTCGCCCATCGTCGTCGACACCCGGCGCGATCCGCTGGCCATCGAAGGCATCATGGTCGGCCTGATCCGCCAGGATCACTGAATTTTCCCTGTCCTGTCCGCGCCTGCCGCGCATCGACGAATCACGCGGAGCACGCCGTGGCCCAGTTGCTCGAGAACCTGCCCGCCGGCCTCGTCTGGCAGGGCTCGCATCTGGCGCTGCCGCCCGGCGGCATCCTGCCCACCGGCTTTCCGGCACTCGATGCGGAGCTGCCCGGCGGCGGCTGGCCGGCCGGCGCGCTGATCGAACTGCTGGCCGAACACCCCGGCGTGGGCGAGCTGTCCCTGCTGCTGCCGCTGATGCGCAAGGCCGGCGCCGAACGCTGGATCGCCTGTATCGCGCCGCCCTTGCTGCCCTACGCACCGGCGCTGGCCGCTGCCGGCGTGCTGCTGCAGCGCCTGCTGCTGGTCCAGCCAAGCAGCGCGGCAGAAGCCCTGTGGGCCGCCCGCCAGGCGACGGCCAGCGGCGCCTGTGCCCTGGTGCTGACCTGGCTTGCGCGGCCCGACACCGCAGCGCTGCGCCGCCTGCAACTGGCTGCCGAAGAAAGCGCCACGCCACTGTTCCTGTTCCGCACACGCGGCATGGCACACCATGCCTCACCCGCGCCCTTGCGCCTGGCCCTGGCTCCCACGACCGGGGGCTGCGCATCGACATCCTGAAACGGCGCGGCCCGCCTGCAGCACGCCCTGTGCTGCTGAGCTGGTGCGACGACACCACCGCGACGAACGACGCCTGCGCCGGCACGGCACGGCGCCTCGCCCTCGTCGGCTGAACAAAGATGCCGTGGCTCGCGATCAAGCTGCCGGAGCTGCCGCTGCAGATATTCACCCGCGGCCTGGCCGACGAGGACACGCCGCTCGGCGTGATCGACAGCGGCCGCCGTAACCGCATCCTCGCCGCCAACGGCGCTGCCCGCGCCCAGGGCGTCTTTGCCGGCCAGGCCTTGTCGGCCGCCCAGGCCATGGCGCCGACGCTGCAGCTGCAAGCTCGCCAGACCGCACGCGAAGCCGCCCTGCTGAATGAAATCGCCTGCTGGGCCGGGCGCTTCACGCCGCGTATCAGCCTTGCTCCGCCCGACACCGTGCTGCTCGAGATCGGTGCCAGCCTGCGCCTGTTCGGCGGCGTGGACGCGATCCGCCAGCAAGCCCGCGAAGGCCTGCTGCAACTCGGCATCGAAGCCCGCCTCGCCTGCGCACCCACGCCGCTGGCCGCCTGCTGGTTCGCTGCCTGCGGGCAGGACCCCGCGGCCGGCATCGACTGGCGCGAGGCGCTGGACGGCTTGCCGCTGTCCGTACTCGGCAGCGGCGCGGACGGCGACCCGGCTCTCCCCCAAACGCTCGCTCATGCCGCCACGGCCTGTTCCGCCAGCGCGCTCGAACTGCTGGACGGCCTCGGCGCCCGCAGCATCGGCGCGGTACGTGCATTGCCCGCGGCAGGCCTGGCCCGTCGCCAGGCCCAGGCCGTCGGCCTGCTGATCGCCCGCGCCCGCGGCGAACAGCCCGACCCTCGCCCCTGGTTCGAGCCGCCTGCGCGCTTCTCGCACGAACTGGCGCTGCCGGCGCCGACCCATCACAGCGAAGCCCTGCTGTTCGCCGCCCGCCGATTGTTCGCCAGCCTGTCGGCCTGGCTGCAGGCCAGGCATGCAGGGATCGACCATTGCCGCCTGGCGCTGGTCCATGAAGGCAGCGGGGAAACGCCGCTGGACATCGTGCTCGGCCATCCTTCAGACGATGCGGAGCATCTCGCCCTGATCACGCGCGAACGCCTGGGCATGCAGGTGCTGCCTGCCGAGATCTGCATCCTGCGCCTGGAAGCCGAGCATCCGCTCGAGCGCGGCGCGCATGCCACCGACCTGTTCGGCACTCCCGGCCAGGCCCGGGACGAAGCACTGCGGCTGCTCGACCGCCTGCGCGCACGGCTCGGCGACGGCGCGGTGCGCCGCCTCGCGCCGCTTGCCGACCACCGCCCGGAAGTCGCCTGGAAAACCTGCGGGGAGCAGCCCCGCAGCAGCCAGGCAGAACCTTCCCTCACCCGAAACTTGCGTCCCCTGTGGCTGCTCCCTGCACCGCGAGCGATCGACCCACGGCAGAGCACGCTGCTCGGCAACGCCGAACGCATCGAAAGCGGCTGGTGGGATGAAGGCGACATCCAGCGCGACTACTACCTCGCCCGCCGTGACGACAGCAGTCTGTGCTGGGTTTTCCATGATCTCGCATCGCCGGACGGCTGGTTCCTGCACGGCTGCTTCGGCTGACGCGGTCGCTGCGCCGGGAAGCGCCTTGCGAACGTAGTACTCCCCGGCACATTTTTCCCGGCCTGCCGGACAAGAACAGACATGCCCTCCCCCTCTTCTCCTCACGCTCCCGACATACCTGCCGAACTGCCGGGCGACGCCGCCCGCCGCCGTGCCAAACGGAGCCTGCTCACCTTCATCATCGCGCTGCCGATCTCGTGGTGGCTGTTCAGCCGGCTCGAACCGATCTGGGACCGGATCCTCCCGCTCGAAGGCCTGCCTTTCATGGCCGCGGCCACGCTGCTCGGCGCGGTACTGGCGATTGCACCGCTGGTGGCCGCCATCGGCTTCCTGCTGGCGGTCTGGTTCGGCGTGGACAGCGTCTACCTGCCCAGGCGCACGACCAGCGCTGCGCTCGACAAACCCATCGTCGCAGTCGGCCTGCTGGTGTGGTTCTCGCCCGCGCTGGCCGCCATTGCCGCGCCGGGCGCGGCCTGTATGAGGGCCGCATCCATTTCGTGCGCCCACCGCGCGACTACTTCCTCGCCACCGATCCGATCGCCTTCTGGCAGGGTGTGGGTTTCTGGCTGATCATGGCCGTGCTGTTCGGCTTCCTCGCCTGGCGCTACTGGCATCCGCGCCTGTTCCCCCGCAGCGCGACGCAAGGTTGAGTCCTTCCAGCACGCTCGCCGTGTCGTCAGCCGCGCCGCCGCCGTCCGCAGTGGCCATCGCCCGCCAGTTGCTGCACCACGCCTGGCCGGTGCTGGTCGCACAGGTGCTGTCGATGGGCATGATGATCGCCGACACGCTGATCGCCGGCCGCTACGGCACGGCCGATCTCGCGGCGGTCGCGATCGGCAACGGGCTCTACATTTCCGTGGTGATGCTGCTGGTCGGCATCCTGCAGGCGGTCGCGCCGACGATCGCCCACCATGTCGGTGGCGGAAGAACCAGCGCGATCGGGCCGGCCCTGCAGCAGGGTTTCTGGCTGGCGCTGATGCTGGCCGTGCCGGGCTGCCTGGTGCTCGGCCAGCCGGAGACCCTGCTCCGCTTCGCCCGCGTGCCGCCCGAGATTGCCGAAGGCGCCGGCGCCTACCTGCGGGCCACCGCCTTCGGCCTGCCGGCGGTGCTGCTGTATCGCACCTTCTACGCCTTCAACAACGCGGTTGGACGGCCGCGGGTGCTGATGGTCATCAGCTTCATTGCTGTCTGCGTGCATGTGCCACTCGCCTGGGCGCTGACCCACGGCCTGTTCGGCTTCGCCGGCCTGCCCGCGCTCGGCGGCATCGGCTGCGGCATCTCGACCGCCATCGTCAGTTGGCTGGGACTGGGTTGCGGCCTGCTGCACCTGCTGCGCAGCCCGGCCTACCGCCAGTACGCGATCTTCTCGCGCTGGCAGGCGCCCCGCCCGCGCGAGATCGGCCTGCTGCTGCGCCTGGGCATGCCGATGGGTTTTTCCACCTTCATCGAGATCACTTCCTTCACGCTGATCGCGCTGTTCGCCGCCCGCCTCGGTTCCGAAGCGGTGGCCGGCCATCGGGTGGTCGCCAACCTGTCGGCGCTGGTCTACATGCTGCCGCTGGCGATGTCGATCGCCACCCTGGTGCTGGTCGGCCAGGCAGCCGGCGCACACGACTGGGCACGTGCACGCGCGACGGTGAAAGTCAGCCTGTGGCTGAGTTCCGGCTTCGCCATGCTGATCGGCATCGGCCTGTGGCTGCTGCGCGAGCCGGTGATCGGCCTGTCATCAACCGACCCGGCGGTACGCACGGTGGCGCTCGGCCTGATCGTCTACATCTGCATCTATCAACTGACCGACGCGATCCAGACCGTGGCCGCGCATGCCTTGCGCGGCTTCAAGGTCACGCTGCTGCCGATGCTGCTGCACACCCTGTGCTTCTGGGGCGTCGGCCTGGGCGGCGGCTACTGGGCCACCTATCACGCCTTCGGCCGCGAGGCGGCGCCCAGCGTCGCCGGCTTCTGGGAAGCCAGCGTGGCCGCGACCGTGCTGGCTTCCGTGCTGTTCGGCTGGCTGCTGCTCAGGGTGATGGGACGCCAGCAGGCGCCACCGAGTACCTGATGCAGGGGGTCGGGTGGGTCGAAACCCACCACTCTGCGACCATGTTCGATGGGTTTCGCGTCGCTCTACCTGTGCGGTCCGACCCACCCCATTCCATGTCACGCAGCCCGGCCCAGCCAGCCCCGACGCAGCTTCAGCGCGCTGGCGGCAGCCTTGGCTGCGGGCTTCAGGCTGATCTTGTCGACGACCGGCTCGCCCAGCACCACGCTGAACACCATCAACTCGTCGCGGCGGAAGGCGTGGATCTCCACTTCGTCGCCGGGCCGGCGCCGGGCGAGCATGTCGTCGAGCGCCTTGCCGCTGCCCAGCCTGAGGCCGTCGAGCGCGATCAGCACGTCGCCGGCCGACAGCCCGGCCGCCTGCGCCGCACCGCCGTCATGGACGCTGGCGAACCTGCATTCGCCATTGCCGGCCGCCAGCTTGATACCGAGCGAAGGCGCGGCGGCCGTCGGCTCGGCCTGCCAGTCGATGCCGAAACCCTTCAGCAGCTTCGCCAGCGGCAGGTCGTCGGTGCCCTCGACCGTCTTCTTCAGCCAGCGCGCAAGCTTGCTTCCCAGTGTGCTGCCGCCCACCTCGCGCACCGCGTCGAAGATGCCCTCTTCCGCCACCCCCAGCCCGGTCTGCCCATGGCGTTGCCACAGCAGGCGCATCACGTCGTCCAGGCTGGTTCGGCCGTCGCTGCCGGCACGCAACTGCAGGTCGAGCGCGAGGGCGATCAGCGCGCCCTTGGCGTAATAGCTGACGATGGCGTTGGGCGCGTTCTCGTCCTGGCGGTAATACTTGGTCCATGCATCAAAGGACGATTCCGCCACGCTCTGCTTGCTCCGCCCGCTGCCGCGCAGCACGGCGGAGACGGTCTTGCCGAGCAGGCCGAGATAGTCCTCGGGCGTGATCACGCCGCTGCGCACCAGCGCAAGGTCATCGTAATACGAAGTGAAGCCTTCGAAAGCCCACAGCAGGCGGGTGTAGTTTTCCTGGGTCAGATCGTAAGGCGTGAAGGCCGCCGGCTTGATGCGCTTGACGTTCCAGGTATGGAAATACTCGTGGCTGCACAGGCCGAGAAAGCTCTTGTAGCCGTCGGGCAGGCCTTCCATGCCCTTCCACGGCAGATCGGCGCGGCTGCACAGCAGCGCGGTCGAAGCGCGATGCTCCAGCCCGCCGTAGCCGTCGCCCACCACCATGGTCAGGAAAGCGTAGTAATCCATCGGCGGCGGCGCGCCGAACAGCTTGATCTGCCATTCGCAGATCCGCTGCAGGTCCTTGCACAGGCGCTCGAGGTCGCAATCGTGACGGCCGGTCAGCACCACGTCGTGGGTGGTGCCGGCGGCCTCGAAATGGCCTAGGGCGAAGCTGCCCATCTCGACCGGGTGATCGATCAGCTCGTCGTAGTCTGCGGCGCGATACCAGCCGAAACCGTAGGGCCGCGCCGCACCGACGACGCCGTGTGCAAGCGGCAAGGCGGTGGCGACTTTCCAGTCGCGGTATTCGGCGCCATCCGGCCGCTCGATGTCGACCAGGCAGGGACGATCGGTGCGCCCTTCCACCGCCAGGAACACGCTGGTGCCGTTGAAGAAGCCGTGGGTGCCGTCCAGATGGGCGGCGCGTACCGACAGATCCCAGGCATAAATCTCGTAGTGCAGGCAAAGCACGCCGCCGTCCGCCAGGGGCGCGGCACGCCAGCTGTGCTTGTCGAGCTTGTCGACCGGCCAGGGTTCGCCATCCAGCTCGGCGCGCAGTGTGACGATGTTGCGCGCGAACTCGCGGATCATGTAGCTGCCCGGAATCCACGCCGGCAGGCGGAAAACCTGGCCGGCCGGATCGGGATTGCGGACGGTGCAGCTCACATGGAAAAGATGGGCGCCGGGATTGGCCGGGCGGATACGGTATTCGACGGCGGGCAAGGCGGAAGGCATCGTGTCGCGGGTCCGGTTGTCAGCGGGATTGGCACGGGGCTCGAACCTTCGTGCGGGAAGCCCTGTATTTACCATCCTGCATCGCCCGCGTCGACCCGGGCTGCCGCCCGCGCTCCTCGCCGGGCAGCACTCGTGCCCGGCCCCCAGCTCCGTCGCCGCTCAGCCTTCGACCGGACGCCGCTTCAGCAGCAGGCCGCTTTCGAGATGGTGGGTATAGGGGAACTGGTCGAACACCGCGGCGGCGGCGATCTCGTGCGTATCGTGCAGCGCGGCGACGTTGTCGCGCAGCGTGGCCGGGTTGCAGGACACGTACAGGATGCGCTCGAAGCCGCGGGCGAGCGCGACCGTGGCCGCATCCAGCCCGCTGCGCGGCGGATCGACGAACAGCGTCGAAAAGCGGTAGCCGCCGAGGTCGATCTCCTTCATGCGGCGGTATTCCCGCCCGCCGGCCAGCGCGTCGCTGATCTCGTCGCTCGACATGCGCACCATGGCGACGTTGCCGATGCCGTTGGCGTCCAGGTTGTAGTTGGCCGCGCGCACCGAGGACTTGCTGACTTCGGTCGCCAGCACCTTGCCGAAGGCCGGCGCCAGCGCCACGGTGAAGTTGCCATTGCCGCAGTACAGCTCCAGCAGGTCGCCGCCGGCATCCGCCACCTGGCGGCGGGCCCAGCCCAGCATCTGCCGGTTAACGCCGGCATTGGGCTGGGTGAAGCTGCCTTCGATCTGCTGGTAGCGCAGCGTGCGGCCGTCGAGTTCGAAGGATTCCAGCAGCCAGTCGCGGCCGAGCACGATCTTCTGCTTGCGGCTGCGGCCGATGAGCTGCACGCCGAAGCGGTCCGCCAGCGCCTGCGCCGCCTGTGTCCAGTCGTCGCCGAGCGGGCGGTGGTAGATCAGGCTCACCATCAGCTCGCCGCTGTGGGTGGCGAGGAACTCGACCTGGAACAGCTTGCGCTTGAGCACTTCGCTATCCTGCAGGGCATCGCGCAGGCGCGGCATCAGTTCGCGGATCGGCTGCGCCGCGGCGGGGAAATCCTCGATCAGCACGACTTTCTTGTCGTCGCCGGCGGTCTCGAACATCGCATAGTCGATGCGCCCGCTGTGGTGCCACAGGCGGAACTCCGCGCGCATGCGGTAGTGCAGCGGCGCCGAGCGGAAGACTTCCGGCTCGGGCAGGCCGAAATCGGCGAAATCCCGCTTGAAGGCGGCGAGCTTGACGGCCAGTTGAGATTCGTACTGGGCGGGGTCGATGGACATGGCAGGCGCCCGGAGAAAAGTCGGCGGGAAAAACACAAAAGCCGGCTGCTTGGCCGGCTTCATCGCTTCTTCGAATGTTCTGGTGGGCGGTACTGGGATCGAACCAGTGACCCCTGCCGTGTGAAGGCAGTGCTCTACCGCTGAGCTAACCGCCCGATCCGGCGAAAGATTCGCGCGATCGGTCTGCGAAAGGAGGCGCTTGAGGCCTGGTGGGCGGTACTGGGATCGAACCAGTGACCCCTGCCGTGTGAAGGCAGTGCTCTACCGCTGAGCTAACCGCCCTTCCGCAAAGAGGGCGCATTGTAGAAGCCGCGCCCGGGCCCGTCAAGCCGGCTTTTTGCTGTCAGTTGGATATCCAATCGACAGCAAAGGCAAGCCCGGCCACAGCCGCGAATCCGCTTGCCACCAGTACGGCAGCAGCAGCGATATCCTTGGCGGCACCGATTTCGGGGTGCTGCTCGGGATGCAGGTGGTCGATCAGGGTTTCGAGCGCCGTATTGAGCAATTCAGCCATCAATACAAAGCCCACTGCGAGCCCCAGGATCGCCCACCACACCGGCGCGGGCCGCGTGGCGAGCAGCACGGCCAGCATCCCGGCCGCGGCAGCCAGATGCGTACGGAAACTGCGTTCGGCGCGAAGCGTGCGCTTCAACCCCAGCAGCGCAAAATGCAATCGCCGGGAAAAGTGCTGGCCTTTCATCGGCGTTTTCCCCAAACCAGTTCGGCCACCATCCACCAGCCCAGAGCCCAGGCTCCGCCAGCCAGCCATCCCGCCAGCACGTCGGTCGGCCAATGGACGCCGAGATAGACTCGGCTCAAGCCCACGATGCCCGACAGCAAGAGTGCGGCCCCCACGATGTAGCATTTCTGGGCCCGCGTATCGGCGAGACGGACGAGCAGGATGGCGAGCGTCAGGTAAGCACGGTGGCCGACATCATCGAGTGCCCACTCGGAAAGCTCGCACTCGTGACGAAATCACCATGCGGGATCACGTCCGGCCGCGGCCGCGAAAAAGCCCCTTGAGCAGTGTGCTGAGCAGTACTTCCAGCGCCGAAGCCAGCACGAACAGCGCCATGCTTCCTCGCCGGGACAACAGCAGGAACAGCACGGCCAGGCACACCACCAGGCTGAGCCCCAAGGTACTGCCCAGCGCGGAGGCGTCGCGCATCATGGACTGCAGCCACATCGGCCCACCGCCATCGGGCTGCGGATGCAAGGCCAGCATGATGGCGCGATCCATGTCGAGGGTAGCGCCCGCCGCCACTTCATGCGCAACGACGACGAAGCCCCCGACCGCCAAGGCCAGCAGCACGGCCGCGGGCGTACGGGGTTCCAGCCATGTGCGCAGAAATCTCATCTCCTCCCCTTCCGCCGATGCCGCGTTCGCTCCCGATGCGGCAACAGTCTGCCGCGCCGCCGCTAAAATGGTCAATCGATCAATGACAAGCGCGAGAGCAGCACTCTGCGTCGCTTCCGACCCGCCACGATCCCATGCACGACCTGAGCACCGACTTCATCCGCTGCGCCCGCCTCATTGCCGAAGCCGACGGGCTTCTCGTCACGGCCGGCGCCGGCCTCGGCGTCGATTCCGGCCTGCCGGATTTCCGCGGCAACGAAGGCATGTGGCGAGCCTACCCGGCACTCGGCAAGGCCCGCATGCAGTTCCAGGAGATCGCCAATCCGGCCGCCTTTCACGACCAGCCCCGGCTGGCCTGGGGTTTCTACGGCCACCGGCTGGCCTTGTACCGGCAGACTGTGCCCGGCGCCGCGTTCGACATGCTGCGGGAGATTGCACGGCACCTGCCCCACGGCGCTTTCGTCTTCACCAGCAACGTGGACGGGCAGTTTCAGAAGGCTGGTTTCGACCCGGATCGCATCGTCGAATGCCACGGCTCGATTCATCACCTGCAATGCCTGGAGCCATGCAGCAGCGCGATCTGGCCCGCCGGGGATTTCGCCCCCGAGGTCGATGCCGACGCCTGCGAACTGCTCAATACTTTCCCCTCGTGCCCCCGCTGCGGCGCGCTGGCGCGTCCCAACATCCTGATGTTCGGCGACTGGGGCTGGATCGAAGACCGTTCGAGGCGCAGCAGGCGCGGCTGGATGCCTGGCGGCACACGGTCGAACGCCTGGTCGTGATCGAGATCGGCGCCGGCACTGCCATCCCGTCCGTCCGCCTGTTCGGCGAAAGACAGGGGGCGCCGCTCATCCGCATCAATCTGCGCGAAGCGGGCATGACGTCAGGGACGAAGGTGTGCCTGCCGCTGAGTGGCAGCGAGGCCATGAACGGCATCGTGAATGCCTTGTGCGAAGAAGGGTTTCCTGGCGCCTGAAAAATTCACGCCTGTGGAGCACTAGCCCAACGGCGGTTTTGCCTTGCTCGGCGACGGAAAAGCGAAAGCCCGGGCACGCCGGGCTTTCGAATTGCTGACTGGCAGCGTGTCCGGCGGGTGCTGACGGGCTCGAATTTTTTATGCAATATGCTGATTAAAAAGGCAATTTTTCAGTTCTAACTTTTGCATACCCCCACTTATACCCCACACTACCCACGACTGGCGTTTGCCCGAGTCCGGCACGCCGTTGAACTGCCGATGGCGGGCGAGTGTGTCAGCGTTATTGCAGGGTGACATTGTAGGCGAAAGGCACGCCACAGCCGCCCTAGTCGAGAGGCCTGTAACACCCCCCGTCCCCTCTGCGCCGCACCCTACCACCTATACGCCATATCGACTATCTCATTTCACGCTAGACGCTCTTTCGTTTAAACTGAATCAAGATTAGTCGTTATCACGTATATAGAGCCCAGCATGAAGCCGCAACCGCGTATCCGCAACCCCGAGACGCTCGCCCTGCTGGGCAAGCAGTTGCGTCGTGCCCGCGAGGCCGCTGGCTTGGTCCAAAGCAATGTGAAGCACATGCGTCAGGGCACCGTATCGAAGATCGAAAATGGCCGCGAAGTCACGCTGGACACCTTTCTCACCTACGCTGCCTCGCTTGGACTGGAGGTCGCGCTGGTCCCGCTCGGGCAAGCCGCCCTGCTCCAGCCGAAGATGCCTTCCGACGAACGGACCTCGACCGCCCCTGAACCGGCACCGATGGATCTGCTGACCGAATTCGATCATCTGAAGGACCCGCAATGAGTACCGTGCACTCACTGGAAGTGCGCTTGGGCGATCTGCGGGTCGGCTACCTGACGCACTACCTGGACGAAAAGACGATCTTCGTCGTCAGCGAGGATTTTATCGACCTCGGCCCCTCGCGTCCCATCCTCACGCTGTCTATGGCCCGCCCGGGCGAAGAGGCACAGACGCGGGCGCTGCTTCGCGATGAGCGCCACAAGTCCGCGTCGGTCAAGGCACCACCCTTCTTCTCGAACCTGCTGCCCGAGGGCGGCTTGCGTGCCCGCATCGCCGAGCGACTGAAGGTCCACGAGGATCGGGAATTCCTGTTGTTGACCGCGCTCGGGCACGACCTCCCCGGTGCCGTGGTTCTGGTGCCCACCGACACGCCTGACCATCTCCGCATGAAACACGGCCTGCCGGTCTCGCCGGCGGCCGACGAGCTGGCTGAACTGAAGTTCTCGCTCGGCGGCATGCAGATGAAGTTCTCGATGCTACGCCAAGGCGAGCGCTACACACTCAACACCGGCGGCAGCCTGGGCAACTACATCATAAAGCCGCCTTCCCGGGACTTCGAAGCCTTGCCACAGGTCGAGGCAGCAACAATGGAAACCGCCCGTGCCGTCGGCATCGACGTTCCAGAGTGATGCTGCTGCTGCCGGAGCAGATCGACGGCCTGCCCGGTATGTCCGGCTACGGCCGCGGCGAACCGTTCTACGCGATCCGGCGCTTCGATCGCCCCGATGGCGGCCGCACGCACGTCGAAGACTTCGCCCAGGTTTTCAACCTGCGTCCCACCCAAAAGTATGGGCGGGTCAACTACGACATGATCGCGCTCACGCTGCTGCGCTACGCGGGTGGCCTGCCGGACCTGAAGGAAATGACCCGCCGTCTCGTGCTCAACGTCCTCTTGGGAAACGGCGACGCCCACATCAAGAACTGGTCCCTCATCTACGGCGATCCGACGCATCCGCGCCTGGCTCCGGCCTACGATCTAGTGTCCACGGTAGCCTACACTACCCATGACACATCGACCGCTCTCAACATGGCGGGCATTAAACGCTTCGACACGATCAGCCTGGACACCTTTGCCGCCCTGTTCGCCCGGATCGGCCTGCACGACCAGGTGCGTGACGACTTGCTGGAAGAAGTCCGCATCACGGCTCACCGTGTGCAGACCGCATGGCAAACCAACTTTGCCGCGGCTGGCGTGCCCGAGCACCTGACCCGTAAGGTCGAGGCACATATCCTGGCCAGCCGACTGAAGCAGGCATGAGCAAACTCACCCCATGAAAACTGCTCCAGCGTCTTGCCGATCGCTCAGGTGTGGCGCCCGTCGATGGACAGGCTGCCCTCCTCACCCCTACTGCAGAGACGACTCCCGCCACTCTGAGTCTATGGCATGCAGGGTAGCCATCCGCTCAGCGGCCGGCTTTCGGCCTCAACTGCCGGCCAGCCTACGCCGATTGAGCGGAAGCAGTGTTGCCGACACCTGCCGCACGGCGCTCGGCGCCGTCGAACGGCCGGTCTCTGGTCCATCGAACTGGTCGTATCGACCCGAGGCATACGCTCAAAGGACTGGCTTTCGGCCGGAGCTGTCGGTGGCCTGATGGGTGAAAGCAGGCAGCAATGGCTGGTCACCTGCCGTTCGGCCTTCAGACGACGGCGAACGACAGCTTCCCTCTCCTGCGAACTGGAACTGCCGCCCCATAGGAGTCATTGATCTGCGTGCATTTGCATCCCAAAAACGGGCGCTTACTGCCCGTATTTAGGCAAAGCTCGTCAAGCTCCGCTCAATTTGGCTCCTCTGCCAGAGATTCACCAAATGGTGCTTGAGCCGCTGATTCCATCAGCCGAAAGATCTCGGTGAAGCTTTGATCGACGCCAGATAAAACTTGCTTCAACTTCTCGAACCTTTCGTCAGAAAGACTCTCTGCAGCTCGAACGTCCATTGGTGAAACCGTCTGCATCACAAAGTCGCAGCGAGTCCAGATCGGCAATGCGGTACTGAAGCAAGTTGCATACGAAACGTCAAGATATTTCTGGTTTGCAGTTTCGGTCTTGGCTGCGTTGCGTGAGAGAAAACGTTGCAGTTCTCGTTTCACCTCACGCTCTGCATCATTGGCCGTATCAACATCACGCGGCACGCTCTCGATGATGCAACTGGAGACGTCGAGGAAAATCAGACCTGCCACCTTCTCGCCAACCTTCGTTGGTGCTTTTGACAATTGGTCTGCAGCCTCTCCAATGCGTTTGTTGAGTTGTTTTTCTGAGGTAAGGCGCTTGCACTCTATATGCACTTTGATGCCATCGCGCCGAGCTACAACGTCTGTCTTCTCGTCGAAGTCGATGGTGTATCCAGCATGTTGAAAACGGGCAGCAACCAGCAACTTTAAGAGATAGTTGCGCGATGATCCCGCCTCTCTTGGCTCTGGAGCTTCCCGGCCTGCGACGACCTGAGATAGTTTGTTGATGAAGTTTATATGCCTAGTTCCCCTGAAACACGTATAGACAACGCAAATGTCAAGGCACTCTCTGTAGGCGAGACTTAGCAGGCTGATGCAAAAGAGCTGAACACCGGACTAACCCAGGGGTTCAAATTGATCTTCACAGGGACTTCGTCGAGAGAATGGGGCTTTCAATGCGACCCACATTGCCGGCATGGACGTTCCGAGACCGATCAGCCCCTGGTTCGTTTGCCCGACTCACGCCGTTCCTCCCGCATTTCCCAATTTCGCGATTCTCAACAAGTTGTAGGCTGCGCCAGAAATGAAGGCCGCCATTTGCGTCTTCGCCTGCCCGATGAATCGCGTCTTGCGCAACCCACCGACCGTCTTGAGCCAGCCGAAGATTTCCTCCACCCGCTTTCGCTTGCGTTGGCTGATCCGATAGCCCTCGGTTCGCGTCGTGCGCCCATCGAGTCCAGGCGTGCAGCGATGGTCGATTCGAGCAATGTGCGGCCGGATACGATGCGCGCGCAGGTGCGCCACGAAATCCTTGATGTGGTAACCCTTGTCGGCCGCCAGACTCTTGGGGTGGATACGCCGTCGGCGGGCGCGGGTGAGCATCGTGCGTGCAGCACGGTGCTCGGCCTGCGTCGATTCCGTGATCAGGATGTCGACACACAGGCCATGACGGTTCTCCATGAGCACATGCCCGCCGTAGCTGAGCCTGGCAGGCTGGCCGTTACCCTTTCGCATGAGCCGTGCGTCAGGATCAGTGCTGCTCTGGTGTGTGGCGTTCGAACGCTTCTCACCTTTGAAATTGACCATCCCCGTGCCATCACCACCGTCTTTCGGCGGCTCGCCGTCCTTGCGCTTGAAACTCTTGAACGAGGCCCAGGCTTCGATGAGCGTGCCGTCGACAAGTGAAGTGATCCGAGGACAGCAAATGTTGCCGGCGCGCCAGGCTCACCACCTCGTCAAAGAAGCGGCGGGCGATATCAGTCGCCACCAGGCGTTCGCGCAGGCGGCTGAAATTCGACTGGTCCAGGCCTGCGCTCTCCAGGTCCATGTCGAGGAACCAGCGAAAGAGGATGTTGTAGTTCAGTTGTTCGCAGAACTGCCGGTCAGACCGGATCGAGTACAGCGCGATCAGCAATTGCCCCTTGAGCAGGCGCTCAGGCGGAATCGACGGGCGGCCGGTACTCGAGTACAGCGCATCCAGGTCCGCCGAAATGGCACTCAGCGCCCGATCGGCCAATTGCTTCACCCTTCGCAGGGGATGATCGGCCGGTACGCGCGATTCCGGCGAGAAATAATGGAACATCGAGGACTGGGGATCGAGTGGGCCGCGCATCGCTGTCAGGACAAGGGATTGAGGAACGGATTTATGACTATCAACTCGCAGGATCGTTCACTAGGTTATGCATCAACCTGTTAGGTTTCGAAATCGCTGACTGCCGCCATCCTGCAAGATGTCCGGCCTGTCACGATAGAACTTATCAATGATTTTTTCATAGCGAGCAAAGCACGAGTTCGCTGCAGGAAGCCCCAGTTCAACTAGCCAGGAATAATCTCCGGCAACTGCTTGAAAATGGCATCTCCATTGATCTCGGGCCTCGACATGAATGAACTCCTTCGGAAGGTTGTGCGGGATCGCTGTTTGAAAGGTATTCAATACTACGTGAGGAAAAGGACATTGAGAATGGCTGCTTTTGGCCGAATAGTACCCCTCGGCATCACCACCGTAAGCAGCCGCCCACACGAGCTTAGCGGGCAGCCGCTCCGGGTTCAGATCTCAATCTGCTCGGAGATCTCCAAGGCGTCATCGACCTCGATGCCCAGGTACCGCACCGTCGACTCAAGTTTGGAGTGGCCGAGCAGGAGCTGAACGGCCCCCAGGTTCTTCGTCCGCTTGTAGATCAATGTCGCCTTCGTGCGCCGCATAGAGTGCGTACCGTAGGCGGACGGATCGAGGCCGGCCGCCGCCACCCAGTGCTCGACGATCCTCGCGTACTGCCGGGTGGAGACATGCGGGGAGTCGTGCCCCCTGCTCGGGAAGAGGAAATCTTCCGACTTCAGGCCCGCTTTCGCGATCCACGCTGCCACGGCCGTGCGCGTAGGCTCGGTCAGTTCGAACTGCACAGGCCGCTGCGTCTTCCGCTACACGACCATAGCGCGTGAGAGCACCCGGTTTCCATGCGTCACGTCGCGCACCCGCAGGCTGACGAGGTCACAGCCTCTGAGCTTGCTGTCGATCGCGAGGTTCATGGCGAGGTCGCGCATCTCGTGCGCGTTCTGCAGATGGATACGGATGACCCAGATGTCCTTGGGCCTCAACGGCGCCTTCTGGCCGACCAGCTTTCCTTGTTCTAGGGTTCGCGATGCTCGTAGCATTCCATGCCAGACCCCTTGGTTGTTGATCGGAGTCTGATTGCTCGCCGCGGAGCGGCCGGCGGCTTCATGGAAGGCCGACGGACTACCGGCCAAGAGCTGACCATCAAGAATTGGCCGAATAGCGGTCGCTCTCAGGGCGTTCGAGTGATCGACTGCGCTAAACTTTTCTCGAAGAAGGCTCTGAGGAGCTTGGACGAGGCGTCGGTGACACTACAATTGTAAACGCTGTGAATATTTTAGAGGGAGGGGAAGTGGGGACTAATTCTGGTGCTGGAGCGGCAGTAGCGTCGGGCGCAAACTATCAGGCAAGGGTTGCAAGCTACATATTGGCCACGGCAATTTGCGGAGTGGAATCAAATCTGCTCCTTGATGGTCAAGCTGCTACGCTTGGATTCGAGACCGCAGAGAGTATAGATGACATTAATGTATTTCTATCTAATGGTCGTCTCGTATACATTCAGGCAAAAGCAAGAATTGATTATTCGCTCTCTCCCGATGGGGAACTTAGGTCAGTATTGAAGCAATTCGAATCCCAAGAGAGTAGTCGATCAAGGGATGGAGATGCATTCGTTCTTACCACTAGCAGCCGCTCCTCAAAGAAAGTTATATACGACATGCGAGCAGCCCTGGATGCATTTCGACTTTCTCCTGAGCATGATTTTTTCCGAGATCAGCCGAAAGCGCTGACCGAAATCATTGTCGAATTGCGGCGGGTAATAGGTGATTTGCAGACCATTGCGGGGCGGTCTCGGAACCTTGCGATTGCTGATCGGATCATACGAAAAAGTTTCGTCGCAGCCCTTGACGTAGAAGCGGGCGACTCTTTGGAACATTCTCTGATCTTGCTGCTTCAATCCCGTAATTTTGTAGCCTCAACGGCTGTATGGGGAAAATTGATAGCAGATTGCATTGAGCATGCAAAAGCACGCCACACACTCGCAGTCGGCGACGCAGAATTGAATTACAAGAAATTTCGGATTTTTGGAGGCAACATCACACCCCAAGCGTCCGATGAACTGATGCAGTTCAAGTTCGGTTCTATGAATTTCCCCGTAGGGAAAGAAGTCGTGCTCTGTCGGGTGCCAGATGGAATGCCTCCATTTTCTCAAGGCATTTCAATAATGGAGTTCTATCGATTTAATGAAGACTGTGCGGAACGAATCTGCTTTACTGAAGACAGCGTCGTTCTTTCTGGTGATCGCCGCATTCCTCTGTTAAGAAGGGCTGCAACCTATTCTGGACTTATGCGCTTAATCGATGGCGACCGGAGCTTGATCGGGGATGCGGAGGTTACGTTTTACCCAATGAACAAGAATGAAGATCTTGAAGTTGGTCTATGTTCAGAGATACATCGCGAGCGGCTGAGAAAATCTGTGCTCGAAAATCCACATCCAGGCAGGTGTCTGCATTGTGGGCGTCCCGTTTCTGAGAAGGAACCTAGTTTGGTCGAGCAGGGACCTTTAATGGAGCCTATTGTTGGGCTATGCCATACGAAATGCCTTCTGCCCGCCGATAGACTGGTTGGAAGGGCAAAGATGGATTTTTTCGAGGACTATCCAGAGTTGGTGAATTTTGACGCAAACGCTTGGTTTCGTGCGTCACATGGAGGACAAATTGCGATCGCAAATGCAAGTATCGTAGTCGGCAGAACCCCACATCTTCTTTGGAGCAGTGACAATTTCAAGTGGCTGGAGAAGCAATACGTCGTAGAGATATCCCTTGTGGGGGGCGGGCGTGAAATAGTGACACTGAGGAATGGGGTGCACAGATTTTCAAAAGCCGAGGCTGATGATTTTGTTGTGCGGCTAAATCAGTCCTTCAACGAAGCGCGTTCCTGCTCTGATCCGTTGTGTTACACGGACCAGTCAAAGGGATTCGGCCAGAGGTCGCTACTGCTTGAACAGCTTGGCGGCAAGGAACGCATCATTCCGGTCGAAGTTGCGCGCGTCCGCAGATATGACGAACGTTTCGCAGCGCGCTATCACCGGCCGGGGTACTGGTATGCACCGCTGCTGTATCTGCGATATTTATCCACGGAGGAGCCAGTGATGGTTCTCGACACTGTGCTGCTTATTAGCGACCCGCTCAAGCTGCGAAATTTCATAGAAAACTGGCGAGAAGCTAAGATCGATGTTTCCGACTATGAGACTCGCAGCATCCTTTCCGACTCTGAATTTGACGAATTCATGCGATTGACCGAGAGAAACGGGTGGCGAGCTGTGATCAATCCCTTGCTCAATCCGGCGAATGGCACCATGGCCTCAGGAATACCGATTAGCTCACTTGATGCCATGATGGAAGACCGTGAAGGAAGGCGATCGGTCTGACGATAGCAAGCGCTACGTTTGTACATGCTGCTACCGACAATCCTGCGTCGGCAGCGTGGATGTTTGCCTCCAACGTCCTTGTAGAACCGCTTTAGGTCGATCCCCGCCAGTTCGATGAGGCAGAGAGCCGCTGGTCGCCGGCGGCGAGCGCAGTGCGGCAGCTGTCGGCAGACTGCTGCCACTCGTTCGGCGCGGCCTCGCCGGCAGCTGAGGCCGAGCACCTGCCCATGGCCTGTCGCCACGAACAGCCGATGTACTTTGTTTCCTGTCTTTCCGGCGACGACAGTTTGAACGCCGGCAGCGAGTCGATTCTGACTGGTCACATCGCCGGACTGGATGGTCAAAAAATGGGCTAACTGGTCATATATGGGCGTAATAACGCAGCGCCTGCGCAGGTTCCCGCGAACCACATCTGCGGCACAGGCGCGGCGCGCCAGACCATCGTGGCTGGGCATGTCCATCCACGATGGCTTCCCAGCGCACGGTCAGCTCGTCGACCTCATCGTCGGTGAGCAAGGCCACACGATGCGAGGTTCTGTGACCGGGTCGGCTCTGCATCACCACGTATCCGTGCCTGGCGACCTGTTCGCCCGTCTGCCGCATGATGGCCGCGCGCTGGGCGGACAGTTCGATCACGTCGGAGAGATACGGGCGATCCAGCCGGCGGGTTTTCAGTTCGACCAGGATGATGACCTCTCTGCGGTCTCGATAGGCACGGCCAACCTTGGCGGTGAGCATCACCCAGCCGGGCGCCTTGAAGAGCTGCTCCGCATAAGCCAGCGTGGCACGCCGCAGTTCCCGGGGCATCCAGGCATTCTCAGGCTGCCAGCGAAGGCAATACGCCCACGCCAGCAGGACAAACGCGAGGATCACCGCGGCGGTCCATTCAAGCACGACGCCCTCCTTCGCGGCCGGCAATGCGATTCGCCCCCCACACGAAGGGGCGGAGCATCAGACGCACCGCCCCGATCAGCACGGGACGTCCTACCAGGACACGGCACACGCCCGGCGCGGCGCGGTGCGGTGCGGTAGTACACCAGGATCAGGCCCCGACCGATCGGCCAGGCGCGCAACACCCGATCGCGAAAGCGCCTCAGCACCATGACTTCCGAGCCTTCGCCGTACACCAGGGTCGCAATGAAGCACGGACCTCTGGCGCCTCGACCCGACTCGGTCTCGCGCAGGAACCGGTAATGCTCGGCATCAGCGCGGGCCATGTCGGCGCGTTACTGCGCCGATCGTCGCTGGCCATGGAGGTGCTCGAACCGAACCAGTTGTTCGCACACCCCCATCTGCGCCAGTTGGGATGCGCTGACGGTGCGCCCGGACCGGCGGCGCCCCCTGCCCGCCTCGCTCACCGCCCTGCCCCGAGTCTGTCGCGCATCGCCCGCCAACGGCAGTATTCCCGGTCCATCATGAAATCGATCCGGGCCGCGGCGCGCTGCCGGCGGGTTTCGGGAAACCTATGCGTCGTCAATAGAGCGGGAGGAACACCGCCGATACGGCCAGCGCATGCAGCCACCCCACCGCCAGCACGGTCAGGCGTCCCGGCGTGCGCCGACCAGGGGCCATGCGCTCACTCGATGATGGGCGCCGGCTCGCGATCCTCGAACGCGGACTGCACGGCCTCGACAACGCGCAAGGCCAGGGCCTCGTCACGGAGCACCGCATACTCCTTTGCGAGCTTGCCCGAGATTCGCCATCCGTTCTCCTTGATCGACCGGATCATGCGCACGGCGTCCGGGTCCGGCATCTCCAGCACGTCCTTGATGCGCCGCTGCGCGAGCTCGAATCGCAGCAGGACGCGGGCTTCGTCCGCCATCTCGTGCCGGATCGTGTGGGCGACGAGTTGGGCAGTATAGATCGCGTGCTCGGTGAGATCCGGGTAGCGCCAGGCATGGTTGGCGTCGTCGTAGGCATCGAACACGAAGTTCGACCGCACGCCGTCTTCGTACGTGACCATCTCCCCGAATCGGTGCGCGGTGTCGTATCGCCGCATGAAGGGGCGCGAGAACACCTCCAGCACCCGGTCGTAGCCGTGGCCGAACTCGCGCACGCCGGTGATGGTCGCCGACACGGGCAGGACCACACCGGCCGGAATGGCCTTGTCGCGCTGCAGCGTGTCGTTGATGAGGAAGCGGTGGATGCGTCCGTTGCCATCGCTCATCGGGTGGATGTGACGAAACCGAACGCGATGGCGGCCGCCCGCGCCAGCGCCTCCCGTCCGCGGGTCGCCTGCTCGAACGCCTTCAGACCGTCCAGCATTCCGTCCAACACCGAAAAGTGGGGGCCGATGTAGTGGACGATGTCGTCGCGAAGGGTTGCCTGGCCGACGAAGACCGGCGATCGGCGCGTGCCGAGCCGAAGCGCCGTCTCGCCGAGGATGCCCTTCTGCAGCACGGTGAGGCTGCCGATGCCGAGCGGCACTTCGAGCTTGCCGCAGTGCTCGGCCATGACGTGGGCAAACCGCTTGATGCGGTCGGTCTTGTCTGCCTCGTGCTCGATCAGGAAGCTCGCCCGTGACTCCTTGAGCGTGAGCCACGCCGCGGCGCGCATCAGCACGTCCTCGCCGAACTGGCGATCCAGTTCCACGATCGCGCCGAACGGGTCGAACTGCAACGCCTGGCCGAGGGTCGGGGTGCGGCGGATGAGGGGGCAGAACGCAGGCGTACCCGGCAGGTTGTTGTTGATCCGCCAGCGCCGCTCCCGGACGGCCTCGGTGCGCGTCAGGTAGGTATCGGCGGACACCGCGTCGACATAGGTCCCGCCGCTCAGGTCCGGGACGTCCAGCCGGCGCCCGGTGAGCCACTCGTAGAAGAAGGCCGCACGGCGCGCATACTGGCCGAACGGTTCCGCCCTGCACCACTGTTCGAGCGGCTCCGGACCGCAGGCGGCAAACAGCCGCGCAAAGAATTCGAGGTGGATTTCCTCGTACTTCAGGCCGAACTCGAAATGCCCGGCAAAGGTATCGTCCGGCCGGACACCCGGGTACTGGTTCTGGATGCGCTCTGGCGACTCCCGCACCGAACGGGTGGTGCCGATGGTGGACTCCACGCGCAGGGGCTGTACCAGGACGATGCCGAACTGGGCCTCCAAGGCCTTGAAACCGATCTGCATGTTACAGAAGTCCCCTTATGGTCATCAAAAAACGATGATGATCGGCCGTGAAAAGAGAAAAATGATGACTGAAATGGTTGCACAAATCCAATGAATAGCGAAGAAAAAACGATGACGGAAAAGCCAGTCTTTCGAAAAATGATTAGAAGAACCTGGCGTCAAGGCGCCGCGGAGCTTCGATCCGCCCGGCCAGTGACGATGCCATAGCGAAAAACCTGGCCAGCGATCTGCTTGGCACGGTGGGCGGAGTCGATCGCGCCTCGCACCTTGATACGCCTGAGCGTGCTCAACAGCTCCGGCGCCATGATCTCCGCGATTGGTCGAGCGCCCGATCCTCTCGCCTCACGTGCATCGGCAAGCGCTACGTCAGGATAGCCTTCCGGGGCAAGCGTCTTGCGCTTGCCGTCGTAACGGCAGTCCAAACTGCCAGAGTTTTCCACCTGTGGGCCGGACAACAGATACAATCCGCGCTCGTCCGCGAGCTTGTAGGCCTGCGTCGTTCAGAGGCATCTCAGCACCCCATATTTGGTTGGAAGTGGCTGTGCTAGGCTGGGGTATAAGTAGGAAGGCCCGCTTTCGCGGGCCTTCGTTTTCGCTTAATAATCAAGCTCTTGTCTGGTGGGTGCTGACGGGGTCGAACCGCCGACATTCGCCTTGTAAGGGCGACGCTCTACCAACTGAGCTAAGCACCCGCGCTGAAACCGCCTTTGGCAGGCGGCCCAGTAAAGCCCGTCAGTTTACTGCATCTTTCAGGCCTTTGCCAGCACGGAATTTCGGGACTTTCGCTGCCTTGATCTTGATGTTCTTGCCGGTACGCGGATTGCGGCCGGTGCGCGCCGCTCGCTCACCGACATAAAACGAACCGAAACCCACCAGCGTGACGCTGTCGCCGCCTTTGAGGGCCTCCACCACCCCCGCGACGACTGCATCCAGGGCTCGGCCTGCCGTGGCCTTGGAGATTTCGGCCTGTGCTGCGATGACGTCGATCAGTTCTGCTTTGTTCACTTGAATCCCTCCGAAAGTGCACTGCGATGGGATGACGCTCACTGCTTATCCGCGTCGGTACGGATGTCCGCTACAGCCTGCTGTTCTGCCGATTTCCGGTTTTTATAGCGCGCGCACTTCGGCGGGTCAACGCGTGATACACCACATGACAAAGCCGCAGCGTGCATGACACACGCTGCGGCTTTGCTCAGGGGGCCGTTATCAACTACGCCCGGAGGGTCTGCCGGAACTCAGTGCGGCCGCTGGGCAGCGCCGACCGCGTCCGGATCGGCAGGCGCCACCGGCGCCGCCACCTCTTCGGGCAGCGGCTCGGGGCGCCGTTCCAGCGCGCGCTCGAGCACCTGATCGATCCACTTGACGGGCACGATCTCCAGGGCGTTCTTGATGTTCTCCGGAATTTCCGCCAGGTCCTTGACGTTCTCTTCCGGGATCAGCGCCGTGCGGATGCCGCCGCGCACCGCGGCCAGCAGCTTCTCCTTCAGGCCGCCGATCGGCAGGACTTCACCGCGCAGCGTGATCTCGCCGGTCATCGCCACGTCGCAGCGCACCGGGATGCCGGTCAGCACCGACACCAGCGCGGTGCTGATCGCGATGCCGGCGGACGGGCCGTCCTTCGGGATCGCGCCTTCCGGCAGGTGGATGTGCATGTCGCTCTTCTGGTGGAAATCCTCGTCGATGCCGAGCGAGCGGGCGCGCTTGCGCACGACCGACAGCGCGGCCTGGATGGACTCCTGCATCACTTCGCCGAGCTTGCCGGTGGTCAGCACCTTGCCCTTGCCGGGCAGTTGCACCGCTTCGACGGTCAGCAGTTCGCCGCCGACCTCGGTCCACGCCAGACCGGTGACCTGGCCGAGCTGGTTCTGCTTCTCGGCGATGCCGAAGCTGTACTTGCGCACGCCGAGGAACTTGTCGAGATTCTTGGCGTTGACGATGATCTTGCTGCTGCGGCTCTTGAGCACGAGCTGCTTGACCACTTTACGGCAGATCTTGGAGATCTCGCGTTCCAGGCTGCGCACGCCGGCTTCGCGGGTGTAGTAGCGCACGACGTCACGCAGGGCTTCCTCGGTGACCGAGATTTCTTCCTGCTTGAGGCCGTTGTTCTTGATCTGCTTGGGCAGCAGGTAACGCTGGGCGATGTTGACCTTCTCGTCCTCGGTGTAGCCGGACAGACGGATCACCTCCATGCGGTCGAGCAGTGCCGGCGGCAGGTTCAGCGTATTGGCGGTGGCCACGAACATTACGTCGGAGAGGTCGAAATCGACTTCGATGTAATGGTCCTGGAAAGTGTGGTTCTGCTCCGGGTCGAGCACTTCGAGCAGCGCCGAGCTGGGATCGCCGCGGAAGTCCATGCCGAGCTTGTCGACTTCGTCGAGCAGGAACAGCGGGTTCTTGACGCCGACCTTGCTCATGTTCTGCAGGATCTTGCCCGGCATCGAGCCGATGTAGGTGCGGCGATGGCCGCGGATCTCGGCTTCGTCGCGCACGCCGCCGAGCGCCATGCGGATGAACTTGCGGTTGGTGGCCTTGGCGATCGACTGGCCGAGCGAGGTCTTGCCCACGCCCGGGGGGCCGACCAGGCACAGGATCGGCGCCTTGACCTTGTCCACGCGCTGCTGCACGGCAAGGTATTCGAGGATGCGTTCCTTGACCCGCTCCAGGCCGTAGTGGTCCTTGTCGAGCACCTTCTCCGCCTCGGCCAGATCCTTGCTGACGCGGGACTTCTTCTTCCACGGCAGGCCGATCAGGGTGTCGATGTAGTTGCGCACGACGGTGGCTTCGGCCGACATCGGCGACATCAGGCGCAGCTTCTTGAACTCGGCCTGGGCCTTGGCGAGCGCCTCCTTGGGCATGCCGGCGGCCTTGATCTTCTTGTCCATCTCCTCGAGGTCGGCGCCCTCTTCGCCTTCGCCGAGTTCCTTCTGGATGGCCTTGACCTGTTCGTTCAGGTAGTACTCGCGCTGGCTCTTCTCCATCTGGCGCTTGACGCGGCCGCGGATGCGCTTTTCGACCTGCAGGATGTCCAGCTCGGCTTCGAGCTGGTTCAGCAGCTTTTCGAGGCGCTCACCGGTGTCGAACATCTCGAGCACGTCCTGCTTCTGTTCGAGCTTGAGCGGCAGGTGGGCGGCGATGGTGTCGGCCAGGCGGCCGGCTTCCTCGATACCGGCCAGCGAGGTCAGGATCTCGGGCGGGATCTTCTTGTTCAGTTTGACGTACTGGTCGAACTGGGCAACGATCGCGCGGCGCATGGCCTCGACTTCGTTGGTATCGACCTCGGTCACCTTCACCGGCGTCACCTTGGCGACGAACAGGTGGCGCAGGTCCTCGACCGAGTCCACCCGCGCGCGGCGCACGCCCTCGACCAGCACCTTGATGGTGCCGTCGGGCAGCTTCAGCATCTGCAGGATGTTGGCGATGCAGCCGATGGAATAGAGATCTTCGATCGCCGGCTCGTCCTTGGCCGCCGACTTCTGCGCGACGAGCAGGATGCTCTTGCCGGCTTCCATCGCGCTTTCGAGCGCCTTGATCGACTTGGGCCGTCCGACGAACAGCGGGATGACCATGTGCGGAAACACCACCACGTCGCGCAGCGGCAGCAGCGGCATTTCCAGTTGTCCGTTGGGGAGTTCAGCGGAACCCGACATTTTAATTTTCCTTATGAGAAAGGTCATACCCATGTATGGGCATGACCTGGAAATTCAAGCGACGGGGACGACCCACGGCTGGACGACGATCACACGGGTCCGCTTCGCCGGTCTCAGTTGGCACCCGACACTTTCGGCTGCTCGGCGTAGATCAGCAGCGGCTTGCCGCCTTCCTCGATGGTCGCCTCATCGACAACCACCTTTTCGACACCGTTCAAGGTCGGCAGGTCGTACATGATGTCGAGCAGGGACGCTTCGAGGATGGAGCGCAGGCCACGTGCCCCCGTCTTGCGCCGGATCGCCTTGCGGGCCACCGCATGCAGCGCCGCCGGACGAATCTCGAGTTCGACGCCTTCCATCGAAAACAGTTTCTGGTACTGCTTGACCAGTGCGTTCTTGGGCTCGACCAGGATCTGGATCAGCGCAGCCTCGTCGAGTTCCTGCAGCGTGGCGACGACCGGCAGGCGGCCGATCAGTTCGGGGATCAGGCCGAACTTGATCAGATCCTCGGGTTCGACCTGGCGGAAGGTGTCGGTGAGGTTCTTGCCTTCCTTGCTCTTGACCTCGGCACCGAAGCCGATGCCGACCTTCTCGGTACGGTTGCGGATGACCTTTTCCAGGCCGTCGAAGGCGCCGCCGCAGATGAACAGCACGTTGGTGGTGTCGATCTGGATGAAGTCCTGGTTCGGGTGCTTGCGCCCGCCCTGCGGCGGGATCGAGGCCACCGTGCCTTCGACCAGCTTCAGCAGCGCCTGCTGCACGCCCTCGCCCGACACATCGCGGGTGATCGAGGGGTTGTCGGCCTTGCGCGAGATCTTGTCGATCTCGTCGATGTAGATGATGCCCTGCTGCGCCTTGTCGACGTCGTAGTCGCACTTCTGCAGCAGCTTCTGGATGATGTTCTCGACGTCCTCGCCGACGTAGCCGGCTTCGGTCAGCGTCGTCGCGTCGGCCATCACGAAGGGCACGTCGAGCAGGCGCGCCAGCGTCTGCGCCAGCAGCGTCTTGCCCGAGCCGGTGGGCCCGATCAGCAGGATGTTGCTCTTGGCCAGTTCGACGTCGTCTTCCCGCGCCTCGACGTGGCGCAGGCGCTTGTAGTGGTTGTACACCGCCACCGCGAGATTGCGCTTGGCCTGTCCCTGGCCGATCACGTACTGGTCGAGGATCTCGCAGATTTCGCGCGGCGTGGGCAGCGCGCCCTTGGTGCCTTCCGGGTCTGCGGCGCCAACGACCTCGTCACGGATGATGTCGTTGCACAGTTCGATGCATTCGTCGCAGATGAAGACCGAAGGGCCGGCGATCAGCTTGCGCACCTCGTGCTGGCTCTTGCCGCAGAAGGAGCAGTACAGCAGCTTGTCGCCGCCAGCCTTCTTGTCCGTCATGTCGGGGGTTCTCCTGAATCAGGTGTCGTCGCGGCTGGTCAGGATCTTGTCCACCAGGCCGTACTCGACCGCCGCCGCGGCTGACATGAAGTTGTCGCGGTCGGTGTCCTTCTCGATGCGTTCGAGCGGCTGGCCGGTGTGCTTGGACAGCATCTCGTTCAGGCGCGAACGCAGGTAGAGGATTTCGCGGGCGTGGATCTCGATGTCCGAGGCCTGGCCCTGGAAGCCGCCCAGCGGCTGGTGGATCATGACGCGCGAGTTGGGCAGGATGAAGCGCTTGCCCTTCTCGCCCGCCGCCAGCAGGAAGGCGCCCATGCTCGCCGCCTGGCCGATGCACAGCGTGCTGACGTTCGGCTTGATGAACTGCATGGTGTCGTAGATCGCCATGCCGGCGGTGACCGAGCCGCCGGGCGAGTTGATGTAGAACGAGATGTCCTTGTCCGGATTCTCGGATTCGAGGAACAGCAACTGGGCGACGATCAGGTTGGCGGTCACGTCATTGACGGGCCCGACCAGGAACACCACCCGCTCCTTCAGAAGGCGCGAATAGATGTCGTAGGCGCGCTCGCCGCGACCGCTCTGTTCGACCACCATCGGAACCAGGCCGAGGCCGACCGGGTTCCAGTCGCTGCTGTGCTGGGGTGTTCCTTGCATCATTGGTCAGACCCTTTGCGGACTCAGGCCGCGTTGCCCATCAGTTCGTCGAAAGTCACGTCCTTGTCGGTGGTCTGGGCCTTCTCGCTGACCCAGGCGACGACATTGTCCTCGATCACCACGGCTTCTGCCTGGGCCAGGCGCTCGGGTTGGGCGTAGTACCAGCGCACCAGTTCGGACGGATCCTCGTAGCTCTGCGCCATTTCCTCGACCAGCGTGCGGACCTGCTCGGGCTTGGCGTGCAGCTCGTTGGCCTTGACCAGCTCGGCCATGATCAGGCCCAGACGGACGCGGCGCTCGGCCTGCTCGGTGAACCACGACGGATCGACCGGAATGTCCTTGGTCTTCATGCCGCGCATTTCCAGATCGCGGCGGGCATTTTCGGCCAGTTGCTGCGACTCGCCCTGCACCAGCGCCTTCGGCACTTCGATCGGGGTCACGGCGATCAGCGCGTTCATCACCTGCTCCTTGACCTTGGCCTGGATGCGGCGCTTGACCTCGCGCTCGAGGTTGCCCTTGACCTCTTCGCGCAGCTTGGCGACGTCACCGTCGGCCACGCCCAGCGAACGGGCGAAGTCGGCATCGATCTCCGGCAGCACCGGGCCTTCGACCTGCTTGAGCTTGATCTCGAACTGGACGGTCTTGCCGGCCAGTTCGGCAGCATGGTAGTCGTCCGGGAAGGTCATGTCGAAAGTCTTGCTCTCGCCCGCCGTCAGGCCGGTCACCGCAGTCTCGAAGTCCTTCAGCATCGCGCCGGCGCCGATCACGAAGGGGAAGTCCTCGGCCTGGCCGCCCTGGAACACTTCGCCGTCCTTGCGGCCGGTGAAGTCGATCACGACACGGTCGCCTTCGGCGGCGGCACGATCGGCCGCGGTGAAGGAGGTGCGCTGCTTGCGCAGCACGTCGAGCGTCTTGTCGACTTCGGCATCGCCGACCACCAGGGTCGGACGTTCGATCTGCTGGCCGGCGAGATCACCGATGGCGACTTCCGGGTAAATCTCGAACACGGCACTGAATTCCAGCGTGCCTTCAGTGGCAGCGTCCTTGGGCTCGATGTTCGGGTAGCCGGCCACGCGCAGGTTCTGCTCGCGCACCTTGTCGCCGAAAGCCTTCTCGACCGCTGCGCCGACCGCTTCGCCGCGGGCCTGGCCGCCATGGGTCTGGGCGACGATCTTCATCGGCACCTTGCCCGGGCGGAACCCCGGCATCTTCACCGTACGCGCCATGCGCTTGAGGCGGGCATCCACCTCTTTCTCGATGTCCGCCAGCGAAACGGCGATGTCGATACGGCGCTCGAGTGCGCTCGGGGTTACCTGGTTCTGCTCCATTGGGTCGATCCTGAGAAGTCAAAAAAACCGTTCTCGCCGGCGTCGGCATGCATCTTCGACAAGGACGCACGCACACATCGCCAGCGCAAACGCGTTGAACGAAGAGCGGGATTCTAGCACAGCGCCCGCGTCACGCTTGGGGACTGGATGAGACCGTGATGCCATGCACGAAAACGCCGCGGGCAGGTGCCCGGACGCGGAACTCGCACCCGCGCGGAGCCTCTGATGCTACAGAGCCGGCATCCGCGCAGGCGCGCGTCCGCGCTCACCGTCATACGACTGGATGCAGGTGGCAGGACACAGGTCGCGTATCATCATCAGGCACGCACCCCTCGCATCGATCGTCAGGGAGATTGCCATGTCCATCTTCAATGCTTACCAGGCCCGCTTCGAGGCATCGCGCGAAGAGGAAATGTCGCTGCAGGAGTACCTCGAACTCT
Source organism: Thauera sp. SDU_THAU2 (assembly GCF_038260575.1). NCBI lineage: Bacteria > Pseudomonadati > Pseudomonadota > Betaproteobacteria > Rhodocyclales > Zoogloeaceae > Thauera > Thauera sp. SDU_THAU2. The sequence continues at coordinate 1,650,105 of NZ_JBBWUN010000003.1, read as the reverse complement.
GCCGCAGCGACCGCATGGCCTATGCCTCGGCCGCGGAACGCATGCTGGCCGCGATCGGCGAGCCCGAACTGGTCGACACCCGCCTCGACCCGCGCCGCTCGCGCATCTTCTCCAACAAGCTCATCCGCCTCTATCCGGCCTTCCGCGACTTCTACGGCATGGAAGAGGCGATCGAGCAGATCGTCTCCTACTTCCGCCACGCCGCGCAGGGGCTGGAGGAGAAGAAGCAGATCCTCTACCTGCTCGGCCCGGTCGGCGGCGGCAAATCCTCGCTGGCGGAAAAGCTGAAGTCGCTGATCGAGAGGATTCCCTTCTACGCGGTCAAGGGCTCGCCGGTGCACGAGTCGCCGCTCGGCCTGTTCGATGCCCAGGAAGACGGCCGCATCCTCGAGGACGACTTCCACATTCCGCGCCGCTACCTCGACACCATCATGAGCCCGTGGGCGGTCAAGCGCCTGCACGAGTTCGGCGGCGACATCACCCGGTTCCGCGTCGTCAAGCTGATGCCGTCGGTGCTGCGCCAGACCGCGGTCGCCAAGACCGAGCCGGGCGACGAGAACAACCAGGACATCTCCTCGCTGGTCGGCAAGGTCGATATCCGCAAGCTCGAGCAGTACTCGCAGGACGACCCCGACGCCTACAGCTACTCCGGCGGCCTGTGCCTGGCCAACCGCGGTCTGCTCGAATTCGTCGAGATGTTCAAGGCGCCGATCAAGGTCCTGCACCCGCTGCTCACCGCGACCCAGGAAAGCAACTACAAGGGCACGGAAGGTTTCGGCGCGATCCCGTTCGACGGCATCGTGATGGCGCACTCGAACGAGTCCGAATGGGTCGCGTTCAAGAACAACCGCAACAACGAGGCCTTCCTCGACCGCATCTACACGGTCAAGGTGCCCTACTGCCTGCGGGTGTCGGACGAAATCCGCATCTACGAGAAGCTGCTGGCCCACAGCTCGCTGTCCGAAGCGCCCTGCGCCCCCGACACGCTGAAGATGATGGCCCAGTTCTCGGTACTGTCGCGGCTGAAGGAACCCGAGAACTCCAGCATCTTCTCCAAGATGCGCGTCTACGACGGCGAGAACCTCAAGGACACCGACCCCAAGGCCAAGAGCTACCCGGAATACCGCGACTATGCCGGCGTCGACGAAGGCATGACCGGGCTCTCCACCCGCTTCGCCTTCAAGGCCCTGTCCAAGGTGTTCAACTTCGACCACCGCGAAGTCGCCGCCAACCCGGTGCACCTGATGTACGTACTCGAACAGCAGATCGAGGCCGAGCAGTTCCCGCCCGAGACCGAAGCGCGCTACATGGGCTACATCAAGGAGTACCTGGCGCCGCGCTACGCGGAGTTCATCGGCAAGGAAATCCAGACCGCGTATCTCGAAAGCTATTCCGAGTACGGCCAGAACATCTTCGACCGCTACGTGACCTATGCCGACTTCTGGATCCAGGACCAGGAGTTCCGCGATCCGAACACCGGCGAGATCCTCGACCGCTCCGCGCTCAACGACGAACTGGAGAAGATCGAGAAGCCGGCCGGCATCAGTAACCCGAAGGACTTCCGCAACGAAGTCGTGGAACTTCGTGCTACGCGCCCGCGCCAAGAACGACGGCCGCAACCCGAGCTGGACCTCCTACGAGAAGCTGCGCGCGGTGATCGAGAAGAAGATGTTCTCCAATACCGAGGACCTGCTGCCGGTGATCAGCTTCAACACCAAGGCCAGCGCCGACGAGCAGAAGAAGCACCAGGACTTCGTCGACCGCATGATCGAGAAGGGCTACACCGAGAAGCAGGTGCGCCTGCTGTGCGAATGGTATCTGCGCGTACGCAAGTCTTCGTGAATCCGTGCGGATGAGGTGCGCGCCCGTCATGGCGCGCACCCTTGCCGGCTTCGGCCCGAGGAGGAGGCATGGTCCGCATCATCGATCGACGCTTCGACAGCAAGAACAAGAGCACGGTTAACCGCCAGCGCTTCATGCGTCGCTTCAAGCAGCAGATCCGCAAGGCGGTGTCCGGCGCAATCGAGGGCCGTTCGATCCGCGACCTGGAGAACGGCGAGGAAGTCGCCATCCCCGCGCGCGACCTGTCCGAGCCTTCGCTGCATCACGGCCGGGGCGGCATCTGGGAACAGGTCTTCTCCGGCAACGACCAGTTCAGCGCCGGCGACCTCATCAACCGCCCGCTCGGCGGCGGCGCGGGCGGCTCCGGCCAGGGCAAGGCGAGCAACGAAGGCGAGCACGAGGACGATTTCGTCTTCCAGCTCTCGCGCGAGGAATTCCTCGACCTGTTCTTCGAGGATCTCGAACTGCCGCGCCTGGTCCGCACCCAGTTGGCCAAGGTCACCGAATACAAGACCCAGCGCGCCGGCTTCACCGCCGACGGCGTGCCGGCGAACATCAACATCATCCGCTCGATGCGCAGCGCGCTCGGCCGCCGGCTTGCGCTCGGCTCGCCCTACGCCGGCAAGCTGCGTGAACTCCAGCAGCAGCTCGACGAACTCCTGGCCCGCTGCAGCGGCGAAGAAGCCTGCGGGGACAGCGAGGAGGCCCGCGCGCTGCGCGAGGAAATCGCCAGGCTGCGCGAGAAGATCGAGCAGATCCCCTTCATCGAGCGCTTCGACCTGCGCTACAACAACCGCATCCGCGTGCCCTGCCCCACCACGCGGGCGGTGATGTTCTGCCTGATGGACGTCTCCGGCTCGATGAGCGAGGAGCGCAAATCCACCGCCAAGCGCTTTTTCATGCTGCTCTACCTGTTCCTGACGCGCAGCTACGAACATATAGAAGTCGTCTTCATCCGCCATCACACCGTGGCCAAGGAAGTCGACGAGGACGAATTCTTCCACTCGCGCGAATCCGGCGGCACCGTGGTATCCAGCGCGCTGCTGCTGATGCGCGACATCCTGCGCCAGCGCTACGCCAACGGCCAGTGGAACATCTACGGCGCGCAGGCCTCGGACGGCGACAACTGGGACAACGACTCGCCGCTGTGCAGCCAGTTGCTCACCCGCGACATCCTGCCCAGTTGCCAGTACTTCGCTTACATCGAGATCACTGCCGGCGAGCCGCAGAACCTGTGGCGCGAATACGCCCGCATCGCCGACGAACAACCCCACTTCGCGATGCAGCGGATCGAATCGCCGGCCGACATCTACCCGGTGTTCCGCGAACTGTTCAAGAAGACGATCCTATGACGGCCACCACCACCCGCAAGCTCGAACCGCTGCCGCGCGGCTCGGAATGGTCGGTCGAAAGCATCGACCGCTACCACGGCGAAATCGCCCGCGTCGCCGCCCACTACGGGCTCGACACCTATCCGGTGCAGATCGAGATCATCACCGCCGAGCAGATGATGGACGCCTACGCCTCGGTCGGCATGCCGGTCAACTACCACCACTGGTCCTTCGGCAAGCACTTCCTCGCCACCGAGAAGGGCTACCGCCGCGGCCAGATGGGGCTGGCCTACGAAATCGTCATCAACTCCAACCCCTGCATCGCCTACCTGATGGAGGAAAACACCCTGACGATGCAGGGCCTGGTGATCGCCCATGCCGCCTACGGCCACAACAGCTTCTTCAAGGGCAACTACCTGTTCCGCACCTGGACCAACGCCGACGCCATCATCGACTACCTGATCTTCGCGCGGAACTACATCGGCGAATGCGAGGAGCGCCACGGCGAGGAGGAGGTCGAAACCCTGCTCGACGCCTGCCACGCGCTGATGAACCTCGGCGTGGACCGCTACAAGCGCCCGCCCAAGCTCTCGCTCGCCAAGGAAAAGCTCCGCCAGCAGGACCGCGAGAACTATCTGCAGAGCCAGGTCAATGAACTCTGGCGCACGCTGCCGGCGCACGACATCCATGCCCGCGCCGAATCGCCGAGCCGCTTCCCGCTCGAACCCGAGGAGAACCTGCTCTATTTCGTCGAAAAGAACGCCCCGCTGCTCGAACCCTGGCAGCGCGAGATCGTGCGCATCGTGCGCAAGATCGCGCAGTACTTCTTCCCCCAGCGCCAGACCCAGGTCATGAACGAAGGCTGGGCCACCTTCTGGCACTACACCCTGCTCAACCACCTGTACGACGAAGGCCTGCTCGCCGACAGCTTCATGCTCGAGTTCCTGCAGTCGCACACCAACGTGGTGTACCAGCCGCCCTACAACGCCGCCTGGTACAACGGCATCAACCCCTACGCGCTCGGTTTCGCGATGTGGCAGGACATCCGCCGCATCTGCGAGCACCCGGACGACGAGGACCGCCGCTGGTTCCCGGAGATCGCCGGCAGCGACTGGCTCGAGACCTTCGACTTCGCGATGCGCAACTTCAAGGACGAGAGCTTCATCGCCCAATACCTGTCGCCCAAGGTCATGCGCAACTTCCGCATGTTCGCGGTGCTCGACGACGACCGCCAGAACAAGCTGAAGGTCTCGGCCATCCATGACGACGAAGGTTTCCGCCACGTGCGCGACGTCCTCTCCGACCACTACAACCTCGGCGCCCGGGAACCCAACGTCCAGGTCTGGAACGTCGATCTGCGCGGCGACCGCTCGCTGACGCTGCGCCACCAGCAGCACAGCCGCCGCCCGCTGGGCGACTCCACCGGCGAAGTCATGAAGCACCTGGCCCGCCTGTGGGGTTTCACCGTCCGCCTGGAGACGGTCGGGGCAGAGGGCCAGATCGAACTGCACACCGAGATACGCAGCGACAAGCGCCGCATCGGCGACGCCGGCTGAAGCTCGCCCGCTTGCGACTTTTCGCCGTCGGGCTTGTTTATCTCGGCCTCATTGACAATAATGATTCTCATTACTTGAAAATGACCGCGCAACGGCCACATGCCACCTCACCTCGACCGCAAACAGCGCTGGCTCTGGGCCGCGATCCGCATCCGCTGCGCCCTGCAGCCGGACGAGCCGCGCCTGATCCCGCACTACCTCGCCGAAGCCGACGCCCTGGTACGCCGCATGCGGCTGTCGCCCTGGGAAGCCGCATGGCGCGCAGCCGAGCTGCTGGCCGGTACCGCCGCGGACCGCGCCCTGCCCGGCCACTGGCGCCACCTGTGCCTGGATCATCTGCATCAGCCGCTGGCTCGACTGGCCTGCTGCGCCTTCACTCCTCAACAGCAGGCGCGGCTGGCCGCGCTGCGCTGGCGCGTCGCCAACCTGGACCTGTCCTCATCCATGCAGCTCGACGGCCCGGACTCGCCTTTTGCCTGAAAAGCCTTTCTCCAGCTCATCCGCTCGAGGCGGCGCCGGCGCGCGCCCGCCTTCCACCTCACCAACAGGAGCCTCCTCCATGAGCACACGCCAGGAATACGACACTTTCGGCCCGATCGACGTCCCCGCCGACCGCCTGTGGGGCGCGCAGACCCAGCGCTCGCTGATCAACTTCGCCATCTCCACCGAGCGCCAGCCCACCGAACTCATCCACGCCCTCGCCCTGGTCAAGCGCGCCGCCGCGCGGGTCAATCACGGCCTGGGCCTGCTGCCCGCGGAAAAGGCCGACGCCATCATCGCCGCCGCCGACGAAGTGCTCGCCGGCAAGCACCCGGACGAATTCCCGCTCGCCGTCTGGCAGACCGGCTCGGGCACGCAGACCAACATGAACGTCAACGAAGTGCTCGCCAACCGCGCCAGCGAACTGCTCGGCGGCGAACGCGGCGAAGCGCGCCTCGTCCACCCCAACGACGACGTCAACCGCAGCCAGTCGAGCAACGACGTCTTCCCCACCGCGATGCACGTCGCCGCCACGCTGGCGATCGTCCAGAAACTGCTGCCGGCGCTGGCCCGGCTGCGCGCCACACTGGAAGACAAGTCCCGCGCCTTCGCTGACATCGTCAAGATCGGCCGCACCCACCTGCAGGACGCCACGCCGCTCACCTTGGGGCAGGAAATCTCCGGCTGGGCCGCGCAACTCGCCCACGGCGAGCGCCACCTGCGTGCCGCCTTGCCCCACCTGAGCGAACTGGCGCTGGGCGGCACCGCGGTCGGCACCGGGCTGAACGCGCCCAAGGGCTACGCCGAAGCCGTCGCCGCCGAGATCGCCCGCCTCGGCGGCCAGGAATTCGTCACCGCGCCCAGCAAGTTCGAGGCGCTGGCCAGTTGCGACGCGCTGGTGCACGCCCATGGCGCACTCAAGACCCTCGCCGCCAGCCTGATGAAGATCGCCAACGACGTACGCTGGCTCGCCAGCGGCCCGCGCAGCGGCCTGGGCGAAATCTCGATCCCGGAAAACGAGCCCGGCTCCTCGATCATGCCGGGCAAGGTCAATCCGACCCAGAGCGAAGCGCTGACCATGCTCGCCGCCCAGGTCATGGGCAACGACGTCGCCATCAACATCGGCGGCGCCTCGGGCAACTTCGAGCTCAACGTCTTCCGCCCGATGGTCATCCACAACTTCCTGCAGAGCGTGCGCCTGCTCGCCGACGGCATGAACAGCTTCAACGACCATTGCGCCGCCGGCATCGAGCCGAACCGCGCCCGCATCACCGAACTGGTCGAGCGCTCGCTGATGCTGGTCACCGCGCTGAATCCGCACATCGGCTACGACAAGGCTGCGCAGATCGCCAAGAAGGCGCACAAGGAAGGCAGCAGCCTGCGCGAGGCCGCACTGGCGCTGGGCCATGTCTCGGCGGAAGACTTCGACCGCTGGATCGACCCGGCGAAGATGGTCGGCTGAGCGCAAAGACCCGAACGGCCGGCCGCAAATGCGCGCCGGCCGCCCCGACGACGCAAGGCGTGCCGAGCGCCGCTCATCCACACGAAGGATCCGATGTAAAACCATCATGCCTCATCCACGTCACGACCATCCCTGGATCGCGTTTCCCGCCTGTTTCCGCTCGGCCTGAGCCGTGCGGCAGCGGCAGGCCGGTCGATGTCCCGACCGGCCTCGATGGACGCATTCATGGAGACGCAGATGAAGGCAACGCACGGTTTTCCGCGTACCCGGCAACGGGCCTGCACCCTCGGCCTGCTGGCCGCGGCATTCGCCCCCCACGCCCTGGCGCAAGACGAGAGCCCCCCCACGACGGCGGCCGAGCTGCCGGAAGTACGGGTGACGGCGACCCGCATCGACTCGGACATCGACAGCATCGCCGGCACCGTGACGGTGATCGACAGCGAACACATCCAGCGCAACCAGGCCCACGACCTCGAAAGCCTGTTCCGCTACGAACCCGGCGTGTCGGTGCGCGTGGCGCCCTATCGCCCCGGCGCCGCCCTCGGCACCACCGGCCGCGCCGGCAACGAAGGCATCAACATCCGCGGCATGGAAGGCAACCGCGTGCTGCTGCAGACCGACGGCGTGCGCCTGCCGGCCAGCTTCACCCACGGCGCCCAGTTCTCCGGGCGCGGCGACTACCTGGACGTGGAAGGCTACAGGACGGTGGACGTGATGCGCGGCCCCGCCTCCACGCTGTACGGCAGCGACGGCCTGGGCGGCGCGGTGTCCTTCCGCACCAAGGACGTGGACGACCTGCTCACGCTGGGCAAATCGCAGGAATTCGGCCTGAAGGCCGGCTACGCTTCGGTCAACGACGGCTGGCTGCTGTCGCCCTCGTTCGCCGCGCGCGGCGAACGATTCGAAGGCATGGTGCTGGGCGCTTTCCGCAGCTACGGCGAACCCGGGAACATGGGCGGCAATTCCGCCCGGGACGCCAGCCGCGACAAACCCAACCCGCAGGACAACGATTCGTCCTATCTGCTCGCCAAGCTGGGCTGGCAGGCCGACGCCCGCCACCGTTTCGGCCTCACTTACGAACGCCTGCGCCGCGACATCGACGGCGACGTGTATAGCGGGCGCACCGCCACGGTATCGGATCTCGGCACCCGCGACCGTGTCGAACGGGACCTGCTGCGCCTGAACTGGCGCTTCGACGACGCCAGCCACCGCTGGGTGCAGAACGCGCGCGTCAGCGTGCACTACCAGGACAGCAGCAACCGCCAGTTCTCCGACGAGCGCCGCCCCACGCTGGGCGACCGCACGCGCGACGCCTGGTACGAAGAGCGCCTGCTCGGCCTCAGCGCCCAGTTCGAAAGCCGGATCGGCGACCGCCACCGGCTGAGCTACGGCATCGACATCGACCAGATGGAGATCACCAACCTGCGCAACGGCACACCGGCTGCCGGCACCTTCCCCGAGAAGGCCTTCCCCGACACCGACTACCGCATCATCGGCGCCTTCGTCCAGGACGAGATCACTGCCGGCAGCCTGCTGATCATTCCCGGCCTGCGCGTGGACCACTTCGTGCTCGACCCGAAGCGCAACGATCCGCTGTACAAGGGCCTGAGCCCGGAGAAACTGTCCGACACCGAGCTGTCGCCCAAGCTCGGGCTGATCTGGCAAGCCCATCCGGCGCTGATGCCCTATGCGCAGTATGCGCACGGCTTCCGTGCGCCCACGCCGTACGACGTGAACAACGGCTTCGTCAATCTCAGCAGCCCCTTCTTCGCCTATCAGACCATCAGCAATCCCGACCTGAAGCCGGAAACCAGCCGCTCGGTGGAAATCGGCCTGCGCGGCCGAGTCCAGGGCCTGGCCTACGCCCTCAGCCTGTACCGCAACATCTACCGCGACTTCATCGAGAACGCCACCGTCGGCGGCACGGGCATACCCTCGGACCCGCTCATCTACCAGTACGTCAACCGTTCGCGGGCCCGCATCCACGGCTTCGAACTGAGCACCGAGTGGGCGATCGACAGGCACTGGACGCTCGCTGCGAGCTATGCCCGCAGCCAGGGCAAGAGCCGGCAGGACGACGACTGGGTGGCGCTCGAAACCATCGACCCGGCCAGGGCGGTGATCGGCCTGCAATACGCCGAACCCGGCCGCTACGCCCTCGAAGCCGTGCTGACCGCCGTCGAACGCAAGAAGCGCGCACACGACGACACTGCCTACCGCCCCTCGGGCTTCGCCGTGCTCGATCTCACCGGCCACTACCAGTTGAACCGCCATGCACGCATCGACGTCGGCCTGTTCAACGTCTTCGACCGCAAGTATTTCCACTGGGCCGACACCCGCTCGCTGAGCTCGACGAGCAGCGTCATCGACGCCTACAGCCAGCCCGGACGCAACTTTGCCGCCAGCTTCAGCTATCGCTTCTGACCCGCTGCCCCCGCTTCGGCGGGGGACACTGACACCAACGCCCAGCACGCGCCGGACAGGGCAACGTCCGGAGGCATGGCGTACCGCGCATGGTCACCAATGCGGGAAGTTGCGGTGTGCGGCTTGTGTCTCATCAAACGCCAGCCTGTATATCCTCCCGTCACCGGTCAAGTGCTTCCCTGGCACGGCGCAGTTCGTCGCGTGCCTCGGCAAGCTTGGCCTCGCGCTCGGCGATCTTGTCCGCGCCCTTACCTTCCGCGTGTGCCTCAGCCAGTTCGCGCTGGCGCTCGGCGACTTTCTCCGCTGCCTCGGCAGCATCTCTCTCACGCGCCTGCAGCAGCGCGCTCCGGCGTGCAGTTGGCCTCCACCGCAGCAAGCGCTCTTTCCAGCCCTGCCAGGCGGTCGCGGTTGCCATGCGCACGGGCATGCTCCATCTGGCTTTCGATCTCACGGCTCTTTTCCAGGCATGGATCGCTCTCCGCTGCGATCGATGTCGCAGGTGCGAAAGCAGCGATAACGACCAGCAGCATCGGGATGGTTTTTCGTTTCATGGCTTCATTTCCTGTGTCAGGCTCGAGTTTGGAATCGTCGCATGCAAACCTGCGGATCGGGAACGAACACCTTGCCCCGCAAGTTGGCACATCTGTATCAAATGCCCATAAAATGATAAGAATTATCATTAACAAATCGTCCGGTGCCCCTCACGTGTCGTCCCCAAGCCCCTCCGTTGCCGAAGCCCTCACGCACTACCGTGAACTGCGCCGCTTCCTGACCCGCAAGCTCGGCAACGGCACCGACGCCGACGACATTGCCCAGAGCAGCTTCGAACAGCTCCTGCTCAGCGTGCAGCGCAAGCTCGACGTCGCCATCGAGTCGCCGCGCGCCCTGCTGTTCCGCATCGCCCACAACCTCTGCATCGACCACCATCGCCGCCAGCAGACTGCCAGCAACTGGGCAACGCAACATGGCGCGGCCCAGGCTCGCCAGGCCGCGCCCGCAGCCGACTACGTGGTCGCCCAGCGCCAAGTCATAGAGCGGGTCGTTGCTCAACTGATGAGCCTGCCGCGGGTTCGGCGCGAGGTGTTCATCCTGTTCCGCGCCTATGGCATGAGCCGGGCCGAAATCGCCGCCCAGCTCGGCATCCAGGAAAGCACCGTGGCCAAGCACGTGGTTCGCGCCGCGCTCGACTGCAGCCGTGTCTTCGCCGAACTGCAGGCAGAACTGCTGGAGCATGTCGAGCCGGCCGGCGGCTATGTGGACTTCGATCAGCAGCCATCGGGGCGGGACGCCTGATGCATGCCCGTGCGGACGAACGCCTGGTCGAGAAAGCGCTGCGCCTGATCGCCAAGGCCGCGGTGGAGCGGCCCGATGCGGCGGCCCGCGCCGAAGCCGAGCTTGCACGCTGGCGGGTCCGCTCTCCGGCCAATGCCGCAGCGGCAAGCGAAGCCTGGCAACGCTGGCAGATGCTCGGCAACCTGGCGCCCGAGCTGCGGGAACACTTCGCCCCGGCGACCTCGGGAAATCCCTCGCCGCGCCGGCGCCAGATGCTCGCCTTGTTGCTGACTGGAGGCGGCGCCGGCGTTTTCGGCGGCGGCGCCTGGCTGTACCGGCAGCAGACCGTGCAATTCGCCCGGCAATACCGCAGCGACGGCTTCGACACCTTGCTTGCCGAACTGCCCGATGGCCCGGACGGCACCCCCGGCAGCCGACTCCAGCTTGCGCCCGGCACCGTGCTCCACGCCAGCTTCAGCCGTGCTGCGCGCCATGTCGAACTGGCCGGAGGCGAAGCGTATTTCGCCCTTGCCCGCGACGCTGGCCGTCCTTTCCGCATCGACACGCCGGCGGGCCGCATCGAAGTGCTCGGCACCGCCTTCAACGTCGCTGCCCGAGGTGGAGTGCTGGAGATCGCCGTCGAGCACGGCCACGTCCGCTTCACGCCGCGTGCTGAAGGCCTTGCCCGGCTGCCCATGTTCGGCCCGCCGGCCATCGACTTGCGCGGCGGCGAGGCGCTGAAGGTGAGCAATGGCCGTCCCGAAACCATCCGTCCGATCCGGCCCGAGCAGGTCGCTGCCTGGCGCGACGGCTGGCTGCTCTTCGACGACGTGCCGCTGGCCGATGCCTTGCCCGCCATCAACGCCTACCGCCGGCAGCCCATCGTGCTCGCCGACGCCCGCACCGCCGCGCTGCGCCTGAGCGGCCGCTTCCGCGCCGAGGATCAGCGCAGCCTCGTCCAGGCGCTGCCCGCCATCCTCCCGCTGCGTGCGGAAGTGCTCGACGATGGCAGCATCCGTCTGGCGGCACGCTGACCCCGAAACGCAGCGACGAATCGAAAATCGCTTCGCCCCTGTCTCCGTTTTTCTCTCCCGAACGTCTCCTGCCCTGAAGCGCGCTTCCTGGTCGAAGCACGCATGTCCACGAACAGGAGCCGACATGTCGTATCGCAAGCCGAGCAGCTTCCGCCTGCTGCCCATCACCGCTGCTCTGTGCGGCACTTTTGCCTTCGTCATCGAGCCAGCGCCGGCTCTGGCCCAGCACGCCGTGCAAGAGGCGGCACGAGGCTTCGACGTCGAACTGGCTGCCCAACCGCTGGGCAGCGCGCTGAACGAACTCTCGCGCCAGACCGGCGTACAGATCTTCGCCGACGGCGCATTGCTCGGCGGCCGCCAGGCGCCCGCAGTCTCCGGCCGGATGAACGTCGAGCAGGCCCTGAGCCGCCTCCTCGCCGGCAGCGGCCTGAGTGCCCGGACCAGTGGCGGTAACGGTTTCGCCATCACGCCGACCCCGGAAGCACCCACGCGGGAAGCAGTGCTGCCTGCCGTCACCATCTCCGGCAAGGCATTCGGCTCCACCACCGAAGGCACCGGCTCCTACACCACCTGGTCCACCAGCAGCTCCACGCGGTTGAACCTGACGCCGCAGGAAACCCCGCAGGCGGTCACGGTGCTGACCCGGCAGCGGCTGGAGGATCAGCGGCTGGACACCCTGGTCGACGTACTCAACGCCACGGCTGGCATCTTCGTCCAGCAAAACACGGTCGGGCAGGATAGCCCCAACATCTATGCGCGCGGTTCCAGCGTGGGCAACTTCCAGATCGACGGCGTGCCGACCTCCACCAGCATGAGTCCCTTCCTCGCCAATACGGCCGCCTACGACCGCGTGGAAGTGGTGCGCGGCGCCACGGGGGTCATGAACGGCCTCGGCACGCCGGCGGCCACGGTCAACCTGATCCGCAAGCGGCCGACCGCCGACACGCGGCGCACGCTCACGCTGCAGGCCGGCAGTTGGGACCGCCATGGCGCCGGGGCCGACGTATCCGGCGCCATGAACGAAAGCGGCACGGCGCGCCTGCGCCTGGTCGGCGACTACAAGCAACAGGGCGCCTGGGTGGATCGCTTCAAACAGGAGAGCCTCGCACTCTACGGCATCGGCGAGTTCGACCTGAGCGAACACACGCTGCTCACCGTCGGCTTCAACCATCTGCGGCAAGATACCGACTCCGCCATCGTCAGCCGGCCACTCTATTTCAGCAATGGCCAGCGCATCCCGCTGTCGCGCTCGGGCAATACCAGCCAGAAGTGGCGCTACTACAAACACGACATGGATGGCATCTTCGCCTCGCTGGAGCACCGCTTCGGCGCCGGGTGGGTCGGCAAGGTGGAGTACAGCCATACTCGCTATGACTACGATGGCCTGCTCGCGAGCTTCCTCGGCGAGGCCGACCCGGCAACCGGCGCTGGCATGACGGTGCGCCCGAACCGCTGGAAACACCAACACAAGCAGGACAACGTCGATGCCTATGTTTCCGGCGTGTTTCCACTGTTCGGCCGCGACCACGAGTTGATTGCCGGCGTCACGCTGTCGAAACTGAAGTCGGAAGGCCCGGCCTACACCCTGGATGCGGGCTACCCTGTTTCGACCACCGTCCATGAGTGGGCGAATGCACCGGCTCCGACGTTTGAAAAGACCGGCAGCTCCCGTGGAGAAGAGCGCAACTACGGCGCATTCGTCAACGCCCGCTTCACGCTCAGCGATGCCACCAGCGTGCTGCTGGGCGGGCGCACGACCCGCTGGACGCGCGATTACGACGAAACCACCGTGCTGTGGGGAGATTACGCCACCCGCGAGCGCAAGAGCACCTTCGTCCCGTATGCCGGCATCGTGCATGCGCTGAACGGCACCTGGTCGGTCTATGCCAGCTACACCAAGATATTTCGCCCGCAGGATTCCTGGCTCAGCGACTACATCCCCACGGCGCTGAAACCGGAGGAAGGGGTCAGCTACGAGGCGGGGGTCAAGGCCGGTTTCCATGACGGGCGCCTGACGGCCAGCCTGTCGGTATTCCGCAACGAAGTGACAACCTTGCCGTCTGGAACAATGACGCGTTCACCTACGACCTGCTGGGCAATACCCGCGCTCGTGGGGTCGAACTGGAGTTCAACGGCGAACTGGCGCCGGACTGGCAGCTTTCGGCAGGCTACACCTATGCGACCACCGAAGATGGCGACGGCGAACGCGTGCTCACCTACGTTCCCCGGCAGACACTGAAGCTGTTCACCAGCTACCGCCTGCCCGGCGCATGGGAGAAACTCACGCTGGGCGGCGGCATCCAATGGCAGAACGCCACGACCAGCGGCAGCGGGATCAACCATGAACAAGGCAGTTTCGCCCTGGTCAGCCTGATGGCGCGCTACCAGATCGACCGAACCCTGTCCGTTTCCCTCAACCTGAACAATGCGCTGGACAAGCACTACTTCAGCAGTATTACGAGCAACAACGGCACTTACGGCGCCCCGCGCAACTTCATGGCCTCGCTGAGGTACAGTTTCTGACCCACCAGCCGGACCCAGCACACCGGCGCGGTGCCGAGCCGCTCCGGTGTTCAGTGCCTCGGCACGACCTTCACAGACAACTGAAAGGAACCGTAGTGACATCTCATTGGATGTCACTAATGATCAACGGCAGGCATGGCATCATGCGTTCGACTCGACGCTCGTTCACGCTGCACCGCAGCGCGCCTTACAATTCCGCCTTTACCTGACGGCGCGCCCATCATGTTCCTGTCCGCCCTACCCATCTATCCCGTCGCCGGCATCCGCGAAATCGAAGGCAAGCTCATCCCCAGCGCGCGGCCGCCGCTGATGGAGCGAGCCGGCCGCGCCGCCGCGGAAGACGCGGTCCGCCTGATCATGGACCGCCCGGGGCCGATCCTGATCGCCTGCGGGCCGGGCAACAACGGCGGTGACGGTTTCGTCATGGCCCGCCAACTGGCCCAGGCCGGGCGCGAAGTGCAGGTCGCCTTCGCCGCCGACGCCCAGAATCTGCCCGCCGAAGCCGCCAAGGCTTACGCGGACTATCTCGCGGCGGGCGGCCAGATCATTTCCGACCTGCCGGCGGCGCCGGCTCAGGGCTGGGCGCTGGTGGTGGATGCCATCTTCGGCATCGGCCTCAAGCGCAGCATCGAAGGCCGTTACGCGGGCTGGATCCAGACCCTCAACGCCCAGCCGTCGCCGCGCATGGCGCTCGACGTGCCCAGCGGCCTCGATGCCGACACCGGCCAGCCGCTCGGCACGACCTTCCGCGCCACCCACACGACCACCTTCATTTCGCTCAAGCCCGGCCTGCTGACCAACGACGGCCCCGACTACTGCGGCGACATCAGCGTGCAGCGGCTGGACATCGACGCGCCGGCCTGGCTGCCCGCCGCCGGCCATGCGATCACGCCCGCGCTGTTCCGCAGCCTGCTGGTGCGCCGGCCGCGCAACAGCCACAAGGGCCTGTACGGTGATGCCGGCATCCTCGGCGGCAATGCCGGCATGGTCGGCGCGGCGCTGCTGGCCGGGCGTGCGGCGCAATGGCTGGGCACCGGCCGGGTCTATGTCGGCCTGCTCGACCCCAACGGCCCGGCGGTCGACTTCTCGCACCCCGAACTCATGCTGCGCCGCGCCGCGCAACTACCCGAGCGCTTGAGCGCGCTGGCCGTGGGGCCGGGCCTGGGCACCGATACCAACGCTGCCGCGCAGTTGGCCACCGCCCTCGCCCACGACATTCCGCTGGTGCTGGACGCCGACGCACTGAACCTGATCGGCACCGACACCGCGCTGCAGAACCAGCTTGCCGCACGCAGGATGCCGACCGTGCTGACGCCGCATCCGGCCGAAGCCGGCCGCATGCTGGGCATCGGCACCGCGGCCGTCCAGTCCGACCGCCTGCAGGCTGCGCTCGACATCGCCCGCCGCTACAATGCGCTGACCGTGCTGAAAGGCTGCGGCTCGATCATCGCCGCGCCCGACGGGCGCTGGTTCATCAACACCAGCGGCCACCCCGGCATGGCCAGCGCCGGCATGGGCGACGTGCTCACCGGCCTCGTCGCCGGCCTGCTCGCCCAGGGCTGGCCCGCCGAATCGGCACTGATCGCGGCCGTCCACCTGCATGGCGCCGCGGCGGATCGCCTGGCACGCGAAGGCACCGGCCCGATCGGCCTGAGCGCCGGCGAAACCATCGTCGCCGCCCGCGGCGTCTTCAACGGCTGGCTCATCGAAGCGCAGCAGGATGCAAACCGCGACGGCCAGCGCGACTCCCGCCCGTTGATCACGCTGGGCAAGCATTGATCCCGGGGCCGCCCCCCGGTCTGTCCGCAGCGGGCGCGATGCTAGAATCGCGCCTCCTGCCACCTGTCCGCTCACCCTCATGCTCTCTGAACAGCTTCGCGTCGAAATCCAGCGCAACATCGCCGCCTCCCTGGCCGAAGACATCGGCACCGGCGACCTGACGGCGCGCCTGATCGCGCCCGACACCGAGGCCCGCGGCCGCGTCATCACCCGCGAGGACGCGGTGATCTGCGGCACCGCCTGGTTCGACGCCGCCTTCGCCGCGCTCAGCCCGGCGGCGGTGGTCGACTGGCACGTCCACGACGGCGACGTAGTCAAGGCCGGCGACGTGCTGTGCGACATCATCGCCCGCGCACGGGTACTGCTGACCGCCGAGCGCACGGCGCTGAACTTCCTGCAACTGCTGTCCGGCACCGCCACGGTGACACGCCGCTTCGTCGATGCCGTCGCCGGCACCAAGGCCAGGATCGTCGACACCCGCAAGACGCTGCCCGGCCTGCGCCTGGCACAGAAGTACGCGGTCGCGATCGGCGGCGGCACCAACCACCGCGTCGGCCTCTACGACGGCATCCTGATCAAGGAGAACCACATCATCGCCGCCGGCGGCATCCGTGAAGTGGTCGAGCAGGCGCGCCTCATCGCGCCGTCCAACGTCTTCATCGAAGTCGAGGTCGAGAACCTCGACGAACTGAAGGAAGCGCTGGATGCGGGCGTGAAGATGGTGCTGCTCGACAACATGAGCCTGGACGACATGCGCGAAGCCGTCGCGATCAACGCCAGCCGCGCCGCTGCCGACCGCGCCGAACTCGAAGCTTCCGGCGGCGTCAGCCTGGAGCGGGTGCGCGCCATCGCCGAAACCGGCGTCGACCGCATCTCGATCGGCACCCTGACCAAGGACGTGCGCGCGCTCGACCTGTCGCTGCGCCACGTCGAGGCCCAGGCCTGAGCGCCGCCCGATGGCCGACGGCGCCAGCGCTTCCCTGCCGCCCTGGCCGATGGTGCCGGCCTGCTACGGCTGGCTGTCGCTCGACGCCCGCGGCCGCTGGCGGCTGAAAGGCGAAACGATCTCCCATCCCGGGCTGATCGCTTTCCTGAACGCCCATTACACCCATGACGCAGAAGGCCGCTGGCTGGTGAACAACGGCCCACAACGAGTGTATGTCGCGCTGGAAAGCGCACCCTGGGTGCTGCGCCTGCAGCCTGACGGCAGCTTCGTCACCCACACCGGGCGCAGCGTCACGGCGATCGGCCCGCTGCTGCTCGACGCCGAAGGACGGTTGTTCCTCGCCACCGACGCCGGCCCCGCCGCGCTGGACGACCGCGACCTGGCGATGCTGCTGGCCGAGGTCCTCGATCCGGCAGGCGGCACCGCCGACGAAGAAGCCTTGTCGGCGCTGATGTCGGGCGCATCCACGCTGGACGCCGCCGCGCCCCGACTGCAATGGAAGGGCCTGGAGCTTCAGGCGCTGGCAGCCGCCGACCAGCAGACAGCTGCCGCCCGCCTCGGCTTCATCCGGAATCCGCAGCCCGAATCGGCTTGAAGCCTGCCCGGTACCGGCTGCGGCCCGAACACCGCGGAGCCAGGGCTCCGCGGCACCGGCCGCCTCAGACGCGCGCGGTGATGAAACGCTTCACCGCATCCACGTCCGGCGCCATCACCTCGACGCGCTGCGGCAGCTTCTCGATGCCTTCGAGGTCGGCCGGGCGCTCGGGCTCGCGGCCCAGCGCCTCGACGATGGTTTCGGCGAACTTGACCGGCAGCGCGGTTTCCAGCACCAGCACCGGCACGCCGGCCGGCACTTCGGCGGCACGCTCCCAGGCCACCTTGACGGCATCGGCGGTGTGGGTGTCGATCATCACGCCGTACTGCTCGTAAACCTTGCGGATGGTCGCCAGGCGGTCGGCGTGGCTGCTGGCGCCCGAGATGAAGCCGAAGTCGCCGATGCGGGCGAATTCGGCCGAGGCCGACAGATCGAAGGGACGGCCGGCATCGACTTCCGTCCACAGCGCGGCGACCTTCTGCGGCTCGCGCCCGACCAGGTCGAAGACGAAGCGCTCGAAGTTGGAGGCCTTGGAGATGTCCATCGACGGGCTGGAGGTGACGTGGGTCTCGGCGGCCTTGCGCGGGCGGTAGACGCCGGTGCGGAAGAATTCGTCGAGCACGTCGTTCTCGTTGGTGGCGAGGATCAGCTTCGCCACCGGCAGGCCCATCTGGCGGGCGATGTGGCCGGCGCAGATGTTGCCGAAGTTGCCCGAGGGCACGCAGAACGCGACCTGCTCGTCATTGCTCTTCGTCGCGGCGAAATAGCCCTTGAAGTAATAGACGATCTGCGCCGCGACACGCGCCCAGTTGATCGAATTGACCGCACCGATCTTGTGCTTCGCCTTGAAGGCATGGTCGTTCGACACCGCCTTCACGATGTCCTGGGCGTCGTCGAACATACCGGTGACGGCGATGTTGAAGATGTTGTCGTCCTGCAGCGAATACATCTGCGCGCGCTGGAAGGCGCTCATCTTGCCGTGCGGCGACAGCATGAACACGCGTACACCGCGCTTGCCGCGCATCGCGTATTCCGCCGCCGAGCCGGTGTCGCCCGAGGTCGCACCGAGGATGTTGATCGTCTCGCCGCGCTTGGCCAGCACGTACTCGAACAGGTTGCCGAGCAACTGCATCGCCATGTCCTTGAAGGCCAGCGTCGGGCCGTTGGACAGCTCCAATAGACCGAGGGGACGAGAATGAGTGCCCTCCTCCAGCCAATGCACCGGCGTGATGTCGCCGGCCTTGTCGCCCTCGCGCACGTGGCAGTAGACCTCGGCGGTGTAGGTCTTGTCGCAGATCGCCTTCAGGTCGGCCGGCGGGATGTCGGTGACGAACTTCGACAGGATGGCGAAAGCCAGCTCGGCGTAGGAGAGATTGCGCCAGGCATCGAGTTCGGCGCGCGTCACCCGGGGATAGGTCTCGGGCAGGTACAGCCCGCCATCGGGTGCGAGGCCGCCGAGCAGGATGTCGCAGAACTCGGGGTTGGCGGACTGGCCGGCGTGGCCTCGGGTGGAGATGTATTTCACGGAGGAGATCCTCGGAGACTGGGCTGGAATCGGGTCGGACGAAGCGTCCGGATGCAAATGTGCGATTTTAACGAATGCCGCGGCAGCCGACATACCGTTCCATGGTCTGCAGGCGGCTACAATTCCTGCGCCTCACGACAAAAACCGGAGAACACCATGAGTTTCGGCAACATCATCGGCCAGATCCTGCAGCAAGGCATGGCCAGCCAGAGCCGTTCGCGGCTGGATCACACCCTCGGCTCGTCCGGGCTGGGCGGCGTCGGCGGCCTGGGCGACCTGCTCGGCACGGTTCTGGGCGCGGGCGGCGGTGGCCGCGGCGCGGCGGGCGGCGGACTGGCGGACGTGCTGGGCAGCGTGCTTGGCGGTGGCCAGGGCGCAGCGCGGGGCGGTGCCGGCAACCTGGGCGATCTGCTCGGCGGCCTGCTGGGTGGCGGCTCGGCCGGCCGGGGCGGCGCCGGCGGCGGTCTTGGCGACGTGCTCGGTGGCATGCTGGGCGGTGGTAACCGCGGTGGTGCCAGCCGTGCCGGTTCGAGCAACCCGCTCGGCGGTACCGGCATGGCCATCCTCGCCACGCTGGCGATGGCGGCACTGAAGAACTGGCAGGGTTCGCGTTCGGCAGCCGCTGGCCTCACGGCCGACGTGGCCGCGCCCTCCCAGGCCGAAGCGGCCATGGTCGCGACGATGACTTCGCCCGAAACCGAACAGCTCGTGCTGCGCGCAATGATTTCGGCGGCCAAGGCCGATGGCGAGGTGGACGAGAGCGAGATCCAGCGCATCGTCGGCAAGATCAGCGAAGACGGCGTCACTGCGGAGGAAAACAGTATGTCGCCGCCGAACTGCACCGCCCGCTGGACCTGGAGGCCTTGATCGCAGCCGTGCCCAACCAGGCGGTCGCGGCACAGGTCTACGGCGCATCGCTGCTAGCCATCGACGTCGACACCGAGGCCGAAGTGGCCTATCTGCGCCAGCTCGCACGCGGGCTGGGGCTGGATGCCGAAACCGTCGGCCGCCTGCACCAGCTCACCGGCGTGCAGGTCTGACCCGGGCCTGCACCAGGCAAAGACCCGCCAACGCGTCACATGAGGGCATCGGCCGACGCTGGCCGATGCCCTCATCGCCTTCTGGAACAAGCACTTGCTCGCCATGCTGCGAACCATCGAATCCATCGTCCGCTTCGTGCCGGACATCGAAGCCGCCGCGGCATGGTATGCGGAGCTGCTGGGCTGCGAGCTTCGCCGCGAAAACCCGCAGTACGCATTCATTCATGCGAACGGTGTCACCATCGGCTTCCATCCGGCTGACTCGAAATGTCCGGGCGGCATCGGCGGCACCACCGTGTACTGGGAAGTCCCGGACATCGAGGCCGCAATCCGCCAGTTGGAGCACAGGGGCGCCGTCATGCACCGCGGCCCGATCACCACCGACTTCGGTGCCCGCGCTGCGATACTGCTCGATCCCTTCGGCTGCACCATCGGCCTCAACCAGGGCAGCGCCCGCTCGCGCGCCCTGATCCGAGGCGACTGAACGGCCGTGCGCCTCAGTCGGTTTCGAGCCGGAAGCCGATCTTCAGCGTGACCTGGAAATGCGCGACCTTGCCATCGACGACATGGCCGCGGGTTTCCACCACTTCGAACCAGTCGATGTGGCGGACGGACCTGCGCCGCGGCCTCGATGGCATTGCGAATGGCGGCATCGGTGCCGTCGCTGGACGAACCGACGACTTCGACGAGCTTATAGACGTGATCGGACATGTCTGCCTCCTGTTGTTGAACCGATATCCTTCAAGCAGCTTTCTCAGTCCCTCTCTTCGCCGTCACGCTCCTGACGCGCCTCGAAGCCCCGCACCGAGGAGCGATAGGCACGAACACCGAGCACGGCGACCGCAACGAGAATGCCGATGAAGACGATGAGCTTGAATGCCATGAAAGCCGATCCTGTTTGCCGCCGGCACGCCCCTCGCGCCGGACGGCTGCCGCGCATACGCCCAGTGTAGCCGCGAGTCCGCGTCGGCGCTCGCCGCACGCCCCCGCTTTCAGCCGGCATTCGCCTCCAGCCAGGCCGCCCTTTCGAGCCAGCGGCTGGCCTTGTCCGCAGCAAGTCCGGGCGCCGCCGCGATGCGGCGCAGTGCCGCAGGGTCGGGCCGGTGCGCAATCACGGTGTCCCAGTATTCGGCCAGCGTCAGCCAGGGGTTGGGCCGTTCCAGCAGTTCGATGCCATCGCCGGCGCGCAGGCGGCCTTCGCGCAGCACCCGGTAGTACCAGCCGGTGACGCCCGCGGCCTCGACGAAGCGCGAGGCGTCCTTCACTTTCAGCCGCAGGTCGATCTTCCAGCACGGCGAGCGCGGCTGGCTGACCTGGACCTGCACCTCGCCGATTCGCAGCACGTCGCCGATGCAGATGTCGTGCTCGGTCAAGCCGCGCGTGCTGAGGTTCTCGCCCAGCACGCCCGGTCCGACCATCGCTGCGCATTGCGGCCATTCCTCGGCCAGCAGCGCGTAGTGCTCGGCAGGGTAATGGTGCAGCGCCTTGTCCGGCCCACCGTGGTGGCGCAGGTCGGCCTGCTCGTCTCCCGCCAGTCCGGTCGGACCCAGTTGCACCGGGCCGTCGACCGCCGACTTGAAGATTCCGCTGGCCTCGCCCTCGGGCAGCATCAGGCGCACGCGCCCGACGAAGACCTGATCGACGGTACTTTTCATCACCGCACCTGCCATTGCTTTTCCATACCCCGGGACGAAAGCCGTCAGCTTACCCGAGCTTTCCGGAGAGGAGGTCCAGACCAAGCAGCTGTATCGGTTTCTCCGCCCGGCAACAGGAAGGGACGGATCACTGAAACGAGAGTCGCTGGCCTTGCAGACGATGGAGAATACAAATGAAGAAACGGTCCGTCAGTGAAAAGCCGTGGCCGCGAGCATCGCACGCGGCCACTCGATCACTCGTCCCAATACGAACGGGATTATGGATAGAAGGGGAACAGAAGCGGCAAAAGTGCCATGCTTACGATCGTCGACACCAGAATGAGCGGCAAACCTGCTCTGGCATAATCCTTGAAAGTGTATCCCCCCGGGCCAAGAACCATGACATTAGCGGGCATACCGATCGGAGTCGCATAGGCAAGCGAACCACCGATCACGATCGCCATCAAGACAGCCCTCGGGTCGGCACCGATGGTGGTCGAGATCGACATGCCGATCGGTACCAGCAATGCTGTCGTCGCGGTGTTGGACATGAAGTTCGTCAGTCCGACGGCAAGCAGGAAGATGACGAGCATGATCACGAACATTGGAGTATCCGGACCGATCAGGTTCAGGACGGATTGAGCAGCAACCGTTCCAGCCCCTGTCGTTTCCATCGCCGTCGCCAAGGACAGGATTCCGCCGAAGAGAACGATCGTCTGGGCATCAATGGACCTGTAGGCCTGCTTTTCGCTGATGACGCCGGACACTATCAGGATGATCGCTCCGATCACGCTGGTGATATGCAGAGGTATGCCGATCTGCTTTTCGAAGACCATGCCCACTACCGTACATATCAGTATGATCAGAGAGCCGTTCTTCTTCCATTGCGGCACGGAGCTGGCGGCTTCCTGCAGGTGGCTGGCATCGGCTTCGCTGGATTTATGATTCGGCAAAAGTCCGAACCCGATCGTAGCCATGAATACAGTGCCGGCCAGCAGCATCGGAAGACCAACATAGCCATATTCAAAGAAACCGAAGCGCAGATCGATCGTCTCCAGCGCTGCCTGAGCGATCATGTTGCCGGGTGCGCCGATCAGGCTCAGGTTGCCTCCCATCGCAGCGGCAAAAACGATCGGCATCAGCAAGCGCGATCGGGCGAAACCCGATTTCGCGGCAATCCCGATCACGACAGGAATCAACACGGCAGCTGTACCGGTATTGGACAGCAGTCCCGACATGAGGCCGGTGATCAGCATGATCGCCACTATCAATTGGCGTTCCGTTTTTGCGAAACGTGTCACCAAACCGCCGATCGTACTTGCCATGCCGGTTTGAAACAGGGCGCCGCCGATAATGAACATGCCGACGAACAGGATGACGTTGCTATTGACAAAGCCTGCAAAGGCTTCCTTCGGATTCAGAACACCGGTCAATGCCAAGCCGAGGCAGACGATCATGGCCGTCACGGCAAGCGGGATCTTCTCCCACACGAACATGACAATGGCAAATACGAGGAAAAGCAAGGTTATTGTCGATGCGCTCATCGAACTCTCCCAGATATTCAATTTGTATACTGGATTGCATCGCTCCGTTGAGACGTGACTGGGGCGATGGAGGGGCATTCCATTGCCACCGCTTCGGGATGAGTGCGGACACCACCCGATGCGGTGGAGCAGCTACGCAAGCTGCGTTATCGGTCAGCCCGGCTTCCGAAAGGCCGCGCGGCCGCGATAGACGGCCTCCGCACCCAATTCGGCCTCGATGAACAAGAGGCGGTTGTATTTGGCCACGCGATCACTGCGGCATAAGGAGCCCGTCTTGATCTGAGTGGCGGCCGTGCATACCGCCAGGTCGGCAATGGTCGTATCCTCCGTCTCCCCGGAGCGATGGGAGATGACGGCGCTGTAGCCAGACGCCTCGGCCGTGGAGATGGCGGCGAGCGTCTCGCTCAGCGTGCCGATCTGATTGAGTTTGATGAGAATGGAATTAGCCACGCCGGCATCGATGCCCTGCTTCAGGATGGCCGCATTGGTCACGAACAGGTCATCGCCCACCAACTGGATTCGATCACCGAGGCGCTCGGTCAGGTTTTTCCAGCCGGCCCAGTCGTCCTCGGCCATACCATCCTCGATGGTAATGATGGGATATTGGTCCACCAGCCGCGCCAGGTAGTCGACAAAGGCGGCACGATCGAAGCTGCGCCCTTCGCCGGCCAATAGATAGCGCCCATCCCGGTAGAATTCGGAGCTCGCCAGATCGAGGCCGAGGAAGACATCCACGCCCGGTTTGTAGCCAGCGTGTTCGATGGCTTCCATGACGACCTCGAGAGCGGCCTCGTTGGACGGCAAGTCAGGCGCGAAACCGCCTTCATCGCCCACCGCAGTGGCAAGGCTGCGCGCTTTGAGGATGCCCTTCAGGGCATGGAAGACCTCCGCGCCCCAGCGCAAGGCCTCGGCAAAGCTGGGAGCGCCCACGGGCAGGATCATGAACTCCTGCACGTCCACATTGTTGCTGGCATGAGCTCCGCCATTGACGATGTTCATCATCGGTACCGGCAGATGGAGAGCAGCCTCCGGCCCATTCAGGAAACGGTAGAGAGGTTGGCCGGCCGCAGCCGCTGCCGCCTTGGCCGCGGCCAGGGACACGGCCAAGATCGCATTCGCGCCCAGGCGGGACTTGTCCGAGCTGCCGTCGAGTTCGATGAGACGGCGATCGGTTTCGGCCTGGTCAGCCGCCTCGCGGCCGAGAAGGGCGCTGCGGATCTCGCCATTCACGTGGGAAACCGCGCGAGTCACGCCCTTGCCCAGATAGCGGCGCGGATCGCCATCGCGCAGTTCCAGAGCCTCTCGAGATCCGGTTGAAGCACCTGATGGAGCAGCGGCATAACCGCGGCTGCCGTCGGCCAGCATCACCTCGGCCAACACAGTGGGATTACCGCGGGAATCGAGTATTTCGAAGCCGCGCACTTGCTGTATTACTGACATGTTGTTTCCTCCAATTATTTTTTGCTTGGAAGCCCTGCTCGAACCTGGGCCTCTGAATGGATTCAGACGATTTGCGCGATGCGTAGGAGATTGGTTGCGCCCGGAACACCGAAGGGCATCCCGGCCGCGATGACCACCGTCTGGCCAGGCTGGCCGAGGCCTTCCTTGCGCGCGGTGTCGCAGGCCAGGTCGCTCATTTCCGACACGTCGGCCACGTCATGGCAGAGCACCGCATGGACGCCCCACGCCAGCGCCAGCCGGCGTGCCGTCGCCAGCCGCGGCGTCATGCCGATCACCGGCGCCCGGGGCCGCTCCCGCGCCACACGCAGGGCCGAATAGCCGGAGCTGGTATAAGCCACGGCGGCGACCACCGGCAGCAGACCGGCGACGTAGCTCACCGCCGCGCCGATGGTTTCGGCCATATCGACCCCGTCCTGTTGAAGGGGCGCGCGCGATGCGTCGATCGCCTCCCGGTAGTGGGGATCGGCCTCGGTGCGGGCGATGATGCGGTCCATCATGCGCACCGCTTCCACCGGATACTGCCCGGAGGCCGACTCGGCGGAGAGCATCACCGCATCGGCGCCGTCGTAGATGGCGGTGGCGACATCCGAGGCCTCGGCGCGCGTCGGCACCGGCGCACCGACCATGGATTCGAGCATCTGGGTGGCCACGATCACCGGCTTGCCAGCCTTGCGGCAAGTGCGCACGATGCGCTTCTGGATCGCCGGCACCTGCTCCGGCGGCATTTCCACACCCAGATCGCCGCGCGCCACCATGATGGCGTCGCTTGCTGCGACGATGGCCTCCAGGCTGCCGATGGCGGCCGGCTTCTCCAGCTTGGCGACGATGCCCGCACGCCCCTGGACGATCGCCTTGATTTCCACGATGTCCTCCGGACGCTGCACGAAGGACAGGGCGATCCAGTCGACGCCCAGATTCAGCGCGTATTCGAGATCTTCCCGATCCTTGGCGGTCAGCGCAGAAAGGGGAAGCACCACGCCCGGCACATTGACGCCCTTGCGATCCGAGAGCCCGCCGCCCGCGATGACGCGGGTCTCGGCGAAATCAGGGCCGCAGCGCTCCACCCGCAAGCGGATGCGGCCATCGTCGAGGAGCAGTTCCGCCCCCTCTTCCAGGGCATGGAAAATTTCCGGATGCGGCAGTGCCACACGGCTCTCGTCACCTGCGCGCTCGCGCTCGAGGTCGAGCCGGAAGGTTTCGTCCTCCACTAGCCGTACCGGCCCGGCGGCGAACGTGCCCACCCGCAGCTTGGGCCCCTGGAGATCCGCCAGCACGGCGACCGGGCGGCCGATCTCGCGCTCGACGGCCCGAATCGTTTCGAAGCGTACCTTGTGGTCGGCATGGCTGCCGTGACTGAAATTGAGACGGAAGACGTCGGCCCCCGCTTCGAACAGGGCACGGATGGTGTCCCGGTCGGAGCTTGCAGGTCCGAGGGTGGCGACGAGCTTGGCATTACGTTGTCGATGCATGATCAGCCCTTCAGAAGAGTCGTGATTGCGCCATCCATCGTCGGGACGGCGCGGAATTCGGCATTCGTCCGGCGCTGCCGCCGCCCAGGCCGCAGCCTGCCGATCGCATCGGCGATGGCATGTCACATGCCCGAGCATGCAGGCGCGCTTATGGAATGAGCCCGGTGTCGGCAGCGACACCGGGCGGGCTCGAATCAGGCATCCTCGGCCAGGAAGCCGCAGACGGCGCGGGTCACTTCGGCAGTGGTCGCGGTACCGCCCAGATCGCGCGTATGCAGGGCCGGATCGGCGGTGACCCGCTCGACGGCGCGCATCACGCGAGCGGCAGCCTCGGTCTCGCCCAGGTGCTCCAGCAACATCACCACCGACCAGAAGGTGCCCACCGGATTGGCGAGGCCCTTGCCCATGATGTCGAAGGCGGAACCGTGGATGGGTTCGAACATCGAGGGGTAGCGGCGCTCGGGGTCGATGTTGCCGGTCGGGGCGATGCCGAGGCTGCCGGCCAGCGCAGCGGCGAGGTCGCTCAGGATGTCGGCGTGGAGGTTGGTGGCGACGATGGTGTCGAGGGAGGCCGGGCGATTCACCATGCGGGCGGTCGCCGCATCCACCAGTTCCTTGTCCCAGGTGACATCCGGGAACTCCCTGGCGATCTCGTGGGCGATTTCGTCCCACATGACCATGGCATGGCGCTGGGCATTGCTCTTGGTAACGACGGTCAGGAGCTTGCGCGGACGCGATTGCGCCAGCCTGAAGGCAAAGCGCAATACACGCTCGCAGCCGACCCGGGTCAGTACCGACACGTCGGTGGCCGCCTCGATCGGGTGTCCCTGATGCACCCGGCCGCCAACACCCGAATACTCGCCCTCGGAGTTCTCGCGCACGATGACCCAGTTCGGATCCTCGGGCCGGCAGCGCTTCAGCGGTGCATCGATACCCGGCAGAATGCGGGTCGGGCGCACGTTCGCATACTGATCGAAGCCTTGGCACATTTTCAGGCGCAGGCCCCACAGGGTGATGTGGTCAGGGATGTCCGGATCACCCGCCGAGCCGAAAAGAATTGCGTCCTTGTCGCGCAGCACCTCCAAACCATCTGCGGGCATCATCACACCATGCTCGCGATAGTAATCACCGCCCCAGTCGAAATTTTCGAACTCGAACCGGAAAGTCCGGCTCGATGCTGCGAGCGCGGCAAGAATCTGCTGTCCTGCGGGCACGACTTCCTTGCCGATACCGTCGCCGGGGATCGTGGCAATTTTGTAGGTCTTCATGTGACTGCCTCCTGCTTTCATGTGGTTGATGGGCAGGGACAAATCTAAGGGCTGGACCCCCACCCGATTCGGGCGTAGGGTCAAACCATCATTCACTTGAAGTTAAGGATGAGAGGGAGATGAGCATCGGTATCCAGCTGGCGGAGCTTGGTTTCTTTGCCGCAGTCGCCACCAGCTGCAGCCTGAGCGCGGCCGCCCGCGAACTCGGAATCAGTACGCCGGCCGTGAGCAAACGGCTTGCCCAGATCGAGGCCCGCGTCGGCGTTCCGCTGATCAACCGGACCACCCGCCGCCTGAGCCTGAGTCCCGAAGGGGAAGTCCTTCTCGAGCATGCTCGCCGCATCCTCGGCGAGCTGGACGTATTGAACGAAACGCTGGCAGGCTCGAAAGGCACGCCCAAAGGACTGCTGCGCGTCAATGCAACGCTCGGTTTCGGCCGCTTGCACGTCGCCCCCGTCATTTCCCGGTATGTGGCGCACCACCCCGAAGTCGATGTGCAGCTCCAGCTTTCGGTAAACCCACCCGCCCTCACCGACGACCAGTTCGACGTCTGTGTGCGCTTTGGCGAGCCGGGCGATGCACGCGTCGTTGCCCGGCGCCTGGCCCCCAATCGCCGCCTTTTATGCGCAGCCCCCGCATACATTGCGGCACATGGCGAGCCGAGGACGCCCGACGAGCTGCGGTTCCACAACTGCATCACCATCCGCCAGGGGGACGATGCCTACGGCAGCTGGCGGCTGAAGGCATCGGACCGTCCCGACAGAGAGGCCGAAGTGATCAAGGTCCGGGGCAATCTCGCCACCAACGACGGGGAGATCGCAGTGCAGTGGGCCCTCGATGGGCGCGGCATCCTGATGCGGGCCGAATGGGACATCATCCGCTATCTGCAGAGCGGCAGGCTGGTGCGCGTCCTGCCGCAATACCGGGCGCTCGATGCCGATATCTACGCGGTCTATCCGAAGCGCCACCAGTTATCGACCCGCATCCGCATCTTTGTCGATTATCTGCTCGAGGCATTCGAGCATCTCAACGCAGACAAGGATTCAGGCGCCTTCTAGCCGAACGGAGCAGCCGTACCCCCTCCTCCGAAGACATGCTCGCCCAGGCTGATAAAGGTGCGAAGCAGGAGTGGCGCGATCACTAGGAAATTTTCTTATACCCACGTCAGCAGCAAGGAAATAAGCTCCCCGGCAAGTCGAATTGTCATGAGCCAAAGGGAGCTTTCCATGAATACGCGAGCGATCCTGCGAACTGCCGGCATCGGCTGTTCGCTGTTGCTGGCCTCCGTTGCCGCATCGGCCGGCGCGGCACAGGCCGATGCGGTCAAGCGCGGCGAATACATTGCCCGCATGGGCGACTGCGTCGCCTGTCATACCGCGCCCGACGGCAGGCCGATGGCCGGCGGGCTGGCGCTGGAGACGCCGTTCGGCACCCTGTATTCCACCAACATCACGCCCGATGAGAAGACCGGCATCGGCCGATACACCTTCGAGCAGTTCGACCGCGCGATGCGCAGGGGTGTGGCCGCCGACGGCCACAACCTGTATCCCGCCATGCCCTACCCGTCCTACGCCAGGATGACCGAAACGGACATGCGCGACTTGTACGCCTACATGATGAAAGGCGTCGAGCCTGTGGAGCAGGCGAACAAGGAAAGCGGTATGCAGTGGCCCTACAACATGCGCTGGGGCCTGTCGCTGTGGAACGCCTTCTTCCTCGACGACGAGGTGTTCGCACCCGACCCGAAGCAGTCCGAGCAGTGGAACCGCGGCGCCTACATCGTGCAGAGCCTGGGCCATTGCGGCGCCTGCCACACGCCGCGCGGCTTCGCCTTCCAGGAAAAGACCATGGGCGACCGGGGCGGCAAGGGCGAGCTCTTCCTTGCCGGCGAAACCGTCGAAGGCTGGCGCGCACTGAGCCTGCGCAATCTGTGGACGCCCGAGGACACCGCCGAGATGCTCAAGACCGGCCGCAACAAGCACGGCACGGTGTCGGGCAACATGGTGGATGTGGTGCAGCACAGCACCCAGTACATGACCGACGAAGACCTGCTCGCGATGGGCGTCTACCTGAAGTCGCTGCCCCCCGGCAAGGATGAGCTGCCGATGGAGGTCGCCCAGGGCCCGGCGCCCGCCATCGTCCCGCTGCCGACCGGCATGGGCGCGGCGCCTGACGACGACGTGCCGACCAGCATCTTCACCACCCGCGGCGGCCTGGGCTATCTGCAGTTCTGCGCCGACTGCCACCGTGCCAACGGCAACGGCGTGCCCGATGTGTTCCCGCCGCTGGCCGGCAACCACACGCTGCAATCGCAGGATCCGGCGACGCTGGTGCACATCATGCTGACCGGCTGGCGCGCGCCGATGACCGAAAGCCATTCGCGGCCGCTGTACATGCCGGCCTTCGCGCAACTGGGCGACGAGGAAATCGCCGATATCCTGAACTTCACCCGCCGCAGCTGGGGCCGCGGCGATGCGCGTGAAGTCCTCGCCAGCGAGGTCGGCAACGCGCGCAAGCACCTTGGCGCCAAGGGCATCAACGAGCGGCCGTTCGAGACGCCCCGCCTGGCCGACATGCTCAAGGAGCCGGACGCGGAACAGCTCGTGCTGGGCGCGCGTCTGAACATCGACACTGCGCGCATGCTGCCCAACCATGTAGGCGACAAGCTGAACTGCGCAAGCTGCCACCTGAACGCCGGCACCGTTGCCGACGGTTCGCCCTACGTCGGCGTGTCGGCCTTCTTCCCGAGCTATGGCGCCCGCGCCGGCCGCGAAATCACGCTGGAAGAACGTATCAACGGCTGCTTCCTGCGCTCGATGAACGGCAAGGCGCTGCCCAAGGAAGGCGAGGAAATGAAGGCGATGGTGGCCTTCTTCGACTGGATGAAGGGCGAAACCAAGCCCGAGGACAGGGTGGAAGGCCGCGGCGTCGGCAAGGTGGACAAGAACATCGTGCCCAACTCCGAGAACGGCAAGCGGATCTACGCCGAGCAGTGCGCAATCTGCCACGGCGAGAACGGCGAAGGCGTCAGGGATGCGAAGGGCAACATGGTCTACCCGCCGCTGTGGGGGGACGAGTCCTTCAACATCGGCGCCGGCATGGCGCGCACCTACACTGCGGCCGCCTTCGTCAAGCGCAACATGCCGATCGCCTTCGGCACGCACTTCCCGCTGGGCCAGGGCGGCCTGAGCGACCAGGAGGCAGTGGATGTCTCCGAGTACTTCAGCCACATGCCACGCCCGGATTTCCCGCCGAAGGTCAACGACTGGCCCAAGGGCGGCAAGCCTTCGGATGCCCGCTATTGACGAGGGTTCGAGCGCTTCTCCCGCGTGAACCGGGCCGGCGGAAACGCCGGCCTTTTTCCGCCCGACGGAGAGCGAAAGCGTTCAATCCAGCGCTGCGGGATCCGCGCGCAGGAATAGCCGTGCCAGCTCTGCCGCGGACGAAATACCGGCCTTTTCCATCACATGCTGGCGATGGATATGCACCGTCTTCTCGCTGATGCCGAGTTCGGCGGCGATGAGCTTGTTGGGCAGGCCGCGCGCGACCAGGTGGGCGACTTCCTGCTCGCGCGGCGACAAGTGGGCGAGCGCGGCACGGGCGACATCGCGCCGCCGCGCGTCGTCGAGCATCGCCGCGCAACGCTCGATGGCCTTGGCAACGGCGTCGACGATCGCCTGGTCGTCGAAGGGCTTTTCGATGAAATCGCAGGCACCGCATTTCATCGCCTGTACCGCCATCGACACGTCGGCATGCCCGGTCATGAACAGAATCGGCGCCTCGAAGCCGCGCTCGCGCAGCACCTGCTGCAGTTCCAGCCCGCTCATCGCCGGCATGCGGATGTCGAGCAGCAGGCAGCAAGGCCGACCGGGGCCGCTGCGCTTGCCGATCTCGTCTAGGAAGTCTTCCGCCGAGCCGAACAGCCGCACCGGCCAGCCTTCGGCGTCGAGCAGGAAGCGCAGCGAGCGACACAGCGCGGGATCATCGTCCACCACGTAGACGACGGCATTTTCAGTTTGCAGCGACATGGCAAGGCAGGGAGAAGGTGAAGCGCATGCCGGACGGTACATTGCTTTCGGCCCACAAGCGACCGCCATGCGCTTCGACGATGGTCTTGCAGATCGGCAGCCCCAGGCCGAGGCCGTCCGGCTTGGTGGTGAAGAAAGGCTCGAACAGATGGGATTGCTGTTCCGCCGACAGCCCGCAGCCTTGGTCGATGACATGGACCAGCAGGCGCTTGTCGGCGGTTTCCAGATGAATGGTGAGCGCCTGGCGTTCCGGCGGCAGATCGCGGCCGGCGTCGATCGCGTTCTTCACCAGATTCAGCAACACCTGCTGGATCTGCGGCGCGTCGGCCAGCACTTCGCAGCCGCGCGGCAGATCGTTTTCGCAGACGATCGTCGGCGCATGCAGCAGCATGCCTTCGATCAGCTTGCGGGTGCCGTCGACCAGGGCCGGCATATCCACCGGCTCGCGCACCGCGCTGCGCTTGCGGGCGAAGTCGCGGATGCGGCGCATGATGTCGCCGGCCCGTTCGGCTTCGCTGCCGATTTCGCCGCAGGCCTCGACCACCGCCGCGTCGTTCAGGCGGCCGTCGGCATGGCGGCGCAGCAGGCTGCGGGCATAGTTGCCGATGGTGGTCAGCGGCTGGTTGATCTCGTGCGCCAGGCTGCCGGACAGCTCGCCGAGGATGGACAGACGGGACAGGTGCTCCATCTGTTCCTGGTGGCTACGCACCCTCGCCTCGGCCTCCTCGCGGGCGCGCAGCGAGGCACGCAATTCGGCGGTACGGCGCTGCACCAGGTGCTCGACCCGCACCGTATGCACGCCCCAGGCGGTCAGCACCAGGGCCAGTACCAGCAAGGCGGGCCAGAAGCGGCGCAGCAGGCCTGCCAGCGTGACGTCGCGCAGATGGGCATAAGGACCGGTGCGCAGTTCGCGGTACAGCTCATGCACCGACTGGTAGTCGGCCGGCACCGTCCACGCCATGCCGGTGTCGGCCGGCATCGCCAGCAGCGCCTGCGCCACCTGCTTGGACAGGCCGTGGCCGATGCTGCGCGTCACCGCGATCGGCCAGTCCGGGTACAGCGGCGTCGTCAGGCCGCAGGGAAAGGCCGCGACGGCGGGATCTTCCTGCGGCGATCGCCCAGCACGCGGAAGTCTTCCAGGCGCAGCACGCCGCGTGCCGCCGCCTGCTCGATGAAGCAGCTGCGCACCACGCCGGCATCGGCCTCACCGCGCTGCACGGCCGTGACGATGCGCATCATCGGCACGCCGAGGAAACGGATTTCCTGCAGGCTCGATTCCGCGTCGATGCCTTGCGCCAGCATTTCCCGCACCACCAGCAGATAGCCGCCGAAAGCGTCCGGCGCCATCGCCGCCAGGCGCTTGCCGCGCAGGTCGCCGAGCGTCTGCAGGTCGCTACGGTCGCTGCGCACGATCAGCGCGGAACCTGTTCCCCTGTCGGGCGACAGCGCCTGCGGTGAATCCAGCGTGGCGATCCGGCTGAGGCCGAATTCGTTCTCCATCGCCACGTAGTAGCCGGGATTGGTGACGACCAGATCGACGCGCTGCTCGCGGATCGCCTCACGCAGGCTGTCGGCATCGAAATGTTCGAGATTGAAGCGGTAGCCGGGGACGCGTTCGTTCAGGAAACGGGCCAGCGGCGCCCAGTCGAGCGCCGCCGCCAGTTCGCCCTGGTAGGCGAGGACACCGATGGCGACGTCCTGACGGCTACTGCCGCTTGCGGCCTGCGCCGGGCCGGAAAGCAGGCCGAGAGCGGGAAGGATCAGCAAACAGAACCGCATGGCCCGCTGCAGCAAGGCCGGCCCGCGGCGTCCGGCTGACACGCACCGCCCGAACAGGCCCATCCTGCCAGTGTCGCGCCCGTGCCCCACCGATCAGAGATCCGGTGTCGAGCGCTCGGACACGCCGAAAGCCACGCCCCCGCCCCCGCCGCCCATTCCCATGCCGCCTCCGCCGCCCCGACCGCCGCCAGCACCGCTGCGGCCACCCGTGCCCGAGGGCCGCGCAGGGCCCTGGGCCGGAATCGCCGCATCGGCCGGGACAGGCGCCAGATCCAGTGCCTGGCGGATGAAATCGCGCAGCGAGACGACCAGTTCGTCGGTATGGACGTGCTCGCCGGCGACCAACTGGCGGCTCGCCGCCGCGGCCAGGCGCACCTGTTCCTCGGTGCCGAGCAGGATGATGTCGGACAGCGCCGCTTCCACTGCGTCGCGGATCCGCCGGGCGCGCTCGAATTGGAGGCCTGCTGCGCGGCGTCCTCGCCGCCGGCCGGGTTGTCGGCCTCGCGGCGAAGATCGCGCATATGGGTGGGATCGACGGTGAGCGTGCCGGTGAAGGAGCCGCCCAGCGTCTTGTAGGCGGCGATCAGCGTCTTCAGGCGTTCGTTGATCTGCCTGTTCACCCGTTCCCGGCGCTGCTGGATCGAGAACATCATGATCAGCCGGATGCCCATGCTGATCAGCGTGAACAAGGCCAGGCCGATGACGGTCAGCAGCAGGTCCGGCCAGGAAGTGAAGTCGAAGAAGCGCACTTGGGTTCCGGGAGGGTCGAGTTCCGGTCGAAGGATAGCGGAAATCCACGCCGGGACCGGGCACGTCCCGCGCGTGCGCTGCTGCAGCGCTGCAGCCGGGCAGCAAAAAGGCCGCAGCGGGAGCCGCGGCCTTTTCCCCTTTTCGTCCATGCAGTCCCGGACGAAAACTTACTGCAGCGCTTCCATCCTCAGGCGCGTGACCTGCCCCCGCACCACCGGCAGCGCCTCGATACGGCCGATGGCGGCATTGGCGTTGCGCTCGACGGTCCGGTGCGTGAGCATGATGATGTCGGTCTGCGATTCGCCTTCGGCGGCTTCCCGCTGCAGCAGGGCCTCGATCGAGATGCCGCTGTCGGCCAGGATGCGGGTGATGTCGGCGAGCACGCCGGGCTTGTCGTCGACCCGCATGCGCAGGTAATACGAAGTGACGACGTCCCCGATCGGCAGCACCGGCACGTCGCGCACCTGGTCGGGCTGGAAGGCCAGGTGAGGCACGCGGTGCTCGGGATCGGAAGTGTGCAGGCGGGTGACGTCGACCAGGTCGGCGATGACGGCCGAGGCAGTCGGCTCGGCGCCCGCGCCCTTGCCGTAGTACAGCGTAGCACCGACCGCATCGCCCTGCACCAGCACTGCGTTCATCGCACCTTCGACGTTGGCGATCAGGCGTTTGGCCGGGATCAGCGTCGGATGCACGCGCAGTTCGACGCCCTGCTCACGGCGGCGGGCGATGCCGAGCAGCTTGATGCGGTAGCCGAGCTGTTCGGCATAGGCGATATCGACCGGATCCAGTTTGGTGATGCCTTCGACGTAGGCCTTGTCGAACTGCATCGGGATGCCGAAGGCGATCGCGCTCATGATCGTCGCCTTGTGCGCGGCGTCCACGCCTTCGATGTCGAAGGTCGGATCGGCTTCGGCGTAGCCCAGCGCCTGTGCTTCCTTCAGTACCTCGGCAAAGGCAGGCCCTTGTCGCGCATTTCGGACAGGATGAAGTTGGTGGTGCCGTTGATGATGCCGGCCAGCCATTCGATGCGGTTGGCGGTGAGGCCTTCGCGCAGCGCCTTGATGATCGGGATGCCGCCGGCCACCGCGGCCTCGAAGGCCACCATGACGCCCCTCGCTTGCGCCGCGGCGAAGATCTCGTTGCCATGCACGGCGAGCAGCGCCTTGTTGGCGGTGACGACGTGCTTGCCGTTCTCGATCGCCTTCAGCACCAGCTCCCTGGCCACGCCGTAGCCGCCGATCAGCTCGATGACGATGTCGATTTCCGGATCGCCGACGACCGCGAAGGCGTCGTCGGTCAGCCTGACTTCGCCGCCGGTGACCTTGCGCGCAAGTTCCAGGTTCTTGTCGGCCACCGCGGTGATGCGGATCGGGCGGCCCGCGCGGCGGGAAATTTCCTCGGCGTTGCGCTTCAGGACGGTGAAGGTGCCGCCGCCGACGGTACCGATGCCCAGCAGGCCAACATTGATCGGTTTCATGCAGTGTGTTCCGTGGTGTGTGAAGTGTGTCGGGTGGAAGAGTCCGCCGGCTGGCCGGCGCGGTGCGCCGGCCGGCTGTCAGGCGCCGTGGCGCTTGCGGTAGTTTTCGAGGAAGCGCGCCAGGCGGCCGATGGCCTCGCGCAGGTCGTCCTCGTGCGGCAGGAAGACCATGCGGAAATGCTGGTTGTCCGGGTAGTTGAAGCCCGAGCCCTGCACCAGCATCACGCGGGTGGCGCGCAGTACTTCCATGAAGAACTGGCGGTCGTCCTCGATCGGATAGACCTTGGGATCGAGCCGCGGGAACATGTACAGCGCCGCCTGCGGCTTGACGCAGGTCACGCCCGGGATCGCCGTGATCAGCTCGTAGGCGATGTCGCGCTGGCGGCACAGCCGCCCGCCGGGTTTGACCAGGTCGTTGATGCTCTGGTAGCCGCCCAGCGCGGTCTGGATGGCCCACTGGCCCGGCACGTTGGAGCCGAGCTTGAGGTTGGCCAGCATGTTCAGGCCTTCGATGTAGTCCTTGGCGTCGTCCTTCGGCCCGGAAATCACCATCCAGCCGGCGCGGTAGCCGCAGGAGCGGTAGGCCTTGGACAGCGAGTTGAAGGTCAGCGTCAGCACGTCGTTGGACAGGCTGGCCATCGACGTGAACTTGACGCCGTCGTACAGCACCTTGTCGTAGACCTCGTCGACCATCAGCACCAGGCCGTGCTCGCGGGCGATCCGGACGATGCCTTGCAGCACGTCGTCGGGATAGATCACGCCGGTGGGATTGTTGGGGTTGATGACGACGATGCCGCGGGTGCGCGGGGTGATGCGCGCGCGCATGTCGTCGAGGTCGGGCAGCCAGCCCTTGTCCTCGCTGCAGCGATAATGCACCGGCGTGGCGCCGGCGAGGCTGGCCGATGCGGTCCACAGCGGATAGTCCGGCGTCGGCACCAGCAGTTCGTCGCCATCGTTGAGCAGCGCGTTGGTCGCCATCACGATCAGTTCGCTGGCGCCGTTGCCCAGGTAGATGTCCTCGAGGGTCACGCCCTCGATGCCGAGTTGCTGGGTGTAGTGCATCACCGCCTTGCGCGCGGCGAAAATGCCCTTGCTGTCCGAATAGCCCGCCGAATCCGGCAGGTTGCGGATCATGTCCTGCTGGATTTCCTCGGGCGCATCGAAGCCGAACGGCGCCATGTTGCCGATGTTCAGCTTGATGATCTTCTGGCCTTCGTCCTCCATCTGCTTGGCCGCATCCACGATGGGTCCGCGCACGTCGTACAGCACGTTGTTCAGCTTGACCGACTTGCGGATCGGACGCGCGACGGCCGCGCCCGCCTCGGCCCTGGCAGCCGGTTCCGGGTTGGGCATTGCGAGCTCGACTGTCTTCTCCGCTTTCATGACTGGCCTTTTCGTACAGGGGAGGGAAGGAACGGCAGGGAAGAAACCCGGGGCTTACCCCTTGCCGCAAAAGATTGTTATCTTAGCCGCGCTGCCGCACTGCGGCAATTTCCCGGCGCGCACACGAGGCTGCAATGAGGGCCGCATCGAATACCCCATCGAGGCAATGACAAGCGACGAACGATGAAACTCCATCAGGACAGCAACGACAAGTTCAACGTCGTCACCGGCTATGGCGACGACCACGTGATGGTCAACAAGGAGCGCCACGACGGCAACCTGATCGTGACCGCGGACGGCATCCACACCGGCTGGGCGCCCGCCGCCCGCGGCGATCTGGCCGCATTGACGGCCGACGACCTGGCGGCGGTGGCCGAACTGCGGCCCGAGATCCTCATCGTCGGCACCGGCCGGCGCCAGCGCTTTCCGTCCCCCGCCCTGCTCCGCCCGTTGATCGAGGCGCGCATCGGCTTCGAGTTCATGGACCTGCCGGCAGCCTGCCGCACCTACAACATCCTGGTCAGCGAAGGCCGCTCGGTGGCGGTCGCACTGCTGTTCGAGGCCGCGGACTGAAACGGCCTACGGATCGATCCAGTTTTCCAGTCGAAGCCCGGGAACACGCTGGAACTCACGCAGGTTATTGCTCACCAGCGTCAGCCCCCGGCTCCGGGCATGCCCGGCGATGTGAAGATCATTGACG
This sequence comes from Thauera sp. SDU_THAU2, assembly GCF_038260575.1. Classification (NCBI taxonomy): domain Bacteria; kingdom Pseudomonadati; phylum Pseudomonadota; class Betaproteobacteria; order Rhodocyclales; family Zoogloeaceae; genus Thauera; species Thauera sp. SDU_THAU2. Next base: position 1,612,803 of record NZ_JBBWUN010000003.1, on the reverse strand, counting down.
CCGATGGGCTGGCCCTGCCGCTCCAATACGGCGCGGATCTTGCCGTAGTGAGCCGCGGCAGCTTCGTCATAGGCCAGAACCTGAAGGCGGCTGCTGAAATCCTGCACAGCGAGGAAATTGCGTGCCGGATCGCTGCTTTTTTCCACCCCATGCATCAGTTCGGCCAGCGTGATGCTGGAAATGGCCATGCGGCCGTGGTGGCGGTTGAAACTGGCGAGCGCGGCGATCGGCCGGCGTTTGATGACGTAGATCGCAATGTTGGTGTCGAGCAGATGGCTGAGCAGCGCGGGCGCATTCATAGCCCCTCGCGCTCCGGCTGCGATTGATCCGCCCGCTCGCTGATGAAATCGTCGCTGACCGTATGGCTACCGAGAAAGAAGCTGTCCCAGGCCGACTCGGCTGGCGCGATGATGCGTTCGTTGCCGACCACGCGCACGCTCACTTTCTTGACCTCGGCCGGGAAGCGGGCTTCGGCAGGCAGGCGCACGGCCTGTGTGCGGTTGTTGGTAAAAACGGTCGTGGTGGTCATGATCGCTCCTCCTTCACCTGCGATATACATCGACTATATACACTGACCACGAGACGGACAAGGATCGCATCGCGCTCGGCCAGCGGCCCGCATGGCCGGACGACCGGCTGCCGACGGACGATTGCGGGCGAAACCTTGCTCCGCTACCCTGCGTCGAAACCTATGCGCGCATGGCGAGGCCACTCCGGCCTGCAGCCATGCACGGAATGCCTCGCTTTCCGCCGCTCCCGACGCTCGAAGAACATACGGAGAACTGCATGAGCCTTGCCCCCGATTTCACCCTGCCCGCCACCGGCGGCCGCAACGTCACGCTGTCCGAACTACGCGGCCGCAAGCTGGTGATCTATTTCTATCCCAAGGACAACACCCCCGGCTGCACCAACGAAACCAAGGATTTCGGCGCCCTGCACGGCGAATTCGCCGCCGCCGGCTGCGAGGTGTTCGGCATCAGCCGCGACAGCATCAAGAGCCACGAGAACTTCAAGGCCAAGCTCGAGCTGCCCTTCGATCTCGTCTCCGATCCGGACGAAGTGGCCTGCGAAGCCTTCGCCGTGATGAAGCTGAAGAACATGTACGGCAAGCAGGTGCGCGGCATCGAGCGCAGCACTTTCGTGATCGACGCCGACGGCCGGATCGCCCGCGAATGGCGCGGCGTCAAGGTGCCCGGCCACGCCGCGGAAGTGCTTGCCGTCGTGCAGTCGCTCTGATCCCCACCGTCGACGCGCGCTCGCCCCGCGCGCCTTTCCTTCACCTTCCGAGCCCCGATCATGCCCCCGACCGCCAAGAACAAGGCACCGAAAGCGCAGGCCAAGATCCCCAAAACCGTTGCGACCGCTTCCGCCAAGCGCGGCAAGACGGTGAAGAAAAGCGCCTGCAAGCACGACTGCAAGCTCTTCGTGCTGGACACCAACGTGCTGATGCACGACCCCACCAGCCTGTACCGCTTCGAGGAGCACGACCTCTACGTGCCGATCATGACGCTGGAGGAGCTGGACAACAACAAGAAGGGCACGACCGAAGTCGCGCGCAACACCCGCCAGGCCAGCCGCATGCTGGACGAGATCGTCAACACCTCTCCCGACGGCATCGACGAAGGCATCGCGCTCGACCTGCCGTCGCACGGGCTCGCCACCGGCCGGCTCTTCCTGCAGACCGAAGCGATCGATGCCGCGCTGCCCGCCGCCCTGCCCACCGCGCGCGGCGACAACCAGATCCTGGCCGTCGTCACCTACCTGGCCGAGCGCCATCCCGAGCGTGAAGTCATCCTGGTGTCGAAGGACATCAACATGCGCATCAAGGCCCGCGCGCTCGGGCTGGCGGCGCAGGATTACTTCAACGACAAGGTGCTCGAGGACACCGACCTGCTGTATTCCGGCACGCGCGAGCTGCCGGCCGACTTCTGGGAGACCCACGGCCGCGGCATGGAATCGTGGAAGGAAGAAGGCCACACCTATTACCGCGTGGGCGGCCCGCTGGCGCCCGACCTGCTGGTCAACGAGTTCGTCTACGAGACCAGTGGCGACAATCCGCTGCAGGCCTGGGTCAAGGAACGCGACGGCGGCAAGGTGCTGCTCGAGACCGTGGTGGACTACGGCCACCAGAAGAACAACGTGTGGGGCATCACCGCGCGCAACCGCGAGCAGAACTTCGCGCTGAACCTGCTGATGAACCCGGACATCGACTTCGTCACCCTGCTCGGCCAGGCCGGCACCGGCAAGACCCTGCTGACGCTGGCCGCCGGCCTGACCCAGGTGCTGGAAAGCAAGCGCTACTCCGAGATCATCATGACCCGCGTGACGGTGTCGGTGGGCGAGGACATCGGCTTCCTGCCCGGCACCGAGGAAGAGAAGATGGCGCCGTGGATGGGCGCGCTCGAGGACAACCTCGACGTGCTCAACGGCACCGCCGGCGAAGGCGGCGACTGGGGTCGCGCCGCCACGCGCGACCTGATCCGCAGCCGGATCAAGATCAAGAGCCTGAACTTCATGCGCGGTCGCACCTTCCTGAACAAGTTCCTGATCATCGACGAGGCGCAGAACCTGACGCCCAAGCAGATGAAGACGCTGATCACCCGCGCCGGGCCCGGCACCAAGGTGGTGTGCATGGGCAACATCGCCCAGATCGACACGCCCTACCTCACCGAAGGTTCGTCGGGCCTGACCTTCGTCGTCGATCGCTTCAAGGGCTGGGCGCATTCGGGCCACATCACGCTGCAGCGCGGCGAGCGCTCGCGCCTGGCCGACTACGCTGCCGACGTGCTGTAAGTTTTCGCCGGCACGCTTTTCGTCCCCACTCTCCGCGCGCAAACCGCTGCCGACGGGCGGCCGCTTGCGCGCGGACAAGCCATTGTTCCGGCGGCCCCCTATAATCGGCGCATCCGACCGACGACAGAACCGTCATGACCGCCATCGCCGCCGACCTGCTGGTGGGAGCCAGCACGGACTTCCTGCGCCGCTTCGCGCCCTTCGACCGCATGGAAGCCGAGGCCCTCGCCTTCCTCGCCGAGCGCGCCGCACTCGCCTTCCACCCGCGCGGCAGTGAGATCCTGACGCCCGAGATGGGCGTGCCGCGCCATTTCCACATCATCCAGCGCGGCAAGATCCAGGCGCGCCAGGTGGCCTCTTCCGCCCTGAGCGAATACGCCAGCCTGCCGCTCGGCCCGGGCGAGTGCTTCCCGATCGGCGCGATTTCCGCCCGGCGTCCGTCGACCAATGCCTATGTGGCGGTCGAGGACAGCTTCTGCTTCCAGATCGACGCGGACGACTTCCTGCAGTTGATGGAAATGAGCCCGGCCTTCCACCTGTTCTGCACACAGTACATCGCCAGCCTGCTCAACCAGTCGCGCGAGCAGTTGCAGGCCGCCTTCGCCCAGCGTGCGGCCGAGCAGCAGACGATGACGACCACGCTGGGCCAGCTCATCAAGCGCGAGCCCGTCTGCTTCTCTCCCGACACGCCGTTGCGCGAGGTGCTCGAGCAGATGGATGCACAGCACATCGGCTGCGCCGTGATGACCGACGACGAGCGCCGCCCCGTCGGCATCCTGACCCAGAGCGATCTGCTGCCGCGCGTGATCCTCCCCGCCCTCGATCTCGGCAACCCGGTCGGCGAACTGATGACGGCCAACCCCCATCAACTCGCCACCACCGCTTCGGCCTACGACGCCGCGCTGGCGATGGCCACCTACGGCATACGCCACATCCTGACGGTGGACGCCGAAGGCCGGATCAAGGGCGTCGTCTCCGAGCGCGACCTGTTCTCGCTGCAACGCATCGGCCTGCGGCAGATTCGCGCGGGCATCGACAATGCGATGAACATCGAGTCCCTGCAGCGCGCCAGCAAGGACATCCGCCAGCTCGCCCTCAACCTCATCGCCCAGGGCATCGCGGCGGAACAGCTCACCCAGTTCATCTCGACGCTCAACGATGCGCTGACGCGCCGCATCATCCAGCTCGCGCTCGAAAACCACGACCTGACCGGCATCAACTTCGGCTGGATGGCGTTCGGCTCCGAGGGCCGGCACGAACAGACGCTCTCCACCGACCAGGACAACGGCATCATCTGGCAATGCGCCGAGTGGGAAAATCCGGTATCGATCCGCAGCAGGCTGATCGCCTTCGCCAAGGAGGTCAATGCCAACCTGGCCCTCTGCGGCTTCCCGCTGTGCAAGGGCAACATCATGGCGAGCAATCCGGAACTGTGCCTGACGCTCGACGAATGGAAGTCGCGCTTCGGCGCCTGGATCCGCGAACCCGACCCCGAAGCCCTGCTCAACGCCTCGATCTTCTTCGATTTCCGCGTGCTGTACGGCAACGAACGCCTCGGCGACCAGCTCCGCAGCTGGCTCAACAAGACCGTGCGCGGCAATTCCGCCTTTCTGCGCATGATGGCGGTCAATGCACTGTCGGTGACGCCGCCGATCGGCCGCCTGCGCGACTTCGTGGTCGAGGAAAGCGGCTGCATCGACCTGAAGAAATCGGGCGCGCGGCTGTTCGTCGACGTCGCCCGCATCATCGCCCTGCGCATCGGCATCGATTCCAGCAACACCGCCCAGCGCCTGCGCCAGGCCAGCGGCAAGATGGGCGTCTCCGCCGACGAAGTGTCGGGTATCATCGACGGCTTCCACTTCATCCAGTTGCTGCGCCTACGCTCCCAGCACCTCGAGACCGAGCACGGTGCGCCGGACGACAACCAGGTCGATCCCGACACCCTCAACGAACTCGACCGCCGCATCCTGAAGGAAGCTTTCCGCCAGGCGCGCAAGCTGCAGATCCGGATCAAGCTCGACTACCAGCTATGAGCAAATGGCTGAGCCGCTTTCTCGCCCCGTCGCCGACCGAAGCACCGCTCTCGGACGAAGGCGCGCTGGCCCTGCAGCGCTGGACCGAACTGGCCCCGGCCGATACCGGCACGGCACATTTCGAGACCCGCTACGTGGTGCTCAACACCGAGGCCACCGGTCTGGATCTCGACAAGGACCGGCTGATCGCCGTCGCGGCACTGGCCGTGGATGGCGGCCTGCTCGACCCGCAGGACAGCTACTACGGTCCCTTGGCCCCCAACCCCGCCTCCACCCTCGCCGAACTGCTCGGGGTGGCCGGCAAGGCGCCGCTGGTCGTATTCAACGCCGCGCTCAACCGCAGCTTGCTCGAACACGCTTTCGGCGAACATCTGGGGATCGAGCCGGACGATTTGTGGATCGATCTCTACTTCCTGCTGCCCACGCTGTTTCCGGAGCGCATCGACCGCCCGGCAAAGCTCGCCGCCTGGATGGAGAGCTTCGGCATCGAGACCTTCCAGCGCCACCACGCTCTCGGCGACGCCTGGGCCATTGCCCAGTTGTTCCTCGCCGCACAGGCCCGGGCTGCCGAACAGGGTGCGCATACGCCACGCGCACTCGCGGACCTCGAGCGCAACCAGCGGCAGTATCGCAATCGGCTGTAAACGGAAGCTGTCCGGCGACCGTACAGGCTGCCCGCAGCACATGCCAGCCGCTTGTTTACAAGCCTGTTACATTTGCGTATATTCCGCCGAATGCAAATTCGCCCACTCCTCCTCGTGCTGACGCTCGCCCTCTCGGGAATCCAGGCCACGCACGCGGACGAGCCCAGGCAGCGGGTGGCGATGAGCGTGGCGAGCAGCGAATCCCCGAGCAACGGCGACGTGGGCAACGACTACGTTTCGGCTGCCGAACAGCTCGTCGATCAGGCGCTTACCTATCTCGGCGTACGCTACCGCTTCGGCGGCACCTCGCCTGAAACCGGCCTCGACTGCAGCGGCCTGGTACTGAACGTCTTCCGCAACGCGATCGGCTTCGATCTGCCGCGCACTGCCGCCGAGATGTCCCGGCTGGGCGACAAGATCGGCCGCCAGGAACTGAAACCGGGCGACCTCGTCTTCTTCAACACGATGCGCCGCGCCTTCTCCCACGTCGGCATCTACCTCGGCGACGGCAAGTTCGTGCACGCACCGTCCAGCGGCGGCAAGGTACGCGTCGAGGCGCTTTCGAGCAGCTACTGGTCCAAGCGCTTCAACGGCGCCCGCCGCCTGATCGACGAAGACAGCAGCGCCACCGCCGACAGCTTCGCCGCCATCCGCTGATCCGTCACCTGCGTCGACGATCCGTCGCCAGCGGTCCATCAAGAACGTGAAAGGCGCTGGTTTGCCGCAAACAAGCGGCAAACCAGCGCCTTCGTCGTCTGCGGCAACGGATTACGGACCCGGTGCCGTTCCTGCGCCAGCGCTCAGTGCTTCTGCCGACACTTCTTTGCCACGGTATACGTCGAACACTTCTCCGCCATGCGCTGGCCCAACGCCTGCTGCAGCGCGCAGGTCGAGCGTCTGCAGCACACGAACATCACGCCTTCGCGGTTGGCCGCCTCGCGGAAGCGCTGCATGACGTTGTGGCCGATGAAATCGGTGAACAGGATCACCATGCCGATTCCCGCCGGCAGGGAGCTGCTGCGGCGCTGGTGGGTGGTGTCCCGGCCGCTGACGTGGCCGGCGATGCGAATGCCGAAATTCGACAGAATGTCGGGAATGTTGCCAAGACGATCTGCGCCAACGAGAAGTGCGTCCATGTCCGTATCCGATAGTTGCGAATGATTATCACTATTAAGACATGAAATGAGCGCCTTTGCAACTGCGAACTCTTCTCGTTTAATATCCAGACCTCAACGACAGCCACGGAAGACCTCCAACATGATGAAGAAAGCCACCGTCATCGCCCTGCTCTCCACGTTCGCCATTGCAGCGCCGAGTGCGTACGCGGCTGACACCGAACTGAACATCTACTCCGCCCGCCACTACCAGACCGACGAAGCCCTGTACGGCAACTTCACCAAACAGACCGGCATCAAGGTCAACCGCATCGAAGCCAAGGAAGACGAACTGCTGGAACGCATCCGCAACGAAGGCGCCAACAGTCCGGCGGACATCTTCATCACCGTGGACATCTCGCGCCTGGCCAACGCCGACAAGATGGGCATCTTCACGCCGGTGAAGTCGGCGGTGCTGGAAGAGCGGATTCCGGCCAATCTGCGCACCGAGCGCTGGTTCTCGTTCTCGCAGCGCGCGCGCATCATCGTCTACAACCCCGAGCTGGTTCAGGCCGAGCAGGTCCAGACCTACGAGCAGCTCGCCGACCCGGCGCTGAAAGGCAAGGTGTGCACCCGCTCGGGCAGCCACCCCTACAACCTGTCGCTGGGCGCCGCGCTGATCAAGCACAACGGCGAAGAAGCCACCGCCAAGTGGGCGAGCAGCGTGGTCGACAACTTCGCCCGCGCACCCAAGGGCGGCGACACCGACCAGATCAAGGCCGTCGCAGCCGGCGAATGCGGCGTCACCATCGCCAACAGCTACTACCTCGCCCGCCTGATGAATTCGCCGCGCCCGGCGGATCAGGAAGTGGTCGCCAAGGTCAAGGCGGTGTGGCCGAACCAGCAGAGCTGGGGTACCCACGTCAACGTTTCCGGCGCCGGCATGCTGAAGACTGCGCCGAACAAGGAAGCCGCGGTCAAGTTCCTCGAATACCTGGCCTCCGACGAAGCCCAGGCCTACTTCGCCAACGGCAACAACGAATGGCCGGTGGTCCCTTCGGTCAAGGTCGAAAACGCCGCGCTCGACAAGCTGGGCGAGTTCAAGGCGGATTCGATCCAGATCGGCGAACTGGCCGACACCGTCGCCGAAGCCCAGAAAATCTACGATCGCGCCGGTTATCGCTGACAGCCGGGACCAGCGAACAAGCCCTGGTCATCAGGGCCTTGGCTGGCAAACGGGCTTCGTGTCTTCGGACGCGGAGCCCGTTTCTTTTGTACCGCCCGCCCCACTGCCACGCGCCGGCCCCGCCAGCACCGCACGATTGCGGCCAGTGCGCTTGGCCTCGTAGAGCGCCTCGTCGGCGCGGGTGAAGATTTCGTCGAAGCCTTCGTCTTCCGGATCGAGCATGGCCACGCCGATGCTGACGGAAAAGCGCAAGGGCCTGCCATCCACGACGGCCGGGTTCGACTCGATCAGTTCCCGAACACGCCCGGCCGCGCGCAGCGCGCCCGTATCGCCCTCGATACAGGGCAACAGGACGCCGAACTCCTCGCCGCCCAGGCGGGCGAACACGTCGGCCTCGCGCAGATGCAGAGAAATCAGCCCGGAAAAATGCCGCAACACCTCATCGCCAGCCGCATGCCCGTGCGTATCGTTGATGCGCTTGAAGTGATCGAGATCGAGCAGCAACAGGCAGGCCTGCGAGCCGTGGCGGCGTACCCGGCCCAGTTCGCCATTGACCATCTCGGCGAAATTGCGCCGGTTCCACAGCCCGGTCAGCGGATCGCTGGTCGCCAGCAGCAGCAGGCTCTCCTCCAGCGCCTTGCGCGAACTGATGTCCTGGTGCAGGCCGACGGCCCGCAGGGGCTTGCCTTCGTCGTCGCGTTCCAGCACGCGTCCGGAATCCTGCACCCACACCCAGCGGCCGTCGGCGTGGCGGAGACGGTATTCAGCGGCGTAGGACTCGGTTTCTCCCCGCAGATGGGGTCCCAGCGCGGACTGGATGCCGCTCCAGTCGTCCGGATGCACGAGCACCTCCCAGGACGACACGTCCGGCGCAAGCTCCTCGTGCCTCCGCCCCAGCATGGATGCCGACAAGGGACTGAAGCTCATTCTGCCGGACGGGATGTCCCAGTCCCATACCCCCAGTGAAGCACTCTCCAGCGCCATCAGCAGGGCGCGCTCGTCCATCAGCGCCATGTGCGGCTCCCTACGTGGAGCGCCAGGGGCGGGCGAATCGGCGCAAGCCCGAGCACTTCGCCGGCCGTGCGGACCAGCGGAGCGGGAGCATGAATGGGCTTCGTTGCTATCTGCATGTTTTCGCATCATCGGAAAATGACAGGCGCGCCGCGCCGGCAAAGCGCCGGGCCGGCAGAACAACTTGCCCGCGCGATTATCCTCGATGCGAATTGGCCGGGAAAGGCGACGGCATCACGTTTCTGCCCGTCTTTGCAAGCAGCGCGGACGGCTCCGCACGAAGTCCGTTCAATCCTTCCGCCTGCTGGTCTTCAGGATCTGGCGCGACAGGATGATCATCGGCAGCAGGCCGACGACGACGATGGTCAGCGCCGCGGTCGATGCCTCGGTCAGGCGCTCGTCGGCCGCCAGCGTATGCGCCTGCGTCGCCAGGGTGTCGAAGTTGAACGGCCGGATCACCAGCGTGGCCGGCAGCTCCTTCATCACATCGACGAACACCAGCAGCGCCGCCGACAGCAGGCTGCCGCGCAGGATCGGCACATGCACCCGGCGCAGCGTCGCCCACTTGCCGAAGCCCAGGCTGCGCGCCGCATCGTCCATGCTCGGCGTGATCTTGCCCAGGCTGGATTCGACCGCATGCAGCGCCACCGCCAGGAAGCGGGCGAGATAGGCATAGACCAGCGCGGCGATGCCGCCGGTCAGGATCAGGCCCGGATTGACGTCGAAGACCGCCTGCCAGGCCTGCGCCAGCCAGGCGTCGAGCCGCGTCACCGGGATCAGCACACCGACCGCGATCACCGAGCCCGGCACCGCGTAGCCGAGGCCGACGATGCGGTTCAAGGCCGCCGGCAGTGACGACCGGGCGAGCCGCGCCGCATAGGCCAGCACCACCGCCAGCACCACCGCCAGCACTGCCGTCACCGCCGCCAGCACGAAGCTGTTGCGCGCCAGCTGCAGGAAGCGCGGGCCGAACTGGGCATCGCCTTCGACGAAAGCCATCTGCAGCAGCAGCCCGGCCGGCAGCAGGAAACCCAGCAGCAGCGGCATGAAGCAGGCGAAGCTCGCCAGCAGCCCCCAGCCCGGCGACAGCCGCTTGCGTGCCGGCGCGCCCTGCTGGCGCGAGGTGTTGTTGAAGCGCGCCCGCCCCCGGCTGGCGAACTCCAGGCTCAGCACGATGACGACGAAGGCCAGCAGCGCGGCGGCGAGCTGGGCCGCGGCGACGCGGTCGCCGAGCGAGAACCAGGCGCGGTAGATGCCGGTGGTGAAGGTCTGCACGCCGAAGTACGACACCGTGCCGAAGTCGGCCAGGGTTTCCATCAGCGCCAGCGCGGTGCCGGCCACCACCGCCGGCCGCGCCAGCGGCAGCGACACGCGCAGGAAGCAGGCCCAGGGCCCGAGCCCCAGCGAACGCCCCGCCTCCAGCATGCCGCCGGCGCGCTCGAGGAAGGCCGCACGAACCAGGATGTAGGCGTAGGGATAGAGCACGAACATGAACATCGTCACCGCGCCGCCGACGGTGCGCACATCCGGAAACCAGTAGTCGCCCGCGCGCCAGCCGAACAGTTCGCGCAGCCCGGTCTGCACCGGCCCGACGAACTGCAGAAAGTCGACCTCCACGTAGGCCATCACGTAGGCCGGCACCGCCATCGGCAGGATCAGCGCCCACTCGTAGAAACGCCGCCCGGGGAAATCCAGCATCGTCGTCAGCCAGGCGGTGGTCACGCCGATCGACGCCACGCCGAGGCCGACGCCGACACACATCACCACGGTGTTGAAGACGAATTCGCCCAGTACCGTTTCGCTCAGATGCGTCCAGGTCTCGCTGGTCCCCCCGGTGAAGACGTTGGAGAACACCGACAGCACAGGTGCGGCGATCAGGGCCGCGATGATCACCGCGGCCACGGTCAAAGATGACCAGCGCAGGCCCGTGGCGGCCTGCCCTCCCTTGTTGTTCATTCGGATTCCGTCGTTGTTGTTGGACCCAGACTGCCGCCGTCTGGCCCCTTGCAGAAGAGGAGAATTATAATTGATCGCATTTGCTGCGCGCCGCAATGCAATAATCCTTCCTCTCCACAGCCCGACGACCCCACATGGCCCATCTCCAGCTCACCGACATCGACCTCGCTTTCGGCTCTCACCGGATCGTCCAGAAGCTGTCCTTCAGCCTGGAAAAAGGCCGGATCGGCTGCCTGCTGGGGCCTTCCGGCTGCGGCAAGACCACCGTGCTGCGCTGCATCGCCGGTTTCGAGCGCGTGGCGGCGGGCGAGATCCGCTCGATGGCCGGGTGGTCAGCACCGCCGGCGAGCATCTCCCCCCGAGCAGCGGCGCATCGGCATGGTGTTCCAGGACTACGCGCTGTTTCCCCACCTGACGGTGGCGGACAACATCGCCTTCGGCCTGCGCAAGGAAGACGTCGAAGCGCGCAAGGCCCGTGTCGCCGAACTGCTGAAACTGGTCGGCCTCAGCGACCAGGGCCGCAAGTATCCGCACGAAATGTCCGGCGGCCAGCAGCAGCGCGTCGCGCTCGCCCGCGCGCTGGCGCCCCGGCCCAGCCTGCTGCTGCTCGACGAACCGTTCTCGAACCTCGACGTCGAACTGCGCGAGCGCCTGTCGCACGAAGTGCGCGACATCATCAAGGCCACCGGCACCACCGCCATCCTGGTCACCCACGACCAGCACGAAGCCTTCGCCGTCGCCGACGAGATCGGCATCATGCACGAAGGCCGCATCCAGCAATGGGACACGCCCTACAACCTCTACCACGAGCCAGCCAACCGCTTCGTCGCCGACTTCATCGGCCAGGGCGTGTTCGTCGACGGGCAGATGCTGGACGAACGCCGCGTCCGCATCGAGCTCGGTGTGCTCGACAGCCATGTCCCGCTGTCCTGCGGCGACCGCAAGACGTGCAGGCCCGACGAGGCGGTCGACGTGCTGCTGCGCCCGGACGACGTGGTCCACGACGATGCCAGCCCGCTGAAGGCCGAAGTCCTGCACAAGGCCTTCCGCGGCGCCGACATCCTCTACACCCTGCGCCTGGCGAGCGGCGCCCGGGTGCTGTCGCTGGTGCCGAGCCACCACAACCACGCGATCGGCGAACGGATCGGCATCCGCCTGGATGCCGACCACGTCATCACCTTCCAGGACTCGCCGGCGGCCGAGGCAGCTGCCTGAGCGCGGCATGATTCCCTGGCTGGACGGCCCACCCGGCTTTCCGCCGGTCGAGCATGCGCTCCGCGAACCGAACGGCCTGCTCGCCGCCGGCGGCGGCCTGAGCCCGGAATGGCTGCTCGCCGCCTACCGGCAAGGCATCTTCCCCTGGTTCAACCCCGGCGAACCCATCCTGTGGTGGAGCCCAGACCCGCGCCTGGTGCTCGCCCCGGAACGGATCCACATCAGCCATTCCCTGCGCAAGGTCCTGCGCCGCCGCCATTTCGAGGTCCGCTTCGACACCCGCTTCGGCGCCGTCATCGACGCCTGTGCCGCAGCGCGCGCGCCCGGCCTCGGTACCTGGATCACGCCGGAGATCCGTGCCGCCTACTGTGCGATGCATGAACTCGGCCACGCCCACAGCGTCGAAACCTGGCGCGACGGCCGTCTGGTGGGCGGCCTGTACGGTATGGCGCTGGGGCGGGTCTTCTTCGGCGAATCGATGTTCTCGATCGAATCGAACGCCTCGAAGGTCGCGCTCGCCCACCTCGCCCGCTTCCTGCACATGCGAGGCTATGTCATGATCGACTGCCAGATGACGACGACGCACCTGCTGTCGATGGGCGCGGCCGAGATTCCACGCCGGCAGTTCAGCGACATCCTCGCCAAGCACGCATCGGCCGGCGCGGCGGCAGCCCGATGGCCGGCGGACGCCGCGCGGTACATCGACTGGGGCTAGACACACGGCCGGGAGCGAAGATGCAGAAAGACTACCCCTACGCCCTGATACAGTTCTACGCCACCGCGCCCTACGCCTGTTCCTACCTGGCGGGCCGCAATGCGCGTTCGCAGGTTGCCACCCCCGGCCACCTGATCGACACCCAGGTGTATGGCGAGCTGGTGCGGCGCGGCTTTCGCCGCAGCGGCGTGTTCACCTACCGGCCGCATTGCGATACCTGCCACGCCTGCGTGCCGGTGCGCATCCCGGTGCAGGATTTCCGCCCCGACCGCAGCCAGCGGCGCGCCTGGACGCACCACGCCGGACTGCGGGCCGTGGAACGGCCGCTGGCCTTCGTCGAGGAGCACTACCGCCTGTACCAGCGCTACCAGGCCACCCGCCACGCCGGCGGCGGCATGGACCTGGACAACCGCGAGCAATACACCCACTTCCTGCTGCAGACCCACGTCGATACGCGGCTGGTGGAATTCCACGACGGCGACGCCCTGTGCATGGTCAGCATCATCGACCGCCTGGAAGACGGCCTGTCCAGCGTCTACACCTTCTACGAGCCGGAGCTGGCCAAGGGCTCGCTCGGCACCTACGGTATCCTCTGGCAGATCGAAGCCTGCCGCCGCATGGGCCTGCCCTACGTCTATCTCGGCTACTGGATCGGTGAAAGCCCGAAGATGGCCTACAAGGCACGCTTCCACCCACTGCAGGCGCTGCACGCCGGCCAGTGGGTGGCGATGGAAACCGTAAGCGGCCGCGGCGAGCCGCCTTCACGGCCGCAGACTCCCGACGCGGATACCGGCCCCTCGTCGCACACACCTCCCGGTACGCCCGGCGCCATCGCCTGACACGCAGCGAATCGCTACAATCCGCCGATGCTCTACGACATCGCCCGCCCCCTGCTGTTCTCGCTCGACGCCGAGACCGCCCACGAATTCACCATCCATGCCCTGAACCTCGCCGGCCGCGTACTGCCCGCCGGCCAGCCCGAGCCGGCCGAGCCGGTCGAAGTCATGGGCCTGAGCTTCCCGAACCGCATCGGCCTTGCCGCCGGCCTCGACAAGAACGGCGAAGCCATCGACGGCCTCGCCCGCATGGGCTTCGGCTTCATCGAGATCGGTACCATCACGCCCCGCCCGCAGCCCGGCAACCCGCGCCCGCGCATGTTCCGCCTACCCGAAGTGCAAGGCGTCATCAACCGCATGGGCTTCAACAACCACGGCGTGGACGTGCTGATCGCCCACGTCAAGGCGGCCAGGTTCCGCGGCATCCTCGGCATCAACATCGGCAAGAACTTCGACACCCCGATCGAGAACGCCGCCGACGACTACCTCGCCTGCCTCGACAAGGTCTATGCGCTGGCGAGCTACGTCACCGTCAACATCTCCTCGCCCAACACCAAGAACCTGCGCCAGCTCCAGGGCGAATCCGAACTCGACGACCTGCTCGGCCGCCTCAAGGCGGCGCAGACCCGGCTGGCCGACACCCACGGCCGCTACGTGCCACTGACGCTGAAGATCGCCCCCGACCTGAACGAAGCCCAGGTCATCAACATCGCCGATGCATTGCGCCGCCACCGCATCGACGGCGTCATCGCCACCAACACCACCATCGCGCGCGACAAGGTGCAGGGCATCCGCTACGGCGAGCAGCAAGGCGGACTGTCCGGCGCACCGGTGTTCGAGGCCTCGACCGCCGTCGTCCGCCAGCTCGCCGCGGCGCTTGCCGGCGAACTGCCGATCATCGCCGCCGGCGGCGTGCTCAACGGCAGCAACGCGCTCGCCAAGCTCGAAGCAGGCGCCAGCCTGGTGCAGGTCTATAGCGGCCTGGTCTATCGCGGTCCGGCGCTGGTGCGCGAGTGCGTGCGTGCCACGCGCAACTGGAAAGCGCCCGCGGCATAAAAGGGTGTACTGATACGGTATTTCCCTGACAGTTGACCACGTTGGGGGGTGGTCATACGGCCCCGAGCCGGGTTATGAAACGGGTACCCCTACCTGTTCATGGCCTGGAGAAGGACGCATGGCCACCGAAGAGAAAATAGCATGTCGCAAGCTCAGTCTTCTAGACTTGGCGCAGGAGCTTCACTACGTGAGCAAGGCCTGCAAGGTAATGGGCTACAGCCGTCAGCAGTTCTATGAGATTCGGTGCGCTCTCATGTGTTCAAGCAGGCTGAACCCTGTCCGCACCGCTACAGCTATACCGATTGCTTCGAGCTAGAGGTGGCCACTATATTTCACTTGTATATCGACGACACTGTACTATTTTGAAGTAACGTCATGCCGGTAGACACATAAAAAAGTGTTGGCATTGGCAGTAAGAGAGCTAAGGAAGGAGACTAGCGTTTAGCGCGCTTGTACGTGGGGAGCTTCATACATAGTTGCGTGGAGGCACCTCAAACCTCCTCATTAGTGGGGCATTCCACTGTCTGTTGACTGCTGAGGAGGGACTCATCGTGCCCCATACGCTAAGAGCTGGTTCACTCAGACTCCTCATTAAAGCCGCGCTACTATCCCTAGCCGTTATCGTCGCTGGCTGCGGGGCCACGCGGCCAAATGGGCCATCACCCTCCAGCAAGAACATCATCAGTGGCACACGTGTCGCATTTAAGGACAAATGTGTCCGTGCCGAAAATTATACGATCACGACCGCCGAGGGCTCCGAGGGTAAGGAATCCGGCTTCCTGCTGCAACTGACTACTGCCCTTGTGCCTTCAGTTTTAAACAAGCTCGTCGACTTCGCCGGCGCCTATGCAGAGAAAGTCGGCAAGGAATATGCAGCCACGTCCACCGCCGCCACGTCTGCCACGCTAGCCGACGATAAGATCCGCGGCTGCATCATTTACGTGGTAGGGACCTTTGGAAACGAGGAGGCAACAGCAGACGGCGGCTGGTCCGCAGTCCAGTTGAATGTGTTTGGCTTAGCGCGCCGGCCCGATGTGTATGCAGAATTTGTACTACACAGTGTCGATGGTGACGGCAAGTATGCTGCCATTACACCGGTATTCCTAGATTTCAGCGCTGCACATGCCAAGCGTACCAGCAATGATGGCATAAAAGACTTGGCGTTCGTTATCGAACTAGGAGTTCCCAGTAACACGATAGCTGCAACCGCGGGGGCTACATTTGGTCCAGCACCGCCAGCTGCTGTGCCAGCTGGCGGTGCTCCAGTAGTCCCCCTGCGGCTGCAGCCAAAACCGGTAATGAAACTTTCAGCAAGAATAGCGCTAACAAGTCGAATACGCTGGCATTCTACTCAATTTCGTTCGGCAAGGTTCCAATCGGGTCGACGCTAAAAGAGCGGGCACTTCAGGGTATGCGCACCCAGTCCCAGCTACTAGAGCGCAGTAACCGCCATCTAAACGTGGCTGTGACCGCTATTGAATTAGAGAATGGCGGAGATATTCTGCTCAAGCTGTCATCTTTTTTGGAGGAGAACCAGAAAACGATTATAGATACCGCACAGCCTTGGGTGCTGCGGCGGCTAGGCACCGACGCGACCCAAGGTGAGAAGAAATAATCATGAACTCCGTCTTAAAACCTCTTTTCTCTGCACTACTTGCAGTAGTTGGAGTCATTCCGGCAGGGGCATGGTCACAGGAATCCGTATTCACTGAGTTACTTTGGGAAAGTTCTGAGGCTTCCACTGCCGGCATTCAGGTTCAGATCACAAATCTATACGATACATTGTATGAACTGAGGCAAGGAGGAGCCCAACTCCAGACGCGCAAGACAATTTTGGTTAACGAATCCGGCGCTAGCATCCTCGATTTATTAAAAAGGGAGCAGCTCTATGTGGGGAGTGGAGAAAACTTTCCACATTCGCTGTATCTACTGTTGTGTGAGCTTAATGCTGATAAATGCACGATGCGTGAAAGTCGGAGCGGCGAACCTAGCGCGCAGTGGAATAAAGTGGCCGATGTTGAGATCGTGATTCCCGATCTGCGGCTAGAGCCGGTACCCCAAGTGCAGAGCTACAATAAAAAGCGTGGCGACCGCATCAGCACTATCGTGGTCAAGGAACGCAGAGGCTGCGAAATCTTCGATGCGCAGTGTGAGGCACGCGTGCGGCACCTCAATCCAACTGGCACCAAGCTTGAGCCCAGTTACGAGGGCGTCATCTTAGTTCCTTCTATGGGTTATGGCGCCCGTGTGCCGTTGGTGACGTCAGCCAGCAAAGACATTGCGCAAGGTGCCATTGTTTCAAAATATGGTGTAAGCGAGGAATCAGCCAAACGTTTCATCGACAATGTAATGGCTACGCCAGCGTCGGCGGTCCAGCTTTACACCACCCATAGCGAGAAAACAGTAATCGGGAAGACCTACTTGGCCGAAGTGCTACAGATCATTCGCTATAGGCCTCAGGAAAATAGCCGTGATCGGCGTCTGACCATCGGCTTAGTGGATTCTTCACCCGATTTGCATCACTGCGCCCTGGATCTACGGGTCATTGTGGAAAGAAATAAGGTACTTGAAATCGATGGAACGAGTAGCCGTCCCTGGACTTGGCCAAGGGATGAGGTGGCGATAAATTCCTGCGGCGGCATGTCGAATCTACCGGTATCTGATGAAGAGCACGGCACTCACCTACTTGGCCTTTGGTTCTCAGCGAAGGCCTCTCCCGTTGGAGCCGGAATGTTGCCACGTGGAGATGATGTTGTATTTGCATTCGGCGCTATCCATCATGCGAAAATAACAGTTCAGCCGGCACACTATACGCACATTGGCAGCATACTAAATATAATGGCCCAACAAGTATCTGTCATCAATTTAAGCTGGGGTCTTTCTACCTCTGTGGCGCTCGCCGACCAAGCGCCGTTCATGCCGAGAACGGACACTGATAGTATCGGAGTGGCCATCAAGAAATATGTTAAGGAAAAAACAGACATTCCGGTAATTTTCGTGGCGGCTGCGGGGAACGACAATCGCAATCTGGATATTGGCACTTGCGACATTACTCCTGCCTGCGCTCCGGAAGAGCGACGCAATGTCTTAACCGTGGCTGCATTAACGAACGACAAAGACGATCCTGACGTAGTGTCAAATTTTGGCCGTAAAGTACATATCGGCGTGCCGGCAGTCAATTTAGTAAGTACTCTGCGGCAACATATGATCGGCAGTGACTCGGGTTCATCACAAGCAACTGCTATCGCGTCAGCTGCATTGGCCATGCTAGCGTACTCCACCGGCCTCAAACCGGAGCAAGCACTCACTCGGCTGATCTACACTTCGGACCTCACGCCGAAGTTGCAGGAGGGCGATGGAAAACTTTTTGGTGGCCGGCTAAATTACGAGCGAGCTTCAAAAATTAATTCAGTGCATCTAGATTGCAATGGCGTTGAAAAACTGGTTAACAAAATTTCCATTGGGAATAACAATCCCTATGTTCACATTATTCCCTCACCGGAAATTTACCACCCCATAGGGGATTTCAAGAATAATACGCTAAGGATTCATGTAAACAACATCAGGCGACTGGTGCGCAAGCATGGCACAGATGCAGATCGCACACACACCATCTTTTATATCGAGAACGGCAAGATTGAGAGGATAGATGGTGTGTTGGTTCGTGAATCAGAGAATATCGACGTAACCACCAGTAGCGACTTCAGTTGCGACAAACTGAAGGACATCCGTGATTATACGGCACGGGTACCGGAGAACAACAATTGAAAATATACAACTGGGTCTGTGCGACGACCATTTTTGGCGTAACCATTACCGCGGATGCACAGCCGCTCCCTGCGTCTGTGGGAACCGTTATCCAGCATACGATAGATACAATTTCCATTGATGATCCTTCTGGTATATCATGGAAAACACAATTGAGTCGGTTTGGCGCTAAGGCCCTTTTACTGACCCTTGAGGATATCGAACTACCCTCAGGTGCAGAAGTAGTGATCCGCTGGGATGGAGGGAAGATTCGCATGGTTGATGCTAGTCGTCATGCGATCCCAATGATAGGTGTTTCGCAGGCAGAGCTTGAGATTCGGGGAGTTCCGCCCGGTTATCCTATACGCCTGAAGTACGAGCTTGCCGCAGTCCTTCCTCGTGGCAGACCTTTTAGCTTTCGAGATCCACCTCGTTTCGAGGAGGTTACTTCAATCGAGACAGGTGCGATCCACAAGGCATCACACAGTGTGGCTGCCGTATTCTGGCAAGAAGACGGCCGTTGGCAGGTCTGCACCGGATTTATGGTTTCAACTCGGCACCTCCTCACCAATCACCACTGCATCGGACGGCCGGATCAGTGCGAACGAACATTAGTTATTTTCGGCTATCGGATGATCAACGGTGTTATTGACCCTGGGACATCTTACACTTGCAAAGCAGTGGTTAGCATGGACAAGCTAAAGGAGCTCGACCTCTCCGTGATTGAGCTAGTTGTCCCGGCGGCCGTGCCGCCACCGCCGCCCTTGGAACTGGCTACAGGAACTCCACGTCTTGGCCAGCCGCTTGTTGTTCTGCAGCACCCTCAGGGCTCCCCGATGAAGGTTGTGCGTCTCGGATGCGATGTTCGGTTGTGGCCGGTGGACTCACCTACAGCCTATCGGAAGGTAGGACCTTGCGCACCAGTGCGATACGGCAGAAGGTAGTTCGGGGTCACCGGTGTTGGACGAGTCAGGGCAGGTAATTGCGATTCACCACTGGGGTTATGGAGGACAGAGGTTCCCGGATTTGAATCGTGCAATTGGTCTCACATCCGAGGTGCGCTATCTGATTTCCAGTCTTTCGACTGGAAAATAACCATCTTGGGTCGTGTTGTCACTGAGAGTCAGTAATCGGCTTCTGGTTGATGACGTTTGTTGCTACGTGGTGCGCACAAGGTACGCTTGGCAGATACTGCCCACGCACTTCTTGTACTTGCAGAACGTCTATACAAGGCGAATCCGAACTCAACGACCCGCTCGCGCAGACCCGGCTGGCCGACACTCACAGCCGCTACGTGCCGCTGACGCTGAAGATCGCCCCCGACCTGGACGAAGCCCAGGTCATCAACATCGCCGACGCGCTGCGCCGCCACCGCATCGACGGCGTCATCGCCACCAACACCACCATCGCGCGCGACAAGGTGCAGGGCATCCGCTACGGCGAGCAGCAGGGCGGATTGTCCGGCGCACCGGTGTTCGAGGCCTCGACCGCCGTCGTCCGCCAGCTCGCCGCGGCGCTTGCCGGCGAACTGCCGATCATCGCCGCCGGCGGCGTGCTCAACGGCAGCAACGCGCTCGCCAAGCTCGAAGCAGGCGCCAGCCTGGTGCAGGTCTATAGCGGCCTGGTCTATCGCGGTCCGGCGCTGGTGCGCGAGTGCGTGCATGCCACGCGCAACTGGAAAGCGCCCGCGGCCTGAACCCGGCCTTCGCAGCCGGCTCAGAAGCTCGAGCCCGGCTGCTTCAGGAACTCGATTTCCTCGGTGCTGGACTTCCGCCCCAGGATGGCATTGCGATGCGGATAACGCCCGAAGCGGTCGATGATGGCCTTGTGGCGCAGTTCATAATCATGACTGTCCTGCGACGCCCAACGCCTGAACAAGGGTTCGGCCTCGACATGGATCAGTTGCGACTCGCTGTGCATCCAGGGCATCAGCAGGAAGGCACGTTCGGCAGGCCCGAGCGCGTCCAGCGCACCGCCCGCAACCGCCTCCTGCGCCAGCACGAGGGCCATGCCGTCCTGCGCAGCGCGCGGCGTGCCGCGATGGATGTTGCGTGAGAACTGGTCGAGCACGATGATCTCGGCCAGGCGGCCGCGGGCACTGCCGCGCCAGCCATGGCATTCGCCTTTCGCAGCGCTCTCCAGCAGAACCGCATAGCGCTCGCGCAGCAAGGCATCGAAGGCCGGATCGACCTTCCACCATTGGGCCGGCTGGATGTCCTCGAACCAGAAACGCAGGATTTCCTCGTGCATGCTTGTCTCCTCGTTGTAAGCCACGCGGCGCGGAAACCTGGCCTGCAGGCAGCCACGCCGCGACCCTCCTTGCCGCTAACCGCCCTGTCTATTCGGCACTCGGCTGCAGCGGCGGCCCATCCGCCGCCTCTTCGTCGTCGGCCGGCTGGCCGGCAGTCAGGCAGGCCGCCAGCGCGGTGGCGATGCCATCGGCCATGCGGGCGATGCGCGCGGGATCGCGCAGCAGCAGTTCCTCGTCGCGGTTCTTGATCACGCCGGCTTCGAACAGCACGGCGGGCATCGTCGCATGGCGCAGCACCGCCAGGCCGTCGTAATAATGCACGGCGTGCAGGGTCCGCATAGGCGCGGCGGCGGCCATTCTTGTGCGTGGGTTCGAAGCCCATGTGCTGCAGGCGCGCGCCGATGATGCGGGCGCACAGGATGCTGCGCGCGGTATCCGGGTTGTCGCGCGAGACGAACAGCGAATGGCCGGCGAAATCGTCGTTGTAGTCCAGCGCCTGCCCCTGCCACTGCCAGGGCTGCAGTTCGAAGGCGTTGACCGAGTCGTGGTGGATCGACAGCAGGAAGGCGGCTCCCTCGGCCGCCTGCGGCCTGGCCTTCAGGCTGGGAATGAGGCCGTCCTCGTTGATCAGGCGCGCGGACCAGCCCCGCGCCTGCAGCGCCGCCGTCACCTCGCGTGCCAGGTCGAGGTTGAATTCGAGCTCGCTGCGCCCCCCGCGCGCTCGTCGCCCCCGGCGCCGCCAGCGTGTGTCCCACGTCCACGGCGATTTCGCCGCGTGGCTGCGCAATCGCCGGCAAGGCCAGCATCGCGAGCAGCGCCATGCAAACGCGATGCGCTGCGGATGCTGCCTTGTTCATCTCCATCCTCGTTCTCCAGCCCAGTCGCCGCGCGCATTCCGGCTGCCCGGTTAATCTTGATTCAAATCATGGTTGGGGAGCACCCCGCTCCCTACCATTCGCTCACCATCGGCTCAGCCGTGGAACGTAGTCCCCCTTACCACTGACACCAATTCTGAAAACGAGACCAATGATGAGGAGTTCGCGATGAGCGGCATTTTCACAAAATCGATGGCGCGGAACATCTTCTATGGGGGGACGGTTTTCTTCTTCCTCCTGTTCCTGGCGCTGACCTTCGACACCGAGCGCGAGCTGCCATCGCGTGACAATTCCCACAACATCACCCCGGCGGTTGCCGCCGGCAAGCACATCTGGGAAACGCGAAACTGTATCGGATGCCACTCCCTGCTGGGCGAAGGCGCCTATTTCGCGCCTGAACTCGGCAACGTCTATGTCCGCCGTGGTCCGGATTTCATCAAGGCCTGGATGCAGGCAATGCCGACGATGGCGCCCGGCCGTCGTCAGATGCCCAATTTCAATCTGACCGACGAGGAGCTGGATCAACTCGTCGAGTTCCTGAAATACACCTCCGAGATCAACACCGCCAACTGGCCGCCGAACATCGAAGGTTGAGCCACAGAACCGCTGACGCAATAGGGGATCATCCATGCAATACAAATCACAAGCGGTCGCCATGCCCTACTTCATCGCGGCGATCGGTCTGTTCGTGGGGCAAATCATTTTCGGCCTGATCATGGGCATGCAGTACGTCGTCGGCGATTTCCTGTTCCCGGAAATCCCGTTCAACGTGGCCCGCATGGTCCATACCAACCTGCTGATCGTGTGGCTGCTGTTCGGCTTCATGGGCGCGGCCTACTACATGATTCCGGAAGAAGCGGAAACCGAGCTCTACAGCCCGAAACTGGCGCTGGCGATGTTCTGGATCTTCCTTGTCGCCGGGGCGGCCACCATCCTCGGCTATCTGCTGGTGCCCTACGCCACGCTGGCCGAGATGACGGGTAACGACATCCTGGCCACGATGGGGCGCGAGTTCCTCGAGCAGCCCTTGGTGACGAAGATCGGCATCGTCATCGTCGCCCTCGCCTTCCTGTTCAACATCACCATGACCTCGCTCAAGGGCCGCAAGACCGCCATCAGCATGGTGCTGCTGCTCGGCCTGTGGGGTCTGGCGATCTTCTTCCTGTTCTCCTTCTACAACCCGGTGAACCTCGTCCGTGACAAGTTCTACTGGTGGTGGGTGGTGCACCTTTGGGTGGAAGGCGTGTGGGAACTGATCCTCGGCGCGCTGCTGGCCTTCGTGCTGATCAAGGTCACCGGGGTCGACCGCGAAGTCATCGAGAAGTGGCTGTACGTGATCATCACGCTGGCCCTGGTCACCGGCATCATCGGTACCGGCCACCACTACTACTGGATCGGTGCGCCGGAATACTGGCAGTGGTGGGGTTCCATCTTCTCCGCGCTGGAGCCGCTGCCCTTCTTCGCCATGACCGTCTTCGCCTTCAACATGGTCAACCGCCGTCGCCGCGAGCACCCGAACCGCGCTGCCGTGCTGTGGGCCCTGGGCACCGGCGTGATGGCCTTTCTCGGCGCAGGCGTGTGGGGCTTCCTGCACACCCTGGCTCCGGTCAACTACTACACGCACGGTTCGCAGATCACTGCCGCCCACGGCCACATGGCCTTCTACGGTGCCTACGTGATGGTCGTGCTCACCATCATCAGCTACGCGATGCCGATCCTGCGCGGCCGTGCCGCCAACTCGAACAAGTCGCAGGTGCTGGAGATGTGGGCCTTCTGGCTGATGACGATCGCGATGGTCTTCATCACCCTGTTCCTGACCGCCGCCGGCATCCTGCAAGTGTGGCTGCAGCGCGTGTCCGATACGCCGATGTCCTTCATGGCCGCCCAGGACCAGGTCACCCTGTTCTACTGGATGCGTGAATGGGCGGGCGTGATGTTCTTCATCGGCCTGCTGGTGTACGTGATCAGCTTCTTCGTCAAGGGTGAGACCCAGCCGGCAAAGGCATGACGATGACCGGTGTCTCTCCGCAGTAACTCCTGGGCGACCAGGGAAGGGGTTGGGGCGGCTTTGGCCGCCCCTTTTTCGTCCACGATCCGGCGCCGCGGAGGCCCGGCCCTTGCCTGTCGCGCCACAGCCTGTAGGATCCCTGCTTTCCGAGCAATACAGCACAGGAGCCCGCACATGCAGACCCATGGCTATGCCGCCTACAGCAAGGACACGCCGCTGGCGCCCTACCGGTTCGAACGCCGTGCGCTGCGACCGAACGACGTCGCGATGGAGATCCTCTACTGTGGCGTGTGCCATTCCGACCTGCACACCGCGCGCAACGACTGGGGCAAGAGCTATTACCCGATCGTGCCCGGGCACGAGATCGTCGGCCGCGTCACCCGGGTCGGCGCCGAGGTCACCCGCTACAAGGCCGGCGACCACGTCGCCGTCGGCTGCCTGGTCGACAGCTGCATGGAATGCGATCTATGCCAGCGGGGCGAGGAACAGCTCTGCCGCAAGGGCTGCACCGGCACCTACGGCGGACACGACCGCATCACCCGGGAGCCGACGCAGGGCGGCTATTCCAAGCATCTGGTGGTGCGCGAAGAATTCTGCCTACGCGTGCCCGAAGGGCTGGATCTGGCCCGCGCGGCACCCTTGCTGTGCGCCGGCATCACCACCTGGTCGCCGCTGCGCACCTGGCAGGTCGGCCCCGGCAGCCGGGTGGCCGTGATCGGCCTGGGCGGCCTCGGCCACATGGCCGTCAAGCTGGCGGTCGGGCTCGGCGCAGACGTCACGGTGCTGAGCCGCAGCAAGGACAAGGAAGCCGACGCGCTGGCATTGGGCGCGCACCGCCTGCTGGTGTCGGCGGATACCGCAGCGATGCGCGCGGCCTCCAGCAGCTTCGACCTGATCATCGACACCGTGCCGGTCCGGCACAGCCTCAAGCCCTATCTGCCGCTGCTGGAAGTGGACGGCACGCTGGTGCTGGTCGGCCAGATCGGCCCGCTCGACGAACTCAGCACGGTGCCGCTGCTGTTCGGCCGCCGCCGCATCGCCGGCTCGCCGATCGGCGGCATCCGCGAAACCCAGGAACTGCTCGATTTCTGCGCCGAGAGGAACATCCTGCCCGACTGCGAGATGATCCGCATGGAGCAGATCAACGAGGCGTTCGAGCGCATGGAGAAGGCCGACGTGCGCTACCGCTTCGTGATCGACATGGCCACGCTGGCCACCGGCGACTGAGGTTCAGACCACCCGCCCCTGTGCGGGCCACCTGGCGCCGGCAGCCGCATTGCTCTGCCCCGCCGGGGGCCGGGATCACAGCCTGGAACCCCTGTCACGTCCAGCCCGCGGAGCAGGCCGCAGAGCGGCGGCGAAGCGCGGCAGTGGCCGTCCGCCTCGGGCCGTCACTTCGAGGCCGCCACCCCCCGAGGTGGAGCATCCGGCTCGACGGCAGCTTCTTGCTTCGCGGACCAGACGCTATCGGCATGGCCTTCCCGCATCCGCTTGCGGGTGTGATGTGCCAGCAGCAGGAACACCGGCACGGCTGCCAGGGCGGTGGCATCGACGGCAAAGCCCGTACCGGGATGGTTCCAGGTACCGCCGACTCCCCCAGATGCCCGCCAGGCTGCCGAGCGGAATCAGCAAAGTCGCCAGTGCTGCCAGCCGCAGCAATTCGTCGGCGCTGCGGGCAGCCCCCCGTACGAAAGCCCAGGCCACGGCGGCGAGGAAAACTGCGTAATAGATGCCCTCATGCCATGCAGCGATGCCATCAACCCGACCTGGCAGCCATTTGGTCGCCGCCAGCGTCGCCGAAATACCGATCACGCAGCCAAGGGACACGCCGACGGTAAGGCAGCCCAGCACCCGGGCCGAACGCTTTTGCCCGGGAACGACGCCGTCGCGCTGCTTCCTGCGGCGTGATTCGATCCACAGCAGGTTTCCGGTGTAGAACAGCATGGCACCGGCCAGCCCCATCGCCACGTAGAGCCAGCGCATCGCGTTGCCGCCGTAGCTGCCGAAATGCAGCATGAAGAAGGTATTGACGGTCGCATCCCATGGCTCCATGTGCCCGGGCAGATCATGCGGGTCCACTTCGCCGGTATAGGGATTCAGGTGCGTGCTCGCATAGGTTCGCCCACGGGTGCCGTAGCGGATGTCCAGGCCGGTGACGCTCGCCTCCAGCTGGCCATGGTCCTCCCGGAAGATGAAGCTGTAGACCTCGAAGCCCGGCAGTTGCGCCTCGACTCTGCGCAGCAGTTCGTCCGCCGGCAGCGGGTATTCGTGGGGGCCGGGCAAGGGCGCAGGCGCGTGCTGCCCCCAGGGCAGGCCATGGGGATACACCACTTTCTCCTGCACCGCATAAAAAGGCGTATGGAAGGCGAACACCACGCTGGTCAGCGCCATGACGAGGTGGAAGGGCAGGCTGACGATACCCAGCGCATTATGGACGTCCATCCACATGCGCTTGATGTTCTTGCCCAGGCGCAGGGCGAAGAAATCCTTGACCAGCGTCGGCAGCACGATGATCAGCCCGGAGACAAGCGCCACGGCATACAGCAATGCCACCGCGCCCATGATCGGGCGCGCCACCGCATCGGCAAACGGCAAACCGACCAGTTGATGGAGCGTGTCGACCAGTTGCGCCACCGGCGCCCTGGCCAGCTTCTCGACCTGCAGGCTGCCGTCGGCAGCGAAGCTCGCCCCATACTCGGTAAAGTCCCGACGGGTCTTGCCAGGTTCGCGCCATACCACTCTTGCAGGCATTTCGGCAGTCGGCTGGACAACGACGGCATGGACCTTCGCCGCCTGCGGATGCCTGGCGAGGACGGCCTCCCGCAATTCGTCCGCGCGCTCGATCGGTGGCGGCGGCGCCAGCGCCGATGGCGGTGTCGCCCAGCGTTCGAGCGGCTTCTCGAACATCGTGATGGCGCCGGCGTAGAAGGCGATGAACAGCATCAGCCCGCTGACGATGCCGACCCAGATGTGCACGATCCCTAGCATCACCTTGATGACGTCGTTGCGGATTTTCATTGCTCAACCCATGCCCAGCCGCAGCGCGCCCAGCAGGCCGAAAGCAGCCAGGTTCGCCGCACCCAGCCACAGCCATGCACGCAGGCTGTCGCGAAACAGGAATACGAAGGACAGCACACCCGCCCAGATCGGCGCGATCAGCCACATGTTGAATTGCGTCTTGCCGCCCCCGCCCTCGATGCCTCCCGGGCCGAGCCAGGCAAACAGGCCGGAAAGCGCCACCGCCAGGCCGAAACCGAGCAGCACGCCGGCGCAGCTCTTGCCGAACCAGTGGCGGCTGTCGAGCCGCCGCACATTCCCCGTTACCGCCTTCCCGCTCACGACGGCCTCCGCTGCCGTGCCCGCCATGCGCCAACGAACGGCGCCACCGTCCATACCAGCATCGCCAGCACCATCCAGCTCGCCACCGCGGCCATCGCCCCCATCATCGACAGCAGCAGCGCCAGGGACAGCAACAGGCAACCACTGCCGAGCCAGGCGAGAGCGCGGGGAGAAGACCGGCGCACCGACCACGACTGCTGCGGCGATGCCAGGTAGAGCAGCCATGCCCCCGCCACACCGGACAGCGCCGCAAGCAGGACCATCCATTCATTCATCGTACTGATCTCATTCAAGAAATGGCTGCGGCGGTGCCGGCAGTCACGCTCGGGCTCCCGCCGGCATCACTGCCGTAGCAAACAGCAGGTTTGATAAAAATGGTTCTCATTATAAGAACAGATTGGAGCGCTCGAACGACCTGCCTGGAAGCCCTGTTCCCCCGATCCGAATCTGCGCAAATTCCGGCATGAGGCCATCACCCATTAGAATTCCGCTTCTCCCAGGATCCACCCACCGGAAACCATCGTGTCACACTCCCAGCCCCACGCTTCACCTCGCCCGCAGCGCATCGCCATCAACGGCTACGGCCGCATCGGGCGCTGTTACCTGCGTGCGCTGCACGAGGCCGGGCTGGCGCAGCAGTTCCGGGTGGTGGCGATCAACGAGCCGGCGGACCTGGCGAGCATCGCCTACCTGACCCGCTTCGATTCCACCCACGGCCGCTTTCCCGGCCGCGTCGAGACGCGCGACGGCCAGTTGCTGATCGACGGCCAGGCCATCGCGGTCTCGCATGCGAGCACGCCCGAAGCGGTCGACTGGACGGCCCGGGGCATCGACCTGGTGGTCGAATGCTCAGGACAATACGGCAGCCGCGCCGAGCTCGAACGCTTCCTGCATGCGGGCTGCCCGCGCCTGCTGCTGTCGCAGCCGGGCAACAGCGCCGAGGACGTCGACGCCACCGTCGTGCACGGCATCAACGACGACAGCCTGCGAGCCGATGCCCGGCTGGTGTCGAACGCGTCATGCACCACCAATGCTGCGGTGCCGGTACTGGCACTGCTGCATCGCGAATGCGGCCTCGAGAACGTGCTGCTGACCACGCTGCATTCGGCGATGAACGACCAGCCGCTGATCGACGGCTACCACCACGCCGACCTGCGCCGCACGCGTTCGGCGATGCAGTCCATCATCCCGGTGTCGACCGGCCTGGCGCGCGGCGTCGAGCGCCTGCTGCCCGAACTCGCCGGCAAAGTGCAGGCCAAGGCCATCCGCGTGCCGACGCACAACGTCTCGGCCATCGACATGGTGCTGCAGCTCGCCGGCGACACCGACGCAACGCAGATCAACCACCTGCTGCGCGCGGCCGCCGAAGGCGCGTGGCACGGACTGCTGGCCTGGTCGGACGACCCCCACGCCTCGATCGACTTCAACCACGACCCGCATTCGGCGATCGTCGACGGCGGCCAGACCCGCATGATCGGGCCGCGGCTGCTCAACCTGGTGGTATGGTTCGACAATGAATGGGGCTTTGCCAACCGCATGGCGGACGTGACGCGGTATTGGCTGGGCAGCGCGGCCGAACTCCGCGCGGAAAGGCTCAGTTAACCACGATCAAGTTAATTCCATGCCCCGCTGCCTAGACTTCGGCGCATGGAACAGGACACTCTACCCGCTGCTGCAACGCCGTCGGACGCCACCGAACCCCGGCTCGCGGGCGATCTGGCGATCTGGTTCTTCATCCTCGCCGAGTTGCTGGCCTTCGGCGTGTTCTTCGCCGCCTACGCCTTCACCCGTGCCAACAACATCGAACTGTTCGACGCCGAGCAGGCCGCGCTGAACCGCAACGCCGGCGCGCTCAACACCGTGCTGCTGCTCACCGCCAGCTATTTCGTCGTGCGCGCGGTGCAGGCCGCCGAGCACAGCCTGTCGCAGCCCTGCGCACGCTGGCTGCTGGCCGCGATCGCCTGCGGCGCCGGCTTCCTGGTGGTCAAGATGTTCGAGTACGCAGCTGCCTTCGAGCACAACATCAGCCTGTCGAGCAGCCCCTTCCACATGTTCTACCTGTCGCTGACCTTCTTCCACTTCATGCACGTGATCCTCGGCATGGTGATCCTGGTCGCGATGTGGAACGGCGCGCGCCAGGGCCGCTACCGGCCGGGCGAGATGAACGGCATCGAGACCGGCGCCGCCTACTGGCACATGGTGGATCTGGTGTGGCTGATCCTGTTCCCGCTGGTCTATGTCATCCACTGAGGAGGTGAACATGAGCTCCGACGTACATGGCACGCCGCGGCGCGCCACCCTGCTGTGGGCGACGCTGATCGTCGCCACTCTGCTGACCTGGGGCATGGGCGCGCTGGGCGCCACCGGCACCGGCGCGATCGCCGTGCTGGCTGCGATCTCGTTCTGGAAAGGCGCGGTGATCATCCTCGACTTCATGGCCCTGCGCCATGCGCCGGCATTGTGGCGCATGCTGGCGCTGGGCTGGATGGTCCTCGTCTGGGCGCTCATCGCCATCGCATACATCAAAGGAATGCCGTAATGAACATGGACAACCGCGCCGAGACGCAACAGCTCGACATCCCCTACTACCAGGCTGCCGGCGACGAAGTCGCGGTGTTCGAGCACGCCTGGAAGAACCGCCTGCCGCTGCTGATCAAGGGCCCCACCGGCTGCGGCAAGACCCGCTTCGTCGCCCACATGGCCGCCCGCCTGGGGCTGCCGCTGCATACCGTGGCCTGCCACGACGACCTCACCGCCGCCGACCTCGTCGGCCGCCACCTGATCGGCGACGGCAAGACCGTATGGTGCGACGGCCCGCTGACCCGCGCGGTGCGCGAAGGCGGCATCTGCTACCTGGACGAAGTGGTCGAGGCACGCAAGGACACCACGGTGGTGCTGCACCCGCTGGCCGACGACCGCCGCATCCTGCCGATCGACCGCACCGGCGAACTACTCGAGGCGCCGCCCAGCTTCATGCTGGTGGTGTCCTACAACCCCGGCTACCAGAACCTGCTGAAGGGCATGAAACCCTCGACCCGCCAGCGCTTCGTCAGCCTGCGCTTCGACTTCCCGCGCGCCGAGCAGGAAGAAGCGATCCTGATCGGTGAGACCGCCTGCCCGCCCGACCTCGCCCGCCGCCTGGTGGCGATCGCCGGCGCGCTGCGTGCGCTGAAGGACCGCGACCTCGAGGAAGCCGCCAGCACCCGCCTGCTGATCTATGCCGCACTGCTGATCAAGGACGGCATGGACCCGGTCGCCGCCTGCCGCGTCGGCATCGTCGAGAGCCTGACCGACGACCGCGAAGTCGCCGAGGCGCTGATGGAAGTCGTGTCGGCCACTTTCGGCCGCTGACCCGAACGGCCATGTCGACCGAACGCCCCGATCCGCTTCGCCACGCCGTACCCGGCCCGCATCTCGCCATCGCCGCCGAGGCGCTGTTCCTGATCAACCTGATGCTGGCGCCGGGCCTGGCCTTCCTCGCATTGATGTTCCTGTGGGCCAAGTACCACAAGCATCCCGATCCGCTGGTGCGCAACCACCTGCGCCAGACCGGCTGGACCTGCATCTGGGGCGGCACGCTGCTGGTGAGCCTGAGCGTCGCCATCTTCGTCCTCGGCGGCTTCGACAACCCCTGGTCGTGGGTGATCGGCGTGCTCTACTTCACCTTCGTCCATTCCGGGCTGATCCTGCTCGGCGTGCTCGGCCTGTCGCGCGCGGTCAATGGCAAGCCCTGGCGCTACCCGATCTTCGGGCCGCGCGAAGCGGATCTGGAGCGCTGAACCATGGAAGAAACCGTCGGCAAGCTCTGGCACCGCTTCATCACCCGCGCCGCGGGCGGGCATTTTCCGCAGGCCGCGGTCAGGCTGAAGGAAATCGAACGCATGACCGGCGTGTTCTTCCGCGCCCTCGGCGGCGACCCCGGCCTGCGCGTCGCCGCCGCCACCGCCGACGTGCACGGCGCGCGCCGCAGCCTGCTGTCGCGCATTGCCGGCAGCGACGAACGCACGGCCCGTGCGCGCATGGACGCCGTCACGCTGCGCCTGCCGATGGAGCTCGACGCCCTGCCCGAGCGCAGCCTGAACCGCGACCTCTACCTGTGGCTGGCCGCGCTTGCCGCTGCCAGCGGCGCGCCGGCCGGGGCCGAGGACGAAGCCGCACTGGCCGAGGCCCAGACCCGGCTTGCACCACTGCCCGAAGGCGCCAGCGCCGACGCGGCGACGCTCGAACTGCGCCTGAACCAACTCGCCACGCTGCGCGCGCTGCTGCGCTGGCCCGGTCTGCAGCCGCGCTACGAGCGCCTGGTCGCCGCAGTCATCCAGCAGCGCATCGAGCCCGCCCGCCTGCCGCCGGTCGAAGCCGAACGCGAGAACCTGATCCGCCAGGCACTGCAACAGCCCGGCAGCGTCGCCGCCCTGCCGCCCTTGCCACCCAAAGGCATGCCGAACCAGCCGGTGCTGCTGTGGCTGGGCGATCTGATGCCGGGCGAGGCCGCCACCGCCCGCGGCGGACGCGGCGCCGAAGCCAGCGCCAACGCGCAGAACAAGCGCGACGAGCGCGAAACCGAACGCCAGGCCCATCGCGTCGAACGCGTCGACCAGCCGCAGGAAAAGCACGGCCTGCTGATGATCTTCCGCGCCGAGAGCCTGCTGTCGGTGGCCGAATTCCTCAAGGTCAAGCGCAGCACCGACGACGACCCCGACGACAACGCCGCCGACGCCGCCGCCAACCTCGAACAGCTCGCGCTGTCGCGCGACGAGGAGCGCGTCGCCTCCAAGGTGCGCTTCGACCTCGACCTGCCTTCCGCCGCCGAGGACGACGTCGTGCTCGGCGACGGCATCCCGCTGCCGGAATGGGACTACCGCAAGGGCCTGCTGCGCGAGGACCACGTCCGCCTGCAGGAATTCACCGCCTCGCCACACGACCCGCGCGCCGCGCCGACGCCGCTGCCGCCCCACCTGCACCGCACTGCGCACCACCTGCACCGCCAGTTTGCCGCGCTGCAGCCCGGCCGGCGCTGGCTCAAGGGCCGCATCGACGGCAGCGAGCTCGACCTCGACGCGGTGGTGCGCGCCGCCACCGACCGCGCCATCGGCCAGCATCCGTCCGACCAGCTCTACCTGTCGCTGGAAAAGCGCGAACGCGACCTCGCCTGCCTGGCGCTGGCCGACCTGTCGCTGTCCACCGATGCCTGGATTTCGTCGGAGGCGCGCGTCATCGACGTCATCCGCGATTCGCTGCTGCTGTTCGGCGAAGCGCTGTCGGCCACCGGCGACCGCTTCGCGCTGTGCGGCTTCTCCTCGGTCAAGCGCAGCAACGTCCGCTTCCACCACCTGAAGACTTTCTCGCAGCGCTTCGACGACGCCGCGCGCGGCCGCATCATGGCGATCAAGCCGGGCTACTACACCCGCCTGGGCGCGGCGATCCGCCACGCCACCAGCGTGCTCGAAAAGCAGGCTGCTGCGCGGCGCGTGCTGCTGATCCTGTCCGACGGCAAGCCCAACGACCTCGATCTCTACGACGGCCGCTACGGCATCGAGGACACTCGCGTCGCCGTCATCGAGGCGCGCGGCCGCGGCATCGTGCCCTTCTGCGTCACCATCGACCGCGAGGGCGCCAGCTACCTGCCGCACCTGTTCGGCCCCGGCGGCTACGCAGTGATCCGCCAGCCCGACGAATTGCCCGCCCGGCTGCCGCTGTTCTACGCCCAACTGACCCGTTGATCGACGCCATGAACCATTTCGACACCCCATGCCAGGAAGCCATGCGCGAAGCCGACCCGGCCGCCGGGGCCGTTCCGCTGGCACCCGAAGTCGAGCGCCTGTGCCGCCTGCTTCGCCACGCCTCGCTGTTCCAGGGCCTGGGCTGCAGCGAGATCGCCCGCTTCGCCCGCGGCGTGCGCGAAATCAAGGCGACCAAGGGCGAGATCCTGTTCCATCGCGGCGATACCTGCACCGGCTTCCACCTGATCCTGTCCGGCCAGATCAAGCTTGCCTTCACTTCGTCCGAAGGCAACGAGAAAGTGGTCGACATCCTGCGCCCCGGGCAGAGCTTCGGCGAAGCGGTGATGTTCATGGACAAACCCTACGTCGTGATGGCGCAGGCGCTGACCGACAGCGCCCTGCTGCACATCGGCAAGCAGGTGTTGTTCGAGGAGATGGGCAACGACCCGGATTTCTGCCACAAGATCATCGCCGGCCTCTCCCAGCGCCTGCATCGCCTGATGGGCGACGTCGAAAGCTACTCGCTGCGCTCCGGCCGCGAGCGCATCATCGGCTACCTGCTGCGCGAGGAGGAACTGAGCGGCGAATGCAACGAAAGCGGCCGCGTCTCGATCCGCCTGCCCACCAGCAAGGGCACCATCGCCTCGCGGCTCAACCTGACGCAGGAACACTTCTCCCGCATCCTGCACGAACTGACCAGTTCCGGCCTGATCGAGGTCGAAGGCCGCACCATCCACATCCCGGACATCGAGCGGCTGCGCAGCGCCTGGATTGAAGAAAAATCCGGCCCAGCTTCCAGCCAGAAAGCAAGGCCCGGGGCACACAGCAAAAAACCAGCCGATGCGGCTGGTTTTTTTGCTGTATCGAAGACTGAACTACGTCACTGGCCTCCTGCGGCACTCCCCCTACCCCGCCTTGCCATCCACCCTCGCCTTCAGCAGGAAAGGCGTGTAGCGCCACAGGTAGAGCGCGAAGCCGATCGCCCACAGCGTGGCGGCGGCGTGGATGCCACCAGTGGCGGCAACGGGAACGGCGGCCACGGTCAGCACGCGGGCCAGCGCCGCCAGTTGCACCACCACGTAGGCGGCGGTCTCGATCGGGCCGGCCACCAGCATGCGGCCGGTGTGGCCGAGCGCGGTGCGGGTGATCATGCCGATGATCAGTCCGCCGGTGGCGCCGATCGCCAGTGCGTGGATGCCGGCGGTGCGCGGCAGCAGGCCGAGCTGGGCCAGGCCGATCAGGGCCAGGCCGATCGGAATCCACAGGTAGGACAGGTGCAGGATCCACAGCAGCGGCACCTTGCGCGTCGCCCACGGATTCCAGCCGCCGACACGCAGCAGTTGCAGCACCCCGGCGGCGAAGGACAGCACGGCAGCCCAGGCACCCGCCCCGACCGCCCACAGCAGCAGCGCGATACCGGTGGAGACCGCCGCCGCCCAGTCGAGGCGCACGTCGCGCCACTGCTTGATGCCGCGGATCACGTTGAAGGTAAACATCGGGATCACGCGTCCGCCGATGATGGTCTCCAGTACCACGATCAGGCCCAGCGCGAGATGCATCGCCGCCAGCGGATCGGCGCCGATGACGCCCAGCACCGCGAGATGGAACACAAGGTTGGCCAGCGACAGCAGGCCCGGCAGCACACCGACGAAGTAGTTGCGCTTGCTCTTGGCGCGCGTCAGCACGCGCAGCAGCAGCGCAGCGGCCACCGGCAGGAAAGCGAGATCGATCACCGCCACCCATACGCCACTGCCGAAGGCCATCGCCAGCCGGCCGGCCAGCCATAGCGCGGCGAGTGCGGCGAGCTGGCCGCCGGCCGGCGTGTCCAGTCCGGTCCAGTTGCGCGCGGCGGTGGAACAGGAAACCGATGATGACCGCCGCGGCGAAGCCGAAGATCATCTCGTGCGCGTGCCACCACATGCCGGGAATCGGCGTCTGCAGCGCACCCGAGAAGACGACCACCCAGATCGGCACGGCAATCGCGGCGAAGGCCGCGGCCAGCAGGTAGAAGGGACGGAAGCCGAGCGCCCACAGCGAGAAGGTGTCGGGCGGGATGCGTTTGGTGCTCGGTTCTTCGAGGGGGATCAGGGCCATGGTCTTACTCTTCGTCAGGGATTGCGGGGGCACTCAATGGCTGGTGCCCTCTTCGCGTGTGATCTTGTTCCACACATTGTATTTGCCCACCGGCTTTCTCATCGGCAGGCGCTTCACTTCCTCGAGGGTCTGGGCGTCATAGACGATGACCGCGCCCTCGTCTTCCCACAGGCTGGCCAGCGCGTAGCGGCCGTCGCGGGTGAATTCGATGTGTGCCAGGGTCTTTCCCGGCTCGCCGGTGATTTCCTTGACCACTTCCAGCGTCTGCTTGTCGATGACCTGCAGGATGTGCTTGGCCTGCTGGCTCATCATCGAATCGACGAAAGCATAACGGCTGTTGGCGTGGCTGCGCAGGAAGAAGCCGGGGCCGCGGGTGGGGATACGCTTGATGACCTCCCAGCTCTTCATGTCGATCACCGTCACTTCGCCAGCCTTCAGGTTGGTGCTCGCCATCACCGTGCGCGGCTTGCCGTCGGCACCTGTCCACTCCCAGGTGATGCCCGAACCCAGGTGCGGCATGCCGTCCAGCGGCAGGTCGGCGATCTTGCGGCGGATGTCGAGGTTGACCACCTGGCCGACGCCTTCGCGCGAGGCGCCCATCAGTTCGGCGTAGTCCTGGGTGAAGAAGAAGTCGTCCAGCACTTCCTGCAGGATGGTGCGGCGCGGGTTCAGGTAGCCGGGGATGAAGCTGCCCTCCTTCTGCGCGTAGTCGTGGATGAAGCCGGTGGGGATGTCTTCGACCGCCTTGGTGTAGCTGATCTCCCACACTTCCGGCACGTCCTTCAGCGCGGCGATGAAGGACTGGCGCGGCGTGGCGTCATACACCGCCGACACGCGCGAGCTGTGCTTGCCGTCGCGGTCGGTGGCGGCGATGGTCTTGACCAGGTTCAGGTCGCCGTCGAGCAGTACCAGGGTATTGGGCAGGTAGTTGGCCACCGCGACGTGCTGGCCGTCCGGCGATGCGGCGACGTTGCGGGTGTTGATGCCCGCCCTCACCTCGGCCACCACCTTCAGGTTCCACAGGTCGTACTTGGTGATCCAGCCGTCGCGCGAGCCGAAGAACACGTAGCGCCCGTCGGCGGCGAACTTCGGGCCGCCGTGCAGCGCGAAGCGCGACTGGAAGCGGTGGATGGGTTCGAGCTTGTCGCCGTCGAGCACGCTGACGTGGTGGTCGCCGCCTTCGACGACGAGGAAGACGTTCATCGGATCGGCATCGAACACCGGCGTGTCGGACAGCGTGGCCGGATCGACATGCCGGATGTAGGACGCGCGGATGTCTTCGTCGGTCCACCGCGGCGGCGGCGCGACCGGGCTGTAGATCCAGTCGACCAGCGCGGCGATCTCGTCCTTGTTCAACTGCTCGGCGAAGCCCAGCATCTGCGTCGCGGTGCGCCCCTCGGCGACGATCTTCAGCGCCTCGGGCTTGCGCAGGCGGGACAGGTTGTCCGGCAGCAGCGCCGGCCCCATGCCGCCGAGGCGGTCAGGCGCATGGCAGGCGGCGCAGTGCTGGGCGTACAGCGCGGAAACGTCGGGACGGGCCGTGTCGGCTGCGTTGCCGCTGCCGGCCGCCAGCATCGCGGCACCGAACAGGATCACGCCCAGCGACGTCTTCATCGCCGGACTGCCCCAGGACGAAAACACTCCGTCAAAGGACAGCGCCGCAACATTGCTGCGAGCGCAGGAATTCTTTCTCATGCCGGCACCTTCGCGATACGCGTCCAGGGTGTGGTGACGACGCGCTCGCCGCCGCCGGCGAAGCCGATCTCGTCGTCGTCCAGATAACAGCCCGGATCTTCCGCCCACGGATTGCCGGTGATCTGCGAGGCGCGCGCACGCGCGAGCTGCCGTTGCAGATGTCCAGGTAGCGGCAGCCGCCGCAGCGGCCTTCGAGCAGACGCGGGTGCTGCTTCAGCCCGGCCAGCAGTGGATTGTCCGGATCGTTCCAGATCTCGCCGAAGGCGCGCTTGCGCACGTCGCCCAGCGGCACGTGCCACCACATCGTGTCCGGATGCACGATGCCGAGGTTGTCGATGTTGGCCACGTTCACGCCGCTGGCGTTGCCGCCCCACTGGCGCAGCTTGGCCTCGATGTGGGCGGCGCGCTCGGGGAAGCGGCGCTGCACCCACTGCAGCAGGAAAGGCCCGTCGGCATCGTTGTTGCCGGTGACGAAGTCCTTCTCGATGCCGCGCCGGTGCAGGTCCAGGCAGGTCTCGAACAGCAGCTCCATCGCCTCGCGCGTGGTACGGTGGCGGGCATCGCCGGCACGGTTCTTGTTGCCGCGGCCGGCGTAGTTGAGGTGGGAAAAATAGAACTTGTCGATGCCCTCGTCCTCGACCAGCTTCAGCAGCGCACGCAAGTCGTGGGCATTGCCTTCGGTCATGGTGTAGCGCACACCGACCTTGATGCCGCGCTCCAGGCACAGCCGGATGCCGGCCATCGAGGCCTCGAAAGCGCCCTGCTTGCGGCGGAAATGGTCGTGCGTGGCACCGATGCCGTCCAGGCTGACGCCGACGTAGTCGAAGCCGATGTCGTCGATCGCATCGATGTTCGAAGCGTCGATCAGCGTGCCGTTGGACGACAGCGCGGTGTAGAAGCCCATGCCCTTGGCGCGGCGGGCGATGTCGAAGATGTCCGGCCGCAGCAGCGGCTCGCCGCCCGACAGGATCAGCACCGGCACCCGCGCGACCTTCAGGTCGTCCATGACCTTGAACACTTCGGCCGTGTTCAGCTCGCCGGGAAAGTCCTTGTCCGCCGAGATCGAGTAACAGTGCTCACAGGTCAGGTTGCAGCGCCGGATCAGGTTCCAGATGACCACCGGGCCGGGCGGATTGCGGCGCGGGCCGACCGGCGTGGGTTGATCGAGTTCGCGGATGAAGTTGGCGATGCGGAACATGAGGGCTCTCCTGTGTGGAGCCCATTAGAGCCGAGCGCCCGGCGGGGGAAAATGATGCGGGTCAAGGGATGGCCGGAAACGGGCTGCCGCCGCATCCGGCCTCGCGCTCAGGCGCGCCCGAGCAGATCCGCGACCGCCTTGCCCATCACGGTCGTATCCGCATCGCCGCCCAGGTCCGGCGTGCGCGGGCCGTGCTCCAGCACCTGCTCGATCGCACGCAGCAGTTCCTGCGCCGCTGCCGCGCAGGCGGGCTGGCGCTCGCCGAGGAATTCGAGCATCAGCGCCGCCGACCAGATCATGCCCACCGGGTTGGCGATGTTGCGGCCGTAGATGTCCGGCGCGGAACCATGCACCGGCTCGAACAGCGAGGGGAAACGGCGCTCCGGGTTCAGGTTGGCCGACGGTGCGATGCCGATGGTGCCGGTGCAGGCCGGCCCGAGGTCCGACAGGATGTCGCCGAACAGGTTGGACGCCACCACCACGTCGAAGCGCTCCGGCGACAGCACGAAGCGCGCCGACAGGATGTCGATGTGGTACTTGTCCCAGCGCACCTCGGGATGGCCGGCGGCAACCGCTTCGAGGCGCTCGTCCCAGTACGGCATGCTGATCGCGATGCCGTTGGACTTGGTCGCCGAGGTCAGGTGCTTGCGCTCGCGCCGGGCGGCGAGCTGGAATGCGTATTCGAGCACGCGATCGACGCCGTGGCGCGAGAAGACCGATTCCTGGATGACGATCTCGCGCTCGGTGCCGCCGTAGATGCGGCCGCCGAGGTCGGTGTATTCGCCTTCGGTGTTCTCGCGCACGACCAGGAAGTCGATGTCGCCCGGCTTCTTGCCGGCCAGCGGGCACGGCACGCCGGGCATCAGCCGCACCGGGCGGAGATTGATGTACTGGTCGAACTCGCGGCGGAACTTCAGCAGCGAACCCCACAGCGAAATGTGGTCCGGCACGACCTCGGGCCAGCCGACGGCGCCGAACAGGATCGCGTCGAAGCCCTTCAGGCGCTCGAACCAGTCCGGCGGCAGCATGTCGCCATGCTGCTGGTAGTACTCGGCGCAAGCCCAGTCGAAATGCTCGAACACCAGTTCGAGGCCGTGCCGCTGCTGCAGCGCCTCCAGCGCGCGCATCGCTTCGGGCATGACTTCCTTGCCGATTCCATCCCCCGGAATCACGGCGATCTTGAGTGCGGACATTTTTTGTTCCTTGTCGAGAGAGTCAGCAGCGCTCCCGCTGCCAGATGAATGCTTGCCGCAAGGCCTCGGGCTCACGCATGCCCGCCGCCAGGGCGACCGCCAGCCGGATGCGGGCCTTGCGTGCCGACAGGTGGGCCACGGCGATCGCGCCCGCCTGTTCGAGTTCGTGCAGCGAACCCGCGAACTGGTAGCTCTGGTGAGTAGCGCCGTGAAGCGTGCTGCTGCACACCAGCACCACCAGCCCGTCGGCGATGGCTTCGCGCAGCACCGGCATCCAGTCCGGCGGCACGTGGCCGCGGCCCACGCCATCGACCACCAGGCCGGCCGGAGCGCTGGCGAGCACGGCCGCCAGCATCTCACGCGAGGCGCCGCCATAGGCCGGCACGATATCCACCCTGGGCAGCGCCGCTTCGTGGCTCAGGCGCGGCTGGCGCGCCGGATGTTGCAGCAGCGCGACGCGGCCGTTGTCGATGAAGCCCAGGCAGCCCAGGCCGGGCGCATCGAAGCCGTCGAGCCGGAAACTGCTCACCTTGCGCACGAAGCCGGCGCCGTAGAGCGATTCGTTGAAGGCGACGAGCACTCCCAGGCCGCGGCAGGCATCGGCGGCGGCGGCTTCGATCGCGCGCCGGAGGTTGATGTAGGCATCGCTGCCCAGCGCATGCGGCACGCGCTGGGCGCCGGTCACCACCACCGGCACCCGGCTCGTGTCGAGCACGCATTCCAGGTAGTAGGCGGTGTCTTCCAGCGTGTCCGTGCCGTGGGTGACGACGATGCCGTCGGCCTTCCCCGCAGCCATCAGCGCGGCGCACTCACGCGCGATCAGGATCCAGTCGCCGGCATCGACCGCATTGCTCGGCTTCTGCAGCACCGAATGCACTTCGAGGCGGATCCCGCCGTCCAGCGCCAGCGCCTGCACCAGCGCCTCGCCGGGCAGCGCACCGGAAACGTCGCGTCCGTCCTTGCCCGGCGCGCTGGCGATGGTGCCGCCGGTCGATAGCAGATGGATGGTTTTCATCGCCGTCCTCAATACAGGGTGTTGGGCAGCAGCATGCTGATCGCCGGAATGTAGGTCACCAGCAGCAGCGCGACGACCATCAGAAGGATGGTGGGCAGCGCCGCGCGGAAGATCTCGTACAGCGTCATCCTGGCAATGCCCATGGCGACGAACAGGTTCAGGCCCACCGGCGGCGTCAGCATGCCGACCGAAAGGTTCACCAGGGTGATGATGCCGAAATACACCGCGTCGACGCCCACCTGCGCGGCGATCGGCTGCATCAGCGGCGCCAGGATGATGATCGCCGACGCGCTGTCGAGGAAGCAGCCGGCGACCAGCATGATGACGTTGAACAGCAGCATGATCAGCAGCGGCGAGTCGGTGCTCGACAGGACCTGGGTCGCGATCTGGGTCGGCGTGCCGGTCGAGGCCAGGATCCACGAGAACGCCGATGCGCCGGCGGTGATCAGCAGCAGCGTGCCCGACAGCAGGCCGGTGTTGCGCAGAATCTCGAGCAGGCTGCGCAGGCCGATGTTGCGATAGATCACCGCACCGACGAACCAGCCGTACAGGCATGCGCTCGCCGCCGACTCGGTCGGCGTGAATACGCCGCTGTAGATGCCGCCGAGCAGGATCACCGGCAGGCCCAGGCCCCAGGCCGCGCGCCCGAAGCCATGGACGATCTGGCGCAGCGTCGGGAAAGGGTCGCGCGGGTATTTGCGCAGGATCGAATACCAGGTGGTATAGCCGATCAGCAGGCTGCCGATCAGCAGCGCGGGCAGCAGGCCGCCGGCGAACAGCTTGCCCACCGACGTGCCGGTGACCGAACCGTAGATGATCAGAGCGATGCTCGGCGGCACGATCGGGCCGAGCGTACCGGCGGTGGCGATGAGGCCGATGGCGAAGTACTTGTCGTAGCCCGCCTTGACCATCGCCGGGTACATGATCGTGCCGATGGCGATCACCGTCGCCGGGCTGGAACCCGAGATCGAGCCGAAGAACAGGCAGGCCAGCACCGTGGCTGCCGCCAGCCCGCCGGGCAGCCAGCCGATCAGCACCTTGGCCAGTTCGATCAGGCGGTCCGACAGGCCGCCGATGCGCATCAGCTCGGCGGCGAGGATGAAGAAAGGGATGGACATCAGGGAGAAATTGTTCATCCCCGAGAACATCCGCATCGGCACCACCAGCGGGTCGATGCCGCCGGAGATGCCCAGCACCGCGGTGACGGCAAAAGCGAGGGCGGCGAAGATCGGCAGCCCGAACAGCAGCAGGCTGAAGAAGATCGGAACCAGGGCGGAAATCATGATTCGGCGCTCCTCAGGTCGTCGGGCTGATCGAAGTCAGCAACGGCTGGTAGTCCCGCCCGCTCCACAGCGTCCGCAGGATCAGCAGATAGCGCAGGGTCATGAACACGCCGGCGATCGGAATCGACAGATAGACGTAGGCCACCGGAATCTGCATGGCCGGCGACAACTGCCCCATGTTCAGGGTGTTGATGAACAGCCGCCCGCCATAGTGGATCAGCGAAACGGCGAACAGCAGGCCGAGTACCGCGGCCACGTACTTCAGTACCCGCGTGAGCCGGGGCCCGGCAAAGGCGTAGAGCATCTCCACCGCAATGTGGGCGGCATACCTCACTCCCATGCTGGCGGCGAGAAAGCTCATCGTGATCAGCGAATACAGGATGAGCTCCTCCGACCAGTAAAGGG
Organism: Thauera sp. SDU_THAU2; assembly: GCF_038260575.1. NCBI lineage: Bacteria > Pseudomonadati > Pseudomonadota > Betaproteobacteria > Rhodocyclales > Zoogloeaceae > Thauera > Thauera sp. SDU_THAU2. The sequence goes on along the minus strand of NZ_JBBWUN010000003.1, from coordinate 1,571,441 downwards.
AGTTGTTGAAGACATACCGCGCCGCGACCTGGACGATGGCGACGACGGTGGCGACCAGCATCAGGACCACCATCATCACGTTCTCGACCCAGTCGATGCATTTGTTGAGCGCTTCTAGCATTGCCGTCCCCTGTCACGATTCCGGGATCAGTTGCCGGCCGAGGCCTTGACGGCCTTCTGCAGCAGGGCCGGCGTCACCCGGCCTTCGAACTGCTTGTAGATCGGCTGCGACTTCTCGATGAAGGCGGCGCGCCCTTCCGGCGTCAGCTCGCGGATCTCGATCTTGTCCTTGATCTCGGCGATGATCCGCGCCTCGTCTTCGTCGGTGAGCTGGCGCCCATGGTCGCGGCCGGCGTCGAAGGCGTCGCGCATGACCTGCTTGAGGTCGTCGGGCAGCGAATTCCAGGCCGCCTTGTTCATCACCGCGGCATAGGTGTGGTAGGCGTGCCCGGTCAGCGTCATGTACTTCTGCACTTCGTGGAAGCGCATCGAGTAGATGTTGGCCAAGGGGTTTTCCTGGCCTTCGACGACGCCCTGCTGCAGGCCGTTGTAGACCTCGGTGAAGGCCATCGCGGTCGGGTTGGCGCCGAAGGCGCGGTAGGTGGCGAGGATCGCCGGCGCCTGCAGGGTACGCATCTTGATGTTCTTCAGGTCGTCCGGGCCGGTGATCGGACGGACGTTGTTGGTCATGTGGCGAAAACCCGCGCCCCAGAAATTCACCCCGTACAGGTTGCTCTTGTCGAGCGTGTCGAGCAGTTCGCGCCCGACCTCGCCGTCCAGCACGCGCTTCATCGCCGCGCTGTCGGGCAGCAGGAAGGGCAGGTCGAACAGGTACATCTTCGGCTCGAAGTTGGCCAGGTTGCCGGTCGGCGGAATCGCGATGTGCACCAGCCCCATCTGGGTCTGCTCGATGATCTCGACGTCGCCGCCCAGTTGCGCCGCCGGGCGGATGTTGATCGCGATCCGCCCCTTGGAATTGCGTTCGACCTCTTCCTTGAACTTCACCGCCGCCTTGGCGTTCGGCGTGCTTTCGACCAGCACGTGGGCGAAGGTGAAATTGAAATCCGCGGCATGCGCCGCACCGGCGAACAGCGCGCCGACGACGGATGCGGCAACGATCTTTTTCCAGCTCTTGTTGTTGGCAAACATGCGAGTCTCCTCCTTGGTAACACACAGCAAAAAAACGACGGAATGCGGCAGGGCCGCTCAGGCAGGGCCGCTCAGGCAAGGGCCGGTGCGCGGCCGAGAATGTCCGGCCCGCGGCCGATCAGCGCCTCGACCGCCAGGCCGATGCCGATCAGGCGCGCTTCGGCCATCGGCGCCCCCATCAGTTGCAGGCCGACCGGCATCCGCCGGGCATCGAAGCCCACCGGCAGGGTCAGCGCGCACCAGCCGAACAGATTGCCGATCACGGTATTGCGCAAGGCCATCATGTTGGCCCGGGCATAGGCGGCGCCGTCGGCGATGTCGTCCAGCAGGGGCGGCGTGACGGCGACGGTGGGCGCCAGCAGCGCATCGACGTCGGCGAACACCGCCGTCGCCCGCGACGCGCAGTCCCGCAGCACCTGCTTGCGGCGCAGGTACTCGACCGAGGACACCTGCTCCGCCGCGGCGACGCGCGCACGCACGACCGGGTCGAGGCGCTCGATCCGCTCCGGGAATTCCATGTTCATGAACGCGGCGAGTTCGGACGCCGCCAGGCCGCCCTGGCGGAAGATGTCGTACACCTCGTCGCAGTGCGGCACCCGCAGCCGGACGACGTGCGCTCCGGCGCGCGCCAGCTGGTCGATGGCGGCGGAAACGCTTTCGCCGATGCCCGGGTCGAGCGACTCCCAGAAGAAATTGTCGGCCACGCCCAGACGCAGCCCGGCCAGCGAGGGCATGGCGCAGACAGGCCGGCTTTCACCGCACGGAGTGTCGATGGCGGCAAAGGCGAAAGCCATGTCCTCCACGCTGCGGGTCAGCAGGCCGGCGGTGTCCAGCGAGGGCGACAGCGGCACGATGCCGGCCAGCGGCCAGCGGCCATGCGTGGTCTTGAGTCCGACCTGGCCGGTCATCGACGCCGGCACCCGCACCGATCCGGCGGTGTCGGTGCCGAGCGCGACGAGCGCACTGCCCTGCGCCAGCGAAACCCCGGCGCCCGAGCTGGAGCCGCCCGGCGTCCGCTGCCCGTCGGTACTCCAGGGGTTGAACGGCGTTCCCCAGTGCGCATTGACGCCGAGCCCGCCGAAGGCGAATTCGACGGTATGCGTCTTGCCCATCACGATGCCGAACTGGCGCAGCACCGCACCCGCAACCGGGCCGGCCGCCTCCCAGGCGGCGGGCAGCGCCTGGTCGGTACCGGCGAACACCGGCATGCCCGGCACGCCGTAGAGATCCTTGACCGACACCGGCAAGCCCATCAGCGGGCCGAAGTCCATCCCGCTGTCGAACAGCCCGTCCACCGACTGGGCGAGCAGACGTGCGGCATCGCCGTTCCAGCTCTTCCAGGCATTCAGCAGCGGCTCGCTGCGCTCATGGGCGGCACGGCAGCAATCGACGATTTCGACCGCGCTGAACTTGCGGCTGCGCAGCCCGCGGGCCAGTTCGGCAAGCGAGAGACCGGTTGCGTTCAAGCTCTTTCCCCTTCCTTGGCTTCATTCGATGGATCGATAAGTTCAATTCATCGTACGATCCGGGAAAGGACCGAACAAGCAGCCGGAATTGAAATCAGTTTTTACGAATCAGAACAACAAATTCTCCATCGAAGACCTGCAGGTGTTCTGCGAAGTGGTGCGGACACTGAATTTCTCGCAGGCGGCACAGCGCCTCGGCAGTTCGCCGGCCTACATCACCAAGCGCATCCAGACGCTGGAAACCCAGCTCGAATGCAAGCTCTTCCACCGTTCGACGCGCCATGTGTCGCTGACCGAACAAGGCGAGCAGGTGTATGAGCTGGGGCGGCGGATTCTTGACAGCGTCATCGAGCTGCACGAGGAACTCGGCGTCAAGCGCAACGAACCGCGCGGCGTGCTGCGGGTATCCACCAGCTTCGGCTTCGGCCGCCGGGTGGTCGGCGAGAGCCTGGCCGAGTTCTCGCGCAAGTACCCCGAAATCCAGGTCCGGCTCGACGTGCTGGATCACCTGCTCGACCTCGCGCAGAACAAGATCGACCTCGACATCCGGATCGGCGACGTCATCTCGCCGCACTACATCGCCAGGCGCCTGGCACGCAACCACCGGGTGCTCTGCGCCTCGCCCTCGTACGTCGAAGAGCATGGCGCGCCGGCCGACCTGCGCGCACTGACGCAGCAAAACTGCCTGATCATCAAGGAGCGCGACCACCCGGTCGGCTTGTGGAAGCTGACGCGGCGCGGCCACAGCTACAACGTCAAGGTGCGCGGCTCGCTGGTCACCAACAACGGCGAAATCGCCGTCGCCTGGGCGCTGCGCGGGCACGGCATCACGCTGCGTTCGATCTGGGACGTGGGCAGCCATCTGCAAACCGGCGCGCTGGTGACGGTACTGCCGGAATACACCCAGGAAGCCAACATCTGGGCCGTCTATCCGGAGCGCCTGAGTTCATCGGCCAAGATCAAGCTCTGCGTCAAGCACATGGAAGAATATTTCCAGCGCTGGGAACAGGAGCAGACGGCCTCCTAGCCAGACTGCCTCCGCCATCCACGCCGCCCTCGCTATACTCTCGCCACACATCCACCCACAGGGGAGACCCGTCGCATGAAGCTCGAAACCATCGCCGTGCATGGCGGCTATTCGCCGGAACCCACGACCAAGGCCGTCGCGGTGCCGATCTACCAGACCACGTCCTACGCCTTCGACGACACCCAGCACGGCGCCGACCTGTTCGACCTCAAGGTGGCGGGCAACATCTACACCCGCATCACCAACCCGACCAACGCGGTGCTCGAGCAGCGTGTGGCCGAGCTGGAAGGCGGCATCGGCGCGCTGGCGGTGGCGTCGGGCATGTCGGCGATCACCTATGCGATCCAGACCATCGCCGAGGCCGGCGACAACATCGTCTCGGCGACAGCGCTGTACGGCGGCACCTACAACCTGTTCGCCCACACCCTGCCCCAATTCGGCATCGAAGTGCGCTTCGCCGACTCCGGCGACCCCGACAGCTTTGCCGGGCTGATCGACGAGCGCACCAAGGCGATCTACTGCGAATCGGTCGGCAATCCGCTGGGCAACATCACCGACATCGGCCGCCTGGCCGAGATCGCGCACAAGGCCGGCGTGCCGCTGATCGTGGACAACACCGTGCCCTCGCCCTACCTGTGCCGCCCCTTCGAGCACGGCGCCGACATTGTCGTGCACGCGCTGACCAAGTACCTGGGCGGCCACGGCAACTCGCTCGGCGGCGTGATCGTCGATTCCGGCAAGTTCCCGTGGGCCGAGCACAAGGCGCGCTTCCGCCGCCTGAACGAGCCGGAAGTGTCCTACCACGGCGTGGTCTATACCGAGGCGCTCGGCCCGGCGGCCTTCATCGGCCGGGCGCGGACGGTGCCGCTGCGCAACACCGGCGCGGCGCTGTCGCCGTTCAACACCTTCCTGATCCTGCAGGGCATCGAGACCCTGGCGCTGCGCATGGACCGCATCTGCGACAACGCCGTGAAGGTGGCGCAGTACCTGAAGGGCCACGCCAAGGTGGAATGGGTGAACTACGCCGGCCTGCCCGACCACCCCGACCACGGCCTGGTGCAGAAGTACATGGGCGGCCGCGCCTCGGGCATCCTGTCCTTCGGCGTCAAAGGGGACGGAAACAGGGGCGGCATCGAAGGCGGCACCCGCTTCCAGGACGCGCTGAAGCTGTTCACCCGCCTGGTCAACATCGGCGACGCCAAGTCGCTCGCCTGCCACCCGGCCTCGACCACCCACCGCCAGCTGTCGCCGGAAGAACTGGCCAAGGCCGGCGTGACCACCGACATGGTGCGGCTGTCGATCGGCATCGAGCACATCGACGACCTGATCGACGACCTGGAACAGGCGCTCGCCGCCGTCTGACCGAAAGCGCCGCCACCCCGGCGGCGCATCCACGCCCGGCGCCCTTCTGGGCGCCGGCCTGAAGGCTCCCGAAAAAAATGCTCGCAGTCCTGCAGCGCGTCTCCGAAGCGCGCGTCGTCGTCGATGGCGACACCATCGGCGAAATCGGCCCCGGCCTGCTCGCGCTGGTCTGCGCCGAGCGCGGCGACACACCGGCCGAAGCCGACAAGCTGCTCACCAGAATCCTGAAGCTGCGCATCTTCGCCGACGAGGCCGGCAGGATGAACCGCTCGCTGCAGGACGTCGGCGGCGGCCTGCTGGTGGTCAGCCAGTTCACGCTGGCGGCGGACACCGGCGGCGGCAACCGCCCGAGTTTCAGCAAGGCCGCCGACCCGCGCACCGGCGAAGCGCTGTACGAGCACTTCGTCGCCAGCGCGCGCGCCGCACATCCGGTGGTGCAGACCGGACGCTTCGCCGCAGACATGAAAGTCCGGCTGGTCAACGACGGGCCGGTGACGATTCCGCTGCGGATTCCGCCGCCCGGCTGATCATTTGCAAGCAAATACGGCCTCGATTGGTCGAGGCGACCCACATTGCCGCAGGTGCGGCGCCCGGCATCATCACGGCTCGATACGCGAGCACACCCACAAGACCTTGGCGTTATCCGGGCCGCCGGAGACGATGGCACGGCACATGGTGCTGTCGAAATAGCAGGAATCACCTTCAGACAATCGCAGCGGCGCATAGCAGTCCGTATGCTCCACGGCTGTACCGCTCATCACGTAGATGAACTCCTCGCCGTCATGGCTCAGAAACTCCGAAAAATCGGACGTCTCGTGCGCCTTGATCGTGGTCACCAGCGGGATGAAGCGCTTGGCCATGAGATCGCTGTGCAGCACCTCGTATTCGTACTGCCGGGTCCGGTGGAACGCCCCCTGGTCGCGATAGGTGACGCTGCGCCGCGCATGCACCGCCGGCCGCTCCGGCCCGCGGAACAACTCGCCGACTTCCACATCCAGGCCTAAAGCCAGCGCAGCGATCTTCTCGTAGGTAGGCGACAGCTGTCCGTTCTCGATCTTCGACAGGGTCGATACCGAAATCCCAGTGCGCTTGCTGAGTTGCTGCAAAGTCACCCTCGCTGTTGCGCACAGAGCACGCAGTTTGTTGCCCAGCACGCTGCATGAACGGGTTCAGAAACAAGAACTACTCTCACCTAGCGGAGCTTGCATCAAAAAAACAGTGCTGCCATCGGCGCGGGACGGCTGCAACTCTCGACTCGACCCACGGATACGTCATGTTCCGTTTAGGTCATGACATTTCAGTTTCCCCTCTTTATGGATTCGATGTGGGCGGCAGCATCGGCACATAAATTCCCGACAAGTGTCACTTCCTTCATGAACAGGCAGGTTGCCGGCGAGAGGGTCGTGCCCTTGCGCGTCACCAGTTCGTAAGGCTCACTACGTGAATACAAGTGGATTGGCAGCATCGATACCATGCCGGAATCGCAGAACGGTTGTGCCGCGTCGACCGACATCAGTGCCACCGATCTGCAATCATGCCGGAGCATGGAAATGCTGGTGAAAGCAGAAGCAGTCTCGATCGGATAAAGGGGGAACTGCAGGTTCGCTTCATGGAACTCACGTTCCAGCAAAAGCCGCATCGGCATGTTGGCCGGATAGACGATCCATGAAATGTCCGCCAGGTCGGCCAGCGTCACCTGCTCACGCTGGACCAGGGGGTTCCCCGGATGACAGATGACAGCCAATTGCTCCTCGTGAATGTTCAGGCTGTCGTAAAGATATGGGCGCTGATTCACCCGGGAACGGCAAATGGCCGCATCGAGCCGCCCCCTGTCGAGCAGGCTGAGCAGACGCGCACTGGTATCTTCGACGATTTCAATAGAAATGGCCGGCTGCTGGCTTCGGACCCGCGAAAGGGCAGTCGATATCAGGGGCACCGCCCCCATGATCAACCCAACCGAGAGCCGCCCCCCTTTCCTTGCTGCATGCTCTCCAGTTCCTCATGGAAATGTGCGAGATCGGAGTAGATCAAACGCGCATACCTCACCGCACAGAGTCCCATGTCGGTGATTTCGAGCCCTTTGTAAGTGCGCTGGAACAACTGCACGCCCAGCAGGGCTTCAATCTCGTTCAAAGCCTTGGTGGCTCCCGGTTGGGTAAGCGCCACGGCTTCTGCAGCTTTCTGCACCGTGCCATGCTCATGTAGCGCGATCAGCAGGCGCAGATGCCGCATGCGCAAGCGAGAAACAAGTAAAGTCAGTGAGGACATGATTTCCTGTCATATGGCCGTCAGCGATTGTCACCTGGATAGATTAACAGTAATTTCAGGTAAATCAAAAACCGGCCAATTTACGGATGCCGGAGTGCCTGGGATCACGATTTACGGTATTGATCACCACTGGAACAATCAAGCACCCGGCATCAAACTTGAATATATCCAAAAAATACAGCAATAAGTCGTCACTCGACGGCAAGAGACAATGGTTCCCATGGCCGCACCCCGAGAATTGATTCCCGAATATTCATAAGAAATGACGATCAGCCTGAGAACAAGCACTCGATAATCGTCAGGATTAACGGCCACAGTATCTTCAGGCATTCCCGCCAAGCATTCAAGACACGATTCCATTCGGCCAGGCGAAAACCATGAGATCCGGCATTCCCACTGCGCATCGATGTCATTGGACTGAACAGCCCGACTGAAAGGCAGCCGTGCCGCACAGCAGCGCCGCCGCCCCTTGGGTATGAATTTTTGTTATGCACCCATCAGCCGTTGTCATTACTGCAACCCGAATCACGTTGATATAGTTTTGGCGAAGCAAGGCCCATGGAGGCCGACGCCTGAAGACAACTATTAAAGCAAACGAGACACATGGCACCGATTGGCCACGAAAGCCGGATCGAAGCCATGACCTGGAACCATTTCTCCGCCCGTCACCGGCACACATATGGCTGTATTGCAATGGATGGCCTGATCAGATGCAGCCTCTGCCGATGAACAGCCACTTCACGCAACTGGCTCAGGCCGTGGCCATTCAGAAAATCGCCCGAGAATTCATTTCGCCTGAATTCAGGCACTGCAGGATGCCATTCGGAGGAATGGCATCAGACAGGTGGTGAATCCCTTGCCTGCTTCGTCAGGCCAGGAAATGACTTGCCGACGCCATGGAATTTCGCACGACGAAGCCCCGATCCATGCAAGCGGCAGAAGCGTCTGCAAATCGAAATATTTTTGAAAATTGGAGGATGCGAAACATATGGCACTCATCAACTATGTGACCCAGGTGCAGTTCGGTTACGGCAGCGTCGAATTGTTGCAGGGCGAATGCGCCCGCCTGAACATTCAGCGCCCGCTGATCGTGACGGACGAGGGTATTCGCAAGGCGGGCCTGCTGGACCGCATTCAGGCGGTGCTTTCTCGACCTGCAGCCGTATTCGATCAGACCCCGCCGAATCCCAATGAAGGTGCCGTTCGTGCCGCCGTGGCGCTGTACCAGGAACACGAATGTGACGGCGTGATAGCGCTGGGCGGCGGCTCGTCCCTCGACCTCGCCAAGGGGGTCGCCGTTTGTGCCACGCACCCCGGCCCCTTGCAGCAGTTCGCGGTAATCGAAGGAGGATTGACGAAAATCACGTCGGCCACCGCACCGGTCATCGCCATCCCCACCACCGCCGGCACCGGCAGCGAAGTTGGGCGTGGCGCGATTCTCATCCTTAACGACGGCCGCAAGGTCGGCGTGATTTCCCCCTACGTCGTCCCGAAGGTTGCCATTTGCGACCCCGAGCTCACCCTGGGGCTGCCCGCGCAGCTTACCGCCGCCACCGGCATGGACGCCATTGCGCACTGCATGGAAACCTTCATGGCATCGGCCTTCAATCCGCCGGCGGACGGCATCGCACTCGACGGGCTGCGGCGCGCTTGGGCGCATATCGAGACCGCCACCCGTGAGCCCGCCAACCGCGATGCGCGACTCAACATGATGAGCGCTTCCATGCAGGGCGCGCTGGCATTTCAGAAAGGCCTCGGCTGCGTACACAGCCTGAGCCATTCGCTGGGCGGCCTGAATCCTTCGCTGCACCACGGCACCCTGAACGCCATTCTGTTGCCGGCCGTGATCCGCTTCAATGCCGCCGCAGACACCATGAAACAGGAAAACAAGCTCGCACGCATGGCCCAGGCCATGGCCTTGCCTGCTGAAGCGGACGTTGCCGAAGCGGTGCACGATCTGACGGCACGCCTGGGATTGCCGACTCGCCTCGGCGAACTGGGCATCACGGCCGAAATGTTCGAGCGCATCACGACCGGTGCCTTGGCCGATCACAGCCACAAGACCAATCCGCTCGACGCCAGCCCCGAAGACTACCGCCGCATTCTCGAGCAGTCGATGTAAGCCGTATCCACCCCGACGACATGGAGACATCTGCATGAGCATCACTCTGACCGGCCAGCAGTTCATCGGTGGCCAACGCAGCGGCCTGGGCCGTGCCGAACTGGCGAGTCTGGCCGCAGTCGACGGTGCCGCACACCCTGTACCCTACTTCCAGGCCACGCTCGAGGAAGTCACACAGGCGGTGGAGGCAGCCTCGGCCGCATATCCGGCCTTCCGCCAGTCGGCACCTGCAGCTCGGGCCACTTTCCTTGAAGCCGTTGCCGACGAAATCGACGGCTTGGGCGAGGATTTCATCGCTGACGTGGTACGCGAGACTGCGCTGCCTGCCGCGCGCATCAGCGGCGAACGCGCACGCACGAGCGGACAGCTGCGGCTGTTTGCCGGCATCCTGAGGCGCGGCGATTTCCTTGGCGCCCGAATCGATCGCGCACTACCAGACCGTACGCCGCTACCGCGCCCGGATCTGCGCCAGGTGCGGATCGGCCTGGGCCCGGTCGCCGTGTTCGGGGCGAGCAACTTTCCGCTCGCTTTCTCCGTCGCGGGCGGCGATACGGCGTCGGCCCTCGCCGCAGGGTGTCCGGTCGTGGTCAAGGCCCATTCCAGCCACATGGCCACTGCCGAGTGGGTGGGACAGGCCATCGAACGCGCCGTACTCAAGACCGGCATGCCGGCCGGTGTCTTCAACATGGTCTATGGCAACCGCGTGGGCCAGGACCTGGTATTGGCGCCCGGCATCAAGGCCGTTGGCTTCACCGGCTCACTGGCTGGCGGACGTGCCTTGTGCGACCTGGCCGCTGCCCGTCCGGAGCCCATCCCGGTATTTGCCGAAATGTCGAGCATCAACCCGGTCTGGCTGATGCCTGAGGCACTGCGCACACGCGGCGATCGCATTGCAACCGACCTCGCAGCCTCCGTCACGCTGGGCTGCGGGCAGTTCTGCACCAATCCGGGCCTGGTACTGGCCGTGGATTCCGCCGAAACCGAGAACTTCATCGACAGGCTCGGCGAGGCACTCTCCGCGTCGCCCGAGCAGGCCATGCTCAACCGCCAGATTCTCGAACATTACCGGCAAGGCGTGGCCCGGCTGGCGGCGCTGCCGGGCGTCGCCCGGCTGGCTGGCGGCGAAGCGGAGCCGGGCAAGGCCCGCGCACACCTGTTCCGTGCAGCTCCCGATCTGCTGTTCGATACCGCCCGTCCGCTGGAAAACGAGGTCTTTGGCCCCGCCACCGTCGTGATCACCGTGCCGGATACCGAAACCCTGGCGCGCTTCTTTGCCGCCATGCAGGGGCAGCTGACCATGACGCTGCAGGCAGAAGCTTCCGACCTGGAATCCCATGCAGGCCTGCTCGCACAGCTGGAGCACCGCGCCGGGAGACTGCTGCTCAACGGCTATCCCACCGGTGTCGAAGTCTGCGATGCGATGGTCCACGGCGGCCCCTACCCCGCCACTTCGGACTCGCGCGGCACCTCGGTCGGCACACTCGCCATCGACCGCTTCCTGCGCCCGGTCTGCTTCCAGAACTACCCGGACGCGTACCTGCCTCCTGCGCTCAGGGACGCCAACCCGCTGGGCATCGTGCGCCTGGTCGACGGCCAGCCGACCCGCGATGCGCTGAACTGACGCCAATACCGCCACCCCCAGATCATCGTCAATACACAAAAGGAGACAGAGATGATGCCGAACAAGACCTTTCGCAAGCACATCGTTGCCATTGCGCTTGCATTTCCCCTCGGTTCGATGGCGCTCGGCGCACATGCCGATTATCCGGAGCGCCCGATTCAGCTGATCGTGCCCTGGGCTGCTGGCGGCGGCAGCGATGCCATTGCCCGCACCATTGCAATCGCCCTCGAACAGGAACTGGGCCAGCCGATCAACGTGGTCAACCGGGCCGGGGGCGGCAGCGTGGTCGGCCACACCGTGCTGGCCAATGCCAAGCCGGACGGCTACACCATCGGCATGATGACCGGCGAGGTCAACATGATGCATTGGCAGGGGCTGACCAAGCTGACCTACAAGGACTACACCCCCATCGCGCAGATCAACTACGACTACGCCGGCGTGCAGGTCAGTGCCGACTCGCCGTACAAGAACGTCGGCGAATTGATCGAAGCGATTCGCAGCAAACCTGCAGGCACCCTGAAGGCCTCGGGCGTGGGCCAAGGCGGCATCTGGCACGTGGCCTTCGGCGGCTTGCTGGTAGGACCAGGGGCTCGATCCCAAGGCGGTGCGCTGGATCCCGAGCGAAGGGGCCGCCCCGGCCATGACCGACCTGGTGGCCGGCGGCATCGACATTGCCCCCACTTCGGTGCCCGAAGCCCGTTCCATGATCGACGCCGGACGAGTCAAATCGCTGGCCCTCATGGCGCCCGAACGCAATCCCGTCTTCGCCGACGTGCCGACGCTCAAGGAAGAAATCGGCTCCAGCTACACGCTGGGTGAATGGCGTGCCATCGGCGGCCCCAAGGGAATGGATCCGGCCATCGTCGCCAGGCTCGAAGCGGCGCTGGAGAAAGCCTACCAGAGCAGCATCTACCAGGATTTCATGAAGAAACAGGGGTTCGGCGCCGTATGGCGCAATACCGCCGACTTCACCGAGTTCCTGGAAAAAACCGACGCAATCATGGGCGATACGGTGGATAAGTTGGGACTGAAGCGTTGAGGACCAACGATCATGTACAACTTCTTCGCACAGAAGCTCAGTGAGTTGCTGGCGGGGGTGCTGGTTTCGGCCCTGGGCATCTACGTTCTCGTGGAAGCCCGGGGTTTTCCCACCTTGCCTGGCAACGACTACGGAGCCGACCTGTTTCCCCGGCTGATCGGCTATGGCATGGCAGCCGGCGGAGCCTGGCTGGCACTGGCCAGCGTCCGGCCCGTCCTGCGGCATGCCTCGCAACGCTCCACCGAGCCATTCACGCAACAGCTGGAGTGGTTCTGCCGGCTGCTCCTGCCTGTGCTTCTGGTCATCGGCTACCTGCTGCTGGCCGATACGCTGGGCGCCATTCCCACCCTGGTTCTGATTGTCGCAATGCTGATGCTGATCAGTGGCGTGCGGCCGCTGCTTGCCGTGCCGATCGCATTGCTGACTGCGGCCTTGATCTGGCTCTCCTTCGTCCACATGCTCAAGGTCCCGCTGCCGCTGGGCCTGATGAACGGGTGACAAGCATGGATCCTATCCTGAATGGCATGTCGCTGGTCTTCAATGCCCAGACCCTTATTGTAATTATCGCGTCGGCCGCTTTTGGCATGTTCGTCGGAGCCATCCCCGGCTTGACAGCTACCATGGCAGTCTCCCTGCTGGTGCCCGTCACCTATTTCATGGAGCCCATTCCCGCCATCGCTGCCATGGTCACGACTGCTGCCGTGACCATTTTCGCCGGCGACATTCCCGGAGCCTACCTGCGCATCCCCGGAACACCATCCTCGGCAGCCTACGTCGAAGAGGCATACGCGTTTTCTCAACATGGTAAAGCCAGTGAGTGCCTGGGCATCGCTCTGGTCTGTTCGGTAATCGGTGGTATCGCTGGCACCTTGGTGTTGATCTTTGTTGCCCCTTATCTGGCCGAGGTTGCACTCAAGTTCAGTTCATTCGAATACTTCTGGCTTGCCGTGCTGGGCTTGAGCTGTGCAATCTTCATTTCACCTGGTTCACGACTGAAGGGGCTCTTGTCACTATGTATCGGCCTATTCCTCGCCACCATCGGACTGAACACGATCACCGGCTCACCCCGCTTCACCTTCGACGTACCCGACCTGATGGCGGGCGTGAACTTCATTCCCGTCATGATCGGGATGTTCGCCATTGCCGAGGTCATGAAGTTCACTGCCACGCCCGGTTCCAACCTCAAGGTGACCGTGCGCGACTCCGGCAAGGTCTTCGGCGAAGTCAGGCCGGCACTGCGCACGTACTGGAAATCCGTCCTGCGCGGCAGCAGCACCGGCAGCCTGATCGGCGTGTTGCCCGGTGCCGGTGCGGACATTGCGGCCTGGATGTCCTACGCCATCAGCCGCAAATGTTCCCGCACACCGGAGAAATTCGGTACGGGCCACATCGAAGGTATCGTCGAGGCGGGTTCGTCCAATAACGCCGCCGTCAGCGGCTCATGGGTCCCAGCACTGGTATTCGGCATTCCAGGTGACTCGATCACGGCAGTGGTCATCGGCGTGCTTTACATGAAAGGCATGAACCCCGGTCCGGCGATTTTCCTCGGTGGCGGAGAAATGATCTACGCCCTGTTCACCGTGTTCATCGTCGCCAATCTGATCATGTTGCCGGTCGGCTACCTGGCGATTCGCGCCGGCAAGGGGTTCGTTGCCACCCCCGCACGCATCGTCATGCCGGTGGTGCTGGCCTTCTGCGTCGTGGGCGCCTATTCGATCAACAACTCCTCGGTCGATATCGTGCTGATGCTGATTGCCGGTGTTTGCGCCTATGGGCTCGGGAGGGCCGGCTTTCCCATCGCCCCCATCATCCTGGGCCTGGTGCTGGGCGGCCTGCTCGAAAAGAGCTTCATGACCTCGATGATGCGCAGCGATGGCAACCTGCTCGAATTCTTCTCGCGGCCGATCAGTGCGGGCTTGGGAATACTGGTGCTGCTCGTGTGGCTGCTGCCCGTCCTGCTCAAATCATGGCAACTGGTTCGGCGCCCTGCGAAACCGATGATCGATGCAGGCAAGGGGGCGGAAGGCTGACCGGCCTGCAACCCGGCCCGGGCGGAGACTGCACCGGCTGCATGGCGCAATCCCGGGCAGCAGACCGCTACATTCCCCGCCCGGGCCGTGGGCACACACGGTCTGCGCTGCCTGCTGCCTCGATGACGGCCCATGCGGTGATGTGCTCCGGCGACCTGTATCCGACGGCGTGCGGCGACCGGCCGGGCGACGCTCACCAGCCCCAGAGCAGTTGGCGCGACACCCAGCCCTCGCCCAGCGACTCGTGCCTCACCTTGACCCACTGCCTCTGCTTCTGCAGGGTGCGCAGCGTTTCGCCGTACGCCATCGAGCCCTTGACGCGATACTTCGTACCCGGGCCGCTGCGCAGGTTGGCCTTGCTGGCCTTGACGACGTGATGCGGTGTAGCAGCCGTCAGCGAACGCGACACCCAGCCGCTGTCGCCCTCGAAATCCTTGACCTTGAGCCAGTCGGCCTGGCGGGAGACGACCTGCAGCGGATAGCCCCGGCTCAGTTGCCAGATCACGGGATGCCGGGTGCCGGGGCCTTCGCGCATGTTGAGCATCTGCGACTTGACACTGACCATCGATTGCGCAAAAGCGCTGCCAGTCGACAGCAGCAAGGCCAGTGCCACCGTGGCGACGCGGGGAATGATGGGCAGGATTTTCTCTGGCATGGGACGGTGCTCTCCTTCTCGCACGTTGAACGGACAGCCTATGGGAGCACAACCGGGATCAACGGTTCCCCGCACATGGCACGGACGTCAGGGCGCGTCCTGTGAGCACACCCACAAGACCTTGGCGTCATCCGGGCCGCCGGAGACGATGACATGGCTCATGGTGCTGTCGAAGCAGCAGGGGCCGCCTTCAGTCAACCACGGCAGCGCATGACAGTTGCACCATCACCGCTCCGCACGGCACGTGGATGAACGCCTCGCCGTCATGACACGGCGGCCCCGGGAAATCCGAGGTCTCGCGCGCCTCGATCGCGGTCACCGGCGGGATGGAGCACTGACCCCGGAAGGCCGCTGCGCAGGATCCAAGGCGATTGACGCATCGGCTCGCACAGGCATGGGCCACTTGGCCAAGCAGCTTCAGCCATGCCCTGAACTCGTCACCTGGCTCGAACGTGGTCCAGCAAAGCCTGCAACGGATGCCTCAGCTGCCGCTCCGCCAGGCGCTTGACCTGGCTGCGGCATGAATAGCCGGTGGCCAGCGCTTCGCCGCCATGCTCCGCAGCTTCGACATGAGCAGCCCAGGATTGGGCATAGATCTTCCTGGAAGTCTCGAAATTGCGTGCCTCGTGGCCATAGGTGCCGGACATGCCGCAACAGCCGGTGGCCTGCACCTCCAGGCGCAGCCCGCGGCGTTCGAAGACCTGCAGCCACTGCCTGGCGCTGTCCGGCGCATTGGTCTTCTCGGTGCAGTGCGGCAACAATCTGAACGCAGGCGCTTTGCCGCCGGTCGTGGCCGGCGGCAGCACCTCGAGCAGCCATTCCTGCGGCAGCGCGACGCGGGGCACTTCACCGATGCCGGGCACCTTGAGATATTCCTGCCGATAGGTCAGCGTCATCGCCGGATCCAGCCCGACCAGCGGAATGCCGGACTGCGCCAGCCGCGCCAGCTGCGAGGCATTGCGGATCGCCGCCCTGGCAAAGGCGTCCATGAAGCCCTGCACGTGCAGCGGCTTGCCGTTCGGGTTGAGCGGCGCCAGCCATACCCGGTGTCCGAGACGTGCCGCCAGTTCGATCAGCGTCGCAAGCTGCTCGGTATCGAAGTAGCGGGTGAAGGTGTCCTGCACGATGACGACGCTGCGCGCGCGCTCCGCCTCGCTCAGTTCGGCCAGCGCCTGTTCGCTTGCCGGCCGCACCTGCCACTGCCGCAGCGTGGCCGCCAAGTCGTGGCGGCTCAGCAGCGGGCTATCGACCATGCCGGCATGCTGCGCCAGCAAGTTGCGCACCCAAGAAGCGCGCATCAGGCCGTTGTACAGGACCGGCAGCCGGGCCAGCCACGGCATGGTGAATTCCAGCGAACCGATCAGGTAGTCGCGCAGCGGCCGCAGGTAGCGGCGGTGGTAGAGCTCGAGGAAACGCGAGCGGAACTCCGGCACGTTGACCTTGACCGGGCACTGCCCGGCACAGGACTTGCACGCCAGGCAGCCGGCCATCGCCTCGTAGACCTCGTGCGAAAAATCCGCCTCGCCGCGTCGTGCCGCGCGGCTGTTGCGCCAGCGGCTGGCCAGGCTGGACAGGAATGGCTGCGGCTCGCGCGCCACGTCGAGCACGTTCACACCGGCCCGGCCTTGCAGCCTCAGCCATTCGCGCATCAGCGACGCGCGCCCCTTGGGCGAATGCACCCGCTCGCGGGTGGCTTTCCACGACGGGCACATGGCGTCGTCGGGGTCGAAGTTGTAGCAGGCGCCGTTGCCGTTGCAGTGCATCGCCGTGCCGTAGCTCTGCCATACCCGTTCGTCGATCTGGCGGTCGAGTTCGCCGCGGGTGCTCACTTCGTCGATCTTCAGCAACAGGGTCTTGCTGTCGGGCGGCGTCGCGATCTTGCCCGGATTGAACTGGTTGTACGGATCGAAGGCGGCCTTCAACTGCTGCAGCGAGGGATAAAGCTCGCCGAAAAAAGCAGGGGCATATTCCGAGCGCACCCCCTTGCCGTGCTCACCCCACAACAGGCCGCCATAGCGCTGCGTCAGCGCTGCGACTCCGTCGGTGATCGGCCGCACCAGCGCAGCATCCCGCGGGTCCTTCATATCCAGTGCCGGACGCACGTGCAGCACGCCCGCATCGACGTGGCCGAACATGCCGTACTGCAGGCCATGGCTGTCCAGCAATGCACGAAACTCGGCAATGAAGTCGGCCAGGTTCTCGGGCGGCACCGCGGTGTCTTCGACGAAAGGCTGCGGCCTGGCTTCGCCTTCGACGTTGCCCAGCAGGCCGACGGCACGCTTGCGCATCGCATAGACACGCTTGACTGCGTCATTGCCGACCGCCAGGGTATGGCCCAGACGCTCGACGCTGGTGTCGGCCTGCAGGTGCTCGGTGAAGGCGCGGACGCGGGCATCGACTTCTTCGGCGTCGTCGCCGCTGAACTCGACCAGGTTGATGCCGAGCGTCGGCCGCTGCGCATCCTGCGGGAAGTACTCGGCGACGCTGTTCCAGACGAAGTCCTGCATCGCCAGCAGCAGCACCCTGGAGTCGACCGTCTCGATCGACAGCGGCTGCAGCGCCATCAGCGCGCGGGCATCGCGCAGCGCATCCATGAAGCCGGCGTAGCGCACGTTGACCAGCACCGCATACTTCGGGATCGGCAGCACGTTGAGCCTGGCTTCGACGACGAAACCGAGCGAACCTTCGGCGCCGCACAGTACGCTGTTGAGGTTGAAGCGCCCGTCCGCTTCGCGCAGATGGGCCAGGTCGTAGCCGGTCAGGCAGCGGTTGAGCCGGGGGAACTTGGCTTCGATGAGTTCGGCCTTGTCCTCGCTGATGCGCCGTGCCGTGCGATAGACCTGGCCGGCGCGGCCCGGCAGCTCGCACATGCGGTCGAGCGCCTCCTCATCCAGCGGCACGCTCTGCAGCCGCTCGCCGCCGAGCAGCACGAAATCCAGCGCCAGCACGTGGTCGCGGGTCTTGCCATAGACGCAACTGCCCTGCCCACTGGCATCGGTGTTGATCATGCCGCCGATGGTCGCCCGGTTCGAGGTGGACAGCTCGGGCGCGAAGAACAGCCCGTGCGGCTTCAGCGCGGCATTGAGCTGGTCCTTGACCACGCCCGCCTCCACCCGCACCCAGTGCTCGTCGGCGTTGATCTCGAGGATGCGGTTCATATGGCGGGACAGGTCCATCACCACGCCATGCGTCAGCGACTGGCCGTTGGTACCGGTGCCGCCGCCGCGCGGCATCAGCACCACCTTGCGGTACTCGGGCCGGGCCAGCAGCCTGGCCACCAGCGCGGTATCGCCGGCATGGGCCGGATACACCACGGCCTGGGGCAGGCGCTGGTAGATGGAGTTGTCGGTGGCCAGCACGGTGCGGCTGGCGTAATCCGTACGGACTTCCCCGTCGAATCCCGCCGCTTCCAGCGCGGCGAGAAAATCGCGGCATTCGGCAGGCAGGTCAGGAGCCGTATTTGGCAGAGCGGCGATGGACATGGATGAGCATGAAATGAAAAGCGGGAGTCTCGATCGCTGTCGGGCGGGCAGCACGGCGAAATCATGAATCTCATGCATGATCTCGCTGCAGCGTCCCGCGCAGGCAGGTGTTCGGTGGCTAATCGATCAGTGCCAGCGAAAAGCCAGGTACATAGGTCACGATCATCAGGACCACCAGCATCATGATCACGAATGGAAGGATGGCGCGCGCCACCGGCCACAGCTTCAAGCCGCTGAGTGCAATGCCGACGAACAGGCAATATCCCACTGGCGGTGACGCCATGCCGATTGCGACGTTGGTCACGATGATGGAGCCGAAGTGGATGGGGTCGACGCCGAACTGATTGGCAATCGCTATCAGCATGGGGCCGAAGATCACCATGATCGCCACCTCGTCCATGACTGCTGCCAGCAGGAAGAAACTCAGGTTCAGCGCTGCCAGCATCAGCCAGTGGTTCTGGATGTTGTCTCCCAGCCATTGGGCCAGGTTCATGGCAATCTGTTCCTGTGCCACCAGAAAGCCGAAACCCGTGGATACCGCGACGATCGCCATGATCATGGCGCTGACCGACATGGCTCTGGCAATGATGCCCGGCAGGTTTTTCAGGTTGAGGGAACGATAGATGAAAAAACCCACGAACAAGGCGTGAACGCAGGCTACGACAGCGGCTTCCGTCGGTGTGAAGGCGCCAGCGTAGATTCCGCCCAGCACGATGACCGGCCCCAACAAAGCCCAGATACCCTCACGCAAGGCCTGCAGGATTTCCTTGGGCGAAGCCCGCTGTTGGCGCGGACGCCCGGTACGGATGGCATTCCAGGTCACCATGCCCATCAGGCCGACAGCCATCAGCAAGCCTGGCATCACACCCGAGAGGAAGAGCTTGGAGATGGACTGCTCGGCGATCACGCCCCAGATCACGAATGCGATGGAAGGCGGAATCAGCGGAGCCAGCACGCCGGACGCCACCGTCAGGGCCGTGGCATAGGCTTTGCTGTAGCCGCGCTCGACCATGGCGGGAATCATGATGACGCCGATGGCCGCCACGGTTGCCGGTGCCGAGCCGCTGATGGCCGCGAAGATCAGCGCGGCCACCACGGTAACGTGTCCCAGATCGCCGGGCAGGTGGCGAACGAACACGTCCGCCACGCGGACCAGGCGCCTGGAAAGGCCGCTGGCGGACATCAGTTCGCCCGCCAGCATGAAGAAAGGGATGGCCAGCAGGCTGAAGCTCTGCGTCCCCGCCAACATGGTCTGCGGCAACAGCATCGGCTCGATGCCACTGACCAGGATCACCAACAGCACGCAAATGCCGATGGCAAAGGCAAAAGGCAGGCCCAGCAGCGCCAGGATCCCGAAGCCTGCGGTCAGAATGAGAGAAGTGCTGCTCATGGTCAGGCCGCCTCATCCTGGGTTTGCACCTTCGCCTGCACAGGCCCCAGCACCAGCGACTCCAGCGCGAACAGGAAGGTGAATATCCCGCAGACAGGTGCGGCGGCATAAAGATAGGCCATCGGGAACGCAATGGCTGCCGACGTGGTGCCGAACGCGTCCACCGTGTAGTTGTATCCCGACCATGCGAGAAACAGGCCGAACAGCGCAATCATCAATGCGCATGCCCGCTCCACCAGGCTACGCAGAGCTTGCGGAAAATGATCGACAAGCACATCCATGCGCACGTGGATCAGTTCCCGCACGCCAAGCGCCATTGCCAACAGCATCGACCAGGTAAAACAGGCCAGCGCAAACTCTTCGCTCCATGACAGGGCTTGCTCCATCACAAAGCGCATGAACACCTGCAGTGCGAGGACCAGCAGCATGGCAATGGCAAGCCCCACGACGATTGCCCTGATGGCGGAGGCAATTCCACCTGCCAGCGCCCGACAGACGATGGCGGCAGATCTTTCCTGATGAGTTTGGCCGGCCATGGCTGTCACTTGATCCAGAGAGCTCAGCACGCTGTTCAAGAGCTCGCCCAGCTTGCTCTTGCTGACATCGTCATACACCGGCTTGACGGATTCGCGGAATTTGGCCACGTCGGAAATTTCGTTGACCTGCATGCCTTTGCGCTTCCAGATCCTCCAGAATTTCCTGGCTGTCGGCTGCTGTTTGCTTTCGTTGTGCCGCTACTGCCTCCTTGGCGGCGCCGAGCACTGCCTCGCGCTGTTCCGGCTTGAGTTTGTCCAGCGAACGCTTGCTGATCACGAAACCGAGCACCGAGTAGGTGTGATTCGTCAGCGACAGGTATTTCGTCACCTCGTCGTATTTGTTGGCCTGAGTGACCGCCAGCGGAATCTCCAAACCGTCGATCGTGCCCTGTTGGACGGCGGTGAACGTTTCGCCCCAGGCCATCGGCACGGCGGAGCCGCCGAGCGCATTGAACATGTTGATGTAAATGGGGTTCTGCATGACGCGGAACTTGATCCCGTTGACATCGTTGGGTTCGACGATCGGACGTTTGTTGTTGACCATGCTGCGGAAGCCGCCTTCCATGTAGCCCAAGGTGACGATGCCTTTTGCCTGCAGCCGCTTGGCAAGCTCGGCGCCGTATTCGCCATCGAGCACGCGGTGCGCCTGTGCTTCGTTGCCGAACAGGAATGGCATGTCGTTCAACTGGAAGGCGGGCTCGAGCTGGGCGATGACCGCATTGGTGATGATGCCGCCATCCACCGTGCCGAAACGCATGCCCTCCAACATCTGGCGTTCATCGCCCAATTGGCGGTTGGGAAACAGCTGCACGCTCAGTTCGCCATTGCTCAGACGCTCTGCGGCTTCCTTGAAAGCTCGGGCGCCGACCGCATAGGGATCACGCTCGCCGTCGGACGTGGTCCAACCGATTTTCAGCGTGGTCGCCGCCTGTGCAACCCCAAAACCGGCCATGCCGACGACGGCAGCGACAGATACCGCAGTTGCGGACAGATAACGCTTCATCATTATTGTGTCTCCTCTACGAAATATGAAACCGGCAGCCATCCGTCAGATGGGGGAACTGTCGGCCCAGTACAGGCGCCGCGGATTCTCCGCCAGCACCTTTATCCATTGATCGGGGGAAAGCCAGCCGGCCAACGCATCGAGAATGTCGGTGTCGTCGGCCATGGGTGCCGCAATCGACGGATGAGGCCAATCCGACCCCCACACCAGGCGGGATTCGTTTGCCTGCAACAGCGCTTCCGCCAGTGGAGCGACATCGGTGTAATTCTTCCGCTGCTCCGATATGCGGTAGGCGCCGGACAGCTTCACCCAGGCGCGCCCTTCCCGCACCAGGGACAACAGGTTCTGGAAGCCCTTGCTCTCCAGGGCGCTCTCTGCCGGCAAGTGGCCGAAATGATCGACGACGACAGGCAGGCCGAGATCAGCAATCCTGCCGACGATGTCCGGGTCGGCACCGACATCGACCAGTAGTTGCAGGTGCCAGCCATGCTCCCTGACCCTGTCCGCAATCGCGCGCATCCGGGACAGGCTGGTTCCGCCGGAAAACAGGGCATTGCAGCGCGTGCCTCGCGCGCCCAACGCATGCCAGCGAGCGATGTCTTCCTCCGGCGTGTCGTCATAGACGACAGCCACGCCGCGCATCCATCCTGCACAGGCCGCCAAGGTGTCTTCGAACGTGGCGTGATCCTTGCCGTATCGCTCCCGGGTGCACCAGGATCGCGCGCTCCGCGCCAACCACATTCAGCATCCTGCGGTATTCGGCCAGAGGCGCGGGCGTCGGCGTATAGCTTCGAACCTCGCCGAGGGGATAGCGCTGCACGTCCTCGAACACGTGGAAGTGACAATCGCATGCACCCGCCGGCAGAGCCCGTCGGGGCGGACGTGTCGCGGGCAGGAAAGACAGATAGTTTTCAGCGGACATTTAGGATGGCGGATATGGACGATGTGTCTGTTTTTCTTGTCTCAGGCCGACGGGTCCGTGCCTGAGAACCGGAGCTCCAGCCGCCTTGCCGCACCTTCCAGGTGCAAGCGCATGGCCTGTCCCGCCTCGATGGGATTGCGCTCGAGGATGGCCCGGTATATGGCTTCGTGTTCTCTTTGGGCCTGCTCCGGGCGCCCCGGCGTGCGGCTGCTGTTGGCCCGTGCGGTACTGACGGCCTTGGATAAGGTGCCGTGCAGGAAATTGGCCAACTGCCACAAGGCCTGATTCCGGGTGGCGCCGGCAATGGCCAGATGGAACTGCACGTCGTCGTGGGTGCCGTCCTGGTTGGTCTGCAATGCTTGAGCCATCGCATCCAGATGCCTTTCCAGCAGCTCCAGATCGCTGCCGGTGCGCCGGCTCGCCGCAAGTTCCGCGCAGGATCGTTCCACGTGCAGACGCATTTCGAAGGTGTCCGCCAGCATGTTGCGCGTTGCAGGGTCGTCCAGCTCCAGCCGCAGGCTGTGCATCGCCGTGTGTGACCGGACATAGACCCCGGAACCTTGACGCGGCTCGATATAGCCATCGTGCTTCAGGCGCGACAGCGCCTCTCGCACCATGGGCGGACTGACGTTGAAATCTTCCGCCAGCTGCTTTGTGGACGGCAGCTTGGTTCCCGGCGGGTACATACCGGTACGGACACGTTCGACCAGGATCGATGTGATCTCGTCCGATAGACGACGCGGCGTCTTCAGTGCGTTGTTGCTGGGCGGCGAAGAAGGAAGCATTTGCTGACTCTCCATGATCATCATGTTATCTGATAACTTTATAAATAGAGTATTTGGGTAATCCCTAACGGATTGAAGCAAGAACCACGGGCTGTTTTCGACCCTCCCAAGGAGCAGATCAGAGAATCTGCACATCGCAAGCTCGACGGGACGCCCACAGGAAATGTTGCCTGGAGTTCTCGACGAGCTTACTGCGGATGTCCTCATCAGCATTGAATGTTCTCATCCGCGAGCTTATAACCCGGAACATCCGAAACTCCAGCCAGCCAGGACTCCAGGCTGCCTGCATCCACTGCCGTCCTTCTCCTCTCCGATCCGATCCGATAGCCCCATGCACAACGATCTCTCCCGCTTCCCTCTCATCGCCGGTAGCCTGCTTGCTGCGCTCGGCGTCGCTTTCGGTGCTTTCGGCGCACATGGCCTGCGCAGCCTGCTCGACGCCAATGCCCTTGGCTGGTGGCAGACGGCGGTGGAGTACCAGATGTGGCATGCGATCAGCCTGATCGCGCTGGGAGCGGCCCGGCTGCCGCGCAGCCTGCTGCCTGCCCTGCTGTTGACCGCGGGTACGGTGATTTTCGCCGGTACGCTGTACCTGATGGCGCTGGGCGGGCCGCGCTGGCTGGGAGCGGTGACACCGATCGGCGGCAGCCTGATGATCCTGGGCTGGGTAGTACTCGCCTGGCAGGCGCTGCGCACGGGCAAGCAGCGGTCCTGAATCCGCCCCCGAACTTCCGTCCTCAGCGCCCCCGCGCCGATGGCGGGCAGGTTCCGAAGCAGCGGTCCCAGAAATCCGTCAGCGTGCCGAAAGCCAGGCTTTCGTCCTTGAAGTGATGCCAGGCGTGGTGCTCGCGCAGATACGGCAGCCATTGCCCGCTCAGTTCATGCCCATGCAGCCGCTGATGCACGCTTTCCTGCAGCACGTCGCCGAGCAGCAGGCCGGCCGAGAAAGGCGCCGCCAGGCTGTCCGGCCCCAGCACGAGCAAAGGCAGGCCAAGCAAGGCCAGCACCAGCCCGAGACTGAATACGACGGGAACCCGCAGCGGTTCCAGCGGCCTGTCATGGTGCTGCAGATGCCACGCAGTGAACGGCTCGACGCCGTGCATGAAGAAGCGGTGCAGCAGGTATTCGACCAGCGTCCACGCCGCCAGCCCGGCAAGCAGCGCCAGCATCAAAGCCCCCGCTCCGGCCGCCTGCGGCCACGTCAGCCAAGCGACGCCCAGACCGAGCGCCGGCAGCGCCAACGAGGCGGGAAAAGGCAGCGCGACACGAATCCACCACGGCTCAGCCATCGCTCTCCCCTCCGGCAGCAGCTCCCAGGCGTAGAGCACGCCCGATTCGTTGAAGCCCGTGCCGGTCTCGGTGTCATGCCACCAGGCAAGGCCGCGGCCATCGCGGCCATCGAAGCGCCAGGCGCGGATTTCGCCGCTGCACAGGCGCACCGGATAGATCCGACCCACTTCCAGCTCCATATCGCCTCCTCCTGCGTGCTCCTCTTCGCATCATAGGCCCGGCGGCGCATCCACGCGCCATTCCGGCGGCAGTTCCCGTGCATGCTTCGACCGCCATCGCTGGCCGTGGTGCCGTCTTGCAAATACAGTACTAATTTAGTACAGTTTACACACGCTAGACAGCAAGGCCACCCCGGAGGCCCTTCATCATGCTACGGATCAGCAAACTCACCGACTACGGAACCCTGATCGCGACCCACATGGCGGTGACGCCGACGCAGGTCGTCAGCGCCACCGAGCTGGCCGACGCCCTCGGCCTCGGCCTGGCCACCGTCAGCAAGGTCCTGAAGGCGCTGGGGCGGCACGGGCTGGTGGTCAGCCAGCGCGGCACGCACGGCGGCTACCTGCTGGCGCGGCCGCCCGAACAGATCAGCATCGCCGACATCGTCGATGCGCTGGAGGACCAGCCTTTCGGGCTGACCGAATGCAGTTCCGGCAGCGGTACCTGCACGCTGGAAACGGGCTGTCGCATCCGCGACGGCTGGCTGCGCATCAACACCGTGGTCCGCGAGGCCCTGCAGGGCGTGAGCATCGCCGAGATGACGCCACCCCCCAGGTTTGCCGACACCTCTTCCCCAGCCGCCCAGCACGTGCTCGGCCCCAGCCGCCTGGTACGCCACCCGGGCTGAACGACAGGAGAAACCGAGATGAACGCCCCAACCCCAGTTACTACCTCCCCTGCCACCGCCTCCCCGACGGCAGCTTCCCCCAGCACCCGCGGCGACGCCCTCGGCGCCTTCCTGGAACAGGACTACACCGCGGGCTTCGAAACCCGGCTCGAAACCGACACCATTCCCAAGGGTTTGTCCGAGGACATCGTGCGCACGATCTCGGCGCGCAAGGACGAGCCGGACTGGCTGCTCGACTGGCGCCTGGAAGCCTATCGGCGCTGGCTGACGATGAGACCGCCGACCTGGGCCGCGGTGAGCTTCCCGCCGGTCGATTTCCAGGACATCGTCTATTACTCGGCGCCGAAGTCGAAGAAGGACGGGCCGAAGAGCCTGGACGAAGTCGATCCCGAACTGCTGCGCACCTTCGAGAAGCTCGGCGTGCCGCTGCACGAGCGCGCACGGCTGGCGGGCGTGGCGGTGGATGCAGTGTTCGACTCGGTATCGGTCGCCACCACTTTCCAGAAGGAACTGGGCGAGCACGGCATCGTCTTCTGCTCCTTCTCCGAGGCGGTGAAGACGCATCCCGATCTGGTGCGGCAATACCTCGGCAGCGTGGTGCCGCCGGGCGACAACTTCTATGCCGCGCTCAATTCGGCGGTGTTCTCGGACGGCTCCTTCGTCTTCATCCCCAAGGGCGTCAAGTGCCCGATGGAGCTGTCCACCTACTTCCGCATCAATGCGCGCGACACCGGCCAGTTCGAGCGCACGCTGATCATCGCCGAGGAAGGCGCTTCGGTCAGCTATCTCGAAGGCTGTACCGCGCCGATGCGCGACGAGAACCAGCTTCATGCCGCGGTGGTGGAGCTGATCGCGCTCGACGACGCCAAGATCAAGTACTCCACCGTGCAGAACTGGTACCCCGGCGACAAGGACGGCAAGGGCGGCATCTACAACTTCGTCACCAAGCGCGGCGACTGCCGCGGTGCGCGCTCGCACATTTCCTGGACGCAGGTCGAGACCGGCTCGGCGATCACCTGGAAATACCCGAGCGTGATCCTGCGCGGCGACGACTCGGTGGGCGACTTCCATTCGGTGGCGCTGACCAACAACCTGCAGCAGGCCGACACCGGTACCAAGATGATCCATATGGGCCGCAACACCCGCAGCACCATCCTCTCGAAAGGCATCTCGGCCGGCCGCGGCAGCAACACTTTCCGCGGCCTGGTGCGGGTCACGCCACGGGCCGAAGGCGCGCGCAACTACACCCAGTGCGATTCGCTGCTGATCGGCGACCGCTGCGCGGCGCACACCTTCCCGACCATCGAGGCGCGCAACCCGAGCGCCCGCATCGAGCACGAGGCCACCACTTCGCGCATCGGCGAAGACCAGCTGTTCTACGCGATGCAGCGCGGCATCAGCGCCGAGGATGCGGTATCGATGATCGTCAATGGCTTCTGCCGCGAAGTGTTCAAGGAACTGCCGATGGAGTTCGCGGTGGAAGCGCAGAAATTGCTGGGCGTGAGCCTCGAAGGCAGCGTCGGCTGAGTGAAACAGGGAGAAATGACATGCTGAAGATCGACAATCTGCACGCCGCGGTGGACGGCAAGGCCATCCTGAACGGCCTGGACCTCGAAGTGAAGGACGGCGAGGTGCACGCCATCATGGGCCCCAACGGTTCGGGCAAGAGCACGCTGGCCCAGGTGCTGGCCGGGCGCGACACTTTCGAGGTCACCGCCGGCAGCGTCGATTGGGACGGTACCGACCTGCTCGCGCTGCCCGCCGAGGAGCGCGCCCGCGCCGGACTGTTCCTCGCCTTCCAGTACCCGGTCGAGATCCCCGGCGTCTCCAACGCCTATTTCCTGAAGGCGGCGGTCAACGCCGTGCGCCGCCATCGCGGCCTGGCCGAATACGATGCGATGGACTTCCTCTCAAGGGTCAAGGCCGAGATGAAGGCCGTCGGCATGCGCGAGGAATTCCTCTACCGCTCGGTGAACGAAGGCTTTTCCGGCGGCGAGAAGAAGCGCAACGAAGTGCTGCAGATGGCGTTGCTCGAGCCGAAGCTGGCGGTGCTGGACGAAACCGACTCGGGCCTGGACATCGACGCGCTGAAAGTGGTCGCCGAAGGCGTCAACCGCCTGCGTTCGCCCGAACGCTCGATGATCGTCATCACCCACTACCAGCGCCTGCTCGACTACATCGTGCCCGACCGGGTGCATGTGCTGTCGAAAGGCCGCATCGTGCGCTCCGGCGGACGCGAGCTGGCGCTGGAGCTGGAGCAGCACGGCTACGGCTGGATCGAAAGCGGTGCCGGCGCCGCGCAGGCCGCGGGCGCGGCGGGAGGCTGAGCCATGAATAGCATCGACACCTGGGTCGCACGCCAGCGCGAACGCGCCGCCACGCTGCCGGGCGCCGCGCTGCCCTGGCTGACGAGCCGCCGCCGCGACGCGATCGACAGCTTCGCCTCTGCCGGCTGGCCGACCAGCCGGCTCGAAGCCTGGCGCCACACTTCGCTCGCCTTCCTCGACCAGCAGCCGCTGGCTGCGCCGGAGGACGCCCCGCACCCCGCCACCACGCTGGCCGCGCTGCGCGCCGATTTCGACGATGGCGGCCACTGGCTGGTGTTCGTCGACGGGCATTTCGAGCCGGCGCTGTCGGTGAGGCCGCCGCTGCCGGCGGGTATCACGGTCAGCGCCCTGTCCGAGGCCCTGGCCCGCCGGCCCGAGGCGGTCGAAGCCGCCTTCGGCAGCGCCGCAGGGGATGACGCCGCCGTGGCCAGTCCGTACGCGCTCAACCTGGCGCTGTGCAGCGACGGCACCTTCGTCCATCTGGCACCCGGCACGGCGCTGGAGCAGCCGCTGCACCTGGTCTTCATCGGCGCCACCGGCGCGGCCGACAGCCACCTGCGCAACCTGATCGTGGCCGAAGCCAATGCCGAGGCCAGCATCGTCGAACATCACCTCGGCGGCGGCAGCACGCTGGCCACCGTGGTCACCCGCGTACAGGCGGCGCAGGATGCGCGCATCAGCCACGTCAAGCTGCAGCAGCAGGACGAACAGAGCATCCACCTCGCCAGCATCGAGGCCGAGCAGGCGCGCGGTTCGCATTTCGCCACCCACTCGCTGTCCTTCGGCGCCAGGCTGGCGCGCAACGACATCCGCACCCGCTTCGACGGCGAAGGCTGCGAGACGCTGTTCAACGGCCTGTACCACGTCGATGGCCGGCGCCATGTCGACCACCACACGCTGATCGACCATGCCCGACCGCTCGGCACCAGCCGCGAGCACTATCGCGGCCTGGTCGACGGCAACGCCCGCGGCGTGTTCGCCGGCCGCATCATCGTCGCCCAGGACGCCCAGCGCACCGACGCGGTGCAGCGCTGCGACAACCTGCTGCTGTCGAAGATGGCCGAAGCCGACGCCCGCCCCGAGCTGGAGATCTACGCCGACGACGTCAAATGCGCGCACGGCGCCACCGTGGGCCAGATCGACGACAGCGCGCTGTTCTATCTGCGCACCCGCGGCGTGGACGAAACCCATGCGCGCCAGTTGCTGACCTACGCCTTCGCCGCCGAAGTGATCGAGCGCATCGCCCAGGACGCCTTGCGCCGCCACGCCCGCGCCACCCTGCTGAGCCGCCTGCCGGGCGGCGCCCTGCTGGAGGAACTGCTGTGAATTCCCCTGCCGACATCCACACGGCGCAGCTCGACGTCGCTGCCGATTTCCCGATCCTCGCCCGCAAGGTGCATGGCCGCCGGCTCGCCTATCTGGACAACGGCGCGACGACGCAGAAGCCGCTGGCCGTGATCGAGGCCGAACGGCGCTTCTATCTGGAATCCAACGCCAACATCCACCGCGGCGTGCATTGGCTGTCGCAGCATGCGACCGAGCTGTACGACGACGCGCGGATCACGGTGCAGCGCTTCATCAATGCCGCGAGCGCCGACGAGATCGTGTTCACCCGCGGCACCACCGAGGCCATCAACCTGGTCGCGCAGAGCTGGGGCCGCGCCGAACTGCGCGCCGGCGACCAGATCCTGATCACAGCGATGGAGCACCACTCCAACATCGTGCCCTGGCAACTGCTGTGCGAGCAGACCGGCGCGGTGCTCAAGGTCGCACCGGTCAGCGATGCCGGCGAGCTCGACCTCGACGCCTTCGACGCCCTGCTGGGCTCGGACACCCAGCTCGTCGCCATCACCCACGTGTCGAACGCGTTGGGCAGCATCAACCCGGTGGCCGAGCTCACGACGCGTGCCCATGCCGCCGGTGCGCTGGTGCTGGTCGACGGCGCCCAGGCCGTGGCCCACCAGGCGGTGGATGTGCAGGCCATCGGCTGCGATTTCTACGCCTTCTCCGGCCACAAGCTGTACGGCCCGACCGGCATCGGCGTGCTCTACGCACGCAAGCCCATCCTGCAGGCGATGCCGCCCTGGCAAGGCGGCGGCGACATGATCCGCACCGTGTCCTTCGAGCGCAGCACCTGGGCCGACGCCCCGCAGCGCTTCGAGGCCGGCACGCCGAACATCGCCGGCGCCATCGGCCTGGCCGCCGCGATCGACTACGTGCAGGGCATCGGCCTGGCGCGCATCGCCGCGCACGAGCACGCCCTGCTCGACTACGCCACGGCGACGATCGGCACGCTGCCCGGCATCCGGCTGGTGGGCACGGCCAGGGACAAGGCCGGCATCCTGTCCTTCCTGGTCGATGGCATCCACCCGCACGACCTCGGCACCATCCTGGATGCCGAAGGCGTCGCGATCCGCGCCGGCCACCATTGCGCGATGCCGCTGATGAACCGCTTCGGCATTCCCGGCACCGCGCGCGCCTCGCTGGCGATGTACAACACACAAGCCGATGTCGACGCCCTGGCCGCCGCCATCGGCAAGGCCCAGAAACTGTTCGGAACCTGAAGGACGCCCCATGAACGACAGCGCCCCCGACCTGCGCGAGCTGTACCAGGAGGTCATCTTCGACCACAACCGCCAGCCGCGTAACTTCCACGCCATGGCCGACGCCGACCATCAGGCCGACGGCCACAACCCGCTGTGCGGCGACCAGCTCACGGTTTATCTGCGCCTCGAGGACGGCCTGGTCAAGGACGTCAGCTTCGTCGGCCACGGCTGCGCGATTTCCACCGCCTCGGCCTCGCTGATGACGGAGGCGGTCAAAGGCAAGCCGGTAGCCGAAGTCGAAGCCCTGTTCCACGACTTCCACGCCCTGCTCACCGACGTGCCGCCCGACCGCGACTTCGGCAAGCTGGCGGTGCTGTCCGGCGTGCGCGAGTTTCCGGCGCGGGTGAAGTGCGCCACGCTGGCCTGGCACACCCTGCACAACGCGATCGTCGGCGCCCAGGAACCGGCCCGCACCGAATGACGGAGACGACCATGGGTGAACGCTATGCCGAAACCGAATCCCGCGTGCTGGCGCGCGACTGCGACGCCGTCAGCGTGCCCTGGGGCCAGGCCGAGACACTGCCCGAAGGCGCTTATGCGCTGGTGACGCAGCGCCTGGGCGGTTCGATCACGGTGATGTGCGGCGGCAATCTGTACCGCATCGCCGAACGCGACGCCGATGCGCTGGGGCTGGAACCCCAGCTGCCGCCGCCGATGCCCGCACATGCCGAAGGCGAAGCCGATGCCGCCTCGGTCGAGCAGAACGCCTGGAAAGTGCTGGGCACCTGCTACGACCCCGAGATTCCGATCGACATCGTCAATCTCGGCCTGGTCTATGGCTGCACCGCCGAGCCGCTGCCCGACGGTGGCTTCCGCCTGGAAGTGCGCATGACGCTGACCGCGCCCGGCTGCGGCATGGGCACGCTGATCGCCGACGAGGCGCGCGAAAAGCTGCTCGAGATCCCCGGCGTCAAGGAAGCGACGGTCGAACTCGCCTGGGACCCGCCGTGGAGCCGGGAGATGATGAGCGAAGCGGCACGGCTGGAAATGGGGCTGTTCTGAACCTGGCGAAAACCGAGCCGGTATTGTCCTTGCTCAATTTCCACACCACGGCGCACGGTTAATCTGCGGCCAATCCGATACCCACACCCAAGCCATCGCTGGAAATGAACATGCGCACTCTCGTTCCGCTGCTGCTTGCCGCCGCCGCAACGTTCCAAACCGCTCACGCCGATCCGACGCCCGCCCCGAGCGTCATCGACGCACCGCAACGGATGCATGGCCTGTGGCTGATCAACCATGGGCCGGCGGGCGAGGCGGCGAAAACCGAGAGCTTCCACATCTGCATCGCCAAGGAAGGCCGGGACGACGTGCTGGCCACGCCGGCGAACGCCGGGGCCGACTGCCGGGAGCAGACATGGTCGAAGGAAGGGCCGTACTTCCGCTACCGTGCGCAGTGCGATACGCAAGACGGCACGGCGACTATCGAAGGCAAGTTCTCCGGCGACTTCCAGTACAACTTCCAGGGCGAACTCAGCACGACCCGGGCAGACGGCGCTGCGGCGGCCCGCAGCGAGATCGACGGCCGCCGGCTCGGACCCTGCCGCAGCGACCAGGCAGTGGGCAAGTTCCTGATCAAGGGCCAGAACGGTGTCGGCAACCTGAACCTCGCGCCCGCGCGCTGAACGCCTGCCCGGCGGATGCAGCTCAGCGCAGCGAGAACTGCACCTGCCCGTTCTCGCCGGCCGCCTCGACCTTGGGTTCGAGCACGAAGATGCGCTCGCCGGGCACGCCGCCCTCGCCCGCCAGCCAGTCGCGTACCGCTTGCGCGCGCTGCTGCGCCAGGGCACGCAGTTCGTTGTCGCCGACCGGGGTGTTGGCCAGGATCAGCGCTTCCATCTCGGGCACCGGCACGTCCTTGGCCATGCCGATGAAATTCCTCGGCTTGTCGAAGTCACCTTCGCGGTAGGCCTTCTTCAGCAGCTCCGGATATTCCTCCGCGCCCACTTCGATGTCGTCGAGCGAAGGCGCCGCTTCGCCCTTGTCGACCAGCGCCTTGAGCTTCTGCGCCTTGACCGCGCGCTGCAGCGCCGCCTGCTTGAGGCCGTCGGTATCCACTGCCGGATCCGCGCGGCCGGTGATGTCGAGCCGTAGCGCAGGCCGGTCGAGCAAGGCGGTCGCCAGCGTGCCCAGCTTTTCGTGCTCCGCCTCGCCCGGCTCGACCGCGCCCGGCGCCAGCTCCAGGTAGGACAGTTCCTCACCCCCGCCCAGCACCGAGCCGAGCAGCGCGAACGGCGAGGTGATGGCCTTGCCGATCAGGTTGACCAGCACTTTAATCACCAGCCCGAACACGCTGAACTCGGGGTCGTCCAGCGTGCCGCTGACCGGCAGGTGCAGGTCGATTTCGCCGCGGCTGTTCTGCAGCAGCGACACCGCGAGCTGTACCGGCAGATTCATCGCGTCGGGGCTGTCGACCTTGTCGCCGAAGGTGAGCTGGTCGAGGAAGATCTGGTTGGTGGCGGTGAGCTTGCGCTCCTCGATCCTGTAGTTCAGTTCGGCCGACAGCTTGCCCTTGGCGATGCCGTAGCCGACGTACTTGCCGGCGTAGCTCGACAGCCCGGTCAGCTCGAAATCCTTGACCGAGGCGAGGATGTCGAGATGGGCGTCGTGGCGGAAGGGGTTCAGTTCGCCGGCGACTTCGACCGGCGCGGCCTTGTCCACCCTGCCCTTCAGATCCAGCTTGGCGAGCGTGTCGGGATCGGTCGACAGGCCGGTCAGTTCGCCCGCCATGTCGGTCAGGTTGACGTCGTAGTGCGGCTGGATGAAGCGATCGCTGAAGGCGATGTTGCCGCGCTTGATCTCGATGCGGTCGATGCGGATCGGCGGCGGCGGTTCGGCCGGCGCCGGCGGCAGCTCGACGCTGCGCTGGCCTTCGACCTGGCGCGGGCCGGTATTGGCGAGTGCCGGGTCGATGAAGGGATCGAGCGCCGAAGGCGGCGTCGGGGGCGGCTGTGCGGCAGCCGCGGCCTCGCCGCCGCCGGCCTGCTCGCCCTGGATTTCGCGCAGGTTCAAGCGGCCCTGTTCGTCGAGGATCAGGCGAGTCTGGAAATCGTCGAGCGCGATGCGCTGCACCGCCAGCGAGAAAGGCTCGGAAGTGGCATTGATGCCACCGATGCGCAGCGTCCGCCAGCGCACGAAATCGGTGGCATTGAGCCGGTCGACCGAAGCGAAGTTGCCGACGCTGAGGTCGCCGCGAAAATTGGCACGCAGATCGCCCCGCCGGCCGGTGTCGAGCCTGAGCCGCCCCTGGGTGTTGAGCGCGCCGCGGGAAATGGAGATCTTGGTCTGCTCGAGCACGTAGGGCTGGACCGGCAGCAGGTCGAGGCTGCGCGCGTCGATGCGGAGATCCGCCTTCAACGGCTCCAGCCCGAGGCTGCCGGTGACGCCGAGCCGGCCATTGCGGTTGATGCGCGAGTCGAGCTTGAGCTGGCTGAGCGCATCCTTGGCGGTCGAAAAACCGTCCACTTCCAGGCCGATGTTGTCGACCGCCAGAACCACCGGCTTGTTCACCGTGCGGTCCTCGACCCGTATCGACGCGGCCTGCAGCGCGAACTTGTCGACGGCGACGACCCACGGCGCTTCGGCGGCCGGCTTGCCGCCCTTGGCCTTGGCGCCTTTTTGCGCTGCGGGTTTGCTGCCGGATTTCGCCGCCGGGCCGGTGATGCCGAGCAGGTCGATGTCGCCGTTCTTGAGGCGCACCGCCGACACGCTCGCGCCCTTGATGCCGAGCGTGGCGAGCTTGACGCTCTGCGCGTCGAGGTCGAGCACCGCCTCCGTGGCGTCCAGTTCGGGCACTTTCAGCGCGGCGTCCTTGGCGCCTTTCAGCGCCAGGGCGAAATCGCGCACGACCAGCGTGTCGGCCTTGAGGTCGATGCGGGGTTCGCCCTTGTCGTCCAGCGCGAGCTTGTAGCGCAGCGCGCCGCTGAGCGTGCCGCTGCGCAGTTCGCCGCCGGGCAGGGCTTCGGCGAGGTAAGGCGCATAGCGCGGCGCCTGGATCGACTCGAAGTTCAGCAGGCCGTCGAACTCGAAGGGTTCGAGGCGCAGGCGGTCTTCATGCACCAGCTTCTCGCCGGCATCGCTGACGTAGTCGAGCCGGATCTCGGCCGGCATGTCGGAATCGGTGGCGAGATCGCGCAGGTCGAGGTTGATCGCCTCGATCCGCGTCTTGAAGGGCTGCTTCAGGCTGCGATCCTCGAAGCGCACGACGCCATCGCGGATGCGCGCGTGCGCAAGCAGGAAGTCGGGCTTCTCGGCCGCAGCGGCCCCGGGTGCGGCATCCGCCGCGGGCTCTCCGGCCGCCTTCGCTTCCTCCTTCTTCCCCTTCTGCTGCTTGTTGCCGTTCGGTTTCGCCTCGGCCGCCTGCTCCGCCGTCGCCGGCAGCAGCTTCATCAGGTTGATGCCGCCGTCCTCCAGCCTTACCAGGTCGATCTCGGGCTGGGCCAGCCGCAGGCGGGTGAAATGCCAGCGCTTGATCAGCGGCTGCACGTCGGCGAACTCGAGCTCGAACTCGGGGATGTTCGCGACCGTCGTGCCGTCCTTGTCCAGCAGCTGGAAAGCTTCGAGCTTCAGCGGCCCGCTCAGTGCAAGTTCGGGCGTGCCTTCGGGCGCCTGCCTGAACGACAGTTCGATGTTGCTGCTGAGCTGGGCGGACGGCAGGCTGAATGCCGGATCGAAAGGTGCATAGACCAGCCAGGGCGTGAGGTCGAACTTGTCCAGCACGACGTCGAGGATGGTGTCGTGCGAATCCGCGAACGGCTTGAGCCGCGCCTTCATCAGCAGCGGGTTGCCGTCGAGCGTGGCCGACAGGCTGGGTTCGACGAAGACGTCGACCTTCACCGGCAGGTTCGAGATGAAGGGCAGGCCCACTTCCAGGTCCGCCACTTCGTGCACCAATCCGCGCGGCTTGTCGTCCACGCGGACGTGGCCGCCGCTGATGCGGATGTTGCCGATCGAGAACAGCGCGCCGGACTCGTCGTCGGCCGGCTCTTCCTTGTCGGCGAGCATCGCTTCGATACGCTCGGCGACGTCGCTCCAGCTATGGCGCCCGCCCTCGTCGATGCCGATTTCCAGCCGCGGCCCGCGCAGCGCCACTTCGTGCAGCACCACGCCGCGCTGGATCAGCGACTGGACCGGTTCGGCATTGACCCGCAGCGCATCGAAGGCGAGCGCCTCGCTGCCGGCATCGGCGGAGAGAATCTTCAGCCCGCGCACTTCGGCCGTGGCGGTGAAGGGATTGAGCGCGACACCTTCGATCGACACCGGCCGGCCCAGCGTCTCGCCCAGGATTTTCACGGCGTAGTGCCTGGCGACCGGCGGCACGGCAAAGAAGCCGATTGCGCCGATCACGATCACCACACCCGCGGTCCACAACGCCGGGCGAAGCAGGCTCCGTTTGCGGAGCGGTGCGTTCGGGCCGGTGGTGGTATCAGTCATAAAAAACTCCAGCAAGCTGACATTCTCGATCTGTTCGTCGCGCCCTCCGGCCGGCGTGGTTTGCCGCCCGGTGGCGCAGCGCGTATTCTGCGCCGCTTTCGTCATCGCAGGTACCCACGTGGCGCACTCAGCCCCCTCCGGCCGGCGGCCGGCCGACCGCAGCTACGACGTGATCGTCATCGGCGCCGGTGCCGCCGGCATGATGTGCGCGGCCACCGCCGGCCAGCGCGGCCGCCGTGTGCTGCTCGTCGATCACGCCGAAAAGCTGGCCGAGAAGATCCGCATTTCCGGCGGTGGGCGCTGCAACTTCACCAACCGCCGGGTCGGCGCGGAAAACTATCTCTGCCGCAATCCGCATTTCGTGCGCTCCGCGCTGTCGCGCTACACGGCGGCGGATTTTATCGGTCTTGTGCAGCGCCACGGCATCGATTTCCACGAAAGGGATTGGGGCCAACTGTTCTGCGACGATTCCGCCCAGCAGATCATCGACATGCTGCGCAGCGAATGCGAGGACGGCGGCGTCGATTGGGCGATGCCCGCCAAGGTGCTGGAAGTGGCCCGCGGCGACAGCGATGCCGAACGCTACCTGGTGGACACCAGCATCGGCCGCTTCGCCGCCCACAGCCTGGTCGTGGCCAGCGGCGGGCTGTCGATCCCGAAGATCGGCGCCAGCCCGCTGGGCTACAGGCTGGCCGAGCAGTTCGGCCTGCCGGTGATCGCGCCGCTGCCGGCGCTGGTGCCGCTGACGCTGCCGCCCGAGACCCTGTCGCGGCTCGCGCCGCTGGCCGGCATCTCGCTCGAAGTCGAAGCCCGCTGCCGCGGCCCGGTGTTCCGCGAAGCCGCGCTGATCACGCACCGCGGCCTGTCCGGGCCGGCCATCCTGCAGGTGTCGAACTACTGGCAGGCCCAGGCCTACGGCGACGACGAGCGCGAGCCGGTCGCGCTCGACCTGCTGCCGGGCCTCGATACCGAGCACTGGCTGCTCGAACACGCCGGCGAACGCACCCTGCTCGCGAATCTGCTGGCCGAGCGCCTGCCGCGCCGCTTCGCCCATGCCTGGTGCGAACTGCACGGCTGGACGAAGCCGATGAACGGCTTCCGCCATGCCGAGCTGCGCGCCATCGCCGCCACGCTGTCGGGCTGGAAGCTGGCGCCGTCGGGCACGCAGGGCTATGCCAAGGCCGAAGTCACGCTCGGCGGCGTGGATACCCACGCCCTGTCCTCGCGCACGATGGAGGCGCGCGCCTGCCCCGGCCTGTATTTCATCGGCGAAGTGATGGACGTCACCGGCCATCTGGGCGGCTACAACTTCCAGTGGGCCTGGTCCTCGGGCGTGGCCTGCGGGCTGGCAGCCTGAGCCACGCTAGCCGGCAGCCGCTGCCGCCCTCCTTCAGTCGTCCTGCAGTCCGAGGAAACGTGCCGGCGGCATGCCCACGGCACGATGCACCATGGCGCTGAAAGCGCTCGGGCTGTTGTAGCCCAGCTCCGCGGCGATCTGCTTGACCGGCATGCGGCCCGCGGCCAGGGCCACGGCCCGGGCCAGGATGACTTGTTGCCGCCATTGCGTGAACGTCCGCCCCAGCTCATGGCGGAACAGGCGTGCGACGGTGCGCGGACTGGCCCCGGTGTCGGACGCCCAGTCGGCCAGGGTCTCATGGCGCGTGGGATCGACCAGCACCGCCTCGCACAGTTGGCGCAGGCGCTTGTCGCGGGGCAGGTCCACGCCCAGCGGCACGGCACTGGCGCTGCGCAGTTCGTCCAGGATCAGCGCGCTCAGCAGCTTCTCACGCTGCCTCAGCCCGGCCGGCAGCGGCGGCGCATCGTCGGGTACGCAAGGCATCTCGCGCACCAGGGCACGCAGCAGCTCCGACATCTCCAGCACCCGGCAGCCGCGCCAGGGGCCATCGTCCCCAGGCGCCACGTCCGGGCCGAAGCGCCCGGCCGGCTGATGGAAGTAGAGCGTGCGCATGTCGGCATCCTCCACCACCGTCACCGCATGCTCCACGCCGGGCGGAATCCACAGCGCGCGCCACGGCGGCACGATGTAGGTGCCGCCTTCGGTGCTCAGGCGGATCACGCCGGTGGCGGAGATGGCCACTTGCGCCCAGGGGTGGCGATGAGGCATCACCTGCGTATCGGCGCGCAGCTTGCGCATCTTCGCCCGCACCGGACGTTCGGCCGTGGGAATGTAGAGATGCGGTGTCGCTGCCGCCACCACGCAGGCCGGGGAACTTCCCGCACGGGATTTCATTCGAGGCGCGGCAGGTCGAAGTCTGGCTTGGTTTGGCATGATCTCGACAGTATATGTCCTGCTGTCGCATATCTGCCGCCGACGCGCTGCCTATCATCTGCTGCATGAGCTCCATCGCACACACCCCCTCGCTGCGGCAGGACGCCCGCACCATCGGCCTGATCGGCCTGGCGCACGGTTCGTCGCACTTCTTCCACATGCTGCTGCCGCCGCTGTTCCCGTTCCTGATCGCGGAATTCGGCTTCAGCTACTCCGAACTGGGCCTGCTGGTATCGGTGTTCTTCGTGATATCGGGCGTCGGCCAGGCGCTGTCGGGCTTTCTGGTGGATCGCGTGGGCGCCCGGCCGGTGCTGTTCTGCGCACTTTCCTGCTTCGTGCTGGCAGGGCTGCTTGCCGGCTCTTCCAGCAGCTATGCCGGCCTGCTGCTGGCTTCGGTCATGGCAGGACTGGGCAACGCGCCCTTCCACCCGGTGGATTTCACCATCCTCAACAAGCGCGTGTCGCCGCAGCGGCTGGGACACGGTTTCTCGGTGCACGGCATCTCGGGCAACCTGGGCTGGGCGACGGCGCCGGTGTTCATGGCCGGCATCACCGCAGCCACGGGCTCGTGGCGCATCGCCTGCCTGTCCGGTGCCGGACTGGCGCTGGCGGTGCTGGCCATCATGGTCTGGAACCGCGACGCGCTCGACGATCGCCAGGGCTCGTGGGCCGGCCAGGCCGCGAAAAGCACCGCGGCGGCGGCAGAGGAGCATCCGCTCGCCTTCCTCAAGCTGCCTTCGGTGTGGCTGTGCTTTTCCTTCTTCTTCTGGAGCACCTGCTCGCTGTCGGCCATCCAGAGCTTCGCCGGCCCCACGCTGCAACGGCTGTACGGCCTGCCGTTGTCGATGACGGCGATGGTGGTCACCGGCTACATGCTGTGCGGCGCCGCGGGCATGGTGGTCGGTGGCTTCCTCGTCACGCGCGTGGAGCGGCTCGAGAAGACCATCGGCGTGTGCCTGCTCGCAACGGCCGTGCTGCTGGCGCTGGTGGGTTCCGGCCTGCTGCCGGGCACGGCGGCGCTGGCGATGACGGCCCTGGCGGGCCTGGGGATCGGTCTGGCCGGCCCTTCGCGCGACATGCTGATCAAGCGCGCGGCACCGCCCGGCGCGACCGGGCGCGTGTACGGCACGGTGTATTCGGGGCTGGACCTGGGTTTCTGCATCGCGGCACCGATATTCGGCGCCATGCTCGATGCCGGCATGACTTCGGGCATCTTCTACGGTTCGGCCCTGGCACTGGTGCTCGGCGTCTGCTCGGCCGGGCTGGCAGGCCTGGGCGTTGCCGCACGCGCCGCCCGGCAGCGGCGGCATGCAACGGCCTGAGCGGAGAAGCTCAGGCTTCGCGTCTCTCAGTTCCCGCTTCCTCCCGCACGCTTGCCCAGCAGCGGCAGGTAGCTGAAGGCCTGCAGCAACAACAGCACGGCAAGGGCGAACCGCAGCGCGTCGGGCATCGCCCAGCCCCAGCTGCGCAGCAGATCGAGCACCAGACCGATCCCCCACTGCACCAGGAAGGCACCGAGGAAGACCATCAGGTTGATCGAGGTGCTGACCCGGCCGAACATCTCGCGCGGGAAATTGTTCGCCGCCGCGAGATAGGACTGCGAATTCACCGCCGACAGCACGCCGAGCAGGAACCACGTCACGACGACCGGACCGACCCTGAACAGGATCGCCGCCAGCACCAGCAGCAGGCCCGCATAGCCGACCTGCAGCAGGCGCAGGGGCTGCACACCGCGGCGGGCCAGACGCACGCCGAACATGCCGATGGACAACTGCCCGGCCAACATGCCGAGGTTCAGCGCCAACAGCGTGCGGGCCGCCGCGGCCAGTTCCAGTCCTTCGACGTGCATCAGCCAGGGCACGGCCCACAGGCTCTGCAGCGCCATGAAGCCGCCGACGAAGAACAGCGAGGAGCCGGCGAAGCGCAGGAAGGCCGGCGCGGCGAAAATTCCTGCCACGCCGCGCATGGCGCTCGCCAGGCTCTGCTTGCCGACAGCCGGCGCCTCCCGCGGCAAGCTGTGGAACAGGCTGGCCGAAGCCGCCAGTGCGACCGCCGCGATGCCCCAGAACACGCCCCGCCAGCCGAGCAGCGGAATCAGCGCTTCGAGCGGCGCACTGGCGGTCAGCGCCCCCATCGCCCCGCAGGCCATCACGTAGCCCGTCATCGAACTCTGCCGTTCGGGCGGATACCACAGCGCAAAGCCCTTCAGCGCACCCATCAGGCAGGCCGACACACCCAGCCCGATCAGCGCCCGCCCCAGCCCGAGGCTGCCGATCGAGTCGCCCTGCGCGAACAGCGCCGCGCCCAGCGCGGTCAGCAGCAGCAAGGCGCTTTCGACGCGGCGCGGGCCATAGCGGTCGAGCGCGATCCCGACCGGAATCTGCGCCAGCCCGAAAGCGAAGAAATACATGCTGGTCAACAACCCGAGCTGCGCCGCCGACAGCTCGAGCTCACCGGTCAGCGCCGGCGAGATTACCGCATTGACCGTGCGCAGCAGGTAGGACAGGTAGTAGCCGAGCGCAAAGGGCAGGAAGATCCGGCTCCAGGCACCCGGCGCAGCCGCATTCGACATGCCGCCTCCGGCGGAACGAAAAGCGCGATTGTGCCTGCGCGGCCCGCGATTCCTCAAACGAATCG
Source organism: Thauera sp. SDU_THAU2 (assembly GCF_038260575.1). NCBI lineage: Bacteria > Pseudomonadati > Pseudomonadota > Betaproteobacteria > Rhodocyclales > Zoogloeaceae > Thauera > Thauera sp. SDU_THAU2. The sequence continues at coordinate 1,531,154 of NZ_JBBWUN010000003.1, read as the reverse complement.
AATGCGAACCGCCCGGCGCCGGCCGGCAGCGCCTTACCCGACTTGACTCGTATCAATGCCAGCCGCCGGACACGGCGGAGAATGGCCTCAGTCCCATCGGAGCAGACCATGAGCACGATAGCCGAACTGATGACCCACGATCACCGCGCCTGCGATCACGATTTCGCCCGCGCCGAAACGCTCGCCGCCAAGCATGACTGGCAAGGCGCGAGCGAAGCCCTGGAAGCATTCGCCCACGGCCTGAACGCCCATTTCGACGCCGAGGAGCAGCAGCTCTTCCCCGCCTTCGAAACCGCCACCGGCATGACCCAGGGGCCGACCCAGGTCATGCGCGGCGAGCACGTCGACATGCGCGCCGCGCTCGAACGCCTGCGCGCGGCGCTGCAGGCGCGCGATACGGACGATTTCGCCGGCGAGGCGGAAACCCTGCTGATCATGATGCAGCAGCACAACATGAAGGAAGAGAATATCCTCTATCCGATGTGCGACGCCCGCCTCGCCCATGCCCGGGACGAGCTCTGTAGCCATCTTTCGCAAACGCTTGCCGTGGAGCACGCATCATGACCATCGTCGACGCCCGCGGCCTGGAGCCTCCCGAACCCTTCGAGCGCGCCATGGAAGCACTGGCCGAGTTGCAGTCCGGCCAGCAGTTCACGCTGCTGCTCGATCGTATGCCGCATCCGCTGCTGCGCATGCTCGACCGCGACGGCTATCGCAACGAGGTGAGCATCCGCGACGACGGCGCCGTGGAGATCCTGATCGGCCGTCCGTGACGGCTCCCGCGCGCAACCCCGCAGGCAAACCATGAGCAGCGCCAATCCCGGGCTCGCCTATGAAGACACGCCGCCGCTGTCGGCACCGCTGCGCTTCTTCCTGACGGCGCCGCTGTTCGGCATCTGTGCCGGACTCGTGCTGTTGTTCGGCGACGGCGTGCTCGATTCGCGCTGGACGCCCGGCGCGCTCGCCGCCGTCCACCTGCTCGCCGCCGGCTTCATGCTGCAGGTGATGATCGGCGCGCTGCAGCAGATCCTGCCCGTGGTCGCCGGCGTCCGCGTCCCCGCGGTGCTGGGCGTCGCCGGCAGCAGCCATGCGCTGCTCACCTTCGGCGCCGCCGGGCTCGCCGGCGGCCTCGCCTTCGGCCTCCCGGACGCCATCATCGGCGGCGCCATGCTGCTGCTCGGCGGCATCGGCATCTTCCTGATCGCCGCGCTGGCCGGCCTGATCCGCTCGCCGGCGGTCAAGATCGCCAGCCACGCGCCGCGGGATCTGCGCCTGGCCCTGATCGGTCTGGCGGTGACCGCGGTGCTGGGGCTGGCGCTCGCCTTCGCCATCGGCCGCGGCGCGACCCTGCCGATACCGCTGGCCCAGGCTGTGGACCTGCATGCTGCCTGGGGCTGGCTGGGCTGGGGCGGCATCCTGCTGGCCGCGACCAGTTGGGTCGTGGTGCCGATGTTCCAGATCACGCCGAGCTACCCTGCCCGCTTCACCCGCTGGTGGGCACCCGTGGTGCTGGCGGGCCTGGTGTCGTGGTCGCTGGCCCGCTCGACCGCTGCGGACGGTGCCGGCATCGTGCTCGGCACCGCCCTGATGCTTGCCTTCGGCGCCTTCACGATACTGACCCTGCGGCTGCAGGCGCGCACCCGCCGCAGCACGCCGGATGCGCCCTTCCATGCCTTCCGCGCGGCGATGCTCGCGATGCTCGCCGGCATCGCCGCGCTCGGCGCCAACCTCGTCGACGACGGCGGACAGTGGTCGGTGCTCGCCGGCGTGCTCATCCTGCACGGCGGCTTCGCCGGCGCGATCAGCGCCATGCTGTACAAGATCGTCCCTTTCCTCGCCTGGCTGAACCTCACCCAGGCCGGCATCCGCGCCCCGAACATGAAGAAGCTGCTGCCCGACACCCCGGTCAAGCAGCAGTTGAAGCTCCATCTCGCGGTACTCGCCGCCCTCGTGCTGGGCGTGTTCGTGGCCGCCGCTGCGCGTATCGCCGGGCTGCTGATGCTTATCGAATTCGGGTGGCTGCTGCTCAACATGCTACGCGTTGTGCGTAACTGGCAGCGCGCGCGGGAAACATGAAAAATCCCGCAAAAGATGTTTGACGACATGCCGGGACCTCTGTATAGTTCGCGGCTCTCGGGGTGTAGCGCAGTCCGGTAGCGCGCTTGCTTTGGGAGCAAGATGTCGGGGGTTCGAATCCCTCCACCCCGACCAGCTCACACCCCGATTGCCCGCGGGACTCTGCCCGTAGCTCAACTGGATAGAGCACCAGCCTTCTAAGCTGGGGGTTGCAGGTTCGATCCCTGCCGGGCAGGCCAGGACAGGTTTTAGTGGCGGCATTAGCTCAGTTGGTAGAGCACTGGATTGTGGCTCCAGGTGTCACCGGTTCGATTCCGGTATGTCGCCCCACATACAGCAAGGGCTGTGGATACTGATCCACAGCCCTTTTTGTTTTGCATGCACATGGCTCTGCCGAGCCGGCCTGCGCTCGATTCACGAAAATCCGGCGCATCCGACGATGACCTGCCTCGCCGGATGCGCCGATGGCCTTGATCAGCCCTCAGCCGGCCACACCTGACCGGCCGTGCCTCAGCCGGCCGTACCCACCTTCATCTGGCTCTGCAGGTAGTTCGGCATGCCGACCATGTCGATCAGGCGCAGCTGCTGTTCGAGCCAGTGGATGTGGTCTTCCTCGGTATCGAGCAGCAGGGGCATCAGCTTCTCGCGCGTGACGAAATCCCGCTCCTGCTCGCACAGCGCGACGATCTCGCGCAGCTGCTGGATCACGGTGATCTCCATGTCCAGATCGTGCTTCAGCATCTGCGGTACGTCGCGGCTGGTGCTGGCCGGCAGGCGCTGGCCGAGATCAGGCGTGCCCTCGAGGAACAGGATCCGCTCGATCAGCACCTTGGCATGCGTGAGCTCTTCCTGGTGCTCGTGATAGATGCGGTCGTAGAGGTGCAGCAGGCCCATGTCGTGATAGACGTGGGCATGAACGAAATACTGGTCCGAAGCCGTCATCTCGTAAGCCAGCATCTTGTTCAGTGCGTCGATGATCTTGGCGTTGCCTTTCATGGGTTCTCCGTTTGGCTGTGTCACGAGGCAGTTCATCCCTGCCTTCAGGGGGCGGAGTCTGACGCAAGGCGAGGATCAGGTCAAAGAAAATTTTCCTTATCTGGCAATGCCTTAGAGAACAATATCGAGACTGCCTCTCATTCATTGCGAATCTGCGAGGAACACTTCTCATTGCCGGCCCCATTGCCCGTATCCCGTCGGCGTGGAGCCTGCCCTGGCATGCTTCCGCATCCTGCATGACGGCGTGCCTGGCGGATATTGCCGGAACATTGGACTGCTCGCGGTGTCTCCCCGATTTAGCGCATGCATCGGCCACAGTCGCGGGGCGCCCTGGCGCCACGATCCGGTATTCCGGCAACCGAACCGATACTGCCACTGAAACCGATCCCGGCCTGCCCGGCAGGGATCGGATCGGCCCCTGCCGATCCCGCTACACGGCGTCCTCCATGCACATCGTTTCCCGGCCTCGATGACGAACTCGCTCAAGCAGACGCGCCTCGGCGCACTTTTCAAGCTTCGCCGCGACGAGGCCGTGCCGGTGCTGCTGGCCGGCCTGTTCTTCTTCTGCGTGCTGACCGCCCTGATGGTGCTGCGCCCCGCGCGCGACGCGCTGGGCATGCAGCGCGGCATCGAGGCGGTACGCTGGCTGTTCATGGGCACTGCGCTGGTGACGCTGCTGGCCAATCCGGTGTTCGGCTGGCTGGTCAGCCGCCTGCCGCGGCTGAAGTTCATCGCCGCGACCTATGTCTTCTTCGCGCTGAGCCTGGTCGGCTTCCATCTGTTGCTGGTGCTGGCGCCGGAAGCGGTCGGCATCACCAGCGGGCAGGTGTTCTACGTCTGGTTCAGCGTCTTCAACCTGTTCGCGACGATGCTGTTCTGGGCGCTGATGGCGGACCGCTTCACGCTGGAGCAGAGCAAGCGCTTTTTCGCGCTGATTTCGGTGGGCGGCACGCTGGGCGCGATCTTCGGCCCCTGGCTGGCTTCGGTGCTGGCGCGCCCGCTGGGCACGCCGGCGCTGCTGCTGGTGTCGGCCGGCTTCCTGATGCTGGCGCTGGGCGCGGCGTGGGCGGTGGCGCGCAGCCAGCGAGCTGCCGGCGCAGGCGGCGCCGGGCAGGCGGAACGGCCGGAACATGCGGTCATCGGCGGCAGCGCATGGCAGGGATTGAAAGCGGTGTTCGCCTCGCGCTACCTGCTCGGCATCGCGGTCTACGTGATCATCATGGCGGTGGTCGCCACCCTGCTCTACTTCACCCGCCTGCAGATGGTGGCCGCGCTCGGCGGCGACATGGACCAGCGCACGGCGCTGTTCGCCCGCATCGACCTGATCACCCAGGTCACGACCCTGGCGCTGCAGGCACTGATCGCCGGCCGCATCATGGAACGCTTCGGCGTCCACCTGACGCTGATGCTGCTGCCGCTGACGGTGGTGCTGGGCTTCGTCGGCCTGGCCATCGTCGGCACGCTGGCGGCGCTGATCGTGTTCGAGGCCGCTTTCCGTGCCGTGCAGCGGGCGCTGACGCGGCCGGCGCGCGAGACGCTGTACACGGTCGTCAGCCGCGAGGACAAGTACAAGTCGAAAGCCTTCATCGACACTTTCGGCTACCGCGGCGGCGACGTGGCCGGCGCCCAGGTCGAGGGCCTGCTCGGGCGGCTGGGCATGGGTCTGGCCGGCCTGGCGAGCGTGGCGATTCCACTCGCGCTGGCCTGGGCCGCGCTGGGGCTGTGGCTGGGGCGCGCCCAGCTGCGCCTGGCCGCGGAACGCGGAGCAAGCCTTCCTCCAGCCCCGGCCGCCGCGCCGGGAGAACCTTCCACGACAAGGAGTCCAACACCATGATCACACGACGAGACTGCCTCAAGCTTTCCGCCGCTGCGGGCCTGGCCCTGGCTGCCCATCCCCGGCTGCTGATGGCCGCCGAGGACAGCCGCAGCCTGATCACGCGGACGATTCCCGGCACCAGCGAGCAGTTGCCGGCCGTCGGCCTGGGCAGCTCGGCATCCTTCTCCCGGATCGCCGGCGAAGGCAATGTCGAGCGCGTGCGCGAGGTGCTGGAAGCCTTCGCGCGCGGGGGCGGCACGGTGTTCGATACCGCACCCAGCTACGGCGCAGCCGAGGAAGTGGCCGCCAGGATCGCGCAGGAAACCGGCCTCAACCACGAGCTGTTCTGGGCCACCAAGGTCAATGTGGCCGGACGCGGCGGCGGCAAGGCGGATCCGACCGCGGCCCGCGCCCAGATCGAGCAGTCGCTGGCACGGCTGGGCAAGGAACGGATGGATCTGATCAACGTGCACAACCTGGGCGACGTGCCCACCCAGCTCGGCCTGCTCAAGGAATACCGCGACGCCGGGCGTGTGCGCTACATCGGCGTGACGACCACCTTCCCGGGCCAGTACGAGGAGCTGGAGCGCATCATGCGCAGCGAGCCGCTGAACTTCGTCGGCGTGGACTACGCGATCGACAACCGCGTGATGGAGGAACGCATCTTTCCGCTGGCGCAGGAGCGCGGCATCGGCGTGCTGGCCTATCAGCCTTTCGGCCGCTCGCGGCTGTGGCAGAAGGTGGATGGCCATGCGCTGCCGGACTGGGCGGCCGAATACGACATCGCCTCATGGGGCCAGTTCTTCCTGAAGTACGTGATCTCCCATCCGGCGGTCACGGTGGCCACGCCGGCGACCAGCCAGGCACGCAACGTCATCGACAACCTCGGTGCGGCAAGCGGCCGCCTGCCGGACGAGGCCGGCCGCCACAGGATGTTCGAGCACATCCAGTCGCTGTAGGGGCAGCCGGAGGGCCGGGCCGCCCAGTCCGAGCCGAACAGGCTAGCCGGGGAGGGGCGGGCCGCACAGGCCGCATCGAATGAAAATAATGCTTCTGGAGTCATAAAATTTTTTGTATTTGGAATTATTGCATCGCACAATCCATCCAGCTAGTATTCGAACCGTCTCCTCCACCCTCCTCCTTTGGTGTGGATTTCAGCCCGGACCGCAAGTGTCCGGGCTTTTTCTTTTCGGCGCTCCTTTTGCGCCCTTCCTCCATCACCATGCAATCCTCGCCGGCGCGGGACGATCGCGGCTTCATTCCGGCAGCCGCCGGTCGGCTTGCTGCCACCCCCCGATTCTGCTATTAAGTCGCCTCTACCATTCACCAACCTACGGAAGTTGAGATTCATGGCTGACGATACCCTGCACAAGCAATTCCCGCCCTACGTTCCCGCCGCTGGCGAGGAATACATGAGCGAGAAGCAGATCGCCCACTTCCGCGAAATCCTGGGCTCGCTGAAGGGTGAATTGATGGAGGACATCGAACGCACCGTGCACACGATGCAGGACGAAGCCACCGTCTTCGCCGACCCCAACGACCGCGCCAGCCAGGAATCCGACATCGCACTCGAACTGCGCAACCGCGATCGCGAGCGCAAGCTGATCAAGAAGATCGACGAGGCCCTCGGCCGGCTCAACGACGGCGAGTACGGCTACTGCGACAGCTGCGGCGTGGAGATCGGCCTGAAGCGCCTGGAAGCCCGTCCGACGGCCACACTGTGCATCGACTGCAAGACCCTGGAAGAAATGCGCGAACGCCAGGTCGCCAGGTAGGAACGGCCTGCCTGCAGACGACGAAAAAGGACGCCTCTGGCGTCCTTTTTCATTGGAACGTGCGCCGCAGCGGACCGGAATCCGCTGCGCGCCGCCAGCCTGTCCTCAGCCGGCGTTTTCGTTCAGCAGCGCCTTCATGCTCAGGCGGATCTTGCCGCGCTCGTCGGTCTCCAGCACCTTCACGCGCACCACCTGGCCTTCCTTGACGTAGTCGGCGACGTTGTTGACGCGCTCGTTGGCGATCTGCGACACGTGCAGCAGGCCGTCGCGGCCCGGCATGATGTTCTGATGGCGCCGAAGTCGAGCAGGCGCACGACCGGACCTTCGTACGCCTTGCCGACTTCGACTTCGGCGGTGATCGCCTCGATCTTGGCCTTCGCCGCCTGGGCGCCTTCGGCGCTGACCGACGAGATCGTGATCTGGCCGTCGTCCTCGATCTCGATCACGGTGCCGGTCTCTTCCTGCAGGCCGCGGATCACTGCACCGCCCTTGCCGATCACGTCGCGGATCTTCTCGGGGTTGATCTTCATGTTGATCATGCGCGGCGCGTACTCGGAGACTTCGCCGCGCGAGCTGCCCAGCGATTCCTTCATGATGCCGAGGATGTGCAGGCGGCCGGCCTTGGCCTGGTCCAGCGCGACCTGCATGATGTCCTTGGTGATGCCCTGGATCTTGATGTCCATCTGCAGGCCGGTGATGCCGTTCTCGGTGCCCGCGACCTTGAAGTCCATGTCGCCGAGGTGATCCTCGTCGCCCAGGATGTCGGTCAGCACGGCGAAGCGGTTGCCGTCCTTGATCAGGCCCATGGCGATGCCGGCGACGTGGTCCTTCAGCGGCACGCCGGCATCCATCATCGCCAGCGAGCCGCCGCAGACCGAAGCCATCGACGAGGAGCCGTTGGATTCGGTGATCTCGGACACCACACGCACGGTGTAGGAGAAGTCCTCGGGCTTCGGCAGCATCGCCACCAGCGAGCGCTTGGCCAGGCGGCCGTGGCCCACTTCGCGGCGCTTGGTGATGCCGAAGCGGCCGGTTTCGCCGGTGCAGAAGGGCGGGAAGTTGTAGTGGAGCAGGAAGCGCTCCTTGTACTCGCCAGCGATGGCGTCGATGATCTGCTCGTCGCGGCCGGTGCCCAGCGTGGCGACGACCAGCGCCTGGGTCTCGCCGCGGGTGAACAGCGCCGAACCGTGGGTGCGCGGCAGCACGCCGGTGCGGATCGTGATCGGGCGCACGGTGCGGGTGTCGCGGCCGTCGATGCGCGGCTCGCCGTTCAGGATGCGGCTGCGGACGATGCCCGATTCGATGTTGAAGAAGATGTCCTTCACTTCGGTGGCCGACGGCGGCGTGTCGACGCCTTCGCTCAGCGCCGCCATCACGCGCTTGCGGATCTCGCCCAGGCGGGTCGAGCGCTCCTGCTTGCTGGTGATGCGGAAGGCTTCTTCCATGTCGGCCTTGGCCAGTTCGGTGACGCGGGCGATCAGCGCATCGTTGCCCGCCGGCGCCTGCCAGTCCCACTCGGGCTTGCCGGCGACTTCGACCAGTTCGTTGATGGCCTTGATCGCGTTCTGCATCTGCTCGTGGCCGAACACGACCGCGCCCAGCATGACCTGTTCGGGCAGTTCCTGCGCTTCGGACTCGACCATCAGCACGGCGGCCTGGGTACCGGCGACCACCAGGTTCATCTGGCTGGTCTGCAGTTCGGTCGCGGTCGGGTTCAGGATGTACTGGCCGTCGGCATAAGCGACGCGGGCAGCGCCGATCGGGCCGTCGAACGGGATGCCCGAGATCGCCAGCGCGGCGGAGGCGCCGATCATCGCCGGGATGTCGGCGTCGATTTCGGGGTTCAGCGACAGCACGGTCACGATCACCTGGACTTCATTCATGAAGCCTTCGGGGAAAAGCGGGCGGATCGGGCGGTCGATCAGGCGCGAAGTGAGGATTTCCTTCTCGCTCGGGCGGCCTTCGCGCTTGAAGAAGCCGCCGGGGATGCGGCCCGCGGCATAGAACTTCTCGACGTAGTCGACGGTGAGTGGGAAGAAGTCCTGGCCCGGGCGCGCTTCCTTGGCTGCCACCACGGTGGCCAGCACCACGGTCTCGTCCATGTTCACGATGACGGCGCCGCCGGCCTGGCGAGCGATCTCGCCGGTTTCCAGAGTGACGGTGTGCGCGCCGTAGGCGAAAGTTTTCTTGATAGCGTTCAGCAAGGGAATTCCTTTAACGATGAATGCAGCGAACCACAACTGCGGGCAGCGGATGGAGGCATCCTGCCGCGGGAGAACCAGCCGGTGTTTGCGGTGCCGCAAACGGCACAAAGCCGGCGGTGCCGCGGAGGCACGCACCGGCTTTGTCGCTTACCTCGCCCTGGCGGGCGGTGTCGGGCTGGTCATGGACGCAATTACTTGCGCAGGCCCAGACGCTCGATCAGGTTGCGATAGCTTTCGGCGTTGCGGCCCTTCAGGTAGTCCAGCAGCTTGCGGCGCTGGCTGACCATCTTCAGCAGGCCGCGGCGGGAGTGGTGATCCTTGCCGTGGGCCTTGAAGTGGGGGGCGAGCCCGTTGATGCGGGCGGTCAGGAGCGCAACCTGGACTTCCGGCGAACCGGTGTCGCCCTGGGCGCGCTGGAAGTCGGAGACGATCTTCGACTTGGATGCGGTATCAAGAGCCATGTGTGTCTTTACTCGTGTTTTTCTGCCAATCAGAAGCGGAGGATTATACCCAAAGCCGCGCCAGAAACTCAATCGATAATCATGCGGATGCGCCAGGCGCATCCGCCCCGGTGGCGATCAGCCGGCGTGCCGCCAGCTTGCCGCCCTGCTGCCACTGCCCCAGGCCGAGGAAGCCCTGCGGGCCGTAGACGCGGACGAGCCCTTCGGCGCCGGCCTCGCCCAGCACCAGCACCCTGCCCTGCAGCAGCCCGCGCGCCTGGTCGGCGTCGAGATGGCAAGCCGGATATGCGGCCACCAGCGTATCGGCCGGTGCCAGCAGGCCGGCACGGACTTCGGCCGGCTGCGCTTCCAGCGCTTCCAGCGTCAGCGCATCGGCGACGTCGAAGGCGCCGATGCGGGTGCGGCGCAGGGCGCACAGATGCGCGCCGCAACCCAGCGCCGAACCGATGTCCATCGCCAGGCTGCGGATGTAGGTGCCCTTGCTGCAGGCCACGCGGATGCTGAAGCGGGTATCGGCGAAATCGAGCAGTTCGAGCGCATGGATTCGCACCTTGCGCGCTTCGCGCTCGATCTCGATCCCCGCCCGCGCATACTCGTACAAGGCCTTGCCGTCGCGCTTCAGCGCCGAATACATCGGCGGCACCTGCTCGATGTCGCCGCGGAAGTTCTCGAGCACGGCGTCGAGCTGCGCCCGTTCGACGGCCACCGGCCGGCTCGCCAGCACTGCCCCTTCGGCATCGCCGCTGTCGGTCTCGATGCCCAGTTGGACGACGGCCTCGTAGGTCTTGTCGGCGTCGAGCAGCATCTGCGAGAACTTGGTCGCCTCGCCGAAGGTCAGCGGCAGCAGGCCGCTGGCCATCGGGTCGAGCGTGCCGGTATGGCCGGCCTTGGCGGCATTGAGCAGGCGGCGCGCCGTCTGCAGCGCCCCGTTCGAACTCATGCCCCGAGGCTTGTCGAGCAGCAGCACGCCATCGACGATGGCGCGGACGATCTTGCGCTGCACCTGTTTCGGGCGGCGCGGACGCGCCGCAAGCTCCTGCATCTCAGGCGCCGGCCTTGCCGTCATCGTCCGCGGCGCGGCTGCCGTCCGTACCGTCACCGCCGTCCTTGCCTTTGTCGCCGTCCTGGCTGCGCGCTTCGTCCTCGCGCACCACTTCGTCGATCAGGCGGGACAGGCGCGAGCCTTCCTCCACCGAACGGTCGTAGTGGAAATGCAATTCGGGAATGGTGTGGATGCGGATGCGGCGGCCGAGCTCGCGGCGCAGGAAGCCGCCGGCCCGGCGCAGGCCCTTGAGGATTTCGGGCACGTCCGCCTCGCCCGTCATCGAGGTGAAGAACACCTTGGCGTGGGCGTAGTCGGGCGTGATCTCGACGTCGGTCAGGGTGATGAAGCCGACGCGCGGATCCTTGACTTCGAGCCGGATCAGCTCGGCCAGCTCGCGGCGGATCTGCTCCACCACGCGCTGGCTGCGGGAATACTCCTTCGGCATCGCTTACAGCGTCCTCGCCACTTCCTTGATCTCGAACACCTCGAGCTGGTCGCCTTCCTGGATGTCGTTGTAGTTCTTGAGCTGCAGGCCGCACTCGTAGCCGAACTTGACTTCCTTGACGTCGTCCTTGAAACGCTTGAGCGATTCGAGCTCGCCGGTCCACAACACCGTGTGGTTGCGCAGCAGGCGAACGTGCGAACCACGCCTGACCACGCCTTCGAGCACGTAGCAGCCGGCAATCGAACCGACCCTGGAGATCATGAACACCTGGCGGATCTCGACCATGCCGATGACTTCCTCGCGCTTCTCGGGCGCGAGCATGCCGGACAGCGCCGCCTTCACCTCATCGACGGCGTCGTAGATGATGTTGTAGTAGCGGATATCGACGCCGAAGGTCTCGGCCAGCTTGCGCGCACCGGCATCGGCACGGGTGTTGAAGCCGATGATGACCGCGCCCGAAGCCTGCGCCAGGTTGACGTCGGATTCGGAGATCGCGCCCACCGCGGCGTGGATGACGTTGACCCGCACTTCGTCGGTGGAGAGCTTCTGCAGCGACTGCACCAGCGCTTCCTGCGAACCCTGCACGTCGGCCTTGATGATCAGCGGCAGGCTCTTGACCTCGCCTTCGGCCATCTGCTCCATCAGGGTTTCGAGCTTGGCGGCCTGCTGCTTGGCCAGCTTGACGTCGCGGAACTTGCCCTGGCGGAACAGCGCGATCTCGCGCGCCTTGCGCTCGTCGGCCAGCGCGATCGCCTCGTCGCCGGCGGACGGCACGTCCGACAGGCCGAGGATCTCGACCGGAATCGACGGGCCGGCTTCCTCGATCTGCTTGCCGTTCTCGTCCAGCATCGCGCGGATGCGGCCGAAGGTGGCGCCGGCCAGCAGCACGTCGCCCTTGCGCAGGGTGCCGGACTGCACCAGCAGCGAAGCCACCGGACCGCGGCCCTTGTCGAGGCGGGCTTCGATGATCAGGCCCTTGGCCGGTGCATCGACCGCTGCGGTCAGCTCCAGCACTTCGGCCTGCAGCAGCACGGCTTCGAGCAGTTCATCGACGCCCGTGCCCTTCTTCGCCGACACCGGCACGAAGATCACGTCGCCGCCGTACTCTTCCGGCACCACGCTTTCGGCGATCAGCTCCTGCTTGACCCGTTCGGGGTTGGCTTCGGGCTTGTCGATCTTGTTGATCGCCACCACCAGCGGCACGCCGGCGGCCTGGGCGTGGTGGATGGCTTCACGCGTCTGCGGCATCACGCCGTCGTCCGCCGCCACCACCAGGATGACGATGTCGGTCGCCTTCGCACCCCGCGCACGCATCGCCGTGAAGGCCTCGTGGCCCGGCGTGTCGAGGAAGGTGACGACGCCACGCGAAGTCTCGACGTGGTAGGCGCCGATGTGCTGGGTGATGCCGCCGAATTCGCCCGACGCCACCTTGGCGCGGCGGATGTAGTCGAGCAGCGAGGTCTTGCCGTGGTCGACGTGGCCCATGACCGTGACCACCGGCGCACGCGGCAGCAGCTCGACGTCCTTGTGCTCATCGTGCTCGTCGAGGAAGGCGTCCGGATCGTCCAGCTTGGCCGCCAGCGCGGTGTGGCCCATTTCCTCGACGATGATCATCGCCGTGTCCTGGTCGAGCACCTGGTTGATCGTGACCATCGTGCCCATCTTCATCAGCACCTTGATCACTTCGGTGGCCTTCACCGCCATCTTGTGGGCGAGATCGGCCACGGTGATGGTCTCGGGCACGTGCACTTCGCGCACGATCGGCTCGCTCGGCGCCTGGAAGCTGCTGCGTTCGTCGCTCTGGTGGCGGCCATGGCGGCCGCCCTTGCCGGCGCCGCGCCAGTTGTTGCCGCCCGCGCCCACTTCGCCGCGGGTCTTCAGGCCGCCGCGGCGCTTGCCGCCATCGGCAGCATCGCGGCCAGGCGCACCGCGCTTGGCATCCTTGGCACCCGGCTTGTCGTCGGCCTTGGCCGGACGGTGCAGCGTGCCGCTGCCCGGTTTAGCCGCAGCGGGCTTGGCCGGCTCTTCCTGCTTCTTCAATGCGGCAGCGACACGCGCCTCTTCCTCGGCACGGCGCGCATCGGCGGCGGCGCGTGCTGCGGCCTCGCGTTCCTGGCGGGCACGAAGATCGGCGGCCTGGCGCTCCCTGAGCGCACGCAGGCGCTCTTCGTCGCGCTTGCGCGCGGCGATTTCCTCGTCGCTGAGGATCTCGTTGAGCGGCAGCGGCTTGGAGCGCACCAGCGTGGTGGTGGTTTTCGTCGGTGCCGGTGCCACCGGCTCGGCGGCCGGAGCGGATTCGGGCGCAGCCTCGGCCACGACGGGTTCGGGCTGGGCAGCCGGAGCGGGCTCCGGAGCAGGCGGCTCGGCCACCGCGGGCTGTTCCGCCACCGGGGCTTCGGCTTCAGCCGGCACGGGCTCCGCCACGGCCGCTTCCGCCGGAGCGGCAGCTTCGATCGCAGGCTCGGGCGCCGGTGCTTCGACCTGCACGGGCGGCAGATCGGCCAGCGGCACTTCTTCCAGCACTTCCGGTGCCGGAGCGGCAGCCGCCTGGGCATCCGCGGCGACTTCGTCACGCTTGACGAAGGTCCGCTTCTTGCGGACTTCGACCTGCACGGTACGCGCACGGCCGGTCGAATCGGTGGCGCGGATCTCGGTCGTCTGCTTGCGGGTCAGGGTGATCTTGCCCTTGGGCTCGGTGTCGCCATGCGCACGGCGCAGGTATTCGAGCAGACGCGCCTTGTCCTGTTCGGTGAGCAGGTCGGCCGCGCCGGATTTTTCCACACCGGCACGCTTCAACTGCTCGAGCAGCACCGCGGCCGGCATCTTCAGTTCGCCGGCAAACTGGGTCACGCTCATGTTTTCCATTACTGCCCTCCCATCATTCCTGGAACCAATGGGCGCGCGCAACGGAAATCAGCGCCTTGGCTCTTTCTTCGTCGATCCCGGCCATTTCGACCAGTTCGTCGACCGCGAGGTCGGCGAGGTCGTCACGGGTGCGCACACCCTGCTGGGCCAGTTTGGCGGCAAGGGACTTCTCCATGCCGTCGAGATTGAGCAGATCGTCGGAGACGTTCTCCAGCTGCTCTTCGGTCACGATCGCCTCGGTCAGCAACACGTTGCGTGCGCGGTTGCGCAGCTCGTTGACCGTCTCTTCATCGAAGGCTTCGATCTCGAGCATCTCGGCCAGCGGCACGTAGGCGATTTCTTCCAGGGAGGAGAACCCCTCCTCGATCAGGATGTCGGCGATCTCCTCGTCGACGTCCAGCTTTTCCATGAACAGCGCGCGCAGGCCCTGCTGCTCCTGTGCGGTCTTCTCGGCCGACTCCTGCTCGCTCATCAGGTTGATCGTCCAGGCGGTCAGCTCGGAGGCGAGCTTGACGTTCTGGCCGTTGCGGCCGATGGCGATGGCGAGGTTGTTCTCGTCCACCACCACGTCCATCGCGTGGGCTTCCTCGTCGACGACGATGGACACCACTTCGGCCGGCTGCAGCGCGGCGACGACGAACTGGGCCGGATCGGACGCCCACACGATGATGTCGATCTGCTCGCCGCCGATCTCGTTGCGCACCGCGGTGACGCGCGAACCGCGCAGGCCGACGCAGGTGCCGATCGGGTCGATGCGCGGGTCGTTCGACTTCACCGCGATCTTGGCGCGCAGGCCGGGGTCGCGGGCGCAGGCCTTGATCTCGAGCAGGCCGTCCTCGATCTCGGGGACTTCGAGCTCGAACAGCTTCATCAGGAACTCGGGCGCGGTGCGCGACAGGATCAGTTGCGGGCCGCGGGCGCCGCGGTCGATGCGCAGCAGGAAGGCCTTGACGCGGTCGCCGACGCGCAGGTTCTCGCGCGGGATCTGCTGATCACGCGGCAGCACGGCTTCCATGCGGCCGACTTCGATGATGGCGTTGCCGCGCTCCATGCGCTTGATCGCGCCGGAGACGAGGAATTCCTTGCGCTCGAGGAAGTCGTTCAGCACCTGCTCGCGCTCGGCGTCGCGGATCTTCTGCAGGATGACCTGCTTGGCGGCCTGCGCACCGATGCGGCCGAAGTCGATCGGCTCGAGCTCTTCCTCGATGTACTCGCCGAGCTGCACATCGGCGCGGATGTCGCGCGCATCGATGATGCCCATCTCGGCTTCGTCGTTGGTGACTTCCTCGTCGAGCATGACCACCCAGCGGCGGCACGAGGTGTAGTCGCCCGACTCGCGGTCGATCGACACCACCACGTCGGCGTCGTCATGGATGCGCTTCTTGGTTGCGGAGGCCAGCGCGGACTCCAGCGCGGCGAAAACGATGTCCTTGGCGACGTTCTTCTCACGCGCCAATGCATCAACAAGCAGCAGGATCTCGCGGCTCATTTCAGGAAAACCTCCACATCCACAGTCTCAGAATTTGGGTACAAGGCGTGCTTTCTCGATGTCCTCGAAAGGCAGCGACTGCTCGCCCTTCTCGGTCGTGAGCACCACGGCGCCATCGCGCACACCGCCGAGCACACCGGCAAAATTACGTTGGTTGTCGATCGGCAGCGACAGCCGGATCTGCGCTTCCTGGCCGGCGAAGCGCTCGAAATCGGCCAGCTTCTTCAGCGGCCGATCCAGGCCGGGCGACGACACTTCGAGGCGGTCGTAGTCGATGTTCTCGACTTCGAACACGCGCTGCAGCTGGTTGCTCACCGTGGCGCAGTCATCGACGGTGATGCCGCGCTCGATGTCGAGGAAGACACGCAGCAGACGCCCGCGCGGCGAGAACTCGATGTCCACGAGTTCATAGCCGAGGCCGGTCACCACCTGTTCGATCAGATTCTCGATTCCTGCTCGCATACCTGTCTTCCGCTGCGCTGCCTTCGGATTGCCGCGCACAAATAAAAAATGGGCCTAACGCCCATCAACCCATCGCCCCTGTCCGGAACACGCCGCTGATCACAACCTCAGGATGTTTCCGCACACCCCGCGACGCGCCGGAAGACGCGAGCGGACGAAAGCCATCCATCAAAGCCTTGAGAGTATAGCGCCAAAACCGATAGCCGGGCAAACTGCCGCAACGCAGCAATCCGGCCCGGCCAGTCACCCGTGGTGACGCAGGAACTGAAAATCAGCGCGCCACGGGCGTGGTCCGGTGCATCTTGGGCGGACGCTTGTCGCGATCGTTCTTCTGCACCTGGCGCTGCGGCACCGGCAGGCCGGCAAGCTCACAGGCCTCGGCTTCGGGCATCTCCATCCACATGCCGCGCTTGAGGCGGGTCGGCAGTTCCACGCTGCCGTAGCGCACCCGCATCAAGCGGCTGACGGTCAGCCCAACTGCCTCGAACATGCGCCGCACCTCGCGGTTGCGGCCTTCGGAGATCGTCACCCGGTACCAGTGGTTGGCGCCCTCGCCGCCTTCGTCGCGCAGGCTGTTGAAGCGCGCCGGGCCGTCGGCGAGCTGGATGCCTTCGGTCAGCGACCTGACCTGCTCCTCGCTCAGCTCACCCAGCAGCCGCACCGCGTATTCGCGCTCCAGCTCGTAGCGCGGATGCATCAGGCGGTTGGCGAGATCGCCGTCGTTGGTGAACAGCAGCAGGCCCGAGGTGTTGAAGTCCAGCCGGCCGACGGCGAGCCAGCGCCCCTTGCGCAGCAGCGGCAGGCGCTCGAACACGGTCGGACGGCCTTCCGGGTCGTCGCGCGAGACGATCTCGCCTTCCGGCTTGTGGTAGATCAGCACCCGCGGCGAACGCTGGGTGAAGCGTAGCGGCACCAGCTTGCCATTGACCTTGACGCGGTCGCCCGGGCCGATCTTCTGGCCGAGCGAGGCCGGCAGGCCGTTGACCGAGATACGGCCGGCGACCACCCATTCCTCGATCTCCCGCCGCGAGGCGACGCCGGCCTGGGCCAGCACCTTCTGCAGGCGCTCGGGCTCGGTCAGCGTCGTCGGCGCATTGCGCCCGCCGCCCTGCCCCTGCGGCCGGGGGCGAGCCCCCGTTCACCGCGCTCCGGCACGCCGAGCGCGGACTTGTGCGCATCCGGCCGGCGGGCGGGGTCGCCACCGCCACCCGGGCGCCCGCCCCCGCGATTTCCGCCCCGCGGTCCACGCGGGCCGCGGGGATCGGCGTTGAGGTGGGCATCGGGGTCGCGCGGCTGAGCGTCCTCGTCGTGATCATCCTTGCGCGATGCACGACGGGGGCGGTCGAGTATCTCGATCGCGTCAGACTTCTTCTGCGGGGGGCGGAACGGGCTGTTCGGTTTGCGAGGCATCGACAAGGTCCATGATTTTTTCGATCTCGGTCAACGCAGGCAGCTCGGTGAGGCTGCGCAGACCCATGTCATCGAGAAAGCGCCGGGTGGTGGCGAAGAGCGCCGGACGGCCCGGCGTGTCGCGGTGGCCGACGACGTCGATCCAGCCGCGCGATTCCAGAGTCTTCAATATGTTGGGCGACACCGCCACGCCGCGCACGTCCTCGATGTCGCCGCGCGTGACGGGTTGCCGGTAGGCGATGATCGCCAGTGTTTCCATCACCGCGCGCGAGTAGCGCGGCGCTTTTTCTTCCTTGAGCCGATCCAGATAGGCCTGGTAGTCGGCGCGCGTCTGGAAGCGCCAGCCGCTGGCAAGCTGCACCAGTTCGATGCCGCGCTCGGCCGCTGCCCATTCGGCGCGCAGTTCTTCCAGCAGCTTGCGCACCAGCTCAGGCCCCGGATCCTCGTCGAACAGGCGGCGCAACTCGGACACCGGCAGCGGCGCCGGCGCGGCGAACAGCGCGGCCTCGATGACGCGCGACCAGGCTTCAGGCGTCGTCGCGGGCTGCATCGGCCAATTTCACGTAGATCGGCGCAAAAGCCTCGTTCTGGCTCACTTCCACCAGTTTTTCCTTCACCAGTTCGAGCACGGCGAGAAAGCTCACGACCAGGCCCGCCGTGCCGAGCTTCACGTCGAACAGGGCATCGAAGACGACGAAACCGCCACCGCCGAGCTTGCGCAGAATGCCGCTCATGTGCTCCCGCACCGAAAGCTGCTCGCGCCCGATACGGTGATGCTGGGTCAGGCGCGCATTCTTCATGATCCTCAGCCAGGCAAGCTGCAGGTCGTGCAGGCTGACTTCGGGCTGGCGTTCGACGACCTTCTCGGCGACGAAGACGACGACCCACTCGAAATCGCGTTCGGCGCGCGGCAGCGTGTCGAGCCGTGCCGCGGCGAGCTTCATGCGTTCGTACTCCAGCAGGCGGCGTACCAGTTCGGCGCGCGGATCTTCCTCTTCCGCATGCTCGCGCGGCGGCCGCGGCAGCAGCATGCGCGACTTGATCTCGAGCAGCATCGCCGCCATCAGCAGATATTCGGCGGCAAGCTCCAGGTTGCTCGCCCGCATCGCATCGACGTACTCGAGATACTGTGCCGTCAGTGGCGCCATCGGAACGTCGAGGACGTCGAGGTTGGCCTTGCGGATCAGGTACAGCAGCAGATCGAGCGGCCCCTCGAAGGCGTCGAGGAATACTTCCAGCGCGTCGGGCGGAATATACAGGTCTTTCGGCAGTTCGAGCAGCGGTTCGCCATAGATGCGCGCCACGTGCTCCAGCATCTCGGGCGCCTCGACCGGCGCCAGTTCCAGCGGCATGTTCATTGGCACATGTGCGTCAGATGCCGACGATCGCGCCGAGCAGATAGCGGAAACCCGCGATCAGCGGCCACAGGATGGTGCCCAGCACGCCGGTGAACAGCAGCACCAGCAGGATCGGGAAGCCATAGGGCTCGAGCCGGGCGAAGCCCCAGGCCAGGCGGTTCGGCAGCAGGCTGACGGCGATCCGACCGCCGTCCAGCGGCGGGATCGGCAGCAGGTTCAGCACCATCAGCACGGCGTTGATCTGCATGCCGGCGTCGGCCATCTTCATCATCGGCAAGGTGTAGTCGCCCGGCTCGCCCGTCATCGCGATGCGGAACAGGATCGCCCAGCCCAGCGCCATCAGCAGGTTCATGAACGGCCCGGCCGCGGCCACCCACAGCATGTCCGCCTTCGGCTTGCGCAGCCGGCCGAAATTGACCGGCACCGGCTTGGCCCAGCCGAACAGGATGCCGCCGGCACCGACCAGCGAGCTCAGCGCCAGGATGCCCGCCGGCACCAGGATCGTGCCCACCGGGTCGATGTGGCGCAAGGGGTTGAGCGTGATGCGGCCGGCCAGATCGGCGGTGGGATCGCCGAAATGGCGGGCGACATAGCCGTGCGCCGCCTCGTGCAGGGTGATGGCGAGCACCACGGGCAGCGCCCAGATCGCCAGCGTCGAAATCAGAGAATCCATGGAAGCGTCGGCAGTAAAGCGGGCATTCTAGCAGAGCGCACCCATGCCCACGGCAGCCCCCCCGGCCGGGACCGCTGCGGGCCACGGCCGCGACCATCCGCTCAGTCCGCCTCGAGGCCGAAGGGCTCGAGCGCGCCGCAGCCGGCGCGCACCAGCTCCGGCGTGCCGGAAGTCAGATCGATCACCGTCGTGGCTTCGGGGCCGCAGTAGCCGGCTTCGATCACCAGATCGACCAGCTTGCCGAGGCGGTCGCGGATCTCCTCGGCGTCGGTCAGCGGCAGATCCTCATCGGGCAGCAGCAAGGTCGAGCTCAGCATCGGGCCGTCCAGTTCGGCCAGCAGCGCCGACACCACCGCGTGTTCGGGAATGCGCAGGCCGATGGTCTTGCGCCTCGGGTGCAAGACCCGGCGCGGCAGCTCCTTGGTGCCTTCGAGGATGAAAGTGTAGGCGCCCGGCGTGGTCGCCTTGAGCAGCCGGTACTGGCTGTTGTCGACCCGCGCGTAAGTGGCGATCTCGGACAGGTCGCGGCACATCAGGGTGAGGTGATGCCGCTCGTCGACACCGCGAATCCTGCGGATGCGCTCGAGCAGGCCGGCATCGCCGACGGTACAGGCCAGTGCATAGGCCGAATCCGTCGGCAGCACGACCAGCCCGCCGCTGCGGATGATCTCCGCCGCCTGGCGGATCAGGCGCGGCTGGGGCTGTTCAGGGTGGAGGGAAAAGAACTGGGCCATGGTTGTCGTTTTCTCAGAGGAAGCGCGACCACACCGGCGTGAGGTCGGGCGGAAGGGGGTTGCAGCGGCCGAGGTCGACCGGGCTTTCGTTCTCGCCGTGGAAGTCGGAAGCGCGCGAGGCGAGCAAGCAACGGCGGCGGGCGACGGTGGCGAAGCGGCGCATCTCGTCCTCGGAATGGGCGCCGGAGACGACTTCGATCGCCTCGCCGCCAGCGGCGGCGAAACGGTCGAGCAGGCGCTCCATGTCGGCATTGGACAGCCGGTAGCGCGCCGGATGGGCGACCACGGCGACACCGCCGGCACCGCGAATCCAGCCCACTGCGTCCTCCAGCGACGCCCATTCGTGGTCGACGAAGCCGGGCTTGCCGCGCACCAGGTAATGATCGAACACCGTCTTGACGTCCGGCATCACGCCGCTGGCGACCAGATGGCGGGCGAAATGGGCGCGGCTGACCAGCGCCGGGTTGCGCGCGAAGCGGCGCGCGCCTTCGAGTGCGCCATGAATGCCGGCTGCAGCCAGCGCCTCGCCGATGCGCGCGGCGCGCGCATCGCGGCCCGAGCGGATCTGCTGCAGGCCGGCGACGATGCCGGGCTCCTGCGGATCGATGCCGAGGCCGACGACGTGGATGGTCTCGTCGGCAAAGGACACCGAGATTTCCACCCCCGGAACGAAGCGCAGCCCCAGTTCGGCCGCCGTCGCCGCGGCAATGCCGAGCCCGCCAAGTTCGTCATGGTCGGTCAGCGCCAGCAGTTCGACGCCGTTCGCCTTCGCCCGCGCGACCACCTCGGCGGGTTCCAGCCAGCCGTCGGACACGGTGGAATGGCAATGCAGATCGGCATTGAGTGCATGCAGTTCGGCGTGCGTCATCTGAATACTCCGGCAAGAAGCGTCACTGCCCATCGGACAGGAAGAAGGCCTCGACGATCTCCGCGATCCGCTGCGGCTGGTCGTGGTGAAGATTGTGGCCGGCATCGTCGAGCCTGCGCACCTCGATCGAGGCGAAGCAGGCAAAGGCCGCCGCGTGATCCTCGTCGCTGACGCCGATGCGTTCGCGCAGATCGGCATTGGCGGGTTCGATCGCCAGCACCGGTGCCGTCACCCGCCGCCAGCAGGCTTCCGCCTCGGCACGGCGGTAGAGCACCGGATTGACCCGGCGATGCAAGGGATCGCCGGCGATCCGCCAGCCCCTGACTCCATCCCGCTCGTCGGGCTGCGCCAGCGCTTCCGCCAGCCAGCCTGCACGGGCCGCGTCGAGGCGCGGATTGTCCCGCCGCAGACGCTCGGCCAGCGCATCGAGACTGGGGTAGATCCGCGGCCGCGGCGCTTCGGTCAGTTCCCGCAGCCACTTCTGATAGCGTCCGGGCGCTTCGGCGGCCGGCCGATCCGGCAGGCCGAAGGCGTCGAGCACGACGACGCGGCCGACCCGGGCCGGACGGATGCCCGCGTACATCAGCGCGACATTGCCGCCCATGCTGTGGCCGACGAGGCGCACCGGCGCCGTGTCTTCCCCTTCTACCGCGCGCAGGATCGCATCGAGGTCGGCAAAGTAATCCGGATACCAGTAGCCGTCGGCATGGCTCCAGGCGCTGAGGCCGAAACCGCGCCAGTCGGGTGCGACCACATGCCAGTCGCCGGCCAGCGCATCGACCATGAACTGGAACGATGCCGACGCATCCATCCAGCCGTGCAGCAGGTAAAGCCGGGGGGCACCTTCCCTGCCCCACTCGCGCAGATGCAGGCGCAGGCCGCGGATATCCAGGAAACGGGAACGAGAACTTTTCATCGCCGAATGATAGCAAAGCCCCTCCGACGCCCCGACAGCCGCGATGCGGACGGCTCGCGTATCATCGCCCGACCGAACGCATCCTGCCCCATCCTGCCCCATCCTGCCAAAATCCCCGCCAACCCGGATCCACCTCAGCCATGCGGCCGATGAACATCTCCCCGATTGCCGAGCTTCGCCGCTGCCCCACCTGCAACCGCTGGGGCGGCAAGCGCACGCTGGCGGAAGACGGCAGCACGGTTCACATCGACCCCGAGAACAGCCGCGGCACCTGCAACCAGGGGCCGTGGCACGGCAGCCTGCGCGGGCCGCGCAACGCCTGCGGGCAGTGGCTGCGCTGGATCGAGATCGCGGCCGGAAACTGAGCGCAGCACCCCATCGGCCGCGCCTTCAAACCCGAAGGCGTCCAAGGCCTACGATTCTTCTTCGCCCGCCGCCCCGCCGTCGGTGGCAGCGGCCTCGGCACGCTCGGCCTCGATCCGCGCGATCATCGCCGCCCGCGACTCCGGCGTTTCCAGGCTGATGCGCCCGATCACGCCATCACGGTAATCCTGCAGCAGGATCAGCGAGGCCTTTTCCAGGTCCAGCCCGCCGCCCCTGACCAGGCAGCCCCGCCTGCGCCCGATCGCCTCCAGCAGCGCCTGGGCGTCCATCGAGGACGGATCGATGCGGTAGCGGGCCGCCAGCAGCGCCGGATAACGCGCCAGCAGGATGCCGCCGAGAAAGGCCGCGACCTCTTCGTCGATGACGGCATTGCGGCCGATCGCATGGCTGGCCGCCAGCATGTAGCCGTCCGGATCGTAGTCGATCTTGGGCCACATCATTCCCGGCGTGTCGGTCAGCGTCATGCCCGGCCCCAGGTCCAGCGTCTGCTGGTGCTTGGTCACCGCCGGCTCGTCGCCGACCTTGGCCACCTTGCGCTTCAGCAGCGCATTCATCAGCGTCGATTTGCCGACGTTGGGAATGCCCATGATCATCATCCGCAGCGGCTTGGTGCCGTCGTCCCGGTGCGGCGCGAGCTGGCGGCACAAGGCCGGCACGCGCGCGGCATCGGAGGCATTCTTGGCCGAGATCGCGACCGCCTTTACGCCCGGCTGGCGGTTGTAGAAATCCATCCAGGCCCGGGTCGCCGCCGGATCGGCCAGGTCGGCCTTGTTCAGCAGCTTCAGGCAGGGGCGGTTGCGGAAGCGCCGCAGCTCGGAAATCATCGGATTGCTGCTGGCCTCGGGCAGGCGCGCATCGGTCACTTCGATGACGACGTCGATGGCCGCCATCGCCTCGGCGGCCTTTTTCCGCGCCGACGCCATGTGACCGGGAAACCACTGGATTGACATGCTTTAGCTCATCGCCTTTTTTCTGGTGCGCGCATTATCCCATCGCTCCGCTGCTTTACACCTTCTTTCCCGGCCGCTGCATCGTGCCGTGCATGATGCAATGCACAACAATTTTGGCCGCCATATGCCCATTCTCCGCGCGCCCTCTCCGGCGGAAAATTTTTTCGCCCGGCACGCAAAATAAATTCCCCATGCCCCGGAAACGGTGTATCGTGCGGCTCGCAGTCGATTCAAGCAGTGGTTGTTCTGGTGGTTGTCCAGCGTGTTCTACAAGAACGCGTGCCGGTCTGATTCCTCTGGATTACGTTTCTTGATCGTTCCTGCATTTTGGGGCGCATGCCCAGTCATTTTTTATATGGAACGCAAATGAGCACTCAAACCGGTACCGTCAAGTGGTTCAACGACGCCAAGGGCTTCGGCTTCATCACCCCGGAAAACGGCGGCGACGACCTGTTCGCCCACTTCTCGGAAATCCAGAGCAAGGGTTTCAAGAGCCTGGCTGAAAACCAGCGCGTCGAATTCGAAGTCAAGACCGGCCCGAAGGGCCTGCAGGCGGCCAACATCCGCCCGCTGTAATCGCTTCGACGTCGGCGACGTCGATCGATTCAAGACGAAACGCGGCCTTGCGCCGCGTTTTTTGCTTTTCTGCCGCCAGGCTGCGGCAAGGCGCCAAGGCCCTTCGGGCGCTGCACGAGGACGTCGCGGCAAGCACCGCCGCTCGTCGCGCCCCGCTCCGTTTCACGCCCTCGCTTCACACCCCTTTACTCCGCTTCACTCGTTTGCTGCACCGGATTCGCCGATAATCGCGACTTCGCAGCATCGCTGCCCATTGCCGCCCATGCGGCTCGACTGCCATGACCGACACCGTTCCCAACGAATCTCCCAGCCCCGAGACCGCCTCGCGGAGACGCTGCGCTTCACCGATCTCGAGCTTCCCGCGCCGCTCCTGTCCGCACTGGCCGAAGTCGGCTACGAAACGCCCTCGCCGATCCAGGCTGCCTGCATTCCGCAGCTGCTGGCCGGACGCGACATCCTCGGCGAGGCCCAGACCGGCACTGGCAAGACCGCCGCCTTCGCGCTGCCGATGCTGGCCCGTCTCGATCTGGCCGACACCCGGCCGCAGGTGCTGGTGCTGACGCCGACCCGCGAACTGGCGATCCAGGTCGCCGAAGCCTTCGCCAAGTATGCCCACCACCTGAAGAACTTCCACGTGCTGCCGATCTACGGCGGCCAGAGCATGGTGGTGCAGCTGCGCCAGCTGTCGCGCGGCGCCCAGGTCATCGTCGGCACGCCGGGCCGCGTCATGGACCACCTCGAGCGCGAGAGCCTAAAGCTCGATGCGCTGAAGGCGATCGTGCTCGACGAAGCCGACGAAATGCTGCGCATGGGGTTCATCGACGACGTCGAATGGATTCTCGAGCACACGCCGGCAGAGCGCCAGACCGCGCTGTTCTCGGCGACGATGCCGCACGCGATCCGCGACGTCGCCCGCCGCCACCTGCGCGAGCCGGAGGAAATCAGGATCCGCGCCGCCACCGCCACGGTGTCGAAGATCAGCCAGCGCTACTGGCTGGTGCGCGGCGTCGACAAGCTCGACGCGCTGACCCGCATCCTCGACGCCGAGGAAAGCTTCGACGCCGCGATCGTCTTCGTGCGCACCAAGATCGCCACCGAGGAACTCGCCGACAAGCTCGCCGCACGCGGTTACGCGGCGGCAGCGCTCAACGGCGACATGACCCAGGGCCTGCGCGAGCGCGTGATCGAGCAACTCAAGAATGGTGCGCTCGACATCGTCATCGCCACCGACGTCGCCGCGCGCGGCATCGACGTGCCGCGTGTCAGCCACGTCATCAACTACGACATTCCCTACGACACCGAAGCCTACGTCCACCGCATCGGCCGCACCGGCCGTGCCGGCCGCGAAGGCGTCGCGATCCTGTTCGTCGCGCCGCGCGAGACGCGCATGCTGAAGATGATCGAGCGCGCCACCCGCCAGCCGATCACGCCGATCGCGCTGCCGAGCAGTGAGGAAGTCACCAACCTGCGCGTCGCGCAGTTCAAGCGCATGGTGGTCGAGACGGCCGCCGAGCAGGAACTGGGTTTCTACATGGACGTGGTCAACAACCTCGCCGACGAGAACGAGCTGGACGTGCATGAGATCGCCGCCGCGCTCGCCTATCTCGCCCAGCGCGAACGGCCGCTGCTGATCGAACAGTCGGGCCGCGGCTGGGACCTGGCCACCGCCCAGCCGGGCAGCGGCGGCCGGCCGCCGCGCGACGAGCATTTCACCACCGGTGCGCCGCGCGAGCGCACGCCCCGCCCCAACCGCGACGAGATCCTCGCCCGCCGCCGCGCCTTCGCCGACGGCGCACTGGTGCGCTACCGCATCGAAGTCGGCCGCAACCAGGGCGCCAGCCCGAAGGAGATCGTCGGCGCAATCGCCAACGAAGGCGGCATCGAAGGCCGCTTCATCGGCCAGATCCATCTATTCGACGACTTCTCCACCGTGGAACTGCCGGCCAACCTGCCCGCCGATCTGATGGACACCCTGAAGCGCACCCGGGTGCGGCAGATGCAGTTGAACATCCGCGCGCTGTCGGCCGCCGAAGCCGCCACGACGCCGGAACGCCGCCGTCCGCCGCACGACGACGGCGGCTGGCGCGACAACGACAAGCAGGATCGCCGGCCCGGCGGTTTCGAGCGCCGCGACTCCGGACCGGCAGGCGGCCAGGCGAAGGGCGGCTGGAAGTCGCAGGACAGGTCGCAGGACGGCTGGCGCCGCCAGGAGCACGCACCCGGCCGCAGCGACGCCGGCGGCCATCATCGCCACTTCAGCCGCCCCGCCGACACGCCACGCCCGGCCTCGCACGGCGCGGGCAAGCCCCGCAAGCGCAAGGAAAGCTGAACAAGCGGCGGCAGCCGGCTCCGGGCACCCTGCTCCGCCTCGGCAGCCGGGCCGCCGCGCGTTCAGTGCCCGTGCCGCCCACTCGACATGAATGCTGGACCGAGCATGAAGCTGCAAGCCTGGCACCACATCACCGCAGCCGGATTCACCCTGCGCGGGCAGCACAGCCCGCCTTCCGGCCGTCCGCTGATCCACTTCCTGCACGGCAACGGTTATTGCGGGCTGACCTATGGACCGATGCTGGAAATTCTGGCGGAGGATTTCGACCTCTTCCTGTCCGACGTCCAGGGTCATGGCGACAGCGATCAGGGCGGACGCTTCCACGGCTGGAACCGGACCGCCGAGTTCGCTGCCGAGGCCTGGCGGACGCAGCGGACACGCTTCGGCGATGTGCCGGTCTACGCTGTCGGCCACAGCTTCGGCAGCGTCATCAGTTGCCTGATGATGGCTCGCGAGCCGGACCTGTTCGCGCGTGCGGTGCTGCTCGATCCGGTGCTGTTCCCGCCGGCGATGATCGGCCTGATGGCGCTGTCCGACGTCGTCGGCCTGCTGTCGCGCAACACGCTCGCCAGCCGGGCACGCCGGCGCCGCCACCACTGGCCCGACCGCACGGCTGCCTGGCTCGGGCTGCAGGAGCGCGGCATGTTCCGCGGCTGGCGCGACGACGCACTGCAGGCCTATGTCGACCATGCCCTGCGTGAAAGCCCGGCGGGCGGCGTCGAACTCAAGTGCCGGCCCAGCCGCGAAGCCGAGATCTTCGGCTCCTATCCGCGCCGCCTGTGGTCCTCGCTGGCGCGGGTACGCACCCCCACGCTGGTGCTGCGCGGCGACCGTAGCTATCCCTTCGCTGCCAAGGGCATCGCCCGCTGGCGCGCCGGCAATCCGTCGGTACGCCAGCAACTGGTGCCGGGCGGACACTGCTTCATGCAGGAAACACCGGACGCGGCCGCCGCCGAGATCAAGCGCTTTCTCCAGGCCGCTGGCTGAAGCATGCCTGCCGCGGGTATTCGGCCGCGCAGGCCCGGCAGCGCCCTGCCCGGCCTTCTTCACCTGCGCATGCTGCAAAAGGCGTGCGCGAGGAATTCATCCGCCGCGCATCGGCACGCCGATCAGGCCTGGCCGCCGCCCAGCAGGAAGCGGGGTTCGATGGACACGGTATCGCGGCCGTTGGTCACCCAGACGTGGCCGTCCTGGATGCTGAACTGCAGGCGCATCGTGCGCTCGGCCAGTTTCGCCAGTTCGGCACTCGCCTCGCGTGCCAGCTCGATGACCCGCAGCGAGGACTGGCGCGCCAGCTTCTCGCGCACGCCGTTCCACCACACCTCCAGCGCGCGGCCGTAGGCGAGCACGATCACCTCGTCCGCCCGCCCGCAGGCCTTGCGCACCCACTTCTCGTCGGGCTGGCCGACGTCGATCCAGCACTCGATCGCGCCGGTCAGGTCCTTGCGCCACAGGTCCGGCTCGTCGTCCACGCACAAGCCCTTGCCGAAGCCCAGCGCCGGATCGGCGAACAGCGCAAAGGCCAGCAGGCGCACCATCATCCGCTCGTCGGTCTCGGACGGATGGCGGGCCAGCGTCAGGCTGTAGTCGGCATAGTGGCCGCGATCCATGTCCGCGACCTGGATGTCGGCCTTGAAGATCGTCGCCTTGAGCGCCATCAGTGCATCTGCTCCGGCGGGCGGCTGGCCTGCTGCCAGGCGATGACGGCACGCGCGGCATGCGCCATCACCCGGTCGCGCTGCGCCTGCGGCAGCTCGCGCGCCAGCGCGCCGAACAAGGCCTGGGTGGCTTCCTGTCCCGCACCTTCGGCGGCGAGGCCGTCGGCCAGGCAGCGGATCTGGATGAAGGCCAGCGTATCGGCCACCAGCCGCCAGCCGGCCAGCGGCATCTCGCGCGTCATCAGGCCGAGCAGGCGGCCGCCGAGCTGCGCGGCAAGGCGCAAGGCCTCGTCGCGGTCCTCGGTGGCGATGGACGAATGCCATAGCGCAAGGTGGATGCCTCGCCGCAGTTCGACCTTGAAGTCGATGGCGTTCTCCTCGGCCTCGCCGATGGCCTCGAACTGGCGCAGGAAGCGCGCCTCGTCCTCGACCCCGAGCCCGGTCCGCAGGCTGCCGATGAGTTCGGTCAGGCCGGGGATGGACACCAGGCCGAAAGCCTGGCTCCAGGCCACGCCCCACTGGTCCATGCCGGACAGCAGCAGAGCCCGCCGCAAGGCGCGGGCCTCGTCGCCATCGCCGGCACAGGCCCAGTCATCCAGTTCGCGCTGCAACTGGGCGACGCCTTTCAGGCGGACTTCATCGCTTTCGCCGACGCTGAGGCGGAACACGCGGGCAAAGGCCTCTTGCGCCATCTGCGCAGCCTGGCGCTGGACGCCGCTGTCGGCATGGACAACGAGAGGGTCGGGAGGAATCGCGTCATCGTTCGCGCTCATGGGGCCACCGTCGGCAGAAATGGGCGCCCATTGTGCACAGCGATACCGCTCGAATCAAATCGGGCTGCCTGCGTGCAGGCCGCAGGAATCCGCGGCAACGCTCAGGCGATGCTGCGTGCCGCCCACAACGACGCCGGCGCAGCGGCGCCGGTGCGAAGGTCGACACTCCCGACGGTCCCGTCGCGGAAGTTCCGCAGCATGCGATGCAGCGCCACGGCGTCCTCGTCGGTGAAACCACGCTTGAAATCGGTCAGCAACAGGCGCGAGCGGGTCATCCAGTTGCCCGGCGCATCGTCCAGCGCGCACCACGCGGCACTGCGATGATCCGCCTCGTGCTGGGCGAGCCACAGCATTGCTTCCCGCTCGCGCAGGCCATGCAGCTCGGCACCGTGCTTGGGCAGCATGTGCGGCGTGGCGCCGGCGATGCGGGGACGGATGTCCTCGGCGAAACGGGCCACCAGTTTCTGCATCGAGAACAGCATGCGCCAGTCCGAGGCGATGACCACGCGCGCCTCTTCGAACTCCCGCAGCACCGCCTCGATCAGCGGCAGGCAGCGGAAGTCCTCGACTTCGCCCCAAGGGTGGGTAACGCCGTCGAAGTCCATGAAGATGTATGTATTGCGTGTCATGTTGCACTCTCTCTGCCATTTGGGCGCATGGCTGCGGTTCTGGATTGCTGCGATGCAGAATATACTCCAATCCAAGGCACCGGCACCTGCCGCTTTCGTCACGAATCATTGAAAGAAAATCGCCGCATCGCTGCGGCACATTGATTTTGCAGCGCACAAAAACCCTTTTTACTGCGAGGACTACAACATGACGCCCATCATCAATCTCGAAGGCAAGATCGGCCTGATCACCGGCATCGCCAACGAGAAATCCATCTCCACCGGCGTGGCCGAAGCCTGCGCCCAGGCCGGCGCCAAGCTGATCATCACCTACCAGAACGAAAAGACCCGCGCCTTCATCGAGCCGGTGATCCACCGCCTCGGCGTCGAGGACGTGTTCCTGCTCGACGTCACCCGACCCGAGACCATGGATGCCGCCTTCGCCGAAATCGAGGCCCGCCACGGCAAGCTCGACTTCGCCGTGCACAGCATGGCTTTCGCCAAGCGCGACGACCTGCACGGCCGCGTGGTCGACACTTCGGCCGACGGCTTCGCGCTGGCGATGGACGTGTCGACCCACTCCTTCGTCCGCCTGGCCAAGAAGGCAGAGCCGCTGCTCGAGAAGGCCGGCGGCGGCGCACTGGTGACGATGACCTACCTGGGTTCGGAAAAGGTCATCCCCAACTACGGCGTGATGGGCCTGTGCAAGGCCGCGCTCGAGGCCGCCACCCGCTACATGGCGGCCGAACTCGGCGCCAAGAACATCCGCGTGAATGCCGTGTCGCCCGGCCCGCTGATGACCCGCGCCGCCTCGGGCATCGCCGGCTTCGACGGCCTGATGGCCGCCGCGGTCGAGCGCTCGCCGATGCATGCGCTGGTCACACCCGAGGACATCGGCGCGCTGACCGCCTTCCTGGTGTCCGACGCCGGCCGGCTGGTCAGCGGCGGCGTGCATTTCGTCGATGCCGGGTATAACATCATGGCGTAAGCACGGAGCATCGCCATGATCGCCACGATCGATATCGCCTCGGCCCGGGCACGGCTCGGACGGAACGGTATCGTGCTGCCGGACCCCGTTCCGGCGCATCCGCTGCTCGACGGCAAGGCGGAAATCGGCCGTGGCGAATATTCGATCGTGCTCGACAAGGGCGACGGCGAGCGGGTCTACAAGATCGTCAGCTCGCCCGCCGACTACTTCCTCTACACCGCCGACGACCGTCCACGCGGCGAGCATTTCCCCGTCATCCATGCCGACCACGGCGTCATCGGCCGTGCGCAGTCCGGCTATCCGCTGCATCTGATCGAGATGGAAAAGCTCTATCCACTGGCCGAAGGCTCGCCCGCCGCAGCGCTGGCGCTGCGGCTGATCGACACCTACTGGTCGGCCTGCCAGCAATGGAGCAAGCTCGGCGCCGACATGGGCCGGATCGCGCTGTACGACATGACGCTGAACCCCTTCGCCAGCAACAAGCTCGACAAGGCACTCAAGGCCTTGTCGGACTTCGTCGAGGAATACCAGGTGCTGCCCGACATCCTGAACGCCAACAACCTGATGATGCGCAAGGACGGCACGCTGGTGTTCTCGGACCCGGTCTTCATCGCCTGAACCCTCTCCCGCTTTCCGGACGCCGCCACGGCGACGCTGGCGGGCGATCCGCGTATCATGGCCTGCCCACCAGCCGCGATACGCATGGAAGGCCCGATGCACTCACACGACCATGACGCGCATGAAGCGCCCTCCCCGGCACCGCCCGACACCATCGGCATCGCACGGAGCGGCGCCTTCGACGCCCCCGCCTTCGAACGCGCGATCGACGACCTGCTGCGCGCCTGCGGCATCGATCCGCATTCCTCCCATACCGGCCGCACCGCGCAGCGCGTGCGCGAACTGTGGCAGCGGCGCCTGCTCGGCGGCTACGAGCTGGATCCGGCCGAAGTGCTGGGCGAAGGCTTCGCCGACGAGCGCCGCGACATGGTGGTGGTGCGCGGCATCGCCGTCCATGGCGTCTGTCCTCACCACCTCGTACCCTTCCGCGGTGTCGCCCACGTCGCCTACATCCCCGACGGGCGCCTGCACGGCTTCGGCCGCATCGCCCGCCTGGTGGACGCGATCGGCCACCGCTTCACCTACCAGGAATGGATGACGCGCGACATCGCCGACGCGCTGCTGCGGCACGGCAAGGCGGCAGGTGCGGCCTGCGTGATCGAAGCCGAGCAGCTCTGCCTGCTGCTGGGCGAGGACCGGCGCGGCGACGAACGCGTCGTCACCCAGGCTTTCAGCGGGGAATTCGAGCGCTCGCCCCAGGCCCGCAGCGAATTCCTGCGCGCGATCTCGGGCTGAACGGCAGCTCAGTGCGGGTGCAGCACGCGGATGCGGTGCTGCGCGGTATCGACCAGCACGACCTCGCGCCCTTCGATGAGCACCGAGCCGCGATAGCGATCGTCGCCAGACAGCGAATACTCGAAATCGAAGCCGCGGCGCAGCACCACATGCCCTTCGTCGTTGCGTGCGAGCCTGATGCCGTGGCCGACGACGGTCTCATCGAGAAACTGCAGCCCCTCGCGCAGGCAGGCACGCCGCGCCGCCTCCAGCCCCGCCTCGCGCGCCTTCAGGCTGTCGAACCAGAACCAGACGACGCCGCCGAGTCCCAGCACCGCCATCAGTTCGGCAAAGCTCATGTGAAGCAGGCGCCGACGATCACGGCAGCATCATGCCGCGGATCATGAAGAACAGCATCGCCGCCATCAGCGCCGACGCCGGTACCGTGATCACCCAGGCCGCGGCGATGCGCAGCAATTGCGAACGCTTCACCAGTTCGCGGCGGTACACCTTGCGCAAGCCCTTGCGCTCGACCTTCGAGAAATGCGCCGGATCCTCGGCCTTCTTCGAGCGCTGCTTGAGGTCGCGCAGCATCGCGCCCTTTTCGTCGATCGAGGCTTTCTCGAAGCGGGCGACAAAAGCCTCGATCGCGGCCAGATCGCCCTCGGGGTGATGCGCCTTGATCTCCGCCAGCATGCGGTCGTAGTTGCTTTTCAGATATTCGCGCAGGAAGCCGACACCGAACACGCCGCCGACCGCGATGTGCGTCGAGCTGACAGGCAGGCCGAGCTGGCTGGCGACGATCACGGTCAACGTCGCCGCCATCGCGATACAGTAAGCGCGCATCTGATCGAGCTCGGTGATCTCGCTGCCCACCGTGCGAATCAGCCTCGGCCCGAACAGCGCGAGGCCGAGCGCGATGCCGAGCGCGCCCACCATCATCACCCAGGTCGGAATCGGCGCGGAGCTGTGCATCACGCCGCTGCTGCTGACGACATCGACGATCGCGGCCAGCGGCCCGATCGCATTCGCCACGTCGTTGGAGCCGTGGGCGAAGCTCAGCAGCGCCGCAGCGGCGATCAGCGGCACGGTGAACAGACGATTGACGCTCTGCTTGGTATTGGCGAGCTGCATGCCGCGCCCGTTCATCGAGCGCTTGGTCAGGAAGAAGACCGGTACGGCGATCAGCAGGCCATAGACCGCCGCCTCGCCGAAACCGACCGTCCACACGCGGTTCAGCCCCTTCAGGATCAGGTAGGTGCCGAACGTCCAGGCCATCAGGCCCACCAGCATCGGCACCATCCTGCGCGCCGCCGCCGCCATGTCGGGCTGGTAGGTGATGCTGCGCTTGACCAGATACAGGAAGGCGGCGGCGAACACGCCGCCGAGCAGCGGCGAAATGACCCAGCTGGCAACGATGTTCCCCATCGTCGCCCAGGCCACGATACCGGTGCCTTCGGCCGCGATGCCGGCACCGAGCACCGCGCCGACGATGGAATGCGTCGTCGACACCGGCGCGCCGACCGCGGTGGCGATGTTCAGCCACAGCGCGCCGGCCAGCAGCGCAGCCAGCATGATCCAGACGAAGGTATCGGAATCCGTGATGAGTTCGGGGTCGATGATGCCGCTGCGGATGGTGCCGACGACTTCGCCGCCGGCGATCAGCGCCCCGGCGGCTTCGAAGACGGCGGCGATGACCAGGGCGCCGGCCAGGCTCATCGCCTTGGAGCCGACGGCCGGGCCGACGTTGTTGGCGACGTCGTTGGCGCCGATGTTCATCGCCATGTAGCCGCCGACCATCGCCGCCATGACGAGGATCAGGCTGCCTTCGCCGCCGCCGCCGCGCATCGCGGCGTAAAACATGACCCCGACGATGAAGAGCAGCCCGATGCCCAGGCGAAGCATTTCACCCCGGCCATGATGCGCTGCTCGTTCGATCTCGCTGATGTGCTTCAGGTCCACACAAAGTGATCCGTAATGGAAAGGCGCCATTGTTTCAGAAAATCGACAAGCCCCCAAACACCGCGTGACTCCCGCCAGCGCGGTTTACGCTGCGTTGCAGCATCGATGCAACACCGCCAGAGCCGGCCTTCACAGCCGATCGTACTTGTCGGCCCGCCCTCTGGCCTTGGCGGCCGGATAGCGCCCTGCATTGATTGCCATCTTGCGCACTGCGGCCTCCGCCAGGTCGACCTCGAGCACGTCGGCAAGGCGGACGAGATAGAGCAGAACGTCCGCCAGCTCTTCCGCCACCGCGCCGCGCGCCTCCGCATCCAGGCTGGCGGACTGCTCGGGCGTCAGCCACTGGAAATGCTCGATGACCTCGCCGGCTTCGCCGGCCAGCGCCATCGCGAGATTCTTGGGCGTATGGAACTGGTCCCAGTCGCGCTCGGCGGCGAAGCGGCGCAAGTCGTCGCGCAGGCCGTCGAGCCGATCCCGTCCCGTTCGCTGCGGCTTCATTCGATGCGGTGCTCCAGGTCGAAGCCGGCGCCATCGTCGACGCCCAGCGCCTCCGCCAGCCAGGGCATCATCGATTCGAGCCGCTCGGGCAGCACCCAAGGCGGATTGACGATGAACATGCCGCTGCCGAACATGCCGAAACCCTCGCGCGGCGGCCGGCGCACCGCCAGGCGGACGTCGAGCCAGCTGCCGGCACCCAGCTCCGCCAACCGCTCCGGCAGCCTGCGCGCTTCCGGACGTGCGAGCATCGGGTACCACACGGCGTAAGTGCCGGTCGGGAAGCGCCGCATCGCATCCCTGAGGCAATCGACCACATGGCGGTAGTCGTCCTTGACTTCGTAAGGCGGATCGATCAGCACCACGGCACGGCGGGAAGGCGGCGGCAGCAGGCTCTTCAGCGCACCGAAGCCGTCCGCCTTGCGGCACTGCACGCGTTCGGCCTCGGTGGCGAAAGTGCGCGTCAGCGAGTCGAAATCGGCCGGATGCAGTTCGAACAGGCGAAGACGGTCCTGCGGCCGCGCCAGCGTCATCGCCAGCGCAGGCGAACCGGGATAGAACAACAGGCGCCCATGGGGGTTGAACTGTGCCAGCGCCGCACGGTAGGCGGCCAGCGGCTCGGGCAGGTCCGTCCGGTCCCAGATGCGGCCGACGCCATCGACGTACTCGGCGGTCTTGCCGGCCTGCTCGCTGTCGAGCGCGTAGCAGCCGCCACCCGCGTGGGTGTCGATGTAATGCCAGGGCTTGTCCTTGCGGTTGAAATAGGACAGCAGTTCGAGCAGCAGGGTGTGTTTGAGGACGTCGGCGTGGTTGCCGGCATGGAAGGCGTGGCGGTAACTGAGCATGAAGGATATCCGTTTGCGACTCGCATGCTAGCACCGCAGCGGGGGAAAGCGCCAAGGCAGCCGGGGGAGCGGATGGGGAATTTCCCGCAGGATCAGGGACATTGCCGGACCCCGGAGTGGTTTGCAGCGCAGGATGCGCTTGCTATGATGCGCCCCCCGAGCGTCGGCACCGGCCGGCAGCCAGAGAGAGCGAGAAAACACACATGAGCATCTACGCCCTGGGCGATCGCGCGCCCCGTTTCGGCGAAGGATCCTGGGTCGCCCACAATGCGACCGTGGTCGGCGCGGTGGAGGCCGGTCGCGACGTCAGCATCTGGTACAACGTGGTGATTCGCGGCGACAACGATCCGATCAGGATCGGCGACGGCAGCAACATCCAGGACGGCTCGGTGCTGCATACCGACGACGGCGTGCCGCTGACCATCGGCGCGGACGTCACCGTCGGCCACATGGCGATGCTGCACGGCTGCTCGATCGGCGACGGCAGCCTCATCGGCATCAATGCCGTGATCCTCAACAAGGCGGTCATCGGCAAGCACTGCATCATCGGCGCCAACGCGCTGATCCCGGAAGGCAAGGCCATTCCCGACCGCTCGCTGGTCGTCGGCTCGCCCGGCCGGGTGATCCGCCAGCTTTCCGATGCCGAGATCGAACACCTGAAGTGGAACGCCCGCCACTACGTCGACAATGCGGCTCGCTACAAGACCGAGTTGCGGGCGATCGACCCGGCGACGGTGCTCGGGCAGCCGCCCGCTGCCTGAGCCCCCGGAGCTGCGAGGCATCCGGGGCCCGGTGCTGTCGGGTAATGCGCGCTTACAGCCATCCGTCCCGGCAAGAGACGATTTGCGGTATACCGGAGTCCCATTCATGGCGGCCTCTGCACCCGGAGTGCATCGGCCGCCTCTGTTCATCTCCCGGGAGTTCGCCCATGTCTCTTCGCCTCTGGCCCAGCATCATCCTCGGCGCCGCCCTCGTCTCGCCGCTTGCCGCAACTGTCGCGCTTGCCGCACCCGAGCAGAACGCCCGTCAGCAGCAAACCATCGAGTTCTCCGCGAATGCGAGCCAGGCCGCGCCGAACGACCTCGGCATCGCCACGCTCTATGCCGAAAGCAACGGCAAGGATGCCGCCGTGCTGGCGAAGGAAATCAACCGGCGTATCAGCAAGGCGCTCGATCTGGCGCGTGGCTTTGCCAGCGTGAAAGCCCAGTCCGGCGGAGTATCGACCTGGCCGGTGTATGCGAAGAACGGCCAGGGGAAGATCGAATCGTGGCGCATGCGCTCGGAGATCCGCATCGAAAGCCGGGACCTCGGTGCGCTGTCGGAGCTGATCGGCAGACTGCAGTCGGACCTGGCCTTGTCGGGCGTCGCCATGCAGCCTGCGCCCGAGACCCGGCGCAAGGCGGAAGAGGAAGCCACCGTCGGCGCGATCCAGGCTTTCGAGCAGCGCGCGGCGCTGATCGCCAAGACCCTCGGCAAGCAATACCGCATCGTGCATATGTCGATCGGTGACAGCGGAGGCATGCCGCCGATCAGGTATCGCATGCAGGCCGCGCCGGCGATGATGGCCGATGCGGCGGCGCCACTCGAAGGCGGCGAGAGCGAACTGGCAGTCAACATCAACGGCCGCATCGAATTGCTGGACTGAAGCAGGCCGGGCCTGCAAGCCCTGGCTTGCCATTGCCGGCTGCCGCGCTGGACGCGGCAGGCCGGCTCGATTATGTTTGCGCGCATGGAACACGCATCGACACCCGCTCCACGCCCGGCCATCCGCCTTGCCGGCATCGCCGCGCTTGCCGCAGCCGTCCTCGCCGGCTGCAGCTCGGCGCCCGCGCCCGGTCCGCGCGCGACCACGGATGCACCCATCACCCAGCCCCGCTACTTCACGCTCGAAGACGAGGCCCATGCGCAGGAAATGGTGCTGTTCGCGCTCGGCCTGCTCGACACCGGCTACCGCTTCGGCGGACGCAACCCCGAAGCGGGCCTGGATTGCAGCGGCATGGTGGCCTGGATCGTCGAGAACATCAGCGGCAAGCGCCTGCCGCACAACGCCGCGCAGATCGCCGACCGCACGCGGCCGATCAAGGTCAATCAGCTCCAGCCCGGCGACCTGGTGTTCTTCAACACCCTGAAACGCCGCCATTCGCACATGGGCATCTACATCGGCGACGGCCGCTTCATCCATGCGCCATCCAGCCGCGGCAGCGTCCGCGTGGAAAGGCTGGACAACCGCTACTTCGCGCCGCGCATCGACGGCGCACGGACGCTGATCGCCTCGAACCGAGGCTGAAGCTTCCGGGGCGGAAACCTATTTCTGCGGCACCTGCACGTAGATCTCTTCCGGCCGGGTCAGGCCGAGTTCGAAGCGTGCCCGCTCCTCGATCGCCTCGTTGCCCGACTTGAGATCGCGCACTTCGGCGTCGAGGCCGGCGTTGCGCTGTTCGAGCCTCAGGTTCTCGGCGCGCTGCGCCTGCAGCAGACGGTCGACTTCCCATACCCGCAGCCAGCCGCCCTTCCCCAGCCAGAGCGGGTATTGCAGCAGCACGACGAGGGCGAGCAGGATCAGGATGGGCCAGCGCATGGAAGGAATACCGCCAGTGCAGGTGCGACCGAGGCCGGCGGACGAGCCGCCGGCCTCGGTCGTGCCTCAGCGCTCAGCGCAGGTTGTAGAACGCGCGCTTGCCCGGGTAGAAGGCGGTGTCGCCCAGATCTTCCTCGATGCGCAGCAGCTGGTTGTACTTCGAGATGCGGTCCGAACGCGACAGCGAGCCGGTCTTGATCTGCATCGCGCGCAGGCCGACGGCGATGTCGGCGATGGTCGAGTCGTCGGTCTCGCCCGAACGGTGCGAGATCACCGCGGTGTAGCCGGCCAGCTTGGCCATCTCGACGGCGGCGAAGGTCTCGGTCAGGGTGCCGATCTGGTTGATCTTGATCAGGATCGAGTTGGCGATGCCCTTTTCGATGCCTTCCTGCAGGATGCGGGTATTGGTGACGAACAGGTCGTCGCCCACCAGCTGCACCTTGTTGCCCAGGCGCTCGGTCAGCACTTTCCAGCCTTCCCAGTCGCCTTCGGCCATCGCGTCCTCGATCGACACGATCGGGAACTTGTCGCACAGCGTCGCCAGGTAGTCGGTGAAGCCTTCGGCGGTCAGCGACAGGCCTTCGCCCTTCAGCTCGTACTTGCCGTCCTTGTAGAACTCGGAGGCGGCGCAGTCGAGCGCCAGCAGCACGTCCTGGCCGGGCACGTAGCCGGCGGCGATGATGGCTTCCTGGATCAGGTTCAGCGCTTCCTCGGTGCCGGATACGTTGGGGGCGAAGCCGCCTTCGTCGCCGACCGTGGTCGGGTAGCCCTTGCCATCGACGATCTTCTTCAGGTGCTGGAAGATCTCGGCGCCGCAGCGCAGGGCTTCGCGGAAGCTGCCCATGCTCACCGGCATGATCATGCATTCCTGGATGTCGAGGCTGTTGTTGGCGTGTTCGCCGCCGTTGATGACGTTCATCATCGGCACCGGCATCACCATCGGGCTGGAGCCGCCGAAATAGCGGTACAGCGGCAGGCCGGCCTCTTCGGCGGCGGCCTTGGCCACGGCCATCGACACCGCCAGCATGGCGTTGGCGCCCAGGCGCGACTTGTTCTCGGTGCCGTCCAGCTCGATCAGGGTGCGGTCGATGAAGGACTGGTCTTCGGCGTCGAGGCCGATGATGGCTTCGGCGATCTCGGTATTCACGTTCTCGACCGCGCGCAGCACGCCCTTGCCGAGGAAGCGCGACTTGTCGCCGTCGCGCAGTTCGATCGCTTCGCGCGAGCCGGTGGACGCGCCCGAGGGCACGGCGGCGCGGCCCATCACGCCGGATTCCAGCAGCACGTCGGCTTCGACGGTCGGGTTGCCGCGGGAGTCGAGAATCTCGCGGGCGATCACATCAACGATTGCACTCATGTGTTTGTCCTGTTGCAGTTACGGGATGATTCGAATCGATCACGCGGGGGCGTGAGCCGGCAGAAAGAATGCTCGCAGTATGCTCGCGCCCGCGCGCCGCCTTGTGGGCGCCGCCGCGCTATAGCGCTCATCAGTCCGTGCGGATACCGCCGCCCCCCAGCCATTTTTCAGAGCGTCGTTTCGAGGAGGCCTTCGCGCTTGACCAGCACGTCGATCTCCTTCAGCGTCGCCAGCAAGGCCTTCATCTTCGGCAGCGGCCAGGCGTTGGGGCCGTCGGACAGCGCCTTGGCCGGATCGGGATGGGTTTCCATGAACAGGCCCGCCACGCCGACCGCGACCGCCGCGCGCGCCAGCACCGGCACGAACTCGCGCTGGCCGCCCGAAGCCGTGCCCTGCCCGCCCGGCAGCTGCACCGAATGGGTGGCATCGAACACCACCGGACAGCCGGTGTCGCGCATGATCGCCAGCGAACGCATGTCGGAGACGAGGTTGTTGTAACCGAAGGAGGCGCCGCGCTCGCAGACCATGATGGTGTCGGCGCCGCCATTGGCCTCGCGCGCCTTGTCGGCGACGTTCTTCATGTCGCCCGGGGCGAGGAACTGGCCCTTCTTGATGTTGACCGGCTTGCCGCTGGCCGCCACCGCATGGATGAAATCGGTCTGGCGGCACAGGAAGGCTGGCGTCTGCAGCACATCGACGACCGAGGCCACCACCGGGATTTCCTCGATGGTATGGACGTCGGTCAGCACCGGCAGAGCGAGCTGCTTCTTCACTGCTTCGAGCATCTTGAGCCCGGCATCCATGCCGTGGCCACGGAAGCTCCGGCCCGAGCTGCGGTTGGCCTTGTCGTAGGAGGCCTTGAAGATGTACGGAATGCCCAGTTCGCCGCAGATTTCCTTCATCTGGCCGGCGATATCCAGGCACATCTGCTCGGATTCGGCCACGCAGGGGCCCGCGATGAGGAAGAAGGGCTTGTCGAGTCCGACTTCGAAACCACACAGGTTCATGCTTCGCTCCTTCAGGCGCTGGCCTGCTTGCGTGCGATTGCCGCCTTCACGTAGGCGGTGAACAGCGGGTGTCCCTTGCGCGGGTTGGACGTGAATTCGGGATGGAACTGGCAGCCGACGAACCACGGATGCACGTCGGTGGGCAGTTCGACCATCTCGCACAGGTCGGTGGCCGGCGCACGACCCGCCACCACCAGGCCCTTGTCTTCCAGCCTGGCCAGCAGCGTGTTGTTCACTTCGTAGCGGTGGCGATGGCGCTCGATGATCTCGGCCGCACCGTAGATTTCGCGCGCCAGCGTGCCTTCCTTCAACTGGCAGAGCTGGCCGCCCAGGCGCATCGTGCCGCCGAGGTCGGACGCTTCGCTGCGCTTCTCGACCCGGCCGCTGCGGTCCTTCCATTCGGTGATCAGGCCGATCACCGGGAAACGGGTGTCGGCTGCGAACTCGGTCGAATGCGCGCCTTCCATGCCGGCGACGTCGCGGGCGAACTCGACCACGGCAAGCTGCATGCCGAGGCAGATGCCCAGATAAGGCACTTTGTTCTCGCGCGCATGGCGGATGGCCGCGATCTTGCCTTCGGTACCGCGCTTGCCAAAGCCGCCGGGCACCAGGATGGCGTCCATCGTATCGAGCACGCCGCAGCCGTCGCGCTCGATGTCCTCGGAGTCGATGTAGTGGATCCTGACCTTCGACTCGGTGTGCATGCCGGCGTGGTTCAGCGCCTCGATCAGCGACTTGTACGATTCGGTCAGATCGACGTACTTGCCGACGAAGCCGATGCTGACCGTCTGCTTCGGATGCTCGAGCGCATGGATCAGCTTCTCCCACACCGACAAATCGGCCGCGCGGGCCAGGATGTCGAGCTTGTGGCAGACGATCTGGTCGAGCATCTGGTCGTGCAGCATGCCCGGAATCTTGTAGATCGAGTCGGCGTCCAGGCATTCGATGACCGCTTCGGGCATCACGTTGCAGAACAGCGCGATCTTGCGCCGCTCGTCCACCGGGATCGAGCGGTCGGCGCGGCACAGCAGGATGTCGGGCTGGATGCCGATCTCGCGCAGTTCCTTGACCGAATGCTGGGTCGGCTTGGTCTTCAGTTCGCCCGCGGTCGGGATGTAGGGCAGCAGCGTCAGGTGGATGAAGCAGGTGCCGTTGCGGCCTTCCTCGAAACCCATCTGGCGGATCGCTTCGAGGAAGGGCAGCGACTCGATGTCGCCCACGGTGCCGCCGACTTCGACGATCGCCACGTCGGCGCCTTCGGCGCCGCGCTTGACGTAGGCCTTGATCTCGTCCGTGATGTGCGGGATGACCTGCACGGTCTTGCCCAGGTATTCGCCGCGCCGTTCCTTCTTCAGCACCGACTCGTAGATCTGGCCGGTGGTGAAGTTGTTGCGCTTGCTCATCTTGGCGCTGGTGAAGCGCTCGTAGTGGCCGAGGTCGAGGTCGGTCTCGGCGCCGTCCTCGGTGACGAAGACCTCGCCGTGCTGGAACGGGCTCATGGTGCCCGGATCGACGTTGATGTAGGGATCGAGCTTGAGGTGCGTGACCTTGATGCCACGGGACTCGAGGATGGCCCCCAATGAGGCCGCCGCGATGCCTTTGCCCAAGGAGGACACGACACCGCCGGTAACGAAGACGTATTTGGTCATGGGAACAGTGCTGCGGGAAAGCGCGATGATAACCGATCCGCCCGACCGAAGTCAGCCCGCAGGCAGCGGCGGGCCACGGTCAACTGCAACAATGATGATCATGCGCCCGTCCGCGCAAACGGCAGACGGCCCCTGCTCCATCCCCTCCAGCCGGCAAGGCCTGGAGAGAGCGGAACAGGGGCCGCTGACGCCCGTGGGATAGGCTCAAGCCTTCTTTTCGCAGCCGATGCAGCGATAGACCACGGCGCCGAGCACCGCACCGATGATCGGTGCGATCCAGAACAGCCACAGCTGGGCCGTCGCCCAGTCGCCGACGAAGACCGCCACGCCGGTGCTGCGCGCCGGGTTGACCGAGGTGTTGGTGACCGGGATGCTGATCAGGTGGATCAGCGTCAGGCACAAGCCGATGGCGATCGGCGCGAAGCCCTGCGGCGCACGCTTGTCGGTGGCACCGAGGATGACGATCAGGAACATCATGGTCATGACCACTTCGGTGATCAGCGCCGCCTGCAGGCTGTAGCCGCCGGGCGAATGCTCGCCGTAGCCGTTCGAGGCGAAGCCGCCGGAGACGTCGAAGCCGGCCTTGCCGGTGGCGATCAGGTAAAGCACGCCGCCGGCGGCGATGCCGCCCAGCACCTGGGCGACGATGTAGGGAAGCAGCTCCTTGGCCGGGAAACGACCGCCGGCCCACAGGCCGATCGACACCGCCGGGTTGAGGTGGCAGCCCGAGATGTGGCCGATGGCGAAGGCCATCGTCAGCACGGTCAGGCCGAAGGCCAGCGACACGCCCAGCAGGCCGATGCCGACATCCGGGAAGGCCGCGGCCAGCACGGCGCTGCCGCAGCCGCCCAGGACCAGCCAGAAAGTTCCGAAGAACTCCGCACCATATTTGTTCATTTATTTCTCCGTTGTTTTGTTGGCGACACTGCCAGACGAGCGTGAAGGGGAAGGGATTTCCTGTCTCCGCCGGGATGGAAGCGCCTGTCCAAGGCCGGCCCATCCCTGGCAAAAAAGGAAATCCAGCCGAATCCTAGACGATTGGCGCGGGCCTGGCAAAGTGCGCACGCCCTGTTCGGGCAACAGACCCGCACCGCAGCAAAGCAGATCAACAGAAACTGGCCCTGGCCAGCATCCGAAAGGCCGATATCACATGCTGTACCGCAACATCCCGCCCCCGGGAAATGATTTCGTCAAATGACGCTGGCAAACCCGCTTCATCAATGCCCCGGCGGCGGGCTCAACGGATGAAATCCCGGTTCACTTCACGAAAGAGTTCGGTGCCGCCGCGCTGCAGCCATTCGAAGGCGACCATCTCGCGCGACACGATCTCGATGCCGTGGCTGCGCATGCGCGCGAAGGCCAGGTCGCGGTTGGCCGGATCGCGTGAGCCTGAGGCTTCGGCGACGATGAACACTTCCTTGCCCGCCCAGCGCAGGTCGAGCGCGGTCTGCTGCACGCAGACATGGGCTTCGGTGCCGCACATGATGACCTGGCGGCAATCCGCCACCGCGGTGCCGGCCAGGCAGCCATCGCCCTGCGCCGAAAAGCACTGCTTGCCGACGTACTGCGCGCCGGCGGTGGCGGCGCGTACCGACTCCAGCGTACCGCCGATCTTGTCGGGGAAATGCTCGGTGACGACGATGGGCACGCCCATGCGCCCGGCGACCTGCGCCAGCCAGATGCAGTTGGCCTCGACCTTGTCGTTGTCGTGGATGGAAGGGGCAAGCTTCGCCTGCACGTCGATGATCAGCAGGACGGATTTCTCACGGTTCATCAGCACGTCGTTCTCCTGGTGTCAGTCGGCCAGTTCGGCGCGGCTACGGAAATCGGCCAGCGCTTCGGGATTGGCCAGCGCTTCCTGATTCTTCACCGGCCGGCCATGCACCACGTTGCGCACCGCCAGTTCGACGATCTTGCCGCTCTTGGTGCGCGGGATGTCCTCCACCTGCAGCACCTTGGCCGGCACATGGCGCGGCGTGGTGTTGTCGCGGATCGTCTGCCTGATGCGCTGCACCAGGCCGTCGTCGAGCACCAGCCCCTCGCGCAGCCTGACGAACAGCACCACGCGCACGTCGTTCGGGTTCTGCGGCGGCCAGTCCTGGCCGATCACCAGGCTCTCGACGACTTCGTCCAGCTTCTCGACCTGGCGGTAGATTTCCGCCGTGCCGATGCGCACGCCGCCGGGGTTGAGCGTGGCGTCCGAGCGGCCGTAGATGATGATTCCGCCGTGAGCGGTGATCTCGCAGAAATCGCCATGGCACCAGACATCGGGGAAGCGATCGAAATAGGCAGCATGGTACTTGCTGCCGTCGGCGTCGTTCCAGAAACCCAGCGGCATCACCGGGAATGGCCGGGTGCACACCAGTTCGCCCTTCTCGCCCCGCACCGGACGGCCATCGTCGTCCCAGACGTCCACCGCCATGCCCAGGCCACGGCACTGGATCTCGCCGCGCCACACCGGCAGCACCGGGCTGCCGAGCACGAAGCAGGAGATGATGTCGGTGCCGCCCGAGATGGACGAAAGCTGCAGGTCGGCCTTGATCTCGCGATAGACGTA
The DNA here is from genome assembly GCF_038260575.1 of Thauera sp. SDU_THAU2. Lineage (NCBI taxonomy): Bacteria > Pseudomonadati > Pseudomonadota > Betaproteobacteria > Rhodocyclales > Zoogloeaceae > Thauera > Thauera sp. SDU_THAU2. Next base: position 1,487,513 of record NZ_JBBWUN010000003.1, on the reverse strand, counting down.
GTCGAAACCTTCGGGCACCAGCGGGCTGCCGGTGCTCATCATCGCCCGCACGCTGTCGAGCCGGTGCGTCTCGCGCGGCTTGAGGCCGAACTTGGCGCAGGCGTCGATGAACTTGGCCGAGGTGCCGAAGTGGGTCATGCCTTCGGCGTCGGCGTAGTCGAAGATGACGTGGTTGTCGCCGGCGAAGGGCGAGCCGTCGTAGAGCAGCAGCGTGGCGCCGGCCGCCAGGCCCGACACCAGCCAGTTCCACATCATCCAGCCGCAGGTGGTGAAGTAATAGACGCGGTCGCCCGGCTTGACGTCGGAGTGCAGCCGATGCTCCTTGAGGTGCTGCAGCAGCGCGCCGCCGGCGCAATGCACGATGCACTTGGGCACGCCGGTGGTGCCCGAGGAATACATGATGTACAGCGGGTGGTCGAAGGGCAGCTGGGCGAACTCGATGTCGTCGACGAAATGGAACGGCGCGATGAAATCGGCGTACATGCGCGCATGCGACACTTTCGACAGGTCGTGGTCGTGATGCACGTAGGGCACGACCACCACGCGCTCGACCGAAGGCAGCTGGCCGACGATCTCGCCGAGCTTGTCGAGCACGTCGACGGTCTTGCCGCCGTAGTAGTAGCCGTCGCAAGCCACCAGCACCTTGGGTTCGGTCTGGCCGAAGCGGTCGAGCACGCCCTGCACGCCGAAATCGGGCGAGGCCGAGGTGAAGATGGCGCCGATGCTCGTCGCCGCCAGCATCGCGACGACCGTCTCGGGCATGTTGGGCATGTAGGCGGCAACGCGATCACCCGCCACCACGCCCTGCTCGCGCAGCGCAGCGGCGAAATGGGCCACGGCGCGGTACAGCTCGCCATGGCTCATGCGGTTCTTGACGCGGTCCTCGCCCCAGAACACCAGCGCATCATGAGCGTCGCGCGAACGCAGCAGGTTCTGCGCGAAGTTGAGCCGCGCATCCGGAAACCACTTCGCCCCCGGCATCCGCTCGCCATCGACCAGCACACGCTCGCCGCGCGTGCCGATGACGCCGCTGCCCGCTGCCCCTTCGCCGTCCCAGACGCTGAGCCAGAACTGCTCGGGCTGCTCGACCGACCAGGCATGCAGCGCTTCATGGTCGGGCAGCGAAACACCCCAGCGCTTTTCAACCGCGAACCGGAATGCGGTGACGTTGGCCGAAGCGATCCGCTCCGGCGAAGGTTGCCACAAGGGCTTGTCGTTTGCAGGATTCATGATGTCTCCTCACCATCGATCGATATTCACGCAAGTTGAGCTGCCTGCTATTCCGGCGCTCCTGCGGTCGAATGTTCAGCCGGCAGCGCTGTCGAGCAGCGCCCGGATCGCTTCGGGCAAGGGCGCGGACCTGCCGGTGGCGTTGTCCATCCATACCGTCTTCGCCGCGCCTTCGGCGTAGAGCCTGTCCTCTCCCTCGACGTAGAGCTCGTACCACGTCATCACGCTCGTACGCCCCAACTCGCCGGCGTACATCCTGACGACGACGGTTGCAGGATAATTGACCGGCGCGAAAAAGGTGCAGCTGGCATTGATGATCACCGGCCCGGCCGTCTCCTTCGGGCTGACCTGGAAACCCATCTTCTCGGCCCATTCGCAGCGGGCCTGCTCGAAATAGCGGAAATAGACCGTGTTGTTGACATGGCCGTAGGCATCCATGTCGCCCCAGCGCACCGGAATACGGGTCGTATGAACGAGCGTTGCCCCTTCTTTCATGTTGTCGTCTCCATTGTTCGTTCTGGCCGGCCTCGTTCGACCGGCTTTTTTCAAAAGCGCGCACACTGTAACATACGCATCCGTATGTTCCGCGAGGCAGGCTTACGGACCACCCGCGACCGTTTAAACTAGGCCGTTTCGCAAATCGGCAAGAAAGCGAAGCATACCTTCGCGCACAGGAGAACAGGATGGAACGCGACTCGATGGACTTCGACGTACTGATCGTGGGCGGTGGCCCGGCAGGGCTGTCGTCGGCGATCCGGCTCAAGCAGCTGGCGTCGGCGCAGGGTCGGGAACTGTCGGTGTGCCTGATCGAGAAGGCGGCCGAGCTCGGCGCCCACATCCTGTCGGGCGCGGTGATGGACCCGCGGGCATTGACCGAGCTGCTGCCGGACTGGAAGGCGCAGGGCGCGCCGCTCAAGACCGCGGTGACCGAGGACAAGGTGCTGTTCCTCGACGAGACCGGCGCGCGCCAGCTCCCCAACGGGCTGCTGCCGGACTGTTTCGTCAACCACGGCAACTACATCGTGCGCCTGGGCAACGTGGTCAAGTGGCTCGGCGAGCAGGCCGAGGCGCTGGGGGTGGAAGTCTATCCGGGCTTTGCCGGTGCCGAGATCCTGTACGACGAGGCCGGTGCGGTGAAGGGCGTCGCCACCGGCGACATGGGCCTGAACCGCGACGGCACACCGGGCCCGCACCATCAGCCGGGCATGGAACTGCACGCCAGATACACCCTGTTCGCCGAAGGCTGTCGCGGCCACCTGGGCAAGCAGCTCGAAGCGAAGTACGACTTGCGCGACGGCGCCGACCCGCAGACCTACGGCATCGGCATCAAGGAGCTGTGGGAAGTCAAACCCGAGCACCACCGCCCCGGCCTGGTCGTGCACACCGCCGGCTGGCCGATGGACAGCGCCACCTACGGCGGCGGCTTCGTCTATCACCTCGAGGACAACCTGGTCGCGGTCGGCTACGTCGTCGGCCTGAACTACAGCAACCCGCACCTGTCGCCCTTCGAGGAGATGCAGCGCTACAAGACCCACCCGGAGATCCGCAAATATCTCGAAGGCGGCAAGCGGCTGCAGTACGGCGCGCGTGCCATCGCCGCGGGCGGGCTGCAGAGCCTGCCGCGGCTGATCTTCCCGGGCGGGGCGCTGATCGGCGACGACGCCGGCTTCCTGAACGCGGCGCGCATCAAGGGCAGCCATGCGGCGATCAAGTCGGGCATGCTCGCGGCCGAAGCAGCGTTCGACGCCCTGGCACAGGAACGCCAGCGCGATGCGCTGACCGCCTATCCGGCGGCCTTCCAGGACTCCTGGCTGCACGCCGAGCTGCACAAGACGCGCAACTTCAAGCCCTACATGAAGAAAGGCCTGTACCTGGGCTCGCTGCTGTTCGGCATCGACCAGGTGCTGTTCAAGGGCAAGGTGCCGTGGACGCTGCACAACACGGCGGACCACACCGCACTCAAGCCGGCGGCCGACTGCGCGAAGATCGACTACCCGAAGCCGGACGGCGTGCTCACTTTCGATCGGCTCTCTTCGGTGTTCCTGTCGAACACCAACCACGAGGAAGAGCAGCCCTGCCACCTGCGGCTGAAGGACGCCACGGTGCCGATCGCGATCAACCTGGCCAGGTACGACGCGCCCGAGCAGCGCTACTGCCCGGCCGGGGTGTATGAGATCGTGCAGGAAGCGGCCGGGCCGCGGCTGCAGATCAACGCGCAGAACTGTGTGCACTGCAAGACCTGCGACATCAAGGACCCGACGCAGAACATCGAGTGGGTCGTGCCCCAGGGCGGCGAGGGGCCGATTTACCAGGGGATGTGACGGCACAACAGCCTGCCGGCTGCCGCCGAGCGCAGGATCGACGCAGGCGCACGACCACACCCGCAGCCCGAAACCGGGCTGCGGGTGTGGCGTTGGGCGGCAGGCGGCGATTCCGTGCCGCTACGCAACGAATCTATGAATCGGACTTAGTGCTGGCCGTGCCTATGCCCGCCGGCGACTGCGTTGAGGGGGCAGGCCGGCACTTTGAGCTCGATCGTCCGGCGCTCGCCGTTGGCTTGCTCGATGACGATGCTCAACGGCACCTCGTCGCCCGCCTTCACCTGCTGCTTCAAGTCCAGCAGCATCACGTGATAGCCGCCGGGCTTGAGCTCGACGGTCTCCCCGGCCGGAAGATCCAGGGCGGCGACGGGGTTCATCCTCATCACCTCGCCTTCCATACGCATCTCGTGGATCTCGACCACGCCGGCAAGCGGCGAAGCGGCGGCAACGAGGCGGGCGGCACGATCCGATTTCAGCTGCATGAACGCACCCGTGGCCTTCTGTTGCGCCACGGTGGCACGAACCCAGGCATCGGCAACGGTGACATCGGCAAAAGCCGGCAGGGAACCCAGGACGAGAGCCAGGGCAAGAGCAGTTTTCTTCATGATCGAAGTCCTCGACGACAAAACACATGCAAGGCCCGGACCGCGACGTCGGATGGTGGTGGAGGCGGTCAGGCGCGGGAATTCATGCACCGGCAGGTGCAGACGGACTCATGCATGCGCGGGTGGTCAGGCAGGAAGGCGTTTACGAAAGCGGCGCACGGGTCGGCAGGCTGGACATCGTCCGCGGATTATATATACCCACAGGCTCCGGGCAGACCTTGATGTCGCTCAGGCGCCCTTTTGTCTCAGGACAATGAGCCTGGATGGATGCGGGAGGCGTCGTAGCGCCTGAGCCAGGCAACGAAATCGTCCAGCGCCAGCGCCGGCGAAAAATGGAAACCCTGCAGATGGTTGCAACCTAGGGCGGCAAGCGCAGCCGCGGTCTCCGCATCCTCGACGCCTTCGGCCGTCACCATGACCCCCAGACGATGGGACAGCTCGATGATCGACGAGGCGATTTCCCGATCCCGTTCCGAGCTCAGCAGATCGACGACGAAACTGCGGTCGATCTTCACCTCCTGCACCGACAGATGCTTGAGCCGGCTCATGCCCGAAAAGCCGGTGCCGAAGTCGTCGATCGAGAGCTTGACGCCGAGCAGGCGCAGGCGGCAGAGCACGTCGGCAACGCCTTCCCTCGCATCGTCGACCATGTCGGTCTCGGTGATCTCGAGACACAGCTTGCGAGGGGGCATCCCCCACGTGGACAGGGCCTGGCCGATGAGGTCGGGAACTTCGGCATCGTAGAGATCGGTGGCGGACAGGTTGATCGACAGCGTGATGTCGAAACCCTCCGCATCCAGCCGCGCAAGCGCCTGGGCTGCATGCTGGAACAGCCAGCGGTTGAAGCGATGGCGCATGCCGAGCCTGTCGATCAGGCCGAGCACCACGGGTGGCGCCACCCATTCGCCGGGCACGCGCTCCCAGCGCAGCAAGCCTTCGGCAGCATCGCACTCGCCATCGATCGCGTGAACCTTGGGCTGCAGGAAAAGCTGCAAGGGCCTGTCACCGCCAAACGCGCCGTGGAGGTCACGTTCGAGGACGGCGAGCCGCGGCGACGTCCGCTCCATCGACTTGTCGTATATCGCGCCCCGCTCGCCTCTTTGCTGTGCATCGAGCGCCGCGATCCACGCCGACTGCACCAGATAGGACGGATCCTCGCCGTGCTCGGGAGACACTGCCGCGCCGCAGATGAACTGGATCGGCAGTTCCAGGCCATCGAACTGGAACGGAGATTCGCCGAAGACCTGCTCGATCTTCAACATCGCCAGGGTCAGCACCGCCCTGCTCGGCAGTGCCGGCAGCACGATCAGCCATTCTCCCCGGCCAAGCGCGAACAGGCTGTCGCCGCTGCGCAGCAGCCGTTTGAGAATCACGCCCATCTCGCTCTCGAGCCTGCGGCCCTGCTCGAGCGACAGCCGGCAGATGGAGATGTTGGGCTGGATGCTGGCCGCGATGACCCCGAGCTCGGCCCCCTGGGGACTGCCGTCCATCGGGTGGCACGAAATTTCGTTCAGGGCCGGCAACAAATCGGGAGAGCTCAGGAGTGCCATCGGTCAGGCCAGGTAGAAATCATTGGGATCGATGCCGTATGCATTGGGGGGCAAGGCGCGGAGAATCCGGTAAGGTTCTCCGGCAGCCGTTTCGGGCTGCATCAGCAGGTCCAGTATCCGCGGAAAGCGCTCGACCGCCTTGTCCGGTCCGAGGATGATGATGACGCGCGGCTGCAGCCGCCGTACCTGGTTCTGCTGGATGACCACGGCCACTTCGCCGGAATTGAGCTCCACCAGCGTCCCGATCGGATACAGCCCGATGCATTGCAGGAACTGGTCGACCAGCGCGTCGCGGAACAAGGTGTTGCGCAGCCGGTTGATCTCTTCCATCGCGCGCTGGCTCGACACCGCCGGCAAATAGACCCTGTCCCGGGTCATCGCACAATAGGTATCGACGAGGCCGGCCATCTCGGCGGCCAGCGGGATGTTCATGCCCTTCAGACCGCGCGGATAGCCGCTGCCGTCGAAACGCTCGTGATGCGCGGCAATGATGCCGAAGATCTCGGGGTCCACGTTGTCGCTGGCCTTGAGCAGTGCCAGGGTGTGCAGCACGTGGGCGCGCACGTGCTCGAACTCGCCGTCGTCCAGCGGCCCTGCCTTGGCCAGGATGTCGGGGTCGATCCTGACCTTGCCGATATCCTGCAACAAGCCCGCCAGCCCGAGCTGACGAATGTTTCTCGTGTCCAGTCCGACGAAGCGGGCGAACACCATGGCGTGGACCGAGACGTTGAGCGCATGGTCATAGGTGTAGCGATCCGTGCGCTTCAGGCGGGTCAGCCACATCAGGGCATCGGAATTGCGCTCGACCCCCTGCGCCATCTCGCCCACCAGGCCTTCCAGGCGGACGATGTCGATGTTGTCGCCGGCATCGATCGCCACCTGGGTTTCCCGCAGGGCGCGATACACGTCATCAACGATCGGCGCGGAATAGAACAGCTCGGATTCGAGGCGGCTGCGGCCATCTGCAGCCCTGACACGCGGAATGCTCGGCCTGCGCTGGGTGTGAATCCTGCCTCTGAAGCTGCGTGCAACGGCGAGGAAGCGCGAAGCCTCCTCGCGACTGTCCCGCTCCTCCTCGTCGGCCGTGCTCGAACGAAGGCCCGGCCCCTTGAGCGGCTCGTCCTTCTCGACTGCGCGGGTGCGCTGGTGCTCACCGACCGAGCGACTGCGGTCGATGACGACATGCTTGCAAAGGCGCTGCAAGGTTTGGAGTTCATCGGACGTCGTGACAAGAAAGCCCTGCAACATGAAGGGTGTCTCCACCCAGGGCCGGTCGATGTCCGCGACGTACATCCCGATCTGGACCTCGCTTGCCGGAATCGTGCTATTCAATCAAAGGCTCCATGAGCACCCTTTCGACGAAGGGTGATTTCTCGGTCGGAAACTCTTTAACGACAGGACGACACCGGACCTGAGTTCGGTCCGGGCCCTGCATCCCCAGTTTGGGCAATACTGGGCCGGCAGAATCACCTCCGGAGAATCATCCCAGCCATGCTCTCGCATTGCGGAACATGCGCAGCCAGGGTGAGGCATCCGGGCTCTCCTCCACCAGCCAGCGCGGCGCCCAGGACATCTGCAAGGTACGCGCCGTGCGTTCGGGGTGGGGCATCATGATGGTGAACCGTCCGTCCGCCGTCGTAAAACCGGTCGCACCGCCCGCCGAGCCGTTCGGATTCGAGGGATAGCGCTCGGTGGGCGAGCCATGACGATCAATATATCGCAATGCCATCAAGGCGGCTGTGCGATCCTGCTCGCTCGCGAACACGGTCCGGCCTTCGCCGTGGCTGACGACGATCGGCATGCGGCTGCCCGCCATGCCCTTGAACAGGATCGACGGGCTGTCGGTGACTTCCACCATGACGAAGCGGGCTTCGAATTGTTCGCTGCGGTTGCGGTGGAAGGTCGGCCAGTTTTCGGCACCCGGGATGATCGGCGCCAGATGGCCCATCATCTGGCAGCCGTTGCAGACGCCGAGGGCGAAAGTATCGCTGCGGCGGAAGAAAGCTTCGAATTCGTCGCGCAGGCGGCTGTTGAACAGGATAGACTTGGCCCAGCCCTGCCCTGCCCCCAGCACATCGCCGTACGAAAAGCCGCCACATGCCGCCAGCCCGTGGAAATCGGCCAGATCGATCCGGCCCGCTTGCAGGTCGGACATGTGCACATCCACCGGCGTGAAACCGGCGCGCTCGAAGGCTGCGGCCATTTCCAGTTGCGAATTCACGCCCTGCTCGCGCAGCACCGCGAGCTTCGGCCGCACGCCGCTGGCGATGAAGGGGGCGGCAACGTCCTCCTTGACGTCGAAGCCCAGCGACACCGACAGGCCGGGATCGGCGGCATCGGCCAGGTCTTCGAACTCCTGGCGGACCGACTCCGGATCGTCACGCAGCATCGCGATGCGATGGCTGGTCTCCGACCAGGCCTGCAGCAGCTCGACGCGGCTGGCGGCGAACACCAGCTTGGCGCTGCGGCGCAGGCGATCTCGTCCATCGCGTTCGGCTCGCCGATGAAGTGGTAGGCGAGCCCTGCCGAGCGCAGCACTTCGGTGATACGCGAGCGGTCGTCGCGGCGGATCTGCACCACCGCGCCGAGCTCCTCGGCGAACAGGCCGGCGAACAGGCGATCGTCGAAACGGCCCTTGAGCGTGTCGGGCTTCTTCTCCAGCCCATCGACGTCGTTCATGTAGGGGTCGTAGCAGACGGTGTCGAGCACCAGCGACAGGCCGCACCTGGCCGCGAAAGCCATTTCGCAGACGGCAGCGAACAGCCCGCCATCGGAGCGGTCGTGGTAGGCCAGCAGCAGATCGTCCGCGCGCAGGCGCTGGATGGCATCGAAGAAGGCCTTGAGCTGCACCGGATCGACGTCCGGCGCATGCTCGCCGACCGAACCGTAGGCCTGGGCGAAAGCCGAGCCGCCGAGGCGGTTCAGGCCGTTGCCGAGGTCGATCAGCAGCAGTTCGGTATCGACGCCTTCGGGCAGTTGCAGCTGCGGCGTGAGCGTGCTGCGGATGTCGCGCACCGGCGCGAAGGCGGTGGCGATCAGCGACAGCGGTGCGACCACCTGCTTGTCCCGACCTTCGTCCTGCCAGGCGGTGCGCATCGACAGCGAATCCTTGCCGACCGGAATCGACAGCCCTGCCGTGATGCAGAAATCGGACACGGCCTTAACCGTGTCGTAGAGCCTGGCATCCTCGCCGCGATGACCGGCCGCCGCCATCCAGTTGGCCGACAGCTTGACGTCGCCGAGCTTGCCGATGTCGGCGGCGGCGATGTTGGTGATGGCCTCGCCGATCGCCATGCGGCCCGAGGCCGGCGCATCGACGCAGGCCAGCGGCGTGCGCTCGCCCATCGCGAAGGCTTCGCCGCGATAGCCCTGGAAGCTCATCGCGGTGACTGCCACGTCGGCCACCGGCACCTGCCAGGGGCCGACGAACTGGTCGCGCGCGGTCAGACCGCCGACCGAGCGGTCGCCGATGGTGATCAGGAAGCTCTTGCTGGCGACCGCCGGCATCCGCAGCACGCGCAGGCCGGCTTCCTTCAGGTCGAAGCCGGTGGTGTCGAAAGGCGGCAGATGGACGGCGCGGCGCGACACCTTGCGCGTCATCTTCGGCGGCTTGCCGAGCAGCACCTTCATGTCCATATCGACCGGCTTGTTGCCGAAATGGCGATCGGAGACGGTGAGATGGCCATCGGCTGTCGCCGTGCCGAGCACCGCGAAGGGGCAGCGCTCGCGTTCGCAGAAGGCCTGGAACATCGGCAGGCTTTCGGGCGCGATCGCCAGCACGTAGCGTTCCTGGGATTCGTTCGACCAGATCTCGCGCGGGCTCATGCCCGGCTCCTCGATATGCACTTCGCGCAGCTCGAAGTGCGCGCCGAGGCCGGCATGGTCGGCCAGTTCCGGCATCGCGTTCGACAGGCCGCCGGCGCCGACGTCATGGATGGCGATGATCGGGTTGTTGTCGCCCTGCTGCCAGCAGGCGTCGATCACTTCCTGGCAGCGGCGCTGGATCTCCGGGTTGCCGCGCTGCACCGAGGCGAAATCGAGATCGGCGGTGTTGGTGCCGGTCGCCATCGACGATGCGGCACCGCCGCCGAGGCCGATCAGCATGCCTGGGCCGCCGAGCTGGATCAGCAGGGTGCCGGGCGGGAAAGTCGGCTTTTCCGACTGCCGGGCCTGGATGCTGCCGAGGCCGCCCGCGATCATGATCGGCTTGTGGTAGCCGCGCACCTCGCCTTCGACTTCCTGCTCGAAGGTGCGGAAATAGCCCGCCAGGTTCGGGCGGCCGAATTCGTTGTTGAAGGCGGCGGCGCCGATCGGCCCTTCGATCATGATGTCGAGCGCCGATGCGATGCGGTCGGGCTTGCCGTAGGCCTTTTCCCAGGGCTGGCCGAAATCCGGGATGTTCAGGTTGGACACGGTGAAGCCCGCCAGCCCGGCTTTGGGCCGCGAGCCGCGCCCGGTCGCACCTTCGTCACGGATCTCGCCCCCGGCACCGGTCGCCGCTCCGGGAAAGGGCGAAATCGCCGTCGGGTGGTTGTGCGTCTCGACCTTGGCAAGGATGTGGGTTTCTTCCTCGTGGTAGCGGAAGGCCTTGTCCGCATCCGGATACAGTCGCGCGATGCGGGCGCCCTCGATGATCGAGGCATTGTCCGAATAGGCGACCACCGTGCCTTCGGGATGGGCCTTGTGCGTATCCTTGATCATGCCGAACAGGGACTTGTCCATCGGCCGCGCGTCGATCACCCAGTCGGCGTTGAAGATCTTGTGCCGGCAGTGCTCCGAGTTGGCCTGCGCGAACATCATCAGCTCGACGTCGGTCGGGTTGCGTCCCATGCGGCCGAAGTTGTCGACGAGGTAGTCGATCTCGTCCTCGGACAGCGCGAGCCCGAGCTCCCCGTTCGCCTTCTCCAGCGCCTCGCGCCCGCCGGCAAGAATATCGACCGAGGTCAGCGGCTGCGGCTCGTAATGGTGGAACAGGGCTTCAGCCTCATCGACGGCGTTCAGCACCGACTCGGTCATGCGGTCGTGCAGCAGCGGCAGCAGTGCGGCATTGTCTTCCGCGCCGCGGGCATCGATCGTGTAGGCGATGCCGCGCTCGATCCGCACGATCTGGCTGAAGCCGCACTGGTGGGCGATGTCGGTCGCTTTCGAGGACCAGGGCGAAATCGTGCCCAGCCGCGGCACGACCAGCTTCAGGGCCCCCGCCGGCAACACCGCTGTCGCGGGACGCGCATCGAGCAGATCGGCCAGGCGTTCCTGTTCCTCAATCGACAGCGGCGCCGATATCTCGACGAAATACCAGTGCTCCGCAGCAAGGGCCTTGAGCCTGGGCTGAAGCTCGGCGACAGCCCTAGAAAGACGTTCCAGACGGGAAGAGGACAGCGCCAGGGCACCGCGTAGCTTGAGAATCGAAGTCATGTTCTTCATGGAGAGGAAGCGTGGACGAACGGCAGGCAGCCGCTCGATATCGAGCCCCGGATTATACCCGAGGCACCGAAGCTCTCCGGACTGCAAGTGCCCTTCGCGCGCAAGCCCCGCGGCAGGATGCTTCATTCATGCCCTGGGCAATCAGATCGGCTATATTGACGCCTCCCGGCGTCACCCACCTGGACGCCGCGATCATTTCAACAGGAACCGAAACATGAGCGACAACACCCGGAATTTCGACGAACTGTACGGCTACCGCTTCGAGGATCTCACGCTCGGCCAGTCCGCCTCGATGTCCCGTACCGTATCGGAAGCGGACATTCTGCTGTTTGCCGGCGTGTCGGGCGACACGAACCCCGTCCATCTGGACGAGGAATTCGCTTCGAGCACGATGTTCGGCGGCCGCATCGCGCACGGCATGCTTTCCGCCGGCCTGATCTCCGCCGTCTTCGGCACCCGTCTGCCCGGCCCCGGCTGCATCTACCTGTCGCAGAACCTCAAGTTCAAGGCACCGGTGAAGATCGGCCAGACCGTCGTTGCCCGTGTGACGGTGAAGGAGCTCAAGGCGGAAAAGCGCCGGGCCGTGTTTTCGACGGTCTGCACCTGCGGCGACACCGTCGTCATCGACGGCGAAGCGGAATTGCTGATTCCCGCCCGCAGCTGACACAGCAGCATTGAAAACAATGCCCAAGCGCGCAGTTTGCGCGCTTTTTTGCATCGAACGGCTGTTGAACGTGAGGCTATAGACGTAAAAAAGCCCGACCACAGGTGTGTTGGTCGGGCATTTTTACGGAGTAGTTAGTCTGACGATGACCTACTTTCACGAGGGCGGACCTCACTATCATCGGCGCGTTTGTGTTTCACGGTCCTGTTCGGGATGGGAAGGGGTGGTTCCACAAAGCTGTGGTCGTCAGACTGTGACTTGTTCCCTGGGAGGCGTTGTGGCCTTTCAGGGCAAAGTAGGAAGAAGTGTGCGTGTTGTGTGATTGGTGCGCGTGTTGCGCACTTTTTTCGAGTTCTAGTGTGTGTATCCAAGGTTATAGGATCAAGCCACACGGGCAATTAGTATCGGTTAGCTCAACGTGTTGCCACGCTTCCACACCCGACCTATCAACGTTGTGGTCTTCAACGACCCTTCAGGGGGCTCGAGGCCCCGGGGAAGTCTCATCTTGAGGCGAGTTTCCCGCTTAGATGCTTTCAGCGGTTATCTCTTCCGCACATAGCTACCCGGCGATGCGACTGGCGTCACAACCGGTACACCAGGGGTGCGTCCACTCCGGTCCTCTCGTACTAGGAGCAGGCCCTCTCAAACTTCCAGCGCCCACGGCAGATAGGGACCAAACTGTCTCACGACGTTTTAAACCCAGCTCACGTACCACTTTAAATGGCGAACAGCCATACCCTTGGGACCGACTACAGCCCCAGGATGTGATGAGCCGACATCGAGGTGCCAAACTCCGCCGTCGATGTGAACTCTTGGGCGGAATCAGCCTGTTATCCCCAGAGTACCTTTTATCCGTTGAGCGATGGCCCTTCCATACAGAACCACCGGATCACTATGACCTGCTTTCGCACCTGCTCGACGTGTGGGTCTCGCAGTCAAGCCACCTTTTGCCATTGCACTATCAGTACGATGTCCGACCGTACCTAGGTGACCTTCGTACTCCTCCGTTACCTTTTGGGAGGAGACCGCCCCAGTCAAACTGCCCACCATGCACGGTCCCCGACCTGGATTCACAGGCCTGGGTTAGAACCTCGACGACACCAGGGTGGTATTTCAAGGTTGGCTCCACCGGAACTGGCGTCCCGGTTTCATAGCCTCCCACCTATCCTACACAAGTCCCGTCAAAGTCCAATGCAAAGCTACAGTAAAGGTTCATGGGGTCTTTCCGTCTAGCCGCGGGGAGATTGCATCTTCACAAACATTTCAACTTCGCTGAGTCTCAGGAGGAGACAGTGTGGCCATCGTTACGCCATTCGTGCAGGTCGGAACTTACCCGACAAGGAATTTCGCTACCTTAGGACCGTTATAGTTACGGCCGCCGTTTACCGGGGCTTCGATCAAGAGCTTGCACCCCATCACTTAACCTTCCGGCACCGGGCAGGCGTCACACCGTATACGTCCACTTTCGTGTTTGCACAGTGCTGTGTTTTTAATAAACAGTCGCAGCCACCGATTCTCTGCGGCCCCTTCGCCCTTCGGATGTACTCCTACAAGCTAACGGGGCATACCTTCTCCCGAAGTTACGGTATCAATTTGCCGAGTTCCTTCTCCTGAGTTCTCTCAAGCGCCTGGGTATTCTCTACCAGCCCACCTGTGTCGGTTTGCGGTACGGTCAGTTCTAGACTGAAGCTTAGAGGCTTTTCCTGGAAGCAGGGTATCAGTTGCTTCGGACCCGAGGGTCCTCGTTATCACGCCTCAGCTCAGCCCGGCGGATTTGCCTACCGGGCACGCCTACACGCTTGAACCACCTATTCCAACAGATGGCCAACCTAACCTTCTCCGTCCCCCCATCGCATCTAGAACCGGTACAGGAATATTGACCTGTTTCCCATCGACTACGCATTTCTGCCTCGCCTTAGGGGCCGACTCACCCTGCGCCGATGAACGTTGCGCAGGAAACCTTGGGCTTACGGCGAGGGTGCTTTTCACACCCTTTATCGCTACTCATGTCAGCATTCGCACTTCCGATACCTCCAGCATCCCTTACGAGACACCTTCGCAGGCCTACGGAACGCTCCCCTACCACGTGTCAAAGACACATCCGCAGCTTCGGTTCATGGCTTGAGCCCCGTTACATCTTCCGCGCAGGACGACTCGACTAGTGAGCTATTACGCTTTCTTTAAAGGATGGCTGCTTCTAAGCCAACCTCCTAGCTGTCTGTGCCTTCCCACCTCGTTTGCCACTTAGCCATGCATTTGGGACCTTAGCTGGCGGTCTGGGTTGTTTCCCTCTTGACACCGGACGTTAGCACCCGATGTCTGTCTGCCGTATATCACTTTGCGGTATTCGGAGTTTGCTATCGCGGGGTAGATCGCAGTGACCCCCCCAACGATTACAGTGCTCTACCCCCGCAAGTGTCCGTACGACGCACTACCTAAATAGTTTTCGGGGAGAACCAGCTATTTCCGGATTTGTTTAGCCTTTCACCCCTATCCACAGCTCATCCCCTAACTTTTCAACGTTAGTGGGTTCGGACCTCCAGTGCGTGTTACCGCACCTTCATCCTGGCCATGGATAGATCATCCGGTTTCGGGTCTACGCCCAGCAACTACGACGCCCTTATCAGACTCGCTTTCGCTACGCCTCCCCTATTCGGTTAAGCTCGCTACTGAACGTAAGTCGCTGACCCATTATACAAAAGGTACGCAGTCACCCCTCAACAACCCTCCGGGTTTTTTTTCCTCCCCAACTTTTTCCCCTTTGTTCTTTTGACTCGGCTCACGCCTCGTCCAAAGAACCCCAAAAGGCTTTTTGCAGGGGCTCCCACTGTTTGTATGCATGCGGTTTCAGGATCTATTTCACTCCCCTCCCGGGGTTCTTTTCGCCTTTCCCTCACGGTACTGGTTCACTATCGGTCGATCACGAGTATTTAGCCTTGGAGGATGGTCCCCCCATCTTCAGACAGGATTACACGTGTCCCGCCCTACTTGTCGCACGCCCAGACCCGCCACCGGCTTTTCGCATACGGGACTATCACCCTGTATCGTCGGACTTTCCAGACCGTTTTGCTAAGCTGATGGTTTAGTCGTGCAGGCTCTTCCGTGTTCGCTCGCCACTACTTACGGAATCTCGGTTGATTTCTGTTCCTGCGGCTACTTAGATGTTTCAGTTCGCCGCGTTCGCCTCCTCTGGCCTATGTATTGAGCCAGGGATGACCCTTGCGGGCCGGGTTTCCCCATTCGGACATCGTGGGATCAAAGCTCTATTGCCAGCTCCCCCACGCTTTTCGCAGGCTTACACGTCCTTCATCGCCTGTGATCGCCAAGGCATCCACCACATGCACTTAGTCGCTTGATCCTATAACCTTGGTGCCTCCACAGAAGCACCCCTGTCACAGGTCGAACTCGTTTGTGCGGCCCAAACTGTGCTGACAACGCAGTTTGAGCCAATGCAATCACACAACTGCAGTACGCACCGGCTCGATGCGTACTACACTTCTTCCACTTTGTTAAAGAGCAAACCTCAAACCGGTATCGCTACCGATCAAGAAGTCAGAGATGGTGTCTATCTAAAACACCATCTCTGACTTCCCGAAACGCGCATGACCTGGTGGAGCTGGTCGGGATCGAACCGACGACCTACGGCTTGCAAAGCCGCCGCTCTCCCAGCTGAGCTACAGCCCCCTTGTCTTCAGCAACCAAGGCTTCAAGCAACCCTAAATCCTGGTGGGTCTGGTTGGGTTCGAACCAACGACCCCCGCCTTATCAAGACGGTGCTCTAACCAGCTGAGCTACAGACCCTCTTCTCATGCACCTTCGAGGCTCTTCGCCTGAACAACCGATAAGTTGTGGATACTTGGCAACCATGACCTCTTTTCTCTTGAAAGGAGGTGATCCAGCCGCACCTTCCGATACGGCTACCTTGTTACGACTTCACCCCAGTCATGAATCTCACCGTGGTAAGCGCCCTCCCGAAGGTTAAGCTACCTACTTCTGGTGAAACCCACTCCCATGGTGTGACGGGCGGTGTGTACAAGACCCGGGAACGTATTCACCGCAGCATGCTGATCTGCGATTACTAGCGATTCCGACTTCACGTAGTCGAGTTGCAGACTACGATCCGGACTACGATCGGCTTTAAGGGATTGGCTCCACCTCGCGGCTTGGCAACCCTCTGTACCGACCATTGTATGACGTGTGAAGCCCTACCCATAAGGGCCATGAGGACTTGACGTCATCCCCACCTTCCTCCGGTTTGTCACCGGCAGTCTCACTAGAGTGCCCAACCTAATGATGGCAACTAGTGACAAGGGTTGCGCTCGTTGCGGGACTTAACCCAACATCTCACGACACGAGCTGACGACAGCCATGCAGCACCTGTGTTCTGGCTCCCGAAGGCACTCTCGGCTCTCACCAAGATTCCAGACATGTCAAGGGTAGGTAAGGTTTTTCGCGTTGCATCGAATTAATCCACATCATCCACCGCTTGTGCGGGTCCCCGTCAATTCCTTTGAGTTTTAACCTTGCGGCCGTACTCCCCAGGCGGTCGACTTCACGCGTTAGCTGCGTCACTCAGTGCATTGCTGCTCCGAACGACTAGTCGACATCGTTTAGGGCGTGGACTACCAGGGTATCTAATCCTGTTTGCTCCCCACGCTTTCGTGCATGAGCGTCAGTACAGGCCCAGGGGGCTGCCTTCGCCATCGGTGTTCCTCCACATCTCTACGCATTTCACTGCTACACGTGGAATTCCACCCCCCTCTGCCGTACTCTAGCCTGCCAGTCACAAGCGCAGTTCCCAGGTTAAGCCCGGGGATTTCACGCCTGTCTTGGCAAACCGCCTGCGCACGCTTTACGCCCAGTAATTCCGATTAACGCTCGCACCCTACGTATTACCGCGGCTGCTGGCACGTAGTTAGCCGGTGCTTCTTAGTCCGGTACCGTCATCCACACCCTCTATTAAAGAGCGCGATTTCTTCCCGGCCGAAAGAGCTTTACAACCCGAAGGCCTTCTTCACTCACGCGGCATGGCTGGATCAGGGTTGCCCCCATTGTCCAAAATTCCCCACTGCTGCCTCCCGTAGGAGTCTGGGCCGTGTCTCAGTCCCAGTGTGGCGGATCATCCTCTCAGACCCGCTACAGATCGTCGCCTAGGTGGGCCTTTACCCCACCTACTAGCTAATCTGACATCGGCCGCTCCAATCGCGCGAGGCCCGAAGGTCCCCCCGCTTTCTCCCTCAGGACGTATGCGGTATTAGCACATCTTTCGATGTGTTATCCCCCACGACTGGGTACGTTCCGATGCATTACTCACCCGTTCGCCACTCGCCGCCAGGCCGAAGCCCGCGCTGCCGTTCGACTTGCATGTGTAAAGCATGCCGCCAGCGTTCAATCTGAGCCAGGATCAAACTCTTAAGTTCAATCCTACAAAGTACTCAAAATACTGACTTGCAGTATGAGCACCTAATCATTGTGAAACCGCAGCCGAAGCTGCCGAGACCACAACCACCAAGCACCCACACTTATCGGTTGTTCAAGTTGTTAAAGATCCGTGCCGGTCAGCACAGAAGCGAGATTATGACCAACAGACAACTCCCTGTCAACCACCCCGAACCGCCTTCCTGAAAAACAAAAACCAGAAAAACAACCCGGAAAACCCCGCCTCCAAACCCACCCGGAAGCCCCGCATCACCCCGAAATCAAACCTGGGCGCCGCGAGAAAGATCGGCATTATAGACACCAAAAATAAAAGCGCAAGCACAAAGTGAAACGCATCCAAATTTTCCCTGCACACCGCCAATGCAGCGCACTCCTCCGGCCCGGGACTGTACTGCCAAGCACCGAGAAAAGGCATTCACGATCGCGCCATCAACGCGAGTCATGCTGTTCACGATATGCCGCGATGTGCTATCTTGCGCGCGACACGCGGGAGAGAACTCCCGACACGGAGTCGCCGAAGGCGCAACCCCCCGGAACCGCTCAGGCAAAAGGACCGCGTGCGAAGTGCAAGTCTGGAGAGCGGTGCGAACGCCCGACGGCGTGACGCACCCACCGAAGGGGCACCGTCCGGGTCTTTGCCGCGCTCAGCGTTCAGGAACATCTATCTATATATAGATACGCTTGACGCAGCGGCTCAGGGCGAAATCTCTCAGGTACAAGGGACAGATGGGGCGAATCCGGCAAACTGGCCGCGTTCGCCCTTTTTCGTTCACGACTACCGGAGCCGCAACGATGAGCACCTCTTCCAGGCACACCCCGCTCCACGCAACCCATGTCGCCGCTGGCGCACGCATGGTCGACTTCGCCGGCTGGGACATGCCGGTCAACTACGGCTCACAGATCGAGGAGCACCACGCGGTGCGCCGCGATGCGGGCATGTTCGACGTATCGCACATGCTGGCGCTCGATCTGACGGGCCCGGATGCAACGCCCTTCCTGCGCGGCTTGCTTGCCAACGACGTCGCCAAGCTGAGCGACTCGGGCAAAGCGCTCTATTCCTGCATGCTCAATGAACAGGGCGGCGTCATCGACGACCTGATCGTTTATCGCTTCGGTGCCGACGACTATCGCATCGTCGTCAACGCCGGCACGGCCGACAAGGACGTCGCCTGGATGCGCACACGCATCGCCGGCACGGGCGCCAACGTGACGCTAGCCAGCAGGCGCGACCTGGCGATGATCGCAATCCAGGGCCCGCAGGCGATCGAACGCGCCCGCACTGCGATTCCCGAATTGTCCACACAGGACCTCCCCTCACCGTTCAGTGCCGTTCGCGCCGGCGAACTGCTGATTGCGCGCACCGGTTACACCGGCGAAGACGGTCTCGAGATCACCCTGCCGGCGAACCGCGCGGAAAGCATGTGGCAGGCGCTTGATGCCGCCGGCGTGGAGCCCTGCGGCCTGGGCGCGCGGGACACGCTGCGCCTGGAAGCCGGCATGAATCTCTATGGGCAGGACATGGACGAGAGCGTTTCGCCGCTGGATTCCGGCCTGTCCTGGACCGTCGATCTGAAGGACGAAAACCGCGACTTCGTCGGCCGCGCCGCGCTGGAAGCCACACCTGCCAGCCGCCGTCTGCTCGGCCTGATCCTCGAGGACAAGGGCGTGTTGCGCGCCCACATGAAGGTCTTCACGGCTGCCGGCGAAGGCGAAACCACCAGCGGCAGCTTCTCGCCGACGCTCGAACGTTCCATCGGCTTCGTCCGCGTCCCGCTTGCGACGCAGGCAGGCGAAGACGTCGAAGTCGAGATCCGCGGCAAGCGGCTGAAGGCCCGTACGGTCAAGCTTCCCTTCGTTCGCAACGGCAAGCCGCTCGTCTGAGCGTACACGCACCATTCCACGGGATCGGTCGCCAGACAGCCGGTCCCTTCATTCGATCCAGTCCGGAGAACCTCTCATGAGCAACATCCCCAACGAACTGAAGTACCTCAAGTCCCACGAATGGATCCGCGTCGAAGACGACGGCAGCCTGACCATCGGCGTCACCGACCACGCCCAGGAGGCGCTGGGTGACGTCGTCTTCCTCGAACTGCCCGAAGCCGGCCGCAGCGTCAGCGCCGGTGAAGCATGTGCCGTGATCGAATCCGTCAAGGCCGCATCCGACATCTACGCGCCCGTCGCCGGCGAAATCATTGCCGCCAACCAGGACGTGGCCGACGCCCCCGAAAGCGTCAATGCCGACGCCTACGCCAACTGGCTGTTCAAGCTCGAGCCGGCCAATGCCGCCGATGTCGATGCCCTGATGGACGCCGCCGGCTACGCCGCCGAAATCGCCCAGGCCTGAACACCCACGCCCGAGTTTTCCGACCGACCATGACCGACTCCCTGCTTTCTGCTCCGCTCGCCCGGCTGGAGCAGCGCGATGCCTTCATCCATCGCCACCTCGGACCGAACGCCGACGAGGTCGCACGCATGTGCGCGACACTCGGCGTCGGCAATCTCGACACCCTGATCGAGCAGACCGTACCCGCGGGCATCCGCCTCGAAGCGCCGCTGCCGCTCGCCGCGGCGACGCCGGAACACGAGGCGCTCGCCAGGCTGAAGGCCATCGCCGGCCGCAACGTCGTCAACAAGTCCATGATCGGCATGGGCTATTACGGCACGCACACACCGGCGGTGATCCTGCGCAACGTCATGGAAAACCCGGGCTGGTACACCGCCTACACCCCCTACCAGGCCGAAATCTCGCAAGGCCGCCTCGAAGCGCTGCTGACCTACCAGCAGATGGTGATCGACCTCACCGGCCTGGAACTCGCCAATGCTTCGCTGCTGGACGAAGCCACCGCTGCCGCCGAGGCGATGACGATGGCGCGCCGGGTGTCGAAGTCCAAATCGAACGCCTTCTTCATCGACGAAGCCTGCTTCCCGCAGACGATCGACGTGGTCCGCACCCGCGCCCACTACTTCGGCTATGAGCTGGTGTTCGGCAAGGCGGAGGATGCCGCCCTGCACGAGGTGTTCGGCGCGCTGCTGCAATACCCGAACGCCCGCGGCGAAGTCACGGACCTGAGCGAAACCATCGCTGCGGCCAAGGCCAAGGGCACCGTCGTCGCCGTCGCCTCGGACCTGATGGCGCTGGTGCTGCTCAAGAGCCCGGGCGCCATGGGCGCGGACATCGCGCTCGGCTCGGCGCAGCGCTTCGGCGTGCCGATGGGCTTCGGCGGCCCGCACGCCGCCTTCTTCGCCACCCGCGAAGCCCATGTGCGCTCGATGCCGGGCCGCATCATCGGCGTCTCGAAGGACGCCCGCGGCAAGACCGCGCTGCGCATGGCGCTGCAGACGCGCGAACAGCACATCCGCCGCGAGAAGGCGAACTCCAACATCTGCACCTCCCAGGTGCTGCTCGCCAACATGGCCGGCTTCTACGCCGTCTATCACGGCCCGCAGGGGCTGCGCACCATTGCCGCGCGCATCCACCGCTTCGCCGCGATGCTCGCCGCCGGGCTGCGCGACGCCGGCTTCGACGCCGGCAGCGATGCCTTCTTCGACACTATCGAAGTCGACACCGGCCCGCGCACCACTGCCATTGCCGACGCAGCCCTCGCCGCCGGCTACAACCTGCGCCGGGTGTCGGACAGCCGCCTCGGCCTGTCGGTCGATGAAACCACCACCCGCGAGGACATCGCTGTCGTGCTGGGCTGCTTCGGCGCCACTACCGATGTCGATGCGCTCGATACGCGCGTGGCCCAGGCCGGCGGCCGACTCCCGCCGGCGCTGCTGCGCGGCGACGCGATCCTGTCGCACCCGGTGTTCAACACCCACCACACCGAGCACGAGATGCTGCGCTATCTGAAGAAGCTGCAGAACCGCGACCTCGCGCTCGACCATTCGATGATCTCGCTCGGCTCTGTGCACGATGAAGCTCAACGCCACCAGCGAGATGATCCCGGTGACCTGGCCCGAGTTCGCCAACCTGCACCCCTTGCGCCGCGCGAGCAGGCTGCGGGCTATCTCGAGATGATCGAAGGCCTGGCCGACCATCTGCGCGCAATCACCGGCCTCCTGGCGGTCTGCATGCAGCCCAACTCCGGCGCCCAGGGCGAATACGCCGGTCTGGTGGCGATTGCGCGCTACCACGCCAGCCGCGGCGATACCCAGCGCACGGTCTGCCTGATCCCGCGCTCGGCCCACGGCACCAACCCCGCCACCGCGCAGATGTGCGGCATGCAGGTCGTCGTCGTCGATTGCGACGACAACGGCAACGTCGATGTCGCCGACCTGAAGGCGAAGGCGGAGCAGCACGCCGACAGGCTCGCCGCGCTGATGATCACCTACCCCTCGACCCACGGCGTGTTCGAGGAGTCGATCCGCGAAATCTGCGCGATCGTCCATGCCCACGGCGGCCAGGTCTACATGGACGGCGCCAACCTCAACGCCCAGGTCGGGCTGACCTCGCCCGCCACGATCGGCGCCGACGTCACCCACATGAACCTGCACAAGACCTTCTGCATCCCGCACGGCGGCGGCGGACCGGGCATGGGGCCGATCGCGCTGGCGGCGCACCTCGCGCCCTTCATGGCCGACCACGTCGTGCAGCCGACCGGCGACGCCGGACGGGCCAACCTCGGCCAGGGCGCCGTTTCCGCCGCGCCCTTCGGCTCGGCCAGCATCCTGCCGATCTCGTGGATGTACATCACGATGATGGGCGGCGAAGGGCTGAAGCGTGCCACCGAGGTAGCGATCCTCAACGCCAACTATCTCGCCGCGCGGCTGCAGCAGCACTACCCGGTGCTCTACACCGGCAGCCAGGGCCGCGTCGCCCACGAGTGCATCCTCGACATCCGCCCGATCAAGGCGGCGACCGGCATCAGCGAGGTCGACATCGCCAAGCGCCTGATGGACTACGGCTTCCACGCGCCGACGATGTCCTTCCCGGTGGCCGGCACCATCATGGTCGAGCCGACCGAGTCGGAAGACCTGCACGAACTGGAGCGCTTCGCCGACGCGATGATCGCGATCCGCGAGGAAATCCGCCAGATCGAGAATGGCGCCTGGCCGGCGGACGACAATCCGCTGAAGAACGCGCCGCACACCCAGGCCGATTTCATCGGCGAATGGTCGCGCCCGTACTCGCGCGAGCAGGCAGTGTTCCCGCTGCCCTGGGTGGCGGGAAACAAGTTCTGGCCCAGCGTCAATCGCATCGACGACGTCTATGGCGACCGCAACCTGTTCTGCGCCTGCGTGCCGATGAGCGACTACGAAAGCTGAGTCCGGTAGAATCCGCACCTGTCACACCGAAGCCACGCCTCGCCTGGGGCGTGGCTTCTTTTTCCCCTACGGCCTC
Organism: Thauera sp. SDU_THAU2; assembly: GCF_038260575.1. Taxonomy (NCBI): domain Bacteria; kingdom Pseudomonadati; phylum Pseudomonadota; class Betaproteobacteria; order Rhodocyclales; family Zoogloeaceae; genus Thauera; species Thauera sp. SDU_THAU2. The sequence goes on along the minus strand of NZ_JBBWUN010000003.1, from coordinate 1,464,936 downwards.
ATCTCCACCGCCCGCCTCTGCAGACCGATCCACCATGCCGAAGCTCCACGATGACCGCAAGCCCCTCTGGCTCGCCCTGCTGCTTTGCCACCTGGCCCTGCTCGCCGGCCTGCTCGCATGGGTCGGCTGGCAGACCCGCCCGGTGCCCATGCACGATCTTCGCCTGGCCGACGGCGAAAAGCTGAAGTGCGTCTCCTACGCTCCCTACCACCGCCCCGGGCAGACCCCCTTCGATCCGGACCTGCGCATTTCCCGCGAGCAGATCCACGCCGACCTCAGCGCCCTGGCCGGGATCACCGATTGCGTACGCCTGTATTCGGTCAATCAGGGACTGGAGCAGGTGCCCGAAATCGCGCGCGAAGTCGGCGTCCAGGTGCTGCTCGGCGCCTGGATCGGCTACGACCGGGAAATGAACGCCGCCGAGCTCGAGCGTGCGATCGGACTCGCCAACGACAATGCCGACGTCGTCCGCGCCCTGATCGTCGGCAATGAAGTGCTGCTGCGGCGCGAGCGCAGCGAAGACGAAATGCGCGCGCTGATCCGCGAAGCCAAGGCGCGCGCCAAGGTGCCGGTCACCTACGCCGACGTCTGGGAATTCTGGACACGGCATGACAGCCTGGCGCAGGAAGTCGATTTCGTCACCGTCCACATCCTGCCCTTCTGGGAGGACGAACCGGTCGACATCGCCGATGCGCTCGAACACGTCGCCGCAACCCGCAGGCACGTCGGCGAACACTTCGCCGGCAAGCACGTCCTGATCGGCGAAACCGGCTGGCCGAGCCAGGGGCGCCAGCGCGAGGAGTCGCGTCCGTCGCAGGTCAACCAGGCGCGATATGTAAGGGAATTCGTCCACCAGGCCCATGCGCAGGGCTGGGACTACAACCTGATCGAAGCCATCGACCAGCCCTGGAAACGCCGGCTCGAAGGCACGGTGGGCGGCTTCTGGGGCATGCTCGACGCCTCGACGCTGGAGCCGAAGTTTCCGTTCGCCGGCCCGGTGGCCGAGCGTTCGGGGCTGGGCAGCGTCATCGCCGGCCTCGCCGCCGGCGCGGCGGCAGGTTTGCTGCTCGGCCTCGGTAGCAGCTGGGGCGGCGTCCTGCGACGGGCGGCGCTGACCGTCCTCGGCGCCACCACCGGCCTGATCGCCGTGCTCCATGCCGAACATGCGCGCCTCGCCTACCGGGATGTGCTCGAATGGACGGTGCTCGGCGCTGTCGCGCTGCTCGGCATCCTGCTCGCCGCAGGCTTCGCCGCATGGCGCGGCGCCACCATTCCCAGCGCCGAACAGGCATGGCGGACACTGCGCCGGACCTCCGCCGGCTGCTGGCCGGATGGCGCGCTCGGCCTGCTGCGCGGCCTGCTGCTGTTCGCCGCCGCCATCGCCGCGCTGCTGCTGTTCGTCGATCCCCGCTATCGCGACTTCCCGACCCTGCTCTATCTCGCTCCCGCAGCCTTGCTCGGCGCGCTCGGCTGGACACAGGCTGCGCACGGCCGCGCCGAGCGCATCTGCGCGGCAATCATCGCAATCTCGGTGATCGGGCGCTGGTCAAGCGAGCCGGCCAACCCCCAGGCCATCGCCTGGCTGGCCACCGGCCTCGTCCTTGCCATCCCCCTTCTCGCCCGCTCGCTGCCCGGGACGGGCAAGCACCAGCAGGACAGCAGGCTGCCAACGGCGGCCGGCTCATAGCTGTACAGCACCAGCCCGGCCAGTCCGCTCAGCCAGCCGACCCAGGCCAGCCAGCGCCGGCCCAGCACGAAGGCCAGGCCGCCGCAGGCGAGGCTGAACCAGCCCATGCGCTGATGCAGGAAACTCTCCACCAGAGCCGTCTTGAACAGGCACAGGCCGCCGTGCGCATCGGGCAGGGTGCAATCGCGCGGCAGCACCCCGTTTTCCAACAGGCCATGACGCACGCCCCAGGCCGAGGCCAGCACCAGCAGCGCCGAAAGCAGGATTGCTGCAACACCATATTTGCCCGAATTATTCCACCTCATCCCGCCTTTTCCTTGTAAATCAGACCTTCGGCAACGATATCGCACGATGTTGCAAATTGGCACTGGATGTGGCTCGTAAGCAGCTGAAAGCGTGCATAGAATGCCGGCACCGTGCATCTGCGACAGAATCGTCGATTGTCTGCCAAAAACGTTTGTGCAACGCAGCAACGTCCGCACAATCGCACAGGCTTTTCCGTTTTGTCAGCGTTTTACCCGTTTTTCGGCGTCATCTCCACGCCGCTCAGGATTCGAACATGAAACAGGCCGCCTCGCTCCTCTATCGCATCGCGATCGCACTCGCCATCGCCGCGGGCGTCGCCTTCCTCCAGCACTGGATCTGGCAGCAGTTCAACCGCGGCGCCGAGTTCATCAGCACCAATCAGAGCATCAAGGGCTTCGCCTACAACGGCTTCCAGCGCGATCAAAGCCCGCTGAAGGGCACTTATCCGACAACGGAAGAACTCACCGCCGACCTCGACCTGCTCGCCCGCACATCCGACGGCCTGCGCACCTACGGCGTCACCGACATGCCGGTCCTGCTGACGCTCGCCGGCGAGCGCGACATGAACGTCACCGCCGGCGCCTGGCTGGACCCCGACCTGGAAAAGAACGAACGCGAGATCACGGCGCTGATCGACGCTTCACGCAAGATGCGCCACGTCGAGCGCCTGATGGTCGGCAACGAATCCATCCTTCGCGGCGACCTCAAGCCCGACGACGTCATCGGCTACCTCGACCGCGTCCGCAAGGCCGTGCGCAAGCCGGTGTCGACCGCCGAACCCTGGCACGTCTGGCTACGCTATCCGGAACTGGTCGAGCACGTCGATTACATCACCGTCCACCTGCTGCCCTACCACGAAGGCGTGCCGGTGGAGGCCGCCGTCGACTACGCTTTCGAACGCTACGACGAACTGGCCAGGACCTTCCCGCGCAAGAAGATCGTGGTCGGTGAAATCGGCTGGCCGAGCAAGGGGCCGACGCTGGGCGCCGCCATTCCCTCGCTCGACAACCAGGCGCGCTTCATCCGCGAATTCCTCGCCCACCCCCGCACCGCGCGCATCGACTACTTCCTGATGGAAGCGATCGATCAGCCCTGGAAAGTCGACGTCGAAGGCTGGGCCGGCCCCTACTGGGGCATGTACAACGCCGACCGCGAGCAGAAATTCGCCCTCGAAGGCATCGTCGAACGCGATCCGCACTGGTCGAAGAAGGCCATGAACGCTGCGGCGCTCGCCTTCCTGCCGATGTTCCTGGTCGCCTTCTTCCTGTCCGACTGGAACGTCTTCGGCCGCGTCTTCCTCGCCGGCCTGATCCAGGCCTGCGTATCGACGCTGATCGTCGGCCTCAACGTGCCGGTCGACTACTACCTCACGCAGCGCGACCTCGTCGGCCTCGGCCTGCTGATCGGCGCCACCATCCTGACCGCCGCGGTGCTGCTGTCGCACGGCTTCGAGTTCGGCGAGATGCTGTTCAAGAAGCAGTGGCAGCGCCGCTTCATGCCGCTGCCGCCGCACGCCCCGGACCAGCAGCCCTTCGTCTCGGTGCACCTGGCCTGTTACAACGAACCGCCCGAGATGGTGATCGCCACCCTCGACAGCCTGGCCAAGCTGAACTACCAGAACTTCGAAGTGCTGGTGCTGGACAACAACACCCGCGACGAAGCGCTGTGGAAGCCGCTGGAAAAGCGTTGCGCCGAGCTCGGTCCGCGCTTCCGCTTCTTCCATCTCGCCAACTGGCCCGGCTTCAAGGCCGGGGCGCTGAACTACGGCCTCAAGGTCACCGACCCGCGCGCCGAAGTGGTCGGCGTCGTCGATGCCGACTACGTCGTCGATCCGGACTGGCTGGCCAGCCTGATCCCGCACTTCGACAAGCCCGACGTCGCCGTCGTGCAGGCGCCCCAGGCCCACCGCGACTGGGAAGGCCAGCCGTTCAAGCGCATGTGCAACTGGGAATTCGACGGCTTCTTCCGCATCGGCATGCACCACCGCAACGAGCGCAACGCGCTGATCCAGCACGGCACCATGACCCTGGTGCGCCGCCTTGCGCTCGAGGAAGTCGGCGGCTGGTCGGAATGGTGCATCTGCGAGGACACCGAGCTCGGCCTGCGCCTGATCGAAAAGGGCTACGACACCCGCTACGTGGACCACGTCCTCGGCCGCGGCCTGACGCCCTCGGGTTTTGCCGCGATCAAGAGCCAGCGCTTCCGCTGGGCCTTCGGCGCGATGCAGATCCTCAAGGCCCACCTGCCGCACATGATCGGCCGCAGCAACCTCAACCTGGCCCAGCGCTACCACTTCCTGACCGGCTGGTTCGCCTGGCTGGGCGATGCGCTGCAACTGGTGTTCGCCTTCGGCAGCCTGGCGTGGACGCTCGGCATCCTGCTGTTCCCGAAGTCCTTCGGCCTGCCGGTGACGGCGCTGGCGCTGCCCATCCTCGGCTTCATGGCCTTCAAGGCCGCACTCGGCCCGATCCTGTACCGCCGCACCATGGACTGCCCCTGGAAGGACATCCTCGGCGCCTCGATCCTGTCGGTGGGCCTCGCCCATGCCATCGCCCGCGGCGTGTTCGCCGGCCTGGTCAAGAAGAAGGGCGTGTTCGTCGTCACCCCCAAGGGCTGGCGCGGCGGCGGCGCGCTCGCCTTCTTCAATCCGATCCGCGAAGAGATCGGCATGCTGGTGGCGCTGCTGCTCGGCGCCGCCACGCTGGTCGCCCAGCGCGGTGCCGACAACCTCGAGACCCAGCTGTGGGTCGGCATCCTGTGCCTGCAGTGCATCCCCTACGTCGCTGCGATCCTGTGCCAGATCGCGGCCTACATGCCGGAGCGCCCGGTGGCGGACGCCAAGCCCGACGCACTGCCCGCCGGCGCCTGAACGCCCGCCTCCGGATTGCCCAGCGGGCGCCGGAAACAGGCGCGGACCGGCGTGGCGACTACGCCTGCCAGGGCGGCAGCCGCCGCGCGACGGGCGGCAAGGCGAGCGTGCCGTAATCGGGCAGGCCACCTGCGGTGGGCTGCGGCACCTCGCCCTCGATCAGCGGCCGGATGTAGTCGCAGGCCGCCGCGGTGACGTGCAGGCCGTCGGCGCGCACGAAGGCCGCCGGCAACGTGCGCTCCAGGTTGGCGATGGCGGCGGCATCCTCGGTGCCGACGTCCCAGCGGTACGGCGCTTCGCCGAGCCGCCGGATCGCCGGAAGGCAGCCATTGCGCCCGTCGAGCGCCAGCTCGACCGCTGCCCGCCCGACCGCCAGCGCCTGCTCGCGATCCACCGCCGACAGCCAGTGTCCGCCGGCGCGCTGCAGATAGTCGGGAATCGCCCAGTGGAACTTGTAGCCCAGGCGCTCATGGATCATGCGCGCAACGGCCGAGCCCGCGCCGCCGAGCTGGACGTAGCCGCGCGAGTCGCGCGATTTCTCCATGATCAGGCTGCCGTCGGCGTTGCGGATGCCTTCGGCGACCGTGATCGCGCAATAGCCCAGGCGCTCGGTGATACGCCGGACTTCGACCAGGAACGCCGCCTCGTCGAAGCCCGCTTCCGGCACCAGCACGATATGCGGCGGCGCATCGGCGTCGCCGCCGGCGGCCAGCGCGGTCGCCGCCGCGAGCCAGCCGGTATTGCGCCCCATCACTTCCATCACGAACACGCTGCCCCGGCTGCCGACCATGGAGCGGATGTCCAGCCCGGCCTCCAGCATCGAGGTCGCCAGATACTTCGCCGCCGAGCCGAAGCCCGGGCAGCAGTCGGTACCGACGATGTCGTTATCCACCGTCTTCGGCGCACCGATGCAGACCAGCGGATAGCCGCGCTCCCGCGCCGCGTCACGCAGGCGCCCGACCACGTCCATCGAGCCGTTGCCGCCGTTGTAGATGAAATGGCCGATATCGTGCGCGGCGAAGACTTCGAACAACCTGTCCATCACCCGCCTGCCGTCCGCCGTATCGGTCTGCGGCAGATCGAAACGGCAGGAGCCGAATACCCCGCCCGGACGCAGCGACAAGCGCTGCAGCGCCGCGTCGTCGAGCGCAGCGGTATCGATCAGGTCTTCCGCCAGCACGCCGAGAATGCCGCGATGGGCGGCCAGGACCTTGCCGATGCGTCCTGGATGGGCACGTGCAGCACCGATCACCGCACTGGCCGTGGCGTTGATGACGGCGGTGACGCCGCCGGAGTGAGCGTAGAGAAGATTCGATCGCGCCATGATGGAAGCCGCCAGGCCTGAATCAGCAAACGAAACGGCCGGTCCCACTACGGGAGCCGGCCGTCAGGAACGTGGATTGCGCGCTTACTTCAGCGCTTCGAACGCGCGCGCGGTGATGTCCTCGACCGCGCCCAGGCCTTCGATCTTGCGCACCTTGGGCGCCTTGGCGTCGCCGGAAGCGGCCCACTTGCCGTAGTACTCGACCAGCGGCTTGGTCTGGGCGTGGTAGACATCGAGACGCTTCTTGACCGTCTCTTCCTTGTCGTCGTCGCGCTGCACCAGGTCTTCGCCGGTGACGTCGTCCTTGCCTTCGACCTTGGGCGGGTTGTACTTGACGTGGTAGGTACGGCCCGAGGCCAGGTGGGCGCGGCGCCCGCTCATACGCTCGACGATCTCGCTGTCCGGAACGTCGATCTCGAGCACGAAATCGATCGGCACGCCGGCGTCCTTCATCGCATCGGCCTGCGGAATGGTGCGCGGGAAGCCGTCGAACATGTAGCCGGCCTGACAGTCGGGCTGCTGCAGGCGATCCTTGACCAGGCCGATGATGATGTCGTCCGACACCAGGCCGCCCGCATCCATCACCTTCTTGGCCTCGATGCCGAGCGGCGTGCCGGCCTTGACCGCGGCGCGCAGCATGTCACCGGTCGAAATCTGCGGAATGCCGAACTTCTCCTTGATGAAGTTGGCCTGCGTACCCTTGCCCGCTCCCGGCGGCCCCAACAGAATCAGTCGCATACACCCTCCCGATGAAAAGAATATCGGCCGTGCGGCACGGCCGCTTGTTTGTACTTTTATGCGAAACCCTGCGAAATTAACCGACACATGGCCGTCGGTCAAACCCCTTCGATGCGAAACGACTGCCTGACGCGCGCCAGATCCTCCGCCGTATCGACGCCGGCGGCCGGTGCCGCCGCCAGCTCGAGCACGCGGATGCGGTAGCCGTGCCACAGCGCGCGCAGTTGTTCCAGCGCCTCCCAATGCTCGATCGGCGAAGGCGCCAGATCGGCATAGCGGCGCAGGAAACCCACCCGGTAGGCATACAGGCCGACGTGGCGCAGCATCGGCAGGCCCTCAGGCAAGTCCCGAGGGAAGGCATCGCGCCCTGCGGCAAAGGCGTCACGCGCCCAGGGAATCGGCGCGCGGGAAAAATACAGCGCACGGCCGGCGGCGTCGCACACCACCTTGACCACGTTGGGGTTGAAAGCCTCGTCCACCCCGGCCAGCGCATGCGCCGCGGTGGCGATCGCGGCGTCGGCGTCGTCGGCCAGCGCGACGGCCACCGCCGACACGATGGCCGGGTCGATCAGCGGCTCGTCGCCCTGCACATTGACGACGATGTCCTCGTCGCCCCAGCCGCGCTGCATCGCCACTTCGGCCAGGCGGTCGGTGCCGCTGGGATGATCGGCGCGCGTCATCACCACCTCGCCGCCGGCGGCCAGCACGGCGTCGCGGACACCCTCATGATCGGTCGCCACCAGGACTTCCTGCGCACCCGCCGCGCGCACGCGTTCGAGCACGCGCACGATCATCGGCTTGCCGCAGATGTCCGCCAGCGGCTTGCCCGGCAAGCGGGTCGACGCATGGCGCGCCGGAATGACGATACGGAAAGGCGTGCTCACCGCGGGCGCCCCCGTCACGCGCGCAGGGCGTCGACTTCCTCGGCGCTCATCGCGCGCGCTTCCTCGTCGAGCATCACCGGGATGCCGTCGCGGATCGGAAAGGCGAGCCGGTCGCCCTTGCACACCAGTTCCTGCCTGTCCTTCAGGTAGTCCAGCGGGCCCTTGCACAGCGGGCAGACGAGGATTTCAAGCAGACGTGCGTCCATGCTCCAGTTTCTCCAGAATGCGTTCGGCGGCGCCCGAACCGATCTGCGCCTCGACCGGGAACTCCCAGCAGTCGTCGGGCGCGAAAGCCCGGCATTTTACCGCATCCTTGGCCGTCATCAGGATCGGCAAGGTTTCGGCGAAAGCCAGATCCGGCGGGGTGAAAGCATGGTGATCGGGGAAGGGATGCCTCAGCACCACCAGGCCGGCAGCTTCGAGCTGCTCGAAGAAGCGCTGCGGCCGGCCGATGCCCGCCACCGCATGCACGCGGCGGCCGCGCAGCGCTTCCAGTTCGAGGGTTCGCTGCGGCGCCCCGAGTGCACGCAGGGCGCCGCCCCGCAACTGCATCGGGAAGATCGGCACGCCGCCGAGGGCCGCGACCAGCACCGGCGGCAGCGCGCCGTGGGCGATCACGGCGTCGACTTCCGCCAGGCGCCCGAGCGGCTCGCGCAGCGGCCCGGCCGGCAGCAGCAGGCCATTGCCCAGGGTGGCAGGGTCGACCACGGCGATCTCGACGTCGCGCCCGAGACGATAGTGCTGCATGCCGTCGTCGGCCACGATCACGTCGCACTCGGGATGCAGGCGCAGCAGTTCGCGCGCCGCCGCCGGCCGGTCGCGGCCGACGACCAGCGGGCAGGCGCAGCTGGCGGCGAGCAGCACCGGTTCGTCGCCATAGACGGCGGGATCGCCATCGGCCGGCACGGCGGCGACGCCTTCGATCCGGCCGCCGTGTCCGCGGCTGACGATGCCGGGCCGACGGCCCGCCGCGCTCAGTTGCGCCACCAGCCACTGCACCACCGGCGTCTTGCCGCTGCCGCCGACGGCGATGTTGCCGACGACGATCACCGGTACCGGCAGCCTCTCCGGCCGTGTCGTCCGGCGACGGCGCTGCGCCAGCGCGCCGAACAGCCAGGACAGCGGCTGCAGCAGCCGGGCCGGCAGGCCGCGCCTGCGCCAGAAGGCCGGAGCCTGGGCCGCCATCGTCCGCGCCCCTCAGCGGCTCACTGCGCCGGCGCCTGGGTGGCGAAGGTCACGTGGCTAAAGCCGGCGCGCTGGGCCGCCTGCATCACGTCGATGACGCTCTGGTGCGCCGCCTTGGCATCGGCATTGATCACGATCACCGGCTCGCCACCGTCTCCCGGCGCGGCCTTGCCCAGCGCCGCGGCCAGCGACTCCACGCTCGGCTCGGCGACCGGCTGGCGGTTGACCAGCACTTCGCCGGCCGCAGTCACGGCGACGAGGATCTCGTTGGGCACCGTATCCACGCCCTCCGCTTCGGCCGACGGCAGGTTGATCTCGAGCCCCGACACCTTGGAGAAGGTCGTCGTCAGCATCAGGAAGATGATGATGACGAGCACCACGTCGATCAGCGGGATCAGGTTGATCTCGGGCTCTTCGTTGCGGCTGCCGCGGCGGAAGTTCATGCCGGCCCCTCAGTCGCGCCGCTCGCCATGCGCCACTTCGACCAGCTTCACCGCCTGCTGCTCCATGTCGATGACGAAGCTGTCGACGAGGGCGCGGAAGTGGCGCCAGAAGATCATCGCCGGAATGGCGATGATCAGGCCGAGTCCGGTGGTGTACAGCGCGATCGAGATGCCCTGGGCGAGCTGGGCAGGATTGGCGCCGCTGACGCCCTGCGAGGCGAAGATGTCGATCATGCCGATGATGGTGCCGAACAGCCCCAGCAGCGGGCTGATCGCGGCGATGGTGCCGAGCGTGGTCAGGTAGCGTTCGAGTTCGTGCGCGACCGCACGGCCGGTTTCCTCGATCGATTCCTTCATGATCTCGCGCGAACTGCTGACGTTGCGCAGGCCCGCCGCCAGCACGCGGCCGAGCGGAGAGTGCGCGTTGACGCGCTCGATCATCGCATCGGACACGCCCTGCTTGCGCAGATCGTCGAGCACGTTCTGCAGCAGGCCCGGCGGCACCACGCGCGAGCGCCGCAGGCTGAGCGAACGCTCGATGATCAGCGCCAGCGCCACGACCGAAGCCAGAATCAACGGCCAGATCGGCCAGCCCACTTCCTGGATGATCGCGAACACGCTGGCTGCTCCCCTATTGCGCAAAGGCGGAACTTTAGCGCCCGCAAGCCGGCGGCGACAAGCAAGATGCGTATCGAGACGTGGAATATGCCCAACCCGGACCCCGCCCGGGCTTCCACGCGGGATATGCCAAACCGGCGACGCCCGCGTTACCCCCAGGACCCGGACCAAGCCGGCGAGCAATCCACAGAAGCTGTGGATAAGTTTGTGGGTTTTTTCTGGATGTGAGCCTCAAAGCCCGTCACTGCAAGCATTCGGACACTCCGATGAAAATTTGTGCAATATATTATTTTCAATGAAAACAAATACTTATTTTCTCACCCCTTGTAGATCAAGGACTTGCCGCAAGACCCTTGACAGCCTGGCGGAGCTGTGGATTCCGCTACAATCCGCGCTTCTCCCGACTTCTCGCGCGCCCCTGGCGATGCCCCTCGCATGACTGGAATGCTGTCCGCCCCGATACTTACGGTATCCGCGCTCAACCGCCTCGCCCGCCAAGCGCTGGAGGCCGCCCTGCCGCTGATGTGGGTGGGCGGCGAAATCTCCAATCTCACCCGGGCAGCTTCCGGCCATCTCTACTTCACCCTCAAGGACAGCGATGCGCAGGTGCGCTGCGCGATGTGGCGCAACCGCGCCCAACTCCTGCCCTTCCGCCCCGAGAACGGCATGCGGGTCGAAGTGCGCGCGCTGGCGACGCTGTACGAAGCGCGCGGCGACTACCAGCTCAATATAGAAAGCGTCCGCCAGGCCGGCATCGGCAACCTGTTCGAGGCTTTCAACCAGCTCAAGGACAGGCTTGCCGCCGAAGGCCTGTTCGATGCCGGCAACAAGCGTGTCCTGCCGCGCTTTCCGCGCGGCATCGGCCTCGTCACCTCGCCTGCCGCCGCCGCGCTGCGCGATGTGCTGGTGACGCTGGCCCGGCGCGCGCCGCATCTGCCGCTGGTGCTTTATCCGGCGCCCGTGCAGGGCGCCGACGCGGCGCCGCGCCTTGCACAGGCCATCGCCACAGCAGGCAGACGCGCCGACCGGGACGGCATCGACGTGCTGCTGCTGGTGCGCGGCGGCGGCAGTCTGGAAGATCTGTGGCCCTTCAACGACGAAGCGCTTGCCCGCGCGCTGCGCGCCTGTCCGCTGCCCGTCGTCAGCGGCGTCGGCCACGAGACCGATTTCACCATCGCCGACTTTGCCGCCGACCTTCGGGCACCGACGCCGACCGGCGCAGCCGAACTGGCCAGCGCGGGCTGGCATGCAGCGCACCAGGAGATCGCCACACTCGGCCCGCGGCTCGAGCGCGGCATCGAACGCCAGCTCGAAACCCTGGCCCAGCGGCTGGACAGGGCTTCGCTGCGCCTGGTCCATCCAAGCGAGCGCCTGCGCCAGACCAGGGCCGACATCGATGCCCGTGCCGGCAGGCTGGCACGGGCCATGAAGCACCGGCTCGAACAGGCGCGCTTCCGTCAGGCCGCGCTCGGCCTGCGCCTGGCCCGGCTGCAGCCGGAACTGTCCGGCACCCGGCGGCTCGTCGCGCAGCTCGGCCACGAGCTGCAGCGCGCCGCACAGGCAAGCCTGCGGCAGCGCCGGGAACGGCTCGAAACCCTGGCCTCCCATCTGCAGCACCTCTGCCCGGAATCCGTGCTCGCGCGCGGCTACGCCATCGCCCGCGACAGCCGGGGCCGCGTGCTGCGCTCGGTCGGCGAGGCCGGTGCCGGCATGGCAGTCGACGTACAGCTGGCCGACGGCACGCTGCATACGCGCGTGACCGGGGCCGGGCCGGACGAAGCCGGACAAAAGGACTGAACCAGGCCTTTGCAGCGTCGATCCCGACGGGAAGGGTGGGCCGCTTGGGAGCCCTGCCAGGAGGCCCCCCAGGGAACCCGTCCAGCGCTGCCCGCCGGGAGCTTCACTCTCGACAACACCACCGCTGGAAGCTGACAGGCGCCCGCTCGTGCGCCTATGATGTCGGCCGCGAGCGTTTTCGCCGGACGCGAATCCCGACCGGACTCGTCGGGCTTCGCAAGAGTTTTCAGAACACCTTAACAAGGAGAGATACGCATGGAACACACCCTGCCCGCCCTGCCCTACGCAAAGGACGCCCTGGCCCCGCACATTTCGGCCGAGACCCTGGAATTCCACTACGGCAAGCACCACCAGGCCTATGTCACCAACCTGAACAACCTGATCAAGGGCACCGAGTACGAGAACCTCGAACTCGAAGCCATCATCAAGAAGGCGCCGGCCGGCGGCATCTACAACAACTCCGCCCAGGTCTGGAACCACACCTTCTTCTGGAACAGCATGAAGCCCAACGGCGGCGGCGAGCCGACCGGCGCGCTGGCCGATGCGATCAAGGCCAAGTGGGGCTCCTTCGACGACTTCAAGAAGGCCTTCCAGGCTTCCGCGGTCGGCAACTTCGGTTCGGGCTGGACCTGGCTGGTCAAGAAGGCCGACGGTTCGGTCGACATCGTCAACATGGGCGCCGCCGGCACTCCGCTGACCACCGCCGACAAGGCCATCCTCTGTATCGACGTGTGGGAACACGCCTACTACATCGACTACCGCAACCGCCGTCCGGACTTCGTCGCCACCTTCCTCGACAAGCTGGCCAACTGGGACTTCGCGGCGCAGAACTTCGCCTGATGCACCCCGGCCCGGCCTCGGCCGGGCAAGGCAGACATACGAAAGCGGCCCTTCGCGGCCGCTTTCTTTCGCAGCGCCCCGCCTGCGGGGCGCTGCGAGTCCGACAGCCCATGCTCGACATCCTGTATCGCGACGAATGGCTCGTCGCCATCGACAAACCCTCCGGCCTGCTCGTACACCGCAGCCCGATCGCCGCGCACGAGGAACGCTTCGCCGTGCAACTGCTGCGCGACCAGATCGGCCAGCGTGTCCATCCCGCCCACCGGCTCGACCGCGGCACCTCGGGTGTGCTGCTGTTCGCGCTCGACCGCGAAGTCGCCGCCGCGCTCGGCAGGCAGTTCGAGGCCCATGCGGTCGACAAGCGCTACGTCGCCATCGTGCGCGGCCATCCGCCCGAAGAAGGCATCATCGACCATCCGCTGGTACGCCGCCTGGACCCGATCGAACGCAGGCAGGGCTACGGCGCCGGCCGGCGGGACGGCCTGCCGGAAGACGAGGAAACGGACCCGGACGGCCCCGCCGGATCGGCAGGCGGCGAAATCGCCCTGCCCGCGCTGACGCGCTTTCGCCGCCTGGCGACGGCCGAACTGCCACATGCGGTCGACCGCTATCCGAGCAGCCGCTACGCCCTGGTCGAGCTGCTGCCGGAAACCGGCCGGCGGCATCAGTTGCGCCGCCACCTGAAGCACATCTCGCATCCGATCATCGGCGACGCCAGCTACGGCAAGGGCCGGCACAACCGCCTGTTCCAGACCCTGTTCGGCAGCCGTCGCCTGCTGCTGGCCTGCACCTGGCTGGGCCTGCGACATCCCGTCAGCGATGCAAGGCTGAACCTGCAGTGCCGCCCCGGTGATGACTTCAAGGCCGTCAGCCGGGCGCTGGGCTGGGACGACACGCTGCTGGGCTGAGCCCTCAGCCTCCCCCGCGCGGCGATTTCAGGGCACAATCGGTTTCTTCCCGGCAATGCTCTGCTGCACAGGATGCAGGCATCTCCGATCACCATGCACACTCCAGGTACATCGATGAACCCGCTGCTCCAGGTACGCCAGCACGGCCAGCAGATCTGGCTCGACAACCTTTCCCGCACCCTGCTCAACGACGGCCATCTCGCGCGCTTCATCGCCGACGACGGCATCGCCGGAGTCACCACCAACCCGGCGATCTTCCACAAGGCGATCGCGGATGGACGCTATTACGAAGACGACCTGGCCGCCCTGAAAGCACAGCCGCTGAGTGCCGAAGCGCGCTACGAAGCGCTGGTGATTCCCGACGTGCAGCGGGCCTGCGACCTGCTGGCGGCGCTGCACCGCGACAGCGGCGGCGATGCCGGCTACGTCAGCCTGGAAGTCTCGCCCGCGCTGGCCCACGACGCCGCCGGCACGCTCGCCGCCGGCCTGCGCCTGAAAGCCGCGGTGGACCGCCCCAACCTGCTGATCAAGGTGCCGGCGACGCCGGCCGGCATCGACGCCATCGAGCAGTTGATCGGTGCCGGCGTCAGCGTCAACGTCACGCTGATGTTCTCGCTCGCCCACGTCGAAGCCGTCGCCCAGGCCTATCTGCGCGGCCTCGAACGCCTGCTGGCGGCTGGCGGCGACGTGACGCCCGTCATGTCAGTGGCGAGCCTGTTCCTGTCGCGGGTCGACACCCTGATCGACAAGCAGCTCGAGGAACTGGGCGGCGCGGCGCTGGCCCTGCGCGGCAAGAGCGCGGTGGCCACTGCCAGGCTCGCCTACCTGCGCTACCGCGAACGCTTCAACGGACCCGATTTCGCCGCGCTGCGCGCAGCCGGCGCACGGCCGCAGCGGATGCTGTGGGCGAGCACCGGCACCAAGAACCCGGCCTACAGCGATCTGCTCTACGTCGAACCGCTGATCGGCGCCGAAACCATCAACACCCTGCCCGACGCCACGCTGGACGCACTGCGCGACCACGGCAAGGTGACGGCCGACACCGTGGGCCAGGACATCGAGGATGCAGCGGCACAGTACGCTGCGCTGGAGCGGCACGGCATCGACCTGAACCAGGCCGGCGAGCGCCTGCAGCAGGAAGGCCTGCGGCAGTTCGAACAGGCGTTTGCCGCGCTGCTCGAACTCACCGCCTGAACACACTGCCCACAAAATGAAGCCGGGCCTTTCGCGTGCTGAACGCGAAAGGCCCGGCTCCGGTTTTACGGCCGCTCAGGAAGCCAGTGCCAGCGCTTCCCGGCTGCGCATCAGCGCCGCGCGCGGCACGCCGCGATGGTCGCCGGCAGTACCGAGCAGCTCCTTCATGTCGAGGATCAGCACGATCTGGCCGTTCGACAAGGTGGTCACGCCGGCGACCCCCTTCGGCCGGAAATCGTCGAGCGACTTGATCACCGCGTCTTCACGGCCGGCAAAGCTGTCGATCGCCAGGATGAAGGACAGTTCGGCGGCCTGCATCAGCACGCCGTACTGCGGCGCCCGCTCCTGCGGCCAGCCGAGCAGCGAGGACAGCGGCAGGATCTGCAGCACTTCGCCGCGCACCACCATCGTCGCCTTGCCGCCGACGTCCTGGACCATGGCCGGGTCGATCGGCAGGATCTCGCGCACCATCGCCAGCGGCACGGCGAAAGGCTGCTCGCCGAGGCGCACCAGCAGCACCGGGAGGATCGCGAGCGTCAGCGGCAGGCTGATGATCAGGGTCGTGCCCTTGCCCTGCTGCGAACGGATCTCGATGCTGCCGTTGAGCTTCTGGATGTTGGTGCGCACCACGTCCATGCCCACGCCGCGGCCCGACACGTCCGACACCTGCTCCGCCATCGAGAAGCCGGGCAGGAAGATCAGGTTGTAGCTCTGGCGCTCGTCCATGGTGCTGGCCTCCTCATCGGTGATGAGGCCCTTGGCCAGCGCCTTGCTGCGCAGGCGCTCGGCATCCATGCCGCGGCCGTCGTCGGCGACCAGAATGACGATGTGGTCGCCTTCCTGGCGCGCCTCGAGGCGGACGATCGATTTCTCCGGCTTGCCGGCGGCGATGCGGCCGGCGCGGTCTTCGACGCCATGATCCACCGCATTGCGGACCAGGTGGATGATGGGATCGGACAGATCCTCGATCATCGTCTTGTCGATCTCGGTCTCCTCGCCGACCAGCACCAGTTCCACATCCTTGCCGAGGTTGCGGGCCAAGTCACGGGCGATGCGCGGATACTTCTGGAACAGCCGGCCGATCGGCTGCATGCGGGTCTTCATCACCGCGTTCTGCAGGTCGGAGACCAGCAGGTCGAGCTGGCTGACGGCGAGATCGAGCGCATGCAACGTTTCGGAATCATTGCGGCCGCTGAGGATGTCGCTGCGCAGCGCGTTGAGCCGGTTCTTGGTCAGGCCGATCTCGCCGGACAGGTTCAGCACCTGATCGAGGCGCGCGGTATCGACACGGATCGAGTTGTCGCGCTGGCGCTCGCTGTCGCGCCGGCCGACCGGCCCGGAAACGCCCGGCTTGTCGGTGGCGCGCCGCCCGATCGCCGCCTTGATGATCTCTTCGGCAGGAGCTGGCACAGCGGCCGGCACGACGGACGACGGCGCCGCGGCCTCTGCCGCAGGCCTGCCGGCCACGGCCGCGTACAGCAGATCCCATGCCGGCTCGCCCGGCAGCGGCAGGCCGACACCTTCCGCCGCAGGCTGTGCGGCCGCGACCGACTCGCCCGCCAGCGTGGCTTTCAGACGCGCCATCAGATCGGGGTCTGCCGGCGGCGGCTGGGTCCCGCTTTCGAGGAAACCGAACATTTCGCGCACCGCGGAGGTGGCGGCCAGGATCACGTCCATCGCTTCGGGCGTGATCGACAGCTCGCCGTTGCGCAGCTTGTCGAACAGGTTCTCGGTCAGGTGGCACAGGCTCACGAGCTCGGCCGCATTCAGGAAGCCGGCGCCGCCCTTGATCGTGTGAAAGCCGCGGAAGATGTCGTTGAGCAGGCCACGATCCTCGGGCGAGCGCTCCAGATCGACCAGCTTGTTGTCGACCCCGGACAGCAGGTCCCCGGCCTCGATGAGGAAGTCCTGCAACAGGTCTTCCATTCCGGCAAAATCACTCATGTTCTTCTCGCTCCACTCTTTCCACTGCGGACATGCGGTCTTCCCGGTCCGTCCTCATGCAAGGCCCACTCATCGACCGGCATGCCCGGCTCAGAAGCCCAGGCTTTCGAGCAGGTCGTCGACCTGCTCCTGGTTCGTCACGATGCCATCGGCCGCCTTGCCGTCGATGACCGGCCCGTTCATCAGGCTGCCCGCGCACTCGACCTTCACCGCCGCCGGCGCGGTCTCGAGCAGCACCTCCAGCAACTGCGACTCGAGCGCCCGGGCGGTCTGCAGCACGCGCTTGATGACCTGGCCGGTCAGGTCCTGGAAGTCCTGCGCCATCATGATGTCCAGCAACTGCGCACCGGTCGCCGTGCTGTCGGCTTCGGCCTCGCCGAGAAAATCGCGCGTCTCGATGCTCAGCAAACGAAAGTCCTCGGGCGACACCTTGCCGGCGAACACCTCGTCCCAGCGCGCACGCAGGACCGCCGACTTCTGCTGGATCCTGTCCTGCAGGGGACGGGCGATGTCCGTGGCGTTGAGCACGCGGCTCGCCGCCTGCTCGGTCATCTGGGCGATGTAGTCCAGCCGCTGGCGGGCATCGGGAATCGCCTGCGCCGCCTCCTGCAGGCTGGCATCCAGGCCGAGCTCGCGCAGCGCATCGTGGAGCTGGCGAGTCATGTGCCCGAGGCGGTTGAAAACCGCATGATCGCCGTCGGCGTCCTGCTGTTCCCCGCCCGCATGCTCGACCGGCGGCGCTTCGGCGATGCCGGTCTCCGCCGACACTGCGTCGAACAAGGCCTGCAATTCATCGCTGTCTCCGGCTCCGTCAGCAGCGGCCGCCATCGGCGCGGTCTGCGGCGCCGCAGCGGCCGGGACAAGCTCGGCAGGTTGCGCGGCGATGCTGTCGAACAGTGCCTGAAGGTCGTCCGAGTCGCCCGACTCGTCGAATTTAGGCCGTTTTACTCATGTCCAGACTCCATGCTCGGGATACGCAAGCGTTCAGGTGGTGTGCCCTCGGTCGGGTGCCCCTACGCCGGGCGCCCCTATGCCGGGCCTCCCTATGCCGGGCGCCCCATCTTTTCGAAGATCTTCTGCAGTTTTTCCGCCAGCGTCGCCGCGGTGAACGGCTTCACGACGTAGCCGCTGGCACCGGCCTGGGCCGCGGCGATGATGTTTTCCTTCTTCGCCTCGGCGGTGATCATCAGCACCGGAAGGTGCTTGAGCTGCGGCGTGCGGCGGATCGTCTGCAGCAGCGTCAGCCCGTCCATGTTCGGCATGTTCCAGTCGGTGACGACGAAGTCGAACTGCCCCGAAGTCAGCTTCTGCAGCGCGATCGCACCATCCTCGGCTTCATCGACGTTGGTGTAGCCCAGCTCCTTGAGCAGGTTGCGGACGATCCGCCGCATGGTCGAGAAATCATCGACGACGAGAAATTTGAGTTTGGGGTCGGACATTCCAGGTTCTCCATTCATTCCGGCTCGGCTCAGGCTGCCCGGCGCGCACGCGCGAGCAGCGGCCTCAGGGTTTCGGCAAGTACGTCAGCGTCGAATTTTGCCACGTACGCATCCACCCCTACCCGCTTGCCCATCGCCCGGTTGGCCTCGGACGACAGCGAGGAATGCATCACCACCGGAATTCCGCCGAAGCGCGAGTCGGCCTTGATGTTGCGCGTCAGCACGTAGCCGTCCATCTCGGGCATTTCGGCATCGACCATGATGAGGTCGATCTCCTCGGCCACCGGGCGGCCCGCATGCTCGGCGTGATCGGCGATGCTGACCAGGCGCGTCCATGCCTCGAGGCCGTTCTGCGCGTGCTTGTGGCGCACGCCGAGCTTGTCGAGCACTTCGGTGATCTTGCGCCGCGCCACGCTCGAGTCATCGACGAAGAAGACGTTGACCTCGTGGCCGTTGCCGATCGGCTCGATGTTGCCGACCACCGCATCGCCGAAGGTGTTGGCCAGGATGCTCTCGACGTCGAGGATCGACACCAGGCGCCCGTCCGGCAGCTCGGTGATCGCGGTGATGTAGGCATGGCTGCCGCCCGACACGTTCTCCGGCGTACGCACCTTCTCCCAATCGACGCGGATGATGCGATCGACTTCCTCGACCAGGAAACCGAGCGTGCGTTTGCTGTACTCGGTGACCATCATCGCGCCTTCGTTCAGCGTTCCGGGCTGGGCGACGCCGAGGATGCCGGCCAGCGACAGCACCGGAATGACGTTGCCGCGCAGGGAAATCAAGCCTTCCACGCCGGTCGGCATGTTGGGCGTGCGGGTGATGAAAGGCGTCTTCGAGACTTCGCGCACCTTGAACACGTTGATGCCGAAATGCTCGGTGGTGCCGAGCGAGAACAACAGGATCTCCATGCAGTTGGAGCCTGCGAGCTGGGTGCGGCTGACGACCGAGTCGAGCAGCGCGGATTCTTCCTGGGCAAGGTTCAGCATGGCGGCTCCTCAATCCTGCGCCTGCGGCGCGACGCCTTCGACCAGCAGGCGGCTCAGGGTCTGCGCCAGGCGCTGCGGCTCGAACTTGGGCACGTATTCATCCACTCCCACCGACATCCCCAGTTGCTGGTTGGAGTTGCCCGACAGCGACGAATGCATGATCACCGGAATGCCCGCGAAGCGGCGGTCGGACTTGATCTGCTTGGTCAGGATGTAGCCGTCCATCTCGGGCATCTCGACGTCGGTCAGCACCAGGCTGACGAGATCGCCGATCTTGCGCCCGCTGGTTTCCGCATGGGCTGCGGCACGATTCAGCTCCTCCCACAGCTGCCGGCCATTGACCGCCGAGACGTGGCGCACGCCCATGGCGTCGAGCGTCTGCTGGATCTGGCGCCGCGCCACCGAGGAATCGTCGGCGAAATACACCACACGGCCATCGCCATCGGGCAACTGGACGATGTCCTTGAAGATGTATTCGTTGTCGTAGCGGGTCGTCTCGGACAGCACTTTCTCGACGTCGAGCATCATCACCAGCTTGTTGCCCGGCAGTTCGGTGACGGCGGTGACGAGACCGCCCATGTTGGCCGTCAGCATCTCGGGCGGCACCCGCATCTGCGACCAGTCGAGACGCAGGATGGTATCGACGGCCTCGACCAGGAAACCCTGGGTGTGGCCGTTGTATTCGGTGACGATCATGATCTCGCGCGGCGTCTCGACGCTCATGCCGATGTAGCGCGCCAGATCGACCACCGGCACCAGCGTGCCGCGCAGGCTCACCATGCCTTCGACCGAAGCTGGCATCTCGGGCGCGGCGGTAATGCTCGGCGTGCGCATCACTTCGCGCACCTTGAACACGTTGATGCCGAAGGTCTCGCGCCGTCCGGTGCGGCCATCGGTGCCGAGGGTAAACAACAGGATTTCGAGCTTGTTCGTCCCGGCCAGCCGGGTACGCGCGTCGATGTTCTTCAGAAGGTCGGACATGTTCCCCCCGTCTGGGGCAAGAATCGGTTATCGCATTTGCGACGGTATGGATTCGATATCGGCCGGATTCGCCAGGACTTGAGCCCGCCGGCTCAACTCGGCGGCGGTGGAAGCCCCTGGATCAGGCTGCCTCGCGGCCCGCCCGGCGGCGGCACCGGGACGCTGCTGTCGATCTGCCCGCCGATCGATTCGCGGTCGTCGCCGGCGCCGACATCGACGCCGGCCGTGCTGGTCTGGCTGCGAATCGCATCTTCGGTCGATTTGTTCAGCACGATGATGCTGATGCGCCGGTTGATCGGGTCGTGAGGATCGGCGCGGTTGAGCGGAATAGTGTCGGCCAGGCCGACGACGCGGACCATCTTGCCGGCTTCGAGCCCGCCCGCGACCAGTTCGCGGCGCGATGCGGTTGGCACGATTCGACGACAGCTCCCAGTTCGAGAAACCCCGCTCGCCGCCGGCGTACTGGGACGCATCGGTGTGCCCCGACAGGCTGATGCGATGATCGACGTCGTTCAGCGCACCGGCGATCGTGCGCAGCAGGTCGCGCGTATAAGGCCTCAGTTCGGCACTCGAGGAGGTGAACATCGGCCGGTTCTGCTCATCGACCAACTGGATTCGCAGGCCTTCGGTGGTGATGTCCATCAGGATCTGGTTCTTGAACTGGCGCAGCGAGGCATTGGCCTCGATGATCGCGTCGAGGCGGCCCTTGAGGTCGATCAGGCGTGCGCGCTCCCGCCGCTCGGCCAGCTTCTCGGCGCTGATCTCGGCCTCGCTCTTGCGCTTGCCGCCCGCCGCATCCATGTTGATCGAGCGGGTGCTCTCGACGTCGCCGCGCCTGACCTGGCCCACCGAGCGCGTCAGGTCCTCGCCACCGCCCGGAATCACGCTCGAGCTGTCGCCCGTGCCGTCGCCCCCTCCATCGACATCCTGATCGGATTCTGGAAATAATCGGCGATGCCTTCGAGGTCGCCCTGGGCGGTGGAGCCCAGCAGCCACATCAGCAGGAAGAAGGCCATCATCGCCGTCACGAAGTCGGCATAGGCGATCTTCCACGCGCCGCCGTGCGCCGCGCCGCCGCCCTTCCTGATCCGTTTGACGACGATGGGCTGCTGGGTATCGTCGCTCACGCCGCGCTCCCTTCACGTCCCTGGCCGATCTGCGCGCGCATCGCTCAACCCTTGCGGCTCTTGAGTTCCTGCTCGAGCTCGACGAAGCCGGGCCGGTCGGTGGAATACAGCACCTTGCGGCCGAATTCGACCGCGATCTGCGGCGCATAACCATTCATGCTGGCAAGCAGCACGACCTTGATGACCTGGTAGATCTTGCCGCCTTCCTCGACCTTCTGTTCGAGCTGGCTGGCGATCGGCGCGACGAAACCGTAGGACAGCAGAATGCCGAGGAAGGTACCGACCAGCGCGCCGCCGATCATCTTGCCCAGCACCGCCGGCGGCTGGCCCACCGAACCCATCACGTTCACCACCCCCATCACCGCGACGACGATGCCGAAGGCCGGCAGCGCGTCGGCCACCTTGGCCATGATGTGGGGCGCCTGGTGTGCTTCGGTGTGGTGCGTTTCGATCTCCATGTCCATCAGGTTCTCGATCTCGAACGCATTGAGGTTGCCGCCCACCATCATGCGCAGGTAGTCGGTCAGGAATTCGATCGCATGATGATCGGCGGTGACGCTCGGATACTTGGAAAAGATCGGGCTGGACTCCGGATTCTCGATGTCCCCTTCGATCGACATCAGGCCTTCCTTGCGGACCTTGGCGAGCAGTTCGTAGAGCAGTGCCAGCAGGTCCACATACATGGCCTTGTTGTACCCCGAGCCCTTGAACACCGAGGGCAGCGCACCGATCGTGGCCTTGATCGCCTTGACACCGTTGCTCGCGACGAAGCCGCCGATCATCAGGCCGACGATGGCGAGATACTCCATCGGCACCCACAGCGCGGCAAGGCTTCCATGCACCGCATAGGTGCCGAGCGATGCGGCCAGGACGATGACGTAGCCGATGATCAGGAACACAACTCACTCCAAGATGAAGACGCCGCGGCACAGCCTAACCGCAACGGAATCCAGAACCCGTGACTTTTATCGTCAGGCACCGGAAAAACTTGAATCCGGCTGCATGGAGCTCGCCGAACGGCCCGAAAAACAGCCCACACGCTCCCATACTGCATGTGGTCGCGGCGCGCGGCGCGGCGATGAAAAAGGGCTGCCCCGGCCTGCGGGCAGCCCCTTTCTCCGTGCCGCCCGGACGGGCGGCGAACTCTGCTTCAGGCCGTCTCGGCAACCGCCCGATTCACGGGCTTGCGCTTGGCCACCGCCTTCGGCTTGGCCGTGCGCGTCCTGGTCGAACCGGACTTGCCTGCGCGCGACGGCATGTTGCACAAGCCGCATACGTAATCGTGCACCGGGTCGTGGGCATGGGCGACGAAGCTGCCGCCGCACGATTTGCACGAGGCCATCTGCAGCAGATCGGCATCGAAGAACCGGACCAGGGTCCAGGCACGCGTCAGGCTCAGCGCCGGCTCCAGCGTGCTGGCTTCGAGATGGTCGAGATAAAGATGGTAGGCCTTGATGATCGCATCGAGGCCGCCCAGCGCGGCGCGCTCGACATAGAAGCGGTACAGCCCCATGAACAGCGACGAATGCACGTTCGGCTGCCAGGTCATGAACCAGTCGGTCGAGAACGGCAGCATCCCTTTCGGCGGCGAGACGCCGCGCACTTCCTTGTAGATGCGCAACAGCTTCTCGCGGCTCAGCCTGGTCTCGACTTCGAGCATCTGCATGCGCGCGCCGAGCTGCACCATTTCCACCGCACGGCGGATGTCGTCCGCCTCGTCGAGCACGCTCTTGTTCTTCATGTCTGCTCCTCAGGCCGCACCTTCGGCCGCCTTGCCTGCGGCGATGATCGCGGCATGCAGGCCGGCGCTCACCGCATCACGTCCCTCGCCCGCCATCAGTCGGGCAAGCTGGGCATCATCGAAGCGGAAGCACGGCACCAGCATCTGGCTTCCCGCCATTCTCACCAGCTTGGCCGCGCTCATCGTCGCGATCAGCTCGGCCAGTTCGTCGCCGATGCCGAGCCGGAACATCGCCGTCGCCCGATCGCTGCGCAGCATCTGCTGCGCAAGCATCAGGTAAGCGAGGTTCAGTTCACGAATTTCGGCCTGGAAGTCGGGTCGGTCCATAAATTTCCAATCCCTTTCGGGGACGAGCGGCGTCAAAGCTAGAGCAAATCATTCGTATCAGCAAGTTACAAAGTCACGCTGGCGCGTAATCGGATAGCATCGGCGTTGTCCCGAAACAACAAAAACGCATACAACCCGCAACTCAGGGAAGCAGACCAGCCGACTGCGGCGCCACGACGCAGTTGCGCCCGCGCGCCTTGGCGAGGAAAGCCCCCCGGTCGGCAAGCTTGATCAGCGCCTTCATCGCCGGCATCGATTCGTCGCGCGTCGCCACGCCGATGCTGACCGAAAGACGCAACTGCGGACCGCCCGTTTCGATCTCCAGATTGGCCGCCGCCGCCCGCAGGCGCTCCGCGCAGGCAAGCGCCGCATTCAGATCGGCATCCGGGCAGATGACGAGAAACTCGTCTCCGCCCATGCGGCAGAGGACATCCTGCGCACGCAGCTCGCCGCGCAGCACCTCCGATACCTGGCGCAAGGCGATGTCGCCGACGTCGTGCCCGTGCGCGTCATTGATTTCCTTGAAACCGTCCAGGTCCGCGACCATCACCGTCAGGGGACGATGGTGGCGGGCGCATGCAGCCCATTCCATGTACAGGCGATCGATGGCATACCGCCGGTTCGGCACGCCGGTCAGCACATCGGTCATCGCCGCCTCCTGCAGGCGCCGGTTCGAGATTGCCAGCTCGGCGGCGAAATGCCGAAGCTCCTCGCGCTCCTGTTCGAGCCGAAGCTGCAGCAGGATCATACGGCGCCCTGCCTGCATCCGCAGCGCCAACGCGCTCGGGCAGACCGGCCGCACGAGAAAATCGTCAGCCCCCGCGTCGGCGGCCTTCTTGAGGGTTTCCTCGTCCAACTCGTCGAGCAGCACCAGCAGGTACAGCGAAGCGCCGAAACGGGTGTCGCGCAAGGCCCGGATCCAGTCGGCCCAACGGCCTGCATGCCCCCAATCGACGACCATCAGTTGCGGCTGGATGTCGATCGCCCGCTCGATTCCCTGGTCGTAATCGTCCTCTTCGGTGATCAGGAAGGACTCCGAATCCAGCGTCGAACGCATGCATGCGCGTTCGTCCTCGTTGGCGCCGATCACGAGCACGCGAACCGCTTCGTCATCCATGAGTTCATCGCCCGCCGCGCCCGGGCGCTGAGCCGAATCGCCCCGGGAACGCCGGGCGGCTTCGGCAGTGGACGGTTCCTGCGTGGACGACAGCAGGGAAAACTCGGGCGCCTGCCTGGTCTCGAGCAGCAGCAACTTGCCCCACTCTCCCCATTCACGCCCGACGTTCTCGCACAATGCGATGAAATCGCTGTGCGATATCCCGAGCCGGCTCGCCAGCCGCAGCATCGGCGGCATCAGGTTCGCATGCTCGGACTCGGGCGAGAGGCACAGCCGGGCGATTGCCCGCGAGAGCACCAGGCATTGCAGCAGGCCGGCTTCCCGGCTGGCCTCGGCGAAGCAGACCTGCTCCGGCGTTTCGTAACACCGCATCGGCGCGACCATGACTTCGGGCAGCCCCCAGTCCGTCAGCATCGCGGCACCGAGTTCGCTATGCGTCATGGCGAAGGCCTTTTCTTCCAGCTCGAGCTGGTGCAGAGTCGGCGTCGCCGCGATTTCGCGCAGCACGCGGCCGAACTCGGCCGGATACAGTGTCGCCAGGGCCAGTTCACCGACGCGTGCAAGCAGGCCGAGACTGAAGGCCTCGTCCGCGGCAAGCACGCGCACGCGCAGCGCCAGCGCCTGCATCGACAGCGCCATCACCAGCGAAGAGGACCAGAATTGCTCATAGTCGAAAGCCTCGCAGGCACCCTTGCGATAGTTCGACAACAGGGAAAAGCCCAGCGCCATCGTGCGCACGGAGGGCAGGCCGAGCACCATCAGTGCATCCTGCACCGATACCACCGCGCGCTTGCCCGCGCTCAGCGAGGAGTTGGCCGCCTTGATCAGGCGTCCGACGAAAGCCGGGTCGCCCTTGATCGCCCGCGCCAGCTCGGCCGCCGACACGTTCGGAGACTGGGTGAGCCGAATGATCGCGATCGCCACGCCACGCGGCGACGGAAGGTCGCCTGCCGCCTTGATCTGTTCGAAACGCTTCATGTCAATCGGCTGCAGCATGGAATCCTCGAATCATGTCCGGCTTCCGGTCCGGTTACGTAAAAAAATTCGACCAAGTTTGTAATTCTATGCCAAATGTTATTCCCGAGCCGTGCGAAAAAGCACGCTAGAATCGACAACGAAAAGAACGCCCCCTGCCTCCGCTCCTGACTCCACCTTCCCCATGAACTTCTGCTCGAACTGCGGCGCCCCGGTCGAAATCCGCATCCCCGCCGGCGACAGCCATCTGCGCCACGTCTGTCCGCAGTGCGGCACGATCCACTACCAGAACCCCAAGCTGGTAGTCGGCGCGCTGGCCGAATGGGAAGACCGGATCCTGCTCTGCCGCCGCGCGATCGAACCGCGCCACGGCTACTGG
The DNA here is from genome assembly GCF_038260575.1 of Thauera sp. SDU_THAU2. Classification (NCBI taxonomy): domain Bacteria; kingdom Pseudomonadati; phylum Pseudomonadota; class Betaproteobacteria; order Rhodocyclales; family Zoogloeaceae; genus Thauera; species Thauera sp. SDU_THAU2. The sequence continues at coordinate 1,439,124 of NZ_JBBWUN010000003.1, read as the reverse complement.
ACGCTGCCCGCCGGCTTCATGGAAAACGAGGAGACGACCGCCGAGGCGGCCGCGCGCGAAACCGCCGAAGAGGCCTGTGCGCGCATCGCGGTGGGCGAACTGTATACGCTGATCGACGTGCCGCACATCAGCCAGGTCCATCTGATCTACCGCGCCCGCCTGCTCGACCTGGACTTCCGCGCCGGCGAGGAATCGCTCGAGGTGGCGCTGTTCCGCGAAGAAGACATCCCCTGGGACCGGATCGCCTTTCGCAGCATCGGCCTGACGCTGCGCCACTTCTTCGACGACCGCCGCCGCGGCCACTGGTCCTTCCACAGCGCCAGCCTGGCACCCCCGCCGTCCGTCTGAGCGCCCGGCCGGCGCCCCGAGGCTTGAAGCACCTTCGCCCCACGGGCGATAATCGGCCGTTTATTTTCCCCGGCGGATCATGGCCAGCTACATCTTCATCGTCATCGGCGCCGTGCTGGTCAACAACGTCGTCCTCGTCCGCATCCTCGGCCTGTGCCCCTTCATGGGCGTGTCGAGGAAGCTCGACACCGCGATCGGCATGGGTGCGGCGACCACTTTCGTGCTCACGCTCGGCTCGGGCTCGAGCTACCTGATCGACCATTACCTGCTGCAGCCCTTCGATCTCGGCTACCTGCGCACGCTCTCCTTCATCGTCGTCATCGCCGCGATCGTCCAGCTCACCGAACTGGTGGTCCAGAAGACCAGCCCGCTGCTGCACCAGGTGCTCGGCATCTACCTGCCGCTGATCACCACCAACTGCGCGGTGCTCGGCGTGCCGCTGCTCAACGTCGGCCTGAACCACGACCTGCTCGAATCGCTGCTGTTCGGCTTCGGCTCCTCGGTCGGCTTCACGCTGGCGCTGGTGCTGTTCGCCGGCATCCGCGAACGCCTCGACGGCGCCGACGTGCCGGTGCCGTTCAAGGGCACGGCGATCGCGATGATCACCGCCGGCCTGATGAGCCTGGCCTTCATGGGCTTCGCCGGCCTGGATCGCTTCCAGTGACGGAAAGGCACGACCGATGCTGACCGCCATTCTCGCCATGACAGCCCTCGCCCTCGTGCTCGGCGCCGCACTCGGCTACGCCGCGGTGCGCTTCAAGGTCGAAGGCGACCCGCTGGTCGACAAGATCGATGCCGTGCTGCCGCAGACGCAATGCGGCCAGTGCGGCTACCCCGGCTGCAAGCCCTACGCCCAGGCCATCGCCGGCGGCGAGGCCGACATCAACCAGTGCCCACCGGGCGGCGAGGAAGGCATCCGCAAGCTGGCCGACCTGCTCGGCCGCGAATTCAAGCCGCTGTCCGAAGAGCACGGCGTCGAAAAACCCAAGGCCGTCGCCCTCATCGACGAGCAGACCTGCATCGGCTGTACGCTGTGCATCCAGGCCTGCCCGGTCGACGCCATCGTCGGCGCGGCCAAGCAGATGCACACCGTGGTCGCGCCGCTATGCACCGGCTGCGAGCTGTGCCTGCCACCCTGCCCGGTCGACTGCATCAGCATGGAACCGGTCGCCGAGACCGTCCAGAACTGGAAATGGAAGTACCCGGTGATCGACATCAGGAAAGCCGCATGATCACCCGCCTGTTCAAGTTCCACGGCGGCGTCGCCCCCGAAGGCCACAAGGACGAATCCGCCGGCACGCCGATCCGCCGCGCGCCGCTGCCGTCGCGCCTGATCGTGCCGCTGCGCCAGAGCACGCGCACGACCGCGCGCTGCTGCGTCGAAGTCGGCCAGAAAGTGCTCAAGGGCCAGCGCATCGGCGAGCCGGAAGGCAGCTTCGGCACCGCGGTGCATGCGCCGACCTCCGGCACCGTGGTCGATTTCGGCCCCTACCCGATGGCCCACCCGTCCGGCCTGCCGACACGCTGCGTCGTCATCGAACCCGACGGCGAGGAGCGCTGGGTCGAGCGTACGCCCTTCGACATCGACGCCGCCGGCCGCGATGCGGCGCTGGCCTGGCTGCGCGACTGCGGCGTCGTCGGCCTCGGCGGCGCGGCCTTTCCCAGCCACATCAAGCTCGGCAGCGGCGGCGGCGTCGATACGCTGATCCTCAACGGCGGCGAATGCGAGCCCTGGATCACCTGCGACGACCGCCTGATGCGCGAGCGCGCCGCCGAAGTGCTGGCCGGCGCCCGCATCCTGTTCCGCCTGATCGGCGCGCGCCAGTTGCTGATCGGCATCGAGGACAACAAGCCCGAAGCCATCGAAGCGATGCGCGCCGCCGCCCGCGATGCCGGCGACGAAGTGCGCATCCTGCCGGTGCCCGCGCTCTACCCGATGGGCGGCGAAAAGCAGCTCATCCGCACCCTGACCGGCATCGAGATTCCCTTCGGCCGCTTCGGCGCCGAATTCGGCGTGCAATGCTTCAACGTCGGCACCGCCTACGCCGCGTACCGCGCCATCGTGCACGGCGAGCCGCTGGTGGATCGCATCGTCACCCTCACCGGCAACGTCGCCCATGCCGGCAACTGGGAAGTCCTGATCGGCACCCCGATCGACGAACTGCTGGCGCTCGCCGCCCCGGCAGCCGACACCGACCGCTGGCTGATGGGCGGGCCGATGATGGGCTTCGCCCTGCCGCGGCTCGACGTGCCGGTGATCAAGGCCTGCAACTGCATCATCGCCGCCTCGCCGACGCTGATGCCGCCGCCGCCGCCCGAACAGCCCTGCATCCGCTGCGGTGAATGCGCCCGCGCCTGCCCGGCCGAACTCCAGCCTTTCGAACTGTACTGGTTCAGCCGCGCACGCAACTTCGACAAGGCGAAGGCCTATCACCTGTTCGATTGCATCGAATGCGGCTGCTGTGCCTACGTGTGCCCGTCACATATTCCGCTGGTCGATTACTACCGCTTCGCCAAGGGCGAGATCGCCGCGAGCGAGCGCGAAAAGAACGCCGCCGACCAGGCCCGCGAACGCTTCGAGTTCCGCAATTTCCGCCAGGAACGGGAGAAGGACGAGAAGGCCGCCCGCTTCGCCGCCAAGGCAGCCGAAACCCGCGCTCGTGCCACCAGTGAAACTGCCGCAGAAACATCCACGCCCGCAGCGCCGGCAACAGCGGAATCGACCGGAGAGAGCCCGGCCGCCGGAGCGCCGGCCGCCAAAACTTCCGATGTTGCCAAGCTGGCCGACAACGCAACGACCAGCGCCCCGACTGACGATATTACGGCAGGCGATCCTGCGGCAGGCGCTCCCGCGGCGGGCGACCCCTCAGCCAAGAAGAAAGCCCTGATCGCCGCTGCGCTCGCCCGCGCCCAGGCCCGGAAAGCCGAGGCAGCGCCCCGCAACACCGAAGACCTCAGCCCCGCTGTCCAGGCCGAGATCGCCGCCATCGACGCCCGCCGTCAACACGCCGGAACCGAGACCGGAGCCGATACAGCGCCGGCAGCGCTGAAAGCCGATGACGCCGCTGCCGAAGACGAGGCCCGCTGACCCCGCCATGATCCACGCCCCCTACATCCGCAAACCGGCCAGCGTCCAGCGCGTCATGGGCCTGGTGCTGCTGGCGCTGCTGCCCGGCATCGCCGCCTACGTCTACACCGTGGGTGCCGGCATCCTGGTCAATCTCGCCATCGCCACCTGCACCGCGCTCACCGCCGAGGCGCTGGTGCTGGCCTTGCGCAAGCGGCCGGTGGCGATCGCGCTGAGCGACCTGTCGGCGGTGCTGACCGCCTGGCTGGTGGTGCTGTGCTTTCCGCCGATCGCCCCCTGGTGGCTGACGATGATCGGCGTGGCGGTCGCGATCGTGATCGCCAAGCAGTTGTACGGCGGCCTCGGCCAGAACCCCTTCAACCCGGCGATGGTGGCCTACTGCACGGCGATCGTCGCCTATCCGGCGCTGATGTCGCAGTGGCCGCCGGCCGGCGGCATGGACTTCGCCACCCAGCTCGGCCTGATCCTCGGCGGCGCGCGCGACATCGACGGCCTCACCGGCGCCACCGCGCTCGACGCCCTGCGCACCGGCCTGCATGCCGGCGCCGGCCCGGTGGACGTGCTCAGGCAGGGGCCGGCCTTCGGCTTTCTCGGCGGCAGCGGCTGGGAATGGATCGCGCTCGGCTACCTCGCCGGCGGCCTCTTCCTGCTCGCCGCGCGGGTCATCACCTGGCACATGCCGGTCGCCTTCATCGCCACCCTGAGCCTGGTGTCCGGCTTGTTCTGGCTGGCCGATCCGGCAAGCTTCGCCTCGCCGCTGTTCCATCTCGCCAGCGGCGGCGCGATGCTCGCCGCCTTCTTCATCGTCACCGACCCGGTGTCCGGCGCCACCACGCCGCGCGGCAAGTTGATCTTCGCCGCCGGCGTCGCCCTGATCGCCTGGCTGATCCGCAACTTCGGCGCCTATCCCGAAGGCATCGCCTTCGGCGTGCTGCTGATGAACCTGTGCGTGCCGCTGATCGACATGAAGACCCAGCCGCGCGTCTTCGGCCATCGCGGAGAGCGGCGATGAGCACGGCCAATAACGCCCTGCGCACCTCGCTGCGCACCGCCGGCATCATGCTGGCCTTCTCCGTGGCCTTCACCGCGCTGATGGCCTTCACCTACGACCGCACCCGACCGGCGATCGAAGCTTCGGCGCAGGAAGCGCAGATGCGCCTGATCGACGAGGTGCTGCCGCCGGACAGTTACGACAACGCCCTGCTCGACGATTACGTGCACCTCGGCCCCACGCCCGCGCTCGGCCTCGACAAGGACGGCAGGGCCTGGCGCGCGCGCAAGGCCGGCGAGCCGGTCGCGCTGATCGTCGAGGCCACCGCTCCGGACGGCTACGCCGGCCGCATCTCCTTGATCGTCGCGATCAACACCAACGGCCTGCTGTCGGGCGTGCGTGTCACCACGCACAAGGAAACCCCCGGCCTGGGCGACTACATCGACCCGAAGAAGGATCGTCGCAAGGACATGCCCTGGATCGGCCAGTTCGCCGTGACCTCCTGGCAGGACGCCGACCCGGCGAACTGGGCGGTGCGCAAGGACGGCGGAACCTTCGGCTACCGCACCGGCGCCACGATCAGCGCCCGCGCGGTGGTCGGCGCCGTCGGCCGCGCCACCGCCTGGGCCACGGCCCGCCAGCACGATCTCTTCACCGCCCCCGCCGGCAGCACTTTCGGAGCGCAGCCATGAACATCCAGCAATTCCGCGAGCTCGCCCACAACGGCCTGTGGAAGCAGAATGCAGGTCTCGCCCAATTGCTCGGCCTGTGCCCCATCCTCGCCGTCAGCACCAGCATGGTGAACGCGGTCAGCCTCGGCCTCGCCACCATCCTGGTGATGACGCTGGCCAACCTCGCCGTCTCGGCGCTGCGCAGCCACATTCCCTACGAAATCCGCATTCCGGTCTTCATCCTGATCATCGCCGCGCTGACGACGGTGGTCGATCTGAGCTTCAATGCGTATTTCCACGATCTCTACCTGGTGCTCGGCATCTTCATCCCGCTGATCGTCACCAACTGCATCGTGCTGGCGCGCGTCGAAGCCTACGCGGCCAAGAACGACCCGCTGACCTCCACCGTCGACGGCCTCCTGATGGGTCTCGGCCTGGTGTGGGTGCTCGGCCTGCTCGGCGGCATCCGCGAACTGCTCGGCGCCGGCACGCTGTTCTCCGGCATCGAGATGATCGTTCCCTCGCTGTCGGCCTGGAACGTGTTCGGCGACGACTACCCCGGCTTCCTGGTCGCGATGCTGCCGCCCGGCGCCTTCATCACGCTCGGCTGCCTGATCGCCGCCTTCAATGCGATCAACGCCAGGCTGGCCGAACGCGCACGCAGGCGCCCACCGGCAGCGCCTGTTGTGCAGAACGCCGCGCAAGACGCTGCGGATGCCGAGCCGGCGGCGGCGAACTGAAATCATGGCCCTGATGAAACGCGAGGCGATCCGCGAATTCTTCCGCCGCCTGCACGATGCCAACCCGAGCCCGCAGACCGAGCTGGAATACGCTTCGCCCTACCAGTTGCTGGTGGCGGTGGTGCTGTCGGCCCAGGCCACCGACCGCAGCGTCAACATCGCCACCCGCAAGCTGTTCGCCGACGCGCCGACGCCCGAGGCGATGGTGTCGCTCGGCGAAGCCGGCATTGCCGAGCACATCAAGACCATCGGCCTGTTCCGCAACAAGGCCAAGAACACCCTGGCGCTGTCGCGCCTGCTGCTCGAACGCCACGGCGGCGAAGTGCCGGCCGACCGCGACGCGCTCGAAGCCCTGCCCGGCGTCGGCCGCAAGACCGCCAACGTCGTGCTCAACACCGTGTTCCGACAGCCGGTGATGGCCGTGAACACCCACATCTTCCGCCTCTCCAACCGCAGCGGCCTGGCCCCCGGCAAGGACGTCGTGGAAGTGGAAAAGGCTCTGATGCGCCGCGTGCCCAAGGACTACCTGCTCGACGCCCACCACTGGCTGATCCTGCACGGCCGCTACGTCTGTACCGCGCGCAGCCCGAAATGCGGCCAGTGCATCGTGCGCGACCTGTGCCTGTTCCGCGACAAGACCGGCTGACGGCATCGCCAGTCCAAACGAACCGAAGCCGGCAAGCAGGATCGAAGCCTGTTGCCCCCTCCCCCAGAGCACCTCCCGGAGCCCCCATGTTCAACCCCAGCCGCGACCAGGTCCGCAACTTCTTCATCGAAAGCTGGCGCAAGCACCAGGCGCGCGAGGTGCTGACGCCGATGGAAACCATCGCCGCCGACATCATCGGCCATCACCCCGAATACCATGCCATCGTCGAAGACCCGGACGCCATCGACCGCGACTTCACCCCCGAGGACGGCGGCATCAACCCCTTCCTGCATCTGTCGCTGCACCTGGCGATCGAGGAACAACTCTCCATCGACCAGCCGCCCGGCATCCGTGCCGCCTTCGAAGCCGCCTGTGTCCGCCACGGCAACCGCCACGATGCGATGCACGACGCGCTCGAAAGCCTCGGCGAAATGCTGTTCAACGCCCAGCGCAACGGCACCCCGCCCGACGCCGCGGCCTACCTCGCCAGCCTGCGGAAGAAGGCCGGCCTCATCTGAACGCCGCCCGCCTGCCCGGCTGGGTCGCCACGCGCCGGCATTTCATGCGTTAGCATGAAAAAACAAACCAGCATTTCATCGTTCCGCCCCATGGGCCGGCAACGGACAATCGGGGCACATACAGTGCCCTCATTTGCCAGGAGAACCCACCCATGCCGCAGCACGCCTCCGTTTCCCGTCGTCCTTCCCTGCTGACCCGCCTGCTGCTCGGCGCCGCCATGGCCGGCGCGCTGCTGCCCGCCTGGGCCGCCGACCTGCGCATCGGCCTGTCGTCCGACGTCACCTCGCTTGACCCGCATTTCGTCAACATCGCGCCGAACATCGCCTTTTCCGACCACATCTTCGACACCCTGGTGAAATCCGACGCCAGCGGCAAGCTGGTCCCGGGGCTGGCGGAAAGCTGGCGCGCGGTATCGCCGACCACCTGGGAGTTCAAGCTGCGCCAGGACGTCGTCTTCTCCGACGGCACGCCGCTCACCGCCGAGGACGTGGTGTTCTCGCTCGACCGCCCCGGCACGATCAAGAACAGCCCCGGCCCCTTCACCAGCTACACCAACCAGATCGTCCGCAAGGAAATCATCGATGCCCACACCGTGCACCTGCACACCGCGTCGGCCTACGGCCCGCTGCCGCTCGACCTGATCTCGATCTACGTGGTGTCGAAGAAGGCCGCTGAAAACGCCGGTACCGAGGACTTCAACACCGGCAAGGCGCTGATCGGCACCGGCCCGTTCAAGTTCGCCGCCTTCCGCAAGGGCGAAAGCATCGAGGTCACGCGCAACGAGCGCTACTGGGGCAGCAAGCCCGAATGGGACAAGGTGGTGTTCCGCATCCTCGCCTCCGACGCGCCGCGCCTGTCGGCGCTGCTGGCCGGCGACGTCGATGTGATCGAGAACGTGCCCGCCGCCGACCTCGCCCGGCTCAAGACCAACCCGCAGGTCACGCTCGCCCAGCACACCACCTGGCGCACGCTGTTCTGGCAGCTCGACCAGTTCCGCGACCAGAGCCCCTTCGTCGCCGACAAGGACGGCAAGCCGCTCGCCAGGAACCCGCTCAAGGATCTGCGCGTGCGCCAAGCGATTTCCAAGGCGATCAACCGCCAGGCGCTGGTCGAACGCACGCTCGAAGGCCTGGCCGAGCCGGCTTCCAACATCAACGCCCCGGGCATCTTCGGCTACAGCGAGCAGATCCCGCTCGAAACCTACGACCCCGAGGGCGCCAAGAAGCTGCTCGCCGAAGCCGGTTATCCCGACGGCTTCTCGCTGACCATCCACGGCACCAACAACCGCTACATCAACGACGAGCAGGTGGTGCAGACGGTCGCCCAGTTCCTCAACCGCATCGGCATCAAGACACGGGTCAAGACCCAGCCGGTCGCCACCTACTTCGGCAAGGCACGCGCGCACGAATACAGCTTCGCGCTGCTGGGCTGGGGCTCGCTCGCCACCGACTTCACGCTGCGCTCCATCGTCGGCACCATCGATCCCGACACCGGCTGGGGAAGCTGGAACTGGGGCAAGTACAGCAACCCGAAGGTCGATGAACTGGTGGCCGGCGCGCTGGCCGCGGTCGAGCCGGCCGAGCGCGAACGCCTCGCCCGCGAAGCCGCCGGCGTCGCGCTGGGCGACCTGGCGGTGATCCCCTCGCACCACCAGCTCGCCACCTGGGGGCTGCGCAAGGGCTTCGCCTACGACGGCCGCATCGACGAGTTCACGTTTGCGCATGAAATTCGCAGAGTCCGTTAGGAAAGGCCTGAACGTAGGATGGGTAGAGCCGAAGGCGAAACCCATCAACGCTCGGGCGCGCCATGGCCGATGGGTTTCGCTTCGCTCTACCCATCCTACGATTGGTCGTGACGTTTACGCAGGACGGGGCGGACCGTGCGCGGCAGCCATGGTTCGCCTCGGATTTGATGGGTTTCAGCTGCGCGGCGCGACCCCATCCTGCAGCTCCACACTGCCGCCGGCCTGCCATGACGGAGCCGGCCCATGATCCTGTTCCTGCTGCGCCGCCTGCTGCAGACCGCCCAGGTGCTGTTCATCATGTCGCTGCTGGTGTTCGTCGGCGTCTACGCCGTCGGCAACCCGCTCGACATGCTGGTCGATCCGCAGGCCACCGCGGCCGACACCGCCCGCGTGGCCGCGGCGCTGGGGCTGGACCAGCCGCTGTGGGTGCAGTACTGGCGTTTCCTTGGCAACGCGCTGCAGGGCGACCTCGGCAACTCCTTCCTGCACGGCACGCCGGCGCTGCAACTGATCGTGCAGCGCCTGCCGGCGACGCTGGAGCTGGCCGTCAGCGCGCTGCTGATCGCGGTGCTGCTCGGCATTCCGCTCGGCCTGTGGGCCGGGCTGCGGCCGGACGGATTCGGCGGACGCACGATCATGGCCGGCTCGATCCTGGGCTTTTCGCTGCCGACCTTCTGGGTCGGGCTGATGCTGATCATGGTGTTCTCGGTACATCTCGGCTGGCTGCCGTCCGGCGGGCGCGGGCCGACGCGCGAATTCCTCGGCCTTGAATGGTCGCTGCTGGCACCCGATGGCTGGCGCTACCTGCTGCTGCCGGCGCTCAACCTGGCGCTGTTCAAACTCGCGCTGGTGATCCGCCTGACCCAGAGCGGCACCCGCGAGGCGCTGCTGCAGGACTACGTGCGCTTCGCCCGCGCCAAGGGCCTGCCGCCGCGCCGCGTGGTCGGCGTGCATGTGCTGAAGAACATCATGATCCCGGTCGTCACCGTGATCGGGCTGGAATTCGGCACCCTGATCGCCTTCTCGGTCGTCACCGAATCCATCTTCGCCTGGCCCGGCATCGGCAAGCTGCTGCTGGACTCCATCAACCAGCTCGACCGGCCGGTGGTGGTCGCCTACCTGCTGCTGATCGTGTTCATCTACACGCTGATCAGCCTGGTGGTCGACCTGCTCTACGCCGCGCTCGACCCGCGGGTACGCCTGACCGGCGGACAGACGGCGTGAGATTCAGCCGATGACGGCCTCTGCTTCTTCCGCCATCTCAGCCTCCCACCCGGGCGCAGGCGGTTGGCGCACGCTGGTCCGCGCCTACGCGACCAGCCCGCTGGCGCTCGCCGGGCTGGTCCTGCTGCTGGTGATCGCCGCCGCGGCGCTGGCCGCGCCCTGGATCGCGCCGCAGGACCCTCACGACCTGTCGCAGCTCGACATCATGGATTCGCGCCTGCCGCCGGGCAGCACCAGCGCCGACGGCAGCCTGCACTACCTGCTCGGCACCGACGGCCAGGGCCGCGACATGCTGTCGGCGATCCTCTACGGCCTGCGCATCAGCGTCGCCGTCGGTTTCAGCGCTACGCTGCTGGCGCTGGCACTGGGCATGTCGCTCGGGCTGGTGGCGGGTTATGCCGGCGGGCGCATCGATGCCTTCGTGATGCGCGCGGTGGACATCCAGATGTCCTTCCCGGCGATCCTCACCGCGATGATCCTGCTGGCGCTGTTCGGCCAGGGCACGGACAAGATCATCATCGCCCTGGTCGCCTCGCAGTGGGCCTACTACGTCCGCACCACGCGCAGCGCGGCGCTGGTCGAAGGCCGGCGCGAATACATCGAAGCCGCCCGCCTGCTCGGGCTGTCCACGCCGCGCATCCTGTTCCGCCACCTGCTGCCCAACTGCCTGCCGCCGCTGATCGTCGTCGCCGCGCTGCAGGTGGCGGCGGCGATCGCACTCGAAGCCACGCTGTCCTTCCTCGGCCTCGGCCTGCCGGTCACCGAACCTTCGCTCGGCCTGCTGATCTCCAACGGCTTCCAGTACCTGTATTCCGGCCGCTACTGGATGAGCGTGTTTCCCGGCGTGGCGCTGCTGCTGACCATCGTCGCCCTCAACCTGGTCGCCGACCGCCTGCGCGAGATCCTCAACCCGCGCCTGCAAACGCAATGATGTCGATCCCGCCCTCCACCACCCACGGCACCGAGCCGCTGCTGTGCGTCCGACACCTCAGCACCCGCTTCCGCAGCCGCGATAGCGATAGCAATAGCGAAGTGACGGCGGTCGACGACATCAGCTTCGAACTGGCGGCTGGGGAAGTGCTGGGCCTGGTCGGCGAATCCGGCTGCGGCAAGTCGATGACCGGCTACTCGCTGATCGACCTCGTCGATCCGCCCGGCTATGTCGCCGGCGGCTCGGTGCGGCTGAACGGCCGCGAGCTGCGCGGCCTGCCGGCCAAAGCCTGGCGCGCACTGCGCGGCGACCGCATCGCGATGATCTTCCAGGACCCGATGCTGACGCTGAACCCGGTGCTGCGCATCGACACCCAGATGGTCGAGACCGTGCTCGCCCACCGCCGTATATCCCGCGCCGAAGCGCTGGCCCGTGCGCTCGACGCCCTCGAACGGGTCGGCATCCCGGCCGCCGCCGAGCGCCTGCGCAGCTACCCGCACCAGCTCTCCGGCGGCATGCGCCAGCGTGTGGCGATCGCCATCGCCCTGCTCAACCAGCCCGACCTGATCATCGCCGACGAACCCACCACCGCGCTCGACGTCACCATCCAGGCGCAGATCCTGTACGAGATGCAGACCCTGTGCCGCGAGGCCGGCACCGGCCTGATCTGGATCACCCACGACCTCTCCGTGGTCGCCGGCCTGGCCGACCGCGTCTGCGTGATGTACGCCGGCCGCATCGTCGAGCAGGGCAGCACCGCCCAGGTGCTGGAACGCCCCGCCCACCCCTACACCCGCGGCCTGCTCGACGCCACCCCCGCCGCCGCACTGGCGCGCGGCCACCACCGCGGCGAGCCGCTGCGCCAGATTCCCGGCAGCGCGCCGCCGTTGTCGGCATTGCCGGCCGGCTGCGCCTTCCGCCCGCGCTGCCCGCGCGCGGACGAAGCCTGTCTGCAAGTGCCGCCCAGAGTCGAAGTGGCAGGCGGCCAGGAAGTGCTGTGCTGGCACCCGCTGTCTCCGGGCGAAGCCCTGCCCGAGGCGAGCACCGACGTCGGAGCGCAATCATGAACGCCCCGCCGCTGCTCGCCCTCCACGGCATCCACAAGCACTTCGGCCCCCGGCCGGACTGGCTGGAAAGCCTCGGCATCCGCCTCGGCTGGCTGCCGCCGCCGGCCCGCGTGCACGCACTGGACGGCATCGACGTCGACCTCGCCGCCGGCGAAGTGCTCGGCCTGGTCGGCGAATCCGGCAGCGGCAAATCCACCCTCGGCCGCGTCGCCGCCGGCCTGCTGTCGCCCGACCGGGGCACGCGCCTGTGGCACGGCAAGGAAATCGAAGCCACGCCGATCGCGGCCAACGGCATCCAGATGGTCTTCCAGGATCCGTCCGCTTCGCTGAACCCGCGCATGCGGGTGGCCGAACTGATCGCCGAAGCACCGCGCACCCATGGCCTGGTCACCCGCAGCGAACAGGCGGACTACGTCGCCGAGCTGCTGCGCCAGGTCGGCCTCGACCCCGGCGCGGCGAGCCGCTTCCCGCACCAGTTCTCCGGCGGCCAGCGCGCCCGCATCGGCATCGCCCGCGCGCTGGCGGTGAAACCCGAACTGCTGATCTGCGACGAGCCGGTCGCGGCGCTCGACGTCTCGGTGCAGGCCCAGGTGCTGAACCTGTTCGGTGAACTGCGCAGCCGCCTCGGCCTGACCTACCTGTTCATCAGCCACGACCTCGGCGTCGTGCGCCACCTGTGCGAACGCGTCGCCATCCTCTACCTGGGCCGCATCGTCGAAAGCGCGCCGGCGGACGTACTGTTCACCGCGCCGGCCCACCCCTACACCCAGGCCCTGATCGCCGACGCGCCGACACTTAAGGCCGAGAAGAAACGCTTCGTCGCCATCCGTGGCGAGTTGCCCTCGCCGCTATCGCCGCCATCAGGCTGCCACTTCCACCCGCGCTGCCCGCATGCCTTCGGCCGCTGCCGCGAGGAACGGCCGGTGTTGCGCGAGATTGCGCCTGGCCATCGGGCTGCCTGTCATTTGCACGACGGTCCCTTTGCCCCGTCCCTGCTGCCACCCTGACCCCAGGCTCCAGGCAGCCTGCATCGAGCAAGAAAGTAAAAACGACACCCTCAAACAGGTGCCGTTTCTTCCAGCTCAGCCCCTCAGGTTTCACTTCTCACTGAATACATCCTCCAAGGTTCGCGCATCCAGGATGTTCTCAGCCCATTGTTCCAGCTCTACCGATTTTGCCTTGCGCAAGCGCTCATCCGTCACCGGATCAAGCGGACCGAAACGGCGTGTAAGCTGCCGGATCAACACGGCGAGTTCACCTTGTTGCACACCCTCGCTGCGGACGCGTTCGCTCCAGGTCATCATGGTCTGCTTCTCCTGCGGGTACTGTTCGGCAAAAAGCTCACGCTCATTATCGTTAAGCCGGCTGTAGATGTCGATGAAGTCCATGTATTTGAGGCGCTTTTCCATATCCGGTTCCAGTTCCAGCAGACCTCGGAAAGCCCAGGCGAAGACATCGACCGCAGCCTGTCTCACATAAGCCATGTTGGGCAGATTGAGCCGGGCGACGATGTTGTCACTGTCGCGGAACTGCTCGGCTGACATCTCGTTCAGAATGCAGAACAGGTAGCGGAACGACAGGAAAGCATGATTCTCACTCCCCAGTTCCAGCCGCTTGCGGATACGCGCGTCTCCGCGCAAGAAAACCACCACGGGCACCACGCGATCGGTCTTGCACAGTTCGGCCAGATCGAGGCAGTAATGGCCGAGCCGGTGGATGGAGAAGCGTGCCGGATCACTTTCCTCTTCCAGCACGAACAGCAACGCCTCCCTGCGACCGTCGGGCCACTCCACCAGCAAAGGCACGTCCAGCTCGTGAAAGCGGTCGCCGAGGCGGTTCTTCAGTTGCTCCTGCCGGATCGGCGTAATCCGCACCGATTCGTCGATATGCACCGCTTCGCCCGGAGCAAAGAACTCCAGCGCCTGACGCGGATAGTCGAGGATCAGATTCTTGAAGTTCTGGTCGTGACTGTTGGGAGCAGACATGGCGGCACTCCGGCTAGCGATGCCAGGATCATCATCACGCACCCGTTCAATGTCAATATCATTATTGGACGTATACCCCACAGTGCCTTCGTCTCACCTTCGGCTACAATCGACCGTTTCCGGCAGGCTCCCACCTGCCGCCCGCCCGATGGAAACATCCGGCCCCCGCAAACAAAACTGGAGATCACCCATGCCCGGACTGCTGCCCAACGTCGACCCCGATGGCCTGCTCGAATACTCGGTGGTGTTCACCGACCGTTCGCTGAACCACATGTCCAAGGCCTTCCAGGGCGTGATGCGCGACATCTCGGCGACGCTGAAGAAGGTCTACAACGCCAGCGCGGTCGCGCTCGTGCCCGGCGGCGGCTCGTTCGGCATGGAAGCGGTAGCGCGCCAGTTCGCCACCGGCAAGAAGACCCTGGTGATCCGCAACGGCTGGTTCAGCTTCCGCTGGACGCAGATTTTCGAGATGGGCGGCATCCCGTCCGAATCGATCGTCCTCAAGGCCCGCCCGACTGGCAGCGGCCCGCAGGCGCCTTTCGCGCCGGCGCCGATCGACGAAGTCGTCGCCGCCATCCGCCAGCACCGCCCCGACCTGGTCTTTGCGCCGCACGTCGAAACCGCCGCCGGCATGATCCTGCCCGACGACTACCTGCGCGCAGTGGCCGACGCGGTACATGAACACGGCGGCCTGTTCGTGCTCGACAGCATCGCCTCCGGCGCCGTATGGGTGGACATGCAGGCCTGCGGCGTCGACATCCTGATCAGCGCACCGCAAAAGGGCTGGAGCAGCTCGCCCTGCGCCGCAATGGTGATGCTCAATACCACCGCGCGCGAACGCATCGACGCCACCACCAGCACCAGCTTCGCCGCCGACCTGAAGAAGTGGCTGCAGATCATGGAAGCCTACGAGGCCGGCGGCCACGCCTACCACGCCACGCTGCCGACCGACGCGCTCGCCGCCATGCGCGACATGATGAAGGAAACCGAAGCCTTCGGTTTCGACAAGGCCAGGGACGCGCAATGGGAGCTCGGCCGCCGCGTGCGCGCACTGCTGCAATCGCGCGGCATCCGCAGCGTTGCCGCCGAAGGCTTCCGGGCCCCGGGCGTGGTCGTCAGCTACACCGAGGACGACGGCATCAAGAGCGGTGCCAAGTTCATCGCCGCCGGCCTGCAGACCGCAGCAGGCGTGCCGCTGCAATGCGACGAGCCGGCGGACTTCAAGACTTTCCGCATCGGCCTGTTCGGCCTCGACAAGCTGGGCAACATCGACCGCGCCGTGGGTAATCTGGAGCGGGCGCTCGACGCGCTGGGTTGAATCCGGGCATATCGCGGCCAAGGGCAAGCCAAGGCCGTGCTCACGAGAGGCCTGCCGTTCAGGCAGATCTCTTTACGGCGTGTGTATCTTGGCACCCGGCCACTGCTTGCCGGCACGCTTGATGAAGCGCGCATCGAAGGTGGCAAAACCTTCTTCGCAGGTGGCGTTGACAGCACATTGCAGGTGCAGGGCATCGGCGAAATCCATGCCCTGCGCGAGTGCCTCAATGGCACGCGTCACCGCCGGGGCCGCATCGCAAACAACATTGGGCAGGCGGGTCAGGCCATCGAATGCCTGAGCAATCTCGCTGGCCTGGAAACCGAAAGCGCTACGCAAGACCCACTCGCTTTCCAGCAGTACGGTGCGGGAGAGCCAGATGCTGTGCCCTCGAAACAGGGCTACGGCACGCCTGTGCTGCGCGGCATCGTCAGCCACCAGAAAGCGGACGAGGACATTAGTATCGACCGCGAGCATGGCGCTTGGCAGCTTCTTCGGCGACGGCGGCATTCATTTCGTCGAGACTGACACGCGCCCGACGAGGCTTGAGGCAACCCGCCACATCCTCGATGCGACTGGCCGCACCTTGCGGAGCAAGTGGCTTGAGCAGTACCCCTTCCGGCGTTTCCTCCACTACGAATTCAGTGCCGGGCAGCCACTGACGGGCATTGCGGATGCTACCAGGCAGGACGACCTGCCCTTTGCTGGAAAGCCGCGTGGTTTCGGTTCTAGTCGGCATCACAGGGTTCCAAGTAAGACACCAGTAAGACAGATTCTAGTCTTGCCCTCACGTGCAATCAATCAACAAGTTCCAACGCTCCGCACCTTCCGCAGCTCCCGCTGCTTCGCCAACACAAACAACACCGGAATCACCGCCAGCGTCAGCACCGTCGATGACACCATGCCGCCCACCATCGGCGCGGCGATCCGACGCATGACCTCGCTGCCCACCCCGGTGCCCCACATCACCGGCAGCAGGCCGACGACGATGGTCAGTACCGTCATCATCTTCGGCCGCACGCGGCCTGCCGCGCCTTCCATCACCGCGGCGTGCAGTTCGGCGGCGGTGGGTTGGCGGCCTTCGGAGGCGCAGGTGGCGCACACGCGCTGCCATGCGTGGTCGAGATAGATCAGCATGATCACGCCGGTTTCAGCAGCGACGCCGGCCAGGGCGATGAAGCCGACCGCCACCGCGACGCTCATCTGATAGTCCAGCCACCACATCAGCCAGACACCGCCGATCAGCGCGAAGGGCACCGACAGCATCACGATCAGGGTTTCGGTCAGGCGGCGGAAGTTGAGGTACAGCAGCACGAAGATCAACGCCAGCGTCACCGGGCCGACGATGGCGAGCCGTTCGCCGGCGCGCTCCATGTTCTCGAACTGGCCGCTCCAGGTGGCGTAGTAGCCCGGCGGGAACTGGACCTGCTCGGCCACCGCCTGGCGGGCGCGGGCGACGAAGGCGCCGAGGTCGCTCTCGCGGGTGTCCACATAGACGTAGGCGGCCAGCATCGCGTTTTCGGTGCGCACCGACGCGGCGCCGCGGACGATGCGTACGTCGGCAAGCTGGCCGAGCGGCACCGCGCCGTTGGCCGTCGGCACCAGCACGCTGGCGGCGACGCGCTGAGGGTCCTCGCGCAGCGCGCGCGGGTAGCGCACGCTGACGTCGTAGCGCTCCAGCCCTTCCACCGTCGTCGTCACCCGCTCGCCGCCGAGCGCGGTGGCGAGCGCCTCCTGCAGGCGGTCGATGGTCAGGCCGTGGCGCGCCAGTTGGTCGCGGCGCGGTTCGATGTCGACGTAGTAGCCGCCGGCGACGCGTTCGGCGTAGGCGCTGCTGGTGCCGGGCAATGCGCGCACCACGGCTTCGACATCCTTCGCCACCCGTTCCAGGGTTTCCAGATCCTTGCCGAACACCTTGACGCCCACCGGCGTGCGGATGCCGGTCGACAGCATGTCGATGCGGGCCTTGATCGGCATCGTCCATGAATTGGCCAGGCCGGGGAATTTCAGCGCCGCATCCATCTCGGCGATCAGCACATCCACCGTCATGCCCGGGCGCCATTCGGATTCGGGCTTGAGGTTGATGACGGTCTCGAACATCTCCAGCGGCGCCGGGTCGGTCGCGGTGTTGGCGCGGCCGGCCTTGCCGTACACCGATTCGACTTCGGGGAAGGTCTTGATGATGCGGTTGGTGGTGGCGAGCAGCCGCCCGGCTTCGGTCACCGACATGCCGGGTAGCGCCGCCGGCATGTAGAAGATCGCGCCTTCGTTCAGCGTCGGCATGAACTCGCTGCCGATCTGGCGCGCGGGGATCAGCGTCACGCCCATCGCCACCAGCGCCAGCACCAGGGTCGTCAGCCTGAAGCGCATCACCAGCGCGATCAGCGGCCGGTAGGCCGCCACCAGCACGCGGTTGATCGGGTTGCGGTCCTCCGGCACGATGCGCCCGCGCACGAAAAACAGCATCAGCACCGGCACCAGCGTCACCGACAGCAGCGCCGCGCCGGCCATCGCCAGCGTCTTGGTCCACGCCAGCGGCGCGAACAGCCGGCCCTCCTGGCCTTCGAGCGTGAACACCGGCAGGAAGGACACGGTGATGATCAGCAGCGAGAAGAACAGCGCCGGGCCCACTTCGCGGCAGGCGCCGATCAGCGTCGCCCGGCGTTGTGCTTCGCTGGCGTCCGCGCCCAGCATTTCCAGCCGCTTGTGGGCATTCTCGATCATGACGATGGAGGCATCGACCATTGCGCCGATGGCGATCGCGATGCCGCCCAGGCTCATGATGTTGGAGCCGATGCCGAGCGCCTTCATGCCGATGAAGGCCACCAGGATGCCCAGCGGCAGGGTCACGATCGCCACCAGCGCGCTGCGCACATGCAGCAGGAAGACGATGCAGACTGCGGCGACGATCAGGCTTTCTTCGAACAGCGTCCAGCTCAGGGTGTCGATCGCGCGCCCGATCAGGGTCGAGCGGTCGTAGACCGGCACGATTTCCGCGCCTTCCGGCAGGCCGGCCTGGATTTCGGTGATCTTGGCCTTGACCGCGTCGATCACGTCCAGCGCATTCTCGCCGAAGCGCGCCATGACGATGCCGGATGCCACTTCGCCTTCGCCGTTCAGCTCCGCCAGGCCGCGCCGTTCGGCCGGCACCTGCTCGACGCGGCCGACGTCGGCGATGCGCACCGGCGTGCCGTTCCCGGTCTTCAGCACGATGCCGCCGATGTCCTCGATGCCGCGCAGGTAGCCGCGGCCGCGCACCATGTATTCCTTCTCGGCCAGTTCGATGATACGGCCGCCGACGTCGCGGTTCGATTCGCGGATCGCGCGCGTGACGTCGTCGAGGGCGATGCCGTAGCCCGCCAGCCGGAAAGGATCGACCGTGACCTGGTATTCGCGCACGAAGCCGCCGACGCTCGCCACCTCGGCCACGCCCTCGGCCTGGGTCAATTGGTAGCGCAGATACCAGTCCTGCAGGCTGCGCGTGTCGGCCAGCGACATGTCCTTGCCGGTGACGGCGTACTGATAGACCCAGCCCACGCCGGTCGCATCCGGCCCGATCTGCGGCGCCACGCCCTGCGGCAGCCGCGCCGCCGCGGTGCTCAGGTATTCCAGCACCCGCGAGCGCGCCCAGTAGATGTCGGTGCCGTCCTCGAAGATCACATAGACGTAGGACGCGCCGAACATCGAGAAGCCGCGCACCACCCGCGCGCGCGGCACTGCCAGCAGCGAAGTCGTCAGCGGATAGGTGACCTGGTCTTCCACCACCTGCGGCGCCTGGCCGGGGAAGTCGGTATAAACGATGACCTGCACGTCGGACAGGTCGGGCAAGGCATCGAGCGGCGTGTGCTTGATCGCGTACAATCCGCCGCCGATCAGGAACAGCGTCGCCAACAGCACCAGGAAGACGTTGCGCGCCGAGGCCTCGATCAGGCGGCCCAGCAGACCGCCTTCCGCCCGGTGGAGTTCTTCCTCCGCTCGGCGGCCTCCTTCCGTACCGCCACCGACTTCCAGACGGCTACCGGCGGAATCCCGTGCCGAATCAGTCATGGCGATGCTCCGCCGCACCCTGCGCCGGCGAGGCGCCGACCGGCTCGATGCGGGTGACGACATACTCGCCCGGCCCGCGCTCCTCGAAACGGAAGCGGATCGGCGTGCCCGATACCAGGCCATGCACGAGATCGGGTGATTCGAGGCCGAACTCCATCGTCATCGACGGCCATTTCAGCGCCGGAATCGCTTCGTGGCTCAGCATGACGCTGCCGGTCTCGGCGTCGAAATCCTCGAAGCTGCCTTCGGTGTCGTAGGCAGGCGGTGAGCCGGCCTCGCCTTCCTCAGCATCGGCGAGATTCGACAGCGCCGCGCGCAACTGGCTCTCGGAATCGATCAGGAAACTGGCGGAGACCACGACCCGTTCGCCGTCTTCCACGCCGTCGAGCACTTCGGCGAAATCGCTGCCGCGCATACCCAGGCGCACCGGCCGCGGCGCGAAGCGCCCTTCGCCGAGCGCGACCAGCACCACCTGGCGGTCGCCGTCGTCGATGATCGCCGATGCCGGCACCGCGACACGCGGCGCATCGCTGCCGGTCGAGACTTCGACGCGGGCGAACATGCCGGGCCGCAGCGCGCCGTCGGGGTTGTCCAGCTCCAGCCGCACCTGCGTGCTGCGCGTGGCCGCATCCAGCGTCGGGTACAGATAGGCGACCCGCGCCTCGAAGCTGCGGTCGGGAAAGGCGTCGAGCACGAGCTGCGCCGGCTGGCCGACCCGCAGTTGCGCAAGATCGCGCTCGAACACGTCGGCGATCACCCACACCTTGGACAGATCCGCGATGCGGAACAGCGCCTCGCCGGCGGCGAAGCGCGCGCCTTCGACTGCAGTCTTCTCGAGCACGATGCCGTTGATCGGCGCATGCAGGGTCTGGCGCACCCCTGCCTGACCGGCCACCTGCAGGTTGCGCAGGCGTGAGCGCGTCGCTTCGGCCAGGCGCGCGGCAGCTTCGGCCGCCTGCGGATCGGCGGCGCTTTCACGCTGCAGGCGCTCGGCGATGCGCAGTTCCTCGCCCGCCGACTGCAATTCTGGGCTGTAGGTGGAAAACAGCGGCTGGCCGCGGCGCACCACGTCGCCGGTCGCCCTGACGTGCAGGCGCTCGATCCAGCCGTCGAAGCGTGGCGCGACGACCGCCTGGGCGCGCTCATCGACTTCGATACGGCCGCTCGCACGCACCGGCTGCGACAGCGGCCGCCGCTCGACCATCGCGGTCTTCACCCCCAGCGTCTGCACCCGCGCCGGGCTGACTTTCACCACGCCTTCGTCGCCCGGCTCCTCGCCCGCATAGACCGGGATGTAGTCCATGCCCATCGAATCCTTCTTGGGCACCGGCGAGGTGTCAGGCAGGCCCATCGGGTTGCGGTAGTACAGGATCTGGCGCCCCTGGCCGTCCACCTGCGTTCCTGCCGCCCCACTATCGTGGTTCGTATGCCCGGCACCCTCATGCACGACCTGCCGGCTCCCCGCCCAGTAGCCGCCGCCCGCCGCCAGCGCGCCGAGCACCACCAGCGCGGCAAGCCATCCCGTCCTGTTCACTTGATCTCTCCCGACAATCTCTCGATTTCGCTCAGCGCCAGGCGGGCTTCGACTTCGGCCTGCAGCACCTGCTCGCGCACGGCGATCAACTGCCGCTCGGCCTCGAGCACGCTGTCGAAGTCCACCTGCCCGCCGGCCAGCGCGCTGCGCGCCGCGTCGCGGGTGGCGGCAGCCTGCGGCACCAAGCTGTCACGCAGCAGGCGCAAACCGTCCCGTCCGCCGGTATAGGACGCCCAGGCCGCGCCCAGCCGGCCGGCGGCTTCGTCGGCTGCCGCGTCACGCCGCGCCTCGGCGGCGGCGAGCAAACGTTCGGCTTCGTATTCGCGGGCACGCCGGCTGCCCTGCTGCAAGGGAATCGTCACCTCGAACATCAGATCCCAGGACGAACGCCCTTCGTCCGGCCGGTTGTGGGTCAGGCCGATGCCGAAGTCCGGCAGGCGGTCGCGACGGGTACGATCCCGCTCGGCATGGGCGAGGCCGACGCCTTCCGCTGCGGCCATCACAGCCGGATTGAGGCTGCGCGCACGCTCGAAGCGGTCGGCAGCGTCGCGCAGATCGGGCAAGGGGCCAGGTTCGACCGGCGCGACCAGCGGCGCGTCGGGCCGGCGCGACAGCAGGCCGTTCAGCGCCGCTACCGCGCCACTGCGGGCACGTTCGCGCGCCAGCAGCAGCAAGCGCTGCTCGGTGATCTCGCGCTGCGCGCGCAGCACCGCCTGCTGCGGCAGCAGGCCGAGGCGGTAGCGCGCCAACGCCAGGGTTTCCAGTTCCTGCATCAGCGCCAGGGCATGACGCGCCAGCCCGAGTTCGCGGTCGGCTGCGTAATAACGCAGCCAGGCCGCCTCGATCGCGGCCACGCGCTCGCTCCAGCCGGCATCGCGCGCCGCACCGGCCTGCCGTGCTCTCGCCTCGGCCGCCTTCACGTCCAGCTCGCGCTTGCCCCAGGCCGGCAGCGGCTGCACCACGCGGTAACGCGTCTCACCGACGCGCTCCGGCAGCAGCGAAGCCGAACGGCCGTTCATGGTGTTGGTGAAGTCCATCAGTTCGAGTTCGAAGCGCGGATCGGGCAAGGCCGCGGCCGCCCCGATGCGCGCCTGCGCTGCCTCGACTTCGGCGCGGTCGGCCGCATAGGCCGGGCTGTGCTCACGCGCATAGTCGATGAGCCCGCGCGGCTCCGCACCCAGGCCAGCTTCGTTTCCCGCGCCAGTGTCTGCACTCAGCGCCGCCCCCGGCAGCACAAGCACCGTCACGGCCAGGCAGGCTGTGGCGCCGGCACGCAGGCCGGCCAGGACACGGGTAAACGCAGGCTTGCGAGGCCGGTTCATTGCAGGCTCCGAACATGTTGAGCGCGGGCAGCCGGGCCGCGAGAGTCCAGGCCGCAAGGGAGCGGACAGTGCTGCAGCTCGAGCATCTGGATGAAGTCGAACCCGGACATGGCGAAACCTCAGCGCAAGGGCTCCAGCTCGATCACGACGAGCTTGCCGTCGACCTTGTCGGCGATGAAGCGCACGCGATCGCCCGCCTTCAGGCCTTCGAGCATTGCGGCATCGGTGACACCGAACACCATCGTCATCGACTGCATGTCCAGCCGCGGCAGAGGGCCGTGGGCAATCGTGATCCTGCCGCCGGAGGCATCCACCTTGCGCACCGTGCCTTCGGAATGGTCGTCTGCCTGCTCGGCGGCTGCCGCGCCGTGGCTGCCGTGGTGGTCGTGCCCGCTCTGGGCCAGCGCGACGGCGGGCGCGGCCAGGATCAGCGCCGAGGCCAGCAGGGAAATTCGAAGCGAAGGGATGCGAAGCGCCTTGTCCATGTCTCTCTCCGTTGGATTGGGGATGAGCCGATGGTGCCCCGCCGCCCCCGTCGACAAACTGACGCCAGGATTACATCTCTGTAATCTGCGGCCCGCGCGGCGCCGCACAGGGCACAATGCGCTTCAGTTCCAGCAACACGGCAAGCCCGGCTCCACCCTGACCCGATGAAGATCCTGATCGTCGAAGACGAACCCAAGACCGGCGACTACCTGCGCCAAGGTTTGGCCGAAGCAGGCTTCGTCGTCGACCTCGCACGCAACGGGCCGGATGGCCTGCACCTGGCGCTCAGCGGCGACTACGACCTGATCGTGCTCGACGTCATGCTGCCGGGGCTGGACGGCTGGGGCGTGCTGCAGACGCTGCGCAGCGGTGGGCGCGAGATGCCGGTGCTGTTCCTGACCGCGCGCGACAGCGTCGAAGACCGCGTGCGCGGCCTCGAGCTCGGCGCCGACGACTACCTGGTCAAGCCCTTCGCCTTTTCCGAACTGCTCGCCCGCGTGCGCACCCTGCTGCGCCGCAGCCGCGGCAAGGAGCCCGAAGTGCTGCGCGCCGCCGATCTCGAACTCGACCTGCTGCGCCGCCGCGCCCAGCGCGCCGGCCAGCGCATCGAGCTGACCGCCAAGGAATTCGCCCTGCTCGAACTGCTGCTGCGCCGCCGCGGCGAGGTGCTGCCGCGCTCGCTGATCGCCTCGCAGGTGTGGGACATGAACTTCGACAGCGACACCAACGTCGTCGAAGTCGCGGTACGCCGCCTGCGCGCCAAAGTGGACGACGCCTTCGAACCGAAGCTGATCCGCACCGTGCGCGGCATGGGCTACTTCTGTGACGCGGGCGACGCGGGCGAGGCCGGCGATGCGGGCACCCCGGCGGAGCGCTGAACGATGCCGCTGTCGCTGACCGCCCGCCTCGCCCTGCTGTTCGCGCTGCTCACCGCCGGCCTGCTGATCGTGGTCGGCATCCTGCTCGGGCGCGCGGTCGAACACCATTTCGACGAACTCGACGCCCACGAACTGGCGGCCAAGCTGACTCTCGTCGGCAACCTGATCCGCGAAGCCGGCACCGAGCCGGAACAACACCTCGATGCCGCCTTCGCCGGCCAGGACACCGTCGGCCTGCTGCTGCGGGCGGCCGACGGCAGCGTGCTGCACGCGATCCAGCCTCGGGCCTTCACCGACGCACAACGCGCAGGCGCCTCGCTGAACGCGCGCGGCGAAACCTGGCACGAAGCCGGACGGGAATTCATCGGCCGCGAGATCGAGCTGGCACCGGCCGACACCGGCGGCGAACCGCTGCGCGTCGCGGTGGCGCTGGACATCTCCCACCATGCGCACTTCCTCGACGACGTACGACGCGGATTGTGGCTCGGCATCTCGGCCGCGGCACTGGTCGCCGCGCTGCTCGGCTGGCTGGCCGCCCACCGCGGCCTGGCGCCGCTGCGGCGGGTGACGGGCACCGCCCGCCGGCTGTCGGCCGACGGCCTGTCGCTGCGGCTGGACGAAGCCGGCGCGCCGGCCGAAGTGCGCGACTTCGTCGACGCCTTCAACGGCATGCTGGCACGGCTCGAAGCCTCCTTCACCCGGCTGTCGGACTTCTCCGCCGACATCGCCCACGAACTGCGCACGCCGATCTCCAACCTGATGACGCAGACCGAAGTGGCGCTGTCGCGCACGCGCAGCAGCGAGGCCTACCGCGAAGTGCTGGCCTCGAACCTGGAAGAGTTCGAGCGCATCGCCCGCATGGTCGGCGACATGCTGTTCCTCGCCCAGGCCGAGAACGGCCGCCTGCCGCGCCCGGTCGAGACCGTGCAGCTCGACGACGAGGCGCGCGCACTGATCGAGTTCTACGAAGCGCTGGCCGAAGACCGCGGCGTGAACATCACGCTGGCCGGCCAGGCGCGTGTCACCGGCGACAGGCTGATGCTGCGGCGCGCACTGTCCAACCTGCTGTCGAATGCGCTGCGTCACACGCCGGCCGGCAGCAGCATCGCCATCGACATCGCTACCGACATCGGCGACACGAACGAAGCCCCCGATGGCATGGTCACGCTGTCCGTCTCCAACCCCGGCGAAACCATCCCGCCCGACCAGTTGGAGCGCATTTTCGACCGCTTCCACCGCGCCAATAGCGAACATACCCGCAAGGGCGAAGGCGCCGGCCTCGGGCTGGCGATCACCCGCTCCATCGTGCTCGCCCACGGCGGTGACATCCGCGCCGCCTCGGCCGACGGCCGGACCCGTTTCACCCTCACGCTGCCGCGCGCCACCGCGGCGGGCGGCGTCTCCCCCTCTCACACAGGAGTTGCAACATGAACCCCGTCCGTTCCTCCCTGATCGCCCTGATCGGCGCCGCCGTACTCGGCCTGGGCGCCACCGGCATCGCTGCCGCAGCCGACGACGAAGTCACGATGTTCAAGGACCCGTACTGCGGCTGTTGCGGCAAGTGGGCCGAGCACATGCGCGAACACGGCTTCAAGGTGAAGGAAGTCATCTCGCAGGAGATGGACCAGATCAAGCACCAGGCTGGCGTGCCGCGCGCGCTGGGCTCCTGCCACACCGCCAAGGTCGGCAACTACGTCGTCGAAGGCCACGTGCCGGCCGCCGACGTCAAGCGCATGCTGAGCGAAAAACCCGCCATCACCGGCATCTCGGCACCGGGCATGCCGCTGGGCTCGCCCGGCATGGAAGGCCCCTACCCGGCCGACCGTTATGATGTGGTGAGCTTCGATGCCGAGGGCAAGACGGCTGTGTTTGCCAGCCACTGAGTTCGATCACCTGCGCAGCGCGGCGGGCAATCAGGACACCAGGCCTTCCTCATCCAGGGCCTTTTCCGCCGCCGCACCCGCATGGATCGCCGTGGTGTCGAACAGCGGAACCGTCGCGTCCTGTGCTCCCACCAGCAGCGAGATCTCGGTACATCCCAGGATGATGCCTTGTGCACCGCGTTCGACGAGGCGTTCCATCACGCCCTGGTACGCCTTCCGCGAAGCGTCTTCGATACGGCCAAGGCAAAGCTCCTCGTAGATCACGCGATGCACGACGTCGACGTCATCCTGCGCGGGAATGAGCACTTCGATGCCATGGCGCTCCTCCAGGCGGCCGCGATAAAAGGCCTGCTCCATCGTGAAGCGAGTGCCGAGCAGGCCGATGCGGGACAGGCCGGCCTTGCGGATCGCCGCTGCCGTCGGGTCGGCAATGTGCAGCAGCGGAATCCTCACCGCGGCCTCGATGGCGGGGGCGACCTTGTGCATGGTGTTGGTACATAACACGATGAAATCCGCGCCGGCGCGCTCCAGTGCCTGTGCGGCATCGGCAAGCACGGCAGCGGCCGAGTCCCAGTCGCCGCCGTGCTGCAGGCGCTCGACCTCGGCGAAGTCGACGCTATACAGCACGATCTTCGCCGAGTGCAGCCCGCCCAGTCGGGCCTTCACGGCCTCGTTGATCTGGCGGTAGTAGGGAACGGTGGATTCCCAGCTCATGCCACCGAGCAGGCCGATGGTTTTCATCGGGATGGGACGGCACATGATTTCATGGCGATCGTGGCCGTGCGTATATGAACTCGATGCAGAGCTAGGCTGCTTTGCGCTGTTCGGTTGCCAGCCGGACAGCCAGTCCCGCAAGCACCGTCCCCATGACGTATCGTTGAGCAGCCAGCCAGCGAGGGCTGCGGGCGAACCATAAGGCCAGCCTGGCAGCGGACAGCGCGATGCACAGATTGACGGTGAAGCTGATGACGATCTGGGTGAGCCCCAGTTGGACACTCTGCGCCAATACCGAGCCGTGCTCCGGCGAAACGAACTGAGGGAAGATCGAAAGATAGAAGACGGCGATCTTCGGATTCAGGAGATTGGTGATGAATCCCATCAGAAACAGCTTTCTCGGCGGATCCAGCGGAAGATCACGAGCCTCGAACGGCGAGCGTGCGCCCGGCCTGACAGCTTGCCAGGCGAGATAAAGAAGATATGCCGCCCCTGCCCATTTGAGCGCTTCGTATGCGAACGGAACAGCCACGAAGAGGGCCGTCACGCCGATGGCGGCAGCAAACATGTGCACCAGGAAACCGGCAATGACGCCGAACAGTGACAACACCCCGGCCCGCTTGCCCTGACAGATGGAGCGAGAGACAAGGTAGATCATATTGGGTCCCGGCGTCAGAACCATCAGCAAGGCTGCACCGCCGAACAACAGCAGGTCGTTCAATGGAACCATGATCGTCTTTCCGTGGGTTGCGTCGCAACGATCTTACAGGGAGCGGCTGCCGCAGGCACTCCCGTTCGCCGCCGATACGTGGGGATCAAGACCGAGACCGGTTCAGCCCCCCGCCGCCGCCGTCCACAGATGCGCCGCAACCAGCGCACGCCACGGTGAGAATGCCTCCAGCCATTGCCGCGTTTCCGCCTCGCCGACCGCATCCTCCCGGCCGAGCAGCCGCCGCAGGCCACGGCGGACCGCGACGTCGCCGTGCAGCGAAGCGTCGAGCCAGCCGAAGCCGCGCAGCAAGGCGTAGTTGATCGTCCAGGGGCCGATGCCGCGGATCGTGAGCAGGCCGGCGCGGATGTCCTCGACCGGCAGGGTCCGCAGCCATTCGTCAAGCGGCAGCCGCTGTTCCAGCTCTGCGCGGGCGAGGCCGAGCAGCGCATCGGCCTTGGTCTGCGAGCAGCCTGCGGCGCGCAGCGTGGCGGCATCGAGCTGCAGCAGGCTAGCCGCGTCCGGGTAGCAGATCAGCCCCGAGGAATGGCGTCGGTCCGCTGCCTGGATCAGTCTGCGGCGCAGCGCGACCGCGGCGACCAGGCTGATCTGCTGGCCGAGGATGGCCCAACTGAGCGCTTCGAAGGGCGTCGCCACCTGTGGAATGCGCAGGCCGGCATTGCGCCGGATCAGCGGCCCCAGTTCCGGATGGCCGGCGTGGGCATGCTCGAAAGCCTCGATCGGCTGGTCGAGGCCGAGCATGTGGCGCACCAGGTCTTCGAATGCTGCCTGATCCGGATCGCCCTCCCCCATGGCTCCGCCCGTCGTGCCGGATGCGTCGTCGATGAGGCACTCGACCCGCACATGGCCGCTCCGGAGCGCCCCGCCTTCCGTGACCTCGCCCTCGAAGCGGAAGGCCATGCAGGCCGGACGCCCGGCCCAGACGAAGGCCTTGTCGAGCCCGAGTTCCGGCCCTTCGTCCAGGATGCGCTCGGCGATCTGCTGCGGGTCGCGGCGGTGAAACGCGAGCACATCCACCGTGCGGAAGCCCGCGGGCAGCGGCAGGTGGACGTTCAGCCGGGTCATGCTTCGACCCTCAGCTTGCTTATCCGCTGCTCGCGTGCAGCGAAGCCGATCCTGATCTCGCGCGCCCGCAGTTGTCCGCAGCCGGCATCCACGTCCTGCCCGGCGGAGCGCCGCAGCTTGGTCAGGATGCGGTGCTGGTGCAGCCAGCGGGCGATCCCGGCGGCCTTTTCCCAGCTCGGCCGCCGGAAATTCAGGCCTTCCACGGCATTGAACGGGATCATGTTCATCACCGCGTACTTGCCTTGCAGCAGGCGGACGATGCCTTCGAGTTCCTCGGCGCCGTCATTGATGCCGTCGATCAGCGTCCATTGGTACTGGATCGGGTAACCGGTGGCGCGTGCATAGGCTTCGCCACGCTCGACCAGTTCTTCCGGCGTCATGCGCGGCGCGCGCGGCAGCAGGCTGGTCCGCAGCTCGGCGCGGGTGGTGTGCAGCGACAGTGCCAGCGCGGGCTTGACCCGCATCTGCGGCAGGCGCTCGAACATGCGCGGATCGCCGACGGTGGAGAACACCAGGTTCTTGTGCGGGATCGCGCCGTCGGTGCCCAGGGCCTCGATCGCCTCGACGACGTTGTCGAGGTTGTGGGCCGGCTCGCCCATGCCCATGAACACCACTTTGTGCACCCGGCGCAGGCTGCGTGCCAGCGCCACCTGGGCGACGATCTCGGCGCTGCCGAGCTGGCGCAGCAGGCCGTCCTTGCCGGTCATGCAGAACACACAGCCCACCGCACAGCCGACCTGGGTGGACACGCACAGCCCGTCGCGCGGCAGCAGCACGCTTTCCACGGTCTGGCCGTCGGCCAGTTCGACCAGCAGGCGCGAGGAGCCGTCCTCGCCCGGATGCTGTGGACGCAGGTGCGCCAGGCTTGCGAGCCTGGCGGCGATGTCCGGCAAGGCCTGGCGCACGGCCAGCGGCAGGAAGTGTTCGGGCGGACACGGGCCGCCGTCGAGCGGCTGGCCTTGCAGCCAGGCCCGCATCAGGCGGTCTTCGTGGCAGGGTTTGGCGCCCAGCTCCCGCAGGCTGGCGCGAAGGTCTTCGATACGCATGGAGCCGGCATGCTAGCACCGGCAGGCAGCGCCGTCAGCGCTTCGTATATAGCCCCTGCTGGGCGCCGAACCAGGCGGCGAGATCGGCCATGTCCTGCTTCGACAGGGCTTCGACCTGCACGGCCATGATCGGGTCCTTGCGCCGGCCCGCCTTGTAGTCGAGCAGCGCCTGCAGCAGATACTCGGGATGCTGCCCGCCGATGCGCGGGAAGGTCGGCAACGGGCTGTTGCCGTCGGGGCCGTGACAGGCGGCGCAGACCTCCGCCTTTTCCTTGCCGCGTTGCGGGCTGCCGCTCACCTGCGCCGGCGCGGCGGCGGATTCGGCAGGCATCGCGCCGTAGTAGGCGGCGAGGTCGGCCATGTCCTGCTCGGACAGGCCGCCGGCAATGCTCTGCATCGTGGGGTGGCTGCGATCACCCGACTTGTACACCTGCAATGCGGCCATGATGTATTCCGGATGCTGGCCGCCCAGTTTGGGGACCGGATATACCGTGGGGAAAGCGGTGCGGTAGCCGTCGATGCCATGACAGCCGATGCACATGGAGATCTTGCCCTTGGCCGCCTCTGCATCGCCTTCGACCGCCGCTGCAGGCACGGCACCGAGCGCGAACGCCAGGCCGCAAACCAGATATCGTCTCCGCATGTCGAGCCCTCCGTCGGGGTGCTGCACAAGCCGTTTCCGGTCGTCCCCATCCAATCCTGCATGGTGCCTGCAGGACTGGAATGCGGCCCGGGGGAGAAACACACCCCGGGGCTGCGGACGCGCCGCCGGTTTTTCGTAACGCTAGTCTTATAATCGCCAGGGAATAATCAGAGGAATCCCGCATGTCCACGTTGCGCTTCGAAGGTACCCGCGATTACGTCGCCACGCCCGACCTGATGCTGGCGGTCAACGCCGCCATCCGCCTGCAACGGCCGCTGCTGATCAAGGGCGAGCCCGGCACCGGCAAGACCATGCTGGCAGAGGAAGTCGCCGCCGCGCTCGGGCTGCCGCTGCTGCAGTGGCACATCAAATCCACCACCAAGGCCCAGCAGGGCTTGTACGAATACGATGCGGTGTCGCGCCTGCGCGACTCGCAGTTGGGCGACGACCGCGTCAAGGACATCGCCAACTACATCGTCAAGGGCGTGCTGTGGCAGGCCTTCGAGGCCGAGCAGCAGACCGTGGTGCTGATCGACGAGATCGACAAGGCCGACATCGAATTCCCCAACGATCTGCTGCGCGAGCTCGATCGC
Source organism: Thauera sp. SDU_THAU2 (assembly GCF_038260575.1). Classification (NCBI taxonomy): domain Bacteria; kingdom Pseudomonadati; phylum Pseudomonadota; class Betaproteobacteria; order Rhodocyclales; family Zoogloeaceae; genus Thauera; species Thauera sp. SDU_THAU2. The sequence continues at coordinate 1,408,914 of NZ_JBBWUN010000003.1, read as the reverse complement.
ATGGAGTTTCATGTGTACGAAACGCGGCAGACGGTGCGTGCGCGCAACCGCCCCATCGTCTTCATCACCTCGAACAACGAGAAGGAACTGCCCGACGCCTTCCTGCGCCGCTGCTTCTTCCACTACATCCGCTTCCCCGACCGCGACACGATGCAGCGCATCGTCGATGTGCATTTCCCCGCCCTCCGCAAGCAGTTGCTGAGCGAGGCGCTGGAAGTCTTCTTCGGCCTGCGCGACATTCCCGGGCTGAAGAAGAAGCCCTCGACCTCCGAGCTGATCGACTGGCTCAAGCTGCTCGTTGCCGAGGACATCCCGCCCGAAGCCCTGCGCAGCCAGGACGGCAAGACCGTGGTGCCGCCGCTGCATGGCGCGCTGCTGAAGAACGAGCAGGACATGCACCTGTTCGAGCGCCTGGTGATGATGGCGCGCAACAACCGCTGACATCGCATGTTCAAGGCCCTCCTCGACTGGCTGTTCGGACGCCGTCCCACCGCCGCCCGGAGCACCGCGCCGGCGGCCGCGCGGCAGGACTTCGAGCAGCTCAACCGCAACGCGCCGCTGCGCGAAGCGGCCGGCGGCGACGCCCACGGCGAGGACGGCACCGCCACCGTGACCTACCTGTGCCGCGAAGCGGTACTGGGGCGCGACCAGCGCATCGCCGGCTACCAGTTCATGCTGCACGAAGGCACGCGCAACCGCATCCGCCACAGCAGCCGGCGGATACACCACCTCTACGCCGAGGTGCTGGTACGCAACCTCGTCACTGCCGACATCGGCCGGCTGCTGGGCCACCGCCTGGCCTTCATCGAGCTACCCGACTCCTTCCTGTCCCACCCCTGCCTGGCCGAGCTGCCGGCACGGAACATCGTCCTCATCCCGATGCCCCACGCCGAAGCCGGCGGTCCCGCAGTCGACACGCTGGGCAGCGCGATGGCGCAACTGCACCAGGCGGGTTTCCGCTTCGGCCTGCCCGACCCGATGATCTTCAGCGAGTTCGTGCCGCTGCTGCCGCAGGCGGACGTGATCGTGCTGCGCGCGCCCACCCTGGACGCACGCCGCGGCCTGCAGCTCGGCCAGATGCTCGCCGACGCCGCGCCACAGGCACGCCTGCTGGTCCGCGACCTGCCTTCGCTGGAGGATTTCCGCTTTGCCTTCAAGCTGGGCGCGAACCTGTTCCAGGGGCCGTTCATCACCAGCCGCGAAGACTGGAGCGAGCACGAACTCGGGCCGAACACCGCACGCATCGCCGCGCTGATCGGCCGCCTGCGCCTGGACGGCGACACCCGCGAGATCGCCGCGATGCTCAAGCAGGACGGCGCCCTGTCGCTGCGCCTGCTGCGCTACGTCAATTCGGTGGCCGGCCCCCACGTCGAACCCATCTCCTCGATCGAGCACACCCTGGTGATGCTCGGCCACGACCGCCTGTATCGCTGGCTGGTGCTGCTCGCCTGCAGCACCGACGGCAGCCAGGGCCGCGCCGCCGCCGCGCTCGAAACCGCGCTGGTGCGCGCGCGCATGATGGAGCTGCTGGCCGAGAACCAGCCGGTGGCACAGCGCGAATCGCTCTTCCTGGTCGGCCTGCTGTCGCTCGCCGACGTGATCATGCAGGTGCCGCTGGAGAAAGCCTTGGCGCCGCTGGCGCTGGCGCCCGAAGTGGAGGCGGCGCTGCGCGACGGTCAAGGGCCGCTGCACCCGCTGCTCGAGCTCGCGATCGCCTGCGAGCACGGCAACGCCGACAACGAAGGGCTCCAGGCCGTCGCCGAACGCTGCGGCATCACGCCCAGGCAGGCCTCCCGCTGCCACATCCAGGCCTTGCTGTGGGCGATGGACATCCAGCAGTGAACAGGACGCGACGATGCTGATCGACTTCTTCCTGCACCTGAAGGCACACAAGCTGCCCGTCTCCACGCGCGAGTTCCTGACCCTGCTCGAAGGCCTGCGCGACCACGTCTGCGGCCCCTCGATCGACGATTTCTACGTCTTCTCGCGCGCCTGCCTGATCAAGGACGAATCGCTCTACGACCGCTTCGACCAGGCTTTCGGCGCCTACTTCAAGGGCGTCAGCGAAATTCCCGGCCTGGAAGCCGAGCTGCCCGAGGAATGGCTGCGCGCGATGGCGAAGAAGCACCTGACGCCCGCAGAGCGCGCCCGGCTCGAAAAGCTCGGCTGGGACAAGCTGATGGACGAGTTCCGCAAGCGCCTGGCCGAACAGAAAGGCCGCCACCAGGGCGGCAGCAAGTGGGTCGGCACCGGCGGCAGCTCGCCCTTCGGCAACAGCGGCACCCACCCCGAAGGCATCCGCGTCGGCGGCGAATCCGCCGGCAACCGCACCGCGGTCAAGGTGTGGGACAAGCGTGAATTCCGCAACCTCGACGACTCGGTCGAACTGGGCACGCGCAACATCAAGGTCGCGCTGCGCCGGCTGCGCCGCTTCGCCCGCGAAGGCGCGGCCGAAGAGCTCGACCTCGGCGGCACCATCGCCGCCACCGCGCGCAACGCCGGCTGGCTCGACCTGCTGATGCGCCCCGAGCGCCACAACGCGGTCAAGGTGCTGCTCTTCCTCGACGTCGGCGGCTCGATGGACGACCACGTCAAGGTCTGCGAGGAACTCTTCTCCGCCTGCCGGCTGGAATTCAAGCACCTCGAGTACTTCTACTTCCACAACTGCGTGTATGAAGGCGTGTGGCGCGACAACCGCCGCCGCTTCAGCGAGCGCACCCAGCTGCTCGACCTCATCCACAAGTACGGCCCGGACTACAAGCTGATCTTCGTCGGCGACGCCACCATGAGCCCCTACGAGATCCTGCACCCGCACGGCTCGATCGAGCACATGAACAGCGAAGCCGGCGCCACCTGGCTGCGCCGCCTGCTCGACGCCTACCCCGCCGCCGCCTGGCTCAACCCGGAGCCGGAGCGCCTGTGGGAATACCGCCAGTCGATCGGCATCGTGCGCCAGATCATGGGCGAGCGCATGTACCCGTTGACGCTGGATGGCCTGGCGCGCGCGATGCAGGGGCTGTCGCGCAAGACCTAGGCCGGCTGGGGATCAGCGCAATGGCGCTCACCACCGACGACATCGAATCGCCCGCACTGCAAGTGCCTCCTCGCCTGCGGCCCCCAAGCGGGCTGGCTTTGAATTCGTTATATACAAGCGTATATTTCAATTCTTGACAGAATGTTGCGAAAGCCGGCAGCCAGCCGCTTTCATGCAGCCGGTATCGGCCGTGGATCGTTAACCTGCCCGCGGCCCGGTACGAAGCGCCGCCATGAGCGCCATTTTTTTGCCAATCGTTATATACGGTTGAATATTTCGATTCATCAGGGGAGAGTCCGGGTCATGAGAAAAAAGCTGTTGTGCTGTTCGATCGCGATGTGTTTCCCACTGGCCGTTCCCAGCGCCGTGCAGGCCGCGCAGGACGAGAGCGTGTTCACGCTGGGCCAGATCACCGTCACCGGGCGCGCCGATGACGCCAGCCAGGCGGTCGGTACCAGCACCATCGGCCGCGAGCAGATGGACGAGTTCGGCCGCGAGGACCTGCTCGGCGCCCTCGACCTGCTGCCGGGCGTCAGCACCTCGCCGGGCAGCGGCTCGCGCAACGAAGGCAACTTCCGCATCCGCGGCTACGACGCCTGGCGCGTGCCGCTGATGATGGACGGCATCCGGCTCTACCTGCCCTACGACAACCGCATCGACATCAGCCGCTTCCTGACGCCGGATCTGTCCGAGATCCAGGTCTCGAAAGGCTATGTCTCGGTGCTGAACGGGCCGGGCGGCATGGGCGGTGCGATCAACCTGGTGACGCGCAAGCCGGTGAAGTCCTTCGAAGCCGAAGGCCGGGTGTCGATGCTGATGGGCGAAGGCGGCCAGCGCGGCGGCATGACCTACTACGCCAACGTCGGCGGCAAACAGCAGGACTGGTACTGGCAGGCCAGCTTCGAGCAGCGCGACATCGACCATTGGCGCATGTCGCGCGACTACAAGTCGACCAGCATGGAAAACGGCGGCAACCGCAACCGTTCCGACTCGGACGACAAGCGCTTGAACCTGAAGCTGGGCTACACCCCCAATGCCACCGACGAATACTCGATCAACTTCGTCAAGCAGGAAGGCGAGAAGACCGCGATCCTGAGCACCCGCCCGGGCAACCGCGACCGCGACTGGGACTGGCCGAAGTGGGACGTCTGGAGCCTGTACTGGTTGTCGCACACCCAGCTGTCCGACACCACCTACCTGAAGACCAAGGCGTATTACAACCAGTTCGACAACGAACTGATGATGCACAACTTCGATACGCTCAGCACCTACGATGACACCTCGTACGGCATCTCGCTGGAAGCCGGCACGACCTACTTCGCCCGCAACACGCTGAAGGCCGCGGTGCATTACCGCAACGACAAGCACACCGGCTGGAACAAGGAATACTCGCCCTTCTTCGTCGAGCCCAAGCAGGACGCCGAGGAGGAAACCTGGTCCTTCGGTCTGGAAAACACCTTCCACGCCACCTCCCGGCTCGACCTGATCGCCGGTATCAGCTACGACACCCGCGATACCAAGAAGGTGGAGCAATTCAGCAAGGGCCAGAACCCGGAGTTCTTCGAGTACGACACCAAGGACAAGTCGGCCTGGAACTACCAGGGCGCGGTGGTCTACCGCTACAGCGACACCGGCAAGCTGAATTTCTCGGCCTCGCGCCGAGTCAGCATGCCGACGATGTTCCACCGCTTCAGCTCTCGCTTCGGCGGCGCCACCTCGAACCCCGGCCTGAAGCCGGAGAAGGCGATGAACTTCGAACTGGCACTGTCCGACAAGATCGGCGACAACTGGTTTGGCGAGATCGCCTTCTTCCACAACAAGATCGACGACCTGATGCAAGGCGTGGACGTCGAATTTCCGGCAGGCTCGGGCCGCTTCTACTCGCAGAACCAGAACGTCGGCAAGGGCACCTTCAAGGGCGTCGAACTGTCGCTCAACGGCTTCATCAACCCGACCCTGGAAGTCGGTGGCAACTACACCTACACCCACAGCGACATCGACCTGGCGCAGACGGCAAGCAGCAGCACGCTGACCCGCAACGAGATTCCGCGCCATGCCGGCATGGTGTATGCCAAGTGGACGCCGACGGCCAAGCTCAGCGTGATGCCCTACATCGAGTCGGCAAGCAGCCGCTGGTCGCCCAACATCATGAGCGGCAACCCGGACGTGAGGACGGGCTCCTATACGCTGGCGAACCTCAGGGTCGGCTACCAGGTGACGTCCGATCTCGACGTGTCGCTGACCGCACGCAATCTGTTCGACAAGAACTACGAGCTGAAGCACAGCTACCCGGAAGAAGGCCGCAACTTCATGCTGACCGCGCGCATCCGCTACTGATGGCTTCCGGGCGGCCCGGCTTCGATGCCTGGCTGCCCGGCTGCCTGCGAGGACATCCCATGACAGCCTCCACGACTCCCACTTCAGGCGCACGCCGGCCCGCTCCGCTGGCGGCGGCGATCGTCCACAAGCGCGGCGACCGGGCCGACGAGTTGCTGGCGCGTTTTGCGCTCGATCTGCGCGACTCGGGCTGGCGGGTACATGGCATCGTCCAGCGCAGTTGCGGGTCGCGCAAGGCACATGCCGCGCTGGTCGAGCTCGACACCGGCCTGCACATTCCGCTTTACCACCACACCGGCCGCTGGCCGCTGCCGTGCAGCCCCGAACCGGACGGCATCACCGCCGCCAGCCTCGCGCTCCGCACTGCACGCGAAGCTGAAAGCGACCTCGCGGTGGCCAACCGCTTCGGCACGCTGGAAGCGCTCGGCGGCGGGCTTGCACCCGAGATGCTGGCGCTGATGAACTCGAGGCAGCCCTTGCTGACGGTGGTCAGCAAGACCTACCTGACCGACTGGCGGGAGTTCACCGGCGGACAGGCAGCCGAACTGCCCCCACCCGCGCTGCGCTGGACGAATGGTTCGTCGGCATCGCCTATGCGAGGCGCGCAGCCTGAGCTTGCGGATGGCCGGTCGATGAAACGCAGATCCTTCCTGGCGCTCGCCGCCAGCGCCCCTTTCCTGCCGCTCGGCGCACTGCTGCCGGGCACCGCCGCGGCACGCCCGGCTGCGGTCGACGGCATCTACGTTTTCGGCGAGCCGCCCGCGCCCGAGCGCATCCGCAAAGTGTTCGTTGCCGGACGCCCGGCCTCGGTGCTCGTCCATACCCTGGTGCCGGACAAGCAGATGGGCTGGCCCGGGACGATGTCCGAGCAGGCACTCGCCCTGCTCGCCCCGCAATACCGCACACTGCCGGCGCTGGGCCAATTGACCGGACGCGGCAGCACGGTGCCGATCGAGCGGCTGGTGGCACTGGCGCCGGACGTCATCGTCGATGCCGGCATGGTGAACGAGCACATCCTTTCGCTCGCCGAACGCGTCCATCAGCAGACCGGCATCCCCTACATGCTGGTCGACGGACGGCTGCGCGACAGCGCCCGCCAACTGCGCCACACGGGCCGGCTGCTCGGCGCCGGCGAACGCGCAGAAACGCTCGCCCGCCATGCCGAAGCGGTGCTGACCGCCTGCCCGCCGGCCGGCATGCAGGACAGCCCCAAGGTCTATATGGCGCGCGGCAACGACGGCCTGGAGACGCCGCTGCCCGGCTCGGTCAACGGCGAGATCATCGAAGCAGCCTGCGCGGTGAATGCCGCCAACGACGGCAACACCCGCAGCGGCAACCTCGCACGGGTGTCGCTGGAACAACTGCTGGCCTGGAAGCCCGACTTCATCGTCACCCAGTTCACCGAATTCGCCGCCCTGGCCCGCCGCGACCCCACCTGGAACACCCTGCCGGCCGTGCGCGAGGGCCGCCTGTTCCTCGCCCCCGGCCAGCCCTTCGGCTGGCTGGACGTCCCACCCAGCGTCAACCGCCTGCTCGGCGTGCGCTGGCTGCGCGAAGTGCTGCGCAACGGCGGGCCGACGACGGACTGGATCGATGAAGCCGAGGAATTCCACCGCCTGTTCTACGGCCACGTGCCTCCGCGCGAACTGCTCGAGCGCGCCATCGCCCCCGCATGAGCGCTCGCGACCTGCACCCGCTGGTACTGATCCTGCCAGTGCTGCTGGTGACGATGGTCGCGCTGGTGTCCGGCGCCTATCCGCTTGCCCTGGCCGATGCACTCGCGGCACTGCTGGCCGGTCCGGCGGGCGGCGATGAAGCCGGCATCGTAGTCTGGAATCTGCGCATGCCGCGCATCCTCGCCGGGCTGCTGGTCGGCATGGCGCTGTCGGTGGCGGGCGCCGCCTATCAGGGCATGTTCCGCAATCCGCTGGTGTCGCCGGACATTCTCGGCGTGTCGGCCGGCGCCGGCGCCGGCGCATCCATCGGCATCCTGCTCGGCCTGCCGATCATCGCGGTGCAGGCAGCGGCCTTCGGTGGTGGTCTGCTGGCGGTCGGCAGCGTCTATGCCGTGGCCAGCCGCATCCGCTACCGCGACCCGGTGCTCGTGCTGGTACTGGCGGGCGTCGCCGTGGGCACGCTGTTCGGCGCCGCGATCTCGCTCACCAAGGTACTGGCCGACCCGAGCACCGAACTGGCTTCGATCACCTTCTGGCTGCTGGGCGGGCTGAACGCGGTGAGCACCGACGACCTCGCCGTCGTCGCACCGCTGATCCTGTGCGGCCTGGTGCCGATGTGGCTGCTGCGCTGGCGCATCAACCTGCTGACACTGAGCGACGACGAATCGGCCAGCATGGGCATCAACGTCGTCCGCCTGCGCCTCGCGCTGATCGCCTGCGCCACGCTGATGACCGCGGCGGCGGTGTCCATCGCCGGCATCATCGGCTGGATCGGCCTCGTCGTGCCGCACGCCGCACGGCTGCTGGTCGGCCCCGAATTCTCCCGCCTGCTGCCCGCCACCGCGCTGCTCGGCGGCGCCTTCCTGGTCGCGGCGGACACGCTCGCACGCTCGGCCGCCAGCATCGAGCTGCCGCTCGGCATCCTCACCGCGCTGGTCGGCGCGCCGGTGTTCCTGTGGCTGCTGGCACGAAGCGGCAGGCAGGCATGAGCGGCACGGCATTCGGCGCCATGACGGCGGATCGGCACCCGCAAGACAATGGACCGGTGCTGGAGGCTCGCGGCCTCGCCATCGGCCATCACCGCAAGCGCATCGGCGAGGACATCGAGCTGCAGCTTCACCGCGGCGAAGTGCTGTGCCTGCTCGGCCCCAACGGCAGCGGCAAGACCACGCTGTTCCGCACCCTGCTCGGCCTGCTGCCGGCACTGGACGGCAGCGTCCTCATCGGCGGCAAACCGCTGCCCGACTGGCCGCGCAAGGCACTGGCGCGCTTGATCGCCTACGTGCCGCAGAGCCAGGCCGTGCCCTTCCCCTTCACCGTGGCGCAGATGGTGCTGATGGGACGCACGGTGCATATCAGCCCCTTCGCCCAGCCCTCGGCGCACGATCGCCACGTCGCCGCCGACGCACTCGAGGCGCTCGGCATCGCCCATCTGTCGGCACGCTCCTGCATGGAGGTGTCCGGCGGCGAACGCCAGCTCGCGCTGGTGGCGCGTGCGCTGGCGCAGGAAGCCCGGGTGCTGATCCTCGACGAACCGACTTCCAGCCTCGATTTCGGCAACCAGTTGCGCGTGCTGGAGCGCATCGCAGCGCTCGGCGAGCGCGGCATCGCGGTGCTGATGTCGACCCACCAGCCCGAACATGCGCTGCGCGTCGCCGACCGCGTCGCCTTCCTGAAAGCCGGCCGCATCGTGCGCAGCGGCGGGCGCGAGATCATCGATGCCGGCTCGCTGGCGGAGCTTTACGGCGTCGATGAGCGCCTGATCGCCGCGGGCTCCGCCTAGCCTGTCCGCACTGCAGCCGGTATGCTTCGCCCGTTTCGAACACGAAGAGGCGATGCCGGCGCATGAAAACCGACAACAAGGGCATCGAGCTGCAGGGCGCGATCTGGATGACGGTCGACGGCGCCAATCTCGGCGGCCCTGGCCGCATCGAGCTGCTATCGAAGATCGCCGAGTGCGGCTCCATCACCGGCGCGGCCAAGGCCATCGGCATGAGCTACAAGGCCGCCTGGGACGCCATCGACGCGATGAACAACCTCGCCGGCGAGCCGCTGGTCGAGCGCCAGACCGGTGGCAAGGGCGGCGGCGGCACCAGATTGACCCGCCGCGCCGAACAACTGGTGGCGAACTTCCGCCTCATCGCCCAGGAGCATCGCCGCTTCGTCGAACAACTCAGCCGGCAGGCCGAAGGCATTGCCGACGATTACCTATTGATCAGGAGAATGAACATGAAGACCAGCGCACGCAACGAATTCCTCGGCACCGTCCGCGAACTGAAGCGCGGCGCGGTGAATGACGAGATCGAACTCGAAGTGACCGGGGGCCACCGCCTCGTCGCCATCGTCACCCACGAGAGCAGCGAAAACCTGGGCCTCAAGCCGGGCGCGGAAGCCTTCGCGCTGATCAAGGCCTCGTCGATCATCGTCGTCACCGATGAAGCCGGCGCCCGCTTCTCGGCCCGCAACCGCCTCGCCGGCACGGTGTCGCGCGTGCAGCCGGGCGCGGTCAACACCGAAGTCGTCATCGATTTGCCCGGCGGCGGCAGTGTCGCCGCCATCGTCACCAACGAGAGCGCCACCAATCTCGGCCTCGCCACCGGCAAGCCGGCCACGGCGATCTTCAAGGCATCGAGCGTGATCGTCGGCGTGCCTGCGTAGGCGACTCAGCGCAGTCTGGCCTTGATCCGCGCCATCAGATCCATCCGTTCATGCAGGATGGCGAGGATCAAGGCCGGATGATCTCCACGCCATATACCGAAGATGTAATGGCTTCCCACCGCCTTGACGCGCAAGCCGTCCAGCACCTCACCCCAATCCTTGAACGGGCCTTGACCTGCGGCAAGAGCAGCTACCGCATCGTCGATCTGCCGGGCATAGGCCCGGGCCTGAGCCGCACCCCATTGCCGGGTGGTGTAGTTCAGGATTTGTCGCAGGTCAGTTGCTGCTTCCTGCGAGTAAATATAAGGGCGCGTCACACCTCACCGATTTCGCGAATGACTTCTTCGGCAATTTCAACGGCATTCAAGGTCGTGACTTCGCCTTTCTCGGCCGCGGCCAAGCGTTTTCGCAACATGGCCTGGAGTTCCTGCATGGCCAGTTCCTCATCCGAGGGAAAAAGTCTTTCAAGCGCATATTGCTTGATGGTTTTGCCTTCCAGCGCAGCCATGGCCTTGAGCGCCTGGTGCTGCTGTTCGGTGACGTCGATGGTAAGGCGGCTCATGGTCCCAGCTCCACGTAGATGGATTCAGGTCTGAAGTTTTGCACAAATGTGGGTTTGTGGGGAGCAGATCGATGAATGGGTGCGCTTGCTTCGCCCTCAAGCCGTGCTGCCGCGCCCGCGCAGCAGCAAGGCCCACATCGCCAGGCTGAACAGCATGCCGCCCGCCACCGTCAGCGCCAGCGGCGTTGCGCTGGCCTGCACGCTGTGGCCGACGATCATGCCGGCGCCGGCGCCCAGCCCCATCTGCGCGAAACCCATCATCGACGCCGCCGCACCCGCCATCTTCGGGTAGCCCGCCAGGGCCAGCGCGGTGGCGTTCGGCAGCAGCAGGCCGACCGCCATCGTCACGCCCCACATCGGCCCCATCACCGCCGCCGGATGATGCACGCCGGCCAGCGCCAGCCCGGCCAGCAGCAGGCCGCTGGCCGCACCCAGGTAGACGCCGCTGCGGATCAGCCAGTCCGCACCCAACCGCCGCGTCAGGCGCGCCGACAGCACGCTGCCGACGATGAAGCCGGTGACGTTGGCGCCGAAGGCCAGGCCCATCTGCTGCGGCGACATGCCGTACAGATCGATATAAACGAAAGGCGAACCGGAGATGAAGGCGAACAGCGCCGCGAAGGCGCCGCAGCCGGTCAGCAGCGCGCCGCGATAGGTACGGTCGGCCAGCAGCACGCCGTAGTTCGACAACATGCGCGAGGGGCGGATCGCGTGCGGGTCGGGATGGCGGTTGGTCTCCTTCAGCACCGACCACACCATGAAGCCGAGCGCCAGCCCGTACAGCGTCAGCACGACGAAAGTCGAGCGCCAGCCGAGATGGGCACTGAGCCAGCCGCCGAAGATCGGCGCCACCAGCGGCGCCAGCGCCGTCGCCGTCGACACGTGCGACAGCACCCGCGCCGCCTCGTGCGGACCATAGACGTCACGCACCACCGCGCGCCCCAGCACCGGGCCGACGCAGGCGCCGAAAGCCTGTGCCAGCCGCGCCAGGATCAGGGTCTCGATCGTCGGCGCCAGCGCGCAGGCCGCCGACGACAACACGAACGCCGCCGAGCCCCACAGCATCACCGGCCGCCGGCCGAAGCGGTCCGACAACGGGCCGATCAGCAACTGCCCCAGACCGAAACCGAGCAGATAGACCGACAGCGTCAATTGCGCGCCGGCGGTGTCCGTGCCCAGCGCACGCGCGATCGCGGGCAGGGCCGGCAGGTAGAAATCGGTCGACAAGGGGCCGACCGAGGTCAGCGCGACGATCAGGACGGCAAGCAGGACGCTATGTTGTACGGGCATCGAGACACCAAAAATGAAACGCCGGCCCGAGGGCCGGCGCTTCCGGATTATACGGACGGCAATGCCGCCCGCCACTCCGTTCAGGCTGTGGCTTTCGCCTTGAACACCTGGCGGTAGTGATGCAGCAGCGGCTCGGTGTAGCCGCTGGGCTGGGCGCGGCCGTCGAAGATCAGCGCACGGGCAGCCTGGTAGGCGATCGAGTCGTCGACGTTCGGCGCCATCGGACGGTAGGCCGGATCGCCCGCGTTCTGGCCGTCCACCACCGCGGCCATGCGGCGCAGCGTGGCATCGACCTGCTCGGCGCTGACGATGCCGTGGCGCAGCCAGTTGGCGATGTGCTGGCTGGAGATGCGCAGCGTGGCGCGGTCTTCCATCAGGCCGACGTTGTTGATGTCCGGCACCTTCGAGCAGCCGACGCCCTGCTCCACCCAGCGCACCACGTAGCCGAGGATGCCCTGGCAGTTGTTGTCCAGTTCCTGCTGGCGCTCCTCGGCGCTCCAGTCGGCCTTGGCGGCAACCGGCACGGTCAGCAGGCCGGTCAGCAGCGCATCGCGTTCGGCGGCGAGGTCGATCTTCTCCATGTCCTGCTGGATCGCGGCGACGTCGACCTGGTGGTAGTGCAACGCGTGCAGCGTCGCGCCGGTCGGCGACGGCACCCAGGCGGTGTTGGCACCGGCCTTCGGATGGGCGATCTTCTGTTCCAGCATCGCCGCCATCAGGTCGGGCATGGCCCACATGCCCTTGCCGATCTGGGCCTTGCCGCGCAGGCCGGCGGTCAGGCCGACCAGCACGTTGTTGCGCTCGTAGGCCTGGATCCAGGTGCTGGTCTTCATGTCGCCCTTGCGGATCATCGGGCCGGCTTCCATCGCGGTGTGCATCTCGTCGCCGGTGCGGTCGAGGAAGCCGGTGTTGATGAAGGCGACGCGGCTCTTGGCGGCGGCGATGCAGGCCATCAGGTTGACCGAGGTACGACGCTCCTCGTCCATGATGCCCATCTTCATGGTGTGGCGCGGCAGGCCGAGCAAGTTTTCGATGCGGCTGAACAGTTCGTCGGCGAAGGCGACTTCGGCCGGGCCGTGCATCTTCGGCTTGACGATGTACATGCTGCCGGTGCGCGAGTTGCCCTTGCGCGCGAGGTCGTGCATCGAGATCAGCGTGGTGACGACACCGTCCAGGATGCCTTCGGGAATCTCGTGGCCTTCGCCGTCGATGATCGCCGGGTTGGTCATCAGGTGGCCGACGTTGCGGATGAACAGCAGCGAGCGGCCGTGCAGGCGCAGGCTGCCGCCGGCCACGGCAGTGTATTCGCGGTCGGCGTTGAGGCGGCGGGTGATGGTCTTGTCGCCCTTCTGCACTTCCTCGGTCAGCGTGCCCTGCATCAGGCCCAGCCAGTTGCGATAGACGACGACCTTGTCGTCGGCATCGACCGCGGCGATGGAATCTTCACAGTCCATGATGGTGGACACCGCGGCTTCCACGACCAGGTCGTTGATGCCGGCGGCATCGGTCTTGCCGATGGCGCCCTTGCGGTCGATCTGGACGTCGATGTGCAGGCCGTGGTTCTTCAGCAGCACCGCGCTCGGCGCGGCGGCGTCGCCCTGGAAGCCGACGAACTTCTCCGGCTGCTGCAGGCCGACGGTGGAACCATTGGCGAGCGTGACGGCGAGCTTGCCATCGACCACGGCGTAGGCGGTCGAATCGGCGTGCGAGCCGCCAGCCAGCGGTGCGGCTTGGTCGAGCACCTTGCGGGCGAAGGCGATCACCCTGGCGCCGCGAACGGGGTTGTAGCCCTTGGTGATTTCGGCGCCGTCGGTCTGCGGGATGGCATCGGTGCCGTACAGCGCGTCGTACAGCGAGCCCCAGCGGGCATTGGCGGCATTCAGCGCATAGCGGGCATTCATGACCGGCACCACCAACTGCGGGCCGGCCTGCGAGGACAGTTCGCTATCGACGTTGGGGGTATCCACCTTGACGCCGGTCGGCTGCGGCAGCAGGTAGCCGATCGATTCGAGGAAGGCACGGAAAGCGGCCATGTCGGTGATCGGGCCGGGATTGGCGCGATGCCAGTTGTCCAGCTCGGTCTGCAGGCGGTCGCGCTCGGCGAGCAGTGCGCGGTTCTTCGGAGCGAGATCGTGCTACCAGCGCATCGAAGCCTTTCCAGAAGGCGGCGGCATCCACGCCCGTGCCCGGCAGGGCTTCTTCTTCGATGAAACGCTTCAGATTCGCAGCCACCTGAAGGCGATGGCAGTTCACTCTCTCGGTCATGTTGTACGCACTCTCTGGCATGATTCATGGGAACCCGGGCGCAGCACTCATGCAACGCGGGCGACCGCGAGGATGCGACCGATTTACGCTCTGGTCAAGGCCAACGCGCAAAAGTCCTCTATAAGACCTGAGATATACCTGCCCGGTCGACCCCATCGCCAGGAGGCGCCGAAGCTCATCGACACGCATGCGCTTCACCTGGCGGACACCGGGAGACGAATCGATTGGAGAAACAGGGAATGCCCAGTCCGACACTCACCAGGCACCAGACGCTGGTGTTGAATGCGCTGCAGCGTGCCAAGGAGCCGACCAGCGCGTATGCGCTGCTCGAGCAACTCCGCGACGAGGGAATCAAGGCTCCACCGCAGGTCTATCGGGCACTGGACAAACTGGTCGGTTGCGGACTCGCCCACAAGCTGGACAGCCTCAACGCCTTCGTCGCCTGTGCGCATCCGCACGAACACGCACATGGCTTGATCGCCTTTGCCATCTGCGGCCGCTGCGGCTCGGTGCAGGAATTTTCCGATCAGACCATCGAGCAGCACCTGAAGGACTTGTCGCAGGCCCACGCATTCAGGATGGAAAGCACCATCGTCGAAATCCGCGGTACCTGCGGAAACTGCCTGACGGCCTGAGGGCCGACTTCCACACCCTGCTGCTGGCGAAGCCTCCGCCTGGAGGCATGCACGCTCGTTGAAGCGTCTTTTGTTATGTTATAACATAACGAATCGTGCTTTTACTGTTTACTGAATCGACGAGCAATGAACGCAGACCTTTCCCAGCCGCAGCAGAAGAAACTGCCGGTGACCGTGCTCTCGGGCTTCCTCGGCGCCGGCAAGACCACCTTGCTGAACCACATCCTGCACAACCGCGAAGGCCGCAGGGTCGCGGTCATCGTCAACGACATGTCCGAGGTCAATATCGACGCTGCGCTGGTTCGCAACGGTGGCGCCGAGCTGTCCCGCACCGACGAGAAGCTGGTCGAGATGAGCAACGGCTGCATCTGCTGCACCCTGCGCGAAGACCTGCTGGTCGAAGTCGAACGCCTCGCCCGCGACGGGCGCTTCGACCAGTTGGTGATCGAATCCACCGGCATCTCCGAACCCTTGCCGGTCGCCGAGACCTTCACCTTCGAAGGCGAGGACGGACGCTGCCTCAACGACCTGGCGCAGCTGGACACGATGGTCACGGTGGTCGACGCCTGCAACTTCCTGCGCGACTACGGCTCGCGCGACAGCCTGCAGACGCGCGGCGAGTCGCTCGGCGAGGAGGACCGCCGCACCGTGGTCGATCTGCTGATCGAACAGGTCGAGTTCTGCGACGTCATCGTGCTCAACAAGATCGATCTGGTCGGCACCGAGGAGCGCGAGCGCCTGATGGCGATCCTGCGCGGCCTGAACCCGCGCGCCCGCATCGAAGTCGCCGAGTTCGGCAAGGTGGCGTTGGATCGTGTGCTGGACACCGGCCTGTTCGACTTCACCGCCGCCGCCCAGGCGCCAGGCTGGCTGCAGGAAATGCGCGGCACGCACGTACCCGAGACCGAGGAATACGGCATCGGCAGCTTCGTCCCCGCGCCCGCCGCCCCTTCCACCCCGAACGCTTCTTCGCCTGGATCGAGGACGAGTGGCCCGGCGTGGTGCGCTCCAAAGGCTTCTTCTGGCTCGCCAGCCACCCGACGATGGTTGGCTCCTGGTCGCAGGCAGGCGCAGTGGCCCGCCATGGCGTGGCCGGCTACTGGTGGGCCTCGGCACCGCCGGAGCACTGGCCGCAAGACCCCGAAGCCGTGGCCGCGATCAAGCAGTACTGGGACGAGGAAGTCGGCGATGCCCGCCAGGAAATCGTGCTGATCGGCATGGACATGGACGAGGCAGCACTGCGCACGCGCTTCGACTCCTGTTTGCTGACCGACGAAGAGATGGCACTGGGGCCGCAGGCGTGGACAGGCTGGCACAACCCCTTTCCAGACTGGCCCTGAACGTACCTCCGTAGCGCCCAAAGCAGGCCATGCGCGTGCACGGCGCGGGCCTCCCTTCGCCGGCAACAAGACTCCGATCCGTTCCATTCAATCCATCCAGCAGGAAGGAGGTTGTCCCATGCAAGTGCTGTCATCCCTCAAGGAAGCCAAGAACCGTCACCGCGACTGCCAGATCGTCCGCCGCCGCGGCCGCATCTATGTGATCTGCAAGAGCAACCCGCGCTTCAAGGCGCGCCAGGGCTGCGCGAAGAACAAGCACAAGGGCTGAACCCCGGACAAGCGCCGGCAGCCGTCGGATCAAGTCGAAACAAGGAAAGGATGTCGAAGATGGATGTGAATCGTGAAGTCGCCAGGGCCTGCCTGCTCGCGCTGGCGGCATGGGGCAGCAATGCCTGGGCCCAGGCACCGGATGCCGCGCACAACAGCGCCGACAGGCGTGAAACAGTCGCGGCTCTGCCATCCATCGTCGTCACCGCCACCACCTCGGCACGGGAGGTGGCCGATGCGCCCGCCAGCGTTGCCGTAATCGACGGTGAATCGCTTCGCCAGCGTCCCGTCAATGACCTCGCCGATGCCGTGCGCAACTCGCCCGGCATCGGCCTGGACGACCTCGGCATGGGACGGCGCGGCATTTCGATCCGCGGCATGAGCTCCGAACACACCCTGATGCTGATCGACGGCCAACGCATCAACTCGTCCGGATCGGCCATCGCCCATTCGGACTTCGAACTCGGCTGGGTGCCGACGGAAGCCATCGAGCGCGTGGAAGTGGTACGCGGGCCGATCTCCTCGCTGTACGGCTCCGAGGCGCTCGGCGGCGTGGTCAACATCATCACCCGCTCCGCCACCGACCGCTGGCGCGGTTCGGTCAGCACCCAGGCACTGATCAACGACCACAGCCTGGACGGCAATCAGTACAAGGGCGGTTTCTACGTCAGCGGACCGCTGCTGCCGGGCACCCTGGGGTTCTCGGCCTGGGGCGAATACCGTCACCGCGACGCCTTGCGCGACGAGGCCAATACCACGCTGACCGCACTCGACGACCAGCGCGCGAAGACGGGACATGTCGGGCTGAGCTGGACGCCGGACGATCGCCAGCGCATCGACCTCGCGGTCGATGCCGGCAACGAGGAACTGGACGGCGTGCGCGGCGCTTCGGGAAGAGCGATCTACCGCAGCAAAAACGAAGTCCAGCGCCGCCGCTACGCCCTCACCCATGCCGGTAACTGGAGCTGGGGCGACAGCCAGCTCCGGCTGTACCGCAGCACGCTCGAGCGCAAGGCCTGGCGCAGCGACGGTGCCGACGCCACCGGTCCGAACCGCTTCGTCGATACCGTGCTCGACGGCCGGGTCGGTTTCATCGCGGGCGAAGTCCACAAGCTCACCTTCGGACTCGAAACCCGGCGCGAGAGCCTGGAAGACCCGAGCGTCAACCGCTCCGGCAAGAAGGCGCTGAACCATCATGCGCTCTTCGCCCAGGACGAGATCCTGCTGGGCGAGCGTTGGGAGCTGGTGCTGGGCAGCCGCTTCGACCACCACGAGGACTTCGGCTGGGAAACCAGCCCGCGCGCCTATCTGCTGTTCCGCCCCGACGACGCGCTGACCTTGAAGGCTGGCGTCGGCCGCGGCTTCAAGGCGCCCACGCTGAAGCAGCTCTCGCCCGAATTCGAGTCCCGCGCCGCCATGGGCGGGCGCGGCATCATCCGCGGCAACCCTGAGCTGGAGCCGGAAACCAACCGCTCGTTCGAACTCGGCGCGACCTACGAGCTCGGCCGCTGGTCGGCCAGCGCGACGGTGTTCCGCAACGACGTCCGCAACCTGATCGAAACCGTGCGGCAGCCCACCTGCTCCGAACGCGGGCGCGTCTGCCTGAACTACGAGAACGTCTCCCGCGTGCGGCTGCAAGGCCTGGAGCTGACGGCAGCGGCGGATCTGACTGCCCAATGGCGGCTGGACGCCAACTACACCTGGCTGGACGCGCGCGACCGCAGCAGTGACGAGCGCCTCGCCGACCGTTCCCGCCACCGTGCCAACCTCACGCTGGCCTGGGCACCGCAGGATCGGCTCGCCACCCGCGTGCGGGCGGAATACGTCGGCTCGCAGTACCGTTCGGCCACCCTCGGTGAACGCCCGGGCTACACCCTGGTGCACTGGTATGTGGACTATGAACTGAAGTCCGGCCTCAGCCTGCACGCCGGCATCGAGAACCTGAGCGACAAGCGCCTGGCCAACGACGATGCCGATCTCTACGGCCGGGCGGACGAAGGGCGGCGTTACTTCGCCGGCCTGAGCGCGAGCTTCTGATGCCGGCACTGCGTCTGTTTCGGGCGCTGTGCTGCTGCCTGGTACTGGGTCTGTCCGGCCCTGCGGCCGCAGCACAGCCGGAGGTGCTGGTATTGCACAACGGCTTCGTCTCGGCCGAGAAATTCCAGCGCCTGCAGCCGTTTGCCGCGCAGGAAGGTGTCGAGCTGCGCCATCTGAACGTCGACGACAGCCCGGCGGCGAGCCTGCGGGAAGCCGCGGCGGCGGCTGCACTCGTCGTGCTGGACGTGCCGAGGCCCAATGATCGCGCAACGGTCACGCAGCGGCTCGAACAATCGTCTGAGAGTGAGCGGCCGGTTGGAAACCTGCGGAGCCTGACCGTCGGCGGCGGCCGGCCCGCATGGGCAAACCTGCCGCCGCAATACGGCGGCGCCCTGGCCGCGCTGTATGCCGCGGGCGGCGAGGACGGCTTCCGCCGCTTCTTCGCGCTGGTCAAGGCCATCCACGAGGAACGCCAGCCGGACGCGAGCCTGCTCGCACCACCAGCGCTGCTGCCTGCCACCGGCTTCTACCATCCCGAGGCACCGCAGGTCTTCACCAGTCTCGACGCCTATCTGGACTGGCATGCAGCCCGCCCGCAAGCCGCGCCAGCCAAGGGCCGTGTTGCCTTCCTCGCCCACTCCGGCGCGGTCTCGGACATGCTGACCCGCGAGCTCGACGAACTGATCGCACGCAGCGAGGCAGCCGGCATCGTGCCGGTGGTGTTCTGGTTCGATGCCTCGGCGCCGGACGGGCTGGCCGGTCTGCTCGCCGGCGGCAGCATCGACGTGCTGGTCAACCTCACCCACATGCAGAACGGCGCCGCCCGCAGCCGCGACTTCCTCGCCCTCGACATCCCCGTCATCCAGACCCTGCGTTTCCGCGAAGGCGAAGCCGCCGACTGGCCGACTGCGCCCAGCGGCGTGGCGGCCAGGACAACGGCCGTGTTCCTCGCCGGCCCCGAGGGCTGGGGCCTCAGCGACCCGATCGTGCTGTCCGCCAGCACCGCCGGTATCGAAGCGCTGCTGCCCGAACAGGCCGATGCACTGATCGGCAAGCTGGGCAAACTCATCGCCTTGCGCCACACGCCGCCCGCCGACAAGAAGCTGGCGCTGATGTTCTGGAACTACCCGGCCGGCGAGAAGAACCTCGGCGCCTCGAACCTGAACATCCCGCGCAGCATCGTCTCGATCCAGGCCGCGCTGGCGGAACAGGGCTACGCGGTCGGCGAGCCGGTCAGCGAAGACCAGGTCATCGCAGCCGGCCAGCGCCTGCTCGGCGCGCTGTACGGCAGCGTGCCGCTGGACGATCTGCTGGCCGAAAACATGGCCGGCCTCTACCCGCTGGCCGCCTACGAACGCTGGCTGGCCACCCTGCCCCCGCAACGGCAGCAGGAACTGCGCCAGGCCGGCGATCCGGCCAAGCATCACGCAGTGCGCCAGATCGACGGTCAGCGCTACTTCGTGATCCCGCGCTGGCGGCTCGGCAAGCTGCTGGTGATGCCGCAGATGCCGCGCCATGCCGACGCCCATCGCCACTACCACGACACGGCCAGCGCCCCCGATCCGCTCTACATGGCGGCCTATCTGTACCTGCAACAGCAGGAAGCCGCCCATGCGCTGATCCATCTCGGCACCCACGGCACCCAGGAATGGCTGCCCGGCAAGGACAGAGGCCTCGCCGCCAGCGACTACCCCTGGCTGGCCGTGGGCGATCTGCCGGTGCTCTACCCCTACATCCAGGACAACGTCGGCGAAGCCATCCAGGCCAAGCGCCGCGGCCGCGCGCTGATCATCAGCCACCAGACCCCGCCTTTCGCCCCGGCCGGGCTGTACGACCAGTTGCGCGACCTGCACCACCTGATCCACGAATACGAACAGCTCGACGAAGGCATGGTGCGCGAGCGCGTCGCCGGGCAGATCCGCGAAGCCGCCATCGCCGCCAGCCTGCATGCCGACATCGGCTGGACAGCCGAGGCAGCCGAGCGGAATTTCCCCGCCTTCCTGCAGGCGGTGCACGATCAGCTGCACGAACTCGCCCGCAGCGCGATGCCGCTGGGTCTGCACACCTTCGGCCAGCCGGCGGATCAGGCGCACCGCATCAGCACCATCATGCAGCAGCTCGGCAAGCCCTTCTACGCTGCGCTCGGCATCGACCAGGCCGAACTGTTCGTCGCCGATCATTCGGCGCTGCAGAACAGCCCGGCCTGGCGCGCGGTCGAGCAACTGCTCGATCCACAAGCCACCGATACCCTGCCCGCGGCTGTAGCCACCTTCGCCGAACGGGCACGCGAACTCGAGCAACGCCTGCACGACACGCAGGAGAACGAAGCGCTGCTGGCCGGGCTGGCCGGCCGCTTCGTTCAACCCGGCGCCGGCGGCGATCCGGTACGCAATCCCGAGGTGAGCAGCGGCCGCAACCTGTACGCTTTCGAGGCCGACAAGATTCCCGCCCGCGCCGCCTACGAATCCGCCGCCACGGCCTACGCGCAACTGGTGGACGCCTTCCGCGCCGAGAACAAGGGCGAATGGCCGCAAAAGATCGCCTTCAGCCTGTGGTCGTCCGAAGCCATCCGCCACCTCGGCATCACCGAGGCGCAGATCCTGCATGCACTCGGCCTGCGCCCGGTGTGGGATGCCGGCGGCCGCGTCATCGCACTGGAGATCATTCCCGCCGCGGAACTGGGCCGGCCGCGCAGCGACGTGGTGGTGCAGGTTACCGGCGTCTATCGCGACCAGTTCGACGGCTTCATGCGCCTGCTCGACGACGCCTTGACCCGCCTGGCCGAACTGGACGAAGTGGACAATCCGATCGCCGCCAACAACCGCCGCATCGCAGCAGCCCTGCACCAACAGGGCATGAGCGCCGACGGGGCCATCGCGGCTGCCCGCTACCGCATCTTCGGCAACGCCCCGGGTGAGTACGGCACCGGCGTGCCGCACCTGGCGCTGGCATCGACCGAATGGGACGACGATGCCGCACTGGCCGAACAATTCCTCTCCAGCAGCCGCCACGCCTACGGCAGCCAGGGCTGGGGTACGGCGGCGGCACAAGGCAATCTGCTCGCCGAACAATTGCGCGGCACCCAGCTCGCGGTGATGTCGCGCTCGTCGAACCTGCACGGCGTGCTCTCCACCGACCATCCCTTCGAGTTCCTCGGTGGACTGTCGGCGGCCGTCCGGCACCTGGACGGCCGCCCGCCCCAGTTGCTGATTTCCGATCTGCGCAGCAGCGAGGTGCGCACCGCCGGGCTGTCCCGCTTCCTCGCCGACGAGCTGCGGACACGCTATCTCAATCCGCAGTGGATCGCAGCGATGCAACACGAAGGTTATGCCGGCACGCTGCAGGTGCTGAACGCCACCAACAACCTGTTCGGCTGGCAGGCGATGGATGCCTCCACCGTGCGCGACGACCAGTGGCAGGCGATGTTCGACACCTATGTGACGGACAGCCGCGGACTCGGCACGCGTCAATGGTTCGAGCAGCACAACCCGACCGCCCAGGCGCAGATGCTGGAACGCATGGCCGAGGCGATCCGCAAGGGCTACTGGAACGCATCCGAAGACACCCGGCGGGCGCTGGCCCAGCGCTGGCAGGAACTCGAACAGCAGTTCGACGTGGACACCGGTGCCGCAAAGACCCGGCGCTTCATCGCCGAGATGGCCCAGCCGGATATGGCCCAGGCCGACATGGCCCAAGGCTTCGGCCTGAGCGCCACGCCCGCCCCGGATACAGCCTCAGCCACTGCTGCCGAACAGCCCGTCCCGGAGAGCGCCGAAGCAGCACCCGAAAGCGTGCAAGGCCAGGTGCTGGAGCCGGTCGAACCATCCCCACAGCACGACTCGCGCCAGCACTGGGTGCTGGCCCTGATGCTGCTGCTGATCGGCGCCGGCGCGCTGCGGCAGCTCATCGACACCCGCAAGAACGAAACCCTTCCCTGAGGAAACATGACCGCATTCGCCGCAATCGAAACCCTGCTCTACGACGTCTCGCGCCTCTTCCTCGCGCCGGTGATGCTGCTGATCGGCATCGCCCTGGCCTACGCGCTGGTGATGCTCGGCGCCTTTGCCGTCGAAGCCTGGCAGCGCAACAGCAACACCCATCCGAAGGCGCTGTTCATCCACGCCCGGCAAGGCACGACCGGACAGACGCCGATGGCGAGTGACGACCTGGAACTGTGGATCATGAAGCGGCTGGAATGGCTGCGCATCGTCTCGCGCACCGCGCCGATGCTCGGCCTGATCGCCACCATGATCCCGATGGGCCCGGCGCTGCTGGCGCTGGGCAGCGGCAATGCGGCGGAGGTGGGCCGCAACATGGTGGCGGCCTTTTCCGCAGTGATCCTGGCGCTGCTGGCCGCCAGCATCTGCTTCTTCATCCTCGGCATCCGCCGGCGCTGGCTGCTGCAGGACCTGCGCGAACTGGAACGGCAACGGGAGGTACTAGGCTGATGCGCTTCCTCGACGAAGACGACAACGACCCGATGCTGTCGGTCGTCAACCTGATCGACCTGTTCCTCGTCATCATCGGCACGTTGATGGTGGTCATTGCCCAGAACCCGCTCAACCCCTTCACCCAGAACCGGGTGGTGGTGGTCGAGAACCCGGGCGAAGCCGACATGCGCATCACCATCAAGGACGGCCAGGAACTGACGCGCTACGAATCCAGCGGCGAAATGGGCAAGGGACAAGGCTCGCGCGCCGGCATTACCTACCGCCTCGATGACGGGCGGATGATCTACGTGCCGGAGGATTGAACTAGCCCGGAACACCTGCTGCCGCACGCCTGGACGACTCCAGCGGGGAAACTGACGGCAGCCGCTAGCCCGGCAGCAGCTCGAAAGACGTTCGCCCGAGCACCTGGCCGTTGACCAGAATCTCCATTGCATGATGGCCCGGATAATGAACCCGGGTCGTGAAGTTTGCGATGGTCTGCCGCTTGCGGACCCGCTCGACGGCATTCCCGGCCAATTCCAGGACCTTCAGTTTGAAGACCTTGGGCGCGACGCTCCCCGATTTCTTCACGTAATGGATTGCGTAATCGACCACCAGGCGCTGCGTCTCGTTCGTCGTCGAGGACAGCACGAACTCGAGCTCGATCGATTGCCCCAGCCTGATAACCGGCGGTGAGAGGCCCAAGTCCGTGAGCTTTACCTGTGGCTCACCACCTGCGCCGATCACTGCCAGGGCACGGGGCTCCCCTTTCTTGATCAGACTCCGCAGCGCGTGCTTTGCGATCCATGCGGTGCCGGCATCGCCAAGCGGCCAGCGCTCGATGCGATCGAGCGCCCAGGCAGGGTTGTCCTTTGCGATGTCGTTCAGATTGTTGGCAACCGACCGCCGAACATAGAGGCTTGGGTCGTCCTTGAGAGCATCGAGTATCGGCACGAGCGGTGACGGGTCGAGCATCAGCGGCTTGATTCGGAACGACCACGGCAAGCGCGGCCGGCTGCCTTCGCTGGCCAGGCGGCGCACATGCTCGTTGTCATCGCGAGCCCACGCCTCCATGACCTTGAGCGTGCGCGGGAGATCGCGCCGCAGAAAGTGGCGCACCGCAAACTCCGAGCTTCCGAAATTCGTGAAAAACTTGAGCGCGTCCATCGACGTCTCGAAATCGTCCGTTCCATAAAACGCGACGTATTCGGGCAGAACCAGGGTGATGAACCTGTTGTTCAGACGCGGTGCCAGCTCGCGTAGCGTTGCGACATTCGAACGGAAATCTCCGGGCAGTGCTACATGCAGGCCTTCTGCCACGCGCTTCACACGGGCCATCAGGGAGAGTCGATCGAGGTCGCCGAAGCAGGCGAGGAAAGATTGCCGGTCGAATGCCGAAGAAACCTGCCCGGCCTCGTCCGCGAAGTGCTGAATGCACTGTTCGTCGAATATTTCCTTCAACGCCGGCGCTGCGTCTGCTGCCTGTCCGACCATCTGCATCCCTCATCGAATAACGAAACATATGGGACACCTTCACACCGTCAGGATTCATGATCTGTTCCCGCGGCATCAGGAAGGCAAAGCATGTGGAAGCAATCGATCAATCTTCCGCACGGGACAGGGACCGAATCACCGCGTTGACGCGAGCAGGCTCGGTGATCTCCATCCATTGCAGATGAGAAAACCCGGGATCGTCACGCAGCGCCGAGAATTTGATTCTGTTCCTGGAGAAGGTCGTGAATGACCAAAGCAGTACCGACTCCCTGGACAGGAAAGCCATGCGCAGTGACTCACGATTGCCGTTGAACAGCTCCGTGCGCCTGATGCCACGGCTTAGCGTGCGCCAGAACACCCGTGAGAACACTGTAGCGCGGCCGAAGTTGAGCCAGACGACGTGCGTGGCACGCGACCACAACAGTTCGCGTACTGCGCTGTAGTTTCCGTCGGCCACCCAACGCTCACCCGCGGTGGCCTCACACACGGCGCGCCTGAACTCTTCAGGCGGCACGGCAACCCAGTCCGGCCCCCAATAGAGCCGATCGAGCTCGATGCATGGGCAGCTCATGGCCTTCGACAAGGCATTGGCGAAGGTGGTCTTCCCCGATCCGCTTGTGCCGACAACGATGAAGCGCATGTTTCCTGGAACTCGGTGATCAAACCATGAGGCGTGCTTTTGAGGGTTCTTCGCATAGAGCGGTCAGGACAAGCAGCGTCCGGAACGCCTGCACAGCCCCAACGAAAAACGGCGGCACGAAACGTACCGCCGTCCGGGATACCGATGGGCCTGGCTTTCGCCGCAAGCTGCCGGCCCACCGGCAGATTCTGGAGCCCCCTCAAACAGGCATGTTCATGATGTCCTGGTACGCGGTGACCAGCCGGTTGCGCACCTGCACCATCTGCTGGAAGGACAGATTGGCCTTCTGAAGGTTGACCATCACGTCCTGAAGATTGACGTTGGGGTCGCCGGCGGAAAATTCCTGCGCCATCTGGCGCGCTTCGGACTGGGCCGCGCTGACGTCCTTGAGGGCGTTGTCGAGCACGTCGGCGAAGTTGGCGCCGCCCGCCACGGGCCCAGCCGGCTCCACAGGCTTGTTCTGTGCAGCCTGGGATACCGAGCGCAGTTCGCTCAACATCTGGTCGATTCCACGGGTGTCCATGCTTGCTCTCCGGTCCAGGTCTTCGGCCTTGTGATCTGTCTGCCGATCTTCGGTTCCCCGGCCTGTGTCGCTCTTTGTGTCGCTGTTGACGTCAGTCTAGCAGAGCAAAGCCCGTGCCACCGCTGTCGAGTCCGCCCGCCGGCTAGACGTCGTAGCCTTCGTCGCGGTACTGCTGCAGCTTGTAACGCAAGGTTCGTTCCGAAATCCCCAGCTTTTCGACGGTTTTCTTGCGCGATCCGCCCAGTTCGCGCAGCGTGCCGAGGATGTGCTCGCGTTCGAGATCCTTCATGTTCGCCGGGCGGGTGGCCTGGGCTGCTGCGGCGACGGCCTCGGTCTGCGGTGGCAACGACTGGCTGGCGGCAAACATTGCCGCCGGCGCGGCAGGCGCCTTGCTTGGCGCTGCGGCAAAATCTGCCGCCGGAGCGATCTGCACCGCCGGCGCCGCTGCGGCGCCGTCCCAGTGCGGCAGGCACAAGCGCAGCGTCTCGGCGCCGACGGTGTCACCGGGCGTCAGGATCAGCGCGCGCTGCAAGGTGTTCTCCAGTTCCCGCACGTTGCCCGGCCAGCCGTAGCTGGGCAGCAGGCTCTCGGCCTCGGCCGCCAGACGGGCCTGGCGCTTGAGCCGCGCAGCGTGCTGGCCGAGGAAATGGCGTGCCAGCGGCACGATGTCGCCCGGCCGCTCGCGCAGCGCGGGAATCGCGATCGGAAACACGTTGAGCCGGTAGTACAAATCCTCGCGGAAACGGCCCGCGGCGATTTCCTTCTGCATGTCGCGGTTGCTGGTGGCCAGCACCCGGATGTCGAGCGCCACCGGCTTCTTGCCGCCGACACGCTCGACTTCGCGCTCCTGCAGCACCCGCAGCAGCTTGGCCTGCAGGCCGAGCGGCATTTCGGAGATCTCGTCGAGCAGGATGGTGCCGCCCTGGGCCTGCTCGAACTTGCCCGGCTGCGCAGCCTGCGCGCCGGTGAAAGCGCCCTTCTCGTAGCCGAACAGCGTGGCTTCGAGCAGGTTCTCGGGAATCGCCGCACAGTTGATCGCGATGAAAGGGCCGCTGCTACGCGGCGAATGGCTGTGGATGTAGCGCGCGAAGACTTCCTTGCCGGTGCCGGACTCGCCCGACAGCAGCACCGTGGCGTCGGTCTCGGCCACGCGCGCGGCCAGTGCCAGCAGGTTGCAGGTATGGGGGTCTTCGGCGACGGTGTCCTCGGCGGCGGGCGACAGCGCCGCGTAGCGCCGCACGTTCTCCAGCAGCACTTCGGGTTCGAAGGGTTTCATCAGGAAATCGCAGGCGCCGCCGCGCATCGCCGCCACCGCCTTGTCGACGTCGCCGTAGGCGGTCATCAGCAGCACCGGCAACTGCGGCTGGCGCAGGCGGATCTCGTGCAGCAGTTCGAGGCCGTCCATCGGCTGCATGCGCAGGTCGGTGACGACGAGGTTGAAGCGCTGGCGTTCGAGTTCGGCCAGCGCCGCCGGTCCGCCATCGACGCCGGTGACGCCGTGGCGGGCCATCTCCAGCGTGAAGCACACGGCGTCGCGCAGCGCGGCATCGTCCTCGACGACGAGAATGTTCAGGTGTTCGATCATGGCGGTGACGGCGAAGAAGTCGTGTCTGCCGGCAGCTCGAGCGACATCGGCAGACTGAGGATGAAGGTGGAACCCTGGCCGGGCGCCGAACGCAGCAGAATGTCGCCGCCGTGGCCGCGCGCCACGCCGCGCGCGATGGCGAGGCCGAGGCCGGTGCCTTCGGCGCGCGTGGTGAAGAAGGGCTCGAACAGGCGCTCCTGCAGCTCGGCCGGAATGCCCCGGCCTTCGTCGCTGACGGCGAAGCGCACCGCGGCCACGCCCAGGCCGCTGTCGGCGGCCGGCACGCTTGCGACTTCGAAGCGCACGCAGCCGCCCGCCTCGCTGGCCTGGATGGCGTTTTCGAGCAGATTCGTCAACGCGCCGCCCAGTGCCTTGCGGTCACCAAGGAGTTCGGTGTCGCCGCAGCCGCAGTGTGCGTCGAACTCGATCTGCTTCGCCTTCGCCAGCGGCTCCAGCGTATGGGCGAGTTCCGCTGCGAGCTCGCAGACGTGGAAGCGCTGCCGCCCCAGGCTGTCGCCGCGGGCGAACAGCAGCATGTCGCGGATCAGGCGTTCCAGGTAGCGCAGGCGCTCCAGCGCGCGGTCGGCGACGTGGCTGCGCTGCGCGGCGTCGAGCTCGGGCTGGCGCAGGTTGCCGGTGTAGAGCAGCGCGGCGGCCAGCGGCGTGCGCAGCTGGTGCGCCAGGCCCGCGACCATCTCGCCCATCGCCGCGAGCCGTTCGTTGCGCTCGGAAGCGAGGCGCATGCGGTGGGTTTCGGTGATGTCGTGCAGCAGCACGATGCGCTCGTCGCCCGATTCGAGCGCGGATTCGGACAGCGACAGCCGCCGCGGCTCGTCCGCGCTGCCGCCCTCGCCCGGCGCTGCGAAGCTGAACTCGCCCGGCGTCTCGGTGGCCTGCAGGCGCGCCCACGCGGCGCGCCAGGCGGTGCCGACCAGTGCGCCGCCGAACAAGGCCTCGGCCGCACGATTGACCTGGACGACGAGGCCCGCGCGATCGACGACGACCACCGCTGCCGGCAGCGCGCCCATCAGCACCGACAGCCGCTCGGTCAGTTGCCCGACCTGCGCCTGCAGCGCGTTGTAGGCGGTCGACAGTTCCTCGGAAGCGCGGTTGAACAGCGCAAACGCCTCGGCCAGCTGCGCCGCGTCGAGAGGGGCGGCCGGCGTTCCGGCGGCCGGCGACCCGGCAACCGGCGCTCCGGTGCCCTGCAGTCCGGCAGCCGCCGCTCCGGCAGAAGAATGGCTGGGTTCCGTATTCACGCCCTGCACTCTAATCATGGTGGGCACTATCTTAGCCGGCAAACAGGCGGCAAAAAATGCCGCTATTCGCATGACCACCCTTGCCAGGGCCGCGTGACAATGCGTCCATCCGAAAAAGTGGACCGCCATCATGGCCGCTGCCGAGAACACTGCCGAGATGCCCATTGGAGGCATACCCGCCGGGGGCATACCCGCTGGCGGCGAACCCGCCGCCGAGCCTACTCGCCTGCAGCAGGCGCTGCAGAACGTCAAGGCGCTGACGCAGCAGCAGAAGATCGCCGCTGCCGCCGCGCTCGCGCTGACGATCGCGCTGATCGCAGCCCTGCTGATGTGGAACCGCCCGCCCGACTACGCGGTGCTGTACTCCAACCTCGACGAGCGCGACGGCGGCCAGGTCATCGCCACGCTGCAGCAGCAGAACGTGCCCTACCGGATGTCGGCCACCGGCAATGCGATCCTGGTGCCCAGCGCGCAGGTGCACGAAACCCGCCTGCGCCTGGCCGCGGCCGGCCTGCCCAAGGGCGGGCTGGCCGGCTTCGAGCTGATGGACGGCCAGAAGCTGGGCATCTCGCAATTCAACGAACAGGTCAATTACCAGCGCGCGCTCGAAGGCGAGCTGTCGCGCACCGTGCAGTCGATCTCGGCGGTCGACAGCGCCCGCGTGCACCTGGCGATGCCCAAGCAGACCGCCTTCCTGCGCGACGACCAGAAGCCGACCGCGTCGGTGATGGTGAACCTGCGCCCGGGACGCATCCTGGACGAGAACCAGGTCGCCGGCATCGTGCACCTGGTGTCGTCCAGCGTGCCGCGCATGACCGCCGAAGGCGTCAAGATCATCGACCAGAGCGGCAAGCTGCTGACCGAACGGGCCGACCCGCTGATGCGCGCCGGCCTCAACGCCAACCAGCTGCAGTACGTGCGCATGGTCGAGGAAGGCCTGATCGAGCGCATCGACAACATCCTGGTGCCGCTGTTCGGCAAGGACAACTTCCGCGCCCAGGTCACCGCCGCCGTCGATTTCAACCAGGTCGAGCAGACCGCCGAGACCTACAAACCCAACCCTTCGCCCGACCAGGCGATCCGCAGCCAGCAGACCACCGAGACCATCAACCCGCTGCAGGGGCCGCAAGGCATTCCCGGCGCGCTCACCAACCAGCCGCCGGTGCCGGCCACCGCGCCACTCAGCGTGCCGCCGGTCGGCGAAGGCCAGCAGGGCTCGCAGGGCGTGATCAGCAGCAACCGCAGCGCGGTGCTCAACTACGAAGTCGACCGCAGCATCCAGCACATCAAGCAGGCGGTCGGCCAGATCAAGCGCCTGTCGGTGGCGGTGGTGGTCAACAATCGCACCGTTCCCGGCCCGGAAGGCAAGCCGACCCGGGTGCCGCTGACCGACGAGGAAATCGCCCGCATCACCAACGTCGTGCGCGAAGCCGTCGGCTACAACGCCGACCGGGGGATTCGATCAACGTCGCCAACAACGCCTTCGCCCGCGACCCGGACGACGCCGCGCCGCCGCTGTGGAAGGATCCGGAAATGGTCGAGCTCGGCCGCGAAGGGCTGAACTGGCTGCTGATCCTGATCGCGATCCTGCTCGCCTACTTCGGCGTGCTGCGCCCGCTGCTGCGCACGGTGATCCCGCCGAAGGAAAAGCCGGCCAGGGACGCTCAGGGCGAGCCGGGCCTGGGCGGCGAAGCCGGCGACGAGGACGAGGACGGCGTGGTCGTGTCGCTGTCGGGCGGAGACGAAGCCGACAGCTACGAAAGCCGCCTCGCCCGCGCCCGCGAGCTGGCCCGCGACGATCCCAAGACCGTCGCCAACCTGATCAAGGAATGGCTGGGCGTGGCCGAGGAGGGCCGCAAGTGACGACACCCGAAGAAGGCCTGGAAAAGTCCGCGCTGCTGCTGATGACGCTCGGCGCCGACGAAGCGGCCGAAGTGCTGAAGCACCTCGGCCCGCGCGAAGTGCAGCGCCTCGGCATGAAGATGGCGAGCATGCCGCCGCAGTCGCGCAGCAAGGTCGGGCCGCTGCTGGACGAGATGATCGAGCATTTCGCCAAGGGCGCGCTGATCGAATCCGACGAGGAACAACTGCGCCTGATGCTGACCAAGGCGCTGGGCGACGAGCGCGCCAGCCACCTGCTCGCGCGCATGATCCAGGGTTCGGACACCGCCGGCATCGAAAGCCTGAAGTGGATGGATGCCGGTACCGCCGCCGACCTGATCAAGAACGAGCATCCGCAGATCATCGCCACCATCCTGGTCCACCTCGAATTCGACCAGGCCGGCGAGATCCTCACCCATTTCAGCGAGCGCCTGCGCAACGACGTGGTGCTGCGCATCGCCACGCTCGACGGCGTGCAGCCTGCCGCGCTGCGCGAACTGAACGACTCGCTGACGCGCATGCTGGCCGGCGCATCGACGGTCAAGAAGGCCTCGATGGGCGGCGTGCACCATGCCGCGGAGATCCTCAACTTCGTCGGCTCGACGTACGAGACCAGCATCATCGACAACGTACGCGAATACGATCCCGAACTGGCGCAGAAGATTCTCGACGAGATGTTCGTGTTCGAGAACCTGCTCGACATCGACGACCGCGGCATCCAGACCGTACTGCGCGAAGTCCAGTCCGACTCGCTGATCGTCGCCCTCAAGGGCGCGCAGCCGGAGCTGCGCGAGAAGATCTTCAAGAACATGTCGAGCCGCGCGGCCGAGATGCTGCGCGAGGATCTCGAATCCCGCGGCCCGGTCCGGCTGTCCGAAGTCGAGGCCGAACAGAAGGAAATCCTCAAGATCGTCCGCCGCCTGGCGGAGGAAGGCCAGGTCATGATGGCGGGCAAGGGAGGCGACGATGGCTTCGTCTAAGCTGCCGGGATCCAGGAGCGCTTCGTGAGCATTTCCCGCCACCAGGCCGTGGGCGCCTATCGGCGCTGGACACCGGAGGATTTCGACGCGCGGGACGAACCCCCTCCCCCGGCAGGCGCCGACGCCCTTGCCCCGGCCGAACCCGAAGCCGTTCCCGACGCGCCCGAGCCCGTCTACAGCCTGCCGCCCGATCTGAAGCTGCCCACGGCGGAGGAAATCGAGCGCATGCACGAGGAAGTCCGCAATGCCGCGCGCGAGGAAGGCTGGCGCGAAGGCCACGAAGCCGGGCTGGCGGAAGGCATGGCCGAAGGCGAACGCAAGGCCTACGAGGAAGGCAAGGCGAGGACCGAAGCCGAAGCCGCGCGCGTGCTGGCGCTGGCCGATCGGCTCGAGCAGTCGCTGGCCGAAATCGATCGCGAAGTCGCCGAGGAGTTGATGGCGCTCGCCATCGAACTGGCCCGGCAGATGGTCCACCACACCCTGCACCTCCACCCCGAGACCGTGCTCGACACCATCCGCAACGCCCTGCAGCAGTTGCCACAGGGCAATGCGCAGATCCGGCTGCATCCGGACGACCTGGCGCTGGTGCGCGAGAACCTGGGCGAACAGCTCGCGCAAGCCGGCCACCGCCTGCAGGAGGATTTCGACCTGCAGCGCGGCGAATGCCGCATCGACACCCAGGGCGCCCAGCTCGACGCCACGCTGGAGACCCGCTGGCGGCGCGTGCTCGAATCGCTCGGGCGCGACCACATGCGCTTCTCCGCCGCCGATCCGGAGCAGCCGGCAACAGGCACTGCAACATGAAACACGGCAGCGAGCTGTGGCGCGACTTCCTCGCCGACGGCCGCCGGCTGGTCAGGGACGCCAGCGCCTTCGAGATTTCGGGCCGGCTGACCCGCATCAACGGCCTCGTCATGGAAGCGGCCGGGCTCAAGCTGCCGCTGGGTTCCGGCTGCCGGATCCTGATCCCGGGCGGTGGCTCGGTCGAGGCCGAAGTCGTCGGCTTCAGCGGCGAAAAGCTGTTCATGATGCCGACCGACGACATCTTCGGCCTGGCCCCCGGCGCCCGCGTGCTGCCGATGGAAATGGGCGTGCCGCGGCTGGTGCCGGGCAAGCGCATCGGTCCGCGCCGCCGCGCCGCCGACCGCGCCAAGCACCTGCCGGTGGGCGACGCCCTGCTCGGCCGCGTCATCGATGGCGCCGGCCGGCCGCTCGACGGCGCCGGCCCGCTGACCACGCAGGAAACGCGCTCGCTGCAAGGGCGCGCGATCAACCCGCTGTCGCGCGCACCGATCCAGCAGCCGCTGGACGTCGGCATCCGTGCGATCAACGCCCTGCTGACCGTCGGCCGCGGCCAGCGCCTGGGCCTGTTCGCCGGCTCCGGCGTCGGCAAGTCGGTGCTGATCGGCATGATGGCGCGCTACACCTCGGCGGACATCATCGTCGTCGGCCTGATCGGCGAACGGGGCCGCGAAGTCAAGGAGTTCATCGACCAGAGCCTCGGCCCGGAAGGCCTGGCGCGCTCGGTGGTGGTGGCCGCACCGGCCGACACCAGCCCGCTGATGCGGATGCAGGGCGCGGCCTACGCAACCACGGTGGCGGAATATTTCCGCGACCAGGGCAAGCAGGTGCTGCTGATCATGGACTCGCTGACGCGCTACGCGATGGCGCAGCGCGAGATCGCGCTGGCGATCGGCGAACCGCCGGTCACCCGCGGCTACCCGCCGAGCGTGTTCGCCCGCCTGCCGGCGCTGGTCGAGCGCGCCGGCAACGGCCCCGAAGGCGGCGGCTCGATCACCGCCTTCTACACCGTGCTGGCCGAAGGCGACGACCAGCAGGATCCCATCGCCGATTCCGCCCGCGCCATCCTCGACGGCCACTTCGTGCTGTCGCGCAGCCTCGCCGACCAGGGCCACTACCCCGCGATCGACATCGAACAGTCGATCTCGCGCGCAATGCACGGCCTGGTCGGCGACGATCACTTCGCCGTCGTACGCCAGTTCAAGCAGTTCTTCTCGCGCTATCAGCGTTCGCGCGACCTGATCGCGGTCGGCGCCTACCAGCCGGGCGGCGACCCGGTGCTGGACACGGCAGTGCAGCTCTACCCCAGGCTGGAAGCTTTCCTGCAGCAAGGCATCCACGAGCGCGAAGCCTACGACGGCGCCCTGCAGAAGCTGGCACAGGTATTTTCCGCCTGAGTGTGACATTTTGCACGGGCGACCGCAGAATGTACGGCACGCCTGCGGCATATGACGATTAGAATTTGGCGCCCATCTCTCCGTCGCCGGGGCACCCGAACGACGCGCCGCCACCTCCATGAGTCCTCGCTTCCACCTCCAGCCCCTGCTCGACCTCGCCCAGACCCGCACCGACGATGCCGCCCGCCAGTTGGGCGAGCTGGTGGCGGCCGAACGCGACGTGGCGCAGAAGCTGCAGATGCTCGAGGACTACCGGCGCGAATACAACGACCGCTTCGTCGAAGCCGCGCGCGAAGGCCTCAGCCCGGACGCCTGGCGCAATTACGGCGCTTTCATCGCCCGCCTGGATGAAGCCATCCTCGCCCAGCGCAAGCTGGCGGAGCAGTCGCAGCAGTTGACCGCGCAGGGGCAGCAGCACTGGCTCGCCCAGCGCAACAAGCTCAAGGCTTTCGACACCCTGTCGCAGCGCCACCAGGCGGGCCTGGCCCGCGTCGAGGCCCGCCAGGAGCAGAAGATGGCCGACGAGCACGCCGCACGCCTCGGCCGCGCCCACCGCGACGGCGGCAGCGACACTCCGGATTGAGCGGTCGATGGCTTGCCGATCCATCTGCCGCCACATCTCGCCGGCATGGCATACCTCTTGCATCGAGAGCCCTGCTCATCCTGTTCCAGAGGCGCCAGACCATGCCCGCAACCGTTCCATCTTCCAGCCTGGCTCAAAGCCTGCAAGGCAAGACGACCCACAAGTGGTCCAATCAGACGACGCTCGCCGGGCTGATCGGCCCCGGCAACCAGTCCTCGCCCTCCTTCTCCCGCACGCTGCAGAACCAGTTGCGCGAATCGCCTGCCCAGTCGGCCCAGCCTCCGCGGGCGAACGCTGCTCCGGCGCACATGCGCGACGCCGAACGCAGCCAGCAGCGCAGTACCGCCCGCGAACCGGAACCCTCGCGGGCGCAGCCTGCCGACCCGGCGGCCGAATCCCGCGGCAGCGAAAGCGCCGCGCGGCCGGACGAAGCCGCCCGGGGCAGCGAAACCCGACGCGAGCATGGCAAGGCTTCACCGCATGAAGAGCAGGCGGCAACGGCCGAGGCACCGGCAGAGACGCCCGTCGATGCGGCCGCGATTGCCGGCCTGCCGGCAGCGATTGCCGCCATGCAGGCCGACGACGCTGAAGCTGCCGCGGATGACAGCGTCGGCAAGGGACTTCCAGAATGCCGAGCTGCTGTCGAAAGGCGGCTCGAAGTCGGCAGACGCCGGTACGCATGCCAGCCAGGGGGCGCAAGGACGATTGCCGGTCGCGGCATTCATCGCCGACAAGGCGGCGGCTGCGGCGCAGCCCCTGAAGGCCGGGGGCGAGGACACCGCGGTCCAGCAAACTGCTCAGCCCGGCGGGCACCACGGCACCAACCTGCTCGGCGTGCTGCGCCATGCGCCAGGGCCGGCGCCGACGCCGCAGTTGCCCGTCCAGACGCCGACCAACCGGCAGACCTGGGCCGAAGACGTCGGCAACCAGGTGCGCTGGATGATCGGACGTGCCGAAAGCAAGGCCGAACTGGTGCTGACGCCACCCAACATCGGCAAGCTCGAAGTGTCGATCTCGCTCAGCGGCGACCAGACCACGGCGCAGTTCGTCGCCTCGAGTCAGGCCGCGCGTGACGCACTCGAGCAGGCATTGCCCCGCTTGCGGGAGATACTCCAGCAATCCGGCATCAACCTGGGACAAGCCGATGTCAGCACCTCCGAGGATCGCGGCACGGGCAGCGAGGGAAGCGGCAAGGGCAGCGGCGGACAGGGCCGGCACTCCGGCGGCGAGGCGATCGCAGGCCCGGCCGGCAGCAGCCAGCCCGCGGCATGGCTGCGACAACACGACGGATTGGTCGACACTTTCGTCTGAAGCGCATGAATTGGGGCCGCTCTGCCCCACTTTTCGGCGCTTCGCGGCGTGCGATCTTCCGCAATAATTCAGGCAAGGCATCAGGAGATTTGCATGGCCAAGGCGCCAACCAGACCGGAAGCAGCTGCAGAAGCCGCTCCCAAGGGCAAGAGCAAGCTGCTCATGATCATCGTCATCGTGCTGCTGCTCGTGCTGATCATCGTCGCCGGCGGCGTCGGCGCGCTGCTGTTGCTGAAGAACAAGGGCGGCAGCGACGACGGCGGCGCCACGCCTGCCGCCACCGCACCGTCCGCCTCGCCGCCGGCGCCGGTGGTCGATCTGTCCAAGCCGCCCACTTTCGTGCCGCTGGACCCCTTCACCGTCAACCTGCGCCGCGAAGAAGGCGACCACTACCTGCAGACCGTGATCGTGCTGCGCGTCGCCGACGCCAAGACCGGCGAAGGGCTCAAGGCCTTCATGCCGGAGATCCGCCACCGCATCAACCTGCTGCTGTCGAGCCGGCTGCCTTCCGAGCTGTTCACCACCGAAGGCCG
Source organism: Thauera sp. SDU_THAU2 (assembly GCF_038260575.1). Lineage (NCBI taxonomy): Bacteria > Pseudomonadati > Pseudomonadota > Betaproteobacteria > Rhodocyclales > Zoogloeaceae > Thauera > Thauera sp. SDU_THAU2. The sequence goes on along the minus strand of NZ_JBBWUN010000003.1, from coordinate 1,373,396 downwards.
CGAACTGCTGGCGACCAGCATCGTCGATGAGGCCAATGCCGCGCTCGGCTTCCCGGTCCAGACCGACGCCCGCGGCCGCACGACCTCCACCGGTCCGATCCAGGCCGTGCTGTTCAACTCCTTCATCATCCAGTAGCGGACGCGCACGCCATGTCCTCGGATTTTCTCTCCCAGGAAGAAGTCGACGCCCTGCTGCGGGGCGTGACCGGAGAATCCGACGAACCCGAAGTTGAGGAGCAGTCGACCGAGGGCGTGCGCCCCTACAACCTGGGCACGCAGGAACGCATCGTGCGTGGGCGCATGCCCACGATGGAGCTGATCAACGAACGCTTCGCGCGCTACCTGCGGATCGGCTTCTTCAACTACCTGCATCGCAACACCGAGGTTTCCGTCGGCCCGATCAAGGTGCAGAAATACGCCGAGTTCGTGCGCAACCTGGTGGTGCCGACCAACCTCAACCTGGTCACGGCCAAGCCGATGCGCGGCACCGGGCTGGTGGTGTTCGACCCCAACCTGGTCTTCCTCGTCGTCGACAACATGTTCGGCGGCGACGGCCGCTTCCACACCCGCGTCGAAGGCCGCGACTTCACGCCGACCGAGCAGCGCATCATCCACGGCATGCTCGAAGTGGTGTTCACCGAATACGCCAAGGCCTGGGCGCCGGTGTTCAAGCTCGAGTTCGAGTACGTGCGCTCGGAGATGAACTCGCAGTTCGCCAACATCGCCACCCCTTCCGAGATCGTCATTTCGACGACCTTCTCGCTGGAGATCGGCGGCGCCCAGGCCGAGATGCACGTCTGCTTCCCGTACTCGATGCTGGAGCCGATCCGCGACCTGCTGTATTCGACGATGCAGAGCGACCACATCACCTCGGACCGGCGCTGGATCAAGCTGCTGTCGCACCAGCTGCGCTCGGCCGACGTCGAGCTGTACTGCAATCTCGGCAGCGCGCGCGTCACGCTGCGCGACATCGTCGACATGCGGGTCGGCGACGTGATTCCGCTGAACGTGCCCGAGCTGCTGCAGGCCGAGATCGACGGCGTGCCGGTGCTCGAATGCAGGCAGGGCACCAAGAACGGGCAATACGCCATCCGGGTGGAGCGCTTCCTCGCGCAGGAAGAAGAGCCTTCACCCTTGTTAGCTGGAGGCCAGAATGGCTGACGACAACCAGATTACCGACGACGATTGGGCCGCCGCGATGCAGGAACAGGCCGCAACCGAAGCCAGCCAGTCCGGCGACAGCGAGGCCGACCGCGTCGCCGCCGAACTCGCCGCTGCGGCGATGGCGGACTCGCCCTACCAGGCCCGTCCGGCCAGCCAGATCTTCGAGGATTTCGGCGCCGGCAGCCCCGGCAAGAGCTCACTCAACGACTTCGACATGATCCTCGACATCCCGGTGCAGATCACCGTGGAGCTGGGGCGCACCAAGCTGACGATCCGCAACCTGCTGCAGCTCGCCCACGGCTCGGTGGTCGAACTCGACGGTCTCGCCGGTGAGCCGATGGACGTGCTGGTCAACGGCACGCTGATCGCGCAAGGCGAAGTCGTCGTCGTCAATGACAAGTTCGGCATCCGCCTGACGGACATCATCAGTCCGGCCGAGCGCATGCGCAAGATCCGCCACTGAACGTCGCAGCACCGTGCATCGATTCACCGTCCTACGTCTTCTGCCGCTCCCGCTGACCGCCCTTGCAGCCGATGCACTGGCGCAGGCGCCGGTCGCAGGCAGCGACCCCACCGAGCTGGCCGGCAGCCTGTTCCAGATGCTGGGCGGCCTGGCCGTGGTCATCGCCCTGCTGCTCGCCAGCCTGTGGCTGGTCCGTCGCCTCGCCGCGCCGCGCGGCAGCGCCGCCGCCGCGATCGAGGTGCTGGGCGCCGCCGCGGTCGGGCCGCGCGAGCGGGTGGTGCTGGTGCGCCTGGGCGAACAGCTGCTGGTGCTCGGCGTGGCGCCGGGCAGCGTCACCCGGCTGCACGAAATGAAGGCCGAGGAACTGCCGCTCGCAGCACGGCAGAACGCGCATCCATCGTCATCCGGCTCGGCGCGGAATTTCTCGGCCTGGCTGGGACAGGCCATGAAGCGGCAGACGGCAGAGCGGCAAGCGGCGGAGCGCAGCGATGCACGCTGAGCGCTCTTCGCTGCTGCGCACACGCCTGGCGCCGGCGCTGTCGCTGGCTGCAGTGCTGACGCTGCTGCTGGTGCTTGCCGGCCTGCCGCTGCCCGCACAGGCCCAGGCCCTGCCCGCCGTCACCAGTTCGACCGCGGCGGACGGCGGCACCACCTACAGCCTGACCATCCAGACGCTGTTGCTGATGACGCTGCTGAGCTTCATCCCGGCAATGGTGCTGATGATGACCAGCTTCACCCGCATCATCATCGTGCTCTCGCTGCTGCGCCAGGCGATGGGCACGCAGACCGCGCCGCCCAACCAGGTCTTGCTGGGCCTGGCGCTGTTCCTGAGCTTCTTCGTCATGGCGCCGGTCGCCGAGCGGGTCTACACCGAAGCCTACCTGCCGATGTCGGAAGGCCAGATCCAGTTCGACGAAGCCCTGCAGCGCGCCTCGGTGCCGATGCGTACATTCATGCTGGCACAGGTGCGCGAGCCCGACCTCGACCTGTTCGCCGGCCTGGCCAAGGTGCCGCCGGTGGAAAAAGCCGAAGACCTGCCGATGCGCGTGATCATCCCGGCCTTCGTCACCTCGGAGATCAAGACCGCCTTCCAGATCGGCTTCATCGTCTTCATCCCCTTCATCATCATCGACATGGTGGTCGCCTCGGTGCTGATGTCGATGGGCATGATGATGATGTCGCCGGTGATCGTGTCGCTGCCGTTCAAGATCATGCTGTTCGTGCTGGTCGACGGCTGGACGCTGCTGATCGGCTCGCTGGTGCAGAGCTTCGCGGTCTGATGCAAACAAGCGGGAGAAAGCGGCCATGACCCCCACCACCGTCATCGAACTCGGCCGCCAGGCCGTCGAAGTCACCCTGATGGTGTCGGCGCCGCTGTTCCTCGCCGCGCTCGTCACCGGCCTGATCATCAGCATCTTCCAGGCCGCGACCCAGATCAACGAGATGACGCTGACCTTCGTGCCCAAGCTCGTCGCCATCTTCGTCACCCTGGTGCTGGCCGGGCCGTGGATGATCACGCTGCTGACCGATTTCATGCGCCGGCTGTTCGAATCCATCCCGGCGATGATCGGCTGAAGCCGCAAGCCGGCCCCGCCCGATGCTCAGCGTAACGGCCGCCCAGCTCGATGCCTGGCTCGCCGCCGCGGCCTTCCCGCTGGCACGGCTGCTCGGCCTGTTCGCCACCGCACCGATCTTCTCCAACCGCGGCATGCCGGCCCGCGTCCGCCTCGCCGCCGGCTTGGCCATCGGCATCGCGCTGCTGCCGGCGATGCCGCCGATGCCCGAGGTGGCGCCGAACTCGGGCATCGGGCTGGCGATCTTCGGCCAGCAGATCTTCATCGGCGTCGCCGTGGGTTTCATGATGCGGCTGGTGTTCGCCGCGGTGGATACCGCGGGTGCGCTGATCGGCATGCAGATGGGCCTGTCCTTCGCCATCTTCTTCGACCCCGACGCCGGCGGCCAGACCGCAGTGCTGTCCGACTTCCTCAGCCTGGTCGCCACGCTGCTGTTCCTCGCCGTCAATGGCCACCTGCTGATGGTCGAGGTACTGGTGCGCAGCTTCGAATGGCTGCCGGTCGGCGCCGAAGTCGTGCGGGCCCAGGGCTGGGGCTACATCGCCCGCGCCGGTGCCGCCGTCTTCGCCACCGGCCTGCTGCTGTCGCTGCCGGTGCTCGGCATCCTGCTGGTGGCCAACATCTCGCTCGGCGTGCTGACGCGCGCGGCGCCGCAGCTCAACCTGTTCGCGGTGGGCTTCCCGGTCACGCTCACCGCCGGTTTCGTCGGCGTGCTGCTGTTCATGACCAACTTCGCGCCGGTGCTGCAAAGCCTGTTCGAACGCGGCTTCGACGAAATCGGCCTCATGCTGGAACTGCTCGCTCCGCTGCCGCCGCCCTGAGCCGGCACCGACGGGCGGATGGCGCCATCGCGCTCCGTGCCGTGCTCACAAGGCCGGGAAGATGTTCGACCTCAGCAGCCGGATCTCGGCATTGGCATAGCGGTGCGCGAACGGCCGCGTCGATTCGACGCCTTCCTCGTAATGCACGATCTCGTAGCCGGCGAAGCCGCCCGCCTCGACCATCTCGCGCGCATTGCGCAGGAACACCTGGCGCGCTTCGCCGTCGCCGCCGGTGATCAGCGATTTCATGCGCAGCGCCATCCGCACGCGGCCGGCGCCGGATTCGCGCACGTCGATCCGCCAGGTCGGCGCCAACGGATCGTAGATCGCGAAAGCCACCAGGGCACCGGCCAGGTACTCGACCTTCAGCATCTTCAAGTCGTGCAGCATCAGCAGCCCGCCGGCGATCGCCGCCACCGGGGCACCCTGATCTCCCGCCCATTGCCCGGCCTGCTCCAGCGTGCGCGACAGCTCGCTCGGGGCATCGGATTCGGACTGCAGCCGTTCCTGCTGCACCTGCTCCGGCGAAGAGGCGCAGCCCGCGAGGACGAGGACGGCCGCGACGGCGGCAAGCACGGGAGCGGCGGCAGCGGAAAAGGCAGGCATGGCAGGCTCAGTTGAGGAAGTTGAACAGCGACAGGCCCGATACCCGCATGAAGGACTGCTGCGCCGCTTCCAGGTAGGTGCGCTGCTGCGTCAACCGCGACAAGGCCTCGACCCAGTCCTCGCTCGTCAGGCCGGTCAGGCCGGTGATCACTTCGGTGTACTGGAGGTTCAGGTCGGTGCCGAGCGACTGGAGGCTGTCCGCCTCGATGAGCTGGGAGCCGATCTGGGCGCGGACCTTGAGGATGTTCTCGTTGGCGTGGTCGATGTTCTCCAGTCCGAACGCCACCGCGCCGGCGGCCATGCCCGCCGGCCCCGGACGCTCCATCGCATCGATCACGATGCCGAGGTTGTCGAACATGTTGGTCGAGGCGGAAAACACCTCGAAGCGGTCGCCGTCGGCCGGCGGCCCGTCGCTGACGTCGAAGTCGAGGCCGATGAAGTCGGGCGAAGCCGGATCGCCGAGGCTGCTCAGATCGGCCAGGCCGGTCGCCACGGTGATCTTCTGCGCCACCCCCGGCCGGTACTCATAGACGTCGTAGGCGCCGCCGTTGTAGGCAATCTCGAAGCGGCGCCCCTGCCCTTCGGTATGGGCAACGCCGGTGGCCGGGTCGACGCTCACGCTGCCGCTGATCGCAGCCGTACCGGTATTCTGGCTGCCATTGCCGACATGGACGGAGTCGGCCAGCGTGCGGGTGCGGGCGAACACGTCCGAGCCGGGCAGGCTGACCGGCATGAAGCGCGAGGCCGACACCTGCACCGTCTGCGTGCCTTCGTCGCCGTGGTAATCGACGCCGGCCAGGTCGCCGCTGAACGGCTGCTGGTTGGAGCGATAGCCGGAAAAGATGTAGTCGCCCATGCCGTCCTGGGTGTTGCCCAGCGCCAGCAAGGCGTCGAACTGGGCGCGCAGGTCGGTGGCGAGGTAGCGCAGGTCTTCTTCCTTGAAACCCGCATTGCCGGCCTCCACCGTCTTCTGCCGCATGTACTGCAGGATGCCCCCCACGCTGTCGAGCTGGCTGTCGAGCAGCTTGAGCTTGTCCTCGGCATAGCCGGTGTTGGTCATGAACTGGCTGTTGACGCCTCGCGACTGCCCGATTTCGAGCGCACGGGCCGAGGCGATCGGATCGTCGGCCGGCGTCAGCACGCGGCGGCCGGTGGACAGTTGCTGCTGGGTGTGCAGCAGGCTGCCCCATTGCTGCTGGATCGATCCGACGCCCTTGTCGTAGATCATGTTGGTCGAGATGCGCATGACGTTCTCCTGAATCTCAGCGCGCGATCGAAAGAACCGCGTCGAACAGCGTCTGGGCCACGGACATCACCCTGGCCGAGGCCTGGTAGGCCTGCTGGTAGCGGATCAGGTTGGCGGCTTCCTCGTCGAGGTTGACGCCCGAGATCGAATCCCGCGCATCGGTGGCTTGGTCCAGCAGCGCCTTCTGCGCCTTCTCGCCGACCTGCACCTCGCGGGTCTTGTTGCCCACCGCGGTCACCAGCTTCGCATACGTCGCCTGGAAGGTCGCGGTCGGCTCGCCGCTGCCATCGGCGAGCATCACCTTGGAAGTCTGCAAGGCGCCGAGCGCAACCGCGTTGCGGTTGTCGGCGACGCCGGCTTCGGTCGGGCTGAAGCCCACCCTCGTCGCTGCCGTCCATTCGCCCTTGGCGGTGAACTCGAAGGCGAAGTGTTCGAGCGCGTCATTGCCGCGCGTCGCATCGGCCGGGTTCGACAGCGCCCGGTAGCGCGCGCCGGCATTGTCCTGCGCCACCTCGTAGGTGGCCGGCGACACCCAGCTGTCGGTGGCCGGGTCGTAGCGCTGAACCAGGTAGCCGCCCATCTCCAGCTCGCCCGCGGCGTTCAGCACCAGTTCGCCGGCGGCGAAGTTCGGTACGCCGGCGGCATCGGTGCTGCTGCCGTCGATGTGCAGCGTCCTGACGCCGGTGACGAAGTCCGACACGCCGCGATCGCCCAGGCCGACCGTCAGCGCGGCGCTGACCGGATCACCGGCGGCGACCTTGCGCGGATCGGAAATGCTCACCGAAATGTCGCGCGCAGCGTAGCGCGTCGGCTGGATCAACAGCCCCTGGCCCGGGATGTCGGCGAGCGAGGGCACGGTGATCTGCACGCCATCCACGGTGAACATCGGTTCGCCGCTGAGCGGATGCGTGCCCTGGGTCCACGACACCGGATTGCCGCTCTGCGTCCTGATCTGCGGCGCGCCGGTTGTGTCGAGATACAGCACGTAGTCTTCGGCGCTCATCTTCGACTGGTCGACGATCTCGGCCGTGGCGCCGGGAATGGCCGGCATCATCGCCGGCGTCGGCAGCTTGAAGAAGCCCTGCCCCAGCGCGCCGTTCAGGTCGATGCCGAGCGCGTGCTGGTCGTTGAAGGCCTTGGCGATCCCGGCGGCGATCAGGCCCAGGTTGTTCTGCGCCATGTCCAGCGATTCGCGGCGGAAGGACAGCAGGCCGCCGAGCACGCCGCCTGTCAGAACACGCTCAGGCAGGATGTTGGGCACGCCGGCCGCGGACATCAGCGCCACCGCCTTGCGCTGCGGGTCGTTCGGGTCCTGCACCGCGCCGAGTTCGGTCACCGTGCCGCCGACCACGATGCCCTGCCCGGAGCCGACGAAGACGCTGATCGAGCCGTTGTCTTCCTCGACCGTCGACACTTTCACCAGCGTGTTCAGCTCGGCGATGAGCTGGTCGCGCTGGTCGTGCAGGTCGTTCGCCGCCACCGATGGGCCGCCGACCTGGGCCAGCATGATGCGCTGGTTCATGTCGGCGATCGCGCTGGAATACATGTTGATCTGCGCGACGGTCGATTCGATTTCACCCTCGACGCCCTGGCGGACTTCGGTCAGCCGCGCATCCAGAGCCTGGAAGCGCGACACCATCGCTTCGGCCGACGAAATCAGCGATTGCCGCGCGGCGACGCTGGTCGGATTCGAGGCGACTTCCTGCACGCCGGCAAAAAAGCCCTCGATCACCGGCGACAGCCCGGCGGTCGAATCGGCGAGCAGGTTGTTGATCTGGTTGATCTGCGCGTTGTAGGCGGCGTATTCGGCCACCCGCGTGCTGCTGGCGAGAATGCGGCCTTCGAGGAAGCGGTCGTAGGAACGGGTGACGTCGGCGATGCGCGTGCCCTGGCCGAAGAAGCCGGCGCCGGTATATTGCGGCGTGGCGTTGCTCTGGATCACCGTCTGGCGGTGATAGCCCGCAACCCCGGCATTGGTGACGTTATGGCCGGTCGTGAGCAACTGGGCCTGCGCGGCATTGAGGCCCGTCATTCCGATGTTCAGTAAGCCCGCCATGATGCCCTTCCTGATCTGCGATTGTCCTGTACCGGATCAGCAAGAAGGGTGCCAGCCCGAAACCGGCAATCCTGCGGCAGAATCAGCCGATGCCGGCCAACACGGTGCGCAGCGTCGTGCCGCCGATGATGCGGGTCAGCTTGTCGGCGTACTGCGGATCGGTGGCATAGCCGGCATCCTGCAGGCCGCGCGCGAAGCTGCCGGCGTCGGTCTGGCCGAGCACGCCGGCATAGCGCGGGCTGCGCGTCATCAGTTCGGCGTAGTCGCGGAAGGACTCCGCATAGGACGAATACGAGCGAAAGCGCGCTGCCTCGGTATAGGCGCGGCCATCGGCATATTCGGTGACGGCGCGATCGACGGTCCGGCCGCTCCAGCCCGAGCCGGCCTTGATGTTGAACAGGTTGCGGCTGGGACTGCCGTCGGCATGGCGCAGCTGTTTCTCGCCCCAGCCCGTTTCCAGCGCCGCCTGCGCCACCATGAAGGCCGGCGGGATGCCGGTGCGCTTGCTGGCTTCGACCGCATGCGGCCAGACCTCGGCGACGAAGCCCCGTACCTTGTCCGATACCGCGCCGCCGGCCTCGCGCACACGCTCGAGCGCTTCCTTGAAGCGGGCTTCGAGCACGACACTGCCGGCTGCGGGCGCGTCGTCGGCGGTGGCCGGAGCAGCGGCCCGGTCCGGCGCCGCGCGCCGCGCGGCGGCAGATCTTGCCGCTCCGCGGATGACACCGGCAAGGGACTCGCCATCCTTGCCGCCCTGCCCCGTTCGCGCGAGTGCCGCCAGCGCGTCCACGCCGCCGGCCGCAGCCGCGCCTTCATCCTTGCCGCCCAGTTGGCGGAACAGCGTGTCCGCCAGGCCGGTGCCGCGCCCCTGCGACAGGTTCAGCGCAAGCTGCTGGTCGAGCATGCTCTGGTACATGCGGGTCTGGTCGCTGTCGAGCAGGCTGTTCGACGGCGTGGCGTCGCGCATCGACTTCAGCAGCATCTGCATGAACAGCGCCTCGAACTGCTTCGAGGCCGCGCGCAGCGCCTCGTTCGACTGGCCCTCGCTGCGGGCGAGGCGCTTCAGTTCGCCCAGTGCATTCGGGTCGAGCGCGTTGAGCTGGACGCCGGCGTTCATCTCAGATCACTCGAGTTCGGCGCGCAGCGCGCCGGCGGCCTTCATCGCCTGCAGGATGCTGACCAGATCCATCGGCTTGGCGCCCAGCGCATTGAGCGCCTTGACCACGTCGGCGAGGTTGCCGCTGGCGCGCACGTTGTGGATGCTGCCGCCGTCCTGGCGAATGTCGACCTGACCCTGGTTCTGCGCCGCCACCGTCTCGCCGCGCGAGAACGGCGCCGGCTGGCTGACTTCGACTTCGCTATTGACGGTGACGGTGAGGTTGCCGTGCGACACCGCGACGTTCTGCAGCGTCACGCGCTGGTTCATGACCACCGAGCCGGTGCGCGAATTGACGATGACCTTGGCGATCTGCTCGCCCGGCGCCACCCGCAGGTTCTCGATCCGGCCGAGAAAGGCCACCCGGCGCGACACGTCCTGCGGCGCCGCGACCTGGATGCTGCGGCCGTCCAGCGCATAGGCCGAGCCCGGCGCGATCGCGTTGATCGCATCGACCACCTTGCCGGCGGTGTGGAAGTCGGCCTCGTTGAGCTCGACCATGACAAACTCGCCCTGGCCGACCGAGGCGGCCACGCTGCGCTCCACCGTGGCGCCGCCGGGAATCCGCCCCGCCGCCAGATGGTTGATGGTCTGGGCCGCACCGCCCGCCGCGCCGCCCGCGCCGCCGACGGCGAGATTGCCCTGGGCCACGGCATACACCTGGCCGTCCGCGCCCTTCAGCGGCGTCATCACCAGCGTGCCGCCGCGCAGGCTCTTGGCATTGCCGATCGACGACACGGTGACGTCGATCGCCTGGCCGGGCCGGGCGAAGGGCGGCAGGCTGGCCGTCACCATCACCGCGGCGACGTTCTTCAACTGCATGTTGGTGCCCTGCGGCACGGTGACGCCCATGTTGCCCAACATGTTGACGATGCTCTGCTTGGTGAAGGGCGTCTGCGTGGTCTGGTCGCCGCTGCCGTCGAGGCCGACCACCAGGCCGTAGCCGACGAGCTGGTTCTCGCGCACGCCGGCGATGGTGGCCAGGTCCTTGATGCGCTCGGGCGCGGCCTCGGCCGCCGATGCGAAGAAGATGCCGGCGGCCACGGCCACCACCAGTGCGCGCGTCAGCAGGGATTCGAAGGCGTTCATGTCTGGCCCCGGTCAGAAAGGCAGGATGGCGAGGAAGAAGCGCTGCAGCCAGCCCATGGTGTTGGACTGGTCGATGACGCCGGTGCCGCGATACTCGATGCGCGCATCGGCGACCTGGATCGACTGCACGGTATTGGTCGAAGTCACGGTGTTGGGGTCGATCACGCCGGAAAAGCGGATGAATTCGTTGCCCTGGTTGATGGCGAGCATCTTCTCGCCCGACACCAGCAGGTTGCCGTTCGGATAGACGTCGATGACCGTCACCGTGATCGTGCCGTTGAAGGCGTTGTTGGCACGGGCGGAGCCGGCGCCGTTGAAGCCGGAGTCGACGCCGGCCTCGACGTTCAGGCCATTGAGCCCGCCCAGCGGCAGGCGCGACGAGGCAGTGATGCCGCCCGTCATTTCGGAACTGCGCGTCGCGCTGGTGTTGGCGCTCTTGGTCGCGGTGTTGCGCTCGACCAGGTTGATCGTGATGATGTCGCCGACATGGCGCGCGCGCCTGTCCTCGAACAGCGGCCGCGCCAGCGCCGCCTGGTAGATGGCGCCGTTGGCGGGCGGCATGCCGGCATGGCCGTCCGGGCGCACGCTCATCGGCTGATGCACGGCGGTCGGCGGCACGGTTTCGATGGCGGCGCAGCCCGACAGCAGCGCCAGCACGGCAGCGAGCCAGAATGCGGACAGCGATCTCATGGCCGCGCGCTCACAGCTGGGTGAGCCGGCCCAGCATCTGGTCGGACGTGGAGATGGCGCGCGAATTCAGCTCGTAGGCGCGCTGGGTGATGATCATGCTGACCAGTTCCTCGGCGACGTTGACGTTCGAGGCTTCGACGTAGCGCTGGTTGATGACGCCGGCGCCGTTGGTGCCCGGCTCGGTCGGTGTCGCCTCGCCGCTGGAGCCGGTCTCGTAGAACAGGTTTTCGCCGGCGCTCTGCAAGCCGCCCGGGTTGATGAAGGTGGCGAGCTGGATCTGGCCGACCGGCTGCATCTCGACCTGGTTGGGCAGCCTGACGGTGACGGTGCCGTCCTTGCCGATCGAGATGTCCAGCGCATCGGCCGGAATCTGGATCGCGTCCAGCAGCGGATAGCCGCTGGGGGTGATGACGTTGCCCTGGTTGTCGAGCTGCAGCGCGCCGTCGCGGGTGTAGGCGGTGCTGCCGTCGGGCATCTCGATCTGCAGGAAGCCGTTGCCCTGGATCGCCAGGTCGAGCGAGCCGCCGGTCTGCTGCAGGCTGCCCTGGGTGAAGATGCGTTCGGTCGCCACCGGCCGCACGCCGGTGCCGATCTGCAGGCCGCTGGAGACCTGGGTCTGCTGCGTGGTCTGCGCACCCGGCTGGCGCATCGTCTGGTACAGCAGATCCTCGAACACCGCGCGCTGGCGCTTGAAGCCGTTGGTCGAGACGTTGGCCAGGTTGTTGGAGATCACGTCCAGCGAAGTCTGCTGGGCGTCGAGCCCGGTGCGGGCGGTCCACAGTGAGCGGATCATGATGAAGTCCTCGGTTCTGCGTTGCCGTGTCGGCAGTCCTTGCCGGCACGCGGCGGCGATTGCCGCTTTTGCCTGGGATCAGTCTAGGTCTTTGCCGGCCGTGGCCGTCCCGGGATAAACAACGCAAAAACCGTGCTAATCCGGTACCGGGCGCGGCGGCCCGATGACGGCGACCCCGGCCTCAGCGCGCCGCCAGCACCTGGGCGGCGGCGCGGTCGTTGGTTTCGGCCGTCTGCAGCATGCGCACCTGCATCTCGAACTGGCGGGCGAGCGAGATCATCTGCACCATCTGGTCGGCGACATTGACGTTGCTGCCTTCGAGGTAGCCGCCGGCCACCTGCACATTGCCGTCGGCCGGCGCGGGCACGCCGCTGGCCAGCCGGAACAGGCCGTCGTCGCCGCGCACCAGTTCGGCCTCGGGCGGATTCACCAGCTTGAGCTGGGCGACGATATTGACGATGTTGCCGTTGGGATCGATCGACGACACCGAGCCGTCGCGGCCGATGACGATCTCGGTATCGGGCGGCAGCGCGATCGGCCCGCCGCCGTCGCCGACCACCGGCAGCCCGTCGCGGGTCTGCAGGATGCCGGCCGGGCTCAGCGCCAGGCTGCCGTTGCGGGTATAGCCCTCGCTGCCGTCGGGCAAGCGCACGGACAGCCAGCCCTTGCCCTCCACCGCGACGTCGTAGGGCCGGCCGGTGTATTGGATCGGCCCCGGCGTGAAGTCGTTGGCGATGCTGGCGTCGACCGCGAACGAACGGCTGCGGAAGGCTTCGGTCTGGATTTCCACGCCGCGCAGCTTGTGCATCTGGGCGCGGAAGCCGGTGGACGAGGCGTTGGCGATGTTGTTCGACACCGCCGCCTGCTGGTTCATCGTGCCGGTGGCGCCGGTCATCGCGGTGTAGATCAGGCGATCCATGCTTTATTCTCCCCCGCCCTCGTCAGCGCAGGTTGACCAGCGTCTGCAGGATCTGGTCCTGCGTGCGGATCGACTGGGCGTTGGCCTGGTAGTTGCGCTGCTGGATGATCATCTGCACCAGCTCCTGGGTGAGATCGACGTTCGATTCCTCGATCTGGCTCGAGGTCACCATGCCGAGTGCGCCGGTGCCGGGCGCGCCGACCGCCGGCTGGCCCGAATCCCAGGACTCGGCCCACAGGTTGTTGCCCAGCGAAGTCAGCCCCTGCGGCGAGGCGAACTCGGCCAGCGCGAGCTTGCCGATGGCCCTGGACAGGCCGTTGGAGTAGGTGCCCAGCAGCACCCCTTCGGCACTGACCGACACCCCGCTCAGGCGTCCGGTGGTATAGCCGTCCTGGCGCGGCTGGGTGGTGACGCCGAAGGCGCTGTTCCATTGCGTGGACCGGGTCAGGTCGAGGTCGAAGCTCATGGCGTCGGCTCCGGTGCCGAGCTGGGCGCCGGTACGCTGCATGATGTTGGTGAACACGCCGTTCGCCGGGTTCGAGGTGTCGAGCACGCCCATCGTCGTGGAACCGGATCGTGCCCAGGTTGGTCAGCGGCGTTCCCAGCGACAGCGCCGGGTTCGCCGGGTCCGGTACGACGTCGCCGTCCAGCCGCGCATAGACTTCCCAGTCGTTGGTCGGCGAGCCGCCGGCGGACTGGCGCACGAAGAACAGGCTCATCATGTGCTCGTTGCCCAGGCTGTCGAACACCTTCATCGAAGTCGTGTTGTTGTAGCTGTCGACCGGGATATTGACCGCGTTCAGGAAGTTGCCGATGTCGACCGGCGGCATCGCGTCGCGCGGGTTCAGCGAATTCGAATCCAGGTTGACACCCAGCGACGCCTGGTTCGTCTCCCGCGGGCTGATGTAGCTCGTGTCGATGTACAGCGGCGACGGCTCTCCGGCGAAAACCGGCGGGGATACGGTGGCATCGAGCACGCCGAAGCCGGTCAGCTTGTCGCGGCCGGCATTGATCACGTAGCCGTCCTTGTCGACGTCGAACTGCCCGTTGCGCGTATAGGCGATGCTGCCGTCGCTGAGCTGCATGCGGAAGAAGCCGTTGCCGTTGATCGCCATGTCGAGCGAATTGCTGGTCGGCGTCAGGTTGCCCTGGTTGAAGGACTGGGCAACCGCCGCCACCCGGCTGCCGATGCCGATCTGCAGACCGGACGAGCCGCCGACCATCGCCGAAGCGTACATGTCGGCGAAGATCGTGTTGCCCGCCTTGAAGCCCACGGTGCTGGCGTTAGCGACGTTGTTGGAAACGACGTCGAGTGCCTTCGAGGAAGAGTTCAGGCCGCTGAGGCCTTGCTGGAATGCCATGATCGCTGCTCCGGATCAGAGAATCTGCTTGATGTCGTCGAACTTGAACAGGCCGAGGTCGCCCACCTGCAGGTCGGACCCCGTGGGGCCGCGCACGACGCTGGTGACCGGCCCGAACTGCAGGGTACGGCCCTGGACTTTGTCGCCGCCGCGGGTGGCGGACACGGACAAGGTGTAGATGCCGTCGGCCACGCGCGAACCGTCTTCCGCGGTGCCGTCCCAGACGAAGTTGTGGCTGCCGGCCTCGATGCCGTCGAAGACCATCTCCTTGACCGGCAGGCCCGAACCGTCGGTGACCGTCAGCGTCACCCGGTCGGCAGGCCCGTCGATCTCGAAGCCGCCGATGGCGCCCGCCTCGGTCAGCGCGATCTGCTTGCCTTCGACCAGCACGCCGCGCCCGATCAGGGCCGCGGCGTTGAGGCCGTCGGTCGAGGCCTGGGCATCGAAGAAGGACTGGACCAGCTTGTTGAGGCGCTCGATGCCATCGACCGTGCTCATCTGCGCGAGCTGGGAGGTCATCTCCGCGTTTTCCATCGGGTTCATCGGGTCCTGGTTGCGAAGCTGGGTGGTCAGCAGCTTGAGGAAACGCCCCTGCATGTCCTCTTCCGCTTTCTGCACAGGTTCGCTGCGCCCCAGCCTGGACAGGATGTCTTCCGCTGTGGTGTTGTTGGAGACGGTGGTGCTCATGGTTCTCTCCTGCTCACGGCATCATTTGCCGGACAGTGCCTACTGTCCGATCTGCAAGGTACGCTGTAGCAACGTCCGTGCCGTGTTCATGATTTCGGCGTTGTTCTGGTACGAGCGCGACGCCGAGATCATGTTCACCATCTCTTCGGCCACGTTCACATTGGGCATTTCGACGTAGCCTTCGGCATTGGCCGCCGGGTTGTTCGGCTCATACACCATCCGCATCGGCGCGGCGCTGTCGACGATCTGCGTCACCTGCACGCCGACCGCCGCCGGCCCGGCCATCTGGCGGGCGGCAAAAACGACCTGCTTGGCGCGGTAAGGCTCGCCGGTCTCGGTGGTGACGCTGTCGGCGTTGGCGAGGTTGGAAGCGGTGGTGTTGAGCCGCAGCGACTGGGCGTTGAGCGCCGAGCCGGCGATCTGGAAGACGTTGAGCATGCTCATGGTGGGATTCCTTACTGGCCGGTGAGCGCGGTGTTCATCGAGCGCAGCATGCCGTTGATGAAAGTCAGGCTCGCTTCGTAACGCAGCGCGTTCTCGGCAAAGGCCGCGCGCTCGACGTCCATGTTGACGGTGTTGCCATCGACCGCGGACTGCAGTTCGGTGCGATATTTGGCGAAGGCGTCGGCGCCGAGCGTCGCGCCGCCGACGATATGGGCCTGATGCGTGACGTCGAGCGCGACGCCCTGCAGGCTGCCACCCGGCGCCTTGCCCAGCGCGTTGTCGAGCGCCGCGCGGAAATCGATGTCGCGCGCCTTGTAGTGCGGCGTGTCGGCGTTGGCGATGTTCGACGCCAGCAGCTCCTGCCGGTGGGCCTGGAGATTGAGCGCCACCTGATGGAAGCGCATCTGGTTGTCCAGCAGGGTCTTCATCGTCTTACCTCTCGAATTCGGCCGGCACGCCCCTCGCTGGAGAGGCGACATCCTTGGCCACGATCATTGGCCAGCAAATACGCAGCTTTCATGCCAGCGATGCTAAGCCCCGCCTCGCAGCCTCCCTCGCCCGATAAGGCGGCGGAAAACCGTCCAAATCTGCCGCTTGCCGGCCCCGCCGGCAAAACCTGCCGTGGGCGCTTGCCGGCCGCCATCCTTGCCGTCGGCTTGCCTCCACACCGGAGGCATGCTGCAATCCGCCCATGAACCGTCCGCTCCACGGCCCGACCGCTCCCCACAGCATCAACCCGTCTCCTCAGCTTCGCGCAGGTCTGCTGTCGCTGGCGCTGCTCGTATCCTTCGGCCCTTCCGCTGCCGCCGCCCAGCAGCCGCCCGAGGCCGTCGAGGCAGCGGTACGCAATCTGCTGGAACGGGAAACCCTGGGGCAGCCCGGCGAAGTCCGGATCGGCGTGCGCGCCTTCGACCCGGCCAACCAGCTGCCGCCCTGCGCGGCGCTCGAAGCTTTCCTGCAGCCCGGCACGCGGCCCTGGGGGCAGATCACCGTCGGCGTCCGCTGCGGCGCCCCCACCGCGTGGACGGCGTGGGCGCAGGCCACGGTGCAGGTCTTCGGCCCCTATCTCGTCACCACCCGTGCGCTGCGCTCGGCCGAAGTGATCCGCGAAGCCGACGTCGAAGTCCGTGAAGGCGAACTCAGCGCCCTGCCCGACAACGTGCTGTCCGCGCCCGAACAGGCCGTCGGCCACGTCACGCGCTTCGCGCAGGCGGCAGGTGCGCCGCTGCGCGCGGGCAGCCTGCGCCAGGCCGACGCCGTGCGCCGTGGGCAGACGGTGCTGGTGACGACGCGCGGCCCCGGCTTCGCGGTGTCGGGCGAAGGCCAGGCCCTGAACGCCGCCGCCGCCGGCGAGCGCGTCCGCATCCGGCTCGGCAACGGCCAGATCGTGCAAGGCCTGGTACGGCCGGACGGCACGGTCGATGTCGACTTCTAGATCACAAGCCCTTGTGGCAAGGCGTGAAATAAATCACTAAAGTTTCACGAAACGCTGCCGATTACCCATTCGTGTCGATGCGTTTCCGGAGAACATCATGAAAATCGAGAGCACGGGCAAGGCCTATATCCCGTCGCAGGTGCAGGATGCCCGCACGCCTGCGCAGCGCAGCAATACCCCGGTCCAGTCCGGCGGCGACAGCGTGCAGCTTTCCCCGCTGGCCACGCTGATGAAGAAGGCGGAAAGCGCGATTTCCGAATCGCCCGAGATCGATCAGAAGCGCGTGGATGAAATCCGCCAGGCCATTTCCGAAGGCCGCTTCAAGGTCGACGCCAGCCGCATCGCCGACGGCCTGATCGCCAGCGTCAGGGACATGCTGGGCTCGCGCGGCTGATCCACCGCGCGGCAACGGGGGTTAAGATTCGGCTCCACACGCACCGAAGCCAGGCGACACCATGAACCAGCCCGTCCCGCCCGCCCCCAGCGCCGATCAGCAGCGCCTCGCCCTGCTGATCGAGGCCGAATCGATGCAGCTCGGCGAATTCCTCGCCATCCTCGAACGCGAGGAAAACCTGCTCGTGGCAGGCGACATCGACGCGCTGGTCAGCATCGCCAACGACAAGAACGAACGCTACCGCCAGCTCCAGCGCCTGCACGACGAACGCACGCGGCTGCTGGCGCGCATGGGCTACGGCATCTCCGACGCCGCCATCCGCACGGTCTGCGCCAATCTCCCACGCGTGCTCGCGCGCTGGGACGAAGTCATCGCCCGCGCACGCCAGGCGCGCGACCGCAACGCGCTGAACGGCCAGCTCATCCTCGAACGCATGTCCGGCAACCAGGCCGCGCTGACGGTGCTGCTGTCGGCCGCCAACCATCCCCAGCTCTACGACGCCGACGGCCTCGCCAAGCCCACCGGCGGCGGCCGCATCCTCGGCAGCGCCTGAACATTCATCCAGTATCGGGCTCTGCTATCCTTGCGCCCTTCGTGAAACCCGACGGGTCCGCAGCATGGCTGGCAAGCAAGACACTCCCAAGAAGCAATACGACGAATCCTCCTTCCGCGTCCTGAAAGGGCTGGAGCCGGTGCGCGAGCGCCCCGGCATGTACACCCGCACCGACAGCCCGGCGCACATCATCCAGGAAGTCATCGACAACGCCGCCGACGAGGCGCTGGCCGGCTTCGCGAAGAAGATCCACGTCAGCCTGCACCTGGACGGCTCGGTCACCGTCGCCGACGACGGCCGCGGCATCCCGGTCGGCCTGCACCCGGAGGAAGGCGTGCCGGTGGTGGTGCTGGCCTATACCCGGCTGCACGCTGGCGGCAAGTTCGACAAGCGCGAAGGCAACTCGGCCTACGCCTTCTCGGGCGGCCTGCACGGCGTCGGCGTCTCGGTCACCAACGCGCTGTCGACACGCATCGAAGTCGAGATCAAGCGCGACGGCAAGCTCCACCGCATCGACTTCGCCAACGGCGGCGAGGACATCGGCGCCGTCCGCATCGAGGGCGACTGCGGCCGCCAGACCGGCACCCGCGTGCGCGTGTGGCCGGACGCGAAATACTTCGAATCGCCGCGCGTGCCGATGCACGAACTCGAACGCCTGCTGCGTTCCAAGGCCGTGCTGCTGTCCGGCGTATCGGTACGGCTCGACGTCGAGCAGGCCGGCGGCGGCGTGCAGACCAAGACCTGGAGCTATCCCGACGGCCTGGCCGGCTACCTGAAGGAGCTCGCCGGCGACGTCGAGGCCGTGGCGCCGATCTTCACCGCGGAAAAATACGCCGGCAAGGACGACAGCAGCTTCGCCCCCGGCGAAGGCGCGGCCTGGGCGCTGGCCTGGTTCGAATCCACCGTGCCGAGCGAGTCCTACGTCAACCTGATCCCGACGGTCAATGGCGGCACCCATGAATCCGGCCTGCGCGCCGGCGTGTTCGAGGCGATGAAATCCTTCATCGACCATCACACGCTGCTGCCGCGCGGCGTCAAGCTCCAGCAGGAAGACGTCTGCGGGCGCATGAGCTTCGTGCTGTCGGCCCGCCTGCTCGACCCGCAGTTCCAGGGCCAGGTGAAGGAAAAGCTCAACTCGCGCGAAGCGGTCAAGCTCGTCTCCAGCCAGTTGCGCGATCCTTTCGAAATCTGGCTCAACAACCACGTCGACGCCGGCAAGGCCATCGCCGAACTGTCGATCAAGCAGGCCCTGGCGCGGCAGAAGAGCGCACAGAAGGTCGAGAAGAAGAAGACCTCGGGCGTCGCCGTGCTGCCGGGCAAGCTGTCGGACTGCGAATCCGAGGACATCGCCGACAACGAGCTCTTCCTGGTCGAAGGCGACTCCGCCGGCGGTTCGGCCAAGATGGCGCGCAACAAGGAGACCCAGGCCATCCTGCCGCTGCGCGGCAAGGTGCAGAACTCGTGGGAAATCGATCCCGACCGCCTGTTCGCCAATGCCGAGATCCACGACATCGCCGTCGCGCTGGGCGTGGACGCACACAAGGCCGACAGCGTGGTCGACCTTTCCGGCCTGCGCTACGGCAAGGTCGTCATCATGTCCGACGCCGACGTCGACGGCGCCCACATCCAGACCCTGCTGCTGACCCTGTTCTTCCGCCACTTCCCCAAACTGATCGAAAGCGGCCACGTCCGCTCGTGGCGCAGCCGCCGCTGTACCGCGTCGACGTCCCCGCCCAGGGCAAGAAGCGCCCGCCGCGCCGGCTGTACGCGCTGGACGAAGGCGAGCTCACCGCCATCCGCGACCGCCTGGAGCAGGAAGGCTTCCGCCCCGACGCGATCGAGATCGGCCGCTTCAAGGGCCTGGGCGAAATGAACCCCGATCAACTGCGCGAAACCACCATGGACCCCGCCACCCGCCGCGTGCTGCCGGTCAAGGTTCGCGGCGGCGCACTGCAGGACACGCTGAAGATGTTCACGCTGCTGATGGGCAAGGGCGAAGCCTCGGGCCGGCGGGCGTGGATGGAGGAAAAGGGCGACAGCGTCGAAGCGGACATCTGAATCCCGCCTCCGCCCGGAGGCGAATCTTGCCTGCCCGGATCGATGGTATATACTCATGATATCCATCAGACTCCGGCAGGAAAAAGACCATGGACACCGCCAAGCTCTTCATCAACGGCCGCAGCCAGGCCGTTCGCCTGCCCAAGGAATACCGTTTCGACGGCGATGAAGTGATGATCAAGCGCGTCGGCGACGCCGTCGTGCTGCTGCCGCGCCACGGCTGGCGCACCCTGTTCGACGCGCTCGACCAATTCGAGCCCGGTTTCGAACTGGTGCGCGAGCAGCCTCAGCAACAGCAACGCGAGACGATCGCGCCATGAAGTACATGCTCGATACCAACATCTGCATCTACCTCATCAACCACCGCCCTGCCCACGTCCGCCACTGCTTCGAAGCCCACGCGGTCGGCGACATCGGCATCTCCGTCGTCACCGCCTGCGAACTTGCCTATGGCGTCGCCCAAAGCGGTTCCGCGCGCAACCGCACCGCCCTGGAAAGCTTCCTGCTGCCGCTCGACATCGCCCCTTTCGACGAAGCAGCGGTCTGGAAATACGCCGCGCTGCGCGCCGAACTCGAACGCAGCGGCGCACCCATCGGCCCGCTCGACACCCAGATCGCCGCCCACGCCCTCGCGCTGGACTGCATCCTGATCACCGACAACACCCGCGAATTCGCCCGCGTCGGCGGACTCGCGACCGAGAACTGGGCCGAACCGCTACTGCACGAGCCAGCAGCACCGTGGCCTGCCTCATCATCCTGACTGCCTGACGGCCAGCAAAGCCCGATGCTTTTCGGCCGGCGAAATCACACAGCCGGCAGGCGCTCCGTTTCGAGCGTCACGTGGGACAACTCATGGATATGGGCAAGCATCGCCTTGTAGGCCTGCACGTCCTTCGGCGCCACCGAGGCAAGCGAGACGATCGCCGCGAAATGCCCTGGCCCGACCTGCCAGACGTGGATGTCGGTGATCCTGTCGCCGGTGGGAGCGAGCGCTTCCCGGATCTCCTCGCGCACCTCCTCCCCTTCGGGCACCGCGTCCAGCAGCACGCTGCCCGCGTCGCGGATCAGACCCCATGACCAGCGGCCGATGACCAACGCACCGACCACGCCCATCAGCGGATCGGCCCAGAGCCAGCCATAGCTGCGGCCGAGCAGCAGCGCGACGATGGCCAGCACCGAGGTCAGCGCATCGGCCAGCACGTGCATGTAGGCCGCACGCAGATTGTTGTCGGGCGTATGGCCGTGGTGGTGATGGCCATGCCCGTCGTCATGGTGGTGCGCATGCCCATGATGGTGATGATGCGCGTGATCGTCCTTGAGCAGCCAGGCCGACGCCAGATTGACGGCCAAGCCAAGCACCGCGACCAGGATCGCCTGGTTGAAGCTGATGGGAACCGGATCAGCCAGCCGTAACAGGCTCTCCCAGCCAACCAGCAGCGCGACCAGGGCCAGCACCACCGCGCTGGCGAAGCCGGCAAGGTCGCCCAGCTTGCCGGTGCCGAAAGTGAAGCGGGCATTGCGCG
This sequence comes from Thauera sp. SDU_THAU2, assembly GCF_038260575.1. Lineage (NCBI taxonomy): Bacteria > Pseudomonadati > Pseudomonadota > Betaproteobacteria > Rhodocyclales > Zoogloeaceae > Thauera > Thauera sp. SDU_THAU2. Next base: position 1,352,364 of record NZ_JBBWUN010000003.1, on the reverse strand, counting down.
CATGGCGCCTGGCGTAGGAATAAGCCAGCGCGGTGATCAGCAAGGCGCCAGCATGGGTGGACATGTGCCAGCCATCGGCAACCAGGGCCATCGAGCCATAAATGGTCCCGGCCACGATCTCCGCCACCATCATGACGGCCGTCAGTGCAATCACCAGCCACACCCGGCGTTCATTGCGATGATGGTCATGGCCAAGGAAGACGTGCTCATGGGACGGCTGGAAATTCCCCGCCGCCGCTGCATTCGGATGCGCGCTCATTTCAGGTAGGTCCGGATGACGTCGATCATTTCCTGTCCGCCCACGCGGCGTTCATCCTCGCTCGACGGCTCGATGACGTGCTCCTGCAGGTGGCCTTCCATCAGCTCCGCAGTCAGCCCGGTCAGCGCACCGCGCGCCGATGCGAGTTGCCGCAGGACTTCACCGCACGAGGCCTCCGCCTCCAGCGCCCGCTCGACGCCATCGAGTTGCCCCTTGATCCGCCGGATGCGGGCGATCAGTTTTTCCTTCTGGCGGATGGTGTGCGACATGGCCGGCTCCGGCTGAAATATAGTGTAGGGGGCTATACTACAGAACACGGCCGTCTGCCGCCAGACGGGCGAACGGCTCATGTGTCCAGACCACCACTCCTTGCCCGTTCGGCCTCGTCGATGTCCTGTGCACCGAAATCCAAACTCCCGCCAAACCTGCCCGGCGATTCGCATCCAGTCACGCGCTCGGGGTAAGATCACCCCCTTTTCGCAGCATCAGCGCCCCGGCATCCGGGGCCGCCTGGATCGATGAGCAACGACACTTCCGACCTGTTCGGCACCCCTGAACCGTCTGCCGACGCCAATGCAGCAACAGCCAAGCCCGATACTCCCGCAGCTTTGCCGCCGGTTGACGTACCAGCCGGTGCCGGCCTGACGCCCCCCTGCCCCGCCCGCCGCGCCTGAACCGGCAGAAGAGGACGACGGCACGCTGGCGCTCGACCGCTATGCCGAGCGCGCCTACCTCGCCTACGCCATGAGCGTGGTGAAGTCGCGCGCGCTGCCGCAGGTGGAGGACGGCCTGAAACCGGTGCAGCGCCGCATCCTGTACGCGATGAACGAGATGCGGCTGTCGCCCGGCTCCAAGCACGTGAAGTCGGCGCGCGTGGTCGGCGACGTGATCGGCAAATACCACCCGCACGGCGACAGCAGCGTCCCTACGACGCGATGGTGCGGGTGGCGCAGGATTTCTCGCTGCGTTATCCGCTGGTCGACGGCCAGGGCAACTTCGGCTCGCGCGACGGCGACTCCGCCGCGGCGATGCGCTACACCGAATGCCGCCTGACGCCGATCGCCGAGCTGCTGCTGTCCGAGATCGACCGCGGCACGGTGGATTTCGTCCCCAACTACGACGGTGCCTTCGAGGAGCCGAAGCTGCTGCCGGCCCGCCTGCCCTTCGTGCTACTCAACGGCGCCTCCGGCATCGCCGTCGGCATGGCGACCGAGATCCCGCCGCACAACCTGCGCGAAGTGGCCGACGCCGCCTGCCACCTGATCCGCAACCCGGAAGCGACGCTCGACGAGGTGCTCGGCATCATCCCCGGCCCGGACTTCCCCGGCGGCGGCCAGCTCATTTCCTCGCCCGAGGCGATCCGCGACGCCTACGCTTCCGGTCGCGGCAGCCTGCGGCTGCGCGCGCGCTGGAAGATCGAGGAGCTGGCCCGCAACCAGTGGCGGGTGATCGTCGAGGAGCTGCCGCACGGCGTGTCGGCCGCGCAGGTGCTGTCCGAGATCGAGACCCTGACCAACCCGCAGCCGCGCGCCGGCAAGAAGGACGTCACCCAGGAACAGAAGAACCTCAAGCAGCTCGTGCTCGGCGTGCTCGACACCGTGCGCGACGAATCCAGCGACAAGGCGCCGGTGCGCATCGTGCTGGAGCCCAAGTCCAGCCGCCAGAACCGCGACGAGTTCATGGCGGTGCTGCTGGCCCATACCAGCCTGGAGACTTCGGCCTCGGTCAACATGACGATGATCGGCCGCGATGGCCGGCCGCAGCAGAAGAACCTGGTGCAGGTCCTGCAGGAATGGATCGACTTCCGCTACGTCACCGTCGAACGCCGCACCCGCCACCGCCTGGACGAGGTCGACCGCCGCATCCACATCCTCGAAGGCCGCATGATCGCCTTCCTGCACATCGAGGAAGTGATCCGCGTGATCCGCGAGTCGGACGAACCCAAGCCGGCGTTGATCGCCGCCTTCGGCCTGTCCGAGATCCAGGCCGAGGACATCCTGGAAATCCGCCTGCGCCAGCTCGCGCGGCTGGAAGGTTTCAAGATCGAGAAGGAACTGGCCGAACTGCGCGACGAGCGCGACGGCCTGCAGCACATCCTCGACAGCCGCGCGGCGATGACCCGCCTGATCCTGAAGGAAATCCAGGCCGACGCGAAGAAATACGGCGACGACCGCCGCACCCTCGTCGAAGCCGTCGCCGCCGTGGCGCCGGCCGAGATCTCGGTGCCCGACGAGCCCGTCACCGTCATCGTGTCGAAGAACGGCTGGGTGCGCTCGCGCCAGGGCCACGGCATCGAACCCGCCGGCATCAGCTACAAGGCCGGCGACTTCGGCTTCGTCGTGATCGAGACGCGCACCACCTGGCCGCTGATCGTCATCGACAGCAACGGCCGCGCCTACACCGTCAAGGTGTCCGATCTGCCCGGCGGGCGCGGCGACGGCGTGCCGATCACCACCCTGGTCGAGTTCCAGGACGGCGGCAAGCTGGCCCAGGTCGTCAGCGACGCGCCGGACACGATCTGGCTGTTCGCCAACAGCGGCGGCTACGGCTTCCTGTGCAGCGTCGGCGACGCCACCAGCCGCCAACGCGCCGGCAAGGCCTTCATGAGCCTGGAAAAGGGCGAGAAGGTGCTGACGCCGGCCAAGGCATACGGCGACTGGATTGCTGCGGCGTCGGAAAACGGTCGCCTGCTGGTCTTCCCCCGCCCGGAGATGAAGACCCAGAGCGGCGGCCGCGGTGTGATCGTGATGGCACTGGACGAGGGCGAGGCGCTGGCCGCCGTCGCCGTGCCGGCCGACGACGCGGTGCTGACCGTCGAAGGCATCGGCCGCGGCGGCAAGGCCGTCACCATCGAACTGAAGCCCGCCCAGCGCGAACCGCTGCGCCACCGCCGCGCACGCAAGGGCGCGCCGCTGACGCCGAAGGTGAAGCCGGAACGGATGCGCTGAGCCTCATTCCTGGGCATGCGGAACAGACGACACAAGAAGCAGCCGACATGTTCAATGTCGCCCGTCCGCAGCTGGTCAAGCTACTCGACAGCGGAAGCATTCCCTTCCGCAAGGCAGGCGCGCATCGCCGGGCTATTACCAGGATCGGATGAACTACAAGAACTGGGTCGATGTGGGTCGAATCAAGGCACTGGATGTGCTGGAATCGCAATGGCATAATCAGCCGACTCAATGACGTTGTACTTCCATGTCCGCCCTCTCACACGACAGCGTGTACAAGGACCTGTTCTCCCATCCGGCGATGGTCGAAGCGCTGCTGCGCGGCTTCGTGCATGAGGACTGGGTCGAACACCTGGACTTCAGCACGCTGAAAAAACAGAACAGCCACTACGTCAGCAACACGCAGAAACAGCGCAGCGCCGACATCGTCTGGCGCGTGCAGTTGAAGCTGCCCGACGGCAGCCAGGAATGGCTCTACCTGTTCGTGCTGATCGAGTTCCAGAGCAAGACCGACCCCTGGATGGCACTGCGCATACTCACCTACGTCTGCCTGCTCTATCAGGACTTGATCAAGCGCGAAAAAGTGAAACCGGGAAAACTGCCACCCGTCTTCCCGATCGTGATCTACAACGGCAAGGACACTTGGCAGGCGTCGCTGGAAGTCGCCAAGCTGATCGGCGCATCGGACAGCCTCCGACGCTGGACGCCGAGCTTCCGTTACCACATGCTCGATGAAGGGCGCGTACCGACGGAAGAACTGAAGCACCTGGCCGACAACCTGATGGCGCTGCTGATCAAACTCGAAACCCACCTGCCCAACGATCCGGCCATCCTCGAAACGACGCGGGCATTGATCGGACTCCTCAAAGGCCCCGGTTTCGACTCCCTGCGCCGCATCTTTACGACCTTTTACCACCACACTATCCTGTCGAAACTGAATCCGGGGCAAACGATCCAACTGCCCGAGACATTGCAGGAGATCGACACCATGCTTGCCGAGCGTATCGACGAATGGATTGAGGGCCTTCGCCAGGAAGGGGAACAGAAAGGCTTGCTCAAAGGCCGCAAGGAAGGCAAGCAGAGCACCTTGCAGACGACCTTGAGCCGCCAACTCCGCCTGCGCTTCGGCCCCTTGCCCGCATGGGCCGAGACCCGCCTCGCCGAAGCCCCGGTCGAACAGCTCGAAAGCTGGGTTGATGCGGTGCTGACGGCGGAAAACCTGGAAGGCGTGATCGGGCCGGAGCGCTAAAACGCCGCTAGAGCGGAGACATGCGGGCAACCGCATGATTGGTCAAATCCGGCACGATTGTGCAGTTTCCATCCCCCTGCCGACACCCCGGCACCTGCTTCACCATTTCGTGGCACCACAACTGCAATCCAGCATGTTTGGCAAGGTGGACCGAACATGTCGGCGGCTTCATACCAAGAGGGCATCGGCGCGGCAAGGGTGGAAACACGCTGGACGTCGCGCAGCTGACTCTACGCCGATGAAACGGCGAACATGTTGCCGGCGCGGACGAGAAGCAAAGTGCAGCACTTCACTGCGCAATGCCGTTTCGCTTCATTCATCCTTCTTCTCCTGTTCGGCCAGCTTCCGCTCCAATTCTTCCAGACGGAATTCAAGTTCGCCGGCAGTGCCATACTCGTGCAGTAGCTCCGGAAAACGCTCGTACTCGCTTAGAGCTTTCCTATATTCGGCCAATGCCTCCGCAGTACGCCCTTGCTTGTCCAGCAACCAACTGATCGTCCTGTGCAGACTGGCACTGTGCTCCGGGTAAGCGGCCAGGTCCGCACGCGCTTCCGCCAGCGCCTCATCGTGGCGGTCATTCGCCATCAGCCATTGGCGCTTGAGCGCACTGGCGGCGATATCGGGCTCGACGGTGTAGCCGTAGATACGCGAAAGCCGGTCGTAGTGAGCGGTGACGCGCCGCTCGAATTCGGCGTATGGCACCTTCTTGAAATTGTCGTAGCGCTTCCGGTCGTACGAATCCAGATCGAAATCCATGTCTCCCAACGAACGCCAGCCCTTGTACAGCCACTGCAAACCCTCGTACAGCGTCCGCAGGGGCGTGGTGAGATGTTCGTCGCCTGCGTAGTAGCGCGAAGTCCATTTCAGCCTGCCGAACTCCTGCCGCTCCATCCAGCCCACCAGTTTCTGCGCGGAATCGCGGATATCGTTTTCACCATCGCCCCAAGAGAAGTAGAGCCAGTGCCTGCCGGGCAGGTTGCCGATCCGCTCCTTCGCCTGCTGCACCCAGTATTCCTTGTCCCACCATAGCGACGGACTGGGTACGATATGTGCTTGGAAGGCATCCGGCCGTTCCAGCAATGCATAGAAGTTGAACAAGCCACCCAGCGAGTGGCCGCTGAGGATGCGGAAGGGCTCGGTGCGGTAATGCCCGTCCACCCAGGGGGCCAGTTCGTCGGCCAGGAAACGGAGAAAATCGGCACTTCCTCCAAGCTTGACATAGGGCTCCCGATCCCTGTGTTCTTCATCCCGCTTCAACGGCATGGTCAGATCGCGGCCGCGTTGTTGCATCGACGGCACCGCAACCACGATCAATTGCGGTGCCCGACCTGCGCGCGCAAGGAAATCGACCAAGGCTGAGGCATAGTCGAAATGCTCGTTGCCATCCAGGATGAACAGCACCGGATAACGCTGGCGCGAGCGCCCGTAATCCTTCGGCAGATGGATCAGCAGCTTGCGATCCTCGCCAAGCACTTCGGATCTCATGCTGAAGCGCTGGCCGATGGTGACGGCGGATTCGGCCGCCACCCTGGCAGCCTGTGCCGGAAGGCACAGCAGCATCCCCACCGCCATCAGGAAAGAAAGAATCAGATCGCGCATCGAAATGGTGATGGAGTTCATGGTTTCTCCAGCACAAGCCGGGCGCGAACGATCTGGCCCTGCTCATTGAATACCGGGGACATCCGCAACGTACCGTTGGCGCATCGATTGAGGTAGGTGCGTGAAAGCTGGTCGCCATTGGGCTTTTCCGACACCAGTTCCATCGGCGCTGGGCAAGTGCCGGCTTCTTTCAGCGTGCTGCTCATCACCTCGAGCATGCGCTCGCGCCACTCTGGCGGCAGCGCGCCCAGCATCGGATGATCGGCAGTCTTGCCGTCGGACACGGCTTGCAGTGCATCGGCCAGACTGCGAGTCAGTGCCGGACGCTTGTCCTCGATCAGCACTTCGGGGGCCGGCTTGTAGCGGCTGTCGAAGCGCTCGGCAATGCCTTCCAGCATCGCCCCCACGCTGGCCCGGTCGGTGTTGGCCAGTACCACGAAGCTCACGCCATCCTCGTCATAACGGCGGTAATCCGATCGAAAGCCCTGCCAAGCACCGCTGTGGCCGATGTAGCGCGGCGCTGTCGCATCCGACAGGAACCAGCCGAAACCATAGTCGTAGGTGCTGCCGTTGTTCAGCGGCGCGGGTTTGAGCATCTGCTGCCAGCTTTCGCCCTTCAGTACCCCACGGCTGGCCACCGCGCCATCCCAGCGGGCGAAGTCCAGCACGGACATTTGCAGCGAGCCGTCGGCAGTGCTGTTCAGCGTCACCGACACCCAATCCTGGTTCTTCAGCACGAGGGGCGCATCCTTGCCCTCGCCTTCGCGCACCAGTTCGTAACCCGCAGCACGGTCGGACACGAGGTCGATGTGGCTGAGCCGTCTGGCGCTGTTCATGCCGCTGGGCTTGAACACGCGCTCTTGCAGCAGCTCGCTGTAATGCTGGCCGCTGACCTTGCCGACGATGATGCCGGCTGTCATGTAGCCGGGGTTGCTGTACGACCAGCGCTGGCCGGGAGCGAAATCGGGCTTGGCCGCGTAGATGAGCTTGAGCAATTCGTCATCGCTGTAGTCCTTCTTGTAGTCCAGCGCCGGGTAGCCGATGCCCGAGGTGTGGTTGAGCAGATGCCGCAAGCTGATCGCCCGCCAGCTTTCCGGAGCATCCGGCAGGTAGCTGGTCAGCGGTGCGTCCAGTTCGAGCTTGCCGTCTTCCACCAGCAGCATCACTGCCGTGGCAGTGAACATTTTTCCGATCGAGGCAGTTTGGAACATCGTTTCGGGCTTGACCGGCACCCGATGCTCGACATTCGCAAGGCCGTAGCCTTGGGCGCGAAGTACCTCGCCATTTTTGAAGATGCCGATCGCAACACCGGGGATGTTCTGGCGCGCCATTTCTGCCTGAACATAGTCGTCGATGGTATCGGCGTGAGCCGAACCCAGCCCGATGCATGCAAGCGCAATGGCTGCAAGGCTGCGGCTGCATCGCGGACGAGCCGCACGCAGGGAAATAAAACGAAGTTTCTTCATGGAATAGCGGTTCTTTGTTGAGACGAATGGGCGCAACTTGCACACGCCGGAATGACGTAGGCCATTCCGGCCAAGAAGAACTCAGAACCGGTACTTCAACGTCGCGTGAATATTCCGCTCCGGGCCATAGGTATGCCCGCCCGTGTCCACCCGGTAGTTCTTGTTGAATGCGTTGTTCAGGTTGACCGTGAGACTCAAGTGGTCGTTGAAGGCATAGCGTCCCATCAGATTGACGAGGGTATATCCCTTGACAGTGAACACATCACGTAGACCGTATGCGTCGTAGTTCGTAGAGTAATTTTTGCTTTGCCAGTACAGGCCGCCGCCCACGGTCAATTTGGGAAGCGAGGCAGGCGTATAGCTGCTGAACAGTTTGAACTGGTGAATGGGCGTATGGGTGTTCAGCCTGCCGCCCTTGCTATCCCGTATCGTCGCTCTCGAATAACCCGCCTGCATCGACCAGCCGCGGCTCAGTTCGCCCGCCACTTCCAGTTCCCAGCCCCGGGTTTTGGTGTGGTCTTCTGCACGGTAGGCGTAACCGCCGGAAGGGTTCAGATTGCCGTCATCCAGCACGGGAAGATTGTCCTGGCGGAGTTCGAACACCGCCGCGCTGGCATTGAGTCGGCCGTCGAACCACTCTCCTTTCAGCCCTATTTCGTAGTTCTTTCCTGCTAATGGATCCAACTGGTTGCCATTGACATCATCCCGATATTGGGGTTTGAAGATTTCCGTGTAGCTGGTGTATGCGGAAAGGTTGGGCGTCAGGTCATACACTACGCCTCCATAGGGCACGAAGGAATTTTCCTTGCGGTCGATATAAGGAATTCCGTCGTCATAATAGGGAGATCCCGGAAGGTCAACCGATTTTATTTTCCAACTGCTCCAGCGCCCACCAACGATCAGGGACAGGCGGTCTGTGGCTTTAAATTGGGTGGCCAGGTACGTACCCCACTGCGTGACGGTCGTCTTGGATGGACCCTGATTGGTCACTGCGGCCCAGTCGGGCTCCATCGTCCACCGGACACTGCTATCGCCCATCCAGGCTGCTGCGTCTGCCACACTGACGCGGCGTTGCTCAAAAAGCTCGGACTTGAGACGAGACCCATTGAAGCCTGCCACCAATTGATGCTGCCTGCCCCACAATGAGTAGCGTCCATTCAAACGGATATCCAATCCGTCCACATTCTCTTCGCGGTCAGTGATCTGGCCTGTGCCACCGATAGGGGCGGACATGTCGGAACTGAAATTGTAGATATAGCTGCGTTTCGCATAGCTGTCGCGTTTGGTATGGCCGTATCTGAGCTTGACGTTCCAATCGTCGTTGAACGCATGTTCAAGCGCTGCGGAAAACGCGGTATCCTGCTTTTTCCAACGAGCCCAGTCCGCGGCATTGTTGTCATGCCGGTCAAAAGGCGTCAGCGTGCCGTCCGTGAATATCAGCGGCATGCCCGACTGGGCCCACGGAGTCGCCTTGGATTTTTCTTGCGAGCGTTCAAGCGACAGCGACAGTACCGTCCTGTCCCCGAGGTCGGCATCGAGTACGCCGTAGAACACATGGTTATCGCCCTTGTAGCGATCCACCCAGGACTTAGCCTCGTCGTAACCGGCCACAACGCGCCCTCGCAGGGTGCCCGCCGTATTCAAGGGACCGCCCACATCAGCAACCAAGCGGCGCTTATCCCAACGGCCCAGCCCGGCCTCGACGGACCCCTGGAATTCGCTGGTCGGCCTTTTGCGCACCACATTAACGCTCGCCCCCGGATCGCCGGCCCCGATCAGCAGGCCGGTGGCGCCACGCACCACCGCCACGGAGTCATAGATGGCGCTGTTGAGAATGGCGCCGGAATTGTCATCAAGCGTTGAAGTGAGACGGCAAGAGCAGGCCATCCACCTGAAGCCTTTCGATGACGAAGCCGCGCGAATACCAGGCGGACCGACCGCCAATGCCCGCTCCGTTATTTTCGACAAACACCCCGGTGGTCTGGTTGATGACGTCGCGCAGCGAGTGGAGCTCTTGCTGATCCATGCGCTCGCGCGTGACGATCGACACCGACTGCGGTGTTTCGCGCAAGGTCAGATTCAGACCGTAGCGTAGTTGGATGGGGCGCTGGTCGTGAAGGAGTCTGTGCCTTCGGTGAAGGCGCCGTCTTCGATTGCTGCCGTTACCGCCACCGGGGCCAGCATCGTCGCACCTCCCTGCAGTTGCGGCGCCTGGATCAGCCGATAGCTGCCGTTGGCCGTGCGCTGCGCCTGCAGGCCGTGCTCGCGAAGCAGTTCGTCGAAGCCGTCTTCGACCGAGTAGCGGCCGGCAAGGCCTCGGCTGTTGCGGCCTTCGAGCAGATCGCTGTCGACGGTCAGCTCGATGCCGGCGGCGGCGGCAAAAGCGTTGAGCGTCTGGCCGAGGGGAGCCGCCGGTACGTTGAAGCTGTGGCGGGTATCCGCGGCCTGCGCGGCAGCCTGGGCGAAAGCCGCGGGTGCGGCGATGCCGGCGCCGCCCAGCGCCATGCCGAGCAGCAGCACGGTGCGCACGGCGGCGGTGCTGCGCTTTAGGGGGAGTACCGGCCGGGTAGCCTCGGCTGGCCGGGCGGCGGCTTGCGGGTTGCTGGCGAAGCTGACGGCGCGGGCTGGACTGGCGGAGCTGGCTTGATTGACGGAGTTCGGGCGACGCTTGGGCATCTCGGTTTCCTTTCGGCTCGGAAGATGAGGTGGGGTTTCATCCTGTATTCCGAACGAGAAGGAAAATCCCTCAATCGAAAGGCGAAGAAAATTGTAACAACAGCATCGGCGGCAAACGGCACAGCCTTGGCGGCGGGCGCGGGTTCAGCCGGCGGCCTTCACCGTGCCCCACCAGCGGGTGCGCCAGACGACTTCCAGCGGCAGGCCGAGGGTGAGGTTTTCGAGCGCGCGGTCAGTGTCGCGCAGCGAGAACACACCGGTGACCTTGAGGTGGGCGACGGCGGGGTCGCAGCGCAATACGCCGGGCCGGTAGCGGGCGAGTTCGGCGACGAGTTCGTCCAGGCGCATGCCGTCCGCCACCAGCATGCCGCGCGTCCAGGCGTCGGCTGTTTGCGGGACGGCGACGGCCGGTTGGATATGCTCGGCACTGAAACTGGCGCTGTGGCCGCTGTCGATGCGGGCAAGCGTTGCGGGAGCATGGGCGGGGCGGATTTCGACCGCGCCTTCGAACACGGCGACGTGCGCGCCGTCGTTATCCTGCCTGACGGTGAAGCGGGTGCCGAGCGCCTGCACGCTGCCGTGACGGCTGTGGACGCGGAAAGGCCGGTGCACGGGCGAGGGGTCGGGCGCGGTGGCGACAAGGATTTCGCCGGCGCGCAGGATGAGCAGGCGTTGGTCGGCGTCGAAGTGCAGGTCGATGGCGGACGCGGATGCGAGCACGACGTGGCTGCCGTCGGGCAAGGTGAGCTCGCGAATCTCGCCGGTGCCGGTGCTGTGGCCAGCGGCGGCGATCTGCCAGCTTTCGCTGCGGCGGACGAGGTAGCCGGCGCCGCCGATGCTGACGAACAGCCCAAGCAGGCCGAGTGCGCGCCTGCGCCCCTGCCAGGCGGCCGGGGCGGGTTCACGCAGGGCGTGGCGGGCAACTTCGCGCGGCACGCTGTGGAGCAGCTTGTGCTCGAAGGCTTGCAGGCGGTTCCAGGCGAGTTCGTGCTGCGGGTGTTCGGCACGCCAGCGGGCAAAGGCGGCGCGATCCGCGTCGCTGGCATCGTCGGCCCACAGGCGGGCCATCCATTCGGCAGCGCGCTGGACGATGGCGGGGTCGATCGCTGCGCCACTGGCTGAAGAAGCCTCTTGTGTACTGCCCTTGCCGTGCCCGGGCGAGGTGGCGGAAGCGTCGAGCATGACAGCTTCAGCACACCGGGCCGTGCACGGCCTGATAGCAGGCGAGCAGGCCGGCGGCGATATATTTCTCGACGGACGACACCGAGACTTGCAGCTCGGCGGCGATATCGCGGTAGCTCATGCCGTCCAGCTTGCACAGCAGCAGCGCCCTGCGGGCCTTGGCCGGCAGGCCGTGCAGCGCCGCGTCGATCTCGACCAGGGTTTCGATGGCAAGGGCGCGGTCTTCTTCGGACGGGGCCAGCGGCTCGGGCAACAGGGCCAGGGCTTCGAGGTAGGCGGCCTCGATCTGGCGGCGGCGGTAGAGGTCGATGACCAGGCCGTTGGCAATCCGGGTGAGGTGGCGGCGGGATTGGTCGGACGGCGGCACCCTGCCCGTCCTCAGCAACTGAAGGTGGACATCGTGCGCGAGGTCTGCAGCGTCGAAGGCATTGCCGAGCTTGCGGCGCAGCAGGCCGCGCAGCCAACCGTGGTGATCGGTGTAGAGGTTTTCGACCTGACGCTGAAACGTGAATTCGGTGCTGCTCACAGTACCCTTCCGGCGCCCGATGAGCCGGCTTGTCGGCAGAGAACGGGCAAATGAGAACTGTTTACAGTCTATGAGAAACTCGGGCGGAACGCGATAAGCCAGGCCAGGGGCGAGACGACGAAGACCGAGTCCTATGACGGATCGGTATCAGCCGAAGCGGCCGTGGCATCGGCCGGAGCGGTGCTGGCCTCGTCCCCCGGCAGGATCGAGCGGATCGGGTCGTCGGGCGACATGCGCGTCGGCCCGACCGGCGTCGGTTCGACGTCGCGCGCTTCCAGCAGGATCGTGACGCGGCGGTTGCGGCCCCTGCCCTCTTCGCTGGCGTTGTCCGCCACCGGGCGCTGGTCGGCATAGCCAGCGACGCTCAGGCGGCCGGGCAGCACGCCGCTGTCGACGAACAGGCGCGCGACGCTCGAAGCCCGCACTGCCGACAGCTCCCAGTTCGACGGGAAGCGCGCGGAGGCGATCGGCGCGCTGTCGGTGTGGCCTTCGATGGTGATCGGGAAGATCGAGGCCGTCAGCACTTGTGCCACCGCACGCAGCGCCTCGACTGCAGGCGCGCTCAGGGCCGCATCGCCCGACGCGAACAGCAGCGCGGCATTGATGTCGATGCTGATGCCGAAAGCGCCGTCGGACACATTGACTTCGCCGGTCTTCGACAGCCCGCCCAGCGCGCGGCGGATCTCGTCGGCCATGCCGCGCATCTGCGCGGTGGTCTGCCTGCGGCGGGCTTCGCTGGCTTCCTGCAGTTCCGAACTTGCCGGCGGCGCGGGGCGCACGACCGGCGCCATCGCCACCGGCGGCACGATGAACTGCTCGCCCCGCTCGGTGATGCTGAGATTGCGGAAAGCCTGGACGATCGAGTCCGACACGACGCGGTACTTGCCCTCGTTGATCGAGGACAGCGAATACATCACGACGAAGAAGGCGAACAGCAGCGTGATGAAGTCGGCGTAGGACACGAGCCAGCGCTCGTGGTTGTCGTGCTCTTCCGCCCGCCTGCGTCTGCGCGCCATGGCCTGCGGCTAGACCACGTAGCCCTGCATGCGGCTGGCGATGATGCGCGGGTTCTCGCCGTTGGCGATGCCGACGATGCCATCGACGAACATCTCGCGCTGCGTCACCAGCACGCCGATCTGCGCCGACAGCTTCTTGGCGATCGGCAGGAACACCAGGTTGGCGAAGCCCACGCCGTAGATGGTGGCGACGAAGGCGACGGCGATGCCCGCGCCCAGCCGCGACGGATCGGACAGGTTCTCCATGACGTGGATCAGCCCCATCACCGCACCGAGGATGCCGATGGTGGGCGCATAACCGCCGGCCGCTTCCCAGATCCTGGTCGATTGCCGCATCCGGGCTTCCCAGGCGTCGATCTCGACTTCGAGCACTTCGCGCAGGCGCACCGGATCGACGCCATCGACCAGCAGTTGCAGGCCCTTGCGCATGAACGGGTCCGGCAGGCTGCCGATATGGTTCTCGAGCACCAGCAGGCCGTCCTTGCGTGCAATCTGGCTCCAGCCGGCAACCTGGTCGATCATGCGCGACGGGTTGGTCACCGGCGGCACGAACACCCAGCGTGCCATGCGCACGCCGTCGACGAAGGTGCGCAGCGGGCTCTGCAGCATCACCGCGCCCAGCGTGCCGCCGATGACGATGAAGAAGGCCGTCGGCTGCAGCAGCGAGGACACATGCCCGCCTTCGAGCACCTGCCCGCCGACGATCGCGGCAAACCCCAGCACGAGGCCGAAGACGCTGATCCTATCCATGACGCAGTCCGGGCGCTGTCATCAGCTCTGCTGCTTCTTGGGCGGCCGGCCGCGCCGCGCGGTCGCCGGCGCGTCGCCGCCGAACACCGACGAGCGCAGCCGCGCCACCGCCTGGCTGTGGAGCTGGCAGACCCGCGACTCGGTGACGCCGAGCACGGCGCCGATCTCGCGCAGGTTCAGTTCCTCGTCGTAATAAAGCGCCATCACCAGTTGCTCGCGCTCGGGCAGCACCTCGATCGCCGACACCAGCCGCCGACGCATGTCGGCGTCCTCCAGCAGATCCAGCGGATTGGCATCCTGCTGCACCAGATGGCGTTCGAGGAAATCGTCGTCCTGGTCGTGGCCGAAGTCCTCGAAATACACCAGTTGGTGCCCGCGCGCTTCCTGCAGCATGTGCTGGTACTCGGCCAGCGGCACACCGAGCGATTCCGCCAGTTCGCTTTCGCTCGGCGCCCGCCCGTATTCCTGCTCCAGCCTGTGGATGGCGGATTCGATGCGCCGCATGTCGCGCCGCAGGCTGCGCGGCAGCCAGTCGGCTTCGCGCAGGCCATCGAGCATGGCACCGCGGATGCGCTGCACGGCATAGGTCTCGAACTGCGCGCCGAGCCCATCCTCGTAGCGGCCGATGGCATCGAGCAGGCCCATCATGCCGTTCTGGATCAGGTCGTCGACTTCGACGCTGGCCGGCAACCTGGCCATGAGCTGGTAGGCGATGCGCTTGACCAGCGGCGCATAAGTTTCGACCAGATGGGCCTTGTCGAGATTACCTTGGGCGTCGTACATCCATTGGGCCTGTATTTTCCTGCGGCGCGATCCGGCCGGCATACCTGGACTGGGAGGGGACTGCCTGCATTCTCCCGCACTGTCACAGGCATTACCAGCGGGATACATCACACCGCCTCCCATGATCAGGCATTCCGCACGGACTTCGCCCGGCCCGCCGCCTCGATGCCGCGCATGAAGGCGGCACTGGCCGCACGCGTCGCCGCGGCGGCATCGAAACGCGACAGCGTGGCAGTCAGGTCGTCATGCTCGACCTCGCCCAGCCATTCCAGCGGCAGGCCGACGTGGCGCCGGACCAGGGTGCTCAGACCGGCGAAGAAGCGCGCGGCATCGTCGCGGTCGCGTGCACGGCAGACCGCGACATGGGCGGAGCCCGCGCCGGCGGCGGCCAATGCCTTGATCGTGCGATAGGCCTCGGTGGCCCCGCTCGCGCTCGCCTCGACCACCAGCAGGCGGCGCGGCGCGGCAGCGACGAAGGGAGAGGGCTCGGCCGCCGTTTCACCATCGGCATGCACCAGCACGAAGCTGGCATGGCGGTGCAGGATGCGCAGCGCCTCCACCAGGCAGGCGCGGCGTGCGTCGTCCAGCAAGGGCAGCGCCAGCGCGGCGGCCACCGCCGGCACCCGGCCGAGCAGGCCCGGCGAGGGCTGCAGCACGTCGGCCAGCGTGCTGCGGCCGTCGAGCAGTTGCAGCAGGTCCGGTCCGGGCGCCTGGCGCAGCACTTCGCCCAGCCCGGCTTGGCCCTCGGCCTCGTCCAGGATCAGCACCTGCTCGGCATGGCCGGCGATGCGATGCGCCGCCAGCACCGCGTTGTGCGCGCGGCGGCGGCCGCAGGCATAAAGCGCCAGCACCTGGGGCGGCACGCGGCGGAACAGGCGCCTCAGCCCTGCCGCCTGGTCTTCGCGTCGGTCCATCATCTCAGCTACCTCCGGCTGCGGCCAGCATCATTCCCGTCTCGTCGCCGTTCAGATGCCAGGGCGATTCGGCGCCCTGCCCGCGCAGCGCGCGATGCAGCAGATAGGCCCGGTTGGGCAGGTGCAGGTCTTCCGGCACCCGCTGGCCGTTGGTCAGGTAGCGGATCCCGAGCCGGTGGCGCACGGCGACGTCGAGTGCCGGTGCCAGGGAGGCGGCCTCGTCCACCTTGGTGAAGATGCAGCCTGCCAGATCGTCCCCGGCATAGGCGCGCACCACGTCGTCCAGCGTGTCGCCGCGCGCGGTGGCGTTCAGCAGGAGCAGGCGGCGGACGTCGCCGGCGCCGCTCAGCATCGCCGCCTGTTCGGCCACCATGCGGTCGCGCTGGCTCATGCCCATGGTGTCGATCAGCACCATGTGCTTGTTGCGCAGGCCGGCCAGCGTCTGGCGCAGGTCCGCGGCATCGCGCACCGAGAACACCGGCACCCCCAGGATGCGGCCATAGATGCGCAACTGCTCCTGCGCGCCGATGCGGTAGCCGTCGGTGGTGATCATCGCCAGCCGGCTGGCGCCGTGGCGCACCACGCAGCGCGCGGCGAGCTTGGCCGTCGTGGTGGTCTTGCCGACACCGGTCGGCCCGACCAGCGCGAACACGCCGCCCTGGTCGATCACGTCCTCGTCCGAGGCGTGGGCGCGCATCATGCGGTCGAGCATCGCGCTCGCCGCCTCGCGCGCCTCGCCCCGGCTCGCCGCCTCGGGCACGGCTTCGGCCAGCTTGCGCGCCGTGGCGGCGGAAAAACCGGCCTCGAGCAGTTCGCCCACCAGCGCCGCACGGGCCGGTGCCTGGCGCCGGGTTTCGCCCCAGGCGAAGCCGGCGAGCTGGCGCTCGATCATGCCGCGGATGCCGGACAGCTCTGCCATCAGCCGGGCATTGGTTTCCTGCAGCTCGCGCACGCGGGCACTGCCGGAATCGTCGGCCGGCGCGGGCGCGGATGCCGGCGCGGGCCGGCTACGCATGGCGAAGTCGGCCGTTTCGATGCGCGGCGGCGAGAACGGCCGGATGACGGGCTGCGGAGGAGCTGCCGGGGCCGGACGCGCCGCATTGCGCGCTGCATTCGCCGCCAGTGCGGACAGGCTGACGTGGAAATCGTCCTCGGCCGCTTCGGGCGCAAGCGCGCCGGGCTGGGCGAAAGGCTCGGGCGCTACCGCCCGTGCAGCCGGCTTTGCCGCAACCGCCGTCTTCTCCGCAGCGGCGGTGCGCCGGGCCGCCTGCAGCGCGCCGACGGCCTCGCCCGGCAGCGCCAGGATCTCCACGCCACCATCGACGGCACGGTTCGACAGCACGATCGCATCGGGGCCGAGCTCTTCCTTCAGCTCGCGGAGCGCTTCACGGGCAGTGGGAGCAAAGTAGCGTTTGACGTTCATGGCGTTTCTCCAGGCAGCCGGACTTTGGCCGCAGCTTGAGGAGGATTATCCCGAGTGGAACGCGCATTCCTTGGGCCGAATAAACCGCGTTTCACCCGCTTATTCGATGCTCTGGGTAGAACTTGATGGGTGGGTTTCGCCTTCGGCCCGACCTACGCGGCCCGACCTACGCGGCCCGACCCACGCGGCCCGACCCATCCCACGTCGATGCCATGGGCAGGATGAACCCATCAATCATGCCGATCATCCGTTCTGCCCGATCATCGCCGTGACACGGATGGTGCGGGACTCGGGCACTTCGCTGTTGGAGATCACCTTCAGCGAAGGTACGGCGCGGCGCAGGAAGCGCGACAGCAGCATGCGCAGTTGCGAAGGCACCAGCAGCACCGGCGGCAGGCCGATTTCTTCCTGGCGCTGGGCGATCTGCGCGGTCTGGCGCAGCAGCGTATCGGCCAGGCCCGGCTCGATCGCACCGCCCTCGCCGCCGGCGCTCATGGCCTGCATCAGGATGCGTTCCAGGCCGGGTTCCAGCGCCATGACATTGACTTCGGCGTTGCCGGGGAACAGGCCCTGGATGATCGCGCGGCCCAGCGCCTCGCGCACCTTGAGCGTGAGCTGCACCGGATCCTGCGTGCGCGGCGCCTGCTCGGCCAGCACCTCGATGATGCTGCGCATGTCGCGGATGTTGACGCCTTCTTCCAGCAGGTTCTGCAGCACGCGCTGCACGGTGCCGACCGGCAGCAGCTTGGGCACCAGGTCCTCGATGAGCTTGGGCGAATCCTTGCCGACGTGGTCGAGCAGCGCCTGCGTTTCCTGGCGGCCGAGCAGTTCGGCGGCGTGATTGAGGATGACGTGGTTGAGGTGGGTGGCGACCACGGTGCTGGCATCGACCACGGTGTAGCCCAGCGCATGCGCCTGCTCGCGCGTGCCCGAGTCGATCCAGAACGCCGGCAGGCCGAAGGCCGGGTCGGTCGTTTCGCGCCCCTGGACCGGACCGGATACGTGGCCGGGGTTGATCGCCAGCAACTGCCCCGGATAGGCCTCGCCCGCACCGACTTCGACGCCCTTCAGCGCGATGCGGTAGGCATTGGGCTTGAGCTCCAGGTTGTCGCGGATATGCACCGGCGAGGACAGGAAACCGACTTCCTGGGCGAACTTCTTGCGCAGGCCGCGGATGCGCTTCAGCAGTTCGCCGTCCTGGCCCTTGTCGACCATCGGGATCAGCCGGTAGCCGACCTCCAGGCCGAGCACATCGACCTGCGACACGTCGTTCCAGCTCGCTTCCAGGGATTCGGGCTGCGGCATCGCCGCCTGCGCCGCCGCTGCCTCGGGTGCGGCCGCCACGGCCGCGTCCTCGGCGATGCGCTTGCGCCGCATCCAGGCCAGAGCACCGAGCGTGCCGGCCAGCAGCAGGAAAACGAGGTTGGGCATGCCGGGGATCAGGCCCAGCACGCCGATGATGCCCGCCGCCAGCGTCATCACCTGCGGATTGGAGAACAACTGGCCGATCACCAGGCCGCCGATGTCGCCGTCGTCGCCGACCCGCGACACCACCAGGCCCGCGGCCACGGAGATGATCAGCGCCGGAATCTGCGCCACCAGACCGTCGCCGATGGTCAGCAGGATATAGCTCTGGGCCGCCTCGCCTATCGCCATGTCGTGCTGCATGACGCCGACGAACAGGCCGCCGATGATGTTGATGACGAGAATGATGATGCCGGCGATGGCATCGCCGCGCACGAACTTGGAGGCGCCATCCATCGCGCCGTAGAAATCCGACTCCTGCGCGATCTCCTTGCGCCTGGCCTTGGCCGTCTTCTCGTCGATCAGGCCGGCGTTGAGGTCGGCGTCGATCGCCATCTGCTTGCCGGGCATCGCGTCCAGGGTGAAGCGCGCCGACACTTCGGCGATGCGGCCGGCGCCCTTGGTGATGACGACGAAGTTGATGATCGTGAGGATCACGAAGACGACGATGCCGACCGCGGTGTTGCCGCCGACCAGGAAGCTGCTGAAGGCCTCGATGACCTTGCCTGCGGCATCCGGCCCGCCATGGCCCTCCAGCAGCACGACCCGCGTCGACGCCACGTTCAGCGACAGCCGCAGCAGCGTCGTCACCAGCAGCACGGTGGGGAAGACCGAGAAATCCAGCGGCTTTCTCGAATACATCGCCACCAGCATCACCATGATCGAAATCGCGATGTTGAAGGTGAAGAAGACGTCGAGCAGGAAGACCGGCAGCGGCAGCACCATCATGGCCAGCACCATGATGATCAGGATCGGCGCCGCCAGCGGCCGCAGGTTGGCCGGGGTCAGTAGCGCGCGCAGGTTCAGGGTGGTGTTCAGGGCCATCGCTCAGTGACTTATTCCGATGTTCATTCTTCGGCAGCGCCGGGGTCCATGCCCTCGGGCACCTGCAGGTCGGCGGGCGCCTCGGGCTGCAGGCCGCCCTGCTTCATCCAGGCGTCGAGCTGGTAGGACATAGGCCATGACCTCGGCCACGGCGGTGTACAGCGCGGCGGGAATCGCCTGCTCCAGCTCGCAGTGCCTGTACAGCGCACGCGCCAGCGGCGGCGCCTCCAGCAGCGGCACCTCGTTGTCGCGGGCGATCTCGCGGATCTTCAGCGCCAGCTCGCCTCGGCCCTTGGCCACCACCACCGGCGCGCCCATGCGCTCGGCGTCGTATTTCAGCGCCACCGAGAAATGCGTCGGGTTGGTCACCACGACGTCGGCATTGGGCACTTCGGACATCATGCGGCGGCGCGCCATCTCGCGCTGCATGGCGCGGATGCGGCCCTTGATCTGCGGGTCGCCCTCCTGCTCCTTGCTCTCGCGCTTGACCTCTTCCTTGCTCATGCGCAATTTCTTGTGGTACTGCCAGAGCTGGAACGGCACGTCCATCAGCGCCAGCAGCCCGAGACTGGCGGCGATCAGCACCGCGGCGAAGATCACCGTACCGGCAAAATCGGCCATGCCGGCCTCGACCGGCGTCACCATCAGGTCGAGCAGATGGTCCTTGTTCGACCACAACACCATCGACGCCACGCCGCCGATGATCAGCGACTTCAGGATCGCCTTGACCATCTCCATCAGGCCGTGCGCCGAGAACATTCGTCCCAGGCCCTTGATCGGGTTCATGCGGCCGAAGTTCGGCCCCAGCGCCTTGGGCGCGAAGTTCAAGCCGCCCAGCACGACCGGCGCCACGACCGCAGCAATCAGCAGCGTCAGGAACAGCGGCATCAGCATCAGCAGCGCGCCGCTCAACTGGCCGCGCAGCACGTCGAGCATCAGCGCGACATCGAACACCGTCTCGCGCTCGAAGGCGAAGCCGGTGCGCACCACCGCGAGCATGCGCTCGGCCATCCAGCCGCCGAGCAGCCACAGCGCCAGCACGCCGGTGATGGTGACGAGGAAAGTCGACAGCTCCCGCGATTGCGGGACCTGGCCTTCCTCGCGCGCCTGTTCCAGCCGTCGCGGTGAGGGGGCTTCTGTTTTCTCGAGATCGCTTTCTTCGGCCACGGCCGGCTCCATGTCCGCCCCGCCGCGCGGCAAAGGGCGCGGGCGCGAGGCGACGTGTGCGGATTATCGGCCGCGGCCGGCAAGATCCGCCGGCCGAAAAAAGGCGGTAAAGGGCCGCTATTCGGCCCTTTCCGTTCGGGGGATCAACTTCCCGAGGGCAGGCGGTCGAAGCCGCGCAGGGTGTCGCCGGGCTTGATGCCGCGTTCGCGGAACCAGCCCTGGTTCATCTCCAGCGCAAAGCGCGCGGGGGCGGCGGCGCAATGGTTGTCCTCGGAGTGCGGCTGCATGTCCTCGATGTTGATGATCCTGCCCTGCGCATCGACGAAAGCCACCGACAGCGGCAGGAAGGTATTCTTCATCCACATGCAGTGCGTCGCATCCTGGGTGAACACGAACACCATGCCGTGCTGCACCGGCATGGCCTTGCGGTTCATCAGCCCGAGCTGGCGCGTCTGCGGCGTGTGGGCGACCTCGGCCTGGATCCGGTACATGCCGGCACCCAGCTCCGCCAGCGGCATCGCCACGTCCGCCAGCACGGCGCCCGACGACAAAGCCATACCGGCTGCCAGCGCAACCTTCCCGAAAACCGCCATCCGCATCATCCCTTCGCTCCTTTGCCTGGACCCTTCTCAGCGCGACGCATCTTACCCGCGCCAGCACCGGGCTGGGAACGCGCATCCGCCGTGCGCATCGTTCCACCACCCCGTCCGGCCGGCCTCGCACGCCCGCTGACAACGGGCTTCCCAGCAGTTCGGCCCGCCCTGCCCGCTTTATCCGCAGCGGGCAGACCCGGCACCTCCACCTCCCGCCATTCCCCCGGCTGCAGGCCGTCCAGCCGCCACGGCCCGATCGCCACGCGGATCAGCCGCAAGGTCGGAAAGCCAACCTTCGCCGTCATCCGCCGCACCTGCCGATTCTTGCCTTCACGCAGCACGATCTCCAGCCAGGACGTCGGCACCGTCTTGCGAAAGCGCACCGGCGGGTTGCGCGGCCACAGCCACTCCGGTTCGGCCACCCGGCGCACATCGCAGGGCCGGGTATGGAAATCGCCCAGATCCAGCCCGGTACGCAAGCGTGCCAGTGCCGCCTCGTCCGGCTCGCCCTCGACCTGCACCAGATAGGTCTTGGGCTGCTTGTGGCGCGGATCGGCGATGCGGTGCTGCAAGGCGCCGTCGTCGGTCAACAGCAGCAAGCCCTCGCTGTCGGCGTCGAGCCGGCCGGCGGCATAGACGCCCGGCACCGGTACGTGGTCTTTCAGCGTGGCCTGCCCGGCCTCGCCGGAGAACTGGCACAGCACGCCATAGGGTTTGTTGAGGAGGATCAGGCGGGGCATGGGCGGGATGATACCTGCCGAATCGGCCCGAACTCGACCACGACAGACCGCTGCGTCGCCGGGCCTCTCATCGCCTGGCATTGGCACAGTCCATGTTCAAAGTGATCCACCTTACTCCAGGCTGCTTCTCAACCACGATCTGCCCGCCCTCCAGCCGATAGGTCAACAGGCAATTGTGCCTGGGATTGGAAAGCACGTCTGGATTGAAGATGGCCACGTTCTCTCCGGCAGGCCGGCGAACCGATCGGGTGAGAAGGCCGGGGTGTCCCTCCCGGTGAATCCTCGCGCCCACCGACTGGCAAAACGCATAGTCCGACGGATGCAAGAGGTCCGGGTATTCGTCGGCTGCCTTGCGGAAGTCCAGCAAGGCTGCGCCGCATGCCACCGAATACACCTTGCGCTCGGCAACGACCGTCATCCGCTCAAACCCTGCATCACCGAGCAAACCCCGGTACCAGTGGTAAGAGGACTCATGGACCGTGGTCTCGACCGACTCCGATCCGTACCAGACGCCGTGGCTGCCATCGGAAAACCGGCTGGACTGCCAATGCTTGAACGGCCAGATGATGGCGTTGAACCATTCGGCATCCTCGAACGGGCGATCGACGACCGGCGTGCCGGACCGGTATGGCGGCGGCTTGACTTCGTCTTCCACCTTCTGCGCCAGCTGCCACTCGGCGGGATCGTCCGTCAGGTCATCGAACAGATCCTGCGACTGGCGCAGAGACACGATGTTTCGGACTACGTCCCGGTGAACGTCGGCCAGCGTGAGCCGATCAAACACCACGGGCCCGGTCCAGGTAGCCGCGCACCATCAGCAGGCCCGCAAAACCCCACTCCTTGATCACCTCCACGGGGGTCAGGTTGTCAAAGGCCTTGTTGCGGGTGCTCATCCAGCGGTAGGCCAATTCCCGGTTCTGCGGGAACAGCAGGCGCAGGTTCTTGTGGATACCCAGCAAGTGGCCCACGCGCTCATACTGGTCGCGGCTGGTGCCGATCGGTTTGCCGCTGCGATAGTTCGACAGGGCAGCGCGGTTGCTGGCGGCGATACCCAGCAGTGCAGCCTGATCCTCGGTGCTCAGCTTCCAGTGGTCGAACAAGGCCATGACCATCTTGGCCAGAGCGCCACGGTCTTGTGACGCGGTCACTTCGCGCTGGGCTAGGGCACCCATGCCTGACTCCTTGTGCGTGATTGCTCAGTGGCTCGAGTATAGGATGGTGTTTTAAATAACACAAATACTGTTTTGAATGAAACAATCACCGCACCCACAGCCAGTATGTCGGCAGCGTGCGAGCAGCATCCCCAGCACCGCGCAGCCGACAGCAGATCAGTACCCCCTCATGACGAGCACGCCTTCGTCGTCGAACCATTGCCACCCCGCCACAACCACAGCGCGGAAGCCGCCAGCAATACGGTCGCCGCTGCGCTGGCCCAACTCAGGGCATCCAACCCGGCGATCTGCGAATCACCGATGAGTCGTACCAGCAGCGGACCGGCGATCTGACCAGCCGCGAAACCGGCGGTCATGCGTGCCAGAAGAGCCGTCGGGTTCTCCGGCATCCGCTCGCGAGCCAATTGAAGGCCTGCCATGGTGGTGATCATGAACGTGCCACCCACCAGCACCGCCGAGCCCGCCAACACCCACAGCGACTGTTGCAGCAGCGGTAGAAAAGTCCCTACGGCCATCACGCCCTGCCCAATCGCCCAGACCCTCCGACGCGACCAAGCATGCAGCCAGCGCGAGGCGAAAGCGACCGACAACGCTGCTGCCGTGCCGAAAATCGGCCAGGTAAGCCCGAAGACGAGTGGATCAGACACCAGTTGCCGCGCCATCGTCGGCAGGAAAGTCGCGGGGATGATGTAACCGAATCCGAACGCGCTGTAGCAGAGCACCACGCCCAGGTTTCCTCGCCCGACTTTCGGCTGCGCCGGCTTGGGCGGAGCGGCGGTGCCGGCTGGAGATACGGTAGCGGGGGTACTCGGTAATTGCCATAGAACATACGCTGCACCGACGACCGCGAGCAAACCGAGCTCCACCCAGAGCAGAATGGCACTTTGCCCTCCGCCCAGCCAGGTCAACACACCCGTTGATGCGATACCGAGGCCCACCCCGGTGTGAGACCCATCCCCCAAGCGAAGTCGCATGTCGCCGAGCCAGCTCGGGCAGGCACCAGCCGCTGGCGCAGATCATCACCCAGGCACTGAAAACGCCAGCACTGAACCGAAGCGCCATACCGAGCCATTGCACCGCGGCATCGCCCCAGACCATTCCCAGCGTCGTGACGGCAACTCCAAGCAATCCGATCCGGAGCCCTCGCCGCGGATTGCCCGCGAACCACGACGCACTCAGCGCCCCCAGCAGATAGCCGAAATAATTGGCCGTTGCCCACTCGGTGCCAGTCACGGCATCGAGGCTTCCGTCACGGAGCATCAACGGCATCATCGGCGTGAACGCAAATCGACCAACGCCCATCGCAATGGCCAGCGCAACCAAGCCGATGAGGATGATCACCTGCGGCGACGGTGCAAGCGCATCCCCCGAGGCTTCCTTGCATGCAGCCTTCATTGCTGATACCGAATCGCCAGCATTTCTCCCGTAGCGCAGACCTCGTCACCTGCCGACAAGCTCAGGTCCACCCACACCTTTCGAGCTTCGATGCTGCGAAGCCTGCCCTTGATGACGAGTTCGATGCCCATCGGCGTGGGCCGGCGGAAATCGACCTTCAGCGATGCAGTCACATACCGGATGGGCTCGCCTTCCGATCCCATTTCACGGTTCTCGGCCCGGTAAGTGAATGCGGCTGCAGATGCAGCGCCGTGACAATCGAAAAGGGATGCAATCAGACCGCCATAGACGTGATGTGGAACACCACCGCTGTATTCCTCGCTCGGAGAAAACCTGGCGACAGTGTCATCGCCTTCCCAATAACTCTTGAGGTGGTGCCCTGCCGGGTTGTTCTTGCCACACCCGTAGCAATGACTGTATTTCTCGGCATAGAAATCCTGGAACGCAACACTCATTTCATTTCCTCTGGCATAAGGCGAGCGGGTCAGCACTTCGATCAATCCCACGGATGGCTCAGGTTTGAATGTTGATGCCACATCCATCGGATCATGGTTCAGGCCCACCCGGACACAATAGACCGATCGTCTCAAAAAATCAAGAAAATAAGCAGGCCTACCAACAAGGCTCTCTCCCGCCCAGAGCAAGCACTCAAGACTGAATTCGATTTCATTTGTGAATTTGAGCCACAAGTGCTGTGAGATGTTTTCCCAACGGAGAACCCCTGCTCGTCACTACACTTTCCCAAGGCAGTCGGGAAGGCGCCATCGCCAGCCGACTGCTGCCTCACACAAAGAGCCATGCCGCTTCGGCGGGGTTCGATCGTACTTAGCCTAAGGAGTTGAAATGGCGTCCAGCAAATCGGACAACGAAGTAATGCAGGTCATCGCCACCAATCAGGCGCCCGGGGCAATCGGCCCGTATTCACAGGCCATGGCCATGGATCGGCTGGTTTTCACATCGGGCCAGATCCCCCTTCGTGCCGACGGTACGGTCGTCGAAGGTGACATCAAGGATCAGACTCGGCAGGTAATCGCCAACCTCCAGGCAGTGCTCGAAGCCGCAGGCGCAGGCCTGGAAACGGTCCTCAAAACTACCGTGTTCGTGCAGGACATGGATGAGTTCGCACAACTCAACGAGGTGTACGCAAGCTGCTTCGGCAAGCACAAGCCAGCACGCTCGACAGTGGAAGTGGCACGCCTTCCCCGCGATGTGCGCGTGGAAATCGAAGCAATTGCATTGCGCAAGAACACCTGAGCCAACGACCGGAGAAAAACAACAACAGTCCGGCGACAACACCAGCCAGAGCAGGACGAGGCAAGGAGACAACAATGAACTCATCCGGAAGCGCCGTTTCAAAGGCGCCGAGCACGAATACATCCGAAGGCGCAATCGGAAAAGTACCTTTCACCCGCTACGACGCAGGCTGGGTCGTACTATGCATCGGCATGGCAATCGGCGCGGGCATCGTCTTTCTTCCAGTACAGGTAGGCATCACTGGCCTGTGGGTATTCGCGGCTTCCGTAGTGCTTGCGTATCCCGCACTCTACATGATGCAAACGCTGTACCTGCAATCACTTTCCGAAAGCCCCGAGGCCGACAGCTACGCCAACATCATCTCGCATTACCTTGGCAAGAACTGGGGAATCTTCCTCGGTGTGGTGTATTTCCTCATGCTGCTCAAGGGCATGCTCACCTACTCGCTGGCAGTAACTTTCGACACCGCCAAGTATCTTCAGACTTTCGGTGTCACCACCGGGCTTCTCTCGGACAACCCGTTGTTCTCGCTGGCCATTCTGTGCATTCTCGTGGCGATCGCAGCGCAAGGCGAGAAGTTGCTCTTCAAGGTTTCCGGTCCGCTGGTGATCTTCAAGCTTGCCGTCGTGGTGGTGCTGGGCCTGGTCATGATCCCGTTCTGGGACATTCGCGCCAACCTCCCGCCGATGCCTACGTCCTCCGATTTCAAGAAATTCGTCATCGACACCATCCTCACCGTGCCGTTCACGCTTTTCTCGATTCTGTTCGTGCAGATTCTGAGCCCCATGAACATTGCGTTCCGGAAGGTGGAAGCAGACGCCCGTATTGCGACCTACCGGGCCATTCGCGCCAATCGGATCGCCTACGTGATCCTGGCCGTCTCGGTGCTGTTCTTTGCAACATCGTTCTCGTTTGCACTCTCCCACGAGCAGGCACTCATGGCCAAGGCGCAGAACATCTCTGCACTTGCCCTCGCAGGTTCAGTCATTCCCGGCAACGTCGTACTCTTCATGACCACGGCACTGAACGTGTTCGCGATTCTCACGGCGTTCCTGGGCATCTACCTGGGTATCGAGGAAGCCGTCTCTGGAATGGTCATGAACGTTCTCACGCGTTTCGTACCGGAAGAAAGGATCAACAGACGCTTCGTATCCCTGTTCGTATGCGTGTTCATCGTGATAGGCCTATGGCTCTGGGTCCAGACGCAGTTCTCCATCCTGCTTCTGCAACAGCTTGCATCGCCAATCTACGGCATTGCGTCCTTCATCATTCCATGCCTGCTGATCTACAAGGTTCCGGTGCTCAGAAAATACATATCGCCCAAGGTCTGGTACGTCTTCGTATTCGGCGTCATCGTCTGCCTCTCGCCCATCCTCAAGGGCATGGGTTACTGATGGCCAATGGCGAACAAAGTGAAAAGAACCCGATACAAAGGATCGCAACATGACAACCGAAACATCATTCGACTTCGACACCGTCGTGGATCGCGCCGGCAGCAACTCCATGAAATGGGCTCCGGAAGTGTCGCTCACGCCACGGCAGGCTGCTGCTTATCCGCTACCGATGTGGGTTGCGGACATGGACTTCAAATCACCACCCGCCGTGATCGACGCACTGCACGAAGCCGTGTCGCATGGCGTCTATGGATACCCCATCGGGCCCACGAAAGATTATCGGGACGCCGTTGCCGGATGGCAGCGCGATCGCTTCGGCTGGGATGCCTCCAGCGACTGGATCGTCCCGATCGCCAGCGTCATTGCCGCACTCAAGACCATCATTCAGGCCTTTTCGCGCCCCGGCGACTCGGTGCTGATCCAACCCCCGGTGTATGTACACTTCCATCAGGACGTGCTGATCAACGGGCGCCACGTCGCAGCCGCGCCGCTGCAATACGACGGCAAGCGGTACCGCTTCGATGCCAAGGTTTTCGAAGACGCAATCCGCGATGACACCAAGATCTTCATCCTCTGCAACCCGCACAACCCCACAGGGAACGTATGGAGCAAGGAAGATCTTCAGGCCATGGGTGAAATATGCCTGCGCCACGGCATCCTGGTGATTGCCGACGAAATCCACTGCGATTTCGTGTTCGCCGAAGGCCAGCGGCACACTCCGTTTGCATCACTCGATCCGCGCTTTGCGCTCAACAGCATCACCTGCACATCTGCAAGCAAAACCTTCAACCTCGCAGGCATGCAGTGCGGCAACATGTTCATACCCGACAAGGCGAAGTGTGCCGAAATCGTGCGCACCCTGGATCGCAACTACAATACGCGCGTGAACCTGCTGGGCATGGTAGCAACCGAGGCAGCATTCACCCACGGCGGACCATGGGCCGATGCGATGCTGGCCTACGTGGCGGAGAACCAACGCCATTTTGCCGAGCGGATCAACGCACTCGACCTGGGCGTCAGGGTAGTCGAAATGGACTCGCTCTATCTCGCCTGGATGGATTGTCGTGCACTCGACATGTCGCCTGATGAGCTCGAAGATTTCATGCTCATGCAGGCGCGGGTATGGCTGGACAAGGGCCCCAAGTTCGGCGTGGAAGGCCACGGCTTCATGCGCGCCAACCTGGGCTGCCCGCGGAGAACGGTGGATCGGGCCATTGACAGAATCACCGTTGCGCTTACCCAGCGTTGAGCATTGATGTGAAGTCAGGCGGCGTGCCTTGTTTCCCAGGGCACGCCGCTCTCGAATTTCTCACCAAGAAAATCGACGAAGGCCCGCACCGTGGGATTGCTGTAGCGAGTCTTGAAGTACAAGACATAGAGTGAATGGCGCGGTGATGGAGAATACTGCGGCAACACATGCTGCAGGCTTCCATCATCCAGATAACGCCGTGCCACATAGGTAGGCAAGCAGACGACACCACAGTGATCTATCGCCATTTCCGCAAGCGCCAGGCTGGAATTGGAAACGGCGACGCATCTCACCTTCAACGACTCTTCTTCACCATTGCACGCAAAGCTCCACTGACCATGCTCCGTCATCGCAGGATAAAGCAGGCAGGCATGGTGCTCGAGATCCATCGGTGTGCGGATGGGAGAGTGCCTATTCAGATACTTCGGCGATGCCGCATACACCCAGTGGATCTGTGCAAGCTTTCGCCCCGGGTACTCCCAGTCATCCCGCGAGGAAATGCGTAGCGCCACATCGTGACCTTCCGCTGCAAGGTCCTCCATCCGGTCGTCAAGATTGAGCGCAACCTCGATTTCGGGGTATTTCTCCGTGAATTCGCGTACCAGCCTCGATACCTGGGTACAGCCAAATGCCACGGAAGACGAAACCTGCAAAACGCCTGAAGGCTTGCGGAACCGGAGCGCCGCAGAAAGTGCAAGATCGGCATCGCGCAGAATGGCCGTTGCGCGCTCATACATCATCGCGCCGCATTCGGTGAGGGCGATATGCCGCGTAGTGCGCTTGATAAGGGTGGTTCCGAGCTGGTCCTCCAGTTGAGCGAGCGCTTTGCTCACCGCCGACGGAGTCAAGCAAAGTGCGCGTGCGGCCTTGGACAGGCTGCCGCATTCAACAACCTTGACGAAAAGCTCCAGCTTGGAAAGAGAATTCGACAGGCGCATTTTCTAGGCACCGTAGCACGCACGCAGTCTTTCGACTGCCACTGGAGGCAGCAAGCCACAATCCAGAGGTGAATACGCCAATGAAGTCAGAAGAGCCATGAGCTCACCACATGCCATTCATCGAGTCCTGCTGAAATGGCTTGTATAAAGACCGCCAGCCGGATCAGGCGAGGATCCACTCCGCGCCGATCCGGCTGGCCTTCAGCAACTGAACCAGCTTGCCTCGCTGATCAGCGCCCCATCGAGTAGAACTCTGCATTGGGCCGCATGCTGGTGACGTTGGCGATGCGGTTGGACATGCCGAAGAAAGCCGCGATACCCGCGATGTCCCAGATATCGTCGTCGGTGAAGCCGTGCGCCTTCAAGGCCTCGAAGTCGGCCTCGCCCACCTGCTGGGCCGCCTGCGACACCTTCATGCCGAAGTCGAGCATCGCCTTCTGCCGCTCGCTGATGTCGGCCTTGCGGTAGTTGGTGGCAACCTGGTCGGCGATCAGCGGGTTCTTCGCACGGACACGCAGGATGGCGCCGTGCGCGATCACGCAGTACTGGCACTGGTTCACCGCGCTGGTCGCCACCACGATCATTTCCCGCTCGGCCTTGCTCAGGTTGCCGGGCTTTTCCATCAAGGCATCGTGGTAGGCGAAGAAAGCGCGGAACTCGTCCGGGCGGTGGGCCAGCGTCAGGAACACGTTGGGAACGAAACCGGCTTTTTCCTGGACGGCAACGATCCGCTCGCGGATGTCCTCGGGCATGTCCTCCAGTGCGGGGACCGGGAAACGGCTCACGGCGGCCTGTTGTGCTTGAGTCATGTTCTTCTCCTTCGAGTGATGAGGCAGCTTTCGGGCGCTGCAGGTTTTTATCGATTGACGTCCACGACGACGCGGCCGCGCACTTCGCCCTTCAGGATGCTGGCGGCCAGCGGGATCGCTTCGGCCAGGCCGACTTCACGGCTGATCCGGCCGAGCTTGCTCACGTCCAGGTCGCTGCCCAGGCGCTGCCATGCCACCAGGCGGTCGGCACGCGGGCACATCACGCTGTCGACGCCCGCCAGGGTCACGCCGCGCAGGATGAAGGGCGCGACGCTCGCCGGCAGGTCCATGCCCGCCGCCAGGCCGCAGGCCGCCACCACACCGCGGTACTTCGTCGTCGCGCAGACGTTGGCCAGCACATGGCTGCCGGCAACGTCGACCGCGCCGGCCCAGCGCTCGCGGCCCAGCGGCTTGCCGGGCGCGGCATAGTCGGCCCGATCGATCACCTCGCTTGCACCGAGCGCCTTCAGGTAGTCGGCATCGTTCGGCCGGCCGGTCATCGCCACCACCGTGTAGCCCAGCTTCGCCAGCACCGCGACGGCGACGCTGCCGACGCCGCCCGCCGCGCCGGTGACGAGGATCTCGCCGTCCGCCGGCTTCACGCCGTGCCGCTCCAGCGCCAGCACGCACAGCATCGCGGTATAACCCGCAGTGCCGATCGCCATCGCCTGCTGCGGCGTGAAGGCCGCGGGCAGCGGCACCAGCCAGTCGCCGTTCAGCCGCGCCTTCTGCGCCAGCCCGCCCCAGTGCGTTTCACCGACCCCCCAGCCATTGAGCACCACCGCATCGCCGGCCTGGTAGTCCGGGTGGCGGCTGTCCTCGACCACGCCGGCCAGGTCGATGCCCGGCACCATCGGGAACTTGCGCACCACCGGCCCCTTGCCGGTGATCGCCAGGCCGTCCTTGTAGTTGATCGTCGAATGGCTGACCCGCACCGTGACGTTGCCTTCGGGCAGCTGCGCTTCGTCGATGTCCTTCACGCCGGCGCGGTAACCGGCTTCGTCCCGCTCGATCAAGATGCCTTTGAACATGTCATCCTCCTCCATTTAGACCGACTGTCTAGTGATGGTCAAAAAAATCAGCCTGCTGCCAGGCGTGTGCTGCTCGACATCCATGCAGCCATATTAAACCGATCGTCTCGTAAAATCAAGCCTGAAGCATCATCGCGCCCGCAAGCTGCGCCTTCTCCATTGGTTTACATGGATGAAATGGATCAACACCTTGCGCAAGCTCCAGGCTGCCTGGATTTTCCTTCAAGAAGCCGCTTCGGAATGCATCTTGCTCCGCATCCTTTCAATGAGCCACTCAGATATCGGGGAAAGCGTCCTTCCTGAAAGAGAAACGATGCCGAGCTCCGAAA
Source organism: Thauera sp. SDU_THAU2 (assembly GCF_038260575.1). Taxonomy (NCBI): domain Bacteria; kingdom Pseudomonadati; phylum Pseudomonadota; class Betaproteobacteria; order Rhodocyclales; family Zoogloeaceae; genus Thauera; species Thauera sp. SDU_THAU2. The sequence goes on along the minus strand of NZ_JBBWUN010000003.1, from coordinate 1,321,153 downwards.
AAAGCTCTTGATCGGCATGATATTCTCCAATGGAACAATCTCTCCCGCTGAAATCCTCTCCTGAAAACTGGAGAAAGCACAATACATCACGGCGTCTGAATCCAGGCATATGGCTTCAAGCAGCCTTGGACTATCGCTCACAACAGCACATTTGACGTGATCGACTCCAGAAAGCTCGAAAAACTCGCACATCCAATCGCGAGTTACACCGCGCATGCGAATGGCTATCAGTGGGTACTCGAGAATCTCGGCCGCCCGCTCTATTGAAGTTCTCTGGGCAAGCGGATGGCCCGCCCTCACCATGAATCCAGCAGGCTGGCACCCCAACGAGCTGATCGTGATTCGCTCATCTGGCTGTATCGCCCTTATATCCGCGACAAAGAATTCGATTCTATCTTCCAGCAAACGCTCCAGAAGATACTGCCAGTTATTGATCTCGACATCCACCCGAACATGCGGCCTCTCGCTGATCAATTGGGCAAGTATTTCCGGCAAATGAGAAGTAGCCATGAACGGCCCCGTCCCGAATGCCAAATCACCGGCCTCGCCCCGCGCGAACAAGCGAACATCCTGGTTCAGGCTATTGAGATCAACGAGCAGCTTCCTCGCACGCCCAAGTATCACCTTGCCGATGTTCGTCAGCTCGACGCCGTCCTTGCCGCGCTCGAACAGACGCACACCAAGGTCGTTCTCCAACGACTGGATGCTCCTGCTCAGAGCGGGCTGCGTCAAATGCACGAGCCTGGCTGCCTGAGAGAAATTCTTCTCATCGGCGAGAACAGCCATATGACGGAGTTTACGTAGATCCATATGTCTCCTGATGGATATTGCCCGGAGTTCCCGAACGTACCTTACCAGAAACATCCATCACGGCTTCGGCTATCCGTTGCTACATTGGATAACAGCCCCTTTGATGGAGTTCAAGGTCACTGCCGCAAGCTGTGCCAGCCCCTGATAGAACGGATGCTCCGTTGCCGCGGCCAAACGAGCCAAATAGATATCGGCCCAGGTCAGGAAGTACTCTTCCAGGAGAAACGCCAAAGCATCAATACGGGACTCCTCTGCCAGGAGCGCCAAGGCCCAGAACATCAAGCCGATATGGTCCCCCGGTTCTTCCTGCCCGGTGTTGAGCGCAATGCCTTCCTTGGCAAGAAAATCATGGAGAGATCGGGTTGAATCGCCGAACAGCAACCCCTCCTCCTCCAGATAAACCGATCCCCAAGGCGGAGCATCCAGCGGATCCGGGCCAATGAACAGGCGTTGGAACTCCATCCCGACACTCTCCCTGCCCGAGTCCGAGCGCAGGCCTTGCGCCATCCTGGCGATCGCCTCCTCTCCTCGCGCATTCGCGGGAAGGCGCCAGACTGATGTCAGCCCCTCCGCTTCGATCACATCGAGAACTGGTTTCACACTGGGATGGGCTGGCGGATGATAAAACAGCGCTCCCAGTATCCTGCAGCTCTCGGAAATCTCCACCAGCGCTCCGGCGATTTCGCAGTCAGGCATCGAGTCGCCTCCATCGAGGCGCTGAACTTCGTTCTCAGCCATCAGCGGAGCCCCACCGTCATGTGAAGATTATAGAAAACGCCACGTCCGACAATCTCGCCAATGATCAGCAAGGCCACACAGAGAACTCCACCCTGAAGGGACAAAGTGCTTCCATTACGTGTCTGCCGGAACCAGAGTGCCAGTGTCGAGAACAGGATCACGAAACGCAGCGCCATGAGTGCGGCGTAGTTCGGCGTCAGTTCAGCGGCCTGCTTTATCGACGAATTGATGGAAGCCAGCCCGTTGCTCTGGGCTATGGTCACCAGCAATGCTGCAACCACTGCAACGACCGCCAGCCGCACGGGACCGTCGCGGAAGAATCCATGGCTGACCCCCGCCCGCGAGAACAGCGTCGCTGCAACAGCACTTCCTCCAATGATGGCCGTCAGGATATAAGCCATTGGCGTCAGCGGCGTGTTCCATGTAGGCACCGTCGGCATCAGATAAAATGAGGACATGCCGAACAGGAAACCAGCGGAAAACAGCAATGTGAGCCAGTACATGAGCTTACGGTTCGCAACCGTCCCGATCCCGCGCCATGCCATATACCAGGTTGCAAGCCCCGCAGCCGCAAACGCACTCCCAAACACCACCTCGTTGGAGAATGCCGCAACGCCGAAGCGGAAGCTGGCATTGATGAACCGGAAAGGCTCTCCCAGGTGGAAGGCGGCAAATGCGAAACCAAGGCCGACCAGGCACCAGACCGCAATCATGGATTTCTCCAGGCGCAGCCTGCTCTCACCATCGAGGCCTCCAAACATGAGAGCGCCGAAGCACCACCAGAACGCCCCCATCGCCGATTGGGCAATGACGGTAAACAGAATCAACGGCCATTCATGCCATCCCATGATTACACCTCTTTCGGATTGCCAAGGGAGCCAGTGCGGTCACCCGCAGGGCGCGAATTTGGATTGGGTTTGATGACGATGTTCGGGTGGGTATACTTCCCATCCGGCAATGGTGCTACGGATGACAGTTCGCCGTATTTTTCCCGCAGCTCATCGATCGGACCGAAATCGAGAGCCCTGAGCGGGCACGACTCGACGCAGATCGGCTTTTTCCCGACAGCCAAGCGTTCCGCACAGCCATTGCACTTGGTCATGTGACCTTTACGCTCATCGTACTGCGGCGCATCGTAAGGGCAGGCCATCCGGCAGGACTTGCATCCGATGCACACGTTCTCATTCACTGCCACCAGCCCATCGACCTCACGCTTGTGCATCGCGCCGGTCGGACATACGCGGACACAGGCGGGATCAGCGCAGTGATTGCATGAAATCGACAGATAGTAGGCAAATACGTTGTTGCGCCAGGTGTTGTCGATGTCCGTCTGCCAGTTTCCGCCGGTGTACTCATAGACGCGCCGGAAGTTCACATCGGCAGAAAGGTCCTTGTAATCCTTGCAGGCGAGCTGGCAGGTCTTGCATCCGGTACATTTTTCCGAATCGATATAGAAACCGTATTGCATGACGATATCTCCTCAGACCTTTTCAATTTGCACGAGGTTGGTGTGCTGCGGATTTCCCTTGGCCAGTGGCGACGGGCGCATGGAAGTCAGCACATTCACACTGCCTTCGGTTTCCCGGCCCTGCGCATCCATCTTGAACCATATGCCCTGCTCCATCGATGCCACCCCCGGCATGATGCGCGGCGTCACCTTGGCCTGAATTTTGGTTTCGCCCCGCAAGCTGCTTACCCGAACCATGTCTCCATTGCGTATCCCACGCATTTCGGCATCGATGGGGTTCATCCAGACCGCATCGGTAATAGCCGCCCTCAGCACGTCGAGGTTGTGGTAGGTCGAGTGGACACGCCCCTTCGGATGCCGGCCATAAAGCTGCAGAGGAAACTTTTTCTTGAGTTCGAAATCTTCATACCCTTCCCAGGTGGCTACATATTGGGGCAGCGGGGTAATCACATCGCCTTCGGGAAGCTTCCATGTGCTGGCGATTTCCGCCAGGCGCTCGGAATAGATTTCAATCTTGCCCGACGGGGTTTTCAGCGGATTCGCAGCGGGGTCTTCCCTGAACTTCGCCAGCCCGATGCCGCCAGAGGCAGGAGCCCGGCGTTTTATCATGCCCATCTTCCGGGCAGTCTCCAGGCTGTCAGGAAGATCAGGGTCTTTCTCTTTCATCGTGACATACGCCTCTTGCAACCGCTGCTCGAACGATTTGCCCTCGGTATAGTCCTGCTCCATGCCCAGGTGACGAGCCAGCAAGGTACAGATCTCATAGGCCGATTTGCACTCGAACAACGGTTTGATTGCCGGAGAAAGGAAGATCGGGCCACCCAACTCGCCGACAGCATAACCATTGGAGATGATGTCGCTTCCTTCAAAATTGGTAATGTCCGGCAGCAGAACATCGGCATAGCGCGCACTGGGCGTCATGTGGTTTTCAATGACCAGTATGAATTCGCACAGCGACTCATCCTGCAAAATCTCATGCGTCCTTTTGATGTCCGAGTGCTGGTTGATCAGCGTATTGCTCGAGTAATTCCACATGAACTTGAGCGGCTGCTCCAGGCGATCTGCGCCTTGAACACCGTCCGTCAATGCAGTCATCTCCTTGCCGCGGGTGATGGCATCGGTCCAGAGGAAGCACGGTATCTTGGCCTTGACCTGATTGGGCGGTATGGGCAGCTTGGGGACCGGGTAGCTGTAATTACCAGGCTCTTCCCCGATGTTGGTGCCCGGCAAGCCGATGTTGCCCGTCAAGATGGGCAGCATGCAAATCGCCCTTGCAGCCTGTTCGCCGTTCGCGTGCCGTTGCAGGCTCCAGCCCTGAGCGACGAACGCAGGCTTGGCCGTTCCAATTTCGCGGGCCAGCTTGACAATGCGCTCCTCGGGAATGCCCGTGATGCGTGCGGCCCATTGTGGCGTTTTCACCGTCCCGTCAGGCCCCTTGCCCAGGATATAGGACTTGTACGAAGCATTTTCAGGTGCCGACGCAGGCAGCGTGTTTTCGTCATAACCTACACAGTAGGTATCAAGGAATTCCTGGTCTCACGAGATTTTCCTGAATCAATACGTAAGCGATCGCATTGACCAAGGCCGCATCGGTGCCGGGGCGAATCGGAATCCATTCGTCTTCCTTGCCCAGCATGCTGTCGGTATAGCGGGGATCGACAATGATGGTGCGCACGTTGTTGCGCCTGCGCCACTCGCTGAACTGATAGGTTTCCGAGCCGCCGCTCATACGCAGTTCGGACGGGTTGTAGCCGAAAAAGACGCACAGGCGGGCGTTTCCGATTTCCCGGCTCAGGCTTCGATGGGTGCCGGCATAGCCTGTACCATAGGTGTACGGCAGAGCAAAGCGAATCTGGGCAGTACTGTAAGTGTTGTAAAAATCCAGATAGCCGCCGATCACACTGAGAAAGCGATGGCATGAACTGCGTCCGGCCATGTTGTATCCGGTGCTTCCGGAACCATAGTTATAGTAGATGGCCTGGTTGCCATAGGTATCGATCGTATATTTGAGCTGGTCGCCGACGATGCGAATGGCCTCGTCCCAGGAGATGCGTTCGAACTTTCCTTCACCGCGCTTGCCGACACGCTTCATCGGGTATTTCAGCCGGTCGGGGCTGTAGGGACGCGGCGCCGCGCAGAGCGGCCACGCAAACAGGCCCTAACCTGATGGTGGCCAAATTCGTCATCGTTCGTGCCATTGTTGTCTTCCTGGGAAATCCAGCGAATGACTCCATCCACCACATGGCATTTCAAAGGGCAGCGGCTGCCGCAGTTGACCAGACAGGCATTCCAGACGATATCCCCTTCCGGAGGCCCGATCTGCTCCAGACCCTTGGCTATCGTCGTTTTCATGAAGGGAAGCCCAATGCCTGCGCCAAGCGCCCCCAAGCCGGCGACTGCCATGCCTTTCAAAAGGGCTCTGCGCGTCATCCTCACGCCAGACTGGGTTTCCACAGCCACCTTGCCTTCTTGATGCTCGTCCATTTCCATCTCCTTGCCTGATTCACCGCAGAAGTGCGCGAAGCTCAGCACCTCTGGCTATGAAGCCGATTACATACCCGGCAAGGTGGCTGAAACTAGACCTAGATCAAATTCAGGGCACGAATAACCATGAGACTTTGTGGCACTGCCCATGACTTTTTGTCATAGGCTCGCACAGAGTTATTGATTGAACGAGGGAAGAACGTCTGCAGCCGCGTAGGCAGCGCGGTAGCGCCTGCCTCGAAACGTCCTAGGCTCTCACGATTGAAAAAATTAAAAGGCCTGCGGCAAAGCGCAGACCCCCTGCGTGCAGCTGAAGCATCGATATGAATCGACGCGGACGCGCCTCGACACTGTTAAAAGCTCTAATCATGAAGCGACCGTGACCCGTTCATTATCAGCCGGGCTCACCAGACTCTCCCCGAGGCTGTCGCCAGCATCTCGGAACTCAAACGCGACCCGATGGGGACGGTCGCCTCAGGTGGAGGTTTTCCCGCCGCCATCCTGAACAAGAACGAACCCGCCTTCTACTGCGTTCCTGCACCTGCCTTCGAGGCCATGATGGAACGCCAGGAAGATCTGGAGTTGAACGCCATTGCCGACGCACACGCCGGTCAGCGGAAGATCAAGATCGGGCTCGATGAACTATGAGCTGGAATTCCCCGAGGAGGCCCTGGCCGGACAGCTCACCTCACCCGCAGCCAGCGCGTCGGCAGCGTGGCGAACAGCATCCCCAGCACGGCGACGCCGAGTGCAAGCAACTGCGTAGCGTTGAGCGTTTCACCCAGCGCCAGCACGCCGACCAGGGCGGCGGAAATCGGCAGCATCACGGTGAAGACACCGCTCTGCGCGGCGGGAATGGTCTTCAGCCCGGTCATCCACAGCCATACCGTCCACATGCAGGCGGCCAGCGCGTAGAACAGCAGCAGCACCCAGACATCGGCCGTAACGGCACCGAAGTCGAAGCCCAGCGCAAAATAAAGGCCGAACGGCGTCGTCAGCACGAAACCCCACAGGTTGATCAGCGAAGTGATGCGCTTGGCGCTGAGCTTGCCGGTGAGCTTCTTGCCGATCACCGCGTAGGAGGCTTCGCAGACCACGGCCGCCAGCAGCAATACCTTGCCCAGCAGGGCCCGGCTGCTGCCCTCATCGCTCACTGCTGCGTTCGCCTCGCCGCTGTGCCCTGCCACCGCCAGCAAGGCGATCCCCAGCACCGCGCAGCCGATTGCCAGCCAGGTGCGCAGGCCGATGCGCTCCTTCAGGAAACCCCAGCTCATCAGCGCGATGACGGCGGGGATCGAGGCCATCACCACGCCGGCAGTCAGGGCATCGGTCAGGCTGACGCCGGTGATCATGCAGAGGGTGAACAGGAAGTTGCCGAGGAAGGACTCCAGGAACAGCAGGCGGCGGGTCTGTCCGCTCATCGGTTCCTCGTCCGCCGGGCGCTTCAGCCAGCCCAGCATCGCGACCCCGCCGATGCCGAAGCGCAGCCAGGCCAGCAGCAGGACCGGGAAAGTGGCCGCCAGCGGCTTGCTCAGCGCGACGTAGCTGCCGACGAGCGCCATGCTCGATGCCAGGCAGAGCATGGCGACGGGACGGGATGAGGTGATCGATGACATGAAGAAAAAGGGAAAGTGCCGGAATGGAGCATGCCCGGCGGGCGAAGCCAGCATTCTGCCATCACGGCCCTACCCGCGGCAGCGCCGGCGCTGCCGGCCCTGCCCTGCCGCCCTCTGCGCGCGCCGCCGCCGACACCAGGTTCGCGGAGCCGCCGCGGTGATGCATCATGTCGGACAGGATTCTTGAAGGGAGCGGCCTCTTCGATGGCAGGCAGACAGGATGTGGCGCGATTCATCGCCAACTACCGCGACGAAACCGACAGCGCGGCCCTGTACCGGGCGATGGCGGATGCCGAACCCCAGCCGGAGATCGCCGAAGTCTATCGGCGGCTGGCGCGGGTCGAGGAAACCCACGCGGAATTCTGGCGGCGGCGGATCGAGCAGGCCGGCGGCCAGTTGCCCGAGGGCCTCGGCTGGCGCACCCGGGTGCTGATCTGGGCCAGCCGCCGTTTCGGCGCCCAGAGCGTGCTGCCGCTGGTGGCCGACGACGAGGCGCGCAACCGCACGATGTACGACAGGCAGCAGGAAGCCGCGGGCACTTCGCTGCCGGCGCAGGAGCGCTCGCACGCGCGCATGCTGTCGCTGCTGGCGAGCCGTTCCAGCCGCGGCTGGAACGGTGCGGTCTATTCCCGCCTGGAGGGCCGCCACGGCGCGGGCGCCGCCAACAACCTGAGGGCGATGGTGCTCGGTGCCAACGACGGGCTGGTGTCGACCTTCTGCCTGCTGATGGGCGTGGCCGGCTCGGCCGCCAGCGTGCAGACCCTGCTCGCCACCGCGCTGGCCGGCATGCTGGCCGGTGCCTGTTCGATGGCGATGGGGGAATGGATCTCGGTGCAGAGCGCACGCGAACTGCAGGAAAGGCAGATCGCCAGCGAGGCCGAGGAACTCGCCGAAGTCCCCGCCGAGGAGCAGGAAGAGCTGACCCTGATCTACCAGGCCAAGGGCTTCAGCGCCGAGGAAGCGCGCCAGATCGCCGAGCGGGTGATCAAGGACAAGGACTCGGCGCTGGAAACCCTGGTGCGCGAGGAGCTGGGCATCAACCCGGACGACCTCGGCGGCTCGCCGACGGCCGCCGCGATGTCGTCCTTCCTGGTGTTCATCGTCGGCGCGCTGATCCCGGCGCTGCCGATGTTCCTGGTCGGCGACGACTATCTCGTGCTCGCCAGCCTGATCGCCTCGGCCACCGGCCTGTTTGCGCTGGGCGCGGCGATCGCGGTCTTCACCGGCAAGCACCCGCTGTTCTCCGGCCTGCGCCAACTGGCCATCGGCCTGGGTGCAGCCGGCGTCACCTACGGCATCGGCCACCTGTTCGGCGTTGCGGTGGGCGGCTGAGCGCGGTCCTCGCGCTACAGCGAACGCAGGAAGGCCAGCAGGGCTTCCCGCTCGCTCGTCGCCAGGGCGCGCACCGCCTCCCGCGCGGCGGCGGCCTCGCCGCCGTGCCACAGGATCGCCTCCAGCAGGCTGCGGGCACGGCCGTCGTGCAGATACACCGCGCCGTCGCCGACGATCTCGGCGAGCCCGATCCCCCACAGCGGCGCGGTGCGCCAGTGCCTCGGCCCCGCTTCGAAATCCGGCCGGCCGTCGGCCAGTTCGTCGCCCATGTCGTGCAGCAGCAGATCGGTGTACGGGTGGATGGTTTGCTCCGCAAGCACGGGGAAGGCGGGAGCCGAACCGGCCGGCAATGGCCCGGTCCGCAGCTCCGGCACGTGGCAGCTCGCACAGCCGGCCGCGGCGAACACTGCTTCGCCCCGCCGCACCTCAGGGTCGTCGATGTCGCGGCGCGCCGGCACGCCCAGCGCGAAGTGGTAGGCGGTCATTGCATCCAGCGAGGCCGTCGACACTTCCGGATGCTCGCCGGCCACCGCCGCGCACGCGGTCTGTGCCGGCGGACAATCGTGCTCGGGAAACACGTCGGTGGTGATGCCCATGTCGCCGATCAGGGCCGCGGCGATCTGCTGGCGCACCGTCGGCTGGTTGGCCTTCCAGCCGAAACGACCCAGCACGGTCCGACCGGCCCGGTGATCGAACACCCGGTTCGGCACCCCGGCCACGCCGGCACCGGCCACACGCTGTGCCTCGGCGAGCGCAAGGATGTCGCCTTCCGGCACCGCCTCCAGCAGGCCCAGCCCGATCAGCGGGGAAGCGATCCGCAGCGAATGCATGGTTTCCAAATGCAGCGGCCCGAACGCGAGGTCGCGGAAATGCAGCACGGGCCGGCGCAGTTCCACCTGTTCGCCGTCGGCCAGCGTTTCGACGTGCGTTTCCCAGCTCAGTCCTGCCACGCCTTCGCCCGGCACCCCCGGCACGCCGAACTCGTTGAATTGTTCGCCATACGAGGGTTCGGGCTTCGGCCCGCCATGCACGTCACGGCCGGGGATCGACAGCCGCACGAGCATCGAGCGCATCGGTTCCAGCGCCGACGACGGTGGCTCGCCGCGGCCATTGCGCGGATGACAGGACAGGCACGACGGCCGGTTGTAGGTCGGCCCCAGGCCGATCGCCAGCACGTCGTCCGACGGAGCGATCACCCAGGTCTGGCGCACCAGCCGCCGGCCGGACGACACTTCGGGCCAGTCGGCTTCCGGCAGCTGCGACCACTGGATGTGCTCAAAGGCATCCCGCCCGCGCTCCTTGCTCGTCATCGAACCACCTGACGACGGCGACGCGAGCACGGACGGAACGAAAAGCAGTGCAACCGCCGCGGTCACGACCGGCAGGCTTCGCCTCACGGCTGCACCTGGGCCAACAGCTCCCGCGCCTGGGCGATGCGCTTGCGCGCATCATCCGCCCAGACTGCGATCAGGGCGGCACGCTCCGCAGCGCCGTCGGACGCCGCGAACAGCGCGCGCAGTTGCGCATCGGCCTGCCCCGCGGCATCCACCGGCACACGCTCCAGCAGCCGGCGAGCCTCGCCGATCCGGGCATCGCCGGAAGCTTGCCGCTCGGCCGCGTGCAGCGCCTGCCATGCCTCGCTCAGCGCAGCATGCGGCACCGTCAGCACGGCGTCGAACAATTCGGCCACCAGCCCCCTGCGCGCTTCGGTCAGCACGCTGTCGTAGGCCAGCGCATCGGCCGCGAACGGTTTTGCCGTGGTCTCGGGATGCGCCTCGTAGGACGAAGCGCGTACCGGAAGACGGCGCACGTCGGTATGCCACAGCAAGGCCTGCCCGGCCGGCGACAGCACGAAATCGACGAAGCGGCGCGCCGCCTCCGGACGCGGCGCCTCGGCCATGACGGCGACGTGCGCCGGACTGTAGGCGGTCTTCGGCGGATAGACGAAGCTCACCGCCTCACCCGAGTTGCGGGCAAAGAAATCGATCGACATGCGGGCGGCGATGCGTCCCATCGACAAGGGGTCCGGCCCGTCGGCCACCACGCTGTCCAACTGCGCATTGCCCGCGATGGCACTCAACAAGGCCCAGCCGCGCTCCCAGCCACGGGCCTGCAGCACGGCCTCGATCAGCGAGGATGCGAAGCCGGTGCGCGCCGGCGTCGGCAGGTGCACACGTCCCGCATACGCCGGCGCAGCCAGGTCCGCCCAGTCCCTGGGCGGCTCCAGCCCGAGTTCGCGCACGGCCTCGCGATGGTAGGCAATGCCGAAACCGGCCAGTTCGAAAGCGGCGAAATACCCTTCCGGATCGCCCAGCGGCACACCGCCGACCTTGCCCGGCAGGTCGGGGGCGTTCGACTCCAGCTTCGCCAGGCGGCCCTCATCGCGCAAGCGGGTGAAGTTGCCGGGCGACGGCGTCCAATACACGTCCACCTCGCGGTAGCCGCCTTCGCGCAGGTAGGCCAGCCCGTCGCGCGACTGCCGCCACAGCAGCTCCACGCGCATGCCGGGATGGGCGGCCTCGAAGGCGCGCTCGAACTTGACCGTGAGGGCTTCGGGATAACTCGTCAGCACGACGACGCGGTCGTCGGCCTGGGCGTTGGTGAACAGACCGGTGGCAGCCAGCGCCAGCGCGGTCGCCCGGAGCAAGCGCTGCGGCATGTGCTTCAACTTCGTCGGCATCATTTTCCTCGTGGATCGAGCGGCGCCGACCGGTGGCGCCGTCCTCATGTTTCTCGATGAAAAATGGTGCGCACTGAAGCAGAAGCAGTCAACTTCCGGGCCTAGAAGTAGTAGCCGATATTGGCGTAGAAGACCTTCTTCCAGCGATCGTCGCCGCCGGCCGCGGCGCCGTTGGTGTAGTCGCCGGTATAGGGATCGTTCCTGCCCCAGCGCATCTCCGTATAGATGTACAACGGACCGGCGCTGAAATGCGCGCCGGCGATCACGCGCTGCGAATCCTTGAAGCCGGACCTGTCCTTGGTGAAGACGCTGTAGTTCAGGTAGGGCGTGATGCCGCTGACCGGGCCGTAGCTGCCGGGCAAGGTGTAGCTGAGCTCGCCCGAGTAGAAGTTGCCTTTCGCCGCGACATTGAACGAGCCGTCGTAGGCACCGAAGGTAATGGTGTCGTTGCCGGTCGCCGACGGGTTGCGCGGCGTCATCTTCTGCCGGCCTGCTTCGGCCAGCACGCGCAAGGCACCGTAGCTGCCGCCGTAGTGCAGTGCGTAGGCCTTGCGGCGGCCGTCGCGGCCGGTGTCGTAGTTGTGCAGCGTCGAGTGCAGCGCCGAGATGCCCAGCTCCGACTTCGCCTCCTCGCCATGCTGCAGCGTGTAGGCCAGCCGGCCGACCACCATGTTGCGCTCGTCGTTGCTGCTGCCGCCTGTCACCGAGTCGTCGGCGCGCACCACGTTGACCGAGTAGCGGTTGGCGTCCCGCGAGGTGCCGCTCCAGTTGCCGCCATCGGTGGGGTAGAAACCCAGCTGCACGTCCAGCGGGCCGGCGGTGTGCTGCAGCTTGATACCGAGGTTGTGCACGTCCTCCAGGCCGATGGCGTTGATCATGGTCTGGTAGAAGGTGCTGCTGACGTAGGGCAGCACGCCGAAGGGAATCTGGTTGATGCCGGCGACGACGCGGGTGTCGTCGCCGAGCTTGTAGCCGACCCAGGCCCACTCGGGGAAGTTGATGCGCCCGATCCTGCTGGTGTAGTCGTAGGGATAGGCGCTGCCGTAGAAGCGGTACTGGGCCGAGCCGTAGAAGGTGGGCGAGTCGTAGTTGAGGGTGATGCGGAAGGTGTCGAAGCTGAGCTTGCTGATGTCGTCCTCGTAGTCGAAGCTGTAGTCGTAGCGGGCGCGCAGCGCGCCGCCGATGGTGAACTTGCCTTCGGCCGCCGCCGTCTCTTCGGCGGCCCGTGCCGGCGCGCCGGCTGCGACGAGTACGCTGCCCGCGAGCATTGCTGCGCCGATGGCCGACAGGCGGTACGGCATGCGGGCCGTCTTGGCTGTGTATTTCTCGTTCATGGTTTCTCCTCCTTGTTTCAGGTTGATGCAGTAATTATCCGGGCGTGCGAAAGCCCCCGCCCGGCCCCGCTGTCAGGGGCGGGCGTTGCGGAACAGGCGGCCGGAATGCTTATGGAATGGGTGTGCCAGTCGGGCCGGCGCACGCCCCTGGCGCCGTGAAGCTGCGAATCGAAGGGCTGGGCGCTAGGCGCTCTCTCCCGCCTTCTCTGCAACCGGCGCCGAAGCCTTGCTGCGCGTTGCCAGCCAGCACAGGATCGAGCCGATGCAGACCATCGCCGCGCCTTGCCAGAAGGCGAACGAAAGCGGCGCGCTGAGCAGCGCGGCGGCGAGCGCGGCGGACAGCACCGGGATGAAATAGGACGTGCCGGCCAGGATCGTGACGTTGCCGTGCAGGATGCCGACGTTCCAGGCCGCGTAGCCGAAGCCCATCGCACACGCGGCCAGCACCAGATAGATGATCGAGCGCAGGTTGAAATCCATCTCGCCGCCGCCCATCAGCAGGTATTTGACCCACAGCACCACCGCGACGAGGATGAAGAACAGCGTCACGCAGTTGTGCCCTTGTGCGATGCGCGCGGTCACGGTGCAGTAGGCGGCCCAGATCAGCGCGCCCGAAAAGGCCAGCCCGTAGCTCAGCGGGTTGTCCTGGACGTTGGCGATCATGCTGGCGATGTCCAGCCCCTGGTCGCCGCCCAGCACCCAGCAGATGCCCGCCATCGACAGCAGGAAACCCGGCACCACCAGGAAGTTCGCCTTCTGCTTGTTGAACAGGATCGCCGACATCAGCGTGAAGGTCGGCCAGAGGTAATTGACCATGCCGACTTCGATCGCCTGCCGGCCGGTGTTGGCATAGCCGATCGACAGCGCGAGGCACAGCTCGTAGGACACGAACAGCAGGCTGCCCCACAGCAGGTATTTCGGCGGCACCTTGCTCAGCTTGGTGAAACCGACGCTGAAGACCAGGAACACCGCCGCGACGGTATAGATCAGCGCCGCGCCGCCGGTGGCGCCGAAGCTCTCGCTGACGCCGCGGATCAGGCCCACGATCGACGCCCACAACAGGATCGCGATGAAACCGATGAGCGTTGCCTTGTTCTTGCTGTTCATGCTGCCTTGTCCATGGTCAGGAATGTCACGAATTCTGCCCGGTAAAAGAGCCGCGGCCTCGGGGCCGGGAGGCCGCCTGAGCGCCGGACCGCGAAAAAACCGGGGATTATGGAGCCGACTGCCCCGCCCCAGCACGACCGGCAGAACACCGGCCATGCCCGGGCGGAGCGTGTCATGCATCAGCCGGCACTGGGCACGTCGATCCAGATCGTCTTGAGCTCGGTGTATTGGTCGTGAGCCCAGATCGACTTGTCGCGGCCACCGAAACCCGACTCCTTGTAACCGCCGAACGGCGTGGTGATGTCACCTTCGCCGAAGCAGTTCACGGTCACCACGCCCGCGCGGATCGCGCGCGAGACACGGATCGCGTTGTTCAGGCTGCTGGTGTAGACCGAGGCCGCCAGACCGTAGACCGAGTCGTTGGCCAGCGCGATCGCTTCATCGACATCCTTGAAAGTCGTGACCGACAGGATCGGGCCGAAGATTTCCTCGATGAACAGCTGGCTGTCCGGGCCGACGCCGTCCACCACCGTCGGCTCGACGAAGTTGCCTTCGCGGGTGCCGCCGCCGAAGACCACGCGCAGCTTTTCCGCCGCGGCCTGGTCGAGGTAGGAACGGACCTTGTCGAAGTGGGACTTGCTGACGAGCGAACCCAGCCGGTGCTCGGGATCGAGCGGGTCACCCATCTTCCACTCCTTGACCGCCACGGCCATGCGTTCGAGCAGCGCGTCCTTGATGTCGGCATGGACGATCAGGCGCGACGAGGCCGAGCAGTTCTCGCCCATGTTCCAGAACGCGCCGGCAACCACCTGTTGCGCGACCACATCGAGGTCTTCGACGTCCTTCAACACCACGGCGGGGTTCTTGCCGCCGCACTCCAGCACCACGCGCTTCAGGTTCGACTCGGCCGCGTACTGCAGGAACAGCCGGCCGGTGTCGGTCGAGCCGGTGAAGCTGACCATGGTGACGTCGTTGTGCTTGCCCAGCGGCTCACCGACTTCGCGGCCGCCGCCCGGCAGCACGTTGAACACGCCGGCGGGCACGCCGGCCTGGTGGGCGAGTTCGGCCACGCGCAGCGCGGTCAGCGTCGTTTCCTTGGCCGGCTTGACCACGATCGAGCAGCCTGCAGCCAGCGAGGGGCCGATCTTCCATGCCAGCATCAGCAGCGGGAAGTTCCACGGCAGCACCAGGCCGACCACGCCGATCGGTTCGCGCACCACCAGCGCCAGGGTGTTCGAACCCACGGGCGCGGTGTTGTCGTAGATCTTGTCGATCAGTTCGGCGTGCCAGCGGATGGTGTGGATCGCTTCCGGCACGTCGGCAGTCTGGCACTCGCGCACCGGCTTGCCGCTGTCCAGGCTTTCCATCACCGCCAGTTCGTGCGCATGCGCTTCCAGCAGCTCGGCGAAGCGCACCAGCACGGTCTTGCGCTGCGACGGCGGCAGGCGCTGCCAGCGGCCGTCGTCGAACGCGGCCTTGGCGTTGGCCACCGCCAGATCGACGTCCTGCGCGTTGCAGGCGGTGATCTCGGCCAGTACCTCGCCGGTGGCCGGATTGGTGGTGATGAAGGTCTTGCCCGACAGCGAGTCGCGGAAAGCGCCGTCGATGAAGGCTTTCGTCGGGAAGCTGATGTTCTTGGCGATCGCGGCGTATTCCGCGGCAGTCAGCAGTTCGGCCATCAGGCTTGCCCTCCGACGACTTCGGCAACCTCGCGCTTCAATTCGGCGACGATCGCCTTCAGCGCCTGCTTCTCGTTGTCGTCGAGGCCTTGCAGCGGCGCGCGCACGCCGCCCGGGCGCAGGCCCGCCAGTTCGCAACCGTACTTGATCGACTGCACGAACTTGCCGCACTCGAGGAAATCCATCAGCGGCATCATCGCCGACATGATGCGGCGGCCCTTGCCGAAGTCCTTCTCGACCACGCACGCCTGGTAGAGGGCGACGTGCTCGCGCGGCACGAAGTTCGAACCGGCGCACACCCAGCTGCGCGCGCCCCAGGCGAAGAATTCCAGCGCCTGGTCGTCCCAGCCGCAAGAAACGTCGATGCCGGGGAACTCGCGCGCCAGCATGTGCAGCTGGCCGGTCTGGCCCGAGCTCTCCTTGATCGCGACGAAGTTCTTCGACGCCGCGGTGACGGTGCGGAAATATTCCCGGCCCATCGACACGCCCATGCGGCCCGGGTAGTTGTAGAGCATGATCGGCAGGCCCGCGGCCTTGTCGATCGCCAGCGCGTGGGCGGCATTCTCCGCCTCGGTGGGCAGCGCATAGGGGGCGAGCCGACCAGGATCGCATCGGCGCCGATTTCCTTCGCCGACGCGGCGTAGCCGACCGACTCCTCGGTGCGCACCGCGCCGGTGCCGACGATCAGCGGCACGCGCGTGCCGATCACCTGCTTGGCGTAGGTGGCGAGGTCGATGCGCTCCTGCACGGAGTGCGCATAGTACTCACCGGTCGAGCCGCCGATGATGATGCCGTGCACGCCGCCTTCGATCAGCGATTCCAGCACCTCGGCGAACGCGGTCTTGTCGATCTGGCCGTCTGCCGACAGAGGGGTGATGGCCGGGGTGTAGATACCTTCGAATTTCATGATGGTTCTCCATTGGTGTGGGAAGGGTGTTCCCGGTGAAAGCGTGCCGCCGCTCCGGCAGCGACACGCGAATGAGGTTGAACGGGTTCAGGGAAAATCCGGGATTCAGCGCTTCAGCGAAGCGGCGTCTTCCAGCGTCATGCCGCGGGTTTCCGGCGCCAGCCACACCGACACGGCGAGGCCGACGAAGGACACCGCGGCGGCGGCGTACATGGTGTTGCCGATGCCGATGCTCACCAGCGAGATCGGGACCAGCCAGGTGCCGATGGCCGCGCCGATGCGCGAGATCGAGGCGCCGATGCCCACGCCTGCAGCCCGGATGTCGGTCGGGAAGATCTCGTTCGGATACACCAGTTGCAGCACCTGCGCGCCGCCGATGAACAAGGCGTAGAGGCCGAAGAAGGTCAGCACCACCCATTCCGCGCTGTTCGAGAAACTGCCCAGCCCCAGCAGTGCCAGCGCCGACAGCAGGAAGCTCCAGATCACCAGCGGACGGCGGCCGATGATGTTCACCAGCGGCGTGGCGACGATGCAGCCCACCACGAACAGCAGCGTGATCGCGATCGAGCCATAGGCTGCCCAGTCGCCGGTCAGGTTCAGCGCTGCCAGCACCTTGGGCACGAAGGCATACACGGCAAACACCGGAATCACCGAGCAGGCCCAGAACACGCCGACGAACAGCAGGCGCTTGCCGTAGCCGGACTGGATCAGCGTACCGAGCGAGACCTTCTTGTCGGCAGGCGCTTCCGGCATGTTGGCCAGCGAGAACGTCGGGCCGTAGACCTTCTTGATGACACGATCGGCCTCGGCGCTGCGCCCCTTGCTGAGCAGCCAGCGTGCCGACTCCGGCGTCCCCAGGCGCACCAGGAACAGCATCACGCCGAGCACCGCCGGGCTGGCCAGCACCCAGTGCCAGGCTTCCGGACCTGCCGCACTCAGGATGGCGTTGCCGACGATGTAGGCCAGCGCCGCACCGGCGAACCAGAGAATCGTCAGCGCCGCCAACCGGGGGCCGCGGTTCTTGCTGGGCAGGAACTCCACCAGCAGCGAGCTGGCCACCGGATATTCGATGCCCACGCCGACGCCGATCAGGAAGCGCAGCATGAAGATGGCGACGGCGGAATCCACCCACAGATGCGCCAGCGAGCACAGCGTGAACAGGATGGGCGGGACGAAATACAGTTTCTGCCGTCCCAGCTTGTCGGTGAGCCAGCCGCCGAAGAAGCCCGCGAAGAAAATGCCGATCAGTGCCGAGGCCGCGATCATGCCTTCCCAGAAACTGTCCAGGCTCAATTCGGCCGACAACTGCATCAGGGCGACACCGATGATGCTGAGGATGTAGCCGTCCATCACCCAGCCGCCGCCCGAACGCACGGTCAGCAATTGGTGGAAACCATTGATGGGAACATCCTCGATGGAAACGGCGCGGCCTGTTCCCTTTGAGTAAGTTTGATTCATTTTGCCTCCTGCATCCTTGTTTGGGTATCAATTAAATCCGGCGGTTCATTTCCTTTTCCGGACGATCGCCTGACGTCCCATTCGGGGAAATTGCCCTGCGGATGGACGAACGCCACCCGGCGCCATCTGCAGGCCGCCAATCGAGCGCTGCGCCATCAGCAATGGCGCGCGCGGATCACTTCAGGCGATTACATTTCCTTGCCGGCTTTCATCTGCCCCCACCAGAGGGTGGCATTCACGCCGATCGACAGGAATGGTTCGGGAGGTACCTTGTTCGGCCCGGAAGTGGCCAGCAGGAAATCGATCTGCTCATTGCGCTGGCCGGCGATCCAGTCCGCCAGCAGCGTTCCGGTCACGGTGCCGCGGGTCACGCCCAGGCCGTTGCAGCACAATGCGCCATAGACATTGGGCGCAAGCTGGCCGAAAAAGCCCTTGTGGTTCTGCGACAGCGCCAGCGAGCCGCTCCAGGTGTATTCGAAATCGACGTCCGGCAGCATCGGAAAACGCCGCTCGAAGGACTGGCGATGATTGCGGACGAAACGCTCCAGGCAATGCGGCTTCGGCTGCTGATTCGGGTTGAAGCTGAAGCTGTTGCGAATCAGGACGCGGTTGTCGGGCGTGCGGCGCACCGTGCTGCCGAACGGATCGGCGGGAATCACGCCCCAGAACGGCTTGCCGCCCAATTGCGCCTGCTCGGCCGCGGTCAGCGGCCGGGTCAGGCTGGCGTACAGGAACATCGGCAGCATCGTCCGCTGCAGGAAGCCGAAGCGCATGCCGAAGGCGTTGTTGGCCAGTACCAGCTTGTCCGCCGTGATGCGGCCGTTGCGATGCCCCAGCACTACCTTGTCGCCGTATTCGAAATCGGTGATCGGGGTGTTCTCGTACAGCGTGACATTGGACGGCAGGCTGTCAGCCAGCCCTTTCACCAGGGCCGAAGGCTGGATCAGGATGGTGCCGGGCGTGAATAGCGCCTTGCGGTAGAACGAGGTACCGATGTGATCCGGCAGATCCTTGCCTTCGATCACTTCGTAGGGCTGGCCGAGCTTGTCCAGGCCGCTGCGATAGGCATCGAGCACGGCCACGCCGCGGTCCTCGATGGCGCCCTGATATTTCCCGCAGGCGTGCATCTGGCAATCGATACCGTGCTGCTCCACCAGCGAGCGCAGAATGGACTGCCCCAGCAGATTGAGCTTGAGCGTGCTCTGCGCGATATTGATGTCGCCGATGTAATCCTTGGCGCCGATGTCGTGCGGCAGATCGATCGCGAATCCGGCATTTCTGCCCGAAGTGCCGAAACCCACTTCCTGGGCCTCGATCAGCACGACTTCCTCGTCCGGGAAATTCAAGGCCAATTGCCGCGCCGCCGCCAGGCCGGTGAATCCGGCACCGATCACTGCCCAGCGGGTTTTCTTTTCGCCGGAATGACTTTCTTTTGCCCGGCGAGGCGCACTGGTGTGATACCAGCCGCATGCCGCATCATCCGCAGGCAGTGAAGCAACTCTTGTCATTTCATGGTCTCCGTCTTATCGTCTGATCAATTTATTTTTTGCAGAGTCTAGAGACGCAGCCATTTCTGGACAAACAACCTTTTTTCCGGACTATCGATAACCTCATGTTATGAACAAACGCACAGCGCCCGGCCAATTGCTGCTCAAGATGCCCTCCCTGCGGGCAGTGAGATGTTTCGTCGTCGCAGCCCGCCACCGCAGCTTCACCCGCGCTGCCGAAACGCTGTGCGTCACCCAGGCTGCGATCAGCCGCCAGATCAAGGAACTCGAAGAGCATCTGGGTACGGCGCTGTTCACGCGCACCGGGCGTTCGGTCGAACTGACCGCGGCCGGCTCCACCTTCTTCGATGCCGCGCAGTTGTCCTTCATCAACATCGCCCAGGCGGCGATACGCATCCGGCAGGGCCACGGCAGCAGCAGCAGGCGCACCCTGAGCCTGTGCTGCTCGCCGGCCTTCTCGGCACTGTGGATGGCACACCGGCTGCCCAGCTTCTTCAGCGCGAATCCGGACATCGACGTCGACCTGGTGTCGACCCAGAACTTCCTGTCCATGGCTCCCGACATCCAGCCGGACGTTTTCATCACCAAGCTTTCATCGATACGGGACGGCTACATCAGCGAACCGCTGTTCCACGACCGGATCTATCCGGTCTGCTCGCCTGCCTATCTGGAGGCGCACCCGGAAATACGGAACATCGAGGGACTGATGCAGGGCGTCTTGCTCGACCTGAGCCCCTATGAGCGCTCGGGGATCGCCGAGCACGTCGACTGGGGCGTATGGCTGGCCATTCACCACCTGGACATCGAAGACCGCCTCCGCAGGGATCGGCACTACTTCAACGCCAACGACTACAACCTGCTGATCCAGATGGCGCTCAACGGCCAGGGCCTATCCCTGGGCTGGGACCACCTGGTGGCCCCCCTGATCCAGCAGGGCCGCCTGGTCAGGCCGGTCGAACATGAAGTGGAACTGGAAGAGACGCGCCATTACCTCGCCTACCGCGAGGACAAGGCCGACGACGAGGCATTGGGCCGCTTCCGCGACTGGTTCCTGGCCGAGTGCGGCCTGGCGGCAGGATGATCCCGGGCGGCTGAACTCGCCCCGGCCGGCTACGCTCCGGGGAGCTGTCCGGCGGCCAGACGCCCGACCTGGCTCAGCAGACCTTGAAATATGGGCTCGCTCACACCCGCCGGGAAGCTTGCGGGCAGGATGCGTGACACGGCTTCGACGACTTCCGGCGCTCGCCGAATGAAATCCTCGATGACCGGCTCGAAATCGGGACCAAGCGCGTTCGCGCGCGCTACGGTGCTCCAGTGCCGGCGTTGAAGATCGTGCATCCGGTAATGGATGTTTTTCGAGCGTACGGCCATGGCGAGCTTCACCTTCTGCCACGGGAACTGGCACGCGCCCGAGCCGATGATGGGCCAGGCGGACATGATGTCGTAGAGCGGAGTGAGTCGGAACCGGCTGCCCGGCAGCAGGAAGATGCTGAAGTTCTTGGCATGCCCGTCGGGTGCCGCGAGAAGCCAGAACAACAGTTGTGCCGCGAGGAATCGGGCCGGTCCTCCTTCGGCCCGTCGCTGCCGCGCAGGACACGCAGGATGTCCGCCATGCCTGGTCCCCCATGCTCTTCGTATTTCCTTTCAGCCGGCACCCCGAGGGCCTGGCAGAAGTCCTCCTGCGGGCGCCGGGCCCACCAGCCTTCGAGCAGCACGCGATCAAAGCGCGCCACCGAGAGTACCTTGTGGTGTCCGAATCGGAGAATTTCGCACTCCGCCACCGCAAAGCCGAACTCGCGCGCAATCTGGGCGCACAGCCACTCGTTCTCTACCGAGGTGGAAAAATCGGCCCGCACATGGCCGACTTCACCCATGGGGAGCTTGAGGATATGCGTCGTGGGCGTGGCACCCAGCGGCCGGCACCAACGCCCCTCATGCTGCAGCAACGCCGTTTTCTCCTGCGCGCCGGCGATGGAAATCCTCAGCCCTTCCTCGTCACCGAGGCCGAGCGGAGCATTCGAGATGGTGGCGTCGAGCAATGCTTCCACCTGGCCGTCCGTCAACGGCTCGGCATCGATGCGGCGCACGCCGGTGGGCTCCACGTCCAGTGGGAGCAACTGCACGGCTCCCACGCAATCCCGGCCGATATGGGCCAGGAGATCGAAGGTCGAGGCGGATGTCCCGAACTTCTGCGCGATACGCTTTCGAATCGCGATGCTCTCAGGCAAAAGGTTCTCGAAGTAGGTCTCGACCCGGTCACCGGCGAAGGGTCTGGTGCCCTGCTCCAACGGCATGGACAGCGAAATCGCGCGCGCCGACGGTGAGCCGAGCCAGGCCTCCAGGTACGAACCGGTGACCGTCGGGAGCGAGGGTCCAGTGCCCCACCGCCTCGCCATTCATCCATACGGCGAGTGTCCTGCGTTTCGACGGCCGCCCCGCCATTACCAGGCGTCCTCGCGCGGACCTGCAGCCGCCGCACCGCCTTGCGGCCTGGGTCGGATGGCGAGCTCGGCGTCGAACAGCATCAGCAGGGTGAGGAGCTGATCGACAGTCACGTTCGCTGGATTGTCCAGGAGCCTCGAGATGCGCGCCTGGGATAACCCCATGGCCTCGCCCAACTGGGCCTGCGTGAGCTTGCGGGAAGCCCTCATGCCTTGAAGCACGGAAGCAAGCTGCTCGACGGTCCGTATCGTGTGCATGGTCAATATGCGCTAGAGGAATATCTCCAATTTATGCGTTAATGCGCATAAATACAAGATATGCACCCCAAGAATAAAAATTGGGGGAGCGTGACGCTTTCCATTGACGCAGCAGGATGACCCCGACAAGGGGTCTGCGAGGCTAGGTTTTGGCTTGTTCCATGTCGTTGCTCCTGTGCGGGTTGAAATGCGCACATTGCAAGACAGGTCTCCGAGAAGCGGCAACGACTTCTTGGACGCAATCGCGCGCGTCAATTGCAGCCGCTACAGGCGATTCAAAGCGCGAGTCCGTAGGGTAGTGGCGGGATGATGACCACAGCGGCCTGTGTCAGCGGCTACGCGGCCCAGCGTCCGAGAGACGCAAAGGCGACGTTCGGCGCGGTACCTTCGTGCTTGTATTGAGTCTGATGAAACCAGCCTGTAGGCGTGATTAGGCCGATTTGCGGGCGTGCCGAAACTATCAAGCTCTGCTGCCAACTGCTCTAGCCGTAGATTCGCTTGTAGGCTCCGCTGGCGAATTCGATTATGGCGACGTTGTTTTTCTTGAGGCTTTCGCGGATGTCGTTCGGGTCGATGCCCATCACGCCCTTCAGAGTGCCGAGCATTTCAGGACGCTCCCAGTTCCACGTTGGTGATCCAATGACGGCTGTGAATGCTTCTATCCGGTCAAAATGCCACGTCAGTTCCGTAACAGCGTTCTGGCATTTCGCATAGTTGTCAAACTTGAATACCTGCCCCTTCGTTGCCAGCGACCTGAGCTTGATCGTTGTCGGCTGGACAGCTTCCAGTACGTCCAGCAGTCGCTTTGCGTCTTGCTCGCCGCTCTTCTGGATGTAGGCAATCGCACCCTTGACCGTCTTGTCTGCATCGTCACCGCTTTCCCACGTTGGCGCGTGGCTTTCCATGCCGACCTTTGCCATCTCCAAGAGCGTGATGGGCTTAGGCATCTCGGCGATGTAGGTGTGGGTAGCTTCAATCAGGGAATCGAGAAATTCCGCTTCTCGCTTGGCTTTGTCCTGTCGCTGCCAGTTCCTCAAGGCAACGAATGCAATGATGGCTGTAGCTACAGGAGCGAGCGCCTTGATGACCTCAAGCCAACTGACGCTTGTTATCGCATCAAAGGACCACACAAGGGCGTCGCACATCTGCTTTCTCGTTATTGTGATGGCGGTGGGTCAGGGATTCGAACCCTGGAAGGACTTACATCCTTGCTAGTTTTCAAGACTAGTGCATTCAACCGCTCTGCCAACCCACCTAATCCTGTGACGTGCTAAGAATCTGCTAAACGGCACCAACACTGCCGCCGGGAGAATCCTTGTAACGCATTGTTTTTACAATATTTTCTTTTGTTATCTTGCGGTCTGAACGTAAGTTTTCAAGACCGTTGCATTCAACCGCTCTGCCACGCCTCCGCAAGAGGGCGCGATTATAGCACCGGGCAGACGGCACGCCGACTCAAGTCGACGAGACCATCGCGGGCGCCGGCCGATACCCTTCCTGCATATCGAATTCAGCCACTTCACCCCCCGCTGCTGTATCGGCGCAGCGCACCGGCAGGCGCAGCAGGCCGCGCAGCGCGGCATTGCCGTTCCACGGCGGCTCGGCATCGGCCAAGCGCAGATCGGGCCAACGGCGCATCAGCGCGCGCAGCGTGATGTCGGCTTCGAGCATCGACAGGCCTGCACCGATGCAGACGTGCGGGCCGCTGCCGAAGGCGAGATGGCTGCCTTCGCCGCGGGTAATGTCGAAGCGCTCGGGGTCGGTATAGCGGGCAGGATCACGGTTGGCCGAGCCGATCAGGGCGATGAGCAGTTCGCCTCTGCGCAGGGTGCGGCCGTGCAACTCGATTTCCCGGCTGACGCGGCGGCCGGTGTATTGCACCGGGCTGTCGTAGCGCAGGATTTCGCGCACGGCGGCACCGATGCCGTCCGGCTGCGCGCACAGCGCGGCCCACTGGCCGGGGTGCGACAGCAGCGTGAACAGGCCGTTGCCGAGCAGGTTGCGCGTCGTCTCGTGGCCGGCGAACAGCAGCATCGCGCATTGCGCGAGCAGTTCGCCGTCGGCGCGCACCAGGCCTTGCTGCTCGGCCTGCACCAGGCGGCTGACCAGGTCGGTACCGGGCACGCGGCGGCGGGCTTCGATCAGAGCATCGAAATAGCGCACCAGTTGCAGCAGGCTGCGCTGGGCGCGCTGCAGTTGCTCGACCTCGGGTCGAACGGCGCCGATGAAGACCGCGAGTTCTTCCGACCAGGCGATGAATTGCGCCTCGTCGGCGCGGTCGATGCCGAGCATCAGGCCGATGACGCGCGAAGGCAGCGGCCGGGCGACGGCTTCGATGAAGTCGAAGCCCTGCCCGCCATCGAGCCCGTCGAGGATCCCGTCGGCCAGGCGCTCGATCTCGGGCGCGAGGGCGCGGATCGTCGCCGGATGGAAGCCGCCCAGCATCGCCCGGCGCAGCCGGGTGTGGTCGGGCGCATCGAGGAACACCATCGCCCGCGAGAACAGGCGCTGGAAGCGGTCCAGGCCGCCCTGCGCGCGCGCCGCCGCATAGGCCCCGCCGTGCGCCGCGTCCAGCCCCTCGGCGCGTTTCACCCAGCCGCCGGTGCGCTGCGACGAGAAGCGCGGGTCGCGCAGCACGCGTTCGACGTCCGCGTGCCGCGTCACCAGCCACGCGCCCTGGAAGAAATCCTCGCACCAGTGCAGCGGCCCCGCTTCACGCAGGGCACGGTAGGCCGGATAGGGGTCGCGCAGGAAGCCGGCGTCGAAGGCCGGCAGGCCGGCGCTGGCCGCCCGGGTCACCGCGCGCCGCTCTCGTCGCTGCGCGACGTAGGGCCGGCTTTGCACAGCCGGCCCGCTCCGCAGGCGCGCAGCATTGCCGCGCGAAACCCCTGCTTCGCCCTCCCCGCGGGAGGCTGAGCGCCCGCTTCGGACGGCCCGGCGGAGGCGTTCATGCGGCGTCCTGCCCCTCGATGCGCATGTCGAGCCGCTCGAGCAGGCTGCGGTCGCGGCCGGTGCCGGGATTGGGGGTGGTCAGCAGGTGGTCGCCGTAGAAGATGGAGTTGGCGCCCGCCATCAAACACAGCGCCTGCAGGGCTTCGTCCATTTCCTGGCGCCCGGCCGACAGGCGGACGTAGCTGGTCGGCATCGTGATGCGCGCCACCGCGATGGTGCGTACGAACTCGAAGGGGTCGATCGGATCGACGTCGGCCAGCGGCGTGCCGGGGATCGGCACGAGGTTGTTGATCGGCACCGATTCGGGCGGCGGTTCGAGGTTTGCGAGCTGGGCGATCAGGCCGGCGCGGTGGGCGCGCGTCTCGCCCATGCCGACGATGCCGCCGCTGCAGACGTTGATGCCGGCCGCGCGCACGTTGCCGAGGGTGTCGAGGCGGTCCTGGTAGGTGCGGGTGCCGATGACCTTGCCGTAGTACTCCGGCGCGGTGTCGAGGTTGTGGTTGTAGTAGTCGAGGCCGGCGTCCTTCAGCGACTGGGCCTGGCCTTCGTCCAGCATGCCCAGCGTCATGCAGGTTTCCAGCCCGAGCGCCTTCACTTCGCGCACCATCGTCGTCACCCGCTCCATGTCGCGCGGCTTGGGCGAGCGCCACGCGGCACCCATGCAGAAGCGGCTGGCGCCCTGGGCCTTGGCGGCGCGGGCGGCTTCCAGCACCTCGTCGACCGGCATCAGCTTCTCGGCTTTCAGGCCGGTGTCGAAATGGGCGGACTGCGAGCAGTAGCCGCAGTCCTCGGCGCAGCCGCCGGTCTTGATCGACAGCAGCGTCGAGAGCTGGATCTCGCTCGGATCGAAATGCTGGCGATGGACCTGCTGGGCGCGGAACACCAGTTCCATGAAAGGCAGCGCGAACAGGGCTTCGATCTCTTCGACGCGCCAGGCGCCGGTGGCCGCCGGGACGGGCTGGGGCGCGGTGCGGCGCAGGGCGTCGGGCGACACGGTAGCGACAGTGGTCATGGGTTCTCCTTGAGGACGGAATCGGAATCGAACAATCGGTGCAACGCAGGCACGTTCAGGTATGGGGCGATGGCTTCGGGCGACGGTGCCGGCAGCCGCGGCACCAGGCCCAGGCAGGGCGCGTTGCCCAGGCCGGCGGCCAGCGCGTCGAGCGTCGCCGAAGCCTGGGCCATCGCCGGGTCGATGGTGTTGGCCACCCAGCCGCACAAGCGCAGCCCGCGCGCACGGACGGCTTCGGCGGTGAGCAGCGCATGGTTGATCGCGCCCAGGCGCAGGCCGACCACCATCAGCACCGGCAGATCCAGGTCACGCGCCAGGTCGGCGCTATCCCAGCCGCCGGCGGTATCCAAGGGCACGCGGAAACCGCCGACGCCTTCGATCACCACCCTGTCGCAGCGCGCCGCCGCGGCCCGGATGGACGCCAGTATAGGGCCACGCTCGATGCTGCGGCCTTCGAGCGCGGCGGCGACGTGCGGCGCGCAGGCGGCCTCGAACTGGAAAGGCGCGATCTCGTCGGCGCTCAGCGCCACGTTGCTGGCTGCACGCAGTGCATGGACGTCTTCGTTGATGCGTTCGCCGTCGATCACGCCGATGCCGGCAGCGACCGGCTTCAGCCCGGCGACGCGCAGCCCGGTCTTGGCCAGCAGGCCGACGATGGCGGCGGCGACGGTGGTCTTGCCGATCTCGGTGTCGGTGCCGGTGACGAAACAGGCGTGGGCCATTACGGCTCCTCCGGTAATTCGGTGAAAGCGCCGAAGCCTGGACGATCGCGCCGGGATGGGTTCATGGCTTCTTCATCCGGGCTTTCATCGACTCTTGTACAGAACGGCATGGACCACCTGGTAGGTGGCCGGCAGGCCCTCGGCCGTGCGCAAGCCCTCGTAGGCGGCGGCCAGGGCGCGGATCCGCGCCGGGCCGGTGAGCCCGCCCGGCCGGCCGGGGTTGAGATTGTGCGCGCCCAGCTCCTTGAGCGAGCGGGCCAGCGCGCGCAGATCGGGAAAATGCAGCGTCCGCGCCTGGCGTTCGAGCACCAGCACCAGCAGGCCGCTGTCCGCGCACAAGGCCTCGTAGTCACCGAAGGCGCGGAAGCGATTGACGTGGGTGAAGCCGTCCACCGCCTGCCAGCTGTCGCGCAATTCTCCCAGGGTGCCGGCACACAGGCTGCTGAAGGCCAGCACCCCGCCCGGCCTCAGCACCCGCTGCGCCTCGCCCAGCACGGCGGCGAAATCGCCGCACCATTGCACCGCCAGGTTGGAATAGATCAGGTCGAGACTGCCGTCGCGCAGCGGCAGGGCTTCGGCATCGCCGGCGATGAAGTGCCGCGCGCCGCCCTGCGGCCGGGCATGGCGCAGCATGCCTTCGGCCAGGTCCAGGGCGACGCCGGCATCGGCACCGAAGCGCTCAGCCAGCGATCGGGTGAAGTGTCCGGTGCCGCATCCCAGATCGAGCCAGCGGCCGAACGCCAGGGACGGCAGGCGCGCCAGCAGCCGCGCACCCACTTCGCGCTGCAGCGATGCGGCAGCATCGTAGCTGCCCGCAGCACGGGAGAAGGAAGCAGCCACCTGGCGCTTGTCCGGCACGATAAGCAGGTGTTCAGGCATTGCCGGCCTCGCCGATGAAAGCCAGCATCGCCGCCGCCACCTCGTGGGGCCGCTCCAGCGGGAAGGCGTGGCTTGCGTCCTCGATCAGCCCGACCGCGATGTCCGGCTGCAATGCCAGCAGCTCGCCGGCCACCTCGGCCGGCACCAGGGCGTCGGCGCCGGCAAGCAGATGCAGTTGCGGCCCGCCGAAGTCTCGCAGTGCGCCGCGCCCGTCGCAACTGCCGAGCACTTCCAGCCCGGCCAGCCGCACCTGCGCCGCGGTGCGGGGCGCCGCAGCCTGCAACTGGCGCGCCAGGCTGCGGGCTGCGGCCGCGCCCTGCGCGCAGAGCAGGCTGAAACGCCTGAGGGTGGCGTCGGGATCGGCACGGCAGCCATCGACGAAGGCGTCGAAGCTCGCCTCGTCCATGCCGTGCGGCCAGTCGCTGCCGGCCACGAAGCGGGGATTGCTGGCCAGCGTCAGCAGGCCGCGGCAGCCTTCGCCGCGCAGCGCCGCCAGTCCGCTGGCGAGCAGGCCGCCGAGCGACCAGCCGCCCAGCCAGGTATCCGGCGGCAGGCGCGCGTCCAGCTCCAGCAGCCAGTCGCGCGCTTCGCCGCTGGCCAGTTCGGGCAGCGGCTCGATGTCCACCCGCAGCATCGGCTCGAGCCCGCGCAGGGTTTCGGCCAGGCCCTCCAGCGGCAGGCTGCCCAGGCCCCAGCCCGGCAGCAGGATCAGATGTTCACGCATGGCGGTTCACCCCGGATCCGCAGTCGGCCAGTGCGTCGCACAAGCGCTCGACGTCGTCCAGCGTATGTGCCGCGCTCAGCGTGATGCGCAGCCGCGCGGTATTGGCCGGCACCGTGGGCGGGCGGATGGCCGGCACCCACAGCCCTGCGGCGTCGAGCGCCGAAGCCAGTGCCAGCGCGGCGGCGTTGTCGCCGACGATCAGCGGCTGGATCGGCGTGGCGGAATCGGCCAGTTGCCAGCCGCGACCGGGATGGCGGGCGATCAGGGCGGACAGGCGCTCGCGCAGCGCGGTCGTCAGCGTGGCGAGCCTTTGCCGCCGCGCCGCGCCCTCCTCGCCCGTGATCAGCTTCAGGCTGGCGCTCAGGGCGTTGGCCAGCGCAGGCGGCATCGCGGTGGTGTAGATGTAGCTGCGGCCGCCCTGCACCAGCGCATCGACGACCGCCGGATGGGCGGCGACGAAAGCGCCCGCCACGCCGGCGGCCTTGCCGAGCGTGCCCATGTAGATCAGGCGCTCGCTGCGCAGGCCGAAATGCGCCAGCGCGCCCTCGCCGTTCGGACCGAGCACGCCGAAACCGTGGGCGTCGTCGATGATCAGCCAGGCGTCGTGGCGTTCGGCCAATGCCAGCAGTTCGGGCAGCGACGCGACGTCGCCGTCCATGCTGAACACCGCGTCGGTGACGATCAGCCGGATCGGCTGCTCGCAGTCGCGCAGCATGGCGTCGAGCAGATCGAGGCGGCCATGCGGATAGCGCCGCATCCTTGCCGCCGCGAGCAGGCCGCCATCGACCAGCGATGCGTGGTTGAGCTTGTCGGCGAAGATCGCCGCCTGCTCGGCGCCGAGCGTGGTCAGCAGCGCCAGGTTGGCCATGAAGCCGCTGCAGAACAGCAGCGCCGCCGCATCCGGCACCCAGGGCGACAGCAGTTGCGCCAGTTCGCCTTCGAGCCGGGCATGGGCCTGGCTGTGGCCGGTGACCAGGTGCGAGGCGCCGCTGCCCGCCCCCCAGCGCTGCGCGCCTTCGGCCAGCGCGGCGGCGACGTCCGGATGGCTGGCGAGGCCGAGGTAGTCGTTGCTGCCGAAGTTCAGCAACTGGCGCGTGCCGCTCTCGCCACTTTCGACGGTCTGCAGGGGCGCACAGGGCGAAGCGGCGATTCGGCGGCGGCGCAGCAGCGCCGCGGCCTCGCGCTCAAGCCGTCGCCGGGTCAGATGCGCCAGCAGCATCGCTACTCCGGGTGGGGGTGCCATCTGCCAGCACGTCGTCGAGCGTCGCCCGCACCCGTGCCGCCAGCCAGGCGGACAGCTCGTCGTCGAGCACGTAGGGCGGCATCAGGTACACCGTGCGGCCGATCGGGCGGATCAGCAGTTCGTGGCGGCGCCCGGCGAGATGGAAACGTTCGGCGAAGCGCTCGCCGGCCCATTCTTCACGCACGTCGAAAGCCCAGATCATGCCGCGCCGGCGCAGGTGCTCGATGCGCGGATCCTCGGCCAGCGGCGCCAGCGCAGCCGTCAGCGCCTCGGCGCTGGCCCGGTTGCGGACCAGCACGTCTTCCTGTTCGAAGCGATCGAGCACCGCCAGCGCCGCGCGGCAGGCGAGCGCGTTGCCGGTGTAGGAATGCGAGTGCAGGAAACCGCGCGCGACCTCGTCGTCGAGGAAGGCTTCGTAGATCTCGTTCCGGCTCAGCACCAGCGACAGCGGCAGGTAGCCGCCGCTGATGCCTTTCGACAGGCAGACGAAGTCCGGCCACAACGGCGCTTCGCCCTCGCCCGCCGCCTGCTCGAACGCAAAGAAGCTGCCGCTGCGGCCGCAGCCGACGGCGATCTCGTCGGCGATCAGATGGACGTCGTAGCGCTCGCACAGCGCGCGCAGGCCGCGCAGGTAGGCCGGGTCGTACATCGCCATGCCGGCGGCGCACTGCACCAACGGCTCGACGATGAAGGCGGCGATGTGTTCGTGGCGGGTTTCGAACAAGGCCCGCACCTCTTCCAGCGCGCGCTCGGCGACGTCGGCCGCGGTCTCGCCGGGGCCGGCCTGGCGGGCGTCGGGCGAGGCGACGAGGTGGGCCTGCAGCAGCAGCGGCGCGTAGGCGTCGCGGAACACCGTGACGTCGGTCATCGCCAGCGCGCCCAGGGTTTCGCCGTGGTAGCCATGGCGCACGCAGACGAATTCGCGCTTGCTGTCGCGGCCCCGGTTGCGCCAGCAGTGAAAGCTCATCTTCAGCGCGATCTCGACCGCCGAGGCGCCGTCGCTGGCGAAGAAAGCATGGCCGAGCACGCCATCGGTCAGCGCCGACAGGCGCTCGGCCAGTTCCACCGCCGGCGCATGGGTGCAGCCGGCCAGCATCACGTGCGGCAAGGTGCCGAGCTGTTCGCGCAGCGCGGCGTTGATGCGCACATCGGCGTGGCCGAAGAGATTCACCCACCACGAACTGTTGGCGTCGAAATAGCGCCCGCCGGCGTAGTCGTACAGCCACGGCCCCTGACCGCGCGCGATCGGCAGCGGCGGCACCGCCTGCAGGCGCTGCATCTGGGTGCAGGGATGCCACACCTGGGCGATGCTGCGCCGCTGCCAGGCGGCCTGCTCGTCACGCACGGGGCCGCTACCGGAAGCGGTGCTGCCACGGGCCGGGAAATCGGGGTCAGGGGAACGGGACGCCATGCCCTCTTCGTCCATAATTATGAATCACAGAACCGTGATTGTTTCAGTTGCAGGCCAAAATGAAAAGCCTTCAGCCCTGTTCGCCCAGCTCGAAAAGCGCAATCGACTCGACGTGCGAGGTCTGCGGGAACATGTTGGCGATGCCGGCGCCGCGCAGCACATAGCCTTTTTCATGCACCAGCACCGCTGCGTCGCGTGCCAACGTCGCCGGGTTGCATGATACGTAAACGATGCGCGGCGGGCGCTGCAACGAGTTGATCGCCTTGACCACCGCGATCGCGCCCTCGCGCGGCGGGTCGATCAGCAGCTTGTCGAGCGGCCCGAGCGCAGCCAGGCTGTCCTCGGTGGCTTCGAACAGGTTGGCTGCATGGAATTCGCAGCGTTCCGCCAGGCCGTTGGCCGCGGCATTGGCCAGGGCGCGCTCGACCAGCGCCTCGCTGCCCTCCACGCCGACCATCGTCGCGCCGCGCCGCGCGATCGGCAGGCTGAAGTTGCCCAGGCCGCAGAACAGGTCGGCGATGCGCTCGCCCGGCTGCGGATCGAGCAGTTGTATTGCGCGCCGGATCAGCAGGCGGTTGATGTGGACATTGACCTGGGTGAAATCGGTGGGGCGGAAGTCCATCCGCACGTCGAACTCGGGCAAGGTGTAGGCCAAGCCGGGGCCGCCCTGCGGATGCAGCGGCGCGGCGGTGTCCGGGCCGCCGGGCTGCGCCCAGGCCTGGATGCCGTGGGCGTCGGCGAAAGCGGCCAGCGCACGCCGGTCACCTTCGCTGAAGGGCAGCAGGTGGCGGAACACGAAGGCGGTCGCGGTATCGCTGACGGCGATCTCGATCTGCGGCACGCGGTCGGCGATCGACAGCCTGGCGATCAGGCGGTGCAGCTCCGGCACCAGCGCGGAAATCGCCGGCGGCAGCACCGGACAGGACTGCATGTCGGCGATGTGGCTCGAGCGCTTCTGGTGGAAGCCGACCAGCACCCCGCCCTTGCTCGGCACCACGCGTACGGTCAGCCGCGCACGGTAGCGGTAGCCCCAGGCCGGGCCGTGGATCGCCGGGTAGATCACCTGCGGCTCGACCTTGCCGATGTGCCACAGCGCGTCTTCCAGGATGCGCTGCTTGGCCGCGGCCTGCGCCAGCGGGTCGAGATGCTGCATCGAACAGCCGCCGCAGGTGCCGAAATGCGCGCAGCGCGGCTCGACCCGCTGCGCACTCGCCTTCAGCACCCGCGCCGTTTCGGCCTGGGCATAACGCGGCCGCTCGCGCAGCACGGTGTATTCCACCCGCTCGCCGGGCAGCGCGCCTTCGATGAAGACGGCCTTGCCGTCGACATGGGCGATGCCGCGGCCTTCGTGGTCCAGCGATTCGATGACTGCTGCCGACATGGGGATTCCGCCGAGAAAAGTGGCGCGATTCTACCGCGTCCGTCCCCCTGCTTCTTGCGTCACTTCCACCATCCGCCGCGGCCACCCCCGCACCGGCACCAGCGTCCGGCCCCCGCCCGGGCCTATAATCCGCGCCATGAATCTGCCTACTCATTTGCCAACTCATTTGCCGACATTCGAAACCCTGCTCGGCGGCCTGTCGGCGCGCGAGTTCCTTGCCGAATACTGGCAAAAGAAACCCCTGCTGATCCGCCAGGCCGTGCCCGGCTTCACGGGCGTGCTGGAGCACGACGAACTGTTCGAGCTCGCCTGCGACGCCGACGTCGAATCGCGCTACATCCGCCTGCCTGCCGACGGCCTCGAGGGCGAATGGACGCTCGAGCACGGCCCGCAGAGCCGCGGCCGCCTGCGCGGCAGGAAGCAGCCCTGGACCGTGCTGGTGCAGGGCCTGAACCTGTGGGTGCCCGACGGCGACCGCCTGCTGCACTGCTTCGACTTCATCCCGCAGGCGCGGCTGGACGACCTGATGGTGAGCTACGCCGTCGATGGCGGCGGCGTCGGCCCGCACTTCGACAACTACGACGTGTTCCTGCTGCAAGGCACGGGCAAGCGCCGCTGGCAGATTTCCGATCAGGCCGACCGCACGCTGATCGAAGGCGCACCGCTGCGCATCCTGAAGAACTTCCAGCCCACCGAGGACTGGGTGCTGGAGCCCGGCGACATGCTCTACCTGCCGCCGCACTGGGCGCACAACGGCATCGCCATCGGCGAATGCACCACCTACTCCATCGGTTTCCGCTCGCCCACCGCGCAGGAGCTCGGCAGCGAATTCCTCGGCTGGCTGCAGGAGCGCATCCGACTCGACGGCATCTATACCGACCCGGATCTGGAGCTGCAGCAGAACTCGGCCGAGATCGGCAGCCGCATGGTCGACCAGATCGCAGGCATGCTGTCGGGCATCCGCTGGAGCCGCGCGGACATCGAGGAGTTCGTCGGCGCCTATCTCACGGAGCCGAAAGCCCACGTCTTCTTCGAGCCGCCCGAACAGACACTGAGCCGCAAGGCCTTCGAGCGCGCCGTGCGCGCGCACGGCTTCGCGCTGGATGCCCGCAGCCTGCTGCTGTTCTCGGCCGCGGGTTTCCATCTGAACGGCGAGCTGCTGGAATTCGAACCCGCCCTGCACGGCGTCGTGGCGAGGCTCGCCCACCAGCGCAGCTTGCCGGCCGCGGATTTCGCGGCTTGCCCGACCGAGTTGCTGGACATGCTGCACGACTGGTACGAAAGCGGTTTCGGGCGCCCCTGCAACTGATCGAAGGGCAACAGCAGGAATCATGTCTTCGGCTGCCGACGAAATCATCGGGCTGTACGAGCGGCACGCAGAGGCCTGGGATCGCGCTCGATCCGGGGACCTGATCCTCGAGCAGGCCTGGATCGAGCGCTTCATCAGGCTGCTTCCTCCCGGCGGCTCGGTGCTGGACCTGGGCTGCGGCTCGGGACGGCCGATTGCCCGCCATCTGATCGTGCGCGGCTTCTCCGTCCTCGGCGCGGATTCATCGCCGGCACTCATCTCGAAATGCCGGAGCCGCTTTCCGCAGGCGGAATGGATCGTGGCCGACATGCGCAGGCTGTCGCTCGGCCGCCGGTTCAACGGCTTGATCGCCTGGGACAGCTTCTTCCATCTCGGACACGACGAGCAGCGCAGGATGTTTTCCGTCTTCCGCGAGCATGCGGCCCCGGGCGCCGCGCTGCTGTTCACCACAGGCCCCGGGCACGGCGAGGCTATCGGTTCCTTCGAGGGCGAAGCGCTGTATCACGCCAGTTTGTCTCCGGCTGAATACGAGGCGCTGCTCGACGCCCATGGCTTCACGGTGTCGAAGCATGTCGCCGAAGATCCTGAATGCGGGCGCCACACGATATGGCTCGCGCAGTACCAGGCGCAGAAACCCTGACCGGACGGCCATCGGCGCAGACGGAATGAGCCCGCATGCGCTGCTCGGCCAGGGAATTTCGGTGCCATGCAGCAAGGCATCCAGGACGGGTAACGGCCGGTTTTGACGGAAAAATACGCTCACATTTTGCAGTGCAGCATCCACGCCGGTTTTTCCTCGCCTGCATGCTAGACTTGCCGCGTTTCAAGCCGTGATTGCATTACCCATGCCACTGGCTGCCCGGCAGCCGGCGGCATTCAACTCGAAAAAGGAAAACAGCAATGAAACAATCCCTTCTCGTCGCCGCCCTCGTTGCCATCGCCGTGTCCGCTTGCAGCAAGCAGGAAGAAGCGCCGCCGCCGGTGTCGACGCCCGCCCCCACCGTTCAGGAACAGGCTCAGGAAGCTGCCGAACAGGCCGTGGAAGCGGCGAAGGAAAGCGCCGAGGCTGCGAAGGAGAGCGCCTCCGAAGCTGTCGACGCCGCCAAGGAAGGCGCCGCCGATGCAGTCGAAGCAGCCAAGGAGCATACTGACGCCGCTGTCGAAGCCGCCAAGGAAGGCGCGGAAGCGACCAAGGAAGCCGCTGGCGAAGCCGTCGATGCTGCCAAGGAAGCCGCCGAAGCCGCCGTCGAAAAGGCCAAGGAAGCCGCCAACTGATTTCCGCTGTGGCATGACGCAAAAAAGCCGGCTGATGCCGGCTTTTTTCATTTAACCATGACTCCAGCACTGAACTTTGCTGGACTACGCCAAAGCCCAGTACAACATTTTTATCAATAACTTAAGTACGAAATTACCCCATCCGACCGCAAGGTGTTCGTGCTCCAATATCGGACGAACGCCAGCGAGCGCCGCAAGCCTGCCTTGGGCTTGTATGGGGAATCGATCGTAGAACAGGCCCACTCGCTGGCGCAGGTGATGCGCTGCAACGCCCCACAGCCGGGGAAGTCCCACATGACAGCATGCCCACCGATGAAGTAGATCGCGTCGAACTCCACCGGATCGATCTCATCCGGTCGCGCGGTGGATGACAGCAGCGCCACCCGCGCAGGGTCGGCCAGCCAGTCCTTCACGGACGCATCGGCGAGTGGCCATTTCAGCAAGCGAGGCTCCAGCGGCGAGATGAACTCTAACGTTGAATACAACTTCAATGTCAAGCGGCACATGCACCTTGGTGCGATGCCCCTCTAATGGCGGCGACGGGCCTTCCTGGTGGTCGGGGCACCGTCCGCCTCTACCAACCGCATCTCCGACAGAACGCGCCGGGCGTTGGCGGCGCAATCCATGTCCTGCGGCTTGGCTTCGATCTGCGCCATCAGTTCAACCAGATGGGCCTTGCTTTGCGCGAGCTGTGCTTGCAGGGCCTCGATGTCCTGCACCTTGCGGCGCAGCGTGTCGATCAGAGTGCCGTGATCCCAGCTAGCGAGATCGCTGGGGAGCAATGTGCGCAACTCATCCAGGCTGAAGCCCGCACGCTGCCCGGTCGCGATGAGCTTGAGCGCCAATACCGCGTCGTCGGGGTAGCTGCGGTAGCCGTTTTCCTGGCGCTCGACCGCCTTGAGCAGGCCGATGCGTTCGTAGAAGCGGATGCGCGAAGGCGCCAGGCCCGTGCGCTGCGCGAGTTCTCCAATTTTCATGATCGAGGTGCTCCGAGTGACCACAGGGTTTGACATTAAACATTACTTCAAAGTTAACCTTGAGGCCATCGCACGACCAGGTGCAAATCATGAAGGCGGACTGAATGCAGACGATATTGGGGGCGAACGGCCAGATCGCCGTGGAACTGGCGCGGGAGCTACAGCGCAAATACACGAACGACGTGCGGCTCGTAAGCCGCAATCCACGCAAGGTCAACGACACCGACAGTCTGGTGTCCGCCAACCTGCTCGATGCGAAGCAGACCCTGGATGCGGTCAAGGGAAGCAGCATCGTCTACTTCACGGCCGGCCTTCCGCCAGACACGGCGCTATGGGAAGCGCAGTTCCCCGCGATGCTGAAGAATGCCCTGAATGCCTGCCGCGTGACTGGCGCGAGCTTCGCCTATTTCGACAACACCTACATGTATCCGCAGGATGCGCGGTTGCAGACCGAGCAAACGCCCTTCGCGCCGGTGGGCCGCAAGGGCAAAGTGCGCGCCGCGATGGCTTCGATGGTGCTCGAGGAAATGGCGCGCGGTGAAATCCCCGTGTTCATTGGCCGCGCCCCGGAATTCTATGGGCCGGGCAAGACGCAGAGTTTCACCAATGCGCTGGTCATCGAAAAACTCCAGGCCGGCAACAAGCCGCGCGTGCCGGTGCGCGACGACACGCGGCGCACGCTCATCTGGACGCCCGACGCGAGCCGCGCCCTCGCGGCCCTGGGCAATGCACCCGATGCGTTCGGCCAGACCTGGCATCTGCCGTGCTGCGACGACCGGCCGACGTACAAGGAGTTCGTCGCGATGGCCAGCCAGGTCTTCGGGCGCAAGCCTTCCTATTCGGTCATCGGCAAGTGGGCGCTGACCGCAGCCGGGCTGTTCTCGAAGCAGGTACGCGAGATCGGGGAACTGCTGCCTCGCTACGAGCAGGACAACCTCTTCGATTCCACGAAGTTCAAGCGCCGGTTCTCCGAGTTCGAGGTGACGACCTATCGGGAGGGCCTGGAGCTGATCCGGCGGGAGTGGTCAGGCAAATAGGTGCTATCGCAAAGTGTCCGGCTGTTCTCCTTCTCCCCTGGCAGGAGAGGGCCGGGGAGAGGGGAGCCACTTTGTAAACACTTGACAGAAGTTCTCCCGGCGCTTTCCTGATAGTCACTTCAGGTCGATTCGACCATCCACCTGGACGATCCGTAGAGGCCCTGACCCGGGCAGGCGCGTCACCAGATCGGCACCCACCAGCCTGGCCGGCGTGTAGGCGCCACCAGCAGGTTGGGCTGTCATCAGGTATTCGACCACGGCCAGCGAGCCGGTGATGGTCAGACTGTAGCCGTTGGCGGCGCGGATGCGTGCGGTCTTTTTCTCTCCGTGCGCATTGGTGGCCTCGCCCCAGACGAAGGTGGGCATCTGCGCACGCTTTTCCTCGCTGGGGCCCTTCACCGTCCTGGCGATGCGCGCCTTGATCAGCTTCTGCACCCACAGCAGCCCCAGCAGCGGCCGGACATGGTTGGCGCGCCTGGCGCTGGCGATCATGCGGGGCGAGCCCGGAATGAACACCTGAATGTTCGGAATACCGGTGGTGTACTAGGCGGTGGATACGTCGCCCCAGGGAATCGTCATCGCCTCCTTCTCGCCGTCGCCGAAGTCGATGCGGCGCACCTCCCAGGCCAGCGGCACGGTGACGATCTTCCCGTCGCGGCGCACCTTGCCGCCCTGGGCCAGCCCCTCTACCGAGGTCTTGGCGGTGCCGGGCGAGAAGCCCGAGCGCGAGTCGAAGCCCAGCGCGAGATGCGTCGCATCCGGCAGCGCCTCTTTCAGCGCGGCGGCCACGCAGTCGGTGGGGATGACGTCGAAGCCCACGCCAGGACACAGCACCACACCGGCGTCCCGCGCGCGGGCATCGAGCGACTGCGCGTGCTCGAACACGGCAATCTCGCCGGTGATGTCCAGGTAATGCGCGCGAGCGCGCAGGCAGGCTTCCATCATCGGCGCGGCGGTGGCCGAGAACGGGCCGGCGCAGTTCAGCACCAGCCCCAGCGCCTGATCCTCGCCCTGGATCTGCCCGGTCAGCGCCAACACGTCATCGAGGCCGAAAGCACGCGCCTCCAGCCCCAGCGTGCGCGCCAGCGCCTCGACGCTTTCGCGCCTGCGGCCCGCCAGCACGGGCTTGAGCCCGCGCCGCACCGCTTCGCGGGCGATCAGTTCCCCGGTGTAACCATTCGCGCCATAGATCATCCAGCGCATGCGCCCGGGACTACCGCTTTGCTTGCTCATTGCATCGCTCCTGTCTGGGAGATGGATCTCTGATCTCCCTGGCGACGATTCCTTGGTTTTCCCAGCATGAGCGAGATGGCCATGTCGGCGAGCTTGCCGAAGGGCGCATGCAGCAGGCCGGGGAAGTTCCAGCGGCCCTGCACGAAGACGCCCTTGGCATGGCTCATCGCACGGAAGCCCTCGATGCCGTGGTAGGTCCCCATGCCGCTCGGGCCGACGCCGCCAAAGGGCAGATCGTCCTGCGCCACGTGCATCAAGGTGTTGTTGATGCCCACGTTGCCGGAGGTGGTGCGCGCCAGCAGCCGGGCGCAGTCGCCGCCCTCGGCACCGAAGTAGTAGAGCGCAAGCGGGCGGGGCCGCGCGTTCACATAGGCGATGGCCTCGTCGATGCTGCGGTAGGTGCGCACAGGCAGGATGGGGCCGAAGATTTCCTCCTGCATGAGGAGCGCTTCGTCGCCCGCGTTGACGACGAGCGTCGGCACCAAGGTGCGCTCGCACCCAGGCATGTGTGCAGGGTGTTCTCCCACCTCGATCACACGGGCGCCATTGCGGCGCGCGTCATCGACGAGCCCGCGCAGCCGGTCGTAGTGGCGATCGCTGACGATGCTCGTGTAGTCGCGGCTGGCCGGGCCGTCCGGGTAGAAGCGATGTACCGTGGCGACGTATTGGGCGATGAATGCCTCCAGGTCGTCCTCGTGCACCAAGGCGTAGTCCGGCGCCACGCAGGTCTGGCCGGCGTTGGACAGCTTGCCGTACACCAGGCTTTGCACGGTGCTGACGCTGGCGTGGCCGCGCGCCACGATGGCCGGACTCTTGCCGCCCAGCTCCAGGGTCACGGGCACCAGGTTGTCGCTGGCGGCGCGCATCACCTTGCGGCCGACCTGCGTGCTGCCCGTGAACAGCAGGTGGTCGAATGGCAGTGCGCTGAACGCGGCACCGACCTCGGGGCCGCCCAGCACCACGGCCACCTCATCCTCCGCGAAAGCCTCGACCAGCACATGCCGCAGCGCCTCGCTGGTGCGCGGGGTCAGTTCCGAAGGCTTGAGCATCGCACGGTTGCCCGCAGCCAGCGCGGTGGCGAGCGGCACCAGCGTGAGGGAGATGGGGTAGTTCCACGGCGCCATCACGCCCACGACGCCCAGCGGCTGGTATTCGATGTAGGCGCGCGCCGCGCGGTAGAAGAAATGCACGTGACGACGCTCGCGCTTCATGAAGCGGCGCAAGTGGCTGGAGAGGTAGTCGATGGCCTGGATGACGCAGGCCAGTTCCATGATGTCGGTCTCGTGGCGCGAACGGTTGCCGAAATCGGCGCTGACCGCATCCTTGAGCGCTTCGCGATGCGCGAGCACGGCGGCGCGCAGCCGGGCGAGCCGGGCCTTGCGCAGTGACAGGCCCGGCGGGCCGTCGTGGAGGAATGCGTTGCGCTGCCGGCTCAGCAGGTCGGCCATGCGGGTGCTGTCTTCAGTCATGCGGTCTCTCCCGGTTTCCGGACGGCTGCTGTCAATGCTTGGCGTCGGACTCGAGCGGCTTGGGTGCGTACAGCGCCGCCTGGAAGTCGGGGACATACTCGTACTTGAACATCTTTCCCAGCTTCAGCGACTCGATGAAGCGCGAGAGGCTGCCGTCCGTCAGCGTCAGCTTCACCGCGTCCACGCTGGACGTGCTGGCGTGGCGCAACTGGCGGGAGGTGGTGTAGCCGGTGGTCAGTTGCCCTTGCTGGTCGATGTTCGTGAAGCTGTTCGTCACCAGGCTTTCCTTGCTGGAAGAAACGTCGAGCTTTTGCGTCTCCAGCGTCACGTCCAGCTTCTGGGTTTCGCTGTCGAAGATTTCGACGACGACGTTGTTCTCGCCCTCGCGGTAGTCGATGCGCGTCAGCCACTTGGGCAGGTTGTAGCCGACCACGCCGCGCACCTTGGCCAATTCGGTATCGACAGGCAGCTTCAGCACGTAGCCCCAGAAGTCATCGGAAAATGACTGGCCCATCAAGGAGAACGGCCCCCAGTTCGACGAACCTGGTTTGTTGGTGACGACGGACAGGCCGATCTCGTTGTAACTGTCGTTGTCGCAGTAGTGGTAAGCGTAGGCGGTCAGCGCGACAACGCCCCTGCCCGGCCACACTTGCAGCGGCTGCACCTGCTCCAGCACCTCGGGCGGCATCAGTTCCCGCAGCCGCGCCAGGTCGGCGGTGAAGATGGCCGTCACCCGGCTGTTCTTGTAATAGAAGTTCGGCGAATGGCTTTCGAAGCCAATATCGACCTTTTCCTTGGTGATCCCCTTGAACCAGCTCAGGTCGGTGCCCGGCGACTCGGCGGCGATGACGGAAAGCGGCGGGTTGGAGCGGAAGCGGTCGTACAGGCCGCCTTTCACCACGGGTACATCGTGGTCACCGATCTTGATGACGGTGGTTTCGGTCGCTTGCGCGAATGCAGCCGCAGCCGGCAGGCATGCACCAAAGAGGGCGGCCAGGGAAGTGGTTTTCACGGTGTTGCCTCGGAGATGAAATGACATCACCGCAAAGCATAAGTATTAAGTTGACTTCAAGGTCAACCCCATCGTGTCAGCTCACGCCCAATGGAACATTCCGCCTCGACGAGCCGCTGCCTCTGCGACCTGATGATGGCGCGGGCATCAGCCGGCTTCGCGCTTGGGATTGGCAGGCGGTGCGCACATTGCGGCCAGCCGTGAGTTCGGCGTCGTAGCCCGACCGCTGGCTCCGCGCGTGCCGCCGCTCACGACCTATCTGCTGCAGCTCGACGGAGATCCGTTCGACTAGCTGGCGCGGGTTCATTGAGCGCGTACAGGCCATCGAGTTGCCGGAAACCCCCAGGCCCATACGGGGCCGCAATCCCGGTCACCCGGAGGAGCTGACGCCATGAAGAAGATCGTCCCGTTCTTGCTGATGGCCGCATTGACTACCTGCGGCCAGTCCGAGGCACCACGGAAGGCCACGGATTCCGCAGCCAGCACCCCAACAGTAGCAGAACTGGCGGCCAACCCGGAACGGCCCAAAGAACTGCGCCAGCAGTGCAAGACCGAGCGGCCCGGGCTGGGTGAAGTGCTGTGCAACCGCGTTGCCGAAGCTACGAGCAAGAGGCAATCCGCTGCGAATGATATCGGCTGCCCGCCGGGTGGCCGATATCGAGTCAGTTCTCGATCTGATCGCGCATATCCCCTTCAAGGCGCTGATTGCCGACAAGGGTTACGGTGCCAACGCGTTGGTCAAGGCTGTAGGAAAATAGCTCCCATGCGGTCATTCCGCCTCGATCGAACCGGCGATCTTTGCGTACATACGACCGAAAACTGTACCGCCATCGGAATCTGATCGAACTTTTTCTCATGCTCGGTGCGTACCGCGGCAGCCTGCCGCGATACGCACGACCGATCAACGCAGTTCGTTGTGCAGCAGGCCGAGGATGCGCCTGGCGGTGTCGGAGGTGTCGGCGCCGCCCTCGCGGGTCAGCACCCTGACCTGCGAATCGCTGCCCTGCCCCTGCACGTGCAGGCGGTATTCGCTGCCGCCCTGCGCCGGCTTGTCGTTGCTGCGCCAGAAGGCCAGCTTGGACAGGAAGCCCTTGTCCTCGGTCTTGTTGTCGGCGTCGGGGTCGACATAGCGCACGAAGTACAGGCCCTGGGCGCGGTCGCGGTCTTCGACGGTGAAGCCGATACGATCCAGCGCCAGGCCGACGCGGCGCCAGGCGCGGTCGAAGGACTCTTCCATGATCAGGCTGGCCTGGCCGTCGCTGCCGGAGGCGATGCGCGCACGCTCCTCGGTCGGCGCACTGGTCAGCGCGGCTTCGGCACGCACTTCTTCGGCGCCGAGGTGCACCATCAGCCGGCGCAGCATTTCGGCTTCCAGCTCGGGGTCGGCCGGGCGCGGCTGCCAGATCGTCGAGTCCTTGGCTTCGTTCGGATAGATTTCCATCATGCCGCGGTGGCTGACGTAGATCTCGACCGTGCCCCCATCCTTGCCCTGCTCCAGGCGGGTGCGGAACTTGTCGCGCTCGGGCGTGGAGAACAGGCCGTCGAACACCTTGCCGATCGTCGAGCGCAG
This sequence comes from Thauera sp. SDU_THAU2, assembly GCF_038260575.1. NCBI lineage: Bacteria > Pseudomonadati > Pseudomonadota > Betaproteobacteria > Rhodocyclales > Zoogloeaceae > Thauera > Thauera sp. SDU_THAU2. The sequence goes on along the minus strand of NZ_JBBWUN010000003.1, from coordinate 1,279,127 downwards.
GAAATCCTGTGGGATCTTGGCGCGGTCTTCGGCCCAGTCGGTTTCCATGACGCCGATGTCCGGGCTGTCGATGTTCAGGATGAAGCCGAGTTCGAGCCAGAAATCCTTGATCTGCGGCCACAGTTCGTCCGGCGTGCCGGCAACCACCAGCCAGCGCTGGCTGCCGGCGCGCTCGATGCGCATCGTCTCCGGCGCGGCGAGCACTTCCGGGCCGGTGGACGCAGCCGGCTGGTCGGCACGGTCCGCGCTGTAGGCGGAATAGGTCGCCACGCCGCGCGGCGTGACGTCGGGTACGGCGAAGCGGTCGTCGCGCGTGGGCGCGGTGAGATCCGGCGGGATCTCGAGCGGGCGCTCCATTCGCTTCGCACCCTTGTAGTCGATGCGTTTGGATTCGAGCAGGGAGGTCGAGCAACCGGCAAGCGCCACGGACAGCGCGATCAGGGAAACGGGGGTGCGCATGGAGCGATTCATGGAGTTCCTGCGGAAGAGAAATTCGGATCAGACCTGGATGCCGGCCTTGCGCATCGCCTTCAGCACGCGCTCGTGGCAGGGCTCGGTCAGTTGCGTCAGCGGCAGGCGGATGCCGTCACCGATCAGCCCCATGCGGGCGACCGCCCACTTGACCGGAATCGGATTGGCTTCGCAGAACAGGTCACGGTGCAGACCCGTCAGCGCGGCATTGGTTTCGCGCAGCGTGCGCAGATCGCCCGCGGCGGCAGCGGCGCACAGTTCGTGCATCGCCCGCGGCGCGACGTTGGCCGTCACCGAAATGACGCCGTGGCCGCCGAGCATCAGGAAGGCGGCCGAGGACATGTCGTCGCCGCTGTACAGGGCGAAGCCTTCGGGAGCGCGCTCGATCAGATCGCAGGCGCCGCCGAGGTTGCCGGTAGCATCCTTGATGCCGACGATGTTCGGCACTTCGGCCAGGCGCAGCGTGGTGTCGTTGGCGAGGTCGGCGACGGTGCGGCCCGGCACGTTGTAGAGGATCAGCGGCAGATCGACCGATTCGGCGATGGTGCGGAAATGGCGGTAGAGGCCTTCCTGGGTCGGGCGGTTGTAGTACGGCACGACCGACAGGTGGGCCACGGCGCCCGCCTGCTTGGCGAACTGCGCCAGTTCGACCGCCTCGACGGTGGAATTGGCGCCGGTGCCGGCGACGACGGGGATGCGGCCGGCGGCATGCTCGACCGTGACACGAATGAGTTCGCAGTGTTCTTCGACATCGACGGTGGGCGACTCACCGGTGGTGCCGACGATGACGATGCCGTCGGTGCCCTCGTTGATGTGCCAATCGATGAGGTTGCGCAGACGGGGATAATCGAGGCTCCCATCGTCGAGCATGGGCGTGACGATTGCGACAAGCGATCCGGTAATCATGGCGTTGGCCAGAGCGTTAAAAAGTTGATTCTAACCGATCGTCGCGCCACGGCCAGCGCGGCACGCATTTTTGCGTGCACGCGCCGGGAACGGGAATGTTTGCGGATATTACCGGCTCACAGATCGGCCAGCGCCTTGACGTGCGCGACGACCGAACGCGCCAGCGAGGACAGCGAATAGCCGCCTTCCAGCAGGGACACGATGCGCGTGTGGCCGCAGGCCTTGGCGACGTCCTTGATCTGCTCGGTGGCCCAGATGTAATCCGCCTCGAGCAGCCCCATCGAGCCCATGTCGTCCTCGTAGTGGGCGTCGAAGCCGGCGGAGATGAAGATCATCTGCGGCTCGTGGGCGCGCAGCGCGGGCACGACCTTCTCGCCGAAAGCCTCGCGGAAGACATCGCCGCGGGTGCCGGCCGGCAGCGGTACGTTGCACATGTGGGCGGGCGGATTGTCAGCGCCCGAGTAAGGATAGAAGGGATGCTGGAAGATGCCGCCCATCATCACGCGCGGATCGTCGCGGAAGATGTCCTCGGTGCCGTTGCCGTGATGCACGTCGAAGTCCACGATGGCGACCCGCTCCAGGCCGTGCGCCTCGAGCGCATGGCGGGCGGCGATGGCGACGTTGTTCATGAAGCAGAAACCCATCGCCTTGGCGCGTTCGGCATGGTGGCCGGGCGGACGCACGGCACAGAAGGCATTCTCGATCTCGCCGGCGATCACCATGTCGGTCGCCATCACCCCGGCGCCGGCCGAGCGCAATGCGGCCTTCATGGTGCCGGGGCTCATCGCGGTGTCGGGGTCGAGGTGGCGGATGCCGTGCTCGGGGACGCTGCCGAGCAGTTCGTCCAGATAATTCTCGGGATGGACCCGGATGATCTGCTCACGCGTGGCGATGGGCGCATCGTAGAAGGAGACGTACATGTCCAGCCCCGACGCGATCAGGCGGTCGTTGATCGCACCGAGTCGATCGGGGCATTCGGGGTGCATCGCCCCCATGTCGTGCAGCCAGCAGTCGCGATGCGTGATGAACGCCGTTGTCGTCATACTCTCCCCTTCTCCAGCATTGAACGTCGTGTCCGCCCCTCGGTCGGAGGCGGCTCTGCTTGTCAGCCGTTTTTTCTGCTCGGCCCGACTCGGCGCGAACCGTGAAATGGCTCCGCCGGTCGATGTGCTTTTGTCACCTATTATCACCGCTTCGCAGTCAATTTCACAGTGCCTCCGAGATGCCCAATTTCCATGTCGAACGCTTGCTGGAGGCCGCCAGCCAGATCATTCTCGGCAAGGGGCACGAGCTTCGCCTCGCCGTCGCCTGCCTGATCGCACGCGGCCACCTGCTGATCGAGGACGTTCCGGGCGTGGGCAAGACCACGCTGGCCCATACCCTCGCCCAACTGACGGGCCTGCAGCTCCAGCGCATCCAGTTCACCAGCGATCTGCTGCCGGCCGACATCCTCGGCGCCTCGATCTTCGACCGCGACACCGGTGCTTTCCGCTTCCACCCCGGCCCGGTGTTCGCGCAGGTGGTGCTGGCCGACGAGATCAACCGCGCCACGCCGAAGACCCAGAGCGCCCTGCTCGAAGCGATGGAAGAGCGCCAGATCACCGCGGACGGCCACAGCTTCGAGCTACCGGAGCCCTTCTTCGTCATCGCCACGCAGAACCCGACACACCAGATCGGCACCTTTGTGCTGCCCGAAAGCCAGCTCGACCGCTTCCTGCTTCGCATCCGGCTCGGTTATCCCGACCCGATGGCCGAACGCGCCCTGCTGATGGGAGAGGACCGGCGCAGCGTGCTCGAACGGCGCACGCCGGTGATCGGGCCGGCGGAACTGGTGGAGCTGCAGCGCGCCGCCCAGGCCCTGCACGTCGCCGACCGCCTGATCGACTACGTGCAGGCACTGCTCAGCGCCACCCGGCACGATGCGGAGCTGGCCGCCGGGCTCAGCCCGCGCGCCGGACTCGGCCTGCTGTCGGCGGCCCGCGCCTGGGCCTTGATCGACGGCCGCGACCATGTGCTGCCGGAAGACGTGCAGACGCTGTTCCCGCACGTCGCCGCCCATCGGCTGCATCTGGCCGGCGACGCCCGCCCCGTCCCCGCGGCCACGCTCGCACGCCTGATCCAGTCGGTGGCGCTGCCCTGAGCGACATGCCTGCAGCCGGCACGCCCTCTCCACCCACTTTGTTCCGCCGCTGGCTGCTGCGCCGGCCGGACAGGCCCGAAACGGCGCCGATCGAACTGCGCAGCCGCCGCATCTACGTGCTGCCGACCGCCGGCGGCCTGAGCTTTGCCATCGCCATGCTGGCGATGCTGCTGGCGTCGATCAACTACGGCCTGAGCCTCGGCTACGGCCTGGTCTTCGCGCTGGCCGGAGCGGCGCTGGCCAGCATCGTGCACGCCTGGCGCAACCTCGCCGGACTGCGCATCCGGCCAGGACGCAGCGAAGCGGTGTTCGCCGGCGAAACGGCTACGCTCCATTTCATCATCGACAACCCGCGCAAAGCCCGACGTCCTGCCCTGCGGCTGAAACTGCGCGGCGCTGAAACCGCCTTCGAGCTCGGCCCGCTGCAGACGTGCGCGATCGGGATCGCCTGCGCCGCCGAACACCGCGGCCGGCTGCAGGCCGGGCGCACGGTCATCGAAACCCGCTGGCCGCTGGGGCTGATCCGGGCCTGGAGCGTTTTCGTCGCCGACGTCGGCTGCGTCGTCCACCCGGCGCCGGAGAAGAACGCGCCTCCCCTGCCCGAAAGCCCGGCGGAACAGGGTGGCGGCGCGCCTTCGCCGCAGGCCGGCGACGACGACTTCGCCGGCCTGCGCCCGCACCAGCGGGCCGACTCTCCACGCCACATCGCCTGGAAAGTACTCGCGCGCGGCGGCCCGCTGATGACCAAGCAGTTCGCCGGGCAGCAGGGGCAGGAACTGTCGCTGGCCTGGGCCGATCTGCCGCCCGGGCTCGACGCCGAGCGGCGCCTGTCGCGCCTGAGCGCCTGGCTGCTGGAAGCCGAACGCAGCGGCCGCCCCTGGTCGCTGGCGCTGCCCGGTACGAGCGTGCCGCGCGGCAGCGGCCGCAGCCATCTGCTCCGCTGCCTGGACGAGCTGGCGTATCACGGGGAGCCCGACAGGGCGGACGGCACATGATCGGCGGCTGGCTGAAGCAGCGCGCAACAAGACGCCGGTCGGCAAGCGCCGGCAGCGCGCTCGACCGCCGCCAGGGCACCTGGCTGCTCGGCGCCGCAGCGCTGACGATGGCACCGCACGCGAGCTGGCTGCCGCCCTGGATCAGCGGGCTGTGCGCCGCGCTGCTGGCCTGGCGGGGCCTGTTGCTGTGGCATGGGCGCCGGGCGCCGTCGCCGTGGCTGCTGCTGGCGCTGACCGCGGCCGCAGCAGCCGGCGTGCGCGCCGAGTTCGGCCACTTCTTCGGCAAGGACCCGGGCGTGGCGCTGCTGGCCCTGCTGCTCGGCCTCAAGCTGCTCGAAATCCGCGCCGCCTGCGACGTCCGGGCGGCGGTGATGCTGTGCTTCTTCCTGCAACTGGCGATCTTCTTCGAAGACCAGAGCTTTCCGGTCGCCGCGCTCGCGCTGTGCGCCAGCCTGCTCGGCCTCGCAGCGCTGGTCGCCCAGGCCGACCCTAACGGCCGCAGCGGCGAACAGCTGCGCGTGGCCGGCACCCTGATGGCGCAGGGCCTGCCGTTCATGCTGATCCTGTTCGTTCTGTTCCCGCGTATCGACGGCCCTTTGTGGGGCCTGCCGGCCGATGCCTTCAGCGCCCGTACCGGCTTGTCGGAGTCGATGAGCCCCGGCTCGATCAGCGCGCTGAGCCAGTCGGGCGAAATCGCCTTCAGGGCCAGTTTCGCCGGCGAAGTCCCCGCCCGCCGGCAGCGCTACTGGCGCGGCCCGGTGCTGACCCGCTTCGATGGCCGCAACTGGCAGGCCGAGCATGCGCAGGAAGCGGCGGTACCCTTCCATGCAGCCGACGGCAAGCGCATCGACTACACGCTGACCCTGGAAGCCCACGGCAAGCGCTGGCTGCTGGCACTCGACTTTCCCGGCGCCACGGACGCAGCGCTGCGGCACACCAGCGATTTCCAGCTGCTCGCGCCCCGGCCGATCCGGTCGCGGGTGCGGCACGAACTGAGCGCCCATCCGGAAGCCGCCGTCGGGCTGGCGGAGACGGCGGCGACGCTGGCCGCGGCGCGCCGGCTCCCGCCCGGCTTCAATCCGCGCACGCAGGCGCTGGCGGCACGGCTCGCCGCCGGCGCGGAGTCGCACGCGCAGATCCTGCAAAGCGCCGTTTCGCATCTCCGGGACGCCGGGCTGCTCTACACGCTCCGGCCGCCGCTGCTCGGCCGCGACAGCGTCGACGAATTCCTTTTCGACAGCCGGCGCGGCTTCTGCGAGCACTTCGCCTCCGCCTTCACCGTGCTGATGCGGGCCGCGGGCGTGCCGGCGCGCGTCGTTACCGGCTACCAGGGCGGCGAGATCAACCCGGTGGACGGCAATCTCGTCGTCCGCCAGCTCGACGCCCATGCCTGGAGCGAAGTCTGGCTCGCCGGCCGGGGCTGGGTGCGCGTCGATCCGACCTATCTCGCCGCGCCCCGCCGCATCGACGACGGCCTTGCTGCCGCCCTGCCCGCCGGCGAAGCCCTGCCTTTCACCCTGCGCGCCCAGCACGACTGGCTGCGAAACATGCGCTTGCGCTGGGAAGCGCTGTCGAATACGTGGAACCAGCGCGTTCTTGGCTACAATCCGGAACGCCAGCGCGAACTGCTGTCCCGCCTGGGCCTGGCCCCCGGCGATGCGTGGCGCCTCGCCGGCATGCTGGCCGCCGCCATCGGCGTGCCGTTCCTGTGCCTGCTCCTGTGGGCCGGCCGCAGGCGACGCCGCAGCGACCCGCTCGACCGGGCCTGGCAGGCGCTGAGCACGAAGCTGGCTGCCCGCGGGCTGGCGCGCCAGCCCTGGGAAGGGCCGCATGACTACACGCAGCGGGTTGCGTCGGCCATTCCCGAACTCGCAGCCGCAGTACGGGCAATCGGCGTGGATTACACCAGCCTGCGCTACGGCCCCCATTCCGACAGCGCGCGCCTTGCCGCGCTCAGAAAGAAGATCGACGCTCTCCGATTGCCATGAAACTGCCCCGATTCCGCCTGCCCCCGTCCATCCGCCGCAAACCCGCCGCCAGCAAGACGAGGCACAGGATTCTGCCCGCCCTGGTCGGCGCCGGCCTGTCGCTGCTGGCAGCGCTGCCGGCCACCCCGGCACTGGCTTCCTATGCCGAGCGCGACGATGTCCGCGCCTTCGCCGACGAGCTTGCGGCACGCCATGGCTTCGACCGGGACACCGTGGCGGCGACGCTGGCACTGGCCCGGCACGAAGCCGGCGTGATCCGCCTGATCACGCCGCCGGCGCGCAAGGGCGCGCGCTCGTGGCAGAACTATCGTGCCCGCTTCCTGGACCGCAGCCGCATCGAGGGCGGCGTCGCGTTCTGGAAAGCGCATGAAGTGGATCTCGAACGCGCCTCGAAGCAGTTCGGCGTGCCGCCGGAAATCATCGTCGCGATCATCGGCGTCGAGACCCTGTACGGGCGCCATACCGGCAATTTCGAGACCCTGTCCGCGCTCACCACGCTCGCCTTCGACTACCCGCCGCGCGCGGACCTGTTCCGCCGCGAACTCGAGGCCCTGTTCCTGCTCGCCCGCGAACAAGGCCGCATACCGACGGATTACTACGGCTCCTTCGCCGGTGCCATCGGCTATCCCCAGTTCCTGCCCAGCAGCGTGCGCGCCTATGCGGTCGACTTCGACGGCAACGGCCGGATCGACTTCGATTCCGACCCGCTCGATGCGATCGGCAGCGTCGCCAACTACCTGCACATGCACGGCTGGCAGCCTGGCGCCCCGATCGCCGAACCCGCGCTGCTGGCAGCCGACACCGACGCCGCGGCGCTGGTCGCGGCAGGCATCGAGCCGGCGCTGGAACCCGAGGCCCTGACCCGGGCCGGCGTGAAGCCGCTGCACGGCGATGCCGCCGCCGGCCCCGCCACCCTGGTCGACCTCGAAACCCCCGGCACAGCGACGGAATACTGGCTCGGCTACCGCAACTTCTACGTGATCACGCGCTACAACCGCAGCAGCTTCTATGCGATGTCGGTGTTCGAACTGGCCGAGGCGCTGAGCCAGCGCCGCCTCGTCGAACGCATCAGGGCCGAAAACCGAAACTGATCCAGATCAAGGCATGACACGGCGATTCCTCGTGAACTAGGCGGCCCACAGTATCCCGCCCGCAGACACGTGACCTCGACGCCACTGAAGCCCGCCGCAGTCCGCCTTTCCGACATCTCCGCGGCAATGTCCACCGGCTGGCGGCAGTTCTGCGCCATGCCCGCCCTCAGCACCGGCTATGCGGCGGTTTTCGTCGTCCTCGGCGCAATCCTGTTCTGGGCGCTGGAATCGATGTCGATCGCGCCGATCAGCCTGTCCTTCGCCGGCGGCTTCATGCTGATCGGCCCGGCGCTGCTGGCGGGCTTCTTCGCGCTGTCGGACAGCCTGCGCGCCGGCCGGCGGCCCGTCGCCGCCGACATCGGCCGGGGATTCGCCCGCATGCCGCGCGGCGGCTGGGTGGTCTCCTTCGTCTGCGCGCTGCTGTTCCTGATCTGGATCACCGACGCCGGCACGCTCTACGGCTTCATGGTCGGCCGCGAACCCGCCCAGCTGGCCCACCTGCTGCAGGGCGACGCGGCCATACACCGTTTCGTGTTCTTCAGCTCGATCATGGGGGCGGTGCTGGCCTTCATCCTGTTCGCAGTCTCGGCCTTCTCGATCCCGCTGATCTACGATCACCGCGCCAACCTCGTCTCCGGCGTCGTCGCCAGCGTCAGGGCGGTGTTCGGGCGCTTCGGCGTCGTCATGGCCTGGGCCTGCCTGCTGGCCGCGGTGATCATCGTCAGCGCGGTGCTGCTGCCGCTGCTGCTGGTCACGCTGCCGGTGATGGCCTACGCCAGCCGCGAACTGTATTTCAGGGTCTATCCGGTGGACGGCGCGCCGGCCTGATCACCGCCGCAGCCGGCGCCTGCACTCACAGCAGCGCATCGCGCGAAATACCGTAGCGCTTGAGGATGCGGCGCAGCTGGCTGAGCGCTTCGAGCTGGATCTGGCGTACGCGCTCGCGGGTCAGGTCCAGGCGCAGCGCCAGCTCTTCCAGCGTCAGCAGCTCGCATTCGTCGATGCCGTAGCGGTGGCGGATGACGAGCCGCTGCTTGTCCGACAGCATCTTGATCCATTCGCGCACCAGACGCTCGAGCTCGGCGAAATGGATCTGCAGGTCCGGTGCCAGCACCTGCTCATCGGCCAGCGACTCGCCGATCGACAGGTTCGGATCGATGTCGAGCGGCGCATCCAGCGAAGCCGTGTGTTCGCTGAGCTGCAGGATTTCCCGCACCTCATCGACGGTCTTGCCGAGCCTGCGTGCAACCGCGTCCAGCGAAGGCTCGCCGATGGTGCCGTCGTTGCAGCGCTGGGCGCGCAGCACCTGGTTCAGTTCCTTCACCACATGCACCGGCAAGCGGATCGTGCGCGACTGGTTCATGATCGCGCGCTCGATGTTCTGGCGTATCCACCAGGTCGCATAGGTGGAAAAACGGAAACCCCGCTCGGGGTCGAACTTCTCGAGCGCGTGCATCAGCCCGAGATTCCCCTCCTCGACCAGATCGAGCAGGGGAATGCCACGGTTGAGATAGTGCTTGGCGATATTGACGACGAGCCTGAGATTGCGCTCGATCATCGTCTGCCGGGCGTCGAAGTTGCCCGTACGCACCAGGCGTGCCAGCCTGAGCTCTTCTTCGGCGGTCAGCAGCGGGTTGGCGCCGATCTCGTTGAGGTAAAGCTGGGTGACGTCGCTGAAGAAGTCGCTCTCCTTCGCCTGCACGACGGCAGTGGCGAAGACCTCGACCTCGGGGGGAAGATCCGGTTCATGGCTTTCGAGATCATCGAGGCTTACCGGTTCTTCCATGCTTCCCCCTGTCGTCAGCGTGCGGGCAGGTACTTCGTCGGGTCGATTGCCTTGCCCTGCTTGCGGATCTCGAAATGCAGCTTGGGGCGATCGGTTTCGGAGCTGCCCAGTTCGGCGATCTTCTGCCCGCGGGCAACCTGGTCGTCTTCCTTCACGAGCAGCTTGTCATTGTGCGCATAGACCGAGTTGTACTCCTGGTTATGCTTGATGACAACAAGCTTGCCGTAGCCGCGTAGCCCGCTCCCGGCATAGACGACCTTGCCCGCCGCAGCCGCATAGACCGGATCGCCGACGTTGCCGCCGATGTCGACCCCCTTGTTCGACGCTTCGTTGTAGGCCGCGATCACCCTGCCGGCCGCGGGCCACTGCCAGTCGCCGGCCACGGCCGCTGCCGGCGTCTCGGGCGCGGGCGCCGGCTGCTCGGGTGCCGGCACCGCCGGCGGCGGCGCAGCACCCGCTCCGGGATCCTGGGAATACGGCACCGGCCCGCCCAGCGGCCCCTGCTTCAGCGGCAGCGCAGCGGGCTCGGTGCCACCGGGCATCGGCACCGGCATCGCCACCGCGCCGTCGCCGATCGGGATGGCGGTGGCGCCGCCGTCCTGCGCCATGTCGGGCGGCCCGACGCGCAGGCTCTGGCCGACCTGGATCTGGTCGGGATTGGTCAGATCGTTCCAGCGCACCAGATCCGGCAGCGTCACGTTGTACTGGCGCGCGATGCCGAGCAGGGTGTCCCCCTGCCTGACCACATGCATGCCAGCCGGTGCCGCCGGCACCGAACCCGTGACAGGCGGCGCACCGTTGCCGTCGCGCACCGGCGCCTCACCCGACGAGGCGCACCCCGCCAATATCACGCTTGCCAGCAAGGCCGGCATCAAACCAAAACGAGTCTGCATGTGAATAGCGAATTTCATTCCGTACCTGCGAGCAGCGGCACGAAGCGTACGGCCTCATGCCAGCTTTCCCGAAAAACATTACCTTGCCGCTCGACCAGCAGCAATCGCTGGTCGGCCCCTCCCACCGGCACGATCAGGCGCCCGCCCGGCGCGAGCTGTGCCTTGAGCGCCGGCGGTAAAACCGATGGCCGCGGCCGCGACGATGATGCTGTCGAACGGAGCCGCCTCGGGAAGACCCAAACTACCGTCCGCAAGTTTCAATCTGACATTGGGCAGGCGCAGCGGACGCAGGTTCGCCCGCGCCCGATCGAGCAGCGGACGGATGCGCTCGACCGCATAGACCTCGGTCGCCAACTGGCTCAGTACCGCTGCCTGGTAGCCACAGCCTGCCCCGACTTCGAGCGTCCGCCCCAGCTCGCGGCCGGCACGCAGCAGCTCGATCATGCGCGCGACGACGAAGGGCTGCGAGATCGTCTGCTGGAAGCCGATCGGCAGCGGCGTGTCGTCGTAGGCACTGTAGCCCAGCCCTTCCTCGACGAACATGTGGCGCGGCACGCTCTGCATCGCCGCCAGCACCCGCTCGTCGCGAATGCCCTGGGTACGGAGGCGCTCGACCATGCGCACGCGTGCGCGCATCGCCTGCCCTGCATCGGCGCTGCGCACGTTCACCGCTTCAGCCAGTCGAAGACCGGCGCGATCTGGCCGGTGTGGGTGAGATCGATCTGCAGCGGCGTGACCGACACGTAGCCGTTGGCCACGGCGTGGAAATCCGTGCCTTCGCCCGCATCGGCCGCGCCGCCCGCCGCGCCGACCCAATACACCGTCTCGTTGCGCGGCGTCACGCTGCGCACCACCGGCTCGGCCTTGTGGCGCCGGCCCAGGCGCGTCACCTTGACGCCCTGCAGGCGCTCGTAGGCGACGTCGGGGACGTTGACGTTGAGCAGCACCGGCTGCGGGAAAGGGGCGCGCATGAAGCGTTCGGCCAGGTCTCGGGCGACGCGCGCGGCAGCGCTGAAATCGGCCGCCGACTTGCTGACCAGCGACACCGCGATCGACGGTACGCCGAGCAGGAAGCCTTCGGTCGCTGCCGCGACGGTACCGGAATACACCGTGTCGTCGCCCATGTTGGCGCCGTGGTTGACACCGGACACCACCATGTCGGGCAGATGGTCGAGCATGCCGGTCACCGCGAGGTGCACGCAGTCGGTCGGTGTGCCATTGACATGATAGAAGCCGTTCGCGGTGCGGCGCAGCGACAGCGGACGATCCAGCGTCAGCGAGTTGCTGGCGCCGCTGCGGTCGCGCTCGGGTGCGACCACCGTGACTTCGCCGATGGTGCCGAGCGCCTCGGCGAGCGCCGCGATTCCGGGAGCGAAGTAGCCGTCGTCGTTACTGACCAGAATGCGCATCTGAAACCCATGGAAAGCGCCGCGGGCGCGGCCTGAAGACGCGGAATTCTAGCACAGCGCCAAGTCGCGGGCGGTCCGCCCGCCACCGGCGCCGGACGATGAAAGGCCGTGCGCGGCGGAGGAGCGCCACGCACGGCCTTTCGCTGCAGCCGGAGGCTGCGTTGCTTTTACTTCAGGGTCTTGGGCGTATCGCTGCCCAGCTTGTAAGCCTGCTGCGACGGCACGAAGACGCCCTTGTTGTCGTCACGCCCCTGCAGCAGGTAGCGTGCATCCGGCTTGCCGTAGCTTTCGGCCGCGAGCTTGGACATCTTGCCGATGTCGTTGCCGCGCAGGCGGTTGATGATGAGGCCGACCTTCATGTCGTCGAAGTCCTGCATCATGTTCTGGTCGCCTTCGCTGTCGCCGGCGATGAACACCGGGCCGTAGCCGTACTTGGGCACCAGGAACTGCTTGATCGTCTCGGTCTTGCCCGGCCCCTGCGTCTGCGCGTAGCCCTGGCGGAACTGCGTCCGGATCGCGCCATTGGCATCGCGTTCGAGTTCCATCGCGTAGACGTTGTCCACCGCGTTGGCGTAGCCGAACTCGGGGTTCGACGACACTTCGCGGATCACGTCGCGGAACGAGGCCGAGCACACATAGACGTCGAAACCGCTGGCGCGCAGCTTCTTGTACAGATCCTGCATTTCCGGCACCGGGCGCAGGCCGTTCTTCCAGGTGATGCTGACCACCCCCGCCTTGCCCGGCAGCGCCGCCGGACTCGTCCATTTGACCGCCTCGACCGGCTGGGTCTGCTGCCAGCGGAAGGTTTCGGCAGCCAGCGCACGCACGTCCTTCTCGGTCATGCCGGTGAAGTGGTAGGTGATCCACGGGTAGGAGACGGCATGGTCGAAGGTGTTGCCGATGGCTTCGTACAGGAAGCGCATCTTGACGATGAAGTCCTGATACTGCGGCGCCTGCTTGACCTGGGCCAGGGTCTGCTTGCCCCTGAGGCCCTGGTAGTTGTCGTACAGCCAGGCATAGCTGGAGACGATGTCCTGCGCGATCTTGTCGATGTTGATCGCCTGGCCGGCTGCGTTGCGGCTGTCGTCGTCGAAGTTCGTGGTCGGAATGTCCTTGCGGATCGCGTTGTCGAGCTGCGCCGGCGTCATCGCGAAACGCAGGTTCTCCAACTGGTAGACCAGCAGCGCTTCCTGGATGTCGAGGAAGATCGAAGTGTTGTCCCAGTCGAACACCACGTAGGGCGGCTTGGCCGGATCGTAGTTCGGGCTGGACTTGCCGTAGGTGGCGAGCATCTTGTCCAGTTGCACGCGGTTGAAGTCGTCCCAGTTGCCCTTTTCCAGCTTCTGCGCCTGCAGAGCCTGCGCTACCTGCGAGGCCGTCTGCGACACCACCTCGGACGTGGTCTGGCACCCCGTCAGCAGCACCGCCGACAGCAGTGCCGCGGCAACAGCAGACATCCTGAACTTCATCTCCATGACTTTCCCCTTGAGTGTGAACACAAAATTGCCATGCTGCCGCTGGCGCACTACAGCAGGGCATCGACCAGTTGCGGATGCGGCCGCGGCAGGATGGTGTATTGCACCAGCAGCCCTTTCGCGCCCGCCAGGTCGGCGCCTGTCCTGACCGCTGCCGTGATGTCGGCGACATCGCCGTTCAGCACGTAGTAGCACTTGCCGCCGATGCCGAAGGCCAGGTGGGTGCGGATCGGCACCACGCTGGCGGCCTTGACCGCGGCGTCGGCCGATTCGATACAGGCGCCCACGCTGTAGGTCTCGACCACGCCGATCGCCTGCACCTGGTCGATCGGCGTCACACCGCTGATCGACGGCAGGATGGAGGCGTGGATGTTGGGGATGGTGAATTGGTCCACCAGCGTGTGCGCGGCGACCTCGGTGCCGACGTCCACCGCCCGTGCCGTCGCCGCGACGTCGCCGCCGACCATGACGATGTACTTGCCGGGGCAGATGGTCTTGGCCACCAGCAGCGACACTTCGGCGGCCTTCAGCATCGCATCGCCGGCTTCGATGCCCTTGGCGATGCTGTTCAATTCGATCAAACCGATGGCGTGCAGCACCTTACGCCCTCCTGATGACAATGGCGTCGTCGCCGATCGTTTCCACCACGCCGTCGATGCTGGCGTGGATCGGTGCGCCCATCGCCTTGGCCGGGATGTCGGCGATGCGCTGTCCGCAGCGGACGGCATCGCCGACGCGGATACAGGGCTCGGCGGCGACGCCGATGTGCTGGCGCAGGCGAATCCACACCCGTTCCGGCGCATGCACGACGTCCGACCACGGCGCCTTGCGGTTGTAGCGCGTCAAGCCGATGCGGGCCACCAGCCGGCTCGTCGGCAGCAGGCGCCCTTCGATCATCGGATCGGCCTTGCGCAGCTCGCCTTCGTAGCGCGCGCCTTCCTGGCGGAACTGCGCCTTCAGCGCCTGGTTCAGGCGCATCGGCGAGATCTCCACCGGACAGGCATAGGCTTCGCAGATCGCGCACTCCGAGCAGGTCAGCGCCGACAGCAGCACCGACGGCTTGGCTACGTGGTTGTAGTTCACCGAACGCACGATCAGGTGCGGCGGCAGTTCGTGGCCGATCAGATGGCGCGGGCAGAGTTCGGTACACAGCAGGCATTGCTCGCACACCGTGCGCGCCATGCTGATGACGCTGCGCATGTCGGCGCGCCGGCGCTGGATCAGCAGGTGGTCGGCAGGCAGCGCGATCAGGCCGCCGGTGGTCCGGGTGACCGGGACGTCGAGCGATTCGAGCAGGCCACCCATCATCGGCCCGCCATCGATGAAGGCCGCGTCGGTCGCGGGAATGCTGAGCCCGCCGGCCAGCGCCAGCGTCTCGCGCAGCGGCGTGCCGATCGGCACCGTCACGGTCACCGGTTCATTGACCGCGCCGGTGACCGTCAGGCAGCGGTGGGTCACGGGCAGTCCTTCATCCACCGCGCGGGCGACGTTGATCAGCGTGTTCACATTGTTGACCACCACACCGATGCTCAGCGGAATGTCGCCCGGCGGCACGCGCCGGCCGGTCGCCATCCAGATCGTGATCACCTCGTCGCCGGCCGGATACACGTCCTGCAGGATGTGGATGCGCATGTTCTCATGCAGCAGCGGCGTGATCGCGTCGATCGCCTCGGCGTACTTGGCCTTCAGCGCGACGATGCCTTCGCGTGCGCCCACCGCCTGCATCGCCAGCGCCAGGCCGCGCACCATTTCCTTCGCCTGGCGCACCGCCAGTTGCTGGTCGACCTTCAGCAGCGGCTCGCATTCGGCGCCATTGACCAGCACGATCTCGGCCTTCGCGCCCAGCTTGACGTGGGTCGGAAAGCCCGCGCCGCCGGCGCCGACGACGCCGGCCTCGTATACCTTGCGGACGATGTCCTGGGTTTCCATGTGCCTCTATCTCCCGCTCGCAATCCGCACCGTCATGGCGCCCTCACTGCACCACTACGCGGTAGCGGGCCCCGGCTTTGCGCAGCCGGCCCGCAGCCACCAGCGCATCCAGCCGCACACGGTCCACCGCCGGGCCGAAGTGCGCCGCCAGCTCGGCCAGCGAGCGGCCGCGCGCAGAGGCGGCGATGAAGGCCAGCAGCGCCGCATCGTCCGGCGCAGCGACGGCCGGCGTATCGACGCCCGATGCGACGGTGCCCGAGGTATCGACGCCCTCATCTGCTGCCGGCGCCGCAGGAGTTGGCGTCGCGGGAGTCGGGGCATCACCAGCCGGCGCGACCCCGGCGGCGGCCGGCAAGGCCGCAGCAGCGTTTTCTCCCGCGGCCGGCCTGGCCTTCGGCGCTTCACCCTTCGAGCGATCCACCAGCTCCAGCACCATGGCTTCGGTATCGTTGTCTGGCCGGCCGATCTCCAGCCGGCTGACGACTTCGCCCAGCCGCGACGCCGCCGCCTTGCCGGCATCGACGGCGGCGCGGCAGGCGGCCAGGTCACCCTCGACCACCAGCGTGAAGAAGCGCGGATCGACCTGGTGCGAGCGGATCAGCTTGACGTCCGCCGCCTTCAGCATGGCGTCGGCCGCCTCGATCGCCGCGACCAGGCCGCGGACTTCCAGAAAACCCAGCGCGTCGATCTTCATGCGGAAACCTCGAAGGAAAGGGCCTGAGCGTTCATCTGCCGGTCATCCGCTCAGAAGCGGATGTTGTTGCGCCCGACTTCGAGCACCGCTTCGGTGAAGGCGCCGCAGGCCGCCTTGCACGCCGCCTGGCTGCCGCTCAGGAAGGCGCCGCCGTAGTTGGTCTCGGACGGCGGCCCGATGTAGGTCGCCAGCCTGACGTCGGCGGCCTTGATCGCCGCATCGATGCCGTACATCGCTTCCAGCGGCGGCGCGATCAGGTAGGCCATCGCATCGCCGAGCGGAATCTTCGCCAGCCCCGACAGATAGCTGCCGGTGCGCGACACCAGGTGGGCGAGGAAGGCGGCGGTATGCGCATCGTCGGCCCACTGGAAGGCCGGCCCGCTCTCGATCGTCGCCACCATCGCGTCCAGCCCGGCCTTGACCTCGGCCGGCGTCGGACCGCCGAGCATGATGATCACTTCGCCCGCGGTGGGCGACGAACTGTGCGCCGCGCCGGCATACAGCGAGCGGCCATAGACGACTTCGACCTGGGCCTGCTTCGTCGCCTCGTCGGCGGCGATGTAGGTGACGTCGTCCGAATCCGCCGTCAGCAGGCCGATGCTGTTCATGTGCGCCGGCAGGCCGAGTTCTTCCTTGTAGTCCTTCGCCACCGAGGCGATCAGGCGGACGGCCTTGACGCTGGGCTTGATGGGTTCGAGTGCGGACATGACTTATCTCTCCACGGAATCCGGATGGCTCACTTGTTCAGCGCGATGCCCGAAGCCTTCTGCTCCAGCATGCGCTTGGCCAGATCGACGATGACGGCTGCCGCCTCGACCGGCGGCGTGCCGGCGCGGTGGATGTTGGAAATGCAGGTGCGGTCGGCCTCGACCGTCTGCGAAGTGGGGCTGTAGGGACCATGTAGCAGGACAGGCTCTCGGACTGCCCCAGGCCGGGCCGCTCGCCGACCAGCAAGATCACCACCTTGGCGCCGAGCAGTTCACCGATCTGGTCCTCGACCTTGACGCGGCCGTAACGCACGAAGAACGGCGTGCCGACGTCCAGCCCGGCGCTCTCCAGCCCTTTCAGCAGCGGCGGCAGGATCTCGTCGTAGTTGGAGGTGATCGCGTCGGTAGGACAGGCCGTCGGACACCACCACCTGTACCTGCGGCGACTGCTTGCACTTCGACTTCAGGATCTGCACCGCTTCGGCCGACAGCCGCCGGCCGAGGTCCGGCCGGGTCAGGTACTGGTCCTTGTCCTTGATCTCGCTATGCACTTCGAGCAGACCGGTCTTTTCCAGCCAGGCAGCCGGCACGTCCTGCAGCACCGTGTCCTTGGAGCGCGAATGGTCGGCGAGGAAGCGCAGCAGCGAGGTGGTGCGCGGGCGGGTGCCGACGCGGCCCGAGCACACCCGCGAGCCGCTGTTGCGCTTGAGCTCCTGCAGCACTTCGAGGCTCTTCGGATTGCGCACGCCGATCCAGTTCTTGACGCTGGCGTCGCCGAGGTCCGGCAGGCAACCGCCATCGGCCCCGGCCGGCGTCGCGGCAGCGGACGAAGTGCTCGCAGGCGCGGGTGCCGCTGCGCCGCCGATCTGCCCCAGCACCGCGCGGACGATGCTCTCGATCTCTTTCTGGTCCATGATCAACACGCCCCCAAAGTCAGAAGAACCACGACGCGTCGCCCGCATTGCGGGTCAGGCGGCCGTTTTCCATCAGCCCCATCTTTTCCAGCCACTGCTCGAACTCGGGCGCTGGCCTGCGGTTCAGCACCTTGCGCAGCGTGGCGGTGTCGTGGAAGGCGCTGGTCTGGTAATTGAGCATGATGTCGTCGCCCAGCGGCATGCCCATGATGAAGTTCCACCCCGGCCGAGCCCAGCAGCACCATCAGGTTCTCGTTGGAGTTCTGGTCCGCTTCGGCGTGGTTGGTGTAGCAGGTGTCGCAGCCCATCGACACGCCGGACAGCTTGCCCATGAAGTGGTCCTCGAGGCCGGCGCGGATGATCTGGCGGTCGTTGTAGAGGTATTCCGGGCCGATGAAGCCGACCACGGTATTGACCAGCATCGGGTCATAGTGCCGCGCCAGGCCGTAGTTGCGCGCCTCCATCGTCACCTGGTCGGCGCCGTAGTGCGCGCCGGCCGACAGCGCCGAACCCCTGGCCGGTCTCGAAATACAGGCAGTTCGGCCCGGCCAGGCGGTTGTGGGTGCGGCCGACCTCGGCCGCCTCGTCGAGCATCGCGATCTCGACGCCGAACTCCTTCAGCCCCTTCTCGCTGCCGCAGATGCTCTGGAAGATCAGGCCGCCGGGCGCGCCGCGGCGGATCGCCGCGATCTGGGTGGTGATGTGCGCCAGCACGCAGCCCTGGGTGGGAATCTGGTACTTGTCGACGATCTCGTAGATGGTGTCGAGGATGCGGTGGATGTTCTCGACGTTGTCGGTCACCGGATTGACCCCGATCACCGCGTCGCCCGCGCCGTAGGACAGGCCTTCGAAGATCTGCGCGCGGATGCTTTCCAGGTTGTCGCGGGTGTCGTTGGGCTGCAGCCGCGCCGAGATCCGGCCCGGCAGGCCGATCGTGGTATTGGCCTTCTTCACCACCGGCATCTTCGCCGCGCCGTAGATCAGGTCCGAGTTGGAGCAGATCTTGGCCACGCCGGCGATCATCTCGACGTCAGTCCCTTGCGGACGAAAGCGATGTCGTCATTGCTGGTATCGTCGTCGAGGATCCATTCGCGCAGTTCGCCGACGGTCCAGTTCTTCACCTTCTCGTAGGCCGCGGAATTGATGTCGTCCTGGATGATGCGGGTGACGCAGTCCTCTTCGTAGGGCACCACCGGGTTGTTGCGCAGATCCGCCAGCGTCAGCTCGGACAGCACGTATTTCGCCGCCACCCGCTCGCGTGTGCTCTGCGCCGCCACGCCCGCCAGAACGTCGCCCGAGCGGAGATCGTTCGCCTTGGCCAGCACGTCCTTGACGTCCTTGAACTGGTAGGTCTGGCCGAACAACTGAGCCTTGAGTTTCATGTGCGCTCCATCCACAAAGCCAAAGAGGAAACGATCCGCCACGCTCCACGCACCCGCACCTGCATCCCGAACGGCCGAAGCCGACGGCCGGCGGCCCAAGGTCGGGCCACGTCATTCCACGCAGCGATGCTACGCCCGGCGTTTTTTGGGCCGCTAACAAAAATCGGCAAGTTTCGCGCGACGCAATTGACGCCCCGAACCGGCACGGGCTAAGGTCCGCTCATCCCCTTCCGCTGTATGGTCATTCGGCGGCAGGCGGTGCGGGATCGAAGCGGAGCGCCGGGGCCCCTCCTCCGGAATTCAGTTTTTCCATGCAGCGGAGAGCCATGAAAGCCGAGATCATGACGACCACGGAGCAGGGAATCATCCTGCCGCTGGGCGACACCAAGGGGTGCATCCGGGTATCGGACGTACACGATGCCGACGAACAGGCGGCCAACATCACCGCCTGGTATCAGGAATACGATCAGATCGGCGCCGGCCGATTCTTCGGCTCGATCACCGAGGTCTGGCTCGGCCAGATGCAGTTCTTCCTCGAAACCACCAGCCACGCGCTGCGCCAGACCTGCATCGTCTGGCCCGGCGCCTTCTGGTTCGGCCTGCCGCGCTGCGACAGCGCCGACGGCCTGATCAACGCTTCGCCGCTCGGCCGCAACACCATCGCCGTGCGCCCCGGCGGCAAGGATTTCGAACTGCTCACGCCGGATGCCTACCAGATCCTCGGCATCGTCATCGACGAAGCGCTGCTCGAACGCCACGCCCGTGCCGCCGAGCGCCCCCAGCTGGTCGAACTGCTGCGCAGGGGTGAATCGTTTCCGCTGCCGGCGCGGCAGAAGGCGATCTTCTGGGAACGCGTGTCGCGCACGCTGCTGCAGGCCGCCGGCCTGGGCCTGAAGCGCCTGCCCCGCACGGTGTGCGACACCCTGACCGAGGAACTGATGACCGGCCTGTTCGAGCTGTTCGGCGAACACATCGCGCCGGTCAAGCTGCGCCACAGCAATCTCAGCTACCGCCGGCTGGTCTCCGGCGCGCGCGAATACGTGCTGTCCCAGCCCGACCGCGTCATCTCGGTGACCGACCTGTGCGAAGCGCTCTACGTCAGCCGCCGTACGCTGCAGAACGCTTTCCGCGCGGTACTCGGCATCTGCCCGGTGAATTACCTCAAGGCCCTGCGCCTGAACGCGGTGCGCCGCACGCTGCGCGACCGCGACTCCGGCTTCAGGACGGTGCAGGACGTCGCCGCCCGCTGGGGCTTCTGGCACATGAGCCAGTTCGCCGCCGACTATTTCGCGATGTTCGCCGAACACCCGTCCGACACCCTGAAAGCCGGCGGCGGCGAGCACGTCTGCTTCCGCTACCCTTCCAGCATCCGTTCCAGAGCGGAAAAAGTCCCGCTCGTCATGCTTGCCTGAAGCCGGGCACGCCCGCCTCGGGCAGCTTCCGCGCCATGCCCCCGACCTCCCGTTCTGCGGCAACTGCCCGAGCGCGCGCAGCCGTGCCCCGCGCACGGGCGCAGCACCGTCAAACTTGCCGATTTTTGTTAGCGGCCGCAAAAACGCCGGGGCTACCATCAGACCGAACTCCTCGCCATCACGGCCGCGGCCGGCAGGCCCGGGCCGCAGCAGCCATGTAGTGCGAAGTGTTCAGCCGACGTTCCTGGAGCGGCCCCCTTCGCCGGGGCGCCGCCCGCTGCGATAACGGAGCAGGCCGACGGAAGCCATGAAATTCGACGACAAAGAACGCATCATCCAGGAGTTCGTGCCCGGCAAGCAGGTCACGCTGGCACACCTGATCGCGCATCCCACCGAAGAACTGGCGCACAAGATCGGCGTCTCCGGCGCCGAGGCGATCGGCATCCTGACCCTGACCCCGGGCGAGACCGCGATCATCGCCGGCGACATCGCCACCAAGGCGGCGGCGGTCCATATCGGCTTTCTCGACCGCTTCAGCGGCGCCTTGGTGATCTGCGGCTCGGTTGGCGCCGTCGGCGAGGCGCTGCAGGAAACCCTCGGCGTGCTGCAGCGCGTGCTCGACTACGCCGTCTGCAGCATCACCCGGACCTGAGGCGCATGATGACCCGTCCGCCTTCACCACCCCCTTCCCCCTACGATCCCAGCCGCTTCGTGCTGGTCGGCCCGGTCGCGGCAGGCAAGACCACGCTGTTCAATGCGCTGATCGGCCGCGGAGGCGCGGCGATGAAGACGCAGGCGCTCGACTACGAGAACGGCATCGTCGATACGCCGGGCGAGTTCTTCAGCCACCCGCGCCTGCACCACGCGCTGATCAACACCGTCTCCGACGCCCGCAGCGTCGTCTATGTGCATGGCGCAACCGATTTCGACTACCGGCTGCCGCCCGGCCTGCTCGAAGTCAATGCCGACAAGCGCCTGATGGCGGCGATCACCAAGATCGACCTGCCCGACGCCGATCCGCAGCGCGTCGAGGCCCTGCTGCGCGCCGGCGGCTTCAGCGCACCGATCTTCCGGGTCTCGGTGTTCAGGCCCGAAACCCTCGTGCCCTTCAAACGCCATCTGTTCGAACAGGAAAGGCAGGACGATCATGAAGCAACTCATTAGTGCCGAAGTGGTGCGCAGTGAGCACGCCGCCGGGAAGCGCGAGATCACCGTGACGCGCAATGGACATATCGTCACGCCCGAAGCACGGACGGTCGCCGAGGCGCTGGGCGTTCTGATCCGCGAGGGCGAAGCGAAAGCCGACGCCGCACCGCACTGCGGCGCCCCGCCGACGCCAGCCATGCCTGCGGCGGCCGCAGCCAAGCCGGCTGCAGCCGCCGCCCTGCCGGCGGAAGCGCTCGCCGAGATCCGCAAGGCGGTGCAGGCCCGTCTGCCGGCAGGCCTGGTGCCCGACGGCGTGGTCGACCAGCTGGTCAGCAAGGTCGCGCAGGAGCAGCAGGCGCGCCAGGCCGCCACGCTCGCGGTCAATGCGCCGCCCAAGCCCGCCCCCTCTGCGCAGGACGCAGCGCTGCCCTACGAGTCCCGCACCATTGCCGGGGGCATCAAGGCGGTGAAGGGCGATTCGGTGCGCATGGGCCTGTTCGATGGCGCCGGCGAGGACAGCCATGTCGGCATCGCCGACGTCGTCACCAGCGCCGACGGCAGCTCGATGGCCGCCGGCTTCATGAGCTGGAACCGCTGCTTCTTCCCATGGACGCTGAACTACGACGAGGTCGATCTGGTGCTCGAAGGCGAGCTTCACATCCGCTGCAACGGCCAGACCGTGGTCGGCAAGCCCGGCGACGTGATCTTCATTCCCAAGGGTTCGGCGATCGAGTTCGGCACGCCCACCGAAGTGCGCTTCCTGTACGTCGCCCATCCGGCCAACTGGTCGGAGCTCTGAAGCGGAGCACGGCGGGTCGTCATCATGGCAACCTACATCACCGAAACCTGGCTGCGCGAGCGCAACACCCTGGCCGACGGCACCGAGCTGCATCTGCCGGCGGGCGCCTGCCTGACGCCGGCGGCGCAATCGCTGATCAGCGAGCGCCATCTGCGGGTGAAGTACGTCGATGCCTCCGGCCAGGTCTTCGTCAATGATCCCACGGCGGCCCGCGGCAAAGGCAGCGCCGACGAACGCAGGCGGGTGCACCCGCTGACCGGCAGCGACCATGCCCACGCCATGCACTGCGTGCTGTGCCGGCAGGCGGTCGACAAGAAACCGGATACGCTGACCCACCTGAACGCCGACACCCTGGTGTCGAAGAACGACCCGCGCATCCACCTGCGCGGCCAGATCGACGATGCGATCGCCTGCGCGGTGTGGATCCAGGCCGAGCTGGCCGGCAGCGACAAGCCCTCGCGCCGCATCACGCCCTGGCTGGCCGACGTCCGCTCCGGCCTCGGCAACGTGCTGCGCGCCGAAGCCACCGGCGACGCCCTGCACCCGGTGCACATGGGCGACTTCGACGCCGAAGCCATCCACCGCATGTCGCACGCGCCGCTCAAGCACCTCGGCTACGACCACATCGTGCCCGACGTCGAGCACGGCCTCACCGCCGCACGCCTGAACATGCTGCGCACCGCGATCCGCAAGGTCGAACTGGTCGCCGCGCGCCTGTACATCGGCGGCGACTTCAGCATCGCCCGCCCGGACATCCTCGAAGGGCTGAACCGCCTCAGCAGCGCGGTGTATGTGCTGATGATCGTCGCCCTGATGCTCGATCGCGGCCTCGCGGTGAAGGAGGCGGCATGGAGCTGATGCGCCGCTGTGCGGAAGCCGCCCGGCAACGGCCGCCGCGCGTCGTCTTCCCCGATGCGCTGGATGCGCGCGCCATCGAAGCCGCCCGCCACCTGCAGGCGCGCGGCTGGGCCAGGCCGACGCTGCTCGCCAACCCCTTCGAGCTGCGCGCACTGTGCCTGGAGAAAGGCCTCGGCCAGGGTTCGCTGTCGCTGCTCGACCCGGCGCGCGCCGGCGTGCGCCACGCCTATGCCGAACTGCTGCAGGCGCGCATGCCCAAGGCTTCGCAGGAAGAAATCGCCGCCCGCCTGTCCGAGCCGCTGTGGTTCGCCGCCGCGATGCTGGCGAGCGGCGACGCCGAGCTGTGCATCGGCGGCAACCTGTCCTCCACCGCCAGCGTGCTGCGCGCTGCGATCCGCGTGCTCGGCCTGGCGCCGGGCAATACCACGGTGTCGTCGATCTTCTTCATGATCCCGCCGGCCGAAGCCTGCGGCAGCGACAGCCGCATCCTCGGCTTTGCCGACTGCGGCGTGGTGCCGCAACCCGAGCCGACACAACTGGCCGACATCGCCATCGCCTCGGCGGCGAGCTACGAGAACGTCACCGGCGAACGCGCCGCGGTCGCCATGCTGTCCTTCTCCAGCCACGGCAGCGCCCGCCATCCGGCGGTCGACGCGGTGCGCGAAGCCACCGCGCTGGTACGCCAGCGCCAGCCCGAATTGCTGATCGACGGCGACCTGCAGTTCGACGCCGCCATCGTGCCCGCCGTCGCGGCGCTGAAGGTACCGGACAGCCCGCTGCAGGGCCGCGCCAACGTACTGGTGTTCCCGTCGCTGGAGGCCGGCAACATCGGCTACAAGATCGCCCAGCGCCTGGGCGGCTACAGCGCGCTCGGGCCGATGCTGCAAGGCCTCGCCCAGCCCATGCACGACCTGTCGCGCGGCTGCAGCAGCGAGGACATCGTCGAAACCTGCCTGCTGGCCGCGATGATGGCCGGCGGCAATGCCGTACCGGCCGCTACGCCATCGGCGCCGCGCGCCGTCACCGTCTCACCATGATTCCCCAGGAGGGGACTTTTTAAGGAGTAGTCAAAATGGAAGCCCTGGGACTGATCGAAACGAAAGGCCTGGTTGCCCTGATCGAAGCCTCCGACGCGATGGTCAAGGCCGCGCGCGTCAAGCTGGTCGGCGTCAAGCAGATCGGCGGCGGTTTCGTCACCGCGATGGTGCGCGGCGACGTCGCCGCCTGCAAGGCAGCGACCGACGCCGGCGCGGCCGCTGCGCAACGCATCGGCGAGCTCGTCTCGGTGCACGTCATTCCGCGCCCGCACGGCGATCTGGAAGAAGTCTTCCCGATCAAGATGGAAAGCGGGCTGGACTGAGCGGCCGGACGGTTCGGCTCGACTCGACCGGACGGCCCGGCCGCCCTGCCCCGCGTGGGCTGGCGGCCGGTGACCGATCCCTGCAGGACATGCGACGGCTGCGGCGCCACGGCACCGGCACGCCCGCGCAATGAAGAAAATGGCCCCGACGCTGAACAGACACGGCGGTGAACACATGGAACTGGCAATCGTACTCGGACAAGTGGTTTCGACGGTGAAGCACGCCGGCTTCGAACAGCAGCGCCTGCTGCTGGTGGACTTCATCGGCCCCGAAGGCGAGCGCAAGGGCAGCCCCTGTGTCGCCACCGACAGCATCGGCGCCGGCGACGGCGAATGGGTGCTGGTGGTCCAGGGCAGTTCGGCGCGCAAGACGATTTCCAACGACGCGCCGACCGACCTGAGCGTGGTCGGCATCGTCGATGAAGTGGTGCTGAGCGGCAAGCTCACCTTCCACAAATAGGCAGGCCGGAACACGAACGAAGCCGCGCAGCCGGCATGGCGGCGCGACATGGATGAAAACGGGAGCGCACGGTGGATATCAACCTGAAAGACGTGGAACAGATCGTTCGCACGGTACTGGCATCCATGCAGACACAGACCCAGGCGGCGCCGGCCGCCGCGCGCCGCGTCGCGCCGGGCGTGTTCGCCGAACTGGACGACGCGGTGGCCGAAGCCAGCCTGGCGCAGAAAGGCATCCGCACGCTGGCGGTGCGCACCCGGGTCATCGAGGCGATCCGCAAGGTCTGCGAGGAGCATGCGCGCGAACTGGCCGAACTGGCGGTGGCCGAGACCGGCATGGGCCGGGTCGAGGACAAGATCGCCAAGAACATCTCCCAGGCACGACACACGCCGGGCGTCGAATGCCTGTCGCCGATGGTGCTGACCGGCGACCGCGGCCTGACCCTGATCGAGAATGCCGCCTGGGGCGTGATCGCCTCGGTGACGCCTTCGACCAACCCCGCGGCGACCGTCATCAACAACGCTATCAGCATGATCGCCGCCGGCAACGCGGTGGTCTTCGCCCCCCACCCGGCGGCGAAGAAAGTCTCGCAGCGCGCGGTGTCGCTGATCAACGAAGCCTCGGTCGCCGCCGGCGGCCCGGACAACATCGTCACCACCGTGCTCGAGCCCGACATCGCCACCGCGCAGCGGCTGTTCAGCTACCCGGGCATCAACCTGCTGACCGTGACCGGCGGCGAGGCGGTGGTCGAGGCCGCGCGCAAGCACACCGACAAGCGCCTGATCGCCGCCGGCGCCGGCAATCCGCCGGTGGTGGTGGACGAAACCGCCGACATCGCCCGCGCCGCGCGCGACATCGTCTGGGGGCGTCCTTCGACAACAACATCATCTGCGCCGACGAGAAGGAGATCATCGTCGTCGATCGCGTCTGCGACGCGCTGAAGACCGAGATGGCGCGCCACAAGGCGGTGGAGCTGACGCCCGACCAGGCCGGGCGCCTGGTCGACATCCTGCTCACCAAGGTCGGCCCGGACGGACGCGGCAGCGTCAGCCGCGACTGGGTGGGCCGCGACGCGGCCAAGATCGCCGCCGCCATCGGCCTCGACGTGCCGGCCGACACCCGCCTGCTGTTCGTCGAAACCGATGCCGACCACCCCTTCGCCGTCACCGAGCTGATGATGCCGGTGATTCCGGTCATCCGCGCGCCGGACGTCGATGCCGCGATCGACCTCGCAGGAAGCTCGAAGGCAATTGCCGCCACACCGCGGCGATGCACTCGCGCAACATCGACGCGCTCGACCGCATGGCCAACGCCATCAACACCAGCATCTTCGTCAAGAACGGCCCCTGCCTGGCCGGCCTCGGCTTCGGCGGTGAAGGCTGGACGACGATGACGATCTCCACCCCGACCGGCGAAGGCGTGACCAGCGCACGCACCTTCGTGCGCCTGCGCCGCTGCGTGATGGTGGATCACTTCCGCATCATCTGAGGCCCATCATGCGCAGCATCGCCGACTGGCTCGAACCCCGCCTCGCCCAGGCCGCCGCACTGGCGGCCAGCGGTGCCGCGGCCGCCGGCCTGGCGCCGGATGCGCCGCTGCACCTCGGCATCGACCTCGGCACCAGTTGCGTGGTGACGATGGTGCTCGACGGCGAGGGCCGGCCCGTGGCCGCGCGGCTGGACTGGGCCGACGTGGTGCGCGACGGCGTGGTGTGGGATTTCTTCGGCGCGGTGCAGATCGTGCGCCGGCAGCTCGAATCGCTCGGCACGCTGTTCGGCGAGCGGCTGCCGAAGCAGGCCACCACCTCCTACCCGCCCGGCACCGACCCGCGCATTTCGGTGAACGTCATCGAAGCCGCGGGGCTGGAAGTCTCCGGCGTCATCGACGAACCGTCGGCGGTCGCCGCGCTGCTGCGGCTCGACAAGGCCGCGGTGGTCGACATCGGCGGCGGCACCACCGGCGTGGCGGTGGTGCGCGACGGGCGCATCGTCTATTCCGGCGACGAGCCGACCGGCGGCCATCACGTCAGCCTGACCCTGGCCGGTTCGCGCAATCTGCCGCTGGCCGAAGCCGAGATGCTCAAGCGCGGCAAAGACAACGCCACGCTGTGGCCCATCGTGCGGCCGGTGTTCGACAAGATGGCCCACATCGTCGACACCCACCTGCAAGGCTGGCAAGTCGATACCCTCTACCTGTCCGGCGGCTCATGCGCCATGCCCGGCGTGCGCGAATTGTTCGCCCAGCGCTTTCCGCAGCTGGAGGTGATCCTGCCGCAGCCGCCGCTGTTCCTCACTCCGCTCGCCATCGCCGCCCACGGCCTGGCCGGCGCGTACGCCGAGGTCCAGGCATGAACCACGAAGACGTCAGCACCGTCGTCTATCAGGCCATCGACCTGATCAACGCCCGCTCGGTACGCGAATTCTCGGTACCGCCGAGCACCTTCATCGGCCCCGGCAGCATCGCCCGCATCGGCCAGGCCATTGCCGCGCGCGGCATGAGCCGGGTCTTCATCGCCATCGACGAGAGCCTGGAAAAGCTCGGCCTCGCCGACGGCATGTACCGCTCGCTGCAAGCTTGCGGACTGGAGCACATCGTCTATCGCCAGGCACCGCGCGAGCCGGACACCACGCTGGTCGAAGCCATGGCCGAGGCGATGCGCGAGACCCGCTTCGACGGCGTCATCGCCTTCGGCGGCGGCTCCATCCTCGACGCCGCCAAGGCCGCGGTGGTGCTGGCCGCCAACCCCGGCCTCAGCGTGCGCGCGATGGCCGACGAGCCGGCGCGCATCGCCGTCCGCCGCGCGCCGCTGATCGCGGTACCGACCACCG
This sequence comes from Thauera sp. SDU_THAU2, assembly GCF_038260575.1. Classification (NCBI taxonomy): domain Bacteria; kingdom Pseudomonadati; phylum Pseudomonadota; class Betaproteobacteria; order Rhodocyclales; family Zoogloeaceae; genus Thauera; species Thauera sp. SDU_THAU2. Next base: position 1,251,484 of record NZ_JBBWUN010000003.1, on the reverse strand, counting down.
CCGGCACCGGCTCCGAGGCGACCAATGCCACCGTCGTCACCGATACGGACGGCGGCGAACACGTCAAGCACCTCATCATCCACCCGGACATGATTCCGGACCTGGCGGTGATCGACGCCTGCCTGACGCTGGGCACACCGCCGCACTTCACCGCCGCCGTCGGCGTCGACGCCCTCACCCACGCCATCGAGGCCTATGTCGCCATCCACGCCACGCCGCTGACCAAGGCGCTCGCCTACCGCGCGATGACGCTGATCGGCGAGGCGCTGCCGATCGCGGTGGGCCAGGGCCAGAACATCGAGGCACGCGAATCGATGATGCTGGCGTCCTACATGGCCGGCGTCTCCTTCTCCAATGCCGGCCTGGGGCTGTGCCATGCGATGGCGCACCAGATCGGCCCCGCCTACGGCATCCCGCACGGCATCGCCAACGCCATCCTGCTGCCGTCGGTGATGGGCTTCAACCAGTTGGTGTGCAAGCGCGACCTCGCCGAGATCGGCCACGCCCTCAGCGGCCGCCTGCTGGATGCGGCGCAGACCATCGAGCACGTGCAGCAGTTGATCGCGGAACTGGGGCTGCCGCTCAACCTGCGCGAGGCCGGCGGCCGGGACGGGGACTACGAGCGTTTCGCCGACGCCGCGCTGCTCGACCCCAGCCTGGTCACCAATCCGCGCAGCGTGTCGCGCGCGCAGGTGGTGGAGGTCTATCGCCATGCCCACGCCCGCCAGTGCGCCACCGACTGGCGCACGAGCCAGCCGGCCGGCTGACGGAAAACGATAAACAGCGGAGCACCGGGCACGCGCTGGCGCGGTGATTCGACGAGCATCTGGCGCAAGAGGAAACGAGCATCATGGACAAGATCAACGTCATCATCATGTGGATCATGATGAGCTTCATGGCGATCGCCGCACTGGACCGGATGATGGATCAGTTCGACGGCGCCGAGAAAGTGCTGGGCAAGATCGGCCTCGGCGGCCTGGGCCGTTCCATCAGCGGCTCGGGCAAGCAGTTCGAGGAAGGCTTCATGGCGATGGGCGCGCTCGGCCTGGCGATGGTCGGGGTGATGGCACTGGCGCCGGTGCTGGCACGGATGCTCGGCCCCATCGTGATTCCGCTGTACGAGGCGCTCGGCGCCAACCCGGCGATGTTCGCCACCACGCTGCTGGCGCTGGACATGGGCGGCTTTCCGCTGGCGCGCGAGCTGTCCGGCGGCGACACCGCGGCCTGGATGTACGCCGGTGTGATCCTCGGCTCGATGATGGGGCCGACCATCGTGTTCTCGATCCCGGTCGGACTGGGCATCATCGACAAGGAAGACCGCCGCTTCCTCGCCATGGGCGTGCTCGCCGGCATCGTCGCGATCCCGCTCGGCTGCATCGCCGGCGGCTTGGTGGCGATGGCCTCCAACGTGATCATCGACGGACAGCAGGTGGATTTCACCTTCGGCATGATCCTGTCCAACCTGACGCCGGTGACCCTGTTCGCGGTGGCGGTGGCGCTGGGCCTGAAGTTCATTCCCGAGAAGATGATCGCCGGCTTCCAGGTCTTCGCCAAGATCCTGGTCGCGGTCATCACGCTGGGGCTGGCCGCCGCGGTACTGCAGGACCAGATCGGCCTGACCCTGATTCCCGGCATGGACCCGATCTTCATGGTGCCGGGCGACGTGCCGGGCGAGGACCTGCGCGGCATCGAGACCATCGGCAAGATCGCCGCGGTGCTGCTCGGCGCCTACCCGATGGTGTTCCTGCTGACGCGCTGGTTCGGCAGCTCGCTGGCCAAGGTGGGCAGCCTGCTGAAGATGAACGACACCGCCGCCGCCGGCATGGTGGCGACGCTGGCCAACAACATCCCGATGTTCGTGATGCTCAACAAGATGGACGACCGCGGCAAGGTGCTCAACATCGCCTTCGCGGTATCCGCTGCCTTCGCCCTCGGCGACCACCTCGGCTTCGTCGCCGCCGTGGCCTCGCCGATGATCTTCCCGATGATCGTCGGCAAGCTGGTCGGCGGCGTCGCCGCGGTGTTCGTCGCGATGATGATCGCGCCCAAGCCGAGCGTCGCCCCCGCCGTCGCCGCCAAGGCGACTGCATGAAGCTTCCGTCTGCTGCTGTGCCCGCGAAGCGCCCCCGCTCCCCGGCCCTCGGCCGGCCCTCCCTCCCGGGGAGCGGGGGCACAAGCACAGGGGATCCGCGTCATGGCTGAATCCTGGCAGATCCACAGCGTCGGCATCGACATCGGCACGACGACGTCGCAGGTGATCTTCTCGCGCCTCGAAGTGGTCAACCGCGCCGCCGCCTCGCAGGTGCCGAACTACGAGTTCTCGCGCCGCGACATCCTCTACGTCAGCCCGGCGATCCCCACGCCGATCGACTTCGAAGGCCATGTGCATGAGGACACGCTGCGCCGCTTCATCATGTCGCAGTACGCCGCCGCCGGGCTCGACACCGAGCAGGTCAAGTCCGGCGCCATCATCATCACCGGCGAAACCTCCAAGGCGCGCAACGCCCGCCAGGCGGTGATGGGGCTGGCCGAACAGCTCGGCGACTTCATCGTCGCCACCGCCGGCCCGCATCTGGAATCGGTGATCGCCGGCCAGGGCTCGGGCGCCGCCGAACATTCGCGCACCAACACCTGCCGCGTGCTCAACATCGACATCGGCGGCGGCACCTCCAACTACGCGGTGTTCGAAGCCGGCCGCGTCGTCGACACCGCCTGCCTCAACGTCGGCGGCCACTTGCTCGAACTCGAAAGCGACGGCCGCCTGCGCCACCTGCACGCGCCGGCCCGGCCGATCTGCACCGAACTGGGACTGTCGCCGCTGCCGGAAGCCGGCCAGCCGGTCAGCGACGGCACCGTCACCCGCATCGCCGACCGCATGGCCGGCCTGATCCATGAAATCTGCGTCGGCCAGCCCTCGCCGCTGGCGCAGCAGCTGCTGATGACCGACTGCCTGCGCCCCGGCCATCGCTACGACGCGGTCTATCTGTCCGGCGGCGTCGGCGCCTGCTACTACGACCCGCAGAGCATCGCCTCCGCCCGCGCCTTCGGCGACATCGGCCCCGCCCTCGCCGAAGCCCTGCACCGCCACGCCGGCATGCAGGCGCTGCCGCTGCGCGAACCGCGCCACACCCTGCGCGCCACCGTGATCGGCGCCGGCGCCTACAGCCTGTCGCTGTCGGGCAGCACCATCTGGGTGGACGAGCAGCACCTGCCGGTGCGCAACCTGCCGGTGGTCCACGCCGCCCGGCCGTGGCCCGGCTGCACCGCCGTGCAACTGGCCGAGGACTGGGATAGCGCGATGAAGCGCATGGACATCGACCCCGCCAAGGACGGCTATGCGCTGGGCCTGCCCGACGACCTGCCGGTGGCCTACGCCGACGTCGAGCGCGTCGTCGACGCCCTGGTGCATTTCGCCGACGCCCATCCCGACCCCGCACGGGCACTGTTCGTCGTCGCCCGCCAGGACCTCGGCAAAGTGCTCGGCATGCTGCTGCAGCCCCGCCTGCACGGCCGCAAGCTCGCCGTCATCGACGAGATCCAGACCCGCCCCGGCGACTACATCGACGTCGGCAAGCCCTTCATGGGCGGCGACATCGTGCCGATCACGGTGAAATCGCTGGCGTTCCCGGGCTGAATCAGGGGGCAATTCGAGGCGCCCCGCCAACTTCCCCCTTAGCGGCAGCTCAAGGGCAGGAAATCGAGCCTGCAGTTCGCGCCGACATCGAGTCGTGGTCGAACGGACAACGAACCGCTTTTCCCTTCATGTTCCGCCCTGGTCCAACTCAGCGTCACCAGCTCCGGGGCCTGCTCGGGCCGCGTGGCGTGCGTTCGAAGACCGAGAGGGGTGCGATACGAGTACTGCAGCGAAGCACTGGTGAGATCCTTCAAAAGGATGAGCCGTGGCGGCGGGCTCGAAGTGACGGCTCCCAGCCCCCGTTGCTCGAATGCCACCACGAACCCACCTGCACTTGCCGGCTCGATCAGAATTCTTGCCCTCACCGTCCCCGCGTGGACCTGGCTGTCGACCGGAATCGCGGCAAACTCGAAGACTGACCCGGTCGCGACGATCCGATGTCGCTCATCGGTATCAGAGGCAGGTGGAACAAGGTTCGATATTGCCGCTTTCATCACCGCGATCGCGCGCTGCTCCGCCATCACCTGCCCCGCCGCCTCCCCGGATTGCTCCACACCTCGCTGGACCAGCAACAACACCTCGGTAGCCATGTAAACAAGCCCGCTGCCGATGACCATGGCGATGAGCAGTTCCAGAAGCGTGAAGCCTCCAACTGCGCTGCGCATGCGTCGCGCGCTCAACGAACCACTCCGACACGGTAAGTTTCAAGCGACACCAAGGGCACACGCCCTTGAGCGAAGACGTCGACCTGCACCCGACGAAGCGCATAGGGCTTCACGGTATCGACCGCACTGGCTGCCGTTCCAGCCTGTTCGACCGTCGCCCTCCATGACAAGGCGCCTTCGCTGCCCTCGAAGCGTCCCTCCGTATCGGCGGCGATGACGACATGGGCCTCGAGCTGATTGGCTGCGACCAACAAGGCCTCAGCCCTCAGGGCGTCCGCTTCGATGCGTTCCAGGTTCGTCACGATCGGCGGCAGCAGCACGCCAAAGAAGAGCGCCACCACGGCAAGGGCGATCAGGGTTTCGAGAGGACTGAATCCGTCTTGTCGACGCATGGTGCTACTCGAACGCCAGGCTGCCAGTCAGCGCGTCGACACGGATCCGGGTACGCGTCCTTCCGGACATGAATTCGATCGCCTCCCCGCTGGAAGATCCATCGGGAAAGAAGGTGATGCCCCGCTCCCGTCCCGCCCCGCTCATGCAGGACACCGTGAAGCCGGTATCACGGTCAGCCTTGGCGGCCTCCCCTCGCCTCGAACTTGCCATGGACTCACACGGAACGAACACAGCGACACCGCTTCTCATCGCACTCAACCTGGCCTTCCTGAGACGGTGCTCGACACGTTCCGAGACACCTTGCAGGCGCCGGTCATCGCCCGGGACCGCCTGGGCGCCGATGGCGGCAAGCAAACCGAGCAGCACGATCACCACCAGCAACTCGAGCAGCGTCATGCCACGCTCATTGCCTGTCCCAATTGCCGATGTCGGTGTCTTCGCCACTGCCGCCTTCCTTGTCGTCCGCACCCAGCGAGAAGACATCCGCCGGTCCATGCTTGCCCGGCATCCGGTAGCGGTACGGACGCCCCCACGGATCGGTCAGGTGCTGCTGCTTTCGCACATAGGGCCCACGCCACTTGGCCGCGCCCGGCGGGGCTTCCCAAAGGGCGCGCAGCCCATGTTCCATCTCCGGATAAGTCCCCATGTCGACCCGGTAGTAATTGAGCGCGGTGGTCAGCGTTTCCACCTGGAGCGCCGCCGTATCCGACTTTGCGCCGGAGAACATGTTCATCACCTGCGGCGTGACCACGGCGGTCAGCAAACCCATGATGACGAGCACGACCAGAAGTTCGAGCAGTGTGAAGCCCCTACTTGTCCCCATGTGCCGGCGTGCCGAAAGATGAAGGTGTTCGGTCATGATCTCAATGCAAGTTGGTTGATGCTGAGTATTCCCAGCATGACGCCGCCGACCACGAGGCCGACGACGATACCCAGGAACGCGATCGCGAGCGGATTGACCAGCGCGAGCGTCCGTTCGAGTTGTTCGGACGCATCCCGCTCCAGCAACTGGGCGGCGCGCAGCGTTGCAGTACCAAGTGCGCCGGTGTGTTCTCCCACCTCGATCAAGGCGCAGGTCTCGTCGGGAATCGACCCGATGGATTCGAGGGCCGCACCGATCGTGCTGCCCTCGCGAAGCTGTCGCGACGCACCTTCCAGTGCGACACGAAGACGCCGCGAGCCGGCAGCCTGTGCCGTCAGCAGCACGGCTTCCGAAGCTTCCACGCCGCTCTGAAAGAGCATTCCGAGCACGCCGAGCATACGCGAAACATTCAGTCTTTCCATGAGACGAACAGGCGGAAGCCGTCGTGCTGCTGCGCCGAGCCAGGTGTCGAACCATGGAGAACGGCGATACAGCACGAACCCTGCCGCGACGAACCCGAGGCTCCACAGCAGCGCTGCCAGGGCGTGGTTCAGTACCATGTCCGACAGCCACAGCACGAAACGCGTCATACCCGGCAAGCGATGCTCTTCGCCGGCGAAGATCGGTTCGAACCCCGGGATCACCACGGTCAGCACCACCACCAGCGCAAGCAGAACGGTCGCGAGCACGATGGCAGGATAGGTGAGCGCATTGCCGATCTCCGCCCGTGTGCCGGCCTGGCGCTGCAGGTGGCGCCCTGCTGCCTCCAGCCCATCGGCCAGGTCCCCGCCACTCTCCGCTGCCCGGATCATCGGCGGCAGGTATTGCGGCATGCCGGGTTCGGCGCCCAAGGCAGCCGACAGGGGTGCTCCGGCCTGGATGCGAGGCAGCAGGCTGCGCGCCAGGCGCGCCGACGGACGCTTGCCCGCCTGGCGCGAGACCACGCGCAGCGCCTGTTCGACGGTCAGACCGGAGGCGAGCATCGCACCGATCTGTTCGCAAAACAGCGCGACGTCACGAAGCGGCATGCGCTGGTTCAGCATCACCGGTCGACTGAGCAGATCGGTGATGCTGCCGTCCTGCTCCGTGATCCGGAGCGGCGTCAGGTTTTCGCCGATCAGCTCCAGGGCAAGGCCCTCCGCATCCTTCGCCTCACGTATCAGGATGCGGTTTTCGCCATCGACAGTCAGCGCACGCACGGTGAACCGTCTCACAGCCGCCCGTCCTCGATGACGCCCAGCACTTCATCGAGCGTCGTCTCTCCCGCCAGCACCCTGCGCAATCCGATGGACAGCAAGGCCGGGATGTCCTTTTCCCGAGCCAATCGCTGCAGCACCTCTTCCGCATGCGCCTGCCGGATCGCCCCTCGCTCTTCCGTTCCGATGGCCAGCGCCTCGAAGAGCGGAATACGCCCGCTGTAGCCGCGCCCCCGGCAGGTCGGGCAGCCTGTCGCCATGGACAGCCGGTAGGATCCGGCATCGTCTCCCGCAACCACAGCCATCGCCGCGTGCTCCTCCGGCGTCGGTAAACGCGTTGTGACGCACGCCGGACATAGTCGGCGAACCAGGCGCTGTGCGCCGGCAAACACCAGCGTCGATGCCAGCAGATAGTCCGCCACCCCCAGGTCCAACAGGCGCGTCACGGCACCTGCGGCGGTATTGGTATGCAGCGTCGCAAGCACCAAGTGCCCGGTCAGTGCCGAGCGAATGGCGATATCGGCAGTCTCGCTGTCCCGGATCTCACCGATCATGATCACGTCCGGATCGTTGCGGAGCACCGAACGCAGCGCAGCGCCGTAAGTCAGTCCGATCTCGGGTTTCACCTGCAGCTGCGCCACGCCGGGCAGGGTGTACTCGATGGGATCCTCCACCGTGACGATCTTGAGCTCGGGGCTGCGGATCGCATTCAGCGCGGCATAGAGGGTCGTCGTCTTGCCGCTACCGGTCGGGCCGGTGATCAGCACGATGCCATGGGGCCGCTCGAGCGCTGTCCGAAGTGCACTCAGGCTGAAGGGGTCGAGTTCGAGCCGCTCCAGTTCAGGCGAAACCGAGTGCTGCCCGAGCAAACGCAGCACCATCGACTCGCCATGCAACGTGGGAAAAGTCGCGACGCGCAGATCGAGGCTCACGCCCCGTGTCGTGAAGCGGATGCGCCCATCCTGCGGCAGGCGTTTTTCGGCAATGTCGAGCCGCGCCATCAGCTTGAGCCGCGAGATCAGGGCTTGCGACCAGCGGCCGGACAAGGTCTCGGCTTCCTGCAGAATGCCATCGATCCGGTAGCGCACCACCAACGCATCGGCCGAGGGTTCGAGATGGATATCCGATGCATGCATGTCCATCGCCTGCGTCAACAGACGTTGCGCCAGTCGTATGGCAGGCGCGTCCGAATCATGATCGGACAGCCGGTCGATATCGTCCCCACTGCCCGCTGCTTCGCCCTGCCCTGCATGAGCATCCGAATGCAGACTGTCCTCGCGGGCGTTGGCCTGCAACTGTTCCTCGATGTCCGACTCCAGCGCCGCCAGCCGCTCCACCGGCTTGCCCAGCGCAAAGCGCACTCCATCGACCGCCACCTCGTCCATCGGATTGGCCATGGCCAGCCGGGCCCGTCCTTCGGACTCGCCGATCGGGCACACGCCGTGCCGACGCAGGAAGACAGGGTTCAGCGCGGCCGGGATCGCCAGCGGACGCGGATAGTCGGATCGAGCAAGGACATCGATGCCGAGGAGTTCGCCGAACAGCCCCGCCATGTCCCGCTCGGACACGACACCCAGACGCGTGGCAGCTCGGGAAAACGCCAGGCCACGAGCGAGCGCCGCCGCACGCACCCGCTCGACGCCCTCGACCGTAATGAGCTGATGATGCTGAAGCGCCTCAACGAGTCGGGTCTCGTCCGATATGCCCTCGGATTGACTGGACAAGCCCAGGATGGATGGCCTGCTCATCTTGGTCCACATCGCTCTGCCTGCATCTGAAGCGCGTATTGCCATGTCGTTGCTCGAACCGTGAGCATAGCTGTTTACGGCTCAGCATGCATGCCATTCGTCTATGACGAAAGAAACCACAGAACGGGGGAAAACTCCGCCAAGCATGAACAAAGGTATACCACCGACCTTCTCCCCACACCCGCCCCCACGCTGTCATGTCTCACTGCAGTCACAGGGAAACCGCGGAACTTCAAATCCGATTGCACACCCAATGTATCATGCGCATATTATGCGCACTGGAGGTAACCATGAAATCCACAGGAGCCGCTGCACAAGCGACGAAACGCCCGGTCAACTTGACCTTGAGCGAAAGCACCGTCGAGCAAGCCCGCCGCTACACGAACAACCTGTCGGCCACGGTCGATGGCTTGCTGGCTGAATTCATTGCCAGGGAAGCTCAGGCTCGCGAAGAAAAGCGCCAACTCTATGCAAAGGTCTCTGAAGCCTGGAACCGGTTCGATGAACGCTATGGCACGTTCGGTTCGGAGCACTCCCCTTTATGAGCCAGTTCGACGTTCATCGGAACCCCGGCAAGAATGCCGCTGCAATCCCGTTCGTCGTCGTGGTGCAGTCCGCGGCGTTCGATGAGCGGAAAAGCCGAATCGTCATTCCCCTGGCCAGAACCGAGAAAGCCTCTGCCAACGTGGGCATGGTGGCATCGCGGGTGAACCCAATTTTCGAAATCGATGGCATCCAGGTGACATTACATACACTGCAAGTGGTGTCGGTACCAATCGATTCGCTGGGTAAGAAGGTGGGGTCGTTGGCACACGAAGCAGACGCCATCATCGATGCCATGGACGAAGTTTTCTCCAGGGCCTATGGCTGACGTTCACTTTTTATACATCGTCGAGTAGAACCGCGCCTTGTAGCAGTACAGATTCAGCCCGCCCAGGAACTGCTGCCCCGTGTAGCGGAAGCACACCCCGGTGGTCGTGCTCGGCTCGCCGTACGGTCCGTAGCTGTAGACCGCCGTGCCTGTGCCCGCGCTGTTGGCCGCCGCCATGACGCTGCCCAGGTGATCGGCATACAGCCACGTCTTGTTGGTCGTCGTCGTGCCCTCGTACACCACCAGCGGCTCATCGACCCCCGGACCATGCACGTAGCGGCGCTGCAACGTACCCGCGCTGTCGTACTCGGCCGCCAGGTCCACACCGTCGTACATCAGGTCGGTGATCGTGCCCGCCAGCGTCGTGCGGCGCAGCCGACCTTCCGCATCGTAGGCCAGCGTCGCCGCGTAGCCGCTCTTGTTCGCCGTCTTGAGCTTGTTGTCCACATCGTAGATGTAGGTCCACACCCCGTCACCCGTCAGGTTGCCCCGGTTGTCATGGGTGATCGTCGCACCCGCGGCCACGGTGTACTGGTTCAGCCCGTTGCTGGTGTAGCTCTTGGTGCCGTTGACGTAGCCCATCCATTGATACAGGTCGTGCGTCCAGCTCTGGCCCACGATCTCCTGCACCTGGTTGCGGGTGTAGGTGTAAGTCTGATCCTGCGCCGTACCCGCCAGGTTGTGCGCCAGGCTCGACAGATCTCCCCGAGTAAGGGACACATACCTCCATCACACAGCCGCCGCATCTACGCTGCCTTGGTCACGAGAGCTTCGCGGTTCCTGGCCCGCTCGCCCTGCTTGGCACCGCCTTGTATGCAGTTCTTGTTCATCGGCTCATGATTTACGTTCCACGCTTCCTCCCCACACTCGGTCGCCCTCATGCAGTTGCGCTTCACTTCGTTCGTCGTGACCAACTTACGGCGGGACTTGCACCCGCAGGTATGCGCCCATGTCGGGCACACCAGGAGTGCGCCCATGCTGGGCGCAATCGAGTAGGGGACGGGGTCACCCCCGTCGCCCTCTCACACCACCGTACGTGCGGTTCCGCATACGGCGGTTCATGAAAGACACTGGAGTCGTCGCGTCGTATCGAGCAGTGACACCAGTCCCAAGCGATCAAAGAAGACTTTCGGAAAGGCCGCGTTCATGTGGCTGGCGCCACTGTTCCACCACGGCCCGCGCTGGTTGAACGCGGAGCGAAACGCCCGCTCCTCCTTCAGCCCCGCCTTCATCAGGTTCCTGGCGCGAGTAGGCCGGGCGCTTCCACTGCCGCCACAGGATGCAGCGCAGCTTGCGCCTGAGCCAACCGTCGATCTCTTCCAGTGCCCGCTTGGCCTCGGTCAGCCTGAAGTACGCTGCCCAACCCCGTAGCACCGGGTTCAGTTCTTCGATCGTGGCGCCTACACTGCGCCCCCTCGCACCTTTGAGCACTTCACGAATCTTGTCCTCCAGCCGTTGCAGGCTGGCTGGCGCAATCCGCAGTTTCGGCGCTTTGTGCCAACTCAGGCTGTAGCCCAGAAACTTCCGCTCCCACGGTCGTGCGACTACGCTCTTGGCCTCATTGACCGTGAGCCTGAGTCGCTCGGATAGGAACTGGCTGATACCGGCCAGGACACGCTCGCCTGCCGCCTGGCTTCGGACGTAGATGTTGCAGTCGTCCGCGTAGCGACAGAACGCATGGCCACGGCGCTCCAGTTCCCGATCCAATTCCGTCAGCAGGATGTTCGACAGCAGCGGACTGAGCGGGCCACCTTGCGGTGTACCCTGCGTCCTCGGGCTCACGACACCCTCCGCCATCATCCCCGCTTCCAGATACCGTCGGATCAGCTTCAGTACCCGCCCATCCCCAATCTTCTTCGCCAACTTCGCCATCACAATGTCGTGATTGACCCGGTCGAAGAATTTCTCCAGATCCATGTCCACCACGACACGCCGGCCTTGGGCAACATACTGCTTCGCCGCCTTGACCGCCTGATGGGCAGACCGCCCCGCTCGGAAGCCGTAGCTCGACTCGGAGAAATCCACCTCGAAGATCGGTGAGAGCACCTGATGCAACGCTTGCTGGATCAGTCGATCCGTCAGCGTCGGAATGCCGAGCGTCCTCACCCCGCCTTGCGGCTTCGGAATGTCCACCCGACGCACTGCTTGCGGGATGTACGTCCCCGCCAGCAGTTTGGCCTTGATCGCCGGCCAGTGTTGCTGCAAGTGACCCTTGAACTCCGACACCCCGATGTCATCGACACCGGGCGCACCCTTGTTGCGGGTCACCCGCTCGTACGCAAGCCACAGGTTGCCGCGCTCACACACGACTTCCATCAGCCCGCTCGTCCGCTCCAACTCCGCTTTCGTCCGCTCAACGTCCGCCGACTCCACCTCGACACGCAGCCCAGCCCCTTCCGGATACCGTCCAGAGTCCTCTGCCTGCGCCCCCTCTGACCGACGGGCTTCTGTCTTCATCGGCTTCATCGAGAAACGTTCGCCTACTCACGTTCTTCCCTGTTCGGCCCTTCGCCCCATCCCGGCAGCTACTATGGCCTCGGCTGACTTCCTCACGTGCATCCCAACGCCTCGCGACCTCAGTAGCACCATGGCACCCGTGAGGATCTCCCCGGGTATGACGCACCCACCTTCACGCTTATACCTGTCGGATCTACGCCACAGCCTTCCGTGCAAGTTTCGGGCTTGGGCGATATTGGCCGCCTCACCCCACTGCAACGCCTCATATCCGCTTCCTGTTCGTCAGGCCAGCGCTTTGCCTTCAGCTTCCTCCAGATTCGCAGTTACCCGCGACACCCTTGCCGTTCGGCTAACTCTTCCCCTTGCCGGGCGAGTAGAGGACTTACACCTCCAAGTGGGTGCGCCCTGCCGGGCGCACCAAAAAAAGACACCGGCTCGGGGCCGGTGTCAGGTGAATACTTGATCTGTACATCCTGTCTGCGAACGCGCCACCCTTGCTGAACATAGGACCGAAGGTCTTCTATCAGCCAAAGTCGTACTCGCACCCTCTGATAACCGTTATTTAGCTTTGATCTTCATCTCCGCAGAACACTAAGAGACACACCCCTCTGTTTTTCTTCACCAAACTGATCGGTCTTCGAGTTTCCCCATCGTCGATTGAAATTTTGACCTCGAGACTCTGATCCTCAAATGACTTCAACTCCTCGATTAGCTGACTAATTGATTTTCCGCGAGTCACCCAGTCTGGTTGCAACTTTCCACTAGCACTCATATCAATCACCAATACGATTTAAATTAACATCAAATGTTCCATCACGGCCGGTTTTGGATTTCAGCTTATCCACAGATTCAGCCATCTTCCACGCCCCACCGTTGTGACCAGTGGCATCTCTCGTAATGTAGGAGTTACCTTTTTTATACACTGCCTCCCCATGTACTGTTTCTGAAATCTTCTTGTACCCAAGAGCCTTCGCGGCAGCCGTCGCCTCCTTCGTTGTTTTACAGATCGGCCCCGGCATTAGACGAGCCGCATTTTTTGTAGCCAGTACACTGAAAAGTGCTCCAGCCCCTTTAGCCGTGGCACCCCCACCGGGCCAACCTTGGAGGATTTTATCAACTGAGTCTTCAAGCGTCGCGCTCTGGAACCCTGCAACCGAACTATCCCACCACCTATCGATACTGCCGCCGACCTTTCCGGCAAAGAGTTCCAGCTCCTTCGCCGCCAACCCGGTCGGATCATTGAAGTTGATCGGATTGTTGCCCACGTAGGCATACAGGTTCAGATCATCCGCCGTACCGATCGGATCGGTCTGCAGGAAGCGGCCGATCGCCGGCGAGTAGAACCGCGCCTTGTAGTAGTACAGGTTCAGCCCATCCAGGAGCTGCTGCCCCGTGTACCTGAGTCGACCACCACCGTCTGCGGAACGTACTTGTTGGCCGCGTTGTAGGCGGTCGTCGTCACCACCGTGCTGCTGCCCGTGATCTTGCTCGTCTGCGAGATCTGCAGGTAGAAGCTCGGGTAGCTGGCACACCACGGTCAAATGATTCCTCCAGACCGTGGTGCGCCCCCTATTTACTCCCTTGGTCCTCCTAGGGTCCCCTCAGCTTGGTCGCGCTGGTTGCCGGCCAGGGTCTCGGCAATGACAGCATCTGCCTTGGTTAGGCCCTTTGCGGCAAGGGACTACCGATCTTTGACGGCGAGGGCTTTGCCCTCCTCCAAAAGAGCCAAGAATTGATCCCAGTCGATTACCTTGCCCCCAATTTCCGGATTGAAAGCAACTTCGAAAACGCCCTCATCAGTGAAGCCGACATCTAATACGGGTGCTTCACCATCAAGCAACTCAAATAGCGCATGTTCGCGATTGATGTCTGTTGTCTTCCGCCACCGATAGCTCTTTAAAGTTGTCATAGTCAAACCTTTACGGATTAATAAAGCCGACGAAGCTGCCGTCAGATGCCCAACGAGCACCAAATCCTCCCGGGATTTGAGTTTGGGTCACAGCTCCATATCGACCGAGCGTCGGCGTCGTCATAACCCCATTACGCATGATGTTGTGAAGCGCAGCGTGTGCCGCATCGTTGATCGCGCCATCACTGCGCAACGATTGGCGTAACGTATCTTTTGTTTGCCCAATCACTTCAGGGTGCTTAGTCAAAGCCCTACCTGCGTTTGACAAGTCAGTAGCCTTGAATTGCTGGACTGCAGCCTTATAGAGCGAGTTTTGGTTCCCTAACAGGCTGATGCAGAACCTAGTGAACGATCCTGCGAGTCGATAGTCCTAGACTCGTTCCTCAACCCCTTGTTCTGACAGCGATGCGCGGCCAACTCGATCCCCAGTCCTCGATGTTTCATTATTTCTCGCCGGACTCGCGTGTACCGGCCGATCATCCCCTGCGAAGGGTGAAGCAATTGGCCGATCGGGCGCTGAGTGCCATTTCGGCGGATCTGGATGCGTTGTACTCGAGTACCGGCCGCCCGTCGATTCCGCCTGAGCGCCTGCTCAAGGGGCAATTGCTGATCGCGCTGTACTCGATCCGGTCTGACCGGCAGTTCTGCGAACAACTGGACTACAACATCCTCTTTCGCTGGTTCCTCGACATGGACCTGGAGAGCGCGGGCCTGGACCAGTCGAATTTCAGCCGCCTGCGCGAACGCCTGGTGGCGACTGATATCGCCCGCCGCTTCTTTGACGAGGTGGTGAGCCTGGCGCGCCGGCAACATTTGCTGTCCTCGGATCACTTCACTGTCGACGGCACGCTCATCGAAGCCTGGGCCTCGTTCAAGAGTTTCAAGCGCAAGGACGGCGAGCCGCCGAAAGACGGTGGGGATGGCACGGGGATGGTCGATTTCAAAGGTGAGAAGCGTTCGAACGCCACACACCAGAGCAGCACTGATCCTGACGCACGGCTCATGCGAAAGGGTAACGGCCAGCCTGCCAGGCTCAGCTACGGCGGGCATGTGCTCATGGAGAACCGTCATGGCCTGTGTGTCGACATCCTGATCACGGAATCGACGCAGGCCGAGCACCGTGCTGCACGCACGATGCTCACCCGCGCCCGCCGGCGGCGTATCCACCCCAAGAGTCTGGCGGCCGACAAGGGTTACCACATCAAGGATTTCGTAGCGCACCTGCGCGCGCATCGTATCCGGCCGCACATTGCTCGAATCGACCATCGCTGCACGCCTGGACTCGATGGGCGCACGACGCGAACCGAGGGCTATCGGATCAGCCAACGCAAGCGAAAGCGGGTGGAGGAAATCTTCGGCTGGCTCAAGACGGTCGGTGGGTTGCGCAAGACGCGATTCATCGGGCAGGCGAAGACGCAGATGGCGGCCTTCATTTCTGGCGCAGCCTACAACTTGTTGAGAATCGCGAAATTGGGAAGCGCGGGAGGAACGGCGTGAGCCGGGCAAACGGAAGAGGGGCTGATCAGTCTCGGAGCGGGCACGCCGGCAATGTGGGCCGAATTGAAAAAACCATTCTCTCGACGAAGTCGCTGTGAAGATCAATTTAAACCCCTTGGCCGACGTAGTGTTCAGCTCTTTTGCATCAGCCTGCTAACCCCTTTGCCGCCAGCCCCGAGAGCTTGGTAACACCCAGACCAATCCCAGTGATCCCGGCGCCCATCGCCGGGTTGAGCCCCTGAATGGACTTTTCGATCGTATCGCCTAACGTCCCCAAGGGACTTCCCGTCAACCTCTTTTTGCAGACCGGCCGCAGGCCGATCGGTCCGTTGATCATGCACTCATCTTCTTCTCCTGCTGACCACGGTCGAGCGTGATCACTTTGTGACTGGCGCCATCGCAATGGACAAGGACAGAACAGACTGCCTTTCCCCAATCGGCCTTGTTCGGCACGGTCGTGCCGGGGCCATGCGACTCACCGCTCCGGCTGGCCTCAATCACTCGTCGGCGCGACCGAGGCGCGGGGATCAGCCGCGACACCCTCATTGGTCGGCCACCAGGTTAGCCAGGCTCTTGTATCTTTAAACCAGACCCGCGCGGTAGAGTTTGACTGCCGTATAGGCAGTCAGACCGGCCGGTGCAGCTTGATTGGCTCTGGGGTGATTGAGCCCGTGACTGAGTAGAGAGCGCACGGTCGCCGCGCGGGTCTTCGTGAAGCCCGAACGGTTACGTGCGCCTTCAATCAGCGCGCATGCACAAGAAAGGGATCTGAAGATCATGTCTGCTTCCTCAGTGACGGTAGGCATCGACGTGGCCAAGGCGCACGTGGATGTCTGTGTGCTGGGCGCCCAAAGCGACGCCCAGCGATTGGACAACAATGCCGAAGGCCATTCGGTGTTGGCAGCAGCCTTGCAGCCTTTTGGTGTCGGCCTGGTGGTGATGGAGGCGACTGGTGGCTACGAGGCGGCGCTGGCCTGTGCGCTGCAGGCAGCGGGCCTGCCCGTGGCGGTGGTCAATCCACGCCAGGCGCGCGACTTTGCCAAGTCGATGGGCCGCCTGGCCAAGACGGACGCGGTCGATGCACGCATGCTCGCTGAACTGGCGGCTGTGCTGGTGCGCCGTGAGGACCTCGATCGCTTCCTGCGTCCGCTGGCCGACGAGCGCCAGCAGTGGCTGGCAGCGCTGGTCACGCGCCGGCGTCAGTTGCTGACCATGCTGCATTCGGAGCGCCAGCGGCTGCAAATCACGCCCAAGAAACTGCACGCCAGCATCGAGGCCATCGTGGCCGCGATCAAGGCTCAGCTCGACGAGATCGAGGCGCAGATGGTCAGCCATGTGCATGAGCACTTCGGCGAGTTGGATCAGCTGTTGCAATCGGCTGCAGGAATTGGCCCGGTTGCCAGCGCCACACTGATTGCCGAACTGCCTGAGCTGGGCCGGCTGAACCGCCGCGAGATCGCTGCGCTGGTGGGCGTGGCCCCTATGGCCCATGACTCGGGCAGCAGCAAGGGCAGACGACGCGTGCAGGGCGGACGCTTCGAGCTCCGGCGCGTGCTCTACATGGCGACCTTGACCGCAACCCGCTACAACCCGGCCATCAAGGCTTTCTACGAACGACTCAAGGCCGCTGGCAAGCTCCCCAAGGTCGCCTTGGTGGCGTGCATGCGCAAGCTGCTGACCACGCTCAACGCCATGGTCCGCACAGGCAAACATTGGGACAAATCGCTTCACGATGCTTGACTTCTAAGACGGTTACTCAGCCGGTCGGTCTGACCTGTTTTGCCTATCGCTTGCGCGCAGTCATGGTGGCTTCACTCTGGAATGCGGTGCTTCAGCTTGCTGCTTGCCCGGACGTCAGGCCCCATTGGCGCCAGGCATCCGGATCGTAGTGTTCTCCCTTGGCCAGCACGGCCCACAACTGGCGCGCGTGTTTGTTGGCAATGGCGACCAGGGTCTTGTGATATCCGACCCGTGCATTCAAGCCCACGATCCACTGTTGCAACCGGGTGAGCGTCTCCGGACTGCTGCGTGCCTTGCGCAAGGTGGCCGCGAACACGCTGCGCGCGCCTTGTACGAGCAGACTTCGCAGGTAAGCATCGCCGCGGCGGGTGATGCGTCCCAGCTTCGGTTTGCCGCCGCTGGAATACTGGCTCGGCGTCAGCCCCAGCCAAGCGGCAAACTGCCGGCCGTTCTTGAACATCCGCGCGTCGCCCACACTGGCAGTGACCGCATCGGCCGTCAGATTGCCAACGCCGGGCAATTCGCCCACCCGCCGGACAGCCGCATCCTCGGCCTGCTGTGCGGCAATCTGCCGGTCACACTCGGCCAGGCGTTGATCGAGCGCATCGAGCTGATCGCGCACGCTCTGGATCAGATGACGCAGGATCATCGGCTGGGCGGTGTCGAACTCATGTTCGGCCAACCAGCGGCGCAGCCGCGTAGCCCCCGCTTCGATCACCAGACCGAACTCGGCGAACACGCCACGAATACGGTTGAGCAGCGCCGTTCTCTCCTCGATCCAGCCCAGGCGCAGGCTGTGCCATGCCAATCGTTGTTGTTGGGCTTCGGTCTTGACCGGGATGAAGCGCATGCCCGGCGCGTGCAGCGCGGCCAGGATCGCCGCGGCATCGGCCCGGTCGTTCTTGACCGACTGGCGCTTGCGGTAAGCGCGCACGAAATCGGCTGCCATCAGCCGTGGCTCCAGGCCCAGGGCCGCCGCCGTGCGGCCCCAGCAGTGCGCGCCGCTGCACGCTTCCATCGCGACGACCGTACCCGGCGCCAGCGTCGCAAGCCACGCCAGAAAGCCCGCACGGTTGAACTCGCGCGTCTCGATCATCCGCCCCGTGCCGTCGCCTACGCAGGCCACGAACACATTCTTTGCCAGATCCACCCCGATCGTCGTAGCATTCATTTGGACTTCCCCTTTCGCGTCTTCAGATTGAATGTCAGCAATTCAATCTTGGCACTTCGATGCCGGGCCGAACAGGCCAGCGGCGGAAGTGGGAAGTCCCTTTGTAGTCGCTCTGGAAGCCTGCGACCGAACTATCCCACCACCTATCGATACTGCCGCCGACCTTTCCGGCAAAGAGTTCCAGCTCCTTCGCCGCCAATACGGTCGGATCATTGAAGTTGATCGGATTGTTGCCCACGTAGGCATACAGGTTCAGATCGTCCGCCGTGCCGATCGGATCGGTCTGCAGGAAGCGGCCAATCGCCAGCGAGTAGAACCGTGCCTTGTAGTAGAGCTATAGGTGACGTCCTGGGCCGTGCCCGCCAGGTTGTGCGCCAGGCTCGACAGCGTGCCCTGCGCTCCGTAGCCGTAGGTGCTCGTGGTGCCATTGCCCAGTGTCACCGTGGTGCGCCGGCTCAGGTCGTCGTGGGCGTAAATGGCCAGGTTGACCGTGCCGGTTTCCTTGACCGCCGTCGGGCGGTTCAGCGCGTCGTAGGTGGTGGTGACGTAGAACGCCGTCTCCGGCCACGTGGTGCGCGTGCGGTTGCCCGCAGGGTCGTACATGCTAGCGTTGATCTCGTTGGTCTGCGAGGTCTGCAGGTAGAAGCTCGGGTAGCCGCTGGCGACAGCATAGCGGGCGCTCCACGGTTGAGCTATGCCTGCAAACCGTGGTGCGTCCCCCAATTTCGTTATCCGGCTCTCAATAGATCAGAGCGTCCCTAACAGGCTGATGCAAAAGAGCTGAACACTACGTCGGCCAAGGGGTTTAAATTGATCTTCACAGCGACTTCGTCGAGAGAATGGTTTTTTCAATTCGGCCCACATTGCCGGCGTGCCCGCTCCGAGACTGATCAGCCCCTCTTCCGTTTGCCCGGCTCACGCCGTTCCTCCCGCGCTTCCCAATTTCGCGATTCTCAACAAGTTGTAGGCTGCGCCAGAAATGAAGGCCGCCATCTGCGTCTTCGCCTGCCCGATGAATCGCGTCTTGCGCAACCCACCGACCGTCTTGAGCCAGCCGAAGATTTCCTCCACCCGCTTTCGCTTGCGTTGGCTGATCCGATAGCCCTCGGTTCGCGTCGTGCGCCCATCGAGTCCAGGCGTGCAGCGATGGTCGATTCGAGCAATGTGCGGCCGGATACGATGCGCGCGCAGGTGCGCTACGAAATCCTTGATGTGGTAACCCTTGTCGGCCGCCAGACTCTTGGGGTGGATACGCCGCCGGCGGGCGCGGGTGAGCATCGTGCGTGCAGCACGGTGCTCGGCCTGCGTCGATTCCGTGATCAGGATGTCGACACACAGGCCATGACGGTTCTCCATGAGCACATGCCCGCCGTAGCTGAGCCTGGCAGGCTGGCCGTTACCCTTTCGCATGAGCCGTGCGTCAGGATCAGTGCTGCTCTGGTGTGTGGCGTTCGAACGCTTCTCACCTTTGAAATCGACCATCCCCGTGCCATCCCCACCGTCTTTCGGCGGCTCGCCGTCCTTGCGCTTGAAACTCTTGAACGAGGCCCAGGCTTCGATGAGCGTGCCGTCGACAGTGAAGTGATCCGAGGACAGCAAATGTTGCCGGCGCGCCAGGCTCACCACCTCGTCAAAGAAGCGGCGGGCGATATCAGTCGCCACCAGGCGTTCGCGCAGGCGGCTGAAATTCGACTGGTCCAGGCCCGCGCTCTCCAGGTCCATGTCGAGGAACCAGCGAAAGAGGATGTTGTAGTCCAGTTGTTCGCAGAACTGCCGGTCAGACCGGATCGAGTACAGCGCGATCAGCAATTGCCCCTTGAGCAGGCGCTCAGGCGGAATCGACGGGCGGCCGGTACTCGAGTACAACGCATCCAGATCCGCCGAAATGGCACTCAGCGCCCGATCGGCCAATTGCTTCACCCTTCGCAGGGGATGATCGGCCGGTACACGCGAGTCCGGCGAGAAATAATGAAACATCGAGGACTGGGGATCGAGTTGGCCGCGCATCGCTGTCAGAACAAGGGGTTGAGGAACGAGTCTAGGACTATCGACTCGCAGGATCGTTCACTAGGTTCTGCATCAGCCTGCTAACTATCGGCCATCACTTGTTCCTTCGCCTCCCGATATTCATCGAGAGCCACGGGATCCCGATCAAAACACTTCTCCCAGAATCCAGCTTGACCGAACACCTCTGGCCCCAGATCAACTGCGTTTTGTCGGACCGCAAGCACCTTCCAGCACGCAGGAAGACTGCAGTCGATCAGATCGAACAATGCCGCTCTAAACACGACAGGTTGCCCGCCATCCTCACTGGCAACGCGGAACCCGATTTCGCCAGAGCTGTATTGCTCCACGGATAGCACAATGTAAGTTCTCCCGTGCTGAAGCCAGCCGTGCAACCTCTCGGCTTGAAGGTCGACTCCGCTGCGTAGAACAGATTTTCATGGCCAAACCCCGTTGTGATTGAATACGGCTTTGAAGTCGTCCGCAAAATGCGTCGCACCAGTCTTCACGTTTTGATAGAAGTGGACTTGGAATGGCCCCGACGGGCTCTTGAACGTCTGTGTGGTCATCTTGGCCCAGTCGGCGATCTTGCTTCCATCGGCCGTCAGGGTTTTGACAAGCGCAGAGTTGTTCAGTTGGCTCCCTGGGATAGCAACCTTCGATCCAGCAATGACTTCAGCCCGCAAGCCACCATTCACAAAGATCGACGCAGCCTCGCTATGCGCTAGCTGTTGCGCCAGTCGAGGTCCGTTGGCGATGTTCTGTGCTCCCCTTGCGGCCAGCCCTGAGAGCTTGGTTACGCCCAGACCAATTCCAGCGACCCCGGCGCCCATCGCCGGGTTGAGCCCCTGAATGGACTTTTCGATCGTATCGCCTAACGTCGCGCTCTGGAAGCCTGCGACCGAGCGGTCCCACCAGTTATCGATGCTCCCGCCGACCTTTCCGGCAAAGAGTTCCAGCTCCTTCGCCGCCAACCCGGTCGGATCATTGAAGTTGATCGGATTGTTGCCCACGTAGGCATACAGGTTCAGATCATCTCGGGTACCGATCGGATCGGTCTGCAGGAACCGGCCCAGGCTCGGCGAGTAGAACCGCGCCTTGTAGTAGTACAGGTTCAGCCCACCCAGGAACTGCTGCCCCGTGTAGCGGAAGCGCACCCCGATGGTCGTGCTCGGCTCGCCGTACGGTCCGTAGCTGTAGACCGCCGTGCCTGTGCCCGCGCTGTTGGCCGCCGCCATGACGCTGCCCAGGTGATCGGCATACAGCCACGTCTTGTTGGTCGTCGTCGTGCCCTCGTACACCACCAGCGGCTCATCGACCCCCGGACCATGCACGTAGCGGCGCTGCAACGTACCCGCGCTGTCGTACTCGGCCACCAGGTCGACACCGTCGTAGAGCAGGTCGGTCACCGTACCCGCCATCGTCGTGCGGCGCAGCCGGCCTTGTGCATCGTAGGCCAGCGTCGCCGCGTAGCCGGTCTTGTTGGCCGTCTTCAGCTTGTTGTCCGCATCGTAGGTGTAGGTCCACACCCCATCGCCGGCCAGGTTGCCCTTGTTGTCGTAGCTCAGCGTCGAGCCTGCCGCCGCGGTGTATTGGTTCAGCCCGTTGCTGGTGTAGCTCTTCGTGCCGTTGGCATCGCCACCCCATTGGTAGAGGTCGTTCGTCCAGCTCTGCCCGACGATCTCCTGCACCTGGTTGCGGGTGTAGCTGTAGCTCTGATCCTGCGCCGTGCCGGTCAGGTTGTGGGCGAGCGTGGAAAGCGTTCCTTGCGCGCCGTAGCCGTAGGTAGTCGTCGTGCCATTGCCCAGCGTCACCGTGCTGCGGCGCGACAGGTCGTCGTATGCGTAGCTGGCCAGGTCGATGCTACCCAGCTCCTTGATTGCCGTCGGACGGTTCAGCGCATCGAAGGTCGCGGTGACGTAGAACCCGGTGTCCGGCCACGTCGTGCGGGTGCTGTTGCCTGCCGGGTCGTACTGGTAGGCCAGGGTCTTGCCCCCGGCCGTGGTGCTGGTCAGCCGCCCGACCGCGTCCCACACGTAATCGACGGTGTGGCTGTTGTTGGCGAACTTCGCCTGCGTGCGCCGGCCCAGCAGGTCGTAGCTGAAGACGAGGTCATCCACCACGTTCGGATAGCTGCGGCTGATCACCCGGTACAGGTTGTCGTGGCCGAACACGATGTTCTGGCCGCTGCGCTTGCGGTGCTTGGTGAGGTTGCCCACCGCATCGTAGCTGAAGTGCTCGTAGTCGCTGTTCGACGAGGTGTTCGGCGTCGTCGGGTGCGGGTAGCGTAGCTTCACCCTCCGGTCGTGACCGTCGTACTCGTAGGTCGTCCGGTTGTTCTTCGCATCGGTCAGCGTCAGCGGCAGGCCGTTGGCGCTGTAGGTGTAGGCGGCATAGGTCTGCGCCAGTGCCGAACCCACCGCGCGCTTGACGCTTTGCACGCTGTCGTCGGCATTGTACACCGTCTCGGTCACCCGGTTGCCGCCCTGGGCAGCGGTCAGGTTCTCGGTGACGCGGATCAGCCTGTCGAGGTTGTCATAGGCGTAGTCGGTGACCGCGACCGGCGCAGCCGCAGTCGGGCACGTGGTCGCCGCGGCGGTGAGCGCCGGACCCCAGGCCTTGAGCAGCTTGCCGGTCGTGGTGTAGCTGTTGCAGCTCACCAGCCACTGGCTGCCCAGCTGTGCGGCGGTGCGGATCACCCTTCCGTCGTTGTCGAAGGCGTACTGTGTTTTCTTACCCAGTGCGTCGGTCGTCTGCGTGACGCGGCGCTGCCCATCGTAGGCATACGTGGTGGTGTCGGTGACGTCCGTGCGCGGGCCGTTGACTTGCGTCAGGTTGCCCACCGCATCGTAGGTGAAGCTGGTCGTCAGGTTCAGCTTGCCCGTACCCGAGTCGACCACCACCGTCTGCGGAACGTACTTGTTGGCCGCGTTGTAGGCGGTCGTCGTCACCACCGTGCTGCTGCCCGTGATCTTGCTCGTCTGCGAGGTCTGCAGGTAGAAGCTCGGGTAGCCACTGGCGGTGTAGGCGGTGTAGCCGTAGGTGGTCTGCGGCTGCACGCCAGCCGCATCGGCCGGCGCCGTGACCGCGAGCGGGTTGCCCTGCGCGGTGTAGGTGTAGGTCGTGACCTTGCCCAGCGCATCGGTGGCAGTGGCGACCTTGTTGAAGACGCTCTCGTAGGTGAAGCTGCTGGTCAGCGTCGCCAGGCCTGAACCGGGCTTGGGCAACTGCTTGACCTGACTGACGTTGTGCGTGCAGCGCTTCTCGGCCGCGGCGCACGGGGCGTCATGGTAGACATACTCGAGTGCATTGCCTTCCGGGAACGCCTTGCGCGTCAGCCGGCCCTGGCCGTCGTAGGTGTTGGTGGTGACGCGCCCCAGTTGGTTGATCGACTTAAGTTCCTTGCCTTGTGCATTGAAATACGCCACATGGCCGACACCGTTGGGGTCCACTTCTTCCGAGCGCGAACCTGCAAAGTAGTAGGTGTAGAGCTTGCCCGCGGCATTGGTCTGCGTCTTGACACGACCCAGGGTGTCATAGACGTTGGTGGCGAAGGCTACCGACGGGTTGCTCGGCTTGAAGAACTTTGTCATCCGACCCGGCAGGTCGTACTGGAAAGTGGTGGCCTTGCCGGTGGCATCGGTGGAACTGACGAGGTTGCCAGCGCTGTCATAGCTGAAGCCGATGCTGCGAGCACCGTCGCCGACCCCACTGATGCGCGCACCGCTGTAGCTGAAGTTGAGCACCCGACCCAGGCTGTTGGCGACCTGGGTGAGGTTGGCGCCACTGTAGGTGAACTTGGCCTGCATGCCGCTCGGGTGAGTGTAGGTCGCCAGCTTGCCGGCGCTGTTGAAGGCAAGCTTGGCACGATTGACCGTTTCGTACTGATAGGTGCCGTCGGCCAGCTTCGTCAGCCTCGCCGAGTTGCCCGGCGGCGGGTTGTAGCTACCGTCGGGCAGCTTGACGAACACTTCTCCGTTCATGCCCTGCTGCACCACAACGGTGTTGTCGATCAATTGGTCGCCGAACCAGCGCTGCCCCACCGTGGCGATGACCATCTTGTCGAGCGGCTTGGCTGCGTCGTTGAGCAGGTCGAGCGACACCAGCTTCTCGACCAGCGCCGGCACGGCGTCGAGCGCGGAATCTTCGCCCATGCCCTGGAAGCCGTCCGACCCCACGCGAATGCTGGCCGCCAGGCTGTGCGTCCAGCCTTTGCCCAACGGGCCATCCTGCGTGCGCATGCCTGAGCTGTAGAGCTTGTTCAACCCCAGGCTGTGCGGAAACTCGCCGACACCGGTCTGGATGTCCTCACTGGCAAAGAGGAACTTGCCAGATGCGAAGTCAATGGGGTCATTGACAAGATTCAAGCCGGCCTCAACCAATGTCTGGGCACTCTTGGCCCAACTGCCGGAATTGGTCACCGTACCCGCCGGCACATTGGTTGAACCGAAGCCACCCAAGAGCCCCCCGCCGATGATGGCGCCAATGCGCGTACCCGTGCTGTCGATGACGAAATAGCCCCGCCCCGACCAACTGTTCTCAGTGAGGTTGCAACGCGCCGGCAGGATCAGGCGCCTGCCGGCGCCGACCTCGCTTTGGAAGGACGCCAACCAGGATGCGCATGACACCAGATTCGGCTGCACCGCGGAAGCGTAGTTCGCCGCCGTGGCGTTGTAGATGCGCTCGTTACCCGCCACAGCCATGTCGATGAGCTTGACCGTAGACACCGCGCTGACACCTGCTGCCTGCTGCACGGCGGCTGACTCGAAGATGCTCGAATGCATCGAAGAGTTGTAGAAGACAGCCCGCTCCTTAGCCGCATCCGCGCTCTGGCTGACCATGCCAAGCATGTTGCCCGGTAGATCGACGTAAGGTGATCCGCTATAGCCGGCGATACCGATCTGATGATGGAAAAATGTGTTGGTGCCCGCGAGCCGATCGGTGATGTAGCTCGACTGATTCACCTGAGCAATCCAGGTCGCCGACAACACCCCCAGTGATGAACCCAGCACAGCCTCGGAGCCATCAGCGCCGCCAGCCGCCTTGGCCGAGTCAAGTTGGCTGCGGTAGCGCTCCGCCAACCCACGCCCGGCTGGTCCCCAGCCGTTGCTGATCAGGTAAGTGCCACCCGCCCTGATCGATTGCTTGAAGTTCTGGTTGACCGCGGTGCTACTGTAGGCGCCATGAGTGACGTCAAATACGACATCGCCCACGGTACCGGGCGTAACTGCAGTGCCGGTGGCCTGCGCCACGCCGTCGAGCATCAGCACCGGCTGGTTCGAGCCGTTGTAGGTAATCGTGAGCCGTTTGCCATAGATCGCGTCCGACGTGTAGGTCTTGTCGATGCCCTGGTAGCGCACGCGCAGCGTCGGACTGTAGTTGGCGGGGATATTCACCCATTCGGTCAGCGCAACTGACGTGTCCTGATACGGCAGCGAGGTCTGACGCAGCGCGCCACCGGTGTGCGGGGCCACCGTCTTGCCGCCGATCACGTCATCGAGCGTGCTCGCCGGCAGATTGGTGCGCAGATACGCGGCCAGCGTGTTCGAATAGCTGGCAAGGTTGTTGCGAATGTTGGTGCGGTTGATGCCCTGCACGTAGTTGGCATTCACCGTGGCACCACTCTTGGCTGAGGTCAGATAGCTGCTGGCGTTGTAGCCGCTGACTGTGGCGACGTTGATGCCGGTCTTGTGATTGTGGGACTTGAAGGCCGGATCGAAGAAGTAGTTGGTGCCGCCGATGTTGACCTTCACCCATACGTGGTCGACCTTGATACCGGTCAGCGCAGCTGTCGAGCCCGGGCAACTTCCCCCGGCAGTCGCAGAGATCGACGCTACGGGAATCTGTGCCTGGCTAAAGAGATTGAACACGGCGCATACGTTGCCGGTGCTGACACCCAGCCAGTCCTGCACTTGGGCTGCAGTCAGGCTGATCCGCCCCTTGACATGGTTGGCGGTAAAACCCGCCTGACGCAGCAATTGCACCATCAGTGTGGCTTGGTCGAAGGCCGTGCCCTGATTGTCCAGCAAGGCTCCGACTGCCCCTTTCTGGATGCCCCAGGTGGGATAGTAGGCGATGTTGTTACGGACGTACTCGTAGATCAGATCGGGATCGTTTTTGAGCGCACGCGCAAGCTCAGCGATCGAAGCCGGCCCGGTCGGTGCGGTATCGCCAGCGACCCGCATCGCCGACATCGTTGGCGTGCCCTCGAGCGCGGCGCCCTCGTTCAGTTCTGCGGGCAGCGCACGCGCGTGGATGGCCTGCTCGGACTCCTCCGGCGTAACCGGGGCCAGGATGGCGCGGCTGATACCAGGACCGTACTCGACGCGCTCGCGCTGTATGCCCTTGGCCGTACGGGCAGCGGTGATCTGCGCCTCGGACGCATCCACGACTGCCGGCACCCCCCGGACGAACTCGATGTTGCCGGCGGCCAGTGCCTCACCCGAGACCAAGCCAGCCAACAGCAGCGTCAACACGCCCGCGCGCAGCGGACCTTTGTTGCGTTCAGACATGATCAAACTCCCGAACAAATACGACATACGCAGCGCGGGCTGCGCAGGACGTGCCTCCATCATCAAGACGGCATTCCTGCAAAGCGCACGACACCCCACGGCCCGCTACACGGGTCGCTGGAAACAGAAGGGAAAAAGAATGGAGAAGCCTGCGGTCGACGAACGCCCGGAGGATCAGGGCACGCCGGTGGTGACTTGGCTGACGCGGTTGCCCGCCGCATCGTAGGTGTAGGTGATGACCACGCCGTTGCTGTAGGTGGCCGTCTTGACGCGGCCCAGTTGGTCGTAGGTGTAGCTGACCGAACCGGCCAGCACGGGCATCGACAGGCCCAGCAAGGTCGCCAATGCCAGGGTGCGCATACTCGCGCCCAACATCGGCTTCAGGGTCCGATTCTCACTCATCACCACTCTCCCCTATTGAAATGGTTTACAGCCCTTAGCGATCATCAACAGTTTCGACTACACTCTGCCGACATATCCGTACCGCATGATCTAGCTGACTGCCATTGTTCGAAACAAGCATTCCATTGTCAATAGTCAACCCAAAATAAATATCCAAAACGAATGACTCGTCGAAATGTTTGGCGCAATGGAAGCCGCGCTACCCTCCCCTTGCCTTCCGGACTGACCGATGCGATCCGGCATGCATGGCATTGGTGGCGCGATGAAATGCACGGGCTCGTCGTGCCGATCACGCAGCATTTCACGGGCACCGGCACAACCATCACCCTCGTCACGGATGTACATGGCACACCGCAGCTGCACGAGCAGCACCGAGCACCGGCCGGACTATCCGACGACTGGCAGGCCGCATGCCGGGACAAACCTGTCGTCATATTGCTGAACCCCGGGCAGGTGATGCGGCTGCCACTGACACTACCCCGCGCCGCTCGCAGCAGCCTCAGGGACGCCGTCCGCTACCGTCTTGCAGCAGAAGCGCCGATCGACCCTGCAGCGCTGTATTTCGACATCGGCGAGGTATCGGTCGGGAGTAATCGAAACGAGATCGGAGTGGAAGTCGCCCTGTGCACTCGAGAACAGGCTGCGAAGCTGGAGGTAGCTGCCGAACGGGCTGGCACGACGGGATGCGTGGTCGGTTTCTCGCCGGACGGTCAGCCATCCCCTGCGTTCACCTTTTCAGTGTCGCGAGGTGCGCAGCATGCGCTCGCGACGACACGCCTGAACCGGTGGCTGCTCGCGTCCGCTTGCGGCATCGCGCTTGCAATCGGGCCAGCGCTCCATGCAAGCGCATCGTGGCTCACCTTGCGCACCCAGACCGCCATCGACGAAAGCAGGAGAGCCCAGGGCAGCGTCATTCGCCAGGCCGAGGAACAGGCGCAGTTGCGTGCTGTACGGGATGCAATATCAGGCGTGCGCGCCTTGCCGGGTCTGTTACCCGTACTCGAGGATGTTGCCACCCATCTGCCCAAACAAGCATGGGTCAGCCAGCTTCATTACGAACAGGGCGGCATCCGGATAACCGGCCATGCTGCCGATCCGACATCGGCCGCCCGCGCACTGGAGCAGGCCGACAGCTTGAGTACCGTCCGGCTGGAATCGGTGTCGCGGCTGGATCCTGGCACAGGCATGGCGGACGTACCGCAGTTCGTGATACAGGCAGCGCTCGCCCGGACAGGTGCCCAATGACACATCTTCCGATGGCCGTACGGCGGACACTCGCCATCGTGCTGGGCTGCGTCCCGCTGATCATGGTGTGGTCATTGGTGATCCGTCCCCTTCACACCCTGACCACGGCTGCCATCGAGCGCCTGGATGACTCCCGTTTCGAACTGCAGCGCCTACAGCTACTTGCAGCCGGAAACGATGTACTGACACCCGATGAACTCGCACGGCAATCACACGAAGTTGCTGCATGGGTTTTTCAGTCGCGCACGGACAGTGCGGCAGTCCTCAGTGCCGTGGATGAGCTGGTCCGAGACGCCAGCGTCGAGCTGAATGAACTCAGAGCCGCAGAGCCGCACGAGCAAGGCCCGCTGACCCGGTTCTCAGTGGATTTGAAGGTGACTGCACCGGAAACCGAGCTGGTTCACCTGCTTACAGCCTTTGCCCATCACCGTCCGCTATTGACCGTCGATCGCGCGGTGATCCTGTCCTCTGTTTCAGGGCCGGATTCGTCACTACCGCCACTCTCCGTCGAGTTGCGTGTTTCGGGCTTCGGCGCGGAAGTGCTGCCGCCTTCACCCGCGGAAGAAGTCGATGTCCAGTAAGCAGACCGTCGTGCTCATCGTCTGCAACATCTGCGCGCTGGTCGCCTTCGTGTTGCTGCATTGGGTCACCCTCAGCACGCCCCATCTGCCAACCCCGGCTACCCAGAATGCGGCGACGGATGCCGTCGAAGACTCTGGCCACTGGCCTGAGGCGGTACCGGACATGTTGGTGCAGGCACCGCTGTTTTCGCCTTCCCGCAGCCGCCCGAAGGTCTCGGTCTCGGCCGATGCCCTAGCCAGCCCTCCCCCACAGCCGCCGCGCCTCGCCGGCATCGTCGGCGCGGGCGGACAGGCTCGCCTGGCACTGCTGGAAAGCGAGGCAGCCGATCGCAAGCTGGTGCCACGCGGCGGGGTCTTCGGCGAGTGGCGCGTGATCTCGATTGCGCCGAACGCCGTGCGGCTCCGCCAGGAAACGAACTCCAGCGCCGAGGCCTCGCCTCCAGCAGACATCACCATCCAACTCCGGCCGCCCATCGCCGGTTCGGGGCTTCCACCCAATGAATAAGCTCATCCCGTCCATCATCGGCATCACGCTGCTGGCAGGACTCAACGCCTGCTCGACCACGGCTGCCCCCGAACCTGTCCACATTTCGCCGTGGAAGCGGATTCCGGCTGCGGCCATGAAGACGAGCGACGATGCGGCGCAGTCCGCTGCGAACGAACCGGCACCACCCCGGGGGCTCGTCACCGAATATTTCGAATCCGGCCGCGGCGAACCGGCCCCCGCCCGAGCAGGCAGCACCGTGCGCGCCGGCAGCAGCGGCGAGCGCTTCGAGCTCAACTTCAACGAAGCCGACATTCGCGGTGTGATCGATGCCGTACTCGGCGACATGCTCAAGCTCGATTACGTCGTGTCTCCCGAAGTTCAGGGTCGCATCACGCTGCGGACCAGCCGCCCCGCCTCCCAGGCATCGCTGCTGTCAGCCCTGGAAGCAGCCCTGGGAACGGTCTCCGCCGTGCTGCTGAAGGACGGCAACAGCGTCAACGTGGTGCCGTGGAGCGAGGCGCCGCAACGCGTTCACCCGGCCCAGCGCCTGGCAGCATCCATGCCGCCCGTTCCGGGCTACGCGGTGGAGATCATTCCGCTGCGCTACGTCAGTGCGAAGGACATGCAGGCTGTCCTGGACACCTTCGTACCGAAAGGCACGGTACTGCAGGCCGATACCCAGCACGGCCATCTCGTGATCGCCGGCAGCAGCCAGGATCGCGGCGCCGTGTTGCGCACCATCGAGAATTTCGACGTCGATTGGTTGAAGGGCATGACCTTCGCCATGTACAAGCTTGCCCAGAGCCGGCCCGAGACCATCGTTGACGAGTTGCAGAAGATCTTCCAGGGCAAGCTGGACCTCTTCACGACGCGCGTGCGGCTCGTGCCGCTCGAGCGCATGCAGGCCGTTCTTGGCGTGGCACGTAACAGGTCCGATCTCGATTTGCTGAGAGAATGGATCGGGCGACTCGACATCTCGAAGACGGGGAGCCAAAGGATCTTCGTCCACAACGTGCAGAACGGCAGTGCAAAGGACCTGGTCACGTCCCTGCGGCAGGTACTGACCGGCGAAATGGCGGCCGGGTCCGTCACAAACGTCGCCAGCACGGAAGGTGAGCGCTTCCCGCCCCCGACCGTGCCCGCCGATCTACAGGCGAATGGCACCACCAGTGCCCAGTCGAACATCGGCCGGCTCGTTGCGTTGGAAGAAAACAATTCGCTGATGTACTACGGCACCGAAGACGAATACCGTGTCATCCAGGAAGCACTGTCCCAGATCGACGTACTGCCCAGGCAGGTGATGATCGAGGCCTTTCTCGCCGAAGTCACGTTGAACAACAACCTGCGCTATGGCGTGCAATGGTTCTTCGACTCGAGCGAGAACTCGGTGACCTTGAGCGCCACCGAATCCGGCGCCGTGGCCTCGCAGTTCCCGGGCTTTTCCTACGTCTATACCGGCAGGGCGAACGCTCGCATCGTGCTGAACGCGCTGCAGTCGAAGACCGAGGTCAAGATTCTCTCCGCGCCGAAGATTTCCGTCCTGAACAACCAGAAAGCGAGCCTGCAGGTCGGCGACCAGGTGCCGATCGTCACCCAGACCTCGCAGGGCACGGATGTTTCAGGGGCACCGATCATCAGCACGATCCAGATGCGAGACACGGGCGTCATCCTGGAGGTGACGCCGCGCGTCAATGACAATGGAAACGTGATCCTGGATGTCATGCAGGAGGTGAGCGAAGTGGCGCAGACGACATCGTCCGGCATCGACTCGCCCACCATCCAGCGGCGGAGAATCCACAGCGTCATCGCCACCCGGGACGGCTTCACCGTGGCGCTGGGCGGCCTGATCCGCGAAAGCGGCGGGATGGGCAACAGCGGCGTGCCGCTGCTGAAGGACATCCCGGTCGTCGGTAACTTCTTCCGGAACAACACGTCCGACACCCGTCGTACAGAACTCGTCGTCCTTCTGGTGCCGCATGTGATGCGCAATCAGATGGAAACCCAGTCAGTCGTCGATGCACTGGTCGATGGACTCGAAGCCGCTTCCAGGCTGGCCGAACATGCACTTCCCCTCGCCCCGTCGCGCCCGCAGTGAGGGCTTCGTCCTGCTGCATGCGCTGTGGCTGCTGCTTGTCGCCACCACGCTCGCTGTTGGCGCAATGACTGCCGTCTTCCATTCTGCAGAGGAGCTTTCCATCTCGGAACAGCGACTCCGGACCCGGCTCGTGCATGAGTCGGCCGTCGAGGTGGTCATCCATGATCTCCTGATCAATGGAGACAGAAGTGCCTGGATAGGTGCCGGCATCATCTTCCGAAGCATGCAGATCGATCAGCAGATCCTCAATGTGTCGGTTCAGCAGGTGAATGGACTCATCAACCCCGTGACGTCCGACCCAGCGATATTCGGCCGACTGCTGGCAGGACTCGCCATACCGCAGGGACAGCAGAAACCGGGCTTCGCGGCGCCCCACCCCTCAGGCGTCTTTCGTCCCGCGACCTACGCGGATCTGCAGGCAATGCTCGGCCTCGACGACGGTTCATTCGCCTGCCTGTACCCCTACGTCACGCTCTACTCCGGCCGGACGGAGCCCGACCTGCGGTATGCGCCGAACCGTCTTGCCAAACTTGCCGGGTTAAGTTCCAGCGCATCGTCTGGAGCACGATCCGTCATGAGCGAGGACTCTGCCCATGGCGTGCTCGGCTCCACGTTCAGGGTAAACGTGTTTTCCGAGAGCGCCCCCGACGATACGAGCGGCTTTTCCGTCGAAGTGACAATCACCGGTCAGATCGAACCCAGCCATCTCGTGAGAAGCCGACAACGCATCATTGGGGCCTCCAACAAGCTCTGTCCATTCTGAGCGGCGCTCCTTCACGCAATCCCAGACCAGTCCGAGCCAGGAACATCGCCCCGGGTTTCACGGAAGGCTCCAAGATGGGGCTCGGTCTTGCGCTGATGCTCGAGCCGGCGGCTTTCAAAAGCGAAAGGCCAGTCCGAAGACTGGCCTTTCGCTCGATGATTCATTGGTCGGGGCGGCGGGATTCGAACTCGCGACCCCTTGCACCCCATGCAAGTGCGCTACCAGGCTGCGCTACGCCCCGACACAAGCCGCCATTATAGCAGCGACTTCAGAATTTGCCAGTTTTTTGATCCGGCAGCCTCAGGCGCGCAACTCCGCGAGTAAGGCCCGCACATCGGCGCGAACCTCGGCCACCAGCGCACGATACTGGTCCGCCTCGATCCTGCTTTCCTGCTCCTGGATCGCGCTTTCGCCCAGGCGGTTGCGCGCGCCGGAAATGGTGAAGCCTTCCTGGTACAGCAGTTCGCGGATGCGCCGGACCAGCAGCACTTCGTGGTGCTGGTAGTAGCGCCGGTTGCCGCGGCGCTTGACCGGCTTGAGCTGGGTGAATTCCTGCTCCCAGTAGCGCAGCACGTGCGGCTTGACGCCGCACAGTTCGCTCACTTCGCCGATGGTGAAATAACGCTTGGCCGGAATCGGCGGCAGCGGTTCCGCGCCGATTTCAGGGTTGCTTGCTTGCATCGCTGAGTTGCTCCACGGCTGCCTTGAGTTTCTGGCTGGCATGGAAAGTGACCACCCGCCGCGCGGTGATCGGAATTTCTTCGCCAGTCTTGGGATTGCGTCCGGGGCGCTGCGGCTTGTCGCGCAACTGGAAGTTGCCGAAGCCCGACAGCTTGACGCTGTCGCCGCGCTCCAGCGCCATCCGGATTTCTTCGAAGAAGCCCTCCACCATGTCCTTGGCTTCGCGCTTGTTGAGACCGACCTGCTCGAACAGCAGCTCGGCCAGTTCCGCCTTGGTCAGCGTTGTCATGTCAGCCTCCTGCACCACGCAGGCGGGCACCGAGCACGGTTTCGGCCTGCTTCACCAAACCTGCCATGACGGCATCCACTTCAGCGTCTTCGAGCGTGCGCTGAGTATCTTGCATCGACACCCTGAAGGCAAGGCTCTTCCGCTCGGGCTCGATGCCCTTGCCCTGATAGACGTCGAACAGGGTGATTTCCCGCACCACCGCCGGCGCCGCCTGGCGCAGCGTGTCGACGACGCGTTCGGCAGTGACGTCGGTGCCCAGCACCAGCGCCAGGTCGCGCACCACCGCCGGCATGCGCGAGATCTCGCTGTAGGCCGGCATGCGCGCGCCCAGCACGGCGTCGAGCTCGAGTTCGAACACCACCGGCGCGATGCCGAGATCGTAACGCTGTACCCACACCGGATGCAGTTCGCCGATGATGCCGATCACGCGGCCGTCCAGCGACACGCTGGCGGCACGGCCGGGGTGCAGGGCCGGGTGGGACAGGCGCACGAAGTTGAGGTTACGCGGTGCGATCAGGGCTTCGACGTCGGCCTTGACGTCGTAGAAATCGACCGTCCGGCTGCGCTCGCCCCACTGCTCGGGCAGCACCGAGCCCGCGGCGAGGCCGGCGATGCGCATCGGCTGGTGGAAGCCGGTCACCGGCTCGCCGTCGGCCTTGCGCTCGAACACGCGCGCGACTTCGAACACGCGCACGCGCTCGGTCTGGCGCTTGCGGTTGGTGGCCATGGTATCGACCAGGCCCGCGATCAGGCTGGAGCGCATCACGCTGAGCTGGCTGGCGATCGGGTTGGCGAGACGGATCGGGTCTTCGTTGGCGCAGAAATCGCGCTCCCAGGCTTCCTCGACGAAAGCGAAGTTGACCACTTCCTGGTAGCCGCGCGCGGCCAGCAGATGGCGCGCGGCCCATACCGGGCGGGCGTGCTCGGTACTCGGCAGCATCATCAGGCCGCCTTGCGGCGCCACGGCGGGAATGTTGTCGTAGCCGTGCAGGCGGGCGAGCTCCTCGACCAGGTCGACTTCGATCTCGATGTCGAAGCGCCACGACGGCGGCGTGACGACGAAGTCCTCGCCGTCGCGCCGGACGTCCAGATGCACGCGTTCGAGCAGCGACTGGATCGCGGCATCGTCGAGGTCGATGCCGAGCACGCGGCGCGCACGCGCGGTACGCAGGCGTACCGGCTGGCGTGCCGGCAGCTTGTCGGCGGCGAGCGCTTCCTCGACCGGGCCGGCTTCGCCGCCGCAGATGTCGATGATGAGCCGGGTGGCACGCTCCAGCGCACGGCGCGGCAGTTCGAAATCGACGCCGCGCTCGAAGCGGTGCGAGGCGTCCGAGCCGAAGCCGTGGGTGCGCGCGCGGCCGGCGATCGCATCCGGCGCGAAGAAGGCGCTTTCGAGGAAGACTTCGCTGGTTTCGAGGGTGATGCCGCTGTCTTCGCCGCCCATGATGCCGGCCAGCGCCAGCGCGCGGGCTTCGTCGGCGATCAGCAGCGTGTCGGCGGCCGGCGTCACCGTCTGCTCGTTGAGCAGCAGCACCTGTTCGCCTTCGCGCGGGTAGCGCACGTGGATCGCGCCCTGCAGCTTGGTGTTGTCGAAAGCGTGCAAGGGCTGGCCCAGTTCCAGCATGACGTAGTTGGTGACGTCCACCAGCGCGCTGATCGAGCGGATGCCGCTGCGCGCCAGGCGCGTGACCATCCAGTCCGGCGTCGGCGCCTTGGCATCGACGCCGCGCAGGATGCGGCCGCAGTAGCGCGGGCAGACCTCGGGCGCGTCGAGCACGATGGCGCGGCGGGCGTCGTGGCTGGGGACGACCGGCGCGATTTCCGTCTTGCGCAGCGCGCTGCCGGTGATCGCCGCGACTTCGCGCGCCACGCCTTCGAGGCTGAGGCAGTCGGCGCGGTTCGGCGTCAGCTTGATCATGAACAAGGTGTCGTCGAGGCCGAGGTAGTCGCGGATGTCGCGGCCGACCGGCGCATCCTCGGGCAGCGCGTACAGGCCGCCGTGGTCTTCCGACAGGCCCAGCTCGCGTGCCGAGCACAGCATGCCGAAGGATTCGACGCCGCGCAGCTTGGCCGCCTTGATGGCGAAGTCGCCCGGCAGCACGGCGCCGACCCCGGCGCACGGCACTTTCATGCCGGCGGCGGCGTTCGGCGCACCGCAGACGATCTGCAGCAGTTCGCCGGTGCCGGTATCGACCTTGCACAGCTTGAGCTTGTCGGCGTTCGGATGCTTTTCCGCCTCGACGATCCGGGCCACAACCACGCCCGAGAAGGCAGGCGCGGCCGGCTCGGCCTCTTCCACTTCGAGGCCGGCCATCGTCAGTAGGTGGCCGAGTGCATCACTGTCGAGTTGCGGATCGACGAAGGTCCGCAGCCACTGTTCGGAGAATTGCATGATTCGATTACCCGGAAGAATTCGATGAGGCAGGCGCCGCCGATGGGCGCGCTGCCGGCACTGGTCAGCGGAACTGGCTCAGGAAGCGCAGATCGCCTTCGAAGAACAGGCGCAGGTCGTTGACGCCGTAGCGCAGCATCGTCAGGCGATCCGGCCCCATGCCGAAGGCGAAGCCGGTGTAGCGCTCGGGGTCGATGCCGCCGAAGCGCAGCACGTTCGGGTGGACCATGCCGCAGCCGGCGATCTCGAGCCAGCGGCCTTCGAGCGCGCCGCTCATGAAGGCGACGTCGATCTCGGCGCTGGGTTCGGTGAAGGGGAAGAAGGACGGCCGGAAGCGGACCTGCAGGTCGTCGGTCTCGAAGAACTTGCGCAGGAAGTCGGCGATCACGCCCTTGAGGTCGGCGAAGCTGACGTTCTCGCCCACCCACAGGCCTTCGGCCTGGTGGAACATCGGCGAGTGGGTCGCATCGGAGTCGACACGGAACACCCGGCCCGGCGCGATCACGCGCAGCTCGGGCATGGTGTCGTGGTCCTTGTAGCGCTCGACGTGGGCCTGCATGGCGCGGATCTGCACCGGACTGGTGTGGGTGCG
Source organism: Thauera sp. SDU_THAU2 (assembly GCF_038260575.1). NCBI lineage: Bacteria > Pseudomonadati > Pseudomonadota > Betaproteobacteria > Rhodocyclales > Zoogloeaceae > Thauera > Thauera sp. SDU_THAU2. The sequence goes on along the minus strand of NZ_JBBWUN010000003.1, from coordinate 1,215,298 downwards.
CAGCAGCACCTCGTCCTGGCCTTCGAGATAGAAAGTGTCGTGCATCGAACGCGCGGGGTGGTTCTCCGGCGTGTTCAGCGCGGTGAAGTTGTGCCAGTCGGTCTCGATTTCAGGGCCGTCGGCGACGATGAAGCCGATCGAGCCGAACAGCTGCTCGATGCGTTCGAGCGTGCGGCTCACCGGGTGCAGGCCGCCCGGCGCCGCGCCGCGGCCGGGCAGCGTCACGTCCAGCGCCTCGGCAGCCAGCTGGGCCAGCAGCGCGGCTTCACGCAAGGCGTTGCGGCGCGCTTCGAGTGCGGCCTCAATCGCGGTCTTGGCGGCATTGATGGCCGCGCCGGCTTCACGCCGCGCATCGGGGTCCAGCTTGCCGAGCGACTTCAGCCGTTCGGTCAGCGAACCGCTCTTGCCGAGATAGCGTGCCTTGGCCTGTTCGAGTTGGGCGCTGTCGGCCGCCGCGGCGAAATCGGCGGCTGCCTGTTGAACCAGTTGATCCAGGTGTTCCATATCCGTGCCCTGCCGGGTTGCGATGTGCTGCAAGTGCTGTGGATGGCCGTGCAAGCCAGATTCAGAAGAAAAAAAGGAGGCCAGGCCTCCTTTTTTCGGACTGCGTGAAATTACGCAGCGAGTTTGGCCCGGGCCTGTTCGGCGATCGCCGCAAAAGCGGGCTTGTCGAACACGGCCAGGTCGGCCAGCACCTTGCGGTCCACTTCGATCGCAGCCTTCTTCAGGCCGTTCATGAAAGTGCTGTAGGTCAGGCCCAGCTCACGCGCGGCGGCGTTGATACGGGCGATCCACAGGGTACGGAACTGGCGCTTGCGCTGACGGCGGTCGCGATAGGCGTACTGGCCGGCCTTCATCACCGCCTGCTTGGCGATGCGATAGACGTTCTTGCGACGGCCGCGATAACCCTTGGCCTGGGAAAGGACTTTCTTGTGACGAGCGCGGGCGGTTACACCACGTTTAACGCGAGGCATTGCGGTCTCCTATCAAGCGTACGGAAGCATGGCGCGAATCAGCTTTTCATCGGCAGCATGAACTTCGGTCATGCCGCGCAGCTGACGCTTCGCCTTGGTCGTTTTCTTGGTCAGGATGTGGCGCTTGAACGCCTGGGACCGCTTGATCCCACCACTCGAGCGGACCTTGAAGCGCTTCTTGGCGCCGCTCTTCGTCTTCATCTTGGGCATTGCTGAGACTCCATGTTTTTGGATGACACCAGGTAGCGCCGATGAGCCCCGACGCATTTCCATACCCGGCACCACTTGTTTTCCGGCAGGCGGCCTTCGCTGCCCGCCGGTCTTGCCCCTTGCGGGGCAAATTCCGTGCTGCTTAGTGTTTCTTCTTCGGCGCGATGACCATGATCATCTGGCGCCCTTCCATCTTCGGCATCTGCTCGACCTGACCCAGATCCTCCAGGTCGGCCTTGACGCGTTCGAGCTGACGCAGACCAAACTCCTGGTGAGCCATCTCGCGGCCGCGGAAGCGCAAGGTCACCTTGCACTTGTCGCCTTCTTCCAGGAAGCGCTTCAGGTTGCGAAGCTTGATCTGGTAATCGTTCTCGTCGGTGCCGGGGCGGAGCTTGACCTCCTTGACCTGCACCTGCTTTTGCTTGAGCCGGGCTTCGTGGGCCTTCTTCTGTTCCTGATACTTGAACTTGCCGAAATCCATCAGCTTGCAGACCGGCGGTGCGGCCATCGGTGCGATTTCGACCAGATCCAGCCCGGCCTCTTCGGCCATGTTCAGGGCTGCGTTCAGGGACACGATTCCGAGCTGTTCGCCTTCTTCACCAACCAGCCGGACTTCGGGCGCGTTGATCTCCCTATTAACGCGCTGCTTCTTCTCTTGAGCGATGGTTCAACTCTCCACGAAAACCAAAAATCAGACCGTGCCGGCCTTCGCTTCTACTTCGCGAAGCCAGCGTTCGATCAGCGAATCGAGGGACATTTGGCCAAGATCCTGGCCACCCCCGTGCACGCACGGCCACCAGGCCCGCCGCCTTTTCCTTGTCGCCGATGACGATCTGATAGGGCAGCTTCTGCACGCTATGTTCGCGGATTTTATAGTTAATCTTTTCGTTGCGCAAATCGGCTTCGACGCGGAAGCCCGCTTTCCTGAGCTTTGCCGCGACTTCGGCGGCATAGTCCGCCTGCCCTTCCGAGATGTTCATGACCACCGCCTGCACCGGCGCCAGCCACAAGGGCATCGCGCCGGCGTGGTTCTCGATCAGGATGCCGATGAAGCGCTCCAGCGAACCGAGCACCGCGCGGTGCAGCATCACCGGCACCTTCTTGGTGTTGTCCTCGTCGACGTATTCCGCGCCGAGGCGCACCGGCAGGTTGAAGTCGAGCTGCAGCGTGCCGCATTGCCATACCCGGCCCAGGCTGTCCTTCAGCGAGAACTCGATCTTCGGCCCGTAGAAGGCGCCCTCGCCCGGCTGCAGCTCGTAGGGCAGACCCTGCGCGTCGAGCGCCGCCGCCAGCGCCGCTTCGGCCGCATCCCACTGCTCGTCGGTGCCGACGCGCTTGTCCGGCCGCGTCGACAGCTTGACCAGCACGTCGTTGAAGCCGAAATCGGCATAGACCTTCTGCAGCAGGCGAATGAACTCGGCCGACTCGGCCTGGACCTGGCTCTCGGCGCAGAAGATGTGCGCATCGTCCTGCACGAAGTTGCGCACGCGCATGATGCCGTGCAACGAACCGGACGGCTCGTTGCGGTGGCAGGAGCCGAATTCGGCCATGCGCAGCGGCAGATCGCGGTAGCTCTTCAGGCCCTGGTTGAAGATCTGAATGTGGCACGGACAGTTCATCGGCTTGACCGCGTAGTCGTGCTTCTCGGACTGCGTGGTGAACATCAGGTCGGCGTACATGCCCCAGTGGCCGGACTTCTCCCACAGCGAGCGATCGACGATCTGCGGCGTCTTCACTTCCTGGTAGCCGTGCTCGCCGAGCGTGCGGCGCATGTACTGCTCGATCTGCTGCCACAGCGTCCAGCCCTTGGCGTGCCAGAACACCATGCCCGGCGCCTCGTCCTGCAAGTGGAAGAGATCGAGCTGGCGGCCGAGCTTGCGATGATCGCGCTTTTCGGCCTCCTCGATCATGTGCAGGTAGGCGTCGAGGTCGTCCTTCTTGGTCCACGCCGTGCCGTAGATGCGCTGCAGCATCTCGTTCTTCGAATCGCCGCGCCAGTAGGCGCCGGCCAGCTTCATCAGCTTGAAGACCTTGAGCTTGCCGGTCGAGGGCACGTGCGGGCCGCGGCACAGGTCGATGAAGTCGCCCTGGCGGTACAGCGAGACGTCCTCGCCTTGCGGAATCGAGGCGATGATCTCGGCCTTGTAGTGCTCGCCGATGCTCTTGAAGAACTCCACCGCCTTGTCGCGCGGCCACACTTCGCGCTCGACCGGGATGCTGCGTTTGGCGATCTCGGCCATGCGGACTTCGATCGCGGCGAGGTCTTCCGGCGTGAAGGGGCGCTTGTACGAGAAGTCGTAGTAGAAGCCGTTGTCGATCACCGGCCCGATCGTCACCTGGGCATCGGGAAACAGCTCCTTCACCGCGTGCGCCAGCAGGTGGGCGGACGAGTGGCGGATGATGTCCAGGCCGTCCTCGTTCTTGTCGGTGATGATCGCCAGCTCGGCGTCCGCATCGAGGCGGTGCGACAGATCCACCAGCCGTCCGCCGACGCGCCCGGCCAGCGCGGCCTTGGCGAGCCCGGCACCGATGGACGCCGCGACCTCGGCAACGGTCACCGGATGGTCGAAGCTGCGGACGGAACCATCGGGAAGCGTGATGTTGGGCATGGCAGTGGTCTCTGGCAGTGTCTGCCCGGCGAAATCGCGGGGCGGGATGGCAACGGAACGAGAATTGTGGACGAAAAAAAGCGCGGTCTAGGCGCGCTTTTTTCTCTAGCAGACTAACAAGCGGAGCCGACCTGTTCAGTTTCCGGCCTGAGTGGTAGTTCGGAACATGTCATCGACTCCAGAATCTTGGTAGGCGCGATTGGATTCGAACCAACGACCCCCACCATGTCAAGGTGGTGCTCTAACCAACTGAGCTACGCGCCTGCTGAAGACCCGCATTATAGGCACTCAAAAAAACTTGTCAAAGTTTTTTTGCAGCGCACACGAAAAACTACTTCTTGAGCCGGCTGACCACGAACAGGATCACGATCGCGCCGACCACCGCGCCGATGAAGCCTGCGCCCTGGCCGGCCTGATAGATGCCGAGCGCCTGCCCGCCGTAGGTCGCCACCAGCGAGCCCGCGATGCCGAGCAAGGCGGTCATGATCAGGCCGAGGCCGTCCTTGCCGGGATGCAGCAGGCGGGCGACGAGGCCGACGATCAGGCCGATGAAGATGGTAGCGATGATGCCCATGTGACTCTCCTGTTGTGGGGTGAATACGCAGCGTGATCAGGCCGGACCGCGTTAGGCCGCGCGGCGTCAGGCCGGGTTCTGGTCAGGCTTGCGGCCAGGCTTCGAGAAACTGCTTCCAGTGCGGCGCATCGAGCCGGCCGAGCGATTCTCGCACGACTTCGACTTCGTCCGCCCACGCCTTGGCATCGAGATGCCCGCGCATGCGCTCGAAGCGCAGATAGACGAGGTAGGTGTTCACCACGTCGGTCTCGCAATAGTCGCGGATCTCGGCGGCGCGCCCTTCCTGCCAGGCCTGCCACACCGCCGAGCCGTCCATGCCGAGCTTGCCCGGGTAGCCCATCAGCTTGGCCAGGTCGTCCAGCGGTGCGCTGGCGCGCGGCTGGTACATCGCCAGCAGGTCCATCAGGTCGAGATGGCGGTTGTGGTAGCGGCCGATGTAGTTGTTCCACTTGAAGTCGCGCGAGTCGTGGTAGTCGCCCTCGCCCTGGTCCCAGTAGCGCGGCGCCGTGACGCCGTGCAGCATGCCGCGGTAATGCAGCACCGGCAGGTCGAAGCCGCCGCCGTTCCACGAAATGATCTGCGGCGTGTAGCGCTCGACGCCGTCGAAGAAGCGCTGGATGATCTCGCCTTCGCCCGCGTCCGGTTCGGACAGCGAAAACACGCGGAAATGCTGGGCGTCGCGCAGCACGCACGAGATCGTCACCACCCGCTGCAGGTGGTGCGGCAGGAAATCGTTGCCGTGGCTGGCACGCCGCTGCTGGAAAGCCCATTCCGCCGCTTCGGTGTCGGACAACTCGGGCGGCAGTTCGTACAGGTTCCGGATGCCGGCGACGTCCGGAATGGTTTCGATGTCGAAGACGAGAACGGGCATTACTTCTTCACCCAGCTCCCGCCTCGCTGCACCCACCAGCCTGCCGGCGCGCGGTCGATCCAGCGCTGGGCGAAGGTGCTGCGCACGTCCGCCTCCCATTCCGGATGCTGGTTGGCGCGGGCGACTTCGCGGTACAGCGCGCTGCGATCGGCATTCTCCGCCGCGACCAGCGCATTGACGCTGCCGCGCTGCGCCAGCGGCACTGCCGACGCATCCCTCAGGGCGATGCTGCCATCGGCGGCAAGGCCGATCGCACCCGAGGCATACAGCGGCGCGAGTTGCCCATGGCGCTTCTGCATGGACGATTTCAGCGCGGAGATCGCCGGCGTGTCGATTTCCAGATTTCCCTGAGCCTGCACGGCAAAAGCCATCATGCAGCCCAGCAGGCCCGCCATCAGCCAGCGCATCCACCCCGGAACCCCGTGACGTGCGTTCATTGCCCTGCCCCCTGCTCTGCCGGTGCCGCCTGCGGCGGCTGGTTTTCACGTGTCTGCCAGACCTCGTCGATGATGCGGTCGGCGGCTTTTTCCGCGGCGGCGGCCGGGAAATAGATGTTGATCGTCACGCAGGCCGAGGCGGCGAGCGCCAGGCTGCCCGCAAGCAGCAAGGATCGGATTCGAAAGAATGGCATTCAGTTCTCCTGCAGGACCCGGCGCCTGCCGGCCTGAATCAGTGCAACTCTGGCGCGACATTGTTCTCGATCACGCGCTGGAGCCGGTCGACCAGCTCCTGCCAATCGACGCGGCGATTGTAGCCGATGACATCCAGCGCCGGGATGCCGCCGCCGCGCACGATGGGAAAGCCGCCGTCCGGCCGCTCGCGGCCGGCGATGCCGCTCATTTCGCAGATGCCGTTGCCCAGCACGCAATGGAAACCGAGTTCGCGATAGCCGAAAGTGTCGAACACGCTCAGCACGCCACGCTGCAGAGCCGCGATCGCACCGCCTCCGCCCAGCGCGCCGATGTTCTGCACCGCCCGCTGGCTGATGCGCCGGCGATAGCTGCCCGGACTGCTGGCAAGCCGCAGATCGAACGCGACCGGCCGCCAGCCGGCCAGCTCCAACCCTTTCACGTCGGCATCCACATAGCCGCTGATGCTGCCGAAGCTGAAGGTGTCGGTGAGCTGGGCCAGGTCCAGGTGGCGCGCCTTGATGTCGGCGCGCAGATTGGAGGCAACGCCGAAAGGCTCGCTGACGCGCAGGCCGGTCGCCTGCAGATAACCATCGAACACCGAAACCACCAGCGCGCCATCCAGCGAGATCTCACCGGTGCTGACGCGCATGCCCGGCATGGACGCCGACAGAATGCCGGACATCGACGGCCAGCCGAGCGCCTCGGTCAGCAAGGCCATCGACAGCGGCTCGACGACCACGCCGCCCTGCCCGCGCCAGCCCTCCGCGCCGTGTTCGAGCGCAAGACCGTCCAGCACCAGGGCACCATCCAGCAAGGGAATGCGGATCTGCCCTAGATTGATCTGCCCACCGTCGAGCAGCGCATCCACGTCGAAGGCGCCGAGCGACAGGGCTTCCCAATGCCCGCCCTGAACCTGCAAGCTGGCGCGTGTCGGCGCAGTCGCCGACCAGGGCAGATGGCCGGACAGCGGCCCGAAGGCCAGCCCGCGTCCGCGCACCTCGCCGCCTTCATCCACGCCGGCGAGGCTGACGCCGGCGCCGTCGAAGACCAGGTCCAGGGAGAAGAGCTGCCCGTCCCTGATCTCGGCGCCGGCGCCGACATGGCCGGCAAAACGCAGGCGATCCGCCAGCGCCGGAACCAGCGCCGGCGTGATCCAGTGCGGACCGAGAATCGCCAGATCGCCGCCGGCCAGCGACAGCGTGAGATCCTGCAGGCTCGGCGGTTCGCGCGCGATGCGGGCGGTCAGGGCGAACTGATCGACGCCTTCGAGTTCCAGCGTCGCCATGCGCAGCACGAGCTCGTCGTCGTTCAGCCGGCCTTCGGCCTGCAGCACCGGCCCCGACCGCAGGTAGAGCGGATGCAGGTAGGCTTCGCCGCCCTCCCATGCCAGCCGGCCCTGCCAGTCCCAGCCTGCAGCCAGCGCCCGGGCCGTGAGATCGAGCGACAGCGCCAAGCCTTCGGCCGCCTGCAGGCCATCCGGGCTGGAGAAACTGCCGCCGCTCAGTCGCGCCTGAAGTTGCAGCTTTTCATGCCGACCGGCATCGCCGGCCTGCTGCCATGCCAGTCTGGCATCGACCGTCCCTTTGGCTGCGTGCTGCGCCAACTCCGCCGCAAGCGCCGGCGAAACCTGCGCAGCGAAGCCGGCCAGGTCTCCGCTCAGTTCTCCTATCTCGAAGCGCGTCAGCGCAGCCTCGACGAAGCTGCCGCCGTCATAACGGATATCCACGGTCGAGCCCGACGATAGCCGCAGTGCGGCGTCGAAAGCGGATGTCAGCGGGTCGAAGCGGAAATCGATGCGCAGCGGCAGGCGCTTGGCACCGACGCGGATCTCGCCCCCTCTGCAGCGAATCTCCGGAAATGCGGCATCGGCCTCGGGACAGGAGAGATGCAGTCCGCGCCACGCCCGCTTACCCAGCGCCAGATGGGCGATACGCAGCTCGGGCCCCTTGCTGCCGGCAGCGAACTGCAGCTCCACCCCCTGCACGGACAGGCCGGGGGCGCGAATGTCGCCGATCGACAGTTGGATGCGTTCGATGCCCTGTACCGGCAGTACCCAGGCCAGCGCCAGCAGAACCAGGCAGCAGCAACGGGCGGCGGTCCTGGCCGCCATGCCCGGCGGTGCGCCCTCAGGCCGGGAACACACCCGTCGACAGATAGCGATCGCCACGGTCGCAGACGATGGAGACGATCACCGCATTCTCGAGCTCGGCGGCCAGCCGCAGCGCGACGTGCATCGAGCCGCCCGACGAGATGCCGGCGAAGATGCCTTCCTCGCGTGCCAGCCGGCGGGTCATTTCCTCCGCCTCGGCCTGGCTGACACGTTCGATCCGATCGACCCGCGGGCGCTCGAAGATCGTGGGCAGGTAGGCTTCCGGCCACTTGCGGATGCCCGGAATCTGCGAACCTTCTTCCGGCTCGCAGCCGACGATCTGGACTGCGGGGCTCTTCTCCTTGAGGAAGCGCGAGGTGCCCATGATGGTGCCGGTGGTGCCCATCGAGCTGACGAAGTGGGTCACCCGGCCCGCCGTCTGCTCCCAGATCTCGGGGCCGGTGCCTTCGTAGTGGGCGAGCGGATTGTCCGGATTGGCGAACTGGTCGAGGATGATGCCCTTGCCTTCGTCGCGCATCTTGTCGGCGATGTCGCGCGCCATCTCCATGCCGCCGGACGTCGGCGTCAGCACCAGTTCGGCACCGAAGGCGCGCATCGTCTGGCGCCGCTCCACGCTCTGGTTCTCCGGCATCACCAGGATCATGCGGTAGCCGCGCATCGCCGCAGCCATCGCCAGGGCGATGCCGGTGTTGCCGCTGGTCGCTTCGATCAGGGTGTCGCCGGGCTTGATCTCGCCGCGCGCCTCGGCATGCATCACCATCGACAATGCCGGCCGGTCCTTGACCGAGCCGGCCGGGTTGTTGCCTTCGAGCTTGGCCAGGATGACGTTGTTGCGGCCGGCGTTGATGCGTTTCAGCCTCACCAGCGGGGTGTGGCCGACATAATCTTCCAGCGTCTTGAATTCCATGTATCGGGGTCTCGGAATGAGGCAGGTGGCTGCTTCAGGTCGCTCAGGGCGTCAAGTCAAATTCTTCGGTTCGCCGCGGCGGGTAGGTTTCCCAGCCGCCGCAGGCCGGACAACGCCAATGGAACTGGCGGGCCTTGAAGCCGCAGGCGTCGCAGCGATAGCGCGCGACCTTGCGCGTATGGCCGTGGATCAGTTGCTTGATCAGCTCGACGTCGCCGCGCTGCTCGCTCGGCACCGTCAGCAACGCGGCTTCGAGCAGCTTGTCCAGGCCCAGCAGCGTGGGGTTGCGGCGCAGTTCCTCGCGCACCAGGTCGTAGGCCGCCTGCGGGCCCTGCTTGTCCATTTCCCAATGGAAGAGCTCGTCGAGCAGGTCGAGCGAAGCGTGGCTGTCGAGCCAGGCGCGCAGGAGCTGGTGGCCTTCTTCCAGCCGCCCGAGGCGGCCATAGGCGTCCATGATGCGTTCGGCGGCCAGGGCAAGATAGACCGGATCCTGGTTCTCGATCCGTTTCCACGCGGTGAGCGCGTCCTCGTCCCTGCCCTGCGCGGCACAGATGTCGCCGCGGATCAGGCTCGCGCGCACGCAGCGCGGATTGACCGCCAGCGCCGCCTCGACGTGGCGCTCGGCCTCGTCCGGCTTCGAGTTCGCCAACGCAGCCGACGCCAGCTCGCAGTGGAAGTTCGCCACTTCGGCCCGCCACATCAGGCTTTCGTGGCCCGGCAGCGCATCGGCCACTTCGATCGCCTTCGCCCAGTCCTTCTCCTGCTGATAGATCTCCAGCAGGTAGCGCAGCGCCAGCGCGTCGGCGCGCGTGCCGCGCAGGCGGACGAACACCTCTTCGGCACGGTCGAGCAGGCCGGCCTTGAGGAAGTCCTGGCCGAGTTCGCCGAGCGCCTGCAGGCGCTGCTCTTCGGTGATGTCCTCGCGATCGACCAGCAATTGATGGATGCGGATCGCCCGGTCGGTCTCGCCGCGGCGCCGGAACAGGCTGCCGAGGGCGAAATGCAGTTCGATCGTCTGCGGATCGATGCGCACGGCTTCGACGAAGGAGTCAATCGCCTTGTCGGGCTGCTCGTTGAGCAGAAAATTCAGGCCGGACAGATAAGAGCGCGGCAATGCCCGCGACTCCTGCACCACCTGGCGAATGTCGATGCGGGCGGCAAGCCAGCCCAGCGCGAAGAACAGCGGAAGGGCCAGCAGCCACCAGAGTTCGATTTCCATGGGACGGCGGAACGCTCAGGAAAGGCTGGGCATCTGGATCTCGGCCGCCGGCTCGGTGGCATTGGCCGTCCGTTCACGCTCGGCGCGCTCCCGCTCCAGCTGGCGGCGCAATTGAGAGATCTCGCGGCGCTGGCGCAGCAGCGAAGCGAAAGTCGCCGTGACCCCGAGCAAGGCACCGGCGGCGAAGCTGACGAGGATGACGAACACCAGGGGAAGCTGCCATTGCCCGCCAAAGAAGAAGTTCAGGGTCGCCAGATGATCGTTCTTGATCGCGAACCCGAACAGCAGGATGAACAGCAGGAGACGGATGAACCACATGATTGCGCGCATGGCGCCATTATCACCGAGCACGCAGCAAAAAAGAAGAAAGGCGGCCATCGGGCCGCCTTCCAGTACTGCATCTGTTGCCACTCGCAAGCCCGGCTTGCATCCGATCGCCGCGCGGTCGATCGCCCGTTGGTGGCTGAGCTCGCCAGCCGAACCCGGCCCGGCTGCTCAGCCTGCGAGGTCCACGCGTTCGCGCAATTCCTTGCCGGCCTTGAAATGCGGCACGTACTTTTCCGGCACGTGCACCTTCTCGCCCGACTTGGGGTTGCGTCCGACGCGAGGCGGACGATAGTTCAGCGCGAAACTGCCAAACCCGCGGATCTCGATGCGATCGCCGCGCGCAAGCGCGTCGGTCATCGCATCGAGGATCATCTTGACCGCGTAATCGGCATCCTTTGCGACCAGTTGCGGAAAACGCTCCGCAAGCTGGGCGATCAGCTCCGATTTGGTCATGATCGGCTTGCTTACTGCTTCTGCTCGTTCAGCTTGGCCTTCAGCAGCGCACCCAGGTTGGTCGTACCGGACGCGGCGGAGCTGTCGGAAGCCAGCTTGTTCATGGCTTCGTTCTGCTCGGCCTGATCCTTGGCGCGGATCGACAGGTTGATCGAACGGGTCTTGCGATCGACGTTGATCACCATCGCCTCGACTTCGTCGCCTTCCTTCAGCATCGTCGTCAGGTCGTCGACGCGGTGGGCAGCGGCTTCCGAAGCACGCAGATAGGCTTCGACGTCGTCACCCAGCGAGATCACGGCGCCACGCGCATCGACCGACTTCACGGTGCCGCGCACGAGGGTGTTCTTCTCGTGGGTGGCGATGAAGTTGGTGTAGGGATCGCCTTCGAGCTGCTTGATGCCCAGCGAGATGCGCTCGCGCTCGACGTCGATCGCCAGCACCACGGCTTCGACTTCGTCGCCCTTCTTGAAGCGGCGCACGGCTTCGTCGCCCTGCTCGCTCCACGACAGGTCGGACAGGTGCACCAGGCCGTCGATGCCGCCTTCCAGGCCGATGAAGACGCCGAAGTCGGTGATCGACTTGATCTGGCCGCGGACCTTGTCGCCCTTCTTGTGGTTGATGGCGAAATCGTCCCACGGGTTGGACATGCACTGCTTCATGCCCAGCGAGATGCGGCGGCGGTCTTCGTCGATCTCGAGGATCATCACTTCGACTTCGTCGCCCAGCTGGACGACCTTGGTCGGGTGGATGTTCTTGTTGGTCCAGTCCATTTCGGACACGTGCACCAGGCCTTCGATGCCCTGCTCGACTTCGACGAAGGCGCCGTAGTCGGTGATGTTGGTGACCTTGCCGAACAGGCGGGTGCCTTGCGGGTAGCGGCGCGAGATGCCGACCCACGGATCTTCGCCCAGCTGCTTCAGGCCCAGCGAGACGCGGTTCTTCTCCTGGTCGAACTTGAGCACCTTGGCTTCGATCTCGTCACCGACGTTGAGCACTTCGCTCGGGTGACGGACGCGGCGCCAAGCCAGGTCGGTGATGTGCAGCAGGCCATCGATGCCGCCCAGGTCGACGAACGCACCGTAGTCGGTGATGTTCTTGACGATACCCTTGATGACGGTGCCTTCCTTGAGGTTGGCGAGCAGCTTTTCGCGCTCTTCGCCCATCGACTCTTCCAGCACGGCACGGCGCGAGACGACGACGTTGTTGCGCTTGCGGTCGAGCTTGATGACCTTGAATTCGTATTCCTTGCCTTCGTACGGCGTGGTGTCCTTGACCGGACGCATGTCGACCAGCGAGCCCGGCAGGAAGGCGCGGATGCTGTTGGTCATGACGGTCAGGCCACCCTTGACGCGGCCGGTGATGACGCCCTTGACCAGCGAGCCTTCGTTGAGGGCCTTTTCGAGGTCGTTCCAGGCGGCGATGCGCTTGGCCTTCTCGCGCGACAGGCGGGTTTCGCCGAAGCCGTCTTCCAGCGCGTCGATGGCAACGTGGATGAAATCGCCGACGTTGACTTCGAGTTCGCCGCGGTCGTTGCGGAACTCGTCGACGGGAACATAGCTTTCGGACTTCAGGCCGGCGTTGACGACGACGAAGTTCTGATCGATGCGCACGACTTCGGCGGTGATGACCTCACCGGTGCGCATTTCCTGCAGGGCAAGGCTTTCCTCGAAAAGAGCGGCAAAGCTTTCTTCAAAGGCGGGGGTGGCGTTGGACATGAGGGATAAATCCGGGACCGCCGTGCGACGGCAAAAAGTGAGATTAAGAAAAAAAGCGCCTGGGCTCACGCCCCTGCGCGCGGCACATCAACCGGCGCCCAGCCCCCGATCCCGCACGAGATCGAGCACGAAAGCCACGGCACCCTCGACGTCCAGTTCGGTCGTATCGAGCAGCACCGCATCCGGCAACTTCACGAGCGGCGCAACGGGCCGTGCCGCATCGCGCGCGTCACGTTCCCGAAGGTCGTCCAGAAGACTTTGCATGTTAGCAGGCAAACCCTTTTCGATCAACTGCTTATAACGGCGCCCGGCACGCGCCTCGGCCGTCGCGGTCAGGAAGACCTTGAGCTGCGCATCCGGGAATATCACCGAGCCCATGTCGCGGCCGTCGCCGACCAGCCCGGGCGCCACGCGATAATCGCGCTGACGGCCGAGCAAGGCTTCGCGCACCGCCGGCAGCACCGCGACCTTCGAGGCGCCCACCGAGCAGGCTTCGCTGCGGATGTCGGTGCTGATGTCGTCGCCGCCGAGCAGCACCCTGCCATCCTCGAAGCGCGCCGGCAGGCGGGCGGCGATCGCCGCGACGCCCGCTTCGTCGTCGAGCGCGACGCCGGCGCGCATCGCCGCCAGCGCGACGATGCGGTACAGCGAACCGCTGTCGAGCACCTTCCAGCCGAGCGCGGCGGCGACGCGCTCGGCCACCGTGCCCTTGCCCGATGCCGACGGACCGTCGATCGCGATCACCGGCACCGGCCGCGCCACCCCGCCGAAAGCACCGAAATAGCCGGGGAAAGTCTTGTTGACGCACTTCGGATCGTTGATCCGCACGCGGCAGCCGCCCAGGCTGACGAGCGAGAAGCACATCGCCATGCGGTGGTCGTCGTAAGTGTCGATCGCCGCCGGCAGCAGGCGCGCGGGCGGCGTCACACACAGGTAGTCCGCGCCCTCCTCGACTTCGGCGCCGACCTTGCGCAGTTCGATCGCCATCGCCGCAATGCGGTCGGTTTCCTTGACCCGCCAGCTGGCGATGTTGCGCAGCCGGCACGGACCGTCGGCGAACAGCGCGGCGACCGCCAGCGTCATCGCCGCATCCGGGATGTGGTTCAGATCGAGATCGAAAGCCTTCAGCACGCCGGACTCGGGCGCCGAAGCCTCGATCCAGTTGTCGCCCATCGTGATCCGCGCGCCGAGCTGCGCCAGCGCCTCGCTGAAGCGGACGTCGCCCTGGATGCTGCTGCGGCCGACGCCTTCGACCCTGACCGGCCCGCCGCCGATCGCGCCGGCGGCGAGGAAGTACGAAGCCGACGAGGCATCGCCTTCGACGAACACCGCGCCCGGGCTGCGATAGCGGGCCCCGCCCGGCACGATGAAGCGCTCCCAGCCCTGCTGCTCGACCTCGACGCCGAAGCGCGCCATCAGATCGAGCGTGATCGCGATGTAGGGCTTGGAGATCAACTCGCCGACGACTTCGACCGTGGTCTGCACCCCGGTCAGCGGCAAGGCCATCAGCAGCGCGGTGAGGAACTGACTGGAGACGTCGCCCCGCACGCTGACCACGCCGCCCGGACTGATCGACGCCGGCTTGATTTGCAGCGGCGGATAGCCTTCGTTCGCCGTGCAGCTGATGTCGGCACCGAGCTGGCGCAGCGCCTCGACCAGGTCGCCGATCGGACGCTCGTGCATCCGTGGCACGCCCGACAGCCGGTATTCGCCGCCGGACAGCGCCAGCGCCGCAGTCAGCGGCCGGAAGGCGGTACCGGCATTGCCGAGGAAAAGCTCCGCGGCCTTGACCGGAAACGGCCCACCGATACCATCGACGACGTAGTCGAGCGTGTCGCCCTTGCGCTGCCAGCGCACGCCGAGCGCCTGCAGCGCCTCCAGCATGCGTTCGACGTCGTCGGACGACAGCAGGTCGCGGATCTCGGTACGGCCTTCGGCCAGCGCGGCGAGCAGCAGCACGCGGTTGGAGATGCTCTTGGAGCCGGGCAGGCGCACGCTGCCGCTCGCGCCCAGCATCGGGGACAGGTCGAGGAATTCCATGTTTCGTCTCTTATTGACGCAGCCCTTGAACAGGCTGCTTTCGAAAAGCCGGGTAGGATGGGTAGAGCCACCGGCGAAACCCATCGCCTCGATGACGACTCCGTTTTAGCCATTGATGGGTTTCGCTGCGCTCTACCCATCCAGGCCGGAAGTGGGGACACAGCCGCCCGATCATTCCGCCGTCTGCACCGGCAGGCCTTCGGCCCAGGCGTTGCGGGCACGCCGGGCGCGCTCGAAGACGGCTTCGAGCGCATCGCCATCGCCCGCCGCGAGCATCTGCCGCAGGCTGGCCAGTTCGCCGAGATAGGCATCCAGTTCAGTCAGTAGCGCCACTCTGTTGGCGACGCAGATGTCGCGCCACATTTCCGGGTGGCTGCCGGCGATGCGGGTGAAATCGCGGAAACCGCTGGCCGCATGCGAAAACAGCAGTTGCGCGTTGTCGCGCCGCGCCAGGTCGTCCACCAGGCCGAAGGCGAGCAGATGCGGCAGGTGGCTGACGGCGGCGAACACGCTGTCGTGGTCCTGCGGCGTCATGTCGACCACGCTGGCACCGCAGGCCTGCCAGGCCGCCCGCACGAGCTCGACCGCATCGGCCCGGCTGTCGGGCAACGGTGTCAGCACGACCTTGCGCTTGACGTAGAGATCGGCGAAGGCAGCATCGACGCCGCTCTTTTCCGCGCCCGCGATCGGGTGTGCCGGCACGATCTGCAGCAGCTGCGCACCGAGGTGGCGCTGGATGGCTTCGATCACGTCGCGCTTGGTGCTGCCGGCATCGGTGACCACCGTCCCGGCGTCCAGGTGCGGCGCCATCGCCGCCATGATGGTATCCATCTGCCCCACCGGCGCAGCCAGCAGCACCATGTCGGCACCGGCGAGCGCCGTGGCCCAGTCATCGGCGATCTCGTCGATGACGCCCAGCGCCAGCGCACGCTCCAGCGGCTCGCGCCGCCGGCCGATGCCGACGATGCGGCCGACCGCCCCCGCACGCCGCAGGCCGAGCGCGAACGAGCCGCCGATCAGGCCGACGCCGCAGATGACGAGCTTGCCGATCAGCGGCGAGGTCTCGCGGCCTTCCATCAGGCCAGCGCCCGCTTCAGCGCGGCGATGAAGCGGGCGTTCTCTTCCGGCAGCCCGATCGACACCCGCAGCCAGTGCGGCATGCCGTAGCCGGCGATCGGGCGCACGATCACGCCCTGCTGCAGCAGTGCATGATTGACCCCGGCGGCGTCGCCGACCTTGAAGGTGACGAAGTTGCCGGCCGACGGAATCCACTCCAGCCCCAGCGCGACGAAGGCATCGGTGAGTTGCTGCATGCCGCGCCGGTTCAGCTCGGCCGACTGCTCGATGAACTCCTCGTCGTCCAGCGCCGCTCCGGCTGCCGCCAGCGCGACGCTGGAAACGTTGAAGGGCTGGCGCACCCGGTTCATCAGGTCCGCCACTTCGGCATGCGCGACGCCGTAGCCCACCCGCAGACCGGCCAGGCCGTAGGCCTTGGAGAAGGTGCGCGACACCAGCAGGTTGGGAAAGCGCTCGATCCAGGCGATGGCATCGTAGCGCTGCGCCGGCGCCAGGTATTCGGTATAGGCCTCGTCGAGCACCACCAGCACGTCCTGCGGCACTTTGTGCAGGAAAGCCTCGATGTCCCTGCCCGACAGGAAAGTGCCGGTCGGATTGTTCGGGTTGGCGATGAAGACGATGCGGGTATCGGGCGAGATCGCCGCCGCCATCGCATCCAGGTCGTGGCCGAAGTTCCTCGCCGGTACTTCGACGCCGCGCGCACCGCGTGCCTGCGTCGCCAGCGGATAGACGGCAAAGGCATGCTGGGCATACACCGCCGAACAGCCGGGGCGAAGGAAAGCCTGGGTGGCGATCTCGAGGACGTCGTTGGAACCGTTGCCGATCACCAGTTGCTCGGGCTGCACGCCGAGCTTGCGGCACAGCGCCGCCTTCAAGGCAAAAGCGCCGCCGTCCGGATAGCGCGCCAGATCGGTCAACGCCATGCGCGCGGCATCGCGGGCACGCGTGCTCATCCCCAGCGGATTCTCGTTCGATGCGAGCTTGACGATGCTCGATTCGGCAAGACCCATCTCCCGCGCCAGCTCGGAGATCGGCTTGCCCGGCTGGTAGGGCATGATGGCGCGGATATGGTCCGGGGCACGGCTTGCTACGCTCATGGCTGTCTCCTTGATGGCACGTGGCCTCGTTCGTCGAATGCTCGGGGCGGATTCAGGGTGTCAGATCGCGGCGATCGGGTAGGAGCCGAGCACCTTCAGGAAAGCGGCGCGATCGGCCAGCTCGGCGAGCGCGGCGGCGACCTCGGCATCTTCGCGGTGGCCGTTGATGTCGGCGTAGAACACGTATTCCCACAAGCCTGACTGTGCCGGGCGCGACTGCAGCTTGGTCATGTCCACACCGTGGCGCGCGAGCGGTTCCAGCAAGGCATGGATCGCCCCCGGACGGTTCGGCGCCGAGAACACCAGCGAGGTGCGGTCGCTGCCCGAAGGCCCCGCGTCGTGATTGGCAATGACGAGGAAGCGCGTGGTGTTGTTGGGATCGTCCTCGATGTTGGGCGCGAGGATGTTCAGGCCGTACAGCTTGGCCGCCGCCTCGCCCGCAATCGCGCAGGACTCGGCATCCTCCGCCGCCAGCCGCGCCGCCTCGGCGTTGCTCGCCACCGGGATGCGCGGCAGGTGAGGCAGGTTGCGGTTGAGCCACTCGTGGCACTGCGCCAGCGACTGCGCATGCGAATACAGGCGCTTGGCGGCGCCGATGCCGTCGGCGCGCGACATCAGTTGCTGATGGATGCGCAGCCTGACTTCGCCGCAGACCTTGACCGGGCTCGCCAGCAGCAGGTCGAGCGTGATATTGACCGCGCCCTCGGTCGAATTCTCGACCGGCACGACGCCGTAATCGACGTTGCCGGCTTCGACCGCGCGGAACACGTCCTCGATCGTCGCCATCGGCATGAAACCCGGCGCGGAACCGAACTGCTTGCGGCTGGCGCTCTCGGAAAAAGTGCCGGCCGGGCCGAGATAGGCGACGCGCTGCGGATGCTCCAGCCCCAGGCAGGCCGACATAATCTCGCGGAAGATCGTCTTCACCGCGTCCGCCGGCAGCGGTCCGGGGTTCAGTTCGGCCAGGCGGCGCAACACCTGGGCTTCGCGCTCGGGGCGATAGAACGGGGCATTGCCCTGCTTCACTTCGCCCACGCGCTGCGCGCAGCGCGCACGCTCGGACAGGCGGGCGAGGATTTCCTCGTCGAGGCGGTCGATTTCGTTGCGCAGCTTCAGCAGTTCGTCGCTCATGCTCGGTCCTTCGGTTCAAGCCTTGCGCGCGGCAAAGTCGCGCATGAAGTCCACCAGCGCCTGCACCCCGGCCAGCGGCATCGCGTTGTAGATCGACGCGCGCATGCCGCCGACCGACTTGTGGCCCTTCAACTGCATCAGGCCCGCGGCCTTCGACTCGGCCAGGAAAGCGTCGTTGAGCGATTCGTCCTTCAGGAAGAAAGGCACGTTCATGCGCGAACGGCAGGCCGGATCGACGCGATTCTCATAAAAATCGCTGCCGTCGAGGAAGTCGTACAACAGCTTCGCCTTGGCGACGTTCTGCGCCTCCAGCGCAGCCACGCCGCCCTGGCGCTTGATCCACTGGAACACCAGGCCGGCGATGTAGATGCCGTAGGTCGGCGGCGTGTTGTACATCGAGGCGTTCTCGGCCACGGTCCTGAAATCGAAAGCGGCCGGGCAGTGCGGCATCGCGCGGCCGAGCAGGTCCTCGCGCACGATGACGATGGTCAGGCCGGCCGGGCCGATGTTCTTCTGCGCACCGCCGAAGATCAGGCCGTATTTCGACACGTCGATGGCGCGCGACAGGATGTGCGAAGACATGTCGGCCACCACCGGCACTTCGCCGCGGCCGATCCGGGCCAGGTCCGGCTCGAAGGGATATTCGACGCCGCCGATGGTTTCGTTGGTGCAGGTGAAGAGGTAGGCCGGATCGACCGACAGCTTCCAATCCGCCATCGGCGGCACGGTGGTGAAGCCGCTCGCTTCGGAAGTGGCGGCGATGTTCCACCTCGGCGTACTTGCGCGCCTCCTTCTGCGATTTCTGCGACCAGGAGCCGGTGACGACGTAGTCGGCGACCCGCTTGTCGCCGATCAGGTTCATCGGGATGATCGCATTCGCCGCGATCGCCCCGCCCTGCATGAACAGGATGCGATAGTTGGCCGGCACGGCCAGCAGTTCACGCAGATCGGCCTCGGCCTGCACGGCGATCGAGGTGAACTCCTTGCCGCGATGGCTCATCTCCATCACGCCCATGCCCGAACCCTGCCAGTCGAGCATCTCGTCGGCGGCCTGGCGCAGCACTTCCTCGGGCAGCGCGGCCGGGCCGGCGCTGAAGTTCCACACCCGGCTCATCAGGCGTCTCCCTGTTCGTCGGCCGCCGGCGCTTCGCCCTGGCCGTCGTTGCCGTCCCCGTCGGCAGGCTCCCCGGTTGCGGCTGCCTCGCCTTCGTCTTCCACGCGCATGCTTTCGTCGGACTCCGACTCCGCCACTTTCTCGATGCTGGCGAGGAAAGTGCCGTCGTCGAGGTTGATCAGGGTCACGCCCTGGGTGGAGCGGCCCATCTCGCGGATGCTCTCGACGCTGGTGCGGATCAGCACGCCGCCGGTCGAGATCAGCATCACCTCGTCGCCCGGCTCGACCAGCACCGCGCCCACCAGCCTGCCATTACGGTCGGAGGTCTGGATCGCGATCATGCCCTTGGTGCCGCGGCCGTGGCGGGTGTATTCGGCCACCGGCGTGCGCTTGCCGTAGCCGTTCTCGGTCGCGGTCAGCACCGACTGCGATTCGTCCTTGGCCACCAGCATCGCGATCACCGCCTGGCCGTCCTCCAGCATCATGCCGCGCACGCCGCGCGCTTCGCGGCCCATCGGCCGCACGTCGGTCTCGGCGAAACGCACCGCCTTGCCGGCGTCGGAGAACAGCATCACGTCGCATTGACCGTCGGTGATGGCGACGCCGATCAGGTGGTCGCCGTCGTCCAGGTTGACGGCGATGATGCCGGCCTTGCGCGGGTTGGAGAAGGCGGTCAGCGCGGTCTTCTTGACCGTGCCTTCCGAAGTCGCCATGAACACGAAGTGCTCCTCGTCGAACTCCTTGATCGGCAGCACGGCGGTGATCTTCTCGCCTTCGACCAGCGGGAACAGATTGACGATCGGCTTGCCGCGCGAGTTGCGCGTGCCTTCGGGTACTTCATACACCTTCAGCCAGTAGCAGCGGCCGCGGCTGGAGAAGCACAGCACGGTGTCGTGGGTGTTGGCGACGAACAGATGGTCGATGAAGTCCTCGTCCTTCATCGAGGTCGCCTGCTTGCCGCGGCCGCCGCGGCGCTGGGCGCGGTAGTCGGCCAGCGGCTGGCGCTTGAAGTAGCCGGTGTGCGACAGGGTGACGACCATGTCCTCCGGCGTGATCAGGTCCTCGATGTTGATCTCGGCGGTGTTCATCACCAGTTCCGAGCGGCGCGGATCGCCGAACTGGTTGCGGATCGCGCTCAGCTCCTCGACGATGATCGCGGTGATGCGCTCGGGGCGGGCGAGGATGTCGAGCAGGTCGGTGATGATGTCCATCACTTCGCGGTACTCGCCGACGATCTTGTCCTGCTCCAGTCCGGTCAGGCGCTGCAGGCGCAGTTCCAGGATGGCCTGGGCCTGGGCTTCGGACAGCCGATAGCCCTGCGCCGACAGGCCGAACTGCGGGTCCAGCCCTTCCGGCCGGTAGCTGTCGGCCATCGCCCGCGACAGCATCTCCTCGACCAGCGGCGAACGCCAGGTGCGTTCCATCAGGCTGCGCTTGGCATCGGCCGGCGTCGGCGCGGCCTTGATCAGGGCGATGATCTCGTCGACGTTGGACAGCGCCACCGCCAGGCCTTCGAGGATGTGGCCGCGGTCGCGCGCCTTGCGCAGTTCGAAGATGGTGCGGCGGGTGACGACCTCGCGCCGGTGCTCGAGGAAGCACACCAGCATCTGCTTCAGGTTCAGCAGGCGCGGCTTGCCGTCGACCAGCGCCACCATGTTCATGCCGAAGCTGTCCTGCAGCTGGGTGTGCTTGAACAGCTTGTTCAGCACCACCTCGGGCATCTCGCCGCGCTTGAGCTCGACCACCAGGCGCATGCCGGACTTGTCGGACTCGTCGCGGATCTCGCTGATGCCTTCGATCTTCTTTTCGTTGACCAGCTCGGCCATGCGCTCCTGCAGGGTGCGCTTGTTGACCTGGTAGGGCAGCTCGTCGACGACGATGGCCTGGCGGTCGGTCTTGCCGATCGGCTCGAAGTGGGTGCGCGCGCGCATCACCACCCGGCCGCGGCCGGTGCGGTAGCCCTCATGCACGCCGTGCAGGCCGTAGATCAGGCCGGCGGTCGGGAAGTCGGGCGCCTTGACGATGTCGATCAGCGCCTCGATGTCGGTGTCCGGCTCTTCCAGCAGCTTCAGGCAGGCATCGACGATCTCGCCGAGGTTGTGCGGCGGGATGTTGGTCGCCATGCCGACCGCGATGCCGCTCGAACCGTTGATCAGCAGATTGGGGATGCGCGCCGGCATGACCAGCGGCTCCTTCTCCGAGCCGTCGTAGTTCGGGCCGAAGTCGACCGTTTCCTTGTCGATGTCGGCCAGCAGTTCGTGGCCGATGCGCGCCATGCGGATTTCGGTGTAGCGCATCGCCGCGGCATTGTCGCCGTCGACCGAACCGAAGTTGCCCTGGCCGTCGACCAGCATGTAGCGCAGCGAGAAATCCTGCGCCATGCGCACGATGGTGTCATACACCGCGGTGTCGCCGTGCGGATGGTATTTACCGATGACGTCGCCGACGATGCGCGCGGACTTCTTGTAGGCACGGTTCCAGTCGTTGGACAGCTCGTGCATCG
Organism: Thauera sp. SDU_THAU2; assembly: GCF_038260575.1. Classification (NCBI taxonomy): domain Bacteria; kingdom Pseudomonadati; phylum Pseudomonadota; class Betaproteobacteria; order Rhodocyclales; family Zoogloeaceae; genus Thauera; species Thauera sp. SDU_THAU2. Next base: position 1,193,735 of record NZ_JBBWUN010000003.1, on the reverse strand, counting down.
CGAACAGCACTCGGCGGTGCACCGGCTTGAGGCCGTCGCGCGCATCGGGGAGTGCGCGGCCCACGATCACGCTCATCGCGTAGTCGAGGTAGGAGTGCCGCATCTCCTCTTCGAGGCTGATCGGCAGGGTTTCCTTGGCGAACTGGGTCATGCTCGAAGGCGGCGAAAGCCGCGTGAATCAAAACGGTCAATGCTACCACGAGCCCCTGCCCTACAGCCGCAGACGAGCCCAAAGGAAGCACATTTCCGCCAGGTGGACAACGAGCAAAGGCGCGAGGAAGGTGCGCCTGAAGATCATGCAGCGGAGATCATCCGCGCAGCTGGACGCATGACAGGACGATGCCCGCCATATGCATTTCATCAACAACAACGAGGAGGTGCGTCACACCCTCCCCCATCCTGCGATGCCACCGGAACCCGGTCAGGCTCCAGTGGCCAATGGCGATAGAGCTTCAGTTGAGCTTCAGCTCGCCCTTCATCACTGCCCAGTGGCCCGGGAAAGAGCAGAAATAGGTGTACTTCTCGCCGGCCGTGAGCTTGGACACGTCGAAGGTGACCGAGTCGGTTTCGCCGCCACCGATCAGCTTGGTGTGGGCGACGATGCGGGCATCGCCATCGACGAGGTAGTCCTTGGCCGGACCGGCCTTGGCGCTGTCGGCAGCCAGATCCTTGACGTCGGCGTCCTTGGCCAGCACCCAGTTATGGCCCATGGCAGCCTTGGCCAGCTTGCCGGTGTGCTTCAGCGTCAGGGTGAACTCCTTGCAGCTCTTGTCGACCACGATCTCCTTGGTGTTGAACTGCATCATGTCGTTGCCTTCGATGGTGGCCTCGCAGGCGGCCCAGGCCGGCGCGACGGCAGCGGACAGCAGAACGCAGGCGGCAACTTTCTTCAGTTTCATCGATATCTCCTATGGTTTCCTGGCGAGCAGGAAGGGACTCAACTGTAACAATGACACAGGCAAACGCCGGGTATCACGTGGAATTCCGGAATGGTGAAGGCCCGTCGAACCGACCGCCTCCAACTTGGAACGAGAACCAGTCCGGACGGGCTATTGTGCGCCAGCGCGCAGCCTGCCGCAATGGCTGCTTGTTCACCAAAGGTTTCCTCTTGAAATCGAATCGCCCGCCCCAACATGCCGGCCAGGAACAGCCATCAACAGGGAGCAAGAACCCATGCAGGACCCGAGCCAGAATCCGAATGCCATACCGGAAACCGAACAGCCGAGCGCTCCCGCAGCGGCCGCGCCGGACACCGCAGAAAGCAAGCCGGACACCATGCCCAGCCTGGAGGAAAGCCTGCGCCAGGCCGAACTGAAGGCCGCCGAGCACCACGACGCCTGGCTGCGCGCCAAGGCCGAGACCGAGAACGTCCGCCGCCGCGCGCAGGAGGACATCGCCAAGGCCGGCAAGTTCGCCGCCGAGAAGTTCGCCGGCGCGATGCTGCCGGTCAAGGACAGCCTCGAAGCCGCGCTCGCGGTGGAAAACCAGACCCTCGAGAACCTGCGCGAAGGCGTCGAACTGACGCTGAAGCAACTCGTTGCCGCCTTCGAAAGCGCTAACCTGGCGGAAGAGAATCCGCTCGGCCAGAAGTTCGATCCGAACAAGCATCAGGCGATCAGCACCGTCGAAGCGGATGCCGAACCCAACACCGTCGTCACCGTGCTGCAGAAGGGCTACCTGCTCAACGAACGCGTCATCCGCCCGGCGCTGGTGATGGTCGCCAAGGCGAAAGGACAGTAAGGGCAGCCGCCCCCGCGGGCAATCTGCACGCGGCGGCTTGAAACTCCGCCGCGCCACCCCATATTCGAACCAGACCGGACGGCGACGCCGCTCCCTCACCTCATTCAGACACAAAGGAACTTTCATGGGCAAGATCATCGGCATCGACCTCGGCACCACCAACAGCTGCGTTTCCGTGATGGAAGGCGGCAAGCCGAAGGTCATCGAGAACTCCGAAGGCGCGCGCACCACTCCGTCGGTGGTCGCCTACGCCGAAGACGGCGAAATCCTGTGCGGTGCGCCGGCCAAGCGCCAGGCGGTCACCAACGCCAGGAACACCCTGTTCGCGATCAAGCGCCTGATCGGCCGCCGCTTCGAAGAGAAGGAAGTGCAGAAGGACATCGACCTGATGCCCTTCGCCATCACCAAGGCCGACAACGGCGACGCCTGGGTCGAAGTGCGCGGCAAGAAGATCGCGCCGCCGCAGGTGTCGGCCGAAGTGCTGCGCAAGATGAAGAAGACCGCCGAGGACTATCTCGGCGAGGAAGTGACCGAAGCCGTCATCACGGTGCCGGCCTACTTCAACGACAGCCAGCGCCAGGCCACCAAGGACGCCGGCCGCATCGCCGGGCTGGAAGTCAAGCGCATCATCAACGAGCCGACCGCGGCCGCGCTCGCCTTCGGCATGGACAAGAAACCGGGCGATTCCAAGATCGCGGTGTATGACCTCGGCGGCGGCACCTTCGACATCTCGATCATCGAGATCGCCGACCTCGACGGCGAGCACCAGTTCGAAGTGCTGGCGACCAACGGCGACACCTTCCTCGGCGGCGAGGACTTCGACCAGCGCCTGATCGACTACATCGTCACCGAGTTCAAGAAGGAACAGGGCGTCGACCTCAAGAACGACGTGCTCGCGCTGCAGCGCCTGAAGGAAGCGGCCGAAAAGGCCAAGATCGAGCTGTCCTCCGGCCAGCAGACCGAAGTCAACCTGCCCTACATCACCGCCGACGCCACGGGTCCGAAGCACCTGGCGGTCAAGATCACCCGCGCCAAGTTCGAGGCGCTGGTCGAGGATCTGGTCGAGCGCTCGATCGAGCCCTGCCGCGTCGCGCTGAAGGATGCCGGCCTGAAGGTGTCCGACATCGACGACGTGATCCTGGTCGGCGGCCAGACCCGCATGCCGATGGTGCAGGAGAAGGTCAAGGAGTTCTTCGGCAAGGAACCGCGCAAGGACGTGAACCCCGACGAAGCCGTGGCCGTCGGCGCCTCGATCCAAGGCGGCGTGCTGCAGGGCGAAGTCAAGGACGTGCTGCTGCTCGACGTCACCCCGCTGTCGCTCGGCATCGAGACCCTGGGCGGCGTGATGACCAAGCTGATCCAGAAGAACACCACGATCCCGACCAAGGCCTCGCAGGTGTTCTCCACCGCCGACGACAACCAGAGCGCGGTGACCATCCACGTGCTGCAGGGCGAGCGCGAGATGGCTTCCGGCAACAAGAGCCTGGGCCAGTTCAACCTGTCCGACATCCCGCCGGCGCCGCGCGGCATGCCGCAGATCGAGGTCACCTTCGACATCGACGCCAACGGCATCCTGCACGTATCGGCCAAGGACAAGGCCACCGGCAAGGAGAACAAGATCAAGATCCAGGCCAACTCCGGCCTGTCGGACGACGAAGTCGAGCGCATGGTGCGCGACGCCGAGGCGCACGCCGAGGAAGACAAGAAGGCGCACGAACTGGTCGATGCCCGCAACCAGTGCGACGCGCTGGTGCATTCGACGCGCAAGGCGCTGGGCGAGTACGGCGACAAGCTGAGCGACGACGACAAGGCCAAGATCGAAGCCGCGATCAAGGATGCCGAAGAGGCGATCAAGGGCTCCGACAAGGACAGCATCGAAGCCAAGAGCCAGGCCCTGGCGATGGCCGCGCAGAAGCTCGGTGAACAGATGTATGCCCAGGCCCAGGCCGAGGGCGGTGATCAGGCCGGCGCCGGCGCCCAGTCGTCCGGCGGCAAGGCCGACGACGCCGACGTGGTGGATGCCGAATTCACCGAAGTGAAGGACAAGAAGTAATCGTCATTCTGGCGAATCCTTCGCGGCCGAGCCCCGCCGGAGCCCTGCTCCGGCGCCGGCTCGGCCTTTGCTTGAGACCAGACTGAGCGAAGCACCATGTCCAAAAGGGATTACTACGACGTTCTCGGCGTCAACCGCGATGCCGGCGACGACGAGATCAAGAAGGCCTACCGCAAGCTGGCCATGAAGTACCACCCGGACCGCAATCCGGACAACAAGGACGCCGAGGAGAAGTTCAAGGAGGCCAAGGAGGCCTACGAGATGCTCTCCGACCCGCAGAAGAAGGCTGCCTACGACCGCTACGGCCATGCCGGCGTCGACCAGTCGATGGGTGGCGGCCAGGGCTTCGAAGGCGGCTTCGCCGATGCCTTCGGCGACATCTTCGGCGACCTGTTCGGCGGCGGCCGCGGCGGGCGCTCGAACGTCTATCGCGGCGCCGACCTGCGCTACAACCTCGAGATCACGCTCGAGGAGGCTGCGCGCGGCGCCGAGAAGACGATCCGCATCCCCACCGTCGAGGAATGCGGCACCTGTCACGGCAGCGGCGCCAAGCCCGGCACCCAGCCCAAGACCTGCCCCACCTGCAACGGCCACGGCCAGGTGCGGGTGCAGCAGGGCTTCTTCTCGATCCAGCAGACCTGCCCGAAGTGCCACGGCAGCGGCAAGATCATCCCCGACCCCTGCCGCGACTGCGGCGGCGCCGGCCGGGTCAAGAAGCACAAGACGCTGGAAGTGAAGATCCCCGCCGGCATCGACGAAGGCATGCGCCTGCGCCACGGCGGCCACGGCGAACCGGGCGTCAATGGCGGCCCGCCGGGCGATCTCTACGTCGAGATCCACATTCGCAAGCATGCGGTGTTCGAGCGCGACCACGACGATCTGCACTGCGAGATGCCGCTGAGCTTCACCACCGCGGCGCTCGGCGGCGAAATCGAGATCCCGACGCTGGAAGGCATGGCCCGGCTGAAGATCCCGGCCGAGACGCAGAGCGGCAAGGTCTTCCGCCTGCGCGGCAAGGGCATCAAGAACGTGCGCAGCCACGTGCATGGCGACCTGCTCTGCCACGTCGTGGTCGAGACGCCGGTCAAGCTCACCGAGCGCCAGAAGGAGCTGCTGCGCGAATTCGAGGAGATCTCCAGCGGCAACGCCGACCGCCACAACCCGAAAGCCAAGTCCTGGATGGACAAGGTGAAGGACTTCTTCGGCACCTGAGCGACAGCCGCGACGATGAGCCTTGCCGGCCCATCCGCCGCACGACTCTCCCGGCGCCGCCGCCCGTCCAGGCATGAAAATGGCCTGCCATCTCCCGGATGGCAGGCCATTCTTTCGTCATCGGGGCTGCTCCGCCCCGACAGGACACCGCTCAGGCGCGACGCCAGGTCGTGCCGCCGGCACCGTCCTCCAGCACGATACCGGCTTCGGCCAGTTCGGCGCGGATGCGGTCGGCTTCGGCGTAGTCCTTGTTCTTCTTGGCCGCCGCACGCGCGGCAATGCGCGCTTCGATCGCCGCCGCATCCAGCCCGCCGGCATCCGGTGCTCCCGCCTGCAGGAAAGCCACCGGATCGCGCTGCAGCAGGCCGAGCACCGCACCCAGCGCCTTCAGCTGCCGCGCCAGCCCAGGCGATACGCTGCGATTGACCTCGTTGGCCAGTTCGAACAGCACCGCCATCGCTTCGGCCGTGTTGAAGTCGTCGTCCATCGCCGCGCGGAAGCGCCTCGCATGAGCTTCGTTCCAATCGACTTCGCCCTCGCCTTCGGCCGGCACGTTCTTCAAGGCCGTGTAGAGCCGCGTCAGCGCGCTGCGCGCATCCTCGAGGTGCGCATCCGAGTAGTTCAGCGCGCTGCGGTAGTGGGCGCGCAGGATGAAGAAGCGCACCACTTCGGCGTCGTATTTCTGCAGCACCTCGCGGATGGTGAAGAAGTTGCCGAGCGACTTCGACATCTTCTCGTCGTCGACACGCACGAAGCCGTTGTGCATCCAGTAATTGACGAAGGCGTGGCCGTGCGCGCCTTCGGACTGGGCGATCTCGTTCTCGTGGTGCGGGAACTGCAGGTCCATGCCACCACCGTGGATGTCGAAATGGTCGCCCAGCAGTTCGGAACTCATCGCCGAACATTCGATGTGCCAGCCCGGACGGCCGGCACCCCAGGGCGAATCCCACTTCACCTCGCCCGGCTCCTCGGCCTTGGCATGCTTCCACAGCACGAAATCGAGCGGATCGTTCTTGTCCTGGGCGACATCCACCCGCTCGCCGGCCCGCAGCTCGTCGAGCGACTTGCCCGACAGCTTGCCATAGCCGTCGAACTTGCGCACCGCGTAGCAGACGTCGCGGTTGGCGGCAACGTAGGCCAGGCCTTTCTGCTCGAGGCGCGAGATCAGGCTCTGCATCTGGACGACGTAGTCGGTGGCGCGCGGCTCGTGGTCCGGGCGCAGCACACCGAGGGCGTCGGCGTCCTCGTGCATCGCGGCGATGAAGCGGTCGGTCAACTGGCGGATCGACTCGCCGTTCTCCTGCGCGCGGCGGATGATCTTGTCGTCGATGTCGGTGATGTTGCGCACGTAGTTCACATCCAGCCCGCTGGCCCGCAGCCAGCGCGCCACCATGTCGAACACCACCATCACGCGCGCATGGCCGAGGTGACAGAAGTCATACACCGTCATGCCGCACACGTACATGCGGACCTTGCCGGGCTCGATCGGGGTGAAGACTTCCTTGCTGCGCGTCAGGGTGTTGTAGATGGAAAGCATCGGCGAATGGAAAAACGGTGGGGAGGATCGGTTGAGAACCGGTTCGCCGGCGGCGCAATTGTGAGGGGGGTGCTTGTTGCTAAAATCCCGCGTCACCCAGGCGCCGGGCCGGCAGTCGAAGGCCGCAAATATACCACGGCCGCAATGCCTGCCATTTTCCCGGCCGCCACGACGTCCGCCGCCCATCCGGCCCCACGGCCGCGCACCGGAGATTCCATGAAAAAGCACCTGATCGCCTTTGCCGCGCTGGCATCGACCGCCCTGACCAGCCTCGGCGCCCTCGCCGCCAACCCGATGGTCGAACTCAAGACCAGCCAGGGCGCGATCGTCGTCGAAGTCTTCGCCGACAAGGCGCCCAAGTCCGCCGAGAACTTCGTCCAGTACGTCAAGGACGGCTTCTACGACGGCACCGTGTTCCACCGCGTCATCGACGGCTTCATGGTCCAGGGCGGCGGCTTCGATGCCGACATGAAGCAGAAGAGCACCCGCGCGCCGATCGAGAACGAAGCCAGGAACGGCCTCAAGAACGAACGCGGCACGCTGGCGATGGCCCGCACCGCCGATCCGCATTCGGCCAGCGCGCAGTTCTTCATCAATCTGGTGCCCAACACCTTCCTCGACTATCCCTCGCGCGACGGCTGGGGCTACGCGGTGTTCGGCAAGGTCGTCAAGGGCATGGACGTGGTCGACAAGATCGCCAAGGTGCAGACCGCCAACCGCGGCTTCCACCAGAACGTGCCGGTCGAGGCGGTCGTCATCGAGAACGCCAGCGTGCTCGAGAACGCAGCGCCGAAGAAGGCGGGCAAGTAAGAAGCACGCCCGCACCCCCAACAGCTTTCCCCAGGAGAACAGCACATGGCAGTCAAGCTGCACACCAACCACGGCGTCATCACCCTCGAACTCGACGCCGACAAGGCGCCGCAGACCGTGGCCAACTTCATCGCCTACGTCGAGGCTGGCCACTACGACAACACCGTCTTCCACCGCGTCATCGACGGCTTCATGATCCAGGGCGGCGGCTTCACCCCGGGCATGAACCAGAAGCCGACCGGCGAACAGATCAAGAACGAAGCCGACAACGGCCTCAAGAACGAGCGCGGCACCATCGCCATGGCCCGCACCCAGGCGCCGCACTCGGCCACCGCGCAGTTCTTCATCAACGTCGCCGACAACGACTTCCTGAACTTCCGCTCGCCCGACCTGCAGGGCTGGGGCTACTGCGTGTTCGGCAAGGTCAGCGACGGCATGGACGTGGTCGACGCGATCCGCAAGGTCAAGACCGGCTCCAGCGGCTTCCACCAGGACGTGCCGAAGGAAGACGTGATCATCGAGCGCGCCGAAGTTGTCTGACAGCCAGGCCGATCAGCGGGTCCCCGAGGACTCGCTGACCCGCATGCCGGCAGCCTTACATGCGGGGCTGCCGGCATTGTTCATTTCGGACCTGCACCTGGCCGAGGACGCGCCCGACACCGCCGCAGCCTTCATCGAGTTCCTGCAGGGGCCGGCACTCGAGGCCGCCAGCCTGTTCATCCTCGGCGACCTGTTCGAATACTGGGCGGGTGACGACGATCTCGACGACGGTTTCAATCAACGGATGTGCGCCGCCCTCCGGGCCGTGTCGGACGCGGGTGTCGCGGTATTCTTCATCCGCGGCAATCGCGACCTGCTGGCCGGCGAAGGTTTCGCCCGGGCCGCCGGCCTCACGCTGCTGCCCGATCCCTGCCTGCTCCGCTTCGGCCAGACTGCGGATACGCCCGCCCTGCTGCTGAGCCACGGCGACGTGCTATGCACCGATGATCTCGCCTATCAGGCCTATCGCCGCCAGGTCCACGACCCCGCGTGGCAGCGTGGCTTCCTCGCCCAGCCGCTGGCTGCGCGCAAGGCCTTCATCGAAAGCCTGCGCCGGAAGAGCGAGGCCGCCAAACAAACGAAAGCCGTGGAGATCATGGACGTCAACGCCGACGCGGTCGCCGCCCTGTTCCGCACGGCTGCGGACGCAGTGCTGGTGCACGGCCACACCCATCGCCCCGCACGCCATGTCCATGTCGTCGATGGCCGGCAGCGCATCCGCTGGGTGCTTGCCGACTGGCACGGCGAAGCACGCTGGCTCGCCTTCGACGGCCGGCGGTTCACCACTGAAGCCGGCACGCCCGACTGAGCAGATGCTGCTGCGCTGGTTCCGCTGCGTCGGCCCGGATTCCGGGGCCGAAAACGGCGAACGGGGCATTCGCCCCGTTCCTGTCGGTTGCCCGTCACGCCCCGGCCGCCAGGCGCCCGCTGCTCGGCGCCGCCGCATGGGGCGCCACCCGGCTCAGGCTTGCAGCCCGCGGGCGAGATCCGCCTTCAGGTCCTCGACCGCCTCCAGCCCCACCGCAATACGCAACAGGCCGTCGCCGATGCCGGCCGCGGCGCGCGCTTCCGCCGTGATGCGGCCGTGCGTGGTCGTCGCCGGATGGGTGATCGTCGTCTTGGTATCGCCGAGGTTGGCGGTGATCGACATCAGGCGCGTCGAATCGACCACTCTCCATGCCGCCTCGCGCCCGCCCCTGACGTCGAAGCTGACGATGGCGCCGCCCGATTTCTGCTGGCGCATCGCCAGTTCGTGCTGCGGGTGCGACGGCAGGCCGGGGTAATACACGCGGGCGACGCCGGGCTGGGTCTCGAGCCAGCGGGCCAGTTCCAGCGCCGCGGCCGACTGCGCTTCCATGCGGATGCGCAGGGTCTCCATGCCCTTGAAGATCACCCAGGCATTGAACGGCGACAGCGTCGGCCCGGCCGTGCGCAGGAAGCGGAACACCTCTTCAGTGATCGCCTTCCTGCCCGCCACTGCGCCGCCCAGCACGCGGCCCTGGCCGTCCAGGTACTTGGTCGCCGAATGCACGACCACGTCCGCGCCGAGTTCCAGCGGACGCTGCAGCGCCGGCGTGCAGAAGCAATTGTCCACCGCCAGCAGTGCGCCGGCGTGGTGGGCGATCTCCGCCACCGCGGCGATGTCGACCACTTCGGTCAGCGGATTGGACGGCGTCTCGATGAAGAACAGCCGGGTGCGCGGCGTCACTTGCCTTGCGGTAGGCATCGAGGTCGGTCGCCGGTACGAAAGTGGTTTCGATGCCGAACTTCGACAGGATGCCGCCGAACAACTGCTGGGTGGCGCCGAACAGGCCGTTGGAGGCAACGATGTGATCGCCGGCCTGCAAGGTCGCCATGACCAGCGACAGGATCGCCGACATGCCGGACGCCGTCGCCACGCAGGCTTCGGCGCCTTCGAGCGCGGCAAGCCGCGTCTGCATCGCGGTGACGCTCGGGTTCGAGAAGCGGGCATAGACGTTGCCTTCCTCCTCGCCGGAGAAACGCGCCGCCGCCTGCGCCGCATTCTCGAACACGAAGCTCGAGGTCAGGTACATCGCTTCGCCGTGTTCGCCGAACTGGCTGCGTTCGATGCCGGAGCGGATTGCCAGCGTATCCGGATGGAGAGGGAAATCTTCAGGGAGCGTCATTGCGGTTCGCTGGAAAAGTCGGTTCAGTTGTCGGAGCCGGAAGCGAGATTGAGATCGAGCTGGCCGCCGTCGTCGTCGTGGAGGTCGCCCTTGGAAGGCTTGCCCTCGCCGCGCTGGTTCTCGACGCCGTTCAGGTATTCGGCAGTGATGTCGCCGGTCACGTAGCAGCCGTCGAAGCAGGACGTCTCGAAGAAACTGAGCGCGGGATTCAACGCCCGCACCGACGCCTTCAGATCGTCCAGATCCTGGTAGATCAGGCCGTCGGCGCCGATCTCGCGGCAGATTTCTTCCTCGGTGCGATCCGATGCGATCAGTTCACCGCGCGTCGGCATGTCGATGCCGTAGACGTTGGCATGGCGTACCGGCGGCGCCGCCGAGGCGAGATAAACCTTCCGCGCGCCGGCTTCCCGCGCCATGTTGACGATCTCCTTGCTGGTCGTGCCGCGCACGATGGAGTCGTCGACCAGCAGCACGCTCTTGCCCCTGAACTCCTGGTGAATGGTGTTGAGCTTCTGGCGCACCGACTTCTTGCGCGTCGCCTGCCCCGGCATGATGAAGGTCCGGCCGATGTAGCGGTTCTTGACGAAGCCTTCACGGAACGGCAGCCTCAGGCGCTCGGCCATCTGCAGCGCCGACGGCCGGCTGGAGTCCGGGATCGGGATCACGACGTCGATCTCGACGTGCGGCATCGTACGCTTCATCTTGTCGGCGAGGTATTCGCCCATCTTCATGCGCGACTCGTACACCGACACGCCGTCGATGATCGAATCGGGCCGCGCCAGATAGACGAATTCGAACATGCACGGCGCCTGCACGGTCTGCTCGGCGCACTGGCGGCTGTGGAAGTTGCCGTCGGTGTCGATCAGTACCGCCTCGCCCGGCGCGACGTCGCGCAACAGCTTGAAGCCGAGCACGTCGAGCGCCACCGACTCGGACGCCACCAGCCATTCGGTGCCGGCCTCGGCCTCGTTGCGGCCGATGACCAGCGGACGGATGCCGTAGGGGTCGCGGAAGGCGAGCAGGCCGTAGCCGGCGATCATCACCACCACGCCATAGGCGCCGCGGCAGCGGCGATGGACGCCGGCGACGGCACGGAACACCGCCTCCTCGTCGAGCTTCAGGCCGTTACAGGCCGCCTGCAGCTCGTGCGCCAGCACGTTCAGCAGCACTTCGGAATCGCTGCTGGTGTTGATGTGGCGCAGGTCGGACAGGAAGATCTCGCGCTTGAGCGCGTCGGAATTCGTCAGGTTGCCGTTGTGCGCCAGCAGCAGGCCGAAGGGCGAATTGACGTAGAAAGGCTGCGCCTCCGAGGCGTTGTAGGCCGAGCCCGCGGTCGGATAGCGGACGTGGCCGATGCCCCAGTTGCCTTCGAGGTTGCGCATGTTGCGCGTACGGAACACGTCGCGCACCAGGCCCGAGCCCTTGTGCATGTGGAAGCGCCCGCCTTCGGCGGTGGCGATGCCTGCCGCATCCTGCCCGCGGTGCTGCAGCACCTGGAGGCCATCGTACAGAAGCTGGTTGACCGGAGAGGTCGCGACGACCCCGAGAATTCCGCACATGAGGATTTCGCCTATCTGAATCGAATCTTGTCGGCCACCACGTCGGGCAGCCAGGGTTTGGCGGCAAGAACCGCCGTTTCCAACGGTGGCGAGAACAAGGCCTGCGTCCACCAGGGTTCGCGGGACAGGCCGGCGAGGCCGCCGATCAGCACGACCACCAGCGCCACCAGCAGGCCGCGCGCGATGCCGAACAGCGCGCCGAAGAAGCGATCGGTCGCGCCCAGGCCCGCAGCACGCAGCAGTTCGCGCAGCAGGTAGCGAACGAGCGCGGTCAGGATCAGCACCCCGACGACGACCAGCGCGCCGCCGGCCACCTGCCGCCACAAGGGTTCGGCGATGAGTCCGGCGAAGACCTGGGCCGCCTGTTCGTTATAGCGCCAGGCGGCGAAAAGCGCGAGCACCCAGGCCAGCACGGCCATGACCTCGCTGACCAGGCCGCGCCACGTGCCCACTGCCGCGGACAAGGCCAGGATGCCGAGGAACACGTAGTCGAATACCGTCATGCGGAAACCGTCAGCGCGGCGTGATCACGGTACTGAAACCCAGCGCCCGCAGTTGCTCGGCCGCCTTGTCGGCGGCGTTCCTGCCGGTGATGGGGCCGACGCGCACGCGGGTGACGTTGCCGGCCTTCTCGGTATAGGCGGCGAAACCCTGCTTCTTGAGATCGGCAGCAATGCGCGAGGCCCTGGCGGCATCGCCGAAGGCACCGATCTGCAGGATGAAGGTTTCGCCCTTCGGCGCCTGGGCCTTCGGCACTTCGCGGCCTTCGATCGCGGCGCGCGCACGCGCGGCTTCGGCCGCTTCATCGGCAGCGGGCCGTGCCGGTGCAGGCTTGGGCGTTTCGGGCTTCGGCGCCGCGGGCTTCGTGGCAGGGGCGGCCGGCGATCCGGTGGCCGGCATTCCGGCGGCCGCCTCTGCCCGGCTTTCGGGTTTCGCCGGCGCAGGCGACGGCGCTTCGACGACCGGCGGCGGGGACGGCGGCGTCTGTTCCTCCGGCGCGGGCGTGGCTGCAGCCGCGGGCGACGGATCTTCCGCAGCCGCATTCGGGCGGACCTGGCCGGCAGGTGCGTCGCGGTCCGGAATCGTGATCTGGATGTCGCCGCTGACCGGATGCGGCTCCTGCTCCATCATCATCGGCAGGATGATCGCCGCCAGCAGCGCAAGTGCGATCGCGCCCACCAGCCGGCGCCGGGCGCGTTTCTTGATGTCGAGGTTTTCTGCGTCGCTCACGAAACGATCTCGTCAGTGTCTGCCCGCTTTCACCGCGTCGAGCACTTCGGCAACGGTCAGGAAGGAGCCGAAGGCCACGATTCTATCACCCTCCCCGCCTCCTGCTGCGCCGCAGCATAGGCATCTTTCGGCGAAGGAAAGCAGCGGATGCCGGCTTCGATACCCGCCATGTGCAGGCGCAACGCCAGTTCCTCGGCCTTGAGGCCGCGCGGGCCGGGCAGATCGGCAAGCAGCCAGTGGTCGATCCGGTCCTTGAGCCGCGCCACGACGCCTTCGACGTCCTTGTCGCCGAGCATGCCGAGCACCGCCCAGGTTTCCGCATGGAAACCCATGCTCCCCAGGTTCTCGGCCAGCACGCCGGCCGCCTGCGGGTTGTGGGCGACGTCCAGCACCACCGCCGGACGGCCGGGCAGGACCTGGAAGCGGCCCGGCACCTCGACCAGCATCAGGCCCTGGCGAATGGCCTGCATCGATACCGGGATGCGGTCGCGCACGGCGTCGAGCACCGTCATCACCGCAGCGGCGTTGAGCAGCTGGTTGGCACCCCGCAGCGCCGGATAGGCAAGGCCGCCGCGCTTGACCAGCGCGCCCTGCGCAGGCGGCGCCTGGTAGCGCCAGTAGCCCCACTGCTGGCGGTCGCCGCCGAAGCCGAAATCGCGGCCGCTGATCCACAACTGCGCGCCGATCGCCTCGGCATGCTCGAGCAGGCTGGCCGGCGGCTGCGGGTCGCCGCACACGGCGGGCCGGCCGGCGCGGAAGATGCCGGCCTTCTCGAAGCCGATCGCTTCCCGCGTGTCGCCGAGGTAATCCATGTGGTCGAGCGCGATGCCGGTCACCAGCGCGCAGTCGGCGTCGAACACATTCACCGCGTCCAGCCGGCCGCCGAGGCCGACTTCGAGGATGACGACGTCCGGCGCCTGCCTGCGGAACACTTCCCAGGCGGCCAGCGTGCCATGCTCGAAATAAGTCAGCGGCGTATCGCCGCGGGCGGCTTCGACCGCGTCGAAAGCCTCGACCAGGGCCTCGTCGGCGACGTCCTTGCCATCGACGCGGACACGTTCGTTGTAGCGCAGCAGATGCGGCGAGGTATAGCAGCCGACGCGATAGCCTTCCGCCAGCAGGATGGCCTCCAGCATCGCGCAGCACGATCCCTTGCCGTTGGTGCCGCCCACCGTGATCACCAGCGCATCGGGATCGGCTCCGAGCGCGGCACGCACCTGCGCGACACGCTCCAGGCCGAGCTGGATGGCCTGCGCATGGCGCTGCTCGAGCAGTTGCAGCCAGCCGGCCAGCGTGCGCGGCGAAACGGCAGTGGACGAAGAAACCATCAGGCAGCCGAGGCGGCGGGCTGGCGCAGCAGCAGGCAGAGCAGACGGGCCAGCTCCTGCCGCATCTCGCGGCGATCGACGATCAGGTCGATGGCGCCCTTCTCCAGCAGGAACTCGGCGCGCTGGAAGCCTTCCGGCAGCTTCTCGCGCACCGTCTGCTCGATCACGCGCGGGCCGGCAAAGCCGATCAGCGCGCCCGGCTCGGCGATGACGACGTCGCCCATGAAGGCGAAGCTCGCCGACACGCCGCCCATGGTCGGATCGGTCAGCACGGTGACGAAAGGCAGCCGGCGCTCGGCCAGGCGCGTGATCGCCGCCGTGGTCTTGGACATCTGCATCAGCGAGAACAGGCCTTCCTGCATGCGCGCGCCGCCCGAGGCGGTGATGCAGATGAAAGGCAGGCGCTGCTCATAAGCGGCCTTGGCGCCGCGCACGAAGCGTTCGCCGACCACCGAACCCATCGAGCCGCCGAGGAACTCGAACTCGAAACAGGCCACCACCACCGGCACGCCGCCGATCAGCCCCTGCATCACGACCATCGCATCGGCCTCGCCGGTCTCCGATCCCGCTGCCGACAGGCGCTCGGGATACTTGCGCGAGTCCTTGAACTTCAGCGCATCGACCGGCCGCACTTCGGCGCCGATCTCGACGCGGCCTTCGATGTCGAGCAGCATGTCGAGACGCTGGCGCGCGCGCAGCCGGTTGTGGTGCCCGCACTTCGGGCATACGCCCTGGTTGCTGTCGAGGTCGGAGCGATAGAGCACGGCTTCGCACGCGCTGCACTTGCTCCACAGTCCTTCCGGAATCGTCGACTTGCCGCGCCCTGCGCTGTCGCTGCGCTTGATCTTCGGCGGCAGCAGCTTTTCCAACCAACTCATGATTTCACTCCTGTTGCCGGCTCGATGACATCGAGCGCTTCGCGGATGCCGCGCATGAAGGCGGTGACGCGTGTGACGGCTTCGCCTGCCGGCGCCTGCTCGATTTCCTCGATGATCCGGCTGCCGATGACGACCGCGTCGGCAACGGCGCCGATGCGCCGGGCACTCTCGGCATCGCGGATGCCGAAGCCGACGCCGACCGGCATGCCGACCGCGGCGCGGATCTGCGGAATGCGGCGCGCGACCTCGTCGATGTCGAGCTTGCCGCTGCCGGTCACGCCCTTCAGCGAGACGTAGTAGATGTAGCCGCTGCCCGCCGCGGCGACGTCGGCAAAGCGCTGCTCGGTCGACGTCGGTGCCAGCAGGAAGATCGGATCCAGGCCGGCGGCCTTGGCCGCGCGGGTGAAGCCGGTGCATTCCTCGGGCGGGTAATCGACCACCAGCACGCCATCCACGCCCGCTTCGCTGGCCGCGGCGACGAAGTTTTCGACGCCCATGGCTTCGATCGGGTTGGCGTAGCCCATCAGCACCACCGGCGTCTCGGCGTTCCCGGCGCGGAAGGCGCGGACGGTGTCGAGCACCTTGCGCAGGCTCATGCCCTGCTCCAGCGCGCGTTCCGAAGCACGCTGGATGGTGGGGCCGTCGGCCATCGGGTCGGAGAACGGCACGCCCAGCTCGATGATGTCGGCGCCGCCTTCGACCAGCGCACGCATCAGGGGCAGGGTCAGCGCGGGCTCGGGAAAGCCGGCGGTGACGAAGGGAATCAGCGCCTTGCGGCCTTCGGCCTGCAAATGCTGGAAAACGGTCTGGATTCTTGACATGTCACGTCTCGATCACGCAGCGGGCCGCAACGCGGCCCGGGGGAGGTTCAGAACTGGATGCCGGAACGTTCGGCGACGGTGTGCATGTCCTTGTCGCCGCGGCCCGACAGATTGACCAGCAGGATCTTGTCGCGCGGCAGCGTCGGCGCCAGTTTGGCCGCATGGGCCAGCGCGTGCGAGGATTCCAGCGCCGGGATGATGCCTTCGTAGCGGCACAGGTCGTGGAAGGCCTGCAGCGCTTCGGCATCGGTCGCGGCGACGTACTCGGCGCGCTTCGAATCCTTCAGCCAGGCGTGCTCGGGGCCGACGCCGGGATAGTCCAGGCCGGCGGAAATCGAATGCGTCTCGATGATCTGGCCGTCCTCGTCCTGCATCAGGTAGGTACGGTTGCCGTGCAGCACGCCGACGGGCGCATCGGTGGTCAGCGGCGCCGCGTGGCGGCCGGTTTCCAGGCCGTCGCCCGCCGCCTCGACGCCGACCAGGCGGACGCCTTCGGCGCCGATGTAGGGGTGGAAGATGCCGATCGCGTTGGAGCCGCCGCCGACGCAGGCGATCACGTAGTCGGGCTGGCGCCCGGCCATCTCCGGCATCTGCACCAGGCATTCCTTGCCGATCACGGTCTGGAAGTCGCGCACCAGCAGCGGATAGGGATGCGGCCCGGCCACGGTGCCGATGATGTAGAAGGTGTCGGCGACATTGGTGACCCAGTCGCGCATCGCTTCGTTCAGCGCATCCTTCAGCGTCTTCGAGCCGGACTCGACCGGCACCACGGTGGCGCCGAGCAGCTTCATGCGATAGACGTTGGCGGCCTGGCGCTTGACGTCTTCCGAGCCCATGTAGACCACGCATTCCATGCCGTAGCGCGCGGCGATGGTCGCGGTGGCGACACCATGCTGCCCCGCGCCGGTCTCGGCGATCACCCGCTGCTTGCCCATGCGGCGGGCCAGCAGCGCCTGGCCGATGCAGTTATTGACCTTGTGTGCGCCGGTGTGGTTGAGGTCTTCGCGCTTCAGGTAGATCTGCGCGCCGCCGAGCGTCTCCGACCAGCGCTTGGCGTGGTAGATCGGGCTGGGACGGCCGACGTAATGCTTGAGCTCGTATTCGAACTCGGCCATGAAGGTGGGGTCGGCCTGGCACGCGGCATAGGCCTCGCGCAGCTCGGCCAATGCCGGCATCAGGGTCTCGGCGACGAAGATGCCGCCGTGAGGGCCGAAATGCCCGCTTGCGTCGGGAAACTGGTAAGGCATGTCAGCCATCTGCTTGTCGAACTCCATCGATGAATGCGGCGATCCGGGCCGCATCCTTGATTCCCTTGCCGCTTTCGACTCCGCTCGAGACGTCGACCGCCCACGGCCGGAGGCGCCGCACCGCTTCGGCGACGTTGTCCGCGTCGAGCCCGCCGGAAAGCACGAGCGGCCGCCCGAAGCCCTCGGGAATCAGCGACCAGTCGAAAGTTTTCCCCCCGCCGCCATAACCCTCGACGAATGTGTCGACGAGGATTCCGCTGGCGCGCGGATACGAAGCCGAGAATTCTACCAGATCGACCCCTGGCCGCATCCTCGCGGCCTTGATCCATGGCCTGCCATGGCCGGCGCAAGCGGCCTCGCTCTCGTCACCGTGGAACTGCAGCAGCTGCAGCGGCACACGCTCGAGTACGGCCTGGACCTCCTCCCGCGAAGGATTCACGAACAGGCCGACGGCGGTGACGAAAGGCGGCAGCAAGGCCGCGAGCTCGGCCGCCTGATCGATGCTCACCGCACGCGGGCTGGGCGGATAGAAGACGAAGCCGATCGCATCGGCGCCGAGTTCGACGGCGGCACGCACGTCCTGCGGGCGTGTCAGGCCGCAGATCTTGATTCGGGTACGGGGCATTCAGATGAGGGGGAGCTGAGGCAGCGCGATGATACGCCCATCGCCGGGCAGCGGCCAGCGCGGCGGGTAGGCCACGCCGCACAGGTACAGGCCGTCCGGCGCGAAAGTGGGCGCAGCGCGGCTGCGGTCGCGCGCTTCGAGCAGCGTCCGCATCCAGCCCGCCGGATGGCGCCCCTTGCCGACATAGACCAGCGCGCCGACCAGGTTGCGGATCATGTGGTGCAGGAAGCCGTTGGCACGAAAATCGAACAGCAGGTATTCGCCCTGGCGCACGACACGCGCCTCGTGCATCACGCGCACCGGCGTCTTCGACTGGCAACCGGCGGCCCGGAAGGACGAAAAATCATGCGTGCCGATCAGGCATTCGACGGCCTCGGCCATCCGCAGTTCGTCCAGCGGCACGTGGAACCAGCCGACGCGCCCGGCCAGCATTGCCGGCCGGGTCGGGCTGTTGTGCAGGATGTAGCGATACTGGCGCTCGCAAGCGAGAAAGCGGGCGTGAAAGTCCTCATCCACCGCCACCGCCCAGCGCACGACGATAGCCGGCGGCAGCAGGGCATTGACGCCGCGCACCCAGGCCGTCATCGGCCGTACGGCCGCGGTGTCGAAATGGACGACCTGGGCGCTGGCATGGACACCGGTATCGGTGCGCCCGGCGCAATGCAGGCGTACCGGCGCGGCGGCGATTTCCGCCAAGGCCCGCTCCAGTACATCCTGCACCGTGCGGCCATGCGCCTGGCTCTGCCAGCCGCAGAAGGCATCGCCGGCATATTCGATGCCGAGCGCTATGCGGCCCATGGCAATCCCCACGACAACGCCGCCAGCCCCAGCAGTCCCAGTGCTGCGGCAACAGCGACATCCAGCGGCCCCAGGCGTTCGCGGACGAGCCTGACCGGCTGCAGCTCGCCATCGTCACCAGCGTCGCGCAGCCAGTCCTTCCAGTGCGTCGCGCTGCCGCGCGGCGAAGCCTCGACGAAGCGCAGCACCAGCATCAGCCGCAGGGCCAGATCGCCGGCACGCAGGCCGATCACGGAAAAAGGACGGCTCAGGCAATAGAGCCCGCCGACCAGGCGCTCGACCGGCAGGCGTTCGAGCAGCAGCGCCACGGCGCACACCACCGCGATCAGGCGCCCGCCATGGACCAGGGCCAGCATCATCCCCTCGCGGCTGGGCGAAAGCCGCGGCCAGGAGGCGAACATCGCTTCGCCCGGCGTGAACCAGGCGAACAGCAGCACGATGGCGAACATCAGCACCCGTACCCGGCGCAGCAGGCGCAGCGCCCTGTCACGGGCGAAGCCGAGCGCGAGCGCCAGGCTGGCGGCGACCACCCAGGCCAGCACCCCGGGGGCGAGAAACTGCACCGACGCCACGCCGGCGAACCACAACGACAGCAGAAGTCCTGAATGCATGCCTGCAATGAAGAAGCCCCCGGCGGGGGCGAAGAGTAAGCAATGTGCCTGGGGCGCATCAGCCTGGGGCGCATTTTGCCTGCTGGCGCTTCCTGCGGCAATTAGAAGCGAGCACCGGCCCGAACGGCTCCGCTCGCCTCAGGCCTCCAGTTTCCTGCCGCGCCGTTCGCATTTCATCACCCAAGACTTCAGGCTTGGCCCCACCTCTCCCTTCCGTTTCGCGCTCCGCCTGAGCGGACTTCTTAATGCATTGCACATCCGAGCGACACATGGCCCTTCCTCGCAGGTCTTCGTCGGCCCTGCCTTCAAGCTCCCCGGGCAGCGTGGATTTCGTCTGAGCTGCCCTAATTTCTGCGGCGGGTGCAAAAGAATTTCGGCCGAAAACCGAAATACCGCTCAAACGCCGTGCTGAAATTGGCCGGGTGGGCATACCCCACGGCATAGGCAGCCTGGGCGACTTGCGAACCTGCTTCCAATAGCTGCCTCGCACGTTGCATTCGCATGTCCAGTAGCGCCTGGTACGGCGTCGTGCCATAGATTTCGCGGAATCCCCGCTTGAGCTTGAATTCGTTGACTCCCACCGAGATGCACAGATAGGGAATGGTCAGCGCACGATCCATTTGGCTGTACATCAGGTCGTGCGCCTGCCTGAGCTTCTCCATATCGGCTGGAGTCCATCGCGCCGAAGACGAAGGGCTTCCGGCCAGCGGCCCCAGGACGCGGAGGTGTTCGCCAACCAGACTGAGCGCGGCAATATGCGCATCCAGGTGCGAAACGGCCCCCGGGTCGGCCAAGGAGCGTACGAGCGGCAGGCACCACGGGGATGTGGCGCGCTCACCCAGTGCGCACACCCCCTTACGTTGAGGCAATAGTGCGTCGGGTGTACCCAGGTAGCGCCGCAGCGCGGTTTCACCGACGGCCAGCCGTAATTGGCGTACCGGGGTGTTGGCGGCAAATTGGCGCTCGCCTTGGCAGCAGGCAAAGATCGAAAGCGTCGTACGGCCTTGACGGAAACGCAGACGCGTACCCCCACGCTCCACGTAAACGGACTCTCCGGCAAGCCCGAAGGTGATGACCAGCGTCGGGCGAGCATCGGCCTGATCGGTTTTCTCGCTCAGATCCTTGGCAGGACAACAAAACGAGCGCACCAGGGTCAGCCCGTCATCCAGTGGCAGGCGTTCGATGCGGCATTCCTCGGTGAATCGAGGCATCGATCGGCCTTTCGTACCCCCAGCGCCCAAGCCCTGGTCAGTGGCCTCTGGTCGAGCTGCCATCACGAACGCTCCTCTTCCCTCCGTCCTGCATACGTATTGCTCCCGAATCCAGAAAATTCTACATGAGAATCATTTTCAATTGAAGGTAGGATTTTCCAAGTGCAGGCTTTGGGAGGGAAACAATGGAAGCACTCGCATTGCATCGAGTGACGGCCACGGTATTGGTGATGTGGCTCGGCAGTTCATCGACTTACGCCCAGGATATGGTCGAACTGCCCACCGTCACGGTGACCGTCGACAAGCGAGCCCAGTCGCTTGAAAGCGTCCCTGCCAGCGTTTCGGCGTTCGAGGGCGAGGATCTGGAGGCGGCCGGCATCGACAGTCTCGAAGGCGTGGCGCGGATGACGCCCGGCTTCACCTTCCAGGCATCGGGGCAGTCCGGCCTGCAGCCACCCGTGATGCGTGGCTTGACGGCCAACATCATGGGGTTTTCGTCCTCGGTGGCGCTGGTGGTCGATGGCGTCCCGACCTTGCGAGGCCAGGGGTTCGACGACAATCTGCTGGGCATCGAGCGCGTGGAGGTGCTGCGCGGGCCGCAGTCCACGCTGTACGGGCGCAATGCCGAGGCCGGCGTGATCAGCATCGTCACGCGCAAGCCGGGCAACGATCCTCATGCCGTCGTTTCCGCCGAGATCGGGAGTCGGGAAAAACGCGCGCTGCGCTTCGATGCGAGTCGCGCGCTGGTGAAGGACACCCTCTACATCGGCGTCGCCGGCGAGTTCTTCGCGCAGGACGGCTTCATCGACAACACCTTCGATGGGGGCAAGGAGGACGATCGCGAGCGCCGCAATGGCCGCCTGGCGTTGCGCTGGACGCCCAGCGAGCGAACCGATGCCACCCTCCGCTATGCCCGGCGGGAATACCGCGACGCAGGCTCGCTATGGGGATCGGTCACTGCGCCGCGCGCCACGGTTCGATCCGGAACAGACAGTTGGAATGAATCGACGGCACGCACCGTGTCGCTCGACGTATCGCACGAATTGGCGCCCGACCTGCGTCTGCGCTCAATCTCGGCCAACAATGAATTCACCGACCGCATCCTGCAGGACATCGACTATATGCCGGTGGACATGCTGCAGGTGGGGCGCAACCACCATTTCCGAACCTTGTCGCAGGAGTTTCGTCTCGAAGGCCGGCTTGGCCAGGCGCAATGGCTGGCCGGATTCTACGCAGACCGCGATGACCATGATCTGAGCTTCGGGCAGAAGATTCCGCTGGGTTCGACCACGACCTCCGCCACGCAGAAAGGCAACTCGGCTGCGCTGTTCACCCACTGGACCGTCCCGTTGAAGGAGCGGTGGACGGTCACGGCGGGCGGCCGTTTCGAGCGCGACGAGGTGCGCTTCTCCCTGGAGGGCGGCCGCGAACAATCACGTGCATGGCGCCGTTTCTCTCCCAAGCTCGCCCTGCAGTACCAATGGCATGAAGATGGACAGATCTATGCCAGCATCGCCGAAGGCTTTCGCGCAGGCGGCTTCAATGCCTTTGCGCCCGAGGCCTACCGGCGTTATCAGCCAGAACGAGTGCGCTCTTTCGAACTCGGCGCCAAGGGGCGGCTGCTGAACCGGCGGCTTCGCTACAGTGTTTCAGCCTACCTCATGAACGTGAGCGACATGCAGGTCCAGCAGATCGGACTGCCTGGCCAGATGTTTCTTACCAATGCCGCGTCGGCACGCCCTGCAGGCATCGATGCGGAGCTTCAGTACCTGCTTGGCTCCGGCTGGCAGCTCCAGGCCGCCCTCGGGCTGAACCGTACCCGCTTCCGTGAGTACCGGGACGGCGCCAACGACTACAAGGGCAAGCACAACCCGCTCGCACCGGATGTCACCGGACATCTCGGGGTGCGCTACGACGCCACACGAGGCTGGTACGTCCAGGCCCACATCAACGGCGCCAGCAGAATCTATCTCGATGCCGCGAACATGTATGGCCGCGCCGGATACGGCGTCATCGACCTGATGGCAGGCTACACCTACGGGCGCACCGAACTGTCCGCCTATGTTCGCAACGCCGGGGACAGGAAATACGACACCATCGGATTTCTCAACGGCACCACCACCATCTACAGCCCTCCCCGCGAGCTTGGCCTGCGGGTGACCTGGCGCATGTAGGCATCTTTTTTTCAGCGGCGTTCACGCCAGCACGGCAGATGCCGAAACAAGGAGTTGGAAGTGGAATCACTGCAGGACACTGCGGCGCAATTGCGCTGCCCCAGCGGCGGGCAGGCCCTTGAGATGGCACTGAAGATGAACGAGATCCATGGCACGCTCAATCGAAAGTGCATCGAGCTCATGCACATCAGGCCTGGAGATCGCGTCCTGGAAACCGGACCCGGTAATGGAGCATTCGCCGGCGAAATCGTCGGGGATCTGGAAAACGTCTTCTATACCGGCATCGACTGGTCGAGCGACATGGTGATGCAGGCGCGAGCACTCCATGCAGATCTCATCGAACGTGGGCGTGTCGAGTTCCTTCTGGGCGACTCCAGCGCCATCCCGTTCGAAGCGCAATGCTTCGACAAGGCACTGACGGTGCACACGATTTACTTCTGGGACGACCCGGCCGGACACCTGGTCGAACTCGAACGCGTTCTCAAACCGGGAGGACTGCTCTGCATTGCCTTTGCCGACCGCACATTCACCGAAAAGATGCCCTTCGCCCGGCTGGGGTTCAAGCTTTACCACGCGCAGGACGTAAGGGCGCTGCTGGAAGATTCAGGTTTTCTCGTCCAGGACGTCCGGCAAATCGCTGAAACCAGCGCAGCAGAGACGGGAGAAATCGTCGACAAGCTCTTCAACGTCATCTTGGCGACAACCCGGCCAATGGAGCCGGCAACGCACGATTCGTCCTACCGGCGCCTCCCGATGCGAGGCGAACTGACCGTGTCTCGCCCCGTCATGCGCCATGCGCTGTTCGGCCTGATCAATTTCGCGCTGACGGCACCCGGCATCTATTTGTGGATCGGCCTGCCACTGGTCATGCGCCAGCATGGCTGGTCAGGCGCGGAAATCGGCGTCTTCCAATTGGCCGGCCTGCCGGCCGTGTTCAAGCTTTTTCTGGCCTTGCCGGTGCAGAACTGGCGTCCCAAACGGCGCCCGCACGTCCGCTGGGCATGGCTGACGGGTGGAGGCTACCTCATATCGCTCTTGGCGCTGGCGGCGATGAATGTCGATTCCAGCAAGATTGCCCTGTTCGCGTTGACGCTGAGCGCATCCCTGTTTTCCACTTGGGCCGACATACCGGTCAATGCACTGGCAATCCAGTTGTTTCCGCCCGCCGAGCGGCCGCTTGCCGGCAGCATACGTTCGGCGGTCACCTTTGCTGGCGCGATCGTCGGCGGTGGCGTGATGCTGCTGATGGAGCAGGCACTCGGCTGGTCCGCCCCTTTTTTCCTGTTGGCGGGCTGCCTCGTCTTCGCGCTCGCGTTGCTCGGGTTCGTCGATGAAGACCATCGCGCCCCAGCTTTTGAACGAATGAGCCCATTCGCTGGCTGGCGCGGTTTTTTCAGGCAGGCGGACGCCAAGATGTGGGCCATCCTGTTGATCGCCTACTATCCCCCCGTGGCTGCGGCCTGGATTTATCTGAAGCCTCTTTTGCTCGACCATGGCTTTCCGGCGGCCGACGTGGCGTGGATCGCCGGCATCGGCGGCAGCGCTCTCGGGGCGCTGACCAGTCTGGCAGCCGGATTTCTGCCACGCAAATGGCTGGCAGCTGCCCTGCCCTGGTCTGCAGCGGTCAATGCCCTGGCAGTTGCGCTACTGGCCTTCGCGGCTTCACAGACGTCGGGAGCCTTCTTGCTTGCCGCTGCCGCGCTGCTCGCCATTGCAATGGGAGTGGCCTCGTCGCTGGCCTTTGCCTTGATGATGGAGTTCGCCCGCAGCGGACGGCACGCGGCCGACTATGGCCTGCAGTCCAGCATTTTCACGCTCGGCCGCGTCGCCGCCGCCGCATTGGCGGGCTTGTTGCTCGATCACCATGGATACCCGGGGATGCTCGGAATGTTTGCTGCTCTGGCACTGCTGGTCTGCCTGCTGATCCGCTCGCAGCCCAGATTCGCTTTTGTACTTCTGGCAGATCGCAAATACGCATTCAATTCGATCTCCTGAGCGAAATATGAAGTAGCCAAGCATATTGCGGCATGTCGGCCAGAAGCCGGGCACACAAAAAGACATGCCGCCGCAGGGCCTCGGCTCTGCGGCGGCATGTGCGGGTCCAGGCTCAGGAAAGACGTGCAATCATCTCGCGCGCTGCCGCCTGCTGCGCTTCGGAGCCTTCGCGCAGCACTTCGTCCAGCAGTTCGAGCGCACCTTCCTTGTCACCCATGTCGTCATAGGCGCGCGCCAGTTCGAGCTTGGTGTCCACTTCGTCGCCGGATGCAGCGAGATCGGCGTCGAGCATGTCGGCCGCAGCGAAATCCACCTGGGACTGGCCGAGCTGGGTCGCTTCGATCGAGATCGGAACGGTCGTCCCATCCTCGGCCGGCGAGGTGTCGAAGTTGTCCAGATCGAGATCGATCGAGGTCAGGTCGAGGCTCGCGGCGCCGGCTGCCGGAGGCGGGACCGGTGTATCGATGTCGAAATCGAAATCCAGCAAGCTGCTGTCGAAGCTGGTCTGTTCGATGTCGACGACCGGCGTCGGTACATCGTTGGCCCCGGGCTGAGGCTCGGCGGACGTCAGATCGAGGTCGGGCAGCTCGAAATCGAGCGCGGACGCCAGGCCCACATCCGCAGCTGCCGCGGGCTGCGGGCTCTCTTCGGCTGCACTCGCTTCGGGCTCTGCCGCCCCATCGGCGCTGTCCGGCTCGTCGATCTCGAGATCGAAAGCAAGGCCCGCATCCTCGGCCGCTTGCGCTGCGACCGCCGCTGCCGGCGTCTCGTCGCCCAGGTCGAGTTCGAAATCGATCACCCCGGCGTCGAGCGTTCCGTCGATTCCGGCTTCCGGAGCAGCCGCTTCCGCAGCGGCATCGATTGCAGCCGGGGGCTGTACGGCATCGGCCCCTTCTCCGTCACTATCCTTGTCACCGCCGAGCTGGCTCAGCTCGCCCGGCACCATCCAGGTGTCGCGCATCTGCGACTGGCTCGGCCCCATGGGCAGGGAGCTGGTGAAATCGAGATCGGCCAGCGAGGCCGGCTCGGACGCCGGTACGGAAGCCCGCGCCGGCGCCGCTGCGGGCGCGGCTTCGACGCTGGAGCTGTCCGCCGGCGCCGGCGCCTCGGCTGCAGCCGGCGCGGCTGCGCTCGCTACCGCAGCAGTTGCCGCCGCGCCTGCCGCGACGCCCAGCGGCATCTCGGTCGGGACTTCGTTCTCGCTCGGCTTTTCGGCATAAAGGGGATTGTCGGCATCCAGCTTGCGGCCCATCGCCGCTGCCTTCTCCCAGTCGCTGCCCTGGCCGCCGGACTGTGCGAACAGTTCGGAGGCGACGGTCTCGAACTGGCGCGGATCCTTGCGCTGGGCATAGATTTCCAGCAGTTTGAGGTGGATCGCGGTACGCGCCGGATCGGCCTTCAGCGCATCCTGCAGAATCTCCTCCGCCTGTGCGTCGCGGCCATACGCCATGTAGGACATCGGCTTCCGCAACCGGGTCGACCCCTTCGTCGGCGTCGATCGCCGACAGCCCGGTCTGGCTGAAATCGGTCTGCATGATGCTGCTGGCAGCGGTATCGACACTCTGCCCGCCCGTCGCGGCGAACACGCTCTGTCCGCCCGGCGCCAGCTCGCTCAGGGCTTCCGGCGCAGGAGCGGCGGCGGTGGCCTTGCGCCGATTCCGCAGCTTGAGACCGGCATAGCCGAGCAGCAAGGCCAGGATGCCGCCGCCCCCCGCAATGACGGAAGGATCTTCCATCATCGACTCCATGAAACTCGGCTCGGGTGGAGGCGGTGGCGGCGGAGCCCTGCGCACCGGCCGCTTCGGCGGCGGCGCGGCGGCTTCCTCGGCAGCCGCAGGCGGCGCGTCCTTCACCGCAGCGGCCTCGGCCGCTTCGGTGGGTTCCGGCGCGGAAGCCTCCGCACCGGCGGCTTCGGTCGGCGTCTCCGCACGCTGGGCTGGTTCGGTCCGGCCGGCCTCGTCTGCGGGGGCAAGCGCATCCGATGCAGCCGCTGGCGCCTCGGCCGCCGCAGGCGTGTCCACCGCGGCTGCCGACAGCAGCGGCTCGGCCGCGGCTTCAGCGGCAACGGGCGACAACGGCGGTTCGGCTGCCGGCGGCACGCCTTCCGCTTCCTGCTGCAATTGGGCGAGCGGCGCGCTGCGCAGCTCGAGCAGCTTCTTCATGTCGTTGATGCTCGCTTCGAGCTGCGCCAGCCTGGCATTGGCCTCCTCCAGCGCCCGCTCGCGTGCGGCCAGTTCTTCCTCAAGCGCCTGCAGGCGGCTGTTCGCATCGGCGGAGCCTTCCGCCGGCTGGCTGCGGGAAACCCTCAACTGGTCGCCGCTGTCTGCGGGCGCCTGCGGCTCCTCGACACGCGGCACGATCCTGCCCGCGCTTTCCTGCCCGGCCTCGGCCTGCTGTGCCGGTGCGCGGCGGGCCGCAGCGGCTGCCAGGCCGCGGCGGTAGGCATCGAAATCGGCGGAATGGACCCGGATCTCGCGCCGAGCCTCGGCAGGTGCGATGCTGCGGGCTGCATCGGCATCGGGAATGGCGAGCACTTCACCGGCACGCAGGCGATTGATGTTGCCGCCATCGAAGGCATTGCGGTTGGCGCGGTACAAGGCGACCAGCATCTGGTCGAGCGTCACGCCCGGCTGTGCATTGGCGCTTGCGATCCGGTTCAGGGTATCGCCGCGGCGGACCGTGTAGGCGTCGACGGGAACTCGCGCAGCAGGCGGTGGTGCCGACCGTGCCGACACCTGGCTGCTTGCGGCGGGCGCGGCCGGCCTATCGACGGCCGCCGCCAGCGGCTGGGGCGCAGTGAGATCGACCGGATCGAGCAGGAAAGTGTATTCCCGCGCGACACGGCCGTTGGCCCAATCGAGCTCGACCAGCAGGTCGACGAAGGGATCGTTGATCGGCCGGTCGCTGGACAGGCGGACAACGGGACGGGATGCACGCGTATCGACGCTGACCCGAATCGCCGCGGCGGCAGCCGAATACGCGATGCTCGCCCGCTGGAAAGCTTCGGGCGATGCGATTCTCGCCGTCAGCGACTGCAGTTCCTGCGCAGTGGCATTGACCTGGATCTCCGCGCGCAGCGGCTGGCCAAGGCCGCTGAAGACGTTGATCTGCCCGAGGCCCGCGGCCTGGGAGCCGAGCGGAATCGAAGCGATGGCCAGCGCAATCAGGGATGCCTTGAACGAGGTTTTCATCATGGTCTTCAAACTGCGTTTCCCCCGAAAGCCGAGCTTTTTCGTCGAAAAGCGTCGTGGTTTGGGCTAGAAATCTAGCATCTTCCCCAATGAGCCGCAGCAATCCATATCAATTCACGGATGCTCGGTGTGAATTAGTACCGCGAACGCAGCACCCGGAAAAAGCAAAGGGGGCCGCAGCCCCCTCTGATTACGGCACGGAATGCCGATTCTTGACGCTCGATCAGCGCTCGACCAGGATGCGCAGCATGCGGCGCAGCGGCTCGGCGGCCCCCACAGCAGCTGATCGCCGACCGTGAAGGCACCGAGATAGTCCGGCCCCATCGCCATCTTGTGCAGGCGGCCGACCGGCACCGACAGCGTGCCGGTGACGGCGGTCGGCGTCAGTTCGCGCTCGGTGATCTCACGCTCGTTGGGCACGACCTTCACCCACTGGTTGGCGCCGGCGATGATGTCGCTGATCTCGTCGAGCGGCACGTCCTTCTTCAGCTTGATGGTCAGCGCCTGCGAATGGCAGCGCATCGCGCCGATGCGCACGCACAGGCCGTCGATCGGGATCGAGCCCGGGGTACGGAACGCCGGATTGCCGAGGATCTTGTTGCACTCGGCGCCGCCCTTCCACTCTTCCTTGCTCTGGCCGTGCTCGACCGGCACGTCGATCCACGGGATCAGGCTGCCGGCCAGCGGCGTGTTGCGGAAGTTCTTCTTCGGGAAACCGTCCGAACGCATGGTCTCGGCGACCTTACGGTCGATGTCGAGAATGGCCGAGGCCGGATCGGCGAGCAGATCCTTGACCGAATCGTGGATCGTGCCCATCTGGCTGATCAGTTCGCGCATGTTCTGCGCGCCGGCGCCCGAGGCCGCCTGGTAGGTCATCGCCGAGATCCACTCGACCAGCCCATGGCGGAACAGGCCGCCGAGGCCCATCAGCATCAGCGACACGGTGCAGTTGCCGCCGATCCAGTTGCGCCCGCCCTTGTCCAGCGCGGCGTCGATGACGTCGCGGTTGACCGGGTCGAGGATGATCACGGCGTCGTCGTTCATGCGCAGCGCGGACGCGGCGTCGATCCAGTGGCCGTTCCAGCCGGTGGCGCGCAGCTTGGGGAAGACTTCCTTGGTGTAGTCGCCGCCCTGGCAGGTCACGACGATGTCGCAGCTCTTCAGCGCGTCGATGTCCGTCGCGTCCTGCAAGGGCGCGGAGGCTTCCTTGCCGCCGAAGGAAGGCGCCTTGCCGCCGGCGTTGGAAGTGGAGAAATACACCGGCTCGATGAAGGCGAAGTCGCCTTCTTCGACCATGCGCTGCATCAGCACGGAACCGACCATGCCACGCCAGCCAACCAGACCGACTCGATTCATGTTCATCACTCTCAGCAAAAACGTTTTTCGAAGAATCCGTTCGGACCCGACAGCTTACAGGGCTGCGAGCACCGCGTCGCCCATCTCGCGGGTACCGACCTTGCGCGTGCCCGGCTCGTAGATGTCACCGGTACGCAGGCCTTGCGCGAGCACCGTCTTGACCGCGTTCTCGATGCGCTGCGCGGCCTCTTCCTGATTGAAGGTGTAGCGCAGCATCATCGCCGCCGACAGGATGGTGGCGAGCGGGTTGGCGACGCCCTTGCCGGCGATGTCCGGTGCCGAGCCGTGCGAAGGCTCGTACAGGCCCTTGTTGTTGGCGTCGAGCGAAGCCGACGGCAGCATGCCGATGGAGCCGGTCAGCATCGAGGCCTCATCTGACAGGATGTCGCCGAACATGTTGCCGGTGACCATGACGTCGAACTGCTTGGGCGCGCGCACCAGCTGCATCGCGGCGTTGTCGACCAGCATGTGGCTCAGTTCGACGTCCGGGTAGTCCTTGGCCACTTCCTCGGCGATGTCGCGCCACAGCTGGGTGCATTCGAGCACGTTCATCTTGTCGACCGAGCACAGTTTCTTGCCGCGCTTCTGCGCCGCCTCGAAGGCCACCTTGAGGATGCGGCGGATTTCGTATTCGGCGTAGATCATCGTGTTCCAGCCCACGCGCTGCTGCGTGCCTTCCACTTCGCGGGTCTCGATGCCGCGCGGCTGGCCGAAGTAGATGTCGCCGGTCAGCTCACGCACGATCAGGATGTCGAGGCCGGCGACGACCTCGGGCTTCAGCGAGGAGGCGTTGGCCAGTTCGGGATACAGGATCGCCGGGCGCAGGTTGGCAAACAGGTTCAGATCCTTGCGGATGCCGAGCAGGCCACGTTCCGGGCGCTGTTCGCGCGGCAGATTGTCCCACTGCGGGCCGCCGACGGCGCCGAGCAGCACCGCATCGGCTTCACGCGCGAGCTTCTGCGTGGCTTCCGGATAGGGCGTGCCGGTCGCATCCACGGCGCAGCCGCCGAGCAATGCCTCTTCCATTTCCAGCCCGAGATCGAGCGCGTTCAGCACGCGCACGGCCTCCGCCATGATTTCCGGACCGATGCCGTCGCCCGGCAGCACGCAAATCTTCATTCCGTCTTTTCTCCTGTTGGCCCGCGCCGCAGCGGCTCAGGCAAAGTAATAGGGGTGCTCGGCGCGCCGACGCTCTTCGTACGCCTTGATCTTGTCGGCATGGCGCAGGGTCAGGCCGATGTCGTCCCAGCCGTTGAGCAGGCATTCCTTGCGGAAGGGATCGATGTCGAAGCCGATCGTCCTGCCGTCCGGGCGAGTGATGGTCTGCGCCGCCAGGTCGACGACCAGGCGGTAGCCTTCGTTCGCCTCGCACTGGCGGAAGAGTTCGTCGACGTCGGCCGCATCCAGCTTGATCGGCAGCAGGCCGTTCTTGAAGCTGTTGTTGAAGAAGATGTCGGCGAAGCTCGGCCCGATCAGCACGCGGAAGCCGTAGTCTTCCAGCGCCCAGGGCGCGTGCTCGCGCGAGCTGCCGCAGCCGAAGTTGTCGCGCGTCAGCAGGATCTGCGCGCCCTGGTAGCGCGACTGGTTGAGCACGAAGTCCGGGTTCAGCGGACGCTTGCTGCTGTCCTGGCCCGGCTGGCCGACGTCGAGATAGCGCCATTCGTCGAAGGCGTTGGGGCCGAAGCCGCTGCGCTTGATCGATTTCAGGAACTGCTTGGGGATGATGGCGTCGGTGTCGACGTTGGCGCGGTCGAGCGGCGCGACCAGGCCGTCGAGCTTGGTAAACGGATTCATTATTTCCTTGCCCTCTGGATGGCTTCGCCACCCTTTTCGATATCCTTGCCAATGCCATGCACGGTGTTGCAGGCGCCGAGCGCCAGCCCGGCGAGCACGGCGGCGAGGACCATTGCTGCTCCTCTCATCGGGACACTCCTGGCGAACGCGCGGCTCAGCCGAGCTGGCGCACGTCGGTGAAGTGGCCGGTCACCGCGGCGGCCGCGGCCATCGCCGGGCTGACGAGATGCGTGCGGCCGCCGGCGCCCTGCCTGCCTTCGAAGTTGCGGTTCGAAGTCGAGGCGCAGCGTTCGCCCGGCTCCAGCCGGTCGGCGTTCATCGCCAGGCACATCGAACAGCCCGGCTCTCGCCATTCGAAGCCGGCGGCGACGAAGATCTCGTGCAGGCCTTCCTCTTCGGCCTGGCGCTTGACCAGCCCGGAGCCCGGCACCACCAGCACGCGCTTGACGCTGTCCGCCTTGCGCCGGCCCCTGGCCACCGCAGCCGCTTCGCGCAGATCCTCGATGCGCGAGTTGGTGCATGAGCCGATGAAGACCTGGTCGACGGCGATCTCGGTGATCGGCGTGTTCGGCTCCAGCCCCATGTACTTCAGCGCCCGCTCGATGCCCTCGCGGCGTACCGGATCGGCCACCACGGCCGGATCGGGCACGCGGCCATCGACCGTGGTGACCATTTCCGGTGAGGTGCCCCAGGTGACCTGCGGCAGGATATCCTCGGCCTTCAGCTCGACGAGCTTGTCGAACTGCGCGCCTTCGTCGCTCTTCAGCGTGCGCCAGTAGGCCACCGCCTGCTCCCAGGCCTCGCCCTTGGGCGAGAACGGGCGATCCTTGAGGTATTCGATGGTGGTTTCATCGACGCCGACCATGCCGGCTCGCGCGCCCGCTTCGATCGCCATGTTGCAGATCGTCATGCGGCCTTCCATCGACAGCGAACGGATCGCGCTGCCGCCGAACTCCATCGCGTAGCCGGTACCGCCGGCCGTGCCGATCTTGCCGATGATCGCGAGCACGACGTCCTTGGCGGTGACGCCCTGGCCGAGCTGCCCATCGACCCTGATCAGCAGGGTCTTGGACTTCTTCTGCAGCAGGCACTGCGTCGCCATCACGTGCTCGACTTCGGAGGTGCCGATGCCGTGCGCCAGACAGGCGAAGGCGCCGTGCGTCGAGGTGTGGGAGTCGCCGCAGACGACGGTCATGCCCGGCAGCGTGGCGCCGTTCTCCGGGCCGATGACGTGCACGATGCCCTGGCGCTCGTCCTTGAACGGGAAATAGGCCAGCGAGCCCACTTCGCGGATGTTGGCGTCCAGGGTCTCGACCTGCTGGCGCGACACCGGGTCGAGGATGCCCCGCTCCCAGTGGTCGGTCGGCGTGTTGTGGTCGGCGGTGGCGACGATCGAGCTGATCCGCCACGGCTTGCGCCCGGCCAGCTTCAGTCCTTCGAAAGCCTGCGGACTGGTGACTTCGTGCACCAGGTGGCGATCGATGTAGATCAGGGCCGTGCCGTCGGCCTCTTCATGGACGACGTGGCTGGACCAGAGCTTTTCGTACAGGGTTTGCGCTGCCATCCCGTGTATTCCGTACAAAAGGGATTGATTATTTCACAAAGCGGCCGGCGCAGGCCATAGCCGCCCTCGCCCACGAACACTCAGCGCCGCGCCGCCTGGTACAAGGGCATGACCCGCGCCGCGTATTCGCTCAGGTCGCGCTGGCGCGTGCTGTGCGACGGGTGGGTGGACAGCCACTGCGGCGGCGAACCGGCCGACTGCGAAGCCATCTTGTCCCACAGCGTGACCGCGGCGCGCGGATCGTAGCCTGCACGCGCAGCCAGCTCCACGCCCATGCGATCGGCCTCGGTTTCGTGCTCGCGCGAATTCGGCAGCTCGAAGGTGACCTGCGCCACCTTGCCCATCAGGTCCTGGCCCACCTGCCCCACGCCGAGCACCGCGCCCGCCACCGACAGGCCGATGCCGGTCGCCATCGACTTCGAGATGCGCTCGCGGGCATGTTCACGCAGGGCATGGGCGATTTCGTGGCCCATCACCGCGGCGATCTCGTCGTCGCTGAGCTTCAGCCGATCGATCAATCCAGTGTAGATCGCCATCTTGCCGCCCGCCATGCACCAGGCGTTGAGCTCGTCGGAGGACAGCACATTGACCTCCCAGTTCCAGGCCGGCGCATCCTTGCGGAACACGCCGGTATGCGGCGTCAGCCGGCCGACGATGCGCCGTACGCGCTGCACCGTGGCGGCATCGCGGTTCAGCGCGTTCTTGCTGCGCGCCTCGTTCATCATCTCCTGGTACTGCTTGCTCGAGGCCTGCTCGACCTCCTGCGCCGACACCATCATCATCTGTAGAACGCTGCACTCCGACCGCGCCGCCCTGCGTGGTCTGCACCGTCTGGCAGGCGACCGTGATCGTCGCTGCCAGCACGGCCGGCAGCAGGCTTCCGTAAATGAGCTTCATCTCTTTCCCCCCGATTCAAGGATTCCGCACCTCGTCCTGCGCGGATGCGGGCCAGCCGCGCACCAGCCAGACGAGTCCCAGCAGCGCGAACACGGAGCCGAAGGTAAAAGTCCATTCCGGCCCCGGAGCGTCCCAAGTGTAACCACTGAGCAAGGCGCCCAGCATGCCGCCGGCGCCGAAGGAAATGCTGCCGTACAGCGCCTGCCCACGTGATTGGAGTCGGCCGGTGAACCATCGGTTCACCACTGCGATCGCGGCCGCATGATAAGCGCCGAAAGTCACGCCGTGCAGCACCTGGGCGAACAGCAGCACCGGCAGGCTGGCTGCGCCCCAGCCGATCAGCACGAAGCGGAGCACCGCGCAGGCGAAGGAGAACACCAGGATGCTGCGCAGGCCGAAGCGCCGCGTGATGCGCGGCATCAGCATGAAGACGATGATCTCAGCCACCACGCCCAGTGTCCACATCCAGCCGACCAGCGCCTTGTCGTAGCCCGCACCGACCAGGTAGATCGAATAGAAGACGTAGAACGCGCCATGGGCGGCCGACATCAGGAAGCAGGCGCCCAGCAGCGCCCTCACCTCGCGCCGCCGCAGCACCTCGCCCAGGTTCGCCGCCGCACGCCCCGCCTGCGCCGGCGCCGCGTCTGGGACGAAGAAGGAACACAGCAGCACGCCGGCGAGGATCGCGGCGGTGACCCACAGCACCGATTCGATGGCGACGTGGTCCAGCGCCTGACCGAGCACCAGCACTGCGACGATGAAACTGACCGAACCCCATACCCGCACGCTGCCGTAGCGGTGCCCCTCCGCCCCCAGATGGGAGAAGGTCAGCCCTTCGATCAGCGGCAGCGCCGCACTCCAGAAGAAGGCCATCAGCGCCATCGCCGCGAGCAGGCCGCCGAACTCGGTGGTCATGAAGAAACCTGTGAAACCGGCCAGGCTCATCAGCGCGGACAGCCGCAGGATCGCCACCCGCTTGCCGAAGTGCTCGGCAAGCCAGCTCCACATGTAGGGCGCGACGATGCGCATCAACTGCATCATCGACATCAGCAAGCCGATCTGCGCCGCACTCAGGGAGATCGACTGCAGGTAGAGCGCGAAATACGGCGAGAAAGCGCCGACGAAACCGAAATAGAAGAAGTAGTAGGCCGACAGGCGCCAGTAGGGAAACATGGAAGCGATAGCTGGATGGATCGAGCTGCGGAGGCCTGGCCTCGAGGTGAAACCCGATCGTTCATGGCATGGAGATCATCCAAGTGCTGATGGGTTTCGCCTTTGGCTCTAGCCACCCTACTCATCCATCTCTGTGGCTCGCCCCGTGCTGTCCGACTACGAACGCTGGGCTGCTCGGCTACCCCGACAGTCGGGCAGGATGAGTCGGGCCGTGCAGCTAGAGCGTAAGCGAAACCCATCGATCGCCGCCAGCTTGCCCCGGCAGGCAAACCTCCCGTTCGCCCGGCCTGCCTTCAACGCGGCGACGGCAGGCGCTGCTGCCCTCCGGGTGCCAGCGCGGCGATCTTCGGCGTCGCCGTCGTCACGTCCGCGCACTGGGCGCGATGGCGCAGTGCGTGGTCGATCAGCACCAGCGCCAGCATGGCCTCGGCGATCGGCGTCGCGCGGATGCCGACGCAGGGGTCGTGCCGGCCATGGGTATTGACGGTCACCGGCTCGCCGCGGCGGTCGATCGAGCAGCGGTCGAGACGGATGCTGGAAGTCGGCTTGATCGCGATGCTGGCGATGATGTCCTGCCCGCTGGAAATGCCACCCAGCACGCCGCCGGCGTTGTTCGACAGGAAGCCCTGCGGCGTCATCTCGTCGCCGTGCTCGGTGCCGCGCTGGGCGACGGAAGCGAAACCGGCGCCGATCTCGACGCCCTTGACCGCGTTGATGCTCATCATCGCGTAGGCGATATCGGCATCCAGCCGATCATAGACCGGTTCGCCCCAACCCACCGGCACGCCGCTGGCAAGCACGTCGATGCGCGCGCCGATCGAGTCGCCCGACTTGCGCAACTCGTCCATGTAGGCTTCGAGCTGCGGCACGATGGTGGCATTGGGCACGAAGAAGGGGTTCCGCTCGACTTCGTCCCAGCTCACGAACGGAATCTCGATCGGGCCGAGCGCGGTCATGCAGGCGCGGATGACGATGCCGTGGCGTTCCTTGAGCCATTTCTTCGCGATCGCGCCGGCAGCGACGCGCACCGCGGTTTCGCGCGCCGACGAGCGGCCGCCGCCGCGGTGGTCGCGGATGCCGTATTTCTGCCAGTAGGGGTAGTCGGCATGGCCGGGGCGGAAGGTGTCGGCGATGTTGCCGTAGTCGCGCGAGCGCTGATCCTGGTTGCGGATCAGCAGGCCGATCGGCGTGCCGGTGGTGAGGCCTTCGAACACGCCCGACAGGATCTCGACTTCGTCCGGTTCCTGACGCTGGGTCACGTGCCGCGAGGTCCCGGGTTTGCGGCGATCGAGCTCGGCCTGGATGTCGGCCGCGCTCAGTGCCAATCCCGGCGGGCAGCCATCGACGACACAGCCGATCGCCGGGCCGTGGGATTCGCCGAAGGAGGTGACGGTGAAGAGGGTACCGAGCGTGTTTCCGGACATGAACTTCCTGCCTGATCAGCACAAAAAGGAAAAGGGGATGGGACGCGAGTCTAGCACGCACCCCATCCCCGCCGGCCGCCGTGCCCCTGCGGGCACGCGGAAATCAGTGGAAGAAGCCTTCCAGCCGCTCGAACACCTCGTGCTCGGCGCCATGGCGGCGGACGTTGAGCACGTCCTCCAGCTTCTCGACCTGGCGCACCATCTGCTCCAGCCGGTGATCGTCGAACACCAGCAGCCAGATGCGCGAGCGCTTGCCGTCGGACACCGGCATGCACAGGATGCCTTCGACGTTGAAGGCGCGGCGCGCGAAGAGATTGCAAATGTGGCTCATCACGCCTGGATGGTTGTTCACATCCAGCTCGAGGACGACCTTGGCAAAGGTGTTGGCTTGCGGCAGCGGGTCGGCAACCTGTTCGATCATCATCAGCCTCCGATCATTTCGGTGTTGGCGGCACCCGGCGGCACCATGGGATAGACGAATTGTTCGCGATCGATCGTCGCGTGGATCAGGCAGGGCCCGGGTTCGCCGAGCGCCTTGGCCAGCGCCGCACGCGGATCGTCCGCCTGGTCGAGATCGAGCGCCGGCACGCCGAAGCCTTCGGCGATCTTGACGAAATCCGGCTCGACCCGGTAACGGGAGGCGAACTGGCGCTTGCCGTAGAACAGCGCCTGCTGCTGGTACACCAGGCCGAGCGCGTTGTTGTTCATCAGCACGATCTTGAGGTTGAGCCCCTCCTCGGCCAGCGTGGCGAGTTCCTGGATGTTCATCTTGAAGCTGCCGTCGCCGGTGAAGCAGACCACCGTGCGCTCGGGTTCGGCCAGCGCCGCGCCCATCGCCGTCGGCAGGCCGAAGCCCATCGTCCCCAGCCCGCCCGAGGTCAGCCACTGGCGCGGGCGGCGGAAGGGGTAGGCCTGGGCGACCCACATCTGGTGCTGGCCGACGTCGGTGGCGATCACCGCCTCGTCGTCGAGGGCATCGGCCACCGCCTTGATCAGGCCGTAGTGGCTGCGCGGATCGTCGATGTCGGGGAACTGCATCGGGAAGCGCTGCTTCAAGTCCGCGACCTGGGCCAGCCAGTCCGTGCGCAGCGCTGCCTTGACGCGCGGCAGCAGGGCTTCGAGCGCTTCGGTGACGTCGGCATGGATGGCGACGTGGGCGTTCTTGATCTTGTGCAGCTCCGAACGGTCGACGTCGATATGCACGATCTTCGCGTTCGGGCAGAACTGCGCCGCACGGCCGATCGCGCGGTCGTCGAAGCGGGCGCCGACACAGATCAGCAGGTCCGCCTCCTCGAGCACGAAGTTGGTGTAGCGGGCGCCGTGCATGCCGAGCATGCCGACCGACAGCGGGTGATCGACCGGCATCGCACCGAGCGCCATCAGCGTCATCGTCGTCGGCAGCCCGCCCTGCTCCGCCAATTGCACGGCCAGCGGCGACGCGCCGGAATGGATCACGCCGCCCCCCAGATAAAGTACCGGACGCACGGCCTCGTTGATCATCCGCGCGGCGTCCTCGACCGCCGTCATGTCGAGTTGCGGCGGCAGGTCGGCGACGGCCGGCGGCGGCGGCTCCTGCACGTCGACGAGTTGGTTCTGCACGTCCTTCGGCACGTCGATCAGCACCGGGCCGGGCCGGCCGGACATGGCGATGCGGAAGGCGTCGGGCACGACTTCGAGCAGTTCCTCGGCGGAGCGGACGAGGAAGTTGTGCTTGGTGATCGGCACCGTGATGCCGTAGATGTCGACTTCCTGGAAGGCATCCGTGCCGATCATCGATTGCGGCACCTGGCCGGTGATGACCACCATCGGGATCGAGTCCAGGCAGGCATCGGCGATCGCGGTGACGAGGTTGGTCGCGCCGGGGCCGCTGGAGGCGATGCACACCTGCGGCACGCCGGACACGCGCGACATGCCCTGGGCCATGAAGCCCGCACCCTGTTCGTGGCGTGCCAGCACATGGTGGATGCTGCTGGCCGACAAGGCGTCATAGACCGGCAGGATGGCGCCGCCGGGCAGGCCGGCGATGGTCTGCACGCCCTGGCGTTCGAGCAGGCGCACGATCAGTTGCGCGCCGGTGAGTTGAGTCATGATGTTCTCCTTCTTGGTTTCAGCGACATCACCGGCGAGGTTCCAGAATGCAAAAACCCCCGCCGGGCTTGCGCGCCGACGGGGGTTTGGAATCCTGCAGTTCGAGTGTTCTGTCCCGTTACGACGCGCGCATGCCTACGCTTACTACGCGTACGGCTACGACCACGACGGAGAAGAAACGGGAAATGGAACGCATGATGGCTCGAAATGAATTGCGCTTCGAATGAAACCACGAATGCGCCGCCAATACAAGCGCTTTATGAGCAAAAAAACGCCGTCGGTCTCGATCTGCCGAACTGGCCGTGCCGAACTGGCCGTACCGAACCGCAGGGCTTGCACCTCACGCGTTCCCGTCGCGCAGCTCCCGGCGCAGGATCTTGCCGACGTTGCTCTTGGGCAGTTCGTCGCGGAACTCGATCCGGTGAGGCACTTTGTAGCCGGTCAGGTTCTGCTGGCAGTAGGCGATCAACTCCTTCTCGGTCAGGTTCGGATCCTTGCGCACGACGAAGACCTTCACCGTCTCGCCGCTGCGCTCGTCAGGAACCCCGACCGCGGCCACTTCCATCACTCCCGGATGGCTGGCGACGACATCCTCGACTTCATTAGGATAGACGTTGAAACCCGATACCAGGATCATGTCCTTCTTGCGATCGACGATCGAGATGAAGCCCTTGTCGTCGATCACCGCGATGTCGCCGGTGCGCAGGAAGCCATCCGGCGTGAAAGCGCGCGTGGTCTCCTCGGGAAGCTGCCAGTAACCTCGCATCACCTGCGGCCCGCGCACGCACAGCTCGCCGCGCTGACCGACCGGCTGCTCGATGTCGGCATCGTCGCGGATGCTGATTTCGGTCGAAGGCACGGGCAGGCCGATGGCATGGTTGAACGCGGGCAGGTCGAGCGGATTGATCGTGACCGCAGGCGAGGTTTCGGTCAGGCCATAGGCCTCGACCAGCGGAATCCCGGTCACCTTGCGCCACTTCTCGGCAACGACCTGTTGCACGGCCATGCCGCCCCCGAGGGCAACACGCAGGTTCGAGAAGTCGAGCCTGGCAAAGTCGGGGTTGTTCAACAAGGCGTTGAACAAGGTATTGACCCCGGTGATGACGGTGAACCTGTGCTTGCCCAGTTCCTTGACGAAGCCGGGGATGTCGCGCGGATTGGTGATCAGTACGTTGACTGCGCCGATCTTGAAGAAAGTCAGGCAATTCGCCGTCAGCGAGAAGATGTGATACAGCGGCAGCGCAGTGATGATCAGCTTCCTCGCCCTCCTTCACGAAGGGGCCGATCCAGGCGTGGGCCTGCTGAAGGTTGGCGACGATGTTGCCGTGGGTCAGGATCGCGCCCTTGGCCTTGCCGGTCGTCCCCCCGGTGTATTGGAGGAAGGCGATGTCTTCATGTCCCAGTTCCACCGTCTGCAGGCGATGGCGCCCGCCTCTCGCCAGGGCATCGCTGAAGCGCACCGCGCCGTCGAGGCGCCAGGGCGGGACCATCTTCTTCACCCGGCGGACGACGAAATCGACCAGCATCGACTTCGGGAAACCCAGCATCTCCCCGAGGCTGGTGACCACCACGTGCTTCACCGCTACCTTCGCGCGCACCTGCTCGAGCGTATGGGCGAAATTCTCGACGATGACGATGGCGTCTGCGCCCGCATCCTGCAGCTGGTGTTCGAGTTCCCGCGCGGTGTATACAGAGGATTGACGTTGACGACGGTATAACCCGCGCGCAGGGTGCCGAACAGGGCGACGGGATACTGCAGCAGATTAGGCATCATCAGTGCCACGCGGGCACCGGCAGGCAGCTTCAGTTCCCCCTGCAGGTAGCCGGCAAACTGCGCCGACAGGCGATCGAGCTCGGCGTAGGTGATGCCCTTGCCCATGCAGATGTAGGCCGTGCACGACGCGAAGCGGCGCACACCCTGCTCGAAGAGATCGACCAGCGAGCGGAACTCGTTGATGTCGATTTCGGCAGGCACGCCGGCGGGGTAGCTTTTCAGCCAGATCTTGTCCACGGTATCTCCTCCTTTTGTTGGAAAAAAGCCGGTCGAACCAGGTTCGACCTGCCGCCCTCCCAAGGCGTCGGGCGGGAGCCCGTGGCCCCGCCTTCCATTCCAACTGCCATCCCGCTCCTGTTATGTGTCGCGGAGCGTGGATGCTGCGTGCCTCGCACGGCACGCACAGGAGGGGCGACGACACGAGGCCGCCGCCGCTCTGGGCCTTTCAGCCCCTCGCCTGTTTCAGCCCTCCTCTTCCTGTGAAGGCCAATTGCGGATGTAGTTCTTCAACATCCGGTTCTCGAAGCTCTGTTCCTCGAGCACCGCCTTGGCGACGTCGTGGAAGCTGACGACGCCGAGCAGGGTATGCCCATCCATCACCGGCAGATAACGCTGGTGATGCTCGACCATCATGCGCCGCAGTTCGTCCATCTCCATGTTCGGCGACGCCGTCTGCGGATCGGCGATCATGACGTCCTCGACGGCAAGCGACTGCCAGTCCGCCGCGCCGCGCCGGACCCCCTGCAGGACTTCGCGGAAGGTCAGCATGCCGACCATCTGGCCACGCGAGAAGACCACGAGCGAGCCGACGTCCTGCTCGTCCATGATGTCCACCGCTTCAGCGACACTCTTGTTCGGCGCAATGGTGAACAGCACCTTGCCCTTGATCGCGAGAATTTCGCTAACCAGCATCTCGTCTCCCTGAGGATCATTCGCGTCATCGATGCGCCATCTTAGAGCATCGGCCGATGACCGGGAAGGCACCCGGCCGCCTGCCACTGCAAGGCTCAGCGCTTCAGTTCGCCCAGCTTGCCCTTGACCTGCGCCCACTCCTCAGCATCCGGCAAGGAATCCTTGCGTTCGACGATCGGCTTCCACTGCTTCGAGAGTTCGGCGTTCAGCGCGATGAACTGCTGCTGGTCCGCCGGCACGTCGTCCTCGGCGTAGATCGCCTCCACCGGGCATTCGGCCACGCACAGCGTGCAGTCGATGCACTCCTCGGGATCGATGACGAGGAAGTTGGGGCCTTCACGGAAGCAGTCCACCGGGCAGACATCGACGCAGTCGGTGTATTTGCAACGGATACAGGATTCGGTCACTACGTAAGCCATCGTTCTCTCCAGCCAGATCGGGGCCCGGGCCCCTGCAGACGACAATATAGTGCAGCCGTTTGCGTTTTCACCACGCTTCGCGCGCGAAACATCGTTTTCGGCGCATCGATTCTCTTGACGCGCGCCGCGTCATGGCATAAGTTTCGCCGAAATTCTTCGAGAGAAGGCTCTCCGCTTCTCTCCAGGCCGGGCGACTCTGCCTGCCCTGACCCCTCCATACCTGCAGTACCCCCACGAGGCGCCTCTGCCTCGTCCATACCCGCCACCCTGATGTGAGGAATCATGAGCGAGCATATCCACTATGTGACCGACGGCAACTTCGACTCCGAAGTGCTTCAGTCCCAGACCCCCGTTCTGGTCGATTACTGGGCCGAATGGTGCGGTCCGTGCAAGATGATCGCGCCGATCCTCGATGACGTCGCCAAGGACTATGCCGGCAAGCTCAAGGTCGCCAAGCTCAACATCGACGAAAACCAGGATACTCCCGCCAAGTACGGCAT
Organism: Thauera sp. SDU_THAU2; assembly: GCF_038260575.1. Taxonomy (NCBI): domain Bacteria; kingdom Pseudomonadati; phylum Pseudomonadota; class Betaproteobacteria; order Rhodocyclales; family Zoogloeaceae; genus Thauera; species Thauera sp. SDU_THAU2. The sequence continues at coordinate 1,152,127 of NZ_JBBWUN010000003.1, read as the reverse complement.
CCGCGGCATTCCGACGCTGATGCTGTTCAAGAACGGCAACATCGAGGCGACCAAAGTGGGCGCCCTTTCCAAATCTCAACTGACCGCCTTCATTGACAGCAACATCTAAGCCGGACCAGTCTCCGGCCCGTTCTCGCGGGGCTTCGCGCGCTCGTCGCCGCGGCGCGCGCAACCGCGACGGTAATTCCCCCAGAATCCGCAGATCGAAGACGACCTGTTCGACGTCGAGAACGCCGGCGAGGAAAACTCCACGCCGCGCGACGCCAGCGTCCCCGCGCTTCACCTGTCCGAGCTCAAGGCCCTGCACGTCAGCGAACTGCTGCAGATGGCCATGGAGAGCGGCGTCGAAGGCGCGAACAGGCTGCGCAAGCAGGAACTCGTCTTCGCGCTGCTGAAGAACCGTGCACGCAAGGGCGAACCGATCTGTGGCGATGGCGCACTCGAAGTGCTGCCTGACGGCTTCGGCTTCCTGCGCTCCCCCGACACCTCGTATCTCGCCGGCACCGACGACATCTACGTCTCGCCATCGCAGATCCGGCGCTTCAACCTGCGCACCGGCGACACGATCGAAGGCGAGATCCGCACGCCGAAGGACGGCGAGCGCTACTTCGCGCTGACCAAGCTCGACCGCATCAACGGCCGCCCGCCGGAAGAGTGCAAGAGCAAGATCCTGTTCGAGAACCTCACGCCCCTGCACCCGCAGGAATGCCTGAAGCTCGAACGCGACATCCGCGGCGAAGAGAACATCACCAGCCGCGTGATCGACATGATCGCGCCGATCGGCAAGGGCCAGCGCGGCCTGCTCGTCGCCCCGCCCAAGAGCGGCAAGACGGTGATGCTGCAGCACATCGCCCATGCGATCACGTCCAACCATCCCGACGTCAAGCTGATCGTGCTGCTGATCGACGAGCGCCCGGAAGAAGTGACGGAGATGCAGCGTTCGGTGAAGGGCGAGGTCGTGGCCTCGACTTTCGACGAACCCGCCACCCGCCACGTCCAGGTCGCCGAGATGGTGATCGAGAAGGCCAAGCGCCTGACCGAGCACAAGTACGACGTGGTGATCCTGCTCGACTCGCTGACCCGCCTCGCGCGCGCCTACAACACCGTGGTGCCGGCATCGGGCAAGGTGCTGACCGGCGGCGTCGATGCCAACGCGCTGCAAAAGCCCAAGCGCTTCTTCGGCGCCGCGCGCAACATCGAGGAAGGCGGCTCGCTGACCATCATCGCCAGCGCGCTGATCGACACCGGCAGCCGCATGGACGACGTGATCTACGAGGAGTTCAAGGGCACCGGCAACATGGAGCTCCACCTCGACCGGCGCATGGCGGAAAAGCGCGTCTATCCGGCGATCAACGTCAACCGCTCGGGCACCCGCCGCGAAGAGCTGCTGCTCAAGCCGGACGTGCTGCAGAAGGTCTGGATCCTGCGCAAGCTGCTGTACGGCATGGACGACATCGATGCGATGGAATTCCTGCTCGACAAGATCAAGGCCACCAAGGGCAACGCCGAATTCTTCGACGCCATGCGCTCTGGCCGCGGCTGATCGGCACTCTCCCGCCCCACCAGACACGAACGCCACCCCTCGGGTGGCGTTCGCTTTTTCGGGCGAGGCAATCGCGGCGCTCTTGTGACGCCGGCGCCACACCGGCCCGATCAGGAATAGTCGAAGAAACCCTTGCCGCTCTTGCGGCCGAGATAGCCGGCCTCCACCATTTCCACCAGCAGCGGCGCCGGGCGATACTTCGGGTCCTTGAAACCTTCGAACAGCACCTGCATCACCGCCAGCTCCACGTCGAGGCCGATCAGGTCGCACAGCGCCAACGGGCCGATCGGGTGGTTGCAGCCCAGCTTCATCGCCTCGTCGATCTCGGCCGCCGTCGCCAGGCCTTCGCCGAGCGCGAAGATCGCCTCGTTGATCATCGGGCACAGCATGCGATTGACGACGAAGCCCGGGCTGTTGCGCACCTTGACCGGCGTCTTGCCCAGAACGCCGGCAAAGGCCTCGACCTTGTCATGGGTTTCAGCACTGGTCTGCAGGCCGCTGATCAGTTCGACCAGCGCCATCATCGGCACCGGATTGAAGAAATGCATGCCGATCACCTGGCTCGGCCGCTGGGTCGCCGCCGCCAGCTTGGTGATCGAAATCGACGAGGTGTTGCTCGCCAGAATGGCATCGGGCCGCATGGCGGCATCGAGCCTGGCGAAGAGGTCGAGTTTCAGTTGCAGGTTCTCGGTCGCCGCCTCGATGACCAGATCGCAGTCTCCGAGCGCATCCACCGAAGTCGCCGTGGCGATGCGCGCCATCGCCGCATCCTTCTGCTCGACGCTCAGCTTGTCCTTCTTGATCAGCCGGTCGAGGCTCGAAACGACCGTCGCCAGGCCGCGCCGCACCTGCGCTTCGCCGATATCCATCATCACCACGTCCAGGCCCGAGACTGCGCAGGCCTGGGCGATGCCGTTGCCCATCGTCCCGGCGCCCACCACACCGATCTTGCCGATACTCATCGTCTTCATTCTCCAGTCATCACTTCGATTCATGCAGCCGCCGCCAAGGGACGAATCCATACCACGGCGTATGGATCACGACTCTAGCGGATAAATCGCACCGGCACCAGCCTGCCCCGCCGCAACGCGCTCATGCACACCGTATTGCCGCTGCGTCCGTTACACTGCACATGCAGCCTGGATCTCACCCGTACCGCAGATCTTCATTCCATTGGGCACAAGCGCGACCCAGCCTCGTGATGGCCAGACAAAACCGATCCTTCGCAAGAGCACTGCTGCTCAACATTGTCGGCCTAGTCCTGGCGCTCGGCTTCGCCCTGCTGGCCATGCTGGTCTGGCAAGGCGCCACCAGCACCGAAGAAGCGGCGCAGCAAAAGATCGACGAATCGCTCGACCGGGCGATCGAGCGCCTGCGGCTTCTTGTCATCGCGGCGGAAATGACGGTGGATTCGGCAGCGCGCGCCTTGTACATGTCCGGAACGACCGGCGCCGGCTTGCGCCCGGCCCTGGAAAGCTCCTTGTCCGCATTCGAGCAGCGGCCCGAATTGAGCTACCTCGGCATCGTCCTGCCCACGAACGGCGAATACGGCACCCTGGAGCGCACCAGCACCGACGAAATCCTGCTCTGGCTCTTTCCGGGTACACGCCCCGACGACAGGTTCACGCGCAACCTCATGCTGACCGAGAACGGCTTCTCCCTGCACGAGGAGCGTCCCAGCGACGATTACGACGCCCGAACCCGCCCGTTCTATCTCGCAGGCCTGACGGTTCCGACCGGCGGCGGCTGGATTGCGTCGTACCGATGGATCATCCATTTCCAGGAAGCAGACACCACCCCCTCTGGGGCTTCAGCTATGTGAAAGCTCTTCGGGACCACGACGGCAGGCTGCTCGGCGTGCTGGACGCGGATTTCGACATCCCGGCGCTGAATCGCTTCCTGGCGGGTATCGCCGAGGAATACGACGTCCGTCTCCAGATCGTCGAGCTGGGAGATGCGCCGCGTCTGGTGGGCGGCCCGCAGGTCGGCCGGATACCGCTGCCGGTGCCGGAAGAACTGGCTTCCCTGGCCGCATCCTCCGCCCATTCCTTTGCGGGAAGGATTCAGTCGGGCGAGGAGCGCCGCTGGGCCGCCGCGCACCGCTTCGAGCTGAAGGGCGGCTCATCCTGGATGGTGATCGCATCGCGCGAAGCATCGCTGATCGAAGCCCCGCTGCGGCGCCAGTTGTATCAAGTGGGCGGCATGGGGCTGGCGATGGTGCTGGCCCTCGTGCTGATCTCGGTGCGCCTGGCACGCCGCTTCGGCAAGCCCTTGACCGCACTGGAACGCAGCGTGGCTGCCATCGGCCGCAGCGAGGCCGAGAGCACGCCGACGATCACCCCGGCCTCCGGGGGTTCCGGGAAACGCAGTTGCTGGAGAAAGCGCTCAGCCGCATGGCCTCGGCCATCCGGGACCGGGAAGGCAAGCTCGCAGCGAACACCGCCAAGCTGCTGCAGGCCCAGGAGCAGCAGATGGCCTCGCTGGCTCTGAAAGGCGCGATATTCGACTCCACGAATACGACGATCTTCAGTCTCGATGACGGCCTCGCCATCATCGAATGGAACACTGCAGCCGAGAACCTTTTCGGCCTGGAACGGAGGCAGGTGCTCGGGCGCGCCATCCAAGAAGTGCTGTCTTCTCCCGATGGCCCCGCCGACTGGGCGGCGATCCTGGCCACCACGGGCACCGGCCTGTTCCGCTTTCTCGGCGCCCGCGGTGCATTCGATGCAGAGTTGCGCATCATTGCCCTGAATCAGGATGGCCAGGCGATACGCACGCTGATCATCAACGACGTCTCGGCACGCAAGATGGCCGAGCGGCGGCTGCAGCAGGAGCGCGATTATGCCGATGCCGTGCTCAACAGCCTGCCGGGCGTCTTCTATCACTGCGACGAGAACGCACGGCTGCAGCGCTGGAATCGCAACCTCGAACTGATCACCGGCGCCACGGCCGACGACCTGACCGGTATCGATCCGCTGGATTTCTTTCCCGAAGACGAGAGGGCGCTGGTCAAGGACAGGATCGCCGAGATCTTCGACAAGGGAGAAGCCCATTTCGAAGCAAGCTACCGGCTGCCGAACGGGCAGCGGGTCCCCTGCCTGTTCACCGGCCTGCGCTTCGAGCACGACGGTGCCCGGGGTTTCGTCGGCGTCGGTACCGACATTTCGGAGCGCAAGCGGGCCGAGCGGGCGGTGCGGGACAGCCTCGCACGATTCCACGCGGTCGCGCGCGCCACCGGAGACGTGGTGTGGAACTGGGATCTCGAAAGCGACACGATCTGGTGGAACGAGAACTTCCAGCGCCAGTTCGGCTACGACGCGGAGGAGATCGAACCCACGATCATGTCGTGGACGTCCCGGATTCATCCCGACGACCACGATCGAGTGAGCACCCGCGTCCGCTCCGTCATCACCGGCAGCGGCGATACATGGACCGATGAATTCCGCTTCCGCCGCAAGGACGGCAGCTACGCGGACGTGTTCGACCGCGGCTACGTGCTGCGCAATGCTGCTGGCCGTGGCGTGTGCATGGTGGGCGCGATCCAGGACATCACCGAGCGCAAGAAGGCCGAGCAGCGCCTGCGCTACCTGGCCACGCACGACGAGCTCACCGACCTGCCGAACCGCAACCTGCTCCAGGACCGCCTGGAGCAGGCCATCGCGCACGCCGGCCGCACGGGCCGGCCGCTCGCGCTGCTGTTCCTGGATCTCGACCGCTTCAAGGTCGTCAACGACGCCTACGGCCATCCTTTCGGCGATGCCGTGCTCAAGGCGGCCGGGCACCAGCTCGCGACGCTGGTGCGCAAGGCGATACCGTCGCCCGTCACGGCGGCGACGAATTCCTGATCCTGCTGACCGATCTGCATACGCCTGCCGACGCCGACGCCGTGGCACGAGCCATCACCGAGAAGCTACGGCAGCCGCTCGTCGTGCAGGGCCGTGAAATCCACCTTTCCGGCAGCGTCGGCCTGAGCATGTTTCCGCACGACGGCACAACGGTCGAGGCGCTGATCAGCAGTTCCGACATCGCCATGTACCGCGCGAAGAGCCTGGGGCGCAACATGTACCAGGGATTCACGCACGAAATGAGGGAAGAGACGCAGCAGCGCGTCAAGCTCGAGACTTCGCTGCGCGGCGCCGCGGCCGCCGGTCAGTTGCAACTGGTCTATCAGCCGAAGCTGAACCTGGCGAACGGCACGATCATCGGCTGCGAGGCACTGCTGCGCTGGCAGCATCCCGAGCTCGGCATGGTGCCGCCCAGCCGCTTCATTCCGGTCGCCGAGGATTCGGGCCTGATCATGCCGATCAGCGACTGGGTGCTGCGAACGGCCTGCCTGCAGGCCAAGGCGTGGTCCGCCGCAGGCCTGCCGGCCACCACGGTGGCGGTGAACATCTCCGCGCGCCAGATCCTGCAACATGACGTGGCCGAATGGACGCTCGGCATTCTCGGCGAGACCGGGCTCGCACCGCACTTGCTCGAACTGGAGCTGACCGAGAGCCTGATCGCCCAGGACGTCGACAAGGTGACCGCAACCTTCGGCCGCTTGAAGGATGCCGGCGTGAAACTGTCCATCGACGACTTCGGCACCGGTTACTCCAGCCTCAGCTACCTGAAGCACTTCCCGGTGGATACGCTGAAGATCGATCAGTCCTTCGTACGCAATATGCTCACCGAACCCGACGACGCCGCCATCGTGCGCGCCGTGATAATGCTGGCCCACAACCTCAGGTTCAAGGTGATCGCGGAAGGCGTCGAGACTGCGGAGCACTGCCGGCTGCTGCGTGAGCACCGGTGCGACGAGATCCAGGGTTATTACATCAGCAAGCCGGTGCCGGCGGGCGAATTCGAAGCCATGCTGCGCAATGGGGTGCAGCTTCCCGTCTGCCGGGCATGACGGCCAGGCGCGCGAGGCAAAGACGCCACCAGGACACCGGGTCCTGGCCGATCGCGCAAGCACTGCGGAGCTGCGCTTTCTTCGTTGCGCCGGAACGGCGTGCAATGGGCACAAAAAAGGGCTGCACAGCGTGTGCAGCCCTTTTTGAGACATGATATGGCGGAGTGGACGGGACTCGAACCCGCGACCCCCGGCGTGACAGGCCGGTATTCTAACCGACTGAACTACCACTCCGCACTGACCTGCAACCGGCGTTCCTGCCGGTTCTGCCTTCCAGCCACTCGGGCTGAAACGCCTTGTATGGCGTCCCCACGGGGATTCGAACCCCGGTTATCGCCGTGAAAGGGCGGTGTCCTAGGCCTCTAGACGATGGGGACTGCGGTACTGCAAAACTTCACCTCGTTTGGTGGAGGTAAGCGGGATCGAACCGCTGACCTCTTGCATGCCATGCAAGCGCTCTCCCAGCTGAGCTATACCCCCACAACGAGCCGGCGATTATAGCAACCACTGGCGCTCTTCGCAAGATTTTCGGCCTTTGAAAACCTTGCTCGAGCATGGCCCGAATGAAACTGGCGGAGTGGACGGGACTCGAACCCGCGACCCCCGGCGTGACAGGCCGGTATTCTAACCGACTGAACTACCACTCCGCACTGACCTGCAACCGGCATTCCTGCCGGTTCTGCCTTCCAGCCACTCGGGCTGAAACGCCTTGTATGGCGTCCCCACGGGGATTCGAACCCCGGTTATCGCCGTGAAAGGGCGGTGTCCTAGGCCTCTAGACGATGGGGACTGCGGTACTGCAAAACTTCACTTCGTTTGGTGGAGGTAAGCGGGATCGAACCGCTGACCTCTTGCATGCCATGCAAGCGCTCTCCCAGCTGAGCTATACCCCCGTCACCGAAGAGCGCGAATTATAGGATGCAGATTTCGGTCTGTAAACACCAATTTCAGCTTCAAGCCTTCTTTTCTTCAGGTGGCAGCACCTTTCCCGGATTCATCAAGCCGCCCGGGTCGAAAGCCCGCTTGACCGCCCTCATCATGTCGATTTCCACCGGCGACTTGTAGCGCGGCAGCAACTCGCGCTTGAGTTGCCCCAGCCCGTGTTCCGCCGAAATGGAGCCGCCGAGTTCGGCGACGAGATCGTGCACGATCCGGTTCGCTTCGGACGTCCGGGACATGAACTCCTGGTTGTCGGCCGCCTGGGGCTTCGACAGATTGTAGTGCAGGTTGCCGTCGCCGATATGGCCGAAAGCGACGATGCGCACATCGGGCCAGACGGCCTGGAGGGCGATGCGGGCGCGTTCGAGGAACAGCGGGATGCGGCTCACCGGCACGGAAACATCGTGCTTGATGCTGAAGCCCTCGATCCGCTGGGCCTCCGAGATGTTCTCGCGCAAAGCCCACAAGGCATGTGCCTGAGCAAGACTGGCCGCGATCACGCCGTCGATCGCCAGCCCCCGTTCGACGGCCAGCGCAAGTGCCCGGGCGAGCAGCTCATCGAGGGACACATCGGCACTGTCCGACAGTTCGAGCAGCACGCTCCACTCCGCCTCGAACGGCAGCGGCGCCCGCATGCCCGGGATATGCGCCAGCACCAGCTCGAGCGCGCTGCGGTCGACCAGCTCGAAAGCCGTCACCCGGTCGCCGCAGGCATCACGCATCGAGCCGAGCAGGCCGACCGCCGCCTGCGGGTCCGGCACCGCGATCCAGGCCGTCGAGCGGCTGCGTATCGCCGGAAACAGCTTCAGCACCGCGGCAGTGATCAGGCCCAGCGTCCCTTCCGCACCGACGAAAAGCTGCTTCAGATCGTAGCCGGTGTTGTCCTTGCGCAAGCCGCGCAGGCCATCCCAGATGCGGCCATCGGGCAGCACGACTTCGAGCCCGAGCACGAGTTCACGCATGTTGCCGTAGCGCAGGACCTGCACGCCGCCGGCGTTTGTCGACAGATTGCCCCCGATCGTGCAGCTTCCCTCGGACGCGAGCGACAGCGGGAACAGCCGATCCGCTGCGGCGGCGGCCTGCTGCACACTCATCAGGGTGCAGCCCGCCTCCACCGTGACGGTATTGTTGTCGGCATCGATGGCGCGGATGCGATCGAGTCGCCTCAGGCTCAGCACCACCGCACGTCCGTCGTTCAATGGCGTCGCGCCGCCGCACAAGCCGGTATTGCCGCCCTGCGGCACCATCGGCACGTGCGCCGCGGCACACAGGCGCACCACCGCGGCAAGCTCCTGCGTCGTCGCCGGCAGCACCACGGCACATGCCGCACCCTTGTAGCGGCCACGCCAATCGACGAGGTAGGGAGCGGTGTCTTCGGCATCGGTGAGCACATGGCAGTCGCCGACGATCCGCTGCAGTTCCTGAATGAACTCATCCATGCCCAAACTCCTGCTCAGCGTTTCGCGCGGACGAGGCTGCCAGCCATCCGGCGATGTTCAATCGGCGTCGTGGCCCAGTACATAGCGCAGCAGGGGCCGCATGCGCATCACTGCCGCTTCGCCTTCGGCCAGCGCTTCCGCAGCGCGGTGGTAATCCATCAGGCCGAGCTGGCCGACGCGCGGCGAGATCATGACGTCCGCCGGCTCCCCCGCCAGGCGGCTGCGCGCGATGCGCACCTGCATGATGTTGATGCTCGAGCTGATGACCGATATCAGCGACGGCGCCGCTTCCTCGCCGCTGCCATTACCGTTGCCGTTGCCGAAGCCGAATCGCGACAGCAGACGTTCGCTCCAGCCGGCTTCGGTTTCTTCCGACGGCGTCGGCTCGATCGCGGCCCGCTGGAAAGCACGGCCGACCATGTCCGAGCCGAGATCGACGGCGATCACGATGTCGGCCCCCATCGCCCGGCACAGCGACACCGGCACGGGATTGACCAGGCCGCCATCGACCAGCAGGCGCCCTTCGTGCATCACCGGCGTCATCAATCCCGGCAAGGCGATCGAGGCGCGTACTGCCGCGGAGACACTGCCTTCCTGCAGCCAGATTTCGCGGCCGCTCGTCAGTTCGGTGGCGACGCAGGCGAAGCGGGTTTCCAGTTCGGAAAAATCACGGTCGACGAAGTTGCGCTCGAAGAAACCGATGAGCTTGTCGCCCTTGATCAGCCCGCCGCGCAGCGACACGTCGAGCAGGGAGACCACATCCTGCCACTTGAGCGTTTCCGCCCACTGGGTGAGCTTGTCGAGATCGCCCGACGCTGCGGCGGCGCCGACGAAGGCGCCGATCGAGCAGCCGCAGATGATGCGGGGCTGGACGCCCTCCTCCGCCAGCGCCCGCAGCACGCCGAGATGCGCCCATCCGCGCGCCGCACCGCTGCCCAGCGCAAGACCGATGACCGGCTCGTGCCGGTGGAGCGGCTTGACGCGCGGCTTGGCCGGCGCCTGCGGATCAGGCTCATCCATGGCGGATCATCCTGACGCCGGCCGCAACATCAGTCGAGCCGTTCGGCGTAGAGATCGTGGACATCGCAATCGGTGATCCGCACGCGGACGAAGTCGCCTGTCGCGAGGCCTTCGGCATCCGGGATGATCACCAGGCCGTCGATCTCCGGCGCATCCCCGGGCGACCTCGCCAGCGCGCCTTCCTCGTCGATGTCGTCGACCAGCACCGTCATCTCGCGGCCGATCCGCGCTTCGAGGCGCTGGGTGGAGATGTCCTCCTGGAAATCCATCAGGCGCGCGCGGCGCTCCTCGCGCACCTCGTCCGGCACCGCGCCTTCCAGCTCATTGGCTGCCGCCCCTTCCACCGGGGAATAGGCGAAGGCGCCGACGCGATCGAGCTGAGCCTCTTCGAGGAAGTTCAGCAACATCTCGAAGTCTTCCTCGGTCTCGCCCGGGAAGCCGGTGATGAAGGTCGAGCGGATCGTCAGTTCCGGACAGATGCTGCGCCATTTGCGCACACGCTCGAGCACGTTCTCGGCATTGGCCGGGCGCTTCATCGCCTTCAGGATGCGCGGGCTGGCGTGCTGGAAGGGCACGTCGAGGTAAGGCAGGATCTTGCCTTCGGCCATCAGCGGAATCAGTTCGTCGACGCTCGGATACGGATACACGTAGTGCATGCGGATCCAGATGCCGAGTTCGCCCAGCGCCTTGGCGAGATCGTAGAGCTTGGTCTTGAGCGGCTTGCCGCCCCAGAAGCCGGTGCGGTACTTGACGTCGACGCCGTAGGCCGAGGTGTCCTGCGAGATGACCAGGATCTCCTTGACGCCCGAGGCAGCCAGCGCCTCGGCCTCGCGCATCACTTCGTGGATCGGGCGGCTGACGAGATCGCCGCGCATCGACGGGATGATGCAGAAGGTGCAGCGGTGGTTGCAGCCTTCGGAAATCTTCAGATAGGCGTAGTGCTGCGGCGTCAGGCGGATGCCTTGCGGCGGAACCAGGTCGGTGAAGGGGTCGTGCGGCTTGGGCAGGTGCTTGTGCACCGCGTGCATCACCTCTTCGGTGGCATGCGGGCCGGTCACCGCCAACACCTGCGGATGGGCCGCCATCACCACGTCGTCCTTCGCCCCCAGACAGCCGGTGACGATGACCTTGCCGTTCTCGTTCAGGGCTTCGCCGATGGCGTCGAGCGATTCCTCGACCGCAGCGTCGATGAAGCCGCAGGTGTTGACGACGACGAGATCGGCGTCGTCATAAGTGCCGGTGATGGCGTAACCCTCGGCACGCAGCCGGGTCAGGATGTGTTCGGAGTCGACCGTCGCCTTCGGACAGCCGAGTGATACGAAGCCGACGCGCGGCAGGTCCGGGGTCTTGAAAGTGGTCATGCTTGATTGGCCTGTCGGGGTCGGCGCGGGGCGAGCCTGCGCAAGCGTGTCTTATCTCTGCGAGCCGCTCTTGTCCGAAGCCGAGCGGCCGGTAGGCGGCGTTTCCTCGCTCTGCCCACCGTAATTCGGGAACTTGAAGCCGGTGAACATGTTGCGCGTCTGGCTCTCGAGCTGCTCCTGCATCTGCTCGAACATCTTCTTGGACTGGTCGACGTAGGCGCCCATCATGCTCTGCAGCGCCGGCCCCTGGAAGTTGAGGAACTGGGCCCAGAGATCCTGGCCGACGGGGCTGTTCTCGCCGTAGATCGAGCGTGCCTGCTCCTGCAGCTTGCCCTGCATGTCGGTGAAGGCCTTGATGTTGTTCTCGAGGTACTTGCCCATCATGCCCTGCATGGCGTTGCCATAGAAGCGGATCATGTGTGCCAGCAGGTCGCTGGTGAACATCGGCGCTCCGCCCGCCTCCTCTTCCAGAATGATCTGCAGCAGGATGCTGCGTGTCAGGTCCTCGTTGGTCTTGGCATCGACGACCAGGAACTCCTCGTGATTGAGGACGAGTTCCTTGACGTCGGCAAGCGTGATGTACGAACTGGTGCGGGTATCGTACAGACGGCGGTTCGGATACTTCTTGATCAGGCGCGACTGCTCGGGCATTTCCCCATCTCCTCGGCGGTGACCACTCCGCTCTTTGCTCTTGAATGTCAAATCTGATTATATCGCGCTGCGAAAACGGAACCCCGCCTTCCGACGGGGTTCCGTGATTTCGCGCATGGCACGGTGCAGCATCAGCACATGTGCAGGCCGCCGTTGATGTTGATGGTGGCGCCGGTGATGTAGCCGGCCTTGTCGGACGCCAGGTAGGCGCACAGGTCGCCGATTTCGTCCGGACGGCCCAGGCGCTTCATCGGCACGGTGTCGATGATGCCCTGGCGGATGTCCTCGCGGATGGCCATGACCATGTCGGTACCGATGTAGCCCGGCGCGATCGCATTGACCGTCACGCCCTTGGTGGCCAGTTCGGCTGCCAGCGCCTTGGTGAAGCCCAGCACGCCGGCCTTGGCGGTGGAATAGTTGGTCTGGCCGGCCTGGCCCTTGACGCCATTGACCGACGAGATGTTGACGATGCGGCCCCAGCCGCGCTCGGCCATCTTGGCGGACACGTGGTGAGTGACGTTGAACAGGCTGTTGAGGTTGGTGTTGATCACCGCATCCCACTGGCTCTTCTCCATCTTCGGGAAGAACTTGTCGCGGGTGATACCGGCGTTGTTGACCAGCACGTCGATCGGGCCGACTTCGGCTTCGATCTTGGCGACCATCGCGGCGCAGGATTCATAGTTGGAAACGTCGCCTTCCGCAGCGACGAAATCGAAGCCCAGGTCGCGCTGGGCGCTGAGCCAGGCTTCCTTCTGGTCGAAATTGGGCAGGCAGTTCGCCACGACCTTCATGCCGTCCTTGGCCAGCGATTGACAAATCGCGGTGCCGAGACCACCCATGGCGCCGGTGACGAGAGCGATTTTCTGCGACATCTTGAAATCCTTCTGGATCTGATTGCGTGACCGAGAAACCATCACGAAACACGATCCGGACGGCCACCTCGGCGTTCTTGCGGCAGCGCATCAGCTGCTTTGCTCTTGCATTATATCCACTGCCGATCATTTTTGCTGCAACGCAATACGCACAGAAATGGGATATGTCACAAAAAAAGCGGCACACCCCTTGCCGGGGCATGCCGCCTGTACGTACGGAACCGCGGAGCGGATCAGAACATGTGCTGGCCGCCGTTGATGGAGATGTTGGCGCCGGTCACGAACGCGGCCTCTTCCGAGGACAGGTAGGCGACCAGGCCGGCGATCTCTTCCGGCTTGCCCAGACGGGACACGGGAATCTGCGGCAGGATCTTCGAGTCGAGGATCTCCTGCGGAATCGCCATCACCATCTTGGTGCCGATGTAGCCCGGCGAGATCGTGTTGACCGTCACGCCGTTGCGTGCCACTTCGAGTGCCAGCGCCTTGGTGAAGCCGTGCATGCCGGCCTTGGCAGCCGCATAGTTGGTCTGGCCGAAAGCGCCCTTCTGGCCGTTGACCGACGACACGTTGATGACGCGGCCCCACTTGCGCTCGACCATGCCGTCCATGACCTGCTTGGTCATGTTGAACACCGAATCGAGGTTGGTGCTGATGACCGCATCCCAGTCGGCCTTGCTCATCTTCTTGAAGGTCATGTCGCGGGTGATGCCGGCGTTGTTCACCAGCACATCCACCGGACCGACCTCTGCCGTCACCTGCTCGATGCAGGCCTTGGCGGAATCGAAGTCGGCGACATCACAAGGATAGGCCTTGAAGCCATAACCCATGTTGTTCATCGTCTGCAGCCAGTCGGCCGCCTTGCTGTTACCCGGCGAGTGGGTGGTGACGACCTTGTAGCCCAAAGCTGCGAGCTTGATGCAGATCGCCTCGCCCAGACCGCCCATACCGCCAGTGACCAATGCAACTCTCGACATGAATTTCTCCTCTCCCTAATTGGGGTTCTTATGGGGGCGGGTGGAACATGGACCGGGCAGCGCCCTCCCCACTCACTGCGGTCCCGTTGATCAACGCTCAGGCACGCTCCTTCACGTAGCGTCCCGGCGCGGGTTCGATCGGCTCGTACTTGGTACTGCCCAGACGGCCGCGCGCGGCGACCTGCTTGCCGCCATGCTGCCTCAGCCATTCGCTCCAGTGCAACCACCAGCTGCCCTTCTGCTCGCCGGCCTGCTCCAGCCACTCGTCCGGATCGGTCGGGCGGGCATCGGAAGTCCAGTAGCTGCGGCGGTTCTTCGAAGCCGGATTGATCGCCCCGGCGATGTGGCCGCTGGCCCCGAGCACGAAAGTCGTGTCGCCGCCCAGCAGGTTACGCGCCAGATAGGCACTCTTCCACGGCACAATGTGGTCCTCGCGCGCGGCCATCAGGTAGGCCGGCATGTCCACCTTCGCCAGGTCGACCTTTTCGCCCAGCATCTTGAGCTTGCCCGGCACGCGCAGGTTGTTCTCGAGATACATGTTGCGCAGGTACCAGGCCAGGAAGGGGCCGGGCAGGTTAGTCGAATCGGAGTTCCAGTACAACAGGTCGAAAGCCTGCGGTTTGTTGCCCTTCAGGTAGTTGCCGACGACATACTGCCAGATCAGGTCGTTCGCGCGCAGCGACGAGAACACGTTGGCCAGTTCCTGGCCGCGCAGCACCCCGCCCTTGCCGATCGTGGCCTCGCGGGTCGCGACGCTCGCCTCGTCGACCAGGCAGCCGATCTCGCCGGCGTCGGCGAAGTCGAGCAGGGTCGTCATCAAGGTCAGGCTGGCGACCGGCTCCTCGCCCCTGGCACGCGCCACCGCCAGTGCGGACGTGAGCAAGGTGCCGCCGACGCAGAAGCCGAGCACGTTCGGCTTCTTGACCCGCGTCACCGAACGCACGATCTCGAGCGCCGTCAACGGCCCCTTTTCGAGGTAGTTGTCCCAGGTATGGTGACCACCGGTCTCGGGACGCGGGTTCTTCCACGACACCAGGAACACCGTGAAACCCTGCTCGACGATGAAGCGCACCAGGGAGTTCTCCGGCTGGAGATCCATGATGTAAAACTTGTTGATGCATGGCGGAACGATCAGCAGCGGCACCTGCGCGACCTTCTCGGTCAGCGGCGAGTACTGGATCAGCTGCATCAGCTCGTTTTCGAAGATCACCGACCCGGGCGTCAGCGCGAGATTGCGCCCGACCTCGAAGGCTTCGTCGTCGGTCATCGAGATGCGCCCCTTCTCGAGGTCGCCGAGCATGTTGCGCACGCCGCGCGCGATGCTCTCGCCCTTGGTCTCGATCGCGGTCTTGATGAACTCGGGGTTGGTCGCGGCGAAATTGGTCGGCGCCAGCGCCTCGATGTACTGGCGGGTCAGGAACTGGATGCGCGACTTCGCGCGCCCGTCCGCCATCGGCAGCGCGTCGGCCATCTCCTTGAGGAAACCGGCGTTCAGCAGATAGGCCTGGCGGACGTAATCGAATACGGGGCTCTCGGACCATTCCGGCGCGTTGAAGCGGCGATCGCCCGGCTCCGGCTGCACCACCGGCGCGGCTTCGCCGCCAGGCTTGCGCGCAAGCATCGACGACCACAGCGCCGCATGCTTCTCGGCGAACGCCTGCTGCATGCGCGCCATTTCAGCGGACTCCGGCATCGGCAGCTTGGGCACTGCGACGCCTGAAGAATCCTGCATCGCAACCTGATGGCGCGCCAGCGCATCGAAGAAGTTCTGCGCCATGGCCTGGCCAGCAGCCAGCATCGCCTGCATGCCTGCCGTCGTCTGACTGCCTGCGGAATCCGACATTCCTATCTCCTCTATCCACGGGCAACAGAGTGCCTGCACCCGGGTTTGCCTTATTGTCAGCGCCCGACTACCCCGGCGGTGCCGGGCGGTAGAATGGCGCCATGTACCTTATCGCAATCGCCTGGCTTTATGTCGCGCTGCTGGCAAGCATTACCGAAAACACGGTCGTGGGGGGCGTGTTGACCTTCATTTTTTTCGGTCTTGCTCCAATGGCGTTGTTCTTCTGGCTGTTCGGAACACCGACGCGGCGGCGTCGCCAGCGCGAGCGGGAATCGAGAGGGCTCAACGATAGAGCCGAATCGGACGCCGATCAATAGCCCGCACGCTTTTCGCGCTCGCCCAGCGCTTCCTTTCCGCGCAAAACGGCCTGCGCCGCCGGTTCCAGCCAGACCATGGAGGCGAAGCGTCCGGTGCGCCGGTCCCGGCGGTACGAGTAGAAGCGCTCGGCGTCCTTCACCGTGCACACGCCGCCGCCTTCGATGCGCCCGACGCCCGCCGCCTGCAGGCGCCTGCGCGCCAGCATGAACAGGTCCGCCAGCCACTTCCCCGGTGCCGGCGTCGGAACGAAGGCCTGCGCAGCGCCCGGATCCACGGCGACGAAGGCATCCCGCACTTCGTCGCCGACCTCGAAGCTGCCGGGGCCAATCGCCGGCCCCAGCCAGGCCCGCAAGCGGGCGGGCGAAACCGCCATTTTCGCGATCGTGGCCTCGAGCACGCCGCCCGCCAGGCCTCGCCAGCCCGCATGGGCTGCCGCCACCACCGAACCGTCGTCGTCGCAGAACAGCACCGGCAGGCAGTCGGCCGTCATGACGACGCAGACCCGCCCCGGCTCGCGCGCCACCGCCGCATCCGCTACCGGCACACCCGAAGCCGGTATGCCCGAAGCCGGTATGCCCGCCTCGGCCACCGCGCAGCCATGCACCTGCGACAGCCATGAGGGTTCGGCCGGCAGCAATTCCCGCAGCATCGCCCGATTGCGCGCAACCGCCTGCGGATCATCGCCGACGTGCTCGCCGAGGTTGAAGCCGTCATAAGGCGGCAGGCTGCAGCCGCCGAGGCGCGTGGTCAGCAAGGCCCGCACGTTCGCCGGCGTGCTCCAGTCGGGCCGGATCACACCGGGGAAAGCCCCGTTCGTCACGCTGCTCATGCTCCTGCCCTCACGCGCTGCAGCAGCGCGGCAAAATCGGCTGCCATCGGCACTTCCCACTGCATGAACTCTCCGCTGGCAGGATGCAGCAGGCCGAGCCGGAAAGCATGCAGGGCCTGGCGCACGAAGCCTTCGCAGGCAGGATCGGGCAAGCGCCGGCCGCCATAGACCGGATCGCCCACCAGCGCATGGCCGATATGCGCCATATGCACCCGGATCTGGTGCGTGCGCCCCGTTTCGAGCCGGCATTCCACCAGCGTCGTTTTCGCGAAATGCTCGACCACGGTGTAATGGGTCAGCGCCGGCCGCCCGTTGCCGACCACCGCCATGCGCGTGCGCTGCGTCGGATGCCGTCCGATCGGCGCATCGACGCTCCCGTCCGAACGCAGCACCCCCTGCACCAGGGCCCAGTAATGCCGCTTCACCGTACGCGCCTGCAACTGGCGGACCAGATCGGTCTGGGCCTGCAGCGTCTTCGCCACCACCAGCAGCCCGCTGGTGTCCTTGTCCAGCCGATGCACGATGCCGGCGCGCGGCACCTCCGCCACCGCCGGAGCATGATGCAGCAAGGCATTGAGCAGGGTTCCGCTCCAGTTGCCGCTGCCCGGATGCACCACCAGCCCGGCAGGCTTGTCGATCACCAGCAGATGCGCGTCTTCGAACACCACCTGCAGCGGGATGTCTTCGGCCTGTTCGGCCCCCTGTGTCGGGACCGGCGCGGGGTCGAGTTCGACGCACTCGCCGCCATGCACCTTGCTGCGCGCATCGGGCGACGCGCCATCGACGCGGATGCGCCCCTCCTTCAGCCAGGCCTGCAAGCGGCTGCGGGAATGCTCGGGGAAAAGCCGGGCGAGCGCCTGGTCCAGCCGCAACCCCGCCAGGTCGACAGGAATCGTCTGCACCGTGGCGGGGTTCGGCCCGTCCGCTGCTATATAATCGACGCGTTCATTCACGCGAGTTTTTTCGATGGCCAGGTTCACCCTTGGAAGTGTAGCGGGAAAAGCGGCGCTGATCGGCGCGCTGATGCTCGGCGGCTGCGGTCTGCTGCCCGAGCAGATCGACGAGACGACCGGCTGGAACGCCCAGCGGCTCTATTCCGAAGCCAAGACCTCGATGTCCGAAGGCGCCTACGATCGCGCCATCCAGATGTTCGAAAAACTCGAAGCGCGCTACCCCTATGGTCGTTACGCACAGCAGGCCCAGATCGAAGTCGCCTACGCGTATTACAAGCAGGGCGAGCAGGCGCTGGCACTGGCCGCGGCGGACCGCTTCATCAAGCTTCACCCCAACCACCCGAACGTGGACTACGTCTACTATCTGAAGGGCCTGGTGAATTTCAACGAAGACCTCGGCCTGCTCGCCGGCCTGTCGCGCCAGGACCTGTCCGAGCGCGACCCCAAGGGCGCGCACGAAGCCTTCGAAAGCTTCCGCGACCTCGTCACGCGCTTCCCGGAAAGCCGCTATGCGGACGACTCCCGGGCGCGCATGCAGTACCTGGTCAATTCGCTCGCGGCGCATGAGGTCCACGTTGCGCGCTACTACTACAACCGCGGCGCCTACGTCGCGGCGATCAACCGCGCCCAGACGGCGGTGGCCAACTTCCCCCAGGCGCCCGCCAACGAAGAAGCACTGTTCCTGCTGGTCAAGAGCTACGATGCGCTCGGCATGCCCCAGCTGCGCGACGACGCCGACCGCGTGATGCGCGCCAACTTCCCCGACAGCGTCTATTTCTCCGGCGGCCCCGAGAGCGACAAGCCGTGGTGGCAGCTCTGGTGAGCCTTCGGAGGGGATGAAGGCGGGCCCGACGCAGGGCCCCCGCCTTCCGCCGATCGGAACGACCCATGACATGGATGTATCTGGCGATCGCCATCGTCGCCGAGGTGATCGCGACTTCATCGCTGAAGGCCAGCGATGGCTTCACCAGGCTGTGGCCCTCCGCCTTGTCGGTGGCCGGCTACGGCCTGTCGTTCTTCTTCCTGTCGCTGACGCTCAGGTCGATTCCCGTGGGCGTCGCCTACGCGATCTGGTCCGGCGTCGGCGTGGCGCTGATCTCGCTCATCGCCTGGCTGATGTTCGGCCAGCGGCTCGATGCCGCCGGCCTGATCGGCATCGGCCTCATCGTCGCCGGCGTCGTCGTGCTCAACGTGTTCTCGAAAACCAGCGTCCATTGAGCTGCCCGCAAAGGCGCCCATCGAGGCGCTGCGAAGCACCAATATCCACAGCACAGGACCGCTCCCTTCGCGTATGAGCGGACCGCCCCGGGCGCATTCGTCTGCCTTGCCGAGGCCTCTTCAGCTCAACGCAGCAACTCCGGCGGAATCGCACACACCGGAATCGGATTGATCTTGTGCTGCATGGCGCGGTGCAGACGGTGGTAAATCTCGAACACTTCCCGTTCGCGGCCGTCGAAATCCTCGGCGCGGTGGCTGTCGTATACCGACATCGCCCATTCCAGCTCGGGGTAGCTGGCGCCCATCTGCTCTTCGTCGGTTCTGTCGGTATCCCACAGACCATCGGTCGGCACCGCATCCTGGATGCTTTGCGGCACGTCCAGCACCCTGGCCAGTTCATAGACCTGGGTCTTGAGCAAGTCGGCGATCGGGCTGATATCCACGCCGCCATCACCGTACTTGGTGAAGAAGCCGACGCCGAAGTCCTCGACCTTGTTGCCGGTTCCCGCCACCAGCAGGCCGCGCTGCTGGGCGTGATAGTACAGCGCGATCATGCGCAGGCGGCTGCGGGCGTTGGCCAGCGCCAGATGCGTGTGCGGCTGGCTCTCATCGTCGATGCCGACGGCACGGATGAAGGCATCGAACGTGCCGCTCAGGTCGACCCACTGCTCGTCCACATTGCTGAAACGCTTTCTCAACTGCCCGATGTGTTCCTGGGCGCGGCTGACCTGGTCCTGCTTCTGCCGAATCGGCATTTCCAGCACCAGCGTCTGCAGGCCCGTCCTGGCGGCCAGCGTGGAAACCACCGCGGAATCGATGCCGCCCGATACGCCCACCACGAAGCCATTCACGCCGGCTTTCACAGCGTAGTCCCTCAGCCACCGGACGATATGGTCGATGACAGCCGTCGTCTGCATGATTCAGCCCCGTCGATAGGATTGTGCACGGCAGCAATATACTGCCACTCCCGGCTGGCTGGAAAGCACGAATCCGCTTCCGGCACCCGCCAGGCAGGATGAAGCCGGATCGACGGCCAAAAAAGAGCGGCCCGAAGGCCGCTCAAGCTGCTGTCTGCATCCGCGGCGCCAGGCGCCTCGACACAGTGAAACTCATTCGGTAAACGGCAGGGGCTGCATGCCGAAACCTTCGTCCAGGTCGCGAATCTGCAACAGAAGCCCGTCCAGCTCGTTCTGCAGGCGCTGCAGTTCTTCCACGTCGAGCAGGCGAAGCCCTTCGACCAGCACGCCCCTCGCCGGCGACGGCGCCCGCCCGAGCATGGCCTGCCCTTCGTCGGTCAGGTACAGCCTCACTACGCGCTGATCGGCGCTGGTACGCTCCTTGCGGATCAGACCGCTGGTTTCGAGGCGGTCCACCATGTTGGACGCCGTCGACTGATGCAGCGCCATCCGCTTGGCCAGTTCCCCGACGCGCAAACCCGGCGATTCGATCAATTCCTGCAAGACCCACAATTGCGCCCCGGTCACTCCGCTCTGGCGCTCGATCCACTGAGAGTGCCGCTGGGCCGTGCGGATCAGAACCCTGAAACGCTGGAGGACGGACAGCGGTGTCGCCGGGGGTGCGGGTTTCTTTGTCTTCTGTTGCGTTTCCGCCATTTGATTTATCGCTCCAACTATATTTGCCTGAATCAGTATTGTCAAAATTACCGCAAAACCGCATGTTCGCGCCCGCATGGTAGCGGTATCGTCCACCTTCCGCATGGTGGGGATGTCGCATCGCCGCATCATGTAGCCGACATGCCACGCCCACTGCCCGAACATGGACAAACCGCCGTCCCCTCCGCCCACCGACCCCCATCGCCCATCCTCCTCGAACCGGCTCCGCAGCCTCGCCCGCGGCGGCCGCCGCTACGCCCTGCCCTGGCTCTCGATGCGGCGCTGGCACAAGCGCCTGCTGCTGGTCGGCGCGGCCCTGTTCGCCGGCCTGATCGCGATCGGCTTCGCACTCGGCGCCGACATGGCGATCGAAGCGCATGCCCACTTCATGCAGGAGCGCCCCTGGCTGACGCTGCTGGTGGCACCGGCCGGCTTTGCCGCAGTGGCGTGGGTTTCGCGCAGGCTGTTTCCGGGCACCGAGGGCAGCGGCATTCCCCAGGCCATTGCCGCGTCGCTGTCGGACGATCGCAGGGTGCGGCGGCAGTTCCTGTCGCTGCGGATCGCGCTGGCCAAGGTGGTGCTGACGCTGGGCGGCCTGCTGTCGGGCGCCTCGATCGGCCGCGAAGGGCCGTCGGTGCAGGTCGGCGCCTCGGTGATGCACCTGCTGGCGAAACGCCGGCACCGGCGCATCGCCTCCAGCCGGGATCTGATCGTCGCCGGCAGCGGCGCGGGCATCGCGGCGGCGTTCAACACCCCGCTGGGCGGCATCATGTTCGCGATCGAGGAAATGTGCCGCCACCGGGTGTTCAACGCCAACAGCACCACGCTGACCGCGGTGATCTTCGCCGGCCTGATGTCGCTGGCGGTACTGGGCAACTACACCTATTTCGGCCGCACCCCGGCGGCGCTGAGCTGGCCCGACGGCATCTGGCCGGTGCTGGCCTGCGGCATCGCCGGCGGTTTGCTGGGCGGCGGTTTCTCGCGCCTGCTGATCGCCTCGGTGCGCGGCCTGCCGGGCCGGCTCGGCGTGTTCGCACAGTCGCGCCCGGTGGCCTTCGCCGCAGCCTGCGGCCTGGCGACGGGCATCATCGGCCTGGCCAGCGGCGGCATCACCTATGGTACGGGCTACGCCGAATCGAAGGCTGCGCTGGAAGGTTCGGCGGCGCTGCCGATGCTGTTCTTCCTGGTCAAGCTGGCCGTGATCTGGCTGGCTTTCGTGTCACGCATTCCGGGCGGCATCTTCGCCCCCGCGCTCGCGGTCGGCGCCGGCCTGGGTTCTGACATCGCGGTGCTGCTGCCGGGCGGAACCGAGATCGACGCCGCCATCATGGTGCTCGGCATGGTGGCCTTCCTCGCGGCAATGACGCAGACCCCGATCACGTCCTTCGTCATCGTCATGGAAATGACCGCCAACCACGAGATGCTGCTGCCGCTGATGGCGACCGCCGTGGTCGCCCACGGCGTCTCGCGCTCGGTGGCGCCGATACCGCTCTACCACGCCCTCGCCTACCCGATGCTGCGGCGTGCCGAGGGGCGGGCGTCTCCCGCCGCCCCGGCCAAAAACGCTTAGCGGATACCCGCGCGCTGGATCAGCGCCTGCAGTTCGCCGACGATGCCGCGGCGGAACAGCAGCACGCAGACGACGAAGATCACGCCCATGATGACGGTGACCCACGAGCCCACCGAATCGGCCAGTTCGGTCTGCAGCGACACGATAGTGGCTGCGCCGACCAGCGGGCCGAGAATGGTGCCCAGGCCGCCGAGCAGGGTCATCAGCACCACTTCGCCCGACATGTGCCAATGCACGTCGGTCAGCGACGCGAGCTGGAACACCAGGGTCTTGGTCGCGCCGGCCAGGCCGGCGAGCGAGGCCGACAGCACGAAGGCCAGCAGCTTGAACTTGGCCACGTCGTAGCCGAGCGACACCGCGCGCGGCTCGTTCTCGCGGATCGCCTTCAGGATCTGGCCGAAGGGCGAATGGATGGCGCGGTAGATGATCGCGAAGCCGATGCAGAACACCGCGAAGACGAAGTAGTACATGGCGATGTTGTTCGACAGGTCGATGATGCCGAACAGGTGGCCGCGCGGCACACCCTGCAGGCCGTCCTCGCCGCCGGTCGCCTTCCACTGCAGCACGATGAAATACACCATCTGTGACAGCGCCAGCGTGATCATGGCGAAGTAGATGCCGGTACGCCGGATCGCCAGCACGCCGAACACCCAGCCCAGCGCCCCCGCCGCCAGCGTGCCGCCGATGACGCCGACTTCGGGCGTCACGCCGAGATCGCGCACCAGCATGCCGCAGATATAGCCCGCGCTGCCGAGAAAGGCCGCATGGCCGAAGGACAGCAGCCCGACGAAGCCCAGCAGCAGGTTGAACGCGCAGGCGAACAAGCCGAAGCACAGGATCTTCATCAGAAAGGTCGGATATACCGCGAACGGCGCCACCAGCCCGATCACGAACAGCACGCCGAACAGCAGCGGCATGGCCCGGGCGAACATCGAATTCGTATTGTTCATCTGTCTCTTTTCCCCGGTTCGCTCAAGCCGCCTTGCCGAACAGCCCGGCCGGCCGCACCAGCAGCACGATCACCATGATCACGAACACCACCACCGCCGAAGCCTCGGGGTAGAACACCCGTGTCAGGCCCTCGATCAGGCCGAGGCCGAGGCCGGTCAGGATGGAGCCCATGATCGAACCCATGCCGCCGATCACCACCACGGCGAACACAACGATGATCAGGTTGGCCCCCATCAGCGGATTCACCTGGTAGACCGGCGCCGCCAGCACCCCGGCGAAGGCCGCCAGCGCGACGCCGAAGCCGTAGGTGAAGGTGATCAGCAGCGGCACGTTGATGCCGAGCGCCTGCACGATCTGCGGGTTCTCGGTTCCGGCGCGCAGATAGGCGCCGAGCTTGGTCTTCTCGATGACGAACCAGGTGCCGAAGCACACCGTCAATGCCGCCACCACGACCCAGCCGCGATAGATCGGCAGGAACATGAAGCCGAGGTTGATGCCCCCTTGCAGCAGTTCAGGCACCGGATAGGACTGACCGGAGATGCCGTACTGGTCGCGGAACAGGCCTTCGAAGATCAGCGCCAGGCCGAAGGTCAGCAGCAGGCCGTAGAGATGGTCCAGCTTGTACAGCTTGCGCAGCATCGTGCGCTCGATCACCACGCCCAGGGCGCCGATGATGATCGGCGACAGCAGCAGCGCCACCCAGTAATTGACGCCGAACTTGGTCAGCGCGATCCAGGCGACGAACGCCCCCATCATGTACTGCGCGCCGTGAGCGAAGTTGATGATGTTGAGCAGGCCGAAGATGATCGCCAGGCCGAGGCTGAGGATGGCGTAGAACGAGCCGTTGATCAGCCCGACGAGCAACTGGCTGCCGAGCAGCGCGCTGGGGACACCGAATATTTCCATACGAGACTCCCGCACCGGAACGGCCAAGCCGTCCCGGTGCGCAGCGAAGTGCGGTTCTTTCCGCGATCAGATCACTTCTTCACCAGCGGGCAGACCGATTCGGACAAGGGCAGGAAGGCTTCCTCGGCCGGAATCGTCGCGCGGATGTGGTAGTAGTCCCACGGCCCCTTCGACTCGGCCGGCGTCTTGACCTGCGCCAGATACATGTCGTGCACCATGCGGCCATCCTCGCGGATGCGGCCGTTCTTGGCGAAGAAGTCGTTGATCGGCGTCTTCTTCATCTGCTCCATGACCTTGCCCGCGTCGTCCGAGCCGACGGCATTGACCGCGCGCAGGTAGTGCAGCACCGACGAGTACTGGCCCGCCTGCACCATCGTCGGCATCTTCTTGTGCTTGTCGAAGAAGCGCTTCGACCAGGCCCGGGTGTCATCGTCGAAATCCCAGTAGAAGCCGGTGGTCAGGTACATGGTCTGGGCGTTCTGCAAGCCCAGCGAATGCACGTCGGAGATGAACATCAGCAGGCCGGCCAGTTGCTGCTTGGGCGTGATGCCGAACTCGGCGGCCTGCTTGATCGCATTGGTGGTGTCGGCACCGGCGTTGGCGAGGCCGATGATCTGCGCGCCCGAAGCCTGCGCCTGCAGCAGGAAGGACGAGAAATCGGAGGCCGGGAAGGGATGGCGCACCGAACCCAGCACCTTGCCGCCGTTGGCGACGACGACCGCCGACGAATCCTTTTCCAGCGACTGGCCGAAGGCGTAGTCGGCGGTCAGGAAGAACCAGTTCTTGCCGCCCTGCTGCGTCACCGCCTTGGCCGTACCGTTGGCCAGCGAATAGGTGTCGTAGGTGTAATGCACGGTGCGGTCGTTGCACTGCTCGTTGGTGATCGGCGTGGACGCCGGGCCGCTCATCAGCGCGACGCGGTCCATTTCCTTGGCGATCTTCATCACCGCCAGCGCAGTGGAAGTCGTCACCAGTTCGGTCACGGTGTCGACGCCGTCGCGCTCGAACCACTGGCGCGCCCTGTTCGATGCGATGTCGGCCTTGTTCTGGTGGTCGGCGGACACCATCTCGACCTTGAACGCCGGCTTGGCCTCGGCGATGAAGTCGTCGATCGCCATCTGGGTGGCGAGCACCGCGCCCGGCCCGGCCACGTCGGAGTAAGTGCCCGACATGTCGGTCAGCACGGCGATCTTCACCGTGTTGCCGGAAATCTGCGCACTCGCGGCACCGGACAGCGTTGCAAAGGCGGCCGCGCAGGCCAGGGTCGTCAGCTTCTTCATCTGCATCATGATCTCCCGTCTCTTCCTTCTCGGTTGTGATACGCAGGGCTGCGCGGCATCCCGCTCAGACCCCAAGCGTCTGGTGCAGCCAGTCCATGCGGCCGGGCAGTTCCTCGGCACTGATGGTGGCAATGATTTCCCCGTGCTCGAGCACGTAATGGCGGTCGGCCAGCGGCGCGGCGAAGCGGAAATTCTGCTCGACCAGCACGATCGTGAAGCCGCGCGACTTCAGCTCGACGATGACTTCGCCCAGCTTCTTGACGATGACCGGCGCCAGCCCTTCGGTGATCTCGTCGAGCAGCAGCAGCTTGGCCCCGGTGCGCAGCACCCGCGCCATCGCCAGCATCTGCTGCTCGCCGCCCGACAGCTTGGTGCCGGGGCTGTTGCGGCGCTCGAGCAGGTTGGGGAACATGTCGTAGATCTCGTCCACCGACATGCCGCCGCTGGCCACCTGCGGCGGCAACATCAGGTTTTCCTCGCACGACAGCGAAGAAAAGATCGCCCGCTCCTCGGGCACGTAGCCGACGCCGTAGCGCGCCATGCGGTGCGTCGGCTCGGCAATGACTTCCTTGCCATTGACCATGATCGAGCCGCTGCGGCGTCCGACCAGGCCGAGGATGGACTTCAGCGTCGTCGACCGGCCCGAGCCGTTGCGCCCGAGCAGGGTCACGCATTCGCCGCGCGCCACCTGCAGGTCGATGCCGTGCAGGATGTGCGATTCGCCGTAGAAGGCATGCAGATCCTGGATCCGCAGCATTTCGGGGTGGGGATGGAAAGCGCTGGTCATGTCTGCGTTCGCAACGGATCAGTGGTGGGCGTCGTTGATGTCGTCGGAGCCGACGTAGGCTTCGAGCACCTTCGGGTTCTTCGACACCTCGGCATAAGGCCCTTCGGCCAGGATGCTGCCTCGGGTGAGCACGGTGATGCGGTCGCACAGGTTGGCGACCACCGACAGGTTGTGCTCCACCATCAGGATGGTCCGGTTGGCCGACACCTTGCGGATCAGTTCCACCACGCGCGCGATGTCCTCGCTGCCCATGCCCTGGGTGGGTTCGTCGAGCAGCATCATCTTGGGCTCGAGCGCCAGCGTGGTGGCGATCTCCAGCGCACGCTTGCGGCCGTAGGGCATCTCGGCCGTGACCGTATCGGCGAAACCGGCCAGGTCGACCGACTCGAGCAGCTCCATCGCCCGGTCGTCGAGCACGCTGAGCGACTTCTTCGAACGCCAGAAGTGGAACTCGGTGCCCAGCGAGCGCTGCAGGCCGATGCGCACGTTCTCGAGCACCGTCAGGTTGGGAAAGGTCGCCGAGATCTGGAACGAGCGCACCATGCCGCGCCGGGCGGTGGCGACCGGCGCCTCGCGGGTGATGTCCTGGCCCTCGAAGCGGATGGTGCCCGAAGTCGGCGGCAGGAACTTGGTCAGCAGATTGAAGACCGTGGTCTTGCCCGCGCCATTGGGGCCGATCAGGGCGTGGATATGCCCCTTCTGCACTTTCAGGTCGACATTCGACACGGCGACGAAGCCCTTGAACTCCTTCGTCAGGCCGCTCGTTTCGAGGATGAACTCGCTCATGTTCCGTTCCGGGAGGTCGCCGCCGCGACTGTCGCGAGGGCGTGATGGTTCTTGCTCATCAGCTTATATCTTTTTTTATAGTTCGGCAATTTTCCGTCCGCCGCCGGCCCGTACAAGCATCGTTTACCCCGATTGCGACCCCGGTGTTCCGGAAGGCAAGCATGCATCGCACGGCACACGAGTTATGGTCTAATCCAGGCGCCCGCGATCGCGGGCCGTCCAGAACACTGCACTTTCCGGAGACCGCTGCATGGCAGCCCAGATCAAAGTCATCTCGTCCATGGCCACCCGTCAGATCCTCTCCGACCTGATGGACGCCTTTCACCAGCTTTCTCCCCATCGCGTCGTCGTCGAGTCGGTGGGCGGTGTCGACGCCGCCAAGCGTGTCGACGCCGGCGAAGCCTTCGACCTCGTCGTGCTGGCCTCCAACGCCATCGACAAGCTGATCGCGTCCGGCCGCATCCGGGGCAGCCGCAGCGACCTGGCGAAATCCGGCGTAGCCGTCGCCGTACGCGCAGGCGCGCCCCACCCCGACATCGGCAACGAGGATGCCTTGCGCCGCGCCGTACTGGCTGCGCGCACGGTCAGCTACTCGACCGGGCCGAGCGGCGTGGCGCTGGCCAAGCTGTTCGAACGCTGGGGTATCGCCACGGAGATCGCCGACCGCATCGTGCAGGCGCCGCCGGGCGTGCCGGTCGGCTCGCTGGTCGCCAAGGGCGAAGTCGAACTCGGCTTCCAGCAATTGAGTGAACTGATGCACCTCGAAGGCATCGACGTGCTCGGCCCGCTGCCGGCCGACATCCAGATCGTCACCCTCTTCTCTGCCGGCGTTCCGCAAACCTGTGCCGAACCCGAGGCCGTGGGCGAATTGCTCGCCTTCCTCCAGTCGCCGGCAGCCGACGACACCAAGCGCCGCAACGGCATGGAACCCGTCTGACGGCCGACAGCAACCTCGTCCAGGTGGCTCCTCCCGCCAAGGAGGCGGCCGCTGGACGCCTACCCCTCAGTAGCGTTCCGGCACGTACATGTCGTCGGGCACGGGATTGCGGATGTAGTCGGGGTTGTAGACACGCGGCGGCAGCTTGACTTCGGGATACGGAATGGCCTCGTAGGGAATCTGCCCCAGCAGATGGTTGATGCAGTTCAGCCGCGCCTTCTTCTTGTCCACCGCCTGCACCACCCACCACGGCGCCTCGGGGATATGCGTCCGCTCGATCATGGTTTCCTTGGCCTTGGTGTAGGCCTCCCAGCGGCGGCGCGACTCCACGTCCATCGGGCTCAGTTTCCACTGCTTGAGCGGGTCGTGGATGCGGGCCAGGAAGCGCGCCTCCTGCTCGTCGTCGGTGATCGAGAACCAGTACTTGATCAGGCGGATGCCCGAGCGCACCAGCATGCGCTCGAACTCCGGCACCGAGCGGAAGAACTCTTCGTACTGCTCCTCGTCGCAGAAGCCCATCACGCGCTCGACGCCGGCACGGTTGTACCAGCTGCGGTCGAACAGCACGATCTCGCCGCCGGCGGGCAGATGCGACACGTAGCGCTGGAAATACCACTGCGTGCGTTCGCGGTCGTTGGGCGCAGGCAGTGCGGCCACGCGGCACACGCGGGGGTTCAGGCGCTGGGTGATGCGCTTGATGACGCCGCCCTTGCCCGCCGAATCGCGGCCTTCGAAGATCACGACCACCTTTTCTCCACTGCGCTGCACCCAGTCCTGCAGCTTGACCAGTTCGCCCTGCAGCCGCAGCAGTTCGCGGAAATAGGTACGCCGGCCCAGCTCGCCCGCGGGCGCATCGTCGTCGATGCCCAGGGCTTCGAGCACGCTGGCGTCGCCCAGGCGCATGTCGTCGATTTCCTGTTCGAGCTCCTCGTCGTAGCTGTCGATGACGTCGAGCCCGATGCTGCGCAGGACTTGTTCGTTGCGGTTGAAATCGGCGCGGTCTTCCATGATTGGCTGAAGTATTCGTTTGCAGGAAGACGGCAGGCTACAAGCCGATTGTGTCGATTGCGTGACACCAGCCCGGCATCGTCGCTCGGAGCATCGTCTGCTGCACTGCAATAAAGCTGTCATCTGCCGTCAATAGACTGCGCGCTTTCGCGATACGGAAGCGGTGCGACATGACGACACAGGCAATCAACCTACCCGGCAGTCGACAGACGGAGTCCGGCGGCAACTGGCTTTCATGGATGATCGTCGCCGGGCTGATCTACCTGCTGCTGGGCGCGGTCGGCGCAATCGGCGACGGCTTCAAGCTGGCCACCGGCGACAACGCCAGGGAGTTGTTCGGCTTTGCCAGCAACCCCTTCGTCGGCCTGATGATCGGCCTGGTGGCAACGGCCCTGATCCAGAGCTCGAGCACGGTCACCTCGATCGTGGTCGGCATGGTCGCCGGCGGCCTGCCCGTCAGCATTGCCATTCCTTTGGTGATGGGCGCCAACATCGGCACCTCGCTGACCAGCACCCTGGTCGCCCTGGGTCACGTGCGCAACGGCGAGGAATTCCGCCGCGCCTTCTCGGCCGCGACCGTGCATGACGCCTTCAACATCGTCGCCGTCGCCATCCTGCTGCCGCTCGAAATCCTCTTCCACCCGCTCGAACGCATGTCGGGCGTGCTGGCACAGTTCGTCTCCGGCGGCAGCAGCGTCGACATGAAGAGCGTCAATTTCATGAAAACCCTGCTGGCACCGATAAGCGAAGTGCTCGACACTTCCGTCAGTTGGCTGCCGGGCGGCCAAGTGGTCGCCGGCATCGCGCTGATCCTGATCGGCGTCGGCCTGATCCTGTTCGTCGTCACCGCCATCGGCAAGGTGTTGCGCAAGGTCATGGTCGGCCGCGCCAAGGACATCATGCACGCCAGCGTCGGCCGCGGCCCGATCAGCGGCATGGCCTCGGGCTGCGCGATCACCGTGCTGGTGCAGTCCTCCTCGACGACGACGGCGCTGATCGTGCCGCTGGCCGGCACCGGCGTGTTCTCGCTGAAGCAGGTCTATCCCTTCACCCTGGGCACCAACATCGGCACCTGCGTCACCGCAGTGCTGGCAGCCACCGCGGTCAGCGGGCCGAATTCGGTGCTGGCGATGCAGATCGCGCTGGTGCATCTGCTGTTCAACATGATCGGCGTCCTGATCATCTACGGCCTGCCCTTCCTGCGCGGCGTCCCGCCGGCAATGGCCGTGGGCCTGGCCGAGCTGGCCCAGAAGAGCAAGCTCTACGTCGTCGCCTACATCGGCGGTCTGTTCTTCGTGCTGCCGCTGCTGCTCATCGGCGTCACCCAACTCTGAGCTCGGGAATCGACATGGAAACCACCCAACGGCAACAGACCGAATCGCGGATCCGCGAACTGCGCCAGGCCATCGAAGCGCTGGAACAGGAGTTGAACAAGGACGACGACGCAGTCAAGGAACACGCAATGATCGACCATCTCGATCAATACATCGACGCGGTCGACACCAAGGTGAGCAGCCTCAAAGCCTTCTGGCAGAGCCTGAAACAGGAATGGAAGACGCGATGAAAGCCAAGCCCATGCCGTTCGGCCGTGCAAGCCTGTTCATGGCGCTGGCCCTGGTGCTGCCGGCACAAGCGCAGACCAGCCAGACCGACACCAACACCGTCCTCATCGACGGCTCCAGCACGGTCTACCCGATCTCGCGCGAAGCCGCCCGCCGCTTTCAACGCCAGCAGCGCGATGCCCGGATCGAAGTCCGCTTCTCCGGCACCACCGCCGGCTTCCGCAAGTTCTGCGCGGGCGAAATCGACATCGCCGACGCCTCCCGCCCGATCGACGAAACCGAAGCCGCAGCCTGCGCCGACGCGCAGATCAAGTACCAGCGCATGCCGGTCGCGACCGACGCCATCGTCATCGTCGCCCATCCCCAGAACCGCTGGGCCAGCGACATCACCGTCACCGAGCTGCGCAAGCTCTGGTCTCCCGAAGCCGAAGGCAAGGTGATGCGCTGGAGCGACATCCGCGCCGGCTGGCCCGAGCAGCCGGTCAAGCTGTTCGGCCGCGGCCAGGACTCCGGCACCTACGACATCTTCACCAGCGAGATCACCGGCACTTCGCGCGCCAGCCGCAAGGACTACACCGCCAGCGAGAACGAGGAAGAACTGGCCGCCGCGATCGCCGCCGAACCGAATGCGCTCGCCTTCTTCGGCATCGGCGCCTACCACCGCCATTGGGACGAGTTGAAGCTGCTGGCGGTCGATGCCGGCGAAGGGCCGGTCTACCCCAGCCTCGAGACCGTGCGCGACGGCAAGTACCGGCCGTTGTCCCGCCCGCTCTATCTCTACATCAACAGCGAGCGCCTGGCGGCCAAGCCGACGATGCAGGCTTTCATCGAGCACTACCAGGCCAACATCGGCAACTGGCTGCACTTCACCGGCTTCATGCCCACGCAGGCGCAGGGTCAGCAGGTACATTGAACGGCGAAGCGTGAGGTGGACAAGCTCACACAGGCTGGCCTGTTGCTGCGCACCAACCAGGGAATACAGGTTTATATGCATTATGGCTGGCCGTATGCCGAGGATAGTCTCTCCTACGAAGCGCTGCGCGCGCGATCAGGCACGGACGACCGCAATCATCCAAGAGCGACCAAGCGCGCACAAAAAAGCGGCGGAGCCTAAACCCCGCCGCTTCTGCATCAGCCAGGCCACTATGGCCTATAGGTCAGATCAATTCCCGCTCATCGCCATCATCAACTGGTTGATGCGCTTGACGAAGGTCGCCGGGTCGTCGAGCGTGCCGCCTTCGGCCAGCAGGGCCTGGTCGAACAGCACCGCGGCCCAGTCGTCGAAGTTCCTGTCTTCGTACTTCAGGCGCAGCACCGCCGGATGGCTGGGGTTGATCTCGAGGATAGGCTTCGACACCGGCGCGTCCTGGCCGGCCGCCTTCAGGATGCGGGCCAGGTTCATGCCCAGGTCGTGCTCGTCGGCCACCAGGCAGGCGGGCGAATCGGTCAGGCGCAGCGTGACCTTGACGTCCTTAACGCGCTCGCCCAGGCTGGCCTTCATCTTGTCGAGCAGTTCCTTGTACTCATCGGCGGCCTTTTCGGCTTCCTTCTTCTCGGCCTCGTCTTCCAGCGCGCCCAGATCCAGGCCGCCCTTGGCCACCGACACCAGCGGCTTGCCGTCGAACTCGCTGAGGTTGCCGGTCACCCATTCATCGACGCGGTCGGACAGCAGCAGCACTTCGATGCCCTTCTTGCGGAAGACCTCCAGGTGCGGGCTGTTCTTGGCGGCGTTGAAGGTTTCGGCGGTGACGTAGTAGATCTTGTCCTGGCCTTCCTTCATGCGGCCGATGTAGTCGGCGAGCGACACCACCTCGTCGGCGGTATCGAGCTGGGTCGAGGCGAAGCGCAGCAGGCCGGCGACTTTTTCCTTGTTGGCGAAGTCCTCGCCCACGCCTTCCTTCAGCACCTTGCCGAAGGCCTTCCAGAACGTGGCGTACTTCTCCTTGTCGGCCTCGTCCTCGCTGTTGGCCAGGCTTTCGAGCATGGTCAGCACCTTCTTGGTGCAGCCGGCGCGAATGGTGTCGATGTCCTTGGATTCCTGCAGGATCTCGCGCGACACGTTGAGCGGCAGGTCGGCCGAGTCGACCACGCCGCGGATGAAGCGCAGGTAGGTCGGCATCAGCTTTTCGGCATCGTCCATGATGAACACGCGCTTCACGTACAGCTTGATGCCGTGGCGGGCGTTGCGGTCCCACAGGTCGAAGGGGGCGTTCTTCGGCACGTAGAGCAGATTGGTGTATTCGTGGCGGCCTTCGACGCGCGAATGGGTCCATGCCAGCGGCTCGTCGAAGTCGTGCGCGACGTGCTTGTAGAAAGCCTTGTACTCGTCGTCGCTGATGTCGTTCTTCGACCGGCTCCACAGCGCGCTGGCCTGGTTGACGGTCTCGTCCTCGTCGGTCGGCACCTGCTTGCCCTGCTCCTCGTTCCATTCCTCCTTTTGCATCACGATCGGCTGCACGATGTGATCGGAGTACTTGCGAATCAGGCTCTTCAGCTTCCACGACGACAGCAGGTCGTCCTGGCCTTCGCGCAGGTGCAGGGTGATCTCGGTGCCGCGGCCGGGCCTGTCGATCTGCTCGACGGTGTAGGCGCCGGCTTCGTCGCCGGCCATCGAGCATTCCCATTTGACGCCTTCGCCCGCCGGCAGGCCGGCGCGGCGGGTCAGCACGGTGACGCGGTCGGCGACGAGGAAGGCGGAATAGAAGCCGACACCGAACTGGCCGATCAGGTTGGCGTCCTTCTGCTGGTCGCCGGTGAGCTTGCCGAAGAATTCGCGCGTGCCCGACTTGGCGATGGTGCCGAGGTGAGCGATGGCTTCGTCGCGGCTCATGCCGATGCCGTTGTCGGCGATGGTGATGGTCTTCGCTTCGGCATCGAAGCCGATGCGGATCTTCAGTTCGGCGTCGTCCTCGTACAGCGCGCCGTTGTCGAGCGCCTCGAAGCGCAGCTTGTCGCAGGCGTCCGATGCGTTCGAGACCAGCTCGCGCAGGAAGATCTCGCGGTTGGAATACAGCGAATGGATCATCAGGTGAAGCAGCTGCTTCACCTCGGCCTGGAAGTTGAGGGTCTGGGAGTTGAACGTCTGGGAGGAGGCGGTTTGCGCTTCGGACATGTTGCTGAGGCTCCGTCTGGGTTATTCGAACGGAGCCTCAGGTGGGGACGGGCAGACCGGATTTCAAGTCTGCCCGGGCCTCGCGCGGCGAATCACACTTTGAAGCGCCCCACCAGTTCGCTCAGGCCGGCAGACAGCTGCTCCAGTTGCTCGACCGCCGTCACCGCCGAACGCATCGACACGTTGGTACCCTCGACCATCTGCGCGATCTGTTCGACCTCCTGCGCGATCGCCGTCGCTGCCGCGCGCTGCTCGGCCGTGGCCCCGGCCACGCCGCGGATCTGGCCCAGGGCTTCGACCGCCCCGGCGGCGATCTCGCGCAAGGAGCCCGTCACATCGAGCACCAGCGCCATGCCGCTCCCCACCTGCGTCGAGACGCGCGACATCGCGTCCACCGTGCCATGCGTCTCGGTCTGGATGCCGGCGATGTCCTGCTCGATCTGCACCGTCGCGGTGCTGGTGCGCTCGGCCAGCTTGCGCACCTCGTCGGCCACCACGGCAAAGCCGCGGCCCTGCTCGCCGGCACGCGCGGCCTCGATCGCCGCGTTCAGTGCCAGCAGGTTGGTCTGCGCCGCAATCTCCTTGATCACGCCGGCGATGGCCCCCACTTCGTCGGCGCGCTTGACCAGATGCTGGATTCTTCCCGTGGCTTCTTCCACGGTGCCGGCAATCACCTCCATCTCGCCCGCGGCACGCTCCGCCTTCACCGCCCCCTGGTTCGCCAGCTCGGCGGAATGCGCCGAATTGCGCTCGGCGCCCATTGCATTCTCGGTGATCTGGCCGATGCTGACGGTCATCTCCTCGATCGCCGCGGCAATCGACGCCGTCGCATCGGTCTGGCTTTCGGACGCCTTCGATACCGCGCGCGACACCTCCGATATCTCGTGCGAACGCTCTGCCACCTGCCGCGAACTCTGGGTGATCTCGCCCACCATGCGGCGCAGCCTGTCCAGCATCGAGGACAGCGAGCCCAGCAGGCTGTCCGCCCCGCCCTTCACCGCGACATCCACGCGCAGATCGCCGTCGGACGCCTTGTGCATGATCTCGTTCGCATACGCCGGCTCGCCGCCGAGCTGGCCCGTCACGCTGCGGACGACGCGCCACGAAACGACGATCAGCAACGCCAGCACGACCGCCGCGATGCTGCCGAAGCGCAGCATCGCGGCATTGAACTCGTGCTCGATGTCATCGACGTAGACGCCCGTCCCCACGATCCAGTCCCAGGGCTTGAACATCTTCACGTAGGAGGCCTTGGGCTGGGGCGCATCCGAGCCCGGGCGCGGCCATAGATAATCGACGGCGCCTTCGCCGGACTCGGTCGCCACGCGCGCGAACTCACGGAACATGTACTTGCCCGCGGCATCGCGCTGATCGCTCATGCTCTTCCCTTCCAGATCGGGACGAACCGGGTGCATGACGACCACCGTCGCGCTGTCATTGACCCAGAAATACTCGTTGCCCTCGTAGCGCAGTTCCTTGAGCGCCGCCTTCGCCGCACTCTGCGCCTGGTCGCGGCTCATGGCCTGCGACTGCTCCAGCCCATGGAAGTGGGCCACGATGCCATGCGCCAGCTCGACTGCCCCCTTGACCGAGCGCTGATAACCCGCCTCCACCGCGGCATGCTCCTCGTACAAGGCATCCAGCACCAACACGATCAGACCCGCGAGTGCAATCGCCAGCACCAGCATCAGCCGGCGTGCAACCGGTATCGATTTGAGCGACATTTTCCTTTCCCCCTGAAGATCCGGCACCAACGGAACACCGTGGTACCACCATGACCTCGGCCAGATTGAGGGCTTTCGCCCGCCTCCGTAAGCGGAAAAATCAAACTTCCACCGAAAACGCATCGTCGAGGCGCAGTATCCGTGACAGGCTGCACGGTACGCATCGGGCACGGAAACCGGACGCAGCGCAGCAGGCCAACAACCGCATTTTCGGCACCGCGCTGGAATCCTTGAGCCGGACGCAGGAAAACGCCGCATCGCCGCGGCGAACGCTCATTCAGACATAGCGAATCTCCACCACTTCGATCTCGCGCATGCCGGCCGGGCTCTGGAAACGCACCACGTCTCCCACCCGGGCCTTCAGCACCGCGCGCGCCAGCGGCGCGATCCAACTGATGCGGCCCTGGGCGGCATCCGCCTCATCCACGCCGACGATCTGCCAGGTCTGCTCCTCGTCGGTATCGAGATCGCAGAAGGTCACCGTCGCACCGAAGAACACCTGCTCCAGGTCCTGCTGCCGCTCCGGATCGACCACCTCGGCGTTCTCGATGCGCTTGATCAGGAAGCGGATGCGGCGATCGATCTCGCGCAGCCGCTTCTTGCCGTAGATGTAGTCGCCGTTCTCCGAGCGGTCGCCGTTGCCCGCCGCCCAGGCCACGGTCTCGACCAGCTTGGGCCGCTCGATGCGCACGAGCTGGTCGAGTTCGGCACGCAGCGCGTCGTAGCCGCGCCGCGTCATGTAGTTCTTGCTGCCCGCCGGCAGGCGCAGCGCGGGCGCGAGTTGCTCCTCGTCATCGTCGCCGCCGTCGTTTTCCTTCACGAACGCCTTGTTCACCTCGTCCTTCTCCCATGAAGCCGGCAAGCGGGGAATGATAAAGAATTGTGCCGGCAGAGGCAGTCCGGCCGGGCGCACGGTTGTCAGCGCACGGCCCTGCGCATACCATCGGCACAGCCTCTGCCCGGCCCTTCCCATCCTCCACCAGTCCGCGGATCGATCATGAGCGACGAAACCTTCGAAGATGCCACCAGCCTGCACCGCCGGCTCGACGAGCTGCGCATCGAGCACCAGGATCTGGACGATGCGATCACCCGCCTGGCGCAGTTGCCGCTGGGCGACGAACTGATGCTGCGCCGGCTGAAGAAGCGCAAGCTGATCCTCAAGGACCGCATGAGCGCCATCGAACGCCTGCTGGAACCGGACGAGCGCGCCTGAACCGCCGCCGCGCCCCGACTTCCCCCTCCTGCCACACGGATCGCCGATGAAAGAATTCGAACTCCAGGGCCAGCCCGTCGCCCTCCATGAAAACGCACCCGCCGGCGCTTCGGCTGCACCGCCCTGGCTGCTCATCCATGGCGCGGGCCACGACCACACCGTGTGGAACGAGGTCGCCGCCGGACTCGCCGCGCACGGCGAGCGCGCGCTCGTCCCCGATCTGCCCGGCCACGGCGGCTCCGGCGGCAGCCCGCTGCCCGACATCGACGCCATGGCCCGCTGGGTGCTCGCCCTCGCCGCTGCGCTCGGGCACGAGCGCATCCGGCTGTGCGGCCACAGCATGGGCTCGCTGGTCGCACTCGCCGCCGCCGGCCAGGCGCCGGCACGCGTCGACCGGCTCGCGCTGGTCGGCTGCAGTGCGCCGATGCCGGTTTCCTCCTTCCTGCTCGATGCCGCGCAGAACGAACCCGAGCGCGCCTTCGCGCTGATCAACAAGTTCTCCTTCGCGCCGGCCGAAGTCATGGGCGAAGCCCGCCGCGCCGAGTTCGAAGCAAGCAATCTGCAGTGCTTGCGCCGGCAGGGCGCGCATGTCCTCGCCAGCGACCTGAACGCCTGCAACACCTGGCAGGACGGGCTGGCCGCCGCCGCCCGGGTGGAACTGCCCCACTTTGCTGGTCAGCGGCGAACTCGACCGCATGACGCCCGCCGATGCGGTAAAACCCTTATCCGATTCGCTTGAAAAGACGGGCTGCAGCACGCGTATGATTGTGCTTGCCGGTGCCGGCCATTCCATGATGAACGAAGCACCCGGCGGCCTGGTCGATGCTTTACGGGGGTCGTAGCCCACGACACGACAAGAATATATCGCGCCCCCGTCTCATCGCTGACGCCCCCGACAGGAGAGAGACATGGCAGGACAGAACGATCCCCAGCCCGCAGGTACGCAGGACAACCCCGCCCTTCCCTTCCCGACCATACGCGAGGTTTCGCTCGGCGCGCCGCTGCGCTGGATCGCCCGGGGCATCGACGACCTGAAGACATGCGCGATTCCGAGCCTGTTCTACGGCTTCTGCTTCGCCGCCATGGGCCTGCTGCTCACCATCACCCTTCGCCATGCCTACGAGTACGTCGCGGCGCTGACTTCGGGCTTCCTGATCCTCGGCCCCTTCCTCGCCATGGGCCTGTACGAGATCAGCCGCCGCCGGGAACGCGGCGAAGCCTGCAGACTGCTGCCGACACTCACCGTCTGGCGACGCAACGCCGGCAACATCGGCTTGTTCGCAGTGGTGCTGGGCGTCCTCTTCCTGCTCTGGGCACGGGCCTCGATGGTCGTGTTCGCGCTGTTCTACACCAGCGAGATGCCCGACCTGTCGAGCTTCGTCACCCAGCTGCTCCGCCTGGAGAACCTGGAATTCCTCGCCGCCTACTTCGGCGTCGGCATGCTCTTCGCCTTCCTTTCCTTTGCCGCCAGCGTCGTCGCCGTCCCGCTGATGCTCGACCGCAACCAGGACGCCATCAGCTCGATGCTGGCCAGCTTCTCGGCGCTGCTGCGCAATCCCGGCACGATGCTGGTCTGGGCCTTCCTGATCGTGCTGCTGACGCTGTTCGGTTTCCTGATCTTCCACGTCGGCCTGATCGTCATGATGCCCATCGTCGGCCACGCCACCTGGCACGCCTACCGCGACCTGATCGAACCCCAGCAGACATCGGGCTGAGCCTACGCCCGGCCGGCACGGCCAGCCGGGACTCAGTCCGCCAGCTCCAGCACCACCGGCTGGTGGTCCGAGGCCGCGGTTCCCGCCAGCACCTCGACCGCACGCACGCGCGGCGCCAGATCGGCGCTGACGAAGAAGAAGTCGCAGCAGAAGGCATGATCGGGCCAGTCCGCGCCGTGCAGGCCCACGCTCGGCGGATGCGGCAGCCCGGGCCGGCAGAGCGGCCAGGCGTCGCGCCATGCGGGCACGCCCGCGGCGATCGCCGCCTGCATCGAGGCATGCTCGTCCGAGCCCGGCTCGCAGTTGAAGTCGCCGCACAGGATCGCCGAAGCCGGCCGCGGCCAGGCGGCAAAGCAGGCGCTGCCGCCGTTCTTGGCCGGCGCCGGTGCGGCCGCATGCCCGGCAGCCTCGGCCTCCAGCGCACGCAGCGCGGCGATCTGCGCCCGGCGCTGCCGCTGCGAGTAATACTCCAGATGCGTCGTCATGACGCGCAGCGGTCCGCGTGCGGTACCCACCACCGCTTCCACGCAGACCCGCTGCATCGACGGCACGCTGTCATCCGCCGGCGCCGGCAGCATGTGGCGGAACACCTGCCCCACCGGCAGCCGCGACAGCAGCAGATTGCCGAACAGCGCCCGCCCGCCCCTCGTGCCGGGAACGTCCAGCGCCGCGCCGAACACCGGCGTGTAGCCCTCGAACGCAGCGGCGAAGAACGCCACTTCGTCCTCCCCCGCACCACCCGGCAGGCCATCGAAATTGCACGCGACCTCCTGCAGGCAGATCACGTCGAGAGGGCCCGCATCACGGATCGCCGCCGCGGTCCGCTCGAGATCGACCACGCCATCGGCGCCGCGGCCCCACTGTATGTTCCAGCTCAATGCTCTCATGCTCGGATTCCCGCTCCGCCATCCCGGCGCCGCGCCTTGACGATCGCGGCGCAAAAGGCGATTTTGCACACATGTTCCCCATGCGCAAACCATCCGGCACCGCAACACGCACCCCGCACCGGGGCGCTGCGGCCGGCGCGCACGGCGGGAATCCCCGTTCTGCAGTCCACGCGCAAAAGGAAAAGCAAACTCGTTCGTGCTCCGCAACCGCGCTGGCCTTCGCGCGCGCGGTGATGGTCGCCAGCGCGCTGTGGCTCTGCCTGACGGCCGGAGCCCGGGCCGCGGACGAAATCCGCATCGGCGTGCTCGACTTCCTCGGCTCGGAAGCAACCGTCGGCGAATGGTCGCCGATGCTGCGCCACCTCGAAGCCCGCCTGCCCGGACGCAGCGTGCGCCTGCTTCGCATGGACCATGCGGGCATGCGCGCCGCCGTGACGGCGGACGAGGTCGATTTCATCGTCACCAATCCCGGCCACTACATCGAACTCGAGGCCGAGCTGGGCATCAGCCGCATCCTCACGCTGGACGCCGGCAAGGGACACCCGCCGGAACGCGCACTGGGCTCGGCCGTCGTCGTCCGCGCCGACCGCAGCGACCTGCAGTCCCTGGCGGACCTGCGCGGCAAGCGCCTGGCGATCGTGGGACGCGAAGGTTTCGGCGGCTTCCAGCTCGTGTGGGGCGAGCTCGACGCCATCGGCCTGTCGCCCGACGAGGATCTCGCCGAACTCCAGAGCCTGGGCCTGCCGATGAGCCGGGTGCTCGATGCCGTTGCCGGCGGCCGCGCCGACGCGGGCGTCGTCCGCACCTGCCTGCTGGAAACACTGAACGGCGAGGCGCGAGGCATCCGCGTGCTCGCGCCACGCGCCGAACCCGGCTTCCCGTGCGCCACCAGCACCTCGCTCTATCCCGACTGGCCGCTCGCCCGCCTGCGCCACACCGCGCCCGAGCTGGCGAAGTCGGTCGCCATCGCCCTGCTGTCGATGGATGCCGAGCGCGACGGCCTGGCCTGGGCAGTGCCGGCCGACTACCAGTCGGTCCATGAGCTGTTCCGCCGGCTGCAGATCGGCCCCTACGCCTACCTGCGCGAGCCCACGCTGATGGTGCTGGCGCAGCGCTACTGGCCATGGGTTGCGGGTTTCTCGCTCGCACTGCTGGGCTGGATCCTGTACACCGTGCGCGTCGAATACCTGGTGCAGCAGCGCACCGCGGCGCTGAGCAATGCGCTGGCCGAGCGCGAGCGCCTCGAATCGGCCGCGCGCAGTGCGCAGGAGCGGGCCGATCACCTCGCCCGCCTGTCGGTCCTGGGCGAACTGTCGGGCACGCTAGCCCACGAACTGAACCAGCCGCTGGCAAGCATCGCCAACTACGCCAACAGCATCAACCTGCGCGCCGACAACGGCCGCCTGACGCCCGCCTCCCTGCGCGAGGCCACCGGCGAGATCGCCGCTCAGGCCGAACGCGCCTCCGGCATCCTGTCGCGCATCCGAAGCTTTGCACGCAAGCGCACGGCCGCCCGCGAGGCCGTTGCGCCGGCCGAGCTGGCCGGCGACGCCATCGCCCTGTTTCGCGGCATGATGGCGCAGGCGCCGGACATCCGGCTGGACGACAGCCTGCCACCCGATGCCGCCGTCGAAGTGGATCGGCTGCAGATCCAGCAGGTGCTGCTGAACCTGCTCAAGAACGGCTACGATGCCGGCCGCGGCCTGCCGCCAGAGCGCCAGCCGCTCGAGATCCGGCTCGCGGAAAGCGGCAGCGGCCTCGACATCACGGTGCGCGATCATGGCTGCGGGCTCGACGACTCCACCCGCGTCCGCCTGTTCGAACCCTTCTTCACCACCAAAACGGACGGCCTCGGGCTGGGGCTGTCGATCTGCCGCAGCATCGCCGAAAGCCACGGCGGACGGCTGACCGCAAGCACGCCCACCGACGGTCCGGGCGCCTGCTTCACCCTCACCTTGCCCGGGCTCGCCCGCGGCCACGCACATGACTGAACTCGAAGATCTCGCCATCCACGTCGTCGATGACGACGCCGCCTTCCGCCGCTCGCTCGCCTTCCTGTTCGAATCGGTCGGCTGGCATGTCGAGACCCATGCCTCGGCCGAAGACTTTCTCGCCGTGCTGCCCGCCGCCGACACCGCAGGCTGTCTGGTGCTCGACATCCGCATGCCGATGATGAGCGGCCTCGAACTGCAGCAGGTGCTGCGCAGCCGGGGCTGGAGCGTGCCGATCGTGTTCATCACCGGGCACGGCGACGTCGATCTGGCGGTGCAGGCAATGAAGCACGGCGCCTGCGACTTCCTGGAGAAGCCCTTCAAGGACCAGACCATGCTCGACGCCGTGGGCCACGCGATCAAACGTGGCTGCGAAGCCCGCGACGAGGCCGCGCGCCGTGACGAAGCCCGCGCCCTGCTCGACCGCCTGTCGCCACGCGAACGCGAAGTCGCCCGCCTGGTGGCCCGCGGCATGCCGAACAAGCTGGTCGGCCGACAGCTCGAGATCAGCGAAAAGACGGTGCATGTGCACCGCCATCACGTCATGGAAAAGACCGGCGTCGGCAGTGCCGCCGAACTGGCGCGCCTGATGCTGCGCGCCGACCCGGCGTCGCTGGACTGAAGGCCCGCCTTCCGCTCAGGCCCGCAGCAGGCGGGCCGGAATGCCCTGGCGAACCGAGGTGCCGGAGATCGCATCCACCCATACGCCTTCGTTGCGCCGGGTAGGATCGCTCAGGCCGAGGTCGTTGAGATTGATGCCGGCGCGCAGGTCCGGGCGGTCCGGCTGCGCATGGCCGCCGATGCGGTGTGCCCGCGCACCGAGTTCGCGATGGCCGTAGCCGTGCTCGACCGCCAGCACCCCGCGCATCACGCCTTCATGCACAATCACGGTACACGCGGCGATGCCGGCCGGCGTCTGGATGCGCGCGCCGTCGCCGGTCGCCAGCCCCGCTTTCGCCGCGTCGTCCGGATGCACGATCACCGGATTGTCGGGATGCAGGCCGGTGATGCGGGTGGCGATGCTGTACGAGTTCTGCAGCGGCGACTTGAAGCTGATCATCTGCAGCGGCCAGTCGGCCTCGGGGTATACCGCGCGCATCGGCGTGCCGTCGAAGAAGGCCGGCGGCTGCCAGGTCGCGCAACCCGTGAAGTACTTGCCGGTCAGCGTGTTGCGGCTGCCGCCGACGTTGTCGTTCCACAGCCACAAGGGCTTGGCGAAGCGGTGCGTCTGCCAGTCGGGATGCGCGGCATCCTGGGCCTCGCCCGCCGGCTGGTAGCGGCCGCCGCGGGTGAACAGGAAAGCCACCTTGCGCCACTCCTCCGGCTTCAGCACCGCCTCCAGCGCCGGCCGGATGCGATCGACGCCGGACAGTGCCAGATCCTCGTCGGTGGCGTCGCCGACCGGCGCCTTGCCGGCGAAGGCGACGTTGGCGCCGCCGCGCAGGTACCAGTCCTCGGGACGCTCCAGCGGCAGGCGATTGCCGTCCATGTCGGCCAGCCCCTCCGGGCCGAAGCCCGGCAGCTTCATTGCCTTGGCCAGCGCGATGTAGAAGGTCTCCATGCCCACCGGCTGGCCGTCGGCCGCCTTCGCCGCCTTCGGCTCCACCACCGGCCAGCGCGCGGTGCTCGCCTTGGTGGGAATGCCGTTCCACGGCGCCGCCCAGCCCCAGCTTTCGTACATGATCGAATCCGGCACGATGTAGTCGGCGAAGGCGTTGCTTTCGTTGATCAGCGGGTCGACCGAGATGATCAGCGGCAGCTTCCGCGGATCGGCCAGATCCTTCTCGATCAGCGGCCGGATGCCGGTGATGCCGTACATCGGATTGGAACTCCACAGGATCAGCGCCTTCAGGCCGTAGGGATAGCCGCGCAGCATGGCGGTAAACCATTCGGTACCGAGCCCCGGCGCATTGGGGAACCAGGCGTCGCGCGCGGGATAGGCCTTGCCCTCGGCCTTGCGGCGGGCGAACTCGGCCGAGCGCTCGTAGGCGACGTTGCGCCCCAGCGGCGTGCCCGAGGGCTTGATCTGCCCCGGGAAGGAATCGAGGTCGTAGCGCGGGCCGGCGCCGGCATCCTTGAAGCCGCCGCCGTTGATGACGAAGCCGCCCTTGTAGTTCAGGTTGCCGATCAGGGCGTTGAGCGTCACCACCGAATAGGCGTTGTAGAAGCCGTTGCCCGCCATCATGCCGCCGTGGGCGACGGCGCTCGCCTTGCGTCCGTGGCGGGTCAGTTCCTCGGCCAGGCCAGCGATGATTTCTTCCGGCACGCCGCAGATCGCCGCATATTCGGCGACGTCGTGCTTGCGCGCCGACTCCCGCAACAGTTCGAACGCAGTCTGCAGCCGCAGCTGCGTGCCGCCCAGCGCCACCGTCATGCCGCCCGCCTCGAGCGCCGCCGGCCCGTCCGCCGACTCCGCCGGCAGCAGCCGTCCGTCGGCGCCCAGCACCAGGTAGGGGTCGGTCTCCTTGTAGCGGTCGGCGCCGGCGATCTCCATGCCGACGTCCGAGCCGCGCAGGAAGCGCCCCTGGCGCGGATGGCCATCCTCGGCAACGACCAGCCAGCTTGCGTTGGTGAAGGACGGCTCTCCGCCCGCCTCCGCCGCCTTCAGGTTCGGATGGGCCAGATAGGCGGTATTGACGCGGCCGTTGTCGAACATCCAGCGCATCATGCCCATCACCAGCGCGCCGTCGGTACCGGGCCGGATCGGCACCCAGCGGCCGCGGTCGGCGGCAGCGAGGTTGTGCGAATTGTTCAGCACCGGGTCGACCACCACGTAATCCAGCTTGCCCTCGCTCCTTCCCTTGGCCAGCTTGGCGCCGGTGATCTTGAACGGATTGCCGGCATTGCCCGGCGCGGTGCCGATGAACAGCACGAACTCGGCATTTTCCAGATCGGGCTTGGCGTGCGGCATGGCCTTGAGGTCGCCGAACAGCGCGCCCGAACCCGAGCGGTAGGCGCCGCCGCAGTACGAGCCGTGGCCGACGTGGTTCAAGGTGCCGTAGGCCTTGTTCCAGAAGCGGCGGCTGAAGGCCTCGCGGCCGTCATTGACGCTCGACAGCACGCCGACCTGGTTCACCCGCGGGCCGAACTCGGGCGCGTCGGGATCGATCGGCGTCTGCAGGTCGCGCAGCGCCGCAAGGCCGTCGACATGGCCTTCGCCGAACAGGTCGCCGCCCTCGACCACTTCCTTCACCAACTGCTCGAACGAGATCGGCTCCCACTGCCCCGAATTGCGCGGGCCGACGCGCTTGAGCGGCGTCAGCACGCGGAACGGCGAATTCATCTGGTCCATCGCCGCATTGCCGCGGCCGCAGGCGGTGGAGCGCCCCGCCAGCCCCTTGTCCTGGAAGCGCGACATCGCCACCAGGCTTTCCTTGACCGACGCCTTCATCGGCAGGTGCGGATCGGTCGACAGCGGGCTGTAGGGATTGCCGCCGACACGGATGATGTCGCCGCTGGCCTTGTCCACCCGCACCCGCACGCCGCACAGCGTGGTGCAGCCCAGACAGGCGG
Source organism: Thauera sp. SDU_THAU2 (assembly GCF_038260575.1). Taxonomy (NCBI): domain Bacteria; kingdom Pseudomonadati; phylum Pseudomonadota; class Betaproteobacteria; order Rhodocyclales; family Zoogloeaceae; genus Thauera; species Thauera sp. SDU_THAU2. Next base: position 1,107,718 of record NZ_JBBWUN010000003.1, on the reverse strand, counting down.
TGTAGCTGACGCGCTGGTTGGGGTTCGGGGTGAATTCGCCGGTCTGCGGATCCACCGTGCTACTCCGGTTCGGCCGAGCGGCCGTGGATGTGGCGCCCCGGCGCGATGCGGGCTTCCTCGGTGCCGGTGAAGTTCGACACCATGCGCCCCAGGGTCTGGGAGAAACCGGCGGCGAAGGCGGCCAGGCCGCCGGCGGCGACGATTTCACGACGTTCGATTTTCATGACGATGCTCCTCGGGCGGAGTTTTGCGATGGCTTGCGCTGCGGCGCCGTTCAGGCGGCTTCGTTCGCGGAGCCGGCCGCGAGCCGGTCGAGCGGCAGCAAGGTGGTGATGAGGACGAAGAGGAAGACCCACAGCCCGGCGGTGCCGACGATGCCGAGCAGCCCTTCGGGCCCGAGCGGCAGCGAATAGCTGTAGTAGCCGGCACCGGTCTTGGGTACTTCCTGGCCGCCGATGAAGATGCTCCAGCGCATCATCCAGGCCGAATGCAGCGCCAGCACGCCGACCAGCAGGCCCGAACCCGGGCGCTTCCAGGCCAGCAGCAAGGTCAGCACGGTGGCGGCCACTGCCCACGCCGCCGCCAGTTGCCAGTTTGCCGACGGGCCGATCTCGGCCAGGGCCCGCGCATGCACCGCCGACAGGCCGCTCAGCCCCAATCCGAGCCAGAGCGCGCCGATGGCCAGGGCGCAAAGCTGGCTCGCCGCCAGCACGCCGGCCAGCGTCCGGGTGGCCGCAGCGTCGCGGGCGCTGAAGCGGTTGAACAGCAGCGCCAAGCCGGCGGCGCCGGCCAGCGCGGTGACGAAGAACTGCAGCGGCAGCAGCGGCGTGTTCCACAAGGGCCGCGCCCGCAGCACCGCCACTTCGGCGCCGGTGTACAAGGCCACCAGCGCGGCACCGACGAAGGCGAGCAGCGCAGCGGCCTTCAGGGCACGGCGGCTGTCGTGCCCGCCGCAGGCCAGCATGCCGGCCACGCCCGCGAGCTTGCCGCCGCCGGCCGCATGCCGCTCCAGGTCCGGACGGAAGGCCAGCCAGGCATAGGTCAGTAGCCCGCTCAGATACACGGGGATGAAGAACGCCCCCCACGACATCCACGATGTCGGCGTGAGATAGGCATAGAAATGCCAGAACCGCCCCGGCTGGTGCAGGTCGGCCAGCAGCGCCACCGGCGCGGACAGGCCGCACACCAGTGCGCCGAGCAGCGCCAGGCGCGACACGCCGTGCCAGCCGCGGCGGCGGAAGACGATGCCCGGCAGCGACAGCAGGAAGGCGCCATAGGACAGGCCGACGAGGAAGAAGTACTGCACCGCCCACGGCAGCCAGGCCACCTCGCGGGCGACGTTGATCGTTTCGACGATGTCCGGATTCATGATCGCGTCTCCTTGCGCATTCAGGCGTGCGCGGCGGAATCGAGCTTGCGGGGCCGCCACAGCGTGCCCTGGCCCTCGACCTTGCCGGCGAAGCGCTCGTCGAGGCCGATGTAGAACACCCGCGGCGCGGTATCGAGTTCGGGTTTGAGCACCTTCAGCTGCGGCTGCGCCTCCTTCAGGCGGCGCGCCAGCTCCCCTTCCGCGTCGTTGATGTCGCCGAAGATGCGCGCGCCGCCGACGCAGGTCTCGACGCAGGCAGGCAGCAGCCCGGCATCGACGCGGTGGGCACAGAAGGTGCACTTGTCGGCCTTGTTGGTGTCGTGGTTGATGAAGCGCGCGTCGTAGGGACAGGCCTGCACGCAATAGGCGCAGCCGACGCAGCGGTCGCCATCCACCGCGACGATGCCGTCCTCGCGCTTGTAGGTGGCGCCGACCGGGCACACCGGAATGCAGGGCGGGTTGTCGCAGTGGTTGCACAGCCGCGGCAGCACGTAGGTACCGGCCGGCTGCGCGCTGTCGGTGAGCTTGACGCTATAGGTCGATACCACGGTGCGGAAGCTGCCCTCGGGCACCGCGTTCTCCTGGATGCAGGACACGGTACAGGCCTGGCAGCCGATGCACTTGCGCACGTCGATCAGCATCGCCCACTGCTGCCCGGCGCTGCCGGCAATGGCCGGCGCCGGCGCAGCGGCGGCAGCCGCAGGAGCACCGGCACGCCGCGCAGGAAGGCTCGGCGGGACGTGGATACGGGAAAGTCGGGACTGGGTTTCATGGCGGGGCTCCGGGTGCCAGCGGCGTGGATCCCACTCTAGGCTTGCCGGGCCGAGGCCGAAATTGGCGAAACGAAGCAGCCGCCTAGACGGTTCTACCTAGTGCCGCCCGCCGCCGGCGTCCGGCGCCCCGGCATTCGCCGGGCGGCATCGCACAAGGTAAATCGCCGATAATGGCTGCCTGCCCAACGGAGCACTACATGCATTCAGCACAGGAACTGGCCAGCCAGGTCGAAGCGCTCACCTCGCTGCCGACCGTCTACGAGCGTGTCCGCGAGCAACTGGAGTCGCCCACCGGGTCGGTATTCGAAGTCTCGCGCCTGGTGTCGGCCGACCCGGCGCTCACCGCGCGCCTGCTGCGGCTGGTCAACAGCGCGATGTACGGCTGCCGCGGCGAGATCGACAGCGTCACGCATGCCGTGCAGATCCTCGGCCTGCAGCAGGTGCACGACCTGGTGCTGGGCATGTCGATGCATGCGGTCTTCGCCGGCATCCGCCCGGCCCGGCTGGACATGAAGCGCTTCTGGCGCGACAGCGTGCTGTGCGCGCTGGCCTCGCGCACGATCACGCAACGCACCGGACGCCCCGGCCTGGAGAGGATGTTCGTCACCGGCCTGCTGGCCGACATCGGCCATCTGGTGATGTTCCAGACCGCCCCGCTGCTCGCCGACGCCGCCCGGCAAAGCGCCGTACAGACGGGCGAGGCGCTGCACCTCGCGGAGCGCCGCATCGTCGGCTGCGACTTCGCCGAAGTGGGCGCGGCGCTGATGGACCAATGGCGGGTTCCGGGCGCCTTCGCCGGCGCCATCGGCACCCAGACCCTGCCGAAGCTGGGCGGCGAACACGCCGGCGACGCAGCCACGCTCAACCTGGCGCGCGCCATCGTCGAAGCCGACACGCTGGACGAATCGAGCGAGCAGACCGCGAAGCGCGTCGATCCTTCGGTCTGGAAACTGCTCGACATCGAAGCGGGCGTGATCGCCCCGATCCGCGAGGAAGCCGAACTCAACCTCGCCGCCTGGCTGGCGCTGTTCTTCCCGCCCCGGCCCTACTGAAAACCCCCTGCCCGCGCCCCGGCCAGGCGGCACGGGCAGGCCCCGACTACATCACAAAGCCATCAGCACCGACTTGAGTTCGGTGTATTGGTCGAACACCGCGCGCCCCATCTCGCGGCCGATGCCCGACTGCTTGAAGCCGCCGAACGGCATCGAGTTGTCCAGCACCGTATGGCAGTTCACCCACACCGTGCCGGCCTTGATCCGCGGAATCAGCCGATGCACCCGCGTCAGGTCGTTCGACCAGATGCTCGCCGCCAGCCCGTAGGGCGTGTCGTTGGCGCGGCGGGCGACTTCGTCCAGGTCGTCGTACGGCATCGCTACCACCACCGGGCCGAAGATCTCCTCGCGCACCACCCGCATGTCGTCGCGCGCATCGACCAGCACCGTCGGCTTGACGAAGTAGCCGCCGCCCGCACCCGCTTCGCCGCCCACCGCGGCACGCGCCCCTTCATCGAAGCCGCTGCGGATGTAGCCCATCACCCGTTCCTGCTGCACCGCCGAGACCAGCGGGCCGAGCTGGGTGTCCGGATCGAGCCCGGCGCCGACCTTCATGCCGGCGGCGATGTTCGACAGCCCTTCGACCACCTGGTCGAACTTCTTCTTGTGCACGAACAGGCGCGAGCCGGCGGTGCAGACCTGGCCGGAGTTGAAGAAGATGCCGTGCGCCGCGCCGGTCGCCACCGCGTCGACGTCGGCGTCCTCGAGCACGATCATCGGGCTCTTGCCGCCCAGCTCGAGCGAGATGCGCGTCATGTTGTCGAGCGCGGCCTTGCCCACCAGCTTGCCGATCTCGGTCGAGCCGGTGAAGGCGAGCTTGTCGATGTGCGGGTGCGAAGACAGCGCCGCGCCGGCGGTGTGGCCCAGGCCGGTGACGACGTTGAACACGCCGGCCGGGTAGCCCGCTTCCTGCACCAGCTCGGCCAGGCGCAGCGCGCTCAGCGGGGTTTCTTCGGCCGGCTTCAGCACCATCGTGCAGCCGCTGGCCAGCGCCGGGCCCATCTTCCACGCCGCCATCAGCAGCGGGAAGTTCCACGGGATGATGGCGCCGACCACGCCGACCGGCTCGCGCCGGGTGAAGCCCCAGAACTCGCGCTCGCGGATGATCGGCACCGAGGGCTGCATGGTCTCGCCGCCGATCTTGGTCGCCCAGCCGGCCATGTAGCGCAGCGAATCGACCACCAGCGCGACGTCGGCGAAGCGCGCCACCGTCACCGGCTTGCCGTTGTCCAGCGCTTCGAGCTCGGCCAGTTCCTGGGCGTTGGCCTCCACCAGGTCGGCCAGCTTCATCAGCAGGCGCTCGCGGTCGACCGCGCGCATGAGCGCCCAGTCGCCGCCGTCGAAGGCCTTGCGTGCGGCGGCCACGGCGCGGTCGATGTCGGCCTTGCCGCCGGCCGGCACCTTGGCGAAGGCCTGGCCGGTGGCCGGGTCGAACACGTCCAGCGTGCCACCGTCGCTCGCCTCCTCCCAAGCGCCGCCGATCAGCATCCGGTGCGGCTTGCTCACGAAGCGGCGGGTGGCGTCGGTGACCGGCGCTTTCATCGTATTTACGTAATCCTGCATTTTGCTCTCCTGTCCACCAGACTCGTTGCTACTCAGTTCTTCGGCCGGACCGCGTCGGCGGTGCCGAGGATGAAGGCCTTGATCTTCTCCACCTGCTCGGGCGTCAGCTTGCCGGTGAAGTCCGGCATGCCGCGCGGCATGAACGGTCCCTTGAACACGAACTGATCGAGGTGGGAGATGGTTTCCGCGGTCGAGTAGCCGAGGTTGGGAATGCCGCCGCCCTTGTCCACGCCCGGCACGCCGTGGCAGAAGACGCAGTTCGTCACGTACAGCCCGGTACCCTCCGCCACGTCGTCGGGCTTGTACTCGACACCCGACACCAGGTTGTTGAGCTGATATTCGACGAAGGGCGGCATCTCCGCCTTGCCGCCCAGCGCGAAGGTGCCACCGTGCCCGGCGTGCGCCGCTCCGAGGCCCGCGCGAAGTTGCCATACACTCCGCCCCAGCCGACCGCGATGGACACGTACTGCTTGCCATCCACCTCGTAGGTCACCGGCGCGGCGATCACCCCGGTGCCCATCGGCGCCGACCACAGCTCCTTGCCGTCACGCGCGTCGTAGGCCAGCAGGCGCGCATCCGCCGTGCCCTGGAACACCACGTTGCCGGCCGTCACCAGGGTACCGCCGTTCCACGGCGACACGTGCTCCTTGCGCCACACTTCCTTCTGCTGCACCGGGTCCCAGGCAATCAGGCGGCCGAAAGGCTCGCTGGTGGGCGGCCGGGTATTGACCAGCAGGCCCAGGTTCCAGCCGATGCCGGCCATCGCCTGGCCGGGCTGGGCCTGGTTGTAGGACCAGTCCTTGTCCTCCTGCAGCACCAGCGGGATGTTCTGCGCCGGGAAGTAGGCCAGCCCCGTCTGCGGGCTGTAGGACATCGAATGCCAGTTGTGCGCACCGAAGGGGCCCGGAACCGCATCGAAGGGCTTGTCCGGATCGCGCGCCGCCGGGTTCTCGATCGGGCGGCCGTTCTCGTCGTAGCCGCTCGCCCAGTTCACCGGCACGAAGTTCTGCGCCGAGATGAACTTGCCGTCGGTACGGTCGACGACGAAGAAGAAGCCGTTCTTGGGCGCATGCAGGATGACCTTGCGCGGCTTGCCCTCCAGCTCGATGTCGGCCAGGATCAGATCCTGCGTCGAGGTGTAGTCCCAGTTGTCCCCCGGCGTCTGCTGGTAGTGCCAGACGTACTCACCGGTGTCCGGGCGCAGCGCGACGATGGAAGCGGTGTAGAGGTTGTCGCCGCCGGCCGGGCTGCGCTTGCGGTGCGACCACGGCGAGGGGTTGCCGGTACCGATGTACATCAGGTCCAGCTCGGCGTCGTACACCATCGAGTTCCACACCGTGCCGCCGCCGCCCGCTTCCCAGTACTTGCCGGCCGGATCCCAGGTCTTGGCCGCCGCCTCCATCGAGGCATCCTCGAACGGCAGCGACGGATCGCCCGGCACCGCGAACCAGCGCCAGGCCTGCTCGCCGGTGTTGACGTCGTAGGCGGTGATGTAGCCGCGCACGCCAAGCTCGGCGCCGCCGTTGCCGATGATGACCTTGCCCTTGATGACGCGCGGCGCCCCGGTGATGGTGTAGGGCTTGCTGTCGTCGATCAGGGTGTTCCTCTCCCACAGCTGCTTGCCGGTCTTGGCATAGAGGGCGATCAGCCGGCCGTCGAGCGAACCGACGAAGACCTTGCCCCCATGCACCGCCACGCCGCGGTTCACCACGTCGCAACATGCGTCCTTGCCCTTCGCGCGCGGTACTTCGGGGTCGTAGGTCCACAGCCGCTCGCCGCTGCGCACGTCCACCGCATGCACGACGCTCCACGGCGCCGTCACGTACATCACACCATCGACGACAATCGGCGTGGCTTCGACGCCGCGCGACGACTTCAGGTCGTAGGACCAGACCAGGCCGAGTTCCTTGGCATTGTCCGGGGTGATCTGGGTCAGGGGGCTGAAGCGCGTGCCGGCGTCGTCATAACCATGCGTGCGCCATTCGCCGCCGGCAGCGAAGGACGTGGTACTCAGAACCAGGCAGCTCAGGCCGAGCAGCGCCCCTTGAATGCCCTTGCGCAGCGGGATGCTGTCCTCCCGTTGGCGCGCAAATGTCGTCGTCAACATGTTGTCTCTCCTTCCTTTTTTATTTCCCTGGTGCAGCGCCCTGGACGAGCGCCGCCCTTGTCTGCTTGTAATGGCTCAGAAAACCTTCAGCACGCGCAGGTTCAGGCGGTCGTCCTCGCGCAGGCCGCTGCGTACCGACACGTCGCGGCCGTAGCTGGCCAGCAGTTGCACGTCCGGCCTGATGAACCAGCCGGTGCCGACGCTGACCTTGGTCGTGCGCAGGCGGTCGCCCTGGTCCACGCCGGCGACCTCGGTCTCGCCGCCGATCGTGTGCGACACGCCGAGGCGCAGGTCCCAGGCATCCGACATGTGGTAGCGCAGATAACCCTGGAACTGCATCGACGCCTTCTGCTTCATCGTCTCCCGGGCCGGGCCGAACTTGTCGTTCTTGCCGTACACCATGACGTCGCCCGCCAGGTCGAGCGTCACCTTGTCGGTCAGCTTGGTGATGAAGCCGGCCTGCAGCGCGAACTTCCACCGGTTCTCGCCGATGTTCAGCGCATCGTCGTTGTCGTACTTGCCGGTCGGAACGTACAGGAAGGGCGTGATGCCGAAATAGGTGCCGGTCTCCGGCCGGTTCACCAGCCACACCGTCGCCGCCAGGATCAGGTCGCCCACGCCGCTGGCGCTGCCAGCCGCCGACAGGTCGTCCTTGCCCTTGAGCTGGCCGAACGGCAGCAGGAACTGCGGGTCGACGATGAAGCCGCCGATCTCGGTGAAATGCACGCCGCGCAGGATGCCGATGTGCGAATCCAGCCGCGGATCACCGGCCTGCTTGTGTCCCCGCACATAGGCCGCATCACGGGTCGCGTACTGGTAGTACCCCATCAGCAGATTGGTACCGGCCGGCAGCGCCGTGTAGTCGCCCGCATCCACATCGACCGCATGTGCCTGCGGCGCCGCCAGCACGGCACACAGTGCAACTGCAGTGCCAAGCCCACACCAGCCGTTTCGGCGCATCTGCGCCGCCCCCTCGAGTGGCTTCATTCTCTTGTCTCCGATAGTAGTAATATTCGGCGGCCGCCTTCCAGCATCGCGGAGCCAGCCTACCCACCGCTCCGGGCAGACGGACCGAATGATGCAGAAGCCGTGCCAATAAAATAAAAACCATCAAGAACAACAGGTTGAAGGAACTTCCGCCAACCTGGACAACAATGGAGCGCGCGCACTGTATCGTTTCAATCCAGCTTGCTTCCGGCCACTGGATCGAAACGCAGCAGCCCCGGCACAGGAGGAGACATGGAGCTTGTCCGTACGGACTTCGACAGCAAGGTGCTGCATGCACGCCGGTTGCTGCGCGAAGGTCGCGATATTCCCACCGGTCTGGTCGCGGACGAGGTGCAGCGCTCCTGGTCACGCTCGCTCGAGTACGGCCTCAGGGAGCACGACCGGATACTGTTCGACCCGGTTTCGGCGGCGCAGCAGCGCCGCCTGGACGACGCTCATCGCGTGCTGCTCGACCATGCCACCCCCGAACTGCAGCGCCTGTTCGCCGCGCTGGACGACGCCCATTGGGTGATCGCCTGCCTGGAGGCCAGCGGCACCATCATCAAGAGCCTGGGCGGACAGAACCCGGCCCTGCGCGACATCGCCAACGTGCTGCGCCCCGGGCTCAATCTCAGCGAAAACCTGATCGGCACCAATGCCCCCGGCTGCGCGCTCGAAGAGCGGCGGCCCGTGATCGTGCGCGGCAGCGAACACTTTCTCGAAGAAGTACATATGTGCGCCTGCGTCGCGGTACCGATCTTCGACCCCTCCGGCGATATGGCCGGCGTACTGAACGCCTCGCGCCACCATCACGCCCCTTCCATCGGCATCCTCGAACCACTCGCCCTCACCGCACGCGCGATCGAGAACCGCATGGTCAATGCCTTGCCGGGTGCGCTTCGCCTGCGCCTCCACTACAGCGCGGAACTCGTCGACACGCCGATGTGCGGCCTGCTCGCCCTCTCCCATGACGGCCGCCTGCTCGGCGCCAACCCACTGGCGCGCCAGTTGCTGGAGCTGGACATGCTGCCGGGAGCCGAACAATGCGCACAAACGGTGTTCCAATGCGGCCTGGGCCCGCTGCTCGACATGCTGCGCAAGCATGGCCGTACGCCGGCCCCGCTGCACTGCCATAACGGAGTGCTGCTCCACGTGAGCCTGGCCGAGGCCCCCCGCCCAGGCACCATCGCCGTGCCATCGCCGCGGCCGGCCGCGGCAGGCAGGGCGACCAGCACGCCGCATACGGCCCGCGCCTCCATGCCATCGATGCTGGCCGACCCGAAACTGAGCCTGCGCATCCACCAGGCCGAACGCGCCTTCGCCCGCGGCATCCCGGTGCTGATCAACGGTGAAACCGGTACCGGCAAGGAAGTCCTGGCGCGCCACCTGCACGACGGCGGTCCGCGCGCCTCCGGTCCCTTCGTCGCCATCAACTGCTCGGCGATCCCATCCGGCCTGATCGAATCCGAACTCTTCGGCTACGACGACGGTGCCTTCACCGGCGCACGGCGCGGCGGCATGGCCGGACGCTTCGAGCACGCCAATGGCGGCACCCTGTTCCTCGACGAAATCGGCGACATGCCGCTCGAACTTCAGGCCCGCCTGCTGCGCGTGCTGCAGGAGCGCACGCTGACGCGGCTGGGCAGCCCCCGCAGCATCGCGCTGGACTGTTCGGTGATCTGCGCCACCCACCGCGACCTCGCCCAACGCGTCGCCAGCGGCGAGTTCCGCGAAGACCTGTATTACCGCATCAACGGCCTGCGCATCACCCTGCCCGCACTGCGGGAGCGCAGCGACCTGGACGCGCTCATCGACCACTTCCTGGCACGCGAAGCCGCACCCGCGACACTGGCGCTGACCCCCGCCGCACGCGACTGCCTGCACCGCCACGACTGGCCGGGCAACATCCGCGAGTTGCAGCAGGTGCTGCGCCTGGGCGCCGCCCTGGCCGAAAGCAGCATCGACCTCGTCCACCTGCCGGCAGAGCTGACCGAAACCCCGGCCACACCCCGGCCCGCCCACGAGCCGGACCCACTCCTCGACGGCAAGGCGACATTGCAGCAGACCGAAGCCGAAGCCGTGCGCGCCGCCTTCCTGCGCCACGACGGCAACATCTCGGCCACCGCGCGGACCCTCGGCATCGCGCGTGCCACGCTGTACCGCAAGCTGCGCGGTCATGGCCTGCTCTCCGATGCGGAGGAGGCTTGCTGACCAGGCCCAGGGGACCGCGCAGACGCTTGGCGGACCCTGCCTGCATCGCGGTCCGGCGATGCAGGCAGGGTCAATCACCTGTTCAGAAAACCTTCAGCACGCGCAGGTTCAGGCGGTCGTCCTCGCGCAGGCCGCTGCGTACCGACACGTCGCGGCCGTAGCTGGCCAGCAGCTGCACGTCCGGCCTGATGAACCAGCCGGTGCCGACGCTGACCTTGGTCGTGCGCAGGCGGTCGCCCTGATCCACGCCGGCGACCTCGGTCTCGCCGCCGATCGTGTGCGACACGCCGAGGCGCAGGTCCCAGGCATCCGACATGTGGTAGCGCAGATAACCCTGGAACTGCATCGACGCCTTCTGCTTCATCGTCTCCCGGGCCGGGCCGAACTTGTCGTTCTTGCCGTACACCATGACGTCGCCCGCCAGGTCGAGCGTCACCTTGTCGGTCAGCTTGGTGATGAAGCCGGCCTGCAGCGCGAACTTCCACCGGTTCTCGCCGATGTTCAGCGCATCGTCGTTGTCGTACTTGCCGGTCGGAACGTACAGGAAGGGCGTGATGCCGAAATAGGTACCGGTCTCCGGCCGGTTCACCAGCCACACCGTCGCCGCCAGGATCAGGTCACCGACGCCGCTGGCGCTGCCGGCCGCCGACAGATCGTCCTTGCCCTTGAGCTGGCCGAACGGCAGCAGGAACTGCGGATCGACGATGAAGCCGCCGATCTCGGTGAAATGCACGCCGCGCAGGATGCCGATGTGCGAATCCAGCCGTGGATCACCGGCCTGCTTGTGTCCCCGCACGTAGGCCGCATCACGGGTCGCGTACTGGTAGTACCCCATCAGCAGATTGGTACCGGCCGGCAGCGCCGTGTAGTCGCCCGCATCCACGTCGACCGCCTGTGCCTGCGGTGCCGCCAGCACGGCACACAACGCCGCCGCACTGCCAAGACCACGCCAGCCCTTGCGACGCACCTGCTCCGCTCCCTTGAATTGCTCCATTTCCTTGTCTCCGGTAGTCGTATTGTTCGGCGGCCGCTTCCCGGCACCGGGCAGCCAGCCTCCGCCCCTTCCCCATCACAAACCGTGCCAAGAAAATAAGAATCGAAAAAACATATGGTTACAGGAATCCCGGCATTCCGGAGAGCCGGAGACCACATGGACTGTGTCGTTTCGGAGCAAACCGGCTTCGGCAGTTGAGCCGATACGTACCATCTGCGCAGCACCGGATCACACGCCGGATGCCCGCTCGATCCGCCCGAAACCCACTGTTTTCGCGGCTTTCAGGGCAAAAACCAGCCCAAAAATCACTACTATATGTAGTGTTTCATTTTTCCATCCAACACAAACAAAACATTCAACTAATTGATTTTATTGAATAAAATTTTTTTGATCTTATCCCGTTTCCGCGCTATTCTTCAGTCCGAATCGATATCCACCGTCAGACCCACCCACGGATGAAGAAAAACACCATGAGCGAGACCACCAGCGCAGCCATCCACAGCGCCGCCAAGCCCAGTGCCGCCAATCTGCCGATGCAGGAAATCTCCGGCGAAGTGCTCGTCGAGAAATACGCCAAGGGCGACGAGCAATCCATCGCCGAAGTGCGCCAGCGCGTCGCCCGCGCGCTGGCCGCGGTCGAAACCGAGGACAAGCGCGCCCATTGGGAAGCCAAGTTCCTCGAAGCGCAGGAGAAAGGCTTCGTCCCCGCCGGCCGCATCAACAGCGCCGCCGGCACCACGCTGGCCGCCACGCTGATCAACTGCTTCGTCCAGCCGGTGGGCGACTCGGTCACCGAAGCGGTCGACGGCCGCCCCGGCATCTACACCGCGCTGGCCCAGGCCGCCGAAACCATGCGCCGCGGCGGCGGCGTCGGCTACGACTTCTCGTCGATCCGGCCGAAGGGCGCGCTGGTCAAGGGCACGGCCTCCAACGCCTCCGGCCCGGTGTCCTACATGCGGGTGTTCGACCGCTCGTGCGAAACCGTCGAATCGGCCGGCGCGCGCCGCGGTGCGCAGATGGGCGTGCTGCGCTGCGACCATCCGGACATCGAGGAATTCATCCACGCCAAGGACCAGGGCGACCTCACCAACTTCAACATCTCGGTCGGCGTCACCGATCCCTTCATGCAGGCGGTCGAAGCCGACGGCGACGTCGAACTGGCGCACAAGGCCGAACCCACCGCCGACCTCAAGGAAGCCGGCGCCTACCAGCGCGACGACGGCCTGTGGGTCTATCGCAAGGTGCGCGCCCGCGCGCTGTGGGACCAGATCATGCGGTCCACCTACGACCACGCCGAGCCGGGCATCCTGTTCCTGGACCGCATGAACCAGGACAACAACCTGTACTACTGCGAGACCATCGAGGCCACCAACCCCTGCGCCGAACAGCCGCTGCCGCCCTACGGCTGCTGCTGCCTGGGCTCGATCAACCTGACGCCCTTCGTCAGGAACCCGTTCGGCGACAAGGCCGAGTTCGACTACGCCGGCTTCGGCAAGGTGGTCGACGTCTCCATCCGCATGCTCGACAACGTGCTCGACAGCACCCACTGGCCGCTGGAGCAGCAGCGCGCCGAAGCCGCTTCCAAGCGCCGCGTCGGCCTCGGCTTCACCGGCCTGGGCGACGCCCTGATCATGCTCGGCAAGCGCTACGACACCTCCGAGGCACGCGAGGAAGCGCGCAAAATCTCCGAATTCATGCGCAACCGCGCTTACTTGGCCTCGGCCGAGCTGGCCCGCGAGCGCGGCGCCTTCCCGCTGTTCAACGCCGACCTCTACCTGTCGGGCGGCAACTTCGCCTCGCGCCTGCCGGCCGAGGTCAAGGACAAGATCCGCAAGCACGGCATCCGCAACTCGCACCTGCTGTCGATCGCCCCCACCGGCACGATCAGCCTGGCTTTCGCCGACAACGCCTCCAACGGCATCGAACCGCCCTTCTCCTACACCTACACCCGGCGCAAGCGCATGGCCGACGGCACCTTCAAGGAGTACGCGGTCGAGGACTACGCCTGGCGCCTGTACCGCCACCTCGGCGGCAACGTCGAGGCCCTGCCGCCGTCCTTCGTCACCGCGCTGGAAATCTCCGCGCAGGCGCACAAGGACATGGTCGCGGTGGTCGCCCCCTACATCGACACGTCCATCTCCAAGACGGTGAACGTGCCCGAGGACTACCCCTACACCGAGTTCGAGGATCTCTACCTCACCGCCTGGAAAGCCGGCCTGAAGGGGCTCGCCACCTACCGCCCCAACAGCGTGCTGGGTTCGGTGCTGTCGGTCACGCCGACCAGCGAGCAGAAGCAGCCGCACGACGTCGAACTGTCCGACGCCAACCGCCGGCTGTCGATCAAGAGCCTGCCGGCGCCGGTGCTGTCCAGCCTGCGCTGGCCCGGCCGCCCCGACATGCCGGACGGCAACATGGCCTGGACCTACATGCTGAACACCCCGACCGGCGACTTCGCGCTGTTCGTCGGCCAGGTCGGCAACAACGGCGGCAGTTTCCCGTTCGAAGTGTGGGTCAACGGCGCCGACCAGCCGCGCGGCCTGGGCGCGGTGGCCAAGACCCTGTCGATGGACATGCGCGCCAACGACCGCGGCTGGCTCAAGCTCAAGCTCGAAACCCTGGCCCGCACCGTCGGCGAAAAATCCTTCGAGATGCCCTTCCCGCCGCACGGCGAGAAGAAGCTCTTCCCCGGCACGGTGTCGGCCTTCGCCCAGGTCGTGCGCTACCGCTGCGAAGCGCTGCACGTCTTCGACAAGGAAGACGAAGCCAACCCGGTGCTCGACACCCTGTTCAGCCTCGAAGAGCCCAAGACCGGCACCGACGGCACGCTGTCGTGGACGGTGGATCTCTACAACCCGGCCACCGGCGAAGACTTCGTGCTCGGCCTGAAGGAAATCACCCTGCCGGACGGCGTCACCCGCCCCTACTCGGTGTGGCTGTCGGGCAACTACCCGCGTGCGCTGGACGGCCTGACCCGCATCCTGTCGCTCGACATGCGCGTCATGGACCCGGCCTGGATCGGCATGAAGCTGCGCAAGCTGCTCGACTACCCCGAGCCGCTGGGCGACTTCATGGCCTTCATCCCGGGCACCAAGCGCCAGACCAACTACCCCAGCACGGTGGCCTACCTCGCCCAGCTCATCATCCACCGCTACGCCATGCTCGGCGTGCTCGACGAGCGCGGTTACCCGACGCGCGAGATGGGCATCCTGGAGTCGCCGCGTGACGACAGCGAACCGAAGCTGATGCAGGGCGCGCTATGCACCGAGTGCGGCAACCACACGGTGATTCGCAAGGATGGCTGCGATTTCTGCACGGCTTGCGGGGCGGTCGGGACCTGCGGTTGAGGTGAGGCTTCGCCCGATGCAGCCTATGTGAATTTACGTGTAAGCTGCGACCAGGCAGCACAGAAGCTCGAAGGCCCAACTCGTATTCGAAGTTGGGCCTTTTCTTTTACAAATGCTCTTGTCGAAAGTTCAAACCGGCTATCAACGTAAATTTACGCATGAGCTCCAAGTTGGATCCAACGTGCCCGCGCTCGTGATAGGGCTACGTTTAAATCCGGGAGCAAACACTTGCCTATCTGCAGCCTTGAACCCGGAGATGCGTTGCTCTGTGTCTTATTCAGCGCTGTCTCGCCGTAGGGCTGCCCTTTGCGCCGCTCCCGAACATCCTGCAGATTGATCTTCAGCATTTCCACCATCCCCTGCCTGCCGTTATCGACCCAAGCCTAGACCTCCGCAGAAGATCGCAAGGCAGCAGGCAGCAAAAAGGAATAGCTGCTATGAACTGAGATTCATGGCCCTCGCTGATTCTGCTCAATAAAATTTGAAGCAGCCTCCAGAAATTCGATCTGAAATAGCATACGATCAGGATTTATAACGTGACTGCCCGGCTTCAATCTTTACAAAGCTCTCGTGAGGAGACAGAGGAAGGCTATTAAGGCACCTCTGGCAACAACATCATTCTGTGGTCAGATCGCAAGAAGATACATGAGGTGAAACAGCCCGGCGCCGCTGGGCTGCCGAAAGCCAGTCTTAAAAAAGATCCGCAGACTTTTAAAGGCAGGACTTCCCGATCCATTGACAATCGATAACTCAAATTGTTATCCAATCATTCTGGAAGCATGGCATTACTTACGGAGGCAAGCATGGAATCTCTGGATCGCCAGCTAAGATACTTTATTTGCATAGCAAACTCAGGAACGCTATCGAGAGCTGCGGACGTGCTGGAACACACACAATCCGGCCTCAGCAAGCAATTGGCGATGTTGGAAGCAAGCATCGGGCAATCGCTCTTCGTCCGTACAGGGCGCGGCATGGAGCTAACAGAAGCGGGGTCACTGCTCTACACCGCAGTGCAACCAGCCTATCAAGCAATCGACTTCGCAATTGAGAGCATTCGACAGCAAGGCGTGACTCAGGGCACCGTACGCGTAGCTGCTGTGCATACACTGAGCCACTACTTCATTTCAGATTTGGTCGCCCGTTTCGTCAGCGCGCGTCCGAACGCGAATCTTTCCATCATGGGGCGCAGTTCACCCGAAGTTGTTGCCCTGGTGGAGAGCGGCAAGGCAGACATCGGACTAGTCTATGACTCTGCCGTGGATTCTGAACTAGTTGTTTCCTGTCCTCTGTTTGATGACCACATGGCGTTAGTCGTTCCACTCGATAACCCGCTCTCCGGCCCGCAAGACTTAAGCCGCACACCTTTGCGTCTGATTGGCTTCCCTCCGCACTACGCGCTACGCCGCATGCTCCAAAGCGCCGGCGTGCACGCCGAGTTTGTTGCTGAAGCCGAAACCATAGACATGATGCTCAGACTGGTTTCATCCGGCATGGGAGCCTGCATCCTCCCATCGCGTATTCCAGACAGATTCTTGGCAACTTTCGGATTACATAAACTTCCAATATCGCAGCCATTACTCAAGCGCCGCGTTGTGGTCTTGACGCAGGCAGGACGGCTTCAGCCTCCATTGATGAAAGAATTCGTGCAATGCGCCGCCACACTGGCCGATGAGCTGCGGAGCCGTCCGTTGGAATAGCTGCTATGAACTGAGGTTCATGGATTTCTTTGATGTAGGTCAAGAATATATGGTCCTGTTGCTCATGTAGAGGCAACAACAAACCATCGGAGACACATCAAATGAATGCCCAGCTCAGAGAGAAATCCTACTTCGATCAGCGCGCCACGCAGGAGATGAAGAAGCATCTGCAATCGGTTCAGCGTAGCCCCCAGGAAACGATGGCCTACGCTTGTCGCATCCTGGCAATGACGGAACAGGAAGCAGGACTTGCGGGACAGATCAGCGTTCGCTCCGAGCGCCCGGGAGCCTACTGGACTCTGCGCTTCGGCCTCGGCTTCGATGAGGCAAGCCCGGCAGATTTCATCGAGGTCGACCGCGATCTGAATACCCTCACGGGCGAAGGCATGCCCAACCCGGCAACGCGCTTCCATCTGTGGGTGTACGACGCTCGCCCGGATGTGAACTCCATCATCCATACGCATTCGCCTTGGGCAACCACGCTTGCCACCGCACGCCAGCCCTTGGTCATTGCCCAGATGGACATGACCCCCCTTCACAACGATTGTGCATTCCTGGCCGACTGGCCGGGCGTGCCGATCGCGGACCAGGAAGGCGTCATCATCTCCGGTGCGCTGGGCAAGAAGCGAGCCATTATCCTCGCACATCATGGCTACCTCACCGCAGGCGCCACCTGCGAAGAAGCCACATACCTGTCCGTCTATCTGGAACGTGCAGCGCGTCTGCAGGTGCGGGCGCAATCCGCCTTCGGCCCATTGACGCCGGTGGATGACGCGCTCGCAGCCGAGGCACACGACTACCTGCTCAAGCCTTCGATCGTCAACGCAACTTTCGACTACTGGGCACGGCAGACGCACCGCATCCCCGAGCTGGCGATCAGGTGATCCGCTGACTTCCATCTCCCACGCTCTTCAAAGGAAGTCACGATGAAAACGCCTGCACCGCAGGCGGCGCGCTCGCGCCGCCAATACATCACCGCCGGCCTTGCCAGCATGATGGGTACCACCATCGAGTGGTATGACTATTTCCTGTATGGCACGGCTGCGGCCCTGATCTTCAACAAGATTTTCTTCCCGGCATTCGATCCCATTACCGGCACCTTGGCTGCTTTTGCCACCTACTCCGTCGGCTTCTTCGCGCGGCCATTCGGTGGCCTTGTCTTTGGGCATTTCGGAGATCGGGTCGGGCGAAAATCGATGCTGCTCATCACACTCTTCTTGATGGGCATCCCCACGATTCTGATCGGCCTCATTCCATCGTACGAGTCCATCGGCTACTGGGCAGCGGTTCTCCTGGTAATCATGCGCTTTCTGCAAGGCATCGCAGTTGGTGGAGAATGGGGCGGTGCTGTCCTGATGGCCGTTGAACATGCGCCTGAGGGGAAAAAGGGATTCTTCGGCAGCCTGCCCCAGACCGGCGTTGCACCTGGTCTGATCCTGTCATCGCTCGCGATGGGCGCTGTGGCGACGCTTCCCGAGGAAGACATGCTTTCCTGGGGTTGGCGGATACCGTTCCTGGCCAGCGTCGTTCTTCTGCTCGTGGGATGGTTCATCCGCGTCAAGGTAGCCGAGTCGCCCGATTTCGAGCAGATGCAGACCAAGGGCGACAAGGTGGAAATGCCTGCCCTCGTCGTGCTGCGGCGCTATCCCAAGGAGGTGTTGACCGTGATTGGCGGGAGGCTGGCCGAGGTGACCTGGTTCTACACCGTCGTCACTTTCTCGCTGGCATATGCCACCGGCACCCTGGGTATCCCTCGTACGGTGATGCTGGATGCGACGGTATGGGGCGCTGCAGCAGCCATGTTCACCATGCCTCTCTTCGGTGTGCTGGGTGACAGGATAGGGTTCAAGTGGATCTTCATGGCGGGCGCTCTAGGCATCATGCTTTTTGCACCCGTGTTCTTCACGATGCTGCAAAGCAAGGATGTAGGCACCATCACGGCTGCGGTCGTCATAGCCGTCGGCGGGGTCTATGCCGCTCTGTATGGCCCGCAAGGGGGATTGTTCTCGGCGCAGTTTCCGCCTGAAGTGCGATACAGCGGAATCTCGATGGCTGTCCAGGTATCCGGAGCCATTGGCGGAGGCCTCGCTCCCTTGGTTGCGACAGCACTGCTCGCCTACGGTGACGGCGATGCGCGTTACATCGTGTGGTACTTGACTGCTCTCGGCGTCGTCGCAATCTTCAGCTCGCTGTTCATGCACCACCCATCGCGCTTCGCTCTTCCTGCGGCAGATGCCCTGAGAGGCCCAGCATGACACAGGCACACATTGACTATTATTTCTGGATGAACTCGGACTGGGCCTACCTCGGTGCCGACCGGCTGGAAGCACTGGCAGCGCGCCAAGGAGCGACTATCCACTACAAACCCGTGGATCTACCTGACGTGTATTCGCGTACCGGTGGCGTCCTATTGGGACAACGCGCCCCGGAACGGCAAGCCTACCGTGTGACCGAACTGCATCGTTGGTGCCGCAAGCTGGGCATACATGTGAACCCGCATCCAAAATACATGTGCCCCAACGCCGACCTTGCCTCGTGCATCGTCATCGCAGCGGATATGCGAGGCTTGAAGGTTTTGCCCTTATACAAGGCCATACTGCGGGCTGAGTGGGAAGAGGAGCGAGACATCTCATCCGAGGCAATACTGCGCGATATTCTGAACGAACAAGGTCTGGATAGCGCAATACTGCTACACGAAGCCGCCAGTCCCGAGATTGCGCAACGATATCGGTGCTACACCGACGAAGCCGTAAGCGCAGGCGTCTTCGGCTCGCCTACGTACGTTTATCGCAACGAACTGTTCTGGGGCCAAGACCGGCTGGAGATGCTGGAAGAAGCCATTGCCGGCATTTGATGACAGCCCGGCAAGCGAGATAGCCCTCGCTTGCCGGGCTTCTTCATCTACGACCGCCATCCATCCGAAGCTTCGGATCAACTAAACGGAATGGCTGCCATGAGCGGCCGTTCATGGCTATTCGTGGCCTGAATCCACAGAATCGGGGCAACTGCCGGCGTGCAGATCGGCAGCAGGTGCAGGCCGACGGCATGAGTTGCCTGCACATCCACTACCTCTTTTGTGGGAGCAGTGACATGAATGACAGCAACTTCATCAAATACTACGGTTGGTCAGCGATCGAGTTGCACGTAAACGGCAAATCGATCTTCTTCGACCCGTTTTTCCGGCCCTACTGTGGCGTGCAGTGGTATCGCCTGCAGGATTTTTCCCATGCCGATCTGGTCTGCGTCACACATGGCCACGAAGAACATTTCCTGGACGTACCCGCAGTGCTCCAGGCGACCCAAGCCCGCGTGGTGGCATCTCCCGCCGTATGTCGCTTCCTCGCACGGCGCAACGGCATCTCTCCGTCGCGTCTGGCACCCACCAACTGGGGTGAGTCGGTAAAAGCTGAAGGCTTCACCATCAGCCTCTTCCCATGGAAGCATCGCGACCTCAATCTCTTCAAGGCCATGACCAGGGCCGTGTTCCGCGGTAATACGACGCAGCTGTCCTGGGCCTGGAGTAGTTCGACGAAAGCACCGTTCTACGCGGGCTATACGGGCTTTCACGTCGAGCTGCCTGATGGAACGACAGTGCTCAATTACAACGAAGGGTTCAACACCAAGATGACGACCCAGGATTTGGCTGACCTCAAGCGCCAATTCCCGAGGATCGACATCCTTCTCGCCGGCATGCAGCTTTTCTTTATCGACGATGTGGTGCGGGGCGTCAAGGCACTGCAGCCGAAGGTAGTGTTCCTGTATCCGCCGCACGAATACTTCCACAAGATGATGGAGGCCGAATCGGCCCCCTGGACCGCATTCGCCGACGCCATCCGTCGCCAATGTCCCGGTATCCAGGTGATCATTGCTGAGCCCGGTACCGTGATGAGTCTGCGTGACAATCATGCCGAACAGCAATCCGTGACAGTAACCAAGGCACTGGAAGTCGCGATCTAAGTGCCATTTCCGTGGAACGATTCAAACCCACGCTGCTCCTCTCGGGCCCCGGAGTTCAGCCTCCGGGTCCGAGTTGGAACTGCCCGCCTTCGAAACTATCAAGGCCGTCAATGGCCTCTGCTCTTGCCTACCTGGAATCCAACGAAATCACCAAGGAAATGTCTTTCCTGCGCACCAACTATAGAGCCATCCACTGAATAGCATCACATCATGGACACAATCATATAATCTGAGCGAGGCAGGCAATGCCTGTCAGTAGATACGCCGATCAGCCATAGCAGGCGTGCAGGAAACCTTGAGAAATACTATCTCCCCCCGGCGTACGCACGCATGAGTTCATCCAGAAAACCAAAGAGCTTCTGATTCATGTCGCCATAGTCATTGGCGCGCAGCGCTTCGGGTTGTTGTACGAATCGGTGCGCGGTGAGCGTCGCAAGCTCCGGCTCCGAGGCCGCGATCAGCAACTCGATCACCTCGGGCGTGAACTCCATATGGCACTGGAACCCATATACGAGATCGCCGTATTCGATGATCTGGCGCGGGCAGCCTTCGCTGTAGGCAATGATCGTCGCGCGTTCGGTCAACCCCGGCATGTCGCTGTGCCAATGCCCCACTTCCAGCGTATCGCCAAAGTGGGCGAACTTGTCGTTGGCCTTCCCCTTCGCCGTCAGCGTGATCGGAAACTTGCCGATCTCCTTTTCCGGGCTGTGCTCGCACCGGGCCCCCAGGGCTTCGCCCATCAACTGCGCTCCCAGGCAAACGCCGATGACGGCCTTGCCGGCAGCAGCACATCGTGCGATCAGGGCTTGTTCGGCCTTGGAGTCGAAATGCGGGCACTCCTCCCGCGTGGTCGAGGGCGACTGCGGGCCGCCCATCACCACCAGCAGGTCGATGTCGTCGATGGACTGCGGCAGCGGCTCATGCTCATGGACGCGGGAGTAACTTGCCTGGTGGCCGCGCGCCTTGACCCAGATTTCGTAGGCGCCCGGAGCTTCGAACGATTCGTGTACGACGAAATGGATCTTCATGATTTTCCTTCCCATGGCTTGGGTTCGTTGAAAACGGAAACCTATCGCGCCCTGCGTCGGCACCAGCAGGGCTTGCCGTATGCCGGGCGCTAGCTTTGATTGGTCGCATGGCTGACGGCCTGTTCGCCTTGCGCGATCGCCACCATCTTGCCGACAACTCCCATGACGATCTAGGACATGATAAAGTTTGACATAGGACAATAATACATGAACAGTTTCGACAGCGGGTCGTGCGCTGCTGCGTGCGGAACTGCCCCACCGATTTTCCGCTGCTCGAGACGGCGGCTCACATTGGACTGAACCATGCACACCTATCGACTCGTCATCCACCGCCACGACAGGCTGCTGGGCCACTTTGAATCGGGCACGCCTTGGTCGCACGACGCGATCAAGGACATTGCCGCACGCCTGAGCGAAGCCGATGGCTATCGGCTCGAGTTCCTCGTTGCCAGCGGCGAGCGCCGCCTCCTCGAAAGCCGCCCGGACGGCGTACGCGTGCTGAGCAGCGAATTGCTGTTCTCCCCACTCCCCTGAGAAGCCGAATCCACATGCAGCACACCACCACTCATTTGATGCACACCTATGCGCGCCAGCCGGTGTCCTTCGTTCGCGGCCAGGGCGCGCTGCTGTGGGACACACGGGGCATCGAGTACCTCGATGCCATTGCCGGCGTGGCCGTCACCAACCTCGGACATGCCCATCCCGAGATCGCGGCCGCCATCGCCGAGCAGGCGGGCCTGCTGCTGCACACGTCCAACATGTTCTCCATTACCTGGCAGGAACGCCTGGGGGAACGGCTATGTGCGCTCGCCGGCATGGAGCGCGCCTTCTTCTGCAACTCCGGGGCGGAAGCCAACGAGGCGGCGCTGAAGCTGGCCCGCCTGCATGCCCACCGTCTGGGCGTCGTGCAGCCGCAGGTCCTGGTGATGGAGAACAGCTTTCATGGCCGCACCTTCGCGACGCTCGCTGCGACAGGCAACCCCGCCGTACACCGCGGTTTCGAACCGCTGATGCCGGGCTTCCTGCGCGTGCCTTACGACGACATCGACGCCGTACTCGCCGCGGCAGCCACCACGCCCGGCATCGTCGCAGTGCTCGTCGAGCCGGTGCAGGGTGAAGGCGGCGTGCGAGTCGCCTCGTGCGAGTATCTGCAGCGGCTGCGCGAGCTGTGCGACGAGCACGGCTGGCTGCTCATGATCGACGAGGTGCAGACTGGCATGGGCCGCACGGGGGCGTGGTTCGGCTTCGAGCATGCGGGCGTGCTACCCGACGTCGTCACGCTGGCCAAGGGGCTCGGCAACGGCTTCCCGATCGGCGCATGCCTGGCGCGTGGAGCCGCTGCCGGACTGTTCTCCCCCGGCCACCACGGCTCGACATTCGGCGGTAGCCCGCTGGCCTGCCGCATCGGCTGCACCGTGCTCGACATCATGGAGCGCGAGCACATTCCCCGGCATGCGGCGGCAATGGGAGAACGGCTGCTGTCGGGCTTGCGCGACAGACTCGAGAAGCTGCCGGACGTCGTTGCGATTCGGGGCCATGGCCTGATGGTGGGCATCGAGATGGATGCGCCCTGCACTGAGCTGGTCGGGCTGGCATTGGCGCAGGAGAACTTGCTCATCAGCGTGACGCGCGGCAATACCATCCGCCTTCTGCCGCCCCTGGTGATCGATGCGGTACAGATCGACGACATCGTCGACCGGCTCGGCCGTTTGCTGGAACTCGCTGCAGAAGAAGACTCCTGCCTTGTCCCAGCCGATTAGGGGCCGAGCGAATACTCGCGAAGCTGCATCTCTCCAATTCTTGTCGTTCCCCCTACTCAGGCACGCTCCGCACTCGGCATCGGATGGCTGCAGCGCGGCTTTAGCTCGACACAGGACTGCCAATGCAATTCCATTTTCCCATCGTCATCATCGACGAGGACTTTCGCTCCGAGAACACGTCCGGCCTGAGCATCCGCGCCCTGGCTGAAGCGATCAAATCAGAGGGTTTCGACGTCCTGGGCGCGACCAGCTACCATGACCTCAGCCAGTTCGCCCAGCAGCAGAGCCGTGCCAGTGCCTTCATCCTGTCGATCGACGA
This sequence comes from Thauera sp. SDU_THAU2, assembly GCF_038260575.1. Taxonomy (NCBI): domain Bacteria; kingdom Pseudomonadati; phylum Pseudomonadota; class Betaproteobacteria; order Rhodocyclales; family Zoogloeaceae; genus Thauera; species Thauera sp. SDU_THAU2. The sequence goes on along the minus strand of NZ_JBBWUN010000003.1, from coordinate 1,084,557 downwards.
TGAAGAGTTCATCTCCGACGCCGAGACTGCACCGGCATTGCAGAGCATCCGGCTCTTCATCAGCGAGGTCCGGCGCCGCAATGTCGACGTGCCGATCTACCTCTACGGCGAGACGAAGACCGCTCACCATGTGCCCAACGACATCCTGCGCGAGCTGCATGGCGTCATCCACATGTTCGAGGACACGCCGGAATTCGTCGCACGCCACCTCATCCGCGAGGCGAAGAACTACCTCGCCGGCATCAAGCCGCCCTTCCTGAAGGCATTGCTCGATTACGCGGAAGACGGCTCCTATTCGTGGCACTGCCCCGGGCACTCCGGCGGTGTTGCCTTCCTGAAGAGCCCCGTCGGCCAAGTCTTCCATCAGTTCTTCGGCGAGAACATGCTGCGCGCCGACGTCTGCAATGCGGTCGAAGAACTGGGACAACTGCTGGATCATAACGGCGCCATTGGTGCCAGCGAACGCAACGCGGCACGCATCTTCAATGCCGACCACTGCTTCTTCGTGACGAACGGCACCAGCACCAGCAACAAGATCGTCTGGCAGCACGCGGTGGCGCCGGGCGACGTGGTGGTCGTGGACCGCAATTGCCACAAATCCATTCTCCACAGCATCATCCTGACGGGGGCGATCCCCGTCTTCCTGCGCCCCACCCGCAACCATTTGGGCATCATCGGGCCGATTCCACGCCAGGAGTTCTCGCGCGAGGCCATCAAGGCGAAGATACGCAGCCATCCCTTGCTGGCCGGCGTCGACGCCGAGACAGTCCGGCCACGGGTGCTGGTGCTGACGCAATCGACCTACGACGGCATTCTCTACGACACCGAAACCATCAAGGCCGCACTCGACGGCTACGTCGAGGCGCTGCACTTCGATGAAGCATGGCTTCCGCATGCGGCCTTCCACCCCTTCTACGGCAGCTATCACGCCATGGGCAAGAAGCGTGCGCGGCCTCGCGAGTCGCTGGTGTATTCGACGCAATCGACCCACAAGCTGCTGGCAGGCATCAGCCAGGCCAGCCATATCCTGGTGCAGGACTCGGCCACACGCCGGCTCGATCGCCATCTGTTCAACGAGGCCTACCTGATGCACACCTCGACCTCGCCGCAATACGCCATCATCGCAAGCTGCGACGTGGCAGCGGCGATGATGGAGCCGCCGGGAGGCCGGACACTGGTCGAAGAAAGCATCGTCGAAGCCCTGAACTTCCGGCGTGCGATGCGCAAGGTGGGCGAGCAGTTCACCGCAGACGACTGGTGGTTCGAGGTCTGGGGGCCGACAACGCCGGAACAGGAAGGGATCGGAAGCGCGCAGGACTGGATCATTTCCGCCAGCGAACCCGACGGGCAATGGCATGGCTTCGGCCCGCTTGCCGATGGATTCAACATGCTCGACCCGATCAAGGCCACCATCGTGACGCCCGGACTGGACATGGACGGCCATTTTGGTGCCACCGGCATCCCCGCGTCGATCGTCACCAAGTTCCTGGCCGAGCATGGGGTGATCATCGAAAAGACCGGCCTCTACAGCTTCTTCATCATGTTCACCATCGGTATCACCAAGGGCCGCTGGAACTCGCTGGTGACCGCGCTGCAGCAGTTCAAGGACGACTACGAACGCAACGTGCCGATGTATCGCGTGCTGCCGGAATTCTGCCGGAAGTACCCGCGCTACGAAGAAATGGGACTGCGTGATCTGTGCCAACACGTGCATGCGCTGTATGCCAGGCATGACATCGCCCGCCTGACGACCGAGATGTACCTCACCGAAGCCGTTCCGGCAATGAAACCCAGCGAGGCCTACGCGCACATCGCGAACCACAGGACCGAGCGCGTCGACATCGAGCGCCTGGAAGGCCGCGTCACCACCAGCCTGATCACCCCGTACCCGCCGGGCATTCCGCTCCTCATCCCCGGCGAGATGTTCAACCGGACCATCGTCGACTATCTCAAGTTCTCGGGCGAACTCAATCAGTTGGCCCCCGGCTTCGGCACGGACATCCACGGATTCGTCGAGCTGCCGGGAGAGCACGGCCAGCCCCGGTACTACGTGGATTGTGTTGCGGCGTAAGCGGGACACCCTGGCCAGCTTCCCGCCTCCCTGACTCCGGAAAAAAATGAGGGCCGAAGCCATCGTGCGCTTCGGCCCTCGCCAGCAAGAATGTTTCCTATGCGTCAAGTCCCATCAGGACGCCCGGCGCTGTCAATGGACCGAGGCCTCCCCGCCGAAATATGCCTCGCTGACTTCGGCACTCTGCCGCAAATCCTCAGCAGACCCTTCCACGGCCACCTTGCCTTGAGAGATCACATAGCCGTGGTGAGAGACTTCCAGCGTCTGCCTGACGTTCTGCTCCACCAGCAGGATGGTGCATTCGTCATCGCCCAACTGGCGGATGAGCTTGAAGTTCTCCTTCACGAACAGCGGCGACAGCCCCAATGAAGGCTCGTCTATGACCAGCAGGCGCGGATTACTCATCAGGCCACGCCCAATGGAAAGCATCGACCGCTCCCCGCCGGACAAAGTACCCGCGAATTGCTCCCGCCGCTCGGCCAGGCGCGGAAACAGCGTCATGACCCGCTCCAGGCGCGAGGCGATCTTCGCTCGTGAATTCTCCAAGTAGGCCCCGGCCATCAGGTTGTCCAGCACCGACATGCGCGGGAACACCCTGTTACCCTCGGGAATGCACGCCAGCCCCTCTGCAACCACGCGGTGCGTCTCCCAGCCGGTGATGTCCTTTCCCAGAAAACGCACCGTACCCTGGCGGACCGACGCCAGCCCGAAAATCGCCTTGATGAGCGTGCTCTTACCCACCCCGTTGGCGCCCAGCAGGCAAGTGATCTCCCCGTCTCGCGCCTGCACTGAAATCCCATTGAGCACATTGGCGTTTCCGTAGCCTGCCACGAGATTATCCACGGTCAGGATTGCTTCGCTCATGCGTCTTCTCCCAGGTAGGCCATGCGCACCTGTGCATCGGTAGTGACCTCGCGATAGCTGCCCTCGCAGATCTTCTTGCCGAAGTTCAGCACCACACAACGCTGGCTGACTCGTTCGATGACCTGCATCTCATGCTCGATCAGGACAATGGACAACTCAGGACGCTGGGACTGGAAGGCCGTCACATCGTCCATCAGGCTGAACGTCTCCTCATGCGTCATGCCCGCCGACGGCTCGTCGAGCAGCAGCAGCTTCGGCTCACCCAGCAAGGCGCGGCATAGTTCGATTCGGCGACGATCGATCATGTTGAACGAACCCGCGGGCTCGAAAAGCCGGTCGGCGATATACGGGTTGAAGCGCGCGCACAGATCCCGGGCCGTGCCGATGAACGAGGCAATGGAACGATGCGTGGCCCTGCGGGCGAACAGGTTGCGCAGCAGTCCGTTGTGCAGCCGGTTGTGCGCGCCCAGCAGCAGGTTGTCGAACACGGACAGCTCCAGCAACAGCCTGCAGCGCTGGAAGCTGCGTGCGATTCCGGCACGATTGATCTCGGCGGGCGCCTTGCCGAAGAGGTCTGCATCGCCGAACCGGATGCTGCCTGCAGAGGGCTTATAAAGGCCGGTCACCACATTGAAGAATGTCGTCTTGCCGGAACCGTTCGGCCCCAGCAGGCCCACCACCTCGCCAGGGTGTACCTCCAGGCTGAAGGAGTCGAGCGCCACCAGGCCGCCAAAGCGCATGGTCACGTCGCGGCAGGAAAGAATGGTCGAACTCATTGTGCACCTCCCGTGACCGAGAAGTCCCGCATCCGGCGCGGCACCAAGCCCTTGGGCCGGAACAGCAGGATGGCCACCACCGACACCGAGAAGATCAGAATCCGGTATTCCTGCAGCGACTGCAGCTTCTCCGGCACCAAGACCACCAGAGCAGCCGCCAGCAGCGCCCCCCAGGTATTGCCGATGCCGCCGAGGATGACGATGGAAATCAGCAGCAGTGATTGCTCGAAGGTCGCTCCCGCCGGACTGACGAAACTGGTCAGTCCGGCATATACGGCGCCGGCGATGCCGATGAGAACGTTCCCGAGCAGGAAGGCGGTGATCTTCCAGCGCTGCAAATCGATGCCGAAAGTCGAGCTGACCAGTTCGTCGTTGCGCAAGGCATCGAAATTAAGGCCGATGGCCGACCATTCCACGGCATGGGCCAGCAGCGAAGCGAGCAGAAACACGGCAAGAGCCAGCAGCGCGTAACCGAAGTAGAACGACACTTCGCGGCCTGCGATCTCCAGGCCCTGGCCCATGTCCCATCCCAGGATGCTCAACGGTCCCAGTTGCAGCCCCTGTGCGCCACCCAGGTGCTCGTTCACCTGCAGGAACGAACTGCACAGGATGCCGAAGGCAATGGTCACCAGCGCGGAATAATAGCCGCGCGTACGCAAGACCGGAAGCAGCAGGATGGCGCCGATGGCCGCCGTCACGATGCCACCCACCAGAATTGCCAGCCCGTGTGGCAGCGCCGTATTCTGCACGAGCACCGCCACGGTATAGCCGCCGCAGGCAAAGAAGGCCGCACCCGCGAAATTCGCTATGCCCGCAAAGCCCGTCTGGATATTGATCCCGGCGCAGGCCGCTGCATACAGCAGCACCGTGGCTACCATCAGCAGCGCATAGTGTTCCGCATGGAAGAGCAGCAGCAGCATGCCCGCAGCAGCAGCAAAAATTGCCCGTGCCACGCCGGGCCTGCGGTCGGCAAAGGCTCCCGCCTTACCCAGCACGCCACTGCGCTGGCCACCCCACCACAAAGCTGCCGCAGCGGCCAGCGTGACCACCAGTGCGAGCTCGGACTCGAAGGCAAGGAGCAGAGCCAGGATGGTGGTGGCAGCCCCGACCGTGAGGATGAAGGGCAGCGATCGTGCATCGCGCGAAATGGGAGCGGTGACGGATTTCAGCGGCTCCGCGGTGGGTATTGCCGTTGTCGTGGTTCTCGGATTCATCAGACACGCTCCTGGAAACGCTCGCGCAACAGACCGGTGGGCCGGAAGGCGATGATGAGGATCATCATCGTGAAAGCGAAGACGTCCTTGTATGCGCTGGGAATGGGCAGTGCGACCGTGGCAAATGTCTGCAGCCCGGCGAACAGGAATCCGCCCATCACCGCACCCAGCAGACTGCCCAGGCCGCCCACCACCGCGGAGCAAAAGCCGATGACGCCCAGCATCACACCCATGTTGAAGATCACTTGCCGGTAGTAGAGCCCGGACATGATTCCCGCCAGTGCGCCCAGGCTGGAGCCGAGCACGAAGGTCAGGATGACCACCCGCGTGAAGTTGATGCCCATGAAACGGGCGGTCTCCTCGTCCTGGGCAACGCCTCGCACGGCCAAGCCAAAACGCGTATGGTTGAGCAGGAAATGGGTGCCGAAGATGGCCGCAGCACCGGCCAGCAGGATGATGATGCTGCTCGCTCTCATGCTGGCCCCGCCGAATTCGATGAGCGTGTCGGGCAGCACCATCGGAAACGGGTTGGGGTTGGAGCCCCCGGGCACGAACAGGCGCAGGGCCTCGCGAATGGCAGTACCGGTCATCAAGGTGATGAGCAGTACGTTGATTGGCGGCGCTTGCCGCAGCGGCAGCACGAGGTATCGCCCGATCAGCACGCCCGCCGTGCCGGTGACGATGACGGCCAGCACGATCATGCCGAAAACCGAACCCGGTCCGCCGGCGCCTGCTGCAGTGGCCAGCAGAATGCCGGCCAGTCCGGCATAGCCCCCCAGTGTCAGCACATCTCCATGTGCAAACTGCACGACGTCAACGACGCCGAAATACAGCGAGAAGCCCACGGCAACGATCGAGTAGATCAGTCCCAGCATCAGGAAGTTGACCAGATACTGGAAGGCAAATGACAGTTCCATGTCGTATTGCTCCCTTTGTTGATGGCAGTGCGTTCTCGTCCGGGGGCTTTACTTCTCCTCCTTGGCGTATCTGCTGTCGGCCCAATAGACCCACTTGCCGTCCTGAACGACATACTGGTGGGCGCTGGTGATGTTCTGGCGGTGGTCGTCGAAGCTGATGGGGCCCACCAGGCTTTCATAGTCGCGCGTGGCATTGAGTTCCTCGCGGACCTTGGCGCGATCGGGGCCGACCCTCTCGATCACATCCATCAGCAGATTCGCAGCGCTGTAGGCAAAGGGACCGTATGCATCCGGCTCCTCCTTGAAACCTGCCGCTTTGTAGGCCGCCAGGAAATCGGTCCCCTTCGCGTACTTCTCGATCGGGGCGCCGTTGTGGAAGGACACGACCCCCTCGGCCACCGCTGCGCCAAGGCCGGCAACGAATCCTTCGTTGAGGATGCCGGAGACGCCGATGAACGGCGTGGCAATGCCGATGCGCTGCAGCTGCGCCTTGATGGCCACGCCCTGCGGGGTCAGCCCGCCGAACCAAATGACGTCGGGTTTTCCGCGCTGCGCCGCGGTGAGTTCGGCGGAAAAATCCTGCTGGGTCACATCCACCCCGTAGGAGCCGGTAACCGTAATGTCCGGATACTGTTTGAGGGCCTCGGCGAAATGCACGCTCTGACCCTTGCCGTAGTCGGTGGTGTCGTAGATCATCGCCACCCGCTTGAAACCCGCCTTGTGCACGTACTCAGCGGCCAGGTTGCCCTCGTTGATCATCGTGCCGTTGACGCGATGGATCTCCTTGTAGTCGTTGCCGTAGGTGATTTCGGGCAGCACCGCGCCCCAGATGACGAGCGGCAGGCCGAAGCGATGGAAGGTATCCACGGTCACGATGGCCACGGCCGAACAATAGTGGCCAACTGCGCCGATGATCTTGCGGTCGGTCGCCGCCCGCGTGACGACCTGCACCCCGACCGCGGGCTTGCACTCGTCGTCGAGCTTGACCAGCTCGAACCGGTACTTCTTGCTCGGGTCGGCATTGTGCTGATCGACGGCCAGTTGCGCCGAATTGCGCCCGCCGAGCCCGGTGGACGAAACGCCTCCCGTCAGCGGGCCGATGAACGCGATTTTCACGAGATCCTTGGCCGTCGCCGATACGGCGCCGAGCGTCAGTAGCGTTGCCATCGCGCAATGCACTGCAGTACTGGCAATCCGATGGAATGTCCTGTTCATGTGTGTCTCCTATTTTTTATGCTGGCACTTTGGCCTTTTCTGCTTCACGGCTGCGCCGGCTCAAACGTCGGTGCGAGCCATCTGAAGGTCTTTCGCTTGCAACCCGGACGAGTGAATGTCCGGGAGTTCAGCGCAGTGAATAATCTGAACGGCTACCCGGGCCCTTCCATGGGTCGGCGGATGCCCGCATCCGCCGACCCTCCGCCGTGGCGTGGTCCGTACTCTTATTTCGAAACCGGCATCGAGAATTCAGCACCCTTGGCAATGCTGTCGGGCCAGCGCTGCATGATGGATTTCTGGCGGGTGTAGAAGCGCACCCCCTCCTCGCCATAAGCATGCATGTCGCCGAACAGGGAACGTTTCCAGCCGCCGAAGCCATGCCAGGCCATCGGCACCGGGATCGGCACGTTGACGCCGACCATGCCGACCTCGATACGGCGGCCGAATTCGCGTGCAGCATTTCCATCACGCGTGTAGATGCTCACGCCGTTGCCGAACTCATGGCCATTGATGAGGTCGATCGCTTCGCCGAAATTCTTCACGCGCACGCTGGCGAGTACCGGGCCAAAGATTTCTTCCTTGTAGATGCGATGGTCCGGGGTGACGTAGTCGAACAGCGTGCCACCCAGCCAGAAGCCGTTGGAGGTGTCGGTGCCGCTCCCCGCACCGGCCAACTTGCCATCGAATTGGCGGCCATCGACCAGCAGCCTGGCGCCTTCCTGAACACCCAGCTCGATGTAGTTGCTGATTCGCTCATGTGCGGCCTTGGTGACGATCGGGCCCATTTCGGCGTCGAGGTTGGTGCCATCGAGCACCTTGAGCGCCTTGGTACGCTCGACAAGCATGGGAATGACCTTGTCGGCCGTCTCGTCGCCCACGAACACCGCCACGCTGATCGCCATGCAGCGCTCACCCGCCGATCCGTAGGCGGCACCAATCAGTGCATCGACCACCTGGTCGAGATCCGCATCGGGCAGCACCACCAGATGGTTCTTTGCCCCACCCAGTGCCTGCACGCGCTTGCCGCGGCGGGCACCGGTCTCGTAGATGTAATTGGCGATGGGCGTGGAACCGACAAACGACACTGCCCGCACATCCTCATGATCCAGCAACGCATCGACCGCCTCCTTGTCGCCCTGCACCACGTTGAACACCCCGTCGGGCAGGCCAGCCTGCTTCAGCAGTTCGGCAATCAGCAGGCTGGGGCTGGGGTCGATCGGGCTGGGCTTGAGCACGAAAGTGTTGCCCGCAGCGATGGCCACCGGAAACATCCAGGCCGGCACCATCACGGGGAAATTGAACGGTGTGATCCCGGCCACCACGCCCAAGGGCTGGCGCAGCGTCCAGTTGTCGATGCTGGTGGAGACCTGGTCCGTGAAATCGGACTTGAGCAGTTGAGGAATGCCGGTAGCGAACTCGACGATTTCGATGCCACGCGTGACTTCGCCCTGGGCATCGGTGAACACCTTGCCGTGCTCGGCCGTGATTAGCCGCGCCAGATCATCCCGATGGGCATTGAGCAATTCCAGGAATCTGAACAGGATGCGTGCGCGGCGCAGCGGCGGAAGATTGCTCCAGGCGGGGAAGGCTGCCTTGGCCGATGCGACGGCCGCATCCACTTCCACGCTGCTCGCCAACTGCACCTGGCCAGTGATCTGGCCTGTGGCGGGATTATGGACATCCGACAGCCTATTATCGGCACCATCGTATTTCCGCCCCCCGATCCAGTGGGTAATCTTGGCGCCCGTCAAATTCTTGTCTGAATTCATGTTGTCTCCTTCGATACGGCGAAATTCGGAATGACGTGGAATGGCTGGCCTACCGGCCAATCACCACGCAATCCATGGGATTGTTCGACCTCCTGCCAAGCGTGGTTGACGATATGCCCGTATCGCGCAATCGCATATCCGGAAAAATGCAAGACCGCTTGCACTTTTGTAGGCTGACTCGGCACAGGGCTGTCGATAGAGTCCAAAGAGCAATTGGAACTCACCAATCGCAATCTTTCGACCATCAAAAGAATCAGTGGAGATAGACATGGAAAACCCATCCATCCCAAGCATTCGTCAGATCTACGTCATCGAGCGGGAGACCCTCAGCGAAGGCGGAAAGAATGCATCGACACCTGTTCGCCATGTCGTGGCTGGCGCCGTTTTCAAGAATCCCTACGCAGGCAAGGGGGCCGCTTCGACCGAAGAGCTGGACCACCTGGCGGCCATCTCCTTCGAAGTGGGCACTATCCTGACCAAGCGCGCGCTGGCCGGTTTCACTGCCGAAAACTGGCCCCGCGCCTACGGCAAGGCAGTGATCATCGGTACCGCCGGCGAGACCGAGCATGGCGCGGCGCTGATTCACCCTCGCCTGGGTCTAGCGCTACGTACCGGCCTCGGGGCCGGCCCCGCGCTGATTCCAGGCAACGCCAAGATCGCTGCAGCGGGAAGTACCGTCGATCTGGTGTTTGGCGGCGCCAACGATGCCTGGGACTACGATGCCATGGACGGCATCGAGGTATCGATTCCCGGCGCCCCGGCACCGGATGAAATCGTTCTGTTCGTCGGCTTCGGCACAGCGCGCGTCAACGCGCGCGTGCTGGGCGCCAGCGCCGACAAGGTTGCGGAAGCAGTTGCCAGAATCATCGCCGGCAAGAACAAATAGATCGCAGCGTCAAAAAAATAGGCAGTCACGCATGGCTGCCTATTTCTCGCCGACTCACGGCCATTTCCAGAACATCGAATCGGCACGCCGCCGTCGCCAAGGCAGGCACGCAGCACACCCGTCAACTCCGGACGTCCTGCGGGACCACCCGACTCGCCTTGCCGGCAATTACGCCGGCCATCACATCAGGGGCGGTTCGCCAGCATCGACATTGTACAATTCGACGCTGCTACCACTGCAGGCTGGACCTTGGGCCTATTCATCAATGGGAACCAAATTTCTTTCCCTGGACCAGCTCGGCTGGGACCAGTTGCGCGCCTTGCTGGAAACCGTCAGAAGCGGCTCGCTTGCTGCCGCAGCCAAGAGACTTGGCGTTGACCAGTCCACGGTCAGCAGGCGCCTTGCCCAGGTGGAATTCAGCACTGGAAGCACCCTCTTCAAGCGCGATCACAAGGGGCTGGTGCTTACACCGCTGGGCCGGGAGGTCTTCATCCGGATCGAGCGCATGGAGACGGCACTCCACGAGATTCAAGGGCTTAGCGCACAAGGCCAGATGGTGAGCGGCTGCGTCACCATCGCATCGATGGAGGGTGTCGGCTCCCTGCTGATTGCCCGCGTGGCGAAGGATGTGGCGGATCGGTATCCCGAAGTGGAAATCCATCTCGTGACCACATCCAATTATGTGGATGTCGCCAAGCGCGAAGCCGACATATTCGTAAGCTTCTTCGAGCCCAGGGCTACTTCACTGGTGACATGCAAGGTCGCCGACGTACCCTTCCATCTTTACGCCAGCCGGCATTATCTCCAAGGCCGCATCATCTCCAGTCCCGACGATCTGACCGTCAACGACAGGTTCATCAGCTACATCGACGACCCGATTTACCTGCCCTCTGCACGCTGGCTGGAGCGCATAATCAGGAACCCCAGAATTTGCTTCCGCGCCACCAGCATGTTCTCGCAGATGTCCGCGGCCCAGGAGGGCGTCGGCATCGTCATACTTCCGTCATACGCGAATGCAGGTGAGGTAGGTCTGACCAAAATCATGGAAGAGCGGCAATTGACGGTACCCTTGTATGTCAGCGTACAGCACGACCTCCAATACCTCCCGCACATTCGCGCTTGTCTGGATTTCGTCAAATCCTATCTGGAGTCGAAAATTCCGGAATGAGGGGGCTTGGAGAAATTCGGTTGGTCCACGACATCCCCACGACTGCCCCCACGAGCACCACCGCCGGGCTGCGCAGCCCGCTTTCCAGCGCCGCAACCAGGTTGCCCACCATCCCCCGCCAGCACCGCTCGTCGCCGCAGCCGGCGTTCATCACGACGGCAGCCGGCGTGTCTGCGCGCATGCCTGCGCGGCACAAGGCATCCCGGATTTCCGCCAGGCGGCTCATGCCCATGTAGATCACCAGCGTCGTACCGCCGGCGCACAGCGCCTGCCAGTCCGGACTGTCGCCGGCGGCGGTACGGGCAGTCACGAAAGTCACACCATGTGCAAGCTCGCGATGTGTCAGGCCGATACCCAGTGCCTGGGCAGCGGCGATGCCTGCGCTCAGGCCGCTGACGATCTCGACCTCGACACCGTGTTCGCGAAGGAAGGCCGCTTCTTCACCGCCACGGCCGAAGAAGCCTGGATCCCCCCTTCATCCGTGCCACGGCCCGCCCCGCCAGCGCGTGCGCAAGCATCCGTGTGTTGATGTCGTCCTGCCGAGCCGAGCGTGGATTGCCGCCACGTTTGCCGCAGAATTCCAGCAGCGTGCCGGACCGCGCATAACGAAGCAGATCTTTTCCCACCAGATCATCGATCAGCCACACATCGGCCCGCTGCAGTACGCGTAGCGCACGCAAGGTAATGAGGTCTGCGCTACCGGGCCCCGCCCCTACCAGCCAGACCTTGCCTACGGTTCTTGCCCTGTCCATCACCGCCTCCCGCATCCACAAAAAATGGCCGGCGATGATCTGCCGGCCAGGGTGAAACGACCGTTTATGGCCGTGCAGGCCTGGAGGCGTAGTAGTCGGCCAGGGCTCTGATGAGCGCGGCATCCAGCGGCTCGGCCATGGAGTTCATGACCGGGTCGGTGCGTTGCCGCTGCTTGAAGTCGTCCAGCTGCTTGACCAGGTATTCGACTTTCTGCCCCGCCAGATTGGGATACAGGCCCTCGCTGCTGATGCCGTCGATGCCGTGGCAACTCGCACACAAAGGCAGAATCGCCGCAACTTCCGGCGCAGGCGCCGAGGATTCGGCCGCTCGAACATGCGCGGACAGAGGTGCGAGCGAAAGGGCGAAAAGAATGAAGGCTATCGGTTTCATCATGGACTCCTGGTCAGAACGGGCGGGTTTCCGGCAAGCCGACGCTCACCCACCGCGTGCGGGCGCGCGAAAATATCCCGGCCGGGCTTTCCATGCGGTGCTCGGCAAGCAGCTCCAGGGTGGTGCTGTCGTAGATGCGCACACGATCTCCCCAGTAACCGGCGCTGACGTACATGGCGTCGCCGGCGCGGTTGTATTCGGGGAAGAATGCGTGCCCGCCGACGTCCAGTGTCCTGGCGACCTCCAGGGTATTCTTGTCGATGAGCTGGATCAGCGACGCACGCTTGTCCTTGTCGACGATGTCGACCGCCACATAGGGCGCATTGGGGTGTGCCGCAGGCGATTCGGTCGCACCGGCCACTTTCACCTGCTTGACCACCGAGAAGTCCTTGGTGTCCCACACGGTGACCACCGAACCCAAGTCGCAGGTGCCGATATTGGTGCCGAAGGCGAGGAAACGGCCATTGACTTCCGTCACCGCCCCGGATCCGACATGCGGCTGGCAACCGGCCGGGATGTCGGCCACCACCTTGTTCTCCTTGAAGTCGATGGCGACGAGCTTGTTGTCGCCATAGGAAGCCACCATCGAGTAACGGCCATCCGGCGTCAGGAAGGTGTCGTGCAGCATTCGCCCGACGCCTGTGAGCTTCGTTACCGGCATGTCCGGCTTGTCCAGATCGATGATCCAGATCTGTCCGGCCTGGCGCAGCGTGAGGGCGAACTTGTTGTTGATGCGGCTGCCGATCACCGGCCCACCGGCAGACTGCACGAACTTCCCGTCCGGGTCCTTGCCTTCGAGCTTCAGATACTTGACCGGCTCCAGCGTGTCGGCATCGAGGATGGCGACGATGTTGGGCACGAAGGAGCTTACCGCGAGCCATTTGCCGTCGTTCGACAAGGCAATGCCCGGCCCGGTCAGCCCTGCCTTGGCGCGGCGCACCACTTGCAGGGTGTAGAGATCGACCTTGTGCACCACGCCGTCGTCGCTCTTGAGCCAGGCCCAGCGCTCGGCCACCGGGCTGAAGTCCATGATGTGCGGGCCATCCGTGCTCAGTTCGCCGACCACACGATGGCTCTTGCCGTCGATGAACACGGCCTTGGCATTGCCGTTCTCGCCGCCCCTGCCGTAGCGTCCGCGCGCCATCACCACCATCAGGTCGTAGACCGAATCGATGTCGTAGGTCGGTTTGTCCGGCAGCGTCTTCTCGTCCACCAGTACTTCGACACTGGCACGGATATCCTCCAGCCCCCATTCCGGAGTGCTGGCCGGCCGGGTCTTGATGAGCTTGGCGAGCAGGCGGATGTCTTCGTCCGCCAGACGGCCGACGAAGGGCGGCATCAAGGTATCGGCGATGCCGGTCATGATGGTGCCGCGCAGGGCGGCCTCGCTCTGCACCAGGCGGTCGCTGGTCAGCGCCGGCGCAATGTAGCCGCCCCGGTTGGCGGCATGACAGACTGCGCAGTTGTCCTGGAACAGTGCGTCGGCCCTGGACTGCTCTTCCGGCTGGAGGCTCCAGGCTGCACTACAGGCTATCGACAACAGGGCGCCCGACAACAATTGTGCGTATCGTGGTGTATGCATGATGTCCTCCCTGGACATGGCTGTGATGGTCGTACCATGACCACTATGCAGACATGGGTTTATCCTGTAAGGACACAGCCGTGCCCAATCGGTGGATACAGCGAGGAACGGCAGATGCTGCATACTCGGAACAGGCGTGCCACCGTTTCCGGCTCAAGCAGCCTCTCACGCACGAACCGACACCATGCGCAACAAACTGCTTTCCTTGCCCATTCAGCTCGCGCACGACAGCGGCGAGCCTTACAAACAACAGATCGCTCGCGCCATCGAAGAATTGATCGTCACCGGGCGGCTGCAGGCTGACGATCAGCTACCCTCCATCAGCGAGTTGATGGCGATGCTGAAGGTGTCCAAGAACACGGTGCTGGCGGCATACCAATTACTGCACGACGCAGGATTGATCCGTAGCGAACTGCGCAGAGGCTTTTTCGTCGAGGCGATCGGCGGCTGTGCAGCCAAGCCCGCCGAACTGGCGTTGAAGCCCCCATCGCCTCCGCTGGTATGCGCAGATACCGTACGCCCCGTACACGCACCGGGCGTACATATTCCCCCGCCACCCGTGCCGGTGCGTTTCGATTTCAAGGTCGGGCGCCCTTCCCCCCATGCTTTCCCATGGCGTCGCTGGGCCGCGCTGTCCAGTCAATTGCTGCGCCATGCCGGACGTGCAATCGGCGAATATTCGCCGGCGGAAGGCTTGTGGGGCCTGCGCATGCAACTGGCCGACTACCTGGCCTCGGCCAAGGCGCTTGCAGTCGAGCCGGAGCAGATCATCATCGTTGCCGGCTGCCAGGAGGCGCTGAGCCTGATCGTGGCGAATTGCCTGGACGACGGTGCCGAGGTGGTCATGGAGAGCCCTGGCTATACCGGCTTCAGTCACCTGCTGGCCCAGCATCGCGCCCATGGCATCCAGATTCCGGTGGACGCCGAAGGGCTGCGCACCGATTTGCTGCCGGAACGGGCGCTGCCACTTGCCTATGTGACGCCATCCCACCAGTACCCCCTCGGCTACACCTTGTCACCGCCGCGCCGCCGGCAATTGCTGGAATGGGCGGCACGCAACGGCACGCTGATCATCGAGGACGACTACGACGGCGACTTCCGCTACGAGTCCGCACCATTGCTGCCCCTGGTGGCGATGGACCCGGCCCGGGTGATCTACCTCGGCACCTTCTCCAAGGTACTCGGCCCCGGCCTGAGGCTCGGCTACATGGTCTGCCCGCCCGCGCTGGTCGACAGCATCACCCGGCGCAAGGCACTGCTCAACAACGGCTGCCCCTGGCTGGAGCAAGCGATCATGGCGCGCTACCTGGAAAGCGGGGAATACTCCCGTCATGTGCACTCCCTGCGCCACCGCTATCGCAGGCAGCGTGACAGCCTGCTCGACGGCCTGCAGCGCACCTGGGGACAGGCTGGCGAAGTCAGCGGTCAACATGGTGGAATGCACGTCGCCTTCCGCCTGCCCGCGGGGAGTGCAAGCGCCGCCGAGGTGGCGCGCAGGGCATTGGTCCGCGGCGTACGGTTATACACACTGCCGGAGGCCGCCAGCGGAGGTGGGATCGAGGAGCGGATTCTGCTGTTCGGCTATGCAGCGCTCGACGACAACGCCATTACACAAGCGATGGCCCGCCTAGCCTCGGTACCGGAACCGGCGCCGTCATCGCTGATGCCTGAACAAGCCATTCAATGATTTCGATACAGGCGCCGAACCCCAGCGCCTGGTTTTCTGCCCCCATGCCATTAGGGGCCAGTGCCCTGAGAAGAACGCCATGCGTTGTGCTCGCGCATGGATTGGAAATCGTTGATTCCCAGCATCAGGACAAGCAGTTCGAGCGGCGAGTGGAGCCCCGGCAGATCCGATGATGCTGGACCACCTCTCTGCTTCGGAGATTACCGGGACATGTGCAGTTGCCCGGCTTCAATGCTCGTTCTCGATGTTGAGTATCTTCCCCAATCCCAAAAAGTAATTCGCGAAGGCCAGCACGGCAGCCGTCACCGCGATGTAGACCACCGACAACGCGGCCAGGGTGGGATCGGCGAACTCGCGCACGTAGTTGTACATGGACACCGGCAGCGTCTGCGTCTGCTGTGTGGTGATGAACAGCGAGGCGGTGAATTCGCTGAAGGACATGATCGCCGCGAACAGCCAGCCGCCGAACAGCCCCGGCGCCAGCAGCGGAATGGTCACCGTCAGCAGCACCTTCAGCGGCGGCGCGCCGAGGCTGGCGGCGGCCTGCTCCAGGCGCTCGTCGAGGTTTTCCATCGACACATACACGCTGCGCAGCACGAAGGGCAGCACCAGCATCACGTGGCAGAGGATGACGGTGCCGTAGCTGCGGTTCAACTGCACCTGCGACACCAGGATCAGCAGGCCCAGCCCCAGCGTGAAGTGCGGTACCACCAGCGGCGAATGCAGGATGGTCAGCAGCAGGCGCTTGCTCGGGAATTCGGTGCGCTTGACCGCGATGGCCAGGCCGGTGCCGATGGCCAGCGCCAGGAAGGACGCCCAGCCCGTCACCACCAGGCTGGCATGGAAGCCCTCGCGGAAGTCCGGATAGGTGAATACCCGCGCGAACCAGGCCAGCGAATACGATTCGGGCGGGAAGCTGATGATGGCTTTCTCGTTGAAGGCCGCCACCGTCACCACGACCACCGGCAGCAGCACGAAGGCCAGCAGCAGGACGATGAGCACGGGGCCGGCGATGCGCAGCGGCAAGGGCAAGGCGCTTTGGATGTGACGGCTCATGTCAGTGGCCTCCCATGGCCTTGAGGGGACGAGTGAGGAAGCCCAGGGCGAGAAGCGCGGCTGCGGTCAGGACGAGGCCCATGATGCTCAGGCTGGCGGCAAGCGGGAAGTTCATCGACGAGAAGCCGAGCTGATAGACCAGCGTGGACACGGTCGGCACGCGGCCGCCGCCGATCATCTGCGGCGTGGCGAAGGCGCTGAACGTCCAGGCGAAGGACGTCGTGATGCTGGCCAGGATGCCCGGCATGGACAGCGGCAGCGTCACCGTCAGGAAGGTGCGCACCGGGCCGGCGCCCAGGCTGTGGGCGGCTTTTTCGTAGTCGCGGTCGATGTGGGAGATGGCCGTGGCCAGCATCAGCACCACCACCGGAATGGTGACGTGCACCAGCGCCACCAGCACGCCCAGGTGGGTGAACATGAGTTCCAGCGGCCACTCGATGATGCCGAGCGAGCGCAGCATGCTGTTGATGAAGCCGTTGCTGCCCAGCACCGCGATCCACGAGTAGGTGCGCACGATCTCGCCCAGGAACAGCGGCGCGATGGAAACGACCAGGATGAAGGACTTGAGCGCGCGGTTCTTCACCCGCACCAGGGCATAGGCCAGCGGGTAGCCGGCCAGCAGTGAGAAGATCGTGGTTTCCACGCTCAGCAACAGCGTATTGGTGAAGGCGTCGACATAGATCGACTTGCCCATGCCCTGGAAGTTGGCCAGGGTGAAGCCGCCGACATCGAGCGAGCCCGGCACGAAGGCCCGGAAGCTGAACTGGAATACTGCCGCCAGCGACACGGCGATGCTCACCGCGATGAACACGGCCGGCCATACCAGCCAGGTGCGTAGTTGGGAACGCATGGGGGAAGAAGCCTATTGTTGTCGTGGATTTTCCGGCGCCTGCGCCCGCAAGGACGGGGCGCAGGAGCCGTTCAGTACGCGGAAAACCTCAGTTCATGATGTTTTCGGTGAACCACTTGCGCCAGTCGGCGGTCTTTTCCGCGCGCAGCTTGTGGTCGATCACGATGGCCTGGGTGTCCCATTGCTCCTTGGTGGTGAACACGCCGGGCAGGCTGGCGTCCTCCGGCGACACCGTGGCGTTATCGACTACCGGGCTGGCCTTCTTGTAGGCGACGATCTTGGACTGCACCTCGGGCGACAGCGCGATGTCCATGAACTTGTAGGCCAGCTCGGTCCTGGTGCTGCCCTTCATGATGCCCATCGTGTCCACGCCGAGCACGGCGCCTTCCCTGGGCATCGCCACCTTGATGTTCACGCCCTGGCCGGCCATGTGATAGGCATTCATGGACAGCAGCACCTGCACCGGCGTCTCGCCGGTGGCGATGAGCTGCTGGCCGTTGGCGTCATTGGTATAGAAGGCCTTGAAGTTGGGCTTCAGCGCCTTCAGCTTGTCCTGGCCCTTTTCCCAGGTGGCGGCATCGCCGCCGGACAGCAGGGCGGCAACGGCGATCAGGTGGCTCGGATCGAAGTCCGGCGCCGCGATCCGGCCCTTGAGCGCCGGGTTCCACAGATCGTTCCAGCTTTCGAACTTCACGCTGGGCGGCACGATGTCGGGCCGGTAGCCGATGGAATAGACATAGGCCCAGCTGCCGATGTGGTAGTCGCTGATTCGGGCGGCGTCCACCAGATGGCTGTAATTGGGGATCCTGCTCGTGTCCAGCTTCTCGAACAGGCCGCCGTCGATATACAGCCAGCCGATGTGCGAGGTCGTGAAGGTGATGTCGCTTTCGGGCCTGGACGCGAGCTTGGCCTTGTTCAGGCGGTCGATGGTGCCGCCGGTGATGTATTTGACCGGCACGCCGGTCTGGCGGGTGAATTCCTTGCCGATGTTTTCCTCGATCAGGTCGCGGAAGCTGCCGCCCCAGGTGCTGATCACCAGTTCTTCCTGCGCCCAGGCTGCGCTTGCGCCGATCGCGGAAGAGAGCACACACATTGTCAAAAGCTTGCGAATCATTTCAGTACCCTCTGTCGGATTGAAAATCAGGCGCCACGAAAAGTCGCCATCCATGGCAGCTTGCGGATCTGTCCGGCCATTCCTGCCGGATCACGAGGCCCGATGATGTAAAACCCGGGCCACCCAGCCAAGTAGCCTTTTCTGTAGGGGGGCCTCACATTTTTCTAGGCCTGCCCGAAAGCTCGGCCACCAATGCGCCGGCAAACGGAACGGGAATTTCCTGAATGGCCCCGCCGGAAAAAACAAATGGCTCCTGCGCCGCTTTCAATCGACGATGCGAATTCCTTCAATCCGTCCATCGCCGACCATGAAACACACCCGCATTCGCCCGTTCAATACCAGGCAGACCTATCCGGAACAGAAGCTCGACAATGACCTGTGCCAGGCCGTCGTGGCGCGCGGGCGCATGGTTTTCCTGCGCGGCCAGATCGGCCAGAACCTCGACACCTCGGAGAGCGTGGGCATCGGCGACGTGACGGCCCAGACCGAACAGGCAATGTCCAACATCGCGATGCTGATGAAGGAAGCCGGCGGCGAATTGCAGGACATCTGCAAGATCACGATCTACATCGTCGATCCGCGCTACCGCGAGGCGGTCTATCTGGTGGTGGGCCGCTGGCTCAAGGGCGTGTTCCCGGTCTCCACCGGCATCGTGGTATCGGCGCTGGCGCGGCCCGAATGGCTGGTGGAAATCGACGCCACCGCCGTCATCCCGGACTGAGCCTTCCACGCCCCCCTGCTCCCGCCCACCAACCCGGATCGGACGCCCATGACCTTCTCCATCATCGCCCGCTGCCCCGAGAGCGGCCAGTTCGGCGCCGCCGTGGCTTCGTCGTCGCCGGCCGTCGCCTCGCGCTGCATCCGCGGCCGCAAGGGCGTCGGCGCAGCCGCCAGCCAGAACATCACCGACCCCGATCTCGGGCCGCTGGCGCTGGATCTGATGGCCGCCGGCCACACGCCCGAGGAGGCCGTGCAGCAACTGCGCCAGCGCCCCCATATCGACTACCGGCAACTGATGGCCATCGACGCCTGCAACCCGCCGGTCGTGTTTACCGGCGCCAAAGCGCTGGGCACGCTGGCCAGCGCGACCGGCACGCACGCGGCCTGCGCCGGCAACATGCTGGCATCGCCGGACGTGCCGCAGGCCATGCTGGCCGCGTTCGAGGCCGCCGAAGGATCGCTGGCCGAGCGGCTGATGCAGGCCATGCTGGCCGGCCAGGCGGCCGGCGGCGAGGAAGGCCCGGTGCATTCCGCCGGCCTGCTGGTTTATGGCGAGGAGAACTGGCCGATCGTGGATCTGCGGCTGGACTGGGTGGAAGCCGATCCGGTCGGCGCGCTGTACGGCGTATGGAAGGTGTACGAGCCGCAATGCGCGGCCTACGTCATCCGCGCCCGCGACCCGCGCGCGGCGCCCAGCTTCGGCGTGCCGGGCGACCTGTAGCCATGCTACCGTGGGCTCCCGCGCCGAATCATCGAGCGCCCGCATTCCCGGACCCATTCCATGCTCAACCGCATCTCCCTGCGCCAGATGGAGTATTTCGTGGCGACGGTCAAGTACGGCAGCATTGCCGCGGCCTCGACGCAGATCCACATCTCCTCGCCTTCCATTTCCGCGGCCATCGCACACATCGAGGCCGAACTCGGCGTGCAGCTCTTCGTCCGCCATTCGTCCAAGGGCCTGGGCCTGACGGCCATCGGCGGCCTGATCCTGAACCATTGCGAGGATCTGCTCGAACGCTCTTCGCGCCTGTACGAGATTGCCTCCGATTCCAGCGACGCCATCCAGGGCACGCTGCGGGTGGGCTGCTTCCAGCCGCTCACGGCAATGATCGCGCCCGAAGTCCTGTTCGGCTTCTCACGCGCCTTTCCCATGGTGGACATGCACATGGAAGAAGGCGACCAGGAAACGCTGATCAGCAAGCTGCATGCGCTGGAGATCGACCTCGCCATCACCTACGACCTCCAGCTCAACGACGACATCCGGTTCGAGCACCTGGCCACGCTGCCGCCCTACGTGCTGGTCAGCGAACTGCATCCGCTGGCGCAGCAGTCGGCGGTGACGCTGGAAGAACTCGCCCCCCTGCCCATGGTGCTGCTGAACCTGCCGATGAGTCGGGACTATTTCACCTCCCTCTTCACCAAGGCCGGGGTCACGCCCAACATCGTCGCGCGTTCGCGCTCGGAAGAAGTGGTGCGCTCGATGGTGGCCAACGGCATCGGCTATTCGCTGTTCAACGTGCGGCCCAGATCCAACGTATCGCTGGACGGCAAGCGCATGCTGCGGGTGCGCCTGGCCGGCGACAACCGCCCGATGCTGCTGGGCCTGGCGACCTACAAGCCGATGAAGCAGTCGCGGCTGTGCAACGTGTTCATGGAACGCTGCCGCGCCTACATCTCCGACCACTACATCCCCGGCATGAGCGCAGCAAGCTTCTACGATCCGCACTTCGTGCCGCCCGAGCAATGAGCCTCTGACTTGCCCCCCATGGAACACCTCCCCGCCTCCCCCAGCATCGCGCTGCTGCGCGAACTGGTCGCTTTCCCCCTCGGTTTCGCTGACGCCGAACGACAAGCTGATCGAACGGGTACAGCAGATCCTGAAGGACGCCGGCATCGACTCGACCCGCGCCCCGGATCCCGACGATCCGACGCGCACCAACCTGTTTGCCAGCGTCGGCCCGCAGGGCGTGCCGGGGCTGCTGCTGTCCGGCCACACCGACGTGGTGCCGGTGGCGGGCCAGCCGTGGACGACGCCGCCTTTCGAGGCGACCGAAAAGGATGGCCGCATCCATGGCCGGGGCACGGCGGACATGAAGGGTTTCGTCGCCTGTGCCGTCATCGCCATGGTGCAGGCCGCCGGCCGGCCGCTGAAGCGGCCGCTGCATCTGGCGCTGTCCTTCGACGAGGAGCTGGGCTGCGTCGGCGTGCGCCACCTGCTGCGCTGGCTGGAAGGCAGACTGCCCGCGCCTTTCCTCTGTGTCGTCGGCGAACCCACGCTGATGAAGATCGGCACCGGCCACAAGGGCAAGGCCGCCTGGCGCGCCGTCTGCCACGGCCAGGCCGGCCACTCCGGCCTCGCGCCGCGCTTCATGAACGCGGTGCACATGGCGGCCGACCTGGTCGCCGCGCTGCGCGACGTGCAGCGCGAACTGGCCGCCAGCGGCCCGCGCGAGGAAGGCTACGGCGTGCCCTACAGCACGGTGCACGTCGGCACCATCCAGGGCGGCCGGGCGCTGAACATCGTGCCCGCCGAATGCGAACTGAGCTTCGAAGTGCGCAACGTGTCGGCCGACGACCCCGAAAGATCCTGGCACGGGTGATGCAGCGCCTGGCCGAGCGCACGGCCGCCGAGGCAGCCCATCCGGATGCGGCGCTGCCCGAAGTCCGGCTGTCCAACAGCTACCCCAGCCTGAACACGCCCGAGGACTCCGCCGGCGTTGCCCTGCTGGCTTCCCTGCTGCCGCCGGGCACGCCCTGCACCAAGGTGGACTATGGCACCGAGGGCGGCCTGTTCCGCCGCAGTTGGCACGACACCCAGGTGCTGGTCTGCGGCCCCGGCAGCATCGAGGTGGCGCACAAGGCCGACGAGTACGTGGAAGTCGCCCAGCTGGAAGCCTGCGACCAGTTGCTGGCCGGGCTGGTGGAGCACCTCTGCGCCTGAGCGGAAGGCAAAAAAACGCGGCGCCTCAGCGCCGCAGCAGGATGCCGTCGTCGACCTGCCCGATGTCCGTCCGGCCGCAGAAGGCCATCGACAGATCCAGTTCGTTGCGGATCAGCTCCAGCGCCGCCGCCACGCCCTGCTGGCCGCCCGCGCCCAGGCCGTACATCATCGCCCGACCGATGTAGGTACCGCGCGCGCCCAGGGCGACGGCCTTGAGCACGTCCTGGCCGGAGCGGATGCCGCCGTCCAGATGCACTTCCACGCGGTCCCCCACGGCGTCGAGCACCGCCGGCAGCGCGCACAGCGAAGCCGGCGCGCCGTCGAGCTGCCGGCCGCCGTGGTTGGAGACGACGACGGCATCGGCCCCCGCCGCCACCGCCAGCCGCGCATCCTCGGGATCGAGGATGCCCTTGACGATCAGCGTGCCGCCCCAGCGATACTTGATCCACTCCACGTCCCGCCAGGACAGCGCGGGGTCGAACTGCTCGCTGGTCCATTTCACCAGATCGCCGATGTCGTCCACACCCTCGGCATGGCCGACGATGTTGCCGAACTGCCGGTGGCGGGTGCCCAGCATGCCCAGGCACCAGCGGGGCTTGCAGGCCAGATCCAGCAGGTTGCGCAGCGTGGGCCGCGGCGGCGTCGAGAGGCCGTTGCGCTTGTCCTTGTGGCGCTGGCCGAAAACCTGCAGATCCATCGTCACCACCAGCGCGGAACAGTTGGCCGCGCGGGCGCGCTCGATCAGTGCCTCGACGAAACCACGGTCGCGCAGCACGTAGAGCTGGAACCAGAACGGATGGCGCCCCGTCGCTTCCGCCACCGCTTCGATCGGGCAGATGCTCATCGTCGACAGCGTGAAGGGAATGCCGAAATCCCGCGCGGCGCGCGCCGCCAGGATCTCGCCGTCGGCATGCTGCATGCCGGTCAGGCCGGTGGGGGCGATGGCGACCGGCATGCGCACGGCCTGCCCGGCCATGCTGGTGGCCGTGCTGCGGCGGCTGATGTCCACCGCCACCCTTTGGCGAAACTCGAGGCGGCGGAAGGCTTCCTCATTGGCGCGGTAGGTGCTTTCCGTCCACGAACCGCCGTCCACATAGTCGTAGAACATGCGCGGCACGCGCTTCTTCGCCAGGCGGCGCAGGTCTTCGATGCAGCAGATTTCGCCCGCCGGTAAAGCGGGCATCCGCAGGCGCTCGAGCACCCTCATGGCTTGGCGTAGCTCATGTAGCCTTCCTGCAGCACGATGTGATCGGCGATGTACTTGGCGTCGTGCCAGACCCCGTAGATGAAGGACGAAGCCCGGTTCACCAGGTTGGGCAGGCCGAGGAAGTAGATGCCGCTTTCGGCCGAGATGCCGCGCTTGTGGAAGGGATCGCCCTTCTCGTCGAAGGCATTGACCTTGAGCCAGCCGAAGTCGAACTTGAAGCCGGTCGCCCAGATGATGGTGGTGATGCCGGCCGCCGCCAGATCGAGGCTCAGGATGGGATTCGTCAGGCAGTCCGGATCGGGCAGCAGCTCCCAGGCGCCCGGCTCGGGCGGGAACGGCAGGCCGTTCTCCTCGATGTAGGCATCGGCCTCGCGCAGCACGTCGAAATAGGCCTGGTCGCCGTCGGCGACGTTCTTCGCCAGGCCTTCCTCGAAGCTCAGCACGCCGTCCCGGTAAGACCTGGTGATGCCGACGAGCCGGATGCCGGTGTGCGCCAGCCGGCGGAAGTCCACCGTCTTGCCGCCTTCGTAGCCGCTCACGGCAAAGGCCACGTGCTGCTTCTTGGGGCGGATCCTGACCTCGTCCCACAGCCCCAGCGCACCGAGCCACCAGCAATAGTCCCGCCCCCGGTAGGCGCGCGGCGGGCGGTAGTGTTCGCCCACCGAGAGGTAGGGACGGTGCGGCCGGTCTGGCGCAGCTCTTCGGCGATCTGCGAACCCGAGGCGCCCGCCCCCACCACCAGCACCGCGCCCTCGGGCAACTGGCCGGGATTTCTGTAGGCGGAAGAATGCAACTGATGCACCGGGCCGTCCGCCGGCACGATGTCGGGATACGACGGCTTCTGGAACGGGCCGGTGGCCGCAACCACGTTGCGCGCCTCGATCACGCCGGCGCTGGTGCTGACCTTGAAGCCGGGACGGCCGGCATGGCGCTCGACGCTGGTCACCTCGACGCCGGTGCGCACCGGCGCCTCGACCATGCGGGCATAGTCCTCGAAATACTGCGCCACCCGTTCCTTGGCCGGAAAATCTTCGGGCGAGATGCCGTCGAATTTCATGTTGGGGAAGCGGTCGTGCCATGCCGGACCGTTGGCGACCAGGGAATCCCAGCGTTCCGAACGCCAGCGTTCCGCGATCCGGCTGCGCTCCAGCACGACGTGCGGCACGCCCATGAGGGAGAGATGTTCGCTCATGGCAATGCCGGCCTGGCCGGCGCCCACGACAACGGTATTGATTTCTTCCACTGACATTTGAGCCTCTGAATAAAACGGAAAAAGTCATGCATCGACGAATGCCGAGTGTGGGGATGCAGTGCTACTTTGGAAATCACGTTTTTTTGAAGGCGGGGCTCAGGAAAAAACGAAGCAGGCAGGCTTCGTGTTCATCACGCACATTGCAGCAAGGAATTCACCGGGAAAAGCCTTCCGCGCCAGATGCTTGTCCCGGCAAGAATGCGGGCTTTCGTTTTTTCCGATGCCTGCGTTCAATTTCGACAAAGCGCCTGCACGAATCAATTGCCTTATCGTCGATGCCGACAGTCGGAATTGAATCCAGCCCCTTCGCGATACCAAAACCATGAACACAAATACCCTGCACGCCGCAGAGCGGCCTCACGGCTTGCACCCGGACCCCGAGACGACCGTCAGCCTGGAAAGGGTGATGAAGAAGTACCACGACCACACGGTGCTGCATGAGCTCACGCTCAAGATCCGGCGCGGCGAATTCCTCACCCTGCTCGGCCCCTCGGGCTGCGGCAAGACCACGCTGCTGAACCTCATCGCCGGTTTCGCCGAGGCCGACAACGGCGAGATCTTCATCGACGGCCGGCTGGTCACCGCGGAGCCGCCGCACAAGCGGCAGATCGGCATCGTGTTCCAGAACTACGCCCTCTTTCCGCACATGACGGTGGAGCGCAACATCGGCTACGGCCTGCGCATGCGCGGTGTGCCGCCGGACGAAATCAGACAGCGCGTGCAAGAGGCCATGGACATGGTCAAGCTCGGCGGCCTGGGCCATCGCAAGCCGCGCGAACTGTCCGGCGGCCAGCAACAGCGGGTGGCGCTGGCGCGCGCGCTGGTGATCCAGCCCAAGGTGCTGCTGCTGGACGAACCCTTCTCCGCCCTGGACAAGAGCCTGCGCGGTTCCATGCAGGTGGAAGTCCGCGAAATCCAGCGCCGCCTGGGCGTGACCACCGTGTTCGTCACCCACGACCAGGGCGAGGCACTGGCGATGTCTGATCGCATCGCGGTGATGTCGGCCGGCGTGATCCGGCAGATCGCACCACCCGCCGAGCTGTACCAGAACCCGCAGGATCCTTTCGTCGCCTCCTTCCTCGGCGACGTGAACATCCTGCCGGCCTACTACCATGGCCACCGCAGCGGCGACATCCTGCTGCGACTTGGCGCCGGCCTGTTGAGCCTGCCGTTCGAGCGCCTGGTGGGCGACTCGCACGAAGGCGAGCGGCTCGACCTCTACGTACGCCCGGAGCACATCACGCTCGAAAGCCTGCACCCCGATTCGGTGCTCAACGGCACGGTCGTCAATCACGTGTTCCAGGGCGACCACATCGACACCTTCGTGGATGTGGAGATCCCCAGCGCCGGCCGCCGCATCGTGACCGTACGCAGCGGCGGCCTGAGCGCCGTGCAGCAATGGCCCATCGGCGCCGTGGTCGGCCTGCACATCCCGCAGGACGGTGTCAGCGTCTTCAATCCCTGATTGCAATTCTCCGAGGCTTCACCCAAAGCAAGCTGCGCCCATTGGCGACAGATCGTTTCCACCTCTTGAGCCGGAGCCGCTGAAACCGTGACTTCCATCCCCAAGACCATGCAGGCCGTGATCGCACGCGAGCCGGGCGACGCCGGCGTACTGGTACTGGCCGAACGGCCGGTGCCCGAACCCACGGCAGGCGAAGTGCTGCTGCGCGTGCTCGCCGCCGGCATCAACCGGCCGGACATCATGCAGCGCCAGGGCATCGCCAAACCGCCGCCTGGCGTGACCGACGTGCTGGGCCTGGAAGTCTGCGGCGAGGTCGTGGCCTGCGGCCCCGGCGTGGATCGCGCCCTGCTGGGCCAGCGCCTGATGGCCCTGGTGCCCGGCGGCGGCTACGCACCCTGGTGCGTCGCGCCGGTGGATCACGCCTTCGTCGTGCCGGCCGGGCTGTCGGACGTGGACGCCGCGGCCCTGCCCGAAGGCCTGTTCACCGTGTGGCACAACCTGTTCGAGCTGGGACGTCTTGCAATGGGCGAGACGCTGCTGCTGCATGGCGCAGCGGGCGGCATCGGCACGCTGGCGATCCAGCTGGCGCACGCTGCCGGCGCCACCGTGCTAGCCACCGCCAGCGACGAGACGCGTTTTGCCGAGCTGCGGAAAATGGGCGCGGAAAAAACCATCTGCTGGCGCAGCACCGACTTCGTCCAGGCCGTGCTGGATCACACCGGCGGCCGGGGCGCGGACGTGGTGCTCGACGTCGTCGGCGGCGACTACGTGCGCCGCAACCTGCAGGCGCTGGCCTTCGGCGGGCGGCATGTAAGCCTGAGCTTCATGCAGGGCTCGGCCATGAACGTGGAACTGCTGACCTTGATGCAGAAACAGTTGAGCCTGCACTCGTCCACGATGCGGCCGCAGAGCCATGCGGAGAAGACGCGCATGGCGCGCTGCATCGCCGGGCAGGTGCTGTCCCTGCTGCGCAGCGGCCGCGTGCGCCCGCGCATCCATGCCACTTTCGCCCTGGACGAAGCGGCCGCCGCGCACAGCGCGTTGGAAAGCGGCAAGGTGTTCGGCAAACTGGTGCTGGTGCCGCAATGAGCCACCCCATGAAACTGCTGTTCGCCCCCACCTCCGCCTTCGTCCGCAAGGTCATGGTCTGTGCCGAACTGACAGGGCAGACGGCCGACATCGAGCTGCTGGACAGCGCGGCCCACCCGGTGAAGCGCGACGCCCGCATCGCCGCCCACAATCCGCTGGCCAAGGTGCCGACCCTGCTGCTGGACGACGGCCAGGCGCTGTACGACAGCCAGGTCATCTGCGAATACCTGGCGCACCGGGCGGGCGACGCCACCCTGTTCCCCACCGCCGGCCTGGCTCGCTGGCAGGCGCTGACCCGCCATGCACTGGGTGACGGCATGCTCGACGCGGCCCTGCTCGCGCGCTACGAGCTGACCGCCCGGCCGCCCGACAAGCAGTGGCCGACCTGGCGTGAGGCGCTGCTGGAGAAGATATGGGCCGGCCTGGCCTCGATCGAGCGCATGGCCGACGAGCTGAAAGTGGAAGAACCGAGCATCGGCGAAATCGCCCTCGGCTGCGCACTGGGCTATCTGGACTTCCGCTACCCCGAGCTGGACTGGCGCACGCGCAGCCCCCGCGCCGCCCGCTGGAACGAGGCTTTCCAGGCACTGCCGGCGATGCAGGCCACCCGCCCCTACGACACCTGAACCCGAAGGCATCCCATGCGCACGACCACCGCCCCTGACCTGACGATCTGGTTCCTCAACGGCCCCAATGCCAACCTGTACGGTCTGGACGCCAACAAGACCTACGGCAGCGACAGCTTCCCCGTCTTGCAGGCGCGCTGCGAAAAGAAGGCCGCCGATGTCGGCGCCTCGCTGCGCTTCCTGCAGTCCAACCATGAAGGCGTGCTGGTGGACTGGATCCAGGAGGCACGCGGCGTGGCCGACGGCATCGTCATCAACGCCGCCGGCCTGACCTACAGTTCGGTGCCGATCCTGGATGCCCTGATGGCTTTCCCCGGCAGGATCGTCGAAGCGCACATGAGCAACATCTGGAAGCGCGAAGCCTTTCGCCACCACTCCTACATCTCCAGGGTGGCCGACGGCGTGATTGCAGGGCTGGGCGGCGACGGCTACGAATTCGCCATCGAGGCCGTGGCAAAGCTGGTACGCAGGGAGCGGACATGAGCGGCAAACACTCCACGGCCTCGGGCGCGCTGGCCTTCTACAGCCAGCTCGACGACTTCGAAACCTGGAAACACGCCCTGCTGGCGCAACTGCCCGGGCTGGACATCCGCCATTCAAGCGCGCTCGGCGACCCGGCCGACATCCACTACGCGCTGGTGTGGAAACCGCCGGCGGGCTTCTTCGACGGCATGCTCAAGCTGCGGCTGATCGTCAACCTGGGGGCCGGGGTCGACTCCCTCGTCAATCGCGCAGACCTGCCGCCGGGTATTCCCATCACCCGCCTGACCGACCCGCAGATGGCCCGCATGATGGCCGGCTACGTGCTGTTCGCCGCGCTGCGGCACGCGCGCGACATTCCCCACTTCGAACAGGCGCAGCGCCAGGGCAAGTGGTCGTACCGGCACCCGCGCTCGCCGGACGAAATACGCATCGCCGTGCTGGGCCTCGGCCAGCTCGGCGCCGTCGCCGCCACCGAGCTCAGCCGCCTGGGCCATGCCGTGAGCGGCTGGTCGCGCAGCCCGAAGAAGATCGACGGCGTGCACTGCCATGCCGGCCTGGCGACGCTGGACACGGTGATCGCCAATGCCGACATCCTCATCGTGATGCTGCCGCTGACGCCGGAGACGCGCGGCATCCTGAACCGGGAGCGCCTACTGCGCCTGCCGCGCGGCGCGGCCTTCATCAACGTCGCCCGCGGCGCGCTGGTGGATCAGGCAGCGCTGACCGAACTGCTCGCCAGCGGCCACATCGGCACCGCCACGCTGGACGTGTTCGAGCAGGAACCGCTGCCCGCGACCGACCCGCTGTGGCGCATGCCCAACGTGCTCATCACTCCTCACCTGGCCTCGGTGGCGATTCCGTCTTCGGCGGCCCGGCAGATCGCATCCAACATCCTGCGGGTGTCGGCGGGACAGGCACCCGAAAACCTCATCGACCCCGGCAAAGCTTACTGAAGCCCCGGAACAGGAAAAGGCGGCCCATGCCCACGCGGGCCGTCCATGCCGTTGCCGGCCTCAGCCGCGCTCCATCACGTCCAGCATCGCCGGACAGTAGCCGGCATCGTCGATCACCCGCGGCCTGCCCCTTGGGCTGTCACCACATTGCGGGCACAGGCTCGTACCGCCGTCCTTTCAGCCGGGGATTGCAATACCCCTATGCACTTCAAGCCGCCTTTGCAGGGCAGGCGCGGCTTATTTCGCATACTTTTTCGCCCCCGCGACGCAGGCCACGGCAGCCAGCGTCACCACCAGCATCGTCCAGCTCACCTTCTCGTGGAGCAGCAGCGCGGCCAAGCCCAGCCCCATGAAAGGCTGAAGCAGTTGCAGTTGTCCAACCGCTGCGATACCGCCTTGCGCCAGGCCGCGATACCAGAACACGAAACCGAGCAACATGCTGAACAGGGACACGTAGCCGAGACCGATCCAGGCCGGCACGCTCACATGCTCGAATGAATCGGGCATGGTCCACAACGCGATCGGCAGCATGACGGGCAAGGACAGCACCAGCGACCAACTGATGACCTGCCAGCCGCCCAGCGTACGCGACAGCCGCGCGCCCTCGGCGTAGCCCAGGCCGCAGACGGCGACGGCAACCAGCATGTACAGGTTGCCTTGCAGCGAAGACTCGACACCTTCCCAGGCCGCGTAACCGGCAACGAAGGCGGCCCCGACGGCCGCGAACACCCAGAACAGCGGCTTGGGCCGCTCGCCTCCCCGTATCACGGCGAAGATGGCCGTACAGATCGGCAGCAGGCCGATGAACACGATGGAATGGGCAGCGCTGACGTGCTGGAGCGCGAGTGCCGTCAACAGCGGAAAGCCGACCACCCCGCCCAGCGCGGCCAGGGCGAGGGAAGGCAGATCCGCCGCCTTCGGCCGCGGCTGCCGCAGCAGCAGCAAAAGTGCCAGTCCCGGCACGGTGGCGATGGTCGCCCGTGCGCAAGTCAGGAAGGTGGGATCGAAATCAGCGACCGCCACCCGGGTGGCGGGCAGCGATCCCGCAAAAATCGCCACGCCGATGAAGCCGTTGATCCAGCCGCCTGCTGCTTTCTCCATCGAGAACTCCTCGTTTCATCAACGGTAGTAAAGCATTGCCTGAGCTGGTCAGGCCAGAGACAGTCCAATACAATTTAAAAGAACTGTTATGGCCCTTCATCCAGTACGGTTGGAAAAAATGATGCGTAGCGGCACACGAATCGAAGCGGTGATGGTGGAAATCCGGACGCGGATCGTCTCGCGCACCTATCTGCCGGGAACACGCCTGCCGTCCGTGCGGATGCAGGCGCGTGCCATGCAGGTGTCGGTCTCCACCGTGGTGGAAGCCTATGAGCGGCTGGCGGCCGAAGGCGCCATCGCTGCCCGCCCCGGCTCGGGCTTCTATGTGGCCGGGCCGGTGGCTCCGCTCACCCTGGCCCAGATCGGCCCCAGGCTGGACCGGGAGGTCGATCCGCTGTGGGTGTCGCGCCAGGCGCTGGAAGCGGACGCCGCCGTGCTCAAGCCCGGCTGCGGCTGGCTTCCGCCGTCGTGGCTGTACGAAACCGGGGTGCGCCGCGCCCTGCGTGCCCTGGCGCAGGCCGATGCGCCGGACCTGTCCGAGTACGCCACGCCGCTGGGCCACCCGGCACTGCGCCAATTCCTTTCACGGCGGCTGGCGGGCACGGGCATCGAGGCCGCGCCGGAACAGATCATGCTCACCGAGTCGGGTACGCAGGCGATCGATCTGATCTGCCGCTTCCTGCTGGAGCCCGGCGATACCGTGCTGGTGGACGACCCTTGCTACTTCAATTTCCACGCCTTGCTCAAGGCCCACCGGGTGCAGGTCGTCGGCGTACCCCTTACGCCGAACGGGCCGGACGTGGAAATGTTCGCAAGCGCCTTGCGCGAGCACTCGCCACGGCTCTACATCACCAATTCGGGCATTCACAACCCGACGGGCGCGACGCTTTCGGCAGTGACCGCACACCGGCTCCTGAAGCTCGCCGACAGTTCCGATCTGGTGGTCGTCGAGGACGACATCCTTGCCGACTTCGAATTCAGCCCCGCGCCCAGGCTGGCGGCTTTCGACGGCCTCTCGCGCGTCATCCACATCGGCAGCTTTTCCAAGACCGTCTCGGCCGCGCTGCGCTGCGGCTACATCGCGGCACGCCCCGGCT
Organism: Thauera sp. SDU_THAU2; assembly: GCF_038260575.1. Lineage (NCBI taxonomy): Bacteria > Pseudomonadati > Pseudomonadota > Betaproteobacteria > Rhodocyclales > Zoogloeaceae > Thauera > Thauera sp. SDU_THAU2. Next base: position 1,053,311 of record NZ_JBBWUN010000003.1, on the reverse strand, counting down.
GGATCGACAGCCTCGTCGATCTGAAGATCGCCACCACCTTCGGCGGCGGACGCCTGGCCGCGGAAGTGGTGCTGAGGGCGCTGACCGACAGTGGCTATCGCAAGCACATGGAAGCGCTGCGGCTGAGACTCAGAACCGAAATGACGCAAACCGTGCCCCGCCTGGAAGCTCTGGGCATCCAGCCCTGGCTGGTTCCGCAGGCCGGCATGTTCCTGTGGTGCCGGCTGCCGCAAGGCATGGATGCCGCTGCCATGGCGCGCACATGCCTGAAAGACGGTGTGGTGCTGGCACCGGGCAACGCCTTCAGCCGCTCCCGGAGCGCGGGTGACTTCCTGCGCTTCAACGTCGCGCAATGCATCGACGGCCGGGTTTTCGATGTTCTGGCACGAACCCTGTCTGCCTGAACAAGACCAGCCGTCCAGGGGTAGGCACAGTCGGAACGGACTCTGTGCCAAACTGGATCGCTCGAATATCTCTTGTCCGGATGCAGATGCCAAGCCTCTACAGCTCGACCTTCACCTTCGCCAAGCGCGAGTTCGACGACGAGTTCCACACCCTGGACCAGGCCATCGCCGCGGTCGCCAAATCCATTCCCGGCTACATCGGCGAGGAAGCCTGGGAGAATCCGGCCACCGGCCTGATCTCCAATGTACTACTGGGAAAGCATGGAAGCGCTGCGCGCCCTGATCGACCATCCGGTTCACCAGGAAGCGAAGCGGCAGCAGGCGCGCTGGCTCGACGGCTATCAGGTGGTCATTGCCCAGGTGATGCATACCTACGGCGACGGCGGTATCCAGCACCCGCTCGCTACTCGCCAGGCATCACGGCCCTGAGGCCCCCGCTCCTTGCCATCCGCGGTCCCTGTGCTCACTGTCCGGCGTTTTCCCGGACACGCCGTGCAGGGCAGTCGCTGCGACCCTGCGCAGTACCGTGCCGATGTTCTGCAAGGTGTCGGAACGGACCGCGGCATGCTGCCAGTACAGGTGCACATCGAGCCAGCGGTCTGCGGCGATGAGGCTCACCCGGCCTTCCTCCAACGCCGGCCGTACCAGGGACTCGGGTGCCAGGCACCATCCCAGGCCGAGCGCAGCGGCATCGACGAAACCCGTGGGGGTCGGCAGGTAGTGTATCGGCGGCGACAAGCGGGCGCGGGTGATCCGGCGCACGAAACGCCACTGCAGTTCGTCCTTGCGGTCGAAGACGATCATCGGCGCCTGTGCCAGTGACGCGGCACTCACGCCATCCCGGAAATGGCGCGCCGCGAACTCCGGCGCTGCGATGGCGTGATAGCGCATCGCGCCGAGCGCCAGCACCTCGCAGCCCTGCACCGCCGCCGCTTCACCCGTCACGGCGCCCAGCACCGAGCCATCGCGCAACAGCTTCAGGGTGTGATCCTGATCATCCACCCGCACGTCGAACAGATAACCATGCTGCCGGTTCAGCAGGGACAAGGCTTCCAGGAACCAGGTCGCGAGCGAGTCGCTGTTGACCGCGATGGCGATGGAGCGCGCTGCCGTGCCCTGCTCCGCTTCCGGCAGAAAGTCCGCCAGGGCCTCCGCTTCCAGCATCTGCATCGGCCGCACGCGGCGCAGCAGCAAGGCTCCCGCCGGCGTCGGCCGGCACGGCGGCTGGCGCACGACCAGCACCTGCCCCAGCCTGTCTTCCAGCGCCTTGATGCGCTGGGACACGGCGGACGAGGTGACGCAAAGCCGGCGCGCAGCCGCCTCGAAACTGCCCTCTTCCAGCACTGCGGCAAACGCGGCCAATTGAGGGTGGAGCAAATCCATGGAGGCCCCCTGAGATTAGAAATTCTTTATCTCAAGAAGAATAAATCATTTTACTAAACCAATCGATCGCAGCAACATGGCCGTCTCCCTCTACTGCACTGCTGGATCGTCGAATGCTTCTTGCCGCATCCCTTGCCGGATTCCTGACCGGCGCGGGCCTCCTGATCGTCATCGGCGCACAGAACGCCTTCGTTCTGCGTCAAGGGCTGCAGCGCAGGCATGTTGGCCTGGTGGTCGCCGTCTGTGCGCTCAGCGACATCGTCCTGATCCTGTGCGGCGTCGCCGGCGTTGGCGCCCTGGTGCACACATGGCCGGAACTCCTGCAGGCACTGCGCTTCGCTGCCGCGGCCTTCATCGGCTGGTATGGCCTGATGGCAGCGCGGCGGGCATGGCTCGGCACCAGTTCCCTCGTGCCGGATTCGGAAGACGGCAACAGCAGGCGTCGTGTCTTGCTGGCCGCGCTGGCGTTCACCTTCCTCAATCCGCACGTATATCTCGACACGATGGTGCTGGTCGGCAGCGTATCCACAGGCTATCCGGGCATTGCGCAGTGGGCCTTCGGCCTGGGTGCCTGTGCCGCCAGCGTGGCATGGTTTGCAACCCTGGGTTTCGGTGCCCGCCTGCTGCAGCCCGTCTTTCGCAATCCCCGAGCTTGGCGCGCACTCGACGGCGGTATTGCCGTCGTCATGCTGGCGCTGTGCGTATTGCTGCTGTCCGGTGTGAAGTGAATCCCATCGAGGACGAGCAGCAAGGACACGCACCTGTCCGTCAGAGCTCGATGTGCGAGCACACCCACAGCACCTTGGCGTCATCCGGGCCGCCGGACACGCAGACATGGCCCATGGTGCTGTCGAAATAGCAGGAATCTCCCGCCGACAACTGCAGCGGCGCATAACAGTCCGTGTGCACCACGACCGTGCCGCTCAGCACGTAGATGAACTCCTCGCCGTCATGGCGCAGAAGCTCCGAGAAATCGGACGTTTCGTGCGCCTTGATCGTGGTCACCAGCGGGATGAAGCGCTTGTCCACGAGATCGCTGTGCAGGACCTCGTAAATGTATTGCCGGGTTCGGTGAAACACCCCCTGGTCACGATAGGTGACGCTGCGCCGCGCATGCACGGCGGGCCGTTCCGGCCCCCGGAACAGCTCGCCGACTTCCACCTCCAGGCCCGAGGCCAGCGCGGCAATCTTCTCGTAGGTGGGCGACAGCTGCCCGTTTTCGATCTTCGACAGGGTCGATACCGAAATCCCGGTGCGCTTGCTGAGCTGCTGCAGCGTCAGCCTCGCTGTTCCGCGCAGGGCACGCAGTTTGTTGCCCAGCACGCTGACTTCGGTGGCGGGAGGAATCGCCCTTGTGTTCACGTTCATTGATCTGCCTGCACGGTTTTCTGATTCGACCTAGGGTTATCCCTAATGGGAGGCTTGCAGAAACACCAATAAATTCTCGTATAAGAAAATTCTTTCAAGAAACGAATTATTTTACCGATGCGCCAAAGCGCCCCTGAAGGGTACATGGATATCCTGAATCAAGCCCAGACCTGCGAGCACCTTCCCTTCGATCGGCTCATTCCCGCCCTGGAGCAGATGTTCGTGGAAGGCTGCAAGGTTCCGCTGCGTCACAACCACGCGATCGAGAACGCCGCGGGAGAGCAGGCCGGCACGCTGCTGCTGATGCCAGCCTGGCAGCCGGGCAAGCGGCTGGGCGTCAAGACGGTGTCGATTTTCCCCGGCAACCAGGAACTGGGCCTGCCCGGCCTGCATTCGGTCTTCATCCTGTACGACGCCGCCACCGGCAAGCCGCTGGCCCTGCTGGACGGCGACGTCATCACCTCGCGCCGCACCGCCGCGGCATCGGCGCTGGCCGCGCGCTGGCTCAGCCGGCCGGAGTCCAGCACCCTGCTGATCGTCGGCGCCGGCCGCGTTGCCAGTCTGCTGGCACAGGCCTATCGCACCGTCCGGCCGATCGAGACGGTGCATGTCTGGGACATCCACCCCGCAAACTGCACGAAACTGGTGCAGTCCCTGCGGGAAGCAGGCTTCGACGCCCATCGCGCCGACGATCTGGAACAGGTCGCGCGCCAGGCCGACATCATCAGTTGTGCGACGCTGGCCACCGCGCCGCTGATCCGGGGACGGTGGCTGCGGCCCGGTACGCACCTCGACCTGATCGGCAGCTTCACGCCGGCGATGCGCGAGAGCGACGCCGAGTGCTTCCGCATCGGCACGGTCTTCGTCGATACCGAGGAAGCGCCGATGAAGTCCGGCGACATCCTCGAAGCCGTGAAGGAAGGCGGCTTCGCCGCCGAGCGCATCGCGGCCACGCTGCAGGATCTGTGCCGCAGCCGGCATCCCGGCAGGACCAGCGCCACCGAGATCACGGTCTATAAGGCGGTCGGCACGGCGCTGGAAGACGTCGCTGCGGCCTCGCTGGCTTTCGATGCTTACCGCAGCGTCGCGTCTGCATGATTCCACCGGCCTCGGGGAGCCTCTCGGCGATAGCTTTACGACTCCCTGACGGAAGAGCAGACTTGCATCGACCAGGCATATGCAGACAGAAAACGTCCTTATGGCTCATCACTCTGCGCAAACGTCATGGCATGCCCCTTGCTAGCATTCCCCTTCCGTTTGAACCGCTCCGCTTGCGCCGCAAGCGCTTCAGCCCCGTTCAGGCAGACGAGGCTCCCGTCGGCAGGCCCTTCACCCAGGCCGGCGCGCGGTGCTTCCCAGGCTTCCATTCCAGTCCCGTCATTCCAGGAGGACGACAACGATGTCCGGCTATCTCTATATGTACATTGCATTGGCGGTGTACTTCGGCGCACTGCTGCTGATCGGCTATCTGGCCTATCTGAAGACCAACGACCACGAAAGCTACATGCTGGCCGGGCGCGGCCTGCCACCCTGGGTGGCGGCGCTCAGTGCGGGCGCTTCGGACATGTCGGGCTGGCTCATCATGGGCCTGCCCGGCGCGATCTACACCACCGGCCTGATCGAAGGCTGGATCGCGGTGGGCCTGTTCATCGGCGCCTACCTTAACTGGCGCCTGGTCGCCCCCCGGCTGCGCGCCTATACCGAGATCTCGCGCAACTCGATCACGCTGCCGAGCTTCTTCGAGAACCGCCTGCGCGACAACACGCGCCTGCTGCGCAGCATCGCCAGCATCGTCATCCTGGTGTTCTTCACGCTGTATGCCTCGTCGGGCATGGTCGCCGGCGGCAAGTTCTTCGAGAGCGCCTTTGGCGGCGACTACCTGACCGGCATGCTGCTGGTGACGGCGGTGACGCTGGCCTACACCCTGTTCGGCGGCTTCCTCGGCGCCTCGCTCACCGATGTGGTGCAGGGCCTGATGATGGTGGTGGCGCTGATCGTGGTGCCGGTCGTGGCCATCATGTCGATCGGCAGCATGGGCGAAACCGCCGGCTTGGTGACGACCGTCGGCGCCGGCAATCTGTCGCTGATCGGTGCCGGCCAACTGTCTGCCAGTGCCGCCACGCTGGTGATCATCTCGGGCCTGGCCTGGGGTCTCGGCTACTTCGGCCAGCCGCACATCGTCGTGCGCTTCATGGCCTTGCGCACGCCGCAGGAGGCCAAGAGCGCGCGCTTGATCGGTACCAGCTGGCAGTTCGTATCACTGCTGGGCGCGGTCGGCAGCGGCCTGATCGGCATCGCCTACTTCGCCAAGTTCGGCAACGCGCCGGCCGATGCCGAAACCGTCGTGCTGCTGATGTCCCAGATGCTGCTGCATCCGCTGGTCGCGGGCTTCGTGCTGGCCGCGGTGCTGGCGGCGATCATGAGCACCTTGTCGAGCCAGCTCATCGTCTGCTCTTCGGCGCTTGTCGAAGACATGTACCGCGCGATCAAGAAACCCGCGCCCAGCCAGCAGACGCTGATCATGTTCGGCCGTGCCGGCGTGCTGGTCGTGGCAATCATCGCCGCATTGCTGGCGGCCAATCCCAGCGACACCATCCTGGGGCTGGTGGCTTTCGCCTGGGCCGGCTTCGGCGCGGCCTTCGGCCCGCTGGTGCTGCTGAGCCTGTACTGGCGCAAGCTCACCAACATCGGCGCCATCGCCGGCATGGTGTCCGGCTCGGCGATGGTGTTCATATGGAAGTCGTTGGGCACCGGCATCTATGAACTGCTGCCGGCCTTCATCACCAGCATGGCGGTGACGGCGCTCGTCAGCCTCGCCACCTACAAGCGCAACGAGGAAATCGAGCGGGAATTCACCCAGAGCTGCCAGGCGGTGGGTGCAAGCGCCGGCCATCGAGCCTGACAGTACAACGGCGCTGCCGGCCTGCCGGGAGCGCCACATCACGGCGGCGGAAGCATCGGGGCCAGCTCTCCCCGCTGCCGAAACCCGCCGATAGCCACATTGAACATCACTTCGCCTTGAATCGAGGTTTCGCCATGCAAGCCAACCCATCAATCGCCAGCGCCGCCCCCTTTACCGACATCACCCCGCATCTCGACCCTTCCCCGCTGCGCGCTGCCATCACCGCAGCCTGGCGAACCCCTGAAACGACCGCCGTGCCGTGGCTGCTGGAGCAGGCCCGCCTGCCGCCGGCACTGGCCAAGCGCAGCCACGATCTGGCGCTGCGCATCGCCGGCGCGCTGCGCAGCCGCAAGGCCAGCGGCGGCAAGTCCGGCCTGGTGCAGGGGCTGCTGCAGGAATTCTCGCTGTCCTCGCAGGAAGGCATCGCACTGATGTGCCTGGCCGAGGCGCTGCTGCGCATCCCCGACGTCGGCACCCGCGACGCGCTGATCCGCGACAAGATCAGCCACGGCAACTGGAAGGGCCATGTCGGCCAGAGCCCGTCGATGTTCGTCAATGCCGCCGCCTGGGGGCTGATGCTGACCGGCAAGCTGGTCGCCACGCACAGCGAGAGCGGCATGTCCAACGCGCTCGGCCGACTGATCGCGCGCGGCGGCGAGCCGCTGATCCGCAAGGGCGTGGACATGGCGATGCGGATGATGGGCGAACAGTTCGTCACCGGCGAGACCATGGCCGAAGCACTGGCCCATGCCCAGGCGCTCGAAGCCAAGGGCTTCCGCTATTCCTACGACATGCTGGGCGAAGCCGCACTGACGGCAGAAGACGCCAAGCGCTACCTGAACGACTACGAGCAGGCCATCCACGCCATCGGCAAGGCCTCGAACGGCCGCGGCGTCTACGACGGCCCGGGCATCTCGATCAAGCTGTCGGCGCTGCATCCCCGCTACGCCCGCGCGCAGGTGGAGCGCGTGATGGCCGAGCTGTATCCGGTGGTGCTGAAGCTGGCGCTGCTGGCGCGGCAGTACGACATCGGCCTGAACATCGACGCCGAGGAAACCGACCGCCTGGAGCTGTCCCTCGATCTGCTCGAAAAGCTCTGCCACGAACCCGGCCTGCAAGGCTGGAAAGGCATCGGCTTCGTCATCCAGGCCTACCAGAAGCGCTGCCCCTACGTCATCGACTGGCTGATCGAGCTCGCCCGCCGCAGCGGCCACCGGCTGATGATCCGCCTGGTCAAGGGCGCCTACTGGGACAGCGAGATCAAGCGCGCCCAGGAAGCGGGCATGGAGGACTACCCGGTCTATACCCGCAAGCCCTACACCGACGTGTCCTACATCGCCTGCGCGCGCAAGCTGCTGGCTGCGCCCGATGCAATCTATCCCCAGTTCGCCACCCACAACGCACAGACGCTGGCTGCCGTTTATGAACTGGCCGAGCCGACGACGTACCAGCCGGGACAGTACGAATTCCAGTGCCTGCACGGCATGGGCGAACCGCTCTACGAGCAGGTCGTCGGCCCGGTGGCCGAAGGCAAGCTCGGCCGGCCGTGCCGCATCTATGCGCCGGTCGGCACGCACGAGACGCTGCTCGCCTACCTGGTGCGCCGCCTGCTGGAGAACGGCGCCAACACCTCCTTCGTCAACCAGATTTCCGACGACGGCATCCCGCTGGAAAACCTGGTGAAGAACCCGATCGAGCAGGTCGAGGCGATGGCCACGCAGGAAGGCACGCCGGGCCTGCCGCACCCGGGCATCGCGGCACCGCGCAAGCTCTACGGCGCCGCACGCGCCAACTCCGCCGGCCTGGACCTCGCCAACGACCAGGTGCTGCTGAAACTGGCCCGGACCCTGCAGGCCACGGCTGCCGGCAGCCTGCGCGCCGAACCACTGATTGCCGCCGATACGGCCTCCGGGGACGCTCCGGTCGAGCCCGTGATCAACCCCTCCTGCCATGCCGATCAGGTCGGCACGGTGCGTGAAGCCGGTGCCGCGGAAGTCGAAGCCGCCTTGCAGAGCGCACTCGAAGAGGCACCGCGCTGGGCCCAGGTGCCCGCAGTCGAACGCGCCGCCGCGCTGCAGCGCGCCGCCGACCTGATGGAAGCGCAGTTGCAGCCGCTGATGGGCGTGCTGGTGCGCGAAGCGGGCAAGACCTACGCCAACGCGATTGCCGAAGTCCGCGAGGCGGTGGACTTCCTGCGCTACTACTCGGCCCAGGTGCAGGCCCGGTTCGACAACGCGACGCACCGGCCGCTCGGCCCGGTGGTGTGCATCAGCCCGTGGAACTTCCCGCTGGCGATCTTCACCGGCCAGGTCGCCGCCGCACTCGCCGCAGGCAACACCGTGCTGGCCAAGCCGGCCGAGCAGACGCCGCTGGTGGCGGCGCGCGCGGTGCAGTTGCTGCACGAGGCCGGCATTCCGCGCGCCGCGCTGCAACTGCTGCCCGGCCGCGGCGAGACCGTGGGCGCCCAGTTGACCGGCGATACCCGCGTGCAGGGCGTGATGTTCACCGGCTCGACCGAAGTCGCGCGGCTGCTGCAGCGCACGCTGTCCCAGCGCCTGTCGCCCGACGGCCAGCCGATTCCGCTGATCGCCGAGACCGGCGGCCAGAACGCGATGATCGTGGACTCCTCGGCGCTGACCGAGCAGGTCGTCGTCGACGTGCTCTCCTCCGCCTTCGACAGCGCCGGCCAGCGCTGCTCGGCCTTGCGCGTGCTGTGCGTGCAGGAAGAAGCCGCCGAGCGGCTGCTGACCATGCTCAAGGGCGCGATGGCCGAACTGCGCCTGGGCAACCCCGAACAGCTGTTCAACGACATCGGCCCGGTCATCGATGCCGAAGCGCAGCAAGGCATCCAGCGCCACATCGAGGGTTTGCGGGCCAAGGGACGTGCAGTGCACCAGCTGTGCCAGCGCGATGCCAGCGCCGACGAAGGCACCTTCATCCCGCCGACGCTGATCGAACTGCCCGACCTGGCCGATCTCACCCGCGAAGTGTTCGGGCCGGTGCTGCACGTGGTGCGCTACCGCCGCGAAGACCTGCCGAAGCTGCTGAACCGGCTCAACGGCCTGGGCTACGGTCTGACCATGGGCCTGCACACCCGCATCGACGAAACCATCGCCCAGGTCACGGCGACGGCCCACGTCGGCAACCTCTACGTCAATCGCAACATCGTCGGCGCCGTGGTCGGCGTCCAGCCTTTCGGCGGCGAAGGCCTGTCGGGCACCGGCCCCAAGGCGGGCGGCCCGCTCTACCTCTACCGGCTGCTGTCGGCGCGGCCCGATTCGGCCCTGGCCGCGCCCTTCGGCACGGTCTCGACGATCCAGCCCACCGCGGACACGCCGGCACTGAAGGAACTGGCGGCATGGTGCCGCAGCCAGAACCTGCCCGTCGCAACCCCCATGCCCTTCTTCAGCAGCGCGCAGTACGAACTGCCCGGCCCCACCGGCGAGCGCAACGTCTACCGCGTGCTGCCGCGCGAGGCCGTGCTGTGCCTGGCCGGCGACGAGGCCGGGCTGCTGGCGCAGCTGGCCGCGGTGCTGGCTGTCGGCAGCCGCGCAGTCTGGCTCGGGGACAATGCCGCGGCCGCGGCCCTGCATCGCCGCCTGCCGCCCAGCGTGCAGCAGCACGTCGTGCTGGCGGCTACGTTCGCCGCGGCCGAGTTCGATGCGGTGCTGCACCACGGCGGCGAGGCGGAGCTGCGCCGTGTGCTGGCCGACCTGGCCGCGCGCCCCGGGCAGATCGTCGGCGTCACCACCTGCCTGCCCGGCGACAGTACGATAGCGCTGGAGCGGCTCGTCATCGAACGCGTGACCAGCATCAACACCGCTGCAGCCGGTGGTAACGCATCGTTGATGACGATGCAGTGATTTTGCTGCACCCGACCTGCTCGAGGTCTCCCAATCAAAGGAGGAGGATCAAGACATGACCCAGTCAGCAACGCCCGACCATTCGCCCCACGCCGGCAAGCGCATCGCGCCGAAGCACGCCACGCATGCCCTGCCGTCGTATCTCGACCCCGAGCATCTCGGCCCATGGGGGATCTACCTGCAGCAGGTCGATCGCGTCACGCCCTATCTCGGCCATCTGGCCAAGTGGGTGGAGACGCTGAAGCGGCCCAAGCGCTCGCTGATCGTCGACATCCCGATCGAGCTGGACAACGGCACCATCGCCCATTTCGAAGGCTACCGTGTCCAGCACAACCTCTCGCGCGGTCCCGGCAAGGGCGGCGTGCGCTTCCACCAGGACGTGACCCTGTCCGAAGTGATGGCGCTGTCGGCATGGATGTCGATCAAGAATGCGGCGGTCAACGTCCCCTACGGCGGCGCCAAGGGCGGCATCCGCATCGATCCGCGCCAGTACTCGCAGAACGAGCTGGAGAAGGTGGCGCGCCGCTACACCAGCGAGATCGGCCTGATCATCGGGCCGACCAAGGACATCCCGGCGCCGGACGTGAACACCAACGAGAAGGTCATGGCCTGGATGATGGACACCTACTCGATGAATACCGGCGCCACCGCCACCGGCGTGGTCACCGGCAAGCCGATCGACCTGGGCGGCTCGCTGGGCCGGCGCGAGGCGACCGGGCGCGGCGTGTTCACGGTGGGCGTGGAAGCGGCCAAGCTGACCGGCCTCTCCATCGAAGGCGCGCGCGTGGCGGTGCAGGGCTTCGGCAATGTCGGCGGCATCGCCGGCAAGCTGTTCGCCGAGGCGGGCGCCAAGGTCGTCGCGGTGCAGGATCACACCGGCACGGTTTACCGCGATACCGGCCTGGACGTGGATGCGCTGCTGGCGCACGTGCAGCAGACCGGCGGCGTGAAGGACTTCGGCGAGGCCGACGCGATGGCCGACGACGAGTTCTGGGCGGTCGATTGCGACATCCTGATTCCGGCCGCGCTCGAAGGCCAGATCAACAAGGACACCGCGCCCCGCATCCGCGCCAAGATGGTGATCGAAGGCGCCAACGGTCCGACCACGCCGACCGCCGACGACATCCTGCGCGACCGCGGCGTGCTGGTGCTGCCCGACGTGATCGCCAACGCCGGCGGCGTGACGGTGAGCTACTTCGAATGGGTGCAGGATTTCTCCAGCTTCTTCTGGACCGAGGAAGAGATCAACCAGCGCCTGGTCAAGATCATGCAGGACGCCTTCCACGGCGTCTGGGAAGTCGCCCAGCATCACAAGGTCACGCTGCGCACCGCCACCTTCATCGTCGCCTGCTCGCGCATCCTGCAGGCGCGCGAACTGCGCGGGCTGTATCCGTGATCGCTTCCCCGCGCGTGTAGGCGCAGAGGCCGCACGCCGCAGGTTCTCCGCCGTCTCGTGCAATCGAGGCGGCGGGACGAAACCCGGGCATGATGCCGTCTTCGGCATCATGCCCGGCACGCAATCGATCGGCGCCGGAACCGGACGGCGATCGCGTCGCGTGATCCAGGCCCCGGAGAAGGCTTCCCTGGCTCCATGCGGCAGGGCCACCGCCAGCAGCCGCCATCCCCGGTTCGACTGCCCATGAGCACCCGGCCGCCGCCTTTCGCCCCCACAAAGACAGCATATCCGCGGCGCAGCAGACCGATGGGGCCTTTCCGTCCGCCCCGCCGGCCAATGCATCTGGCAAACATATCCCCGTGATCTTGTTGTCATTCATGGTTTTAGCGGTGTTGAAATCTGCCCGCCATTGCCCGAGAATCGCCGCCGCAGTTCGCGTTTCATGCGTCCGGTTCGTGCGTGTGCCCATGTTGTACTGCGTTCCTGTGCCCGGGCGCCTTGTCCGAGCGCACTGCACAACCTGTCATCCCGAAAGGCCTCTTCATGGACGTAAGCGCCAGCATCTCCTGCCCCAAATGTGCATCGACACGCTGCCGCGTGTCGCGCTGGCGTTCGCATACGGAGAAAGTCGAGAACCCGGACAAGCGCCCCTATCGCTGCGAAGCCTGCTCGCACCGCTTCATCGCCGCGGCGGGTGCCGCGACGAAAAGAAGCCGGACGGGCAAACCCTTGCTGACCATCGGCGCCGCAGCCGTCGTTGCCGGCGCGGTGGGCAGCATCGTCCTGTTGTGGCCCGATGCGGAATACGACGAAGCCGCCATCAGCTCCCCGCAGGCGGCAATCGCCGTCAACTCCACGATCGAAGAAGCCGCGCGCAACGGTGACGTCGAGGCACAGTTCCGCCTGGGCCGCGCGGCCCTGCTCGATACTTCGCGCGGCAAGGAAGGCGCCGCCGAAGCGGTCACCTGGCTGCGGCAGGCGGCCACCGGCGGCCACGCCGGCGCTATGCTGCAGCTGGGCAAGCTCTACCGCAGCGGCGTGGGCATGCCGCAGAACTACGAATACGCCGAGAAGTGGATCCGCAGCGCCGCCGAGGCGGGCGACAGCGACGCCATGGTCGAACTCGGCCGCCTCTACCGCAGCGGACTCGGCGTCAGCGTGGACCAGGTTCAGGCCTACGTCTGGTTCAACCGCGCCGCCGCCGCGATGAACATGGACGGCGTCTATGAACGCGACAACATCGCGCTGAAACTGAGCCCGGACGAAATGAAATCCGCCCAGGCCCTGTCGCTGGCCGACGAGGAAGACCACGCCCCCCCGACCCCGGGCAAGCTTGCCAGCGACGACTGAGCGGCCCCGGCGAATTCGACCCACCACCCCTGCAGCCATCCCCGGCACACCGGGATGCGCCTCCGGGGGCCATCGGCAATCGTCGCCGCACTCGGTATCATGCGTCCCGAACCGTGACGACGAGACCGAACGAGCATGAGCGACATCCAGACCCTGCGCCGGGTTCTCCACGAATCCCGCACCATCGCCGTCGTCGGCCTGTCGGCCGACTGGTTCCGGCCGTCGTACTTCGCCGCCAAGTACATGCAGGCGCACGGCTACCGGATCATTCCGGTCAATCCGAAATACCCCGAAATCCTCGGCGAGAAGAGCTACCCCGACCTCGCCTCGATCCCGGACAAGGTCGACATCGTCGATGTGTTCCGCAAGCCCGCCGATGCGGTGGCCGTGGCCGAACAGGCGATCGCCATCGGCGCCCGCACGCTGTGGCTGCAGATCGGCGTCATCAACGAGGAAGCCAGGCGCAAGGCCGAGGCAGCCGGCCTCACGGTGATCATGGACCGCTGCGTCAAGATCGAATACGCCCGCCTCTTCGGCGGCCTCAACTGGTTCGGCGTCAACACCAAGGTGATTTCCGCCCGCCGCCCCCGCTGGCTTCCCTGAGCAGGATTGCGAACATGGCAGACCATCAATACGGCTTCGACACCCTGTGCCTGCACGCCGGCCAGATTCCCGACGCGGCCACCGGCAGCCGCGCCGTCCCCATCTACCAGACCACTTCCTACGTCTTCGACAGCCCCGAGGAGGCCGCCAGCCTCTTCAACCTGCAGACCTTCGGCAACGTCTATTCGCGCATCTCCAACCCCACCGTGGCGGTGTTCGAGGAGCGCATCGCCGCGCTGGAAGCAGGCCGCGCCGCGGTCGCCACCGGCAGCGGCATGGCCGCGCAGATGATCGCGCTGCTGAACATCTGCGAAGCCGGCGACCAGATCGTCGCCGCGCGCACGCTGTACGGCGGCACCCACACCCAGCTCGATGTCAATTTCCGCAAGCTCGGCATCGACACCGTGTTCGTCGATCCCGACGAGCCGGAGAACTTCGCCCGCGCGATCACGCCGAAGACCAAGGCCATTTATGCCGAAACCCTGGGCAACCCCTCGCTCAACGTGCTCGACATCGAGGCGGTGGCGAAGATCGCCAACGACGCCGGCCTGCCGCTGTTCATCGACAACACCTTCGCCAGCCCCTACTTGTGCCGGCCCTTCGAATGGGGCGCGGCGATCAGCGTGCATTCGGCGACCAAGTTCCTCGGCGGCCACGGCACGACGATGGGCGGCGTGATCGTCGAATCGGGCAGGTTCCCGTGGGACAACGGCAAGTTCCCGGGCATGACCGAGCCCTCGCCGGGCTACCACGGCGTGCGCTTCTTCGAGACCTTCGGCGACTTCGGCTTCACGATGAAGTGCCGCATGGAAGGCATGCGCACCTTCGGCCCGGTGCTCTCGCCCTTTGCCGCCTTCCAGCTTCTGCAGGGCGTCGAAACCCTGCCGCTGCGCATGGACCGCCACTGCGCCAACGCGCTGGCGGTGGCCCGCCACCTGGAGTCCCACCCCAAGGTCGCCTGGGTCAATTACCCCGGCCTGGAAAGCAGCCGCTATCACGCGCTGGCGCAGAAATACCTGCCGCGCGGCGCCGGCGCGGTGCTGAGCTTCGGCATCGAGGGCGGCGCCGCGGCCGGGCAGAAGTTCATCGACTCGGTCGAATTCCTGTCCCATCTCGCCAACATCGGCGACGCCAAGACCCTGGTCATCCACCCCGCCTCCACCACCCACCGCCAGCTTTCAGAGGCACAGCAGGTCGCCGCCGGCGTGCCGCCCGACCTGATCCGGCTGTCGGTCGGGCTAGAAACCCTGGACGACATCCTGTGGGACATCGACCAGGCCCTGAGCAAGACCTAGACGGAACTTCAAGCAGCACCGGGCGCAGCATGATGGATGTGCGCTCGGGTTTTCCCGCCTGTCGGGCATTGCGCAGCTTATGTAGTCTTGGGCCGGGTGTCCGCGCCGCGGCGTATTCGCGGTCGGGCAGGGTTTCGTGATGGTCGGGCCGCCTCACGGCGTGCATCCGTGGATTTTCCATGAACCGACGCCCCACACACCTGGCCCAGTCGCTGGCGCTGCCGCAAGCCGCCCGCACCGTCATCGCCCGGCCCTCCCCCGCCGTGGCCCGCCGCGCCTGTCGCCCGCCGGATGGGTTTCCCCCGGCATTGGCCCGCCGCTCCATCGCACAGCGCCTGCGCACCCGCTTCGCCGAAACTGACGTGGGACATCGTCGAGCACGACGCACGTTCCTTCCTGCCTGCCCGTTCGCCAAGAGAGGTCATTCATGACATTGACCATCGTCCTGTCGGCTGCCTGGTGCGGAACGCTTGTCGGATGGCGCCTTGCATTGCTGCCGGGGCAACTCGGCCGATATCTGCCCGCAGCCTTGCCGCTGGGGCTTTTCGCCGCATTCGCACAGTACGCCCCGGCCCTTGCCGCGGGGCATGTCGTGCAGCATGCATGGCCATGGGTGCCTTCGCTCGACGTCGAGCTGGCCTTGCGTCTCGACGGCTTTGCCCTGTTGTTTGCGCTGCTGATCACCGGCATCGGCACGCTCGTGACGCTGTACGCCACGGCCTATCTGTCCGGCGCGGCCCGCCACGATCGCGCCCGCTTCGTCTTCCTGATCCTGGCCTTCATGTCGTCCATGCTGGGTACGGTGCTGTCCGACAACCTCATCGTCATGTTCGTGTTCTGGGAGGCCACCAGCCTGCTGTCCTTCCTGCTCATCGGCTTCGACGCCACGAAAGCGGATGCGCGCAAGGCGGCATTGCAGTCCTTGCTGGTGACCGGGGCCGGCGGACTGGCGCTGTTCGGCGGCATCCTGTTGATCGGCATGGAGCTGGGGAGCTTCTCTCTCGCAGAGATCACCGCACGGCCGGAAGCGCTGCTCGCCAGCACCTGGCTCGTCCCCGCCGTCATCCTGATCATGCTGGGCGCTTTCACGAAATCCGCCCAGTTCCCGTTCCACTTCTGGCTGCCGCAGGCGATGGCCGCGCCGACACCGGCCTCGGCCTATCTGCACTCGGCAACGATGGTCAAGCTGGGCGTCTATCTGCTGGCGCGTTTCGACAGCGCGCTGGAGGAGCTCTGGTGGTACGGCGACACGCTGGTCGTCGTCGGCCTGGCAACCATGCTGGCAGCGGCGATCCATGCCGTTCGCGCCACCGGCTACAAGGCGGTGCTGGCTCAATCCACGGTCGCATCGCTGGGCATCCTGGTCATGCTGATCGGCCTGGACGGCCCCGTTTCCGCCATGGCCGTCTGCGCCTTCATCCTTGCCCATGCGCTCTACAAGGCGGCGCTGTTCTTCTGCGCCGGTACGGTCATCCACGCCACCCACGTCAGCGAACTGCGCAAACTGGGCGGACTGGCCCGCTTCCTGCCCTTCACTGCCCTGGCCGCTGCGCTGGCCAGCCTCTCCATGGCCGGGCTGCCGCCGTTCATCGGCTTCATTTCCAAGGAATACCTGTTCGAAGCGCAGTTGAACAGCAATTGGAATGCCGTCCCCGTCGTGATCGCGGTCGCGGTCAATGGCGTCATGGTCGCGGTGGCGGTAGCGGTGTCGCTCAGGCCCTTCTTCCTGTCCGGGAACAGACCGGAATCCATTGCCCACGGCGAGACGCCGGGACTGTTGATCGGCCCCTTGGTGCTGGGCGTGATGGGCCTCGCGGCCGGGCTGGCACCCGGCTTTTTCTCCCGCTACCTCATCACGCCCGCCGCTGCGGCCGTCCTTGGCGCGCCTGTCCAGCTACCCTTCTCGCTGTGGCATGGCTTCACCCCCATGCTGGCGCTCAGCATCGGGGTCGTCGCCACGGGAGCGCTGCTGGCGTGGAAATGGGATGCGCTGCATCACGCCCTGGAACGAATCCGAGCGCTGTCCCGGATCGATGCGAATCATGTTTACCAGTCGGTGGTGAACGGCATACTCGGCACGGCGCGCGCCTGTACGGCGCAGCTGCAGAACGGCGATAGCCGACGGTACATGCTGCTTACCTGCCTCGCGCTGCTGGGCACGACGATCTGGTCGGTCTTCAGGCCTGGCCAGCTCCATCAGCTAGCGCTTGGCGGCAGCATCCTGATCCTGCCCACCACCTTGCTGTTCTTCGGCTTCGTCGGCGCAGCCGTTGCCGCCCGCGCACAGGCATTGCTGCCCGGCCTGGTGGGCGTCGGCGTGATCGGCTACGGCTCCGCACTGATCTTCCTGCTGCACGGCGCGCCCGATCTTGCACTCACCCAGTTCGCCGTCGAAACGCTCGTGCTGGTCGTCCTGATGGCCATCATGGTGAAGCTCCCCGACAGCGCCGGGGCCACTCGCAGCGGCAGGGAAAAACGGGTGGACGCAGCAGTGGCCGCCACTTTCGGCCTGCTGGTCTTCATCGCGCTGGCCAGCATGCTGTCGCTGCCTTTCGACAGCCGTCTGTCGGATTACTTCGGTGCCACGAGCTACCACGAGGCACACGGCAGAAACGTGGTCAACGTCATCATCGTCGACTACCGCGCACTCGACACCATGGGTGAAATCGCCGTCGTCGGCTTTGCCACGCTGGGCGTGTGGTCTTTGCTGCGCCGCCGCAGATCCCGCCTGCAACACCCCGAGGTGAACGTGCCGTCCGCAGCCAAGGGAGAGCCCCGATGAAATCGCTGATCTTCTCCACCACCGCAAGGCTGCTGTTCTGGGGGATGCTGGTGACGTCGCTGCTCATCCTGTGGCGGGGCCACAACGAACCGGGCGGCGGCTTCGTCGGCGGCCTGGTTGCCGCGATGGCGATCGGGCTGATCGCGCTGTCCGAAGGCGTCGCCAAAGCACGCAGCATCCTGCGCATCCATCCCGTGGTGCTGGCCGGACTCGGCATCTTCTTCGCGGTACTCAGCGGGGTTCCAGGAATGCTCGCGGGTCATGGCTTCCTGACCCATCAATGGATCGTCTTCGGCAACGGCTTCGAGCTGGGCACCACGCTGCTTTTCGACATCGGCGTGTACTGCACCGTCATGGGCGGCATGCTCTGCATGGTGCTGCGCCTGTATGAAGAAGAGGGAGATGCGTGATGAATCTGATCTACGCCGCCGGTATTGCTTCCATCATGGCCGTGGGGCTGTATCTGCTGCTTTCCAGGCATGTCGTCCGCATGATCTACGGCATCATGCTGATCTCGGCCACCGTGAATCTGGTGATTTTCCTCGCCGGGCGGATCGGCACCGATCTGCCTCCGGTGATGATGGGCCATGAAACGACACTCGCTGCCGATGCCGCCAACCCGCTGCCGCAGGCATTGGTACTGACCGCCATCGTCATCGGCTTCTCGCTGGTTTCCTTCGTCGCCGTCCTGGCGCTCAGGATCCACCGCGATGCAGGCACGCTGGACAGCCGCCGGTTGAACGATGCCGACAGGCTCGGCAGCGCCTCAGACCCGGCCGGATCCCGCGAAGCACCCGGCGCGCGACAGGTGAAACCATGATCCGGATGCTCGAGACCCACATCGTGCTCTGGCCGGTATTGCTGCCTCTGGCCGGCTCGGCACTGTGCATGGCGCTCTGGCGCTGCGCGAAGGCACAGCGCCTGGTGCATCTGACGGCGCTGGTGCTGATGCTGCTCGCTTCGCTGCTTCTGCTTCGCAGAGTTGCGGCAGAAGGCGCGCTGGCCTTGACCTTCGGCGGCTGGGAAGCACCGTTCGGCATCAGTTTCGTCGCCGATCGGCTGGGTGCCGCGATGGTCATGGTCACGGGCACTCTGGCCCTTGCCGTGGCCGTATTCAGCCTTGCCGCCACGCACCGGCGCCATGTCCACAACGGCGTCTACCCGCTGATGCTGGGCCTGCTGGCCTCGGTCAACGGCGCTTTCCTGACCGGCGACATCTTCAACCTCTACGTCTGGTTCGAAATCATGCTGATCACCGCGATGGGCTTGCTGGTGATCGACAAGACCCGCGCGCAGCTCGACGGCGCGATGAAATATGCCGCGCTCAACCTGCTGAGCACGCTGCTGTTCCTGCTTGCCATCGCCATTCTCTACGGCGTCACCGGGACACTGAACATGGCGGACCTGGCCCAGGTCCTGCCCGCAGCGGAAAACAGCACCGCGCTGGCAGTATCCGCCGCGTTCTTCCTGATCGGCTTCGGCATCAAGGCCGGCTACTTTCCGATGTTCTTCTGGCTGCCGGCCTCGTATCACACGATATCCATCGCCATCCTGGCGATCTTTGCCGGCCTGCTGACGAAGGTCGGCGTTTACGCCTGCCTGCGGGTTTTCTCCCTGTTGTTCACCAACGGCGACGATCTGCGCGAGATCATTGCCGTGATGGCGGCCGGCACGATGCTGTTCGGCGTATTCGGCGCGGCAGTGCAATGGGACGTGCGCCGGATCCTGTCGTTTCACATCATCAGCCAGATCGGCTACATCATGCTGGGCCTGGCGCTGGGAACCGCTGCGGCAATGGCGGGCGCCATCTTCTATATCGTCCATCACATCATCGTCAAGGCCAACCTGTTCCTGATCGCGGGCGCCATGCACCGGACCACCGGCACCTACGACCTGCGGCGGTCCGGCGGCCTGATGCGCAGCCAGCCGTGGCTGGCCTTCCTGTTTGCCGTGCCCGCGCTGTCGCTTGCCGGCATTCCGCCGCTCTCGGGCTTCTGGGCGAAGTTCATGGTCATCGACGCCTCTTTCAAGGCCGGAGCGGCCTGGCTGGCAGCGGTGGGCCTGTTCGTCGGCCTGCTGACGGTCTTTTCGATGAGCAAGATCTGGATCGAGGCATTCTGGAAGAACCCGCCCATTTCGCGGAAGCGTGAATACCGCATGCCGCTGCCGATGTCGCTCGGCATCGCTGCGCTGAGCTCGATCACGATCTGGCTGGGCCTGCAGCCGGAAGCATTGATCGAGTTTTCGCGGGCCGCGGCCGACTCTCTGCTGAACCCCGAGCAGTACATCTCGGCCACGTTCAGCATCGCCCGATTCGCCGGCCCGGGAGCCCTGCCATGAAAACCTCGTTCGCTCGGCGCGCCATGGCGTGCGTCAGATTGTGCGTGTTCTTCCTGCGGGGGCTGGTGCTGTCTTCGTGCGCGGTGGCCCGTGCCGCTTTTGCCTCCAGGCAGGCGTATTGCCCTGCCGTCATTGCCGTTCCTCTGCGCGTCCGAACCAACATGGGGATTGCCACGCTTGCCAACCTGATCTCGCTGACACCCGGTACCACCTCGCTGCATGTCAGCGACGACCGGTCCACCCTGTACGTGCATTGCCTGGACGCGGCCAGCGATGAAGAGGTGATCGACGACATTCGCACCGCTTTCGAGGACGCCATCGTGGAGATCGAAGGATGATGGAGACCCTGCTGCAACTCGATCAGTTTTTCACCGCCGCTGCCCGGGCCTTGCTCGCCCTGCTCGTCATCCCCCTGGGCATGACCCTGGTCCGCATGATCCACGGCCCCACTCAAGCCGACCGCTTCGTTGCGCTGGACATGCTGACCGGCCTGGCGGTCAGCGCCGCAGCACTCACCATGGCCGCAACGGCCAGGCGGGAGTTCCTGGACGTCGGCATGGGTCTGGCGGTCTTCGGCTTCATGGGGACCTGCGCGCTTGCGGCTTTTCTCGAACGCAGGGGCCGGCGATGAGCATGGAAATGATCCTTGCCGTCATGGCGCTGCTGCTGAAGCTCATCGGCTTTGCCTTTCTTTTTGCCGCAGCCCTTGGGCTCCTGCGCTTCAAGGATCCTTTGCAGCGGATGCATGCTGCCACCAAGGCAGGAACGATCGGGGCCGGGCTGACGGTTGCAGGGGCGGCGTTGGCGAGCGGAGATGGACTGAGCTTGACGATCGCCGCACTGACCATTCTCTTCCTGATTCTGAGCATTCCGGTGGCAGGGCATCTGCTGGGCCGTGCCATTTACTTCTCCGGCACCCCGCTGCTCGGTCTGAAAGAGCGGGATGCCTTACGAGAAGGAAGCACCGGCCCGGCTGCGGCGAACGAGCATTCGGCCGGGCGGCATCGACTCGATGCCTGACCGATGCACGCGACCGCCGGCACGCTGCCCGCCTCCGCGCCAAGGGCGCGCGTCGCCCAGGATCGAAGGTGGAAAACTGCATGGCCAACGAAGCACTGGACAGGACCCGCACGGCGCCGGGCGCATCGCGTAGGCCCGGGCTTTCCCGCATGTCGATCGCCGCAATGCTTGTGTAAGCTCGGGGCCGGGTGTCCGGACGCATAGTCGCAGCCGGGCAGGTTTTCGTGATGGTCGGGCCGCCTCACGGCGTGCATCCGTGGACTTTCCATGAACCGACGCCCCATCCTCCAGGCCCAGCCGCTGGTGCAGCCACGAGCTGCCCGCGCCACCGTCATCGCCGTGTCTCCCCTCTCCGTGGTTCGCACTACCCCATGCAGCCGCGCCCATCGTCCGTCGCACGCGTCTCTGCCGCCACTGACCATCCGCGCCATCCCGGCCCCTGGTCGTGACGCCTCCTCTTCATCCCTTTCCCGTGAAGCCGCATGACACCAACGACAATCCAGTTGATCGGCGCGATCCTGTTCGCCGTCGCCATCATTCACACCTTCTCCACCAAGTACTTCGAACACCTCGCCCATACCCGGCCCGCTCATGCGGGGCTGTGGCACCTGCTGGGCGAAGTCGAAGCCGTGTTCGGCTTCTGGGCCATCGTGCTGGTCGTGTTCATGGGCTTCGCGGTCGGCCTGGACGACGCGGTCGAGTACCTGGACACGCGCAACTACACCGAACCGATGTTCGTGTTCGCGATCATGGTGGTGGCCGCGAGCAAACCGGTGATGCAATTTGCCTCGGCCACCGTGCGCGCGATCGCCCGCATCGTGCCGCTGCCGGAATCGGTCGCCACCTATTTCACCCTGCTCGCCGCCGTACCGCTGCTCGGCTCCCTCATCACCGAGCCGGCGGCGATGACGCTGGCAGCGCTGATGCTGCGCGAGCGCTATTACAGCCAGGGCATTTCCCGCCATCTGATGTACGTGACCATCGGCACGCTGTTCGTCAACATCTCGATCGGCGGCACGCTGACCAATTTCGCCGCGCCGCCGGTGCTGATGGTGGCGTCCACCTGGGGCTGGGACTCGCTCTACATGGTGTCCCACTTCGGCTGGAAGGCGGCAGTCGCGGTACTCGTCAACGCCACAGCGGCGACGCTGATCTTCCGTCGCGAACTGGCAACCCTGCCGCCAGCCAAGGAGCGGAAGCACCATGAGGTACCGTCGGCGATGGTCGGCATCCATCTTTTCATGCTTTTCCTGATCGTGGCCTTCGCCCACCACCCGCCGATCTTCCTCGGCGTATTCCTGCTGTTCATGGGCCTGGCAACCGCTTATCCACGCTTCCAGCAGCGCCTGATCCTGCGCGAGGGCTTGATGGTGTCCTTCTTCCTCGCCGGCCTGGTGGTCCTCGGCGGCCAGCAGGCCTGGTGGCTGCAGCCCCTGCTGACGAAGATGGATGCGACCACGGTTTATTTCGGCTCGACCGCGTTGACCGCGATCACCGACAACGCCGCGCTGACCTATCTGGCCTCGCTGGTCGAGGGCCTGAGCGACGAATTCAAGCACGCCGTGGTGGCGGGCGCCGTCACCGGCGGCGGCCTCACCGTGATCGCCAACGCGCCCAACCCGGCCGGCATGGCGATCCTGCGCCGGGACTTCGACGAAGGCGCGGTGAATCCGCTCGGTCTGCTGATTTCCGCCCTGCCGCCAACCCTGGTCGCGATTCTGGCTTTCCGCGTGCTGTAAGCACCGGCCCGTGGCACGCTGCCGGAATCGGGCAGCGCGCCACGGGCCGGCCGAGGCTCAGAAAATCGTCATCAGCCTCAGATTGACGCGCAGGTTTTCACGGACGCCATTGTCCACCGACAGATCCCGCCCGATGTGGCCCATCAGTTGCCAGTTCGGCGCCAGGAAGTGGGATGCGCCGATCATCATCCGCGTGCGGCGCTGGCGATCGTCCTGATCCACGCGATCGATCTCCGTTTCGCCGCCTTCGACCCGGAACAGGCTGGCACTGAGCGTGGTGGCCGGCGACAGGTGGTAGCGCAGATGGGTCTGCAGTTCCCAAACCTGCTTCTGGCTCATGGTCTGCCTGTTCTCGCCGAAGCGCTTGTTGTCGCCGTGGAACTGCACGTCGCCGACCACATCCAGCGTGAACTTGTCGCTCAGCGGCAGCACCCCTGCCGCCTGCAGCGTGAACTTCCAGCGGTTTTCGCCGAAGGGGTTCAGCGTGCGGTGGCGGTCGTACTGCCCGGTGGGTAGCGTCAGGTAGGGCATGATGCCGAACACGCGGCGCTGCTCGTCCCTGTACAGGAAGATGCCGCTGCCCAGGATCACGTCGCCCACACCGTTGCGCACGGTCGCACCGCCGAGGTCGCCGCCGGTATTGACCGAGCCGAACGGCAGGATGATCTGCGGCGTCATCGTGATGCCGCCGAGCTCGACGAACCTGACCAGCCTCAGCATGCCCACCTGGGCGCGCAGGCTGGCGTCGCTCGAGACCTTGTCGCCGCCGGCATACAGCTTGTCCCCCTTGCTGTACTGGTAGTACATCAGCCCCAGGGTGGTGCCCGGTGGCGCGTGGTCGTAATCGCCCGGATCGACGCTTATCGCCGCAGCCTGTTGCGCAGTCGCCGCGAGCAGCGTGGCGCCGAGCCAGGCCGTGATGCGGCCGCCGCGCCGGCGCTTCGCCGGCACGGCGGAAGCCTGCCCGACACGTTTCTCGGTCTCGGTGGAAATACCGGGCATGGACCCGGATGCGTCTCTTTCGATCATCTGTTTGTCTCCTTCGGTGGGGCCGCGCATTCGATTCGATGCGCTGTCGCGCCCGATGGCGAATCCTCCGGAAATGGCCGCAGCCAGGTGAGCCATTTCCACGAGGCGTCTTTCTCGAAGCGGATTTCTTTTTGCTTTCGACAGCCACGGAACGTGGCCGGAAAAAACTTTAACTTGGATCAAAGACATTTCGCCTCAGGCTCATTGCGGTTTCACCGGTTTGTTCAAAACATTGCCAAGAACCGACAAGATGCCCGGCGCGATACGCCTATAGATTCTCTTCCGGCATGAAACGAAACGCGTCCATCGAGGCGCGGCAGCGTGCTACCGCGTGATCTCCGATCATCGGGAAAACCCTTAGCAACGGAAGTGAAGGAGACAAAAATGAGTACTGCACAGGTACAGGGCAACAGCACCGGAAACCAGGCGGCAACCAGGCATTTCGACGCCATCGTCATCGGCGCGGGCGTGGCCGGGCTCTATCAATTGCATCGCCTGCGGGAAATGGGCATGAATGTGCGTGCCTATGAAACTGCCAGCAACGTCGGCGGAACCTGGTATTGGAACCGTTATCCGGGCGCCCGCTTCGATTCCCAGGCGGAGATTTACCAATACTGGTTCTCCGAGGAATTGTACAAATCGTGGCAGCCTTCCGAACGCTTCCCCGCCCAGGAAGAAACGGAGCGTTGGCTCAATTACGTCGCCGACAAGCTCGATCTGAGAAAGGACATCCAGTTCAATACCCGGATCGCCTCGGCCCATTACGACGAAGCGCAGGACATCTGGCGCATCACCACCGCGGACGGCGAACAGGTGACGACCCAGTACCTGGTCGCCTGCTGCGGCATGCTGTCGGCGCCGATCACCGAACGCTTCCCCGGCCAGTCCAGCTTCAAGGGCGAGCTCTACATCACCGGCCTGTGGCCCAAGGAGCCGGTGGACCTGAAAGGCAAGCGCGTTGCCGTGGTCGGCACCGGCGCCACCGGCATCCAGGTGATCCAGACGATCGCCCCCATCGTCGGTTCGATGAAGATCTTCGCCCGCACGCCGCAATACGTCGTGCCGATGAAGAACCCCAAGTACACCGCGGCGGACTGGGAAAAATGGGGCTCCCGCTTCCACGAGCTCAAGCAGCGCGTGCGCAGCACCTTCGCCGGCTTCGACTACGACTTCGACAAGGGTTCGTGGGCCGAGAACACACCGGAGCAGCGCACCGCCGTCATGGAGGCGCTGTGGGAGGATGGCTCGCTGGCACCGTGGCTGGCCGGTTTCCCGGAAATGTTCTTCGACGAGGAAATCAGCGAAGTGGTGTCCGAATTCGTCCGCGGCAAGATGCGCGAGCGCCTGAAGAGCCGCCCCGACCTGTGGGACCTGCTGATTCCGCAGGACTACGGCTTCGGCACCCATCGCGTGCCGCTGGAAACCAAGTACCTCGAGGTCTATCTCCAGCCCAACGTCGAAGCGGTGGATTGCCGCAAGACGCCGATCGAGCGGGTCGTGCCGGAAGGTTTCCAGACCTCCGACGGCAAGGTGCACGAAGTCGATGTGATCATCCTGGCGGTCGGCTTCGACGCCGGTTCGGGCGCGCTGAGCCGCATCGACATCCGCGGCCGCGGCAAGCGTTCGCTGAAGGAGCAGTGGAGCAAGGAAATCCGCACCGCGATGGGCCTGCAGGTCCACGGCTACCCCAACCTGTTCACCACCGGCGCGCCGCTGGCGCCGTCCGCCGCGCTGTGCAACATGCCCACTTGCCTGCAGCAGCAGGTCAATTGGATCACCGACTGCATCGCCTATGCCCGCCAGAACGGCAAGAAGGTGGTGGAAGCCACGCAGGAATTCGAGGACGAATGGGTCAGGCACCACGACGAAGTGGCCAACGCCACGCTGCTGACCAAGACCGACTCGTGGTACATGGGCTCCAACGTCGAAGGCAAGCCGCGCCGGCTGCTCTCCTACGTCGGCGGCGCGGGCACTTACCACAACAAGTGCGACGAGCTGGCTCGCCAGGGCTACCCCGGTTTCGCGATGAACTGACCGGACCGGAGAAGCCAACATGAATCGACTTGCTGGAAAGGTGGCGGTCGTCACCGGCGGCAGCAGCGGCCTCGGCCTGGCCATCGTCCGGCGCATGGCCGGGGAAGGCGCGGCCGTCGCCATCCTCGATCGCGATGCGCGCGGCGAGGCGGAGGCGGAAGCGATCCGCGGCACGGGCGGCAAGGCGCTGTTCGTGCAGGTGGACGTGACCGACGAAGAGCGCGTCAGTGCAGCCATGCAGGCCGCCGCCACGCAGTTCGGCCCCGGGTTCAACCGTATCGACGTGCTGGTGAACAACGCCGGCATCGAGGGCGAGAACACGCCGACCGACAAGCTGGCGCTGGCCGAGTGGAACCGGGTGATGGCGGTGAACGTGACGGCGGTGTTCCTGTGCACCAAGCACGCCGTGCCGTATCTGCGCCAGGCCGGGGGCGGCTCGGTCATCAACATTTCGTCGATCTACGGCATCGTCGGCGGCGGTGACATCCCGCCCTACCACGCGGCCAAGGGCGCAGTGCGGACGATGAGCAAGAACGACGCCCTGCTCTACGCCCCCGAGCGCATCCGGGTCAATTCCATCCATCCGGGCTTCGTGTTCACGCCGATGGTGGACCGCTACGTCCAGGACAACGGCCTGGCGCACGACGCGGCCAAGGCCCATCTGGACGCCCTGCATCCGCTGGGCGGCACCGGCACGCCGGACGACATCGCCTGGGGCGCGGTTTACCTGGCCTCGGACGAGGCGCGCTGGGTCACCGGCGCCGAACTCGTCATCGACGGCGGCTACACCGCGCGCTGACCCTACCCCCGACCCCAACCCTTCAACCCCGGGGGCCGGCCGCCAGCCTGCGGCCGGCCATCCACGGAGGAGACAATCATGAAAAGACTGAGCAACAAAGTCGCCCTGATCACGGGCGGCGCAGGCGGCATCGGCCTGGCAACGGCCAAGCTGTTCGTTGCCGAAGGCGCCCGGG
Organism: Thauera sp. SDU_THAU2; assembly: GCF_038260575.1. NCBI lineage: Bacteria > Pseudomonadati > Pseudomonadota > Betaproteobacteria > Rhodocyclales > Zoogloeaceae > Thauera > Thauera sp. SDU_THAU2. The sequence goes on along the minus strand of NZ_JBBWUN010000003.1, from coordinate 1,026,829 downwards.
TGGTGCTGGCCGACCTTAACGAGCAGGCGCTGCAGGCAGCCGTGAAGGAAATCGGCAGCGATGCCGTCAGCCATGTGGCGGGCGACGTCACCCGGGAAGACCAGGTACGCAACATGATCGACACCGTGGTGCAGCGCCACGGCCGGGTGGACGTCGTGTTCGCCAACGCCGGCACCGAAGGCAGCATCTCGCCGCTGGTCGATTACACCGTCGAGGCCTTCGACCGCGTCATGGCGGTGAATGTGCGCGGCGTGTTCCTGCCGCTCAAGCACGCCATTCCGGTGATGCAGAAACAGGGCGGCGGCAGCATCGTCATCACCTCGTCGATCGCCGGCCTGAAGGGTTTCGCCGGGCTGTCGGCCTATGTGGCGAGCAAGCACGCGGTGGTCGGGCTGATGCGTTCGGCGGTGCTGGAAGTGGGCAACAGCGGGGTGCGCATCAACACCATTCACCCCTCCCCGATCGACAATCGCATGATGCGTTCCATCGAGGAAGGCGCAGCGCCCGGCGCGGCTGCAACGGTGAAAGCCCAGTTCGAGACCATGATCCCGGCCGGGCGCTACGGCCTGTCCGAAGAGGTCGCCCGGACCGCCCTGTTCCTGGCCAGCGACGAAAGCACCTTCTGCACCGGCGGACGCTACTGCGTCGATGGCGGCATGTCGGCAGGCTGAGTCCGCCGACATCCCCTTCCCGCCACGACGGCCGGAACACCGGCCTCATCCACATGCCCTGCGGCGCCGGGGCCGTCCGCGGCCCTGCCCCCAGCCCCACGAGGACACCCAAATGACCTACTACACCCAGGAAAACCACGGCCCCTACAAGCTCGTCAGCATCGGCCGGCTCGAACTCGAGGAAGGCGGCGTGCTCGAAGACTGCACGCTGGCCGTCGCCACCCACGGCCAGCTCAATACCGCGCGCGACAACGCGATCCTCGTCCCGACCTGGTATTCGGGCACGAGCAAGATCATGGAACAGGTCTATATCGGCCCCGGCCGCGCGCTGGACCCGGACCGCTACTTCATCATCGTCGTCAACCAGATCGGCAGCGGCCTGTCGCTGTCGCCCAGCAACGCGCCGGCGGAAATCGCCGGGCCGAAGTTCCCCCGCGTGCGCATCGGCGACGACGTCCGGGCCCAGCACCGCCTGCTCACCCAGCACTTCGGCATCGAACGCCTGGCCCTGGTGGTGGGCGGCTCGATGGGCGCGCAGCAGACCTACGAATGGGCGGTGCGCCATCCGGACATGGTCGAACGCGCCGCCCCCATCGCCGGCACGGCCCGCAACACCGAGCACGACTTCATGTTCGGCGAAACCCTGATCGACACCATCGTCACCGATCCGGCCTTCCGCGACGGCAACTACGCCGACTCCGCCGAGGTGGCGGCCGGTCTGCGCCGCCATGCCAAGTTGTGGACGGTGATGGGCTGGAGCACCGACTTCTTCCGCGGCGGCCGCCACAAGGCGCTGGGCTTCGACAGCATGGAGAGCTTCGTCGATCAGTTCATGACCGGCTACTTCGCGCCGATGGACCCGAACAACCTGCTGTGCATGATCTGGAAATGGCAGCGCGGCGACGTCAGCCGCCATACCGGCGGCGACCTGGCCGCGGCACTCGGCCGCATCAAGGCGAAGACCTTCGTGATGCCGATCAGCCACGACATGTTCTTCCCGCCCAACGACTGCCTGGCCGAGCAGAAGCAGATCGCCGACAGCGAGTTCCGCCCGCTGAACAGCATCGACGGCCACCTGGCGCTGTTCGGCACCGACGCCAACTGCATCGCCGAACTGGACACCAATCTCCGGCAGTTGCTGGACGCTCAGCCCAGCGTCTGACGTGTCCAGCATGCCCCCTGCCGCATCCGCGGCAGGGCTTGCAGGCCGCAGCCTCTTTGACGAGGCCGCGGCTTTTTTCATCGCCGGGCCGCACCCCCTTGAGGGGCAGCGACCGCACGCAGCGGGGGAGCGTGGGGCTTGTTTTTCATTCCTGTTCCGACCTGAGGCCGCCGGTCTTTCTGAGACAGGCCGGCGTGGTGCCCATCCTGCTGCGCATCACCCGCGTCAGATGGGCCTGGTCGGCGAATCCGCACATCGCCGCGACCTGCTTGATCGCCAGGCCATCGCTGGTCAGCAGGCGGGCGGCCCGCTCCAGGCGGCGGCGGACGACGTACTCGTGGGGAGACATGCCCGTGCTCGCGCGGAAGTGCTTGGAGAAGGTCCATACGCCGAGCCCGATCGCCTCGGCCATCTGCTCGATGGTGATCCCCTTGTGCAGATGGGCTTCGACGTATTCGTCGAGGCGGCGTATCTGCCGGGGCGCCAGCGGCCCCACCGGCGTGTCGTCGCGAATGTCGATACAGGCGTACTTGCGGAACAGATGGACGGCCAACTGCAGCGCGAGCCCTTCGACGTAGATGTTGCCGCCCGGCGCGCACTGCTCCGCTTCCGCGGTGATGGCATCGACGATGCCGGTGACGATCGGGTCCTGCGCCTGCAACACGTCCTGCAGGCGCACGTCCACCATGCTGCGCCCGGTGATGTCCACGGCCACCCGCTGCATCAGCGCGCCCGAAAGATAGGTGTGGGACACGCTGATGCATTCGGTCCAGTGCCAGTGGGACATCTCCGCATGCGTCAGCAGCGAGAAATCCCCCGGCACGCACTTCTTGCGGCTCCAGCGCCCCTCCACCTGCCGGTCCATCGGCGTCTGGCCGCTGCGGTAGCGGACGATCATGCAATGGTCCATCGGCGGCACCAGCACATCCAGGCCGGTATAGAGATAGGCACGGTGAGCCACATCCTTCCAGCCCAATCCGTCACTGGCGGACAGGACCCGCCCTGGCACCCAGGTAGGCAGGTCCCTTGGAGTAATCAAGGTGCTCATATGACGACCAAGCGGAAACTGAACGCGTTTGAAGGATCGTGTCGGGCACGCGGAAGTCGTCAGGATACAAGAAATATTGAATTACTTGATCAAATCATCTGATATGCCAGCCGGTCCGTGTCCGCTCTCCCCCTGCCCCGGTCCCGCCGCCCGCCGCAGGAACAGCGCAACGATGAGCGCCGTCGCCAGCATGATGGCGGCGCCGATCACCGCGTTGACATGCAGCGCCGCGGCGAAGGCTTCGCGCGCGGCATGCAGCAGGGCCGCGCCGGCCTCGCCCGGCAGCCGCTCCGCCGCGCCGAGCGCGCCACCCAGGGTATCGATGGCCGAGGCGGCGAGTTCGGGCGGCAGTCCCACGCCGTTTGCCACGGCCAGCATGTGGCTGCGATAGACCGCCGCGCCGACGCTGCCGATGATCGCGATGCCGAGCGCCATGCCGAGCTCGGTGGCGGTCTCCGAGGTGGCCGCGGCGGCGCCGGTCTTGGTCGGCGGTGCCGAACCGACCACCAGGTCGGTGCCGAGGATCATCATCGGCATGACGCCCACCCCCAGCACCGAGGTGCCGGCCACCAGCAGCCACAGCGAGACCGCATCGCCAACATACGGGCTGCCGGCAGGCGGGCCCCCGACCAGCATCATCGCAAGGAAACCCGGCAGTGCCAGCAGCAGGCCGGCACTGACCAGCCGATGCGGCGGATGGCGGCGCGCCAGCCGCGGCACCAGCACCGACGCCAGCACCTGCAGCAGTGCCGGCGGCAGCATGACGATGCCGGCGTCGAGCGGCGACAGCCCGAGCACGCCCTGCAGGTACTGGAACACCATCAGCCAGGTGCCGGACAGCGCCAGGATGGTCAGCAGCATCGCCGCCACCGACACCGAGAAGCCGCGGTTGGCGAACAGGCCGAGATCGAACATCGGCTGCGCCAGGCGGCGCTGGCGGCGCACGAACAGCATGCCGACCGCCAGCCCGAGCAGCACCGCCGCCAGCGCGGCGAGCGTCACGCCGTCGCGCGCCGCCGACTTGATGCCGAAGATCACCGCCAGCACCATGCCGACGCACAGCAGCGCGCTCGGCAGGTCGAGCGGCCCGGCGGCATCGTCGCGGAATTCCGGCAGCAGCAGCGGGCCGGCGACCAGCAGCACCAGCATCACCGGTACGCCGAGCAGGAACACCGATCCCCAGGGGAAATATTCGAGCAGCACGCCGCCGACCAGCGGGCCGATCGCGCTGCCGACGATGAAGCCGGTCATCCACACCGTGATCGCCACCGTGCGCTCGCGCTCGACGTGGAACATGTTGCGGATCAGGGACAGAGTGGACGGCATCAGCGTGGCGCCGGCGATGCCGAGCAGCGCGCGGGTGGCGATCAGCATCGCCGCAGTGGTCGACAGGGCCGCCAGCACCGAGGCCACGCCGAAGGCGAAGGCGCCGGCCAGCAGCAGGCGGCGCCGGCCGATGCGGTCGCCCAGCGTACCCATCGTGATCAGGAAGCCGGCGATCATGAAGCCGTAGATGTCCAGGATCCACAGCAGCTCGCTGCTGCTCGGCCGCAGGTCGGCACTCAGGTGCGGCGCGGCCAGGTGCAGCACCGTCATGTCCAGCGCCAGCAGCAGCGTGGGCAGCACCAGTACGGCGAGCCCCCACCATTCGCGGCGGGTGGCGGGACGGGGGTGGGCTGCGGAAACGAGCGACGAAGACATGGAGACAGGAACCGAAAAGCGAACTGCGGATTATCGCGCCCGCACGCCTGCAGTGCCATCAACCTGCCACTGCAAAACAGGCACGATGCCCATCCTTCCACGGCCGCGGCGGTATCCGAGTCCACCGGTGGACCGGCGAATCACGCCTTCCACGTCGTTCCACGGCATCATGCGCAGCATCATCGTTCCATCCAGGCATCCATGTCCTCCGACCTCGGCACTCCGCTGGACCTCTACTGCGAACGCGCCTCGGCGGCCTTCTGGGCCGAGCCGGTCAATGCGCTGACCAACCTGTCCTTCATCGCCGCCGCCTTCGGCCTGCTGCATCTGATCCGGCGCGAAAGGCTGCGGCTCGATCCGGCGGGCAGCTTTCTGGTGGCCAACGTGGCCCTGATCGGCATCGGCAGCTTCCTGTTCCATACCCTGGCCAATCGCTGGACGCTGGTCGCCGACGTGTTGCCGATCTTCATCTACCAGATTGCCTTCGTCGGCCTCTATGCCCGCAGGGTGAGCCGCCAGCCGGTGGCCGTGGTGGCCGGGCTGGTGCTGCTCTACCTCGCCCTGTCCTTCGCCTTCGCCAGCCTGCCACGGGCCTGGCTGAACGGTTCGCTGGCCTATGGCAGCGCGCTGGTGTTCATCGCCGGCATCGGCCTCCACCATCTGCGCGCCGGCCGCCGCGACGCCTGGGGCGTGCTGGCGGCATTCGCCGTGCTCCTGCTGTCGCTCTTTTTCCGTTCGATCGACCAGCAGGTCTGCCCGCACGCTGCGCTCGGCACCCATTTCCTGTGGCATCTGCTGAACGGGCTGGTGCTCTACCTCACCACCCGGGCCTATCTGCTGAACGCGCTGCCGGCCGCCCCCTCTCAGCCGCGCTGAGCACCACGCGGGCCTGCGGCTCCGTCAGCGAGCATATCGACGTACAAGGCTTCGACCTGCGCGCGGGCCCACGGTGTGCGGCGCAGGAACTTGAGACTGGAAGCGATGCTGGGCTCGTGGGTGAAGCAGCGGATCGCCACCCGGCGGCCGAGCCCGGCCCAGCCATAGTGCTCGACCAGCGCATGGAGCAGATTTTCGAGGGTGATGCCGTGCAGCGGGTTATTGGGCTGAGTGCTCATGCGGATATCCATCAATGATCGAGTTGCAGCGCGGCGAGCCGGGCGTAGAGGCCACCCTGGCGACGCAGGTCGGCCGGCGTGCCGACTTCGACGATGCGTCCGCCGTCGAGCACGACGATGCGGTCTACCCGCTGCACCGTCGCCAGGCGGTGGGCGATGACCAGCGTAGTGCGGCCGTGCATCGCCGCATCCAGGCCCTGCTGCACGAGGATCTCGGATTCGGCGTCGAGCGCGCTGGTGGCCTCGTCGAGCAGCAGCAGCCGGGCATCCTTGAGAATGGCGCGGGCGATCGCGATGCGCTGGCGCTGGCCGCCCGACAGGCGGGTGCCGCGTTCGCCGAGGAAGGTGCCGTAGCCTTCGGGCAGGCGGGCGATGAAATCGTCGGCGCCGGCCGCACGCGCCGCGGCACGCACCGCCTCGTCGTCGGCGCCGGGACGGCCGTAGCGGATGTTGTCCATCGCGCTGGCGGAGAAGATCACCGGGTCCTGCGGCACGATCGCGATGTCCTGCCGCAGCGCGCGCAGCGCCAGCGTGCGGATGTCCTGGCCGTCGATCAGGATGGCGCCGGCCGAAATCTCGTAGTAGCGCAGCAGTAGCTGGAACAGCGTGGTCTTGCCGGCACCGGACGGACCGACCAGAGCGACCCGCTCGCCGGGCGCGATGTCGAGGCAGACGTCGTCGAGCGCACGCACTTGCGGCCGCGCCGGATAAGCGAAACCGACGTGGTCGAAGCGGATCGCCATCTGCGGCAGGCGCCGCGGCACGGCCGGCACCGCAGCGTCGCGGATCGCCGGTTCAGCCTGCAGCAGTTCGAGCAGGCGGCCGGTGGCGCCGGCCGCGCGCATGACGTCGCCCCAGACTTCGGCCAGCGTGCCCGCGCCGCCGGCGACCAGCGCCGCATACAGCACGAAGGCGGCGAGCTCGCCGGTGCTCAGTTCACCGGCATGCACCTGCTGCGCGCCGACCCACAGGACGAAGATGATGCTGCCCATCACCGCAGCGATGATCAGCGCGGTCAGCCCCGCCCTCGTCCGGGTGCGGCGGATCGCGGCGAGGAAGCCGGTTTCGCTGCGTCCGGCGAAGCGGCGGGCCTCTGCCGCTTCCTGGGTGAAGGCCTGCACCGTGGGCATCGCATTGAGGATCTCGCCGGCCAGCGCCGAAGCATCGGCGATGCGGTCCTGCGATTCGCGCGACAGCTTCCTGAGCCGGCGCCCGATCAGCACGATCGGCACCGCGAGCACCACCATCAGGCCGAGATTGAGCGCGAACAGGCCGAAGCTGGTCACCGCCAGCATCACCATGCCGCCGGCGAACTGGAACAGGCTGCGCAGCCCCATCGACACCGAACTGCCGACCACGGTCTGGATCAGCGTGGTGTCGCCGGTCAGCCGCGACAGCACTTCGCCGGTCTGCAGGGTCTCGAAGAACTGCGGCGACTGCCCGAGCACGCGCGCATACACCGCGTTGCGCAGGTCGGCCGTGACCCGCTCGCCGACCCAGGACACGGTGTAGTAGCGCGCCGCCACCACCACGCCCCAGAACGCCGCGAGCGCGAACAGCTGCAGGAAATGGCCGTCGAGCGCCGCGGCCGTCCCCGCTCCGCCGGCACTGCCGAAGCCGAAATCCACCAGGTCGCGGAAGGCCAGCGGCACCAGCAGCAGCGTGGCCGAGCCGAGGCACAGCAGCACGAAGGCCAGCGCGATGCGCGCGCGATACGGCCGCAGGAAAGGCAGCAGGCCGCGCAGCGCCGACAGGCGGCGCGGCGGCGCGTCTGCGGGAAGGGAAGCGGCACCGGGCGGCGAGGAGGATGGGGATGGCGCGGTCGATTCGGGCATGCCCGATTATCGTCGATCGCGCAGTGGAAGTGCCCAGCCGGGTCAGGTCCGGCCGGGTCAGACACGCCAAGCTCGGCCGGACCTGGCCCGCTCAGGCTGGATCCGGTCAGGCCGGCCAGGCACTTGGCGAGGCTCAGCGCAGGCCGGCCGCGTTGTACGCCTGGCGGAGCTGGGCGACGTTGCCCAGCAGCGCCGACGGGCCGGCGCCGCCCATCAGATACCAGCCCTTGGGATCGAGGAACACGACCTGCCCTTTCTGCCCGGCCGCCGTGCCCTTGACCTGGGCGTTGTCGAACACCTTCTGCGACGGAATGATGTCGCCGCCGCCTGCGGCCTGGCCGGTCGCGGTGTTGCGGTCGATGACGTAGATCCACTGCGGGTTCAGCTTCGCCACGTCGTCGAAGGTGTAGGCGGTGCCGCTCGGCGGCAGGTCCGCGGTGCCGACGGCCGACTTCGCCCCCAGCACGTCGAACAGGAAGCCGAAGCGCGAGCCCGGCGCCTGCGGAATGATCTTCTCGTTGATCGCCATCAGCAGCAGGCCCGGCTCGGCCTGGCCGGCGAGCCGGCGCAGATCGGCCACTTCCCGGTCGATGCGCTCGACCAGCGCGCGGCCCTGCGCCTGCTTGCCGAACAGCCCGGCCAGCGTGTTCACGTTGCGTTCGATGTCCTGCAGCATCCGTTTGCCGTCGATGGACAGATCCAGCGTGGGCGCGATCCGGCTCAGGATGTCGAGCTTGGCGCTGGAACGGCCGCCGACGATGATCAGGTCGGGCCTGATGTTGCTCAGCACCTCGTAGTCCGGCTCGAACAGGCTGCCGGCCGCGACGTACCGGCTGGCGTAGTCCGCCAGATAGCCCGGCATCTGCGCCCTGGGACCACCCGCCACCGGCACGCCCAGCGCCTGCAGCGCATCCAGGGCACCGAGGTCATACACCACCACGCGCTTGGGCGCGGCAGGCACGTCGGTGGTGCCCTTGGCATGCGTCAGCGCCACCGTGGCGACCTGGGCCGCCAGCGCGGGCATCGCGATGCCGCTGGCCGCGGCGAGGACGGCGCCAGCCAGGACGCGGCGGCGGGAAAGGGAAAAGCGGGCGCTCATGCAATCGCTCCTTGCGCAATATGCAGTCAATCAAGAAAAACATGGCGCCAGCCGGTACAAAAGCTGGCGTCGCATAGGCACGGCGGTCAGCCGCTCATCAGAACGCAGTCCGCACGGAGAAGGAGAAGGTCCGCGGATCGCCCAGCGCCAGGCTGTTCGACCAATACACTTCGTCCGTGATGTTCTGGATGCTGAAATTGAAGGTGGTCGGGTACTGCCCGATCCTGGTCGTCTACCTGAGGCCGGCGTCGAACAGGGTGTAGGACGGCACGACGTCGGTGTTCATGTCGTCCTGGTATTTCTTGCCGGTGTAGTAGGCGCCGCCCGATACCGACAGGCCTCTGACGGTCGGGACGCTGTATTCGGCATAGATCTTCGCCATGACCCTGGCTGCGCCGGTCGGCTTCTTGCCTTCCAGTGCGCTGTTGGTGGCCTTGTCGATGCTCAGGTCCATCAAGGTGCCGCCGGCGATGATGGTCAGGTCGTCCGTCACCTTGCCGGTGATGCCGAGCTCGATGCCCTGGTGGACCTGCTCGCCGTCCTGCGTCCGCGTCGGCTTCGGCGTGGTCTGGATGTCGTAGGCATTGGCCTTCTCGATCCTGAACAGCGCCGAATTGATCGACACCCGGTCGTTCAGCGTGTACTTCGCGCCGATTTCGTATTGCTTGCTGATGTAGGGGTCCAGCACCTCGTTCTCGTTCAGGTAGGTGCTGCCGACGACCGCCCCGGCTTCCAGGCTTTCGATGTAGGTCGCATAGGTGGTCAGCTCGTTGAACGGCTTGTACATCAGCGACAGCGTCGGCGTCAGCGCGGATTCGTCGTACTTGACCCCCGAGCGGTAGTTCTCGCTCATCGTCGTTGCGTAGTTGAAGCCGACCAGCGCGGACCAGCGCTCGTTGAAGACGATGTCGTCCCCGATCAGGATGTTGTCATACTTCACTTTCGAGTTCGGCGTTCTCGGCGTCTGCCCCACGCTGCCCCAGGTACCGGGCTTGGGATAGTTCCTGAATTCGTCGAGCGTCATGTCGGTGGGTATCTGGTAGCTCCGCGAATTGTCCGTACTGCTCCTCGTCTTGTCGGACGCCGAGGAGTAGCCCACCGTCAGCGTATGCGATATGCCGAAGGTCTCGAACTTCGAATCGAGGTAGGCGCTGATGCCCTTCTTCTCGTTCTCCTGCAGGGCGTAATTGCCGAACCAGGAGGTCGCCAGCACCTTCCTGTCCAGATACCGCATGCGGGCGTCGCCGCCGGTCTTTTCCACTTCTTCGTAGAGCAGGTTGGTCCGCAGCGTGAAGACCTCGTTGATGTCCCACCTGATGCCGCTCTCGATCCTGTTCGAGGTGAATTCCTGCACCAGCCAGTCGGGCGTATGGCTGCGGTTCCGGCTGATGCCGCTGCGGTCGATCTGGCCCCCGGTCGCCCAGAAGATCGTCGGCCCCGGGGCTTCGGTATCCTTGTAGCTGTAGCGCAGGTCGGCATAGAAGTTGTCTGTCGGCTTCCAGTCGAATACCAGGCTGACCGCTTTCTGCTTCTTTTCCTCCTTCCTGCTGGTTTCACCGCCCTGGTTGAATACGCTGAACCGGTAGCCGAAGACATTGTTGTCGTCGAACTGCCCGCTCAGTTCGGCATGGCCGAAATACGAACTGCCGCCGTAGCTGCCGGCGGATACGCTTCTCCGGGTGTCGATCGTCGGTTTCTTGGTGACGTAGTTCACCGCGCCGCCGACACGCCCGCCGCCATACAGGAAGCCAGTCGCGCCGTTGATGATCTCGACGCGCTCGATGTCCTGCATCATCGGCGTGCCGGCAATCCGGCTTGCGTAGGGAATGCCGTTGATGATCGGGAAATTGACCTGGAACCCGCGCATCGTCACCCACAGGTTGTCGGTGGCATCGCTGGCAATGCTCGCCGTTTCCTGCGTCGTCGGATTCATCTTGAAGATCTGGTTCATGTCCTTGGCGATCACGTTCTCGATCAGATCGCCCGATATGATGCTCATCGAATAAGGCGTGTCCTGCAGGCTTCTTTCGCCCCAGATCCCCACGCCGGTAATGCTCTTGACGAGGTAGCCATCCTCGGCGCTGCCGCTCTGTTCGGCCTTGACCGTGACGGCCGGCAGCTGGGCAACGCCCGATTCGGTTCCTGCCGCGGTCTGCGCCTGGGTCGCACCACTCGCCAGAAGAGCGAGAGCGACGAGGTTCAGGCGCAGGGAAGAGCCCGGGGTGATCGGGTATGGGCGCGATTGCGGCGCCGGCGCGTATTTCTGGCTCTCTGAGTAGGCCATTGGAATGCTCCGTTCGTTGGGGACAGGAAGTACGGAGGGGCGGGCTTCCTGGCCGGGAGAATTCCGGTTGGGTGGCTGGCTGGTCAGTACATTACGAAATAATAATCATTGTCATTTTTGATATCAAGCCACGGAATGTCAGATACATCCTTGCAATCACGCTCCGACCGTGCTCGGCAGCCGGTCGCTGCCGCCGCCCGGCCGAGCGGGCCAGCGTCCGCCCGAAGCGTGAGCGAAGGCGTCGATGCGGCAGTGGAAGCAGGCCGGGCGCAGGAGGCGCTGGGCTCAGCGGCCGAGCAGATCGGCGAGCAGTTGCGGCCTGTGGTGCAGGAAACCCTGGCCGATGGCGATGCAGGTCTGCTCCAGCAGATAGCGGTTTTCTTCGTCGGTCTCGATCCCTTCGGCGACGATCGACATGTTCAGCGCCGCGCCGAGCGACTCGACCGCGCGCAGAACGATCTGGTTGCGCGGCCGCCGATGGATCGACGACACCAGCGAACGGTCGAGCTTCAGTTCGTCGACGGTCAGCTCCGCCAGCTTTGCCAGGGACGAATAGCCGGTGCCGAAATCGTCGATCGAAATGGCCACGCCGGCATTGCGCAGCGCGGGCAGCACGTGGGTCTGGAAGGGGCCGGTCGCAGCGAAGGATTCTTCCGTCAGCTCCAGGATGAAACGCCCTGCCCGGCCCGATTCCGACAGGCGCCGGAGCAGCTTCTGCATGAACGGAACACTCGTCGTCTGCGCTGGCGAGACGTTGATGCTGTACCTGATCGCCGGCCCGAATCCGGCGTCGAGCGCCGGCAGGTTCTGCAGCAGGTCCTCCATCACCAGCGCCGAGATTTCGTCCAGCAGGCCGAGCCGGGAAGCGGTCGGCAGGAAATGGCCTGGACTGTACACGACACCCGCGGCATCGACCCAGCGCGCCAGCGCTTCGAAGCCCACGACGCACCCGGTCCGGATGTTGATCTTCTGCTGCAGCGCGCAGCGGAATTCGCCGGCGGCGACGGCTTCCTTGACACGCTGCTCGAGAACGAGCCGATCGTCGACCTCGCGCCCCAGGTCGCGGGTGAAGAAGGACACGCGGCCCTTGGTCGAGGTCTTGGCCTGGTACATGGCCAGGTCGGCATGGCGCCGCAGCGTCTCGTAGTCCCGGCCGTGTTCCGGATAGAACGCGATCCCGATCGATGCCGACGGCTTGATCTGCGCCCCCTCGACCGACAGGGGCTGCCTGATGCGTTCAAGGATCCGCTCGACGATCCGGGCAACGCCGCTCTGCTCGCCTGCCGGGTCGAGCACGATGACGAACTCGTCGCCGCTGATACGGCCGAAGACGTCGCCGCGCCTGATCTCGGCCTGCACGCGGCGGGCGATCTCCTGCAGCAGCACGTCTCCCGCGACGTGGCCGTGCATGTCGTTGACCCGCTTGAACTCGTCGAGATCGATGAAGGCCAGCGCCAACTGGTTCGCGCCGCTGCCCGGGTCCGCTTCGCAGCCGGCCCCGCTCCATTGCTTGCGTCCGATCATCTGATCGACGAGTTCGCGGACGTAGGCGCGGTTCGGCAATCCCGTGAGCTGGTCGTGGTTGGCGCGGAAACGCAGCGCTTCCTGGCTTGCCTCCAGCTCCTCGGTCAAATCCTTCAGGCGACGGCTCTCCGCCTTGCTCAGACTGGCCTGACGGGCGGCGAAGGCATGCGAGGCCAGCAGCGAGAACTTGCGCGCGAGCGCGACGTGCGAGCGGTCGAAGCCGGCCTGGTCGAGCCTGCGCAACAGGATCATCAGGCCGCGGCTGCCGCGCACCGCCAGGGGAAAATACAGCGCCGGCTGGCCGCACGAGATTTCCGGCGCCAGCTCTGCCGGCCAGGCATCGGCGCCGACGCCCGGCACGGTGGAAATGATGCGTCCGGAGAGCGCCTTCCGGAACAGCTTGCCGGCAGGCCAGAGCGAACCGATCGCCATTTGATGGCTCGATGCGATGCACTCCAGCTGTTCGCCCCCATCGCCCGGCTCGACGAGGACGATCGCATGGGCGTATTCGAAGACCTGCATCAGCGCGGTGAAGACGCCATTGAACGGGTCGTCGTCGCCGTTCGCGCCGAGCATCGCCTCCAGCGCGCTCAGCAGCAGCTTGGCATGCGTGGTCTCGATGCGCAGCATGTCCAGCTCCCTGCGCATGTCGACCAGCGTTTCCCGCAAACCCTCCGAATCTTCAGTCACCGTCGCTCTCATTTTCCGAAGGCAATGGCCGAGATCATCAGATTGCCATGGGCATTCCTGCCGAGGATGCTGCCCTGCTCGCCGAAAGTGAAACAACCCAGGAAAGGCGCGCCGTCGAGGCTCGCCGAAACCGCGCGCGACACCTTCGGCATCTCGTTGCCCACGGCGAGCATGCAGCCCGCGCAATAGATGACCAGGCCGCCGGCGAGGCTGGCCGGCCCGCCCGGCAGCATCGATGCCGCCGCGGCGGCGACCTTGCCCGCCCGCTCGACGAGGTTCGGCCTGTTGCCCCGCATGCCGAAGAGCCGCGCTCCCTCCTCGATCGTGGCAAAGGTCGCCAGGCTCCCATCGGCCAGAATCCGGTTCGGATGGATCAGGAGATAGTGGGGAATGCCGCCGATCTTCCCGACTTCGACGCCGACCGGAGACATCGCCGTGTCGATCATGATGTTGCCGCCGCTGGCGATCTTCCGGGCCAGCGCGCCGCCGAGCCAGCGATTGTAGACCTCGGCGGCCGGCTCCCCGTCGATGCCGACGATCCGGCGCCCCCGGGCGCTGGCGCCGGTAACGCACTCATCGGCGCCGCCATCCACCTGCGTCACGATCCCGCTCTCGCCGCTGGGCTCGTAGCCGCTCTGAAAGGCGAAGCCGATGCCGCCGGACGAGAACAGCACACCGACCACCAGGCCGTCGCTCATCAGGCCCGTGGGACCGAGCTGGCGCCACTTGCCGGCGACATCCTCATCCGCCGCACTGCCGCCGACGATCGGGCAGCGATCGCCGACCACGCGGCGAAGGCCGTCGAGCACGGCCTCTTCCTGCCCCGGCGCCTGGTAGACCCATATCAGCTCCGGCAGCTCTCCGGCGCAGCCTGCCGCGGCGAGCGCATCGTGGAGCGCCTGCTCGGCGCAGTCGGCGGCATTGCCCTGCAGCCGGACGGCAGCCGTCCCGTAATCGCCATCCGGGTCCTCGACCAGCAGCAGCCCGATGGATCGCTCGCCCCCCAGGCCGTCCTCGCTCATGACTCCGCCGCACGAGGTACCGCCGAGGATGGCGGCATCGGGAAAGCGGTCGCGCACGAAGGCCAGGATCGCCTCGTCGTCATGCATGCAGCCATAGAAGACACAGAGAAAGTCAGGCTCTATCGGCGCACTTTCCATTGCCGCCGAAAGCTCCGACAGCACGTCTGCGGTTGTCTCGCCCGCAGAGACATAGGACCTCACTTGCACCATAAAGAAACGACTCCGTCTCCTAGCTTTTCATAATATTTCATTTGGTTTTTTCAATGTATCACGCACCAGCGAGCCTGCATGCGTGCATTTCTCACGGCCGCGGCGAGCGGGCGCCAGTTGTTCCATCAGCCGCAGCGAAGCCGGCCATCCCGTCCAGCGGGGTCGGAAAGCGGTGCGGCCCGGGTCGACGCAGCAGTTCATCCCGGCGGGCAAACCGGCCGTGACCGGTTTCGAGCGACGGAGTTGGCCGAATGGGCTGGCATGAGGGTTGCTTCGGAGCAATCCTTATGAAGATTCATCGAGAACTTCATACATGAACCCGCTCCCCCTTCAGTGAACGAAGCTCGATGCCCCATTCCCTTCCAGCCTGCGCGCCATGCATGAAACCGCGCGCCGCCCTGCCCGCCGCCGGCCTCGCCCTCGACCCCGCCATCGCGCGCGAAATTACCGGTGGACGCAATCGTGCCGCTCGAACTTCGCACCATGATGGTGCGCAAGAGCCCCATCTCGGTGCTTTACGGCAATTTCAAGCGCATCGGCGTGCAACTCGATTTCCAAGGACACACACCATGAGCACGAAAACCCACGCATTCCCCGCCCGCAGTCTTCTCGCCACCCTGCTGATCGCAGCCTGCGCCAGCGCCTCGGCCCACACCGTCTGGCTCGAAGCTGAAACCGCCGCCGGGCAGTACCGTGTCGTCTTCGGCGGCCATGAAGGCAGGACCGAAGCCTATGCCGCGAGCAAGGTCGGTCCGCTGGATGCGTTCGCTGCCGACGGCGGCACGCTGCCGGTCGTGCGCAGCGAAACCGGCGACGGCGTGCGGGTGCGCGTCGAGGGCGATGCCGCGGTGCTGCTGCTGAGCTTCGACAACGGCATCTGGAGCCGGGCGGAAGCTGGGCGCAGCATCAAGAAGCCGATGAACGAAGTGCCCGGCGCCGTCAGCGGCGTGCGCGCGCTGAAGTACCACAAGACCATTTCGAGCTGGGACCGGGGAAGCAGGGCTGCAACCCGCGCCTGGGGTCAGCCCTTCGAGCTGGTGCCGGCCGATGCCGCCGCGCCGCGCGCCGGCGTGCCGCTGAAGCTGCGCGTGCTGATCGACGGCAAACCGGCAGCCGGCATCAGCGTCGCCGCCGGCGAGGAAGGCGGCCCCGGCGCCGTCAGCGATGCCGACGGCTTCGCCACGATCGTGCCGCAGGCCGGGTTCAACCGCATCTGGGCGGGACAGCGCAGCGAGGTCGAAGGCGACCCGCGCTACACCACGCTGTCGATCGAGTATCTGCTCGGCTTCGACGCGGAGCCGCAGCGATGAGGGGCGTATCTGCCGCTCTTCGCGCCTTCCTGCTTGGCACTAGCCTGCTTGCTGCCAACGGTCCGGCGCTCGCCCACGGCCTGTGGGTCAGCGCCCATGCCGAAAACGACGCGGTGGTCGGCCAGGCCCGCTACTCGGACCAGAGCGCCGCCGCCGGCCTGTTCGTCGACGTCCTCGACCCCGCCACCGGCGCCACGCTGACCCAGGGCAGCAGCGGCGCCGACGGGCGCTTCCGCATCGCCGTGCCGCCGCTGCCGCGCTACCGGGTCGTCGTCGAAGGCGACGAAGGCCACCGCAGCGAAGCCGAAGCCGTGCGCGTGGCCGCCGGCGGGACGGCCGACGCCGACGCATTACGCCTGCTGCGCGAGGACATCGTCCGCCTGGAGCAGCGCATCCGCCTGCAGGACATCCTCGGCGGCATCGGCTACATCCTCGGCCTGGCCGGGCTGAGCGCCTGGTTCATGGCGCGGCGGAGGGCCTGATGCACCTGGCAGATGGCGTCCTGAACGCACCACTGCTGATCACCGGCGCCGCCCTGTCGGCGGCCGGCGTGGCGCTGGGCCTGCGCAGCCTGCGCGAGGACAAGCTGCCGCTGGCGGCGCTGCTCGGCGCGGCCTTCTTCGTCGCCAGCACGATCCACGTGCCGGTCGGTCCCGGCAGCGTGCATCTGGTGCTCAACGGCCTGGCCGGCCTGCTGCTGGGCTGGGCGGTGTTCCCGGTGCTGTGCGTGGCATTGCTGCTGCAGGCGGCACTGTTCTCCTTCGGCGGCTTCGCCGTGCTCGGCGCCAACCTGCTGGCGGTCGCCCTGCCCGGTGTCCTTGCCCACTACCTGCTGCGCAGCCGCCTCGGCGCCGAAACGACGCACGCTCGAGCGATGCTGGCCGGCGCGGCCTGCGGCGTGATCGGCATCGGCGGCGCGGTGCTGATGATCGGCGGCATGCTGGCGCTGTCCGGCGGCCGAGCCTTCGGCGAACTGATCGTGCTGTTCAGCCTCGCCCACCTGCCGGTGATGGCGGTGGACGCGGTCATCGGTGCCTTCACCGTCGCCGCGCTGCTGCGCATGATGCCGCAGTCGCTGGCACCGGTGCGGCCATGAACGGCCTGCCGATGGCCGCAGCACCCCGCTGGCCGCGCCTGCGGCTGGCCGCCGCGATCGGCGCCAGCCTGGTCGTTTCCCTGCTGTCCAGCCACGCCTGGCTGATGGCTGCGGTCGCATTCGGCGCGATGGTGATGGCGGCGGCGCTGTGGCGTAGCAGCGGGCGCGGGCGCCTGTTGCGCCGGCTGCTGGCGGTCAATGGCTTCGTCGCGATGCTGTGGCTGAGCCTGCCCTGGCAGTTCGGCGCCGAGGGCGTCACCGCCTCCGCCGCCGGACAGGAGCTTGCGCTGCAGATCTCGCTGCGCACCAACGCGATCGCGCTGTGCTGCCTGGGGCTGCTCGACGGCCTCGATGCCTTCGCCATCGGCCGCGCCGCCGCCGGGCTCGGCCTGCCGGCCCGCATGGCGCGACTGCTGACGCTGATGGTGCGCTACTTCGGCCTGCTCGCCGACAGCCGGCGGCGGATCGAGCGCGCGATGCGCGCGCGCGGCTTCCGTCCGGGCATGAACCGCCGCACGCTGCAGGTCTGCGCCCAACTGGTGGCGCTGCTGCTGGTGCAGGCCATGCTGCGCGCCGAGCGCGTCGAAGTCGCGATGCGCGCGCGTGGCTTCCGTACATGAACGCGCGCGCCACCGGCACCGGCCCGGCATCGGCTGCCACAGCCCTGATCGAAGTGCGCGGCCTGACGGTGGCGCGCCGCGGCCGCAGTGTGCTCGACCACCTGGACCTCGATCTGCACGAGGACGAGCGCCTGTTCGTGCTCGGCCCTTGCGGTGCGGGCAAATCCACGCTGCTGCAGGCCCTGCTCGGCTTCGTGCCGGCCGCTGCCGGCAGCATCCGCCTGCTCGGCCGCGACTGCCGCCGCGAGCGCGACTTCGCGCCGCTGCGCGGGCCGCTGGGCATGCTGTTCCAGGACAGCAACGACCAGTTGTTCGGCCCGACGGTGATCGAGGACGCCGAATTCGGCCCGCTGAACCAGGGCCTGGACGCCGCCGCGGCCCGTGCCCGGGCTCGGCAAGCGCTGCTGCGCGTCGGCATCGCCGGGCTGGCGCAGCGGCCGGTACACGAGTTGTCCGGCGGCCAGCAGCGCCTGGCCGCACTGGCCGGCGTGCTGGCGATGCAGCCGCGCGTGCTGCTGCTGGACGAACCCACGGCCGCACTCGATACTGTCAGCGCGGCCCGCATCACCGCTGTCCTGGCCGACAGCGGGCTGCCGATGATCGTCGCTTCGCATGACGAAACCCTGGTCGCGGCGCTCGCGACCCGGCGCATCGCCCTCGCTGCGCCTGCGCTCGACAGCTGAAGGCGGCACCGAGCGTACGGCCGCACATCGACGACCGGGAGAAACCGATGGAACGGATCACCATTTCGCTGGACAAGGAACTGGCCAGCGCCTTCGACGCGCTGATCGCCGAGCGCGGCTACAGCAGCCGCTCGGAGGCGATGCGCGACCTGCTGCGCCGCGAGCTGGAATCGACCCGCCTGCGCGACGAAACCGGCGGCGAATGCGTGGCGACGCTGAGCTACCTGTACCGGCACCACGAGCGCGCACTCGCCGAACGGCTGACCCGGCTGCAGCACGCGCACCACGACCTCACGGTGTCCACGCTGCACGCCCATCTCGACCACGACGACTGCATCGAATGCGCCATCCTGCGCGGGCCGAGCGCCGCGGTGCGCCGCTTCGCCGAGTCGATCATGGCCGAAAGCGGCGTGCGCCACGGCAGCCTGAACCTGATCGGTGTCGAGGTCAGCGCCTCGGATCACGGCCACACGCACCCGCACGGGCATCCGCACAGCACCCGCCACGTGCATTACCGGCCCCGCAGCTGAACATCAGCTTTCGCGTATAAGCGCTATCAAACGCGGCATGGCGGAGCGGGCCCCGGCACCACTACACTTCGATCCAGCACACCAATCGGCCATCCGCTGCCATGGCTGCCTGCCTCGGCAGCGGCGCGCAAGGGCCGGACAACATCAAATCGGGAGACTCGCATGAGCTACGAAATCCGTTCGATCCTTTACGCCTCCGACCTCACCCCGCGCTCGCCCGCGGTTTTCCGCCATGCCGTCGGCCTGGCGATGAAATTCAACGCCAAGCTGCATGCCGTCACCGTGACGCTGCCCTCGTCCAGCCTGCCCTACGAGGAATTCCTCAGCGAAGAGAAGATGGACGAAATCAAGCTGGCCGGCCACAAGAAGGCCGAGGCGCTGCTGCGCCACCGCATCGACGTGTTCGCCGAAGCCAACCCTGATCTCGACGTCAAGAGCGTGCTGGCCAGCGTGCGTGCGCTCGAAGGCGACGCCTCGCGCCGCATCCTCGACGTCTCCAAGCACGTGCTGGCGGACATGATCATCATGGGCTCGCGCGGCCACAGCACGATCGGCGAGCTGCTGCTGGGCTCGGTCGCCCACAAGGTGACGATGAAGGCGGACGTGCCGGTGATCCTGGTGCCGATCGACCGCTGAGCGCATCCATCCTCGCCATCTCCACGGGGAGCGCGCCGCACGGCCCGCTCCCCGTGTGCCGTCCTACGCCGACGGCAGCACGATGCGCCGGCCGCAGTCGGACAACAGCCGGCGCAGCCAGCGGTGGCCGGTCGAATGGTGGTTGCGCTCGTGCCACAACTGGTAGAAGCGCATCGGCGGAAAGGAAATCGGCGACGGCACGATCGCAAGCTTCAGCAGGTCGGCGTAGAACTGGGCGAAGTGCCGGGTGGTGGTGAATACCAGGTCGGTGTTCTGCAGCAGATAGGGCGCGGCGGTGAAGGACTGCACCACCACGCGCTCGTCGCGGTTGATGCGCATCGACGCCAGCACGCTGTCGATCACGCCGCGCTGGCTGATCGAGTACGGCATCGGCACTACGTGGGCGGCGCGCATGTAGTCCTCGGTCGTCATGCCCTTGCGCACCAGCGGATGGCTGGCCGCCACCAGGCAGACGATCTCGTCCTCGAGCAGCATCGACAGGTGCATGCGGTGCGGCGGCTCGGGCCAGTTGCCGATCACGACGTCCAGGTCGCCCTCGGCCAGCGAACGCTCGAAATCGAAGTTCGGCCCCAGCGCATGCAGCGTCAGCCGCGCCTGCGGCGCCTCGCGGCGAAAGCGCTCGGCCACGCTGGCGACGAACACCGGCGCCAGATAGTCGGGCGAACCGATGCGGAACTCGTGGCGCGTGCTGTGCGGCTCGAAGGATTCCGGCGCATCGACCATGCGGTCGATCTCCGCCAGCGCCCCCTTGGCATGCGACATCAGCGCCAGCGCGCGCTCGGTCGGCACCATGCCGCCTTTCTCGCGCACCAGCAGCGGGTCGCCCAGGATGTCGCGCAGGCGCTTCAGCGCCGCGCTGACGGCGGGCTGCGACTGGTTCATGCGCAAGGCGGTGCGCGACACGCTGCGCTCGGTGATCAGCAGCACGAAGATGCGCAACAGGTAGGTATCGAGCGGGTCGTCGCCACGTCTCAGGCTCATGGTGGGTCTCCTCGTCCATTTATAAGCGAGAGGGTATATCACTTATAAAGGCATATGTGTTTTGTTAAGAAAGGCCGGGCTTACACTGCGCCTCACACGATCCCCCGAAACCGGTAGCCGAACATACCGATTTCATCCTTCTCCACCGGACACTACCAGGAGCAACAGCATGGGACGCCTCACCACTCACGTACTCGACACCGCCAACGGCAAACCCGGCCAGGGCATTTCCGTCATCGTCTATCGCCTCGACGGCGAACGCCGCGAAGTGGCGCGCACGGTCACCAACCACGACGGCCGCTGTGACCAGCCGCTACTCGAAGGCACGGCCCTCGAAGCCGGCAAATACGAAATCGTCTTCGGCGCCGGCGACTATTTCCGCGCCCAGGGCCAGAACCTGCCCGAACCGCTGTTCGTCGACGAAGTCGCGCTGCGCTTCGGCATCGCCGACACCGGCGCGCACTACCACGTGCCGCTGCTGGTGTCGCCGTGGAGCTACTCCACCTATCGCGGCAGCTGAGCCTTCCCTGATCGATCGCCGCCCCAATAACCACTACATAGAGACACGAGATCATGGAAGCCTACCTGCTCGACTGGGCCAACCTGCTGGTCCGCTGGGTACACCTGATCGCAGGCATCGCCTGGATCGGCGCATCCTTCTACTTCGTCATGCTGGACAACGCGCTGAAGCCGCCGAAGGACCCGGAAGCCACCAAGCGCGGCGTGTTCGGCGAACTCTGGGCGGTGCACGGCGGTGGTTTCTACCACAGCCAGAAGTACCTCACCGGCCCCAAGCACGAACCGCTCAGCAACGACCTGCACTGGTCGAAGTGGGAGGCCTACAGCACCTGGCTGTCCGGCATGGGCATGCTGGCCATCGTGTACTGGATCGGTGCCTCCAGCTACCTGATCGACAGCAACGTGATGGCGCTTTCCCCCGCTGCCGCCATCGGCATCTCGATCGCCTTCCTCGTCGTCGGCTGGGTCTTCTACGACGTCCTGTGCCGCAACATGGTCGGCAAGGACGGCCTGCTGGTGGCGATCGTGTTCGTCTTCGTGATGGTCGCCAACTACGTGCTGCACCAGGTGTTCTCGGCCCGCGGCGCCTACATCCACGTCGGTGCGATGATCGGCACGATGATGGCGGCCAACGTCTTCTTCCACATCATTCCGGGGCAGAAGAAGATGGTCGAGCAGATCCGCAACGGCGAGCCGGTCGACCCCAAGCCCGGCATCGTCGGCAAGCAGCGCTCGGTGCATAACACCTACTTCACCCTGCCGGTGCTGTTCATCATGATCAGCAACCACTACCCGATGACCTATGCCAACCCCAACGGCTGGCTGATCCTCGGCGTGCTGATGGTTGCCGGCGTGCTGATCCGCCAGTTCTTCGTGCTGCGCCACCGCGGCCAGGTCAAATGGTGGCTGCCCGCTGCCGGCGCCGCGCTGATCCTGCTGCTGATCGTGCTGATGGCACCGAAGCCGGTCGATGCCAGCGGCGACAAGGTGAGCTTCTCCACCATCCGCGACGTGATGACCCAGCGCTGCGTGACCTGTCACGCCGAGAAGCCCAGCTACGACGGTTTCGTGCAGGCGCCCAAGGGGATTGCGCTGGAGACACCGGAGCAGATCCGCCAGCACGCGGCCAAGATCGCCGAAACCATCGCCAGCGGCTACATGCCGCTCGGCAATCTGACCGGCATCACCGACCAGGAACGCGAAGCCGTCGCCATCTGGCACGCCCAGGGCGCATCCACCTCCGACTGAGAACGCCCGGCGCCGCGGGCCGCCGCCCGCGCGCGAACCGGCATTCCATACCGAATCCCACGAGGGAAGAGACAAATGACTACCCACACCTCCTCGCCGGCGACCGACACGACCGCCGCACTGGCCGAACTGTCCCGCCTGCCGCAGGACGCCTTCGTCGCCCGCCTCGACGGCATCTTCGAACACTCGCCCTGGATCGCCGAGCGCGCCTGGAGCGCCGGCCCCTTCACCAGCGTCGATGCGCTGCACGCCGCGATGTGCCTGGTGGTGGATAACGCCGCCCAGTCCGAACAGCTCGCACTGATCTGCGCCCACCCGGAACTGGCGGGCAAGGAAGCCGAGGAAGGCACGCTGACCACCGCCTCGACCGGCGAACAGCGCGGTGCCGGCCTGGACCAGTGCAGCAAGGAAGAACTGCAGCGCCTGCGCGACCTGAACAAGGCCTACCGCGAACGCTTCGGCTTTCCCTTCGTGATCGCGGTCAAGGGCCTGAGCCGCTACCAGATCATGGACGGCGTCGAAGCCCGCCTGGCCAACGACCGCGACACCGAATTCCGCACCTGCCTGAAGGAAATCGGCAAAATTGCCCGTTTCCGCCTGGACGCACTGTTCGCAGCCCAGGGCTGACCACCGGCTGAAGGAGGTTTTCCGATGACTTCGCAAATCATTACACCCTACCCGCGCGACCTGATCGGCTACGGCAAGAATCCGCCGCATGCCGACTGGCCCGGCCGCGCCCGCATCGCCGTCCAGTTCGTCCTCAACTACGAGGAAGGCGGCGAGAACTGCGTCCTGCACGGCGACCCCGGCAGCGAGCAGTTCCTCTCCGAACTCTTCAACGCCGCCAGCTACCCCGAACGCCACCTCTCCATGGAAGGCATCTACGAGTACGGCTCGCGCGTCGGCGTCTGGCGCTTCCTGCGCGAGTTCGAGCGCCGCGGACTGCCCATGACCATCTTCGGCGTGTCCATGGCGCTCGAGCGCCACCCCGAACTCACCGCCGCCTTCAAGGAACTCGGCCACGAGATCGCCTGCCACGGCTGGCGCTGGATCCACTACCAGAACACCCCCGAAGAGATCGAGCGCGAGCACATGCGCATCGGCATGGAGATCATCGAGCGCCTGACCGGCGAGCGCGCAC
This sequence comes from Thauera sp. SDU_THAU2, assembly GCF_038260575.1. Classification (NCBI taxonomy): domain Bacteria; kingdom Pseudomonadati; phylum Pseudomonadota; class Betaproteobacteria; order Rhodocyclales; family Zoogloeaceae; genus Thauera; species Thauera sp. SDU_THAU2. Next base: position 1,003,683 of record NZ_JBBWUN010000003.1, on the reverse strand, counting down.
TGGGCTGGTACACCGGACGCGACTCGCCCAACACCCGACGACTGGTCGCCGACTACGGCGGCTTCCTGTACGACTCGGACTACTACGGCGACGACCTGCCGTTCTGGACCGAAGTACAGAAGACCGACGGCGACACCGTGCCCCACCTCGTCGTGCCCTACACCCTCGACACCAACGACATGCGCTTCGCCCTGCCCCAGGGCTTCTCGCACGGCGACGAGTTCTTCGAGTACCTGCGCGACGCCTTCGACGTGATGTATGCCGAAGGCGAGGAGCGACCGGCCATGATGAGCATCGGCATGCACTGCCGCCTGCTCGGACGGCCGGGGCGCTTCAAGGCCCTGCAGCGTTTCCTCGACCACATCGAGAAGCACGACCGCGTCTGGGTCTGCCGGCGCGTCGATGTCGCCCGGCACTGGATCGAGAAACACCCCTACCAGCCCAAATAATACCCACGCGGAAGCCGCCCCTGCCTCGACGCAGCCGGGCGGAACCCGCACAACCCGCTGAATCCAAAGGAGTCTCACATGGCCAGCCATACCCCCGGCGCCCCCGTCTTCGCCGCCCCCGCCGAACTGCCCGACTGGGCCCTGCGCTCGGTCGATCTCGCCAACCCGCGCCTCGGCGCCAAGGCGATCGCCACCTCCGACGACTTCTTCGCCGAAGTCTCACGCATGCTCAACCCCGAACCCGCACAGTTCGTCCCCGGCAAGTTCGACACCAACGGCAAGTGGATGGACGGCTGGGAGTCCCGCCGCAAGCGCGTCGCCGGCCACGACTGGGCCATCGTCCGGCTCGGCGTCAAGGGCCTCATCCGCGGCTTCGACATCGACACCTCCCACTTCACCGGCAATTACCCGCCCGCCGTCTCCATCGAGGCCTGCGTCTCCGATTCCGACGACGCCGAAACCCTCGAGGCCGCCAACTGGACCGAGATCCTGCCCGCCACCCCTTGCGGCCCCAACAGCCACCACATCCTCGAGTGCGCCAGCGCCGAGGCCTGGACCCACCTGCGGGTGAACATGTATCCGGACGGCGGCATCGCCCGCCTGCGCGTCTATGGCCGGCCGGTCGGCTCGCTCTCCGCCGCCGCCGGCGAACTGGTCGATCTGGTGGCGATGGAGAACGGCGGCCGTGCCGTGTCCTGGAACGATGCCAGCTTCGGTTCGTCCGCCGCCGCCCTGCTGCTGCCCGGCCGCGGCATGAACATGGGCGACGGCTGGGAGACCCGCCGCCGCCGCGAGCCCGGCAACGACTGGTGCGTGCTCGAGCTGGGCGCGCCCGGCACCGTCGAGAAGATCGAGGTCGATACCGCCTTCTTCAAGGGCAACTACCCCGACCGCTGCTCGGTCCAGGCCGCTTATGTCACCGGCGGTACCGACCGCTCCATCACCACCCAGTCCATGTTCTGGCAGACCCTGCTGCCCGAGCAGAAGCTCGAGATGGATGCGATCCATACCTTCACCGAGCAGGTCGCCAGGCTCGGGACCATCACCCACGTCCGCTTCAACATCTTCCCCGACGGCGGCGTCTCACGACTGCGACTGTGGGGAAAACCCGAAGCCAAGTAAGATCCTCCTTCCCGCCCCCGCCCGGGGGCGGTTTTTTCCCCTTCCCCTTCACCGCGAGCACGCCCCATGTCCGAACCTACAGCTTTCCCGCTCCAGGTCCAGCCCCTCACCCGCGAGGCTTTCGCCCCTTTCGGCGACGTCATCGAGGCCTGTGACGCGGTCCAGCATTTCACCATCAACGCCGGCAACACCGAGCGCTACCACGACCTCGCCAACGTCGAGCCCGGAGCCGACGGCCGCGTCATCGTCTCCATCTTCCGCGGTCAACCCCGCAGCCTGCCCTTCACCGTCCAGATGATGGAGCGTCATCCGCTCGCCTCCCAGGCCTTCATCCCGATGTCCGGCAAGCCCTACCTCGTCGTCGTCGCCCCGGCCGGTCAAGCGCCTGCCGTCGAGGACCTCAAGATCTTCCTCGCCCGCCACGACCAGGGCGTCAACTACGCCACCGGCGTATGGCACCACCCGCTGCTCGCACTCGACGGCGTCTGCGACTTCATCGTCATCGACCGCAAGGGACAAGGACACAACTGCGACGAGATCCAGCTCGAATGCCACGGCGTCATCGCCGACCGGAACCCCTGATATTCAGCGCCTGCAGACCCAGGCAGGCAAACGGAGCCGACGCCATGGATGATCTCGACGCCTATGCCGCATGCCCATATGACGGGAGCCCATATGACGGGAGCCCGTATGCCGAATGCCCCGAGGGCTTCAGCACCGAAGAGTGGCGCGCCCGCGTCGATCTTGCCGCCTGCTACCGGCTCGCCGCCGCAAGAGGCTGGTCCGACCTCATCTACACTCACATCTCGCTGCGCCTGCCGGGGCGCGGCGATGTTTTCCTGATCAACGCCTTCGGCCAGACCTTCGACGAGATCACCGCTTCCAGCCTGCTGACGATCGACCTCGAAGGCCGCGTCACCGACGGCAGCGGCCGCAGCGCCAACCCGAGCGGCTTCGCCATCCACGGCGCGGTGCATCGCGCCCGCGCCGACGCCCACTGCGTGATCCACCTGCACACCGACGCCGGCATCGCCGTCTCTGCGCTGCGCGACGGGCTGCTGCCGCTGTCCCAGCACGCGATGCGCTTCTGGGGCGACATCGGCTATCACGACTACCAGGGCCTGACCTTCGGCGCCGAAGAGCAGGCACAGTTCATCGCCGAACTCGGCACGCACCGCGCGATGATGCTGCGCAACCACGGCACCCTGACCTGCGGCCGCACGGTGGCCGAAGCCTTCGTGCTGATGGACACGCTGGACAAGGCCTGCCGCATCCAGCTCGCGGCAATGGCCGCCGGCGCGGTGGCGATGCCGCCCGACGAGGTGCTGGCGCGCACCCACGCCCAGCTCACCGCCGCCGACCCCGAGCCCGAAGGCGAACTGGAATGGCCGGCACTGCTGCGCGGCCTGATGCGTGCGGACCCCGGCTTCGCACGCTGAACACCAAGCCATCATTCCTGTTCGAGGCATTCCCCGTACGGAGCGTCCCGAACAAGGTGCATTTCCCCAGTCCAAACCCACCGCAGGAGCACATCATGCCCACCATGCACATCGAACTGTTCGAAGGCCGCAGCGCGGAAAAGAAGCGCGAACTCGTCGAGGCGCTGACCAAGGAAACCTGCCGCGTGCTCGGATGCGAGCCCGGCGCGGTCGACATCATCCTGACCGACGTCAAGCGCGAGAACTGGGCGACCGGCGGCGTGATGTGGTCGGAACGCGACTGAACGAGAGATTCAGCTGCCGATCGAGCTTCCTTACAGGAAGACAAACTTGGCGACGAAGAGCGCGAACAGCACGTACAGCGCGGGCGAGATGCGATCGAACTGCCCGGTGAAGAACTTCAGCACGACGTAGCAGACGAAGCCGAGCGCGATGCCGTTGGCGATCGAGAAGGTCAGCGGCATCATCACCGCGGTGACGATCGCCGGGATGGTGTCGGTATAGTCTTCCCAGTCGATGTGGGCCAGCCCGGTGCTCATCAGCATCGCCACGTAGATCAGCGCCCCGGCAGTGGCATAGCCCGGGATCATGCCGGCCAGCGGCGCGAAGAACATCGCCGCCAGGAACAGCAGGCCGACGACGATCGCGGTCAGGCCGGTGCGGCCGCCCGCCTCCACGCCCGCGCAGCTCTCGACGTAGCTCGTCACCGGCGGGCAGCCGAAAAAGGCCCCCAGCACGCTCGCGGTACTGTCGGCCTTCACCGCCTGGGGCAGGTTCTCGATGCCGCCGTCGGGCTTCTCCAGCTTGGCGCGGTGTGCCACCCCCATCAGCGTGCCGGCGGTGTCGAACATGTTCACGAACAAGAAGGCGAGAATGACGCTGATCATCGCCACGTCGAAGGCGCCCGCCACGTCCATCGCCAGCAGGGTCGGCGCCAGGCTGGGCGGCATCGACACCAGGCCGCCATATTCGACGATGCCAGCGGCCCAGCCAATGAAGGTGACCGCCAGGATGCTGATCAGGATGGCGCCGAACAGGCGGAAATGGCTCAGCACACCGATCATCAGGAAGCACAGCCCGGCAAGCGCCGCGGGCAGTTCCAGCATCGAGCCCATCGCCACCAGCGTGGCCTCGTTGGGCACGACGATGCCGGCGAGCTTGAGTCCGATCAGGCCGAGGAACAGCCCGACGCCCGCCCCCATCGCGAAGCGCAGGCTGCGCGGAATGCTGTCGAGCAGCCACTGGCGCAGGCCGGTGAAGCTGATCACCATGAACAGCACGCCGGACAGGAATACCGCCCCCAGCGCCACTTCCCAGCTGTAGCCCATCTCGCCGACCACGGTATAGGTGAAGAAGGCATTGAGCCCCATGCCCGGCGCCAAGCCGACCGGCCAGTTGGCGTAGAAGCCCATCAGCAGGCAGCTCAGCGCGGCACCGACACAGGTGGCGACGAAGGCCGCGCCCTGGTCCATGCCGGCGGAAGCCATGATCATCGGATTGACGAAGATGATGTAGGCCATCGTGATGAAGGTCGTCAGCCCGGCGAACAGCTCGGTGCGCACGTTGGTGCCGTGCTCGGCCAGCCGGAAACGGCGTTCCAGCCAGCTGTCGGGGGGATTTGCGCAGAGCCCGCCTCAGCAGCCGTGGTCGAAGTCTGGGATTGCATGAATGTCTCCTCGGGGCCGGCGGCAACCGCGCATCGGCTCTCGTTCGTGTTTTCTGGACGCCCGCTACGGCTGCACTGGCCTGCTGGACATGCTTTGGCCGCCGCCACCGGTTTGTTGACAATTTTGGCAACGACAGCGTGCGCAGTCTAGGCAGCGCTCACCCACCCCTTCCATACCGGAATCATGATAGTACTTATCAGGTTTTACATATGAACCACTGAACATAGGGGCTGCAGCCCATTTCATGAACTGCAGCCTTCCTCCAGTCCCAGCAGGCGAGCGATCCCCGAATCGCCCTGCTGCATGGCGCGGTCGAGCGACACCCTGCCCTCCAGATGGCCGACGTGCTCGATCATCAGCGCACGGGCGCGGCCGGCGTCGCCGGCCGCGATGGCATCGAGGATCCGTTCGTGGTCGTCGAGCATGCAGGTGGGCGGCGATTCCCGGCGATGGGCGAGCACGACCAGCGGCATGCGGGTGACGATCTCGTCGAGGAAGGACGCCAGCACGGTATTGCCGACGGCATCGGCGAGTTGCAGATGGAAATCGACCGACAGACGCAGCGCCTTGCGCACATCCTGGGCCTCGTAGGCCTGCCGCTCCTGCCGCACCAGCGCACGCAGGCGCGCGATGTCGGCCTCCTTCAGGCGCTCGACCGCCAGTTCGGCGATGGCCGCCTCGATGTAGCGGCGGGCAGTGAACAGGTCGCGCCCCTCGGCCGCGGACGGATGGGCGACGAACACGCCGCGATTGGGCGCATGCGTGACCAGGCGATAGATCTCCAGCCGGGCGAGCGCCTGGCGGACCACCGCGCGATTCACGCCGAAGGCATCGGCGAGCGCCTGCTCCTTGAGCTGCAGGCCCGGCGGCAGGCGCTGGTCCAGCACCGCATTGCGCAGGGATTCGAACACCCGCTGGCTCTCCTCGGTCGACGGCGCCTTGCCGGCCCGGCGTGCCGCCCCTTCCCGCGTACTGCCCGCTCGTTCGACCTCGCTCACCGCGTCTCCTCCTGCGCGTCCGTTGCACGCACCTGCTGCGCGCGCCAGCCTTCCCGCTGTCCTTGCCGGCACAAGGGAAAGGATTATAACGAGATCGTGATTCCGCACATTTCGCTTTCGCCGGCGCAAGCCTGCATCGCTTCCGTGCAAGCGGCGCGCAAGCCGCGGCCCGGCGTGCTTTCCACCCCGGAATGCACGCCGGGATGCGTCCATGGGTGTCCGGCAGACGCCTCCTCAAGATTGTTGACAATCATGTAATCAATCACCAAGATCGCCTCGCTGCCGCGCTATGTCCCGCCGGCGCCGACAACGAACACAGGCATGGCACAGTGCAACCGCTTCCGCCCCTGGCGGGTCGACCTGCATGACACATGCTCCACACTGGAGAAGACAATGGGCGCAGACGCAATCCGCTTTCTGCTCAATGGCGAGCCGGTCGCGGCCGCCGGCATCGCCACCACCACCAGCCTGCTGAGCTGGCTGCGCATCCACGGCGGCCTGACCGGCACCAAGGAGGGCTGCGGCGAAGGCGACTGCGGCGCCTGTACCGTGGTCATCGGCGAACTGGCCGGCGAGAGCGATGAACTGCGGCTGCACAGCCTCAATGCCTGCATCCAGTTCGTGCCGGCACTCGATGGCAAGGCCGTGTTCACCGTCGAGTACCTGCGCCGCCAGACCGGCGGCAGCCTGCATCCGGTGCAGCAGGCCATGGTCGACTGCCACGGTTCGCAATGCGGCTTCTGCACGCCCGGTTTCGTGATGTCGCTGTGGGATCTCTACAACGACTGCGTACCGGCCGGCGAACGTCCCGATGCCGCGCGCATCCGCAGCCAGCTGACCGGCAACCTGTGCCGCTGCACCGGCTACCGGCCGATCATCGAAGCCGGCGAGCGCATGTTCGACCTACCTGAGCAAAGCCTGGATCGCGAGGCCCTGCGTAGCGCCCTGCTCGCGCTGCGCCGCAGCGCCGGCTTCGACTATGCCGACGGCGAGCATCGGTTCCACGCCCCCCGCACGCTGGACGAACTCGTCGCGCTGCGCAGCGGCAAGCCCGAGGCCACCCTGCTCGCCGGCTGTACCGACATCGGCCTGTGGGTGAACAAGCAGTTCCGCGACGTCGGCGACCTGATCCATATCGGCCGGGTCGGGGAACTGCAGCATGTCGCGGAACAGGACAGCATGCTGCGCATCGGCGCGGCAGTGTCGCTGAACGACGCCTACGCCGCGCTGTGCCGGCACTATCCGGAACTCGGGGAGCTGTGGGAGCGCTTCGCCTCGCTGCCGGTGCGCAACGCCGGCACGCTCGGCGGCAACATCGCCAACGGCTCGCCGATCGGCGATTCGGCGCCGGCGCTGATCGCCCTCGGCGCCCGCGTCGTGCTGCACGGCACGCAAGGCCGCCGCACGCTGCCGCTCGAAGCCTTCTACCTCGACTACATGAAGAAGGACCTCGCCGCCGACGAGATCGTCGAGGCAGTGGAAGTGCCCTTGCGCGCACCGGCGCTGCGCTTCCGCAGCTGGAAGCTGTCGAAGCGCTTCGATTCCGACATCTCGGCCGTGTGCGCGGCCTTCGCCCTGAACCTCGAGGACGGCATCGTGCGCAACCCGCGCATCGCCTTCGGCGGCATGGCGGCGACCTCCCGGCGCGCGACGCGCACCGAGGCGGCGCTCGAAGGCCGGTGCTGGGACGAAGCCGCGCTGGCCGACGCGCTGCAGGCGCTGGACCAGGACTACGCACCGCTCGGCGACCTGCGCGCCAGCGCCGGCTACCGCCGCCGCGCGGCCGCCAACCTGCTGCGCCGCTTCCACCTCGAGACCCGCGCCGAAGCACCGCTCGACACGCAGCAGACGCGCGTGTTCGCCGCCTTCGACACATTCGCCGCCCAGCCCTGAGGCCGTCCGATGAAAGCCGAAACTCTCCCCCAGGAAGCGCACGCCGTCCCGGCCGCGCACCACGGCCACCCGCACGAATCCGCCCACCTTCACGTCAGCGGCGAAGCCACCTACGTGGACGACATCCGCGAACTCGCCGGCACCGCCCATGCCGCGCTCGGCCTGTCGACCCAGGCTCATGCGCGCATCGTCTCGCTCGGCCTCGACGCCGTGCGGGTCATGCCGGGCGTGATCGCGGTGCTCACCGCCGCCGACATTCCCGGCAGCAACGACTGCGGGCCGATCATCCACGACGATCCCATCCTTGCCGACGGCGTCGTGCACTACGTCGGCCAGCCGATCTTCGCCGTGATCGCACAGACTCACGAACTCGCGCGCCGCGCCGCCCGCCGCGCCGAAGTGGTCTACGAGCCCCTGCCTGCCGTGCTCGATCCGCTGCAGGCAACGCAGCAGAACAGTCTCGTGCTGCCGCCGATGCAGCTGGTGCGCGGCGAACCCGCCGCCCGCCTCGCGACCGCGCCGCACCGGCTCGCCGGCAAGTGGCAGGTCGGCGGCCAGGAGCAGTTCTACCTCGAAGGCCAGATCTCGTATGCTGCGCCACGCGAGGACGGCTGCATCCACCTGTGGTGCTCGACCCAGCACCCGACCGAGATGCAGCACGTCGTCAGCCATGCGCTGGGCCTGGCGGCGAACCAGGTCGTCGTCGAGATGCGCCGCATGGGCGGCGGCTTCGGCGGCAAGGAATCGCAGTCGGCCTTGTTCGCCTGCGTCGCCGCGCTCGCCGCCTGGCGCCTGCGCCGCCCGGTCAAGCTGCGCCCCGACCGCGACGACGACATGATGATCACCGGCAAGCGCCACGACTTCCACTACGACTATGAAGTCGGCTTCGACGACGACGGCCGCATCCTCGCCGCCCGCATCGAGATGACCGCGCGGGCCGGCTTCTCGGCCGACCTGTCGGGGCCGGTGGCGACGCGCGCGATCTGCCACTTCGACAATACCTACTACCTGTCCGACGTCGATATCCGCGCGCTCTGCGCCCGCACCAACACCCAGTCGAACACCGCCTTCCGCGGCTTCGGCGGGCCGCAGGGAGCGATCGCGATCGAGTACATCATCGACAGCATCGCCCGCGAACTCGGCCGCGACCCGCTCGACGTGCGCAAGCTGAATTTCTACGGCAAGGAAGGCGGCGGCCGCGACCTCACGCCCTACGGCCAGCGCGTCGAAGACAACGTGATCCACGAACTGGTGGCCGAACTCGAAGCCGGCAGCAGCTACCGCGAACGCCGGTGCGAGATCGCCGCCTTCAACGCGGCCAGCCCGGTGCTGAAGAAGGGCCTGGCGCTGACGCCGCTGAAGTTCGGCATCTCCTTCAACGTCGCCCACTTCAACCAGGCCGGCGCGCTGGTGCACATCTACACCGACGGCTCGGTGCTGGTGAACCACGGCGGCACAGAAATGGGCCAGGGCCTCAACACCAAGGTCTGCCAGGTCGTCGCCAACGAGCTCGGCATCCCGCTGGCGCAGGTGCGCGCCACCGCCGCCGACACCAGCAAGGTCGCCAACACCTCGGCCACCGCCGCCTCCACCGGCGCCGACCTCAACGGCAAGGCGGCCGAGGATGCCGCCCGCCGCATCCGCCTGCGCCTGGCCGAGTTCGCCGCGAACACATACGGTAGCGGGAATACCGATGCCGGCGCGGTGCGTTTCACCAACGGCCGGGTCGAAATCGGCGACACCACGCTGCCCTTCGCCGAACTGGTGATGCTCGCCTACCAGGCCCGCGTGCAACTGTGGTCGGAAGGCTTCTACGCCACACCCGGGCTGAGCTGGGACCGCAACACCCTGACCGGCCGCCCCTTCTACTACTTCGCCTACGGCGCCGCGGTGTCCGAAGTGCTGGTCGACACCCTGACCGGCGAATGGCGACTGCTGCGCGCCGACCTGCTGCACGACGCCGGCAACTCGATCAACCCGGCGATCGACATCGGCCAGGTCGAAGGCGCTTTCATCCAGGGCATGGGCTGGCTGACGACCGAGGAACTGTGGTGGAACAAGGACGGCCGGTTGATGACGCACGCGCCCTCGACCTACAAGATCCCGGCCACCCACGACTGCCCGGCCGAGTTCCATACCCGGCTGTTCCACAACCGCAACCACGAAGACACCATCCTGCGCTCGAAGGCCGTCGGCGAGCCGCCGTTGCTGCTGCCCTTCTCGGTGCTGCTGGCGATCCGCGACGCCGTCGCCGCAGCCGGCGACGGCCGCACGAACCCGCCGCTGCGCGCACCGGCAACGCCCGAGGCGATTCTCGACGCGGTCGAGGCGGTGCAGGCAGCCTGCAGCAAGGAGCGCCAGCCATGAGACCCTGGATCGAACGGCTCGCACAGTGGGTGGCCGACGGCGTCCCGGCCGTGCTGGTGACGGTGGCCGCCACCCGTGGCTCGACCCCGCGCGCACCCGGCACCCGCATGCTCGTTTGCGCCGATGCCTGCCACGGCACCATCGGCGGCGGCCAGCTCGAACTGCGTGCGATCGCCCTCGCCCGCCAGCTCCTGACCGACGGCGCCGAGTTGCCCAGCCTGGTGCGCTTTCCGCTCGGCGCCAGCGTCGGCCAGTGCTGCGGCGGCGTGATGCAGCTAACCTTCGAACCGGTCGGCGCAGCCCAGCGCGATTGGGTCGAAGCAGCGCGGACACGCGCTGCCGCAGGGCGCCCCTGGGGCCGCCTCGTCTCCCTGACCGATGGCAGCATCCGTGTGTTCGGCGAAGAATCAGCCGAGCTGCTCGGCGATGCACGGCTCACCGAGCGCGCCCGCAGCCTGCTCGCCGGCACTGCCGACAGCGCCGCGCTGCTGGCGGGCGAAACCGTTGGCCGCGCCGAAACGCTGCTCGACGTCAGCCTGCCGCCGGAGCTTCAGGTCGTGCTGTTCGGCGCCGGCCACGTCGGCCGCGCCCTGGCCGAAGTCTTCGGCCGCCTGCCGATGCGGGTGCGCTGGGTCGATCCCCGCGAAGAGGAGTTCCCCGCCACGGTCGCGGACAATATCGAAGTGTGCTGCACCGACGCCCCCGAAACCGAAGTCCGCACAGCGCCGGCCGATGCGATCTTCCTGGTGCTGACCCACAGCCACGCGCTGGATTTCGACCTGGTGCGCGCCATTCTCGACCGCAACGACTTCCGCTTCTGCGGCCTGATCGGCTCGCAGAGCAAGCGGACCAGCTTCGAGCAGCGCCTGCGCGCACGCGGCTACGGCGAACAAGCGATCGCCCGCCTGCACTGCCCGATCGGCGCCCCCGGCCTCGCCGGCAAGGAGCCCGAAGTCATCGCCATCGCCATCGCCGCCGAGGTGCTGCAACTGCGCGGCGCCTCGCTCGCCGCACGCCCCGCACAACGCCACCGCGCGGCATGACGACGACACCCGTCTCTCCTGTCGCCTAGTTCCAAACGCCTTTCCGAGCCTGCCCGACATGAACTCTGCTGCCCTGCACGCCGTCCGCGGCGAGATCCTGCACTTCCTCGCCGACCCCGCCAGCCACGGCGAGGCCGCCATCGAACACTTCGCCGACGGCCTGCTGCTGATCCGCGACGGCCACGTCGCCGAAGTCGGCCCCGCCGCCGAGCTGCTGGCCCGCCTGCCGGCCGACGTCCCGGTGACCGACTACCGCGGCAAGCTGATCATGCCCGGCTTCGTCGACACCCACATCCACTACGCCCAGACCGACATCATCGCCAGCCATGGCGAGCAACTGCTGGCCTGGCTGGAGAAATACACCTTTCCTGCCGAAGCCCGCTTCGCCGATCCGGAACACGCGCAGGCCGTCGCCGAATTCTTCTGCGACGAGTTGCTGCGCAACGGCACCACCACCGCCCTTGCCTTCGCCACCGTGCATGCAAGCTCGGTCGACGCGCTGTTCGAAGCCGCGCTGAAGCGGCGCATGCGGATGATCTCGGGCAAGGTGATGATGGATCGCCACTGCCCGGACTTCCTGCGCGACACCGCCGAAAGCGGCTACGCCGAATCGAAAGCCCTGATCGAACGCTGGCACGGCCGCGACCGCCTGCAGTACGCCGTCACGCCGCGCTTCGCCGCGACCTCGACCCCCGAGCAGATGACACTCGCCGGCCGCCTGTACGCCGAGCATCCCGGGCTCTACCTGCAGTCCCACGTCGCCGAGAACCAGGGTGAAGTCGCCTGGGTCGCCGAACTCTACCCCGAGGCGCGCAGCTATCTCGACGTCTACGACCGCTTCGGCCAGCTCGGCGAGCGCTCGGTCTACGCCCACTGCATCTGGCTGGATGACACCGACCGCCAGCGCATGGCCGACACCGGCACCGCGATCAGCTTCTGTCCGACCTCCAACCTCTTCCTCGGCTCCGGCCTGTTCGACCTCGACCGCGCGCGCGAAATGGGCCTGCGCGTCGGCATCGGCACCGACGTCGGCGCCGGCACCAGCTTCTCGATGCTGCAGACGCTGAACGAGGCCTACAAGGTGCTGCAGCTCAAGAGCCAGAAACTGTCGGCCGCCAGCGCCTTCCACCTCGCCACGCTGGGCGGCGCGCACAGCCTTTATCTGGATGACAGGATCGGCAACTTCCTGCCCGGCAAGGAAGCCGATTTCGTCGTCCTCGCCCCGGCTGCCACGCCGCTGCTGGCACGCCGCATGCAGGCCGCGCAGACGCTGGACGAGCGCCTGTTCGTGCTGATGATGCTGGGGGACGATCGAACCGTGGCAGCGACTCACGTGCTTGGCAAGCCTGCCTGGCAGCGCCCCGGTTGAGCAGGAAGGAGCCGACGGAAAAGCTGAACTGAGTTTGCGCCCCGCAATCCTGTCACCGCAGGGTTAAACGCCGTCTGTCGCGCGCCCCGCCGAGAGCCGATCATGGCCCTGCACCCACCCGCTCCCCGCTTCGAACGCCAGGACTTCCTTGTCTGGGAATCGGAGCAGACCGTCAAGCACGAATACGTTGCCGGGGTGGTTTTACGTTGCCGGAGAGCCATTTCCTGAAATCCGAATCCACCAGGCCCATGTCATCGTTGCCGGCAACTGCTACGCCGCACTTCACCAACGTCTGCGTGGCAGCCCATGCCGCCCCTACATTGCAGACATGCCCCTCGAAGTCGAACGTGCCGATGCAGTGTATTACCCCGACGTGATGGTCAGCTGCCACCCGGAAGACCTCAGCGCCGAACGCGTGCTGCACCACCCGCGGGTGATCATCGAAGTGCTCAGCGACGGCACCGCCGCCTACGACCGCGGGCAGAAATTCGCCGCATACCGTCTGCTCGACAGCCTGCAGGAATACGTGCTGGTCGATGCCGATCGCCGCAGCCTGGAAATTTTCCGCCGCCTGCCGTCCGACGACTGGCTGCTCGCTACCCACTACTGCGCACGGGCACTGGTGCTGGCTTCGCTGGAACTGGAAATCGGACTGGACGAAGTGTTCGAGGGACTCGACCGCGAACCTGTCACGGCTTCAACCGGCAGCCCGTCCTGAACATCCACATCACGATGGCGATGAACACCAGCAACGCCATGCCGGATAATGTGTTAGCAACCTCGATTCTGCAGTACGCCCGATCAGATGATGGCCTGCAAGCCCTTGTCGGCGATGATGTTCAGCAGCTTTAGAGCCGGCCCAGTGGGGTGGGTTTCGCCTTGTTCCCACTTGCGCACAGTCGATGCCGACGTATGCAGATGAAGTGCAAACACCGGCTGGCTGAACTTCAATCCTTCGCGCAGGCGCTTGATGTCAGCCGGGCCAAACTCCCGCACCGGCGGCGGGCAGATCGCGTCGAACTCGCGCATCGTCACCTTGCTGATCGCTCCGGCTTCATGGAGCGCAGCCAGGTCGCCACGCAGCGATTCAATGATCTTGCTCACAATGCACCTCCACTAAAACACCTGACTTCAATGCCTGCGACAAGGCTTTACCAGATAGTTCCAGAAACACCTTGCCGGCAAATTGGAGCGCCCTCTTCTCGTCCTGCGTGATGTTCGCCTTGTCGCTCTTGGGGAAACCATGCAGGAACACATAGCGGTCCCCCATCCTGGCCGACAGCAACGTGCGATAGCCACCGCTCTTGCCGCCACCTGGGCGGGCCACCCGCTTCTTGTAGAGGAAGCCACCCAAGTCGGCGTCGATCAGACCGTTCTCCATTTCCTTGACCGCCTTGCACAAGGCAGCATCAGGCAACTTCTCTCCCGCCTGCCACCGTGCGAAGTCCTTCCGTTTGAGGATTTGCGTCATCTCGACCTCCAGACTATACCCGAAACGGGCACACTTTTACGCCTCGTCGTGGTACCGCCTCGGAAGAAGCTGCTCGCCACCCACGACAGCGCACGGGCGCTGGTGCTGGCCTCGCTGGAACTGGAGATCGGGCTGGACGAAGTGTTCGAAGGCGTCGACGTCGCCGCGTCCGTCACGGCTTCAGCCGGTAGCCCGTCCTGAACATCCACATCACGATCACGATGAACACCGCCAGGAACAGCAGCGCCATGCCGATGCTGACGCCGACCGCGACGTCGGCGCTGCCGTAGAAGCTCCAGCGGAAGCCGCTGACCAGGTACACCACCGGGTTGAACAGGCTCACCGTCCGCCACAGCGGCGGCAGCATGTCGATGGAGTAGAAGCTGCCGCCGAGGAAGGTCAGCGGCGTGATGACGAGCAGCGGCACCAGTTGCAGCTTCTCGAAGTTGTCCGCCCAGATGCCGAGGATGAAGCCCAGCAGGCTGAAGGTCAGCGCGGTCAGCACGAGGAAGAACAGCATCCACAGCGGATGCTCGATGCGCAGCGGCACGAACAGCGTGGCGGTGGCGAGGATGATCAGGCTCAGCATGATCGCCTTGGTGGCGGCTGCGCCGACGTAGCTGGCGACGATCTCGAAATGCGATATCGGCGCCGACAGCACCTCGTAGATGGTGCGCGAGAACTTCGGGAAGAAGATCGCGAAAGTGGCGTTCGACACGCTCTGCGTCAGCAGGTTGAGCATGATCAGGCCGGGCACGATGAAGGCGCCGTAGCTGACGCCCTCGACTTCCGGAATGTAGCCGCCGATCGCCGAGCCGAAGACGACGAAGTACAACGAGGTGGAAATCACCGGCGCCAGCACGCTCTGCAGCAGCGTGCGGCGGGTGCGGGCCATCTCGAAGTGGTAAATGGCGCGAACGGCCTGCCAGTTCATCGGTACCCTCCCGTCTGGTTCTGCCCGCGCTCGCTGACCAGGCCGACGAAGATGTCTTCCAGCGAACGCTGCTCGGTATGCAGGTCGGCAAAGCCGATGCCCGCGCTGCCCAGGTCGCGCAGCAGCTCGGCGATGGCGGTGTCCTGCCCGCCGCCTTCGCCTTCGTAGTGATACACCAGCTCAGTGCCGCCCTTGCCCAGCACCAGGCCGTAGCGCGCCAGCGCGGGCGGAATCGCCGCCAGCGGCGCAGCCAGCTGCAGCGTCAGGCGCTTGCCGCCGAACTTGCGCATCAGCGCTTCCTTGTCCTCGACCAGGATCAGCTCGCCCTTGCTGATCACGCCCACGCGGTCGGCCATTTCCTCGGCTTCCTCGATGTAGTGGGTGGTCAGGATCACGGTGACGCCGGCGTCGCGCAGGCGGCGGACCAGTTGCCACATGTCGTGGCGCAGTTCGACGTCCACGCCGGCGGTCGGCTCGTCGAGGAACAGGATCTGCGGTTCGTGCGACAACGCCTTGGCGATCAACACCCGCCGCTTCATGCCGCCGGACAGCGACACCAGGCGGGCGTCCTTCTTGCTCCACAGCGACAGCGCCTTCAGCACTTCCTCGATGTAGGCCGGGTTCGCCGGCTTGCCGAACAGGCCACGGCTGAAGCTGACGGTGTTCCACACCGACTCGAAGGCATCGGTGGTCAACTCCTGCGGTACCAGGCCGATCATCGCCCGCGCCGCGCGGTAGTCGCGGATGATGTCGTGGCCGCCCACCGTGACCCGCCCGGCAGTCGGGTTGACCAGGCCGCAGACGATGCTGATCAGCGTGGTCTTGCCGGCGCCGTTCGGCCCCAGCAGGGCGAATATCTCGCCGCGCCGGATGTCCAGGTCCACCTCTTTCAGCGCGGCGAAGCCGCCGGCATAGGTCTTGGAAAGTCCGGCAATGGAAATGATGTGCTGCATGCCCGGCCCGCCGCTCACATCGCCGGCACGATGATGGCCACGCGGCGGTTCTGCGCACGCCCGTCCGCGGTGGCATTGTCGGCGATCGGGCGCATGCTGCCGAAACTGCGGCGGACGATGTTGTCGTGGGGCAGGCCGTGGCGCGCAAGCTCGCGTGCGACGGCGCCGGCCCGCCGCTCCGCCAGCGCCATGTTGTAGTCGGGCGTGCCGGTGTTGTCGGTATGGCCTTCGACGCGCACGGCATCGATGCCGATGATCTTCAGCGTATCGACGACACGCGTGATGATCTCCGAAGCCTCGCCGGAAACCTGGTCGGTATCGGTGTCGAACAGGATCCTGCCGTCCAGGTTCAGGCCCCAGCCATCCTCGGTTTCGACGAACCCCATGCGCTCGAGCGCGGCGATCTGTTCAGCGCTGAGGCCGTGCGTATCGGGCGTCGTCTGGCAGGCCGCGAGCAGCACTGCTGCCGCCAGTGCCAGGAAGCATCGGACCAGGAAACAGCCTGGGCCGGAGCGGACAACGGGGTGATTCATTCGCTTGACTCTCCGTGGTTGAGGCAATGACGGGCATCGGGACCGAAGATCCGGTACTGCCCGCGCCCGTTCTGTTTCGCGGCGTACATCGCCTGGTCCGCCGCGGTGAGGAGCTGATCCGCAGTCCGCGCATGCTCCGGGTACAGGGCGATGCCGATGCTGACGGCAGGCGCCACCCGCGCTTCACCGATTTCGAGCGGCGCCGCCATCGCCGCCAGGATCTTGTCGGCCACCAGGACGGCATCATCGACGTCGCGCACCGAATCCAGCAGCACCGTAAATTCGTCGCCGCCCAGGCGGGCGACGAGGTCGGTGTCGCGGATGCAGTTGCGGATGCGATCTGCGACTTCCACCAGCAGCGCATCGCCGGCGGCATGGCCGTACTGGTCATTGACCTGCTTGAAGCGGTCGTTGTCCAGGTACAGCACGCCGACCTTGCCGCCCGAGTCACAGGCCTCGTCCAGCGCCTTCTCCAGCCGTTCGATGAAGCCGCGCCGGTTGGCCAGGCCGGTCAGGCCATCGCGCAGCGCAAGCTGGGACAAGGTCTGGTTCGCCACTTCCAGGCTGGACTGGCGCGCGATCAGTTCGACGTTGCGGGCATGCAGTTCGGCGAACAAGGCGTTGAAGTCCTTGCCGAGCTGGTCGAATTCGACAATGTCCAGCGGCGGCACGCGGCGGTTGAAGTCCTGCTGCAGCCGGGCACCGTGGGTGGCCGAGGCGAGCGCCTCGAGCTGAGCGATGATGCGCTGCGACATCCGCCCCGCCAGGCGGCTCGCGGCATAAAAGAACAGCGCGATGCTGCCCAGGCCGATGCCGACGGCCTGCAGCGTGTAGATGATGAACCGCGCACCGTTGCCATGCACCACCACGTTGCCGATGTGCTTGCTGCCGGAGCGGATCTCGGCAGCGATGGGTTCGGGGAACAGCAGGCGCCCGGCGGCTTCGTCGAAATGGCCGAGCATGCCGCTGCCGCGGTATCGGTGCCTGGCCAGCGTGCGCCCGTCCACCGTGCTGACGCTGGCCTCCCTGAGCTGTTCGCGCTCGGCGATCTGCAGCAGGATCTCGGCAGCGGTCCGCTGGTCCTCGAAGAGGACGGCAGCCTCGGCGGAGTAGGCGATGGTGCGCGCGACGAGTTGCAGATGCTGTTCGAGCTGCCCCCTCAGCGTGATCAGGGTCAGGATGAACAGCGCCATGCCGGCCAGCGTGATGGCCAGCACGGTCGAGTCCGTGTACATCCGGCGCAAGGCCTGGAAAAGAGTGGTCCGTTTGATGCTCGTCATGGATGGTTCGGCAACTGCTCGGTCAGCCGCAGGACTTGGGGATTGACGCGCAGCCCGCTGCGGGAGATGGCATCGAGGTTGGCCGCGAAGTTCTTCCTGTCGGGACGGTCGTCCAGGCAGAACATGCCGCCGAAGGAACAGAAATCGTGCTCTTCGCCGATCGTGAGCACTGGCCTGCCGGTGAGCAGCTTGATCAGTGAGGTCAGGTGTTCCGGCGACAGCTTGCCGACGTACAGCACGTCGCAGTGCTCCGCGGCGTCCTCGGCGGTGACCGCCTCATGCACGTCGACGCCGTACTCCGGCCTGTGTCCATCGCCTGCACCATGCAGCGTGCCACCATGCTCGCTGTCGCCGATGAGGCAGAGCCGCAAGGCCTGGGGCGGCTCGGGCCAGCGCGTGTAGCCGATGATCCCCCACACGATGGCGGCAGTACTCAGTTGCCGGCCTGCCGACGCATCCGGCTCGTCCTGGGCATGGACGCACCAGCCACTGCTCGCGAGCGGCACGGCCACCAGGCAGTAGATGATCAGCTTGCGTAACATGTTGGTGTTTCCATCGGGAGTCGACCGCCAGGTGGCCACGTCGGGCATCAGCGGCGGTTCCGGACCTCGGTGCAAACCAGCATGTGCCGGCCGTGATTCTAGCCCGAAGCGCCCCTGCGGTCGCGGCAAACGCGATTCCACGGGCATCGATGGTCGAAGCGAATGCACTTTTCCCTGAAGCTGCAGGCGCGATGCAGCGGGCCCGTACGCGGGCCCGTCAACCCAGCGTCGCCGTCGCCAGCTTGGCGCCGAAGCCGATGAACACGCCGCCCACGCCTGCGGTGGCACCGGCCGCCGCGCGGCGATGGCGGCGGAAGTGGGCCGCGAGCCTGGCGCCCGAGAAGATCAGCACCGACAGATAGAGCACGCTGCAGATCTGCACGATGACGCCGAGGATCACGAAGGACAGCCCCGGGTGGGCATAGGCCGGATCGACGAACTGGATGAAGAAGGAAACGAAGAACAGGATGGCCTTCGGATTCATCAGGCTGATGATGAGCGCGGTGCGGAAAGGATGCGGCGTGCCGCTCACCTGGGGATGGCCGGTCACGGCCTCGGCTTCGTCGCCGCGCCGCCAGGCGGCCAGGCTGGCGCGCAGCAGGCCGATTCCCACCCAGGCCAGGTAGGCCGCACCGGCATACTTGATCGCCATGAACAGCTCGGGCGTGGCGCGCAGCAGCGAAGCCATGCCCAGCACGGCGAGCAGCATCAGGATGGTGTCGCCGACGAAGATGCCGAGGGCGCCGCGATAGCCCGCCGCCACACCCCAGCGCGAAGCCGTCGCCATGACGTAGAGCGAGTTCGGGCCGGGCAGCAGCACGATGAAGATGGTGCCGAGGATGAAGGTGCTCAGGTCGGTGATGCCGTAAAACATGGCCGCATTCGCAGGCAGATGGGAAGCCCGTCACTTTGCCACGCAACTCACCGTCGAGCCAGCGGGACGCGCTTGCCCTTCAGCGGCGCACGGCGACGAATTCGAGCGGCGCATCCACGCTGCTGCCGCGCTGGATCTGCAGCCGCACGTGCAGGGCATCGCCATCGACCCAGGCCTCGTAGTGCTGCACCATGCCCTGCACCGCGTCGCCGCCGGCAATGGACTCGGCGCGGGTGGCGAAGCGCAGCCGGCCGTCACGCCAGTTCGCCTCTTCGATCAGGCGCGGAACACCGAGGAAGCTTGCGCTGCCCTCGACCGTGTCGCCGTCCGCGACGAGATCGAAGCGCTCCCGCAGCTCGACGTTCCACGGGTAGCTCACGTCGGCCTCCCACACCCCCTGCATCGATTGCGGGCCCGGGCCGGAAGATCCGCTCCACAGCCAGGCCGCGGCAAGCGTGCCGGCCAGCGCGGCAGCAGCAGCCGTCGCCGGCCAGCGCCGCCGGCGCGGCGCCGGGACGGCCAGCCACTGCTCGAGGGCGGCATGCAGCCGCTGCAGGTCGGCCGCCCACGACGCATCGCCGAGCGACAGCGCATGGCGGTTCGCCAGCCCGCGCAGCGACGGCGGCAATGCCTCCACCGCCGGCATCGTCGCGCCTCCCACCAGCACCGGCACCACCGGCTTGCCGGAAGCCAGCGCGCACTCGATTTCGCGCCGCACGTAATCGTCGGCGCGGTCGAGCCTGCGCTCGCCGTCCCGGCTGGCAGCGAGCCAGCCCGGGCCGATGACCACCAGCACGGCCTCGACCTGCCGCAGGCTGTGCTCGATGGCGAGCTCGAAATCGGCGCCGGGCCGGATGTCGTCGACGTCGCGGAACACGCTGCCGACCCCCAGCCGCTGCTCGAGCGCATCGGTCAGCCGGCCGGCGAAGCCGGCGCTGTCGTCACGGCGATAGGAAACGAACAGGCTGGGCACGGGCGTTCAGCGGAAGTGGGCCACGCTTGCATTCAAGCACGCGGATGGAAGGCCGGCCACCTCCGGCTGCATCTCAGCCCGCCGGCCGGCGCGACTGCCACAGCGACCACAGGCTGGTCAGCGCCAACGCGCCGCCGATCAGCAGCATGCCGGCGAACTCGGCCGTCGACGGCCGCTCGCCCAATTCGATCCAGCCCGCCAGCACGCCGATCATCGGAATGCCGAGCGCCGACAGGCCGGCCATGCCCGCCGACAGATGCTGCAGGATGTAGAGCCACAGCAGCCAGGCCAGGCCGGTGGCGAACACCGCATTGAAGGCCAGCGCGCCGTAGAAGTAGGGCGTGGGGTCGATCGGCCGCGACGGCAGCAGCAGCGCGACGATGCACAGCGCCAGCGCGCCGAACAGCATCTGCCAGGCGGTCAGTGCCAGCAGGTCGAAATCGTGGTCGCGCCGCAGGCGTTTGGCGAGGATGGCCGACAGCGCCCAGGTCAGGCCGCCGCCGACCGCGAGCAGGTTGCTGAACAGGCTGCTGTGCATCGCCCAGGGCTCGAGGATCATCACCAGGCCGCCGGCGGCAATGGCCAGGGCCAGCCACTGTATGCCGCGGATGCGCTCGCCCAGCGCCCACCAGGCCATCGGGATCACCCAGAAGGGCATGGTGTAGACCAGCACCGCCGTCTTGCCCGCGCCGCCGGCCACCAGCGCCCACTGGATCAGCGCGGTGAATGCGCCCGTCTGCACGATACCGAGCATCGCCACCCGCGGCATCGCGGCCAGCTTCAGCGGCTTGCGCAGCCCCGCCAGCACCAGGAACAGCGTCGCCGCACCCAGCAAGGTGCGGATGGCGGAAAAATCGAAAGGATCGACGTACTGGATGACCTGCTTCATCACCACCCAGTTGTAGCCCCAGATGCCCGACAGCAGGAACAGGGCAAGGATCGCCAGACGTGAGGATTGCATTGCATTCGACCTGAAAAAGGAAGACGCGGGCACCCGCAGAGCGCCCGCGCCGGCAGGAGGCGATGGCCGGCACGCTGCTGTGCCGGCCATCGTGTTCAGTTTTCGAGGAAGCGCTTGCAAGCGCTCCAGTTGTTCATCAGCAGCCAGTAGCACAGGCCGGCCGGGATCAGGCTGGCGTACCACGACACCGACGAGAAGCTCAGCGCCACGGCCGCGCCCACCAGCGAGGCGATGATGCCCGCGTAATTGACGCCGCGATAGGGGCCGTTTTCGTCGTAGAGCTTGGCCAGGTTCAGGTTGCGGCGGCGGATGAAGTAGTAGTCGACCACCAGCACCGCGAAGATCGGGCCGAGGAAGGCCGAATAGGTCTGCACGAAGATCTGCAGGCCGGCGGCCGACTCGTCCTTGACCAGTTCCCACGGGAAGGTGCCGAAGGCGAGCAGGCCGACGATGACCGCCGAGCTGCGGAAGGACAGCTTGAACACGTCCATCAGCACGTAGGTGGGCGGCACGACGTTGTTGAGCACGTTGGTCGTGACCTGGGCGAAGGTGATGAACAGCAGCGTCGCGATCAGCAGCGGCTTGTTGTCGACCGCGCTGGAGAACACCTGGATCGGATCGGCCACGCCGGTGGCACCCGACACCATCAGCCCGATCAGGCCCATGAACAGCGTGCAAGGCAGGATGGACATGGCGTAGATCGTCGTCAGCGGACCGCGCCGGACGCCGCGCTCGAGCTCGCGCGAGTAGTCGCTGACGTTGAGCATCATCGTGCTGTAGATGCCCAGGAACAGCATCGTCGCGCCCCAGAACGGCAGCCCCCAGGTGCCCTCGATGTTCACCAGGCGCTCGGTGATGACGTCGCCGTACTTGTCGATGACGCTGAAGAACATGTAGGTCAGCGACACCAGGATGAAGCCGCTGCCGATGTTCTCCAGCCACTTGATGCCCTGGAAGCCGAGCACCGACAGCGCGATCTGCAGCAGTTGGAAGACGACGAACCAGAACACCAGATTGTCGAAGCCCAGCAGCGACACCGACACCGCGTTCAGCGCGCCCGCGCCCACCCAGCTCTGGAAGCCGTACCAGACGATGGCCGGCACCGCGCGCACCAGCCCCGGAAACTTGGTGCCGGAGAAACCGAAGGCGCTGCGCGCCTGCACCACGAAGGGAATGCCGTACTTGTAGCCGGCCGCGCCGTTGATCGCCAATGCGATGCCGATCACGAAGCAGCCGATCGCGATCGCCAGCGTCGCCTGCAGCAGGTTCAGGGTGCCGACGATGCTCGAGCCCATGGCGAAGGTGCCGATCGATACGCAGCCGCCGAACCAGGCCAGCAGGTACGACCATTTGCCCATGATGCGGGTCTGCTGGGGGGCGAGCGACTCCTCGCCGACCGCTTTCGTCTGCGGCGCGGCCTCGCCGGCGCCGGCCTGCCGGCCGGGCGCATGCAGGTGTTCCGTCTTGCTTGTCATTTTTTGCTCCTCCTTCGGTGGGGCGGGCGGCTGCAAGGCCGCATTCGGACGGGGTGCTGCTGCAATGCTCCGTCGGGGACGGATGTTCAGGAACCGAGGTAATCGAAGCGGCCGGTGAAAGGCTTCGGCCGCGGGAAATCGAGATCGCCGAACTTGCTCGTGCCCAGGCCGAGGCCGACCAGCGACTCGGCCAGCTTGACCGCGGCGGTGACCCCCTCGACGATCGGCAGGCCGACCGCCTCGCGGATCTCGTCGGTCAGGTCGGCCATGCCGCCGCAGCCGAGCACGATCGCGCCGATGCCGTCCTCGGCCTTGGCGCGGCGGCATTCGTCGATGATGCGGCCGAGCGCGCAGGCGCCGTCGTCCTCGAGGTCGAGCACCGGAATCTCCGCGGCGCGGACCTTGCGGCAGTGGTGGGCGAAGCCGTAGCTCTGCAGCAGGTGCTCGGCAATGATGCCGGTGCGTCCGAGCGTGGTGACGATCGAGAAGCGGGTGCTGATCAGCGTCGCCAGGTGGAAGGCGGCCTCGGCGATGCCGATCACCGGCGCGCGCGTCAGCTCCCGCGCGGCCATCAGGCCGGGATCGCCGAAGCAGGCGATGATGTAGGCATCAACGCCTTCCTGCTCGCCGCGGCGGATCTCCTCGAGCACGCCGACGGCGCTGATCGCCTCGTCGAAATGGCTCTCGATCGAGACCGGGCCGGCCTCCGGGTTGGTCGCCGAGACATGCGTCGTCGCCGCGGCGACGCGCCTGCCCGCAGCGCCGATCTTGTCGGTCATGCCGGCCGTGGTGTTGGGGTTGATCAATCTGAGGTGCACCGCTCTTCTCCTTGGTGTCGCGGCCGCTGGCGTCCGCAGGGGTTCTCAATCAACACTCGTGACGGTGCCGCCTGGCCACCGCATCCAGAACCGCCCTGAGATCCAGCGCGGCGGGATCTTCCTCGACCAGCACGACGCTGCGCTCGACGCCGAGCAAGTGGCGCTCGACCCAGCTACGCACGCTCTCGGCGTCGCCGGCGGCGATCAGGTCGAGCACTTCGTCGTGCTCGGAATGGCGGCAACTGCCGGCCATCGGCATGCCATGAGTGGCGATCACGAGCGAGGACCGCGACACCAGGCTGGTGAGGATCTCGGTGATGGCCTCGTTCTCGGACATGCGGCTCAGCGCAATGTGGAATTCGCCCGACAGATAAAGCGCCTCGCGCCGATCGCCACGCGCCTCGGCCTCATGCTCGCGGCGCACGATGTCGCGCAAGGCATCGAGCTTGGCCGGCGTCGCCCTGGCAACGACCTGGGCCATCACGCCGCATTCGACGATGCGGCGCGCCGCGAAGACGTCGCGCGCCTCCTTCACCGTCGGCTGGGCGACGGTGGCGCCGCGGTTCATGCGGATGTCGACCAGGTGTTCGTAGGCCAGGCGCTGCAGCACTTTGCGGATGCTGGTGCGGCTGGTGCCGAAAGCCTCGGCGAGCATGTCCTCGGGCAGCTTGGTGCCGGGCTCGAGATGGTTCTCGACGATCGCCGCATAGAGGTTGCGGTAGATCGCCTCGTCCCGGCCGCCGGCAGTCGTGCCTTCCTCGCCCCGCAGCGAACCGAGATCGATCGACGAACGCTTCTTGCCCATGCCCTGTTCTCCGGCGCCGACGCTTCGTGATTGAAGTGAGTCGCGCATTGGATGCAAATCTAGCCGACTTTGTACACAAAACAAGATTATTTTGCATCCATCAAAATATTCTATGAAGCACGACCCGGTGCGCGATGGCGTCGTCCATCTGCGCGGAAACGCCATGGGAATGAAGCGCCACCGGCTCCAGCCGATCGCTGGCGGTTCAGGCGCGGCAGTCGGTCCCGCCCCCGCCGGCATGGCATTCACGCAGGCGGGTGACGAAATGGCGGGCGATGCGCCCGGGCGCGGGGCTGCGTGCAATCGACACCACCCAGTCGCAGCGGTACTGCAGCGTGGCCGACTCGATGCGGCGCAGGACCCCGTCGCGCTCGAACGCAGCCGCGTAATGCTCCGGCAGGAAGCCCAGGTAGCGTCCCGAGCGGATCAGCAGCACGCTGGCCTCCTGGTCGTGCGCACGCGCGGCGGGTTTCAGCCCCAGGCGCCAGAAATGCTCCATGTTGGGCGAGTGGTAGCCGAGGCCGACGAAGTCGGCGGCACGCAGCGCGTCGTCGTCGGGAACCGTGCCGCTGCGCAGCAGCGCATGGTCCGGTGCGCCGTACAAGAGCATGCGCTCCGGGAACAGCGGCCAGCTCAACAGGCTTTCGCTGGCGCGATGGTAGGGGTGGATGCCCGCCTGGAAGCGCCCTTCCAGCAAGCCGGTCTCGATCGCGCTGGCGCCCGCCACATGCACGTCGAACACCACCGCCGGCGCCTCGGCGCCGAAGGCGGCGATGGTCTCGGCCAGCCGGCAGGCCGGATTGGTGACGAACTTGTCGAACACCGCCAGGTTCAGTTCGCCGCGCATGCTGCCGTGCAGCCCGGCCATTTCGCGGCGGAAGCCTTCGACCTGGGCCAGCAGCCGGCGTGCGGCGTCGAGCACGGCGCTGCCTGCCTCGGTAAGCGCGAAACCGGCGCGGCCGCGTTCGCACAGGCGCACGCCCAGCCTCGTTTCCAGGTCCTTCAGGTGGCGGCTGATCACCGAACGGCTGATGTTGAGCCGCAACTCGGCTGCCGCCAGCCCGCCGGACTCGACGATGGCGATGAAGATGCGCAGCAGCCGCAGGTCGGCTTCGGCGAGATTGGTGAGCAGGGCGCGCGGTTTCATGGCGCTTGCCATTGTTCCATGGAATGGCTGGCGCGATTCCGGCACCCACCTCTTCTGCACATGATCGCCCGCCAGACGGCCACCGGACGCCTCGAGCGCGAGACCCCTGCTGCACCGCAATAGCGCAGAAATCTCACCAGATTGGGGCGCGGATGAAATACCGCGGCCGCCATCGCCCATCCGGAACGCATGGCCAGGCAGGCGAACACGTCCGGTTTTCCCCGCATTTGCCGATTTTTCCGCGATGCGGCAAAAACGGGCACGCGGCTTGCGAAAGGAAGCACGACATCAACCACCTCCCGCAAGGAAACCGCCATGTCCGTCCGCCCGCTCCGCCTGCTGCCCACCCTGCTCGGCTGTGGCCTGATCGCGCTCTCCAGCGCCTCCGGCACCGTGCTGGCCCAAGAGAAGGTCCTGCGCATCGGCATGACCGCCGCCGACATCCCGCGCACCCTCGGCCAGCCCGACCAGGGTTTCGAGGGCAACCGCTTCACCGGCATCCCGATGTACGACGCCCTCACCCAGTGGGACCTGTCCAAGGCGGACGAACCCAGCGTGCTGATTCCCGGCCTCGCCACCGAATGGGCGGTCGATGCCAAGGACAAGACCAAGTGGGTGTTCAAGCTGCGCCCCGGCGTCACCTTCCACGACGGCTCGCCGTTCAACGCCGACGCCATCGTCTGGAACGTGCAGAAGGTGCTCGACCAGAGTGCCAGACACTTCGACGCCAGCCAGGTAGGCGTGACCGCCTCGCGCATGCCGACGCTGCGCAGCGCGCGCAAGATCGACGACATGACCGTCGAACTCACCACCTCCGAGCCCGATTCCTTCCTGCCGCTCAACCTGCTGAACCTGTTCATCGCCTCGCCGGCGCACTGGGAAGCCAAGTACGCCGCGGTGCCGGCCAGCGTCACCGACCCGGCCGAGCGCGCCAAGCAGGCCTGGGTGGCCTTCGCCGCCGACGCCTCGGGCACCGGCCCGTTCAAGATGAGCCGCTTCGTGCCGCGCGAACGCCTGGAGATGGTCAAGAACACCGCCTACTGGGACCCGAAGCGCACGCCGACCATCGACCGCGTAGTGCTGATGCCGCTGCCCGAGGCCAACGCCCGTACCGCCGCGCTGCTGTCGGGCCAGGTCGACTGGATCGAAGCGCCGTCGCCGGACGCGATGGAGCAGATCAAGAGCCGCGGCTTCGTCATTCACAGCAACCCGCAGCCGCACGTCTGGCCCTGGCAGCTCTCTTTCGCCGAAGGCTCGCCATGGCTGGACAAGCGCGTGCGCCACGCCGCCAACCTGTGCGTCAATCGCGAGGAACTGCGCGAACTGCTCGGCGGCATGATGGGCATCCCCAAGGGCACGGTCGACCCCGGCCATCCGTGGTGGGGCAACCCGGGCTTCGACATCCGCTACGCGCCGGACGAAGCCCGCAAGCTGATGAGCGAAGCCGGCTACTCGAAGTCCAAGCCGGTCAAGGTCAAGGTGCAGATATCGGCCTCCGGCTCCGGCCAGATGCAGCCGCTGCCGATGAACGAGTACGTGCAGCAGAACCTCAAGGACTGCTTCTTCGACGTCGAATTCGACGTGCTGGAGTGGAACACGCTGTTCACCAACTGGCGGCGCGGCGCCAAGGATGCATCGGCCAACGGCGCCGATGCGATCAACGTCAGCTACGCGTCGATGGACCCCTTCTTCGCCATGGTGCGCTTCGTCAGCACCCAGACCTTCCCGCCGGTCTCCAACAACTGGGGCTTCTTCGGCAACGCGGAGATCGATGCGCTGATCGCCGACGCCCGCACCAGCTTCGACGAGAAGGAGCGTGACGCGGCGCTGGCCAAGCTGCACGCCCGCGTGGTGGAAGAAGCGCCCTTCGTCTGGATCGCCCGCGACGTCGGTCCGCGCGCGATGTCGGCCAAGGTGAAGGGCGTGGTCCAGCCGCAGAGCTGGTTCATCGACATCGCGCCGATGCGCATCGAGTGAGCGCCACGGCCCGCGGCGGCGGCTCCGCGCCGCTGCGGGAATCGACCTGGCGGGCGGCGCGCCTCGCCGCCCTTTCGCCCCCTGTGCGGAGTCCGCGATGATCTTCTACCTGCTCAGACGCATCGTCCACACCGTGCC
Source organism: Thauera sp. SDU_THAU2 (assembly GCF_038260575.1). Classification (NCBI taxonomy): domain Bacteria; kingdom Pseudomonadati; phylum Pseudomonadota; class Betaproteobacteria; order Rhodocyclales; family Zoogloeaceae; genus Thauera; species Thauera sp. SDU_THAU2. The sequence continues at coordinate 976,455 of NZ_JBBWUN010000003.1, read as the reverse complement.
GATCATGCTCGGCGTGGCCTTCTTCTGTTTCCTGCTGGTGCACATCTCGCCCGGCGACCCGCTGGTCTCCATCCTGCCGCCCGACGCCTCGGTCGAGCTGCAGCGCCAGATGATGACGCTGTACGGCTTCGATCGCTCCTGGATCGAGCAATTCACCAGTTGGCTGTGGCGCGCGCTGCAGGGCGACCTGGGCACCTCGATCGCCACTGGCCGGCCGGTCGCCGAGGAAGTGTTCAAGGCGGTCGGCAACACCCTGATGCTGGCCTGCCTGGCAACCCTGATCGGCTTCCTGCTCGGCAGCCTGTTCGGTTTCGTCGCCGGCTACTTCCGCGATTCGTGGGTCGATCGCGCCGCCTCGATGCTGTCGGTGCTGGGCGTCAGCGTGCCGCACTACTGGCTGGGCATGGTGATGGTGATCGTGTTCTCGGCCTGGCTCGGCTGGCTGCCGCCGACCGGCGCCGGCCCCGGCGGCTCGGACGCCTGGGCCTGGGACTGGGCGCACGTGCAGTACATGATCCTGCCGGCGCTGACGATGTCGGTGATCCCGATGGGCATCATCGCCCGCACCGTGCGCGCGCTGGTGGCCGACATCCTGGCGCAGGAATTCGTCGTCGGCCTCAAGGCCAAGGGCCTCACCGACCTCGGCATCTTCCTGCACGTGGTCAAGAACGCCGCACCGACCGCGCTGGCGGTGATGGGCCTGCAGCTCGGCTACCTGCTGGGCGGCTCGATCCTGATCGAGACGGTGTTCTCCTGGCCCGGCACCGGCTTCCTGCTCAACTCCGCCATCTTCCAGCGCGACCTGCCGCTGCTGCAGGGCACGATCCTGGTGCTGGCGATGTTCTTCGTGCTGCTCAACCTGCTGGTGGATACGCTGCAGACCGCCATCGACCCGAGGATCCAGCGATGACGACGACCACCCTCTCCCCCGCCGCCGCCGCGGTGCCGGCCTACGAACGCTCCGCCGGCTTCTGGAGCGGCGTGCTGAAGAAGCTGGCCCGCGACCCGGTCGCGGTCGGCGCCGCGCTGGTGCTGTTGTTGCTGGTGCTGGTGGCGATCTTCGCGCCGCTGATCACGCCGCACGATCCCTACCAGACCTCGATGCTGAAGCGGCTACGGCCGATCGGCTTCGAGAACTTCCTGCTCGGCACCGACGAGCTGGGCCGCGACATGCTGTCGCGGCTGATGGTGGGCGCGCGGCTGTCACTGTTCATGGGCATCACGCCGGTACTGATCGCCTTCGTGCTCGGCAGCGCGATCGGCATCCTGGCCGGCTACGCCGGCGGCTTCATCAACACCGCGATCATGCGCACCATCGACGTGCTCTACGCCTTTCCGTCGGTGCTGCTGGCGATCGCGCTGTCCGGCGCGCTGGGCGCGGGCATCGGCAACGCGCTGCTGTCGCTCACCATCGTCTTCATCCCGCCGATCGCGCGGGTGGCCGAAAGCGTCACCACCCAGGTGCGCAGCCGCGACTACGTCGAAGCGGCGCGTGCCTCCGGCGCCGGGGCCTTCACCATCGTCCGCGTGCATGTGCTGGGCAACGTGCTGGGGCCGATCTTCGTTTATGCGACCAGCCTGATCGCGGTGTCGATGATCCTCGCCTCCGGCCTGTCCTTCCTCGGCCTCGGCGTGCGTCCTCCCGAGCCCGAATGGGGGCTGATGCTCAACACCCTGCGCACCGCGATCTACACCCAGCCCTGGATTGCGGCGCTGCCGGGCCTGATGATCTTCATCACCTCGATCTCCTTCAACCTCCTGTCCGACAGCCTGCGCTCGGCGATGGACGTCAAGAACTGAGCACGGAGAAACGCCATGAGCATCGGAATGAGCGTCGAACACATTGGCGCAGAAATCGACGGCGACCGCGGCGGCCCGGCCCAGCCGCTGCTGACGGTGAATGGACTGATGAAGCACTTCGAGCTGAAGAAGAGCTTCCTGGAAACGCTGAACGGCGGCGGCAAGGTCGTGCGCGCGGTCGATGGCGTCGATTTCAAGGTGCTGAAAGGCGAAACCCTGGGCGTGGTCGGCGAATCCGGCTGCGGCAAATCGACCACCGCCCGCCTGCTGATGCACCTGATCGCGCCCTCGGCCGGCGATATCGTGTTCGACGGCGAAACCGTGGGCTCCTCCGCGCTGCCGCTGCGCGAATACCACCGCCAGGTGCAGATGGTGTTCCAGGACAGCTATTCCTCGCTGAACCCGCGCCTGACCATCCAGGATTCGATCGCCTTCGGCCCCCAGGTGCACGGCGTGCCGCGGCGCGAAGCCGTCACCCGCGCCCGCGACCTGCTCGCCCGCGTCGGCCTGGAGCCGCGCCGCTTCGCCGAACGCTGGCCGCACGAACTCTCGGGCGGCCAGCGCCAGCGGGTGAACATCGCCCGCGCGCTGGCGAGCGAACCGCGCCTGGTGATCCTCGACGAAGCGGTGTCGGCGCTCGACAAGTCCGTCGAGGCCCAGGTGCTGAACCTGCTGATGGACCTGAAGGACGAATTCGGCCTCACCTACATCTTCATCAGCCACGACCTGCACGTGGTGCGCTACATCTCCGACCGGGTGATGGTGATGTACCTCGGCAAGGTCGCCGAAACCGGCCCGGCCGAAGCGCTGTTCGACGATCCCCGCCACCCCTACACCCGCGCGCTGCTGTCGTCGATGCCGTCGATGGACCCCGACCGCCGCACCGAGGAAGCCCCGCTGGCGGGCGATCCGCCCAACCCGATCGATCCGCCGCCGGGCTGTCGCTTCCACACCCGCTGCCCGCTGGCCGAGACGGTCTGCGCCGAGCGAGTGCCGGTGCTGGCCGAGGCCGGCGGGCGCGAAACCGCCTGTCTGATCCACGAGCCCGGCAGCGGCCATCGCCAGGCCAGGCCGGCCACGGCCCGGCCTGATGCGGCCCAGTCGAACGCGGCCACAGCCCTCGTCGAAGCCGCCTGAAAGGAGCGCCGTCCATGAACCCGTCCTCCAGCACCACACCACCTACCAAGACCAGTCCGCTCGTCGCCGTGCGCGACCTGCGCGTGGTCTTCACCGGCGGCAAGAAGCCGGTTGAAGCCGTCAATGGCGTCGATCTCCAGGTTGCACGCGGCGAATCGGTCGCCCTGATCGGCGAATCCGGCTCCGGCAAGAGCGTCACGCTGCGCAGCCTGCTGCGCCTGCACCCGGAGCGCCGCACGCAGATCAGCGGCCGCATCGACATCGCCGGCCACGACGTGCTTGCGCTCGGCCCCAAGGCCCTGGCCGGCTATCGCGGCAAGGTGGCGTCGATGATCTTCCAGGAGCCGCTGCTGGCGCTCGATCCGGTGTATACCGTCGGCGCGCAGATCGTCGAATCCATCCGCCGCCACGAAGCCGTCAGCAAGGAAGAAGCACGCAAGCGCGCGCTCGAACTGTTCGAACGCGTGCGCATCCCCAGCCCGGCGCGCCGTCTCGACGCCTATCCGCACGAGATGTCCGGCGGCATGCGCCAGCAGGCCATGATCGCGCTGGCGCTGGCCTGCCGGCCGCAGGTGCTGCTGGCCGACGAGCCCACCACCGCGCTCGACGCCACGGTGCAGATCCAGATCCTGCTGCTGCTGCGCGAACTGCAGCGCGAGCTGGGGCTGGCGATCATTTTCGTCACCCACGACATGGGCGCAGCAGTGGAAGTCGCCGACCGCTTCGCGGTGATGTACGGCGGCCGCATCGTCGAGGAAGGCGACACCCGCGACATCATGCGCAACCCGCGCCATCCCTATACCCTGGCGCTGATGCAGGCGCGCGCCGACGGCGCGATGGCCAAAGGCGCGCGGCTGGCCAGCATCCCCGGCTCGCCGCCCGACCTCGCCAACCTGCCGGCAGGCTGCGCCTTCGCCGAACGCTGCGCCTATGCCGAAGCGCCCTGTCACCAGACCCGCCCCGACGCGGTCGAGCTCGGCGACGGCCATCTCGCCCGCTGCCTGCGCACCGACGCCACCGCCGGCGCCATCGTCCGCCTTGCCCATGCGACGCACGATGCTGTGCCGGCCTGAGACCTTCACCCCCTTTTTCGCCACCACGCCATGCTGCTCGAACACGACCCCGCCCACGCCTTCGTCCCCTACCCCGGCGTCGAACTGCCCCACGCCGCCGACGGCCCGCTGGCCGGCCTGACTTTCGCCGTCAAGGATCTGTTCGACGTCGCCAGCTACCCGACCGGCGGCGGCAATCCGCACGTGCTGGCGCTATCCGGCATCAAGACGCAAAACGCGCCCGTGGTGCAGCAATTGCTCGACGCCGGCGCGCGCTGCCTGGGCAAGACCATCACCGACGAACTGGCCTTCTCGATGTCCGGCATCAACGCCCACTTCGGCGCGCCGCTCAACGGCGGCGCGCCCGAGCAGATCACCGGCGGGTCCTCGTCGGGCTCGGCAGCGGCGGTGTCGAACGGCCTGGTCGATTTCGCCCTCGGCTCCGACACCGGCGGCTCGGTGCGCTGCCCCGCCAGCCACTGCGGCCTGTTCGGCCTGCGCCCGACGCACGGCCGCATCAGCCTGGAAGCCTGCCTCGACCTCGCGCCCAGCTTCGACACCTGCGGCTTCTTCACCCGCGACGCCGCCACCTTCGCCCGCGTCGGCAGCGTGCTGCTCGGCGAGGACAGCGCCCCACTGCCCACTTCGCCGCGGCTGCTGAGACCAACCGACGGCTGGGGGCTGCTGGACCCGCAGGTCGTCGACGTCCTGTGCCCGGCCATGGAGCGGGTGGAAACCCTGTTCGGCCGCTCGCTGCCGGTGGAGATGGCCCCCCAAGGCTTCGAGCGCAACTACTGGGCTTTCCGCTACATCCAGGGCCACGAAGCCTGGCAGAGCGACGGCGAGCTGATCGAGAAGCATGGCCTCGTGCTCGGCCCCGGCGTGCGAGAACGCTTCCAGTGGTCGAAGGCGGTCACCGACGCGCAGTGCGAGGAAGCCTGGGCCGTCCGCCGCCAGGTCACGACCGCACTCGCCGAGTTGCTCGGCAGCGACGGCGTGATGGTGCTGCCGACGATGCCCGACGTCGCACCGCTGCGCAGCGCCGACGAAAGCACCCTGGAGGACTACCGCAATAAATCCATCATGCTGCTGAGCCTCGCCGGCCTGTCGGGCTTCCCGCAGCTTTCGATGCCGCTCGCGCGCCGCAACGGCGCTCCGCTCGGCCTGTCGCTGCTCGGGCCAGCAGGCAGCGACCGCAGCCTGATCGCGATGGCGGAGAGAATCGCAGGGCAGAACTGAAACCAGTCAGCACGGCAGCGCTCACCTGTCGCAACGAGCGTTCAGGCCATGTCGCGACGATATTCGATGAGCCGAATGTTTACGACAGGCGGTTGAAAAATCGTAGCCTGCCACGATCAATGCAGCGAATCACAACAATCCGATCAGCATTACCCCTTGGACGACATGGAAAGCGCAATCGCCTTCTCCAGGAGAGCCTGCAGCATCTCCTCCGATGACTGTCCCTTCTTGAAGATGCTCTCGGACAACATCTCGGAATCTTCCTCGGTCGGTTGCTTCAGGAGGGCAAGCGACCCCCATAGGTCCAGCTGTTCTTGGTAGAGGCGGTCGTAGAAGTCCCTGTGTCCGTCTGGATAGGCTGCCTTCTCCACCGGAGACAGCTCATCGAGATAGTCCAGGATACCCTTGTAAAATTCGCGGTTGTCGCCACCGTTCGTTATTTTTGTGGCCAACTTGGTAAAATATACGGAATCCTGATGGGTGAGTTCCCCATAAGCGGCATAGCGCTCCGCATCCGTATAGATTCCCGAGTCATCATAGACAATGGCGCTCAGGTCGTTCCGCGCCATGCCCGAGAATGGATTCGAAAGATGTTTGGGTGGAAGTTGAGAGAGGCCGACAGCATAATCCAATGACTTCTGGCCCAATGCCAAGCGATGGGGATCATCCGTCTTTGGAAGCAAATCTTCCTTCTTATAGTTTCCGCCTGAAATAAGGCTTCCAAATCTAGAAATATCATTCTGTCCTTTTTCATACAGCCCTTTTAATCCGCCCTTGGACATGGACACTTGTCGTTCAGCAGCGCTGCTTTGAACATAAAACGCCTGTGCCGAACTGGATATCGAGACGGTTTCTGCTGTACTCGAACTGGCGTTCTGTGAGGAAGAAATGCCGGTTTTATCCAGGCGCAAACCTCCTTGCGCGGGAGCTTTTTCGGGCATGTTTGCCTGATACGATTTAATCGAGATCTTCATGGCAATCATCCATAAACTAAAGATAAAAGCATAACCATCTCCAACGAAGATGCTTAGGGCTTGATCTCATTTGTGACTTCATACCCACACAAACTTTCAGCTGAAGGAACAATGCCTGCATAAAACCGCTAACACCGCCACTGTGCCGCGAGCAAAAGCGTCTCGCTTTTTCGAGTCAGAACCAGCGGCTTTTTATGCCTGACTCCGACTGGACCATTCATCCCAGTAACCCTGGGAAAGTTCGCTCAGCTCTTCGATCGAATAGCCTTTTCCACCTTCGTCCGTGACTTCGAAGCGGAGACAGTGGAAGCGCAGCTCCCCGCCACAATACGGGAGGCTAGAGGAGTGCTGATTGCAAACAACTTCAATCTCCTCCCCGCTCAGATTGCCCTCGAGTATCTCAAGATCGGCATCAAAGATATCCGGAACATCTGTGAGTACGGCCGAATCCGACTTCATATCACTTGGCCAAGTGGAGAAGCGGACGTTGCTTACCCCAAATAGCCGGACCTTGAACTTCCGAAATCCTGGATTTACTCGCTCTGCCAAGTATTGAATCTCGACTTCCAGCGTCAGATCGTCTCCATCAAGAGCGCAGGCGCTGATCGAGCCATCATGAAAGATGGAGAAGATGTCTCGCACATTCTCCAGACCGTCAATATTCATGGGCATAACGCCTGAATAAGCCGCGTTGCGAAGCAAGATCGGCTGGGGACGCGCTAAAACGTGATTTCATTTACCCAGCCCGCATCGGGACTGATACCAGTTATGCAGCGCTCTTGAGTGGCGAATGATCCCGGATGCGCTGCACTTATCCGGGCTACTTGCTGAAAACGCAGCAGACCCTGGAGGCTGCCTCACGGTTTGCGCCGGCCGTTGAACAGCCTGCGGATGCCGCCGTAGGCAATCATCGCAAAAGACACGATCAGCATCACCGTCGAGGCGAAGATGGCCAGCAGGCTCAGGATGCCGGGCAGGCTGCTTGCCAGGATAATCAGCGGCACCTGCAGCACCAGCAGGAACAGGCCTCGACCGACCGGCCCCTTGTCCCACAGCCGTAGCAGCCACCCTAGGTTGCCCGCCTGCAGCGACCCGCCGCCTTGCTGCTTCAACACCTGGGCCGCTTCGGCATCGGCCATGGCCTCCGACACGTTCTTCGCCGGGCCCACCGGCGGTATTCCGTGAAGATGGCTCTTGAGCCGATCCTGGTGATCTTCAAAACCGCTCATGGCTACCTCCCGACGATTGTTGAGGGACACTCGGTAGTATTGGTTGCCATTGAAATTTCTCCGTTTCGATACCGGATGGTCTGACTTTCGCCTAATGCCCAAGCTCAGGGGCGGGACGCGAGCGTAGTGAGTGGCCCATCCGCTGGAGCGCCCTGTTCGGCATGATACCAGCCACCATAGAGATTCGGTACGCTCTCATGCTGCGTAAAGATGCTTAATGATGGCTTTGGTTGGCGTGCATGCATCAAACAACACCTCGACGTTAGCGCCGCAGGTAAGTGAAAGTACAGCCTTGTTTTTGTGAATTGGCATCCAAGCTGAGACGACCTTGCCTTGATACTCGAAAACGAACTCAAGACGCCCACGATCTTTGACAATGCTCAGACCCGTGATTTGACCTACAGTGAGCTGACCATGAGAAAAGAGTTGAGCGATGCGGGCGAAACGCCAAGCAAGACACACGAATAGGGTCACAGAGATACAGACAGGAAGCAAAATGGGCAGAGGAACTTTAATTTGACGAATTAAGGGAAATATGAAGTGGACTGCCCAAATTATTGGAATACCGACGCAGGCTGCTAGAGCTGGCCAGTCAGTTGCCACAACTTTGCTGATGCTGATTTTCGTCATGCCCAACGCCTGAATTAAGCCACGCCGAGAAGTGGCGTCGGCTTGAATGAATTAATCGTTAGCCGTCACCCTTGGGGCGTGCACCGAACATGCGCTCAGCAATGCTGCGGCCGCGCTCAAGTCCTTCTGGGGTGAGCCAGATTGACTTGGCCTTGCCCCTTGGATCATCAATGAGTCCTTGCGCATGCAGTCGATTCATTACATCGAAGTCAAATCCTTTCCAGGCTCGGCCATCATCGAAGCTAAAAGCAGCGAGGAGCGCAAGAACCGCGTCATCAATACGAGAATCATCGTATTTCATGCTCTATACCTCAAAAATATTGCATTGTTTCAGCGACGGCTAACAGCGAAGCTAACCGGATTGCCGTAGGCAAGTCCGGTTGAGCGAAAGGTTATACCCTTGCTTCGTAAAACATTTCAGCTCCTCTTATTGCCTTCTTCTTGAGCAAAAATTCTTGTTAGCGTTCGACGCTTGATAGCATGATTTTTCATGTATTCGACAGAATCAAGCAGCCCACGCAGATCATATGCCTCAAATAGCATTTTTAGAAGCTTACCCAAAACTAAGCGCGGCACCTCTTGGTCAAGATCAAGTAGCCATTGATAGGGATCTTTCGCCCTTTTTGCGGCGTTGCACGAGCGGCATGCTTTTACCAAATTGTCGATGGTGTCAGGACCACCAATGGAAAGTGGAATGATGTGCTCCCATTCAAGTATGCCTCCAGCACCACAGTAGGCACATGAAACACTTTCTTGCACAAGGAGCTTGTTTTCTCTGAGGATGGCCGATGGTGTCAGCTCTCCTGCGCGAAGCCGCTTATAGGTGTAAGTAACAAAACCATATGCAGCTCGATCACCTCTGGCTGATCCGGCGATCAGCTTGGCATACTCCCAATACAAAAGCTCTCGAACTGTCGCAAATTTCTGGGCCATGCTCATCTGCCGTTGATTATGTGCGCAGCTTAACGCCAGAATTAAGCCGTGCCGCGAAGCGGCATCGGCTTGAATGAATTAGGCGGCATTGTGTGCCAGTGCGTGAGAGCGGAACACAAGAAACGCCAAACGGTGTTTGCAGCTTGCACAGTACAGATCTTGGCTAATACTCGGATTGTCGATCTTGTGTAGAAGCTCAAGCGGGTAGTCCGAGGGAGGCCCTTCTGGCAGGCCCCAGTAATCTGGGAAGTATGAGCCAAAGTCTGCATCACAGAAGTCGCATAGGACAATCTCTTTCCCCCACAATTTGAAGGCGTGGTACTCGTGTTCACCTCGAAGACATTCCCCGAGCTCGCGGGGAGCATGCCCGCAGTCGAAGCAAGGCGCGACGTCAATTGCTTCTAGTGGTGATAAGCAAATGGGACAGTTGGTCATGCCGCCTAACGCCTGAATTAAGCCGCGCCGCGAAGCGGCGTCGGCTTGAATGAATTGTTAGGCCCGACCGGGAAGGTCAGAACCCCAGCGTGGATCAATAACCAAATGAGGATTGCTGCCGCTCCCATTACACCAAAAGAGATACTAGGCTCAAGTTTGAAGAAGCATGCCTTTACACGTGCCCAGCGAGATTGCTCCGCCCTATGAAAATGGTTTGTTAGATCGTAAACGGAGACAGCACTCAGCTTGAACTCCGGGCTGTTGAGCTGGCTCCTAAGAAAGCGATAACGATCTACGTACTTGAACCAGTACTGGTGTCTCATCATCCCCTCAAGAAACCAGTAAAGAATTGATAGTAAAGCGGCTAGTAGCGGCACGGCTGGCGATTTGATGGTGAAAGCAAGGCCTAACGAAGCAATCCAGAGCGTTACAAACAGGTTGCGTCCACGAAATATCAGGTCATCGTATTTGTCGAGCGTCGCTTGAATCAGCGACAGCTCAGTCTTGAGGATCTCGAATTTTTGATCAGCGTCCATGATCTCTTTTCGGGGCCTAACGCCTGAATTAAGCCGCGCCGCGAAGCGGCGTCGGCTTGAATGAATTGTTAGCAGATTGATGCAGAACTCAGTGAACGAACCAAGATAGCATTTGTCATAAAGACGTTCCCGAAACTTCCATCCTGACAGCGATGCGCGGCCAACTTGACCCCCAGTCCTCGATGTTCCATTACTTCTCGCCCGAGTCGCGCGTCCCCCCGGAGCACCCGCTGCGGCGGGTGAAGAAGCTGGCCGACCGAGCGCTCGCCGCCATCTCGGCGGAGCTGGATGTGCTGTATTCGAGCGTGGGACGCCCGTCGATTCCCCCCGAGCGCCTCCTCAAGGGCCAATTGCTGATCGCGCTGTACTCGATTCGCTCGGATCGGCAGTTTTGCGAGCAACTCGACTACAACATCCTCTTTCGTTGGTTTCTCGACATGGATCTGGAGAGCGCCAGCCTCGATCAATCGAACTTCAGCCGCCTTCGCGAACGCCTTGTCGCAACCGACGTGGCACGGCGCTTTTTCGATGAAGTGGTGTGCCTCGCGCGCCGGGAGCACCTGTTGTCGTCGGATCATTTCACTGTCGACGGCACGTTGATTGACGCCTGGGCCTCGTTCAAGAGCTTCAAGCGCAAGGACGGTGAGCCCCCGAAGGACGGCGGCGACGGCACCGGGATGGTCGACTTCAAGGGTGAGAAGCGCTCGAACGCAACGCATCAAAGCACAACCGATCCGGACTCTCGCCTCATGAGAAAGGGCAACGGCCAGCCGGCGAAGCTCAGCTACGGCGGGCATGTGCTCATGGAGAACCGCCACGGGCTGTGCGTCGACATTCTGATCACCGAATCGACGCAGGCCGAACACCGTGCTGCACGATCCCTGCTCACGCGCGCCCGTCGCCGTCGCATTCATCCCAAGACGTTGGCGGCGGACAAGGGTTACAACGTCAAGGATTTCGTCGCGCACCTGCGCGAGCATCAGATTCGTCCGCATATCGCGAGAATTGCTGATCGCAAAACGCCGGGACTTGATGGTCGCACGACCTGCACCGAAGGGTATCGAATCAGCCAGCGAAAGCAAAAACGCGTCGAAGAAATCTTCGGCTGGCTGAAAACCGTCGGCGGATTGCGCAAGACGCGTTTCATTGGACAGGCCAAAACCCAGATGGCGGCCTTCATCTCGGGAGCAGCTTACAACCTTCTGCGAATCGCGAAATTGAGCGGCGCGGGGCTGAAGAATACATGAACGAGGCCGGCGACCGAACCTTTTCGGCATCTCCGAACGACCGCTCCGATAAAACGCATCGCTTCCAAAATTCAGTTTCCGGAACGAAGTCGTCGCGACAATCAAGCCGGCCTCCAACATGGCTGCAGCATTCCGCGTTTTTGCATCACCCTGTTAGGCGCACACGTCATCTCTGAGGTGCTAGCAATGCGTCAAACAACTCGTTTGACCATGAACGCCTATCTTCTATTAGCTTGCGGTATGGCTCGTACCCCCAGCCTCGAAGATCATAGATGATCTCAGCCATAGTCAAGATCTCAGAGAACCCATATGCATCAATGACAGCACGCTTCCCTTCCGGCGTGGCCGCTCCCCATATGAGAATTGCACCGTCTATGGCGAGCTCCTTGCCGCCAACAAATGCCTGTTGCTCCGGACTCTTTGCTGCTGCATCAAGTAAAGCAAAGAAAGCTGCTTTATTGTGATGTGCGAGTTGCTTGATGTCCGATAAAACAAGGTATTTGTAGTTTTGATATTCGATCTCGCACTTCAGTTCGGCGATATAGGACTTCCCTGTCTCTTTATGGCGTAACGTGAAGTCAAGCGTGGCCCCTGCTTTTTCACCTTGTTTCCGAAGCGTGGGACGCCCCAAGTCTTCGTAGGGGCAACGGGGATCGCTGGCCCACATGCGAACAATTTCCTCGGAAAAGATGCCGAAGATACGTGATAAGTACTTGCCACGAGCAACAGGAGCATCAGCCTGCCGAAATATTGAGAGGAAGTGTGAGTCCATGCTTTTTGTGCGCCTAACGCCTGAATTAAGCCGCGCCGCGAAGCGGCGTCGGCTTGAATGAATTGTTAGCCAGCACCTGCGAGTACGCCGACTGTATATCTGTAGACCACGGCTCATAGCTAAAGCTGGAAGACGAGGGGTGCTCTGTAAAGCAAACCTCAACGCCTTGCGGAGGCACAAACCACTCGCGCAAATTCTTACCCATGACGACAATGAGTTGCGGTTGAAGCCGCTCTATAGCAGAGGGAAAAATTTCTTGCGCTTCTTTCCACATTGCATCGGTTGGGCGAATTCTTGGAGCCGGAAGCATTTGCTGTATGTAGTTGTAAAAGGCGATGCGATCCCATGTATCTCTTAAAGCATCATCTGGCATGTAAACGCCAGCACCGATGCCCCGAAGGAGCTTTGCAACCTTTGTGAAATATGCAACACGCCCCTCATATACGCACTCACGGACGACTTCCGTTGTAAAGGTGGCGCTAGCGAACTCGGGCTCCGCATAGTGCGACTCGCCAAGTGCGAGAACGCGGACACCGGACAGCCCTTCGGTCAAGTATTTCTCGCCAATCCATGGTTCAAACCGCATAGATCCCCCAGTGCTGGCTAACGCCTGAGTTAAGCCGCGCCACGAAGTGGCGTCGGCTTGAATGAATTGTTAGGTGTCACCCTGAGTTGCCGGGCATTCCGACAGCAATCTCTCCTTAAGAGAGAACCCAGGATTTCCCCTTTGATCCTGAGTGACTACCACGTAACCGGATTGCGGCTTCTCGATAGTTGGATAGATCTCACGCAGATCAATACCCTCAAGTAGTCTTAGCGCATTTGCATCGAATGATGCGCTGCCAGAGCTGAGATGAATCCTTCTTTTTGTAAATAGTCCGCGACTAGTTATTGTCGTCTCAACGCATGTAGAAACTACCCTCTCTTCCGAAGATTGCGGTACCGCGAGAGTAGCCAGTGCTAAAATCATCGTGATCGTCATATGACACCTAACGCCTGAGTTAAGCCGACCCAGCCCGCATAGCGGGTTGGGTTCGGCTTGAACGAATTGTTAGGCCCGCACCCGCTGAAAATGCAGCAGCGGACAAAAGCCCATAGATGCCGCCAGGTAAGAGGGCCTTGAGCGCGGCTTGTCGGGCGATCCAATGGGCAAGCTCTTGGTCATTCATCTGCGGCCAGTAGTTGGAATGCAGCGAATAAAGGCCGAGCACAAGAGCGCCAACTAGTGCGCCAGCCATGCATAGATTGATTGCGCTCAATCGACCGCGCGAGCGTAACCACAGGGCTAGCGGCAGCTCTATGAGCAAAGCAACTGAGGTGGAAATGAAGAGCCCCATGAGCAGGACAAGAATCGGCGGAACCATTACCCGCTCCGAGGAGAAGACCATGAGCAGGGCCATCAACGCCGGGACAAACACAATCGAGGCGACAAGTCCGATCCAAAGAGGGCGAGAGTGCTGAGGTCTGTCCATGCGGGCCTAACAGTGTAGTAGACGGAACGGGCTGGTGGATGAGTGAGACGGAATCCACATATTGTTCGCCCCAAATTATTTGTTTAGCATTTACGCCTACAACTTCCAACTGCATCGACGATGACGTTAGTCCAGGCCCATGACCTTGTCAAACCACTCCGACACGGTAGCCCGCTTCTGGCGTAAGTACCGGTTTTCACTCGCTGAATCCGGTGTGAAACCGGCGGCGCTGCAGTGGTACGCCCGCCACGCCGCGGCCTATGTCAAGGCCGCTGACGGCCAGCGCCTCGCCACTCACTCGGCAGCCATCGTGGAATCCTGGCTGGGTGAGCTGGGCAGGGTGGACGGAATGCCTGCGTGGCAGTTTACGCAGGCGGTTGATGCGGTGCGCCACTTGTTGACAATGGTGGGGGCGCCTGCAGCGACCGAGGTGGATTGGGCATTCTGGCGCAAAGGGGGTCGTACCCTGGGGGCAAGCCATCCAACGATTGCGCGCGCAATGGCCAATCCGCCCTCCCTGCCTGAGGGAAATGGCGATGGCGGTTCACGGCTTACGCCGGGTGACCGCCTGGTAGCGGTGATCCGACAGCGCAATTATTCGATTCGCACTGAGCAAGCCTATCTTGGATGGCTTGAGCGCTATCTGCGCTTTATCGGCGGCCGCGACCCGGCGCAGGTGGGGACGGCACAGGTGAAGGCTTTTCTGCAAGCACTCGCAGTGCAGGGGCAAGTGGCAGCCAATACGCAGAATCAGGCGCTCAATGCGCTGGTGTTCTTTTACGCTCAGGTGCTGGAACAGCCCTTGAGCGAGTTGGGCGCTTTTGCGCGCGCGAAGCGTCCGCAGCGCTTGCCGGTGGTGTTGACCACGGACGAGGTGAGGCGACTGCTGGCGGCTTTGCAGGGCATGCCGGCGACGATGGCTGCGCTGCTGTACGGAACCGGAATGCGCCTGATGGAATGCTTGCGCTTGAGGATCAAGGATGTCGACTTTGCCTATGGCCAGATCGTGGTGCGCGACGGCAAGGGCCAGAAGGATCGCGTGGTTCCGCTACCGCAGCGTCTGATTGAGCCGCTGCGGCGCCATCTGGACAAGGTCCGGTCCTTGCATCATGACGACCTCGCGTTGGGGGCCGGGGCCGTGTATCTGCCCGATGCGCTGGCGCGCAAGTATCCGGGTGCGGCGCGTGAATGGGGTTGGCAGTATGTTTTTCCCGCCAGTCGGCTGGCGGCCGACCCGCGCGACGGCACCGTGAGGCGTCATCACCTGCATGAGAGCAGCTTGCAGAAGGCGGTTCATGCTGCGGCGAAGGCGGCGGGCATCGACAAGCCGGTGAGCTGCCATGCCTTGCGCCACAGTTTTGCCACCCACATGCTGGAAGGTGGCTACGACATTCGTACCGTGCAGGAATTGCTTGGTCACGCCGATGTGAAGACGACGATGATCTACACCCATGTGCTCAACCGCGGCGGGATGGGGGTAGTGAGTCCGCTGGACAGAGTCTGAATTCTGGACCTGCAGGATTCCGGTCGCGCGGTACTGTGGCCTCGAACTGTGGAATGGGCTCTATGCCCCATATCATCGCCCTCGTTGACGGCTGTGGGTTGAGGCAACAAGTGGCTGCAAGTCCACTGGGCGAAACCCATCTCGGTGAATCTGTTTCGTTTTTCTGAAACTTTACTGTCGTTTTCCATCGTCTTCCACACCTGTCCATACCGCTAGGATGGCAGGGAATTTCTGCTTATCGCTCGAACCTTTCCTGTACGGATGCCCGCCATGTCCCAAGATCACGCCTACTGGCTGCCCTTCACCGCCAACCGTGCTTTCTGGAAAACGCCCCGCGTGATCACCGGCGCGCGCGGCCACTACTACACCACCGATGACGGCCGTCAGTTGCTCGACGGCTTTTCCGGGCTGTGGACCTCGGGGCTGGGCCATTGCCATCCGCGCATCGTCGAGGCGGTGCGCGAGCAGGTCGGCACGCTGGACTACGGCATGAGCTTCCAGGTCAGCAACGACCGCGCGATCGCGCTGGCGCGCGAAGTGGCTGCGCTGGCACCCAAGGGGCTGGAACGGGTGTTCTTCACCAACTCCGGTTCGGAATCCGCCGACACCGCGCTGAAGATCGCACTGGCCTGGCACCGCGCGCGCGGCGAAGGCCAGCGCACCCGCCTGATCGGCCGCGAGCGCGGTTACCACGGGGTGAACTTCGGCGGCATGTCGGTGGGCGGCATCCCCGGCAACCGCAAGGTCTTCAGCGCCGCGCTGCTGCCCGGCACCGACCACATCCGCCACACCTACAGCCGCGCCGACATGGCTTTCAGCCGCGGCCAGCCGGGCTGGGGCGCGGAGCTGGCGGACGACCTCGAACGCCTGGTGGCGCTGCACGATGCGTCCAACATCGCGGCGCTGATCGTCGAACCGGTGTCCGGCTCCACCGGCATCCTGGTGCCACCGCTCGGCTACCTGCAGCGCCTGCGCGAGATCTGCGACCGGTACGGCATCCTGCTGATCTTCGACGAGGTCATCACCGCCTTCGGCCGAGTCGGCGCGCCCTTCGCCGCCGAACGCTTCGGCGTCGTGCCGGACATCATCACCACCGCCAAGGGCCTGACCAACGGCGTGATTCCGATGGGTGCGGTGATCGTGCGCGAGGAAATCTACCAGGCCCTGATGCAGGGCCCGGACAACGCGGTCGAACTGTTCCACGGCTACACCTATTCCGGCCATCCGGTCGCCGCCGCCGCCGGGCTGGCGACGCTGCAGGTGTATCGCGAGGAAGACACTTTCGCCCGTGCCCGCGCCATCGAGCCGGTGTTCGAGGAGGCCATCCATGCGCTGAAGGGCGCGCCGCACGTGATCGACGTGCGCAATTTCGGCCTGATGGGCGGCATCGAACTCGAACCGCGCCCCGGCGAACCCGGCGCACGGGGCTTCGAAGTGTTCCTGAAATGCTTCGAAGCCGGCGTGGTGATCCGCAACGGCGGCGACATCCTGCAATTCGCGCCTTTCCTCGATTCCACCCCGGACGAGCTCGCACGCATCTTCGACACCGTGCGCGCGGCCCTCGGCGCGGTGGCCTGAACCGGAGTCAATCAATGAACGATCGTCTGCTCCCCACCGCCACGCTGGCCGTCGATGGTGCCCGCCTGTGGCAGTCGCTGATGGATCTGGCCCGCATCGGCGCCACCGAAAAGGGGGCGTCGCCCGCCTGGCGCTGAC
This sequence comes from Thauera sp. SDU_THAU2, assembly GCF_038260575.1. Classification (NCBI taxonomy): domain Bacteria; kingdom Pseudomonadati; phylum Pseudomonadota; class Betaproteobacteria; order Rhodocyclales; family Zoogloeaceae; genus Thauera; species Thauera sp. SDU_THAU2. Next base: position 959,779 of record NZ_JBBWUN010000003.1, on the reverse strand, counting down.
CGAACTCGACCGCCAGGCGCGCGACCTGTTCGTGCAATGGTGCCGCGCCGAAGGCTGCAGCGTCCGCATCGATGCGATCGGCAACATCTTCGCTCGCCGCCCGGGCCTGCGCGACGATCTGCCGGCGATCGCCACCGGCAGCCACATCGACACCCAGCCCACCGGCGGCAAGTTCGACGGCAACTACGGCGTGATGGCCGGACTGGAAGTCATTCGCACCCTGAACCATCACGGCGTGCGCACCGAGGCGCCGATCGAAGTCTGCGTATGGACCAACGAGGAAGGTTCGCGCTTCGTGCCGGTGATGATGGGCTCGGGCGTGTATTGCGGCGATTTCACCCTGGAGCACGCGCTGTCGCGCGCCGACCATGATGGCGTCACTGTCGCCGAGGCGCTTGCGACAATCGGCTACGCCGGCCCCGCGCCGGCCTCGGTCGGCAGCGGCGCACCGCGCTTCGGCGCCTATTTCGAGGCCCACATCGAGCAAGGCCCGGTGCTCGAGGACGCCGGCATCGTCATCGGCGCGGTCACCGGCGCGCTCGGCCAGCGCTGGTACGACGTCAGCGTCAGCGGCATGGAGTCCCATGCCGGTCCCACGCCGATGAAGCTGCGCAAGGATGCGCTGTATGCCGCCACCCATCTGATGCAGCAGGTCGTGGACATCGCGCTGGCGCGCCAGCCCCACGGCCGCGGCACCGTGGGCTGCGTGCATGTGCACCCGAACTCGCGCAACGTCATCCCCGGCCGGGTGGATTTCACCGTCGATTTCCGCCATGCCGACGATGCCGGCCTGCTCGACATGGACGCGGCGCTGCGCCAGGCCGCAGCCGAGCTGCAACGCAATTTCCCGGTCGGCGTGACGCTCGAGCAGGTGGTGTATTACCCGCCGGCGGCCTTCGATCCGGTACTGGTGGATGCGATCCGCCACGGCGCCGAACGCGCCGGCTGCGATTGCCTGGACATCGTCAGCGGCGCCGGCCACGACGCGGTCTACGTGGCGCGCACCGCCCCCACCGCGATGATCTTCGTGCCGTGCAAGGACGGCATCTCGCACAACGAAGTCGAGGATGCCGACCCTGCCCACCTGGAGGCTGGGGCCAAGGTGCTGCTGCACGCGATGCTGGAGCGGGCCGGGACGGCATCCTGCGAGAGCGGGCACCCCGCCCCGAGGTAATGTTTCACGCCCCGGCGCCGGGCTGCCCGGCGCCGCGCCCCTTCAGATGATGCCCCACCAGCGCAGGGTCTGGCGGAAGTGGTCGCGCACCGCTGCCGCCGCACGCTCTTCGTCGCCCTCGATGATCCTGTCGATGATCTCCAGGTGCTCCTCCATCGCCGGCACGATACGGTCGGGCAGCAGCGGCCGCGAATGCTGGATGATCGAGATGCGGTCGCGGTTGCGCGAATAGATCTCGCGCGCACTGTCGTTGTCCAGCGCATCGGCGAGCGTCGAATGCAGCGCCCAGTCCACCGCCTTGGCCTCGCGCTGCAGCGAGGGCGTGATGCCGCGGCGGGCGGCATCGAGCACGCGCTGATGCATTTCGCGTAGCGTGTCGAGCTTGCCCGCCGAGCCTTCGCGCACCAGTTGGCGCGCGCCCTCCTGATCGAAGATCGTGCGCAGATGGAAGCACTCGCGCGCCTGTTCCGGCGTGGCTTCCATGACGACGACGCCGCGCTTGGGCAGCACGCGCACCAGCGCAGCGGATTCGGCGCGCTTGACGGCCTCCCTGATGGGTGCGATCGGCAGCCCGATCGATTTCACCAGATCGGGCATCGACACGAACTGGCCCGCGCGCAAACCGCCCCCAATCAACAATTCCCGCAGTGCGAGGAAGGCTTTGTCGGCCAGCAGCAAGCCGTCGGCGTCCGGCATGTTCATCTCGATACTCCCGTGTGATGGGTCACATTGCCACATACGGCGGTGTCAAGGCAAATGCCTGCCGACATTCTAGTCTTATACCATTCAAAATTTCTATTACCATATCACTGAAGTTATAACTAACATTTCAGAAACGATATGAGCACACCGCCACTGGGCATCCCATCCGATGCCCACACTGCGGTGGCCGAAACAGGTCCGCCGAACCCCGGCCCGCCTGGATGCGGCACCAAACCACAGCGGTTGCCGGCGTGCCTGCACGCAGCAGCCCCCTCCACACGGTTCGCGAGGTGAGCCATGAAGAAACCTTTCTACAAAACTTTGTTCGGGCAAGTCGTCATCGCCCTGATCCTCGGGGTGATCGTCGGCGTCGCATGGCCCGATTTCGCCGCCCAGCTCAAGCCGCTCGGCGACGGCTTCATCAAGCTGATCAAGATGATCATCGCGCCGCTGGTGTTCTGCGTCGTCGTGCATGGCATCTGCAGCACGGGTGACCTGAAGAAGGTCGGCCGCGTCGGCGTCAAGGCGCTGGTGTACTTCGAGATCGTCACCACCTTCGCCCTGGCGCTCGGCATTCTGCTGGCCTATACGCTGCAGCCCGGCGTCGGCATGAACGTCGACCCGAGTTCGCTCGACGCCTCGGCGATGTCCGCCTACACCGACCGCGTCGCCCAGGCCACGAGCACGGTCGACTTCATCATGAAGATCATCCCGACCACCTTCATCGATGCCTTTGCCAAGGGCGACATCCTGCAGGTGCTGCTGATCGCGATCCTGTTCGGTACCGCGGTGGCGGCGATGGGCGAGAAGGGGCGCCCGGTGACGGCTGCCATCGACAGCCTGTCGCACGTGTTCTTCAAGCTGATCGGCTTCATCGTCAAGCTCGCGCCGCTCGGCGTGCTCGGCGCGATCGCCTTCACCGTGGGCAAATACGGCGTCGGCTCGCTGAAGCAGCTCGGCATGCTGGTGGCGCTGTTCTACGTCACCTGCGTGATCTTCGTCGTCGCCGTGCTCGGCATCATCCTGCGCCTGGCGGGCTTCAACATCTTCAAGTTCCTGAAGTACATGCGCGAGGAACTGCTGGTCGTGCTCGGCACCGCGTCGTCCGATTCCGTGCTGCCGCAGGTCATGCGCAAGCTCGAGCTGATGGGCGTGAAGGATTCCACCGTGGGCCTGGTGATCCCCACCGGCTACTCCTTCAACCTCGACGGCTTCTCGATCTACCTGACGCTGGCGGCGGTCTTCATCGCCCAGGCCACCAACACGCCGCTATCCACCGCCGACCTGCTGACCATTCTCGCCATCTCGCTCGTCACCTCCAAGGGTGCGCACGGCGTGCCCGGCTCGGCGATCGTGATCCTGGCGGCGACGCTGTCCGCGGTGCCGGCGATTCCCGCCATCGGCCTGGTGCTGGTGCTGTCGGTGGATTGGTTCATGGGCATGGCCCGTGCGCTGACCAACATGATCGGCAACTGCGTGGCCACCGTCGTCATCGGCGTGTGGGAAAAGGACATCGACCGCGAGCGCGCCCACAAGGTGCTCGATGGCGAGATCGTCGTCGACCTGCATGCGCCGATCCAGCCCGAAGCCCTCGCCGCCGCCCGTGCCGAAGCGGAAGCCGCCACGGTGGCCGACATCGAGGACGCTGCAGCGCCGGACGTCCGGCCCTCTCGCGCCTGAGCTCCACGCTCCCTCCCCAGCCGGCGGGCGCCCGACGCCCGCCGTCATACGTATCCATATAGATACAGGAAGCTTTCCCATGGCCAGCCACACATCGACGGCTCCATCGACCGCCGTGCCTACCGCCGTGCCTGCCGCCTTCACGCTGCAGGCCCAGCCCCTCACCCGCGAGGCTTTCGCCCCTTTCGGCGACGTCATCGAGGCCTGTGACGCGGTCCAGCATTTCACCATCAACGCCGGCAACACCGAGCGCTACCACGACCTCGCCAACGTCGAGCCCGGGCCCGACGGCCGCGTCATCGTCTCCATCTTCCGCGGTCAACCCCGCAGCCTGCCCTTCACCGTGCAGATGATGGAGCGTCATCCGCTCGCCTCCCAGGCCTTCATCCCGATGTCCGGCAAGCCCTACCTCGTCGTCGTCGCCCCGGCCGGTCAAGCGCCTGCCGTCGAGGACCTCAAGGTCTTCCTCGCCCGCCACGACCAGGGCGTCAACTACGCCACCGGCGTATGGCACCACCCGCTGCTCGCACTCGACGGCGTCTGCGACTTCATCGTCATCGACCGCAAGGGACAAGGACACAACTGCGACGAGATCCAGCTCGAACGCCACGGCGTCATCGACGGCAGGAATCCCTGATACACGGCAGCTGCGCACCGGACAGCATCCCACAGGAGATCGACCATGACTCAGCAGACCTACCCGCGCGACCTGATCGGCTACGGCAAGAATCCGCCCCACGCCGACTGGCCCGGCCGCGCCCGCATCGCCGTCCAGTTCGTCCTCAACTACGAGGAAGGCGGCGAGAACTGCGTGCTGCACGGCGACCCCGGCAGCGAACAGTTCCTCTCCGAACTCTTCAACGCCGCCAGCTACCCCGAACGCCACCTCTCCATGGAAGGCATCTACGAGTACGGCTCGCGCGTCGGCGTCTGGCGCTTCCTGCGCGAGTTCGAGCGCCGCGGCCTGCCCATGACCATCTTCGGCGTGTCCATGGCGCTCGAGCGCCACCCCGAACTCACCGCCGCCTTCAAGGAACTCGGCCACGAGATCGCCTGCCACGGCTGGCGCTGGATCCACTACCAGAACACCCCCGAAGAGATCGAGCGCGAGCACATGCGCATCGGCATGGAGATCATCGAGCGCCTGACCGGCGAGCGCGCACTGGGCTGGTACACCGGCCGCGACTCGCCCAACACCCGTCGCCTGGTCGCCGACTACGGCGGCTTCCTGTACGACTCGGACTACTACGGCGACGACCTGCCGTTCTGGACCGAAGTACAGAAGACCGACGGCGACACCGTGCCCCACCTCGTCGTGCCCTACACCCTCGACACCAACGACATGCGCTTCGCCCTGCCCCAGGGTTTCTCGCACGGCGACGAGTTCTTCGAGTACCTGCGCGACGCCTTCGACGTGATGTATGCCGAAGGCGAGGAGCGACCGGCCATGATGAGCATCGGCATGCACTGCCGCCTGCTCGGACGGCCGGGGCGCTTCAAGGCCCTGCAGCGTTTCCTCGACCACATCGAGAAGCACGACCGCGTCTGGGTCTGCCGACGCGTCGATGTCGCCCGGCACTGGATCGAGAAACACCCCTACCAGCCCGGATGAGCGCACTGAGGAAGGGCCGCTCGCGCAGTGCCGGCGACCGGCCTCGACCCGCCGCACCCGGAGGAGGCCGCTTCATGGCCAGCCATGAAGCCAGGGCGAAAGCACGGATTTCCGAATGCACGCGATCTCCAGCAGGAACTGGAGCCATGAGCCGGGAAAAATCCCGGCTTCAAACAATAAGGAGGAGAACCATGAATTCACATATCGGCCAGGATGGCCACAAGGGGACACGTCCCGCAACGCCGTTCGAACCTGCGCTCCCCCGCACGCAACATTGCGGCGGATGCGGGGAAGGGGTGCGGCATGAGCCACAGCGCATCCCTTGCCAATGACGGCAATCACGAACTCGAACTGCCGGCCGGGACTTCACCCCGTCTCTACAACCAGGACCTTGCACCCAGCAAGAAGGAGGGCCGCACCTGGAGTGCCTACAACATCTTCGCGCTGTGGGCCAATGACGTGCATAGCCTGGGCAACTATTCCTTTGCCATCGGGCTGTTCGCACTGGGGCTGGGGGCGTGGCAGATCCTTGCCGCACTGATGTTCGGCGCGCTTTTCCTGTTCGTGCTGCTGAACTTCTCGGGCTTCATGGGCCAGAAGACCGGCGTGCCCTTCCCGGTGATGAGCCGGATCAGTTTTGGCACCCGCGGCGCGCAGATCCCGGCGCTGATCCGGGGCGGCGTCGCCATCGTCTGGTTTGGCATCCAGACCTATCTGGCCTCGATGGTGCTGGACGTGCTGCTGATCGTCATGATGCCCAGCCTTGCGCCGCTGTCGCAGCAGATCGTGCTGGGCCTGTCGGTGCTGGGCTGGATCAGCTTCTCGATCCTGTGGGTCGTGCAGGTGATCATCGCCTGCTACGGGATGGAATCCATCCGCAAGTACGAAGCCTTCGCCGGCCCCGTCATCCTGGTCACCTTCCTGTCGCTGGCGGGCTGGATGCTGTATGCCTCGGGCGGCAAGCTGGTCTGGTCGCGGCCGGACTCGCTGACGGGCGGCGCGATGTGGGCGCAGATTCTGGGCGGCGCCTCGCTGTGGGTGGCGATCTACGGCACCTTCGTGCTGAACTTCTGCGACTTCACCCGCGGCGCGGTCTCGAAGAAGGCGATCGTGAGGGGCAATTTCTGGGGCATTCCGATCAACATGCTGATCTTCGGCCTGGTCGTGGTGATCCTGACCGGCGGCCAGCTGTCCATCGACGGTACGCTGATCCAGAGCCCGACCGACGTGGTCCAGAAGATCCCGAACACCTTCCTGCTGGCGCTGGCAAGCCTGGCCCTGCTGATCCTGACCATCGCGGTGAACCTGATGGCGAACTTCGTCGCGCCGTCCTTCGCGCTGGCGAACCTGCTGCCCCGGCACCTGGACTTCCGCCGCGCCGCCGTGGTCAGCGCGGTCATCGGCTTCGTCATCCTGCCGTGGAATCTCTACAACTCGCCGGTCGTGATCGTCTATTTCCTCGGCGGGCTGGGCGCCTTCCTCGGCCCGCTGTTCGGGATCGTGATGGCCGACTACTGGCTGATCCGCAAGCAGCGCGTCGATGTGCCCGCGCTCTACACCGAGGATCCCCGGGGGCCCTACCACTACGTCAACGGCATCAACCCGGCCGCAATCAAGGCGCTGATCCCCTCGGCCCTGATCTCGCTGATGTTCGCCTTCCTGCCGGCGCTGCAAGTGCTGTCGCAGTTCTCGTGGTTCATCGCGGCGGGGCTCGGCGGGCTGTTCTATTACCTGATCGCACCCAAGGGCAGGGTCTATGCCGACCGTGATGGCGAAACGATCGCCGTGGCCACCAATCATTGACCGGAGAGAAAAATGCGCATTCTGATCGTCAACGTGAACACCACCGCCTCAATGACCGAGGGCATTGCCGCGCAGGCCCGCAAGTTCGCGGCCCCCGGCACCGAGATCGTCGGCCTGACGCCGCGCTTCGGCGCCGAGTCGGTCGAGGGCAACTTCGAAAGCTATCTCTGCGCCGTCGGCGTCATGGACGCGGTGATGCGCCATGACCAGCCCTTCGACGCGGTGATCCAGGCCGGTTACGGCGAACATGGCCGTGAGGGCTTGCAGGAACTGCTCGAGGTGCCGGTGGTGGACATCACCGAGGCCGCCGCTTCGACCGCGATGTTCCTCGGCCACAAATATTCGGTCGTGACCACGCTGGACCGCGCCGTGCCGCTGATCGAGGACCGGCTGAAGCTGGCCGGGCTGGATGCGCGCTGCGCCTCGGTCCGGGCCAGCGGCATGGCGGTGCTGGAACTGGAGACCCAGCCCCAGCGCGCGGTGGAAACCATCGTGGCCCAGGCCGAGGCCGCGGTGCGCGACGACCATGCCGAGGTGATCTGCCTGGGCTGCGGCGGCATGGCCGAGCTCGAGGCCAAGGTGCGCGAGCGTACCGGTGTGCCGGTGGTCGATGGCGTGGCCGCCGCCGTGAGCATCGCCGAATCGCTGGTCCGGTTGGGGCTGCGGACGTCCAAGGTCCGCACTTATGCGCCGCCGCGCCCCAAGAGTGTCATCGGCTTCCCGCTGCCGCTGTAAAGAACGGACGGCCGCTGCACACGCCTGACATACCGTAATCCCGACATCCGCGTTTTCACCAACCCGGCGGGCATCCGACGCCCGCCGTCATGCACATCCATATCGATAGAGGAGATTTTCCCATGGCCAGCCATACCCCCGGCGCCCCCGTCTTCGCCGCCCCCGCCGAACTGCCCGACTGGGCCCTGCGCTCGGTCGATCTCGCCAACCCGCGCCTCGGCGCCAAGGCGATCGCCACCTCCGACGACTTCTTCGCCGAAGTCTCACGCATGCTCAACCCCGAACCCGCACAGTTCGTCCCCGGCAAGTTCGACACCAACGGCAAGTGGATGGACGGCTGGGAGTCCCGCCGCAAGCGCGTCGCCGGACATGACTGGGCCATCGTCCGGCTCGGCGTCAAGGGCCTCATCCGCGGCTTCGACGTCGATACTTCCCACTTCACCGGCAACTACCCGCCCGCCGTCTCCATCGAGGCCTGCGTCTCCGATTCCGACGACGCCGAAACCCTCGAGGCCGCCAACTGGACCGAGATCCTGCCCGCCACCCCCTGCGGCCCCAACAGCCACCACATCCTCGAGTGCGCCAGCGCCGAGGCCTGGACCCACCTGCGGGTGAACATGTACCCGGACGGCGGCATCGCCCGGCTGCGCGTCTATGGCCGGCCGGTCGGCTCGCTTTCCGCCGCCGCCGGCGAACTGGTCGATCTGGTGGCGATGGAGAACGGCGGCCGCGCCGTGTCCTGGAACGACGCCAGCTTCGGCTCCTCCGCCGCCGCCCTGCTGCTGCCCGGCCGCGGCATGAACATGGGCGACGGCTGGGAGACCCGCCGCCGCCGCGAGCCCGGCAACGACTGGTGCGTGCTCGAGCTGGGCGCGCCCGGCACCGTCGAGAAGATCGAGGTCGATACCGCCTTCTTCAAGGGCAACTACCCCGACCGCTGCTCGGTCCAGGCCGCCTATGTCACCGGCGGTACCGACCGCTCCATCACCACCCAGTCCATGTTCTGGCAGACCCTGCTGCCCGAGCAGAAGCTCGAGATGGATGCGATCCACACCTTCACCGAGCAGGTCGCCAAGCTCGGGACCATCACCCACGTCCGCTTCAACATCTTCCCCGACGGCGGCGTCTCACGACTGCGGCTGTGGGGAAAACCGAGCCGCTGAACCCGGCACGGCGGCGGCGCCCATCCTCACCTGCAGCGATGGGCGCACGCCCCTCCCCCCGACTCTGCCTGCCGGATACGGCCGGCCCCTCAGCGCTGCAGCCCGCGCTCACCGAACCAGGACGATGACATGAACGAAATCCTCCGCATCGAAGGCCTCGAGATCCTCGACTCCCGCGGCAACCCCACCCTGCAGGCCACCGTCACGCTGAAATCCGGCCATCACGGCCGCGCAGCCGTGCCCTCGGGCGCATCCACCGGCACGCGCGAAGCGCTGGAACTGCGCGACGGCGACCCGGCCCGCTTCGGCGGCAAGGGCGTGCTGAAGGCGCTCGCCAACCTCGAAGGCCCCATCGCCGGCGAACTCGCCGGCATGGATGCAAGCCGGCAGGCGGACATCGACCGCCGCCTGTGCGAACTCGACGGCACGGCGGACAAGTCGCACCTGGGTGCCAACGCCATCCTCGCCGCCTCGCTCGCCTGCGCCCACGCCGCGGCAAACGCGCGCGGCCTGCCGCTGTACCGCCACCTTGCGGTGGACGGCCTGGCGCCCACGCTGCCGGTACCGCTGATGAACGTCGTCAATGGCGGCGCGCACGCCAACAACAGCCTCGACATCCAGGAATGCATGATCGTGCCGCTGGGCTTCGAGCGCTTCAGCGACGCGCTGCGCGCCGGCGTCGGCGTGTTCCATGCGCTGCGCAGCCTGCTCGACAGGCACGGCTTCCCCACTTCGGTCGGCGACGAAGGCGGCTTCGCGCCCAACGTGAACAACACCCGCCATGCGCTCGACCTGATCGTCGACGCCATCGCACGGGCCGGCTACGAGCCGGGCGCGGAAGTGGCGCTGGCACTCGACTGCGCCTCGTCCGAATTCCATCACGATGGCCGCTACCGGCTCGAAGGCGAAGGGCTGGATCGACGTGTGCCGAATTCGGCAGCTATCTCGCCGAACTGGCGGGTGATTACCCGATCATCAGCATCGAGGACGGCATGGCCGAGGACGACTGGGCCGGCTGGGGCCAGCTCACCGACCGCCTGGGGCGCCGCCTGCAGCTCGTCGGCGACGACCTGTTCGTGACCGACAGCGACACGCTCGCCCGCGGCATCGACAAGGGCATCGCCAACGCCATCCTGATCAAGCCCAACCAGATCGGCACGCTGAGCGAGACGCTGGACGCCATGGCACTGGCGCGCCGCCACGGCTACGCCGCGATCGCCTCGCACCGCTCGGGCGAGACCGGCGACACCACCATCGCCGACCTCGCCGTGGCCACCGCCTGCGGCCAGATCAAGACCGGCTCGGCGAGCCGTTCGGACCGCGTGGAGAAATACAACCGCCTGCTCGCCATCGAGCGCGAACTCGGCGCCGCAGCAAGCTTCGCCGGCGCAGCCGCGTTCCGGCGCGCCTGAGCGCGGCCCGCCCCCTCTCCCTGCAGCGCACGCATATCGCTTTCCTGATGCACGTTATCGGGGTCCACCACACACCTGGCGCGAACACGCCTCTAAACTCCGCGCGCCCCCAAATGCACCAAAGGAGTGCGTAATGTTGCTCGGCTTGTCGTTGTTCTACGTCGGCGCGGTGCTGATCCTGAACGGACTGTGGATGCTCGGACGGATCAGCGACCGCGAGATCTCGATCATCAACCTGTTCACCGGCGGGCTGACCCTGCTGGTGTCGCTGAAGCTCGCCTTCGGCGAAGGCGCCGATCACACCTCGATCAGGGCCGCTGCGCTGTCGCTGCTGTTCTCCTTCACCTATCTGTGGGTCGCCTTCAACCGCCTGACCGGCGCCGACGGCCGCGGCCTGGGGTGGTTCAGCCTGTTCGTGGCGATCACCGCGGTGCCGGTCGCCATCGATACCCTGAGTACGGCGTCCAGTGCGCTGGACTGGTGGCAGGGCCTGTCGTGGGCCGCGTGGTCGCTGTTGTGGCTGCTGTTCTTCCTGATGCTGGCGCTGCACAAGCCGATCGTCCGGTTCACCGCCGGCATGGCGATCGGCCAGGGCATCATCACCGGCTGGCTGCCGGGCTACCTGTTGCTGACCGGCGTGCTCCGCTAGATCCGGCTTCGCCTGCTGCCGCCTTGCCACGAAGGCCGTGCCGCCCCCCTGGGCGCACGGCCTTCGTGCATTCGGGCTTGCGCGGCATATCTGGATGCACTCGAATTGTGCACTGCAAAAATATAAATTTTTTTATTACAGTTATTAGGGCGGTGCGCACCACACGCCTCGACGAATCCCTAGACTGCGCCTCATCAATGCAGCACATGGTACGGCCATCGGCCAGCAAGGCATGCCACGACAGGCGATCACGGACACGAGCCGGCGCCCGGAACGGCGGAGAACGGCACGGTCGGGCAGCCACAGCAGCCGATCGGCACCGATGACGGCCCAGATGACAACGGAACGGCACGGACATTGCATTGATGCTCCACCGGCCAAGGTCCGCTCCGGCGGCGATGAGACAAACAAAAGCGAAGGAAGGGTACGACATGTCAGAGCAAGCATCGAAAAGCGACGCCCAGCTGGTCCATCCAGTGGATGAGAAGCTGCCCAGCGCACGCCTCGCCACCCTGGGCATGCAGCACGTACTGGTTATGTATGCGGGCGCGGTAGCGGTACCGCTGATCGTCGGCCGCGCGCTGGGCCTCAGCCCCGAGCAGGTCGCCATGCTGATCTCGGCAGACCTGTTCTGTTGCGGTCTGGTGACGCTCATCCAGTCGCTCGGCTTCACCAAGTATTTCGGCATCAAGCTGCCGGTCATGATGGGCGTCACCTTTGCCGCCGTCGGGCCGATGGTGGCGATGGCCAACGTCCAGGGGGGCCGGAAGGCGCCCGGGCGATCTTCGGCGCGATCATCGGCGCCGGTCTCGTCGCGATCATCATCGCGCCCTTCATGAGCCGGCTGCTGCGCTTCTTCCCGCCGGTCGTCACCGGCACCATCATCGCCATCATCGGCATCAGCCTGATGCGGGTGGGCGTGGGCTGGGCGCTGGGCGGTCCTGCCCACCTGGCGCAAACCGTCGATGTTCCGCAACTGGTGCAGATGGTCGATGGCGCCAAGGAGACGGCCGCGGCTGCCGGCACCGAGCTGACCCGGCTGCCGGGCCCCATCCCGATGGTCGACAGCCCCAACTACGGCGCGCTCGACACCATGGCGGTCGCGGGCTTCGTGCTGGTGGTGATCCTGCTGATGGTGCGCTACGGCCGCGGCTTCATCGCCAACATCGCGGTGCTGCTGGGCATCGTCATCGGCTGCATCGTCGCGGTGGTCATGGGCAAGATGCACTTCGACATGGTCGCCAAGGCCGACTGGTTCGCCATCGTCACCCCGTTCGCCTTCGGCATGCCCACCTTCGATCCGGTGATGGTACTGACCATGACGCTGGTGATGATCGTGGTGATGATCGAATCGGTGGGCATGTTCCTGGCGCTGAGCGACATCACCGACAAGCCCATCTCCCGCACCGAACTGGCGGCAGGCCTGCGCACCGACGGCCTGGGCACCGTGATCGGCGGCGTCTTCAACACCTTCCCCTACACCAGCTTCTCGCAGAACGTGGGCCTGGTGGGTGTGACCGGCGTCAAGAGCCGCTGGGTCTGCGTGGCGGCCGGCGTGATCATGATCGTGCTCGGCATGCTGCCCAAGATGGCCGCGCTGGTGGAGTCGGTGCCGACCTTCGTGCTCGGCGGTGCAGGCCTGGTGATGTTCGGCATGGTCGCCGCGACCGGCATCCGCATCCTGACCAACGTCGATTTCAAGACCAACCGCAACAACCTGTACATCGTCGCGCTGTCGATCGGCTTCGGCCTGGTGCCGCTGGTGGCCCCGCGCTGGACCCAGCACATGGCCCACAGCCTGCACCCGCTGCTGGAGTCGGGCATCCTGCTGACCGCGATCTCGGCGGTGGTGCTGAACATGTTCTTCAACGGCGGCCGTGACGATACCGCCGGTGCGATCGAAGCGGCGAAGGCGGCGGAAGCGCACTGATCCACGCAGACCTGCAATGAAACACCACAGGCCACCGCGCAGTATGCGGTGGCCTGTTTCATTTCCGGCCCGGCTGCCGGCAAGCTCGCAGCCCTCCGGCCACCGGATGCAGGGCCCGCCCGCCGTGCTGCCTCCGCCTTCCTTACGCGTCCCCTTCCCAGTACCCCGGCCGGTTGTAGACCACCTTCAGATAGTCGATGAAGCGCCTCACCTTGGCCGGCAGGTAGCGCTGCTGCGGATACACCGCCTGGATGTCGTAGCTCGGCGCGGCGAAGTCGTCGAGCACCGTCACCAGTTCGCCGCGCCGCAGCTCCGCCTGGATCTCCCAGGTCGAGCGCCAGCCCACGCCCAGGCCCTGCTTCACCCACTGGAACAGCAGTTCGCCGTCGTTGCAGGCCAGGTCGCCTTCGACCCGGACGGCGAACAGCTTGCCGTCGCGCACGAAGCTCCAGCCGCGCTGCTGGCCGCCGGCGAGGTTGAAGGCGAGGCAGTTATGGCGCACGAGATCTTCCGGCTGGCGCGGCACGCCGTGGCGCTCGAAGTACTCCGGCGTGCCGCACACCACACGCCGGTTCGGGAACAACCGTACCGCCACATAGTTGGGATCGGTGACCTCGCCGATGCGGATCGCCATGTCGTAGCCCTCGCGCACCAGGTCGACCACGCTGTCGGTGAAGTTGAAGGACATCTTCAACTCCGGATGCAGGGCACGGAAACCCAGCGCATGCGGCGCCACGTGCCTCCGCCCGAAGGCGGCGGGCGCCGACACCACGAGGTGCCCGCGCACCATGTTGCGGCCCGCGCTGATGCCGCTCTCGATGACGTCGAACTCGCGCAGCAGGTGCCGGCACTGGTCGAGGAACTGCTCGCCCAGATCGGTCAGCGTGAGCCCGCGCGTGGACCGGTGCATCAGCTTCACGCCCAGCCGCTTTTCCAGTGCGTCCAGCCGACGCCCCATCACCACCGGCGTGACCCCTTCGACCAGGGCTGCGGCGGCGAAGCTGCCCTTTTCGGCGACGAGGGCGAAACTGCGCATTTCAGTGTAGCGATCCATTCGATACTCCAGCGGGGCCACGGGCCTTGCATGCGGGCAGGGGGCGGGAAGCGGCCATGGCAACGAAGGCCGCCACCGGCGCTGCACCTGAACGAAAAATCCCCTGCACCGGGCATCACTGCCCGGCACAGGGGATTCTATGTCGCTTCGTGCCGCCATGAAGCCGTCCGGCAGCCGCTGCAGACGGGCATCAGGAATTTCAACCTTCCGTCGGCAGCATCGCCGCCTTCCCGGCGGCCCCTCGCTCAGGCCGGCCTGCGCCTGGGAATGAAGGCGAGGATGATCAGCAGCGTGAGCGCCTCGATCACCGCGACCGCCAGCAGGCCGCTGGTGAACGTACCGGTATTGGTCTTCACCACGCCCAGCATCCATGGCGCACCGAATCCGGCCAGGTTGGCGATCGAATTGATCAGCGCGATGCCGGCGGCGGCGGCCGTGCCCGACAGGAAGTAGTTCGGCAGTTGCCAGAACACCGGAATGGCGCTCATGGTGCCGACCACCGCGACCGCCAGCGCGGGCAGCGCGACCGCCGGGCTGGCGTCGAACACCGCGACCACCGCCAGGCCGGCGGCCCCCAGCAGCGCGGCAAGTCCGCAGTGCAGGCGCGCCTCCTTGCTGCGGTCGGAGTGGCGGCCGTTGAGGATCATGCCGGCGGCACCGAGCAGGTAGATCCCCGACATGATCCAGCCGATCTGCATCGTGCTGGTGAAGCCCAGCCCCTTGACCAGCGTGGGGGCGAAGAAGGTCAGTGAGGAATTCGCCGCGATCACGCAGAAGAAGATCAGCACCATCAGCCAGATCTTCGGGTTGCGCAGCGCGGCCATGAAGCTGTGCTCGCGCTCGCCGAGCGTGCCATGGTCGCGCTCGAGGTCGGCCAGTACCAGGCGCTTTTCCTCGTCGCTGAGCCACTTCGCCTCCTGCGGCTTGTTGGTCAGGTAGAACATCGTCACCACGCCTGCCAGCACCGATGGAATGCCTTCGAGCAGGAACAGCCATTGCCAGCCGGCCCAGCCGTTCACTTCGTGCATGCCGGTCATGATCCAGCCCGCGAGCGGGCCGCCGATGACACCGGCGAGCGCCGACGCGGACATGAACAGGCCGAAGGCACGCGCGCGCCGGACGGTGGGGTACCAGTAGGTCAGGTAAAGAATGATGCCCGGGTAGAAGCCGGCCTCGAACACGCCCAGCATGAAGCGCAGGAAGTAGAACATTCCCGGCGTGGTCACGAACATCTGTGCGATGCACACCAGGCCCCAGCCGATGGTGATGCGCATGATGGTCTTCTTGGCGCCGATCTTCTCCAGCAGCAGATTGCTGGGCACTTCGAAGAAGAAATAGCCGAGGAAGAAGATTCCCGCGCCGAGCCCGTAGATCGCCTCGCTGAAGGCGAGGTCGTCGAGCATCTGCAGCTTGGCGTAGCCGATGTTGACGCGGTCGATCCAGGCCAGGATCCACAGCGCCGCCAGGAACGGGATCAGGCGCCAGGTGATCTTCGAATAGGCGCGCTCGAGGATGGAGGTTTCGGTGGCGGTGGGCGGCAGGGGCAGGCTTGCGGCGTGGTTCATCGCGGCGCCCTCCGGTGGGCGATGCACAGGTACGAGTGGTTCATCTCGGCCTCCGGTCGTTGTTTTGTATCGATGGCCCTGCGTCTTTGCGCAGGGCGGCGGGACGCTGCGGCAGCGCGCTCAACTGCCGCGGTAGGTGGCGCAGCTCCACGGCGTCGCGAGCATCGGCACGTGGTAGTGCTGGGCCGGATCGAACACCGCGAAGCGCATCGGCACCTCGCCGATGAAGGACGGCTGCGGCAGCCGCATGCCCAGCCGGCGGTAGTAGTCGTCACGTGGAAGACCAGCTCGTAGTGGCCGACGACGGTCTCCTCGGGCTTGAGCAGCATTTCGTCGGTGCGGCCGTCGGCGTTGGTGACGACGGTCTTGAGCAGTCGATAGGTGCCATCGGCCAGTACCGAAAAATCGATCCGCATGCCGGCGCCGGGCATGCCGCTGGTGGTGTCGAGCACGTGGGTGGTGATGCCTGCCATGGTCGTTCTCCTGTGGTGTGGCTGGGGCTGCGCCTTCAACTGCCGCGGTAGTAGGAATAGCTCCACGGGCTGAACAGCACGGCGAGGTGGTAGCGCTGCGCAGCGTCATGCACGCCGAAACGCAGCGGCACCTTGGACAGGAAGGCCGGCGAAGGCAGCGGCGTACCGAGCGCGGCGAAGTAGTCGTCGATATGCAGCAGCGCTTCGTACAGGCCCGGCTTCAAATCCTCTCCTTCGATCACGGCGCCGTCCGAGCGGCCGTTCTTCACGGTGTCGAAGCGCTTCACCAGTTCGTAGCGGCCGCCTTCCAGCCGCCGCAATTCCACGCGCAGCGTGCCGACCGTGGAACCGTGGTGCGTGTCGATGGCGTGGAAGGTGAGCCGGCCGCCTCCCGCGGCCGGCTGCGGTGCGTCGGCGGCGCGGGCGGGCAATACCGCGGCCGTGCCCAGCGCCAGGCCACCGGCGATGAAGCGGCGCCGCAGGCGATCATGGTCGTCCATGTCTGTCTCCTCTTTTTTGCTGGTTGATGGCGGGTGTCCGCCGGTCCGGCGGCTACTCCCCGGCGATGGCGGCGATGCGCAGCCGGGTGATGGCGAAGATCTGCGCCAGGCATTCGTCGAGTTCGGCCTCGCTGTCGTTGCCGAGCCGCCGTTCGAACTCGCGGAAGATTCCATCCTTGGTGTAGCGGCGGGCGGCGATGATGAAGGGGAAGCCGTGCCGCGCCCGGTAGCGCACGTTGAGTTCGTGGATACGGGCCATTTCCGTCCTGCTGAGGGCATCCAGCCCGGCGCTCGCCTGCTCGGAAACCGAGTGTTCGGTCATCGTCCCTTCCTGCGCCTCCGTGCCGGCGAGATCGGGGTGGACGCGAAGCAGCGCGATCTTCTGCGCCGTGGGCACCGCGCCCACGGCCGCCGCCATTGCGCCGTGCAATGCGTCGAAATCGCTGAAGGGGCGCGCCTCCCAGGCGCGTTCGGCAACCCACGGCGAATGCTCAAAGATGCCGCCGAACAGCGCCATGAACGCCTCCCGATCCATGGCGTTGACCCGGTCGATGGACAGTTGCATGAGTGATTCCTCCCTGCCGGCGCGGCCGGCCTTGCCCATGGATGCGCAGGAAACGTCCTTGCGTGATGAGCAGTATATTTTTCGGAAACGGGAGAAATCGGCGTCGAGGCTATACTGAAAATAAGCTGCCTTGATAGCGCAGCCGGCCTCGATGGACGGACACGCCAATGCCAAAAGCATCATATTCACTGGACACCCACCTGCTGCGCGTACTGTGCACGCTGGTCGCCGAACGCAGCGTCTCGCGCACCGCGATCAGGCTCAACCAGTCGCAGCCGGCGATCAGCAACGCGCTCAAGCGCCTGCGCGACATGTTCAAGGATCCGCTGTTCGCACTGGAGAAGGGCCGCCTGATACCGACCGAAAGAGCGCTCGAACTGCACGGCACGGCGCGCAGCATCCTCGGCGACATCGACAAGCTGTTTGCCGAACACAAGCATTTCGAACCGGCCAGGAGCGCGCAGAGCTTCCGGGTCGGTTCGCCGGATTTCCTCTCCGTGGTCTTCCTTTCAGGCGTCGTCGAGCGCATGCGCCGCGAAGCGCCGCATGCGCACCTGATCGTCCATCCGCTGGGGCCGGGTTTCGACTACCAGCGCGCACTCGCCGAAGGCGAGCTCGACATCGTCATCGGCAACTGGCCGACACCACCGGACAACCTGCACATGACCACGCTGATCGAGGACGACATCGTCTGCGTGGTGGGGAACACGCATCCGCTGGCGCACACGGGCATCAGCGCCGAACAATACCTGCGCGCGGCGCACATCGTGCCCATGCCGTATTCGGTGGTCCACCGCGGCGTGGTGGAAACGCATCTGGCGAGTCTGAACCTGTCGCGCAACGCGGCGGTGGTGCTGCCCTACTTCAGCATGGCACCCTACCTGCTGCCGGGCACCGACCTGGTGTTCACCACCAGCCGCCATTTCGCCCGCCACTTCGCCAGGTTCCTGCCCCTGGCGGTCCTGCCGCCGCCGCTCGATTTTCCGCGCATGCGCTTCTACCAGCTGTGGCACGAACGCACCCACCTCACCGACAGCCACCGCTGGCTGCGCGGCCTGCTGGGCGAAGTGGGCCGACAGGTGCCGAACGAGGAATACTGACAGCGGCCCGCCGGCGCTACTGCCTGAACACCTGTTCCGCCTCGTCCTCGAGCGCCGGACCTGCGACTTCGACCCCGCGCCCGCCGCGATTGAGGATCTCGCGGCAGCCGATGCGCAGCTCGTCGCCCGAAGGCGGCAGCAGCGCATAGTTGCGCTCGCTGCCGAGCGCATACACCACGCGCTTCACGCCGCTCCAGAAGATGGCGCCGGCGCACATCGCACAGGGCTCGGCGCTGGCATAGAGGGTCGCATCCGCCAGGGTCTCCCGGTCGAATACACTGCCGGCCTTGCGGACCAGGTTCATCTCGGCATGCCCGGTACCGTCGCACTCGGTCACCTGGGTGTTCTCCGCCTCCGCCAGCACCTCGCCCCCTGCGCCCACGAGCACCGCACCGTAGGCGCCGTTGCCTTTCGCCTTCGCTTGCCGGGACAATTCGATCGCCATGCGCAGATGGCGAAGATCGGTTTCGTCGACTGTATTCATGCCTGTCTTCTCCTGTAAATCGGCGGACGCCCTCGCCCGCCATGCGCGTACCAAAAGCGGACGCATGCCCGTCGGGAGTCTATGCCTTCCTCCGGGCACGGCCATTACCATCCGCTATGTTCCGGATAACGACCCCCTTTTCCTGTGTGGTGTAGGCGCGAAGGCGACAGATACTAAAAGTATCGACAGAAAAGATTTATGCACTCATTCATTCCGTCGCCGCCTGTCTTTATTCTTCAGCCACCCGCTTCATCCACACACCCCAAAGGAGATGACAATGGCCCGTATGAGAGCAGTCGATGCCGCAGCGGCGGTGATGCGCAAGGAAGGCGTGAGCACCGTGTTCGGCGTGCCCGGCGCCGCGATCAACCCGTTGTACTCGGCGATGAAGAAGAACGGTGGTTTCAACCACGTTCTCGGCCGTCACGTCGAAGGCGCTTCGCACATGGCCGAAGGCTACACCCGCGCCAATGCCGGCAACATCGGCGTCTGCATCGGCACCTCCGGCCCCGCCGGTACCGACATGATCACCGGCATGTACTCGGCCTCGGCCGATTCGATTCCCATCCTCTGCATCACCGGCCAGGCGCCGCGCGCCCGGCTGTACAAGGAAGACTTCCAGGCGGTGGACATTGAGTCGATCGCCAAGCCGGTGACCAAGTGGGCGGTGACGGTGCGCGAGCCGGCGCTGGTGCCGCGCGTGTTCCAGCAGGCGTTCCACGTCATGCGCTCCGGCCGCCCCGGCCCGGTGCTGATCGACCTGCCCTTCGACGTGCAGATGGCCGAGATCGAATTCGACATCGACACCTACGAACCACTACCGGCGTACAAGCCCGCCGCCACCCGCGCCCAGGCCGAGAAGGCGATGGAGATGCTCAACGCCGCCGAGCGCCCGCTGATCGTCGCCGGCGGTGGCGTGCATAACGCCGATGCCGCCGCCCGCCTGCAGGAGTTCGCCGAACTCACCGGCGTGCCGGTGATCCCGACGCTGATGGGCTGGGGCAGCGTGCCCGACGACCATCCGCTGATGGCGGGCATGGTCGGCCTGCAGACCGCCCACCGCTACGGCAACGCGACCATGCTGGCGTCCGACTTCGTCATCGGCATCGGCAACCGCTGGGCCAACCGCCACACCGGCTCGGTCGAGGTCTATACCGAAGGCCGCAAGTTCGTCCATATCGACATCGAGCCGACCCAGATCGGCCGCGTCTTCGGCCCCGACTACGGCATCGTCTCCGACGCCGGCGCGGCGCTCGACCGCCTGCTGGAAGTGGCGCGCGAGATGAAGGCCGCCGGTACGCTGCGCGACCGCAGCGCCTGGGTCGCCGACTGCCAGGAACGCAAGCGCACGCTGCTGCGCAAGACGCACTTCGACAACGTGCCGATGAAGCCGCAGCGCGTGTACGAGGAAATGAACCAGGCCTTCGGCAAGGACACCTGCTACGTCAGCACGATCGGCCTGTCGCAGATCGCCGCCGCGCAGTTCCTGCATGTCTACAAGCCGCGCCACTGGATCAACTGCGGCCAGGCGGGCCCGCTGGGATGGACCATCCCTGCCGCGCTGGGCGTCTGCGCCGCCGATCCGCAGCGCAAGGTGGTGGCGATCTCGGGCGACTACGACTTCCAGTTCATGATCGAGGAACTGGCGGTGGGCGCACAGTTCAACCTCCCTTACATCCACGTCCTGGTCAACAATGCCTACCTCGGCCTGATCCGCCAGTCGCAGCGCGGCTTCGACATGGACTACTGCGTGCAGCTCGCCTTCGAGAACATCAACGCGCCGGAGACCGAAGGCTATGGCGTCGATCACGTCGCCGTGGTCGAAGGCCTGGGCTGCAAGGCGATCCGCGTGCGCAAGCCGGAGGACGTCGGCCCCGCCTTCGCCCAGGCCCAGCAGTTGATGCAGGAGTTCCGCGTGCCGGTGGTGGTCGAGATCATCCTCGAGCGGGTGACCAACATCTCGATGGGTACCGAGATCAACGCCATCAACGAGTTCGAGGAACTGGCCGAGCGCGGCGAAGACGCCCCGACCGCCATTTCGATGCTCGACTGAGCAAGCCCGCCGGGCCGTCCCGGCACGGCCATGCGCCCCCTTCGGGGGGCGCTCGCGCAGAGGGAAGGGGCATGACGAGCCCCACGACCGACAATAGGAGAACACGACGATGCCAAGATTCGCCGCCAACCTGACCATGCTGTTCAACGAGGTCCCGTTCCTCGAGCGCTTCGAGGCCGCCGCCCAGGCCGGCTTCAAGGGCGTGGAATACCTCTTCCCCTACGCTTTCGACAAGGAGGCGCTGGCCGAGCAGTTGCAGAAGCACGGCCTCACGCAGGTGCTGCACAACCTGCCGGCCGGAAACTGGGAAGGCGGCGAGCGCGGCATCGCCTGCCATCCGGACCGCGTCGGCGAGTTCCAGGACGGCGTCGGCCGTGCGATCGAGTACGCCACCACGCTCGGCTGCAAGCAGATCAACTGCCTGGCCGGCATCACGCCGGCCGGTGCCGATGCCGGCAAAGTGCACGAGACCCTGGTGAGCAACCTGCGCTTCGCCGCCGGCAAGCTCGGCGAAGCCGGCATCCGCCTGCTGGTCGAGCCGATCAACACTTTCGACATCCCCGGCTTCCATGTGAATGGCACCGCGCAGGCGATCGCGCTGATCGACGAAGTGGGCTCGGACAACCTCTTCCTGCAGCACGACATCTACCACATGCAGCGCATGGAGGGCGAACTGGCCAACACCATCGCCCGCCACCTGCCGCGCATCGCCCACATGCAGATCGCCGACAACCCCGGCCGCAACGAGCCGGGCACGGGCGAGATCAACTACGCCTGGCTGTTCCGCTTCATCGACGGCCTCGGCTACGACGGCTGGATCGGCTGCGAGTACAAGCCGGCCGCCGGCACCCGCGAAGGGCTGGGCTGGATCCAGGTCCTGGCAGGCTGACACGCACACCACGAACACCGCACTCAAGGAGACGACATCATGGCAAACATCGGTTTCATCGGACTCGGCATCATGGGCGCGCCCATGGCGGGCCACCTCATCAACGGCGGCTACACCGTGTACACCTTCACCCACGGCGAGACGCCCAAGGCGCTGGTCGACGCGGGCGCGAAGCAGTGCGCCAGCGGCGCCGAAGTCGCACGCAACGCCGACATCATCATCACGATGGTGCCCGACACGCCGCACGTGGAAGACGCCCTGTTCAACCCCGAAGGCGTCGCCGCCGGGCTGTCGAAGGGCAAGATCGTGGTCGACATGAGCTCGATCTCGCCGGTCGCGACCAAGGAGTTCGCCAAGCGCATCAACGCGCTGGGCTGCGAATACCTCGACGCGCCGGTGTCGGGCGGCGAAGTCGGCGCCAAGGCCGCCAGCCTGACCATCATGGTCGGCGGCAGCGAAACGGCCTTCAACAACGTGAAGCCGATCTTCGAGCTGATGGGCAAGAACATCACCCTGGTCGGCGGCAACGGCGACGGCCAGATCACCAAGGTCGCCAACCAGATCATCGTCGCGCTGAACATCGAAGCCGTCGGCGAAGCGCTGCTGCTGGCCGCCAAGGCCGGCGCCGACCCCGCCAAGGTGCGCCAGGCGCTGATGGGCGGTTTCGCCAACTCGCGCATCCTCGAAGTGCATGGCGAGCGCATGGTCAAGCGCACCTTCGATCCGGGCTTCCGCATCGAACTGCACCAGAAGGACCTGAACCTGGCACTGACCACGGCCCGCCAGCTCGGCGTGTCGCTGCCCAACACCGCCACGGCGCAGGAACTGTTCAACGCCTGCGCCGCGCACGGCGGCAAGGCCTGGGACCACTCGGCGATGGTGCGTGCGCTGGAAAAGATGGCCAATTACGAGATCGGGCAATAAGCGAAGCATCGGCCTGAACGCATGCCGGTTTGCATTCGAAGCGAGGACCAGGCGCAAAGCCGCAGACCGTGCCGCAGCACGGCAAGGCCGAGCAACGCGGTCATCGCTTCGACGGCAGCCCGGCATCGAGCCCGACAATCACGAAGTATCGGCATAGACCGGCACCCGGGCGACGGACGGTTTCTCTCCCTCCTCCCCTCGACCGTCCGTCGCCCACCTACCAAAGGAGATCACGATGCGCCATCTCGCCATCGAAGTCGGATCATTCCGCTTCGTCGCCCGCATGGAAGAAGCCGCTGCGCCCAAGACCTGCGCCGCGTTCCTCGAACTGCTGCCTTTCTCGAACCAGGTCATCCACTCGCGCTGGAGCGGCGAAGCCGTATGGGTGCCGCTGGGTGAGTTCGATACCGGCCTCGGCTTCGAGAACCACACCAGCCATCCCTCGCGCGGCGACATCCTGCTGTATCCGGGCGGCTTCTCCGAGACGGAAATCCTGTTCACCTATGGCAGCAGCTGCTTCGCCAGCAAGATGGGACAACTCGCCGGCAACCACTTCCTGACCGTGGTCGAAGGCGGCGATCAACTTTACGAAATGGGCCGCACCGTACTGTGGAAGGGCGCGCAGTGGATCCGTTTCACCGACCTCGGAGAGCGCTGATCATGAAACCCACACACATGCTGAGCCTGGAAGACGCCAGGCGCATCGCCGCCGCTGCGGAAACCGAGGCACGTGACAAAGGCTGGTCGGTCAGCATCGCGATCTGCGACGCCGGCGGCCACGCGTTGTGGCTGCAGCGCATGGACGGCGCACCGCTGATGAGCGCCGCCGTCGCCCCCGAGAAGGCGCGCACCTGCGTGCTCAGCGGCAAGCCGAGCAAGGTCTACGAAGACATGGTCAACAATGGCCGCTTCGCCGCGCTGGCGATGCCGGTGGTGCCGCTCGAAGGCGGCGAACCGATCGTCGTCGACGGCAACGTCGTCGGCGCCGTGGGCGTATCCGGCGTCAAGGCCGGCGAAGATGCGCAGGTCGCCCGTGCGGGCGTGGCTGCGCTCATCACTCAGGAGAATCCGGCATGAAACGCGAACGCAGCGCCCGCATCCTCGCCACCCTCGGCCCCGCCAGCTCCAGCCGCGAGCAGATCCGCGCGCTGGCCGACGCCGGCGCCGACGTCTTCCGCCTGAACTTCAGCCACGGCAGCCATGAGGACCACGCCGAACGCCTGCGGACGATCCGCGAAGTCGAGCAGGAAATCGGCCGCCCGATCGGCGTGCTGATGGACCTGCAAGGCCCCAAGCTGCGCGTCGGCCGCTTTGCCGAAGGCAAGGTGACGCTCGCCGCCGGGGCGGCCTTCCGCCTCGACCTCGACCCCGCCGCCGGCGACGCCAGCCGTGCCAACCTGCCCCATCCCGAGATCTTCGCCGCGCTCGAAGCCGGCACCGAACTGCTGCTCGACGACGGCAAGCTGCGCCTGCGCGTCGACGCCTTCGGTGCCGATTTCGCCGAGACCACGGTGCTGGTCGGCGGCGTGCTGTCGGACCGCAAGGGCGTCAACGTGCCGGGGGTGGTGCTGCCGATCTCGCCGCTGACGACCAAGGACCGCGCCGACCTCGACTTCGGCCTGACCCTGGGCGTCGACTGGGTGGCACTGTCCTTCGTGCAGCGCGCGGAAGACCTGCGCGAAGCGCGCGAGATCATCGGCGACCGTGCCTGGATCATGGCCAAGCTGGAAAAGCCCGCAGCCATCGACCAGCTCGAACCCATCGTCGCGCTGGCCGACGGCATCATGGTGGCGCGCGGCGACCTCGGCGTCGAACTGCCGCCGCAGCAAGTGCCGGTGCTACAGCGGCGCATCGTGCGCGCCTCGCGCGCCGCCGGCAAGCCGGTGGTGGTCGCGACGCAGATGCTCGAATCGATGATCACCTCGCCGGTGCCGACGCGCGCCGAAGCCTCGGACGTCGCCACCGCGATCTACGACGGCGCCGACGCGGTGATGCTGTCGGCCGAATCGGCCTCCGGCCAGTATCCGCTCGAAGCAGTCGGCATCATGCATCGCATCATCTGTGAAGTGGAGCACGACCCCGCCTGGCGCGCCGGCCTGGAAGCCAGCCACACACCGGCGGAAGCGAACACGCCGGATGCGATCTGCTGCGCGCTACGCCGCGTCACCGGCCTGCTCGGCGCGGCCGCCACCGTGGCCTACACCACCTCCGGCTTCAGCGCCCTGCGTGCCAGCCGCGAACGCCCGGTGGCGCCCATCCTTGCGCTGACGCCGCAACTGGCGACCGCACGCCGGCTGGCGCTGGTGTGGGGCGTGCATGCGGTACCGTTCGAGGAAGTGCATGACGTCACCGAAATGGTCGAGCACGCCGCCAACGCCTCGGTCAGCAACGGCTTCGCCAAACCGGGCGACGACGTCGTCATCATCGCCGGCATCCCCTTCGGCCGCAGCGGCACCACCAACCTGCTGCACGTGGCGTGCATCCCGCGCTGACGAAGCACCCGCCCCACCCGCCGCTGCCATGCGAGCAAGCGGCGGGTGGGGTTCAGCCGATCAGGCTCTGCTGCCGCGTCGGGCCGCCCTGCTGCCAGCACTGCAGCCCCGGGCATCCACGTGCCTGCCGAACCCCCTGTCAGCGCGACAAAACGCTGCATGCCGCGCGCCATTCGCGCGCGAGCCCTTCGATCAATTCCGCCGCCGGCAGCGCCCGCGCCGCGGCCACGCCCTGGCCGGCCCACAGCGAGAGATGATCCGCCCGCCCCTGTGCCGCAGCCGCACGGCGCAAGGCGCCGGTGAGGGCATTCTGGATGGGGTATGGCGGCACGCCGTTTTCGTCGCCGGCGAGCCGCTCCATCATCGCGTTGACGATGCCGCGCGCCGGACGGCCGGAGAAGATTCGCGTCACGCGCGTATCCGTGGCTCCGCCGCGGGCCATGGCCTCACGCTGCGCCGGGGAGATGCCCGACTCGGGGCAAGCCAGGAAGGCCGTACCCATCTGCACCGCCTGTGCGCCCAGCGCCTGCGCCGCGGCGATGCCGCGCCCGTCCATGATGCCGCCGGCGGCGATCACCGGAATGGACAGCGCATCCACGCACTGCGGCACCAGTGCCATGGTGCCGATCATGCCGGCGGCGAAATCCTCCGCCGACGGCTGCCCGCTGCCTTCCGCCATCCCGCTCCGCGACAGGAAAGTGCCTCGATGGCCGCCCGCCTCCATGCCGGAAGCACAGACCGCGTCCGCGCCCACCGCCTGCCATGCCAGCGCCTCGGCCGGCGTGGTCGCGGTGCCGATCACGAAGCTGCCGGCCTCGTCCTTCAGGCGCCGTACCTGCGCCGCATCGAGGATGCCGAAAGTGAAGCTCGCCACCGCCGGCCGGGCGGCGACCAGCGCCTCGAACTGCGCACCGAAATCCTCGCACCAGCGCGCCGGTACCTCGGGCGCCAGGCCGAACTCGGCATACAGCGGCGCGAGCCGCGCCATCGCCGCCTGCACGACGGCAGGATCGGGCGAAGGCATGGCCTGCACGAACAGGTTCATGCCGAAGGGCTTGCCGGTGGCCGCGCGCACCGCGGCGGCAGCTTCGGCCATCGCCTCGGGCGAACGCATGCCGCAGCCCAGCATGCCGAGCCCGCCCGCCTGCGAGACGGCTGCGGCCAGTCCAGGCGTGTCGGCGCCCGCCATCGGGCCCTGGATGATGGGCAGGTCGATGCCGAGGTGTTGCAGCAGCGGGTTCATGGATCGGACTCCGGGGTAGATGGATCGGACAGGGCTTTGCGCAGCCCCGTCGATGCAAGTGTGGCATGCCCCCGGTGGCCGATGCACACGATTTCCGACGCATCCCGCAGCGCTCACGACAATGCAATACGAACGCTTCACGCCAGGAGCCGCGCTGGTCAGAGAGTGGAACACTACGGATCGTGCGCCGGATTCAGAAACCCACGGAGCAGGCGGACCAGCCGGGGCATGACCAGCCAGGTCATCGTCGCCACGATCAACGCCGTCAGCAGCGCCGTGCGCAGCAGGAAGGGCAAAACCTGCAGCAGAGGGGCGACCAGCCAGAGCACCAGGGACACGGTCGGAAAGATGCCCAGCCAGGTCACCAGCGCCATACGCGCGCGGGGCGGGTGCATGCTGGCAGGCACCACTGCCGGCTCGAACCAGGCTTCCAGGCCGCTCAACTTCCGCAACGCCGGCTCGCCATCGGCGACTTCGCGCAAGCGCTCGAGGCACTGCAGCCGCGCTTCGCTGCGGTCCCAGGCGTCCAACTCGGCCTCGGAAGCAAAACGCGTCACGATCTGATAATCGCCCCCCGGCTGCTCGGGCGGAATGACGTCGCCGCCGAGGAAACCCTTGCAGCCGCGCATCCGTGCCAGCATCTCGCGCACCCGCAATTCGTATTCCGCCTCGCAGCCCGCTTGCGCCCGGCGGCGGGCAATGCGTGTGACACGTGCTGAACTGGAGTCCGTAGTCTGGTCCATCGAGAAAAAATACTCCCGGCAGCATGGATGGGAATCAGCCCGCCTGCCCCATTGTTACGGAGCTGGCGAGCAGCGGAACTTCAGCGCCCCAGATCCCTGGCCGAGACGCCGCCGATTCCCCAGTTGCCCTTCGGCACTTCGTTGATCATGACCCGCACGCTCTGCTGGGGTGCATCCAGCGCCTCGACCAGTGCCTGGGTGACTTTCTCGATGACGGCACGCTTCTGCTCCTCGCTGCGGCCTTCGAGGATGTTGATCTGCGCAAATGGCATGGCTGACTCCCGATGATGAAACGGGGGCGATCGCCCCCCGGATGGTTCGGATCACTTGAAGCGTACGGATACCGAGCCGAGCCCCTGCACCCGCAATGTAACGTCGTCGCCCGGCTGCACGGCCACGGCCTCGGTGATGCCGCCGGACAGGATCAGCGACCCGGCCGGGATCTCCTCGCCGCGCTCGCCCAGCATGTTCGCCAGCATCGCCACCGCGGCAGCGGGGTGGCCGAGCACCGCCGCCCCCGCACCGAAGGCCACCGGCTCGCCGTTCTTCTCCAGCACGATGCCGGTGGTGCGCAGGTCGACATCGGCGACGCCGGCCATGCTGCCGCCGACGACGAAACGGCTCGACGAGCAGTTGTCGGCGACGACGCTCTTCAGGTCGAACTTGAAGTCGCGGTAGCGGCTGTCGATGACCTCGATGGCCGGGATGACGAAATCGGTGGCGGCGAGCACGGCGCCGATGTGGCAGCCCGGCCCGCGCAGCGGCGCCTTGGTGACGAAGGCGATCTCGGGCTCGACCTTGGGATGGATCAGCTTCGAGGTGTCGATCTCGCTGCCTTCCGGCACGCTGAAGTAATCCACCAGGAAACCGAACACCGGCGTCTCGACGCCCATCTGCTTCATCTTGGCATGCGAGGTCAACCCGGCCTTCAAGCCGATGACGCGGTTGCCGCGGGCGATCTTGCGGCGCTTGATCTCGTCCTGGATGGCGTAGGCGTCGTCCCAGTCCATGTCGGGATGGTCGTCGGTGATCTTGGGCGTATCCCTGGCCTCGAGCTCGCAGGTCTCGAGGTGATCGGCCAGGCGCTCGATGGTTTCGCGCGACAGTTTCATGCTGCAACTCCTTTCGCCCGCGCCAGGTTGAGCGCGGTATCCTCGATCATGTCCTCCTGTCCGCCGACCATGCCGCGCCGTCCCATCTCGACCAGGATCTCGCGCGCCGGCACGCCGTACTTCTTCTCCGCACGCTTGGCGAACAGCAGGAAGGAGCCATAGACGCCGGCATAACCCAGCGTCAGCGCATCGCGGTCGATGCGGATCGGGAAGTCCATGATCGGCACCACCAGGTCTTCGGCGACGTCCTGGATCCTGAACACATCCACCCCGGTCTCGATCCCCATCAGCGCGCACACCGCGATGAACACTTCCATCGGCGTATTGCCCGCGCCCGCGCCCAGCCCGGCCGCGGCCGCATCGATGCGGGTGGCGCCCACTTCGAGCGCCGCCAGGCTGTTGGCCACGCCCATCGCCAGGTTGTGGTGGCCATGGAAACCGAGTTCGGTCTCGGGCTTCAGCGCCTCGCGCACCGCGCTCAGGCGGGCTTTCACCGTCTCGGGCAGCAGGTGGCCGGCCGAGTCGGTGACGTAGATGCAGTTGGCGCCGTAGCTTTCCATCAGCTTCGCCTGCTTGACCAGCCCTTCGGGGCTGTTCATGTGCGCCATCATCAGGAAGCCGACGGTGTCCAGGCCGAGCTTTCTCGCCATGCCGATATGCTGTTCCGAGACGTCCGCCTCGGTGCAGTGGGTGGCGACGCGGATCGTGGCGACACCCAGTTCGTGCGCCATCTTCAGGTGATCGACGGTGCCGATGCCCGGCAGCAGCAGCGCCGAGACCTTGGCCTGCTTCATCAGCGGGATCACCGCGCCGAGGTATTCCTCGTCGCTGTGCGCCGGGAAGCCGTAGTTGACCGAGCTGCCGCCCAGGCCGTCGCCGTGGGTGACTTCGATCAGCGGCACGCCCGCTGCGTCCAGCCCGGTGGCGATGGCCTTCATCTGTTCGAGCGTCATCAGGTGGCGCTTGGGGTGCATGCCGTCGCGCAGCGTCATGTCGTGCACGGTGACTTTCTTGCCGCGAAGTTCCATGTTGATCTCCTTCATCGGGCGGCCGTTCAGGCCACCATCGTTGCGCGGTTCGATTCGAGTTTCAGGCGCCCGGCGAGGATCTCCTCGGCGAACATCTCGGCGGTGCGGGCACCGGCCGCGGTCATGATGTCCAGGTTGCCGGCGTACCGGGGCAGGTAGTCGCCCAGGCCTTCGACCTCGAGGAAGACCGACACGCGGTTGCCGCTGGGTGTTGTCTCAAACACCGGGCCATTGACCAGGCGGTAGCCGGGCACGTACTTCTGCACTTCGGCGATCATGGCGTGGATCGAGGCGGTGATCGCGGCCTGGTCGGGTTCGGTCTCGGTCAGGCGGTGCACGGTGTCGCGCATGATCAGCGGCGGTTCGGCCGGGTTCAGGATGATGATGGCCTTGCCCTGCTTCGCCCCGCCCACCTTCTCGACCGCGCCGGCGGTGGTGCGGGTGAATTCGTCGATGTTCTTGCGCGTGCCCGGACCGGCGGATTTCGACGACACGGTGGCGACGATCTCGCCGTAGGCCACCGGCTGCACGCGCGAGACCGCGGCGACCATCGGGATCGTCGCCTGGCCGCCGCAGGTGACCATGTTGACGTTCATTTCGCCTTTGCCGACGTGCTCGGCCAGGTTGACCGGCGGCACGCAGAAGGGGCCGATCGCCGCCGGGGTGAGGTCGATCATCAGCACGCCCAGCTCGTTGAGCTTGCGGCTGTTCTCGGCATGGACGTAGGCCGAGGTGGCGTCGAAGGCGATCTGCACGCCGTCGGCCAGCACATGCGGCAGCAGGCCGTCGACGCCGTCCGACGTGGTCTTCAAGCCCAGCTCGCGGGCGCGTGCCAGGCCTTCGGAGCTGGCGTCGATGCCCACCATCCACACCGGCTCCAGCACCGGGCTGCGCTTGAGTTTGTACAGCAGATCGGTGCCGATGTTGCCCGGGCCGATCAGCGCGCATTTGATCTTGTTCATGAGTCGGTTCCTTGTCGGAAAGTTGGATACGGTCAGCCGATGCTGCGGCAGCCGATGCTGCGGTCAGCCGATGCTGCGGCAGCCGATGCTGCGGTCAGCCGATGCTGCGCACGACGCCGCCGTCGGCGCGCAACGCGGCACCGTTGGTGGCCGCCGACAGCGGGCTGCAGACATAGGCCACCAGATTGGCCACTTCGGCCGGTTCGATGAAACGCCGCAGCAGCGAACTGGGGCGGTCGCGGTTGAAGAATTCGCGCTCGACCGTTTCCACCGCCACGCCCTTCTCCGCCGCCAATTTGCCGAAGAACTCGATGACGCCTTCGGTGCGGGTCGGCCCGGGCAGCACGGCATTCACCGTCACGCCGGTGCCGCAGCAGGTCTCGGCCATGCCGCGCGACACCGAAAGCTGGGCGGACTTGCTCATGCCGTAATGCACCATGTCGCCCGGCGGATTCAGGCCGGATTCGCTGGAAATGAACACGATCCGGCCCCAGCCGCGAACCTTCATGCGCGGCAGGCAATGGCGCGCGAGGCGCACGCCGCTCATCACGTTGGCTTCGAAGAAGCGCAGCCAGTCGGCATCACCGATGTCCTCGAAGGCACGGGGCTCGAAGATGCCGAAGTTGTTCACCAGCACGTCCACTTCGCCGCAGCGCTCGAGCAGGCCGGCCACGCCTGCCGCGGTACTCACATCGGCCGCAACCCCACGCGCCCAGGCCTGCGGCACTTCGGCGCGCAAACGCGCGCAGGCGGCCTCGACACGGCCCGCGTCACGGCCATTCACGACGACTTCGGCGCCTTCGGCAGCGAGCCGGCGGGCGATGGCATAGCCGATGCCGGCGGTCGAGCCGGTCACCAGCGCACGCTTGCCGGATAGTTCGAGATCCATCGGATGTTCTCCAGGAGACGGGGAAAAGAGGCGCGGCGGACGAAGAGGGAGACAGGTTGGGAGCTATCCGCCGCGCGCAAGCAATCAGACGAAACGCACCGAGCAGCCGCCGATGCCGCCGATGCTGACGCGAAGGTTGTCGCCCGCCACCACCGGCACCATGATCGCCAGCGAACCCGACAGCACGACTTCGCCCGCCTTCAGCGGGATGTCGAGCGCGCCGAGCGTGTTCGCCAGCCAGGCCACGGCATTGGCCGGTGCGCCGAGCGCCGCGGCGCCCGAGCCGGTGGCGACGATCTCGCCGTTCTTCTCCAGCACCATGCCGCAGGTGTTCAGATCGACCCGGCGGGGGTCGACCAGGCTGTCGCCGAGCACGAACACGCCGCAGGAGGCGTTGTCGGCCACGGTGTCCTGGATGCGGATCTTCCAGTCGCGGATACGCGAATCGACGATCTCGAAGCAGGTCATCACGCCTTCGGTGGCGGCCAGCACTTCAGCGGCGGTGACGCCCGGCCCCTTCAGGTCCTTCTTCAGCACGAAGGCGATCTCGCCCTCGGCCTTGGGCTGGATCAGGCTGTCGGCCGGAATCGCCTCGCCTTCGTTGTAGAGCATGCGGTCGGTCAGCATTCCGAAGTCGGGCTGGAACACGCCGAGCATGTTCATCACCGCCTTGCTGGTGACGCCGATCTTCTTGCCGACGATGCGCTCGCCGGCTTCCAGGCGGCGCGCGATCATGCGCTGCTGCACGCGGTAGGCGTCGACGATGGTCATCTCCGGATGGCGCTCGGTGAGCGGCGCCAGCACTTCGCGCTTGACCAGCGCCTGATAGAGCTCGTCGCCGAGCTGTTCAATGAGTTTGCTGTCCATGTCGATTACCTCAATTCAGGGGTTTCGGTTCGTCGTCACCGGCTTCGGCGAGAAAATCGCCCACCAGGCGGGCAAAACGTGCGGCATGTTCGATCTGCGTCCAGTGGCCGCAGCGGCCGAAGACGTGGAGCTGCGCGCGGGAAATCCAGTCGGCCAGGGTCAGCGA
Organism: Thauera sp. SDU_THAU2; assembly: GCF_038260575.1. Classification (NCBI taxonomy): domain Bacteria; kingdom Pseudomonadati; phylum Pseudomonadota; class Betaproteobacteria; order Rhodocyclales; family Zoogloeaceae; genus Thauera; species Thauera sp. SDU_THAU2. Next base: position 927,810 of record NZ_JBBWUN010000003.1, on the reverse strand, counting down.
GGTGAGCAGCGGGATGACCCGATCGTCGCGGCCGTGGATCACCAGGGTTTCGTGCGGCAGCGCGCGGATGTCGGCCTCGCGGCTGGCCATCGCATCCACCCAGCGCTGGCGCGGCGCGGGGAACATCGCCGCGAAGGACTCCTGGAAGCCGGGACGGATGCTGGCTTCGTAGCGCAGTTGCGCCAGTTCGTCGTTCACCAGCGAACGGTCCCAGGCAAAGTAGTCCATTATCGCGCGCATGTTCTCGAACGAGGGGGTATAGCCCCACACCGCGTCCAGCCCCGGGGTGATCTCGAACGGCACGCCGACGCTGCCCATCAGCACCAGCCGGCGCACCCGCCGCGGATGGCGGATGGCGAGGGCCAGCGCCAACGCGCCGCCAAAGGAGTTGCCGACGAGATCGGTACGCTCGATGCCCAGCGCGTCGAGCAGACCCACCGCCTGCGCCACCCAGGCATCCATGTCGTAGCGCTGGCCCGCCGGCCGCTCGGTGAAGCCGAAGCCGACCATGTCGGGCGCGATCACCCTCGCCTGCCTGGCCAGCCCGGGCATCACCAGCCGCCAGTTGGCCCAGGCCGACACGCCCGGACCGGAACCGTGGATCAGCAGCAGCGGATGGCCGCTGCCGAGGTCGTGGTAGTTGGTCCGGATGCCGGCAGCGACGATGCTGCTGGCGATCTCGGGGCTGACGTTGTCCATCGCGGCCGGCATCACAGCTTGATGCAGATGTTCTTCTGCTCGGTGTAGAACTCGAGCGAATGCACGCCGCCTTCGCGGCCGATGCCGGACTGCTTGGAACCGCCGAACGGCGTGCGCAGGTCGCGCAGGAACCAGGAATTCACCCACACCAGGCCGGCTTCGATGCGGCCGGCGACGCGGTGGGCGCGCGCCAGGTCGCGGGTCCACACCGAGCAGGCCAGGCCGTAGTCGGTGTCATTGGCGCGGCGGACCACTTCGTCCTCGCTATCGAAGGGCTGGATCAGCGTGCAGGGGCCGAATATTTCCTCGCGCGCGATCGGCGAGCTGTCGTCCAGCCCGGTCCAGATCGTCGGCTGCACCCAGGCGCCGTTCGCCAGCTCGCCCGGCATCTCGGGCGCGCCGCCGCCGGTGACGACGGTGGCGCCCAGCGCCTTGGCCTTCTCGTAATAGGACAGCACCTTCCGCTTGTGCTCCTGCGAGATCAGCGGACCGAGACCGGTGGCAGCATCCTCGGGGCGGCCGAGCCTGAGTCCTTCGGCGCCCTTCTTCAGCGCTTCGACGAAACGCTCGAAGATCGGCCGCTCGACATAGACGCGCTCGGTACCCAGACAGACCTGGCCGCAGTTGGCGAAGACCGAGCGCATCGTGCCTTCGATGGCGGCATCGAAATCGCAATCGGCGAACACGATCGCCGGATTCTTGCCGCCCATCTCGAGCGACACCGGACGCGCACCTTCCGCTGCCGCTTTCATGATCGCCGCGCCGGTGCGGGTCTCACCGGTGAAGGTGATGGCATCGACGTTCGGATGCGTGGTGACGAATTCGCCCGCCGAGCCCGGACCAAAGCCGTGCACCACGTTGTAGACGCCCTTGGGCATGCCGACCTCGTTCATCACCTCGCCAAGCAGGGTGGCGGTCTGCGGGGTTTCCTCCGAAGGCTTCACCACCACGGTATTGCCGCAGGCCAGCGCGGGGCCGACCTTCCAGGTCATCAACAGCAGGGGCAGGTTCCACGGACAGATCACGCCGACCACGCCCACCGGGCGGCGCACGGCATAGTTCAACGCACCGCGGCCGTCCGGCGTCGCCATCTCGAAGAATTCGGTCGGCACACTCTTGATGACGTCGGCAAATATCTTGAAGTTGGCCGCACCGCGCGGAATGTCGATGTGGCTGGCGAGGCTGCGCGGCTTGCCGGTATCGGCGCATTCGGCGGCGAGGAAATCATCGAAACGCTTGTTGATGCCGTCGGCCACCGCGTTGAGCAGGTCGACGCGGTCGGCCACCGTCATGCGGCCCCACGGCCCCGACAAGGCTGCACGCGCGGCGGCGACGGCGGCATCGACTTCGGCCTTGCCTGCCTCATGCACCTTGGCGATCAGGGCGTTGTCCAGCGGCGAGAGCTTGTCGAAGGACTTGGCGGTGGCGACGAATTCGCCATTGATGAAATTGTGGATCTGTTTCATGGATTGCGTTCCTCACGCTTCGATGTCGTCGGCACCGATCGCGCGCAGACCGGCGCGCGCGCAGATGCCGTCCTGTTCTTCGGTGGCACCGGACACGCCGATGCCGCCAAGCAATACCCCTCCGCTGCGGATCGGCAGCCCGCCGCCGAACACGACCAGCCGGGGCCGGGCACTGAAGCCGAGCTTCATGCCTTCGTTGTCGCCGACCGCCTTCATCCAGTCACCGGTCGGAAAGCCGAAGCCGCCGGCGGTGTAGGCCTTGTCGATGGCAATCGCGATCGATTGCGGGAATGCCCCCGGCATGCGCAGGAAGGCGACCAGATTCCCCGCGGCATCGGCCACGCCGACGCTGATGCGCAGGCCGCGCTTCTCCGCCTGCTGCACCACGGCCTCCACTGCCGTATGGGCAGCTTCCCAACTGATCGCGCTCTGCGTGACGGCCAATTCCATCGTTCCGACTCCCCTTGCGCCCCACGGGGCTGGTTGTACGAGAAATTAGATCATCATTTTCTCGATGTCAATATGTTTTCTCGAGATTTTAACGATCTACCGCAATGCCTGCCGTCAGCTAGAATGCGAAAGAGCTATCCCTTCGGATCCCGCGCCACCATGAGCGAAACCGTCCTGTCCCAAGCTGCCCTGAGCCAAGCCACGGATTCCCACGAAGAACCCAAGACCCTGGTCGAAGGTGCCTACCAGCGCCTGCGCCGCGACATCATCGAGGGCGTCCACGCACCGGGCGAAAAGCTGCGCGTCGAGCACCTCAAGGAGCACTACGACGTCGGCGCCGGCACCCTGCGAGAAGCGCTGCTGCTGCTGGTGACCGACGCCCTCGTCGTTGCCCAGGGACAGCGCGGCTTCCGTGTCGCGCCGATCTCCATCGCCGACTTCGAGGACATCACCCGCACCCGCGTGCTGCTGGAAACCGAGGCCCTGCGGCAGTCGATCGCCTCCGGCGGCGAGGACTGGGAGGCCGCCGTCGTCGCCGCCTTCCACCGCCTCTCGCGCGCCGAACAGCGCCTCGCCGACCACGACGTCGGCACCACGGAGGAATGGGAGAGCCGCAATCGCGCCTTCCATGAAGCCCTCATCTCGGCATCCAGCTCACGCTGGATCCGTCATTTCCAGCACATCCTCTACCAGCAGTCCGAGCGCTACCGCCGCATCAGCCTGTTCCGCCAGCCGATCGCCCGCGACATCCACGCCGAGCACCAGGCCTTGTTCGAAGCGACGATGGCACGCGACGCGACCCGCGCCACCTCGATCCTGACCGAGCACATCCTGCGCACGCTGGATGCCGTCAAGCGCATGCCGGCGGACTTCTTCACCAGCAAGAGCAAACGCTGACCCTCCAAACCTGCGGCAGCCATGGCTGCCGCAGGCTCTTCCGTTCAGGACACGACCGTCAGGAAACGCTCGTTGAGTTTGCGGTCGTGGTAGAAGATGCCGGTGCCCACCTCGTCCCAGGTCCATTTCACCGCCTGGTAGTCGGGATAGGTGTCGTAGCCGCCGCAGAAGGTCTCGAAGCGGTTGCCCGACGGATCGAAGGCGTAGATCGTCGTACCGCGGGTGACGCCGTGGCGGGTGGGGCCGATGTCGATCGATACCTTGTTCATCGACATGATGTCGGCGGCGCGCAGCACCCGCTCCCAGCTGTCGAGCTTGAACGAGACGTGGTGTAGCCTGCCCGGCTCCGCATGCCGGACGAAAGCGATGTCGTGCGCCTTCGTCGAGCACGACAGCCAGATGCCGAGATCGGTCTGGCCATCCTCCATCACCACGTGCTCGACGAGGTAGAAGCCGAGCACCTTCTCGAAGATTTCCTGCACTTTCTCGATATCCGGGCCGTATAGCAGGCAGTGGTCCAGGCGCGTGGGCGCGATGCCGCGCTCGGCGTCCGGCACCCAGGGATCCGGATTGACGTAGGACTGGCCATTGCCGACGTCGCGCTTCTCGGCATACAGCTCGATCAGATGGCCGGAGGGGACTTCGAAGCGGACGCGTTCGCCGGTCGCCAGCATCTCGCCGGCCGGAATGCGCTCGGTGCGGACGCCGAACGCCTTCAGGTCGCCATCGAGCTTGTCGAGCGTGGCCTTGTCCGCCACCTTGAAAGCGAAGAAATCGATGCCCGCGGAATCGGCCTCGCGGATCAGCACGCTGTTGTGTTCGCGCTCGTCCCAGGTCTTGAAATAGACCCGCCCCTGCTCGTCCCGGCCGGTTTCGACCAGGCCCAGCACGTCGCGGTAGAAATGGATGCCTTCCTCGAGATCGAGTACGCGAAGCGAGATGTGTCCCGGCCTCAATACGCCTGTCATAGCCATTTGTTGAACTCCTCTGAATGTGTATGTATGCCCGGCCGGGGAAACGAACCGCCGGGCCTGCCCTGCGAATCCGGATGCTCAGTCGCCGCCGCGCATGTACTGCGCCTGGAACATCCTGGGCGGGTTCTGCTTCGGATCGACCTGGCCCTTGAAGTGGCCGGTGGTGCAGTGCCTGGCCTGCACGTCGATCATCGAGAAGGCGTCGTCGATGCCGATGCCCGAGCCCTTGTTGATCGGCAGGTGGTGGTCGGCGTGCGACTTGCCGACCATGAACACCTTCCACAACTCGCCCTTGCGGTCGTAGATCTCGTTGGCACCATTCAGATTGCCGAGCTGCGCATCCATGTAGAACACGCGCTTGCTGACCGGATGGGCGGCATTGACCGGCTCGGCTTCGAGCACATAGACCTTGCGCAACTGCCACGTGCCCTGGTGGAAGCACTCACCCTGGCCGCCGAAGCCGACGTACTTGAAGCCGTCCGGATCCTTGAACTCGTCGCTGAGCGCGAGCTCGTTGTGGTTCCACATCGGCAGGATCACGTTCTTCGTGCCCTTGTAGGTCCACTTCATGTCGGAGATGCGGCCGTTGTAGCCTTCGAAGTCCTCGATCATCAGATCGGAGCCGAGGAAGGAGTCGGTCGTCTGCCCCGTCGCGAGCCGGCGCACGCGGCGCTGGAAGCCCAGGTACAGATAGGCGTCGTCGATCTTCTGGTCGTCGTCGTAGCGCTGGATCAGCAGCTGAGTGTTCTTCAGATCCTGCGGCGCATCGACCTTGACGTAGATGCCGCGGAACAGGTTCGAAGGATTGGGCGTCACCTCGGGCACCGGCTCGTCCTTGACCCGGTGCTTGAAGTTGAGGAAGTGGAAGCTGAACTGGATCGTGCGCTCGAGCTGCCCGGTCGCCATGTTGCGGTACTTCCAGTAGAAGGGTGTGATGTTGGCGCCATCGCCCCAGTTGACGCCGTACTTGTAGTTCCAGGCCAGCTTCTCGCCGGCGCGCGGATCCTCGATGTCCGGCTCCTCGACGAAGGGACGGCCACCTTCGAAGCCCTCCAGGTCGCCGCTGTTGGGGCCGAGCCTGGCCTTGCCCAGATTGCGCCGGGTGGCCTCGACGTAGGCGCTGGAAAGTTCGAACTGGGTGGTCGGGCCGACTTTTATTTCGAACAGGCCATCCTTGAGCAGCTTGTAGACGCCGTCCGGCACGACGTCCTTGAACTGGTCGACGTTGCCCTGGTTGATCACGGTGCCCACGCTCAGCCCGGGGTGGTTCGGGAAGCCGTTCTGGTAGGGATTGAAGCTGGCCTGAAGCTCGGCGTCCGTCGCCGCCCGGGCGGTCAGGCTGAGGCCGAGCAGTGCCGCGGCGATGATGGTTTTGTTCATGGGGGATGTCTCCTCGGGTCAGAACTGATAGCGCAGCTTGAAATACACTTCGTCTTCGTACATCGCCGAACCGATCGGCCCGGCGCGGAAGCGGCCGAGCGGCTCGAAGCCGGCGAGGCCGCGTGAATACGGCGTCATCGGATCGGGATCGCCATCCGGCGCGGTGAAGGGCATCCAGGGGTTGCAGGCGCGGCAGTCGTCGAAGCGGCGGGCGCCGGTGCCGACCTTGAAGTTGCCGCCGAAGCTGAGCTTCAGGTTGTCGGTGAGGCTCCATTCCACCGCCGGCGCGATGGCGGTCGCCCTGGCCTTGAAGTCGCGCGCGATGATCAGCTCGGGGCTGAGGCGGTCGTTCATCATGAAGGACTTGATCAGCAGCGTGCCGATGTAGCTGTCCTTCCAGTCCGGCATCCCCACCGCGCCGAGATAGTTCTGGCCGTTCTTCGTACCGGTCGAGTAGTACTCGTGGTCGAAGATGTGCTGCCAGAACAGTTGCGCCGAGATCAGCGTCGTGCGGTGCGGATTCAGGAAGGGAATGAAGGTCGGCCGGTCGATGCCGATCACGCTGCGCCACACGCGGTTCTTCGAATACAGCCCGGGCCGGGCGGTGTTCGAGAACTCCTCGCCCCAGCTCATCGCACCTTCGAAGCGGAAGGCCGCGCCCAGCGTCTCGGACTGGAAGTCGAGCGAGCCGCCCAGCAGCTTGACGCGCGGGAAATGCATGTCGAAGGAGATCAGGTAGGGATTGTGCTCGCTGTATTCGCCGGTGAAGCCGTTGGTGGTGCGCTTGCCGCCGCGCAGCGAAGGCAGTTGCGAGCGGTAGTACAGCGCGTTCAGCGAAAACGCCAGGCCGCTCTGGGTGATGCCCTCGAACTTGGCGCCGATCTGCGTGTTGGCCAGGCTCCAGGACGGCAGGTCGACGTCCCGCAGGCCGATCTGGCCGGGGCCGAAGTTGGTCGCGAGCAGCGTGCCCGGCGCGACGTTGGCGAAGTTGGCGACCGTGCCGCCGTTGTCCCACAGGTTCGCCATGCCGCGGAAGAAGCAGCCCGCATCCAGGATCGCGTTGGGCGAGCCGCACTGGCCGAGGTTGTTGGGGCGGAACTTGTCGAAGTTCCACACGATCTGGAAGTTGCGGTCCTGCATCGACTCCGACGGCCCCATGCGCCATTCGGCCTGCACCATCCACATCGGGATGCGGATGTCCTGGAGTTCGTCGTAGATGTTGTTGCGCGAGTAATCGACCGGGTTGATGACGTCGAGCACGCGGAACAGGTCGGTACGGCCCCACACGACCTGCTGCTTGCCGATCTTGAGGAACAGGTCGGTGCCATCGTCCAGGGCGAAGTTCTTGCGCACGTAGGCTTCGCGGATGAAGTCCAGGCGGTCGTTGAACTCAGGCGCCTCGAGTTCGGACAGCGTCCGGTCGCCGTAGCCGCCGAAGTCGCGGCAGCCGCGCTTGTCCTTGTCGCAGGGCCGCACCGGCACGCCGAAGGCGACGCCGCCGTCGGTGTCGTGGAGACGGTCGCCGAGCACCCTGAGGCCCTCGTTCGGGCTGTTGCGGTAGCCGGCGCCCGAGACGAAGGCATTGTTGGTCAGGCCGAGGCCGTCGACCAGTTCCTTGTTGACCGGGCCGGCACCGTGCGGCGTCTCGATGTAGCCGCCCGGCGTGGTCGATTGCAGCATCACCGCGCCGCCCGCCGAATTGCCGTACTGGCCCTTGTTCATGCGATAGACGCCGTCCCAGGTGCCGCGCAGGATGCCGCGGAAAGCCCAGTCGTCGCCGAGATCCTTGTCGGCCTCGAGCTGCAGCGTGTTGCGGAACTTGGACAGCCCGACCCGCTCGCCGGTATGGTCCTTGCCGCGGAAGGCCGTGTGGTTGTCGTAATAGACATCCACCTTCCAGGGCGCAGTCGAGCTGCCGAGGTCCGGCAACTGCTGCGCCGCGGCGGCAAAGGCCAGCGCGCCGCCCGCCGTACAAGCGGCGAGCCTGAACACCGGCGGCCGCAGGATCCGTTTTTTCCTCATCTCATGTCTCCTAGCTTCTTGTCGTTTTCCGGGCACTCCCCCCGGCGCCTTGCCAGGCGCGGCCGATGCGTCGGCCGCACCTTGAACTCCTGCGACCCTCACACCTCGAGCACACCGTCCTCGTCGTAATGCGCGGCGGTGACGAACTTCGGCTTGAACACCACGCACCAGCTCGGCACGATCAGCACCGCGGCGATGGCGTTGACGACGAGCATGTACACCAGCAGCAGCGCCGCATCGGACTGGAACTTCAGGTCGGACATGAAGATCCACAGCACCACCCCGGCGATCAGGGTCGCGGCGGTGAAGGACACGGCCGAGCCGGTGGTGGCGACCGCCTTGATCACCGCCCGCTTCATGTCGCCCAACTCCGCGTACTCCTCGCGGATGCGGTCCATGAAATACACCGCGTAGTCGATGCCGACGCCGACGCCGACGGCGATCACCGGCACGGTATTGACGCTGATGCCGATGCCGATCGCGCCCATGTAGGCGTAGGTCATCAAGGTGGCGAACAGCATCGGCAGCACCATCAACCAGCCGGCATGGAGCGAGCTGTAATAGAGCGACACGATCAGGAAGGCGAAGACCATCACCGCCGGAATGATGATCAGGTGGTCGGTGTGCAGGGCCTGGTTGGCCGCGGCGGTGACGCCGATGATGCCGCCGCCGAGCTCGATGCGCAGCCCGGGCACCTCGGCCTCGATCAGGCGGGCGCCCTCCTCGGCCAGGGCGACGACACGGTCGATGGTGTCGGCCTGGTGGTCCTTGTAGTAGAAGACGATGTTGGCTTCGTCCTCCTGCGCATTGACGAACTCCTTCAGCGCGCCGGGGATCGGACTGGAGGCCATGTAGGCGAACATCAGGCCGCCGACTTCCTCGGCGCTGTCGGGCAGTTGCATCCAGCGCGGGTCGTCGTTGTGGGTCAGCTTGTTGACCACGCGCACGACGCCCGGCAAGGCCTTGGTCCCACCCAGCGCGGGGTCGGACATCATGTGCGCCTGGAAGCGCTCGATGGCCGCCATGACTTCCGGCCGCTTGATGCCGCCCGGCTCGTCGGTGCGGGCGAGCACGTGCAGCTCTTCCGAACCCGGGAAGCGCTCGTTGATCGCCGTGGTCGATACGTTGTAGTCGTGGTCGCGGTGCAGCAGCGGCGAACCCGGCTCGGTGTCGCCCATCTTGACCTGGCCGAGCAGGTACAGCCCGCCGAGCGCACCGATCAGCGTCAGCACCAGGATGGAACGCGCGCCGCCGTCGGTGCCGCCGGTCTTCGCCATCGCGCCGCCGAGGATCGCGGGCATGAAATCGTTGCTGTTGTCGGTCTTGCGCGGTGCGGGCAGCACCGACAGCGCCAGCGGCACCATGAAATGCACGGTGAAGATCACCGAGATGCCCCAGAAACCGGCGGCGATCCCGAGCTTGTGGTTGAACGGCGCGGCGCCGAGCACCAGCACCGCCAGCCCGACCGCGTCGACGATGATCGCCAGCGAACCGGGACGGAACAGGGCGTCGAGCGCATTGCGCGCCGCCTTCTGCCCGTCCTTCACGATCGCCAGTTCCTCGTAGTAGCGCGCCACCAGTTGCACGCCGTGCGAGGTCGCGCGCGCCGCGATCAGGAAGGGGATCGGCAGCGACAAGGGCTCGAGGTTGATGCCCATCAGCGCCATGAAGCCGAGGCCCCAGATCGTCGACAGCGCAATGCCCAGCATCGGCAGCGCGATGCCGTAGAGCCGGCGGAAATACACGATCAGCAGCAGCGCCAGCAGCATCAGCGTGAACACCATGATCCGGATGATCTGGTCCAGGTAGGTGCACCCAGCCGGTCAGCACCGGATTGCCGGTGACGTGGATGCGGTGCCCCGGCGTGGCGAGCTCCTCACGCACTTTCTGCAGCGCCGCGAAGGTCGCCGGATAGTCGATGTCGCCTTCGTTGAGCTGGGCCTTGATCAGCGCCGCCTTCAGGTCGGGCGACACGAGCAGGCCGTACATCGTCGGGTTGGCGATGACGTCCTTCTTCAACTGCTCGAGCTCGGCCACGCTGCGATCCGGTTTCTGCGGGTCGTAGTAGGACTCGGAGGCGAAGCCGCCCTGCTCGTCGAGGAAGATCTTGCGTGCCGTCCGGTGCGTCAGGCTCGACACCAGGTTGTGGTTGACGCCCGGCAGGCTGTCGACGCCCTGGGTCGCCGCGTGGATCAGGCGCAGGGTCCGGTCGTTGAAGATCGTGCCCTGCTCCACTTCCACCGCCATCACCACCATGTTGGCGCCGCCGAAGTTCTCCTTCAGGCGGTTGTAGGTCTGGATGTAGGAATGGTTCTGCGGCAGCAGATCGGAAAAATCGGTGAACACCCGCAGCCGGGGCAATGCCAGGCTGAACAGGACGGTACCCAGCAGGATCAGTGCGAGGACGATCTTCGGATTGGCGAAGATCCATGCCTCGGCGAGGTGCAGCCTGTGGGTGATGGAGTGACGCAGCTTGCCGACCAAGTTCCTGCCCTCCTCAGTTGGCCCGGATGCCGATCACGCGCACCAGCCCGCCGGGACTGCCGGCGACGAGCGCCGACTGCCCGGGCAGCGAAACGCCGGCACCGAAGAAAACGGGCAAGGGATCGGGGTAAGGCACGGCTTGCCAGGCACCTTGCGCCAGCCGCGCGACCGTGCCGCCGGCGCCGATGCCGTGCGGCACGCCTTCGTGCATGAACAGGCGGTAGAGCGGCGCATGGGTGTTGTTGGCCTGCCGCTCCCAGCTCCGTCCGCCATCGGTGGTGTGCAGGATCTGTCCGGCGATGCCGCTCACCCAGCCTTCGTCGCGTGAAGCGAACAGCGCGGCGTACGGGTAGAACTCGTTCGGAATCGGCTCGAGGCGATCCCAGCGCTTGCCGCCGTCGGCGCTGACGGCAATCAGGCCGAACTCGCCGACCGCAATTGCGTGGTCCTCATCGACGAACTGCAAGGCAGTGATCTGCGCGTCCTCGTCGAGATCGAGGTGAGACCAGGTACGGCCCCGATCGGGCGAGTGCGCAATGCCGGCATGTGTGCCGGCCACCCACCAGCCGCCCCGAGGATCGCAGGCGATCGCCAGCGGCACGCTCGGCTCTTCGAACGCCGAGGACGCAGCTACGGCGCCATCCACAGAGATCGACACGACGCGGCGGTAGAAGTCCAGCGCGACGAAGCTTCCGTCCGGGCATTGCGCCGAGTCGATCAGCGATGCGCCATCGACGCTCGTGCGCTGCCAGCTGTGGCCGGCATCGGTCGATACCAGCATGGACCCGGCCTGCGTGCCGGCAATGACGACCTGCTGGTTGGCATTCAGGGTCTGGATGACGTGGTAGCGCTGCAGCGGGCGTTCCGCCTGGGCGCGGACCGCCGACAAATCCGGCTGGGCCTGGCAGGCCGCCAGCGACAACGTGCAGGCAGCCGCCAGCAGCCCCGGGCGCAAAAGCCCGTCGGCAAGGTGATGCATTGTCTCCTCCTCTCCGGAGCCTCGTTGCGGCCCCGGCGCCGGCAATCGGCGCCGGCTGGTCTCGTTCTTTCGGTGAATCGGGAAAGCGCAGCTCAGACCGGCCTGCTTATTTCCATGATTTCACATAATTCTCGATATTTCACTAAAATTTATTTTATAACACCCGATCAGATCTTCTTGAACAGCGGGCTGCGGACCTGCTGGACGTCCGCCGCGGAGAAGAACTTCTCCATGTAGATGTCGCGCTCGAACAGACGGCCCTGCATCAGCGCCGTGATGCAGGCGTCGATCATCAGCGGCGGGCCGCACAGGTAGGCCTTGTGGCCGCGGAAATCGCCGTTGAAATGGGCGGCAGCCGCTTCATGGACGAAGCCGCGAAAACCCGTCCAGCCGGAATCGGCCGGCTCGTCCGACAGCGCCGGCACGTAGCTGAAGCTGGGATGGCGCTCGGCGAGGGCAAGGAATTCGTCGTGGTAATAAAGTTCGCCGCGATGGCGCTGGCCATACACCAGCGTCATCGGCCGCGTGTCGCCGGCATCGAGCAGGTCGAGGATCATCGAGCGCGGGCTGGACAGGCCCGAACCGCCGGCCATGAACAGCAGCGCCTCGGGCGCCGACCTGCGTACGAAGAAGCGGCCATAGGGGCCGGACAGGCGTACGCGCTCGCCGACCTCGAGTCGCTCGTGGAACCCAGGTCGTGCCGCGGCCGCCCGGCACGATGCGGATGTTGAGTTCGACTTCGCGCCCGCTCGAAGGCGGATTCGCCAGCGAGAAGGCCCGGCTGTATTCGCCGCCTTCGAGGAAGAAATTGACGTACTGCCCGGCCTGGAAGTGCATCGGCTCGTCGGTCTCGATGAACACCGCCTTGATCGTCGGCGTCAGCGCTTCGATCCGCGTCACGGTGCCGGGAAAGTCCCGCACCGGAATGGCTTCGGCATCCGCTTCCTCCTCGATCTCGGCCTCGATCGTCACGTCCGACTCCAGCCGCGCACAGCAGGCCAGCGTCTTGCCTTCGTCGCGCTCGAAGTCCATCAGCGCGAAGCTCGAGGCTTCGCCGTGATCGATTTCGCCGTCGACCACCTGCACCTTGCAGGTTGCGCACAGCCCATGGCAGCAGGCGTGGGGCAGCCAGATCCCGGCCCGCAGGGCGGCGTCGAGAATGGTCTGGCCCTCTTCGACCTCGATCGTCTGGCCGATCGGCTCGATCGTCAGTTCATGACTCATGATTCGTTTCCGTCGTATCCGTTCTTCGGCGGGCGGAGACGGCGGGTAGCGCCGCCCCGCGCCTTGCGTTCAACTGCAGGAACCCTCGATACCGGTGAGGCCCGGCGTGCGGAAGCGGATCACGTCCTTGTGTCCGAGTCCGTTGTCCGCCAGCGACTTGCCGAAGTCGGGGGCGAAGGGCTTGCCGGACTTGAACCACTCGGCCTTCGCCCAGTCGATGCGGGCGAAGTCGGGGTGGTAGCCGAACGAGCCCGGCAGCACGCCGTCGACGACGTCGCCGAAACGCATCGTCGGCGGGAAGGCAAAGGCGAAAGGCGCGCAGAACATCAGGTGATCCTCCCAGCCGATGTAGAGCAGTCGGGCGCCGTGGAACTTGTCCATCGAGTCGGCAGGCGGGAAGTCGTAGGCTTTGATGGCAGCAACAGCCATGTCGTGTCTCCTGGGTGTTTTTTGCCGGCTGCAGGCAGGATGTCGCCCGCAGCCGTGGGGGTCAGATGTTCCTGGTCGCCTGGCCGCGCCATTCGGCGAAGTTCTTCCTGTCTTCCGAGATCTCGAAATCCAGGTTGTCGCGGCCGTGCTCCAGGTTGTAGAACTTCAGCACCTCGGCCAGCGGGTCGAAGCCTTCCGCCGTCGGATCGCTGCCTTCGGGGAAGCAGTTGCCCTGGTAGATCTGGTGCACCGGCAGCCAGGCCTGGGTGTACTTCTCCGGTTCGTCCTCGAAGATCTTTTTGCAGTGATCCGAGCAGAAGTGATACTTGTCGTCCCTGTAGTCGAGCTCGCGGTAGCAGGTCTTGGTCGGCTCGCCCGGTTCGGTGAAGACCATCGGGATCTGGCAGACCTGGCACAGCATCGGCAGCGTCTTGCTGTAGAAGCGGTTGCCCTTGGCCGCCTGCTCGCGCCAGAAGCGGTAGCGCGGGCGGTAAAGCTTGTCGAAGCTGTCGGGATACTTGCTCGCCAGCCACTTCATCTCGTCGTCGTCCGGCATCCAGGTGTGGAAGTTGGCGGCAGCGGCGTAGTTGTAGAAAGTGCTCCAGGCCTGGTGCGACAGATGATCCTTTTCGAGCGCGATCTGCCCGGCGCACTTGGGCATGGTGATGCCGTAGCGGGCGAGGTCCTTGAACAGCGCACCGCCGTTCTCCTCGAAATAGATTTCCCAGGCCTCCTTCCAGCTCATCGTGCGCTTGGGCAGCATGTAGTCCATCATCATCGCCACCAGCGTCAGCACGCGGTAGCCGCGCCAGGTCCACTTGTCGATCCAGCGCTGCACGATCGGCACGTTGGCGGGGTCCTGCTCGAGGATGAACTTGATCACCTCCAGGCCCAGCGTCATGTGGCGGGCCTCGTCGGACTGCGCCGAGAAGCCGAAGGTCATCGTGCCCATGTCGCCGTTGTAGGCCGCGCCCGAGACGAAGGGGACGAACAGCAGGTTGGTCAGCACGTACTCGAACGAGAAGCCGATCGCCACCATGAACTCGAACGGGCCCGCGGTCAGCGCATCGTCGAAGAAGCTCTTGGGCACCGACAGGAACCACACGCGGTCATGGGCGTGATGGAAATCGTGCATGCCGTTGTAGTACTTGTTGTAGTTCGAGATCGAATGCACCTGGGTCTGGGCATGGCGGATCTCGTCGATCGACTGCATCAGGCAGGCGACGCGCGGCCCCGGCCCGGGAAAGGCGCGGCCGGCATGGGCAAAGCCGCGGTGGGCGACGTATTCGAGCGGGCTGATGCCGCTGATGAACAGCTTGACGGCGTTGATGTAGCGCGCGTCGGTGACGTTGAGGTGGCCGTTGTTCTGGTTGAAGGCGTCGATGATCGCGTAGAGCTTGCGCTCCTTCTCGGCCTGGTACTTCCAGTAGGCATCCATCGTCAGACGGAACGGGTCCTCCCATTTGTCCCAGTCGTGGATCTTGATCCCCTCGTAGGCGACGTAGGGGTAGATGTCCTCCATCTTCTGGTAGGAGGGCGCCCAGTCGAGGCCGCGGGTCATCACCGCGTAGCGCTCCTTGAGGCCGAGTTTCTTCTTGGCGGCTTGCATATCCATGGTTCGTGTCTCCTTGGCGTGCCGGTTCAGGCGTTCCAGTAAAGGACCATCTCGTCGTCGGTCTGGTCGAGGTTGCCGGTCATGGTGATCAGATTGACCTGCAGCTCCTGCAGGTCGAACGGGCGGCCGATCAGCTCCTCGATCGTCTCGCGGCGGATGACCAGCCTGTCCTGAGCATCGATCTTCACCATCGCGGGCTGCTCATTGACGACGGCATCGGGGTTGTCCTGCACGATGGCCTCGATGACCTGGCGGGTCTCTTCGTTGGTCTGCAGCGCGATGAATACGGTGGACATCGGGAAATTCCTCAGAGGGGCACGCCGGCCTTGGCCATGCGTGCGTTGAACTGCTGGACGATTTCGGTGGTCAGTTCGTCGGCACGCTCGCCGAGGGCGATGCGCGACACCGGCAGCAGCGCCGCCGCCGCACGGTCGCGCCATTGCACGATCCAGTCGGCGAGGACGGTCTTGTTCCCGGCCGATTCGGCGGCGGCGGTCTTGACCGTGGCGTCGATCCATTTGCGGGTCTCGGCATGCCAGTCGGTCATGAACTGGGTCAGCATCGCCACCGGCGTGCCGCCCTTGGCCGAGAGCACGTCGTCGACGATCGTTTCGTACACCAGCGGATACAGCAGGCCGTCGAGCGCCACGTTCTGCGCCACGAACAGCTCGAACGGGTCGCGCAGCACCAGGGTGTCCTCGACGTAGCGGCGCAGCCCCTGCCAGGTGTCGTCTTCCATCCATGCCTGCTTGGCAGCATCGAGCGAATCCACGTCGCCCAGCAGCAGACCGACGCGGGTCAGGTACTGGGCGATGCCGAGCTGGTCCATCGCGTGGTAGATGCAGGGCTGGGTGAAGGCCGTGCCGTAGCCGTAGGCACAGACGGCGGCGTTGTTCATGTTGGCGCCCCAGGCCACGTGCCGCAGCGGAATCAGCAGCGCCAGCACGGTGTCGCGGATTTCGTCCGGCAGCGTCGCGGCCAGGCCACGGTTCTCGACGAAATCGAAATTGGCCTCGGCGGTGTCCTGCTGCTTGGCCCGAGCCATGGTGTAGGCACCGTAGTAGTACTGGCGCGGGTCCTTGAAGCTGTACCAGTCGGCCATCCTGATCGCGGTCCGGTCACGGTCGTAGATCAGGTGATCGAGATCCCCAGGTCGGGCGATAGTGGTAGTTCGCCTCCTGCTGCATGTCCAGCGTACCTTCCTGGTAGCGGGATGCCGGCTTGTCCGCGCCGATGCGGCGGGCGATGTTGTCGAAGGTGTGCCGCAAGGGCTTGATGGACACGGTGCGCAGATCGATCTGCATGGACGCTCCTCCTTTTGCTTGTATGGCTGCAGTCAGCGGAAGCGCTGCTGCGTGGCTTGATGCAGGTTCCAGTTCCAGTCTTCGGCCTCTTCCGCGCATTCCCCTTCCCGGGGTTCGAGGAACGTGACGCCGTTGGCCCGGCAAAACGAGTCGTAGGCCTCAGCCGGAAGCAGCAGCTCGGCGTAGAGCTCGGGGTCGCCGATGGCGAACTCGAACTCGACGAATCCATCCGGCCTGCGCTCGATGAGGCGCACGAACTTCCGGCCGATGTCGATCGCAGGCTCGGCATCCTTCATATCCTTCCCCTCCTCCGGTTTGATCAATGTGGGATCGCGACAGGACATGCATTAACAACTTCCGTGCCAATCTCACAAAACCGTGGATTTCCATGGCAATCAGCATTTATCTCGATATTTCATCGTGCTTCGCCCATCCCCTGGCGCTTCACCAAATGGTCAATTCATCGATTTGATCGATCATTTGATTCATTCGATTTATTGCAATGCAGCACCCCGACCGGAAAACAAAGCGGGCCGGAGACTTCCGTCTTCCGGCCCGCTGCACCACCTGCCCGCTCAGGTGCTCATCCAGTCATTTCGCCACCCCGGCGCACACTGCCCTGGCCATCTTGCCGACCACCTCGATCCTCAGGTCGCTGTCGGGAAAAAGCTTGCAGGCCAGTACCACACCTGCGGCCTCTTCCGCTTCGGATACGCAGCTACGGCTCATGCGGTGCGTGTGGTAGCTCCCCTGCATCACCCTGACCTTGCACACGCCGCAGCCGCCACCCCGGCAGCCCACCGGGATGCCCTTGCGGCCAAGGGCTTCCATGGCACACAACACGTTGTCGCTGTCCGCGCAGCTGAGTCTTTCGCCGCAACCTTCGATCGCCACCACAAATCTCTGCCTCATCCGGGCTGTCTCCTCTTTCGATGTGCTTGCCGTCGATCGGCAATTCGTCCACACGACCGGCGGCTCACGGCGACAGATACAAGAATCATGCCGCCCACTTGTTTTCTCGAGATTTTATTTATAATCATGCTTTCCCTGTCCCCCAAGCACAAGCACTCGTTTAAGCTTCGTCCGGTGTCCGGACGGTACCGAGGGTCCGGGAGAGCCAGCCGCCGGCAGAGCGGAGGCGACGCCAATCTGGAGGAGATCCGTGACCACCATCCAATACCCGGAGAGCGCAGACCTGCGCAGCCTGCTCCGGTTCGCACCCGAAGACGGGCATATCTGGCTGAGCGAGCACCGCATGCTGCTGCTGCATGTGGGCGCCATGTCCGAACTGCGCAAGGAACTGATCGCCTCCGTAGGCCAGCAGCAGGCGCGCCGCATCCTCACGCGCATAGGCTTCGCCTCCGGCATGCGCGACGCGGAGCTTGCGCGCAAGACCCGCCAGGCATGCGAACCTGCCGATGCATTCGTCGTCGGGCCGCAATTGCACATGCTCGAGGGGTGTGCGCGCGTCGAACCGGTACGTCTGGAATTCGACATGCAGGCCAGCACTTTCTATGGCGAATTCCTCTGGCACGGTGCCTGGGAAGCCGAGGCCCACGTCCAGGCCTTCGGGGAAGTGGATCAGCCCGTGTGCTGGATGATGATCGGCTACGCCTCGGGCTATACCAGCGCCTTCATGGGGCGCTTCATCCTGTTCAAGGAAACCGAATGTGCAGCGACGGGCTGCGAAAGCTGCAGGATCGTCGGCAAGCCCGCCGAGGAATGGCCCGACGCCGACGAGCTCAGGCCTTATTTCGAAGCCGATTCGATCGTCGGACGCCTGCTCGAACTGCGCGAGGAAATCGAGGCGATGCGCCACACGATCGCCTGTCCGCGCAAGACGCCCGATCTCATCGGCAGCAGCTCATCCTTTCTCCATGCCTACGATCTGATCAGCCGGGCCGCCTCGACCAGCGTCTCGGTCCTGCTGCTCGGTGAAACAGGCGTCGGCAAGGAACGCTTCGCGAGAACGCTGCACGAGATGAGCGCACGCAAGGACGCCCCCTTCGTCGCGGTCAATTGCGCAGCCCTGCCCGATGAACTGATCGAATCGGAGCTGTTCGGCGTGGAGCGCGGCGCCTTCACGGGCGCCCACGCCTCGCGCGCGGGCAAGTTCGAACGGGCTCACGGCGGCACGCTCTTTCTCGACGAAGTGGGTGAATTGCCCCTGCCCGCGCAGGCGAAGCTGCTGCGTGTGCTGCAGGAAGGCGAAATCGAGCGGCTCGGCGACGAGCGCACGCGCAAGATCAACGTCCGGCTGGTGGCCGCCACCAATGTCGATCTGCAGAAGGCCGTCAGTGCCGGCACGTTCCGGCGCGACCTGTACTATCGCCTCAACGTCTATCCGGTGACGATTCCACCGCTGCGCGAGCGCCCCGGCGACATCCCGGCCCTCGTCGATGCCCTGGTCCGCCGCTTCGAGACGCTGCACGGCAAGCGCATCGCCGGGATCAGCGACAAGGCCATGCACGCGCTGAAGCTGCACCCCTGGCCCGGCAACGTCCGCGAACTGGAGAATGTCCTCGAACGCGGAGCCATTCTGGCCCCGCAGAATGGCCTGATCGAAATCGAACACCTGTTCATCGGCGCCCTGCCCGATGACAGCCAGGAGCATGCACTCAGCGCCCGGGGCGAACTCGAGGCGGCGCACCGGCCGCCCCAGGATCTGGTCGCAGCCGTACTGGCATCCGGCGTTTCGCTGGAAGCATTCGAGCAAAACCTGCTGAATCGCGCAGTGGACCAGGCCAATGGCAATCTGGCCGCCGCCGCCCGCCTTCTCGGCATGACGCGGCCACAGCTCAACTATCGGATCAAGAAGCAGGCCGGCTAAGGCACGGCGCGCTGGAATCCCGGGCCCTTGCCCGGAGGCCGGATGTCGATCACGGGTCGGCCGGCTGCTCGCGTGCCATGCCACCGAGCCGGCCTGCTGAACGGAAAAACGCCCCTGCGCTTGCTGCCATGCGATGGCAAGCGCAGGGGCGTTTTCGGTACCCCGAAAACTACAGGGCGGCTTACTTCTTGGCGGCAGCCAGGCCGTCGACGATTTCCTTCTTGGCTTCTTCGACGGAACCCCAACCCACGACCTTGACCCACTTGCCGGGCTCCAGATCCTTGTAGTGCTCGAAGAAATGCACGGTCTGCTTCATCAGCAGCTCGGGCAGGTCGTCGGTGGTCTGGACCTTGTCGTACAGCGGGGTCAGCTTGGACACCGGCACGGCCACGACCTTGGCATCGACGCCGCTTTCGTCTTCCATCTTCAGCACGCCGACCGGGCGGCAGCGGATGACGACACCGGGAGCCAGCGGGAAGGGGGTCACGACCAGCACATCCACCGGATCGCCGTCGCCGGCGATGGTGTGCGGCACGTAGCCGTAGTTCAGCGGATAACGCATCGACGTGCCCATGAAGCGGTCGACGAAGACGGCACCGCTGTCCTTGTCCACTTCGAACTTGATCGGATCGCCCTGCGCGGAGATCTCGATGATGACGTTGATGTCGTTCGGCACGTCCTTGCCGGCGCTGACCAGATCGAAACCCATGATTCCCTCCCGTGGAAAATTGTGCGCGGATTATAGGGGGAAATCCGCGTGCCCTGCACTGCATCATCGCCCCGGATTCGCGCCTGCGGCCCCCGGCCGGCGCCTCAGGTCAGGCAGACCACGCCCTCCCACAGCGCGCCGCCCAGCGTGGGCGCGTGGATCAGGCCGAACACGCCGAAGCCCAGCACCAGCAGGCCGGAGGCGAAACGCACCTTGGCGTTGCGGGTGAAGTCGCGGAAGCGCTTGAACAGCATGCCGGCCAGCAGCAGGTTGGGCAGCGTGCCGAAGCCGAAGGCGAGCATCAGCCCCGCACCGCGGGCGCCGGAGCCGGTGACGAGCGCGGTCGCCAGGATGGAATAGGTCAGGCCACAGGGGATGAAACCCCACAGCAGGCCCAGCGGCAGCGCCTGCTTGACCGAGCGCGCCGGCAGGAAATGGCGGGTGGCGGGCTGGATGCGGCGCCACAGCACGTGGCCGGCGCGCTCGACCGGCGCCAGCAGGCGGGTGAAGCCGGTCAGATAGAGGCCGAGCGCAACCAGCATCAGGTTGGCGAGCACGTACAGGCCCATCTGCACCGGCAGCATGCCGTCGTACAGCATGCCGACCGAACCCAGCGCCCCCACCAGGCCGCCCAGCGCGGTGTAGGTGCTGATGCGGCCGACGCTGTAGGCCAGGTGCAGCGGCCATTGCGGCCTGCTGCCGGGCACCTGCACCTGGGCGGTCAGCGCGCCGACGATGCCGCCGCACATCGACACGCAGTGTGTGCCGCCGAGCAGGCCGATCAGGAAGACGGCGAAATAGCCGGTTTCAGGCATGGTCGAAACGGGACCGGGAGAGGGCCAGAGGGGAAAGACCGCCCATTCTACGCCGCTGGCACGCATACTGCTGCGGCATGCGGCCGCAGGCGGACACCCCCGTCCAGGCAGCTCCCTGGCGGCACGTGATACCCGCCCGCCCCTCAGATCACGCGCGAGTAGCGCGCGCGCTCGCGGTCTGCGCGCAGATAGCGGTCGAACACCATGGCGATGCCGCGTACCAGCAGGCGGCCGGCCGGCTCCACGCTGATCCAGTCGCCGTCGATCCTGACCAGCCCGGCCTTCTGCATTTCCTGCAGGTCGGCGAGTTCGCTGGCGAAATACTCGCGGAAATCGATCAGGTGGGCGATCTCGATCGACTGCATCGACAGCTCGAAGTGGCACATCAGCGCCTGGATGATCGAGCGCCGCAGCAGGTCGTCCGCGTTCAGCTCGATGCCGCGCAGCACCGGCAGCTCGTCGCGGTCGAGGGCGTCGTAGTAGTCGTCGAGCGTCTTGACGTTCTGCGCATACACCGGGCCGATCTTGCCGATCGCCGACACGCCGAAGGCCAGCAGGTCGCATTCGGCCTGGGTCGAATAGCCCTGGAAGTTGCGGTGCAGCCGGCCCTGGCGCTGGGCGACGGTCAGTTCGTCGTCCGGCTTGGCGAAGTGGTCCATGCCGATATAGACGTAGCCCGCTTCGGTCAGGCGGCGGATGCCGAGCTGCAGCAGTTGCAGCTTGGTGTCGGCGGTGGGCATGTCGTCCTGCGAGATGCGGCGCTGCGGCTTGAACAGGCCCGGCAGGTGCGCATAGCTGTAGAGCGAGACGCGGTCGGGCGAGATCTCCAGCACCTGTTCGAGCGTGCGGTTGAAGCTGATCACGTTCTGCCTGGGCAGGCCGTAGATCAGGTCCATGCTCACCGACTTGAAGCCGTTGCCACGTGCGGCATCGATGACGAGCTTGGTTTCCTCGAAGCTCTGGATGCGGTTGACCGCCCGCTGGACGTCCTCGGCGAAGTCCTGCACGCCGACGCTCATGCGGTTGAAGCCGAGTTCAGCCAGCAGCGCGACGGTGTCGTAATCCACCTTGCGCGGGTCGACCTCGATGGAATATTCGCCGTTCGGCACCAGCGTGAAATGCTCGCGCACCGATGCCATCAGCTGCCGCATTTCGTCGTGCGACAGGAAGGTGGGCGTTCCGCCGCCCAGGTGCAGCTGCGTCACCTGGTGGCCGCCCTCCAGACAGGCGGCCTGCATCTCGATCTCCTTGGCCAGGTATTTCAGGTACTTGGCCGAGCGCCCGTGATCCTTGGTGATGATCTTGTTGCAGGCGCAGTAGTAGCAGATCGTGTTACAGAACGGGATGTGGAAGTATAATGAGAGAGGTTTGCTGACGCCGCCGATGGCGCGTTTGGCAAGCCAATCCTTGAGGGCATCAGCGTTGAATGCCTCGACGAAGCGATCCGCAGTGGGGTAGGAGGTGTACCGCGGACCGTTGATGTCGAATCGGCGGATGAGCTGCGGGTCGAAGATGAGTTCGTTCTGGTCGGTCATGATCTGAAACTTGAGTGTCTGCCGAACAATGGCAGAACACCGCAATATTTTGGTTGACGTGGATCAACGGGCAGGAACAGACCGGAACCGATGGACTGATGAGGGCGCCCGAGACAGTGTCTGAAGGAAACGGAATTATCGTGCAGATGAGGGCAAGCGTGCCAGTCACCATGAACGGGTTGAAGACCGCCTGTTCGCAATGCAATCTCGTGGAGCTGTGTCTGCCCTTCGGCATGTCCGACAGCGAGCTGCACCAGCTCGACGAACTGGTCGGCGGCCGCCGCAAGGTCAAGCGCCAGCAGAGCCTGTATCGTGCGGGTGATCCTTTCGAGGCGATCTACGCCATTCGTGCCGGCTCGTTCAAGACCGACGTGCTGCTCGAGGACGGCCGCGACCAGGTGACCGGCTTCCAGATGACGGGCGAGATCCTCGGCCTGGACGGCATCAGCACCGAAAACCACAGCTGCAACGCGGTGGCGCTGGAAGACAGCGAAGTGTGCGTGATTCCCTACGCCAAGCTCGAGCAACTGTCGCACGAGGTCGAAGGCCTGCAGCACCAGTTCCACAAGGTCATGAGCCGCGAGATCGTGCGCGACCACGGCGTGATGATGCTGCTCGGCTCGATGCGCGCCGAGGAGCGGCTCGCGGCCTTCCTGCTCAACATGTCGCAGCGCTTCACCGCGCGCGGCTTTTCCGCGGCCGAATTCCACCTGCGCATGACGCGCGAGGAAATCGGCTCCTACCTCGGCCTCAAGCTCGAAACAGTGTCGCGCGCTTTCTCCCGCTTCCAGGAAGAAGGCCTGATCGCCGTGCAGCAGAAGCACATCCGCCTGCTCGACACGACCAGGCTGCGCAAGCTGGTCCAGCATCAGACGGCCGGCTGCGGGCGCTGAGAGCGCCTGCCTCCGGCCTGTTTTTGCCCCCTTCCCGCCTCGCTGCCTCGACCGCCCCGTCAGGCGACGGCGGCCAGATAGCCCGCAGCGTTCTTGCTCAGCGCCACCGACACGATCCACGCATACACCGCGAGCGCGGCAGCAAACGCGAACAACCGCTGCGAGCGCGTCTTGCCGCGCTTGAGCGCAATGGTGCCGAGCACGACGTAGGCGACCAGCCCGATGACCTTGGCCGTCACCCAATCCGCCTGGAACGGATACTGCTGGATCATCACCGCCAGCACGATCGCCGTGATCAGCAGGACGCTATCGACGACGTGGGGCAGCACCCGCGCCGGCAGGCTCTTCAGCAAGGGGCTGCCGCTGATCATCCAGTAGCCTCGCAGCAGGAAGCCCAGGATGCTGAGCGCCACACAGGTGACGTGAAGATGCTTGATGGCGAAATACATGTTCTTCCTTTTTTCCAGGGGCGGCACGGCCGCCTTGGCCCCTGCCCTCAATTAGAATGGAGGCCGACAAACGAGACGGCTTCCCATCAGGAGCGCCCGCACATGGCCAGCACCCCACCCATAGACATCCCCGCGCTGCTCAAGCGCATTCCGCTTTTCGGCGAACTGTCCGCAGCCGACATCGAGCGCATCGCCCGCTACACCCGCGACCGCCACATCGCCCGCGGCGAAGTCCTGTTCCAGCGCGGCGACCAGCCGCATGGCTTTTACTTCGTCGTCTCGGGTCAGGTCAAGCTCGCCTTCTCCTCGCCGCAGGGCACGGAAAAGGTCGTCGAGATCATCGGCCCGATGCAGAGCTTCGGCGAAGCGGTGATGTTCATGAACAAGCCCTACCCGGTGTTCGCCGAGGCGCTGACCGAAACGGCGCTGATCCACGTCGGCCAGGCCGTGGTCAGCGAACTGATCGACCAGGACCCCTCCTTCGCCCACAAGCTGCTCGCCGGCATGTCGATCCGCCTGCACGGCCTGATCCAGGACGTCGAGACCTACTCGCTGCGCTCGAGCATCCAGCGCGTGATCGGCTATCTGCTGCAGGTCGCCGACAGCGACTCGCCCTGCGAGATCGACCTGCCCACCAGCAAGCAGGTGATCGCCTCGCGCCTGAACCTGACGCCCGAGACCCTGTCGCGCATCTTCCACGACCTCAGCGAGTCCGGCCTGATCAGCGTGCACGGCAAGCACATCACGCTGCACGACCCTGCCCGCCTGGCACGCCACCAGGTCTGAGCACGCGGCTCAGGGCTCCAGCACGTAGCTTCCCGGTGCCGGGCACAAGGCCGGGAAAGCGTCGTTCGCGACCGGCCGCGCCTCGACCTCCGGGCCGACGCGCGGCTTGAGCCAGCGCATCCAGTCTTCCCACCAGCTGCCCTGGTGCTGCTCGGCGCGCTGGCGCCAGCTGTCGGTGGTGTCGGAACGGCGCGCATCGGCGACCCAGTAGCGCCGCTTCGGCGGATGCACGATCGGATTCAGGATGCCGAGGATGTGCCCCGAGCTCGACAGCACGTAGCGCCGGCTGCCGACCACATGGTTGTTGATGGCGAAAGTCTGGCGCCAGGGTGCGATGTGGTCGTCCTCGGCCGCGACCGCGTACAGGGGCTGGCGGATCAGCGACAGGTCGAGCTTTTCGCCGGCGACTTCGAGGGTGTTGGGCTGGATCAGCCGGTTGTGCAGGTACAGCTCGCGCAGGTACCAGGCATGCATCTCATACGGCATGCGCGTGGAGTCCATGTTCCAGTACAGCACGTCGAAGGGCGGCGGCGTCTCGCCGTACAGCCAGCCATTGACCACGTACTGCCAGATCAGGCTGTTCGAGCGCAGCAGGCGGAAGGAAGCCGCCATCTCGGCCCCATCCAGATAGCCCTTCTGCGCCATCTTGCTGCACAGGTAGTCGATGCTGCTCTTGTCGATGAAGACTTCGATGTCGCCGGGCCTGTGGAAGTCCACCAGCGTGGTGAACAGCGTCCAGTCGGCGACCGGCGCCGTATCCTCGTCGTGGCGGCGGCTGGCCCAGGCCATGTACATCGCCAGCGCCGTGCCGCCGATGCAGTAACCCACCGCATGGACTTGCCGGGCACCGGTGAACTCGCGCGCGACGCGCACGATGGTATCAACGCCTTCGAGCAGGTAGTCGTCGAACGTGAGTTCGCCCATCGACGCATCCGGGTTCTTCCAGCTCGTGATGAAGACGTCCAGCCCCTGATCGAGCAGGAAGCGGATCATGCTCCGCTTCGGTGTCAGGTCGAGCACGTAGAACTTGTTGATCCAGGGCGTGACGATGACCACCGGCTCGGCGTGGACGCGCGGCTGGCTGGGGGCGTAGTGGATGACTTCGAGCAGGCGGTTGCGGAAGATCACCGCGCCCGCCGTGGTGGCGAGGTTCTCGCCGACCTTGAAATCGTCGGGATCGGTCATCCTGATGTCGCCCGCCTTCAGGTCGGCGACGAAGTTCTCGAGGCCGCGCACGAGGCTGACGCCGCCGCTTTCCACCGCCTTGCGCAGGGCCACCGGGTTGGTCGGCAGGAAATTGGTCGGCGCCACCGCATTGAGCCAGTTGCGCCACCAGAACGCCGCCCGCCGCCGCTCCTTGCTCGACAGCGCCGGCGTCTCGTAGAGCATGTCCTGGGTGTGATGGGTGAAGGCCAGATACCACTCCTTGATCAGATCCCAGGTCGGCGACTCGGTCCACACTGGATCGGCAAACCGCGTGTCGTCCTGATGCGGTTCGATCGGATCGGTGCTGGGCAGGCCGACGGCGCGGTTCCAGGTATGCCACTGCAGGCGCCACAAGTCGGACGACAGCCGCATGGCGCGCTCGGCCAGCTCCTGGGGATGGGCCAGCCAGGCGAGTTGCGCATGGACGATGGGCGCAGCCAGCCCCAGCGGATCGGCCGCCTCGGCGAGACCCTCGTTGATGCGGTGCAGGGTCTTGTAGAACTCCGGCGGCCGGGGCGCGGCGGACCGGGCCTGCCCGGCCGCGTCGCCTTCTCCCCGATTCCGCTTCTTCGCCGATCCCCTGGTTTTCCGGTTCATGGCCGATCTCCCATGCGATTCATTGGATGGCGTAGGTCCGCCCGGGCTCGGGCATCAGCACATGCCGCCATCCCAGCCGGTCGTGGATGGCATCGACCAGCGCCAGTGCGCCGAGCGGCTCTCCATGCACGACGAAGGTATGCTGCGGTGCCTGTTTGAAGTGCCCGAGCCAGTCGAGCAGTGCCGGCTGGTCGGCATGCGCCGACAGCCCGCCGATGGTGTGGATGCGCGCGCGCACCGGCACCCGCTCGCCGAACAGCGTGACCTGCTGTGCCCCATCCACCAGCCGCCGGCCCAGCGTGCCCGCGGCCTGGAAGCCGGCGATGACGACCGCGCATTCGCTGCGGCCGAGGTTGTGCCGCAGATGATGCCGGATCCGCCCTGCATCGCACATGCCACTGGCAGAGATGATCACCAGGCCGCCGCGGACTTCGTTCAGCGCCATCGACTCTTCGACGTCCTGCACGAAGCGGACGTCGAAGCGCCCCTGGCTGGACTGCCACCAGGCGTAGAGCGCCTGCGCCTCCTCGTCCCAGAGCTCGCGGTGGTCCAGGGTCAGCGCCGTGACCGCCGAGGCCATCGGCGAGTCGACGACGACCTTCAGCGGCCCGAGGCGGCCTGCGCGCACCAGATCGGCCAGCACGAACAGGATCTCCTGCGTCCGTCCGACTGCGAATGCCGGAATCACGACGTTGCCGCCCCGCCCATGCACCGTCTGCCGTATCGCATCGACCAGTTCGTCGTACGTGGCCTCGAGCGGCCGATGGGCGCGGTTGCCGTAGGTCGATTCCATGCACAGCACATCCGCGCGTTCGACAGGCACCGGATCGCGCACCACCGGGCGCATCGGCTGGCCGAGATCGCCCGACGCCACCAGGCGCTTCGCTGCCGCGCCCACACCGACATCGATCTCGATGATCGCCGACCCCAGGATGTGACCCGCTTCGCGAAAACGGCAACGCACGCCCGGCCCGGCTTCGAAATCCGTCTCGTAGGCGACGGGCCGCAGGCGCGCCAGGCTGGCGCGGGCCTGCTCGACGGTATAGAGCGGCGTCATCTCCGCACGGCGGCGGGCACGGCGATTGTGCGCATTGCGCAAGGCCCATTCGGCTTCCTTTTCCTGGATGTGCGCGGAATCCATCAGCATGATGCCGAGCAGGTCCACCGTCGCGGGCGTGGCCAGGATCGGTCCCTTGTAGCCGAGTGCGACGAGGCGCGGCACGAGGCCGCTGTGATCGAGATGGGCATGCGTCAACAGAACGAAGTCGATCTGCCGGAGGTCGAAATCGAGCGCACGGCGGTTTCGCGCCTCCGCCGTCCGCCCGCCCTGGAACAGGCCGCAATCCACGAGAAAGCTCCCGCGCTCGTGATCGACCCGCAGACACGATCCGGTCACTTCGCCGGCAGCACCCATGAAAGTCAGTTTCATCGCTTATCTCCCTGCCATGCACGATGCGCCCCTCGAACGGAAGACCGTTTGACCCTCGTCAAACCCGATGCCGCTGCTCAGCCAGCTATAATCGAAGTGCACACAACCGACAGGAGGCATACACCATGTTCAAGCACATCCTCGTTCCCACTGATGGTTCCACGCTGTCGGAAGGCACGGTTTCCCGTGCGGTGACTTTCGCCCGCGAAGCCGGGGCGCGCATCACCTTCTTCTACGCCCAGCCCGACTTCCCGATGCCGATCTACGGCGAAGGTGCCTTGATCGACCCCACCACGCCGGAACAGTTCGCAAAATCCGCGGCAGCGGAAGCACAAGCCATCCTCGACAAGGCGAAAGCCGTTGCCGACAGCGAAGGCGTCGTGGCGGCGACCGATACGGTCGTCAATGAAATACCTTACGAGGCAGTGATCGACGCTGCCGATCGCCATGGCTGCGATCTCATCTTCATGGCTTCGCACGGCCGCCGCGGCATCGCCGGCCTGCTGCTCGGCAGCGAAACCCAGAAAGTGCTGACGCACAGCAAGATCCCGGTTCTGGTCTATCGCTGAGCGGCCAGTCCCCGAGATTCAAGCCCTGGAAATGCAGAACGGCCCTCACGGGCCGTTCTGCATTTCCAGGGCCGGCAACGGGGCATCAATTCCGTCGATTCAGCTCGCTGGCACTGCGCTGCAAGAAGATCGTGCACAGACTGGACGCTGCACACACCAGCCAGAAGCCGAGGAAGCCGATCGAATAGGTTGCCAGTTCACCATAGTCGACCGGCTGTCCGAACAGATAGAGCTGCTGCGGGTCGACGACGGTAAAGAAGACTGCCTCGGCCACTGCGGCAACCAGGAACGAGGGCCAGAGCACTTGTATCCATTTCAGCATCGCCTGCCTCCTTCACCATGAGTGAGATTAAGACACTGTTCATGGACGGGTTAAGAACCTGAAGGATCAATCCAGATCTCCGTCTCCGTCGGGATGTAGGTGGCCCCGTTCATTCTCCAACTGCGGGACTCGTCCTCCAGCAGGAACAGCCAGCGCCCGGTGCTGAGGGGCGCCAGTGCCGTCTGGTACCTACACCGCCCGCGCCTTCGACCACCAACTCCTGGTCCATTCCCCCGCGGGTAGGATGAGAGACGGTGAGGAGAAGGCGTTCGGGCAGATTCGACGTATCGAGCGCATCGAGTTCGATGCGGATCGAATCGCTGCGCACGACGAGGTGCGCTTTCAGACCCAGCTCCTTGGCATGCTCGGCACGCTCCATCGTCTGGACGATGGCCCGCCCTTCCTTGTAGTAATCATCGACCACCATGCCGTCGAAGGTATTGATGGCGATCACCAGGGTCGCGATCCCGGCGACGACTGCAATCGCCGGAAAGCTGATCAGGAACCAGGGCCAGCCCTGCTTGTACCACGGTGGCGGCGTCTTCTCTGTCAAGGTCGTATTCATCTTGGAATGAGGAAAGTCGTTTCTTCTGTGATGCTCAGGCCGGAATCATCTTCCGCGGTGATCTGGAAGGCAATCGTGTTCGCCCCCGGCTGGCCCTGGTCGTAAGGCACGAGAACCTGGGTCGTCAGCGAATGCGTTGCCGCCGGACCGACCTCGACACTCTGCGCGCTGCCGATCCTGGCCCCGGGAATGCCCACGACATCGATGCGGAAGGTGCGCGACGCTTCGGACATGTTGATCACATGCAGGTTGTACACGTTCTCGATCATGCCGCCTTCGATCTCGCGCCCGAGCGAGGAGCGGTCGCGAATCACATCGACCCGCAGCGGCTCGCGGTTCGCCAGCAGCAGCACGAAGCCGACGCACATCGCCGCAAGAATGAAGCCGTAGATCAATGTACGAGGACGGAAGACGTGTCCGAGTATCTCCTTGCGCCCCCAGCCCTTCTTCACCGCGTTATCGGTCGAATAGCGGATGAGGCCGCGCGGGTACTGCATCTTGTCCATCACCTGGTCACAGGCGTCGATACAGGCCCCACAGCCGATGCACTCGTACTGCAGGCCCTGCCGGATGTCGATTCCGGTCGGACAGACCTGGACACAGATGCTGCAATCGATACAGTCCCCCCCTGCCCACCGTGCTGGGATCGACCCCCTTCCGGCGCGAGCCGCGCGGTTCACCGCGCCCTTCGTCATAGGTGACGACCAGGGTGTCGGGGTCGAACATCACCGCCTGGAAGCGGGCGTAGGGGCACATATACTTGCACACCTGTTCGCGCATCACACCTGCGAACAGATAGGTGAAGCCCGCGTAGAACAGGATCCAGAACGCCTCCCATGGCCCGAAGGTGAAGCCTGACACGGCTCCCAGCAATTCATCCAGCGGCGAGAAATAGGCCACGAAAGTGAACCCGGTCCATAGCGAGAACAGCCCCCAGACGAAGTACTTGCTCGTCCGCTTGAGCAGCTTCTCGCCGTTCATCGGCATCTTGTCGAGCTTCTGCTGCTTGCCGTGGTCGCCTTCGATCTTCTGCTCGAACCACATGAAGATCTCGGTATACACCGTCTGCGGACAGGCGTAGCCACACCACAGGCGGCCGGCGATGGCGGTGAAGAAGAACAGCGCATAGGCGGAGATGATCAGCAGCAGGGCGAGGAAGAGCACGTCCTGCGGCCAGAACACCCAGCCGAAGATGTAGAACTTGCGTTCGGTGAGATGGAACAGGACTGCCTGCCGATCGTTCCACGTCAGCCATGGCAATCCGTAGAAGACGATCTGCGTGATCCACACCAGGGCCCAGCGCCAGTTGGCGAACAGGCCGGTGACGGCACGCACGTAAAGCTTGCGGCGTGATTCGTAGAGCGATTCGCTCGATTCGGAAGAACTCTGCTTGGCCGATTTCTTCGGCTGTGGGGATGGGCTGCTCATGGTGCCTCTGACCGATGAATTCTTGTTCTTGTTCTATGGGTAGCCCCGGGAGGACCCCCTCCTCCCGGGGATGGAACTGCTTTTACTGCAACTGCATCGATTGTTACTGCTTGCTCAGGCTCAGCACATAGGCCGTCAGCAGGTGAACCTTGTCCTCGCCGAGGAACTCGCCGAAGGCCGGCATCTGGTTGGTACGGCCGTGGGAGATGGTCTCGATGATGGTTGCTTCGGACGAGCCATACAGCCAGGCCTTGTTGGCCAGGTTGGGCGCGCCGAGCATCGGGTTGCCGGTGCCATCGGCGCCGTGGCAGGCCACGCAGTTGGTGTCGAAGGCATCCTTGCCGCGCTGGGCGCGCAGCGAGTCGTGCGCCAGGCCCGACAGCGAACGCACGTAGTTGGCGACGTCCTTGACACCTTCCGCCCCCAGGATCGGGCCGAAGGGCGTCATGATCCCCATGCGCCCACCGGTGATGGTGGCCTTGATCGTCTCGGGATCACCGCCCCACTGCCATTCGTCGTCGGTCAGGTTGGGGAAGCCCTTGTTGCCCTGTGCAGCCGAACCATGGCACTGCGCACAGTAGGTCAGGAACAGGCGCTTGCCCATCGCGTTCGCTTCCGGATCGGCAGCCACGGCCATCACGTCCATCTCGCGGTATTTGGCGAAGATCGGGCCGTAGCGCTCTTCGGCCTTGGCCATTTCGGCGTCGTACTGCGCCCACTGGCCACGGTGCTGGTTCACGTTGCCGAAGCCCGGATAGATCGCCAGATACGTGACGGCAAAGATGATCGTGAGCCAGAACAGATACATCCACCAGCGCGGCAGCGGATTGTTGTATTCGGCGATCGTCTCGTCCCACACGTGGCCGTGCAGTTCGACCGGTCCCTTTTCGCGCTTGGTCATGTTCGACACCAGCACGAACACGCAGAACAGGATGGAGAGGGCCACCAGGACCATCACATACATGTTCCAGAAACCGCTGATAAAGTCAGCCATTTGCTTTTCCCTCTTGGTCTTGCCGGCGATCGGAGGCCGGCAGGTCATCATCGCTCAGGGGCAGGCGCGCCGCCTCGTCGAATCCCTTCTTGGCGTGCTTGCTGTATGCCCAGACGACGATGCCCAGGAAGCACAGCAAGCCCAGAACAGTGAACAGGCTTCTGAGGTCATTGATATCCACGACGCGCCCAGTCCTTACTTAAAGTCCGAAATCGCAGTGCCCAGACCCTGCAGGTACGCAATGATGGCGTCCAGTTCGGTCTTGCCCTCGAGGGCGGCGGGCGCGGCGGCGATCTCTTCCTCGCTGTACTTGTGCAGGCCCACCTTGTTGAGCGCACGCATCTTCAGCTGGATGTCGTCGGCCTTGACCGGACGATCGAGCCAGGGGAACGCAGGCATGTTCGACTCGGGCACCACGTCGCGCGGATTGAGCAGGTGCGCCCGCTGCCATTCGTCGGAATAGCGGCCGCCGACACGCGCCAGATCGGGGCCGGTACGCTTGGAGCCCCACTGGAACGGGTGGTCGTAGATGAACTCGCCCGCCACCGAGTAATGGCCATAGCGCTCGGTTTCGGCGCGGAACGGACGGATCATCTGCGAATGACAGTTGTAGCAGCCTTCGCGGACGTAGATGTCGCGACCGACCAGCCGGACCGGGTCATAGGGCTTGACGTCGAGCGCATTGCCCTTGTGGTCGATTGCCGTCGTCGTCGAGTGCTGGAAGAACAGCGGCACGATTTCCACCAGACCGCCCACGCTGACGGTCATCAGCGACAGGACGATCATCAGGAATACGTTGCGCTCGATTTTTTCGTGTTTCGATTGAGCCATGTTTATCGTTCTCCGATCAGGCGTGAGCGGCCGCGGGTGCGAGCACCGGCGCTTCATAGGCCTTCTGGCCGGCGATGGTCTTCACCATGTTGTAGAACATGATCAACATGCCGGCGAGGAACAGCACTCCGCCGATGAAGCGGATGGTCCAGAACGGATAGCTGGCCTTGACGCTCTCGACGAAGGAGTAGGTCAGCGTGCCGTCGGCGTTGGTCGCACGCCACATCAGGCCCTGCATCACGCCCGAGATCCACATCGAGGCGATGTAGAGCACGATGCCGATGGTGGCGATCCAGAAGTGCGCGTTGATCAGCTTGACGCTGTACATCTCGGTCTTGCCGTACATGCGCGGCAGCAGGAAGTAGATCGAGCCGATCGAGATCATCGCCACCCAGCCCAGTGCGCCGGAGTGCACGTGGCCGACCGTCCAGTCGGTGTAATGCGACAGCGCATTCACGGTCTTGATCGACATCATCGGACCTTCGAAGGTCGACATGCCGTAGAACGACAGCGCGGTGATCAGGAACTTCAGGATCGGGTCGGTACGCAGCTTGTGCCAGGCACCCGACAGGGTCATGACGCCGTTGATCATGCCGCCCCAGGACGGTGCCAGCAGGATCAGCGAGAACACCATGCCGACGGACTGGGTCCAGTCGGGCAGTGCGGTGTAGTGCAGGTGGTGCGGGCCGGCCCACATGTAGGTGAAGATCAGCGCCCAGAAGTGAACCACGGACAGGCGATAGGAATACACCGGACGATCGGCCTGCTTCGGCACGAAGTAGTACATCATGCCCAGGAAGCCCGCGGTCAGGAAGAAGCCCACCGCGTTGTGGCCGTACCACCACTGGACCATCGCGTCCTGCACGCCGGCATAGGCGGAGTAGGACTTCATGCTGGTCATCGAGATGGGGATCGCGGCGCTGTTGACGATGTGCAGCAGCGCGACGGTGAGGATGAAGCCGCCGAAGAACCAGTTCGCGACGTAGATGTGCGAAACCGTGCGCTTGGCGATGGTGCCGAAGAACACGATTGCGTAGGACACCCAGACGATCGCGATCAGGATGTCGATCGGCCATTCGAGTTCGGCGTATTCCTTCGAGCTGGTGTAACCCAGCGGCAGCGTGATCACCGCCAGCAGGATGACCAGTTGCCAGCCCCAGAAGGTGAAGGCGGCCAGACCCGGCGCAAACAGCCGGGTATGACAGGTTCGCTGGACCACGTAGTAGGAGGTGGCGAACAACGCGCAACCGCCAAACGCAAAGATCACGCCATTGGTATGAAGCGGACGGAGCCTGCCGAAATGCAGGAATTCGTGAACGTTCAGTTCGGGCCACACGAGCTGTGCCGCGGCGATGACGCCGACCAGCATGCCCACGATGCCCCACACCACCGTCATGATGGCGAACTGGCGCACGACTTTATAGTTATAAGTCGCTTGCGATTGCATGTAAGTCACCTCTTAGTTGAAAACCCCTTTTGAGCCGCCACCCAACCCTGCCACAGACGCCCCGGCAAGGCCGGCACGAAGGATACGTGGAGATCGGAACCACAATTTGACACAGATCAATATTGTATTGCAGTGGGCGGGCCGTAGGAAGCCGAGTACGAGCCTGTCCCCCTCGAGCCTCCGTTGCGGGGGCGGCCAGGCCGGCCCCGGCAGCAGAATTCCGGCGTTCGCCTTCATGCGGGCGCGCCGCGCGTCCGGCAGTAAAAAACGACCAATGACCGGCCGATTCGAATCGGCCGGACCCCGCCATCGGCTACCATTTCAGGCAAACCTCCTGCAGTTCTCTCTCGCCGCGCAAAAATATCTCGATGACATGATCAGCAGCGCGCTCGGGCAGTGCAATTGCCGCCAGGGCAACGTATTATTGTCCTATGTCAAACTCTATCACGCTCTAGACCATTATGGAAATTGTCGGAAAAACGGCAGCGGAGATCTTCGACAACATCCGTACCTTGACGCAGACAGGCGTACTGGAGCCGGGCCAGGCCTTGCCCCCGGTGCGTGATCTCGCCGTCACGCTGGGCGTCAACCGCAATACGGTGGCGATGGCATACAAGCGTCTGGTCGCAGCCGGCGTCGCGATCACACAGGGACGCCTGGGCACGGTGATCCGCGAGCGTCCAGGCCCGGGCGAGCAGGAGGGTTCGGTTCCCGATTCGCCCTTGGCCGACCTGGGCGGCGGCAACCCCAATCCGCACTGGCTGCCCGACATGCCTGCGATCCTGGCAAGCACGCCCTACCGCCCCCGTCTCTATGGCGAAGCCACGGTCGATCCGGCGCTGGAGGCCGCTGCCCGCCAATGGATGACGGGCCAATGCCCCGAGCGCTTCGAGATCAATCTGACGCATGGCGCAGTGGATGCGGTCGAGCGCCTGCTGGCGGCCTATCTGGTCACGGGCGACAAGGTGGCGGTGGAGGATCCGTGCTTCCTCAGCCACATCAACGTATTGCGCATCAACGGGTTTCAGCCCCTGGGGGTCGCCGTCGATGCCGAAGGGATGCGGATCGAAGCGCTGGAGCAGGCGCTGGCGCAAGGCGTGCAGGCCGTCATCCTGACGCCTCGGGCACACAATCCGACCGGCTGCAGCCTGAGCGCGGCACGCGCCCGCCGGCTATGCGCGGTGCTGGCGCGCCATCCGCAGGTGCTGGTCATCATCGACGACCATTTCGCGCGCCTGGCCTTCACCGACTACCACGACGCGGTTCCGCCGGCGGCCCGGCGCTGGGCGCTGATCCGCTCGGTGTCCAAGATGCTCGGCCCCGACCTGCGCCTGGCCTTCGTCGCCAGCGACGAACAGACCGCCCAGCGGCTGCGGCTGCGCCTGGCACCCGGCACGAACTGGGTCAGCCATCTTCTGCAGGATGCCGTCGGAGCCTGCCTGGCTTCGGTGGAAGTGTCCGCAAGGATCGAGCAGGCCCGCGTGGACTATGCCCGCCGCCGTCAGATCATGGCGACTGCGCTGGCCGAGCACGGCATTGCGGTGGCAGCACCTGCCGATGGCCTGAACCTGTGGCTGCCGCTGCCGGGAAACAGCCGGCAGGCCGTGCTCGCCCTGGCACAGCGTGGCTGGCTGGTGCGTGGCGGCGAACCCTTTGGCGTGCAGTCGCCCGCACACGGTTTGCGCATCACGATTTCGACCATCGACGAAGCGAGCGCGCAGGCGGTCGCACAAGCGGTCAGTCAGGCGATCGATCGAGGATAGCGCTCGGCTTACGGTTCACCCTGCTGGTGATGGTGGCCGCGGCCTCGGGTGCCCGATACGGGCACGGCCCGGAACAGGAGATCGGCAAGCTCGCCCACTTTGGCGACACGATGGAAGCGGGTCGATGGCACAACGAGTTGCCAGGGCCGAACCCGTGCCGACGGGCCCGGGCAAAAAAAAGGGTGCGAATCAACGCACCCCCAACCCCAACAGAGAGACAAAAAAGCCTGTTTCGGACCGCTGCCGCGCAGTCGTCTGAAACCGTTGAAACGAAGTGTGCCGCAACGGAAAAAAATCAAGTTGACCTAGGTCAACCCGCGCGCACTTCCTTCAGCGCTCCCGCTCCTTCGCCGCCTCCTCGTCCTTGGACTCCGGCGCTTCGGCGTCCCGGGGCAGTTCGTCGCGATCGTCGAGCAGCAGGCGATAGGCCGGGCCCTCCAGGTCATCGTACTGGCCGTTGCGCAGCGACCACCAGAACAGCCCGCCGATGACGAACACCAGTACCACGGAGAGCGGGATGAGGAGATACAGGCTTGCTTCCATGTCGGGACTCGTCCATTCCCTTATTCGTCGGTGCGCGGCACGCGCTGCAGGCGCATCGCGTTCAGCACCACCAGCAGCGAGCTGCCGGCCATGCCGACACCGGCCATCCAGGGCGTGACCAGGCCCAGCATCGCCAGCGGCACCGAGCTGAAGTTGTAGGCAAAGGACCACCACAGATTCTGGCGGATGATCCGCAGCGTCTTGCGCGCAAGCAGCACCGCCTTCCCGAGGCTGCCGAGGTTCTCGTTGAGCAGCACGATGTCGGCCTGGTTGCGGGCCAGTTCCGTGCCGCCGCCCATCGCCACCGAAACGTGGGCCTGGGCCAGCACCGGCGCATCATTGACGCCGTCGCCGACCATCGCCACCACCGCCGTCGGCGTCTTTTGCAAGCCGGCGATCCAGGCTTGCTTGCCTTGCGGGCTCATGCCGCCATGCGCTTCGGCGATGCCCAGTTCATCTGCGACCGCGGCAACTGCGCGCGATGCGTCGCCGGACAGCACGCCGAGCTCGATGTCGTCCTCGGCAAGCTGCCGCACCAGAGGTCCGGCCCCCGCACGCAGCGTATCGGCCAACCTGAACAATCCCTGCCAGCCTGCGGCGGAAGCCAGCGCCACCACCGTTCCGCCGCGCTCGGCAAAGGTTTCGAGCACGGTCGGCGGCGTCAGGCCGGCAGCCTCGGCGACGTACTGGGGGCGGCCGATCCAGAACGCCTCGCCATTCATGACGCCCTGCATGCCTTGCCCCGTCTCGGCGCGCAGCGCATGCACCGCCGGCAACGCCATGTCCTGCGCCGCCTCGCGCAGGCCGGCAGCCACCGGATGCTCCGATCCCTGCTCGATCGCCGCGGCCAACGCGGTCAGTTCGGCTGCATTCCGCCCGCCGAGCGGCAGAATCTCGTCCAGCCGCATGCGTCCGTGGGTCAGCGTGCCGGTCTTGTCGAACACGAAATGCGTGGCATTGGCCAGCGTCTCGATGGCGTGGCCGCGCGTGACCAGCACGCCCATGCGCGCCATCGCGTCGGTGCCCACGGTGAGCGCGGTCGGCGTGGCCAGCGACAGGGCGCACGGGCAGGCAACCACCAGTACCGACACGAACACCCACAAGGCCCGTTCGCTATCGATGAAATACCAGGCGATGCCGGTCAGGCTGGCCAGCGCCAGCAGCGTCACGATGAACCACTCCGCCACCTTGTCGGACTGCGTCGCGACGCGCGGCTTCTCCGTCGCCGCGCGCTCCATCAGCCGGCGGATGGCCGCCAGCCGCGTCTCGTCGCCGACGTGCTCGACACGGAACAGCAGCGGTGACGAGACGTTGATGCTGCCGCCGGTCAGCAGATCGCCGGCCCGCTTGGCGACGGGCAGGCTCTCGCCGGTCAGCAGCGCCTCGTTGACTTCGCCCACGCCCTCGACGACGACGCCGTCGGCCGGAATCACTTCACCCGGGCGGACCCGCAGCACGTCGCCCACCGCCAGTTGCGAGGCCGGCACGCGCTCGGCGGCGACCTGTTCGGGCCAGCCCGCCAGCCGCTCGGCGAAGGACGGCAGCACCTTGCCCAGTTCCTCGACGCCGCGCACCGCCTTCTGGCGCGCCACCATCTCCAGGTAGCGCCCGCCGAGCAGGAAGAACACGAACATCGTCACCGAGTCGAAATACACTTCCGGCCCGTCGGTCAGCGTCGCCCACAGGCTGGCGAGGAAGGCGCTGCCCACCCCCACCGCGACCGGCACGTCCATGCCCAGCCGGCGCAGGCGGATGTCGCGCACCGCGCGCTGAAAGAACGGAGCCGCCGAATACAGCACTACCGGCAGGGTCAGCAGCAGGCTGGCCCAGCGCATCAGCAGCTCCATATTCCAGCTCATGTCGCCTTCGCCCGCAACGTGGACGGGGAAGGCGTACATCATGACCTGCATCATGCCGAAGCCGGCGACGAACACCCGCCACAGCATCGAGCGGCGCTCGCGGTCGGCGATCTGCTCGGAGCGCTCGGCATCATAGGGATAGGCACGGTAGCCGATCGCCTGGATGGCGCCGAGAATGTCGGAAAGCTTGATCCTGCGCTCGTCCCAGCGCACCCGCGCCCGCCGCGTCGCATAGTTGATCTCGACCGCGGACACGCCTTCCTGGCGGGCGACATGTTTCTCGTTCAGCCACACGCAGGCGGCACAGGTGATGCCTTCCAGGATCAGCGAGGCTTCGCGCTCGTGCTCGCCCACCGGGCGGACGAAACTCTTCTGAAAATCCGGATGGTCGAACAGGCCGAGTTCCTGCAGCTCGACCGGTATCGCCTCGCGCCGCGTCTCGGGCATCGCATCGCGGTGGCGGTAGTAGTCCACCAGGCCGTTGTCGACGATGGATTGGGCAACGGCCTCGCAGCCGACACAGCACATCCGCCGGTCGCTGCCATCGATGCGAACATGGTGCTGCGTTTCGGGCGGAATGGGCAGGCCGCAGTGATAGCAGTCGGCCTCCCGGCTCTGGGTTGCGGCGACAGACGGCGAATCGACAGAGGGAGAAGCAGCGGAAGGGTCGGCAGCAGTCATCGGCAACAACAATATGAAGCCGCCCCTGAAGGACATATCCTTCAGGGGCGGTTGAAACGGGACAACCCGTTGGGACGGCCCGTTTTTAGCACATTTCCCCTTGCCCGGCCATTGCGCGGCCGCCTGCGCTGCGGCGATGTGCCGCAGCGCAGGCGGGGGAACTCACCCGGCGCTCACTTCGCCGCCATGCGGATGGCGCCGTCGAGGCGGATCACCTCGCCGTTCAGGTGACGTTCTCGATGATGTGGCGGACCAGTCCGGCGAACTCGGCCGGCCTGCCGAGGCGCGGCGGGAAGGGAACCATCCTGCCCAGCGAATCCTGCACTTCCTGCGGCATCCCCATCAGCATCGGCGTTTCCATGATGCCCGGCGCGATCGCCATGACCCGGATACCGAAGCGCGACAGCTCGCGCGCCACCGGCAGCGTCAGCCCGACCACGCCGGCCTTGGACGAAGCATAGCCTGCCTGCCCGATCTGGCCGTCGAACGCCGCGACCGACGCCGTGTTGACGATTACACCCCGCTCGCCGCCGGCGTCCGCCGCGGCCTTGCTCATGACCTCGGCCGCCAGCCGGATCATGTTGAAGGTGCCGATCAGGTTGATCGACACCGTGCGGGCGAAGGAATCCAGCCGGTGCGGCCCCTCGCGGCCGACGACTTTCTCGGCCGGCGCCACGCCGGCGCAGTTGATGAGGCCGTTCAGGCCGCCAAAGCCCGACACCGCACGATCGATCGCCGCCTTGCCGCTCGCCTCGTCGGTGACGTCGGTGGCGACGAAGGCCGCGACCGCGCCCAGTTCGGCGGCCAGTGCCTCACCCGCCTCGCGATTGACATCGGCCAGCACCACCCTGCCCCCCGCTTCCACCAGCATGCGCGCCGTCGCAGCCCCCAGGCCCGAGCCGCCGCCCGTCACAACGAATACGCCGTTTTCGATCTGCATCGCCAAGTTCCCCGTCTGTGGACCGATATATGAACATCAGCCTGCAAACATATTTCACGTTGACGTTAACGTCAACAACAGCATGGCCAATCACCCTGAGCCGGTCTTCCCCGCCGGCTGCTCATGTCATGTTCCGTCAGACCCGGCTCACCACGTCATCACGCAAGCGGCTCCGGGTGCCGAGCGCCCAGACGACAAAGGTCGCCAGTACCAGCCCCTCGATCAGCATCGCCCGCTGCACGCCGACCTGAGCCGCCAGCAGGCCGGCAAGCAGACCGCCGATGGCGTCGAAGCCGAAACGCGTCGAACTGAAGAAGGACACGACCCGCCCCCGCAGATGGTCGGGCGCCAGGGTCTGCAACAGCATGTTGGTGGCGACGTTGCCGATCGAGATGCCCAGACCCAGCATGCCCATGGCCAGCAGCGCAACGGGCAGGAAACGGTTGTACGAGAAGATCAGCAAGCCCAGTGTACCGATCGCCGCGCCACAGAGGATCACCGCCACTAGGCCGGGCAGATGCTTGCGCGTGGCAAGGAACACCGTGCCCAGGAAGGCACCCGCGCCGGCCGCCCCCCACAGCATGCCGAGCATGCGCGCATCGCCGGCAAAAATATCCTTCGCGAACACCGGCAGCAATACCGCATAGCTCGATGCCGTCAGATTCGTCATCGCCAGCGTGAGGATCAGCGTCCGGATCGCATAAGTGTTCCACACATACGCCAGGCCTTCGCGGAACACCGATGCCGTGCTGCCGCTCGCGCGCGGCGAGGGCGCCACGCGAATCCGCCACACGCCGAAGGCCAGCGCGGCGAACGACAGCGCGTTGAGCATGAAGCAGAAGGCCTCCGACGTCAGCCCGAGCAGCAGACCAGCCAGTGGCGGGCCGAGAAAACGCCCCGAATTGAACGCCATCGCGTTCAGCGCCAGCGCATTCGGCAGATCGGCCCGGTTGCCGACGAAGCTGTTGATCTGCGACTGCCGCAGCGGCGTATCGAAGGCATTCAACACCCCCAGCAGCACCGACATCGCGACCAGCAGGTCCGGTCCGACCAGTTCGAACCGGGTCAGCACTGCCAGCGACAAGGCCTGCAGCGCCAGCAGGCCCTGCACCAGGATCAGCAGCCGGCGTTTGTCGTGGCGATCGATCCAGGCTCCCGCCAGGGGGCCCACCACCAGCATCGGCACCAAAGCGGCAAACGTGGTGATGCCGAGCAGCGCCACCGACCCGGTCAGCCGATAGACCAGCCATGACATCGCCACCTGCTGTATCCAGGTGCCGAGGATCGATACCACCTGCCCCAGGAAGTAATAGCGGAAATTGCGGTGCCCCAGCGCGCGGATCGGACCGGGCAAAGCGCTGCGCACCTCGGGGGGATCAGCCTGCACGCCCGGCACCATCGCTGTGAGCCACCCCAGCCTGAAGGCCGGGGCTTCCTCGCCGCGAACTTGTCGAGCTTCCGGCGTCAGGAACGCTCGTCAGGCTGGCCCCGCCATGAATGGCAGGGCTTGCGCTCGACCCGTGGCCAAGCCCGACGACGACCATCACCATGCCTTTCCCCTTCTGCACGCAGGCCCACGGCCGGAGCCGGAAAAGAAAAAGGCCAGCCCCGAAGGAATGGCCTTTTTGCTTGAAGCTGGTGCCGGCAAGAGGAGTCGAACCCCCGACCTTCGCATTACGAATGCGCTGCTCTACCAACTGAGCTATGCCGGCTGAGGGCGCGGACTATAGCCCATTGCCACGGCAGTTTCAAGCAAAGCTCGATTTTTGATTCCGGGCTCGCAAAATCGATGAA
The DNA here is from genome assembly GCF_038260575.1 of Thauera sp. SDU_THAU2. Taxonomy (NCBI): domain Bacteria; kingdom Pseudomonadati; phylum Pseudomonadota; class Betaproteobacteria; order Rhodocyclales; family Zoogloeaceae; genus Thauera; species Thauera sp. SDU_THAU2. The sequence goes on along the minus strand of NZ_JBBWUN010000003.1, from coordinate 886,902 downwards.
AAAAACTTTTTCGCCCATGTTCATTTTTTTGGTCGCCTGCACTACACTTCGCCCCCATTCGGGGCAGGAGGAGACACGCTCCAATCAGAACGCGACGCCGGGGGCATGCCCCCGGCAGCCGCGCCCACGCTGCCGCATGCCGGCGCCCGCACCTGAACCTCCCGTCTTTCCGCTCATCCCGCCATGGCCGGCCTCGACCTCTTCGAAATCGCCCTCATCGGCCTTGCCGCATTTGCTGCCGGTGCGGTGAACTCGGTCGCCGGCGGCGGCACCTTCTTCTCGTTCCCGGCGCTGCTCGCGGTCGGCGTGCCGCCGGTCATCGCCAATGCAAGCAACGCGGTCGCGCTGTGGCCGGGCAGCCTTGCCGGCGCCTGGGCCTTCCGCCGCGAACTCAAGCGCTTCTCGAAGAGCCTGCCGATGCTGTCGGTCGTCGCCTTCATCGGCGGCATCGCCGGCGGCCTGCTGCTGCTGGCGACGTCGAACGAATCCTTCTCCCGGCTGATTCCGTGGCTGCTTCTCGCCGCCACCGTGCTGTTCGCCTTCAGCAACCAGATCTCGGCACTGGTCAAGCGCTGGAAACCCGCGCCTGCCGGAACGGACGAACACCATATCGGTCCGGGCGGCTTCGCCTTCCAGCTGCTGGTGTCGATCTACGGCGGCTTCTTCGGCGCCGGCATGGGCATCCTGATGATCGCCGCGCTCGCCATCCAGGGCTTCAAGGACGTGCTCGAGATCAACGCGCTGAAGAACTGGCTGTCGGCCATCATCTACAGCGTGGCGGTGGTCACCTTCGTCGTCGCCGGCGCGGTGTCGTGGCCGCACACCATCATCATGATCGTGACCGGCACCTTCGGCGGCTACTGGGGCGCGGCCGTTGCCCGCAAGCTTCCGGCGATCTGGCTGCGGCGCTTCATCATCGGCGTCGGCAGCGTGCTGACGGTCTACTACTTCGGCAAGACGCTCTGAAGCATGCTTGCCGGCCTGCTCGCCGCGCTCGGCGCCGGCCTGCTATGGGGCTGGTGTTCCTCGCCCCGCTGGTACTGGGCGAGTATCCGGGCTTCATGCTCGCCGTCGGCCGCTACCTAGCCTTCGGCGTCCTTGCACTCGGCCTGGCCTGGTTCGATCGCCACGCCCTCGGCCGCCTGAGCCGCGCCGACTGGATCGAGGCCGCCAAGCTGGCACTGATCGGCAACCTGCTTTATTACGCCACCCTGGCCACCGCCATCCAGCTTGCCGGGGCGCCGCTGCCCACGCTGATCATCGGCACGCTGCCGGTGGTGATCGCCGTCTGTGCCAACCTGGCCGAGCTCGGCGGCGGGGACGCCGTACGCTGGTCACGGCTGCTGCTGCCGCTGGTGCTGATCCTGGCCGGGCTGCTGATCGTGCATGGCAGTGGTGGCGGAACCGATACCGGCCCGCACACGGACACCCTGCCGGGCCTCGCCTTTGCCGTCCTGGCGCTTGCCTGCTGGACCTGGTATCCGATCCGCAACAGCCGCTGGCTGCGCGCACGCGGCCCCGGCCTGGCACGCCCCTGGGCCACTGCCCAGGGGCTCGCGACCTTGCCGATCGCGCTGCTGGCCGGTCTCGGCTACGCGGCATGGAACGGGTTGATGCCCGGCAGCAGCTTCGACTGGCCACTCGGTCCGCGGCCAGCGGTCTTCGTCGGCATCTGCCTTCTGCTCGGCCTCGCCGCTTCCTGGCTCGGCACATTGCTGTGGAACAAGGCCAGCCACCTGCTGCCCGCCGCCCTGGTCGGCCAGATGATCGTGTTTGAAACGCTCGCCGCCCTGCTCTACGCTTTCATCTGGTACCAGCGCTGGCCGACGCTGGCCGAGGCCGCCGGCATCGTGCTGCTGGTGGCGGGCGTCAGCAGCGGCGTGCGCGTGTTCCGCCGCAGCGTGGCCTAGCTGCGGAAACCGGGCCGCACGATTCGCGCAGGCATCGACTGGCGATCGAACAGGCCGTATCATCGGCCCCTTTTATATTGCACCGCAGCATTTCCCTGCCGCCCAGCATCGCCAGACATGAACTTTCTTACTCAGATCATCCTCGAAGCAGGCCGCTCCGCGGTGGAACTGGCGCTGTTCGTGCTGCTGCCCATCATGGTGGTGATGCTGTCGCTGATGCGCATCCTGGAAGCGCGCGGCGTGCTCGACTGGATCGTCGCCCGGCTCGCCCCGATGCTGCGTCCGGCCGGCCTGACCGGGCTGGGGGTGTTCGCTGCGCTGCAGATCAACTTCGTCAGCTTCGCCGCGCCGATCGCGACGCTGACGATGATGGAGAGCCGCGGCGCCTCGGACCGTCACCTGGCAGCCACGCTGGCGATGGTGATGGCGATGGCGCAGGCCAACGTCACCTTCCCGATGGCGGCGATGGGCCTGTCCTTCGGGCCGACGCTGCTGCTGTCGCTGCTGGGCGGCATCGCCGCCGCCGCAGTGACCTACCATGGCTTCGGCCGCCGCCTGTCGGCAGCCGAGGCGAGGCTCGACGAAACCCTGCATCACCGGGTCGCCGACGATGCCAAGGGGGTGCTCGACGTCATCAACCGCGCCGGCGCCGAAGCCTTCAAGATCTCGGTGGGCTCGATTCCGATGCTGGTGCTGGCACTGGTCGCGGTGATGGCCCTTCGCACCAGCGGCGCCATCGATGCGCTGACCACCGCGCTGATGCCGCTGCTGGAGGCGCTCGGCATCGATCCGGCGCTGATCCTGCTGACCCTGATGAAGTACATCGCCGGCGGCACGGCGATGATGGGCGTGATGGACGAAATGCTGAAATCCGGCGCTGCCGACGTGGCGCTGCTCAATTCCAGCGCCGGCTTTCTGATCAGTGCGTTCGACGTCGCCGGCATCGCCATCCTGATCTCGGCCGGGCCGCGCGTCGCCAAGGTCTGGAAACCCGCAGCACTCGGCGCCATCGTCGGCATCGCGCTGCGCACCGTCGGCCACGCGCTGCTGCCGGCGTGAGCCTTTCTTCTTCCCCACCGTACATCCCATGATCGCTGCCCTCACCCTGCTGCTCGTCTTCCAGTTGATCGGCGAAATCATCGCGCGCGGCCTGGGCCTGCCGATACCCGGCCCGGTGATCGGCATGATGCTGCTGTTCCTCGGCCTGGTGCTGCGCGGCGGCCCCGGCGAGACCTTGCGCCAGACCGCGGGCAACCTGCTGCAGCACCTGTCGCTGCTGTTCATCCCTGCCGGCGCCGGCATCATGCTCTACCGCGACCTGATCGCGGCCGAATGGCTGCCGCTGGCCGCCGCGCTGATCGGCAGCACGGTGCTCGCCATCGTCGTCACCGCGCTGGTGCTCGATGCCCTGGTCAGACGGCGCAAGCCTGCCGAGCCGGACGGAGGCACCAAGCCATGACGCCGCGCCTGACCGACCTCTGGGTCTATCTGTCGGCATCGCCGCTGCTGGGCCTGACATTGACGCTGGTCGCCTACCAGGCCGCGCACTGGCTGTACAAGCGCGCCGGCTTCCATCCGCTCGCCAACCCGGTGATGATCGCGATCACGATCGTGATCACGGTGCTGCTGCTGAGCGGCATGGACTATCGCGCCTATTTCGACGGCGCCCAGTTCGTGCATTTCCTGCTCGGACCGGCCACCGTGGCGCTGGCGATCCCGCTCTACGCCCAATGGCCGCGGCTGAAGGCGATGGCCGGGCCACTGCTGATCGCCCTGGTGGTCGGCTCGCTGACCGCCGCGCTGTCGGCCTACGCCATCGGCGCCGTGCTCGGCGCCGGCCGGCCGACGCTGATGTCGCTCGCGCCCAAGAGCGTGACCACGCCGATCGCGATGGCGGTGGCCGAACCGCTCGGCGGCCTGCCCGCGCTCGCCGCCGCGATGGTGATCCTCACCGGCGTGCTCGGCGCCATCCTCGGCCCCTACCTCTACCGCTGGCTGCGCATCGGCGACCACGCCATCCGCGGCTTCGCCATCGGCCTCGCCTCGCACGGCATCGGCACCGCGCGGGCCTTCCAGGTCAGCGAGCAGGCCGGCGCCTTCGCCGCGCTGGCGATGGGACTGAACGGACTGCTGACCGCGCTGTCCCTGCCCTGGATCATGCCCTGGCTGGAGCGCCTGTTCGGCCACTGACCCCCAGCCTGCGTCGTCGGCGTTCGACACCGTGCCAGGGAGAAGACAAGACCCATACATCGACGCAGAGGAAACCCGCTTGCTGACCGCCCTCCACCGCTGGATCGACCGCAACATCCTCGAGCTCGGCCGTGAAATGCGGCTTTCCTACCTGCCGCCGCTGATGGTGTATTGCGCAGCGGGCGTATCGACGCTCACCAGCATCGTCGGCACCTTCTTCGTCAAGGACCACCTCGGCCTGTCGGCCGCCTTCCTCGCCGCACTCGCCTTCTGGGCCTACATCCCATGGGCGCTGAAGATGCCGATCGGCCACCTCGTCGACCTGCTCTGGCGCCACAAGGCCGGGCTTGTCTATCTGGGGGCAGCACTGATCGCTGCGAGTCTTTTCATCATGATCGGCCTGATCGGCAATCCGGACGCGATGCGCGCGGTGATGCCGGCCGAAGCCTGGTTCGTGCTGTCGACGCTGCTGTCGCCGGTCGGCTACGTGCTGCAGGACGCCGTCGCCGACGCGATGACGGTCGAAGCCGTGCCGCGCGTCGACGAACACGGCCGGCCGATCGACGCCGGCACCGTGCGGCTGATGCACACCACGATGCAGATGCTCGGCCGGGTCGCCATCATCGGCGGCACGGTACTGGTATCGCTGGTCAACGTGGCGATGTTCCAGGGCTCGGAGCACCTGCCCGAAGCCGACAAGGTCGCCATCTACCTGCGCATCTACGAACTGGCACTCGTCATCCCGCTGCTGTCGGTCAGCGGCGTCGTGCTGGCCGGTTTTCTGAAGCGCCGCGAAGCGCGCCGGCTGGCCGGACTCGGCCACAGCCGTACCGACATCGACCGCCTGGTTCACGCCCCTGAAGAAACGACCCGGCCCAACTGGTGGATCCTGGGCGGCAGCGCGGCCTTCGTCGCGCTGACCATCGGCGTCGGCCTGTCCGGCTTCGAATACGCCCAGGAGCTCATCTTCGCCGCCTCCTTCGCCATCATCGGCTTCATGATCCACCGCCTGCTGCGCGAACTGTCACCCGAAGCCGCGCGCACGCTGCTCGGCACCGTGATCGTCATCTTCGCCTTCCGCGCCCTGCCGCTGCCCGGCGCCGGCATGACTTGGTGGATGATCGACGAACTCGGTTTCGACCAGAGCTTCCTGTCCCGCCTCGACCTGCTCGTCAGCACCCTGACGCTGGCCGGGCTGTTCCTGTTCCGCCGCTTCATGGCGGAAAAGACCATCGTCGACATCGTCATCTTCCTGACCCTCGCCTCGGCCCTGCTGATGCTGCCCGCCATCGGCATGTTCCACGGCCTGCACGAATGGACCGCCGCCCATACCGGCGGCGTGGTCGATGCCCGCTTCATCGCGCTCGCCAACACCGCGCTTGAATCCCCGCTCGGCCAGGTGTCGATGGTGCCGATGCTGGCGTGGATCGCCAATTCCGCACCGCCCCACCTGAAGGCGACCTTCTTCGCCGTGATGGCTTCCTTCACCAATCTGGCGCTGTCGGCCTCGCAGCTCGGCACCAAGTACCTGAACCAGATCTTCACCATCACCCGCGAAGTGAAGGACGCCGCCGCCGGCATCGTCGCCACGCCCGCCGACTACAGCCAGCTGGGCGCCCTGCTCGTCACCGTGACCGTGGTCGGCCTGCTGCTGCCGCTCGGCGCCATCCTGCTGACGCGGCTGCTGGGGCTGCGCAGCGCCTGAGCCCGGCGGGCGCCGCTACGGCCGCCTGCGCGCCGACAAGGCGCAGAAACGCCTCAAGGTATCGAAGGCGAATTCGCGTTCGTCCTCGTCCAGGGCGCTCAACTGCATGGCAAGCCTGGCCGCATCACCGTCCACGCTTGGCGCGGGAAGGCTTTCGTCGAAGAACTCGGCCATCGACACACCAAACACGTCAGCCAGCCGCCTGACCGTCAGCAGGGACGGCAGGGTGACGCCTCGCTCGAAGCGGGAAATCGTCATCGGATCGACATCGATGGCGACCGACAACTGTTCCTGCGTGATCTCCAGTTCCATGCGCCGGCGTGCGATGAGCCGGCCAATCGTTCGGGCAAATTCCTGGCGCAAGACTGGATCCAATTTGTTTGGTGAACTACTCGTCAACAGCGGTTCAGAAATGATTGAGCGTCCAGTGCTTTTCTGTTAGGTTCAAAAATGTCTATTTAATAAACAGACCTAATATGTTTAGTTCATGCAATCCGACTGCATGGACTGAGCGTGCAGAAACCGTCGTAACCACCCTCCGCTCTGGATGTCCATGAAAATGAAAAGAACGAATATTCCGCTGACCGGACTGCTCGTCCTGGCCGCGCTGGCAAGCGTGCCTGCAGCACGCCTTATTCCGAGGCACCGCTGGCAACGAATTTTGAAACCACGAAGCAGCACAAGCTCCAGACCGCCGCGCACTGGACGACGATCGCGCAGGACGTGGTCGACCAACTGGCGGGCAGCGTGCCGCAGGGCAGCCCCCTGTTCGTTTCATCTCCCGCCCAGCGCACCCAGTTCGAACGGGCCTTCGCCAGCCAGTTGATGACCTCGTTGGCCCAGGCTGGCTACACCGTCATGAAACGGCCCGAAGGCGCACTGCTGGTCGAAGTTGACACCCAGGCCGTCCGCTTCACGCCAGAGCGCCCTCGCCATCGCTACGTCGGCGCCAGCGCGCTCGCAGGCGGAGTCTGGGCGCTGCACGAAGTGGACGTCCTCAGCGCAGGAGGTTGGGGATTGCTGGCACTTGGTGCAAACGACGCGCTGACCTGGTTCCGCTCGGAATTCGCCACCGGCGCCACGCCACGCACCGAGATCCTCGTCAACACCAGCGTATCGGACGCCAATCGCTATCTGGCCCGCAACACCAGCGTGTACTACGTGGCCGAGGATGACCACGCCAGCGCGTTCAACTCGCTATATGCCCCACCGCCGGTCATTCCGGTAAAGACACTCCAGTGAAGGGGGGCGAACAATGATCCGACGGTCTGCCACCTTCATCGCCTGCACTGCTGTGCTTGCCCTGCTCGCCACCGGTTGCGAGACTACCTCCCCCACACCCCGCTCCGAAAAAAGGAACCGACTTACGCAGAAGCCGCAGGCCATCCCTTGATTCCGGCCAATCGCGCGGCAGCCGAAACCCTGATCGCGCAATTGCACGATCGAATCTCCCCTGCACAGCCGGTGATCGTCGCCACCATCGTGAACATCGACGCCCTCGACCGCTCGTCCACGCTGGGGCGGCTGGTGTCGGAGCAGATCGCCGCACGCTTCTCGCAGGCGGGCTACCGGGTCATCGAGATGAAATTCCGTAACGACGTCTACATGCTGCGCGACCAGGGCGAACTGATGCTGAGCCGCGAAATCCGCGATATCGCCACCTCCCATGATGCACAAACCGTCATCGTCGGCACCTACGGCGCCAGTGGCGACTTCGTCTTCCTCAATCTGAAGGCGATCCAGCCGTCGAGCAACATCGCACAGGCAACCCACGACTACGCGCTGCCGCTGGACCAGGACAACCGGGCGCTGCTGCGCGGCACGCGCTGACAGGCCCGGCATACGCCTCGTGCCGGCGTAATGGCCGCCGGCGTTGACCTTTCGCATTGTCTTCCACGCCGGGCTGGCGGACACTTGAGCGCATCGCACAAGACGAGAGGCCCAAGATGACCCCCAGCTCGGTTCCACGACATTCGCAACCTGGCCCTGTTCGGCCATGCCGGCTGCGGCAAGACCACGCTCATCGAGACCCTGCTCGCCGCCACCGGCGAGATCGGCACGGCCGGCAGCGTCGAGCGCGGCGACACCGTGTCGGACTTCGACCCGCAGGAAAAGGCCATGGGCCACTCGCTGCATGCGGCGCTGGTGCATCTGGAATGGGCCGGACACTGGATCAACCTGCTCGACACCCCGGGCCTGCCCGATCTCGCCGGCCGCGCGCTGGTCGCCCTGCCGGCGGTCGACACCGCGGCGGTGGTCGTCGATGCCGCAGCCGGCGTCGAAAGCGTCACCCGCCGCATGATGGCGGCGGCGCAGGGCAAGTGCCGCATGATCGTGGTGAACAAGATCGATGCCAGCGGCGTCGACTTCGGCGCGCTGATGGAGGCGATCGTCGCCGAATTCGGCCGCGAATGCCTGCCGATCAACCTGCCCTCGACCGGCGGCGGCCGCGTCATCGACTGCTTCTTCGCGCCGCAGAACGAGGCCGCCACCGCCTTCTCCAGCGTCGGCGCGGCCCATGACGCGATCGTCGACCAGATCGTCGAGCTCGACGAAGCGCTGATGGCGAAATACCTGGAACAGGGCGAATCGCTCGACCCCGAGCAGTTGCACGCGCCTTTCGAGCAGGCCTTGCGCGAAGGCCATCTGGTGCCGGTGTGCTTCGTCTCCGCCCGCAGCGGCGCCGGCGTGCGCGAACTGCTCGACATCCTCGGCAAGCTCGCGCCCGACCCCACCGAGGGCAATCCGCCGGCCTTCCTGAAAGGCGAAGACGCCAATGCCGAGCCGGTCGCGGTAGTGCCCGAGGCCGAGCGCCACGTGGTCGCGCACGTGTTCCAGATCGCCAACGACCCCTATCGCGGCAAGCTGGGGCTGTTCCGCGTCCATCAGGGCAGCGTCACGCCCAGTTCGCAGCTTTTCGTCGGCGATGGCCGCAAACCCTTCAAGGTCGCCCACCTGCTGCGCATGCAGGGCAGGACCGCGGTCGAGACCGCGCTCGCGGTGCCCGGCGACCTGTGCGCAGTGGCGCGCGTCGACGAGCTGGTGCGCGATGCGGTGCTGCACGATTCGCACGACGAGGATTTCTTCCATCTCGCCCCCACCGCCTATCCGCAGCCGGTGTTCGGTCTCGCGCTGATGACGCGCAAGCCGGCCGACGAGCAGAAGCTGTCCGAGGCGCTGGCCCGGCTCACCGAGGAAGACCCCTGCCTCGAGGTGAGCTTCGACCACCGCAACCGCCGCACCGTGGTGCGCGGCCTGGGCGAACAGCACCTGAAGATCGTGCTCGACGAACTGGCGGCGCGCTGGAACCTGCAGCTCGATACCGCGCCGCCCAGCATTCCCTATCGCGAGACCATCAGCGTGGTCGCCGAGGCGCGCTACCGCCACAAGAAGCAGAGCGGCGGCTCCGGCCAGTTCGGCGAAGTCGCATTGCGCGTCGAGCCGCTGGAGCGCGGCGCCGGCATCGAACTGGCGGACGAGGTCAAGGGCGGCGCGATTCCGACCCACTTCATGCCGGCGGTGGAAAAAGGCGTGCGCCAGGCACTGGCCGAAGGCGCTTATGCCGGCTTCCCGGTCCATGACCTGCGCGTGGTGGTCACCGACGGCAAGCATCACGCGGTGGATTCGAACGAAATCTCTTTCGTCACCGCGGCCCGCCATGCACTGATCGAAGCAGTGCTGGCGGCCAGGCCGCAGGTGCTGGAGCCGCTGCTCGACGTGCAGGTGAAAGTGGCCGATGCCCGCTTCGGCGACGTCAGCGCCGAACTGGCCGGCCGCCGCGGCCGCCTGACCAGCACCGACAGTCCGTCGGCCGGATGGACGCTGATCTCGGCCCGCGTGCCGATGGCAAGCCTGGACGGCTTCGAAAGCCGGCTGAAATCCATCTGCGCCGGCGAAAGCGAGTTCATGCTCAGCGCCGGTGGCTACGAAGCGGCACCTGCCGAGGTCCAGAGCCAGCTGGCGCAGGCCCACGCCGGGAATGGCAATGGCGGCAACAGCGCCCACTGAAACGGAATGAAGTACGCCCCCTCGCCGCCGGCCGGTCCGTCGGCGAGGCCGTGACCGGACATGAGGACGGAACTGAGCATTGCGCAACGCGCCTATTGGCGCCGCAACCTGCTGCTGACCTTCGGGCTGCTGGCGGTGTGGTTCGGCGTGAGCTTCGTCGCCGGCTACTTTGCCGACGAGCTCAACACCATCCACTTCCTCGGCTTTCCACTCGGCTTCTACATCCTCGCCCAGGGGTCGCTGGTGGTCTATCTGCTGATCATCATGGCGTATGTGATCGCGATGGGCCGCCTCGACCGGCGCTACGGCATGGGCGAGCGGCAGTGAGCGGCGCTGCGGGTCAGCTGCACGGAAGACTTCCGGCTCAGTTTCCCGTGCCGCCGGCCGGCTTCCCGTGGCCGCTGCGTTTTTTCAGCACCAGAGGGTGAGCCTGGCGGCTCAGGATGAAATCGAGGATGAACTTCATCCAGATCGTCGACCCCGCAAGTGCGCTCCAAGTCTCGAAGTCGAGACGCGCGGTCAGGATGCCGAAGATCGTGAAGAGGATGACAGCGCCGCCGATCAGGTTGATCGCCGCGGCATAAGGCGCGTAGCGGGCCGGATTCGCCGGAGCTTCGCCACGCTTCAGCGCGACTTCGGAAAAATCGCGCTTCGCCAGGATGCGCCAGGCCCGTCTCAGCCAGAAGAAGGCGATCGGGAACAGCGCCAGAAACAGAATCCAGTTGAGGGCCACGCTGATATCGAAAACCATGAACGACTCCATCGAGGCGTGGCACAGCGGCCGAATGGCCGGGTGCGCTTTGCTTCAGGATGAAAGCCCCGCCGCCTGAGCGAGCGGGGCTTCCCTTCGGCGGGACATCCTCACGGATGTCCCGCCTCATCTACTGCATGCCCGGATCAGTGGGCGCCATCCACGGCCGACGAACCACGCGGAATACGCACGGCTTCGACCATGTGCTGGATGTGCTCCGGCGGCTCCTTGGTGCACTTATCGACCAGGAAGGCGACCAGGAAGTTCACCCCTGCACCGACCGCGCCGAAGGCTTCGGGCGTGATGCCGAAGAAGCTGTTCGGACCGCCGATCAGGCCAACGTACTCGGTACCCTTGATGAAGAACAGACCCTTGTGGGCGAACACGTAGAACAGCGTGACGAACAGGCCGGCCAGCATGCCCGCGATCGCGCCTTCCTTGTTCATCTTCTTGGAGAAGATGCCCATCATGATCGCCGGGAACAGCGAGGAAGCCGCGATACCGAAGGCCAGCGCCACCGTACCCGCCGCGAAGCCCGGGGGGTTCAGACCCAGCCAGCCGGCGACGACGATTGCAACCGCCATCGAGACCTTGCCGGCCAGCAGCTCGTTCTTCTCGCTGATGTTCGGGTTGAACACGCCTTTCACCAGGTCATGCGACACCGCCGACGAGATCGCCATCAGCAGACCCGCGGCGGTCGACAGCGCGGCAGCCAGACCACCAGCGGCAACCAGCGCGATCACCCAGTTCGGCAGCAAGGCGATTTCCGGGTTCGCCATCACCATGATGTCGGGGTTCACCGTCAGCTCGTTGCCCTTCCAGCCCGCCGCTTCGGCCTTGGCCTTGGCTTCGGAATTCTTGGTGGCGTCGTTGTAGTACTGGATGCGGCCGTCGCCGTTCTTGTCCTCGAACTTCAGCAGGCCGGTCTTCTCCCAGCGCTTCATCCAGTCAGGACGATCCTCGTACCGCAGGCTGGCTTCGGTCGCGTACAGATCGGCATTTGCCGCCACGACGTCCGGATTGACGCCCAACTGGCCGTCGGCCTGGGTCTCGAGGCCCACCGCCGAGTTGACCGTGCCGTGCAGGTTCAGCTTCGCCATCGCGCCGACTGCCGGAGCAGTGGTGTACAGCAGGGCGATGAAGACCAGCGCCCAGCCCGCCGAACTGCGCGCATCCTTCACCGAAGGCACGGTGAAGAAGCGCATGATGACGTGCGGCAGACCCGCGGTACCGATCATCAGCGACAGGGTGTACATGAACATGTTCAGCATGCTGCCCGGCATCGAGGTGGTGTACTGGTCGAAGCCCAGATCCTTGACCACCAGGTCCAGCTTGGCCAGCAGCGAGGTCTCCGTACCGACGATGTCGGAGCCGAGGCCGAGTTGCGGAATCGGGTTACCGGTCAGTTGCAGCGAGATGAAGAAGGCCGGCACCAGATAGGCGGCGATCAGCACGATGTACTGCGCAACCTGGGTGTAGGTGATGCCCTTCATGCCGCCGAACACCGCGTACATGAACACGATCGCCATGCCGATGTAGATGCCCGCCTCGCTCGACACGCCCAGGAAGCGGGAGAAGGCCACGCCCACGCCCGTCATCTGGCCGATGATGTAGGTCAGCGAGGCAACCAGCAGGCAAGCCACTGCCACCGTGGAGGCCGTCTTCGAGTAGAAGCGGTCGCCGATGAACTGCGGCACGGTGAACTTGCCGAACTTGCGCAGGTAGGGCGCCAACAGCATCGCCAGCAGGACGTAGCCGCCGGTCCAGCCCATCAGGAACAGGCCGCCGCCGTAACCCATGTTGGCGATCAGGCCGGCCATCGAGATGAAGGACGCGGCCGACATCCAGTCGGCTGCGGTTGCCATGCCGTTGGTGACCGGATGGACACCGCCGCCGGCAACGTAGAACTCGCTGGTGCTGCCGGCACGCGCCCAGATGGCGATGCCGATGTACAGCGCGAAGGACGCGCCGACCACCAGATAGGTGATTGTCTGAAGATCCATCTGCCTCTCCCCTTATTCTTCGTGGACGTCGAACTGGCGGTCGATGTCGCCCATCTTTTTCGCGTAGTAGAAGATCAACGCGATGAAGATGTAGATCGACCCCTGGTGAGCGAACCAGAACCCCAGTGGATAGCCGCCCAGCGAGATGCTGTTCAGCGCTGGCGCAAACAGGATGCCTGCGCCGAACGAGACCAGGAACCAGATGATCAGGATCTTGGTCAGCAGGCCCAGTACCGTTCCCCAGTACGTCTTGCCGTTGTTTTCCATGATGTCTCCTCTTCGGAAATTTCCGTTTCTCCGCGGCAACGAAAGCCGACCGGAAACAGTCGACTCCCAATACAGCGCCTTCATTATGAGCAAATCAAACTTACTTATTTCTTACAGCCGGTAACATCGGCAAAACCTACTTTGTGCAAGAGGTCCTCATTCATGAACATGGCCTGACGAGCCGGCAGGACGATGGAAATCTGCGGAACTCGTCAGAACCACATGAACTCGCCGCCTGAATACTCATGGATTGCCCATGAGACGGACACGGAACTGCCAGTGCATGCCTCTTGGGCAGCTTAGGCGATATGCAATTTTCTAATGCGCGGCGGCGGCCGCCGCGCGATGGGCTGCTCAGAACACCACGCCCGGATTGCCGCTCACGTTCTTCAGTTCCGGCAGGTTCAGCGCGTGCTGGGCCACCACCTTCCGGGTACGCAGGTAGCTGGCCACCACGTCCCACACTGCGGGGCCGGAATTCCTGGCCTCTTCCGACACCGGCGCCCAGCCTGCAACCTTGTAGATCTTGCCCGGCTCGATGCGCCTGCCCTTCAGCATCATGTCGTCGATGCGCCTGCCCATCGGCGCAGCGGGGTCGCAGGTGTATTGCAGGCCGCCCACCCGCACCATGTCGCCGCCCTGCTGGTAGTAGGGATCGGGATTGAACAGGTTGTCGGCGACGTCCTCCAGGATGGTCTTGATCATCTCGCCGCTCATCTCGGTGAGCGTGGTCCACGGATAGGTGATCGCGGTCTGGTCGAGCAGGTGCTCCATCGTGATGGTGTCACCCGGCAGCAGCGAAGTGCCCCAGCGGAAGCCGGGCGAGAACGCCAGTTCGGCATCCTTTTCGGCGATCAGCGCATCGACGATGAGTTGGTCCCACGAGCCGTTGAAGTTGCCGCGGCGATACAGCAGGCCTTCGGTGACGGCGAGCGGCTCGCCGAGTTTTTCGAGGAAGGGCGCGCGGACCTTGTCGATGAAGGCTGCCATCTCCGGGTCGGCCGGCAGCAGGTTGGCGAACACCGGCAGCAGCCGGTAGCGGAAATCCGCCACCTTGCCGTCCCTGACGTCGAAGTCCATCACGCCGAGGAACTTGCCGTTGGAGCCGGCATTGGTGACCAGGGTCTTGCCGCCCGCGTTGTCCACCACGGTCGGCGCCGGCATGCCGTCGTGAGTATGGCCGCCGAAGATGGCGTCGATGCCGGTGACGCGGCTGGCCAGCTTGAGGTCGACGTCCATGCCGTTGTGCGACAGCACGACCACCACCTGGGCGCCTTCCGCCCGTGCGGCATCGACCGCCTCCTGCATGCCCTGCTCCTGGATGCCGAAACTCCAGTCCGGCGTCATCCAGCGCGGATTGGCGATCGGCGTGTAGGGGAAGGCCTGGCCGACGATCGCCACCGGCACGCCGTTGATGTTGCGGATGACGTAGGGCTTGAAGACCGGATCCTCGAAATCGGTGGTCTTCACGTTCTGGGCGACGATGTCGATGCGGCCGGCGAAATCCTTCTCCTCGATTTCCTTGACGCGCTCGGCGCCGTAGGTCGATTCCCAGTGCAGCGTCATCACATCCACGCCCAGCAGCTTGCAGGCGTCGACCATGTCCTGCGCCTTCGTCCACAGCGCGGTGGCCGAACCCTGCCAGGTATCGCCGCCGTCGAGCAGCAGCGCGCCGGGGCGGCTGGCCTTCAACTGCTTGACCAGCGTCGCCAGGTGGGCGAAGCCGCCGACCTTGCCGTAGGTCCTTGCCGCTTCGACGAAATCCAGGTAGGTGAAGGCATGCGCCTCGACGCTGCCGGGCCGGATGCCGAAGTGCTTCAGCAAGTGTTCGCCGACGAGGTGCGGCACCTTGCCCGACATGTTGCCGATGCCGAGATTGACGCTGGGCTCGCGGAAGTGGATCGGCAGCAGCTGCGCGTGGCAGTCGGTCATGTGCAGCAGGCTGACATTGCCGAACGCAGGCATGTCGTACAGGGCGGCGGCCGCTTGCTGCGCGCGTGCGAAACCCGAATGCAGGCTCATGCCGCCGGCCGCTGCCACCGCCAGCATCTGCATGAATTCACGACGATTCATCGACATGGATCATTCCTTTGACGAAAAAATGCCCCCACGCTCATCCGCTTCGCGGGCTCGCTGCCCCCCAGGGGGCGCTTTTTGCCTTGGGGCGGCCCGGCGGCAAAAAAAACGGCCCGGGGCCGGAGCCTCGGGCCCTGCGCGATGGCATCAGCGGACGGGGCTTACTGGTTGACCGGCGAAGCGGGGTCGAACAGGAAGGCCATCACGTGGCGAATCTGGGCTTCGGTCAGGATGCCGCCGTAGCCGTTGCGCGGCATGTCGCTGCAGGCGTGGTAGGCCTTGGAGTTCCACAGCTTGCCCCAGGTGTATTTGACGATCTCCTCGCCGTTGCCGCGCAGCTTGGCATAGCCTTCGAGGCTGGGGCCGATGGTGCCTTCGGACACCTCGTTCGGATCCATCGCGTGGCAGTTGTAGCAGCCGCCGCCGTTGTTGTTCGGCGTCTTGTCGGTCCAGGTCAAGCCGCGGCCGCTGGCGGCGATCTTCTGCCCTTCCTTCCAGTCGCCGCCGGTGTAGTTGCCGTCGGCCGGCCACTGGATCTTGGCCATCTCTGCGGCCTGCAGGCGCTGCATGGTCGCCGCGTCCGGGGGCGTCGGGCTGGAGCACGCTTGCTGGATCTCGTCCTGCTTCTGGCGGTCGAGGCTGGCGATGCCGTTCGCCTTGAAGGAGTTCAGCATCATCTCTTCGACCTTGGCCTGCAGTTCGTCGGCCACGGCGACGGAGGCGCACAGCGCCAGCGGCACGGCAATGAACAGTTTTTTCATGTCGTTCGCTCCCTCAGCGCTTGACGCCGGGCCACTTGGCCTCGATGCCGTTGCCCTTGCCCGCCATGAAGGTGGACAGCGCGATGATCACGTCCGAACCGAAGATCGGCTCGGCCGCACGCTGCTGGCGGAAGCAGTCCCACAGGCGGTGCTGCATGGTCCAGAACTGCGAGCTGGACACCCGGTAGGCCGGCCACGAACCCCAGCCTTCGGCCGCGCCTTCACGGGTGGTGATGTTGGGCAATTGGGTGGCGCGGATGCGCTTGCCGTCCTGGCTGTGGCAGGACGCACAGGAGAAGTCCATGACCCCGAGCCGGTAGTAGAAAGTCCGCTCGCCGAGCTCGTACATTTCCTTCACTTTCGGGTGCGACAGATCGACGGCGATCTTCTCGCCCTTGGAGTGGGTGACGACATAGGCCACCAGCGCCGCCAGCTTGGCGCGCTCGCCCTGCAGGAATTTCCCGTCGATGATCTCCTTGGACGGAATGCCTTGCAGCGTATCCATGCAGTACATCAGGCGCGTTTCGAGATCCTGCACCCTGCCCGCGTCCTCGAAGTAGCGCGGCAACTGCGCTGCGGCCCCCGCGACCACGCCCGCTCCCAGGCCCAGGTCGCACTGTTCGAGCGTGGCGTTGTTCGGCCCGCGCGCGGTGCGCCACAGTTCCTCGCCTTCCATCTCGTAGAGTTCGGCCGGATTTCCATCCGCCAGCATCTCGCGGTAAGCGTCGAAATTGAGTTCTTCCTGCGCCGACGCGGGCGCCGTCAGGGCAATGCCGACGCACACGGCGACGGCCTTGATTCGTTTTCTCATTTTTTCTCCTCCATGGCTTCCGTGCCGCCATGCTCTCCGTTACTCGCCTGCGCTCGTCCTCGCCGCACCCGCCTGGCTGCGGCCACGGCCGCCATCAGGCGATCTGGGCCTCGTCGGTACGGGAATCGCCCTTGTTGTCCACCCAGCTGACCGTGATCTTGTCGCCTTTCTCGCCCCCCTTGAACTTGAAGGCGAGATAGGGATTGGTGGATACCGAGGGGCCGAACTCGGCGCTCAGCACGAGCTTGTCGTTGTGCTTGGCGGTCAGTTCGGTGATGAAGTGGGCCGGAATCACTTCGCCGGCGGAATCCTTGCGCTGGCCGGTTTCCATGACGTGCGACATCAGCACACGGACTTCGGTGACGCCATCCTTGGCGGCGGCGCGAATACGCATCGGGCTTGCCATTTCGATATTTCTCCTGAATCTCTTCGTCGATCAGCCGCCGCAGCCGCCGAGCGTGACCTTGACTTCTTTCTTCGCCATGTAGAACTTGCCGTCGGCCTTGACCAGCGCGTACACGTCCGAGGTCTGCCCCATCTTGACGCGCGTCTGCACCTCGGCCTGGGTGCCTTCGGGAATCGTGAAGCTGGCGGCGAGCATGTACGGATTCTTCTCGATCATGATCGCGACGTATTCGGTTCCCGGAATGTTGCTGACCACGCCGACCGGCACCACGGCACCGTTTTCGGCGATGTCCGGTGTGTTGAGGACCACATCACCACTCACGGCCGGTTTGCCGGCACCGAGCACTTCGAACGCCGCATCCAGGCTCTTGGCGCCGAAAGCCTGCTCGTTCCAGGCCGCATGGGCCATTTCCGGCCTGATCAAGCCCACCGTGGCCAGCAGTCCGAGCACACCCAGACCGCTGCCCGCTTTCAGGGCGTCCCTGCGTTGATGATTCATCCCGTCTCTCCTTGTAGAGCTGTTACTGCGCTTTCGCGCCCTGCAAAATCCATTCGACCAGCCGTTCGATGTCGCCGTCGGCGACATGCCCCTGCGGTGGCATCGGCACCGCCCCCCAGACGCCCTGGCCACCGGCCTTCACCTTGGCGGCCAGCTTGGCCGCGGCATCGGCCTGCCCCCGGTATTTTTGGGCAATTTCATTGTAACCGGGACCGACGATCCCTTTCTCGATGCCATGGCAGGCCATGCAGCCCTTTTCGTTGGCAAGCGCCAGCACGGCGGAGGCTGCGGCGACGGCATCGCTGCCTTCCGCAGGCTCCGGCGCGCCGGTAGGCTTGCCGCGCGTCTGGCCCACCGGGCGGTTCTGCTCCGCCAGGTTGCCGTGGGCATCCTGCGCATAGTCGGGCAGCGCCGAGGCGATCTCCACCTTCTCCTTGCAGTCCTCCATGCAGATCACGTTGACGACGTCGGGCTTGCCGCCGTTGCCGATGCCGCCGCTGGATGCCGGTGCGCCCGGCCACATGCCGTGCTCGGTCGTCATGCCGTTGCGGTTGGGCATTCGCGCCTGCACTTCGTGGATGTTCTCGTCGCTCAGCACGTAGTCGGCCGGCACGATTTCGCCCAGGTTCAGCAGGTAGGCGAGGATCGCATAGACGTCGTCGGGCGCAAGCGACTTCGGCGCAGTCCAGGGCATCGCGCGCTGGATGTAGTCGAACAGCGTCGACACCGTCGGCACCTTCATCAAGGTGGTGCGCTGCGGGAAGGAGCCATCGATCAGCGCCGCGACGCGGCCGGCCTCGATGTCCTGCAGCGTGGTGCCGCCGGCGATCGGCGTGAACACCTCGTTGGACTCGCCGAAGCTGCCGTGGCAGCTCGCGCAATGAGTTTCCCACAACTCCATGCCGCGATCGACGTCGCCGGAACCTTTCGGCAGACCGGTGAAATCCGGCCGCACGTCGATGTCCCAGGCGCGCACTTCGGCCTCGGTCGCCGCGCGGCCGATGCCCGGATAGCGATCGAAAGCCGCCGCCGGCGCCGCGGCGGCAAGGATCCCGAGAACGATCAGCGTCTTACAGAACCTGGACATTGCTGACCTCGCCGGACTCGACCACCTTCCAGGATTGGATGGCATTGTTGTGGTAGATGGAGCGGGTGCCGCGCACCTTGCGCAACTGGCCGTAGCTCGGCTGGACGTGGCCGGTTTCATCCACCGCGCGCGACTGCAGGATGGCGGGCTTGCCGTCCCATACCCAGCCGATGTTGAAGCGCGTGACCGCCTTCGACAGCACCGGCGTTTCCAGCCGCGCCTCGCGCCAGTTGATGCCGCCGTCGGTGGAAACATCGACGCGAGTGATCCTGCCGCGCCCCGACCAGGCCATGCCGGAGATGTTGTAGAAGCCCTTGTCGAGCAGCAACTGGCCGCCCGACGGCGTGGTGATGACCGACTTGCATTCCTGCACCGAGGTGTATTGGCGGTGCAGGCCGTCCGGCATCAGGTCGATGTAATGCACCGCTTCGTCCTTGGTCGCCCAGGGCTTGTCGCCGACTTCGATGCGGCGCAGCCACTTCACCCAGCTCACGCCCTGCACGCCCGGCACCACGAGGCGCAGCGGATAGCCGTTCTCGGGACGCAGCATCTCGCCGTTCATGCCGTAGGCGACGAAGACTTCGCCGGACTCGATCAGCTCCATCGGGATGGTACGGGTCATCGACGAACCATCGGCGCCTTCGGCCAGCACATAGCGGCCTTTCCCGTAATCGGCGCCGCACATGTCGAGGATTTCCTTCAGCGGCACGCCGGTGAACTCCGAACAGGAGAGCATGCCGTGCGAGTACTGGACGGTGGGCACCGCGACGTTGCCCCACTCCATGCCGGTATTGGCGCCGCACTCGATGAAGTGGATGCGCGACACCGACGGCAGGCGCATCAGATCGTCCATCGTGAACACCGCATTGGTCCTGACCAGGCCGTTGATCATCAAGCGGTGCTTCGACGGATCGACGTCGTGCCAGCCCTGGTGATGGCGCTCGAAATGCAGGCCGGACGGCGTGATGATGCCGAACAGCCCCTGCAAGGGCGAGGAACGCCACCGACGAGCCGCCGACCCGTGTCAGGCCCGGGCTCTCGCGCCGCCGCAGGCCGCGCTCGTACCTCGAGGGCATGCCGTAGGGATTGGCCGCCACCGGCAGGCCGAGCGAAGTGCTCCACGGCGGCAGGTTCAGGATGGCCGGATCACCCTCGCTCGCAGCACGCACCGCGGCGGGCGCCGCCATCGCCGCCGCAGCGGCCAGAAAGGCCTTGCGCAGGAAATCCCGCCGCCCGTCCTTCACCGCCGCGATCTGCTCGGCGGTGAGGAAATTCTCCGGTGCCGGCCTCACCCGGCCGGGCCGGGCATCGATGTCTGCCATGCGTGCAATCCCCCCTCCGGATACACTATCAGTGATGCTTATGAATGCATTTGCCTATTTAGACTCAATCTAAAAGCACATAAAAATATAGTCAAGAACTAATATTTATGCGGCGCAGCATTGATCGTGATTGCTGCAAAGCAATGCGGAAAGCCTGCGCATGCCGCGGCATCGATGTCGCTATACTCTGCGTCGCCGGCCCTCGCCTGCACACAGAATGCGCGCCGGACGGCCCTTTCAGGGCTTGGCGCATCCAGTATCGGCACAAGAATCGGAGGGACATCCTTGTGAATCTCAAGCACGCCCTGGCCATGCTCGGCCTCGTCGGGCTCAGCGCTGCGGCGCAGGCCCAGGACCCCAATCTGGCCCGCAACCTCGCCGCCACCTGCGCGAACTGTCACGGCACCAATGGACACAGCGTCGGCGGCATGGACTCTCTCGCCGGCGAAGCCCAGGACAAGCTGATGCAGAAGCTGATGGACTTCAAGTCGGGCGACAAGCCGGCGACGATCATGCACCAGATCGTCAAGGGCTATACCGACGAACAGCTCACGCTCATCACTGCCTGGTTCGCGGCGCAGAAATAAGGGAGAGACAGGACGATGTTCACCAGACGCGATTTTCTCAAGACCGCCGGCATCGCCGCAGCAGGCAGCACCACGCTCGCCGGACTGTCCGCCTGTGCCACGGCGGGCGGCAAGAGCCGGGGCCACGTCGTCATCGTCGGCGGCGGCTACGGCGGCGCGACCGCGGCCAAGTACCTGCGCATGTGGAGCAATGGCACGGTCGACGTGACGCTGATCGAGCGCAACCCCGTTTTCATCTCGTGCCCAATCTCGAACCTCGTGATCGGCGGCGTCAAGCAGATGGAAGACATCACCGTCGGCTACGACAACCTGAAGTCGAAATGGGGCGTTCGTATCGTCACCGACGAAGTCACCGCCATCGACACCGACAAGCGCACGGTCGCCACGGCGCGGAACGGCTCGCTGGGCTACGACCGCCTGGTGCTGTCGCCCGGCATCGATTTCATCCCCGGTGCCGTCGGCGGCCTGGACGGCAACCAGGAGCGCATCCCGCACGCCTGGAAGGCCGGCCCCCAGACCGTGCTGCTGCGCAAGCAGTTGCAGGACATGGCCGATGGCGGCGTGTTCGCGCTGCACATCCCCAAGGCGCCCTATCGCTGCCCGCCAGGCCCCTACGAGCGCGCCTGCGTCGTCGCCAACTACCTGCGCACGGCCAAGCCGAAATCCAAGGTGCTGGTGCTCGATGCCAACGAAGAGATCCAGTCGAAGAAGGCACTGTTCACCAAGGCTTTCGAAAGCTACGGGGGCCTGATCGAATACGTGCCCAACAGCTCGCTGCAGAGCGTCGATGCAGCGAGCCTCACCGCCGAACTGGAATTCGACAGCGTCAAGGCCGACGTGCTGAACGTGATCCCGCCGATGCGGGCCGGCGACATCGCGCTGAAGGCCGGCCTGCCGCTGATCAACGAGCGCTGGGTCGACATCGACTGGCTGACGATGGAAGCCAAGGGCGTGCCGGGCATACATGTGCTGGGCGACGCGCTGTTCCCGGCGCCGACGATGCCGAAGTCCGGCCACATGGCCAACCAGCACGCCAAGGTCGCGGCAGCGGCGATCCTGAACCTGTTCGAAGGCATCGCCCCCAACCCGACGCCGGTGGTGATGAACACCTGCTACAGCTTCGTCGACGACCGCAACGTCATCCACGTCGCCTCGGTGCACCAGTACGACGCCGAGAAGAAGCAGCCGATGCCGGTGCAGGGCGCAGGCGGCGTATCGGCAGCCGCCAACGAGATCGAAGGCAAGGCGGCACTGGCCTGGGCAAGGAACATCTGGGCCGACATGCTGGCCTGAGGCATCATCTCCGCTTCGAGCACGAGAACGGGAGCGCGGCCATCGGCCCGCTCCCGTTTTTTCGTCCCTGCTTGCTCCTGCCGGTTTGCATTCGAGGCCGGAGCGCGGCACCGAGACGGCAGACGGTGCTGCGGCACGGCAAGGCCGAGCAACTCGGGAATCAGTCCAGCGTGCTGACGTAGAGCGATACGGCCTTGATCTCCAGCTCGGTCAGCTTCGACGCGATCGAATGCATGACTGCGTTGTCGTTGGTGCGCTCGCGCTGGCCGAAGGATTTCAACTGGCTCTCGATGTACTTGGGCACCTGTCCGGCGAGCCTGGGCAACTGGTCGGTGCCGAGCCCCCGCTCGCCATGACAGGAAGCGCAGGCGGGCACGCCCGATTCCTCGTTGCCACGATGAAACACGAAGCGCCCCACGCCGGCGAGTTCGGCGTCGCGTGCCTGGCGTGGCTTGGTCGGCTTGCTTTCGAAGAACACGCCCAGCGCCAGCATTTCTTCGGGCGTGAGGCCCTCCGCCATGCTGGCCATGGTGTCGCTCTTGCGCCGGCCGGACTGGAAGTCCGCCAGTTGCCTGGCGATGTACTGGTGATGCTGGCCCGCCAGCCGCGGATACAGGGCCGACGCGCTCTCCCCGTCCGCCCCATGGCACAGCGAACAGCGCCCGGCGCTGATCTGCGCGGCCCGCTCCAGATCGACTTCGGGCAAATCCGCGGCAGTTGCAGCAAAAGATAGACAGCAGGCAAAGCCTGCCGTCGACACGGTCTTCTTCCACATTCTCATCGTTCCCCCATGGCGCTCCGCGGCAAGAGAATCAAACCCGGCACGAGGGAAAATATCAGAATCCGCCGCAGCGCTGAATGCGCCCTGTCCCGCATCAGGACCAGCCGAGTTCCAGCATCCACGGCGCATGTGTCTGCTGCAGCGCCGCCTCGACATAAGCAACCATCGGCTGCGGCAACTGTTCGCGCGCGCACCACGCCATGTCGTCGCACTTGGCGGGCTCGAGGTTCTCCGGCTCGCCGCTCCAGCGGGCCGCACGCACGAAGAAGTCGATGCGATTGGTGTCCGACAGGCGATGCACCACCCCCAGCCATTCCAGATCGCGCTCGAGCACCGACAGACCGGTTTCCTCGCGCAGTTCGCGCATTGCCGCGGCAAGGACCGATTCGCCCGCCTCGACGTGTCCGCCGGGCAGGCTGTAGCGCCCGTCGAAGAAGCCCCTGCCGGCACGGCGCAGCAACAGCACCCGGCCTTCGCGCTCGCAGACGACGTGCACGCCGGTCGGAATGCCCGGATGCTGCATCAGTGCTTGCCGGTGCTGCCGAAACCGCCGGCGCCGCGCTCGCTGGCGTCGAAGTCGTCGACGACATTGAAGCCGGCCTGCAGCACCGGCACCACCACCAGCTGCGCGATGCGCTCCATCGGCTGGATGGTGAAGCTGGCGCGCCCGCGGTTCCACACCGAGACGAAGATCTGGCCCTGGTAGTCCGAATCGATCAGGCCGACCAGGTTGCCCAGCACGATGCCGTGCTTGTGGCCCAGCCCGGAACGCGGCAGCACCATCGCCGCCAGGCCCGGATCGGCCAGATGGATCGCCAGCCCGCTGGGCACCAGCGTGGTTTCCCCCGGATGCAGGGTGATCGGCGCCGGCAGGCAGGCCCGCAGGTCGAGGCCGGCAGCCCCGCTGGTGGCGTAGGCCGGCGGATGCGCCTTGAGCCGTTCGTCGAGCAGTTTCACGTCGATGCGATGCATTTTTTTCTCCTTGGCCGGCGCCGCAGCGCACGTCCGGTGTTCAGCAGGCCTCAGCGCCCCGCCGCTTCCAGCAGGCCGGCCAGGTGCTCGACGATGCCGCGGGCGAGCTCGGCTTTCGGCGCCCGCGGCAGCGGATGGCGGCCGGCATCGTCGTACAGCACGACCACGTTGTCGTCCGAACCCATGCCGTCCTGCACCAGGTTGCCCACCAGCATCGGCAGGCGCTTCTTCTGCCGCTTGCCTTCGGCGTAGGCGTCGAGATCCCGGCTCTCGGCAGCGAAACCGACGCAGAAAGGCGCATCCGGCAAGGCCGCGACTTCGGCCAGGATGTCCGGGTTCTGGGTCAGTTCCAGCGTCAGGATGCCATCCTTTTTTTCATCTTGTGCTCGGCGACTTCCAGCGGCCGGTAGTCGGCCACCGCGGCGACGCCGATGAACACGTCCGCCCCCGGCAGCGCGGCAAGCACAGCCTCGCGCATGTCGCGCGCGCCCGCCACGCCGATCCGCCGGACGCCGGCCGGCACCGGCAGCGCGACCGGCCCGCTCACCAGCACGACCTCGGCGCCCGCCTGGGCGCAGGCGCGCGCCAGCGCGTAGCCCATCTTGCCCGAGCTGATGTTGGTGATGCCGCGCACCGGATCGATCGCCTCGAAAGTGGGCCCGGCGGTCAGCACGACCTTGCGGCCGGCCAAGCGCTTGGTGACGAAATACGCTTCCAGGTGTTCGAGCAGTTCCTCGGCTTCGAGCATCCGCCCCATGCCGACCTCGCCGCAGGCCTGCTCGCCCGCCGCCGGACCGAACAGCGTGACGCCGTCGCCACGCACCAGCGCCACGTTGCGCTGGGTGGCCGGCGCTTCCACATCTGCCGGTTCATCGCCGGCGCGACGATCAGCGGCACGTCCCGCGCCAGGCACAGCGTGGTCAGCAGATCGTTCGCTCGTCCCTGGGCGAGCCGGGCGATGAAGTCGGCCGTCGCCGGCGCCACCAGGATCGCATCGACGTCGCGGCCCAGATCGATGTGCGCCATGTTGTTCGGCATGCGCGCATCCCACAGGTCGCTCCAGACCGGGTTGCCCGACAGCGCCTGGAAAGTGACCGCGGTCACGAAGCGCGCACCCGCCTCGGTCAGCACGACGTACGTCCGCTCCTGCCTTGCCCAGCAGCCGCACCAGTTCGGCCGCCTTGTAGGCCGCCACGCCGCCCGTCACACCGACGACGATCTTCCTGCCCTGTAGTGTATTCATGACATCAGCTTATAATTCCGCAGCACCGCGCTGCACTCGACGACAACCCCGGGCGGAAGCAGCCTGCCGGAGAGCCCGCATCTTCGGCAATCAGCCTTCCCCGCCAGCCTGAAGGAACCCGCGTCCATGGCAATCACCGACTGGCCCGCCGACGAACGCCCCCGCGAAAAGCTCCTCGCCCGCGGCGCGGGCGCCCTGTCCGACGCCGAACTGCTCGCCCTGTTCCTGCGCGTCGGCATCCGGGGCCATACCGCGGTCGATCTCGCACGGCAGTTGATCGGCCATTTCGGCTCCCTGACCCGGCTGTGTTCGGCCAGCGCAAGCGACTTCGCCGCGCTGCCCGGTATGGGGCTGGCGAAGTATGCCCAACTGCAGGCCGTCATGGAACTGGCGCGGCGCGCGCTGGGCGAAACGCTGTCCGAGCGCGCGCTGTTCGATTCGCCCCAGGCCGTGCGCGACTGGCTGGGCCTGCGGCTCGGCCATCTGCCGCACGAAACCTTCTGCATCATGCTGCTCGACGCCCGCCACCGCCTGATCGAGGCGGTGGACCTGTTCCGCGGCACCTTGACGCAGACCAGCGTCTACCCGCGCGAAGTCGTCAAGCTCGTGCTGTCGCGCAACGCCGCCTCGGTGATCCTCGCCCACAACCATCCGTCCGGCGCCGCCGAACCGAGCACGGCCGACGAAGTGCTGACCCGCACGCTCAAGGATGCGCTTGCCCTGATCGACGTCCGCGTTCTCGACCACTTCGTCGTCCCCGCGCACGGCAAGCCGGTCTCGTTTGCCGAACGCGGCTTGCTTTGAGATGGAAAATCGGTTCCAATGCCGGCCCCACGAAAGCAATTCCCCGCACCCGGCACTTGCCTTCCTGATCCAGGATGCAGTATCCTCGTGCGTTTTCCGCAATCAGAATTCCCTGGAGCATCGTATGGCTCGCGTCTGCCAAGTGACCGGTAAAGCACCGATGGTGGGAAATAACGTTTCCCACGCCAACAACAAAACCAAGCGCCGCTTCCTGCCCAACCTGCAAAACCGCCGGTTCTGGAGCGAGAGCGAAAACCGCTGGATCCGCCTGCGCGTTTCCAATGCCGGCCTGCGCACCATCGACAAGAAGGGCATCGACGTCGTCGTTGCCGAGCTTCGCGCCCGCGGCGAGAAGCTGTAAGCAACAACACTAAACGGAGAACGCCATGGCCAAGGGCATCCGCGAAAAGATCAAGCTCGAATCCACCGCCGGTACGGGGCACTTCTACACCACGTCGAAGAACAAGCGCACCACCCCGGAAAAGCTCGAATTCAACAAGTACGATCCCGTTGCTCGCAAGCACGTGCCGTACAAGGAAATCAAGCTGAAGTAAGCTCGCCGAAGCCGGCACGGCAGGCGCCCCGGAAGCACCAAGGGCACAGGCTGGCGGAGCAAGCGAATCAAGGCAGAAGGGCCATCGATCACTCGATGGCCCTTCTGCTTTTTGCATCCGGCGCTGCTTCAGATCGAACGAACGACGAAGCGGAAATGATGTCTGCCGGATACGACTCCGGAGTCTCCGGCTTCAGGCGCGCTGGATGTTGGACGCCTGCTTGCCCTTGGGTCCCTGCGTAACCTCGAAGGAAACCTTTTCGCCTTCCTTCAGGCTCTTGAAACCGCTCATGTTGATGGCGGAGAAGTGCGCGAACAGATCCTCGCTGCCATCATCGGGCGTGATGAAACCGAAACCCTTGGAATCGTTGAACCACTTCACGGTACCAGTTGCCATATTGCTTCGTTCCTTCAAGGTTGCTTGATACGGCCGTCCCCGGCCGGGTATTGCGGCGCCGCCAGCAACTTGAAGAAGCCTCGACGGAAAGCACCCCAAAGCGACTCCGGGGAAGGCGTCGTATCAAGCCAAGACTGCGCACGGCCTCGTTTTTACGCAGTTGCCCGAAGAGCGTCAACGGTCTGGTCACGGCATTTTTTTGCGGCAGCGCAACAGCCAAACCCCTTGAAATTCACGGAAAACGACCCAGCTATCTTGAGCGGCAAGGGCTCCAGGGCTTTTTCGCAGCGCACGATCGACACTTCATCCCTGCGCGAAGCACCGGCAAAGGCACGGCAGGATTCGCGCCGGCCACGAGAGGTGTCAGAAAGTTCGCTCATCGTGTTTCTCCTGTGTTGCACTCCGCAATGACTTCATTAGAATGGTTTTCATGGGTACCCGGAAACAAGATGAATTCGTCCTCGAGGCGAAGCGGACGCGCACCCGTCCCCCACCGATGTACAAGGTGCTTCTGCTCAACGACGACTACACGCCAATGGATTTTGTGATCGTCGTTCTGCAGAAATATTTCGGCATGGATCGCGAACGTGCCACGCGAGTCATGCTCCAAGTTCACAGAGAGGGCATGGGGGTGTGCGGCGTCTTTCCCCGGGACATCGCATCGACCAAGGTCGAGCAGGTCGCCTCGTTTGCTCGTCAGCATCAACATCCGCTGGCATGCGTGATGGAGGAAAATTGAATGATCGCGCAAGAGCTTGAAGTGAGCCTGCACATGGCCTTCGTGGAGGCACGTCAGAAGCGTCACGAATTCATCACCGTCGAGCACCTGCTGCTCGCCCTGCTGGACAACCCGTCGGCGGCCGAAGTGCTGCGCGCGTGTTCGGCCAACATCGACGAGTTGCGCCAGGAGCTGGGCAATTTCGTCAATGAGCACACGCCGCGCATCGAAGGCAGCGACGAGATCGACACCCAGCCGACACTCGGCTTCCAGCGTGTCATCCAGCGCGCCATCCTGCACGTGCAGTCGTCGGGCAAGAAGGAAGTCACCGGCGCGAACGTGCTGGTGGCGATCTTCGGCGAGAAGGACTCGCACGCCGTCTATTACCTGCAGCGCCAGAACATCTCGCGCCTGGACGTCGTCAACTTCATCTCGCACGGCATCGCCAAGAGCCCGCCGCAGGGCAACGGCGCGCAGAATCGCAGCGAATCGGACCAGAATGCCGACCAGGAACAGGACGAGAAATCGGCAGGCGGCGCGCTCGAAAGCTACACCCAGAACCTGAACCAGCAGGCACTAGTGGGCAAGATCGACCCGCTGATCGGACGCGAGAAGGAAGTCGAGCGCGTCATCCAAACCCTGTGCCGGCGGCGCAAGAACAACCCGCTGCTGGTCGGCGAGGCCGGCGTCGGCAAGACGGCGATCGCCGAAGGCCTGGCACGCCGCATCATCGAAGGCCGCGTGCCGGAAATCCTCGAGAATGCCCAGGTGTTCGCCCTCGACATGGGCGCCCTGCTCGCCGGCACCAAGTACCGCGGCGACTTCGAGCAGCGCCTGAAGGCCGTGCTGAAGCAGCTCACCGAAAACCCGAACGCCATCCTGTTCATCGACGAGATCCATACCCTGATCGGTGCGGGCGCGGCCTCGGGCGGCACGCTGGACGCTTCCAACCTGCTGAAGCCGGCGCTGTCCTCGGGCCAGCTGAAGTGTATCGGCGCGACCACCTACAACGAATTCCGCCAGATCTTCGAGAAGGATCACGCCCTGTCGCGGCGCTTCCAGAAGATCGACGTCGTCGAGCCCTCGGTGGCCGAAACGGTCGAGATCCTGAAGGGGCTCAAGAGCCGCTTCGAGGAACATCACGGCATCAAGTACAGCAATTCGGCGCTGTCGAGCGCCGCCGAACTGTCGGCCAAGTACATCAATGACCGCCATCTGCCGGACAAGGCGATCGACGTCATCGACGAGGCCGGCGCCGCACAGCGCATCCTGCCGAAGTCGAAGCAGAAGAAGACCATCGGCAAGAACGAGATCGAGGAGATCGTCGCCAAGATCGCCCGCATCCCGCCGCGCACCGTGTCCAACGACGACAAGGCCGCACTGAAGACGCTCGACCGCGACCTGAAGAACGTGGTGTTCGGCCAGAACGCCGCGATCGAAGCGCTGGCGAAGGCGATCAAGATGTCGCGCTCGGGCCTCGGCAACCCGCAGAAGCCGATCGGCTCCTTCCTGTTCTCCGGCCCCACCGGCGTCGGCAAGACCGAAGTCGCACGCCAGCTCGCCTACACGCTGGGCATCGAACTGGTGCGCTTCGACATGTCCGAGTACATGGAGCGCCATGCGGTCAGCCGCCTGATCGGCGCACCGCCGGGCTATGTCGGCTTCGACCAGGGCGGCCTGCTGACCGAGCAGATCACCAAGAAGCCGCATTGCGTGCTGCTGCTCGACGAGATCGAGAAAGCCCATCCGGACATCTACAACATCCTGCTGCAGGTCATGGACCACGGCACGCTGACCGACAACAACGGCCGGCAGGCGGATTTCCGCAACGTCATCATCATCATGACGACCAATGCGGGCGCCGAGTCGATGCAGAAGGCGGTGATCGGCTTCTCGGCCAAGCGCGAAGCGGGCGACGAGATGGCCGACATCAAGCGCCTGTTCACGCCGGAGTTCCGCAACCGGCTGGATGCGATGATCTCCTTCAAGGCGCTGGACAACGAAGTCATCCTGCGCGTGGTCGACAAGTTCCTGATGCAGCTCGAAGCGCAGTTGCACGAGAAGAAGGTCGAAGCGCACTTCAGCGACGAACTGAAGGCCTGGCTGGCCGAAAAGGGTTTCGATCCGCTGATGGGCGCCCGCCCGATGGCTCGCCTGATCCAGGACACGATCCGCTCCGCGCTGGCCGACGAACTGCTGTTCGGCCGCCTGGTCAATGGCGGCAAGGTCAGCATCGAGCTCGACGAGGACGAGAAGGTCAAGCTGGTCTTCGAGGAAGCGGAAACCGCCGCGACCGCCTGACACCCGCTCACCGCCGGACGGCGCCTCCCTTTGCGGGAGGCGCCGTTTTTTTTGTTTCACGATGACTCCAGCATCGCATTTCGCTGGACTACGCCAAGGCTCGATACAGCATGTTTATCAATCACTTAGGCGAGTTCAACATATGCCGGTGCTTTCCGAAACTTGACCCGGCTTCCCCTCGCGTGGCTCCCATGCGGCTCTTGGAAACCGGGCTTTCCGAGGAGTCATCATGGCGAAGATCAAGCTCACCAAGTCAGCAGTCGATGCGGCACAACCCCAAGCCAAGGCCATCGAACTACGGGATACCGTGGTGCCTGGCTTCCTGTGCAAGATCACCCCAGCGGGCCGCAAGGTGTTCATGCTCCAGTACCGCACGAACGCTGGCGAGCGCCGCAAGCCCGCCCTGGGCCAGTACGGGGAACTGACCGTCGATCAGGCGCGCACGATGGCGCAGGAGTGGCTGGCCGAGGTGCGCAAAGGCGGCGACCCCAGCGCGGCCAAGAACGCCGCTCGCAAGGCTCCGACCATGAAGGAGTTCTGCGACACTTTCATGGAGGACTACTCCAAGCAACGCAACAAGCCCAGCACGCAGCGCGGCTATCAGGGCGTGATTGACCGCTGCATCATCCCGATCATGGGCCGGATGAAGGTGCAGGACGTGAAGCGCCCGGACGTGGCTGCGCTGATGAAGAAGCTGGCCTACAAGCAGGCCGAGGCGAATCGCACCTTTGGCGTGCTGCGCAAGATGTTCAACCTGGCCGAAGTGTGGGGGCTACGCCCTGACGGCACGAATCCGTGCCGCCACGTCCCGATGTATCCGCCCGGCAAGGAAACCCGGCTCATCGTGGACGATGAACTGGTGCGGATCTTCCGCCACCTGGAGCATCTGGAGGCGGATGGACTGGAGAACTACGTCATCCCGCTGGCGATCCGTCTGCAATTCGAGTTTGCCGCACGCCGCTCCGAAATCTGCCCGTTGGAGTGGGATTGGATTGATCTGGAAAACCGCCGCGTCGTCTGGCCCGACAGCAAGACCGGCGGTATCTCCAAGCCTATGAGCGAGGAAGCCTATCGGCTGCTGTCCACCGCACCGCGCCGGGAAGGCTGCCCCTACGTTCTGCCGTCACCCAACGATCCGACTCGGCACATGACCCACGGTGAACACTACGGCGGCTGGACGCGCGCGCTCAAGGCCGCTGGTGTGCCGCACGTCGGCACGCATGGCATCCGCCACCGGGCGACCACCGATATCGCCAACTCGGGCGTGCCAACCAAGGTGGGCATGAAGCTCACAGGTCACAAGACCGTGGCGATGTTCATGCACTATGTTCATACCGAGGACAAGCCAGTGCGGGATGCGGCCGAACTGGTGGCGAATCGGCGGTTGGCGATCACCGGGGCATCTCGTTCTATGGAGGTGACAGCATGACAAGGAAGACGTCGGCAGTAGCGGGGAAACGTGCCGCCTTACCGGCTGGCTATGCTGACATCCACGGCGGCATCGTGGAGCTGCTGGATGAGGCGCGCCAGGCAGCGGCGCGCAGTGTCAATGCGCTGATGACGGCCAGCTATTGGGAGATTGGCCGCCGGATCGTCGAAGCCGAGCAGAAAGGCAGGCGGCGGGCTGGTTACGGCGAGCAGTTGATGGCGCGGTTGTCCGCCGACCTGACTGCACGATTCGGGCGCGGGTTCAGCCCGGACAACCTGGAGAACATGCGGCGCTTCTTCGCCGCTTACCCCCTTGAAGCAATTTCCGAGACACTGTCTCGGAAATTTGGAGACGGACTGCCCATCGAGAATTCCGAGACGTTGTCTCGGAAATTCGACCTCTCCGAACTGGCCCAGGCCTTCACCTTGCCGTGGTCAGCCTATGTCCGGCTGCTGTCGGTCAAGGATGACCATGCCCGCCAGTTCTACGAGGCCGAGGCGCTGCGCGGTGGCTGGAGCGTGCGCCAGCTCGACCGACAGATCGGCAGCCAGTTCTACGAGCGCACGGCCCTGTCCAAGGACAAGGCGGCGATGCTGGTCAAGGGTTCGGTGGCCAAACCCGAGGATGCCGTCACGCCCAACGACGCGATCAAAGACCCGTATGTGCTGGAGTTCCTCGACCTCAAGGACGAGTATTCGGAATCCGACCTGGAAGCGGCATTGATCCAGCGGCTGGAAGACTTCCTGCTGGAACTTGGGGAAGGCTTCACCTTCGTTGGGCGGCAACGACGGTTGCGCATCGACCAGACCTGGTATCGGGTCGATCTGCTGTTCTTCCATCGCAAGCTGCGCTGCCTGGTCATCATCGACCTGAAGCTGGGCAGCCTGACGCATGCCGATGTGGGGCAGATGCATATGTACTGCAACTATGCCAAGGAGCATTGGGCTTACCCGGACGAGAACCCGCCGGTGGGACTGATCCTGTGCGCTGACAAGGGCCATGCCCTGGCGCGGTATGCGTTGGATGGTTTGCCGACCAAGGTGATGGCGGCCAATTACCGGACGGTGTTGCCGGATGCCGAGTTGCTGCAAAAAGAGCTAGAGAACACGCGGCGTCTGCTCGAATCTCGCGGAACGTTGTCCCTCAAGGACAACAAGCCATAGTCGTTCGTCCCGGCGTACCTCCGTCGAGCTCGTGGGCTGCGCCCCGTGCTTCGTGCCGAATCACAGCCATTCGGCGCTGATCCCTGACGCCTCCGGCGCGGATCGTTGATCCGGGCCTGCGCGTGCTGCGCACTTGCCAAGAGCGGGTGTGGCTGAGTGGGGTGTAGGCGGTCTTGCTGTTCCCTTCACCGTATCACGGCGTTCTCGCCGTCAATGACTACGCGTGCTCGCACGCTTGCGGTCTGTCGGCCGTCTTCGATCCCTGACTGCTTGCGCTGCGCCGTGCTGGCCACGGTTCCGGGCAATTCCGCCCGAGCAACCGGAGCACGATCATGTCGCAACTGTCTTTTTCCTCGTTCGATGACGCTTTGCTGGTGCGTGACGCCCAGGGGCGCTACTTGCCGGCATCGGTAGATCAAATCCTTGAAGCGGCACGCCAGGCCATCGAGCTGAAGATGCAGCGTGGAGCTGAGTTCACTTCCCCGGCGCTGGTCAAGGAGTACCTGCGCAATAAGCTGGCAGGCTTCGAGCATGAGGTCTTTGCGGTGCTGTTTCTGGATACGCGCCATCGGCTGATCGAGTACCGAGAGATGTTCCACGGCACCATCGACAGTGCATCGGTGTATCCGCGTGAAGTGGTCAAGGAGGCGTTGCGGCTCAATGCGGCGGCGGTGATTCTCTCGCACAACCATCCAAGCGGGAATCCTGAGCCGTCACAGGCAGACAAAGTGTTGACGCAGCGACTCAAGGAAGCACTGGGGCTGGTGGAGGTGCGCACGCTGGATCATGTCATTGTCGCCGGTAGCGACACTGCGTCCTTCGCTGAACGCGGCCTGATCTGAGCCGGGCGCTTCGGCCCTTTTGGTTTGCCCAATTCGGAGCGTGCCAAGGCCAGCAGCCATGAAAGCAAACACCCCGTGTGCAATCGGGGCAGGCCATGGCTCGATTCATTTTTGCTCTCCTGAGATTTTCGCGACCACTCTTGAAGTCGTAGTACCCTCATAAATAGAATTACCACATGGGATAGGAGATCCAAATGCCTGAAATCAAGAAAAGCGACCTGAATTACGACGACTACAGCTGGACTGCTGTGCCGGGTGACGATCCGAAGAAGACGAAGGAAGATGCCGATCGCTTCAGCCGTAAGGAAGGCTATGAAGTGCTCACCCTGCTGAACTCCCTCAAGGGCAAGAACCAGACTGATCTCTCGGTTCGCTTCCGCCAAGTCTGCGAGTGGCTGATTCATGAAAAATTGCCCTCCGACATTCAGGGCCGCTCCAAAGTGATCAATTGGATTGCGCAAAACTATTCGGTGCTCTCTCCCGAGTATCCTCACTGACACCGTCGTGCCCTGCGAAGCGGGGCATGGGAGAGCGGTGCAAGGAATAGTTCAAGTCCGTTCAGGCTGAGGCCTGAGGCGCCCGATGCAGAGATTGCTTGCCCCGATGTTTGGAAACGAAGATCGGTTTTTTTCGCCCTGATGCCATGCGCTGAACTGCAGACCAATTGCACCAGCGTGCGATCCCAACGACCCACGCAAGGATGCACTAGCGCCGATGACAGCCGCCGCTTCCATTGACACCACAGGCCTGCTCACCATATTGGGCGTCATCGCCGCCGTGTGGGCACTCATCTCTCCCACCAACCGGCTCCGACTTCGTTTCTGCACGACCTGGGTGGACTGGGTGGTGGGCGGATCGGTATTTCTGCTGGTCCACTATCTGGTGTTCGCCCCGGCCTTGGAGCAACTTGGGCTGTACTACAGCCTGGGGCCTTGGAAATGGGGGCTCGACAGTTCCAGCGCGGTGTATCTGCTGCTGCTTTCGGTGGCACTCTACTTCTTTTGGCGAACACGCTTTCCGACATTGGCTCGAGGCCGAGTGCACGTCTTTCGCGAGTTGATCGAAAACCTGCACCTCACCAGACGCTACGACGAGTTGGTGCTGCTGGTCGAGCCCCAGCTGCCGACACTCATTTCCCTGACCCGGCGACAGTCCTGGCTGGTGCGCTGGATCGAAAGCCAGGGCAATTCCCAGGACGAACTGGCCGCGCTGCTGCGCGGGGAAGTGCCGAAGCCCCCTTCAATCTGGCGCAAGCAATGGCGCAGCTTGTTGCATGGATTGAAATCCAGGTGTGCAAAGTGTGACAAGGTCAGCCTGGAAGCCCGGGAGATCCTGTTGAACCTTGTCACCTCACCTGAGTTGACCGTCCACTTGGCGCAGGCGCACCCACATTTCTGCCTCAAGCTGCTGGAAGCGGACGAAGCGATACGCTCGGACTTCATTGCGCATTACATCGACGCGCTGCTGGACGCCACGGGAAGCCGGCTCTACGTCGAGCTGAAAAACAATCAGAACCTCAATGGCGGAAGCCGTCTTTACCTGCCGCCAAGCAATCGGCTGCTTCGCTTCTTCTTTGCCGATGCAGCCACTGCGGTGAAGAACGACGTGGAGGTTGCCGTCGGCGAGTCGGTACGACGCCGATTGGACGAAGACAAGCACTTGGCCGCCAAGCTCAACGAGCCGTTGGGCTCCTACCAGGAGGTGGGGCGGTTTCGGTGCCCGATCAATTCAGGCATCACACTCTTTGAGATCATGGTGCACGAAGGCATTCATCAGGGGCTGCAAGACCATATGTGGCTGCACTACTTCGGGCACTTCGCCGAAAAGATCCTCAAGCAGATGTCTGGCGCACCCGACGAAGAGGCCTGCCAGGAGTGGCCAACGCCATTTCACTACCTTCTCGGCCGCCTGGTCGGCGTCGCTACGGATTGGGCTGAGGAGTGCGCGCGCGTGGATGATTCCGAAATCCCGAAGGCAACCCTTTGTGCCGATCATTTCGATCGCCACTACATCTCCAAGGAAGCCACCAAGGTACTGGGGGCGATGCTGCAAGACATCATTCCGAGTGAGAAGCTGTCGGCAGCATTCAAATCGGATCTGCTGGAGACCGCCATTCGCAGCCATGTAAAGCTCCAGAGCGATCCGAAGACGGCAGATGTTGCCGCGTCATTTCTGAACGCGGTGATCGTCGGTGCGGATTTGAAGACGGAGGCCGCCTACCGACAGGAGCTTCGGAATGTGTTCCGAAGCTTGGACCACGTTCTAAGGGACAAGGCATCCGCCTTCGAAACAGCGCTGGACGCCTCACTGCCTTGATGCTCCGCTGCGTTCAGGGGGAGGCGTAATGGCAGACAACGCCACAGCTGTAGCACTCATTCCTCATGTCGGACGTTAGCCGTGGCGACGACTTGATTGAGGCCATAGCCCCTTCGCTCATCGCCCTCGCCGATGAGTCGCATGATGGCCTCGCGCAGTTCATTCGACACGGGCGTGCCGGCGTCCGTGTCTCGAAAGTAGCGCATCACGCTGCCGGCAACGATGTCGGCCAGTTGCACTCCGATGGCCTCGTGCGACTGCGCGAACTCGATGCTGGCCTCTTCCTCGAACCGGTAGTCGGACTGTGGGGTGTAAGGCAGATCTACGGAGTTGCTCAGATTTTCGGCGGTCATTTTTCCTTGGCGCAGAATGTTCTCCACTTCCAATTGCTGGTCGTGCACCAAGCGGATGCCGGCCAGGCGTCTGCCGTAATAGCGATTCATCCGGGCGTAGATACTCGTGAATGACGTCAGGTTTGGCAGCATCCAGACCTGCTTTGCATGTTTGTTGAGGTCGGGTGGCGGAAGAAATCGCGACCAGGCCTCGCTACCTTTTTCGCGCTGCTCGGCGTATTCGGCCTCAACCTCCTGCACCATGTGGGCAACGCCTTGCGCGATTTGTGCGGCCGATCCCGTAAAGCCCCGATCTGTGGCCATGTCACGCAGCATGGCGAATGAGGCACGCAGAGTCGCATCCCCCGGTGCCAGGCACGACGCGACGAATGTATCGAGGACGCGCTCGGAGGCGTGAAAGAACAGGAAGTCCGCCACCGTGTTCTTGATGAAGTGAAACTGCATTGACTCGGGGTAGCCAAGACACGGCGGCAAGAGTTGGAACGAGGTGATGCTGGTACAGATAAAGAAGCGCTTGTCGACCACCTCGATGAAAAGCGGAGCGCGCTGGTCGAGTAAGGCATGGATGACTTCGGCCGAGAACCTGGGCTTAGCGGTCAGCGACTTGGACTTGAGTTCACCGGCAGGAATACGGTGGCGGTTTCGCAGCTCATTGATGCGGTCTTCCCAGTCATGACCGTCCTCAAGACCAATGCCGGCCAGGGCAAAGTAGGGCTGGCCCTTGAAGTCGTAAGCGTTGCCGCTGTTGATCATGTCCCCACTGTGGCCACTTTCATCAATATAGACGGTGGTCATGTCTCGATGTTGTCCCTGAAATTATTCATCTTCAGATGTGTAGCGCATTTACCTGCAAGAACGTCCGCTTTCGACCCAAAGCGGAACTTCACAGGCTGATTCACAATGTCCGGTGAAGGCTGGTTGCTGCCCTTCAACTCAACAAGGCCAATGACTACTGTCACTCAAAGCAGTCATTGCATTGAACCTTCTTTGCAAGTTCGTTTTGCACCGTGGTATAGCCAAAACTAGGGTTTTGGGTAGTTCGCCTCAAACTTAATTTGTGCAACGATGTCCCCATCATCCTCGCCAGTTATCGGCACGCTTTTTGAAATCGATCTCCTTCCACTCCGCTTTCCAGAGTGTGAGATATTTCACGTCACTAGACGAGGGCTCGGGGTCGCATTTTTCCACATACACGACGCACGGCATGATGACGGCGTCCCCGATCAGAAGCGCCTCCCCTTGTTCCAGCGCGGGCATGCCTTCGGTCAAATTGCCAAGCGTATCCGGCAGTAGTCGGCGGACATAGCTTTGATCATCGGGGTTGGTAAGACGCATTGCCAAGAAGTTGGAGCATTGCGAAAAGATAGTCTCTGATATTTCAGATGGTCGCTGACTCGAAATCAGAAGGCTGATCCCGTACTTTCGTCCTTCTTTGGCAATGCGTTCGATTGCAGCCAAGGAGGCCTTGTAGCGGGCAAGACCGCTCTTTGGCGCGTATTTGTGCGCTTCCTCATACACCATCAGGAACGGCTGCTCTGTTTTACTCTCCACGCGACGAGCGTAGTAGCAAAAATCGAACATAAGGCGGGAGATCAGCGAAACGGTAATGCTGAGCAGTTCAAAGGGAATGCCGCTGAGGTCGATGATTGTGACATTCGACTCGCCTCCCGCCTTGTAGCCGGTAAACTGTTCAAGTACCTGTTCTAGGGTCGCAGCTTTGGCCTTCGCACCGAATATGAAGTCAAGCCGAGAGTTCGAGATTTTTGATCTAATCCGCCGCTCAAATTTGTCGATGCTGCCGTCAGCATAGGGGCCCTTGTTGATTTTACTCCGTTCCGGAGCAGCGAACTCGCGCAAAGCCTTGCAATAGTGCTCCAGCTGACCCTCGACATCATCGAACGTTTCGGTCGTACCATCCTTAAACTTGATATGCAGCGAGTTTTCAGCGTCTTTTGTTTCCCGCGTCAGGTTGCGGAAAGCGTTCGCTACGTGCTGAATGTCATATCGAAGCGGACTATCGAAGTTGACCTTTTCGACAGCAGGATTGCTGATCTTCTTGGCAATGGTCACCACAGATCGTAGCAGCGACTCCTGATTGTAGTTGTTATTGTCGCCGGACTCCAGGAACATGTCCTCCATCTCGTCTTCGTTGAGAAGCCAATATGGTAGGACGAGGTCATCGACAGTGATGATATTCGCCTTTGGAAAAGCCGTAGCATATTCGGAATGAAGATCGAATATTAGGATATGAGAGTTGTTGAGACCTTGGTATTCGCCGCTTTTAGCAGATACTGCTTTCTGCAGAACTGACGTCACACTCGACGATTTTCCCGATCCCGAAGCGCCGACGACGGCAATATGTTTATTGAAGAACCTGTCGCCATGAACAGGTACGACGATATCACGTTGCCTAGTCAGTGACGAAAAGCAAAAGCGGTCTTCAGCGGCATAGCAGTCTGCATAGATAGCTGCGATCTCCGCTTTCGTTGCCGGGACGACCTTCTTTGGCGGAATGGCGAGTTCGTCACCACCGCGATTGAACTTTCCATCTTTAAGGGTCCCGAGGGGATAGGAATCAATCATATAAACGCGTTTGTGGTCACTGATACTGTCGCCCTTTACCTCTTTCATCTCGATTGAAAAGCTTTCGATGATGCAGATAAGAGAAACGTTGTCATTGTCCGAGACTTTGAGAAAAGACCCAACGCGAAGAGACTCCCCCGCTGCTTGAAAGTTCAAAAGATCATCGACGGCCACACGAACCTTGTTGGGGTAAACGGCGACAACTTCGGCATTGGCGACTTCCTCAGTCATAGTTCGTCCTCAGATAATTTTATTGATTGTGGAGATGCTGCTAACGGGGATCGAATACATCCGACTCTTTGGACTCGGCATAGCCATGGCTGCTGGGCGTTCCAGGAAGAAGTCATAGATGTGGCACAACTTCCGTCCCACTCCGTTGAGAGCTTCCAGCAGCTGGTCAACGTCTTCGACAAAACGAATTTCGATTTGGTGTAATTCGGTCTGCGGGCTCTGAACGTGATCGTTGCGAAAGGGCGATCCGCGATATGGGTAACCGTCTACGAAAACGGTTCCAGTATCGAAAAGCTCATTTTTTACTTGCAAGATGAGTTTTTCATCCGCGCCGCGTAGCAGGATGAATGGCGCGTAGCGCTCGGAATTCTGGATACGGCGCTTTTTAGCAGAACTCCAATTATTACCAATTGCTCTGAGTTGGTCGCAGATGACCGAGCCGTCAGTCGCCCCATCACATTCGATGATGAAAACACGGGCGATTCCTGCGCCGTTCGTGAGCGAGAAGTACAGGCGTTTAATATGCTTCGCGTACTCGCTTGCATCCTTCTCCCGGAGAAGCCAACGATTATGGATAGCTTGAGCACCTTTGAGCAGCTCCTGCAGATCACGACGGGTGACCTTACGGTCGTTGTGATCTTTTTTCGTGGCAAGTGTTGCGATGTAGTCGAAGGCCATTGGATAGTGAAAACCTTCGGCCTCAACCCCTGAGACGCTTTGGTTTTTCCGTATTGCCTCAATGACGAGCCTGCGATGTTCAGAAAATTCCTTCGAGATTTGTATGCTGAAGCTCTTGCAGAACGCCTCAATTAGCCTATCTGGCGCGGCCATGCCGTCGAGCAAAGACTTCTTTTCGTAGGATTTTGTACCGTCAGCGGCCTTCACTTCCTTTCGGTATTCCATCACCGACTTGAAGCGCTCGACGGAAAGCTCACCAATATCGATCTTTACTTCTGAAAAGTGCCCGTACAGCAGGTATTTCCGGCCTGCCCGCTGTGCTTCTTCGAGCCCGTGGAAATGAACAAAGAGCTTATGCAGGGGATCACGCAGTACCGAGTCTGTCAGATTCTGCTCCGCGTAGTACTTTACCTGGCCGTAAATGACGCTTTCCTCGGTGTAGCGGTCGAAGTCTTCAATTCCCTCGATAACGACTTCATCGCTCAGGTCCGCATTTAGGATTTCGAGCAAGGCAGCGTCAAGTTGGTAAAAATACCCTCTGATCGAAGCTGTCGCTTCGCGTTTCTTGTCTACCTCCAGCATCCTCGCCTCCAAATTAATCCCTTTTGGCATGATAGGAAAACAAGAGAAAGCTGATCGTCAGCAGTCGCTGCAAAACAGACCTTCAATTGCATTTTTTGAACTTTTGCACCTGGCCGATGCAGTCATAAATACAAATAGATAATAAGCGAAATACTTCCTTGCGTCTCCGCTTCGCGAACCGCGCTGCTCCAGGTTCGCTGTTCGCTCATCCCTGACAGGACTGGCATTCGCCGGCCTTCCACATCCCTGACGCCTACGGCCCGGCTTCCAGCTTCGGGCCTGCGCGCTTGCGCTTGCGTGCGGTCTGCACATCGCTGCGGCCGTTGCCATGTCCAGCCGTCTCTCCTGACTCCATCACCTTGCTCGCGACTGTAGCCCGTGGCCGCGTGCCATCAAGGCGCGCCAGGCCGTGTCCTCGGCTGCGCCTGCGGGCCGCACCTACCTGCCGCTTTTCTCCTTGACGGCCCACGTCCGTGGGCTCCTGACCGTCGCGGGCGATGAACTCAGGAAAGACGGTGGCAACAGGGCCAACCGGGTTCCTCGTGCCAACCGCACCGAACAGCCGAAAGGCTGGGCTCCGAATCTAGGAATCCGGTGTGCGGTTTGAACAGCAAACCCTTTTCGTCAGGAGAAAGACCATGCTTGCATCCCGTTTCGCTTCCCGTTCCCCGGTACTGCGCAGCGACTCCCCGCTGTCTGATGACCAGATTCACCGCGTGGCCCCGTCCATCTTTGCGGAAGCGCCCCACGAAAGCCGTTCCCAGCGTTACGCCTATATCCCCACCGCCACGGTACTGACCGAACTGCGCAAGGAAGGGTTTCAGCCTTTCATGGTGACGCAGACCCGCACCCGCCACGAAGACCGGCGCGACTACACCAAGCACATGATCCGGCTGCGCCATGCCAGCCAGATCAACGCCCGAGGCGAAGCCAACGAAATCATCCTGTTGAACTCGCACGATGGCACCAGCAGCTACCAGATGCTGGCCGGGATGTTCCGTTTCGTGTGCAGCAATGGGCTGGTGTGCGGCGACACCGTGGCCGATGTGCGCGTGCCGCATAAAGGCGACGTGGCCGGGCAAGTGATCGAAGGTGCCTATCAGGTGCTGCACGGCTTCGACCGTGCGCTGGAATCCCGCGAATCCATGCAGGCCATCACGCTGGACGAAGGCGAAGCCGAAGTGTTCGCCCGCGCCGCGCTGTCGCTCAAGTACGACGACCCGGACAAGCCCGCCCCCATCACCGAATCGCAAATCCTGATGCCACGCCGTTTCGACGACCACCGCCCGGACTTGTGGAGCGTGTTCAACCGTACCCAAGAGAACCTGACCAAAGGCGGTTTGCATGGGCGCAGCGCCAACGGACGACGCCAGCAGACCCGTCCCGTGCAGGGCATTGATTCCGATATTCGCCTCAATCGCGCCCTGTGGCTGTTGGCAGATGGCCTGCGCCAATTGAAAGCCTGATTCCCCTGCGCGGCAGGGGCAGGCAGCAACCCTTGCCGCGTCATTCGCTGCTGCATTCCATCATCGCAAGGAGTTTTCACCATGAACGCCATCAACCACACCGAAGCCCA
Organism: Thauera sp. SDU_THAU2; assembly: GCF_038260575.1. NCBI lineage: Bacteria > Pseudomonadati > Pseudomonadota > Betaproteobacteria > Rhodocyclales > Zoogloeaceae > Thauera > Thauera sp. SDU_THAU2. The sequence goes on along the minus strand of NZ_JBBWUN010000003.1, from coordinate 845,705 downwards.
CGCCATCCACGCCGCAGCCAGCGCCGCGCCTGCCGTGCTGCTGGAAGCCGCCGACCCGAGCAATAACCTGATTCTGGTGCCGCTGTCGCGGCTGGTGTCGCGCGCCACGGGTCGCAACGTGCGCAAGACCCCGCGCATGTCGATTCCCGAACTCGCCGCCAGCATCCAGCGTGTCGGCCTGCTGCAAAACCTGATTGTGACCGCGACCGCTGACGGCGAGCGTTACGAAGTCGTGGCCGGAGGCCGTCGCCTTGCCGCCCTCAAGCTACTGGCGAAGAAGCGCCGCATCAGCAAGGAATGGGAGGTGCCTTGCCTGCTGGTGGCCGATGGCACCGCCCGCACCGCCAGCCTGACCGAGAACGTGCAGCGCGAAGCCATGCACCCCGCCGACCAGTTCGAGGCATTCGCCGCACTGGTGACCGAAGGCCGACCCATCGAGGACATTGCCGCAGATTTCAGCGTCACGCCGCTGGTGGTGCAGCGCCGCCTGAAACTCGCCAACGTGTCGCAGCGCCTGCTGGCCGACTACCGGGCCGAGGCCGTGAGCCTTGACCAGTTGATGGCCCTTGCCATCACCGACGACCACGCCGCGCAGGAAGCCGCGTTCTACGATGCGCCGACATGGCAGCGCAGCCCGCATAACCTGCGCGACCGCCTGACCGAGCGCGAGATTGACGCCCACCGGCATCCGCTGGTGCGCTTCGTTGGGCTGGATGCTTACGAGACCGCAGGCGGTGGCACCCGCCGCGATCTGTTCGCGGAAGCCGATAGCGGCGTGTATCTGACCGATGCCGCGCTGCTGGAACGGCTGGCGCAGGACAAGCTGGCCAGCCTTGCCGCCGAGGTGAAGGCCGAAGGCTGGGCATGGGTGGATGCTACACCCGGCACGACCCATGCCGACCTGCAAGTCTTCCAACGCGCCCCGAGGAGCGCCGCAGCCCCAACAAGCGCGAAGCCGCCCGCATCGAGAAGCTGCAAACCAAGATTCAGTCGCTGGCCGAGGCCGTAGATGCTGCCCTGGACGCCGAGGACGAAGACAAGGCCGACGCTTTGCAGGAGGAAGGCGAACACCTGGGCGAACAGTTGCAGGCGCTGGAAGATGGCTTGCAGGACTACGGGGAAGCCGTCAAAGCTGCCGCCGGTGCCATCGTCACCATCGACCGCAACGGCGAGGCCGTGATTCATCGTGGCCTGCTGCGCGAAGCCGAGGCCAAGGCACTGCGCACGCTTGAACGGCTGCGGCAAGGTTTCGGCAGCGAGGGCGAAGCCGGGAACGACGACACCGGCGAGGAAACCGACGACGCCCCCAAGCCCGCCGCCATGTCTGACCGGCTGGCGCAACGCTTGAGCGCCCACCGTACCGCCGCGCTGCAAATCGAAGTGGCCCGGCATCCGCAGGTGGCGCTAGCCGCACTGGTGCATGGCATGGTGCAGACTGTCTTGCAAGGCAGCCACTACGGCCACGATCTGCCGCTGGGCGTGAAGCTGACCCAGCAAGATCGGCTGGAAGGCATGGCCCCGGACTGGCCGGAATCGCCCGCCGCCGTGGCACTGCGCGAACTGCAACAGGTAGCGGGTGAGGCCTTGCCGGAGGACAGCGCCGAACTGTTCGCCGCACTGCTGGCGAAGCCACAGGATGAACTGGTGAGCCTGCTGGCTGTATGCGTGGCATCCACGGTCGATGTGGTGACGCCCCGCGCTACGCAGCACCAGCCGGGTGCCGAACTGGCGCAGGCGGTGGGGCTGGACATGGCGGCATGGTGGCAACCCACCGCAGACGGCTATTTCCAGCATGTGCCGAAGGCCGCGATTCTGGAAGCCGTGGGCGAATTCGCACCAGAGCACGTCACCCGGCTGGCGAAGTTGAAAAAAGGCGACATTGCCAGCGAAGCCGAACGGCTGGCCGACGGTACCGGCTGGATGCCTGCCATCTTACATGCCGACCCCTCGCAGCAGGATGCGCAGGACATGGCGACGGATGAGGAAGCCGCCGCAGCTGATGAACAGTCGCAGGTTGGGGCGCTGGCCACGTAATCTTCCCAGCTATGTAAACAGCGCCTTGGTTTCGACCAAGGCGATTCCTGATTAGCCCCGACCCTCAGCCGCGAGTCGCAGGATTTGCGCCGCCTGCGGCACAGCATGGTGCCATCTGAAGCCAACGAGGTGGCGCCATGGGCATCAACCGCGTGCAGTTCCAACCCGGCCTTTCGATGAGCGAGTTCATCCACCGCTACGGCACCGAAGCAAAGTGTTACCGGGCCTTGTACAAGTGGCGCTGGCCTGAAGGCTACCGCTGCCCGGCCTGTGCCGGACGCGCGCGTTCGCGATTCAGGCGCGGCGATGCGATCTACTACCAGTGCCGCGCTTGCCGGCATCAGACGACCTTGACGGCGGGCACCCTGTTCGAAGGCACCAAACTGCCGCTGCGCACCTGGATGCTGGCGATGCACCTGCTTACCTCGACCAAGACCAATTTGGCTGCGCTGGAACTGATGCGCCACCTGGGCGTGAACTACAAGACCGCCTGGCGCCTGAAGCACAAGGTCATGCAGGCCATGACCGAGCGGGAGGATTCCAGAAAACTCCAGGGTTTCGTGCAGCTTGACGACGCCTATTTGGGCGGCGAGCGCAACGGCGGCAAGCCCGGGCGCGGATCGGAGAACAAGCAGGCGTTCGTGATCGCAGTGCAGACGGACGAACACCTCGAACGCCCGACCTTCGCAGTGATCGAGCCGGTCCGCAGCTTCGACAACGCCTCGCTCAACGACTGGATCACGCGCCGCCTGGCACCTGAGTGCGAGGTCCTACGTGACGGCTTGGCTTGCTTCCGCCGGCTCGAAGACGCCGGCCACGCCCACACAACGCTCGACACCGGCGGCGGCCGCGCCGCCACCGAAGTGCCTGGAGCGCGATGGGTTAACGTCGTGCTGGGCAACCTCAAGCGGGCGATCAGTGGCACCTACCATGCCGTCAAACAAGCCAAGTACGCGCGGCGCTACCTGGCCGAAGCGGCGTACCGTTTCAACCGCCGGTTCCGCCTGCGCGAGACGCTTTCGCGACTTGCGACCGCGATGATGCGGTGCAAACCATGTCCGGAGCCGCGTCTGCGGATTGCGAGCAACTTTCTTGGCTGAGAGTCGGGGCTAATCAGGAGGCGATTTGCTGTCCGGTCAGCACCACCCCAAGCCATGCCTATGGCTAAGGGAAAAATGATCCAATACTGTCTTTGTAACGAACCACCGCGGCAAAAATGCCCGCAAGAAAAACAAACCCAGAAACAATAGGGTTGTTCTTGGCCACCTCAATTAGCGCTATAGGGTGAACGCCATACTTGTCTGTAAAAGATGCGTTTGTTTTCAGACTCTTATCGTGAGTTCTGTCAAATATATTTGACAAGACATCAACCTTTCGCAGCGTTGATTGCTGAAGCTTTATGAACTCGCCGTTCACGAATGCTGCTGCTTCTTCGGCGCCCTGAAGAGCATCGGTGTCCGCGATCCTGTTCAATTCAATTATGCTCATCAGTCGCCCTCTCCGGCCCTTTGGGGACGTATGGGGAGCATATCTTTTGCCGAATAGCGTTATTAATTCCCTGGCCAGATCAAATTTCTTATTATCTTGAAGTATGACGGGATTTCCGCCTAAGACGCGAAAGCGATGTTCCAGCGCAGAGAAGCCATAATTATCATCCCGCATGTTCCAGTGTACATATGTGCTATCGGAATGATTTGAAAGAAATGAAAAATACCCATTGAGCATGTCGAACTCAAGAGGATTGAGGATTTCGCTGATATGTGCGGTTGCCTCTGTTCTCAAAGCTCCAGCATCCTGCTCTTGATTGGTAAGAGGAGCATTTGCCTTGATCAATTCGCTCAATTTTTCTAGCTGCTTGCCAAGCTCGGCAGACTTGTGAATCGACCAGGTTTTTGTCTGGCCAGATTTTAAATTTCTCACAGCTATAGAGGTGACCCGAGTTGAATTGGCTAGCGGGGACTGTCCATCTGGTGCATAGAACGACTCACAAGAGTAATGAATGACGTACGCATTAATGGCTTCATCGTAGATTTCATTCAGCCGCTTGCGGCACTTGGATCGTTCGCGTACACGTGATATTTCCGAGGAAGCCATGCTATTCCCTGCGATATTATTTTTTGCCCAAATTAAGCTAGAAATAGCTTGAGAGTGAGATTATAAATTCTTAGGCACGGCATCGCTACCTTGGCGGTGGCCAAGCCAGTAACGTTCATCAATCAAACCTTGTGCAAAACGTCACCGGGATGAAGTTGTTGCTCCGCCTCCGTCATTAGAGTCGCTGTGCTGCACTCCAGCGCACCGGCGATCTTGAAGATGATCGCCAGGGTTGGCGCATGCTCGCCACGCTCGATTTTGCCCATGTGAGAGCGCTCAATGCCGGCCAGGTTGGCCAGCGTCTCCTGGGCGATGCCGCGCTCCGTGCGCAGCGCACGCACCCCCGCACCGAAAGCCTGGGCCAGCTCGGCGTCGAAGGTGGTGGAGCCGGCCGGTCGGCCGCGCTGGACGGTTCGCTTCTGCATAGACAGAAGCGTCGATTCGCAGCACAATTAAAACCACGTTATATTTAACTCATTCATCCAATCTCACCTGTTTTTGTGCCTTTGCTGAAATTCGCGTTTGCGGTTTTCTTCAAAAGCGGAGAGCCTGATCCGTGTCTTTCCTGACTTCCGTGCATGTGCCTTCGTGCTTCTACGCTTCTGCGGATGCGTGGGCTTGCGCATCCGTGCTTTCGAGGGAAAGCGGCAAAGCGTCTCTGCTGCTCCGTACATCCGTGGAAGTACAGCCATGACTCCGCTCATCACCGCCGACGAGCGCACGCGCTTGCTATCCAACGGACAGGCCCGAGCTGCCGGGCAGGACACCGACCCGCTGCCCGTGGTGCGCCTGTTCACCCCGGATGCTCATGCCACTTGGCTGCTGGCTTCGCTCGACCCAGCCGATGGCGATACTGCCCACGGCCTGATCGACTTGGGGATTGGCATGCCTGCACTGGGAACGGTGAAGCTGTCCGACCTGGCTGCCATCGTCGGGCCGCGCCAGCAGCCCGTGATGCGGGATCGCTACTTCCAGCCGGTGCGGCGGCTGTCGGAATACCTTCGGTTGGCCGAAGACAACGGTTCGATCACCGATTGAGGGCCACCGCGAAGCGGTGGCGCACTGTGTCTATTTCGGTCTGGTCTGTGACCCGTTCGGTCTGAATCGACAGTGTTGCACCGAAGCGGTGCGTGCCAGATCGAAACGGTCATGATGCTTGGCGCGGGCTGCGGCAAGCTGACCGACGCGGCATGCCATTGGAGTGCGTTGCCGCCGTCGCACTCGGACGATTTCAGCAACGCATCGGAGTTCATCGGTCTTGACACTGCCAGTTTACGCTTCACCCATGACGTTTTGACGATGGCCTCGTAGCACGCCGTTTCGCCGTGGCGACGCACCCCCAGCACAGGGAGGTTGCCTCATGGCTGATCGCAGTGCCGAGCCGTGGTATGCCACGGCGGCCTATCTCTACGTTCTGCATCTGGATGGCCCGGCGCTGGCCTGGGAGTACCTGCGCCGTCATCCAGACTATCGGCACGACTGGCTCCGCCGTCGTCGCCAACCGGATGCTGCCGGGCATTGGGGGCTGCGCCTGCTGGAAGATCCCGCTCTGGATGCGCGGGACGCGCACCCGGCCTGGTTCCCCGATCACGATGCCGTGGTGCAGCTCTACCCGGATGCCGATCCACCGCCCGATGCCCTGTGCTTTGAGTTCTGGAAGCTGCCGGGTCACAAACACCTGATCCATGACGGCAAGCGCCTGGTGCTGGTGGCGCGCTGGCCTGGGTGCTGCCTGCGTTTCGTGCTCGCGCCAGGCTTGGCCGATGGCATGGCTTACGCCTATGCCATTCGAGCCTGCGCCGCGCCTTGCGAACGCTATGCGGCCCTGGCGAGCGAATTGAACAAGATCGCAGTAGCCGCCGGTGCCGCACCTGCGGCGACCGTCCGGCCACGCCCGCCGCTGTCCGCATTGCTGGAAATGCACACGCTGCAGGCGCTGGACGCGACCCTGGCGGGTGCGTCCTTGCGGGAGGTGGCCGAAGGGCTGTTTGGTGCGGATGCCGTTGCCGCCGACTGGCACGCCGACAGCGCTCTGCGCGCCCGCGTGCGGCGGCTGGTGCGCCGGGGCGATTGGCTGATGCGCGGCGGTTATCGCCGTCTGGCGCAACTTCCCCCCGTTCCGCCGCATGAGGGGGGACGTTTCGCATCCCCTGCAGAACGTCCCTGAGCAAGAACCCCAAGTTTCTTGAGACTGCCTCTATCCGGTCGCGCTGTGTGGCCGGGCTTGATGGAGGTACATCCCATGCGACCCGCTCCCTTGCGGCCTGCCGCCGCTCCCGTTGCCACACCCGCACAACCCCAGCGCTATCTCACCAACGACGAAGCCGCCGACTACCTGCGCCTGTCACCGCGCACGCTGGAGAAACAGCGCGTCATCGGTGGTGGCCCGAAGTTTCGCAAGTTCGGCCGCCGCGTCATGTACGCCGTGGCCGACCTCGATGCCTGGGCGGAAACGCGCAGCTTCGAGACCACGTCCGATCCCGAATATGCCGAGCACCACTCGGCTGACAGCCGTGCGCGCTGATCGGCGCATCGCAGGTGGCCATCGCCATGTCCCGCCCACCAGGGCACGCCTTGCAGCAGCGCGAACAGCTCGACCTGTTCCGCGCACTGCCGGGCGAGGACATGGCACCGCGCGATGCCCAGGACTTGATGGCCTATCCGTTTTCTCACTGGCGAAGTCGCGGCGCACCGCGCCGATCGACTTCCGCAGCGGCAACATCACCATTCGCGTGGAAGGTACGCAGGAGCACGGCATCGCTACGATCTGGGATGCCGACATCCTGATCTGGGCGGCCAGCCAGATAGTCGAAGCCAAGGATGCGGGCATCCAACCGTCCCGGCGGATGCAGGCCACGCCTTACGAGATCCTGCGCTTCATCGGGCGCGGAAAGTCGCTGCGCGACTACCAGCGTCTCAAGGCCGCGCTCGACCGGCTGCAATCGACCACAGTGGCCACGTCCATCCGCGAAACCACGGGAAGACGCTTGCACCGCTTTTCGTGGATCAACGAGTGGAAGGAACTGGCCGATGCCAACGGCACACCGCTGGGCATCGAGCTGATCCTGCCAGACTGGTTCTATGCGAGCGTGCTGGACGCCGCCCTGGTGCTGACCATCGACCCGACGTATTTCCGGCTCACGGGCGGCATCGAGCGCTGGCTGTACCGACTGGTGCGCAAGCATGGCGGCAGGCAGGAATACGGCTGGCAGTTCGACTTCCGGCATCTGCACCGCAAGTCGGGCAGCAGTACGCGGTTTTCGGATTTCGCCTACGACCTGCGGGCGCTGGTCGCCCGGCAGTCGCTGCCGGGGTACGAGCTGGGCATCGTGCGGATTCCCGAGGACGACATGGAATTGCTGACCTTCCGGCCCGTGCCGCAGACGGCACGGGGATAACAGCGGGACAGGCTGTGGATGGGGTCGTGCTATCAGGGGTAAGAGGTGTCGTGCTATCAGGAGTACGCCTATCGTGCTATCAGGAGTACGAAAACGCCGGAAAGCCAGTAACGGCGCGGGTTTGCGATCCCTCTAACATTACTAACTTAAATTCTCTAACTATTGGTAGAGAAGCAGCATTTCGGTGGACAACTGCCGCAGGCCGAAAAGCCAGCCAGGAAAAGCCGCAAAAATCACACCGTTCGGCGCGGCAAAAACAGTCCGGCCTTCCAAGCTGGAGGGCCGCGCCATGATCGTCGCCTTGCTCAACCAGAAAGGCGGCGTCGGCAAGACCACGCTCGCCACGCACATCGCGGGTGAACTGGCCTTGCGCGGCCAGCACGTCGTCCTGCTGGATGCCGACCCGCAGGGTTCCTCACTGGACTGGACACAGCGCAGAAGCCAGCAGGGCTTGCCCCGGCTGTTCAGCGCCGTGGGCCTGGCGTGCGAAACACTGCACCAGGAAGCCCCAGAATTCGCCAGGCGGGTCGATCACGTCATCATCGACGGGCCACCAAGGATCGCCGCCTTGGCGCGCTCTGCGCTGCTGGCGGCCGAGCGAGTGCTGATCCCGGTACAACCCAGCCCCTATGACCTGTGGGCCAGCGCCGAGATGGTGGCGCTGATCCGTGAGGCCCAAGTGTTCCGGCCGCAGCTAGCAGCGGCTTTTGTCATCAACCGGCGCGTCAGCACCACGGTGATCGGGCGCGAAGCACGGCAAGCCTTGGCCGAACAGCCGTTGCCAGCGCTGCGCAGCGAGGTGCGCCAGCGCATCGTCTTCGCCGACAGCGTGGCTGCCGGTCGATTGGCGCGGGAGACAGCCCCCGATAGTGCGGCGGCGCAGGAAATCACCGCGCTGGTCGATGAGCTGCTGCGGTGGCCGTCATGAGCGACAACAGCAACCCACCCAACAGCAAACGCCCGGCCAAGCGGGTCGGCATCGGCGCGCGTCCGCCCGCCAATCCGCACGCCGAGGCTTGGATTCGCCAGGGCGACGCGGATGCGCTCAACAAGGGCGACCTCTACACCGCTCGCCTGACCCTCGACATCACGCCTGCCATGCGGGCACGCATCAAGGTGTCGGCCTTCACGCAAGGCGTGACCGTGGCCGACTTGCTGCGCGGTTTGCTGGAGCGCGAGTTTCCAGAACACCGCAGGGAGAACACGCCATGACCACATCCGTATTGTCTGCTGCCGCACCTGCCGCCATCGCGGTCACGGCTGCGCACGCTGCACCTTGCAGCCAGCCGAGTAGCGCGCCGCTGACGCGCGTCGCGCTGGCTTACATCGAACCGCGCTTCAAGCTCTACCGGCGCTTCGGCGAACCGGCGCGCACGCTTCAGCTCGACCGCTGGCTGCGCTGCGCCATGTTCATGCCGGGTGCAATGCTCTGCCGCGTTCGTTGGCAGGCCAACGACTACGGCACGATTCATTGGCAGCTCATGGTAATGCAGGCTGCTACACCGCTTGATGCCGTACAGCGCATCCCAGGCGTGCAGCCGGGCGCGTGCCTTCTGCTGCATGCCGAAGGTGATGCCAATGTGCGTGCTGTGCTGGAACGCATCGACGGTATCGAGGCGCTGGGGATCGCTGCCATCGACGTGTCGCCCGCGTACTGGCGCACGCTCGCTAACCGGCTCGCCGCGCATTTGCCGCTGCCCGAATACACCGCCGAGCGGCACGCCGCCTGGCTGGCCGGGAGGGCGCTGCCATGACGGCCCATCCCACTGCCGCACGCACACAAGCCGCGCCGCTTCCTCGCTCGCGCCTTCGCGCTCGCTTCGTGCTGGCGGGCTTCGCCGCTGTCGGCCTCGCTGCGCTGGTCTGGGCGGCTTTCGTGCAGCCGCTGCCGCGCCTGACCTACAACCCGTCCGATAGCGTGGCGGTCGGCTGGTATCGCATCGAACCGTTCGACCTGCGCGCCGCCTCGCTGCCACGTCCGTTGCCCGTGGACAGCATCGTGCTGGTGCCGCTGCCCGACAGGGCCGCCACGCTGGCTGCGCAGCGCGGCTACCTGCCGACGCGCGTGCCGCTGCTCAAACGTGTGGGCGCCGTCGCGCCACAACACGTTTGCATCGTCGCCGGGCAGGTACGCATCGACGGCGTGCCTTCGGCCGCCGTGCTGCCTGCCGACCGGCTGGGCCGCCCGCTGCCATCCTTGCAGCTTTGCCGCCGCCTCGAACCGGGCGAGCTGTTCCTGTTGAGCGTGACCAACCCAGCGTCGTTCGACAGCCGCTATTTCGGCCCGGTCAGCGCATCCGCAGTGATCGGCGTTGCGCATCCGGTCTGGCTGGAGACACGTCCATGATAGCCGCCAATTCGCTGCGCTCCGGCGTGCCATCGGGCATGTCGTTCTACTGTTCGTCGCCGTGTCGTCGCGCGTGCAGTGCGGGTGCCAATCCTACGCATTGGGCACCGCACTTCGCGCTGCCTTCGGCGCAGCCGTCCAACGTGCAGGCGTCTTGCCTCGAACGCGCCCGGCCTGCGGCCTTCATGGCGTCAGTTCGCGCGTTCGCCGGCGGGCTGGCTGCAAGCAGCGCAGCGCCGCCGGGCCGCCGAGGCCCGGAGCGACAGCGAAGGGCAAAGGCGGAAGGCAAGACAAAAGGACGCGGCACCGGGCCGCGTCGAAAGCCAGTCTGCACATGGGGGTGGCGCGGCACGCAGCGGCTTCGCTGCCGTGCCGCGTGGGGCGCGAGACCCGCGCCAATGAAGGCATATCCGCGTGCTTTGTACGACCGGACACGCCAGAGCTTGCAGAGGGCACAACCATGAACGACCGCCGCGACGACGATTTCCGCGTGCGCCCCAGCGCCCCCAAGAACCGGGGCAAGGGCCAGGGGCAGAGCTTCGTTTCCAAGGTGCTCAAGCAAGCGGGCAAAGCCAGCAGCGGCAAGCCGGCCGTGCGCCGTCCTGCCACTGGCGGCAACGGCCAGCGCGCCGGCCAGCGGCCCGGTTCACGCCTGGGGCGCGGCAACACGGCGGCGCGCTTCGCCGGGGCGAAACTGACGCCCATGTCGCGGCGCGTGACTACCAAGACCTTGCTGGTCAATCAGCGCAACGCCAGCCCGCAGTCGCTCGCCAAGCACCTGCGCTACATCGAGCGCGACGGCGCGGGCCGCGATGGCGAACCGGGCCGGGCCTACGGGCCGCAGGCCGACGAAGCCGACCTCGACGCCTTCAAGGAACGCTGCCAGGACGACCGGCACCATTTCCGTTTCATCGTCTCGCCGGAGGACGGGGCCGAACTGGACGACCTGCACACCTACACCCGGCACCTGATGAACCGCATGGAAGCCGACCTGGGGACGCGGCTGGATTGGGTGGCGGTGGATCACTGGAACACCGACAACCCGCACACCCACCTGATCGTGCGCGGACGCGACGACACCGGCAAAGACCTCATCATCGCCGGCGACTACATCGCCCACGGCTTCCGCCATCGCGCCGCCGAGCTGGAGACGGAATGGCTGGGGCCGCGCACCGAACTGGAGATCCAGCAGACCTTGCAGCGCGAGGTGGAGCAAGAGCGGTGGACGAGCCTCGACCGCACGTTGCAGCGCGAGGCCGGCGAGGATGGCTGGGTGCAGATCGAACGCTTCAACGAACCCGGGCTACAACGCCAGCGCCTGCTGCTGATCGGCCGCCTGCAACGCTTGCAGCGCCTGGGCCTAGCCGACGAGACGCAGCCCGGCACCTGGGCCGTCCATGCGGACGCCGAGAAGACCTTGCGCGCCCTGGGCGAGCGTGGCGACATCATCCGCACCATGCAGCACGCCATGAGCGGTCAGCCCCGCGAGCTGGCGGTGTTTGAGCCGGTCGACGATGGCCGTACCGTCATCGGTCGCGTGGCCGCGAAGGGGCTGGCCGACGAACTGCACGACCGTGGCTATCTGGTCATCGACGGCGTGGACGGCAAGGCCCACTATGTCGCCTTGAACACCCGCGACGAGCTGGTGAACTATCCCACCGGAGCCGTGGTGGAGGTACGCGGTGCCGCCGAGGTGCGGTCAGCCGACAAGAACATCGTCGCGCTGGCGAGCGATGGCCTGTACCGCACCGATCATCACCTGGCGATCGAGCAAGGCCGAGCCAAGCCCGGCCGCGACCCGCAGGAGGTCGTCGCGGCCCACGTTCGCCGGCTGGAAGCCTTGCGCCGGGCCGGCATTGTGGAACGTGTGGCGGACGGACTATGGAAGGTGCCGGACGACCTGGCCGAGCGTGGCCGCCAGTACGACGCGCAACGGCTGGGCGGCGTGGCGGTGGAACTGAAATCGCACCTGCCAATCGAGCGGCAGGCCCGCGTGATTGGGGCCACCTGGCTGGATCAGCAGTTGATCGGTGGCGGTAAGGGGCTGGGCGACCTGGGCTTTGGCGGCGATACCAAGCAAGCCTTGCAGCAGCGCGCCGACTTCCTGGCCGAACAGGGGTTGGCCGAGCGGCGGGGACAGCGTGTGATCCTCGCCCGGAACCTGCTGGGCACGCTGCGCAATCGGGAACTGGCGCAGGTCGCCAAGGACATTGCCGCCGACACCGGACTACAGCATCGGCCCGTCACCGACGGGCAGCGCGTGACCGGCATCTACCGGCGCTCGGTCATGCTCGCCAGCGGGCGTTACGCCATGCTCGACAACGGCAAGGGGTTCAGCCTCGTGCCGTGGAAGCCGGTGATCGAACAGCGGCTGGGGCAGCAGCTCGCTGCGACAGTGCGCGGCGGCGGGGTGTCGTGGGAGATTGGACGGCAGCGTGGGCCAACGATTGGATAACGCTATCGAGTCATCATTCACCGTCAGCGGTTTTGAGCTGCTGCGCATACACCGCCAACCGTAGGTGCCGGTCTTCGTCAACCGTCAATGATGTGTGCTCAAACGGTTCGGCCTGACCGTTGATGACCATTTTGCGCACGCCGTTGCAGGACGCATGCACATCATGCGTCCGCCACCACGCCTTGAACTCCGGCGACACCCGTTCCAGCTCATTCACCAGTTCATGAATGTCCGCTTCCTGCGTGGCGCGGGCGAAGTCACGGCGGAAGCTGGAGAGCATCAGCGGGGCTTGTGCTTCCCATTCGTGGAAACGGGCATGCAGGGCCGGATCGGTGAACAGCAGCCAGAGCAGATTGCGCCGCTCGGGCGTGTGCTTGCCGAAACCGAAAAGTGCATCAGCCGGTGCATTGAAGCCCAATACATCCCATCGCAGATTGAGCACGAAGGCCGGGTGCGGTAAATCGTGCATCAGGCGGCGCACCATCGGCGGCAGCACGCACCAGGTCTTGCCCGGTTCGGCGGGCGGCCGTTCGTGGGCCAGCAGGAACAGGTGGCGGCGTTCGGCAGCATCCAGTTTCAGCACCCGCGCCAGGTTATCCAAAAAGGTGGCCGACACGCCAATGTCGCGCCCCTGTTCCAGCCATGTATACCAGGTCAGACCAACACCGGCGAGCGCGGCAACTTCCTCGCGCCGCAGTCCTGGCGTACGGCGGCGGCCACCGCTGGGCAAGCCCACGTCGGCAGGCGAAAGGCGTTCGCGGTGCGCCCGCAGGAAAGCCGCCAGATCGGAGCGGGTTCGTTCCAGAGTTCGCATCATTTATCTCGTTGTTTTAAGTAATAGCATAAATAGTTAAATTGTAATGGTTTAAAAAGAATTTGAGAATGATCGCGTCTTTACCCTGGATACGCAAGATGAACTCGAATTCCTGCCTCTCGACGCCGCCTGCGCGCGCCGTCAGCGGCCCGCCGTGGCTCGGTTTATCCGTGCTGCTGCTGGCCGGTTTCGTCACGATCTTTGACCTGTTCGTGGTCAATGTCGCCATTCCCAGCATGCAGGCCGATCTGGACGCGAACTTCGCGCAGATCGGCTTCATCGTGGCTGGCTATGAACTGGCCTTCGGCGTGCTGCTGATTACCGGCGGGCGGCTGGGTGACCTGTTCGGGCGTCGGCGTCTGTTCGTCATCGGCATGGCCGGCTTCACGCTGGCCTCGGCCTTGTGCGGGCTGGCGCCCAGCGCGGAATTCCTGATCGGTGCGCGGGTGTTGCAAGGACTGGCTGCCGCTTTGCTGTTCCCACAGGTTTATGCATCCATCCGCGTCAACTTCGACGGTGACGACAGCCGCCGCGCCTTTGGCCTGCTGGGAATGACGCTTGGCCTGGCGGCCATCGCCGGGCAGGTGCTGGGCGGCTGGCTGGTGCATGCCGATCTATTCGGCCTGGGCTGGCGCAGCATCTTTCTCATCAACGTGCCCATCGGGCTGTTCGCCATCGCGGCGGCACGCACCATCCCCGAGTCCCGCGCACCGCAGCGCCCGGCGTTGGACTGGATGGGCGTGGCGTTGGTCAGCGCCGGGCTGACGTTGCTGCTGGTGCCGCTGATCGAGGGGCCTGGGCAGGGCTGGCCGGCATGGAGCCTGTTGTCGCTAGGTGTGGCGGTGCTGCTGCTGGCCCTGTTCCATCGGCAGCAAGAGCAACGGCGTATGGCGGGCGGCTTGCCACTGGTGGATATGCGCCTGCTGGCCCAGCGCCGCTTCGCGCTGGGCGCGGTGCTGGTGCTGCTGGTCTATTCCACGTCCAGTTCCTTCTTCCTATGCTTCGCCTTGCTGGTGCAGACCGGACTGGGACTTGACCCTTTCATGGCGGGCAGCATCTTCGCGCCGTGCAGCGTGGGCTTCGTGCTGGCATCCTTGGCCGCGCCACGTTTGGTCGCGCGCTGGGGGGCGCAGGCCATCGTGGCGGGTGCGATGGCCTATGCGGTGTCCATCGGGCTGCTGATCGCACAGGTGTGGATGGCTGGCGCGGAGCTGGTGCCCGCGCGGCTGATCCCCGTGCTGGTCGTGGTTGGCGCTGGCCAAGGGTTCATCATGACGCCGCTGCTGAATCTGGTGCTGGGCTTTGTCGATGAAGCGCAGGCCGGCATGGCGTCGGGCGTGATCTCGACCGTGCAGCAGGTCGGTGCGGCGCTGGGTGTGGCCGTGGTCGGCATCCTGTTCGCAGCGGCGCTGACTGCCGATGAAGGTATGGCCGCACAGGCCGGGGAGTACGCCTCGGCCTTCGTGACCGGCATGCTCTACAACCTCGGTGCAGCCCTGCTGGTCTGCGTGTTGTTGCCGATGCTGGCGAGAACGCAGCGGTTAGCGGGCTGACGGGAGGGCGCACGATGGAGCTTCGGCATCTGCGCTGTTTCCTGGCTGTGGCCGAAGAACTCCACTTCGCCCGTGCCGCCGAGCGGCTGCACATCGAGCAATCGCCGCTGTCTCGCACCATCAAGGAACTGGAAGAAGACCTGGGCGAACAGTTGTTTAACCGCACAAGTCGCAGCACACGGCTGACGCGGGCGGGCAAGCTGTTCTTGGAGCATGTACCGCGTATCTTCACTGCCTTGCAGCAGGCCCGTGACAGCGTACAGGCGGCGGTCAATGGCTTTCATTGGCAATTGCGCATTGCCCTATCCGACGGCATCACGCCGTCGCGCCTGCCGACCTTGTTGGCGTTGTGCCGGCAGGAGGAACCCGAAGTAGATATCCGTCTGTTCGAGGTGCCGCTGTCACAGCAGATCAAGGGACTGCGTGATGACCTCTATGACGTGGGTTTCGCGCAGTCCGATGAAGTGGGCGATGGAATCACTGCTGAGGCAGTCTGGAGTGATCCCCTGATGGTGGCAGTGCCTGCGCGGCATCCGCTGCTCAGGCACAAACGCATCCCGCTGGAAGAGGTGTTGCGCCATCCTCTGGTGCTGTGCGATGCACAAGTATGCGAAGGCCATGCTCGCCAGGTCGAGCGTGTGCTACGCCGCTCAGATATGGAACCGCTGATTGCCGAGCGGGTCGCGTCCTGCGATTTGATGATGGCATTGGTGTCGGCGGGCTTTGCGCTGGGGATCACTGGAGCACCGCACATTGCGGCCAGCCGCGAATCCGGCGTTGTCGCCCGTCCACTCGCGGGGCGTGCGCCCATGCTGACGACTTATGTGCTGCATCGGGAAGGCGAATCCTCGGGCGTGCTGGCGCGCTTCATCGAGCGCGTGCAGGCCATCGAATCTCCAGAAGGCCGCAGATCCCCACCACCTGTTGAGCCTGATCTTCAAGAGGAAATCGAGCCATGACCATGAAGTTGCTTTTTCCGTTCCTGTTGGTTGCTTTGCTCGCGGCCTGCGGCCCGTCGGAGACGCCTAAGAAGGAAGTCAATGTGCCAACCGTGGAAGAGCTGGCAGCCAATCCCGAGCGACTGAAGGAACTGCGCCGCCAGTGCAAGACCGAGCGCCCGACGATGGGCGAGCTGCTGTGCAACCG
This sequence comes from Thauera sp. SDU_THAU2, assembly GCF_038260575.1. Classification (NCBI taxonomy): domain Bacteria; kingdom Pseudomonadati; phylum Pseudomonadota; class Betaproteobacteria; order Rhodocyclales; family Zoogloeaceae; genus Thauera; species Thauera sp. SDU_THAU2. Next base: position 829,864 of record NZ_JBBWUN010000003.1, on the reverse strand, counting down.
GGTGGCAGAGGCGACGAACAAGCGCTTCTTTGGCGACGGCAAGGTGCCTTACACACCACCGGAAACGCTGCCGAAGTTCTGACCGTTGGCGGCTTGCCGCGTATCTTAGTTTTCTTTCTCGACACGCCGCAGCGCGCCCACGCTTGCGGCGTTTTTACGGGTTTCGTCCCTGCATGAAACCATGCTTTTTGCATCACCTTGCTGCCGATAACAGTCTTTGACCGGCACTGAACCGGCACCGATCCTGACCTCTGCGGCACGCCTTTGTGCCGCGTTTTCCACGGGGAATCAGCGCAGGAGAGATCGGAGGTCAGGGTATGCAGGCTCAGGGGGTGTTGTCCGGGCAGATCGCCGCCGTGTTCGGCATCGTGATCGCCAGTGTGTGGGGCGCCACGCAATGGACAGCCGCCGCCTTGGGCTACCAGCTACGCCTGGGCTCGCCCTGGTTCGACTTCCACGGTACACCGGTCTATTACCCGTGGAAGCTGTTCGAGTGGTGGTTCCTCTTCGACGCCTACGCGCCGCAGGTGTTCGACACCGGCGGCATGATCGCGGCAAGCGGCGGCCTGCTGGCCGTGGCGGTCGCCATCGCCATGTCGGTGTGGCGCTCGCGTCAGGCGCGCAAGGTGACGACCTATGGCTCGGCCCGTTGGGCCGATGCCGCCGACATTCGCAAGGCCGGGCTGACGCAGCCTGCTGGTGTCTTTCTCGGTCAGCATGACGGCCACTATCTGCGGCACGAAGGGCCGGAACACGTCCTGACCTTTGCGCCGACGCGCTCCGGCAAGGGCGTGGGCCTGGTGGTGCCGACATTGTTGAGTTGGCCCGCGTCCGCCGTCATCCACGATATCAAAGGTGAGAACTGGCAGATCACAGCCGGCTGGCGCTCGCGCTTCTCGCACTGCCTGCTGTTCAACCCGACCGATGCCAGTTCGGCGGCCTACAACCCGCTGCTGGAAGTGCGGCGCGGCGCGCATGAGGTGCGCGACGTGCAGAACATCGCGGACATTCTAGTTGACCCCGAAGGCGCACTGGAGAAACGCAACCACTGGGAGAAGACCAGTCACGCGCTGCTGGTCGGTGCCATCCTGCATGTGCTCTACGCCGGCGAGGACAAGACGCTGCGCGGCGTCGCCAACTTCCTCAGTGATCCGGCCAGTCCGTTCGAACTGACCTTGCACCGGATGATGACGACCAAGCACCTGGGCGATGCCCAGCACCCCGTCGTTGCATCCGCTGCTCGCGAAGTGCTCAACAAAAGCGACAACGAGCGCTCGGGCGTGCTCTCCACCGCCATGTCTTTCCTCGGTCTGTACCGTGATCCGACCGTGGCCGAAGTCACTTCGCGCTGCGACTGGCGCATTGCCGATCTGATTGCTGCCGAGCATCCGGTATCACTGTACCTGGTGGTGCCTCCTTCGGACATCAGCCGCACCAAGCCGCTGATCCGGCTGATCCTCAACCAGATCGGGCGGCGGCTCACCGAATCGCTTGACGGCTCCGACGGCATCGCCCGCCGCCACAAGCTGCTGCTGATGCTCGATGAGTTTCCGGCGCTGGGTCGCCTGGACTTCTTCGAGACAGCGCTGGCCTTCATGGCGGGCTATGGCATCCGCAGCTTCCTGATCGCGCAGTCGCTCAACCAGATCGACAAGGCGTATGGGCAGAACCATTCGATTCTGGACAACTGCCATGTGCGTGTGACGTTCGCCACGAACGACGAACGCACGGCCAAACGCATTTCTGAAACCTTGGGTACGGCCACTGAGTTGCGCGCGCAGCGTAACTACGCAGGCCACCGGCTTGCACCGTGGCTGGGGCATCTGATGGTGTCGCGCCAGGAAACCGCACGGCCACTGCTGACGCCGGGCGAAGTGATGCAGCTCCCACCTGATGAGTCCGTGGTGATGGTGTCCAGCGTCGCGCCGATCAAGGCGAAGAAGCTGCGCTATTTCGCCGACACCAATTTCATGCACAGGGTATTGCCGCCGCCTGCGGTGACAGCAGGCCGCTATGCCGATGTGCCGCCAGCACGACCTGACGACTGGAGCGGCCTCGCAATACCGGTGATTCCTGCGGCACCGGCCACGGCATCCAGCGATGACCAGGAGACCTTGGGCTCGACCGACGACGGCGGCCCACGCCGCCAGCCCGAACTGTCCGAAGCCATCGTCTATGCCCCCGAGATGGATGCCCCGAGCAGCGACTTGTGGCTGCTCGATGACGACGACATGCCCTCGGTGCTTCCTGGCCAGCTCGACCCCGCCTTGCAACGCACGGCGCGGCTGGCATCGCTGAACCCCAACGACGGAATCGACCTATGAGCCAATACCGATTGAACTTGTTCATCCAGCACGAGCACGCCAAGCGCCTGGACGAGTTGGCCGCCAAGAAAGGCGTCTCGAAGTCCAGCATCGTCGCCGCTGCCTTGGCATCCTGGCTGTCGCCCGATGCCGGCGACCAGCGCGAGGCCGCCATTGCCAAGCGGCTGGATCGCCTGTCGCGGCAAGCCGAGCGGCTGGAGCGCGACCAGAACATCCAGATCGAAACGCTGGCGCTGTTCGTCCGCTACTACCTGACCGTCAGCACGCCGGTGCCGGAGGCCCATCAGGATGCGGCTCGCGCTCAGGGCAAGGCGCGTTTCGAGCAGTTCGTCGAACAGTTGGGCCGCCACCTGCTGCGCGGCCGCAGCCTGGTGCGGGACGTGGTGGAGGAACTGCATCCCGACCCGATGCGGATGGATGACGCGGCGGCGATGGCAGCCGCCCATGAACGCACTGCGGAGCGTGCGTCATGAGTGCCGTTCCACAGATCCCGCCCGATCCACGCTCATCCGCTGCGGCGTCCCAGGATCGCCGCATCCAGATGCTGCGCACGGCGATGGGGCCGGTGATCGCTGCTGCGCTGGAAGACCCGGACGTGGTGGAAGTGATGCTCAACCCCGACCGGACATTGTGGGTGGATCGGCTGTCCTCTGGCCGTGCGCCGCTTGGAGTCGAACTGCCCGAAGCCGATGGCGAACGCATCATCCGACTGGTCGCCGCCCATGTTGGAGCGGAGGTGCATCGCGGCCTCGATTGGGCTGCCGACCTGTTGCCGTCCTCACCGGCAGCAGCGTCCTTCCTCGCTTCTCAACGACCGGAGGTTTCACCATGAAGACCCAACCCCGTTTGCTGTCCGCCTCGCTTGCCGCCGTGCTGTCGGTGTCGCTGCTGGCCGTCCAGCCCGCGTCCGCGCTGACGGTGTTCGACCCGTCGAACTTCGTGCAGAACACGCTGACCGCCATCCGCACGCTGGAGCAGATCAACAACCAGATCAACCAACTCCAGAACGAAGCCCAGATGCTGATGAACCAGGCGCGTAATCTGGCGAATCTGGACTTCAACGTCGTCAATCGCTTGCGTTCGACACTGGCGACCACCGAGCGGCTGATCGCCGAGGCACGCGGCCTGGCCTACGACGTGCAGAGCATGGATGCCACCTTCGCCCGGCTGTACCCGGAGCAGTACGCCGCGACGGTCAGCGGCGACCAGATGCTGCGCGACGCGCAGGAACGCTGGAAAAACACCTTGAAAGGTCTGCATACCGCGATGCGGATGCAGGCGCAGGTGTCGCAGAACCTGGCGCAAGACGAAAGCGCGCTGTCCGATCTGGTCAGCCGGAGTCAGTCCGCAACCGGCGCGCTGCAAGCCATGCAGGCGACCAACCAGCTTCTGGCCCTGCAGGCCAAGCAATCCATCCAGGCGCAACAGCTCCAGATCACACAGGAACGCGCCGCCGCGCTGGAACTGGCACGCCAGGCGGCGGCTGTCGAACGTGGCCGTGAAGTGACGCGCCGCTTCCTCGGTGATGGCACGCCCTACACGCCGCAGCGCGTGGATTTCTACGGCAACTGACGGGAGACGACCATGCGATGCGTTTCCTTGCTGCTGCTCGTGCTGCTGGTCGCTTGCAGCCAGCAGCCGACCGAAGACCTGGCCGCTGCCTTGGCCGCCGATCCCGTGCGGCTCAAGGCTTTGCGTGAGCAGTGTGCCGCCGATAGGACGGCCGCAGGCGAAGACGCCTGCCAGGCCGCGGCCGACGCTTTCCGGCGGCGCTTTTTCGCCGGTGAAACCGGGCCTGACGAGTTCCGCACGCTGGCCGATCTGCCGCCGATCCCGCCGAGCTTCGACACACCCATCAGTGACCAGGACGCCATGCCCTTCGAGGGGGACGTGCCATGAATGACGTGACAGTGATCGACCGCTTTCTTGCCACCTTCTCGCGCTACGTCGACTCGGGCTTTGGGCTGCTGCAGGGCGAAGTCGCGTTCCTCACCGCCACGCTGATCGTCATCGACATGACCATCGCTGGGCTGTACTGGGCGATGAGCCACGCCACCGGCCAGGGCGACGACGTGATCGCCAAGCTGCTGCGCAAGGTGCTCTACGTCGGCGCCTTCGCCTACATCATCAACAACTTCAACTGGCTGGCCAGCATCGTCTTCCGTTCGTTCGCGGGCCTGGGCCTGACGGCCAGCGGCTCGACGATGAGCATGGGCGAATTCCTGCAACCGGGACGCTTGGCCAAGACCGGCATCGACGCGGCAGCGCCGATCCTTGAGCAGATCAGTGACATGGCGGGCTTCCCCGAAGTGTTCGTGAACATGACGCCCATCGTGGTCATGTTCCTGGCTTGGGCGGTGGTGATCCTGTGCTTCTTCGTGTTGGCGATCCAGCTTTTCATCACGCTGATCGAGTTCAAGCTGACCACGCTCGCGGGCTTCGTGCTGGTGCCGTTTGCGCTGTGGAACAAGACCAGCTTCCTCGCCGAGAAAGTGCTGGGCAACGTGGTGTCTTCGGGCATCAAGGTGCTGGTGCTGGCCGTCATCGTCGGCATCGGCTCGGGCCTATTTGCAGAGTTCCAGGTGCATCCAGCCGAGCCGTCCATCGACCATGCGGTGGTCATCATGCTGGCCTCGCTCACGCTGCTGGCGCTGGGGATCTTCGGCCCAGGCATCGCCACCGGGCTGGTCTCCGGCGCACCGCAGTTGGGTGCCGGGGCAATGGCTGGTGCTGCGATTGGTGCCGCAGGCGCGGCGGTGGCCGTAGGTGCTGCGGCCACCGGCGTGGGCGGTGCCGTGATGGCTGGAGCGCGCATGGCACCGGCTGCCGCCAAGCTCGCCGGGTCTGGTGCGCGGGCTGCGACATCGGCGGCGGGCAGCGCGAAGTCGGCATTCCAGGCCGGTTCTGCCGCTGCGGGCGGCGGAGCCAAGGGCGCGATGGCAGGGCTGGGCAATGTCGCCAAGGGCGGCGCACAGGCGGCAGGTCAACGCGCCGGTGCAGGCATCAAAGCGGCGGCGGCCAAGGCGGCCGCGCCATTCAAAGCAGGCTGGCAAGGCGCTGGCGCAGATGGCGGCTCAGGCGGTGGCACGGCTGGGCCAGCCACCACAGGCGATGCCGCTGGCGACACGGCCAACGCGCAGAAGCAGGAACAACCCGGCTGGGCCAAGCGCCTGCAACGCCGCCAACGACTCACCCAGGCCACCACCACTGCCGCGCACACGCTGCGCGGTGGCGACGGCGGCGGCTCGGGCCAAGGCCCGAGCCTGCGGGATTCCGATAGCTGACTTTCAAGGAGAACTCCATGCGATTCAAACGACCGCAGGTGCGCTATGCCGATACGCCACAGCCTGCCACTCCGTATCAAGCCGCTGCCCAAGTGTGGGACGAGCGCATCGGCTCGGCCCGCGTGCAGGCGAAAAACTGGCGGCTGATGGCCTTTGGCTGCCTGGTGCTCGCGCTGCTGATGGCCGGTGGCCTGGTGTGGCGCTCAGCACAGTCCATCGTCACGCCCTACGTCATCGAGGTCGATCAGTCCGGCCAGGTGCGCACCGTGGGCGAAGCGGCCACGCCGTACCGGCCCACTGATGCCCAGACGGCACACCACATCGCGCGCTTCGTGACGCTGGTGCGCTCGCTGTCCATCGACCCCATCGTTGTGCGCCAGAACTGGCTCGACGCCTACGACTACACCACCGACCGGGGCGCGGCGGTGCTCAACGACTACGCGCGGGTGAATGACCCGTTCGCCCGCATCGGCAAGGAGTCGGTGACGGTGCAGATCACCAGTGTGGTTCGCGCCAGCGATGCGTCGTTCAACGTGCGCTGGACAGAACGCCGCTACGTCAATGGCGCGGCGGCCGGGCTGGAGCGATGGACGGCGGTGGTGTCCATCGTGCAGCAGACCCCGCGCACCGAAGAACGCCTGCGCCGTAACCCGCTGGGCATCTACGTCAATGGCTTGTCGTGGAGCCGTGAACTGGATTCTTCTGAAGGAGCCAAACCATGAATGCACATTTCCGTAAAACCGCATTGCCGGTGATCCTGCTGGCATCGACTGTTCTGTTTGCGGGCTGCGCCACGCAGGGCAAACCGCCGCCGGTCATTTCGCTCGATGAGCCGGTGCAGGCGCAGCCATTGCCCGAGCCGCCCAAACCCATCGAAGTCGTGGCTGTGCCCGAGCCGTTGGCATTGCCCGCACAGTTGAAGCCGCTGCCGGACGTTGTTGCGGCCCCGACCACGCCGGAGCCTGCCGACGAGAAGGTGCGCGTCTCCCGCGCCAATGCCGAAGCACGCATCGCACCAACCCGCGAAGGCTACGTCAATGCGATCCAGGTCTGGCCCTTCACGGATGGCGCGCTCTACCAGGTCTATGCGGCCGTGGGCCGCGTGACGGTGATCGCGCTCCAGCCCGGCGAGGAACTGGTGACGGTCGCTGCCGGCGACACGGTGCGCTGGATCGTGGGCGACACCTCCAGCGGCAGCGGGGCCGATCTGCGCGTCAATGTGCTGGTCAAACCAATCCGTTCCGGGTTGAAGACCAATCTGGTCATCACCACCAGCCGCAGGACGTACCTGCTGGAACTGACTTCGACCGACAAGACATGGATGGCGTCGGTGTCCTGGGACTACCCCAAGGATCGAATGCTGGCCTTGCAGCGCCAGGCACAGGCTGCCAACGCTGTCGCTCCGGTCGATGCGGGTCTGTCGTTGGAGAACATCCGCTTTCGCTATGCAATCAGCGGCAGCAATCCGCCGTGGAAGCCGCTGCGGGCGTTCGATGATGGCGAGAAGGTTTATATCCAGTTCCCGGCAGGCATCGCCCAGGGCGAGTTGCCGCCGCTGTTTGTCATCGGCACGCAGGGCGACGGGCAACTGGTGAACTATCGCTTCCGCTCGCCGTACTACATCGTGGATCGGCTGTTCGGCGCGGCCGAACTGCGCCTGGGGGCCGACAAGGGCGACGCGGTGCGCATCGAGCGCACGGATGGCATCGCCGGGAGGAACTGAACATGAGCCAGGACGATACTCCCGACCTTGCCACGCCGCAGGCGGACAAGGAGGCACCCGAGGCGGTGGCGCTGCGCGCCCAACCGCGCCCGGTCACGCGCCTGAACCGGCGCACGCTGGCCATCCTCGCCGGAGGCTTGTCGGTCGGCGTGATGGGCGCACTGATCTGGTCGCTGCAACCGCAGCAACGCGGCGCGGGCGAATCCACCGAGTTGTACAACGTGGATCGTGTCTCGAAGTCGGAAGGGCTGGATGCGCTGCCGACGGACTATTCCAAGCTGCCAGCGCTGCCACCTGACGTGCCGGAGCTGGGGCCGCCGTTGCCGGGTGATCTGGGGCCAGTCATCGTGAACTCGCAGCAGCCGGTCGCCGCCACCTATGCCACGCCGGGTTACGACCCCAACGATGCGCTGCGCAAGGAGGCAGAAGCGGCGGCAGCTTCATCGGTGTTCTTCCGCACCGGCTCCCCGCAGGCGGCGCCCGTGGCGCAGTCGCAGGTCGCCGCCGCGCTGGGCTTTGCCGCCAATGCAGCCTTCGACCCGCTGGCCGCTGGCCCGGCCTCGACGGCGGCCCAACCCACTGATCCGACTGCCGTGCAAAACCGGCAAGACCAGAAAGAGGCGTTCCTGACAGGCGGCTCTACGGAAACCCGTAACTCCGGCAACCTGCAAATGCCCACCTCGCCGTATCAGGTGATGGCCGGAACGGTCATTGCCGGGGCACTGGTCACGGGCATCAAGTCGGACTTGCCGGGCGACGTGATCGCCGCGGTGACGGAGCCGATCTATGACACGGCCACAGGCAAGTTCCTACTGATCCCGCAGGGTTCGCGCATCCTGGGCAAGTACAACAGCCAGGTCAGCTACGGCCAGAGCCGCGTGCAGGTGGTGTGGAACCGCATCATCCTGCCGGATACGTCTTCGCTCACGCTCGACAATCTGGTCGGCACCGATCCGGCAGGCTACGCCGGTCTGGAGGATGACGTGGACTGGCATTGGGATCAGATCTTTGCCGGTGCCGTGCTGACCACGCTGCTGGGCGTGGGAGCCGAGTTGGCCGCCCCCGAGAACCGCCAGGACGGTGATCGCGTCATCATCGCCGGACGCGACAGCTTGCAGGACACCGTGAACCAGGTCGGCCAGGAAGTGACCCGGCGCAACCTCAACATCCAGCCCACGCTGACCAGTCGCCCGGGCTTGCCGGTGCGCATCATCGTCAACCGCGATCTGGTGCTGCGGCCTTATCAGCCGCTTTTCTTCAACAAGGGGACTTCACGATGAGCACGACCAGGAAACTGCGGCTGGGTCCGCTGCCCAAGACCGAGAGCATCAAGCTGACCTTCGCTTGCCCGGCCAGCCTGAAAGCCGACCTCGACCGCTACGCCTCGCTGCACGCGCAGGCGTATGGCGAGGCGGTCGATGCGGCGACACTGATCCCGTACATACTGGGGGCGTTCATGGCGGGGGATCGGGGATTCAGAAAAAGATAAACTAAACAGGAGGTAACAAAATACAAACTAAATTTTATAATGCCTGGAGTGGACCAACTCAACGCATCGTCATGACAGCATCTGTTGCGCCCTAGAAGCACTGCGGCGCACCACATTTTGCGTTGAATTTGCCTAATGCGCAGCGCAGGTACTGCAATCCATGCTGCAGATTGATCCTAACCTGATGGGCTTTAGTTTGACTTCGTATGCTGTCAGGTGTTCGGGGCGCGTGCGCAACAAGAACAAGGGGAATGAGTGTCTATTATCAAAGAAGAGTATCGAGATCTTCCGCCAAAAGGCGATAAGCTCTGTGATGTGGTTGTCCTCGCACAAGCATGGAAGAAGTCGCATACCTACATCCGCCGCCATAACTGGTATGCGGATGTTTTGGAGTTAGATGCTTCAACCATCGACCTGGAAAATCAGCTAAAGCATTGGGCAGCTCAAGTTTGCCAAGCCGATTTCCGACCGAAGGATTTGCAGCTCGTTCCCGCGCCCAAGAACGCTCATTGGTGGTTTCGCCCGATACCCACGATTACTTCCGAACAATTGTTGGAGCTTAACGTCGATGACCTAGGCAGTGAGCCGACGTTTGACGATTGGACGCCCAGCGAGCCAAGTCTGGGAGAAAATCCTGGTGTGCAGACAGAACAAGAACAGCCACGCCTGAAGCTGCGACCACTGGCCCACTTGTCTATTCGTGACCAAACCTTGGCGACGGCGGTAATGATGTGCTTGGCGGAGGCTGTTGAGTCTGCGCAGGGCGATACGACGGGCGCAGATATAGGGGCAATGCGCGCCAGTGGGGTGGTGAGCTATGGCAATCGGCTGCACTGCACATGGGTAGTCAATGCTGGCGTCCGGCCCCGCGCCAAATTTTCCTGGGGAAACAGCAGAACATATCGCCAGTACTTCCAAGATTACCGGGCGTTCCTCGCACGCCCTCGACGGGTCTGTGCGGATTTGGCGCATCAACTGCGGCCACGACGAGAGCTGTTCGTGGTGTCTTTGGATATCAAGTCGTTCTTTGATCATGTCGATCGCGACGCCTTGCTCGCAGAGTTGAAGGTCTTCGAGGAGGAGCATCAGGCGGAACACGGGTTGCCTGACTGGGCGGCGGCAGACGCACAATTCTGGGAGCGAGTTGCGCGAATCTTCTCTTGGCAGTGGCGCGCTGATGATCAGCAAGAGGCCGCACTGATTCGCGGCGAAGAGCATCAAGAGCTTGAGCTCGGGCTGCCCCAAGGGCTCGTCGCCTCGGGCTTTCTGGCAAACGCCTATTTGATTCGTTTCGACCGCGACATGCAAAAGTCTGTAGCCGATGGGACCATGGTCGGCGACGACGTCAAGCTGCTGGACTACTGCAGATATGTCGATGACATGCGTCTCGTTGTCGAGGCCAAGAGTGGGGCTGGCGGGCTTGGTCAGGCTGCGTTGTTGGAACATGTCAAAAATTATGTGACCTCAGTTCTGAAGGCACATTGCGAGCGCATGGGTGCGCGGAGATCACTTGAACTGTCGTTAGATAAGTGTGTGGCCACCTCATACCGAGCGATCTCGGCGCAGAGTCACGTGTCCGCTTTGATGGAGATGCTTAACGCAGAGTTGAGTGGGACCTTTGACCTAGAGTCTCTGGCACAGGCGGCGGGCGGCCTTGATGGGCTATTGTGGGTATCTGAGCAGATTGAAAGCGTCGCCGATCCCGCGCCATCTCGATTGGGCTTGGCTACGGTTGCTGTGCCCAACACTGACGTGAGAGACGACACCGTGAAGCGGTTCGTCGCGACGCGAATTGCCCAGTTGATGCGGCATCGGTTGGCGATGACGGATCTCGAAAGTCCGGCTGGCTCATCCGAGACTATTAGTGACCACGTGACACAGGGAGTGGTGCTGTCTCATGAGTTCGAATCGACGGCACGCAAGCTCATCAAATGCTGGGCCGAGAATCCTGCGCTGGTCTTGCTGCTGCGGTGTGGCTTGGACCTGTTCCCTCACCCCCGCCTATTGAGTCCCGTGACCGAGGCACTCAGCATCAAGCTTTTCGACGTGGCGGCGGGTCTGGACGCAGCAAAGCGCAGGCAAGTGCGCGTAGCAGAGTATGTTCTGGCGGACCTTTTGCGAGCGGGTGCGGTGGAGACTGGCTTCCGTGAGCCGGAGGATTACCCGGAGGGCGTTGATATTCAAGGTTACCGCGAGGATCTCGGCGGAATAGCGCGTCGCATTTTGACTGAACGGACTTCATCGCCTTGGTATCTCCGCCAGCAGGCCCGCCTGTATCTGGCTTCTATCGGTGATGCGTCACTCGCTATGGTGGTCGAAGTTGCCCCCGAGGTACAGGCGTACGCCGCATTGCAACGCGCGGCCCTGTTTGAGCCCGTGCGAGGTGAAGCGCTGAGAGATGTCATACCCTTAGCGATCGTGGCGCAGCAGTTGCAGCCGAATGTACGGCGCTTCGGTGTGTGGTTGTCGGAAGGGTTGCGGCGCACAGATGAAGAAGGGATTCGGGAGGCTGTTGTGCAATCCGTGGCGCTGAGTCGTCCGGATTTGTTGATGGCAGCGCTGAATGGGCGACGGGCCGCAAACTGGCGCCAATTTGTGCCAGCCGCGTTGGTCCAAGCCACCAAGCGGCAAAGCAACTCTCGGAGGCATTCGGCTAAGTTGAAGGGTGTTCAGTCCCTCCTGCAAATCATCAGCGAGCCTAACAACCTTTTCGACCAAGAAAATTCTCTGCTCATGCTCGCTGATGCGTTACTTCGATACCAGGGCGTGGAAGAGCAGTTGTCTGCGGGGAAGAGCGCCGTTGACATCATGCTTCGGTGCGAGGATTGGCAAAAGCTATCGGAAATGCCTGAGCAGCCGGGCTTCTTGCATGTGGAGTCAATTGAAGGAGGAGATGCGACAAACCCACTGTACGACAGTCCTCCTTGGGTGGCACCCGAAAAGGCTTGGCTCTACGGACTGGGGCGTATCCTGCGCTCGGCCCTTACCGGAGAGTTTGACTTCACGAGCCGTCGCTACCTTGTCACCGAGGAGGTGGGCCGATACAGTGGCCTGCGCAGCACTTGGTTCAAACGTCGTTTCGGCCTTTTGAACTCCGGACGTGGGTTGCTGGACGAGCCTGGGCCAGTGTCGCCGTGGCTCTCCAGCCTGCTTTCGACGCTCCTGCAATGGCCAGGAGTTGAGTTTCGCGCAAACGCAGCGTCGGCAGCGGGCGATGTCCGGACCGCAGCCGAGCTGCTTGCGCTTGTTCAAGAGCGCATCGTGGCGCAGCGCACACTGTTTGGCCACCGAAGCAATACACCGATGTACGTGGTGCCTGTGGATGATCATGAGCCCTTGCAGGATCGGCCATTGCGCGTGGCCATCGTTCAGCCGATGCGCCCGCGGCGAGAAGAGTTTGATGACAAAGACCCGACGCATTGGACGCCGGGAACTTTGGCAGAACATCGTCGCCATCTGGCTGAGGTTTGCAGGCTGACTCATCAGAAGCTCAAGACCTGGTCATCGGCAAGCTATGCACCTACATCCAACAAGAGCGATGAGCCGGTAGTCGATGTCATTCTGTTCCCGGAGTTGGCCGTGCATCCGGAGCACGTCTTTTTGCTGAGGCGACTTTCAGACAAGATCCGAGCCAACATTTTTACCGGCTTGACATTCCTTCATTCGCGCAAGGCTGGCGGCATCGTCAATCAAGGCCTGTGGCTGATTCGAACTGAGTCTGCAGGCCACGGGCGGGCATTCCAGTACGCTTGGCAAGGCAAGCAGCATCCGATGAAGGACGAGGTGAGGATGGGTGTGAAGGGCCACCGGCCACATGTGACGCTGGTCGAGTTGCCGATTGGCGCCAAGACCCGCACACGCATTGCAGCGGCCATTTGCTACGACGCGACGGACTTGGACCTTGTGGCCGACCTTCGTGACAGATCGGACATGTTCTTGGTCGCAGCGCTGAATCAAGATGTGCAGACGTTCGACAATATGGTGGCTGCGTTGCATTTCCACATGTACCAACCGGTTGTCCTCGCCAACTCAGGCGAGTTTGGCGGATCGACGGCACAGGTGCCGCTGCCCAAGCACGAGCGTCTCATCGCACATGTGCATGGAAATCAGCAGGTCGCTGTCAGCGTGTTTGAAGTTGACCCTTCTATCTTCAAATCCACGGCAGCAGCCAAGGCTCCGAAAGCTCTAAAGGCGCCGCCGGCTGGATACAAGGGGCGGCCCCGATGACGGGACGAAATCAAGAAAGTGAAGTCCAGAAGCAGTAAGGACCCTATGAGCGATAAGCCCGATCAGCTTGCGAAACGATAGGCGAGATTGAGAAACCAGTCCGTTGCCACTTTGATATTCGGCTCGCCACAGCGCGCTTCGGCTTGCTTTCCCCAGGCCCTCATGTGGCTCCCAGCCCACAACGCCGCATCCCCTGCAAGCAGTACGAAACAGAGCTAACCTATTGCCCCATATATGGTTGCAAGCCCTCCCTGTTTTCCACGAAAGGCTTGACACCGGCCCTTTTTTGTCCGTCGGGCCGCCCCAAGGCAAAAAGCGCCCCCTGGGGGGCAGCGAGCCCGCGAAGCGGATGAGCGTGGGGGCATTTTTTGTGCGGCCCGTATCGCAGCATCGGCACGACCCGGGCACATATCCCCCGCCTCCCGCATGCCACGACACAGGACACTGAACTATCATGCGCGCTGCCAGCGACAAGCACCCCATCGACAAGGAGCAGACATGAACATCCAGACAGCCGATCTGTGCGACGCCCACGACGACAAGCTCGCCGTCGTCAGCCCCATGTTCCGCAGCTACGGCGGACGCAGCGCCTTCGGCGGCCCGATCAGCACGCTGAAGCTCTTCGAGGACAACTCCTTCGTCCGCAAGGCGGTCGAATCCGCCGGCAACGGCCGGGTGCTGGTCATCGACGGCGGCGCCTCGATGCGCTGCGCGCTGGTGGGCGACCAGCTCGCCGAACTGGCCGTCAGGAACGGCTGGGCCGGAATCATCGTCTACGGCTGCATCCGCGACTCGAAGGCCATCGGCGGCATGGATCTCGGCGTCTTCGCCCTCGGCACCCATCCGCGCAAGACGGTCAAGCGCAATGTCGGCGAAGTCGACGTGCCCGTGAGCTTCGGCGGCGTGAGCTTCGTGCCGGGCCACCATGTCTATGCCGACGAGGACGGCGTCGTCGTGTCCGAAACCGCCCTGCTCTGACGCCTCCCCCTGCGGGATGCGGGCTCCGTGCAGCCACAGGCACCGCAGTGCAGCACCGGGACGTGAAAATCCATTTCACAAGATTCACTTTCGTTTCACATCCCGGGAATTAAACAGCAAACCCATGTTTTAATTGCGAAATATTATTTCTTATGTCTTATATAAGACATATTGCTGCTAAGCAGAAACCCTCCTATACTTCTTTCCCATCGACAAGGCGTTTTTCCCTCGAACGCCCTTGCGACGGATACACCGCGACCGGCGCCTGAACCGAGCGCGATGGTTGACACCCTTCTGCACTGAAAAGGAAGCATCATGACTCTGACCCGCGAACAGCAAATCGCCGCTCTGGAAAAGGACTGGGCCGAGAACCCCCGTTGGAAAGGCATCAAGCGCGGCTACTCCGCCACCGACGTCGTCCGCCTGCGCGGCAGCCTGCAGCCCGAATACACGCTGGCCCAGCGTGGTGCCAAGCTGCTGTGGGAACGTGTCAACGGCGGCGCCAAGAAGGGCTACGTGAATGCCTTCGGCGCCATTACCGCGGGCCAGGCCATGCAGCAGGCCAAGGCCGGCCTCGAAGCCGTGTATCTGTCCGGCTGGCAGGTCGCCGCCGACGGCAACACCTCCGAAACCATGTACCCCGACCAGTCGCTGTACGCCTACGACTCGGTGCCGACCATGGTTCGCCGCATCAACAACACCTTCAAGCGCGCCGACGAGATCCAGTGGTCGCGCGGCATCAACCCGGGCGACAAGGAGTTCATCGACTACTTCCTGCCGATCGTGGCTGACGCCGAAGCCGGTTTCGGCGGCGTGCTGAACGCCTTCGAGCTGATGAAGAACATGATTGCCGCCGGTGCCGCCGGCGTGCACTTCGAAGACCAGCTGGCTGCGGTGAAGAAGTGCGGCCACATGGGCGGCAAGGTGCTGGTGCCGACCCAGGAAGCGATCGAGAAGCTGATCTCCGCCCGCTTCGCCGCCGACGTCATGGGCGTGCCGACCATCATCCTGGCCCGTACCGATGCCGAAGCTGCCAACCTGATCACCTCGGATCACGACGCCAACGACAAGCCCTTCCTCACCGGCGAACGCACCCCGGAAGGCTTCTACCGCGTCAAGAACGGCCTTGAGCAGGCCATCAGCCGCGGCGTCGCCTACGCGCCCTATGCCGACCTGGTCTGGTGCGAAACCGGCACTCCGGACCTGGGCTTCGCCCGCGAATTCGCGCAGGCCGTGCATGCCGCCTGCCCGGGCAAGCTGCTGTCCTACAACTGCTCGCCGTCCTTCAACTGGAAGAAGAACCTCGACGACGCCACCATCGCCAAGTTCCAGGACGAACTGTCGGCGCTGGGCTACAAGTACCAGTTCATCACCCTGGCCGGCATCCACGTCAACTGGTTCAACACCTTCAAGTTCGCCCACGCCTACGCCCGCGGCCAAGGCATGAAGCACTACGTCGAAATGGTGCAGGAACCCGAGTTCGCCGCCCGCGAACAAGGCTACACCTTCGTCTCGCACCAGCAGGAAGTCGGTGCCGGCTACTTCGACGACGTCACCACCGTGATCCAGGGCGGCTCGTCCAGCGTCAAGGCGCTGACCGGCTCGACCGAGGAAGAGCAGTTCCACTAAGCAGCACGGCTGCCCCCAAGACGAAAGGCCATCCCGCGGGATGGCCTTTTTCCATTCAGGCAGCGCGACGATCAGCCGCGCGGCTCACGCATGCCGCGTTCGCCCTTGCCGGGACCCCTGTCACCCTTCTTGCCGAAATCATGGCGCCCCGCCTTCTGGAACTCGGCATCGAACACCGTCTTCTGCGCGCTGCCGAGCGTGCCATAGAAGGTTTCGACCGCCTTGCGGGTCTCGGCCATCTCGGCCAGGCGCAGCTTGCCGGCTTCCTCCATGCGCTGCATGCGCTCGATCGCGGTCGCCGGCCTGGCTTCCGCGCGACCTGCGGCCATGGTCTCCGCCATGCGCTCGGCACGTGCCTTCATGGTGTTCTTGAAGGTCTCGAAAGCGGGCTTCTGCTCCGCACTCAAGGCAAGCGCCAACTCCAGCCGGGCCATCTGCAGTTCGACGCGCTGGGCCATGCGCTGCTTCACCTGCGCCGGCTCCATCTGCGACCAGCCGGCCTTGCCGCCGTGCGGGCCGTGGCCATGTCCGCCCCAGGCAAGCGCAGCCGTGGTGCCCAGGCCGGCGGTGGCGATGACGGCGGCGGCGATCGAGGTCTTCATCCAGGTCTTCATGGTGCTTCTCCTTTCGGTTCGGTTCGTCGCGCCCGTTCGTTCGGGCGACGGAGCCATTTCAACACCACGATGTAAGCCGCGTTTGTCCGCATCCCCCCGGTTTGCAGCCTCGTGTCTCTCGCCCCTGGATTGATACGCTGGGATACAAAAGCAGGTGGGCGGAGGCTTAAGATTCGCCCCATTGAAAACACCGGCACCGATGCGATGAGCCAGCAAGACCACATCCTGATCGTCGATGACGACCGCGACATCCGCAACCTGCTTGCCGACTACCTCGAAAAGCAGGGTCTGCGCTGCACCACCGCAGCCGACGGGCGCGAGATGAAGGCCGCGCTGGAGCAGCATCGCATCGACCTGATCGTGCTCGACGTGATGATGCCGGGCGAGGACGGCCTGACCCTGTGCCGCAACCTGCGCGCGGCCGGCGGCCCGCCGTCGAACATCCCGATTCTGATGCTCACCGCCCGCGGCGACGACATGGACCGCATCCTCGGCCTGGAGATGGGCGCGGACGACTACCTGACCAAGCCCTTCGTACCGCGCGAACTGTACGCACGCATCCGCGCCGTGCTGCGCCGCACGCGCGCACTGCCGCCCAACCTCGACGCCGCGCCGCCGGCCAATGCGCGCGAACTGCGCTTCGCCCAATGGCGGCTGGACACCGTCAACCGCCACCTGATCGACACGGCCGGCACCGTCGTCGCCCTGTCCGGCGCGGAGTACCGCATGCTGTCGATCTTCCTGTCGCATCCGCAGAAAGTCCTGTCGCGCGACCAGTTGATGGAGCTGACCCAGGGACGCGAAGCGGACGTCTTCGACCGTTCGATCGACCTGCAGGTCAGCCGCCTACGCCAGCGCCTCGGCGACAACGCACGCGAACCGGCGATCATCAAGACAGTGCGCAACGAAGGCTACGTGCTGGCCACCGAGGTCGGCGTCGTCACTCCGGACACCCCATGAAACTGCCCTGGCCCCGCAGCCTGTTCGCCCGCCTGATGCTGATCCTGCTGGTCGGCATCCTGGTCGTAATCGCGGTCAGCGTGACCCTCTTCGTCAGCGAACGCGAGCGCATCGGACGCAGTGCGCTGTTCGAGAGCGTGGCCCAGGAGATCGCCGCCGCCGCGGACGTGCTCGATCGCCTCGGCCCTGCCGAGCGCGCGCGCTGGATCGACGAACTCGGCCGCCGCCGGCTGCGGCTGGCACTGCGTGAGCCGTCCGAACGCCTGCAACCGCTGCCCGACGACCACCCGCTGCCCACCGCGCTGCGTGCCGCGATGCCGGAGCGGACCACCACGGCCTACGCCCAGGACCGTCCCGGCATGCCGCATGCCGTGGTGGTCGCCGTGGTCGATCTCGCCGACGGCGCCCCACTGCAGGTCCGCCTGCCCGGCATCCCCCTCGCCCCCGATCCGCCCGCCCGAGCCGGACCAGTTGATCGCCGCCCTGGCCGCGCTGGTCGGCGGCGTCGGCCTGCTGACCTGGTTCGCGGTACGACTGGCGACCCGCCCGCTGTCGCGCATGACCGAAGCCGCCCGAGCGCTCGGCGAGGATCCGGAGCGCGCACCGCTCGACACCCGCGGCCCGACCGAAGTCAGCCAGGCCGCCCAAGCCTTCAACCAGATGCAGCAGCGCATCCGCGACTACGTCAGCGAGCGCACCCGCATCCTGGCCGCCATCTCGCACGATCTGCAGACGCCGATCACGCGGTTGCGGCTGCGCGCGGAACTGGTCGACGACGATGAACTTCGCAGCCGCATCCAGGCCGATCTCGACAGTATGCAGGCGCTGGTCAAGGAAGGGCTCGCCTATGCCCGCAGCCTGGACGACGCCACCCCTGCGCAGCCGATCGACCTCGACCGGCTGCTCGAAGCTCTGCGCGACGACGCCACCGACATGGGCTGGAAAGTCCGGCTCGACGGCCGCGCCGATGCACCGCTGTCAGCCCAGCCGACGGCCATGCGGCGCGCGCTGTGGAACCTGATCGAGAACGGCGTCAAGTTCGGCGGCGAAGTCGACATCTCCGTCGCCACCGGGCCGGATGCCTTCGAGATCCGCATTCGCGACCGCGGCCCCGGCCTGCCGGACGATCAGCTGGAGAAGGTCTTCGAACCTTTCTATCGGCTCGAAACCTCGCGCAACCGGGAAACCGGCGGCACCGGCCTGGGCCTCGCCATCACCCGCAACCTGCTGCGCCGCCAGCGTGGCGAAGTCCACCTGCGCAATTCGGCCGCAGGCGGACTGGAAGCCACGGTGCTGCTGCCGCGCTCAGGCGATACTGCAGCGCAGCAGTGATTTCCGCACGGGCCTGATCCGGATTTCGCGCACGCGGCGCCCCGATGTGGTTCAATGTCGGGTTCTGTCGCTGCACTGCAACATTTCATGCCTGCTTTCTGGATGCTCGTTTCCTGTCTGCTGTTCGCCTGCATGGGCGTCTGCGTCAAGCTCGGCTCGAGCACGTTTTCGACCGGCGAAGTCGTGTTCTACCGCGGCATCGTCAGCGTCGCGATGATGGTCGTGATCGCCAGGCTCAAGGGCATCCGGCTGCGCACCCCCCACTGGCGCATGCACGTGTCGCGCAGCGTGTCCGGGTCGACTGCGCTGAGCTGCTACTTCTTCGCCATCGGCAGCCTCCCGCTCGCGACTGCGGTGACGCTCAACTACACTTCGCCGATCTTCGTCGCCCTGCTGCTGGCGCTGGTTTTCCACGAGAAGCTGCGCTGGACCGGCATGCTCTCGCTGGCGGTCGGCTTTGCCGGCGTCGTGCTGCTGCTGCGCCCGACGCTGGCCGCCGAGCAGTGGCTGGGGGCGGTCGTCGGCCTCGGCTCCGGCGCGATCGCCAGCATCGCCTACATCAGCGTGCGCGAACTGGGGAAGGCCGGCGAGCCGGAAGTGCGCACGGTGTTCTGGTTCTCGCTGGTCACGATGCTGTTCGGTCTTGCCGGCGCACTGTATGCCGGCCCGCACCTGCCCGATCTGCAGGAGCTCTTCATCCTGCTCGGCATCGGCGTCTTCGGCGGCCTTGCCCAGCTCGCCATGACCCGCTCCTACAGCTACGGCCACACCATGCTGTCGGCCAACCTCAGCTACGCCACCGTCGTCTTCGCCAGTCTGTTCGGCGCCCTGCTGTGGGACGAAATCATGCCGTGGCTGAGCTGGATCGGCATCGCCTGCATCGTCACCAGTGCGATCATGATCTCGCTGCGCCCGCGCCGCAGCAGCTCGAACGACGGCTGAGGCGCCCGCCGCGAAATGCGGACCGCCAGCCGGCCCGGCAGCCCCTGTCTGATGGGCTCGGCCAGGCGCCCCGGCTAGGCGCCCCCCACTGATTGAGCCGGATCGATGCGGAGGCTATAGTAGTAGGCAACCAGTCCAAGACGACGGAGGCCGCAATGATCAGCATCGAGCACCGCGACAACCTGGTCGCAATCACTGTTTTCGGTGAATTCGCGCTGGCCGACTACAAGGAATTCGAGGAACTGGTCAATTACAAGATCCAGTTCTCCGGACCGATCGACCTGCTTTTCGACCTGCGCGAAATGGCGGGCTTCACGCTCGACGTGGCGTGGGAGGAAATCAAGTTCTCGCGCCAGCATGCCCATGATTTCCGCCGCATCGCCGTGCTGACCGACGACCAGTGGCTGACCTGGAGCGCCTGGGTGTCGCAGCTGTTCGTCGATGCCGAAGTCCAGGTATTCGACGACGAAGCCGAAGCCCGCAGCTGGCTGGACATCACGGCCGAGGCCGCCGAGTGAACGCATCCTATGCGACGCTGATCGGCCCGGCCGAGCTCGCACAACGGCTCCATTCGCCGGACTGGGTCGTGTTCGACTGCCGCTTCGATCTGTGCAATACGGATTTCGGCCTGCATGCCTATCTCGGGCAGCACATCCCGGGCGCCTTCTTCCTGGGATCTGGAAACCGATCTCTCGGCACCCCGGACGGGCACCAACGGCCGCCACCCCCTGCCCGACCCGGCGAAGCTCGCCGCCCGGCTGGAAGCATGCGGTGTCAGCCACCATACCCAGGTGGTCGCCTACGACGACGCCTGCGGCATGTTCGCCGCGCGGCTATGGTGGCTGCTGCGCTGGCTCGGGCACAACCGCGTCGCCGTGCTGGACGGCGGCCTGCAGGCTTGGTGCAGCGCCGGCCTGCCGCTCGACTCGGCCCAGCCCGAAGCCCGGCCCGCCACCTATGCGCTGGCGCTGCGGGCGAATCGGGTCGATGCGGATTTCGTCCTCGGCCATCTGGGCCAGCCGCAGATGCTGCTGATCGACGCCCGCAGCCCGGACCGCTTCCGTGGCGAGAACGAAATGCTGGATCCGGTGGGCGGCCACATCCCCGGCGCCATCAACCGCTTCTTCCGCGACAACCTGCAGCCCGACGGCCGCTTCAAGCAGGCATCGGTACTGCGCGAGGAGTTCGGCGCACTGCTGGGAAACCACCCGCCGCAACAAGTCGTGCACCACTGCGGCTCCGGCGTGACGGCCTGCGTCAACGTGCTGGCGATGGAATCGGCCGGCCTGTCCGGCTCGCTGCTTTACGCCGGCTCGTGGAGCGAGTGGTGTGCCGACCCGCGGCGGCCGGTTGCGACCGGCCCCGCCTGAGGCTCGCCCCAGCCTGAACGCGGCCCGACCTGAACGCGGCCCGACCTGCGCGGCCCGACCTCACTCCCGCGCTGCAGACCAGGCGTCAGCCGCTCACCAATCGACTTTTTCCACCTGCCCCAGCGAACGGCCGAGGAAACGCTCGCCGATCGTCTGGAAGCGCAGCGGCACGTCGCTGACGACGAAGCGGTAGCGCGCCGCAGCGCCGGCGCCGCGCGCCAGCCCCGCCTGCTGCAGGCGCCGTGCGGCGAATTCCGCCGTCGTCACCGCCGAATCGATCAGCCGCACGTCCGGCCCCGCAACGTCGCGCAGCAGGGGCTTGAGCAGCGGATAGTGGGTGCAGCCCAGCACCAGGCTGTCGACCTCCTCGGCCAGCACCGGCCGCAGGTATTCCTGCGCGGTGAGGCGCGTCACCGGGTGGTCGAGCCAGCCTTCCTCGACCAGCGGCACGAACAGCGGGCAGGCCTGGGAATACACCCGCACCGACGGATCGAGTTCATGCATGCGCCTGGCATAGGCATTGCTGTTGATCGTGGTCGGCGTGCCGATCACGCCGATGCGCTGCCCGCCCTCCGGCGCCACCGCGGCCCGTGCGCCCGCCTCGATCACGTCGAGCACCGGAACGTCGCGCGCCAGGCGATGGACGACGTCGGCCGCGACGGCCGCCATCGTGTTGCAGGCGATGATCAGCATCTTGACGTCGCAGCGCAGCAGATAGTCGGTGATCTGCGCAGTGAACTGCTCGATCGTCGCCACCGACTTGACGCCATAGGGCACGCGCGCGGTATCGCCGAAATAGACGATGTTCTCCAGCGGCAGGCGCTCCATCAGCGCCCGTACGACGGTGAGGCCACCGACGCCGGAATCGAACACGCCGATCGGGCGTGCGGCATCGGCAGCCGTCATGCTTCGCCGCTCCTCGGGTACAGGCTGCGGTTCAAGCCAGCACCACCGACGCGAACTTGCGCTTGCCGACCTGCAGCACCACCTTCTCGCCCGTGCGCAGCAGCAGACCCTTGTCTTCGGCACGCTCGCCGTTGATGCGGACCGCGCCCTGATCGATCATGCGCATCGCCTCGGACGTGCTGCCGGTCAGCCCGGCCTGCTTCAGCACCTGGAACAGCACGATGCCTTCGGCGCCAGCGGGCACCGTCACCTCCGGGATGTCGTCCGGAATCGCGTTGCGCTGGAAACGTGCCTCGAAATCGGCCAGCGCATCCTCGGCGGCCTTCGTGCCATGGAAGCGGGCAACCAGTTCCTGCGCCAGCATCACCTTGACGTCGCGCGGGTTACGGCCGCCCTCCACTTCGCGCTTCAGGCCTTCGATCTCGGTCGTGGAACGGAAGGACAGCAGATCGTAATAGCGCCACATCAGGGTGTCGGACACCGACATCGTCTTGCCGAAGATCTCCTTCGGCGCCTCCGAAATGCCGATGTAGTTGCCGAGCGACTTCGACATCTTGTTGACGCCGTCCAGGCCTTCGAGCAGCGGCATCATCAGCACGCACTGCGGCGGCTGGCCGTAGTGCTTCTGCAGCTCGCGCCCCATCAGCAGATTGAAGCGCTGGTCGGTTCCGCCCAGTTCCACATCGGTGCGCATCGCCACCGAGTCGTAGCCCTGGCAGAGCGGGTAGAGGAACTCGTGGATCGCGATCGGCTGGTTGTTGCTGTAGCGCTTGGCGAAATCGTCGCGCTCCAGCATGCGTGCCACGGTCTGCTGCGCCGCCAGGCGGATCATGCCGGCCGTGCCGAGGCCTTCCATCCAGCTGGAGTTGAAGCAGATCTCGGTCTTCTCCGGATCGAGGATCTTGAACACCTGCTCTTCGTACGTTCTGGCGTTCTCCATGATCTGCTCGCGCGACAGCGGCGGCCGCGTCGTGTTCTTGCCGCTCGGATCGCCGATCATGCCGGTGAAGTCGCCGATCAGGAACATGACGTGATGTCCGAGTTCCTGGAAATGGCGCATCTTGTTGATCACCACCGTGTGGCCGAGATGCAGGTCGGGCGCGGTCGGGTCGAAGCCCACCTTGACGCGCAGTGGGCGCCCGCTCTCGAGCCGCTCGGCAAGCTCGGTTTCGATCAGCAATGCATCGCAGCCGCGCTTGATCAGCTCCATGGCGGCCTGAACATCAGTCATTCGATTTCTCCAAAAATATTCTCCCGAATGCAAGGGCACATTTGCTAGAATTCCGGAAATTTTCTGCCGATCCTGGCCCAGGTAAGCTCATGCAGGCGAGAAAGACCAGAATTCTAGCCGAACTGCCGACACAACTCCTCACCCGTCCCCGCCCCTGGCTGCTTGCAGGCATCGTGGGTGTCTCCATGATGGGCGTCGTGGCAGCAACCGCAGTCGCACCCGGCAATGATACCGCCGGCATCGTCGTGCGCCCGGTGATCGAAACCCTGCCCGCCCCCCGCGTGGCGATCGACACCGAAACCGACCTGCCTTTCGTGCACAGCGAGCGCATCCAGCCCGGTGACTCCTTGCCGTCGCTGTTCCGCCGCCTGAATATCGAGGACAGTGAAGCACTGTCCTTCCTGACCACCTCGGACGAGGGCAAACAGGCCGTCCGCCAGTTGCGCGCCGGCCGCTCGGTCACGGCGATGGTGCATGCCGACGGCCGTCTGGCTTCGTTCAGCCTGCCGGTCGGCAATGGCGAACAGCGCCTGGTGGTCGAACGCAAGGACGATGGCACGCTCCAGCTGCGCGAGTCCGAAGTCGCCGCGCAGAGCACGCTCGTCGAGATGCGCTCGGGCACGATCCGCAGTTCGCTGTACGGCGCAACCGATGCCGCAGGCGTACCCGACAACGTTGCGACCCAGCTTGCCGATATCTTCGGCACCGAGATCGACTTCCATACCGACCTGCGCAAGGGCGACCGCTTCAACGTCGTCTATGAAATGATTTACCAGGACGGCAACGCCGTCCGCGCCGGCCGCATCCTGGCAGCCGAATTCATCAACCAGGACAAGCGCTACGCCGTGGTGATGTACCGCGGTCCGAGCGGCAAGGAAAAGTACTACTCCGATGACGGCCGCAGCCTGCAGCAAGGCTTTCTGCGCTCGCCACTGGAGTTCTCGCGCATCAGCTCGGGCTTCGGCCGCCGCATCCACCCGCTCAACCGCAATTGGCGCGACCACAAAGGCACCGATTTCGCCGCGCCGACGGGCACCCCGGTCAAGGCCACCTCGGACGGCGTCGTCGAGTTTGCCGCCACGCAGCGCGGCTACGGCAACATCGTCATCCTGAAGCATCGCGGCAGCATCTCCACCGCCTATGCCCACCTTCACGGCTTTGCCAAGGGCATGCACAAGGGCAAGGAAGTCAGCCAGGGTGACATCATCGGCTACGTCGGCTCCACCGGCTGGTCGACCGGCCCCCACCTGCATTACGAAGTCCGCATCAACAACATCGCCCAGGACCCGATGACGGTCGCACTGCCGATGGCTGACTCGCTGGGCCCCAAGGAACTGGCTGCGTTCCGGCGCGACACGGCCCACTTGCGTAACCGCTTCGCCCTGCTCAACTACGAACTGGCCAGAGCAGACTGAAGCACGGCGGGCAGTAGCGCTGCTGCCCGCCATTCGAATCGGCTGCAGACGAAACGGCTGTGATCATCGGGTTCCGTGCGACCGAACCAGTAAATAATTATCAACATCACCTCCATTAAAAATGCGCTCCTGTTAATGACTGCATCTGTTTGTCATCCACATAACGAGAGCCGCAATGACCTCAACCCGAGCTTCGCGCCCGACACGCCGATCGCGCCCGGCACTTCTGACCCTGGCCTGCCTGGGCACATTTGGTGCTGGCCCCCTGCAAGCGCAGGATGATTCTGCAAACACCCCGACAGCAGCAACCCTGAAGACGGTGACCGTCGACGCCCAGGCCTACGACCCGGACGACGTGCGCCCCGCGACCGTCTCCACCGCGACCAAGACGGCGACGCCGCTGCGCGACATCCCCGCCACCGTCGACACCATCGAAGTCGGCAAATACAAGAGCTACGGCATCAACGACCTCAGCGTCATGCTGGACGGCATTCCCGGCATCGACGCCAGCTACGACATGCGCGGCGAGGGCATCGTGATCCGCGGCTTCGATGCCAGCAGCAGCGACATGTATCGCGACGGCATTCGCGAAAGCGGCCAGGTACGGCGCAGCACCGCCAACATCGAACGCATCGAGATCCTGAAAGGCCCCGCCTCCGTGCTGTATGGGCGCGGCAGCGGCGGCGGCGTGGTCAACATGGTCAGCAAGCAGGCACGCTTCGACGCCATCAGCAGCATCAATCTGCGTGCCGGATCATGGGACAACCGCGGCGGCACCATCGACATCAACCGCATCATCCATCCCAACGTGGTGGTGCGCCTCACCGCCGACCACGAGGAGGCGGACAGCTTTCGCAAGGGCATCGAGAGCCGCAACATCATGTACTCGCCCAGCATCCTCGTCGACACGCACAACGGTTTCAGTTGGCTGGCCCAGTACACGCACGATGACGTGTGGCGCCGCCCCGACCGCGCACCGTCCTACGACAACCTGCCCGACGGCCTTTCCCGTCGCCAGGCATTTGCCCACCCGGACGACTACGTGAAGGACAGCCTGCGCATGTTCCGTTCGGTGCTGACCTACGATTTCGCCGATGACTGGTCGGTCAAATGGACCGCGGCACAGCGCAAGGCCAACCAGGATTTCGACCACCTGTATGCAGGCAGCTACTGCAATCTGGAGGGCAGGCTGAGCAATGGCCGCGCATGCAGCAATCCGGGCAAGATGACGTTCACGCGTAGCTGGCAGATCACCTCGAACGAAACCAGGACCCACACGCTGGATCTCACCGGGAAGTTCGACACCGGCCCGATCAAGCACGACATCCTGGTCGGCGTCGAATACACCGACGAACTGCGCCATCCGCGCCTGGCCACCTCCGGAGCCACTTCCGACCCCTCGATCGCCTACCCGCTCGCGATCGACCCGTTCAACCCGGTATGGTCGCTGCCCAAGGTTCCGCGCGGAGCCGTGCCGACGAACAGCGAGCACGAGGCCCATGCAGTGGCGCTGTACGCGCAGAATCTGATCACCTTGACGCCGCAGTGGAAGCTCCTGCTCGGCATCCGCCAGGACGACTACGAGTTCAAGTCGACCAATCTCAACACCGGCGCCTCGCGCAAGTACGACGGCCGCAACGTGAGTCCGCGCGCCGGCCTGATCTGGCAGCCGATCGACGAACACAGCCTGTACATGTCGTACAGTCGCAATTTCGCGCCTTACGGCGGCAACGGCTTCCTGAATATCAGCACCAACGAGGACGCCGTATTCAACGAAGAACCCGAGCGCAGCGAACAATACGAGATCGGCATCAAGAGCGACTGGCTGGACGGACAGCTCAGCAGCCAACTGGCGGTGTACGACCTCACGCTGCTCAACATCCGCTATCGTCCCGACCCCGAGAACGATCCCTACACCTGGGCGGTGGGCCGCAAGGAACGCACCCAAGGCGTGGAGTTCAGCCTCACCGGGCGTATCAGCCGGCACTGGTACGTGCGCGGCGGCCTCGGCTACCAGGAGCCCAAGGTCGTCAAGGACGTCACCACCCCGGCCAACGAAGGGAAATACAAAGCCAGCCGCTCACGCAAGAACGGCAACTTCTTCCTGCGCTACAGTCCCAACGACAGCTGGTACGGCGAAGTCGGCCTGACCTACAAAGGGCCCTACTACACTGCGATCGACAACCTCTATGAGCGCTCCGGCTATACCCGCTGGGATGCGCTGATCGGCTATCGCGGCCTGCCGTGGAACATCACGCTGGCCGTCACCAACCTCACCGACAAGGACTATTGGCGCTCCAGCAGCATGCCCGGCACGCCGCGCACCGTGCTGCTGAACGCCAGCTATCTGTTCTGACCCCGGCCCCGGCCAAGCGAAACGGGGGCGCCAAGGCGCCCCCGCTTTGTTCCTGCGACCGGAGAATGCTCAGGCCGAGAACGACGAACCGCAGCCACACGTGCTGGTGGCATTCGGGTTGCGGATCACGAACTGCGAGCCCTCGAGGCCTTCGGTGTAATCGATCTCGGCGCCGACCAGGTACTGGTAGCTCATCGAGTCGATCAGCAGCATCACGCCATTCTTCTCGTAGGTCGTATCGTCCTCATTCACCTCTTCGTCGAAGGTGAAGCCGTACTGGAAGCCCGAGCAGCCGCCGCCGCTGACGAACACGCGCAGCTTCAGCTCGGGATTGCCTTCTTCCTCGATCAGCTCGCGCACCTTGTTGGCCGCGCTGTCGGTGAAGACCAGGATGTCGGGGGTTGCGACTTCTGCGCTCATGGTTTCTCCTCTGTAGGGGATGCGGCGGATGATGGGCCCATCCGCTCTGCGCTTGAAAGGTTCGGATCGTGCTCCGTGCCCGAGGTTCCCGTCAAGGACTGACCGGGACGATGTCCAGCCCGGCTTCCTCATCGAAACCGAACATGATGTTGAGGTTCTGCACCGCCTGACCGGCCGCCCCCTTGACGAGGTTGTCGATGACCGACAGCACGACGATGGTGTCGCCGCCCTGCGGACGATGGACCGCGATGCGGCACAGATTCGACGCCCGCACCGAGCGCGTCTCGGGATGGCTCCCCGCCGGCATCACGTCGACGAAAGCCTCGCCCGCATAGCGCTGCTCGAACAAGGCCTGCAGGTCGGGCAGTTCGATACCCTGCTTGATCCGGCCATACAAGGTGGCATGGATGCCGCGGATCATCGGCGTCAGGTGAGGCACGAAAGTCAGGCCCACCGCCTGCTTCGCCGCGAGCGACAGGCCCTGGCGGATTTCCGGCAGATGGCGGTGCCCCGGCACGCCGTAGGCCTTGAAGCTGTCGGCAGCCTCGGGCAGCAGCGTATGCACTTCCGCCTTCCGCCCCGCACCGGACACGCCGGACTTGGCATCCGCGATCAGGTGATCGGTATCGATCAGGCCGGCTTCGACCAGCGGCAGGAAGCCGAGCTGGACGGCAGTCGGGTAGCAGCCCGGGTTCGCCAGCACGCGCGCCTTGCGGATCTGCTCCCGGTTCACTTCGGGCAGGCCATACACCGCCTCGGCGACCAGTTCGGGCGCGGCATGCTCCATGCCGTACCACTTCTGCCATTCGGCCACGTCGCGGATGCGGAAATCGGCGGCCAGGTCGATCACGCGGGCACCGGCGGCGACGAGTTCCGCCGCCTGCTTCATCGCAATGCCGTTGGGCGTGGCGAAGAACACCGCGTCGCATTTGTCGAGCGCGGCATCCTGCGGTGCGACGAATTTCAGATCGACACGGCGGCGCAGGCTCGGAAACATCTCGGCGACCGGCATGCCGGCTTCGCCGCGCGACGTGATCGCGGTCAGCTCCACCTGCGGATGACGCGAAAGCAGGCGCAGCAACTCCACGCCCGTGTAACCGGTACCGCCGACAACACCTACCTTGATCATCTCGTTTCCTTTTTGCGAGTCAGGACCTAGCATCGATTATCTCACCCCGGCGGCCAAGGACAATGAAGAAGCGATGACGCCGAAGTGCCGTGTCCGGCACACGAACACCCGGGATATCCTCGACTGCGGCAGGGGAATGCAAAAAGCAAAAAGCCGCCCCTCGGGACGGCTTTCCGCATGCAGCCAGAAGCGATCAGCGCTTCGAGAACTGCTTGGCACGGCGCGCCTTGCGCAGACCGACCTTCTTACGCTCGACTTCACGGGCATCGCGGGTCACAAAGCCGGCGACGCGCAGTTCGCCCTTCAGCTCGGCGTTGTAGTCGACCAGCGCACGGGTGATGCCGTGACGCACGGCACCGGCCTGGCCGGATTCGCCACCACCGGTGACATTCACCATGATGTCGAACTTGCCTTCGTTGCCGGTCAGCACCAGCGGCTGGCGCACGATCATGCGGCCGGTTTCACGCGAGAAGAACTCGTCGACCGGCTTGCCGTTGACGACGATGTTGCCGGTGCCCGGCTTGATGAACACACGGGCAACCGCGGTCTTGCGGCGGCCGGTTCCGTAGTTGTAAGTCACAGCCATTTATCGGCTCCTGTCAGATCTCGAGAATTTGCGGCTGCTGAGCGGTGTGCGGATGCGACGGACCCGCATAGCACTTCAGCTTCTTCAGCATGGCGTAGCCCAGCGGGCCCTTCGGCAGCATGCCCTTCACCGCCTTCTCGAGCACGCGCTCGGGGAAGCGCTGCTGGAGCTTGGTGAAGTTGGTTTCGTAGATACCGCCCGGGTAGCCCGAGTGACGGTAGTACTTCTTGTCCTGCGCCTTGTTGCCGGTCACGCGCAGCTTTTCGACGTTGACGACGACGATGAAGTCGCCCGTATCAACGTGCGGAGTGTAAATGGCCTTGTGCTTGCCACGCAGACGGCGGGCGACTTCGGCGGCAAGACGGCCAAGCACCTTGTCCGTGCCGTCGACAACGAACCAGTCGCGCTTGACCTCGTGCGGCTTGGCAGAAAACGTCTTCATGTAAAACCTCGATTTTTGTCAGGCCGGACACATTCAGGCCGTCAAACGGAAAGCTCGCAAGCTTAATGGGAGCACTACTCCCCTGTCAATCACTAAACGAAGCACCGATAGCATTCGAGCAGTGCGGGCGAAAAAAAACGCAGTCCGCGAGGACTGCGTTAAATCCACACCAAAGGAGGAGGGTGGAGGAGACACCATTTGGATCGGCGCGTCGTTGTTGCCGCGTCAGCGATCCGACTGAGGTGCATTATCCAGACTCCACCCCGCCCCTGCAAGCGGAATTTTGTGCATTGCACTATAAATGTTTTGATTTTTTGATAAGACGGGCTTATCAAGCTACATTTGATTGATTTTAATCGTTTTTTTACTGCCATAAGGCAGCATCGGCTTCCGACGGCAGGGTGCTCGCTCCCTCTTCAGGAGCTTTATTTGTGCACTGCAAGAATACGGCTCCGTATTGTCCCATACGATGGCCGCGCTGACAGACCCGCACGGCCTGGAAAGCTTCACCCGCCTGCTCTCCGGTAGAATCCGCGCCAACAGCGCCCGGCCCTCCCCGGCGGTTCACAGCTCTCGAACAGGAAAGAAAGACATGGAATGCACGATCAGATGGTCCGATGGCATGAGCTTCATCGCCGAAACCGGCTCAGGCCACCTCGTCGCGATGGATGGCGCGCCGGAAGCAGGCGGCCGTAATCTCGCACCGCGGCCGATGGAACTGATGCTGGCCGGCGCGGGAGGCTGCACGGCCTTCGACGTGGTGCTGATCCTCAAGCGCGGCCGCCACGACATACGCGGCTGCAGCGTCCGCCTGGAAGCCGAGCGGGCGGATACCGATCCGAAAGTCTTCACCCGCATCCGCTTCATCTACACGGTGAGCGGCCGCCAGTTGAAGCGCGAAGCCGTCGAACGCGCCATCCACCTGTCCGCGGAAAAATACTGCTCTGCTTCGATCATGCTCGGCAAGACCGCGGAAATCACCCACGAGTGCGAGATCGTCGAGGCGGACTGAGCTTCGTAGAGCCGTCACTCCGGGCGGCGAAGCGGGATGGGTCCGACCCATCCCGCTTCGCCGCCCGCTGGCGCTCGGTTACCCGGGTTCAGATGCGGTAGGTCAGCGTCGTCATCACCTTGGAGGCGAGCTTCATCGCCCCCTTCACCGGCGCGGGCAGTTCATGCCCGCCCAGCCGGATCGCCATTTCGGCATGTTCGGCCTCATCGAGCTTCATCTGCTCGACGACCGCACGCGATTTCTGGTCGTTTGCCGGCAAGGTTTCGAGATGTCCCTTCAGATGGTTCTCGACCTGGCGTTCGGTTTCGGCCAGGAAGCCCAGATTCCAGCGGTCGCCGAAACGGCCCGCCAGCAGGCCGAGGCCCAGCGCGCCGCCGTACCACAAGGGATTGAGCAGGCTCTTGCGGCCGCCGAGCTCGGCGATGCGGCGCTCGGTCCATGCAAGATGCTCGGTTTCCTCCTGGGATGCCTGCCTCAGCGCATCGCGCAGCGACGGATCCTCGACATCAGCGCCTGGCCCTGATACAGCGCCTGGGCGCAGATCTCGCCCACATGGTTGATCCGCATCAGCGCCGCGGCATGGCGACGCTCCGCCTCGTCAAGCTCCGCCTCGGGCAGGCCTTCGCCCGGGACTGCGCGAATGCTGCGCGCCGGCGCGAAGACCGTGCGCAGCGCCTTGTCGAATTCGATGATGGCGGTATCGATCATTATCGGACTCCGTAAGTGCTGGAGCGGTGCAGCGGATTGCGCAACAGGCGCAGAGCATGCTCGAGATCGCGCGGCGCGGCCGGCCCGTCGCAGAAATGCTCGTACGCCAGCGCCGCCTGCGGACGGTTGTAGTTATTGTCACTGATCGGCTGCCAGTCGCTCTTCTTCATCGGCGTCCATTCGCCGTTCCGGCGCCCGCTGGCGTAGATCCGGCGCTCGCCGGTCGCGCAGCGCAAGCCTTCGTAGGTGATGTTCTCCGCACCGCTGGGCGTGCGTACCACCAGGGTGTAGCGGACCACGCGGTCCTCGCCGACGCTGATGCTGCCTTCATCGACGAAGAAGCTGTTCGGCGACGCACTGCTGACGAAGAAAGCCCGCAAGCGGGCATCGTCCACCGGCGGCGGCATCGTCACCTCGGCCTCCTTCCAGTCGGGATCCTCGTCGAACAGCAAGCCCCCCAGGGCGCTGCCGGAAACCAGGGTCAGCGCGGCAAGCCCCGCGCCGACGGCACTACGTACACGTGAATTCAATCCCAGCAGCCTCCAGGGAGATGAGATAGCCTCAGTCAGGGCTCAGCGCTGCGACGCACCGAGGACCACCGGCACCGGCCGCTCGGGTTCGGGCAGGCGGTAGCTTTCCGGCAGATCGAAGTTGCGCGACCGGAACAGCACGCGCGCCAGTTCGACGAGTGCCATCTGATACACCTGCCGCTTGAACTCGATCACCGCCTCCAGCGGCACCCAGTAATTGCTCCATCGCCAGGCATCGAATTCCGGGTGCGAACTCGCACGCAGGCAGACATCGGAATCACGCCCCACCAAGCGCAACAGAAACCAGATCTGCTTCTGTCCACGATAGGTGTTGCGCCATTCGCGCCGTATCCAGTGCCGCGGCACTTCGTAGCGCAGCCAGCCCCGCGTGCGGCCGAGGATCTTGACGTGCTCCGGACGCAATCCGACTTCCTCGAACAGTTCCCGGTACATCGCCTGCTCCGGCGATTCGCCGTGCTTGATGCCACCTTGCGGAAACTGCCAGGAATGTTCGCGGATGCGCTTGCCCCAGAAAACCTCGTTGCGCGCATTTACCAGAATGATGCCGACGTTCGGGCGAAAGCCTTCACGATCAAGCATGACTAACCTTCAAATTCGGTTGATTGACGTCGATTTTTTCACACTTGGGTGCGCTTTGAAAGCGCACCATCGGCGTGCATCGATCCACCATACCCGATACAAGCCTTTACAGGCGGTGCCTTGCGCTAGAATCGCGCGTTCGACAACGCCTTTCCAGACTGAAGACTCTCATGCGCGCCAGCCAGTTCCATCTGTTCACCCTCAAGGAAGCCCCCTCCGACGCCGAAGTCGTCAGCCAGAAGCTGATGCTGCGCGCCGGCATGATCCGCAAGGCCGCGGCCGGCATCTACAGCTACATGCCGATGGCCTTGCGCTCGATCCGCAAGGTCGAGACGATCATCCGCGAGGAAATGAACCGCGCCGGCGCGATGGAGCTGACCATGCCGCTGGTGCAGCCCGCCGAGCTGTGGCAGGAAACGGGCCGCTGGGACAAGATGGGCCCGGAACTGCTGCGCCTGAAGGACCGCCACGAGCGCGACTTCGCGATGCAGCCGACCTCCGAGGAAGTCGTCACCGACATCGCCCGCCAGGAACTGAAGAGCTACCGCCAGCTGCCGCGCAACTTCTACCAGATCCAGACCAAGTTCCGCGACGAGCGCCGGCCGCGCTTCGGCATCATGCGCGGCCGTGAGTTCACGATGAAGGACGCCTACTCCTTCGACCGCAGCGAAGAAGCCGCCGGCCGCAGCTACGACAGCATGTTCGCCGCCTACACGCGCATCTTCGACCGCCTCGGCCTCCGGTACCGCGCCGTCGCCGCCGACACCGGCGCCATCGGCGGCGACCGCTCGCACGAATTCCAGGTCATCGCCGACACCGGCGAAGACGCCATCGTCTACTGCCCGGACTCCAGCTACGCCGCCAACATCGAGCTGGCCGAAGCCGTGTCGCTGCTGCCGGGCCGCGGCGAAGCCAAACAGGCGCTGGAGAAGACCCCGACCCCCGGCAAGGCCACCTGCGAGGACGTCGCCGAGCTGCTCGGCGCGCCGCTCGCCACCACGGTCAAGTCGCTGGTGCTGGCCACCGACGACGTCGACGACAAGGGCGAGCCGGCCGGCGTCACCGTCTGGCTGCTGCTGGTGCGCGGCGACCACGCCCTGAACGAAGTCAAGGCCGGCAAGCTGGAAGGGCTCAAGGCCGGCTTCCGCTTCGCCACCGAGGCGGAAATCCTCGCGCACTTCGGCTGCAAGCCGGGCTACCTCGGCCCGATCGGGCTGAAGAAACCGGTCAGGATCGTCGCCGACCGCACGGTCGCCGACATGGCCGACTTCATCTGCGGCGCCAACGACGCCGACTACCACTTCACCGGCGTCAACTGGGGCCGCGACCTGCCCGAACCGGACCTCGTCGCCGACATCCGCAACGTCGTCGAAGGCGACCCCTCGCCCGACGGCAAGGGTATGCTGGCGATCCAGCGCGGCATCGAGGTCGGCCACGTGTTCTACCTGGGCACCAAGTACTCCAAGGCGATGAACGCCACCTTCCTCGACGAGGACGGCAAACCCAAGCATTTCGAGATGGGCTGCTACGGCATCGGCGTGACCCGCATCCTGGGTGCCGCGATCGAGCAGAACCACGACGCCCGCGGCATCATCTGGCCGCTGGCGATCGCACCTTTCGAAGTCGTGATCTGCCCGGTCGGCTGGGGCAAGTCCGAAGCCGTGCGCGACGAAGCACAGAAGCTCTACGACACCCTGCTGGCACAGGGCGTGGATGTCATTCTCGACGACCGCGACGAACGCCCCGGCGTGATGTTCGCCGACTGGGAGCTGATCGGCGTGCCGCACCGCGTCACCATCGGCGACCGCGGGCTGAAGGAAGGCCTGGTGGAATACCAAGGCCGGCGCGACGCCGAGGCCGCCAAATTCGCCGCTGGCGACATCGCGGCCCGCATCCTGGCCCTGCTCGGCAAGGCCTGAGCATGCACCACCCGTCGGCCCTGCTCCGCACCGCCGCCGCGCTGCTGTTCGCGCTGGCCGGCAACGCGGTGCAGGCCGGCGCGCAACAGTACGAACCGCTGGCCGCCAGCGTGCGCGCGGCACTGCACGAAGCGGTCAGCGACGCAGTGGCACCGATGTTGCCGATTCCCGACGCTGGCGAGCGCGCGCAGTGGCTGGCGGAAATGTCACGCCGGCTGCAGAAGCGGATTCCGGACCTCAACTACCGCAACGAGCTGCTGACCAGCATCCACTACGAAGCCACCCGTGCCGGCCTCGACCCGCAACTGGTGCTCGCCCTGATCCAGGTCGAAAGCAACTTCCGCAAATACGCGATCTCGTCGGCCGGCGCGCGCGGCTACATGCAGGTGATGCCGTTCTGGCTCAAGGTCATGGAGCGGCCGGACGACAACCTGTTCCACCTGCGCACCAACCTGCGCTACGGCTGCACGATCCTGCGCCACTATCTCGACATCGAGAAAGGCGATCTCTTCCGCGCGCTCGGCCGCTACAACGGCAGCCTGGGCAAGCCGGGCTACCCGAACCTGGTGCGCACGGCGTGGGAAAAACAATGGAGCTGGCAGGCCCAACGGCTCGCTGCCAGCTCCAGCACGCTCACTCCCACGGAGTGGAAATCGAATCCGCGGAGGTGGCACGCACCCCCGCTGCGACATCAACCGGCCACCGCCGCAATCGGCTTGCTGTCGTTGCCGCGGCTCTCGACCGCGCGAAGCCCTTCCTTCGCTCCCGCCTTGGCGAGCGACTGCACATCGCCGGACACTTCGCCGCCTTCCTCGATCAGGATCTTGCCGTAGCGAATCTTGCCGCTGACCCGGCCGGTGGCATGGATGATCAACTGCTCGCGGGCCGTCAGCTCGCCTTCGAAGCGGCCGTGGATCTCGGCGACATCGATGCCGACCGTGCCTTCGTAGGAACCGTTCTCGGCAATTCGGATGACGCGGCTGTCCATCGTCGCCTCGACCCGGCCTTCGACGACCAGGGTATCGCAATCGAGGATCTCGGCGCCCTTCAGCTTGACGTCGGGCCCGACGATCAGGCGGCTACCACCCGTCGCGGCCTCCACCGGCGCAGCGGGCTCGGATTTCGCCGAATCCACCCTGGTCACCTCCTGCGCCGAGTCGGAAGACGAGGCCACGCTGGACGGGGAAACGCTGCTCCCCATCGTTGCGGGTCGCGTCGGCGTGGAGCGCTGGCCAACGGATTCGGTCTGCTTCGGAAAAAGATTCGGCTTGTTGAACATGGCATCTCCTTGGACTGGCTTCAACCGTCCGACACGGTTGCTGAACCTCCAGCCCATTCGCAAGCCTCATGCCACGGATTTCTTTCCCGAGTGATTTCAAACGCTTGAAAGCCAGGGCATGGCAATGCGCCGTCTTCGTGCCGCCATCGCAGCACCGATTCTGTCGCCTCAGCCCGACATTGATTCGACCCAATCGTCGCAAACGGCTGTTATCAAAAAATTTTCCAGTGTCACATTGAAGCGACAGGCTACGGAAATTGCCCGTACCCGGCCGATTTGCCTGCGCCAGCGATCTCATGGCTCGCTAGAATCATGAAGTCCGTACTTTTCCGCAGAGCACCAAGAAAAATGCTGCGTCCGTCATTCAGTTCGACTCTGCTCGCGAGCTTCCTGTCGATCGTCGCCATCCTCAGCGCCGCAGCCATCAGCGGCTGGCTCGACCTCGAAAGCTTCGCCCGCGACAGCCGTCGCAGTGCAGCCGCCTTGCTCGAGCTCAACAGCGACATGCAGCAACTCGCCGAACGGACCGTCGATTTCGAGCGCGGCGCCCGCCAGTATCTGGTGCATGAGGAAATCTCCTTCCTCGAACGCTTCAACGGCGCCCGCGCCGAAGCCCTCGCC
The DNA here is from genome assembly GCF_038260575.1 of Thauera sp. SDU_THAU2. Taxonomy (NCBI): domain Bacteria; kingdom Pseudomonadati; phylum Pseudomonadota; class Betaproteobacteria; order Rhodocyclales; family Zoogloeaceae; genus Thauera; species Thauera sp. SDU_THAU2. The sequence continues at coordinate 793,838 of NZ_JBBWUN010000003.1, read as the reverse complement.
GCCCTGGCCCGTATCGAGGCGCAGCTGGCCGATGCCGCCCCGCTCGCCTCCCAATGGCGCGAACAGGCCGCAGCAGCCGAGGCCGCGGTGGCGGGTGATGCCACCGCCGTCCCCCTCGAGCTGCGCAGCCAGGCTGCAGCCACCGCCCTCGCGGAGCTGGCCCGGCTCAACGACGACCTGGCCCAGGCCGTTCGCACGCACATCATCGACAGCAACGGCAAGCTGCTCGACACCCTCGACCAGCGCCGCGAACAGCTGACCCGGCAGATTCTCGGCGCACTGGCACTGTCCGTCGTCCTTGCCGCACTGACCGGCTGGTGGCTGCTGCGCCCGCTGCGCCACATCGAACGGGGCATCTCTGACCTCGGCGAGAACCGCCTCAACCAGGCCATCCGCATCGACGGCCCGGCGGATCTGCGCCGGGTCGGCAAGCAGCTCGACTGGCTGCGCGTGCGCCTGAGCGAACTGGAAGCGAACCGGAATCGCGTGCTGCGCCACGTCTCCCATGAACTCAAGACACCGCTCGCCTCGCTGCGCGAGGGCGTCTCGCTGCTCGCGGACGGCGTACTCGGCCGGCTCACGCCCGAGCAGCAGGAAGTCACGGCCATCCTCGAGCACAATACGCGCGCCCTGCAGGAACGCATCGAACAGCTGCTGCACTACAACGCCATCCAGTTCGACTCCCGCCGCCTCGACCTGCAGCCGAGCGCCTTGCTGCCGATGGTGCGCGAAGTCGCCAGCGAGTTGCAGTTGCAGGCGCAGGCGCGCGGCGTGGCGATCGACATCGTCGGCGACGCCCCGCTCGTGCGCGCCGACCCCGGCAAATTGCGCATCGCGCTGTCGAACCTGATCGCCAACGCCGTCGGCTTCAGCCCGACTGGCAGCAAGGTGCGGGTCGAGCTGTCTGCGCAGGACGAGAAAGTGCTCATCGACTGCATCGACGACGGCCCCGGCATCCGGCCGGAAGAGTCCGAACGCATCTTCGAGCCCTTCTTCCAGGGCAGCCATCCGGACGAGCGCACGTCCAAGGGCACCGGTCTCGGCCTCGCGATCGTGCGGGAATTCATTGCCGCGCATCACGGCAAGGTTTCCGCGCTTCCGGTCGAACGCGGCGCCCATTTCCGAGTCGAACTCCCCCATGCGACCTGACCTCCATCCGAGCCCGATGCCACGCGCCATCGCACCCGCCACTTCGTCCGGCACCTCGCCTGCCGCCCTGCTCCTGCTGCTGGGCGCACTGCTGCTGTCGAGCTGCACCGCGCTGCCCCACCTCGACAAGGCCGAAGACGGCGCTTCGCACCACGGCGAAACACAGGCCACCACTGCCGAGCAGACCATGCAGGCGGCAATCCGCGCCGCCAGGCCGCGCCAATCCAACCTGCCGCGCGCCCGAAGCCTGCTGCAGGGGCTGCTGGCCGCCGAAGACGCCGAATCGCGTGCGCTGCATCCATACGCACGTGCGCTGCTCGAGCAGGTTCAGGAGCGCCAGCGCCTCGCCGGGCTCAACGAGCGCCTCGGCCAGCAGCTCGAACAAAGCGCCGAAGCACTCAAGGACAGCGAACAGCGCAACGAAGCACTGCAACGCAAGCTCGATGCCCTGGCCGAAATCGAGCGCAGCCTGACGCCGCCGGTGCCGGCCGCGCCGCGCCCGCGTTCCCAGTGAGCCGGCGCCACCCTCCCGTCGAGGCGCCAGGCGCGCAGCGCGTGCTGCTGGTCGACGACGACACCGACCTGCTGCGGCTGCTGTCGATGCGCCTGAAGGCCAGCGGCTATCGTGTCGCCACCGCCGCATCCGCCGTCGAAGCGCGCAGCCGGCTCGGCACCGAGCGCTTCGACCTGGTGCTCAGCGACGTGCGCCTGCCCGACGGCGACGGCCTCGCCCTGTTCGATGAAATCCGCCAGCAACACCCGGCCCTGCCCGTCATCCTGATCACCGCCCACGGCACGATTCCGGATGCGGTCGAAGCCACCTCGCGCGGCGTCGCCGGCTACCTGACCAAGCCTTTCGACAGCCAGGCGCTGCTGACGCGCATCGCCCAGACCCTGCAGCTCGGCGTTCCCGCGCCTGCTGCCGGCCATGCCGCGGACGACGGCTGGCGGGCCGACATCATCAGCCACAGCACGCGCATGCACGCGCTGCTGGACGAGGCCAGGCTGGTTGCCGCATCGGACGCCAGCGTGCTGATCCGCGGCGACAGCGGCACCGGCAAGGAGCTCCTCGCCCACGCCATCCACCGCGCCAGCCCGCGTGCCGCCGCGCCTTTCGTCGCCATCAACTGCGGCGCGATCCCGGAGCCCCTGCTCGAATCCGAACTGTTCGGCCATGTCCGCGGCGCCTTCACCGGCGCCACCAGCCACCACACCGGCCTGGTGCAGGCCGCGCATGGCGGCACGCTGTTCCTCGACGAGATCGGCGACATGCCGCCGTCGCTGCAGGTCAAGCTGCTGCGCGTGCTGCAGGAGCGCGCGGTACGCCCGGTAGGCGCCACCCGCGCCGAACCGGTCGATCTGCGCATCCTGTCCGCCACCCATCGCGACCTCGATGCCGCGCTGGCCACCGGCCAGTTCCGCGAAGACCTCTACTACCGCATCAACGTCGTCAGCCTGGAACTGCCCACGCTCGGCGAACGCCGCGAAGACATCCCGCTGCTGGCCGAGCACTTCCTGCGCCAGGTGGCACGGAAGTACGGCAAGGAGCTGAGCGGCTTCGCCGCCGACGCGCTCGAAGCGCTGGCCATGGCCAGATGGCCCGGCAACGTGCGCCAGCTGCAGAACGTCATCGAGCAGGTCTGCGCCTTGGCGACGACGCCGCTGATCCCGCGCAGCCTGGTCGAACGCGCGCTGCGCGTGCAGCCGATCGAAGCACTCGGTTATGCCGAAGCCAAGCGCCGCTTCGAGCGAAACTACCTGATACAGCTGCTGAAACTGACTGCGGGTAACGTGTCAGACGCTGCACGGCTGGCCGAACGCAACCGCACCGAGTTCTACCGCCTGCTGCAGCGCCACGGCCTGACGCCCGACCTGTTCCGCGGCGGCAGTCCGGATGTCGAACGCTGAACAGCCCAAAGGAGTTACACCATGATCAAGCGCCAGACGATCGCCACCCTCATCACCACCACCGCGCTGGCCTACGCCATCTGCACCCCGGCCCAGGCCACCAGCCTGCTGCCGAGCGTGGAGATCGACGTGCCGAGCAACTGCAGCGGCGAGAAGCACGACGCCGGCGGCACCAAGGACAAGATCAGCAAGCCGGTCCAGAGCTGAACCAGGCTCATCGGGTGCATGGGGAAACGGCAAGCCGCGGGGGAGCGGAGACAAGCGCCCCGCTCCCCCGCCTGACGATCCGAATCAGGCCGTACCGCCCACCGTCAGCCCGTCGATGCGCAGCGTCGGCTGGCCGACGCCCACCGGCACGCTCTGGCCATCCTTGCCGCAGGTGCCGACGCCGGGATCGAGCCGCATGTCGTTGCCGATCAGCTTCACCTTGGTCAGCGCATCGGGGCCGTTGCCGATCAAGGTCGCGCCCTTGACCGGGCGGGTGACCTTGCCATCCTCGATCAGGTAGGCCTCGGCGGTCGAGAACACGAACTTGCCCGAAGTGATGTCGACCTGGCCGCCGCCGAAGTTCACCGCGTACAAGCCCTTCTTCACCGACTTGATGATCTCTTCCGGGTCCTTGTCGCCGTTCAGCATGTAGGTGTTGGTCATGCGCGGCAGCGGCAGATGGGCAAAGGATTCGCGCCGGCCGTTGCCGGTCGGCGTCATGCCCATCAGACGGGCATTCATCATGTCCTGCATGTAGCCGGTGAGGATGCCGTCCTCGATCAGCACCGTGCGCCGGGTCGGATTGCCTTCGTCGTCGATCGACAGCGAGCCGCGGCGGTCCGGCAGCGTGCCGTCATCGACCACGGTGACGCCCTTGGCCGCGACCTGCTGGCCGATGCGGCCCGAGAAGGCCGAGCTGCCCTTGCGGTTGAAATCACCTTCCAGGCCGTGGCCGATCGCCTCGTGCAGCAGGATGCCCGGCCAGCCCGGCCCCAGTACCACCGGCATGCTGCCGGCCGGTGCCGGATCGGCACCGAGGTTGACGCGCGCCTGGTGCACTGCGGCGTGCGCATACTCGTGCAGCCGCTCGTCGCTGAAATAGCCATAGTCGTAGCGCCCGCCGCCACCGCCGCTGCCCTGCTCGCGGCGGCCGTCCTCCTCCATGATCACGGTGATCGACACCCGCACCAGCGGCCGCACGTCGGCCGCCAGGTGGCCGTCGCTGCGCGCCACCATCACCACTTCCCAACTGCCGGCGATGTGCGCCATGACCTGGGTGACGCGTGGATCCTCGGCGCGGGCGAAACCCTCGAGCCGCTCCAGCAGCCTGACCTTGGCGGTATCGTCGAGCGAATCGAGCGGATCGTCGCCACGGTACAGCCGCGACTTGAGCTTGTGCGGCACGATGTTCACGCTGCGGCGCTCGCCGGCGGCGGCGATCGCGCGGGTGGCGGTGGCCGCGTCCAGCAGCGCGTCGAGCGAGATGTCGTCCGAATAGGCGAAAGCCGTCTTCTCGCCGCTGATCGCACGCACGCCCACGCCCTGCTCGATGTCGAAGCTGCCCGACTTGACGATGCCTTCCTCAAGGCTCCAGGCCTCGGAGCGCTGGTACTGGAAATACAGGTCGGCGAAGTCGATGTCGTGGCGCATCAGCTTGCGGAAGGTCTTCTCCAACTCCGCCTCGCCCAGGCCATGGGGCGACAACAGGTAGCGGTCGGCGGTTTTCAGCGGATTCTGGCTCTTGCTCATGCTGGGTCCTTGGATTCCTTGCCGGGTTGGACCGGCCGGGCGCACAAACGATCGCGCCCGATTCAGGTTCGATGTACTCGGCCGGGGATTCAACCCAGGCAACGGTGGTGCAGCGCCGGCAGGCTTTCGCGCACGGCCGCGATGCGCCCGGCATCGACTTCCGCCAGCACCACGCCGGGGCCCTCGTCGCGGCAGGCGAGCACCTCGCCCCAGGGGTCGACGATCATGCTGTGGCCCCAGGTCACGCGTCCGCTCGGATGGCGCCCGCCCTGGGCCGGCGCCATCACGTAGCACTGGTTCTCGATCGCGCGGGCACGCAGCAGCACTTCCCAGTGCGCCCGGCCGGTGGTGTGGGTGAAGGCGGCCGGCAGCACGATCAGGTCGAGCTCGCCCATGGCGCGGAAGAGTTCGGGAAAACGCAGGTCGTAGCACACCGACAGCCCCACGCGCCCGACGGGCGAATCGAAGCTGCACACGGTGGCGCCCGGCTCGATCGTCGCCGCCTCGTCGTAGCGCTCGCCGCCGCGCTGGAAGCCGAACAGGTGGATCTTGTCGTAGCGCGCCACGCGCCGGCCGGCATCGTCATACACCAGCGTGCTGTTGCGCACCTTGTCGTCGGCCTCGGCCACCAGCGGCACCGTGCCGCCCACCAGCCAGACGCCGTGCCGGCTCGCCAGTCCGGCGAGGAAGTCCTGCAGCGGCCCGCTGCCATCGGTCTCGCGGATGCCGACCTTGGCCTGGTCGTCGGCGCTGATCAGCGGGAAGTACTCAGGCAGCGCCACCAGGCGTGCACCGGCAGCGGCGGCCTCGGCCACCAGGCCGGCGGCGGTTTCGAGGTTGCCGGCCACGTCGGGACCGGACACCATCTGGATGGCAGCGACACGCGCGCTGCCGGAAGCGGATACGGATACGGAAGAAGACGGTTCGTTCATGCAGGGCCTGGCAATCTCGGGTGGGGTCAAAGCTGAAAAGCGCGGCAGATCACGGACCGGCCGTCCGGCATCTCATTCGGCCGGCGCCGGCTGCGCAGCACCGAGGCGCCGGACGGCGGGATCGGCCCAGGTGCCGGTGATTTCATATTCATAGGCAAAGAGTTTTTCGATCGGGTCGCTGAGCGCCTTCTGCGCCAGATAGGTCACCACGCCCGCCACCGGGTTCAGCAGGCCCGCGGCGGCGCCGATCGCGACCGACTCCGACAGCGTGGGCTGCACCGCGACACGCAGGTCCTGGGTCTCGGCCTCGACATCGGCCGAGCCGCGCATGCGCACGCGTGCCGCCGGTCCGCGAATCTCGAGATCGTCGGTACGCATCACGCCATCGGCCACGTCGATGCTACCGGAAATGCCGTCGAAGGCGAATCCTGCCGAGAACACGTCGCGGAAATCGAGCGTGATCCGGCGCGGCAAGGCCTGCAGGCTGAGGATGCCCAGCAGGCGGCCGACACCGGGTTCGAGCTTGTTGAACTGGCCCGCTTCCGCCGAAAGTTCCATGCGGCCGGCCAGCGTCGGATAGTGGATGCGGGTCGGCGCGCCCTGCCAGCGCAGCTGGCCGCCCAGCGTGGCCTTGCCGCCCCGCACCACGTCGTCGTAGCCGAGGCGCTGCGAGAAGCGGCCGATGTCCTCCACCTGCAGGTCGAAATCGAGCCGGGTCGACTGCCGGCCCGTGGTGCGCCATTCACCGCTGCCGTTCAACTGCCCGTCCGCATTGCGAAGCCCGAACTGCTCGAGCTGCCATGCCCCGGCGCGGTTGCGCGCGGACACTTCGAGCCGGCCGAGTTCCCTGCCGCCCAGCACGAACTGCTCGGCGACCACGTCGAGCGCCGGCAGCCGGCGCGGCGGCGCCTCGGTGTCCGCCACCGCCGCAGTTGCCTCGTTCGTGCCGCCTTCCTCGGTGTCCCGCGCCTGGCCGATACTCAGGCGTTCGAAACGTGCGTGGAGGGCGCCGGCGCCACTGTCGCGCCAGTCGAGTTCCCCCGTGGCGCGGTCGCTGTCGATGCGCGCCTTCCAGCCACCCGCATCGCTGACGCCGTGCAGGGCAAAACCATTCAGCGTCTGGCCGAAAATCTGCAGGCGGCCGATCTGCAGCGACAGCTCGGCCACCTGCAGGGACAGCGCCCCCGTTCCATCACCGCCGCCGGCTTCGGCGTCGAAAGTCCTGCGCCAGGCGTCGGCATCGAGTGCATCGAAATGCCCTTCCACCCGCAAGCCACGCTCGGCCAGCCGCAGCGCGGCGGTCGGTGCGGCATTCAGCGCCAGACCGCCGCGCATCGGCCCGTCGGCCGGCCAGCGCAGTTCGGCCCGCAGCGGCATGCCGCTCTCCTCCGCCAGATCCAGCTTCAAGCTTCGGGCTGCGGCCCCGCCCGGCGCATCGAAGCGGACGTTCAGCGGCCAGCTTTCACCCACGTTCTTGTTCAGCGGCGCGGGCAGGCTCGACGCCAGTCCGGCCAGATCCGACTCCACGCCCACATGCACGCTGCCCGCGCTGACACCGACCTGGGCCTTCCACGCCGTGCTGCCCGACAGATGCGCCAGCAAGGGCAGTTCCCAGGCGGCCGACAGCGCCGCGGCACTCGCCACGCCGCCGGCATCGAAGCGGACGGTGCCGTCGTCCAGCGTGCGCGCCGTGATGCGGGCCGGCGCGCCGAGGAACTGCGCCCGCCCTTCGGGCATCGACAGGCTGTCCTCGGTGAAGCGCAGCCGGCCCGCCGCGCCTTCGAGCACCGGCAGCCCTTCGACCAGCCACAGCCGGTTGGCGCCGAAGCGGTACTCGCCGGCGACCCTGCTCTCATCGACGTTCTCCAGCGGCATCTCCAGGCGCAGGTCGAGCGTCCCCCTGCCCTCGGCGCGCATGCCGTCGGTGAAGCCGCCGATGCGGGCCGATACCGGGCTCTGCGAGACGAAACGCAGGAAGTCGGCAGTCGATCCGGCGGCCTTGCCGGTGATGGTCATCAGATCCGAGAGCGCCGTGTCCAGCTCGGGCATGTCGACGACGACATCGCTCAGCGCCACGCCGAAGATGCGGCCGCGCGGCGCCTCGATGCGCATTCCCGGGCCGATGAAGCGCACTTCGCCGAAGATGCCTTCGATCGGCGGCCAGCCTTCGGCATAGTCGAGCACGCCATCGACCACCCGGATGGCGACGCGAAACTCGCCATTGCCATCGCGGAACGGGAAATCGTCGAGCGCGCCGCGCAGCCGCAAGCTGGCTTCCGGCACCTCGGCGCGGCGGATCGCATCGCGCACCCAGTCATGCGTTTCCTGCCCCACCACGCGCGGCAGATAGCGCCACACCGCACGGCCCTCGGCGCGCGTCAGCCGGGCCTGCAGGTCGATCTCCCCCGCGCTGCCGGCCAGCGGCCGGTAGGACGCCGGAAGCACTGCCGGCCGCATCCGCATTGTCGAACTGGGCGCTGTCGAGGGTGATCTCGAGCCGCCCGCTGCGCCGCTGCCAGCCGCCCTCGGCACGCAGCAGAGCGAACTGCAGGCGCCCGGACTCGAACACCTCCGGCAGATCGAGGTGGGCGTCGCGGCTGTCGAGCCGATAGCGGCCACCCTGCTCGTCGCCGTCGAACATGCCGCTCAGGCCGCCGAGGCCCGGCATGCCGTCTCCCGCCAGCAGCCCCAGCCCGGCAAAGCGTGCCGACGCCGCCCAGGCCCGAGGCTCGGCCGGCGCCCCGTCCCAGCGCCAGCTCAAGGCCTCCAGCCGGCCCTGCGGCGCGAGCGCGGCAAGCCGGCCGCGCACGGCCTCGTCGAGCGGCAGGAAAGCGGCCAGACGGGCCAGGGTGTCGAGATCGAGCCGGTTGGCCGCCAGCCGCCCGCCCTGCTCGCCGGACTCCTCGCCCCTGAACTGCAGTTCGAGATCGGTCGGCGGCAGCGCCGGCCCATCGGCGGTACGCAGCGCCAGGCCCTGCGTGCTCAGGCGATACTCGTCGGCCGCGCGCTCGACGCTCAGGCGCCCGTCCAGGCGCTCCAGCAGCAGCTCGGGCAAGCCGTTGCCGAGTTGCGTGCGCACTCCGTCCAGCGCCAGATCCGCCGTCACGGCCCAGCCGCGCCCGGCCGCCTGACCGAACCCCAGGCCGCTCGGCAGCGCGAAGCGCCCCTCCTGCCGCGACTCCAGCCACGCGCGCACGCCGCCGTTGCCCTGCAGCGGCAACGGATAATCCAGCCACGGCTGCCAGCCCCCCAGGTCGGCGCGGTCGAGCGAAACGTAGAGCCGCCCGGCCGAGGCCAGCGACAGCGGCGCATCGGCATCGAGGCGCTGCAGTTCGCCGCGCACGTCCAGCGTCGACGCCAGCGCCTGCGGCGGCTGGGCACGCAGGGCGAAACGGCGCTGGCCGAAGCGCTGGTCGAGGCGCAGCTCGACGTTTTCCAGCACCAGCTCCGGCGCCGCCCGCAGGCGATCGTCCCAGCGCAGCACGGCATCGTGGATCACGATCTGGCGCTGTGCCAGCAGCCAGTCCAGCCCGCCGCCATCGCCCTCGCCGTCCGCCACCGGCAGGCCGGCGACGAACACCCGCCCATCCGCATCGCGCCGCAGCCTCAGCTCCGGCGCCGTGATCTCCAACCGGTGGAAATGCGCCTGTCCGCGCAGCAGGGACGTCCACGCGAGCGTGGCGTCGACCCGGGGCAGATGCAGCGCAGGCCGGCCCTCGGCATCGGACAAGGTGACGCGCTGCAACACCAGGCGCGGACGCCAGCCGGCCCAGTCGCCGTCGATCGCCTCGATCGCCACCGGCAGGCCGAGCGAACGCCCGGCAATGCCGGCGATCTCGTCGTGGAACTCGCCGACCGCGGGCAACACCACGTGCCTCAGCAACAGCATCGCGCCGGCGACGACGATCCAGCCCAATACCAGCGCCTTGCCGATCCGGCCCAGCACCGCGCGCGAACGCCGGGCGCGCCGAGCCGCAGGCGACTCCGGCGCGGGCGATTCGGGAAGGGGTTCGGAAAGCGGATTCATGCAGCATCGCAGCGGCTTGCCGAGCCGAAATTCGGGAAGAACGGACGGCCGCAGCACGCAGGATCACGCGCAGCCCCGCTCCCGGGCACCCGTCGGCACGCACGGAGACGGCGGCGCCCGGATACACTACGCATGCTCGCGCAGCCGGCGCCCGCCAGCGCCATTCGCCGCGGGGCCGACATTCTATCAACGATCAGACCAAGGCACCGGAACCGCCATGCCCGCCTCCCCCGACGCCCTGCCGGCACTGCCACAGGCGGTGCACGACGCCCGCCGCTTCTCCCGCTACCTCGGCCGCATGCTGGACAGCCAGCCCTGGCTGGGCGAGGCGCTGGCAGCCAGCATCGGCGGCCCGATCGACGCACGCCGCATGGAGGCCTTCATCGCCGCCCGCGAAGCGGTCTTCGGCGATCCGGACAGCGCGCTGCGCCCCGCCCTGCGCCAGCTCCGCATCTGGGTGCTGTGCCACCTGATCGTGCGCGACCTGTGCTGCGGTGCGCCGCTGGCCGAAGTCACCGAAACCATGACGGCACTGGCCGAAGTCGCCGTGCGCCATGCCCACGACGTGCTGCGCGCCGCACTGGTCGAACGCTACGGCCAGCCGCTGTCGCCCACCGGCTGGGAGCAGGAACTGCTGGTGATCGGCATGGGCAAGCTCGGCGGCCGCGAACTGAACGTGTCCTCGGACATCGACCTGATCTTCATCTATCCCGAAGACGGCGACACCGGCGGCACCAAGATCATCAGCAACTACGAGTTCTTCGAGCGCCTGGGCAAGCAGTTGATCAAGGCGCTGGCCGAGATCACCGAGCACGGCCAGGTGTTCCGCGTCGACATGCGGCTGCGCCCCAACGGCGACTCGGGCCCGCTGGTCTGCAGTTTCGACATGCTGGAGAACTACTTCGTCACCCAGGGGCGCGAATGGGAACGCTACGCCTGGATCAAGGCGCGGGTGATGCTGGGCGAGCGCTGGACCGAGCTGGGCAACATCGCCCGCCCCTTCGTGTTCCGCAAATACCTCGACTTCGGCGCCATCAACGCCATGCGCGAGCTGCACGCGCAGATCCGGCGCGAAGTCGCCCGCCGCGACCGCGCCAACAACGTCAAGCTCGGCCCCGGCGGCATCCGCGAGATCGAGTTCATCGCCCAGGTGTTCCAGCTCATCCGCGGCGGCCGCGACACCGCGCTGCAGATCCGCCCGACCCTGGGCGTGCTGGCGCAACTGGCCGAACGCGGCATCCTGGCGGCCGAGGCGGTGGCCGAGCTGACGGCCGCCTACGTCTTCCTGCGCCGGCTGGAGCATCGCCTGCAATACCTCGACGACGCCCAGACCCACGACCTGCCCGCCGGCGAGGACGACCAGGCGCTGATCGCGCAGGCGATGGGCTTCGCCGACCATGGAGCCCTGCTGGCGGCGCTCGACGCCCACCGTGCGGCGGTCAGCCGGCATTTCGACAGCGTGTTCGGCGATCCTTCCGACGAGGATCACAGCCTGGACGCCACCTGGGCCGGCGCCGAGGATGTGGACAGCGTCGTCCCGGAACTGGGCGAGCTGGGCTACCGCCGGCCGCGCGAAGCTGCCGAACGCCTGGCCTCGATCCACGCCAGCCCGCGCTACCGCCAGTTGCCGAACAACATCAAGAGCCGCTTCGACGCGCTGATGCCGCGCATCCTCGAAGCGGCCGCGGCCACCCCCGAGCCGGACGACACGCTCGCCCGCTGCCTCGACCTGATGGAAGCCATCGGCCGCCGCGGCGCCTACCTCGCGCTGCTGCAGCAATACCCGCAGGCGCTGCGCCGCGTCGCCGACCTGATGAGCGCGTCGCGCTGGGCCGCGCAGTACCTGACGCGCCACCCCATCCTGCTCGACGAAATGCTCGACACCCGCAGCCTGGAAGCCACACCGGACTGGCAGGCCTTCCGTGCCGGCCTGGATGCCGAACTCGAAGCGCTGGAACCCGACATGGAGCGGCAGATGGACGTGATGCGCGAACAGCACCACGCCCAGATCTTCCGCCTGCTGACGCAGGATATCGCCGGCCTGCTGACGGTGGAGAAGCTCGCCGACCACCTCTCCGAACTGGCCGACATCATGCTCGACCTGACGCTGCCGCGCTGCTGGAGCCGGATCAAGATCCGCCACCGCGAGCAGCCGGCCTTCGCCGTCATCAGCTACGGCAAGCTCGGCGGCAAGGAACTGGGCTACGCCTCCGACCTCGACATCGTCTTCCTCTACGACGACGACGCGCCCGAAGCCGCCGAGGTCTACACCCGGCTCGCCCAGCGCACCAACACCTGGCTGTCGAGCCGGACCGCCGCGGGCCTGCTGTTCGAAACCGACCTGCGCCTGCGCCCCAACGGCGAATCCGGCATGATCGCGGTGTCGCTCGAAGCCTTCCGCAAATACCAGCTCGAATCGGCCTGGGTGTGGGAACACCAGGCGCTGACCCGTGCCCGCTTCTCCGCCGGCGACCGCCGCATCGGCGACGCCTTCGAGCGCATCCGCGACGAGGTGCTGCGCCTGCCGCGCGAACTCGACACGCTGCGCGCCGAAGTGCTGGCGATGCGCCACAAGATGCGCGACGCCCACGCTGGCAAGGACCCCGAACGCTTCGATCTCAAGCACGACCGCGGCGGCCTGATCGACGTCGAATTCCTGATCCAGTACCTGGTGCTGGGCCATTCCCATGCCCACCCCCGACTCACCGGCAACCTCGGCAACATCGCGCTGCTGCGCATCGCCGGCGAACTCGGCCTGATCCCGGCCGAACTCGCCGCCGCCTGCGCCGACAGCTATCGCGAACTGCGCCGCCTGCAGCACCGCCAGCGGCTCAACGAACTGCCCTCGCGCGTCCCGCCCGGCGAAGCCGAAGCCGCACGCGCGCCGGTCGTCGCGCTGTGGCAGCAGGTCTTCGGCGAATGACGGACGACTTGCAATATAAACGTCATCGAAGCATGCATGACGCCCTTCGGGCGGATGACTAGAATCCGGACCTCTTCATCCGAACAAAGCACCATGAGCCAGGAAATCGAGCTGAAACTTGCCCTGCCGAAGCGCGCCCTCGCCGCGCTGCGCCGCCATCCGCTGGTCGCCGGCGCGGAGAAGCTCGGCAACACCGTGACCCTGGACAACACCTACTACGACACCCCGCGGCTGCAGCTCAAGGCGCACAAGGTCGCCGTGCGCACCCGCCGCCAGGGCCGCAACTGGCTGCAGACGGTGAAATGCGCCGCGGTGTCGAGCGGCGGCCTGTCGCAGCGCCCCGAATGGGAACAGCCCTACTCGGGCAGCTTCGACTTCTCGCAGGTCGATGCCCCGAACGCCGCGAAGCTGCTGAACCGCCATGCCGGCGCGCTGGTACCGGTATTCACCACCCGCTTCCGCCGCGAGACGCGCCGCCTGAGCCTGCGTGACGATACGAGCATCCTGCTGATGATCGACACCGGCGAAGTCCGGGTGACGACGCCCGAAGGCGTCGAACGCCAGGCGCCGATCTGCGAACTGGAGCTGGAACTCGAGCACGGCCAGGCCGAGGACCTGTTCGCGCTGGCCTGTGAGCTGGCGCAGACCCTGCCGCTGATGCCGGCCGACGTTTCCAAGGCCGAGCGCGGCTACCGCCTGTTTCTCGGCACGCCGCTCAGCGCTGCACGGGCCGAGGCCTCAGACATCCAGCCAGGCGACAACGTGGTCGACGCCTTCCGCCGCCTGGCTTTCGGCTGCGTGCGCCAATGGCAGGCCAATGCCGCGGCCCTGCTGCCGGACACCGGGGCAGCCGACGGTACGGACGCGGTCCACGCCGACTTCATCCACCAGCTCCGCGTCGCCCAGCGCCGCCTGCGTGCGCTGCTGAAGCTGTTCGCCCCCGCGCTGCCGGCCGAATTCACCGGCCGGTGGAACGCCCGCCTGCGCGAAAATGCCAAGCGCTTCGGCGATGCGCGCGACCTCGACGTCCTCCATCACGAACTGCTCGTACCGGTCACGCCGGAAGGCCTGGCCGACGAGGCATCGATGGCCAGCCTGCTGCAAACCGCCGCGCAGGCCCGCGACACGGCATACCAGAGCGCGGAAAGGGCGCTCGACATGGCCACGCAGGGCCGCCTGCTGCTCGAGCTCAGCGCCGGACTGCTGCACCTACAGGGCAACAACCTGGTCGATGCCGCCGATCTCCGCACTTTCGCCCGCCTGCGCCTGGCGCGCCTGCGCAAGCGGGCGCGGCGCCAGTTCGAAACGGCCTCGGCGCTCGAGCCGGTACAACTGCACATGCTGCGCATCGGCTTCAAGCAACTGCGCTACGGCATCGAGTTCTTCGCCCCGCTGTTCCCCGCCAAGGCGGTTGCGCGCTACCGCGGAACCCTGGTCGACGCGCTGGGCACGCTGGGTTTCCTGCAGGACGTCGACATCGCACGCACGCGCCTGCTCGGCTGGGCCGCGGCCGACGCCTCGCTGCAGGCCGCCACCGCCTTCGTGCTGGGCTGGCATGCGCCGCGCTACGCCGGCTTGCGGCGCGGCGTGCTGCAGGCCGCCGAGCCGGTGCTGTGGGGCAAGACGCCGTGGTAGGCGGCGCAGACGGCCTGCCGGATCGCGAAGCCGGCGGGGCCGCCGGGCCGCCGGACCGTGTCATCGGCCTGCAACAGAATGAGGACATCATGCAGGCCCCCGATCCGATGGAGAAGCAAATGGACCTCCTGCTCTGGCGCCACGCCGAAGCGGCCGACGGCACGCCCGACCACACGCGAGAGCTGACCCAGCGCGGCCACAAGCAGGCCCGCCGCATGGCGGCGTGGCTGGCGGAAAACCACCCCAAGCGCATGCGCGTGCTGGTGAGCCCGACCGTGCGCACCCGCCAGACCGCCAGCGCCTTCGCCGACGACTTCGAGATCGTCAACGGCCTCGGGCCGGACGGCAACGTCGCCGACATCCTCGCCGCCACCGGCTGGCCGGACGCCAGCGGCGCCGCCCTGGTCGTCGGCCACCAGCCCTCGCTCGGCCGCCTCGCCGCCTTGCTGCTGTCGGGCCAGGAAGCCGACTGGACGATCAAGAAAGGCGCGCTGTGGTGGTTCACCAACCGCGTGCGCGAGAACGAGACCCAGACCGTGCTGCGCGCGGTCATCCCGGCCGACCTCATCTGACGCCTGTCCGGACCGGTCCACCGCCCCGTTCGAGCACGTCGCGCGACGGCAAGGCTTGTGCTTTGCAGCACATTGCGCAAGACTGCGCATCCTGCCCGGACGGCACCCCGTCCAGGCAGGCCGTGTTTTTTCCATCCGCAAGCCAAAAGGTCGGGCTGGTCATGAGCGCTCCTACCGAAAACGGCACCGTCGCCCTCGTCGATGGCGTCCGCCGCATCTTCTGTGACGGCTACTGGATCAAGGTCTACGATCCGCCGGCCAATTCGCTGAAGGCCAAGAAACAGCTCATCCAGGCGCTGACGCGCAGGCTGTTCAACCACGTCGAGCACGGCATCAACATCCCCGGCAAGCGCCTGAACGATGCCCGCAAGACCTATGAAGCCGAGCAGGACCCGGCGCGCAAGCGGGTCAAGGGCGCGATGCTCGCCGGCGCGCTGTTCAACCGCGCCACCGACATCTTCACCAAGCTGGTCGAGCTGCAGGAACTCGGCATCGAGATTGAGACCGACAATGCGCTGATGCGCGAATGCGGCTTCTGCCTGCAGGAGGCGCTGAGCCTGGGCAAGCTGGTACTGCATCGCAGCGGCGAGGAAGGCATCGACGAACTGTGGGGCGAGCCCTTCCGCGCCTTCTCGATTCCGGTCGAGGCCTTCTACGACAGCCGCGTCATCAAGATCGCGCAGACGCTGCGCGACATCGACCTCCTGTCCGAGACGATGTCGGCCACCCTTTCCGCCACCCCGCTGTACGAAGGCATCCAGCCCGCCATCGCCCGCTTCGCCGACGCCGCCAAGATCAAGTGCGAGACGCTTCGCACCGACCCGGACATCTTCGACGTGTGGGCGGACTTCGTCGTCGCCTCCGAAGAGCTCGCCGCCTTCTCGCCGCGGCTGTCGCACGGTATCAGCGCGGCCGAGCGGCAACTGGCCACCGACGGACACGGCCTGCTGCTGCAGGGCCGCGACCTCGTCACCTACATCACCCGCGCACGCGTGCCGATGCCCAAGAGCACGCGCGAGTTCATCGAACGCTGCGAAGCCTTCGCCGCCAGGGCGCACCAGCGGGGCCGGCCGCGGCTGGCCGGGCCGATGTCCTGTTGAGCGCGACCGGCGTCAGACGATGATGCCGCCGCCGAGACAGACCTTGGATTCGTAGACCACCACGCTCTGCCCCGGCGTCAGCGCCCACTGCGGCTGGGCGAAGGCGATCTCGGCGCGCCCGTCGGCGATACGGTCGATCTCGCACGGCATGTCGGGCGTGCGATAGCGCGGCTTGGCGGTATACACCCAGTTGGTGTGCGGATCGCGGCCGGCGATCCAGTTGAGATCGGTCGCCACCAGGCGGTCGCGCAGCAGCGCCGGGTGCTCATGCCCCTGCACCACGTACAGCACGTTGGCCTTCACGTCCTTCTTCGCCACGTACCAGGCCTCGTGCTCGCCGGCCTCGTCCTGGTTGCCCTTGATGCCGCCGATGTGCAGCCCCTTGCGCTGGCCGATGGTGTGGTACATCAGGCCCTGGTGCTCGCCCAGCACGCGCTCGTCGTCGAGCGAGCGGATCTCGCCCGGCTGCGTCGGCAGATAGCGCATCAGAAATTCGCGGAAGGGCCGCTCGCCGATGAAGCAGATGCCGGTCGAGTCCTTCTTGGCGGCGACGTGCAGGCCCGCCTGCTCGGCGATGCGGCGCACTTCGCGCTTGTACAGGGTGCCGAGCGGGAACAGGGTTCTCGCCAGTTGCTGCTGGTTCAGGCGATAGAGGAAATAGCTCTGGTCCTTGGTGCCGTCCTCGGCCTTCAGCAACTGGTATTCCCTGCGGCCGTCGTTGTTCCATTCACGCACCTGGGCATAGTGGCCGGTGGCGATGCGCTCGGCGCCCAGCTGCATGGCGTGGTCGAGGAAGCAGCGGAACTTGATCTCGGAGTTGCACAGCACGTCCGGATTCGGCGTGCGCCCGGCCTCGTATTCGCGCAGGAAGTCGGCGAACACCCGGTCCTTGTATTCGGTGCTGAAGTTGACGACTTCCAGATCGATGCCGATCACGTCGCAGACCGAAGCCACATCGACGAGGTCCTGCCGCGTCGAACAGTAGTCGGAATCGTCGTCGTCCTCCCAGTTCTTCATGAACAGGCCGGTCACATCAAAACCCTGCTGCTTCAGCAGCAGCGCCGTCACCGACGAATCCACGCCGCCGGACATGCCGACGACCACCTTCATGCCGTTTCCATCCTGCTTACTGGACATTCGGTCCACCTCCATTGAGCCATTCGGCAAGCGGCAGCACCACCGCCGGCTCGCCATTGTCGACGAACCAGCTGTCGACCGCATAACGTTCGCCCGGACTGGGCGCTTCGGCACCGTCCGGGCCTTCGACGATCATCCCGTCTTCCGTGCAGTTGCAGCGCGCCAGCGCCGAACCCGGCGGCAGCCGCTCGATGCGCTCCGCCGGCGTCAGTTCCTCGATCACCGCACTGAAATGCTGGAAGATCAGCCAGGAGCGCCGCTCGGGCTCGAGCACCCGGTGAAAGCGCAGCGCAGCGCGCGACTCCAGCAGCTTCAGCAGGCGGGTCGTCGAAGTCGAATGGTCGATGCAGTCCATGCGGCCTTCGACGCCGCCATCGAGATAATTGCCGCCGCGATCCGCGCCCACCGGCAGTTGCCGGCCGGCCACGCGATACAGCCGGCCCACCGCCTCGCCGAGCAGGGCGCGCTCCGCCGCCGCGCTCCGTGCCCTGTCCAGCCGCGCGGCCAGATTCGCCAGCTCGGCCGCGCCGTAGCGCGCCACCCCCTCGTGCGCACAGCCGTAGCCGTAGCAGATGCCGACTTCCGCGTCCGCTGCCTGCGCGCCCGTCGCGGCCTGCGCCAGGCCCGCGACAGCCAGCAGGATCGCCAGGCAGATGCCGTGCATGCTCCGCCGGATCAGTAGTGCCGCAGCAAGGACAGCGGGTGGCGCTGCCCCGCCAGCCAGTCCTCGATGCACTGCAGGAGCAGCGGGCTGCGATGGCGGCCGGCGGTGGCGCGCACCTCGTCGATCGTCATCCACACCGCGCGCACGATGCCGTCGTCGAGGCTGCGCCCGGCCTCCTCGCCCTCCAGCCGGCCGCCGTAGGCGAAGCGCAGATAGGTGACATCGCCCTGCGGCCGCGTCCATTGGTAGATGCCGACCAGGTACTCGGGCACGAAACGGTGCGCGGTCTCTTCCAGCGCCTCGCGCGCCACCGCCTCCAGCAGCGATTCGCCGCGCTCCAGATGGCCCGCGGGCTGGTTGAAGCGCAGTCCGTCGGGCGTATGTTCCTCGACCAGCAGAAAGCGGCCGTCCCGCTCGATGACGGCAGCGACGGTGACATTGGGTTTCCACTCGCGATCGATCAAGGCCTGCTCCTTCGACGACAGGCCGGCATTCTAGCGCGCGCCGGCAGCTTTCCCCACCGCCGCAAGGCTTTCACCCGCATAAAGTGGCGTTCGCAGCCCCTGCCTTTGCGCTAGAATCCACGGGTTCCGCCCGCCGGACGCGGGCTGCCGAATCAACTTTCCTGAGGTGGAGAACCCAATCATGTCCATGGCTGATCGCGACGGTTTCATCTGGCAAGACGGCAAGCTCGTTCCGTGGCGCGAAGCGACCACGCACGTGCTGACCCATTCCCTGCACTACGGTCTGGCCGTCTTCGAAGGTGTCCGCGCATACAACACCGCCAAGGGCACGGCCATCTTCCGCCTCGCCGAACACACCCAGCGCCTGATCAATTCCGCCAAGATCTACATGATGGACATCCCCTACTCCAAGGATGAACTCATGGAAGCGCAGAAGGAGGTCGTGCGCGCCAACAAGCTCGAATCCTGCTACCTGCGCCCGCTGGCCTTCTACGGCTCGGAAAAGATGGGCATCTCCACCCGCGGCTCGACCGTGCACGTCGCCATCGCCGCCTGGCCGTGGGGCGCCTACCTCGGCGAGGACGGCCTGGAGAAGGGCATCCGCGTCAAGACCTCGTCCTACACCCGCCACCACGTCAACTCGACGATGCCGCGCGCCAAGCTCGCCGGCACCTACCCCAACTCCATCCTCGCCAACCTCGAAGTCACCAAGATGGGCTACGACGAGGCGCTGCTGCTGGACAACCAGGGCTTCGTCGCCGAAGGCGCGGGCGAGAACCTGTTCATCGTCAAGGACGGCAGGATCTACGAACCCGAGATCGCCTCGGCGCTGACCGGCATCACCCGCGACTCGATCATCACCGTGGCGCGCGAATTCGGCTACGAGTTCAGCTCCAAGCGCCTGACCCGCGACGACGTCTACCTCGCCGACGAAGCCTTCTTCACCGGCACCGCGGCCGAAGTCACGCCGATCCGCGAACTCGACGACCGCATCATCGGCGAAGGCAAGCGCGGCCCGGTCACGACCAGGCTGCAGGCCCGCTTCTTCGACATCGTCAATGGCCGTGCGCCGGAATACGAGCACTGGCTCGCCTACGTCTGATCTCCACGCAAGAGGACCCATCCATGGTCGAGAACACCGACAAGACCCAGGCCGTCGCCATCACCGCCAAGGACCTGCCGCTGCACTGCCCGCCGCCGGGCGCGCCGCTGTGGGCGCGCCACCCGCGCGTCTTCCTCGACGTGCTGAAGACCGGCGAAGCCGTATGCCCCTACTGTAGCGCACACTACATCTTCACCGGCGAGCATCCCAAGGGCCATCACTGAGCCCACTCGCCGCACGGTTCCGGCCGCGCGGCGCCGAGGACGACGAGGGGGCCGATACCGCCGGGTATCCGCCCCCTGTTCTTTTTCGGCCACGCCGCGGATTCGCACGCACCCTGAAACATCCTGCCTCGACGGCGCCGCCTGACCGGCAAGCCCACACGGCATACAATGCCGGCTTCGTCCAATCCACGCAGCCTCATCCATGACCTCGAACCGCCACGCCCTGCCCGCCCCCGAAATCTTCAAGGCCTACGACATCCGCGGCATCGTCGACACCGTGCTGACGCCGGACGCGGTACGCGCCATCGGCCACGCGCTCGGTTCCGAAGCCGTCGCCCGCGGCCAGCAGGCCATCGCCGTCGGCCGCGACGGCCGCCTGTCCGGCCCGGCGCTGGCCGGCGCGCTGGCCGACGGCATCCGCGCCGCCGGCGTGGACGTCATCGACATCGGCTGCGTGCCGACGCCGCTGACCTACTTCGCCGCCCACCACCTCGGCTGCGGCTCCTGCGTCTCGGTCACCGGCAGCCACAACCCGCCCGACTACAACGGCCTGAAGATGGTGCTCGGCGGCCAGACCCTGTACGGCGACATGATCCAGGCCCTGCGCACCCGCATCGCCGACGACGACCTCGTCCGCGCCGCCGCGCCCGGCGCACTGCGCACCGCGGACGTGACCGAAGCCTATGTCGAACGCATCGTCGGCGACGTGAAGCTGGCGCGGCCGATGAAGATCGTCATCGACTGCGGCAACGGCGTCGCCGGCAACATCGCACCGGCGCTGTTCCGCCGCCTCGGCTGCGAACTGGTCGAACTGTTCTGCGAAGTCGACGGCAGCTTCCCCAACCACCACCCCGACCCGTCCAAGCCGGAGAACCTGCAGGACGTGATCCGCGCGCTGCGCGACACCGACGCCGAACTCGGCTTCGCCTTCGACGGCGACGGCGACCGCCTCGGCGTGGTGACCAAGGACGGCGAAATCATCTACCCCGACCGCCAGTTGATGCTGTTCGCCGAGGACGTGCTGAGCCGCGTGCCCGGCGGCGAGATCATCTTCGATGTCAAATGCACCCGCAAGCTCGCCCCCTGGATCCGCGAGCGCGGCGGCAAGCCGACGATGTGGAACACCGGCCACGCCCTGGTGAAAGCCAAGCTCAAGGAAACCGGCGCGCCGCTGGCCGGCGAGATGAGCGGCCACATGTTCTTCAAGGAGCGCTGGTTCGGCTTCGACGACGGCCTCTATTCCGGCGCCCGCCTGCTCGAGATCCTGTCCGCCCGCGCCGACGCCAACGCCGCGCTGAAGGCGCTGCCGGACTCGATCAGCACCCCCGAACTGAACCTGAAGATGAACGAGGGCGAACCCTTCGAGCTGGTGAAGCGGCTGAAGGAAGCCGCCCGCTTCGACGACGCCCAGGAAGTCATCACCCTCGACGGCGTGCGCGTCGAATACGCCGACGGCTTCGGCCTGGCGCGGCCGTCCAACACCACGCCGGTGGTCGTGCTGCGCTTCGAGGCCGACAGCGCCGAAGCGCTGGCGCGCATCCAGGCCGACTTCCGCCGCGCCATCGAAGGCGTGTGGCCGGGGCTGGCGCTGCCGTTCTGAGGCACTGCCCTTTCCCGCTGCAACACCCCTCCTGTCGCCCCCGCACTGGCTCCAACCAGTGCGGGGCTTTTTCATGCTCAGGTGACTCTGTGGTCAGCATCGTAATCCCTGCCACGTTCAGCCACAGGTTGGCACCGCAACGATCGGGTAATAATTCCATAAACTCGGACCCCAAATAGCTACGCTACGCCCCGCCTTTCGGGCCCAGTTATGGCTGGCGTTGGCACCCGAAATTTATACGTCGGATAAAAGCTCACGATAAAACAAAACGGCCGGAAGGACACTCTCCCTTCCGGCCGTTTCTCACTAATCCATCACCCCGTCAGAGCTTCCCGCTCACCCACTCCCTGACTCCCGCCAGCGCCGCCGGCAGGCTCTCCGGCTGGGTACCACCCGCCTGGGCCATGTCCGGCCGGCCGCCGCCCTTGCCGCCGATCTGCTGGGCGACGAAGTTGACCAGTTCGCCGGCCTTGATCCTCGACGTGCTGTCGGCGGTGACGCCCGCGATCAGCGAGACCTTGCCGTCGGTGACCGAGGCCAGCACGATGGCGGCGGTCTTGAGCTTGTCCTTGAGCTTGTCCATGGTGTCGCGCAGCGTCGGCACGTCGGCGCCGTCGAGCATGGCGGCCAGCACCTTGATGCCGCCGACTTCGACCGCCTGGTTCGCCAAGTCGTCGCCCTGGCTGGCGGCGAGCTTGCCCTTGAGGCGGGCGAGTTCCTTTTCCAGCGCGCGGACGTTGTCGAGGATGCCGGCGACGCGTTCGGCGACTTCGTCGGGCTGCACTTTCAGCAGCGCCGACATGCCGTGTACGCGGCGTTCCTGTTCCTGGGCGTAGCGCAGCGCGTTTTCGCCGGTGATCGCTTCGACGCGGCGGATGCCGGCGGCGACGCCGCCTTCGGCGACGATCTTGAACAGGCCGATGTCGCCGGTACGCGCGACGTGGGTGCCGCCGCACAGTTCCTTGGAGGTGCCGATCGACAGCACGCGCACTTCGTCGGCGTACTTTTCGCCGAACAGCATCATCGCGCCGGACTGCTGCGCGGCTTCGAGCGCCATCACTTCGGCCTGGGTCGGCGAGTTGGCGAGGATTTCGCGGTTGACGATTTCCTCGACCTCGCGGATTTCCTCGGCCGTCATCGGCGCGGTGTGGGCGAAGTCGAAGCGGGTCTTGTCCGGATCGACCAGCGAGCCTTTCTGCTGCACGTGGGCGCCGAGCACCTGGCGCAGTGCCTTGTGCATGATGTGGGTGACCGAGTGGTTGCGCGCGGTGGCGGCACGGGCGGCGACATCGACGCGGGCGACGACGCCCTGCCCGACCGACAGCTTGCCGGTACGCACCACGCCATGGTGGCCGAACACCGCGGCCTGGATCTTCTGTGTGTCCTCGACGCCGAAGATGCCGCCGGTGGCGCGCAGTTCGCCGCGGTCGCCGACCTGGCCGCCGGATTCGGCGTAGAACGGGGTGTTGTCGAGCACGACCACGCCCATTTCGCCTTCGAGCAGTTCATTGACCGCGGCGCCGTCCTTGTACAGCGCGAGGATGTTGCCCTTTTCCTCCAGGCGCTCGTAGCCGTGGAAGGTGGTCGCCGGGCCGTCGTATTCGAGGTTGGTCGCCATCTTGAACTTGCCGGCGGCGCGCGCCTGTTCCTTCTGGCGCGCCATCGCGGCGTCGAAGGCGGCGGCATCCACCGTCACTTCACGTTCGCGGCAGATGTCGGCGGTGAGGTCGAGCGGGAAGCCGTAGGTGTCGTGCAGCTTGAAGGCGGTGCCGCCGTCGAAGATCTTGTTGCCGGCCTTTTCCATCGCGGCGAGTTCGCCTTCGACGATGGCCATGCCGTTTTCGATGGTGGCGAAGAAGCGGTCTTCTTCCTGGCGCAGCACCTCGGTGATGCGGCGCTCGCCGTCCTTCAGTTCGGGATAGGCGGCGCCCATCTCGGCGACCAGATCGGGCACCAGGCGGTGGAAGAAGGCGGCGCGCGCGCCGAGCTTGTAGCCGTGGCGGATGGCGCGGCGGATGATGCGGCGCAGCACGTAGCCGCGGCCTTCGTTGCCCGGAATGACGCCGTCGGCGATCAGGAAGGCACAGGCACGGATGTGGTCGGCCAGCACCTTCAGCGACGGCGAATCCATGTCGGCACCCGAAGTTTCACGCGCGGCAGCCTTGATCAGCGCCTGGAACAGATCGATCTCGTAGTTGGCATGCACGCCCTGCAGCACCGCCGAGACCCGCTCCAGGCCCATGCCGGTGTCCACCGAGGGCTTGGGCAGCGGATGCATCACGCCGGCCTCGTCGCGGTTGAACTGCATGAACACGTTGTTCCAGATCTCGATGTAGCGGTCGCCGTCCTCGTCGGGCGATCCCGGCGGACCGCCCCAGATGTGCGGGCCGTGGTCGTAGAAGATCTCGGTGCAGGGGCCGCAGGGGCCGGTGTCGCCCATCATCCAGAAGTTGTCCGAGGCGTAGCGCGCGCCCTTGTTGTCGCCGATGCGGATCACGCGCTCGGCGGGCACGCCGACTTCCTTGGTCCAGATGTCGTAGGCTTCGTCGTCCTCGGCATACACCGTGACCCACAGCTTGTCCTTCGGCAGCTTGAAGACTTCGGTCAGCAGTTCCCAGGCGTAGGCGATCGCGTCGCGCTTGAAGTAGTCGCCGAAGCTGAAGTTGCCCAGCATCTCGAAGAAGGTGTGGTGGCGCGCAGTGTAGCCGACGTTTTCGAGGTCGTTGTGCTTGCCGCCGGCGCGCACGCATTTCTGCGAGGTGGTGGCGCGGCTGTAGGGGCGCTTGTCGAAGCCGAGGAAGACGTCCTTGAACTGGTTCATGCCGGCGTTGGTGAACAGCAGCGTCGGGTCGTCGTGCGGCACCAGCGAGGACGAGGCCACGATCTGGTGGCCTTTCGACTCGAAGAACTTGAGGAATTTTTCGCGGATTTCGGCGGCTTTCATTTCAGATCAGGTGGATATCAATACATTGTTGAAACGGGAACGATCCGGAAACCGGTAAACATCGAAATCCCGATCGAAGGTGAGAATGTCGCGCACGCCCGACTCGATGGCGAGCACGATAAGCGATCCATCGGCAATGTCCATCGGCAGATCGCGATATTTTTCGCTCATCTGCCTGATCAATGCGACTGCCCCTGCGCCGGGGAGAATCACATCCACCCCGCCGCGTTCGACCCATTGCAGGAAGGCGAGCTGCCGTTCGACACTGTGGCCCAGCAGGTGCCCGACCTCGGTCAATACCGGCCATGTCGTCAGCAGCACACCCCGATAGGCCTCGACGAAAGCCCGCATCACACCATGGCGCTTGTCCGCCGGCTCGAAAAGCGCGATCAGCGGGCCGGAATCAGCGATCGTTCTCTGCACGCAGACGTTCCACGATGGTACGGCGGATGGCTTCCTTGCTGGAAAGGTCGGCACTGCCTGCCAGGTATTCCTTGCGTTGCGCCGCAAGATCGACCGCGTCCTCCGCCGGCCCGTCGAACAGATCCTTGCCGAGTTCGTAAGGCGTCTTTCTCGGCACCACGCGGGCGAGGTATTCCCGCAGCCCGGCCTTGACCAACTCGCTCTTGCTGCGACCGGTCTGGGCGGCAGCCCGCGCCAGTTCGGCTTCGAGCTCGGGGTCGAGGCGGATCGACAGGGTCATGGGTGCGGCATCCGGGGGTGTATTACAAAGCGTATCGCATCGTATGCCTCAACATCAGGCAAGTCAATCGCGCCTCCTCGCGGCACTCCCATCCCGCACCGGCAGCACTGCCAGCAGGGCCGGATTATCGAACCAGCGCGGATCGGCCTCGCCATGCAGGCTGGCCCACGACGCGCCATCCGAACGCCACAGGCTCAACACGCGCGCGGGCAGCAATTCTTCCCTGGCCCATTGAGCGAACAGACCGAACAGTTCCGCCTCCCAGAAGGAAGACAGGTCGGCATGCCATACCGCCTGGTCCGGCTCGCACAGCGCACAGCGATAACCACCAGCATGAGGCTCCGGTTTCGCATCCAGGCTGACCAGCAAATCGATGCACTCTCCCTGCCAGTCCACGGCGAGGCTGAGGTCACCATAGTCCAGGCCATCGTCCATGGACTGGACATACAGCCACAGCACCGGATTGAAGCCCGGCAGACGGGCGGAAATTCCACCCTCGGCGTCCTGCTGGACCAGAAGCCGGAGCGGACCATCCGGCGCGCACAGGCTGCTGGCACGCAGGCAAGCCCACAAGGGATGGACGGATCGCGGCCTCGGACGTCTGCGCTTCATGCCTCGCCCCCTCGCGCGCCGAGCCGAAAGGACAGGCGCCACGCCTCGCCCAGGGCTTGCGCAATAGCCTGCAACGCTGCCAACGCCCCTATCTGCAGGCCCACGCCCATGCGCAGATCGATTTCAGGCGCAACGGGGTTGATGCGAATGGCTTGAGCGCCCGTGGTATTGCACACGCGGGCGGTGATGTGCCGAATGGAGGGTATCGCCAGGCCAGCGCCCAATTCGATGACGACCGGGCGCTGAACCCCCTTCAACCAGTCGTTCCATCGCCGACGCTGCGCGTCCGTTCGCTCGGAAATCCAGTTCCAGTCATCGAACATCAGCACATTGGGCCTCGCCAGCTCGCCGCAACGCCCGCAGCGCGGCGGCTCGTTCAGCAGGCGGCAATTCACCTCATCCACCTGCGGCGAAAATTCGTCTGCGCTCCAGATGAGCCCGGTGCAGTTCCTGTCGCATTGCAGATGGTGCAGTGAACCGTGGATTTCGCACACTCGCTCCGGCGCGTAGCCCGCTTTCTGAAATTGCCCGTCCACATTACTCGTCACGACGAAAGCACCCCGCTTCATCCTGCGAGCCCACGCCTGCAAGAGCGCAAAACCCGCGTGCGGCTGTGTTTCGCGGTAGAGCTTGAGCCGATGGCCGTAAAAACCCCAGCCCAGCGCCGGGTCACGCCTCAACAGATAGGGCGAAGCCACATCCCGGAAATCCAGCCCGGCATTTCCAAGCGCGGGATAAGCGTTCCAGAAGCCGTCCTTGCCGCGAAAGTCAGGCAGGCCCGAATCCACGCCCATGCCTGCACCTGCAGTAATGAGCAGCGCGTCGGCATCCCGAATCATTTGCGCAGCGCGGGTGATCTGTTCTTGCATGGGCATGGATTTACTAACGTTCCCGTAAGTAGTGTCATGTGAGCGATAATATGCCCCATGAAATGCAAACGACCTTCCGACGGCCGTGCCCTCGATCATCACACCTTGCAGGTGATGCGGCAGCAGGCTGTCAAAGCAGTGCGTGAGGGGCAGACAGTGCAAAGCGTCGCGGCGGCGTATGGCGTGAATGAGCGCAGCGTTTTCCGGTGGCTCGCCGACTTTGCCAATGGCGGGCAGAACGCATTGCTGGCCAAGCCGATTCCGGGGCGCCCCAGCAAACTCAGCGCCGAGGAGTTGTCGTGGATCGCCAATGCCGTTCGTGACCATAACCCGCAGCAGTTCAAGTTCGAGTTCGGCTTGTGGACGCTGTCGCTGATCCGTCACCTGATCAAGCGCCAGTTCAAGAAGGAGTTGTCGGTCTCCTCGGTCCACCGTCTCATGAAGATCCTGGGCTTCAGCGCCCAGAAGCCGCTCTACCAGGCGTGGCAGCAAGACCCGGTGCTGGTGCGCACGTGGGAGACGGAGACCTACCCCACGATCCGCGCCGAAGCCAAGCGGGTCGGCGCAACGATCTACTTTGGCGACGAGTCGGGTATCCGCTCGGATTACCACACCGGCACGACCTGGGCGCCGCAGGGCCAGACGCCGGTGGTGCAGGCGACGGGCCGGCGCTTCTCGCTGAACATGATCTCGGCGGTTAGCACGCAGGGCGAGTTTCGATTCATGTTGCATGAAGGCTCGGTTGGCGCGAAGGTGTTCGTCGAGTTCCTCAAGCGCTTGATGGTCAATGCCGAGAAGCCGGTGTTTCTGATCGTCGATGGTCATCCGATCCACAAGGCAAAGATGGTCAAGAGCTACGTCGAGGGCTTGGACGGCAAGCTCAAACTCTTCTACCTGCCGCCGTACTCGCCGCATCTGAACCCCGATGAAACGGTCTGGGCTCATGTGAAGCGCAAGGTTTCGCGCCAGTTGGTCGAGAGTGCCGAGGAGATGAAGCGACTCGCACTCGGTGCATTGCGCAGCATCCAGAAGCTCCCTGAACTCGTGAAGTCATTTTTCAGGCAGCCAGAGTGCCGCTATATCCTGGAATGACTCTACTTATTGAAAAGTTAGTACATTCTCCCTGAATGGTTTCCTCATCATATGGGCCACCTGCGACAGGATGTGTCGTACCGGTACGAATTCGTCGACGGCGCATTGACCTGCACTGACTAATCCGGGCATGAACGACCTGGAAAGAATGAATCGGCGTGTCGACGAATGGCTTGCCGCAACGAGTCACTCTGGTTCCACCGCTGAAAAAACATCCCAGATGCCGCTGTCTTTAGCCAGGCGCTCATACAGATCCAGGGTACGAGAATCGATCAGAAACTGAAATTTGGCCACCCTTTGTGCGGTCCACTTCCAATTTTTTTCATCTTCTTTTCTGGGGATGATTGAATTCCACTCCCCAGCGATTTTCTCGCACGACGGCCCGTCTTTTGCGACAAGGTCCGCATTGTATTCAAGCTCAAGCGGTTCATACTGACCGCTTTTTCTTCTTCTGTTTTCCCGCGCATCCAACCACCGGAAATTACCCAACGACTCTCCGACCGTTTCTCGCCGCCAGCGAAAACTATCCCGTTCAGGCAGGCCTTCCACACGATTCTCATCCCAGCGAAATTTGAAATAATCACGTGGCACGATGTGATCCAAATCCACGGGCAGGTCGTCATCCCGCATGGAGGTCGGATCATACGCCCCGTACTTCTCTGTCAAATAGCGCCGTTGCAACCACATCAACGACCGCTTGATGAGTTCCCCATCGGTCGACAGAACCCGCAGACTTTCGCCAGCGCCAGAGTCGTTGTCAATCTCGGAGAAGCGTTTATTCCATTCCCGCAAGCGGCTGCAATCCTGTGCTTTCGAGATACCGCCCCTCAAGATGCCGACATGCTGTTGACGTGGCACATAGCGGGCAATGTGTTCTTCTTCAAAACGCTTGATCAACGCAACTATCGAATCACGACTCCATGGCCCGCCGTGCTCGGTGAAATACATGAATGCCCGATCGGCAGCCTTCGAGTCATTGGCAACAAAGAAAAGCCAATAGAGAGCGAAGGTCGTCAGTATCCTGCGGTCCTCCTCCGCCCAGTCAGAGGCACCATGCCACTCATCCATCAGAATCAGGACATCAAGCAGTTCCTTTGGCAAGCGGGCAAGCAGGATTTTCGGGAGGCCTGGATGGTCCTCTTGGCCGTACTCCAACGCCTTACGTAGTCTCCCCAAGGTACCAGTCAATGCGAGCGGCGAATCCACCAACATCCTGTGGAATTTTTTGCGCGTTGCTTCAAATCTGGATTCATCCCTGAGCTGGGAAGCAAAGGATGGATTCGGGCGGCCGATCACAGTCCAATCCACGGGCTTCTTGCCCCGCTCCGGATGATGCATCGCCCTTGCCACGCGCAATGCCGCCAGCACCAGATCGACCTCGCCAGCGATCCTGCCAGAGTCCTTCATGATTTTTTCCATCGTTTTTCGTATCGCGGGGAACTGGTGCTTCAGAATCGAGTAGGTCAACTCGTCATCCGAAAGGCGCGTACCGCCCTGCCCCATGCGCTGGAAAAAGCGGACGTACTCATCAGGACTCCGAATGATCTCCTCCGGCACACACTGCACAATGATCTTTCTGTCCATTGCTTTTTCGATGGCATCGCTGAACTCCTTCAGCCTGTCCCTCCATTCTGAACTTACTTTCTCATGAACCCCCCTCAATTCTGCCCACTCTCCGTCCAGGACATGGCGCATCACACTGGACAGACGGATGGCACATTCCTGCTTTATCAGATCGGAACCTTCCACTTGCTCGAAAGCACTGGTGCGGCATTTTTGTTCCTCCCCCCACTGTTCCCATTTATCCTGGCGCTCCCCCATGCTGAATTTCCGGTTCGGCTTATGGACCTGGTAGCCAAAAGGCTGGCCTGTGCTGCTTATGCGCAAATTGAATTTCATTTCCGCATTCGTCTCGCCCCCCTGCCCCAGGTCGACCCACAGGCGTAAATGATTCTTCAACGGCCCTTCATCCATACCCAACAGGATGGCCGCCATGCGTTGCTGCCCGTCGAACAGTTGATAAGAATCAGGTGCAGCTTCTCTGAGGTTTCCGTCCACGTCGTAACCCTGAGCTTGCACCTTGTCGACCTTGTGGACCATCATCAATCCGGCCGGATAGCCCCGTAGCAGACTGTCCCAATAACGGACGATCTGCTCGTTCGTCCACACCAGCGATCGCTGGATCGGTGGCAGCCAAAGCCGGGGATGGCTTCCTTTGTCCCTGCGACGCCAGCGGGCCAGCTCCCCGATGCTCAAGGCAATAGGGCCGCCCTCGGTCAACCCGTCGAGCTTCTTATTCAACTCCCGATCTTGTGAATCGTCCATGCGTACTCCATAGGGTCGGACGCGGCAAGCACGCCGCATCGTTTGCTTGCTTTCCATCACACCTGATCGGCGTCATAGGCCAACGACATGCTACCTATGTTTTCCCGGTAGGTACTGTCACGACGAGCGCTCCTGCGTCCTTTTCCACCTCCCCTCCATCGCCAGCCTGCGCACGAAATCCTCCACCGACCATTCCACCCCCAGCAATTCCCGCTGGCGGACCACGTTGGCGAAATCGCCTGGCGTCAGCCCTTCCAATCCATCCAGGGCGCGCAGGATGGCGGGTGGCAATTCGCCGGCCCGCCCTTCGTCGCCCAGCGTCTCGCGCGCGAACAGCGCATGGCGCTGCGCCGGGGCGAGCGGGCGGAAGTGCAGCTTGAAGTCGAAGCGGCGCAGCGCGGCGGCGTCGAGTTGGGCGGCGAGGTTGGTGGCGGCGATGAAGATGCCGGGAAAGCATTCCATCTGCTGCAGCAGTTCATTCACCTGCGTGGTCTCCCAGCCGTGGCGGGCCAGGCGGCGGTCGCGCAGCAGGCTGTCCACTTCGTCGAGGAACAGCACCGTGTGCTCGGGGTCGATCTCGCCGAACAGCCGGGCGATGTTCTGTTCGGTCTGACCGACATAGGGCGACAGCAGGTCGGCGGTGCTGCGCGCGACCAGTTCGCGGCCGAGAGCGTCGGCCAGGACGTGGGCGAATTCGGTCTTGCCGCTGCCAGGCGGGCCGTAGAAGCACAGGCTGGCGCGCCCGCTTCGCATCAGCGCGCCGGCAATGCGCGCCGGAGCGATACCGCCGGCGAGGTTGAGGTAGGCGGCATCGAACGGCAGCGTGGATTCTCGCCTGCGCGGCAACGCGCTGCCATGCAGCAGCCGGCGGACCGCGCCCAGCCCTTCGCGCACCACCGCGGCCGGGTCCGCCTCGGGCTGCAGGTCCAGGAGCCGCCGCGCGGTATCGAAATGGGCAGGCAGCAGCGCAGCGTCGACGGCCAGTTCGTCGAGCAGCGCGGCAGGTAGTGCGCGCCCGCCGAGATGATGCTCGGCGATGCGTCGGCGCACCGGGCGCGGCGGCGTAATGAAATGCACCGGCAGCAAAAAGCGGCGCAGGAAGGCGCTGTCCATGCCGGTGGCGTCGTTGGTGATCCAGATTGCCGGCAGCGGGTTTTCTTCCAGGCAGCGGTTCATCCAGCCCTTTGCGTTGCCGGCACCCGCTTCGTCGTTGAGCAGCGCGAGGAAGGCGCTCCCCGCGCTGCGGAATACGTCTTCCACTTCGTCGAAGACAATGACGCAATCGCGCCGGCCATGCAGCAGGCGCTGGGCAAGCCGATAGGCACCCAGGCGACCGTCGCGGGCGAGGCCGTCGCCATCTTCGTCGGCGGTCTTGACCATGACCGGCTTCAGCCCCGCGGCAGCAGCGATCGCAAGCGCGAACTGGGTCTTGCCGGTGCCGGGCGCGCCGTACAGCAGGGCGTTGACGCCGCGCTCGCCGCGCAGCAGAGCACCGCTCAGGGCCGTGCGCAGGCGCAGCGCGTCCTTTTCCAGATGAGGGAAATCGTCGGGCCGGCATTGGGCGGCCGGCGGCGTTTCGACGATGCAGGCGAGCAATTCTTCCGCCGTGGCCGGCTCCGCATCCAGGATGTCGTCGAGCAGATCGCCGCCGCACAGAAAATCTTCCAGGTCAGCTTCGCTGGCCACCCGCAGCAGATCGAAGGCACGCAGATCGGCCGCACGACGCAGGCGCGGCTTGAGTTCGCGCACCGGAATGCCGAGTGCGGCCGACAGGCAGGCGTACTTGTCGGCGGGCTGGCGCACATCGACCATCCGCAGCATGGTGCGGAAGACCCGGTTGTGTTGTCTCATGGCGGTGAAATCGAGCACTGCGACTTCCACATCGTCGAGGAGCACGGCGCGCGCCAGCAAATCGACGGCCGGGTTCTCCGGCGCGGCGTCATCCGCTGCCGTCAACCGCGCCAACAGCTCATCGGGCAGTGCGAGGAAGCATTCGCGCAAGTCCGCTCGCATGCGCTTGCCCGCCTCCCCCTTGGGCAGCGGTCTTTGGCACAGACCATAGCGCTTCCATCGGCGGGAAAACTCTTCCCATGCCTGCAGCTCACCGTCGTCGGGCACGTCCGTATCCGCCCACCACAGCTTTTGCCGCCGCACCAGCGCCTGGGGTTCCACCAGCGGCATGGCCAGCAGCCACATGGCGCCAAGAAAGTCGTCATCGTCCAACGACGCACGCAGCGCGGGGCATTGGGCCATCATGTGCAGGGCGTAACGCGCGGCACGGCGCGCTTCGGCCGGCACGGCGGAGAAATCGGCAAGCCAGAAGGCCTCGTCCGAGGCTGCATGACGGCAGGAACGATGGATCACCCGGGTACTCATGCGCGCACCTCCCCTTGCCAAGGTTTCAAGCGGCGGCTGTCCAGGTACAGAGTGATGAAATCGCCGCGATGCTCGCCCTCCTCGATCAGCAGCCCCAGCACGATGTCCAGCGGCTCACGGAAATACGGCCTGCCCGCCTCCTGCGTGGGATCGAATACCGGCTCCGCCAGCACCTCGATCACCAGCGCGGGACGGCCGGGGCCGGGCGCGGTACGGTTGGCCATGCCAGGTTTCCAGGTGACGAGATCGCCGGGGGCGAAGGCGTGGCGCTCCTGCAGGCAGGCCAGGCGCATGCGCAGGGTCTGAGCCAGATCCGTGTTCGGCGAGACGGGCGGATCGTCGTCCAGCAGCAGATCCGGCATATCGTCGCTGGTAAAGCCGATGCGTCGCAGGATGTCGCTGGACGTGGTCGGATAGGTTTTCTTGCGGTCGGTCATCGTCGTGCTCCAAGTGGCGATGGCCGCATTGAAACAGGCCTGTGCGTCACGACATGTCGCACAACGGCGAGTATGCTGCACACATCGCAATGGAGAAACGCATGGCCGCGTACAAGAACCGCATCGAACGGCTGGAAGCGCTGCTGCGCCTGATCCCTTCCCAAAACCGCAAGGAGGATTGCCCCACCCCCGCCACCCTGCTCGCACGGCTGGCCGGTCTCTATGCCGGCCACGCCAACGACACCGCCCGCCACCGCGCAATCCAGCGCGACCTGGAGGAACTGCTGGGCGACGGCCGCATCGAGGCGGTCAACCCCGGCGGCAAGCCCTTGCGCTATCGCCGCACGCGCTACGAGATCGACCCCTACACGCAAGAATATGCACGCCGGACGATGCGCGAGCTGGTCGACAACGCCTTGTCACCGCAATTGCTGGAAACCTTGTGGCCGCAACTCTGCGATCCTGAGGGCGGACTTGGGCTGGGCGAAGACAGACTGCGTATCCTCGGCGACAACCAGCGCCTGCTGCCGGCCGCGATCCGCGATGGCGTGCTGGCCGACGCTCTGGAAGCGCTGGCAAACATGCGCACGCTAAAAATCGGCTACCGTAACAGACAGGACCAGCATACACAGCCGACCCTGCACCCGCAGGCTCTGCTGCAGCGCGGCCCGCGCCTGTATCTGTTCGCGCTGAAGGACGATGAGGACGAGCCGGTACGGATGTACGCGCTGCACCGCATCACCCGCTCCGAGGTCGGTGAAGGGCATGCGCGCACAGCCCCCGATTTCGATCTGCAGACCGCCATTGCTTCCGGTGAAGCGGATTTCGGCAGCGGCGAACGGCTGGAACTGCGCCTGCGGGTACGTGGCTATGTGGCCGATCTGCTGCGTGAATGCCCTCTGGAAGCCGAGCAGATCATGGAGGATGAACCCGAGGACAGTGATTTCGATGCCCAGGTACGTGCGACGGTACCAGGCACCGGGCAATTGCTGCGTTGGCTGCTGGGGTGCGGGGACAAGGTCGAGGTGCTGGAGCCGGCGGAATACCGGCATGTGATCAGGGTGCAAGTGGCGAAGATGGCGGAGATTTATGCCTGAACACTGGAAATCAGCCAGATAAGGCAATCAAGGAAATCGACCACACATCGCCTCATCAACCTTCTGCAATAACTCCAGCGCTGCTCCCGAAATCCCCAGATTGTTGCCCCCCGAACGCACACCAGCCTCCCGCATGTTGATGCGTATCAACCGATGCGCATATCTTTCGCCATAGATGCGAACAGTAGGTATCGCCTTCCCAGCCCCCAGTTCGATCACCAACAAGCGACGACGGTGCGCATAGGCCCACGCAGTGAAATCGCCGAATTGCGCCTCATCAGGATCTGCAATCCAATCTGCATCGTTGAACATCAGTACGCGGGGCCGCGCCAATTCTCCGCAGCGGGGACAATGTGGCAAGGAC
This sequence comes from Thauera sp. SDU_THAU2, assembly GCF_038260575.1. Classification (NCBI taxonomy): domain Bacteria; kingdom Pseudomonadati; phylum Pseudomonadota; class Betaproteobacteria; order Rhodocyclales; family Zoogloeaceae; genus Thauera; species Thauera sp. SDU_THAU2. Next base: position 759,845 of record NZ_JBBWUN010000003.1, on the reverse strand, counting down.
TTCAACTGAAGCTCTGCTTCATCCACGAATTCCGGCTTGAACACATCCGCGCTCCAGATTTCCTCGCAGCACGGCGCCAGGCACTGGAATTCATGGATGGAGCCGTGGCACTCCACGATGCGGGAAGGGTCGAAACCCGCTTTCTGGAAATGGCCGTCCACATTCGAGGTGAACACCCGGTAACCTTCAGGTGCCTGTCGTGCCCATCGCAGCAGAATGTCGAAACCCGCATGCGGCTGGACGCAGCGGTACATGGCGAGACGATGAGCATAGAAACCCCAAGCAAGCTCGGGCCTAGACCAGAACGCTGCAGGCGACGCTGCTTCACTGAAACTCCAACCGGCTTTCGCCAATGGCGGATAGGCATTCCACAAGCCGTCGTTGCCCCGGAAATCCGGCAGGCCGGAATCCACACCCATGCCCGCACCTGCGGTTATCAGCAACACGGGGGCCTCTTGAACCCAGCGCGCGGCCGTCCGGATTTTCTGATCGATTTCCATTGCACCTCCTCGATGCCCATACCCTCCGCAGCTCAATCGATGATTCGATTGCTGCTGCTCATACCGGTAGGCAAACGATCCATGCGTGGCTGGACGGTGGCCACGCCCTGACAGCCGAGGGCGATGAGCGCCGGCATTCCCGTGCGAGGATCATCTCGCAACGGAGAAACAGCAATGGCTACCGGGCTGATGGAAAGCACCGTCAAGGCTTTCAGCAAGTCTCTACGTTCCATGGGAGGCTCCTCATCCGGAAATCCGGCGTCGGCCAGCGACGGCACGACTGGCACATTTGTCGGAGCAGCCATTGAAACCGAACTGTGCGTCACATCGCGTCGCATCGCCCCCTCTTGCCCTGCGCTATAGTCCGATACTTGTCACACAGCCATGGATGCAAGAGGAAGACATGGGCAACCGCCTTTCCAAGATCTACACCCGCACCGGCGACGCCGGCACCACCGGCCTGGGCGACGGCAGGCGCGTTTCCAAGGACAGCCTGCGCATCCACGCGCTGGGCGAGATCGACGAGACCAACTCGGTCGTCGGCCTGCTGCTGTGCGAGGAACTGCCGGAAGACGTGCGCGCACTGCTGACCGACGTGCAGCACGACTTGTTCGACCTCGGCGGCGAAGTGTGCATCCCGGGCATGAGCATGATCACCGACAGGCAGGTGACCCACCTCGAAAACGAGCTGGACCGCTTCAACGAGCCACTCGAACCGCTGAAGGACTTCATCCTGCCGGGCGGCACCCGCGCGGCGGCGCTGGCCCACCATGCGCGCACCGTGTGCCGCCGCGCCGAACGCGCGCTGGTGGCGGTGGCGCTGGAGGAAACGATCAACGACGGCCCGCGCCAGTACCTCAACCGCCTGTCCGACCTGTTGTTCGTGCTCGGCCGCGTGCTGAACCGCGCCGGCGGGCGCGGCGACGTGCTGTGGCAGAAGCGCAAGAACGCCTGACGGCGCCCGCCCCTGCCCCGGAGTTTCAGCGCGCCTGCGGCTGAGGCCTCCGCCCCCTGCGCGGCGAGCAGTTCGCGGAACAGTGCCGACGACTGCGCCAGTTCCCAGGCACTGCCCGTCGCCTCGATCCGCCCGCCGCGCATCAGGATGACGCCGTCGAAGCGGTCGAGCAGGTGCAGCCGATGCACCGAGGACACGATGGCCGCGTCGGCGAAGTGTTCGAACAGGCGGCCGTAGACCCGGCCTTCGGTTTCGGGGTCGAGGCTGCTGCTCGGTTCGTCGAGCAGCACCAGCGAACTGCCTTCGGCCGCCAGCACGCCGCGCGCCAGCGCCAGGCGTTGGCGCTGGCCGCCCGACCAGTTCGCGCCGCCTTCGCTGACGCGCGACTCCAGCCCTCCCGCCAGTCCATCGACGATGGCGTCGGCGCAGCTCGCATGCAGCGCGGCGGCGATCCGCTCGGCCGGCGCCTCGCCGCCGAGCAGCAGGTTCTCGGCCAGCGTGCCGTCGAACATCTCGGCCTGCTGCGGAATCAGCGTCGCCATGTGGCGCAGCGTGTCCGCCGCGGCGGGCACTTCCCGGCCATCGATCCGCAGACTGCAGTCCGGCGCCTCGTCCAGCCCGGCCAGCAGGCGCAGCAAGGTGCTCTTGCCGCCGCCGCTCGGCCCGACCAACGCATAGCGCCTGCCGCGCGTCAGTTCGAGCCGTTCGACCTGCAGTGACGCGCCGCCGCGGGCTGCGGCATGGGCGAAGCGCACGTCCCGCAGCTCAAGCTCGTGCCAACCCCCTGTCTCGGCATCCAGCAAGGGCACGGCCGGCGAAGCCTGCCCTGCTTCCAGCACCGGCTGCGCGGTAGCGTAGTCGGCGCGCTGGCGTGCCAGCGACTGGAAATGCGCCGCGATCGCGGTGATCACGCCGCCGGCCTGCTGCGCGTATTCGTACACCATGAAGACCTTGCCCAGCGCAATGCCGCCGGCTGCACCGGCCAGCACTGCCGCGCCGCCGCCGAAGTCGATCAGCCCGGCCGCCTCGGCCGCATACACGACGACCAGCACGCACCACAACGCATTCGCCAGCAGATCGACCGAGCACCACTTCAGCTCGTTGAGCACGATGCCGCGCCGCAGCGGGCCGAACACCGCCGCCAGGCGCGTCGCGATCAGGCGCGCCACGCCTTCGCCCCGGCGCAGTGCCAGCACCGAGAACACGTTGCCCAGCACGTCCACCAGCGTGGCCGAATAGGCGCGCTCGGCACGGTTCTCGTCCAGCGCGATGCGCATCATGACGCGGTCGAAGCGGGTGATCAGCAGGCCGATCAGACCGTAGCCCAGCATCGCGACGACGCCGACCAGCGGCGAGATCAGCCACAGCGCGACGATCGGCCCGACCAGCTTCACCGTGTTCTGCAGGTAGATGAACTGGCTCTGGGCGAAGTCGTACAGCGCGCGCGTGCTCTGCTGCACGCGGTGGGTGGTTTCGCCCGAATGGTGGCCTTCGTGCCAGGCCAGCGGCGCGCCCACCAGGCGCTTGACGAGCAGTGCCGACATGCGCTCGCGCACCTTGAGCGCGACGTTGCGCTCCAGGATGCGGCCCGGCCCGTGCAGCAGCCAACTGGCGACGATGGCCGCGAACACCAGCGCGAGCCAGCGCGCTGCGCCCGGCAGCCCTTCGACGCCGCCGGACTGGATGGCGTCGATGGCATTGCCCGCCAGCCAGGGCACGCCAAGCTTGAAAAGCTGCGAAGCCAGCAGCAGTGCGAAGGCGAGCAGGATCAGGTGGCGCGCGCCGGCGGCATGCTGCCACAGCGTGCGGTAGAGCGTTGCCAGGCTGGCAGGCTGCTCGCGCACGGGCTGTGCGGCGGGAGGATCTTCGTCGGCATGGGCTGCGGCATCGGCACGTTCGGCCATCGGGATGTGTCCTGCAGGGAAGATCGAGAAAGGTCGGCAGACTGCCGGATCAGGGGGCGGAAAGATAGTGAGCAAACAAGGCTCAGCCGGCGAAATCCAGCGCGATCTGCCCGGCGCCGGCAGCCGCGCCCTCATCCTCGGCGAAACGCACGCCGACCCCCAGCAGCCGCACCGGCCGCGCCTTGCGCGCATGCGCCTCGTCGAGCAGCGCCAGCCACACCTGCTCGTCCGGCGCCTCGCAGACGCATTCGGCGGTGGTGCGGGAAAAATCGTCGAATCGGATCTTGACCACCGCCTTATGCACCGGCCGCGTCTCGCGCGCGCGGTCGAAGCGCTCGCGGAACTCGCCGATCAGCACCTTCAGTTCGGTCCGGCAGGCCTCGAGATCGGGCAGGTCGGTGACGTAGGTGGTCTCGATCGACAAGGACTTGCGGATACGGTCGGGGCACACCGGCCGTTCGTCGATGCCCCGGCACAGGCGGTACAGGCTGGCACCGAAGCTGCCGAATTCCTGCGCCAGCTCGGCCAGGCTCCAGGCGCGCAGGTCGCCGCAGATGTTCACGCCCAGCGCCTGCAGCCGCGCCGCCGTGACCTTGCCGACGCCGAAGATCTTCTTCACCGGCAGCGCGGCGACGAAGGCATCGACCTCGTCGGGCCGCACCACGAACTGCCCGTCCGGCTTGTTCCAGTCGCTCGCCACCTTGGCGACGAACTTGCTGGGCGCGATGCCGGCCGACGCGGTGATGCCGACTTCGGCGCGGATGCGGGCGCGGATCTCCTCGGCCATCAATGTCGCCGAGCCCTTGCAGCGATCGACGCCGCTGACGTCGAGATAGGCTTCGTCCAGCGACAGCGGTTCGACCAGCGGCGTGTAGTCGCGGTAGATGGCGAGGATCTGCTTCGACGCCGCACGGTAGCGCTCGAAATCGGGCGGCAGCAGCAGGAGCTGCGGACATAGTTGCAGCGCCCGCGCGGTCGGCATCGCCGAATGCACGCCGAAGGCGCGCGCCTCGTAGTTGCAGGTGGCGATCACGCCGCGCGTTTCCGGCCGCCCGCCGACCGCGAGCGGCCGGCCGCGCAGCGCCGGGTCGTCGCGCATCTCGACCGAGGCGTAGAAGCAGTCGCAATCGCAGTGGATGATCTTGCGCATCTCGGCCGAAACCCGCAGCTCGGGAAAATGGAATCTGCCCGCAAGTATCGGGCACTTCCGCCTTCACCCATTCAACGCAATCGGACAGCCCTTCCAGCAGACGGCTTCGGCGGCGGGCAAGATGTGCTGGCGAGTCGCTGCCCGCCGGACCTGCCCGGTTCTGGCGCCCGGGTGCGCGATGCGAGACAATGACAGGCACGTTCCGGATGCCGCACGGGCGGGACGGCCGCCTGACCGGGCCGCCCCCGATCATCCAGCATGCCTCGCCCACTCACGTCGGATCCTCGTCCATGCATACGCGCGACACCGCCCTCTCCACCGATCAGAAGGCCCTGCAGCTCAACCTCGACAAGTACAAATACGGCTCCATCGTCGAGATCGGCGCCGGACAGGAAGTCGCACGCCGGTTTTTCCAGGCCGGCGCGGCAGCAGGCACCATCGCCAAGACCATGTCGGCCTACGACATGGCGGTGAGCGACGACATTTACGGCCATGTGGACCGCTACGTCAGCCGTGCCCGGCTGCTGCAGATGCTGGAAAAGGAGTTCGACCAGGTAGTGGCGCGGCTCGCCCATCTGCGGCCGAAGAACACCACGTTCTTCGCCTATGCCGCCACCGTCACCGCGCGCAGCTTCAAGCAGAAGAACGAATGCCACGGCTGGGTCGGCATCCGCCTGCAACTGCACCCGGGCGCGGCGCCCAGCGACGTGATCCTGCACGTGCGCATGCTCGACAATGACAATGCGCAGCAGGCCGAGGCGCTCGGCATCCTCGGCGTCAACCTGATCCACGGCGCCTTCTTCCAGCACCACCATCCCGAATGGGTGGTCGAGGGCCTGGCCGACTCACTGGGCTCGGAGCGCATCGAGGTCGATCTGATCCATTTCTCCGGCCCCTATTTCGAGGAAGTCGACAACCGGCTGATGAATCTGCACCTGATCCGCAGCTGGCTGACGCGGGCGGTGGTATTCAACCCGGCGGGCGAGATGGTGGTGCCGGGCGAACTGTTCCATCGCAAGCCGGTGATGGTGATCCGCGGCAGCTTCAAGCCGGTGACCTGCGTCAATGTGGACATGACGACCGCCGGCCTCAAGCAGTTCAGCCAGCTCGCCGCGGTGAACGAGGACGAGATCGTGTCGCTGGCCGAGATCACGATGAATTCGCTGATCAGCGGCGACAGGATCGACGGCACCGACTTCCTCGCCCGCATCGAGCTGCTCGCCTCGCAGGGCTACACGGTAATGATTTCCGACTACGTGCGTTTCTTCCGCCTGCGCGCCTACCTGCGGCGCTACACGCAGAAGCCGATCGGCATCGTGCTGTCGGTGCGCGACTTCGATTCCCTGTTCGACGAAAAATATTACGAAGGCCTCGAGGGCGGCATCCTCGAAGCCTTCGGCAAACTGTTCCCGGACAACACCCACGTCTATGTGTATCCCTCGCGCCCCAGGGGCGGCGGCGCGGAACTGGTGACGCTGGACAACGTGCAGGTGCCGGCCAAGCTCCGCCACCTGCTCGCCCACCTGATGGACAACGACAAGCTGCTCGCCGTGCAGCCGCTCGACGACAGCCATCTGCACATCGACGCCACCGAAGTGCTGACGGGCCTGCGCCGCGGCCGCGGCGCCTGGGAGCAGGACGTGCCCGAACCGGTGGCGCAACGCATCATCGACGGGCGTCTGCTGGGTTACGACACCGCATAGGCCAGGCTCCATCGACGAGAGGCGCAGACGGCCAGCCGGGGGCTGCAATGCTCGAATCGGAAGCGCGCAGCCGGCTATGGGGCTCCGCCGTCACATCCCCTGGTAGATCGGCCCCTCACCGCCCTGGGGCACGACCCACTCGATGTTCTGCGTCGGATCCTTGATGTCGCAGGTCTTGCAGTGCACACAGTTCTGCGCGTTGATCTGCAGCCGCGGCCCGGCTTCCTCCTGCACGATCTCATACACCCCGGCCGGGCAGTAGCGCTGCTCGGGCGCGTCGTAACGGGCCAGGTTGATCGCGATCGGCACCGTGGCGTCCTTCAGCCGCAGGTGGCAGGGCTGCTCTTCCTCGTGGTTGGTGTTCGACAGGAACACCGAGGAGAGCCGATCGAAGCTCAGCACGCCGTCCGGCTTCGGGTAGTCGATCTTCACGCACTCGGCCGCCGGCTTGAGCGCGGTGTGGTCCGCCGTGTTGTGCAGCGTCCACGGCACCTTGCCCTTGAACAGCACCTGGTCGATGCCGAACAGTAGCGAGCCCAGGTACAGGCCCTTCTTCATGTAGGGCTTGAAGTTGCGCGTCTTGTGCAGCTCGGCGTGCAGCCAGGAGTCCTGGAAGGCCGCCGGGTAGGCGGTCAGCGCATCGCGCTGGCGTTCCTGTGCCAGCGCTTCGAAGGCCGCTTCGGCCGCGAGCATGCCCGACTTGATCGCCGCATGGCTGCCCTTGATGCGCGCCGCGTTCAGGAAGCCGGCGTCGTCGCCGATCAGCGCACCGCCCGGGAAGATCAGCCGCGGCAGGCTCTGCAGCCCGCCCGCGGCGATGGCGCGGGCGCCGTACTGCAGCCGCTTGCCGCCTTCGAGATATTTGCGGATCTCCGGGTGGGTCTTGTAGCGCTGCATCTCCTCGAAGGGCGACAGGTGCGGGTTGCTGTAGTTCAGGCCGACGACGTAGCCGACCGCGACCAGGTTGTCCTCGAGGTGGTAGACGAAGCCGCCGCCATAGGTGGCGCTGTCCATCGGCCAGCCGGCGGTGTGCACGACCAGGCCGGGGCGGTGGTGCTCGGGTTTGACTTCCCACAGCTCCTTGATGCCGATGCCGTAGGTCTGCGGGTCGGCGCCGTCGCGCAAGTCGTACTTCGCTTCGAGCTGCTTGCCCAGGTGGCCGCGACAGCCTTCGGCGAACAAGGTGTATCTGGCGTGCAGTTCCATGCCCGGCTGATGGTGCGGGCCCGGTGTGCCGTCGCGGTTCAGGCCCATGTCGCCGGTGGCGACGCCCTTCACCGCACCGGCCTCGTCGTACAGGATCTCGGCAGCGGCGAAGCCCGGATAGACTTCCACCCCCAGCGCCTCGGCCTGCTCGCCCAGCCACTTGACCACGTTGCCCAGGCGCACGATGTAGTTGCCGTGGTTGACGAAACAGTCCGGCAGCAGCCCGTTGGGCGTCTGCCGGGCACCGGTCTCGGAAAGGAACAGGACCTTGTCCTCGGTGACGGCCGTCCTGAGCGGGGCGCCCCGTTCCTTCCAGTCCGGAATCAGTTCGGTGAGTGCGCGCGGGTCCATCACCGCGCCCGACAGGATGTGGGCGCCGAGCTCGGCCGCCTTCTCGATCAGGCACACCGACAGCTCCCGGCCCTGCGCCGACGCCAGCTGCTTGAGCCGGATCGCCGACGACAGCCCCGCCGGGCCGCCGCCCACGATCAGTACGTCGAATTCCATCGATTCGCGTTCGATGCTCATGAAAAACGATACTCCTCTGTCAAGACGGCAGCCGGCTCAGGCGAGCCCGGCAGCCGGTTCGCGCCAGTCGGGCACGATGCCGTGCTCGAGGGCAAAGGGCTGGGCCTGGATGCTGCGGCGCTGGAAGCCGGCCGCCTCCGGCGCGGTGGCCAGCCAGCACAGCACGGCGGCCGGCACCTCGGGCGGCGCCACGCCGCTGCGCAGGGCGACGACGCCCTTGTCGCCGATGGTCGCATGCAGCGCCTCGGTCGCCACCACGCCCGGATTCAGCGTGTAGGCGCGGATGCTCTGTTCGCCGAATTCAGCCGCCAGCACCCCCGACAGGCGCGACACCGCCGCCTTGCCGGCGCCGTAGGCATACCCCCAGCCGCCCTTGCCGGCGGCCACCGGCGGATCGCTCTCGCCGGCCCCTGAGGTGACGTTGATGATCGTGCCGCCGCCCTGCGCCAGCATCGCCGGCAGCAGGCATTGCGTCAGCACCACCGGTGCCACGACGTAACCCTGGAACACGCGCTGCAAGCCATCGACGTCCAGCGCCATGAAGGGCGCGTTGAGATCCGCGCCCTGGTAGATCGCGTTATTGACCAGCACGTCGATGCGGCCGAAACGCGCCAGCACCGCACTGGCCGCGCCGCGTACCGAATCCTCGTCGAGCAGGTCCATGCGCACCACAAACGCCTCGCACCCCAGTGCGCGCACCGCTGCGGCCGTGGCGGCAAGGCTGCCGGCAAGCGGGCGGCCGTCGGCGTGGGTCAGCGCATGGGCATGCATCTCGCCCTCTTCCAGCGTGCGTGCGCTGATCGCCACGTCGAAGCCGGCACGGGCGAAAGCCAGGGCCGTCTCGCGGCCGATGCCGCGGCTGGCGCCGGTAATGAAAGCCACCTTGTTCATCGCCTCACTCCATCGAACCATCCGCGCCAGTCTAGCGGCCGGGCACAGCCCGTCATCGTCGGTTCGGACCATGCGGTCACGGCAGCGTAAACGCCGAACCGGCCACGAGGGCCGGTTCGGCTGGAAACAACGGCTGCAACGCGGCGATCAGAAGCGGTCGCTGCGCGTCATCGCATCCATGCCGCCATCGACGAAGACGACGGTGCCATGCACGAAGCTGGCCCGTTCCGACTGCAGGAACTCGACGACGCCGGCGATTTCGTCCGGTCTGCCGGGGCGTCCCACCGGCGCCACGAACTTGCGCGTCGCCTCGCCATAGCGCGCATCGGCCAGCGAGGCGGCGAACAGCGGCGTCTCGACCGCGCCCGGCGCGACCACGTTGATGCGGATGCCTTTCGGCCCCAGCTCGACCGCCTTCTTGCGGGCGAACACCGTGACCGCGTACTTGGAGCCGGAATAAGCCGCCTGCGGCACGGCCATCCCGTCGGCCTGGGCGATGGCGCCCGCCTCGTCGCCGGCCAGCATGGCCGCCACCATCGGCAGCTTGTCGACGCCATGGACGGAGGCCACCGAGCCGATCAGCAGGATCGCCGGCTTGCTGCCGCGCGACAGTGCGCCTTCCAGGCCTTCGACCAGTTCGGTCATGCCGAAGTAGTTCACACCCACGATCACGCCGCTGGACGGCGCGGTCGGCCCCAGCCCGGCGCAGCACACGAGGCCGTCGAGCACGCCGCCGCAGGCCGCCAGCGCGGCGTCGACCGCGGCCTTGCGCCCCGCTGCGGTCGACAGGTCGGCGACGATGTCGGCGTTCTGGCGGTCGATGCCGATGACGCGGTGCCCCGCGCGCTCGAGCTGCTTGCTGACGGCTGCGCCAATGCCAGAGGCCGAGCCGGTGACGACGGTAATGGTCACGAATCACTCCCGAAAATGCCCGCGAGGGGCGCAAAAGACGGGAGCAGTATCGGTGCCGCCCGTCCGCGCCGGCATCGTCCAGGCGGACTAAGACCGCGCCGATGCCTTGAACCTACAATCGCAGGACGCCAAGTCCATACCGAGGATTCGTCCCATGACACCGTTCAAGACCCTCGCCGCCGCCGTGAGCCTGGGCTGCGCCCTGCTGGCGGGCCCGCTGCACGCCGCGGACACCACCGCCCCGGCCGCCAGGGCGGCCAGCAGCGACGCGGCCAGGGCGCAGGCCCTGCTCGACCAGGCCGAAGCCCATCTGCGCGCGCACGGCGACCAGGCCATGGCCGGCTTCAGCCGCGCGGGCGAGTTCGTCGATGGCGAGCTGTACGTCTATGTGCTCGACATCCAGGGCAACTTCCTCGCCAGCGGCGGCAGCTCGACCACGCTGATCGGCCGCAACGTGGCCGGCGTCGCCGACTCGGACGGCCGCCTCTTCTTCCGCGACATGATCGACGGCGCCAAGGCCCGGCCCGCCGGCCAGATCGAGTACCGCTGGAGCAATCCCGTCCGCGGCGTCAATGAAACCAAGATCGCTTCCTGGCGCCGCGTCGGCGACCACGTCCTGGTGATCGGCTACTACGCGCCGCACCCCAGCTTCGAACTGGCGAAATCGCTGGCCTGGCGCGCGGTGCATACCCTCAAGCTCAGCGGCGAGGACGCCTTCGCCCGCTTCAACAGCCTGAACGGCGGCTTCGTCCAGGACGACCTCTACGTCTTCGTGATCGGCCTCGACGACGAGATCATGCATGCCCACGGCGGCCAGCCGCGGCTGATCGGGCGCAAGGCCACCGAACTGGTCGATCCGGTGACCGGCCGCCGCTTCGTCAAGGACATGATCGACATCGTCCGCAACAAGGGCGAAGGCGAAATCCGCTACACCTTCCGCAACCCGCTGACGCTCAAGAACGAAGGCAAGCGCAGCTACATCGTGCGCGTCGGCCGGTATCTGCTCGGCGTCGGCACCTACGCCGAACCGGCGCAGCAGGACCGCGAGTAGGCACTGCCGAGACAGCGGGCGCCGCCGAGACGGCGCAAAAAAGCCACCGGCACGCGGTGGCTTTTTCGTTGCCTCGCACCCCGCTACTGCTTGCGGCTGAGCGCGGCGACGCTGTTGAGCATGATGCGGACCAGCTCGGTCTGGCGCCGCACGCCGGTCTTGGAGAAGATCGAACGCAGATGCGCGCGCGCGGTGTTGCGGCGGATGTTCAGCGCCTCGGCCGCTTCTTCCAGCGACAGGCCGTTGGCCAGCTCCATCGCCAGCGCGGTTTCGGCCGGCGTCAGGTTGAAGAGCTGCTTCGCCGCCGCCGTGCTCGCCAGCGACTTGCCGGTGGCGTCGCGGATATAGACCAGCACCGACGGCTGGCCCTTGCCTTCGGCCCATTCCTGGGACGGCACCGGCTCGACCACGACGCCCAGGCTGACCTGCCCCGAAGGCCGCGACACCGACATCGCCGACGCCGCCATCAGCGCATCGCCGCCGCCGGGGCGCTGACGCACGAAGGCGTTGCGGATCAGCGACTGGAGTTCGCGGTTGTCGCTCGGGTAGGAGGCTTCGAGCCTGCCGCCGACCAGCTTCAGGCCGTCGCTGGCTTCCAGCAGCTCGCGCGCGATCAGGTTCTGCTCCAGCACCCGGCCGCTGTCGTCGAGCACGATGGTGCCCACCGACAGGCGCCCGATGGCCTGCGAATAGAGCGAGCCGAGCGATTCGCTGCGGTCGAGCAGGTTGTGGATGTGCAGCGCCCGCCGCAGGTGCGGCAGCAGCGCCTCGCAGCGCGAGCGGTCCAGGTCGCTGAAGCGCGGCGCCGACTCGGCGCGCGTGAGGCGGAAGCGCAGCTTGCCCGAATCCGGCGTCGAGATATCGGCGCCCATGACGTGGAACACGTCGACCGGCTCGCACCAGTGCTGGTAGTAGGCCGTCCGCCGCCATTCGGCCTCGGTCATCAGGTCCTGCACCAGGAAGACCTTGTCGGCGGGCTGGTTGGCGAAAGGCGTCATCGAATGGCCGTAGGGCAGGTAGGTCACCTTGTCGCCCCCTTCCACGCCCACGGCGATCATCATCCCGAGGTTGCCCTCTTCCGGGCTGCGCAGGATCAGGGTCGAGTAGTTGGCCTGGAACAGCACGCGGAACTGCTCCAGTGCCTCGCCCCAGCGCCGGCTGTCGAGCGACGCATCGTAAAGCGCCGAGACGATCGCGTCGTATTCCGGCAGTCCCAGTTCAATGTCGCTCAAAGCCCTTCCCCTTCAGTTTCACACCGGCAGCCGGAAGGCTTGCCGTCTCAGTCCACCGTCAGGCTCGACGCCAGCGCGGGCACGGCCTCGAACAGATCGGCAACCAGGCCGTAGTCGGCCACCTGGAAGATCGGCGCATCCGGATCCTTGTTGATCGCCACGATCACCCTGGAGTCCTTCATCCCTGCCAGGTGCTGGATCGCACCCGAGATGCCCACCGCGACGTACAGGCCCGGGGCGACGATCTTGCCGGTCTGGCCGACCTGGTAGTCGTTGGGCACGAAGCCGGCATCGACCGCCGCGCGCGACGCCCCCAGCGCGGCACCGAGCACGTCCGCCAGCGGATCGAGGATGCGGTGGTAGTTCTCGCCGCTGCCCAGTCCGCGGCCCCCGGATACGACGACCGCCGCCGCACCGAGTTCCGGCCGCTCGGATTTGCTCAGCTCGCGGCCGAGGACGCGCGACAGTCCCAGCTCGGGACCGGCGGCGATCTCTTCCACGACCGCACCGCCTCCGCCGCCGGCGGCATCGAAGGCGGTCGTGCGCACCGTCAGCACGTCGAGCGCCTGGTCCGATTCAACCGCCACCAGCACGTTGCCGGCGTAGATCGGCCGTTCGTAGCGTCCCGCCGCGGCGATCGCCACCACGTCCGAAACGGCCGCCGCGTCGAGCAGGGCCGCCACGCGAGGGGCGAGATTCTTGCCGAAAGCGGACGCCCCGGCAAGCACGGCGCGGTAGCCGTTTTCGCCCGCCACGCGCTGAATCAGGACAGCCAGATTTTCCGCCAGCGCATCGGCATAGTGGGCCGCATCCACCTTCAATACGCGGGCCACGCCGGCCACCGCGCATGCCTGCGCGACGACGCCGTCGCAGTCCGCGCCGGCCACCAGCAGGTCGATCTCGCCGCCGAAACGCGCTGCCGCGGTGACGGCATTGAGCGTTGCCGCCGCCAGTTGCCTGTTGTCGTGTTCCGCAATGACCAGTGTCTTCATCATCCGCCTCAGATCGCCTTCGCTTCGTTGCGAAGCTTGTTCACCAGTTCGGCCACGTCGGCCACCTTGACCCCGCCCTTGCGCGCCGCCGGCTCGGCATGGCGCACTTGGCGCAGGCGCGGCGCGACATCCACGCCCAGTCCGGCCGCCGGCAGCACGTCGAGCGGCTTCTTCTTCGCCTTCATGATGTTGGGCAGCGTCGCATAGCGCGGCTCGTTCAGGCGCAGGTCGGCGGTGACGACCGCCGGCAGGCTGAGCTCGATCGTTTCCAGGCCGCCGTCGATCTCGCGCGTGACGCGCGCCTTGCCGCCATCCGGCACCAGCTTCGAGGCGAAGGTCGCCTGCGCCCAGCCCAGCAGGCCGGCCAGCATCTGCCCGGTCTGGTTGGCGTCGTCGTCGATCGCCTGCTTGCCGCAGATCACCAGCGTCGGCTGCTCCCGCTCGGCCACCGCCTTCAGCAGCCTGGCCACCGCCAGCGGCTGCAGCTCGGCATCGGTTTCGACGAGGATGGCGCGGTCCGCCCCCATCGCCAGCGCGCCGCGCAGGGTTTCCTGCGCCGCGGCGGTGCCGCAGCTCACCACCACCACCTCGGCCGCCGTGCCCGCTTCGCGCAGGCGCACGGCTTCCTCGACGGCGATCTCGTCGAAGGGGTTGATCGACATCTTCACGCCGGCCAGCTCGACCCCGCTGTTGTCGGACTTGACCCGCACCTTCACGTTGTAGTCGACGACCCGCTTCACCGGGACAAGAATCTTCAAGATGTTCTCCTTGCTTGGTTTTTGTCAGGCCGCGAGCGGCTCGCGGCGCAGCATCACGACTTGGGCGTCGAAACTGACGACCATCTCGTCGCGCTGGTTCAACAGCTCGAAGCGCGAGGTCACCACGCCGCGGTCCGGCTTCGATCCCGGGCCGCGCTCGACGTGGGTCACCCGCGCCCGCAACTCGTCGCCGGCCACGCCGGGACGATGGAAGCGCAGCCTGTCCCAGCCGCGGCCGGCGATCGACGCGGTCTCGCCGCTGGGGATGCCGTGGCTCAGCCGGATCGTGATCGACAGCAGATGCACGCCGGCGGCGAACAACTGCCCGATCGGCGATTTCGCCGCCGCGGCTTCGTCGATGTGCGGCGGGAACGGGTCCCACTCGGTGGCGAAAGCCTTGATGTTCTCGGCGCTCAGCACGTAGCGTTCGGGCGATTCGCGCGCTTCGTCCAGCACCATGTCTTCCCAATAGATCATGCTTCTGCCTCCTCGGCCGCCGGGTAATCGGTATAGCCTTCGGCGCCCGGCGGCCTACTAGCGTCCTGCGGTCGAAATGCGCCAGCGGCAGGCCGTCGCGCAGGCGCCGGACCAGATCCGGGTTGCCGATGAAGTGCCGCGCAAAGGACACCGCGGCGGCGCTGCCGTCCGCCACTGCGGCCTCGGCCGTGGCGCCGTCGAAGCCGTCGTTGAGGATCAGCGCGGTACCGAAACCTTCGCGCGCGAGGCCGAAGGCATCGATGTCCGGCACCGGCGCGCGCATCACATGCGCGTAGGCCAGGCCCAGCCGTCCTGCCTGGCTCGCCAGCGCCGCGTGGGTCGCCGCCGGGTCGGCATCGGCGGTGTCGTTGTAGGTGTTGCCCGGGTTGAAGCGCAGGCCTACCCGGCCCGGCCCGATCGCATCGGCCATCGCCTGCAGGCACTCCAGCGCGAAACGCACCCGGTTGTCGATGCTGCCGCCGTATTCGTCGCCACGCTGGTTGGTGCCGGAACACATGAACTGCATCGGCAGGTAGCCGCTGGTGCAATGCAGTTCGACACCGTCGAAGCCGGCCCTGCGCGCATTCAGCGCGGCCTGACGGTGTTCGGCCACCACCGCGCGGACTTCGTCCGTGGCCAGTTCGCGCGGCATGTCGTAAGATTGCATGCCGGCGTTGTCGGTGAAGACTTCGCCGGCGGCGCGGATCGCCGACGGCGCCACCGTCTCGACGCCCTCGCCCTTGACGTGGCGGCTGCCGATCCTACCCGCGTGCATGATCTGCAGCACGATGCGTCCGCCGCGCGCATGCACGGCCTCGGTGACCTTGCGCCAGCCGTCGATCTGCGCCGGCGTGGCGATGCCCGGCTGGCGGCAATAGGCCTGCCCGGCGGCACTCGGCCAGGCGCCTTCGGCGACGATCAGGCCGGCGGCGGCGCGCTGGGCGTAGTACGCCACCATCAGCTCGCCGGGCACGCCCCGGGCGTCGGCGCGGTTGCGCGTCATCGGCGCCATCACGATGCGGTTGGCCAGCTCGAGCTCGCCCAGCCGCAGCGGGCTGAAAAGATGCGGGAAGGCGGCCATGCCGGTACTCACAGCGCGGTCACCAGCACCGACGAACGGCCGCCGTCGACCGGCAGGCTGGCGCCGGTGATGTAGGAGGCTTCGTCGCTGGCGAGGAAGAGGATGGCATTGGCCAGTTCGTCCGGCTGGCCGACGCGCCCCATCGGGATCAGCTTCTCGGTGTTGCGGCGCGAGGCCTCGTCGGCCAGCATGCCGGCGGTGGCGGGCGTCTCGACCACGGCGGGGATCACCACATTGACGCGGATGCCGTGCGGCGCGCCTTCGGCCGCCGCCGCGCGCGAGAAGTTGTCGACCGCCGCCTTGGCCGCCGAGTAACCGGCCATCCACGGCGTGCCGAGCTGGCCGCAGATCGACGACAGATTGACCACCGCCCCGCCCTTGCCCTTCATCAGCCGCAGCGCGGCGCGCGTGCCCCAGAAGGTGCCGTCGACCGAGGTGGCGAAGTTGGCGTGCCAGTCGGCGGTGCTCATGTCCTCGATGCCGCCCCAGGTGTAGGCCATCGCGTTGTTGACCAGCACGTCGAGGCCGCCGTGGCGTGCCGCCGCGGCTTCCAGCGCGGCGGTGAAGGCGGCTTCGTCGCTGACGTCGGCCACCACCGCCTCGGCCTTGCCGCCGGCCGCGGCGATGCGCGCCACGGTTTCGTCCAGCGGCTCGCGGCGGCGGCCGCACACCACCACCGTCGCGCCTTCCTGCGCGAAGCGATGCGCGGTCGCGGCACCGATGCCGCTGCCGCCGCCCGTCACGAACGCCACCTTGCCCTGTAAACGACCTGCCATGTTCCGTCTCCTCGTCGCGGCCGCCGCGCACCCGGCGCGGCCTCTGCTGCCGATGATGATCCCGACTCCGCCGGGGCTCCCCGGCATCGAATCGGCCCTTTGCCCCGAGAGTAGGGAAAGGCCCCGGCCGCGCCATCGTCCGATGGGACTAACGGCAATGGACGAGCCTGCCGCCGGCCGAAGCCAGGCGGAAAAAGCAAAAGCGGCGGGCGCATCGCACCCGCCGCCTTGCCGGCCCGGAATCGCCGTCCTGCCGGCGCGCTCAGCCCGGGAAGCGCACCTTGACGCGTTCGCTGAGCGGCAGCGCCTGGCAGCTCAGCGTCCAGCGCTTGGCCAGGTCCTTGGCGTCGAGCACTTCGTTGTGGCGCAGATGCACGTCGCCTTCGACGATCTGGCACATGCAGGATGCGCACATGCCGGCCTGGCAGGAATACGGCGCGTTGATGCCGGCTTTCAGCGCGGCATCGAGCAGGGTTTCGGTGCCGGCGACCTCCAGCACATGCAGCTCGCCGTCGAGTTCGATCTCCACCGTGGCGCGCTCGACGCCCGCCGCCGGCGCAGGTGCGGCAGCATTGATCGCGGCCACATCCTCCTCGTCGGGCAGGGAGGCGAAACGTTCGACGTGCACCTGCTCGCCATCCATGCCGGCCTGCGCCAGCGCCGACACCATCGCATCCATGAACAGGCCTGGGCCGCAGATGAAGGCCTGGGCGTGGCGCCAGTCGCGCGCCAGTTCGGCAAGCTGGGCGACCGAAGGCACGCCCTGCACCGAGTCGAGCCAGTGGATCACCCGCAGGCGGGCGGAATGCTGCGCGGCGAGCGCGTTGAGCTCGTCGCGGAAGATCACCGAACGCTCGTCGCGGTTGGCGTACAGCAGCAGGATGCGGCCCTGGCCGTGGGCCAGCGCCGAACGCAGGATCGAGAACACCGGCGTGATGCCGCTGCCGCCGGCGCACAGCACGAAGTCGTCCTGCAGCGAAGCCGGTGTGGAACACCCCGGCGGGCGCCATCACGTCCAGCGCGTCGCCGGGGCGGATCTGGTCGCACAGCCAGTTCGAACCCCGCCCGCCCTGCACCCGCTTGACCGTCACCCGCAGGCTGGCATCCAGCGTCGGCGCGCTCGACATCGAGTAGCAGCGCGGCAGATGCCGCCCGAGCACCGGCAGGCGCAGGGTCAGGAACTGGCCCGGCCGGTATTTGAAGACATCGGCCAGTTCCGGCGGCACGTCGAAGACGAGCGACTTGGCGTCGTGCGTCTCGTCGACGACCGCCCGGACCGTGAGGCGGTGATGGCGCGGGGCTGTCATGGCGCGATGCTCAGATGTAGGGATCGGCGTTCGGCAGGCCGAGCATCACCGCACCGTGGGCGCGCGAATAGGCGTCCGCGTTGTTGGCGATGTGGGCGCGGGACTGGTGGATGTCGCGGAACACGCGCTCGATCGGATTCGTCCGGTAGGTGCCCGATGCCGCGCAGGCGCGCATCAGCTCGGCGACCATGGCGGCGCACAGCTTGGGCACCTGCGACGCCTGGGCGCGCTGCAGCAGGCGCTCTTCGACCGGCATCGCCTCGCCGGTCTTGGCACATTCGACGATGCGGGCGTAGTTGCGCAGCAGCACCAGCTTGAGCTGGTCGGTGGCCATCATCGCCTCGGACACCGCCTGCTGGGCGTTGACGTCTTCCGCCGTCTTGGCGCCATGCTTGCCGACGTGGGCCGCGGCGCGCTCGCGGAAATGGGCGATCGCGCCATCGAGCGCGCCGATGCAGGCCGAGGACACCGCACGCTGGAACACCTGGGTGAAGGGGATGCGATACACCCAGCCCGGATTGGTCTGGCGCCCCGGGCAGCCGGCGTCGCTGTGATCGTTGGTGCGCTGGGTGCGGTGCTCGGGCACGAAGGCGCCATCGACGACGATGTCGTGGCTGCCGGTGGCGCGCAGGCCGAGCACGTCCCAGTTGTGCTCGATGCGGAAGTCGGCCTTGGGCAGCAGGAAGGTCACGTGCTCCAGCGCGCCGGAACCGTCCTTCTTCGGCAGCAGGCCGCCGAGGAAGATCCAGTCGCAATGCTCGGAGCCGCTGGAAAAGCCCCAGCGCCCGGAGAAGCGGTAGCCGCCCTCGACCGGCTCGGCCTTGCCGGTCGGCATGTAGGTCGAGGCGATGCGCACCGAAGTGTCCTTGCCCCACACGTCCTGCTGGGCCTGCTCGGGGAACAGCGGCAGCTGCCAGTTGTGCACGCCGATCACGCCGTAGATCCAGGCGGTGGACATGCAGCCTTCGGCCAGCGTCATCTGGATGCGGTAGAACACCCGCGGATCGAGCTCGTAGCCGCCGAAGCGCTTGGGCTGCAGCACGCGGAACAGGCCCGCGTCGCTGATCTCCGCCACCGTCTCGGGCGACACCCTGCCGGCCTGCTCGGCGTCGAAGGCGCGCTCGGCGAGCCTGGGCACCATCGCCCGTGCCCGCGCCAGCAGTTCCACCGCCTCGGGCGTCATGTAGTCCTCGGCCAGAACGCCGGGAATCAGATCCTTGTCAATCGAGCCCATCTACCTGTCCTCCATGATCGCCGACGCGGGCGTGTCGCAAAGTGTTTTGCGGCAGACGCCGCCGCAGTGAGCGAAATGTTTCACACGCCCGCAGCGCCCTCATCGTCTGAACGGACTAACGCGGATGGCCGGCGGAAAGCCGGTTTTTCCTTTCAATACAATGCACAAGCAGCCATTCGCGCCGGCTGCGCGACGGAAACGAAAAGCCCGATCCACGTCTTTTCGGCGCCGGACCGAGGCCGGTTGGCGCGGACGGAGCGTGGTCGACGAGCGGGCCCTTCGGCTTCGTCGAACCCTCGCCGGCCCCTCGACAACCCTTCATTACTCCCTCAGTAACCCCTCAGTAACCCTTTTGGACGATGCCTCCTGAGCTGTCGGATCAATAATTCACCCACCCCGCCACCGTCTCCGGACGGCATCCGGATACAAAGTGAGGAGACCCCCATGCTCGCCCCCGTAGGCATGTCGATGGCACTGATCGTCACCGCCGCCAGCATCTATGCGTTCTCGCCCAGGCCCGTGCCTCCGCTCGCGGAAACGCGCATCCCGATCGACAACATGCAGCTCACCACCATCGAGCGCACCGACGCCGGCATCGTCGTCGCCGGCGAACTGGGCTCGATCCTGGTGTCGGCCGACGACGGGCAGACCTGGACCAAGGCGGCGCTGTCGCAGGACCGCCAGGCGCTCATCACCCGTGTCGTCTTCGCCGACGGCAAGCGCGGCCTGGCGCTCGGCCACGAAGGCTGGATCCTGCGCAGCGAGGACGGCGGCCTGCACTGGCAGGAAGCCAACTTCAGCGAACGGAACGGCGAGCCACTGATGTCGGCGCGTCAACTGCCTTCGGGCGACTGGCTGGCCATCGGCGCCTTCGGCCAGGTGCTGCGCTCGACCGACGACGGCCGCAGCTGGTCGCCGGACGCGCTGCCGGACCTGAGCGACTGGCACCTGAACGACATCGCCTCGTCGGCCGACGGCCGCCACTGGCTGATCGTCGGCGAGGCCGGCACCGTGTTGCGCTCGGACAACGGCGGCAGCAACTGGGCAATCGTTCCGCCCTTCTACAACGGCTCGCTGTATGGCGCGGCCCACCTCGGCGGCGAACGCTGGGTGGCATACGGCATGCGCGGCAACGTCTTCACCAGCGCCGACGGCGGCGATTCCTGGCAGGCGGCGAGGATTCCCGCGCCGGTCTCGATCTACGGCCATGCCCTGCTGCCCGGCGGCGAACTGCTGCTCGTCGGCCAGGGCGGCATGGTGCTGTCGAGCAAGGACGGCGGCCGGCATTTCGACATCGCCAACCGCGAAGGCCGCGCCAGCCTGACCGACATCGCCCTTGCCGGCGACGGCCGCTGGCTGCTGTCGAGCGACGGCGGCCTGCAGGTTCGCTCGCCCTCTCCCGCCCCACGGAACACGCAAGACGGAGCCACCGAATGAGCCACGCCCACACCCCCTCCCGGACGGACGCCTTCGTCGCCGTCATGGCCCGCATGCTGATCCGGTGGCGCAAGCCGCTGGGCCTGTTCTTCATGCTGCTGACGCTGGGCCTCGGCTACTCGGCGCTGAACACCCGCCTCGACCCCGGCTTCAACAAGCTGATCCCGCTCAAGCACGAGTACATGGCGGCCTTCCTGGAGCATTCGGGCACTTTCTCGGGCGCCAACCGCATCCTGATCAGCGTGCAATGGAAAGGCGAAGGCGACATCTACAACGCCGACTTCCTGCCGGTGCTGCGCAAGGTCAATGACGAAGTCTTCTTCACCCCCGGCGTCAATCGCGGCAGCGTGCGTTCGATCTTCACCCCCAACGTGCGCTACATCGAAGTCACCGAGGAAGGCTTCAACGGCGACGTCGTCATCCCCGCCCGCTTCGAGGCCACCGCGGAAGGCCTGAACCAGGTGCGCACCAACGTCGCCAAGTCGGGCGTGGTCGGCCGCCTGGTCGCCAACGACCTGAAGTCGGCGCTGGTGCAGGCCGACCTGCTCGAAGTCAATCCGGAAACCGGCGAAAAGCTCGACTACGCCGGCGTCGCGCGCAAGCTCGAGGCGATCCGCGCCGAATTCGCCCAGGGCGACATCGACATCCAGATCGTCGGCTTCGCCAAGGTGATGGGCGACGTCATGAACGGCCTGTTCACCGTGGTGATGTTCTTCCTCGTCGCCTTCGTCACCACCTCGCTGCTGCTGTGGCTGTATTCGCGCTCGCTCAAGCTCACCGTGCTGGCGATCGCGGTGGCGCTGCTGCCGGTGATCTGGCTGCTCGGCATCCTGCCGCTGATCGACTACGGCATCGACCCGATGTCGGTGCTGGTGCCCTTCCTGATCTTCTCGATCGGCGTGTCGCACGCGGTACAGATGACCAACGCCTGGAAGCAGGACGTGCTGGCGGGCGAAACCGCGATGGAAGCCGCCGAAGGTGCGTTCCGCAAGCTCGCCATTCCCGGCATCATGGCCCTGCTCGCCAACGCGCTGGGCTTCCTCGTCATCATGGTCATCGACATCCCGATCGTGCACGAGCTGGGCCTGACCGCCTGCCTCGGCGTCGCGCTGATGATCATGACCAACAAGATGTTCATGCCCATCATCCTGTCGCACCTGCACCTCGAACGCATGGCGCTCGACCAGCCGGTGGACAACAAGGAAAAGCACCCGATGTGGTGGAAGGTCTCGGCGCTGTCCGAACCGCGCCCGGCGCTGGTCACCTTCGCCGTGATGCTGGTGCTGCTGGCCGCCGCCACCTGGTACTCGCGCCAGCTGCAGACCGGCGACATCGGCAGCGGCGTGCCCGAGCTGCACGCCGACTCGCGCTACAACCTCGACAACGACACGATCATCAGCAACTACTCGATCGGCATGGACGTGCTGTCGGTCTATGCGGAAACCGAGAACCTCCAGGAAGCCTGCCTGAACTGGGAGGTGATGAACGCCGTCGAGCGCTTCGACCTCCACATGCGCGGCGTCGACGGCGTGCAGTCGGTCAGCACCGTGGCGAGCATGGCCAAGCTGTACGCCGCCGGCAACAACGAAGCCAATCCGCGCTGGGCCGCGCTGCAGCGCACCGAAGCGGCGCTGCGCACCGGCGGCCGCGCCGCCAACCCGGAGAACGGCCTCAACTCGCACGGCTGCAAGACCATCCACCTCGCCGTCTACCTGAACGACCACCAGGGCTCGACGCTCAAGCACGTGGTCGACGAGGCCCGCGCCTTCATCGACCAGGACCACACGCCCAACGTCCGCTTCCGCCTGGCCGGCGGCAACGCCGGCGTGGCGATCGCCACCAACGAGGCTGTCGAGACGGCCGAAGTGCAGATGCTGGCCTCGATCTTCGCCTCGATCTCGCTGCTGTGCTGGCTGACCTTCCGCTCCTGGCGCGCCGTGCTGTGCGTGATCGTGCCGCTGATGCTGGTGACCATCATGTGCAACGCGCTGATGGCGCTGCTGGGCATCGGCCTCAAGGTCGCCACGCTGCCGGTGATCGCGCTCGGCGTCGGCGTCGGCGTGGATTACGGCATCTACATCTACGAGCGCCTGCAGCACGAAATGGCCGAACGCGGCTACGGCCTGCGCGAAGCCTTCTACGAAGCGATGCGCCAGCGCGGCACCGCGGCGGTGTTCACCGCGGTGACGATGTCGATCGGCGTCGGCACCTGGGCCTTCTCGGCGCTGAAGTTCCAGGCCGACATGGGCATCCTGCTGGCCTTCATGTTCCTGGTGAACGTGCTCGGC
Source organism: Thauera sp. SDU_THAU2 (assembly GCF_038260575.1). Classification (NCBI taxonomy): domain Bacteria; kingdom Pseudomonadati; phylum Pseudomonadota; class Betaproteobacteria; order Rhodocyclales; family Zoogloeaceae; genus Thauera; species Thauera sp. SDU_THAU2. The sequence goes on along the minus strand of NZ_JBBWUN010000003.1, from coordinate 737,463 downwards.
GCGATCTTCCTGCTGCCGGCGCTGGCCTGCTGGCTGGGCGTGGGCCGCGGCGCGGATGCGAACCACGCCACCGGTGTCGGCACGCACGCGTTGCTTCGCTCCTGAATCCAGGCCCGATGGGCCGGCATCGCGCGGCCATCGCCGTCACCCGGCCGTCTGCATGCGCGCCAGGCTCTTCACCGCCTCCGCCTCACTCTCGAAGATGTAGGGCGCCAGCTTGCGCCGCGACAGCGCTTCACCCAGCTTGGCGCGCATGAAGGCGCTGGTGGTGAAGCGCGTCACGCTTGAGTAATAGCGCTGCACGCAGTCGCGCACCATTTCCGCATAGCGGTCCTCGAGGTCGCGGTCGAGCACGAAGCCTTCGTAGTTGACGACGGCCTGCACGCGCTGACCCTGCCGGATCAATGGCTCACAGACCTGTGCAACCCGGGCGCCAATCGCATCCACGTCTTGCGGCGTCTTGATCTCCAGGTGCTCGAAGTTCAGGTACAGCACGTTCCTGGCCGCGTCGTAGGCAAAGCGAGTCGCGAACGGCAGGCCCACGAGGCTGCGGCGCAGGTCCATCGGCTCGTCGCGGAAAATGCGCGCATCCATCAGCCTCGGCCCCTCGATGCGCGGACGAAAGGCCATGTGCGCCAGCACGTCGCGCTCCAGATCGATGCCGGGTGCGATCTCGGTCAGCACCGGGCCGTCCGCACGCAGCTCCAGCACGCAGCGCTCGGTGACGTAGAGCACCTCCTTGCCCTGCGCGGCCGCATGAGGACCGGAGAAGGTGCGGTGCTCCACCTCGGCCACGAACTTGGGAGTGCTCGCATCGCGGCGAATGTCCAGGCCCTGGGGCGTCACGGCGATATCGCACGCGCCGGTCAGGAAGGTGCCGGTATAGACCACCTTCTTGGCGCTCTGGCTGATGTTGATGAAGCCGCCCGCCCCCGCCAGACGCGGGCCGAACTTGGAGACGTTGACGTTGCCTTCGGCATCGGCCTGCGCGAGGCCGAGAACCGCCACGTCCAGCCCGCCACCGTCGTAGAAGTCGAACTGGTAGGGCTGGTCGATGATGGCCTGCGCGTTCAGCGCCGCACCGAAGTCCAGGCCGCCGGCCGGGATGCCGCCGATCACGCCGGGCTCGGCGGTGAGCGTGAACAGGTCGGAGATCTTCTCCTCGGCGGCCACCGCCGCCACACCTTCGGGCATGCCGATGCCCAGGTTGACCACGCTGCCGGCACGCAGCTCCATCGCCGCGCGGCGCGCGATGACCTTGCGCAGATCCAGCGCCATCGGCCTGGCGCTGCCGTCGGGCACGCGCAGTTCGCCCGCGTAGGCGGGGCTGTAGCCAGTGGCAAAGGTCTGCTGGTGCTGCTCGGGCGGGGCCAGCACCACGCAGTCGACGAGGATGCCGGGAATCTTGACTTGTCGCGGGTTGAGCGAGCCGCTCGCGGCCAGGCGCTCCACCTGCACGATGACCAACCCGCCGCTGTTGCGCGCGGCCATGGCGATGGACAGCATCTCCAGCGTCAGCGCCTCGCGCTCCATGGTGATGTTGCCGTCGGGGTCGGCCGTGGAGCCGCGCACGATGGCCACGTCGATCGGCATGGTCGGATAGAACAGATATTCCTCGCCACGCACCTGCATCAGGCTCACCAGGTCTTCGGTGGTGCGTGCGTTGAGCTTGCCGCCGCCATGGCGCGGATCGACGAAGGTGCCCAGGCCGATGCGGCTCAGGTGCCCCGGCTTGCCCGCGGCAATGTCGCGGAACAGATGGGCGATCACCCCCTGGGGTAGGTTGTAGGCTTCGATCTGGTTGTCGATCGCGAGCTTCTGCAGCTTCGGCACCAGGCCCCAGTGCCCGCCGATGGCGCGCCTGACCAGGCCGGCATGCCCCAGGTGGTTCAACCCCTGCTGCTTGCCGTCGCCCTGGCCAGCGGCGTACAGCAGCGTGAGGCCGCCGGGCTTCTCATCGGCTGACACTGCGGGATCGAGGTACAGATCTTCGAGCGCGACGGCCACGGCCTCGGGAAAGCCGATGCCGACGAAGCCACCTGTGGCCACCGTGTTGCCGGGCCGGATCAGACGTACGGCATCTGCGGCGGAAACGACTTTGCTCGAGTCGCCCTTGGAGAGCCCGGCGACCGTTTCTCTTTGCGTGCCTGCCATGGCGGTATCCTTTCAGCGTGCGGTCCAGCCGCCTTCCACCGGCAATGCGACGCCGGTAATGGAGTCGGCAGCAGGGGAACACAGGAACAGCACGATGTCGCCGATCGCCTGCGATTCGACGAAGCGCTTGTTGGGCTGGGAAGCAAGGATCAGCTCGCGCACCACACGGTCCTCGCTCATGCCGTGGGCCTTGGCCTGGTCACGGATCTGGCCTTCGACCAGCGGCGTCTTCACGTAGCCGGGGCAGATGGCGTTGCAGGTGATCACGGTTTCGGCTGCTTCCAGCGCCACGGTCTTGGTCAGCCCCAGCACGCCGTGCTTGGCCGCCACGTAAGCCGACTTGAACGGCGAGGCCACCAGGCCGTGCGCCGACGCGATGTTGACGATGCGGCCCCAGCCACGCGCCTTCATGCCCGGCAGCGCGGCGCGGGTGGTGTAGAAATTGGAGGAAAGATTGATCGCGACGATCTGTTCCCATTTGGCCATCGGGAATTCATCCACCGGCGAGACGAACTGGATGCCGGCGTTATTGACCAGAATGTCCACCGCGCCGAGTTCGCGCTCGGTTTCTTCGACCATCGCGACGATCTCCTCGGGCTTGCTCATGTCGGCGCCGCTGTAGCGCACCGGCACGCCGAATTCCTGCGCCAGCCCCGCGCGCAGCTTTTCGATCTCGGCGGCATCGCCGAAGCCGTTGAGCATCACCGCCGCACCCGAACCGGCGAGCTGGCGGGCCACCGCCAGACCGATGCCGCTGGTCGAGCCGGTGACGAGGGCAACTTTGCCTTGCACCATGGAAGGAACTCCTTATTGAATTCTTCGTTTCTGTCGCACTGAAAGCTGCGCTCTGCATCCTGCAGCCGCAGCGCTTCACACCCAAGGGCTTCTGTGCCGAGTCCGCGGGCACGCCTGCCATGATTCCGGCCCTGGCCGGTCACAGCGACCGGGGCCGGAATCACGAGCGTGGCGGGCATGCGCTCTACTACGAGAGCCCGCCTTGTCAGAACTTCACGTTCTGCTGCCCCTTGAGCTGCAGGATTTCACGCGCTTCATCGGGCGTGGCGATCTCCGCACCCAGTTCCTGGATGATGCGGCGAATCTTGGCCACTTGCTGGGCGTTGGATTCAGCCAGCTTGCCGCGCGAGATCAGCAGCGAATCCTCCAGTCCCACGCGGACGTTGCCGCCCATCTGGCTGGCGGTGGTGGCAAACGGCATCTGCGCCCCGCCCGCCCCCAGCACCGACCAGCGGTAGTCGTCGCCGAACAGGCGGTCCGCCGTACGCTTCATGTAGATCAGGTTGTCGATGTCGGGACCGATACCGCCGAGGATGCCGAAGATGAACTGGATGAAGACCGGCGCCTTGTAGAGCCCGATGTCCATGCAGAAGCGCAGGTTGTAGAGGTGGCCGACGTCGTAGCATTCATGCTCGAACTTCACGTTGTGAGGCGCGAGCTGATTGGCTGCATTCTCGAGGTCCGCGAAGGTATTGCGGAAGATGTAGGTGTCGGAGTTGGCGACATAGTCGCGCTCCCAGTCGAACTTCCAGTCCTTGTAGCGCTTCGCCAACGGATGGAAGCTGAAGTTCATCGAGCCCATGTTCATCGAGCACATCTCGGGCGAGAAACGCAGCGTGGGAGCGATGCGCTCATCGATGGTGTTCTTCAGGCTGCCGCCGGTCGAAATGTTGATCACCGCATCGGTCGCTGCCTTGATGCGGGGCAGGAAGGTGGCGAAGGCGTCGGGGTCGATGGTGACGCCGCCGTCCTCGGGACGGCGCGCATGCAGGTGCAGAATCGCCGCGCCGGCTTCGGACGCCGCGATCGCCTGGTTGGCGATGTCGTCGGCCGTATAGGGCAGCGCATCCGACATGGTCGGGGTGTGGATCGCGCCGGTAATGGCGCAAGAGATGATGACGGGTTGTTTCTTTGCCATGATGTCCTCACACGGTCGGGTTGAGAAGTGCCTGATGCGGGCGCAGCAAATCGTCGAAACGTTCGATGTTCGAGAAGTCGGGGACACTGCGCGCGGCCTGAGCCTCACTGACCAGTTCGACCACTCGATCATTGAAGGGCGTCGCCACGCCGTGCTCGCGCCCGGTCCGGCAGACGATGCCGTTGATGAAGTTGATTTCGGTGTCGCGGCCCTTTTCCAGGTCCTGCAGCATCGAGGCGCGCAACTGGCGGTGCCGGGTCCAGATCGTGTGGATCAGCGGAATCACCTCGGGCACGGATGCGGGCGAAGCCAGCAGGAAACGCTCGAAATCCTCACCCTGCATATGGGCCATGCGGTAGCCCGCAGCATGGGCGGCGCGTACCGTCTCATCGGCGATGAAGGCCACGCACAGCAGCGAACGCGGGTCATCCATGACGTCGCCGAAGGTGCAGCCGAGCGCGGCGGACATGCCGCTGAAGGTCGCGTTCATCAACACCTTGGACCAGCGGATGCCCATCAGGTCGTCCAGCAGCTCGGTGCGGCCGACGCAGGCCAGATATTCCTGCACCTGGGTCAGGCGCGGGCGCATCACGCCGTCCAGCTCGCCGATCTCGAAGGCGAACTTGCTCACCGCCTCGGCGGTGGTGGTCAGCTTCGATACCCCCGGGCCGATCCAGGTCGCGCCGAAGCCCACCGCACCGCCGATGGTGCGCGACGCGCCGATGACCGCGGCGACGGATTGCTCGGGAATGCCGTTCTGCAGCGTGCAGACAATGCTTTGCTCATGCAGGTACGGCAGCAGATTCGACAGCACGGCCTGGTTGGCAGTCTGCTTGCTGAGCAGAAAGACCAGATCGTATTTGCCGTTCATCTCATCGGGCGTCAGCGCATTGACCGGCACCAGCAGATCCATCTCGCCGATGACGCGGGCGCCCTCGCGGTTCAGCGCATCCACATGTTCGCGGTTGGTGTCGATCAGATCGACCGGCTTCCCCCCTTTCGCCATCAATGCACCGATGATCGTTCCAAGAGAACCTGCTCCTACTATGGCTGCCCTCATTTTCTACTCCTGTAAAAAATTGCCGAACATCATTTGAGCCATGATTACCGGCATGCTCGCCATGCCGGCCAGTCATCGGCTCTCGTTACATTCCATGCGGAAACAAAAGGAATGCGACACTGCCGACTATCAAGGCATACACGAATATCATGAAGGTGTATGGCAGGATGTCCTGGAACCGGGTTTTGTATGCCGCCATGAACGGCAAGGCCCAGAAAGGTTGAATCAGGTTGGCCAATTGACCGCCCGTGCTGTAGGCGTTGATCACATGCGACGCGGAGATACCCATCTCGCGGCCGGCCGGAATGATGAACGGCGCCTCGATCGCGAACTTCGACCCGCCCGACGGCACGAAGAAATCCATGAAGGCCGTATAGACGAGCACGATCCACGAATAAGTCCTCTCCGTCGAGATGGACATGAACCAATCCGTGATGACATGCGACAGTCCCGAATAAACGATGAGACCGAAGATCCCCGCATAGAGAGGGAACTGCATGATCACGCCGGTCGTCGTTCCCACGCCTTGCCGCACGGAGGCATTGAAACTGCGCGGCGTTCCGTGCAGAACCATTGCCAGGCCGAACAATGCGAAATTGATGATGTTCAGGTCGATCTTTCCCAGACCATTCATGTACAGGAAACGCAAAATCCAGATCAGAATTCCTGTACCGAGGATCGTCAGCAGAACCCGCGACCGCTCCCACCGCTCGGCGGGCCGAAGCTTGCTGATATCCTCATTGTGCGCGGCAGCAGCAGCGCTCGAAGCGGCGGTGAATTCCTGATATGCCTCCTCGCTGATTTCGACCACCCGATCACGGGCAGGCATCAGGTACGCCAGGATGAGTGGAATCGTCACCAGCTCGAACGCCACCAGACAAAGCAGGAATGGAGACAGCGCCGTCTCGGTCAGCGGAATCAGGCTGCCAAGGGTATCCTCCAGAAAATTCCCCGGAGTGGCAGCGAGCAATGGTGCCGATTGCGACGGACCATTGGCCATGATCATCACCATGGCGTAGGCGCCGGCGACTAGCAGAGGATAATGCAGCCCGATGCCGCGCTTGCGTATCGCGAGTTCCTTGCCCAGCACGATGCCGACCATCAGCCCCGCAGCCCAATGCAGCCAACTGACGATTCCGACGATGAAGCAAAACATGATCAAGGTCGATTTCGCCGTGGAGGTCAGGTTGGCGAGCCGGATGAGCCCGGCCTTCACCAGCTTTGAATCCGCGACGACAAAGCCCGTGATCATCATCACGGTCAATTGCATCGCAAATGTCAGCAATACCCAGAAGCCCTTCGCATAGTCGTCCAGCAACTCCAGGGGACCGTGGTCCGTCAACGCCAGTGCCGCCAGAAAAACGACTATCGTCAGAAAGATGACAAAGACCAGCGAATCAGGAACCCAGTTCAGGCTCCATTCGGTAAATTTGTCCGAGAAAGTTCGTTTTCCAGGCGGAAGAGGCGATGCACTCCCCCTGCCCTCATCAGATGAGATTGAGGCCATTTCGTATTCTTTCCAGAAAATGAAATACAAAGACAACCGTACGATTGACGGTTGACCAATCATGGGGAGAATGGATGCTCAGTCGTCGCGGACTTGGCTCATGGGTCGTCTCCTATAGTTTTCATTGGTGCGCTCGTATCGGCGCTCCTCTTGTGTTGTTGATGCTACTATGGAGATTCTTTATTCCGAAAGATCAATTCCGGCCATCAAAGAGTCATAAACGGTCATCTTGCAGAGCAGCCATGAAGCCACCACTTCCGCTACCCGATGAGCGCATTTATCCTCCTTACAAGATCGGCGTGATCGTCGACATTCTGAAGGAACAGGGCGTTTCTCCCGAGGACTGCCTCCGGGGAAGTGCCGTTGCAGTCGAAGACCTCTCCAATGCATTTGCGTTAACGTCGGTTAGCCAATATCTGATCGTTTGCGAGAATGCGGTTTCCTTGTCCCGTGACCCTGCCATTGCTTTCGAGGCGGGCACTCGCCTGCATCTTTCGGCGTATGGGATATATGGCTATGCGCTGATGTCGTGCATGTCGCTGCGCGATTATTTCAGGCTCGCCGTCAAGTACCGGCGCCTGACCACGCCCCCCACCATGATCGAGTTCATGGAGCATGCCGACACCGTCGTCTGGACATTTCCGGAGGTCTTTGTCTCGAATCCATCGCGTAAATTGCGCGAGTTCCTGATCGAGCTGCAATTCAGCGTCAACATCACACATTTGCAGGAAGTTGCAGGCCGCAAGCACTCCCCTCTGCAGGCCTGCTTCTCCTATCCGCCCCCGCAGCATGCCCATATCTATCCAAAATACCTGGGCTGCCCATGCCTCTTCGACCAGCCGCGATGCGAGCTGATCTACGACAATTCGATTCTGGATCAGAAGCCGCAGATGGCGCATCAGCTCACGGCCGCACTGGTACAGGAAATGTGCGACCAGTTGATCGGGCAGACCATGGAGCCCGAGAACCTGTCGACCAAGGTCTACCAGATACTGGTGGGCAAGCCCGGCGAACTACCGTCCATGGATACCATCGCACACATGCTGAACATGTCCAGCCGGACACTGCGACGCCACCTGGAGATGGAAGGGACTTCATTCCAGGCCATCATCGATGACGTGCGCTGTTCGCTCGCGTTGAAATACCTGAAGACCACCCGGATGAGCACCAGCGACATTGCGATGCTGCTGGGATTCAGCGATGCGGCGAACTTCCGCAGGGCCTTAAAGCGCTGGACGGGCAAAGGAGCGGAAGAGCTTCGACGGTAAGCCGTGCTGATTCGAACGCCAGATCAGGCATTGGACACAGTGCCCACCGTTGAGCATCGGGTGACCCGGACCATCGACGCACTCGCGTGCGATACCAGGCCCTCACGGGCACCGGCCTACCCTTCCCGGGCGTCGATCATCGCCCGCGCAATGCGCACCAGCATCGGTTCCAGCGAAGGAGAGTCGAGCAGTTCGGGCCGCTCCTCGACGACGGTGGCGAGCAGGATGCGCATGCCGCGCACGAGCATGAAGGCGGCCAGCGCGGTGTCGGGCTCGCCGATTTCTTCCGCGTGCTGCTGCAGCAGACGCTCCGAGTTGGCCACCAGTTGCTCCGAGCTGCAATCGCCGCGCCCCAGGCCTTGCGCGCGGCCGAACTGCATGTTGCGGGCGTACTGGCGGTAGAAGTCCTTGCCCAGCGACAGCAGCCGCTTTTCGGTCTGCACTGTGTTGCGGAACAAGGCCTGCAGCAGTTCGTCCAGCGACTGGCGGTTGAGGCGGAAAAGCTCGGGCGAGGCGGCGACGGAGGCCTCGTCCATGATGCGTTTGCTGATCTCGACCAGGATCGCTTCCTTGTTCGGAAAATACTGGTAGAGCGCGCCGATCGAGACGCCCGCGCGTTGCGCCACGTTGCGGGTGGTGACGGCATCCACGCCCTGCGTGCGCAGCAATTCGTCGGCCGCGCCGATGATCGCCTCGACGGTGAAACGCGCGCGCGCCTGCGACGGCTGGGCGCGCCGTGCGCCAGGCTCGGCCCCGGCGCGCGCGGCCGGGGCCTGCGCACGCGGAGTCCTGCCCTGCCTGGCCGCGGGAGCCGCCTTCGGTGTCTGCCTGCCCATGATCCGTCTCCCTGCCCTGCCTCCGGCCGCGCTTCGAGGCCCGCCTGGCACGGCATTTTTGTTCGGTTTTTTGCAGCGCAAAAAATATCATTTCTTTCAACATCATACGGATCGTATATCGATCCCGTTCGGTTTCAAACTCGGATTTCCAGGAATCCCCGGCGCCTGCCCTAGCATGGCCTTCATCGACACGCCTGCCGCCATGGAGCGTCGTCCTCCCGACCATCACCTTCGACAAAGGACAGTCATGACCGAGGTCTTCATCTACGACCACGTACGCACGCCGCGCGGCAAGGGCAAGGCCGACGGCGCGCTCGCCGAAATCACGCCCGTGCAGCTCGCCGCGCAGATGCTGCAGGCCTTGCGCAACCGCAACCGCCTGGACAGCACCCTGGTCGAGGACGTGCTGCTCGGCTGCGTGGTGCCGGTCGGCGAACAGGGCGGCAACATCGCCCGCGTCGCCGCGCTGGTGGCGGGCTACGACCACGGCGTGCCGGGCATGCAGCTCAACCGCTATTGCGGCTCGGGGCTGGAAGCGGTGAACTTCGCCGCGGCCAAGGTCGCCGCCGGCCAGAACGACATGGCGATCGGCGGCGGCGTCGAAAGCATGTCGCGGGTGCCGATGGGCAGCGACGGCGGCGCCATGGCGCTCGATCCGCAGGTCGCGTTCAAGATGTACTTCACCATGCAGGGCGTCAGCGCCGACCTGCTGTCCACGCTGCACGGCTTCAGCCGCGAGCAGTGCGATGCCTATGCGCTGGAAAGCCAGCGCCGCGCCGCGCGGGCATGGGCGAACGGCTGGTTCGAGCGCTCGGTGGTGCCGGTCAGGGACGTGCTCGGCCTGCCGGTGCTGGCCAGGGACGAGGCGCTGCGGCCCGACACCACGCTCGCATCGCTCGCCGCGCTCAAGCCCGCCTTCCTCGAGATGGGCACGCAGTACGGCTTCGACGGCGTGGCGCTGCAGAAGTACCCGCAGCTCGAGGTCATCGAGCACATGCACCACGCCGGCAACAGCTCGGGCATCGTCGATGGCGCCGCCGCGGTGCTGGTCGGCAATGCCGAAGCCGGCGCGCGTGCCGGCCTCGAGCCGCGCGCCCGCATCCGCTCGGTGGCCACCGTCGGCTCCGAGCCCACGCTGATGCTCGACGCCCCCAGCCATGCCGCGCGGAAGGCGCTGAAGAAGGCCGGCATGACGGCCTCGGACATCGGCCTGTGGGAACTGAACGAAGCCTTCTCCTCGGTCGTGCTGTGCCTGATGGAACGCCTCGCGGTGCCGCACGAACGCATCAACGTCAATGGCGGCGCCATCGCCATGGGCCATCCGCTCGGTGCGACCGGCGCCATGATCCTCGGCACCCTGCTCGACGAGATGGAACGCCGCCAGGTCGGCACCGGCCTGGTGTCGCTGTGCGAAGCCGCCGGCATGGGCAGCGCCACCATCATCGAGCTCGTCTGAGCCCCACCCGACATCCTGAAGGAATCGACACTCATGACTGAAGTCATCCACGTCTCGGTGGACGCCGACGGCATCGCCACCCTGCTCTTCGACCGCCGCGACAGCAACATGAACGTCATGGACATGAAGTTCATGGACGAGATCGAGGCCGCCATCGAACGCCTCGCCGGCGACGATGCGATCAAGGGCGCGATCTTCACCTCGGGCAAGCCGGTGTTCGCCGCCGGCGCCGATCTCAAGCAGATCGAGGCTTCATTGAATCCCGACCAGGGCACGCCGGTGGCCGAGCGGCTGGCGCGGAACGCCTCGCTGTCGCGGCTGCTGCGGCGCATGGAAACCTGCGGCAAGCCGGTCGCCTGCGCCATCAACGGCACCGCGCTGGGCGGCGGCACCGAGATCGCGCTGGCCTGCCATTACCGCGTCGCCGCGGACGCCAAGGGCATCCAGCTCGGCCTGCCCGAAGTGCAGGTCGGCCTGCTGCCGGGCGGCGGCGGCACCCAGCGCGTGCCGCGCCTGATCGGCATCCAGGCGGCGATGCCGGTGCTGATGGAGGGCCAGGCGCTGTCAGCCGGGAAGGCGCTGAAGATGGGCCTGATCCACCGCATCGTGCCGGCCGCCGAGTTGCTCGCCGAAGCGAAACACTGGCTGGTCGAGGAAGGCGACCCGGTGCAGCCCTGGGACAAGAAAGGCTACAAGCTGCCGGGCGGCGCCGGCCCGTCCTCGCCCGCGGTGGCGCAGATGCTGGTGGTCAGCAACGCGATGCTGCAGGCGAAGACCTTCCACAACCTGCCCGCGCCCAAGGCGATCCTGTCCTGCCTGTACGAAGGCCCGCAACTGCCGATGGACAAGGCGCTGGAAGTCGAGGCCAAGTACTTCACGCTGCTGCAGCTCGACCCGGTGTCGCGCAACATGATCCGCACGCTGTTCATCAACAAGGGCAAGGCAGACAAGTTGATGCACCGCCCCGAAGGCATTGCGCGGACGACATTCCGCAGGATCGGCGTGATCGGCGCCGGCCTGATGGGCGCCGGCATCGCCTTCCACTGCGCCAGGCTGGGCATCGACACCGTGCTGATCGACCGCGACCGGCAGGCTGCTGACAAGGGCAAGGCCTACGCCGCCAAACGGCTGGAGCGGGACATCGCCAAGGGCCGCATGAGCCGGGACGAGGCCGACGTCATCCTCGCCCGCATCCACCCCACGACCGATTACGCCGGGCTGGCCGAAGTCGAGCTGGTGGTGGAGGCGGTGTTCGAGGATCGCGCGCTCAAGGCTGACATCACGCGCAAGCTGGAAGCGGTGCTGCCGGCGCATGCGGTGATCGCCTCCAACACTTCGGCGCTGCCGATCAGCGATCTGGCCGAAGCCGGCGCGCGGCCGCAGAACTTCATCGGCATGCACTTCTTCTCGCCGGTCGAACGCATGCCGCTGGTCGAGATCATCCTCGGCCGCAGGACTTCGCCCGAAACCCTGGCGCGCGCGCTCGACCTCGCGCAGGCGATGAAGAAGACGCCGATCGTGGTCAATGACGGCCCCGGCTTCTTCACCAGCCGCTTCATCGGCGCCTACATCAACGAAAGCCTGGCGATGGTCACCGAAGGCGTGAATCCGGCGCTGATCGAGAACGCGGCAAAGATGGCCGGCATTCCGGTCGGCCCGCTCACCGTGTCCGACGAGATCGGCCTGGACACCGCCTGGCATGCCAGCCAGCAGCGCAAGCGCGACGAAGGCGACGCCTTCGTGCCGACGCCCACCTTCCGCCTGGTGGAAAAGCTCGCCGGTGAGCTCGGCCGCCACGGCCGCAAGAACGGCAAGGGTTTCTTCGTTTATGCCGAGGACGGCAGCAAGAAGCTGTGGCCGGGCCTGGCCGAGCTGTTTCCGCCGCTGGCCGAACAGCCCACGGTCGACGAGGTCAGGACGCGCATGCTGTACGCCCAGCTCGTCGATGCCGCCAGGGCGATGGCCGACGGCGTGCTGCTCGATCCGGCCGACGGCGACGTCGGCTCCATCCTCGGCGTCGGCTTCCCGGCCTATCTGGGCGGCCCGTTCTCGATGATGGACACCATCGGCATCGCCGAGGTGGTGGCCGAATGCGACCGCCTCGCCGCCCGCCACGGCGCGCAGTTCGCCGCGCCGCAGTTGCTGCGCGACATGGCCGCCGAAGGGCTGAGCTTCCACGGCGCGCGGCGCGTCACGCCGCCGGCGGCGGTGCGCTGAACGGCCCGCCCCGCTCCATCACGCCCTCTCCCCCCACCCAGGCCGCTGCCGCCGCCGACATCCGGCGGTCGGCAGCGCCGCACCAGGAATCCGGCATGAATTTCGACTTTTCCGACGACCAGCGCCTGCTGCAGGAGGCAGTGCGCACCATGCTGGCCGAAACCAGCACTTCGCAGGCGGTACGCGAAGTGCTGGAAGGCCGCGCCAGCCATTGCGACACCGTATGGCGCAACCTGATCGGGATGGGCGCGGCCACCGCGGCGATCCCCGAGCAATACGGCGGCGCCGGGCTCGGTTATCTGGAACTCTGCCTGGTGGCCGAGGAAGCCGGCCGCCATCTGGCCGCGGTGCCGCTGTGCTCCAGCATCTACCTGGCCGCCGAAACCCTCCTGCGCGCCGGCAGCGAAGCGCAGAAGCAGCACTGGCTGCCGCGCATCGCCAGCGGCGAACTGATCGCCACCGCCGCCCTCGGCAGCCGCGAACGCTACCGCGCCGGCACGCCGCTCGGCTTCGACGGCGAGACGCTCAGCGGCAGCAGCCCGGCCCTGGTCGACGGCGGCAGCGCCGGGCTGGCCGTGCTGCGAGCCGGCAACGAACTCGTGCTGGTCGAGCTCGACGGCAAAGGCGTCAGCCGCCGGCCGCTGCCCACGCTCGACCCCACCCGCCCGCTCGCCGAACTGCACTTCGACCGCACGCCGGCCGAGCGCCTGCCCGCCTCCGGCGCTGCCGCCGTCGCCAGCCGCGTGCACGACGGCGCCGCGGTGCTGCTGGCCTTCGAACAGGTCGGCGGTGCGGCCCGCATCCTGCAGCAGACACGCGACTACTCGCTCGAACGCCAGGCCTTCGGCCGCCGGATCGGCAGCTTCCAGGCCCTGAAGCACAAGATGGCCGACATTTACACCGCGATCGAACTCGCCCGCGTGCATGCCTACTACGGCGCCTGGGCCTTGTCCTCCGACGCCCCCGAACTGCCCAGGGCCGCCGCCGCGGCCCGCGTCGCCGCCACCCGCGCCTACGTGTTCGCCGCCGAGGAAGGCATCGAGCTGCACGGCGGCATCGGCTTCACCTGGGAGATGGACTGCCACCTCCACTACCGCCGCGCCCGCCATCTGGGGCAACTGATCGGCAGCGAACATGCCTGGCGCGCGCGCCTGGCCGACACACTCATCGAGGAGGCCGCGTAAGCATCATGGATTTCACGGACACCCCGGAAGAAGCCGCCTTCCGCGCCGAAGTGCGCGCCTGGCTGGCGACCAACGGCCAGCGCCGCAGCCGGCCCGACGAAGTCTTCGGCGAAGGCCTGGACGACGGCGCGCGGCTGGCCGCGGCCAAGGCCTGGCAGGCGAAGAAGGCCGCCGCCGGCTATGCCGCCATCGCCTGGCCCAGGGAGGCCGGCGGCCGCGGCGGCACCGCGATGCAGCAAGTCATCTACCAGCAGGAGGAAGCCGCCTACCTGGTGCCGGACATGATCTTCGAGATCAGCATCGGCATGGGCCTGCCCACCGTGATGATGTGGGCCGCGCCTGCACTCAAGGCCCGCTTCCTGCGCCCCGGCCTGGCCGGCGAGGAAATCTGGTGCCAGCTCTTTTCCGAACCAGGCGCCGGTTCCGACACCGGCGCGGTACGCACCCGCGCGATGCGCGACGGCGACGACTGGATCATCAACGGCCAGAAGGTCTGGACCTCGGGCGCCCACTTCTGCGACTACGGCATCCTGCTCGCCCGCAGCGACTGGGACAAGCCGAAGCAGGAAGGGCTGACGATGTTCATCGTCGACATGAAGGCGCCCGGCGTCGAAGTGCGGCCGATCCACCAGATGTCGGGCGAAGCGGAATTCAACGAAGTCTTCCTCACCGACGTGCGCATTCCCGACCGCTACCGCCTCGGCCCCGAGTGCGGCGGCTGGAAGGTGATGCTGAGCACGCTGATGCAGGAACGCCTGTCGGTCGGCGGCAACCTGCCCACCGACCTGCACGAGCACCTGATCGCGCTGGCGAGGAAGTGCGAGTGGGAACGCGGCGCCTGGGACAGCGGCGACAGCACCCCTCGTCCGGCGATCGAGGACGAGCGCGTGCGCGCCCGCATCGCCGACGCCTATCTCCAGCAGCACGGCGTCGAGCTGCTGATCGCGCGCGGCCTGACCGCGGTGTCCAAGGGCCGCCCGCCCGGCCCCGAGCTGTCGATCACCAAGCTGGTCGCGGGCAAGGCGCTGCAGGACATCGCCGCCTTCGCCGTCGAACTGGCCGGCGCCGAAGGTTTGATCAGCCACCAGGCGCTGGGCGGCGACTGGCGCTACATGCAGCGGCTGTGGCTCAGCTCGCCCGGCGCCCGCATCGGCGGCGGCACCGACGAGATCCTGAAGAACGTCGTCGCCGAGCGCGTGCTCGGCCTGCCCGGCGAAATCCGTACCGACCGGAAGCTCCCCTTCCGCGAACTCGAACGCGGCCCGCAGGCCGCTCCCGCACAAGGACACTGACACGATGGCAGCCAAACCGCTCGACGGCATCCGCATCCTCGACTTCACCCAGTTGCTGCCCGGGCCGATGTGCACGTTGCACCTGGCCGACATGGGCGCCGACGTCATCAAGATCGAGCCGCCCGGTGGCGAGGCCGGGCGTGGCCCGGCGGGCACGCCGGTCTCGCATTTCTTCCACACGGTCAATCGCAACAAGCGTTCGATCGCGCTCGACCTGCGCGCGCCCGGCGCACGGGAAGTCGTGCACCGCCTGGCCGCCAGCGCCGACGTGGTCGTCGAAGGCTTCCGCCCCGGCGTCATGGCCCGGCTCGGCATCGGCTACGAGGACCTGAAGGCGATCAACCCGCGCCTGGTCTATTGCGCGATCAGCGGCTACGGCCAGGACGGCCCGCTCGCCCAGCTCGGCGGCCACGACATCAACTACCAGAGCTATGCCGGCATCCTGGAACAGAGCGCGGCGCCGGGCGGGCCGCCCCATCCGGGCAACTTCCCGATCGCCGATCTGGCCGGCGGCGCATTGTCGGCCGCGATGGCAATCCTCGCCGCGCTGTTCGACGCCCGGCGCAGCGGCCAGGGGCGCTTCATCGACGTGTCGATGACCGACTGCGCGCTGGCGCTCAACACCCAACCGCTGGCCAGCCTGCACACCTGGAAGCAGCCCGTGCCCGCCGGCCACGACACGCTGTCGGGCGGGCTGCCCTGCTACGGCACCTACCAAACCGCCGACGGCCGCCATCTCGCCGTCGGCGCGCTGGAGCCCAAGTTCTGGCAGGCCTTCTGCGCCGCCGCCGGCTGCCCCGAACTGGGCAAGAGCGGCTGGGCCGCCGGCAAGTCGGGCGCCGCGGTGCGCGCGCAAGTCGCCGCCATCGTCAAGGCGCGCACGCTGGCCGAATGGATCGAGGTCTTCGACGGCATGGACGCCTGCGTCAGCCCGGTGCTGCGCATCGACGAAGTGCTCGCCCACCCGCTGACCAAAGCGCGCGGCATGACGGTGGACACACCGGTGCCGGACGGCAGCAGCGTGCCCTGCTTCGCCTTCCCGGTGAAGATGAGCGACTTCGCTTTCACCCTCGACCGCGTGCCGCCGGCCGCGGGGCAGCACGACGAGGAAGTGCTGCGCGAGAGCGGCCACGGCGACGGCGACATCGCCCGCCTGCGCGAAGCCGGCGCGGTCCGGCCGCCCGCGGCGAACTGAACACGAAAACACGAGCACGGAGACACCCTATGAGCACACGCAGCTACAGCCTGGCCGACCTCTTCGCCATCGCCGCCGAAACCGTTCCCGAGCGCGAGGCCCTGATCGTCGGCGACACCCGCCGCAGCTACGGCCAGATGGCCGCGCGCGTCGAACGCCTCGCCGCCTGGCTGCACGCCCAGGGCATCGGCCAGGGCGACGTCGTCGGCCTGCAGATGTACAACTCGGCGGAATACCTCGAAGCCTTCCTCGCCGCCTGCCGCGTCCGCGCGGTGCCCGCCAACATCAACTACCGCTACGTCGCCGACGAACTGCGCTACCTCTACGCCAACGCCGGCATCAAGGCGCTGTTCTACAGCTCCGGACTCGAAGCCGCGGTGGGCGAGGCACTGGACGCCGCGCCCGAACTGCGCGTCAAGGTCCGCACCGGCGCCGGCCTTCCCGCGCTGGCCGGCGCGGTCGCCTTCGACGACGCGCTCGCACACGACGTCCCGGCGCTGCGCGAGCTGCGCTGCAGCGACGACGACATCTCCCTGCTCTACACCGGCGGCACCACCGGCAAGCCCAAGGGCGTGATGTGGCCGCACAAGGCGCTGTTCTTCGGCTGCCTAGGCGGCGGCTCGGCCTACACCCCGGCCGAAGGCCCGATCACCACCCCCGAAGAACTCGCCGACCGCATCCGCAAGGCGCATCCGCTGCGCTTCATGCCGGTCGCGCCGCTGATGCACGGCGCCGCCCACTGGGCGACGATGGTGTCGCTCTACACCGGCCACACCGTGGTGCTCAACGACCAGCAGCACTTCGACCCCCGGCACGTGCTCGACATCGTCGCCACGCACAAGGTCAACGGCCTCGCCCTCGTCGGCGACGCGATGGCGGTTCCGCTGCTCGATGCCCTGAAGGCCGAGCCCGCACGCTGGGATCTGTCCTCACTGTTCATCTTCGGCAACGGCGGCGCGGTGATGTCGGCGCACGTCAAGGAAGCGCTGCGCCCCTTCCTGCCGCCGAACGTGTATTTCAGCGACGGCATCGGCTCGTCCGAAGGCGGCCAGTTCGGCATCGGCGCCAAGCCCGCCGACGGCGGCATGATCCGCATCGCGCCCCATCCCCAGCTGCGCGTGGTGGTGGACGGCCAGCGCCTCGCCGCCCCCGGCGAAACCGGCATCCTCGCCCGCAGCGGCTACCTCCCGCTCGGCTACCACGGTGACCCGGTCAAGACCGCCGAAACCTTCGTCAGCATCGACGGCACCCGCTACGTCATCACCGGCGACGCCGCCACCATCGCCGAAGATGGCAGCATCGTGATCTTCGGCCGCGGCAACAACTGCATCAACACCGGCGGGGAAAAGGTCTTCCCCGAAGAAGTGGAAGAAGTGCTGCGCATGAGCCCGCAGCTTCTCGACGCCGTCGTCGTCGGTTTGCCGGACCCGCGCTGGGGGCAGAAGGTCACGGCGGTGGTTTCGGTGCGCCCCGAAGCGACACTGGACGCCGACGCGCTAAAAGCCCTGTGCCACAGCCATCTCGCCGGCTACAAGGTGCCGAAGGACATCGTCGCGGTACCGGAAGTGCTCCGATCGGCGGCGGGCAAGGCCAACTATGTGTGGGCGAAGGAGACGGCGCAGAAGGCTTTGGAGGCTAGCGCGGCGAGCGTCTGATTACCGTCCCGCGTCGGCGGTGAAATGCTCCGGCGTGGGACGAACATTCAGCGAACGCCACCGTACCATCGGTTTATTGGACCTTGCTGCTTGGCCAAGCAGTCTGAACTTTCCGATGCTGCATGACGCAGTCGCGCAGGTACAAATTGATCAGGCTCTGGTACGGGACGCCTGCTTCATTGGCCATCTCCTTGAAGTAGTCGATGACGTCCTCAGACAGGCGCATGGAAACAGGCTTCTTAAGCTTGGCCGCATAGGGGTTCTTGCGGGACTTCAGTTTGGCGAGGTCGTATTCGGCTTTCATGGTGGTCACTGCCCGTAGTAGGAGCTCTCTTTCTTGGTCGCTTTGCGCGCTGAGATGATGCGAATGACGCCACCACCAGCGCGCTCACAGTGGCAGACAAGCGGAAGGTGCGCGCTGCTACCCATACTCGATGCTTTTGCAGGACATGGCATAGAGCTGAGCTGCGTGCGGAGGCAGACAGCCCTGGCCGCGCGGGGCAACATAGACCACCAGCGTAGCGCGGACGGGGGATGGCTGCCGTAGCACGTCAGCTCAAGCCCCGTTGGGCGTCATTCGTGCTGAACGATATGCCTTGCTGTTCCAGAAAGAGAACTGAGCTCACCGATTAAGAACGAAGGATATAAGTCCACGCTCGCCAGGGAGGAAAGGGGAAACCACTTGAACTCAAGTTTGCTCTTGCCTTCTACGCCGTGGTGGCTTGAGCTTTTTGAAAGCAACGCTGACCCGGAAGGGAGATGCGCCAAGAAGTACAGTCCAATTTCGTGCTCTTGACGACTGCCGTTGTTGTAGAAATTCTCGGCAACGTATAGCAGTGCGCCGCAGTTCACTACGACATTGAGCTCCTCTTGCATCTCGCGCCGGACGGTAGACGCACCATCTTCACCCATCTCTACGCGACCGCCGGGCAACGTCCAAAATGTGCAGTGCTCCAGACGGTGTAGCAGAACATGGTTGTCGTGTACGAATACAGCAGCGGCTCGTAGTGTTCTGTTTCAGAAGTTCTTGAAATAATCATGGCTGCCCTCATTTGTCGATTATCGTGTTGCGAGACCGGCGGAGCGTGAGATGCGAGGCAGACCGAAGGCGGAACTGGTATTGACCGATAGCGAACGAGGTGCGCTGGAGGCGGCCTTCGCGCGCCGACCAAAGGCGGCACAGGCGCTGGCGCTTCGCGCGCGCATCGCTCTGGCGTGCGCCTCGGGGCAGGACAACCAGACCGTAGCCAGGCAGTTGCGCACGACCAACGCGACGGTATCGAAGTGGCGAGGCCGGTTCGTGCGTGATCGCCTGGACGGATTGTATGACGCGCCACGCAGCGGTGCGCCCCGCTCGATCGATGACGCCGAGGTCGATACGATGATCGCCCGCACGCTGGAATCGGTCCCCAAAGGGGCCTCGCACTGGAGCACACGCACCATGGCGCGCCAGGCCAATCTGTCGGCCAGCAGCGTTTCGCGCATCTGGCGTGCCTTCGAGCTGCAGCCGCATCGCCAGGAGACCTTCAAGCTGTCGACCGATCCGCTGTTCGTGGATAAGGTGCACGACATCATCGGCCTGTACATGGACCCGCCGCTCAAGGCGATGGTGTTGTGCGTGGACTAGAAGAGCCAGATTCAGGCACTGGACCGCACCCAGCCGATCCTGCCGCTGGCGCCGGGCGTGCCCGAGCGGCGCACCCATGACTACATGCGCCATGGCACGACCACCTTGTTCGCGGCGCTGGACATCGCCACCGGCGCGGTGATCGGCCAACTGCACCGGCGCCACCGCAGCAGGGAGTTTCTCAAGTTTCTGCGCACCATCGACGCCAACGTCCCGGCCGAACTGGACGTCCACCTGGTGATGGACAACTACGGCACGCACAAGACGCCCCGGGTCAAGGGCTGGTTTGCTCGACATCCGCGTTTTCATGTGCACTTCACCCCAACCTCGGCGTCCTGGCTCAATCAGGTCGAACGATGGTTCTCGACCTTGACCACTCGCTACATCCGTCGCGGCACCCATCGCTCCACCGTCGAGCTGGAGAAGGCCATCCGCGAGTACCTCGTCGTCAACAACGAAGACCCCACCCCTTTCCAATGGGCCAAATCCGCTGACGACACCCTCGACAGCATCAAACGATTTTGCCTACGAATTTCTGACACAGGACAATATGGATGGTTTGCGCAACGCACTTTTAGATGTATTGATGCCGCCCAGTCGATCCGACTTGCGGGCTCGTCCCGCTTTGCCGCGGGATTCAGCCCGTTGCGGGCCTGTTTTCCGGTACGTTGGCCAAGTGCGAATGACAGCAGCAGCAGCAACCCAAGCAAGACTCACGTTTTCGATCGCCCAGCGCAAAACTGGGTTTCGCTATCGTGTTCAGCCTCAACCAGGCGCGGATCTCGACCGAGGCTGCGGCCGGCCGTCGGGCGCGGCGGGGCCGCCGCCCTCAGCGCAGCGCCAAGATCGCCATCGGGATGCGCCACACGCACGCAGGTCAGGACTGCCGTAGCAGCCGACGGATGGAGAACGTCAGCAAGATGGGCCAGCAGATCCAGTTCACGAGCTGCAGAAAGTTGAACAGATCTTCCGGGGCCCATCCCAGGCACAGCGTCAAGACGGTGGTCGGCACAGTGCCGGTGCAGCTGCCGTTGTTCAGCGACCAGGTGGTCGTGCCTTGGTCGCGCGGTTGCCAGTCATCGCGCACTTGTAGCGGCACGATGGGAACGTGGTTCTTTAGTGCAACCTGCAGCCCATCAGGCCAATTCCATTCTTTTGGCGCAGCGTTGTACACAGGCGGCATCTCACCGGGGCTGAAGTGGTCGCTGGGCACGGCCAAGTAGGCCAACGAGGCCTCGAAATTCTCGGCCGTGCGGTAGGCCGGCAGGCTTACCAGCCACAGCCCCACGACGAATACCAGCAGGCTCACGGGGCTGGTGCCGTACTGCAGGAAAACGCGGAAGGAGAAGTCCTTGATGGAATGGAACAGCCACCACAGGCCACGCCGCGTGATGGCGATCGGCCCGGCGGAGCCGCCTTCAATCTGGTGCCGCGCACGGTCGCGGGCCTCCGCCCATTCGCGGCGCCGCATGGCCCGGTAAAGCGCATCGGCGTGTTCGTCGGCACCGCTCTTGCGCAGGCTGTCTTCCAGCGCGCGGTAGACCGAGCGGGGCAGTGGTGTGTCATTGGCCAACAGATGGATGTACCGGTCTTCCTCAGCGTTGCCCTGATCGACCGTTCCCTCGACCTCCCACACTTCGACCTTCATGTCGGTCAGCTTGATCGGCAACGGGTATGCCTGTGATTCCTGCGGCACGAAGGTCTTGCCGTTGGCATCCTGCAGCCTGCGCGCTTGCCGCACATCCAGTTTGCCGATGCTGGCGCGCTCCAGCACCAGCCCGCACCGCAAGCCGCGCTCGGCGGGGTTGAAGACGCAGGCCGACACGACCAGGTGCGCGATCCGTGCATAAGACAGGTCGAGCTGGCCCTGCACGCGGGCGTAGGTCGGCACGTCCTTCTCGTCGAAGCACAGCAGGTCACCGTCCACCTGTGCGTAGCAGCCGTCGATGCTGCCCGTCGTCATCTCGCGGCCGCTGGCCCGTACCACCACCAACCCGGTCAGGTCCACGTCGTTCGTGCACTTGACCATGCGCAGGTTGAGCACTTCGCAGACCGCGAAATTCCACCCATGGATCCAGGCATCGTCGTCGGGCGCAGGGGTCAGAGGCTGGGCCTGCGCGTCGTGGCGGCGCACCGCTCCGAAGCGCAGGTCACCCCCGAAGCTGCAGTCCTCCAGGTCGATGCTACCCTCGACCTTCACGCCGCTCATGTCCACGCTGGCCCCGATGCGGGAGCGCTTGAGGCTGACGCCACCCATCACGGTGGCGCTGAAGTTGCGGTAGTCGACAGGGCAGCGTTTGCGGGCGTCCGCGTACGATTCATCGGGGTGCTTGAACTTGCCGATGATGGCCCACTCGTGGAACATCAGCAGGCTGCCGCCGATCTGCGAATCTTCGATCACCAGCCCGCGGTGACCATCGACCTCGCGGCCGGTCAGTTGGAGGTAGCCCAGCCGCAGGTCGCCGGCGATCTTGCCGTTGCGCATCAGCAATTGCCCGACCTCGGTCAGCACGATTGCGTCGTCGGTGGTCCAGTGCGCCAAGGGTGCAGCCGGGTCGAAAGGCTTGGCGCGCACGGCGGGCACGCGCAGCACACCGGCCTCTGCCACGAACGCGAGGAATTCGCAGCCGTTCAGGCGGACGCGGCCCTGCACGTTGGCGCCATACAACTCCAGCTGCTGCAACCGCGCGCTGTGCGCGTCGATGTCGCCGCCGATGAAGCAGCGCCAATTCAGGAATGTGTCCAGCCGGACGTAAGCCTGCGTCTGCGCACTCCACAGGTTCAGCGCACCCGCGATCTGCACACCTTCGAATTGCACAGCGCTTGCCAGCTGCGCAAGGTAGAGATCCAGGTTTCCCTCGATCCGAGTCGGCACCACCACGTTGTGACCCGGGTCGTCCACGGTCAGCACTTGATAGCCATGCAGAACAGCGAAACTACCGAGCACGGCGCTAGACATGTCCAGATTGCCTTCGACCTGCACGCCGCGCAGTTCGAGGTCGCCGCCGATCCGGGCGGCCTTCAGATTGATGGCCGCCACCGCTGCGTTCCAGGTGCGGACGACAGTCTGACGGCACCAGAAGTCGCCCTGGCCTGCGCTGCCCTCCACGCCGATCTGGCCTGGCAGGAGACACAGGCGGCCATCGATGCACGCGCCGCCCGCATTCACGCACCCGCGCACCAGGGCGCCGCACAGCAGCACGTCGCCCGCCACCGATGTATTGGAGAGGTCGAGCTGGTTCAGCATCGGCCACACGATCGTCGTCTGCTCCGGAACCGACGGCAGGTAGCGAGAGCGCGAGAAGTCGTCTTGCACCGCCTGCCCGTGGAAGGGCAGGATCTGCAGGCTGCCGCCGATCGTGGCTGCCGCCAGGACCAGGTTCAGATCGAAGAGCGGGTCTGATTCCATGGCGGGCCAGCGGAAGTCGTCCTCGCACTGCGCCGCCGTCAGTTGCCGGCGCACGCTGGCCGCCGGCCTCTGTTGGCCCTGGCCGCAGCCCAGCACGATCACGCGCCCCTCGATTCGTGCATTGCTGGCGTCCACCACCTTCAGTTGGCTCGGGCTCGTGCCGAACTCGGGCGCGCAGCCGATGCGCAGGTCGCTGCGCACGTGCGCGCCCTTCATGCGCACCTCCTTGCTGTCCACGTTGCGCAGGTCCACGAAGCCGTCGACGCTGGCGTCGAACATGGTGATGGGCCGTTTGGCGTAGCAGCCGGTGAGGTCGAGACGGCCGCGCACCACGATGCCGTTCATCGACAGGTGTTCGGCCGAGACGCGCGACAAGCGCAAGGAGCCTTCGATGTCCGAGTCGTCCAGCCGCAGCTCCTCGTCGAAGACGCAGGCCGTCAGGTCCACGCTACCGTGCACGGTGATATCCCGCAGGTCGACGCGCCCGCGAAAGCGCACACCATAAACGAAGATCGGCCGGCCCAGTTTGCGGCCCCGCAGATCCACGCTGTCGGCGACCACCAGTTCCAGGTCTCTGGGGTTGTCCAGGTCCACTGTGTCCCAGGGGCCGGTCGGGATGCGCAGCCGGCGATCTGGCCCGGCCTCGTCGTGGCCGTCCGAGCCGGCCTGCCCGCCGTTGTCGGCCAGCGTCCGGTCCAGCAATGCAATGAACTCTGCGGCAGTGACAGTGGCCATGTTCAGGAGGTCTCGGGTGGTCGATGCACCTTGCGCTCGTCGGTGCGCAGCGTAAACTGGAACTCGACGTTGAAGCTCAGGGGCTGGATCGGCAGGGCCGACTCGTGCAGTGGTTCGTCCTCGAACATATCGACCGAGCCGTTGCGGTGCACCGCCATGCCGGCGGCGAAAAGATGGCGCCCATGGCCGATCCAGGCACGGCAGTACAGTGTGGTCGGCACCTGTGCCGACGGCTGCTTGGCACCAGGCGCCGCAGGCTGCTGCTCTGGCGCTGGCTCCGGCTGGGGCTCAGCGGCCGCAGGGCCGTAGGCGGCCTCGTACAGCGATACGGGGGCCAGCGCCCCGAGCAGCGCACTCTTGAGCTGCCGGTTCGAGCGCGCGGTGTCGGCGGCCTTGCGCGTCGTGCTCTCGCCTTCCTGCCGGTGCGTGAGCCAGCGAATCTCATGCGGGTGCTCGACCACGGAAAAGGCGCCCGCCTCGGCATGAATGAACTCGCAGAAGAAGCGCAGGTAAGCGCCCGCGCTCGCGTCGTCGATCAGCAACTCCCCGCGCGCGTGCCGCCGCTGGTTGAAGGCATGGATGGGCGCCGACATCGTGCTCAGCGCAGCCAGGTCAGCCGTGGGGCGGTGCAGTACGAAGCTGGCGAAGCGGCTGCGTGGCCCGCGCATGTCGATGACCCGGTAGAGGCAGCAGTCCTTGTAGAACGGCACGGCGCGTTCGAGCAGCACCATGCGCTCGGTCGATTTGGCTTCCAGATGGAAATTGCACACCTGGGCCTCCTTTAGCAGGATCGCGACGCGCGCGCGCTCTGTCAGGTCGGGTTGCAGCCGCCAGTCGGTGGCGGCCGGCGGCGTCTCGATGCGGCTGAGCGAGAAGTCGACCAGCGGCAACGACGTGTCCTTGGCCACCTGCTTGCGAAACGCTGTGTCGATCGCTTTGTGTGCTTCCTCGATCCGCTGGACGTGCCTCTTTTCGGCGGCTTCTCCCGCTGTTGCCCGCGCAGCTGGCGCTGGCTCCGGCCCGGGTGTCGCCGCAGACGCGGGCGCGGGGGCAGGCGGGCTTGCCGCCGGCGGGCTCGTGGACGGTCGCGGTGGGGCGGCATCCTCCACCCGGTCGGATCGCCAGAACTCGGCGGTGAACAGGATCGGCTCGGCATCCGCGAAGCAGGCCGGCAGTGGGTCGTGGTCCGCCGGCGCGAGGACGATGACCGGCCGGTCCGGCGCCTTGCGCAGGAAGCCCACGGCTCGCTGGCTGGGGCTGGCAGCGTCAGCTGATTCGTGGCGCACATGCCAGACCAGAGCCCATTCGTCGCCGCGCCGCCAGATCTCGGCCGGCGTAGCGCTGGGGTCCTTGCGCCCGCCCGTGACGACCCTGCGCGACAGGCGCGTCGGCAAGGTCGTGCGCGCATATTCGATCAGCGCCGCCTGCTGCAGGCGGAATCGGCGATCAGCCTGGGCGTCCAGACGTGTCCAATCGGTGCAGTCCTGCATCGCCTAGCCCTCAGCGCGGCGCCAGGATCGCCACCGGGATGCGCGACACGCAAGCCAACTGGCCCGCATCGTTGCGCAGGTCGATCTGCCACCAATGCATGCTGCGCCCCGTGTGCCCGGGCCGCGGCACGCCGGTGAACCAGCCGCTGGTGGCTCCATACAGGTGGTTGGACTTAATGTCCAGCCACGGCACGCCAGCCCTCGGACACGCCACGCGCGGCACCGCAGGAGCCCAGTATCTCGGCCAGCGCCACACTGACGCCGCCGTGCAGCAGCCCGTACGGCTGGCGGGTGGCGGAGTCGACTGGCACGCGATGAAATGTTGCCAACTCCTGGAACTCGATGCCCAAGTGCCCGACGGCGGTGCCCACGTGGATCGAGGACAGCTCCTTGACAGAAATCGGCTTTTCCAGATCATCATGTGCTCTTTTCGCTGTGCGTAGAAGCCGCCGACTATACGGAGACCGCGCCAGAAAAGGGGGCGCTGACGCTACCCTGCGCGGAACTTCTAGCTGTATTTCTGTCTCGAGCTGCTCCAGCCGTTGGGCCGGCTCCAGCCGTTTGATGAGGCCGATGCGCACCGCACTTTTCGCATCGAGCGGCTCCCCCATCAAAGCAATTTCCAGCGCGCGATGCAGACCGGCCCCAACGTGGCAGCATCCAGGATGCACCGACATCGCAACTGGTTCTGTCCGCAGGCCACTTCAGTGCGGTCGTTCGGGCTACGCGAGCTACAAAGGCTTCAGCGATCGCAGACCGTTCGCTCGCCGTTTAGGTAGTAACGGCGGCGACCGCTGCAAAGTTGCCATCCAGAAAAGCGATGTTCGCTCAAGGCGGGTTGCCGTCATCAGGATTACCTCCGGTCAGTGACTGCTCTTGTCGAAAGCAAACCATAGGGGTGGTTGGCCTAGATTTCCGCTTCACACTATAGATCAGCTCTTGGGCTTGTGCCATATCCTGCAGCACCTAGGGTGTGTCATCAATTGACCAACTAAGCGATACTTGAGCCCCCTTTGCTGCTTCCAACATGCCATGGCCCGCCGTTACGCTCTACGAGATGATCAATGGGATCGCATCCGCGATCTGCTCCCCGGGCGCGCCGGCCATGTAGGTGTGACCGCCAAGGACAATCGGCTATTCGTCGAGGCCGTACTCTATCGCTACCGCGCGGGCATCCCTTGGCGAGACCTGCCCGAGCGCTTCGGCGACTTTCGGGTGATTCACCTGCGCCATAGCCGCTGGAGCCGCTCCGGCGTGTGGCAAAAGGTGTTCGAGGCCTTGTCCCAAGATGCCGACAACGAATACGCGATGATCGACAGCACCATCGTCCGGGCGCATCAGCACAGCGCCGGGGCAAAAGGGGGCGCCGCAGGCCATCGGACGCAGCCGCGGCGGACTGAGCAGCAAAATCCATGCGGTGGTCGATGCCCTGGGCAATCCCGTGGCCTTCCATCTCACCGCTGGCCAAGCCTCAGACCTGGAAGGAGCCGATGCGTTGCTGCCGGCGCTATCCGTGGGAGCCTTGCTCGCCGACCGCGCCTACGACGCCACGGCACGGGTCATTGAGCCCTTGCAGGCGCACGGCGCACAGATCGTCATCCCTTCCCATCCAACGCGCAAAGTAAAGCGGGACTACGACCGTGCGCTGTACAAGGATCGACACCTGATCGAGAACTTCTTTGCCAAGCTCAAGCAGTACCGCGCTATTGCCACCCGCTACGACAAGACCGCACGTAACTTCCTGGGCGCGATACACTGGATTGCCTCTGTCATCCTCATCAATTGATAACACGCCCTAGCCATACTTACCGTAGACCCATATCAACGCAAGCCCAGCGAGCGCAGCGATACCGATCTGCACGCTGACGGAAAGCCAACCAAAGGCCGCGAGGAGCGCACCCGTCTGCATTGGAGCGATGACCTGTCCCAAGTAGTTGCCCTGCATGACCAGTCCCAGGCTCATGGGCGTTAGCAGATTGATGCAGAACTCAGTGAACGAACCAAGATGGCGTTTGTCATAAAGACGTTCCCGAAACTTCCATCCTGACAGCGATGCGCGGCCAACTTGCCCCCCAGTCCTCGATGTTCCATTACTTCTCGCCCGAGTCGCGCGTCCCCCCGGAGCACCCGCTGCGGCGGGTGAAGAAGCTGGCCGACCGAGCGCTCGCCGCCATCTCGGCGGAGCTGGATGTGCTGTATTCGAGCGTGGGACGCCCGTCGATTCCCCCCGAGCGCCTCCTCAAGGGCCAATTGCTGATCGCGCTGTACTCGATTCGCTCGGATCGGCAGTTTTGCGAGCAACTCGACTACAACATCCTCTTTCGTTGGTTTCTCGACATGGATCTGGAGAGCGCCAGCCTCGATCAATCGAACTTCAGCCGCCTTCGCGAACGCCTTGTCGCAACCGACGTGGCACGGCGCTTTTTCGATGAAGTGGTGTGCCTCGCGCGCCGGGAGCACCTGTTGTCGTCGGATCATTTCACTGTCGACGGCACGTTGATTGACGCCTGGGCCTCGTTCAAGAGCTTCAAGCGCAAGGACGGTGAGCCCCCGAAGGACGGCGGCGACGGCACCGGGATGGTCGACTTCAAGGGTGAGAAGCGCTCGAACGCAACGCATCAAAGCACAACCGATCCGGACTCTCGCCTCATGAGAAAGGGCAACGGCCAGCCGGCGAAGCTCAGCTACGGCGGGCATGTGCTCATGGAGAACCGCCACGGGCTGTGCGTCGACATTCTGATCACCGAATCGACGCAGGCCGAACACCGTGCTGCACGATCCCTGCTCACGCGCGCCCGTCGCCGTCGCATTCATCCCAAGACGTTGGCGGCGGACAAGGGTTACAACGTCAAGGATTTCGTCGCGCACCTGCGCGAGCATCAGATTCGTCCGCATATCGCGAGAATTGCTGATCGCAAAACGCCGGGACTTGATGGTCGCACGACCTGCACCGAAGGGTATCGAATCAGCCAGCGAAAGCGAAAACGCGTTGAAGAAATCTTCGGCTGGCTGAAAACCGTCGGCGGATTGCGCAAGACGCGTTTCATTGGACAGGCCAAAACCCAGATGGCGGCCTTCATCTCGGGAGCAGCTTACAACCTTCTGCGAATCGCGAAATTGAGCGGCGCGGGGCTGAAGAATACATGAACGAGGCCGGCGACCGAACCTTTTCGGCATCTCCGAACGACCGCTCCGATAAAACGCATCGCTTCCAAAATTCAGTTTCCGGAACGAAGTCGTCGCGACAATCAAGCCGGCCTCCAACATGGCTGCAGCATTCCGCGTTTTTGCATCACCCTGTTAGATGCGGCGCGGGCGCCGAGTGCGGCACGCAGGCCAGGAAGACGACGGGCAGCACACCCGATGCAGCCGAAAAGGCCACGCACAGCACCAACACTGCGAGCGCCGGCACATAGGGTAAGTACGCCAGCACCCCCAGAAGGCCCGCGATCAGGAAACCCAGCGCCATCAGCCGCGCAGGCTTCATGCCGCGTTGCAGGCAGAGTCCTCCGAACACATTGCCCGCCGCATTCACGAGCACGATTGCGGCGCCCGCAGTGCCTGCCTGCGCCATCAACAGACCCACCTGCTCCATCAGGAAGCTGGGCAGGAAGGACATCATGGCGAAATACAGGATGTTGTAGACCGCGAAGGCCAGCGCCAGCAGCACCGTAGGATGTGAGAGGAGCACACTTCGCACATCCTGCGCCGCGCCCTTGTTACGTGTGTCGGCCGCCGCGGGCACGCGCATACCCAAGGGAATTCAAATCGAGAAACCGTCATCGGAAAGTCTTGAACCGCACCTCGTCCGCGATGAAGGTCTTTTCCGGGAACGACTGGAGATTCGAGCCGAACGGCATCTGCGCGCGCATCTTCCACGAAGCGGGAAGATTCCATTGCTTGGCGACCTCCGCGTCGATCAACGGGCTGTAGTGCTGCAAGCTCGCACCGATACCGACCTCAGCCAGCGCAGTCCAGACCGCAAACTGCGCCATGCCAGCCGAATGCTCGGAAAACATGGGAAAGGCATCGGCATACAGCGGGAATTGCTTCTGCAATTCCTCGATGACGTCGTGATCCTCGAAAAACATCACGGTTCCTGCGCCCGCAGCGAAAGCATTCATCTTGGCGTCCGTCGGCGCGAACGCGTCCGCCGTCACGATCGCGCGCAGCGTTTTCCGCGTGATGTTCCACAGTTTTTCATGCATCGCACCGAACAGGATCACGGCGCGCGAGCTTTGCGAATTGAACGCCGAAGGCGCGATGCGGATCGCCTGGCGGATGAGCGCCTCGGCGTCAGCCTCGGAGATGGGCAGTTCCCTGCCCAGGGCGTATTGGGTGCGGCGCTTGGTGTACAGCGAAATGGCGTTGCTGGTCATGTTGACATCCTTATGGTTAGGAGATGGAGATCGAAAATTTGGCTGGGTTTGAAGGAAATGCAATCAAGGATGGTCGCCGTTCAATCCGGCAGCGGGATGAACTCTTGGTCGTCCCCCGGAGGCAGTTGAAATCGGCCGTGGGCCCAATCGCCTTGCGCCCAGGCCTGCTTGGCGGCATCGATCTTCTCCTGCGAGGATGCGACGAAATTCCACCAGATGTAGCGCGGGCCGCTCAGCGTCTCGCCGCCGAGCAACATCAGGCGTGCGCCGCGTTCGCCGGCGCGCACGGTGATGGCGTCGCCGGGCCGGAACACCAGCATCCGCCCGCTCTCGAAGCGCTCGCCCGCGATCTCGACCGATCCGACCGTGACGTAGAGCCCGCGATCCTCGTGATCGTCAGGCAGTGGCAGAGCCGCACCGGGTTCGAGCACCGCGTCGGCGTAGAACATCTCATTGAAAGTCTTCGCCGGCGCCCTTTCGCCCCATGCCGATCCCAGGATCAGGCGGACCTGTTTGCCTTCACCCTCAAGAAACGGAAGTTCCTCCTTGCCGTGATGCTCGAAGCTCGCGTTGGTTTCCTCAGCATCCTCGGGGAGCGCCACCCATGTCTGAATCCCGAACAGGCTGCTCTTGCCCGCGCGCGTGGCCGCGGTGGCGCGCTCGGAATGGGTCACGCCACGGCCGGCGATCATCCAGTTCACTGCGCCCGGGGTGATCATCTGGTTCGAACCCAACGAATCCCGGTGCTGGAATTCGCCGTGGTAGAGATAGGTCACTGTTGCCAGCCCGATATGCGGATGAGGCCGCACATTGATGCCGCCGCCGGTGAGAAATTCGGCCGGCCCCACCTGGTCGAAGAAAATGAACGGCCCCACCATCTGCCGGGCGGGGGCAGGCAGGGCGCGCTTGACCTCGAAGCCGCCGAGATCGCGCGCACGCGGAATGATCTGCGTTTCAATCGAGTCGAGTTTTCCTGCTTTCGGGAAAAGCGCTTCAATGCTTGGGTTCCAACTCATGGCAATACTCCTTTCCGTATCTCTGCTCCGGCTGATTTCCAAGAACCTTTTTCATTTCAATTTCGAAGTTGGCTGAACTGCGAGCGTGTGTATTGATGGTAGGGGCGGCCTCCATCGGGAAAAAAGCTGCCAAAATGCCTCTCAGCGTCCTACACATGGAACAATGGCTGCATGGAAGACCTCAACGACCTCGCGTACTTTGTCCAGGTGGCCGAACATGGCGGCTTCGCCGCAGCCGAGCGCGCCACGGGCATTCCCAAATCCAAGCTCAGCCGCCGCGTCGCCGAGTTGGAGGCCAAATTGGGCGTGCGGCTGATCCAGCGCAGCACGCGGCGATTTGCCGTGACCGACATCGGCCAACGCACCCTGCTGCATGCGCGCGCCATGCTGGCCGAAGCCGAGGCCGCGCTGGCCCTTTCCGCCGAAGAAACAGCCACGCCGCGCGGCACGGTCCGCCTCTCGTGCCCGCCAGCGCTGCTGCAATACGCGGTGGCCGGGATGCTGGCGAAGTTCCTGTGCACCTGGCCTCAAGTGGTGGTTCGTGTCGAATCGACCAACCGCAATGTCGATCTCTGGCATGACGGCGTCGACCTGGCGCTGCGCGTCCGCTTTGCCACGCCCGATGGCTCCATGCCCTCCGCGCACTCCGACGAGATCGTCAAGTCGCTTGCGCGCAGTTCGCATGTGCTGGTGGCCGCACCCGAGATACTGACCAGCACAACTCCGCCCACCACCCCCGCCGGCCTCGCGCACCTACCCACACTCGGCTTGGGCAACTCGACAGACGAAACCTACTGGACACTGATCGGCCCAGCCGGTGAGCGTGCCGAAGTGCGGCACCAGCCCCGCCTGGTGGTAGAACGACGTAGGCTCTCTAATGTGCGCGGTGTTGGCTGGCGTAGGCTGCGCGCCGCTGCCGCGCATGCTGGTGCATTCAGCCCTGAACGAGCGCCAACTGCTCGAACTGCTGCCCGGCTGGGCACCTCCCGCAGGCACCGTGCAAGCCGCTTTCGCTTCGCACCGAGGCATGCGGCCGGCAGTGCGCCAGCTTCTGGATTTCCTGGCGAAAGAATTCGCGCAGTTGGCAAGAGAAGGGTGCTACCTGCCGGTGGTGTGATCCATGCTGACGTGAGCCGGATGCTCATGTATTGCAACTACGCCACCCTCGCGCAGTTGCGCTTCACTTCGTTCGCTGCGATCGATTTACGGCGGGACTTGCACCCGCAGGAGCGCGCCCATGCTGGGCGCACATGCAAAAAAGCCCGCCGCGCTTGACGCGCGAGCGGGCTGGACGCCGGAACAGCAGTGGATCAGAAGGTGTACTTCACCACCAACGACAACTGATCGCGATCGGTCAATTGACGGTTCTTGACCGGGTCGAGGCTGGCATCGCCGAAATAGCCCAGGTAGGTCAGGCCGATCTGCAGGTTACGGCGATAGGTCATCGTCGCACCGACGCTCAGGCGGTGGTCGCCCTCGCCCATGCCGAGGTTGCCTTGCATCGTGCGGCCCTTGAGCTGGCGCGAGTAACTGATCGGCACGCCCAATTCCCAGTTCTCGATGATGCCCGGATAGGTCAGGCTCAGGGTCGAAGAAAAGGCGATGCCGTAGCTGCCGAAGGTCAGATTGTCCGAGGCGGGTGTGGGGATCACGCCGAAGCTCACGTCGCCGGTCGCGCCCGGCACGCGGCGCGCCTCGGGGTTGCGCACGTCGGTGTAGGCAAGCTCGGCGAGGAAGTTGCCCTGTGGCGCCAGGAAAGTGCGGCCGAGGTTGATGAAGGTGTTGAGGTTGGTCTGGAGCACGTCGGCCCTGGTCGCAGTAGGAATCGCGCTACCGGCCATGCGTGCATTGACCAGCGCCGGTGCGTCCTTGCGGTACGAAATCTCACCGCCCAGCGTCGCCACGCCGAAGCTGGTGCTGAAAGTTGCCCCCAGCATCTTGATGTCTTCGAAGTAGCGGTGACTGAAGCTCGGGCTGGCCCCCAGGTAGTTGACGTCGACCATCGGAGCACGGTCGTGATAGTTCAGATAGATCAGGCCGATCTCTGTCTCGTCAGTGACGCGGTACTTAGCGCCCACCCCCACTGACCGCCGTTCGGCGCCGATTCCCTGCCTTTCAGCACGGTACATCCAGCCGCGCCGATCATGCACACGGCACCCGGCCCGACGATGTCGGAAGTACTCATGAACGAGCCCGGCGCGTTGACGATGGTCTTGTGCCATCCGTACTGGTAGTGGCCCATCAGCGACAGTCGGTCGTTGACTTCATACAGGACCGAGACCTGGTCTTCCGGCAGCAGTTGGTCCTTGACCTCGGTGCCGGGGATGCCGGCCTTGGTACCGTCGGCAGGGCCTTGCGCACCGGAAATACCGGGGATGAACAGCGTTTCGCCCCATGACACCACATGCTTGCCCGCACGGACGGTGGCACGGCCTTCACTGCCGATTCTGAAGTCGGTGTAGGCATAGGCGTCCAGCAGGCGGCTGTAGCCGCCGTGGTAGCGCTTGGTATCGGAAGAGAAGCGGTCTGCCGCTCCGCTGCGTTTGTTCGGGAAAGTCGCATTCGAGTTGTCGTTGCCCGAATGATAGACATCGTCATAGAAGGTACTGGCCGACAGCACCAAGCCGGAGTTGCCCTTCCGCAGCTTGGCGTCGAGCAGCAGGCTGGCGCGGTTCGAGGTCAGCGCGCCCTTGTCGAAGTTGTTGTTGCCGTCGTTGCCGTTGGCATTGGTGGCATTGGACGACAGCAGGCGGTCGGGCGACGACAGCCGGGTCGACAAGGTGTAGGTGGCCGTCACGCGCGATTCGAGCACCATGCCGTTGTCGAACTCGATGTCCTCGAAGGCCAGCGCCGGCGCGGCCATCCCCATGCCGATCAGCGCCAGTGCGATCGGCTTCATTTTTTCGTGCAGTTTCATGCTGCGTGCTCCCTGAAAGTCGATGCGGTCACTGGCCCAGGGCGCGCAGGGCGGCCGGGGTGTACATGTCGGGGGTGAGGTCGCCCTTGTTGAGGATGAAGGCCTTGTCGCGTTCCTGGATCAGGTTGAAGCCGATGTAGGCGCCCGAATTCAGGTCGTGGTAGAACGAGGTGCCGGCCTGCCAGGCGTTGAGGTCGAAGGCGTAGTAGTGGCCGATGAAGGCGTGCTGCCACAGTTGGCCGCGGGTGTCGTAGTAATCACCCACCGAGGCCTGCCAGTTGTCCTCGTCGATGTACATCACGCGCTTGCCGAAGGCGTGGCGGTAGCCGTCCTTCAGCGTGCCTTCCAGCACCCAGACGCGGCGCAGCTCGTAGCGGATCAGGTCGGGGTTGGCATGCCCTTTCTGCAGCAGGTCGGCGTACTTCACGTCCTTGCCGTGCAGGCGGTAGGTGTTGGCGGGGATGTAGAGTTCCTTCTTGCCGTGCAGCTTCCATTCATAGCGGCTGGGGTCGCCGTTCATCAGGCGATCCTGGTCGATGGTCATCTTGCCCGACGAGCCGGCCATCGGCGAATCGAAGCCGTAGGTCGGCAGCTGGCGCACGCGGCGGGTACCCGGGTCGTACTGCCAGGCCAGGCGCTTGGCCCTGGCGAAGTTTACCGGCTCCTGCGACGCAGTGAAGCTGCCGCGGTCGCGCTCGGGCAGCAAGGCACCGGTCAAGGAATAGGCCATCAGCCCTTCCATCGGCTTGCCGATCTGGTCCGGGCTGGTGACGACGTTGAGGTTCTTGTTCACCTGGCGGCCCCAGGTGATGCTGCCGTTGGAAGACACGTCGGCCACGTCCCGGACGACCTCTTCGGTGTAGGCGCGGTAGGGCATGTTCATGTTGGCCAGCACTTCCATCGGCTCGGTCGGGATCGGGAAGCCGATCGCGCCCTTCCAGCCGGAGAAGCCCAGGCCGCCGTCGATCAGTTCCGCTTCGAGGGCATTCTTCTTCGCCACTTCGCAGATCACGTCCGGGTAGCGGAAGTCGCGCCGCGACTCATAGACCTGGATGCGGAAGGTGTCCGGGAAGCGCTTGAACATCGCCTTCTGGCCTTCGCTCAGCTTGTCGGCGTACTGGTCGACGTTGGCCGCGGTGATCGCGAACAAGGGCTTGTCGTCGGGGTACACGTCGACCGGGTGCTTGCCGGAATGGAGTTCGTAATCGACGTGCGGCGGCTTGCCCAGCCATTTGCCCGAGAAGGCAGGGATGCTGCCGTCCGCATTCGGGCCGGCCTCGGCACCGACGCACGTGAGCTCCTTGCCGAGCTTGGCGACTTCAGCCTCGCTCGCCTTGGCCACTGCATTCGCGGAGGCCATCGACAACGCGATCATTGTCATGACCGGCACCCAGACACGGGTTTTATTCATTTGAGTCTCCTTCCTGTTGGGCATTTGGTGTGGCCCCGATTGATCCTGCGAACCGGATGCGGAAGGCTTTGCGCCATCTCGTGCCGCTCCTGCATCCGGTTGCATTGTTTTGTTTTCGTGTCACCCGCTACATCGTCCGATGAGACTAAATCGGACGAATATCTCAGCCCTTCGGCGCAGCAATGAAGGCGCTGCGCAGTTGCGCCTTGAGCAGTTTCCCGGCCGGATTGCGCGGCAAGGCTTCGGTCACTACATGGACGACGGCCGGCACCTTGTAGGCCGCCAGATGGGCGCCGACGTGCGCCTGCAGTGCCTGCCCGTCCAGCCTGCTGCCCTCGCGCACCGACACCACGGCCGTCACCGCTTCGCCGGTGTCCTCGTCGGGCACGGCGAACACCGCCGCTTCGAGCACTTCGGGCAACTGCAGCAGGCAGGACTCGACTTCGGCCGCGGCGATCTTCTCGCCGCAGCGGTTGATGACGTCCTTGATACGGTCGACGATGAACAGGAAGCCTTCGTCGTCCAGATAGCCGACGTCGCCGGTGCGAAACCAGCCTTCCTCGGCGTCGATCGCGGCGGCGGTGGCCTCCGGGTTGCGCCAGTAGCCTTCCATCAGGGTTGCGCCGCGCAGCCAGATCTCGCCCTGCTCGCCCGGCGGCAAGGCCTGCCCGGCGGCGTCGACTACCCTCACGTCGATGACCGGCGACACCATGCCCGAGCTGCGCGGCTTGTAGGCGAACAGCCTGCCCGAGGCCGCCGCACCCGAGCCATTGGTCTCGGTCAGGCCGAAACCGATGCCCGACAGCGAATCGGGCCTGCGCCGCATCACCTCGTCGATCAGCCGCTGCGGCATCCCTGCACCTCCGAGGCCGAGGCCGGCGAGCGTGCCGGTCTGGGCCGGGTCGTCGAAACCGGGCTGGGCCAGCAGTTGCATGACCATCGATGGCGCGCCGTTGAACTGGGTGATGCGCTCGGCGCGGATGACGTCGATGGCCTGCGCCGGATCCCAACGATTCAGGAACACCAGGCGGCGGCCGTTGCGCAGCGCAGTCAGCATCTGGGCGTGCAGGCCGCTGACGTGGAACAGAGGCACCGCAGTCAGCGTCGCCGGCGGCAAGCCGCTCTTCATCAGCGCGGCCACCGCATCGGGCGATGTCATCGCCGAGATGGCGCCGATGAAATCGATGTTGAACAGCGCCTGGCACACCGCGCGCTGCGAGGACAACACGCCTTTGGCGCGGCTGGTCGCGCCCGAGGTGAACAGGATCAGGCCCGGATCGTCAGGACCGACTTGCGGCAGCGGCGTGGGCCCGGCCAGCTGCGCGATCAGCGCGCGGAAATCGTCCACGCCTGCGGCAAGGTCGGTATCGCCCACACACAGGATGCGGCAGTTGGCCACGCCGCCGATGCGGGCCAGGCGTTCGCTGTCGCAGGCCAGCACGCTCGGCTCGACGCAGGCCAGCGCGTCGTGCAGTTCCTCGCCCAGGCCGAAGCTGTTGAGCGGCGCCGGCACCGCGCCGATCATCGCGGCCGCGACGAACACCACCGCCCATTCGGGCCGGTTGCGCATCGCGATCGCCACCCGCTCGCCCGGCCTCACGCCCCAGTCGTGCAGCCGGGCGGCGACGGCGTCGGCTTCGGCGAAGAAGCGGTCGAACGACCACGTCTCCCCCTGCCAGGTGATGAAGGGCTTGTCGCCGTGCGCCCGCGCGCTGGCGATCAGCTGCGGCAGCGTGCCGAAAGCGTTGCGGTACATCCTGATCGGACGGCCGCCGGCGCTGGCCTCGATCACTTCGAATGGCGCGCCGGGCGCCGTCAGTTGGGCACGAACCTGGGCGGCAAGCTCGGAAAGCTGGAACATCGATCACTCCTTGGAATCAATTTGCAAGGCTGAAGCGGTACAGGCCGTCGTCGTCGAGCACGCGCCGGACCTGGCCCGCGTAACGCAGGCAGGACAGATGGGCGATGGTTTCGCCCAGCGCCATCATGTCCTCGACCGCACTCAACTGGCGGGGAAACAGCCTTTGCTTGGTTTCGAAAGCGGTGGCAGCGCCGGTTTCGCGCAGGTGCGAGCGCACGATACCGAACTGCTCCTCGTGGTGGGCGTGCAACTCCGCCACGCGCGGCCGCAGGCCGCGGAACACGCGTTCATGCGAAGGCAGCACCAGGGTGTCGGGCGCCAGCAGGTCGAGACGGTCGAGCGAGTCCAGCCACAGTTTGAGCGGGTTGGCCTCGGGTTCGATGTCGGACACCAGCACGTTCGAGGTGATGCGCGGCAGCAACTGGTCGCCGGCGATCAGCAGGCGGTTGGCTTCGCAGTACAGGCAGGCATGCTCGGGCGAGTGGCCCTCGCCGATCACCACCCGCCAGTCGCGTCCGCCGATGTTCAGCACCTGGCCTTCGCGCAGGCGGCTGAAGGACGCAGGCTGCGGCGGCATGAAGGGATCGCGGCGCAGCTTGGCGAACATCTCCTCGATGCGCTCGCGTCCCATGCCCGCGCGCAGGTAGAAGCGCAGCATGGGTTCGGGCAGCGGCTCCGGCGGCGGGCCGGCGAGCGTGCGCATGGTGAAGTATTCGCCATGGGTCATGTACAGCGGCACATCGAAGCGCTCGGTCAGCCAGGCCGACAGCCCGGCATGGTCGTAGTGGAAATGCGTGCAGATCAGGCCTTTCAGCGGCAGGCCGCCGAAGTGCCGCTCGGCCACTTCTTCCCACAGCTCGCGCGTCCGTGCGATGTTCAGCCCGGTATCGACGGCGAACCAGCCGTCGCTGTCGCGCAGCAGATAGACGTTGATGTGGTCGAGCTGCATCGGCATCGGCATCCGCGCCCAGAACACGCCGGGGGCCACGGCGACCAGCTCGCCGTCGGGACGGGGCGGTGCGAACGGGTATTCGATCCGGCCGCCTGCCTCTGGCCCGGCCTCTGCGGTCGCTGTCGTCATGTCGTCTCCATCCTTGTTCGGGCTTTTTTACGCGTCCCACCTTAGGCGCGCGCCCCGCGGGCGGACACGTCCAAAAGGACGATGCCCGCAAGGACCGCGCTCACCGCCGGCACCATCGTCCAAACAGGGGATGCGGGGCCCGATCCGGCCCGACAGAATCGGCCACGCTGACTGCCGGCCCGTGCGGCTGCAGGATCACCACGGCACGACAACGAGGATAAGAGGAGCAAGGACTCGCATGGCCACAACCAAAGACTATCGCATCGGCGAATTCACCTTCCCGCGCGGCTGGTTCATGATCGCCGACGCGGAAGAGCTGAACACCCACAAGCCGCTCGCCGTCCGTTTCTTCGGCAAGGACTTCGCGCTCTACCGCGGCCGCGCCACCGGCAAGGTCGTGCTGCTGGACGCCTACTGTCCACACATGAAGACCCACCTCGCCGCACCCAACAACACCTCCTACGTGGTCATCGACGGCGGCGGCTCGAACGTCGAGGGCGACGGCATCCGCTGCCCCTACCACGCCTGGCGCTTCGGCCCCGACGGCAAGTGCGACGACATCCCCTATCACCAGGGGCCGGTGCCGGCCAACGCCTGCGTCAAGTCGTGGACGGTGGTCGAGAGCCTGGGCGCGATCTGGGTCTGGCACGACCCCGAAGGCGGCGAGCCGGAATGGGACCCGCCCAGCCTGAAGGAATGGGACGACCCCTCGTGGGTGCGCTGGAAATTCGACCACCTGGGCATGCTGGAGCAGCATCCGCAGGAAGTGATCGACAACATCTGCGACTACGGCCACCTGAGCCCGATCCACGGCTCGACCGTGCAGAAGTACGAGAACGAATTCAAGGCCCACCACGCCATCCAGCGCCAGTGTGGTCCGCACCGCACCCTGGTCGGCGCCGACGGTGTCAGCCCGATCCTGCACACCGTCACCGTCTACCACGGCCCCGGCGTGCTGATCTCGCACCTGACCGGCCTGTACGACGCCGTGCTGATGATCACCCACACCCCGGTCGAGGACGGTTCGCTGAAGGTCTGGCACGCGCTGCTGGTGAAGTCGCCGAACGGCAACGACGTCGTCACCCAGCCGGATGCCATCGCCGCGCGCCAGTTCCAGGAAGCCAGCCGCCTGGCCTTCGCGCAGGACTTCGAGGTGTGGACGAACAAGGGCCCCTGCCTGAACGGCCTGTTCATCCCCAGCGACGGCCCCTTCATGAAGGCGCGCATCTGGTACAAGCAGTTCTACAACCCCCGCGCCAGGAAGCAGGAATTCCTGGAGCAGTGCGAAGGCCTCTACGTGCCCAAGGGCGCGGTGCCTTATACGGAAGAACAGCCT
Organism: Thauera sp. SDU_THAU2; assembly: GCF_038260575.1. Taxonomy (NCBI): domain Bacteria; kingdom Pseudomonadati; phylum Pseudomonadota; class Betaproteobacteria; order Rhodocyclales; family Zoogloeaceae; genus Thauera; species Thauera sp. SDU_THAU2. The sequence continues at coordinate 698,444 of NZ_JBBWUN010000003.1, read as the reverse complement.
GCCTGAGGGCGGGCACGGCGTTTCGGTTTCCCTCTCCCCCTCTCCCGCTCATTGGCGGATCGGGCCTGCCGCGCTGCGCAGGCCCGTTTTTTTTGATGACTCCCGACCCGGTACTTCGAAGGGCTGCACTCAAGCCCTGTACGCCAAACCAGGGCCTGGATCGGCAGGACTATTTCCCGGTTGGAATTGCCGCCTCGGAAAACTCCTCGAGTGCCCGAAGCACTTCACGGATCGCCACATCGTGCGGCTCCAGGTGCCGGTGGACGATGCCCATGTGCCGGACCAGCGAAGGGCTAAGGGCGCGCAGCTGCATTTTTGCGTGCAACGCGGCATCGTCCGAGCGCTCCAACGGCAATATCGCCGCGCCATAGCCGGCGGCCACCAGCCCTTTGATCGCCACGGGGAAACCCAATTCCACGCGCACACGCGGCTGGAATCCGGCCTTGCCGAACCATGCAGCCGTCAAGCGATGCATCTGGGTACCGTTCTTGATGGAAATCAGCGCTCGCTGCGCCAGCCACTCCGGTGTGACCAACTCTGGCGCGTCCCAGTCCAACGGTAGAAAAGCGACCATCGGATCGCTGCGCCAGGTGCTCACCTCCACCTGCCGTTCCGTTTTCTGCGGAAGCGCGACGATGCCAATGTCCAGAATACCTGCATCCAATGCATGCATCGTCTCGCGCGAGCCAAGAACGTCCAGCTCCAGCTCTATCCCGGGCTTGCGTCGCGCCAGAGTTTCGAGGACATCGGGAAGAAAATTGGCGATCACGCCAGCCGATGCACCCAGCCGTACCTTGCCTTCGGCGCCGGCGGCGAATCTGCGTACCTTGTCGACATCATCCTCCACTTGTTTGAGCAAGCGTCGGCCGCTCGACACCAATTGCGAACCCGCCGGGGTCAGACGTGTTTGATGCCGTCCCCGATGCACGAGCGTCACGCCGAGACGGGACTCCAATTCGCTGACATGCAGGCTGACCGTGGGCGCCGACAGATGGAGTGCCTGCGCTGCGGCTGCCAGGGTACCCAGATCTGCAATGGCTATCAGCGTCTGCAACTGATCCAAGTTGAGATTTCGCATCAGAATTTCTGAAGTTGAAGTGCAGAGAATGCAACTTTACAGATATCTAGGCATGACACACCATTGAATCGCCCCCAGCTACCTGCAGGGGCAGCCTCCTGGCATATGGAAGGGTCATGCATGAAATCGACTGCCGGCGGTGGAGCCCCTATTGCGCAGCAGAGTGATCGCCGAACCCGCATCATCGGCATTGCCTGCGGCATCACGATCATCTTTCTGTTCTCCGGGTTCACTCTCGTTTCGCGATTGGGTTTTGCGACGTCGCTGCAATTGATCGACATTGCTGCGCTGCGCTTCCTGATCGGAGGACTCCTGCTGCTGCCCGTGCTGCTGCGCCATGGTTTTTCGGGAATCCGGGCGCGCGATGCAGCAGCCCTGGCATTCTTTGGCGGACTGGGCTTCGCCCTATGCGCCTACACCGGGTTCATGCTCGCACCCGCTTCGCACGGGGCCGTGCTCCTGCACGGCACGATTCCGCTCTTTACCTTCTTGCTCGCCTGGTCAATGTCGTCGGCGAAGGCCAGCGGCCGTCGCATGATTGGTTTGTTCGCAATTCTCCTGGGCATTGCGGCCATGGCGTGGGACAGCGTTTCGGCGAGCACGCAGCGGCAGTTGCTCGGCGATGGAGCCCTTCTGCTGGCTTCGGTTTGCTGGTCTGCCTATGGAGTGCTCGCGCGCAGACAAGGCCTGGCGCCCGCGCATACAGCATCCATCGTCGCCGTGCTTTCGATGTGCTGCTTCCTTCCAATCTATTTGATGTTGCCGGGCAAATCGATTTTCCTGGCAAGCTGGCAGGAGGTGCTGCTGCAGGCAGTCTTCCAGGGCGTGCTGATCGGTGCAGTGTCGATCTTCGTCTATTCGCGTGCCGTCGCGTCTCTGGGGGCTGTCGATACCGCGCTTTTCACCGCGGCCGTACCTTGCGTCACCACGATCGCCGCATTCTTCATGCTTGGGGAGGTTCCGAGCCCCCTGGCGCTTTGCGGAGTATTGATCGTCACGGCCGGCATGGCCATTTCAATGAAGTCCCAATGAATCCTGGCCTTGGCAGGCTTCCTGGCAATGCGGCGATAAGCACACGGCTTTTTTCGGGAGAACTGGCCAACTCGTATCGACAGCCTCATGCCTTCGCGTCTGCCGACCTCGCCAGCGCTTCATCGGCAGGCGCTGGCAGTCCCCCACACCCCCTTCAGGGACGGCGGTGGGTGACGCGGGTGAGCATGCACACCGAGCGCACCGGATCGACCTTTTCCGCCAACGCCGCAGGCAACCGCGCCCACACCAGGACTTCGCCGAAAGCGCCTGCCACCGCCTCGACCGAGGTGAACCAGGCTTCGACGATCACGTCGTATTCATAGCCGGGCGGGCGCACACCTGCCACCGTGTTCCACACCACACGCGCGGCAGCGGCCCACGGCGAACCGGGCAGGATCTCGAATGCGCTCGCGGACATCGCCTCGCCGCGCAGGAGCAACACCATGCACACTTCGGTTTCATCGCCATCGACCAACACGGTTTCGCACGCGGTCAGGGCGAAGTCGCGCACGTAGGTCGAAAACACCCGCGGCTCGTCGGGCCGCATGATGCGCAGCGTTTCCTCGTCGCTCCAGATGTCGTCGGCAGCCTGGCGGTCGCGCAGCGTCAGCAGGTTGACGCCGTCGTAGGCCGTGCTGGCGCCACACGGCACGTCGGCGCGTTCGAGCACGCGCGAACACTGGCGCACGCCCAGCACCTTGTCCCGGACGTTGCGGCACTGGCGGCCGAGCGCGGAATGCTCGCGCCAGGCCTGCGGAAAATCCTCGGGCGCAAGCGCGGGGTTGCGCTTCGCCAGATAGATCATCTTCCAATGCGCAGACCCATCACTTGCTCATCCGCCAGCCCCGGCAAAGGCTGCGGGGTGGGCAGCGGCCTCGGCGTATTCGCGCTCCATGCGCGCCACCAGTTCGGCCACGCTCGGCACGTCGCGGATGCTGCCGATGCCCTGCCCGGCCGACCAGACGTCCTTCCAGGCCTTGGGCTTGCCGTCGAGGCCGGCGAACAGATCGTCCTTGCCGCCGTTCTGCCGCCCTTCGAGCGTGTCGGGATCGACTCCCGCGGCACGCACGCTGTTCTTCAGGTAGTTGGCCCAGATGCCGCTGAACACCGGCGTATAGACGATGTCGGCCGCACTGTCGGCGACGATCATGTCCTTGTGGCCGGCATCGGCAGCAGCCTCGCGGGCGGCGAGGAAGCGTGTGCCCATGTAGCCGAGGTCGGCACCCATGACTTCGGCCGCGCGCAGGGCACGGCCGCTGGACAGCGCACCGGCGAGCGCCACCGGGCCATCCCAGAACTCGCGCACTTCGGCCAGCAGCGCAAACGGCGACAGGGTGCCGCCATGCCCGCCGGCGCCGGCGCACACCAGGATCAAGCCGTCGACACCGCTCAACACCGCCTTGCGCGCATGCTCGGCGCTAATCACGTCGTGCAGCACGATGCCACCGTAGCCGTGCACCCTCTCGACCACTTCGTCGGGACGGCCGACCGACGTGATGACGAAGGGCACGCGATGCGCCACCACATGCTCGAGATCGGCATCCCGCCGGGGGTTGGACTTGTGCAGGATCAGGTTGGCGCCGAAAGGCGCGGCGAGACGCTCCGGATGAGCCGTATTCCACTCGTCCAACTCACGGCGGATATGCAGCAGCCATTCTTCCAGCAGTTCGGGCGTGCGCGCGTTGAGCGTCGGGAAGCTGCCGGCGATGCCGGCCTTGCACTGCGCCAGCACCAGCTCCACGCCGCTGGCGAGGAACATCGGCGAACCGATCAGCGGCAGGGCGAGTCGGCCGTCGAATATCCGGGGGATGGGCATGGGATGTCTCCGGGGTCAGCCGCGCGGCATGCCGAGGCCGCGCTCGGCGATGATGTTGAGCTGGATCTCGTTGGTGCCGGCGTAGATGGTGTCGGCGCGCGAGAAGAAGAACACCTGCTGCAGCCGGCGCAACGCATCGCTGCCGGCATCGTCTGCCGCACGCACGTCGCCGGCAGCGCCGATCACGTCCATCGCCAGTTGGCCGAGTTCGCGGTGCCAGTTCGACCAGGCGTATTTGTAGATCAGCGCCTCGGCGCGCACCGCGGTCGCACCGCCGTCCTCTTCGAGCATGCGCAGGCCGTTGTCGCGCAGGCCCTGCAGGCCGATCCAGGCAGCGGCGATGCGCTGGCGCAGCGCCGGATCGCGCGCCGCACCATTGGCACGGGCGACCTCGATCAGCAGTTGCAGCTCGTGGCTGAAGTGCATCTGCTGGCCCAGCGTGGACACGCCGCGCTCGAAGCCGAGCAGCGCCATCGCCACTTTCCAGCCTTCGCCCGGCTGGCCGACGATGCAGTCGGCCGCGGTCACCGCGCCATCGAAGAACACCGAATTGAACTCGGCCTCGCCGGTCATCTGCCGGATCGGATGGATCTCGATGCCCGGCTGCCGCAGCGGCACGAGCAGGAAGCTCAGGCCCTCGCGCCCGACCGAGCCGGGCGTGCTGCGCGCGACGACGAAGATCCAGTCGGACTCGTGCGCCAGCGAGGTCCATACCTTCTGCCCCTGCAAGCGCCAGTTGCCGTCCTCGTCCTGCCAGCAGCGGGTGGTGATCGCGGCCAGATCCGAGCCGGCGCCCGGCTCCGAATAACCTTGCGCCCAGTATTCACGGCCTTCGCGGATGCCGGGCAGGAAGCGGCGCTGCAGTTCCGGCGTACCGAGCGCGATCAGCGTCGGCGCCAGCAAGGTCTCGCCGATGTGGCCGATGCGGCCCGGCCCGCCGGCGCGCACGTACTCCTCGTGGAAAACCATCTGCAGCGACAGCGGCAGTTCGCGGCCGCCATGCTCCTGCGGCCAGCCGAGGCCGACCCAGCCGCCGCCGGCCAGCTCCTGTTCCCATTCCTTGCGCAGCGCCGGCCAGGCTTCCTCGTCGCCCGGCCCGCCGCGATGCTTCAGGCAGGCGAAACGGCCGCTCAGGTGTGCGGCCAGCCAGTCGGCGACTTCCTTGCGAAACCTCGATTCGTCCATGTCGATCTTCCTTCCCGTCCGGCTCAGGCGGCATCGAGCAGTTGCACCGCCAGGGCTTCGCGCCACTGCTCGACCGGGCCGAGCCACTGGCTCGCCCACTGCGCACGCTTGAAGTGCATCTGCGGGTCGTATTCCCAGGTGAAGCCGACGCCGCCGTGAAGCTGGATCGCCTCCTGTGCGCAGAAGCGGTAGGCCTCGGTCGCCAGCACCCGCGCGGCGGCGGCTTCGGCCTGCAACGCGGCATCGCTGCCCTCTCCCGCGGCCAGCCGCGCCGCCGTGGCGCGCACCACCGAGCGCGCCGTCTCGATGCGCACCATCATCTCCGCGCAGCGGTGCTTGATCGCCTGGAAACTCGCCACCGCGCGGCCGAACTGGACCCGCTCGGCGGTGTAGGCCGTGGTCAGCGCCAGGCATCGCGCCGCGCCGCCCACCTGCTCCGCCGCCAGCTGCAGCATCGCGGCCACCTGCGCGCGCGCCAGCCCGGCGGCGGCCCTGCCCGGCACGTCGAGGCGCGCAGCCGCTTCAAGGCGCACTCCGGCGAACTGCCAGCGTGCCTGCGGCCGGGTCGAGATCCCACACTTCCAGCGGCGTGCGCCGCAGACCGGCGGCATCGGCAGCCACTTCGAACAAAGCCACGCCATCGCCGCCATCCTCATCTTCGATGCGTGCAGCCACATAGGCGACGTCGACGCTGCCGTCGTCCAGCACCTGGGCGGCTTCTCCATCCAGCCGCCAACCATTGCCGCCGTCGCGCTGCGCCCGCAGCGTCAGCGTCGCGGCGCGCGCATCCAGCCCCGGGCCGAGAATCAGCGTGGCGCTGCGCGCACCTTCGGCCAGGGCCGGCAGGCAACGCCGGCGGCTATCCTCGCCGGCGGCATGCAGCAGCGCGGTCTGCGCCAGCACCACGGTGGCAAAGAAGGGCGAGCGCGCCAGGCTGCGGCCCATTTCTTCCATCAACAGGCTCAGCTCCACCGCGCCCAGGCCCAGGCCACCGAGCTCTTCGGGCACCTGCACCGCCGTCCAGCCCAGCTCGACGATGCGCTGCCACAAGCCGGCATCGCCGTCCCGCGCCTTGCGCGCATTGCCATGCTCGGCGAGGAAATCCGCTGCCATCTGCTGCAGCGCGCGCTGTTCCTCGTTCAGCGCCAGGCTGTTCACCGGCAGACCTCGAACAGGCCTGCCGCGCCCATGCCGCCGCCGATGCACATCGACACCACGACGTAGCGCTCGCCGCGCCGGCGGGCTTCGAGCAGGGCATGGCCGACCATGCGCGCGCCCGACATGCCGAAGGGGTGGCCGATGGCGATCGCACCGCCATTGACGTTCAGCCTGTCGTTGGGAATGCCGAGCGTGTCGCGGCTGTACAGCACCTGGCAGGCGAAGGCTTCGTTGATCTCCCACAGGCCGATGTCGCCCACTGTCAGGCCGAAGCGTTCGAGCAGGCGGGGAATCGCGAACACCGGGCCGATGCCCATCTCGTCCGGCGCGCAGCCGGCCAGCGCAATGCCGCGATACACGCCGAGCGGCGCGATGCCGCGGCGTTCGGCCTCGTCGCGGCTCATCAGCAGCGCCGCCGCAGCGCCGTCGGACAGCTGCGAGGCATTGCCCGCAGTGACGAATTCGCCCTGCTGCACCCACTGCCCGCCCTTGACCACCGGCTTCAACCCGGCGAGGTCTTCCAGCGTGGTCGAAGCGCGGTTGCACTCGTCGCGATTGGCGACCACGTCCTCGTGGCCGGCGGGATTGCCTTCCTTGTCGAACAGCAGCTTTCTCGCCGCCAGCGGCACGATCTCGTCGTCGAACAGCCCGGCGGCCTGCGCGGCGGCGGTGCGCTGCTGGCTTTGCAGCGAGAACGCATCCTGCGCCTCGCGCGAGATGCCGTAGCGGCGCGAGACGATCTCGGCCGTCTCCAGCATCGGGATGTAGGCCGCCGGCACCACCGCCTTCACCGCTTCGGACTGGGCGCGATAGGTGTTCTTGTGCTTGGTCTGGGTCAGCGACAGCGACTCGACGCCGCCGGCCACCGCGATCTTCATCTCGCCGGCGAGGATGCTCTTGGCGGCGACGCCGATGCTCATCAGCCCGGATGCGCACATGCGGTCGAGCGCCATGCCGGGCACGGTGTCCGGCAGTCCGCCGGTGTAGGCGCACAGCCGGCCGATGTTGTAGGCCTGGGTGCCCTGCTGCACCGCGGCGCCCATGATCACGTCCTCGACCGCCGCCGGCTCGATGCCGGCGCGCTCGACGACGGCGCGTACCACGTGGCCGCCCAGCACCGGCGCCTCGGTGTCGTTGAAGGAACCGCGGAAGGATTTGGTCAGCGCGGTGCGCGCGGTGGAAACGATGACGGCTTCGGTCATGGCCTTGTTTTCTCCGGGAAAATCAGTCGATGAAGGTGTAGCGGCTGATGGTGTCGACCACGCAGCCCGGGCGTTCGCCGCCCTCGATCTCGATGGTGACGCGCACGGTCGATTGCACCGCGTCCTTGATGCGCTCGACCTTCAGGATCTCGCCGCGGCCGCGGATGCGGCTGCCGACCCGCACCGGCGCCGGAAAGCGCACGCGGTCGCAGCCGACGTTGACGCCCATCTTCAGCCTGTCGGCACGGATCAGTTGCGGCAGGAACAGGTTGGCGAGCGCCAGCGTCAGGTAGCCGTGGGCGACGCAGGCGCCGAAAGGGCCGTCCTTGGCGCGCTCGGCATCGACGTGGATCCACTGGTGGTCATCGGTGGCGTCGGCGAAGCGGTCGATCCGCTCCTGCTCGATCTGGACCCAATCGGTGACTCCCAGATCCCTGCCCTCGGCGGCGATCAGTTCCTCGGCGCTGGAAAAAACCATGGTTATCCCCGCATCTCTCAAGCGTGCTGCGAGCTGACCGACAGCACTTCGCCGGTCATGTAGGAGGCGTAGTCGCTGGCGAGGAAGACCATCACGTTGGCCACTTCCCACACTTCCGCAGCGCGACCGAAAGCCTCGCGGCTGGCAAGCCGGGCCAGCAGTTCCTCGCTCGACGCCTTCTTGAGGAATTCATGCAGCGCGATCGACGGCGACACCGCGTTGATGCGTACGCCATGTTCGGCGGCCTCGACCGCCGCACAGCGGGTCAGCGCCATCACGCCGGCCTTGGCCGCGGCGTAGTGAGCCTGGCCCTTCTGCGCACGCCAGCCGAGCACCGAGGCGTTGTTGACGATGGCGCCGCGGCCGCGCCTTTCCATGTGCGGCAGCATCGCCCGCGTCATGCGGAAAGTGCCGGTCAGGGTGATGTCCAGCACCCGGCTCCACTCCTCGTCCGTCATCTCGGTGACGCGCTTCTCGCCGCCCAGGCCGGCGTTGTTGATCAGCACGTCGACCCCGCCCAGCTTGTCCTCTGCGGCCGCGATCAAGGCCTGCACCTCGTCCTCGCTGGCGACGTTGCAGAGCTGGCCCCAGACGTCCTGCAGGCCGGTCTCGGCCTTCAGCTTCGCCACCGCTTCTTCCAGGCGGCGCGGGTGGATGTCGGAAATCATCAGCGCGCGGCAGCCCTCTTCGGCGCACTTGCGCGCCGCCGCAAAGCCGATGCCGGCCCCGGCGGCGGCGGTGATCAGGACGGACTTGCCGGCAAGCAACTGGTGGCCGGGTACGTAGGCAGGCGCTTCTTTCACGGCGTGAACCTCGATCAGTGGATACGCCGTCATTTATAGGGAGGCCGCGAGGGGGCGGCATCGTCAAAACGGACGGTGGCCCGCCATAGGCACATACAATTCGGTCTTTGAGCGCAGCTTCCTGAGAGTCAAACCCTGCTGGAGATACTCTTGGCCAGGTGCGAACGGGTGCGTATTTGTCCGCCCGAAGTATTTCTAGAGGAGCTCGATTCATGACAGCCATGACCATACGCCTGCCCGACGACAAATATCGGCGGCTCAAGGCGCTCGCCCAGGCAAGAGGCATGAGCATCAACCGTCTGGTGGATGAAATGGCCACTCTCATGCTGGCTGAATTCGACGCCGAGACGCGCTTCGCCACGCGTGCGGCACGTGGCCGAGGGCGCGAAGCCGAAGGCCTGGCCTTGCTGGCCAAGGCAGCCAAGCAGTAAGGCTGCGCGCATAGATGTCGGAAATCATCGGCGTAGGCAGCCTTCCTCGGCGCACTTGCGCCCTGCGGAAAAGCCGATATCGGCCCCGGCGGCTGCGGTGATCAGAACGGACTTGCCCCCAAGCAACTGGTGGCCGGATACACAGGCAAACTCCTCCTTCACGACGTGAATGTCGATCTGTGGATACGCTGTCGCTTATAAGCTTGCTGTGAGACGGCATCATCAAAACGGACGGCACTCAGCAGGGTGCGGCCACCGCCCGGCTTTGCTCCTCCAATTAGAGCCGCACTTCAGAAATCAACCATGCAGTGCTTGCCACCTTCCGTGTGCTCCTTTTACATCGGTCGCGCACTTGACTTGTGATACAACTCAACATTTACTGGATAATTTTCGCATATCCCATACCCTAAGACGCTCGCCTCATCACCAAACTTCACAGCCTTGGCGGCCATCTGGGCAAATCAGTCAAGCACAGTCGTGTATGGGGGTGGAAGAGCATATGGAACTGCCCGCGACGCCGAAGAAGGCATGGAGGCGGGAGGAAAGTACAACACAGGAACCTTGATGCTGGACTATGCAGATGCTGCGTGGCGTCACTGGGACGACGGGCTGTTCTTGCTGGCGGATAGCCGATTGGCCAATGCGGACCATCTCTTTGGCCTGGCGGCCGAGTGCGCCCTCAAGGCAGTGATGCTGCCTTTGGGCATGAAACTCAAACCCAGTGGAGTGCCAGAGGACAAGCGTCACGGCCACATTGACCGGCTGTGGGACGAGTTTGGTGCCTTCGTCTCCAGTCGTGGCGGTGCTCGGTATGGTGCGCTGTTACTAACGTTCCCGTAAGTAGTGTCATGTGAGCGATAATATGCCCCATGAAATGCAAACGACCTTCCGACGGCCGTGCCCTCGATCATCACACCTTGCAGGTGATGCGGCAGCAGGCTGTCAAAGCAGTGCGTGAGGGGCAGACAGTGCAAAGCGTCGCGGCGGCGTATGGCGTGAATGAGCGCAGCGTTTTCCGGTGGCTCGCCGACTTTGCCAATGGCGGGCAGAACGCATTGCTGGCCAAGCCGATTCCGGGGCGCCCCAGCAAACTCAGCGCCGAGGAGTTGTCGTGGATCGCCAATGCCGTTCGTGACCATAACCCGCAGCAGTTCAAGTTCGAGTTCGGCTTGTGGACGCTGTCGCTGATCCGTCACCTGATCAAGCGCCAGTTCAAGAAGGAGTTGTCGGTCTCCTCGGTCCACCGTCTCATGAAGATCCTGGGCTTCAGCGCCCAGAAGCCGCTCTACCAGGCGTGGCAGCAAGACCCGGTGCTGGTGCGCACGTGGGAGACGGAGACCTACCCCACGATCCGCGCCGAAGCCAAGCGGGTCGGCGCAACGATCTACTTTGGCGACGAGTCGGGTATCCGCTCGGATTACCACACCGGCACGACCTGGGCGCCGCAGGGCCAGACGCCGGTGGTGCAGGCGACGGGCCGGCGCTTCTCGCTGAACATGATCTCGGCGGTTAGCACGCAGGGCGAGTTTCGATTCATGTTGCATGAAGGCTCGGTTGGCGCGAAGGTGTTCGTCGAGTTCCTCAAGCGCTTGATGGTCAATGCCGAGAAGCCGGTGTTTCTGATCGTCGATGGTCATCCGATCCACAAGGCAAAGATGGTCAAGAGCTACGTCGAGGGCTTGGACGGCAAGCTCAAACTCTTCTACCTGCCGCCGTACTCGCCGCATCTGAACCCCGATGAAACGGTCTGGGCTCATGTGAAGCGCAAGGTTTCGCGCCAGTTGGTCGAGAGTGCCGAGGAGATGAAGCGACTCGCACTCGGTGCATTGCGCAGCATCCAGAAGCTCCCTGAACTCGTGAAGTCATTTTTCAGGCAGCCAGAGTGCCGCTATATCCTGGAATGACTCTACTTATTGAAAAGTTAGTAAACGCACACCAGAATCCGTTCGCCGGTAGCTGGAAAGTGGACCAACGCTACGATTCACGATCAGGTTTCACCCTTACAGCAGTGGCCTCGCATCAGCAAGGCGCTCAAACAGCTAAGCGCTGCCTGGATGCTGCGGTACTGGATGGAGTCATTGCATGACAAACACTGGGAACATTTTATTTCAGCAAGCCCTCGAGACAGCGCTGGGAATCACTGAAGCACTCGGCACATCTCTCGGCGACGAAATCGTCTTAGTGCGTGACCTGCGAGGACGCATACGCCCAGTTTTGCCGACGAAACAGATGGGGTCGGTACTAGAGAAGTACCGCTCCGATCTAGCGACACAATTGGGTGCCTACGCATTTGATAAGGGACGCTCAGTTCTTTTCAAGGACGAACTGACCGAGCCCGATGTCGTCCTTAGCGAGCGCCGGCTACTGAAGGAAACCAATGGCCTGAGCATCTATCTGCTGGATCGACAGATCATCGGTCAGGACTGGATGCGTGATACCTTGCAGCGTACAACGACAAACCCTCGGGTTACCTTTTTCGGTCTCAAGGGTGGCGTTGGCCGCTCCACCGCATTGGTCAACTGGGCATGGCACCTAGCGGAGCAAGGCAAGAAGGTCTTGGTATTCGACTTGGATCTGGAATCGCCCGGTGTCAGTAGTTCGCTCCTGCCGTCCACGTATCTGCCGGACTACGGTGTCGTCGACTGGTTTGTCGAGGATGGCGTAGGGCAGGCACAAATAGTGGAATACGAGTTGCTGGCCCGCAGCCCACTCGCACAAGGGCTGGACGGCGAAATTTCGGTGATCCCCGCCTACGGCACCAAGACGGGGGACTATCTCCCAAAGCTGGCCCGCTGCTATGCTGAATTCAGCGGCGACCAGCCGGAGTCATGGGCTGAGCGCCTGCAGAAGTTCGTGGAACGCATGGAACAGCAGTACACACCGGACGTAGTAATTCTGGACAGCCGTGCAGGATTACATGACATTGCCGCAGTACTGGCCACCCGAATGGAGGCCACTACCATGCTGTTTGCCATTGACACACCACAGACGTGGAAAGGGTATGAACTACTCTTCAAGCACTGGCGCAGCCACCCACAGCTGACTACATTCCGAACCAACTTACAGATCATTGCCGGCATGGTTCCAGACACCGGAAGAGACAACTATTTGCAGGGGTTCAAGGAGCACGCATGGGATGTGTTTCGCGACAATCTTTACGATATGACGGGACCGGACGATCTGGATACTTTCTCCTTCGATCTGGATGATGAATCCGCCCCCCATGCACCAGTGCCGATCTTCTGGCATCGCGCGCTAATGGAGTTCGACCCGGCGCAAGGCGGTATCGACCGCAAGACGGCTGAGGAGGCACTCTCCCTCTTCTTCGAGCAGGTTGATCGCCTGCTGGATACAACGAACCAAGACTAAGCGGCTATGAGCGATTTTATTTTTCCCCATGATCTCCGTGAAGGTTTGATCGCGGCCCTGCCTGAAGATACGGCACAACACGACGAAGCACCGGCTGCCCGTCATCTCTATCTACCTGCATCCCACGCCAAAGCCTTGCATCCCAACACGACCCTGATCCAGGGAATGCGTGGATCGGGAAAGAGCTTCTGGTTTGCAGCATTACAATCACGCGAACTACGAGGACTCCTCGGCGCAGATACGGGCCTAAGCCCGGATACAGAGGTCACAGTTGGTTTTGGGCAACGGTCGCTTGGGGGCTTGTTTCCCAGCAAGAACGTACTCACGTCCTTACTCAAGGAAGGTTTTGAAGCCCAGCACATCTGGTTAGCTGTAGTGTTCAAGCAGGTCATGGGCAATCAGGCGCCCGCAGCATTTGCCGCATTAGAGAGCTGGAAGCCTCGGATCCAATGGATGATCGACAACCCGGAAACCGTGGATGAATGCTGGTATCAAGCTGATACCAAACTTGACGGAGCTAAGCAGTATCACATCGTATTGTTCGATGCGCTAGACCGAACTGCGGACGACTGGCCAACGATGAACCGACTTGTGCGCGGACTGCTACAGGTAGTGCTGGATACACGCGCATTCCGGCGTATTCGTCTGAAGGTTTTCGCTCGGCCGGACCAGCTTGAGGACCCCGTCGTAGCCAATTTTCCTGATGCCTCCAAGGTACTCAATCAGAAGATCATCCTCGAATGGCCACGTCGCGAACTTTACGGGCTCCTTTGGCAGTATCTAGCCAATGAACAAAGGTACGGTGAGCAGTTTCGAATTGCCGTCCAAAAAATTCTCCCTGCGATCCATTGGAAGCAAGAGGATGGGATATGGCTGGTGCCTGAAGGACTCCGGCGTAATGAAGACTCACAGAAGGCGGTCTTCCATGCAATTACAGGTCCATGGATGGGTAAGGATAAACGAAGAGGATTCCCCTACTCATGGCTCCCCAGCCATCTCGGCGACGCGCGTGGTGAAGTTAGTCCTCGCAGTTTTCTTGCAGCCCTGCGGCATGCAGCACAAGACGAGCCGCGAACAAACCAAGAATTCGCCCTTCATTACGAAAGCATCAAACGGGGCGTCCAAGAAGCCTCCAAGATTCGGGTGAGAGAGCTGGAGGAGGATTACCCCTGGATTAGAGCATTATTCGAGCCCTTGGCCGGTATCACTGTACCGTGTCATTTCGATGAGATTTCTCGCACGTGGCGGGAGCATAGGGTGGTAGCAGATCTCGAACGGAAGATTGAGGATCAAGCTGTCCGCCTTCCTCCCAACCACATTGCGGAAGGTAACGACGGTGTCCTTCAGGACCTGCTTGAGCTTGGCTTGGTAGAACGCTTGAAAGACGAGCGACTCAATATGCCTGATGTGTACCGTGTGGGCTACGGTATGGGGCGCAGAGGCGGAGTACGCCCTGTCGTATCTTGATCAACGGCATGGAATGCCCTCGCTATTTTCAGCACTGGATGTGGCTACCGGCAAGGCGATTGCGTAACGGTTGTCAGCTCACCCGCGCCGGGTGGAAGGCACACGGCGCACCGAGGATGCCGCGCCAGCTCGGCGGCTCGCGTCCGCCCTCGTCGGTGATGCCGTAGCGCTGCGCGAGCTCGGCCACGATCTGCGTGCGCCCGGATAGTGCTGCGAGCTCCGGATCGCGCCACAGCGCATGGATCACACGGCCGACGAAAGCCGGGCTTTCGCTGCGTGCCATGAAGTCGCCGTAGGCATCGCCGCGCAGGCGGGCGGCGATCTCGGTGCGTTCGGTGCGTTGCACCCCCAGCCACAGCGAGACTGCCGCCACGCCAGTGGCTTCGAAATCCACCGCCATGTCGGCCGCCATCTTGTCGCAGCCGGCCTTCTGCGCACCGTAGGCCGGGCCGTGCATGTAGCAGCCGGCGCCGTACGAGGACGTGAACGCAAGCAGCCCCCGCCCCGCCTTCAGCAGCAGCGGTGCCGCATGCCAGGCGGCGACGTAGTTCGAGCGCAAGCCGACCCCGAACATGTCGGCCTGGGCGAGCGGCTTGGTCCAGAACGGGCCGGGTTCGATCAGGCTGTCGTCGATGCTGAGCGCGTTGTTGACCAGGATGTCGAGCCGGCCGTGCGCGTGCGCGATGCGCTCGAACAGCGCCTTGACCTGAGCGTCGTCGGCATGGTCGCACTGCACCGCAATGCCCCGTCCCCCTGCAGCGGTGACCGCAGCGGCGGCGGCGTGGATGGTGCCGTGCAAGGGCGTGTCACCGATGTGGGATGCGCCCTCGGTGATGCTGCGCCCGGTCACGTAGACCGTCATGCCGGCCGCGCCGAGCGCTTCGGCCACGCCCCGGCCCACGCCGCGGCTGGCGCCGGTGACGACCGCGACGCCCTGTGAAACGGATGTACTCATCGGTTCTCCATCGGCGTCGGGTGCGGGCATGCAGGCGCCGGTGCGCACCCGTCAGCGCCCGGCGACCTGCCCGCCATCCACGCTGTAGAGCTGGCCGCTGATCCACTCACCCTGCGTGCTGCAGAGATAGACCACCATGCTGCCGATTTCCGCAGGGGCGCCCGCGCGTTTCAAGGGCACATAGGCGTTGATGATCGCGTCCCACTGCTCGGGCGAGATATCGTCCAGGCGGGACGTGGAGACGATGCCGGGACAGATCGCATTGACGCGAATGCCGTATCGCCCCACCTCGCCCGCCATCGCCGCGGTCAGGGCATGCAGCCCCGCCTTGCTGGCGGCGTACGCGGCCGTGTTGGGGGCCATCAGCTTGCCGCCCACGGACGAGATGTTGATGATGGCGCCGCCCTCGCCCTGCTCGATCAGCTTGCGGCCGAACACCTGGCTCATGTAGAAGCTGCCGTTCAGGTTGACGTCGATGACATTGCGCCAGGCCGCGGGATCGACCTCGACCACCGGGACCCGGTCCCCCGCCCGCGCGGCCCCTGCGTTATTGATGACGAAATCCACCCGGCCGAACGCGCCTGCCACCGTGTCGGCCAGCGCCTTGACGGCATCCGGATCGGCGACGTTGCAGACCACCGGCAGCGCGCGTCGGCCCAGGGCGCGGATTTCCTCCGCGACGGAGTCGATGTCGCGCCAGCCAGCCTGTTTCTCGTCCGTCGGGAAGGAGTCCGGCGAGCGGCCGCTGCCGGTGATGACGACGTCGCAGCCCGCCTTGGCGAGCTCGACGGCAATCGAACGGCCGATGCTGCGCATCCGCCCCGCGCCGGTGACGACGGCGACCTTGCCTTCCAGGCCTGTGAGTGCGTAAATCATGTGTGATGTCCTCGTCGATCAGCCCAGCCGCGGCGGCCGGCGGTCTGCCCACGGTGCGGCCTGCTCCAGTTGCGCGGCGAGCGCGATCAGCCGCGCCTCGCCGCCGTAGGGCGCGGCGAACTGCACGCCGATCGGTAAACCGTCGGCACTCCAGTGCAAGGGCACCGACATCGCCGGCAGGCCGCTGATGTTGAACATCGAGGTGAAGGGCGAAGCCAGGATCGCATGCTGCACGAAGCTCTCGAACGGCTGGTCGAGCGACAGGTCGCCAAGCTTGGGCGGCAGCGCCGCGGTGGTCGGCGACAGGATCAGGTCGTAGCGCGAGAACACTTCGTCGAGCACGCGGCCGGCCTGGTCGAAGGCCGCGCGCGCGCCGAGCACCTGTTCGGCGGTGTAGGTCCTGGCCTTTTCCATGCTGCGCCAGTCGAGCGGTTCGAACTCGTCCTCGCGTGCCGCGCGGCCCAGCGCCTTCTCGCGCGCACGCACGCTGTGCAGCATGCCGCTGGCGGTGACGATGCCCATGCCGCCGGCCATTTCCAGGAAAGGCAGCGCGGCCAGCGACAGCGGCTCGACATGGTGGCCGAGGCCGGCGCACAGCGTCGCCGCCCTGTTGGCCGCTTCCAGGCATTCGGCATGCACGCCGGCGCCGAACAGGTTGTCCACGAACAGGCCGATGCGCAAGCCGCGCGGCGTCTGCGCCAGCGCCGCCAGCAGGTCCGAGGTCGGCGGCGCGGTGCGCGTGCCGGCTTCCGGCCCCTGGCTGAGCTGCATCAGCAGCGCGGTGTCGCGCACGCTGCGGCTGATGACGTTGTGCGCCGACAGCCCCAGCCAGCCTTCCAGCGCGCGCGGCCCCATCGGGATCAGGCCGCGGCTGGGCTTGAGGCCGAACAGGCCGCAGTGCGAAGCCGGGATGCGGATCGAGCCGCCGCCGTCGCTGGCATGGGCCGCAGGCAGCACGCCGGCGGCGATCGCCGCCGCCGAACCGCCCGAGGAGCCGCCGGTGCTGTGTTCCAGATTCCAGGGATTGCGCGTCTTGCCGAACAGGCGGGATTCGGTGGTCGCGGTCTGGCCGAACTCCGGGCTGGTGAGCTTGGCGAAGATGTTCAGCCCGGCCGCCCGGTAGCGCTGCACCAGGGTGGAATCGTGATCGGCCACCGCGTCCTTGAAGAAGGCGCAGCCGCTGGTGGTGACCGTGCCTTCGAGCGCGACGCCGAGATCCTTCAGCGCGAAGGGCACGCCGGACAGCGCCGGGCGCGCCTCGCGCTCGGCCTTGCCGGCACCGTCCAGCGCCTGCGCCTGGGCGCGGGCGAGTTCGAAATGCGGCACGGCAACGGCATTGATGACCGAACGCGCCTCGACGCGGGCAAGCGCGGCTTCCAGCACTTCGCCCGGCCGCAGGTCGCCGCGCCGGATCAGGCGCGCGATCTCGGTGGCGTCCCAGCTTTCGTATTCCGGCAGCGGCAAGGCCGCCGCATTCGTGGCATTCGCAGCCGCCGCCGAACCGGCGAGGCCCAGGCCGCCTGCGGCAACGCCGCCCAGCACCGCGCCGGCTTTCAGAAAGTCACGGCGCCCCTGCGCCACCGCCTGTTCCGTCATCTTCAAGTCCCCCAGACCTTTTGCGCAGGCACGGCCTGCTTCATCAGTTCATCGACCATCGCGCCCGCCTCGGCCGGCGTCAGGCGCGCGCCCTTGTCCTGCTGCGGGCCGGTGCGCCAGCCGTCGCAGACCGAGATGCGGCCGCCCTGGCTCTCGAACACCTGGCCGCTGACGTGCGACGACGCTTCGCTGCCCAGCCACACCAGCAGCGGCGCGACGTTCTCCGCCGCCCAGGCGTCAAAGCCGCTTTCAGGCGCCTTGACCACGTCCGGCATCGCGCTCTCGGTCATCGCCGTGCGCGCCGCCGGCGCCAGCGCGTTGGCGGTGACGCCGTAGCGGCCGAGTTCGGCGGCCTGCACCAGGGTCAGCGCGGCGATGCCGCCTTTCGCCGCGGCGTAGTTCGACTGCCCGACCGAACCCTGCAGGCCGGCGCCGGAGCTGGTGTTGATGATACGCGCGGCGATTCGCTTGCCGGCCTTGGCCTGGTCGCGCCAGCGCTTGCCGAGGATGCTGGCGAGGCAGAAATGGCCTTTCAGATGCACCCGCATCACCTGGTCCCAGTCGTCCTCGGACAGGCTGATGAACATGCGGTCGCGCAGGATGCCGGCGTTGTTCACCACCACATGCACTTCGCCGAACGCGGCCAGCGCGGCATCGACGATGCGCTGCGCGCCATCCATGCGGGTGATGTCGTCGGCGTTGGCCAGCGCCTTGCCGCCGGCCGCGGCGATTTCCGCCACCACGGCGTCGGCGGCTTCCTGGCGGATGTCGTTGACCACCACGCCGGCGCCTTCGGCGGCGAAGGCCAGCGCGTAGGCGCGGCCCAGGCCGCCGCCGGCGCCGGTGATGATGACGGTGCGTCCTTCACACATTCCCATTGAATCGTTCTCCGCTCACAGTTTCTCGATGATCGTGACGTTGGCCTGGCCGCCGCCTTCGCACATGGTCTGCAGGCCGTAGCGTCCGCCGCTGCGCTCGAGCTCGTGCAGCAACGCGGTTGCCAGCCGCGCGCCGGTGGCGCCGAGCGGATGGCCGAGGGCGATGGCGCCGCCGTTGGGGTTCATGCGCGCCGGGTCGCAATCCAACTCCTTCTGCCAGGCCATGACGACCGAGGCGAAGGCTTCGTTGATCTCGACCACGTCGATGTCGCCGATGCCCATGCCGGCCTTCTTCAGCGCGGCGCGGGTGGCGGGAATCGGCGCCGTGAGGTGCCAGATCGGATCGTCGCCCATCACCGACAGGTGGTGGATGCGGGCGCGCGGCGTGAGCTTGTAGCGCTTCAGCGCCGCTTCCGACACCACCAGCAGCGCCGCCGAGGCGTCGCAGGTCTGGCTCGACACCGCGGCGGTGATCGACGGGTAGTCAGGGCCGACCGGCTCCAGTTCGGCCATCTTCTCGAGCGTGGACACGCGCGGCGTCTCGTCCTTCGACACCCCCTCGAGACCGACGATCTCGCGCTCGAAGCGGCCTTCGGCGATCGCCGCCAGCGCGCGGCGGTGGCTTTCGAGCGCGTATTCCTCCATGTCGCGGCGGCTGAGCTGCCAGTGGTCGGCGATGCGCTGGGCCGAGTAGAACTGGTTGACCGGCTGGCCGCCGAAACGCGCCTGCCAGCCCTTGCTGCCGGAGAACGGGTCGGGAAAGCCGAGCGGCTGGCCGGCGAGCATCGCCGACGAGATCGGGATCTGGGTCATGGTCTGCACGCCGCCGACCGCGACCACGTCCTGCGTGCCGCTCATCACCGCCTGCGCGGCGAAGTGCAGCGCCTGCTGCGAGGAGCCGCACTGGCGGTCGACGGTGGTGCCGGGCACGTTCAGCGGCAGGCCGGCGGCCAGCCAGGCCGTGCGCGCGATGTCGCCCGCCTGCGAACCGATGGTGTCGACGCAGCCGAAGATCACGTCGTCGTATTCCTCGGCCGGAACCGCATTGCGCTCGACCAGCGCCTTCAGCACATGCGCGCCGAGATCGATCGCATGCACGTGGGACAGGCCGCCCTTGCGCCTGCCGGTAGGGCTGCGCAGGGCATCGACGATATAGGCTTGCGCCATCTTCATTCCCCGAAAGTGTGGCCGGGGCCGAGCGCGGCGCCTTCGGCCAGGATCGCGCCAGCAACGCGCGACTTGTGGAAACCGCGGTCGCCCCAGGCGGCGTCCAGCGCCCAGGCCCGCTTCATGAACATCTGCAGATCGACTTCCCAGGTGTAGCCCATCGCGCCGTGCACCTGGATGCCGTTGCGCGCCGCCAGCCAGGCGGCATCGCCGCAGGCGAGCTTGGCGTGCGACACGCGCGCGTCGGCGCCCGCCTCGCCCTGCGCCAGCGCATAGGCGGCGCGGTACAGCACCGGCTTGGCGAACTCGATGCGGGTGGCGACGTCGGCCAGGTGGTGCTTGACCGCCTGGAAGCTGCCGATCGGCTTGCCGAACTGCTTGCGCTGCGCGGCGTAATCCACCGACAGGTCGAGCATGCGCTGGGCCAGGCCGAGCAACTGGCCGGCGACCGACAGCGTGCCGCGGTTCAGCGTCTGCGCCCACAGCGCGCGGCCCGCTTCGCCGTCGGCGAGCAGGGTGGTGGCGGCCGGCGTCCAGTCGACACGGGCGAGCCGGCGCGACAGGTCGATGCTGGGGTTGGCCTCGACCTCGACCTGGGCGCGCGGCACGGCATGCACGGCGTCGCCGTCGGCGAGCAGCAGCAGGTCGGCGGGGTTGGCGTCGGCCACCAGCGGATTCACCGCATGGCCGACGGCGATGCGGATGCTGCCTTCGGCGATGCGGCCGAGCCATTCTTCGCGCGATGCGGTGCCGGCCGGCAGCGCCGTGATCAGCCCGGCGGCGACATAGGCGGTGTCGGCCAGCGAATCGGGGATGGCGTAGTAGCCCAGCTCCTGCGTCATCAGCGCCCAGGCGACGTCGTCCATGCCCAGGCCGCCGCAGTGCTCGGGCACCGACAGTGCGGTGAGGCCCTGTTCGGCGATGTTCTTGCGCATCTCGGGCGAACGCCCGGTATCGGTCTCCCAGATCTCGCGCAGCATCTCGGGCGCGGCTTCGGTCATCAGGAAGCGGCTCACCGCCTCGCGGAAAGTGAGTTGGTCGTCGGTGAAAGTGAAGTCCATGGCCGGCCTCTTACTTGGGCAGGCCGAGCATGCGCTCGGCGATGATGTTGCGCTGGATCTCGTTGGTGCCGGCGTAGATCGGGCCGGCCTGGGCGAACAGGAAGCCGTCGAGCCAGCGCGCGGCATCGACGGACGCGGGCGCATCCGCGGTCAGCTCGCCGCGCGCGCCGAGGATGCGCATCGCGGTTTCGTGCATCTTCAGGTCCAGTTCCGACCAGTAGATCTTGTTCGTGCTGGCCTCGGCGCCGATGCGCGCGCCTTTCGCCAGGCGGCCGACGGTGTGGTAGGCCGACAGCGCGTAGGCCTCGGTGCCGGTCCAGGCCTCGATCACGGCGTCGCGGATCGCGGGGTCGCGGTCGGCCGCTTCGCGGTTGGCCTTGTACAGCTCAATCAACCTGCGCGCGGTGTATTGGAAGCGGGCCGGCGAGCGCAGCAGCAGGCCGCGCTCGAAGCCGGCAGTGGCCATCGCCACGTGCCAGCCCTGGCCTTCGTCGCCGATGCGGTTGTCGACCGGCACCTTGACGTCGTCGAAGAAGATCTCGGCGAAGGCCTGCTTGCCGTTGAGCGCCTGGATCGGCCGGATCGTCACGCCCGGCGCGTCGAGCCGCAGCGCCAGGTAGGACAGGCCGTGGTGGCGGCTGGAAGCCGGATCGCTGCGGAACAGGCCGAACAGCCAGTCGGCGAAGATCGCCCGCGTCGACCAGGTCTTCTGGCCATTGACCACGTAGTGGCTGCCGTCGGCCGACAGCACCGCCTTGCTCGTGATCGCCGCCATGTCCGAGCCGGCGTTGGGCTCGGACCAGCCCTGCGCCCACATGTCCTCGCTGGAGGCCATGCGCGGCAGGAAGCGCGCCTTCTGCTCTTCGGTGCCGAACTCGATCAGGGTCGGGCCGAGCAGCAGTTGGCCGTTCTGGTTCACCCGCATCGGCGCGCCGGCGCCGTAGTATTCCTCTTCGAAGATCAGCCACTCGATCAGGTCGCAGCCGCGGCCGCCGAGCGCTTCGGGCCAGATCACCATCGACAGGCGCGCGTCGAACAGCTTGCGCTCCCATTCGCGGTGCTGCTCGAAGCCCTCGCGGGTGTCGTAGCTGAGCAGCGGCTCGGACGGCAGGTTGGCCGCGAGCCAGGCGCGCACTTCCTCGCGGAAGGCTTTTTGCCGGGGGGTATAGGCGAGATCCATGGTGTCCTCAGAACTTGGCTTCGCGTTTCTCGACGAAGGCGCGGCGGGTTTCCGCCGAATCCGGGCTGGTGTAGGCCTGCAGCGTGAAGCCCTGCTCCCAGCGGTACTTGTCTTCCAGGTTGCCGTCCTCGATGCCGTTCAAGGCCTCCTTGGCGATGCGGATCATGGCCGGGCTCTTGGCGGCGATCCTGCGGGCGATGTCGAGCGCCGCCGCGCGCAGCTCCGCCTTCGGCACCACGCGCTCGATGAAGCCGTAACGTTCGGCCTCGGTCGCGCCGATCTTCTCGCCGGTGAAGAACAGGTAGCGCACCTTCTGCACCGGGAACAGGCGCTGCAGGTGGGCGCCGCCGCCCATCGCGCCGCGATCGACTTCCGGCAGCGCAAAAGTGGCGCAGTCGGCGGCGACGACGATGTCGGCCGCGCCGGTGATGCCGATGCCGCCGCCGAGCACGAAGCCATGCACGGCGACGATGACCGGCACCGGGCAGCGATGCACGGCCTTGAAGGTGGCATAGTTGCCGCCATTGACGGCGACGATGCGTTCGGGATGGGCGTCGAGCTCCTTGATGTCGACGCCGGCGCAGAAGCCGCGGCCCTCGGCGCGGATCACGATCACCCGCACGTCGGGGTCGGCGCCGAGTTCGTCGATGCGCCGCGCCAGCGCGAACCATTCGCTGCTGTCGAGCGCGTTGACCGGCGGCTTGTCGATGACGAGTTCGGCGATGCCGCCCTCGATGCTTGTCTGGAATGCGTGGCTCACGTTGTCGGGCTCCCTGGGGTTCTGGTCTGCGCTGGTTTCCGCGCCGTCAGGCGACGGCCTGGATGTCCTCGTTGCTGCGGGCGGCGGCGCCGGCGTCCAGCCGCGCGTACAGCGCGGCGAGGCAGGCTTCGGCTTCGGCGGCGATGCCGTGGATGACGTCCTCGCAGCTTTCGAGCTTGCCGATCGCCGCCGCCACCTGACCGCTGGGCAGGATGCCTTCGTCCGGAAAGCCTTCGACCATCGAGCGCTGCAGCAGCACCGGCTGGTTGGCGGACATCACCGTCTGCGACACCGCGCCGGGGTCTTCCTTCAGCGCCTGGCGGAACACGCCGAGCATGTGGCCGAGGCTCATGCCGGTCTGCCGCTTCCACTGCCAGGCGCTCCGCACCGCGATCAGCAGCCGGCCCAGCGGGCTGGCCGCTTCGAGGCGGTCGATGAAGGGGTTCTCGATCATGCGGTGGCGCATGCCGTCGACCGCCAGCGTCACCCTCACCTTCTGCGGGTCGTCCACCTTCAGGTAGCGCGCCAGCGTCGGCGGCGGCGTCGGCGAATCGGTCGTCATCAGGAAGCGGGTGCCCATCGCGATGCCGGCGGCGCCTGCCGCCAGCGCGCCGGCCAGGCCGCGGCCGGTGGAATAGCCGCCGGCGGCGATCACCGGCACCGGCACCGCCGCCAGCACCTGCGGCAGCAGGATGGTGCTGGGCACGCCGCCGGTATGGCCGCCGCCCTCGCCGCCCTGGATGGTGATCATGTCGGCGCCCAGCTCGACGGCCTTGATCGCGTGCTTGAGCGCGCCCACGGTCGGGATGCACAGCACGCCGGCTTCCTTGAAGCGGGCGATGGTCTTGCGGTCCGGGCCGCGGCCGTAGCTGACCGCGCGCAGGCGGTACTGAATCGCCAGGTCGACGCACTGCGCGGCGTTCTCCTGGAACATGTGGAAATTCAAGCCGAAGTTGCTGCCGCCGGTGGCGGCGGCGACCTTGCGGATCTCGTCTTCCAGCTTGCCGGCGTCGATGGTGGCGCCGGCGAGGAAGCCGAAGCCGCCGGCCTTGGTGGTGGCGATCACCAGGTCGGCATCGGCCACCCAGCCCATCGCGGTCTGCACGATCGGGTAACGGCAGCCGAGGCGCTCGGTGAGCGGCGTGCGCAGCAGCGCGGAGAAGTCGGTGGGCACGGCGGCGCGCGTCATGCTTCGCCCTCCGTGGCAGCGCGCTTGTTGGCGCTGGCCATCGCCCTGGCGTCGTAGCCGCCGAGCTTGTCGCCCGACAGCAGTTCGTTGTGGGTATGGGCGAAATGGTGCCAGGCGAAGACCGCATCCATCGCCGTGCGCTTGCCCTGCAGGTCCTCGACGTGGTTGATCGCCTGCTTGGTCAGCGCCAGGCCCATGCGCGGCTGCGCGGCGATGCGGGCGGCGAGCGCATAGGTCGCCGCTTCCAGTTCGGCGCGCGGCACCACCTTGTTGACCATGCCCATCTGCCAGGCCCGCTCGGCGCCCATGCGGTCGCCAGTCATCAGAAACTCCTTGGCGATGCGCGGGTTCAGCTCGTAGGGATGGGCGAAGTACTCGACGCCGGGAATGCCCATGCGCACCACCGGATCCTGGAAGAAGGCATCGTCGCTGGCGACGATCAGGTCGCACACCCAGGCCAGCATCAGCCCGCCGGCGACGCAGGCGCCCTGCACCATCGCGATCGTCGGCTTGGGCATGTCGCGCCAGCGCCGGCACATGTTCAGGTACACCTCCTGCTCACGCGCATAGAGGTATTCGCCGCCCGGCTTGTTGGTGTGGTCCCACCACATATGCACCCGCTCGAAAGGCTTGTTGATGTCGCGCCCCGGCGTGCCGATGTCGTGGCCGGCGGAGAAATGCCTGCCGTCGCCGCGCAGCACGATGACCTTGACCGCGTCGTCATCGACCGCACGGCGGAAGGCCGCGTCGAGCGCGTAGGTCATCTGCGAGTTCTGGGCGTTGTTGAATTCGACGCGGCTCATCGTCACCGTGGCGATGCCGTCGGCGACGGCGTACTTCACCGGCGCGTCGGTTTCGTACACCGCCTCGTCTGGGCGGCTGACGAAGTTCTGGTCTGGGGCGCTCATGTCTGTCCGCTCCTCTCAGGCAGCCGCCCGCACGCCCGGCGGGTTGCCCTTGAGCTGCGCGGCGCGCAGACCGTGCGGGTCGAGCCGGCGGATGATGGCGAGCTGCTCAGCGTTCGGCCGCGGCGTCTCGCCCAGCTCCGGCGCCTTCAGCAGCGGGAAGCCGGTCTTGTCCTGGACTTCGTCGAAGCCGACGCCCGGATGCAGCGAGCGCACCCGGACCGCGCGATCCGGCCCGTCGAAATCCAGCACGCACAGGTCGGTGACGATGCGGCGGATGTCCATCAGGTCCCGCCTCATGCCGGGCTCCCAGCGCGCCGGATTGAAACCGGCGCCGGACACCATGTCCACCTCGCCTTCGACGAACACGCGCTTGCTGTGATTGGGCACGAAGAAGGAGTTGATGTGGTTGATGCTGTTGCCCGGCAGGCCGCGCACGCCGAGGATGGCGGCCTTGGGCTTGTCGTAGTCGCCGACCACCGACAGGTTGGTCTGGCCCCAGCGGTCGATCTGGGTCGGGCCGATCATGGCGTGGCGGCGGCCGCCCCACACGCATTCGAAGACGCGCTCGAAGGACATGTAGCCGGAATACTTCGGCACGAAATCGCCGCGCGGCCCGAGCGGAATCGGCTCTTCGACCAGGAAGCATTCGCTGTCGGTCATCAGCAGCTCCGGCGCATAAGTGAGCTTGGCCAGGCTGGCGCCGAGGCGCGGGATCACGCCGATGCCGGAGGCCAGCACTTCGCCGTCGCCGCGCCAGGCTTCGGAAGCCGCGGCGATCATCAGTTCGGCCAAGGAAAATTCAAGCTTGTCGCTCATGCCGCTCATGCTCCTCAAAACACCGGCAGGGGCAGCGCGCCCATGCGTTCGACGCCGCCGTTGGCGGCCTGGTAGGCGGCCTCGCCCGGGCTGACGAATTCGTCCATGTAGGCCTGCCAGCCGCCTTCCTCGGCGGCGCTGGCGACGTAGCGCTTGAAATGGCTCATGTCCCAGCCGTAGTCCGGCGCGCAGGTGGTCGGATGGGCGCCGCCGGGCGCATGCACCACGCCTTTCACCAGATAGCGCTCGAAAGTGTTGAAGCGGGCCTGCTCGGGCGTCAGCGCCAGCCGTTCCTCGACCCGCTCGGCCGACACGTAGCAGGCATCCGCGGCGCGGGCGACGAGGTGGTCGAAATAGGGATCGCCGCCCAGGATCAGGGTGTTGCCGAGCCGGTCGGCGACATTGACGTGCACCAGCGCGACGTCGAGCTTCAGCGCCGGCATCGCCAGCAGCACTTCGCCGTCGTCGTAGGGCGAGCGGATGGTCTTTAGCTCCGGGTT
This sequence comes from Thauera sp. SDU_THAU2, assembly GCF_038260575.1. Taxonomy (NCBI): domain Bacteria; kingdom Pseudomonadati; phylum Pseudomonadota; class Betaproteobacteria; order Rhodocyclales; family Zoogloeaceae; genus Thauera; species Thauera sp. SDU_THAU2. The sequence continues at coordinate 672,539 of NZ_JBBWUN010000003.1, read as the reverse complement.
CAGCTTCGTCACGTCGGTCGCCAGGCCGCAGCGCGTCGGCAGGAAGGGCACGCGCATGCCGGCGGCGCGCAGCCCCCACTGCCACATGCCCTCGTCGAGTTCCATCAGTTCCAGTCCGCCGGCTTCGCGCACCTTGCGGTACCAGGGTTCGAGCGGGATCGCGTCGAGCGTGGCGAAGCCGAAGATCAGCTTCCGCACCTTGCCGGCGGCGCACAGCATGCCGACGTCCGGCCCGCCGTAGGACACCACGGTGAGATCCTTCAGGTCCGAGCGCAGGATCTCGCGAACGATCGCCATCGGCTTGCGCCGCGGCCCCCAGCCGCCGAAGCCGATGGTCATGCCGTCCCGAAGCCGGGCGACAACATCGGCCGCCGTCATCTGTTTGTTCATGGATGCTTTCCTGTTGCCGGCCGCGCTCAGGCGGCCTGTTCCTGCCGCTGGCCGACGCCGAAGTCGTGGCCCCAGATGCTGACGCGGGTGAATTCGAAGGCGGTGTGGCGATCCCAGTCGAGCTGCAGGCCGCCGAAGCCGTATTCCAGGTCGAAATCCGACGGCGTCTTCATGTAGAAGGAGATCATGCGGTCGTTGAGGTGCTGGCCCAGCGTCGCCGACAGCGGCACCTTGTGGGCGATGCGGCGGTCGTGGGCGCGGCCGACCTCGGTCATCGAATCGACTTCCACCATCACATGCACGCAGCCGCTCGGCACCGGGTATTCGGCGATCGCCAGGCTGTGATGGCGGGCATTGCCGCAGTGCATGAAGTGGATGCGGACCGGCGGCGCGGCCGGATCGGGGCGGAAGTTGAAGATGTCGGACAGGCCGAAGCCGAGCACGTCGCGGAGGAAGGCCGCGGTGGCGTCGAAATCGGGCGCCGGCAGCACCGTGTGGCCCAGGCCCATGTCGCCGGTGACGAAACGGGGCACCGCCTGCGGCGAGACGAAGGGCTGGCAGTCCGACAGATGGCCCCAGCACAGTTCGTGGCGGTTGCCCGACGGATCGGTCAGCACCGCCACCGCCTGCATGCCGCGCTGGGCCACGGTGGCGGCGTCGGCCAGCGCGTAGCGCACGCCCTTCGTATCCAGTTCGGCCAGCGCCGCCTCGAATGCCTCCCTGCCCGGCAGTTCCCAGCCCGAGGCGAGGTAGCGGCGCTCCGCGCCCTGCACCACCAGGATGCGGAAGGGGCGTTCGTCCATCTTGATGTAGAGCCCGCCGCCGGGCGCCGGCGAACTCATCATGCCGAGCACGTTCTCTGCGTAGCCTGCCCATTCGGCGAGATCGTCGATCTGAGTGACGATGTAGGCCAAACCGCGAATGTCGATCATTGCTGCCCCCAGGATTGGTCGGATACCTGGGAGCATTGTGCGAACTGCCGGCCGCGCCATCATCGTCCGTTGAGACTACGACGCTGGACTTGCCGCGGCCCCGGCGGCGGGCTCAAAGATTGGCGTTGAAGCCGGCCATCATGCCGCCGTCGATGGCGATGGCGATCTCGCCGCCGGCGCAGCAGGCGGCCTCGACATCCACGACAACATCTGCGCCCGGCTGGCTGAACGCAGCGGCGCCCCACTCGCCGACGCAGCGGGGTGCGTGTTCAGCGCGGCATCACGCTTCCATCAGCGGACAATGCTGCACGCGCGAAATGATCTCGTCACGCGACGGCAGCGTCTTGAGGTCGTAATTTGCCTGCATCACCAGCCACGATGCGGCATCGCCACCGAAGTACCGGGCAAGGCGAAATGCAGTGTCGGCGGTGATCCCGCGCCGCTCCTTCACGATCTCATGGATGCGGGTGGCAGGCACACCCAGCGCCAGGGCCAGCGCATTGACGCTCAGCCCGATCGGAGCCAGGAAATCTTCGCGCAGCACCTCGCCAGGATGCACAGGGCGCATGCCGTCGATGGGTTTGCTCATGACGCCTCCTCAGTGGTAATCAACGATTTCGACATCGGCCGGGCCATTGTCGGTCCATGCAAAGCACACGCGCCACTGGTCACGCAACGTAATACGCCAAGAAGGATGTCACCCTTGCCGGCCGCACAAAAGCGGCCTGCGGCGGCAGGCCAAACCCCGGTTTATTTTTCCAGCCTCGATCAAGGCGAGGGCCAAAGGCCGCGGAGGAGAATGCACCGAACCGGAGAAAGCCCGCGATCACGGCATCGCGCCGGCCCCCGCCGCCGCAGGCTGCCGGGCCGGTTTAAGCAGGAAATAACCGAGCGCCGGCAGCAGAATTCCGGCCCCCAGCATATTCCAGACGAACATGAAGCCAAGCAGGATGCCCATGTCGGCCTGGAATTTGATGGGGGATGCCACCCAGGTCGCAACAGCCACACCCAGGGTAATGCCGGTCAGGGCGACGACTTTCCCGGTGAATAGGAGCGCCCTGTAATAGGCTTCGGACAGACTCATTCCTTCCCGCAGGCGTGCCAGCGTGACCGTCAGGATATACAGCGCGTAGTCGACGCCAATCCCCACGCCCAGGGCAATGACCGGCAGGGTCGCCACCTTGACGCCGATCCCCAGGAAGACCATCAGCGCCTCGCAGAGTATCGACGTAAGCAGCAGCGGCAGCACAGCGCAAACCACGGCCCGCCAAGAACGGAAAGTGACGAAGGCGAGCACGATCACCGCCGCATAGACGAGCAGGAGCATCTGGACGTTGGCCTTCCTGACGACGATATTGGTCGCAGCCTCAATGCCGGCGTTGCCCGCCGCATTGAGGAAGCGGACTTCCGTCGTGTCGTTCCGCTCGGCGAAGGACTCGACCGTGCGCACGACCGCGTCGAGCGTTTCTGCCTTGTGATCCTTCAGGAAGACATAAACGCTCAAAAGATCGCACTTCTGGTTGAACAACTCCCTCGGCGCCCGCGTTGCGATCGCGTTCAGCATGTCCTGCGTGCGCGGAAGCTCGTACCATTTGAGGCTGCCCTCGTTCATGCCCGCAGCAGCCCGCTTGCTCAAGGCCGCGAAGGAATTGGTGGACTCCACGCCGGGCAGTTGCTGCAGCTCCGACTCCAGGGCATCGACGTCGCTCAGCGTCTCGTATTTGACGCACGCGAACTCGGGCGTCCTCACCATCACCACGAAAACGTCGCTGCTTGCCGCATAGTTTTCCACCATGAACGCATTGTCGCGGTTGTAGCGGGAATCCGGCCGAAGTTCCGGCGCCCCCGGATCGAGGTCGCCGACTTTCAGCTGCAGGCTGGCCACGAAGCCGAAAACGCCAAGGGCCATTGAAACGACAATGGCGACGGTCGCCCACTTGCGCCGGGTGAACAGATCGAGGAAGGCCCAGAGCGGATGCTTGCGATGCGCCCGGTCCTCCCTGTCCGCGCGCTCTTCCTTCAGGCTGCGCTTCGCAGCCGCTGCGCTGACCCCGGTGTAGGAAAGGAAAACGGGCAGCAGCACCAGATTGGTGAAAATGAGCGTTCCGACCCCCATGCTGGCGGTGATCGCTAGATCCTTGATCACCGGGATGTCGATGATCATCAGCACCGCGAAGCCCACCGCATCGGCGAGCAGCGCGGTCAGGCCGGCAAGGAAAAGGCGGCGGAAGGTATAGCGCGCCGCCACCAGCCGGTGCGTGCCGCGCCCGATGTCCTGCATGATGCCGTTCATTTTCTGGGCGCCGTGGCTCATGCCGATGGCGAACACGAGGAATGGCACTAGGACGGAATACGGGTCGAGTTCGTAGCCCAGGGTCGGCAGCAGGCCGAGCAGCCAGATGACCGCCACGAGCGAGCACGCCATCACGAGCGCGGTGCTTCGCAGACAGCGCGTGTAGGCGTAGAGCACGACGCTGCAGATGGCAATGGCCAGTGCAAAGAAAAGAGCGACCTGCTGCAGGCCATCGATCAGATCGCCGACGATCTTCGAGAATCCGGTGATGTAGATCCGGACGCCGGCGGATTCGTGCTTCGCACGCAGCTCTTCGAGCTTCCTGGAAAACTCGTGGTAGTCAAGGCGGGTGCCATCGGCAGCGACGTCGTTCAGCGGCAGGAAAATGACGCTGGAAGCATAATTGGCGGCAACCAGTTGCCCGATCTCGCCCGAACGCTCGACGTTCTGTCGCAGTTGCTCGAGGCTTGCGCTGCTGCCGTCGTAGTCATCCGGAATGACCGGCCCGCCGTCGAGCCCCTCTTCCGTGACTCCGACCCAGCGCGTCGAGGGTGTCCACAGGGATTTCATATAGGGACGATCGACGCCGGGCAGCAGGAACAGCTCGTCGTTGAGTCGACGCAGCGTCTCCAGGTAGCCTGCGCTGAAAATGCTGCCGTCGACCGCCTCCACCGCAATGCGGACACTGTTTCCCAATCCGGCCAGATCCTGGCGATTCTCGAAGTAATTGAGGATGTAGGGATGGTGCGCCGGAATCATCTTTTCGAAGCTGGCATTCAGCTTCAGCCCCAGGGCCTGAAAACCCAGGATCAAGGTCAGCGCCAGGCAGACTACCATAACGACCAGGCGGTGGTTGAAGAAGGCCCGTTCGACGAAATTGCCGGAATTGGCATCGAAATCCTTGATATCGCGGATCACGGGATGTTCGGCAAGAGAGGTATCGTGGTTCATGGCTCGCTACCCACGGCAGGCTGTGAAAAGCCGGCCAGTCCGAGGCCGCGGGCCCCGGCCAGGACGAACCGGCCGGGGCTCACCTCGAGAATGGCGTTCAGCGGCGTCTGTTTCGGCAGCGGGCTCCGCTCGAATCGCCGGCCTTCGTCACGGCTGACGAAGACGTTTCCGCTGTCGTCGGTCAGCATCACGGCGCCGGATTTCGTGCGTAGCCCCGCCGTCAAGGCACCGTTGGTCTGGACAAGGCATTTTTCCCACGTGCTTCCCTGATCTCCGGACCAGTAGGCATTGCCGCGCATGCCGAAGACGACGACATTCCTGCCGGCGGAGACCATGCCGAAATACGTCCCTTGATAGGGCGTCGCAACGGATCGGAACGAAGCGCCGCGATCCCGGGACACGAACAGGGCACCCTGTTCGCCGGCCAGCCAGATCGCTTCATCGGTCGCCAGAATACTGTAGAGATGCAGCCCCTTCGGATTGTCGATCCGGTCCAATCGGGGCCGCCAGGTCCGGCCGCCGTCCGATGTCGCAAAAAGAAGCCCATAGGCTCCGACAAGAAAACCATGCGCCTTGTCGATGAAGTGGATGCCGAGAAAAGGCTTGTCCGGTCCGTCGGCCACCAGGCGCGCTGCCTCGGCAGCCAGTTGCGGGTCTGTCCCTGCTGCCTGCGCCGATTCCGCCACCAGGGCCGCAGCCTGCTTTCCGTCGAGCACCTTGGCCCAGGTCCGGCCGCCATCGTCGCTGCGCAGGACGACGCCGCTGTGACCTACCGCCCAACTGGTCTGCACATCCGAGAATGCGACGCTGGTCAAGGTGACGCTGACGGGCACGCTTGCCTGATGCCAGTGCGTCCCTTCGTCGTCCGAGTACAGCACTAGCCCGCGCTCGCCGACGGCATTAAGCCGCGTACCCGCCTTTTCGACCGCCAGAACGACCGACGTGAGCGCCCGCTCGTTCGTCCGCGACAATGCCGGTCGTTCCAGGACATCGAGCGCAGCGTGCGCCGTCGCGCCGACTATCGCGATGCCGACGATCATGACGTGCCCGAGCCTCGTCAGGCACCTCTTGTCATCAAGATTCATATCATTGCTCCTCCGCCCGGGATGCGGGGGGACTGCCCCCCGCTCCCGAATCCATTTTGTGGTTCTTAACGCTTGCTTTCGTACCGGCTCAACGCACCCCGGCGCCGGCCAGGGCGTCCGGAGAGAAATAGGCGTCCGGCCGGCGGGGGACGACCTTGTACTGGGTCGGCTGCTCGTTGTAGACGTTGTTCACCATCCATGTCCCGGCAAGCAGATTGAACGTGGCAAAGGTCTGGGTCACCACGGCAGGAATCTCCGGTGCGACGAAGGGGACGGACTGCTGGGTACGCCACAGCCTCCCTTCCGCGTCGTAACCGTCCGCCAGCAGCACCGCCCAGGTGTCCTCGTCGAGATAGAAGCGGCGTTTCGGCACCACATGGCGCTTCCCGGCCGCCAGGTTCGCCTCCACCACCCACACCCGATGCAGTTCCCAGCGCAGCTTGTCCGGGTTCAGGTGGTGAGGGGAGAACACTTCCGCTCTCTTGGCCAGCGGGAAGCGATTGCTGTTGTACGGGACGTAGATTTCCTTCTTGCCGACAAGCGTCCACTCGTAGCGCTCCAGCGACCCCAGGAACATGAACACCTCGTCGAAATAGCCCTGGCCGGAAGCGACGAAGTCAGGCGTGTCGAAGGCGATCGTCGGCGCACGTCTGACCCGACGCTGGCCGGCCAGGTACTGCCATGCCTTGCGCCCTTCTCCGATCTGGTCCACCGGGTCGTGCAACAGCATCGATTCACCGGCCTTGAACGGCGGATTGGTCTGCACCTGGCGGAACATCCAGTAGATACCGGAGAATTGTTCCGGCGAGCCGTCCTGCCGGTAGTATGGAAACTGATGATCGTCCTTTGCCTCGACCGCCATCGTCCGGCTGCCGTCGGCGTTGCCGATCCAGATACTGAGCATGCTTTCAGACGACTCTCCGCGCCAGCGCAGCAGATGGTTCCACATGGCCTCGGCGCCGGATTTCGGGATCGGGAACGGAATGCCGCCGAAGGCGTTCTCGATGTTGTTTCCACCCTGGGTCGTCTTCGCTCGCGTCGCGTTGGCGAAGGTGTTGTCGTAAACCCACTGGGGCGCCGCGGCGGTGCGGTGGGTCGGATACACATCCAGACGGTTGCTGTCCGGATATTTCTTCAGCATCTCCTGAACGCCGTCGGAAAGACGGTCCTTGTACTGATCCAGGTTCTTTGCGGAAATCTGCAGGATCGGCTTTTCGCCGGCGAACGGATCGGGGCGCGGCGCGCCAGGCTGATAGCCCGCGGGCGGCTTGGTCATGCCGCCATCCCACGCCGGGATCGTTCCGGCCTCGTTCCCGGCCCTTTCGGCACCCAAGGGAGTCAAGCTGGATTTGAGCGCAGCCGCTTCTTCGGCAGTCACTGCAGCATAGACCGGTGCCGCCATCGCCCATACGGTAGCGATCGCCGAGGCGATGAAAGTTCTTCTCAGCATTTCTGTCTCCTCGTCAGAAAGTGGTTTGCACCGTGAAGGAAATGAAATCGCGGTCGCGCAGCGACTGGGCGCCGGTGCGCATGAACGGGCCGTGGGCAGGGTCGACGGTGTTCGGCGTCAGGAACGCATCCTCCTTGCCGAAGTAATGGGTGTAGTTCAGCGCCATCCGCCATTTCTTCTGATAGTCCCCCTTAACCCCGATACTGACGTCGCCGCCGTGGCGGACGCCTCCGTTGAATTTCTCGACCGCCGACGAACGTCCGCTCGGATTCCAGCCGACACCGATCGGAACCGAGATGTCGAGACCGGGCAGCACCTGGAAATACTGGGGAGAAAAGATCATCCTCAGCGCGGTAGCATCCCGGGTGACGTTGGCATCCAGCGCCAGCGGGTTCTTGTCCACGGACAGGGTGCGATTCCAGGCGATTTCTCCGAGCAGTTCCGCGCCATCCCACAGCGCACTCTTGCCCAGCAGGTAGATCGCGGAGAGGTTCAGGTGGACCGTCTTGCCGACCGCATAGAGCTGCTTGTTCGTGCCGTTCCCGAGGAAGCCGATATCTAGTTGCGGTCCGGTCACCAGAGGCGCGTTCCAGCGGTACGACACTTCGCCGGAAACGTTCACGTCGGCGAAGACGGTGCTGAAACTTGCGCCGATGGTCTTGATCTTTTCCGGATAGACGAGCCGGTACTGGTTCACGAACGGCCGGGGATCGAACATCATCATCGGCCCTTTTTCGTTGTAGCGAGCCGCGTAAAAACCATATTCGGTGTCTCCGGAACGCGGCTTGAACCGGAGCTGAATACCGCCCTGCGCACTGTCCGGCTTATCTTCTCCGGCGTAGTTCCAGCCCAGGGCCGTCTCCCGGCCCGCTCCGAAAAAGTCGAGGTCACTCAGGAACGAACCGGAAGCAGGCAGACGGCTCTTCTCCCATTCGAACTGGTAGTAGACCCCCAGGGAAAAACTGGAAGAAAGCTGGATCCGGGTCGAAACCTGGCCGACCGGGCGGATGATCTCCTTGAACTGCGAGCCGGGGACCGAAAGGAGCTTGATCGTATCGATCGGCGCCTGGGTGCCGGCAATGCCGTTGGCGCCGAAAAACAGCGTCTCCCCGTAAAGCACGCTGTGCCTGCCCACCCGCACCGTGAACGGCGTTTCGGACATCTCATCGCTGTTGAAATAGACGAAAGCATCAAGCAGCTCGGCCTTGCGCCCCATCATATCGCGCGTACCCGAGGTGAAACGGCCAGCCGGCACGCTGGCCGAATTCACCGTCGCGGAACGGTTGTCGTTGCCGCGGTTATAGACGTCGTCGTACCAGGCCGCCCCGCTCAGGCGCAACCCCATGTTCTTGTAAGCGATGTCGAATTCCGAGAACAGGTCGACGCGGTTCGATACGAGGCCGCGCTTGAAATTTCGGTCACCGTCGTCGAGTTCGCTCCCGGGCACCAGCGCGCCGGATGCCCCCCCGGCCACGCGCTCGCTCGGATTGTGCAGGCGATAGGCCGCGCTGTATTTGACGGTATTATCCCATCGCACCTTGAGGTCGGAATTTGCCACGGGAATCACGAATGCCGTCGCCGTTTGCCCCCAACCGAGCGAGCAACACAACAATGACAGCAGACTTCTGCGGGCATACTTTCTACCGTTTCTTTCGCTCATCTGCCCCTCCTTTGGTTTTTTACATCAACAAACTAAATAGCGCCGACTTCAACGCCTCTTTCGCTCCACCGGCGGTGCTTGGCATTCGCTTGACGAACGATCCAGGCTGCAGCAGGTTGTCTCCACAGAGCCTCTGGGGGCTTCTTTATGTGTTTTCCACGCTTGAGTGGCCGGAAGAAATTCGGAGGATCGGTGGTCCAGCATTTCCCGGCTCGCTCGTGACACACCAGCCACCCCGCAAGCACTAACGGCACGTCCACTCACCAGCTCACCGAGATGTACTTCGATTCCAGGTATTCAAGCAGGCCGTCATGAGCGCCTTCCCGGCCGACGCCGCTTTGCTTCCAGCCACCGAATGGCGCGGCGGGGTCGGAAACCACACCCCGGTTGATGCCGACCATGCCGGATTCGATCCGGTCGGCGACACGCAGGGCTTTGGCCAGGTCTCGCGTATGGATGAAGGACACCAGGCCGAATTCCGTTGCGTTGGCCAGGGCGACGGCCTGCTCCTCGCCCTCGAAGGTCGCAATGGGTGCGACCGGACCGAAGATTTCTTCGCGCAGGATCGTTGCATCGGCGGCCACATCGGCAAGCACGGTCGGTTCGTAGAAATAGCCTGGACCGTCCGGGACCTTGCCACCGGCGATCAGCGTCGCCCCCTCGGCAATCGCCACCTTCACCAGAGAGGCAACCTTGTCCCGGGTCCCCGCATTGACCATCGGACCAAGCTGAACGCCGTCGTCGAGGCCGTGACCGATCTTCACGCCCGCCATGGCCGCCGCCAACCTGTCGGCGAACTCCCTCGCCACAGGACTTTCGACGTAAAAGCGGTTGGCCGCCGTACATGATTCGCCGCCATTGCGGAGCTTCGCGATCATGGCCGCAGACACCGCGGCATCGAGATCGGCATCGGCAAAGACGATGAACGGCGCGTTGCCGCCGAGCTCCATCGAGCACTTGACGACGTTCTCGGCGGCCTGGGCGAGAAGACGCCGGCCAGTCTCGGTCGAGCCGGTAAAAGAGAATTTCCGAACGCGCGCATCCTTGAGCATCGCCGCAACCACGCTCGAAGACCGGCGCGTCGGAATGGTATTGACCACACCCGGCGGCACGCCGGCCCGTTCGAAAATCGCCGCCATGGCCAGCGCCGTAAGCGGGGTTTCCTTGGCCGGCTTCAGCACCGTGGTGCAGCCCGCGGCAAGTGCAGGAGCGATTTTCCGCGTCGCCATCGCGGCGGGGAAATTCCAAGGCGTGACGAATACAGAAATCCCGATCGGCTGCCGCTGAACGACGATGCGGTTGTTACCGCTTGGGGCCACAGATATTTCTCCGATGACCCGCACCGCCTCCTCGGAAAACCAGCGTAAGAATTCGGCGGCATACAGCACCTCCCCCCTGGCTTCGGAGAGCGCCTTCCCACTTTCGAGGGTTATCAGCCAGGCCAGCGCGTCCTTTTCCTCGACCATCAACTCGAAGGCGCGGCGCAGCATCTCGCTACGTTCGCGCGGCGGCGTGGACGCCCAGCCCTTAGCGGCTCCGTATGCAGCATCGACTGCCGCAATCGCGTCTCCGACCGTCGCATCGGAAACACGGGCGATGGTTTCTTCCGTAGCTGGGTCCAGGACGTCAAAAACCGACCCGTCCTCAGCGGCACGCCACACGCCGCCGATATACAGCCCCTTGTTCATTTCTTCGAGATCGAATTGCATTTTGTCTTATGTCTCCAGCGTTTTTTTATCCGCGAGGCAGTGTCGGAACCGTCGGCGCGGGCTTGCATCTCCCGGTTCGCCTCTTCTCCACGCGCAGAAACGGAGCAGCGGGCAGATGTCGAGCCCCCTTCCGACTGCCGACCACACCGGCGATGGCTGCACACCCTCACCAATATTGCACAAGCTATCCAATACGGAATTTATTGTCAAGATGACATTTCTGTTCAATGAAAATTTTTCCCTGGCCAGAACGAAAGCCTCTCACCTTGCGGATACGTACCGCGCATGAACCGGGTGGCTTCATGCGTGCAAGAGGTATCCGCTCTTCGCACCCAGGCTTCCGGCCGTCAGCGTCAAAGGGGTCGATACCGTTCAGCGAATGACGATCGGCATCGCCTATCGAGATAGGAAGGGGAATTTGGAAGCGTCATGCACGGATGTGCCTCACGGCCTGATCCATCAGGCCTGGTGCACAGGCAACAATCATGACAATGAGATTATCCAGTTCATTAATATTGGGCATGTCGTCCAGTTTGGACTATAATCGCAACATCAAAAATCGATTAGCATATGCTGCCTCAAGAGTCGCAATGAATGCCAAAGAATCAGCCGTTGTTCCCGGGAAGAAAGCGGCGATCAACCACCGGACCGTCGTCGGAAGAAATCGGCGCAGCAGAACCAAGGCCCGCATCATCGAGGCCGCGTTGCAGGTCTTTGCCGAGAAGGGGCCGGACGCGCCCGTCATCGACGACTTCATCAAGATCACAGGTATCGCACGGGGGACTTTTTATAACTACTTCAGCAGTACCGCCGAACTGCTTTCGGCAACCGCCACCTGGTTGGCAGATGATCTGGCCGATGCGATCGAATCCTCGATCCAGATCATCGACGACCCTCTCCTTCGTCATGGAATGGGCATGCGGCTATGGATGGAAAAAGCGAAGGCGGACAAGGCCTGGTGCAGTTTCGTCGCCAGCGTCTGGTTTCAAGGGGGTTCGCGCTGGATGGCCCGCTCCGGGACATCCGGCTGGGAATCAAGTCGGGCGGGTTCGCCTGCCCGTCGGCGGAGTGCGGCTGGGACATGACGATGGGCACGATGCGCCAGGCGATGATCAGGCTGCTCAAGGAGCCGGGCCTTGCCAAGACCGATTACACGGATCGCATCGTGGAAACCATTCTGCAGGGCCTGGGAACGTCCGAGGAGAAGCGCGGGGAAATCTTTTCCTATCCGCTGGCGGAAATACGCCGCCCGACCAAGACGATAGCCTAGTCCCCCCGGCCTGCGGCCGTCCGGCGATCACACGCTGAACCTCGCCGCCGCCTCCTGGAGCCGACTCGCCATGTGGGACAGATCCCGGGCCGTGGCGGCAACCAGATGCGCGCTGCGGTTGGTCTGCGTGCTCATCGAGGAAATCCGGACCGTATTGTCGGAAACCTGCTGACCGGCCGTACGCTGACCGAGAAGCGCATCCGAAATCTCGCCCATCGCGCTGCCCGCGCACCGGGCCTGGCTGCGAATCTCCTCCATGGAGATGCCGACGGCCCGGGTCATGCCGACGCCTTGCCCGACATACTCGCTTGCCAGGTTCATGCTGTCGACGGCTTCCCGCACCCCTTCCTGGATCGTCGAGATCATGGCGCCGATTTCCTCGGTGGATCTGCCGGTGCGTTCGGCAAGTTTTCTCACCTCGTCGGCGACGACCGCGAAGCCCCGCCCGTGCTCCCCGGCCCGGGCGGCCTCGATCGCGGCATTGAGCGCGAGAAGATTGGTCTGGTCGGCGATCTCCTTGATGGTATTGACGATCACCGAAATCTTCTCCGAATGCTTTCCAAGCCTCTCGACGACGCTCTCCGATTGATGAACGGCAGCGGCGATCTTGTTCATCTCGGCAACCGCATCGGCGACGATCTGCCCGCCTTTGTCCGAGCTTTCGCCAGACCGCAGGGCGACGCCGTGCGCGTCGCCCGCGCTCTCCGAAATGCTGGCGATGCCGGCGCTGAGCTGCGCGACCGCCTGGGCCATCGACTCCGCGGCGCTGCACTGGGATTTGGCGTGATCATCCATTTCTTCCGACATCGCCGACAGCTTGCCGGCCGACTCGGAAATCCGACTTGCGTTGCCCAGGACCGAATGGACCGTTTCCTGAAAAGAGGCAATCATGTGATTGAATGCCTCGGCCGTCCGACCGATTTCGTCCTGGGAGGCGACCGCCACCCGTATCGTCAGGTCGTTGCTCTCCTTGACGCGATGCAGGGACCGTTCGAGTTCGCCCAGAGGCTTCAGCATGCCTCGCGCCATGAATATGGCCAGCGAGCCGAGCATTGCGACCAGCAGGACGACGGCGCCACCGACCTTCATCGCCTTGCCCACGAACAGCGCATCGACGTCGTCATTGTAGGTACCCGACCCGATGATCACATTCCACGGCCCGAACAGTTTGACGAACGATGTCTTGCCCACGGGCGTGTCGCTGCCCGGCTTGGGCCAGAGATATTCCACGTGCCCGCTTCCATGGGCCTTGGCGATATCCACGAATTCCCTGAACAGGAACTTCCCCGACGGGTCGCGCATATCGGCCACCGGCTTTCCTTCGAGCGCGGGCGAAGTCGGATGCACGAGAATTCGGGGCGCCAGATCGTTGATCCAGAAATATTCCGACTCGCCATAGCGCAGGCGCCGGATCTGCGAAAAAGCCGCCTCCTGGGCCGCTTCCCGGGAAAGGACGCCCGTTTTCTCCAGATGATGAAAGTGCTCCAGTACGCCATAGGCCGTCTCGACCACGTGCCGGGTCTTGAGCTTGCCATCTTTGATCAACACCGTCCGCTCCGACATCAATCCGAAGAAAGACAGGGCAACAAGGCTGGCGAGCAGCAGGATCACGAACAGCTTGAATTTTGCGTTTATCGAAATCACTTGTCCGTCTCTCCAAACGGTTCTTGAGCGCCGATATCCCGTTGTCGGCTGGACCGCCTGCGAGGAACAGGAGCGGAGTCCGTCGCCGCAACCTCACACGGACGGACGGAGCGGCCTCATCGCCTCATCAAAATCAGACAGCTTCGGAAAATCCACTGACTGTCTCGCAGCAATATCTCTCAACGCGATACGGTAATCGTCAAGAATGACTCCGCGCTCTTCATCAGAAATGTAGGGAACGTGATATGCGGCGAAGGGCTTCAGGACTTCAAATCCGCAGTAGCCCAGCGTCCCACGCACGAGATGCCTCAACATGACGTCCAGTTCACCGTGAATGGCGTCTTTGCCAAACATATGGTCGCGTCCGCCAAGCGTGAGAGTCACCATGGCGCGCTTTCCGGTCATGCCACCACGATCATAGAATCGCGTTCCCCCATAAAACAAACCGGAGACGAATACACGGTCGATCCAGCCCTTGAGGATCGCCGGAGCGGAACACCAGAACATGGGGAAATTGAAGATCAACAGGTCGCACCACTTGACCTTCTCGATCTCCCCGGCGATATCGCGAGCGATGGTTCCGGCTTGACAGGCCTTTCTCTGCTCAAGCGCGTATACGCAATATTCGGAATGCTCTCTTTCCCCGAAGTCACTTGCGCTTGCAACCGGGTTCCAATTCATTTTGTAAAGGTCCGACACCCGCACCTCATGACCGCCGGATTCGAACACATCCACCGCACAGTGCATCAGCGCAGAGGAGAAAGATTCCTGCTCATAATGAGCATGAACGATCAGCACATTCATGACATTTACTCCATTCGCATTCAAATACCGGCACACCCGAGTGGCGGTTCGGATTCGGGCCGGATCGGCTACCGCCCCAGGCCTTGAACAATGAGCAGCAGGCCGGTCAGCAGCAGACCCCCCTGGGCGATCCGGTAAAACCAGACCTGATCCACCTTCCGCTGGAGATGCAGGCCGAGCCATACGCCAAGCGGAACGGCCGGCGCCAGCAGCAGGCTGGTCGCCAGGTTGCCGGTGGAAAGCTGGCCGAGGCCGGCATAGGCGACGACCTTGAACGCATTGGTGAGCAGGAAGAAGGCGTTGACCGTGCCAACGAACACCACCTTGTCGAGCCGCTGCGGCATGAGGTACACCATGATCGGCGGCCCGCCGGAATGGGCGAGGAAGCTGGTGAATCCCGAGACGCCGGACCAGAAGGTTCCGCGCAGCCGCGAGCGACCGGCGCGCGCATCTTTGCGGGAGTCCTTCAGCAGATTGTCGAGAACGAAGGCGACGGTAATCACGCCGACCGCCATCCGGATGACGTTCTCGCTGAACGCCCCGAACGTCACGGTGCCCAGCACGATTCCGATCAGCGCGCCGGGCACGATGATCTTCAGATTGGCCACGTCCCACTTACCGAGGTAGGCACGCATGCCGAAGAAATCCATTGCGCAGAGGACGGGCAGCATGATGGCCGCCGCCTGCATCGGCGAGATGACCAGGGCCATCAGCGGAACGCCGACGACGCCCAGCGCGCCGCCGAAGCCTCCCTTGGATATTCCCGTCAACAGAACGGCCGGGAAAGCGATGAGGTAAAAATAGGGATCGCTGATCATTCCATGTCCGCCGCATCGGCCGACGCAAGCCGGTGGCCGTCGAAGGGAGTGGCGCAGCCAGAAGAATCCGGTCCTTGGCAAAACGCCAAGAACCGGACCCTGCAGGCTGCTCCGTACAGAGAATCGCCCGCCGGACGGAACAGCCATCCGGCGCGGCGGGACGGAAGGCGGATCAGTCGAAGCTGTTCTGCCGCCCTTCCCGGACATACGCGACCGTGGCGCCGATATGATTCCGGCTGTGGATCGACTTCTGCTTCGCCAGGTGGGCGAACATCTGGATGCCGAAGCCGCCGTCCAGGTTGTCGGTGATCCGCTGCTTCCACGGCCGCCGCACGATCTGGGTGGTCATCCGGCGCGTGATGCGAGGCTGCTTCATGATGTGGTCGGCGAGCACCCAGGCGCGCTCGATCAGCCTGTCCCGCGGCAGCACCTCGTTCACCATGCCGTACTCCAGGGCCTTCTTCGCGTCGATTGCCTGCCCGGTGAGCAGGGCATAGGCGGAACGCTTGACGCCGAGCAGTTCCTGGAAGCAGCTGTGAATGCCGTCGCCGGGCACGGACCCGAGATCGAAGTGCGGGTCGAAAACCACCGCATCCTCGCTGCAGAGGGTGATATCGCACATCAGGCAGATTTCGCTGTGGAACCCCGGCCCGTTGAAGACGCCGATCGTCGGAATCTCCAGGTCGTTGATCAGCGAACTGACGTTGATGCGGCCATCCTTGTAGGCATACTCGTACGCCCAGTAGGGAAGGTCCTTCTGCTCCAGGGCGAAACCCTCGGGGTCTGCCGCCATCATGAAATCGTCGCCGGTCCCCGTCAGGATCAGGATTTCGTTCTCGGGGTCGGCGCCGATGGTCTTGAGCAGTTGGCCGAGAGCCCGGTGGTTTTCCACGCTCAGCTGCACCGGGCCGCCCAGGGTATGCGCCCGGGCCAGGATGACGCCGTCTTCACGGCGCTCGAGATGGTAATGCTCCTTGAAGCGCTCCTTGTATTCTTCGAACTTCGGGGTCGGTACGAACTGCGTGAGAGACATGGTCGATCTCCTTGAAATGTCCGGTTGCGCCTGGTTCCCGGACGGCCCGTGGATACGGCACCGTCAGATGATTTTTGCCAATCCGGCAAGGGTGGCGACGATCCCCAACAACAGCAGGAGATCGCCAGCGCCCATCAGGGGCTTGCTGTGTCTGAGGCCGCCGACGCTCCAGAGCACGGGCGCGGCAATCAGCCCGTAGCCGAGCGCGTCGGTGGCCGCGTCGGAAAAATTCGTCTTGTGGATGACGAGCCCGATCAGAACGATCACGATGGAAAAAAGGAACGCGTGCGCATGCACGGTGACTCTCCATTTGTAAGCGTCCAGCCTCTGGTGATAGTCGAACAGCGTCCCGCCTTTCGCGATGTTTTCCAGCTTCTCGAGATGGGCCGCATGGGTGGCGCCCAGATACAACCCGAGCAGCGCGGCCGCCACCATCCATAGAAACCCGAAAATCACCAAGACGTCACCCATGGAATCTCTCCTTAACCGAGGCCGGCCTCGCGCCGGGTAATTTCATAGAACGCGCTCCAGTCGGTCTCCTCCATGCCGGCGCTAATTCCCGCATCGAGCTTCCTCTCAACGATCCTGCCGATCTCCAGATCGATGCCGACGCTGCCCGCGGTGGACAGCATCAGCCTCACGTCCTTCAGCCCGCCCTTCATGACGAAACCGCCGCGGCCAGCGAAATCGCGGGCCCGCAGCTTTTCCGCGTACATCTTGAACGCGGGGTGGGCAAACGCCGATTGCTGGTAAAAATCGCGCAGGTGCTCCAACGGGATGCCGCATTTCTCGGCCAGGACATAGCTCTCGCCCATCAGCTCGATGAGCGCAACGGCATTGAAGTTGATGCAGAGCTTCATGCAGTTTGCGATTCGCGGCGTGTCCGAGATGGCGATCACCTGCTTCGCATAGCTCTCGCAGACCGGGGTCGCCTTGGCGATCGCATCCGCGGCGCCGGCGAGATAGGTCATGAGCTGGCCGCTCGCCGCGGCATCCGGCCGGCCAACCACAGGGCCGGAAACGTAGTGGCTGCCGTGCTCCTCGTGAAGCCTGGCAAGCCGGTCGGCGCAGTCGGGCGAAATGGTCGTCACGCAGACATGGATGGCACCGGGCTTCATGCCGGCCAGGATGCCGTCCTCCGCCTGCAGGATGCCGAAGATGGACTGGTCGTCCATCAGGCTCGTAAACACCACGTCGGCGTCGGCAACGGCCTCCCTGGCCGAGGCGGCCGGCGTCGCTCCCCGCTCGACGAGGGGGGTCATCTTCGACTGGGTCCGATTCCAGACCGTCAGGTCGAACCCGCCGGCCGCGATGCGCTGCGCGATGCCGGACCCCATGTTGCCCAACCCAATGAACGCCACCTTCATGATTCACACCTCCTTTGCTTGATATCGGATCTCGTGCCCGTGGAATTCATCGGGCAAGAGCCTCCTCCGGATTGCGCACATGGGGAATCTCCGAATCCAGAAGGATGGTCCCCAGGTATACACGCTCTCTTTCAGAACGACGGCACGTGTCGCCGCGCCGCGACCGACAGAGAGAAAATGCAGGCAGTATTCGCCATCGTTCGGCTCCAGCCCGTCGAACTTGAAATCCCCGAACGCATCCGTGACGGCACGCGCCACTTGCCGGCCGTCCTTGAGAAGCGTGACGTCCACCCCGGATGCACATTCGGCCACGCCGTCGATCGAGGCAATGACGCTGCCGGCGATGAAGCACTTCGCATAGCGGGGCAGGTTCAGGTAATAGACCCGCGGCCTGGTGCCCCACTCCGGATGCAGCACCTCGAGCCCCTCATCCGACGCCATCTGCTTCATCGATGCATCGCTGACATTCACTGCGCGCATGCAGCCGGTAGCACAGGCCTGCGTGCAGCGCGGCTCAGTCCATCCCTGGTCGAGCAGGTGCGCATCGAATATCCACTTCTGCGGTAGCTGCAGCTCGTCGTTCCACCAGATCGCTCCGTAAGGGCACGACTTCACGAGGTCTTTTCGCCCCTTCGCCTTCACCGGATCAATGATGACGATCCCATCCGGCCGCTTGTGGATGGCGCCGTCGCCCGCCGCCTTGATGCACGGCGCGTCGTCGCAGTGATTGCACGTCGTCGGCAGGTATGCGACATCCACCATCGGCACGGTGCCCCGCACCTTGCGATGGATGCGGATCCGTGATGTCCGTGCAGCGGCTGCGGCGCCGCGTAGCCCGGAAAATCGTTGCCGACATGCTCATCCTTCGTGGCCAGTACGCAGTTGTTGCAGTTCTCGCACTTGGCCACGTCGATGATCAGATTCCACTTGTTCATCACGCTCCTCCTGTTTTTCCGGCCGTTATGGCTGCCTCGGCCTTATGCACGCATGCGCTCGATTTGCTCCGGATTCCATTTCTCGATCTCGACGAGGCAGGAATTCGACCCCATGCCGTCGGTTCCCTTGACCTGCGGCCGCTGCGGCGTCAGGACGTTGATGCAGCCGCCTCGGTCGGCGAAGCCGCCGCGATCGGGCACCGGATCGAACACCGCCGACGACTCGAATGTCTTGACGACCCCCGGCATCACCAGCTCCGACACGTCGGCCGCACATATCACGGCGCCGCGGTCGTTGAAAATCCGGATCACGTCGTGATGCCTAATCCCCCGCTGCCGGGCATCCGCGGGATTCACCCGCATCACCCAGTAGTAATAGCCGTCGATGAGAACCCGATGGTCCTCGATGTCGTTGATGATGCTGTCCTTCCCGTCCGAGAACGTATGGAAGCTGTATCGGGAATGGGTCGAAATCACCTGGAGAGGGTATTTCCCGACCAGGTCGGCGGTCTGCCTCCCCTCCCATGACGGCACGTAGCGGTTGAGGGCGGGCCTCTCGGGGTTGTCCGGATCTCCTCTCAGGATGGATGCCGGAACGAATTCGATCTTGCCCGACTGGGTCGGCAAGCCCTGGCCGAACTGTTCCGGATATTGAGACGGCAGCGGATGCGGCTCCGGAACGTCCTTGATCCTGTCCTCGACATACCAGCGCATGCTGACTGGCTCCCGGGTCTTCTCGGATTCCGGGTCGACGACGTAATAGCCCTTCTTCAGGAAATCGGACCATTTGACCTTCTGCGCGAGGTCGGACGAATCGAATACACGCTTGCACCAGTCAAGTTCGCTGCATCCTTCGGAGAAGACCGCCCCCAGGCCTAGACGACTGCTGATATCGAGGAAAATCTGGTAGTCCGACTTCGACTCTCCGAGAGGTTCGATGCACTTGTGCTGCATCACGACCGTCCGGTGATTCAGCTGCGTCGAGCCATGATGGACGTAGCCCTGACAGCCGGCCGTCTCGCCGATGTCCCATCGCTCCACCGCAGTGCACGCTGGCAGAATGATGTCCGCGAAGGGCACGTCGCCTTCCATGTATATCGCCTGGCTGACGATGCACTCCACGGACGGATGGCGATACGCCTCGATGTAGCGCGACGAGTTCGCCACGGTCCCGAAGAGCGCCCCGCCGTAGCGGTAAAGCATGTGTATTTTCGAGTATCCGGGCATGGGATATTCGTAGGGCGCGATCTGGGCCTCGATGGACGACCCGTCCCAGGCATATCCCTTCGCGTATCCATTGACGATTGCGTCGGGAAGCCGCTGGCGCGGAACCATCTGCTTGACCGGGTTCATGGTCAGCAGATGCGGCATGCGCGTGTAGTTGTTGACAGCGGCGGCGGTGAAGGCCAGCTCGCCGGAGATCCCTCCTTCCGCATACCCGGGAAAGTAGAAGAAGTGGTCGATGGGAGCCCCCATCTGCAGGTTGCCGAAGTTGATGCCGGGTTTGCCCCAGCCCTGCATCGCCATCATCAGGATCATGTTGCGCGTCCACTGCGAACCGGTCGCGGTGCGGCAGGCGCCGCCGAGGCCGGTCCCCACGCCGCCCGGCGCCAGGTAGGTTTTTTTCGCCGCCCATGTCCGGGCGAGCGCCCGGACGACGTGCGCGGGCACACCGGTTTCGGGCTCCTGCCATTCGGGCGTTTTCGGGACGCCATCCGAAACGCCCCGCAGATAGGCGTCCCACTCGGCGAAACCGGTGGTTCGCGCTGCGATGTACTCCTTGTCATACAGGCCTTCCGTTGCCCATACGTACATGATCGAAATGGCTAGGGCGGAATCCGTCCCCGGCCGCACCGGAATCCAGCGGCCGCCGTACAGCTGGGCGGTCGAATTGCAATGAGGGTCGATATGGACGAACTCGATCCCCAACTCCTTCGCCCAGAAGCGCCGCTGCGTGGCTTCGAATCCGCCATAGGCGCCGTTGGTCGACTCGGGATCGCTCGACCAGAAAACGATCATCTCGGCTTCCCTGAGGCAATCCTCCACCGTCCCGTAGGGGGACGGCAGGCCAACGCGCATCGTATTGCCGAAGTGATGCGCGGCGCCCCAATACCATCCCTCCCAGCTGTCGGGATTGTGATGAACCCGGGTGAAGCCGATCAGATTGCCGAAGCGGAATAGAGCGCTGAGGTAGTAGCCGACGTTTCCCCACTGGTGATGGGATGAGTGGGGGATCGCGATGGAGCCGGGGCCGTGGACCTTTTTCTGCCGCGTGATCTCGCTGGCGACGAGGTCGAGCGCCTCGTCCCAGCTGATCCGGACGTAGCCGGAAATCCCGCGGTTCTGCGGATTCCGCTCGCCGTTCGGGTCGAAGTCCACCCGCTTCATCGGATAAAGAATTCGCTTCTCGGAATAGACCATGGACTTCAGCGCCAGCGCGTGCGGATTGACCGTCGCGCGCCGCCACGGCCTGAAGCGCTTCCCTCGGGCGTCGAGCGAGTAGCTCGGCGCGTCGTCATCGGTAAAGTCGATCGGCGCGACCCGCAGGATCCGGCCGTCCTTGACGTAGACGAACAGCGGCCCGCCGTTCGTACTGGTGGTGTAGCGGATCGCACCGTCCAGCATTCGGGTGCCGGCCTTCAGGCCGGACGTTTCGATGCGGCCCATCAACTGCATGAACCAGACGACCAGTTGGTCCCGCCCCGTGACGACGACGCGGAATTGCTTCGCGGCATGGACGATTTCCGCGCGATCCATCGGCGGCTTCAGGAACAGCAACGCCGTCGGCAAATCGCGGAACGACAGCGTGACGTCCGGCCGCGGATGAATCCCTGATTCGGACGTCACCCGACCGCCGTTGAAAACGTAGTACCGGCCGATGCTCTCATCCTTGAGCTTGATCTGGACGGTGCAGCTGTGGCGGCGCATCTCATCCCGGAACGCCGGATGCTTCCTGGCGGTGCGCCGCAGAACCAGCGGCACGGAGAAAAGAATGGCCTTCAATAGAGCTTTCTTCATTTATTCCTCCTGACCCATGCGTGCAGCTTTTCGTCCGTAACAAGGGAGCGTTGAATGCAGCGGCCTAGATGTGGATCGGCTTGCCGTGGATGCCGCGGGCCGCTTCGGCGATGGCTTCCGACAGCGTGGGGTGGGCATGGATCATGTCGACCACGTCGTCCGGCAGCAGCTCGCTGCTTTTCGCCAGCAACAGTTCGTGAATCAGCTCCGTGGCGCCGTGACCGACGATGTGGCCGCCGAGCAACTCACCCGTCGCGGGGTCGGCGAGCAGTTTCACCAGGCCTTCCGTTCTGCCGATCGCCACGCTCTTGCCGGCGCCCCGGTATGGAAAGACCGATTTCCTGAAGGCAATGCCGTCCTTCATCGCGCGGTCTTCGCGCAGGCCGAAACCGGCAACCTGGGGTTCGCAATAGACCGCCGACGGCACCAGCTCCGGATCGATCGCCCTGCCATGCGGGCTCCGGCCTGCAATATGCTCGACGACGATCTCGGCCTCGCGGGAGGCGACGTGGGCCAGCGCCGGCGTCGTCGTGACGTCGCCGATGGCGAAAATTCCAGGCACGGACGTCCGGCCGTACTCGCCGGTCACGATGTGGCCGGAGACCGTCCTTTCCACGCCGACGGACTCCAGGCCGATACCGTCCGTGTTCGGCGTGCGGCCGAACGCCGCCAGCACCTTGTCGGCTTCCAGGCGCTCGACTTTTCCGGCGATCTCGACATCGACGACGACGCCGCCGTCCGCCCGCTCCCAGGACATGGCCCGGGCCTTGGTGTACACCGATTCCCGATTTCCGGAAGGAGGCATCGAGCACCTGCGCCACCTCGAAATCCTCGGCCGGCAGAATGTGCTCGCCAAGCTCCACGAGCGTGACGCTGACGCCGAATGCGTTCATCACATAGGCGAACTCGCAGCCGATGGCGCCGGCCCCCAGCACGATCAGCTTTTCCGGCAGGCGATCCAGGGACAGCATGCCCGACGACGACAGGATGAGCTTTTCGTCGAACGCGAAGCCCGGCAGCAACAGCGGCCGCGATCCGGTCGCGACGATGATGTTCCGGGCCGATACGCAATCCCGACCCCCTTCCGCCCCGGCCAGGGCAAGCTTGCCGATGCCGGCGATCGACCCCGTTCCCTTGATGACCTCGACTTCGTTCTTGCGCAGCAGCGCCGCTACGCCACCGGCCAGCGTCCGAGCCGCACTCCGCGAGCGGGCGTGCACCTCGCCGTAGCGAAACCCGCTGCGGTCGACGCGGATGCCGAAGGCTTCCATCTCCCGCAGCGCGCCGAATTCGGCAGCGTGGTGGATCAGGCTTTTCGACGGGATGCATCCCCAGTTCAGACAGACGCCGCCCGGCGTATCCTTTTCGATGACGCAGGCCGAAAGACCTAGCTGGGCCGCACGGATCCCCGCTACGTAACCACCCGGACCGGCGCCGATCACCGCCACGTCGTAGATCTTGCTCATCGCCGGCCTCACAGGAGCATCAGTTCTGGATTGCTGAGCAGGTCACGGATTTTTCTGACGAAACGACCAAGCGGCTCGCCATCCATCGCGCGATGGTCGAACGTCACGCCGCACGGCAGGAGCGTGCGGATTTCGATCCTTCCATCGACGACGACCGGCTTCTCCACGGGCGTGCCCGGCTGAAAGTTCATCACCTGCGGCAAATTGAGGAGCGGGGTCGACACCATCCAGCCCCCGGGCAGGAAGCCGTCGGTACTGGAAACCGTGATCGTCCCGTTGGCGGTTTCCGCGGGCGAGAGCCCGGACGCACGCGCCCGCCGGACGAGATCCTTGACTTCCCTGTCGATCTGCAGCAACCCCTTGTCCTGGACATCGCGAACGACCGGCACGATCAGCCCGGACTCATGCTCGCTGCCGCCGGGAAGGGCGACGGCGACACCCACATTGACGTTCTCCCAGGCGCTTATCTCGCCGTTGGCAAGCGTCGAATTGCAGATGGGGACATGCTGGCAAGCCAGCGCAACCGAACGCACGTAGAACGAGATCAGCGAAACCCGGGTCGCCAGTTCGTCCTCGTATCCGAGAATGGTGTTTCTGGCGGCAAGCAGTTTGGTGATGTCGATTTCAAAAAACGCGTACGTCTGCGCGGCAGTCGTCGTCGCGGCGAGCATCTTCTGGGCTATGGCCGCACGCATGCCGGCGACCGGGATTCGCATCCTTTCCCGCATGCCCTGCGCAGAAGGCGCCAGCCGGGTCTGGGGCGCCTGGGCCGCCGGTTTCGCACGCTCGATGGCTGCGACCACGTCGCGCCGGACGATGCGTCCGCCGGGCCCCGTGCCGGGCACCCAGGAAAGGTCCACACCGCTTTTTCTCGCGATGGCCCTGGCAAGGCCGGAGGCCCTAAGCTTCCGCGCCTCGCCGACCGGCGAAGCAGGCATATTCAGGTCTCGAACAGCGCCGCTCGCGTCCTCTTGCGCGCTCGATCCAGAGGCCAGGTTGACGAGGCCATCCCCGCAGTCGCCAGCGTCCACTCGGGAGCTTTGTTCCCCGACGGCCCCCACCAGGGAACGGTACTCATCCTCCGAATCGGCGATCCTGGCGATCACCGTCTCGGTCGGATGCGTATCGCCCTTTTTCGCCAGCAGATGCAGATATCCCGCATAAGGCGACGGCAGATCGGTAATCACCTTCTCGGTCTCGATCAAGACAATGGTCTGGTCGCGCTCGACGCGCGCACCTTCGGCCACGAGCCACTCGACAATGCTGCCTTCCGACATCCCCATGGCGAGCTGGGGCAGAATCACGTCGCGAATCATCGCCCTCTCCCTATCGACAGACTTCGCGGACCGCTTCCTCGATCCGCTCGGAAGTTGGCATGGTGTAGACGTCGATGTAGCCGCCGGGAACGGGAATGTTCGGGTGGCATACGCGCCGGACCGGCGCGTCGAGCAGGTCGTAGCCGTGCTCCATGACCTGGGCCGACACCTCAGCGGCGAAGCCGCCGCGCTCGAAATCCTCGTCGACGATGACCAGGCGGGTCGTCTTTTCGATCGACCGCAGCAGGGATTCACGATCGAACGGCTCGAAGCTTCTGGCATCGACGACCTCGACGCTGATTTCGTCCTTCAGCTTCTCCGCCACCCTGAGCGCGTTGTGCACCTGCAGCCCGCTGGCCAGCACCGTGACGTCGCTCCCCTCGCGCTTGATGTCCGCCACCCCCAGGGGGATGATGTAGTCCTCCTCGGGAACGTGCCCCTTGTGCATCATCAGATTCGTGTGCCACAGGAAGAGGACAGGGTTATCGTCGCGAATCGCCGCCTTCATCAGGCCTTTCGCGTCGTACGGCGTAGCCGGCATGCACGTCTTGATCCCCGGATGATGGATCGCCATCCCGTAGGGCAGCGTCGCGTGCTCGTTGCCGACGCGGCGCCCTACGCCGCATGTGCCGACCATGACGATCGGTAGGGGATGCTGGCTGCCGTGCAGAAAATGGTATTGCCCCATCTGCAGAAACACCTCCGAGCCTGCGAAATACGAGAAGCCGGCATACATGAAATCCAGGATCGGACGCAGCCCTTCCTGAGCCGCCCCCATGGCGCAACCCGCCATCCCGGTTTCCGCCAGCGGGGTATCCACGACCCGGTGGGTACCGAACTCCTCGCATAGATTCTTGGTGTGCGGAAAGGTCCCCGCCTGGATGCTGATGCCGAGCATGAAGACGCGCTCGTCCCGGCGCATTTCCTCCACGTAGGCTTCGCGTATTGCCTCACACAGGGTGAGTTCGCGCTGACTGCTCATATTTGTCCCCTTGGTTCCTAGGCCGTATATACGGCGGCCTGCATCTCGGCGACCGACGGAAGCGCCTTCGGGCTTGCCTCACAGAAGGCTTCCACCTCATCGGCCTCCCGCTCGGCGTCCGCCTTGATCTGGTCGATGTCTTCCTGCGTCAGCGCTTTCTCCGCCAACAGCCTGGCGGCCGCCAGCGCCAGCGGATTCAGCGTTTCCTTCCACTTCGCCATCAATTCGGGATCGCGCTGATTGGGGCCTTCGTAGTTCACGCCCCCGACGCTGTGCTCCTGCACGCGGTACGTCTTGCACTCAACAAAAATCGGACCGCTGCCTTGACGCACGTGCGCTAGCGCCTGCAGCGCGGCTTCGGCACAGGCGAAGAGATCCTGTCCGTCGACGATCATCGATGGAATTCCAAAACCGGCGGCCAGGCTCGACACATTCGGACCGGGGAACAGGTCCTTGACGTTGCTGTGCTGCGCCATGCCATTGGCCTCGCACCAGAAAACCACCGGCAGCTTCCAGTTGGCCGACATCAACAGCGCCTCGTGGCAACGCCCCTCGCCATAGGAGCCGTCCCCCGAGCAGTTCATGACGATCTGGCCGGATTGCTTGTACTTCGCTGCGAACCCGTAGCCGACGCTGAGCGGAAAATTTGCGCCGATGTTGCCGGAAAACCCGAACACATGATCCTCGGGGAATGACATGTGAAAGCTAGATCGCCCTTTGCAGCACCCGGCTTCACGCCCCATATGCTCGGCAACGTAATACTTGATGTCGATGCCTTTGCCGAGCATGTGGGCGAGCCCATGCGCCCTGTAGTGCGGCCACATTGCATCTTCCTTCTTCAGGAAAGCGCCGGCGGCAATGCCGGGGGCAAGGGCGATGCCGCCTTCATGGTAGAAGCCGACCATTTTCCCGGCGCGGATGACGCGCATCATCATCCTGTCCAACGCCATGGCGCGAGCCAGGTTGCGAAACAGCACGACCTTTTGATCGCTCGTCAGAGACATAGGACTCTCCTCCATTGTTGATGCCGCACGGGCACCGGTTGTTTTGGTCATACTGTCTTATTTGTACTTATGTGTCAACATGTACTTAAAGTATATTATTAGAACAACGCCAGCGCCGGATCCGGGTGAGCGGACTGACGATTCGATCGACGCGACATGGCGCTGGCCGGGAGGCAAGTGGCACCACCATCCCCACCGGGCAATGCTGCAGCCCCCACGGGGAAGCATCCGAGGAAAGTCATTGAAGATCGAAGAGGGGAGCCCCCATCTGGGAGCACCGGTTCATGATGTCCGGCTTGTGGTGACCAACGATCTGCGGCTAAAACAGGAGCACTGTTTCGGCGACGGCCGAAGAACGCCGGCAATGGATGCGCGCTCAAATTTCGTGGCACAGCTGCGCCGGCGGCGACAGTGCCGTTATGCAGTTCAGGCGGATGGCCCGGGCTCAACCTGTACTAGAATGCCTCGTTGCCCTTCCTTCCCTAAAAACGTCTCTTCATTAGATAGTCAATCCATGCCGTCCAAGGTCACTGGAAAAAACGCCAACATCGAATCTCTGGCCGTCAATCATCGAACCATCGTTGGCCAAAATAGACGAAAAAAAACCGAGTCTCGAATCATCAAGGCGGCAATTCAGGTGTTTGCCGAGAAAGGACCGGAGGCGCCGGTCATTGACGATTTCATAAAGACTGCAGGAATCGCACGAGGGACTTTTTACAACTACTTCAACAGCACCAGCGAACTACTAACCGCGGCATCGACGTGGCTTGCGGATGACCTGATCGAATCGATCGAAGGAGAGGTCAAAGATATCGCGGATCCGGTCATTCGGCATGGAGTCGGCATACGCCTGTGGATGCGAAAGGCGAAGACCGACCCGGCTTGGTGCGGATTCGTAACATCCGTATGGTTTCAGAAAGGCTATGCTCTGGACGCACCCATTCGCGATATACAGCAGGGAATGAAGTCGGGGGAATTCTCGTGCCCATCAGCGCAATGCGGCTGGGACATGGCACTGGGTACCATTCGCCAAGCCATGATCCGTCTCATGCAGGAACCCAAACTGATCAAGACGAATTATTCCGACCAGATAGTCAGAATCATCCTTCAGGGCTTAGGTGCCTCTCCGGACAAACAAGACGAGGTCCTTGCGTACCCGCTCCCTGCAATGCGCCGTCCAACGCAAACCATCGTTTAGCTCCGAGGGTACGGGATTCGCAAGCATGACTCGTATCGGGATAGGGGCGGTCAGCTTAGCTGACCGATCCCCTCCCACACCACCCGGCATGCGGGTCCGCACCGGGCGGTTCGAGCAGTTGAGGTCATGAGAGCCGCGGCACACCGAGACGGTCGAAGTAGGCGATAGGCATCGCGCGATTCAGTCGCATACGGCTGTTTCGCCACCAGCATCGACTGTTCGCCGCCACCTTGCGGGCATCCTCTTCCGATGCGTCCATCGCTTTCAACGCCCGATACATCGTCGTGCCCCGACGCCAATGCTTGAGTTGCACCGCACGCAGCCGGTGTCGAATCCACTCGTCGAGTTCGCGGAACACCTTGGGTGTCTGCGCGAGTTGGAAGTACGCCTTCCAGCCCGGCATGTAGGCCCGCAGTCGTTCGGCGATCTCTGGAAGGCTGCGCCCGCCCGAGCGACGTGTGACTTGCCGGATGCGTTGCTTGAAGGTCTTGAGCGCCTTGTCGGCCACCCTGCACCTGACCTGCCCGCCTGGGCCGTACCAGAAGGCATAGCCCAGAAACTTGCGGCGCGAGGCCGGCGCGACGGCCGTCTTGGCCTCGTTGACCTTCAGGCGGAGTCGATCATAGAGCTTCGTCAGGCCCACCAACACCCGTTCGCCCGCCCGGCGACTGCGCACATAGACGTTGCAGTCATCGGCGTAGCGCACGAAGCGGTGCCCCCTTCGCTCCAGTTCCCGATCCACCTCGTCGAGCAGCACATTGGCCAACAGCGGCGATAGTGGGCCGCCTTGCGGCGTCCCCTCGTATCGCGCCATGACCACCCCGCCATCCATGATCCCGGCCACGAGGTAACGACGGATCAGCCGCAGCACGGCCTTGTCCTCGATTCGCCTCGCCAACCGTTCCATCAGGATGTCGTGATTGACCCGGTCGAAGAACTTCTCCAGATCCACATCGACCACCACCCGGTAACCGTCCTGCACGTAGCGCTGGGCATCGAGCACCGCGTCGTGCGCACGGCGTCCCGGACGAAAGCCGTAGCTGTGTTCGGACAACGTCGGGTCAATCCTGCGCTGCAAGACTTGCAGCAGGGCTTGCTGGATCAGCCGATCCGTCACCGTCGGAATCCCCAGTTCGCGCACTCCACCATCGGGCTTCGGGATCTGAACGCGGCGCACCGGCATGGGCCGGTAGCTGCCATCCAGAATTGAGGCCCGAATCCGAGGCCAGTGTGCTCTCAGGGACTCCGCCGTCTCAGCAATCGACAACCCATCCACCCCAGCACTGCCGCGATTGGATTTGACGCGTTTCCACGCCGCCTCCATGTTCGCTTTCGCGAGCGCCTGAGCAAGCAGATCATCTCGCCCTGGGCTTTCGGTTTCATGCCGCGCCGTCCGTGCTTCATCACGCACCGCTTCAGGCCCGGTTTCACCTCGCCCTCCCGCGTTGCGCCCCGGCTTCCCGAGCTTCTGATGCACTGCACCTCCGAGCGACACCGCCTTCGGCCCTCCTACTCGTTCGGCCCTTCGCCCCAAACAGGCAGCTACTACGGCCTCTGCTGACTTCTCGCTCCGGCTCAGCGCCGTCGCCCTTTCAGGCACGAGGCGAGACCTCCCCAGGTAAGAACGCACTCCTTCGCTGCACAACCGCCGGATTTACGCCACTTCGCCTTGATCACGAGAGCTTCGCGGTTTCTGGCCCGCTCGCCCTGCTCGGCAGCGCCTTCTATCCGATTCTTGTCCATCGGCTCGCAGCTTATGCTCCGCGCTTCCTCCCCACGCTCAGTCGCCCTCACGCAGTTGCGCTTCACTTCGTTCGCTGTGATCAACTTACGACGGGACTTACACCCGCAGGAGTGCGCCCATGCTGGGCGCACCAAAAAAAACCGCCTTCCCTGGCGGGAGAGGCGGCGACAAAGAGGAGACACGGGAAGAAATCAGCGCGACGGCGAAATCACATGTACAGGATCACCAGATCGTTGATCACCGACGGCCGCTCGCTGCCGACGACGTGGGTGACGATCTCCATGGTCATCTGCGTGCCCTTGGGCAGCTTCTGCACCGCCTTGACCCGCGAGCGCGCATGGATGCGCGAGCCGGCGGGCACCGGCGCCGGGAAGCGCAGGCGGTCGGAGCCGTAGTTGAGCATGTTGTTGAAGCCGGTGACCTCGAAATCGAGCGCTATGCGCAGCCGCGATTGCAGCACCTGGACCAGCGCGCCATGGGCGATGGTGCCGCCGAAAGGGCTGTGCTTGCGCGCGCGCTCGGGGTCCGTGTGGATCCAGTAGTCGTCGCCGGAAAGCCGGGCAAATTCGTCGATCAGCGCCTGATCGACCACGACCTGGTTGCTCCACGGCGAGTAGTCCTCGCCGACCAGGGCCTGCATCGCCGCCTCGTCGTCGAAGCGCACCTGGCGCCTTGGCTCCGTCGCCGTGGCTGCAGCCGCTTGCTCCGCTGCGGCGGCGAGCGCGGCCGGCGTGCTGTCGATGCGCGCCGGAAAATCCTTGTCCGCGGCGGTGAAGCGCAGCAGCGCGGTGCCGTCCGTGGCGACGGTGTCGATCACCGGCTTGAGCCGCATGCCGACGGCGATCTCGGCTTCGTCGAGGCCGATCAGCGTGGTGTTGATGCGCACGCCTTCGTCGAGCTCGACCACCGCCATCTTCTGCGGCATCTCGTCGGCGAAATCGGGCATCGTCGGCACACGTGTCAGGGTGTAGGTGTAGAGCGTGCCGGTGCCCTTCACTTCCTTCCATTCCAGATCCTGCGACCAGCACTTGTCGCAGTGGCGGCGCGGGAAGAAGACCCAGTGGCCGCAGGACTGGCACTGCGGAATGGTCACGCGGCCTTCCTTGAGGCCGTTCCAGAACGGCGCCGAAATCCCGGTCGGCGTCGGCATCGGTTTGTTGCTCGACATGCTCGTCATGCTCCCTGGAGAATCAGTGCGCCCTGCTCGCTCATCACGCCGCCGGTGCCGGATACGAACACCGTGTCGCAGCGTTTGAGCTGGCGCTCGCCCGCGCGGCCGGCAATCTGGTGGAAAGCCTCGATGACCTGCGACATGCCGCCCGCGGTGCCGCTCTGGCCGAAGCTCAACTGGCCGCCGTGGGTGTTCATCGGGAAGTCGCCCTTGTAGCTCAGGTCGTGCTCGCGCACCCAGCGCATGCCCTCGCCCTTGGGCGCGAAACCGGCGTCTTCCAGCGTCAGCAGCACGGTGATGGTGTAGCAGTCGTAGATCTGCGCGGCGTGGATGTCGCTGCGCTTGATGCCGGCCATGGCGAAGGCGCGCTCAGCCGCCGGGCCGATCGGCGTGTCCGTCATCTCGGCGGCGTAGGTCGGCGACTTGAACGACAGGTGCTCGCCGAAGCCGGTGACGCAAGCGCCGCGATTCCTCGCCCGCGCCGCCACTTCCTTCGAGGCGACGATCACCGCCGCGCCGCCGGCCACCGGCATCACGATCTCCAGCACGCGCAGCGGCTCGGCCACCATCTTGCTGGCCAGCACGTCCTCGATCGTCAGCGGCTTGCCGAAGAAGCTGGCGTCCGGGTTGGCGAGCGCATTGGTGCGCTGGTCGACCGCGATCTTGGCCATCGCCACCGGGTCGTAGCCGTACTTGGCGGCGTAGCGCTGGGCGATCATCGCGTAGCCGGTGTTCTGGCCCATGTGGCCGTAGGGTAGGTCGAATTCGGCCTCGGGCGCGCCGAAAGCGGTGCTGTGGCCGCCGAAGCGCATCGCCCGCGCCATCCAGCTCGGGTCTTCGTCGGGGCTGAACGGCGCCATGCGCGACGGAATCACACACAGCACGGCCTGGCACAAGCCCAGCTCGATCGCCGCCGCCGCGCGCCACACCGCCGCCACCGACGAGCAGCCGCCCAGGTCAACGACTTCGGCGAAGTTGAGCGACAGCCCCAGGTATTCGGCGGCCATCGCCGGCACGAACACCTGGGCTTCGTGGAACTGCGGGCCATGCACCACCAGGCCGTCGATGTCGGACGCCTTCAGCCCGGCATCGGCCAGCGCGCGGCCGGCCAAGTCGGCCACCTGCTCCAGGTGGAACATGCGCGGCGCAGTCGCGTACTTTTCGGGCTTGTACTGCGCGGCGCCGACGATTGCTGCGTTTCCTTTCAGACCCATGCTTCCTCACCTCGCTGATCGGGGCCGCTTTCGGCCCTGCATTGGCGCCACGATGCCACAGCGGCCGGCGGCGACAATCGTTCATATCGACTAGGCGGAGCGAACGAGTCGGGGCAGGTCGCTGGAATGAAGGATGGTGACGACGAACAACGCGAAATGCCAAAGAGTATCCGCGGAAGCTCTGGAGCTACCCCCGCCCGACCCGGCCGGAAGCCGACGACACCAGTGCTACCCCTTCTAGCCGGGACACGGCGGCTCCGCTGCAGCACTGCGTCCCGCGACGATCATGCCGCGCGAAAAACCAGGGACGCAGCATGCCGCCACGACACAAAAGTAGTGCATTGACAAAACACAAAAGTAGTGTGATTGTATGACGCGAAATTAGTTAAATCGTCTGATCGTGGCCACTCCCAACGAAAAGCTCGCCGCCTCCCTCGAACTGCTCAGGACCCTCCAGGACAGCGGCCACCGCGTCATCCGGAGTTCGGCCTTGTCGCGGACCCACCGCGAACGCCTGAGCCGGGCGGGATACCTGCAGGAAGTCATCAAAGGCTGGTATCTGCCGGCGCGGCCGGACATCACCTCACACAGCCTGGAAGGCAGTACGGCCGCCTGGTTCGCCGGTATGCGCGACTTCGTCGCCGGCTACTGCGACGACCGCTTCGGGGATGGCTGGCACCTGAGCCCCGACCAATCCCTGCTGCTGCGCTCCGGTGAGCGCACCCTGCCCCGGCAACTGCAAGTGTGGGCCACCGCGGGCAACAACCAGTTGGTGCAGTTGCCCCACGGCTGTTCGCTGTTCATCTACCGCCCTCCAACGCTCCTGCCCGCTGAGCCGCACGCAGAAAACCAGGGTATTCGGCTGGTGATCCTGACCGATGCGCTCGTGGCCGTTTCGTCATCGTTCTTCGCGCAGCAGCCCCTGGCCGCGCGCGTCGCCCTGGGGATGGTCGCCGACACCGCCCCGCTGCTTGGACGGCTGCTCGACGGCTCCCATTCCGTCATCGCAGGACGGTTGGCCGGTGCATTCCGGGCCGTCGGCCAGGC
This sequence comes from Thauera sp. SDU_THAU2, assembly GCF_038260575.1. Taxonomy (NCBI): domain Bacteria; kingdom Pseudomonadati; phylum Pseudomonadota; class Betaproteobacteria; order Rhodocyclales; family Zoogloeaceae; genus Thauera; species Thauera sp. SDU_THAU2. Next base: position 640,038 of record NZ_JBBWUN010000003.1, on the reverse strand, counting down.
GGACTTCGCGAACAGCATCGTCGACAGCATGCGCAGCGCCGGCTACATCGTCCAGGAGGCGTCGCCCTTCGAAACGCCGCCCGCGCCCCTGCTCGACGATAGGCCCGCCTCCCCCCATGTGCAGCGTCTGCGCCTGAACTGGGCAGCCATGCGTGAAGCGGTCATCGCGGCGTTTCCGCCGCCTGGGCCGCTACCCACCGACCAGGCGCAGATCATCCATGACCTCGAGGAACGCTACGTCGCGGATGCCTACCACTCGCTGTCCATCGAGGGCTACCACGTCACGGTCGACCTGATCGAAAAAATCCGCAACGGCACCTGGGATCCGGAAGGCGCCGACCGCCAGCAGCGGGACGCCATGGCCGCCAAGGGCTATTTCGAGGCCTACAAACGCGTGAGGGACTACGTCGCCAAGACGCTGCGGCAATCCGCGGAGCAGGCGCAGCCCCAGGGTTTGCGCGAAGCGCTGGGCGCCTGGTACCTGGCCCTTTTCAGCCCCAGCGTGCAGGCCGGCCTGCTCAAGCCCTCGGACTTGGCAGGATGGCGCGACAGCCAGGTATTCATCCGCGGCGCTTTGCATGTCCCGCTTGCCAAGGAAGCCGTGCGCGAGTGCATGCCCGTCCTATTCGAACTCATCGAAAGCGAACCGCATCCTGCCGTCCGGGCCGTCCTCGGGCACTTTCTCTTCGTTTTCATCCATCCTTACATGGACGGCAACGGCCGCCTGGCCCGCTTCCTGATGAACGCGATGCTCGCCACAGGCGGCTACGTCTGGACCGTCATCCCGGTGCAGCAGCGGCAGGCGTACATGGAAGCGCTCGAGCGGGCCAGTTCTCATGGCGAAATCGGACCGTTTGCGAGCTTCGTCGCGCGGCTGACCGCCGAGCAGGCATCCAGTCCCTTGCCGCGGCCAGCTGCACAGTAGGAGCGATAGCCCTGCTCATGCTCCGCCGTGCCAGGCGGCACCGCGGAGCGCGGCGGAATTCAGTGCGACGACAGCATCGCGAAGAACTGGCCGGCCGAGGCCTTGGCGGGCGAACCGGCATGCTGGCAATGCGTTTTCACTTCACCGGCCTGACAGCCCGCCGGCATCTGCACTAGCGAATCGACCACGCGCCCATGCCCTTCGTCGAGCATGGTTGCAAAACCGGCGATGCCGCCCAGAGCTGCGCTCAAAACGATGACTTTGGTGATGACCATGTGCCTCTCCTCGATTCCTGCGGTGCGCGATCCGCGCTGGGGTCTCGCAGGGTTCCGGTACGACGCCGCTTTGTCGCGACTGCCATCCGACTGCCTCCTCCTGCGTGAAACGGAGAATGCGCGCAGCGCGCAAGACGCTCATCGTCCAAAAGGACTAGATTGCGAAGAGCACGAAAAAGGAGCCCGCAGGCCCCTTTTCGCGCAGCGAAAGCTGTCCCGCCAGCTGTCAGGCGAAGGGCGGCAGGCCCGCATTCCTCAGCGCGTCCTCGGAATACGGCTGGTAGGTGCCGGCCTTCTCGTCGCGGACGTAGAGCGGATCGTCGAAGGCTGCCGGGTCGTAGCCCTGGCGCTGCAGGTCGACCTTGCGCAGCTTGAAGGTGGTCGTCAGGTCGGCCACGCTCGACACCCTCACGAACTGCGGCGCCGCGTAGCGCGGCAGGCGCTGCTCGGTCAGTTCGTAGAAGCGCCTGGGATCGAACACGTGGCCGGGCTGCATCACGATCGCCGCCATGCCGGCGCGGCCTTCGTGCTGCGGCACCTGCACGCCGTAGATGTTGATCAGCTCCATGCCCGGATAATCCGCCAGCGCATCGGCCACCTCGGCAGTGGACACGTTCTCGCTCTTCCAGCGGAAGGTGTCGCCGATGCGGTCGACGAAGTAGAAATAGCCTTCTTCGTCGTAGCGCAGCAGGTCGCCGGAGCTCCAGTAGGCATCGCCATCGACGAAGACGTTGCGCAGGATCTTCTTCTCGGTGGCCTCGGCCGAGGTATAGCCCTCGAAGCGGCCGGCGCCGATCTCCGGATGATCGACGATGAAGCCGATGCCTTCGCCGACTTCGCCCGGCTGGCACAGGATGCAGCGGCCGTCGGCGTCGAGCAGGTGGCTGTCGGTTTCGACGTCGTAGCGTATCAGGCGGAAATTGGATTTTTCCCAGTAGGGGATGCGGCCGACCGAGCCGGGATGATTGTCGATGTTGATCACCGAGGTGTTGGCCTCGGTCGAGCCCCAGCCCTCGAAGATCTGCACGTCGCCGAAGCGTTCGATCCAGCGCCCCCAGCTCTCGGGCGTCAGGCCCGCGCCCAACATGCAGCGCAGGCTGTGGTCCCTGTCCTCGGGCTGCGGCGGGGCGTTGAGCAGGTAGCGGCAGATCTCGCCGATGTACTGCACCACGGTGATGCGGTTGCGGCGCACGTCCTGCCAGAACTCGCGCGTGCTGAACTTGCGCCGCAGCACGATGCTGGCGCCGGCCTTCAATGCGGTCGAAGTCACCGAGGTGGCGGCCGCGCCGTGGTACAGCGGCAGGCAGCAATAGAAGACGTCGTGCTCGCCGGCGTCCAGCGTCACTTCCATGACGTCGCCCGACGACATCCAGCGCATGTGGCTGTAGCGCGCCGCCTTGGGCAGGCCGGTGGTGCCGGAGGTGAAGATCAGCAGCATCGTCGTCTCGGCGCGCACGCCGGCGCGGCCCTCGCGCGGGAAGGCCGTGTGCGGCGCCGCCGCCACTTCGGTGCTGATGTCAGCCGCGACGATGCTGCGGTGTTCGGTCTCGGCCGGCTTTTCGGCATCGGCGACGAGGTAGAGCGGCTGTTCCGGCCGCCCCTCGGTCAGGGCGAAATTGGCCAGGCATTCCTCGCCGACGATCACCGCGCTGGCCTTGACCACCTCCAGCGCATGCACCAGCGGGCGTCCACTGACCTGGGTGTTGATGACGGCGACGACGGCGCCGAGCTTGGCCAGGCCGAACCAGTAGAAGAAGAACTCCGGCCGGTTCTCCATCGCCAGCGCGCAGACGTCGCCGCAGCGCAGGCCGTAGCCGTGCAGCGCGTGCGCGACCTGGTTGGCGCGCGCATCCAGTTCGGCATAGCTGAAACGCTGCCCGCCGTAGATGAGGAAGTCCTTGCCGCCGAGTCTGGCGGCCTGTTCCTCGACGCGGTCCGCCACGGTATACAGATCGCCCGGCTTGATCTGCATCGCCGCGCGCGAGCGCAGGTCCAGCTTGGCCTGGGTTTCGTCGCGCGGCACGACGCCGCCGGCCGGGCTCTTGAAGGGCTTGGATTCGGGCATCTGCCTCTCCAGCTTGTTCGTCGAATGGACGCGCGCCGCTTCAGCGCACGCGGATCCGGGGATCGGGGTGCCGCGGCGCATCGTCGCCAGGAACTTCTCCATCGGCGCGGGCGCGGCCACTTCGGGCAGGCTGTCCTTGTCCGGGCGCCGGGCCCAGAATTCCTGCCAGGACGGGAACAGCGCATGGAACGTGCCCTGGTAGGGCTCGCGCCCCGGCCAGCGCATCTTGCGGTCGCCGATCGGCGGCTTGTTGAGGTCGGAGGCGTACCAGTAGCAGGGCAGGCGGCGGCGGAAATACCAGCAGCCGTCGATGCGCTCGTAGTCGTCCCAGTACAGCATCTGCATGACGACCCACTCCGGGCCGGTCTCGTGCTCGTTCTTCGAATACACCACGCCGGTGGCGTGATCCGGATCGGAGAACTCGATGATGTGCTGCCCCAGGTGGTGCGAGGTGCCCGAGAACTGGTTGCGCCAGGTGTCGTCCGTCCAGGTTTTCAGGTGGGCGCGCCCGGTTTTTTCGCGGCCGACGCGGATGTCGGGCGCGAACAGGTTCTATGGGCGTCGAGGTCGCGCATGTCGAGCGACAGCGAATACTTGCCGGCCAGTTGGCGGATGGCATCGAGCGATTCGAGGCGGTCGATGCGCGCGAGCAGGTCGGCCGGGGCCGAAGCCGCGGAAGCCGGAGGCGTGAGCGTCGTCATGTCGGCACCGCTCAGATGAAGGCCATGCCGCCGTTGACGGCGATGTTCTGCCCGGTGATGAAGCCGGCGTCTTCGCTGGCGAGGAAAGCCGCGACGCGCGCGATCTCCTCCGGCTCGCACATGCGGCCGAGCGGAATCGCCTTGATCATCGACTGCATCCATTCGTCGGGAATGCCGGCCATCATCGGCGTGTTGGTCGGCCCCGGCACGATGGTGTTGACGCGGATGCCGCTGGCGGCAAGCTCGCGCGCGATGCTGCGTGTCAGCCCCATGACCCCGGCCTTGGACGCGCAGTAGTGGCTGGGCCCCTCGCCCGACATCGCCGCGGTGCTCGACACGTTGATGATCGCGCCCTTGACCCCGCTCTGCTGCATCAGACGTGCGCCCTCGCGGCAGCACAGGAAGGTGCCGGTGAGATTGACGCCGACGACGCGCAGCCAGTTGTCGTCCGGCGTGTCGAGGAAGGCATCGACCGAACCGACGCCCGCGCTATTGACGACGACATCGACACGGCCGAAACGCTCGGCGACGGCGGCGAAGGCGGCCTTGACCGAAGCCGGCTCGGCCACATTGCAGGCCAGCGCCAGCCCCCTGTCGCCGAATCCGGCCACGGCCGCGGCGGCAGCATCGGCATTGATGTCGGCCGCGACGACCTTCGCCCCGGCAGCGCCGAAATGATGCACGATCGCCTGCCCCATGCCCTGCCCGGCCCCGGTCACGAAAACCACCTTGTCCGCAAAACTCATCTTTCGCCTCCTTGCGTATGTCCGTTCCGGGTCCGCCCTCGCGGCGGACGACCGGCCATGTGGAACGCAGTTTTCTCGGCTTGAGGAGGCAGGACATCGTCCACTAAGACTAATGCCGGCGGACTCGGCCCATGCCGGCGGCTTCGCAGCCGCTTGGCGGCATGGCGCGCCGTCGTCTGAATGGACGATGCCGCGCACCGGGCGGACACCGACGATACGCAGCACTTCGAGGCGGCGCCGCTCCGCCTTCATTCCGGAACCTTGCCGAGGAGGCAGTTCGTGAACGCAAGCCAAGGCCACCCACCCCGCACCACCTGGCGCACCCATTACGCCTTGTCGGTACTGGCGGTCATCTACGTCTTCAACTACATCGACCGCCTGGTGATCTCGATCCTGATCGAACCGATCAAGCTCGAATTCGGCATCTCGGACACCCAGATCGGCCTGCTGTCGGGGGTGGCGTTCGCGATCTTCTACACGGTGTTCGGCTTTCCCTTCGGCCGCCTGTCCGACCGCATCGGCCGCAAGCCGGTGATCGCGCTGGCCTGCATCGCCTGGAGCGGCATGACCATGCTGTGCGGCGTGGCCACCAGCTTCATGATGCTGCTGCTGTTCCGCATCGGCGTCGCGGTCGGCGAGGCCGGCGGCACCGCGCCGTCGGTGGCGATGGTGTCGGACATGTATCCGCCGCAGCAGCGCTCGCGGGCGATGTCGGTATTCCTGATGGGGCCGAGCCTGGGCGCGGTGCTCGGCCTCGGCCTCGGCGGCTGGATCGCCCAGACCTACGGCTGGCGCAGCGCCTTCCTGATCATCGGCGCGCCCGGCGTGCTGCTCGGCCTGCTGCTGTGGCTGACGGTGCGCAGCCCGGCCGCGCCGGCGCCCGCCGCTTCAGCCAGCGGCGCGAAAGAAAACTGGCGCGACACCTTGCGCGAGCTGCTCGCCACCCCGGCCTTCCTGCTGATCGTGCTGGCCGGCACGCTGGCGGCCGTCATGGGTTACGCCGTCGGCACCTGGAATCCGAGCTTCCTGATCCGCTCGCACGGCCTCAACATGCAGCACGCCGGCCTGCTGATAGGCCTGGGCGGCGGCATCTGTGCCACCGTCGGCACCCTGATGTGCGGCAGCGTCACCGACCGCCTGGTCGCGCGCAATCCGGGCTGGCAGCTCGGCGTGCCGCTGATCGCCTGCCTCGTCAGCGTGCCGCTGGCCACGGCCTTCTACCTGTGGCCGGCGGGCACGGCCTTCCATCTCGGTTCGATCGCAGTGCCCGAGGCCTACCTGTTCTACCTCGGCTTCAGCTTCGCCGGCACCTGGTGGGCCGCGCCCTGCTTCAGCGCCATCAGCCACCTGTTCCCGGCCAACCGCCTGGCGCAGGCGACCTCGATCTTCGTCATGGGCATGACCCTGCTCGGCGTCGGCCTCGGCCCGATCGTCGTCGGCGGCCTCAGCGACTTCTTCACCGCCAGGGCAGGCGCGGAGGCACTGCGTTACGCCTTGGTCAGCACGGTCGGGCTGTATGCGCTGACCTCGCTGTGCCTGGCGATCGCCATTCCCGCCTACCGCCGCCAGGTGAAGCTGCGCGCTTCGCTGCAGGCCGCCGAAACCCGCGCCTGAACACCCGGCGCCCCCGAATCGACAGGAGACATCCGCATGAACCCACCCGACCTGCCCATCCCGCTCGGCCAATTCGCCGAACTCGGCAATGGCCTGCGCCTGCACTATCTCGACGTCGGCCAGGGGCCGGTCGTGGTCTGGCTGCACGGCAGCGGCCCCGGCGCCAGCGGCTACAGCAACTTCAAGGGCAACTACCCGGCTTTCGCCGCCGCCGGTTTCCGCAACATCGTGCTCGACCTGCCCGGCTTCGGCCGTTCGGACAAGCCGGCGGACGTGCATTACGACCTCGACTTCTTCGTCGCCAGCCTGGACGCCTTCCTGAATTGCATCGGCGTCGAGCGCTGCACCCTGCTCGGCAATTCGCTGGGTGGCGCGATCGCGCTCGGCCAGGCGCTGGCGCATCCGCACACGGTCGAGCGGCTGATCCTGATGGCGCCCGGCGGCGTCGAGGAACGCGAGACCTATTTCCGCATGGAAGGCATCGTGCGCATGGTCGAGACTTTCGCCAAGGGGCCGATGGGGCCGGCCGAGATGCGCCACGTCATGAGCCTGCAAGTGTTCGATCCCGCACTGCTCGACGACACCATCATCACCGAGCGCGCCGCCATCGCACCGTCGCAGCCGGCCAACCTGTTCTCGACCATGATGGTGCCGAACATGACCGGACGCCTGTATGAGATCCAAGCGCCGATCTTCGGTTTCTGGGGCTGCAACGACAAGTTCAACCCGCACACCGGCGCGCTGAAGCTGATCGAGAACGCGCCCGACGCGCGCATGATCCTGCTCAACCGCTGCGGGCACTGGGTGCAGGTCGAGCACCGCGAGCTGTTCAACCGCAGTTGCATCGATTTCCTGACCGAGGGGTAAGCAGACCATGGGCGCTTTCGACAATCTGCTGCAGCCCGGCCGCATCGGCAGCATGGAGGTGCGCAACCGCATCGTCATGGCGCCGATGGGGTCGAACTTCGCCGAAGCCGACGGCACCTGCGGCGAACGCATCCAGGCCTATTACGAAGCGCGCGCCGCCGGCGGCGCCGGGCTGATCGTCATGGGCGTGGGCGCCATCGCCTATCCGCTGGGCACCGCCGAGCCCTACCAGGTCGGGCTGTCCGACGACCGCTTCATCCCCGGCCTGCAGGGCATCACCGACCGTGTGCACAAGCACGGCGCCAAGATCGCGATCCAGCTCCAGCATGCCGGCAAGAGCTCGATTCGCGACCTCGCCGCAGGCCGCGAACTGTGGGTGCCGTCGATGCCGCCGGCGACGAAGACCGACATGTTCGCCGCGCTGACGCAGGAGGAGCTGGGCGCCTTCATCAGTTCGTCCAAGAGCCGCGAGAAGTCCGGCGTGAAGATCCGCGTCATGGACAAGGCCGACATCGCGCAGATGGTGGAATGGTTCGCCGCCGCCGCCGAGCGCGCTCGCCGCGCCGGCTTCGACGGCGTCGAGCTCCACGCTGCCCACACCTACATCATCGCCGGCTTCCTGTCCGGCCACTTCAACAAACGCGACGACGAATACGGCGGCTCGCTGCAGAACCGCGCCCGCTTCATGCTCGAAGTCATCGCCGCGGTGCGCGCCCGCGTCGGCGCCGGCTACCCGCTGTGGCTGCGCCTGGACGCCTGCGAGCTGCACATGGAAGGCGGCATCACGCTGGACGAGGCCAAGGCCTTCGCCCGCATGGCCGAAGCCGCCGGCTGCGACGCGGTCAGCGTGTCGGCCTACGCCAACACCAGCAGCGGCGTCGCCTTCACCGAAGCGCCGCTGGTGCAGCAGAAGGCGGGCTTCCTGCAGTGGGCGGCCGAGATCAAGGACAAGCTGGCGATCCCGGTCATCGCCGTCGGCCGCCTGGAGCCCGAAGTCGCCGACAACGCCGTCGCCGCCGGCCAGTGCGACTTCGTCGCCATGGCGCGCAAGCTGCTGGCCGATCCCGAACTGCCGCGCAAGCTGATCGAGGGCCGGCCCGAGGACATCCGCCCCTGTATCTACTGCTACGCCTGTGTCAGCCAGATCTTCGTCAACGAGCGGGTCAAATGCGCGGTCAACCCGATGACCGGCCATGAGTCCGAAATCCGCCTGCTGCCGGCCGAAAAACCCGGCCACGTGCTGGTCGTCGGCGGCGGCCCGGCCGGCATGGAAGCCGCCCGCAGCGCCGCCTTGCGCGGCCACAAGGTGACCCTGGTCGAGCGTAGCGCCCGCCTGGGCGGCACGCTGTTCTTCGCCGCGCTGGCCTATGCCGAGAACGGCGCGCTGCTCGACTACCTGGCGACGCAGATGAAGAAGCTGGACATCGACGTGCGCCTGAACACCACCGCCACGCCCGAGCTGGTGCGCAGCATCGGCGCCACCGCGGTCGTCGTCGCCACCGGCGCCGAACGCAGCGCGCCGCCGATTCCCGGCGCCGAGCTCGGCCACGTCTGGTCGGGCGACGAACTGCGGCGGCTGATGACCGACGACCGCGCCGACGAGATCGCCCGCCAGAAGCTGTCGCTCACCCAGCGCGCGCTGATGAAGGCCGGCAGCCTGGTCGGCGTCACCGACAGCACCGACGCCATCCAGAACCTGTCGCGGGTGTGGATGCCGCTGGGCAGGAAGGTGGCGATCGTCGGCGGCGGCCTGGTCGGGCTGGAACTGGCGGAATTCCTCGTCGATCGCGGCCGCGAAGTCGTGGTGCTGGAAGAAGGCCCCAGCCTGGGCCGCGAACTGTCGATCGTGCGCCGCTGGCGCGTGCTCGACACCCTGCGCCGGCACGACGTGATCCTGCACACCCGGGTGAAGATCGAGTCGATCGGCAAGAAGACGCTGCACTACACCGACGCCGACGGCAACCGCCACGAACTGGCCGCCGAATCGGTGGTGCTCGCGGTCGGCGCCCGCCCCGACGACAGCCTCGCCCGCAGCCTCGAAGCCGCCGGCGTGCCGGTCAGCGCGGTGGGCGACGGCGCCCGCATCGGCTACATCGAAGGCGCGGTCCGGTCGGGCATGCTCGCCGGCCTGTCGGCCTGAACCCCTCACCCCGGAGCCTCCGATGAGCCAATCATCCGCCACCGAAATCTGCAACCTGCTGTACCGCTACGCCGAAGCCATCGACGGCGGCCGCCTGGAAGACGCCGCCGCGCTGTTCCGCCACGCCCGCATCGAAGCGGGTGCCGGCGAGCCGCTCGACGCCGACGGGCTGCTGGCGCTGTGGCGCCGCATCCTGGTCATCTACCCCTGCGGCACACCGCGCACGCGGCACCTGATCACCAACCCGATCCTCGACATCGACGAGGAAGCCGGCACCGCCGAGGCACGCTCGTGCTACACGGTGCTGCAGGCCACCGACGCGCTGCCGCTGCAGATCATCGCCAGCGGCCGCTACCTGGATCGCTTCGCCCGCGTCGACGGCAACTGGCGGTTCGTCGCCCGCGACTACCGCCACCTGGATTTCCGCGGCGACATGAGCCAGCACCTGCAGGCGGGCAGCCTGCGCAAGCCGACGACTGCACACTAGACACCGAGCCCGGCCAAAGCGGCAGCCCAATCTTCCTCGTCACCGCCGATCAGCAGCGTATCGTGATCGCGGCGCACACCGTCAGTCTGGGCTCGGCCAACTGCTCGGTTTCGGCGACATCGCTTTCGCATCCGCCAGCACGAACTACCCGGAAGTGGTGTTCGCCCGGGTAAGCGCGCCCGTGGCGCTGAAAAAGCAGATCACGGTTACCATCTATCGGAGCAGGTCGGACGGTGAGTAACGAAGGGCACGAGGTGGCCCAAGGACAGGGTGACGGGCTTACTCTGCTGCAGGGGGCCACTGGCGGGCGGTATGAACCAGCGTCAGCACCCACACGGTATCGCCCTCGATCTCATACACCAGGCGGTAGCTGCCATGCGGATACAACTCGCGGGTGCCCGGAATCTGCCCTGTGCGGCCGAGCTTGGGGAAGGTTTTGAGCCTGCCGGCCGCCTCGCTGAAGAGTTCATCCATCTTGAGCGCTGCTAGCGGATTCTCGATGGCGATGTACTCGACGATCTCATCACGATCCTGCCGCGCGGCGGCAGTCCATCGGATTTTCACAGGCCAGCCTTACCGGCCTGAGTCAGCAGCTTCTCCCTACGCACGGCCGCGGCGGCTTCCACCTCTTCATTGGAAAAGTGCTGATCGGCATCCTTCTGCCGGCGGGCGATGTCGACCTTGTACCGCAAGAATTCGTCGTATCCGCGCGCCTGGCGCCGCTCCTCGATGTAGCGACGCATCAGCTCGCGCACGACCTGGGAGGCCGGTCGGTCCTCACCTGCAGCCTCGGCCATGAACTCGTCGCGGAGCTCTGGTTCCAGCTTCATTGTGAAAACGGCTTGCTTGGGCATGATCCACCTCGCTACGTACAACGGTACTGACGAAGTATATACCCTATGCGCGACTGGTCGGCCTGAAGTCATTGGGAGATAGAAAACCGCCCTTGGTAGGGCCACTCATGGTTGTAGCGATGCAGGGGTCTTCCTGCATCTGATCGGCCGACAAGGTGCCTTTTCTACGAGAAGGGACGGATGTTCCACCCAATGCTCTCTCGTCCGATCGGACGATGCTCCGCCCCTGCCCGCTCTCGTAGCGTAGGAAGCATCGCGCGGCCCGGCATTCCCGCCGCCGCGCCCACTTCCACGGAGACGGACAGATGCTCATCGACAACACCCGGACAATCGGCGTCATCGGCGGCACCGGCAAGCTGGGCGCCGCGCTTGCCCGGCGCTGGGCCAAGGCCGGCCTGCGCGTGGCGATCGGCTCGCGCGATGCCGCCAGGGCCGCCGAGGCCGCCGCCGCGCTGACGGCGGAAACCGGCGCCGAAGTCGGTTCGGGCAGCAATGCCGAAGTCGCCGCCCGCGCCGGACTGATCGTCGTCAGCGTGCCCTTCGCCTCGCAGCTCGCCACCCTCGCCGAAATCCGCGACGCCGCTGCCGGCAAGATCCTCATCGACACCACGGTGCCGCTGCTGCCGCCAAAAGTGATGCGGGTGCAACTGCCGCCCGAAGGCAGCGCCGCGGTGCGCGCCCAGCAGGCGCTGGGCGACGCCGTGCGCGTGGTGTCGGCCTTCCACAACGTCGCCGCGCACAAGCTCGCCACCGACGAGCACATCGCCTGCGACGTGCTGGTGTTCGGCGACGACAGGGACGATCGCGCCGAAGTCGTCGCCCTCGCCGATGCGGCCGGCCTGCGCGGCCTGCACGGCGGTGCGCTGGCCAATTCGGCGGCGGCCGAGGCAATGACCTCGGTGCTGATCTTCCTGAACAAGACCTACCGCGTCGACGGCGCCGGCCTGTGCATCACCGGCGAACTCGACCTGAACGCCGGCGCCTGAGCATACCGCCATGGGACGCCGCCTGAGTTTCGACGCCCTTGCCGGCCTGCCCGAGATCCGGCCCGGCGACGCGCTGGCGCCGCTGATCGCCGCCGCGCTGCCGCACAACGGCATCACGCTGGCGGCGGACAGCATCGTCGTCGTGGCGCAGAAGATCGTCTCCAAGTCCGAAGACCGCTTCGCCTGGCTGGACGAAGTCTCGCCTTCGGCCAGGGCGCGCGAGCTGGCAGCGGTCACCGGCAAGGACGCGCGCATCGTCGAGCTGGTGCTGTCCGAATCCAGCGACGTGCTGCGCGCGGTGCCCGGCGTGCTGATCGTGCGCCACCGCCTCGGCTACGTGATGGCCAACGCCGGCATCGACCTGTCGAACGTGCCCGCCGAAGCAGGCCGCGAACGCGCGCTGCTGCTGCCGCTCGACCCGCACGCGTCGGCGGCCGCGCTGCGCGACGCGCTGCAGGCGCTGACCGGCCGGGCCGCCGGCGTCATCGTCAGCGACAGCTTCGGCCGCCCCTGGCGCAACGGCGTGGTCAACGTCGCGCTCGGCGCGGCCGGCATCCCGGCATTGATCGACCGCCGCGGCGACCACGACCGCCACGGCCGCACGCTGCAGGTCACCCAGACCGCCTTCGCCGACGCGATCGCAGCCGGCGCGGCGATCGTCATGGGCGAAGGCGGCGAAGGCCTGCCGGTCGCGGTGGCGCAAGGCTTCATGCCCGACGCGCCGCTGGCCGACGCCAGGGCGCTGCTGCGCCCGCTGGAAGCGGACCTGTTCCGATGAGGGGTACCCACATCCTCGCCCTGAGCGGCGGCGTCGGCGGCGCCAAGCTCGCCGACGGACTGATGCAGGCCGTCGGCGACGGCCAGCTGAGCGTGGCCGTCAACACCGGCGACGACTTCAGCCATCTCGGGCTGCACATCTCGCCGGACATCGACACCGCGCTGTACACCCTGGCCGGCCTGGCCAACCCCGCAACCGGCTGGGGCCGCCGCGACGAAACCTGGACCTTCATGGCGGCGCTGGAGCAGCTCGGCGGCGAGACCTGGTTCCGCCTCGGCGACGGCGACCTGGCCACCCACGTCGAGCGCACCCGGCGCCTGGCCGCGGGCGAGCCGCTGTCGGCGATCGTCGACGACTTCGTCCGCCGCCTCGGCATCGCCGCCGCCATCGTGCCGATGTCCGACCAGCCGCTGCGCACCCGGGTGCATAGCGACGAGGGCGTGTTCGACTTCCAGGACTACTTCGTGCGCCTGCAATGCCGGCCAGTCACACGCTCGATCGAATTCGTCGGTGCCGACAAGGCCAGCCCCTGCCCCGCGCTGCTGCAGGCGCTGGCCGACCCCGCGCTCGGCGCGATCGTGATCTGCCCCTCCAACCCCTATCTCAGCATCGCTCCGATCCTCGCCGTCCCCGGCCTGCGCGAAGCGCTGCGCGCGGCCGGCGTGCCGGTCGTCGCCGTCTCGCCCCTGGTCGGCGGCGCCGCGGTGAAAGGGCCGACGGCCAAGATCATGGCCGAGCTCGGCATCCCGGTGAGCGCCGACGAGATCGCCCGCCACTACGGCGAGCTGCTCGACGGCTTCGTGCTCGACGTGCGCGATGCCGCACTGCGCGCCCGCATCGCCCAGCCGGTTCATGTCACCGACACGCTGATGCTGACGCCGGCCGACCGCGTCCGCGTCGCCGGCGAAACCCTGGACTTCGCCCGCCGCCTGCGCGCCCTGCGCTGAGCCTCGACGGACACGCCGCATCCCGCCGGCGTCCGCCGCAAAAACCGAGCTTTTTCAGTTTCATTCAAAAAGCATCGGCGCTTGCTCCGCAGACATCTGATTCATAAAGATTTTCACCGCTACACCAGTGACGGAACAAGGCGCCAAAGCGAGTAGCGGCGGCCATACCTGAGGTGATTCAATTTTCCCCAGGAACTCACCAAGACCATGCGGACACGAGCCATGCCTTTCTCTTTCGACACCTGTTTCGGCCACCCCGGCAGCGACGGCGCAAGCCGCCTGCCGGGCATCGCCGCAGGAGCGCGCCCATGAGCCGCTGGGCCCTGGTGCCGCTGAAGGCACGCCAGCTCGGCAAGAGCCGGCTGGCCGGCCTGCTGGACGCTGCGAGCCGCGCCGAGCTGGTCGATGCGATGCTCGGCCAGGTGCTGTCCGCGCTCGCCGCCGCGCGCGAAATCGACCATGTCGCCGTCGTGACCGGCGAACCGGCGCGCCTGCCTGCCGGCGTGCTGACGCTGCCGGATGCCGGCCGCGGGCTCAATGCCGCGCTCGGCGACGGTGCTGCGATGCTGTGGGCGCTCGGCGCAAGCGAGCTGCTGATCGTCCATGCCGACCTGCCCGGCGTGCAGGCCGGCGACATCGACCGCTTTGTCCGCGCCGGCCGCCCGGCCGGCATGGCGCTGGCCGCGGATCGCCACGGCAGCGGCACCAATGCCCTGCTGATCGGCGGGGCCGCCGGCTTTCCCGTCAGCGGATTCCCGTTCGCCTTCGGCCCGCACAGCCTGGCCCGCCACCTGGCGGCTGCCCGCGCCCGCGGCCTGTCGCCGGCGCTGCCGCGGATCGGCGGACTCGCGCTCGACATCGACACCCCGGACGACCTGGCCTGCCTCACGGCCCCCGCCACCGGCACCGCGGCCTTCGCCTCGCCTTCGTCCCCGCTTCTTGCCCAACCCACCGCCAGCCGGAGAACCGTGCCATGCCTGACCGCATCCTGAGCCTGCTCGACCATGCCCGCAGCGGCGGCATGCTGGCGAACGACGACATCCATCTGCTCGCCGAACAGGCACCGCAGGCCGCCCTGCTCGGCACCGCCGAAGCCATGACGCTGGCGGGCCACGGCCGCAACGTCGGCTATTCGCGCAAGGTCTTCATCCCCCTCACCAGGCTGTGCCGCAACACCTGCGGCTACTGCACCTTCGCCACCACGCCGGGCCGCGTGCCGAGCGCCTACCTGAGCGCCGACGAAGTCCTCGCCATCGCCCGCGCCGGCGTCGCCGCCGGCTGCCACGAAGCCCTGTTCACGCTGGGCGAGCGCCCCGAGTCGCGCTACCGGGTCGCCCGCGATGCCCTCGCCGCGCTCGGCCACGATTCGACCATCGGCTACCTGGCCGAAATGGCCGCGCTGGTCCAGCGCGAAACCGGACTGCTGCCGCACGTGAATCCGGGAACGATGGACACGGACGAAATCGCCCTGCTGCGTCCGATGTCGGCCTCGATGGGCATCATGCTCGAATCCTCCTCCACCCGCCTGTGCGAGCGCGGCGGCCCGCACTGGAAATGCGAGGACAAGCTGCCCGGCGTGCGCCTCGACACCCTGCGCCGCGCCGGCGAGCTCGGCGTGCCGATGACCACCGGCATCCTGATCGGCATCGGCGAGACCCGCCGCGAGCGCATCGATTCGCTGCTCGCGCTGCGCGAGCTGCACCGCCGATACGGCCACCTGCAGGAAATCATCGTGCAGAACTTCCGCGCCAAGCCCGGCACGGTGATGGCCGGCGCAGAAGAACCGGCGCTGGACGATCACGCATGGACGATCGCGATGGCGCGCCTGGTGTTCGGCGCAGCGATGTCGATCCAGGCGCCGCCCAACCTGCGCCCCGGCGAACTGGAAGCGCTGCTGCGCGCCGGCATCAACGACTGGGGCGGCATCTCGCCGGTCACACTGGACCACGTCAATCCGGAAGCCGCCTGGCCGCAGATCGACGCCCTCACCGCCGAAACCGCGCTGCATGGCCGCCAGTTGCGGCTGCGCCTGCCGCTGGTGCCGTCCTACGTGCGCGAAGCGGCGCGCTGGGTGCCGGCGCCGATCGCCACGGCATTGCTGCGCCGCGCCGACGCCAGCGGCTTCGCCCGGCCCGACGACTGGCTGGCGGGCACCGGCACGCCGCCTTCGGCCGCGGCGCTGCAGCCTTTCGCGCGGCGAGCGGCGGCGATGTCATCCGCTGCCTCCGCCTCTGTATCCGCCCCCTCCGCGCGGCGATCGAACGCGCCGAGCAGGGCCGCACACTGGGCGAAGACGACATCGTCCGCCTGTTCGACGCCCACGGCGACGAGCTGCACGCGGTCATCGACGCCGCCGACCGCCTGCGCCGGCAGACCGCCGGCGAGGCCGTGAGCCATGTGCGCAACTGCAACATCAACTACACCAACATCTGCCAGCACCGCTGCGGCTTCTGCGCCTTCGCCAAGAGCCACGCCGCGTCGACGCTGCGCGGCCCCGCCTACCGGCTCGACGCCGCCCAGGTCGCCGCCCGCGCCGAGGAAGCCTGGCTGCGCGGCGCCACCGAAGTCTGCATGCAGGGCGGCATCCACCCGCACTACACAGGCGACAGCTATCTCGAACTGCTGGCGGCGGTGAAGCAGGCGACGCCGGCGATGCACATCCACGCCTTCTCGCCGCTCGAGATCCGCCACGGCGCCGCCACGCTCGGCCTGCCGCTGCGCGACTACCTGCTCCGCCTGCGCGACGCCGGCCTGCGCACGCTGCCGGGCACCGCCGCCGAAATCCTCGACGACGAAGTGCGCGCCCGCATCTGCGCCGACAAGCTCGACACCGCGCAATGGCTGGAAGTGATGGAGATTGCGCACGAGGTCGGCATCCGCAGCACGGCGACGATCATGTTCGGCCACGTCGAGGAGCCGCGGCACTGGGCGCGCCACCTGCTGGCGATCCGCGCGCTGCAGGCCAGGACCGGCGGCTTCACCGAGTTCGTGCCGCTGCCCTTCGTGCATATGGAATCGCCGCTGTGGCACAAGGGCGGCGCCCGCTCCGGCCCGACGCTGCGCGAAGCGGTGCTGATGCACGCCGTCGCCCGGCTGGTGCTGCACCCGCTGGTCCCGAACATCCAGACCTCGTGGGTGAAGATGGGCGCCGCCGGCGCCGCGCTGTGCCTGCAAGCCGGCGCCAACGACCTCGGCGGCACGCTGATGTACGAATCGATCACCCGCGCCGCCGGCGGCGCCAACGGCCAGTCGATGGAAACCGGCGACCTGCGCGCCATCGCCGCAAGCTGCGGCCGCCCGCTGCAGCAGCGCAACACCTTGTACGAAGTCCTGGCGCCGGATGCGGCAGCAGCCGGCACTCCCCGCACCGACTGCGCCATACCGCCACCCGAGTCTGCGGCCAGGCGCGTGATCGCGCTCCACAGCAGCGCCTGAGTTTTTCCCTTCCCTTCGCTTCACGCACTTCACCGCGCGGCAATACCGCGCGGCGGGTGCCCCTACGTCCCCGAAACCTGCATGCAGGCTGGAGAACCCATGACACTGACCCATCTACAACGTCTCGAAGCCGAGAGCATCCACATCCTGCGCGAAGTGGTGGCCGAGGCCGACAAGCCGGTGATGCTGTACTCCATCGGCAAGGACAGCGCGGTGATGCTGCACCTGGCGATGAAGGCCTTCTACCCGGCGGTACCGCCTTTCCCGCTGCTGCACGTCGATACGCGCTGGAAGTTCCAGGACATGTACCGCTTCCGCGACCGCATGGTGCGCGAGACCGGCATGGAGCTGCTGGTGCACGTCAACCCCGATGGCATCGACAAGGACATCAACCCCTTCACCCACGGCTCGGCGATCCACACCGACGTCATGAAGACCGAGGGCCTGAAGCAGGCGCTGGACAAGTACGGCTTCGACGCGGCCTTCGGCGGCGCCCGCCGCGACGAGGAGAAGTCGCGCGCCAAGGAACGCGTGTTCTCCTTCCGCAGCGCGCAGCACCGCTGGGACCCGAAGAACCAGCGCCCCGAGCTGTGGAAGCTCTACAACGCCCGCAAGCACAAGGGCGAGTCGATCCGGGTGTTCCCGCTGTCGAACTGGACCGAGCTCGACATCTGGCAATACATCCACCTCGAGAACATCCCGATCGTGCCGCTGTACTACGCCGCCGAACGTCCGGTGGTGGAGCGCGACGGCACGCTGATCATGGTCGACGACGAGCGCATGCCGCTGAAGCCGGGCGAAGTGCCGATGCAGAAGAAGGTGCGCTTCCGCACCCTGGGCTGCTACCCGCTGACCGGCGCGATCGAATCCGAAGCCGACACCCTGCCGGCCATCATCCAGGAAATGCTGCTGGCCCGCAGCTCCGAACGCCAGGGCCGCATGATCGACCACGACTCCGCGGCATCGATGGAAAAGAAGAAACAAGAGGGGTACTTCTGACATGGCACACGTATCCGACCTGATCGCCACCGACATCGATCAGTACCTGAAAGCGCACGAGAACAAGAGCCTGCTGCGCTTCATCACCTGCGGCAGCGTGGACGACGGCAAGAGCACGCTGATCGGCCGCCTGCTGTACGACGCCAAGATGCTGTTCGAAGACCAGCTCGCCGCGGTCGAAAGCGATTCGAAGAAGTACGGCACCCAGGGCGAGGCGATCGACTTCGCGCTGCTGGTCGACGGCCTCGCCGCGGAGCGCGAGCAAGGCATCACCATCGACGTCGCCTACCGCTTCTTCTCCACCGACAAGCGCAAGTTCATCGTCGCCGACACGCCGGGGCACGAGCAATACACCCGCAACATGGTCACCGGCGCCTCCACCGCCGACGTCGCCATCCTGATGGTCGATGCGCGCAAGGGCATCCTGACCCAGACCCGCCGCCACAGCTACCTGGCCAAGCTGCTCGGCATCCGCCACGTCGTCGTCGCCGTCAACAAGATGGATCTGGTCGATTACTCGGAGCAGGTGTTCGCCCGCATCGTCGACGACTACCGCGAATTCGCCGCCCGTATCGGCATCGAGGACGTGAGCTTCATCCCGCTGTCCGCCTTCCGCGGCGACAACATCACCGCGCCGAGCGCAGCCATGCCCTGGTACCACGGCAGCACGCTGATGGGCTATCTGGAAACGGTGGAAGTCGACGACAGCCGCCTGCAGCACACGGCCTTCCGCCTGCCGGTGCAATGGGTCAACCGGCCCAACCTGGATTTCCGCGGCTTCGCCGGCACCATCGCCGGCGGCGCGATCTCGCCGGGCCAGCGCATCCGCGTCCAGCCTTCCGGGCGCGAAAGCTCGGTGGCCCGCATCGTCACCCACGGCGGCGACCTGGAACGGGCGGTCGCCGGCCAGTCGGTGACGCTGACGTTGGCCGACGAGATCGACATCTCGCGCGGCGACATGATCTCGACCGTGGAGGCGCCCGCCGAAGTGGCCGACCAGTTTGAGACCACCATCGTCTGGATGCACGACGAGCCGCTGCTGCCCGGCCGCCCCTACCTGCTCAAGATCGGCGCCAAGACGGTGACGGCGACGATCACCGACATCAAGTACCAGGTCAATGTGAACACGCTCGAGCACATCGCCGCCAAGAAGCTGGAGCTGAACGCGATCGGCGTGTGCAACCTCAGCCTCGACCGCCCGATCGCCTTCGACGCCTACCGCGACAACCGCGACACCGGCGGCTTCACGCTGATCGATCGCCTGTCCAACAACACCGTCGGCGCCGGCCTGCTGCACTTCGCGCTGCGCCGCGCGCACAACATCCACCTGCAGCATGTCGATGTCGACAAGGCGGCGCGCTCGGCGCTGAAGCACCAGCAGAGTTGCGTGCTCTGGTTCACCGGCCTGTCCGGCGCCGGCAAGTCCTCGATCGCCAATCTGGTGGAAAAGAAGCTGCATGCGCTCGGCCATCACACCTACCTGCTCGACGGCGACAACGTGCGCCACGGCCTGAACAAGGACCTGGGCTTCACCGATGCCGACCGCGTCGAGAACATCCGCCGCGTCGGCGAAGTCGCCAAGCTGATGGTCGACTGCGGCCTGATCGTGCTGACCGCCTTCATCTCGCCGTTCAAGTCGGAACGGCGCATGGCGCGCGCGCTGGTCGCCGAGGACGAGTTCATCGAAGTCTTCGTCGACACGCCGCTGGAAGTGGCCGAGTCACGCGACCCGAAAGGCCTGTACAAGAAGGCCCGCCGCGGCGAACTGAAGAACTTCACCGGCATCGACTCGCCTTACGAGGCGCCCGAGACGCCGGAACTGAAGCTCGACGCCGCGCAGTTGTCGCTCGAAGCCGCCGCCGACGCGGTCATCACCACACTGCGCCAGCGCGGCATCATCGCAGACTGAAGCCGCTGCCGCCCCGCCCGCCGCGGGGCGGCCTGCACACATCCGAGGAATACCCATGACCCGACCGCCCGACCATTCCGCCCTGCTCGACGCCCTGCTGCCGCTCGCCCGCGCCGCCGGTGACGCCATCATGCGGATCTACGCCACCGACTTCGCCGTGCGCGGCAAGGACGACGCCTCGCCCGTCACCGAGGCCGACGAACGCGCCGAGGCCCTGATCCTGCCCGAACTCGCCCGCCTGGCGCCGGACGTGCCGGCCGTGTCGGAGGAAGAGGCCGCCGCCGGCCGCATTCCCGCGGTCGGCGAACGCTTCTGGCTGGTCGATCCGCTCGACGGCACCAAGGAGTTCATCGGCCGCAACGGCGAGTTCACCGTCAACATCGCGCTGATCGAACACGGCCGGCCGGTGCTCGGCGTCGTCTTCGCGCCCGCGCTCGACCGCCTGTTCGCCGGCGGCGCCGGACTGGGCGCCTTCGTCGAGGACAAGGGCGTGCGCCGCCCGATCGCCGCCCGCCAGCCGCCCGCCGAAGGCCTGACCGTCGTCGCCAGCCGCTCGCACGGCGATGCCGAGGCGCTGGCCGCCTTCCTTGCCGGCCGCAAGGTCGCCGAGCAGACCAATGCCGGCTCCTCGCTCAAGCTGTGCCTGGTGGCCGCCGGCGAAGCCGACGTCTATCCGCGCCTGGGCCGCACCATGGAATGGGACATCGCCGCCGGCGATGCCGTGCTGCGCGCCGCCGGCGGCTGCGTGCACACCCTGGACGGCAGCCCGCTGCGCTACGGCAAGGCGGACTTCGCCAACCCGCATTTCGCCGCCTGGGGCGCGCCGGACGCCGCCTGAGGGCAGCGCAGGACGGCGCTCCCCGGCCCCGTCCTGCGCCCGAAAAACCGAGCTTTGCTCAGTTTATGCGAACAGCAATCCTACGTCTTTCGCAAGCCGCTGTTTTCACACGATTTATTGCACAAAAAGCGCAGCGCCCCCTAGTCCGAATGCGAGTAGCCAGGCCAATGGCCGTTTGCTCAAATGGACCGCACCCGCCAGCAGGAAAACCCCATGACCTCCAACCCTTCTCCCCTTCGCCGCAGTCCGACCCAATCGCGCGCAGCCGCCACGCTGACGGCGATCCGGGAGGCAGCCCTGCGCATCCTGAAGAACGAGGGACATGCGCGGCTGACGACCAACCGCATCGCCGAGGTCGCCGGCATCAGCATCGGCAGCCTGTACCAGTACTACGCCGACAAGCATGCGATCGCCGCCGACATCTGCAACGAGCTGCTGACCTCCGAGCTCGACGAGATCAGGCGCCTCGACCGCCAGGCGATCGCGCTGGCCAAGGCTTCGCTCGACGCCACGCTCGGCTTCTTCGTCGACGAGCAGGTCGCCCGCCACCGCCGGCTCTACCTGCAGCTGCAGGATTTCTATCTCGAAATCCACTGGAAATACGACTTCGAGGCCTATTCGCGGCGGAAGTACCCCAACAAGCCCACCACCGCCGAATGGCTGCCGTCGGCGCTCGAAGCCCATCGCGACGCGCTGCGCGTGCAGGACTTCGGGCTGGCGGCACAGATGGTGGCCAGCACGCTCGAAGGCACGATCCACGCCACGCT
Organism: Thauera sp. SDU_THAU2; assembly: GCF_038260575.1. Classification (NCBI taxonomy): domain Bacteria; kingdom Pseudomonadati; phylum Pseudomonadota; class Betaproteobacteria; order Rhodocyclales; family Zoogloeaceae; genus Thauera; species Thauera sp. SDU_THAU2. The sequence continues at coordinate 618,705 of NZ_JBBWUN010000003.1, read as the reverse complement.
GGACCGCAACCCCGAGCTGATCCTGAGCCAGGCTTTCGTCGACGAGCTGCACGCGATGCTCGTCCGCTACCTCAAGAAGATGCCCGGCGAAGCCGGCCCGGACACCGGAAAATAAGGAGACTGGCTTGTCGTACTACTTCGATTTCACCGTCTGGTTCAAGCTGCTGCGGCTGGTTCGCCAGGAAAGCAACCCGCGCCAGCGCCGCGGCCTGTACAAACTCCTGCTGCTGCACATTCCGCTGCGCGCGGGCGTCACCGCCGTCTGCTTCTTCCTCGACGGCATCCTGTTCCCCGGCCTGTGGCGCACCCGCGTCGAGCGCCCGGTGTTCATCATCGGCCACGCCCGCAGCGGCACCACGCTGGCCCACCGCCTGATGGGCGCCGACGAGCGCTTTTCCACCTTCAAGTACTACGAGCTGCTGCTGCCTTCGCTGCTGCAGAAGAAGCTGGTGCGCCTGGTCGCCCGGCTCGACGCCGGGCTGTTCGGCCGCCGCATCGAGCGCCGGCTGCAGGCCTGGGAAAAGCGCAAGTTCGGCCCCACCCAGCACATCCACAAGATGGGGCTGACGATCCCGGAAGAAGACGACCTGATGTACTTCAACTCCTGCGCCTCGGGCTTCTGGCTGACCAAGCTGCCCTACATGAGCGAGCTGGACTTCTTCCACATCGACCGGCGCCCCGCCGCCAGCCGCCGCCGCATGATGAAGTTCTACAAGGAATGCGTGCGCCGCCAGCTCTACCTGAACGGCGGCCGGCGCATCCACCTCAGCAAGAACCCGACCTACTGCGGCCGCGTCGAGTCGCTGCTCGAAGCCTTTCCGGATGCGCGCTTCGTCGTGCTCTACCGCAATCCCTACGAAACCATCCCCAGCCTGCTGAAGCTGCTCAACGTCGGCTGGAAGCTGCAGGGCAACCTGTCGCAGGAGCGCATCCGCAGGTCCAACGAGGTGATGACCGGGCTGTCGTACGAGACCTACCTGTATCCGCTCGAAGTACTGCAGCGCCACCCGGAAACGCCTTACGCGGTCATCGACTACCGGCGCCTCACCAGCGAGCCGAAGGCGGCCATCGAGGACGTCTATCGCGAGCTCGGCCTCGAGCTCACGCCGGCCTTCTCTGCCTTCCTCGATGCCGAAGCGGCCCGCAGCCGCAAGCACGAGACCGAGCACCGCTACAGCCTCGCCGAGTTCGGCCTGGACGACGGCGAGATCCGCCGGCGGCTGGCGCCGCTGTTCGAACGATTCCGCTGGGACGAGAACGCCCCGGCGGCCAGCCAGGAAGCCAAGGAGACGGCCCATGTATGAACCCAATCCCCTGCACGACGCCGTGTTCGAGACCGTCGAGGCCCACGCCGAAGCCCGCGACCCCGCCACCCGGGATGCCGCCGCGCTGCTGCGCCAGGCCTGGGACGGCATGATCGGGCAACTGCAGGAAGCCCGCGACGCGATCGACGACCCCAGGCTGTGGCCGCCGCCGGCAACACCGCGCAACCTCGCCGAAGGCTACCGCTACGTGCTCGGCTTCCTGTACGGCTCGCTCTCGCGCTGTCTCGGCCCGACACCCGAGTTTCCCTACTTCGTGCGCGCGATCCAGCCGCTCAACCGCTCGACCATCGACAACTGCGACGCCATCTACCTGATGGCGCCGATCGACGGCAATCACAGCTACACCATCCGCGGCCGCGCCGGCGACACCAGCGCCTGGCGCGGCGGACAGGCGGCACCCGGCGTGCGCAAGGCGCCGCACTACGTGATCTTCGAAGCGCCGAGCGGCTACTCGGGCGAAAGCGGCAGCCTCAAGGAACTGAAGCCGGGCTCGCGCATCAACTGCGCCGAGCTCGACTGCACCGAGTTGAAAGTCGAGGCCGACGGCAGCTTCGAGATCCTGCTAGCGCCGGAAAAACCGCCCGGCTACGAAGGCAACTTCATGCTCACCCGCGCCAGCCGCACGCGCAGGAACAAGGACGGCGTCAGCGAGACGCGCGAATACGTCAGCCAGTTGGTGATGCTGCGCGAACTGTTCTGCGACTGGGAAAACGAGGACCTGCTCGAACTCTTCATCTACCGCAACGACCTGCTCGGCCAGCCGATGCCGGCCTACACGCCCGAAGCCGCAGCCAGGCAGATCGCCGACATCGGCCGCTTCACCCGCAACCAGGTGCATTTCTGGAACGAGTTCTATGCCGTGGTGTGCGAGTGCTACGGCGACATGAACGGCGACGGCAAGTGCTTCATGCCGCGCAACGACGTCAACAAGCCCAATGCCGCCTCGCTCGCCACCGCCGGCGGCATGGCCACCAACGTCTATTGCGGCGGCATGTTCGAGCTGGCGGACGACGAAGCCCTGGTGGTCGAGCTGCACCAGCCGGTCGAGCCGGTCTACATCGGCTTCAGCCTGGGCAACATCTGGGGCGAGTCGCTCGATTTCGCCAACTACCAGAGCAGCCTCAGCGGCCTGCAGGCCCACCGCGATGCCGACAACGTCTACCGCTTCGTGATCTCGCACCGCGACCCGGGCATCGCCAACTGGCTCGACACCACCGGCCAGCCCGAAGGCTACATGGCGATCCGCTGGGCCTACCCGGAAAAGCCGATGGACAAGCTGCCCTGGGCGACGGCGAAGAAAGTGCCGCTGGCCGACGTGGCCCAACACCTGCCGGCGGAGACGCGCACGATCACGCCGCAGGAGCGCCGCCGCCAGATCGCGATCCGCCAGGAACACGTGCAGCGCCGCTACCGCCAGCACTGACCGCTTCATGCCCGCCGCCGGGGAGCGCTCCTGTCTCCCTCGCGGCCCCTGCTATTCCCCGACTCCGCCCTCTGACTCCGCCCTCTCCTGGAGCCTTCATGTTCGAGATCTTCGCCTCCACCCCGGAAAACCTGAATCTGGCCGACATGGGCGCGTTCGCCCGCCGCGTCGAAGCCATGGGCTACGACGGCCTGTTCGTTTCCGACGCGGTCCACGACGGCCTGCTGCTGGCCTGCCAGGCGCTGTCGGCCACCAGCCGGCTCAAGGTCGGCACCTCGGTACTGATCGTCTTCCCGCGCAGCCCGATGAACGTCGCCCTCGCCGCCTGGGATCTGCAGAAGATGTCAGGCGGCCGCTTCGAGCTCGGCATGGGCACGCAGATCAAGCAGAACATCGAGGACCGCTATTCCGCGCGCTGGCTGCCGCCGGCCGCCGGCATGCGCGAATACCTCGGCTCGCTGCGCGCCATCTTCCACGCCTTCCGCACCGGCGAGCCGCTCGACTACGTCGGCGAGCACTACAAGTTCACCCGCCTGCAGCCCTTCTTCAACCCCGGCCCGATCGACGCCCCCGACGTGCCGCTGATGCTCGGCGCCGTCGGCCCCAAGATGCTGGAGCTGGTCGGCCGGAGCGCGGACGGCATCCACACCCACCCGACCAACACCTCGGTGCGCTACCTGAAGGAAATCATCCTGCCGCAGATCGCCGTCGGCGTGGAACAGCGCGACCCGGCCCGCGCCCGCCCGCTCGTCAGCGCCAGCCAGTTCGTCGCCACCGGCCCGGACGATGCCACCGTCGCCGCCGAGCGCGAACGCTTCCGCGACATGCTCGCCTTCCTGTTCTCCACCCCGGCCTACTGGGCCAGCCTGGAGCTGTTCGGCTGGCAGGACGTCGGCGAACGCCTGCTCGCGCTGACCCGCGAGAAGCGCTGGAAGGACATGCCCTCGATCTTCACCGACGAAGTGCTCGACACCTTCCTGGTTTCCAGCCGCTACGACCAGTTGCCCGAGCGCCTGGCGTCGCGCTTCGGCGGCCTGGTCGACCGCATCACGCTGACGGTGCCGAACGACCCGGCCCACGACGCGGCGGCAGCAAAAGCGATCGCGGCGATCCGGGCCTGGCGCTGAACATCGGGTGCCGCGCCCGCGGGGCGGGCGTCCCTCTTCCTTTCTGAGGAAGCTCTGAAAAATCGGCTCTTGTTCGTCGCTCCCGCGAAGGCGGGAGTCCAGCGCCTTCGACTGCAAGGCCTTGGGATTCACTGGATGCCCGCCTTCGCGGGCATGACGAACCTGTCCAGAGATTCGATAGCGAGCGATCGGCAAAGAAACGCCCGGCCGGGGCGGAGAACCGCGAGCTAGCCGCTCACGGCGTGATGCCCGCGACCCGCCTCGGCCCGCAGGCTTCGGCAAAACGCCCCTCGCCGAGTTCCAGGCCACGCAGCAGCGCATTGCGCAGCTCGCGCGGGTCGATCACGTCGTCATAGACCATGCGATCCGCCAACTGGTAGGAGCCGCCGGCCTGCTCGGCTTCGATCCTGGCCCGGGTGGCCTCGTCCAGCTTGGCCGAATCCGCGCCGCTGGCCGCCGGCGACGAACCCAGCGTCACCGCGGGGAAGGCCAGGCTGAGGGTCTGGCCGTCGAAAGGGTTCATCGCCATGATCGACGAGCCGAAGCCGAAGGCCTTGCGCAAGGTGACGTGCAGCTTGGGCACCTGCAGCCGGCGCTGGGCGACGAACATGCGCGCGGCGTGGCGCAGCGCGCCCGACTGCTCGGCCCGCGTCCCGCTCATGACGCCGGGGTTGTCGGCGAGGAAGATCATCGGCAGGTGGAAGGCGCCGGCCACGTCCATGAAATGGGTGGCCTTGTCGGCGCCGTCGGCATCGATGGTGCCCGCCATCACGCTGGGGTCGTTGGCGACGATGCCGACGCTGCGCCCGCCCAGGCGGGCGAGCGCCACCACCACCGAGGCGCCGAACTTCGGCTGTATCTCCAGCAGGCTGCCTTCGTCGGCCAACAGTTGCAGCACCTTGCGCATCCGGTAGGGCTTGCGCGAATTGGGGCTGACCAGATCGAGAATGCCGTCCAGGCTGCGCTCGCCGACGTCGCCTTCGGTTTTGCGGGCCGGCCGCTCCCAGGCATTCGACGGGAAGTAGGACAGGTAGCGGCGAGCCAGTCCGATCGCGGCCTCGTCGTCGGCGGCGAGGTTGTGGGCGACGCCGGACGCCGCCACATGCACCTGCGGGCCGCCGAGCTGTTCCTTGCTCACCGCCTCGCCGGTGGCGGCCTTCACCAGCGGCGGGCCGGCGGCGAACATCGAGGCGGCCTCGGTCATGACGACGAAGTCCGACATCGGCGCCGTCAACGCGCCGTGTCCGGCCGCGGCCCCCATCACCAGGCAGACCATCGGCACCTGGCCGGAGAGGTCGGCGAGACCCTGCAGGTCGTTGGGACGCCGGCCCGCGTGGCTGTTGGTCAGGCGGTGGCCGGCGCCTTCGAGCATGAACACCAGCGGCACGCGCTCCTGCGCAGCGAGCTGGGTCAGCCGGTAGCGCTTGTCCGCGGCGCCGTCGCCGATCGAGCCGCCGAGCACGGTAAAGTCCTCGGCGCCGGCCAGCACCGGCCGGCCATCCACCTTGCCGAAGCCGGCGACCAGGGCATCGGCCGGAATGGCCGCGCCATCTTCACCCGCCATGCCGCCGACGAAGGCGCCCAGCTCGACGAACGTGCCGGCATCGAACAGGCGCTCGAGGCGCTGGCGGGCATCCAGCTTGCCGCCGGCGCGATGGCGCTGCACCTTGTCCTCGCCGCCCATGGCCTCGGCGGCCGCGCGGCGCTGCTGCAGGCCCTGCAGGATCGGGCCCCACTCCGGGTGTTCCATTCCTTCCGTATGTTCCGTCGTCACCTGAATGTCTCCGTGTGTTTTTCTTCATTTGCCCGGCATTTCAGCGCAGCCGCGGCTCCATGCGCATCGCCACCGCCAGCGCGAGGCCGAACACCAGCGCCAGCAGCAGGAAAGCCTCGACGTAGGCGAGCTGCAGGCCGCCTTCGAGCGCGCCGAAACCGCCGAACGCCACTCGACGAACACCGCCACCACCGCCACGCCGAGCACGCCGCCGAGCTGGCGGTTGTAGTTGCTGACCATCGAGGCCTGGCCCAGCCACGGCGGCGGCACGCGCGCCATGGTCGCGACCATCAGCGCCGGAATCGTCAGGCCGAGGCCGAAGCGGCCGATCAGGCTGAAGGCGATCACTTCGGCGTAGCCGGCGCCGGCGCCGCGCCAGGCGAACAGCAGGAAGGACAGGCCGAACAGCAGCAAACCCCAGGCCATCACGACGCGCGGCGAATGGCGGTCGGTCAGCACGCCGGCGAACGGGATCACCACCGCCAGCAGCAGGCCCGAAGGCAGCAGCGCCAGCCCGGCCAGCGTGGCGTCGTAGCCGAGCGCGCTCTGCAGGAAGACCGGAATCAGGTAGGTCGAGCCGTAGAGGCCGAAGCCATAGACCAGCGTCACTACGCCGGTCATGGCGAAATTGCGTTCGGTGAGCAGGCCCAGCGACACGATCGGCGCGGCGGCGCGGCGCGCATGGACGACGAAAGCGATGATGCACAGCGCCGTCAGCGCGAGCAGCGACAGCACCCAGGGATCGAGCAGGCCATGCTTGCGCAGGCTGACGATGAAATCGATCGCCAGCAGCGAGCCGGCGCACAGGATGCCGACGCCGAACCAGTCGAAAGGCTGTGGCGCCGCCGGCTCGGGGCTGGGCAGCAGGTAGAGCCCGGCGACGCCGGCGATGACGCAGAACGGCAGGCTCATCAGGAAGATCGCCGGCCAGCCGAAACTGTCCAGCAGCAGGCCCGCCAGCGCCGGCGCCACCGCCGGCGCCAGCACGATGCCGAAGGCGAGGATGCCGTGCGCCCGTCCCTGGCTGCCGGCCGGGAACAGCCGCATCACCGCCAGCATCGGCAGCGGCTGCAGCAGCCCGGCGGCCACGCCCTGCAGCACGCGCATGCCGACGACGAAGCCGAAGCTGTCGCCCAGCGCGCCGGCGGCGCTGGCCAGGCCGAGCAGCAGGTTGGCGCCGAGAAAGAGCCGGCGGAAGCCGATGCGGTCGAGCAGCCACGGCGTCGGCAGCATGGCGACGGTGAGCGCGGCGAGGAAGCCGGTGATCGCCCACTGCACCTGGTGCTGGCCGAGGCCGAAGTCCATGCTCAGCGCCGGCACGGCGACGTTGAAGCTGGTCGTCGCCAGTACCGCCGCGATCGTGCCGACGCCGACCACGGCCAGCACCAGCCACTTGAAGGACTCGCCATGGCGGGCCAGCAGTTCGTCGCGCGGCCGGGCCTGCGGAAGCCAGCTCATCGGCGCGTCTCGCCTCAGTCCTCCGCGGTCGCGAGTTCGCCGTAGCGCTGGACGTGGAAATCGCCGTCGCCCAGGCTGGCCTGCGCGACGCGGATGCGCTTCAGGAACAGGCCGACGTCGAGTTCGTCGGTGACGCCCATGCCGCCGTGCATCTGCACCGCCTCGCGGCTGATGCGGTGGGCGGCATCGCCGGCCTTCCATTTCGCCAGGCTCGCAAGGCGCGCACGCGCGGCCGCATCGAGCCCCGGATCGTCCATCGCCGCCAGGCCGGCCATCACCGCGCTGCGCGCCAGTTCCTGATGGACGTGGCACCACGCGGCGCGGTGCTGCAAGGCCTGGAAGCTGCCGATCGGCACGTCGAACTGCACGCGCGTCTTCAGGTACTCGACGGTCATGTCCAGCAGCGCCTGCGAGGCGCCGAGCAGTTCGGCCGCGAGGCAGACACGGCCGCGGTCCAGCGCCGCGTCGAGCACCTCGAAACCCGCGCCTGCGGTACCGATCAAGGCCCCGGCGCCGAGCTGCACACCGTCCAGGACCAGCACCGCGTGGTTGCGCGAATCCAGCGTCCGCATCGGCGACACCCGCAGGCCAGGCGCATCGGCCGGCACCAGGAACAGGCTGATGCCGGTCCGCTCGCCCGCCCGGCCGGCGCTGCGCGCGGCGACGACATAGGCGTCGGCGCCGACGCCATCGGCGACGAAGGCCTTGCTGCCGTTCAGCAGGTAGCCGTCCGCATTGGCTTCAGCCCGCAGCACGATGGCGGCGGGGTCGTGCCGGGGCGACTCGTCGACCGCCAGCGCGATGCGCCTGTCGCCGCCGATCAGCGCCGCCATCCACTCGGCCTGCTGCGCTTCGCTGCCGGCCAGCTCGAGGACCGCGCCGCCGAGCACCACGCTCGACAGCAGCGGCGAGGCCGACAGGTTGCGGCCGATCTGCTCGAACACCGCGCCCAGGCCCTTGCAGCCGAAGGCCAGGCCGCCGAGCGCTTCGGGAAAGGGAATCGCGCTCCAGCCCATGTCGGCCATCTCGCGCCACAGCGCGGTATCGAAACCTTCGGCCGCCCCGGCGTCGCGCAAGGCGCGCTGGGCGGCGACCGGGCTCTTCGCCAGCAGGAATTCGGCGGCGGTGTCGGCCAGCAGCTGCTGCTCTTCGGAATAAACCAGACTCATGGCGGCTGCCTCCTCACTTGCCTTGCCTGCCGGCATTGCCTTCGGGCAGTTCCAGCACCCGCTTGGCGATCACGTTCAATTGCACTTCGGACGAACCGCCGGCGATGGTCTGCGCGAAGCTGCCGAGCCAGGCCCTGGCCAGCGCCAGCTCCTGCGCCTCGAAGGCTTCGCAAGCCTCATCCTCCCAGCCCAGCGCGCGATGGCCGAGCACGTCGAGCAGCAGTTCGAACTTGTCCTTCTCCTGCTCGGAATGCACCAGCTTCATGATCGCCATCAGGCCGGACACGTTGCGCCGCGCTCGCGCCTCCTCGCCCATGCGCTGGGCGCTGAGGCTGTAGGCCATCTCGTCCATCGCCATCGCATGGACGCGATGGCGCAGCGCGAGGTCGGCCGGCGAGGGCGAAGCCGCCGGCGGCAGGTAGCGGCCGGCGATCGACAGCAGGTCGAAATGCGTCGGCAGGCTGAACTCGCCGAACTTCGACATCGCCCGGCGCTCGTGCTGCAGCAGCGCCTTGGCCAGCGTCCAGCCGCCGTCCAGCGGGCCGACGAGCTGGCGCTTGGGCACCCTGACGTTGTCGAAGAAGACCTGGCAGAACGAGGACTTGCCGCTGATCAGGTCGATCGGCCGCGCCTCGATGCCGGGCGACTTCATGTCCACCACCAGCAGGCTGATGCCCTGCTGCTTGGGCACCTCGGGGTTGGTGCGCACCAGCATGTACATCCAGTCGGACTTGTCGCCGTAGGAGGTCCAGATCTTGGTGCCATTGACGAGGAAATGATCCCCGGCATCGACCGCCGAGGTCTTGAGGCTGGCCAGGTCGGAGCCGGCGTTGGGTTCGGAGAAGCCCTGGCACCAGCGCACCTGGCCGCGCGCCATCGGCGGCAGCAGCTCGCGCTTCTGCTCCTCGCTGCCGAATTCCAGCACCACCGGGCCGAGCATCCAGATGCCGAGGTTGATCTGCGGCGGCCGGCAGCGCAGGCGGCGCAGCTCGCTTTCGAGCACCGCGCTCTGTTCGGGCGTCAGCCCGCCGCCGCCGTACTCCGCCGGCCAGTCGGGGCAGAACCAGCCCTTGTCGCGCATGCGCTCGAACCACAGGCGCTGGTCTGCCGAGCTGAACTCGACCGTGCTGCCGCCCCACACCAGTTCGCCGTCGGGCATGGGCGTGCGCATCGACGGCGGGCAGTTGGCTTCGAGCCAGGCCCGGGTTTCGCGGCGGAAATCTTCGAGGGTGCTCATGTCGTCTTCCTGTGCGTGGTTCAGCGCGAACGCGGCATGCCAAGGCCGAACTGTGCCACCAGTTCGCGCTGGATCTCATTGGTGCCGCCGCCGAAGGTCAGCGTGACCGAGGCGCGCACTTCGTATTCCAGCTCGCCGAGCAGCGCGGCGGCGGCGGAGCCGTCGCGCACCAGGCCGCTGGCGCCGACGATTTCCGACAGCTTGCGCAGGATCTCGACCGCCGACTCGGAGCCATAGACCTTGGTCGACGAGGCCAGCGCCACGTCCACCTGGCCGCTTTCCAGGCCGGCGGCGATGCGGAAGTTGATCAGCCGCATCGCTTCGAGCCGGGCGTAGCATTCGGCAAGCAGGCTGCGCACCCAGGGCCGGTCGACCGCCCGGCGGCCGTTCTCGTCCGCCGTCCTGGCCCACAGCAGCACGCGCCGGTACAGCCCGGCGACCTTGTCCGACCATGAGCCCAGGCCCAGGCGTTCGTGGTTGAGCTGCGCGGTGATCAGCTTCCAGCCGCCGTTGAGCTCGCCCACCAGCATGTCGCGCGGCACCTTGACGTTGTCGTAGTAGGTCGCCGCGGTCGGGTTGCTGCAGGTCGGGATGACGGTGTGCGAGAAGCCTTCGGCGCGGGTGTCGAGGATCAGGATCGACACGCCCTTGTGGCGCGGCAGCGCCGGGTCGGTGCGCGCCGCCAGCCAGACGTAGTCGGCGGCTTCGGCGCCCGAGGTCCACAGCTTGTTGCCGTTGACGACGAAGTGGTCGCCGTCGAGCCGGGCGCTGGTCTTCAGCGTGGCGAGGTCGGAGCCGGCCTCGGGTTCGGAATAGCCGATGGCGAACATGATCTCGCCGGCGGCGATGCCGGGCAGGAAAGTCTTCTTCTGCAGCTCGGTGCCGTGCTCCATCAGCGCCGGGCCGACGGTGCTGATGGTGACGAAGGGCAGCGGCGCGCCGGCGATGTTGGCTTCCTCGAAGAAGATCAGCTGCTCGGTGGCGGCGTAGCCCTGGCCGCCGTGCGCCTTCGGCCAGCCCACCGCCAGCCAGCCGTCCGCGCCCATGCGGCGGATGGTGTCGCGGTACAGCGCGCCGCCTTCCTTGCCGCGCAGTTCGCGGCGCAGCTCGGGCGTCATCAGGTTCTGGAAGTAGTCGCGCACCTTCAGGCGCAGCGCGCGTTGTTCCGGGGTCAGATCGACGAACATCGTCCGCTCTCCTTGTCAGGCGCCCAGGATCAGGCCGCTGGTGGGCACGCCGGTGCCGGCGGTGACCAGCACGTTGTCGACGCCGGCGACCTGGTTGGCCGCCGTACCGCGCACCTGGCGCACCGCTTCGGCGACGCCGTTCATGCCGTGGATGTAGGCCTCGCCGAGCTGGCCGCCGTGGGTGTTGATCGGCAGCGCGCCGCCGCGGGCATGCTGGCCGGCGCGGATGAAGTCCTTGGCCTCGCCGCGCTTGACGAAGCCGAACTCCTCGAGCTGGGGCAGCACGAAGGGGCTGAAGTGGTCGTAGATCACCGCGGTCTGGAAGGCGTCGGGGCCGAGGCCGGACTGGGCGTACAGCTCCTTCGCCACCACGCCCATTTCCGGCAGGCCGGTGATGTCGTCGCGGTAGTAGGAGGTCATGCTCTGCTGGCCGCTGGTGATGCCCTGCGAGCCGGCCTTGATGATGACCGGCTTCTGCTTCAGGTCGCGGGCGCGCTCGGCCGAGGTGATGACCATCGCCACCGCGCCGTCGGATTCCTGGCAGCAGTCGAGCAGGCGCAGCGGCTCGGCGATCCACTTCGACGCCTGGTGCTCTTCCAGCGTGATCGGCTTGCCGTAAAAGAAGGCCGCCGGGTTGGTGGCGGCGAAGTCGCGCACCGCGACCGAGACGCGGCCGAAGTCCTCGCTGGTGGCGCCGTAGGCGTGCATGTAGCGGCGGGCGAACATGCCCACCCAGGCCGCCGGGGTGTGGAAGCCGTAGGGCATGTACCAGCCGTAGTTGACGTTCTCGAAGATCGGCGTCGAGCCGAAGCCGTAGGTGCCGGTGCCGAAGCGGTACCAGGAACGCTCGTTCATCGCCCGATACACCACCACGGCCTTGGCCACGCCGGTCGCCACCGCCATCGCCGCGTGCAGGATCGGTGCGCAGGCGGCGCCGCCGCCGTGCGGCACGGTGGAGAAGAACTTGACGTTCCTGCAGCCGAGCAGGCGGGCGATTTCGTATTCCGGCACCTTGTCCATGGTGTAGGACGAAAAGCCTTCGACCTCGGACGGGTCGATGCCGGCGTCGGCCAGCGCGGCCAGCGTCGCTTCCATCGCCAGGCGCAGTTCGGTGCGGCCGGAGTTCTTGGAAAATTCGGTCGCGCCCAGGCCGGCGATGGCGGCGCGGCCGGAAATGGAGATGTCCGTCATGTGTGCTGTTCTCCGCATGTCAGGGCAGCACCAGCGTGGCCGTGCCGGTCACGTGGCTGCCCATCGAGTTCTTGCCCTTGAGCGCGACGTCCACCTCGCGGCTGGCCGCGTCGGCGCGGACGACTTCGCCGCTGAAAGTCATGGTGTCGCCCGGGTAGTTGGGCGCACCGAGCTTGATCCGCAGATCCTTGAAGCGCGCCGCCGGGCCGGCCCAGGCTTCGACGAAGCGCTGGGCCAGGCCGCTGGTGGTCAGGATGTTCATGAACACGTGCGGCGAACCGAGCTGCTGCGCGGCTTCCATGTCGTGGTGGCCGGGGAAGTAGTCGCGCGTGGCGATCGCGCACGAGGCGATCAGCGTCGTCGTGATCGGGATCGCCAGCTCGGGCAGCGCCTCGCCGGGGCGCACGTCGTCAAAGCGCTTGCTGTTCTTCGAGGTCATATTTCCATCCCAGCTTGTCGTTGTTGGCGAGCCAGTCGCCGAGTCGTTCGAGCGTGGCGGCGCTGCCGCCCAGGGTGATGCCGATCGCGCGGCTCCAGTACAGGTAGCGGTGGATCGGGTAGGTGAGATCGACGCCGATGCCACCATGCACGTGCTGCGCCTTGTGGCCGACGAGGTGGCCGCATTCGGCGGCGAGGTACTTGACCGCCAGCGCCTCGGACGGCGACGGCAGCCCGGCGTCGAGCCGGTACACCAGTTGCCACAGCACCGAGCGCAGCGCCTCGATGGCGATGCGGGCGTCGGCCATGCTCATCTGCACCGCCTGGAAGGTGGCGATGGCACGGTCGAACTGGCGGCGTTCGTTGATGTAGGCGACGGTACGGCTCAACTGCTCGCTGCTGACGCCGAGCTGCAGCGCGGCCAGCGCGGCGATGGCGCGCTGCTCGAGCCAGGGCAGCGCGGCTTGCGGCAGCACCGCCGCGGCAGTCAGCCGCAGGCCGTCGAAGCGCAGGTCGGCCACCGCCTCGCCGTGGGTGAGCACGCCGGCGAGCTTGCCGATGCCGTCAGCGCGCAGATCCACCGGCACCAGCCGCGGGCCCTCGCCGGTCTCGGCCAGCAGCAGCGCACGGCAGGCCTCGGTGCCCAGCGGCACGGCGCGGACGAGACCATCGAGCAGCCAGCCCTCGCCGTCGCGCCGCGCCCGCAGCGCAATGCCTTCGGCACGCGCGGCGCCGTCGAGCGACAGCGTGATCAAAAGCTTGCTTTCCGCCGCAGCGGCGGCGATTTCCGCGCCTTCGGCGCCGCCGAAGCGGGCCAGCGTCGCGGCGCCGAGCTGGTGGCGCCACAGCGGCACCTGGCCCAGGCTCCGGCCCTGGGCTTCGAGCACCAGCATCAGTTCGGTCATGCCGAGGCCGCTGCCGCCGGCCTCTTCCGGAATGGCCAGCGAATGCAGGCCGGTTTCGACGCACTTGGCCCACAAATCGGCCATGTAGGGCTCGCCGGCGGCATCGAAGGCGCGCAGGCGCTCGTCGGTGCACAGGTCGGCGAACAGGCTGCCGGCCATGTCGGCGATCGCGCGCTGATCCTCGCTCAACTGGAAGTCCATGTCCGCCTCCTCAGCCCGCGACCGGACGGAACATCGGCAAGGTCAGCTCGCCGTCGTCGAAGGACTGGAACTCGACCTGCACGCGCTGGCCGATCTCGATCTCGTCGCGCTTAACGCCGACCAAGCCGGCGACCAGGCGCACGCCTTCGTCGAGGTCGATCAGCCCGATCGGATTGGGATGCTCGAACGGCGGCACCTCCGGGTAGTGCATGACGACGAAGGAATGGACCTCGCCCTTGCCCGAGGCCTCGACCGTGTCCCAGTCGAAGGAATGGCAGTCGATGCACACCGGCGCCGGCGGATGGCGCAGCGTGCCGCAGCAGGTGCAGCGCTGGATCAGCAGCTTGCCGGCCTGCACGCCTTCCCAGAAGAAGCGGGTGTCGTCGCTGACGCCGGGCTGGGGCCGCTTGTACTTGGGCTGCGCCGGCGCCGCGCCCTTCTCCGCCGGCTTGGGCACATTGGCCGGGCGGAACTTGAACACGCGGAACAGCAACTGGCCGACCTTCTCGTCGCCTTCGGCCTTCTGCGAGAAGAAAGTCATGATCAGCGTGACGAAGAAGCCGGTGCCGAGCGCGGTAGTCTTTTCCTCGCCGATCGAATCGAGCCGGGTGGTGTAGTACAGCTTTTCGCCCAGCTTCAGGTAGCGCTCGAAGCTGAGATCGGAGTTCACCGCCACCACCGAAGGGTAGCCGTGGGCCTCCATCGTCTTCAGCACTTCGTAGGGGTTCTCGTCGGTCGATCCCGGCGCGTAATTGTTCATGTGCAGGCCTTCGAGGCACCAGGCCTGCAGCATCGCCGGCGGCGCGACGATGCCGCCGAATTCGCTGGCGGCGGCATGGGCCGCATCGGTGTAGAGCGGGTTGTCGATGCCCATCACCTCGCACCACTGCCGGATCATCGGCGCATTGACCTCGTCCCAGGCGTAGACGCGACCGTACTCGCGACCCACCTTGGCACGCACTTCGGACATCCATTCCTGTTCAGCCAAGTTCGTCTCCTGCTGTTGTGCCAGGCACTGCCGCGCCTGCAGATTTCCGCTGCCGAAAGAGACTGCCGCAACAGCGCAGTACCTCTTTCACAGCACCTGCGGCGAGTCTAAGAGCAGCAGGGAGGACAGCACTTCGTCTGAACGGACGATGGACAAGCGCGGCGGGGCTCGACATTCGCCGCTGCTCACTTGCCACTCACTTGTCACTTTCCGAGCCCGGCTTAGTCCCATCAGACGATGTGCCCCCACCCCACGGCACCGACCATCCGCCCGGCACAAAGGCGGCGCGCACCCGCATGCGCCGCCCCCGGAGACTCCCGCATGGAATCGCGCATCGACACGCGAAAGGCATGGGCCGTGTATGCCGCCCTGCTGTTCGGCACCTTCATCACGATCGAGGCCGCCGCCTTCCAGGCCCCGGCGCTGCCGAGCGTGACCCGCCACTTCGGCATCCAGGTCAACATGGCAGCGCTGGTGCTGATCCTGTATTCGCTGGCGCTGACGGTGTTCGCGCCGATCATGGGCCGGCTCGGCGACGAGTACGGACGCAAGCGGATCCTCAGCATCGGCATGCTGGTCTTCGCGGTTTCCGAGTTCGCCGCGGCCTGGGCGCCGGACTTCGGCCTCTTCCTCGCCGCGCGCTTCGTCCAGGGCCTGGGCGCGGCCTGCATCCTGCCCGGCGTGTTTGCCTATGCCGCCCACCTGTTCCCGGACAACAAGCGCGGCCTGGCGCTGGGCGTCCTCGCCTTCACGATGACCTTCGGCGCGGCCTCGGGCGGCCTGCTCGGCGGCCTGCTGATCGACCGCCTCGGCTGGCCCAGCGTGTATTGGATCAGCGGCGCACTGACCCTGGCCGGACTGCTGCCGGTGCGCCTGCTGGTACCGGAAATCGCCCCCGCCAAGGCCCGTTCCGCTTTCGACCATACCGGCGCGATGCTGCTGTTCGCGGTCATCGCCGCGCTGCTGTCGCTGCCCACCTGGGCGACCAACTTCGGCAAGGAATCCATCGTCACCTGGGCGATCGTCATCGTCGGCACCGGCAGCCTGGCCCTGCTGTGGCGGCACAGCCGCAAGACCGAGAACCCGGTCATCGACGTCGGCCTGCTGTCGCGCCGCGCCTTCGCCACGCCCTCGGCGATCTACTGGCTGCACATGATCTTCGCCAGCGGCATCGTCTATTCGCTGGCCTTCTTCATCAACAGCCGTCCGGACGGCACCGCGGCGCAGTTCGGCTTCGTCACGCTGTTCCTGTACGGCAGCGGCCTGCTCAGCTCGCCGATCGCCGGCAGGCTGGTGGACCGCATCGAGCCGCGCCTGCTGTCCATCGCCGCGATGCTCGCCAGCCTGATCGGCACCCTGCTGTTCCTGAACATCGAGGTCGACACGCCGCTGTGGATGATCATCGTCATCGCCTGCATCCTGGGCCTGTCGATCGGCTGCAACACGCCGGCGATCATGAAGCTGGCGCTGGGCGCCGTGCCGGCCAAGGACATGGGCGCCGGCAGCGGCCTGTTCAGCATGTTCCGCGACCTCGGCAGCCCCACCGGCTCATCGTTGTCGCTGGCCGTCTTCGGCGCCAGCCTGGCCCACGCCACCCACAGCGCCATCGCCCGCCAGACCGCTTCGCTCGGCTTCGATGCGACCACGGTTGACGGCCTCGCCCGCGCAGCCGGCAGCCGTGCGCGCGAAGTGCCGGCCGAGCTGGCAAACGAATTGGCCGATGCCGGGCTCGCGGCCGATGTGCTGATGAATCAGGCGATGCTGGAAGGGCTGAATGCGGCGCTGAGCAACGTGGGGTATATGTTGCTCGGGCTGATTACCGTGGCACTGGGATTGAGTTTGCAATTGATGCGAACACATGGACCGGCAGCCGCGGGCGAGGCACAGTTGCATACTGACTGAGCAGGCGATAACGGCAATGGTTTTGGCGTGCTTGAGTAGTGGTGTGGTAATTAGAGCCGGGCTTGCTCGTATGCCAGTAATTCCACTGAGGACTTCATGCTCTCTTGCGCAAGAGCTCGGCAGTCCTACATCGCCTTTACTGCCTCACACTGCGCCCAGATGACTCTGATGAACCTGGATCAGGGCGAGCTTCTGGTGACATGAATAATTCACGTTGCATGAGTGCAAACGCAGCACATTCGTTGTGTAGCCAACGAGCAAAGATCTCCGTGCGCCTTTCCCCCGGGTTGCGCCTCAGCAAGACATAGCGTGCTGGCGCGGTCACTGGCTTCCGGAAGATATCTACAAGCCGGCCACTACGGATTTCATCTGCGATCAATGCGGTACGGCCTAGCGCAACCCCCTGCCCGTTGAGAGCGGCAGCTATAGCCAGTACGGACAAGTTGAACTGTGGTCCTTCCAAATCATATGGAAAATCTGGTTGCGCCTTGGCGAACCAAGTACGCCATTCAATGAATTCCGGTGCGCCTATCCAGGGCGCTACATCATGCAGCAGGGTGACGTTCTCCATCGAGACAGCAGAGGAAAACTCGGCATGCGCTGCCAGCCAGTCCGGGCTTGCTACTGGCAACAGGTATTCATCAAACAGCGGCTCTGAATGAAATTCAGGGGCATAGTCCACAGGATCGTAACGGATTGCCAAATCAATGTCGCCGGACATGAGTGCCGGGCGATCCACTGTTTGGAACTCTGCTTTCAGACGAACCGTGATCTCCGGATACCTACGCTGAAAGTCTACAAGCCTCGGCAGAAGCCATTGCATTGCAAACGATGGCAGGCAACTGATCTGCAGCGGCGTGGCGGGCGGATTCAGATTGGTAAGAGTTTGTTCTAAGTCAGCAAGAAAGCGTGTAGCGCAGCCATAGAGGACAAGCCCCTGCTCGGTCAAAACCAAACTGCGATGGTGCCGAATGAACAGAGGGTAGCCAAGCCGCCCTTCAAGCTGTCGCATCTGCTGGCTGACCGCACTTTGCGTCAAATTCAGCTCAATGGCAGCACGGGTGAAGCTCAGGTGGCGAGCTGCTGCTTCGAAGCAGCGCATACCGGCGAGGATACTTGAATCGACGTTCATTCAGATTAGTCGTACTAATGCTAGACGTAGAAATTATCGCTGTTGGAACGATCGCTTGCCGACTACGATTTGTTTCATCGTAACAGATCGAGAGCAAGGTATGAACACACTGGATTATGGACTCTCTCCTGAACTCGTCGCATCTCTTCAAAACCATAAACCCCTTTGCTGGTTCAATCCCGCCTATCCCGGTAATTTGCCCGATGATGCACCGACGTCAGATGACGTAAAAGCAGCCGAGATTCGGCTGCACTCCAGTTCAGGCCTGCTTTCAGCACTATTCCCCGAGCTGGGAGAAAACGGTTGCATTACATCTCCTTTGAAGCCTGTGCCTCAACTTCAGAAGCGCCTCGCAGGGAGCGGTACTTGGCTGCTGAAGGCCGATCACGCGCTGCCAGTCGCTGGCTCAATCAAGGCACGCGGTGGATTCCATGAGGTTCTTGCTTATGCTCAGTCGCTTGCCAGCGATGCCGGAATATGTCGTGAGAATGACTTGAGCGTCCTGAAAAGCGCCGAGGCGCGAGCGCTATTCTCACAGCACGCGATTGCCGTAGGCAGTACCGGCAACCTTGGGCTGGCTATTGGAGTCATCGCAGCGGCATTGGGCTTCCGTACCGTCGTCCATATGTCCACCGACGCCAAGGAATGGAAGAAAGAGCGCCTGCGCCGACGGGGTGTCGAAGTCATCGAGCATGCTGGCGACTACGGTGCTGCGGTCGATGCCGGGCGTGCAACGGCCGATGCAGACCCCCATTGCCATTTCGTCGATGATGAGAACTCTCGTCTCCTTTTCCTTGGATATGCCGCCGCCGCCCGCGAGCTAGCTGCCCAGTTGGCAGAATTGAATCGCCCCGTGGACGCCGATCACCCGCTTTTTGTCTATCTGCCTTGCGGTGTGGGCGGAGCTCCTGGCGGTATCACATTCGGGCTGAAAGCTATTTTCGGCGCCCATGTGCACTGCTTCTTCGCCGAGCCGACCGCTTCGCCCTGCATGTTGCTCAGGCTGGCAGCTGGTCGTCGATTGCCAGTCTATGAAATTGGTCTCGATAACCGGACCGAAGCTGATGGCCTGGCAGTTGGTGATGCATCGCCTTTAGTTGCACCTCTGATGGCAGCACAACTATCCGGCGTGTTTACCGTAACGGACGACGATCTGTTCCGCGGCGTTGCGGCTCTCGCTGATACCGAATCGATTGCGGTGGAGCCATCCGCAGCCGCAGCTCTACCTGGTCCAGAGTGGATATGCAACAGCTCTGCCGGTCGAGAGTATTTGGTGCGCCATGGCTTGATGAACCGGCTCGACGATGCGACGCACGTCCTATGGAGCACAGGCGGGTCGCTTGTTCCTGCCAATGAGTACGACCGCTTCCTGGCACGAGGCCATAGTTTGCTCAGTTCGGCAAAGCAATAACGAGCGCACTCCAGCGTCTCGAAACAAACGATAAATTAGAGGAGATAAGATATGCAATCAAGTGATCAAGCGCTGCCTGCAAGCGATGCAGAGCAGCGGTTCGCCGATACCACCTATCGAAAGGTAGCGCTACGCTTCATTCCCTTCCTGATGCTGTGCTATGTGGTCGCTTATCTCGACCGCGTGAATATCGGGGTTGCCAAGCTCAATATGATGGCAGACCTGGGTTTCAGCGAAGCGGCCTACGGCTTGGGGGCGGGATTGTTCTTCATTGGATACATGGTATTCGAGGTCCCGAGCAACCTGATCATGCATCGTGTCGGCGCACGTTTCTGGATTGCTCGAATCATGATCTCCTGGGGAATTCTGTCCGGCATGATGGCCTACGTGACGGAGCCCTGGCAGTTTTATACCTTGAGATTTCTGCTGGGTATCGCGGAGGCTGGATTTTACCCGGGGGTGATTCTTTATCTCACCTACTGGTTCCCGAACCATCGACGCGGCAAGATGACGGCAATTTTCCAGGCTGGCATTCCAGTCGCCGGCATCATCGGCAATCCCTTGTCAGGATGGATCATGGCTAGCTTCGATGGCTTTTATGGACATCACGGCTGGCAATGGATGTTTTTGCTTGAAGCGCTGCCGACGCTGCCGCTTTTCATTGCCGTACTGCTTATCCTCGATAACAAGGTTGAGGATGCGCGTTGGCTGACACAGGAGGAACGCAATCTGATCAGAAGCGATCTCGATCGTGATAACGCCAAGCGTGACTCTGTGCCATTGGCAGCCGTCTTCCGCGATTGGCGAGTCTGGAGGATCATCATGATTACTTTTGCAGCGATGATGGGCCTGTACTCGCTGGGTTTTTACCTGCCCACACTGGTCAGGGAAGCGGGAGTCGCGGATACCGCAGCGGTCGGCTACTACAGCGCAATACCTTATCTGGTTGCCATTGTTGCGATGGTCGGCGTCGGCTGGAGCTCCGATAGGTTGCGTGAAAGGCGCTTGCACTTGGCCGGTGTCCTTGTCGTCGGAGCGACTGGCTTGATTGCCAGCACCTTTGCCGGAAACAATTTGGCATTTGCCCTCATCTCCCTATCTGTTGCTGCGGCAGGGATCATCAGTTTTTCTCCCATCATGTGGACCTTGCCTACCGCCTTCCTCGGAGGAGCCACGGCCGCTGCAGCCATCGGCCTGATTAACTCCCTGGCCAATTTGGGAGGATTCGTCAGCCCCTATCTCATCGGCTGGATACGCGAAACCACGCATAGCACTTCCCCGGCTCTTTATGTGATTGCAGCATGCATGCTAGGCGCAGCGGCACTGACGCTCAGCTTCAACCCCCGCCAAGTCAATCGCTAAGGAGAGGGAAAATGAGACTGCGCTTTGCTATTGCGGGCATTATTCACGAAACCAACACCTATGCTGTAGATAGCTTCGGGGAGACACAGCTAGCAGCTTTCGAGCGCTATGCCGGCGAGGATGTCATCTCGGCCTTCTCCGACACGAATCACCAGGTAGGTGGTTTTATCGCCGGCGCCGCTCGTCTTGGAATAGAGTTGGTGCCCGTCTTTCTAGGCCAGGCGACGCCCTCGGGAACCATTGCAGAGTCCGCCTACCTGACGATGAAACAGGCCATTATTGACGGGTTGCGCAGCGCCTTGCCGGTGGATGGTGTCCTGCTTGCTTTGCATGGGGCCGGAGTGGCGGCCGGTGTTGAGGACATCGAGGGGGACTTGGCCGCTGCTGTGCGTGCCGTGATGGGCTCGGACGTTCCGATCGCTGCGGCCTACGACCTTCATGGCAATTTGACACAGGAGATGGTGGCGAACTGCCAACTTACCTTGCCATGCCGCCTGTACCCACATACAGATTTCGGCGTCAGAGGTGAAGAGACTGTAGAGCTACTGGCTCGCATTGCCCACGGGGCATTGAAGCCGGTTACGGTAATGCGGCAATTGCCAATGCTGCCCTATATCGTGCCAACCGATCCCGGTTTTGTACCCGCAGCCGTCAACGATTTATGCTCACGTTTTGCCGCCTTGCCTGGCGTGATAGATTGTTCCTGGTTCCATGGTTTCCCATACGCGGATATTGCACGGCCTTTTCCATCGGTGGTTTGCACGACTGATGGCGACAGGGATCTGGCAGCACGTTGTGCCGACGAGGTTGCTGCATGGATTTGGAACCATCGCGACGAATTCCGTCCCAAAATGCTGACACCTGAAGAAGGCGTGGCTCGTGCGTTGGCCGCGCCTTCTGGCCCGGTGGTGATCAATGAATATGCCGACAATCCAGGTGGCGGCACCCCAGGGGACGGCACATTCTTGCTTCGGGCTTTGCTTGCCGCTGCGCCGCCTCCCGGCACGTGCTGCTTTGCTTCAATCAATGACGCTGAAACTGTTGGGCAGGCCGTATCAGCCGGTGTCGGCTCAAGGATAAAGGTTCGTCTCGGAGGCAAGCTCGGACCGTTGCAAGGGCAGCCTATAGAAGCAGAGGCTGACGTTCGCGCGATTACGGATGGCCGTTTCTACAATAGACCCGGTTCGATGTTTTCCGGAGTGCACTTTGATCTAGGCACCATGTGCCGGTTAACGATTGGTGGCGTGGATGTGGTGCTTGCCTCCCGTGCTGAACAGATTTATGACATCGAGCCATTCCAGATGCACGGCATCGACGCGCTCGCCCGCAAGGTGATCGCACTTAAAGGAGCCAACCATTTCCGCGCGGCGTTCAATCCGCTGGCAGCTCAGATCATTACTGTAGATAGCCTCGGGCTGAGCTCAGCCGACATTCTTTCCTTTCCGCGTCGACAATTGGCCGAAGCCGCGTGGCCAATCGAGGAAAATATCGAATATTAGCCGCCCTTGCCAACAATCTGTGCTTCCATGATGTACGCACGTAGGCTGCACCTTCTGAGAACAACACTGGTTGTTTCGATGAAATTGCAGCCTTCTTGCCATACCGTGGGGCATCACCAGCTCTGCCGACATCGGTCCTGACGAACTCAAAACGGGGCACAGGCTGATCCCAGGAGCGAAGGTCAGCCTGTAAAGCCGGCTGCAACGCTTTCTCGCCAGTTCAGCCAAAGAAAGCAGGACACCGGCGCGGTAGAAGCCTTGTGCCCAACCAAGCCAGACGATTCACAAACGATAGATCACGTGTCTACGACGCTGAATTTCCCCTGTCGATACCCTCCCCCACGTAGCCGGCGGCGGGGCCTGCGAAGTGCCGGCCGAGCTGGCAAATTTGTTGGCCGATGCCGGGCTCGCGGCCGATGTGCTGATGAAGACACGAACGGTGGGGAGCGACACGACCTCATTGTCGTTGGATGTCATGCTGCGCGACAAGGACGCGGAAGGCCGCGACATCGACCAGCAGCTCACGCACGCGATCGCGAAGAAATGACGAGCATCCACACCCGGTCATCAAGGTCACGTAGCTCAAGATTGTTGCGGTCCGAATGGCATAACTGGGGCAATATTTGCGACAAATGGCACACCCGTGCGACAATGTTCCACCGAAGCCAAGCGATGAGATTCCCATGTCTGAACGCATCAATGCCCGCCTGTCCCGGCCATTGGCCGAGTTCGTGAGTCGCATGGTCGGCGACACCGGCCTGTACGAAACCCCCAGCGAATACGTCCGCGACCTGATCCGCCGCGACATGGAGCGGCGCGAAGGCCAGTTTGTGCAAGACGCCATCCTCGCCGGCTACCGCGATCTGGCTGCTGGCCGCGTGTTCGAGTCGAGCGGCGATTTCAAGACCGACATGGCCTTGCTCGACCAGAAGGAAGCCAGCGGCTGGTGACGAAGCCTGCTGCCCGCTTCTTCCTGACGCGTCGGGCTGCCCTCGACCTGCGTTCGATCCATGCCCGCTCGCGCCGCGAATGGGGCAACGATGTGGCTGACCGCTACGTCTCTGACCTGTATGCGGCGATGAAAGACACGGCGGCAAACCCGGAGACGGGTCGCTTGCGCCAGTATCGTTCAGCACCTTTCCTGATGACTCCGGCGCAGCGCCATTTCCTCATCTACGACGTCATCCCGCAAGGCATTGCAGTGCTGACCCTGCAACACCAAGCGCGCGATATCGAAGCCCTGATCACTGAGCTGACGCCCGCATTCCTCGCTGAAATCGAAAGCTTGAAGCGCAAGTCGTAACGGGCTGCCGCGGATTGCGCTGTTTCGACCTTGCACACCCGCTGCGTGACTATTCGATCGAGAAAGACGGAATCGCATCGGCATCCGTCCGCCACCGTTCATTCAGAGCCCAACCCTTGTCGGTCGGGCTTTTTTCTGCCCGCGGCGCCAGTGTTGGCTACATTGGAAGACGAAATTCGTGGGGCAGCGCTCTCACGTTCCCGTGTTGGCAACCGCAAGAAAAGCCGGCCGCTCGCCGCCGCCGTGCAGCAGCAGGTTGGTGCCGGCGAAATACGCGGCCATCGGCGAGGCGGCGTACAGGCAGGCGTCGGCGATGTCCTGCGGCGTGGCCATGCGGCCGGCCGGGATGGTGGCGCCAACAGCGGCGATGCCGGCTTCGTCGCCGTAGTGCAGGTGGGATTGCTCGGTCTGCACCAGGCCGGGGCTGATGGCGAGCACGCGCACCCGGGGCGCCCACTCCACCGCCAGCGAGGACGCGAGCGACAGCACACCGGCCTTAGCTGCGCCGTAGGCGGCGGTGCCGGGCGACGGGCGCGAGGCGGCGACGCTGCCGATGAAGACGATGACGCCGCCTTCGGCCTGCTGCTGCATCAGTGCGTTGGCCTGCTGGGCGACGTTGAGCGGCGCGATCAGGTTGAGGCGGATGATGCCCTCGTGGAAGCGCGGCGAGGCTTTGTCGGCCAGCGCGAAAGGCGCACCGCCGGCATTGTTGATCACCACGTCCAGCCGGCCGAAACGCTCGCGAATCGCAGCGAACAGGTTTTGCAGGGATTCGACGTCGCGCACGTCGGCGGCGAAGAATTCGGCCGCCCTGCCCTCGGCTTCGGGCAGCGCCTCGGGCGCATTACGGCCGCACACCGCCACCACCGCGCCCGCCGCCAGGAAAACCCGGGCGATGCCGGCGCCGATGCCCTTGGTGCCGCCGGTGACCAGCACGACCTTGCCACGGTAGTCCAGAGCCTGTGTGTTCATGCGCGTTTCTCCGCCTTGGTTTGGATGCCTGCGAGTCTAGGTTCGCCCCTTTTACCCATCGTCGTCTGAACGGACGATGAGCGGCTTGCGCGGCGGGCGGAATAATCGCCCTGTCCCCGATCCCGCCCGGAGCGGTGCTGCCGCCGAGCGGCCACCGCCCCGCAGACCCGCATGGAGCCCCGATGAGCACCGATGCCACACCGCCGTCACCGTCCCCTTCGCTGCTGCTCGAACGCCTGGACGGCGGCGTCGCGCTGCTGCGCCTGAATCGCCCCGAAGCCACCAACGCGCTGTCGCTCGAATTGCAGGCGCTGCTGTCGCAGCGTTTCACCGAGCTGGCGGCGGACGACGGCGTGCGCTGCATCGTGCTGACCGGCGGCGACAAGGTCTTCGCTGCCGGCGGCGACATCACCAGCATGGCCGGCGCCGGCCCGATCGAGATCACCCGGCGCCACACCGAGCGCGTGTGGGGTCCGATCCAGCACTGCCCCAAGCCGGTCGTCGCCGCGGTGTGCGGCTATGCCTACGGCGGCGGCTGCGAGCTGGCGATGCTGGCCGACATCATCGTCGCCGGCGAAGGCGCGCGCTTCTGCCAGCCCGAAATCCGCATCGGCATCATGCCCGGCATCGGCGGCACCCAGCGCCTGGTGCGCGCCGTCGGCAAGGCCAAGGCGATGCGCATGGCGCTGACCGGCAAGCCGATCAGCGCGCACGAAGCCTGGACGGCCGGCCTGGTCAGCGACCTGGTGCCCGATGAACAGGTGATCCCGACCGCGATCGAGCTGGCGCGCACCATCGCCGCGATGCCGCCGCTGGCCGCCGAGCAGATCAAGGAATGCATCCTGCTGGGCATGGACGCGCCGCTCGAAGCCGCACTGGCGATGGAACGCCGCGCCAACGCCCTGCTGTTCGCCTCGCGCGACCAGAAGGAAGGCATGGCGGCGTTCATCGAGAAGCGGCCACCGAAGTTCGAAGGACGCTGAGCTTCTTCCCGCAGTTTTCCACCCGGTTCCCCAATCTCGAAGGAAGATGAACGCGATGTCCGACTCTCCCCTCTTCAGACTGGATGGCTGCGTCGCCATCGTCACCGGCGCCGGCCGCGGCATGGGTCGCGGCGTGGCCGAAACGCTGGCCCGCCAGGGCGCCACCGTGGCGATCAACGACTACTTCGCCGAACGCGCCGAAGCGGCCGCTGCCGAACTGCGCGCAGCCGGGCTGAAGGTACTGGCCGCGCCGGCCGACGTCACCGACTATGACGCCGTGCAGAAAATGGTCGCGGCGGTGCGCGAGCAGGCCGGCATCGTGGACATCTACGTCTCCAATGCCGGCGTGCCGACCAGCGGCATGGGCTACGGCAAGTTCCTGGAGTCGCGGCCCGAGGACTGGCAGCGCTTCGTCGAGCTGAACATGTACGGCCTGATGAACGGCTGCCACGCCGTGCTGCCGGGCATGATCGAGAAGAAATGGGGCCGCGTGGTGGCGATCACTTCCGAGTCCTGGCGCGCGGCGGTGCCGATGGGTATTGCCGCCTATGCGGCATCGAAGGCCGGCGTGGTCGGCTTCGTGCGCCAACTCGCCGCCGAGGTGGGGCGCAAGGGCGTGAATGTGAATGCCTTGTCGCTGGGCACGATGAACAACTGGGAAGGCTCGGAGGAGCTGGCACGCAAGAACTGCATCGTGCCGCGCGCCGGTTCGCCGGCGGACGTCGGCGCCGGCGTGGCCTGGCTGGCCTCGCGCGAGGCCGAGTGGGTGACCGGACAGGTGGTGCCGCTGAACGGCGGCGGCATCACCGCCTGATCCGGCCCCCTCTGGTTCAGCACGCACACGGTGCTCGCCGGGTAGTAAATGTAGGGAATGCAGCACTTGCAGCTCGACGCCGCGGTTTCGCCGCGGCAGACCTGACAACCCTGCTCGGTTGGGGTTCAGCAGTCAAAACCTGTGGCAGATGTGGGTTTTCTACCTTGCTTGACCCAATTCGCAGATTCTCCAGGCAGTGTCTGGAGAATCTGCTAGGCGTGGGAATCTCCAGACGGCGTCTGGACCGTTACCCGCTGGCTCGCACCTTCCATGAAGCGAAAGAGTTCCGCTACGGCTGGTCGGTGCGGCAACTCGATCATCAGATCAACAGCCAGTTCTACGAGCGCATCGCCCTGTCCCGAAACAAGGCAGCCGTGTTGCAGAAAACTGAGGTAGCAGAACCCGGCGACACCATCACGCCCGAGCAGGCTATCAAGGCCCCCTTCGTCCTGGAGTTTCTCAATCCCAAGGACAAATACTCCAAGCTCCCAGCCCCCAAGGCAGGATGACGATCTTCGTGCCTCACCAAGCGCCAGGAAGCTGCATGAAAGCAGCCACCCGCTCTATTGGGCCTTCCGCCCGCTTATGCCGACTCAGCTTTTGACAGCCGATCCTGTTCCCTTCCAAACTGGTCACATGACTAGGCTGATTGAGGAGATCAATCATGCGTACATGGCAGGAGCAAGATGCGAAAGTGCGATTCAGCGAGTTCTTGGACGCTTGCCTGTCCAAGGGGCCGCAAATGGTGACCAGGCGCGGTACGGAAACCGCCGTACTGGTCCCCGTGCAGGAATGGTTGAGGCTGCAGGCCGCTGCGCGCCCGACGCTGAAGCAGTTGCTGCTGTCCGACCAGGCCCGCGCCGAAATGCTTGTCCCGCCTCGCGGACGAGCCAGGCGGCGCCCGGTCGAAGCCTTGCGGTGACGAGCATGTACCTGCTGGACACCAATGTCGTCTCTGAGCTGCGCAAACCCAAGCCCCATGGAGGCGTGGTGGCGTCGCTGCGGTCCGTAGCTGATACGCACCTGTTTCTGTGCTGCGGACTTCAAGACGCTGGGCATTGAGGTTTTCGATCCGTTTGCGAAGACGAATACTCCCGGCAGTCCCTGAAACTCGATCCGGCCGCTCAGCCCGCCGCCCTCACCCGGTTCAGCGCCGGATCGTTCGGCGGGTTCAGCACGCACATGGTGCCGGCCGGGTGGTAGATGTAGGGAATGCAGCGGTTGCAGTTGGTACAGCCCGACACCGCGGTTTCGCCGCGGCGGAACTTGTCGATCAGCTTCGGATCGTGGATCAGCGGCCGCGCCATCACCAACGCGTCGAAGCCTTCGGCCACCGCCTGCTCGGCGTTGGCCAGTGAACGCGCACCGCCGAGGTAGCCCAGCGGCACATCCACCGCGGCGCGGATGCGGCGCGAATATTCGAGGAAGTACATCTCGCGGAAGCTGACCTTGGGCGTGCCGAACTGCGCGGCCTTCATCATCAAGCCGGTCAGCCAGCTGCCCTTGAGCACCTTCTTCATTTCGTCCATGTCGAAGTTGCTGCCGAACATGAACCAGCCCGATTCGATGTTGCGCCCGCCGGACAGCACCAGCAGGTCGGCGCCGGCCTGTTGCAGCAGGCGTGCGGTGACGATGGCGTCGTCCACCGTGGCGCCGCCGGGCACGCCGTCGGCGACGTTGATCTTGGCCAGCACCGCCATGCGCTGGCCGACCTTCTCCTTGACCCGCCGCAGCACTTCGGCCGGAAAGCGCGCGCGGTTCTCCGCGCTGCCGCCGTATTCGTCGCGGCGCTTGTTGGAGAGCGGCGAGATGAACTGGTTGAGCAGGTAGCCGTGGCCCATGTGGATCTCGACCGCGTCGAAACCCGCCTGGGCACAGAGCTCGGCGGCGGCGACGAACTGGCCGATGACGAGGTCCATGTCGGCGCGCGTCATCGCCCGCTGGCGCAGGTTGCCGCGCATGAAGCCGGCCTTGTTGAAGCCGCCGCTGGCGCTCATGGTCGGGCCTTCGACCTTCACCGAGGTGACGAAAGAGCCGCCGTGGGTGAGCTGGTAGGAAATGGCGCCGCCTTCGGCATGCACGGCGTCGGCCAGCGCCTTCAGGTCGGGCAGGATTTCCGCGCGCATCCACACCTGGTTGGGCAAGGTACGGCCGACCTTGGCGACCGCGCCATAGGCCACGGTGGTCAGGCCGACGCCGCCGGCAGCCATGCTGCGGTGGTGTTCGAGCAGCGCCCTGGTCGGCGCGCTGTCGAGCACCATGCCCTCGTTGGCGCCGGCGCGGATGAAGCGGTTGCGCAGCGTGATCGGCCCCAGCCTGAACGGGCTGAACAGCGTGTCGCGATCCGGGTTCCGGTTCATGTGCACCTCGCTGGCGTGGGCGGGACTGGCAGGGGGCGCGACGGCTTCACGCAGGAACACGCAGTTGCGCCCGCAACTCGTTCTTGTCGACCTTGTTCGACGCATTGACCGGCAGCGCGTCGAAGAAGCGCACCAGGCGCGGCACCTTGTAGTTGGCCATGCGCTCGCGCGACCAGGCGATCAGGCCGGCTTCGTCCAGCGTCTGGCCGGGGCGCGGCACCACGCAGGCGCAGCCCACTTCGCCCATGCGCTCGTCGGGCACGCCGATCACCGCCACCTGGGCGATCGCGGGGTGCTCGGTCAGGGCGGCTTCGATCTCGGCCGGATAGCAGTTGAAGCCGCCGACGATGAACATGTCCTTGAGGCGGCCGGTGATTCGCAGGTAGCCGCGCGCGTCCAGCGTGCCGACGTCGCCGGTGTGCAGCCAGCCCTCGGCATCGATGGTTTCGGCGGTGGCCTTGTCGTCCTGGAAATAACCCTGCATGACGTGGAAGCCGCGCAGGCAGATCTCGCCCGTCTCGCCGGCGGCCAGCGGCCGGTTGTCGGCATCGACGATGCGCAGCTCGGTGCCGGGAATGGCATGGCCGCTGGTCAGGGCGACGGTTTCGGCGTCGTCGTCGGCCTCGCAGCAGCTCGCCAGCCCGCCGCATTCGGTCAGGCCGTAGGCGGTGAGCACGACGTCGAAGCCCAGTTCGCGGCGCATGCGCTCGATCAGCACCGGCGGGATCGTCGAGGCGCCGGTGACGGCCACGCGCAGGCTGGACAGATCGGTCTGCGCCAGCCCGGGATGAGCCAGCATCGACAGGTAGAGCGTCGGCGGCCCCGGCAGCACGCTGATGCGGTCGGCCTCGATGCGGCGGAACACCGCCTCGGCGTCGAACACCGGATGCGGCAGCACGGTGGCGCCGGCGATCAGGCAGGTGACCCAGCCGGCCTTGTAGCCGAAGGTGTGGAAGAAGGGATTGACGATCAGGTAGCGGTCGCCGGCGCGGATGCCGGCGATCTGCACGTAGGCGATGAAGGCCTGGATGACCTGGTGGTGGGCGCTCATCACGCCCTTGGGGCGACCGGTGGTGCCGGAGGTGAACATCAGGTCCGAGATGTCGCCGGGCCGAACGGCCTCGGCACGCGCGCGGGCCCGGGCTTCGTCGATGCCTGCGCCGCTGGCCAGGAAAGTCGCCCAGTCGGTATCCGCGTGCGGCCCGGCCTCGCCGATGGCGACGATTTTCTCCAGCGTCGGCGGCCGGCAGCCGGCCAGCATCGCCGGGTAGTCGGTGTCGAGGAAGCGGTCGACGACGAACAGGACACGGCTGCCGCTGCGGCCGATGATGTCGGCGGCCTCGGCGCCTTTCATGCGGGTATTGATCGGCACCATCGCCGCGCCGGCGCAGTGGATGCCGAGTGCGGCGATGATCCATTCGGCGCGGTTGGGCGCCCAGATCGCGACCCGGTCGCCGGCTTCGATGCCGTGAGCGATCAAGGCGCGGCTGACGGCGAACACGCGGGCCGGCAGGCCGGCATAGTCGATGCGGGTGTCGCCGTCCTCGATGAAGATGCGTTCGCCGTGGCGGGCCGCGGCTTCGAGGACGAGCGCGGGCAGGCTGCGGGCGAGCGGCGGAACGAAGGCTTCGGTCATGGGACGCCGCGCCTCAGATGCTCATGACGAACTGGCCGCTGTCGACGCGCAGCTCGATGCCATTGACCGCGCGCGAGCCGTCCTCGGCGAGGAACAGGATCGCGGCGGCGACGTCGGCCGGCAGGCAGGCGCGGTTCATCGGGTCGGCATCGATGGTGAAGCGCGCCGGGTCCACGCCTTGCGGATAGCTGCCGGCGGTCATCGGCGTCATGATGCCGTCGGGATGGATGGAGTTGCAGCGGATGCGATACTTGGCCCGGCGGCAATGCGCGGCGACCGCGCGCGTGAGGCCGGAGATCGCGGCCTTGGAGGCGCCGTAGGCGGCATAGTCGTCGCGGCCGGCGATGCCGGCAATCGACGAGATGTTGATGATCGAACCGCCGCCGTCCTTCATCAGCGCCACGCCGGCCTTGCAGCCGAGGAAGACGCTGTCGGCGTTGATCCGCATCAGGCGCTGCCAGTCGTCCAGCGTGGCATCCTCGATCGAGCCCTTGAGCAGGATGCCGGCGTTGTTCACCAGGATGTCGAGGCGGCCGAAGCGCTCGCGCACGGTCGCGGCCACCATGTCCCAGTCGGCGGCCGAGGCCGCGTCCTGGCGGATGAAACACGCCTTGCCGCCCAGTTCCGCCGCCAGCGCCTCGCCGGCCTCGACGTTGAGGTCGGTCAGCACCACCTGCGCGCCTTCGCGCACGAAAGCCTCCACCGTGGCGCGGCCCACGCCGCTTGCGCCGCCGGTGACCAGCGCGATCCTGCCTTCGATTCGTCCTGCCATGCCTGTCTCCTGATGAAGCGTCACGCCTGCGCGGCGATGTGATTGGCGGCGATGTAGCCGAAAGTCATTGCCGGGCCGAGCGTGGCGCCGGCGCCCGGATAGGCCGTGCCCATCACCGAGGCCGAGGTGTTGCCGATCGCGTAGAGCCCGTCGATCGGCGAGCCGTCGGCGCGCACGACGCGGGCCTGGGCGTCGGTCAGCAGCCCGCCCTTGGTGCCGATGTCGCCCGCATCCATGCGCATGGCGTAGAACGGGCCTTTCTCGATCGGCGCCAGGCAGGGGTTGGGCTTGACGTTGACGTCGCCGTAGTAGCGGTCGAAGACGCTGTCGCCGCGGCCGAACTCGGCATCCTTGCCCCTGCGGGCGTACTCGTTCATCTTCGCCACGGTGTCGGCCAGGCCGGCGGGATCGACGCCGATCTGGCGGGCCAGCGCGTCGAGGGTGTCGGCCTTCCAGTACACCGTGCCCAGCCACTCCTTGCGCAGCCGGCCGTCGGGCATGATCTGCGCCGGCATCAGCGGCCCCATCGCGTAGTTGAAGCGGAAGCCGGCATCGAAGATGCACCATGCCGGCACGTTCCTGCCGCCGGTGGCGGCGTTGTCGCGGTACATGGCATCGCCGAATTCGAGATAGCCCTGGGCCTCGTTGCAGAAGCGCCGGCCCAGGCCATTGACCACGATCGCGCCCGGAAAGGCGCGCTCGGCGAATACGCCGCGCGGCTTCTCCTCGCCGGTCACGGCGATGGTCGGCGCCCACCATGCCCAGTCGAGCAGGTCGGTGGCGGCGCCCGCCGCCAGGCCGGCTTCGAGCGCGGCGCCGGTGTTGTTGCCGGGCGGCGTCGCGCTCCAGCGCGCCTGGGTCGGCTGCGGCAGGTATTTTTCGCGCAGCGCCTGGTTCTGCTCGAAGCCGCCGGCGCCGAGGATCACGCCCCGGCGCGCGATGAGCGTCATCGGCAAACCGTCGCGCTCGACCCGCACGCCGGTGACGCGGCCGTCCTCGATCACCAGCTCGCGGAAATCGGTCTTCAGCCACAGCGGCACCTTGCGATCCATCAGCGAGGCGCGCAGCGAGCACACCAGTGCGCTGCCGAGCGCAGCGCGGCGGTCGTACTTGGTCTTCTTGCGCCATTTGAAGTCGAGCTTGTAGCGCAGCATCAGGCCGAGCACTTTCAGCCGCCAGCCGCGCTCGCGCGCCATCGCGACGTGGGCGTCGCGCGCCGTCCACGAGATGCGCCCCATCAGCAGCGTGGCCGGCGAAGGGCGGCGCAGATGCTGGAGTTCGTCGCCGAGCACGCTGGTGTCGAACAGCTCGGGGTCGAGCGAGCGCCCGCCCGGCAGCGCGCCCGGCAGGTGCTGGTAGTAGTCGGGATATTTTTCCGCCACCGCGTAGCGCACGCGGGATTTGATCTCGAGGTAGCGGATCATCTCCGGCGCCTGGGCGAGATAGGCGCGCACCTTGGTTTCGTCGGCCTTGCCGCCGCCGGCGGCGAGGATGTAGCGCAGCGCCTCGTCCTGGCTGTCGTGGCCGCCCTTGGCGGCGAAATGGTGGTTGTTCGGGATCCAGATGCCGCCGCCGGAGATCGCCGAGGTGCCGCCGAACTTGTCGCTCTTCTCGATCACCAGCACCGACAAGCCCTTGTCGGCGGCGACGACCGCCGAGGTCATCGCGCCCGCACCCGAGCCGACGACGATGACATCCCAATCCGTCCGAGACCGATCCTGCTCGCTCACGCTCCACCCCAGTTGCTGTTGCAATGTCGCCGATGTTGGCGGCAGTCCCGGCCGCGCTCATCGTCAATGCGGACTATGGTGCAACCATCGTTCAATCGGAGGATGCGGCGACATGCCGGGGTCTCGATGATCGGGCGGACAGCGCGTGCCGCAGGAACGACGCACGCCGGACACAGACAAAGGAGACTCGGCATGACCCAGGACACGACACCGGCCCACGGCCCCGCCCGCCCCTGCCGCATCGAGGACGTGCCGCGCTGGGACATCGATACCGACGTCGCCGTGATCGGCATGGGCGCGGCCGGCAGTTGCGCGGCGATCGAGGCACGGCTTGCCGGTGCCCGCGTGCGGGTGTTCGAAGTCGCCTCCGCGCCGGGCGGCAGCGCGGCGCTGTCGGGCGGCGAGATCTACGCCGGCGGCAGCGGCGGCACCAGCGTGCAGCGCGCGCACGGCTTCGAGGACAGCACCGAGGATCTCTACACCTACCTGATGATGGCCGGCGGCCCGGGCGCCGATACCGGGCGCGTACGCCTGTACGCCGAAGGCGCGGCGGCGCATTTCGACTGGCTGGAAGCGCAGGGCGTGCCGTTCAAGGGCAGCTACCTGCCGGGCAAATGGATCGAGCCGACGACCGACGACACCTTGCTGTGGTCGGGCAGCGAAGCCGCCTGGCCGTTCAGCGCCAGGGCCAGGCCGGCGCCGCGCGGCCATACCGCGCAGTTCGAGGGCTGGGGCGGCGGCAAGGTGCTGATGGAAAAGCTGTGTGCGCGCGCCGAGGCGCTCGGCGCCACGCTCCACTGCAACAGCCGGGCGCTGAGCCTGATCGTCGACCGCAACGGCAGTGTGGCCGGCGTGGTGGTGCGCATCGACGGCGAGGAAAAATACGTACGTGCGCACAAGGGCGTGATCCTGTGCGCCGGCGGCTTCATCGTGAACCGCGACATGGTGGCGCGCTACGCGCCGGGCGCGCTGGCCTGCACCCAGCCCGTCTCCGGCGGCAACGACGACGGCTCGGGCATCCGCATGGGCATCAGTGTTGGCGGCGCGACCATCCACATGGACCAGTTCTTCGCCACCATCCCCTTCTTCCCGCCCGAATCGCTGGTGAAAGGCATCTTCGTCAACGCGCGCGGCGAGCGCTTCATCAACGAGGATGCCTACCACGGCCGCGTCGGCCATTACGTGCTGCGCCAGCCGGAAGGCAAGGCCTGGCTGCTGGTGGACAACGAGACTTTCGGCCGCCCGGTGATCGAGCCGGACATCCCGATCGCCGCCGTGGGCGAAAGCTGGGAGGAGATCGAACAGGAGCTCGGCCTGCCGGCGGGCGCGCTGATGCATACCGTGGAGACCTTCAACCGCAACGCCGCCGAAGGACGGGATCCGCTGTTCCACAAGGCGACCGACTGGCTGCGCCCGCTCACCGCCGCGCCCTTCGCCGCGCTCAGCTACTGCGCCGGCGAACTGAACGCGCATGCTTTCACGATGGGCGGGCTGCACACCCGTCCGAGCGGCGAAGTGCTGGACGCCGACGGCAGGCCGATCGCCGGCCTCTACGCCGCCGGCCGCTGCGCCTGCGGCCTGCCGCGCTGGGGCGAAGGCTACAGCTCGGGCATGTCGCTTGGCGACTCGACCTTCTTCGGCCGCCAGGCCGGCATGACCGCCGCCCGGCGCTGACCGGACGCCCATACGGAAATACCGCGTCCGCCCTCTCCGGGCGGCGCGGCATTGTCGCCTTCGACAGCGCAGCGCTCAGGGCGTGACCTGCGCCTCCATCATCGCCAGGAACTGGTCGGAATACGGCGGCAGCAGCCCCCATTCGCGGCGCGGATCGTAGGCCGGCGCCTTGAACACCGTGCGCGCGTGGCTGAATTCGAGGAAGCCTTCGCGGCCGTGGTAATGGCCCATGCCGGAATCGCCGATGCCGCCGAAAGGCGCGTCCTCCATCGCCGCGTGGAACATCGCTTCGTTGATCGTCACGCCGCCCGACAGCGTGTGCTCCAGCACCTTCTGCTGCTCGGCCTCGGCCTCGCCGAAGTAGTACAGCGCCAGCGGCCGCGGCCGGGTATTGATGTCGGCGATCACGTCGTCGATGGCGTCGTAGGCTTTGACGACGACGGCCGGGCCGAAGATTTCCTCGTGCATGATCGCGCTGTCCGCCGGCGGGTCGATGACGATGCTCAATGGCCGGCGGCGGTCTGCCCCGCCGGCTGCCGCCGGTGCCGGCGCGCATTCGACGCGGGCGCCTGCACGGGCGGCGTCGCCGACACAGGTTTCGACGCGCGCCAGATGGCGGGCGTTGACCACCGCCACCATGTCCGCGTTGCCCGCCACGCTCGGAAACAGTTCGCCGAAGTTGCGCTTGAGCGCGGCGATGAAATCCTCGAGCTGCTCGCGGGCGACGTAGACCACGTCCGGTTGACGCAGAGCTGTCCGGCATTGGTGGCCTTGGCGACGGCGATGCGGAAGGCCGCGGTGGCGAGGTCGGCGCTGCGGGCGACGATGGTCGGCGACTTGCCGCCGAGTTCCAGCGTCACCGGCACCAGGTTCTGCGCGGCGTTGCGCATCACCGCCCTGCCCACCTGGGTGCTGCCGGTGAACACGATGTGGTCGAAAGGCTGGGCGGTGAAGGCTTCGCCCATCTCCGGCCCGCCGGTGACGATGCCGACCTCGAGCGGATCGAACAGCTCGGCCACGGCCTCGGCCACCACCTGGGCGGTGCGCGGCACGACTTCGGAAGGCTTCAGGATCGCCCGGTTGCCCGCGGCCAGCGCGCTCGCCAGCGGGCTGAACAGCGTGAACAGCGGCGCGTTCCAGGTGCCGATGATGCCCACCGTGCCCTTGGGCTGGTACATCACCCAGGCCTGGGCGCCGAGCTGGTCGTAGGGCGGAAAGGCCGTGCGCGGTTCGCTCGCCATCCACGGCTCGAAATGGTCGCGGGCGTACTTCAGCGAGGTCAGCGAACCGAGCACATCGTTCATCAGCGAATAGCCCTTGGGGCGGCCGCCGAAGTCGGCATCCATCGCTTCGGCCAGCGGCTTGTGGTGCTTCACCAGCAGGTCGATCGCGGTCTGGATGCGGCGCCTGCGCTCGGCGGCGCTCACGGCGCCGGCGGCGGCAAAGGCCTGGCGCTGTTGCTGGAGCAGGCCGGCGAGGCCCGCGGCGGTGGTGATGATTTCTTTCGTCACGGTTATCGCTCCGGTTGGGAAAGCGTACGCATACGCCAGGCCGCGACCTTAACCCGCGGCCCCGCCGTTCGCGTAGTCCGATCGGACGAGCGGGACCGGCGGACGGCATGCGAAACGGTAGTCCGTTGGGACGATGACCCTGCCCAGGGCGGATTCCATACTCGGCTCCACCTCCCCTTCCGCCCCTTCGAGACACGACATGACGACGCACAAGGGCTTCGACCCGCAGGCATTCCGCGCCGCGCTCGGCACCTTCACCACCGGGGTCACCATCATCACCACCCGGGCCCAGGATGGCGAACTGGTCGGCATCACCGCCAACAGCTTCAACTCGGTATCGCTGAACCCGCCGCTGGTGCTGTGGAGCCTGGCGAAGAACGCGCGCAGTCTGCAGGCCTTCTCCACCACCACGCACTGGAACGTGCATGTGCTGGCCGCCGACCAGGAAGCCTTGTCCGGCCGTTTCGCCCGCCAGGGCGAGGACAAGTTCGCCGGGCTCGAACTGGACGAGGGCATCGGCAAGGCGCCACTGCTGCAGGACTGCACGGCGCGCTTCCAGTGCCGCACCGCCTTCAGCTACGACGGTGGCGACCACATCATCTTCGTCGGCGAAGTGCTGGCCTACGACCATGGCGACCGTCCCCCGCTGGTGTTCCAGAGCGGCCAGTACGCGCTGGCCGCCCGCCGGCCGCGCGAGGAAGTGCGCCTGGGCGCGACGCCGCCGCCCGAATGCAGCTACACCGAAGACCTGCTCGGCTACCTGCTGGGCCGCGCGCATTACCAGATGCTGCATGCGCTGCGGCAGTTGCTCGACACCCAGGCGCTGGACGAGCGTTCCTTCTTCATCCTGTCGGTGCTGTCGATCCGCGACCGTTTGACGCTGGACGAACTGAACGCCTTCATCGCCTATACCGGCATGCTGGCGACCGCCGATTCGATGGCCGCGCTGGAAGGACAGCGCCTGGTCGCGCTCGAGGACGACGGCGAAGAGGCCCGCTACGTGCTCACCGCCGACGGCCGCGAAGCCTCGCTGCGCCAGATCGCGCTGGCGAAGGCGGTCGAGGAAGACATCGCCGCCAGGCTCGGCACCGGCGACACCATGGCGCTGAAGCTGCTGCTGAAGCGCCTGATCGCCAGCAGCGATCCGGGCATGCCCGATCTCTGGTCGCCGCGCTGATCTCCGCCATTCCTTCCCAACGGCAGCACGACACAGGAAAGCCCATGTCCCTCATCGAACGTTTTCGCCTGGACAATCAGGTCGCCATCGTCACCGGCGGCGGCCGCGGCATCGGCCGCGCGATCGCCCTGGCCTATGCCGAAGCCGGCGCCGACGTAGTCTGTGCCGCGCGCACGCTGGCCGACGTCGAGGCCGTCGCGGCAGAAATCCGCGCCCTCGGCCGCCGCGCGCTGGCGGTGCAGTGCGACGTCACCGACCTGGCGCAACTGGCGAAGCTGGTCGACGCCGCGGTGGCGGCCTTCGGCCGCATCACCCACCTGGTGAACAACGCCGGCGGCTCCGGGCCCAACGACCCGCTGAAGATGTCCGCCGACAAGTTCGAGCATGTGTTCCGCTTCAACGTCACCTCGGCCTACGAACTCACCCGCCTGTGCGTACCGCACATGCGCGCGGCCGGCGGCGGCAACGTGCTCAACATCACCTCGGGCGCCGCCCGCTACGCCCAGCCGCACTTCAGCGCCTACGGCACCGCCAAGGCCGCGCTGAGCCAGCTCACCCGCCTGCTGGCGCAGGATTTCGCCCCCGAGGTGCGTATCAATGCGATCGCGCCGGGGCCGATCATGACCGCCGCGCTGGATCGCGCGCTGCCGGCCAACATGCGCGAGGGCATGATCCGCAACACGCCGCTGCAACGCCTCGGCGAAGTCGAGGACATCGCCGCCGCCGCGCTCTATCTCGCCTCGCCGGCCGCCGCCTGGGTCACCGGCAAGATCATCGAAGTCGATGGCGGCGCCGAATCCAGCGTATGGCCGGGCTGACGGAGGCGGACATGGACGACACCCTGATCCGCCGCCTCGGTGACGAACTCTACGACGCACTGCGCCAGCGCCGCACGCTGGTACCGCTGACCGAGCGTCATCCGGACATCGGCATCGACGACGCCTACCGGATCTCGCTGCACATGCTGGTCCGCCGCGAAGCCGACGGCGAGAAAGTCGTCGGCAAGAAGATCGGCGTCACCAGCAAGCCGGTGCAGGACATGCTGAACGTGCATCAGCCCGACTTCGGCTTCCTGACCGACGCGATGCAGCACGCCGACGGCGCGACGATTCCGCTCGCCGCCACCGGGCTGATCCAGCCGCGCGCCGAAGGCGAGATCGCCTTCATGCTGAAGTCCGACCTGCAAGGCCCCGGCGTGAGCCGCGACGACGTGCTGGCCGCGACCGCCTGGGTCGCGCCCTGCTTCGAGATCGTCGATTCGCGCATCCACGACTGGAAGATCCGCATCCAGGACACCGTGGCCGACAACGCTTCCTGCGGCGTGTTCGTGATCGGCGAGCAGCACACCGACCCCGCCGGGCTGGACCTGGCGGCGGTGCGCATGCGCATGACGCGCAACGGCGAGCCGGCCGGCGAAGGCCTGGGTTCGGCGGTGCAGGGCCATCCGGCCGAGGCCGTGGCCTGGCTGGCCAACACCCTGGGCCGCTTCGGCATTCCGTTCCGCGCCGGCGAGCTGATCCTGTCCGGCTCGCTGGCACCGCTGGTGCCCGCCCGCGCGGGCGACCGTTTCGACATGGAAATCGAAGGGCTCGGCCGCTGCTCGGTCGCGTTCAGCTGATTTCGACCGCTTGCAGGCGCGCGGCGGCAGCTTCCCCTCCCTCCTCCGCCGCTGCGTGCCCTGCAATCCTGTGCTTCCGGAGAACGAATTTCATGAGCAACAAGATCAAATGCGCGCTGATCGGCCCGGGCAACATCGGCACCGATCTGCTGTACAAACTCAAGCGCAGCCCGGTGCTGGAACCGGTGTGGATGGTGGGCATCGACGCCAGCTCCGAAGGCCTGGCGCGGGCCCGCGAACTGGGCCTCAAGACCACGTCGGACGGCGTCGACGGCCTGCTGCCGCATGTGCTGGCCGACGGCGTGCAGATCGCCTTCGATGCCACCTCGGCCTACGTCCATGCCGAGAACAGCCGCAAGCTCAACGAGCTGGGCGTGCTGATGATCGACCTCACCCCGGCGGCGATCGGCCCCTTCTGCGTGCCGCCGGTCAACCTGGCCGAGCACGTCGGCAAAGGCGAAATGAACGTCAACATGGTCACCTGCGGCGGCCAGGCGACGATCCCGATGGTCGCCGCAGTGTCGCGCGTGCAGCCCGTGGCCTACGGCGAGATCGTCGCCACCGTGTCATCGAAATCCGCCGGCCCCGGCACGAGGAAGAACATCGACGAATTCACCCGCACCACCGCCGGCGCAGTCGAGAAGGTGGGCGGCGCGAAGCAGGGCAAGGCCATCATCATCCTGAACCCGGCCGAACCACCGCTGATCATGCGCGACACCGTGCACTGCCTGACCGAGACCGAACCCGACCAGGCCGCGATCACCGCCTCGATCCACGCCATGATCGCCGAAGTGCAGCAATACGTGCCCGGCTACCGCCTGGTCAATGGCCCGGTGTTTGAGACAACACCCAGCGGCAACCGCGTGTCGGTCTTCCTCGAAGTCGAAGGCCTGGGCGACTACCTGCCCCGGTACGCCGGCAACCTGGACATCATGACCGCGGCCGGTGCCCGCACCGCCGAGATGTTCGCCGAGGAGATCCTCGCCGGGCGCCTGAAACTCGAATCGAACCGCGCAACGATGGTGGCCTGAACGGCCGCCCGATGAAGGAGATCAACATGGAACTTCGCGGCAAGAAAGTCACCGTGCACGACATGACGCTGCGCGACGGCATGCACCCCAAGCGCCACCTGATGACGCTCGAACAGATGAAGGCCATCGCCACCGGGCTGGACGCAGCGGGCGTGCCGCTGATCGAAGTCACCCACGGCGACGGCCTGGGCGGCAGCTCGGTCAACTACGGCTTCCCGGCGCACAGCGACGAGGAATACCTCGGCGCGGTGATCCCGCTGATGAAGCAGGCCCGGGTCTCGGCGCTGCTGCTGCCGGGCATCGGTACCGTCGATCACCTGAAGATGGCCCACGAGCTGGGTGTCGCCACGATCCGCGTCGCCACCCACTGCACCGAGGCGGACGTCTCGGAACAGCATATCGGCATGGCGAGAAAGCTCGGCCTGGACACCGTCGGCTTCCTGATGATGGCGCACATGAACAGCCCCGAAGGGCTGGTGAAGCAAGCCAAGCTGATGGAAAGCTACGGCGCCAACTGCATCTACGTCACCGACTCGGCCGGGCACCTGCTGCCCGAGACGGTCAAGGCACGACTGAGCGCGGTGCGCGAGGCGCTGAAGCCCGAGACCGAACTCGGTTTCCACGGCCACCACAACCTGGCGATGGGCGTGGCCAACAGCCTGGCGGCGCTCGAAGTGGGCGCCACCCGCATCGATGCGGCCGCGGCCGGGCTGGGTGCGGGGGCGGGCAACACGCCGATGGAAGTGTTCATCGCGGTATGCGACCTGATGGGGATCGAGACCGGCGTGGACGTGTTCAGGATCCAGGACGTGGCCGAAGACCTGGTGGTGCCGATCATGGACTTCCCGATCCGCATCGACCGCGATGCGCTGACGCTGGGTTATGCCGGCGTCTATGGCTCCTTCCTGCTGTTCGCCAAGCGTGCCGAGAAGAAGTACGGCGTGCCGGCGCGCGAGATCCTGGTCGAGATGGGACGGCGCGGCATGGTCGGCGGGCAGGAGGACATGATCGAGGATACCGCCCTCAACCTGGCGCGGGCACGCCAACTGGCATCCGCCTGAACGCCGCCCGAGACTCCATCACGGCATCCCGCCAGCCCACGGTTGGCGGGATGCCGCGTCCGCTCATTCCGCCGCGCCATCGGCCGCCGGCCGCATCGGTGCGTCGGCGCCCTGCCCGGCCTGCTTGCGGCGCGAGAAGCGCGACAGCACCCAGACGAAGAAGATCGGCACCAGGATGACGCCGAGCGAGGTCGCGGTCAGCATGCCGCCGATCACGCCGATGCCGATCGCGCGCTGGCTGGCGGCGCCGGCGCCGGTGGCGATGGCCAGCGGCACCACGCCGAGGATGAAGGCCAGCGAGGTCATCACGATCGGGCGGAAGCGCAGCCGCGCCGCCTCGATCGCGGCCTCGACCAGCGGACGCCCCTGTTCACGCAGGCTCTTGGCGAATTCGACGATCAGGATCGCGTTCTTCGCCGACAGGCCGATGATGGTGATCAGGCCGACCTTGAAATAGACGTCGTTGGGCATGCCCAGCAGGGTCACGGCCAGCACCGCGCCGAGCGCGCCGACCGGCACGATCAGCATCACCGAGGCCGGAATCGACCAGCTTTCGTACAGCGCCACCAGCAGCAGGAACACCACCAGGAAGGACAGCGCGAACAGCATCGGTGCCTGCGCGCCGGCGAACTTTTCCTGGTAGGACAGCCCGGTCCATTCGTAGCCGATGCCTTCGGGCAGTTCGCCGATGATCCGTTCGATCTCGGCCATCGCCTCGCCGGTGCTGTGGCCGGGCGCGGCGTTGCCGCCGATCTTGAAGGCCGGATAGCCGTTGTAGCGCGAGATCTGCACCGCGCCACTTTCCCAGGCCGTGGTGGTGAAGGCCGACAGCGGCACCTGCTCGCCGCGCGCATTGGGCACGTGCAGCGCCAGGATCTGCTCCGGCGTCATGCGCTCGTCGACGTCGGCCTGCACCACCACCCGCTGCTGCCGGCCGGCGTTGGCGAAGTCGCTGACCAGGGCCGAACCGTAGGCGCT
This sequence comes from Thauera sp. SDU_THAU2, assembly GCF_038260575.1. Lineage (NCBI taxonomy): Bacteria > Pseudomonadati > Pseudomonadota > Betaproteobacteria > Rhodocyclales > Zoogloeaceae > Thauera > Thauera sp. SDU_THAU2. The sequence goes on along the minus strand of NZ_JBBWUN010000003.1, from coordinate 577,356 downwards.
GGCGATGGCGGTGTTGATGTCGGCGAAGCTGACGCCCAGGGCCTCGGCCTTGGCACGGTCGATGTCCAGCCGAAGCTGGGGCGCGTCTTCCAGGCCTTCCATCATCGCGTAGGCGAAGAGCGGCGAGGTGTTGGCCTTGTACAGCAGCTCGTTGCGCGCGGCGATCAGCGCCTCGCGGCCGAGGCCGCCGCGGTCCTGCAGGCGCAGGGCGAAGCCGCCGGCATTGCCCAGGCCTTCGATCGGCGGCGGATCGACCGCCATCACCGCGGCATCGCCGAGGCCGGCGAAGCGGGCGTTGAATGCCGCGACCTCGTCCGAAGCCGACTGCCCGCGGCCGCGCTCGGACCAGTCGGTCAGCGTCGGGAAGCCCAGGCCGGCGTTCTGGCCGGTGCCGGAGAAGCTGAAGCCGAGCAGCATCGTGGTCGAATCCATGCTGTTCCGGCCATGCAGATACTCCTCCAGTTCCTTGACCACCGCTTCTGCGCGCGGATAGGTGGCGCCCGGCGGCAGTTGCACGTCGACGATGAAATAGCCCTGGTCCTCGACCGGCACGAAGGATTCGGGCAGGCGCAGGTAGAAGAAGCCCAGCACTGCGACGATGGCCGCATAAACCAGCATGTAGCGCCCGCTGCGCCGCAACAGGCGCGCGTTGAGCCATTCGTAGCGCTCGGTCAGCTCGGCGAAACGGCGGTTGAACCAGCCGAAGAAGCCGCTCTTCTCGTCGTGATGGCCTTGCGGAATCGGCTTCAGCAGCGTCGCGCACAGCGCCGGCGTCAGGCTCAGCGCGAGGAAGCCGGAGAACAGGATGGACACTGCCAGCGACAGCGAGAACTGCTGGTAGATCACGCCGACCGAGCCGCTCATGAAGGCCAGCGGCATGAACACCGCCGCCAGCACCAGGGTGATGCCGACGATGGCGCCGGCGACCTGCTGCATCGCCTTGATCGTCGCCTCGCGCGGCGCCAGCCCCTCCTCGGCCATGATGCGCTCGACGTTCTCGACCACGACGATGGCGTCGTCCACCAGGATGCCGATGGCCAGCACCATGCCGAACATGGTCATCATGTTGACCGAGAAGCCCAGCGCATACATCACCGCCAGCGTGCCCAACAGGCACACCGGCACCACGATGGTCGGGATCAGCGTGTAGCGGAAGTTCTGCAGGAACAGGAACATCACCAGGAAGACCAGTACCATGGCTTCGACCAGGGTCTGGATCACCTTGTCGATGGCGACGTCCACGAAGCGCGAGGTGTCGTAGGGCACGGCGTATTCGATGTCGTCCGGGAAGGACACCGACAGTTCCGCCAGCCGCGCCTTGACCGCCGCCGCGGTCTGCACCGCGTTGGCGCCCGGCGACAGTTGCACCGCGCCGGCCACCGACAGCTTGCCGTTCATGCGCGAGTCGAAGTTGTAGTCCTGGCGGCCGAGTTCCAGCCGGGCGACGTCGGCGAGCGTCACTTTCGAGCCGTCGGGATTGGCGCGCAGCACGATGCGGCCGAATTCCTCCGGCGTCGCGAGCATGCCCTTGACCACGATCGTGGCGCTCAGCTCCTGCTCGGCGCTGCCGGGGCGGCTGCCGAAGCTGCCGGCCGGTACCTGCGCGTTCTGCGCCGCGATCGCGGCATTGACGTCGGCCACCGACAGCCCGTAGCCGACCAGCTTCTGCGGATCGACCCACACCCGCATCGCCGCCTCGGCGCCGAAGTACTGCACCTTGCCGACGCCGGGCACGCGGCGGATCTCGTTGTTGATGTTGCGCACGGCAAACTCGGACAGGCCGACGACGTCCTTGCCTCCATGGTTCCCCTCGTCGCCCTTGTAGGTGAGCGCATAGATCAGCAGGAAGCCGGCGCTGGCCTGGTCCACCTGCAGGCCGAGCTGGGTGACGACGCCGGGCAGGCGCGCCTCGGCCTTCTTCAGGCGGTTCTGCACGTCCACCTGCGCCAGGTCCGGGTCGGTGCCCGGCGCGAAGGTGACGACGATCTCGGCGGTGCCGGCGGAACTGCTGGACGACTCGTAGTACAGCAGCCCCTTGGCGCCGTTGAGCTCTTCCTCGATGACGCTGGTCACCGAATCGACCACGGTGCCGGCCGAGGCGCCGGGATAGGTCGCCCAGATCGAGATCTGCGGCGGTGCCACCACCGGGTACTGGGCGACCGGCAGCAAGGGAATCGCCAGCAGGCCGGCGAGCGAGATGAAGATCGCGACCACCCAGGCGAAGTTGGGGCGGTCGATGAAAAACTTCGGCATGTTCCTGTCCCTGTCGTCCGGTCTCAGCCGCCCGCAGCGGCGGGGGCAGCCGCGGCGGGCGACGCCGCCGGCGCGACGGCGACCTTGTCGCCGGCCTTGGCGCGGCCGCCGACGACGACCCGGTCGCCGGCCTGCAGGCCGTCGGTGATGTGCCAGGCGGCGCCGTGCATCGCACCGGTGCGCACTTGCCGTGCCTGCACGGTGTCTTGCTCATCGACCACCAGCACCTGCGGGCTGCCGTCGGTGCCGCGCACCACCGCGCGCTGCGGCACCAGCACCGCCTGCGGGTCGACGCCCTGCGGCGCATGCACGCGCACGTACATGCCGGGCAGCAGCAGCCCGTCGGCATTGTCGAAGCGGCCGCGCAGGGAAATCTGGCCGGTGCCGCGGTCCACGGTGATGTCGGAGAACAGCAGGTGCCCGTCGCGCTGCTCGCCCGTGCCCTCGACGCTGACCGAAATCCGCGCGCCCTTGCCCTCGTCCTGCGCCAGCCGTCCCGCGGCCAGTTCGGCGCGCAAGGCCTGCACTTCGGCCACCGGCTGCTTGAAATCGACATAGACCGGATCGATCTGCTGGATCATCGCCAGCGGCGTGGCTTCGCCCTGGCCGACGAGTGCGCCTTCGGTCACCAGCGCGCGGCCGATGCGGCCCGAGATCGGCGCCTTCACCGTCGCATAGCCGAGGTCGAGCTTCGCCGTCTCGAGCTCGGCCAGCGCCGCCTGGCGCTCGGCCTGCGCGCTCTTCAGCCGCGCCTGGGCCGCGTCGTAGTCCTGGCGGCTGACCGCTTCGATCCTGACCAGTTCTTCATGGCGCTTCAGCACCGCCCGGGCATCGAACAGGTTCGCTTCGGCCTTGGCCAGTGCGCCCTGCGCGCGCGACAGCGCCGCCTTGAACGGCGCCGGGTCGATCTGGAACAGCACCTGGCCGGCCTCGACGTCGGCACCTTCGGTAAACTCGCGGCTCAGCACGATGCCGGCGACCCGCGCCCGCACTTCGGCGACGCGGACCGGCTCGACACGCCCCGGCAGTTCGCTCGACAAGGCCAGCGGCCCGCGTTCGACCGTGATCGTCTCGACCGTCGGCAAGGCTTCGGCCTGCGGTCCGGGCGCGCCCTGGCCGCCGTCGCAGCCGGCGATCAGCGCCGCCGCGGCAAGCACGAACAGGGATGGCGGCCACATTTTCGGGCTCTTCGTCATCGGTCTCTCTGCAGGATCGGAATGCACAAGCGCTGCATGATTCCACAAAACACCCGATGAATCAATTTTGATTCAAAAGATATTTCCATGATCAATTTTACGTTTGAATCCAGCTCATGCGACAATGAGGCCGATGATTGGCGAAGGTGAGTCGGATGTGATTCACCTTCGCATCCGAACCCCTGACATGGAAGCCCAGAACCTGGCATGACAACTCCTGCCGCCGATGCCGAAGACCGGAAACTGCTGGCCGCGCTGGCCCTCGCCCTCGTCGACCAGCCCAGGGCCTCGCTGCAGGAACTCGCCCGCGCCATCGGCATCAGCAAGGCCACGCTGTACCGCTTCTGCCGCACCCGCGAGCAGCTCATCGAGCGCCTGATGCAGCACTGCACCCAGGTCTTCAGCGACGCCATCAGAGACGCGAACCTGGACACGGCGGCGGTGCCGGACGCCCTCAGGCAATTGACCGCCAGCCACCTGGAGCACCGGGAGCTGACCGCCTTCCTGATGTATTACTGGAAGGACGCGCTGAGAGACCCCTGTATCGAGGAAGGCTGGGATGCCTCCCTCGATGCCTTCTTCCTGCGCGGCCAGCAGGAAGGCCTGTTCCGCATCGACATCCCCGCGCCCGCGCTGACCGAGATCTGGGTGTCGATGGTGATCGGGCTGGTGGACGCGGAACGCCGCGGCCGCGTCGCCCGCGCGGGCCTGCCCGGCCTGCTCGAACGCGCGTTCCTGCAGGGCACGGCAACGCGGTAGCAGCGCACCCACCATCCTGCAAGCATAATATCCGCCTGGATCGCTCACTCGGGCATCGCCCCAGGGCCAGCCCGACACCGTTCACACCATGGCCGTCCGCGATATTCATGCACGTCCCCACTCTCATTCTTCTGAACATTGCGCTGGGCACAGTCGTGAGCCTGACGCTGGCCTTCGCCGCCCGCCGTTACCGGGAGCTGTACATCTGGGCGGGCGCGATGGCGATGTACGGCCTGGGCTATACGCTGCTGGGGCTGCGCGGCCAGATCAGCGACGCATTGTCGATCGTGGGCGGCAACACCGGTCTCGCGCTGACGATGGCCTTGCTGGGCGAGGGCATCTACCGTTTCCAGAAGCGCTCCGCGCCCCGCCTGCGGCTCTGGCTCCCGGTGGCGCTGACGGTCGCCTGCTTCGCCTGGTTCATCGACGACATGGAACAGCGCCTGATCCTCGGCGGCTCGCTCGTCGTCGTGCAGCTCGCGATCCTGCTGGTGCCGCTGCTGGAGCAGCGGCGGACGACGATCGGGCACGGGCAGTACGTGATCATGCTGGGTCTCGCTGCGGCGCTGGTCGGCATGTGCACGCGCATCGTCCATGTGCTGAACGGCCATGTGCCCGATAGCCTGTTCAGCCAGAGCCTGGCCTACAGCCTGGTCTTCTTCGGCTCCCTGCTGGCGATGCTGATGATCGCCGCGGGGGTGATCCTGATGGCGCAGGAGCGCACCCACGAGGAGCTGCTGACCAGCGAGCGGCAGTACCGCCGCCTGATCGAGTCGGCGCACGAAGGCATCTGCATTCTGAACGAAGGCCGCTGCAGCTTCGCCAATCAACGGCTGGCCGAACTGCTGGGCAATTCGGTCGAGGATCTGCTCGGCGTCGAGTTCATCGATCTCGTCTACCCGGACGACCGTCCGCTGGCGCTGGCCCGCTATGTCGCCCACCAGTACGCCTCCACGGACCGGGAGGCTTTCGACATCCGCCTCGTGACCGGCCATGCCGGCCCGCTCTGGTTCCGCGTCAGCGGCATGCCGATCCAGTGGCACGGCCGGCCCGCCACCCTCGCCTTTCTCAGCCAGATCCACAAGCGCAAGCTGATGGAAGAGCACGTCCGCCAACTGGCCTTCCACGACGAGCTGACCACCCTGCCCAACCGCCGCCTGCTACTCGAGCGCCTGCAGCAGGCCATCGCGCTGAACCGCGGCAGCGGCCAGCACGTCGGCCTGCTGTTCATCGATCTGGACAGGTTCAAGAGTCTCAACGACCAGCACGGGCACCATGCCGGCGACCAGTTGCTGACCGAAGTGGCCCGGCGCCTGCGCCTGCAGGTCCGCGACAGCGACACGGTGGCCCGCCTCGGCGGCGACGAGTTCGTCGTCCTGCTCCAGTCGCTGCACGCCGACCCCGGCCTTGCGCGGGCGCACGCCTGCGAGATCGGACGGAAGATCCTGCAGGCACTGAACACCCCTTACCGGCTCGTCGGCAACGCCGGCGACGGTCCGGACCTGATCCATCGCTGCTCGGGCAGCGTCGGCATCCACGTTTCGAACGATCCGGACGCATCCGTCGACGAACTGCTCGACCAGGCGGATACGGCGATGTATCTCGCCAAGCAGGCCGGGCGCGGACAGATCCGCTTTGCCGATCAGGGCGGCCCTTCGCCCGCCGGCCGGCAGGAAAACGCCGGCGAGATCAGTCCTGGATCGCCCTGACGACGTCGATCACGGTGCCGTCGCGGTATTCCACGAAGGCGACGACACGTCCGCGGGACGAGAGCTCGGCCGGCGGCTTCGTCGCCTGCCCGGCGGCGATGTCGCGCAGCGCCTCGACCGGCACCACCGGCAGGCCGGCGGCCCGCAGCCGCTGCGCGAGCTCGGTGCGCAGCGGATTCACCGCGACCCCTGCCTCGGTGACCAGCACATCGATCGTCTCGCCGGGCGTGGTGACCACGCCGACGCGATCCACCACCTTGGCGAAGCCGCCGGCATTGAGCTTGGTGGTGACGATCGCCAGCTTCGCCCCCGCGGCGGTGTCGGCATGGCCGCCCGAGCCGCCGAGGATCACGCCGTTGGTGCCGGTGGTGACATTCACGTTGAAATCCGTGTCGATCTCGGCCGCGCCCAGGATCACCACGTCGAGCTGGTCGACGACCGGGCCGCGGGTCGCCGGATTGGCATACAGCGAGGCCGACATCTCCATGTGGGCGGCGTTGCGGCGGAAGGAATCGACCGCGGCGAGATCGAAGCACTGCACGTCCAGCAGGGTCCGGAACAGGCCTTGTTCGAGCATCCCGACGAGGTAGGAGGTGATGCCGCCGGAGGCGAAGCTGCCGGCGATCCCGCGCGCGGCCATCAGCTCGCGCAGCGCGGCGGCGACGGCCAGCGAAATGCCGCCGGCACCGGTCTGGAACGACAGGCCGTCCTTCAGCAGCCCGGACGCCTCGATCACCTGCGCAGCGGTACGCGCGATCTCCAGCCCGATCGGGTCCGAGGTCGCCCGCGTGGTCCCGGAGACGATGCCGGCCGCGTCGCCGATGGAGTCGACCTCGACCACGTAGTCGACGAAGTCCTGGGTGATCTGGGCCGGGCTGGCGGGGTGGGGCACGAGGTGGTCGGTGACGGCGACCACATGCCGCGCATGCCTGACATCGACCAGCGCATAACCCAGCGTGCCGCAGGCCGAGCGTCCATCGGTGCCGTTGATGTTGCCGCAGCAGTCGGCCGTGGGCGCGGCGACGAAGGCGACGTCGATCGGCAGTTCTCCCGCCATGATCGCCCGCGCCCGCCCGCCGTGGGTCAGCATGCGCACCGGCTCGGCCAGTTCGCCGCGTGCGACGGCCTCGCCGACGGCGCCGGAAATGTAGGTCGCACTGATCCGGCCGACGACGCCCGAACGGATGTGTTCGACCAGCGGCGCATGTACCGGAAACAGCGAACTGGCCGCCACATGGATGTCGCGCAGCCCGCGCCGCGCGATCTCGGCAAGCACGAGGTTCAACAGGTGGTCGCCATTGCGCAGATGGTGGTGGAACGACACCGTGCCACCATCGGCCAGCCCGCAGGCATCCAGCGCGTCGCCGATCGACGCCAGCAGCTTCTGCTGCCCGGAGGCGCGGCCGGCCTTCCCGCCCACGCCGGCAAAAGGCGCGCGGCCGGGCAGTTGCGCGGGAATGTCCCGTCCGACGGCGTTGATCATGTTCGTCTCCTCATCCATTCGATCGGCCGGCGCATCGAGGCGCCGCAAGGGCGCATCGTATCGAAGGCGCCCGGAGAGGAGGTATCGTTGATTGATTAACCCGGCCTTCACGAAATCCGAAGGCCGGCCAGGGCCCCTCCCAGCCACAATGGAAAAAGCCTTGGCATGGAAGAAGCCCCGGTAGCGGCGGCGAGGCTCACGCTGCCGCCTTGCGGCGATGGCATGGATCAGGCGCTCATTCCGCGAGCTTGCGCATCTCGCAGATCAGGTCCGACTTGCCCTCGAAGCCGATTCCCGGCAGTTCCGGCAGCGTGACGTAGCCGTTCTCCACCCTCACGCCATCGGGGAATCCGCCGTAGGGCTGGAACAGGTCCGGGTAGGACTCGTTGCCGCCCAGGCCGAGGCCGGCCGCGACGTTGAGGGACATCTGATGGCCGCCGTGCGGAATGCAGCGGCTGGCGGACCAGCCATGCTGCTTCAGCATGTCCAGCGTGCGCAGATACTCGACCAGCCCGTAGCTCAAGGCGCAGTCGAACTGCAGCCAGTCGCGGTCGGGACGCATGCCGCCATAGCGGATGAGGTTGCGCGCATCCTGCATCGAGAACAGGTCTTCGCCAGTCGCCATCGGCTTGTCGTAGTAGTTCCTCAGCGCGGCCTGCAGCTCGAAGTCCAGCGGGTCACCCGGCTCCTCGTACCAGAACAGGTCGTATCGGGACAATGCCTTGGCGTACTGGATGGCGGTATCCAGATCGAAGCGGCCGTTGGCATCGACCGCGAGTTTCTGGCCATCCTGCAGCACGCTCAGAATCGAATCGATCCGGCGAAGGTCCTCATCCAGCGATGCACCGCCGATCTTCTTCTTGACCACGGTGTAGCCGCGATCGATGTAGCTGCGCATCTCGTCCTTCAGCTTGCCGTGATCCTGGCCGGGGTAGTAATAGCCGCCGGCCGCATACACGAAAATCCTGCGGTTCACCGTGCCGTCGCCATAGCGGTCGGCCAGCAACTGGAACAGCGGCTTGCCTTCGATCTTGGCCACCGCGTCCCAGATCGCCATGTCGATCGTGCCGATCGCAACCGAGCGCTCGCCGTGGCCGCCCGGCTTTTCATTGGTGAACATGCAGTTCCAGATCTTGTGCGGGTCCAGGTTGCTGCCGCTGGCATCGACCAGGCTTGCCGGATCGGCCTCCAGGATGCGAGGGATGAAACGCTCGCGCATCAGCGTGCCCTGGCCATAGCGGCCGTTGGAGTTGAAGCCATAGCCGATGACTGGCCTGCCATCGCGGATGACGTCGGTGACGACGGCGACGAGGCTGAGCGTCATCTTGCTGAAGTCGATATAGGCATTACGGATCGGGGAACTGATCGGTACGGTCTTCTCGCGAATTTCCACTATTCTCATGTGCGTCTCCTTGAAGTCCGGAGGCTGGCAGTTCAGCTTCCGTGGCACTAGAATAGTTTTAAGTTTCTTGATGTTGTTTCAGCCCAATCTAAGATCATTATTAAGATTTGATTAAAGCTGCAAGCTTCTCCGAACTCGAATTCTTCGTGCTCCTGAACAGGCTGGGCAGTCTGTCGGCCGCAGCGCGGGCACTCGACATCACACCGCCGGCGGCGACGATGCGCCTGGCGGCGATGGAGAAGCGCATCGGTGCCCGATTGCTGAATCGCAGCACGCGCAGGATCAGCCTGACGCCCGAGGGAGAGGTCTATCTCCAGCATGCGGTCCGCCTGATCGACGAACTGCGGGAACTGGACGAGATCGTCTCCGGCAACGGTGCCGCGCCGCGCGGGCTCCTGCGCGTCAACGCACCGCTGGGCTTCGGCCGCAGCGTCATCGCGCCGCTCGTCTCGATCTTCACGGCCCGCTATCCCGATGTCGAGGTGCAGCTGGAGGTCACCGATCGCCCCGTCGATCTGATCGACAAAGGTTTCGACCTGGCAGTCCGCTTTGGCGAACTGCCGGACAACAGGATCAACGCCCGCCGGATCATGTCGAACCGGCGCTTCATCTGCGCCTCGCCCGCCTACCTGGAAAGGCATGGCACACCGAAGAAGCTGGAAGACCTGACCCGGCACCGCTGCATCGTCCATCGGCAGAACAACGATGCATACGGCGTATGGCGCTTCCTGGTCGATGGGCGCACGGAAGCCGTCAAGGTCCGGGGGGTCCTGTCCAGCAACGACGGGGACATCGTCCAGGGCTGGGCGCTGGATGGCCGGGGCATCGTCATCCGCTCGGAATGGGACGTGACCAAGTACCTTGAAAGCGGCCGGCTGCGGCGCATTCTTCCCGAGTTCGCGCTGCCGAGTGCGGACCTGTACGCCTATTACCCGAGCAAGAAGAACCTGCCCGCCCGGGTCAGGACGTTCATCAGCTTCCTGGTCGAACAGCTTGCGAACGAACAGGCCTAGCCGGTTCGGGCCGACATCGGGCAGCGGCGCCCAGCAAATCCTGGCGGCAGCTCCCCGGAATGGACCTTCGAGTTGCGGAAGCAATGTGGTGAGCCGAATCGTTTACTAAGATGCAGGTGAGGTCCCCCGACACCTCGCCAAGGAGAACGACATGGAAGCCTCCAGAACATCCATCCGCCGGATTCTTTCCGCCACCCTGCTGGCCGCCTGCGTCAGCTACACCGTCCAGGCCGCCGAACCGGCGCAGGTGAGCGACGGCATGCTCACCGGCAGCAACGGCATGACGCTCTACACCTTCGACAGGGACGCCGAGGGCAGCGGCAAGAGCGCATGCAATGGCCCCTGCGCCACCAACTGGCCGCCGCTGCTGGTGATGGAGGGCGAAACGGCCGGAGCCGACTACAGCGTCGTGATGCGCGACGATGGCGGGAAGCAATGGGCCTACAAGGGCAAGCCGCTGTATTTCTGGAGCAAGGACCAGAAGCCGGGAGACAAGACGGGCGACGGCCTCAACGGCGTCTGGCGCGTCGCGCAACCCTGAAGCCCGGCCGTGCTGAAGCCCTGATCAGCGGCCACACCACCGCCGGCGCGAGGAGGTACCAGGCATGGGGCCGGGCGCCGCCCTGCGCCTGCCCCGGCCGGTACCCACACGGCGAAACGGCTTCTGCCGGCATCCTCAGGCCCGGGTGAACGCCGCCAGGCATTTCTGCAACTGCGCCTTGGGCACGCGCTGGATTCGCCGCAGCAGCTCGACCGATACCTGCGGCACCCGATGGCACAGGCGCAGTTCCTCTTCCAGCCGCAGCAGCAGGCTGGCCGCCATCTCGGCATCGGCCAGCGCGCGGTGGTAGCGGCCGGCGACCGGCAGCTTCGCATATTCGACCAGCGCACCGAGCTTGTGGCTGGGTGCCAGCGGCAGCAGGCGGCGGGACAGCAGCAACGAACAGACGAAGTCCTGCCGGCGCACGCGCCGGATGCGGGCGAGCTCAGCATCCCAGAACTTGGCGTCGAAGGCCGCGTTGTGGGCGACGACGGGCATGTCGCCGACGAAATCGGACACTTCCCGCATGACCTCTTCGGCCGGCGGCGCGTTGCGGACCATCGCATTGGAAATCCCGGTCAGCGCCTCGATGAAGGCCGGGATGCGCACGCCGGCGTTCATCAGGCTCTGGTATCGATCCACCACCCGGCCATCTTCCACGATCACCGCGGCGACCTCGGTCGCCCGGTCGCCCTGCGCGGGCGACAGCCCCGTGGTCTCGAAGTCGATCACCGCCACCACTTCCATGCTCGGTACACCTGCTGATTCGTCAGGGTCGGGACTGTAGCCGAGTCCGGCACATCGAGCCATGCCGATGGCGGCTTCATGGAGCCGGTTCGGCCCCTGTCCGGCTGGCGCTGACAGCCATCTGCCACCCCAACAGCAGGACTGCCATTTACGGCAGCCGAGACAGCGCCGCATTTCCCCTGCCGCCGCGGAAATACCCGGCGCAATGCCCTTTTCCGGCATTGGCACGAAGCGTGCTCAATCGAAGTCATTTTCCAATCCGAAAAATTCCGGCGGATCCGGCTCCACGAATCAATCTCTCCGATTCACCCGCTTCCACGATCCGGCACACATGGGCTGTGGTTCGGAAATCAGCGTTTTTCCCGAAGGCTGGAATGCAGTCACTCATCAGGAGATATCCAAAATGAAAACACTGGCAGTAAAGACCATGGCCCTGCTCATTGCGTCCGGCCTCGGCCTGGGCGCAGGCACGTCCTTCGCGGCCGAATCGCTGCAGGACGTGATGAAGCGCCGCAACCTGACCCAGCAGGATCTGCTCGCGGCGGCCAAGACCTATACGCCGAGCGGCGGGCGCGACGAATTCCTCGCCTTCAGCTCGGGCGGGCAATCCGGCCAGGTTCTCGTCTACGGCGTGCCTTCGATGCGCATCCTGAAATACATCGGCGTATTCACGCCGGAGCCCTGGCAAGGCTACGGCTACGACGAGGAATCCAAGGCGGTGCTGGCCCAGGGACGCATCGACGGCAAGGACATCACCTGGGGCGATACCCACCACCCCGCGATCTCCGAAACCAACGGCGAATACGACGGCCAGTTCCTTTTCATCAACGACAAATCGAACCCGCGTATTGCGGTTCTCGACCTGCGCGACTTCGAGACCAAGCAGATCGTCGTCAATCCGATCATGAAATCGGAGCATGGCGGCGCCTTCGTCACGCCGAACACCGAATACATCATCGAGGCCTCGCAATACGCCGCGCCGCTCGAGAACCAGAAATTCCATCCGCTCGAGCAATTCAACGAAAAATACCGCGGCGCCATCACCTATTGGAAATTCGATCGCGAGCACGGCAAGATCAAGCCCGAGGAATCATTCTCGCTCGAACTCCCGCCCTATTCGCAGGACCTTTCCGACGCGGGCAAACTGCTTTCCGACGGCTGGTCCTTCACCAACAGCTTCTGTACCGAACGCTACGTGGGCGGCATCGAGAAGGGGCGCCCGCCCTATGAGGCCGGCTGCTCGGCGAAAGACACCGACTACATGCACGTGATCAACTGGAAGCGTGCAGCCGAAATCGCCCGGGACGACGGCAAGATCCAGCTCATCAACGGCCATCGCGTGATCGGGATGGAAACGGCGATCGCGGAAGGCATCCTGTTCCTGATTCCCGAGCCGAAGAGTCCGCACGGCGTCGATGTGACGCCGAACGGCAAGTTCATCGTCGTCTCCGGCAAGCTCGACACCCACGTCTCGGTCTATTCCTTCGACAAGATCATGGATGCGATCAAGAGCGGACGCTTCGAATCCAAGGATCCGTACGGCATCCCGGTCATCGGCATGAAGGATGCGCTGCACACCCAGGTCCAGCTCGGCCTCGGGCCGCTGCACACCCAGTTCGATGCCAGGGAGTGCGTCGCCTACACCTCGCTCTATGTGGACTCGATGGTCGCGAAGTGGAACTTCTGCGAAGGCAAGCTGCTGGACAAGCTGGCCATCCACTACAACATCGGCCACCTGATGACGATGGAAGGCGACACCACCAAGCCGAAGGGCAAGTACCTGGTGGCGCTCAACAAGCTGTCGATCGACCGCTTCAACCCGGTGGGCCCGCTGCATCCGCAGAACCACCAGCTGATCGACATCAGCAACGACAAGATGCAGCTGCTGTACGACATGCCGCTGCCGCTCGGCGAGCCGCACTACGTCGTCGGCATCGAGGCCGGCAAGCTCAAGCCGGCGATCCGCTACAAGGTCGGCACCAACACCCGTACCGACTCGCAGCACGTGGGCAAGGTCCGCGCCGGCGAAGAGAAGGTCGTCCGCGAGGGCAACAAGGTCACGGTGTATGGCACGCTGATCCGCTCGCACATCACGCCCGAGACCATCGAGGTCGAAAAGGGCGACGAGGTCACGATCCATCTGACCAATCTCGAGCGCGCCCAGGACGAGACCCACGGCTTTACCGTCTCGACCTACAACGTGCATGCCTCGGTCGAGCCCGGCAAGACCGCTTCGGTGAAGTTCACCGCGGACAAGGAAGGCGTGTATCCGTACTACTGCACCGAGTTCTGCTCCGCGCTGCACCTCGAGATGCAGGGCTACCTGCTGGTGAAGCCGAAGGGCTGGAAGCCGGAGGAAGGCGCCCAGCTCGCCGCCGCCAACTACACCGAGACCGACTACAAGAACACCTTGAAGAAGGTCGCGGACACCCAGGCGGTCATCGACCAGGTCGTCGGCTACATCACCTCGGTCAACTACAAGGCCTATCCGGAAGTCGTCGCGCTGATGGAGGACGCCACCGACCAGCTCGGCAAGACCGAGGAAGCCCGGGCCAAGCACGAGGCCGCCGCGGCCAGGCAGGACTGGGAGCAGGCGAACCTGTGGGCCGAGCAGGTGTGGCAGTACCAGGTCAAGGCCGCCGACATCGGCCTGCGCGCCAAGACCTTCCTCGAGCAGAAGGGCGCCAAGTAGCACGCCTCCCTCGCAAGCTCCCCGGTCGGGGAGCCGGGCCGCCGGCCACGCCTCCCCGACCCTTCTTCTCTCCCAAGGATGACGGATCCATGAAGCTGATCGTTTCCCTGCTGCTGGCGGCCGCCGTGTCCGCCCCCGCTTTCGCCGCGCTCGACGGCGCCAAGCTCTACGCCGAAAAGACCTGCAACGCCTGTCACGGCGCCGACGCCAGGAAGCCGCTGCTGCCCACGTACCCGATGCTCGCCGGCCAGAACGCCGCCTATGCCGAGCAGCAGATGAAGGACATCAAGAGCGGCACCCGCGCCAACGGCCAGTCGGCGGCGATGAAGGGTGTGATGCACCTGGTGAATGACGAAGAGATCAAGGCCATCGCCGCCTGGCTGGAAAGCCTGAAATGAGCCAGCCATCCACCGCCCCCGGTGGCCACGCATGCGGCAACCATGGCCTCCCCGAACCCTCCGCACCGCACCGATAGAGGACCCGAACCATGAAGATCACTGTTCTGCTCACCGCCCTGCTCTCCGCCAGCCTCGCCTTCGCCGGCCCCCCGGCGCCGAAGGCGACCGGCATCGAGGGCGCAGGCTACGTCTGGAACGCCCAGGAAGGCGAGAAGATCGAGGCGCTGCAGCTCGAGGGCGACGTCACCCGCGGCGAAGAGGCTTATGAAGTCTGCGGCGCCTGTCACCTGCCGTCCGGCGCCGGACGGCCCGACGGCACCTTCCCGCAGCTCGCCGGCCAGCACACCACCGTGCTGATCAAGCAGATGGCCGACATCCGCGCCGGCCTGCGCGACAACCCGACCATGTATCCGTTCGCCGCGACCCTGATCGACCCGCAGGAGCTTGCCGACGTCTCCGCCTACATCGAGAGCCTGTGCATCCCGACCGACCACGGCAAGTACGAGGGCGCCGACGCCGCGATCCAGGTCGCCAAGGGCAAGGATCTGTACGAGAAGCAGTGCCGGGAATGCCACGGCGCCAACGGCGAGGGCGACAAGGCCAAGTTCTACCCGGTGATCGCCGGCCAGCACTACAAGTACCTGCTGCGCCAGATGACCGAGATCCGCGACGGCCACCGCCGCAACGCCAACCCCGACATGGTCAAGGTGATCAAGCCCTATACCGACGACCAGTTGGTGGCGATCTCGGCCTACCAGGCGAGCCTGAAGATGCCCGGCTCGATGTGCAGCGCACGGAAGTAGTCCCTTGGCCTGCCCTTTCGCACCGGGGCGCACGTGCCATGCACGCCCCGGTGCCGCCAACCCCTCGCGACCGGAGTTCGAAATGTCTGCAAGCCAAAAAGGAACGGCCTGATCGCCGGCCTCACGCTGGTGGCGCTGGTGGCGATGGTCGCCGCCTACTTCGCGCCCATCTGGTGGGTCTCGCTGACGGCCCCGAACTATCCTGAAGACGCCTTCCCGGACGGCATCCGCATCCACTTCCACTTCGACGGCGTCAAGAACGGCTGCTCCACGCCGCCCAAGACTTCGCGCCTCGCCGAAGAGACCATGGCCGAGGACATGGGCGAAGGCACCGGCCGCTACAACCCGATTCTGGCCGAGCAGACCACCTTGAGCGGCAAGGCGACCGCGCTCGACTGCGTTCACGAGATGAACACGATCAACCACTACGTCGGCATGTACCCGATCGCCACCGGCGGTCCGGTCGAGACCAAGCTGTCCAAGTTCTTCATCGCCTTCTTCGCCGTGATGCTGCTCAGCTTCGCCGTGCGCGACCGCAGGCTCCGCCTGGGCATCATGGGCGTGGGTTTCGGTGCACTGGCCGCCTGGATGCTGATCGACCAGTTCGCGATGGGCAGGCTCGCCGCCCACGTGCAGCACTACATGGACGAGTCCGCGACTTTCTTCAACGACCCCGAACGCATCGCCGCCTGGGGTGGGAACGTGGAGCTGATCTCGAAGATCGCGATCTTCGGCATGATCGCCGCCATGCTCGTGGTGATCCTCGGCGTGCTCAGATTCCGCTCCTTCGAGCTGCTGCTCGCGCTGGTCCCCGGCCTGCTGCCGCTCTTCTACCTGATCGAATATTCCGCCTGGCTGTGGTTCTTCGGCCACAACCTGCATCCGTGGGGCGCTTTCACGGTGAAGCCCTTCATGCCCACCGTGTTCGGCGAAGGCAAGGTGGCACAGTTTTCCACCTTCTCGTACCCGCACTGGGGCTACGGCTTGCTGATGCTGGTGTTCGTCTGCCTGATGCTCGCCATGCTCCTGCGCCGCAAACAATTGCGTGAAGAACAGGCCCTGGCCAGCGCCCGGCAAGGATGAAGCCCCGTGCGCGCCCTTCACCGCCTGACCGTACTGGCCGCAGCCGCGGTCCTGGCCCTGCCCGCGGCCCAGGCCCGGGCATCCGACGACGAAGACCCGGTCCGCGGCCCGGGCGCCGGCGCCGACTTCTCGACCGCGCCGCGCGTCGATGTCCATAAGCCGGCCGAACTGATCCCGCTCTACATGCGACACAAGCGCATCCACGGCCTGCAGCCTTTTCAGGAGCTAGTGGACAAGGCGCCCGCGGGCAGCGTGCTCCGGGTTCCGGCAGGGCACTACGCCGGCCCGGTGCAGCTCCGCAAGCGCCTGACGATCGAGGGCGAAGGCGAGGTCGTCATCGACGGCGGCGACAAGGGCACGGTGTTCGTGCTCGAAACCAACGAGGCCACGCTGCGCAATCTCACGATCACCGGCTCGGGCGACTCGCACGACGCCGACGACACCTGCCTGAACATCCGCGGCCACGGCAATCTGGTCGAGAAGCTGAACATCGCCGACTGCCTGTTCGGCATCGACCTCAAGCAGGCCGACCACAACGTCATCCGCGACAACAGGGTGCGCTCGAAGGACGCCGAACTCGGCGTGCGCGGCGACGGCATCCGCCTGTGGTACAGCCACGACAACCTGATCGAGAACAACCTCGTCACCGACACCCGCGACATGGTGGCCTGGTACTCGCACCGCAACATCTACCGCGGCAACGAAGGCCGGCGCAGCCGCTACTCGATCCATTTCATGTTCGCCAACCACAACGTCGTCGAAGGCAACCGCTTCCACGACAACGCGGTGGGCATCTACTTCATGTACATGGAAGGCGGCGTGGCGAGAAACAACATCATCTCGCACGCCACCGGCGCCACCGGCATGGGCCTCGGTTTCAAGGAGTCCTCGGACATCCTGATCGAGGACAACGAGATCGTCTATTGCGCCGTGGGCGTGGGCTCCGATCTGTCGCCCTTCCAGCCCGACACCACGATCCGCTTCGTCGGCAACCGCTTCGCCTTCAACGGCATCGCCATCCAGCTCACCAGCGAGCTGGGCGGCAACGAGATGCTCGGCAACAGCTTCGAAGGCAACCTCACCGACGTCTTCCAGGCCGGCCGGGGACGCGGCGAAGGCACGAAGAACAGGTGGCAAGGCAACTACTTCGACACCTATCAAGGCTTCGACCGCGACGGCGACGGCCGCGGCGACACCCCGCACGAGGAATACGCCTACGCCGACCGGATCTGGATGGAGATTCCGAACGCACGCTTCTTCAAGACATCGCCCGTCCTCGAGCTGCTCGACTTCCTCGAGCGCCTCGCCCCCTTCTCGGCCCCCGAGCTGCAGGCACGGGACGAGCAACCGCTCTACACGAGGCCCGCACGGCGCATCGGAGGAGACGCATCATGAGCGACGACACCAAGGCTCCGGCTGCCGCTGCCGCCAAGGGCGGCGCGCCGGTTTCGCGCGAGCGCAAGCGCCAGGGCCGGCGCAAGGCCCTGCGCACGATCCTGCTCACCGGCGGCGTGCTCGGCGCCGGCCTGTCCGGCTACCTGCCGCTGCTCCATGCCCGCAGCAAGCGCCTGCGCCCACCCGGCGCGCTCGACGAAAAGGAGTTCCTGCAGTCCTGCATCAAGTGCGGCCAGTGCGTGCAGGTGTGTCCGGTCAACGCGATCAGGCTCGCCGACCTGATCGACGGCTTCGGCGTCGGCACCCCCTATATCGATGCCCGCGAGCAGGCCTGCGACTTCTCCTGCGACGCGGTGCAATGCATCCTCGCCTGTCCGACCGGCTCGCTGACCTACCACAAGCCGGATTTCCTGCCGGTGCGCGAGGGCGCGGCGCTGCCGCAGAAGCCGACCCTGATCGCCAAGATGAACGACCCCGAGCCCACGCTCAACATGACCGAGCGCATGGGCGTGGCGCGCCTGGTCCGCCCGGATTCCTGTCTGGCGATGAAGGGCGAAGGTTTCAAGGGCCAGGCCCGCGGCCCCGGCTTCAAGGGCAGGATGCGCTACGCCGAGGTCGATCGCTGGAAGCCGATCGGAATCGCGGAGCATCCCTACGACCTTGCGCTGTGCGACCTGTGCATGCGCGAATGCCCGATCGCCGGTGCGATCTCGCTGGAGAAATTCACCGGCCCCGACGGCAGGACGCGCGCGCGCCCGATCGTGCACGAGAACTGTGTCGGCTGCGGCGTGTGCGAGATGATCTGCCCGACCGAGCCCGCCTCCATCACCATCGTTCCGCGTGAGGTGTGGACATCATGAGCAAGCTGCTGACCCGCCGCTACCTCGACCAAATCAAGGCGATGTTCGGCAAGGAACCCGAAAAGCCCAGGGAGATCTCGCCGGCGGCGCAAAGATCCACTTCTACAAGAAGAACAACCGCGACGAGATCGGCCAGCTCAAGCATCGCCGGGCACACGAAAAACCCAGCCACAAGTGGCGCAACCGGCGCTGGGCGGCGCTGATCTTCGCCAACCTGCTGTTCGTGCTCTCCTACCAGCTCGACATCCAGGTGCTCGAAGGCGCATTGACCGCGTCGCGCTTCGTCGGCTTCCACATGGCCGACCTCAATTCGGCGCTGCAGGTGATGCTCGCCCACAAGCACATCATCACCAACCTGCTGATCGGCACCGCCACGGTGCTGCTGCTGTGGGGGCTGCTCGGCGGCCGGACCTTCTGCTCCTGGGTCTGCCCCTATCACCTCGTGGCCGAGTGGGCGGAGAAGATCCACCTTTATCTGGCGAAGAAGAAGCTCGTCACCGACCAGCCGATCGATCGCCGCCTGCGCACGGTGTTCTGGATCGTGTTCGCGGCGCTCGCCGTCGTCACCGGCTACACCGTGTTCGAGGCCATCTCGCCCACCGGCATCCTGTCGCGTGCGCTGATCTACGGTGTCGGGCTGTCGCTGCTGTGGGTGCTGGCCCTGCTCGTGTTCGAAGTCTTCTTCTCGCGCCGTGCCTGGTGCCGCTACGCCTGCCCGATCGGACTCACCTACGGCGTCGTCGGCATCGTTTCGCCGGTCCGCATCGTATACAGCCTCGAGAACTGTTTCCACGAGGGCGACTGCCGCAAGGTCTGCCTGGTGCCCCACGTGCTCGACACCGTCATCAAGGGCCGCGCGGTCGAACCGGAAGTGCCGCTCGGCCCCGACTGCACCCGCTGCGGCCTGTGTGTGGACGCGTGTCCGACCGGTTCGCTGCGCTTCGACATCAAGGGTCTGTCCAGGCTGCTTTGAGCCAGGCCCCGACACATGACGGGAGACGACACATGATCCGACTGGAGAACGTCCGCAAGACCTTTCGCGGCACGCGGGTACTCGACGGCCTTTCGTTCGAGCTCGCCCTCGGCGAACGCATCGCGCTGATCGGCTCGAACGGCGCCGGCAAGACGACGCTGATCCGCTGCCTGCTCGGCGAGTATGTCCATGACGGCGAAGTCCGCATCGGCGGCGCCGACCCGCGGCGCGATCGTGCCGCGGTGCTCGCCGGCATCGGCTTCGTGCCGCAGCTGCCGCCGCCGCTGAGAATGCCGGCCGGCCAGTTGATCGACTTTGCCGCCGGCCTGTGCGGTAAGGCACCGGCGCGCATCGACGACATCGCGCGCCAACTGGGGCTCGACGTCGATGCCATCCGCTCGCGCCAGTTCGTCCGCCTGTCGGGCGGCATGAAACAGAAGCTGCTGATCGCGATCGCGCTCGGCCGCGACGCGAAACTGTTGATCATGGACGAACCGGCCGCCAACCTCGACCCCGAGGCGCGCAAGATCTTCTTCGACCTGCTCGCCGAACGTGCCCAGGCGGCGACGATGATCATCTCCAGCCATCGGCTCGACGAGGTTTCCGCGCTGGTGAACAGGGTGATCGAGATGGACACCGGGCGCATCGTGCTCGACGACAAGGTCGCCGAGCCCGGTGCCTTGTCCAGCCGGCTCGACTGCCGCATCAGGCTCAAGCATCCCGATCCCGCGATCGCCAAGGCCCTGGCAGGCTGGAAATTCGCCTTCGACGCCGGCGAGGCCGCCTGGAGCGGCGAGATCGCCGGTGCCGACCGCCTGCGCTTCCTCGGTGTCGTCTCCCGCTATACCGGGCTGGTCAGCAGCCTGGACATGACCGAAAGGACCCATTGACCATGTGCAACCCGCATCGACGTCGACTCATCGCGCGCCTGGCGACAGGCGGACTCCTGCTCACGCCGCTCGCCGCCGCGCTGTCGGGCTGCGGCACCGGCGACAAGTGGCCCGAGGGCATGCAAGCCATCGTCTGGGACCGCGACACCTGCTCGCGCTGCAACATGACGATCTCCGACCGCCGCTTCGCCGCGCAGCTGCGCGGCGGCCCCAAGAACATGGCGTTCAAGTTCGACGACATCGGCTGCCTGATCTTCTGGCTGGAGGAAAAGCGCGAGCAATTCCCCTGGATGGCGGATGAAGCCACCCGCATGTGGGTGGCCGACTTCGACAGCAGGAGCCGCGAGCAGATGATCTGGCACGACCCGCGCAAGGTGCGCTACGTCGCCCGCAGTTCGCCGATGGGCTACAACAGCGCCGCGATCGGGACGGCCGCCGAGGCCGAAAGCATGGGCTACGACGAGGTACGCAGGCAGATACTGGCAAGGGGAAGGTGAGGCTCATGAAACAGTTCTGGCTCACCGCCCGTCTGGACATCGTCGAGTCGCTCCGTGCGCGCTGGTTCCAGATCTACCTCGCTGGTGTTCGGCGGCATCGTCGCCCTGCTCTTCCTCTTCGGCCTCACCGAATCGCGCGTGCTCGGCTTCATCGGCCTGTCGCGCCTGCTCGTCACCTACATTCAACTGACGATGGCGATCCTGCCGATCTTCGTGCTGATCACCACCGTCCGCTCGGTCGCCGGCGACCGCGAGGCGGGCGTGTTCGAGTACCTGCTGTCGCTGCCGGTATCGCTGTGGGCCTGGTTCTGGGGCAAGTTCGCCGGCCGCTACATCGTGATCTTCCTGCCGGTGTTCGGTGCCATGCTGCTCGCCGTGGCCTGGGCCGCGGTACAGGACATCGAGGTGCCCTGGGACATGTTCGCCTACTACACGGCGCTGATCTCGGCCATGGCGCTGTGCTTCCTCGGCTTCGGCATGCTGATTTCCTCGATCGCGCGCAGCACCGACGTCGCCCAGGGTGCGGCCTTCCTGACATGGCTGGGCTTCCTGCTCTTCCTCGACCTGATCCTGCTCGGCGTGATGATCCAGGAACGCATCTCCCCGGAGCTCGCGGTCACGATCGCACTCGCCAACCCGCTGCAGGCCTTCCGCACCGCCGCGCTGTCGATGTTCGACCCGCAGTTGATCGTGCTCGGCCCTTCCGCCTACGTGATCCTCGACATCTTCGGCGCCGACGGCTACAAGCTGTTCGCGGTCGCCTACCCGGCCGCACTCGGGGTGGCGAGCGCCGCGCTCGGCTTCCTGATCTTCCGCCGCGGCGACCTGCCCTGATCTCACCCCATGAACGACGACGAATCCCTCCGTGCGCCCCTGCGCGATCCATTCAGGAACGCATTCACGCGCTATCTCGCGGCGACGCGGCCTGCCTTCCTGACCGTGACCTTCGCCGGCTCGCTGATCGGCCTGGGCACGGCAGCGGCCGACGGGCTCGCCATCGATTTCGCCAGGGCGCTGGTCACCCTGCTGTTCGCCCTCGTCGCCCATGCGGGCGCAAACGTCATCAACGATTATTTCGATGCGCTCAATGGCAGCGATGCCCTCAACACCGAGCTGCTCCACCCCTATACCGGCGGCAGCCGCTTCATCCAGAACGGCTACCTGAGCCTGGCCGAGATGCGCCGCTTCGGCTACCTGCTGCTGGCGGCGGTGGTTCCCGGCGGCCTGTGGCTGACGATCGGGTCGGGCCCCGGCCTGGTCGTGATCGGCCTGACGGGCCTGCTCGTGGCCTGGGCCTATTCCGCGCCCCCCTTCAAGCTGATGTCGCGCGGCATGGGCGAAGCCGCGATCACCGCGGGCTGGCTGCTGGTGGCGCTCGGCACCGACTACGTGCAGCGCGGCGAGCTGGCGGCGCTGCCGCTGGTGGCCGGGCTGCCGTTCGCCCTGCTGGTGGCGGCCATCCTGTACATCAACCAGTTTCCGGACCGCCGGGCGGACGAAGCGGCCGGCAAGCGCACCCTGGTCGTGCGCCTCGGGCCGCAGGCCGCCAGCCGCGGCTATGCAATGCTGGTTGCCCTCGCCTACCTGTGGCTGCTCGGCGCGCTGATCGCCGGTGCCTTGCCGGCCAGCGCCACCGTGGCCCTGCTGCCGGTCGTCCTGTCGGTCCGCGCCGCGCGCAGCCTGATGGCCGACGCCGGACATCCGTCCCGCCTGGTGCCGCCGATCCGCGACACCATCGCCGCGGCCAACCTGTCCGGCGTGCTGCTGGCTGCAGGCCTGGCGGTGTCGCGGCTGTTCGCATGAAGCATGCTCCACGCCGCCGGCCTGGCCCCGTGCTTCCGCGCGCCGTGCCCGCATGCGCTCAGCACTGCACTTTCCGTGGCGCCAGACCGAGGACGCTGCCGACTCCCTGCAGCAGGGTCTGGACCGCGGCGTCGAGATCGGCCCTGCGCACCACGCCCAGCTTGCTGCCGACCGGCGACCCGTCGCGGCCGATATACACCGTGAAAGGCAGTCCGGCCTTGTCGTTGCCCAGCGTCTTCATCAGCGCGATGCCGTCCCTGGCCGCAAGCACGACCGGATAGCTCATGTCATAGGCCCTGGCGAAATCGCGCACGCGCCCGGCATCGTCCTCCAGCGCCACGCCGATGACTTCGATGCCATCCGCGGCCTGTTCCCCTTGCAGCCGAACCAGTTCGGGGATCTCCTCGCGGCAGGGACCGCACCAGCGCGCCCAGAAGTTGACGACGAGCGGACGGCCGCGAAACTGCTCCATCGGTACCGCCCGTCCATCGACCCCCACCAGGGTGGACGCGAAGAAGGCCTTCGTCTCGATCCCCTCCGCAGCCTGGGCACAGGCGGTGAAGCCCAGGCACAGGACGGCGACAATTTTCTTCATCATGATCATGCTCCATCGAATCGATTGCGCGCTCGCTCAGCGCTCCCACGCACAGCCCTGCAGGGTGTCGCCCTCTTCCAGCACCAGCGTCGCCTGCCAGCCCGTCAGCGCGCTGCCGTCAGCGAGTCGACACAGGCCCTGTGCAAGATTCAGGCTCGCACCCGGCGCTGCGATGCGGTACCGCTCACCCTCGTGCTCGATCGCCCCATACTCGAACTGCAATACCGGCTTGCCGATACGCTCGACACGAAGCCTGCCGGCACCGGCAACGGCTTCCCAATCGGATTGCAACCCCACTGCACGCCAGCCAGCCTCATCGCCGATTTCGCTCAGGCAGCGGGCCGCCGTATGGACGAAGTTGATCCCCGAAACCTGCAATGATCCGCCCCGCTCGACGGCGAGCAGCTCGACGTACAGGCTGCGCCCCGGTGCCAGGCCGAACGCCTTCAGGGCGGCGAGCACTTTCCCGCCATCGGAGACGTCCTCCACGTTCAGGTAGCTGCGATGCCGGCAAGGCGCCAGAAAGCGGCGCCCTTCATGTTCGAGCATCAGGCCTCTGGCGATCTTCGCTTCCGCCGATGCCGGCGGCAGGTCCGCCGCGCCCTGCTGCGCCAATACGCGGAACGCTGCCAGCACGGCAAGGAGAAAAACCAGTCGGGAATGCTTCATGAGAAGACCTTTCTGCTGCGGCCATGTCGGCCTGGCTCCGGCCGGAAAGATTTCAGGCCGGCGGCTTGATGCCGCGGTGGATGCAGGCAATGCCGAAACTCAGATTGCGCCAGCCGACGGCGGCAAGCCCGGCAGCTTCCAGCATCGCGGCAAAGCCTTGCTGATCGGGGAAGTTCCGGATCGATTCGACCAGGTACCGGTAGGCCGCCGGATTTCCTGCCACCCAGGCGCCGAGACGCGGGATGACATGGAAGGAATACGGCTCGTAGAAAGGCCGGAGCCATTTCAGCGGACGGGAAAACTCCAGGCAGGCAAAGACGCCGCCCGGCTTGAGCACACGCACCGTTTCGGCCAGAGCGGCCTCCAGGCAGGTCGCGTTGCGCAATCCGAAGGCAACCGCGAGCCCGTCGGCCGAAGCGTCCGGCAGCGGCAGTTGCTCGGCTTCGCCGGCAAGCCAGCGGATCGGCATCGCCTCATGCTTCCTGCGTCCTTCATTCATCATCGGCATCGACGGATCGATCACCAGCACTTGCCGCCCCGCACCGCGCATCAGCAGGGCTGCCACATCGCCGGTGCCGCCCGCCAGATCCACGAACAGGCCACGCCCGGGCAGATCCGCCGCCAGGCGGCGCTTCCACAGGCGATGGATGCCGAAACTCATCAGGTCGTTCATCAGGTCGTAACGCGCCGCGACATCGTCGAACACCCGGCGAATCCTTTTCTTGCGCTCGTCCGCCGTCACCGGCTGCCGGCCGAAAGTCGAATCCATCGCCTTGCCGCTATCGCCATTCATCAACACATTCGAACCCTGTCCGAGGGAATCCGGTATTTCCAGCCTCCGCGGCATCGCAGGGCTGCCCAGCAGCCGAGCAGCAAATGCCGTGCCATTTTTCCTCGGGTGCCAGAAGAGGCGCCTGTCTCAAGCCGCGCAAGCCTTTCCAGCCTTATCGAGGGTCTCGGCCACCTTCCGGGTGGCTGCCATCGACCGCCATGGATGGCAGTCCATATGCGATGGCAGTCCATGACTCGAATGGAAAAGCGATGGAACGGCACCCCGGCAAAGGCGGCAGACAATTCCGGATTGATTCCGCGGGCCATTCTCCTCGGCTCGCATCCTGAATGCCGAATACCGGTCTCGCACCGCGGCAAATCGAAAAGCCTGCAATACGGCATGGAGCCCACTCGATGAATCAGGCGGAGCCTCTGTCCTTATGGCAGAATCGAACTCTCCGTTCCGTCATGGCGGCATCCCAATGAGCCCCGCGTCGCGCCCTCTGCCCGAATTGATTTCGTTCATGGAGACTTTGCTGGAACCGCATATCCTGTGCGGCCGGGATTACCGGATCATCGCCGCGAATGCGGCATATCGCCGCGCGTATCCCGACAGGCAGAGCGTGGTCGGACGAACCTGCTACGACGTATCCCACCATTACAGTGTTCCATGCGATCGCGCGGGAGAGTCCTGTCCGCTGGCAAAGAGCCTGCAGTCGGGGCAGCGCGAAAAGATGCTCCACCTGCACCACACGCCGCGCGGGGAAGAATACGTCACCATCGAACTTTCTCCGATCCGGGATGCGGAGGGCGAGATTGCCTGGTTCATCGAGAAGATGGAGCCGATGCAGGTCGCGCGGGGCGCGACGGGCCATCAGGGACTGATCGGGCGCGCACCGGCATTCCAGCGCATGCTCGAAATGGTGATGAGAGTGGCGCCGTCCGAGGCCAGCGTGCTGCTGCAGGGCGAGTCGGGTACCGGCAAGGAACTCGTCGCCAGTGCAGTACATGCGGCCAGCAGCCGGGCGGAGGCGCCTTTCGTCGTGGTGGATTGCTCCGGCCTGCCGGAAACCCTGTTCGAGAGCGAAGTCTTCGGCCACGAGCGCGGCGCCTTCACCGGCGCGGTCGCGCGCAAGCAGGGGCTGGTGGAGGCGGCCAGCGGCGGCACGCTGTTCCTCGATGAGATCGGCGACATTCCGCTGAGCATGCAGGTCAAGCTCTTGCGCCTGCTCGAAACCGGCACTTACCGCAGGGTCGGCTCGACGGAACTGCGCCATGCCGACGTGCGCCTCGTCTCGGCCACGCATCGTCCGCTGCGACAGATGATCCGCGACGGTGGCTTCCGCCAGGATCTGTACTTCCGCATCAATGCCTTTCCGATCGTCGTGCCGCCGCTGCGCGAGCGGCGCGAGGATCTGCCGCTGCTGGTGGCTTCGCTGCTCGAGCGGGTGGCGCCACACCGCCGGCTGAGCCTGTCGCCGGCGGCCTTGCGGGCCTTGTCCGCCTATCCCTTCCCCGGCAATGTGCGCGAACTGCGCAACGTGCTGGAACGTGCCAGCCTGATGTGCGACGGAGAACTGATCGACCTCGAACATCTTGCCGAAGAGGTCCGCAACCCGGGCGAACCGCCCGAAGCTGCGTACGCGCGCCAGGAAAGCGCGATGGAAACGGCAGCGGGGCTCGATCTCGGCGAAATCCAGCGCCAGGCGCTGATTCAGGCGGTACGCGGCCACCGTGGCAGCCGTCGGGATCTGGCACGCAAGCTGGGTTTGAGCGAGCGCACGCTTTATCGCCGGCTGCGAGCGCTCGGCCTGGACCACGCTGCAAACTGAGACCGGCCCCGTCGACCACCAGCGTCGACAACGCCGGCGGAACCCGGCTGCTCATGGCATGGGATCGCGGCCGGCGGAGTTCATCGCTCTCCGCGCGGCCATGTCGGTAATGAAGGCTTCCCGGCCGTGCCGCAGCACGGACGCGAAGCGCATCCTCAATTCGTCCAGCGTTGCGACCCGGCGCGCCTTGATCGGATGGGCGGGAAATACCAGGGTTTCTTCCGGCAGGACGAAAACACGCCGAATCAGGGTATCGAACAGCCTCCCCGGATCTGCCTCGCTGTCATGGGCGGCACAGCCGTCCAGATCGAAGACATCGCCGCAAAAGAGGCGGTCGCGCCAAAGGTAGCTCAGGCTGCCGGGCGTGCGTCCGGGCGTGCCGATCACACCGATCGTCTCTGTGCCGAACGAAAGCGTCGCCCCGTGCGCGACGCGGCGCAAGCGCGCCGCCGGCATGCCGGCCGTGTCGACCTCATCGCCCGAAAGCAGGCTGGCGCGGGTGCGGCCGCACAATTCTTCGCATGCATCGGCATCGGCCACATGGGCATGGGTGCGAAGGACGTGTTTCAGCTCGACGCCACGCTCTTCGGTCAGGGCGAGAATCAATTCGGTCTGCCCACGCGGCGGATCGATGACCACCGCAGCCCTGTCGATCAGGTCTGCCAGCAGATAGCCGATCAATCCCGTTTGCAGCCCCTCGATCGGCCTGAACTGCAGCGGATTAACCTTGGCATGCATCGAAACGGCCTCCCTGCTCCTGGTCCCGCAACGACGGTCCATGGCATCTGCCCGGCCTGGCGCAACTGCGGGATAGGCATGAACAGGCGGGTTCAAGCGCGCTTGCGGACGAAAACTTTCGGCGGCTTGACGATGCCCTGGATGTAGTCATGCACGGCCTGCAGGGGATTCTCCTCAGCGCTGCAGACGACCTCGATACCGCGTTGTGCCATGTGCGAGACGAAATCGTCCTGCGCGCTGCCGGTGATGATCGCCGTGACGCCATCGATCGGATGGCGACCGCCGTGAAAGGAATGGAAAGCCATTTCCTCGGGCAGATCCAGCGGCTCGATTTCCTGGGGGGCACAGGGGCAACGGATATCGTAGATCAGGAAACGGTGCGCCCTGCCTGCGTGCGCGGTGACGGTGCGCAGGTTCTGGCTGGTGATCGCAACTTTCATCGGGAAGACTCCTCGACCGAGCGCCCGTGCGCTCCTTTCATTCCTTGCCGGCCGGCTTGGCCATCGCGCCGATCATCCGAACTTGAAGAGGATGCCGAAACCACCCCGCGGGTAGTTCCAGTCGACATTGGCTTCGTCGCACACCAGCCGGCAGGTGCCGCATTCGAGGCAGCCATCGACGACGAGGTCGATGCCGCCGCCCTCGGCAGCGCGCCAGCAGCCGGCGGGGCAGCACACGGTACAGGACTTGGCGACGCACGCCGTGCAGACCGCGGCGTCACGGAGCTTGATGTGCGGCCTGCCGACATCGACGCGATAGCGATCCTGGAAGAGCTTTTCTTCCACGTTGACACTGGGCAGCAGGGGTTCGGCAAGCATGTTCATCGGAAGGCTCTCCAGAACTTGTAGGCATCGCCCAGCAGGCCGAGCAGGGAGCGCCTGCGCGCCAGTTCGCCGAGGATCTTCTTCTGCTTGTCGCGCTTGGGTGCGCCGTCGACCGTCAGGATTTCCCGCGCGGCATCACCGACGAAACGCGGATACAGGTCGAGGATGTGCGGGTTCTGGTGGAACAGCGCCGGCACGCCCTGGTACTTCTTCAGGTCGGCCATCACGAAACTTTCGTCCAGCCCCTGTCTGTATCCCGCCAGATTGGCGGCGCTGAACGGCTTGCCGGCCTGGCGCAGCGCGATCAGCGTCTCCGCGGCGATGCGCCCCGAGGTCATCGCCAGGTTCGAGCCTTCGCGATGCACTGCATTGACGAAGCCGGCCGAGTCGCCGACCACCAGCCAGCCTTCGCCGTAAAGCTGCGGCAAGGCGTGGTAACCGCCTTCGGGGATCAGATGGGCGGAGTACTCCTTCATCTCGGCGCCGTCGATCAGGGGCTGTACGGCAGCGTGGCGCTTCAGCCCTTCCAGCAACTGGTAAGGCGTGAGCTGCTGCCGCTTCATGTCGCCCAGCATGCAGCCGATGCCGATCGCGATCGAATCCTTGTTGGTGTAGAGGAAGCCGGTGCCGACCATGCCGTGGGTGACGTTGCCGGCGATCTCGATGACCACGCCCTGGGTGCCGCTGATGTTGAAGCGTGCTTCCAGGATTTCCTTTGGCAGGAACAGCACCTCCTTCACCACCAGCGCCATGTCCTCTGCCTCGATCGCGGGGCGCAGGCCGGCACGCTCGCCGAGCAGCGCGTTGGCGCCATCGGCGAGGATCACGCAGTCGGCCAGGATGTCGCCCTGGGCGCGCTCGGTGCGCACGCCGATGACTTTGCCGGCGTCGTCCTTGAGCAGGCCGGTCACCGTGGTCTCGCAGATCACCAGCGCACCGGCACGCTTGACCTGCTCGGAGAACCAGCGGTCGAAGCGTGCGCGGATGATGGTGTAGCGGTTGTACGGCTGCTGCGAGAAGCGCGCGTCGCGGTGGCTGACGCCGGTACAGGTCTGGTTCTCGTCGAGCAGCCACATCCGCTGTTCGGTGACATGCCGTTCGAGCGGCGCCGAGTCGCGAAAGTCGGGAATGATCTTCTCCAGCGCATCGGCGTAGAGAATCGCGCCCTGGACGTTCTTGGTCCCCGGCGATTCGCCGCGTTCGAGCTGGAGCACGGACAGTCCCCCGCGCGCGAGGGTGTAGGCCGCGGCATTGCCGGCCGGGCCGGCGCCGACGACGATGACGTCGAATTTCTCCATCACACCGTCTCCTCCGCCGCCTGCGCCCGCCGCGCCCGCGCCTCGGCCAGGCGCCGGGCGAAGGCGCGTTCGAGTGCGGGCAGCAATTCGGCGGCGCTGCCGATCAGGGCGTAGTTGGCGAAATCGAAGATCGGCGCCCGCGGATCGGGATTGATCCCGGCGATGACGTCCGCACCCTCCATGCCGACCCGGTGCTGCACCGCGCCGGAGATGCCGGCGGCGATGTAGAGCTTGGGCCGCACGGTCTTGCCCGACTGGCCCACCTGGCGTTCGACGTCGGCCCAGCCGGCATGCACCGCCGGGCGGGAAGCGCCCACCTCGGCGCCGATGGTGCTCGCCAGGCGGGTCACGAGGGCGAAGTTCTCCGGCTTGGCCAGGCCCCGGCCGCCGGCGACGATGAAATCGGCGAACGGCAACTGCGGCTTGTCGGCGCGGGCGTCCGGGATGAAATCCAGCACCTTGGTGACGACCGCGGACTCGTCCAGCTTCAGGCCGTGCTCGACGACGCGCGGCAGGCGGCCCGGCTGGCGCGCAGGCATCGCCATCACCCGCGGCCTGACCGTGGCCATCTGCGGCCGCGTCGCCAGGTTGACGATGGTGCACATC
Organism: Thauera sp. SDU_THAU2; assembly: GCF_038260575.1. Lineage (NCBI taxonomy): Bacteria > Pseudomonadati > Pseudomonadota > Betaproteobacteria > Rhodocyclales > Zoogloeaceae > Thauera > Thauera sp. SDU_THAU2. The sequence continues at coordinate 547,526 of NZ_JBBWUN010000003.1, read as the reverse complement.
AGGCTGCCGCCGAAAGTCGGGCGGCTCGACAGCAGCGAACGGTCGCTGGGGTCGATGTCCAGCCCGGTACAGTCCGCGGTCAGGCCGGTCAGCAGCGTGGTCGCGACCGAACCGGCCAGATCGCGCCCCTGCGTGGTGGCGCCGAGCAGCAGGATTTCCGGCTGGTAAGTGTCGACCAGTTCGGTCAGCCCCGTGGTGTAGGGCTGGTTGCGGTAATCCTCGAGCACCGGATGCCGGGCCAGGTAGCATAGCTCGGCGCCGTGGGCACCGGCTTCCTCGGCCAGCTTCCTCACCGCCTCGCCCATGCCGCCCAGCAGCACGCCGGCCAGCTCCACGCCCAGCTTGTCGGCCAGTTCGCGCCCCTTGCCGAGCAGTTCCCAGGACACCGGGTGCACGTGTCCGTGCTCGTGCTCGATGAAGACCCACACGCCCTTGTAGGACTTGAAGCGTTCGGGCAGGACGCGCTTGGGTTTCTTGATCGGCTTGGCGGCGGTGTCGAGTGAGTCGCTCATGGCTTCACTCCTGCTGGCCGAGCAGTTCCAGATGTTCGAGCATGGCGTCCTCGAGATGCGGATGATCGGCGAACAGCTTGTCGACGAAGGCTTCGGCGATCGCATCCAGGGTGTCGCCGTCGATGCGCAGCGCCTTGACCGCCTTGGGCCTGGGACCGAAGACCTGGGCGACCACCGTGGGCGAGCCCTTCAGCCCGACCTGGGCAAGCTCCACGCCGATGCTGTCGCGGTTCCAGCGCTGCACTTCCTGGCGCGCCGCCCTGAACATGCCGGGCATGTCGGCGAAGCGGAGTTCGTTGCTGCCCTCCAGCATGGTCACCACCGCGGGCAGCGCCGACTTCAGCACCTGCACACCGCCTTCGGCCCTGCGGTCGACGACGATGTGCCGCGCCGCCGGCTCCAGCTCGCGGATCTTCGACACGTAGGTCAGCAACTGCCAGCCGAGCCGGATCGCAATGCCGGGACCGACCTGGGCGGTGTCGCCGTCGATGGTCTGCTTGCCGGTGAAGATCAGATCGACCGGCGTCCGCGCATCCAGCGTTTTCAGCGCAGCCGCCAGCACATAGGAGGTGGCAAGGGTGTCGGCACCGGAGAACACCTTGTCGGTGATCAGGATGGCCTCATCCGCACCGAGGGAAAGGCACTTCCTCAGCGCCTCCTCGGCCTGGGCCGGCCCCATCGTCAGCACGGTGATCCGGGCACCGGTACGATCCTTGATCCGCAGCGCCTCCTCGAGCGCGAACAGGTCGTAGGGATTGACGATGGTCGGCACGCCTTGCCGCATGATCGTGTTCGTGACCGGATGCACGCGAATCTGCGCGCTGTCCGGAACCTGTTTTATGCAGACGGCGATGTGCATGGCATTCAGTCCCGTTTGCAAGGATTCGACGGCAGACTCATCGCCCCGGCCCTCATCACGCAGAATCACCGCTGCCGTCGTCACCGATCCGGACCACGGCTTCCGACAGCCACTGGTAAGGCGGCACTTCGAGATTGGTCGGCGCCGGCTGGCTGAGGTAGACACGCCCGGCCAGATCGAAGATCGAGCCATGGCAAGGGCACAGAAAGCCGCCCGGCCAGTCCTCCCGCATCCCTTGCGCAGTGCCCGGCGCAAACTTCTCCGACGGCGAGCAGCCGAGGTGCGTGCAGATGCCGATCACGACGAGAAATTCGGGATTGATCGAACGATGACGATTGGCGGCGTACTCGGGCTGCTGTTTTTCCGCCGAGGCAGGATCGACAAGGCGCTGCTCATGGCCTTCCAGCGCGGCCAGCATCTCCGGCGTGCGGCGCAGAATCCACACCGGCTTGCCCCGCCACTCCACGGTCATCATTTCACCCGCCGCCAGCTTGCCGACGTCGGCTTCGACCGGCGCCCCGGCCGCCTGGGCGCGGCTCGACGGCGTCAGGCTGGCAACGAAAGGAACCGCAGTCGCAGCCGCCGCAACAGCCCCTGCACCCGCAGTGGCAGCCAGCAGCTTGCGGCGGTCTTCGAGATATTCGGACATCGACTGCTCTCCCGGCAACGAAACAAAAAAGAAGCAAGACCGGGAAACACGCGATCCAATCCAGCAAACTCTGCCGGGGGGTGGGCCGAAGAGGGAACGGCTCAGGCAGGAATTTGGCCGGCGGCCTTGCTTCGATCATTCCATTGCAATCCGCGTGCCACGGACGAGAAGGCGCGAAACGGGCGGGAAACAGGGGATATTGCCAACAGGGCTGCGCTTAGCGCCTGCCATTTACTGCCAATGCTGCCAGCCGAACTGACAGCTATGCCATGGGCAACTGCCGTACGACACGCACCCTGGCCTCTTCCAACGGTTTCGTCTTTTTCAACGCCCGATGAAATTCAACCAGGTACTGACATCGGCCGAGAGGGAGGCGATCACACACAGCATGCGCGTAGGAAAAACACGCACACATCGCCTCAAAATTCAGTCGATCCGTCCGACCGCGATCATCTTGTCGGGCCTCGCGTTGGGACTCGCGAAACTCGGGCACAGCCCGAAATCTGATAGCCTATGCAGAAATCTGCACTGAAGAGGTCGCCATGCGCACCACACTCGACATCGACGACAACCTGCTCAAGCAGGCCAAGCAACTGGCGGCACGCGAACACACCAGTCTCACCCGCCTGATAGAGGAAGGCCTGGCTGCCCGCCTGCGCGCTGCAGCCAAACCGGGGAACAGCGGGAAGCACATCCACCTGCCCGTGTTTGCTGGTCAAGGCGGCTTGCAATCCGCCATCCAGGACGCCCGCAGTCACCAGGCCATTCTGGATGCCATCGACGACCTGGATGACCCGCAGTGACGCCCGACGTCAATATCCTGGTTGCCGCCTCACGGCAGGACCACCCCCATCATGCGCCAGCGCTCACCTGGCTGGAGCAGGCCATTGCCGACAGCGAAACGAATACATCGCTGGCCGTCCTGCCCATGGTTGCATCAGGCTTCCTGCGGCTGGTCACTCACCCCCGGGTATTCGTTCAGCCCACGCCGCTGCCGAATGCCCAAGCCTTCCTCGCCGCCCTCCTCGGTGCCCCCGGTGTCAGCATGTTGCCACTGAGGAATGAATGGCCATATTTCATCGCCTTGTGCGCTCAGCACAAGCTGACCGGCAACGCCATCCCGGACGCCTGGATCGCTGCCGCCGCGCACTACCATCACCTGCGCCTGGTGACCTTCGACAAAGGCTTTCGCAAGCTTCTCAAGCCAAGCATGGTCACCGTGCTCAAGGGCTGATAATCGTCCGCCGAGGACATCACCGACACCGTCTGGATCAGTCGAGCCCACGGTGAATGGCGACTGCGCCACCAAGCTAGCGTTCCAGCAGATTGCACAAGCCGCCTTGCGCCGTCCCCACATGGTCATGCTCGATGCTCGATGGCCATTCCAAATGAAAAACGCCCAAGTGAGTCGATCACTTGGGCGTTTTCTTAGATATTTCTGGTCGGGGAAAGAGGATTCGAACCTCCGGCCCCTGCGTCCCGAACGCAGTGCTCTACCAGGCTGAGCTATTCCCCGACACTTGTTTGCTGCCTTGCGAAGCCCACCAATATATCAGTGATTTCGCTCAACTGCAAAGTGGGACAATTGTAGCAGCGCGTCCTTGAAAATGGAAGGGGGCAGCACCGAAATCGCGTCGATCGCCAGCCGGACTTCGGCTTCGGCGTAGCCGCGGGTTTCTTCCAGCGCACCGGTGGTCTTGATCGCTGCCAGCACGGCGGCGAAATCGTCACGGCCGCCGTTCTCGATGGCGCCACGCACCAGCGCGGCCTGTTCGGGCGTGCCGTGACTCATGACATGGATCAGCGGCAGCGTGGGCTTGCCTTCGGCCAGGTCGTCGCCGAGGTGCTTGCCGGTATCGGCTTCGTCCGCGGAATAGTCGAGCACGTCGTCGATGAGCTGGAAAGCGGTGCCGAGGTGCATGCCGAATGCGGCGAGGCGCTGCTCGGTATCCTCGTCCGCGCCGCCGACGATGCCGCCCAGGCGGGAGGCGGCTTCGAACAGCTTGGCGGTCTTGTAGCGAATCACACGCAGATAATCCTCGATGAGGACATCCGCGTTATGACAGTTCAGCAACTGGAGGACTTCGCCTTCGGCGATGATGTTGGTGGCGTCGGCCAGCACACGCATCACGTGCATGTTGTCCACCCCGACCATCATCTGGAAGGCGCGGGTGTAGAGGAAATCGCCCACCAGCACCGAGGCCGCGTTGCCGAACATGGCGTTGGCGGTCTTGTTGCCGCGGCGCAGGTCGGATTCGTCGACGACGTCGTCGTGCAGCAGCGTCGCGGTATGGATGAACTCCACGACCGCAGCCAGTTCGTGGTGGTGCGTTCCCCGGTAGCCCATCGCCCCGGCGGTGAACAACACCAGCGCGGGACGCAGGCGCTTGCCGCCGCTATGGATGATGTATTCCGCAACCTGGCGGATCAGGACCACGTCTGAATGGAGACGGCTGCGGATGGCCGCATCCACCGCCTGCATGTCGGCGGCGATCGGCGCAAAAAGCTGCTTGACGGACAAGGCGGACACGCTGGCGGAAAAAGCCTGGATGGTAGGCGCCCGCGTCGACTCGCGTCAAGCCGCGCGGGCGACCTGCTGCCGGCGCCGTGCTAGTGGCTGGCCAAGGCGCGCGCCACGGCGTTGTCCAGCGCTTCCTTGGCGGCCTTGCTGTCGGCCCACACGCCGGCAAGCTCCTCGTCGAGGATGCGGCGCACGCGCTCGCGCTCGACCACCGGCTGGGCGCCGGATTCGGCCGTGGCCGGCTTGTTGGTGAGCTGCTCGACGGCCACGCGCACATTGTCGAGGTCGTCGCCCAGCAGTTCGCTGGTCGATGCCAGCAGGCCGGCGCGGTTCAGCGGCAGGTAGCCGGTCTCGCGCTGCCAGGCGACCTGGTTCTGCGGCTCCAGCCAGAACGCGATGAAACGCGCGACCGCCTTGTATTCGGCCGGTTTCTTGCCCGCGGAGGCCCACAGCGCAGGACCGTCGGCAATGGTGTTCTGCGGCGCGCCGGGGAAATCGTCGTAATACGGCAGGCGCGACACCGCGACATCGACCTTGCCCTGGCGGCGGAAATCGGCCCAGCTCGACGACGACGCTGCGATCACCGCGCAATCGCCGCTCGCGAAGCGCTGCTCGGCTTCGCTGTTCTGCTCGAAGACATGCAGATAGCGCGCCCGCGACCAGCTCGCCATCATCGCCACGTGCTTGACCTGGAACATGCCGTTGAAGGACGGCGCCATCGTCAGCGCCTTGCCTTTGCCCTGGGCCTTGGCGACGGGCTGGTTGTGCCAGGCACTCAGGTTCTCGACCATCACGCGGCCCGGCTCGGCCACGGTGTAGGGGCAGGCATGGCCGGTATCGGCCAGGCGGCCGAGCGTTTCCTGCAGTTCGAACCAGGTCGCCACCGAAGGCGCTTCCGCGTTCACCCCCGCCTTGCGCAAGGCCTCGCGGTTGAGGAACAGCACCGGGGTCGACAAGCCGACCGGCAGCGCAAGCAACTGGCCCTTGGCATTGACCGGAGTGCGCGTCATCATCGCGGGCGGACGCAGCGTCTGCAGGGGCACTCCGGCGTCCTTCATCAGCGCGTGCAGCGCCTTGTAGCGCGGCTTGCCGGAGACGAAGGCTTCTTCGTCCTCGCCTTCGAGGATCAGCATGTGCGGCGCTGCACTGCGCCAGTCCGCATCGGACAGCACCACCCTGGCGTTCTTTTCCTGTGCGTTGAAGCGCTCGACCAGCTCCTGCAGCGCCACCGCCTTGCTTTCGGGCAGCCGATGGAAGAGCTGGATCTGCAGGCCGGCATCCGCTTGCGCCGCAGGCATGGCAACACCGGACAGAAGGGCGGCAAAGGCAATGACTGTCGTCTTGAAACGTTTGGTATTCATGGACCTGGCGCAAAAGGAAAACGGCGGGAAAAGAAGGGTGGCAAAAACCGGTCAACCGAAGAATTATAGAGCGCTCCTCGATGTTGTTGACGCAACATCGCACGCCTTCGCGCCAGGCCTTCAAGATATGGCGGACGATGCCGTTAAACCCTGCCATAGCCCGTGCCCATTCCGACCAGCCATGCACCGACACGCCCTGCCTTCCGCACCTGCGAAACGCACATTCGCGAGACTCCTGCTCGCCGCCTCGCTGACGATGACCGCCGGCTGCGACGTCCTCGGCGAGTTGCTGGAAATTCCCAACCCAGCACGCGAACAGGCAGCGAAGGACGCGGAGGGACGTGCGGTCGGCAGCGCCTGCCGCCATGCCGGGCGCTCGCTCGAAGACTGCTACGCGCTCAACCCATCGTCCGAGAAGGCAGCGGTATTCACCGGCTGGCGGGACATGAACGATTACATGATGGAGCACAAGCTCGACACCGTTCCATCGAGGCTGGTGCCGGGTGCCCAGCAGCAGGCCACGCCCGGCACGGCCGCCTCCCCGGACGACGCCGCGGCACCCGCACAGTAGCGGCGCCACTGCCCCTGGCGGGCTGCAGGGCTTATCATCCGCACTTTCCCCGCATCTGCTCCCATTTCGCGATGGGAGCACCCTCTTCATCGATGACCCAACACACACCCGCCGCCGGTCTGCCCTGTTCCGGCCTGATCGGCTATTGCCGCGCCGGCTTCGAGAAGGAACTGGCCGGCGAGATCGACGACCTGGCCGCCGAAGCCGGCCTGATCGGCTTCGTCCGAGCCCAGCCCGATACCGGCTACGTCGTCTTCGAGACTTTCGAACCCGTCCCGCTCGGCAGCCTCGGCACCGCCACCGACTGGCGGCGGCCCTGCTTCGCCCGCCAGTTGCTGCCGTATTTCGCCCGCGTCGAGGACCTGCCCGAGCGCGACCGCGCCACGCCGATCGTCGACGCGGTCAAGGCCTCCGGCCAGCGATTCTGCGGCGTGGTGCTGGAGACGCCGGACACCGACGAGGCCAAGCAGCGTTCGGGCTTCTGCAAGCGCTTCACCGAACCGCTGACCAGGGCACTGGAAAAAGCCGGCTGCCTGCGCAGCAGCCGCACCGGCCTGCCGGTGCTGCACGTGCTGTTCACCGACGCCACCACCGCCTGGCTGGCAGCCGGCCTGGACGGCCAGTGCGCGCCGTGGACCATGGGCATTCCGCGGCTGCGGATGCCCTCCAACGCCCCCAGCCGCTCGACCATGAAGCTGGCCGAAGCCTTCATGACGCTGCTGGAAGAAGGCGAGCGGGAAAACATCCTGCGCGCCGGACAGCGCGCGGTCGATCTGGGCGCCGCGCCCGGCGGCTGGACCTGGCAGCTCGTCCATCGCGGCCTGCGGGTGACCGCGATCGACAACGGCCCGTTGCGCGACAGCGTGATGGCGACCGAGATGGTCGAGCACCTGAAGGCCGACGGCTTCACCTGGCGGCCGCAGCGATCGGTCGACTGGATGGTGTGCGACATGGTCGAGCAGCCTTCGCGCATCGCCTCGCTGATGGCCGAATGGATCGCCACCGGCAAATGCCGCTACACGATCTTCAACCTCAAGCTGCCGATGAAGCGCCGGCTCGAAGCCGTCGAGCAATGCCGCGAACTGATCCGCAAGCGGCTCAACAGCGTCGGCCCCTTCGACCTGCGCATCAAGCATCTGTACCACGACCGCGAGGAAGTCACCGCCTTCCTCACGCTGAAGCGCTGAAGCCGGCCCGACCGGGCCAGGCCGAGGACGGCCCGGCCTGGCCGCAAGCGAAGCCCCTGTCCCGTAACGATTTTCCGTGCGGTGTATAATCCGGGGTTTCGCAATCAGGCGGTCGGCTGCCGGCCGCATTCAACGCAAAGGCGCCCATGAGTTTCGCCGATCTCGGCCTCATTCCCGAACTGCTCAAAGCCGTCACCGACGCCGGCTATTCCGAACCCACGCCGATCCAGCGCCAGGCCATCCCGATCGTCATCGCCGGCCACGACGTGATGGGCGGCGCCCAGACCGGCACCGGCAAGACGGCCGGCTTCACGCTGCCGCTGCTGCAGCGCATCGCCCGCCACGCCAACACCAGCACCTCGCCCGCCCGCCACCAGACGCGCGCGCTGATCCTGGCGCCGACGCGCGAGCTGGCGATGCAGGTGTACGAATCGGTCAAGACCTACAGCAAGTACCTGCCGCTGCGCTCGGTATGCGTGTATGGCGGCGTGGACATCCGCGCGCAGCAGATGGAACTGCGCCGCGGCATCGAAGTGGTCATCGCCACCCCGGGCCGCCTGCTCGACCACGTCGAGCAGAAATCGATCAACCTGTCCCAGGTCGAAGTGCTGGTACTGGACGAAGCCGACCGCATGCTCGACATGGGCTTCATCCCCGACATCAAGCGCATCCTCGCGCTGCTGCCGGCCAACCGCCAGAGCCTGCTGTTCTCCGCCACCTTCTCGGACGAGATCAAGAAGCTGGCGGACCAGATGCTGAAGAACCCGCAGTTGATCGAGGTCGCACGCCGCAACATGGTGTCGGAGACGATCACGCACGTGGTGCATCCGGTCTCGTCGGGCATGAAGCGCAACCTGCTCGCCCACCTGCTGCGCCACCAGCCGGACACCCAGGCGCTGGTCTTCGTCGACACCAAGCTCGTCTGCGGCAGGCTGGCCCACTTCCTGGAGCGCAGCGGCATCTCGGCCGACGCCATCCACGGCGACAAGAGCCAGCAGCAGCGCACCGAGACGCTGGAGGCGTTCAAGAGCGGCAAGCTGCGCGTGCTCGTCGCCACCGACGTCGCCGCGCGCGGCATCGACATCGACGAACTGCCCTACGTCATCAACTTCGAACTGCCGCACACCGCCGAAGACTACGTGCACCGCATCGGCCGCACCGGCCGCGCCGGCCACAAGGGCAACGCGGTGTCGCTGGTCAGCACCGAAGAAAAGCACTGGCTGGCCGAGATCCAGAAGCTGATCAAGCTCGAGATTCCGCAGGAGATCGTGCCCGGTTTCGATCCCGAGCCCGAGTTCTTCGAAGCCGGCAGCCGGTCGCGCGGCCGCCGTGCCGCAGCCGCCACCGATGGCCCGCGGCCGCCGCGCCAGAGCGGATCGCGCCAGCCGGGGACGCACCAGCCCACCGTGCCGGCGGCACGGACCGGCCCCCGGTCGCGTTCGACGGTCGCCGCGGACGGCTTCGATTTCAGCAAGCCTTACCAGCCCGCAGCCTCGTCGTCCGCCTCCGAGCGTCCGGCTGCCGATGCCCGTCCCGACACCCTGCGCCGGCCCCAGCGGCCGATCGCGGTTCTGCTGGGCGGGCTGGGGCGAAAATAGCCGCGACTCGGGCGTCTATTTCCGGCTCGGCGATGACGGAGGTTCAAGTATTCTGACGGCGATGCCGTAGATCACTACACCACCCACCGCAGGCCTTGTTCCTCGTGAATCTTCCCGGACGCCCATCGTCACCGCAGCACGAACCTTTTGTTGCCGACCTCTCGGAAGGCGCCGAAACGGGCGTCTACCTGGCCCTGCTCGAACTGATCGACGAAGGGCTGCTGATCATCGGCGACGAGTTGATCCTCGACGCCAACACGGCGGCCTGCAAGTTGCTGGAGCGCGACTACCGGCAAATCGCGGGTCAGCCGCTTGCCACCTTGTTCCCGGACGAGGAGCGTTTTCTCGAAGCACGCGGCCGGCTCCTGATCCAGGGAGAACGACGCAGCCAGGTCGGCTTCGCCCTGCCGGACGGACGCACGCGCGAACTCAAGGTGCTTTGCGCGCCCCGGCTGCGCCCCGGCGTCCATGCGCTGGTGCTCAGTTCCAGCGGTTCCCGCACCCGTGCGTCGTCCCGTACTTCCGCGCGCACGACGGTGGAGCCGGCAGCTCATTTCGCCGCCCATCTCGATCCTGGACATCGGGTCCTGAGCCGCCCGGGCAGCCTGTTCGAAGCCGCCATCTGGCCCGACGCCAGCGCCAGCAGCTTCGAACCCCGGCTGTGGCAGGCGCTCGACCAGGACGAATTCTCGCTGAACTTCCAGCCGCTGATCGACACCCGGAGCAAGCGCCTGTGCGCCGGTGAAGCGCTGCTGCGCTGGCAGCATCCGACACTCGGCCAGTTGCCGTTCGGACGCTTCCGGAATGCGATCCACGACCCGCAGCTGATCGCCCGCCTCGGCGACTGGGTGCTCAATTCAGCCTGCCGCAGCGCCCGCACCTGGCAAGCCGGTGACGGCCAGGTGCCCAGGCTGACAGTCAATGTCGCCACCGAGCAGTTGCTGCATGGCGACTTCGCCGAATGCGTGCGGCTGGTGCTGGAGGACAACGACCTGCCGCCGGAGCGCCTGGAGCTCGATCTCGACGAGAACGTGCTCGAAAGCGAAAGCCCGGGCCTGCTGGCCACCTTGAAAGCGCTGTCGGCAATGGGCATCCGCCTTGCCATCGACGATTTCGGCCGTGGCCTGTCGTCGATTCCGCGGCTGCGCCGCTATCCGCTGAACGCCATCAAGCTGACGCCCGGACTCGTCCAGGGCGTGGGCCACAGCGAGGACAACGAGGCCGTCGTCGAAGCCATCGTCAGCCTTGCAGACACGCTCGGACTCGAAGTGCTTGCCCGTGGCGTGGAAACTGCCGCCCAGCGCGATTTCCTCAGCGCCCTGGCCTGTCACCTGCAGCAAGGCCCCCTGTTCGGCCAGCCGATGACGGCACACGCGTTTTCGCGCTTCCTGGCCTGAGCTCCCGCACATCGCCCGATGCCGCTCGTCGAAGGCCGCGCGTCTTCAGTAGTCGAGCAGCGTCCGGCAGTCTTCCTCGCGACCGGTCATGGCGCTGAAACGGTTCAGCCGCTCGCGCACGAAATCGTCGGGGATGCGCGCATTGGCGCAGAACTCCCGCAACTGCATCGCATAAGCCAGGTTCTGCATGTCCTCGACCGTCTTTGCCACGGCGGGAAAGCGGTAGCCGTCGGTCTTGCGCCATTCGGGCACTTCCGGCTTCGCCGCGGCCGCAGGCTCCGGCATGCCGCCCGTGGTCGCCGGCTGCTGTGCGGCGGCCGGCAGCAGGACGGAGAACAGGCTCAGGAAAAGCAATGCACGCATGAAGGACATCGGGCCGTAAGCAGGAAGGATTCTCCTGCTTACGGCCCGATGAGGCCAGGCTTTAGCCCCGGCCGGCGAACGCCGGCCGGAAACCGCCCGGATCAGGACTCCAGCGCCTTGACGTGGGTGATGACCTGGGCGATCGCTTCCTGCGCGCTGCCGTACAGCATGCGGCAGTTGTCCTTGTAGAACAGCGCGTTCTCGATGCCCGAGTAGCCTGCACCCTTGCCGCGCTTGACGACAATGACGTTCTGCGCCATGTCGACGTTCAGGATCGGCATGCCGTAGATCGGGCTGGTCTTGTCGGTGCGGGCGACCGGGTTGACCACGTCGTTGGCACCGATCACCAGCGCCACGTCGATCTGCGGGAAGTCGGCGTTGATCTCTTCGAGGTCGAAGATCTTGTCGTAGGGCACACCGGCTTCAGCCAGCAGCACGTTCATGTGGCCGGGCATGCGGCCCGCGACCGGGTGGATCGCGAACACGACCTCGACGCCGCCCTCTTCGAGCAGTTGCGCCATTTCCCACACCTTGTGCTGCGCACCGGCCACCGCCATGCCGTAGCCCGGCACGATGGCGACCTTGCTGGCGTAGCGCATCACCGAGGCGGCATCGAGCGCGGAGAACTCCTTCATCGTGCCTTCGATCACTTCACCTTCACCACCGGCGGCGGCACCGCTGATCGGGGTGAAGATAACGTTGGTGATCGGACGGTTCATCGCCTTCGCCATCAGTTGCGTCAGCAGCGTGCCCGAGGCACCGACGACGATACCGGCGACGATCAGCGCCGGGTTGCCCAGCACATAGCCTTCGAAGCCCACGGCCAGGCCGGTGAAGGCATTCAGCAGCGAGATCACCACCGGCATGTCGGCACCGCCGATCGGGCTGGTCAGGATCGCGCCCAGCGCCAGCGCCAGCACGAAGAACAGCACGATCAGGGTCGAGGACGGCACATCGGAGACGATGATCGCCAGCCCCAGCACCGCGGTCAGCACGGCCAGGCCGATGTTGACCAGGTTCTGGTTGGGCAGCCGGAAGGCGTTCTTCATGATGCCCTGCAGCTTGGCGTAGGCGATGCACGAACCGGAGAAGGCCACCGAGCCGATCAGCGCGCCGAGCACGGCCAGCGTCGCCACCACCGGATCGGTGATCTCGCCGCGGGCGAACTCCAGCGCCGCGATCGCCGCCGCCGCGCCGCCGCCCATGCCGTTGTAGATGGCGACCATCTGCGGCATGTCGGTCATCTTGACCGTCTTGCCGCTCCACCATGCCACGGCGCCGCCGGACACGATGGCGAGCACCATCAGGCCGACGTTGTGCAGATCGGGCGTGAAGAAGGTGACGACGGTGGCCGCGACCATCGCGTAGCCTGCCCACACGATGCCCTTGCGGGCCGTCACCGGCGAGCTCATCGCCTTCAGGCCGAGGATGAACACCACGGCAACGATGAAATAGGACGCCTGAATGAACCAGTTCGCCATTTATGCGCCTCCTTCCTTCTTGTTGCCACCCTTGAACATCGCCAGCATGCGCTCGGTGACGACGTAGCCGCCGGCCGCGTTGGCGGCGCCGAGGAACACGGCGATGAAGCCGATCACCAGTTGCACCGGGTCTTCCGGGTCGGCGTGGCCGAGCACGACCATCGCGCCGACCAGCACGACGCCGTGCACGAAGTTGGAGCCCGACATCAGCGGCGTATGCAGGATCACCGGCACGCGCGAGATCACCTCGTACCCGGTGAATGCGGCCAGCATGAAAATGTACAGTGCTGCGTATCCTTCCATCGTGGTTCTCCTTACAGACCCAGGACCTGCTTCACCCCGGCGTGGCGCACTTCGCCCGCATGGGTCAGGCAGGTGCCGGCCACCACCTCGTCTTCCCAGTCCAGCGTCAGCGCGCCGTCCTTGATGAAGGGCGAAATGAAGTTGAACAGGTTCTTGGCGTACATCTCCGAGGCATGCACCGGCATGCGGCTGGGGATGTTGACCGGGCCGATGACGAGCACGTCGCCGACCCAGGTCTTCTCGCCCGCCACCGTGCCTTCGACGTTGCCGCCGGTCTCGGCCGCCATGTCCACGACCACCGCGCCCGACTTCATCCGCGCAACCATGTCGGCGGTGATGATGCGCGGCGCCTTCTTGCCGGGCACCGCGGCGGTGGTGATCAGCGCATCGCACTGGGCAACGGCCTTGGCCAGGCGTTCGGCCTGCTTGGCCTTTTCCTCGTCGGTCAGCTCGCGGGCATAGCCGCCCGCGCCCGCCGCGGACACGCCGGTGTCGACGAACTTGGCGCCGAGCGACTCGATCTGCTCGCGCGTCTCGGGACGCACGTCATAGGCCTCGACCATGGCGCCGATACGGCGCGCGGTGGCGATGGCCTGCAGGCCGGCAACGCCCGCACCGATCACCAGCACCTTGGCCGGACGGATCGTGCCGGCGGCATAGGTCATCATCGGGAAGAACTTGGGGCTGTGGTCGGCGGCGATCAGCGCACATTCGTAGCCGGCCACCGCGCCCTGCGAGGACAGCACGTCCATGCTCTGGGCACGCGAGATGCGCGGCAGCAGTTCCAGGGCGAATGCGGTGATCTGCTTCTCCTGAAGCTGGCGCACGCGCTCGGCACTGGACCACGGCTGCAGCAGGCCCAGCAGCACGCTGCCCGGCTTGATCGCCGCGATCGTCTCTTCGCTCGGCGGCTGAACGCAGAACACCACGTCGGCCTGGCCGCAGACTTCGGCCGCGGTGTCGGCGAAGCTCACGTCGGCGAAGACTTCATCGGGGAAGTGCGCAGGCACCCCCGCCCCTTTCTGCAACACCACCTGGGCACCCTGGCTCAGGTATCTCTTGACCACGTCCGGCACGACAGACAAGCGTCGTTCGCCCGCAGCGGTCTCCGCTAGCACTCCGATCGTCAGAGGCATAGGCCGATCCTCCCTGTTGTTTGACCACGTTGCACGTTCCGCCGGCCTCACCCGTCGTTATCCTTGTCCTGCAACCTTTCGTTGCAACACCGGCGAACCCCGGACATTAGACGGATTTGCTGCACCACAGCAACAAGGGTGAACCCGAAGTCGGCGGGAAATGCCGTGCGGGACCCGCCCGCATGCATTCACCGTGGAGCGTCTGCGGCAGGCGGAACGAGTTTGACGATGATAAGGGAGATGTTGTCGCCTGCGCCGCCGGCACGCTCCCGCGCCAGCTGGATCAGGCGTTCGGCAGCGATCCGGGGCGGATGCGCCTGGATGGTCGAAGCCAGTTCGAAATCGGTGAAATAGGTCCACAGCCCATCCGAGCACAGCAGGAAGCTGTCTCCGGCATCGGGCGACGCCGCCACGCCGTATTCGATATGCGGCTCGCGCTCGCTGCCCAGGCAGGACAACAGCACGTTGCGTTGCGGATGCTTGAGCGCCCCCACCTCGTCGAGCCGCCCCTTGCGCATCAGCTCGGCAACCAGCGAATGGTCGCGGCTGCGCGCCGCCGTGTCGGTGCCGCGGAACCAGTAGAGCCTCGAATCGCCGCAATGCGCCCAATAGGCCTTGCCTTGCTGCAGCAGAAACGCGACGGCAGTGCTGTGCGGATCCTTTTCGCTGGTGAAGCGGGTGAGCTTGATGACGGTATGCGCTTCGTTGATCACGCTCGCCAGCAGGTCCCGCGGCGTCTCGTGCAGCGGCGCGTAGGTTTCGAGGTTCTGCCGGGCGCGCATGATCACCTGTTCGGCGGCCACCGCGCCCCCGCTGTGCCCGCCCATGCCGTCGGCCAGTACCGCCATCATGATGCCCGGCCGCTTCGGATGCGCGAAAAGGCCGACGCGGTCCTGCTGTTCCAGGCGGTCGCCGATATGCATGGCGACACAGGTTTCGGCGGAGAAGGGCATTGCGGGCATGCTTGCTGAAGAGGCGCCGATCATAGCAACGGCTTATCGCCGCCGCGCGGCACTTCTACCGGAAACGGCCATCGCCGGCGCATGCCGCGTGACAAAGATCACGCCCTCACCTACATCACTGATCGATATTGACTTTTCCCGCCCGGAAAGCTAGAGTGCGCGATTCTTTGCAAACCCATCAACTGGAGCAGCACCATGTACGCGGTGATAAAAACCGGTGGCAAGCAGTATCGCGTTGCCGCTGGCGAAAAGATCAAGGTAGAACAGATACCGGCCGACGTGGGTTCCGAAATCACCCTCGACCAGGTTTTCATGGTCGGTGAAGGCGAGTCCGTGAAGATCGGCACGCCGGTGGTGACCGGGGCTTCCGTCAAGGCGACCGTGGTTTCGCACGGCCGTCACGACAAGATCAAGATTTTCAAGATGCGCCGTCGCAAGCACTACCAGAAGCATCAGGGGCATCGTCAGAACTACACCGAGCTTCGCATCGAAGCGATCTCGGCCTAAGGCGCAGGAGGTAATCCGACATGGCACACAAAAAAGCTGGCGGCAGTTCGCGTAACGGTCGCGACTCGGAATCGAAACGCCTCGGCGTGAAGCGCTACGGTGGCCAGTTCGTGCTCGCCGGCAACATCATCGTTCGCCAGCGCGGCACCGAATACCACCCGGGCGACAACGTCGGCATCGGCAAGGACCACACCCTGTTCGCACTGAAGAACGGCACCGTCCAGTTCGCGGTCAAGGGTCCGTCCAGGCGCCGCACCGTGATCATCGTGCCCGAAGCGGCCTGATCGACGGCAGTACGCGCTTTGCAGCATCGAAGCCCTATCCTTGCGGTAGGGCTTTTTCATTTTTGGATCAAGGTTGATCAGGCATGAAGTTTTTTGACGAAGCCCGCATCGAAGTCTTCGCCGGCGACGGCGGCAACGGCGCCGCCACCTTCCGCCGCGAGAAGTTCATTCCCAAGGGCGGCCCCAGCGGCGGCGACGGCGGGCGCGGCGGCAGCGTCTTTGCGGTGGCCGACCGCAACCTCAACACCCTGATCGACTATCGCTACACCCGCAGCTTCCGCGCCCAGCGCGGCGAGAACGGCGGCAGCCGCGACTGCTACGGCAAGGGCGGCGACGACATCACGCTGCGCTTCCCGGTCGGCACCGTGATCCGCAACCTCGAAACCGAGGAATTGATCGCCGACCTCGACGAAGACGGCAAGAAAGTGCTGATCGCCCGCGGCGGCCGCGGCGGCCTGGGCAACATCCACTTCAAGTCCAGCGTCAACCGGGCGCCGCGCAAGAAGACCATGGGCCAGGAAGGCGAGCGCTTCAGCCTGCACCTCGAGCTCAAGGTGCTGGCCGACGTCGGCCTGCTCGGCATGCCCAATGCCGGCAAATCCACCTTCATCCGCAGCGTGTCTGCGGCCAAGCCCAAGGTGGCCGACTACCCGTTCACGACGCTGGCGCCCAACCTGGGCGTGGTGCGCACCGCCGAGAACCGCAGCTTCGTCATCGCCGACATTCCCGGCCTGATCGAAGGCGCGGCCGAGGGCGCCGGCCTGGGCCACCAGTTCCTGCGCCACCTGCAGCGCACCCATGTACTGCTGCACCTCGTCGACCTCGCGCCCTTCGACCCCGAAGCCGATCCCGTCGCCGATGCCAAGGCCATCGTCGAAGAGCTGCGCAAATACGACGACGAGTTGTATACCAAGCCGCGCTGGCTGGTGCTGAACAAGCTCGACCTGATTCCGGAGGAAGAACGCGCCGAGCGCATCGCTGCCTTCCTCGAGGCCTACGGCCCGGCCGAACGCCATTTTGAGATCTCGGCGCTCAAGAGCGAAGGCACGCAGGCGCTGATCTTCGCGCTGCAGGATTTCCTCGACGCCGAACGCGCCCGCATCGAAGCCGAACGCGCCGAACGCCAGGCTGCCGAAGCCGAGCGCCTGGCCGCGCTCGACGCCCAGCGCGCCGCAGCCGATGCGGCCTATGCCGCCGACAGCCTGGATGATGACGACGAAGGCACCGAAGACGACCCCGTCGACGGCGCTGCGCGCTGACCGCCTTCCAGCCGCCTCATCATCCTGCCGATCTTTCCCGCTGACCCTTTTTCCCTCCGCCGCGACACCATGAGAACCAAGATCCGCAACGCCCGCCGCCTGGTGGTGAAGGTCGGCAGTGCCCTCGTCACCAACAACGGTGCCGGCCTCGACAAGACCGCGCTCGACGACTGGGCGCGGCAGATCGCCGCGTTGCGCGCCCAGGGGCGCGAAGTCGTGCTCGTGTCCTCCGGCTCCATCGCTGCCGGCATCCAGCGGCTGGGCTGGGGCAGGCGGCCGCACGAAATGAACAAGCTCCAGGCCGCCGCCGCCGTCGGCCAGATGGGGCTGGTCGAAGCCTACGAGGAAGCCTTCTCCCGCCACGGCCTGCAGACGGCGCAGATCCTGCTGACGCACGAAGACCTCGCCGACCGCACCCGCTATCTCAATGCCCGCAGCACGCTGACCACGCTGCTCGAACTCGGCGTCGTGCCGATCATCAACGAGAACGACACCGTCGTCACCGACGAAATCAAGTTCGGCGACAACGACACCCTCGGCGCCCTGGTCGCCAACCTGATCGAAGCCGACGCGCTGATCATCCTGACCGACCAGCAAGGCCTGTACACCGCCGACCCGCGCCGCGACCCCGGCGCCACGCTGATCTCGGAAGGGCGTGCCGAGGACCGCCAGTACGAAGCCATGGCCGGCGGCGCCGGCAGCGGCATCAGCAAGGGCGGCATGATCACCAAGATCCGCGCCGCCCAGCGCGCCGCCCGCAGCGGCGCCCACACCTGCATCGCCAGCGGACGCGAGCACGACCCGCTGCTGCGCCTGGGCGCGGGCGAAGCCGTCGGCACCCTGCTCTATGCCAGCAGCACCCCGCTGCAGGCCCGCAAGCAATGGCTGGCCGACCACCTGCAGCTGGCCGGCGACCTGATCATCGACGACGGCGCCGTCGCCGCACTGCGGAGCGGCCGCAGCCTGCTACCGGTGGGCGTCATCGAAGTACACGGCGATTTCGTCCGTGGCGCCGCCGTGGCCTGCCGCAGCGCCGCCGGCGAGGAGATCGCACGCGGCCTGGTGAACTACAGCGCCGCCGAATGTCGCAGGATCGCCCGCAAACCGAGCACCGAAATCGAGAAGCTGCTGGGCTACGTCGACGAACCCGAGCTGATCCACCGGGACAACATGGTCGGTCGCTGAACACGCCTCGCGCAGCTCATCGAGCCAGCCGAACCTGCCCGGCCCGCTTTCGTACGGGATATCCTCCCTGAATAGCGCCCCGTCGGCTAATATTCCCTTTGGCTCGGGGAGCACATCGGCATTCCCTGGCCGGATATCGCGCAAACGCTCCGGCGTGCGCGAGGACAAGCGCCAGCGAGAGGGCAATGCAGAGGACGTCGACCAACTTCGAAACCCAGGTTTCGAGCCCTGGAACCACGCAACACCATCGCCAGCCGGACGGAGCGATCAATGCCCCCGACGGCGCCCGCACCCAACTGCGGCAGGTCCAGACGCTACCGGCCCTGCTCGACGCACGGGCGCAATCGAACCCGTCCGCCATCGGATACGTCCATCGCACCGGCGGCACGACCACGGCATTCACCTGGACAGACATCCAGGCAAGAGTGCGGGCCCTGCAGAACGGCTTTCGGCATCTGGGCATCGGGCGAGGCGACCGCGTCGCCGTCATGCTGCCGACCACCCCGGAGTGGGAGCTCGTCCATCTGGCGATACTGGGACTCGGTGCGGCCATCGTCGGACTCGACGCTCACGACACCTCACACAACCTCGGACATATCCTGACGATCGCCCGGCCCCGTATCGTCATCACCGCCGATTCGGCCCAGCTCGACAGGCTCGACGCGCTCTACACGGGCTTCGACATACGGATCATCGCAGCACCGGATGCCCCCCCGGGCACACATGCGCTCGGCCCACTCTACGCATCGCCTCCCTCGTCGGCGCCCGTCCCCCCGCTGCCGACGGATGTCGCAACCGTCATCTTCACCTCGGGCAGCACCGGCGAACCCAAGGGCATCGCCTACACCCATGCCCAGATCCTGCTGGCCTGCCGCGCCACCTGTGACTGCTTCCCCTCGATAGGCGTCGGCGATCGCATGGTCTGCTGGCTCCCGCCATCGAGCATGTTCCAGCGCGTTCTCAACCTGTGCGCCATCCTGTTCGGCGCCGAGACGCATTTCGTCGAGCGACCCGAGCAGATCGTGCAACGGCTGCCGGAAATACAGCCCAGCCTCTTCGTGGCGGTGCCGAGGTTCTTCGAGAAACTCCATGCCGGCATGCTCGACCGCATCGACACCCAGCCCGCTCCCGTCCGGCTGGGTCTGCGCGCCGCCTGGGCCATCGAAGAGCGGATCACCAAGGCTCGCAGTCTCGGCACCGGAGCACCGCTGCACCTCCGCCTGCTCCATCCGTTCGCCAAGCGGGCCCTGAGCCCCTTGAGACGCGTGATGGGCAGCAAGCTGCGCTTTCTGGTCAGCGGCTCGGCTCCCCTCCCCGTCTGGCTGATCGAACGCTTCGGCGCACTTGGCTGGCCGATTCTCGAAGCCTACGGCGTCAGCGAAAACATCGTCCCCATCGCCTTCAACACGCTCGAAGCCTCACGAGCCGGCAGCGTCGGTCGCCCCCACCCCCAGAACGAGGTGCGCATCGCCGAAGACGGCGAACTGCTCGTGCGCGGCCCCGGTGTCTGCAGCCGCTACGAACCCTGCACGCAGGCAGTGTCGCTCAATATGAGCAATGACGGCTTCTTCCATACCGGAGACTATGCCCGCCTGGACGAAGACGGCTACCTCTGGCTGCTCGGCCGGAAAAGCGAAATCTTCAAGACATCGACCGGACGCCGCGTCACGCCTCACCCGATCGAGGCCGAGATCAAGCGCCTGGAGTACGTGGAGCATGCCGTCGTCACCGGCGAAGGCCACCCCTTCCCTGTCGTCATCGTCACCCTCATGCAGGGAAAGACCAGCAGCACCGAAACAGCGTCCGCGCCTTCCCCGGAGCAGATCGCCGGCGATGTCCGGACCATCTGCACATCGCTTCCCAGCCACCAGCGTCCGGCCGCCGTCATCATCACATCGACACCGTTCAGCATCGAGAACGGCGAACTCACCGCAAACCTGAAGCTGCGCCGCAAGGTCGTGGCGCAGCACTTCGCCGAAAGCATCGCAGAGGCCTACCGCCGCATCGAAGCCATCCCGGACCACGGCCCCAATTCAGCCCCCATCGTCATCATCGCGCCATGAGCACCTATCTTCTCACCGGCGCGTCGGGCGCCGTCGGCAGCGCCATCGTGCCCATGCTGCTGCAGAACCGGGACACCCGCATCCGCGTGCTGCTGCGCGCCGAGTCGGATGAGCATCTCGCCCAGCGACTCGAGGCGCTCCACGACTTCTGGCAACTCCCGCCCGGCGACGAAACTCGCCGGCGCGTGGAAGCATTGCGTGGCGATGCCACGCAAGCCCAGCTCGGCCTGGACGCCGCCGCCTACGCCCGCCTGGGCGACGACACCACGCACCTCATCCATTCGGCCGCCAGCGTCAGAATGAACGACCCGCTGGACCATGCCCGACGCTCGGCAGTCGGCTCCGCCGAAGTCATGCTCGAGCTCGCGCGCACCCTGGCCAGGCGGAACACCCTGCAGAAGATGGAGTTCGTCAGCACGGTCGGCATCGCCGGCAAACGAGCGGGCATCCTGCCCGAAACCTGGATCGACGAAGCCCGTGCCTTCCACAACACCTACGAACAATCCAAGGCCGAAGCCGAAACCCTGGTCCGCGCAGCCATCGAGAAAGAGGGGCTGCCGATCACGGTCCATCGGCCCAGCATGGTGATCGGCGACTCACGCGACGGCCGCATCATCCATTTCCAGATCTTCTACTACATCTGCGAAATCCTGTCGGGACGCAAGACATCCGGCCTGCTGCCGGATTTCGGCGACGCAAGGCTCGACATCATTCCGGTCGACCACGTCGCGGCAGCCATCGTGGCATCGAGCCACGGGCAGTCGCCCCGGGGACACATCCTGAACCTGTGTTCAGGCCCCGAACGCTCCCCGCGCATTGCAGGCCTGGCCGTGCTCGTGCGCCAGATCCTGCAGGAGCACGGCCAGGAAATCCCCCGCGGCAGAAGCATTCCGCGGGCATGGTTTGCCGCCCTGCCGCGCCTGCTGCGCCCGTTTCTCCCTGCACCGCAAAAGCGGCTGCTGGCGACCTTTCCGATGTACATGGACTATCTTTCGGACCATCAGGCATTCGGCAACGACGTCTATATGGGCTGGCTCAAGACACGCAAGCTACCCCTGCCAGAAAGAGCGGATCAGCACGCCCGGCGCGCACTCGACTACTACCTGGGCAGGATTGCAGCATCCAGGCACCGCAAGCAGTAGGAGCGTCACGGCGCCTCTTTCCGGCACGCCAGACGGGCATCGACGACGATCGCGGCAAGCAGCCGGCGACAACGAGGCCCACGCGCCGAGTCCCGGAAGCGCCGGCGCAACAAACCGGCCGAGACGCCATCGCTTTCGAGCATATCCAGCACCGGGTGATTTTGCGTACCATGCGTGCGTTCCCATCATCACCTCCATTGCCATGAGCCTGCCCGTCGATGTCGCCTCGGTCACCCACAGCGTCCAGTTGGCGGTGGCGCCGGTGTTCTTTCTGACGGCGGTGGCCGGCATGATCGGAGCCGTGGCCGGGCGGCTGGCCCGCATCATCGACCGGGCCCGCGTACTGGACGAGCGTGTGCGAACCAGCGCCGATCAGGAGCTCATCAAGCGTTTGCTGATGGAACTCACGATCCTGCGCAAGCGGGGACGCATCGCGAACTTCTCCATCGGCTGCCTAGCTCTGTGCGGGTTTTGCATCGGCATCACCATCGTGTCCCTGTTCCTTGGGCAGGCGTGGGAAACACAGTGGCCACTGGTGGCAATGGCGTGTTTCCTGGTGGGCGTGCTGTCCTTCCTGGTGGCGCTCGGCTGCTTCATGTGGGAGACGGTGCTGGCTACCCACCTGCTGAATTTCAAGGTGCTGGAGATGCAGCGCGATCTCCTGCGCTGATACTGAAACCCGACGCGGATTGCGTGCGCACTCATCGGAACGGCATGTCATCAATCCAGGGTGTCGGTCTTTTTTACACACCCTGTTTCGCCCTAAGCGCAAAAATTTATATCCACATGATTATATTGAATTTTTATCGAATGGCACGCTTCTAGCTTAAAGCCTGACGTGCGCAACCCGTCCAGCCATTTGCGCTTAATCCTTGATTTGGAGCCCAACCATGAAATTCCAAACTCTCCTGAAGAGCGGCCTCGCAGCCACCGCCCTGACCCTGAGCGTCAGCGCCCACGCTTTGGTTATTGATAGCTTCACCACTAACCAAGCCGCCGTGGTAGACACTACCGCAGATGGCACGGGGCTCTGGAGCACCATTGCAGCAGCGGAAGCGCTCGGTGGCTACCGCTCCATCTATGTTAATAACATTACAGACAACAACGCACTCAGCGATCCTCTTGTCGGCGTCACAAATAACGGGTTTATTTTTGACACCCCATCGGACGTCAACGCAGAAGCACGTATCCGCTGGGATGGAGCGAGTTCGGTGACCGACACCCTCACGCCCAGCATGGGGCTTGGGGATCTCAATCTGGCAAGTATGGGTTCCGGTTTTCAGCTGAACGTTACCTTCGCCGATCTTGACTTCCCCTTCAGCCTTGAAGTTTATTCGAGCGAAGGTGAAAAATCGGTCTTCAACGCTGTTTCTGCAGGTACGGGATCGTACTTCATTCCATTCGCTCTGTTTGTCGGCACTGCTGATTTTTCGAGGGTAAACGCGCTGCAGGCAATTATTAACACTGGTGGCGCAATTTCTGCCGTAGATTTGCGGATTACTAATGCTTCCGTTCCTGTTCCTGAGCCTGCCTCGCTCGCTCTGCTCGGTCTCGGCCTGCTCGGTCTGGGTGCCATGCGTCGCAAGCAAGCCAAGTAATCTAGTAGCCCGGGGGCAAAACCTCGGGTTGCATCCAAAAAGCCTCCAGTCATGGAGGCTTTTTCATTCAAGAAATACAAACAGAAGCACAGCCTGTACCCATATGGCAATCTAAACCATCAACTCCGCCAATTCCTTGCGGATCGATCTCGACATCGGTATGTCGGACTCTCCGACCCGGCAGAAAAACACTCCCTTATCACCGAGCATTCGCTCGACCTGTGCGCCCACTCCGCGCATCGCCGCATTGACATACTCGTCGGCCGAAATCGGCCGTTCAGCCTGTGCATACCAACCAAAAATCAGCGGTGTCATCTGCGGCTGGAGATGCAAGCCTTGGGCCGCTGCCGTCAGCCATACTCGCTGCATCGCCCGCCCCGCATCCACGAACTCGGGCAAATTTGCCGGAAAAACGTCTCGCTCGACAAGCACGTGCGCGGCGCAGGCCCAGGCCGGCAAAAAATCGAGCGTCACTCGCGGCGCAACCGTGCCGAAGGCGTAGCGGTTCAGCGCATCGACACGCGCCCAGCTTTTCATCGCCCACTGCATTAAACGGGCGGTGAGCGGATCGACACCGACTGCTCGTTCGGGAATTCGATCCTTGCTGAAAGTGGCACCCCACTCGATGATCTCCCGGTGCACTTCGAAGGCTTCGGGACATGTCAGGCGGACGCGAGCACTCGTCCACAACAGGCGCGCCACCTTCAGCCGTTCTTCGGTAGGTTCGATGAGTCTTACCGAATAACCTTCCCCAGGAGCAAGACGCAAGGCCTGCACGGCAGATGGCGTCAGTGGCGTACGTCGCATCATCCTGCGTTGCACCGTACGTGTGGTGATGAAGGGATGTAACGGGTCGACCGCGACATCGGCTTCAGGCACCAGTTTTACGTCATAGATCGGAGCATGTTCGGGCGTTTCCGGCCTCCAGTTCCATTCAGTACGCAAACCGAATCGGGTCGCGGCAATCCTCAGGGTTTCGAGCAAGGCGCCATGCGCCATCTGGCTCGCCCGTCCGTCCATGTCGTAGAGGCACCAGTCCCGGGTATCATGACCGTACCGCAACATGGTCATCAGCGAGTATTTCGAATTTCCAGGGCTGAGTGTTGTCGCCACTGGGCGCCCAGCGCGCGAGATTCAGAATTTCCAATAGTGTTTCGCGACTGCTCACTTCATGCTCCCGTGGATTTCATTCGGCTCAACTGCCAACGTGCGATCATGAGCCCGAGCCGCTGCAGGGGATTACGATTGCCGCCAGGCCGCCACGTACGTACGAACCGGTTACGATAGGCATCGAACTGATATCCGCGCGGTGCGGCAATCACATCCCCCCGCCCCAGCAGGATCTTGACTGCCTCCGTTGCCGCAACACCCGCACACAGTTGGCACGCCATGATGGTAGAGGGCCCACGACGCTCGGTCAGGTTCACCCGGGATGGATCCGCCAGATAGCTTCGCTGCAGCATGGCAGGCGACAAACCGAGCAGGAAGCGAATAGCCATCTCCTCTTCGTCGCATCCTTCCAGGCAGAAATACTCCTCGAACGACATCTGCCCCGGCAGAAACACCAGCACAGCAGTCCCCATCCCCAGGGGAGCAGCAGTCACGGCGGGAATCCCCAGGCGATGGCAGGCTGCAAAGGTCGAGCGGCGGGCTGTGAACGAGAAGAAATCCAGACCATCGACGTAGAGATCGACTCCCGACAGAAAATCATCGAGGTTGTCGTCCGACACCCCTTGCGGAAACATTCTGATTTCCGTCATTGGATTGATCTCAGCCGCCATCCTCGCCAGCACCTCTGCCTTGGGCTGCCCCAGCGACCCCACTACGGCACCGGCCTGTCGATTGAAATTGACTATGTCAAAATCATCGAAATCGGAAATATTGAAACGCCCGATGCCCAGACGTGCCAGAGTGAGCAGATGAACGCCACCAACCCCTCCCATACCGGCGATGGCGATGCGCTTGCCACGCAAGGCAGCCTGCTCTTCAGACGTCACCCAGCCGATGTTTCGCGAAAACGCGGCTGTGTAGTCGAAGTCCTCTTTCACCCCTTTCCCCTTCAGTTTCTGCTGGCATGGCCGCTATCATAGAGAGAGAACCCTGATACGCGAACCCCTAATGAGCTTCCGCGGCATGAGCCACACCCTGACCCTTTCCGCACGGAACCTGCTTCGGCAGCGGCGGCGCGCCTTGCTGGCCCTGACCATCGTAGCGGGGGAGTCGTGGCGTTTCTGCTCGCCAGCGGCTTCATCAACTGGATTTTCCAGGACATGCGGGAGGCGACGATCCACTCTCAGCTAGGGCATGTCCAGGTAACCCGGCCAGGGTACTTACGCGAAGGGCTGGGAGATCCATACCAATACCTGCTGCCAGCCGATACGTCACCAGTCACCAGCATCATCGGGCAGCAAGCTCGCACCGTGACACCGCGATTGGCCTTCAGCGGCCTGCTCAGCAAGGACG
Organism: Thauera sp. SDU_THAU2; assembly: GCF_038260575.1. Taxonomy (NCBI): domain Bacteria; kingdom Pseudomonadati; phylum Pseudomonadota; class Betaproteobacteria; order Rhodocyclales; family Zoogloeaceae; genus Thauera; species Thauera sp. SDU_THAU2. The sequence goes on along the minus strand of NZ_JBBWUN010000003.1, from coordinate 522,125 downwards.
AAGCCACCGTCTCATTCGTCGGTGAGGGCATCTCGCCAGAGCAGGAACAGCCCATCGCACGGGCAATCACCATCGTTGCCGGCAAGGATCTGACAGAAAGTCCGCCCGATTCCGTATTGCTGGGCGAAGGCCTGGCAGCCAACCTCGATGCCTCTCCGGGAGATCGTGTCGTCCTGCTGGCCACCACGGCCAGTGGCGGCATCAATGCAGTCGAACTCACCGTCGCGGGACTCTTCGCCACCATCACCAAGGCCTACGACGATACCGTGCTGCGAGCACCGATCGATGTTACGCGCAAGCTGATGCGCGTCGAAGGAGCGACGAGCTGGGTCGTGCTGCTGAATGAGACAAGCGACACCGACAAGGCTGTGGCCGCGTTGCGTGCCCAGTTGCCTCCCTCGGGCTTCGAGGTCATCCCCTGGACCGATCTGGCCGACTTCTACAACAAGACTGTCGAGCTGTTTTCACGCCAGGTCGGCGTCGTGCAATTGCTGATCGCGTTGATCGTCATCCTCAGCATCTCGAATACCTTGTCGATGACCGTCGTCGAACGTACGGGAGAAATCGGTACATCAATGGCGCTGGGCGTACGCCGGCACGAAATCCTCAAGCTCTTCGTCACCGAAGGCATCCTGCTCGGCATCATCAGCGGGGTGATCGGCGTAATGCTGGGTTACCTGCTGGCACAAGTGATATCGACAATCGGCATCCCCATGCCCCCGCCTCCTGGCATGGCGCGAGGTTACACGGGAGAAATCTCGATCTCAGCTGCCCTGGCTTTCGAAGCCTTCATGCTCGCCTTCTTCACGACCTTGCTCGCCAGCCTGTTTCCAGCCTGGAAGGCATCGCGCATGAACATCGTCGACGCGCTGCGCCACCAGCGGTAAAAGCCATGCTCTTCAAACTCGCCTTCCGCAACGTGTTTCGCCAGAAAATCCGCACGGCCATGACGCTCGTGGCGATCATCTTCGGCGTTTCCAGCCTGATTCTCAGCGGCGGCTTCGTGCAGGACATCTTCGTCCAGCTGGGCGAAGCCATCATCCACTCACAGACCGGACACATCCAGGTTTTTCGTCAGGATTTCATCGAGAAAGGCAGCCGCCAGCCCGACCGCTTCATCATCGACGACCCGAATGCGGTCACCCGCGGCATTCTCCAGCAGGAGGGCGTGACCGATGTGACCGCGCGGCTGAATTTCTCGGGCTTGCTGAACAACGGCAAGCGGGATCTGGCCATCATCGGCGAAGGCGTCGAGCCGGACAAGGAAGCGCAGCTGGGTACCTATGTAAACATCACCGCAGGGCGCCAACTGACGGACGCCGACCATACCGGCATCGTCGTCGGTCAGGGCGTCGCTCACTCGCTCAGTCTGAAACCGGGCGACTTCGTGACGCTGATCATGAACACCGCAGACGGTGCCCTGAACACGTTCGACTTCGAGATCATCGGCGTTTTCCAGAGCTTTTCGAAGGATTTCGACGCGCGTGCCGTCCGTATTCCACTCGATGCGGCACGTGAGCTGATCGGCACAGCGGGTGCGAACCTTCTGGTGGTCTCGCTGGAACGAACACAGGACACCGACGCCGTCCAGGCTCGGATCGACGGGGCGCTCCCTCCGGGCACCGATTCCCGCAATTGGCACCAACTGTCCGACTTCTACGACAAGACGCTGCAGCTCTATGACCGGCAGTTCGGCGTGCTCAAGCTGATCATTCTGATCATGGTCCTGCTGTCCGTCGCCAACACCGTTAACATGAGCGCCTTCGAGCGCCTGGGCGAGTTCGGCACCCTGCAGGCTCTGGGCAATACCCGGCGCCAGGTCTTCCGCCTGATTCTGGTGGAAAACCTCGTGCTGGGGCTGATCGGTGCGCTACTCGGCGCGGCCATCGGCATGGCGCTGGCCCTGCTGATCTCGGCAATCGGAATTCCGATGCCGCCCCCACCGAACGCCAATCTGGGTTATACCGCTTTCATCCGAATCGACGCGACCACCGTCGCCGTGTCCTGCCTGATCGGCCTGGGTGCGACCGTGCTTGCATCGGTGTTCCCGGCAATCCGCATATCCGCCACTCCCGTCGTGGATGCATTGCGACAAGGCAACTGACTACCTGGGAGCCACACTACATGTCCATTCTCGATCGAATCAATCTCGGCTACGGCTTCCGAAAATATTTCCGCATCGATGCTGCTCACGATGAAGCGCTTCGCGACCAGGTTTATCGCATCCGCCATGAAGTCTATTGCGAGGAGCTCCAGTTCGAACCTGAACGCCCCGACCGGCGGGAGATCGACGCCTACGATGCCCACAGCCTCCATTGCCTGCTGCGCGGCGTCGACGAACCGCACACACTGGTCGGCTGCACACGGCTCGTTCTGGTCAATCCGGATGAACCCGATGCGCCGCTGCCCTTCGAGCGCACCTGTGCCGCAACGCTCGATCGCAGCATCATCGATCCTGCAAAAATGCCGAGAGGCCGCATCGCAGAAGTCTCACGGCTTGCCGTATGCGCACGATATCGCCGCCGGAAAGGCGAAGCCAGGAAGCCCGCCGACATCCAGGACGAGGATTTCGGCAGCAAGGGCCAGCCCCGCTTTCCCTATATCCCGGTGGGTTTGTACATGGGCGCCATCTCACTGGCCATTCGTCACGACATCGATACCCTGTTTGTACTGACCGAGCCTCGCCTGGCCAGCCACTTTGCCCGTCTCGGCGTCGATATCAGACAGATCGGCGGCCCCATCGAACATCGCGGCACACGCGTTCCTTCAGTCATGGACGTGCAGAGCATCGTCCGCAACATGCGCATGATCATGCGTCCGCTATGGCGCACGATCGACGAGGGAATCGCGCTCAGCCTCGAACAGCGCTGAAAGCAGACGGCCCCCTGGGCGGCCCCGTACATTCCACGGGACCGCCCAGGGGGCCGTCCAGACTGCTGACAGGCCCCGGTTGCCCGGCTCCTGTCAGCTTCCATGCCGGAGGCGCAACAGCGTCAGCCCTTCAAGGCTTCCTTGATCTGCTCCAGCGTGCTCGGATCATCGATCGTCGTCAGGTCGCCCGCATCGCGGCCTTCGGCCAGCGCCTGAATCGAGCGGCGCAGCATCTTGCCCGAACGCGTCTTGGGCAGCCCGCCGATGAAGTGGACACGGGCCGGACGCGCAATGGCGCCCAGGCTTTCGTCGACCTTCTTCATCACGGCCTTCTCCAGCGCGGCACGCTTTTCGGGCGTATCGACGTCGGCGGCATTCTTCACCACCGCGAAGGCCATCGGCATCTGGCCCTTGACCTCGTCCGCCACCCCGACCACGGCAACTTCGGCGATCGCCGGATGCGCTTGCACGGCTTCCTCGATCTCGCGGGTGCCAAGACGGTGGCCGGCGACGTTGATGACGTCGTCCATGCGGCCGAGGATGGTGTGATAGCCGTTCTCGTCCTTGATGCCCCAGTCGGACGAGGAATACACCACCGGGTCGGCAAAAGTGCTGAAGTAGGTCGACACGAAGCGGTCGTCCTGGCCCCACACGGTGGACAGGCAGCCCGGCGGCAGCGGCGGCATGATGCCGACGATGCCCTTCTCGTTGGCACCGCATTCGGTGCCATCCTCACGGAAGATGCGCAGATCGTAGCCATACACCGGGAAGGCGGGCGAGCCGAGCTTGATCGGGCTTTGCTCGACACCACGGCAGATCGCCAGCATCGGCCAGCCAGTCTCGGTCTGCCAGTAGTTGTCGATGACCGGAATGCCCAGCTCTTCCATGATCCACTGGTGCGAAGTTTCGTCCAGTGGCTCGCCGGCCAGGAACAGGTGCTTCAGCGAGGACAGGTCGTATTTCTTGAGGAAAGCCGGATCCTGCTTCTTCAGCACGCGCACCGCGGTCGGCGCGGAGAACATCACGCTGACCTTGTACTTCTCGACGATCTGCCACCAGATGCCGGCATCCGGACGCAGCGGCGTGCCTTCGTACATGATCGTGGCCATGCCGGCGATCAGCGGGCCGTAGACGATGTAGCTATGGCCGACCACCCAGCCGATGTCGGAGGTCGAGAACATGGTCTCGCCGGCCTCACCGGTGAAGATGTGCTGCATCGACGCCGCCAGCGCCACCGTGTAGCCGCCGGTGTCGCGCTGCACGCCCTTCGGCTTGCCGGTGGTGCCGGAGGTATAGAGGATGTAGCTCGGCTCGGACGACTCCACCCATTCGACCGGCACGGTGTCGTCCATGTGCTTGGCGCGCAGTTCGGCGTAATCGACGTCGCGGCCTTCGACACGCGGGAAGCCCTTGTCCAGGCCACGATCGACGATCAGCACCTTGGCCGGCGGGAACTCGGCCAGCTTGCAAGCCTCGTCGACCAGATGCTTGTAAGGCACCGGCTTGCCGTTGCGCATGCCGGCATCCGAACTGACCATCAGCACCGGCTTGGCATCGTCGATGCGGGTGGCGAGCGAACCGGCGGCGAAACCGCCGAACACCACCGAATGGATGGCACCGATGCGCACGCAAGCCAGCATGGCGAACGCGGCTTCGGCGATCATCGGCATGTAGATCAGCACGCGGTCGCCGCGCTTGACGCCGAGTTCCTTGTAGATGGCCGCCATGCGCTCGACTTCGCGCTGCAGCTCGGCAAAGGTGTAGACCTTTTCCTCGTTGGTCTCGGTCGAGATATACACCAGTGCACGGTCGTTAGGCCGCGTAGCGGCGTGGCGGTCCACCGCGTTGTAGCAAAGGTTGGTTTCGCCGCCCTTGAACCATTTGACGAACGGCGGCTTCGAAAAGTCGCAGATCTGCTCGGCCGGCTTGTTCCAGTGGATGAGCTGGGCCTGCTCGGCCCAGAACCCATCACGATCCTCGATCGAGCGGCGGTGAAATTGCTGGTAATCCGTCATTACTTCCTCTCCCTCTCATTCCCTCATTGGCGGATGACAAGCCGCCCATGCCGACGCGCCGGGAAAGCGCCTTCGCCACGAGCGGCGATTTACGACTCAGATGGTGGTTTGCGTGCCATCCATCCTGCCACTGCCGGCGTCCGATCCATATTGGTATCGTTCGAGCTGCTCGATCGGCAGCCCGCAGTGGAGTCGAGATTCTATCAATTCGAATAGCGGCATAAGCGCGCCGATGATGTCGGGCAGGCGCGCCTCGACTTCACCGATCGCGCCAGCACGCAGTTGGCGCAACGCCGCATCGACACTGCATATACGCCTGGCCTGGCGTTCCACCCATTCGGGCTCGACCTTGCCGTGATCCGCGAACACGCAATTGCCGCCCGCCTCATGCCCCCGCTGCACGCGTTCCTGAGCGATCTCCAGCAACTCGCTGACCTTGCCATGGCCATCGACCGCGGAGTTGGCCACGCCGATCGTCACGGTCACCCGGATGTGCTCTTCACGATAAGCCAGCACCAGCTTTTCGAAACTGCTCCGCAGGCGGAGCGCGAAAGCACAGCTCGACACCACGTCGATGCCGGGCGACAACAGGGCGAATTGTGTGGTCGAATGTTGCGACACGCTGTCTTCGGTACGAATCCGTGCCGTGACCATCTTGGTCAGCCTGCGCACGATCAGCTGCACGACGTGCAGGCCATGGCGTTCGAGCAAGGTTTCGTAGTCATCGAGCTCGATCAACATCACCGCGATGCCGGTCTGCCGTCGCTGGGCCTCCGCCAGCACCTGTTCGCCATGGTGCTCGAGATAGGCCCGGCTGACCAGGCCGCTTTCCGGATCCTTCGGGCTGTTGCTCGCGAGCGCTTCGCGGCTGCGCTCGAGCTCGGTCTGCGTCCGCGACAGGCGTACCAGCGAATCGAGCGTCGCCAACAGTTCCACACTACCCACGCCCTTGGCAATGAAACCGTTCGCACCGAGCGCGAGGGCGCGTTCACGCGCATGCTCGTCCTCATCGCCCGAGATGATCACGACCGGCAGGCCGCGCACCCGCGCCACTCTGGAGGAGCGGATCCGCTCGAGCAGGCCGAAGCCGTCGAGGCGCGGCATGCCGATGTCGGTCAGCACCAGGTCGATCGCGGGGTCGACCAACAGGGCCTCCCAGCCCGCTTCGCCATCGACCTCTTCGCGCGCTTCGAAGCGGCCCCGGACATTCTTCAGGATGGAGGCCCGCACCATGCGCGAATCGTCCACCACGAGGATCCGGGGGAGTCTGTCGTCCACGGTCATCCCCGGAACGCCATCGCCCCGAAAGCGAGCTTGCCGCCCAGGTCGATCACAAAAGCGTTGAAAGGCTTCACCAGGCTTCTCCTGCCGGTGGAATGTCACGGACCGTCTCGGTGCGATTCGCCATAATTATAGCCCCATGGAAAGGCCGCCCCGGCAGGTGGCTTCAGTTTGAGCGACGCCGGCCGTTAGCCATCCCGAGACCCTGGTTTCCGAGCATGCCCATGAGCACCCTGCACTCCCCTCTGCCCTCGGTGGGCGCCTACGTGGCGTACTTCACGCAACGGCCACTGCCGGTGCTGCGCCGAACGGCACGCGAACTGGAGGCACTGCACCGCGAGCCGGAGCATGCCGAGAGCCGCCAGTTGGCCTCCATCGTGCAGGCCGACCCGCTGATGACGATGCGCCTGCTCACGCACCTGGAAACGCATCGCCGACAATCCCAGAATCACGATATCACCACGATCGAACGCGCCGTGATGATGATCGGTGTCGAGCCATTCCTCCGCCTGTTCGACGCGCTGCCGACCGTGGAGGACGCGCTCGAGGAGGATCCGCGTGCGCTGGTCGGCGTGCTGCGGGTCATCGCCCGCGCCCGCCGCATCGCCGGGCTGGCACGGGAGTTCGCAATCATGCGGCACGACCTCGACGTGCAGGAGATCACGGTCGCCGCGTCGCTGCACGAAGCGACCGAAATCGTCTGCTGGATCCATGCGCCGGCGCTGACCGAACAGGTCTATGCGCTGCAGACCGCCGATCGCCACCTGCGCTCGGCGGATGCCCAGCGGCGGGTATTCGGCATCACGGCCAATGAACTTCAGCTCGGCCTGGTCCGCGCGTGGCGCCTGCCGGCACTGCTGGCGCAGTTGCTCGACGACAGCCAGCAAAACGATCCGCGGGTCAGGACAGTGAGCCTGGCAGCGCGCCTCGCCAGACATCTCGCCCACGGCTGGGATGACCCCGGCCTGCCGGATGATCTCGCCGAACTCGGCACTTTGCTGCGGATTCCGCGCGAAACCCTGCTCAGGCGCCTCGGCGCCCCTGAGGAGGCCTTGAATCGCCTGGCCACACGCTGACCGGACAATCCTTCTGGAGTCGAACACATGAACACCTTCAGCGCACTGGTAATGGGCGTCCTCGCCCTCGGGCTGGTCTATGGCGTGCTCGCCTATAACGGGCTGGTCAATCTCAAGCACAACATTACCAAGGCCTGGGCCAACATCGACGTGCTGCTCAAGCAGCGCCACGACGAATTGCCCAAGCTCGTCGAGGTATGCCGCCAGTACAAGCAGTTCGAGCAGACCACGCTGGCGCGCGTCACCGAAGCCCGCGCGCGCGTGGCCGCGGCACGCGAAACGCACGATGTCGACGCCCTCGGGTCGGCGGAGAGCATGTTGCGCGCCGGCCTGGGCCAGATTTTCGCCGTTGCCGAAGCCTATCCGGAGCTGAAGGCAAACGAGCACTTCGCGCAGTTGCAAAGTCGCATCAGCACGCTCGAGAACGGCATTGCCGACCGGCGCGAGTGGTACAACGAGGCGGTCAATCGGCATAACGTCCGCATCGAGCAGTTCCCGGACCTTATCGTCGCCCGCCTGTTCGCCTTCAGTGCCCAGCCCTTGCTGCAGTTCTCCAGTGCCGAAAAAGCCGACGTCGATCTGAAGGCGCTGTTCAAGGGCTGAATCGGCCATACGCTGCCGATCCTCGCATGCTTGTTCGACTCATTCACAGTCGGCTGGACGCAGCGCTGCCGCTGCTCCAGATGGGCGCCGCCGCAGGTCTGTTCCAGGTCGATAGCGGATGGCACACCGCCGCGGCGCTGGCCTTTCTGGCCGCGACCGGCCTGTATGGCTGGGCGCGCTCGCTACGGCATTCGCGGCTGATCGCCGATACACCGACATCGCGCATCACCTCCGCGGCGCAAGGCTATGTCGAACTACGCGGCAGGGCCCGGCCACTCGACGGCAGCCCGCTCCATTCGCCGATGAACGGCCTGCCGGTATTGTGGTACCGCGTGCAGACCGAACGCCGCCAGACCAAGGGCACATGGCAGATCGTCAGCACGGTCGAAAGCGACACTTCATTCTTGCTCGACGACGGCAGCGGCACATGTGCGATCGACCCCGAAGGCGCCGACATGCTGGTGCGGCGTCGGGATGTCAGCACGGTCGGCGACATGCGCTACACGCAATGGTCACTGATCCGCCACGACACGGTGTATGCGCTGGGCGATTTTCTCACCCTCGGCGGAGCCTGCACGCATCTGGACAGCCGCACACAGGCTCGCGAGCTGCTGGCCAGTTGGAAACGGGATCGCAAGACGCTGCTGCAACGCTTCGATCTCGACGGCAACGGCGAACTCGACCTGCGCGAATGGGAACTGGCCCGGCAAGCAGCCAAGCGCGAAGTCCAGCGCCAACGGCAGGAACTGATGGCCGCGCCCGAAGCGCATGTGATGCGCAAACCGGCGGACGGCCGGCTCTACCTGGTTTCGGATCTCGACCCGGACCGGATCGCACGGCGCTACCGCTGGCTGGCGGCATTCCACGCCGCCGTGTTTCTCGGCGCCGTGGGCGCCTCGGCTTGGCTCCGCCAGACCGGCGACTTCTGACAGCACCTGCGGCCCATCGCGTAGCGCACTCGATCGTCAGGATGCGGCACGTGATTCCAGTTCTTCCCAACGCAGCATGGCGACCTCGATCTCGGCTTCGAGCGCGTCGAGGCGGGCCTTGATCTGCGCCACCTCCTGCGGCGCCTGCTGGTACAGCGCGGGATCGGCCATGCGCGCATGCAGGGCCGTCTGCTCGTCCTCCAGCGCTGCGATCCGGTCCGGCAACGCCTCCAGTTCGCGTTTGTCGTTGAAGGACATCTTCGCCGGGCGCTTGGCCGCCCCGCCCTCCGGCCTGGCTTCGGCTGCCCGCTGCTTGTCGGCAGTGGCAAGCGCCGCCCGTTTCGCGCTGTCGCGCCGGGCCTGCTCCTCCTCCCGCGCCGCCTGCACCCGCTGCCAGTCGGCATAGCCGCCGGCATATTCGCCCCAACGGCCGTCGCCTTCCGCAGCGATCACCTGAGTGACGACGTTGTCGAGGAAGGCGCGGTCGTGGCTGACGAGAAAGAGCGTGCCGTCGTAGCCGGCCAGCAGATCCTCGAGCAGATCCAGCGTCTCGATGTCGAGATCGTTGGTCGGCTCGTCCAGCACCATGACGTTGGCCGGGCGGGCGAACAGCCGTGCCAGCAGCAGACGGTTGCGCTCACCGCCGGACAGCGACTTGACCGGGGAACGCGCACGCTGCGGCGCGAACAGGAAGTCGCCGAGGTAGCCGATGACGTGCTTCTTCTCGCCGCCGATCTCGACGAAGTCGGAACCCGGGCTGATGACCTCGGTCAGCGGCAGCTCGGGATCGAGCTGCGCGCGCAACTGGTCGAAATAGGCCACGGCCTGGCGGGTGCCGCGCCGCACCGTACCTTCGTCGGCTTCGATCTCGCCGAGGATCAGCTTGAGCAGGGTCGTCTTGCCCGCACCGTTGGGGCCGATGAAACCGATCCGGTCGCCGCGCATGATGCGGGTGGAGAAATCGCGCACCACCACACGATCGCCATACCGCTTCGAGACGTGTTCCAGCTCGGCCACCATCTGGCCGCTCTTTTCGCCGCGGTCGACGGCCAGGCTGACGTCGCCCAATCGGTCGCGGCGCGCGGCGCGCTCGCGGCGCAAGGCTTCGAGACGGCGCACCCTGCCCTCGTTGCGCGTGCGCCTCGCCTCCACGCCCTTGCGGATCCAGACCTCTTCCTGCGCCAGGAACTTGTCGAAGCGCGCCGCGGCCTTTTCCTCGGCTTCCAGCTCTTCGACCTTGCGCCGCTGGTAGTCGGCAAAGCGCCCCGGATAGCTCGCCAGCCGGCCGCGATCGAGCTCGATGATGCGGGTCGCGATGTTGTCGAGGAACACGCGGTCGTGGGTGATGACGATGATCGCGCCGCGGAACTCGCGGATCAGGCCCTCGAGCCAGAGGATGCCGTCGAGATCGAGATGGTTGGTCGGCTCGTCGAGCAGCAGCAGATCCGGCTCGGCCACCAGCGCACGCGCCAGCGACACGCGCTTGATCCCGCCGCCCGACAGGCTGGAAACTTTGGCGCCCGCATCCAGTCCGAGCCGGGCGAGCATGTGCTCGACACGCTGGTTGAGACGCCAGCCGTCGGCTGCTTCGACCTCGTGCTGGAGCGTATCGAGCCTCGCCAATGCCTCGGGTGTCGCCTGCTCGGCCACCGCCATCATCGCGGCATGGTAGTCGACCAGCAGGCGGGCGGCGTTGCCCAGGCCGTCGGCCACGGTCGCAAACACGTCGCGCTCGAGATCGAAGTCGGCCTCCTGTGGCACATAGGCCGTCACCAGCCCGGTTTCACGCCACACGACGCCGTCGTCCAGCGCGGCCTGGCCGGCCACTGCCCGCAGCAGGCTGGACTTGCCCGAGCCGTTGCGCCCGATCAGCGCCACACGTTCACCGGCGTCGAGCTGGAAGGAAATCTTGTCGAGCAGGTCGACATGGCCGAAGGCAAGACTGGCGTTTTCTACGGACAACAGAGGCATGGCGTGAAATCGGCCGGGTCCCGGCCAGCAGCAGACAATCCCGGATTCTAGCCGCCCGCTCGCAGTTCGGGCACTTTGCCCGATAATGCAGCGCCGTCCGGCCGTGACCGCCATGCAGGAAACACTTGATGGAAGATATTCTTCAACGCTTTGCCAACACTGATGAAGATCCGGTTGCCCTGTGGGTAGCACTGGTCGACCGTCTACGGCCACGGCACGCAACCCAGATCGACAAGGCCACCGAAAACCTCCGCACCCTGACGCACTGCCTTGCTCGCCGGCCGGAACTGCTTGCCCAGGTACGAGCGGCGCTCATGCGGCTGTTTGCCGAGCGCAAGCAGGTGTCACTCTACGTCTCCTCCGGCCTGCTCCCCTCCACCGGCTTCTTCACCGAAACGGCGAACCGCATCTCGCACCGCCTGCTGCCCGAAGTACGCGACACGAGCTATCTCAAGGACCTGCTGTCGATCGTGTTCCACCGCAGCGACGACGAAATCTGGGTCAACGGCGTCAGCGACGAAGTCTGGCTGGAGCTGATCGCGGTCCTGGTCGGCGATGAGCAGCCGATGGCCGAAGAGGATGCAGGCCCGCTGCCGCCGGCAGTGGGCGAGATTCTCGAATCGCTCCGGGTACTGTCCTACCACGTGTCGGCCATCGGCCTGGACCCGGAGCTGGTTCGCATCGATCCGAACCTGGAGGAATACGAATCGCCCTTCCTGGCGCAGAACGCCGAACTGCTGGTGTATATCGACCACTACAGCGACTGGTGGACCACCCCCGGCGCGCTCGTCACCGACGATCTCCATCTGACCGTGATGCTGGGCCAGTGCGACGAGGTGCTGCAGCGGGTGCGCAAGCGCGCGACCAAGCTCGGTACCAGCCTGACACTGACCTTCAAGCTCGAGCGCCTGCGCCAGCACCTCGACCGCATCGACGAACTGGTGTCGATGCTGAACGAACTGCGCAAGCGCCGCATGCTGGCCGACGTCGCACCGCGTGCGGTACGCCTGTTCAAGACCCTGGTGTGGGCGGAATGCCGCAAGAACAACCTGACCGACTACTGGAGCCAGAACGTCGAGATCCTGTCGCTGCGCATGACCGAAAGCGCCAGCAAGACCGGCGAGAAATACATCACCAGCACGCGCAGCGAGTACTTCGGCATTCTTCGTTCGGCCATGCTCGGCGGCGTCATCATCGCCTTGATGGCGGGAATGAAGGTCGTGCTGGGCGCGCAAGGCCTGGCACCGCTGAACGCCGCCCTCGCCTTCTGCCTGAACTACGGGCTCGGCTTCGCCCTGATCCACATCCTTGGCGGCACCGTCGCCACCAAGCAGCCCGCGATGACCGCCAACGCCATCGCCGCCTCGATCGGTGAAGCGCGCGGCAGCACGCGCGACCTCGAGGCCCTTGCAGACCTGATCGCACGCACGGTTCGCAGCCAGCTTGGCGCGATCCTCGGCAACCTCGGCACCGCCATTCCGATGGCGATCCTGGTCGGCACGGCCATCCACTATGCGACGGGTGCGCATTTCGTCGATCCGGACAAGGCACATCATCTGCTTGCAGAAATCGACCCGCGCAGCGGCGCGCTGTTCTTTGCCGCCGTCGCAGGCGTGTGTCTGTTCCTGTCGGGCCTGATCGCGGGCTACTACGACAATCTCTGCGCCTACTACCGCATACCTGAGCGCCTGCTGCAGTTGCGATGGCCGCGGCACTTGCTCGGCGAGGCCCGGATGCAGCGAATCGCCGGCTACATCGAGAACAATCTGGGCGCCCTGGCCGGCAACTTCTTCTTCGGCTTCCTGCTGGGCGGCACGACCGCGCTGGGTGTGCTGTTCGGGCTGCCGCTCGACATCCGCCACATCGCCTTTTCCTCGGCCTATCTGGGTTACGCCTCGGCAGCGCTCGACTTCGCGCTGTCCTGGCAAATGGCAATGCTGGCGCTGTCCGGCGTGCTGCTGATCGGCCTGGTCAACCTGGTCGTCAGTTTCACGCTGACCCTGACCGTCGCCATGCGCGCCCGCCGCATCAGCTTCGCCCAGGGCCGCAGCCTGGGCCGGATGCTGCTGCAGCGCCTCGCTCGCCGCCCGCAGGACTTCCTGCTGCCGCCACTGCGCAAAACGACCGGCCCTCTTGGTGAGCCGCCGCCGAACGGCTAGAATGCGCGGTTCGTCGGCTCGTCATAGTTCAATGGATAGAACGGGCGCCTCCTAAGCGCCAGATCCAGGTTCGATTCCTGGTGACGGGACCACTTCAAAGCACCAAGCAGCACCCGGAAGCACCAGAAACCCGCGCAGCCACTGGCCCCGCGGGTTTTTTTGTTGCACCCGTTTGCACCATACGGCACCATACCAATACCCGATTTCTGGGGGTATCTGTGGGGGTACATCGAGAACATACCCCCGTACCCCCAGAAAAATACCCCCACGAGGCACCGGTATGGCCCTGACCGACACCGCCATCAAGCAGGCAAAACCACAGGAAAAGCCCTACAAGCTCGCCGACGAGCGCGGCCTCTTCCTGCTCGTGCAGCCCGCCGGCTCGAAGCTCTGGCGCTTCAAGTACCGCTTCCAGGGAAAGGAGAAGCTGCTTGCGCTGGGCAAGTACCCCGAGGTGAGCCTGGCGGCGGCACGCAAGGCACTGGCGGCCGCACGCGAGCAACTGGCCGCCGGCGTCGATCCTGGCGCGGCCAAGAAGGAAGCGAAGCGCGCCGCCAAGGTCGCAGCGGAGAATTCGTTCGAGGCGGTCGCCCGGGCCTGGTGGAAGGGCTGGAAGACTGACCGCACGGAAGGCACCGCGAACGCAGCCATTCGGGCGCTCGAACTGCACGTCTTCCCGCACATTGGCGACACGCCCATCACCGCCGTGCAACCGGTCGAGATCCTGGAGCTGCTGCGCAAGGTCGAAGCCAAGGGCGCCACCGACATGCTCAAGCGGGTTCGCGCCCGCATCGGCGAAATCTTCATCTACGCCATCGCCAACGGCCTCGCCAAGAGCAACCCCGCCGAAGGCCTGCACAAGGCGGTCAAGACGCACACGGAGCAGCGACGCCCTGCCCTGCGCGCGGCCGATCTGCGCGAGTTCTTCATCCGCCTGGACGCCGTGCGCATCTCCCAGCCGATCAAGCTGGCCATCCGCCTGCTGGTGCTGACCTTCGTCCGGCCGGGGGAGCTGCGCTGCGCCCAATGGCCCGAATTCGACCTCGAGGCCGGCGTATGGACCGTGCCGGCCGAACGCGACCGCAGCTGCGGACTCACTGGCATGAAGATGCGCGAGGAACACATCGTGCCGCTGTCCCGCCAGGCGGTGGAGATCCTGCGCGAACTGCACGACCACTCCGGCGGCCGCGACCTGCTCTTCCCCAACCGCAACGGCCAAGGCCGCCCGATCAGCGACGGCACCATCAACAGCGCATTGCGCGCCATGGGCTACCAGGCGCAGGAAGTGACCGGCGCCGGCTTCCGCGCCACCGCAACCGGCGCGCTGCTGGAGCTGGGCTACCGGCCCGACGTCATCGACAAGCAGCTTGCCCACCGCGAGCGCAAGCAGGTCTTCGCCGCGTACAGCCATCATGCGCAGTTCATGGCCGAACGCAGGGCGATGATGCAGGCGTGGGCGGACTACCTGGATGCGCTGCAGGAGGGCGCGAGGATCATCCAGTTCCCCAGCGTGGTGAACGGGTAACGCAGTCAGTTTTGCCGCGCCTACTCCAACGGGAGGAAAACCGGGTTCCCTTGCCCGGCCGGCGCGGCACCTGTTTCAAGGGACAAGCGTCAAAGGGCGCAACAATGGATAACCAGGAATTAATAAAACTACTCATGGGCCCTGCAAAACCCAAGAGCAACGACAACGAACGTGCAATTCAAATTTCCGATCTGGTTGAAATATACCGTGACCTTTTGGAGCGCAATTTTAAGGAGCTTGTCTTCGGTGAAAAAAAAGTCAAGGAAGGAAGCCCCGAGGACCGTGCTCTTGTCGATCTACGCTACGCAATCATAGAAGCCCATGATGCGTTAGCAGGCTGATGCAAAAGAGCTGAACACCGGACTAACCCAGGGGTTCAAATTGATCTTCACAGGGACTTCGTCGAGAGAATGGGGCTTTCAATGCGACCCACATTGCCGGCATGGACGTTCCGAGACCGATCAGCCCCTGGTTCGTTTGCCCGACTCACGCCGTTCCTCCCGCATTTCCCAATTTCGCGATTCTCAACAAGTTGTAGGCTGCGCCAGAAATGAAGGCCGCCATTTGCGTCTTCGCCTGCCCGATGAATCGCGTCTTGCGCAACCCACCGACCGTCTTGAGCCAGCCGAAGATTTCCTCCACCCGCTTTCGCTTGCGTTGGCTGATCCGATAGCCCTCGGTTCGCGTCGTGCGCCCATCGAGTCCAGGCGTGCAGCGATGGTCGATTCGAGCAATGTGCGGCCGGATACGATGCGCGCGCAGGTGCGCCACGAAATCCTTGATGTGGTAACCCTTGTCGGCCGCCAGACTCTTGGGGTGGATACGCCGTCGGCGGGCGCGGGTGAGCATCGTGCGTGCAGCACGGTGCTCGGCCTGCGTCGATTCCGTGATCAGGATGTCGACACACAGGCCATGACGGTTCTCCATGAGCACATGCCCGCCGTAGCTGAGCCTGGCAGGCTGGCCGTTACCCTTTCGCATGAGCCGTGCGTCAGGATCAGTGCTGCTCTGGTGTGTGGCGTTCGAACGCTTCTCACCTTTGAAATTGACCATCCCCGTGCCATCACCACCGTCTTTCGGCGGCTCGCCGTCCTTGCGCTTGAAACTCTTGAACGAGGCCCAGGCTTCGATGAGCGTGCCGTCGACAGTGAAGTGATCCGAGGACAGCAAATGTTGCCGGCGCGCCAGGCTCACCACCTCGTCAAAGAAGCGGCGGGCGATATCAGTCGCCACCAGGCGTTCGCGCAGGCGGCTGAAATTCGACTGGTCCAGGCCTGCGCTCTCCAGGTCCATGTCGAGGAACCAGCGAAAGAGGATGTTGTAGTTCAGTTGTTCGCAGAACTGCCGGTCAGACCGGATCGAGTACAGCGCGATCAGCAATTGCCCCTTGAGCAGGCGCTCAGGCGGAATCGACGGGCGGCCGGTACTCGAGTACAGCGCATCCAGGTCCGCCGAAATGGCACTCAGCGCCCGATCGGCCAATTGCTTCACCCTTCGCAGGGGATGATCGGCCGGTACGCGCGATTCCGGCGAGAAATAATGGAACATCGAGGACTGGGGATCGAGTGGGCCGCGCATCGCTGTCAGGACAAGGGATTGAGGAACGGATTTATGACTATCAACTCGCAGGATCGTTCACTAGGTTATGCATCAACCTGCTAGATACGATCGAACTACTTCCAAAATCAGGCGCATTACCAAAAATAGAAGGAATTGTCAGCTTAATTGATACAATCAGCAGACACCTGGGTTTTGTAGCGGGAATCCACGGGAATAAATTCGCCACAGCAAGAAGGAATGCACAGAAAAAACATTCTTCCCCTAAAAACGAGAAGGCGAAGGCAAAAGAATTTGTGAAAACCTGCTGGGTGGAGTGGGAAAAACAAAAAGACAAATACCCAAGCAAAGAGGCGTTCGCTCGTGACATGTTAGAAAAATGCGAGCACTTGAAGAGCACCAAAGTCATAACGCGGTGGTGCAAAGATTGGGAAGAACAGGCAAAAAAGGAACTCTGCTAGCACGGTGGGAACTCTGCTAGCAGAGAGGTTTTAAGCGGTTTAATCGTCAAGCAAAGTCTGTACAGATCAAGTATTCACCTGACACCGGCCCCGGGCCGGTGTTGTCTTACGCAGCTTCCATCATCGGCACTTCGGGCTGCTCAGTGATGCCTGCCATGAAGGCCTGAATCGGCGTTCTGCCCTCCATCATCCGCCCTTGATGGGGCCGCTCATGGTTGTAGTGATGCAGATAGCGTTCGAGGTCTTCCTGCATTTGATCGACAGACTCGTACCATGTCGTGCGCCCGGCCACCCGGAAGTGCTCGTCGAGCAACGTGCGGTGCAGCCTTTCGACGAAGCCGTTGCTCTGCGGCCTGCGAACACGGGTCGTGCGATGTTCGATGCCTTCCAACTGCAGGAACAGCTCGAACGGATGATGATCGGGCCGACCGCAGTATTCGCGTCCGTTGTCCGAGAGGACCGTCTCGATTCTCACACCATGCTGTTCGAAGAACGGCAGCACGTCGTTGTTGAGAACATGGACGGCGGTCAGCGGCAGCTTGCTGGTGTAGAGCCGACCAAAGGCGAAGCGGCTGTAGCAGTCCAGCACCGTCTGCAGATAGACCTTGCCCACCCCCTTGAGGCTGCCGACGAAGAAGGTGTCGATGGCAACCAGTTCGCCGGTGTGATGCACTTCGATCTGCCGTTCCCGGAACTCGGGACTGAAGCGTTCGAGCAATCGAACCTGCTCTTCGCTGAGCGGCACTGCATTCTTCTGTTGCTCGCGCTCCAGGCGCAGCAGGCGATCATGTTTGGACAGCAGATCATGGCGGCTCCATACACCCCGCACACCGCCTGCGCTCACCGTCACACCGCGTAGCGCCAGTTCCTGCGCAACCCGCAACGGTCCATGTGTGGGGTGCTCCAAGCTGTAAGCCAGGATCGACGCCTCGATCTCCGGCGCGACCCGGTTCGGGTGAGCGCCCTTGCAGCCCGGCAGTTTGTCCAGCAAACCGGCTGAGCCGTAAGTCTGGTAGTTGCGCCGGATTTCATAGAACTGCTGACGGCTGTAGCCCATCACCTTGCAGGCCTTGCTCACGTTGTGAAGCTCTTGCGCCAGGTCCAGAAGACTGAGCTTGCGACGTGCTATTTTCTCTTCGGTGGTCATGCGTCCTTCTCCAGGTCATGAACAGGTAGGGGTACCCGTTTCATAACCCGGCTCGGGGTCGTATGACCACCCCCCAATGTGGTCAACTGTCAGGGGAATACCGTATCAGCACACAAGTCGCCTCATGCCGCCCCGAGCGGCGTTACCTAGAGGCGAACAATGCAAACCCCTGCCACTCTCAAACCATCTGTTTCCCACTTCGACAACCTGCCAGCATCCGGCCTGGTAGATGACAAGACAGTAGCCGGCGTCCTTGGCTGCAGCCGCAATACCATCTGGCGCAAAACGAAGGCCGGAGACCTCCCCTCCCCCGTAAAGGTCGGCCCTAAGACCACCCGCTGGCAGGTCGGCGCGATCCGTGAATACCTCGCGAGCCTGACCGCTCAGCAGTCTGCTGCGTAAGGGGGAAGCGATGAGCCATTCCCTCAAAGACCTGGCTATCCAGGCCATCAAGTACGCCGAAGCGGCTGAACACACTGCGCGCTGCAAAGAGGCATTGCGTGACGCCTATCGGGAGTTCCGCCATCAGGCCAGCCCCGGGGAGTACCTCGAAAAGAACTCCCCGCAGTGGGCGGCAATGATGGGCGCCACCGCGCCGGAGTATCGCGAGCTGGGGAGCGCCAAGGCCCGCGAGCGCCGCGCCAAGACCAAGCTGCTGCAGATGGCCAAGGGGGTGTAAGCATGACGCCCCCCAGAAATGACAACGCCCGCGAGCAGGCGGGCGTTGTCGGCAAAGCAAAGCGGAACGAGCACGTCGATGCTACCGCCCCTGGTGCTCAACGCAAAGGCGCAGCCCCCACCACCATCCACGCCCCGGTATTCCCGAAGCCGAACAGCATTCGGGAGTCGGCTCTGCTGGCATTGGTCGCCGGCCCCATTCGGCAGTCCGGTTTCAAACCGTCGTGGCGCCTGGCCGCGTACGTCCGTTTCCTGCGTGATGACGGCTGGGCAATCATCAGCCGCGAGGTGATCGAGAACGGACGCACCGTGGCCGAATACCTGCTCGACCTGCAGGACAGCCCGACACGCGCTGCCGCGGCCCTGTACCGGAAGGGCCGGAGGTGTGCAGCATGATGAACCGCGCGCCCTACGGCGGCCCGCGCCGCCGCTCGAACGTACAGATCCACGGAGACCGTGACTTCGATCGTGTCGGCGGTGCTTACGCAAGCAGTGGATCGCATACTGGAAAGAGGTGAATAGAATCTGCAGCGAGGCCGAGGCCGCAGGGCTGCTCCCTGGGGAGTATGAAACGCCGCCCTTCCCGGAAGAACTGCGCGGCCTTACCTGCGGAGCCAAAACCAAGGGCAGCCGCGCACCCTGCCGGCTGACCAGCCTGTATTCGAACGGCCGCTGCAAGTTCCATGGCGGCCTTTCGACAGGACCCGCCAGCGATGCCGGCCGTCAGCAGTCCCGCGAGAATGGCAAAAAAGGCGGACGCCCGAGAAAAACCCAACCTTGTGAGAAGTAGGGAAAACTTGACGTATGAACATCCATGACAAGCTGAAGCAGGCCATCGAATCGCTCAAGCACCTGCTGGAAGACTGGGCGCGATGGAATCGCAGCTATAGCCTGATGCTCGGTTACCCCCGGCATAGCGCTGGCTTTGCCGGGAGTGGTATCCACTCCTTCGATGACATGTGTGATGAGGTGGACTTGCGCATCCGTCAAACGATCGACGCAACGATCAACGACCTTCCGCCTGCGCAGAAAGCCGCGATCTTGCGCTGCTACGGCATTTCGTCGACGTTCAACTTCCCGCGCGACAAGTACCAAACGCAGCTCTTCGAGGCTCACGAACATCTACTGCAGGAACTGCCAAGGCGCGGCGTGGTGCTGCAATAGAGCCGGAAAGCTGCATCCAACGCAGAAACCCAACCCCGTGAGGCGCTCAGAGATGTCAAGGTCGCGGCGGTAGGCCACACGACGTAATCCGCACATGAATCGGCGGAGAAATCGGCGGCATGACTATGGGATTCAAGTTCGTTTTGGATTTCAGCCGTGGTCAGGCAGGATATTTTCACAGAGGCAAAAAAGCAAAAGGCCCGGGGCTGCTGGTAACAGTCCGGGCCTTTCTGTTTTCGACACCCGCTTGCCGGCGGATGCAGTTGGACGCACCGAGACGAGAGGTACGTGCATGGATGGTAGCAGACGAAAGGACAGATTTGGAGACGATGTGATGGTGACAGCTAGAACAAGCCAACAAGGCGCTGACCGCGCAGCTCTTGTGCTGGCATGGTGCCGGGGGATTCGGCACGTCCTGACCCCTATTGCCTGGGTTGCGTGCAGTGCGCTCGCTTACCTCGTGGCGATGCGTCTCTTGCCGTAGAGGTGCGAATCCTTGCCGTCGATGGTGGCTGGCCTGCTCCGCCCTGCATCTGGCCGCGCACCCTTCTTTCGGAGTAGGGAGCAGACTATGAGCAACATCATCAAGCGCGACTTCCGCGGCAGCCTCTACAGCTTCAACATGGATGGATGGTTCAATGCCACCGAGGCGGCGAAGCGGTTCGACTCCGAGCCGTTCGACTGGTTGCGCCAGCGCGATACCGTTGCGTACATGGCCGCTCTGGCCAGGCATTTGTTCAAAACCGATTTTCTGCCGGAATTGAACAAAATCAGCAAGCTGCGACTACCTGCGCGCCGCCTCTGTCAAAGCTTTCGCCGCCCACTGGTTCAGGCTGGTGCCAGCGGCCTGAGCAGCAATCAGCGCGGCGCTATGCACCTCGGGCGGCACACGCAACATCAGCAGGCCAGAGGTCGGCTTCTCAGGCTTCTGGCCGAGCTTTTCGCATGCCGCCAGGTAATCGTCGACCGACTCGTGAAAGGCTGTTTCCAGTTCGGCAACCGATTCCCCGTGAAAGGTCACGATGTCCCTCAAGCCGGCCAGGCGACCGAAGAAGATCTTGTCGCTGTCGTCATACTCAATGCGGGCGGTGTAGCCCTTGTAGGTCATTGCGTTGTTCATGGTCACCGCTCACTTATACCGCATGCGCGCGCCACAAAATCATCCAGCAAGCGCGCGCAGCACATGCTCCGGATCGTTGTGAATGGCGCGCAGCAGCGCCTTGGCTGGGCCGGTTGGCTCCCGGCGCCCCTGCTCCCAGTTGCGCAAGGTTCACACCTGTACATCGATCACCTTGGCGAACCGCGCTTGCGAGAGCCCGGTAGCCTTACGGATTTCCTTCACCTGCAGCGCATCGACGGCGAACTCACGGGACGGCTGGCGCTCTCCCCGCCGGATTTCGTCCATCTGCTGAACGCTTTCCATCAGATCTTCGAAAAAACTGCCCATTGCGCTTACCCCCACGTCTCAAGGCTCAACCAGCGACAGAAGCGGCATCTCGCTGCACATGCGGCCGGATACGCCCCAGCACTTCGCCGAGGGTATCGCGTGCCTGGGCCAGCTCGTAATCGGACTGGAGATTGATCCAGCTCTGCGCATCGGTACCGAAGAAGGCCGCCAGGCGCAGGGCCGTATCGGCCGTAATGCCGCGCTGACCTTTCACAATTTCATTGATGCGCCGGGGAGGCACATCGATGGCCTTCGCAAGCGCGTACTGGCTCAGGCCCATCGGCGCAAGCCATTCCTCTAGCAGAATCTCTCCGGGGTGCGGCCATTTGACTTCACGGCTCATGATGAACTCCTTTCAGTGGTAATCCACGATTTCAACCTGGGAGGCGTTGCCATCCGCCCAGACAAAGCACACCCGCCACTGCGCATTGATGCGGATGCTGTACTGCCCTTTGCGCCCACCCTGCAAGGCTTCCAGCCTGTTGCCCGGCGGCAGGCGCAAGAACTCCAGCGATGCCGCCGCGTTCAACTGCACGAGCTTGCGCATGGCTACCGCTTCGATATTGGCAAACCGCGCCACGCGCTTGCCCAGCATCAGAGCTTCAGTGTCTGCACATTTGAAATCGAGGATCATGGGCACATGATAACGATGTCCGTTAATAACGGCAACCGCCATCAAAATGCCTTGACAGCCCCTACCCCGCCCGCCTACTCTGCACACGTCCCCGCAAACAACGGGGCACCGGTTTGGCGACCGGGAACAGTCAGGCGGACAACCGCCGCCGCGCGGTTTTTTTACGTCCGTAGCATGGTGCTGCCCTATGGGCGGGCCGTGTTGGGAGACCGCAAGGTCTGCCGGGTCCTGACTCCGGTTCGCCAACCCGACACGGTTCCGCCCACCCGTTTGGCGACGGGAAGCGGATTCAAAAACCGCAATGTCAGGAGTCACCACCATGGCACACCCCACCACCGGCGCGCCCGCGCCCTCTTCTGCCGTCGAACCTGACGGCCCCCTCGACCTTCACGTCATGTACCAGCACAGTTCCGCGTGCGGCTTCGATCATGACCTTCTGCTGCGGGCTCCCAGCGCGCAGTCCCTTGCGGCGCACCTGCGCGGCATTCGCGCTATCGTCGCGGTGCTCACCACAGAAAGCGGCGGCGATGTTGATCTTGGCGAATGGATGCGCTCGGGCCTTGTGGAGGCCATTGGCGCGCTGGCGTCCCAAATGGACGACATCCTCTACCGGAGCAACGAACGCGCACAAGAACAGCAGACCGATGCAAACAAGCGGCTGATCGCGGCCGCGCCGGATATGCACCGGGCCGCAAGTGCAGCGGAAGCCTTGCTGACCAGGCAGAAGTGGAAACCTTCCGAACATACGCCGGAAGGCGCCGTGCTCATGTCGCTTCGCGCCGCCCTGGCGAAGGTGGAAGGGAGGGCGGCAGCATGAGCACCGCCTCTCATACCTTCTCCGTTGATGAAATCAACGAAATGACCGGCAAGATCAGCAGCGCCATCGCCATCCTCGATCTGATCTTCATCGTGGGCCGCGACCTGGACTCCCTCTGCGATAACACGCTGAACACGGCAATCGGCGACGCGATGGGGATGATTGTCGATGTGCGCAACCGGCTCAACGACATACCCACAGATACTGGAGGTGCGGCATGAGCACGATCAGCCGCTTCACCCTGTACCGCGCACTGCGCCGCTTCGCCGGCCCGGCGCTGGCCTATCGTCTGACCTTCGGGAGGAAGTGACCATGAGAAATCTACGCGATGCAGTTTTTCTGTTGTGGGAAAAGGCCGAGGACCGTCTAACGCTCGACGAGGTGTCAATGTTTTCCGGTGGAATGGAGAACGCACAGCACCTGGCGCAAGACTTGGCCGTTATATGCGGCAGCCTCGCAGCCCTCGTCGCGGAAGACAGCGAGAACGGCAATGCCGGCAACTTCCAAAATGGTGAAGAAGTGCAGGCGCTGCTCCGTACGCTCGAATGCGGCTCCGATCAGGTCGCTACCTTGATTGGCCTGGCACGACGCGCAGAACCGCGCCGGCTTGAAATGATGGGCTGGAACGAAATCGAAGCCTACGAGAAGGCGAAGCATTTAAGGAAGGTGAAGTCATGAGCACGGACAACATCGATGTGGATGCCATCAACCTCAAGCTGTCAGCGGCCGCCGCGCTCATCGACATGATCTACACGCTTGAAGTCACCGGCGACATCAACAGCCTGAGCCAGCATTCCCTGTCCGGGTGCCTCAGCGAGGCCATGGATCTGGTCAACGATTCGCGCGATCTGCTCCTCGGAACAACCAAAGGAGAACCCGCATGAACAAGACCTTCCCCCTGAGTTCTCCGCGCTGGTGGCGCAGTACCGCGATACCGCTGCTGGCCTGGGTGACGATCACCCGATCGCGCGCCGCCTGTGGCTGCTGGTCGAGCACACGGCCCCCGAGTGGTTCAAGGATGAGATGCGCGACATGGCGCGCGAGATGGGCCTGATTCCCACCTCGCGCCAATGCAACGACCAGGGCGAGCCCATAGTCACGTCGGCGGAACTGGCCGCGCACCTGGGCATGAGCGAGGAGGAAGCCGAGGCCGCGATCGAGCGGCTGATTGCAGATCGCAAGGCGCTGGGCCTGCCGACCGATGGCATCACCCGCGCCAGCGGCGACAAGCTTCACGGGCTGCACTGAGCCAGGTACCGGCAGCACCACCAGCACACCGAACCCGCCCGCGTGAACTGCACCCCAAGAGTTGGACACCGATCCAACTTTTGGGGTGTTTTACATGGCGAAGTGTCCAACTTCTTGGGGTCAGTTCAGCGTGGCGGGTTTTTGCTGCTTCAGAAAACTTCAGTTTTTCGTGTGCAAAATTCAAGATTTTCAACACACTGTTTTCAACATACTGTTGAAACCATCGAGAACATAAAGCATTGTAGCGTCTGAGTTTTCGATTCGATTTTTCAAGTTGTCAAACATCACGCTTTCAGATCACTGTAGCCATGCCTAAATTTGCTCACCACGACTTGGCCTTGCTCAACCCTTCCTTCGACTCCCCACTGGTCGACGTTCTGACCGAGCTTGAGCATCTCCGACGCCTGCGGCTAGATGGAGATACCCCTGCGCCGATCTTCTTCCAGTTGAAATCCATCTTCCACATGCTGGAGAGTCTGGGGTCCGCCCGCATCGAGGGCAACCACACCACCTTGGCCGACTATGTCGAGAGCCGGGTCGAAGGACGGGCCAAGGAGTCTGACCAGCTACGGGAAATCGCCAACATCGAACAAGCGATGGACTACATCGAGGACAGCCTGAAGGCAGGAGATCAGCTTACCGAGCATTTCATCCGCGAGCTGCATGCTCTGGCTGTCAATGACCTCGAACGAGAAGGCGACAAAAACCCGGGCACTTACCGCACTGGTCAGGTGCAGATCGCTCAGTCAGAGCACCTTCCCCCTGCTGCAGTGCGGGTCCCAGAGTACATGTCCGAGTTGGTCGCATTCGTCAATGCGGACGATCCCCCGAAGTACGATCTGATGAAAGTTGCCTTGGCACATCACCGGTTCGGCTGGATCCATCCATTTGGGAACGGTAACGGTCGTGTCGTTCGCCTGCTGACCTACGCACTACTCATCAAGTATGGCTTCAACGTACAGGCAGGCGGCCGCCTCTTGAATCCAACCGCCGTGTTCTGCAACGACCGAGAGCACTACTATTCGATGCTCGCTGTCGCTGACAGTGGCACTCTGGATGGCAGGGAAAAATGGTGCTGCTACGTCCTGCAAGGGGTTCTGGCAGAGATGCAGAAGGTTGACCACCTGGCCGACTTTGGATATCTGCGGCGCAACATCCTCACGCCTGCCCTGGAGTTCGCCCGAGAACGCCAGCTCATCAACCGGGATGAGTCGGCGATTCTAAGTCACGCCATCACAGCCGGAGTAATCAAGGCAGGGGATCTAGCAGCGATCATGCCTGACCTGAACGCCAATCAGCGTACCTACCAGATCAGAAAGCTGGTCGATCAGAAGATGTTGCAACCTACTCGTGAAGGCTCCCGGCAGTACACCGCTGGCTTCGCAAACAACTACCTGATCCGAGGGGTCATCAAGGCACTCACTGACGAAGGCTTTATCCCAGACCCGCTCGCAAAGTCCTGATCTCAGCTTACCAAGCTGTGAGGAGGAGAACACACCCTACCCTCACGCGCTGGGGGTAGATTTGGGGGTATAAATTCTCCGTGCCGCTTCAAATCCTTTACAGAACAAGGTGGCTACCCGATTTTTCGATTCCTGGTGACGGACCAAAGAAAAAACCGCAAGGCTCCAGTCTTGCGGTTTTTTGTCGTGCCTGCCATCCGCAGATACAGCCCGGTATCGTTCAGGGGGCGTTCGCCAGCAGGCGGTGCAGGTACTCCACGGGAATCGCATAGCTGATCCCCGAGGGGTCGGACAGCACGCTCTCCTTGGTCGATTTGACGAACACCATGTTGATGACGCCGATGACCTCGCCTGTCTTCGGGTCGAACACAGGGCTGCCGCTATTGCCGGGATAAGCCGTGGCATCGAGTTGATAGACGCGGAACACGTCGTTGGCCAGCCGCCGGATGAGGGCGGGATTGAGGTCGCGTGAATTGCCCTGCGGAATGCCGATCGGCGTGATCGCGGAGACGATGCCGCGATGCGTGACCGGTGTCATGCCGAGCACGGCACCGATGGGGAAGCCGGTAAACGCGATTTCCTGCCCTTCCTGCACCCGCTCCCGCGCAGCCAGCTTCAGGGCAGGCAGGGCCTCGCCGCCTTCGAGCCGGAGCACGGCAAGGTCGCGGCTGCGTTCGCTGCCAACGCGGCTGACCTGCCGAACCGTCCCCTGCTGGTCCTTGCCGGGGACGACGATTACCAGCATTTCCATGCTCTCGCTTGCGATCGCATCCGGAAGCACATGGGCATTGGTCGCAATCATGCGGCCATCGCCGACCACGAAGCCCGTACCGCGAAACTGGAAAGCGGGGCTGCGGGTACGCTGATAGGTGCCGACCGCAACGACGGAAGGCTTGATGCCGGGCAGGATATCGACCAGGTTCGCCCGCGCAAGCGCAGGACATGCCGTCAGCGCCACGAACGTACAAACCGCTTGCAGCACCCGCCGGCGAATCCCGTCGTGCTGCTGTTCAGCACTCATGTGCCGCTCCCTTCCTGTGCGGCCAGGCGCAGGTTGCGCAGCATCCGGCTGGGTGAGACGACGCTGCGGTCGAAGGGGTGATGCGCCTGTCCGACGTGGCGGAGGATGCGCTCGACATAAGCCTGCGTCTCACGATAAGGCGGCACGCCGCGATGGCGGTCGACCGCCCCTTCCCCCGCGTTGTAGGCGGCCGCGGCAAGGGCGATATCGCCTTCGAAATAGGCCAGCAGCCAGCGCAGATAGGCCAGACCGCCGCGAATGTTCTGTTCGGGATCGTAGGGCTTGCTGACGTTGAAGCGCTCGGCCGTCTCCGGAATCAGCTGCATGACGCCCATCGCGTTCTTGGGCGACAGGGCTTGCGGATTCAGTGCCGACTCGGTCAGGCCGATGGCCAGCGCCAACACAGGCTGGATACCGTACTTCGGCGACAGCTCCGACATCAGGCGGGCGATTTCGCGTCGTTCCGGCGACAGACGGGCGATGAGCCCATCGATCGGCCAGCGCTCCCGCACCACATCTGCCGGCCTGCGCAGGCATTCGGGCTTCGCGCGAGTGTCGTTTCCCGTGTAGCGCAGCATCTTCCTGGCATGCTCGTGGCCCTTGCGGGCGGCCTGGGCAAACAATGCACCGGCATAGGCGTCGTTGCGCTCGACGCCCCGGCCATTGGCATACATCCAGCCCAGGGAATACATCGCTTCGACGTCGCCCAGGCGAGCGGCTTCGCAATAGAGCCGGGCCGCGTAGGGCTGATCACGCGGAACGCCTTCGCCATGCTCGTAGCTCAGGGCTTCCCGCGCCAGATACCGGGCCTGCTCGGCCAGGCGCTTGTCGATGGCAAATGCAGCCGGCGCAGGCAACGCGATCAAGAGCCCGAGCATCCATTTCATGCCATTCCTGAAAAATCCGGGATGGCCAAAACCGGAACGGATCGCTACGGACTGCTTCGTCATCACACTGCCTCGCCGATACGATGGCCCTTACAGGCGCCAGACAACTGCCCCTGCGGCCTTGAGCGCCGCCGGATCGTAAGCCGATTTTACGTCGCTGAACACGCCACCGGGCGAGAGTTTTTGCAACAGCTCGGTAACGGGCATGTCCAGGTACTGCTGGTGCGCCACCGCTGCGACGATGGCTTGCGCCTGCGGCAGGGCATCCCATGTGCAGAGGCTCACGCCATATTCATGCTCGGCCTCGGCAGATTCGGCCACCGGATCATGGACATGGACCTTGCAGCCGTAGCTCTGCAGCTCGCGAATGACGTCGATGACCTTGCTGTTGCGCAGATCGGGGCAGTTTTCCTTGAAGGTCAGACCGAGCACGACGACATCGGCGCCCTTGATGCTGGAGCCCGCGGCGATCATGTTCTTGACCGTCTGCTCGGCGACATACTTGCCCATGCCGTCGTTGATCCGGCGGCCGGCAAGGATGACCTGCGGATGGTAGCCGAGCATTTCGGCCTTGTGCGTCAGGTAGTAGGGATCGACGCCGATGCAGTGGCCGCCGACGAGGCCCGGCCGGAACGGCAGGAAATTCCATTTGGTACCGGCCGCCTTGAGTACTTCCAGCGTATCGATGCCGATCTTGTGGAAGATGACCGCCAGTTCGTTCATCAGCGCGATGTTGAGATCGCGCTGGGTGTTTTCGATGACTTTCGCCGCTTCGGCAACCTTGATCGAGCTGGCCGGGCAGACGCCGGCGGTGATCACCGAACCGTATACCTGCGCCACCGTTTCCAGCGTCTGGGGCGTATCGCCGGAGACGACCTTGACGATCCTGGTCACCGTGCGTTCCTTGTCGCCCGGATTGATGCGCTCGGGCGAGTAGCCGACGAAGAAGTCCTTCTTCCATTCGAGGCCGGACTCACGCTCGAGGATGGGGATGCAGACCTCTTCGGTGGCGCCGGGGTAGACCGTGGACTCATAGACCACGATCGTCCCGCGCTTCATGTTGCGGCCGACGGTTTCGGACGATTTCACCAGCGGCGTCGATCCGGCTGATGTGCGTCATCGACCGGCGTGGGCACGGCAACGATGATGAAATCCGCCTCCTTCAGCACCGAAGGATCGGTGTGGCAAGTCAGATGCGTCGCCGCGCGCAGATCTTCGGTGGCGACTTCGCCGGTCGGATCGATGAAATCACGGTAAGCCGCAACCTTCTGGGGAGACAGGTCGAAGCCGAGGGTCTTTTGCTTCTTGCCGAACTCGACGGCAAGCGGCAGACCGACGTAGCCCAGACCGACGACTGCAATGGTGTTCATGAACAGATTCCTTGTTGCAATGTATTCAAATCAATGGGTAAGGATCATCAAAGCGAATTCAGGAGTTCAGTCGCCTCCTTGTGCAGGGGCGTATTTTCCTCCAGTTTGGGCATCATCGTATCGAGCTCCTTGCGAGCGTCGTCCTTGCGCCCCAACTTTGCATACGAACGCGCCAGGCTCAGTCGCAACTGGGCGAGATCCGGTGCCAGCGACACTGCGCGCTGCAAGTTGGCCAGACCCTTGTCGACCTGGCCACGCTCGATCTGGATCACGCCCAGGGTATCGAGGATGGCGGGGTTGTCCGGCGCCAGGTTTTGCGCCCGCTCCGCATATTCAAGCGCCTTCGGGTCCTTGACCTGGCTGGCAGCCCAGGCCAGGTTGTTGAGCACCATCGGGTTGTCGGGCGATATCTTCCTCATCGCCTCGAAACCATCGACCGCATCCGCATAGCGGGTCTCACCCAGTGCCCGCTCGGCCAGATAACCCCTCATCGCCAGATCTTCCGGCTGCTGCCGCAGCCAGTCGGCAGCGAGCTTGTCGGCCTCGCCCTTGCGCTCCACGCGCATCAGCGCGGAATGCAGACGAATCGCGACCTCGCCACCGCTTCCGCGCTCGATGGCCTGGCGATACGCCGACGCAGCCTCGGCCCAGCGATTGCCGGCGGATTCGATCTCCGCCTCGAGCACGTAGCCAGCCGGGCTTTCGGCGTGCTGCTTCTGCACCGCCTTGGCGACCTTCAGCGCATCCTCGCGCGCTCCACGTTCGAGCAACAGCCCCGCGAAGCGCTGCTGGGCGTCGATCGAATCCGGTTGTATCGCAAGCGCCTTGCGCAAAGCCTGCTCGGCGGCGGCAGTGTCCTTCGCTCCCCGATGCACATCGGCCAACAGGATCAGCGGCGCCACCGATTGCGGACGCAGCGCAGCCAGTCGGTTCAGGGACGCGATGCCCTGCTGGGTTTCATTGGCCGCCAGTTGGGCACGGGCCAGCGCTTCGACTGCGCGAACGTCGTTCGGACTTGCGGCGCTGAGCTTTTGCGCAGCGGCAAGCGCTTTCGGGAACTCCCGGTTGCGCAAGTGATGCTGGATGAGCGCCAGGGCCGGCGCCATGGTTCCCGGCGCGGCCGCTTCCGCACGTTCGAGCGTGGCAAGCACGTCGGCGGGCGCAGCACCGGTTGCGACTTGCAGTTCCGCCAGCGCGAGACGGGCCTCGACGTTCTTTGCGTTGCGATCGGCAATCGCGCGAATCCGTGCCAGCGCTTCCTCCGTCTTGCGCTCACCAAGATCCAGGCGCGCGAGATTCACTGCGGCAGCGAGGAAATCGGGATTGAGCGACAAGGCTTTCTCGAACGCAGCCCGCGCGGCAGGAATGTCCTGCCTGGCCTGCATCACCCCACCACGCAGGTTATATACGAGCGGATTCTGCGGCTGCTTGCGCTCCAACTCGGCCTGGGCCTTGAGCGCCTTCTCGGTGTCGCCGCGCCGCAGGTAGGCGGCGACCAGAGCCAGGTCCGCCTGGATGGCAGCGTCGTCCATCGACGATGCGCTTTCGAAATCAGCCAGCGCACCCTCTGCATCGCCGCTGGCCAGGCGGGCCGCGCCGAGACGCAAACGAGCCTGAGGATCTTCCGGCGCCGCCTTGGCCGCACGCTCCAGGTAATCCTCGGCCTTGGCCAGATCGCCGTTGGCGAGGAATACCTGTCCGGCCAATCCCAGTGTGCGTGCGTCGCTTGGCTGCGTCTCGAGCAGCGGCTGCAGCAGTTCGAGCGCGCGCGACGCTTCACCCGAGGACAGATGGGACGTGATCAACAAGGTACGTGCCAATTGCTGGCCAGGGGCACGGCTGAGTACGGTGTTCAGATGATTGCGGGCCTGCGCCTGGTCGTTGAGTTGCAGCAGCACCGAGCCGGCGAGCAGTTGCGCGGGCAGGAAATTGGGCGCCTGGTTCAGGACCTGTGTCAGCAAATCACGCGCTTCGGTCAGACGACCCTCGCGCGCATCTATGAAGGCCTGGAGATAGCGGGTCGACGGATGATTGGGCGCCGCCTTCTTCATCGTCTCGAAGTGCTTCACCCCTTCTTCGTATCGGCCGCCACGAAACAGCAGGGAGACCAGCGCATAGTGGTAGCCGGCTTGCTTGGGACTCAGGCGCACGGCCTCTTCCAGGGCCTTGAGCGCCTCTTCCTGCTTGCCTTGCGCCAGCAGGATGTCGGACAAGGCGGCCAACACATCGCCATTGTCGGGGCTGTGCGCAACAACGGCCCTGATGGCCTCTTCTGCTCCAGTCGGGTCGTTGCTGAAAAGACGGGCGCGCGCCAGACCGATACCGGCCTCGACATCGGTCGCACGCAGCGTGAGCGCCTGTTGATAGAACCGCATGGCTTCCTGGACATTCGCCTTGCCGAAATGGGCATCGCCCACGGCCCCCAGCAGACGCCCCTGCGCGGCATCCTCATCCAGTTTCACATCGGCGAAATCGGTCAGTACGCGATCGAACTCGCCGGCGCGCACTCTGGCCCTCGCCAGCAGAGGAACGACTTCGGTTCTGGCATAACCGAGGTCGAAGGCATGCTGCAGTTCCTTGATCGCTCCCACCGTATCGCCTTGCTGCAGGTTGATGCGTCCCAGGAGGAAGCGGGCCTCGGCGAGGTTTCCGTTCTCCTGCAGGGCATTCTTCAATTGAATGACTGCTGCATTGGTATCGTTGTTGGACAGATAGCCTTTCGCCGAAGCAAGCATCTGCTCCGGGCTGTCGCTGCAGGCACTCAACAAGGCGGCGGAAACCAGCGCCAGGGCAAGACCCCGCGAACGCCCTTTCCAGGCCGAAATCCGCCGGCCCTCTGCAGTGTTGTTCACGATCCGTTCTCCTTCTTCAAACCGAAGCGGTTCATCAAGTCGTAGAGTGAAGGGCGGCTGATTCCAAGGACTTCGGCCGCCCGGGCAATGTTGTTGTTGGTTCGCGCGAGGACCCGCAACACCGCCCGGCGCTCGGCCTCATCGCGGACCTGTCGCAGGTTGAGATGCTCGAGATCCTCCTCGATCGTCTCGAAGCCGAGATCGTCCGCGGTGATGCGGTTGCCGTCGGCCATGATGACCGCGCGCTTGAGGCAGTTTTCCAGTTCCCGCACGTTGCCTGGCCATGGATGTGCCTCGATTGCGTTGACCGCATCATCGGTCAACGTCATCGAACCACGCCCGTTCTCGCGCGCATAGCGCTGAACGAAGGCATGGGAGAGCAGTACGGCGTCGCCTTCCCGTTCACGCAGCGGGGGAATGTCGACGACGATCTCCGCCAGGCGGTAATAGAGATCCTCACGGAACGCCCCCGTCTTGATCTGCTCCTTCAAATCCCGGTGCGTGGCGCACACAATCCGGACATCGACCGGAATCTCGTCACGCCCGCCAACGCGCTCGATGACCCGTTCCTGCAGGAAGCGCAGCAGCTTGGCCTGCAAGGGCATCGGCAGATCACCGATCTCATCGAGGAACAGGGTGCCCTTGTTGGCGGTCTCGATCTTGCCGAGCGTCTGCTTCACCGCCCCGGTGAACGCGCCCTTCTCGTAACCGAACAGCTCGCTTTCCAGCAAGGCTTCGGGAATGGCCGCGCAGTTGATTGCCACGAAGCGCTCCGCGGCACGCGACGACAGCGCGTGCAGACCACGCGCAAGCACCTCCTTGCCGGTTCCGCTCTCGCCCAACAGGGCTACGGTGACCGATGCCGAGGCAAGCTTCTCGATCGTACGGCAGATCTTGAGCATCCCGGGATCGCGCGTCAGCAGGCCGGACAGGGGACTGGCCCCCATTGCCGACAGACGCGCATTCTCGAGTTGCAGATCGTGCATGCGGAAAGCCCGCTCGATGGTGAGCGACAGCAGCTCGGGCTCGAAAGGCTTGGCGAAGAAGTCGTATGCCCCCAGCCCGATCGCCTTGACCGCGTTCTCGCGATCATGCTGGCCAGTCAGCACGATCACCTTGGTGTCCGGCGCCAGCACGAGGATTTCGCGCAGCAGCCGAAACCCCTCGGTGACATCGTCAGGCGCCGGCGGCAGCCCCAGGTCCATGGTCACCACTGCAGGCTCGTGGCGGCGCAACTGCGCAATCGCGCTTTCCCTGTCGTCTGCAACGACGGTTTCACAGGCATCGAAGGCCCAACGCATCTGCTTCTGCAGCGCGGGATCGTCCTCGACGATCAATAGCGTCCGCTGCTTTTCAGGCATGAATTTCACTGGCTCCGTCTTGTAGATCCTGCCGCCCATCCGACAAGCATGGCAACAGGATGGTTGCTCGCGTCCCCTGTCCGACTTCGCTTTCGAACTGGAGGTCGCCACCGATCTCGTTCAGATACTGACGGGTCTCGAACACGCCTATGCCCATGCCGCTGGCTTTGGTCGTCTGGAACGGACGGGACAGGCGGTCACGAAGGAAATCGGCCGACATGCCGCACCCCGTATCTGCAATCACCAGACTCACCTTGCCGTCGCCGGCAAGACTGAGCTGAGCGGTCACCTTACCATCCTCGTTTGTGGCATCCAGTGCATTTTGCACGACATGGCCAATGATTCGCTCCAGGCGCTCGGGATGAGCCAGCACCATCGCCTGGTGGGGAAGCGGGTCGAGCAACTGGACCACGGGTGACTGGCTGCGCTTCGACTCACAGACAGTGCGCAGGATCTGCACGATATCGACGCCACGGGGCGAATCGATCGGACGCTTCTCCTGCAACTGCGTCATCAACCCCCTCATCCGCGACTCGACGTGCGACACAGTCTCGAGCATGTCCTGCTGGAACTCGGGCTTGTGTCCGTGGCGCTCCGCATTCTTGAGCATCAGCGACAGCTGCGCGACGAGGTTCTTCAGATCGTGCACGATGAAGGCCGACATCCGATTGAAGGAGTCGAACTTGCGGGCTTCGAGCAGGGCCTCCGCAGCAAGCATCCGTTCGAGATAGCCTGCGGCCTGCCGCTGGGCAGTCTTCAGCAGGTCGAGCACCTCCCAATCCACCTCGAACGGCGCACGAGGCGTTGCCAGCACGACGAAACCGAGCAGCGAATCCGTGCTCCTGAGGGGGATGACGAGCCACGCATCCGGCAAGCTGGAAAGCCAGTCCGGCAACACGAGGCCGTCGTAGTACCGGGGGCGGCTCCGGTACTCCTCGAGATCGATGATCCACTCGCGCTCATCGAGAAAGCGGCAGAGTCCGGAATCCATCGACTCGACGGCATCGATCGCCGGACGGTTCAGGCGAGCATAAGGCGCGAACTTGCCGTAGCTGTCGCGCAGCCACAATGCTCCACCAGGGCTTTCGACCAGATCCGACAATGCCTTGACGACCGACTGCCCGAGATCGAGCCCCTTGTCCGCCGCGGCCAGAGCCTGGGTGAATCGCAGCCATTCGGTCCGATAGTCGTAGCGATACGGGAAAAGGTGCTTGCTGAGGAGAACTCTCAGGCGAGCCCGCTGCGATCCGGAAAAAAGCAGCGCGCCCAGCAGCACGAGGCCGCCGAAGAGCAGGGCCATCTGCAACGCCCGCCCCCAACTTTCTCCGAAATAGCGTACGTAATAGGCCACCGCGGCGATCACCAGCAGATAGACCCCGGCAGCGGCGAGAGCGGCGGAATGGAACACGACCTCCCGCGACACTGCCATACGCAGCGTCCAGGTAGGGCTGCGTGTCCCAGAAAGCGCGATCAGCGGTATCAGCAGCGCATGCGCCACGCCCCGAACCGCAATGACATCGAGATCGATCCGATTGAACAAGGCGGCATCGGCAAACAGATACAACTCGAAGATGTAGCCGGCTCCAAGTCCGATGCACAGGGGCTTGATGCCCCATCGGGACGCATCGGGAAGCGCCCGATAGAGGTGCTCGATGAACATCAGCCCCACTACCGCATGCGCAAGCCAGGCGACCAGGATCGGTCGAATCGGCAACACGATGCCCGGCACGAACACCTCGAAAGCCAGCGAAGCCAACTGGCTTCCAACGACCCCTGCGGCGAGATACGCAGGCCATCGCACGCGTGCCCCCCACAGGGGACGCATCAGGACGATGAGAAAGGCAAACCATGCCGCACCGCGAAGGCAGTCGAGCAGAACGCCCAGCACCGGCCACGGCGCACCGGTGAAATAGACGGAACTCGCTTCGGTCGCGGCCCACAGGCAGGACAGCATGACCGCAACCAGGAGGACGCCCCCCGGAAGCCCTCCTCGCCATGCGAAGAAGACGTAGAGCCCGAAGAAGAAGAAGGCCAGCGCTGCAGTGCCGTAACCCCAAAAGGCAAGCTCCAGCACTTCAGGTCTCTCGTTTCAGTTCGACGACAGCCAATGCACCTTCGCCTTCAGCCGGCATGCATCCGGTGCATCTCAATGAGCCCCCTCGCCCGTCAGCACGACGCGAACGGTTTCGAAGAGCACGAGGATGTCGAGAATGAGCGTATGGTTCTTGACATAATAAAGATCGTACTGGAGCTTCTCCATCGCATCATCGACAGAGGCACCATACTGGTAACGAACCTGAGCCCAGCCCGTCACGCCAGGCTTGACGCAATGCCGGACGTTGTAGAAAGGGATTTCCCTCGCCAGTTGCTCGACGAAGAAGGGGCGCTCGGGCCGCGGCCCGACCATGCTCATGTCGCCGACAAGGACATTGAACAACTGGGGAAGTTCATCGATCCGCAGCTTGCGGATCACGCGTCCCACTCTGGTCACGCGATCATCATTGGACGTCGCCCAACGCGGCTTACCGTCCTTCTCCGCGTCACGGCGCATGCTGCGAAACTTGGTCACACGGACAACCCGGCCACCCAGCCCGACCCTCTCCTGGCGATAGAACACCGGAGCGCCATCCTCGATGAGGATGAGCAGCATCGTCACGAGCATGATCGGCATGGCCAGGATCAGCAACAGCAATGCTGCGCAGATGTCGAACACACGCTTCACGAAGGTACGGATCAGGCCTTGCCGGAAGCCGTCACCATAGATCAACCAGCTCGCCCTGAGCGAATCGAGCTTCACCTGCCCCTGGACCCTTTCGAAAAAGGACGACAGATCGACAATGCGAACGCCTTCGAGCTTGCAGTCCAGCAGTTCACGAAGGGGCAGCACACCACCCCGCCGCTCACGCACGGCAACGATGACCTCGTTGACCTTCAAGGTCCGGACGATATCGAGCAGCCCCTGCGCCGGCAGGACCTGCCTCGCATCCACTTCGAGCTTTTCGTCCCCGCCGCTCCGCAGGAAGCCGACCACTTCGACGCTACGCTGCAGTGGGCGAGTCAGATCACGATAGACCTGAGCTGCATCAGCCCCGGTACCGATGATCAGCACGCGCGGAGAAAACAGGCTGGAAGCCTGCCTTTGGTTGATCAGGCCCCGCATCAGCAGCAAGGAGGACAGCAACAGCACGACGGTCCATTGCAGAGAATGCGGCGCCATCTCGGCCCAGGGCAGCAGCCCGAAAACGCCATAGGCCACAGGGATGCTGACCAGCAGCGACAGGGCAACACGGGCAAACGCCTGCCGCTTGCAACGCTGCAGCACAGGACGATAAAGCCCCATCGCGGTATTCAGCCCGACCATCAGCAACGCAAAAATCAAGGCAGATGGAGCGAAGACGGCCCAATCAGGAACCCCGGGCGGCGCCAGGAAGATGACCGTGCCCAACACGACGAGAAACAGCAGCAGGGCATCGAACAGCACCTGTTGTAGCGTGTGAGACGGAAGATAGTGACTGAAGACCTTCAGCATCGTTTACCCCAGACTGAACCCATTCACTTTGGAGCTCCCTCACACCCGACATGAGCATGAGCAGCTTCCTGACAGACTATCCGACTGACACCTTACAGCGCGTTAAACCCATCACATCCACGGCATCACTGGCCACGCCAAGCGCCGTGAATGCAAAACAACTCTGTATATTATCACGACATTTCCGCCCCCGTCAGTCGGCGGTTTTCCATGCTGTTTTCGGGCATAGGCTGGCCCGTCGCGCCTTGGCAGCTGGTAGCGAGACGTGTGCCGGGGGTGTTGTGTTGCGGTGTTTTTGTCGCTGTAGACGTAAAAAAGCCCGACCACGGGGTGTTGGTCGGGCATTTTTACGGTGTAGTTAGTCTGACGATGACCTACTTTCACGAGGGCGGACCTCACTATCATCGGCGCGTTTGTGTTTCACGGTCCTGTTCGGGATGGGAAGGGGTGGTTCCACAAAGCTGTGGTCGTCAGACTGTGACTTGTTCCCTGCGCGGGGTGCAGGGCAAAGTAGGAAGAAGTGTGGGTGTTGTGTGATTGGTGCGCGTGTTGCGCACGTTACGAGTTCTAGTGTGTTTCAAGGTTATAGGATCAAGCCACACGGGCAATTAGTATCGGTTAGCTCAACGTGTTGCCACGCTTCCACACCCGACCTATCAACGTTGTGGTCTTCAACGACCCTTCAGGGGGCTCGAGGCCCCGGGGAAGTCTCATCTTGAGGCGAGTTTCCCGCTTAGATGCTTTCAGCGGTTATCTCTTCCGCACATAGCTACCCGGCGATGCGACTGGCGTCACAACCGGTACACCAGGGGTGCGTCCACTCCGGTCCTCTCGTACTAGGAGCAGGCCCTCTCAAACTTCCAGCGCCCACGGCAGATAGGGACCAAACTGTCTCACGACGTTTTAAACCCAGCTCACGTACCACTTTAAATGGCGAACAGCCATACCCTTGGGACCGACTACAGCCCCAGGATGTGATGAGCCGACATCGAGGTGCCAAACTCCGCCGTCGATGTGAACTCTTGGGCGGAATCAGCCTGTTATCCCCAGAGTACCTTTTATCCGTTGAGCGATGGCCCTTCCATACAGAACCACCGGATCACTATGACCTGCTTTCGCACCTGCTCGACGTGTGGGTCTCGCAGTCAAGCCACCTTTTGCCATTGCACTATCAGTACGATGTCCGACCGTACCTAGGTGACCTTCGTACTCCTCCGTTACCTTTTGGGAGGAGACCGCCCCAGTCAAACTGCCCACCATGCACGGTCCCCGACCTGGATTCACAGGCCTGGGTTAGAACCTCGACGACACCAGGGTGGTATTTCAAGGATGGCTCCACCGGAACTGGCGTCCCGGTTTCATAGCCTCCCACCTATCCTACACAAGTCCCGTCAAAGTCCAATGCAAAGCTACAGTAAAGGTTCATGGGGTCTTTCCGTCTAGCCGCGGGGAGATTGCATCTTCACAAACATTTCAACTTCGCTGAGTCTCAGGAGGAGACAGTGTGGCCATCGTTACGCCATTCGTGCAGGTCGGAACTTACCCGACAAGGAATTTCGCTACCTTAGGACCGTTATAGTTACGGCCGCCGTTTACCGGGGCTTCGATCAAGAGCTTGCACCCCATCACTTAACCTTCCGGCACCGGGCAGGCGTCACACCGTATACGTCCACTTTCGTGTTTGCACAGTGCTGTGTTTTTAATAAACAGTCGCAGCCACCGATTCTCTGCGGCCCCTTCGCCCTTCGGATGTTCTCCTACAAGCTAACGGGGCATACCTTCTCCCGAAGTTACGGTATCAATTTGCCGAGTTCCTTCTCCTGAGTTCTCTCAAGCGCCTGGGTATTCTCTACCAGCCCACCTGTGTCGGTTTGCGGTACGGTCAGTTCTAGACTGAAGCTTAGAGGCTTTTCCTGGAAGCAGGGTATCAGTTGCTTCGGACCCGAAGGTCCTCGTTATCACGCCTCAGCTCAGCCCGGCGGATTTGCCTACCGGGCACGCCTACACGCTTGAACCACCTATTCCAACAGATGGCCAACCTAACCTTCTCCGTCCCCCCATCGCATCTAGAACCGGTACAGGAATATTGACCTGTTTCCCATCGACTACGCATTTCTGCCTCGCCTTAGGGGCCGACTCACCCTGCGCCGATGAACGTTGCGCAGGAAACCTTGGGCTTACGGCGAGGGTGCTTTTCACACCCTTTATCGCTACTCATGTCAGCATTCGCACTTCCGATACCTCCAGCATCCCTTACGAGACACCTTCGCAGGCCTACGGAACGCTCCCCTACCACGTGTCAAAGACACATCCGCAGCTTCGGTTCATGGCTTGAGCCCCGTTACATCTTCCGCGCAGGACGACTCGACTAGTGAGCTATTACGCTTTCTTTAAAGGATGGCTGCTTCTAAGCCAACCTCCTAGCTGTCTGTGCCTTCCCACCTCGTTTGCCACTTAGCCATGCATTTGGGACCTTAGCTGGCGGTCTGGGTTGTTTCCCTCTTGACACCGGACGTTAGCACCCGATGTCTGTCTGCCGTATATCACTTTGCGGTATTCGGAGTTTGCTATCGCGGGGTAGATCGCAGTGACCCCCCCAACGATTACAGTGCTCTACCCCCGCAAGTGTCCGTACGACGCACTACCTAAATAGTTTTCGGGGAGAACCAGCTATTTCCGGATTTGTTTAGCCTTTCACCCCTATCCACAGCTCATCCCCTAACTTTTCAACGTTAGTGGGTTCGGACCTCCAGTGCGTGTTACCGCACCTTCATCCTGGCCATGGATAGATCATCCGGTTTCGGGTCCGCCCAGCAACTACGACGCCCTTATCAGACTCGCTTTCGCTACGCCTCCCCTATTCGGTTAAGCTCGCTACTGAACGTAAGTCGCTGACCCATTATACAAAAGGTACGCAGTCACCCCTTTCGAGGCTCCCACTGTTTGTATGCATGCGGTTTCAGGATCTATTTCACTCCCCTCCCGGGGTTCTTTTCGCCTTTCCCTCACGGTACTGGTTCACTATCGGTCGATCACGAGTATTTAGCCTTGGAGGATGGTCCCCCCATCTTCAGACAGGATTACACGTGTCCCGCCCTACTTGTCGCACGCCCAGACCCGCCACCGGCTTTTCGCATACGGGACTATCACCCTGTATCGTCGGACTTTCCAGACCGTTTTGCTAAGCTGATGGTTTAGTCGTGCAGGCTCTTCCGTGTTCGCTCGCCACTACTTACGGAATCTCGGTTGATTTCTGTTCCTGCGGCTACTTAGATGTTTCAGTTCGCCGCGTTCGCCTCCTCTGGCCTATGTATTGAGCCAGGGATGACCCTTGCGGGCCGGGTTTCCCCATTCGGACATCGTGGGATCAAAGCTCTATTGCCAGCTCCCCCACGCTTTTCGCAGGCTTACACGTCCTTCATCGCCTGTGATCGCCAAGGCATCCACCACATGCACTTAGTCGCTTGATCCTATAACCTTGGTGCCTCCACAGAAGCACCCCTGTCACAGGTCGAACTCGTTTGTGCGGCCCAAACTGTGCTGACAACGCAGTTTGAGCCAATGCAATCACACAACTGCAGTACGCACCGGCTCGATGCGTACTACACTTCTTCCACTTTGTTAAAGAGCAAACCTCAAACCGGTATCGCTACCGATCAAGAAGTCAGAGATGGTGTCTATCTAAAACACCATCTCTGACTTCCCGAAACGCGCATGACCTGGTGGAGCTGGTCGGGATCGAACCGACGACCTACGGCTTGCAAAGCCGCCGCTCTCCCAGCTGAGCTACAGCCCCCTTGTCTTCAGCAACCAAGGCTTCAAGCAACCCTAAATCCTGGTGGGTCTGGTTGGGTTCGAACCAACGACCCCCGCCTTATCAAGACGGTGCTCTAACCAGCTGAGCTACAGACCCTCTTCTCATGCACCTTCGAGGCTCTTCGCCTGAACAACCGATAAGTTGTGGATACTTGGCAACCATGACCTCTTTTCTCTTGAAAGGAGGTGATCCAGCCGCACCTTCCGATACGGCTACCTTGTTACGACTTCACCCCAGTCATGAATCTCACCGTGGTAAGCGCCCTCCCGAAGGTTAAGCTACCTACTTCTGGTGAAACCCACTCCCATGGTGTGACGGGCGGTGTGTACAAGACCCGGGAACGTATTCACCGCAGCATGCTGATCTGCGATTACTAGCGATTCCGACTTCACGTAGTCGAGTTGCAGACTACGATCCGGACTACGATCGGCTTTAAGGGATTGGCTCCACCTCGCGGCTTGGCAACCCTCTGTACCGACCATTGTATGACGTGTGAAGCCCTACCCATAAGGGCCATGAGGACTTGACGTCATCCCCACCTTCCTCCGGTTTGTCACCGGCAGTCTCACTAGAGTGCCCAACCTAATGATGGCAACTAGTGACAAGGGTTGCGCTCGTTGCGGGACTTAACCCAACATCTCACGACACGAGCTGACGACAGCCATGCAGCACCTGTGTTCTGGCTCCCGAAGGCACTCTCGGCTCTCACCAAGATTCCAGACATGTCAAGGGTAGGTAAGGTTTTTCGCGTTGCATCGAATTAATCCACATCATCCACCGCTTGTGCGGGTCCCCGTCAATTCCTTTGAGTTTTAACCTTGCGGCCGTACTCCCCAGGCGGTCGACTTCACGCGTTAGCTGCGTCACTCAGTGCATTGCTGCTCCGAACGACTAGTCGACATCGTTTAGGGCGTGGACTACCAGGGTATCTAATCCTGTTTGCTCCCCACGCTTTCGTGCATGAGCGTCAGTACAGGCCCAGGGGGCTGCCTTCGCCATCGGTGTTCCTCCACATCTCTACGCATTTCACTGCTACACGTGGAATTCCACCCCCCTCTGCCGTACTCTAGCCTGCCAGTCACAAGCGCAGTTCCCAGGTTAAGCCCGGGGATTTCACGCCTGTCTTGGCAAACCGCCTGCGCACGCTTTACGCCCAGTAATTCCGATTAACGCTCGCACCCTACGTATTACCGCGGCTGCTGGCACGTAGTTAGCCGGTGCTTCTTAGTCCGGTACCGTCATCCACACCCTCTATTAAAGAGCGCGATTTCTTCCCGGCCGAAAGAGCTTTACAACCCGAAGGCCTTCTTCAC
Source organism: Thauera sp. SDU_THAU2 (assembly GCF_038260575.1). Taxonomy (NCBI): domain Bacteria; kingdom Pseudomonadati; phylum Pseudomonadota; class Betaproteobacteria; order Rhodocyclales; family Zoogloeaceae; genus Thauera; species Thauera sp. SDU_THAU2. The sequence continues at coordinate 480,929 of NZ_JBBWUN010000003.1, read as the reverse complement.
TCACGCGGCATGGCTGGATCAGGGTTGCCCCCATTGTCCAAAATTCCCCACTGCTGCCTCCCGTAGGAGTCTGGGCCGTGTCTCAGTCCCAGTGTGGCGGATCATCCTCTCAGACCCGCTACAGATCGTCGCCTAGGTGGGCCTTTACCCCACCTACTAGCTAATCTGACATCGGCCGCTCCAATCGCGCGAGGCCCGAAGGTCCCCCGCTTTCTCCCTCAGGACGTATGCGGTATTAGCACATCTTTCGATGTGTTATCCCCCACGACTGGGTACGTTCCGATGCATTACTCACCCGTTCGCCACTCGCCGCCAGGCCGAAGCCCGCGCTGCCGTTCGACTTGCATGTGTAAAGCATGCCGCCAGCGTTCAATCTGAGCCAGGATCAAACTCTTAAGTTCAATCCTACAAAGTACTCAAAATACTGACTTGCAGTATGAGCACCTAATCATTGTGAAACCGCAGCAAAAAGCTGCCGAGACCACAACCACCAAGCACCCACACTTATCGGTTGTTCAAGTTTTTAAAGAAACGTGCCGGTCAGCACAGAAGCGAGATTATGATCAACAAACAACACCCTGTCAACCACCCCGAACTGCCTTCCTGAAAAACCAAAACCAGAAAAACAACCCGGAAACCCCGCCTCCAAACCCACCCGGAAGCCCCGCATCACCCACCCAAACCACCCGGGCGCCGCGAGAAAGATCGGCATTATAGACACCAACACAAAACCGTCAAGGCAAAAATTCAATAGATATATTGATCCGGACATCAGCCAGAACGCGGACGAGCGGACGAGCAGTCACCGGAGCGGGATGGATCGGGCCGCATGGGTAGAGCATCAGCAAAACCCACCGTCTCGAAACCGATTGCGGCAATCGATGGGGTCTAGCAGGTTGATGCATAACCTAGTGAACGATCCTGCGAGTTGATAGTCATAAATCCGTTCCTCAATCCCTTGTCCTGACAGCGATGCGCGGCCCACTCGATCCCCAGTCCTCGATGTTCCATTATTTCTCGCCGGAATCGCGCGTACCGGCCGATCATCCCCTGCGAAGGGTGAAGCAATTGGCCGATCGGGCGCTGAGTGCCATTTCGGCGGACCTGGATGCGCTGTACTCGAGTACCGGCCGCCCGTCGATTCCGCCTGAGCGCCTGCTCAAGGGGCAATTGCTGATCGCGCTGTACTCGATCCGGTCTGACCGGCAGTTCTGCGAACAACTGAACTACAACATCCTCTTTCGCTGGTTCCTCGACATGGACCTGGAGAGCGCAGGCCTGGACCAGTCGAATTTCAGCCGCCTGCGCGAACGCCTGGTGGCGACTGATATCGCCCGCCGCTTCTTTGACGAGGTGGTGAGCCTGGCGCGCCGGCAACATTTGCTGTCCTCGGATCACTTCACTGTCGACGGCACGCTCATCGAAGCCTGGGCCTCGTTCAAGAGTTTCAAGCGCAAGGACGGCGAGCCGCCGAAAGACGGTGGTGATGGCACGGGGATGGTCAATTTCAAAGGTGAGAAGCGTTCGAACGCCACACACCAGAGCAGCACTGATCCTGACGCACGGCTCATGCGAAAGGGTAACGGCCAGCCTGCCAGGCTCAGCTACGGCGGGCATGTGCTCATGGAGAACCGTCATGGCCTGTGTGTCGACATCCTGATCACGGAATCGACGCAGGCCGAGCACCGTGCTGCACGCACGATGCTCACCCGCGCCCGCCGACGGCGTATCCACCCCAAGAGTCTGGCGGCCGACAAGGGTTACCACATCAAGGATTTCGTGGCGCACCTGCGCGCGCATCGTATCCGGCCGCACATTGCTCGAATCGACCATCGCTGCACGCCTGGACTCGATGGGCGCACGACGCGAACCGAGGGCTATCGGATCAGCCAACGCAAGCGAAAGCGGGTGGAGGAAATCTTCGGCTGGCTCAAGACGGTCGGTGGGTTGCGCAAGACGCGATTCATCGGGCAGGCGAAGACGCAAATGGCGGCCTTCATTTCTGGCGCAGCCTACAACTTGTTGAGAATCGCGAAATTGGGAAATGCGGGAGGAACGGCGTGAGTCGGGCAAACGAACCAGGGGCTGATCGGTCTCGGAACGTCCATGCCGGCAATGTGGGTCGCATTGAAAGCCCCATTCTCTCGACGAAGTCCCTGTGAAGATCAATTTGAACCCCTGGGTTAGTCCGGTGTTCAGCTCTTTTGCATCAGCCTGCTAGCTGCGCTTGGATCAGAGAGGGACATTGCCCCCCATCCTTCCCTGACCCCATGAGCCGAAAGCCCGGACGCACCAAGCCCTACCAGCGGGTGTACCATCCCTGCTCGTCATTCGATCCGCAACGAACATGCGACAGTACCTAGACCTCATGCGCCATGTCCTCGAACATGGCGACCGCAAGACCGACCGCACCGGCACCGGCACCCTGTCCGTCTTCGGCTGGCAGATGCGCTTTCCGCTGAAGGAAGGCTTTCCGCTGCTGACGACCAAGAAGCTCCATACGCGCTCGATCATCCATGAGCTGCTGTGGTTCCTGCAGGGCGACACCAACATCCGCTACCTGAAGGACAACGGCGTCTCGATCTGGGACGAGTGGGCCGACGAAAACGGTGACCTGGGCCCGGTGTACGGCAAGCAATGGCGGCGCTGGGAAAACAAGGACGGCACGACCGTCGACCAGATCACGAAGCTGATCGACGGCATCAAGCGCAACCCGGATTCGCGCCGGCACATCGTCTCCGCCTGGAACCCGGGCGAAGTGGATACGATGGCGCTGCCGCCCTGCCATGCGCTGTTCCAGCTCTACGTCGCCAACGGCCGCCTTTCCTGCCAGCTTTATCAGCGCAGCGCGGACATCTTCCTCGGCGTACCGTTCAACATCGCTTCCTACGCCCTGCTCACCCACATGCTTGCACAGGTGTGCGAACTGGAAGCCGGCGACTTCATCTGGACCGGTGGCGACTGCCATCTCTACCTGAACCATCTCGACCAGGCACGCGAGCAACTCTCACGCACGCCGCGTGCGCTGCCGACCTTGAAGATGAACCCCGAAGTGAAGGACATCTTCGCCTTTCGCTTCGAGGACTTCGGCATCGACGGCTACGATCCGCATCCCCACATCAAGGCACCGGTAGCTGTATGAGCACGGCTCCTGAAATCACCCTGATCGCAGCGGTCGCACGCAACGGCGTGATCGGCCGCGACAACGGGCTGCCCTGGCGGCTCAAGGCCGACATGCAGCATTTCCGCGCGATGACCATGGGCCATCCGGTCGTCATGGGGCGCAAGACCTGGGAATCACTGGGTCGCCCCTTGTCCGGCCGCCGCAACGTCGTCGTCACCCGCGACACGCGGTTCCGCGCGGAAGGCGCCGAGGCTTTCCACTCGCCGGAGGCGGCGCTCGCCGCCGCTTCGGACGCCGAGCGCATCTTCGTGATCGGTGGCGCCCAGCTTTACGCCACCCTGCTGCCCCGCGCCGACCGTCTCGAACTGACCGAAGTCTGGGCCGACGTCGAGGGTGACGCCCATTTCCCGCTCTTCGATCGTTCCGATTTCGTCGAGGAGCGGCGCGATGCGCGCACCGCCGATGTGGACAACGACTTCGATTTCGACTTCGTCAGCTACCGCCACCGCTGAGCACAGGCAGCGCATGACGCAACGAGGGCCGCTGATCGCGGCCCTCGTTGCGTCATGCCTGTACCACCGCCGGCGTCGATCAGTCCTTCACGCAATCGACGTGATAGCGACCGTCCTCACCCTTCACGAGACCATGGATGTCGGTCTCGAAACCGGGGAAGCGGGAGTTGAAATCGCGTGCGAACTTCAGGTAGCGCACGATCGTGGCATTGAAGCGCTCGCCCGGGATCAGCAGCGGGATGCCCGGCGGATACGGCGTGACCAGCATCGCGGTGACACGGCCTTCGAGTTCGTCCAGCGACACGCGCTCGATCTCGCGATGCGCCATCTTGGCGAAGGCATCGGCCGGCTTCATCGCCGGCACCATGTCCGACAGATACATCTCGGTGGTCAGGCGGGCGATGTCGTGCGCCTTGTAGAAGCTGTGGATCTGGTCGCACAGATCCTTCAGTCCGACCCGCTCGTAGCGCGGGTGCTTGGCGATGAACTCCGGCATCACGCGCCACAGCGGCTGGTTGCGGTCGTAGTCGTCCTTGAACTGCTGCAGCTCGGTCACCATCGTGTTCCAGCGGCCCTTGGTGATGCCGATGGTGAACATGATGAAGAAGGAGTAAAGCCCGGTCTTCTCGACGATGATGCCGTGCTCGGCCAGGTACTTGGTGACGATCGCCGCCGGGATGCCGGTATGTTCGGCGAAGTCGCCGTCCATGTTCAGACCCGGGGTGATGATCGTCGCCTTGATCGGGTCGAGGATGTTGAAGCCTTCGGCCAGGTCGCCGAAGCCGTGCCAGCGCTCGCCGGCCTTCAGCGTCCAGTCCTCGCGGCCGCCGATGCCTTCCTCGGCGAGGAATTCCGGCCCCCACACCTTGAACCACCAGTCGTCGTCGCCGAACTCGGCGTCGACCTTGCGCATCGCGCGACGGAACTCGACTGCTTCGCTCAGCGATTCGTTCACCAGCGCGGGGCCGCCCGGCGCTTCCATCATCGCCGCCGCCACGTCGCAGGACGCGATGATCGCGTACTGCGGCGAGGTCGAGGTGTGCATCAGGTAGGCCTCGTTGAAGATGTCGCGGTCGAGCTTGCGCGTCTGCGAGTCCTGCACCAGGATCTGCGACGCCTGGCTCAGGCCGGCCAGCAGCTTGTGGGTCGATTGGGTCGAGAACACCATCGATTCGCGGCAGCGCGGACGATCGGCACCGATGGCATGGTAGTCGCCATAGAAGTCATGGAAAGCCGCGTGCGGCAGCCAGGCCTCGTCGAAGTGCAGCGTATCGATCTCGCCGTCGAGCATCTCCTTGATCGTCTCGACGTTGTACACCACACCGTCGTAGGTCGACTGCGTGATCGTCAGGATGCGCGGCTTCTTGCTCTTGGCGTTGCGCGCAAAGGGATTGGCCTCGATCTTCTTCTGGATGTTCTCCATCGAGAACTCTTCCAGCGGGATCGGCCCGATGATGCCGTAATGGTTGCGCGTCGGCGTCAGGAACACCGGCACCGCGCCGGTCATGATGATCGAGTGGAGAATCGACTTGTGGCAGTTGCGGTCCACGACGACGATGTCGCCGGGCGCCACGGTGGTGTGCCACACCATCTTGTTCGAGGTCGACGTGCCGTTGGTGACGAAATACAGGTGGTCGCAGTTGAAGATGCGCGCCGCATTGCGCTCCGAGGCCGCCACCGGACCGGTGTGGTCGAGCAGTTGGCCCAGTTCGTCCACCGCATTGCAGACGTCGGCACGCAGCATGTTCTCGCCGAAGAACTGGTGGAACATCTGCCCCACCGGGCTCTTCAGGAAGGCGACCCCGCCCGAGTGCCCCGGGCAGTGCCAGGAATACGAGCTGTCCGCCGCGTAGTGGGTCAACGCACGGAAGAAAGGCGGCGGCAGCGATTCGAGGTAGTTCTTCGCCTCGCGCACCACGTAGCGGGCGATGAACTCCGGCGTGTCCTCGAACATGTGGATGAAGCCGTGCATCTCGCGCAGCACGTCGTTGGGGATGTGGCGCGTGGTACGCGTCTCGCCGTGCAGGAAGATCGGGATCTCGGCATTGCGGAAGCGGATCTGCTCGACGAAGGCGCGCAGATCGGCGATCGCCTTGGCCGAGGCCTCGGGCGACGAGAACTCTTCGTCGTCGATCGACAGGATGAAGGTCGAGCCGCGGCTCTGCTGCTGGGCGAAGGAGGTCAGGTCGCCATAGCTGGTGATGCCGAGCACTTCCATGCCTTCGTCTTCGATCGCCTTCGCCAGCGCGCGAATCCCCAGGCCCGAAGAGTTTTCCGAGCGGAAATCCTCGTCGATGATGATGATGGGGAAGTGGAATCTCATCCTGATCGTCTCCAGCGGGGTCCTTGCGGGACGGAAAAAGGGAAGTGTAAGCCGCCGATCTTTGCGCAGGCGTGAATGTTGCAGCGAAGCGCGGAATGAAGCGGAAAAAGCACGAGGGGCCGTCAGGCGGCCCCATCATCGTGGTCACGGCGTCCGTTCGCTCAGATCTTCGGCAGCGTGACGCCGGTCTGGCCGAGGTACTTGCCGCCGCGGTCCTTGTACGAGGTCTCGCACACTTCGTCCGACTCGAAGAACAGCATCTGCGCCACACCCTCGTTGGCGTAGATCTTGGCCGGCAGCGGCGTGGTGTTGGAGAACTCCAGCGTCACGTGGCCTTCCCACTCGGGTTCCAGCGGCGTGACGTTGACGATGATGCCGCAGCGCGCGTAAGTGCTCTTGCCCAGGCAGACCGTCAGCACGCTGCGCGGAATGCGGAAATACTCGACGGTGCGCGCCAGCGCGAAGGAGTTCGGCGGAATGATGCACACGTCGCCGGTGAAATCAACGAAGTTGCGCGCATCGAAGTCCTTCGGATCGACGATGGTCGAATTGATGTTGGTGAAGATCTTGAATTCGTTCGCCACCCGCACGTCGTAGCCGTAGCTCGAAGTACCGTAGGAAACGATGCGGCCGCTTTCGTTGCTGCGCACCAGTTCCGGCGCGAAAGGCTCGATCATGCCGGCCTCTTGGGCCATGCGGCGGATCCACTTGTCGGACTTGATGGACATGGGCGCGGGTTCCAGCGAATGCGTTGCGACCGCCTGCGGTCGGGAAAGCCGCGTAGTGTAGGCCAAGCGCCGCGAAGGGGAAAGAACCTTCACGGCGCTTGTTGCGCAAGCACTCAGACCTTGCCCTTCCACGGCACCAGCCGGCGTTCGAGCGCGCGCATGCCGAGATCGAACAGCAACGCCATCGCACCGATGACCAGGATGCCCATGATGACCACGTCGGTGACCATGAACTTCGACGCGCTCAGCACCATGAAACCCAGCCCCGCGGTCGCCGCGACCATCTCGGCCGCGACCAGCGTGGTCCAGCCGAAGCCGATGGCGATGCGCATCCCGGTCAGGATTTCCGGCAAGGCCGCAGGCAGGATGACGTGGCGCAGCACCTGCGAGCGCGTGCCGCCCATCGAGTACGCGGCGTGGATCTGCTCGATGGCGACCGAACGGACACCGGCACGGGCGCTGAGCGCCAGCGGCGCGAACATCGCCAGGTAGATCAGCAGCAGCTTCGAGCCTTCGCCGATGCCCATCCAGATCACCACCAGCGGCAGATAAGCGAGCGGCGGCAGCGGCCGGTAGAACTCCACCAGCGGATCGAAGATGCCGCGGGCGACGCGATTGACGCCCATCATGATGCCGATCGGCACGGCGGTGAGCACTGCGAGCAGGAAAGCGCCGAAGACCCGGAAGGCGCTCCAGCCCATGTGGGTCAGCAGCGACGCGTCGGCAAAACCATCGCGTGCGACCTCGATGAATTGCGTCCACACCGCCCCCGGCGACGGCAGGAACAAGGGTTTCACCCAGCCCTGGCTGGTCGACACCTGCCACAGCGCCATGCAGACGAGAATCGTGCAAAGACTCAGCATCAGGCTGTCGCCATTGCCCGGCGCGCCGTACTGCTCGCCCGGACGTACCGGGCTGGCGCGGCGCATGGACCGCAGCAGCCCGACGAGGCCGCCGCCGGCTCTGTCCTGTATCTTCATGCTGCCGCCTCCTCGTCGCCGTGGATGATGCCCAGCACCTGCTCGCGCAAGGCGATGAAATCCGGGCTGGACTTGATTGCGCGCGCATTGCGCGACTCGAGGAATCGCCGGCCGAAATCCAGCGGAAACTCGTGGGTGATGCGCCCCGGGCGCGGCGACATGATGATGAGCCGGGTGCCCATGAAAAGCGCTTCCTCGACGTCATGCGTGATGAAGAACATCATCTTCTGCGTGCGCTGCCAGATTTCGAGGATCAATTCCTGCAGACGCTCGCGCGTCAGTGCATCGAGCGCGCCGAGCGGCTCGTCGAGCAGCAGCATGTGCGGATCGTTGGTCAGCGCCCGGGCGATGCCGACACGCTGCTGCATGCCGCCCGACAACTGGTGGATGGAATGGCGGCGGAAATCCTCCAGCCCGGTCAGGCGCAGGAAGTGCATCGCCCTTTCCTCGCGCTCCGTCTTCGCCACCCCGCGCAGCTTGAGGCCGAAGGCGACGTTGTCGAGGACGTTCAGCCAGGGCATCAGCGCGTGTTTCTGGAACACCACGCCGCGCTCAGCCCCCGGCCCCGTCACCTGGTCGCGCAGCATCGCCACCGAATCGCTCTGTTCGGGCGGCCTGCCATGATAGTTGCCGAGCGTGATGAGACCCGAAGTCGGGCTGATGAAGCCCGACATCAGGTTCAACAGCGTCGTCTTGCCGCAACCCGACGCCCCCAGCGCGACGACGAAATCGCCCGCGACGATTTCCAGATTCACACCGGACAGTGCCGTCACCGACTGCCCTTTCTCTCTGCCGGGATACACCACCGACACATCGTGTATTTTCAGACTCAGGCTCATGCCCGTCTCCTGCCCTGTAGGCGCGGGCGGCCTTGCGGCAGCACGCGCGGAATCACTGACCGCCCTTACTTCACGGCATCGACGAAGCGCGACGTGACGGCGACACCGTAGTCGTCCAGTACCGCCGGAACCTTCTTCTGCTCCTTCAGGAAAGCCGCGGTGGCGGCCAGCGCCCTGGCCGCGCCGCTGTCCTTGCCGCCGCCCAGCCAGTTCCCGCCGGCCTGCTCGGCAGCCAGCGGGAATTGGTACAAGGCCAGTACCGGTGGCACCTCCTCGGGTTTCACGCCCGACTGCTGGGCCACCTGCATGACCATCTTCGAATCCGGCGTCCACCGCTCGGGAGCCTCCACATAACTCGCCGTCACCGTCTGCAGCACCTTGGTGAAAGCCGTCATCTGCGCTTCATTCCTGGCGGCAAAACCCTTGTTCACCACCAGGCCGTCGAAGGTCGCCTTGCCCCATCCGGTCAGCGTGCCCGAGGTCAGCAGCACCTTGCCGCTCTTCTTGAGTTGCCCCAGCGCCGGATCCCAGATGAAGGCGGCATCGATGTCGCCGCGCTCCCAGGCGGCGGGAATGTCGGACGGCTGCAGGTTGATGACCTTCACCTTGCCGCCCAGGCCGAACTGTTCGAGCGCGAACAAGGCATGGAAATGGGTCGTCGACACGAAGGGCACGGCCAGCTTCTTGCCGGCCAGATCCTGTGGCGCCTCGATGCCGCTGCCCTTGCGCACGACCAGCGCTTCGGCGTCGGCGATGTTGTCGAGCACCCAGAACACCTCGACCTCGACACCGCGGCTGACGGCCGCCGCCACCGGACTGCTGCCGGCCACGCCGATCTGCACGTCACCCGAGGCCATCGCCATCATCACGTCGCCGCCGCTGTCGAAGTTGCGCCACTTGATGTCCCAGCCGGTCGCCTTCTCGAACGCCTTCTCGACGACGGCCTGCTTCCACGGCCCGAACATGCTCTGTATGCCGATGGTGACCGTCTCGGCCTGCGCGCTGCCGGCGACGCCGAACACAAGGGTGGCGAGGGGCACGAGCAGCTTGCGGCACGTGCGGTCATGCAGTTTCTTGAACATGGTGACGCTCCTGTTGGAAGTGGTTCCTGCTGGCATCGATGTTATGAGGGGCCCATAACTTGCTATAGATCCAGGCCGGTTCACCACTGGTGCCAGAAATCGAAAGATTCCTGTCCCATCAGTCGGTTACCCATTCACGGACGCATCAGTTTGGTGCATCGCAACAGGATCATGAACCATGTTGGAGCGATACCTCCGCCCCTTCGAGGCCGGCCGCGGCCTGCAGGAGCAATTGCGCGAGAACCTGCTGGACGCGATCATCGACGGCGCGCTGTCACCCACCGAAGCGCTGCCCTCCTCGCGCAAGCTGAGCACGCTGCTGGGGGTTTCACGCAACACCGTGGTGCTGGTGTATGAGCAGCTCGTCAACGACGGCTACCTCACGCCGGTGGATCGCCGGGGCTACTTCATCAACGAGAAATACCTGCGCGAGCAGCTCGGCGTGCGCCTCAAGCCCAGCCCGCGCAAACTCTTCGAGCGGCCGGACGAGGCGCCGGACTGGGATCGCCGGCTCCGGCACCAGCCTTCGCAACTGCGCGGCATCGTCAAGCCGCGGCAGTGGCACGACTACGGCTACCCCTTCATCTACGGCCAGGTGGAATTCGATCAGCAGACCGCGGCGCGCTGGCGCAACTGCGCCCGCATCGCCTCGCTCGGCGCCCACATGCGGCACTGGATCGACGACCAGATCAACCGGGACGACCCGCTGCTGGTCGAGCAGATCATCCAGCGTCTGCTGCCGAAGCGGGCGATCAAGGCGCGCGCGGAAGAGATCCTCATCACCATCGGCACACAGAACTCCCTCTACCTGCTGGCGACGCTGCTGGGCGGAGCGGGCGTGCGCATCGGCATCGAGAACCCCGGCTACGTCGATGCGCGCCACATCTTCGGCCTCGGCGGCAGCCCCCTGAAGCCGCTGCGCATCGACCATCAGGGCCTGGTGGTCGATGCGCAGCTCGAGGGCTGCGACCTCGTCTTCTGCACACCGAGCCATCAATCACCGACCGGCGTGACGATGCCGGTCTATCGGCGCATGGCCTTGCTGGCAAGTGCGCGTGCAAACGATCTGCTGCTCATCGAGGACGACTACGAGAGCGAACACAACTACCTCGGCAGCAACCACCCGGCGCTCAAGAGCTTCGACGACAGCGGACGGGTGATCTACGTCGGCAGCCTGACCAAGAGCCTGCTGCCGGGCGTGCGCCTCGGCTTCATCGTCGCCGACGAGGAGCTGATACACGAACTGCGCGCGCTGCGCCGCTACATGTACCGCCACCCGCCGCTCAACAACCAGCGCATCCTCGCGCTCTTCCTGTCGATGGGCTATCACGACGAGCACATCCGCCGCCTGCGCGACAGCCTGGGACGCAAATGGCGGATACTCACCCGCGCGCTGGACGTCCATCTGCCCGATTTCCAGGCTCACGGCATGGCCGGCGGCTCTTCGCTGTGGATCAAGGGCCCGGCCGATTTCAACGCATGGGACCTGCATCGCCAGGCCTCGAAGCTCGGCGTCCTGATCGAACCCGGCGAGATCCATTTCATCGGCGAAAACCCGCCCCGGCGCTTCTTCCGCCTCGGCTACGGAGCGATTCCAGAGGATCGCATCGAAGCGGGCATCGCCGCACTGGGGCGGGCCTGGCGCGACGTCGCGGCAAATACGGAGGCCGCCTCCGGCTGAGCGCCCGCCCTTTCCTTTCCAGCGGGCCCGCCGCCCTCGTCGCCCAGGATCGGCGACCGACGTCTGCGCCGCCTCAGCTGTTCTTGATGACGATGTTCGGGAACTTGTGCGTCATGTCCTTGGACTTCTCGGCGATGCGCACCGCCACCTTGCGCGCGATCTGCTTGTAGATCGACGCGATGCGGCCCTCCGGGTCGGCGGCCACGGTCGGCTTGCCGCCGTCGGTTTCGGAGCGGATCTGGATGTCCAGCGGCAGCGCCCCCAGGAAGGGAATGTTGTAGTCGGCACACATCTTCTCGCCGCCGCCCTGGCCGAAGATGTGCTCCTCGTGGCCGCACTTCGAGCAGATGTGGATGCTCATGTTCTCGACCAGACCGAGAATGGGCACGCCCACCTTCTCGAACATCTTCAGGCCCTTGCGCGCATCCAGCAGGGCGATGTCCTGCGGCGTGGTGACGATGACCGCGCCCGTCACCGGCACGCTCTGCGACAGCGTCAGTTGGATGTCGCCGGTGCCCGGCGGCATGTCGATCAGCAGGTAGTCGAGATCCTGCCAGGCCGTGTCCTTCAGCATCTGGTTCAGCGCCTGCGTCGCCATCGGGCCGCGCCAGACCATCGGCGTGTCCTGCTCGATCAGGAAGCCGATCGACATCGCCTGGATGCCGTAAGCTTCGAGCGGAATCATCGTCTTGCCGTCCTCCGACACCGGCCGCTGGCCGCCGATGCCCAGCATCTGCGGCTGCGACGGGCCGTAGATGTCCGCATCCAGCAGGCCGACCCGCGCGCCTTCGGCCGCCAGCGCCAGCGCCAGGTTCACCGAGGTCGTGCTCTTGCCCACGCCGCCCTTGCCGGAAGCCACGGCAATGATGTTGCGCACCCCCGGCAGCAGCTTCACACCGTGCTGCACGGCATGGGCCACCACCTTGCTGCTGACCTCGACGTCGATGCGGCCGATGCCCGGCACCATTGCCAGCGCCTCCGCCAGCAAGGCACGGATGGGTTCGTGCTGGCTCTTCGCCGGGTAGCCGAGCTCGACCTCGAAGGCGACATTGCCGCCTTCCACCACCAGGTTGCGGATGCAGCGGGCGGAGACGAAATCCTTGCCGGTATTCGGATCGATGACCGACTTGAGCACGTCGGTGACGGTTTGCTGGTCGAGACTCATTGCCTGTTTCCTCGATGATCGGAACGCCCGCAGCCGGGCGAAAACGGGGGAATGATACCGGAGCCTCCGCCAACGCTCACCCGCGCTACCATTGGGGTTTCCTGCCGGCGCGGATCGGCCGCGACCGGCCGGCCAATCTGCACGCCCGAATTTCGTCTGCTTTCCACCCTCGGCAGCGCCCCTGCCCCATCGACCTTACTTCCGGCAATGAACATCTCCGCCTCCCTCCGCTCCACGCTCCTCGCCCTCGGCGCCGCACTGCTGGTGCAGGCCTGCGCCACCACCGGCACGCCCGACGCGCCCGCCGCGGTCGCCGACGACCCGATCCACCTGCATGCCCTCGTCCGCCAGACGGCGCCGGCACCGGACTGGCCCGTACTCCGGCAGGCGATGGACGAGGCCACGCGCAGCGCACCCGGCGTCACCATCGGCGCGGCCGATGCGCAAGGCTTCCGGATCGAGATCCCGGTATCCGACGGCTTCACCTCGGGCAGCACCGTCATCCGTCCACCGCTCGCCGCCGCGCTCGATGCGATCGCACCGCTGCTCGCCGCCGAACCCGGCGTCGCAGTCAAGGTCATCGGTCATACCGACAGCCAGGGCAGCGAAATGGTCAATCTGCGCCTGTCGATCGAACGTGCCGAAGCCGTTGCCGCTCATCTCGCCGAACGCGGCATCGCCCTCGATCACCTGAGTGCCGACGGCCGCGGCGAAGCCGACCCGCTCACCAGCAACGCCACCGAGGAAGGACGCGCACGCAACCGACGCGTCGAATTGCTGCTGCGCGAAATGCGCTGACGGGCTGCCCCACAGACGCCCCCTCGGCCACTCACGCAGCGGGGCAGCAGTTGTCGTGCTTTGCTAAACTCGCATCCTTTGATCCACGTTCCACAGACCATGCCCCGCAAGATCCTCGTCACCAACGCCCTGCCCTATGCCAACGGCGACATCCACCTCGGCCACCTGGTGGGCTACATCCAGGCCGACATCTGGGTGCGCTACCAGCGCATGCGGGGCCATTCGGTGCATTACGTCTGTGCGGACGACACCCACGGCACGCCGGTCATGCTGCGCGCCGAAAAGGAGGGGCTGACGCCCGAGCAGTTGATCGATCGCGTGCATGGCGAACACCTGCGCGACTTCACCGCCTTCGGCGTTGCCTTCGACAACTACCACTCCACCCACAGCGCCGAGAACCGCGACTACGCCGCGGACATCTACGGCAAGCTGCAGGCCGGCGGCCTGATCGACACCCGCGAGATCGAGCAGTACTACGACCCGGTCAAGGAAATGTTCCTGCCCGACCGCTTCATCAAGGGCGAATGCCCCAAATGCGGCGCGGCAGACCAGTACGGCGACAACTGCGAAGCCTGTGGCGCCGCCTACGCGCCGACTGAACTCAAGAATCCCTACTCTGCCGTGTCCGGCGCCAAGCCGGTGCTGCGCACTTCGACGCACTACTTCTTCCGCCTGTCGGACGAGCGCGCGGTCGCCTTCCTTCGCCGATGGACGCGCGGCACCAACGCCCACGGCGAACGCCGCCTGCAGATGGAGGCCGCCAACAAGATGAAGGAATGGCTGGGCGAAGAGGGAGAAAACAAGCTGTCCGACTGGGACATCTCGCGCGACGCCCCCTACTTCGGCTTCGAGATTCCCGGCGCCCCCGGCAAGTACTTCTACGTCTGGCTCGACGCGCCGATCGGCTACCTCGCCAGCTTCCGCAACCTCGCCGACAAGCGCGGCGACATCGTCGTCGAGGACTACACCGACGGCGAACGCGCCGCTGCGGCCGGCACCGAGATGGTGCATTTCATCGGCAAGGACATCCTCTACTTCCATGCCCTGTTCTGGCCGGCGATGCTCAAGTTCGCCGGCTATGCCACACCCAGCCAACTGTGCGTCAACGGCTTCCTGACCGTCGATGGCGCCAAGATGAGCAAGAGCCGCGGCACCTTCATCACCGCGCACTCCTACATCGCGCAGAAGCTCAATCCCGAGTGGCTGCGCTACTACTTCGCCGGCAAGTCGAACGGCACCATGGAAGACGTCGACCTCAACCTCGACGACATGATCGCCAAGGTCAATTCCGACCTCGTCGGCAAGTTCGTCAACATCGCCAGCCGCTGCGCCGGTTTCATCGGCAAGCGCTTCGACGGCAGGCTGGGCGAAACCGACACCCGGGCCTGCGCCGACTTCGCCGCCGCCTGGGCCGACGGCGCCATCGCCGCCGCCTACGACGAACGCGACTACGGCCGCGCGCTGCGCGAGATAATGCGCCTGGCCGACCTCGCCAACCAGTACGTCAACGACCACAAGCCCTGGGAACTGGCCAAGCAGGAAGGCCAGGAAGCCCGCCTGCACACCGTGTGCAGCACCGCGCTGAACATGTTCCGCGACCTCGCCCGCTTCCTGAAGCCGGTGCTGCCGGCGCTGGCCGCCGAGGTCGAATCCTTCCTGTCGATTCCGGCGCTGGACTGGCAGGGCGACTGGGCCACGCTGCCCGCCGGCCACGCGATCCAGCCCTACAGCCACCTGATGACCCGCGTCGAGCGCAAGCAGATCGACGCCCTGCTCGAAGCCAACCGCGAATCGCTGGCCCCGGCCGCAGCCGCACCGGCCAAGGACGCCTCCTCGCAGCAGCGCCACGCCGAAAAGCAGCAGCACGCCGCCCAGGCTGCCGAGACAGCGCAAACGAGTGCATCGCCGTACATCTCGATCGACGATTTCACCAAGATCGATCTGCGCATCGCCAGGATCGTCGATGCGCAGCACGTCGAAGGCGCCGACAAGCTGATTCGCCTGCAGCTCGACATCGGCGAAACCGACGAAGCCGGCAACCCGAAGCCGCGCCAGGTCTTCGCCGGCATCAAGGCGGCCTACGACCCGGCCACGCTGGTCGGCCGCCACACCGTCATGGTCGCCAACCTGGCGCCGCGCAAGATGAAGTTCGGCCTCAGCGAAGGCATGGTGCTGGCTGCCTCCGATACCGAAGGCAAGACCAGCGGACTCTACATCCTGTCGCCCGACGCCGGTGCCGCGCCCGGCATGCGGGTCAAGTAAAGCCATGCCGCTGACGCCCTCGAAACGCTGGATCATCCTGCATCGCGCAGGACGAGGGCGACCGTCTCCGTAATGCTGCCCGAAGGGGCAGCCACAGGTTTGCCTCGTTCTGACTCGCAGCGGAGACGACATGAAAATCCAGTTCCGACCCAAGCTCCTCGACACCCTGCCCGGCTACGGCCGCGCGGGTTTCGCCCAGGACCTTTCCGCCGGCATCACCGTCGGCGTGCTCGCCCTGCCGCTGGCGATGGCCTTCGCCATCGCCTCCGGCATGACCCCGACCGCCGGCATCTGGACCGCGATCGTCGCCGGCCTGCTGATCTCGCTGCTCGGCGGCTCGCGGGTGCAGATCGGCGGCCCGACCGGCGCCTTCATCCCGATCATCTACGCCATCGTCGTCGACCACGGCGTACAGAACCTGCTGATCGCGACGATGATGTCCGGCATCCTGTTGTTCGCCATGGGTGCACTACGGCTCGGCAGCATGATCCGCTTCATTCCGCTGTCGGTGGTCATCGGCTTCACCAACGGCATCGCGGTCGTCATCTTCATTTCTCAGATCAAGGATTTCCTCGGCCTGAAGATCGACAACCTGCCTGGCGAATTCTTCGCCAAGATGATCGCGTTGTGGGCTGCTCTGCCGACCATCGACCTACCCACCGTCGCCGTCGCCGTCGCCTCGCTGACGATGCTCGTCGTCTGGAACCGTCAAGCGCGGAAAGTGCGCTGGATGGCACGCCTGCCGGGACCGCTCGCAGTGCTGATCATCATGACTGCGATCAACGCCCTGTTCGCACTGCCGATCGACACCATCGGCAGCCGCTTCGGCGGCATCCCTCAGGAACTGCCCAGCGTCGGCCTGCCGGAACTGAGCCTGGGCACGCTCGGCAAGCTGGTGGCGCCCGCGCTCACCATCGCCCTGCTCGGCGCCATCGAATCACTGCTGTCGGCCCGCGTCGCCGACAGCCAGATCGACGACCGCCACGATCCCAATCAGGAGTTGATGGCGCAAGGCATCGCCAACGTCGCCGCACCACTGTTCGGTGGCTTCGCCGCCACCGGCGCGATCGCCCGCACCGCCACCAACATCCGCACCGGCGGCCGCACGCCGGTCTCCGGCATCCTCCATGCGTTGGTGCTGCTGGCGATCGTGCTCGCGCTGGCGCCGCTCGCCAGCGCCATCCCGCTTGCCACGCTGTCGGCCATCGTCGTCATCGTCTCGATCAACATGGGCGAATGGCACGCCTTCGCGCCGAAGGAACTGGCGCGCTATACGCTGCAGTACCGCACGATCCTGCTCTCCACCTTCTTCCTCACCGTGGTGTTCGACCTGACGCTGGCGGTGGAGCTGGGCATGGTGCTGGCCAGCCTGTTCTTCATCTACCGCATGTCGGACCTGACCCGCATCGAACGCGTGCCGCTGGAAGACTACTACGGCAACGAAGCGATGCAGCGCGAGGACGGCACCCCGCGCATCCTTGCCTACAAGATGTTCGGCAGCCTGTTCTTCGGCGCCGCCAACAAGCTCGAGAACCTGTTGCTGATGCAGCACGGCCACCCCGACGTGGTGATCCTGGATCTGGACAAGGTCATCAGCCTGGACACCACCGGGCTGGACATCCTGCAGACCCTGCACCGCAACCTGCAGAAGCGCGGCGCCCACCTGATCCTGTGCGGGCTGAACTCGCAGCCCGGTTCGCTGGTGTTCCGTTCCGGCTTCATGGAAAGCCTTGGCGACGAGAACATCGCCGCCAACATCACCGACGCCCTGCTGCGCGCCCAGTGGCTCAGCGGCACCCGCCCGGAGGTCGCCTATGCCTGAACAGGATCAGCCCCAGACCGCTGCCCGCCTGCTGCGTATCCACGGCAAGGTCCAGGGCGTCTGGTACCGCGCCGGCGCACAGGCCGAAGCCACCCGGCTGGGCCTGTGCGGCTGGGTCCGTAACCGGCTCGACGGCAGCGTCGAAACACTGTTGATCGGCCCGCTGCCGGCTGTCGACGCATTCATCGGCTGGGCGCACCAAGGGCCGCCCAAAGCCAGGGTCGCACGCATCGACGTCAGCGCGGCCGACGAGGAAGCCGTGAATGGATTCGAACAACGACCGACTGCCTGAAGAATCCCCCGTGGCCCAGGCGCCGCACGTTCACGTTTTCTGCACATTTCCCTGACGTTTCCACAACGCCGGCCTGCCCATAGTGGCGGCCGATGAACGCCGCCAACCCCAGCACCTCGACCGCCGCCTTTCGCCGCCCTGCCCGCTTCGCTCTCGCGGGCGGGATGGCGACGCTCATCCATTGGCTGTGTATGAGTGCGCTGATCGCGGCCGGCATCGACGCCCATGTCGCCACTGCGGCGGGTGCGATCACGGGAGCGGCCGCCAACTATCCGCTGCAGCGCCGCCATGCCTTCGCCAGCCGTGCAGCCCACGATCGTGCCCTGCCGCGCTACCTGGCAAGCTGCGCGCTCGCCTGGCTGGCCAACCTGCTGCTTTTCGCCCTGCTGCACGGCCCCGCAGGCTGGCCGCCGGCCCTCGCGCAGGCAGGCACGAGCGGAGCAAGCGCTGCACTCAGCTACCTGCTCTACGCAAGGATGGTCTTCGATGAAGCCGCAGATGCTCAAACGCCTGCCTGAGCGGCGTGCCCTGCCCACCCTCAGCATCGTCGTGCCGTTCTACAACGAGCGCGAAGTACTGCCTGCCTGTGTGGCGCGGCTGGAACAGGTGCTCGATACGCTCGAGCTGAGCGTCGAGCTGGTGTTCGTCGACGACGGCAGCGACGACGGTTCCGCCACGCTGCTGGCTGCCATGCAACCACGCGGCGCCGACCTCCGCCTGATTCGCCTGACACGCAATTTCGGCAAGGAAGCAGCGATGAGCGCCGGCATCGCCCATGCGCGCGGCGAAGCCGTGATCGTGCTCGATGCCGACCTGCAGGACCCGCCGGAACTGATTCCCGACATGATCGCGCAATGGCGTGCCGGTGCCGACGTGGTGCAGATGCAGCGCCGCAGCCGCGCCGGCGAAAGCTGGCTCAAGCGCAGTAGCGCCCACGCCTTCTACCGCCTGCTGGCGCGGCTCAGCCCGGCACCGATTCCGCTCGACACCGGCGACTTCCGTCTGATGAGCCGGCGCGCGGTGGATGCGCTGCTGCGCCTGCCCGAGCGCAACCGCTACATGAAAGGCCTCTACGCCTGGATCGGCCTGCCCACCGCGATACTGCAGTACGACCGTGCCGCGCGCCACGCCGGGCGCAGCAAATGGCGCTACACCGCGCTGGCGGGCCTGGCGATGGAAGGCATCACCTCCTTCTCCACCGCACCGCTGCGCCTCGCCACCCTGGCCGGCGCGCTGACCGCGCTGGCAGGCGGGCTCTACGGTCTCTGGATCGTCGCCAAGGCCCTGCTGTTCGGCGACCCGGCGGCCGGCTTCCCTTCGCTGGTGGCGCTGCTCGCGCTGCTGGGCGGCATGCAGTTGCTCGGCATCGGCATCGTCGGCGAATACGTCGGCAAGACCTATCTGGAAGCCAAGCAGCGGCCGCTCTACCTAATACAGGACGAGCAGTTGATCCTCGGCGGCACCCAGGCGGCCGAATGGAAGAGGCGCCGCCATGCCTGATTCCATCCGTCGGCCGACGAGCGGATTCGGCCTGTTCTGGCTGCTGTGCGCAATACTCGGCCTGCGTCTGCTGACCATGACCGTGCTGCCGATGAGCGACACCACCGAGCCGCGCTATGCCGAAACCGCCCGCCTGATGGCCGAGCGCGGCGACTGGATCACGCCCTGGTTCACACCGGAAATACCTTTCTGGGGCAAACCGCCGCTGTCCTTCTGGGCCCAGGCAGCGTCCCTGAAACTGTTCGGCGTGCATGACTTCGCCGCCCGCCTGCCGAGCTGGCTGGCCATGATCGGCATCCTGTGGCTCACGCTGCGGCTGGCGCGACAGCAAGGCAGCGAACGCCTGGCGTGGTGGTCCGGCCTGGTGCTGGCCAGCATGGCCCTGCCCTTCGTCAGTGCCGGCGCGGTGCTCACCGACCCTTTCCTTGCCTTCGGCACCACCCTCAGCCTGGTCTCGCTGGCCCTCGCCGTCCGCGGTCGCCCCATCCCCTGGGGCTGGCTGTTCTTCGTCGGCCTGGCGATCGGCCTGCTCGCCAAAGGACCTCTGGCGCTGGTGCTGGTCGGCCTGCCCGGCAGCATCTGGCTGCTGTGCAGCGGCAGCTGGCGCCGCGCATTGGCCGCCTTGCCGTGGAAGGGAGGCAGCCTGCTGGTCGCCGCGCTGGTGCTGCCCTGGTACGTGGCTGCCGAACTGAAGACGCCGGGCTTCCTGGACTACTTCCTCGTCGGCGAGCACTTCCGCCGCTTCGTCGATCCGGGCTGGGCCGGCGACCTGTACGGCAACGCCCATCACCAGCCCTACGGCACGATCTGGCTGTTCCTGCTGTGGGCGAGCTTCCCCTGGGGCATCGCCGGCCTGGCGCTGCTCGTCCATCGCCTGTGCAGCCAAACCGGCCGCGCCAGGCTGCGCGAGGCACTGGCCGACGAGGACGTGCGCCTGCTGCTGGTGGCCGGACTTGCGCCGGCAGTGTTCTTCAGCGTTGCCGGCAACATCCTGTGGACCTACCTGCTGCCGGGCCTGCCTTTTCTCGCCATCCTGATCGCGCGCGGCCTGCAGCCACTGCTGGACGCCACGTCAGTCCGGCGGACGGCGCTGGCGCTGGCGCTGGTGCTGGCGGTGCCGCTGACGCTCAGCGCGGCAGGCGTCCACCTCGCCCTGCATCCGTACAAGCTGAAATCCGCCGCGCCGCTGATCGCCGCCCTCGAAATACTGCCGGGCGGCAGTGTCGAGCGCCTGTACTACCTGGACGACATGCCGTTTTCCGCGCGCTATTATTCGCGCGACGCCGCCCGCCGCATCAAGCGCACCGATCTGCTGCCGATGTTGGCACAAGCGACGGAACCCCTGTTCGTCGCCGTCCGCCGACGCGATCAGGAGTGGCTGGAACAGGCCGCCGCCCACAGATTGACGGTACGCTTCCGCGGCGCACAACACATCCTGCTGCAATACAACCCGCCGACACCGCACTGACGGTTTGGCCACTTTTACGAGACTGCCGATGCGTCTGCTGGTCATCGAGGACAACGCCGACATCCTGGCCAACCTGGTCGATTACCTGGGCATGAAAGGCTACGTCGTGGATTGCGCCGCCGACGGCCTCACCGGCCTGCATCTGGCGGCCACCCAGCACTACGACCTGATCGTGCTCGACGTGATGCTGCCCGGCGTGGACGGCTTCAGCCTGTGCGAGCGCCTGCGCAACGGCGAACGCAAGAACGTGCCGGTGATCATGCTGACCGCGCGCGACGCGCTGGACGACCGCCTGCAGGGCTTTCACAGCGGCGCGGACGATTATCTGACCAAGCCTTTCGCCCTGCCGGAACTGGCCGCACGCATCGAGGCCGTGCTCAAGCGCAGCCATGGCGGCATGCGCCGCGACTTGTGCGTCGGTGATCTGCGCTACGATCTCGACACGCTGGAAGTCAGCCGCGCCGGACAAAACCTGCACCCGGGTCCGATCGGGCTGAAGCTGCTCGCCGTGCTGATGCGCAAGAGCCCGGCCGTCGTTCCCCGCGAAGTGCTGGAAGACGCCCTGTGGGGCGACAACCCGCCCGACAGCGATGCATTGCGCAGCCACATCCATGCGCTGCGCCAGCAGATCGACAAACCCTTTTCCCGGCCGCTGCTACATACGGTGCACGGCATCGGCTACCGGCTTGCCGATGGCTGAGCCTGTTTCACATCTTTTTCACTTTCTGCGCACCTTTCCTTGACCACCGCCTGATTACCTTGCGTGGGCTCTGCACCCAATGGAGTCCACCATGTCCCGCAACACCGCCCCGGCCGACGTCGAACTGCCCTTCAGCGCCAAATACGACGCCGAGCATTCCGAGGCTTATCACGACAAGCATCGCAGCGGCCTGCGCCGCCGCCTGTCCAACCACCGCGACCAGCAACTGGCTCGCCGGGCTCTCGCGCTGGCCGGCGAACCGCAATGGGTGCTGGATCTGCCATGCGGCGCGGGGCGTTTCTGGGAAGTGCTGGGCGAGCAACCAGATCGCCAGATCATCGCCGCCGACAATTCCGCGGCGATGCTGGACGTCGCCTTGCGCCACTGTCCGGCAGGCCTGCGCGCGCGCATCCGTCCGCTGCACACTTCGGCTTTCGCCATCGACCTGCCCGACGACTCGGTCGACAGCGTCTTCTGCATGCGCCTGCTGCATCACATCGGCGAGCCCGGACACCGGCTCGCCATGCTGCGCGAATTCCATCGCGTCACCCGCGACAGCGTGATCCTGTCGCTGTGGGTCGATGGCAATTACCTGTCCTGGCGGCGCAGGCAGCAGGAAGCGCGGCGGCAGCGGCGCGGCAAGACTGGCTACCAGAACCGCTACGTACTGCCGCGCGCCACCGCGGAAGCCGAATTTTCTGCCGCCGGCTTCGAGATCGCCGGGCATCTCGACTTCCTGCCCCTGCACTCGATGTGGCGCATCTATGTTCTGCGCCGCGCCTGAACGGCCCGCCGGAACGCCGATCACGGGACAGCACGATTTCGATTACTGGTGGACGCTGCCGGGCGATTGGGTGGAAGAGCCGAACGAGCGGCGGAACGGCTGGAGCGGTGTGATTCGGGCCGTAGTGGAAGATGGCGAGGTCTACATCAAGCGCCAATGCAACCACCTGTGCCGCAGCCTTCGCCATCCGCTGGGCTGGCCCACGGCCAGCCGGGAGTGGCACTTCCTGCTTCGCCTGCGCGCCCTGGGCATCGCCGCCCCCACGCCGGTCTTCCACTCGGTCCGGCATACTGCAGCCGGCACCGAAGCCGTGCTGGTTACCGCCGCACTGGCGGGTTACCATCCGCTGCACGAACTGGGAGCCTTGCCATCAGCCCGGCGTGCCGCCATCGCCGAGCTGCTGGGCCGGATGCTCGGCCGCCTGCACCGCGAGCATCTGCAACACAGCTGCCTCTATGACAAACACGTCATGGTTCGCCTGCATGACAACGCGCGACCCGATGTCGCCCTGCTCGACCTGGAGAAGATGCGCCACCGCCTGACGCCGACCCTGGCGGCCCGCCACGATCTCGCCCAGCTGCGCCGACGCCAGCGCTTTTTCGATGACCAGGACTGGGCTCGCCTGCTCGCCAGCCACACCCATGCCTTGACGGGCAGGTGGGCCTCGATTCGCCGATGAAAACTTCGCTCTCGCGCCGGCTGTTCCGCACCTTCCTCGCCATCGGTTTCATCAACGTCGCCGTTACGCTGGTCATCATCGAGAGCGTCCGACGACATGGAAGACAGCATCCTGCGGCACGAACTGGCACTGGAGCGGGCCTTCCTCGAGCAGCACGTCAGCGGCACGAAGGTCGAATCCCGCGACACCGCACTGCTGACCACCTTGTACGTGCCCGATGGTGCACTCCCGACCGAACTGCCCGAAATCTTCCGCAACCGCCCGGTGCCGTTCTCGGCCGAAGTGGAAATAGCGGACAAGACCTGGCTGATCTCCATCGAACGCATCGCAGAGCCGCCCGGCGTGATCTATCTCGCCCAGGACATCACGCTGATGGAAAGCCGCGAAGCAGCGCAGCGGATCGGCTGGGGGCTGTTCGCGCTGCTGGTGCTCGGCCTGGTCGTGCTGCTGACGCGCATCGGTACCCGCCGCATCCTCGGCCCGCTGGACGATCTCACCCGCCACATCGCGCGCCTGCAGCCGGGCTCGCCGGTCGCCCGCATCGACAGCCGCTACGAGGACATGGAGCTGGCCAACATCGCCGCCACCCTCAACCAGTTGCTCGATGCGCTCGATGCCTACGTGCAGCGCGAGAAATCGCTGGTCGGCCTGGCCAGCCACGAGCTGCGCACGCCGGTGGCGGTGATCTCAGGCGCGCTGGACGTGCTGGCGCAACGCGACTCGCTCGGCGAAGCCGACCGCCGCACCGTGGCGCGCATCCGGCGTGCTGCCGACGACATGCGCGCCGACGTCGAGACCCTGCTCAAGCTCGCACGCCGCTCGGGCGACAGCGACCAGCCGGAGGATCTCGACCTCGCCGACGGCGTGCGCGCGATCGTGGCAGAGCTCGAAGACGGCACGCCGCAACAGGCAGGGCGCATCAGTTGCGAATTGCCCGAGCCGGCCCCCGTCATCCACGCCGATCCGACCCTGGTACGCATGCTGCTGCGCAACCTGGTACAGAACGCGGTGCGCCATACCGCCGGCAAGGTGCATATCGAACTCGGCGCCCACAGCCTCAGCATCCGCGATGCCGGTGCGGGACTGCCCGAGCACATCCGTGCCCGCCTCAACGCGCCCCCGGACCGTCTCGTTCCTGAAGACGGCCTGGGGCTGTTCATCGTCCGCCTGATCTGCGAGCGCCTGGGCTGGCTGCTGCGGGTACGCCGCAGCGACGCCGGCGGCACGGTGCTGGATCTGCTGTTCCTGCCGGACGCTGCGCGCAACGCTCAGGAATGAAGCCTTGCACCCGCAGCCGCCGCAGGCTCAGTTCGGATAGACGATCTCCACCGCCTCCGGCGCCAGCCAATCGCGCAGGCTCTCCAGCAGCGCGTCGTCCAGCCGCACCCGCCAGCCGTCACCCAGAGGCAGGTCGGCCTCGGCAGCGGCGTTGCGGTAATTGACCCGCACCGGGCAGCCGCCTTCGCGGAAAGGTTCGAGCAGGGTCTGCAACTTGCCCGCCGCAGCGAGCGCGCCGCCGCTGGCCGCGACTTCGCCGTTGATGCGCACCTGCAGGGCGCGGGCGAAGCGGCTGCGCGCCTCGCCCAGGGTCAACAGGCGCTCGGCGACGATGCGCAGGCCACCGGAAAAGTCGTCGTTGCTGACCTTGCCTTCGACCACCAGCACTTCGTCGGTGACAATCTTGCCGCGGTTGGCATCGAGCACTTCGGAATAGATCGCGACCTCGCGCGGCTGGCTGCCGTCGTCGAGCTGGACGAAGGCCATCTTGCCGCGGTTGCCCATCTTGGTACGCGTTTCCATCACCACGCCGGCCATCATCGTGATGTCGCGCGAAGGCTCGAGCTGCGCCAGCGTGCGGCGCACGAAGCGGCGCACCTCGAGCTTGAAGGCATTGAAGGGATGGCCGGAGAGGAAGAAGCCGATGGCGAGCTTTTCCTCCTTCAGCCGCTCGCGCTCGGTCCACGGCCGCAGCTTGGCGAACTCCGGCGCCGCGCCGGCGGCCTCCGGCATCATGTCGAACAGGCCGCCCTGCATCGCGTTGGCCGCAGCCTGCTCGGCAGCTTCCATCGCCAGCGCCACGGTCGCCATCAACTGCGAGCGATCGAGGCCGGCGTGGCCTTCCAGCGTGTCCATCGCACCGGAACGGATCAGCGCCTCGATGACGCGGCGGTTCACCATCCTGCGGTCGACGCGTTCGCAGAAATCGAACAGGTCGCGGAAAGCGCCGGCCTTCTCGCGCGCGGCGATGATCGCCCGCACCGCCGGCTCGCCGACGCCCTTGACCGCACCCAGGCCGTAGCGGATCGTCTTGCGATCCACCGGCACGAAGCGGTAGTCCGAGGCATTGACGTCCGGCGGCAGTACCTTGATGCCGTTGGCGACGGTGTCCTCGAAGAAAATCTTGACCGTGTCGGTGTTGTCCAGGTCGGACGACATCGTCGCCGCCATGAAGGCGGCGCAGTGGTGCGCCTTCAGCCAGGCAGTGTGGTAGGTCACCACCGCATAGGCCGCGGTGTGCGACTTGTTGAAGCCGTACTCGGCGAACTTGGTCATCAGGTCGAAGAGCTGCTCGGCCAGCGCCGGGTCGTAGCCCTTCTGCTGCGCGCCTTCGGCGATGGTGGCGCGGTGCTTGGCCATCTCCTCCGGCTTCTTCTTGCCCATCGCGCGGCGCAGCATGTCGGCGCCGCCCAGGGTGTAGCCGCCGATGATCTGGCTGATCTGCATCACCTGTTCCTGGTACACGATGACGCCGTAGGTCGGCTCCAGGCAGGCTTTCAGGTCGGGGTGGAAGTAGTCGATCTCCTGCTGGCCCTTCTTGCGCAGGATGAAGTCGTCCACCATGCCCGAGCCCAGCGGGCCGGGGCGGTACAGCGCCAGTACCGCGATGATGTCCTCGAAGCGGTCGGGCGCGAGCTTCTTCAGCAGCTTCTTCATGCCCTCCGATTCGACCTGGAAGATCGCCGTGGTGTTGGCGTCCTTCAGGATCTGGTAGGCGGCGGGGTCCTCGAAGCCCAGGCTCATCAGGTCGGGCCGGCTGCCTTCCAGGCGGTCGACGTATTCCAGCGCCAGCTCGATGATGGTGAGGTTGCGCAGGCCGAGGAAGTCGAACTTCACCAGGCCGACCGCCTCGACGTCGTCCTTGTCGAACTGCGACACCGGCGAGGCATCATCGCCGTCGGCGATGTACAGCGGGCAGAAATCGGTCAGCTTGCCGGGCGCGATCAGCACGCCGCCGGCGTGCATGCCGACGTTGCGCGACAGGCCTTCCAGCGGCTGCGCCAGCCCCCACAGGGTCTGGATCGCCTCGCCGTCGTTGCCGTCCTTCATCATCTCGCCGATCTGCGGCTCCATCTCGTAGGCCTTGTTCAGCGAGACGGGCTTGGCGCCCTCGATCGGGATCAGCTTGGACAGGCGGTCGCACAGGCCGTAGGGCAGGTCGAGCACGCGGCCGACGTCGCGCACCACCGCCTTCGAGGCCATGGTGCCGAAAGTCGCGATCTGGCTGACCGCATCCTTGCCGTAGCGCTCGCGCACGTATTCGATGACGCGGTAGCGGTTGTCCTGGCAGAAGTCGATGTCGAAGTCGGGCATCGACACCCGCTCGGGGTTCAGGAAGCGCTCGAACAGCAGCGCGTAGGCGAGCGGATCGAGGTCGGTGATCTCCAGCGAATAGGCCACCAGCGAACCCGCGCCCGAGCCGCGCCCCGGCCCCACCGGCACGCCGTTGCGTTTGCCCCAGCGGATGAAGTCGGCCACGATCAGGAAGTAGCCGGGAAAGCCCATCTGGATGATGGTGTCGGTCTCGAACTTGAGCCGTTCCTCGTAGCGCGGGCGCTGCTGCTCGCGCTCCTCGGGGTGCGGGTAGAGCTGGACCAGGCGGCGCTCCAGGCCGGCCTTCGCCTCCTGGACGAGGAAGTCGTCCAGCGTCATGCCGTCGGGCGTCGGGAACAGCGGCAGGAAGTTCTTGCCGAGCTGCACCGTCAGCGAGCAGCGGCGGGCAATCTCGACGGCGTTTTCCAGCGCCTCGGGGATGTCGGCGAACAGCTCGCACATCTCCGCCTGGCTCTTCAGGTACTGCTCTTCGGTGAAGTCGCGCGGCCGGCGCTTGTCGGCCAGCACGTAACCCTGGGCGATGCACACCCGCGCTTCGTGGGCCTGGAAGTCCTCGCGCTTGAGGAATTCCACCGGATGCGTCGCCACCACCGGCAGGCCGAGCTCGCCGGCGATCTCGAGCGCCTGGCGGATGTAGCCTTCGGTGCCCGAATGGCCGGCGCGCTGGATCTCGATGTAGAAGGCCTCCGGAAACAGCCGTGCCCAGTCCGCCGCCAGTTGCGCCGCCTGCGCGGAATTGCCGGCGACGATCGCCGCGCCGATGTCGCCCTGCATCGCGCCCGACAGGCACAGCAGTTCGCTCGCCGCGCCGTTCTCGAACCACTCGCGCCGCATCTCGGCGCGGCCGCGGTACTTGTTGTCGAGATAGGCGCGCGTCAGCAGCTCGCACACCTGGCCGTAACCCGCGCGGTTCTTGCAGATCAGCAGCACGCGGTGGGGCTTGTCGCGCTCGGCCTCGTTCTGGATCCAGGCATCGACGCCGACGATCGGCTTGATACCCTTGCCGCGCGCGGTCTTGTAGAACTTGACCATGCCGAACAGGTTGGCGAGGTCGGAGATGCCGAGCGCCGGCATGCCGTCGGCCGCGGCGGCGGCGACGGCCTGGTCGATCTGGACGATGCCGTCGGTGATCGAGTATTCGGAGTGCAGGCGGAGATGGACGAAGCGCGGCGGCGAAGCTGGCAAGTCCTGGGAAAGCATGTTCTGGGAGGCAGTCATGGGCGCGATTTTACCCGAGCCTGCCGGCTCTCACCGCCTCATCCCCCGCTCGCCGCCGTGCTGCTACGGCAGCAGGACGGTCGAACCCATGGTCAGACGCGCCTCCAGGTCGCGATGGGCTTGCGCGGCATCCTTCAGCGCATAGCGCTGGTTGACGGCGATGCGCAGCTTTCCTGCGGCAACGAGTTCGAACAGCGCGGCGCTGCGTGCCTCCAGCTCCTCGCGCGTGGCGATGTAGTCGAACAGGCTCGGACGGGTGACATACACCGAACCCGCGCGCGCCAGCAGTCCGCAGTCGAACGGCGAAACCGGCCCGGTGGCATTGCCGTAGCTCACCATCATGCCCCGCCGCTGCAGGCAGGACACGGAATCGAGGAAGGTGTCGCGGCCCACCGAATCGTAGACCGCCGCTACCCCCGTACCGCCGGTCAGTTCGCGCACCCGCTCGGCGAAACGCTCGCGCGAATAGACGATCACATGGTCGCAGCCGAGCGCCTTCGCCTGCGCCGCCTTGTCGTCGTTGCCGACGGTACCGATCACGGTCGCGCCCAGCAGTTTCGCCCACTGCACCAGGATCGAGCCGACGCCGCCGGCCGCGGCATGCACCAGGATGATATCGCCCGCCTTCACCGGATAGGTGCTGTGCAGCAGGTAGTGCGCGGTGAGGCCTTGCAGCATCATCGCCGCGCCCTGCTCGAACGAGATCGCCTCGGGCAGGCGCACGAGGTGGCGGGCCTCGATGTTGCGCGCCTCGGCATAGGCGCCGAGCGGCCCGCTGGTATAGGCGACGCGGTCGCCGATCTTCAGCTCGGCCACGCCTTCGCCGACGGCCTCGACGACGCCGGCCGCTTCCATGCCCAGCCCGGACGGTAGCGACAGTGGATACAGCCCGCTGCGGTGATAGGTGTCGATGAAATTCAAGCCCACCGCATGCTGCCGGACCCGGACTTCTCCGGCGTCCGGTGCCGGCAGCGCCACCTCCTCCCATTGCAGCACTTCGGGGCCGCCGGTACGGTGAAAGCGAATCGCGTGCGTCATGTCCGTCTCCTGAGTGGAACGTGCGCGGCGGCAGTGCCTCAGCGCACGAGTGAGATGCCGATGCGCCACTGGCCGCCGTTGTCCTTGTCGTAGTCGAGCAGGGTTTCGCCGTAGCCGCCCACGTACTGCAGGTGCAGGAAGGCGCCCACGCCCGAGAACACGCTGCGGCGCAGCGGCCAGGACAGATCGAACTGGCGGCGCATCTTGCCAGCCGTGCCCCGGCGCAGCAGCGACGTGAGCATCAGGCCATCGTCCCGGCCGTAGCGCAAGCCCAATTCGGCATAGCCGCGGTAGCGGGCGATATCTGGATTGTCCTCGCGGTCGAGATAGCTCCATACCTTGGGTTCGAGGCCGAAATAGCTCACGCCGTCATCCAGGTAGTAGCGCCCCTCGGCCTTCAGGAACAAGGTGTCGATGCTGCGCGAATCCTCGTCGTCCTTGCCGTTCGATTCGTGTTCGTAGCCACCGGACAGGGCGACGAAGCCGCCGTGCGAAGGGTCGGAGATCAGCCAGCGGTAGAACAGCGAGGGACGGAAGCTGGTGTCGCGGAAAGGCTTCGAGTCCGACTGCAGGTCCCACAGCGAGGTCTGGGTGAAGCCGAAATAGAGCCCGCGCGCGACCGGGAAATGCTCGCCGACAACGCCCTGGTCGTCGAACATGCGGTAACGGAAGCTGAACTGGAAGCGCGCCGAGACCGGATCCTTGCCGCCGACGAGGAAATACATCGGCTCGTGGGCGGCAAGCGCCGAAGGCTGGACCGGCTCGCTCTGCGTCGTCGTCGCCGGGACGACGGTTCCGCTGCGCGAGAGGTTGTTCGACTGCGCCGTATCCACCGGCGTACGGAAGGCCGCTCCCGCGTCCATCACGATGCGGGCCGACGCCGCATCGGGCAGCGACAGCGTGGCGAAACCGGTGACCTCGGCCGGCCAGTGGCCGAGATAGCGCCGCTGCTGCGTGCGCTCGTCGGTCGCGGCAGCGGCAACCAGTTCGAGTCCGATGCGCGGGCCGCCGTCGGGCAGTTCGATCTGCGCCGCCAGGCGCTCCGGCAGTTCCGCCCCATCCGCCGGGGCGATGACCACGACGTCGAAGCTGCGGCCCGGCACCACACGCGGCTCGGGCGATGCCAGCAGCCACCCGTCCGCCATCGCGGGCAGGTTCGTCAGGCCCAGAGTGCATGCGAGCATGCAGTGGGCGATCGGGGCATGAAACGTCTTCGAAGCTCGGCGGGGCAACATGGACAGTGCCGGATGGGCACGTTTTCGGTAGTTGATCGAATAGCTGCGGGGGCGCCACCCGCGAAGATGGCGCCCGGCAGCTTCAGCCCGCCTGTTCGGCGCGCGAGGCCTGTGCGTCCACCACCGCCAGGGCGGTCATGTTGACCAGGCGGCGCACCGTCGCCGAAGGCGTCACGATATGCACCGGCTTGGCCGCGCCGAGCAGGATCGGCCCCACCGACACACCGTCGCCGTTGGCGATCTTCATCAGGTTGAAGGAGATGTTGGCGGCGTCGAGGTTGGGCATCACCAGCAGGTTGGCTTCGCCCTTGAGGCGCGAATCCGGGTGCAGGTTGTCGCGGATTTCCTCGGACAGCGCCGCATCGCCGTGCATCTCGCCATCGAGATTCAGGTCGGGAGCGGTTTCGCGCAGGATCTCGCAGGCACGGCGCATCTTGCGTGCCGACGCCGAAGTCGAGCTGCCGAAGCTGGAATGCGACAGCAGCGCGACGCCGGGTTCGATACCGAAGCGGCGCAATTCGTTGGCCGCCATCAGCGCAATGTCGGCCACCTCTTCGGCGCTCGGATTCTCGTTGACGTAGGTGTCCGTGATCGCGAGCATGCGCTTGGTCAGCAGCAGCAGGTTCATCGCCGCGAACTGCTTGGCGCCGGGCGCCAGACCGATGACATCCCCGACCTGCTTCAGGTGGTAATCGTAGGAGCCGAAAGTGCCGCACACCAGCGCGTCGGCATCGCCACGGCGCAGCAGCATGGCGCCGATCAGCGTGGTGTCGCGCCGGATCTTGGCCTTGGCCAGTTCGGGCGTGACGCCGTCGCGGCTCATCAACTGGTAGTACTCGGTCCACAGTTCGCGATAGCGCGGATCGGACTCCGAATTGACGATGTCGAAATCGCGTTCGGGCACGAGGTTGAGGCCGATCTTCTTGATCCGCATCTCGATCACTTCCGGGCGCCCGATCAGGATCGGCCGCGCCAGCCCTTCGTCGAGCACCACACGCACCGCATGCAGTACGCGTTCCTCTTCGCCTTCGGCGTAGATCACGCGCTTCTGCTCGATCGGCACCCGCTTGGCGGCGGAGAACACCGGCTTCATGACCATGCCGGACTGATAGACGAAGGCGTTCAGGCCCGACACGTAGGCGTCGAAATCCTCGATCGGCTTGGTCGCCACGCCCGAATCCATCGCAGCCTTCGCCACCGCCGGCGCGATCTTGACGATCAGGCGCGGATCGAAGGGCTTGGGAATGATGTATTCGGGGCCGAAGCTCAGTTCCTGGCCACCGTAGGCGCTGGCAACGACGTCGCTCGCTTCGGCCTCGGCCAGTTCGGCGATCGCCTTCACGCAGGCGAGCTTCATCTCCTCGTTGATCGTGGTCGCGCCGACGTCGAGCGCACCGCGGAAGATGAAGGGGAAGCACAGTACGTTATTGACCTGGTTCGGGAAGTCCGAACGGCCGGTGGCGACGATGCAGTCGGGACGCACGGCCTTGGCATCGGCCGGCAGAATCTCGGGGTTCGGGTTGGCAAGCGCGAAGATCAGCGGCTTGTCGGCCATCCTCGCCACCATTTCGGGCTTCAGCACGCCGGCGGTCGACAGGCCGAGGAAGATGTCGGCGCCCTCGATCACTTCGCCCAGCGTGCGGGCATCGGTCTGCTGCGCGTAACGGGCCTTGGTCGGCTCCATGTTGGCCTCGCGGCCTTCGTAGATCACGCCCTTGGAGTCGCAGACGTAGATGTTCTCGCGCCTGAGGCCGACGCTGACCATCAGGTCGAGGCAGGCGATGGCGGCCGCGCCGGCGCCGGAGCACACCAGCTTGACCTCGGCGATGTCCTTGCCCACCACCTTCAGGCCGTTGATCAGGCCGGAGGCCGAGATGATCGCGGTGCCGTGCTGGTCGTCGTGGAAGACCGGGATCTTCATGCGCTCGCGCAGCTTCTTCTCGATGTAGAAGCACTCCGGCGCCTTGATGTCTTCCAGGTTGATGCCGCCCAGCGTCGGCTCGAGCGAGGCGATGATGTCGATCAGCTTGTCGGGGTCGTTCTCGGCCAGTTCGATGTCGAAGACGTCGATGTTGGCGAACTTCTTGAACAGGCAGCCCTTGCCTTCCATGACCGGCTTGGACGCCAGCGGGCCGATGTTGCCCAAGCCAAGCACCGCGGTGCCGTTGGTGACCACGGCCACCAGGTTGCCGCGGCTGGTCAGTTCGAAGGCTTCGGCCGGATCGGCGACGATCGCATCGCAGGCCGCGGCCACGCCGGGCGAATAGGCCAGCGCGAGATCGCGCTGGTTGGTCAGGCCCTTGGTCGGGACGACCGAAATCTTGCCCCGCGTCGGCGAACGGTGGTAATCGAGCGCAGCAGCGATGAAATCCTGATCCATGTTTGGTCCCCTCTTGGAATGAGTGTGTTTTGTGAGCCGTGGCGAGCGCTGCCGCCCGCCGTATCGCGCTGCCCGGGAAAAGCGCACGCGGTTCCGCCATCCGGACAGGCTCGTTCTTGTTGTTCGGCGCTCCACCCCACCGGCCGCTCTTGTCGGTCGCGGGACGCCCGGAAATCGACGTCGCGGAAGTTTAGCGCAGCGCACAGGCCTTTGACACAGGGGTTTTACTGATATCCACTATCCGCAAACCCCCTTCCCATGCCGCTTTTTGGCAGAATGCGGGCTCCGACCGAGGGAGCGAAGAATGCGACGCGTGGTATTCAATCAGAAAGGCGGCGTGGGCAAGTCGACCATCACCTGCAATCTGGCGGCAATCAGCGCCCAGCAGGGCAAGCGCACGCTGGTCGTCGACCTGGACCCGCAGGGCAATTCCACCCAGTACCTGCTCGGCGCCTCGGCCGAGGATCTGGATGCCACGCTGGCCGACTTCTTCGACCAGACGCTGAACTTCAAGCTCAACCCGCGTGACACTTCCGACTTCGTCGTCGCCACGCCCTTCGAGCACCTGCACGTGATGCCCTCGCACCCGCTGCTCGAAGAACTGCAGGGCAAGCTGGAGTCGCGCTACAAGATCTACAAACTGCGCGATGCGCTCGAAGAGCTGGCGGACGATTTCGACTGCGTCTTCATCGACACGCCGCCGGCCCTGAACTTCTTCACCCGCTCGGCGCTGATCGCTGCCGATGCCTGCCTGATCCCGTTCGATTGCGACGAATTCTCGCGCAAAGCGCTGTATTCGCTGCTGGAGAACGTGCAGGAGATCAAATCCGACCACAACCGCGAGCTGCAGGTCGAAGGCATCGTCGTCAACCAGTTCCAGCCGCGTGCCAGCCTGCCGCAGAAAGTGGTGCAGGAACTGATCGACGAAGGCCTGCCGGTGCTGCAGCCTTATCTGTCCGCCTCGGTCAGGATCAAGGAGTCGCACGAGCAGGCGAAGCCGATGATCCACCTCGATCCCAAGCACAAGCTGTCGCAGGAATTCGTCGCCCTGCACGACACCCTGGCGCGCAAGTACGGCGCCTGACGGCACGGAGAGGCAAAGAGCCCCTGCTTCCGATGGCAAGGGGTGCCGGCGCCCACCGTCTCAGACCCCGGGGTCGGGAATCCGCAGCCGCCCGGCCATCCAGTCGATGAACGAGCGCACCCGGGACGACAGCAGCCGCGAATGCGGATACACCAGTTGCACCGGCAGCTCGGGCGGCTCGAATTCCCGCAGCAGGCGGACCAGTTGCCCGTCGGCCAGTTCGGCGGCGACCTGGTAATGCAGCAGCCGGGCGATGCCGAGCCCCTGCACGCAGGCCAGGCTGGCAGCCTGGACCTGGTTGGTGCCCAGGCGAGCCGGCACGGGCACGGTCAGGGCCTCGCCGCCGTCGATGAAATGCCACTCTCCTCCCTGCTGGGCGAAGACGATGCAGTCATGTTCGCACAACGCGGATGGGTGCGGAAGCTGCCCGGCCGCACGCAGGTAGTCCGGGCTGGCACACACCACATGCCGCGTCCTGCCCAGCGGCACCGCCACCATCGACGAATCGGGCAATTGTCCGATCCTGACGGCGAGGTCCAGCCCTTCTTCCAGCAGATCGACCATGCGGTCGAGCAGGATCAGTTCCACCCGCATCGCCGGATGCTGCGCCAGGAAGGCATTGACCAGCGGCGCGACATGGCGGCGGCCGAACTCGACCGGCGCGGTCAGGCGCAGCAGGCCGCCGGGGCTGTGCCGGCGCGCATCGAAGCTGTGCTCGATCTCGTCGAACTCGGCCAGGATGCGGCGGCTCCAGGCGAGGAATTCCGTCCCCTCGTCGGTCAAGGCCAGGCGCCGGGTATTGCGGTTCAGCAGGCGCACGCCGAGGTGTTTTTCCAGCGCCGCCAGGCTGCGCACCACCGACGCGGCAGACTGCCCCGACGCCCCTGCAGCCGCACTCAGGCTGCCGGCCTCGACGATGCGCACGAAGGTTGCCATCGCTTTCAGTTTGTCCATCGCTCGCCTTTCATTTGTGCGTCGAACGCAATGGTGTTGTCAGCCCGGCGGCATTGATGGCACACGCCAGGGCGCCGAC
Source organism: Thauera sp. SDU_THAU2 (assembly GCF_038260575.1). NCBI lineage: Bacteria > Pseudomonadati > Pseudomonadota > Betaproteobacteria > Rhodocyclales > Zoogloeaceae > Thauera > Thauera sp. SDU_THAU2. The sequence continues at coordinate 446,590 of NZ_JBBWUN010000003.1, read as the reverse complement.
ACTCGTTCCCGTCCCGACACCGCCGCCGATTCTCGACATGAACGCAGCCGCTTCCCCGATCGTCCCCCCACCGAGCATCCCGTCGCCGCCCGGCGCGGCGCGCTGCCCGGCCCGCATCCTGGCCTACGACCATGTCGGCATCCGCGTCAGCGACCGCCGCCGCGCGCTCGATTTCTACCAGGCGCTCGGCTTTGCCGAAAGCCTGCGCTTTCCCGAGCACGAAGCCAACGAGATGCTGAGCCCGGACGGCGTGCGCATCAACCTGATCTTCAATGCCGCGCGCCGGCCCGATGCGCGCAACGTGCTGCTCGACGAACCCGTCAAGCTGCCGGGCATGACCCATCCGGCTTTCATCGTGGACGACCTCGGCGCACTGCAGGCCTGGCTGCACCAGCGACGCATCGCCGTCACCGAAGGGCCGCATCACATCGGCCCGCGCCGCATCGCGCTGTTCATCCGCGACCCGGACGGCAACGTGCTCGAATTCAACCAACTGATGGACCACCCCGAAGGAGACAGAACATGAAACTCTACGATCTGGAACTGTCCGGCAATTGCTACAAGGTCAGGCTGTTCGCGGCACTGGCGAACATCGAGCTGGAGATCGTGCCGGTCGATTTCCTCGGCGGCGAACACAAGCGCCCGCCGCTGACCGAACTCAATCCCTGGGGCGAACTGCCCATCCTGGTCGACGGCGAGCGGGTGCTGCGCGATTCGCAGGCCATCCTGGTCCACCTCGCCGGCACTTACGGCGGCGCGGCATGGTGGCCGGCCGAAGCTCATCTGCAGGCCGAGATCGTGCAATGGCTGTCCACCGCGGCGAACGAAATCCAGCATGGCCCCGCGTCCGCCCGCCTGGTGGACAAGTTCGGCTACGCCATCGACAAGGCCGGCACCCTGGCCAAGGCCGCCCGCATCCTGCCGCTGCTCGACGCCCATCTCGCCGAGCGGGACTGGCTGGCGCTGTCGCGCCCGACCATCGCCGACTGCGCGGTGTTCCCCTATGTCGCGCTGGCGCCGGAAGGCGGCATCGAGCTGGCGCCCTACCCCAACATCCTGCGCTGGATCGAGCGCGTCAAGCGCCTGCCGGGTTATCTCGCGATGCCCGGCACCTGAGCGCAGCTCAGGCCGGATCCAGCTTCGCCACTGCCAGCAGCAGCCATTTCATGCCGGCCGAGCCGAAGTTGATCTGCACCTTGGCGTCGCTGCCGCTGCCCTCGGCGGCGACGATCACGCCTTGGCCGAAGCGGGCGTGGTTGACCGTCTGGCCGATGCGCAGGCCATTGGGCAAGGCAGCGGAGGCCGGACGCGCCATCTGGGCGGAAGCGGCGGACGGCTTGAAGTAGCCGCCGCCGGCACCGCCCGTCGCGCCGCCCGCCGCCGAACGCGGGCTGGGCGGCGTCAGCCATTTCGTCAGTTCGGCGGGAATCTCCTCGAGGAAGCGCGAGCGCAGGTTGTAGCGCGTCTGACCGTGCAGCATGCGGCTCTGGGCGAAGGACAGATACAGCCGCTCGCGCGCCCGCGTCACCGCGACATACATCAAGCGGCGCTCTTCCTCCAGGCCGTCGGTCTCGAGGATGCTGTTCTCGTGCGGGAACAGGCCCTCTTCCAGCCCGGACAGGAAGACGACGTTGAACTCCAGCCCCTTGGCCGAATGCACCGTCATCAGTTGCACCGCGTCGGCGCCCTGGTCGGCCTGGTGGTCGCCCGCCTCGAGCGAGGCATGGGCGAGGAAGTCGGCCAGCAAGGCGTGATCCTGTACCTGCCCGGCCTCTTCTGCAGGCTGGAACTCGGCAAGGAAGTTGGCCGCGGCGCTCACCAGTTCGTCCAGGTTCTCCAGCCGCTCCTGGCCTTCCTTGTCGGCCTTGTAGTGCGCACGCAGGCCGCTGATGTCCAGCACGTGGTCGACCAGTTCCGGCAGTGGCAGGCTGGTCGTGTCGCGCCGCATGTCCTCGATCAGGCGCACGAACTGGCCGAGCACCGTCCCCGGTTTGCCGGAAAGATGCGGCACCGCGGCATACAGGCTGGAGTTCCAGGTGCGCGCGGCGTCGCCCAGCACTTCCAGCGTGCGTGCGCCGATGCCGCGGGTGGGGAAATTGACCACGCGGGCGAACGAAGTGTCGTCGTCCGGGTTGGCGATCAGGCGCAGGTAGGCGAGCGCGTGCTTGATCTCCTGGCGCTCGAAGAAGCGCAGGCCGCCATAAACGCGGTAGGGAATGCCGGCCGAGAACAGCTGGTGCTCCAGCACCCGCGACTGCGCGTTCGAACGGTACAGCAGCGCGATCTCGCTGCGCTGGGCGCCATCGCGCACCAGCGACTGGATCTCCTCGACGACCCAGCGCGCCTCGTCTCCGTCAGAATAGGATTCGAACACCCGGATCGGCTCGCCCGCGCCCTGGTCGGTCCACAGGTTCTTGCCGAGCCGGTTGCTGTTGTGGCGGATGATGGCGTTGGCGGCATCGAGGATGTTGCTGTGCGAACGGTAGTTCTGCTCCAGCCGGATCACGTTCTGCACGCGGAACTCGCGCTCGAAGTCGCGCATGTTGCCCACTTCGGCGCCGCGGAAGCGGTAGATGCTCTGGTCGTCGTCGCCGACGCAGAACATCGCCGCGCCGCCTTCGCGCCCTTCGTCGGCGAACTGCTTCAGCCAGCGGTACTGCAGGCGGTTGGTGTCCTGAAATTCATCGACCAGGATGTGGCGGAAACGGCGCTGGTAATGACGGCGCAGCGGCTCGTTGCGTTCGAGCAGCTCGTAGCTGCGCAGCAGCAGCTCCGCGAAATCCACAACAGACTCACGCTGGCACTGTGCTTCATACTCCTGGTAAAGCTGGACGCGCAGCCGGGTGTAGTCGTCCCAGGCCTCGACCGCATGCGGGCGAAGCCCGGCTTCCTTCTGGCCGTTGATGAAGTGCTGCAGCTCGCGCGGCGGGAATTTCTCGTCGTCGACGTTCAGCGTCTTCAGCAGGCGTTTGATCGCGGCAAGCTGGTCGCCCGAGTCCAGGATCTGGAACAGCTGCGGCAGCCCGGCATCGCGGTGGTGCGCACGCAGCAGGCGATTGGCCAGGCCGTGGAAAGTGCCGATCCACATGCCGCGGGTGTTCACCGGCAGCATCGCCGTCAGGCGGGCGAGCATTTCCTTGGCCGCCTTGTTGGTGAATGTAACCGCCAGGATGCCGGCCGGATCGACCTGGCCGGACTGGATCAGCCAGGCGATGCGGGTCGTCAGCACCCGCGTCTTGCCCGAGCCGGCGCCTGCCAGGATCAGGGCGTGTTGCGGCGGCAGGCTGACGGCCTGCAGTTGTTCGGTATTGAGATTGGCGAGCAGGTTGGACATCGGCGCTCCTTGCAAGGCCGTGCATTGTAATGCGGAGCCGCGGTGCGATCGATTCGGGCACGGCCGGCCCCTGCCCGCAGGCCTGGCAGAAAATGGCGTGACAAGCTGATGTTGCATTGCAACAACACACGGCTTGCCAAGCAGGGTTCCGATCGCTATTTTTGAGTTGTGCGAAGCAGCAAATTTGTTGGTGACAGCGGAACCATTTCACGATCGATCCGCCTAATCAACCATAAAATCAACCACAGAGAGCCGCCGCAGCCGAGTGCTGCGGCACAACATAGCTCGACGCACGGTCCACAAGACCGTCGAGAGCTCGACGCCGTGACCCGGCGTACAGGAGAAAACATCATGAAAACACCCAAACTGCTTCCGTGGTACGCCCGCAAGGCGGGTGTCTCGACCGAGCGCGCCGAGGCCCTGTGGCACAAGGCCGTGCGTGAAGCCACCGCCGAGACCGGCTGGGTCGGCAATTCGGAATACTGGGGCGCCTGCATGGACAGTTTCCTGGCCCTGCTCGACAAGGAACGCAACACCTTGTGCGCGCCGCAGGTACTGCCCTTCGTCCGCAGCCACAACCGCATGTGGCGCCTGCCCTTGCTGGCGATGGAAGACATGTGCTCGGCCCTCAATGCCAGTTGGCAGCGCCAGCGCCACGCAGGCTTCCCGCGCCGGGCTGCCTGACGCCCACTGTCCTGACTCGACCGGTGCGACCCGATCGCACCGGGACCTCGAACTCCGTGCGCGGCCCCAGGCCGCACACTCCCGTCTCCCTCCCTCTCCTTCAATGGAGATTCGGCATCCCGCTTTGGCGGGGTGCCATTTTTTTGTCTGCATGATGCCGGCGCCGCTGGCCCGCCCCGCTTCGCGGCCGGCCCCGGCTTCGCGGTATCTCGCGCGTTTCCAACGCTTCCGAGCCCGCACGCACACCCATGCAGGACAAATACCAGCCCGCCGCCGTCGAGGCGGCCGCCCAGCAGCACTGGGACTCCACCGACGCCTTCCGTGCGACCGAAGACGCGAGCAGGCCCAAGTACTACTGCCTGTCGATGTTCCCCTACCCGTCGGGCAAGCTGCACATGGGGCACGTGCGCAACTACACCATCGGCGACGTGCTCGCGCGCTTCCACCGCATGAAGGGCTACAACGTGCTGCAGCCGATGGGCTGGGACGCCTTCGGCCTGCCGGCCGAGAACGCCGCGATCAAGAACAAGGTGCCGCCGGCGAAGTGGACCTACGACAACATCGCCTACATGAAGCAGCAGCTGCAGTCGCTCGGCTTCGCCATCGACTGGAGCCGCGAGCTCGCCACCTGCCAGCCGGACTACTACAAGTGGAACCAGTGGCTGTTCCTGCGCATGCTGGAAAAAGGCATCGCCTACAAGAAGACCCAGGTGGTCAACTGGGACCCGGTCGACCAGACCGTGCTCGCCAACGAACAGGTCATCGACGGCCGCGGCTGGCGCACCGGCGCGGTGGTCGAAAAGCGTGAGATTCCCGGCTACTACCTGGCCATCACCCAATACGCCGAAGAGCTGCTGGGCGACCTCGACGAACTCGACGGCTGGCCCGAGCGGGTCAGGACCATGCAGGCGAACTGGATCGGCAAGAGCACCGGCGTGCGCTTCGCCTTCGGCCACGAGGTCCGCGACGAGACCGGCGAGCTGATCGGCGACGGCAGGCTGTGGGTGTTCACCACCCGCGCCGACACCATCATGGGCGTCACCTTCTGCGCGGTCGCCGCCGAGCACCCGCTGGCGACGCAGGCCGCGCGCGACAACCCGGAACTGGCCGCCTTCATCGAGAAGTGCAAGCACGGCTCGGTGATGGAAGCCGACATGGCGACGATGGAGAAGGAAGGCCTGCCCACCGGCCTGAGCGTCGTCCACCCGCTGACCGGCGAGCGCGTGCCGCTGTGGGTCGGCAACTACGTGCTGATGAGCTATGGCGACGGCGCGGTGATGGGCGTGCCGGCGCACGACGAGCGCGACTTCGGCTTCGCGCTGAAGTACGGCCTGCCGATCAAGCAGGTCATCGCCGTCGGCGACAACGCTTTCTCGACCGCGGCCTGGGCCGACTGGTACGGCTCCAAGGACGGGATCTGCGTCAATAGCGGCCGCTACGACGGCCTCGGCTACGCCGACGCGATCGAAGCGATCGCCGCCGACCTCGCCGCCGCCGGCGGCGAGAAGAAGGTCCAGTGGCGCCTGCGCGACTGGGGCGTGTCGCGCCAGCGCTACTGGGGCTGCCCGATCCCGATCATCCACTGCGAGCACTGCGGCGACGTGCCGGTGCCCAACGAGCAACTGCCGGTGGTGCTGCCGGAAGACTGCATCCCCGATGGTTCGGGCAACCCGCTGCTCAAGCGCAGCGACTTCATCGACGTCGCCTGCCCGAAATGCGGCGCGGCGGCGAAGCGCGAAACCGACACCATGGACACTTTCGTCGATTCGAGCTGGTACTACGCCCGCTACTGCTCGGCCGGCAATGACAAGGCCATGGTCGACGAGCGCGCCGGCTACTGGATGCCGGTGGACCAGTACATCGGCGGCATCGAGCACGCCATCCTGCACCTGCTGTATTCGCGCTTCTGGACCAAGGTGATGCGCGACATGGGCCTGGCCACGGTCAAGGAGCCCTTCGCCCGCCTGCTGACCCAGGGCATGGTGCTGAACAACGCCTGGCTGCACAAGCCGGAAGGCGGCGGCAAGAACTACTACTGGGAAAGCGAGGTCGAGGTCGTCCGCGACGCCAAGGGCCAGATCACCGGCGGCCGGCTGAAGGCCGACGGCACCGTGCTCGAGCACGAACTGACGACGATGTCGAAGTCGAAGAACAACGGCGTGGACCCGCAGGCCCTGATCGAGCAGTACGGCGCCGACACCGCGCGCTTCTTCATGATGTTCGCCAGCCCGCCGGAACAGACGCTGGAATGGAACGACGCCGGCGTCGAAGGCGCGCACCGCTTCCTGAAGCGGGTGTGGTCCTTCGCCCACGCCTACGCCACCGAGCTGCGCCCGGCGCTGCCGGCCAGCCCGACGCTGGGCACGGCCAAGCTGCCGGCCGAGCTGGCCGAGCTGCGCCGCGAGCTGCATCTGGTGCTGAAGCAGGTCGGCTACGACCTCGGCAAGCAGCAGTTCAACACCGTCGCCTCCGGCGCGATGAAGATGCTCAACGCGCTGGAGAAGGCACCACGCAGCGGTGCCGATGCCGCCGAAGTGGCCGGCGAAGGCCTGTCGATGCTGCTGCGCGTGCTGTCGCCGATCTGCCCGCACATCGCCCACGTGCTGTGGCGCGACTGCGGCTTCGGCGACGACATCCTGGACGCGCCGTGGCCCGAAGCGGCCGAATCGGCGCTGGTGCAGGACGAGGTCGAGCTGATGCTGCAGGTCAACGGCAAGCTGCGCGGCAGCGTACGCGTGGCCGCCGATGCGGGCAAGGACGCCATCGAAGCGGCCGCGCTGGCTTCCGAAGCGGCGCAGAAATTCATGGAAGGCCGGCCGGCCAGGAAAGTGGTCGTCGTGCCCGGCCGCCTGGTCAACATCGTCGCCTGAGGACAAGGCCATGCCCCACGCTTCGATACCCACCCCGCCGGCCGCCGCCGCCATGCCCTCGCGCAACCGGCGGCGCCTGCTGCTCGGCGGTGCCGGCCTCGCCGGCCTGCTGCTGTCGGGCTGCGGCTTCAAGCTGCGCGGCCCGCAGCAGCTGGATTTCGCCACGGTGCACATCAATGCCAGCGAGCTTTCGGAACTGGGCGCCAGCCTGCGCCGGCTGATCGCCACCACCGGCAGCACCACCGTCGTGGACGACCCTGCAAAGGCCGATGCCCGGCTGCAGATCCTCGCCAACAACCGCGGCCGCGAGATTCTCAGCCTGACCGGCGCAGGCAAGGTGCGCGAGTACCAACTGACGCAGACGCTGCGCTTCCAGCTGCTCGACAAGAGCGGCGCGGTGCTGCTTCCACCCACGGCGATCTCGGCGGCGCGCGAATACACTTTCGACGACTCCCAGGTGCTGGGCAAGGAGCAGGAAGAAACCCTGCTCTACAACGACATGCAGCAGGATCTGCTGCAACAGTTGATGCGCCGACTCGCCAGCGTGCAGCGCGCGCACTGAACGCCCGAACCGGCACCACGCCGTGAATCTGCGTCCGGCTCACGCGCCATGAATCTGCGCCCCGACCAACTTGCCGCCCAGCTCGACAAGCCGCTCGCCCCGCTGTGGCTGCTGCACGGCGACGAGCCGCTGCTGGTGCTCGAAGCCGCCGACGCGATCCGCGCCGCGGCGAAGCGGCAGGGCTTCGAGGAGCGCGAGACCCTGGTCGTCGGCCAGGGTTTCAAATGGGATGCGCTGGCGCTCGCCGCCGGCAACCTGTCGCTGTTCGGCGGTGCCAAGCTGATCGACCTGCGCATTCCCGGCGGCAAGCCCGGCCGCGACGGCGGCGAAGCGCTGCAGCGCTACGCCGCCAGCCTGCCGGCGCAGACCCTGACGCTGATCACGCTGCCCGAGCTCGACTGGCAGGCGCGCAAGACCGGCTGGTTCAAGGCCGTGTCGGAAACCGGCATCTGCGTCGAACTCAATGCGCCCGAACGCGAGCGCCTGCCCGACTGGATCGGCCGCCGGCTCGCCGCGCAGAAGCAGACCGCCAGCGCCGACGCCCTCGCCTTCATCGCCGAGCACGTCGAAGGCAACCTGCTCGCCGCCCACCAGGAGATCCTCAAGCTCGGTCTGCTGCACCCCGAAGGCCCATTGAACCTGGAGCAGGTGCGGGAGGCGGTGCTCAACGTCGCCCGCTACGACATCGACATGCTGCGCCAGGCCGTGACCGAAGGTGAGCCGGCGCGCTGCGCGCGCCTGCTCGAAGGCCTCAAGGGCGAAGGCGCAGCGCCGCCGCTGGTGCTGTGGACGCTGGCCAACGAAACCCGCACGCTGGCCAGCCTGTGCGCCGGACGCGACGCCGGCCAGCCGTTGCCGGCGCTGTTCAAGGCCGAACGCATCTTCGACCCGCGCCGCCAGCAGACGCTCGGCCGCGCGCTGGGACGCCTGAACCAGGGCGCGCTGCGCGCGGCGCTGATGCACGCCGCCCGCATCGACCGCATGATCAAGGGCCTGGTCGCCGGCGACATCTGGGACGAGTTCCTGCAGCTGGCGCTGCGGCTGGCACGCCGCACATAGCCCGCGGGCGACGTTCGGTGTTTTAATTGGGTTTTGGGCTGCCGCGCCCTCATCTCACCAGACACCGCGATGGACATCCAGAACTACATGCAGACCCTCGGCCGCCAGGCCCGTGCCGCTTCGCGCGTGCTGGCCGCCGCCTCCACCGCCACCAAGAACGCCGCGCTGCTGGCGATGGCCGCCGAGATCCGCGCCCGTAGCGAGGCACTGCTCGCCGCCAATGCGCAGGATCTCGCCGAAGCGCGCACCGCCGGCCTCGAGCCCGCACTGATCGACCGCCTGACGCTGACCGACAAGGGCGTCGAAGCCATGGCCGAAGGCCTCGAACAGGTCGCCGCGCTACCCGACCCGGTCGGCGAGATGACCGACATCAAGCGCCGCCCGTCCGGCATCCAGCTCGGCAAGATGCGCGTGCCGCTGGGCGTGATCGGCATCATCTACGAAGCCCGCCCCAACGTCACCGCCGACGCCGCCGCGCTGTGCCTGAAGTCCGGCAACGCCGCGATCCTGCGCGGCGGCAAGGAGGCGATCAATGCCAACCGGGCGATCGCCGCCTGCGTGCGCAGCGGCCTGCTCGCCGCCGGCCTGCCCGAGCATGCGGTGCAGGTGGTCGAGACCACCGACCGCGAAGCCGTGGGTGCGCTGATCGCGATGCCCGAGTTCGTCGACGTCATCGTGCCGCGCGGCGGCAAAGGCCTGATCGAGCGCATCTCCAGGGACGCGCGCGTGCCGGTGATCAAGCACCTCGACGGCAACTGCCACGTCTATATCGACGACGAAGCCGACCCGGCCAAGGTCGTGCCCATCGTCGAGAATTCCAAGACCCAGCGCTACGGCACCTGCAACACCGCCGAATCGCTGCTGGTCGCGCGCGGCGTCGCCGACATCTACCTCGCCGACATCGGCCGCATGCTGGCCGGCAAGGGCGTCGAGATGCGCTGCTGCGCCGATTCGCTGGCGCTGCTGCGCGAAGCCGGCATCGACGCCGCCAAGCTCGTCGCCGCCACCGAAGCCGACTGGCGCGAGGAATACCTGGCGCCGATCATCGCCATCAAGCTGGTGGACGGCCTCGACGAGGCGATCGCCCACATCAACGGCTACAGTTCGGGCCACACCGAAGCGATCGTCACCGAGAACTACAGCCACGCGATGCGCTTCCTGCGCGAGGTGGATTCGTCCTCGGTGATGGTCAATGCCTCCACCCGCTTCGCCGACGGCTTCGAATACGGCCTGGGCGCGGAAATCGGCATTTCCACCGACAAGATCCACGCTCGCGGCCCGGTCGGGCTGGAAGGCCTGACCAGCCAGAAGTGGATCGTGTTCGGCAACGGCGAGACACGCAAATAAGACGCAAGTAAGACGAAACTGAAACACAAGCGAGTGACGCAACCGAGTCGCGCCTGATTTCCGGGCGCTCTGACGGAGCCTTCCCTGATGAAAGCACTTGTCCGTACCCTGCTGGCCGCCACCTTGCTGTCGGCCAGCCTCGCCCAGGCAGTGGAAGTGGCGGGCATCGACTTCGCACCGCAGACCCAGGTCGACAACGGCACGCTGAGCCTGAACGGCGCCGGCCTGCGCACCCGGCTGACCTTCAAGGTCTATGCGATGGGGCTCTATCTGCGCAGCCCGAGCACCAGCAGCGCCGACATCCTGCAGGACGGCGGCGAGAAGCGCATCCGCATCGTCATGATCCGCGACCTCGACGGCAAGCAGTTCGCCGACGCGATGCTCGACGGGCTGAAGCGCAACCATGACGACGAAACGCTCGCGGCACTGAAGCCCTCCACAGACGCCCTGCTCGCCGCAGTGCAGGGCAGCGGCGAAGCCAAGGCCGGCACCGAAGTGATCCTCGACCGGCTCGCCAGCGGCGCGACGCGCCTGCTGATCAACGGCCAGCCGCAGAGCAGCGACATAAGCGATCCGGCTTTCTACCCCGCCCTGCTGCGCATCTGGCTGGGCGAGCGGCCGGCCGACTCCGGCCTCAAGGCGAGCCTGCTGAAACCCGCACAATAGACAGCAGGCGCGCAATGCGAACTCCGGACTCCTCGACGGACATCGACTTTGACGCGGTGATCGCACTGCCCTTCGGGCCGTTCGGCATCCGCGCAGCCGACGGCGCCGTCGGCGAACTCGTCTTCCTGCCGCCGGACACGCCGCTTCGCGCGCCGACGAACGACACCGCCCGCATCGCAGCCGAAGCCCTGCACGACTGGATCGAGCATCCGGAACAGCCCTTTCCGCTGTCGCTGCGCGAATGCGGCACGCCTTTCCAGCGCCGGGTGTGGGCGGAGATCAGCGCCATTCCGGCAGGCCGGACGCGGACCTACGGCGAACTGTCGGCCCGGCTCGGCAGCGCGGCACGCGCGGTCGGCCAGGCCTGCGGCGCCAACCCCTATCCGCTCGTCGTACCCTGCCATCGCGTCACCTCGGCCAGCGGCCTCGGCGGCTTCGCCAATGCCACCGGCGGCTGGCTGCTCGACGTCAAGCGCTGGCTGCTGAGGCACGAAGGCGCGGCATGACGGCGCGCCCGGCCGCTGCCGAAACCGGCCTGGCCGCCGAAATCCGCAGCGAACTCGACCGCTTCACCGACAGCCTGTGGCTGGAGCACGGCCTCGCGCGCAACACCCTCGACAGCTACCGCAGCGACCTCGCCCTGTTCGCGGCCTGGCTGGCGGAACGCGGCCTGTCACTGCCGCGCGCGCGGGCGAGCGAGCTCGCCGCCTATCTGGCCGAATTCAGCCTGCGTGCCCGCCCGGCCAGCCAACGCCGCCTGCTGTCTGCCTGGCGGCGCTATTACCGTCATCTGCTCGCCAACCGCGAGATCGCCGAAGACCCGACGCTGATGCTGGACCCGCCGCTGCCCGGCCAGCGCTTTCCGAAGACGCTCAGCGAAGCCCAGGTCGAAGCACTGCTCGCCGCGCCCGACCTCGGCACGCCGCAGGGCCTGCGCGACCGCTGCATGCTCGAAGTGCTGTACGCCGCCGGGCTGCGCGTATCCGAGTTGATCGGGCTGAAGCTGTTTGCCGTCAGCCTGGACCAGGGCGCGCTGCGGGTGATGGGCAAAGGCAGCAAGGAAAGACTCGTGCCGCTCGGCGAAATCGCCGCCGACTGGCTCGTGCGCTACCTGCGCGAAGCCCGCCCGGCGCTGCTCGCCGGCCGCAGTTGCGACGAAGTTTTCGTCACCCGCCTCGGCAGCGGCATGACACGGCAGATGTTCTGGCGCATCATCAAGCAGAACGCACTGCTGGCCGGCATTCCCCAGGAGCGCATTTCCCCCCATACGCTGCGCCATGCATTTGCGACCCATTTGCTCAACCATGGGGCCGATCTGCGCGTCGTCCAATTGCTGCTCGGCCACGCCGACATCTCGACCACCCAGGTGTATACCCATGTGGCACGTGAAAGACTCAAGCAACTGCATGCCAAGCATCACCCTCGGGGCTGACGGCGGCGCTGTTCTCCCGCCCCGCTCCATCTCTCCAGCTTTTCCCGGATTCCGATCATGAGCCGACACGATATCCGTCCGCCGGAGACTCCGGCGACCCGTTTCCTGAAACAGCACGGCCTGGCCTATTCGAGCCATCTTTACGAATACGAGGAACACGGCGGCACCGCCGTTTCTTCCCGCGAATTGAATGTCGACGAGCACGCGGTGATCAAGACCCTGATCATGGAAGACGAAAATGCCCGCCCATTGATCGTGCTGATGCATGGCGACCACAAAGTCTCGACAAAGGACCTTGCCCGCCAGACCGGGCGCAAGCACATCGAACCGTGCAAGCCCGAAGTCGCCAATCGCCATACGGGCTACCTCGTCGGTGGCACCTCGCCTTTCGGCACCCGCAAGGCCATGCCGGTCTTCATGGAGAGAAGCATTCTCGACCTGCCGCTGATCTATATCAATGGCGGCCGCCGCGGCTATCTCGTCGGCGTTCATCCGCACGACATTCTTCGAATCCTGCGGGCCGAACTGGTCGAAGTGGCGAATTGATTGCCCCGAATGGCGCGAGCACCACAATCGAATCATTCAAAATACAAAAAACCATCGTATTGTGCCGCAATTACTGGCAGAATCCGGACATGGCTGCCCGGCACTGCTGATTCGATTGCTTGCCGGCCCAATTGTTTGCCGGCCAGACCCGGCATGAATTCATCCAATTCCAACTCGCACAACCAACGAGGACACACCATGGACCTTTCGAGCTATTCGCTTCCCGAACTGCGCCGCCTGCAGGCAAAGGTCGAGACTGAAATCCGGCGCCGCAGCGATTCCACGCGCCGCACGCTGTTGAAACAGGTGCAGAAGCTGGTTGCCGAACAAGGCCTCACCCTCGACGACCTGATCGACTCCCCCGCTACCGCTGCCGCCGCGGCACCGGCCAAGACGTCTGCCACCAAGGCCAAGCGCGGCACCGCCAAGAAGGCCAAGACGCCTTCCGTCATCAAGTACCGCAATCCGGCCAATCCCGAGCAGGGTTGGAGCGGCCATGGCCGTCGCCCCCAATGGGTGCTCGACTGGCTGGCCCAGGACAAGCCTCTGGCAGAACTGGCGGCTTGAGCTCGCCGAACATGCGATGAAAAAGCCGGGCCCACGAGCCCGGCTTTTTCATTTGCTGCGGCGAAACACGCAAGGCGGCAAGCCTGCCACAGCCCGGAATACCGATTCATTCGGACCAATGAATGCGCGGAATGCATCCATCGCCAGGTGAAATTGCCCGTGCTTCAGACTTCCGCGGGCGGCGGCGCCGTGCCGTCCCGCCCACGCTGGATGAAGACCCCGACCCGACGCACGTCCTTCATCACACCGATCTTCGCCACGCGCAGTTTCACCCAGGGCGCGCCGAACTCATCGAACAGCAGCTTGACGACGAATTCGCCCAGGCTTTCGATCAAATTGAAATGGCGCTGCCCCAGTTCCTCGCGAATGCGCTGGGTGACGACCGCATAATCGATGGTGTCCGCGATATCGTCCCGTTCGGCCGCAGTATCCGGAACGCCGAAGGTGAGATTGAGTTCGACCGTCTGCTGCCCGGTCTTCTCCCGCGCATAGACGCCGACCCAGGCCTTGACCCGCAACTCCTCGATGAAGATGAAATCCATGCTGGTTCCCGTTTAGAATCGCTGCGATTCTATCCTGTGCGCAGACGCCGGCCGCGGCCGAAGATGCGCTTTCGCCACGCTGTCCTGAACATTTGATGCATTCGCCTCTTCCGATCCGGAGAGGCGCGGAGCGAAGATGTCCCTCATTGCCCTGCTCCTCGGAGCCTATCTGCTCGGCTCGATTCCTTTCGCCGTCGTCACCAGCAAGCTGCTCGGTCTGGAGGATCCGCGCCGCTACGGCTCGGGCAACCCGGGAGCGACCAATGTGCTGCGCAGCGGCAACAAGGGCGCTGCGGCGCTGACCCTGATCGGCGACTGTCTGAAAGGCTGGCTGGCAGTATGGGCGGCCACCCGGCTGGGCTTCGGTCCGCTGGAAGCCGCCCTGGCCGGCCTGGCCGCCTTCCTGGGCCATGTGTTCACCATTTTCCTGCGCTTCAATGGCGGCAAGGGCGTGGCGACCGCGCTCGGCGTGCTTGCCGGCGTGGATGGGCGCATCGCCATCCTGTGCGCGCTGGTCTGGCTGGCGGTGGCGTTCACCACCCGCTATTCGTCTGCCGCGGCGCTGTCGGCTGCCGTTGCCGCACCCGTTGCCGGACTGATCTTCCTCGGACCGCAAGCGAGTGTGCTGGTGCTGGCGGTGATGGCCGCACTGCTGATCTGGCGCCACGCCGCCAACATCCAGCGCCTGCGGGACGGCACCGAAGGCAGGATCGGCGGCAGCAAGAAACCGAAGGCGGACTGAACCACTCAGGCAGCCGCCGCCTGCGGCGGTTTCAGCTCGGCCAGCGGCCAGCGCGGCCGGATGCGCACCGACGGCTCGCCAGCCACGGTCTCTCCGGCGGCAAGGCGCATCGCGCCGGCGAAAGCGATCATCGCGCCGTTGTCGGTGCAGAGCGCCGGCTCCGGGTAATGGACCCGTCCGCCCCGCTGCTGCAGGGCGGCATCCAGCGTCTGCCGCAGATGCAGGTTGGCACCGACGCCTCCTGCCACGACCAGGGTCTTCAGCCCGGTCTTCTTCAGTGCCGCCAGCGCCTTCGCGCACAGCACCTCGACCACTGCCTGCTGAAACTCCGCGGCCAGATCGGCCATGCCGGCCGGATCCCAGTCGGGGCCCGAAACGACATTGAGCACCGCGGTCTTGAGGCCGCTGAAGCTGAAATCGAGATCGCCCGAATGCAGCATCGGCCGCGGCAGGCGGAAGCGGCCGGCCACCCCTTGTTCGGCAAGCCGGGCAAGCTGCGGCCCGCCGGGATAGCCCAGGCCGAGCAGCTTGGCGGTCTTGTCGAACGCCTCGCCGGCGGCGTCATCGACGGATTCGCCCAGCAGCGCGTAATCGCCCACGCCCCGTACCCGCATCAACTGGGTATGCCCGCCGGACACCAGCAGCGCGACGAAGGGGAACTGCGGCGGATCGGCCGACAGCAGCGGCGACAGCAGGTGGCCTTCGAGATGATGGACCGGCAGCGCGGGAATGCCGCGCGCCAAGGCGAAGGCTTCGGCCACGCTCGCGCCGACCAGCAGCGCACCCGCCAGGCCGGGCCCCGAGGTGTAGGCCACGGCGTCGACATCGCGGTTTTCCAGCCCGGCCTGCGCCAGCGCCTGCTTCATCAGCACCGGCAGGCGGCGGATGTGGTCACGCGAGGCGAGTTCGGGCACCACGCCGCCATAGGCCGCGTGGAGGTCGATCTGCGAATGAAGGCAGTGCGCCAGCAATCCGGCCTCGGTGTCATACACCGCGACGCCGGTCTCATCGCACGAGCTTTCGATTCCCAGCACTTTCATGGCTTGCATCCGTTTGATTCGGTGCGCCATTTTAACCTTCGCCGGACATTTTCCGTGCACCTGCCCTTGCCATCCGGACAGGCGTGGTTTATATTCGCCGTCTTTCTGCCCACAAGACACCCAAGGAAGTCCGCAATGCCCGGTATCCGCGTCAAGGAAAACGAGCCGTTTGAAGTTGCGATCCGCCGCTTCAAGCGCACCATCGAAAAGACCGGTGTGCTGACCGAACTGCGCTCGCGCGAGTTCTACGAGAAGCCCACCGCCGAGCGCAAGCGCAAGCTGGCCGCCGCCGTGAAGCGCAATCACAAGCGCCTGCGCAGCCAGACCCTGCCGCCGAAGCTGTACTGATTGCCGCAGCAGCCGGAGCCCGGCTGCTTGAGCTCACCGGCTGCCCCGGCAGTCGGCCATACGCCGGAAGGAGATCGGACGAGACGATCTTCTGCCGGCGTTGTGCATTTCCGCCTGCGCAACTCGTCTACGGTCGCGTACGATGATTCCCCAGTCCTTCGTCCAGGAACTGCTGTCGCGCGTCGATATCGTCGACGTCATCGAACGCTACATCCCGCTGAAGAAGAGCGGTGCGAACTATTTCGCCTGCTGCCCTTTCCACGGCGAGAAATCCGCTTCGTTCTCGGTCAGTCCGTCCAAGCAGTTCTATCACTGCTTCGGCTGCGGCGTGCATGGCAGCGCACTCGGCTTCCTGATGGAGTACAGCGGCCTCAGCTTCGTCGATGCCGTCAAGGAACTCGCCGGCCAGGTCGGTCTGCAAGTCCCGGACGACGGGCGCAGCGCCGGCCCCAAGGACGACGGCAGCGAACGCCTGTACGAGGCAATGAACCTGGCCGCGCGCTTCTACCGCGATCAGCTCAAACCCACCCGCCGCGCCGTCGACTACCTGAAGCGACGTGGCCTGTCGGGCGAGATCGCCGCGCGCTTCGGCCTCGGCTACGCCCCCGACGACTGGCAGGCTCTGCAGAAAGTCTTTCCCGACTACCAGGCGAAGATTCTGGCCGAAGCCGGCCTGGTCATCGACAACGACCAGGGCCGGCGCTACGACCGCTTCCGCGACCGCATCGTCTTTCCGATCCATGACCGCCGCGGTCGCATCATCGCCTTCGGCGGCCGCATCCTGGACAAGGGCGAACCGAAGTACCTGAATTCGCCGGAAACCCCGCTGTTCGAGAAAGGACGCGAACTCTACGGTCTCTACCTGGCACAGAAGCCGATCCGTGACGCAGGCTTCGCCGTCGTCGTCGAAGGCTACATGGACGTCGTCGCGCTGGCGCAGTTCGGTATCGCCAACGCCGTCGCCACCCTCGGCACCGCCACCACGCCGCAGCACGTCCATACCCTGCTGCGCCAGACCGACCGCATCGTGTTCTGCTTCGACGGCGACGCTGCAGGCCGTCGCGCCGCCTGGCGGGCGCTGGAGAATGCGCTCGAATCCCTGCGCGACGATGCGACGCTGGCCTTCCTGTTCCTGCCGGCCGAACACGACCCCGACTCCTTCGTCCGCGCCGAAGGCACCGACGCCTTCCGCAAGGCGGCGACCTGCGCCAAGCCGCTGGCACGCTTCCTGATCGAGGAGTTGCGCAGCCGTCACGACATGGATGCGGCCGAAGGCCGCGCCGCCTTCGTGCACGAAGCCGCCCCGCTCGTCACCCGCATCGCCGCCCCGCTGCTGCGCCTGCAGGTGATCAAGATGGTGGCGGAGGAAAGCGGCCTGACCCAGGAGGAAGTGGAGCACGCCTTCGGCGTCATCGCCGCCAACCCGAGGCACGGCCGCCAACGTGCGCCGCAGCCGGCGGCGCCCCCGGAAGACGCCCCCCGCCCCGCCTTCCAGGGCAAGCGGCGCAGCGGCGGTCTCGCCGGCATGCGCCCCGCCGGCCGCCGCAAACCGCCCTCGACCGCCGCCACCCTGCTGCGGCTGATCATGCAGCATCCGGCCTGGGCGGCGCGCATGCCGGTCGACCTGGTGCCGTCGGATAGCGCGGAAGGCCTCGCCCTGATCGCCATCATCGACATGACGAGCCTCGGCGAACCCGTTCCGCCGGGCGGGCTCGGCGCGCTGATCGAACGCTTCCGCGACACCCCCCACAGCGAAACACTGTCACGCGTCGCCGCGGAACTCGTCGACGCCGAATTCGACGAAAGCATCGTCGAGACCCTGTTCGAGGACAGCCTGCGAAAACTCCACGCCGACAGCCTCTCCACCGAAATCGATGCCCTGCTCCGCCACGACCGCGAGCACGGCCTCGATGCCGCCGGCCGGCACCGCCTGGCCGAACTGCTGATGGACAAGCGCAAGCTGGCGGAGGCATCGAAAGCCTCGGATTTATAGTATAATTTTCGGTTTACCGTTTTCTTACTCCCTCACCTGAGGAGTGCTATGGCACGCGAAACAGCCAAGGATTCGCCGCGCAAGACCGGCCCCAAGGGGCGGACATCCAAAGCGAAGGACAAGGCCGCACAGGTCGTCGAAAGCCCCGTCGCCGCGCCGCTGGACGCCGAAGTCCGGCGTACGCGGCTGAAGACGCTGATCACGCTCGGCAAGGAGCGCGGCTACCTCACTTACGCCGAAATCAGCGATCACCTGCCCGACGACGTCGCCGACGCCGAGCAGATCGAAGGCATCATCGCCACCTTCAACAACATGGGCATCCAGGTCTACGACGAGGCACCGGCCGCCGAAGACCTGCTGATGTCGGACAGCGTCGCGAGCAACGTCGACGAGGACGTCGCCGAAGAAGAAGCCGAACAGGCGCTGTCGTCGGTCGACTCCGAGTTCGGCCGCACCACCGACCCGGTGCGCATGTACATGCGCGAAATGGGCACGGTCGAGCTGCTGACCCGCGAAGGCGAGATCGAGATCGCCAAGCGCATCGAGGACGGCCTGAAGCACATGGTCCAGGCCATTTCGGCCTGCCCGACGACGATCGCCGAAATGCTCGAGATCGTCGACCGCATCGTTGCCGACGAAGCCAAGATCGACGAACTGGTCGATGGCCTGATCGACCCGAACTCCGGCAGCGAAGAGGCCGCCAGCGACGACGGCAACGACGACGCCGACGCGGACGAAGCGGACGACGACGAAAGCGACGAATCGGACGGCGACGACGACGAAGGCGACGAGGACAGCGCCGAGCGGGCCAATGCCGCATCGCTGCTGCAGCTCAAGAACGATTCGCTGGCACGCTTTGCGGTCATCCGCGAGCTTTACGCCCAGAAGATGGACGTACTGGGCAAGAGGGGCTCGCAGGACACCCAGTACCTGCTGCTCCAGCAGCAGATCTCGGACGAACTGCTCAACATCCGCTTCACCGCCAAGGCGATCGAGCGCCTGTGCGACTCGGTGCGCCACATGGTCGAGCAGGTGCGCGGCCACGAGCGCCAGATCCTGCGCCTGTGCGTCGACCGCTCCGGCATGCCGCGCCAGCACTTCATCAAGAGCTTCCCGGGCCACGAGACCGACCTCGAGTGGCTGAAGAACGAGATCGCTGCCGGCAAGAACTACGCCGAGAACCTGCTGCGCGCCCACCCCGCGGTGCTCGAAGAGCAGCAGAAGCTCATCGACCTGCAGGACAGGCTCGGCATTCCGCTCAAGGAGCTCAAGGACATCAACCGCCAGATGTCCACCGGCGAAGCCAAGATGCGCCGCGCCAAGCGCGAGATGACCGAGGCCAACCTGCGCCTGGTGATCTCGATCGCCAAGAAGTACACCAACCGCGGCCTGCAGTTCCTCGACCTGATCCAGGAAGGCAACATCGGCCTGATGAAGGCGGTGGACAAGTTCGAATACCGCCGCGGCTACAAATTCTCGACCTATGCGACGTGGTGGATCCGCCAGGCCATCACCCGCTCGATCGCCGACCAGGCGCGCACGATCCGCATCCCGGTTCACATGATCGAGACGATCAACAAGATGAACCGCATCAGCCGCCAGATCCTGCAGGAAACCGGCGCCGAGCCGGATCCCGCGACCCTGGCCGAGAAGATGGAGATGCCCGAGGAGAAGATCCGCAAGATCATGAAGATCTCCAAGGAGCCGATCTCGATGGAAACGCCGATCGGCGACGACGACGACTCGCATCTGGGCGACTTCATCGAGGACACCGCCACCCTGGCCCCGGCCGAGGCGGCGATGTACTCCGGCCTGCGCGACGCCACCGGCGAAGTGCTCGACTCGCTCACGCCGCGCGAAGCCAAGGTCCTGCGCATGCGCTTCGGCATCGAGATGAACACCGACCACACGCTGGAAGAAGTCGGCAAGCAGTTCGACGTCACCCGCGAGCGCATCCGCCAGATCGAAGCCAAGGCACTGCGCAAGCTGCGTCACCCGAGCCGCTCCGAGAAGCTGCGCAGCTTCCTCGACAGCGACCAGTAAGACGTTTTCCGGGCCTCTAGCTCATGCCTGGTTAGAGCAGCGGACTCATAATCCGTTGGTGCTGGGTTCGACTCCCAGGGGGCCCACCAGAAGCAGAAAACCGCCGATCCGCAAGGGTCGGCGGTTTTCGTTCGGGCGTTCGGAACGGGGATTCGCTTGCGGCAGCAAGCGACAAGAGCGGACAAAAGCCGTGACGTGACGATGGGGACCGAAGTCCCCACCGGCTGTCTTGGGTAATAAGGCTTCAGCGGCCCCAGCTGTGCCGGTTAGGCGGCAACAGCGAAACGCTCATCGTTGGCGTTTGTGGTTTTGCGCGGATTACGTCCGTCGCCTCTCGGGTTGCCTGCGCACCTTTGCCCGCCCTGTCGAAACCAGTATACCCCCACCCAAACACACTCACGATCGGCACAATGCACTTGGGTGGAGGTGAGGGGAATCGAACCCCTGTCCAGAACGCCTCCGGGTTGCCGGAATTACAACCATGGGCGCTATGGTACGCAGACGGGCGTGTGCGTCAAGCCCCGCCCCTGTCTTTGGCGGCTGGAGTTGTAAGCGCAGCTGTCACGCTCCCAGCCGGTCGCGCAGCAAAGATCGGCCGAGCCGTGTGCAGCCGTGCGGCAGATTCGCAGGCACGCTTAGGGGAAGCCCGGGGCTGGGACGAATCGGCGACTCGGGTGATAATGTCGGACTGCCGATTTAACGGATTGTATGCAATGAAGCGTGTTGACGATTTTCGCCTGAAGCTGGGTTCGCACGAGCTGGTGCCGATCATGGTGGGCGGCATGGGTGTCGATATCTCGACAGCCGACCTCGCCCTCGAGGCCGCTCGCCTGGGCGGCGTCGGGCATATTTCGGACGCGATGCTGCCGACGGTTTCCGACCGCCGCTACAACACGAAATACGTCAAGAACAAGCTTCAGCAATACAAGTTCAACGTCGCCAACTCGGACAAGTCCATCGTCCAGTTCGACCTCGGCCTGATCGCCGAAGCCACCGCGACGCACGTCAGCCGCACGATGGAACGCAAGCGCGGGACAGGCCAGATTTTCATCAACTGCATGGAAAAGCTGACCATGAACGCACCGAAGGACACGCTTCGGGCGAGGCTCCGCGCGGCGATGGACAACGGCATCGACGGCATCACGCTGGCGGCCGGCCTGCACCTGGGTTCGTTCCAGTTGATCGAGGATCATCCGCGCTTCCATGACGTCAAGCTCGGCATCATCGTCAGTTCGCTGCGCGCGCTGCAGCTGTTCCTGAAGAAAAGCGCCCGCACCGGCCGGCTGCCCGACTACGTCGTCGTCGAAGGCCCGCTCGCCGGCGGCCATCTGGGCTTCGGCCTCGACTGGGCACAGTACGACCTCGCCACCATCGTCGTCGAGATCCGCGACTGGCTGAAGGAGCAAAAGCTCGACATTCCGCTGATTCCTGCCGGCGGCATCTTCACCGGCACGGATGCGGTCAATTTCCTCGAGATGGGCGCGGCGGCAGTGCAGGTCGCGACACGCTTCACCGTGACCCGGGAATGCGGCCTGCCGGAAGACGTGCAGCAGCATTACTTCAAGGCCAGCGAGGACGAGATCGAGGTCAACCAGATCTCGCCCACCGGCTACCCGATGCGCATGCTCAAGAGCAGCCCGGCGATCGGCAACGGCATCCGCCCCAACTGCGAAGCCTACGGCTACCTGCTCGACTCGACCGGCAACTGCCAGTACATCGAAGCCTACAACCGCGAAGTCGCCGCCCATCCGGAGGCGAAGAAGATCCGCGTCTTCGACAAGACCTGTCTGTGCACCCACATGCGCAACTTCGACTGCTGGACCTGCGGCCACTACACCTACCGGCTCAAGGACACCTCGGTGCGCGAGGAAAACGGCGACTACCGCATCCTGTCGGCCGAGCACGTGTTCCACGACTACCAGTTCAGCACCGACAACAAGATCGCCCTGCCGGACTGACGGGCGGCAGACCGGCGTCCGGCACTCCCGCCGCCCGAACGGCCGCCGGAGTGCCGAGTTCCGGGCCCAGGATCAGAAAGTCCTGCTCTGGATCAGTTCGACCTTGTAGCCGTCCGGATCTTCCACGAAGGCGATGATCGTCGTGCCGTGCTTCATCGGCCCGGCTTCGCGCACCACCTTGCCGCCGCGGGCACGGATCTCGTCACAGGCCTTCTTCGCGTCCGGCACTTCGAGCGCGATGTGGCCGTAGGCCGTGCCCAGCTCGTACTTGTCCACGCCCCAGTTGTAGGTCAGCTCGAGCACGGCGCCGTCCTGCTCGTCCTGGTAGCCGACGAAGGCCAGCGTGAACTTTCCGTCCGGATAGTCGTGCCGGCGCAGCAGGCGCATTCCAAGCACATCGGTGTAGAAGGCGATGGAGCGATCCAGGTCGCCGACGCGCAGCATGGTGTGGAGAATTCTCATGTTCAGTCCTTCCTCTGTTTGAGATTTGCCGCCGGAACCGGCCGGCGGCTGGAACAGCCGTTTCAATCTTCGGCCTCGAGATTGTCAACCTGAGTGTCGACCTGAGCGCCCGCCTGCGCCGCACCGGCGGCGCCGATCACGGGCAGGCCTGCCGAGGCCTGCCGCAGGCGGGCACGTTCGGTGCGCCAAGCCGGGCAGACCGATTCGACCACCGCCCAGAAACGCGGCGAGTGGTTCATCTCGCGCAGATGCGCGACTTCGTGCGCCACCACGTAGTCGATGAGTTCGGGCGGCAGATGCACCAGCCGCCAGTGCAGCCGGATGCCGCTCAGGCTGCTGCAGCTGCCCCAGCGCGTGCGCGCGTTCGACAGCCTCACCGGCGGCACCGGCAAGGCCAGGCGCAGGCAGTACTCCTCGACCCGGCCACGATACCAGGCCAGCGCACGGTTCTGCAGGGCACGCAGCAATGCGCGCTCGGCATCGACTCGGGCAGGAAGGTGCAGTTCCTCCATGCCATCGGTGCTCGGGCGCCATTGCACGCGGCTCACGCCGCCGATGCGCAGCCGCATCGGGCGGCCGAACAAAGGCAGTTCGCAGCCGTCTGCCGGCACCACCACCGGCGCGCGGGAAAGCTCGGCGGCACGGCCCAGGCGGTCGAGCAGCCAGGCAGCATGATTGCGGATGAAGGCGTCGATCTCGGCCAGCGGCGTGCGCAAGGGCACCGACACCCGCGCGCCGCGGTGATCGGCCTGCAGCGCCAGCGTGCGCCGTGCCGGCGAACGCCTCAGCATCAGCTCGACACATTGCCCACCCAGCTCGATCCGGTGCGCTTCCTCACTTGCCGCCGCGCGGCGCGCGCGTTTCAAGCCTTGTCCTGCCACTCCAGCCCGCGCGCATCCAGTTCGGCCTTGATCGAGGCCATCGCCGCCGCCACGCACTCGGCCGCCCCTTTCATGCCCAGTTCGAGCGAGCGGCGCTGTCCTTCTTCCGCCAGCGTGGGCAGGCTGAACAGCGTCGCATCGGGGAAGTCGGCGGTAACCTGCCGCATCAGGCCGATCAACTGGCCTTCGTAGGCGTCCCAGACGGTGATCGCCTGCTCGATATAATCCTCGGCGTGATGCAGGTGGGCGTATTCGGTATCGAGCACCCATTCGACCATCGGCCAGGCCATCTTCGGAAAGCCCGGCGTGAAGTAGTGCTTGCGGATCGAAAAGCCCGGAATCCGGTTGTAAGGGTTCGGCACGATCTCACTGCCACGCGGATAAACCCCCATCTGCAGGCGTTCGGGCGTGGTTTCGTCACCGAAGCGGGCACGAATCTCGGCCTCCGCCTCCGGGTGCAACTCGAGCTCCAGGCCGAGCGCGGCGCCGGCCGCCTCGCGCGTGCGGTCGTCCGGCGTGGCGCCGATGCCGCCGAAGCTGAAGACGACGTCGCCGGTGGCGAAGGTCTGGCGCAGCGTGTCGGTGAGCCGCTCGAAGTCGTCGCCGCAGTAGCGCGCCCACGACAACTTCAGGCCACGCGCGCCGAGCAGTTCGATCAGCCTGGCCAGATGCCTGTCGCCGCGGCGGCCCGACAGGATCTCGTCGCCGATGATCAGGGCACCGAAATTCATTGCGGGATCTGCTCCCGGCCGGGCGCTTCGGCATCGAGCAAGGTCACGCCGCGCACCAGGCGGTCCTGGCGCAGCCGGTCGAGCAGGTAATGGACGAAGGCCAGACCGGCGTAGGCCGGCGCAACGAGGTTCACCACCGGCACATAGGCCAGCAAGGCGCTGCCGCCACCCAGCAGCAGCATCTGCGGCCGCCAGTCGCGGCGCAGGCGGTTCAGCTCCTCGTTGTCGGCATGCAGCATCAGCGCGTCGTAGCCGAAGGCACGCTGGTTCAGCCAGCCGGTCAGGAACACCGAAGCCAGCAGCCCCACGCCGGGGATCAGCCAGAAAGGCAGCGACACGATCAGGGCGATCAGGAACAGCAGACCGGCAAAAATCGAATTCCAGGCGCTGCCCAGGTTGGAACCGCCCTTGCGTTGCTCGATGTCGGCATAGTCGCGGCGGGCGACGCGCTCCAGCATCATCGGCAGCGCGATGGCGGCGACGATCAGCGCTGCGGTGACATAGACCAGCGGCACCAGGGCCAGCGCCACCGCTATCTTGACCAGCACCAGGGTCACGGCGGCCGTTGCCTCGGAAGCCGAAATCCAGGTACCGACGAAGCTCCAGCCCCTCACCCAGGCGAAGATCCAGTCCGTCACCGGCACCCAGGCGAGCACCGCGACGACAGTCCAGATCATCATCGACACCAGGCCCGGCCACAGCAGGTGCCAGAAGATGTCGCGCTGGAACAGGCTGCGCGTGGCGCGGCCAAAAGCGATCAGGATCTCCTTCATGTCTCCCCCGTGCCCGACGTGTTCAACGCGGCATGCCCGGCAAGCCACCCGGCATCATGCCTTTCATGGCACGCATCATCTTGTGCATGCCGCCCTTGGAGAACTGCTTCATCACTTTCTGCGTCTGCTCGAACTGGTTCAGCAGGCGATTCACTTCCTGCACCGTGACCCCCGCGCCGGCGGCGATGCGCCGCTTGCGGCTGGCCTTGAGGATTTCGGGCTTGGCGCGCTCGAGCGGCGTCATCGAGTTGATGATGCCTTCGATGCGGCCGATCGCCTTTTCTTCCGCGCCGCCCTGCAACTGCCCGGCAGCCTGGGCGAACTGCGCCGGCAGCTTGTCCATCATCGAGGCCAGGCCGCCCATCTTGCGCATCTGGCCGATCTGCTCCTTGAAGTCGTTGAGGTCGAAGCCCTTGCCGCTCTTGAGCTTCTGCGCGAAGACGCGCGCCTTTTCCTCGTCGACGCCGCGGCGCGCCTCCTCGACCAGGCCGAGGATGTCGCCCATGCCGAGGATGCGGCTGGCCATGCGGTCGGGATGAAAAGGCTCGATTCCGCTGAGTTTTTCGCCGACACCGGCGAACTTCAACGGCTTGCCGGTGACGTGGCGCACCGACAGCGCCGCGCCGCCGCGCGAATCGCCGTCCAGCTTGGTCAGCACCACGCCGGTCAGCGGCAGCGCCTCGTTGAAGGCGCGCGCGGTGTTGACCGCATCCTGGCCGAGCATGGCATCGACCACGAACAGGGTTTCGATCGGCGACACCGCGGCGTGCAAGGCCTTGATCTCGGCCATCATCGCCTCGTCGATGGCCAGGCGGCCGGCGGTATCGACCAGCAGCACGTCGACATGATGCTTGCGGGCATAGTCCAACGCAGCCTGCGCGATGCCGACCGGCTGCTGCCCCACGGCCGACGGGAAGAACTCGACGCCCGCCTGGCCCGCCACCGTCTTCAACTGCTCGATCGCCGCCGGGCGATAGACGTCGGTGGACACCACCAGCACTTTCTTCTTCTGCTGCTCGTGCAGCAGCTTGGCGAGCTTGCCGGTCGTGGTGGTCTTGCCCGCGCCCTGCAGGCCGGCCATCAGCACCACCGCAGGCGGCTGGACGGCGAGATTCAGGCCCTCGTGGGCGCTGCCCATCAGGCTGCGCAATTCGTCGTGCACGACCCCGACCAGCGCCTGGCCGGGGGTCAGCGAGCCGACGACCTCCTGGCCCACCGCCTTTTCCTTGACCTTGGCAATGAAGTCCTTGACCACCGGCAGCGCGACATCGGCCTCGAGCAGCGCCATGCGCACCTCGCGCATCGCCTCCTGGATGTTGTCTTCCGTCAGGCGGGCCTGGCCACGCAGGGTCTTGACGACCTTTGACAGCCGCTGGGTGAGATTGTCGAGCATGTGCGAGAAGCCTTCGTCCGGGGGTGACTTGGAGTAAACTGATGTCCTGCTATGCGCTCAATTCTACTTCATCTGATTCCCGCCTCGCTTTACGCCGGCGTCGGCATCGCGTACTGGCGCAGCTACACCGCCGCACGCGCGCCCGCAGCGAAAGGCCAGTCGTGCATGTCGTTGCGCGAGCGCCTGTTCCTGCTGCTGACGCTGATCGCGCACGGCGCAGCCCTGCACACGGCGATCTTCCCGGACGGGCAGATGCGCTTCGGCTTCGGCGTGGCGATGTCGCTGATGGTCTGGCTGGCAGTCTGCTTCTACTGGGTCGAGACACTCTATACCCGGCTGGACGGCCTGCATACCGTGATCATGCCGGCCGGCGTGGTGGCGAGCATCGTGCCGCTGATCTTTCCGGGCGAGCACGTTCTCGCCAACGCGGCCTCGCCCGCGTTCCGCGCCCATTTCGTCATCGCCATGCTGGCCTACAGCCTGTTCACCCTGGCCGCGCTGCACGCGATGCTGATGTCGATCGCCGGGCGCCAGCTGCACAATGCCCGCTTCAGCCGGCTGCTGGCGGGCCTGCCGCCGCTGCTGACGATGGAAGCGCTGCTGTTCCGGCTGATCTCGATCGCCTTCGTGCTGCTCACGCTGACGCTCATCACTGGCGTGATGTTCTCGGAGTCCCTGTTCGGCCAGGCCTTCCGGGTCGACCACAAGACGGTCTTCGCCTTCGTCTCCTGGCTGCTGTTCGGCGGACTCCTGCTCGGCCGCCAGCTATGGGGCTGGCGCGGCCGGACCGCGTTGCGCTGGACCCTGGCCGGCTTCGTCGCACTGATGCTCGCCTACGTCGGCAGCCGCTTCGTCATCGAAGTGGTGCTGCAGCGGGCGGGCTGAACCCGGCTCCGCCAGTGCCCGTGACGGCAGGCATGGGGCTGCCGTATCGAAGCCTTTACAAGGCCTGAGCCGGGATGCAACATCGACCGCAATTCAATCCAGGGCACGGCATGGCGGCAAATCCTCAACCAGCCCTGAGCGGCTTCGCTCGGGCCCTCGTTCAGCACGGACGCGTTTCCGAAGCCGACGCGATCGCCTGTACTCCACGGAGCGCCGAAGGCGCCAACGCCTTCATGCTCGAAGTCGCGCAGCGCGGCCTGCTGTCCGCCGCGGCGATGGCCCGCTTCGCCGCCGACACCTTCGGCTATCCGCTGATCGACATCGCCGCTTTCGATAAGGCGATGTTCTCGACCGACGCGGTCGACCGCAAGCTGATGCAGAAGCATCAGGTCGTGGCCCTGGCCAAGCGCCAGAACCGCATCACGCTCGCCCTTGCCGATCCGTCCAGCATGCGTGCGCTGGACGAGATCCGCTTCCAGACCGGCATGCAGCTCGATCTGGTGGTCGCCGAAGCCGACAAGCTCAAGCGCGTGGTGGACGGATTGTCGGAATCCGCTTCGGAAACCTTGAGAGAGCTCACCGGCGACGATTTCGACATGGACCTCCTGAACCAGGAGGCGCCGGGCGAAACACAGGCGGAAGAAGAGAGCAGCAACGACGTCGACGACGCGCCGGTCGTCCGCTTCATCCAGAAAGTGCTGATCGACGCGATCAACGAAGGCGCGTCCGACGTCCATTTCGAACCTTACGAGAAGTACTACCGCATCCGCGTGCGCACCGACGGCACGCTGCGCGAGATCGCCCAGCCGCCGCTGGTGCTGAAAGAGAAGATCGCCGCCCGCATCAAGGTCATCTCCCGCCTGGACATCTCCGAGAAGCGCATTCCGCAGGATGGACGCATGAAGCTGGTGCTGTCCAAGAACAAGGCCATCGATTTCCGCGTGTCGACGCTGCCGACCCTGCACGGCGAGAAGATCGTGATGCGCATCCTCGACCCGAGCTCGGCGATGCTGGGCATCGACGCCCTCGGCTACGAGCCGGACCAGCGCCAGGCCCTGCTCAGCGCCATCGAACGCCCCTACGGCATGATCCTCGTCACCGGCCCGACGGGCTCCGGCAAGACCGTATCGCTGTACACCTGCCTCAACCTGCTGAACAAGGCGGGCGTCAACATCTCGACCGCGGAAGACCCGGCGGAAATCAACCTGCCCGGCATCAACCAGGTCAACGTCAACGAGAAGGCCGGACTGACTTTCGCCGCCTCCCTGCGCGCCTTCCTGCGCCAGGATCCGGACGTGATCATGGTCGGCGAAATCCGCGACCTCGAAACCGCCGAGATCTCGGTCAAGGCCGCGCAGACCGGCCACCTGGTGCTCTCCACGCTGCACACCAACGACGCCCCGACCACGCTCGAGCGCCTCAAGAACATGGGCGTGGCGCCGTTCAATATCGCCTCTTCAGTGATCCTGATCACGGCGCAGCGCCTGGCGCGGCGGTTATGCTCCTGCAAGAAACCGGCCGACATACCGCTCGAAGCGATGCTGGAAGCCGGCTTCACGGTGGAAGACCTCGACGGCAGCTGGCAACCCTATGGACCAGTGGGCTGCGAGCGCTGCAAGGGCAGCGGTTACAAGGGACGGGTTGGCATCTACCAGGTCATGCCCATCAGCGAGGAGATTGCCCATATCATCATGACGGGCGGGAATTCGATGGACATCGCCGCACAGGCCGAGCGCGAAGGCGTGCGCGACCTGCGCAGGTCCGGCCTGCTCAAGGTCAGGCAGGGTGTCACCTCGCTCGAAGAAGTGCTGGCCACGACCAACGAATAAGGCAAAGGAAGTTATGGCAACCGCAAGCCGGGCAGCGCGTCAGACGGAGCCGAAAGAGCATCTCTACAACTGGGAAGGCAAGGACAAGACCGGCAAGATCATCCGCGGCGAGATCCGCAGCAACGGCGATGCCCTCGTTCGCGCCATGCTGCGCCGGCAGGGCATCCTGGTCACCAAGGTCAAGCAGCAGAAGATGTCGCGGGGCGGCAAGATCTCCGACAAGGACATCGCGCTGTTCACCCGCCAGCTGGCGACGATGATGAAATCCGGCGTGCCGCTGCTGCAGGCCTTCGACATCGGCATCAAGGGGTCGGGCAACCCGGCGCTGGCGCGCCTGCTCAACGACGTCCGCACCGACGTCGAGACCGGCTCCAGCCTGTCGCAGGCCTTCTCCAGACATCCGGTGCATTTCGACAGGCTGTTCTGCAACCTCGTCAGCGCGGGCGAACAGGCCGGCATCCTCGACAGCCTGCTCGACCGCATCGCCACCTACAAGGAAAAGATCCTCGCCATCAAGGGCAAGATCAAGTCCGCGCTGTTCTACCCGATCGCCGTCATGGTGGTGGCCGCGCTGGTCATCTCGGTGATGATGCTGTTCGTCATCCCCGAATTCAAGAGCGTCTTTGCCGGCTTCGGCGCCGACCTTCCGGCGCCGACGATGATCGTGATCGCGATGTCCGACTTCTTCGTCGACTTCTGGTACATCGTCCTCGGCATTCCGATCCTCGCCATCGCCGTCATCAGCTGGCTCTACAAGCGCTCGCCGGCGATGCAGATCGCGGTCGACCGCATGGTGCTCAAGCTGCCGGTCGTCGGTGCGATCATCCGCAAGGCCACCGTGGCACGCTGGACGCGGACGCTGTCGACCATGTTTGCCGCCGGCGTGCCGCTGGTGGAAGCGCTCGACTCGGTGGGCGGTGCCTCGGGCAACCACGTTTACCTGACGGCGACGCGCGAGATCCAGAACGAGGTCAGCACCGGCACCAGCCTCACCGTGGCGATGCAGAGCTCGGACGTGTTCCCGACCATGGTGGTGCAGATGGTGTCGATCGGCGAGGAGTCCGGCCAGCTCGACGCCATGCTGGGCAAGGTCGCCGATTTCTTCGAGCAGGAGGTCGACGAGGCCGTCGCAGGCCTTTCGCAACTGCTCGAACCGATCATCATGGTCTTCCTCGGCACCGTGATCGGCGGCCTGGTGGTCGCGATGTACCTGCCGATCTTCAAGCTCGGCTCCATCGTCTGAGCGTTCCATGCTGGAAGCGCTGCGCGACCCTGCCGTCTTCACCGTCCTGGGAGCCCTGCTGGGGCTGTTCGTCGGCAGCTTCCTCAATGTGGTGATCCATCGCCTGCCCAGGATGATGGAACGCGAATGGCATGCCCAGGCGGCGGAACTGCGCGGCGAACCGGCGCCGGCGGCCGAGCGCTTCAACCTCGCCACGCCGCGCTCGCGCTGCCCGCATTGCGGCCACCTGATCGGCGCTTTCGAGAACATTCCGATCGTCAGCTATCTGGCGCTGCGCGGCCGCTGCCGCCACTGCGGTGCCGGCATCAGCAAGCGCTACCCGATCGTCGAGGCCTTCACCGCCGTCCTGTCGGCCTATGCCGCCTGGCATTTCGGCTTCGGCCTCGCTGCGCTCGGCGCCCTGCTCTTCATCTGGGCGATGATGGCACTTGCCTTCATCGACCTCGACACCCAGCTGCTTCCCGATGAACTGACGCTGCCGCTGCTGTGGCTCGGCCTGCTGTTCAATCTGGGCCATACCTTCACCGATCTGCCGAGCGCGGTCGTCGGCGCGATGGCCGGCTATCTCGCGCTGTGGTCGGTCTATTGGGCCTTCAAGCTGCTGACCGGCAAGGAAGGCATGGGCTACGGCGATTTCAAGCTGCTGGCGGCGATCGGCGCCTGGCTGGGCTGGCAGGCGCTGCCATTGACGATCCTGTTCTCGTCGCTGGTCGGCGCGCTGATCGGCATCACGCTGATCGTCGTCGCCCGCCGCGGCCGCGACATCCCGATCCCATTCGGCCCCTATCTCGCCGCGGCAGGCGTGATCGCACTGTTCTGGGGCGAAGCCCTGAGCTCCCGCTACCTCGCCGTGCTGTAGCCCGACGCAGGCGGCAGCGCCCGCCCATTCTTGAAACTCCCGCCGCCCGCCCCCATCTGCCGCCTTGCTCCGCTGCCGCGGACTTCGACTTTTTCCTTATGCTGCATTGCGTTAGACTTGCGCACTTGTTTTCGGGAGCCTGTCATGCCCATCTATGAATATCGTTGCCCGGATTGCGGTTTCCAGAAGGAACACCTCCAGAAAATGAGCGACGACCCGCTCTCCACCTGCCCTTCCTGCGGCGCCGCCAACTATGCCAAGCTGCTGTCGGCCGCCGGTTTCCAGTTGAAGGGCAGCGGCTGGTACGCGACCGACTTCAAGAGCGGCAGCACCAGCAGCAGCACGTCGAGCGGCACCGGCAGCAGCGCGCCTGCCGCCCACAGCTGCTCCGGGGGCGGCTGCGGCTGCCACTGAACGCCGGGCCGTTCCAGGCCGGGCCGGGCCACGTTCGGCCTCGCCTGGCCGGAGCGTGCCGGACCGGGCTGCGCCAGGCAGGACCCTACCCGGCCGGCTTGCGCCGGGCGCCCCTTGCAAAGAGACTCCGTGAAGAAATACTTCATCACCGGCCTGCTGATCTGGATTCCATTGGTGATCACCTTCATGGTGCTCGCCTGGATCATCGGCACGCTCGACCAGATTCTGCTGTGGCTGCCCAACGGCGCCCAGCCCCGGGCATGGCTGGGCTTCGACATTCCGGGCGTCGGCATGCTGATGAGCCTGCTGGTGGTGTTCCTCACCGGGCTGATCGCCGCCAACGTGCTCGGCCAGAAGCTCGTCCAGGTGTGGGAAGCCCTGCTCGCCCGCATTCCGGTGGTGAAGTCGATCTACTACGGCGTCAAGCAGGTGTCGGACACGCTGTTCTCCAGCAGCGGCCAGGCCTTCCGCAAGGCGCTGCTGGTGCAGTACCCGCGCCGGGGTTCGTGGACGATCGCCTTTCTCACCGGCCAGCCCGGCGGCGATGCGGCCAGGCACCTGCAGGGTGACTACGTCAGCATCTACGTGCCAACGACGCCGAACCCGACTTCGGGCTTCTTCCTGATGATGCCGAAGGAAGACGTCATCGAGCTCGACATGAGCGTCGACGAGGCGCTCAAGTACATCATCTCGATGGGCGTCGTCGCCCCGCCCTCACGCCTGCCGGAGCAGGCAGCCCTGCTCAACGAATAACACCTTTTCTTTCAGACCTCCTTGCGGCGCCCTGCGCCGCCATCAAGACCAGCCGGAACCCATCCATGCGAACTCACTACTGCGGCAAAGTCACTGCCGCCGACCTCGACCAGACCGTCACCATCTGCGGCTGGGTGCACCGCCGCCGCGACCACGGCGGTGTCATCTTCATCGACCTGCGCGACCGCGAAGGCCTGGTGCAGGTGGTGTGCGATCCCGACCGCGCCGAGATGTTCAGGACCGCCGAATCGGTGCGCAGCGAGTTCGTGCTGAAGATGAGCGGCAAGGTGCGCCGCCGCCCGGCCGGCACCGAGAACGCCAACCTGACCTCGGGCGAGATCGAGATCCTCTGTCATGGCATCGAGGTGCTCAACAGCGCCGCCACGCCGCCCTTCCAGGTCGACGACGAGAACCTGTCCGAGACGGTGCGCCTGACCAACCGCGTCATCGACCTGCGCCGTCCGCAGATGCAGAAGAACCTGATGCTGCGCTACAAGACGACGATGGCCTTCCGCCGCTTCCTCGACGCCGCCGGCTTCATCGACGTCGAAACGCCGATGCTGACCAAGAGCACTCCCGAAGGCGCGCGCGACTACCTGGTGCCCTCGCGCGTGCATCCGGGCCAGTTCTTCGCCCTGCCGCAGTCGCCGCAGCTGTTCAAGCAGTTGCTGATGGTCGCCGGCTACGACCGCTACTACCAGATCGTCAAGTGCTTCCGCGACGAGGATCTGCGCGCCGACCGCCAGCCCGAGTTCACCCAGGTCGACCTCGAGACCTCCTTCCTGAACGAAACCGAGATCACCGCGCTGGTCGAGGAAATGATCCGCTTCGTATTCAAGGAAGCGCTCGAGGTCGAGCTGCCCGCGCCCTTCCCGCGCATGAGCTACGCCGAAGCGATGCGCCGCTACGGCTCGGACAAGCCCGATCTGCGCGTTACGCTCGAACTCACCGACGTCACCGACGCGGTACAGGACGTCGCTTTCAAGGTCTTCAGCGGCCCTGCCAGCTCCGGCGGCCGCGTCGCGGCGATGCGCGTGCCGGGCGGCGCCAGCCTGACGCGCGGCGAGATCGACGAATACACCAAGTTCGTCGGCATCTACGGCGCCAAGGGCTTGGCCTACATCAAGGTCAATGACGCTTCGCAGCCCAACGAACAAGGCCTGCAGTCGCCGATCGTCAAGAACCTCCACGAAACCGCGCTGCGCACCATTCTCGAACGCACCGGCGCGCAGTCGGGCGACCTGATCTTCTTCGGCGCCGACAAGACCAAGGTCGTCAACGACGCCATGGGTGCGCTGCGCACCAGGCTCGGCCATGAAAAGGGCTACGTCACCGGCCAGGCCTGGTGCCCGCTGTGGGTGGTCGACTTCCCGATGTTCGAGTACGACGAGGACGACAAGCGCTGGACGGCCTGCCACCACCCCTTCACCAGCCCGAAGGACGAACACCTGGAACTGCTGACCAGCAACCCGGGCGAATGCCTGGCCAAGGCCTACGACCTGGCGTTGAACGGCTGGGAAATCGGCGGCGGCTCGGTGCGTATCCACCGCGCCGACGTGCAGGCCAAGGTGTTCGAGGCGCTTAACATCGGCCCCGAGGAGCAGCAGACCAAGTTCGGCTTCCTGCTCGACGCACTGAAGTACGGCGCGCCGCCGCACGGTGGCCTGGCCTTCGGCCTCGACCGCATCGTCACGATGATGACCGGCGCCGAATCCATCCGCGACGTCATCGCCTTCCCCAAGACCCAGCGCGCCCAGTGCCTGCTGACCGACGCCCCGGGCGAGGTGGACGAGAAGCAGTTGCGCGAACTGCACATCCGCCTGCGGCAGAAGCTCGAAACCCAGGTCGAGATCGGCAAGAGCTGAGCGACAAGCGCCGGCCCACCCGGCACCTGCCACCAGCGCGGGCTTCACGGCCTTTCACGACGATGGATGAAAGGCCGTGAAGCCCGCGCCGTTTCAGATTTCGCCCGGGATGACGTAATCTTCGCCTGAGGCACGCACCGCGTGCATTTGGCGCCAATACAGATGCTTCTTCCGAGCGAGCTCGAAGTTCTCGTCGTCGAAAGCCAACCCACCATGCGCACGCAGCTGCGCACGATGCTGGCATCCATCGGGATCGAAACCGCCCACTACGCGGTATCCGCCACTGCGGCGATCAAGCAGCTGCGCGAGCAGCGCTACGACCTGATCCTGTGCGAGTACAACCTCGGCGAAGGCCAGGACGGTCAGCACCTGCTGGAGGACCTCCACGCCCACGGCATCCTCCCGCCCGACACGGTGTTCGTCATGATCACCGCCGAACGCAACAACGAGCGCGTCACCAGCGCCTGCGAACTGACGCCGAACGACTACATCCTCAAGCCGCTCAATGCCGAGACGCTGCGCGTGCGCCTGCTGCGCGCCTTCCAGAAGCGCGATGTCTTCCTGCCCGCCTGGCAGCTGATGCGCCTCGGCGACCCGATCGGTGCGATCGAATACTGCCGCATCGCCCGCGACGAGAACCCCCAGTACCTGACCGATCTGATGCGGCTGCAGGCGCAGTTGCACGTCGGCATCGGCCAGCTCGACGAAGCCGAAGCGCTGCATCACGAGATCCTCGGTTCGCGCAGCATTCCATGGGCCGAACTGGGGCTTGCGCGCATCCTCGTGCTGAAGAAGCGCCATGTCGAAGCGGAAAGCATCCTCGTCGACCTGCTCGCCGGCCACGACCGCTTCATCGCGGCCTACGAGCTGCTCGCCCGCATCCAGGAGGAGACCGGGCGCCCGCACGAAGCCTGTGCCACGCTCGCCACCGCGGCGGAAAAATCCCCGTATCGCATGGCCCGCCTGCGCCGCCTCGGTACTCTGTCGCTGGCCATCGGAAACCCCGCCGGCGCCGAAGCCGCGCTTGCGGAAGTCGTCGGCAAGGGGAAATACTCGGCGTTCCGCGACCCCGAAGACCACGTCCGTCTCGTCCAGGCCCAGCTTGCCCAGGACAAGATCGGCGACGTGCAGGAGACGATCGCGGACCTCGACCGCAACATGGGACGGCAGCCGAAAGGCGAAGTGTGCAAGGCGGTATGCAATGCGCTCATCCATGCCCACAAGCAGGATCGCGCCGGTGCGCAGCAGGCGCTCAAGGCCGCGATGCTGGCCGGCGGCACGATCCGCGAGCTTTCGGTCGAACTGCGCCAGGACCTGATCAAGACCTGCTTCGAACAGGACATGCAGGAACAGGCCAGCGAACTCGCCGCCGATCTGCTGCGCAGCTCGGCCGACGAACGCACCATCGAAACCACCCGCGCCGTGCTCGACACCCGCGGACTCGGGCCGTTGTCCCGGGAGATCGAAGCCCGCGTGCAGGCCGAAGTCAAGACGCTCGTCACCACCGGCGCCGAGAAGGCCCGCGCGGGCGATTTCGACGGCGCCGTGAGCGAGATGATGAGCGCCGCGCGCAAGCTGCCGGGCAATCCGCATGTGCTGTTCAACGCCGCGCTGGCGCTGTTGCGCCATATCGAGCACCGCGGCTGGAACGACGCCTTCGCCACCCAGGCCCACGGCTTCATCCAGCGCGCCCAGCGCCTGTCGCCGGCCAACCCGCGCCTGACGGCGATCACCGGCTTCATGCACGACCTGATCAAGCGCTACGGCATCCGGCCGGAAAAAGTCATGACGCGGGTCATCCGCTCCTCCTGACGCCCAGCCATGATGCGCACCCTGCTGCTCCGCCTGAGCGCTCTCGCCCTGCTCGCCCTCGCGGGCTGCACGCCCACCTCGCCCGACAAGGGCGCGCACGCCGGCATTCCCCCCGAAGCCTTCGAGACCATCGCCCTGATCCAGCAGGGCGGGCCTTTCCCCTACCGCAAGGACGGCACGGTGTTCCAGAACCGCGAAAAGCTGCTGCCCTTGAAGCCCCGCGGCTGGTACCGCGAATACACGGTGCCCACCCCCGGCGCACGCGACCGCGGCGCACGCCGGATCGTCGCCGGCGGCAAGCCGCCGGAAATCTTCTACTACACTCCGGACCACTACCGGAGCTTCCGCCAGGTGGAACCGCGCCCATGACGCCGAGCCGTCCCTCCGCGCCGTCCGCCGCGGATCCGCTCATGCTGCGGATCGACCTCGCCGGCTGCACCGGCAAGGCCGAACTGCTCGACCGCTTCGCCGCAGCGCTGCACTTTCCCGCCTGGTTCGGGCACAACTGGGATGCGCTTGCCGACCTGCTCTGCGACCTGTCATGGCTGCCGGCGTCACCCCGCCATCTCGTGCTGGCCGGGCAGGCCGAGCTGCAGACGGCCGACCCGGAAAGCCACGCCACCCTGCTCGAGATCCTAGACGACAGCATCGCCTACTGGTCCGGCACCACCACACCGCTCAGCGTCGCCATCGAGGAAGATGGGCGAAGCAACGATCCTGAGGCCTGAGCGGCCGCACCTAGCCGGCCGCGCCTAGCCGGCCGTATCGACCGGTCGCGCCTGAGCCGGCAACACCTCGCCGGCCACATCTAGCCAGCCGCTGTCCGCTCCTTGGCGGCGACGAGTTCGGCCAGACAGGCCGGGCAGTAGCACGCCCCGGTGTCCGGCACGGTCTCCACCGCCGGCACCGCAAAAGCCGGCGGAAAGGCGACACACCAGCACACTTCCTCGCCGGCCCGCATCCCACAGCTGAAAACGGCCCCACAGCGCGGACAGACATTGCCCGGCGGTGCCACATTCACAACGCGCTCCATGAAGCTCGAGCCTCTCTTCGTCAATCGTGGCCCGCATGATAGACCGGAGTCCACGCATCCCCCTGGATCTCCCTCTTGAATCATGTCCACCCGCTCCCATATTCGTATCGAGGCCGGAGAGACTGCCGGCCAACTCAAGCAGAAGGAGAGCAAGCGATGAGCAACAATCTGACCCGCCGTGTCGATCCGCTGGAAGATTTCTTCCGCGGCTTCTTCGTCCGCCCGGTGGATTTCGGTGGCGGCGCACTCGCCAGCGCCGGTGGCGAAGCACCCCAGATGCGTGTCGACGTCAAGGAAACCAGCAGTGGTTACGAAGTCCATGCCGAACTGCCCGGCATGAAGAAGGAGGACATCCACGTCCACATCGACGGCCCGGTGGTATCGATCACTGCCGAACGCAAGCAGGAGAAGGAAGTCAAGGAAGGCGAAAAAGTCCTGCGCACCGAGCGCTATTTCGGCAAGGTGTCGCGCAGCTTCCAGCTCGGCCAGGAAATCGACGAGGAGAAGGCGTCCGCCAGGTTCAGCGACGGCGTCCTCGAACTGTCGCTGCCGAAGAAGGCCGAAGCCCAGGCCAAGCGGCTGAGCATCGACTGAAGCCGGGCACGAGCCCGCAACTGCAGGCCCGTCACGCCCTCACGGAGCGGGAGTGGCGGGCCTGCTGCCATTCCTGCAACAGCCCGCGCCAAACCACGGGCGGCACAGTAAACTGGATGTTTTCGTTCCCACTGCAACCGAGGACGCCCCATGACCGATACCCGCGCCGCCGACACCGTCAGCCCGGCCCGCAAGGCCGAAATCCTTGCCGAAGCCCTGCCCTACATCAAGCGCTTCTTCGACAAGACCATCGTCATCAAATACGGCGGCAACGCGATGACGGATCCGAAGCTGAAGGACTGCTTCGCCCGCGACGTCGTGCTGCTGAAGCTCGTCGGCCTCAATCCTGTCGTGGTGCACGGCGGCGGTCCGCAGATCGAGAACCTGCTGGCCCGCGTCGGCAAGAAGGGCGAGTTCATCCAGGGCATGCGCGTCACCGACGCCGAGACCATGGAAGTGGTCGAGATGGTGCTGGGCGGCCAGGTGAACAAGGAAATCGTCAACCTGATCAACCAGGCCGGCGGCAAGGCCGTGGGCCTGACCGGCAAGGACGCCAGCTTCATCCGCGCCAAGAAGCTGCTGATGCAGAAACTCGACGCCCCGGCGGGCGACCTGGTCGACGTCGGCCAGGTCGGCGAGATCACCAGCATCGATCCGAGCCTGATCTCCTTCCTCGACAAGGGCGATTTCATCCCGGTGATCGCACCGATCGGCGTCGGCGAAGAAGGCGAGACCTACAACATCAACGCCGACGTGGTCGCCGGCAAGCTGGCCGAGATCCTGAAGGCTGAGAAGCTGGTGCTGCTGACCAACACGCCGGGCGTGCTCGACAAGAGCGGCAAGCTGCTGACCGGCCTGACGCCGCGCGAGATCGACGAACTGGTCGCCGACGGCACCCTGTCCGGCGGCATGCTGCCCAAGATCGGCTCGGCGCTGGACGCGGCGCGCAACGGCGTGAAGTCGGTGCATATCATCGACGGCCGCGTCGAACACTGCCTGCTGCTCGAGATTCTCACCGACCACGGCGTCGGCACGATGATCAAGAGCAAGTAAGCGCAAAGAAAAGCCCGCCCCGCGGCAAGCGCGGGGCGGGCCTTCGTCGTCCGGAGTGAAGCTCAGACGCGATAGTAGTCGCGGTACCAGGCGACGAAGCGCCCCACCCCGTCCTTGACGCTGGTGGCCGGTGCGAAGCCGGTCCACTCGTTCAGCGCATCGGTGTCGGCATAGGTGGCCGGCACGTCGCCGTCCTGCAGCGGCATGAAGTTCTTCTGCGCCGTCGTGCCCAGCGCCTCTTCGATGGCCTCGACGAAGCCCATCAGTTCCACCGGGTTGTTGTTGCCGATGTTGAACACCCGGAACGGCGCCTTGCCGCGGCCCGGATGGGGATTGTCCGAATCGAACGCGGGGTCCGGCTCGGCAGTATGATCCAGCGTGCGGATCACGCCTTCGACGATGTCATCGACGAAGGTGAAGTCACGCCTCATCTTGCCGTGGTTGAAGACGTCGATCGGCCGGCCTTCGAGAATCGCCTTGGTGAACAGGAACAGCGCCATGTCCGGCCGGCCCCACGGACCATAGACGGTGAAGAAGCGCAGACCGGTGGTCGGCAGGCCGTACAGATGGCTGTAGGTGTGAGCCATCAGCTCGTTGGCCTTCTTGGTCGCGGCGTAGATGCTGACCGGATGGTCGACGCTGTCGGCCTCGGAGAACGGCATCCTGGTGTTGCCGCCATAGACGCTGGAACTCGACGCATAGACCAGGTGCTGCACCTTGGAATGGCGGCAGCCTTCGAGGATGTTCATGAAGCCGACGACATTGCTGTCGATGTAGGCATGGGGGTTCTGCAGCGAATAGCGCACGCCGGCCTGGGCGGCGAGATGGATCACGCGGTCGAACTTTTCCTCGGCGAACAGCCGCTCCATGCCGGCGCGGTCGGCCACGTCCATCTTGATGAAGCGGAAACCCGCATGCGGCGTCAGGCGGGCGAGACGTGCCTCCTTCAGCGTCGGGTCGTAGTAATCATTGAGATTGTCGAGGCCGACGACTTCGTCGCCACGCTCGAGCAGACGCAGGGAGGCATGCATGCCGATGAAGCCGGCGGCACCAGTGACAAGAACTTTCATGGGGCTCTCAGAAAAAAGGCAGGAAATCCGAAGGACTCTAATTATCGCATGCCGCCGTGACATGCCGTGCCATTGAAACACTGCTGCCGCCATCCTTGCTTATACTTGCGTGACCGATTCATCACCCGACTCGATGCTGACCCGCTTCCCCTATACGCTGCTGTGGATTCTTGCCCTGCCTCTCGTGCTGTTGCGCCTCGTCTGGCGCGGGCGGCGCCAGCCGGGCTATCTCAGGCACCTCGGCGAACGCTTCGGCCGCTACGCGGTGCGTGCGCCGACCCGGGTCATCTGGGTGCACGCGGTGTCGGTCGGCGAGACCCGTGCCGCCGAGCCGCTGGTCAAGGCGCTGCTGCAGCGCTGGCCGGAGCACAGCATCCTGCTCACCCACATGACGCCGACCGGACGCGAAACCTCGCAGAGCCTGTTCAGCGGCAATACACGCGTGCTGCGCTGCTACCTGCCTTACGACCTCGGCTGCTTCGCGCACGCCTTCCTGCGCCACTTCCGCCCCCAGTTCGGCGTGATCATGGAAACCGAGCTGTGGCCCAACCTGCTGGCCGCCTGCCGGCGGCGCAAGATCCCGGTGATGCTCGCCAACGCCCGGCTTTCGGAACGCTCGGCGAAGCGCTATGCCCGCCTGCCGGCACTGAGCGCGCTGACGATGGGCGCGCTGAGCGCGATCGGCGCCCAGACCGCGGCCGATGCGGCACGCCTGTCCGCACTCGGCGCCCGCCGCGTGCTGGTCACCGGCAACATCAAGTTCGACATCACCCCACCCGAGGATATCGACACCCGCGCAAGTCTTTTCCGCAGCCGCATCGGCCAGCGGCCCGTGCTGCTCGCCGCCAGCACCCGCGACGGCGAAGAAGAACTGCTGCTCGAGGCCTTCGCCCGCCTTGCCCCGCCGGAAGTGCTGCTCGCGCTCGTGCCGCGCCACCCGCAGCGCTTCGACGAAGCGGCACGGCTGGCGGCCCGCCGCGGCCTGAAGCTGCAGCGGCGTTCGGACGATGTCCCGGTCGACGGCGACACCCGCGTCTGGCTGGGCGATTCGATGGGCGAGATGTTCGTCTACTACGCAGCGGCCGACGTGGCGCTGATCGGCGGCAGTTGGCTGCCCTTCGGCGGCCAGAACCTGATCGAGGCCTGCGCCGTGGGCACCCCTGTCGTCGTCGGCCCGCACACTTTCAACTTCGCCGCTGCCGCCGAACAGGCGATCTGCGCGGGTGCGGCGCGGCGCGCCACCGATGCGGAGGACGGCATCCGCATCGGGCTTGCACTGCTGGACGACGAAGCATCGCGCCATGTCATGATCGCCGCCGGCAAGGCCTTCGCCGCAGCCGACCGCGGTGCGACCGCGCGCACGCTGGAAATGCTCGAAGGATTGAAAGCCTGAAGCCGGCGTTCAGGGCGCCAGCAGGGCGTTGATGGCGCGGACGTCGTCCTCGCCCAGCGTGCCCGCCGCCGCCTTCAGCCGCAACTGCGCCAGCAGCGTATCGTAACGCGCCCGCGACAAGCGCTGCAGCGTATCGGCCAACTGGGTCTGGGCGTTCAGCACGTCGATGTTGATGCGCACGCCGACTTCATAGCCGAGCTTGTTGGCCTCGAGCGCCGACGCCGACGAAATCCTGGCGGCCTCCAGCGCCCTCACCTCGGCCATGCCGCTGGTGAGCCCGAGCCAGGACTGGCGGGCGGCCAGGGCTGCCGTGCGGCGGGCGTCCTCCAGGTCGGCATCGGCCTTCATGCGCAGCGCCGCCGCCTCGCGCGTCACCGAAGACACGCGCCCACCCGCATACAGCGGCATGTTCAACTGCACGCCGATGGTCGTGCTTTCATTGCGATCGGTCGCCAGTTGCGGCCGGTGGATCACGCCATGCGAGGCGATCAGATCCACCGTGGGCAGATGCCCGGCCCGGGCATGCTCGACTTCGCGCGCGGCGATCTCGCGCACCAGTTGCTGCGCCTGCACGCCCAGGTTGCCCGCCTCGGCGGCATTCACCCAATCGGCGATGCTGTCCGGCTGCGGCCGCTGCAGCGCGACGCCTTCACGCAGACCGGCGAGCATGTCGGGCTGCCTGCCGATGATCTGCGCCAGCACCTGGCGCGCCACTTCGAGCTGGTTCTGCGCCGCGATTTCCTGCGCCGAGGCGAGATCGAAGCGCGACTGTGCCTCGTGCACGTCGGTGATCGTCACCGTACCGACTTCGAAGCTGGTCCTGGCCAGTTCCAGCTGCTCACCCGCCGCGGTGCGCAGCTGGCTCACCGCGTCCACCGCATCCTGGGCGTTGAGCACGTCGAAATAGGCTTCGGCGACGCGCAGCACCAGCTCCTGCCGCTGCGCATCGAACTGGGCGCCGGCAAGCGCGGTCTGCAGCTCGCCCTGCTTGAACTGCACCCAGTTCTGCCAGCGGAACAAGGGCTGGCTGAGCTGGACGCCGTAGCCGCGCCGGTCGTAGTCGCCGGACGTCCTGCCGGCGCGGGCCTCGATCTCGTTGTCGTTCCAGCTTGCATCGGCATTCAGGCCGATCTGCGGCAGCAGGCCGGCGCGGCCCTGCGCCACCTTCTCCTGCCCGGCCTCGAACTGCGCACGGGCGGCGGAGAACTTGGCGTCGTTCGCCAGCGCCTCCTGGTACACCTGCATCAGATCGGCCGCCAGGGCACTGCCTGAAAACAGTGTGGACAGACAGATTGCCAGGATGCGATTCACTCGAGCCTCCGGAGACAGGCTACCGCTCAGTATTGCGGCATGCCCGGATCCACCTGTGCCGCCCAGCCGGCAACGCCACTCGCCAGGTTGATGACCCTGGTGAAGCCCTGGTGCTCGAGGAACATGCACACCTGAGCGCTGCGCCCGCCGTGGTGGCAGATCACGACCGTCTCGCGGTCGCGATCCAGTTCGGCAAGGCGCGCAGGCACGCTGCCCATCGGCATCGGCACCGAACCGTCGATGCGGCACAGTTCGAACTCCCAGGGCTCGCGCACGTCGAGCAGCAATGGCGCTTCCCGGGAGGCATCGCTCAGGCGCTCGGCCAGGTCGCGCGGACCGATCTGCTGCATGGGCGGCTCAGAAGCTGAAGCTGTCGCGGCGCGCTGCGTTCTGCAGCATCGGCACGACGGTTTCGAAGATGTCTTCGCTGCGGAAACGCCCTTCGGCCTCGCAGGTGATCAGGCGGGCCTTCATCACCGGTGCCTCGCCGACGAAGGCGAACAGGCGGCCGCCGACCTTGAGCTGCTCCAGCAGCGCCTGCGGCACCTCTTGCACGCCGCCCGAAACGACGATCACGTCGTACGGCGCGCGCTCGGGCCAGCCGTCGATGCCGTCGCCCTGGGCGACGATGACGTTCTCGACGCCATTGCGCTCCAGGTTGGCGGAGGCGAGCTTGACCAGCTCGGGCTCGATTTCCATCGTCCGCACCCATTCGCAGCGCGCGGCCAGCAGCGCGGCGAAAAGCCGGAACCGGTGCCGATCTCGAGCGCGGAGTCGGATTTCGACGCTTGCAGCGCCTGCAGCACCTTGCCTTCGATGACCGGCTTCAGCATCACCTGGCCACAGCCGATCGGGATCTCGACGTCGGCGAATGCCAGCGCGCGCGCCTCCGCCGGCACGAATTCCTCACGCTTGACCGTCATCAGGAGATCGAGCACGTCCTGATCCAGCACCTCCCAGGGGCGGATCTGCTGCTCGACCATGTTGAAGCGTGCTTTTTCGAAGTTCATCAAGTGCTCCCGGCGAAAATAGGCGGACGCCGACTCGGTACGCCGTCCATCGTGGCAAAACCGCGTCATTCTAACGCAGTTGATGCCTTGCGACGGGAATGGATCGCGGGCAAAGCGCGGGAAGCGCAGCCGCGAACGCCAGGCACGCGGATTCAGCGCGACTCGAGCACCAGGCGGCCGTTGGTCGGCTGGATCGGCCGCGTATTACGCGCGTACAGGCGGCTGAAGAGGGCGAGCTGATCGGCGCTCATCTCCACCGGCGTCTTCATCACCACCCACACCACGTCCTCGGTGCAGGGCGGCGTCGGCAGCGAGCCCAGGTAAAGGAAATGAGCCGGATCGGCCGGCACGAAAGTGGCCAGGTCGATGGCCGCATCGGGCACGTACTCGCGGCCGCGATCGAGCGGCAGGTTGTTCCACAGCGTCTGCAGCAGCGCGTTGGGCTCCGTGCCGACCGTCAGTTGCACGGCCAGCATCGCGATGTCGCCGCCGGCGCTGCGATGCTCGAGGTACATCGCCATGTCGTAGGCCATGCCGCCGATGCGCTCCTGCGAGGGGCGGTGAAGCGTGAAGCGCTCGAGCTCGTAGCGGACGCCCCGCACCTCCATGCCCATGCCGCCGCCGACATCGACCTGCAGCGTGTTGCCGGTATCGCTGATGCGGAAACCGCTGGCATGGTAATGAAACTTGACCGGGGCCAGATCGACCGCCAGACCTTCGCGCAGATCGATCGGCGACTGGCGCTGGCCCTCGCTGCAGGTGCGCCAGTCGGGCCGCAGCCGCCCCCAGGCGTCGGGGCCGGTCTCACCCTCGTAACTCCAGCCCGGCCCTGCCGGTCCGCTGCGCTGGGCCTGCAGCAGCGCCTCCAGCGGATCGGCCTTTGCCGCCTCGCCCACTGGCTTCGCCGCAAGCGCTTGCGGCTGCCCGCTTCCCCCTGGCGACCGGGCCGGCGGCGTGGCGCGTGGCCTGGCCGCCTCGCCCGCGGACGCTTTGCGCGCAGCACTCGGCTTCGGTTTCTGCACGGCCGCTACGGGTTCAGGCCGCCCGGCCGGGCGCTGCGGCGCAGCCTCCGGGGCTTCGGGCGCCTCCCGCACCATCGCTTGCGCATCGGGCCTGGCCGGTTTGACGCCGGGCAGGCCCGGCACGATCGACGCCGGCGCTGGCTGCGTATCCGTCGCACGGAGCGGCTGCGCTGAAACGTCGCCCGCCTCGATCGGGCCGGGACGGGCAGACGCTTCGACAGGCTGCAACCGCTCGGCAGGCTTGACGGCGATTGCCTGCGGCACGGCCTTCCCGGCCAGCTTCTGGATCTCGCCCGCCACTTTCTGGATGTCGGCGGCGGATGGCGGGCCGCATACCTCGCGCCACATCCGTTCATCCACCGACCCCGGCGTCACCTGCAGTGGCTGCGCATCGGCGACCGGCTCCTCGCGCACGATGTTGTCGTCGATGTCCAGATAAACGC
The DNA here is from genome assembly GCF_038260575.1 of Thauera sp. SDU_THAU2. Taxonomy (NCBI): domain Bacteria; kingdom Pseudomonadati; phylum Pseudomonadota; class Betaproteobacteria; order Rhodocyclales; family Zoogloeaceae; genus Thauera; species Thauera sp. SDU_THAU2. The sequence continues at coordinate 402,028 of NZ_JBBWUN010000003.1, read as the reverse complement.
GCTTGACGGTGGCGAAAGTCCGGTTCTGGCAGTCATAGCGATTCAGCGCCTTGATCGTGGCGTAGCCGGAAGCAGCCGCTTCCGCCCTGCCCAGCACCACCCTGCCCCACGACACCTTGGTGCCGCGGTCGGACGAGAAGATGCTGGCGCGATCGATTTCGACGCGCCGGCTGCGGTCGCTCAGCACCAGTTGCCAGTCGGCGGCAAGCGCGTCCTGCAAGGGCATGGCGACCAGCATGGCGAGGAGAAGCGGACGGAACGGTTTCATCGAAACAGCCGGATTCGGATCGGTACGATCCTAAACGACCCCGCCAGCGAAATCTTGAGACCCTTGCCACACGAGAGCACATGCAGTATCGTCTGCCGCTCTCGTTGGGGGTGCCCATGGCGAATGGGCTGAGATACACCCTTGGAACCTGATCCGGCTCGCACCGGCGTAGGGAAACGGACTCATGAACTCATCTGCATCATCCGCGGCTGCGGCCAGCGGCACATCCCACATTCCGAACGTCGTCTCGATCGCCGGCATCGATCCGTCAGGCGGCGCAGGCGTCTTCGCCGACATCAAGACCTTCTCCGCGCTCGGCGCTTTCGGCTGCGGCGTGGTCGCGGCTCTGACCGCGCAGAATACGCAGGCCGTGACCGGCGTGCATGTGCCGCCGACCGATTTCCTGCGCCTGCAGATCGACACCCTGTTCGCCGACGTGCGTTTGCACGCCACCAAGATCGGCATGCTCGGCAGCGCCGAAGTCACCGCCACCGTTGCCGACCGCCTCGCCCACTGGCAGGCCGCCAGGGTCGTGCTCGACCCGGTCATGGTCGCCAAGAGCGGCGACAGCCTGCTGGCAAAAAGCGCGATCGCGATGATGCGCGAGGCGCTTTTCCCGCAGGCTTTCATGATCACCCCCAACCTGCCCGAAGCCGGCGTGCTGCTCGAGCAGCGCGCCCCGGAATCGGTCAAGGAAATGTACCGCGCCGCCGAGCGCCTGCGCGAACTGCTGCCGCAGTCGTCCGAACGCTGGGTGCTGCTGAAGGGCGGCCATCTGCCGGGCAACGAGTTGACCGACCTGCTGTTCGACGGCGACCGCATGGTCGAACTGCCCGCCCGGCGCATCGACACCCGCAACACCCACGGTACCGGCTGCACGCTGAGCTCGGCCATCGCCGCGCTGCTGCCCCAGACGGCGGGCGACTTCCGCCCGGTCGAAGCAGCGGTACGCCATGCGCGCCAATGGCTGGTGAATGCGATCGCGCATGCAGACCAGCTGGCGGTAGGCAGCGGCCATGGACCGGTCCATCACTTCCACGCGCTGTGGCGCGTACGGAACGGTTCGGACTGAACCCCTCCGGCGCCCCGCACCGAGCAGGTCCGCAGCGCCTCGCACCCTCCCCGCCGCACCACCCTATCTCCGCATTCCGCGCTGGCGGTGCAGCCTTTTCCCAGTTCCATCCCGCCGTACACGATTCAAACACCCAACACGGAGACAGCCCTCATGAACGCCCCGGAAAAATTCCTCGCCTCATCCGCCCACGTCGACGAAGCGGCGATCGCGCCGCTGCCGAACTCGCGCAAGATCTACGTCGAAGGCTCGCGCCCGGACATCCGCGTGCCGATGCGCGAGATCACGCAAAGCGACACCCCGGCCTCCTTCGGCGCCGAGCCCAACCCGCCGATCTTCGTCTACGACTGTTCCGGCCTCTACACCGACCCGGCGGCGAAGATCGACATCCGCTCCGGCCTGCCTGCGCTGCGCCAGGGCTGGATCGAGGAGCGCGGCGACACCGAAGTGCTGCCCGACCTGTCCTCCGAATTCGGCCGCCAGCGCGCCGCCGACAAGGCGCTCGACGAACTGCGCTTCCCCGGCCTGCACCGCAAGCCGCGCCGCGCCAAGGCCGGGCAGAATGTCAGCCAGATGCACTATGCGCGCCGCGGCATCATCACCCCCGAGATGGAATACATCGCCATCCGCGAGAACCTGAACCGCGCCCGCTACATCGAGACCCTGCGCGCCACCGGCCCCAAGGGCCAGCGCATGGCCGACATGCTGCTGCGCCAGCACCCGGGTCAGAGCTTCGGCGCCAGCCTGGCCGCCGAGATCACGCCCGAATTCGTGCGCGACGAAGTCGCCCGCGGCCGCGCCATCATCCCGGCCAACATCAACCACCCGGAGACCGAGCCGATGATCATCGGCCGCAACTTCCTGGTGAAGATCAACGCCAATATCGGCAACTCGGCGCTCGGCTCCTCGATCAACGAGGAAGTCGACAAGATGACCTGGGCGATCCGCTGGGGCGGCGACACCGTGATGGATCTGTCGACCGGCAAGAACATCCACGAGACCCGCGAATGGATCATCCGCAACAGCCCGGTGCCAATCGGTACCGTGCCGATCTACCAGGCACTGGAGAAGGTCAACGGCAAGGCCGAGGAACTGAGCTGGGAAATCTTCCGCGACACCCTGATCGAGCAGGCCGAGCAAGGCGTGGATTACTTCACCATCCACGCCGGCGTGCGCCTGCGCTACGTGCCGCTGACCGCCAACCGCATGACCGGCATCGTCAGCCGCGGCGGCTCGATCATGGCCAAGTGGTGCCTGGCGCATCACAAGGAAAGCTTCCTGTACGAACGCTTCGAGGAAATCTGCGAGATCATGAAGGCCTACGACGTCGCCTTCAGCCTCGGCGACGGCCTGCGTCCCGGCTCGATCTACGACGCCAACGACGACGCCCAGCTGGGTGAGCTCAAGACCCTGGGCGAACTGACCCAGATCGCCTGGAAGCACGACGTGCAGGTGATGATCGAAGGCCCGGGCCACGTGCCGCTGCACCTGATCCGCGAGAACATGGACCTGCAGCTCGAGCAGTGCCACGAGGCGCCCTTCTACACCCTGGGGCCGCTGACCACCGACATCGCCCCCGGCTACGACCACATCACCAGCGGCATCGGCGCGGCCACCATCGGCTGGTACGGCACCGCGATGCTGTGCTACGTCACGCCCAAGGAGCACCTGGGCCTGCCCAACAAGCAGGACGTCAAGGAAGGCATCATCACCTACAAGCTGGCGGCGCACGCAGCCGACCTGGCCAAGGGCCATCCGGGCGCGCAGATCCGCGACAACGCGCTGTCCAAGGCGCGCTTCGAGTTCCGCTGGGAAGACCAGTTCAACCTCGGCCTCGACCCGGACAAGGCGCGTGAATTCCACGACGAGACCCTGCCCAAGGATTCGGCCAAGGTCGCGCACTTCTGCTCGATGTGCGGCCCGCACTTCTGCTCGATGAAGATCACCCAGGATGTGCGCGACTTCGCCGCCGCCCAGGGCATCGCCGAGGCCGAGGCGCTGAGCAAGGGCATGGAAGTGAAGGCCGTCGAGTTCGTCAAATCCGGCGCGGAAGTCTATCGGAACGTCTGAGCACGGTTCCGGCGGCACAACGACAACGCCCGCCCGGGAGAGCTTCCCGGGCGGGCGTTGTCAATTTCTTTCGGGCCAGGCAGGAAGCCGGCCCGGGAAAAACCGGACGGCCTTACTGTGCCGCTTCGCCGACGAAGATCTCGACGCGGCGGTTCATCGCACGGCCGGACACAGTCGAGTTGTCGGCGACCGGCTGGCGCGAGCCGCGGCCGTCGATGGCGATGCGCTGCGCCGACACGCCGCGCGCCGTCAGGTAGTCGCGCACTGCGGCGGCACGGTTGATCGACAAGGGATTGTTGACCGCGTCGCTGCCGGTGCTGTCGGTGTGGCCGATGATGGTGACGGTGGTGACCGGGTGCTGGTTCAGGCCGCCCGCCAGCCGGTCGAGCACCGGGCGCATGTTCGGCTTGATGTCGTAGCGGCCGGTGTCGAAGGAGACATCGCTCGGGATATCGACCTTGAGCTGGTTGTCGGCGGTCTGGCTGACGCCGATGCCGGTGCCCTGGGTCGCCTGCTCCATCTCGGCCTTCTGCTTCTGCATGTGCTGCGACCACAGATAGCCGCCCGCAGCGCCCACCGCGGCGCCCACCGCCGCCCCGGTCGTGGTGCTCTTGCTCTTGTTGCCGCCGGCCGTCGCGCGCCCGATCGCCGCACCGGCCACGGCGCCGATGCCGGCACCGACGCCGGTGTCGCGCTGGGTTTCGCTCATGTTGGCGCAGCCGACCAGGCCGCCGGCGGCGAAGGTGAGCGCAGTCAGGGAAACGATGATCTTCTTCATGATGTCCAGCCTCCAGATTTGTAACAGGCCAGGCGATTATCCACGCCCAGCGCGGTACCTACGCCAGCCCGGTGTGCAACAAAGGATGACCGGCTCCGCGCCGGCCATCCGTATGATGAAAATCGCATGGATCGCCCATGTTGCCAGAACCGGAGCACAGGCGTGCAGCGGCGCACCGGACAGCATCGCCGTCGGCGTGTCGTACGTCACGGCCGACAGGCTGCGTGGATCGGCCACCTCCCCGAGCTGCCCGCGACGGCGACCGTGAGAAGGCCTATCCGCGCGCCCTGTCGATCACGCTCGGGCCGCCATCGATGCCGGCAGGGAAGCCCTCCGACGCCTGCATGCCGCGGCCGAGCGCACGCATGTCGGCACCGCTGGGATGCTGGAACACGCGCAGGCCGAACTCCGGCAGGATGGCCAGCAGATGGTCGAAGATGTCCGACTGCGTGCCTTCGTACTCGGCCCACACGACGGAGTTGGAGAAACAGTAGATTTCCAGCGGCAGGCCGTCGGAAGTCGGCGCCATCTGGCGCACCATCAGCATCATGCCCTGATGCACGCCGGGGTGATGGCGCAGGTAGCGGTCGACATAGGCGCGGAAGGTGCCGATGTTGGTGACGCGGCGGCGATTGACGACGTCGCGCTCGCCGCCCGGCAGGCTGGCGTTCCAGGCCTCCAGTTCGGCCTCCTTGGCCGGCAGGTAGCCGTCGAGCAGCGCGAAGCGGTCGAGGCGCCGGCGTTCTTCGTCGGTCAGGAAGCGGATACTGTGCTGGTCGATGTAGAGGCTGCGCTTGATCCGCCGCCCGCCCGATTCGCGCATGCCGCGCCAGTTGCGGAACGAATCCGAGATCAGGCGCTTGGTCGGGATGGTCGTGATGGTCTTGTCGAAGTTCTGCACCTTCACCGTGTGCAGCGCGATGTCGATGACGTCGCCATCCGCGTTCAGTTGCGACATCTCGATCCAGTCGCCGATCCGGACCATGTCGTTGGACGCCAGCTGGATGCTGGCGACGAGCGACAGCAGGGTGTCCTGGAAGATCAGCATCAGCACCGCCGCCATCGCCCCCAGGCCGGACAGCAGGATCAGCGGCGAACGGTCGACCAGGCTCGCCACCATCAGGATCGCGGCGATGAAGTAGATGACGATCTTGGTCACCTCGACATAACCCTTGATCGGCCGGATCCGGGCGCTCGGGCGGCGCTGATAGCGCGCGCCGAGAATGTTCATCAGGCCGCCCAGCGCCAGCGCCACCGTCAGCACGATGAAAGCGCTGCACACGTTCTGGACTACCGTCACCAGCGCTTCGGGAAGGTGCGGCACCATGCCGACGCCGATCATCAGCACCAGCGCGGGGACGACGTTCGACAGCCGCGACACCACCCGCATCGGGCTCGTTCCGCCCGGCTCGCCGTCCCGGGCGAGCACGCTCGCGCCCAGCAGCGTGCGCAGGCCGCGCAGCAGGACGTGCTTGGTCAGCCAGTTCGCCAGCCAGGCGAGGGCCAGCAGGCTGCCGACCGCCACCAGGGTATAAAGCGCTGGATGCTGCTCCAGCGCACCGACGGCAGCATCGAAATCCTCTTGCATTCCATCTCCACGAAAAACTCGCCCCAGCGTATATCCGAACGCCGTCCGCGGGCGAAGCGCATTTGGCGCAAATTATATCCAGCCGATTTCCCGCCCTTCTGCCTCCCCGGCCCGACGGGTGGAGCCAATCGGCTACAATTCACCCCAATCGCAAGCATCCACGGGCCATGCCGGCAGGCCGCCCGCAACTCTCCAGCTCCCTTGAATCCGATGAATCACCCCGACAGCAAGACCGGCGCCGAAGCCGCCGCACCGAGCAACTTCATCCGCAACATCATCGACGAAGACATTCGCAGCGGAAAATGGGGCGGCCGCGTCGAGACGCGCTTCCCGCCCGAACCGAACGGCTACCTGCACTACGGCCACGCCAAGTCGATCTGCCTGAACTTCGGCCTCGCCGAAGTCTATGGCGGCGTCTGCCACATGCGCTTCGACGACACCAACCCGGAAAAGGAAGAGCAGGAATACGTCGACGCCATCATCGAAGCGGTGCGCTGGCTCGGCTTCGACTGGGGCGAGCACCTGTATTTTGCCTCGGACTACTTCGACACCATGCACGCCTGCGCCGTCAGCCTGATCAAGGCCGGCAAGGCCTACGTCGACTCGCAGTCGGCCGAAGAGATGCGGACCAACCGCGGCACGCTGACCGAAGCGGGCAAGAACAGCCCCTGGCGCGACCGCAGCGTGGCCGAGAACCTAGAGCTCTTCGAGCGCATGCGTGCCGGAGAGTTCGCCGAAGGCACTCACGTGCTGCGCGCCAGGATCGACATGGCCAGCCCCAACATCAACCTGCGTGACCCGGCGATCTACCGCATCCGCCACGCCAGCCACCACCGCAGCGGCGACAAGTGGTGCATCTACCCGATGTACACCTTCGCCCACCCGATCGAGGATGCGATCGAGAACATCACGCATTCGGTGTGCACGCTCGAATTCGAGGACCAGCGCCCCTTCTACGACTGGCTGCTCGACGCACTGGCGGCCGAAGGCCACTTCCCGCGCCCACTGCCGCAGCAGATCGAATTCTCCCGCCTCAATCTGACTTACGTCGTGCTGTCCAAGCGCAAGCTGATCCAGCTCGTCAACGAAGGCCACGTCGACGGCTGGGACGACCCCCGCCTGCCGACCCTGATCGGCGCCCGCCGCCGCGGCTTCACGCCGGCCGGCTTCCGCCGCTTCGCCGAGCGCATCGGCGTCTCCAAGGCCGACGCCTGGATCGACATGAGCGTGCTCGAAGAGTGCATGCGCGACGACCTCAACGACGCCGCCGAACGCCGCGTCGCCGTGCTCGACCCGCTGCGGCTGGTCATCACCAACTACCCCGAAGGCCAGTCCGAGCAATGCGAGGCGCCCAAGCACCCGCTCAAGCCCGAACTCGGCAAGCGCGAGATGCCGTTCGGCCGCGAGCTGTGGATCGAGCGCGAGGACTTCATGGAAGAACCCATCAAGGGCTTCCGCCGCCTCTACCCCGGCAACATGGCGCGGCTGCGCTACGGCTTCGTCGTCAAATGCACCGGCTGCGAGAAGGACGCCGACGGCAATGTCACCACGGTGCTGGCCGAATACATGCCCGACTCCAAGTCCGGCACGCCCGGCGCCGACAACTACAAGGTCAAGGGCAACCTGCACTGGGTCTCGGCCGCGCACGGCTACCAGGCCGAAGTGCGCCTGTACGACCGCCTGTTCGCCCATCCCCACCCCGGCCAGCGCCGCGAAGGCGACGCCCCGGAGACCGAGCGCGACTTCCTCGACGACATCAACCCGGACAGCAAGCGCACCGTCACCGCCTGGCTGGAACCGGCGCTGAAGGACGCCCGGGCCGAGGACCGCTTCCAGTTCGAGCGCCACGGTTACTTCGTCGCCGACCGCGTCGATTCGAAACCCGGCTCGCCAGTGTTCAACCGCACGGTCACGCTGAAGGATTCGTGGGCGAAGGGCGGGAAATGAACCATTGAGGAAGCATCGAGCCCCACCGCCATGAAACTGCGCCGCCTGCTCCCCTATCTCGTCATACCGATCCTGCTGGCGGCAGCCGGCTGGTGGCTGACGCGGCCCAAGCCGGTGGCGGTGGTGGTGCATGAAGTGGGGCGCGGGCTGGTCGAGGCGACGCTGTCGAACACCCGCGCCGGCGAGATCGAAGCCTGCCAGCGCAGCAAGATGGCAACCATCGTCGGCGGCCGCATCGACTATCTGGGCGTCAAGGAAGGCGACCGCGTCGAAGCCGGCCAGGTGCTGATGCGGCTGTGGCATGGCGATCTCGAAGCACGGCTGACGGTGGCCAGGGCGCAGCTTGCGACCGCGCGCCAGCGCGTGCGGGAAGCCTGTACCGTCGCCGACAATGCCGAACGCGAGGCGGCACGCCAGGCGCAACTGGTCGAACGCGGCTTCGTCTCGGCCAGCGCCGAGGAAAGGGCCCGCACCGAAGCCCATGCCCGGCGCGCCGCCTGCGACACGGCGCGGGCCGACGTCCTCACCGCCCAGGCGCAGGTCGATGCCACCGAGATCGATCGCCAGCGCCTGGTGCTGGTCGCGCCCTTCGCCGGCACCGTGGCGCTGATCACCGGCGAGCTCGGCGAGATCTCCATCCCTTCTCCGCCCGGTGTGCCGACGCCGCCGGCGATCGACCTGATCGATGACACCTGTCTGTACGTCAAGGCACCGATGGACGAAATCGATGCCCCGCGGATCCGTCCCGGCCAGCCGGTGCGGATCACGCTCGAAGCGATGCCGGCCACCGTCTTCGAAGGCCGCGTCAAGCGCATCGCGCCCTATATCACCGCAGTCGAGAAGCAGGCGCGCACGGTGGAAGTGGACATCGATTTCGTCCGCCCCGATGAAGCGCGCGGCATGCTGGTGGGCTACAGCGCCGACGTCGAGATCGTACTCGACACGCGCGCCGACGCGCTGCGCATTCCCACCGCGGCGCTGCGCGAAGGCCAGCGCGTGCTGGTGGAAGCAAACGGCCGGCTGGTCGAACGCGAAGTGCGTACCGGCTTGTCGAACTGGGAACACACCGAGATCGTTGACGGCCTGAACGCCGGCGAGCGCATCGTCACCTCGCTGGAGCGCGCAGGCGTCGCGGCCGGGGCGCGGGTCAGCATCGAAGCCGTCGCCCGCTAGCCCGGAGCAGAGCATGGCGCAGATCGAACTGGAAGGCATCGAGCGCATCTTCCGGCTCGGCGACAGCGAGGTGCATGCGCTGAACGACGTGTCGCTGCGCATCGAGGCCGGCGAGTACGTCGCAGTCATGGGCCCTTCCGGTTCGGGCAAGTCCACCCTGCTGAACCTGCTCGGCCTGCTCGACCGCCCGAACAGCGGCCATTACCGCCTCGAAGGCCGCGACGTCACGACCTTGTCGGCCGACGAACAGGCGGCGGTGCGCAGCGCGCGCATCGGCTTCGTGTTCCAGAGCTTCCATCTGGTGCCGCGCCTGACCGCCGCCGAGAACGTCGCCCTGCCGCTGATGCTGGCCGGCGTCCCGGTGGCCGAGCGCAGCGCACGCGTGCAGCGGGCCTTGAAGGATTTCGGCCTCGAGTCGCGCGCCCACCACCGCCCCGACGAACTTTCCGGCGGCCAGCGCCAGCGCGTGGCGATCGCCCGCGCCACGATCATGCGCCCTGCGATGCTGCTGGCCGACGAACCCACCGGCAACCTCGACCGCGCCACCGGCCAGGAAGTCACGGCCCTGCTCGAAGCGCTGAATGCCGCCGGCACCACCCTGATCGTCGTCACCCACGATCCGGCGATGGGCGCACGCGCCCGCCGCCGCCTGCTGATGGAGGACGGCGCCATCCGCCAGGATCTGCGCAGCACGCCGGCAGCAACGCCGGATCCGCCATGAGCCCCGTCGATACGCTGCGCTTCGCCACCCGCGCCGCGCTCGGCTACCCGCAGCGCACCGCGCTGATGATGCTGGCGATGTCGATCGGCGTCGCCGCAGTGGTGATGCTGACCGCGCTCGGCGACGGCGCGCGGCGCTTCGTCGTCGAGGAGTTCGCCGCGCTCGGCGCCAACCTGCTGATCGTGCTGCCCGGCCGCAGCGAAACCGGCGGCGTCAACCCGGGCAGCTTCGTCAGCAGCACGCCGCGCGACCTCACCACCGACGATGCCGCATCGCTGCTGCGCTTGCCGCAGGTCAAGCGCGTGGCTCCGCTGGCGATGGGCAGTGCCGAGATTTCATTCGGCGGCCGGTTGCGCGAAGTCATGGTGCTGGGCACCAGCGCCGACTATGTCGACATCCGCGGCTTCGGCGTCGCCCGCGGGCAGTTCTTGCCGCACGAGGATTTCCGCCGCGCTTCGGCAGTCGCCGTCATCGGCGAGACGATCCGTGCCGAACTGTTCGGCAACCAGAATGCCATCGGCCGCATGATCCGGCTGGGCGACCGCCGCCTGCGCGTGATCGGCGTCATGGGGCCGGCCGGCCGCGGGCTGGGCATGAACTCGGACGAACTGGTGCTGGTGCCGGTCGCCACCGCGCAGGCGATGTTCGACACCAACTCGCTGTTCCGCATCATGATCGAGACGCGCGACCGTGAATCCCTGCTGCCCGCCCAGCGCGAGGTCGAGAAGCTGCTGGGCGCACGCCGCCAGGGCGAGCTCGATTTCACCGTCATCACCCAGGATGCGGTGCTGGGCACTTTCGACCGCATCCTCGGCGCGCTGACTCTCGGCGTGGCCGGCATCGCCGCGATCAGCCTGGCAGTGGCGGGCATCCTGGTCATGAACGTGATGCTGGTCGCCGTGACCCAGCGCACCGGCGAAATCGGCCTGCTGAAGGCGCTGGGCGCCAGCAGCCGGGCGATCCGCCTGGCCTTCCTCGCCGAAGCCGCGCTGCTGTCGCTGGCTGGCGCGCTGGCCGGCTTCGTGCTCGGCCACGCCGGCGCGTGGGCGATCCGGCTCGCGTTTCCCACCCTGCCTGCCTGGCCGCCGGACTGGGCGGTGAGCGCCGCGCTCGGCACCGCGCTGACCACCGGCCTGCTGTTCGGCGTCATGCCGGCACGCCGCGCCGCCGCACTGGACCCGGTCCAGGCGCTGACGAAGCGATGAGCAGGCAGACGATGCCATGAGCTGGCGCGACCTCCTCCATCTGGCGCTGCGCTCGATCACCGCCCACCGCCTGCGCAGCATGCTGACGCTGGGCGGCATCGCGGTCGGCATCGCCGCAGTGATCCTGCTCACTTCGCTCGGCGAAGGCCTGCACCGCTTCGTGCTGCGGGAGTTCGGCCAGTTCGGCACCAACGTCATCGAGATCGCCCCGGGGCGCGAAGGCGCGCGCGGCGGCCCGCCCGGCCTGCCCTCCTCCGCGCGCGAACTGACGCTCGACGACGCCGCGGCGCTGGCCCGCCTGCCGCACGTCATCCACGTTTCCGGCAACCTCAGCGGCAACGCCGAAGTACGCGCCAATGGCCGCGTGCGCCGCACCACGGTGCTGGCAGTCGGCTCCGGCATGCAGGACATCTACGCGATGCGGGTGCGCATCGGCCGCTTCCTGCCGCCGGACGACAGCGAGAACGCGCGTGCCTTCGTCGTGCTCGGCGCCAAGCTCAAGCGCGAGCTGTTCGATGCCGGCAACGCACTCGGCGCACGGGTGCAGATCGGCGACGAACGCTACCGCGTCATCGGCATCATGGAGGAAAAGGGCCAGTTCCTCGGCTTCGATCTCGACGACACTGCCTTCATCCCCACCGTGCGCGGCATGGCGCTGTTCAAGCGCGACGGCCTGATGGAGATCGGCCTCAGCTACGACGAGAACGTGCCGGTCGCGCGCGTCGTCGATCAGGTCAGGCACAGCCTGACGGCACGCCACGGCCGCGAGGATTTCACCGTGCGCACCCAGGAGGACATGCTGGCGACGCTGTCGAACATCCTCGGCATCCTCACCGCCGCGGTCGGCGCCTTGGGCGGCATCTCGCTGCTGGTGGGCGGCGTCGGCATCGCCACCATCATGACCATCGCCGTCACCGAACGCACCGGTGAAATCGGCCTGCTGGTGGCGCTCGGCGCGCGCCGCCGCACCATCCTCGGCCTGTTCCTGGGCGAAGCCGTAGCGCTTTCCGCCGCCGGCGGCCTGATCGGCCTGGCCGCGGGCATGGGGCTCGCCCAGTCGATCGGCCTGCTGCTCCCCGAGCTGCCGGTCAGCACACCCTGGGCTTTCGTCCTCGCCGCCGAAACCATGGCGGTGCTGATCGGTCTGCTGGCCGGCATCCTGCCCGCCAGCCGCGCCGCCCGCCTGAACCCCGTGGAGGCCCTGCGTGCCGAATGAACTCAAGGGCGCGCGCCCTGCCCTGCTCCTCGGTGCACTGCTGCTGGCAAGCTCCGCCGACGCTGCGCCAGCCCCGTGGCACGTCTGGCGCAGCAAGCTGGACGGCCGGAAATTCTGTGCCCAGACTTCGCCCGGCCCAGGCTGGGAACACGAACGCGGCCCCTTCACCGATCCCCATTGCCGCAAGCCCGGCAAACCGGCAGATCCGCCACACGGGAGGCATATCCCGTCCGCATCCCCTTCGGTTGACCCAGGTCAAGCTTTGCCCAGATTGCCCGGCAAATCCGTCCCGGCGCGCTAGACTGGAATCAAGGGCGCACCGTGACGTATTTCACGCGACATTCGGGATACTTCCGGAGCCGGAGCAAGCTTGACCAGCATAAAAAAGGAGACAGTCATGAGCATCCTCGATTCCCCGCTCGGTCGCTGTGAAGCCATCCGGGAAATGGTTCTGCTCGACGAAACGCAGCAGGAATGCGCATGCGAGCATGGTTGCCCACCGGGCTGCGAGTGCCCGCTCACCGGCTGCTTCGCCGAAGTGAGCGGCCTGAGCGCAGAACACGCAGCCGAACTGAAACAAGCCGACAAGCGCATAAGGCAGACACAGGCTCGGGCCCGCGAACTCCTGGCAGCCTGAATATGCTGGTCTGAATCCATCTGCGGCCATCGTCCCCGGTGGCCGCATTTTGGTACGCTCCGTCCAGGACGGTTGAATCAGAAGGATTCGTCCTCGCGCAGGTAGCGCCATTGCCCGAGCGGCAGGTCGCCGAGCTTCACCTTGCCGATGCGCACGCGCTTGAGGCCCACGACCTTCAAGCCGACCAGTTCGCACATGCGGCGGATTTGCCGCTTTCGCCCCTCGCGCAACTGGAAACGCAACTGATCGTCGTTGATCCATTCGACTTTCGCCGGGCGCAGCCTGACGCCATCCAGTTCGAGGCCATGAGTCAGCAAGGCCAGGCCGTCTGCCTCGAGCCGGCCTTCGACCCGCACCAGATACTCCTTGTCCACCTTGGAATCGTCGCCGATCAACTGGCGGGCGATGCGGCCATCCTGCGTCAGCACCAGCAAGCCGGTCGAATCGATGTCGAGCCGCCCGGCAGGGGCGAGATTCTTGAGCTGGCTGGGGTGGAAGCGTTGCGCGGTGTCACGGTCGAACTGATTCGCCGCCCCGATCAGGCTCACCGCCGGCGCGTAACCGGGCTCCGGTTGCCCGGACACGTAGCCGACCGGCTTGTGCAGCAGGATCGTGACGCGCTGGCGCTGGGCCCGGCTGGCCTCCGGCGCGAGATCGATGCGCACGTCCGCTTCGACGCGAATGCCCAGTTCGGAGACCCGCTTGCCATCGACGAAGACCCAGCCGCGCTCGATGAACTCATCGGCTTCGCGGCGCGAACAGATGCCGCGCTCGGCCATGATCTTGGACAGGCGAACGCCCTGGGGCGCGGCTTCTCCTTCCCGCTCGCGGGCATCCTGCCCCGGCACGTGGCGCTCCCGCTCCCCAGGCCGATCATCGGTTCGCGGCTTCCGCTCAGCCGAGGCCGAACGAGAGGAAGAGCCAGCCACCTTGCCTCGTCCGCCAGACCGCGCTGCGCCGGCGGCCGGCGGCCGGCGCCGGGCAGCCCGCTCGGCGTCCTGTGATGCCGCATCCTTGCGCTCTTCGCCATCGGCAGCTTCCGCCTTACGCGGACGCAGCTTGAGCGTACCGCTGATCTGCGAAGGCGCGGGCGTGGGAGGGGTTCGGCGGATCGTGCTCAAGACAGGCGGCTCCGGTTGAAGGGTCGGTGGAGACAAGGCGGCATTATCGCCCACAATCGGGACGGCACGCGTTCCATGGGATCGCACTTCATTTCATTAGGCGAAATCAAGGTGGGCGAGTAAGATTCGAATTCCTGCCAATCCATCGAATGCTCGTACTGAGCACTGCCGTGTCCACCAAGAAGATCGACCCCGCTCCCGCTGCAACCGAAGGCAAAAACTCCATTCAGGTCATCGACCGCATGATGAAGCTGCTGGACGTCCTCGCCCAGCATGCCGACCCCGTTCCGCTCAAGCAGCTTGCCCTGGAAACCGGCCTCCATCCGTCCACCTGCCCATCGCATTCTCGGCGCGATGACCCAGAGCGGCTTCGTCGACCGCACCGATGCCGGCATCTACCGCCTGGGCATCCGTCTGCTGGAACTGGGCAGCCTGGTGAAGTCGCGCATCTCACTGCGCGAAACCGCCATGCCGATGATGGTGAAGCTGCACGCAGCCACCGGCGAGAGCGTAAACCTCGGTATCCGTGCAGGCGACGAGATCGTCTATGTGGATCGGACGTCGAGCGGGCGGTCTTCGGTGCGCGTGGTGCATATCGTCGGTGCCCGTGCGCCCCTGCACACGACGGCGACCGGCAAGCTGTTCCTGGTCGAGGACGGCCCCGAGCGCATTCGGGAATATGCCCGACGCACCGGGCTGCCGCCTTCGACGCCGGCTTCCATCACCACCTTGCCGGCACTCGAAAAGGAACTCGAACGGGTCCGCCGCCACGGCGTGGGCTTCGACCTGGATGAAGTCGAAGCCGGCGTGCGCTGCATTGCCGCCGGCATCCGCAACGACAACGGCGAGTTGATCGCCGGCCTGTCACTGTCGACGCCGTCCGAACGCTTCAACCCCGACTGGGCACCGTTGGTGCGCGAAACCGCGGACGAAATCTCGCATGCCCTGGGTTATGGCGCCGTACGCGCCGCCCGCGAGCATCGCTGAGGCGGATCAGCCTTCGCGGCGAACCGGCGCCGCCGCCATGCGCGGCGCGCTGTCGACCTGCTCCAGCCATTTGCGCACGCGCTTGGCATCCGCCGTGCGGGTGTAAAGCCCGCTGGAATCCATCAGCACCATGACCACCGGCTGGTCATGCAGCCAGGTCTGCATGACCAGGCAGCGGCCGGCCTCGGAGATGTAGCCGGTCTTGGACACGCTGATCGACCACTCGGGACTCTTGACCAGGCCGTTGGTGTTGCCGAAGCGGGTCAGCCGGCCGCGAACATCGACATAGCGTTCCGCCGAGGTCGAGAACTCCCGGATCAGCGGATAGGACGCCGACGCCGACACCATCTTGGCCAGGTCGCGCGGGCTGGAAACGTTGGCCGGGTTCAGTCCGGTGCTGTCGTGGAAGCGTGTATTCCAGAGTCCGAGCAAGCGCGCCTTGACGTTCATCGCTTCGACGAAAGCTCGCTCGCCGCCCGGATAATGGCGCGCGAGCGCCGAGGCGGCACGGTTCTCGGACGACATCAAGGCAAGATGCAGCATTTCTTCGCGCGTCAGCGTGGTGCCGATGGCCAGGCGCGAACCCGTACCCTTGAGCGTGTCGATGTCGGCGTTGGTGATCGCGATCGATTCGGACAGATTCTGCCCGGCATCGAGCACGACCATCGCGGTCATCAGCTTGGTGATCGAGGCGATCGGCACCACCGCGGCGGCATTGCGCTCGAGCAGCACTTCACCATTGGTTGGATTGACGATGTAGAAGGCACTGGAACCGAGCTGCGGGAAGCCGTTGGCATCCAGCGCCAGCGCAACCTCGTCCGCGGCGGCGGCCGCAGCGGCAGCCGATGCTGCAGCGGCTGCGGGCGCCATCCGCACCGAAACACGCTGAGTCTTCCCGGTCGGAGCGGCCTTGCTTCCGGCATTCCGTGTCGTCTTGCCGGCGGACGGTTTCGCCGCAAGCTTCTTCTTCGGCGCAGCCGTCTTCGCGGCAGGCTTCTTTGCCGCGGATTTCTTGACAACAGGCTTCTTCTGTACGGCCTTGGCACTGGTTCGCGCGGGCTTGCTGGCTGCAGCCTCGGCAAGATTCGAAACCGGTTGCAACATGAACAGGCCGATCACAGCGGCGGCAAGCAGGGAACGTGGTTTCATGGCAGGGCGTGCAACAGGAGGTTACTTTCCTTGAATCTGCAGTAAAAATAATCAGATAACAAGGCTATTTGAAGCAAATTCGCAGGCAGGTGCGAATTGTCACACGAACACCGTCACGCGGCATCGCCTGATACAAAAAAGCCGCTATGCTTGGCGTTTGCGCGGGCCAGAAGACGGTGGGCACTCCGCTCCACGGAATCCATGCGCCATCGGCGGCGCTAGAGGCGAAGGAAATCGCTCACTTCGCCGCGCCGCGCCATCGTGTCCTCGTAGCCCAGCTCGATCAGCGCGTTCGTGAATGCCGGCTCGAACAGCAGGTAGGACAGCAGCGCCGAACCCTCGCTGCGCATCGCGCCCAGGCTGCGCAGCACGGTACGCAGGGCGCGCGGCAAGGCCAGGCGATGCCGGCCGGCGATGGCGTCGAGCCGACGCGAAGGCAGCATCACCAGCGTTTCGATGTGCTTCAGGCCGGCCGAGGCTTTCCGCTCTTCGTCCGTCATCAGCGCCAGGCTTCGGTTGATCCGGTCGAGCCGCTCGAGATCGACCGCGAGCGTATCGAGAAAGATGCTCGACATCGCATGCCCGGCGATCTGGGCCGGCGATGGATAATCCTCCCCCCGCTGGCGCACCTCCTCGGCGAGCCGCCCCGCGCCAACCACCATGATCCGGTCGGCCCCCAGGTGGATTGCCGGACTGACCGGTGCCAACTGGCGCATCGAGCCGTCACCGAAGAACTCGCGGTGAATGTGCACCGCCGGAAAGACGAAAGGCAGGGCGCTGCTGGCCATCAGGTGATCGACGCCGATGCAGCTGCGCACACCCATGCGATGCGTGCGCCGCCACGGCAGGATGTCGGCTGCGGCCTCGAAGAAGGTCAGGCTTTCGCCCGAGGCGTAGCCGGAAGCCGTGACGCTCAGCGCCCGCAGGTGGCCGCGCTCGATGGCGCGGCCGATTTCGGCGAAATCCAGCACCCGGTCCAACAACTCGCCCAAGGGCGTGTTGTCGAGCAGCGAACGGGGTGTCTGGCGCACGGCCCAGCCGGTCGTCAGCGCCAGGCCCCAGCGCCCGATGCTGCCGAGCACGGCGGGCGCGTCGGCACGATAGATCTGATCGACGTGGAGATTGCGCCAGATGTGCTCGAGCCGCGACACGCCATGCTTGAAGCTGCGCGAGAACACCGCCAGCGCCGCGGCGTTGATCGCCCCCGCCGAGGTGCCGCAAAGGATGGGAAAGGGGTTGCCGGCGCGGCGGCCGCGCAGTTCACTGACCGCGGCCAGCACTCCGACTTGATAAGCGGCACGCGCGCCGCCCCCCGTCAGAACCAGCGCTGTCTGCGGCCTCCCTGCCGTCATCGTCCATCGTGCCCGCGTATTGCCATGCGCGGAGGATGAACGATGAAGGCGGGAGGCGGCAAGCGCATCAGTCTCCCTGGCCGGCTTCGACGACGGTCAGCGCCGTCATGTTGATGATGCGCCGGACGGTGGCCGAAGGCGTCAGGATATGGACCGGCTTGGACGTACCCAGCAGGATCGGACCCACGGTCATGCCTTCGCCCGCGGCATTCTTGAGCAGGTTGAAGGCGATGTTGGCCGCATCCAGGGTCGGGAAGATCAGCAGGTTGGCATCCTCGCGCATCCTGGCGTTGGGGAAGATCTGCAGGCGATGCCTGGCATCCAGCGCCGAGTCGCCGTGCATTTCGCCTTCGACGGCAAGGTCGGGATGCCGCTCGTGCAGCGCGCGCAGCGCAGTGCGCATCTTCTCGGCGGTCGGCGAATCGGCCGAACCGAAGGACGAATGCGACAGCAGGGCGACCTTCGGCTCGACACCGAAGCGCTTCATTTCCTCGGCCGCCAGCAAGGTCATCTCGACGATCTGCTCCGAGGTCGGATCGTAATTGACGTAGGTGTCGGCCAGGAACAGGGTGCGGCCCGGCAGGCTGAGCAGGTTAACCGTGTAGAGATGCTCGACACCTTGGCGACGGCCGAGCACGGACTCGACGAACTCGCGGTGCAGACGGTGCATGCCGTAGGTGCCGCAGATCAGCCCGTCGCCGTAGCCGAACTTGAGCAGCAGCGTGCCGATCAGCGTCGTACGGCGGCGGACTTCCTTCTTGGCGTATTCCGCCGACACCCCGTGACGCTCCATCAGTTCGTGGTAGTGCTGCCACAACTGGTTGAAGCGCGGGTCCGAATCGGGGTTGACCATTTCGTAGTCGCGATCGGCCAGCATGCGCAGGCCGAAGCGTTCGATGTTGGACTTCACGACCTCGGGGCGGCCGATCAGGATCGGGCGCGCCAGGCCTTCGTCGACCACCTGCTGCACTGCGCGCAGCACTTTCTCGGACTCGCCTTCGGCGAAGATGATGCGCTTCGGATTCGCCCGTGCGGCGGCGAACACCGGCTTCATGATCAGGCCGGACTGCCAGACGAAATTGTTGAGCTGGGCACGGTAGGCATCCCAGTCGGTGATCGGCCGCGTCGCCACGCCCGAGGTCACCGCCGCCTCGGCCACCGCGGGCGCGATCTTGACGATCAGGCGCGGGTCGAAGGGGCGCGGGATGATGTAGTCGGGACCGAAGCCGCCGACCTTCTCGCCGTAGGCGGCCGCGACGATGTCGCTCTGCTCGACGCGCGCCAGTTCGGCGATCGCCTTCACCGCGGCGAGCTGCATCTCGTCGGAGATCGTGGTGGCGCCGACGTCGAGCGCACCACGGAAGATGAAGGGGAAGCACAGCACGTTGTTGACCTGGTTCGGGTAGTCCGAACGGCCGGTGGCGATCAGGGCGTCGTCGCGCACTTCCTTGACCTGCTCCGGCAGGATCTCGGGCGTCGGGTTGGCGAGCGCCAGGATCATCGGCCGCGGCGCCATCTTCGCCGCCATCTCCGGCTTCAGCACACCGCCCGCCGACAGGCCGAGGAAGACGTCGGCGCCCTCGATGATCTCGCCCAGGCTGCGGGCATCGGTCTGCTTGGCGTAGCGCGCCTTGATCGGATCCATCAGCGTGGTGCGGCCTTCATAGACCACACCCTCGATGTCGGTGACCCAGATGTTGTCGACCGGCACGCCGAGCTTTTCGAGCAGGCCCAGGCAGGCCAGCGCCGCAGCGCCGGCGCCCGAGGTCACCACCTTGACCTGGTTCAGCGCCTTGCCCTGCAGGTGCAGGCCGTTGAGGATGGCGGCGCCGACCACGATCGCGGTGCCGTGCTGGTCGTCGTGGAAGACCGGAATCTTCATGCGCTCGCGCAGCTTCTTCTCGATGTAGAAGCATTCCGGCGCCTTGATGTCCTCGAGGTTGATGCCGCCGAAAGTCGGCTCGAGCGCGGCGATCATGTCGATCAGCTTGTCGGCGTCCGGCTCGTCGATCTCGAGGTCGAAGACGTCGATGCCGGCGAACTTCTTGAACAGCACGCCCTTGCCTTCCATGACCGGCTTGGACGCCAGCGGGCCGATGTTGCCCAGGCCCAGCACCGCCGTGCCGTTGGTGACGACACCGATCAGGTTCGAGCGCGCGGTGAGCTCCGCGGCCTGCGCGGGATCCTCGACGATGGCATCGCAGGCGGCCGCGACTCCGGGCGAGTAGGCCAGCGACAAGTCCCGCTGGTTTGACAGCACCTTGGTCGGCGTCACCGAGATCTTGCCCGGGCGCGGATAACGATGATAGTCGAGGGCGGCACTGCGAATCAGTTCATCCATGGTCTCTTTCCTGTCTCGTCTTCTAGGTATGGAGTGCGCGGCAGCACCATCGACCGCTCCCGGCATCAGAGCAGGCAGGACAGCACTCGCGCGGCCCTGCCGAGGATACCGCGATTACCAATTTTCCGCATTCCGAAAACGCGATTTGCGATATGAAAGGAAACTGAAAGGAAAGCAGTGCGCCCCGCACGCCCATCTTAAACGCACCCTGGCCTGCCAATCACCTACGAGCATATCCAATTCATGATCCGGCATCGGTCGTGGCATAATTATGGGCTTTCACCGGTTGCGGCCCGCCCTCGCGGAACCGAGACCGGACATCGGGTGCCACCGGCACCCACGCAGCCCGCCGGCCAGGCAGCAGACCGCCTCGACGATGGCCGACCGACGGGAATGGTTTCGCATCACAGCACGGGAGAGCTGTACACATGTCTCAGAACCACGCCCAGGCGGCCATTGCCGCTGCCCCCGAATACGTTCGCCACGAAGGCCTCAAGAAGTGGGTCGGCGAAATCGCCGCCCTCACCGAACCCGATCAGGTGGTCTGGTGCGACGGCTCGCAGGAAGAATACGACCGCCTGTGCGCCGAAATGGTCGAATCCGGCATGCTGATCAAGCTCAACCCGGAAAAGCGCAAGAACTCCTACCTCGCCTGGTCCGACCCCTCCGACGTCGCCCGCGTCGAGGACCGCACCTTCATCTGCTCCAAGGACAAGGTCGACGCCGGCCCCACCAACAACTGGGAAGACCCCGCAGTCATGCGCGGCACCCTGAACGATCTGTTCAAGGGCTCGATGCACGGCCGCACGATGTACGTGATCCCGTTCTCGATGGGCCCGCTCGGCAGCCCGATCGCCCACATCGGCGTCGAAATCTCCGACAGCCCCTACGTCGTCACCAACATGCGCACGATGACCCGCATGGGCAAGGGCGCCATCGAAGTGCTCGGCACCGACGGCGAGTTCGTGCCCTGCGTGCACAGCGTCGGCGCACCGCTGGCGCACGGCGAGAAGGACAGCCGCTGGCCGTGCAACCCCACCACCAAGTACATCGTGCATTTCCCCGAAACGCGCGAAATCTGGTCCTACGGCTCGGGTTACGGCGGCAACGCGCTGCTGGGCAAGAAGTGCTTCGCGCTGCGCATCGCCTCGACCATGGCGCGTGACGAAGGCTGGCTGGCCGAGCACATGCTGATCCTCGGCGTCGAGTCGCCCGAAGGCGAGAAGAGCTACGTCGCCGCCGCCTTCCCGTCGGCCTGCGGCAAGACCAACTTCGCCATGCTGATTCCGCCGAAGAGCTTCGACGGCTGGAAGATCACCACCGTGGGCGACGACATCGCCTGGATCAAGCCGCGCAAGGAAGCCGACGGCAGCACCCGTTTCTACGCCATCAACCCCGAGTCGGGCTTCTTCGGCGTCGCTCCCGGCACCTCCGAGAAGACCAACTTCAACGCCATGGCGACGCTGAAGGAGAACATCATCTTCACCAACGTCGCCCTGACCGACGACGGCGACGTGTGGTGGGAAGGCATGAGCAAGGAAGCGCCCACCCACCTGCTCGACTGGCAGGGCAAGGACTGGACGCCCGAGATCGCCAAGGAAACCGGCCGCAAGGCAGCGCACCCCAACGCCCGCTTCACCGCCCCGGCCGGCCAGTGCCCGTCGATCGACTCCGCCTGGGAAGATCCCGCCGGCGTGCCGATCTCGGCCTTCATCTTCGGCGGCCGCCGCGCCACCACGGTGCCGCTGGTGTACCAGGCCTTCAACTGGAACTTCGGCGTCTACATGGCCTCGACGCTGGGCTCGGAAACCACCGCCGCCGCCTTCGGCGCGCAGGGCGTGGTGCGCCGCGACCCGTTCGCGATGCTGCCCTTCTGCGGCTACCACATGGGCGACTACTTCAACCACTGGCTGCGCATGGGCCACGTCGTCGAGGACACGCCGAAGATCTTCTGCGTGAACTGGTTCCGCATGAACGAGAAGGGCGAGTTCATGTGGCCCGGCTTCGGCGACAACATGCGCGTGCTGAAGTGGATCATCGACCGCTGCAAGGGCCGCATCTCCGCCAAGGAAACCGCGCTGGGCTGGATGCCGCGCTTCGAGGATCTCGACTGGACCGGTACCGACATCAGCCGCGAAGAGTTCGAAGCCCTGACCCAGGTCGATGCCGACGCCTGGCGCGCCGAGCTGAACTCCCACAAGGAGTGGTTCGACAAGCTGCAGGACCGCCTGCCGCGCCAACTGGCGCTGAAGCGCGAGCTGTTCGAACTGGCGCTGCACGCCGACTGAGGCGCCGGCCGGCTCCACAACGAAAAAGCGCCGCTGGTCGGCGCTTTTTCGCTTTCAGGGGAACATCCACCCCACTTTCACCAGGACGATCAAGCCATGCACCGCTCGACCCGCCTCGACGACATCCAGCCCTTCCACGTCATGGAGCTGCTGCGCCGCGCGCGCGAACTGGAAGCACAGGGCCACGACATCATCCACATGGAAGTCGGCGAACCGGATTTCCCTACGCCGCAGCCCGTCATCGACGCCGCGACACGCTTCATCGCCGGCGGCGACGTGCATTACACCGCCGGTCTGGGCCTGCCCTCACTGCGTGAAGCCATCGCCCGCTTCTACCAGGATCGCTTCGGCGCCGACGTCGCCCCCGAGCGCATCATCGTCACCTCAGGCGCATCGGGGGCACTGATGCTGGCGCTGGCGGCAACGACCGAGCCGGGAGACGAATGGCTGCTGCCCGATCCGGGCTACCCGTCCAACCGCCATCTGGTGCGCAGCTTCGAAGGCCGCGCGCGAGGACTGCCGGTGGAGGCCACGAGCCGCTACCAGCCGACACCGGCGCAGGTCGAGGCCGCGTGGAGCGGCCGCTGCCGCGGCCTGATGGTGGCGACGCCTTCGAACCCGACCGGCACCCTGCTGGACGTCGACGAAATCGCCGCGCTGCATGCCGTCGTGCATGCCCGGAACGGCGTGCTGATCGTCGATGAGATCTACCAGGGCCTCAGCTACGGCGTGGAGGCAACGACCGCTCTCGCCCATCCTGCGCTGAATGCCGCCGACGACGTATTCGTGGTCAACAGCTTCTCGAAGTATTTCGGCATGACGGGCTGGCGCCTGGGCTGGCTGGTGGCACCGGCCGGCATCGTGCGCGACATCGAGAAGCTCGCGCAGCACTTCTTCATCTCGCCATCGACGCCGGCGCAGCATGCGGCGCTGGCGGCCTTCCGCCCGGAGACGGTGGAGATTCTGGAGGCGCGCCGACACGCGTTCGGCGAGCGCCGCGACACCCTGCTGCCGGCGCTGCGCAGCCTCGGCTTCACGGTGGCGACCGAGCCGCAGGGGGCGTTCTACATCTACGCCGATGTGTCGAAGCTGGCGGACGATGCCGAAGCGCTGGCGCACCGTCTGATCGAGGAAGCCGGCGTCGCTGCCACGCCCGGCCTGGATTTCGGCCACCATCTGCCGCGCCGGCACCTGCGCATCGCCTACACGACGCGGCGCGAGCGCCTGCTGGAAGCCGCCGAGCGCATCGCCCGGCTCAGGCTGTAGGCGGTGTCAGCCGGCGGACGCCGGCGTTTCGTTCCGCACCACGGTTTCACGGCCCGAAGCCGCCACCAGGCGCTTCTTGATCGCCATCACCTTGCGCGTATAGCGCGCGTTCGGGTCCTTCAGCGAGCCGTTGTAGTACTGCAGGGCGCGCTGCAGGGAACCGTAGCGCTGCAGCCCCTCCTGGAGTACCAATGTGCCCACGCGCACGTTCAGGGTCGGGTCGAACAGCGCGTACTTGCCGCGCCCCTGGCCGATCTTGTCCTGGTGATAACGCGGGATGACCTGCATCAGGCCCTGGGCGCCCATGTTGCTGACCGCGCGCGGATTGAAGCTGGACTCGACCGCCATGATCGCGACGATCAGCAGGGGATCGAAGCCATGCTCCTCGGCCGACTCCTCGGCCGCCATCAAGGCCGGCTCGATAACGTCCCCCGGCACCCGATAGGTATCGGTGATCCAGTCGCGCACCCGCAGCATTTCGGGTGACAGCCCATCGTCTCCGGCGTCCAGACCGAAGTCCGGCATGCGGAGCGACGCAAGCGCCGACGACTTTCGAGCGCTCGGCACAACCAGGGCCGGTTCCGGCTTTTGCGGCACCATAAGCGCCGGCTGGGCGCGATAGGCATCCGCCTGCGCCATCGCTGCTTCGCTCACCGTCGGCGCCGCCTTGCCCTGCACGCGCAGATCGGCATAACCGATCGCGGGACGGCTGCCGCCGTCGTGGCCCAGGTAGGCCATGCCCGCGAGGCCAAAGAAAAGAACGGCACCGTGCGCAATACCGAACACGGCCCCGCTCGCCTGGCGCGCGAGCGCGTTGATTCGAGTTGCGTGTTTCATGGTGTCCTCCATGCTGTGGCCTGAGGGCTGCGCAGGATTGCCGTGGTGGGCATCCAGAGCCTGCGCAGGGTATCGCGCAAGCCGTCCCGAAGCGGCGGATCAGCCGCTCCCGGGTGCAGTCACACTCGGTCGCCAGTAGGTGTTCAAGCCCGTCGCCGCAACCAGACAGCGGGCCCCGCGGTGCGTGCGTCCATGAAACTGCGTCTCCCCGGGAGGAAGGCGCCGCACCGAGATCGGTTTATGAGTCAATAAGATTGCTGCAAAGCAACATCGAGCGGATTTTATTGCGGCAAAGACATTTTGTCAAAACTTGACACGCGCACATGAACTACCAGGCGCCCGTCGCATACCTCACACTTACCTGTGTCATGAGAGAATCGTTCAGTCTATCAACTGCCTCCCGCCATCTCATGCGGCCGAATCGACGAGCACGGCAGGCCCGGATACGGGATGGGTCGGCACAAACAGGGCCGGAAGCGCAAGGTGGCTCCAACAGGCGCCCCCTGCTCAGAACGGAGCGAAGCCCTGCAATGGCATCTCAGGACAGAGCCCCAGATAAGTAAGCACGGGAAAACTCATGAAAATCGCTATCGCCGGTACCGGCTACGTCGGTCTTTCCAACGCCATCCTGCTTGCCCAGCACAACGAAGTGGTGGCGCTGGACATCGTCCCCGAGAAGATCGCCCTGCTCAACCAGAGAAAATCCCCTATTGAAGACAGGGAAATCGAGGACTTCCTGGCCAACAAGCAGCTCGATTTCCGCGCTACGCTGGACAAGCAGGAAGCCTACGGAGGCGCCGATTTCGTCGTCATCGCCACTCCCACCGACTACGATCCGCAGACCAATTATTTCAACACGGCGTCCATCGAAGCCGTCATCAGGGACGTGATGGCCATCAACCCGGAGGCAACGATGGTCATCAAATCCACCGTACCGGTTGGATATACCGCGAAAACCCGGCAGGCGATGGGCACCCACAAGCTCATTTTCTCCCCCGAGTTTCTGCGTGAAGGCAAAGCGCTCCACGACAACCTCCATCCCAGCCGTATCATCATTGGCGAGGAATCATCCCGCGCCGAGGTTTTCGCCGGACTGCTGCAGCAAGGCGCCATCAAGCAGGACATCCCGACGCTATTCACCTGCAGCACCGAGGCCGAGGCCATCAAGCTCTTCGCCAACACCTACCTGGCCATGCGCGTCGCCTACTTCAACGAACTGGACACCTATGCCGCCACCCACGGCCTGGATACCCGCCAGATCATCGATGGCGTCTGCCTGGATCCGCGCATCGGCAATCACTACAACAATCCCAGCTTCGGCTACGGAGGCTACTGCCTGCCCAAGGACACCAAGCAGTTGCTGGCCAACTATCATGATGTGCCGCAGAACCTGATCCATGCCATTGTTGAAGCCAACACGACCCGCAAGGATTTCGTTGCGGACGAAGTGATCCGGCGCCGCCCGAAAGTCGTCGGTATCTATCGCCTCGTCATGAAAGCCGGCTCGGACAATTTCCGTACCTCCAGCATTCAGGGGATCATGAAACGGATCAAGGCAAAAGGCATCGAGGTCATCGTCCACGAGCCGGAGCTCAAGGCTCCTCTTTTCTACAACTCCCGGGTGGAAAACGATTTCGAAGCCTTCAAGCAGCAAGCGGAGATAATCATCGCAAACCGCTACACCAAGAAGCTGTCGGACGTCAAACATAAGGTTTACACGAGAGATCTGTTTGGCTGCGACTGAACGCCCCACGGGCATGGCATGCCGTACGCCGCCTCCGCTGATCAATCCAGAGTCATGTCTTCTCGAGGTAGAGACCGAGACGCCCCCAGTCAAAAAAAGGTCCCGGATCCGTCTTGCGGCCCGGCGCGATGTCGGCATGCCCAACCACCGTCTCGATCGGGTAGCGTTGCTTCAAGTCGCCGATCAACCCGGCCAGCCGCCGATACTGGATATCCTCGAATGGCAACGTATCGCAACCTTCCAGCTCGATTCCGATCGAAAAATCGTTGCAGCGCTCCCGTCCGTTCCAGCTCGACACCCCCGCATGCCAGGCTCGCAGATCGGGCTCGACGAAACGGACTACCTCGCCGTCGCGGCGAATGAAGTAATGGGCCGATACCCGTAGATGATGAATCGAGGCGTAGTAGGGGTGCTCGTTCGGGTCGAGCGTATTAGTGAACAGTTGCGCCACCCCTGGCCCGCCGAACTGCTCCGGCGGCAGGCTGATCGCGTGCACGACGATGAGGCGAATACTTGCGCCCTCGGGACGCTCGTCGAAATTTGGTGAAGGCAGGTAAAGGTTCACAATGCTCACGGCAATCCTGAACGACAATGGCGCAACGACGTTAACAGCAAACCCAGCGCGCGCCAAGGTGGCCGGCGCGTTGTGCCTGACATGCCGAGGCGCTACCCTCTAATACGCTATGCAATTTTCCAGTCCATCCGAACGACCTGAAATGAACCACACCCACCTGCTGCACCAGCTAATCCTCGCCTCCGCCCAGCGTGCCGCCGACGCTCCCGCACTCAGCTTCGGCGCCGAACACAGAAGCTATGCGCAGCTCGCCACTGACGTCCAGGACTTCGCCTCGGGCCTGCGGCAGTTGGGGCTTGAGCGAAGCGAGCGCGTCGGCATCTATCTGGACAAGCGCATCGAAACCGTCGTCGGCATGTTCGGCACGACTGCCGCGGGCGGCGTGTTCGTGCCGGTCAACCCCATCCTGAAAGCCGAACAGGTCGGCTACATCCTGCAGGACTGCAACGTCCGGGTGCTGCTGACCTCGCCCGAACGCTTCGCCGCGCTGGCCGGCGTGCTCAGCTCCTGCCATGACCTGCGCCACGTCGTGCTCACCGGCGCATCCGCCGAACTGCCTTCCCTGCCCGGCGCCTCGGTGCACCGCCTAAGCGATCTCCTCGCCGCACCCGCCGTCCCCGGCCACCGCGTCATCGACGCCGACATGGCCGCCATCCTGTACACCTCGGGCAGTACCGGCCGGCCGAAAGGCGTCGTGCTGTCGCACCGCAACATGGTCGCCGGCGCGAAAAGCGTCGCCCAGTACCTCGAGAACCGCGCCGACGACACCTTACTGGCCGCCCTGCCGCTGTCCTTCGACGCCGGTTTCTCGCAACTGAGCACCGCCTTCCACAGCGGTGCGCGCGTGGTGCTGCTGAACTACCTGCTGCCGCGCGACGTGCTGAAGGCCGTCGAGAAGGAAAAGGTCACCGGCCTCACCGCCGTTCCGCCGCTGTGGATCCAGCTTTCGCAACTGCAGTGGCCCGACGCCGTCACCGAACACCTGCGCTACATCGCCAACACCGGCGGACGCATGCCGCTGGAGACCTTGACCAAGCTGCGCGGCATGTTGCCGAAAACCAAGCCCTTCCTGATGTACGGCCTCACCGAAGCCTTCCGTGCCACCTACCTGCCGCCCGAGGAAGCCGACCGCCGGCCCGACTCCATCGGCAAGGCCATCCCGAACGCCGACGTGGTCGTGCTGCGCGAGGACGGCAGCGAATGCGCACCCAACGAACCGGGCGAACTCGTCCAGCGCGGCGCGCTGGTGGCGATGGGTTACTGGAACGACCCGGAGAAGACCGCCGAACGCTTCAAGCCGCTGCCCAGCCATGCGCCCGGCCGCCAGAGCGGCCTGGTACTGCCGGAACTGGCGGTCTTCTCGGGCGACACCGTGCGTCGTGACGAGGAAGGCTTCCTGTACTTCATCGGCCGCCGCGACGAGATGATCAAGACTTCCGGCTACCGCGTCAGCCCCACCGAAATCGAGGAAATCCTCTACGCCACCAGGCTGGTCGGCGAATGCGCCGCCTTCGGCGTCGAGCACGACACGCTCGGCCAGAGCATCACCGTCATCGCCACCCCGCCGCAAGGCGGCCTACCTCGACAGCGCGGCCCTGCTGGCGGAATGCCGCCAGCGCATGCCCGCCTACATGGTGCCTAGCCGCATCGAAGTACGCGACGGGCCGTTGCCGCGCAACCCGAATGGCAAGATCGATCGCAAGACGCTGGCGAGCGAGGTCTGACCTCCCGCCCAAGCACCACCCTTTGCTCACCGGACACGGCATGGCAAGCACGCTTCGATCCCGGACGGGCACGACCGGGGCTGTCCGCGTCGGCCTGCTCGCCCTCTGTGCTGCGCTCGGCACAATTCTGTCGCTCGACTTGGACGCGGCCGTCCTCCGCGTCGGTCCCGGCGAAAGGTTCGAGCGGATTGCCGACGCAGCAAAAGCTGCCAAGGACGGCGACACCGTCGAAATCATGCCTGGCGAGTATCGGGGCGATGTTACGGTATGGCGACAGAAGAGCCTGCTGATCCGCGGGATCGGCGAGCGCCCGGTTCTGATCGCGGACGGCAGGATCGCCGAAGGCAAGGCCATCTGGGTCATCCGCAACGGCAACATACAGATCGAGAACATCGAATTCCGCGGGGCAAGGGCCAGCAGCGGCAACGGCGCGGGCATTCGCTTCGAGCGCGGCCAGCTCGAGGTACGCAACAGCGCTTTCATCGATAATCAGATGGGCATTCTCGCCGCGAACTTCGAAGATGCCGAACTCATCATCCGGGACAGCCTTTTCACCCAAGCCCCACGACAGGAACGGCCACTTCCCCACCTGCTCTACGTCGGCCGCATCGCCCGCTTCGAACTCAGCGGCAGCCGTTTCCACCAGGGCTACCGCGGCCATTTACTGAAGTCGCGCGCGCGCCATAATGACATCCGCTACAACCTGTTGTACGACGGCCCTCTCGGCGAAGCCTCTTACGAACTCGATCTGCCCAACGGCGGTGTAGCCTTCGTCATCGGCAACATCTTCGGCCAGAGCGCCAATACGCAGAACCCGATCGTGATCGCCTACGGGGCCGAGGGCAACGCCTGGCCTGGCAGTGCACTCTACCTGTCGCACAACACGCTGCTCAGCGATCGCTTGACTGGTGCCTGGTTCCTGCGCACTTTCACCGATCGGCTTCCGCCCAGCACTGAAATCCTCGGCATCAACAACCTGACGGTTGGCATCGGCGCATTCACGCTCGCGGCCAATGGCACATTCAGGGGCAATGTCCCACTGCCCCCTGGCGGCCTGCGCGACCCGGGCATGCTGGATTTTCGACCGCAAGGCGCCAGCCTGCTGCGCTGGATTACAGAGCCTGCCGGCAGCGTGAGGGACATATCGCTGATCCCCGCCGCCGAGTTCACCCTGCCGCTGGGCACTCGGTCTCTGCCGCCAGTGCATGGCTGGCTGCCCGGTGCGCTGCAAAGCGACGACTGAGCCACTGCAACTCACTCGGCGCGGCCAACGAAGCAAGGTCCATGTCATGCCGCAGTGACGGGAATCACTGACAATTCGTGCTTCATGCGGCATCATTTGCAAGTTTTTGATCTTTCTCGGCCCCAGCGGCCAACGGAGTACGGTGTGCTAGAGCGGTTTTGCGGTGTTCTTCATGCGTCGGGCACAGTCACGGACGCAAGCAGCGATTTCCCCAATCAACTGGCACGGCTCCAGCTTCCACGAGGCGCAATCGGCTATAGGGCCGACGTGGCAGTGTTCCAGGGCGACGGCCAGATCTGCCTCGCGCTCGGCAATCCGCGCTTCAAGGACTCCACCCTGCAGCAGACCAAGGAACAGCGCGGAGCCGCAGCCGCCTGGGTACAGGCTTTCCGTAGCCACGGCGACGATGCCCTGCAGCAGGCGAACGGCCGCTTCAGCGTCATTCTCGTCGGGCTTGACGGCCGCGAGGCGCTGCTTGCCACCGACCGCTTCGGCACCTGGCCGGTGTGCTACGCCGAACGAAACGGACGACTGCACTTCTCCGATCGGGCCAGCACCGTTCCCGGCATTCGCCGGCAAGCCTCATCGCAAGCGGTGTTCGAATACCTCTTCTTCCACATGATCCCCGCGCCCACAACCATTTTCGAGGGCGTGTATCGGCTGCCTCAGGGACATCTGCTCAAATGGCAGGACGGCAAAGCGGAATGCCGGCGCTGGTGGCAGCCCCGCTTCGACGAGGATGCCAGGCCGAATCTCGAAGAGTCCAAGGCGCGCTTCCTGCAGATCATCGAAGACGACGTGCGCCGCGAAGCCGAAGGCGCCGAGGTCGGCTGCTTCCTGTCCGGCGGCACCGACAGTTCCACCGTCACCGGCATGCTGTGCAAGGTGCTCGGCCAGCCTGCCCGCAGCTACTCGATCGGCTTCGATGCCAGCGGCTACGACGAAATGGAGTACGCGCGCATCGCCGCCCGGCGCTTCGGCGCCGACCATCGGGAATACTACGTCACGCCTGACGATCTGCTCGACGGCATTCCCAAGGTCGCCACCCACTACGACCAGCCTTTCGGCAATTCGTCGGCGGTGCCGGCCTGGATCTGCGCCAGCCGCGCGCGTGAGGACGGCATCGACAAGATGCTCGCCGGCGACGGCGGCGACGAACTCTTCGGCGGCAACACCCGCTATGCCAAGCAGCGCGTGTTCGGCTGGTACGAGGACATCCCGGGCCTCGTGCGCCGCGGCCTGCTCGAACCCACGCTGGCGCTGCCGGGCATGGACCGCATCCCGGTGGTGAAGAAGGGCGTCAGCTACGTCGAACAGGCGCGCGTGCCGATGCCCGACCGCATCCACATGTACAACATGCTGGTGCGCCTGGGCATGGATACCGTGTTCGAGCCCGATTTCCTCGCCCGCATCGACCTCGAACAGCCCAAGCGCGAACAGCGCGAAGTCTGGCAGGCAACCAATGCCCGCTCGCACATCAACCGCCTGCTCAACTACGACTGGAAATACACCCTTGCCGACAACGATCTGCCCAAGGTCATCGGCACCACGCAACTGGCAGGCGTCGATGTAGCCTTCCCGCTGCTCAGCGACGAACTCACCGACTTCTCCACCGGCCTGCCGCCGGAATGGAAGCTCAAGCGCCTGACCCTGCGCTGGTTCTTCAAGGAAGCCCTGCGCGGCTTCCTGCCCGACGAGATCATCGCCAAGAAGAAGCACGGCTTCGGCCTGCCTTTCGGTGTCTGGGCCTGCCAGCACGCCGGACTCAAGGCGCTCGCCACCGACGCGCTGAACAGTTTCCGCGGCCGCGGCATCGTCCGCCCCGGCTTCATCGACGAACTCCTCTCCACCCACCTCCCGGCCTACCCCGGCTACTACGGCGAAATGGTGTGGATCCTGATGATGATGGAGTTCTGGATGCGCGAACATCTGCACGACTGATCCATCACTCCCTGAACACGAAACGAATCCTGAATCCTGACATGACCGAAGTCCGCCAAGCCCCCGTCCATACCCCGATGTCGCAGTTCCGCACCGACGGCAGCGATCTCATCATCAACGGCCAGCCGATCAGCCGCATCGCTGCCCGCGTCGGCCGTACGCCGTTCTACGCCTACGACCGCAGCCTGCTCGACGCCCGCGTGGCCCAGCTGCGCGCAGCGCTGCCCAAGGCGGTCAAGCTGCACTACGCGATGAAGGCCAACCCAATGCCCGCCCTGGTGGGCCACGTGGCGCGCCTGGTCGATGGCATCGACGTGGCTTCGGCCGGCGAGCTCATGGTGGCGCTGGACGCTGGCGCGGACCCACGTGAGATCAGCTTCGCCGGGCCGGGCAAGACCGAGGCCGAACTGCACCAAGCCGTCGCCGCCGGCATTCTCATCAACGTCGAATCCTTCCGTGAAGTGCCCTTGCTGGCCGCCGCGCAACAGACGCTCGGCCTGCCGGCACGCGTTGCGGTGCGCGTCAATCCCGACTTCGAACTCAAGTCCTCGGGCATGAAGATGGGCGGCGGTCCCAAGCAGTTCGGCGTCGACGCCGAACAGGTGCCGGAACTGCTGGCCGAAATCGGCCGCGCCGGCCTGGCCTTCGAAGGCTTCCATCTGT
This sequence comes from Thauera sp. SDU_THAU2, assembly GCF_038260575.1. Taxonomy (NCBI): domain Bacteria; kingdom Pseudomonadati; phylum Pseudomonadota; class Betaproteobacteria; order Rhodocyclales; family Zoogloeaceae; genus Thauera; species Thauera sp. SDU_THAU2. Next base: position 370,123 of record NZ_JBBWUN010000003.1, on the reverse strand, counting down.
TCGCCGGTTCGCAGAACCTCAAGCCTGACGCCATCATCGAAGCGCAGCAGAAAAGCTACGCGCTGGCATGCCGGCTCACGGAACACGCCCCCTCACCGGTCAGGTTCCTCAACCTCGGCGGCGGCTTCGGCATTCCCTATTTCCCCGGCGAACAGCCGCTGGACCTCGCTCCCATCGGCGCCAACCTCGCCGACATCGCCGGACAGGCAAGGCAGGCCCTGCCCGAGGCAGAAATCGTCATCGAACTGGGCCGCTACCTGGTCGGCGAAGCCGGCCTGTACGTCGCCAGAGTGATCGACAAGAAAGTCTCGCGCGGCCATACCTATCTCGTCACCGACGGCGGCCTGCACCACCACCTGTCGGCCTCGGGCAACTTCGGCCAGGTCATTCGCAAGAACTACCCCGCTGCCATCGCCAACCGCATGGATGCTCCCGTCCAGGAGCCCGTCTCCGTGGTCGGCCCGCTATGCACTCCGCTCGACCTGCTGGCGGACCGCATGAGCCTGCCCAATGCCGAACCGGGCGACCTCGTCGTCATCTATCAGTCGGGCGCCTACGGCGCCAGCGCCAGTCCGCAACGGTTTCTGGGACATCCAGCAGTCGTCGAGGTGCTGGTGTAAACACACGCGGACACTTTCTGGAGCACGCCCTCGTCAACGCAAATCGCGGTCCGCCGCAAGGCAAGACCGCGATTGTCGGGCACGAGAAAAGACGGATCAGTCCTGTTCAGGCATGAGCCACTCGATCTCAAGTCTGGGGCGATTCCCGGCCGGCGTTGCAAGCTCGCTCGCATTCAGCGACAAAGCGTTGTAGTTTCCCGAGATCCAGACCGTGCGCCAGCCATGATTGGGCGACTCGCTCGTGCTCATCTTCTGAACACGTCCGGTCAGATCGAAGCTCATCCAACCGGCATCCCAGCCCGCTGCCAGGCGAGCGTCCTCGATCGCCTCGTAGTCCGTGCCCACGCCCGCCGCACCCGCCACATGCCATGGCTCGCCGGCGCGGCGCTGATTCCACGTCGCCTCCTTTTCCTCCCAAGGCATCTTCATTGCGTGCACGCCAATCACAGCGTCATAGCTGCCCTTGTACAGCTGCAGTTTTGCCGACGTGATCTGCGCGCCATCGGGCACCGGACCGCCTTCCGAAGCGAAAATCGCAAACCGCAGCAGCGGTATGTACGTCGTCTTCAGCATCGACAGCTTCGCGCTGCCACCGAAGTTCGATGACTTGTGGTACGAGGACAAGTACGTATCCGCCGTCTTGAAATCACTGCCCTCGGCTCGCTGAATCACGACCGTGCCACTTTCACCGGGCGCAGGTGGTTCCGCCGCAACCCGGACCGTCACATGTGCCACTGCGCTCAACGCGCTCGCCCCATCGTCATCGAAGGCCTCTGCCGTCACTTCGAAACTGCCTGCGGCAGTGGGCGTCCATTCCAGAGAATAGGGCGCTGCGGTCGCAGTCCCGACCACCGTACCGGAAACACGGAACACAACCTCTACGATCGTCCCATCTTCGTCCACCGCATCAGCACTCAATACGATCGGCGTGCCGAACTCCACCTCCGTTCCATTTCCGGGAGAGGACAACACGACCTGGGGCGCCACATTGGCCGGATCAGGCACCCCCGGGTCGGGATCACCTGAGTCGCCACCGGACGACTTCACCCATTCGATTTCAAGCTTTGGACGATTCCCGGCCGGCGTTGCAAGCTCGCTCGCATTCAGCGACAAAGCGTTGTAGTTTCCCGAGATCCAGACCGTGCGCCAACCATGATTGGGCGACTCGCCCGTGCTCATCTTCTGAACACGTCCGGTCAGATCGAAGCTCATCCAACCAGCATCCCAGCCCGCTGCCAGGCGAGCGTCCTCGATCGCCTCGTAGTCCGTGCCCACGCCCGCCGCACCCGCCACATGCCATGGCTCGCCGGCGCGGCGCTGATTCCACGTCGCCTCCTTTTCCTCCCAAGGCATCTTCATTGCGTGCACGCCAATCACAGCGTCATAGCTGCCCTTGTACAGCTGCAGTTTTGCCGACGTGATCTGCGCGCCATCGGGCACCGGACCGCCTTCCGAAGCGAAAATCGCAAACCGCAGCAGCGGTATGTACGTCGTCTTCAGCATCGACAGCTTCGCGCTGCCACCGAAGTTCGATGACTTGTGGTACGAGGACAAGTACGTATCCGCCGTCTTGAAATCACTGCCCTCGGCTCGCTGAATCACGACCGTGCCACTTTCACCGGGCGCAGGTGGTTCCGCCGCAACCCGGACCGTCACATGTGCCACTGCGCTCAACGCGCTCGCCCCATCGTCATCGAAGGCCTCTGCCGTCACTTCGAAACTGCCTGCGGCAGTGGGCGTCCATTCCAGAGAATAGGGCGCTGCGGTCGCAGTCCCGACCACCGTACCGGAAACACGGAACACAACCTCTACGATCGTTCCATCTTCGTCCACCGCATCAGCACTCAGTACGACCGGCACGCCGACCGTAGCCTCTGTCCCGCTCCCGGGGGAAGACAATACGACCGTAGGTCCCACATTGGATGGGTCGGGCGGGGGGTCACCATCCCCTGGGCCCGGACCAGGGTCAGGATCACCTGAACCATCGCCAGATGGCTCTACCCAGTCAAGCGGCTTATAAACCCAGATATCACCTGCATTGATATCAACAAGACCAATAAAAACATCAAAACCAGGGATATATTTCCACTTTCCGAGAATGCCTGTACCCACCGCATTCGGAGGCTGGTCGCCCGTCGCAGGATCCATCCCCACCACCCTCCAGCCCGTCGTGGCAACCGGATACGGAGCTTCGATCGACCACAGTCGTCCCGAACCGCACCATAGGACATAGCGCCCGCCATTGGGGTCGTAATCCATCGCACAATCGGTAATCGAGCGGCCAATGGCATTCAATTCATCGACGAGCTCCTTGACCTGCCCATCCACCGCTACACGGTTCTCGTAGTTGCTCCCCCCAACTGTCGCGAGATTCCAGTAGAAAAGCGGCGAAGCATTCGACCCGGTACGAAGCACGATATCCACGACGGGATCATGCGCACATGTCGTCTGGCCGCTCGGGCCGGACCAATAACGCCCGATGCGTGTCATCGTGTCGAACTGCGGGGCGTTGGCATCGAGCACTTCGTAGCGATAAAGCTCCAGTGCCGTTGCACTGGCATTCGTCCTCGCCGCGACATAAACGACGTCATGACCATCCGACTTGCCGCTATAAGCTGTGCACCCATTCACATGGGATTTAGGCAGCAGAGATGATGACAAATGCTTGTGGATGTCGCGATTCTGCCACATCTCCCCCCCTTCGATCTCGGGAAACGGTGCGACGCGCTGTACATGCGACCCTGTAGTCCCACCCACCTTGTCAGGATCTGCCTTGGACGGATCAAAGAAATAAGGCCCGGTGGTTCTCAAGATACCTGGGTTTTCTTCGCTCGGCTTGGTATAGGCCCCACCCGTATTATGGATTGCGCCACCGAAAGTCAGAAACCGGTCAGCAAGGGGCAGAAACAATGAATTGTCATAGGTATGCGCGGACGTAGGCGCCGAATCTGCACCATCGATCGCATTCCATGTGTTCGATCCGACAAATTCCACTTCACTGGAAAGAGACGCACGTTCCCATTGCAAGGTCCGGGAACGCCAGCGATATACGTCGTTGCCAGAATAATTGGCGTGACCTCCACCATACAAAATCAAATCGCCGCGATTACTGTCCCAAGCGAAGCTGCTCCATGCACCGATAATCTTGGAGGGTACTGAAACGCCAGATCCATAAATGGGGCGCAGGCTGTTTGGCGGCCATGCAGAAGCATAAGAGTTCGTATTTACGCGCTTCCAGCTCCCCTCAGACATCCCACGTATGACATCCAGCAAAGCCCCCTCGGCATAAGGCGCTGCCGATGCCGACAGCGCCCCCAGAAACATCCACCCTCCAAGCAAGCCGCTGCGGAAAATATGTCGCCGCATTGCACTGCCGCAGTGTTCGGACTCTTTCATAACCATATCCATATACTGATAAGCAAAGAATGGCGGGCAAATGCATTGACACAGCCTATCAAGCGCGCCCTTGGCAGACAAGAGCAAAAATCGAACCACTTCAAATTATCAATTTGAAACAATCAATTACCGGGATCAGGAAGGAAAACACGCGAAATATGTAAATTTCGTCGACAAACTATCAAAAAACCGTCGTTCAAGGGAAAACTCACCGCTTCCATGGAAGCACATGAGTGAACGCGCCTGGTCCGCTAACGCGGTCCGGGCATTGGCTGTACCTGTGGCAGCTCCACACCCACCGCCTCGACGACATCGGCTCCCAGCAGGCAGAAAAGCTCGTCTACATCTCCGACACTGTCGTCGGCAGCCAGACAGAGCTCTTCGAATGCAGCCGAAAGTCGGATTCGAGCGCCAGTACGGGCTCCACTGGCTGCCCCACCGCCACGCGGATCGCCTGGCATCCTGCGGCACCGCCATCGCAACCATGAGGCGATCTTCCTTGAGCCGCAAGGGCGGGACCAAAACCGGCCCGCACCGCTAAAGGAGCACTCCGCCCAAGCCAGTCGCCAACACGCCCCTCAAGTTAGGGCGGTCCAGTCAGATGCGAGAAATGAGGGCTAGTGATCAGGGGAGGTCTGAGATCCGGCCTCCCGCCATTTGCCGGCACGCATCAATTGATTCTTGAGCCCGGGAAGAGGGAAACCTAGCTTGTACGCCACGTGGGCATTTTCGAGAGCAGCGTCATAATCTCCAAGCTTGATGTACGCCAATCCCAGGTTGTAGTGAACATTGGCATTGGGTTGCCCGCCCTCCCTAGCCTGCTCCAGATATTTCACGGCCTCACGGTTCTTCCCCGCACGCAACAGATGCATCCCGTACAACATCTTGACCACTTCGTCATCGGACCTGAATCGCATCCCGCGCTCGAACCAGCAATCGATCGAGTACTGCGAACCAGTCGGCCTAGGTTTTTTCTCCCGCTCGCTCAGACGCGCCATGGCATCAAGCGCTCGTGGATGGTTGGGAAACACCCTCAGCACATAGCTGATGTCACCGCCGATTTTGGCCGACGACGCACCGCCCCTCAATTGCTCGACGTCCTGCGTGAAATGAAAGCGTTCGACGATGGCATGCTTATCGTAGCTCGAACGATAGTCGAACGGCCCGAAGTGATTGTCCAAGCTACCGCAGGCATTCATGTCCTGTGCCGACGCGGCAAACACAGCAGACATCAGAAGACCCACAGCCCCTGCTCTTGCCATCAGCCCACAATCCGACATTGCCAGCTTCCGTCGCACCATACCCCCACCTCCTTGTCGTTTTCCTCAGCCTTCGCCGGAATCACGATCTGAAACCGCTCGAAATCTGCAAGTTGATCCATTCGAGCGTAAACCGTTCCACTTCACGTGCATCTTCCATGCGGGAAAACGTGTGGTCGGCCTGCTCGAAATGCCTTACGACAGCCTGCCGGGACGCCATCAAGCGGCGCCACCCCAAATCCGCCGCGGCGAGTTGCTGAAACTCACGAGCAACGAAATCCCGCCCACTCAGCAGAATCGCAAACGGTTGGCCGGATTCAGCCAAACCCTTCAGCATCCGTTGCGGCAGACCTGGCACGTCCGCCAGATGTGGCGGTTTCGCCGGAGCCGGCGCCTGCTTCGGTGCCATCTGCGTCGCCGATGCTGCCGCCTCTTGCTGTTTGCCGGATCCAGCTACCGTAGCCAGCAGCGATCGTAATGAACTCAGGAAGTGCACATCGCCACGCAGCAACTTGCGCCAGAAGCGCCCATCGAAAAACCGTTTGAGGTAATAGTGCCGCAGCATCACACTCGCGTTCCCCGCCTCGGTGCGCACCCAAGGGTTGAGCAGCACCGCCCCCGCGATCAACGGATGTGCCGGCATCGCCATGCAGGCCGCACTGGCACCATCGCACAATCCCCACAGCACGATGCGCTTCAGCCCGGGAGTCGCAGCAGCGAAGGCTTCGATGGCCGCCAGCATGTCATCGCCGACTTCTGCGAAACTGCGCTGCGCACCGGTGGCATCCCCCATTCCCCGGTAGTCGAAGCGCATGCACGGCACCCCGTTACGGGCGAGGTAACGGGCAAGATTGACGAATTGGCGATGACTGCCCACCCGGTACTGGGGGCCGCCAACCACGATCAGAACGCCGGCCGACGAATTCTGGTCCGAGGTGGAAACGACGCCAAGCAGGCTGTCATCCCCACAATCGAACATCAATGCTTGCTCAATGACTTCCATGCATCTCGTCCAGCGCCACCACGGTGGCATCGAGCAGGGCCTCGCAGACTTCGATTTCCTGCGCCTGCCAGAACGATGGCCCATGCACGCATCGGGCCACGACATCCACCCCCTGGACGATCATGCGCTCGACCAGCATGGAAACAGCGGGCGAGCAAACAGCGGGCTCCACTGAACTAATCTCCAGCAAGCGAACCGGCGCGCGGAAACTGGGGCGGAAACCCAGCTTCGCTGCTTCCAGCCCTGAGCACAGGGCCGGGCCCAGCATGTACCCTGCAACTTCCACCGCCTTGCCCGCATCGATATCCGCACGCATCGCCGCCATGACGGCCTTGGCATCGTGCTCGTCCAGCATGCCGCTGACCCCCTTCAGGCGCAGGAACTGGTTGAGGTGCTGCTTGCCATTACCCACCGGTTGCCACAGAAGTACTGAATGATCATTGGCTCCCGCTCGCGACAGCCAGTCCGATACCAACAGCGCACCAGCACGCAGCCCCCACAGCACGATGCGCTCAAACCCCTGTTCCCCCAACCACAGACATGCTGCGTCAAGGTCCGCCAGCCAGGCATCCCAGGACGCCTCCACAAAATCGCCACTGCTATCGCCGCACCCCAACAGATCGGGCTGAAGGACCGTCCACCCCTCACCGGCCAAGCTTGTCGCAGCCAGCGTCGCCATCCGCCGGGATTTGTTCAGCTCTTCAGCAAATGGATGGACATACAGCACTGCTCCACGCGACTCAGCAGCCACAGGGCCAGTCAGCAAGCAGAAGCGCTGCCCACCTTCACATCCTGGTAGAAAAAAGCCTTCCGCCGCAACGAAGACATGCAGTATCAGCTCAGTTTCCCGGACACGAACTCGACGAGCGCCCCCACGGTTTCGAAAGTCGCACCATCGATCTCGTCATCTTCGACATAAAAACCGAAACGCTCCTCGAGCATGTTGATCACACCGACGACCGCCATGGAGTCCAGCTCGGGCACGGCACCCAACAAGGGCGTGCTGGCATCGAACTCCAGTGCCCGGCCTTTCATGCTCAGCACGTCATCGAGAATCGTAAGAACTTCTTTCTGGATATCCAAAGGTCACTCCCCAATGCAGACACGGTTTTCGTATGCTCGGCCCTGCACCCGAAGTGAGGACCGAACGCGCGGTATTATAAACACCGCTTGCCGCCGGCAAGCCCTTGCAACTCTGAAGTGGAGACATTTTGAGCACCTCCCTCGCATCACGCCTGGGCAGTACCTTCCGGCAATTCGGCTGGAAGGAGGGCAGCATCTATCTTCTCGGCAAGGGGCTTTCGCAGGCGACCGGAGGCAGGCTTCGCCTCATCCGCTACCATCTGGTCGCACAGCCCGTACCGCCTTCATCGGAGGCTCGTCCCCTTCCTCCAGGGAGCCGCACGTCGATCGAGTTCATTTCGCCTGGCGCCCCCGTCATCAGTCAGTTCCCGCGCCCGTCGAAGGTCATCGAGCGTCGCTTTGCCAATGGAGACCGCTGCATCACGGCCCAGACCGACGGGCGCTTTGCCGGCTACATCTGGCTCGCACGCAACCAATACGACGAAGACACCGTGCGCTGCCTGTATCGCCTCGCCGACCCGGCTCACAGCGCTTGGGATTACGATGTTTATGTAGACACCGATTTCCGCATGGGTCGCACGTTTTCCCGGCTATGGGCCAGTGCCAACCAGCAACTTGCAAGCGAAGGCGTACGCTGGAGCTTTTCGAGGATCGCCGCAGCAAACCCCCAGTCGCTCGATTCTCATCGCAGGCTCGGAATCCGGAAGCTGTTCTCGGCAAGCTTCATCAAAGCTGACAAGTGGCAGCTGATGCTCGCCGGTGCTCGCCCCTACATCCATCTCTCGGTATCGGAGGCATCGCGCCCCACGCTGGACGTTCATCCTCCACAGACTGATCGGTCATGAAAGCACGGCGTATCATATTTCATGCCCTGCTCTTCGGAACACTGGGCGCTGTCTTCGGCTTTTTCAGCGCAACACTGCTGGACAGGCAAGCCCGGGTACCCACGGCCAGTTTCGTGGAAACGCAGCGCGGCCACCTCGCCCGCCTGGATGGCGCCAGCGCCCCTGGCCGGGTAATCTTCCTGGGCAGCAGTACCTTTCAGGGCCTGGATGTCTCGGCGGTCAGTCCGCTAGGACTCAATCTCGGCCTCGGCGGCGATACGCTGCACGGACTGGCCGAACGCTCGGCGCATTATCGTTCCCCCCGGCTGGCACAGGCCGTAATGTTGAACATCGGGCTCAACGATCTGATGCAGCAATGCCGCCAGCCGGAGACTACGCTGGACCGAATACTGGCCCAGATACCGGCGCAGACCCCGGTATTCGTGCTCGGCTTGCAGCGCGTCGACACACATCGCCACGGTATGCGCTGCAGCGGACGCATCACCCAGCTCATCACCGATCTGAACACGCAGCACGCCCAAGCCTGCGCTCGCCACTCCAACTGCAGCTACCTGCTGCATCCGGCCGGCCCCGAAACCCCTCCCTCGACATCCTTCGTCCAGTTCGAGGATGACGGCATCCATCTGTCGGCAGCCGGCTACCAGGAGTTGATCGAACGGCTCCGCGCAGCGCTTGCCGGCCATGCCCCCGAACTCGCCACTTCGGCCCTCCTCCACCGATGACTTCACCACATCACTCCCAAACACCTTTGGCACGGAATGCCTCACTCGACGCCGCCCGCGGCATCCTGATGATGCTTGGAGTCGTCCTGCACACAGCGAACATCTACTCCACCCAGGGCGGCTGGCTGGTGTGGGACACCGAGCGCAACGGCTTCTTCGACGTGCTCACCGAGCTGATCCATGTCTTCCGCATGCCGGCATTCTTCTGGATTTCGGGCTACTTCTGCGCCCTCACCTTCCAGCGCAGCGGCTCACAGGGACTGTTGCGCAAGCGCCTCCCGCGGCTGGCGCTGCCTCTCGTCGCAACCTGGCTCACGCTCAACGTTGGTCAGGAATTGCTGATGGCAGCCATGCGAGGAGAGGATGCAAGCAAAGCCCTGCTGGACGGCGTTCCACTCTTTCACCTGTGGTTTCTCGTCGATCTTCTGGTCTACATCGCCCTTGCCGCCCTGCTGCTCCCCCGCGTCCGTTCCTTCCTACGCCTTTCGGAACGGTTGGAAAAACTTCCACTTCCGGGCATGCTGCTCATCCTCGTCGGCCTGAACATGACATTCAGCATCGCGGCACGCGCCACCGGCATGGCCTATGAAAACGTATTCGGCCTGACTTCGCTGTACCGCCTTGCCACCTATGCACCGTTCTTCATCGTTGGCATCTTCATGTACACGCATGCCTCGGCACGAGAGACCTTTCTCAAGATGCCCATCGTACTCATCATCCCGGCACTGCCGCTCGCCGTTGTCGGCAGTCGCTACACACACGGTCATGGAGCACTCGTCGGCGAGGCCGCACTCGCGCTGGAATATCTCATGATCTGGATCAGCGTTGCCGCCATCCTGCGCATATTCCACGCTGTTTTCCGGCGTGAAAGCCGTATGACACGGTTTCTCAGCGACGCTGCCTATTCCATTTTCCTGTTCCACCATATCATCGTGGCAGCGCTGGGCATGGCCCTGCTCAATCAACCCCTTGGCGCATGGACGAAATTCATCATCGTTGCCAGCGTCAGCCTCGGCCTTTCCGCCTTGATCCATGTAACGGTGGTCCGCCGCAACCGCGCCGCACGACTGCTCTACAACGGAAAATGAACCTCGTCCGGCCGTAACACCTGTCACCACAGCATCAACGGAGCTCTTCTTGCCTGCGGCAAAACCCAACATCATTCACGGCGCATTCCTCGCCATCGCCATGCGCTGGACAGACCGCCTCATCGGCCTGCTCAGCACGATCATTCTTGCCCGCATTCTGGTTCCGGCCGATTTCGGCATCATCGCCACGGCGTCCATCGTCATCGCGCTGGCGGACGTGCTGCTGGAGATGGGCGTATGGCTGGTGCTGATGCAGACCAAGAACCCCACGCCCGCACACTATGACACGGCGTGGACGATCCGCTTCGTCCAGACCTCGATCATGACGGCGCTGGTGCTCCTCGCCGCCCCTTATGCCGCCGGCTACTTCGACAACCCCGAACTGACGCCCGTGATCCGTGTCCTCGCCCTGACCTTCGTCCTGGAGGGACTGGAAAACATCTGGATCATCAACCTGCAGAAGGAGCAGCAGTACACCCGAGACTTCAACTTCATGTTCTCGAAGCGCTTCACCGGCTTCGTGGTCACCGTCGCCTGCGCCGTGCTGTATGAATCCTACTGGGCGCTCGTGGCCGGCAACCTGGTCGGACGCCTTACCGGTGTCATCCTCAGCTACGTGATGCACCCCAACCGGCCTCGCTTCAGCCTCGAGAAGTTCCGCGAAATATTCACCCTGTCACAATGGGTCTGGGTCCAGAGCATCGCCCAATACTTTCAATTGCGGCTGCACGAAATCGTCGTGGCCAGCCGCGAATCCTCCAGCGTCATGGGCACCTACACGCTTGCCGGTCAGATCGCGGCCATGCCCACCAGCGAATTGCTGGCTCCCCTCAACCGCGTATTGTTTCCCGCCTTCGTCAAGGTCAAGAGCGATCTCAATGAACTCAAGCGCGTGTTTCTCCTCGCCCAGAGCGTTCAAGCTCTGGTCGCGATTCCCGCTGGCGTAGGCATGGCGCTGGTAGCACATGAGATCGTCACCCTGATGCTCGGCGAAAAATGGCTACCCGCAGTTCCACTCGTCGAGACACTGGCCTTGATCGGCTGCTTCACCGCCATCACCAGCAGCGGCATCTATGTGCTGTCCACCCTCGGTAAATTCCGCATCACGGCCATGTACGCCTGGATCCAGGTCGCGATCTTCGCTACCCTGGCCTACCTTGCCTTTCCCGATGCCGGAGCAGCCATGGTTGCACAACTGCGTGTCGTGCTGGCGATACTCGGGCTCATCAGCTTCACGTTATTCCTCTGCAGGGAGCTTCCAGGTCTGAAGGTGCGCGAAATGGCCGCCTCGGTGGTACGCCCCGCACTCGGCGCCAGCGCCATGTACTGCGCAATAACGGCATTGGCCCCCTATCTGAATGTCGTCCTGGTGCTGCAGCTGATCATCAAAATCTTCATCGGTGCTCTCGTTTACTCACTCACCGTTTTCGGCATCTGGGCTCTGCTCGGCCGCAAGGCGGGGGCGGAATCCTATGTTCTCGACAAGCTGATCCGTCCCTTGCTGAAGAAGCTTTAACCCCCTTCTCCTCGAACTCACATTGCACCGTAATGCTCGAGAACTCTCCGGCGGCTCCATACCATCATGAAATTTTTTGGTACGTACGCCCCACTTTCAGCGAAACGCCTTCGGGTCGATGAGCGCTCGAGCGCCCCCAGGCGCGCATCTTCGCTCTCCCCCATATCCAGAAAGCATGCACCACCTGCCGCTGGCACGTCATGCAGGTAGGCAAGGCGAGGGCTGATGGCCCCCACCGCGGGGTCGTAGTACCAGCTTGTCCCGATCAGGCCGTTCGAATCCGGCCAGCAATACAGCAGTTCAGCCACCAGCCGAAAACAACGCTCCCTGCCTTCGGCGTTGAATTCGTCCAGCATCGGCAGATGAACATGATTTTCTAGATACGGCCGAAACGCACGCGTATCGAAAAAAAGCGTCTTGAGCAGTTGGCAACGCCCGCGCATCCCCTTCTGGGCAATCAAGACACGCCTCGGTATGCCGGAGTGACGGTATACGAGATGCGATGCGCAAGGAATCAAGACTTGGCGCGCAATCCCCAAATCCTTCATGAAAATATCGTTATCCAGGCTCGCCCGAGTTCGCGTTTCCTCATCCCCGATGGATGACATGATCCGTCGCAAGTTCTTTTCGAACTCTGGCCTGAATAAAGCGCTCAGCCCAGATATTTCAAAGCGAGGATCGAAGTTCTCAATCAACTTCAGAACAAGGAGGTTAAGATAAGCAGAAAGAGTCTTTTCCGAAGACTGCTTGCGAATCCTCAGTGCGATCTCGAATACCTTGCCGGGCACGTACCCATAGCCCAGGAAAGGATCGACCGTATCGAAAATCGAAATCAGTGCGTCCAATGGAAACTCTCGCTCGATCCGCAAAAGCTCGGGATGAGCGTCCAGCAGCTTAGCTTCAGCTTGCGCCTGCCAGACAAGAAGCAATTCAATTCCCCTATAAGAAAAGAACCAAAACCGCACTCACGATCTGAGCGGGCACAAAAACTCACAAGCCCGCGAATATCACCCCATGTGGCTTATCCACATGCGCAGCTCCCTGGTAGCTGGGTTCAACGTTGTACTCCACTACCATTGGCCCATCGGTGGTCACTGCAAGGTCCATTCCGACAAATCGCGCTCCGGGCAAGACGCGCAAAGCGTTGCAGGCAAGCTGCTTGCATTCTGACCAATATGGAATCTGCACTCCGATCAACTCCGCAACTGAATCCGGATGGTTTTTGTACTGGTTACGGGTCAGCGTCAGATCCAACGCTTCGCTGATCACGCCTGAATTCAGATCGATCGCGCAGGCCAACCCTCCAGCAGCCGTGTTGTCCACCAGACTGCCAGCCCGGCCTACTCGCAGGAATGCCCCAGCAACATGGATGCCAGTGCTGTCGTCAACGACCCAGATTCGCAGGGTGTTAACCGATGTGGGATTGAGCCTGGCCAACACCGGATGCTGTTCGATCATTTCTTCGATCACATATCCTTCAGGCGCCGAGCCCAGACGCAGAGCAAGTGCGTCCATACCGACCTCTTCGCCGGACAAGACCTCGCGCAATACCTTTCGGCCTGCCTCCATAGTCAGCCTGAGCCCGAACACCCCCCTACCGCTATCGCCTTCGGCGGGCTTGAAGAAAAGCCCTCCGGCGTCGCAAAGTGCCAAGGCTCGGGCCAGATCGCTGGCAGTACAAAGATCTTGCCCACTCGTGTCCTGACCGAACTGCGGATGAAACAGCCCCAGCAAACGAGCTGTGGGCAGGCCCAATGCGCTCAGGAAGCTTTTTTCGACCAATTTGTTCTGTGAAATCTTGAAATAGCGAGGATCGTTGATCTTATGCACGAAGCGCAAATACTTACGGCCATTCCAATGCTTCAGCTTGGTTTCCATGGACAACCCAGGCCGCCAGAACCGCGCCATCAGGTAGTAACCCGGCCCCAGCCCGCTAAATACATACAACAGTCCCATTTCAAGCAGTTGACGCCACAACGGCAAACCTCCAGATTTGGCCTTCTGGGCTGCAACTGAAATGTAACTTTTCATTCTGATCAACTCTCAAATCGCGGGCCTGCTTCGCAAAACGTCTCCGCAGCCAGGACCGTTTCCGAAGCTGCTTCCAGTTGCATGCAATCCCAAGTCAGTGGAGATTCAGCTCCCCGCGCCGCTATAACGATAAGCCCATACATTGATGCCATCAATGACAACCAAGACATCATGCAACGGGTCGAGATAGGCAAGTCGCTTCTTTCCCACCGGCATCGAACTCCTCTTTGGCTCAAGCTTTCGCCAATCGTGCGTATCGGGCTGGTAGGACCAGATTGCATTCTCTCGAAAATCGACGAGCAGGCCATGACCGCTCCTGGGGTGATAGACGAAAGTAGTCCAAGCGTCATGACCGTCCGGAACGGCCTGACTGTCCTTGTCTTCTTCTCGCACCCTGGACCACGTTCGCGTCTTGACGTCGAAGTGGTAGGTCGCACGTCCCCTTTGGACGACGAGAATATCGCGCCGCGGATCGTAGTAGCCAACCTGCTCAGGCGCTGGGGATTCGGCTGCAAACCTCCTGCCCTCCTGTCCTTTTGCACCGAGATCGTGCCAGCGCAGATTGTGCATGTCGAAGCGCCAGGTGCCACGCATTTGCCAATTGTTGGCATGCCAGACGACATCTCCGAGCGAATCGATATATTCGAACATACCCGCCAAGGCGGCGCGCGGGGCGGCCCCCGTAGTGCGCAATAGTTCCCAGCGCGCGGTTTCCGGGTCGAAGCTCCACAAGGGCAAGCCCTTGTAGCGCGAATCAGGCTTCCCCCCATCTGTGCGACCAGCTTGTCGAGGTCGGACACCCAGAGATTCATCCACAGCAAACGGCGCATCTGCGGATGATAGGCCAGCCCCCACCATGTATGGCCCACTATTGCCGGGCCGCCACGCCGGGTGGCAAGGACGCCGTTACGGTACTCGACGTCGCTGGGGTCGTCACCCAAACCGGCGTAGCTGCGCGGATTGTCGGGGGGATAGCGCAAAACCCAGGTCAGCGCACCGAGATCGAACTCCCATACATCGTTCAGGCGATGGGGCTGCCCATGATTGGCTCCCGCAAAAAGTGCGCGCCCGCGATCCTTCGCCCACACCATCTTGATGGAATAGTCACGGCCTCTCGGGCCTGTCCGATGCAGATCGAAACGCCGCGCGACATCGTTGAAGTCTCCAACCAGGCGGGCCTTGCCGAGCACCGCCGCCTCGTTCGGCCCAAGCGCCGAAAGCGCGGCAACAATCGCAGCATCGGATTGCAGTACTGGCGTCGCCTGGACTGAAGAAGCCGCCTGCGCGGTGATCGGCAGGCAACACCCGACGAAGGCCAGCACCACAATACGGAACAAAAGCAGGCTCGGCCTACTCATCGCGCCTTTTCCGCATCGCTACTCATCGGGCCGATGTAGCTGCGCGCGACCACGACGTTGTCGATGTAGAGGCTCATGTCACGGGGCGAAGGCGCCGTCCCCCCATGATAGACATTCATCCACACACTTTCGATGCGCAGATCAGGAATCGTACGGAAAGACAGTCCAGTCTTTTCGGCGACCAGGTGACCGTCGATCCAGGCCCTGAAGATACCGTCGTGCTTGCCGGGAGTATTGAGCTTGACGTACTGCTCGATCGCATACCAGCGATTGTTTTGGAGCAAACCACCCGGACCGTCACCCCAGCCCCAGTAGCCTCCCGAATTGTCCTTCATGTCGGCATGATAGACATAGGAGCCCGCTGGCGTGACCCGCTCTGCTCCGGACTGGATGCTGCGGGCAAAAGCACCACGCATTGACCAGCCATTGGTACCATCCGATTTACGCATGCCCCACCCCCCTTGCCGTAGGTGCCGGCCAGGCCTGGCAATTTGCCGCCGTCACGGTCGGGGTTCCAGTCGGCACCGAGCCGGAGGTAGTAGCGAAAATAGACCTCTTCCGGCTCTTCAGCATGATGGAGGGCGAACAAGTAGCGTAGATTGAGGGCAGTATTCGCACCCTCCTTGAGAGTCGTTTTCAGCGCCTTGCCCTGCAAAGGTTCAAATCCATTGCCTTCCCCGGCACCCACGACGGCCATCTCGCTACGCGTCAAGCTCTTCCAGTCCGTCAGCCAATTCTCCCGCTCGAAGTCCGCAGCGAACAGAACCTCCGGTACGCGATCGATGCCACGATCGCCAGAATGACGAGCCGCAAGCCCGTCATTGTGAACCGCGGATGCCTCGGCCCACGGCGGTTGAGTGCTGAAAGCACCCACGGTAAGGGCCTTGCCATACAGTTTCTCGGGATGGAGCAGGAGGCGTGCCGCACGCAATCGGTCTGCAGGACCTGCGGGCAGATCGAACACGACAAGAGTGTTATGTTCAGGGCTGATCCGCAGGCGCTGGCTCTGGCCGAGCCCCTTGACGGTCGAACAATCAAGCGTGACGTCGGCACTCGGCCTCAAGCGCTGGATAGGTTGCCCCTCCCATTGCAGTTCCAAAAGCGGCCCATCACCGTCCTCGGCCTCGCGGCTTGGAAGTTGCAACGTCCCCTGTCCTGCCAGCGCACGCAGCATGATGCCAGTATTCGGACGGCTCCCGTCGAGCCATTGGCGCGCAAGCTCGGTGACGTCCAGATCCAAACCCTCGGACAGCGCCCTTTGGCCGGCATTGGCGACGGCGTAGGGCTCTTCTCCATGCAGTTCCCCGCTGCGATCGAGCCAGTCACCGAGAGGCCGTTGCCACGTGAGCTTGCCGCCCACTGAATAGTGCCTGCAACCGACACCCGTCGGAGCATCGCTGAGTTGATGCACGGGATTGCCCGCACCCTGCGCGGCAGCAGCCCCAGGCAGGGTGACCAGGCAGCATATTGCAACAGCAAGCGATCGAACACGCATGCTCCCCTCCTCGTTCATGCAGAGCGCAAGCCAATGCGATTGCGCAGTTCCATCAACAAAGACCAGAAGCCACTCAGTCGAGCTTCTAGTTCGATGTCGCTCATCGACTGGCAATCGAGAATCCGCTTGAGCGCAAATGGATTCTCGCCTCGCCGGTTCAGGCCAAAATCCGTCGTGGTCGCGCTACGCACGCCCATTTCCTCAAGAACAGGATAGACCACCGGCGCATGCACGCCACTCGGATAGCAGAAGTGCGAAAGACTGGCCGGCGTCACCTCGGGCAGACGGGCAAGTTCATTACGATTGCGTTCAATCTCGCCACGCACCCGCTCCTGATCGAATTCATGCATTCGATGGGTATGGGTATGGAGTTGCAGGTCGATGCCCGCAGCCCGCGCGGCACGCAGCTCGTCCACGCTCATGAGGTGAAACCAGCGTCCGCCATCGATGGAGTCGAGATCTGCCCCGATCTTCTGCGCAATCCGCCGTACTGCTTCCCAGCGCGCGTCGAGCGTGGGCAGAGCATCCACACGGGCTGCGAGTTCGGTCGCGCAGGCCTCACGCCCCATCGGCGCCGTCTTCCTGTCCCCGGCGGGAAGCAATTCGTCGACGGGCGGCAGCGCCTGAGCGCGGGCGACCAGGAAGTTGAGCAGCACGTTGAGCACCGGGCGTTGCGCCAACGAATAGTATGTCGTGACATAGACCGTCGCTGGCATGCGGCGCTCCACCAGTGCCGGCAGCATGTGGCGGCTGATGCCATACCAGGCGTCATCGATGGTGATCACGACTGCCGCATCGGGCAGGGTGCCGTCCGCCAGCCGATCGACGGCCTCGTCCAGACCAAGCAGTGGATACCCTTCGCGGGCGAGAAGATCGAGGCGCCGCGCAAAGGTATCGGCCCCCATGAACAGGCAGTCCCCGAAATGCGGAGCATCGCCGATCCAGATGCCGTGATAGCACAGGATGCGCAGTTGCCGGCGCGTAAGCCGGCGGCTGAGAGCAAATAGCCCGAACAGGCGGGCAAGCTTGAGAATCGTCTGCTTCATTGTTCGATGGCCCCGCTTCAAACCTGTGTGGCCGCTTGCCTCATGTTGAGGATCAAACGCCGGACGAAAGCCCTGCGCGACTCATCCCACGGCGTGAATCGGGCAAGCTGATATGGATCTTCCCCCTGCGGGAAACGCCCCAACCGGTGGTGAAAGCTGCCGCATAACCAGCACGTTCGACCATGCGGGCATGCTCGGCGCGATAATCCTTGCCAGGACCGCCATTCGGATAGGCAAACAAGGTAATCGCTTCCCCGAGAATGGCTTCGAGCCTGGCCTTGTTGTCACGGATCTCGCGCTCGGCCTCATCCGGCGGCAAGGAGGCCAGAATGGGATGCGCGCAGGTATGGCCTCCGATCACCATGCCGCCGTCGCGCAGGGCCCGCACCTGGGCCGTGCTCATCATCAGATCGCGCGGCAGACTCACGCCAGCAAGCTCGACCAGCCGATCCACCTTCTCGATGCGCTGCGCGGGGAGGAGATACTTCAGCTTGCCGATCACCTTTTCGATGGCTTTGCGACGGGACGCGACATCACCGAGCTGGACATCTTCCAGGCCGATCCTGGCAAGTTCGAGAACGCCGCTGGGCGCACCGCGCAGTGCAAGGGTGATCTTGTCGTTCCACATCACGCCACCATCGAGAAAATCGGTGGCGACGAAGAATGCGGCTCGCATGCCATGACGCCGCAGAATCGGCATGGCAACTTCGGCATTGTCAGCATAACCGTCATCGAACGTGATGGTCAGCGCACGCGGGGGTAGATTACCTTGGGCCAGCAGGGCTATCGCCTCGTCGGGAGGCAATACGTTGAACACTTCTCCCAGCCAGCCGAGCATGTCGTCGAAACGGCGTGCATGCAGGGCCTGCGGCGCATCGGGGTCCATTGCGGGCCGGACCCGATGGAAGATCAGGGTGCTCAATCGCGCACGCTGTCCGCTGCCCGAAAGCAATCCGGCAAGGAGCTTTTCCAGTTTCATGCTGTTCTTACCCACCACAGAAAGCGCATCCGCAGCGGCGTATTTGCTGCCGGACGTGCGGTCAGTTCAGCGTCATGCTCATCAACCATGGCATGCTCGGCCCGCCAGCGAGTCGCAACCACCAGTGCGACCAGAATGTTGTACGGCAAGTCGAAATAGGCCAAGCTCAGGAATGCGCCTCCAATCGCATAGCCGACGAGCGATACCTGAATCATGCTGCCTAGATGGTAAAGCCAGCCAAGCTCAGGATCGTTACGTGTACCGCGACGCAAGGCCGCTGCGCGCCGCCAGGCCAGCAGCCACAATGTCAGGAACAGGCCAAGCCCGACGTAGCCATGCTCACCCAGCACCTGGAAATAGATGCTGTGAGCGGTCAGAGGGTTGCTCGGATCCGGTGCATACAAACCGAATACGAAGGGATTCTGCACGTCGAAGCCGCCACCGAAGAAACGGTCGTTGGCGACGTTGGCCATCGTTATCCAGGCGTTGATACGCCCCATCGCCGAGCCATCATTCTCATAGGTCTGTATCGTGCCCATGCGCTCGTACCAGCTCTCGGGCATCATCGCCAGGATGACCAAGCCGACCAGGGACAGCATGAAGGCATTGATCGCCTTGTTCGGCGCCCGCCACCACAACACCACGGCCATCCCCGAAATCGCGAGCATGGCACCTCTCGATTGGGTGCCGATCGCCGACACGGCCGACAACACCATCAACACGAGCAGCCCCCGCTTCACCCATTTGTGCGGCGACGTCACCCGCAGGAAATGCATCAGCGGGATCGTCATGATCAAGGCAAGCCCCAGTTCGTTGTTGCCTTCGACGAACCCGCCCGGCGGTCCCCATACGCGCCCTCCGCCACCTGTCGCAATCGTATAGATTCCCCCCTTCAGGCCATAGAAACCGAGCGACAGTACGTTGATCCAGATGAACAGTCTGATGTGCATATGCTTGTAAAGCACGGCAGCGGCGATGAAGGTCATGATCTGGATTTTCAGGACCTTGATGAGTTGGGGCAGCGACTCTCCAGGAAAAAAGGCGAAAACGGTCGTCAAGCCCATCCACACTACGAAGATGGCGAGCACGACCATGGGGGTGCTCCAATCGAACTTGACCCGGTCTTTGGTCGTGAAGAGACCGATGAAGGTCACCAAGGCAACGACCATCGCTACCGGCGCGCTATTCATGAATCCGTATGCCAGCTTGTGCGGATTCATGATGCCTACCCAGGTCCACAGCAGCACGCCAACAAACACGTAGCGGAACACGTAGGGAATCGTCGCCGCAAGGGCTCCCAATACTAGAAAGTCGCGAATCGGCATGTCTGGCTCTAAGGAGTGACGTGGCTGACGACGTAACGGAACTTGCCCGATTTCTCCGGCAGGATCTCAGTCACTCGACTCACTCGCACCTCGACAGCCTGCCCGAGCCGAGTCTTGAAGTCATGCACGATCCGCAGCTCCGACGCCGGGTCGAATTGTGCATTGGTGACCAGCAGAACCTCGGTGAGCTCGCGCGAATGCTGCACGATCTTGAAACGCTCCACGCCAGGCAAATCCCGCACCGTGTAGATGAGCGCAAGTCCGTGCATGATCGTGCCATCCTGCGCGACGACGAAATCGGTGGCACGCCCCTGTACTTCGGCCAGCACCGGCAAACCCCGGCCGCAGGCGCAGGATTCATCGCTGAGTACGCCGACGTCCCCGGTCCGATAGCGGACGAAGGGAAAGTCGGAGGTAGACATGTGCGTCACGACGATCTCGCCCGCCTCTCCTCTGGCCGCAGGCGAACCATCCGGCCGTACGGTTTCGACGATGATGTCCTCGGCGCTGATGTGCAGGCTGCCGGAGGGGCATTCGTGGGCAATGAAGCCGGCATCGCGCGCGCCATAGCCGTTGGCAACCGGGCAGCCGTAAGTTTCGGCAATGGTGCGGCGCTGTTCGTCATAGAGCTTTTCGGATGTGACGAAGGCGACTTTGATGCCGAGCTTGTCCATTGCAATACCCTTCTTGCAGGCATGCTGGGCTATCAGGGACAGGCTGGAAGGGTAGCCAAACAACATCGCCGGACCTATGCGGCGGATGGTGTCGACGAAGCGGTCGAGGTTGGCCGGCGACATCTCGAAAGCCGGCAGCAGATGGCTGCGCATGAGCGTGTCACGCAATTGGCGGATGCGGTCCTGGGCGCCGAGTTC
The DNA here is from genome assembly GCF_038260575.1 of Thauera sp. SDU_THAU2. Lineage (NCBI taxonomy): Bacteria > Pseudomonadati > Pseudomonadota > Betaproteobacteria > Rhodocyclales > Zoogloeaceae > Thauera > Thauera sp. SDU_THAU2. The sequence continues at coordinate 349,485 of NZ_JBBWUN010000003.1, read as the reverse complement.
GACCGGGCTGCCCCACACCACCAGTTCCGGATCGCCAATGTCGACGCCCCACCAGCGCGTGGCACGCCATTTGGCAGCCACGTCATGGCTCTTGCGCGATTTACCGATGTAGAAGATCAGCGGTTCACCCGAGGAGCCTCCGGTGTTGTAGCGGCTCAATGGGCCGTGGCCTTCGGCCTTGAGCTGCTCGACGTTGGCACGGATGATAGATTTGGTGAGGAAAGGCAGGCCCTGGAGCGATTCGAGCGCATCAACCCGGTCGGGGTCAAAGCCTTCGCGCGCAAACAGGTCGCGGTAATACGGTACCGTCCGTCCAATCTGGCCGAGAAAGGTACGCAACCGTTGAACGCGATATTGCGCGAGGCGATCGGCAGACCACCACTGGCTATCCTCCAGTTGCCGGCGCAGGGCGACCGAGTCGTGATGTTTGAGCCGCTCGTGCAGCGGAAAGAGAAGATTGGTGCAAATCGCGGTATAGAACCCCATCATGCGTCCTGTTGCCCGGCGACGCGCCGGTAAAGATCGAACCATTGATCCCTGACCGTCGGCCAGGCATAGCGCGCGGCCTCCTCAATGCCAGCTGCGCGCATGGAAGCCGCTCGAGTCGGCTCGGTCAGCACGTGCAGAGCCTCGGCTGCCATGCGCTCGGCATTGCCAATCGGAACGAGGCGCGCGGAAACACCATCCTCGACCATGTCGGGAATGCCTCCGGCATCGGTACTGATCACAGGCACGCCGCTGGCGAAAGCCTCGAGAATGGAAATCGGCATGTTGTCGACGGTGCTCGGATTGAGCATGCAATCGGCGGACGCATAGAGTGCAGGAATGTCGGCATTGTCGATACGGCCGACAAAGTGCACGGCAGCTTCGATACCGAGCTCCCGAGTCAGCGCCTGCAGGCGGCCGAGCTCGGGACCGGTTCCGGCAACGGTCAGCCGTGCCCCGGGCAGAACGTTCCGGACGCGCTCAAAGGCACGGACGGCGGTCGGAATATCGTAGATCGGTTCGAGGTTACGGGTCACGATCAGATGCGGCGCCTCGCCGAAATCGCGCACAGGCGCCGGGCTGAAGCGCGACAGATCGATGATGTTCGGCACGATCACGGCATTCAGACCATGACGCGCAAAGACACACTGCAGAAAGCCGGAGGGCGTGACGCGCTCGCTCGCCATGCGAAGCGTCGCGAGCACGTGGCGTGGCGCTGCCGCAAAAAAGGTGTCAGCGTTGCCGCCACGGTAATTGACGATCACGCTCACACCACGAATACGCCCGATCCACACTGCCGGAGCGGCGAAGAGATGCCAGGCCCAGCCGGAGTTGGCGAGGATATGCATGACCTGCACCCGCCCCGCGACCGACCACAGTGCGGCCAGGTAGGGAAGCAGACGGAACAGCGCACGCAACACCGGAATACGCCCCGCCCACTCCGGCCTGTAAGGGGCGTTGTTGCGCACGAGTTCGACCTCGACACCTTCCTGCCGCAGCAGGCGGACAAGCTGCTCGCATTGGTTGGCCATACCGCCGGAAGGTGGCGGCAAGGGCCCGACGATGCAGAGGGTAGGCATGGCCCTGGGCTGGACAGTGGGTGTGGAGGGATCAGACATCAACGCACTCAATTGGAATCAACAGCAGTGCGTGCGCGCCTGCGAATCAGCCAGATGACAAAGAACAGGCAGCACAGCGCACCTAGAACAGCGGCAGCCCAAAGTCGTACACGCAGCATCCGCATCGCATCTTGCTGCACCGCATTCTGTTCGGTAGCCAGAATGCGAATGCCTGGGTGAACGCCCGACACCACACCTCCCAACTGCTCAAGAGCCCGATGCACGCCTCCCAGCAATTGCACCAGCGATGCCCGGTCGTATTCGAACACGTTGTTGCCCCACCACATGTACCATTCAGGCAAACCGCGGCGGTAGTAGTCCAGCGCTTTCGCATCCTCACGGAAACCGGGCCGTGCCAGCGGGATCCACCGGGACCAGGCGCAGGTCATCCGCACCTGCCTCCAGCGCGGCACGGAAAGCCATGGCCGACAGCGGCTCGCCGTCGGAATCGGTGACGTAGAAGTTGTTGAACACGTCGATCATGACCCAACGTGCCCGCTGGCTGTCCCAGATCTCGTTGAAGATGTGGCCGTGGCCGCCGAAACCGTCGAAGGAAAACGCCCACGGCCGCGAGAACACCCCGGCAGCAGTGGCGAAGCCGGTGAAGCTGTCGGCATAGTCGCCGCAGTAGCCCTCGCCCTGCTGCGTGATACGCGTGTAGGTATCGGCGAGATCGGCCTGAATCGCGCCGCCCTGCCGCCGTCCATCGGGCAACAGATGGCGGCCGATGGCGAGCGCAGTGGCCCAGTCGTCGCCGTCGACCTTGAGTTGATCGCGGGTGACGATGTCGGCATAGAGCGGCAGCGGCTTTGCTGTTTCGACGGCGAAACCGGCCGGCACATTTGCAGGCGTCCAGTCGTACACCGCCGGCTCGGATTGCAGCAGCAAGGCATTGCGCATCCGCACCAGTTCGGTGGAGTCGCGCAGGTGCGGCACGAGCGTGACGCCCACCGCCAGCGTCAACACGGCGGACAGCCAGAACAGGCGCAGCCAGATACGTGATCTCGCCGCGCTGTTCTGCCGCTCCACGGCAGCTTTCACCAGCAGAGCCCTTCGACTTCGGCGTGCAGCGTCTTGCTGTTGGGCATATTCACCAGGTCCAGCACCTTCTGCTCCGGCCGTGCATGCGTGACCAGAGCATCGAAGATCGCGGCATTGGAGACGCCGACGATCAGCATCTCGGCACTGGCGATGATGTCATCGAGGTCGGGCTGGAGCAGGTCGCCGATGTGCGGCAACTGAGTCTCGATGAAACGGCGGTTTGCGCCGAGCAAGCGCGACAACTGCACGTCCGGATCGTAGATGGCCAGTTGCACGCCCTTGCCAATGAGCTGCTCGGCCAGCGTCACCAGCGGGCTTTCGCGCAGATCATCGGTGCCGGTCTTGAACGACAGGCCGAGCATGCCGACCTTGCGGCAGCCGGATTCGAGCACCTTGGCGACGGCGCGGTCGATGTGCTGGCGGTTGGATTGCAGGATGCCGCTCAACATCGGCAGTTCGACATCGTGCATCTTCGCCAGGTAGGTGGTGGCGCGCAGATCGCTTGGGCAGGCACGAACCGCCGAAGGCAAAACCGGGTTTCAGGTAGGCGGGCGAAATGTTGAGCTGGGTATCCTGGCAGACCAGTTCCATGACCTCGAACGGATTCACCCCCAGCGCCCCGCACAGGCGCGCGGTTTCGTTGGCGAAAGTGATCTTGAGAGCGTGGAAATTGTTGCAGGCATATTTCATCGTCTCGGCCGCACGCACCGAGGTGCGCAGGAACTTGCACGGCAGATGGCCGAAGAGTTCGCGCAGGCGCTCGACCGGCTGATCGTGGTTGGCGCCGACGACGGTGAAGGGCGGCTTGTCGTAATCGCGGATGGACGAACCTTCGCGCAGGAACTCGGGCTGGAAGCAGGTGAAGAAGCCTTCGCCGTCGCGCTTGCCGGATTCGGCCTCGAGAATGGGAATCAGCGTGCTCTCGACGGTGCCCGGAACGAGCGTGGAGCGGAACACCAGCACGTGCGGTGTCGACTTCTTCGCGATGGCCTTGCCGAGATCGGCCGCCAGACGCAATACCGCACCCTGGTCCTGGCTACCATTGGGCGCCGAAGGCGTACCCACGCAGATCAGCGAGACATCGCTGTCGAGCAGCGCCCGGCCCGCATCGGTGGTGACGCTGACGCGGCCACTGGCAGCGACGCTGGCCATGAGATCGACCATGCCCTCTTCCACCACCGGCGTGGTGCCTGACTTGATGAGATCGAGCTTGCTCTGGTCGATGTCGACACCGATGACCTGGTGGCCATCGCGCGCGAGGCAGGCGAGCGACACCGCTCCAACGTAGCCGAGGCCGAAAATACTGATCTTCATTGCGTTGCTCCGTGTTTGCTTTGAAATTCGTCGAGGCAGCGGTCGAGGATGGTATCGAGCCGTTCCATGGACCGCGGCCAGGCGTGATGGGACAACATGCGCTCGCGCCCGGCTCGGGCGAGGCGGTCGCGCTCGGCGGGCTGTTCGATGATGCTTGCAATGGCTTCGGCATACTCCTGTGCGCTGTCGGCGACGAGGAGATGCTCCCCCGCCACCGCATCGACACCGCCCGCCGCGATACGGCTGGAAACGACTGGCACGCCCATCGCCATGGCTTCGAGGATCTTGTTCTGCGTGCCGCGCGCAATGTTGAGTGGCGCGACCATCGCCGCCGAACGCAGGATGTAGGGGCGTACGTCGGGCACCGAACCGGTCACGGTGATGCCCGCGCGCTCGCCGAGCTTCTGCACCGCGGGAATGGGGTCGGCGCCGACGATGAGCAGCTTCATGTCGGGGCGCCGGCTTCGCAGCAAGGGCCAGACCTCGTCGCAGAAACGGAACATGGCTTCCTGGTTGGGGTAATAGTCCATGCGGCCGATGAAGCTGATCGTATCCGGATCGTAGCCGTCGCCATCGGGCTTGAAGAAGTCCGCGTCCACGCCATTGGGAAACCAGTCGGACGACACGCCGGTGCCGTAGGATTCGAGCGTCTCCCATTCGGCACGGGTGGTGGCGGTGCACAGGTCGAAGCGGCGGGCGAGGCGCTTTTCCTCGCGCACGAGCTTGGTACCCTCCAGCCAGTAACCCATGCTGAGCGGAAAGGATTTGTAGTTGACGTATTCCAGCCACTTCTGCGAATCCATGTCGCCGAAGTCGAGGATCTTGGGAATCCCGCGAACCTTCTCCACGTACTGCGCCACCGAAGAGCAATGCACGAAGATGAGATCGAAGCGTTCGCTGGCGAGCAGGGCATCGACCTTGCGCGCAAGTTCGGGCGAGTAGAAATAGCCCATCGAGGACGGTACGGGGCTCGGCAGCCGGGCAACCATGCGCACGGTCTGAACCGGGTTGGACACCACCGCCATCTCGAAGCGTGCGCAATGCGGCTGGATGCCGCTGCCCTCCTGCGCTTCGGCCTCGCTGCGGGCGAGCGAGCACACCGTCACCTCATGTCTTTGCGACAGGTGGCGAATCATGTTGAAGGGACGGATCTTTGCCTCCGCGCTTGGGGGGAAACGGAAAGCGGTGGCAAACGTAAAGAATCTTCATGCGATGAGGCTCTTCAACTCTGCGGTGACGTCGTCGGGAGAATGGCCGTCGAGGTAGAGCCGGCTCCAGATCTCGAGGTTCATCAGGGAAAGTAGTGCATCGGTGCCGTCGATGCGGGCAGCTTCATGGTCGGCAACCAGACGGGCAACGACCTCGGCGTCGAACAGGCCTCGATCATTCACCACGTCGCGTGCGAGCAGGCGCCGCAGCACCGGAGCGAGATCGCGCTTGAGCCAGGCGCCCATCGGCGTGCCGAAGCCGCGCTTCTTGCGGTCGAGGATGTCGGGCGGAAGGGTGTCGGCCAACGCATCCTTCATCAGATGCTTGAGGCGGCCGTTCTTCACTTTCAGGGACTCGGGAATCGCAGCGGCCAGCTCGACCAGTTCCCGGTCGAGCAGCGGCACGCGGCACTCCAGCGAGACCGCCATGCTCATCTTGTCGGTGAGCAGCAGCAGATCGTCGGGAAGCTGGGTCTCGGCGTCCACCGCGAACATGCGGTTGAGCGCATCGTCCCGTCCCGCCGCGGCGAAGGCTGCGGCCAGCGCATCGCTGCCGCCGCTCGCGCCACGGGTCAGGGCGGCGACTGCTCCACGGTCGAGCACCTGGAGGTAGGCCCGGTAACGATCATCGGCCGACAGCTCCGCCGAGGCCAGGAAGCCGCGCGCCAGCCGCACGGTGTTGAGCAGCTTCGAATGGCGGTCGCTCGGCAGCAGCCCGGCGGTACGCGACAGCAGCAGCCGCGACCAGCGCGGCAGGCGCTGCAGCTTGCGCACGTAGTGATCGCCCAGATAGCGGCGGTAGCCGCCGAACAGCTCGTCTCCGCCTACGCCGGACAGGATCACCTTGACGTCTCGGCGGGCGAACTCCGACACCAGGTAGGTGGTGATGAAAGCCGAGTCCGCCACCGGCTCGTCCATGTGCCACAGCAGCTTCGGCAGCAGGCCGACGACGTCGGGCTTGACGACGATTTCATGGTGCTCGGTACCCAGCAGCGTGGCCACCTGGCGCGCATAGGGCAGTTCGTTGTACAGGCGCTCCGCCTCGCCGCCCTCGAAGCCGATGGCGTAGGTGCGGATGGGCTGTTCGGAGTGCTTCGCCATGTAGGCGACCACTGCGCTGGAATCGACACCGCCGGACAGGAAGGCGCCGATCGGCACGTCCGACACCATTTGCCGATGTACCGCGGCTTCCATGCCGCTGCGGATGCGCTCGACCCACTCGGCCTCCGACGGTGCGCGGTCGATGCGTGACGGCAGGCGCCAATAGCGCCACTCCCTGACCTCGCCGTTCTCCACCGCCAGCAAGGTGGCCGGCGGCAGCTTGCGGATGCCCTTGAACATCGAGTGGGGCGCCGGCACGTAGCCCAGGTGCAGGTAGTCGCCGAGCACTTCGCGATTGAGTTCCGCCCGCATGCCGGGCAGTTGGAGCAAGGCCTTGGCCTCGGTGGCAAACCCCAGCATGGCGCCCGACTGGTGCACGTACAGCGGTTTGACGCCGAGATGGTCGCGGCCGATCAGCAGGCGCTTGCGGCGCTCATCCCACAAGGCGAAATTGAACATGCCGTCCAGCCGATGGACGAAATCATCGCCCATCTGGTCATAGAGGTGAAGCAGCACCTCGCTGTCCGAGCCGGTCTTGAAACGATAGCCGCGAGCCTGCAGTTCTGCGCGCAGTTCGCGGAAGTTGTAGATTTCGCCGTTGCATACCAGCCATACGCTGTCGTCGGCATTGGAGATCGGCTGGTGGCCGCCGGCGAGGTCGATGATCGACAGCCGGCGCATCGCGATGCCGCAGCGGCCATTCGGGTCGATGTGCTGGCCTTCGTCGTCCGGGCCGCGATGGACCGTGACGTCGCCCATGGCGCTGAGTTGCGCAGGGTCGACGCGGGTGCCATCGAAACGGTACAAGCCATGGATTCCGCACATGATCAGCGCACCTCGGCAAGGACGGATTCGCGGCCATGGCAGGCAAGCGCACGCCGATAGACTTCGCGGTAGCGGCCGACGCTGTTGGCCCAGGTCCGCTCGCGCTCGACGAAATCGCGCGCCTGGCGGCGAATCGCAGGCCAGCGCTCGCGATGCTCGAGCACATCGGCGATGGCATCGGCCAGCGCATCGACACTGCCCGCTTTGAACAGGAAACCGGTTTCGCCGTGGCGAATGAGCTCGCGATGGCCGCCGACGTCCGATGCCACGAACATCCGCCCCTGGGCCATGGCCTCGAGCGGCTTCAGCGGCGTGACGAGTTCGGTGAGGCGGATCGGCAGGCGCGGATAGGCGAGCACATCGATGAGTTCGTAATACTTCTGCACCCGGCTATGCGGTACCCGGCCGGTGAAAGTGACGCGGTCGGCGATGCCTTCCGCCGCGGCCTGGCTGCGCAGGCTGTCCTCCTGCACGCCACCGCCGACCATCAGCAGGCGGATGTCCGGGTAGCGCGCCGCCAGCCTGGCTGTGGCCGACACCAGCAGATTGAGCCCCTCGTAGCCATAGAACGAACCGGCGAAGCCGAGCACGGTGCAGCCGTCGAGACCCAGTTCGCTACGCAGGGCAGGATCGGCTTCAGCGCCGAACTGGAAGGTGTCGGCATCGACCGCATTCGGAATCACGGTGATCCTGTCGGCCGGGATGCCGCGTGCCTGGATGTCGCCGCGCAGGCCTTCGCAGATCGTGGTGATCTGGTCGGCATGGCGCAGAGCGAAACTTTCGAGCGCGCGCGAGACACGATAGCGCAGGCTGCCCTCGGTGGTCGTGCCATGATCGACCGCGGCATCCTCCCATGAGGCGCGCATCTCGTAGACCACGGGAATCCGGCGCCTGCGCCCGACCCATTCGGCAGGCAAGGCGTTGAGTACCGGGGAGTGTGCGTGAATCAGATCCGGCCTGAACTTGGCGACGAGTTGGTCGATGCGGCCTGCGGTGAGGCGCATCTGCGCGATCAGGCCGGTGCCTTGTGGCGCCGGGGTGCGGTGGAAGCGCAGGCCATCCGCCTCTTCCGCCTCCATGTCGGAAAAACCCTGCTTGGGCGTCGTCAGATGGACCGTCTCCCAGCCAAGTGCATGCTGCTCGCGCAGGATGGCCGCGGTACGAAAGGTGTAGCCGCTATGCAGCGGCAGGGAATGGTCGAGTATGTGAAGGATGCGCATGGTCATTCAAACCGCTTCGGCCAACACCGGAGAATTCGGCGACACAGCTTCGTTTCTGCGCATGAAGGCCTCGAACATCAACAGCGTCCACAGCGGCGCGCTGTAGTCGCGCGCGCCAGACTGGTGGGCATCGACCAGGTGCTGCAGATAATCGCGCTTGAACATGCCGGTCGCCGCCAGCGTGTCGCCCAGCACGGCCTCGCGCACGCGCTGCTTGAGCGGACCGCGGAACCAGCGCGCGAGTGGCACGGCAAAGCCCATCTTGGGCCGGTAGAGCACGTCGTCGGGCAGCAGCGGCTCCATTGCCTTCTTGAAAACGTACTTGCCTTCGTTGCCCTGGATCTTGAGCGAGGACGGCAGCGTGGCGAGCCATTCGACCAGCTTGTGGTCCATCAGCGGTTCGCGCACTTCCAGCGAGTGGGCCATGCTGGCGCGGTCGACCTTGGTGTTGATGTCGCCGACCAGGTAGGTCTTGAGGTCCAGGTACTGGATCAGCGCCAGTGCATCGTCGGTGCCGGCCTTGGCCGCGTGGCGGCGGAACACTTCGAGGGCATCGTAGCCACCGAGCTTGCGGAGGAAATCGGCACTGAAGAGCTTGCTGCGCATGTCGCCACGCAGAATCGACACACTGTGGAAATAGGCTTCGACAGAATCGCGCGCCATGGCCTGGAAGGTGGTCTTGGCGCGAAATACGCGCGGCGCCCAGTCGGCCTTCGGATACACGCGGCCGAGCAGGCCGAACAGCGGCTGGCGTACTCCTTGCGGCAGCGCCGAGCGCATGCGCTCTTCCATCAGATGCATGCGGTAGCGGCGGTAGCCGCCGAAACTCTCGTCGCCGCCGTCGCCCGACAGCGCCACCGTGACCTTCTTGCGCGCGAGCTGGCAGACGCGGTAGGTAGGAATCGCGGAGCTGTCGGCATAGGGTTCGTCGTACAGCGCCGCCAGCGTGTCGATGAGGTCGAAATCATCCGACTTGACGGTTTCGACGAAGTGATTGGTGCGATAGCGGTCCGCAACCATCTGCGCGAACTCGGACTCGTTGAACTTCGGATCGTCGAAGGCGATGGAGCAGGTGTTGACCGGCTCGTTCGACAGGCCCGCCATGGTGGCAACCACGGCGCTGGAATCCACCCCGCCCGACAGGAAGGCGCCCAAGGGCACTTCGGAAATCATGCGCAGGCGCACAGATTCGCGCAGGCGCTCGGTGAGTTCGGCAGTGGCATCGTCGAGCGACAAGGGGTTGTCGAGCGTGAAGCGGACATCCCAGTACTGCTTCGGCTCAGGCACCGGCTGGCCGCGGCGGATGCACAGCGATTCGCCCGGCCCGAGCTTTTTCGCGCCAAGGAAGATGGTACGCGGCTCGGCGACGTAGCCCAGCGCGAAATACTCTTCCACCGCCAGCGGGTCGATGCGGCGGTCGAGCCCGGGGTGCTGCATCAGCACCTTCAGCTCCGAGCCGAAGGCCAGCGTACCGTCGTCGAGCAGCGCGTAGAACATCGGCTTGACCGCCAGGCGGTCGCGCGCCATGAACAGCGTGTCGCGCTTGCGGTCGTGAATCGCGAAGGCGAACATGCCGCGCAGGCGCTGCACGCAGTCCTCGCCCCAGGCCTGCCAGGCATGGACGATGACCTCGGTGTCGCTGCGGGTACGGAACACGTACCCCAGCGCCTCGAGCTCGGGCACGAGCTCCTGGAAATTGTAGATCTCGCCGTTGAAGACGATGCCGACCGAGCCGTCCTGGTTGAACAGCGGCTGCTGGCCGGTAGCGAGGTCGATGATGGACAGGCGGCGATGCGCCAGCGCAACGCCGGGCTCGAAGTGGTAGCCCCCTTCGTCCGGACCACGATGGTGCTGAATATCGTTCATACGCCGCATCAGCTCGCGATCGAAGTCGCGCCTGCCGCGCGTGTCAAAAAGGCCGGCAATGCCGCACATGCTCAATCATCCTTGCTCAGGGCGAACGCCGTCGCAGCAGGCGTTCGTAAAGTTCGGTATAGCGCGCCACCATGGCGTCGAGACTGAAACCCTGCTCCACCCGCAGACGGCCGGTTAGCCCATGTGAATTCCGCAGCGCAACATTCGAAGCGTAGCACATCAGCGCCTCGGCCATCGTGACCGGCTCCTCTGCCGGCACCAAAAGCCCCGTGCGCCCAGCCTCGATCAGTTCGCCATTGCCGCCGACATCGGTCGCCACCACCGGCAAGCCGCTGGCCATCGCCTCGAGAATGGTGTTGGAAATGCCTTCTGCCCTGGACGGCAGCGCGAAGATGTCCAGGCTGCGCATCACTTCGGGCACATCCTTGCGTTCGCCTGCCATCCATACGACATCGGCCAGGTTCTGCTGCCTGACCTCATCCTCGATCGCGGGCCTGAGCGGGCCTTCTCCGGCAATGACAAGCCGCAGGCGAGCAGCAGCCTCGCCTCCATCCCGGCGTGCGACGGCAAAGGCGCGGACCAGGTTGAGCTGGTCCTTGACGGCCTGCAGGCGGCCAACGGTACCGACGATGAGCACATCCGAAGCAGCGAACGGACTACCCGCGAGCGAAGCACGCACGCCATCCGGAGCCGGATGGAAACGAATGGTGTCCACGCCGTTGCAGATGCGCTCGACACGCGCTGCCGCCACACCGACACGTTCGATCAGATAACGCTCGATCTGCCCCGACAGCGCGACATAGCGCGCAACGAAAGGACTGTAGGCGCGGCGCACGAGCTGGTACTTGCGCAGCGTGCCGCCGGGATCGGATACATCCCAGCCGTGCTCGCCATGCACGCGCGCCGGCACACCGGCCGCCCAGGCTGGCACGGCAGCTTCGAGCGCGGCGAGGTTGCGTGTATGCACGATAGCCGGCCGGTGCTCGCGAAACAGCCGGAACAGACGCGGATACAGCTTGACGCCATGGCCAGGCGGCTTGTGCAGCGAGATGAACTGGACATCGTCGCGCTGCACCCGCTTGCAGAAACCCTCCGCACAATGGCTGAGCGCGACCACTACGTGGCGGAAGCGCTCCGCTGGCATGCGGTTGAGGATATTCACCACGCCATTCTCGAGGCCGCCGACATCGAAGCTGTACAGCACGTGCATCACCAGCGGACGGCCATCGCTTGCGGACGACAGAATCATCGGCAGGCTCATTGCGGAATGCTCTCCGCGGTCCGGTCCACCGCCATTTCGATGGCCGCCAGATGCGCACCAAGGAAAGCCTCCAGGCGCTGGCCCGCACGGCCAGCATCGTCTCTCACCGGCGTTGCCAATACGATGGCAGCTGACGCGTCCTCTCGGCCCACCAGACGTTCGAGGGCAAGACGCAGCTTGATTTCGCTGTCGCGATGGAAATTCAACCCGTCCAGCCGATATAGATGCCAGACCAGCAAGTTGCCCTGGGGCGAGGTGATCAGCGATTGCACCAACGCAAGCCCGCCGGCGACGGTGCGCACTTCGCGGCGCAGGATATCGACGCCGTCCTCCCGCGCCGATACCACGCCATTGCCCCACTTGAGCATTTCGCTGTCGTCCCGTTGCGCGTAATACCAGGCGATGGACAAGCCGACGGGCGGCGAACCTGCCTCCTCCCGGTAAGCGCCGAAAGCTTCGGCCCGCGCACCGGCATAGTGCGGACGATAAGCAATGGCCGTCGCATCCCCCACGCGCCAGCCCGCAGCCGGCGCCGGCACCGACAAAGCCACCGGGAAAGCAGCCACCGGCGCTTCGAGCGCGCGCAGCAAGGCAGGAAAGGGCGTCACCGCGAGGGCCAGCACCAGCACGGCAGCCCAGGATCGCGCCGCAGCCGGTGCATCCGCAGCCTCCACCAGCGGTGTCGGATAGACCGGCTCTTCCCGCCAGCGCCCCCCGACCCAGAACATCAGGAAGATGACGACGCCGAAGAACACCCAGCCATACAGCAGGTGGTCGACACCGACAGCCAGCGTGTTGTCCGACAGATAGCCGATCATCACGATCATGTAGGCACGGAGCCAGTTGGCCAGGATCGGCACGATCGCCGCGACAAGCATGAAAAGCAGACGCCGCCGCAGGCTGCGGTAGTTGAGGTAGGCGTACAAGGCACCGACCATCAGCGAGGCGATCAGGTAGCGGCTGCCGCTGCACGCCTCGACGACCGACCAGCGTCCATTCGGCACGACGAAATGCAGGCCTTCCTGATAGACAGGCACGCCGGACAGGCGCAGTGCCCAGACGGTGAATTCCGCCGTGTAGTGCATCAGCGTCGGCAGCATGAAATCGCCGATGGGCACGGCGAAAAACAGGAACAGCAAGGGGAAAAGCAGCACCCGCCCCAGCTTCCAGCCCAGACTGCCGAGGAACACACAGAACAGCATCGCCACCAGCGCGAAATGCTGGGCGGCGGCCACGCTCGCCAGGCCGCCGAGCAGCCACAGCAGGCCGGCCGCGGCCGCCGGCAGCGCCATCCAGCCGCTTGGCTGCGGCCCCAGGCCCGTCATGCGGTCGCGCGCACGCCAGACCAGCCAGGCGAAGATCGGCAGCACGACCAGGCCGTGCGCATAAGTGTCGGAGCGCCACCAGATGCCGGCCATGTCCCGCGCGGTCTGCCAGTACCATCCCACGACCCAGAGCAGTCCCAGGACGAGCGCCAAGGCCACGCCCGACAGACCTGGGCCAGGCCGTGCGGTGATGTCAGGGTTCACACCGCTCCCCCGTCCACACTCTCAACGACAGCTGCATCGATCGCCACCATGTGATAACCAGTCATTCCAGAGTTCGACTGAGTACGCCCTGCCGGTCTCGCCAGGCAGCCACGAAACAAGGCCCCAAACGGCAAGCTGACGACAAGAACGCCTCTTGCTCTGCCTGCCCTCAACCCAGGTTGCGCACGATGTGTGGGCCGATGGCGTTCGCCACGCCCAGCGGCAGGCGCTTCCACAAAGCGATGAAGGCGCGGTACTTGGGATTCATCGGATTGTTCTGCGGTACGCCGTCGCGCTTGTACAGGCGGTACTCGTATGACAACGGCTGAGGCTCGAAACCCCAGTTCTTCTTGAAGCTGTAGGGGCCGGTGCCGATCTTGCTGCGACCGTAGTCGAACACCTTGCAGCCACGCTCGCAGGCGCGACGCATCAGTTCCCAGTACTTGAAGTCGTTGGCCGCGAGTTCGCGCGCGGCAACGTCGTCGCCGGCGTAATAGGGCAGCACCTCGTCGCGGAAATAGAAGCTGAGCACGCTGGAAAGCAGCCGGCCGTCGGCATCGGTGACGGTGAGCACTTCGCAATCATCGCCGAATGTGGCTTTCAGGCGCTGGAAGAACTTCTTCGGCAGCGCCGGCGTACCGTGGCGCAGCACGTTGTCGGAGTACAGCGCAAAGAAGCGCTCGACGTCTGCATCGACGTGGCTGACGAGTCCGTTCTTGATGCCCTTGCGCACCATGGCACGCTGCTTGCGCGGAATGGCAAGCATGTTGGCTTCGACTTCGGGCAGGATTTCCTTGCGGAAAGTCACGTAGAGATCCTGGCGCGGCCAGTCCTCGTGGCGAATACGGTCGAGATTGCGGTATTCCAGATGCTGCACGCCGAGCTTCCTGGCAAGGGCGTCAGCCTCCTGCTCGAGCAGGGCGACGGCCTCGTCGCCCGCCTCCTCGGCTGCGGCGATGCCACCGTACACGCAGAACGGCAGCGAAGTCAGCGCGTGACCGAAGAGCCGGCTCTTGACCTCGGCCAGCGGCAGCACGGCAATGATGTCGCCGTCGCGCTCGGCAAACAGGAAGAAGGTTCGATGACGGAACACCGTGCGCACGATGTCTTGCCACGCCGACAGGTGGAAGAAAGTCGCCTGTGGGCAAGCGCGTACGAAAGCGTCCCAGCGGACAGCGTGTTCGGGTGAGAGCGGTTTGATCTTGATTGGCATGCGATACACTTGTCCTGCCAGCCATTCAGGCCGCGTCGCGGAAAACCTCATCCGCACGCCCCCAGGCAAAATCGGACAACAGGCGGTCGAGGCGCGCGGCGGTGTGCTCCAGATTCACGTAATGGCGGAAGCGCGTCTTGGCGCTGGCTTCCTGTACGCGGGGCTGCTCGGGGTCGATTTCCCACGGATGAAAATAGAAGATCGCCGGACGCTTGTCATCGGCATTGACGCGCGCAATCTGCCAGCGCGACAGCGAATACGGCAGCAGGCGGAAGAAGCCTCCGCCGCCTGCCGGCCAGTTGCGGCCGAAGGCGCGCACCGTGGTGACCGGCACTTCCACCAGGCCATTGGCGAGCCGCCACGGGAAGCGCGGGGCGTCGGGAATGCCGTAGTGGTCGTGCTTGACCGGATAGACGCTGGAACTGTAGGCATAGCCGGCCTCGGCAATGCAGTCGTGTGCCCACAGATTGCCGGTGCCGATCGAAAAGCTCGGCGCGCGATAGCCCGAAACGGCCCGGCCGGTGATGTCTTCCAGCACAGCCTTTGCCAGGCGGATGTCGGCAGAAAACGCTTCGGGCGTCATCGCGCTGGCACGCTCGTGGCTGTAGCCGTGGCTGGCCACTTCGTGGCCATTGTCGGCAATGCGACGGACCAGTTGCGGGAAGCGCTCGGCAATCCAGCCGAGTGTGAAGAAGGTGCCATGCGCACCATGGCCATCGAGCATCTCGAGGATGCGATCGACGTTGCGTTCGACGCGGCAGGGCACGGCGTCCCAAGCTTCGCGCGGGAAGTGCGGCGCCAGTGCGGAGACCTGGAAATAGTCCTCGACATCGCAGGTAAAGGCGTTGGTGATGCGATCGTTCATGTCAGACCTTCGTTGCGTGAGCTTCGGCCACCGCCAGCCAGCCGTGCAGGTGGGCAGCGATGCGCTCCGCGGTATGCCCGTCCCAGAATTCAGGAATGCGGCCTGCCTTGCCGCCCGTACCCAGCACTTCATGTGCGGCAACGATGATGGCTTCCGGATCGATGCCGACAAGCGTATTTGTACCCTGCTCGACCGTGATCGGGCGTTCGGTGTTCTCGCGGATCGTGACGCAGGGCACGCCGAGCGCGGTCGTCTCTTCCTGGATGCCGCCCGAATCGGTCAGCACCAGGCGCGCACCGGACATCAGGCCAAGCATTTCGAGATAACCCTGCGGCGGCAGAATCAGGAAGTTTCCCTCCTCCACCCGGTCGAGCATGCCGAAGCGTTCGAGATTGTTGCGGGTGCGCGGATGCAGGGCGAAGACCAGCGGCAAGGATTCGCTGACCTGCTTCAACGCATCGATGATCGGGCCGAGGGTGTCGGCATCGTCCACATTGGACGGCCGATGCAAGGTGACCACGCCGTAGCCGCCAGCGACTCGGCCGGCATCGAGGCCCGCCGCGGCAAGCAGATCGGCCGCAGGCACCGCTTTGGGCAGGCTGGCGCGCAGACTGTCGATCATGACGTTGCCGACGAAGACGGCGCGTTCGGCTGGAATGCCTTCGCGCACGAGATTGTCGTGGGCGCTGCGTTCAGTGGTGTACAGGATGTCCGAAAGCTGGTCGGTCAGGATGCGGTTGATTTCCTCCGGCATGCGGCGGTCGTTGCTGCGCAGACCGGATTCGACGTGGATCACCGGAATGTGGCGCTTGCTGGCCACCAGCGCGCAGGCAAGTGTCGAATTGACGTCGCCCACCACCAGCACTGCCCGGGCACCATGCTCATCGATGACGGGCTCGAAACGTTTCATGACTTCGGCCGTCTGCACGGCGTGCGAACCCGAGCCGACAGCCAGATTGACGTCCGGTTCGGGCAGATCGAGATCGGCGAAGAGGCGATCCTTCATCGCCGGGTCGTAGTGCTGGCCGGTATGCACCAGCAGCGTCGGAATCGGCGGTTGGTGAGCGGCAAAGGCGCGAATGAGCGGCGCCACCTTCATGTAGTTGGGGCGTGCGCCAACGACGCAAATTACAGGCGCGCTGGATGAGGCGGAAACGGTCATGAGGCCTTCTCTTCGGCCGGTGCATCGTTGCGCACCGCCTGCAATAGCTGATTGAGTACGTTCAGAGTGGCGGACACCGAATGTTCCAGGCAGGTCAGGCGCGCCTCGATGCGCTGGATATCGGTGTTGGCGGCCATCTCCGCAACCTGGTTCTGAGTTCGGGCGATACCTGCAGCCGCTCGAGCGCAAGCCGGTCGAGTGCAAGGCCCAGGGGCGGCTGCACAGGTGTTGCGGCATCCGACGAACGCGAGGCGGCGAACTCTTCTTTCAGTTCGTCGATGGTTTCGCGCACATCCGCCTCGCTGACCGTGTGGCGCTCGGCCAGATAGGCACCGAGCAGCAGCCTGTCGCACAAGGTATTGATCTTGCGCGGAATGCCTCCCGTATAGCCATAGATCGCGGTGTAGGCACCGGACTCGAAGATGGGGTCGCCGTTCCAGCCGACATGGCGGAGGCGATGCTCGATATAGCCTGTGGTCTCCTGCGAGTCGAGCGGCCCGAGGTGGTACGAGGCAATCACGCGCTGGCGCAGTTGCTGCATCCGCCCGCTTTGCATGATCTCGCGGAACTCAGGCTGGCCTATCAGAAAACTCTGCAGCAGGGCGTGGTCTTCGAGCTGGAAGTTGGACAGCATGCGCAGTTCTTCCACCGCGGCTGGCGTCAGGTTCTGCGCTTCATCGACGATCAGCAGCGCACGCTTGCCGGCTGCGGCAACCGACACCAGAAAGGTCTCGAGCGCAAGCAACAGCCCGGCCTTGTCCAGATTGCCAGCCGGCACGCCAAAAGCCGCTGCGACCATGCGTAGCATGTCGCTGGCATCGATCTGCGTACTGACGAGGTTGGCCGCGACGACTTGCGCCGAGTCGAGCTGTTCGAGCAGGCTGCGCACGATGGTGGTCTTGCCCGCGCCGATCTCGCCGGTGATGACGATGAAGCCTTCGCTCTGGTGCAGACCATATTCCAGGTAGGCCATCGCACGCTTGTGCCCGCGGCTACCGTAGAAAAACGTCGGGTCAGGGTTGAGTTGGAAAGGTTTTCCCTTGAACCTGAAGAATGATTCGTACATCTGGGGTCCGCTCAGAAACGCATGCCAAGTGTGGCGCTGATGGCGTTCTCGGTGTAGTCGTCCGTGCCAGTGGCCTTGTTGCGACGATAGCTGAGGCCGGCCGTCGTGTCCGGGCTGAGCCGGCGTGTGATGCCGATGCTGAAGAGCAGGCGATCGACATCACGATTGCTGACCCCTTCACCCTCCGACTTCGAGCGCACGATCGAGCCATTCAGTGTCGACGTCCCCGTGAGCCGGTGCATCAGCGCAACCGATGCCGACCGCGTTTCGATGTAATCGAACTCGGCAAAATCACCGACCAGGACGCCAGACGTCGTATTGAGACGTTCACGTTCGGTATGCCTCAGCATGAACGACAGCGTGTTACGGACACCGGTCAAGGTAACGCCAGCGCCAATCGCCCGCTGCAGGTAATACTGGTTGGTGCGGATGCCAAAACCTCCGGCACGGTCATATTCCTCCTGCGCCCGCTGCCTCCACTCCGCCTCCGTAGCGCCCGGATCAATGAATTTATTGAACTCATACAACCAGTCCAACCAATTCATCTCCCCCCTGTAAAACTCGTCGAGAGTGGAAGAAATGTCGCGACTGGCCGAGAAATTCCATGTGGAGCGTGCCATGCGGTGCCGGACCTGAACGTCATAGCCCGTACCGAAGATCGATCCTCGCCCGTAGCGGAAATACTGGTCCGCTCAGTCGGGTACCAGTCGAAACCCGCCCCCCAGATCGCACCCTTTTCACCGGAAGTCACACCATAGTCGTTGGATTCATGGCCGCCGATCAGCCGCACCCGAAACTGTGGGTCGAGATTGACGAAAAGCGTGGCGCGGCCGATCTCCTGCGTGACATTCCGGCTGAACCCTTCTTGAAAGCTCGTGTCGGTACGCACCAGGTCGATGCCCCAGCCGAAAAGGCGCAACGCACTGGGGTCGGATACTCCCAGCGTCCAGCGCTTCTGATGGGAATCGCCCAGCCGGCTGCTCCCCCCTTTCAACCAGCGGGATTGATAGCCCAGCCGGCCAGTGCCCGCATCGCCAAACCTGAACTGGTAACGCGGCGCGACCGGCCACATGCGCGTTTCGTTGTCCTTGTCCGCACTGAGCGGATCGCCACTGGCACGGCGGCCAAATGCTGACGTGTCGTTGCGGCTGATCGAGCCAGACACTGCAATGAAGACCGCATCCTCGATTGCCTCCAATTCGCCGTTGCCGCGAAGAGCCAGAAAAGTCTCGTTCTCGTCGGTTTCCCGGGCATGAACCAGGTTGCGCAAACTGGCATTCAGGTAGCCGCGAAACCGCCCGGACTCCCGCGACACCCCGATTCCAGGCGATATTTCAGCGACCCAGTCCTTCCGGGGGTTGGCGTCCGAGGTATCAACGTTGTCCGTCCATGTCAGGCGGGTGTCGAGCCTGGGCGTGATGCTCACCGTCTGCGCAGCCGCCGGCGCCGTCATGAACACGGCAAGCGCAAGCGTAGATAGCGCAGGCGTCATCCGTGTATACATCTCAGGCCGCCTGCTCACGCGGTGCGTCGCCATACCCGTAACCATAGCCATAACCATAGATCGAATCAGCCCCTTGCCCCCGGGACTTGTTCAGCACCATCAGCTTGATGGGGCAGCTCTCGATGGTGGAGAGCGCCTGCTTGACCGTGGCATGCGTGGTGCGTTCGGCCTCCACCACCACGACGATCTGCCCCATGTGCGTCGCCAACACGCGCGACTCGGTGGTCACCAGCAAAGGCGGCGAATCGAACACGATGATCCGGTCTGGATAACGGCTCGCCATCTGCTCGAGCAGGCGCGTCATGGCATCGGACGCAAGCAGCTCGGTCGCACGCTGATGTGGCATGCCCGCGGGCAGAATCGAGAGCTTCTCGATGTTGGTGCGCATCAGGACTTCGCTGAGGTCGGTGACATCCCCGGCCAGCACGTCCATCAGCCCCTTCTCTGGCGGCAGCCCGAGCTGCCCTGAGCACCGAAGGACGCGACACATCCGCATCGACGAGAAGGACCGTGTAATCGAGCTCCATCGCCATGCTGATGGCGAGGTTGACCGCATTGAAGGTCTTGCCTTCGCCCGGCAAGGCGCTGGTCACCATGATCAGGTTGCCGTCGTCGATCTTGGCCGCGCCGGTTGCCGTGGCATTGCGCAACAAGGGGCGCTTGATGACCCGATACTCTTCGGCGATGCTGCTGCGAGGATGATCGGGCGTCACCAGACCGAGGGAATGCAAGCGCTGCAGGTCGATCTGCGCAACCCGCGACACGACGCGGCTGAATGCATGGCCAGCAGTTGCCTTGGGCACTTCGGACGACCGGATGGCAGCCGTTTCGGCTTCGGGCTTGTCGGCCACAGAGGGTTGGGCCGGCAACTCGCTTGCGGACTCGCCCGAGGCCTGCTTCAGCTGGTCAAGGCGTTGTGCCGCTTTTTCGATAAGACTCATCGTGTCGTTTCCATTCAACCCTGGATCAAGTTCAATACTGCGACGGCAATGGCAAAACTCGTGGCATACGCGACGACCCCCCGCCGAACGCCGCCAGTCCCCGCCGCCGCTTGTTCCTGCGTTCCGTGGTCTGCAGCATCGTTACCGCCCCCAGGACAGGAAGTCCCGTGATGTCACGCAGGCCGCGACCGTCGGCAAATGCGGGGCGCAACTGGCTGATCAGGAAAGTCAATGCGAAGCCTGCAGCCAGACCAGCCAGCGCGGCCAGCGGCAGCAGCAAGATACGGTTTGGAGCCGATGGCTTGGCGGGCAGCGTGGGCGGATCGATCACGCGGAAATCGGCGACCCCGCCCTGAGCATCCATCTCGACCGAGATCGTGGCCGACTCACGCCGCGCCACGAGACTATCGTAGTTGGTCTTATGCACGGCGTAGTCGCGGTTGAGCTGCGCCATCTCGGCCTCGATCTCGGGCACTCGCTTGGCAAGCTCGCGCAACTGATCCAGCCTTGCCTGGTATTCCCCCACCCGCGCGCGCATCGACGCAACGCGGGATTCGGACTCGGCAAGCGCCAGTTTCATCTGCTGGAAAACCGGATTGGAATTCAGCGCCCCGAACTGGGAGCCGCCTCCAACAGCGCGCATTTCCTCGATCTGCTTGCGCTTTTGCCCTTCGAGCTCCTCGATGACACGACGCGCACCGATCACGTCGGGGTGCTTTTCGGTGTAGCGCTGGAGCAAATCATCGAGATTGCGCTGCAGCGCATCGATACGGCCATCGATCTCCGGAATAGAGACTGCAGAATTGGGCGGCGTCTGCGGCAGCAAAACAGGCTCCTCGCCCACCAGTTGGCGCTGCATCGCATCACGTGCATTCTCCGCCTCGCGCAATTCGAGCTGAGCCTGCTGAAGCTGCCCGGTGATCATGGCGATCTGCGTGACGTAATCCCTGGCGCCATCGCCGAGCAACGCCATGTTGCGCAGGCGGAACTCCTTGACACGGTTTTCGGCCTCGACCAGTTTCTGCTCGTAGTTACGGATCTGCTCTTCGATGAAGCGGCGCGCAGCATCGGAATCCTGGCGCTTGCCGCCCAGGCCGGACTCGACGAACAACGAAACCAGGGACTGCACGACGCGTTGCGCGCGCTCCGGCCGGGTATCCGAATAAGCGAGCGTGAAGAGATTGGTACCGGACGCAGCCGCGGAGCGGATCTGCAGATCCTTCATGAGCCTGCCGATCAGCGCCTCGCGCTGCTCGGGCGTACGCACGTCGAGATCCAGGTCCGCCATCGTGATCAGCTTCTCGACATTCGGCCGGCTGATCAATGTCCGGCTCAGCATGGCAATCTGCTGGTCGATGTTGGGCTGGACGGCAAGGCCGGACATCAGCGGCCTCAGCACCGACTGTGTATCGACGTGGATACGTGCTGTCGACTCGTACCTGTCAGGCATGAAATAAACGATGGCGCCTGCGGTGAGCCCCACGACCCATGCAAATGCCAGCCCCCACCAGCGAAAGCGCCACATGCCGCGCAGGTAACCGACGAGTTGTGTTACGAGTTCTTCCATCAGACTTCTTCATCGACACGAAGTCCGCCACCGGGCGCAGGCGCGCCGAGCGGACTCCGGAGGTTGGCGGACTGGCGAATCAGAACCAGCTTTGCGGAATGATCAGGACGTCGCCCGGACGCATCTCGACGTTTGCCGAGACATCGCCGCGCTTGACCAGGTCGCGGATGCGGACGCTGTACTGCTTGTTGCCTTCGGCGGTACGCAGGATGGTCGCGTTGTTGCCATCGGCGAACTCCGTCATGCCGCCGACAGCGATCATGACGTCGAGAAGCGTCATCTTCTGGTTGTAAGGCAGGATCTTGGGCTCGGCCGCTTCGCCGATCACCCGGATCTGCTCACTGTAAGGGCCGACGAAATCTGTGACGATCACGGTCACCACCGGATCACGAATGAACTTGGCGAGTTCCTGCTCGATGTCTCGCGCCAGCGTGGAGGCATCCTTGCCCATTGCAGGCAGATCCTCGACCAGCGGCGTGGTGATCTTGCCATCAGGCCGCACAGGGACCGACATCGACAGTTCGGGGTTGCGCCAGACGACGATGTTGACGTTATCGCCCGGTCCGATCATGTAGTTGTACTCCGAGTCGGCAGCGGCAGCCGGCGCCGGCGGATACGAACTTGCGCAGGCCGAAAGCAGCGCCCCTGCAGCCAGCATGGACACGGCACGCCATACCCAGGCGAGCACACTCGAAGACTTCTGGATCATGTTCTAGTTCCTCCCAGGATTCATAGCCCGCTATGATACGACGACAAGCTTCAGCAAAATGCTACAAAGCTGTGTAATATGTTCCGAGGAACAAATGCACACAATCCCTTACACTGCTGTGTGCGCCTGCTGGCTAGAGTGCTGTGGTTTTTGAAGAAGCAAATCGACACCGAAACATGCGCCAACCTAGGACAAGGGCGTAATCGAACGAACGAACGCGAAGGATCGCACTACCCATGGACGCTTCCTCTCAGCGCCGCGCCGTTGACTTGGCGACCCGCTCACAGCATGCACTCGCCCTCTTTCCCGGCGCCAGCCTGAATTCGGCACCGACCTGGAAATCACAGCACCCAGCGGACTCTTTTCGCCTGAACCCCGATTTCAGGCTGATCCGGGACGGCTACGAACTCCGCATTGCCAACGGCACGGAGGCGCTCAAACGCAATACGGCTCGGCTCATCGAGCGGATGTACTCCTCACGCGGCCTTTTCCCCTATGGCCAGGGCGAGAGCCTGGATGAGCGGGACATCACGGTCGCAGCCTGCAAGGGCGACCACGCCGTCGCCACTTTGACTTTGTGCCTTGACGCGGGCAAAGGTCTCCTAGCAGACACACTTTATCGCGCCGAAATCGACGCGACACGCAAAAACGGTGGTCAAGTGTGCGAAATCACACGCTTGGCGATGGATCCCGAGCACAGTTCGCATGAAGCCCTGGCAGGCATGATGCAGATTCTGTACATCATCGCCCGCTTGACCTACCGCGTCACCGACGTGTTCATCGAGGTCCATCCACGCCATGCCGGCTTTTATCGGCGCCTGCTGGGTTATCAGATGATCGGCCCGGAGAAGATCTGCCCGCGAGTCGGCGCGCCTGCAGTGCTGATGCATCTCTGCCAGCAGCGGCTGGATCATCTGATCGACACGCATGCCGGCCGCTCCGATGACGATTCGCGCAGCTTCTACCGGATGTTCCAGAAGCGCGCCGAACTCGAAGCACTGCAGCGCTCGCTGGTGGCATCCGGCCCGATTCAGAACCAGCGTCGGACTTCCATATAAACGCGGTCCCGCTCGTCGAAGCGGCCGAACATGCCCTGCTGCGGTCCGTGGAAGATGTCCATGCCCGCAGTGGCGCGCCATTCAGGCGCGAATTTCCAAGTCAGCTTGGGACGCAGCATGTAATCGCTGCGATTGAGGCTGGCTGCGGCAAGAAGCTCGAGTTCGATGATGCTGCCGATTTCGCGCACGACCTGGAAAGTCATGCCGCGCTCCTCGCGGTCGAGTCCCATCCGCTCGTCGTGCCTGTCGAGCCAGCGGGCGAAGTATTGCAGGTTGAAACGCCACACATCCTGGTACGGAATATCCACGCCGAAGGCATAGTCGAGCATGTCGGTCTTCTCCAGACCGATCCGCCCGCCCTCCAGGAAAGTGTTGAGGCTGCGGCCGCTGGTATGTACGGCTTCGCCCTTGAGGACGAAGCTGCCCATGTCCTTGCTGAACGTGCCGCCGACCTGGCGAATCCGCTCATGCGTCAGTTCGAGCCCCATCGTGGCGGGGTTCAGGCCCAGCGTGGGCGTGATGTCGCTGCTGCGATAGTAGAACGCGCTCATGTCCCAGCCGCCGATCAGCCTTGAAACCCGCAGACCCCAATTGCTGTTCGAAAGGCTGTCCGAGGGCTCCCGTTCCTTCACCCGGGTGCCGGCAGGCAGACGTGGATACATGTAGAAATCGGAACCCGGCTTGCCGATGTCGTCGTAGCTCGGACTCGGAATCCAGATCATCTCGAAATGTGTTTCCCCGCCGAAGTACTCCGCCCGCGCAGCCCATTGGGCGATGCGCATGGCCTCGAGCTCGGGCAGCAGGAAGTCACGCATGTCACGGGCGGACACCACGTCGGCAAAGAAGAAGCCGACCATCTCACCCCAGATGATGTGCTGGCGGCCGAGCCGGAACTCCCAGTCGCCCGCGCCGAAATCGACCCAGGCTTCGCGCAGGATGGCGTCACGACGCTGGTCCCTGCGGACCGCGGACGGATAGTAGTCATCCTCGAGGTCGAAAGCGCCGTCGGCATCCGCCCGCGCGGACAGCTTCCAGCGCGCCCGCTCCCCCAGCCTGCCGCTGGCGGCCAGTTCGAGCCGGGCGCGCAGCCGCGACCAGCGCTCGTCATCGGCATAGGTATAGGCGGCGCCCAGTTCGCCGTAGCCCGACAACCGGATGTCGGAACCGCTCTCGCTGGCGGTTCCGAGGTCCAGCAGGGCATCGAGTTCGGCATCCTCCACCGCCTGCTCGGCGGCGAATCCGGAAAGAGCGAAAGAGGCACAGGCGAGTGCCAGCGCGGCGCGTCGAATCACAGACATGAATACTCCTAGACTTCAGGCTCGACTTCGCCCTTGGGGCGCTGATCCTGGACGAACATCCACTGGTCGTCCGAACGCATGCCCAGCGCGGTGATTTCACCGTCCGCGATGCGCACGAGGCGGTCCGCCATGTTCATGACCTTTCGATCGTGGGTGGAAAAGACGAAAGTGGTGCCCGATTCGCGATTGATCCGCCGCATCAGCTTCAGGATGCTCGTCCCCGTCTTGCTGTCGAGGTTGGCGGTCGGCTCGTCGGCCAGCACGATCTTGGAATGCGTCGCCAGCGCACGCGCGATCGCCACGCGCTGGCGCTGCCCGCCGGACAGCTGGTTGGGGCGGTGCGAGGCGTACTTGCTCAGGCCGACGACCTCGAGATAATGCTTCACCCGCTCCTGCCGCTCGGCCTTCGACAGCTCCTTGAGCTGCAGCAAGGGATATTCGACGTTTTCCGCCGCCGACAGCACCGGCAGCAGATTGAAGGTCTGGAAGATGAAGCCGATGGTTCGCGCCCGCACGTCGGCAAGCTGGTCCGGCGTCCTTCCTGACACGTCGTGGCCGTCGATGATGACGCGTCCCGAAGTCGGCGTATCGATGCAACCGATGATGTTCAGCAGTGTGGACTTGCCGCTGCCGGACGGACCAGCGATGGCCAGAAAGACGCCGGGCTCGATCGCGAGCGACACATTGGTCAGCGCCTTCACGTCCTGGTCACCCAGACGATAGTGTTTACTGACGTTTTCAACCCGAACAATAGCCATCTGGATGGTGACGAATTGATGAAAAACGCCAAGAGGATAGCATCCATGAGCCAAGCGATGAATCATGAACGCCGATTGCGCCGCAGCATGCTCGGCCTGCTGGCCGGCGCCGTGCTGCTCCCTGCCTGGATGCAGGTGCATGCCCAGGATTCGGACACGCAATCGGCAGCAGCCCCCGCGGCAACGCCCGAAGCCATCGAAATGGTCAAGCGTGCCGACGAAACCCGCTTCCCGCGCGAAAGTTTCCAGACCGAAATCACCATCCGCAACCTGAGTGACGGCCAACAGACGGACCAGCGCAAATTCCGCATCCTGTCGCGCGGCAACGACAACACCATCGTGCTGACCACCGAGCCCGCTTCCGAGCGCGGCCAGGCGCTGCTGATGCGGGGCCGCGACCTGTGGATCTTCATGCCCAGCGTCTCCCAGCCCGTGCGCCTGTCGCTGGCCCAGCGCCTCACCGGCCAGGTGGCCAACGGCGACCTGGCCCGTGCCAACTTCGCCGGCGACTACACGCCCAGCATCATCGGCCAGGAAACGCTGGACGGACAGCCGGCGATCGTGCTCGACCTCGTCGCGGTGGATCGCAGCGTCACCTACTCGAAGGTCAAGTACTGGATCGCCGAGCAGGACAAGCGCCCGCTGAAGGCCGAGTTCTATGCTCTATCCGGACGTTTGCTGAAGACCGCCCGCTACGAGGACTTCAAGGAGCTGGCCGGCCGCCTGCGCCCCACCCGCCTGGTGATGGAGGACGCCCTCAAACGCGGTGAAGTCTCCGTCCTCACCTACGAAACGATGAACGTCCGCGACCTGCCCGAGCGCATGTTCTACACGCGAATACCTGCGCCGCCTCGAGCAATGAGGCCAATGGGGACGTAGTCATTCCATACCCCATTTCTGCAGCCGGTAGCGCAGCTGGCGCAGCGTCATGCCGAGCTTGCGCGCCGCCGCGCTGCGGTTCCAGCGTGTCTGCTCCAGCGCCTGCAGCACGCGCAGACGCTCGATCTCGCCGTCGGCCTCGGGGTCGTAGCCACCCAACTCCGTTGCTGCACCAGTGCCTGGCGTCGCGACAGGCGCCGGCGCCATCGGCGACGCGAACTCGGCCGGCAGCAGGTCGATGTCCTCGACACCGATCTCGTCCCCTTCACACAAGGCGCAGGCGCGTTCGAGCAGGTTCTCCAGCTCGCGCACGTTGCCCGGGAAGGAATGGCGCTGCAGCGCCGCCAGCGCCGCGGGCGACAGGCGGCGCGCTGCCGTCGCCTCGCGCTCGGCGACGCGGGCGAGGATGTGCTCGGCCAGTGCGGGAATGTCCTCGCTACGCTCGCGCAGCGGCGGAACACGCAGGGTGATCACGTTGATGCGAAAGAACAGATCCTGGCGGAAGCGCCCTTCCGCCACCAGCCGTGCCAGATCCTGGTGAGAAGCCGACAGGATGCGTACATCCACCGCCTCCTCGACATGCGCACCGACCGGGCGCACGGCCCGCTCCTGCAGCGCACGCAACAGCTTGACCTGCATCGACAGCGGCAGTTCACCGATCTCGTCGAGAAACAAGGTGCCGCCGCGAGCGGCCTGGAACAGGCCTTCCTTGTCGCTGGCCGCGCCGGTGAAGCTGCCCTTGCGATGGCCGAAGAACTCGCTTTCCATCAACTCGGGCGAGATCGCGCCGCAGTTGACCGGCACGAACGGCCCGCTGGCACGCGCGCCGAGCGCATGGATCAGGCGCGCGATGACTTCCTTGCCGGTACCCGACTCGCCGTGGATGAACACCGGCGCCTGGTTGCGCGCCAGCTTCTCGGCCTGGCTGCGCAAGTGCAGGAAAGCCGGCGAGGCGCCGATCAGCCTGCGTCCGTCCGGCGCATCCGCCCCGGCGCCCGGTTCGAGCTTGAGCGCATGGCTGACGAGTTCGCGCAGCACC
Organism: Thauera sp. SDU_THAU2; assembly: GCF_038260575.1. Classification (NCBI taxonomy): domain Bacteria; kingdom Pseudomonadati; phylum Pseudomonadota; class Betaproteobacteria; order Rhodocyclales; family Zoogloeaceae; genus Thauera; species Thauera sp. SDU_THAU2. The sequence continues at coordinate 322,448 of NZ_JBBWUN010000003.1, read as the reverse complement.
TTGAGCTCGATCGGCTTGGTGACGAAATCGAAGGCGCCGAGCTTGAGCGCGCGGATCGCGGTGTCGATGCTGCCGAACGCCGTGATCACCGCCACCGGCAGGCCGGGCAGATGCTGCTGGATGTACTCGACCAGCTCGAAGCCTTCGCCATCGGGTAGGCGCATGTCGGTCAGGCACAAACGATAGCGCTGCTGCTCCAGGCAGGCACGCGCCTCGGCCACCGAACCGGCCGTGTCGCAGCCCAGCCCCATGCGCAGCAGCGACAGCTCCAGCAGTTCGCGGATGTCGTCCTCGTCATCGACGACGAGGACGTCGATGGATGCAGGACGGTGGCGGCGTTCGTGGATGCTCATGGTTTCTGGCGCCCCTCGAGGACGAAATCCGCACCCGGGCCGTTCGCCGCGAGTTCGAGCGTGGCGTCGTTGGCCTCGGCCAGCTCGCGTGCGATGTACAGCCCCAGGCCGGTGCCCTTGGCATGGGTCGTGAAGAAAGGTTCGAACAGATGCAGACGTGTGGCCTCGTCGAGCCCGGGGCCATCGTCGCGCACATGCAGCGCGACGCGCTCGCCCGCCAAGGCCATCGCATGCAGGCGTATGGCCGCGGACTTGCCCGAGCAGTAGCGCCGCGCATTCGCCAGCAGGTTGTCGAGGATCTGGTGCAGATGCGCCCGGTCGATGGCGAAGCTGAGCGAGGGCTCGATCTCGACCGCATACAGATCGCGCTCGGCGGGATCGCTGAACACCCGCGCCTCGATCACTTCGGCGGCAAATTGCGCCAGCGGCAGCGCTTCGGGCAGGGCCTGCTCGCGCCGGCCGAGCGCCAGCACATCGCGGATCATGCGCTCGATGCGATGCGCGTTGTCGTTGATGATGCGCACCAGCCGTCCCTGCATCTCGCCGCGCTTCTCGTCGCGCAGCAATTCGGCCGCCTGGGTCACGGCCGACAGGGGGTTGCGGATCTCGTGCGCCATGCTGGCAGTCAGACGCCCCAGCGCCGCCAGCTTGGTCTGCTGCAGCCCGCGCTGGATATCCTCGAAATCGGTCAGGTAGATCAGAAAGCCGCCCCCCTCGGCGCCCTGCTGCTCGCCATACACCACGCGGCAGCGCATCAGGCGCCCGCCCGGACCGATGCGCAGCAGGCGGCCGTCCGGATGGCGGCCGCACATCAGTTCGTCGAACACCGGATCGATATCCGTCAGCTGCAGCCCTTCGAGCGAGCCCGAAGCGGAGGACGCATCCATGCCGAGCAGCACGGCCGCCTGCGGGTTCGACTGCAGCACGCGGCCCTTTGCGTCGGCGACGATCACGCCATCCTGCATGTCGCGGATGATGCGTTCGTTGACCGCCTGCTGCTTGGCCAGCGCTTCGCCGCGTTCCGCCGCGAGCGAGGCATTGGCCTGCGCCCGCGAGGCGAGCAGGCGGGCGATCAAGGCGATGCCGAAGAAACCGGTGCAGAAGATGCCGACCTTGAGGAAATCGACCGGCTGATCGCCGACCGCCAGGCGCCATGCGTTCTCGATCAGCACCGCGATGGTTGCCAGCGCGGCGAAGAACAGCACCATGCGTCCTTCCGCGACCAGGCCGACACCGGCCAGCATCACCATCATCAGCACCGGCAGGCCGCTGCCGTAGCCGCCGCTCGCCCACATCATCAACGACAGCGCCACGACGTCGATCACGGCCTGCAGCGCGATCGTGCGCGATTCGCCCAGGTAGCCGGACACTTCGCGGAAACCGAGTACCAGGGCGCTCGCCACGTAGCCGTACGCGACGGCGCGAAACACCGCCGGCATCTCGCTCCCCAGCCCCAGCTCCTCGCCCGCGACGACGAACAGCCCTGCCAGCACCAGCCGGAACAGGTTGAGAAAATGCAGCGAGGCGAGGCGCGAACGCTCGATGGCGATCGACGCAGCCGCGCTCATTTCACTCCCGCGGCCCGGCGAGCCGATGCGCATCGGAGCAGTAGAAGCGGCCGTGCTCGCGCACGCCTTCGGACTCGGGCACGTTGAGGCCGCAATGCGCGCATTCCAGCACGCGCTCGGCCACGGCATCCGCCTGGCCATTCTTGCTCTTGGACGGCTTCTTTCCGATCCGCGCCATCGCCCGCCGAATCCACCAGATGCCGGCAAAGACGAGAATGAGGATCAGCAGATTGCGCACGGTAGGCAGGGCGAAGAAGCATCGCCGGACAGGATGAAGACGCGCTGGATTCTAGCATGCAGCCACCCGCCTCCCTGCTGCTGCGGCCCACCGGCATGGCCTGCCGGCAAGGTCCGTCGCCATGCCGGCCGCTGCAGTCTGCCGCCGCTGTACTGCCATCTCCGCACGCTCTTTGCGACAATGGCGGCTCCATCCGCTCTCCTGCCCGCCATGCCGTACTTTCCCGCTCCGCTCGGTTCGCGCCTGCCCGCAGTCGGCACCACGATCTTCACCGTCATGTCGCGCCTGGCGCAGGAGTGCCGGGCGATCAATCTGTCGCAGGGCTTCCCTGACTTCAACGCCGAGGACGTCCTGTTCGAGCGCGTCGCCCACTGGATGCGTGCCGGCCACAACCAGTATCCGCCGATGGCCGGCTGCCTGCCGCTGCGCGAAGCCGTCGCCGCCAAGATCGAGACGCTGTACGGCACGCGCTACGACGTCGAGGCGGAGATCACCATCACCGCCGGCGCCACCCAGGCATTGTTCACCGCAGTCGCGGCCTGCGTGCATCCCGGCGACGAAGTGATCGTGTTCGAGCCGGTCTATGACTCCTACGTGCCATCGATCGAGCTGGCCGGCGGCAAGGCCGTGCGGCTGCGGCTGGCCGCACCCGACTACCGTCCGGACTGGACGGCGGTGGCGGCGGCGATCACGCCGCGCACCCGCATGATCATGATCAACACGCCGCACAACCCGACCGCGACCGTCTGGCAGCGCACCGACCTCGACCGCCTGGCCGAGCTGGTTCGCGGCACCGGCATCGTCATCGTCGCCGACGAAGTCCCTACGAGCACATCGTTTTCGACGGCGTCGCCCACGCCAGCTGCGCCGCCCACGCCGAACTCGCCGAGCGCAGCTTCGTGGTCTCGAGCTTCGGCAAGACCTACCACATCACCGGCTGGAAGGTCGGCTACGTGGTCGCACCGCGCGAACTGATGGCGGAATTCCGCAAGGTGCACCAGTTCAACGTCTTCACCGTGAATACGCCGGTGCAGCTCGCGCTCGCCGACTACATGGCCGACGCTTCGCGCCACGCCGGCCTGGCCGCCTTCTACCAGGCCAAGCGCGACTTCTTCCGCAGCGCGCTGGCCGGCTCGCGCTTCGAGCTGCTGCCCTCGCGCGGCACCTACTTCCAGCTCGCCCGCTACGACGCGATCTCGGACCTGGGCGACACCGCCTTCTGCGAGTACCTGACCCGCGAAGTCGGCGTCGCCGCGATCCCGGTGTCCGCCTTCTTCGCCGATGGCCACGACGACAAGGTCGTGCGCTTCTGCTTCGCCAAGAACGAAGCGACGCTGGCCGCCGCCTGCGAAAAGCTCGACGCCGCCTTCGGCACAGCCTGAATCCGGCGCAGACGGGATCCCTGAATGTTCGAACAACCCATCCCCACGCTGCGCCGCGACGGCGACGCGGTCCTCATCCTCGACCAGACGGCGCTGCCCTTCCGCGCCGAAACCCTGCGCCTCGCCACGCTGGCCGACGCCGCCCGCGCCATCCGCGACATGCAGGTGCGCGGCGCGCCGCTGATCGGCGCCACCGCCGCCCATGGCGTCGCCCTCGCGCTGCTGCACGACAGCGGCGATCCGGCGCTCGAGCATGCCCTGCAAGCGCTGGCCGCCACCCGGCCGACCGCCGTCAACCTGCACTGGGCGCTGGCGCGCATGGCGAAGCTGCTGCGGCCGCTGCCCGCCGGCGACCGCCTGGCCGCTGCCTGGGCCGAAGCCGAAGCGATCCGCACCGACGACGCCGCGACCTGCGACGCCATCGGCCGCCACGGCCTGACACTGATCGAAACGATCGCGACCCGCCGCCCCGGCCCGGTACGGCTGATGACCCATTGCAACGCCGGCTGGCTCGCGACCTGCGGCGCCGGCACCGCGCTGGCGCCGGTCTATGCCGCGCAGGCCGCGGGCGTTGCCGTGGAGGTCTTCGTCAGTGAAACCCGGCCGCGCAACCAGGGCCTGCTGACTGCCTGGGAACTGGCCGCCGCCGGCGTGCCGCACACCCTGATCGCCGACAACGCCGCCGGCCTGCTGCTGATGCGCGGCGAAATCGACCTGGTGATCACCGGCGCCGACCGCATCGCCGCCAACGGCGACACCGCCAACAAGGTCGGCACCTGGCTGAAGGCGCTCGCCGCCCAGGCCAGCGGCGTACCCTTCTACATCGCCGCGCCGCATTCGACGCTGGACTTCGGCTGCGCGGACGGGCCGTCCATTCCGATCGAAGACCGTGGCGCGGCAGAGCTCTGCATGCTGCGCGGCATCGACGCCAGCGGCGGCCTCGCCGAACTGCGCCAGGCAGCGCCCGGCACCCGCGTTGCGAACCCCGCATTCGACATCACGCCGGCATCGCTGATCACTGCGATCATCACCGAGCGCGGCATCACCGTACCCGGTCAACTCGCCAGCCTCTATCCCGAGGCCGCACGATGAGCGCCGAAGCTTCCGCACAGCCGACCCCGCCGGACGCCGACGCCGGTCCGGAGCTGCGCGCCGCCCTGCTCGACACCATGCGCGCGATGGGCGGCGCAGGGCTGAACGTCGGCAGCGCGGGCAATGCCAGCGTGCGCCTGCCGTCGCCGGCCTGCATGCTGATCACGCCGAGCGGCCTGCCGGCAGAACGCTGCCGGCCGGAAGACATGGCCGTCGTCGGTGCCGACGGCAACTGGCGAGGCCTGTTCGCGCCTTCATCCGAATGGCAGCTGCACCGCGACATCTACGCCGCCTTTCCCGACGCCGGCGCGATCCTGCACGCCCATGCGCCCTTCGCCACCGCGCTCGCCTGCCAGCGCCTCGACATCCCGCCTTTCCACTACATGATCGCGCGCTTCGGCGGCAGCACCGTGCGCTGCGCGCGCTACGCCACCTTCGGCACCCAGGCGCTGTCGGATGCCGCCGTCGCCGCCCTGCACCAGCGCAGCGCCTGCCTGCTGGCGAACCACGGCATGGTGGTGTTCGGCCGCGAGCTGCAGCACGCGCTGGCACTGGCAATCGAGTTCGAAACCCTGTGCGAGCAGTACTGGCGCACGCTGCAGCTCGGCCCGCCGGTACTGCTGTCCACCGAGGAAATGGCGGAAGTCATCGAGCGCTTCCGCTGGTACGGCAAGCCGCGCGGCTGAGCCTACCGTCCCCGGAGCGGCTTCTGCGCGAAGCTGGCCTACCGATCCGGGCTTTCCAGCAGCCGCAACAGGCTGGCAGTGTCGTCCCTCCCCCAGCCCGCCCGCATCAGCGCATTGAGCTGCTGCCAGACCTGAGCGGCCACCGGCAGCGGCGCGCCGAGCCGGGCCGCCTCGTCCATCAGCAGGGCGAAGTCCTTGTGGTGCAGCCGTGCCTCGACGCCCGCGGCGAAGTCGCGCTCGACCATCTTCGCTCCCATCACCTCCAGCACGCGCGACGCCGCCGATCCGCCCATCAGCGCGCTGCGCACCGCCGCCGCGTCCACGCCGTGCGCATTGGCCAGGCTGAGGGCCTCGGCGCAGGCCTGGATGGCGGAGACCATGATCATCTGGTTGCAGGCCTTGGCCACCTGGCCGGCTCCCGGCGGGCCGATGTGCACAATGCGCTTGCCCACCGCCTCGAGCAGCGGCCGCACGCGCGCCAGCACGGCCTCGTCGGCGCCGGCCATGATCGCCAGCGTCGCCTCGCGCGCGCCCTGGCCGCCGCCGGACACCGGTGCATCGACGAAGCCGATGCCGCGCGCGGCGTAGCGCTCCGCCAGCGAACGCGCCATCGCCGGCGCGATCGTGCTCATGTCGACATGGACGGCGCCGGGCGCGAAGCCGGCGGCCAGGCCCTGCTCGCCGAAAGCCAGCGCATCCACGTCCGCGCTGGCGGTGACGATGGTGATCACCGTGTCGCAGCGCGCCGCCAGTTCGGCAGGCGTGGCGCACACCGGCACGCCTTCGGCGGCCAGCGCCGCCGCCGACTCCGGCCGGCGCACCCACACCGCCAGATCATGCCCCGCCGCACGCAGATGGCGCGCCATCGGCTCGCCCATCACCCCCAGTCCGATGAAACCGACTCTCATGTCCGCCCCCTCACTTGCCGCTGCCGCCGCTCATGCCTTCGAGCAGCTTCAGCATCGCCACCGAGTCGTCTTCGCCCAGGCCGCTGCCGACCATGGCGTTGAACATCTGCGCCGTCGCCGCCGACGACGGCAGCGCCAGGCCGAGGCGGTGCGCCTCTTCCATGACGATGCGCATGTCCTTCTGGTGCATCCAGGCCTTGAAGCCCGGCTTGAAGTTGCGCTCGAGCATGCGCTGGCCGTGATTCTCGAGCACGCGCGAATAGGCGAAGCCGCCGAGCAGCGCCTCGCGCACCCTGGCGGCGTCGACGCCGCTCTTGTTGGCGAAATTCAGCGCCTCGGCCACCGCCGCCACACCGACGCCGGTCAGGATCTGGTTGCAGGCCTTGGCGACCTGGCCCGCGCCGCTGTCGCCGATGCGGGTGACGGACTTGCCCATGGCCTGGAACAGCGGCAGCGCGCGTTCGAACGCCGCCGCGTCGCCGCCGGCCATGATCGTCAGCGTGGCGGCGATGGCGCCGACTTCGCCGCCGGACACCGGCGCGTCAATCATGCTCACGCCGCGTTCGGCCAAGCGGGCCGCGATCGACTGCGCCGCCGCCGGCGCGATCGTGCTCATGTCGATGTGGATGTGGCCGGCAGAAGCGCCGTCGGCGACGCCATCGGCGCCGAGCGTGACCTGCTCGACATCGGGTGCGTCGGCGACGATGCTGATCGTGATCGCCGCACGGCGGGCGACTTCGGCCGCGCTGGCGGCGTCATTCGCGCCGGCCTCGAGCAGCGGCTGCATCGATTCACGCCTTCTGCTCCAGACATGCACCGTGTGGCCGGCCTTGATCAGGTTCAATGCCATGGGCCGGCCCATGAGGCCGAGTCCGATGAATCCGACTTCCATTCTGTATTCGCTCCGTATTCGGGGTTGGGGCACAGGGCGGGCTGGTGAGCGGCTGCAAACATGCCCATAATCGCCGCCATGAACTACGGCCCAATCATCAAGGAAATCGGACGAGGCGCCAAGGGCGCGCGTTCACTCGACGCTGCCACGGCGGCAAGCCTGTTCGGCGACATCCTCGACGGCAAGGTAGCGGACATCGAACTCGGCGCCATCCTGATCGCCTTCCGCATCAAGAGCGAATCGCTCGAGGAACTGATCGGCTTCAAGCAGGCGATGGATGCGCGGACGGTGCAGCTGACGGTGCCCGACGGCCCGCGCTGCGTGGTGCTGCCCACCTACAACGGCGCGCGCCGCCAGTCCAACCTGATGCCGCTGGTGGCGATGCTGCTGGCGCGCGAAGGCGTGCCGGTGCTGATCCAGGGCCGGCACGATTTCGACACCCGGGTGAGCCCTTTCGAGCTGCTCGCCGCCCTCGGCCTGCAGCCCGCCGCCGATGCCGAAGATGCATCGCGGCAATTGGCGGCCGATCGCCTGGCCTGTATCCACGTCGACAGTCTATTGCCCGGGCTCGATCCGCTGCTGGCGCTGCGCACGCGCATGGGCGTGCGTGCCAGCGGCCACATCGTTGCCAAGCTGCTCGACCCCTGCCACGGCCGCAGCGTGCGGGTGGTCGCCGTCACCCACCCCGAATACCTCGAGCGCATGGACGCTTTCCTTCGCACCGATACCAGCCCAGGCGGCCGCGCCTGTGCCGGCCGCGCCCATACCGGCCGTGCCATGCTGTTGCGCGGCACCGAAGGCGAAATCTACGCCAACCCGCGGCGCTGCCCGGAAATGAAGGTCTATCGGGACGGCATCGCGTCGATCGGCGTGGCGGGCGAGGAAGGCGGCGCGCCGCCGCTCGGCACGCTGCCGGACGCCCCCTCGGTGGCGGACAACGCGGCGCAGATCCGTGCCATGCTGGCCGGCGAGATGCCGATTCCCGCGCCGATCACCGCCCAGGTGGCAGCGCTGAAGGCGCTCGCCGGCTGAGGCCGGACGGGCCACACCGGCCCTTCCCTTCCCCGCATATTGCCGGCCCGGACGCAGCCGGCTTCAGGCGCCGGCCAGCGTGCCGGCGCGGTAGTCGGCCAGTGCCTGGTAGATCTCCTGCTCGGTATTCATGACGAAAGGCCCGTACTGCGCGATCGGCTCGTTCAGCGGCCGGCCGGCGATCAGCAGCGCGCGCGTTTCCACGCCGGCCGCGTCGACGACCACGCCGTCGCACTCCGCATCGTTGGCGAGGATGGCCATGCGCCCGGCAGGCACTGCCGTGCCGGCGACGTCCAGTTCTCCGCGATAAACGTACAGGAAGGCGTTGTGCCCGGCCGGCAACGACTGGCTGAAGCGCGCGCCGGCCGGCAACTGCAGGTCCAGATACAGCGGCGCGGTCGCCTCGCGCGTCACCGCGCCGGCCGTGCCGTGGCTTTCACCGGCGATCACCGTCGCCTGCACGCCGGCATCGGTGGTGAAGCGGGGCAGTTCGCCGCTGGCGAAATCGCGATACCAGGGCACGCATAATTTGTCCCGCGCCGGCAGGTTCAGCCACAGCTGAAAGCCCGCCATCAGGCCTTCCTGCTGCTGCGGGATCTCGGCATGGATCACGCCGCGCCCGGCCGTCATCCATTGCACGCCGCCGTTTTCCAGCAAGCCTTCATGGCCGGCACTGTCGCGATGCAGCATGCGGCCGGCGATCATGTAGGTGATGGTCTCGAAGCCGCGGTGCGGATGGTCGGGAAAACCGGCGATGTAGTCGTCGGCCTTGTCGCTGCCGAAGGCATCCAGCATCAGGAAGGGATCGAGCCGGCGCTGCAGCGGCTGGGCCAGCACGCGGGTGAGCTTGACGCCGGCGCCGTCGGACGTGGCCTGGCCGACGACCAGGCGTTCGACGTCGCGCGGACGGGAAACGGTTTCGCTCGGGCGGATGCTCATGTCGGTACTCCTGCTAGGAACTGCGGCTGGCCAGGTGCGGCCGGCGAGGTGCGGCAGGCCGGATGAAGCGGCGCGGCCAGTCAGGCGCGGCCACCGGCAAGACCCAGCCTGCCGCCAGGTTTTCAGCCCAGAACGGCTTCGATGTCGGCCTCGGCTTCGGCGAAACCCTGCTTTGCCGCCTCCTCGCCCATGTTCAGGCCTTCGGCATAGACGAAGCGGACGTCGGTGAGGCCGACGAAACCGAGCACGGTCTGCAGGTACGGCGTCTGCGTGTCGGCCGACGTACCACGGTAGCGGCCGCCGCGAGCGCAGGCGACGAAGACCTTCTTGCCCTTCAGCAGGCCTTCGGGGCCGTTCTCGGTGTAGCGGAAGGTGACGCCGGCGCGGGCGATGGCATCGATCCAGTTCTTGAGCTGGGACGAAATGGCAAAGTTGTACATCGGCACGCCGAGCACGATGACGTCGGCAGCCTGCACTTCGGCGATCAGCGCATCGCTTTCGGCGACGCGTCCGGCTTGCTCCGGCGTGCGCTGCTCCGCCGGCGTGAACAGTGCGCCGAGCGCGGCTTCGTCCACCACCGGCGCGGGATTGCGCGCCAGATCGCGCAGCACGACGCGGACGCCGGGGTCCGCTGCCAACAGACGGGCGATGATGCTGTTGGCAACGCGGGTGGAGTTCGCGCCTTCGCTGCGGGCGCTGCCGTTGATCTGCAGGATGTTCATGTCTGTTCTCCGTGGGGTCGAGGGGTTTGCCGAAGTCCGGCCGGAATCCGCCTGACGCGAGGTCGAGGTCACGATGCCGGGACTGCAGCCTTGTTCGATGACGACGATCAGAGTCTAATCATGTCGCCCGTCTTCATTAATCCAGCAGAACGCATAACATTGTCCCTCATATGGAACAGTACAGCCCCAACGACCTGCTGATCTTTGCCCGCGTGGCCGAGACCGGCAGCTTCACGGCGGCGGCCGAACGCCTCGGCCTGCCCAAGTCCACGGTTTCGCGCCGCGTCTCGCAACTGGAAGAGCAGCTCGGCGAACGCCTGATGCTGCGCACCACGCGGCGGCTGACGCTGACCGAGTTCGGCACCGCGCTGCTGGAACACGCGCGCCAGGTGGCCGATGAGATCGAGGCCGTGAAGGCACTGGCCGAAAGCCGCCAGGCCAGGCCCAGCGGCCGCCTGCGGGTGTCGATGCCGAGCGATTTCGCCAGCCTGCTGCTGGTCGACATGCTGTCGGCCTTCACCGCGATGCACCCTGCGGTGTCGCTGGAGCTGGATCTGTCGCCACGCCGGGTGGACCTGCTGGGCGAGAACTTCGACGTCGCCATCCGCATGGGCGAACTGCCCGACGACGCCCTGCTCGCCGCGCGCCGCCTGGCGGTCTTTCCCAGCGGGCTGTATGCCTCGCCCGGCTATCTCGCCGAACACGGCGAACCCGGGCACCCCGAGGCGCTGAACGCGCACCGTGCGCTGCGTCTGCTGACGCGCAGCGGCGAGGCACTCGGCTGGACGCTGATGCGGGGCGATGAGCGCTGGCAAGGCACGCCGCCCGGCAGCATCACCGCCAATTCGCCCGAACTGCTGATCCGCTTCGCCCGCGCCGGCGCCGGCATCGCCGCGGTGCCCGTTTATTTCGCTGCACCCTACGTGCGCCAGGGGGAGCTCCGCCGCGTGATGGCGGACTGGTGCCTGCCTGCCAACACCGCCTGGGCGGTATTCCCCGGCCGCCGGCTGATGCCGGCCAAGACGCGGGCCTTCCTCGACATGCTGCAGGCGGCGCTGGGAACCTGACGCGTCCGCCGCGCTCCGAGGGAACATCCCCTACAATGGGCGCCTTCCCAGCAAGACCGGATCACGATGTCCCTGCTCCAGACCCTGCTGCGCCTGCCGGCGCGCACGCTTTACCTCGCCCTGTTCGCCACCGCCATCGGCCTGCTCGGTTTCGGCCTCTACCTGCAGCATGTGAAAGGCCTCGAACCCTGCCCGATGTGCGTGATGCAGCGCTATGCCTTCCTCGCCGTGGCGCTGATCGCCCTGGTCGGCGGCATCCACGGGCCGGGCCGCACGGGCAGCCGGGTCTATGCCGCGCTGATCGGCCTGGGGGCACTGGCCGGCGGCGCCATCGCCGCGCGCCAGACCTGGATGCAGCTCGATCCCCCGGCGATTCCCGAATGCGGCCCGGGGCTGGAATTCATGCTGGAGAGTTTTCCGCTCGGCGAAGCGCTGCCGATGATCTTCCGCGGTGCGGGCGACTGCGCGGCAGTGGATTGGACTTTCCTCGGCCTGTCGATCGCCAACTGGTCGCTGCTGAGCTTTTCGGCGACGGCGGTGTTCGCGCTGTGGATGCTGCTGCGCCGGGCAGACAGGCCCTGAGCGGTATCGATGGGTCTTGTGCTGTGGCGCCCCCGTAGCGGCTTCTGCCGGGCCGCCGAACCGCAAAAGCAGACCCCGTCGGGGAAGCTATCGCGCCCTGTCGCGGCTGAAGCCGCTCCTGCAGAAAACCGAGCCGCTACGCGTCAATCGACCACGCGCATCATGCGGCCGCCGATCTCGTAGCGGCCGTCGCCCAGCGCATTGCAGCGCGTGACTTCGAGCTTGCCGACCAGCGGCGGGCGATCGGCCACGGGCGAGCCCTGGGGTCCGAGCACCGCGACGTCGAGGACTTCGTTCTGCTCCGGCACGTAGGCGGCATGCAGGGTCATCCCGCCGACGCCGATCTCGATGCACACCGCCTCGATGCGCTGACCGCCGCGCAGGGCGATGAAAGCCGGGCAGCCGAGCGGCAGGCGCCGGTCGAGGCGCCGGTTCTGGTGGGGCGGAATGTCCTTCATGCTGATACGTCCAAGGCAGGCGATACGGATCGCCCGATTCTAGCCCCGCATCCCCGGCCGACAGCACTCGTTACGCATGCCGGACGTGCATCAGATCACACCCCGGCGATCGTCCCCCTTCGCGCCGGCCTGCCGTCATGCCGCGCAGCTGCGGGCGTATTCGGCCATCGCCGCGATCACGCCTTCGGCTTCGCCCGCAGCGACGGCGAGCGTGATCTCGCATTCCGGGTGTGCAATGCGGGCGGCGTCGAGCAGCACCGGAAGGTCGCGCTTCAGATGCCCGTTCTGGGCCAGAAAGACCGGCACGATGGCAATGCGCCGCATCCCGGCACCGGCCAGCGCGGCGATGGCTTCGGCCAGGGTCGGCTGCATGAACTCGAGAAAGGCTAGCTCCACGCGCGGCGCGCCGGGCTGGGCCAGCATGTGCTGGCGGATCCGTTTCATCGGCCCGGCCCATTCGGGATCGCGCGCACCATGGCCGAACAGGATCACCGCGACGTCGCTCATGCCTCGGCTCCGGTCATGGCCTCGGCCCGCTCCGCTGCACCCGCACGTGCCTGGCCGGCGCGCAACAGGTGAAGCAGCGCGCGCGAAGCGCAGAACAGCCCGACACTGGCGGTCATCGCCATGCTCGAACCGTAGCCGGCGCAGGCCAGGCCTTGCGGCCCGCGGCTGCGCCCAGCTTCTGCCTCGCAGGCCGGCGCGGACGGATGACGCAGCGGTTCGGTGGAAAACACCGCTTCGATGCCGAACTTCCTTTTCGGCTCGCGCGGAAAGCCGTGCTCCTTGCGCAGGCGGGCACGCACCTTGGACAGCAGCGGATCCTGCAGCGTACGGGCCAGATCATCGACGCGGATCTGCGCCGGATCGAGCTTGCCGCCCGCGCCGCCCGCCATCACCAGCGGCATCTGCCGCGCCCGGCAGAGCGCGGCGATCGCCACCTTGGCGCGCACGTTGTCGATGGCGTCGATGACGACGTCGAAACCCTGCAGCAGGCTCGCGGCATTTGCCGCCGTGAGGAAATCCTCGACCGTGTCGACCCGGCATTGCGGGCTGAAGGCGGCGATGCGATCCGCCATCGCCTGCACTTTCGCCTGCCCGAGGGTGGCATCGAGCGCATGGGCTTGGCGGTTGATGTTGGACTCGGCGACGTGGTCGAGGTCGATCAGCGTCAGCCTGCCCACGCCGCTGCGCGCCAGCGCCTCGACGGCCCAGGAGCCGACACCGCCGATGCCGATCACGCAGGCATGGGAAGCCGCCAGCGCATCCGCGGCCCCCGTGCCGTAAAGGCGGTCGATGCCGCCGAAACGGCGGGCGCGGTCCACGTCCTCCACCCGCTCGTCGGCCCCGCCGCCATCCACCCGGCTCACGTCCATCGCCCTTCCGTCAGGCCGGCTGCGGCTCGGCCACGCGCTGGCTGTCGAGCCAGATGCCCAGGCCTTGCGCGTTGAGTTCGAGGTCCATGCGCAGCAGTTCCAGCGTCTGCTCCTCGTCCAGCGCCCAGCCCTGGCGCCCCGCTTCCTCGCGGACGACCTGCTCCAGGCCGGCGAGGATCTCGACGTGGCGCGCCACCTCGTCGCCCCGCGCCGCCCGTGCCACCGCGACCATGGCGTCGATCAGACGGTGGAGATCGGCGCCGAGCCGCGGCACCTCGGTCACGCGGCCATAGTGGGTCAGGTACATCGCCTGCGGCTGCATGGAAAGCATGCGGTCGATCGACTCGTGCATCGCCTCCGGGTCGAACTGCGTCGGCGTGGTGGTCGGCAGCACGAAGACCCGGCCATCGACGTCGAGCTCGCGGTAGGACAGGCCGAAGGTATCGCCGGTGAAGAAGGCGCGCGCGCTGTCGTCCCAGATGCAGATGTGGTGGCGGGCATGTCCCGGCGTGTCGAACACGCGGAACAGGCGCTTGCCCATGCGCAGCTCCAGGCCGTCGGTCGCCGGCACGATGCGCTCGGGCGGAATCGGCACCAGCCGGCCATAGAGCTGGTAGGCGCGCTCGGCGCCATAAACGGCGGCAGTGCCCTCCCACAGCTTGCTGGGGTCGATCATGTGGCGCAGGCCGCGCGGATGCACCAGCAGGCGGGCATTGGGCAGCGCGCACATCAGGCTGCCCGCCCCGCCGGCGTGGTCCAGATGGATGTGGGTCAGCATCACCCATTCCACCTTGCCGGGCTCGATGCCGAGCATCGCCAGCGCACTCAGCACGCGGGGCACGGAATCATTGCAGCCGGTATCGACGATCGCGGCACGCCCCTCGTCGACCACGATGTGGATCGCCGCCAGCTGCGGCCGGCCGTAGCCGGACTCCAGCGCATGGATGCCATCCGGATAGCTGATGAGCTCGTTCATGGAAATCCCCTCCTCTTGTCGCTTCTTCGGGTCGAACGCCCGATCTCATGTTAGCGATGATCCGCAGCCGCAGCCCGGGCGCAAATCACGCTGCAAGAAGCCCCTGCTCCCGCCTTCAGAACGGGATGTCGTCGTCGAAATCGCCGAAGCCGGACGAGGACGCCGCCGGCGCCTGCGACTGCGGGCGCGGCGCGGCTGCAGGTGCCGGACGCGATGCCGGCGCCGGCGCCGGCGCGTCGTAGCCGCTGTCCGGCGCGCGCATCGGCGCGTCGCCGCCTTCGCGCCGGCCGAGCATCTTCATCTCGTCGCCGCGGATCTCGGTGGTATAGCGGTCCTGGCCGTTCTGGTCCTGCCACTTGCGCGTCTGCAGGCGGCCTTCGACGTAGATCTGGCTGCCCTTGCGCAGGTACTGGGCGGCGACTTCGGCGACGCGGCCGAAAAACACCACGCGGTGCCATTCGGTGGCCTCGCGGCGCTCGCCGCTGGTGCGGTCCTTCCAGACTTCGGTCGTCGCCACCGTCAGGTTGCAGATCGCGTCGCCGCTGGGCGCGTAGCGCGTCTCGGGATCACGGCCGAGATTGCCGATGAGAATCACTTTGTTCAGGGATGCCATCCCGTTCTCCTTTCAAATGAATGCCGTGCGGTGGTTCATGCCCTTTCGGGCGCCGGCACCGCACGTACCGGAGGTGGGGTCATGCTCGATGCCAGCAGCAGCCAGAGAAATGCCAGCGCGCCACAGACCAGACTGACCGCGCCGGCCCCGAAACGTTGCCCGAGCCAGCCGCCGAGCAGCCCCCCCAGGAACAGGCCGACCGACTGCAGGGTGTTGTGACACCCAGCGCCGTCCCCTTCGAATGTGCGGGCGCGATGCGCGAAATCCAGGACGGCTGCGTCGCTTCCAGCACGTTGAAGGAAACGAAGAACAGGGTCAGCAGCAGCGCCAGCGGCAGCAAGCCGTCGCCGAACAGCCACAGGCCGAACTGCACCAGCGCCAGCAGGCAGATCGCGGCGTTGAATACCGGCTTCATCAGGTTGCGCCGTTCGGCGACGATCACGGCGGGCACCATGACGACGAAGGACAGCAGCACCGCGGGCAGATAGACCTTCCAGTGCTCGGGCATCGGCAGCCCTGCGGCGACCAGCCCCACCGGCACCATGACCCACATCGTGGTCTGGATCAGGTGCAGCGCAAAGACGCCGAAATTCAAGCGCATCAACTGGCCGTCGCGCAGCACGTCGATGAAGCGGCCGCCGTTGGCACGCGGCACCGGCGGCGCGGCCGGCACCACCCACAGCACGACGGCGATCGCCGCACAGGCCAGCGCCGCGGTCAGCCAGAAGATGCCACTCATGCCGATCGCCGCATACAGCAGCGGTGCCGCCACCATCGACAAGGCGAACACCAGGCCGATCGACGAGCCGATCATCGCCATGACCTTGGTCCGGTGCTGGTCGCGCGTCAGGTCGGCCGCCAGCGCGGTGACCGCCGCCGAGATCGCCCCGGCGCCCTGCAGCACGCGGCCGGCGATGATCATGTGGATGTCGGTCGCGAGCGCCGCGACCGCGCTGCCGACGACGAACAGCAGCAGGCCGAAGACGATCACCGGCTTGCGGCCGAAGCGATCGGAGGCCGCGCCATAGGCGATCTGCAGGCAGGCCTGGGTCAGGCCGTAGGCGCCGATCGCCAGGCCGACCAGGGTCAGGTCGTCGCCGCCCGGAATGCCTTCGGCGTAGACCGCGAACACCGGCAGGATCAGGAACAGGCCCAGCATGCGCAGCGCAAAGATCGCCGCCAGGCTCATGCCGGCCCGGCGTTCGGCGGAAGTCATCGGATCGTGCGGCGGAGCGGACATGCGGGAAGATAGGCTTCGATAAAGCAGTCAATTCTAGCATCGCGCCACCCCGGCATCGCGCACTGCAGCTCCTCCCCGCCATTCCGGATTGGCTCGCGCCGACGTTCTCTCTTATAGTTTCGGGTTCCCTACCGCCAGCCGTGCAGCCATGGACGAAATCCGCATCCGCGGTGCCAGGACCCATAACCTGAAGAACATCAACATCGATCTGCCGCGCAACCGGCTGACGGTGATCACCGGGCTGTCGGGTTCGGGCAAGTCCTCGCTGGCTTTCGACACCCTGTACGCCGAAGGCCAGCGCCGCTACGTCGAGTCGCTGTCGGCCTATGCCCGCCAGTTCCTGCAGTTGATGGAAAAGCCCGACGTGGACCTGATCGAGGGCCTGTCGCCGGCGATCTCGATCGAGCAGAAGGCCACCAGCCACAACCCGCGCTCGACGGTCGGCACCGTCACCGAGATCCACGACTACCTGCGCCTGCTGTACGCCCGCGCCGGCACGCCCCACTGCCCCGACCATCCCGAGCACGCGCTGGAGGCGCAGAGCGTGGCGCAGATGGTGGACCACGTGCTGGCGCTGCCCGCCGAGACGCGGCTGATGATCCTGGCACCCGTCGTCGCCGGCAGGAAGGGCGAGCAGGCCGACCTGTTCGCCGACCTGCGCGCCCAGGGTTTCGTCCGCGTCCGCGTCGACGGCGAGGTGATGGAGCTGGACGCGATGCCGCCACTGGAAAAGGGCCGGCGGCACAATGTCGAAGTGGTCATCGACCGCCTGAAGGTCCGCGAGGACCTGCGCGGCCGGCTGGCGGAGTCCTTCGAGACCGCGCTGACCCATGCCGATGGCCGCGCGATCGCGGTCGAGATGGACGGCGGCCGGGAACACCTGTTCTCCGCCCGCTTCGCCTGCCCGGTGTGCAGCTTCGCGCTGGCGGAACTCGAACCCCGGCTGTTTTCCTTCAACAATCCGGCCGGCGCCTGCCCGAAATGCGACGGCCTGGGCCAGGTCGAGTTCTTCGACCCGGCGCGCGTCGTCGCCCACCCGGAACTGTCGCTGGCCGCCGGCGCCATCCGCGGCTGGGACAAGCGCAACCAGTTCTACTTCCAGATGCTGACGAGCCTCGCCGGCCACTACGGCTTCGACGTCGAGGCCGCTTACGAAACGCTGCCGGCCAAGGTGCGCGAGATCGTGCTGCACGGCTCGGGCAAGGAAAAAATCGCTTTCCGCTACATGGCGGACAACGGCCGCACGGTGCTGAAAGAGCATCCTTTCGAAGGCATCATCCCCAACCTCGAACGGCGTTTCAGGGAAACCGACTCGATCGCCGTGCGCGAGGAGCTGACCAAGTACCGCGCCACCCAGCCCTGCCCCAGCTGCAAGGGCAGCCGCCTGCGCAGCGAAGCGCGCCACGTGCTGATCGGCGAGCGGGCGCTGCATGAGATCGGCCACCTGCCGCTGGGCGAGTGCCGCGACTTCTTCGCCGGCCTCAAGCTCGAGGGCGCGCGCGGACAGGTCGCCGACAAGATCGTCAAGGAGATCGCCGACCGCCTCAGCTTCCTGATCAACGTCGGCCTCGACTACCTGTCGCTGGACCGCTCGGCCGACACCTTGTCCGGCGGCGAGGCCCAGCGCATCCGCCTGGCGAGCCAGATCGGCTCGGGCCTGACCGGTGTGCTCTACGTGCTCGACGAACCTTCGATCGGCCTGCACCAGCGCGACAACGACCGCCTGCTGGCCACCCTCGGCCAGTTGCGCGACCTCGGCAACACGGTGATCGTCGTCGAGCACGACGAGGACGCGATCCGCCATGCCGACTACCTGGTGGACATGGGCCCCGGCGCCGGCGAGCACGGCGGCCGCATCGTCGCCCACGGCACGCCGGCCGAAGTCATCGCCGACCCGGCGTCGGTGACCGGCGACTACCTGTCGGGCCGGCGCTCGATCGCCGTCCCCTCCCGCCGCACGCTACCCGACGAAACCCGCATGCTGCGCATCGTCGGCGCCCGCGGCAACAACCTGCGGAACGTGGACGTCGCCCTGCCGCTCGGCCTGCTGACCTGCGTCACCGGCCTTTCCGGTTCGGGCAAATCCACCCTGATCAACGACACCCTCGCTGCCGCGGCCAGCCGCCACCTCTACAAGTCGGCCACCGAACCCGCGCCGCATGACGCGATCGAAGGCCTGGAAGCCTTCGACAAGGTCATCAACGTCGACCAGTCGCCGATCGGGCGCACACCGCGCTCGAACCCCGCGACCTACACCGGCATGCTGACGCCGATCCGCGAACTCTTCGCCGGCGTCCCCGAAGCGCGCGCACGCGGTTATGGGCCGGGCCGCTTCTCGTTCAACGTCCGCGGCGGACGCTGCGAGGCCTGCCAGGGCGACGGCCTGGTCAAGGTCGAGATGCACTTCCTGCCCGACATGTACGTGCCTTGCGACATCTGCCACGGCAAGCGCTACAACCGCGAGACGCTGGAAATCCGCTACAAGGGCCGCAGCATCCAGGAAGTGCTGGAAATGACGGTCGAACAGGCACTGGCCTTCTTCGCCCCGGTGCCGGCCGTCGCGCGCAAGCTCGAGACGCTGATGGACGTCGGCCTGGGCTACATCCGCCTGGGCCAGAGCGCGACGACGCTGTCCGGCGGCGAGGCCCAGCGGGTGAAACTGGCCCTGGAACTGTCGAAGCGGGATACCGGGCGCACGCTGTACATCCTCGACGAACCGACGACCGGCCTGCATTTCCAGGACATCGAGCTGCTGCTGAAAGTGCTGCACCGCCTGCGCGACCAGGGCAACACGATCGTGATCATCGAGCACAACCTCGACGTCATCAAGACTGCCGACTGGATCGTCGATATGGGCCCCGAAGGCGGCGCCGGCGGCGGCAGGGTGGTGGCCTGCGGCAGCCCGGAAAGCGTCGCGGCGAACCCCGCCAGCCACACCGGGCGCTACCTGCAGAAGGTACTCGCCGCAACGGCACGCTGAAACGATCCGCGGGAAGCGGCTTCAGCCGGGGGCGCCCAGCCGCGAAAGGGTGCGACAGCGCCTTTTCGCGGCGAGGCAGGCCTGTGGCCTGCATTCGCGGCTCAGCACCCCCCGGCTGAAGCCACTCCTACGGAAAACCGCGCTACCGCGGCCTCCCGCCTCAGCTCCGATAACCCTTCGGGTTGCTGCTCTGCCAGCGCCAGGCATCTTCACACATCGCCGCGAGATCACGCTCGGCTCGCCAGCCCAGCACCTCCGCCGCGCGGTTTGGATCGGCCCAGCAGGCGGCGATGTCGCCGGGGCGCCGATCGACGATGTCGAATGGCACTTCACGCCCCGAGGCCTGCTCGAAAGCCCGCACCATCTCCAGCACGCTGTAGCCGCGCCCGGTGCCGAGGTTCAGCGTCGTCACCCCGGGCAGCGCCTCGATGCGCTCCAGCGCCTTCAGGTGGCCGAGCGCCAGATCGACGACGTGGATGTAGTCGCGCACACCCGTGCCGTCCGGTGTCGGATAGTCGTTGCCGAAGACCTTGAGGCGCTGGAGGCGGCCGACCGCCACCTGGCTGACGTAGGGCATCAGGTTGTTGGGCAGGCCGTCCGGATCCTCGCCGATGCGGCCGCTCGCATGCGCCCCCACCGGATTGAAGTAGCGCAGCAGCACGATGTTCCAGCGCGGATCGGAGACCGCGAGATCGCGCAGAATCTGCTCGCCCATCAGCTTGGTCCAGCCGTAGGGATTGGTTGCCGTGGTCGGAAAACGCTCGTCGATCGGCACGCTGGCCGGATCGCCGTGGACGGTTGCAGACGAACTGAACACGATCCGCCGGCAAGCCGCGGCATCCATCGCCTGCAGCAGACGCATCAGGCCGAGCAGATTGTTGTCGTAGTAGGCCAACGGCTGCTCGACAGACTCGCCGACCGCCTTCTTGGCGGCGAAATGGATGACGGCCTCCACCGGATGGGTGCGAAACACCGTCTCGAGCAGCGCGGCATCCCGCACGTCGCCCTGGATGAAGGCGCGGAGCGGGCGCCCCGCAAGCTCCTCGATCCGACGCACCGCTTCGGGAGAAGCATTCGACAGATCATCCAGGATGACGACATCGCACCCCGCGGACAGCAGTTCGACGCAGGTATGCGAGCCGATGTAGCCGGCCCCACCTGTCACCAGGGTCACGCTCATGAATCGGTTCCTCCAGGTAGCGGAGATGGACGAAAAAAAACCGGGCAGAGCCCGGCTTTTTCAGCTGAAGTCAGCCCGATCAGGCTGCCTCGTCGACTTCGACGGCTTCGCCCTCGGGACGGTCGAGCAGCTCGACGAAAGCCATCGGCGCGTTGTCGCCGTCACGGAAGCCGCACTTCAGGATGCGCAGATAGCCACCGTTGCGGGTAGCGTAGCGCGGACCCAGCTCGTCGAACAGCTTGACGACCATCTCGCGGTCGCGCAGGCGGTTGAAGGCCAGGCGGCGGTTGGACAGGTTGGGCTTCTTGCCCAGCGTGATCATCGGCTCGACGACGCGGCGCAGTTCCTTCGCCTTCGGCAGGGTCGTCTTGATCACTTCGTGGCGCAGCAGCGAGTTGGCCATGTTGCGGAACATCGCCTGGCGGTGGCTGCTGGTACGATTCAACTTGCGAAGACCATTGCGGTGACGCATTTCAATTCCTCACTTGCCCGGCGTCTCAACCGAGCTTTTCAAGCCCGGCCGGCGGCCAGTTTTCCAGTTTCATGCCAAGGGTCAGGCCGCGGGAGGCCAACACTTCCTTGATTTCGTTCAGCGACTTGCGGCCCAGGTTCGGGGTCTTCAGCAGCTCGGTTTCGGTCCGCTGGATCAGGTCGCCGATGTAGTAGATGTTCTCTGCCTTCAGGCAGTTGGCCGAACGCACGGTCAACTCGAGATCATCGACCGGGCGCAGCAGCACCGGATCGATCGTCATCTGCTTCTCGATCGGCGCCGACACCGGCGTCCCTTCGAGTTCGGCGAACACCGACAGCTGGTCCATCAGCACGCGGGCGGCGTAGCGGATGGCCTGCTCGGGGTCGACCGCGCCGTTGGTCTCGATATCGACCACCAGACGGTCCAGGTCGGTGCGCTGCTCGACGCGGGCGCTCTCGACCAGGTAGCTGACGCGGCGCACCGGCCCGAACGAAGCGTCCAGCACGATACGGCCGATCGTCTTGCTCTCGGCGTTGACCGGACGAACGTTGCCGGGCACGTAGCCACGGCCTTCCTCGACCTTGATCTGCATGTCGAGCTTGCCGCCCGGCGCGATGTGGGCGATGACGTGATCGGGATTGATGATCTCGACGTCGTGACCGACTTCGATGTCACCCGCCCGCACCACGCCTTCACCCGACTTCGTCAGGCGGAGCATGGCCTCGCTGCGGTTGTGCAGCTTGAACACGACGCCTTTCAGGTTCAGCAGAAGGTCGACCATGTCCTCGCGCACGCCGTCGAGCGTGGAGTACTCGTGGAGCACGCCTTCGATCGACACTTCGGTCGCTGCGTGACCGGGCAGCGACGACAGGAGGATGCGCCGCAGCGCATTTCCCAGCGTATGGCCGAAGCCACGCTCGAACGGCTCCATCGTCACGCGCGCCTGAACCGGCGAGCTGCTCTGGACGTCGATGATGCGCGGTTTCAGCAGTGCATTGCTTTGCATCAGCATTCCCTCGGAACTAGAAGAGGATCAGCCTCCCGATCAACGGGAGTACAGTTCCACCACTAGGCCTTCGTTGATCGTGGGGGGCAGTTCGGCGCGCGCCGGGTAGGCCTTGAAGACGCCCTTGCCGGCCTTGGCATCCACTTCCAGCCACTCGGGGAAGCCACGCGACGAGGCGGCTTCCAGCGCGGCCTTGACGCGGAGGTGGGCGCGAGCGCGTTCGCTCAGTTCGACCACGTCGCCCGGACGCACGACATACGACGGAATATTGACGCGCTTGCCATTGACCAGCACGCCATTGTGGCGGACGACCTGGCGAGCTTCGGCGCGCGAACCGCCGAAGCCCATGCGGTAGGCGACGGAGTCCAGACGGCCTTCGAGCAGCTGCAGCAGGTTCTCACCGGTCTGGCCGCGGCGGCGGTCCGCCTCGGCATAGACCTTGCGGAACTGGCGTTCGAGCACGCCGTACAGGCGGCGGATCTTCTGCTTTTCGCGCAGCTGCACGCCATAGCCCGACAGACGCTGGCCGGAGCGCTGGCCGTGCTGGCCGGGCGCATAGGCGCGGCGCTCGATGGCGCACTTGTCGGTGAAACACTTTTCAGCCTTCAGGAACAGCTTTTCGCCTTCGCGACGGCACTGACGGCACTTGGGATCGAGATTACGAGCCACTTATCAACTCCTTGTCAGATACGGCGCTTTTTCGGCGGACGGCAGCCGTTGTGCGGGATGGGGGTGATGTCCGTGATGCTGGAAATCTTGATCCCCAGCGCGTTCAGCGCACGCACGGAAGATTCGCGGCCAGGGCCGGGGCCCTTGATGCGCACTTCCAGGTTCTTGATGCCGCACTCCTGCGCCACCTTGCCGGCAGCCTCGGCAGCCACCTGGGCCGCAAACGGCGTGCTCTTGCGCGAGCCCTTGAAGCCGGCGCCGCCGGAGGTCGCCCACGACAGCGCATTGCCCTGACGGTCGGTGATGGTGATGATCGTATTGTTGAAGCTCGCGTGAATGTGGGCGATGCCTTCGGCCACATTCTTCTTGATCTTCTTACGAACCTTCGTTCCAGTCTTAGCCATTATCGGTTCCTATTACTTCTTGCCGGCGATCGCCTTGCGGGGACCTTTGCGGGTACGCGCATTCGTACGGGTACGCTGACCCCGCAGCGGCAGGCCGCGACGATGGCGAACGCCGCGATAGCAGCCCAGGTCCATCAGTCGCTTGATGTTCATCGTCACTTCGCGGCGCAGATCGCCTTCGACGACGAACCTGCCCACTTCGTCGCGCAGCTTTTCCATGTCCGACTCGGTCAGATCCTTGATCTTGACCGAGCGCACGATGCCTGCGGCGTCGCAGATTTTCTGAGCACGCGTACGGCCGATCCCAAAGATTGCGGTCAACGCGATCTCGGCGTGCTTGTGATTGGGAATGTTTACCCCAGCAATACGGGCCATCCGTCTACCCCAAAACGCTAAACATTAAATTTTAATAGCTAGAGTTGACTTAATCAACCCTGGCGCTGCTTATGCCGCGGATCGGTGCAGATGACGCGCACGACACCCTTGCGGCGGATGATCTTGCAGTTGCGGCAAAGCCGCTTGACTGACGCCTGGACTCGCATGTTCTTGCTCCTGTTTCTCTATTCTCACTTGGTCCGGAAGACGATCCGGCCCTTTGTCAGGTCGTAAGGGGTGAGCTGCACCGTCACCTTGTCACCAGGAAGGATGCGGATGTAGTGCATCCGCATTTTTCCGGAGATGTGGCCGAGAACCATGTGGCCGTTCTCGAGCCTGACACGAAACGTTGCATTGGGCAGGTTTTCCGTGACCTCGCCCTGCATCTCGATGACATCTTCCTTCGCCATGTTACCTGGTCGGGAAACCCGCCCCTTTGAAGTTCGCCTTCTTCAGCAGACTCTCGTACTGGTGCGACATCACCGCCGCCTGAACCTGCGCCATGAAATCCATCGTGACGACCACGATGATCAGCAGCGAAGTGCCGCCGAAGTAGAACGGGACGTTCCACTTCAGGATCAGGAACTCGGGCAGCAGGCAGACCAGGGTGATATACACCGCGCCAGCCAGCGTCAGCCGCATGAGAATCTTGTCGATGTAACGCGCGGTCTGATCGCCCGGCCGGATACCCGGAACGAATGCACCGCTCTTCTTCAGGTTGTCTGCCGTCTCCCGCGCATTGAACACCAGCGCGGTATAGAAGAAGCAGAAGAACACGATCGCCAGCGCATACAGCATCACGTAGATCGGCTGGCCGGGAGACAGCGTGGAGGCGATGTCACGCAGCCAGTACATCCCTTCCGACGAACCGAACCACTGCCCCAGCGTCGCCGGGAACAGGATGATGCTCGAAGCGAAGATCGGCGGAATGACCCCCGACATGTTCAGCTTCAGCGGCAGATGGGAACTTTGCCCGCCGTAGATCTTGTTGCCGACCTGGCGTTTGGCGTAGTTCACCAGGATCTTGCGCTGGCCACGCTCGACGAACACCACGAAACCCGTCACCAGCACCACCAGCACGCAGATGAACAGCGCCGTGAAGGGGTGCATCGAACCCGTGCGCACCAGCTCGAACAGTCCGCCGATGGCACTCGGGAGGCCCGCGACGATACCGGCGAAAATGATGATCGAGATACCGTTGCCGATCCCGCGCTCGGTGATCTGCTCACCCAGCCACATCAGGAACATCGTCCCGGTGACCAGCGTGGCGACGGTCACGAAGCGGAAGGTCAGGCCCGGATCGAGCACCAGCCCGGGCTGGCCTTCGAGTGCGATCGCCATGCCCAGCGACTGGGCGAAGGCGAGCACGAGGGTGCCGTAGCGCGTGTACTGCGTGATCTTCCTGCGCCCTGCTTCGCCTTCCTTCTTCAGCGCCTCGAGACTCGGCACCGCCACGGTCATCAACTGCATGATGATCGAGGCCGAAATGTAGGGCATGATGCCCAGGGCGAAGATGGTGAAGCGCGACAGCGCCCCGCCGGAGAACAGGTTGAAGACCCCGAGGATGCCGCCGGCCTGAGACTGGAACAGCTCGGCCAGTTGATCCGGATCGATGCCGGGGACGGGAATATGAGCGCCCAAGCGATAGACGATCAGCGCGCCCAGCAGGAACAGCAGGCGACGCTTGAGGTCGCCGAACCGTCCCGGATTGCCCAGCGTGGCGGAAGGATTGGCCACAGCTCGTCCCTTTATTACTCAGCCGACACCGAGCCGCCGGCAGCTTCGATCGCCGCCTTGGCACCCTTGGTCGCACCGACGCCGCGCAGCACGACCTTGCGGTCGATCGCGCCGGACAGCACCACCTTGGCCGACAGCGCATCGCCCGGCACCACGCCCGCCTGCTTCAGCGTCAGCAGATCGATTTCCTCGACCGGCACGGCCGCCAGTTCGGACAGGCGCACTTCGACGTTGCGGGCGCGCGTCAGCGACACGAAGCCACGCTTCGGCAGACGACGCTGCAGGGGCATCTGACCGCCCTCGAAACCCGTCTTGTGGAAACCGCCTGCGCGCGACTTCTGGCCCTTGTGGCCGCGGCCGCAGGTCTTGCCCAGGCCACTGCCGATGCCACGGCCGACGCGCTTGGCGGCCGACTTGGAGCCGGCACCCGGCTTGATGTTATTCAGGCGCATATCAACCCTCACGCTTGAGCAGGTAGGACACCTTGTTGATCATGCCGCGCACTTCGGGCGTATCCGCCAGCTCGACCGTGTGGTTGAGACGGCGCAGGCCCAGACCGCGCACGGTGGCGCGGTGCGACTGCTTGGTGCCGATCACGCTCTTGACGAGCGTCACCTTGATTTTCTTGTCCGACATCGCTTACCCCAGGATCTCTTCGACGGTCTTGCCGCGCTTGGCCGCAATTTCCGCCGGGGTGTTGATCGCCATCAGGCCGTTGATGGTGGCACGCACGACGTTGTAAGGATTGGCCGAGCCAATGCACTTGCAGATCACGTCGGTGACGCCCATCACTTCGAACACGGCGCGCATCGGGCCGCCGGCGATGATGCCGGTACCGGCCGGCGCGGGCTGCATCAGCACCGAGGCGGCGCCATGCTTGCCGATCACCGTGTGCTGCAGGGTGCCGTTCTTGAGCGAGACCTTGCGCAACTTGCGACGCGCTTCGTCCATCGCCTTCTGCACCGCCACCGGCACTTCGCGCGACTTGCCCTTGCCCATGCCGATCGCGCCGTCGCCGTCGCCGACCACGGTCAGTGCGGCAAAACCGAGAATCCGGCCGCCCTTGACGACCTTGGTCACGCGATTGATCGCGACCATCTTCTCCCGCAGGCCGTCATCGCGCTCGTCGGAGGCTTGCGCACGTTTGGTTTGCTGCTTAGCCATTCGATTCCTCGCTTAGAACTTGAGGCCGCCTTCGCGGGCAGCCTCGGCCAGCGCCTTGACGCGGCCGTGATACAGGAAGCCCGAGCGGTCGAACGCGACCTGCTCGATGCCGGCAGCCTTCGCACGCTCGGCGATCAGCTTGCCGACGAGTTCCGCGGCAGCCTTGTTGCCGCCGTTCGGCGCCTGGGCGCGGACATCGGCTTCGACCGTCGACGCTGCGGCGAGCACCTTGGAGCCGCAACCCGAGATGACCTGGGCGTAGATGTGGCAGTTGGACCGGAACACCGCGAGGCGAACCGCCTTGAGCTCCGCGAGTTTGGCGCGAGTTTTGCGCGCACGGCGAAGACGAGTTTCTTTCTTGTTCATGACGAACCGCCTTACTTCTTCTTGGTTTCCTTGAGAACCACCACTTCATCCGCGTAGCGGACGCCCTTGCCCTTGTAGGGTTCGGGAGCGCGGTAAGCTCTCACCTCGGCCGCAACCTGGCCAACCTTCTGCTTGTCGCTGCCCTTGATCAGGATCTCGGTCTGCGAAGGCGTTTCGACCTTCACGCCTTCCGGCATCTGGTGCACCACCGGATGCGAGAAACCGAGCGACAGGTTGAGCTTGTCGCCTTGGGCCTGGGCACGGTAGCCCACGCCGACCAGGGTCAGCTTGCGCTCGAAGCCCTTGGTCACGCCGGTCACCATGTTGTTCACCAGCGCACGGACGGTACCCGACATCGCGCGGGCGTTCTCCACGCCTTCGCGGGCCTTGCACACCAGCTCGTCGCCTTCGCGCTCGACGCTGACCTGGCCGGTCAGCGGCTGGCGCAGCGTACCCAGGGGGCCCTTGACGGCGATTTCGGCGTCGGAGATCACGACCTCGACACCCTTCGGAATCGCCACCGGATTCTTAGCTACACGAGACATTGCATCTCCCCCTTACGCGACCAGGCAGATGACTTCGCCGCCGACGCGGTTGGCACGCGCGCTGCGGTCGGTCATCACACCACGCGGCGTGGACACGATCGCGACACCGAGACCGTTCATCACGCGCGGCAGCTCGTCGCTACCCTTGTAGATACGGAGACCGGGGCGGCTGACACGCTCGATGCGCTCGATCACCGGGCGGCCCGCGTAGTACTTCAGCGTTACGTCCAGGGTCGGCTTGCCGGTTTCGTCGTTGACGGCGAAGCCGTCGATATAACCTTCGTCCTGCAGCACTTTCGCGATCGCGACCTTCAGCTTCGACGACGGCATCGACACGGATGCCTTCTGAGCCTGCTGGCCGTTGCGGATGCGCGTCAGCATGTCGGCGATGGGATCGGACATACTCATCTTCGAATTCTCCTTACCAGCTCGCCTTGGTCATGCCAGGCACTTCGCCGCGGAAAGCGATCTCGCGCAGCTTGTTGCGGCACAGACCGAACTTGCGGAACACACCGCGCGGACGACCGGTCAGCGCGCAACGATTGCGCTGACGCGTCGGGTTGGCATTGCGCGGCAGCTGCTGCAGCGCAAGACGGGCCGCCATGCGTTCTTCTTCGGACAGCTTGGTGTCCTGGACCTGCGCAACCAGCGCGGCACGCTTGGCGGCAAACTTGGCCACCAGCTTCGCACGCTTGGCTTCGCGGTTGATCAGAGCGAGTTTCGCCATATCACCCTCAATTCTTGAACGGGAACTTGAACGCACCCAGAAGCGCACGCGCCTCTTCGTCCGTCTTCGCCGTCGTCGTGATGCTGATGTTCATCCCGCGCAGAGCATCGATCTTGTCGTACTCGATTTCCGGGAAAATGATCTGTTCCTTGACGCCGAGGTTGTAGTTGCCACGGCCGTCGAAGCCCTTGGCACCAATACCGCGGAAGTCGCGAACGCGCGGCAGCGCGATCGTCACCAGGCGATCGAGGAATTCGAACATGCGCGGGCCGCGCAGCGTCACCATGCAGCCGATCGGATAGCCGTCGCGGATCTTGAAGCCGGCGATCGACTTGCGAGCCTTGGTCGCGACCGGCTTCTGGCCGGCGATCTTGGTCATGTCGCCGATGGCGTGTTCCAGAATCTTCTTGTCGCCGACGGCTTCACCGACACCCATGTTCAGGGTGATCTTGGTGATGCGCGGCACTTCCATCACGGACTTGTAGCCGAACTGCTTCTGCAGCGCCGGCGCGACTTCGTCCTTGTAAACCTGTTGCAAGCGAGCCATCGTCACTCCTTAGGCGTTCACCAGCTCGCCGTTCGACTTGAAGAAGCGGACCTTCTGGCCGTCTTCAAGCGTCTTGATCCCGACGCGATCACCCTTCTGGGTGGCGGGATTGAACAGCGCGACGTTCGAGACATGGATGGGCATTTCCTTTTCGACGATGCCACCCACTTCACCCTTCAGCGGATTCGGGCGCACGTGCTTCTTGACCCGATTCACACCTTCGACCACGACGCGCTCGTCATCGACGCGGCGCAGCACGGTGCCACGACGGCCGCGATCCTTGCCCGTCAGCACCACCACTTCGTCACCCTTGCGGATCTTGTTCATCTAGCGACTCCTCAGAGCACTTCAGGCGCCAGCGAGACGATCTTCATGAACCGCTCGGAGCGCAGCTCGCGCGTCACCGGCCCGAAGATACGGGTGCCGATCGGCTCGAGTTTGTTGTTCAGGAGGACGGCCGCGTTGTTGTCGAACTTGACCAGCGAGCCGTCAGGACGACGAACACCCTTGGCAGTGCGAACCACCACGGCGTTGTAGACGTCACCCTTCTTCACACGGCCACGCGGTGCGGCATCCTTCACGGTCACTTTGATGATGTCGCCGACGCCGGCATAGCGGCGCTTCGAACCACCCAGAACCTTGATGCACATCACCGAGCGTGCGCCGGTGTTGTCGGCCACGTCCAGTCTGGACTGCATTTGAATCATGAAAATATCTCCAACTTATCCCGCATTCGCGGACAGTCTTGGAACCCGTCAGGGTAGGATGCCCCGAGCGAGCCCCGGAGCAAAGAGGCAAAAGTATAACAGCCTGACGCCGAAGCGCCAAGCTGTTTTTTCGTTTGCTACTTACTCACCACTCAGATGACGCGTGCCTTCTCGAGCACCTTGGCGACACGCCAGGTCTTGGTGCGCGAGATCGGGCGGCATTCCTCGATTTCGACCAGATCACCGGCCGCGGCCGCGCCGTCTTCGACGTGCGCGTGGTACTTGGCCGAACGCGTGATGATCTTGCCGTACAGCGGATGCTTGACCCGGCTTTCGACCAGGACCGTGACGGTCTTCTGCATCTTGTCGCTCACCACACGCCCAACCAGCGCGCGACGAACCTTTTGAACCTGTTCGCTCATTGCTGACCCGCCTTTTCGCGCAGGATGGTGCGGACGCGCGCGATGTCGCGACGAACCTTCCCGATCTGACTCGTGTTACCCAACTGCTGCGTCGCGTGCTGCATGCGCAGCGAGAACTGCGCCTTCAGCAGTTCGACCAGCTCCGTGTTCAACTCATCAGCGCTCTTGGCGCGGAGTTCACTCGCCTTCATGCTCAAGCTCCCACCATGCGAGTCACGAAGACCGTCTCGATCGGAAGCTTGGCGGCTGCGAGCCGGAATGCTTCACGGGCGAGCGCTTCGTCCACGCCGTCCATCTCATACAGCACCTTGCCGGGCTGGATTTCCGCAACCCAGTACTCCGGGTTGCCCTTGCCGTTACCCATACGCACTTCGGCGGGCTTACGCGAAATCGGCTTGTCCGGGAAGATGCGGATCCAGATACGACCACCCCGCTTGATGTGGCGGGTCATCGCACGACGCGCCGATTCGATCTGGCGCGCGGTCAGGCGACCGCGGCCGACCGCCTTCAGCCCGAACTCGCCGAAGGACACCTTCGCACCACGGGTAGCGATACCGGTGTTGCGGCCCTTCTGCTCCTTGCGATATTTCCTTCTAGTCGGCTGCAGCATCATTCACCCCTGCTTTCTTCTTGCCGGCCTTCGCCACGACGGGCGGGACGGCGACCCGGACGGCCTTCGCCGTCACGCGGAGCGCCACGGCGGCCACGGCGGTTGTCGGCTTCAGGCTCGGCAGCGACCGGCTGTTCGTTGCGGCCCAGCATCTCGCCCTTGAACACCCAGACCTTGATACCGATGATGCCGTAGGTGGTCTTGGCTTCCGAGACGCCGTAGTCGATGTTGGCGCGCAGGGTGTGCAGCGGCACACGGCCTTCGCGATACCACTCCGTACGGGCGATTTCGGCGCCGTTCAGGCGGCCCGAGCTCATGATCTTGATGCCCTGGGCACCGAGGCGCATGGCGTTCTGCATCGCGCGCTTCATCGCACGGCGGAACATGATGCGCTTCTCGAGCTGCTGCGCGATCGAGTCGGCGATCAGCTTGGCATCGACTTCGGGCTTGCGCACTTCCTCGATGTTGACGTGGACCGGCACGCCGACGATCTTCTGCAGATCGCGCTTCAGCGCTTCGATGTCCTCGCCCTTCTTGCCGATCACGACACCCGGGCGGGCGCTGTACAGCGTCACGCGGGCGTTCTTGGCCGGACGCTCGATGACCACGCGGCCGACCGAGGCGTGCGCCAGGCGCTTCTTCAGGTACTCACGCACCTTCAGGTCTTCGTGCAGCATACCGGCGTAGTCACGGCTGGAAGCGAACCAGCGCGAACCCCAGTCACGCGTGACGGCGAGACGGAAGCCAGTGGGATTGATTTTCTGACCCATGTTCTCTCCTTACTCGCCGACGGTCACGTAGACGTGGCAGGTGGGCTTGAGGATGCGGTTGCCGCGACCCTTCGCACGCGCGGTGAAGCGCTTCAGCGTCATGCCTTCTTCCACGTGAATGGTCTTGACCTTCAGCGCGTCGATATCGGCGCCATCGTTGTGCTCGGCGTTGGCAATGGCCGACTCGACCACCTTGCGGATGATCTTGGCGCCGCGCTTCGGCGAGAACGCCAGGATGTTCAGCGCCTGCTCGACGGACTTGCCGCGAACCAGGTCGGCGACCAGGCGGCCCTTCTGGGCCGACAGCCGAACGCCACGGAGAATTGCTTTGGTTTCCATGTCGTCCCTCTTAGCGCTTGGCCTTCTTGCTGGCGGCGTGACCCTTGAAGGTACGCGTCAGCGCGAATTCACCCAGCTTGTGGCCGACCATGTTCTCGGTCACGAACACCGGGATGTGCTGCTTGCCGTTATGCACGGCAATCGTCAGACCGATGAAATCGGGCAGAACCGTGGAACGGCGCGACCAGGTCTTGATCGGGCGCTTGTCGTTGCTCGTCCGTGCCGCGTCGACCTTCTTCAGCAGGTGCGCGTCGATGAACGGGCCTTTTTTGATAGAACGTGCCATCTTTTACCCCTTAACGCTTGTGACGACGCTGCACGATCATGTTGTCGGTGCGCTTGTTGCTACGGGTGCGATAACCCTTGGCAGGCGTACCCCACGGGCTGACCGGCTCGCGAGCCTCGCCGGTGCGGCCTTCGCCACCACCGTGCGGGTGATCGACCGGGTTCATCGCCACACCGCGGACGGTCGGGCGGATGCCGCGCCAGCGGTTGGCACCGGCCTTGCCGATCTTGCGCAGACCGTGTTCGCCGTTGCCGACTTCACCGATCGTTGCACGGCACTCGACGTGCACGCGGCGGATTTCACCGGAACGCAGACGCAGCTGGGCATAGCTGCCCTCGCGCGCCAGCAGCTGCACCGAGGTACCCGCGGCACGGGCGATCTGCGCACCCTTGCCCGGCATCATTTCGATGCAGTGGATCGTCGAACCGACCGGAATGTTGCGGATCGGCAGCGCGTTGCCCGGACGGATCGGCGCTTCGACGCCGCTCAGCAGTTGCTGGCCGACTTCGACGCCACGCGGCGCGATGATGTAGCGGCGCTCGCCATCGGCGTAGCACAGCAGCGCGATGTTCGCCGAACGGTTCGGGTCGTACTCGATGCGCTCGACCTTCGCCGGGATGCCGTCCTTGTTGCGACGGAAATCGACGATGCGGTAGTGCTGCTTGTGACCGCCGCCCTGGTGGCGGATGGTGATGCGACCGCTGTTGTTGCGGCCGGCATTCTTGCTCTGCTTCTCGACCAGCGAGGCGAGCGGACGGCCCTTGTACAGATCGGGATTGACGATCTTGACCTGGGCACGACGACCGGCCGAGGTCGGCTTGAGTTTTACGATTGCCATGATCTATTACTCCCCGGCCGCGAAGTTGATTTCCTGGCCGGGCTTCAGGCAGACGAAAGCCTTCTTCCAGTCCTTGCGGCGCCCCATGGTCTTGCCGAAACGCTTGGCCTTGCCCTTGACGTTCAGCACCTGAACGGACTTGACCTCGACCTTGAACAGCGACTCGACAGCCGCCTTCACTTCGGGCTTGGTGGCGTCGGATGCGACCTTGAACACCACTTGCTCATTCTTGTCGGCGACGAAAGTCGCCTTTTCGGAGATCTGCGGGGCGAGCAGCACCTGCAGCAGACGTTCCTGACTGATCGCGCTCATTGCCACGCTTCCTCCATCTTCGCCAGCGCACCCTTGGTGACCAGCACCTTCGGGAAACGCACCAGCGACACCGGATCCGCTTCGCTGACCGACAGCACCAGCACCTGGTGCAGGTTGCGCGAAGACAGGAACAGGTTCTCGTCGATTTCGTCGGTGATGACCAGGACGGAGTCCAGGCCCATGCCCTTCAGCTTCTGCGACAGCAGACGGGTCTTCGGCGCCTCGACGCTGAAGCTGTCGACCACCGCCAGGCGATCTTCACGCGCCAGTTGCGACAGGATCGCCGCCACGCCCGCGCGGTACATCTTGCGGTTGACCTTCTGGCTGAAGTTTTCGTCCGGCGTATTCGGGAAGACCTTGCCGCCTCCGCGCCACAGCGGGCTCGAAGCCATACCGGCGCGGGCGTTGCCCGTACCTTTCTGGCGGAAGGGCTTGCGGGTCGACTTGGCGACCTCGGAGCGACCCTTCTGCTTGCGATTACCCGAACGCGCATTGGCGAGATAGGCCGTCACGACCTGGTGCACCAGCGCTTCGTTGTAATCACGGCCAAACAGCACATCCGACGCTTCCAGCGTCGACGCGGCCTGACCCTGATCATTCAAGAGTTTCAGTTCCATTCCGCGCTCCTCAAGCCTTGACCGCCGGGCAGACGACGACGTCGCCACCCTTCGAACCGGGCACAGCACCCTTCACCAGCAGCAGCTGGCGCTCGGCGTCGACACGAACGATCTCCAGACCCTGGGTCGTGCGCTGGACGTTGCCGTACTGACCGGCCATGCGCTTGCCCGGGAACACGCGACCCGGATCCTGCGCCATACCGATCGAACCGGGCGAGCGGTGCGAAATGGAGTTACCGTGGGAAGCACGGTTGGACGAGAAGTTGTGACGCTTGATCGGACCCTGGAAGCCCTTACCGATCGTCACACCCGTCACGTCGACCTTCTGGCCGACCTGGAACAGGTCGGCGCTGATCACGTCGCCGGCATTGAAGCCTGCGAGCTGATCTTCGGCGACGCGGAATTCCTTCATGCCGCGGCAGGGCTCGACGCCCGCCTTGGCCAGATGGCCTGCCACCGGCTTGGTGATCCGGCTGGCGCGACGCTTGCCATAAGCGACCTGAACCGCGGCATAACCGTCGGTTTCAGAGGTCTTGATCTGGGACACACGATTATCCGACACGTCAAGCACCGTCACCGGGATGGACCTGCCATCCTCGGCGAAAATGCGAGTCATGCCGACCTTGCGTCCAACAAGGCCTAGACTCATATTTTTCTCCTGAATCCCGGTTGCGATTGACCGGGGGTCACAATTAATGCGCCAAAAGGCACAAAGGCCGGATTATACCGGCCTGTTCCAAACTTTCGCAAGCAGGGATTGCTTACTGCAGCTTGATCTCGACATCCACACCTGCCGGAAGGTCCAGCTTCATCAGTGCATCGACCGTCTTGTCGGTCGGATCGATGATGTCCATCAGGCGCTGATGCGTACGGATTTCCATCTGGTCGCGCGAAGCCTTGTTGACGTGCGGCGAACGCAGCAGGTCGAAACGCTCGATGCGGGTCGGCAGCGGCACGGGGCCACGGACGACGGCGCCGGTGCGCTTGGCGGTATCGACGATCTCGAGCGCCGACTGGTCGATCAGGCGATAGTCGAAGGCCTTCAGACGGATGCGGATTTTCTGGTTCTGCATGGTATTTCCTAAAGAGCGAAAAGAGCATTGGGCGGAATCCGGGGATTCCGCCCGCAACGAGTATTACTCGATGACCTTGGCGACGACGCCGGCGCCGACGGTGCGGCCGCCTTCACGGATCGCGAAGCGCAGACCTTCTTCCATTGCGATCGGCGCGATCAGCTTCACCGTGATCGACACGTTGTCGCCCGGCATCACCATCTCGGTGCCTTCCGGCAGTTCGATCGAGCCGGTCACGTCCGTCGTACGGAAATAGAACTGCGGACGGTAGTTGTTGAAGAACGGCGTGTGACGACCACCCTCTTCCTTCGACAGCACGTAGATCTCGCCCGTGAAGTGCGTGTGCGGCGTGATCGAACCCGGCTTGCACAGCACCTGGCCACGCTCGACGTCTTCACGCTTGGTGCCGCGCAGCAGCACGCCCACGTTGTCGCCCGCCTGACCCTGGTCCAGCAGCTTGCGGAACATTTCCACGCCGGTGCAGGTGGTCTTGACCGTCGGCTTGATGCCGACGATTTCGATTTCCTCGCCAACCTTGACGACACCGCGCTCGACACGGCCGGTCACCACGGTGCCGCGGCCCGAGATCGAGAACACGTCTTCGATCGGCAGCAGGAAAGGCTTGTCGATCGCGCGTTCCGGCGTCGGGATGTAGCTGTCCAGCGCATCGGCCAGGCGGAAGATCGCCGGTTCGCCGATGTCCGACTGGTCGCCTTCGAGCGCCTTCAGCGCCGAACCCTTGATGATCGGGATGTCGTCGCCCGGGAAGTCGTACTTCGACAGCAGCTCGCGCACTTCCATCTCGACCAGTTCGAGCAGCTCTTCGTCGTCGACCATGTCGCACTTGTTCAGGAACACGACGATGTAGGGCACGCCGACCTGGCGAGCCAGCAGGATGTGCTCGCGGGTCTGCGGCATCGGGCCGTCGGCGGCCGAGCACACCAGGATCGCGCCGTCCATCTGCGCGGCACCGGTGATCATGTTCTTGACGTAGTCGGCGTGGCCCGGGCAGTCGACGTGGGCGTAATGGCGCGTCGCGGTTTCGTATTCGACGTGCGCGGTGTTGATCGTGATCCCGCGTGCCTTCTCTTCCGGCGCGCTATCGATCGACGCATAGTCCTTCGCTTCACCGCCGAACTTCTTCGTCAGCACCGTCGTGATCGCGGCCGTCAGCGTCGTCTTGCCGTGGTCAACGTGACCAATCGTGCCAACGTTGACGTGCGGCTTGGTACGTTCGAACTTACCCTTTGCCATGTCTGTGAGTCCTCTGGTTTGTCGTTACTGTGAATCTGTGAATGATTACTTGCGGCTGCTGATGACGGCTTCGGCAACGCTCTTCGGAGCTTCGGCGTAGTGCTTGAACTCCATCGAGTAGGTCGCGCGACCCTGGGTCAGCGAGCGCAGCTGGGTAGCGTAGCCGAACATTTCGGCCAGCGGCACCTCGGCCTTGATTTCCTTCATGCCGCCCGGGATGTCGTCCATGCCCTGGACGATGCCACGGCGGCCCGACAGGTCGCCCATGACGTTGCCCATGTAGTCTTCCGGGGTCTCGACCACGACCGCCATCATCGGCTCGAGCAGCACCGGGCTGGCGCGGCGCATGGCTTCCTTGAAGGCCATCGAACCGGCCATCTTGAACGCATTTTCGTTCGAGTCCACATCGTGGTACGAACCGAAGTGCAGCGTGACCTTGACATCGACCACCGGGAAGCCGGCGAGGATACCGTTGTTGAGGGTTTCCTGGATGCCCTTGTCGACCGCCGGGATGTACTCGCGCGGCACCACGCCGCCCTTGACCGCATCGACGAACTCGTAGCCCTTGCCCTGCTCGGCCGGCTCGAGGTTGATGACAACGTGACCGTACTGGCCGCGGCCGCCGGACTGCTTGACGAACTTGCCTTCGACGTCGTTGGCAGCCTTGCGGATGGTTTCGCGATAGGCGACCTGCGGTGCGCCGACGTTGGCTTCGACGTTGAATTCGCGCTTCATGCGGTCGACGATGATCTCGAGGTGCAGCTCACCCATGCCCGAGATGATGGTCTGGCCCGACTCTTCGTCGGTACGCACGCGGAAGGACGGATCTTCGGCAGCCAGGCGGCTGAGGGCCAGACCCATCTTCTCCTGGTCGCCCTTGGTCTTCGGCTCGACGGCGACGTGGATCACCGGATCCGGGAAGACCATGCGCTCGAGGATGACCGGCGCGGAAACGTCGCACAGGGTCTCGCCGGTGGTGACGTCCTTGAGGCCGACCACGGCGGCGATGTCGCCCGCCAGCACTTCCTTGATTTCTTCGCGATCGTTGGCGTGCATCTGCAGCAGGCGGCCGATGCGCTCCTTCTTGTTCTTGACCGAGTTCAGCACGGTCGAACCCGACTCCAGCACGCCCGAATAGACGCGGATGAAGGTCAGCTGGCCGACGAAGGGGTCGGTCATCAGCTTGAAGGCCAGCGCCGAGAACTTCTCGTCGTCCCGGGCATGGCGCACGACTTCCTTCTCGTCGTCATCGACACCGGCGACCGGCGGAATGTCGACCGGCGACGGCAGGTACTGGATCACGGCGTCGAGCATGCGCTGCACGCCCTTGTTCTTGAACGCGGTGCCGCACAGCATCGGCTGGATTTCGCAGGCCAGGGTACGGGCGCGCAGACCAGCGATGACCTCTTCCTCGGAAAGCTCGCCTTCCTCGAGGTACTTGTTCATCAGCTCTTCGGACGCCTCGGCAGCCGCTTCGACCATGTTGGCGCGCCATTCTTCGGCCACGCCGACGATGTCGGCCGGGATTTCGCCGTATTCGAACTTCATGCCCTGGGAAGCTTCGTCCCAGATGATCGCCTTCATCTTCAGCAGATCGACGACACCCTTGAAGGTATCTTCCGCACCGATCGGCACGACGACCGGCACCGGGTTCGCCTTCAGGCGGGTCTTCATCTGGTCAACGACCTTGAAGAAGTTGGCGCCGGAGCGGTCCATCTTGTTCACGAAGGCCAGACGCGGCACCTTGTACTTGGTCGCCTGGCGCCACACGGTTTCCGACTGGGGCTGAACGCCACCCACCGCGCAGTAGACCATGCAGGCACCGTCGAGCACGCGCATCGAGCGCTCGACTTCGATGGTGAAGTCGACGTGTCCCGGGGTATCGATGATGTTGAAGCGGTGCTCGGGGTAGGACTGATCCATACCCTTCCAGAAGCAGGTCACGGCCGCCGAGGTGATCGTGATGCCGCGCTCCTGCTCCTGCGCCATCCAGTCGGTAGTCGCCGCGCCGTCATGCACCTCGCCGAGCTTGTGGCTCACGCCGGTGTAGAAGAGGATGCGCTCGGTCGTAGTCGTCTTGCCGGCGTCGATGTGAGCGGAGATACCGATATTGCGGTAGCGCTCGATGGGAGTCTTGCGAGCCACGTTTTACCTGCCTTCTGTTATGCGCGCACTGGTCGCGATCAACGAATTTCTTGCGTTAGAAAACAATCGAGCCCTGTACAGGGCCCGAGATACCGCTACTGACGAGGATCAGAAGCGGAAGTGCGAGAATGCCTTGTTGGCTTCGGCCATGCGGTGTACTTCTTCGCGCTTCTTCATGGCGGCGCCACGGCCTTCGGCGGCCTCGAGCAGTTCGCCGGCGAGACGCTGGGCCATCGACTTCTCGGCACGCTTGCGCGCGGCTTCGCGCAGCCAGCGCATCGACAGCGCCATGCGGCGCGACGGACGGACTTCGACCGGAACCTGGTAGTTGGCACCGCCGACGCGGCGGCTCTTGACCTCGACCACCGGCTTGACGTTGCCGACCGCCGCCGAGAACACTTCCAGCGGATCCTTGCCGGCCTTGGCAGTGATGTGATTGAACGCACCATAGACGATGCGCTCGGCAACGGACTTCTTGCCCGACTGCATGATCACGTTGATGAACTTCGAAACGTCCTGGCTACCGAACTTCGGGTCCGGCAGGACATCGCGCTTGGGTACTTCACGACGACGCGGCATGACAACCTCTCGCTAAATTTCTTGGGCCAACAATCAGGCTTTCTTCGGACGCTTCGCGCCGTACTTGGAACGCGACTGCTTGCGATCCTTGACGCCCTGCAAGTCGAGGGAGCCGCGAACGATGTGGTAGCGCACACCGGGCAAGTCCTTCACACGGCCGCCACGGATCAGCACGACGGAGTGCTCCTGCAGGTTGTGGCCTTCACCGCCGATATACGAGATGACCTCGAAACCGTTGGTCAGGCGAACCTTGGCGACCTTACGCAGCGCCGAGTTCGGCTTCTTCGGGGTCGTGGTATAGACGCGGGTGCACACACCACGCTTCTGCGGGCAAGCTTCCAGGGCCGGAACCTTGCTCTTCGAAGCTTCCATCTGGCGCGGCTTGCGGACAAGCTGATTGATTGTTGGCATAGCTTAAGAATTTCCCAAAAAACCGAGGCAGCCCACCACGGGCCGCCTCGGGCGGATGATTCCGGCTGCGACCGACTACGATTGGTCGGTCCACAAAAAGAGGCCGGATTCTAGTCCGAGACGGCAGAAAAAGTCAACCGGCCTCGATGTCCTGATTCGGCTCGACGGCGATCTCGGTCGCCCACGCATGTTCCGGTCCCAGATCGACCCCCTGCTCCTGCGCCTTGCGGCTGCGGTGGTAGGCCAGGCCGGTGCCGGCCGGAATCAGGCGGCCGACGATGACGTTTTCCTTCAGGCCGCGCAGTTCGTCGCGCTTGCCCATGATCGCGGCTTCGGTCAGCACGCGGGTGGTTTCCTGGAAGGACGCCGCCGAGATGAAGGAGTCGGTCGACAGCGAAGCCTTGGTGATGCCGAGCAGCACGTTCTCGTACTGCGCCGGCAGCTTGCCTTCTGCTTCCATGCGGTCGTTCTCGTCCAGCACTTCGGAGCGCTCCACCTGCTCTTCGCGGATGAACCTGGTGTCGCCGGCATCGGTGATCACGACGCGGCGCAGCATCTGGCGGACGATCACCTCGATGTGCTTGTCGTTGATCTTCACGCCCTGCAGGCGATAGACGTCCTGGACCTCGTCGATGATGTAGCGGGCCAGTTCGTTGATGCCCTGCAGGCGCAGGATGTCGTGCGGATCGGCCGGGCCGTCGACGATGAGTTCGCCCTTGTTCACCACCTGGCCGTCGTGCACCATCAGGTGCTTGTCCTTCGGGATCAGGAACTCGTGCGCAGTGCCGTCCGGCTCGGTGATCACCAGGCGCTGCTTGCCCTTGGTTTCCTTGCCGAACGAGACCGTGCCGGTGTACTCGGCGAGCATGCCGGCATCCTTCGGTGCGCGCGCTTCGAACAGCTCGGCAACGCGCGGCAGACCGCCGGTGATGTCGCGGGTCTTGGCCGATTCCTGCGGAATGCGCGCCAGCACCTCGCCGACGCCGATCTGCTGACCGTCCTTGACGGTGATCAGCGAACCGACCTGGAAGGTGATCGCCACCGCGTGGTCGGTACCGGCGATCTTCACTTCCTCGCCGTTCTCGTCCAGCAGCTTGACCTGCGGCCGCACGCCCTTGGCGCTGCCCGTCGCCGAGCGGCGCTTGGAGTCGATCACGACCAGCGTGGACAGACCGGTGATTTCGTCGATCTGCTTGGCGACGGTGACGCCTTCCTCGACGTTCTCGAACTTCACCGTACCGCTGTACTCGGTGACGATCGGGCGGGTGTGCGGATCCCAGCTCGCCAGCTGGGTGCCGGCCTTGACCGCGGCGCCGTCCTCGACCAGCAGCAGTGCGCCGTAGGGCAGCTTGTGGCGCTCGCGCTCGCGGCCCATGTCGTCGGCGACGACGACTTCGGCCGAACGCGCGATGACGACCTTCTCGCCCTTGGCGTTGGAAACGTAGCGCATGTTGCCGGCGAAGCGGATGGTGCCGCCCGACTTGGCTTCGACGCCGCTGGCCGCCGCCGCCCGCGACGCCGCACCACCGACGTGGAAGGTACGCATCGTCAGCTGGGTGCCGGGCTCGCCGATCGACTGCGCGGCGATGACGCCGACCGCTTCGCCGGCATTGACCATCGAGCCGCGGCCGAGGTCGCGGCCATAGCACTTGGCGCACAGGCCGTAGCGGGTTTCGCAGGTCAGCGGCGTGCGCACCTTGACTTCGTCCACGCCCAGGCCTTCGATCGCGTCGACCGCGCTTTCATCGAGCAGGCTGCCCGCTTCGATCACGGTTTCCTGCGTGTCGGGGTTGACCACGTCCTCGGCCGTGACGCGGCCCAGGATGCGCTCGCGCAGCGGCTCGACGACCTCGCCGCCCTCGATCAGCGCCTTCATGGCGAAGCCTTCGCGGGTGCCGCAGTCGTCCTCGATCACCACCAGATCCTGGGTGACGTCGACCAGGCGGCGGGTCAGGTAGCCGGAGTTCGCAGTCTTCAACGCCGTATCGGCCAGACCCTTACGCGCACCATGGGTCGAGATGAAGTACTGCAGAACGTTCAGGCCTTCGCGGAAGTTCGTCGTGATCGGCGTCTCGATGATCGAGCCGTCCGGCTTCGCCATCAGGCCACGCATGCCGGCCAACTGGCGGATCTGCGCTGCGGAACCGCGCGCGCCCGAGTCGGCCATCATGTAGATCGAGTTGAACGATTCCTGGCGGACGGTCTTGCCTTCGCGGTTCACGACTTCCTCGGAACCGAGCTGTTCCATCATCGCCTTGGCGACCTGGTCGCCGCAGCGGCCCCAGATATCGACGACCTTGTTGTAACGCTCACCGTCGGTCACCAGACCGGAGGTGTATTGCTGGGCGATTTCCTTGACTTCGGCTTCGGCGGCACGGATCAGGTCGTGCTTGGCGGTCGGCACCAGCATGTCCTTGACCGCGATCGACAGGCCGGCGCGGGTCGCCAGGCCGTAGCCGAACTGCATCAGGCGGTCGGCGAAGATCACCGTCGCGCGCAGGCCGCAGCGGCGGAACGAGGCGTTGATCAGCTTGGAGATTTCCTTCTTCTTCAGCGGCTTGTCGATGACGCTGAACGGCAGCCCGGCCGGCAGGATTTCCGACAGGATGGCGCGGCCGGCGGTGGTGTCGTAGCGCTTGATCTTCTCGATGCGCTCGCCGTTGGGGCCGAGGTCGGCTTCCTTCAGGCGCACGGTGATGCGCGCATGCAGCGCGATCTGGCCGGATTCGTAGGCGCGCTTGACCTCGCCGACGTCGGTGAACAGCATGCCTTCGCCCGGCACGTTCACCCTTCGCGGGTGGCGTAGTACAGGCCCAGCACGATGTCCTGCGACGGCACGATGATCGGCTCGCCGTTGGCGGGCGACAGCACGTTGTTGGAGGCCAGCATCAGGGTGCGGGCTTCCATCTGCGCTTCGAGCGACAGCGGCACGTGGACGGCCATCTGGTCGCCGTCGAAGTCGGCGTTGAAGGCGACGCAGACCAGCGGGTGGAGCTGGATCGCCTTGCCTTCGATCAGCACCGGCTCGAAAGCCTGGATGCCGAGGCGGTGCAGCGTCGGCGCGCGGTTCAGCAGCACCGGGTGCTCGCGGATCACCTCTTCGAGGATGTCCCACACCACCGGCTCCTGCGACTCCACCATCTTCTTGGCCTGCTTGATGGTCGTGGCCAGGCCCATCAGCTCGAGCTTGTTGAAGATGAAGGGCTTGAACAGTTCCAGCGCCATCAGCTTCGGCAGACCGCACTGGTGCAGCTTGAGCTGCGGACCCACGGTGATCACCGAACGGCCCGAATAGTCGACGCGCTTGCCCAGCAGGTTCTGGCGGAAGCGGCCGCCCTTGCCCTTGATCATGTCGGCCAGCGACTTCAGCGGACGCTTGTTGGCGCCGGTCATGGCCTTGCCGCGGCGGCCGTTGTCGAGCAGCGAGTCGACCGCTTCCTGCAGCATGCGCTTCTCGTTGCGCACGATGATGTCGGGCGCCTTGAGCTCGAGCAGGCGCTTCAGGCGGTTGTTGCGGTTGATGACGCGGCGGTAGAGGTCGTTCAGGTCCGAAGTGGCGAAGCGGCCGCCGTCCAGCGGCACCAGCGGGCGCAGGTCGGGCGGCAGCACCGGCAGCACTTCGAGCACCATCCACTCCGGCTTGATGCCGGACTGCTGGAAGGCCTCCAGCACCTTCAGGCGCTTGGAGAACTTCTTGATCTTGGCTTCGGAGTTGGTGGTCTCGAGGTCGCCGCGCAGCTTCTCGACTTCCAGGCTGACGTCGAGCGTGCGCAGCAGCTCGCGGATGCCTTCGGCGCCCATCACGGCGTCGAAGTCGTCACCGTATTCCTCGACCTTGGCGAGGTAGTCGTCCTCGGTCAGCAGCTGGCCGCGGTTGAGCGGAGTCATGCCCGGCTCGACGACGACGAAGGCTTCGAAGTACAGCACGCGCTCGATGTCGCGCAGGGTCATGTCGAGCACCATGCCGAGACGGCTCGGCAGGCTCTTCAGGAACCAGATGTGGGCGACCGGCGAGGCCAGCTCGATGTGGCCCATGCGCTCGCGGCGCACCTTGGACAGGGTCACTTCGACGCCGCACTTCTCGCAGATCACGCCGCGGTGCTTGAGGCGCTTGTACTTGCCGCAGAGGCACTCGTAGTCCTTCACCGGGCCGAAGATCTTGGCGCAGAACAGGCCATCGCGCTCCGGCTTGAAAGTGCGGTAGTTGATGGTTTCCGGCTTCTTCACTTCGCCGTAGGACCAGGTGCGGATCTTGTCGGGCGAGGCGAGCCCGATGGTGATCGCGTCGAACTCTTCCTCGTTCGGCAGGGTTTGCTTGAACAGGTCAGCGAGCAGGCTTTTCATCTATCACTCCATCCGGGCCGCCGCATCGTGTGCGGCGGCCCCGGGATTCAATCGCAGGCAGGTTGTTGGCTGGAAATCTCGGTTCTCAGTCGCGGTCGAGATCGATGTCGATCGCGAGCGAGCGGATTTCCTTCACCAGCACGTTGAAGGATTCCGGCATGCCGGAATCGATCTTGTGCTCGCCCTTGACGATGTTTTCGTACACCTTGGTCCGGCCGGTCACGTCATCGGACTTGACCGTCAGCATCTCCTGCAGCGTGTAGGCCGCGCCGTAGGCTTCCAGCGCCCACACTTCCATTTCACCGAAGCGCTGGCCGCCGAACTGCGCCTTGCCGCCCAGCGGCTGCTGGGTGACGAGCGAGTACGGGCCGGTCGAGCGGGCGTGCATCTTGTCGTCGACCAGGTGGTGCAGCTTCAGCACGTGCTTGTAGCCCACCGTGACCTTGCGCTCGAAGGCTTCGCCGGTGCGGCCGTCGAACAGCGTGACCTGGCCGCCGACCGGCAGGCCGGCGAGTTCCAGCATCTGCTCGATCTCGGACTCCTTGGCACCGTCGAACACCGGCGTGGCGAAGGGCACGCCCTTCTTCAGGTTGCCGGCGAGATCCAGCACTTCTTCCTCGCTCAGGCCGGCGATGTCTTCCGACTTGCCGCTGCGGTTGTAGATCTGGTCCATGAAGCCGCGCAGTTCTTCAGCCGAGGCCTGCGCCTG
This sequence comes from Thauera sp. SDU_THAU2, assembly GCF_038260575.1. Taxonomy (NCBI): domain Bacteria; kingdom Pseudomonadati; phylum Pseudomonadota; class Betaproteobacteria; order Rhodocyclales; family Zoogloeaceae; genus Thauera; species Thauera sp. SDU_THAU2. The sequence goes on along the minus strand of NZ_JBBWUN010000003.1, from coordinate 278,736 downwards.
CAGCATCTTGTCGATCTGCTGGCCCAGGCCCTTCGCCGCCCAGCCGAGGTGGGTCTCGAGGATCTGGCCGATGTTCATCCGCGACGGCACGCCCAGCGGGTTCAGCACGATGTCGAGCGGGGTGCCGTCTTCCATGTAGGGCATGTCCTCGACCGGCACGATCTTCGACACCACGCCCTTGTTGCCGTGGCGGCCGGCCATCTTGTCGCCCGGCTGCAGGCGGCGCTTGACCGCCAGGTAGACCTTGACCATCTTCTGCACGCCCGGCGGCAGTTCGTCGCCCTGGGTGAGCTTCTTCTTCTTGATCTCGAAAGCCTGATCGAAGTCCTTGCGGGTGTTCTCCAGGCCTTCGCGCACGGCTTCGAGCTGGGTCGCCAGGGTCTCGTCGGCCAGACGGATGTCGAACCAGTGGTAGAACTCGAGCGAGTCGAGGTATTCCTCGCTCAGCTCGGCGCCCTTGGCCAGCTTCTTCGGCCCGCCATTGACCTTCTGGCCCAGGATCATGCGCTTGATACGGGCGAAGGCGTCACGCTCGACGATGCGCATCTGGTCGGCCAGATCGGTCTTGAAGCTGCGCAGCTGGTCGTCGATGATCGACTGCGCGCGCTTGTCGCGCTCGATGCCTTCGCGGGTGAACACCTGCACGTCGATGACGGTGCCGACCATGCCCGAAGGCACGCGCAGCGAGGTGTCCTTCACGTCGGAAGCCTTCTCGCCGAAGATCGCGCGCAGCAGCTTTTCCTCCGGCGTCAGCTGGGTCTCGCCCTTCGGCGTGACCTTGCCGACCAGCACGTCGCCGGCCTCGACTTCGGCGCCGATATAGACGATGCCCGATTCATCCAGGCGCGACAGCTGCGCCTCGCCCAGCGACGCGATGTCGCGGGTGATTTCCTCGGGTCCGAGCTTGGTGTCGCGGGCGACGACGGTCAGTTCCTCGACGTGGATCGAGGTGAAGCGGTCGTCGGCGACCACGCGTTCGGAGATCAGGATCGAGTCTTCGAAGTTGTAGCCGTTCCACGGCATGAAGCCAACCAGCATGTTCTGGCCCAGCGCGAGTTCGCCGAGGTCGGTCGAGGCGCCGTCGGCGACGACGTCGCCCTTGGCGATGCGGTCGCCCACCTTCACCACCGGACGCTGGTTGATGTTGGTGTTCTGGTTCGAACGGGTGTACTTGATCATGTTGTAGATGTCGACGCCGACTTCACCCGCCAGGGCTTCGTCGTCGTTGACACGCACCACGATACGGTTGGCGTCGACGTAGTCGACCACCCCGCCGCGCATCGCCTGCACCGCGGTGCCCGAGTCGACCGCCACGCGGCGCTCGATGCCGGTACCGACCAGCGGCTTCTCCGGACGCAGGCAGGGCACGGCCTGGCGCTGCATGTTGGCGCCCATCAGTGCGCGGTTGGCGTCGTCGTGTTCCAGGAAGGGAATCAGCGAGGCGGCGACCGACACGATCTGGCCCGGCGCGACGTCCATGTACTGCACCATGTCCGCGGTCGCCAGCAGGAACTCGCCCTTGTGGCGGCACGACACCAGGTCGCCGACGAGTTCGCCGGCTTCGTCGATCTCGGCGTTCGCCTGGGCGATCACGTACTGGCCTTCCTCGATCGCCGACAGGAAGTCGATCTGGTCGGTGACCTTGCCGTCCACCACCTTGCGGTACGGCGTCTCGAGGAAGCCGTGGCGGTTGGTGCGGGCATACACGGCCAGCGAGTTGATCAGGCCGATGTTCGGACCTTCCGGCGTTTCGATCGGGCACACGCGGCCGTAGTGGGTCGGGTGCACGTCGCGCACTTCGAAGCCGGCGCGTTCGCGGGTCAGACCGCCCGGGCCGAGCGCCGAGACGCGGCGCTTGTGCGTGATCTCGGACAGCGGGTTGGTCTGGTCCATGAACTGCGACAGCTGGCTGGAGCCGAAGAACTCCTTGATCGCCGCCGAGATCGGCTTGGCGTTGATCAGGTCGTGCGGCATCAGGTTGTCGGATTCGGCCTGCGACAGGCGCTCCTTGACCGCGCGCTCGACGCGCACCAGGCCGGCACGGAACTGGTTCTCGGCCAATTCGCCGACCGAACGCACGCGGCGGTTGCCGAGGTGGTCGATGTCGTCGATCTCGCCGCGGCCGTTGCGCAGCTCGACCAGCACGCCGATCACGGCCAGGATGTCCTCATTGACCAGCACGCCCGGGCCATCCTCGCCCTGGGCGCCGACCTGTTCGTAGAAGCGCTTGAGCCAGCCCGGCGCCTTGTCGTCGATCTTCTCGGGGTAGGCGCGGCGGTTGAACTTCATGCGGCCGACCGAGGACAGATCGTAGCGCTCCTCGGCATAGAACAGGCCGTTGAACAGACCTTCCACCGCATCCTCGGTGGGCGGCTCGCCCGGACGCATCATGCGGTAGATCGCGACCTTGGCGCCCCACTGGTCGGTGGTCTCGTCGATGCGCAGGGTCTGCGAGATATAGCCGCCGCGGTCGAGGTCGTTGATGTACAGCGTGCGCAGGTCGGTGACGCCGGCCAGGCGCAGCTTGTCCAGCAGGTCCTCGGTCAGTTCGTCGTTGGCGCGCGCCAGCACTTCGCCGGTCTCGGGATCGGCGATGTCGTTGGCGATCACGCGGCCGAGGACGAATTCGTCCGGCACGCCGATGGTCCTGACGCCGGCCTGGTCGATCTCGCGGATGTGCTTGGAGGTGATGCGCTTGTCACGCGCGACGATGATCTTGCCGTCCGGCGTGACGATGTCGAAGCGCGCCACTTCGCCGCGCAGGCGATCGGGCACCAGCTCGAACTGGGCGCCTTCGCTCTGCAGGTGGAAATTGTCGAAGTCGTGGAAGGTCGCCAGGATCTCTTCCGGGCTCATGCCGATGGCGCGCAGCAGGATCGTCACCGGCATCTTGCGGCGGCGGTCGACGCGGAAGTAGAGGTAGTCCTTCGGATCGAACTCGAAGTCGAGCCAGGAGCCGCGGTAGGGAATGATGCGGGCCGAGAACAGCAGCTTGCCCGAGGAATGGGTCTTGCCGCGGTCGTGCTCGAAGAACACGCCGGGCGAACGGTGCAGCTGCGAGACGATGACGCGCTCGGTACCGTTGATGACGAAGGAACCGGTGGTGGTCATGAGCGGAATCTCGCCCATGTACACTTCCTGCTCCTTCACTTCCTTGATCGTTTCCTTCGGCGCTTCGCGGTCCATGATGACCAGGCGCACGCGCGCGCGCAGCGGCGAAGCGAAGGTGAGGCCGCGCTGCTGGCACTCCTTCACGTCGAAGGCAGGCTCGCCCAGCATGTACTGGACGAACTCGAGCCGTGCGTTGCCGCTGTGGCTCGAGATCGGGAAGATCGAGGTGAAGGCCGCCTGCAGGCCTTGGTTGCGCCTTGCTTCCGGCAGGGTTTCGGCCTGCAGGAATTCGGCGAAGGACTCGATCTGGGTGGCGAGCAGGAAAGGCGCATCGAGCACGGCCGCGCGCTTGGCGAAGCTCTTGCGGATACGTTTCTTTTCGGTGTAGGAATACGCCATGGATGCTCCGGCTAGAGGGCTGACATCTAAAAACAGAACACAGCGTCCGCTTCAATCCTGGCCGCCATGCGGCCCGCAAACGCTCTGCTCTGGCTTCGTCCCTGGCCCGCTGCCCGCGAGCTTCGGCACAAAGCACGAAAGGGCTGGCACTCCGAAGAATGCCAGCCCCGCTGGAAAGCCGGGTCTTACTTGATCTCGACCTTGGCGCCAGCGTCTTCCAGTTGCTTCTTCAGCGCTTCGGCGTCGGCCTTCGAAGCGCCTTCCTTCACGGTCTTCGGCGCGCCGTCGACGACGTCCTTCGCTTCCTTCAGGCCCAGGCCGGTGGCGGCGCGGACGACCTTGATGACTTCGACCTTCTTGTCGCCGGCGGCGGTCAGCACGACGTCGAACTCGGTCTTCTCTTCGGCGGCCGGAGCGGCAGCGCCGGCACCCGGGCGGCCACGGCCATGGCGGCGGCGGAAACGCCGAACTTCTCTTCGAACGCCTTGACCAGGTCGTTCAGTTCCATGACGGTCATCGCGCCAACGGCTTCGAGGATGTCTTCTTTGGTGATTGCCATTTCAAAAACTCCAGAATCGATTATGTTCAGTTTGCTTGTGCGAACGAGACGAAGGAAAGGCTGCGCTCAGGCAGCGGTTTCTTCTTCGCGCTTCTTGGCGAGTGCGGCCATGGCGCAGGCGAAGCCCGACACCGGCGCCTGCATGACGCCCAGCAGGGTCGACAGCAGTTCCTCGCGGCTCGGGATCGAGGCGAGCGCCTTCACACCGGCCTGGTCGAGCGTATTGCCCGCGTAGGAACCGGCCTTCAGCACCAGCTTGTCGTTGCCCTTGGCGAAATCGTTCAGCACCTTGGCAGCAGCGACCGGATCGGTCGAGATGCCATAGATCAGCGGGCCGGTCAGTTGATCGGTCAGTCCCTCGAACGGGGTACCGGCGATCGCGCGACGGACCAGGGTGTTCTTCAGCACACGCAGGTACACGCCAGCTTCGCGAGCCTTGGCACGCAGCACGGTGAGATCACCCACCTCGACGCCGCGATACTCGGCCACCGCGATCGTCTGGGCGTTGGCCACCTGTGCCGACACCTCAGCCACTACGGCTTTCTTGTCATCCAGATTGAGACCCACAGGTCTTTCCTCCTTTTCAAGTCAACACACGAACCGGAAAGACACGGTTCGCACCCACGGCGACCTGGATCAGGAGCGCGGCTGCATCGCAGCCATAATCCTGTTCTGGGCACACCATCTGCGCAGGCCGTCCGGAGACGATTAAACGCTTGGCCGAGACTGAATCCCGGCCTCCCGCACCTGCGGTCTTTGACGATCCGTGCCAGAGAGCGGCACGGCCCAAAGTTCTGTTCGTGCCGCCCGGAGGCGGCACAGGTTCATCAAGCGGCGTTGACGCTGCCCGGATCGACGCGGACACCGGCACCCATGGTGCTGGAAACCGCGATGCGGCGCAGGTAGGACACCCTTGGCCGCGGCCGGCTTGGCCTTGACCAGCGCGTCGACGAAGGCCGACAGGTTCTGCTGCAGCGCTTCGACGCCGAAGGAGGCGCGGCCGATGGTGGCGTGCACCAGGCCAGCCTTGTCGGTGCGGTACTGGACCTGACCGGCCTTGGCGTTCTTGACCGCGGTGGCGACGTCCATGGTCACGGTACCGACCTTCGGGTTCGGCATCAGGCCGCGCGGGCCGAGGATCTGACCCAACTGGCCGACGACGCGCATGGCGTCCGGCGTGGCGATGCAGATGTCGAAATCGAGCTTGCCGGCCTTGATCTGTTCGGCCAGATCGTCGAAGCCGACGACTTCGGCACCCGCGGCGCGCGCGGCTTCGGCCTTGTCGCCCTGGGCGAACACGGCAACGCGGACGCTCTTGCCGGTGCCGGCGGGCAGCACCACCGAACCACGGACGACCTGGTCGGACTTGCGTGCATCGACGCCGAGGTTCACTGCGATGTCGATCGACTCGTCGAACTTGGCGGTCGCGCATTCCTTGACCAGCGCCAGGGCGTCAGCCACCGGGTAGCTCTGGTTGCGGTCGACCTTGGCGCGCAGCGCCTGAACTCGCTTGGAAAGTTTCGCCATGATTACAGGCCCTCCACGGTGATGCCCATGCTGCGGGCGGAGCCGGCGATCGTGCGCACGGCACCTTCCAGATCGGCAGCGGTGAGGTCGGGCAGCTTGGTCTTGGCGATTTCCTCGACCTGGGCGCGGGTGATCGAACCGACCTTGTCGGTATGCGGCTTCGCCGAGCCCTTCTGCAGGCCGGCAGCCTTCTTGATCAGCACCGACGCCGGCGGCGTCTTCATGATGAAGGTGAAGGACTTGTCGGCGAACGCGGTGATCACCACCGGAATCGGCAGGCCCGGCTCGAGACCCTGGGTCTTGGCGTTGAAGGCCTTGCAGAATTCCATGATGTTCAGGCCGCGCTGACCCAGCGCCGGACCGATCGGGGGCTGGGGTTGGCCTTGCCGGCCGGCACCTGCAGCTTGATGTAGCCAATGATTTTCTTTGCCATTGCGGCTTGCTCCTGTATTGAGTGCTAGCGCACCGGTCAGACCCGGCGCTCCTCGCCTTGCTTGCCGTCCATCAAGCTCCCCGGACAATCTGCCCGAGACGGCCGTGAACAGGCTACGGCAGGCCAGACGGCCTGCCGCTCGACACTCAGGTCTTCTCGACCTGGTGAAATCCAGTTCGACTGGCGTCGCGCGACCGAAGATGGTCACGGAAACGCGCAGCTTGCTCTTCTCGTAGTTGGCGTCTTCCACCGAACCATGAAAGTCGGTGAACGGACCTTCCTTGACACGGACGACTTCGCCGATCTCGAACAGCACCTTGGGACGCGGCTTGTCGACGCCGTCCTGCATCTGCTGCATGATCTTCTCGACTTCCTTGTCGGAAATCGGCGCCGGCTTGTTTGCCGTGCCGCCGACGAAGCCGGTGACCTTCGGCGTGGACTTCACCAGGTGCCAGCTCTCGTCGTTCATTTCCATCTCGACGAGCACGTAGCCCGGGAAGAACTTGCGTTCGGTGATGCTCTTCTGGCCGCCCTTCATCTCGACGACCTCTTCGACCGGAACCAGGATCTGGCCGAAGAAATCCTGCATGCCCGCGCGGTTGACGCGCTCGATCAGCGCCCGCTGCACCGACTTCTCGAAGCCGGAATAGGCATGAACCACGTACCAACGCTTCGTCATATCACTTCCAACCCAGAACGAGATCGTACAGAACCCATTCCAGGCTCTTGTCGGTCAGCCACAGGAAGATCGCCATCACGACCACGAAGGCGAACACCAGACCCGTGGTCTGAACCGTTTCCTTGCGGCTCGGCCAGACGACCTTCTTCGTCTCGACGACCGCCTCGCGCGCAAACTCGACGAAGCGGCGGCCCGGCGCGGAGAACCACGCCACGGCGATGCCCGCCGCCACGCCCAGCAGGACGGACAGCACACGAAGCACGAGCGGCTGCTCGGAAAGCAGATAGAAGCCGACAACACCGGCAGCCAGCAAAGCCAGAGCCAGCGCAAACTTCAACTTATCGGCCATTGCGGAAAACCACCCGAAAAAATTGTGGCAGGGGCAGAGGGAATCGAACCCCCAACCTTCGGTTTTGGAGACCGACGCTCTGCCAGTTGAGCTATACCCCTGCAGCAGAGACTACGAGGCGCATCCACCAGGATGCGCCTTTGCATCGGTCAGCGAGCGTATTACTCGATGACCTTGGCGACGACGCCGGCGCCGACGGTGCGGCCGCCTTCACGGATCGCGAAACGCAGACCTTCTTCCATCGCGATCGGCGCGATCAGCTTCACCGTGATCGACACGTTGTCGCCCGGCATCACCATCTCGGTGCCTTCCGGCAGCTCGATCGAGCCGGTCACGTCCGTCGTACGGAAGTAGAACTGCGGACGGTAGTTGTTGAAGAACGGCGTGTGACGACCACCCTCTTCCTTCGACAGCACGTAGATCTCGCCCGTGAAGTGCGTGTGCGGCGTGATCGAACCCGGCTTGCACAGCACCTGGCCACGCTCGACGTCTTCACGCTTGGTGCCGCGCAGCAGCACGCCCACGTTGTCGCCCGCCTGACCTTGATCCAGCAGCTTGCGGAACATTTCCACGCCGGTGCAGGTGGTCTTGACCGTCGGCTTGATGCCGACGATTTCGATTTCCTCGCCAACCTTGACGACACCGCGCTCGACACGGCCGGTCACCACGGTGCCGCGGCCCGAGATCGAGAACACGTCTTCGATCGGCAGCAGGAAGGGCTTGTCGATCGCGCGTTCCGGCGTCGGGATGTAGCTGTCCAGCGCGTCGGCCAGGCGGAAGATCGCCGGTTCGCCGATGTCCGACTGGTCGCCTTCGAGCGCCTTCAGCGCCGAACCCTTGATGATCGGGATGTCGTCGCCCGGGAAGTCGTACTTCGACAGCAACTCGCGCACTTCCATCTCGACCAGCTCGAGCAGCTCTTCGTCGTCGACCATGTCGCACTTGTTCAGGAACACGACGATGTAGGGCACGCCCACCTGGCGGGCCAGCAGGATGTGCTCGCGGGTCTGCGGCATCGGGCCGTCGGCGGCCGAGCACACCAGGATCGCACCGTCCATCTGCGCGGCACCCGTGATCATGTTCTTGACGTAGTCGGCGTGGCCCGGGCAGTCGACGTGAGCGTAGTGGCGCGTCGCGGTTTCGTACTCGACGTGCGCGGTGTTGATCGTGATCCCGCGTGCCTTCTCTTCCGGCGCGCTGTCGATCGACGCGTAGTCCTTCGCTTCACCGCCGAACTTCTTCGTCAGCACCGTCGTGATCGCGGCCGTCAGCGTCGTCTTGCCGTGGTCAACGTGACCAATCGTGCCAACGTTGACGTGCGGCTTCGTCCGCTCAAACTTACCCTTAGCCATATCGCCATCCTTAAGAATCAGAACCAGAAAAACCAGAACGGCGCCCATTCAGACCGGATTCCGGTCATCTTGGCCGCCGCGCCAGGCCAGGCAGAAAATGAGTGGTGCCCTTGACGTGGATTGAACACGTGGCCTCTCCCTTACCAAGGGAGTGCTCTACCACTGAGCTACAAGGGCGCCGAAAACAGCACATCTGGAGCGGGTGAAGGGAATCGAACCCTCGTCATAAGCTTGGAAGGCTTCTGCTCTACCATTGAGCTACACCCGCGCAGCCACTGCATGAACTCGCAGCCGATTCTTCAACCCATTCACTGCTACGCCGACCGGACCGCGAACCGAACGCGCCGCTCGGCGTCTGTATCACTGGTGGAGGGAGAAGGATTCGAACCTTCGAAGGCTGAGCCGTCAGATTTACAGTCTGATCCCGTTGACCGCTTGGGTATCCCTCCACGCGAGAGCCACGCACTATAGGCGACGAGGCTATCCATGTCAAACACTTTTTGCAGCTTTCCGCGCCGGCGTCGATCGTCGTCATTCATTCCGCAGCACGCCGGGGAATCTTGCGGGTTTTCCGGCATTGAAAGCGCCACGCGCATTCGCTTAGCCTGATCGGGCCGGCTCCCTGCTGGCGGCGCCCACGAGGCCTGGCGCAGGCAGCCCGTGCCATTCCGGAAACCAAAGCTCTGGAAGGAGGAAGCGCCATGGCCGTACATGCCCCTCATCCCCCCGCAAGGGCCGCCAGCCTGGACGACAAGTACACCGCCACCAGTGGCCGCGTCTATCTCAGCGGCTACCAGGCGCTGGTCCGCCTGCTGATGATCCAGAAGGCCCGCGACGAGGCTGCAGGCCTCGACACCGCCGGCTTCGTCTCCGGCTACCGCGGCTCGCCGCTCGGCGGCCTCGACCAGACGCTGTGGAAAGCGCGCCGCCACCTGGAACAGTACGGCATCGTCTTCCAGCCCGGCATCAACGAGGATCTCGCCGCCACCGCGGTCTGGGGCAGCCAGCAGGTGCAATTGTCGCCGGGCGCCCGCCATGACGGCGTGTTCGCGATGTGGTACGGCAAGGGCCCGGGCGTCGATCGCTGCGGCGACGTCTTCCGCCACGCCAATGCCGCCGGCAGCGCCCGTTTCGGCGGCGTGCTGGTGGTCGCCGGCGACGACCACGCCGCCAAGTCCTCCACCCTGCCGCACCAGACCGACCACTTCTTCAAGTCGATGATGATGCCGGTGCTCGCCCCCGCCGGCGTGCAGCAATACATCGATTTCGGCGTCCATGGCTACGCCCTGTCGCGCTATTCCGGCTGCTGGGTCGCGTTCAAGGCGCTCGCCGACACCGTCGAGACCTCCGCCTCGGTGGATATCGATCCCCAGCGCGTGCAGGTCGTGATACCGACCGACTTCGCCCTGCCGGCCGACGGCCTCAACCTGCGCTGGCCCGATCCGCCGCTGGTGCAGGAAAAACGCCTGCTGCACTACAAGCTGTATGCCGCGCTGGCCTACGCCCGCGCCAACCGGCTCAACCGGATCGTCATCGACTCGCCCAGCCCCAGGCTCGGCATCATCACCAGCGGCAAGAGCTATCTGGACGTGCGCCAGGCACTCGACGACCTCGGCATCGACGAAGCGCTGGCGGCCGAGATCGGCCTGCGGGTCTACAAGGTCGGCATGGTCTGGCCGCTCGAGGCCGACGGCGTGCGCAGCTTCGCCGAAGGCCTGGACGAGATCCTGGTGGTGGAGGAAAAGCGCCAGCTGCTCGAATACCAGCTCAAGGAAGAACTGTACAACTGGCGCGAGGACGTGCGCCCGCGGGTGGTCGGCAAGTTCGACGAGAAAGGGGAATGGGCCCACGTGCAGCGCCCGGACGGCACGATAGACCACGGCACCTGGCTGCTGCCCGCCGCCGGCGAACTGACGCCGGCGATGATCGCGCGCGCCATCGCGCTGCGCATCGGCCGCTTCTTCACCTCGGAGCGCATCGAAACCCGCGTCGCCTTCCTCCAGGCCAAGGAGCAGGCCCTGTCGCAGCGCAGCTTCAGCGCCGACCGCGTGCCCACCTTCTGCTCGGGCTGCCCGCACAACACCTCCACCCACGTCCCCGAAGGCAGCCGCGCGCTGGCCGGCATCGGCTGCCACTACATGGCGACCTGGATGCCCGAGCGCCGCACCCAGACCTTCACCCACATGGGCGGCGAAGGCGTGCCCTGGGTCGGCCAGGCGCCGTTCACCGACGAAGTCCACATCTTCGCCAACCTGGGCGACGGCACCTACTTCCACTCCGGCCTGATGGCGATCCGCCAGGCCGTCGCGGCAAAGGTGAACATCACCTACAAGATCCTCTACAACGACGCCGTCGCGATGACCGGCGGCCAGCCCCACGACGGCCCGCTCGACGTGCCCACGATCGTGCGCCAGCTTCAGGCCGAGGGCGTGCATAACATCGTCGTCGTCACCGACGGCACCGAGCGCGCCTACGGCCCCGCCGACCTCGCCCACGTGCCGATCCGCCACCGCGACGAGCTCGACCTGATCCAGCGCGAGCTGCGCGCCTCGGGCGGCGTCACCGCACTGATCTACGACCAGACCTGCGCCGCCGAGAAGCGCCGCCGCCGCAAGCGCGGCACCTACCCCGATCCGGCGCGGCGGGTGTTCATCAACGAGGCGGTCTGCGAAGGCTGCGGCGACTGCGGCGATCAGTCCAACTGCATGTCCATCCTGCCGGTCGAGACCGACCTCGGCCGCAAGCGCCGCATCGACCAGTCCTCGTGCAACAAGGACTATTCCTGTCTCAAGGGCTTCTGCCCCAGCTTCGTCACCGTCGAAGGCGGCGGCCTGCGCAAGGGCCAGGCCATCGCCGGCGACGAAGCCAGGCTGCCGCCGCTGCCCGAGCCGCAGCTGCCGGCGACGACCACGCCTTTCGGCATCCTGGTTACCGGCGTCGGCGGCACCGGCGTCATCACCATCGGCGCGCTGATCGGCATGGCCGCCCATCTCGACGGCAAGGGCGTCACCGTGCTCGACATGACCGGGCTGGCCCAGAAAGGCGGCTCGGTCTTCAGCCACATCCGCATCGCCGACCAGCCCGAGGCGCTGCACGCAGTGCGGATCGCCGCCGGCGAAGCCGACGCGGTGATCGGCGGCGACCTGATCGTCAGCGCCAGCGTCGAGGCGCTGGCCAAGATGGCCGCCGGGCGCAGCCGGGCCGTGATCAACACGGCCGAAATCCCCACCTCGGCCTTCGCCCACGACCCCGACTGGGGCTTCCCGCAGCAGCGCATGATCGCCACCCTGCGCGACGCCACCGCGGCCGACAGCGATTTCATCGATGCCCAGCGGCTGGCGCTTGCGCTGCTCGGCGACGGCCTGGCGATCAATCCCTTCCTGCTCGGCTTCGCCTGGCAGCGCGGCCTGGTGCCGGTGTCCGAAGCCGCGCTGATGCAGGCGATCGAACTCAACGGTGCAGCGGTGGACATGAACAGGCGCGCCTTCCGCTGGGGCAGGCGGGCGGCCCACGATCTGCAGAGCGTCGAAGCGCTGCTGCCGCCGGCAAGCGCGGAAAAGCTGCCCGCACCGGGCCTGGATGCGCTGATCGAGCGCCGCATGGCGATGCTGGCGGACTACCAGGACGCAGCCTATGCCGAACGCTATCGCCGCCTGGTCGAACGCGTGCGCGAAGCGGAAGCACGCAGCATCGGCGCCGGCAGCACCCGCCTGGCCGAGGCCGTCGCGCGCAGCTACGCCCGACTGCTCGCCTACAAGGACGAATACGAAGTGGCCCGCCTCCACAGCGCAGCCGCATTCCGGCAGCAGCTCGACGAGACTTTCGAAGGCGACTACAGCATTCGCTTCCACCTCGCCGTACCGCTGCTGGCACGCCCCGATCCCCGCACCGGCCGCATCGCCAAGCGCAGCTTCGGCCCCTGGGTGCTGAGGCTGTTCCGCCTGCTCGCCAGCTTCAAACGGCTGCGCGGCACACGTTTGGACATCTTCGGCCATACCGCGGAGCGGCGCGCGGAACGCGCCCTGATCACCGAGTTCGAGACCGACGTCGAGGAGCTGCTGGGCAGCCTGAGCCCGGACCGCCTGCCGCTGGCGATCCAGCTCGCCGAACTGCCCGAGCGCATTCGCGGCTTCGGCCACATCAAGACCAGGAACATGGCCTGGGCTGCCCAGCAGCGCAAACAGCTACTCGTGCAATGGCGGGCGGCCCCGGCGAACGCTGCCGGGCAGCCGAACTCCGGCACGGAAGCCGTTGCGGACACCAAGGCACGAACCGAAGTGACCGCCTGAAGCAGGCTGGCCCACACCGTCAGCCTCCACACTCGGGCCGAACAAATAGCCGAACCGCCCGAGGAGTCCGGGGTACCCCGGACTCCTCGGGCGGGCTGCAGCAGCCAGATACCGTCTTGATCGTCGAGCGCTCGTTCGGATGATTGCAGCACCAGCGCAACTGTTCGTGGAAGCAGCGCTAGCCGGGGGCGCCGGGCCCAGCAGCATCCGAGGCGGCGGCAAGGCCATGTTCGCGGCTCGGCGCCCCGGATAAAGCCATTCCTACGGAGCCGGTTTCCCTTTTGAGCCGCGAGATGAGCCGGGTTGATAAGATCGGCGTCTTTCGTTCCGCCCGCCCACCGATGCCGCCAGCCCTCAAAGCCCTCTGCGCCCAATTGCTCGGCGCCGCAGGCGCACTCACCCTCGCCCGTGCAGGATTCGTCGGCGGCCTGTGGCCGCTGGTCGCCACGCAGGCAGTTCTGGCCGCCCTCGCCAGCCTGCTGCTGCGCAGCGAACGCTGGTGGCTGCCGATCCATCTCGGCTTCCTGCCCGCCGCGCTGCTCGGCCATGGGCTGGCGCGGGCGCTGGACCTGCACCCGGGCTGGTTCCTGGCCGGCTTCGTGCTGCTGCTGCTCGTGTATTGGACGAGCTTCCGCAGCCGCGTGCCGCTCTACCTCAGCAACCGCGCAAGCGCCGCAGCGCTCGGCCAGTTGCTGCCCACCGCACCGGCTCGCCTCCTCGACATCGGCGCCGGCACCGGCTCGGTACTCCGCCCGCTCGCCCGCGCCCGGCCGGACTGCCACTTCACTGGTATCGAGCTCGCGCCCATTCCATGGCTGCTCGGGCGCCTGCTGACACGCCGCCTATCCAACATCGACTGGCGGCGTGGCGATATGTTCGCCTCGGCGTGGTCGGACCACGACGTGGTGTATGCCTTCCTGTCGCCGGTGCCGATGGCGGCGGTCTGGGCCAAGGCCAGCGCCGAGATGAAACCCGGCAGCCTGCTCGTCAGCAACAGCTTCGCCGTGCCCGGCATCGCCGCGGAACGGATCGTCGCCGTCGGCGACCGGCGCGGCACGCAGCTCCACCTGTACCGGATCGGCGTCTCGGGCGACAGCGCCGATAGGCCGAAATAGCGGGTCGAACCGGCGCTTTTCCACCGCTTGCCGGCGTCGCCATCCCCGGATAATCCCGATCGTGCGGTCGACCGCGGCCGCCAGCAAAGGATGGACGGATTCATGGCTGAGATCATCTGCGTGATCGGCAACAAAGGCGGCACTGGCAAGACCACGCTATCGCACATGCTGTGCCAGGGCCTCGGCCTGCTCGGCCAGCGCGCCGCCTGCGTGCTCACCGACACCTCGCGCGAACCGCTGTCGCCCACCGGCCGGCGCTACGTCACTGCCGATGCCCGCACCCGCGAGGCGCTGACCAAGGTCGTGGACAAGCTGCGCGGACTCGACAACTGGATCGGCATCATCGACGGCGGCGGCAACCGCACCGAGATGGACCGCAAGCTCTATGCGCTGTCGGACATCGTGCTGCTGCCGTTTCGCGAATCGCACGAGGACATCCGCACCGTGCTGCGCGACCTCGAAATGTTTCCGCGTGCCTACGCCGTGCCCTCGCAGTGGCCGAACAACGCCTGGCAGCGCGACGCCGCCGACCGCGCCGTCGCGCAGTTGATGCACGCCCACCGCCACCGCATCCTGCGCCCGGTCAACGCGCTGTCCTCGTCGAAGCTGCTGCTGCAGCGGCAGATACCGGAACAGCTGCCGACACCGCTGGCCAACGCCTGCCGTTCGATCGCCCGCCAGGTGCTGCAGGTCCTCGAGATCGACTTCGCCGAAGCCGCCGACGACGAACACCTCGACGACATCGAGCCGCTGCCGGCGACGGAGCGGCCCCTGCGCCTGGCCAGCGCGCTGCGGCGCTCCCACTGAGCACCGCAGGACCGCCCGGCTCCGCTCAAAGCCGCGCGCCGCAGCGCGACATCACGACCAGCGCCTGGGCACGGCTCGACACGTCGAGCGCGCGGAAGATCGCCGTCATATGCACCTTGACCGTGCCTTCCGAAACCCCCAGCAGGTCGGCGATCTCCCGGTTGGTCTTGCCCGCGGCGAGCAGTTCGAGCACGCGCCCCTGGGCCGCGGTCAGGCCGTAGCGCTCGCTGGCCGGCAAGCGGGTCCGCTTTGCCGGCTGCGCCGCCGTTTTCGCCTCGGGCAGATGCACTCCGCCTTCGAGCACGTCCCTGACCGCCTGCAGCAACACTTCGCTGGAACTGGACTTCGACACGTAGCCCGACGCACCGGCCTTGATCGCGCGCCTCACCGACGCCTCGTCGTCGATCGCCGACACCACGACGGCCGGGATCTCGGGAAACCGCTTCGCCATGATGGCGAGCAGGGAGAAGCCGCTCATGTCCGGCAGCATCAGGTCGATCACCGCCAGGTCGATGTCGCCGTCGGCAGCGAGGCAGGCCAGCGCCTGGTCGGCGCTGCTCGCTTCGACGCACGTCAGCCCCGTCTGCAGCCGGGCCAGGCTCTGTGCCATGGCTTCGCGGACGAGGGCATGATCCTCGACGATGAGTATCCTGCTTGCATGCCGTTCCACCTGCAACACCACCCTCGCTGTCGTATGCCGGAGAAGAATAGCATGCAGGCCGGCAGGGGTTTTCACCCTGCACGGCCGAAAACGGCGACAATCGCTTCCCCTGTGCCCGGAAGCCGGCTGGCGGCGGCCGCGCGCACCTTGCACCAGGAGGAGAGCAGGCCATGATTTCGGGCTGGGGCGTCCGTTCGCGGGTGATGCTGGCGGCCGTGCTGCCGATGCTGATCCTCGCCGCAATCATGACCACGGTATTCACCGGCCTGCGCCTCTCCGATCTGGACGAGGCGCTCGCCGCGCGCGGCCGCGCCTTCGCGCGCCAGCTCGCGGCAGCGAGCGAACAGGCCATGTTCGCCGGCAACATCAAGGCACTGCAGCAGATCGCCTCGTCCGCGACCGGGGAAGACGACGTCCTGGCCGTGCACATCTTCGACCGCGACGGCCAGCTGCTGGCGCTCAGCCGGCAGTCCACCGACCTGCCGACGCCTCCGCTGCCGGAGCCGCAGCTCGCGCCCCCGCTGGAAGCCCGCTCCACCTTGCTGCAGGACGGCATGCTGCTGCGGCTGGTCGAAACCATCCGGCCGATGCCGATCGACATCGACGACGGCATTTCGCTCGCGCCGGCCGCTACGCCACACATCGACCTGGTCCGCCCGCAGGGGATCGTGGTGCTCGATCTCTCGCTCGAACGCCTGCAGCAGCGCCGTGCGGAACTGCTGCTGGCCGGCATCGGCTCGATGCTGGTGGTGCTGTTCGCCAGCCTGCTGCTGGCCGCACGCCTGAGCCGCGGCGTCACCGGCCCCATCCGTGCCGTGGCCGACGTCGTGCTGCGCATCGGCCACGGCAGGCTGCACGAGCGCGCCGCGGCCCGCGGCGGCGGCAGCCTGCAGCGCCTGGCGCGAGGCGTGAATGAAATGGCCGAGCGCCTCGAGCACGCGCACGACCACATGCGCCGCCAGATCGACGAGGCTACCGCCGAACTGCGTGCCCGCACGGCCGAAGCCGAACATGCCAACGCGTCGAAATCACATTTCCTCGCCGCCGCCAGCCACGACCTGCGCCAGCCGATGCATGCGCTCGGCCTGTTCATCTCGGAGCTTTCGCAGCAGACGCTCGATGCGCGCAGCCGGCAGATCGTCGATCGCATCACCGCCTCGGCCAGCGCGATGGAGCAGTTGCTCGACAGCCTGCTCGACATCTCGCGCCTGGATGCCGGCGTGCTGGTGCCGGTCATCCGCAGCTTCGACCCCGTCCCCATCCTCGAGCGCATCCGCGACGAACAGCGGCCCGCCGCCCGGGCACGCGGCATCCGGCTGTACCTGCGGTTGCCGGCGACGCAGCAATACGTGCTCAGCGACCCGATGCTGTTCGAGCGGATCGTCGGCAATCTCGTCAGCAACGCCGTCCGCCATACGCGGGACGGCAGCATCCTGATCGCATGCCGCGGCCGCGGCGACGCCCTGCGCGTGGAAGTGCGCGACAACGGCCCCGGTATCCCGGCCGAGTTCCAGCAGGCGATCTTTCAGGAGTTCGTGCAGCTCGGCAACCCCGAGCGCTCACGCGACAAGGGGCTCGGCCTCGGCCTGGCGATCGTGCGCCGCCTGGTCGACCTGCTCGGCCACCGCCTGGAGCTGCGCTCGGCCCCCGGACGGGGATCGGTGTTCGCCCTCGAGCTGCCCTTCGGCCCCCTCGAAACCGAGACTGCCGCACACGAGGAAGTCCGTGCTCTCGGCAGCCTCAGCGGCGTCCGTGTCGCCGTGGTGGAAGACGATCCGCTGGTGCGGGACGCCATGCTCGGCCTGCTCGCCTCCTGGGGCTGTGAACTGATCGTCGCCAACGACGCCGAGCACCTGCTCGAACAGCTCGAGGACGAAGCCGAACCGATCGAAATCCTCATCTCCGACCTGCGCCTGGGCGGTGCGCTCGACGGCATCGAACTCGCACTGAAGCTGCGCCGGGAACGCCAGGCGCTGCCATTGCACGCGGTGCTGATCAGCGGCGACACCACCCCGGAAGCACTCGCCCGCGCCCGCGCCGCCAGCCTGCCGCTGCTGCACAAACCGTTGCGCCCGGCCAAACTGCGCGCACTGATGCACCGCATGCTCGGCGGCCATTGAACTGCATGAATGCGAATGCAGCAGCGAGACGATCCATCGGTTACTATTCGTTCATCACCATAACTTATCGGGAGCGTGTCAATGTCTCAAGATCACAACGCGCAGGATCCGCTCGAATTCGTTCGCGGCATGTGGAGCAGCATGGGCTTTTCGCTTCCCGGCATGGTCACGCCCACCCTCGACGTCGACGAGCTCGACAAGCGCATCACCGACATGAAGGCGGTCGAAGGCTGGCTGAAGATGAACCTGAACATGCTGCAGATGAGCATCCAGGGCCTGGAGCTGCAGCGCGCCGCGCTCTCCGCGGTCAAGGCGATGAGCACGCGCTCCGACTCGGACGAGGCTGGGTCCGATACCAGCGCCAACCCCTTTGCCGCAGCGGCGGCGATGTGGCCCTGGAATCTGATGAATCCGACCGAGCAGCCGCAGGCCGACACCGCCACGCCCGCCGCCGAAGCCAAGGCGAGCACCCGCAGCACGCGCCGCAAGCCTGCCGGCGACAAATAAGACGGGGCGCAAGACCCGCACCCGGCGGGCACCGTCCGGCTCTGGCCGGAGGTGCCCGTTTTTTCGCTCTGTCCGCAGCCCGCGTCGCCTCAGATGACGCCCGCCCCGCGCAGGCGGGCAATGTCGGCAGCGCTCAGCCCGGCCTCGCCCAGCACCGCGTCGCTGTCGGCGCCCGCCACTGTCGGCGCCGGCCGGAAAACCTGTTCCGGCATGCCCGACAGCTTCACCGGCGGGCCGAACTGGCGCACGCCGCCCACCTCGACCACCATGCCGCGTGCTTTCAGCTGGGGGTTTTCCAGGCTTTCCTCCAGGCTCAGCACCGGCGTCACGCAGCAATCCACGCCATCGAACAGCGCCGCCCATTCGGCCTGGCTGCGGCTGGCGAAAATCGCCGCGAGTTCGGCCTTCGCCCCTTCCCCGATTTCGCCGGCCGCCAGGTGGAAAGGCTTCAGATCCGGCCGTTCGAGCGTGTCGCAGACCAGGTTCCAGAACTTCGCTTCCAGCGCACCGACCGCCATGTAGCGGCCGTCGGCAGTGCGATACACGCCATAACACGGCACCTGTCCGGTCAGCAGATCCTCGCCGCGCGGCCTCACCTGCCCTCGCGCCAGCACTTCGGCCAGCGGAAAGATGGCGTGGGCCATCACGCCATCGGTCATCGACACATCGACCATCCTCCCCTTGCCGCTCGCCCGGGCATCGACCAGCGCAGTCAGGATGCCGAACAGCGCGGTCATGGTGCCGCCGAGCAGATCGCCCAGTTGCAGATTCGAGAGTGCCGGCGCGCCGCCGGCGGTGCCGATCTGGTCGAGCACGCCGGCATAGCCGATGTAGTTGAGGTCGTGCCCGGCGCGCTGCGCATAGGGGCCGGTCTGGCCATAGCCGGAGATGCTGCAGAACACCAGGCGCGGGTTGATCCGCGCCAGCGCGTCGTAGCCGAGACCGAGCTTGTCCATGACCCCCGGCCGGAAGCCTTCGACCAGGATGTCGGCGCCCGCCACCAGCTTCTCGAACACCGCCCGGCCTTCCGGATGCTTCAGGTCCAGGCGCAGGCTGCGCTTGTTGCGATTGACCACCTGATAGAACCAGCTGGTGTCGCCGCCCATCGCCCCCATGCCGCGGGCGTAGTCGCCGGCGCCGGTGTCCTCGATCTTGACGACGTCGGCGCCGTAGTCGGCCAGGTGCTGGGTCGCCAGCGGGCCCGGCAGCAGGCGCGTCAGGTCGAGCACGCGCACGCCGGCCAGCGGCAGCCGCGCGCCATCGCGGGAGTCTTCGCTCATGGTCATCCTCATGTGACGGCGGCGCCCGCAGGCGCCGCAAGAAGGACAGGATAGCGCGGGCTCAGGCGTAGGTCCGCATGTCGTCGATCACCTTGCCGTCGTTGGCGAGCGCCCCGCCCGGCAGGAAGGCGACCTCGCCGCGCAGCTTGGTCAGCTCGCGCAGGCTGGCAGCAATCGCCGCCGCCAGCGTCTCGCTGCCGCCGCCGGCGATTTCGCACATCAGCGTCATGCGGTCGTTGAGGTCGGGGTTGTCCACCACCAGCCGCGCACGCGTGATCTCGGGATGGCGTTTGACGACCTGGGCGACCTGCCCCGGATGGACGAACATGCCCTTGACCTTGGTCGTCTGGTCGGCACGGCCCATCCAACCCTTGATGCACAGGTTGGTCCGCCCGCAGGGCGAGGCGCCGGGCAGCAGCGCCGACAGGTCGCCGGTGCCGAAGCGGATCAGCGGATAGTCGGGATTGAAGGTGGTCACCACCACTTCGCCCACTTCACCGGGCGCGACCGGGTCGCCGGTGCCGGGGCGGACGATTTCGACGACCACGTCCTCGTCCACCACCAGGCCTTCACGCGCCTCGGTCTCGTAAGCGATCAGGCCGATGTCGGCGGTGGCGTAGGCCTGGAAGGCCTGGATGCCGCGCGCGGCGAAAGCGTCGCGCATGCTCGGCGGAAAGGCTTCGCCGGAAACGAAGGCCTTGGTGAAGGACGGCTTGACGCCGAACTCGTCCGCCTTCTCCAGCAGGATGCGCAGGAAGGACGGCGTGCCGACATAGGCATTGGGCTGCAGATCGGCGATCGCCGCCAGTTGCTGCTCGGTCTGGCCGGTGCCGGCCGGAAAGACCGTGCAGCCCAGTGCATGGGCCGCCGTCTCCATCATCGAGCCGGCCGGCGTGAAATGGTAGGAGAAGGTGTTGTGCACAAGGTCGCCGGCACGGAAGCCGGCCGCGAACAAGGCCCGGGCGAGACGATAGTAGTCGGCACGCGCGCCCTCGGGTTCGTACAGCGGTCCGGGCGAGGCGAACACCCGCCGGCAGGCCGCGCCCCAGCCGACCGCGGCAAAGCCGCCGAAGGGCCGCGCGGCCTTCTGCAGCTCCAGCAGTTCCGACTTGCGCGTGACCGGCAACGCGGCGAGCGCGGCGCGGCTCGTCACCGCAGCGGGGTCGACGTCGGCGAGCAGCCTGGCGAACGCCGGCGCGTTCGCGCGCGCATGGGCGATCTGTGCCGGCAGGCACGCCATCAGCTCGCGCTCGCGGCTTTCGGGGTCGCGGTTTTCCCGCGCATCATGGAAATTCATCTCGGCATCCCTGTTCGCTGCGTTGTGGAGTTCGCTGCGGCGCCCGTGCTCAGCTCAGCCAGCGCTTGCGGCGGCGGTAATGCTTGACCTCGCGGAAGCTCTTGCGCCCTTCGCCCGACAGGCCGAGGTAGAACTCCTTGACGTCCTCGTTGCTCGCCAGTTCCTGCGCCGCGCCTTCCATGACGATGCGGCCGTTCTCGACGATGTAGCCGAAATCGGCATAACGCAGCGCCACCATGGTGTTCTGTTCGGCGAGCAGGAAGCTCACCTTTTCCTTGGCGTTGAGGTCCTTGACGATCTCGAACACCTCTTCGACGATCTGCGGCGCCAGGCCCATCGAAGGCTCGTCCAGCAGCACCATGTTCGGGTTCGACATCAGCGCCCGGCCGATCGCGCACATCTGCTGCTCGCCGCCCGAGGTATAGGCCGCCTGGCTGCTGCGGCGCGTCTTCAGGCGCGGGAAATAGGTATAGACCTTGTCGAGGTTGGCTGAAATCTCGCCCTTGTCGCTGCGCGTGTAGGCGCCGGCGAGCAGGTTTTCCTCGATCGTCAGGTGGGCGAAGCAGTGGCGGCCTTCCATCACCTGGACGACGCCGCGGCGCACGAGATCGGACGGCGACAGCGCTTCGACGCGCTCGCCGCGGTACTCGATCATGCCCTTGGTGACCTCGCCGCGCTCGCCCTTGAGCAGGTTCGAGATCGCCCGCAACGTGGTGGTCTTGCCCGCGCCGTTGCCGCCGAGGATGGCGACGATGCCGCCCTCGGGCACCTGCAGCGAGACACCCTTGAGCACCAGCGCGACGTGGTTGTAGATCACCTCGATGCCATTCACATTGAGGAGGAGGTTCGGTGCGTTCATCGCTTCATCCGATCAGTTCGGTGCCGCTGCGCGGCGGCACCGGGGTGATTCTCGCCACCGCGCCTGCCGCCAGGAAGCGGCAGGCGCGGCCCGGAGCCAGGGATCAGGGCTGGCAATCGGCCGCGTCGCGGCGCTTGATCTGCTTCTCGGCGGCGTAGCGGTCGGCTGCTTGCTTGACCAGCGGATCGAGCACGGCCTTGTCGGCCTCATACCACTTGTCGTTCATGACCCACTTGCTGCCGTCCCATTGGTGGATGCGCGCCCACGACGAACCCATGTGGTCCTCGCAACTGGTCTTGAGCGGACGGATCACCCCGGCCAGGCCCAGCTCTTCCAGGCGCTTCTCGTCGATGTTCAGGTTCTCGAAGCCCCAGCGCACCTGCTCGCCGGTCATGACCTTGCCCTTGCCGAACTGTTCCTGGGCGCGGCGGATAGCCTCGACGCTGAGCATGGAGATGATCATGCCGCGGGTGTAGAGCACCGAGCCGACCTCCTCGCGCGGACCCGAACCCTGGCCCGCGTCATGCACCTTCTTCAGGATGTCCTGCATCAGCGGATAGTTGGTGCCGTTGGGGTTCAGTGCCAGCGCGCTGTAGCCCTTGGCGTTGGCGCCGACGTCCTTGACGTCCGGCTCGGCGCCGGCCCACCACACGCCGAACAGCTTGTCGCGCGAGAAGCCGGTCGCCACCGCCTCCTTCAGCGCAGTGGAGTTCATCACCCCCCAGCCCCACAGCAGCACGTAATCCGGGCGCTGCTGGCGCACCTGCAGCCAGGTCGCCTTCTGCTCGACACCGGGCGCGGTCACCGGCAGCAGGCTGAGCTGGAAGCCGTGCAGCTCGGCGCGTTTCTGCAGCAGCGGAATCGGCTCCTTGCCGAACGGCGAATCGTGATAGACCAGCGCGATCTTCTTGCCCTTGAGCTTGTCGAGCCCGCCTTCCTTGTCGCCGAGGTGCTGGATCAGGATGTCGGCCGCGGTCCAGTAGCTGCCCATCAGCGGGAAATTCCACTTGAACACGCCGCCGTCCTGCGACGCCGCCAGGCCGTAGCCCAGCGTGATCAGCGGAATCTTGTCGACCGGCGCCTTGTCGGTCAGCGCGAAGGTGATGCCGGTGGCCTGCGGGTCGAACACCGACGCGCCCTTGCCTTTCAGGCGCTCATAGCATTCCACGCCCTTGTCGGTGGCATAGCCGGTCTCGCATTCCTCGAAGGCGATCTTGACGCCGTTGATGCCGCCGGTGGCGTTGATGTACTTGACGTAGTCCTGCTTGCCGTTGGCCCAGGGGATGCCGTTGGGCGCATAGGCGCCGGTACGGTAGGACAGCAGCGGGATGTACTGCTCCTGTGCCATGGCCGGGGTGGCGAAGGACGCGGCGCCCAGGGCGGCGAGCGTCGCAGCGAAAGCCAGGGGCTTGAATTTCATCGGTGTCTCCTCGTGTTTTTGGTGGATGGTACGTACCGCGTACCCGGACCTGCAGCAAAGAACAAAGATCAGTGCGGGAAGGGCCACAAACGCATCTTCTGCTTGCCCACGCTCCACAGCCTGGCCAGACCGTGCGGCTCGACGATCAGGAAGAACACGATCAGCGCGCCGAAGATCATATGCACCATGTGGGAGACCGTGGCGGTGGACATCGGGATGCCGAACCAGTGCGGCACCTGGTCGAGCAGGATCGGCAGCAGCACCATGAAGGCCGCGCCGAGGAAGGCGCCGGAAATCGAGCCCAGGCCGCCGATGATGACCATGAACAGCAGCTGGAAGGAACGGTCGATCGAGAACGCGGCCGGCTCCCAGGCGCCCAGATAGACGAAGGCCCACAGCACGCCGGCGACGCCGACGATGAAGGAGCTGACCGCGAAGGCCGTCAGCTTGGCATACACCGGGCGGATGCCGATCACCGCCGCCGCCACGTCCATGTCGCGGATCGCCATCCACTGGCGGCCGATGGCGCTGCGCGTCAGGTTCTTGGCCATCAGCGCGAACAGGCACACCACCACCAGGCAGAACAGGTACTTGCTCACCGGCGATTCGATCGGAATGCCGAACACGTTCAGATGGGCCACGCTCACCGAGCCCGAGGTCGAATTGTTGGTGAACCAGCCGATGCGCAGGAAGGCCCAGTCGGTGAAGAACTGCGCCGCCAGCGTCGCCACCGCCAGGTACAGGCCCTTGATGCGCAACGACGGAATCCCGAACAGCACGCCGATCACCGTGGCGCACAGCCCGCCCAGCAGCATCGCCCCGATCAGCGGCATGCCGTCGATACGGACCATGAAGTTGTAGGCGGCGTAGGCGCCCACCGCCATGAAGGCGCCGGTGCCGAGCGAGATCTGGCCGCAGTAGCCGACCAGGATGTTGAGCCCGAGCGCCGCCAGCGCCAGGATCAGGAAGGGGATCAGGATGGCGCGGAAGAAGTACTCCGACCCCACCAGCGGCATCACCACGAAGGCGACCAGCAGCAGCAGGCCGAGCGCCCAGCGGTCCTGGAGAATCGGAAAGATCTGTTGGTCGGCCGCGTAGCTCGTCTTGAACTGGCCGTTTTCTCTGTACAGCATGCGGAAAGTCTCCCGAAATCGCTGAGGACGTCAGACGCGGTCGATGATTTTTTCGCCGAACAGCCCTTGCGGCCGCAGCAGCAGGAAGCCCAGCGCCAGCACGTAGGCGAACCAGATCTCGATGCCGCCGCCGAGCATGGGCCCGATGTAGATCTCCGACAGCTTCTCGCCGACGCCGATGATCAGGCCGCCGATGATCGCCCCGGGCACCGAGGTCAGCCCGCCCAGGATCACCACCGGCAGCGCCTTCAGCGCCACCAGCGACAGCGTGAATTGCACGCCCAGCTTGGAGCCCCAGATGATGCCGGCGATCAGCGCGGCGAAGCCCGCCACCGACCAGACGATCACCCAGATCCTGTTCAGCGGGATGCCGATCGACTGCGCGGCCTGGTGGTCGTCGGCCACCGCGCGCAGCGCGCGGCCGGTCTTGGTCTTCTGGAAGAACAACGCCAGCACGATCACCAGCAGCGCGGAAACGGCCGCGGCGACGAGGTCTTCCTTGCTGATCATGACGCCGCCTTCGAACATGTTTTCCATGATGAAGGCCGGGTCCTTCGGCATGCCGACGTTGATGCTGTAGATGTCGCTGCCGAACAGGGTCTGGCCGAAGCCGTCGAGGAAGTAGGCGATGCCCAGCGTGGCCATCAGCAGCGTGATGCCTTCCTGGTTGACCAGCTTGGACAGGCAGAAGCGCTCGATCGCCCAGGCCAGCACCACCATCATCGCCATCGCCGCGATGAAGGCCAGCAGGTTGGCCAGCAGCAGGCTCTCGAAGCCGAACCACTGCGGGAACCACTCGGCGAAGCGCGCCATCGCCAGCGCGGCGAACAGCACCATCGCCCCCTGGGCGAAGTTGAACACGCCCGAGGCCTTGTAGATCAGCACGAAGCCGAGCGCGACCAGCGAATACAACATGCCGGCCATCAAGCCGCCGAACAAGGTTTCAAGAAAGAATCCCATGACTATGTCCCCGCTCAGTGCGACGTGCCGAGGTAGGCACTGATGACGTCTTCGTTGTTGCGCACCTCGTCCGGTGCGCCGTCGCCGATCTTCTTGCCGTAGTCGAGCACCACAACGCGATCGGAAATGTCCATGACCACGCCCATGTCGTGCTCGATCAGCACGATGGTGGTGCCGAACTGGTCATTGACGTCGAGGATGAAGCGGCACATGTCCTGCTTCTCCTCGACGTTCATGCCGGCCATCGGCTCGTCGAGCAGCAGCATCGACGGTTCCGCCGCCAGCGCGCGGCCCAGCTCGACGCGCTTCTGCAGGCCGTAGGGAAGCTGGCCCACCGGCGTCTTGCGCACGTTCTGGATCTCGAGGAAGTCGATGATCTCCTCCACCTTCTCGCGGTGGGCAATCTCCTCCTTCTGCGCCCGGCCCCAGTACAGCGCCATCTGCAGGATGTTGCTCTTCATCATCAGGTTGCGGCCGGTCATGATGTTGTCGAGCACGCTCATGCCCTTGAACAGCGCGATGTTCTGGAAGGTGCGGGCGATGCCCTGGCGCGCCGCCATGTAGGGCTCGAGCCGCTTGCGCTCCTGGCCGCGGTAGAGAATCCGGCCTTCCTGCGGGTGATAGACGCCGTTGATGACGTTGAGCATCGAGCTCTTGCCGGCGCCGTTGGGGCCGATGATCGAACGGATCTCGTGCTCGCGGACGTCGAAGCTGATGTCGGTCAGCGCCTTCACGCCGCCGAAGCGCAGCGAGATGTTCTGCAGATCCAGGATCACGTCGCCGAAGCGGCGGCCCGAATCCGCGGCAGCATCCGAGGCGGCGGGGTTGATGTCGGTCATGTCCATTCCTCGTCTCCTCAGGCCGCCAACTGGCCGGCCTGCGGCGCAAAAGTCTTCGCTTCCTCGATGCGCAGATCGGCCGAGACCTTGCCGACACGGCCGTCCTCGTAGGTGACCTGGGTCTCGATGAACTGGCGCGCACGGCCTTCGAACAACGCGTCGACCAGCACCGCGTATTTCTCGGCGATGAAGTTGCGGCGCACCTTGCGCGTGCGGGTAAGCTCGCCGTCGTCGGCGTCCAGCTCCTTGTGCAGCACCAGGAAGCGCTTGATCTGCGCCCCGCTCATCTTCGGATCGGCGGCGAGATCGGCATTGACCTTCTCGACGCAGTCGCGGATCAGCCCATACACGGCGTCCTGCGACGCCAGGTCGGTATAGCCGGAATACGGCATGCCCTTCCGCTCAGCCCAGTTGCCCACGGCCTCGAGGTCGATGTTGATGAAGGCGGTGACGAAATCGCGGCCGTTGCCGAAGCTCACCGCTTCCTTGATGTGCTGGAAGAACTTGAGCTTGTTCTCGATGTAGTTGGGCGCGAACATCGAGCCGTCGGACATCTTGCCGACGTCCTTGGCCCGGTCGATGATCTTCAGGTGGCCGTCCTCGTCGAAATAGCCGGCATCGCCGGTCATGAAGTAGCCATCGGCATTGAGCGCCTCGGCAGTGGCATCCGGCCGCTTGTAATAGGCCTTCAGCAGCATCGGTCCCTTGACCAGGATCTCGCCGTTGTCGGCGAGCTTGACCTCGACGAAGGGCGCCGGCTTGCCCACCGAGTCGAGCTTGATCTGGCGGTCGGGCTGCATGCAGACGTAGGCGCAGGTCTCGGTCTGGCCGTAGAGCTGCTTCAGGTTGATGCCGATCGAGCGGTAGAAGCGGAACAGGTCCGGGCCGATCGCCGCGCCGGCGGTATAGGCGACGCGGATGCGGCTCATGCCGAGCACGTTCTTCAACGGGCCGTACACCAGCAGATTGCCCAGCCAGTACTGGAAGCGGTCGCCACCGGAGACCGGCTTGCCGTCCAGGATGTCGGCGCCGCAGCGGCGGGCGACGTCCATGAAATGGTGGAACATCCGGCGCTTGAGCGCGCTGGCGTCCTCCATGCGGATCATGACCTGGGTCAGCAGGTTCTCGAACACCCGCGGCGGCGCGAAGTAATAGGTGGGACCGATCTCGCGCAGGTCGGTCATCACCGTCTCGCCGGACTCCGGGCAGTTGATCGTGAAGCCGGCCACCGTCGCCTGGGCGAAGGAGAACAGGTGGTCGCCCACCCAGGCCATCGGCAGGTAGGACAGGATGTCCTCGCGCTCGGTCAGTGCGTCGAACTGGATCGCGCCGCGCGCCGCCGAGATGAAAGCCTCGTGGGTCTGGCACACGCCCTTGGGCTTGCCGGTGGTCCCCGAGGTGTAGAGCATCACCGAGATGTCGTCCGGCGCGCCCTTGGCGATCTCGCCGTCGAGGAAATCCGGCTGCGCCTGCGCCAGGGCCCGGCCGGCGTCCTGCAGCGCATCCAGCGCCATCAGCAGGGGCTGGTCGTATTTGCGCAGGCCGCGCGCATCGTCGTAGATCACGTGCTGGAGCAATGGCACCTCGCCGGCGATCTCCAGCATCTTGTCGACCTGCTCCTGGTCCTCGACCACCGCGAACCTGACCTCGGCGTCCTGCAGCACATAGACCATCTCCTGCGCCACGGCGTCCTGGTACATCATCACCGGAATACCGCCGAGGCACTGGCAGGCCATCACCGACCAGTACAGCCGCGGCCGGTTGTCGCCGACGATGGCCAGGCGGTCGCCGCGCTTGAAGCCGAGCTTCGCCAGGCCGCAGGCGATCGCCCGCACGTTGTCGGCCACCTGGCCCCAGTCGTAGGTCTGCCAGATGCCGTATTCCTTCTCGCGCATGGCGGGCTGCTGCGGCCGCTGCCTGGCATGGTGCATCAGGTAGCGCGGAAAGGTATCCAGCCCCGCATCCCGCCGGTCGTTGTCGGACATGCCCTTCTCTCCTCCAGTGTCGTACTGCCTGTCTCCTCGGCCGCTGCTCTGGTTTCGTTCTGCGGTCCGGGTGCGACACGGCATGCAGCCCGTGTCGATTCAGGCTGGAGTCTCGCAAGCCATGTTTGCGCAACTGTTTGCGGAATGTAGTGAATTGTTGCAATCGCCGGATTCGTACCCGGGCGTGGCCGGCCGGAGCGGCGATGCGCCCTGCACCTGCTGGCCGGACAGCGTCCGGGCGGCGCCCGGATGCCGAATTCGCGCTAGACTTCGGCGGCACGGAGAGTTTGCCCACGAGCGCCGGCCGGCAAGCGTTTGCTCAGCTCAGGTGCCGCCGCGTCCAGCAATGAGGATGTCGTCCCCATGGAACACAAGGTCTTCACCAAGCCGGTCCACGTCACGACCTGGATGGGCGTCTTCCTGGCGCTGGTGGCGCTGCTCGCCGCGGTGCTGGTGCCGCAGCTCAAGCATGCCTTTCTCGCCAACCCCGGCTTCAATGGCGTGATCCTGTTCGTGCTGGCGATCGGCATCGCCGTCAATCTGCGCCAGGTGTGGCGGCTGCAGCGCGAAGTGCTGTGGATCGAAGCCTTCCAGCGCCACCCGGAAGCCGCACCTGACCTGCGTCCCATACTGCTGGCACCGATGGCGCGGCTGCTGTCGAACCGCCGGCGCGGCGAATCGCACCTGTCGCCGGCCTCGATGCGCACCCTGCTCGACAGCGTGCAGATCCGCCTCGAAGAACAGCGCGACCTGTCGCGCTACATCGTCGGCCTGCTGATCTTCATCGGCCTGCTCGGCACCTTCTGGGGCCTGCTGATCACCATCCGCTCGATCAGCGACATCATCGGCAACATGAGCGTCGGCACCGATCCGGTGGCGATGTTCGAAAACCTGAAATCCCATCTGGACGAGCCGCTCGGCGGCATGGCGACCAGCTTCTCGACTTCGCTGTTCGGCCTCGCCGGCTCGCTGGTCGTCGGCTTTCTCGACCTGCAGGCCGGGCATGCGCAGAACCGCTTCTACAACGAACTGGAAGAATGGCTGTCGCACATCACCCGGCTGCCTTCCGCTGCCGGCCTCGAAGGCGAAGCGAGCGTGCCCGCCTACGTGCAGGCCCTGCTGGAGCAGACCGCCGAAGGCATGGAGCGCATGCAGCGCAGCGCGGCCGAGTCCGAACGCGAGCGCCGCGCCACCGCCGAACACCTTGCCGAACTCAACACCCAGATCGGCCGCCTGGCCGAACTCATCGGCCGCGAATCGCGCGACCTGTCGGCGCTGTCCTCCTCCCAGGAAGACCTGCGCGGCCTGATCCGCCAGCTCGCCCAGCAGCCGGCACAGGGCGCCCAGACTGCCCAGTTCTCGGAAGAGCTGCGCGCCGAACTGCGCCTGCTGTCGCGCACCATCGCCGCGGCGCTCGGCGGGCAGAAGGCGGACTGAGCGATGGCCCGCCTGAAGCAACGCCGCGCGCTGGACTTCTGGCCCGGCTTCGTCGATGCCCTGGCCTCGCTGATGATGGTGCTGGTGTTCGTGATCCTGATCTTCGTCATCGGCCAGTTCGTGCTCAGCGACGCGGTCAGCGGCCGCGACCGCGCGCTGGCGCGCCTCAACGCCGAGCTGGCGGCACTGGCGCAGACGCTGAGCCTGGAACAGTCGGCGCGCGAGCGGGCCGACGCGCAGGTCGGCGAACTGAGCGCTTCACTGGCCGCCACCGAGCGCGAACGCGAAGCGCTGTCCACCGAACTGTTCAGCGCCCGCGACGAACTCCACGCCGCGCAGGACGAAGCCCGTGCGCAGCGCGAGGAAGCCGCCCGGCTGGGCGCCGACATCGCCGCCCTCGAACGCCTGAAAGCCGAGCTCGAAGCCGAAGTCGTGCGCCTCGCCAGCGACCTCGACACCAGCGAACGCGGCCTCAAGGAACAGACCGAGATGTCCGCACAGGCCATCGCCCAGGTCGAACTGCTCAACCGCCAGCTCGCCGCCGTGCGCAGCCAGCTCGAGCAGCTCAACACCGCGCTGGCCGCCGCCGAAGCGGCCGCGCGCGACAAGGATCTCAAGATCGAGGAACTGGGCCGCGAACTGAACCTGGCGCTGGCTGCCCGCGTGCAGGAACTGGCCCGCTACCGCTCGGAATTCTTCGGCCGCCTGCAGGCCGTGCTCGGCGAGCGCAAGGACATCCAGATCGTCGGCGACCGCTTCGTGTTCTCGAGCGAAGTGCTGTTCCCGACCGCTTCGGACGAAGTCAGCGCCGACGGCATGGTCCAGCTCACCCGCCTGGCCGAAACGCTGAAGACGCTGGCCGCCGAGATCCCGGCCGACCTGCCCTGGGTGCTGCAGGTCGATGGCCACACCGACCGCCGGCCGATCTCGACACCGCGCTTCCCATCCAACTGGGAGCTATCCACCGCGCGCGCGCTGGCCATCGTCAAGATCCTGCGCGCCCAGGGCATTCCACCACAGCGCCTGGCCGCCACCGGCTACGGCGAGTTCCACCCGCTCGACACACGGACCAGCGACGAAGCCTACGCCCGCAACCGCCGCATCGAGCTCAAGCTCACGAGCCGCTGACCTCGGCCGACACCCTCGCCGACTCCAGGTCCTTGACCACCAGCGACAAGGCGTCGGTCGACAGCAGCACTTCGACCAGCGACAGCACCAGCGACAGGGCAAGCGCCAGGATGCTGGCGCCGAACAGCAGCTTGCCCGGCAGTTCGGCTTCCATGAACAGCGCGAACATCGACAGTGCGCACAGCAGGAAGCTGAACACGCCGAAGCTCTGCATGTATTTGGTCAGCAGGATGCGGCGCTTGAGCCCGGGCAACTGGCACTGCACCAGTTCGCCGCCGCGGTCGGATGACGAGTTCAACTGGCGGATGACTTGCGCCAGCGTCAGGAAACGGTTGGTGTAGGCGAGCAGCAGCAGCGAGATCGCCGGGAAGAGCAGCGCCGGAGTGGTCAGGTTCATCATGGCCGGCAGTGTAACGCCGCTCGGCTCGCACAGTCTCGGCTCCCCGGCCCGCCGCCCGCCCCCGTGTCAGACCTTTATCCGTGCCAGCGCAGCATCGAGCCCGCAGGACACCTCGGCCAGGCCGCGCGACGCACCGGCAATGCCGCTCACCGCGACCGAGGATTCCCCGGCGCGGCGGGCGATGCCCTCGACGCTGCCGGCGATCGAGGTCACCGCGGCCGATTGCTCGCGGGTGGCCAGTTCGATGCCGTCGACCAGGCCCAGGCTGTTCTCGGCCGATGTCCGGATCGCCGCCAGGGCCGCCTGGGTCTCTTCGATCAGGCCGACGCTGAGGCGCACCCGCGTACTGCCGGATTCGGCATTGCCGACCGCGGTCCGGGTTTCGTCGTGCAGCGAGCCGATGATGGCGCCGATCTCGCCCGTCGCCGCCGTCGTCCGCTCGGCCAGCTTGCGCACCTCGTCCGCCACCACCGCGAAGCCGCGTCCCCATTCGCCCGCCCGTGCCGCTTCGATCGCGGCATTGAGCGCCAGCAGGTTGGTCTGGTCGGCGATCTCCTTGATGACGATGGCGATGTTGCCGATCTCGCCCGAGGCCATCCTGAGCCTGTCCATGCCGGCAGCGGTTTCGCCCACTGCCCGCGCCAGTTGCCCGATCTCGCTCACGGCCCGTTCCGCCTGCGCCATGCCTTCGGCGGCGGCGCGCTGCGTCTCGCGTGCGGCCTCGGCGGAGGCAAGCGCATGCTCGGCCACTTCGCCCACCGCCACGGTCACCTGCTCGACCGCCGCCGCGGTGGACGACGCCGCCTCGCTCATGCCCGCCGCGCCGTCCGACACCAGGCCGCTCGACTGCTTCAGCGTATCCGACTGCACCACGATCCGCTCCGCCGCCTCGCGGACATTGATCAGGATCGCCTGCAGATTGGCCATCATCGCGTTGAAGGCATCGCCGATCGCACGCACTTCGCCGCCGCCTTCGACATGGACGACACGGCGCAGATCGCCGTCCCGCTGCGCTGCCGACATGGTTTCGCGCAGGCGGCACAGGTCCGCGCGCACGCCCCCCATCACGCCGAACTGCAGCCAGCCGATGGCCGCGAGGACCACCGCCAGCGCCGCCCACAGCCAGGCATCCGGCAAGGCCCAGCCACCGAGCGCGGCCAAGGCCAGCATCACCGCACCGGCCGCCGCGACACCCAGCCCGAGGCCGAAGCGCGCCGCCAGCGACCGGTCCGACAATCGCCCCGCCAGCCCGGCCCGGGCCACGCGTCCGTCACGCACCTCGAAGCGGCCGGGATGGGCACGCATCCGCCGATAAGCGGCATCGACCTCGGCGATCGTCGCCCGATCGACATGGCGCCGCACGGATTCGTAGCCGATCACCTTGCCGTTCTCGCGCACCGGCGAGACGAACGCCCTCACCCAGTAGAAGCCGCCGTCCTTGCGGCGGTTCTTGACGTAGCCGCTCCAGGGTTCGCCCGCCTTCAGCGCCCGCCACATATCCACGTAGGCTGCCGACGGCATGTCGGGATGGCGGACGAGGTTGTGCGGCTGGCCGATCAGCTCCTCGCGGCTGAAGCCCGACAGGGCGACGAAGAGATCGTTTGCCGCGACGATATTGCCCAGACAATCGGTCCGGCTGTAGATGAACTCGCCTTCGGGTACCGGTGTCTCGACCGATGTCACGGGCTGGTTGTTTTTCATTCTTGTTTCCGCCAGGGGATGTTTTCAGGGTGCTTGCATCAACGGATACTAAAACCACTTCTTTAGCAATGGTATTATCCATCTTAAATGCCCATTCTTGGTAATTCCATCTCCGACTGTTGCCGGCTGGCGGAAACCTTGTACGGCAGGATGGAGGAAGTGGAGAATCCGGTATCTGTCTGCCGGCTGCGCGAAATGGCCGGCATGAACGGCAACCCGATGCGACGAGGACTCCGATGACCCCCGAAGAAACACGTGCCATTCTCACCGTCTGCCTGCTGGCCGCCTATGCCGACGGCGACAAGCACGACCGCGAGCGCGAGCAGATCCGCCAGGTGGCGCAAGGGCTGGCCGAGGACCAGCAGATCAACCTGCCCGGGCTGTACCAGGAAGTGTTGATGCGCCGCGTGCAACTGGCCGACGTGCTGCCGAAACTGGCCAGCAGCGAAGCACGTCAATTGGCCTACGAGATGGCCGTGTGCGTATGCGAGGCAGATGGCCGGACCAGCACGCAGGAGCAGGCCTTCCTGGCCCGGCTGCGTGAATCGCTGGGCCAGGCGCCGACCGAGTTCACCGCCCAGGCCGACACGCTGGCGAGCGCGCCGCTGGCTACGGCTGCCGCGGAACTGCCGGAGATCGTCACCACGGGCGAAACCGCGCCGCACCCCACCGCAGTCGATGCGCTGCCGGACACCGCCGCACAGCGCCGCCCGGGAACGCTTTCCGTTGCCGACATGGACCGCAAGATCCTCAACGCAGCGATCCTCAACGGCGCCATCGAGCTGCTGCCCGAAAACCTGTCGACGCTGGCGATCATTCCGCTGCAGATGCGGCTGGTCTATCAGATCGGCCAGAGCTACGGCTACGAACTGGACGGCGGCCACATCAAGGACCTGCTCGCCACGCTGGGCGTGGGGCTGACCTCCCAGTACCTGGAACAGGCCGGCCGCAAGCTGCTCGGCGGCCTGCTGGGCAAGGCCGGCAAAGGCATCCTCGGCGGCCTGGGCCGCCAGGCCGTGAGCAGCGGCATGAGCTTCGCCGCCACCTACGCGCTGGGCCACGTCGCCAACCAGTACTATGCCGGCGGCCGCAACCTGAACACGCAGATGCTGCGCGACGCCTACCAGCGCGTGATGGCCGACGGCCGCCAGCTGCAGGCGCAGTACCTGCCGCAGATGCAGGAAACGGCCCGCGGGCTGAATACCGCCCGGATCCTGCAGATGGTGCGCGGCGGCTGAAACACGGGCCCCGGCCCGCACGAAAGAGGCCGCCTGGCGGGCATCGACCGCGGCAAAGCGCGCTTCACGGCTCGTCTGCCGCCGTAGCCGCCGGCCAGTAATGGCTGTCCGGCAAGGCCCGCGCGCCGAAGATGGCCTGCCCCACGCGCACCACGGTCGCCCCTTCCTCGATGGCGATCTCGAAGTCGCCCGACATGCCCATCGACAGTTCGTCCAGCACGATGCCGGCCGGCGCCTCCTGGCGCAGGCGCTCGCGCAACTGCCGCAGCAGCACGAAGCAGCGGCGCACTCGCTCGGCCTCGGCGGAAAACAGCGCCAGGGTCATCAGCCCGCGCACGCGCAGCGAGGAAAACGCCGGCAGCTCCCCGAGGAAGGCCGGCACGTCCGCGGGCGCCAGGCCGTACTTGCTCGCCTCGCCCGAGGTGTTGACCTGCACGAAGACGTCGAGCGCACGGCCCTCGGCCTGCAGGCGCCGATCCAGCGCGGCGGCCACGCGCAGGCTGTCCAGCGCCTGGAACTCGCTGGCGAAGCGCGCCACCAGCTTCGCCTTGTTGGTCTGCAGGTGGCCGATCACCGACCACTGCAGATCGGCCAGATCCTGCATCGCCTCCCATTTGCCATGAGCTTCCTGCACCTTGTTCTCGCCGAACATGCGGCAACCGGCAGCATGGGCCAGGCGCAGGCTGGCGGCCGGCTTAGTCTTGCTCACCGGCAGCAGCCGCACGCCGGCCGGGTCGCGCCCGGCGCGCCGGCAGGCCGCGGCGATGCGGGCCTGCACGGCGGCGAGATTGTGCTGGAAATCCTCGACCGTGCCGGCCTGGGGATAAAGGCCGTGCTGGTCGTGGCGGGTCTGTGTCGTCCTTGCCATGATTCATCCCTTCCTGGTGGCGAGGCCGGCGGAGAGCCTGCGCCACGATGGCTGGCCGTCGAGGACGGCATGGGCCAGCAGGCCGATCAGCAGCCCCCAGAACGCGCCGCCGATGCCGAACATCGTGATGTTGGCGGCCGCGGCGAGAAAGGTGATCAGCGCGGCCTCGCGCGCCTTCGGTTCGGCCAGGGCATTGGCCAGGCTGCCGCCGATGGTGCCGAGCAGCGCCAGGCCGGCCAGCGTCGAGATGAAGGTGGCCGGAAAAGCCATGAACACCGCCGCCAGCGTCACGCCGAAGACGCCGACCAGAATGTAGCAGACCCCCGCGGCGATGCCGGCGATCCAGCGCCTGGACGGATCCTCGTGCGCCTCCCTGCCGGTGGCGATCGCGGCGGTGATGGCGGCGATGTTGAAGGCGTGCGAGCCGAACGGCGCCATCAGCAGCGAACCGAGGCCGGTGACGGCGACGATCGGGTTGGCGCTGGTCCTGAAGCCGTCGTTGCGCAGCACCAGCATGCCCGGCATGTACTGCCCGGTCAGCGTGATCAGGAACAGCGGCAGCGCGACGCTGAGCAGGGCGTTGAGCGAGAACTCGGGCATCGTGAACACCGGCGCGGCGAACTTCAGTTCCAGCCCGGACAGATCGACGCGCTGCTGCAGTAACAGGAAAACCAGCCCCAGCACCAGGATGCCGACGACGGCATAGCGTGCGGAGACCCGCTTCAGCACCACGTAGGCCACGATCAGCAGCCCGGCCAGCGCAGGGTCCACGCTCATGCCGGCGAAGGCCTTGATGCCGAACTGCAGCAGGATGCCTGCCAGCAGCCCGGCAGCGACGCCCGGCGGAATCAGCCGGATGACGCGCTCGAAACAGCCCGACAGCCCGAGCACGACGAAGGCCGCCGCGGAAATCAGATAGGCGCCCACCGCCTCGGCATACGGCGTCGTCGCCAGGGTGGTGACCAGAAAGGCCGCGGCCGGCGTCGACCAGGCGGTGATGATCGGCTCGCGGGTCGCCCAGCTCAGGATCAGGCCCGTCACGCCCACGCCGATCGAGACCGACCACACCCACGAGGCCGTCAGCTCGGGGCTGAGCCCCGCCACCTTGGCCGCCTGGAACACCAGGATGAACGTACCACCGTAGTTCACGATGACCGAGATCAGCCCGGCCACGACGGGATGGGTGAGATCGCTCCAGCGAAGGGATGAAGATGCGTCCGGGGATGGCATGTAGGGCTCCATGGAAGTGATTGACCCGGCAGGGCAAGCTGTTTATATGGATTTATACGCCGTCAATGGCCGGATCATTCATGCCACTTTCACCAAGGAGTACCGGCCAATTGTTCAAGCACGCCCAGCTCGAATCCGTCAAAGCCTGGATCGGCGACCCCGCCCATGGCGCCCTGCCGCTGCATGTCCGGATCCAGCGTGCAGTGCGGCAGCTGATCCTCGACGGTGCGCTCGAGGTTGGCCGGCCGCTGCCGGCGTCGCGCGCGCTGGCCCGCTCGCTGGGCGTCTCCCGTGACACCGTGGAAGCCGCCTATGGCCACCTGCATGCAGAAGGCTTCATCGAGCGCCGCGTGGGCAGCGGCAGCTTCGTGTCGGCGCAGGTACAGCGCCTGCCGGGACGCGGCATGCCGAAGCCCGCGACCGTATCGCGGCCCGCGGCACGCCTGAGCCGGCGCGGCGAGGCCATGTTCGCCGGCGGCGGCGTGCGCGACTTCCTGCTGCCGCGCGCCTTTGCGCCCGGCGTGCCGGAAACGCGCAACTTCCCGCTGCACACCTGGGAGCGGCTGCAGCGGCAGGTGCTCAAGGAGTACGGCACCCGGGCGCTGCTGCACAGCCCGCCGCAAGGCGTGGAGCCCTTGCGCCGCGCCATTGCCGCCCATGTGAATCTGGAACGCGGCGCCCGCGCCACGCCCGAGCGCGTGCTGGTGCTGACCAGTTCGCAGCAGGCGCTGACGCTGTGCGCCAAGGTGCTGCTCGATGCCGGCGAGCGCATCTTCATCGAGGACCCGGTCTATCACGGCGCGCGCAAGGCCTTCGATGCCGCCGGCCTGGAGTGCGTGCCGGTGCCGCTGGACGCCGACGGCATGCAGGTGGCGCTGCTGCAGACGGCGCAAGCTGCCAGGGCGGCCTTCCTGACGCCGTCCCACCAGTTCCCGAGCGGCACGACGCTGGCGCTGGAGCGGCGGCTGGCCGCGATCGAGTGGGCGGAGCGGGAGCAGGCCTGGATCATCGAGGACGACTACGACAGCGAATTCCACTACGAAGGCAGGCCCACCGCCTGCGTGCAGGGACTCGATCCGCACGAGCGCACGATCTACATCGGCACCTTCAGCAAGTCGCTGTTCCCCGGCCTGCGCATCGGCTACATGGTGCTGCCGCCGCAACTGGTGGCACCGATGACGGTGGCGCGCACCCTGCTGGACGGGCATAGCGCCCCGATCCCGCAACTGACGCTGGCGCGCTTCATCGAAGGCGGGCACCTGGGCGCGCACGTGCGCACCATGCGCACCGTCTATGCCGAACGCCGCGACGTGCTGGCACGGCTGGTACGCAACGACCTGGCCGATTTCCTGGAACCGCGGGTGCCGGCCGGCGGCATGCAGATGCCTTGCGTGTTCACCCGCGCGACTCCCGAACGCGAAGCCGTCGACGCCGCCCGCCGCGCCGGCATCGACCTGCTGGGGCTGTCGACGCTGTACGCCTCGCAGCCGTGCGAGACGGGTTTCCTGATGGGTTTCGCCGCCCATGCGCCGAGCGAGCTGGAAGCCGCGGTGGCCGGGCTGGCCGGGGTGCTGCGCGCCCTGCGGCCTTGATCCGGGCAAAAAGCCCCCCACGCTCCACCGCTGCGCGGGTCGCTGTCCCCCCAAGGGGGTGCTTTTTGCCTTGGGACGGCCCGGCGGCAAAAAAAACGGCGCCGAAGCGCCGCATCCCAAGTGGGAGAGGGGAAGACTGAAACTGCCGTGTCCGATTACATGCTGCGGCGGTACTGGCCGCCGACCTTGTACAGCGCCTCGGTGATCTGGCCGAGCGAGCAATGGCGCACCGCTTCGACCAGCACCTCGAAGACGTTGGCATTGTCGATCACCGCCTGCTGCAGCCTGGCCTGCCACTTGGGCGATTCGGCCTTGTTGCGGGCATGGAAGTCGGCCAGGCGCTCGAGCTGGCTCTGCTTTTCTTCCTCGGTCGAGCGCGCCAACTCGATTTCCTGCTGGACATGGCCCTTGGGGTTCAGGAAGGTGTTGACGCCGATGATCGGGTAGGAGCCGTCGTGCTTCTTGTGCTCGTAGTACAGCGACTCTTCCTGGATCTTGCCGCGCTGGTAGCCGGTTTCCATCGCGCCGAGCACGCCGCCGCGGCTGGCGATGGCCTCGAACTCCTTCAGCACCGCCTCTTCGACCAGGTCGGTGAGCTCCTCGATGATGAAGGCGCCCTGGTTCGGGTTCTCGTTCTTCGCCAGGCCCCATTCGCGGTTGATGATCAGCTGGATCGCCATCGCGCGGCGCACGCTCTCCTCGGTCGGCGTCGTGATCGCTTCGTCGTAGGCGTTGGTGTGCAGCGAGTTGCAGTTGTCGTAGATCGCGATCAGCGCCTGCAGCGTGGTGCGGATGTCGTTGAAGTCCATCTCCTGCGCGTGCAGCGAGCGGCCCGAGGTCTGGACGTGGTACTTGAGCTTCTGGCTGCGCTCGTTGGCGCCGTACTTGTCCTTCATCGCCACCGCCCAGATGCGGCGGGCGACGCGGCCGATCACGGTGTATTCCGGGTCCATGCCGTTGCTGAAGAAGAAGCTCAGGTTGGGCGCGAAATCGTCGATGTGCATGCCGCGCGCCAGATAGCTTTCGACGTAGGTGAAGCCGTTGGCGAGCGTGAAGGCGAGCTGGCTGATCGGGTTGGCGCCGGCTTCGGCGATGTGATAGCCGGAGATCGACACCGAATAGAAGTTCTGCACCTTGTGATGGACGAAGTACTCCTGGATGTCGCCCATCATCTTCAGCGCGAACTCGGTGCTGAAGATGCAGGTGTTCTGGCCCTGGTCTTCCTTCAGGATGTCGGCCTGCACCGTGCCGCGCACCGTCGACAGCGTCCAGGCGCGGATCTTGGCGTATTCGTCTGCGGTCGGATCGCGGCCGTTGTCGGCCTTGAACTTGGCGATCTGCTGGTCGATCGCGGTGTTGAAGAAGAAGGCCAGGATGATCGGCGCCGGGCCGTTGATCGTCATCGACACCGAGGTCGTCGGCGCGCACAGGTCGAAGCCGTCGTACAGCACCTTCATGTCGTCCAGCGTGGCGATGCTGACGCCGGAGTTGCCGATCTTGCCGTAGATGTCCGGGCGCAGATCGGGGTCGCAGCCGTACAGCGTCACCGAGTCGAAGGCGGTGGACAGGCGGTGCGCCGGCATGCCTTCGGACACTTTCTTGAAGCGGCGGTTGGTGCGGAAGGCGTCGCCTTCGCCGGCGAACATGCGGGTCGGATCCTCGCCCTCGCGCTTGAAGGCGAACACGCCCGCGGTGTAGGGGAAGGAGCCGGGCACGTTCTCCTTCATCAGGAACTTGAGCGTCTCGCCCTCGTCCTCGAAGTTCGGCAAGGCCACCTTGCGGATCTTGCTGCCCGCCAGCGAAGTGTGGGTCAGCCTGGTGCGGATCTCCTTGTCGCGGATCTTCACCACGTATTCGTCGGCGGCGTACAAGGCCTTCTCGGTCGGCCACTGCTCCAGCAGCTTCTTCGCCGCCGGGGTGAGTTCGCCGTCCTTCCAGTCGATCAGTTCGCCGAACGAACCCGCGTCCTTGCCGCGCTGCTCGAACAGCGCCTTCGCCGTCTTCAGCGACTGGCGCTCGCGGGCGACGCGGGCCTGCTGCTCGACGTGCTTGTGGTAGTCGCGCACGCTGTCGGCGATCTCGGCCAGGTAGCGGATGCGCTCGGCCGGCACGATGGCCCGGCCGGCGGAGGATGCCTTCACCGTGACCGCCGGCAGCTTGCTCTTGGCCGCTTTCAGGCCCTTGCCGAGCAGCGCCGGCAGCATGCACTGGTACAGCGCGGTGACGCCGTCGTCGTTGAAGCGCGCCGCCATGGTGCCGAACACCGGCATCTCGTCCGGGCTCTGGCCGAACAGCTCGCGGTTGCGCTGGTACTGCTTGCGCACGTCGCGCAGCGCGTCCTCGGCGCCCTTGCGGTCGAACTTGTTGATCGCGACGAAGTCGGCGAAGTCGAGCATGTCGATCTTTTCCAGCTGCGACGCGGCGCCGAATTCGGGCGTCATCACGTACAGCGACAGATCGACGAAAGGCACGATCGCGGCATTGCCCTGGCCGATGCCCGAGGTCTCGACGATGACGAGGTCGAAGCCGGCCAGCTTGCAGGCGGCGATGACTTCCGGCAGCGCGGCCGAGACTTCGGAGCCGGTGTCGCGGGTGGCGAGCGAGCGCATGTAGATATTGTCGTGCTCGATCGCATTCATGCGGATGCGGTCGCCCAGCAGCGCGCCGCCGGTACGCTTGCGCGAGGGGTCGATGGAGACGATCGCGAGCTTGAGGCGGTCGTCCTGGTCGAGGCGGAAGCGGCGCACCAACTCGTCGGTCAGCGAGGACTTGCCGGCACCGCCGGTACCGGTGATGCCGAGCGTCGGCACCTTGGTCTTGGCCGCGGCTTCGATCAGCGCCTTCCTGACGTCCTCGCCGTAGCCGCCGTTCTCCAGCGCGGTGATGATCTGCGCCAGCGCCCGGCGGTCGCCGGCGGCGAGCGCCTTCAGCACCGCGGCGGCCTTCTGCGGCGCGGCCGGGGCGAGATCGACGTCGCAGCGTTCGACGACGCTGTTGATCATGCCCTGCAGGCCCATCGTGGCGCCGTCCTCGGGCGAGAAGATGTGGGTCACGCCGTAGCCGTGCAGTTCCCTGATCTCGGCCGGCACGATCACGCCGCCGCCGCCGCCGAAGACCTTGATGTTCTCGCCGCCGTTGGCCTTCAGCAGGTCCATCATGTACTTGAAGAACTCGACGTGGCCGCCCTGGTAGCTGGTGATGGCGATGCCCTGCACGTCTTCCTGCAGCGCGGCCTTGACGATCTCGCCCACCGAGCGGTTGTGGCCGAGGTGGATCACTTCGGCGCCGGTCGCCTGCAGGATGCGGCGCATGATGTTGATCGATGCGTCGTGGCCGTCGAACAGCGCCGCAGCGGTGACGAAACGCACCTTGTTCTTGGGCTTGTAGGCTTGCAGCTTGTGGGCAACGCTCAGGTCGGTCATGTCGGTCTTCCCCCGGCAGGTGAATGATGCCGCGGCTTCGATGCGCCGCTGCTCTTATGAACGGAATGGTAGAAGGCGGGCGGCAGCTTTGCCATTGCGCTTGCCGACGGCAATCGTGCAAAATCCGCCAATCTTCGCAAGCATGCGAATCCGCCCGAGGCACGCGCCGCCATGCCCCAGCCGCCCCTCCCCCTCCGCCTGCCCAGCCGCAGGCGAAAAGGCGCCAGGCCACGGTCGCAATGGGCTTCGTCGATGGCATGCTGTCCGGCATGCGCCGCCGCGGCCTCGATCCGGCGCCGCTGCTCGCCGCCACCGGCATCAGTCTTGCAGATACTGCCAAGCGTATCCCGGTGGACCGCTACGCCGCGCTGTACAACCTGATCATCGCCGAGCTGGACGACGAAGCTTTCGGCCTGTTTCCGCGGCCGATGCCGCCGGGCAGCTTCGAGTTCCTGTGCCGCGGCATGCTGGGCACGGCGACGCTGGCGGAAGCGCTGTCGCGCGCCTGCCGCTTCCTGCGCCTGGTGCTGGCGGACTTGCGGGTGGAGGTCAGGCGGCAGGGCAGACATGCCGAGATCGAGATCGTCGAGCTTTCCACTCCCGGCACGCCTCCGCCTTTCAGCGGCCGTGACGACCCCGCCCGCGTGTTCGCCTTCGAATGGCTGCTGCGGCTGGTCCACAGCGTCGCCTGCTGGTTCGTCAATCGCGGCATCGCGCTGGACGAAGTGCGCTTCCCCTATGCCCGCCCCGATCATGCCGACGACTATGCACTGGTCTATACCGAGTGTTCGAGCTTCGACGGCAATACGCTGCTCGCGCGCTTCCACGACAACCTGCTCGACCTGCCGGTGCGGCGCGACGACACGGCGCTGGCGCACTTCCTCGAAGGCGCACCGGGCCGGATCTCGATGCTGTACCGGCGCGACCGCGAAATGGTGGTGCGCGTCCGCGACCTGCTGCGCGCCGCGCTGCCGGTCAATCTGTCGATCGGCGACGTCGCCCGCCGGCTCCATCTGTCGACCCGGACCCTGCACCGCCGGCTCGAAGACGAAGGCTCGAGCTTCCGCCTGATCAAGGAAGCCACCCGGCGCGACATCGCCTGGTCGCGCCTGGCCAAGACCCGCCAGCCGATCGCGCAGTTGGCGGCCGACCTCGGCTACGCGGACACATCGGCCTTCTACCGCGCCTTCGTATCCTGGTCGGGGCAGTCGCCCGAGCAGTTCAGGGCCCAGCTGGCCGCACGCCAGGACGGCCATGCCGGGCCCCCGCCTTCACGCCGCAACGGAACGTGAGCCCGCGATAAACGTCACAAGCCGGCAGCAGGCGCGCCGCCGGCGTGACACCTGCCCCTGCCCAGCACAGGCGAACTGTGCCAGCATTGGCCCAAAACAATACCGAACAGTACGGAGACAGATCACGACCATGGCGCAGCCGCCCGCCGAAAACGACCCTCAACTGCCCGGCCCCTCACCGGAGCAGCGCCGTCGGCACGACCTGCTGATGGCCGGCCTCGACCTGCTCGACCAGGCGATCGCGGTATTCGACGCCACGCCCAAGCTGGTGACGTGGAACAAGACCATGCAGCGGCTGCTCGACTTTCCCGAATCGCTGTTCCGGGTCGGCACACCCTTCGAAGCTTTCGTGCGCTTCAACGCCGAGCGCGGCGAATACGGCGAGGGCGACACCGAAAAGCTGGTCGCCGCACGGATGGCCGCGGCACGCTCGTTCGAGCCTCACTACGTCGAGCGCGTACGCCCCAACGGCCGGGTGCTGGCAGTGCGCGGCGTGCCGATCCCCAATCTCGGCTTCGTTTCGCTGTGGACCGACATCACCGAGCAGCGCCGCGCCGAAGCGCTGATCCAGGAGCAGAACGTCCGCCTCGAAGCCCGGGTTCCACGAACGCACCGCCGAACTGGAGCAGGCCAACCGCGAGATCGACCAGATCGCCGGCGCGCTGCGCCTGTCCGAAGGCCGCATGCGGCTGATCCTGGACGCCATTCCGGCGATGATCGCCCATGTCGATGCCGGCCGCCGCTACCGCTTCGCCAACCGCGCCTACGCCGAATGGTTCGGCCTGACCAAGGATGGCATCGTCGGCCGTTCGGTCGAGGAAGTCTTCGGCCCGGAGCTCTACCCCGTCATCGACGGCTATCTGCACGAGGCCGAAGCCGGCGAGCGCGTCAGCTACGAGTACGCACGCAAGAACGCCGGCGGCCAGACCGTGCATGCCCGCAGCGTGGTCGTTCCCGATGTCTCGCTCGAAGGCGGCTTTCGCGGCTATTTCGTGATGTCCACCGACATCACCGAACAGAAGGCCAGCCAGGCCGCGCTGGTGCAGGCCCAGAAGATGGAAGCGGTCGGCCAGTTGACCGGCGGCCTGGCGCACGACTTCAACAACCTGCTGACGATCATCATCGGCAACCTGTCGGCGCTGCAGGGCAGGCTGGCGGGCAGCGACGGCGTCAAATACGTCGATCCCTCGCTGCAGGCCGCACAGCGCGGCGCCGAACTGATCCGGCGCCTGCTCAGCTTCTCGCGCCGCCAGACGCTGGAGCCGGCCGCCATCGAAGTCGGCGAGCTGGTGCGCAACATGACGCAGCTGCTGATGCGCACGCTGGGCGAGACGATCACCGTCGGCCTGAACCTGCCGGACACGCCGATCCACGCCCTCGCCGACCCTCACCAGCTGGAAAACGCCATCCTCAACCTGGCGATCAACGCACGCGATGCGATGGCCGGCAACGGTACGCTGTCGATCGCCGTCCAGCCCCGCCACATCGACGGCGCCCTTGCCCGGCTCGTCGAAGTGGCGCCGGGCGACTACGTGCAGATCGACGTCAGCGACACCGGCAAGGGCATCGAGCCCGCCGTGCTGGCGCGCGTCTTCGAGCCCTTCTTCACCACCAAGCCCTTCGGCAGCGGCAGCGGCCTGGGGCTGTCGATGGTGTATGGCTTCGTGCGCCAGTCCGGCGGCAACATCCGCATCCTGAGCACACCGGGCAAAGGCACCAACGTCCGCTTCGTGCTGCCGATGACGCAGCCGGCCGCCTCCCTCCCTTCGCCGCAGGCTGCCGCGCAGCCTCTCCCCGCCTACGAAGGCGGCCCGGTGCTGCTGGTGGAAGACGAACCCGAAGTGCGCAAGGTCATCCGCATGCAGCTCACCGAACTGGGCTATCCGGTGATCGAGGCCGGCGACGGCGTCGAAGCCCTGGCGCTGCTGGAGAACATCGACGACATCGCGCTGCTGGTCAGCGACACCGTGATGCCGGGCGGCCTGGATGGCCACGAACTCGCCCGGCGGGCACGCATGCTGCGCCCGGCACTGCCCATCCTGCTCGTCACCGGCTATACCGGCGAGCGGCCGGAAGGCGGCGACACCGCCGCGCAGCTGCCGGTGCTGCGCAAACCCTTCGACCCGCCGGCGCTGGCCGCCGCGCTGGCTGCGCTTGCGACGCAGGCTGCCGACACCGACACCCCCATCCACTCCACGAACCCGGCCACGAAGGAAAGCCCGACATGACCACGAGCCTCCCGGACTCCCCCTCGCCGCTGATCTTCGTCCTCGAAGACGAACCGGACAT
This sequence comes from Thauera sp. SDU_THAU2, assembly GCF_038260575.1. Classification (NCBI taxonomy): domain Bacteria; kingdom Pseudomonadati; phylum Pseudomonadota; class Betaproteobacteria; order Rhodocyclales; family Zoogloeaceae; genus Thauera; species Thauera sp. SDU_THAU2. The sequence continues at coordinate 234,458 of NZ_JBBWUN010000003.1, read as the reverse complement.
CGCCCGCCTGATCTGCGCCAGCCTGGCGGAATACGGCTTCCGTTACGAACACCTGGGCACCGGGCGCGAACTGCTGGCACGCGCCCGCGCCCAGTCGCCCGACCTGTGCATCATCGATCTCGGCCTGCCGGACATGGACGGCATGCAGGTCGTGCGCCAGTTGCAGGACGGCACGCCCTGCGCGGTGCTGATCCTGACCGGGCGCAACGACGTCACCGACCGCGTGCTCGGCCTCGAGCTCGGCGCCGACGACTACATCGTCAAGCCTTTCGAGCCGCGCGAGCTGGTCGCCCGCGTACGCTCGATCCTGCGCCGCTACCAGCGCTCGGCCGCGCCGGAAGGTCCGGCGACGCCCACATCGCCCATTTCGCCGGCTGGGAATTCGACGGCAACCGCCACACCCTGACCGCCCCCGACGGGCGCGAGATCGGCCTGTCGGCCGCCGAAGCCGGCCTGCTCGCGACCTTGCTGCACCGCCCCAACAAGATCCTGTCACGCGAGCAGTTGCTGGGCGAACGCGACGTCGATCCCTTCGACCGCAGCATCGACGTGCGCATTTCGCGCCTGCGGCGCAAGCTCGACGACGACCCGCACAATCCGAAATTGATCAAGACCGTCTACGGCGCAGGCTACCTGTTCGCCGCGCAGGTCGCCTGGCGCTGAGGATGATGTCCCGGGACTTTCAGGCGCCACGGTTCTCAAGCATGGATTTCAGGTTCATAATTATGAGTTATTGATTAACGAATTTCGGAGTCCTGCATGTCCTCCCCGCGCCCGTTCAAGATCCTCGGTATCCAGCAGATCGCCATCGGCGGCCCCAGCAAGGAAAAGCTCAAGACCCTGTGGGTCGACATGCTCGGCCTGGAAGCTGATCGGCAATTTCGTCTCGGAGCGCGAGAACGTCGACGAGGACATCTGCGCGATGGGCAGCGGCCCGTTCAAGGTCGAAGTCGACCTGATGCAGCCGCTCGATCCGGAAAAGAAGCCGGCCGTGCATGCCACGCCGCTGAACCACGTCGGCCTGTGGGTGGATGACCTGCCCAAGGCAGTGGAATGGCTCGGCGCCAACGGCGTGCGCTTCGCCCCCGGCGGCATCCGCCGCGGCGCCGCCGGCTACGACATCACCTTCCTGCACCCCAAGGGCAATAACGAGTTCCCGATCGGCGGCGAAGGCGTGCTGGTCGAACTGGTGCAGGCGCCGGCGGAAGTGGTGGAAGCCTTCGCCAGGATGGCAGGCTGAACGCCGCGGCAGAACGCGCCGCGGATGATCGGAAGAAGGGCTCCCGCCACCACCGGGGGAGCCCTTCTTCTTGCCCTGCCCGAAGCCCGGTTTACAGCGCAGCCGCCGAGAAGGTGTCGCACTCGCGCAGATCGCCCCGCTCCAGCCCGGTGCGGAACCAGCGCACTCGCTGCGCAGCGCTGCCGTGGGTGAAGCTGTCGGGCACGGCGTAGCCCTGGGTCTGCTTCTGGATGTGGTCGTCGCCAATGACCGTGGCAGCGCGCAGCGCCTCTTCGACGTCCCCTCCCTCAAGATGATCTGCTGCTGACGCACGGCATGGTGGGCCCACACGCCGGCCAGGCAGTCGGCCTGCAGTTCGAGCCGCACCGACAACTGGTTGCCCTCGCGCTCCGGCAGGCGCTGGCGGGCCTGCTGCACCTTGCCCGAGACGCCCAGCAGGTTCTGCACATGATGGCCGACTTCGTGCGCGATCACGTAGGCTTGGGCGAAATCGCCAGGCGCACCGAAGCGCCGGCTCAGTTCGTCGAAGAAAGACACATCCAGATAGAGCTTGCTGTCGGCCGGGCAATAGAACGGTCCCATCTGGGCTTGCCCCACGCCACAGGCGCTGCGCGTCGCCCCCGTAAACAGGACCAGCGTCGGCTCCTGGTACCGCTGCCCGGAAGCGCGGAAGATCGCCCCCCAGGTCTGCTCGGTTTCGGCCAGCACCTTGGCAGAGAAGCTGGCAAGCTCGTTCTCGGCTGCCGGCCGCCTGGCATCGGGCTGAATCCCCGAAGGCGACTGCACCACCGCAGCGTTGTCGAGCACCACGCTCGGGTCGACGCCGAAATACATCGCCACCAGCGCCAGCAGGATGGTGCCGATGCCGATCTTGCTGCGTCCGCCCAAGCCGGCGCGCTGCCCGCGCCTGTCCTCGACGTTGCGGCTTTCCCTGCCGTTACGAAAATCCATCGCTCGCTCCCGCATGCACGTGGGCGGATGCTACTCCGCCGCCGCGCAATGCGGGAGAGGGAAAAGCCCCGAACACTCGGGACCGAGCACTACTGCTCTATTCGGCGAGCCCGGCCGCAGCGAGCTTGTCGCTGCGGATCGCCTCGTACTCGTCTTCCCAGAACCACTTTTCCTCACCGAAGGCGGGCTTCAGGTGGTGCAGCCAGGTCGCCTCCTCGTCATAGCAGGCGAAGAAGGGGCGCTGCACCCAGTCCGGGTTGCGCCCCTGGATGAAGCGCAGCACGAAGACTTTCTCGCCGGCGATCTCGGCCACGCCCTGAATCTCGACCTTGCCGGGGCTGGCGCTCATGCTCGGGCCGCGTGCGGTGCGGCCGAGGCCGGACACCTGCTGCATGGCCTCGCGGTAGATTTCCCATGCACGCGCCAGCGGCACTTCGAAGTAGGCGCGCGCGCCGGTGTCACGCTCGGCGAACATGTAGTAGGGCACGATGCCGAGCCTGACCTGCAGCTTCCACATCTTCGCCCACACCGCCGGATCGTCGTTGATGTGTGCCAGCAGCGGGCCTTGCGCACGGATCACCGCGCCGGTGCTGCGGATGCGCTGGATCGCCGCCTGCGCGGCCTCGGTGTCGAGCTCCTTCCAATGGTTGTAATGCGCCATCAGCGCGACGTGCTTGCCTGCCTCGGCCAGTTGCGTCAGCAGCCGGATCAGGTCGTCGGCATCCTCCGCGCCCAGGAAGCGGTGCGGCCAGAAGGTCAGCGCCTTGGTGCCGATGCGGATGGTCTGGATGTGGTCGAACTCGGGCTTGAGCAGCGGTTCGAGATAGTCGCGCAGATGACGCGTCTTCATCACCATCGGATCGCCGCCGGTAAACAACAGGTCGGTGACTTCGCTGTTGCGGCGCAGATAGTCGTGCAGGGTCCTGGCCTCGGACGCGGCGATGCGCAGTTCCTTGTCGCCGACGAACTGCGCCCAGCGGAAGCAGAAGGTGCAGTAGCTGTGGCAGGTCTGGCCCTGGCTGGGGAAGAACAGCACGGTCTCGCGGTACTTGTGCTGGATGCCGTCGAGCCGGTTGCCATGCTCGTCGCGCGGCATGTTCATTTCCATCTGGTCGGCCGGATGGGGATTGAGCTCGTGGCGGACTTCGGCGATGGCCTGATCCAGCTCGGCCTTGTCGGCGCCCTTGCGCAGCAGCGCGGCGATGCGGTCGAAATGCTCCGGCGCGAGCATGCCGCGCTGCGGGAAGGTGAGCTGGAAGATCGGATCGGCCGGGATGTCGTTCCAGTCGATCAGTTCGTCGATGACGTACTGGTTGACGCGGAAAGGCAGCACCGAGGACACCACCTTCATTTCGAAGCGCCGTTCGGCGGAGAGCCTGCCAAGCTGCACGATGCGATCGAGATCGCGCTGGGTATATACCTTGAACGGCACCGGCTCGAAAGCTGCCTGCGCCGCCTCCTCGATGCTCCAACGCGGCTTCAGGGTCTGCACTTGCGCATTCATCTATCGTCTCCTTTCAGTCTGGTCTGACGATACGCGGGCCACTGCGGATACGGCGCCCACGGCTCCACTACCGGGGCCGTTCGGGCTCAGGCCTGGCAGTCGTCAGGGAGTAGGGAGGCAGTCCGGCGGCGCAAATGAGAGAGGCACCAGAGTCCGGACCAGCATGCGCCCGCATCGCGGGCTTGATGGAAACGGGCGCATGTTATTTCACAAAGTATATTTGTGTAAATGCGACTGATGAGCCGGCGTTTGGTTCCGCATGCCACATTAACCAGCCCGGCTCATCGCCGTAACGCCCGCCCGCGTGACCCACTTCACGCCCGGCCGCCGAAAAACGCCGGCTTCGCGCGGCTTTCGCAGGCCGACCTAAAGCCCGCACGAATCGGGCCGATAAGCTGTCGGCCGGGACCCTGCATCCGTCCCGCCGCCACACCAACTCCGTCCCCTGCCTCCCAACGGAAACGCCATGAAAATAGCCCACAAGGTCGGCATTGCAGCCGCCACCGTCCTGTTCCTCACCACCAGCCTGCTGTCGCTGACCCAGGTCGGCCAGGTGCGCGACACCCTGCACGGCCAGACGGAATCCAGCATCGCCGAAACCAGCGCCACCCTCGCCCGCCAGATCGAGAACTGGCTCAACGCCAAGCTCCGCCTGATCGACCTGGCGGCGCAGACCATCGACAGCAGCTACAGTCCCGAGGAAAACCGGCGAGTCTTCAGCGCTCCGCTGCTGAAGGACGAGTTCATCCTGGTGTTCGGCACGCTGGAAGCCGACGGCAAGCCCATCGGCAACCTCGACAGCTGGAAACCCTCGGCCAGTTGGGACGGACGCCAGCGCCCCTGGTACGCCACCGGCAAGAACAACAGCCAGGCGGTGCTGACCGAGCCTTACGTCGACAGCACCACCAACGAACTGCTGATCTCGGCCGTGGCCAGAATCAGCGACGCCGGCCGCTTCCTCGGCGTGTTCGGCGGCGACATCCGCCTGCAGCAGGTCGCCGACGCGATCAACACGCTCGATTTCAACGGCGCCGGCCATGCCTTCCTGCTCAATCGCTCGGGCAAGATCATTTCCCACCCCAGGGCCGAGATGAACGGCAAGCCCTACGCCGAACTGTTCGACGGCGCCTCGCCTGCGCTGGACGGCACGCTGCGCGAAGTGTCCGGTGGCGGCAAGACCCTGTTCGTCTCCTTCACCCCGCTGACCAGGCTGCAGGGCATGGACTGGTACATCGGCGTGGTGCTGGACAAGAGCATCGTCATGGCCGAAGCCGACCGGCTGACCAGGATGGCGATCATCGGCACCGCCATCGGCGTCGTCGTCAGCCTGGTGCTGCTGATCCTGCTCGTGACCCGCCTGCTGCGCCCGCTCGGCTGCGAGCCGGACGAGGCCGCGGCGATCATGGAGAAGGTGGCGAACGGCGACCTCACCACCCACATCGCCCAGGCCCGCCCCGGCAGCCTGCTGCACACGCTCGGCAACATGGTCGTCTCGCTGCGCGGCATGATCGGCGAGATCCACCGCGACGCGACCCAGCTGGCCGCGGACGCGCAGCGGATCGCCAACGCCTCCGACGACGTCGCCGGCGCGGCCGAGCAGCAGTCCGACGCCACCGCCTCGATGGCCGCCGCGATCGAGGAACTGACGGTCAGCTCCAGCAACATTTCCGACAGCGCCCGCGAAACCGCGCAGGACTCCGTGACCGCGGTCGAGCTTTCCGGCCAGGGAGCGGAACGCGTCGGCCAGGCGAGCCAGTCGATCCAGCAGATCGCCAGCACGGTCACCGACGCCTCGGCCCGCATCCGCGCGCTCGATGAACGCGCCCGCCAGATCTCCGACATCGCCAACGTCATCAAGGAAATTGCCGGGCAGACCAATCTGCTGGCGCTCAATGCCGCGATCGAGGCCGCCCGCGCCGGAGAGCAGGGCCGCGGCTTCGCCGTGGTGGCCGACGAAGTGCGCAAGCTGGCCGAACGCACCTCGACCGCGACCACCGAAATCGAGCAGATGATCGTCGGCATCCAGAGCGACACCGTGGGCGCCGTCGACGCCATGAACGCCGCCTTGCCGGAAGTGCAGCAGGGCGTCGAACTGGCCGCCTCGGCGACGGCATCGCTGAACGCCATCGAACAGGGCGCGCGGCGCACCCTCGAACGCATCGGCGACGTCGCCGACGCCACCACCGAGCAGAGCGCGGCCAGCACCGCGATCGCCCAACGCGTCGAGCAGATCGCCAAGATGGTCGAGGAAACCACCGCCACGATCCAGAACACGGCCACGACCGCACACGATCTGCAGGGCATCGCCACCAACCTGCAGGCGCTGGTCAGCCGCTTCCGCATCTAGCCCCGCCGGGCCCACACTCGCCCGGCGGGACGGTCGACGGGGCCGTTCCTTTCCGGGCGACATCAGGCATCATGGCGGGTCCAGACAGTCGTCCGCACCGACCATGAGCGCTCCCGTCTATCTGCGCCGCCCACCCGACTGGGAAGAGCACGAGAAGCCCACGCTGCCCGGCTCGCCGGCGATGATCGACCACCCGCCCTGGGAGCGGGCCTGCTATGCGCTGGTGGCCGTGCTGGTCGGCCTCGCCGGCGGGCTGGGCAACGCGCTGTTCACCGCCAACCTGCCCACGATCCAGGGCCAGGCCGGACTGACGCCCAGCGAGGCGATGTGGCTGCAGGGCGCCTACATCGGCTTCAACGTCACCGCCAACCTGCTGATCTACAAGTTCCGCCAGCAGTACGGCATGCGCTTGTTCACCGAGATCGGCCTCGGCGCCTACGCGCTGCTGTCGGTGCTGCACCTGCTGCTGGGCAGCCCGCAGAGCCTGTGGCTGCTGCGCGCCGCGAGCGGACTGGCGGCGGCGGCCTGCACCACCTTGTGCACGCTGTACATGCTGCAGGCCGCGCCGCGCATCCACGTGCCGAAAATGCTGGTGCTCGGCATCGGCGTCACCCAGTTGGCCACGCCGCTGGCCTGGATCATCTCGCCCGGCCTGCTCGACCTCGGCCAATGGCACAACCTGTACCACCTCGAAGCCGGCCTGGCACTGATCGCCTTCGCCGCCGTGGTGTTGCTGAAGCTGCCCACCGGCGTCCACATCCAGAGCTTCGAGCGGCTGGATTTCCTCACCGCCGCACTGCTGATTCCCGGTGTGGCGCTGCTGGTGGCGGTACTGGTGCAGGGCACCACGCGCTGGTGGTTCGATGCGCCGGAACTGGCCTGGATGCTGGTCGGGGCGATCATCCTGCTGAGCGCCGGGCTGTACCTGGAGCACCATCGCCGCAACCCCATGCTGCAGACGCGCTGGTTCACCCAGAGTGCGAGCCTGCGCTTCGTCATCGGCGCCATCGTGCTGCGCTTCCTGACCACCGAGCAGAGCTATGGCGTGGTCGGCATGCTGCGCACGCTGGGCATGACGGCCGACCAGATGCAGCCGCTGTTCGGCGTGATCCTGGCCGGCACCCTTGCCGGGATTGCCGCATCGGCCCTCACCATCAGCCAGGAAACCGTGCGCCGCCAGTTGATCGCCGCCCTGCTGCTGCTCGGCACCGCGGCGGTGCTGGATTTCGACCGCAGCAGCCTGGACCGTCCGGGGGATTTCTACCTCAGCCAATTCCTCGCTGCCGCCGGCGCCGGCATCTTCATGGGGCCGCTGATGCTGCTTGGCCTGGTGCAGGGGCTCAAGCAAGGCCAGAACTACATGATCACCGTCATCATCACGATCTCGATGACGCAGACACTGGGCGGCCTGGCCGGCTCCGCCGCGCTCGGCACCTACCAGATCCACCGCGAACAGGCGTATTCGGTCGCCATCACCCGGCACCTCAACCCCGCCGACCCGCAGGTCGCCACCCGCCTGCAGCAACAGCAGCAGGCGCTCGCCGGCCAGATCACCGATCCCTCGCTGCGCGCCGCACAGGGCGCAGCCCAGCTGGCGCGGATCGTGCGGCAGGAAGCCAACGTCCGCGCCTTCAACGACGTCTTCCACGTCGTTGCGCTGATCGGCTTCGGCTATCTGGCCTGGGCGCTGTTCCAGGCCCGCCGGGCCAGGTGGGCTGCCGGCATCACGGCCCTGCGCAGGCGCTGGCGCCCCTCCGACGATGCCGAGATCGGCACCGACGCCACGCCGGTACAGGCTGCTCCACCTGCCTCTGTGCGATAGTGCGCCTGCGCGCCCCTTGCGCTTCCCGCCCCTCATCCGCTCTCACCACATAACTCCAAGACATCATGAGCGACGACACCCGACAGCCCCCGTCCCCGGCCTCCGCGCCCGCCTCGTCCCCATCGCCCACGCCCAAGAAGCTGCGGCCGACCCTGGCCAGTGCGCTGATCGCCGTCCTCATCGCCGCGGTCGGCATCCTGCTGGTGCTGCGCGCCTGGAGCCTGCCGCCCTTCCAGACCGGCCGCATTTCCACCGACAACGCCTACGTGCGCGGCCAGGTGACGGTACTGGCGCCGCAGGTCAGCGGCTACGTGAGCGAAGTCCTGGTGCAGGACTACGCGCAGGTCGAAGCCGGCCAGGCACTGGTGAAGATCGACACCCGCAACTACGAAGCGGCGCTGGCGCTGGCCCAGGCCCAGCTCGCCAACGCAAAGGCGCAGTTGGCGAACTCCGAGCAGACCCAGGCCCAGAACCATGCCGCCTTGCAGGCCAGCCGTGCCGCACTGGCCGCCGCCGAAGCCGAGGCCGAACGCGCCCGCGCCGATCTGAAGCGCAACGAGGCCCTGGCGAAGGATGGCGCGGTGTCGGTCGCCCAGCTCGACCATGCCCGCGCCGCCGCCCGGCAGGCCGACACCCGCGTCGAACAGGCACGGGCCGACATCGCCATCGCCAACGAACGGATCAAGGCCACCACGGTGAATCGCGACGCGCTCCAGGCCCAGGTCGAAATGGCCGACGCCCAGCTGCTGCGCGCCCGCATCGACCTCGACAACACCACCGTGCACGCGCCCGGCGACGGCCAGGTCAGCGAGGTCACGGTGCGCAAGGGCCAGTACGTGAGCGCAGGCTCGCAACTGCTGTTCGTCGTGCCGCGCACGCTGTGGGTGATCGCCAACTTCAAGGAGACGCAGATGGCCCGCGTGCAGCCGGGCCAGCGCGCCAGCTTCACCGTCGACGCGCTGGAAAGCGCACGGCTGAGCGGCCGGGTGCTGGACATCGCGCCCGCCACCGGTTCGGAATTCAGCGTGCTGAAAGCCGACAATGCCACCGGCAACTTCACCAAGGTCGTGCAACGCCTGCCGGTCAAGATCGCCATCGATCCCGACCAGCCGCTGGCCGAACGCCTGCGGCCCGGCATGTCGGTCATCGCCGAAGTCGATACCCGCGAGACCGCGCAGTAGCGTACGGGCGCCTCGCCGCCGCGAAGACGCGGCGTCCGTCGCTGCTGGCGCCTGCCGGCTATTTGAGAAAACCGATGAAGCCCGTGATGATCACCGCGTTGAAGAAATCGATGAACAAGGAGCCGACCAGCGGGATCACGAAGAAGGCCTTGAACGAAGGGCCATTGACCAGCGTGAAGGCCTGCATGTTCGCCATCGCATTGGGCGTGGCCCCCATGCCGAAGCCGCAATGGCCGGCAGCGAGTACGGCGGCGTCGTAGTCGCGCCCCATGACCCGGAAGGTCACGAAGTACGCGAAGGCAAACATCAGCACCGTCTGCACGACCAGGATGATCAGCAGCGGCCCGGCCACGGCGGCCAGTTCCCACAGCCGCATGGACATCAGCGCCATGGTCAGGAAGAAGGCCAGCGATACGTTGCCCACCACCTCGAACTGCCGGGCGGGCAGCGTCCAGTCGCGCCAGTCGATGATGTTGCGGATGATGGCCGCCATCAGCATGGGGCCGAGATAGGCCGGCAGGGTGATGTCCAGCGACTTGAGCCAGTTCACCAGGATGGAGCCGGTACCGATGGCGATCATCAGCAGGATCATGGCACGCAGGATGGTTTCGTCGTTCGTCTCCCCCGCGGGCGGCGCGGTCTCGATCGGTTTGATCTCGCTGCCCGCCGTGGCGGCAGTCGGGCCGACGAGTCCGTGGCGCTTCATCAGCAAGGTGCCGACCGGGCCGCCGATCAGACAGCCCGACACCAGGCCGTAGGTGGCGGCAGCGATGGCGGCCGGCAGCGCACCAACGGCGCCGGCACTCTCCAGCAGCGGCCCGAACGCGGCCGAGGTACCGTGACCACCGGTCAGGGATATCGAGCCTGCGGCCAGTCCGATCAAGGGTGAAACGCCGAGCATGCTGGCAAGACCGACACCGAGAAGGTTCTGCAGCACCACCAGCACCAGCGCGCAGCCCAGGAACATCGCCACCGCCAGGCCACCCTTCTTCAGCAGCTCGAAACTGGCGGAAAAGCCGATGGTGGTGAAGAACACCAGCAGCAGGAAGCTGCGCATGTTGTCGTAGAACTCGAAGCTGAACAGCCCGCCCTGATGGCCGATCAGCGCGATGATGGAAAAGATCAGCCCGCCGATGATGGGCGAAGGAATGAAGTAGCGGGAGAAGATGCTCACCCGGTTCTTGACGAACTCGCCCAGTGCCAGCAGCACTGCGGCAAGGGCGACGGTCAGGGCGATGTCGAGTTTGATGATGGTCATATGTCCGAGCCTTTGCTGTTATCGCTTCGGAAAGCCTGTGCGCCGGCGCTGCGAGCGCAGCCAAACTGTGTTGCCAGGGGTCGATGATGCTCGCATCACCCGCTTCAATGCAAAAAAAACGGGCCCGCTTGCGCAGACCCGCTGATCCGACAGGCACCCGGACTGACGTCCGGATCTCCCTCCCTATCGATCAAAAACATCCATCGCTTCGACTCATTCGAACTCGACGATGACTTCGTCCACCGACAGGCTGGCGCCCGGCCTGGCGACGACCTTCTTGACCTTGCCGTCCTGCTCGGCCCTGAGCAGGTTCTCCATCTTCATCGCCTCGATGACGGCGAGCTTCTCGCCCGCCTTCACTTCCTGGCCTTCGGTCACGGCGACTTCGCGCAACAGGCCCGGCATCGGCGACAGCAGGAACTTCGACATGTCGGGCGGCAGCTTCACCGGCATCAGCGACAGCAGGTGCGCGGCACGCACCGTCATCACCATCGGCTCGACCTGCAGGCCGAAGTGCGAGATGCGGTAGCGCAGGCCGCGGCGCTCGATCTGCAGCGCAAGCGGCTTGCCGTTGACGGTGCCGGTGAACAGCAGGTTGCCGAAGGTCCAGTCGGACAGGATGTCGTAGGTCCTGCCTTCGTAGGTGATCGACAGGCCGCCATCGATGTGCTGGGCCGTCACCGGATAGTGCTTGCCGCCCATCACCACGACCCAGTTCTTCGGCACCTTGCGGCCATGGCCGGCGAGCTGGTTGTCGATCTGCACCGCGCGCTCGATGTAGCGCATGCGGGCGAAGGTGGCGACCGCCGCCAGCAGCGCCGGATCGTCGTGCGGCACCATCGAGGCGTCGAAGCCCTGGGGGTACTCTTCGGCGATGAAGCCGGTGTTGAAGTTGCCCGAGCAGAAGCGCGGATGCTGCAGCAGCGCGGCCTGGAAGGGGATGTTCGAACTGATGCCGCGAATCACGAAGTGGTTCAGCGCGTCGCGCATCAGTTGGATGGCTTCGTTCCGGTCCTTGCCGTGCACGATGAGCTTGGCGATCATCGAGTCGTAGTACATCGAGATCTCGCCGCCTCCATACACGCCGGTGTCGACGCGCACGCCATTGCCTTCGGCCGGCGGCTGGAACTTGACCAGGCGGCCGGTGGAGGGCAGGAAGCCGCGGAACGGGTCTTCGGCATTGATGCGGCATTCCATCGACCAGCCGTCGAGCTTGACGTCGACCTGCCCGAGCGGGAGCTTCTCGCCATGGGCCACGCGGATCATCTGCTCGACCAGGTCGAGACCGGTGATCAGTTCGGTGACCGGGTGCTCGACCTGCAGGCGGGTGTTCATCTCCAGAAAGTAGAACTCCTTGGTCGCGCCGCTCACCACGAACTCGACCGTACCGGCCGACTCGTAATTCACCGCGCGCGCCAGCGCCACGGCCTGTTCGCCCATCGCCTTGCGCATCGCGGGGTCGACGAAGGGGCTGGGCGCCTCTTCGATCACCTTCTGATGGCGGCGCTGAATCGAGCAATCGCGCTCGTTCAGGTAGACGTAGTTGCCATGCGAATCGCCCAGCACCTGGATCTCGATGTGGCGCGGCTCCAGCACGTACTTCTCGATGAACACACGATCGTCACCGAAGGCGTTGCGTGCCTCATTGACGCAGGCGGAGAAGCCTTCGTGCGCCTCCTTGTCGTCGAAGGCCACGCGCAGGCCCTTGCCGCCGCCGCCGGCCGAAGCCTTGATCATCACCGGATAGCCGATCTTCTTCGCGATCTCGACCGCCTCGTCCGGGCCGGAGATGGCTTCGTTGTGGCCGGGGATGGTGTTGACGCCGGCTTCGATCGCCAGCTTCTTGGATTCGATCTTGTCGCCCATCTTGGCCACCGAGTAATGCTTGGGGCCGATGAACTTGATGCCTTCCTCTTCCAGACGGCGGGAAAACTCGGCGTTCTCGGACAGGAAGCCGTAGCCCGGATGCACCGCCTCGGCGCCGGTCTGCTTGCAGGCGGCGATGATCTTGTCCATCACCAGGTAGGATTCCTTGGACGGTGCCGGGCCGATGCACACGCCCTCGTCGGCCATTTCGACGAACAGCGCATCCTTGTCCGCCTCGGAATACACCGCGACGGTGGCGATGCCCATCCTGCGGGCGGTCTTGATGACGCGGCAGGCGATTTCACCGCGGTTGGCAATCAGTATCTTTTTAAACATGCGTGGTCTCCGCGGTGAAATCGCTGCGTGCTTCGCCCGCAAGGCAATGTGACTTCGTCGCTGCGCCGCTTCGCGGCTGGTCACCGCGGTTTGCGATCAGAATCTTCTTAAACATGAATATGTCCTCGTGCGCGGATCAGAGCGGGATGTTGCCGTGCTTGCGCCACGGGTTTTCCAGTTCCTTGTCCTTCAGCATCGCCAGCGAACGGCACACGCGCTTGCGGGTTTCGTGCGGCATGATGACGTCGTCGATGAAGCCGCGCGCGCCGGCCACGAAGGGGTTGGCGAAGCGCTGCTTGTACTCGGCTTCGCGCTCGGCGATCTTGGCGGGGTCGTTCTTTTCTTCGCGGAAGATGATCTCCACCGCGCCCTTCGGCCCCATCACCGCGATCTCGGCGCTCGGCCAGGCGAAGTTCACGTCGCCGCGCAGGTGCTTGGACGACATCACGTCGTAGGCGCCGCCGTAGGCCTTGCGGGTGATGATGGTGACCTTGGGCACCGTGCATTCGGCGTAGGCGTAGAGCAGCTTGGCACCGTGCTTGATGATGCCGCCGTATTCCTGCGCGGTGCCGGGCATGAAGCCGGGCACGTCGACCAGCGTCACCACCGGGATGTTGAAGGCGTCGCAGAAGCGCACGAAGCGCGCGGCCTTGATCGAGCTCTTGATGTCGAGGCAGCCGGCCAGCACCAGCGGCTGGTTGGCGACGATGCCCACCGGCGAGCCTTCCATGCGGGCGAAGCCGATGATGATGTTCTTGGCATAGTCGGGCTGCAGCTCGAAGAAGTCGCCGTCGTCGACCATCTTGAAGATGACTTCCTTCATGTCGTACGGCTGGTTCGGGTTGCTCGGCACCAGGGTGTCGAGCGACTGGTCCAGGCGGTCGGCCGGATCGATGGCCGGCACCGCGGGTGGCTTCTCGCGGTTGCTGCCGGGGATGAAGCCGACCAGGCGGCGGGTCATCATCAACGCTTCGACGTCGTTCTCGAAAGCGAGGTCGGCCACGCCCGACTTGGTCGTGTGGGTCACGGCGCCGCCCAGTTCCTCGGCGGTGACTTCCTCGTGCGTCACCGTCTTCACCACTTCGGGGCCGGTCACGAACATGTAGGACGAGTCCTTGACCATGAAGATGAAGTCGGTCATCGACGGGCTATACACCGCACCGCCGGCGCACGGCCCCATGATCAGCGAGATCTGCGGCACCACGCCGGACGCGAGCACGTTGCGCTGGAACACGTCGGCATAGCCGCCGAGCGAATCGACGCCTTCCTGGATGCGGGCGCCGCCCGAGTCGTTGAGGCCGATCACCGGCGCGCCGACCTTCATCGCATGGTCCATGACCTTGCAGATCTTCTCGGCATGGGTTTCGGACAGCGAGCCGCCGAACACGGTGAAGTCCTGCGAGAACACGAACACCAGACGGCCGTTGACGGTGCCGTAGCCGATCACCACACCGTCGCCCGGCGTGTGGTCGGCATCCATGCCGAACTCGCTGCAGCGGTGCTCCTTGAACATGTCCCACTCTTCGAAGCTGTCGTCGTCGAGCAGCAGCTGGATGCGTTCGCGGGCGGTCAGCTTGCCCTTGGCGTGCTGCGCGTCGATGCGCTTCTGGCCGCCACCGAGGCGGGCCTTCTCGCGCTTCTCCTCCAGTTGGCGAATGATGTCTTGCATTGATGATCTCCTGTCAGATCGTATGGATCGGGTGCCTGTGGCCCCCGCTTTCTTCGATTCAAAGATGGCCGAGCAGGCGCTGGGCGGCGAGCGAGGGCGTGGTGCTGCCCTCCTTCACTGCACGCGCCAGCTCGGGCAATTCCTGCTTCACCAGCGGGTGGTTGCGGAAGCGGCTGCGCAAGCCGGAGTCGATCAGCTCCCACATCCACGCCATGGCCTGCTGCTGGCGCTTGGCGGCGAACTCGCCCGACGCGGTCAGCGCCTTGCGGTAATCCGTCACCGCCGTCCAGAACTCGGTGACCCCCTGGTTGTGCAGCGCCGACAAGGTCAGCACCGGCACCGTCCAGTTGGGGCTGGCCGGGCGCAGCATGTGCAGCGCGGTCTTGATCTGCGAGCGGGCCCGCATCGCCGCGGCCGGGTCGATGTCGGCCTTGTTGATGACGATCAGGTCGGCGATCTCCATGATCCCCTTCTTGATCGCCTGCAGGTCGTCGCCGGCATTGGGCAGTTGCAGCAGGCAGAAGATGTCGGTCATGCCGGCCACCGCGGTCTCGCTCTGGCCGACGCCGACGGTCTCGACGATGATCACGTCGAAACCCGCCGCCTCGCACACCAGCATCGACTCGCGCGTCTTCTCGGCCACGCCGCCCAGGCTGCAGGCCGAAGGGCTGGGGCGGATGAAGGCGGCGGGGTTCTGGCTGAGCAGCTCCATGCGCGTCTTGTCGCCGAGGATCGAGCCGCCGGTGACCGAGGACGATGGGTCGACAGCCAGTACCGCGATGCGCAGGCCCTGCTCGATCAGGTACAGCCCGAGCGCCTCGATGAAGGTCGACTTGCCCACCCCCGGCACGCCGGAGATGCCCACCCGCATCGCCTTGCCGGTATGCGGCAGCAATGCTTCGAGCACGCGCTGGGCGCGCAGCTTGTGGTCTTCGCGCTGCGACTCGATCAGCGTGATGGTCTTGGCCAGCGGACGCAGCTGGCCCGCGGTCACGCCCTCGACGAGGCTGCGGTCGGCGGCATCGAGACCGGCGTTCGCGGTGTTCGTTGGGGACGGAAGTTCAGGCATGTTCATCGGCTTCGGGGCTGCTGGTGCATCGGTCGGCGCAGGCCGCGTGGGCAGTTCAGCCTCACGCGACCATCGGCATGCGCCGGCTCAGGCGCCCTTGCGTGCGGCGCGGATCTGCTTCAGCACCTCGCGGGCGGCGGTCGGGATCGGCGTGCCCGGGCCGAAGATGCCCTTGGCGCCGGCGGCATACAGCGCATCGTAGTCCTGCGCCGGAATCACGCCGCCGACGAAGGTGATGATGTCGTCGGCACCCAGCTTCTTCAGTTCGTTGACGATCTGCGGCACCAGGGTCTTGTGGCCGGCGGCCAGGCTGGAGCAGCCTACCGCATGGACGTCGTTCTCGACCGCGTGGCGCGCGGCTTCTTCCGGCGTCTGGAAGAGCGGGCCGATGTCGATGTCGAAGCCGAGGTCGGCGAAGGCCGAGGCCACCACCTTGGCGCCGCGGTCGTGGCCGTCCTGGCCGAGCTTGGCGATCATCACGCGCGGGCGACGGCCCTCTTCGGCGATGAAGGCTTCGATGTCGGCCTTCAAGGCCTTCCAGTCTTCCTGTTCTTCCACGACGGCTCCATAGACACCGGACACGGCTTGCGGGTTGGCGCGGAAGCGGCCGAAGACCTTTTCCATTGCATCCGACACCTCGCCCACCGAAGCGCGCAGGCGGATCGCCTTTACCGTCAGGTCGAGCAGGTTGCCCTCGCCGGTCTCGGCGCACTGGGTCAGCGCATCCAGCGCAGCCTGCACCGCGGCGCTGTCGCGCGTCGCCCGCATCTTGTTGAGGCGAGCGATCTGCGCTTCGCGCACCGCATGGTTGTCGATGTCGAGAATCTCGATCGGGTCTTCCTTGGCCAGCTTGTACTTGTTGACGCCGACGATGACGTCTTTGCCCGAATCGATGCGCGCCTGCTTGTCGGCCGCGCACTCCTCGACCTTCATTTTCGCCCAGCCGGACTCGACCGCCTGGGTCATGCCGCCCATGGCTTCGATCTCCTCGATCAGCGCCCAGGCCTTGTCGGCCATGTCCTGGGTCAGCTTTTCCATCATGTAGGAACCGGCCCAGGGATCGACCACGTTACAGATGTGGGTCTCTTCCTGGATGATGATCTGGGTGTTGCGCGCGATGCGGGCCGAGAACTCGGTCGGCAGCGCGATCGCCTCGTCCAGCGCGTTGGTGTGCAGCGACTGGGTGCCGCCGAACACCGCCGCCATCGCCTCGATCGTGGTGCGAACGACGTTGTTGTACGGATCCTGCTCGGTCAGCGACCAGCCCGAAGTCTGCGAGTGGGTGCGCAGCATCATCGACTTGGTGCTCTTGGGATTGAACTGCTTCATGATCCGCCACCACAGCAGACGCGCGGCGCGCATCTTGGCGATCTCGAGATAGAAGTTCATGCCCACCGCCCAGAAGAAGGACAGGCGGCCGGCAAAGGTGTCGACGTCCATGCCCGACCTGATGCCGGTGCGCACGTATTCCAGGCCGTCGGCCAGCGTGAAGGCCAGCTCGATCGCCTGGTTCGCGCCCGCTTCCTGGATGTGGTAGCCCGAGATCGAGATGCTGTTGAACTTGGGCATGTGCTCCGACGTGTACTTGAAGATGTCGGCGATGATCTTCATCGACGGCGTCGGCGGGTAGATGTAGGTGTTGCGGACCATGAACTCCTTGAGGATGTCGTTCTGAATGGTCCCCGACAGCTTGTCCTGCGGCACGCCCTGCTCTTCGGCGGCGACGATGTAGCCGGCCAGGATCGGCAGCACCGCGCCGTTCATCGTCATCGACACCGAGATCTTGTCGAGCGGAATGCCGTCGAACAGGATCTTCATGTCCTCGACCGAGTCGATCGCCACGCCGGCCTTGCCGACGTCGCCGGTCACGCGCGGATGGTCGGAGTCGTAGCCGCGGTGGGTAGCGAGGTCGAAGGCCACCGACACGCCCTGGCCGCCGGCGGCGAGCGCCTTGCGGTAGAAGGCGTTGGAGGCCTCTGCAGTGGAGAAGCCGGCATACTGGCGGATCGTCCACGGCTTCACGGCATACATGGTCGGCTGCGGACCGCGCAGGAAAGGCTCGAAGCCGGGCAGCGTATCGGCGTGCAGCAGGTTCTCGGTATCGGCCTTCGTATACAGCGGCTTGACGCTCAGGCCTTCGGGCGTGATCCAGTTGAGCTTTTCGATGTCGCCGTCGGGAGCATGCTTGGCGGCGGCCTTCTTCCAGGCCTCCAGATCGGGCTGGGGGTAGATCGGCTCATTGGCGTTCGACATGGAAACCTCTTGGACTCAGGCGCCGCTACTGCGGCAGTTCAATATCAGGGTGGTGACGCAACTCGGTCGGCGCTTGCGGCGACGGCGCCGCTCGCGGCGCGATGCCACGAGCGGCCGTCGACGCCCCATCGCACTGCACGGTCCCTCTCCTGCTCGCCGGTTCATCGCCCGACGCCTCCCATGCCGTGCAGCGTGAGGGAGTGACTGGTTGCAAACCCTTGAATAATACTTTATCCATAATTATGAACGCAAACGCGATGCAACAGGGCGATAATGGCTACCTCCAAAAGCCGGCCAAGACACGGTAAACACTCTCTGTCCATATGCCACCCATGAAAGCATCCCGCATCGCTCCACTCGCCCTCTATCAGGAAGTCGCCGAACGCCTGCGCGAACGGATCTTTCTCGCATGAACTCCCTCCCGGCACCTGGGTGGATGAACAGGCGCTGGCCGAGCACTACGGCATCTCGCGCACGCCGCTACGCGAAGCGCTGAAAGTGCTCGCCTCCGAAGGACTGGTGACCCTCAAGCCGCGCCGCGGCTGTTACGTGACCGAGATATCGGAGCGCGACCTGGACGAGGTGTTCTCCGTCATGGCACTGCTCGAAGGGGAATGCGCGCGCGCGATCGTGGGCCGCGCGAACGACAAGCAACTGGAAGAGCTCAAGACGATACATGCGGAACTCGAGCGCGCTGCCGCAGCCCATGACATCGAAGGCTTCTTCGAAGCCAACCAGAGCTTTCACCGCGCCATTCAGGAGTTCGCCGACAACCACTGGCTGATGCACGTGATCGAGGACCTGCGCAAGGTCATCAAGCTGTCGCGCCACCACTCGCTGTTTTCGGAAGGCCGGCTCGAACAGTCGCTGGCCGAGCACCGCGCCATCCTCGGCGCACTGACGGCCCGCGACGCCGACGCGGCCGAGTCGTTGATGCGTGCCCACATCCGCAGCGGCCGCGAGGCCGTGGCACGCATCGCGGCCGCCCGAACGAAGCAGCCCGAGCGTGTCGCAACGCCGGATGGCTAGGCGGTGCCGCGCCAGTTCTCTTCATTGGCATGATTGAAATGCTGACGCCAGCCGGATTGCATCACGCGGCAAGACAGCGTCACCTGTGACAGGCACATTCGGCATGAACGGAGATCGATGTCGGCTTTCTTTACAACGAGAGCATCTGAGTCTCATGCCAAAAAAATAAACAATTTACCAACAAGCACTTAATAAATATGGCACGATCCATGCTTAGATGAGCCAGCATTCCACTCAACGGCCCTGAGCCATTTGAACAGGTACCAAAAAGTCATGAAAAAAACCGCTTTTGCCATCGCTCTCGCCACCCTGGGCTTCAGCGCCAACGCCGCAGTGATCTCGTTTGACGCCCCCCTGAATCTCCAAGTGACCGAGATCAACCAGACCCTGACGCTGAACAAGTTCGACAGCAGCCTCGGCACGCTGGAAGCAGTTACGGTCGAATTCTTTGGTCAAGGCGTTTCCGGCGTCACCATCCAGAACACCGCGGCCCAGGATCAGAACTTCCGCTTCAGCAGCGTTCTGGATCTGCTCTTCACCGGCCCGCTGACGGATACCGTCTCGATCGAGCTTTTCAACACCAACGGCTTCATCACCATCGGCAGCGGCTCCACCGTCGATCTGGGCCAGGTCGACATCAGTGAATCGCTGAGCCTGAATATTGCTGCGAGCTCGTTCGCCAGTTTCATCGGCTCCGACCTCCTGAGCTTCCAGTGCGAAAGCTTCGTGACCAACTCGCAAAGCGGCGGCGGCGGCAACGTCATCGTGACGCAGAACACCCAAGCTGGCTGCGGCGCCAAGTGACCTACACCTACTCCGAAAACACCCCGAATCCGGTTCCGGAGCCCGGCTCCCTGGCCCTGCTGGGCCTCGGCCTGGCCGGCCTCGGCGCCCTGCGCCGCAAGAAGGCCTGATCGAGCATCCACGATCTGGAAAAACCGCCCTTGAGAGGGCGGTTTTTTCGTCTACGGCCTGCCCGAAGCAATCACGCCACAGGCCCCGCCTCCCGCGTCACCAGCACCTGATCGATGCGGTAATTGTCGATATCGACGACTTCGAACTTGTAGCCCGCATACAGCACCGAATCCGTTCGGCGCGGCACCTTGCGCAGGCGGTACATCAGGAAGCCGGCCACCGTCTCGTAGTTCTCGAAACCCTCGAAGACCTCGATATCGAGCGCCTGCATGACGTCCTCGATCGGCGTGACGCCGTCGATCAGCCAGGAGTGGTCGTCGCGGCGCACGATCAGTTCTTCCTGGAAGGGGCTGACCAGATCGCCCATCACGGTGTTCATGACGTCCTGCAGCGACAGCAGCCCGACCACCAGCGCATATTCGTTAATGACCAGGGCGAAATCCTCCTTGGCGTCGCGGAAGCGCTCCAGTGCCTCGAACAGGGTCAGCGTATCCGGCAGCATCAGGATCTTGCGCACGATCGGCTGGGTGCGCAGCGACAGATCCTGGCCCTGCACGATGCGCGGCAGGATGTCCTTGGAGTCGACGTAGCCGATCACGCTGTCGATGCCGGTTTCGCATACCGGGAACTTGCCGTGCGGATGCTCGGCGATCTTGCGCCGGATACTCTCCTCCGATTCGGACAGGGTCAGGAAGACGATGCTCTCGCGCGAAGTCATAGCCGAGGGCACGATGCGCGAGTCGAGTTCGAACACGTTGCTGATCAGGTGCTGCTCCTGGCGTAGCAGCGCGCCGGTCTGCGCGCCGGCGTCGGCCATCGCGACGATGTCGTCGGCGGTGATGTCCTCGACACGCACGCTGGGCACTTTCAGCCAGCGGAAAAGCGCGTCGGCAATGCCGTTGAAGATCCACACCAGCGGCGCGAACACCCACACGCACACGAGCATCGGCCGCACCACGGCGACGGCGATGCGCTCGGGCCTCACCATCGCCAGCCGCTTGGGCATCAGGTCGGCGAACAGCACGAACAGGGAAGTCACGAAGACGAAGGACAGGGCGAAACTCAGCGTCCCCAGCATCGGACCGTCATACAGCGGCCGCAGCAGGTCCTCGACATGCGGTGACAGCGCCTGCTCGCCGACGATGCCGCCGAGGATACTGACCGCATTGAGCCCGATCTGCACCACGGTGAAGAAATTGCCCGGGCTGTCCTGCAGCGCGAGCACGCGCTGCGCGTTGACGTCGCCGCCCTCGGCCATCAGGCGGAGCTTGACCTTGCGCGATGCTGCCAGCGAAATTTCGGACATCGACAGGAAGGCGCTGACTGCGATGAGCAGCAGGATGAACAGCAACTGGTCGAACAGCACGATGGCTCCTTCGGGATGGACCTCTGGATGGATCGCCCGGAAGTCTATCACCCCGCCATCCGGCCCTCTCCGGGCGCTCCCGGCGCATGGCTCCATGACGACAAAAGCCCGCCGCACATTGTCGTGCGGCGGGCTTTCCCGATCAGCGGCGCGGGGCAGCAAGGCCTCCGCGCCGGATGCAGCATCAGTGTGCCGAAGCCGTGGCTGCGCCGACACCCGTCTGGGCGCGCACGTACTGGTCTTCGAAGGCTTCGATCTCGGCCTTGGCCTCGGCGCTGCTGTCCATCTTCGACACCAGGATGGTGGCGAGGAAGGCGAGCGGCATCGAGAACAGCGCCGGCTGGGTGTAGGGGAAGATCGGCGAGGCGAAACCCAGCACGTCGACCCACACCGACTTCGACAGCACGACGAAGGTCACCGCGCTGAACAGGCCCAGATAGCCGCCGGCCAGCGCGCCCTTGGTCGTCAGCCCCTTCCAGTACATCGACAGGATCAGCACCGGGAAGTTGGCCGAAGCGGCGACGCCGAAGGCCAGCGCGACCATGAAGGCCACGTTCATCTTCTCGAAGGCCATGCCCAGCAGCACGGCGACGATGCCCAGGCCGATGGTGGCGAACTTGGAGACCTTGATCTCGGTCGCTTCGCTGGCCTTGCCCTTCATGATGACGCGGGCGTAGAGGTCGTGCGAGATCGCCGAAGCGCCCGCCAGCGCCAGGCCGGCCACCACCGCCAGGATGGTGGCGAAGGCCACGGCCGACAGGAAGCCCAGCAGCAGGTTGCCGCCGACCGCCTGCGCCAGGTGCATGGCGATCATGTTGCCGCCGCCGATGACCTTGCCGCCGATCTCGCCGCCTTCGAAGAACTGCGGGTTCTGGCCGACGATGAGGATCGCGCACAGGCCCATGATGGCGATGACGTTGAAGAAATAGGCGACGATGCCCGACGCGTACAGCACCGACTTGCGCGCTTCCTTGGCGTCGGTGACGGTGAAGAAGCGCATCAGGATGTGCGGCAGGCCGGCGGTACCGAACATCAGGCCCAAGCCGAGCGAGATCGCGGTGACCGGGTCGGCGAGCAGGCTGCCGGGGTTGAGCAGCTTCTCACCCAGCTTGTGCACTTCCATCGCACGAGTGGTCAGTTCGTCGAACGAGAAGCCGAACTGGCTGAAGGCCAGCACGCCCACCGTGGTGCCGCCGATCAGCAGCATGCAGGCCTTGATGATCTGCACCCAGGTGGTGGCGACCATGCCGCCGAAGGTGACGTACACCATCATCAGCGCACCGACCACGAACAAGGCGATGTTGTAGTCCAGGCCGAACAGCAGCTTGATGAGCTGGCCGGCACCGACCATCTGCGCCACCAGGTAGAAGCACACCACGGTCAGCGAGCTGATCGCCGCCATCGTCCGCACCTTGCCCTGGTTGAGGCGGTAGGCGGTGATGTCGGCGAAGGTGAACTTACCCAGGTTGCGCAGGCGTTCGGCCATCAGGAACAGGATGATCGGCCAGCCGACGAAGAAGGACAGCATGTAGATGTAGGCATCGACGCCCTGCATGTACATCATCGCCGTCAGGCCCAGCAGCGTCGCGGCGGACATGTAGTCGCCGGCGATCGCGAGGCCGTTCTGGAAGCCGGTGATGCCGCCGCCCGCGGTGTAGAAGTCGGATGCCGACTTGGTGCGGCTGGCCGCCCAGTAGGTGATGGCGAGCGTCAGCAGCACGAAGACGAAGAACATCACGATGGCGTGCAGGTTCAGCGGCTGCTTCTCCACTTCGCCGATGGCCGGCTTGGCCAGCGCGAGCGCCGGAACGGACAGCGCGAGCAGGGCCGCGCCGCAACGGGATACGAATCGGTCGTTCATCATTTTTCCGCCTTCCATGCAGCCTGGACGATTTCCTTGTTGATGTCGTCGAATTCGCCGTTGGCGCGACGGACATAGACCAGGGTCAGGATCCAGAAAACGATGAACTGCACCAGACCGGCGACGATGCCGAAAGTCCAGTTGCTGCCTTCGGACAAACGCATGCCGATCAAGTCGGGGGCGAAGGCCACCAACAGGATGAAACCGTAGAACACCACCAGAACGATGGCCGCCAGAACCGCCGCGAAGCGGGTCCGCTTGGTCACCAGCTCCGTAAAACCGCGGATTGCGCCTGATGTGCGCATAGACTGAGCTAGACACTTTCTCCCTCCTCAAGGAAAAGCAACGTTGTGAAACGCCGCCTCCTCCACCCCTCCTTTCACCGGGCGGCCGTCTGACGCGGCGTCCCGATCCGGCGGATGATATATCATTCATAAGATTCCATACACGTCCGTATGGAAAATTTTTATTTGTTTGCACGCACATACAATGGATTCGAACATCTCGCTCGACTGCGCCGAAGGCGTCGCCACCATCGCGCTGAACAACCCGGCCAAACTCAACGCGGTGAATGCGGCGATGTGGCGCGGCTTGTCCGCCGCCATACGGCGCGTGGCGGACGACCCGTCGATACGCTGCGTCATCCTGCGCGGTGCCGGCGACGAAGCTTTCGCCGCCGGCGGCGACATCGAGGAATTCCTGACCGTGCGCGCCACGGTGGACGACGCCCTGCACTATCACGAGGAACTGGTCGCCGGCGCGCTGGAGGCGGTCCGCAATTGCGCGGTGCCGACGGTGGCGGCGATCCGCGGCGCCTGCATCGGTGGCGGGCTGGAGATCGCCGGCTGCTGCGACATCCGCATCGCCGGCGAGTCGTCGCGCTTCGGCGCGCCGATCAACCGGCTGGGTTTCTCGATGTATCCGGGAGAGATGGCCGGCCTGCTGGCGCTGGTCGGTCCGGCGGTGGTGCTGGAGATTCTGCTCGAGGGCCGCATCCTGAACGCGCGGGAAGCGCTGCAGAAGGGCCTGCTGTCACGCGTCGTCGATGACGGCAAGGTGTTCGACGAAGCGGCAGCCTGCGCCGCACGCATCTGCGCCGGCGCGCCGCTGGTGGCACGCTGGCACAAGCAATGGGTGAAGCGGCTGATGGGTGGCTCGCCGCTGTCCGCAGCGGAGAAGCGCCAGGCCTTCGACTTCCTGGCGACGGACGATTACCGCGAAGGGCTGGATGCCTTCCTGAACAAGAGAACGCCCCGATTCACGGGGCGTTGAATCCAACTGCGAGGCCGGGGAAACGACGGGCGCTCAGCGTTCGCCGGCTTCCCTCAGCGCGGCCTGGAACAAGGCCTCCTTGTCGATTTCCAGCGGCAGCGGCGCATCCGGCGGGCAGATCGTTGCCGGATCGATCGTCTCGTCCTCCGCATTCAGCTCCGCCGGCGTCGGCATGTTGTCGCGGGCGATGTCGAGCGTGCTCATCAGGCTGCCCATGCCGTTGAGCGTGCGTGCCTGGGCCACGGACAGGTCGTAGCGGGCATTCACGTAGGCCCGCCGGGCCTGGAAGTACTCGTTCTCGCTGTCGAGCAGGTCGAGCAGCGTGCGCTGGCCGATGTCGAACTGCGCCCGATAGGCTTCACGCGCCTTCTCGATCGACAGTTGGTGCTGGTCCAGATACGTCAATTGCTCCTGCAGGCGCTGGCTGTCGTTGTAGGCGATCGACAGCGTCTGGCGCAGATCGCGACAGGCTTTCTCGCGCAGATCCTTGCTCATGTTCAGCTCGTCGGCCGCCTGGCGGATGCGCGCCTGATCGGCGCCGCCCCGGTACAGGTTGTAGGTGAAGACCAGCTCGACCACGCCTTCGCGGGTATTGCCCCGCACGCCGTCGAGGTTCCGGTCCAGCGCCTGGTGGGCACGCAGATCGAGACGCGGATGGTTGGCCGCACGGCGGACATCGACCATCGCCTGGCTGGCGCGCACGTTCTCCACCGCGGCATAGAGTGCCGGGTTGATCGTGAATGCGGTACGCAGCGCCTCGCGCGCCGAGGCCGGCAGCTTGTCGCGCCCGAGCACCTCGGGCAGCGCGGTCAGGGTCTCGTCCGGCTCGATGCCGACGATGCGCAGATAGCGGGTGCTGACGTCGTGCAGGTTGGACACTTCGGTCAGCAGGTTCGACTCGGCCAGCGCCAGACGCCCGGTCGCCTGCTCCAGGTCGACCCGCCGTCCCACGCCCGCATTGGTGCGTTCGGCGATCTGGTCGTGCACCCGCTTGTGCTCGACATAGTTCTGCTTGGCCAGCGCCACCAGCTCGCGGTAGCGGAGCACGTCGGCATAGGCGCGCACGGATTCCAGTGCGGCGTTCTCGGCCGCATCGACCAGTTCGTGGTAGCGCACCAGCCGGGCATGGCCGAGGTGCTTGACCTGATTGCGGGTGAAGAAGCCGTCATAGACCATCTGCTTCAGCGACAGCACCGCACCGCGGCGGGTATAGGTTTCGGTGTCCTCGCCCGGGCGCTTCAGCCTGTCGCGCCCGATGCCGGCAGCCAGATCGACTTCCGGCAGATAGCCGCCGCGGGCGGCATCCTGCTCGGCCCCCGAGGCATTGAAGGCATTCCAGCGCGCCTGCACTTCGGGGTTCGACACCACCGCCTGGCGCGCCGCATCGCGCAACTGCTCCGGCACCTGGGCCACGGACAACGAAGGCAGCGCCGCCAGCACCGCGGCAGAAATCAACGTATATAGTCTTTGCATTTTTCTTGTTTCCCTATGTACTCGTCCGGCGCACATCGCGCATACGCCATGCGCATGAACCCGCAGCAAGCATCGGCAACGATGGTAATGGCCCGATCCTGAAGCATCTGCCAATTAATTAACGTCGCCGCTCAACTAGGGGCAGCGCCACGATTCCGTTGCCGCGGCGATCCACGATAATCGCCCCCAACAGCCCTCCTGCCCCATCCATGCCCGCCACCGCCACCACTCGCCGCCGCTCAGGACTCGCTCCGCCAGCGTTCGCGGCGTGGCTGTGTGCGCTGAGCTTCAGCGCTCTCGTCGGTGCCGTCCCCTCCTTTCCGGACTTCGAGCGCATGCAGCAGATCGCAGCGCAGCGCTACGCGCCGTCGGCGGTGAAAGCCGTGCTCGCCTGGCGGCAGTTGCTCGCCGATCTGCAGCAGCAGGAGCATTCCGTCGACGACAAGCTCGCCCGCGTGAATGCCTTCTTCAACGCGCGCATCCGCTTCGACGACGACATCGCGGTATGGCGCGTGGCCGACTACTGGGCGACTCCGCTCGAAGCACTGGCCCGCGCCGCCGGCGACTGCGAAGACTTCGCCATCGCCAAGTACATGACGCTGCGCCTGCTCGGCATCGACGACAGCCGCCTCCGCCTGATCTACGTGCGCGCCCGCATCGGCAGCCCGGGCAGCCAGGTATCGCAGGCTCACATGGTGCTGGGCTACTACCCCGAGCCGGGCGCGGAACCGCTGATCCTCGACAACCTGATCCGCGACATCCGGCCGGCCGCACGGCGCCCCGATCTGTTCCCGGTCTTCAGCTTCAACGCCGATGGCCTGTGGGTGGCCGGCGCCCGGCAGTCGTCCGCCGACCCCGGCGCCCGGCTGTCGCGCTGGCGCGACGTGCTCGACCGCGCCCGCGCCGAAGGCCTCGTTCTTCCCGACCAACAGCCATGACCGCCCCATTTTCCGGAACCACCGCACCATGTCCCTGATCAAGCAACTCTGGCTCGCGATCGCCCTGGTCACCGCGCTGTCGCTCGGTGGCAGCTTCATCGTCAGCACCTTGTCGGCCCGCCACTACCTGCAGCAGGAGCTGGCGCTCAAGAACATGGACAACGCCACCTCGCTGGCCCTGTCCCTGTCGCAGATGCCCAAGGACGAGGTCACCGTCGAACTGCAGATCGCCGCCCAGTTCGACGCCGGACACTATCGCCTGATCCGCTTGACGAGTCCGAACGGCGGCGTGCTCATCGAACGCGAGTACAGCGGCCAGGCGACACGAGCGCCGCACTGGTTCATGGCGCTGGTGCCGATCGAAACCCATGCCGGCATTGCCCAGGTGCAG
The DNA here is from genome assembly GCF_038260575.1 of Thauera sp. SDU_THAU2. NCBI lineage: Bacteria > Pseudomonadati > Pseudomonadota > Betaproteobacteria > Rhodocyclales > Zoogloeaceae > Thauera > Thauera sp. SDU_THAU2. The sequence goes on along the minus strand of NZ_JBBWUN010000003.1, from coordinate 207,717 downwards.
GACGGCTGGCACCAGTTCGGCACGCTGCAGGTCGAGACGCACGACCGCTACGCCTACGACTCGCTGTGGACGGCAAGCCTGCAACTGCTGGGGTGGTTCCTGGGAGGCGGGCTGCTGACGGGGCTGATCGGCACCTTGGCGCTGAAGCGCGTCACTCGCCCGCTCTCAAGCATGGTCGAGCAGGCGGAGGCCATCGGCAATCGCCGCTTCATCACCATCCCCGAACCTCGCACGCTGGAGTTTCGCAGCGTCGTGCGCGCCCTGAACGCCCTGTCCGAACGCATCCGCACGATGCTGACGCAGGAATCGCAAAGACTGGAACAGTTGCGCCGCCAGACCCAACACGACGAACCGACCGGCCTGTTCAACCGCTCGCAGTTCCTGAATCAGCTCGACGCCGCCCTATCGCGCGACGACGCCGATGCCAGCGGCTTCATCTACGTGCTGCGGCTCGCCAACCTGGCCGAGCTGAACCGGCACGCCGGGCGCGCCAGGGTGGACGAAACACTCGTCCGGCTGGCTGCCGCGCTGCGCGCCTTCCCCCTCCCCGCCGTCCGGCTCGACCATGGCCGCCTGAACGCATCCGAGTTCGCGCTGTTGGCCCAGGGCGAAGGCGAGGACAGCCTCGGCATGCTCGACGCCCTGACCGCGCAACTGCATGCACTCGTGCGCGAGCGATTGCCGGAAGCAGAACTCTTCGCCGCGAGCGCCCATTACACCGCCGGCGAGGCGCGCGGACCGCTGCTGGCATGCCTCGACGGCGCCCTCGCCAGGGCTGAACAGAGCGGCGCCCGCCACACCGTCATCGCCGACGCGCGGCCACCGCTATACGCCAGCGTCGATGCCTGGCGGACGGCCATCGTCAAGGCGCTGGAGCACGACGGCCTGGCCCTGCATCACTTTCCGGTGTTCGACATGGCGGGGCAGGTGATCCACTACGAATCTCCGGTCCGGCTCCGCCTGGCAGACAACTGGCTCAATGCCGGACAGTTCCTGCCCTGGGCTGCCCGTTGCGGCCAGGCCAAGCAGGTCGACGCGCAGGTGCTCGCCACGGCTTGCGCAACACTCGCCGAGGATCCCGGCTGCCCCGGACTGGCGATCAACCTCTCCACCGAGGCGCTCGGCCACACCGGCATGCGCGAGGACTTCATCTCCACCCTGCAGGCCCATCGCCAGATCGCCCACCGGCTGTGGGTGGACGTGCAGGAATGCTCCGCGCTGCGCCACCCGACCGAGTTCCGCATGCTCTGCGCCGCGCTGGACGCGCTCGGCTGCAAGGTCGGACTGAAGCATGCCGGGCAGGACTTTGCCCGCTTCCCCGAGCTGCACGAACTGGGGCTCGATTACATCAAGATCAGTGCAGCCTTCATCCGCGACATCGACCGCAGGCCGGGCAATCAGGCCCTGGTGCGCAGCATATGCACGCTCGCCCACTCCATCGGCCTGAAAGTGATTGCCGAGGGCGTCGGCAACGGCGACGAAGCCTCCACCCTGGCCGGACTCGGCCTGGACGGCATGACCGGCCCCGGTCTGCCGGCCGCTCCCCGCCCGAAGCATGGCCTGAGCCTGCGCAGACACCCGGCTCGCGATGAGGGCAGCGCCTTTCTTTGCCTGATCGAGGAACACGGTCACGCTGCGCGATGGCAGCTGCATGCCAGAATTCCGCGTGTAGCCGGCATTTCCCGGCGACACCCGGCCGATGCCGCGGACATCGCATCGAGCCGCGCCCGAACGTGCTTGACTCACCATTTCTCTCTGAAAGGTTGCCTGACTCGTGGCTGAAGGATCTGTAGCGGACTTCCCGCTCGAGGTGACGCCGCCGGCACTCGCCGGAGCGGCTGCAAACGCATCGCCCGGCAGCGCCGACGACCTGCTCGACTGCCTGCTGCTGGTGGCGCGCGCCCACGGCCGCGCGACGACGCGCGACGCGGTCCTCGCCGGCCTCCCCGTCGGCGCCGACGGCCTGAAGCCCTCGCAGTTCGAGCGCGCGGCCAAGCGGGCCGGCTTCACCAGCCGCATCGTGCGCAAGCCGCTCGCGGGGCTCAACGACGCGCTGCTGCCGACCATCCTGCTGCTGCACGGCAACGCCGCCTGCGTGCTGATGGGCTGGAGCGCGGATCGCAGCCATGCCCGCGTGGTCTTCCCCGAACTCGGCGAAGCGGTGGTCGACCTCCCCTTGCCGGAATTGCAGGCGCGCTGGAGCGGCCGCGCGATCCACATGCGGCCGAAGGTGCATTTCGATGCGCGAAGCCCGGCCGTGCGCAGCCACCGCGGCGAACACTGGTTCTGGGGCGCGATCATCGAGAATCGCTCGCTGTACCGCGACGTGCTGCTGGCCGCCTTCATGATCAACGTCTTCGCGCTCGGCGTGCCGCTGTTCACGATGAACGTGTACGACCGCGTGGTGCCCAACAACGCGGTCGAAACCCTGTGGGTGCTTGCCGCAGGCGTCATCGTCGTACTGGTCGGCGACCTCGTGCTGCGCACGCTGCGCGGCTATTTCGTCGACCTGGCCGGCAATCGCGCCGACCTGCGGATCTCGGCGCTGATCATGGAGCGGGTGCTCGGCATGCGCATGGAAGAGCGCCCCGCCTCGGCCGGCTCCTTCGCCGCCAACCTGCGCGCCTTCGAATCGGTACGCGACTTCATCGGCTCGGCGACCGTCGTGGCCTTCATCGACGTGCCCTTCGCCGTGGTCTTCCTGGTGGTGATCGGCTGGATCGCGTGGCCGATGCTGCTGCCCTTCGTCGTCGGCGTCGCCATCGTGCTGCTCTACGCGCTGAGCGTGCAGCGCCGCATGCACGAACTGTCCGAGCTGACCTATCGCGCCGGCGCCCAGCGCAACGCCACGCTCATCGAAGGCCTGGTCGGACTCGAAACCGTCAAGTCGCTCGGCGCCGAGGCGCCGCTGCAGCTCAAGTGGGAAAAGAGCGCCGCGCTGCTGGCCCGGGTCGCAGCCCAACTGCGGCTGCTGTCGGCCACCGTCAGCAACGGCACCTCGACGGTGCAGCAACTGGTCAACGTGTCGATGATCGTGCTCGGCGTCCATCTGATCGGCCGCGGCGAACTGTCGATGGGCGGCCTGATCGCCTGCTATCTGCTGTCATCGCGCGCGATGGCGCCGATCGGCCAGGTCGCCGGCCTGCTGATCCAGTACCACAATGCCTCCACCGCGCTCGAATCGCTCGACCAGATGATGAAGCGCGAAGTCGAGCGCCCCGAAGGCAGCAGCTTCATCAGCCGCGGCAGCTTCCGCGGCGAGATCGAGTTCCGCGACGTCAGCTTCACCTACCCGGGCCAGGAAACCGAGTCGCTGCGCGCGGTGTCGCTGCGCATCCGTCCGGGCGAGCGGGTCGGCATCCTCGGCCGCATCGGCTCGGGCAAGACGACGCTGGAAAAGCTCATCCTCGGCCTGTACCGGCCCACCGCCGGCGCAGTGCTGATCGACGGCATCGACCAGCGCCAGCTCGACCCCGCCGAGCTCCGCCGCCACATCGGCTACGTGCAGCAGGACAGCACGCTGTTCTACGGCACCCTGCGCGAGAACATCGCCATCGCGGCGCCGCAGGCCGACGATGCGGCCGTCATCCGCGCCGCCGAAACGGCCGGCATCCTCGACTTCGTCAATTCGCATCCGCGCGGCTTCGACATGCTGATCGGCGAACGCGGCGAATCCCTCTCCGGCGGCCAGCGCCAGGGCGTCGCCATCGCCCGCGCAGTCATCAACGACCCGCCCATGCTGCTGCTCGACGAACCGACCGCGTCGATGGATCATTCGAGCGAGGAAACGATCAAGCGCCGGCTGGCCGAATTCGCCCGCGACAAGACGCTGCTGATCGTCACCCATCGCACCTCGCTGCTCGACCTCGTCGATCGCGTCATCGTGCTCGACGGCGGGCGCATCGTCGCCGACGGGCCCAAGGCCCAGGTGGTCGAAGCCCTGCGCCAGGGCCGCATCGGGAGGGGCGCGTGATGGGAGCCATCGAAGAACGCGCCTTCAAGCGCATCGGCGAGCTCTCCGGCCGCCCTGCAAATGCCGGCAGCCGGGTGTTCGGCGGGCTGCTGTCGCGGCTGAGCTCGATCGAGCGCGACGACGGCCTCGACTGGTCGAGCGACGCCGACTGGGCCCGCCTGCAGCAGGAACCGCTGCGCGCCCGCGCCCTGCTGCGCATCGCCGCCGTGGTGGTGATCCTGCTGCTGGTCTGGGCGGCTTTCGCCAAGGTCGATGAAGTCACCCGCGGCGAAGCCAGGGTGATCCCGTCGCGCCAGCTGCAGATCGTGCAATCGGTCGACGGCGGCGTGGTCGACAGCATCGAGGTGCGCGAAGGCCAGGTCGTCGAAGCCGGCGAACTGCTGCTGAAGGTCGACCCCACCCGCTTCATGTCCTCGCTGCTCGAAAACCGTGCCGAACACCTGTCGCTCGAGGCCAAGCGCGCACGGCTCGAGGCGCTGACCCAGGGCACCCCGTTCTCGCCGCCGGCGGAAGTCGAGCAGGAAGCGGCGGACATCGTCGCCCACGAACGCCGGCTCTACGAGTCGTCGCAGGCCGAGATGGAGGCACAGCTTTCGATCGCCCGCGACCAGCGGCGCCAGCGCGAACAGGAACTGAACGAGGTCCGGGCGCGCCATTCGCAAGCCAGCAGCGCCCTCGGCCTCGCCCAACAGGAACTGAAGGTGACCAAGCCGCTGGCCTCGTCGGGCGCGGTTTCCGAAGTCGAACTGCTGCGCCTGGAACGCGACGTCGCGCGCCTGCGCGGCGAGCGCGACCAGGCTGCGGCGCAGATATCGCGGGTGCAGTCGGCAATCGCGGAATCGACGCGCAAGATCCAGGAAGTCGAACTGAACGTCCGCAACCAGTTGCGCGGCGAACTCTCCGAAACCATGTCGCGGCTGAGCAGCCTGTCGCAAGGCAGCCGGATGCTGGCCGACCGCGTCAAGCATGCCGAGATCCGCTCGCCGGTGCGCGGCACCGTGCAGCGCCTGCGGGTGAACACCGTCGGCGGCGTGGTCCAGCCAGGCAAGGAAGTGGTGGAGATCGTGCCGCTCGACGATGCGCTGATCCTCGAAGCCAGGATCAAGCCGAGCGACATCGCCTTCCTGCGCCCGGGCCAGCAGGCGCTGGTCAAGTTCTCCGCCTACGACTTCGCCATCTATGGCGGGCTCGAAGCCGAGGTCGAGCACATCTCGGCGGACACCGTGGTCGATGAAAAGGGCAACGCCGCCTATGTCATTCGCGTGCGAACGCACGAATCGACGCTGGGCGAGGACCTGCCCATCATCCCGGGCATGATGGCCGACGTCGATATCCTCACCGGCAAGAAAACCATCCTTTCCTATCTGCTCAAGCCCGTGCTGCGGGCAAAAGCCAACGCGCTGACAGAACGATGAACCGAGACATCTTCATCAGCGGCCATGCCATCGCGGCCGCTCGCTGGCAACAAGCCCTCCCCCACGCGCTGATCGCCGAATCCGGCCGCGGCTTCGGCATCGGCCCGAACGATCTGGTCTGGCTGAGCGCCGAACTGCCCGACTGGCGCAGCCGGATCGCCGAGCTGGTCAGGCAGAACGGCTGCAGCGTGGTGGTGCTGTCGCTGCAGCCCGACCAGCACGAAGCGATCGCCGCGCTCGAACTGGGCGCCCGCGGCTATGCCCATGCCCTCGCCGCGCCGTCCCTGCTGCGCGAGATCGCCACGGTGCTGCGGCACGGCGGCCTGTGGGTCGGCGAGGAACTGATCAGCCGGCTGCTGGGCGCGCTGCAATCCCGCCTGCCGGCGGCGAACCGCGGCACGCTCGCCGCGCTGTCGCAGCGCGAACGCGAAGTGGCGCAGGCAGGACTTCCGGCATGAGCAACAAGGAGGTGGCTCGCCTGCTCGGCATCACCGAGCGCACGGTCAAGGCCCATCTGGGCGCCATCTTCGAGAAGCTGGGCGTACGCGACCGGCTGCAACTGGCACTGCGCGTCGGCGCCGCCGCCACGCTGCCGGCCGACAGCGCCCCGGCACCGGCTTCCGGCGCAAGCTCCCCTGCCCTGTCCTTTGGTCCAATGGCCCTGGCCGCCGGCGCGGCATAGGATCGGATCATATTGAAATCCTGGCCGGGCGCACTGGCGCCCGGTTGACTCCCAACTCCAGAAGAGGCGTGCAATGGCTACCAGCCTTCCTCCCGTCGCAACCGTCATCGCAATCCATGGCACTGCATTTGCCCGTGACGCAGACGGCAACACCCGCTCACTCAAGGCTGGCGATGTGCTGCGCGAAGGCGAAACCCTCGTCACCTCGGCCGGCGGCCGCGTCGAGCTGGCCATGGCCGATGGCAGCCAACTGGAGATCCCCGGGAACCAGACCGTCGCCATCGGCGCCGAGATGGATGAAAGCACCCGCCCGGCCGCGGCCGACGCCCGGCTTGCCGCCGCAGACATCGACAACGTGATCCAGGCGCTGGAACAGGGCGGCGATCTCGGCGACGCGCTCGAAGACCCGGCGGCCGGCCTGGCCGGCGGTGGCGGCGGCGAAGGCAACAACTTCGTGCGCCTGCTCCGCATCGCCGAAGGCGTGGCTCCACTCGAATTCGAGTTCGGCATCCTGCCGCCGGAAGAGCCGCTGTTCTTCCTGGGCGGGCCGGACGGCTCCGACGACACGCCGGAACCGCCCACCACCCTGGTGCCGCCGTCGACGGAGAACGTCACCGAAACCATCACCGTCACGCTCACCGAAACCGTCACGCTGACCGAGACCGTCACCCAGCCGGTCACCGACACCGTGAGCGGCATCATCACCGACACGATCACCGGACAGGTCACGCAGACGGCGGCTTCCACGGTGACCGAAACCGCCACCATCACCGAAACCGGCACCAGCATCATCACGGATACCGTCACCAGCACGGCCACGCAGACTGCCGCCGGCCCGGTCGTCACCGAAACCGTGACCGCCACTGCAAGCAGTACCGGTACCGTGACCGAGACCGGCACTGCCACCGTCACCCAGACCGCCGCCGGCCCGGCCGTGACTGAAACCATCACCATCACCGCGACCAGCACCGGTACCGTGACCGAAACCGGCACGGCCACCGTCACCCAGACCACCGCCGGCCCGGCCGTGACTGAAACCGTCACGGTCACGGAAACCAGCATTGGCACCGTGACCGAAACCGGCACAACCACCGCCACCCAGACTGCCAACGGCCCCGACCTCACCGAAACCGTCACCGCGACGGCGACCGGCACCGCCACCGTGACCGAAACCGGCACAGCCACCGTCACCCAGACCACCAGCGGACCGGCCGTCACCGAAACCGTCACCACTACGGAAACCGGCACCGCTACCGTGACCGAAACCGGTACCGCCACCGTCACCCAGACCGCGACCGGACCGGCCGTCACCGAAACCGTCACCGCCACGGAAACCAGCACAGGAACCGTGGCCGAGACCAGCACCGCCACTCATACCACCGCGGGCCCTGTCGCGACTGAAACCGTCACCGCGACCGAGACCATTACCTCGACCATTACCACTACCGCCTCGGTCGTTTCCGACGAGTACAAAATCGATGGAGAAGGGCGCATCAATGCAGGCGAACTCAGAATCGGATACACCGCGGCTGACGGTCGCAACATCGTGGTCAGCGGCGATGGCTGGCTGGGCGTCTATGAAGACGGATACGACGATGACGAAGGAATGGACAACGATGATGTGGTAAGTGCATCTATCACTGACACCAATGGCGCACCTGTGAACGTCCATGCGCTGGTGCTGAAGATCAACGTCGAAGGCAATGAAGCCACATTCACGGTAATGGTGAATGGCGTCCCCCAGACCCTGACCTTGTCGAAAGGTATGCACGAGATCACTATCAAATCGGACATGCCTTTCAACAGCTTCAGTATCGCGCATGAAGATGGCAGGTTCACCGTGGGCAGTCTCAAGATCGTCGAACAGCAGGAGGTCATTGAAACCGAAACAACTACCGAGACCGCGACCGCCACGCAAACCACCACCGGATCGGCCGTCACCGAAACCGTCACTGCGACGGAAACCATCACCGTGACCGACACTGGAACCACCACCGTCACCCACACCGCGACCAGTCCGGCCGTCACCGAAACCGAAACCCTCACAGAAACCAGCACCGCTACCGTGACCGAAACCGGTACCGCCACCGTCACCCAGACCGCGACCGGGCCGGCCGTCACCGAAACCGTCACCGCCACGGAAACCAGTACCGGCACCGTGACCGAAACCGGCACCACCACCGTCACCCAGACCGCCACCGGACCGGCCATCACCGAAACCGTCACCGCCACGGAGACCAGTACCGGCACCGTGACCGAAACCGGCACCGCCGCCGTCACGCAAACCGCGACCAGCCCGGCCGTCACCGAAACCGTCACCGCCACGGAAACCAGTACCGGCACCGTGACCGAAACCGGTACCGACACCATCACGCAGACCGCGACCAGCCCGGCCGTCACCGAGACCGTCACTGTCACCGAAACCAGTACCGGCACGGTGACCGAAACCGGCACCGACACCATCACTCAGACCGCCAGCGGCCCGGCCGTGACCGAAACGGTGACCGCCACGGAAACCAGTACCAGCACCGCGACCGAAACCTTCACCGACACCGTCACGCAGACTGCCACCGGCCCCGAGATCACCGAGACCGTCACCGAATACACCGAGACCGTCACGCTCAGCCAATGGACCGAGACGGTGACGCTGCCGGCAGCCACCGAAACGATCACCGATACCGCAACCGTGACCAGCACGGCGACCGATACGGTGCAAAGCCAGACCGTCACCGGCGAGGCGCTGTCGGCAAGCGACCTGCTACCGCAGGACGATGTCCTTGCCGGCGGCAGCGTCTCCAGCGGCGGCAGCGGCGCAGGCCCCGACGCCTTCGTGGCCTTCCACTCGGACCCGGCCAGCCAGTTGCTGCAGAACACACCGACGGTCGAATGAAACGCGAAGCTTCGCGTTGAATGGCGGCGGGCTCCGGCCCGCCGCCGCATGCTTTTCCGAAGAGGCGAAAGATCGATGAGGATTCTATTCATCCACGAGGGACTGGGCCAGTTCCAGACCCTGCACGAATACCTGAACGGCCAAGGGCTGGCGCATTCCTGGTTCCTGTGCAGCACCGGCGTCCATAACGCCAACAAGGACAGGATCCCCAACCTGGTCCCGTTCGCCGTCGCCAGCGAGAATCCGGACAGCTACTTCTATACCAAGAACCTGGAAGCCCGCATCCAGCGTTCCTTCCTGATCAAGCAGGCAATCGGCGAACTGCTCAAGAAGACCGGCATCGACCTCATCGTCGCCCATGGCTCGGGCGGCTTTCCGCTGCAGCTCTTCGACGAATTCGACATTCCCATCATCAGCTACATCGAATTCCCGTCCTTCGGCCATCACGGCCACGACCCGAAGTATCCGCAGCCTGACTACGCCACCTTCCGCGACAAGGTGTTCGAGATGACGAGCTATCACCAGGCGCTGAAGAGCGACCTGGTGATCGTGCCGAGCGCCTACGCCAGGGAGATGTTCCCAGCCTGTCTGCACGAGCGCATCGTGCCGCAGATGGAAGGTTTCGACATCAAGCGCAAACCCTCGACCTTCGCCAAGGAAGAAGGCGTATTCCACATCGGCTTCTCCGCCCGCGACCTGTCCTCGGCAAAGGGCTTCGAGCAATTCATCCTGATCGCCAAGGAAATTCTCAAGCGCCGGCCGCAGGTTCGCTTCGTTTTCTGCGGCGCACCGAAAGTCCTCTACAGCTACGAGGAAAACTTTCTGCAGAACAGTTTTCCCGCCGAATCACGGCCGGAATCCTTCATGCAATACGTACTGCAGCGCGAAGGCATCACGCTGGGCGAAGGGGCGAGCTTCCAGCACGTCAGCTTCGCCGGCTACGACGACTTTGCCAGCTACGTCGAGGCCATGGACATGTTCCTCTACCCGCTGCAATTCGGCTCGGCCAACTGGGGGCTGTTCGAACTGCTGTTCCGCGGCAAGACGATCGTCGCCAGCGATCGCTGCTTCGTGCCCGAAGTCATCCGCCATGGCCATAACGGCCTGCTGTGCAAATACGACGACATCGCCAGCTGGGTACGCTACGCCACCGAGATCATCGACGCCCCGCAGGACTTCGTCCATCTGGGCGAGAACGCACTGGCCGATGCCCACCAGCGCTTCCACATCAGCAAGGTCGCGCCGCGCTATCTATCGATCTTCGACACCGTGATCCAGCGCCGCAAGCTCGGCGTCTTCTGAACCGACACAGCCACGGAGGCCCACATGCCGTACGTCGAGCGGAATTCCAGCGGAAAAATCATTGCAGCCCGGCTGACGCCCTCGGAAAGCGCCCTGGAATGGGTCGATGCCGGAAACCCCGAACTCGCCGCCCTGACCGGCAAGCCGATCCCGGCGGACACACGTGCGTCCCTCGAATACACGGATCAGGGGCTCATCCGCGTGCTCGAAGACCTCATCGACACCTTGCTCGCCAAGGACGTGATCCGCTTCACCGACCTTCCGCTCCCCGCCCAGAACCGTCTCCTGCAAAGACGCTCCTTGCGTAATTCGCTCAACCGCAATGCGGATCTGCTCGATGACGATGGAGGGCTGCTTTAGGCGCGAAGATTCATTTCGAAAAAAAGCCAGGCGAATGAAGAATCCGCCTGGCTTTTGCTTTTTCGGCGGTACCCGCAGGCACCACCTTGTAATTGATGCCCGATCAGGCTGTCTGACGACGGCGACGGCAGGCCAGCCCGGCAAGCCCCAGGCCGAGCAACGCCAGCGACGCGGGCTCCGGGACCTGCGAGCTGGTACCGACAGTGATGCCATCGAAGGCCAAGCCGGAATGATAGGACCTGTCCTTCCAACCCGTCACACCAAACTCCAGAATGTAGTCGCCGGCATCGGAGAAATCGAAATACGCCTTGAGCCAACCGGTAGAACCACAGCCATCGTCAAAGCATTTCCCCGAATTCTTGCCCAGCGGCGACCAGTCGGGCGCGCCCCCGGAGATGGAAGCATTCGGTGAGTCGATCTGCGCTGCCATGGGTGTCATGTCGAAGATATTCGTCCCATCCAATGTCGTGCGAACGGTAAACAGCAGAGTGGACTGGGTTGGATCATTGGCAGACAGCAGGCGCACCCAGCCGTAATCGGCATAGCGCCCGCCGTCGGACGAGATGTAGTTGAAACTGAACGACAGGCTGTCGCCAGCATTGGCGGAAAAAGCACTGGTTCGCACGAAAGAACCATCCGTGCTTTTGAAGCCGTCAGCGCCGCTTCTTACAGGCTGGCCAGCTTCCCTGATGCCACCATTCGTCGACACCCAGCCATAACTGCGCCCCTCACCCAAGGCCGCTGCCACCTCATCCGCGCTCGCGGTGCCGTAGCTCCCCGTTCCCGTCCAGCCGCTCGGCAGCGATCCGGCAGAAGTCATGGGTGCTGCAGAGGCCATTGCGGAAAAGCAAAGTGCTGCTGCCGCAACCATGCTCGAAAGTACAGTCGATTTCGTCACGGAATAGTTTTTATGAGACATGGACAAGCTCCTGATAATTGTTCATTCATAGCAGCGCTACTGAGTTGGCCAACTATCAGCAACAGGCGTGCCACCATTTTCATGCCAAACCGGAAAACCCAGAAAAACTCTGTCGAATGTCCTGAAACACCCTTATTCTATGAAAAACAAATCTCTTAAACACTTGATTTTCCTATTCTATTTCGGGGGCCGTGATCTCTTTCACGGAAATAGGCGAAAAAGTCCAAAGGCAAACTTTGCCGAGTTTGGCCGATGCCTTTTTTAGGGCAGCTGTAAATCTTTCCGACAACCAGGGAGGCTGCGTTCTTTTGGAAATAGCGGGAAAGCTGACCGAAGAACGCCGAAGCGCACCCCCACGATCAGGGTTCATCGCAAACCCGGAACCGCGCCCCTCGCATCTGGACCTGGGCGGCATGCTCGATTGCCGGGCCAGCCCCCGGCAATCGAGCATCATTCCGGCAGCGGTTCCTTGTACTCCTCGACCTTGATGCCGCGCATCTGGTAGCCGGCGCTACCCATTTCGGAATCGACCCGCCCCACCTTCAGCACACCATCTACCCATACCGGCGACATGTTCATGCCGGCCGGCACCGGCTTGTCCGGGATCACATGGATGAGCTGGTTCGCCGGAGGCGGCGGGACATGCACGCAGGCGCCGAAATAGGGCACGAGCAGGAATTCGCGGATCGTCCTGCCGTCGCCTTCGAGCGGCACGACGAAGCCGGGGATGCGCACCGACTGGCCCGCCAGGCGCTCGACCACCGGCGCGCGGTCCCACTCCTCGCGCATCCGCGTCATGATCTCCATCGCACGCGGATCGTTGTCCTGCAGGTCGTCGATCTGCAGGTCGGCGAAGAACTTCTGCGGATCCCAGTCGGCCGGGATGAGATCGTCCCAGCTTATCTCACGGAAAGGCGTTGCCGCGCCCTTGCCGGCACTCTTGCCCGCTTTCTCCTTCGCCGGCTCGAGCCGGTCGCCGACCTGATAGTCGCCGCCAGACTGCGCGAACACGGCCGGAGCCGGGCCGAAACCACCCGCCAGGGCGAGCACGCCGGCCAGGATGCCGACACGGAGGGAGCTCAGGGAAAACCGGGGCAATACAGACATCTTCATATCCTGATCGTCAGGCCATCGGCCAGGGAATAACGGTAGGCGCGCCATGCCGGCACCAGGCTCGCCGCCAGGCTGGCGCCGAGCACCGCACCCAGCAGGCGCCATTCACCCGCCGACGGCCAATCCAGTGCGAGGTTGAGGCCGTATTGGGCGGACAGCCACGGCGCCGCGACGGCGACCACACCATACAGCAGCGCGAGTCCGAGCACGATGCCCGCCAGCGACAGCAGCAGGCTTTCGAAGGCGAGCAAGGCGAAGATCTGCAGCGGACTGGCGCCGAGCGCGCGCAGGATCGCCAGTTCGCGCCGGCGCTCGCCCAGGCTGGCGACGACCACCGCCACCAGGCCGGCCAGGCCCACGGCCACGACCAGCGCCGACACCGCCAGCAGCGCGCGCTCGGCCATGCCCACCAGCGACCACAGCTCCTGCAGCGTGGCGCCGGGCAGGATCGCCGTCAGCGGTTCGCCGGCCATGGTGTTGATCTGGCGCTGGATACGAAACACCGCGATGCGGCTGTCGAGGCCGACCAGCGCGGCGGTGACCGACTTCGGGCTGAGGTCGAACTTGCGCACCTGCTCGGGCGCGATCGACAGCCCCGGGATCGGCGCGCCGCCGTGCCAGTCGATATGGATCGCCTCGATGCCTTCCAAGCCCACCAGCACACTGCGGTCGACCGGCGTGCCGGTGCGCGCCAGCACGCCGACGATGGTGAAAGGCTTGTCGGCATGGTCGGCGAAGCGCGGCCCGCCCTCCCCGCCCAGGCTGCCGTGGCTGAGCACGATCCGTTGGTCGGGACGATAGCCGAAGCGCGCCGCCACTTCGGCACCGACGACCGCTTCGAAAATGCCGCCCGGCGCAGCGGCGAAAACACGCCCCTGCGCCAAAGCGAGCCTGCGATCTGCTCCGTGGCGATAATGGGCGAAGAAATCCGCCGTCGTACCGACCACCCGCATGCCGCGATGCGAGTCGCCCAGCGAGATCGGCACCAGCCATTTCACCTGCGGCAGCGCGGCGATGCGCTCCATGCTCTGCCACGACACGTTGTTGCTCGCGTTGCCGATGTGGAACACCGAATACAGCAGCAACTGCACCGCGCCGCCGCGCGCGCCGACGACCAGGTCGGTACCCGAGATCGTCTGCGCGAAGCCCTCGCGCGCGTCGTTGCGCAGGCGCTCCACGCCCAGCAGCAGGGCGACCGACAGCGCGACCGCGATCACCGTCAGCACCACCGACAGGCGGCGGTTGCCGATGCTGCGCAGGCTGAGCGCCAGCACCGGCGTCATGTTCCAGCCTCCACGGCCGCGGCACGGTTGATCTGCGCCAGATCGAGCACGCGGTCGAAATGCGCCGCGAGCCGCAGGTCGTGGCTGACGAACAGCAGCGCCGCGCCCGAGGCCGCGCATTCGCCCAGCAGCAGGTCGACGAAAGCTTGTTGGCGGTCGGCATCGAGTGCCGAGGTCGGCTCGTCGGCGATGATCAGCCCAGGCCGGCCGATCAGGGCGCGCGCTGCGGCGACACGCTGCTGCTGGCCGACCGACAGTTCGGCCGCTGGACGCTCGAGCACCCCGGCGTCGAGGTCGAGGCGGCTGGCGAGGCGCGCGGCTTCGGCCTGGGCCGACACCCCCGCGGCGCGCAGCCGCGCCCGCCGCGCGGCGGAAAAGCGGCAGGCGAGCAGGATGTTGTCGCGCGCGGACAGGTAGGGCAGCAGGTTGAAGAGCTGGAAGACGAAGCCGATGCTGTCGGCCCGGAAGCGGTCGCGCGCGCCGGCCGACAGCCGCGACAGCGGCTGGCCGGCGACGCTGACCTCGCCCGCCTGCGGCTGGATCACGCCGCCGACCAGCGACAGCAGCGTGGTCTTGCCGCTGCCGCTGGGGCCGCGCAGGAATACGCGCTCGCCGGCCGCCAGCGTCAACGCGCCGATCACCAGGCAATCGGCGTCTGCCTTTGGCCAGCGATAGCGCAGCCCACTGACTGCGACCGCGGCGCAGCCTGCGCCGGGTGCCGCATCCGAGGTCACAGCGGCAGTTCGGCCTTGCCCGGAGTCAGCACTGCTGCGCCCTGGCCGGAAGCCGTCGCCCGCTCGGCACGCACTTCACGCAGGCGCGGGAAGCTGTCGAACAGGCGGGTGTGCAGATTGTCGAGCCGGTCCGGCGAGCTGCATTCGAAGCGATAGCTGGCCGTCAGGTCGGCATGGCCTTCCTGCTCGGTCGCACCGGGTACGTCGCTATGCCCGTGGCCATGGTCATGGCCGGGCTGTTCGCTCTGCAGCCACGGCGAGTCGAGTTTCGCTCCCAGCAACTGGCAGCCGGCCGCAGCCGGCAGGCTGAACAGCGTGGCGCCGTCGCGCAGCAGCGTTTCGGCATCGGCCATGGCCTTGCGCTGTTCGTCGCCGCGCGGCTCGTGCTCGAAGCCCACCAGGTTGTCGAGCGGGCTGAGGAACTCGATCACCAGCGCCTTGCCGGCGCTCGCCACCCGCAGCGTGGCCACGCCATGTTCGTGCGCTGCATGGGCGTGATGGTCATGCTCATCGTGGTGATCATGGGCGTGCAGGGCGTGGAAGGGCATCGCGCAGAACAGCGCGCTGGAGACGATCAAAACAAGGCGTGCAGGTTTCATTGTTCCTCCGGAAACGGATCGGACTGGATCGAGCCGTCTTTAATGCTACAATGTTGCATCAAACACGGACAAGCTCCTTTCCATTTCCTTCGTTTCCGTTTCTGTCCACTCGACTCTGTCCGTTCCTGCCGCCCGACAGGGCCCCATCACCGCAATGCCAGACCGCCCGTCTTCCGCCTTCGTTCCCGCCCGTGACCTGATCGCCGCTCATGGCGGCCGGGTCACGCGCACGCGCGTGGCCGTCATCGAAGCGCTGCAGGCCAGCCCGCATCCGCTGTCGCACGACGAGATCGGCGCCACGCTGGCGGCCACCGGCATCGCGCACGACCGCGTCACGCTTTACCGCGCGCTCGACTGGCTGGTCGAACAAGGCATCGCTCAGCGCATCGCCGGCGGCGAGCGGGCCTGGCGCTTCGAGATCCGCAGCGACGGCGGGCACCGCCATGCGCACTTCCATTGCGACCGCTGCGGCCAGATCCTGTGCCTGGAAGACGTGCCCGCCAGCCCCGATCCGGCCTTGCCGGCCGGCTTCGAGCTCGCCCGCAGCGAACTGGTGTTCCACGGTGCCTGCGCCGACTGCGGGCGCGAAGGCGCCAAGGTGGCCAAGCGATGAGCCCCCATGACCACGGCAGCGCCGACGCTGCCACGCCTGCACGCTCGGCTCGGCCCCGCGCTCCGCAGGACTCACGCGCCTACCCCCCGTACCCACCTCGCAGCCTGCTCGGTGTCGGCGTCCTCACCCGCCTGGGCGTCGTTGCGCTCGCCACCGGCCTGCTGTGGCTGACCGTGCTGTGGGCACTGGACTGAAGACATGCATCCCGCCCCGCCCCCGCTGATCCGCATCGAGAACCTGACGCTCGGCTACGACCGCCATCCGGCGGTGCACCACCTGAGCGGCGACATTCCGGCCGGTGCCCTGGTCGCCGTCATCGGCCCCAACGGTGCAGGCAAATCGACCCTGCTGAAAGGCATCGCCGGTGAATTGCGGCCGATCGGCGGCCGCATCCTGATGCCCGGCCTGCCGCCGGGCGCACTGGCCTACCTGCCGCAGCGCGGCGAGATCGACCACAGCTTCCCGGTTTCGGTGTTCGACGTCGTCGCGATGGGCCTGTGGCGCGAGATCGGCGCTTTCGGCGGGCTGTCGCGCCAGCAGCGCCAGCGGGTGCGCGAGGCACTGGCCGCGGTCGGCATGTCCGGCTTCGAAGCACGCCCGATCGGCTCGCTGTCGGGCGGCCAGCTGCAGCGCGCGCGCTTCGCCCGGCTGATGCTGCAGGACGCGCCGCTGATCCTGCTCGACGAACCCTTCGCCGCCATCGACAGCCGCACCGTGGACGATCTGGTGCAACTCATCCTCGGCTGGCACCGCGAAGGCCGCACGGTGCTGACGGTGGTGCACGACTTCGAGCAGGTCCGCCGCCACTTCCCCACCTGCCTGCTGCTGTCGCGCGAACCCGTCGCCTTCGGCCCCACCGCCCAGGTGCTGACACCGGAGATGCTGGCGCGCGCGCGCCGCCTGTCCGAGGCCTTCGACGAGGACGCGCCGGAGTGCCACATCGAGCAGCCGGCCCAGGCCTTGCCGCCGGATGCCGGCCTGCATGCCCACGGGCATGCTCATCACCACGAACACGGCTCGCACCGGCATTGATCCGCAGCCGCTGCGCTGCCAACGCTCCTCCTTTCATCGTGACCGAATTCCTGCTCGCCCCCTTCACCGACTTCGCCTTCATGCGCCGCGCGCTCGCCGGCTGCCTGGCGCTGGCGCTCGGCGCCACGCCGGTCGGCGTGTTCCTGCTGCTGCGCCGCATGAGCCTGATGGGCGACGCGATGAGCCACGCCATCCTGCCCGGCGCGGCGCTCGGCTACCTGGCTTTCGGCCTGTCGCTCGGCGCGATGACGATCGGCGGCATCGTCGCCGGCATCGTCGTGGTGCTGGCCGCCGGCCTGGTGACGCGCGCCTCGGTGCTGAAGGAGGACGCCAGCCTCGCCGCCTTCTACCTGCTGTCGCTGGCAGCCGGGGTCATGATCGTGTCGCTGCGCGGCCGCAACCTCGACTTGCTGCACGTGCTGTTCGGCTCGGTACTGGCGCTCGACGACGGTTCGCTGCTGCTGATCGCCTCGATTGCCAGCGTCACGCTGTTCTGCCTCGCCGTGCTGTTCCGGCCGCTGGTCATGGAGTGCTTCGATCCGGCCTTCCTGCGCGGCGTCAGCCGCTGGTCGCCGGTGGCGCACTACGGCTTCCTGATGCTGGTGGTGCTGAACCTGGTCAGCGGCTTCCATGCGCTCGGCACGCTGATGGCGGTCGGCATCATGATCCTGCCTTCGGCCGCGGCGCGGCTGTGGGCGCGCGGGCTGCCGGCGCTGCTGCTGCTGGCGGTGCTGTTCGCCTTCGGCAGCGGCGTGGCCGGCCTGCTGCTGTCCTTCCATGCCGACGTGCCGGCCGGGCCGGCGATCGTGCTGGTGTGCGGCCTGGTCTATTTCGTCTCGCTGCTCGCCGCGCCCGGCGGCCTGCTGGTCGGCCGCCTGCCGGTGCGCCACCACCTCGAATCCTGAATTTCCCCAACGCTCCGTACGAAAGGCCCCGCCATGAAAGCTCTCCGCCCCTCAGTGCGCCGGCTCGCCGGCCTGCTCGCACTCTTCGCCCTGACCACCTCCGGCGTACAGGCCCAGACCGAACCGATCGAAGTCACCGCCAGCTTCAGCATCCTGGGCGACATGGTGCGCGAGGTCGGCGGCGACAGGGTCCGTGTGCGCTCGCTGGTCGGCGCCAACGAGGACGCCCACGCCTTCCAGCCGCGGCCGTCGGACGCACGCCAGATCGGCAGTTCGGCACTGGTGGTGGTCAACGGCCTCGGTTTCGACGACTGGATGGCACGACTGGCGCGTTCAGGGGGCTACAAGGGCACCATCGTCGTTGCCAGCGAAGGCGTGAGCACGATCGAGATGGCGGAAGACGAACACCACGATCATGATCACCACGGCCACGATCACGACCATGGTCACGGCGCCGACCCGCACGCCTGGCAGGATCTCGGCAACGCCCAGCGCTACGTGGCGAACATCGCCGCGGCGCTGGCTGCTGCCGACCCGGTCCATGCCGACCGCTACCGCGCCAATGCGGAACGCTACCAGGGCGAACTGAAGGTGCTGGACGCCGAGATCCGCGCCGCCTTCACCGCGCTGCCGGCCGAACGCCGCAAGGTCGTCACTTCGCACGATGCCTTCGCCTATTTCGGCAAGGCCTACGGCATCCGCTTCCTGGCGCCGGTGGGCGTGTCGAACAATGCCGAACCCACCGCCAGGGGCGTCGCCCGCCTGATCACTCAATTGAAGGCCGAGAAGATTCCCGCGGTGTTCATCGAGAACATCGCCGATGCGCGCCTGATCGAGCGCATCCGCGCCGAAAGCGGCACGCGCATCGGCGGTACGCTGTATTCGGATGCGCTGTCGGCCGCCGACGGCCCGGCACCGGACTACCTGTCGATGATGCACAGCAACTTCAAGGTGCTGCACGAGGCGCTGTCGGCGCCGTAAGCCGCTTGAGCGCCGGCTGAAGCGAACTGCGGGACCTCAGCCGAAGATGCTGTGCAGCATCTTGGCGCACAGCGCCATCAGCACGCCGGCGAAGATCTTCTTCAGCGTCGCCACCGGCAGCCGGTGCGCCAGGCGGGCGCCGACCGGCGCTACCCACATGCTGACCAGCGATACCATGACGAATGCCGGCAAATAGACGTAGCCGAAGCTCAGCGGCGGCGTGCCGGGCACGTTCCAGCCGTTGACGAGGTAGCCGATCGTGCCGGCCAGCGCGATCGGCAGGCCGATCGCGGCCGACGTGCCGATCGCGTTCTGCACCTTGACGTTGCACCAGGTCATGAAGGGCACCGACAGCGAGCCGCCACCGATCGCGACCAGCGCCGAAATGCCGCCGATTCCCAGCCCGACGCCCGTCATGCCGAGCGGGCCGGGCAGGTCGCGGCTGGGCTTGGGTTTGATGTTGAGCAGCATCTGGATCGACACGTAGGCCATGAACACGGCGAAGAAGATCGCCAGCGCCGCGGTATTCACCCGCGAGGCAATGAAGGTGGCGCAGAAGGTGCCGACCAGGATGCCGGGCGTGATCGTGCGCACCACGTCCCAGCGCACCGCGCCGTGCGCCTGATGGGCGCGCAGGCTGGATATCGAAGTCAGCACGATGCTGGCCATCGAGGTACCCAGCGCCATATGCACCACCTGCTCGTGCGGAAAGCCCTGGGCAAGGAACAGCGTGGTCAGCATCGGCACCATGATGCCGCCGCCGCCGACGCCGAGCAGGCCGGCAAAGAAGCCGACGATCGCGCCGAGCACGGGATAGGTGAGCCACCAGATATCGAAAGTCATGCTGAACGATCCATCATGTGTTGTGCGCCGTCACCCGCCCTGCATGGGCGCAAAAGCGAAAAAAGGCGCAACCGCGATGGCTGCGCCTTTTTGTCTGGCCCCCCGCCTGTGCCGTCTCCGCCGGGCATCCTGAACCATGGGTTCAGGGAGGTCGCATTCCTTCCGCTTCAGGATCACCCGCAAGGGGCGTTCACACCAGCGGCCTTGATGGTCAGCAACCGAGTCTCTCGACTATTGGTTCAAGGAATCTACGGCTTCAACGAACACTGCAGGGGATTGATCGGTACTGCGCTAGGCATGCCTCAGAACAGTTTTTCCTGCTGGGCCAGCACCCCGTCGAGGCGTGCTTTCATGAGTCCGATTCTACGCTTCGCGCCCGGTATGTCAAACCCGTTTCCGCGCTGATGCTGCAGGAATTCATGGGCGATGTTGAGCGCGGTCATGACCGCCAGTTTCTCGCCCGAGGCGTTGGTCCTGCCGCCCAGTTCGCGCAGCCTGTCGTCCAGGTAGGCGACGGTGGCGAGCAGGTCGTCCCGCGTCTCGGGCGTGCAGGAAACCCGGTACTCCTTTCCGAGCAGCATCACGTCCAGATGATCCATCGACACGTTTTCAGGCCTCCGGGAGTTTGTCGAGCAGCGCTTCGAGACGGTCGACCGCCAGCCTGAGCTTGGCTTCGAGCTGGCGGTTCTCGGCGTCGAGCTGGGCGACGCAGCCATGCAGGCCGACGTTGTCGGCCTTGAGCCGGTTGTGCAGACCGATCAGTTCCTCGATCTGCGCTTCGAGTTGAGCAAGTTCGCTATCCATGGTGCCGATCGTGGACAGTGGCCTCGAAGCGGTCAATCAGCGCTGGACCTGGCTGACGTCGCGCACCGCGCCGGTGTCGGCCGAAGTCGTCAGTGCGGCGTAGGCCTGCAGTGCCGCCGAGACCACGCGCTGACGGTTTGCCGGCTTCCAGGCCGCGGCACCCTTCGCCTCCATTGCCGCGCGACGGGCAGCCAGTTCGGCATCGCCGATCGCCAGGTGGATGCGGCGGTTCGGGATGTCGATCTCGATGGTGTCGCCGTCCTCGACCAGCGCGATCGCGCCGCCGCAGGCGGCTTCGGGCGAGGCGTGGCCGATCGACAGCCCGGAGGTGCCGCCGGAGAAGCGGCCGTCGGTGAGCAGCGCGCACTCCTTGCCGAGGCCGCGGCTCTTCAGGTAGGAGGTCGGGTACAGCATCTCCTGCATGCCGGGGCCGCCCTTCGGGCCTTCGTAGCGGATGATGACGACGTCGCCGGCCTGCACCTGCTCGCCGAGGATGCCTTCGACCGCGTCGTCCTGGCTCTCATACACCCGCGCCTTGCCGGTGAACTTCCAGATCGACTCATCCACGCCCGCGGTCTTGACGATGCAGCCCTTCTCGGCGATGTTGCCGTACAGCACCGCAAGGCCGCCGTCGGCGGTGAAGGCGTGCTCCTTGCTGCGGATCACGCCGTGTTCGCGGTCGGCGTCGAGCTCGTTCCAGCGCCGATCCTGGCTGAAGGCGACCTGCGTCGGCACGCCGCCCGGCGCGGCGCGGAAGAAGGTATGCACGGCTTCGTCGCTGGTGCGCGTGATGTCCCACTTGTCCAGCGCTTCGGCCATCGTCGCGCTATGCACCGTCGGCACCTTCGTGTGCAGCAGGCCGGCGCGGTCGAGCTGGCCGAGGATGGACATGATGCCGCCGGCGCGGTGCACGTCCTCGATATGCACGTCGGCCACGGCCGGCGCGACCTTGGACAGGCAGGGCACGCGGCGGCTGACGCGGTCGATGTCCTTCATCGTGAAGTCGACCCCGGCCTCGCGCGCGGCCGCCAGCAGGTGCAGCACGGTGTTGGTCGAGCCGCCCATCGCCACGTCCAGGCTCATCGCATTCTCGAAGGCCTCGAAAGTCGCGATCGAGCGCGGCAGCACCGAGGCGTCGTCCTGCTCGTAATAGCGGCGCGCGAGCCCGACGATGCGGCGGCCCGCTTCCTTGAACAGGCGTTCGCGGTCGGCGTGGGTGGCCAGCGTGGTGCCGTTGCCCGGCAGCGACAGGCCGAGCGCTTCGGTCAGGCAGTTCATCGAGTTGGCGGTGAACATGCCCGAGCACGAGCCGCAGGTCGGACAGGCCGAGCGCTCGATCGCATCCACCTCTTCGTCCGAACAGCTCTTGTCGGCGGCCTTGACCATCGCATCGACCAGGTCGAGCGAGATGACCTTGGCCTCCCACTTGACCTTGCCCGCCTCCATCGGCCCGCCGGAGACGAAGATCGCCGGGATGTTCAGCCGCAGCGCGGCCATCAGCATGCCCGGGGTGATCTTGTCGCAGTTCGAGATGCACACCAGCGCGTCGGCGGTGTGGGCGTTGCACATGTATTCGACGCTGTCGGCGATCAACTCGCGCGACGGCAGCGAATACAGCATGCCGCCGTGGCCCATGGCGATGCCGTCATCGACGGCGATGGTGTTGAATTCCTTGGCGACGCCGCCCGCGGCTTCGATCTCGCGCGCGACCAGTTGGCCCAGATCCTTCAGATGGACGTGGCCGGGCACGAACTGGGTGAAACTGTTGGCGATGGCGATGATCGGCTTGTCGAAATCGCCATCCTTCATGCCGGTCGCGCGCCACAGGGCGCGGGCTCCCGCCATGTTGCGGCCGGCGGTGGATGTGCGGGAACGATACTGGGGCATGGGGGCGCTCCGGAAACTCTGCAGTAAAGCATGTGATTCTAACGCGCGCAGCGAAGCATGCGTATCATCCCTGCTCTCGCCTTTTGCCAGGAGTCGCCATGACGGAGCCCGCCAACGCCCCCCAGCCGATGCCGATACCGATGTCGGCTTCGACCTCGACGCCGCCGAGATCCGCGTCCTCGGCGTGCTGATCGAGAAGGCTTTCGTCACGCCCGACACCTATCCGATGTCGATCAACGCCATCGTCACCGGCTGCAACCAATTGACCGCGCGCGAGCCGGTGATGAGCCTGTCCGAAGCGGAAGTCCAGGCCGCCATCGACAGCCTGATCGGCCGCCGCCTGGTCGCCCGCCGCGACCAGGCCAGCGCCCGCGTCGCCAAATACGAACACCTGGTCCGCCTGCGCCATTCGCTGCCGCCGGCCGAACAGGCGGTGCTGGCGACGCTGATGCTGCGCGGCGCCCAGACCGCGGGCGAGCTGCGCCAGCGCTGCGAACGCCTGCATCGCTTCGACGACATCGCCGCGGTGGACGCGGTGCTGGAACACCTGGCGGAGAAATATCCGCCGCTGGTGACCTCGCTGCCGCGTGCGCCCGGCACCAAGGAAGTCCGCCACGCCCACCTGCTCGGCGGCCAGGCGGCCGTCGCCGAGATGGCCGAAAGCCAGCACGGCGGCGGCAGCGCGGGCGGACGCGGGCGCATCGCGGAACTCGAAGACGAGATCCGCCGTCTGCGAGAGGACTTCGACCAGCTCCGGCGCGAGTTCGACATCTTCCGCCAGCAGTTCGACTGACTCGACTCCGGCAACCGACACCGTCCCCGCCAGCCCGCCCCCGATCACGCCCATGCTGACCCACCCGCAGTTCGATCCGATCGCCTTTTCCCTCGGCCCGCTCTCGGTGCGCTGGTACGGGCTGATGTACCTGATCGCCTTCACGCTGTTCATCGTGCTCGGCCGCCTGCATGCACGCCGCCGCCCGGAACTGGGCTGGAACGCGCAGATGCTGGACGATCTGCTGATGTACGGTGTGCTCGGCGTCATCATCGGCGGCCGCCTCGGCGAAGTGCTGTTCTTCCAGCCGGGCTACTACCTGCGGCACCCGGCCGAGATCCTCGCGATCTGGCAGGGCGGCATGAGCTTCCACGGCGGCTTTCTCGGCGTGCTGGCGGCGATGTGGCTCTATGCCCGCCGCCACGGCAAGTCCTTCTGGCAGGTGACCGACTTCATCGCCCCGCTGGTGCCGACCGGCCTCGCCGCCGGGCGCATCGGCAACTTCATCAACGGCGAGCTGTGGGGCCGCCCGGTGGACGGCGAACTGCCGTGGGCGATGGTCTTCCCCTGGGTCGATGCGCTGCCGCGCCATCCTTCCCAGCTTTATCAAGCGCTCGGTGAAGGCCTGCTGCTGTTCGCCGTGCTGTGGTGGTATTCGGCCAGCCCGCGGCCGCTGCGCGCGGTGTCGGCCGTCTTCCTGATCGGCTACGGCTGCCTGCGCTTCGCCGCGGAATTCTTCCGCACGCCGGATCCGGGCATCTTCGGCACGCTGTCGCTCGGACTGTCGACCGCACAATGGCTCTGCCTGCCGATGATCGCCTTCGGCATCGCACTGGCAGCGCGGAGCCGCCGCCCCGCCTGAGCCTCGACCACATCGTCGATGAGGCCGATAGCAGGAATTCCCCAACACCGTGACATAATTCCTTACCAATAGGACCGACTTCCCGGCTCGCATGACATCAGACGCTATGATTGTCGGTTCGGGCATAACGATTCGGGGACAGCATGGCGGGAAACGGACTCGTGTCACGCAGCTTGTCGCGCATGCGGCAACTGATGAGCGGCCGCAGCGCACAGCAGGTGGAACCCACCGAACGCGATCTGGAAAGGATTCGCAGCCAGCTCCATGAATGCGCGGAAGGCCGTGGCGGTGAAATTTCGACGCGCCAGCGCGCCGCGCGCCTGGCCGAAGCCTATCTTCGCCTGGACGACAGCGGCCGCCAGGCGATCCTGCGCATGATCGCGCTGGAGTTCGGGCCGGACCCGGCGCGCATCGAAGCCGCCCACCGCGCCTACCAGGCCGCGGTCGACACGCCCGCGCAATGGGATGCCGAAGCCCAGCTGCGCGCCGCGATGCGCTCGAGCCGGCTGCGCATCCTGACCCAGTTCAACGCCATCCCGCAGGGCGTCAAGTTCCTCGTCGACCTGCGCGCCGACCTGCTTCGCTTCGTCGCCGACGATCCGCTGCTCAAGCCGCTCGACCGCGAACTCGAAGCCCGGCTGTCGGCCTGGTTCGACGTCGGCTTCCTCGAACTGCAGCGCATCACCTGGACTTCGCCCGCCGCGCTGCTCGAAAAGCTGGTGAAGTACGAAGCGGTGCACGAAATCCGCTCGTGGGACGACCTCAAGAACCGCCTGGACTCCGACCGCCGCTGCTACGCCTTCTTCCATCCGCGGATGCCGCTCGAGCCACTGATCTTCGTCCAGGTCGCGCTGCTGGAGGAACTCGCCGACGACGTCCAGCGCCTGCTCGACATCGAAGCACCGCTGGCCGACGCCAGCAAGGCCACCACCGCGATCTTCTATTCGATCAGCGCCACCCAGACCGGCCTGCGCGGCGTGTCCTTCGGCAACTTCCTGCTCAAGCGCGTGGTCGAGGATCTGCAGCGCGACTTCCCGCGCCTGGACACCTTCGCCACGCTGTCGCCCATCCCCGGCCTGTTGCGCTGGGTCCAGCGCAATCCGCAGGAACTGGCGGAAGCCTTCACTGCGGCAGACTGGAAACGCTTCGCCGCCGTCGGCGTCGAAGGCCCGGACTCGCCGCTGTTCGCCGAACTGCTCGAGGGCCGCAGCGACTGGTCCTCCGAACCCCGGCTCGCTCAGGCCCTGCGCGAGCCGCTGCTGCGCGTCGCCGCCCGCTACCTGCTGGACGCCAAGCGCGACGGCAAACCGGTCGATGCCGTGGCACGCTTCCACCTCGGCAACGGTGCACGCGTCGAACGGCTGAACTGGCTGGCCGATACCTCGTCGAAGGGCTTCGCGCAGTCCTGGGGCCTGATGGTCAACTACCTGTACGACCCCGACCGCATCGAAACCAACCTCGAGGCCTTCGCCAGCGAAGGCCGCGTCGACGCTTCGGCCACGGTCAAGCGCCAGGCAAAGCGCTGAACCATGGCAGCAACGACCCATTTCATGACCTCGAAATCGCACGGCAGCACTGGACGATCCTGATGTTCCTTCGTTTCCGACACGCTTCGATCCGTTTCCGCCTGCTGCTGGCGAGCACCACGGTACAGATGGTGCTGCTGAGCCTGCTGCTGGCCAACAGCGTGCGCCTGATGAACAACGCGGCGTCGGCCAGCCTGGACACCACCATCAGCCAGAACTCCAGCATGCTGCACGCGATGGCCACGACCTACGGCGAGCAGCAGCGCTATGGCGAGCTGCAGGACATCCTCGGCGAACTGCTGCTCGGCGCCAACGAGGGCCTGGTCTATGTCCGCATCGTCGCGCCCGACCAGACACCGCTGGTCAGCGCAGGCCGCCCCGACATCGACACCCTGCCCGAACCCACGGTGATCCGCACCGGCTTCTTCGAAGGCGTGCTCGGCAACGAGATCGTGCATGTGCGCCACCCCCTGCTGCTGCCGCGCAACGAAGTCGGCCTGCTGCAGTTCGGCGTATCGGTGTCCGGCCTGGCGGCGGCCCGCCGCGCGATCACCGAGCAAGGCCTGGCGATCGCGCTGTCCGAGATCGTGCTGACCTTCCTGCTGCTGTCGACCATCGGCTACCTGCTCACCCGCAACCTGGGGCAGCTGCTCGCCGGCAGCAAGGCCATCGCCGACGGCCATCTCGAGCACCGGGTGCCGTCCAAAGGCCATGACGAACTGTCCGTCATCTCGCGCCACTTCAACATCATGGCGGCCACGCTGCAGCGCCGCGTGGCCGAACTGCAGGACACCGCGACCCGGCTCAGGATCAGCGAGGAACGCCATGCCCTGGCGATGCGCGGCGCCAACGACGGCCTGTGGGACTGGGACATTCCCGCCGGTACCGCCTACTACTCCGACCGCTTCTGCGAAATCCTCGATCTGCCGCCCGGCGGCCTCGCCAGCTCCCCGGAAGCCTTTCTCGACTACATCCACCCCGACGAACTGCCGGGGTACCGCGAACGCATGATCGAGCACTTGAAAGGCGACAGCGCGCAGTTCATGATGGAACACCGCGTCCGCCTGCCCGACGGCAGCTATCGCTGGGTACTGACCCGCGGCGTCGCCCGCCGCAGCAACACGCCCCGCATCTCGCGCATGGCCGGCTCGATCAGCGACATCGACATGCGCAAGCGTGCGGAAGAGCAGCTCATCCACGACGCCCTGCACGACGGCCTGACCGGACTGCCGAACCGGGCGCTGTTCATCGAGCACGTCAACCACGCGCTCGCCCAGCGCCGGCGCGACAGCGACGACATGGTCGCGGTCGTCGCCATCAACCTCGAACGCTTCAGCCTGGTGAACGACAGCTACGGGCACGCCGTCGGCGACGAACTGCTGCGCCGCGCCGCCGCCCACATCAAGGCTTCGCTGCGGGAAGGGGACGTGGCGGCGCGCGTCGGCGGCGACCAGTTCGCCGTGCTGCTGAACGACCTCGCGAGCTCGGCCGACGCGTTGCGCATCAGCGAGACGCTCATTGCGCTGCCGTCGTTCGCGGTGCCGACGGCCGACCGCATCCTGCATCCCCGCTGCCGGATCGGCATCGCCTTGAGCGAAACCGAGGGCGAGGATGCCCAGGCCATGCTGCGCGACGCCGACAATGCCCTGCACAAGGCTCGCCAGAGCGATACCTCGCCGATCGAGTTCTTCCACGCCTCGATGCACACCCAGGCCGTCCGCGCGCTGCAGCTCGAATCCGATCTGCGCTGGGCGCTCGCCCATGGCGGCCTGGCCGTCCATTACCAGCCGATCGTCACCCTTTCGGACCGGCGGACCGCGAGCTTCGAAGCGCTGGTGCGCTGGCCTCATACGACGCACGGCCTGCTGGCGCCATCCGAATTCATCCCGCTCGCCGAAACCCTGGATCTGATCCACGATCTGGGCATGGAAGTCCTGCGCATCGCCTGTGCGGACATGCGCAACTGGAAGAACCGCCCCGAAAGCCTGCGCGCGCGCGTCAGCGTCAACCTCTCCGCCCGCCAACTGGCCCGCCCGGCGCTCGCCACCGAACTGCTGGCGATCATCGACCGCAACGGCCTGCCGCACGACCAGGTCCGCTTCGAAGTCACCGAAAGCCTGCTCGCCCGCCCCGACAGTCCCGCCACCCGCAGCTTGCGGGAGTTGCGCAACGTCGGCATCGAGATCCTGATCGACGACTTCGGCACCGGTTATTCGACCCTGAGCTATCTGCACACGATGCCCTGCAACCAGGTCAAGCTCGACGGCTCCTTCGTCAGCTCGATCACCGAGGATCACCGCCTGCAGGCCATCGTCCGGCGCAGCATCGAGCTCGCCCACGACCTCGGCATGACCGTCGTCGCCGAATGCATCGAGGACGCGCGCCAGTTCGAAGTCCTGCGGGAACTGGGTTGCGACTACGGCCAAGGCTACTATTTCTCCCATCCGCTGGACCGGGACCAGACCCTGCAATGGCTGGAACAGGAATCAGCGAAGGCCAGCACGTGATGAAGAACAGACTCTCAGCCCGGCTCTCGGCCTTCGCCGCCGCCCTCGTCCTGCATGCCGGCCCAGCCGCCGCGGACATCGAGAGCGTCACCTTTTCGGGCTTCGGCACCCTGGGCGCCGTGGCGTCGGATACCGACGACCTCCAGTTCGTCCGCGTGGGTACCGAAGCACCCGGTTCCGGCAGGCTCAACTTCGGCTCCGACTCGGTTCTCGGCGTGCAGGGCAATTTCGGCTTCGGCAACGGCACCGAAGCCGTCGTCCAGGTACTGGCCCGGCACACCCCGAAGAACGACTACACCCCCCGCGCCGCGCTGGCTTTCATCAGCTTCGCGCCTTCGCCGGAGTTCACCCTGCGCGCCGGACGACTGCGCGTGCCGGCCTTCATGCTGTCGGATTCGCTCGACGTCAATTACGCGCATCCCTGGGTACGTCCACCGGTGGAGGTGTACACGCTCAATCCCTTTGCCGACCTGGACGGCATCGACCTCCTCTACCGCACCCGGATCGCGGATGTGGACCTCGAGCTGCACCCCTACTTCGGCCGCAGCCGCGTCAACATCGCCCACTACGGCCATGCCTCGCTGTCGCGGCTGCGGGGCCTGAACATCGGGCTTTCCAAGGGCTCGCTCACGCTCCATCTCGGCTACTCGCGTGCGCGCCTGGACCTGCGCTGGGGCGACCCCGAATTCGATCGCCTGCAGCACGCCCTGAACACTTTCCCGCAGGGCAGGGCGATGCTGGCCGAAATGGAGGGCGACGGCGCCTCCGCCTCCTTCACCTCCGCCGGCTTCCACTGGGACGACAACCGCTGGCAGTTGATCGGCGAATACGCGGTGCGCCGCACCTCGGCCTTCGTGAACAGCGCCTCCGGCTGGCATCTGACGATCGGGCGGCACGTCGGCGCCACCACGCCCTACCTCAGATTCGCCCGCAACCGGCAGAGCAGCCCGATCGTCAGCCGGAACCTGAGCATGGGCCTGGCCGAGATCGATGCCTTCAACGCCTCGCGCAACAACAGCCAGCGCAGCATCGGCGCCGGCCTGCGCTGGGATCTGCATCCGAACGCCGCCATGAAGGTCGAGCTGGCACGCAGCCGCATCGAGAACGACGGATGGGGAGCGTTCTACCCGCGGGGAGACATCCTTTCCACCCGCGTCAGCGGCCGCACGGTCAACACTTTGAGTCTGTCGATCGATGTGGTCTTCTGATCGCTTCGCCCTCCCACAGTGCTGGATCGCCCTGTTGGCGATCCTGCTCGCCCTGGGCGCGCACCCGGCACACGCGGAGGAGGTCCTGATCGTCACCGCACGCTCGGGCACGGTCGAGACCCTGAGCCGCGACGAAGCCGAACAGCTCTACCTGGGGCGCCGCGCCACCCTCGCCACCCGCATCTCCATGCTGCTGGACCTGCCGCCCGGCAGAACGCGAGACCATTTCTACCGCACGCTCACGGACAAGAATCCCAGCCAGATCCGCGCCTACTGGTCGCGCATGGTGTTCACCGGACGCGCGCTGCCGCCCAAGGAAGCCGCCGACGCCGGCGATGCGCGCCGCCTCCTGCTCGAGAATCCCGGCGCCATCGGCTACCTGCCCGGGCGCTACGCCGACGACCCGGAGCTTCGCATCCTGCTTCGCCTCGAATAGGCCTGAGCCGCCATGCACACGGGGAACGCGATCACCCGCCGCAGCACAATGGTGCCACCGCGGCGAGGTTGATACACTCCGCGTTTTTGCGCCCGGCTCCGCCGCGGCAGCCATTTCCGTGATCAGAATCGAAGGACTCGGCAAGACCTATCTCGTCAAGGGGCGGGAGGTCAGCGCGCTGGACGGCGTCGACCTCGAAATAGCCAAGGGCGAAATCTTCGGCATCATCGGCCGCTCCGGCGCCGGCAAGAGCACGCTGCTGCGCAGCCTGAACCTGCTCGAACGGCCGAGCTCGGGCCGGGTGCTGATCGACGGCGAGGACATCACCGGCTTCGACCGCCAGCGCCTGCATGCGCTGCGCCAGCGCATCGGCATGATCTTCCAGCACTTCAACCTGCTCAACGCCAAGACCGTGGCGGCCAACATCGACTGGCCGCTACGCTGCACCAGCAGCCTGACCGCCGCCCAGCGCGCCGAACGCGTGGCCGAACTGCTGGCCCTGGTCGGACTCGGCGAGCACGCCAACAAGTATCCGGCACAGCTGTCCGGCGGCCAGAAGCAGCGCGTCGGCATCGCGCGGGCGCTGGCCAGCCGGCCGCAACTGCTGCTGTGCGACGAAGCGACCTCGGCGCTCGACCCCGAGACCACCCAGTCCATCCTGCGCCTGCTGCTCGACATCAACCGCCGGCTCGGCCTCACGATCGTGCTGATCACCCACGAGATGCAGGTCATCCGCACGCTGTGCGACCGCGTCGCGGTCATCGACGGCGGCCGCATCGTCGAAAGCGGCAAGGTCGCGGACGTCTTCCTGCACCCGCGGCATCCGGTCACCCGCAGCATGGTGGCGCAGGACGATCCGCTGACCGCGGCGATGCTCGACCCGACCCACGCCTTCGCCCAGGACAAGCTGCGCGGCACCCTGGTGCGCCTGACCTACGTCGGCGACATCACCTACCAGCCCGTCCTGAGCGACATCATGGCGGCCAGCGCGGTGCGCTTCACGATCCTGCAGGGCGAAGTGTCGAGCATCAAGGACCTGCCTTTCGGCCAGCTGCTACTCGAGCTCGAAGGCAGCGACGAGGACGTCCGCCGGGTGTTCGCCGAACTGGACCGGCACCACATCCATCACGAGGTGCTGCAATGATCGACCTGTCGATGATCGAATGGGGCGACATCGCCCTTGCCACCTGGGAAACCCTGGTGATGACCGGCGTGTCGCTGTTCTTCACCGTGCTGATCGGCCTGCCGCTCGGCATCCTGCTGTTCGTCACCGCGCAGGGGCAGTTGCTGGAACAGCGCGCGCTGTACCGGGTGCTGTCCTTCGTCGCCAACGTACTGCGCTCGGTGCCCTTCCTGATCCTGCTGATCGTCATGATCCCGGTGACGGTGATCCTGATCGGCACTTCGCTCGGCGTCGAAGGCGCGATTCCGCCGCTGGTGGTGGCCACCTCACCCTTCTTCGCCCGCCTGGTGGAAAACGTGCTGCGCGAAGTCGACCGCGGCGTCATCGAGGCCTGCCAGGCGATGGGCATCCGCACCCACCGCATCATCTTCGGCGCCTTGCTGCCCGAAGCCCTGCCCGGCCTGCTCGCCGCCACCACGGTGACCGCGATCACCCTGATATCCTACGCGGCGATGTCCGGCGTGATCGGCGGCGGCGGCCTCGGCGATCTCGCCATCCGCTTCGGCTACCAGCGCTTCCAGACCGAAGTGATGGTGATCACCGTCGCCCTGCTGGTGGTGCTGGTGCAGCTCATCCAGTACGCCGGCGACCGCCTCGTGCTGCATTTCAGCCGCAAGTAACAGACTGGACCTTTCAACCCCGGAGCCCCACATGTCCTTCACCCTTCGCAAACTGCTGTGCGCCGCCGTCGGCGCGCTCGCCTTCACCGCCTCCGCCCACGCCGCGGACAAGCTGGTCATCGCAGCCACGCCGGTGCCGCACGCCGAGCTGCTCGAGTTCGTCAAGCCGATGCTGGCCAGGGAAGGCGTGGACCTCGAAGTCAAGGTCTTCACCGACTACGTGCAGCCGTCGATGCAGACCAACGAGAAGCGGGTGGACGGCAACTTCTTCCTGCACGGCCCCTACCTCGACGAGTTCAAGAAGAAGCAGAAGAACGACATCCAGGTCGTCGTCGCCAAGATCCACGTCGAGCCCTTCGCCGGCTACTCGACCAAGCACAAGACGCTCGCCGATCTGCCCGAAGGCGGCACCGTCGC
Organism: Thauera sp. SDU_THAU2; assembly: GCF_038260575.1. Lineage (NCBI taxonomy): Bacteria > Pseudomonadati > Pseudomonadota > Betaproteobacteria > Rhodocyclales > Zoogloeaceae > Thauera > Thauera sp. SDU_THAU2. Next base: position 175,851 of record NZ_JBBWUN010000003.1, on the reverse strand, counting down.
GCTGCCGAACGACCCCTCCAATTCCGGCCGCGCCCTGCTGCTGCTGGCCAGGCAGGGCGTGATCACGCTGAAGGATCCGGGCAACGTCGTCGCCACCACGCGCGACATCACCGCCAACCCGAAGAAGCTCAAGTTCCGCGAGCTGGAAGCCGCCACGCTGCCGCGCATCCTGAATCAGGTCGACCTGGCGCTGATCAACACCAACTACGCGATCCAGGCCAAACTGAACCCGATCACCGACTCGCTGTTCATCGAGGACGCCAGCTCGCCCTACGCCAACCTGCTGGTGGGCCGCGAGGACAATGCCGACAGCCCGGCGATGAAGAAGCTGGCGGCGGCGCTGACCTCGCCCGAAGTCCGGCAGTTCATCGCCGACAAGTACCAGGGCGCGGTCGTGCCGGCCTTCTGATGCTTGCGATGGCGTGGCCTTCGTCCGCGGGGGCCGTGCTTTCCTAAAGCACAAATCTTCATATCGAATTCGGTTTTTATTATTTTTTGCCCGATTACGGCACTTGTGAACTCCCCAGCCATTACTTGCTGGAGTCATCATCATGCCGTTCCCGGCTTCTTCCCCTGGCCTGCCGGCGCTGCCCGACAGGCCAGTCGCAGCGCTTTCCCCTTCCTTCCCGCCCGCTATCGGCCTGACGGACGGCCTGGCTGCTGAGCCTGCCCCCGGCGCCGGCCGAAGTCCCCACACGCCTGCGGCGGTACGCTGATGTCGGCCGCCAAGACTTTCCGCGTGCTGCCGGGCTTCAACCTGACGCTCGGCTATACCCTCGGCTACCTGTCGCTGATCGTGCTGATCCCGCTCGCCGCGGTGTTCCTGAAGACCGCAGAGCTGAGCTTCGGCGAATTCTGGAACGTCGTCACCGCGCCGCGCGTCGTCGCCTCGTACAAGCTGTCCTTCGGCATGTCGCTGCTCGCCGCCGCGATCAACGCGGTGTTCGGGCTGATGCTGGCCTGGGCGCTGGTGCGCTACAGCTTTCCCGGCAAGAAGCTGATCGACGCCCTGGTGGACCTGCCCTTCGCCCTGCCCACCGCGGTGGCCGGCATCTCGCTGACCGCGCTGTACGCCAAGAACGGCTGGCTCGGCCAGTACCTCGACGTGTTCGGCATCAAGGTCGCGTTCACGCCGCTCGGCGTGCTGGTGGCGCTGGTGTTCATCGGCCTGCCTTTCGTCGTGCGCACGGTGCAGCCGATCCTCGAAGACCTCGACACCGAACTGGAAGAAGCCGCCACCAGCCTCGGCGCACGGCGCTGGCAGACCTTCCGCCACGTCATCCTGCCGATCCTGCTGCCGGCGCTGATGACCGGCTTCGCCCTCGCCTTCGCCCGCGCGGTGGGTGAATACGGCTCGGTGATCTTCATCGCCGGCAACATCCCGATGGTGTCCGAGATCACCCCGCTGATGATCATCACCAAGCTGGAGCAATACGACTACACCGGCGCCACGGCCATCGCCACCGTGATGCTGATCCTGTCCTTCATCCTGCTGCTTATCATCAACGGCCTGCAGGCATGGACGGCGAAACGTACCGGGAGGGACCGCTGATGGCCGCCGCCACCACGATGCACCTGGGCGGCGACCAGGCCGCCCGCTTCGAGAGCCGCGCCGCCACGCGCGAGACGCCGCTGGTGAAGTGGCTGATCCTGGGCACGGCGCTCAGCTTCTTCGCCGTGTTCCTGCTGATGCCGCTGATCGCGGTGTTCGTCGAGGCGCTGCGCAAGGGCTGGGAAACCTATGCCACCGCGCTGGTCGACCCGGACGCGCTGTCGGCCCTGCGCCTGACCCTGCTCGCGGCCGCCATCGCGCTGCCGCTGAACCTGGTGTTCGGCGTCTGCGCGGCCTGGGCGATCGCCAAGTTCGAGTTCCGCGGCAAGCACTTCCTGATCACGCTGATCGACCTGCCGTTCTCGGTGTCGCCGGTCATCGCCGGCCTGATCTACGTGCTGGTGTTCGGCGCCCAGGGCTGGTTCGGGCCGTGGCTGTCGGAGCACGACATCAAGATCATCTTCGCCGTGCCGGGCATCGTGCTCGCCACCGTGTTCGTCACCTTCCCCTTCATCGCCCGCGAGCTGATTCCGCTGATGCAGGCACAAGGCAAGGAAGAAGAAGAGGCGGCGATCGTGCTCGGCGCCAACGGCCTGCAGACCTTCTGGCACGTGACCCTGCCCAACATCAAGTGGGGCCTGCTGTACGGCGTGATCCTGACCAACGCGCGGGCGATGGGCGAGTTCGGCGCCGTGTCGGTGGTCTCCGGCCACATCCGCGGCGAGACCAACACCCTGCCGCTGCACGTCGAGATTCTCTACAACGAATACCAGTTCGCCGCCGCCTTTGCGGTGGCCTCGCTGCTGGCCCTGCTGGCGCTGGTGACCCTGGGCATCAAGACCTGGGTCGAACACCGCGCCGCCGCAGCCTGGCGCAATTCACAGGACGACGCATCATGAGCATCCAGGTACGCAACATCCGCAAGCAGTTCGGCGCCTTCACCGCGCTGGACGACATCTCGCTCGACTTCCCGACCGGCGAACTGGTCGCCCTGCTCGGCCCCTCGGGCTGCGGCAAGACCACGCTGCTGCGCATCATCGCCGGCCTCGAACAGGCCGACGGCGGCCAGGTGCTGCTCGAAGGCGAGGACGCCTCGGACACCCACGTGCGCGACCGCCAGGTCGGCTTCGTGTTCCAGCACTACGCGCTGTTCCGCCACATGACGGTGTTCGACAACGTCGCCTTCGGCATCCGCATGAAGCCGCGCCGCGAGCGCCCGTCCGAGAAGCAGATCGCCGAGAAGGTGCACGAACTGCTGAACCTGGTGCAGCTCGACTGGCTGGCCGACCGCTTCCCGTCGCAGCTGTCCGGCGGCCAGCGCCAGCGCATCGCGCTGGCGCGCGCGCTGGCGGTCGAGCCGCGCGTGCTGCTGCTCGACGAGCCTTTCGGCGCGCTCGACGCCAAGGTGCGCAAGGAACTGCGACGCTGGCTGCGCAAGCTGCACGACGACCTGCACATCACCTCGATCTTCGTCACCCACGACCAGGAAGAGGCGCTGGAAGTCGCCGACCGCGTGGTGCTGATGAACCACGGCAACGTCGAACAGATCGGCACCCCGGAAGAGGTCTATCGCCACCCGGCCACGCCCTTCGTCTACGGCTTCCTCGGTGCGGTCAACTTCTTCCACGGCCGCGTCGAAGGGGAAGGCCTGCGCGTCGGCGACGACCACCTGCTCCATGCCGCGGACGATTTCGGCCAGGGCGCGGAAGTGATCGCCTTCGCCCGCCCGCACGAGCTGGACATCGCCGTCGGTGCCGAGGCGAACCAGGGCATCCCCGCCCGGGTCAGCCGCGTGCTGTCCTTCGGCGTCACCGCGCGCGTCGAACTCGACGGCCTGAACGGCGCCACCGGCCAGCATTTCGAGGTCGAGCTCACCCGCGAGCGCGCCGCCGAGCTCGCGCTGGAAGAAGGACAGGCCGTCCGCCTGCTACCCTCCCGCCTCAGCATCTTCGAACAACGGCATGCGGCGAATGCCACGGCGGCGGGAGCCCGGAAATGAACTTCCAGCAGTTGCGCATCATCCGCGAGACGGTGAGGCGTGGTTTCAACCTGACCGAGGTGGCGAATGCGCTGTTCACCTCGCAGTCGGGCGTATCGAAGCACATCAAGGACCTGGAGGACGAGCTCGGCGTCGAGCTGTTCACCCGCAAGGGCAAGCGCCTGCTCGGCCTCACCGCGCCGGGCAAGGAACTGGTGGTGGTGGTCGAGCGCATGCTGCTCGACGCCGCCAACATCAAGCGCCTGGCCGAGCAGTACAGCAATGTCGATGAAGGCCAGTTGACGGTTGCCACCACCCATACCCAGGCGCGCTACGCGCTGCCGAAGATCGTCGCCGCCTTCAAGCAGGCTTTTCCCAAGGTCCATCTGCGGCTGCACCAGGGCAGCCCGGACGAGATCGTGCAGATGCTGCTCGACGGCGAAGCCGACGTCGGCGTCGCCACCGAAGCGCTCGCCGAAGTGCCCGAGCTCGCCACCTTCCCGTATTACGGCTGGCAGCACGCGGTGGTGGTGCCGGCGGGCCATCCGCTCGAAGCCGTGCGGCCGCTGACGCTGGAGGCGATCGCCGAATACCCGGTCATCACCTATCACGAAGGCTTCACCGGCCGCACCCGCATCGACAAGACCTTCGCCGGCGCCGGGCTGAAGCCCGAAGTGGTGATGTCCGCGCTCGACGCCGACGTGATCAAGACCTACGTCGAACTCGGGCTGGGCGTCGGCATCCTGGCTTCGATGGCCTTCAGCCCGGAACGCGACCCCGGGCTGCGCAAGCTCGGCAGCGACGGGCTGTTCGCCGAGAACATCACCCGCATCGCGGTCCGCCGCGGCCACTACCTGCGCGGCTTCGCCTACCGCTTCATCGAGCTGTGCGCGCCGGAACTGACCGAGGCCGTCGTCGCCAGCACGGTCAGCGGCACCAACGTATAGCCCGGTTGCGCGGCGCCCGCCGCCGCGCCAAGCACAACCTCGCCGGCGCATCCGGCGAGCTCCGCCCATCTGCACGGCATCTCTCGAAATCATCCCCGTCGCAGCTTCGTGCAGCACTGCAATTCGTGCTTCTGCCGATCCGCCGATACCGCCTTCACCGACACCATTGACTCTTTCCGACAATGCGTGATGTAATGCGAATCGTTATTATTGGTGCAAGCACGAAATGCATTCCCGACAGGAGCAGCATACGGCACAAGCCGATCGGTTGCAGTCCGGCGACACAGCGCCTCCCGCAGCCTGGGCGCTTCCCGCCGGCTCGCCCCTGTCGACCGATGTACTGCTCGCCGGACGGAACGCGGTGACCATCGTCCATCTGGGGGTGCATTACGTATTGCGTGCAACGCGTTCCGGAAAGCTGATCCTGACCAAGTAGTCGCCATCCTTCAGGCGGAATCCAGCAGCGAGGCTAGAATATGTACGTCTGTGTGTGTAACGCCGTCACCGAACGCCACATCGTCGCCGCAGTGCGCGAGGGCGCCACGTCCCTGCGCCATCTGCGCCGGGATCTGGGTGTGACGGCCGAGTGCGGGCGTTGTGCGCGTTGTGCGCACGACTGTCTGCGCTCGGCGCTGGCGGAACACAACAGTACGTCCGAAGCGAGCACCCCCATGTTCGCCCGGCCCATATTCCCGCTTGCCCTGGAGGCCGTATGAAAGGCGACAAGAAAGTCATTCAGTATCTCAACCGACAACTCACCATCGAACTGACCGCGATCAACCAGTACTTCCTGCATGCCCGCATGTACAAGAACTGGGGCTTCGACCGGCTCGGAAAGCACGAGTACGACGAGTCCATCGAGGAGATGAAGCACGCCGACATGCTCATCGAGCGCGTGCTTTTCCTCGAAGGCCTGCCCAATCTGCAGAACCTCGACAAGCTGCTGATCGGCGAAAACGTGCCCGAATGCCTGCAGGGCGACCTCACGCTCGAACTCGGCGGCCGTGCCAACCTGATCGAAGCCATCCAGTACTGTGAGTCCTGTAAGGACTACGTGTCGCGCGAGCTGTTCGAACACATCCTCGACGACACCGAAGAACACATCGACTACCTCGAAACCCAACTTGGTCTGGTCGATAGTGTCGGCCTGCAAAACTATCTGCAGTCGCAGATGGAGCCGCAGGACTCCTGACCCAACGACAAAAATTTGCCTGATGGCATGCGCCCTGCGGGGCGCATTTTTTCCCCGACCGATGACCTCAGCAGCCCCAGCCCTCACGTTGCCGCCCAGCCCGTCTCCCGACCCGCTCAAACTTCGACACGAAGCCGCTGACATGCAGGAGGGGATTCCATTGGCTGCGCCGCACGTCTCGTACGGCAGCGGCTTCCAGCGTTTCAGCGTGGCAACGCTGGTCGTCATCTCTCACTTGGCCGGCATGGCCGGCATCGCCCATCTGGCGAACCGCCCTGTCGAGACACCTGAAATCACCAGCATCGCCGTCGCGCTGATCCCGGCCGAACCGGCCATCGAACAGACCTCGCCCACGCCGGTCGAGACGCCGCCTCCGCCCGAGCCGGTGAAACCCGAAGTCAAGCCGCCACCTCCGCCGCCGCCGAAGGAAATTCCCAAACCCAAGCCGAAACCCAAGCCCAAGCCGGTGCCCAAGGTGACGGAATCCCCCACGGCGCTGACCCAGGAAGAAGCCCCCCCGAGCCCGAGCCCACTCCGGCCGAGACGGTCGCCGACGCTGCGCCCAGCACACCGGCTCCGCCCCCCCATCGAGCGCAGCGCCTCCCGGACCTCCGACAGGCGGCGGACCGGTCACCGGTGCGCGCTTCGACGCCGATTATCTCAACAACCCGAAACCCCCCTACCCGCCGCTGTCGCGCCGGCTGCGCGAGGAAGGCCAGGTCATGCTGCGCGTGCTGGTCTCGGTCGATGGCATGCCCAGCCGCATCGAAGTGCGCACCAGTTCGGGCTCCGAGCGTCTCGACCGCGCCGCCGAGCAGGCCGTGAGCCGCTGGCGCTTCGTGCCCGCCAAGCGTGGCGACACGCCGGTCGAAGCCTGGGTGCTGGTGCCGATCGTCTTCAAACTCACTGGAAACTGAAACAATGGAAGCAACGCAAGCCTTCGGCATCGCTCATCTGTGGGCGCAATCCGACCTCGTAATCCGTGGCATCGCCGTGATCCTGATGCTGATGTCGATCGCGAGCTGGTATCTGATCCTGGTTCGCGGCCTGCGCCAGCTGCGCACCCGCCGCCAGGTGGGGGCAATCGAGGCTTTCTGGAGCGCGCCTAGCCTGGACGCCGGCCTGAAGCGGCTCAGCGAGCAGGCACCCGGTTCGTCCTTCGAAGCACTCGCCCAGCAGGGTGCGGCCGCGGCGCAGCATATCCGCCGCCATGCGAGCAGCAACACGCTGCACGCCAATCTCGATGCCGACGAAGTCCTGACCCGCGCCCTGCGCAAGTCCATCGCACTGTCGACCGCCGGACTGGAAGCCGGCATGACCGTGCTGGCCTCGATCGGCTCCACCGCTCCGTTCGTCGGCCTGTTCGGCACGGTGTGGGGCATCTACCACGCACTGGTCAACATCAGCGCATCGGGCATGGCGACGCTGGACAAGGTTGCCGGCCCGGTCGGCGAAGCGCTGATCATGACCGCCTTCGGCCTCTTCGTCGCGATCCCGGCAGTGCTGGCCTACAACGCCGTCACCCGCGCCAACCGCGTCGAACTGTCCGAACTCGACGCCTTCGCCCACGACCTGCAGGCCTGGTTCTCCACCGGCGCCCGTATCTCCCCGGTGAGCGTGGCACAAACCGCCAAGGATCGTTCGCCGGCTCCGGCGGCGGGCGCCGCGCCGGCCAACGGAGCAGCGTAAATGGCATTCGGCGGCTTCAACAACGGGGACAGCCGTCCCCTGCAAAGCGAAATCAACATGGTTCCGCTGATCGACGTCATGCTCGTGTTGCTGATCGTGTTCATGATCACCGCGCCGCTGCTGACGCACTCGGTCAAGATCGACCTGCCCCAGGCTTCGAGCCAGCCCAACGAGGAAAAGCCCGAAACGGTGTCGCTGGCGATCAACGGCGAAGGCCAGCTGTTCTGGAACAACGAGCCGCTCGACGAAGTTGCGCTGCCGCTGCGCCTGCAGGCCGCAGCCGAGCAGAAGCCCCAGCCCGAGCTGCACCTGCGGGCAGACCGCGAGACGCGCTACCAGAAGCTGGCGGAAGTCATGTCGCAGGCGCGCGAGGCCGGCATCGAGAAGATGGGCTTCATCACCCTGCCGGAAAGCGCACCCGCCGAATGAGCGGCTGAGCGGTAGATAAAGGCAGCACGGAAAGTCGGGCCGCAGGATGCGGCCCGACGCACGTCCGGCACCGGCACACTCAGCCGCGCTTGCTGCGCACCCGGATGATCACGTCGAGATGCTCCAGTTCGACGCCCTCGGGCAGGCGCGGCACGCCGACGACCTTCAGTTCATCGGCGGCAACGTCGCGCACTTCACCGGTATCGACGTCGTACAGGTGGTAATGCGGATCGGTGTTCGAATCGAACACCACCCGGTCCGGATCGATGATCAGTTCGCGTACCAAGTTCTTCTCGCGGAACAGGCGCAGCGTGTTGTAGACCGTGGCGCGCGAAGTCTCGGGCGCGTTGACGCGCACCCGCTCCAGCACCTGGTCGGCAGACAGATGGACGGGGCGCGCGAACAACACGCGCGCAATCTCGATGCGCTGCTGGGTGATCGGGACGCCGACGCTGCGCAGGCAGGCGATCGCATCTTCTGTGGTGTGAACGTTCATGTCTCTCTGGGCCCGTCCGGACCTCGATCTTGTCGTCGGGATGGCGCCACGCGCCGTGGCGCCATCCCTGCAAAAACCCCGGCCATTCCGTCAGCACGGAACGGCCGGACCATCGGCCCCCCCTTACTGCCAGGGGTTCGGCTTCGGCGTGTCGTTGGACGACGGCGGCAGCAGCGGCATCACGAAGGTCGGCTGGTCACCGGTCAGCGTCTTCAGGAAGGCGACGATGTCGGCGATTTCCTGCTCGCTGTATTTGCGGCCCAGTTGCAGGCGCCCCATGATGTCGACCGCCTCTTCCAGCGTCGCGGCTTCGCCATCGTGGAAGTAGGGATAGGTCAGTTCCACGTTGCGCAGCGTCGGCACCTTGAAGTTCATGCGGTCTTCGTCCTTGCCGGTGACCGCAGCACGACCTTCGGCCGGGTTGTTGGTCTTGTACGGCTCGAACAGGCCCATCTTCTGGAACGAGGTGCCGCCCACCGCCGGGCCGTTGTGGCAGGCCACGCAGCCGCTTTCCTTGAACAGGCCGTAGCCGGCCAGTTCGCGGTCGGTCAGCGCCTTGTCATCACCCTTCAGCCACTGGTCGAACGGCGAATTCGGCGTCACCAGCGTTTCCTCGAAGGCCGCGATCGCCTGGGTGATCTTGTCGATGTTGATCGCCGCGGAGCCGAACACCGACTTGAACTCGGACACATAGCCCGGAATCGAACGCAGCGTATCGATTGCCAGATCGTGGGTGAAGGCCATCTCGCCCGGGTTGGCGATCGGGCCGCCCGCCTGTTCCTTCAGGTCGGCCGCACGACCGTCCCAGAACTGCGCCACGGCCAGGCTGGAGTTGAGCACGGTGGGCGAGTTGATCGGACCTTGCTGCCACTTGTCGCCGATCGAGGTCTTGAGGTTGTCGCTGCCGCCCATCGACAGGTTGTGGCAGGAATTACAGGAGATGAAGCCCGAGCGCGACAGGCGCGGATCGAAGTACAGCTTCTTGCCCAGTTCGACCATCGCCGGATTGACGGCCTTGGCTGGCTCGATCGGCTGGATCGGCTCGTCGCGGACCGTGGCAGCCCATGCGGAGCCGGCCACGACGAGTGCGGTAGCGGCCGCGATTGCCTTGATTCTCATGTTGATTCTCCTTGTGCGCTTGAAAGTGCTCTGCCGCCGTTTTTAGACGACGTCTAAATTTCCACGGCCATTAGACCCAGCTCTTCCGGACCGTTTGTTGACCGGCATCAAGAAACATTCACTTGCAACGGTCGCTTGTCACGCAAGGGCTGCAATTCGATACACGCCGACACAGGCCAGTCACTATGCTTGGCGGCGTCCAATCCTGGCCGCGGGACGCAGTACCGGCATTCCGGGCCACGCCCGCCCCATTCCGAACCACTGAACGACGCAAACGATGACCGCCTCACCCTCCCGCCCGAAGAAGAACCGCGCCCTGCGCACCGGCCTTGTCGTGCTGCTGCTCGCCCTTGCCGGCGCCGGCACCTGGCTGGCCTGGTCGCAACTGTCCGGCAGCAACGGCGCTGCTGCGTTCCAGTTCGCCAGCGTGCAGCGCGGTGACATCGAGGACGTCGTCACCGCCACCGGCACGCTGCAGCCGCGCGACTACGTCGATGTCGGCGCCCAGGTCTCCGGCCAGTTGAAGAAGATCCACGTCGAAGTCGGCTCGGTGGTGAAGGCGGGCGAGCTGCTCGGCGAGATCGACTCCACCGTGTACCTGTCGAAGGTCGATGCCTCGCGCGCCCAGTTGCGCAACCTGCGCGCCACGCTCAAGGACCGCGAGGCGCAGCTCGCACTGGCCCGCATCCAGCTTCGCCGCCAGAAAGCGCTGATGGCCGAGGACGCCACCACCCAGGAAAGCCTGCAGACCGCCGAAGCCAACGCCAAATCGGCCGAAGCCTCGCTCGAAGCGCTGCGTGCCCAGATCGAGCAGAACGAATCCAGCCTGCGCGCCGACGAGGCCAATCTGCAGTACTCCAACATCCTGTCGCCGATGGCCGGTACCGTGGTCTCCATCTCCGCCCGCCAGGGCCAGACCCTGAACACCAACCAGTCGGCGCCGACCATCCTGCAAGTGGCCGACCTCACCACCATGACGGTGCAGACCCAGGTTTCCGAAGCCGACATCAGCAGGCTGCGCGTCGGCATGGACGCCTACTTCACCACGCTGGGCGGCCAGGGCAAGCGCTGGTACGGCAAGCTCGCCAAGATCGAACCCACGCCCACAGTCACCAACAACGTCGTGCTGTACAACGCGCTGTTCGACGTCCCCAACGACAACGGCGAGTTGATGACGCAGATGACCGCCCAGGTCTATTTCATCGTCGCCCAGGCGCGCGACGTGCTGCAGGTGCCGCTGGGCGCACTGAGCCAAGTCCGCCCGCTGCGCCCGCAAGGCGCCGGCACCGACACGGCCGAGGGCGAGCGCGCGGCACCACGCATGCGGACAGCCGCCGCCGAAGGTGGGGACGGCAGCGACGCAGGCCGCCCCGGCGGACAAGGTGGCGAACGGCGCGGCCCGCGCGCCCAGGCGGGCGCCGACGCCGGCGGCGCCGGCGAAGCCTTCCGGCGCACCGGCCGTGGTCCGCGCGAAGGCGTCCAGGCCGCCGCCGGCGCAGCGCGCCAGGCCACGGTGCGGGTGCTCAAGGCCGACAACAGCATCGAAGAACGCAGCATCAGCATCGGCGTCTCCAACCGCGTGGTCGCACAAGTACTGTCCGGCCTCGAAGAGGGCGATCGGGTCGTGGCCGGCGTCGCCGCAGCTGGCGCCAGCCAGCCAGGCGGCCAGCCGGGCGCCAACCGCCCGCCGATGATGGGTCCGGGGCCGCGGCTGTGAAACGCGAGAGCTTCGCCCCCGCCGCTGCGCAGGTGGCAAAGGCCGCCCAGCCGCTGATCGAGCTGTCCGGCATCACGCGGACCTTCGTCAATGGCGAAGTCGAGACGCGCGTGCTGCACGGCATCGATCTCGCCATCCATCCGGGCGAATTCGTCGCCATCATGGGTGCTTCCGGCTCGGGCAAATCGACGCTGATGAACATCCTCGGCTGTCTCGACCGCCCCACCAGCGGCACCTACCGCTTCATGGGCCAGGACGTCTCCGGCTTCGACCGCGACGAACTCGCCCGCCTGCGGCGCGAAGCCTTCGGCTTCGTGTTCCAGAGCTACAACCTCATCGGCGGCGCCACCGCACGCGAAAACGTCGAAGTGCCGGCGATCTATTCCGGCATGCCGCCGGCCGAGCGCCACACCCGCGCCGAAGCGCTGCTCGACGCGCTCGGCCTCGCCGAACGCAGCCACCACCGCCCCAACCAGCTCTCCGGCGGCCAGCAGCAGCGCGTCTCGATCGCGCGCGCGCTGATGAACGGCGGCCGCATCATCCTTGCCGACGAACCGACCGGCGCGCTCGACAGCAAGAGCGGCGAGGACGTCATGAAGCTGCTGCGGCAGCTGTCCGCCGACGGCCACACCATCATCCTGATCACCCACGCCCGCGAAGTGGCGGAGCAGGCCCAGCGCGTCATCGAGATCCGCGACGGCCATGTCGTCGCCGATCCCGGCCCACGCCTGCCCGAAGGCCCGGAGCCCGACTTCAGCCCGCAGGTGGACCGCAGCTCATCCTTGACCGACATCGTCGAAGCCACCCGCACCGCGCTGCGTGCGCTGCGCGCCAACCTGTTCCGCACCATCCTGACCCTGCTCGGCATCGTCATCGGCGTCGCCTCGGTGATCGCCATGCTCGCCATCGGCGACGGCGCCAAGCAGAAAGTGGTCGACCAGATCAGCGCCATGGGCACCGACCTGCTGACCATCCGCCCCGGCGCACCCAACCAGCGCGGGCGCGACAACACCGCCACGCTGGTACCCGAGGACGTGGACGCGATCCGCGACCTGCCCAACATCCGCGCCGCGGTGCCCGAGCAGTCGAGCAGCGTCACACTGCGCTACGGCGGCAACGACCACCGCACCCAGATCAACGGTACGTCGGAGGACTACATCATCGCGCGCAACTGGGCGGTCGCCAGCGGCACCTTCTTCAGCGCCGACGACGTGTCCCGCTACGCCACCGTCGCCGTGCTCGGCCAGACCGTCGCCAACGCGCTATTCGCCGGCGCCGACCCCGTCGGCCAGTACGTGGTGGTCAACAACATCCCCTTCCAGGTGATCGGCACCATGACCGGCAAGGGCGCCACCGCCTTCGGCCAGGACCAGGACGACGTGATCTTCATGCCGTACACCACCGCCAGCCTGCGCATCACCGGCCAGCGCTTCCTGCGCAACGTCACCGTGGCGGTGGCCGACGTCGACCGGATCGACGACACCCAGGACGAGGTCCACGCGCTGCTGCTCAATCGCCACGGCCGGGAGGACTTCCAGATTCGCAACATGGCCTCGATCATCGACACCGTGTCGGCGACGCAGAACACCCTCACCATCCTGCTCGGCACCGTGGCGGCGATTTCGCTGCTGGTGGGCGGCATCGGCGTCATGAACATCATGCTGGTGTCGGTCACCGAGCGCACCCGCGAAATCGGCATCCGCATGGCGACCGGCGCACGCATGAAGAACATCCTGCAGCAGTTCCTGATCGAGGCGCTGGTGGTGTCGGCCATCGGCGGTGCCATCGGCGTCGCCGCCGGGCTCGGCACCGCGGCCATCATCGCCTTCTTCGGCACCCAGGTTAAATACACCTTGCTGCCGGTCGTGCTCGCCTTCGGCTGCGCCTTCGCCACCGGCCTGGTGTTCGGCTACCTGCCGGCACGCAAGGCCGCCCGCCTGGATCCGGTCGTCGCGCTGGCCTCCGAGTGACCCCCTCCCCGTCTTTCCGTTCATCCATGTCCGCTTCGCCTCTCCGCACCCTGCCCACCATGCTGGCCATCGCCGCCGCGCTCGCCATCGGCGGCTGCGCGCTGCCCATCGCCCACCCCGGCGCCGCGTTCGACATCCCTGCCACCTGGGACGAAGCCGCCGCCAGCGAGGCTGCCGCCAGCTCGATCGATGCCGAATGGTGGCGGCAGTTCGGCTCGGCCGAGCTCGATGCCCTGGTCGAACGTGCGCTCGCCGGCAGCCCCGATCTCGCCGTCGCCACCGAACGGGTGCTGCAGGCCGAGATCGCCGCCCGCAGCGCCCGCGCCTCGCTGTTCCCGACCGTCGATCTGCGCCTCGACACCAGCACCACCGGCAGCCGCGACAGCGACGGCTCCAGCAACAGCAGAGGCTCCCAGGCCAGTCTGGGCATCAGCTACGAGATCGACGTCTGGGGCAGCAACATCGCGCGCTACGAAGGCTCGCGCTACAGCCTCGCCGCTACCCGCTACGACTACGAGGCCACCCGGCTGTCGCTGGTCGCGGGCGTCGTCAATGCCTACACGCAGATCCTGTCGCAACGTGCGCGGCTCGACATCGCCCGCGAGAACCTCGCCATCGCCGAACGCCTGTTCAAGATCGTCGAGGCGCGCTACCGCAACGGCGCCGCCTCGGCGCTCGATCTCAGCCGCCAGCGCGGCACCGTGCTGTCGCAGCGCGACGCCATCCTGCCGCTGGAGGTCACCGAGCGCCAGTTGCTGCGCGCGCTGGCGATCCTCGTCGGCTCCACGCCGGTCGGCTTCGACGTCGCCGAGCGGAACCTCGATCCGCTCGCGATTCCCCACGTCGCGCCCTTCGTGCCGGCCGAACTGCTGGTGCGCCGCCCCGACCTCGCGGCCGCCGAAGCGCAGCTCGCCGCGGCCGATGCCAACATCACCGTCGCCCGTGCCGCGCTGTTCCCGCTCAAGCTCAGCCTGAGCGCCAGCGGCGGGCTTTCCAGCGGCGAGTTCGGCCTGTTGAACCTCTCCAATCCGGTCTCCAGCGGCACCCTGGCGATCTCGCTGCTGCAGTCGATCTTCGACGGCGGCAGGCTGCGCGGCGCGGTCGAGACGAGCGAATCGCAACGCCGCCAGGTCCTGGAGAACTACCGCAAGGCGGTGCTCACCGCCCTGAAGGAAGTCGACGACGCCGCCGCCAACGCCGAACGCAGCCAGCAGCAGGAAGCCTCCCAGCTCGCCATTCGTACCGAATACGAACGCGCGCTGCGGCTCTCGGAGCTGCGCTACCGCGAGGGCAGCGACGACCTTTCCTCGCTGCTCGACGCTCAGCGCAGCCTCTTCTCGGTGCAGGATTCGATCGTGCAGCAGCGCCTGTCGCGCCTCAACGCCGCGGTGGACCTGTATAAAGTGCTCGGCGGCGGCTGGATCGTGCCGCTTTCCCCGACCGACACGACCGAAGGCTGAACCCACCGATGTCCACCCCGCTGCCCAAGCTGAGCGCCATTCCGCAAGAGATCGCCGCCGTCGACGACTACGAAGCCCAGGCCCGCGCCCGGGTGGATGACAACGCCTGGGCCTACATCGGCAGCGGCGCCGCCGACGAGATCACGCTGCGCGACAACCGCGCCGCCTTCGACCGCATCCCGCTGCGCGGGCGGGTGCTCGCCGATGTGCGCGGCGGCCACACCCGGCTCGAACTGCTCGGCCACAAGCTCGCCCACCCCATCCTGCTGGCGCCGGTGGCCTACCAGAAGCTCGCCCATCCGGCCGGCGAAACCGGCACCGTGCAGGCCGCCGCCGCGCTCGACGCCTGCATGGTGGTCAGCACGCTGGCGAGCTGCACGCTCGAAGACATCGCCCGCCATGCCACCGCCCCGCTGTGGTTCCAGCTCTACGTCCAGCCCGACGCCGGCTTCAACCGCCACCTGATCGAACGCGCCGAAGCCGCCGGCTACTCTGCCCTGGTCATCACCGTCGACGCCCCGGTCGCAGGCGCGCGCAACCGCGAGCACCGCGCCGGCTTCCATCTGCCCGCCGGCATCGACGCCGCCAACCTGCGCGGCATGCCGCAGCCCGCCACACCGCCGCTGCCGGCCGACGCCAGCCAGGTGTTCGACCGCCTGATGGCGCACGCCCCCACCTGGAAGGATCTCGACGCCCTGCGCGCCGCCACCCGCCTGCCGGTGATCCTGAAAGGCGTCATGCACCCCGACGATGCCGCACTGGCCGTCGCCGCCGGCATCGACGGCATCGTCGTCTCCAACCACGGCGGCCGCACGCTCGACACCCAGCCCGCCACCATCGACGCCCTGCCCGCCATCGCCGACCGCGTCGGCGGCGCGGTACCGCTGCTGCTCGACGGCGGCATCCGCCGCGGCACCGACATCGTCAAGGCGATCGCCCGCGGCGCCGACGCCGTCATGATCGGCCGCGCCTGGCTGCACGCCTTCGCCGCCACCGGCCCGCTCGGCGTCGCCCACGTGCTACGCCTGCTGCGCGACGAGCTCGAGATCGCGATGGCGCTCACCGGCTGCGCCACGCTGGCGGACATCCGGCGCCAGGGCTGACGCGCCCCCGGGCTAGCGCGCCCCGGGCTGATCGCCAGCGGACTCACGCTGGCCGGCGCCGTTGCAGCAACCTTGCGCAGACGCTTCATGCGCCCAGCGTTTTCCTCTCCGGCCGATCGTGCTTCATCACCGCTGTAGCTGAAGCCCGCCATGCCGCCACGGCTGCACGGCAGCCATGCCTTGCCGGCACGATGAACGGCTCCATCCGGACCGACACATATTCGTCATATGTGTTTCATTGTCGCAACAAAACTGAAGGAAAGTCCGTCACAAAAACGAACAAATCTTTGCAAAGCTTGTTACGAATCATTATTGTTCGCAGAAATTTGCCAAATCGTAGCCAGCCACCTGCAGCGTAAGTCCTCTTATGTTCGAGTCAGGAAGCCAGCCAACTTTCTCGACATCAACCAAGGACTTCGTTTCATGGCACATACTGCAACTCCGCGCCTACGGCGCACTGCCCTGCTGATCGGTCTGATCTTCCCTGCCGGCGCAGCCTTCGCCCAGGAACAGCAGCTCGGCTCGGTGGTGGTCAGCGCAACCGGCTTCGAACAGAAGATCACCGATGCGCCGGCCAGCATCTCGGTCGTCACTCAGGAAGAGCTCGCCAAGAAGCCCTACATGAGCCTGATCGACGCGGTGCGCGATCTGGAAGGCGTGGACGTCGGCGAGACCTCGGACAAGACCGGCCAGAAGACCATCAGCATGCGCGGCATGGGTTCGGAGTACACGCTGGTCCTGGTCGACGGCAAGCGCCAGAACAACCACGGCGACATCTACCCCAACAGCTTCGGCGGCAACCAGTTCAACCACATCCCGCCGCTGGACGCGATCGAACGCATCGAAGTCATCCGCGGTCCGGCATCCACGCTGTATGGCGCCGACGCGATGGGCGGCGTCATCAACATCATCACCAAGAAAGACATCACCAAATGGACCGGCTCGGTCACGGTCGGCCGCACCTTCCAATCCGACAACGATTTCGGCGACGACACCACCACCGACTTCGCCATCCGCGGCCCGATCCTGCCCGGCAAGCTCGGCGTGGCCCTGCGCGGCAGCTACTACGACCGCGAATCCTCCACCCCCGAATATGCCTCGTCTGTCGCCCCCGATGGCACGGTTCACCCTCGTAGCCTGGGCTTCGGCGGTGGCGGCAAGACTGTTGACAATACCAACCAAGCCTATGGCATCAGCCTGTTCTTCACGCCGGACGAGCGCCAGCGCATCACTTTCGATTACGACATTTCCAGGCAAAAGTACGACAACAAGCCCGTCGTCGATCCTTTGACCGGAAATACCAGCTTTCCGCTTGGCACGGTGGACAGCATCGACACCATTTGGGCTGGCTCACCAAACCCTCGCACCCCCCTTCCCCCTTGCGCCAACACTGGTACATGCACACGCGCCGATCCTCGTGTCGGCTATCTGGACACACAAAAGTTCACCCGCGACGCGTGGTCGATCTCGCACGAAGGCAAGTGGGACTTCGGCAACAGCTTCATCGCGCTCTCCTACGTCGAAACCGATAACAAGGGCCGCACCCTGCCCTTCACGGTCGACGAGCGCAGGCATTTGCTGGACGTGATCAACGGCAGCGGTGCATATGCCGGCATGAGCCTGGAGGACCGCAAGGCCGCTGCCGAAGCAGCCTTCCTGCCGCGTCCGAAACGCACGCTACAGAGCAATCAATACACGCTGGACGCCCGGCTGGACATCCCGCTGCAGAACCTCGCGGGCGAGCACCTGCTTGTCGTCGGCGGCCAGGTCATCGACGGCGAACTGAAGGACGGCGTGTTCGGCCTGGAATCCGGCACGCCGGGCAAGGTTCAGGATCACAAGATGTGGTCGCTGTTCATCGAGGACAACTGGATGGCGACCGAGGCCTTCACGCTGACCGCTGGCATCCGCTACGACGACCACGACACCTTCGGCAACCAGGTTTCGCCGCGCGTCTATGGCATCTACAACCTGAACCCGCAATGGACCTTGAAGGGCGGCGTGTCGACCGGCTTCAAGACGCCCAAGACCACCGATCTGTACGACGGCATCACCGGCTTCGGCGGCCAGGGCACCAGCCCGTTCTTCGGCAACCCGGACCTGGAGCCGGAAACCAGCCGCAACACCGAACTGGCGGTGTATTGGAACCATCCGAACGGCCACAGCTTCAACGCCACGATCTTCCGCAACGACTTCAAGGACAAGATTTCCTCGCAGCCTTGCGGCCCCGCGACCTCGCTACCGTGCGCCAGCACCGGTGAATATGCCGATCTCGGCTACACCACGTCCAACAAGGCCACGAACATCGACAAGGTCGTGATCCAGGGCGTGGAACTGGCTGGCCGCTGGCAGATCTCGCCCACCTGGGCGCTGCGCGGCAACTACACCTATACCGACAGCGAGCAGAAGAGCGGCGTCAACAAGGGGCGGCCGCTGAACCAGACGGCGAAGCACATGATGAACACCACGCTGGACTGGCAGGCGATGGACAAGCTCAACATCTTCCTGACCATGGAAGCGCGTTCGAAGCGCTACCGCGGCGTGATCAACAACAAGGAAGCGCACTACAAGGACTATGAAGTCTTCCACCTGGGAGCGAGCTACCACGTGACCAACAACGTCACCATCAACGGCCGCATCAACAATCTGCTGGACGAGGACTTCACCACCTACAAGACCGATTTCATCGAGTGCACCAGCGGCAACTCGTGCATCAACGGCTGGCAACCCAGCTACCTCGACGACTTCAACAACAAGGACAAGGCGCGCAACTTCTGGATCAGCCTCAACGCCCGGTTCTGATCAGGGTACTTCCCCGCAACGGCGGGCTGCACCGGCTTTCGGTGCAGCCCGCTTTTTCTTTTCGATCGTCGGCACACCACCCTTCGCTGCATCGGCAGGCATGGCGAACAGAACCGGAACGGCTCTAGATTGTAATAACCATTTCAACATTGAAATAATTGATACAAATCATTATCATTCGCCAAGCTTTCTTCAGAATAAGCCTGCCCCGCCTGACGGATGAGCACACCGTGCGCTGGCGGGAGGCCGGACCATTCCTTCCACATAAAGGACCCGCTTCATGCCGCACACCGCGATACCACGTCTTCGACGCACCGCCCTGCTGCTGGCCCTCGGGCTTTCCTCCAGCGCGACGTTCGCCCAGGAACAGCAACTCGGCTCAGTGGTCGTTTCCGCCTCGGGCTTCGAACAGGACCTGAAAGAAGCGCCGGCTTCGATCTCGGTCGTCACCCGACAGGACCTGGAAACCAAGCAGTTCCGCGATCTGGCCGAAGCCCTGCAGGATGTCGAAGGCATCGACGTGCGCGGCAGCACCGGCAAGACCGGCGGCCTCAACATCAGCATCCGCGGCATGCCCAGCGACTACACGCTGATCCTGATCGACGGCCGCCGGCAGAACGTGGCCGGCGATGTCACACCCAACGGCTTCGGCGACGCGCTGACCAGCTTCATCCCGCCGCTGTCGGCCATCGAACGCATCGAAGTCATTCGCGGCCCGATGTCCACGCTGTACGGCTCCGACGCCATGGGCGGCGTAGTCAACATCATCACACGCAAGGTCGCGCAGGAATGGAGCGGTTCGCTGGGGGTCGAAGCCAGCTTCCCCGAGGACAATGACTGGGGCAAATCGCAGAAGCTCAACCTGTATGCGAACGGCCCTCTCGTCCAGGACCTGCTGGGCATTGCAGTGCGCGGTAGCACCTTCCGCCGCGGCGAAACCGAGCGCATTCGTGCGGCCAGCGGCAATGCGCGCGACCCGGCGCCGGCCAAGAGCCGCCAGCACAGCGTCGGTACCCGCCTGACGCTGACGCCGAACAAGAGCAACGACATCTGGCTCGACCTCGATCAATCCAGCACCTGGTACGACAATGAGGATTGCCGGCTTGGCGGGCGTGATTTCCTGCAGAGTAACTGCATCACGCCGAATACGACGGTGACCGGTTACAAGGACCACATGCGCATCGAGCGCGAACAAGTCGCGATCGGCCACAGCAGCCGCCTGTCTTTCGGCCTGCTTGAATCGAGCCTGATGCGCACTACCACCGAAACCAAGGGCCGCACCATTCCGACCGCCTCGCGCCCCAGTGGCCATCCCCAGATCGGCGCGGATCGCACGCTCGAAACCGTGAATACGGTTTTCGACACCAAGCTGGTCGCGCCGCTCGGCGAGTCGCACGTGGCAACCGTCGGCGGCCAGTGGTGGAAGGCCGAGCTGACCGACCGCCTGCTGCCGGATGATCACGAACAGAAGATGTGGTCGCTGTTCGTCGAGGACGAATGGCGCCTCGCCGACAACCTCGCCGCCACCTTCGGCGCGCGCTACGACCACCATGACGCATTTGGCGGCGAAGTCAGCCCGCGCGCCTATCTGGTCTGGAACGCGACGTCGAACTGGACCGTGAAGGGCGGCGTCAGCCAGGGCTTCAAGGCACCTCGCCTCAATCAGTTGATCGACGGCGTCAGCGGCATCAGTGGGCAAGGCACCTCGATCAGCATCGGCAACCCGAACCTGAAGCCGGAAACCAGCACCAGTACCGAACTCGGCGTTCTGTTCGACAACCAGCAGAACCTGAGTGCGTCAGCGACGTTGTTCCACAACAAGATCAAGGACAAGATCAGCGGCGGCGGCGATTGCTCGGTCAACTCCATCTCGAGCTGCGTCGCCAATCCGGATGCGACCTATTCGATCAACAACGACGAGGCAAAGACCTGGGGCGTCGAACTCACGTCCCGCATCGTGCTGGCGCCACGCTGGCTGCTGAGCCTGAACTACACCTGGACCGACAGCGAGATCAAGCAGAACGGGCGCAAGAACGGCAAGCTCAGCGATACTGCCAAGCACATTGCAAACGCACAGTTGCGCTGGGAGACGACCGACAAGCTCAGCCTGTGGGCACGCGGGGAATATCGCGGCAAGAGCCGCCGCTTCGATGGTGACCCCTCCGGCTTCTCGGGCAACACACTGAGGGAGTATCAGGCACTCGGCGACCTCAAGGGCTACTCGCTGTTCCACGTGGGCGGTTCATACAAGCTCGCCAGCAACGTGACCGTCAATGCCAACATCTTCAACCTGTTCGACAAGGACTTCACCAAGTACAAGACCTGGACGAACGTGAATGGCATCGAACAACTCGGCAGCGACTACTACACGACTTCGGCATCGACGAGGGGAACGGTGACCGCCGGCCGCACCCTCTGGATTTCCGCGAACATCGATTTCTGAGCTCGCGCAGGCGTACCCTCCTCCGGCGTGCGCCTCGCCACGGCCTCATGGTGTTCGGACGAGCCGCACCGGCCATGCCGGTGCGGCTTTTTTCACCACGACGAAAAGCACGGCTTGCCCGTCGCGCAGAGTTCATGGCGCGGACGGCACACCGATTTTTCGCCACGTCCTACAAAAAACTACAACAAATTCGCAAAACGTTATTGTTGCGAATGATTATCAACATTAGAATCGCCGGTTCATGGTCCCGACATCCAGCGGCTACGTACACCGCATCGGGCATTCGAACCGACGGAACCGCGCTTTACCGATGCCGACCTCTCCCGACTCCCTGAGCCGCCGCACGCCCAACGCAAGCTCCACTCCGGCGTCCGGCCACCAGGCCGTCGCCCGCCAGCAGGCCCGCCGCGGCAATTGGCTCAAGACGCTGCACCAATGGCACTGGATCAGCTCCGCGGTGTCGCTGTTCGGCATGCTGATGTTCGCCATCACCGGCATCACGCTCAACCACTCCGGCGCCATCGAATCCAAGCCCGTCATCGAGACCCGCACGGCCGTCGTGCCCGACGCCGTGGCCGAAGCGCTGCGCCGGATGGCGGCCGACGAGGATGCCCCGGCGGAGCGGCCGCTGCCCGCCGATGCCGCCGGCTGGGTGGCCGAAGCGCTGGGCATCTCGGTGTCCGGCAGGGACGCGGAATGGTCGGAAGAGGAGATCTACCTCGCCCTGCCCCGTCCCGGCGGCGACGCCTGGCTGCGCCTCGACCTGCAGGGCGCCGAAGCGGAATACGAGCTCACCGACCGCGGCTGGATCGCCTGGCTCAACGACCTGCACAAGGGGCGCAATTCCGGCGAGGCCTGGAGCTGGTTCATCGACATCTTCGCCGTGGCCTGTGTGGTGTTCTCGGTCACAGGCCTGCTGATCCTGCAGGTCCATGCCGCCAACCGCGCCTCGGTATGGCCCGTCGTCGGGCTCGGCATCGTGCTGCCCACCGTGCTCATCCTGCTTTTCGTCCATTAACCCCGCCCAGGAGTCACCCATGCACAAACCCCTGTTCCTCGCTGCCGGCCTGCTCGCGGCCAGTTCCGCGTTCGCCGCCGGCATCGAGGTCGACATCGAACTGCCGCGCATCGACGTGTCGGACTACCGCCGCCCCTATGTCGCCGCCTGGCTGGAGCGCCCGGACAACTCGGTCGCCGCCAACCTGGCCGTGTGGTACGACGTCAAGATGCGCAACGCCGAAGGCGCCAAATGGCTGAAGGACATGCGCCTGTGGTGGCGCCGCACCGGCCGCGACCTGGAGCAGCCGGTCGATGGCGTGACCGCCGCCACCCGCAACCCCGGCGTGCACAAGCTGAGCTTCACCGAAGGCCAGACACCGCTCGGCAAGCTGGCGGCGGGCGAATACCGCCTCGTCGTCGAAGCCTCGCGCGAACACGGCGGCCGTGAAGTGGTGACCGTGCCGCTGCAATGGCCGCCGGCTTCGGCCACGCGCAATGAAGTGCGTGGTGAACACGAACTCGGCACCATCGCCGTCCAGCTCAAGCCCTGATCCATCCGCCATCCGACCCGAGGAGAGAAATCCCATGAAATTGAACAAGCACTTCGCTGTTGCCGCCCTCGCCCTTGCCGCCGCCGTGCCGGCCGCGCAGGCACACGAATTCTGGCTGCTGCCGTCCTCCACCGTGCTGTCGAGCCCCGGCTACATCACTGTCGACGCGGCCGTGTCCAACGACATCTTCTATTTCAACTACCGTCCGCTGGGCATCCGCGACAACCTGGACATCGTCTCGCCCGACGGCGCCAAGGTCGAGCCCGAGAGCATGGTGCAGGGCAAGCTGCGCACGGTGTTCGACGCCAACCTGCAGGCCGCCGGCACCTATCGCTTGGCGATCGCCAACTCCAGCCTGATGGCGAGTTGGAAGGAAGGCGGCGAAACCAAGCGCTGGCGCGGCCCCCAGGCCGAGATGGCGGCAAACGTGCCGGCCAAGGCCGATGAACTGACGATCCGCGAAAGCGTGTCGCGGCTCGAGACCTTCGTCACCGTCGGCCGCCCCACCGACGTCAAGCCGACCGGCCAGGGCCTGGAACTGGTGCCGGTCACCCATCCGAACGACCTGTATGAAGACTCGCCTGCGGTGTTCACCTTCGCCGTCGACGGCAAGCCCGCCGCCGGCATCGAAGTGGAGATGATCCGCGCCGGCACCCGCTACCGCGATCAGTTGGAAAAGATCACTTCACCACCAATGCCGACGGCCAGATCAGCCACACCTGGAAGCACCCCGGCATGTACTACCTGAAGGCCGGCGTCACCGGCAAGAGCGCGACGATGGAAAACGTCGAGCGCCGCCTATCCTACGTCACCACGCTGGAAGTGCTGGCGCAATGATCGAGGCCGGCCCGCCGCTCGTCGGCGGGCCGCCTGAATGCCGATGATAAGCAGTCTCGAAATCAGCCGCATCGGCCCGGCCGCGGGCGTGATCGCCGCCTACGCGGCCTTCTGTCTGCGGATCTGGCACGGCCATCGCAAGCGCGCCGCCGCGCACAATGCGACGGGGGCCGACGCGGTGCTGGTGGCGTTCGCCAGCCAGAGCGGCTTCGGCCGCGAACTGGCCGAGGAAGCGGCCACGGCGCTGGAATCGACCGGCGTCGGCGTGCGCCTGTGCGCGCTCGACGCGCTTGACGCCGCCGGCCTGAAAGCCTGCCGCCAGGCCCTGTTCATCGCCAGCACCTGCGGCGAAGGCGACGCGCCGGACAATGCGGCGCGTTTCGTCAAGCGCACGATGGAGCTGGAGCCGTCGCTGTCCGAGCTTCGCTACGGCCTCCTCGCCCTCGGCGACGCCACTTATGCAAACTACTGCGGCTTCGGCCGCCGCCTGGACGCCTGGCTGGAAGCCTGCGGCGCCACGCCGATGTTCCCGCGCATCGACATCGATCGCGCCGACGGCGATACGCTCGCCACCTGGCGCCACCGTCTGGCCGCTTTCGCCGGCCTCGCCGAACTGCCCGAAAGCGCCCTGCCGGCACTCGGCTTCTGGCGCCTGCGCAGCCAGCGCCACCTCAACCCCGGCAGCGCCGGCGAGCCGGCCTGGCACGTCGAACTGGAAGCGGTCGACAGCGACGGGCCGGACGCCCGCCCGGTGCCGCTGCCCGACTGGCAGGCAGGCGACCTGTTGCAACTGTACCCGCCGGGCGAAGGCAGCTCGCCGCGCGACTATTCGATCGCGTCGCTGCCCGAAGACGGCGCTGTTCACCTGCTGGTGCGCCAGATGAAAGGGCCCGACGGCACTCCGGGCGTGATGTCCTCGCTGCTGGCCGGCGCGTCGGGCACCGGCCTGGTGCTGCGCGGGCGCATCCGCCCCCATCCCAACTTCCGCATCGGCGACAATGCCGAGCGGCCGCTGCTCCTGATCGGCAACGGCACCGGCCTTGCCGGCCTGCTCGCCCATCTGCGCCTGCGCGCCCGCCGCGGCGACGGCCGCAACTGGCTGATCTTCGGCGAGCGCAACAAGGCTTTCGACGACTTCCACGGCGCGGAAACCGAGGCGCTCGAACGGCAGGACCTGCTGGCCCGCTGCGATCGCGTATATTCGCGCGACGAACCGGCGGAATACGTGCAGGACCGCCTCGCCGGCGCCGCCGACACGGTGCGCGCATGGGTCGGTGGCGGGGCGGCGATCTACGTTTGCGGCAATGCCGTGGGCATGGGTCCGGCGGTACATGAAACCCTTCTGGCCATCCTCGGGTCCGAGAGCCTGGAACGGCTGGCGCACGAAGGCCGCTACCGCCGCGACATCTATTGAACATGACGGACCGCTGCGGCCGTCATGCCCAGGATTCCATTCAACTCGACGACAAGGAAGAAAGCATGATCAAGCAAAGCTTCGCCATTCTCGCCCTCGCCGCTTTCGGCACACTGGGCAGCCTGCCCGTGCACGCCGAGGACAGCGCACCGCGCGTCAACCACTACGAAGCCAAGAAGGGCGAATCGAAGGACGAGACGATCGCCATCCTGCGCGAGACCAACGCCAAGCTGAAGGAACTGCTGGACGGTGAAATGGGTGAATACGACATCCATGACGTCCACAGCCTGTGCTACACGCTCGAAGACGCGCTGCTGGCGCTCGGCGGCGATGAGGCCAAGCGCCTGCACAAGATCGTCACCGACATGCACTTTTCCAGCGAAGGCCAGGACCGCGACGCCGTCATCGACTACGGCAGGGCTTATCTGAGCGGGATCGAGAAGCTTCTTCCCTGAGCCTGATCCGGTCTCTCCGACCGGGTCTGTCCCGAGCGGCCTCCTCGGCCGGGCACTTCCTCCCTTCATGGAAGAAGTGCCCGGCCGAGGGGGCCGCCTCGTTTCCTGCATCAACGTCGACAGCGGGGCATTGTTGTATCCCAACAACATCTCAAAAAGTTCAATAAATTTTATTTTGTTTCGAAAACAAGAATCGTTATTATTCGCTTCCACAAAATAGCCAGCCACCCAACCGGATGTCTCCCGGCCAGGAAGCCAGCCAGCGTTTACTTCCTGCCCCCACTGACGGAGATATCCCATGGCCCACATCGAGAGCCAGAAACACGCCTTGCCGCAGCAGCCGCGCCTGCACCAGACCACCGCCCTCACCCTTCTCGCCCTGGCCCTGCCCGGCACTGCCGCGGCCCAGCAGGCCGCCCAGACGCCCACACTGCCGAAAGTCGAAGTCACCGCCACCGGCGAACAGACCTACAAGGCCGACACGGTGTCCTCGCCCAAGTTCACCCAGCCACTGGTCGACACGCCGCAGACCATCACCGTGATCAAGAAGGAAATCCTGCGCGAGCAGCAGGCCACTTCGCTGACCGAAGCGCTGCGCAACACCCCGGGCATCACCCTGCTGCTGGGCGAAGGCGGCAACAGCAACCAGAAGGACAACATCTTCATGCGCGGCTTCGATACCTCGGGCAGCGTGTTCATCGACAACGTGCGCGACCTCGGCAACTTCGGCCGCGACACCTTCAACGTCGAGCAGATCGAGATCTCCAAGGGCGCGGTGGGCGCCGACAACGGCCGCGGCGCGCCGTCAGGCTACGTCAACCTGTCGTCCAAGTCGCCCTTCGCCGACAACGCGCTGAGCGGCAGCATCAGCTACGGCACTGCCGAGAACCTGCGCATGACCGCCGACGTGAACCGGCAACTCGGCGAAACCTCGGCCTTCCGCCTCAACGTCATGAAGCAGGACGGCGGCGTCGCCGGCCGCGACCACCTGGAAAGCAAGCGCTGGGGCATCGCGCCCTCGATCGCCTTCGGCCTCAACACGCCGACCCGCACCACGCTGTCCTACCTGCACGTCGAGCAGGACAACGTGCCCGACGGCGGCATCCCGACGGTCGGACTCAAGGGCTACTACAACGCCGCGCTCGCTGCCGCCGGCATCGGTGCGCGCAAGGTCGACACCGAGAATTTCTACGGCTCCAAGCACGATTTCGAGGACGTCAGCCTGGACATGTTCACCGTCAAGGTCGAGCACGACGTCGCGCCCGGCACCACGGTGCGCAACACTTCGCGCTGGGGCAAGGTGCGGCACGAACTGTTGCTGACCGCCCCCGGCAGCGCCAACTCCAGCGCCACCAATCCGAACGGCATCAACGCGGGCAACATCGACAACCCCGAAACATGGACGGTGACCCGCAGCCGCCAGACCAAGTGGCAGGAAAACGAACTGCTGACCAACCAGACCAACCTGACGACCGAGTTCAGCACCGGCGCGCTGACGCACTCGCTGAGCGCCGGCCTGGAATTCATCCACGAGCGCCAGTTGACCAAGACCCTGACCGGCGCCGGCAGCATGGTACCGGGCAATCTGTACAACCCCAGCCGCCACGATCCGGTCAGCAACTACGACCTGGGCACGGACGGACGCAAGGCCGACGGCGAGACGACGACCATCGGCGCCTACCTGTTCGACACCGCCAAGCTCGGCGACCGCTGGCAATTCACCGCCGGCGTGCGCCTCGACCGCTACCGCACCGAAGCCCGCAACACCGTCGCTTCCACCGCCACCAGCCATCCGACGCTGCCGGTCGGCACCCTGGTGCCGCAGAACATCGACGCCAAGGACACGCTGACGAGCTGGAAGGTCGGCGCGCTGTACAAGCCGGCGGCCAACGGCAGCATCTATGCCGCCTACGCCACGTCGAAGCAACCGCCGGGCGGCTCGAACTTCACCCTCAGCGCCACCGGCATCAACAGCCCGAACATGGACCCGCAGGAAGCGAAGACCATCGAGCTGGGCACCAAGTGGGATCTACTCGACGAACGGCTCGCCTTCACTGCCGCGATCTACCGTACCGAGAACAAGAACGATCTCACCCAGACCGACCCGGTCACCGGCGACGTCACCCAATGGGGCAAGAAGACGGTGAAGGGCATCGAGCTGGGCCTGGTCGGCGCGATCACGCCGGCATGGCAGGTGTCGGCCGGCCTGGCGAAGATGAAGACCGACGTCAAGGAAGGCAGCACCAGCCAGCAGGGCAACGCGGTGCAGTGGTCGCCGGAACTGACTTTCACCGCATGGACCACCTATCGCCTGCCCTTCGGCCTGACGGTCGGCGGCGGTGCGCGCTACGTCGATTCGATGCTGCGCTCGTCCAACAACGTCACCGCCACCACCAACATGCCTGAGGTCGACGACTACTGGGTGTATGACGCGATGGCATCCTACGAGATCAGCAAGAACGTCTCGCTGCAGCTGAACGTGTACAACCTCACCGACAAGAAGTACGTCGCGTCGATGAACAACAACGGCGGCCGCTACACGCCGGGCACGCCACGTTCGGCCCTGCTGTCGGCGAACTTCCAGTTCTGAAGCTGCTCTCCTTGCCGCCCGCCAGGCTTCATCGGCGGGCGGTTTTTTCATTTTCCGAGGAATTCCCGCGATGATGCTGCATGTTCCCGAAGTCCTGACGCCCGACGAACTCGACGAGTGCCGGCAACTGCTGGCGGCGGCAGACTGGGCGGACGGCCTGGCCACCGCCGGCGCACAGGCTGCCCAGGTCAAGCGCAACCGGCAACTGCCCGAGCATGCGCCGGCGCTCGGCCGCCTGCGCAGCATCGTCGCCGCCGCGCTGATGCGCAACCCGCTGTTCGTCTCCGCCGCGCTGCCACGCCAGGTGCTGCCGCCCTTCTTCAACCGCTACGAAGGCGGCGAGCACTTCGGCAACCATGTCGACAACGCCATCCGCCAGGCGCCGGGCAGCGGCCAGATCGTGCGCACCGACGTGTCGGCGACGCTGTTCTTCACCGCGCCCGACGAATACGCAGGCGGCGACCTGGTGGTCGAGGACACCTATGGCACCCACCGCGTCCGGCTGCCGGCCGGCGACATGATCCTCTATCCATCGACCAGCCTGCACCGGGTCGAGCCGGTCACCGCGGGCGTGCGCGTCTGTTCCTTCCTGTGGACGCAGAGCATGGTGCGCGACGACTGGAAGCGCCACCTGCTGTTCGACCTCGACATGAACATCCAGCGCCTGCGCGCGCAGCTCGGCGAGACGCCCGAGACCGTGGCGCTGACCAGCCACTACCACAATCTGCTGCGCCTCTGGGTTGAAACATAACAAGTCCGATTCTCATTATTGGGTTATAGTCGCCGACTTGCTGATTCCTGACTAGCTTGTCCGGCCCGACCCCCATGCGCACGCAATCCTGTAAGCACTGCCCGCAGGCAGACCGTCACCCCGGCGAAACGCCCGGCTATCGCGGAGGCCGCCGATGAGCCGCGTCGTCTCCTCGCTGCCGGGCCGCATCCGCATCCGCGACAAGGCCCTGCGCAATCGCGCCCGCCTGGCCCAGGTCGAAGCCGAGTTGAAGCGGGTGGACGGCGTGGTGGTCGTCGAACCGAATGCCGCGGCCGGCAGCATCGTGCTGCACTATTCACCGGACAGGACCGATCCGATCCGGCTCGAGAACGACATCGATGCGCTGATCGACAAGGCGCTCGCGGTGCCGCAGCGCCCCGCCGGCACGCGTTCGCTGCGGATGCAGGTGAACCGCTGCGCCAAGATCGGCATGATGGGCAGCCTCGCCACCTCGCTGGCGCTGGCCGCCACCGGCAACAAGCGCTGGCATGCCGTCACCGGCGGCATGTTCGTCGCCTGCCTGGGCGTGCATCTCGGCGTCCATCGCCGCCACCTGCTGCGCTGACGCGCAGGCGGCGGCATTCAACAGCTACAGTCCGGCGCGGCCGCGGCGCCGCCGCCGCAAACGACGCACTGCGCGGCAAGGCCGATCAGGCGCCTTGCCAGCACCACCGCCTGCGGCCGCGCGCTGCCATCGTCGGGCAGGTAGATTTCCATGCAGAGGTAGAGAAAGGCCGGGTTGCGCCAGACCCGTTCCGGAATCACGGTACGGGTGGGAATGGCATCCACCGCACCAAGCCGGATCACGCGCACGCCATTCGCGGAAGCGCCGGTCGCCGGTGCGCCGTGCGCCAGCGCGGCTTCCAGCCACTCGGCCAGCGCCACGTCGCCGCACATCAGGTCTGCACAGGGGCCATCGCGGTCGGCGCCGACATGCAGGTCGATCAGCAGCCGGTGGCGGCCGCGCATGTGGGGCAGCAGTTGCAGGTACAAGGCCTCGTGCGCAAGATCGTAGCGGAAGCACTGGTCCGGCCGCGGCCGGCGCCCGGACAGGCCGTCGGGAATCTCCAGCACCTCGGCCTCGTCCGGCGCCAGCGCGGCCGCCACTTCGCGGCCGAAGGCCAGTTCCTCGCGGTGGATGCCGATCACGACCAGCACCGGCGCAGCAGGCGCGGCCATCACGATCCGCTCCTCAGCCGGCGCCCGGCTGGCGCGCTCCGGGCTGTGGCGCCCCCGGCTGTGGCGCCCCCGGCTGAGGCGCCCCCGGCTGCCCAGCGCCCGAGGCCTCGGCGGCAGCCCATTCATACACCGCCACCGTCGCCGGGTCGCATTTGCAGCAGGTCGAACCGCAGCCCGATTCACCCTCGATCCGGCGCACGCGCCCCTTGCGTTCGAGCGTGTCCAGCATCGGCCCGAGCGCCTCGGGCGAGCTTTCCAGCGCAAGCGCCATGTCGGCCACGCTGGCCCGGCGCCGCTCGCGCAGATAGGTACTGAGACGGGACAGGATCATATCGGCCTCCTAAACCTGTTGCGGCAGCGGCAGGCTACCGTCCTCGCGTGCGCCGTAGCGCCGCAGCGACAACAAGACGATCGCGAAGCCGATGACGATGCCGACGATCCAGGCCATCGACGAGCCCGGATGCTGCGCCCAGGTTGCCGCCTGGTAGAAGATCGTCGCCAGGCCATAACCCAGGCCCGTCGTCCAGGCAGCGACGAACACTGTCCAGCGCGTACCCGATTCGTTGTACACCGCCGCGATCGCCGCCGTGCAGGGGAAGTACAGCAGGATGAACAGCAGGTAGGCGAAAGCCCCGGCAGCGCCGTCGAAACGGGCCGCCATCGCGCCGAAGGTGCCGGCCGACACGTCCTGGTCCACTGCCTCGGCCACCGCCTCCGCATCGCTGAGGTCACCGACGTTCAGACCCATCGGATCGGCCCAGGAGCCCAACGCATCGACCAGGTTCTCGGGGATGGTGGCGAAGGCCGCGACGATGCTGGCGCCCAGCTCGAAGGGTTCCTCTTCTCCATCTGCTTCTTCGCCGGCATCCTTGGCGGCAAGCGCCGAGTAGGTCGCGTCCAGCGTGCCCACCACCGCCTCCTTGGCCAGCACGCCGGTGAAGATGCCGACCGCGGCCGGCCAGTTCTCCTCGGTCAGGCCCATCGGCGTGAACGCCGGCGTGATGCTGCGTCCGACCGCGGCCAGCACCGAAGCGTCGCTGTCCTCGTTGCCATAGCTGCCGTCGGTGCCGATCGAGTTCAGCACGTTCAGCACCAGCACCATCGGCACGATCACCCGTCCGGCGCGCACGATGAAACCCAGCAGCCGCTCCCAGGCGTGGATCAGCACGCCGCGGACGGTCGGCAGGTGGTAGGGCGGCAGTTCCATGATGAAGGGCGTCGGTTCGCCCTTCAGCAGCGTGTGGCGCAGCACCAGGCCGGTCAGCACCGCCACCGCGATGCCGATGACGTACAGCCCGAACACCACGTTCTGCCCCCTTGCGGGAAGAAGGCGGCGGCGAACAGCACATAGACCGGCAGGCGGGCACCGCAGGACATGAAGGGCGCCATCGCGATCGTCATCAGCCGGTCGCGGCGGTGCTCCAGCGTGCGCGTCGCCATGATCGCCGGCACGGTGCAGCCGAAGCCGACGATCAGCGGCACGAAGGACTTGCCCGGCAGCCCGACCCAGCGCATGAAGCGGTCCATGACGAAGGCCGCGCGCGCCATGTAGCCGGAATCCTCCAGCACCGACAGGAACAGGAACAGGAAGCCGATGACCGGGATGAAGGTGGCGACGACCTGGATGCCGCCGCCGATGCCCTGGGCAAGCAGGAAGCTCAGCCATTCCGGCACACCGAGGCCGTCCAGCAGTTCGGCCAGGCCATCGACCAGCAGCGCGCCGGTGAACTGGTCGAAGAAGTCGATGAAGGCGCCGCCGATGTTGATCATGAACAGGAACATCAGGTACATCATCAGCAGGAAGATCGGCACGCCGAGCACCCGGTTCAGCACGATGCGATCGATGCGGTCGGTGATGTCGCGGCCGACCCGGCCGCTGACCGTCAGCGCTTCGCCTGCGATCCGGTTGGCGAGGCCGTAGCGCGCATCCGCCACCATGATGTCGAGGTCTTCACCCAGTTCGCCGCCCAGCCGCCCGGCTTCGGCAGCCAGCACCTTGCCTGCCGCCGTGCGCGCCAGATCGTCGCCTTCGAGCAGCCGCACCGCCAGCCAGCGCGGCGAGGTGCCGGCGGCCTGCGCCGCCGACTCGAGCTTCGGCACCAGCGCGTCGATCGCCTGCTCGAGCTCGGGCTGGTAGGTGACGGTGGCGCTCGCCGGCTGGTGCGCCTTGACCGCGCTGCGGATCGCCGCTTTCAGCGCATCCACGCCTTCGCCTTCCGACGCGACCACCGGCACCACCGGGCAGCCCAGGCGGTGCGACAGCGCGTCGACGTCGATGCGCAGCCCCTTGTCGCGGGCGACGTCGACCATGTTCAGTACCACCAGCAGCGGCACCCGCATTTCGGCGAGCTGGGTGCTCAGGTAGAGGTTGCGTTCGAGGTTGGACGCGTCGACGATGTTGATGACCAGCCCGGCCTCACCCGAATGGACGTAGTCGCGCGCCACGCTCTCGTCGAGCGAGACTTCGCGATCGACGACGTCCAGCGAGTAGGTGCCGGGCAGATCGACGACCTCGAAGTGCAGGCCGTCGTGGCTGTATTCGCCGCTCTTCTTCTCGACCGTCACGCCGGGCCAGTTGCCGACGCGCTGGCGCGAGCCGGTCAGGGCGTTGAATAGCGTGGTCTTGCCGCAGTTCGGATTGCCCACCAGGGCAAGAATGGTTTCGTTCTTCATCACAGCCTCTCCACCGTCAGCGCGTCCGCCTCGCCCTTGCGCAGGGTCAGGGCGAAGCCGCGCACCCGGATCTCGACCGGATCACCCATCGGCGCGACCCGCATCACCTGCAGTTCCGCTCCCGGCGTCAGGCCCATCGACAGCAGCTTGCGGCGGTAGGGGCTGCCCGCCTCGGCGAAGCCGGACACCTTGGCGCGGTCACCCACCGCGAGTTGTTTGAGCATCATTTGAAAACTCCTATCGAATCGGCGCAGCGCGCTTCATACTCATTTGCATTCAAGACGGCGAGCGCCTTGTCCAACCTCGCCGCGCCAGCTACTGCCTGCGGCTTCGCGTCGTCCAGGCCGATCTCAGCCTTCGATCCGCGCCACCAGAATCTTGTGTGCCATGCCGCCACCGAGCGCGAAACGCGTCTCGCCGCGGCCGACGACCAGCCCGCTGCCCTGGCGCTGGCGCACGACCAGTTCGCTGCCGACGTTCAGGCCCAGCTCGGCCACGCGCAGCGCCATCGACGAGCCGCCCAGGATGCCGACGACCCGGA
This sequence comes from Thauera sp. SDU_THAU2, assembly GCF_038260575.1. NCBI lineage: Bacteria > Pseudomonadati > Pseudomonadota > Betaproteobacteria > Rhodocyclales > Zoogloeaceae > Thauera > Thauera sp. SDU_THAU2. The sequence continues at coordinate 142,943 of NZ_JBBWUN010000003.1, read as the reverse complement.
CCGGCTCGCCTTCGCCCGCCATTGCCAGCGGAAAGGCATTGGAACGGTTCGGGGTATTCATGCCGGCACCGTCCTTTCGCGCGGCAGCGCGCCCGTGCGGCGGCCGCGCGGCAGGCCGGCACCGGCCAGCGCACGCAGCAGGATCGCGATGGTGCTGCCGTTGTGCAGCGCCGAGGCCGCCACCGGCGTCAGCCAGCCGAAGGCGGCGGCCGACAGGATCGAAGTGTTGAGGCCGACGGTGAGCTTGAAATTGCTGTCGATCAGCCGCTGAGTGGCGATCGACAGCGCTTTCGCGTCCGCCACCCGCGCGATGTCGTCTTCGAGCAGCGCGACGTCGGACGCCAGGCGGGCGACGTCGGCGCCGTTGTGCATCGAGATGCCGACGTGCGCGCCGCTCAGCGCCGGCGCATCGTTGACGCCGTCGCCGACGAAGGCGATGCGCGCGCCGCCGGCCGCCAGTTCCTGCAGGATGCGGGCCTTGTCCTCGGGCATCAGCCCGGCGTGGAATTCGTCCAGCCCCAGTTCTCCGGCCATCGCCCGGGCGCGCTCGGGATGGTCGCCGGTGAGCATCAGCACCCGCTTCACGCCCAGGCGCCGCAGGCGCCGGACGGTGGCGGCGCTGTTGCTGCGCAGGCTGTCGCGCAGGGCGATGACGCCGAGCAGTTCGCCGCCGAAACCGATGTAGAGCAGGGTCTTGCCTTCCAGGTGCAGGCGTTCGATGGTGTCGCGATGCGCCTGCGTGCTGATGCCCTCGTCGTCCTCGACGAAGTGGCGCGAACCGACGACGATGCGCCGGCCGTCGATGATGCTGGCCACGCCGTGGGCGACGATGAACTCGACTTCCTTGTGGTCGAAGTGCTGCGGGTGGTGCAGCCGCCGCGAAGCCTCGACCACCGCCAGCGCCAGCGGGTGGAAATAGTGCTCTTCCACCGAGGCCGCCAGGTTGATGATGTCTGCGGGGGAATAGCCCGGCTTGAAGGCGATCGAATCGGTCACTTCGAGCTTGCCGGTGCTCAGCGTGCCGGTCTTGTCGAAGACGAAGGTGTCGGCCTCGGCCAGGCGTTCGAGCGCCTTCGCGCCCTTGACCAGCATGCCCGACTTGCCGGCCTCGTACATCGCGGCCTTGAAGGCGACCGGCGTGAACAGCTTCAGCGCGCAGGAATAGTCGGCCTGCAGCACCGCCGCCACCCGCTGCCAGTCGCCCGACACCAGCCAGGTGGCGCCGGCCAGGCCGAGCACCATCGGCACCAGGCGGTCGGCCATGCGCGAGGCTTCGAGCTGGGTGGCGCTCTTGACCGCCAGCGAATGCTCGACGAAATCCGCGATCCGCGCCGCCGCGGCCTGGGCGCCGACCCGTTCGGCGTAGATGCGCAGGCGGCCTTCCTCGACCAGGGTGCCGGACAGCACCGTATCGCCGCGCCGGCGCGTCACCGGCACGCTTTCGCCGGTCATCGTCGCCTCGTTGACCATCGCCTCGCCGCCCAGCACCGTGCCATCGACCGGGATCACCCGCCCGGTGGCGGCGATGACGGTATCGCCCATCCGCACTTCGGCAGCGTCGAGCTGGATCTCCTCGCCGTCGCGCTCGACCCAGACTTCGCCCACGTCGGGCTTCAGCAGATGCTTCAGCAGGTCGTCGGAGCGGCGCTCGATCGACGCTTCGAGGTACTCGCCCAAGGCGAGCAGGAAGGAAGTCATGTTCGCCGCGAGATAGTCCTTGCGCCCGATCGAGATCGCCACCGCCATCGCTTCGAGCACGTGCGAAGTGACGCCCTTCTCGAGGAAGTCATCGACCGCCTCGCCGAGCAGCGGAATCGCCGTGCCCACCGCCACCGGCGCCTGCAGCCCGGGCTGCAGCGAACGGGTGGCGAGCAGCGTGGCCGCGCTCAGCGCCACCGGCGCGGCACTGGGCTCCTCGCCCTGTGCATGCGGGCGCGGCAGCGGCGCCATGCGCAGGATGTCGAGCGCGATGCGGTCGGCCGTGGTGGCGGCTGGATCGAACTCGACCACCAGCGAACGGGCGGCCGGATTGACCCGCACCTTGCTCACGCCGGCAATCGCTTCCACTGCCCGCACGATCGCGCGCGCTTCCAGCGGCGCCCCCTTGCGGCAGGTGTAGCGCCAGCGTGCCCGGCCACGCGCGGCGTGGACCGGTTCGAGCGCGGACATCCAGCCTGCGTCCATCATGCGTCTCCGTGGCGCTCCGCGTCGACTTCGGCGCGGATGTCGGCCATCTGCTCCTTCATCTCCTCGAAGCCGCCGGCCACGCCGGAATACAGCTTCATCGCCGACTTCACGATCTTGCCGCGCAGTTCCTCGTCGCTCAGCACCCAGGCCGCGGCAGCGCCGATCAGCGCACCGAGCAGGAACTGCTCGGTATTGCCGGTGCGCAGGAAGGCCGGCATGTTCTGCAGGAAGCCACCATCGGCAGCCGCCTGCTGGGGCAGCGGGCCCATGCCTTGGGCGAACCCCTGGGCGAAGCCGGCTTCCATGCCGCCCGGCAGGCCGCTCGCCATGCCGTACTGCCCCCAGGGCGGTGCTCCGTACTGCTGGCCGTATTGACCGTACTGAGGACCATACTGGCCATTCGGGCCGTACTGCGCATTGGGCGGCTGGCCGTACTGGCCCGGCCAGGCGTCGTTCTGCATCGCCTGCCTGCCGCGGCCGTGCTTGTTCTTCTTAGCCATCTTGCTTCTCCTGTTCGGCCTGCGCGCTGTCGCGCAGCAATCGTTCGATGATCAGCACACCGGCCGCACCGACCGCGGCAGCGGCCAGCGCACCGGTGTAATTCCGTTGGCGGACGGCGGCCGCGGCCCGGGTGCCGGCAGCCAGTGCAGTGCCGCCCTGCAGCGCATGGCGCAGCACCCGCTTCAGTTCGGCCGGCGAGGGCGACGAAAGCTGTGCAGGACGGTCCTGGAAGGCCGACAGGCAGCCCCCGGCAACGAAGCCCTGCACGAAGGTCGCCCCGCTGGCGCGAAGCGGCACGCCAACCGGCACCGAGCCATAGGGCATGATCGCGTTTCTCATGATCCGGCTTCCTCCCCGGCTGCGCCGGGTTCGGCTTCAGTGCTTGCTGCGGGTGTGGCCTTTGCCTTCTTCGGCTTGGCCGCAGCGCGCGGCGCACGCTTCCTGCGCGGCGGGGCCGGCTTCCCGGCCTGCTCCGGTGCAGCATCGGCGCTTGCCGCAGCAGGAGCTGCCCCGGCATCGGCTGCCGCAGCGTGGGCTGCCCCAACTTCTTCATCTGCTACCGCGTCTTCGGCGGCCAGGCGCTTGCGCGCACGCGCCGAGGCGTTCTCGATCGCTTCCAGGCTGGATACTGCGGCGCCGCGCAGCGTGTCCTGTGCCTTTTCCATGCCGGCACGGGCCTTCTCGACGCCGGCCTCGACGCCCGCCTTGGTCTTGTCGGTCTTGATCAGGCGGAGGGCAACTGCACCGGTCAGCACGCCGGCGACGAAAGGTAATAGCGGGAACATGTCAGTCCTCCTTGCGATGGCGGCCGGTCCTGGTCTTCCATAGATAGACTCCTGCGCCCCCCGTCACCATGCCGGCCAGCATGGCGGGGTGCGCATTGCGCAGAAGCGGACTGAAGATGCCGAGCGGCCCGGCATAAGGCCCGAGCTGCGAGAAGGCACGTTCGAGAAAGTCGGACAGCGGGCCGTGGCGCACATAAGCCTGCTGCGGCGAGATGCCGTGCGCAGCGTGGTAGCTTTCCTGCGCCTGCGCCGCGACCGCGGCCTGGCGGAAGGCGGGCAGATGATGCTGCAGCGCCGCTGCCTGCAGGTTCTGGAACACCCTGCGCACTTCCGGCTCGGCAACCTGGTTCAGCAGCCCGGCATACATCTGCACGTTGGCGATTTCGCCGGCAACGGCGCGCTGGCAGTTCGCCAGCCAGGTCGGCTCGACGGTGGATTCCTGCGGGAAGGGGTCGAGCGGCCGCGGGATGCCGAAGCGTTCGCACAAGCCCAGCAAGGCCGTCACGTGCTGCTCTTCCGAGCGCAGCACGTTGGAAAACGGCGCCCGCTCGCCGAAGGACTCGACCACGCGCGCATAGAAGCTGCGGGCGGCATATTCATCGTAGAGCGCGATCCTGACCGCCTGGTGCGCCACGGGAAAAGGCGCCGCCGGATCGATGCGCTGCGTGCGCAGGATCAGTTCATCATAGTTTTGCATTGCCGGCCTCCAGATAGGCGTCGTGCAATATGCGTTCGAGAATCGCCGCGGCCTCCGAGTCGATGCCGCCCAGCAGATCGATCCAGGCCCGTTCAGGTATCACCGCGGGGTCGTAATGCACGGTGCAGGAGCGCGCCAGCAGATTGACCTGCACCGAAGCGACGCCGGGAGTGCGGTCGAGCAGGGACTGGAATTCGCGCGCCTGCGTCCGCGGCACGTCGATGGACACCGAGCGGCTCTCCAGCTTCAGCCGGATGCGCCCGCGAATGTGATGGGCGATACGCACATCACACAGAAAGACGCGCAACTCTTCGAACTCCGGCATTTCGATCTCCAGCCTTTCTCTACCATGGCAGACTTGCCACACCCACGGCATACGGCCCTGTTTCCAAAACCAATTCCACGGGCATTGCTGGCTGGCGACCTCGGCTGGCTACACGAACCCGATCCATCTGTGAATCACTTTACGCCCCTTGCCGCGGGCGGTAATGACGCATGTCAAACTCCGGTCGAAACGGCTGCTCCGTCTTCAGAACTCCCACGCCACACCGACATTGGCGATGTTGCGGTCATTGCCGCGCCCGACCGCACCCGAAACCTTGACGCCATCGGCGATCTCGTAGCGCAGCCCGGCCTGGCGATCCGGGCCGGCATGCTCCTCGCCGAAAGTCTCGATCGTGAACTGCAGCCGCTCGCTGAGCGGGAAGTCCGCGCCCACCCCCCAGAAATCGGCGTGGCCGTCACCGCGGACCCATTCGCGGCCGAGATTCACGTGAACCCGCGGACCGGCCTCGAAGGCCCAGCTCGCAAGACCGGCCAGCGCATTGGCACGCGAAGTGCCTTCGCCGCTGACGCGCTCGCGTCCGTATTCATACTTGAGGCCGGCGGACAGCCCGGTTTCCGCCTGCAGCGGCACCCATTTGAGCGCCGCTCCGACGCCGCGCACGGTGACGTCGGGCGACTCGTCGCGGTCCTTCGCCCGACCGAAGGAAAGCTCGACTTCGACGTTGTCGATCGGGCCGTAGCCAACGGCACCCTCGAAGCCTTTCAGCGCGTCGTCACGGCTCCAGCCGAATTCGAGCTTGGCGCCGCCGCGCTCCAGCGTTCCGGCGTCATCGACTGCCATCGGGCGTTCGGCCGATACCGGCATGCTCATCGCGGCGAGTGCGGACGCGACGGCGAGCAGGCTCACCAGCCTGCAATTCCTTGTCGTTTTCATGATGCGGCTCCGCGGGGAGACAAGCATGAAAGGGGGTGCCGACTCCCCGGCGACGCCTCCTGTGAGGGCTGTCGGTGCGGCATCTTCATGCCGTCATCAAACAGTACTGATTCTCACTCTATGCCTCTCTGCCGCCGCCGTTCTGACGCAGATCAAAGCCTCATGCGCTCTCCTCCATCGGTTCCTCGCAGCCCGTGCCGGCGTCCGGCCGCGGCCTCAGGAACACCGCGCCGAGGAAGACGGCGGCAAGGCCATAGCCCAGCGCCCAGGCCGCCACGCTCGCCGCCTGCAGCCCGGCCACCGGCATCCCGGGCAGGCCCGCCGCCGCACGCGCCAGCGCCGCTGCGCCGATCGCCAGTGCGGCCACCGGCACCCATGGCCGCATATCGAGCTCGTAGCCGGAGTGGGTGCGTCCGGCGATGCAGAGCACGCCGAAGATCGACAGGCCCATCGCGCCGACCGTCAGCAGATGCAGGCCGGCACTGGATGCTACCGCCACGCCGAGCAGGGACAGGCCGATCAGGCCGTAGCCGAGCGCCATCATCCAGTATCACCGCGTACAGCAAAAAGGCCCAGCGCGTCAGCAGCGCGCGGCCGACGTGCCAGTCGTTGAGCAGGTTCAGCACCGCCGCGGCTGCGGCCAGCGCGATCCAGCCGGCGATCGGCGAGCCCGGCAATGCGAACTCGGCCAGCGTATGGGCGGCAATGCCGAACACGGCGAGATTGCGCCGCGGCGGCCGGGCGCGGTAGGCGGGCAGTTCGTCGTCGTCCTCGCCGGGCAGGCGCGGCCGTTCGCCGGCCATCGCATCGCCCTGCGCCGCTGCACGGCGCAGGCGCTCGGCGTCCAGCGCATCGTTGACGATGCGCATCGACACCCGGCTCATGGCGACGACGATCAGCACCATCATCGCGCCGGCGCCGGCCAGCACCCAGCGCATCGGGTACAGCCCGCGCAGCACGTCGGCGTGGAAGCCGCTGACCACCAGCCACATCGCCGCCAGCCCCCACAGGAAGGACAGGTGGCGCCGTTCCGGATCGCGCCACAGCCGCGGCGCCACCAGCACGACAATTCCCGCCATGAAGCCGCTGTTGAGCAGCGCAGCCAGTACTGCGCCCCCGGCGCCCAGCACGCCGGACAGCCAGAACGCCACACGCGCCGCCGCCCAGCACAGCAGCAGCACGAGCGTCACCCGCCGCCCGAAAGCCGGCGTCGCGGTGAACTCGGGCACCGCAGTCAGCACGAAGCCGGCGACGGCGGCGAGGCCGAAACCGAACATCAGCTCGTGCGCATGCCAGACAATCGGGCCGCCCGGCACGTCGGGCAGGCCGATGCCGGTGGCGAGAAAACCCAGCCAGCCGAGCAGCAGGAGCACGCCATACAGCGCAGTGGCGAGGAAGAAGGAACGGAAGCTGCACATGAACAGCGGCTTCGCCGCCAGCCGATCGAAGCTCGTCATCGCGCCCTTCATCCTCCGCAGCGGCTGGCGCTGCGCGCCGGCGCAGACTCGGGCGTCGCCACCAGGCGCAGCGCCGAAGTGGAAGGGACGCCGGCCGGCATCCCGGTAGTCGGGGTTTCTGCGGCCTGCTCACCCGCCGCCGGAGCGCCGGCCGCCGGTTCGCCGGCCGCCCCTGCCCCTGCCCCTGTCATCAGCGGCGGCATACCGAAAGCATCGCGCACCACTGCGTTCTGCAGCAGCTCCGCCGTATGGCGATAAACCCAGGCGTCGTCCCGCTGCGCCGCGGGCACGTCCAGTTCGAAGCGGCAGACGATGCGTCCGGGCGCCGGCGCCATCAGCAGGATCGCGTCCGACAGCCGCACCGCCTCCATCAGGTCGTGGGTGATCATCAGCACGCCCATCGCGCGCGCTGCCTGGTGGTCCAGCAGCAGGCGGTAGAGCTCTTCCTTCAGGCCCACGTCCAGTGCCGAGAACGGCTCGTCGAGCAGCAGCAGGTCCGGCGCCAGCACCAGCGCGCGCGCCAGCGCCACCCGGCTCTGCATGCCGCCGGAAAGCTGGTGCGGAAACTTGTCGAGGTCGCGCGGCGCGAGGCCGAGCTGCAGGCCGATGTCGCGCGCGCGGCGGTGGCGTTCGGCGCGCGCGAGGCCCGCCGCCTTGAGGCCGAGCGCGATGTTGTCGAGCGCGGTCTGCCACGGCAGCAGGCGCGGCTGCTGGAACATGAAGGCGGTGGTGTCGAAGCCGTTGCTGACCTGCCCTTCCTGCACCGTCAGCAGCCCGGCGGCCAGATGCAGCAAGGTGGTCTTGCCGCAGCCCGAGGGGCCGACCAGCGCCGCCACTTCGCCCGCGGGCAGGCGGAAGCCGATGCCGGCCAGCACCTCGTCGCGGCCGAACGCATGGCTCAGGCCAGCGACGCGCAGTTCGCGCGGGCGGGTATCCGTTGGACAGGACGCGCTCATCTGCCCTGCTCCCGCCAGCGCTCCACTTCGCGCTTGATCGGCTCCAGCACCAGGTATTCGACCGCCAGCAGCAGGCCGACCACGGCGGCGATCCAGGCCATCGTCGCCGCGGTGTCCAGGTGCGAGCGCGACACCGCCAGCGCCGCGCCGACGCCGTCCTGGGTCGCCAGCAGTTCGGCCATCACCACGACTTTCCACGAGGTGCCGAGCGCGGCGATCCAGGCCGGGAACAGGTAGGAGACGACGTGCGGCAGATAGACGTCGGTGAACATCATGCGCCGCGGCAGGCGGAAAGCCTCGGCCATGCCGCGCAACTGGTTGTCCAGCGTGCGCGTGCCCTGCAGCGCGCCGATGAAGATCACCGGAAAAGCGGCGACGAAGACGGTGAATACCGGCGTGCCGTCGCTGGCGCCGAACCACAGCATGGCCAGCACCAGCCAGGCGATCGGCGGCGTGCCCATCAGCACGGTGACGAGCGGACGCGACATCATCGACGCGGTCATCGACAGCCCCGCGAGCAGCCCGACGAAGCTGCCCGCGACCAGCGACAAGGCATAGCCGCTCATCGCCCGGCGCGCGGTGGCGGCCAGTTCCGGCCAGGCCGCGCCGCTTTCGATCAGGCCCAGCAGCGTGCCGAAGGCCGAACGCGGGTCCGGCATCACCAGCGGGCCGTAGATCAGGCTGACCGCCTCCCAGGCCGCGAACAGCAGCAGCAGGCTGGCGATCGCGCCCCAGCCGCTCCACAGGTAGGCGGGCAGTCCGGCCGCCCAGGCACGCAGCAGCCTCATTGCGCGGCGGCGGCTCCGCCGTAGAAGCCGTCGTCGGGCAGCTTGCCGCCGACCAGCGCCGGATTCTTGCGCAGCAGATGGCCGAACATGAACTCGAGCTCGGCACGCGCCTCGACGGCCGGCACCGCCTCGAGCTGGCTGACGGCGATCGAGTCGGCCACCGCTTCCGGGCTCAGCATGTCGATGCGGGCGGCCACCGCCCTGCCACAGGACTCGGCATTGGCGCGGCACCAGGCGAGCGAGCGGGCGTATTCGGCTTCGATGCGGGTGATCACGTCCGGGCGATCGCGCAGCGCGCCCATCACCGCGATGCCGGCCTGCGGAATGCGGGCCGGGCGTTCGAACACCCGCCCCCATTCCTGCTGCAGATCGACGCTGCGGTGCAGCTCGGGCGCGACCACGCTGAGCGGGAAGGAGCCGGTCTTGCGCAAGGCCATCGACACCGCCGGCTCCGCCAGCAGCGCATGGTCGACGCGGCGCATCACCAGCAGCTGCATCGCATCGATCGGGCTGGCGACGTAGCGCAGGCTCAGGTCCTTGCGCACGTCCAGACCCTGCTGCTCGGCCAGCAGCTGGAAGACGATGTCAGGCATGTCGCCGCGAAAAGGCATCGCCAGCTCCTTGCCGCGCAGGTCGGCGAGCGACTTCAGCGCCGGATCGCGCGACACCAGCCACAGCACGCCCCAGGTCGACACGTTGAGCATGCGCAGCTTGGCGCCGCGGTTGTAGAGGTTGGCGGCGACGTTGCTCGGCATCGCCAGCACGTCGGCGCGGCCGTCGAGCGCCATCACGCGCAACTGGTCGGGGTCGCGCCAGGGCACGAACTCGACCACGTCGGCGAGGTCGGCCAGGGCGCCGGAGTCGACCATGTGGATCAATGGGTTCGACACTGCCGCCGAGGGGCCGGCGAGCGTCAGCTTGGGCAGCTTTTGCGCACTGGCGGTACCGGTCACGACCAGGAATGCGAGCACCACGCAGATGTGCAGCAGAATCCGGCTCCAGCCGGGCAGACGGGGGCGTGGTGCTTGCATGTCAGAAACTCCCGGAAAGACTCAATGTTAAACCCCGGCCGGGCGCGGCCAGTTCCTGGCCGGAAATGCCGTCGGTCAGGTGTTCGTGGTAGCGCTTGTCCGCCAGGTTGTGCAGGCCGACGGCGGCGGTGGCACCGTTGAAGAAGCCGACCGGGCCGAAGCGCCAGCCCAGCTCGGCGTCGGCGGTGACGAAGCCGGAGGTGGCATCCTCGGTGCCGTTGGAGAAGCGCGTCGCGATGCGGTCCTGCTCCGCCACCGCACGCAGTTGCGCATGCCAGTAGAAGCCGCGCTCGGCCGGCTGGCCGATGCCCAGCCGCAGTTCGGGCGCCGGCATCTGGTACAGCGGTTCGCTGTCCTGGTGGTTCTTGCCGCGCAGCCAGGTGAAGCCGGCGTCGGCGACGAAGGCGCCGACCGGTGCGCGGACGCTGCCTTCGACACCGTAGATGGTGACCTTGTCGAGGTTTTCGGTGCGCTTGAGCGGCAGCCCGGAACCCGGATGCGTCGCTCCGGTGACGCGGCCGGCGATGTAGTCGTCGATGCGGGTGTAGAAGGCCGCCAGTTGGTATTCGATTCCGCCGCTGGCGGCGCTCTTCAGGCCGAGCTCGACGCTGGTCGACACTTCCGGGTCGAGCTGCGGATTGCCGACGTGGTAGTAGCCGTCGCCGCGCGCCGAATCCTCGAAGCGTTCGCGCATGTCGGCGGCACGGTAGGCGCGGCCGAGATTGGCATAGACGTTGAGGGTTTCGCTCAGCGGATGGATCGCGCCGAGCGACCAGGACAGGTTGTTGTCGGTGCTGTCGAGGCCGCTGGTCTGCGCCGCCGGTCCCCAGCCTTTCTGCCTGGCGTCGCCCTTGACGCGGTCGTAGCGCGCGCCGGCGACGATGCGGCTGCGGCCCAGCTCGAATTCGTCCTGGACAAAGACGCCGATCGCCTCGATCTCGCCGTCGGCGAATGGATCGTTGCGCTGGTTGTTGTTGAAGAAAGGCGGGTTGTTGTCCATGTAGCGCTCGGGATCGCCCTTCATGCGCCAGGTTTCGGCGCCGACCGTCAGCAGATGGCTGCCGCCGACCGGGAACATGTACTTGGCCCGCAGCCCGTCGGTGGTGAAGGTGACGTCGTTGCGCACGTAGTCGCGTCCCAGCCGCTCGGCGCGGGCGCGGATCTGGCGGAATACTTCCTGGCGATAGACTTCTGCCGACAGCTGCCCCTCACCCAATCTGGCATCGACGCCCAGTTCGTAGAGTTCGCGGCGCTGCTCGGGCGAATGGATGGTGGCGACGCCGAGCGGCGGCGGAATGCCCGCCCCCGTGCGCGCCGAACCGGGATACCAGACGTCCTTGTCCTCGTGCCGCTGCAGGTTCAGCCGCAGGCTGATGTCGTCGCTGAGGCGGTGGCGATATTTGGCCAGCAGGGTGTTGGAGTCATAGCCGGTGCGATCCTCGCGGCCGTCCGGGCTGCGGTAGTCGCCGATGTCCCGCCCGGCGGCACCCAGCACCAGGGCATGGTCCGCATTCGAGCGCTGCACCAGCAGCGCGCCGGTGACGCCCTTGTCGACGCTGCTGAAGCGCAGGCCGGCGCGGCCGCCCATGCGTTCGTCGGCGCTGAAGGCGGCGTCGGGCGTCAGCATGTTGACCACGCCGCCCATCGCCCCGCTGCCATGCAGCACCGAACCCGGCCCCTTCACCACTTCCACGCGGTCGAGCAGGCCGAGGTCCATGAAGGAGGCGATCGCGCCCTGAGGCTGGGCGGAATTGACCCGCAGGCCGTCGACCATGACGACCACGCTTTCCCGTTTCAGGCCGCGCAGCACCGGATTCTGCCCCCAGGCACCGTCGGACTGTACCGCCAGGCCCGGTCCGCCACGCATCAGGTCGCCGAGCACGTTGGCGCCGCTCGCGGCGGGGCGCAGCACTTCGATCGCCTGCGGCGTCTCGAGCGCGTCGCCGGCATAGCCCTTGGCGGTGACGACCTGCTCGCCGAGCAGGGTTTCGGCATGTACGACTGAGGACGGGATCAGGGACAGGGGGGCAGCGAACAAACCCAGCATGGCCAGGCACAACTTGCGCGGACGCGACTTCATGGACGGCTCCATCGGGCGGCGAGCTGGCTGGCGGCGGCTGGCTTGCTCAGGATGACAGGAATCAGGCTGATGCAACGATAGCTAAATAGGAATCACTACCGTTTGATTCCGGTCAAATCCGCATCTCAGGTGCCCGGTCACACGCGCTCGATCTTACTTCTTCAGCTTCGGGCAACCCTTGCAGGGCTTGTCCTTCTTGCAGCACTTCTTCTTGCTCATGATCTTGCTCCCGGGCCATCGGCCCAATGACGGCGATCGATCAATGCAGTTGTGAGCCCGCTTCCAGCGTGGGCGGGGATTCGCTCAACATGGCGTACGCGCGCCAGTCATCGACCAGCCTGGATGCGCACTCGCGCACGCAGCCGGCCATCCTGGCATCACTACCGATCACCGCCAGGTGATCGGCAATGGCCTTCGCCACCGCCGGCGACTGCCGCGCCGGAAAGCGCGACAGCAGCTGCAGCACGGCGGCGAGTGCCAGTTCGGGCTGGTTCGGGTAGGCCAGCCCCTCGTCCGGCGCAGCCGAAGCCGCGCCGCGACGGCGACGGGATGCCAGGGTGCTCACATCCGCACCGCGTAGTATTCGACGACCTGCTGCACGTCGACCGGGAACGGCACTTCGTCCGGCGACGGCGTGCGCGTCACGCTGGCGGCGAAGGCGGCTTCGTCGAAAGCCAGCCATTCGGGGCGAGTCAGCGCCGGCTCGGCGAGCGCCTCGACCACGACCGGGATGCGGCGGCCGCGCTCGGTGAGCTGAATGCGGTCACCCGGCTTGACGCGGATCGACGGGATGTTGACCGAGCGGCCGTTCAGCAGCACGTGCTTGTGGCGCACCAGTTGGCGGGCAGCCACGGTGGTCGGCGCGAAGCCGGCGCGGAAGACGAAGTTGTCCAGGCGGCGTTCGAGCAGTTCGAGCAGCTTGTCGCCGGTCGGGCCGCGGTCGCGCTTGGCTTCGCGGAACAGGCGCTGGATCTGCTTCTCGGTCAGGCCGTAGTTGAAGCGCAGCTTCTGCTTCTCGATCAACTGCACGCCGTAGCCCGACTTGCGCTTCGGGCGCTGGCCGTGCTGGCCGGGCGGGTAGTTGCGCTCGCCGAGCGACTTGCGCGACAGGCCGGGCAGCTCTGTACCGAGCGCACGCATCACTTTCAATCGGGGGCCGGTGTAACGGGACAAGATGATCTCCTTCGATCAGTTCTGGAATGATGAAATGGTTGTGGCGGAAGTGCGCGAGCGAAACTGATCCGAAGTCCATGCATCGCTGCCGGCGCTCGCACCGCCCAGATGGCGGGGATGGGATATCGCCTGGTCGAGTTGTTCGCACGATGTCATCAGGTCCTCATCCATCGTGCTGGCATCGAGGCAGCGCAGCAGCAGCCCGGCCTGATGGGCGGCACGGGGACAGCCGGTATCGAGATAGCGCGACACATGCGTGAGCACGCCGGCAAGCAGGCGCGTCTGCTCGAGGACTGGATCCCTTGCCATGAGACACCTCCGACATTCTGCGAATCGTTCTCAATATCATTCAATTCTGGCATCCTGTCAAGACTTCGTCTTCCTGTCCCCATACTCCGGGCCAATGAGAACGGCACACGGAAATTTACACGGCCGGCCAAAGTCACGATAATGGAAGTCGTTCTCATTTCCTCAATTTCTGCCGGAACCTCCACCCATGCGCCTGAAACTTCTCGTTGCCGGCCTGGCCGCGGCCGCCCTCTCCTTCCCCGCCATTGCGCAGAAAACCGTCACCGCGCAAGACGTGTTGAGCCACTACGGCCAGCTCGTCCACGCCAGCTATGCGGATTCCGCCTCCACCGCGAAAACCATGCAGAAGGCCATCGATGCCTTCGTCGCCGCACCGTCCGAAGCCGGCCTGCTCGAAGCCCGCAAGCGCTGGCTGGAGGCGCGCGAATGGTACGGCCAGACCGAGGCCTTCCGCTTCTACGGCGGCCCGATCGACGGCGAGGACGGCCCGGAAGGCCGCATCAATGCCTGGCCGATGGACGAAGCCTATGTCGACAGCGTGGAAGGCAACCCGGGCGCCGGCATCATCAACGACCGCAGCGTGAAGCTCGATGCCGACACGCTCGCCGAGCTCAACGAGAAGGACGGCGAGGAGAACATCTCCACCGGCTGGCATGCGATCGAGTTCCTGCTGTGGGGCCAGGACCTGCGCGCCGACGGCCCAGGCGACCGCGCCTGGACCGACTTCGTCGACGGCAAGGCGCCCAACGCCGACCGCCGCCGCACCTACCTGAAGATCGTCACCGACCTGCTGGTGCAGGACCTCGAAGACCTCACCCAGGCCTGGGCGCCTGGCGCGCAGAACTACCGCGCGGAATTCGTCGCCGATCCGGCCAGCCTGACCAAGGTCATCTCGGCGCTCGGCATCCTCAGCCGCGCCGAACTGGCCGGCGAACGCATCGAAGTCGCGCTCGATTCGCAGAGCCAGGAAGACGAGCATTCCTGCTTCTCCGACAACACCCACCGCGACGCCGTCACCAACGCGCTCGGCATCCGCAACGTCTGGCGCGGCGAATTCCGCCGTGCCGACGGCTCGCTGCTGCAGGGCCCCTCGCTCAATGCGCTGGTGGCGGAAAAGGACAAGGCGCTCGCCGGCGAAGTCGATGCGCGCATGAGCGCCAGCCTGGAAGCCGCCGAAGCCATTCCCTCCCCCTTCGACCAGGCCATCCTGGCCGGCAATCCGGGACGGCCGAAGGTGGAAGCCACCGTCGCCAGCCTGAAACGCCAGACCGAGAGCCTGGTGCAGGCGGCCGACGTGCTGGGCATCAAGCGCCTGAACACCGCGCTGCCCGAGTGAGCCGGCCCGCCAGCTCCGAAAGAGGCGCCCGCTGCCGGCGCCGCCCGCTTCAGCACCCACAGCCGCATCGCCGGGGCAGCAGCGCCGGCGATGCGGACACGAATCGATCGATGTCACTCAAGCTCAGCCTGCGCCGCGCGGTGCTGGTGGTGATGGCCGCGAGCCTGCCCGCCTTCGCCGCAGCGGCCGATGCCGTGGCGGCCGATTTCGAACCCGGCGAGGATCTGCCGGGCGGCGACACCACGACCAGCGACCAGGGCCGCAACGCCTTTTCCTACCCGGCCGCCAATCTGTCGGTCGACCGCCAGACGCCGTTCTTCATCGGCAATTCCTTCTTCAGGAAGAACTGGGTCGAGGCGCCCGCCTCCACCACCGGCCGTGACGGCCTCGGCCCCCATTTCATCGCCCGTGCCTGTGCCGGCTGTCACATCCTCGACGGCAGGGGCGCGCCGCCGCCGGCGCCGGACGGCGTCAACACCGAGCAGCCGGTCGGCCTGCTGTTCCGCCTGTCGATTCCCGCCACGCCGGCACAGCCCGCCGGCAAGGACGGCGTGGTACCCGAGCCGAGCTACGGCACGCAGTTCAACAACGCCGCCGTGGCCGGCATCAAGGCCGAAGGCGCGGTCGAGATCCGCTACGTCGAACAGCCGGGCCGGTTCGCCGACGGCACGCCCTACTCGCTGCGCAAGCCGGTCTACCGGCTGCACGAACTCGCCTACGGGCCGCTGCACCCGGAGACCCGGGTGTCGCCGCGCGTCGCCCCGGCGGTGATCGGCCTCGGCCTGCTGGAAGCGATCCCCGAGGCCGACCTGCGCACGATCGCCGCACGCCAGGCGGAAGAAGGCCTCGGCATCTCCGGCCGCCTCAACCGCGTCTGGGATGCCGGCACGCAGGACTGGATGGTCGGCCGCTTCGGCTGGAAGGCCAACGTCGCCACCGTCCGGCACCAGACCGCAGGCGCCTTCCATGGCGACATGGGCATCACCAGCACGCTGTTCCCGCACGAGGAGTGCATGCCCGCGCAGACCGACTGTCTGGAACGCCAGCAGCGTGAAGCCGGCTGGCGGCGCGAGCGCGGCGAACCGGATGTGGACATCGACGACCGCGCGCTCGAACGCACGGTGTTCTACACCACCACGCTCGCCGTGCCCTCGCGCCCCGACGCCCGCAACCCGCAAGTGCTGGCCGGCAAGCGCCTGTTCCACGAAGCGCAATGCGCGAGCTGCCACGTGCCCCGGCATGTGACCGGCGACCTGCCCGGCTTCCCGGAACTGTCGAAGCAGACCATCTACCCCTACACCGACCTGCTGCTGCACGACATGGGCGAAGGGCTGGCCGACGGCCGCCCCGACTTCGACGCCGACGGGCGCGAATGGCGCACGCCGCCGCTGTGGGGCATCGGCCGGGTCAGGACGGTCAACGGCCACACCTTCTTCCTCCACGACGGCCGCGCCCGCAACCTGATGGAAGCCGTGCTGTGGCACGGCGGCGAAGCCGAAGCCGCCAAGGCGCGGGTGCTCGGCTTCAGCCAGGCCGAGCGCGACGCCCTGATCCGTTTCCTGGAGTCGCTATGAAGCAGCGCCTTGCCCTTGCCCTCGCATCCCTGCTCGCCGCCGCGCTGCTGTCCGCGCCGGCCTCCGCTGCTGCACCGGCGCCCTTCATCAGCCCTTCGGCCTGGATGTCGGCGCTCGGCCGGCAGGTGCTGGCGCCCGGCTATGCGGAACTGGCCCGATCCTCGACCGCGCTCGCGCAGCGCGTCGACGCCGTCTGCAAGCAGCCGGGCGACGGCACGCTCGACGCCGCGCGTGGCGCCTGGCGCCAGGCCGCGCTCGAGCTGCGGCGCCTGAGCGCGCTGCCTTACGGCCCGGCGCTGGAAACCCGCATCCTGCGCCGGCTCGACTTCTGGCCCACCCGCCCGCCGCAGATCGAATCCTCGCTGCGCGGCCGCGCCGCGGGCACGCTGGCGGACGAACGCATCGGCGTCACCGCCAAGGGGCTGCCGGCGCTGGAATACCTGCTGTTCGACCCGGCCCGGGCATCGCTCGCCACCGACGCCGCGGCCTGCGGCTACGCGAGCTGGCTGGCGGCCGACGCCGCCCGCGACCTCGACGCGATCCTGCCCGCCTGGCAGGACTGGATCGCGAGCCTGGACGAAATCGACGAGGAAACCGAAGCCTCGATGATGAGCGACAGCGTGAACATCCTGATCGGCGGCATCGACACACTGCGGGTCAAGTACCTGGAGAAACCCGCACGCAAGCCGACCGATCGCAGCGGCTTCGATGCCTGGCGCAGCGGCGAGGAGCGCAGCCACCTGCTGGCCCTGTTCGACGGCCTGCGGCTCGGCCTGCAAGGCCGCGAGGGCCTGCCGGGGCTCACCGCCATGCTGCGCGGCCGTGGCCTGCTGGTGCTCGCCGACCGCTTCGACGCCCAGATCGCGCTTGCCGGGGATGCCCTGCAGGCGCTGCCGGCCATCCCCGGCGAGGATGGCGGGGCCGCCATCGCCCGCGCCATCGAGGCGCTGGCCGTGCTGCAGGGGCTGCTCGCCCACGATGCCGCGGAGCATCTGAAGGTCCGGGTCGGCTTCGGAGACAACGATGGCGACTGAGCTCTCGCGCCGCCGCCTGCTCGCCGGCCTCGCGGCGCTGTCCTGCGGCGGATTCAGCGCCCGCCCGGCCCTGGCCCGGGCCGCCGCCTGCGCCCGCGCCGATGCCGGCGCGCCGCCCGGCCTGCTGAGCTGCTGGAGCGATTCGCCGACGCGCCCGACCGAATTCCATGCCGGCCTGCTCGGCACCGCTTCGCCGGCGCTCGCGCTGCCCGCGCGCGGCCACGACATCGCCTGGCATCCGTCGGCGGACGGCAGCGCCGTGGTCGCCGCGCGCCGCCCCGGCGATTTCCTCGTGCGCTGGCATGTCGCCACCGGCACCGAGCTGGCGCGCTTCGAAGCCGACGACGAGTCGCGCTTCGAAGGCCACCTCGCCTTCCGCCCGGACGGCCGCGTGCTGTACGCCACCGAGACCGACCTGATCACCGGCGACGGCCGCATCGGCGTGTTCGACGCGCTCAGCCTCGAACGCCTGGACGCCTGGCCCTGCGGCGGCATCGGTCCGCATGCGGTCGAATGGATCGCCGACGGCCGCCTGGCGGTCGCCGTCGGCGGCATCCTGACCCTGCCGGAAACCGGCCGGGTCAAGCGCAACCTGAGCAGCATGGACCCCGCGCTGACCTTTCTCGACCCGGCCGACGGGCGGCTGCTGTCCCGCCACCGTCCGCCGGATGCCTTCATGAGCGTGCGTCACATCGCCCAGGACGCGCACGGCAACATCGCGGTGTCGATGCAGAACGAAGGCAGGGCCGGCCGGCCGCTGTTCGCCCTGCTCGACGGCGAACGGCTGCGCTACGGCGAAGCCGACGCCGGCCTGATCGAACGCTGCGGCGACTACGCCGGCGACATCGTCGCGCTCGACGATGGTTTCGCCGTGAGCTGCACGCACGCGGGCGTGACTGCGAGCTGGGGCGCGGACGGCCGGGCCGGCACGGTTTTCGATACACGCCGGGTGTGCGCGATGACCACGCACGACGACCGCCTGCTCGTCACCGGCGACGCAGGCGACCTGTGGCAGCTCGACGCCGCCGGCGCACGCTGCGCCCGCCACTGGCAATTGCCGGTGGCGCTGGACAACCACGCCGACCCCGCCCCTGCGCAGACCTGAACACCGGCCCCGGTGAAAGCCTGCGCCGCACCCGGGCACCAACCATACGCATCCGTATCTTTTACTGCCGCACCCATTCCTACGCCCAGCGGAAAACCGTATCATTCCCCTGCTCTCCCCAGCGGGGCCAGGGCGGACTCGAACGGCCGCCTCGCGCCAGGGCGGCGAGGGCGTCCACCCCGTCGGAGCGAGGAGAGGGAATCGGAAACGGGCACCGCTGTACTCATTTCTAATCAATAGCCCGTTTCTCACGATGGGAGTGGAAACAGAATGTCGAATGCCTACGCAGTCGGACTGGACAAGAATCCGGCCAACTATGTCCCGCTGTCGCCGCTGAGCTTCCTCGAGCGCACGGCAATGGTCTACCCCACGCGCGCCAGCGTGGTGCACGGCTCGCGCCGCTACACCTGGAGCGAAACCTATACCCGCTGCCGCCGGCTCGCCAGCGCGCTGGTCGCCCACGGCATCAAGCGCGGCGACACCGTGGCGGTGATGCTGCCCAACGTGCCGCCGATGTTCGAGGCCCACTTCGGCGTGCCGATGGCCGGCGCCGTGCTCAACACCCTGAACACCCGGCTGGACCCGGATGCCGTCGCCTTCATGCTCCAGCACGGCGAGGCCAAGGTGCTGATCACCGACCCCGAGTTCGCCGCCATCATCCGCCCCGCGCTCGATCTGCTGGAAGGCGACAAGCCGCTGGTCATCGACGCGCTCGACGACGAATTCCCCGGCACCGAGCGTGTCGGCACCCTGCTGTACGAGGACTTCCTCGCCGGCGGCAATCCCGAATATCGCTGGAGCCTGCCGGCCGACGAGTGGGATGCGATCGCGCTGAACTACACCTCCGGCACCACCGGCAACCCGAAGGGCGTGGTCTATCACCACCGTGGCGCCTATCTGAACGCCGCTTCCAACATCATCAGCTGGGGCATGCCGCAGCACTCGGTATATCTGTGGACGCTGCCGATGTTCCACTGCAACGGCTGGTGCTTCCCCTGGACCATGGCCGCCAATGCCGGCATCAACGTCTGCCTGCGCAAGGTCGACCCGGCGCTGATCTACGAGCTGATCCGCAGCCAGAAGGTCACTCACATGTGCGGCGCACCGATCGTCTACGGCATGCTGATCAACGCCCCCGAACAGCTGCGCGCCGGCATCGAGCACAGCGTCGCCGGCCTCATCGCCGGTGCCGCGCCCCCGGCGGCGATCATCGAAGGCGCCGAACGCGTCGGCTTCGACATCACCCACGTCTATGGCCTGACCGAAACCTACGGCCCGGCCTCGGTCTGCGCCAAGCATCCGGAATGGGACGATCTGCCGATCGACCGTCGCGCCGAGCGCAACGGCCGCCAGGGCGTGCGCTACCACATGCAGGAAGGGTTGACGGTGATGGACCCGCAGACCATGGAGATCGTGCCCGCCGACGGCGAGACCATGGGCGAACTGATGTTCCGCGGCAACCTCGTCATGAAGGGCTACCTGAAGAACGAGAAGGCCACGCAGGAGGCCTTCGCCGGCGGCTGGTTCCACACCGGCGACCTGGGCGTGCTGCAGCCGGACGGCTACGTGAAGATCAAGGACCGCTCCAAGGACGTGATCATCTCGGGCGGCGAAAACATCTCCTCGCTGGAAGTCGAGGAAGTGCTGTACCGCCATCCGGCGGTGCTGACCGCCGCCGTGGTCGCCAAGCCCGACGAGAAGTGGGGCGAAGTGCCCGCCGCCTACATCGAGGTCAAGGACGGTGCCGGCGTCACTGCCGACGACATCATCGCCCACTGCCGCGAGCATCTGGCACGTTACAAGGTCCCCAGGCACATCGAGTTCTGCGTGCTGCCGAAGACCTCCACCGGCAAGATCCAGAAGTTCGCGCTGCGCGAGATGGCGAAATCCAGCTCGGCGATCGAGTAAGACCCGCTCAGGCCGTGCCGGCGCTTCGCACCGCCAGCACGGCCAGGCACCCCGGGGGCCGGGCCGGTGGCTGCTGCTACCAGCCCAGCCCTTTTCTCATCGTCAGCAGCACCGCCATGCCGACGATGAAAGGCAGCCAGGGGTTGCGCCAGCGCCACGCCACGCCGATCACCACCAGGCCGGCGGCGAGCTTGGGATTCAGCAGCGACACTTCGTTGCCGTCGAGCAGCAGGTCGGGCACCACCAGCGCGGACAGCGCCGCCGCCGGCGCGTAGCGCAGCGCGCGCTGCAGCGCGGGCGGCAAACGCCCCTTTTCGCCCAGCAGGATGAAACTGCCACGGGTGCCGACCGTCGTCATCGACATCAGCACGAAAGCCAGCCACAGCCACACGCCTTCGATCATGCCGCCCTCCCGCGCTGCTGCCAGCGTTCGGCGATGAAGCCGGCAGCGATGCCGACCACGATGCCGGCCACCACGCCGAGGCGCAGCGGCAGGCCGCGCAGCAGCACGGCACCCAGGCCGCCGGCCAGCGCGGCGACCAGCATCGGCCGCGTGCGCACCATCGGCAACACCATGACCATCAGCGCGATCGTCACCATGAATTCCAGCGACCAGTCGCGCGGCACGAAATCGGCGCCGAACACGCCGAAGGCGACGAAGAGCTGCCACATCACCCAGTTGAAGATCGACGGCGCGATGAAGTAGCCCCAGCGCCACGGCACGTCGTCGGACTTCAGCGCCTTGTCGGCGCAGATCGCATACACGCCGTCGACCAGCAGGTAGCTCGAGGCCAGGCGCTCGGACAGGCTTCGTCCCGCGAACATCGGCGCGATCGACGCACTGAAGATGACGAAGCGCAGGTTCAGCGCCAGCGCGGTGAGCATGATCAGCCACAGCGGCGCACCGGCGGCGATCAGCGGCAGCGTGCCGAGCTGGGCGGTGCCGGCATAGACCAGCAGGTTCATGCCCAGCGATTCGAGCTCGGTCAGGCCGATCGAACGCATCGCGATGCCGGTGACGATGCCCCAGGGTACCAGGCCGACCGACAGGGGCAGGAAATCGCGCAGCCCTTCCCGGGCGCCGCGACGAAAAGCGGATTGCATCGAAAGCTTCTCGAAAAAAGCTTTGAAGGATAGCAGCCCTATGCCGCGTGCGGCAGGGATTCCCGTCCCCGCAACAGGAAGCTCGCCCCGAGATAGGCGCTGAACTCCACCGGCGCCATCGGCTTCGCGAACAGATAACCCTGCGCCTCGCTGCAGCCGCGCTCGCGCAGGAAAGTCAGCTGGCCATGATCTTCCACGCCTTCGGCGACGGTCTTCAGCTTCAGGATCCGGCCGAGGTCGACGATCAGGTTGACGATCGCGGCATCGTCGGCATCGCTGGCCAGGTCGCGCACGAAGGCGCGGTCGATCTTCAGCTTGTCGATCGGGAAGCGGCGCAGGTAGGCAAGGCTGGAATAGCCGGTGCCGAAATCGTCGATCGCGATGCGCAGGCCGAGCGCCTTGAGCCGCCGCAAGGTGTCCAGCGTCGCGCCCGAACCGTCCTGCACCAGCAGCGATTCGGTCAGTTCCAGCTCGAGGTATTCGGCCGGCAGGCCGGTTTCGCCCAGGATGCGGCCGACCATTTCCACCGGATCGCCGCGATGGAACTGCAAAGCCGATACATTGACCGCCATCACCTCCAGCTCCAGCCCCTGATCGCGCCACTCGCGGGCCTGGCGGCAGGCCTCGCGCAGTACCCATTCCCCGATCGGAATGATCAGGCCGGACTCTTCCGCCAGCGGGATGAAGCGCGCCGGCGGCACGTTGCCGAGCTCGGCGCACTGCCAGCGCAGCAGCGCCTCCGCACCGACCACCCGGCCGCTGGCGAGGTCGACCTGGGGCTGATAGTGCAATGCCAGCTCACCGTGCTGGATGGCGTTGCGCAGATGATTCAGCATCGTCAGGCGCTCGTGCGCGTCGACGTTCATCTGCGCGGTGAAGAAACGGAAGACGTTGCGGCCGCTCGCCTTGGCCTGGTACATCGCAGTATCGGCACGCAGCAGCAGGCTGTCGAAATCCGCGCCGTCGTCCGGCTGAACGGCGATGCCGATCGAGCACGAGCAGCTCAGCGCATGGCCGTCGATGTCGCAGGGTTGCTGCACCGCGTCGATGATCTTCTGCGCGATCGCGGCGACCGCGCCGCGATCGCGCAGGCCCGACAGCACGACCAGGAACTCGTCGCCGCCCTGGCGGCTGATGGTGTCGCTCGCACGCAGGCAGGACGACAAGCGCCGGCCGATCTCCTGCAGGAAGCGATCACCCACGCCGTGGCCCAGGGTGTCGTTGATGATCTTGAAGCGGTCGAGATCGACGAACAGCAGCGCCAGCAGCGTCTGCTCGCGTTCGGCCAGCGCCATCGCCTGGTCGAACCGGTCCCTCGCCAGCACGCGGTTCGGCAGGCCGGTGAGCGGGTCGTGGGTTGCCGCACGCCGCAGCTGCGCCTGCGTCTCGCGCAATTCGCGCAGGTCGACATCGACGCAGTACATTTCCGCCTCGCCCAGCTCGTTGCGCAGCATGCTGTGGGAGGAGAACACCGGGACGAGTTCGCCGTCGCGATTGAGCAGTTCGATCTCGCTGGATGGAATCGGCTCGCCCTCGTCGACCCAGGCGCGGTGCAGGCGGACCACTTCGTCGCGGTCGGCAGGGGGAATGATCAGCTCCTCCAGGCGCCGGCCCAGGGCTTCTTCGCGCGAATAGCCGTAAAGCGCCTCGCTCGCGCCATTCCAGAACACGACCCGCCGGTCCGCGTCGTATCCTTGCACGGCAACATTGTTGAGACTCTCGAACAGGCTGCGACAGCGCTGCTCGCTGGCCTTGAGCCCGGTGATGTCGCGCACCACCGCGATGACGCCGACGAAGCGCCCCTCCTCGTCGACCATCGGCGACAGCTTGGCGCTGTACCAGCAACGCCCGCGCGGCAGCTCGAGCGCGTATTCGACCGACTGAGTCGAACGCTCGTCGCGTGTCCGCAGCAGCGCCTGGCCGATCTCGGCCGGCATGCCCACCTCGTCGGCGCCCTTGCCCATGAAGTGCTCGGGCGGCATCAGCAGTTCCGTGCGGTCGGGATAGTAGGCGTCGGCAAAGCGCAGCTTGTCGTCGAACACGAAGATCAGGTCGTCGAGCGACTCCAGCATTCGCCGCAAGCGCGCGGCGAGGTTGCGCGCCTTGGCGCGCGAGCGCTCGATGCGTGCGAATTGTTCGCGCATCAGGACATGGAGCAGAAGCCCGGTGGCAAGGACGAAAACCGCAGCCTTCCAGCTTTGCAGCCTGACGTAGGCAGCGGCATCGGCTGCGAGCCACAGCGCGACGGCGTCGGACAGCCCGACCCACAGCCCTGCCGCCACCATGTAGGGCACGACGATTCGCAACGCACGCCCGGTGGGGGAGACGGCGTCCAGCCATTTACAGTTCATGTTCCGCAACTCATTGAATCCGCGTACAGCTTGACGGCTGACGGCGGATTCGTCGCGGTAAAACCGCACGGGGTCGTGCAGCGGCGCGGCCAAGCCGCTGCCTGCGCGGCGCGTGCTGCGGTTCAGTCCTCGCCGAGGATCTGGAAACCGAGCGTGGGCGCGGTGAAGTCTTCCGGCTGGGCGCCGAGGCCGATCTCCCCTGCCCCGTACAGCGCGCAACTGTCGCGGCGCAGCATGACGGGCGCCGAGGAGCCGGCAAAGCGCACCCAGCTGCCGTTGCTGCTGAAGTCGGTGAAGGTGCACTGCCCGCCCGCCCATTCGATGCGCGCATGCCGGCGCGACACGCGGGGGTCATCGACGGCAAAACCTGCGCCTTCACCGCGCCCGACGATCAGCGGCCCTTCGCCCGAATACAGCACCGTCTGCTGGTCCAGCCTGTGGATGTCGATGCGCTGGATCGGCTGGCGGTCTTCCAGCAACTGGTTGAAGTCGAAACTCGCGGCCAGCGTCGATTCGGCGGTGCGCGCCCAGTCGACGCGCCACACCCGCATCGGCTCAGCCTTGCCCTTGATCATGATGCGGTCGAGGCTCTGGCATGCCAGCCGCTGAGCCTCCGGCAAGCCGTCGAAAGCCGCCTCGCCGATCAGCGTCTCGCCCGGCTGGGCACGGTCGCTGAGCCGGGCGGCGACATTCACCGCATCGCCGTAACAGTCGCCGTCGTGCTCGACGATGGGGCCCCGCTCGATGCCGGTCTTGACGCCGAGCGTGCCGCCCTGAGGCAGTCCGGGCACCTGCTCGCGCAGCACTTCCTGCATGCGCGACGCAGCTTCGACGGCAGCGAGCGTGTTGTCGAACAGCACCAGCACGCCATCTCCCAGGTATTTCACGAGCAGTCCGCCCGCGAGCGTGAGATGGCGGCCGATGGTCTGCGTACAGCGCGTGACGAGCCGCGTGGCAATCATGTTGCCCGCCGATTCAAAAAGACCGGTACTCCCCGTCAGGTCGGCAAATACCACGGTCCTTACCGATTGCTTCACACCTCTCCCCGCAGTGGATCATCGAAGCCGCGCGGGACAGGATGCTCCTTGCCGGCGCGACGAGGGTCCTGCCCATGCAGAAAGACAGGATGCTAGCACCAAGCCTTCTGAACGTCATCGCCTGCGCGACCAAAGGCGGGCACTTGACGGGGCGGGAAACTCAATCGGCGTGGATCGCGCGCAAGGCTTCAGCCAGTCGGGGGGCAAGGCATGCCGCCTTGCCCGGGTGGGTGATGCGCTCGGTGTTCCGGGCCTGCTCCGTGCCGGCCTCGTGCGGCAAGGCATGCGCATGCAGCACCGGCACGGCCTCGGCCAGCGACGAGACACGGTTCGGATGCGGATCCACCGTCAGCACCACGTCGAACAGGCCGGCGAGAAAACTGCCGACGATGTCCCGGCTGCCGGCCTCGCCGGGCAGGAACTCGTCGCCCTGCCGCATGTAGGCGAGACAGGGCGCGACCAGCGTGACGTGCTCGGCGCCCAGCCGGCCCGCGGCGCGCACCAGCAACAGCAATTCCAGCAGCTTCTCGTCGGGACGATGCAGGCTGCGATAGACGACCACCCTGCGCGGCAGGGACTGGGGCAGCCGCAGATGAAGCTCGTCATCGAGGAAGCGATGCCGCTCGATGACCGCGCACTCGACGCCCACAGCCCGGGCCAGGCGTTCCGCCTCCGGGGTTTCATCGTCAAAGTGCAACAGCAAGGTATCCATCAATACTCCACGAACAAATGCCGCAACGGTGCCGCGAAACGCAGGCAAGCGCCGATACGGGCAGGCGAGTGGAGGCTACACGCAGGCTTCCGCGGTTTGAAGGATCAAATGAGCCCGGGCGAGAAGCACGCCACGCTGGACATTTCCTCTGCTGCGGCAAGGCCGTTTCGGGCAGGCGGACGACGGTTTCCCGCTGCCGGGGCGGCGAATCGCCGGCGGTGTGCAAATGGGCGAACCCCGCCCCTCAGCCGCCGGCTGGCATGCCACTGACGCGGAAGCGCAGCGTACCGATCATCTGCTCGTCCCCGGTCAGCACCCTGACCTGCCAGCGGCCGGCCGGATTCTCCGGAAAGCGCTGCTTGTGCGTCCAGGCGCGGTAGCCTTCCTTGCGCCCGCCGCGGATGTCGAGGGCGATCCGGTCGATCTCGCGCCCTTCGTGGAGCCAGACATGCTGCACACGCTCCTGCAGGCCCAGCGGCGCGCTGATCGCGGTGTAGGCGTAGAGGCCCTGCGCCGCCAACTGGGCGGCGTCGATCTCGGCCAGACTGTCGGCCGGCGCCCGCTGCGCATCGTCGATCCTGCTGGCGAGCGCGACGTCGGTCAGGCGCAGCGTGGCCGGCGGCACCCACAGCCGCGCCAGCCAGCCCGTCGCCGCGAGCGCACCCATCAGCCCCACCACCAGCACCCCGCGCCACCAGCGCGGCACCGTGATCGAGCCGAGCAGGCTGGGAAAGGCGAGCAGCACCGCGATGCCCAGCGCAAGCTCGTAGCTGCGCGCGGTCGGCAGCTGCAGGATCAGCGGCATCGCCACCAGCAGCACCACGAACAGCGTCAGCGTGTGATAAGTGAGGAACAGCCAGCGCCGGGGCGCAAGCCGGCGGTAGTAGATCGGATCGATCAGCGCCACCAGCGCCGCCACGATCAGACCACCGGTGAACACCGCCTGGCCGCTGTTCCACGACGTGCTGGCAAGGAAGAAGGGCAAGGCGAAGAACAGGCTCTCCTGGTGGATCAGCTGGGTCGCATAGCGCAGCACCGGCGCCGGCAGGCGCAGGCCGAAACGGTCGAGCAGCATCTCGCTCAGCATCCGCTCCAGCACCAGCCAGACCCAGCCGAGCAGCATCACCAGCGCGATGATGCGGGCAAAGCCCTCGTGGCGATCGACCAGAAAGAAGCTCGCCACGCCGGAAACGAAGCCGAAGGCCGCGATCACGCCCGGATAGCGCCGCGCCAGAGCGACGAGCCGCAACAGTCGGTGCTTGAGAATGGGCATTGGCGGAAAGAAGAAGGACGGCACGGAACGCAGGGGCTGCCAAACATACCGCAGGCTTCGCCCGGACAGGCACATGCTCAGGAATTCTTTCCATTCGGCCGGAGATGCGCGAACGGCGGCCGGCCGGCCCGAAAACGGGACGGGATGCGGTAGAGTGCGCCCTGATCGCCCCGCCCAGAGCGGGAGGCAGAACAACAATCACATTCCTCTCCCCCCTGCACGATGCTAGAAATCCTTGCCATCATCGGCCCCGTATTCATCATCATCGCCATCGGCTTCATCTCCGTCCGCGCAGAAGTCGTCAGCAAGGCCGAGTGCCGCGGTCTCGGCAAGTTCGTGATCACCTTCGCCCTGCCGGCGATGATGTTCAGAGCCCTGTCGGAACGCTCGTTCGCCGAGGTCATGAACACCGACTACCTGCTCGCCTACACCCTCGGCTCGCTCGCCTCCTTCGCCTTCGGTTTCGGCTGGGCGCGCTGGCGGCAAGGCGAGAACCTGCCGGCCAGCGCGATCCGCGGCCTCGGCACCTCGGTATCGAACGGTTTCATCTGCTACGCCGTGCTGCTGCAGTTTCTCGGCCCGGCGAGCATCGTGGCCCTGGCATTGACCTTCATCGTCGAGAACATCCTGCTGATCCCGCTGGTGCTGGCCATCGCCGAGAGCAGCGGCAGCAGCGGGCAGAAATTCCATCGCGTCGTGCTGCAGACCCTCGGCAGGCTGGCGAAGAATCCGCTGATCCTGTCCATTGCCGCCGGCGTGAGCTGCGCCATGCTCGAAGTCAAGCTGCCCGGCCCGCTGGCGAAAGTGGTGGAGCTGTTCGCCCTCAGCGCGGTTTCGGTGGCGCTGTTCGTCATCGGCGGCACGCTGGTGGGGCAGAAACTCGGCGGCATGGTCGACAAGATCGGCATCGTCACCTTCGGCAAGCTCGTCATCCATCCGCTGGCCATATTCATCGCCTTCCTGCTGGTGGCGCCGGTCGACCCCGTGATGCACGCCGCCGCACTCACCATCGCCAGCATCTCCATGCTCAGCATCTACCCGATCCTGGGGCAGAAATACGGCCAGGAAGGCATTTGCGCCGCTACCCTGGTGGCAACCACCACGCTGGCCTTCCTGACCATCAGCACGATGATCTGGCTCATCCGCTCAGGCATCGCGATACCCGGCTTCACCGCCTCCTGACCGATTCGGAGCACGCCGCCATGCCCACCTACCGCCACATCCTGTTCGATCTGGACGGCACCCTGATCGACTCCGCACCCGCCATTCTCGCCAGCTACCGCGACGCTTTCGCCGCTGCCAGCCGCAGCCCCGCGCGCACGATCGACGCCTCCATCGTCGGCCCGCCGCTGACCGAGACCCTGCAGATGCTGGCAGGCAGCACCGACCCTGCGCTGATCGCCCCGCTGGCCGAAGGCTTCAAGGCCAGCTACGACAGCACCGGCTACCTGCAGACGGCGGCCTATGCCGGCGTCGGCGAGATGCTGGCCCGGCTGGCGGCAGGCGGCCGCCGCCTCGCCATCGCCACCAACAAGCGTCTCCACCCCACGCAATTGATCCTGCAACACCTCGGCTGGGCGCACCATTTCGACGCCGTCTATGCACTGGACATGTTCGAGCCACGCCTGCCCGACAAGGCCGCGATGATCGCGCGCCTGCTCGCCGACCGCGGCATTGCGCACGCGGAGGCGGTCTATGTCGGCGATCGTGCCGAAGACGGCGAATCCGCCGACGCCAACCGCCTGCCCTTCATCGCCGCGACCTGGGGCTACGGCAGCCTGCAGGCCGGCGACATGGCGGCGCACTGGCAGGCGGCAGCCAGTCCGGAAGCGCTTGCGGACACGCTGCTCGGAGCCTGAGGCCCATACCACCGGAAACCGTCCCCGTAGGCGCGGCTTCAGGCCTTTTCGCCGGCCGGCCAGCCGTCGGGCGGATACACGCACCAGCCCCTCCGCCTTTCCGCTTGACCGCGTAAAGTGCCTGGTCGGCGCAGCTTTCGAGGCTGGCGCGATCGTCGCCATGCAGTGGCGACAGCGCGATCCCGACCGAACCGGACACCCGTGCCTCGCCCTGCTCCAGCATGAAGGGCAGGGCCAGTGCGGCGCAGATGCGCTGCGCCGCTTCCCGGGCATCCTCGGCGCCGCCCACTTCGAGCAGGATGGCGGCGAACTCGTCGCCGCCGAAGCGGGCCACGGTATCCGATTCGCGCACGCAGGCGGCGATCCGGCTGC
Source organism: Thauera sp. SDU_THAU2 (assembly GCF_038260575.1). Classification (NCBI taxonomy): domain Bacteria; kingdom Pseudomonadati; phylum Pseudomonadota; class Betaproteobacteria; order Rhodocyclales; family Zoogloeaceae; genus Thauera; species Thauera sp. SDU_THAU2. The sequence goes on along the minus strand of NZ_JBBWUN010000003.1, from coordinate 114,095 downwards.
CGGCCTCGATCAGCAGGGCGTCGCCCGCCGGGTGGCCCAGGCTGTCATTGACCGCCTTGAAGCGGTCGAGGTCGATGAACAGCACCGCGAACAGGCCGCCGCTGCGGCGGATCTTCGCCAGCGCGGCCTCGAGCCGGTCCTGGAACAGCGCGCGGTTGGGCAGGCCGGTCAGGGCGTCGTGGTCGGCGCGGTACTGCATGCGCTGTTCGGCCTCCTTGCGCAGCGTGATGTCGGTCAGCGTCGCGACGAAGGTTTCAGCCTCGCCCGCCAGGCTGGCCCGCGTGATCGACATCCACTGCACATAGGCGTCGCCGCTCTTGCGCCGGTTCCAGATTTCACCCTGCCAGCGCCCGCCATCGGCCAGCGCGTCGCGGATGCCGTCGAAGAAATCCTGCCCGTGGCGCCCCGCCCCGAGCAGATCCAGCCCGCGGCCACGCACTTCGTCCTCGCCGTAGCCGGTGATCGCGGTGAAGGCCGGGTTGACCTGCACGATCCGCATCCGGTCGTCGATCAGCATGATCCCCTCGGCCGTGCTGTCGAAGATCGCCCGGTAGCGTGCCTCGCTGGCAGCGAGGCGGCGCTGGTCGCGCTGGCGCCGATCGATCTCGCGCGCCAGCCCGAGGTTGCTCGCCTCCAGCTCGCCGGTGCGCTGCGCGATCAGTTGCTCCTGCTCGGCATTGACGCGGGCGATGGCGCGCACGTGGCGCCGCGCGGTGGCGAAGACGTAGTGGATCGATCCCGCCACGAACACGAAGGCCGCCAGGAACATCCAGGCGACGCGCCGGCGCTGGGCGTCGCGCACGGCCAGCAGCGGGGCGGCGGGCATGGTCACCGAGATGCCGCCGCGGATGTCGCCGAGGCGATAGCCGTCGGCAGCGTGGCATTGCAGGCAGGACTCGACCACGTACAGCGGCGCCATGTAGCGATGGGCCGCGCCGGCCTCGGTATCGACCAGCGCCAGGCGCTCCGGCACGCCGCGCTCGAACGCGGCCAGCGCCTCGGCTTCCCAGGGGTCGGGCCGGTTGGCCGGGCGCAGCGGCCGCAGGCTGGTGAGGTGCAGCCGGATGCCGCCGACCCGCTCCGCGAGTTCGGCGAGCTGCCGCGTCATGATGGCCGGATTGACCATCGTCAGGCGCTGCCCGTCCAGCGTGACGACGTCGCGCCGGGGATGGGCGAGATGGGGGTTGGGCTGGCTGTCGTCCGTCGTCAGCACATAGACGCCGCCATGGCTGGCGTTCCAGTCGCGCGTGGTCTCGACCAGGCGGAACAGGGTCTCGCCCCGTTCGCGCGCAACCGCCATCGACGCCCGGTCGACCTGCCGCAGTTCGGTCCATAGCAGGCCGCCGAACAGCAAGGCGACCAGCAGGTGGACGAACACGAGACTGCGGCAGTACCGGGCATCGTTCCCGTGGGCGGTGGAGAGCAAAGACTTGGATGTCATGGTTTCCGGTGCACAATGCCTTGCCGTCGCCGAAGCGGCAAGCATGCCCGCGCCAGCGCCGGCCGCAGGCGCGGACGGCGGCGTTCAGGCCGGCGTGGACGCGAGACCGGCGATCTCGTCGTCCTCGGTCGCCTCGCCGATGAAGCCGCCGCTCTGCCGTGCCCACAGCCGTGCATACAGGCCGCCGCGCGCGAGCAGGCTGCGGTGGTCGCCCTCCTCGACGATGCGCCCCTTGTCCATCACCACCAGCCGGTCCATCGCCGCGATGGTCGACAGCCGGTGGGCGATCGCCACCACCGTCTTGCCTTCCATCAGGCGGTACAGGCTGGCCTGGATCGCCGCCTCGACTTCGGAGTCGAGCGCGCTGGTGGCCTCGTCGAGCAGCAGGATCGGCGCATCCTTGAGCATCACGCGGGCGATGGCGATGCGCTGGCGCTGGCCGCCGGAGAGCTTCACGCCGCGCTCGCCGACGTGGGCGTCGTAGCCGATGCGGCCTTTCGGGTCGGTGAGGCCGAGGACGAAATCGTGCGCTTCGGCACGCTTCGCGGCCGAGATCATCTCGGCCTCACCCGCATCCGGACGGCCGTACAGGATGTTGTCGCGCACCGAGCGGTGCAGCAGCGAGGTGTCCTGCGTCACCATGCCGATCTGCGCGCGCAGGCTGTCCTGCGTCACCGTGGCGACGTCCTGGCCGTCGATCAGGATGCGGCCCTGGTCGATGTCGTAGAAGCGCAGCAGCAGATTGACCAGCGTGGACTTGCCGGCGCCCGAGCGTCCGACCAGGCCGATCTTCTCGCCCGGCCGGATCGTCAGCGACAGGTCGTCGATGATGCGTTGCGCCTCCGGCCCGGTCGCACCGTAGGCGAAGCCCAGGTGCTCGAAGCGGATCTCGCCCCGGTCCACCACCAGCGGCTTCGCATCCGCGCGATCGACCACCGCATGCGGGCGCGACAAGGTGTTGATGCCGTCCTGCACGGTGCCGACGTTCTCGAACAGCGAGGCCATCTCCCACATCACCCAGTGCGACATGCCGTTCAGGCGCAGCGCCATCGCCGTCGCCGCCGCCACCGCGCCGACGCCGACCTGGCCCTGGCTCCACAGCCACAGCGCGAGGCCGCCGGTCGACAGGATCAGCAGCATCGACAAGCTGTGGTTGACGATCTCGATGCAGCTGACCAGCCGCATCTGCGCATGCACGGTGTGCATGAACTCCTGCATCGCACTGCGTGCGTAGCCCGCCTCGCGGCCGGCGTGGGAGAACAGCTTCACCGTGGCGATGTTGGTGTAGGCATCGGTGATGCGGCCGGTCATCAGCGAACGCGCGTCGGCCTGGGCCCGCGCCACTTTCGACAGCCGCGGCACGAACCAGCGCAGCGACACCGCGTACAGCGCCAGCCAGCCGAGAAAGGGCAGCAGCATCCACAGATCGAAGCTCGCCACCACCGCGGTGAGGGTGACGAAGTAGATGACGACGAAGACCAGGATGTCGGTCATGATCAGGCAGGTGTCGCGCACCGCCAGCGCGGTCTGCATGACCTTGGCCGACACCCGGCCGGCGAACTCGTCCTGGTAGAAGCTCATGCTCTGGCCGAGCATCAGGCTGTGGAACTTCCAGCGCAGCCGCATCGGGAAATTGCCCGCCAGCGCCTGGTGCTTGAGCATGGTCTGCACGGCCACCAGCACGATGCTGCCGGACACGATCGCCGCCAGCCACAGCAGCTTGCTACCTTCGTCGGCCCACAGCCGCGCCGGCTCCATCGCCGCCAGCCAGTCCACCACCTTGCCCAGCATCGCGAACAGCAGCGCCTCGAAGGCGCCGATGGCCGCGGTCAGCAGCATCATGCCGAGGATGAAGGGCCGCGTGCCTTCGGTCGCCGCCCACAGGAAGGCGAAGAAGCGCTTCGGCGCGGGCTGCGGCGGCGTCTCGGGATAAGGATCGACACGGCGCTCGAACCAGTTGAAAAGCAAGGGAATTCTCCGTCAGAAAGGGGCGGCGCCGGAAAGCGAAAATGCCCCGCAGCAGGCGGGGCATTCTACGACAGTGCGGCAGCGGATCAGGCCGGCGCGCTGGTCCGGATCAGGTGGTCGAAGGCCGACAGTGCCGCCTTGGAGCCTTCGCCCATGGCGATGACGATCTGCTTGTACGGCACCGTGGTGCAGTCGCCGGCGGCGAACACGCCCGGCACCGAAGTCTGGCACTTCGGATCGACGACGATCTCGCCGAAGCGGCTCAGCTCGATCGTGTCCTTCAGGAAGTCGGTGTTCGGCAGCAGGCCGATCTGGACGAAGATGCCTTCCAGTTCGATGCGGTGCGGCTCGCCGGTCTTGCGGTCGGTACTACACCAGGCCGTTCACCTTCTCGCTGCCGGTGACTTCGGTGGTCAGCGCGCTCTTGATCACGGTGACGTTGGCCAGGCTGTAGAGCTTCCGCTGCAGCACCGCGTCGGCACGCAGATCGTCGGCGAACTCCAGCAGCGTGACGTGGCCGACGATGCCGGCGAGGTCGATCGCCGCCTCGACGCCCGAGTTGCCGCCGCCGATCACCGCCACGCGCTTGCCCTTGAACAGCGGGCCGTCGCAGTGCGGGCAGTAGGCCACGCCCTTGCCGCGGAACTCCTGCTCGCCGGGCACGTTCATTTCGCGCCAGCGTGCGCCGGTGGCGAGGATCACCGTCTTCGCCTTCAGCGACGCACCGTTTTCCAGCTGCACTTCGGCCAGCGTGGCGCCGTCCGCGCTGCCCGGCACCAGCTTGGCCGCGCGCTGCAGGTTCATGACGTCGACTTCGTACTGCTTGACGTGCTCTTCGAGCGCCATCACCAGCTTCGGCCCTTCGGTTTCCTTCACCGAGATGAAGTTCTCGATCGCCAGCGTGTCCATCACCTGGCCGCCGAAGCGCTCGGCGACGATGCCGGTGCGGATGCCCTTGCGCGCGGCATAGATCGCCGCCGCGGCACCGGCCGGGCCGCCGCCGACGATCAGCACGTCGAAGGCTTCCTTGGCCGACAGCTTCTTGGCGTCGCGCGCCGCAGCGCCGGTGTCGACCTTGGCGAGGATCTCGCCCAGCTCCATGCGGCCGGCGCCGAATTCCTCGCCGTTCAGGTAGACCGTCGGCACCGCCATGATCTGGCGTGCCTCGACTTCCTGCTGGAACACGCCGCCATCGACCATGGTGTGGCGGACGTTGGGGTTCAGGACCGCCATCAGGTTCAGCGCCTGCACCACGTCGGGGCAGTTGTGGCAGGACAGCGAGATGTAGGTGACGAACTCGAAGTCGCCTTCGAGGCTCTTGATCTGCTCGATCACCTCGGCCTCGACCTTGGGCGGATAGCCGCCGGCCTGCAGCAGGGCGAGGATCAGCGAGGTGAATTCATGGCCCATCGGCAGGCCGGCGAAACGCACGCGCGCCTCGCCGCCCTTGGGGCCGACCGAGAAGGACGGCTTGCGCTCGTCGCCGTCGCGGCGTTCGATCAGCGTGATCAGGTTGGACTGCTCGGCGACGTCGCGGAGCAGCTCCTGCATTTCGTGCGACTTCGGACCATCGTCCAGCGACGCCACGATCTCGATCGGCTGCGTCACCCGTTCCAGATAGGCTTTCAGTTGAGTCTTGATGTTGGCGTCCAGCATGATGGCTTCTTCCTTCAAAAGTACGGTCGCCGCTGTTTACGGCGATCCTGATACGACACAGCCGGCACTCGGCCGGCTGTGGAGCGGGCAGCCCGGGCCGGATGGGCCCGGACGGTGCGACGATGGACTCAGATCTTGCCGACCAGGTCGATCGACGGCGCCAGCGTCTTTTCGCCTTCCTTCCACTTCGCCGGGCACACTTCGTTCGGGTGGGCGGCGACGTACTGGGCGGCCTTCAGCTTGCGCACGGTTTCGGTGACGTCACGGGCGATGGCGTTGTCGTGCACTTCCATCGTCTTGATGATGCCTTCCGGGTTGACGATGAAGGTACCGCGCAGGGCCAGGCCTTCTTCCGCGATATGCACGTCGAAGGCGTTGGTCAGCTGGTGGGTCGGGTCACCGACCAGGGCGAACTGGGCCTTGCCGACGGCCTGCGAGGTTTCGTGCCACACCTTGTGCGAGAAGTGGGTGTCGGTGGTGACGATGTAGACTTCGGCACCGGCCTTCTGGAACTCGCCGTAGTGCTCGGCGGCGTCTTCGATTTCGGTCGGGCAGTTGAAGGTGAAGGCGGCCGGCATGAAGATCAGCACGGACCACTTGCCCTTCAGGTCGGCGTCGGTGACTTCGATGAACTTGCCGTTCTTGTAGGCTTGGGCTTTGAAAGGCTTGACTTCGGTGTTGATCAGCGACATCTGACATCCTCCAGAGGGGGTTGATGAAACGGGGGCGTTGAACTGATGGAGCGAAGTTTAGACCGGTTCGATGGATTGCTCTAATTGATAATCGAGATACGGACGATTCAATCTCGCTATCGACAAGCCCTTCATGAATGGTCATCTCCAATCGCTCGCCAGCATACAGCAAGCATGTTGCGGCAAGACCGGCGATCCCATCGAACTGGGGGCGAAGCCCGGAAAATCAAGTGCTGGCGAGATGCCGGCGCACTGAAATGACCGCGCCCAGCCAGCCGAGGAAGGCCGCGAAGGCGACGATCGCCAGCGACGCGCGCCAATCCGGGCCGCCGAGCTGGAACACCGCGCCGTAGGTCTGCGCCAGCCGCGCCACCGGCTGCCCCAGCGCCTGCACGCCGAGCCACACCGTGCCGAGCGCGACCAGGCCGCCGAGCGCGCCCTGCAGCCCGCCGAACCAGTAGAAGGGCCGGCGGATGAAGGGGTCGGTGGCGCCGAGCAGGCGGCTCACTTCGATTTCCTGGCGCTGGGTCAGGATCTGCAGGCGGATGGTGTTGAAGGTGACGATGACGAGGGCGAAACCGAGCAGCCCGGCCAGCATCAGCACCGCGGAGCGCCCCAGCTCCAGCAAGGCATGCAGGCGCGCGACCCAGGCCGAGTCGAGCTGCACGTGGGCCACCTTGGGCCAGTTGCCGATGTCCGCCGCCATCTGCTCGAACAGTTCGGGGTCCTCGCCCTGCGGCGTCAGCACGAAGGCATCGGGCAGCGGATTGTCGCCCAGCCCGGCCAGCACGTCGCCCAGGCCGCTGGCGGTGAGCTGACCGAGCGCTTCGTCGCGGGCGACGAAGCGATAGCTGGCCAGCGCCGGCATGGCCTTGAGCCTGGCCTCGATCGCCTCGGTGTCGGCCTTTTGCGCCTGGGTGTCGAGGAAGACGCTGATTTCCGGCGTGCCCGACACGCCGCGCGCCAGCGAGGCGACGTTGTCCAGCAGCAGGTAGCCGCCGCCGGGCAGCGACAGCGCGATCCCGACCACCAGCGCCGACAGCAGGGTGCCGACCGGCTGGCCGAACAGGCGGCGCAGCGCATCGGCGATCGCCCGCACGTGCAGATACAGCCAGTGGCTCATGCGAACACCTCATCCGCAGTGCTGCCGATTGGGCGGTTGTCCTCGCTCAGCATGCCCTTCTCCAGCACCAGCCGGCGCGGCTGGCTGGCAGCGAACAGCGAGGCGTCGTGGGTGCTGACCAGCACCGTGACGCCCGCCTCGTTGAAGGACAGGAACAGCTCGGCGATGTCCGCCGCATAGGCCGGGTCGAGGTGGGCGGTGGGTTCGTCGGCGATCAGGATGGATGGCCTGTTGACGATCGCGCGCGCGATCGCCACCCGCTGCTGCTCGCCGCCCGACAGCCCTGCCGGCACTTCCTTGCCGCGCCCGTTCAGGCCGACGCGATCGAGCGCGGCGGCTACCCGCTTGGCGGCGTCGCGCGGCGGATGGCCGGTGATCACCAGCGGCAACATGACGTTGTCGAACACGCTGCGGTCGAACAGCAGCCGGCTTTCCTGCAGCACCAGGCCGAGGTTGCGGCGCAGGTAGGGAATCGCCGCCTTCGGCAGATGCGACACGTCCTGGCCGTTGATCAGCACGCGGCCGGCACTCGGCCGTTCGATGACCGGGATCAGCTTCAGCAGCGTGCTCTTGCCGGCGCCGGAATGGCCGGACAGCACCACCAGCTCGCCATGGCGAATCGCAAAGTCGACGCCGGCCAGCGCCGTGTAGCCGCCCGCATAGCGTTTGGCCACGTCCTCGAAGACGATCATGAACGTTCGCCTTCTCCATTCCGCACAGTACCCGCGGCAGGCTCGAACAGCGCGTCGACGAATTCGCGCGCCTTGAACGGCTGCAGGTCGTCGATGCCTTCGCCGACGCCGATGAAGCGCAAGGGCTTCGGGCACTGGCGCGCGATCGCCGCCAGCACGCCGCCCTTGGCGGTGCCGTCGAGCTTGGCCACGACCAGGCCGGTGACGCCGATCGCCTTGTCGAAAGCCTTGACCTGGGCCAGCGCGTTCTGGCCGATGTTGGCGTCGAGCACCAGCAGCACCTCGTGCGGACCACTCGGGTCGGCCTTGGCGATGACGCGCTTGACCTTGGCGATCTCTTCCATCAGGTGGAGCTGGGTCGGCAGCCGGCCGGCGGTATCGGCCAGCACGATGTCGATGTTGCGCGCGCGCGCGGCGTTGATCGCGTCGAAGATCACTGCCGCGGCATCACCGCCGTCCTGCGCTACCACGGTGACCTTGTTGCGCTCGCCCCAGGTCATCAGTTGCTCGCGCGCCGCGGCACGGAAAGTGTCGCCGGCGGCCAGCAGCACGCTCTTGCCCTGGGCCTGGAAATGCTTGGCCAGCTTGCCGATCGAAGTCGTCTTGCCGGCGCCGTTGACGCCCGCGATCATGATCACGAAAGGCTTGTGGGTGCCGGCGTCGAGCGGCTCTTCGAGCGGTGCGACGATGGCCTGCAGGCCGTCGGCCAGCGCCTTCTGCAGTTGATCGGCGGTTTCCAGCCGGTCGCGCTTCCAGCGCAGGCGCAGGTCGTCGATCAGGTGCTGGGTGGCCTCGACACCGCAATCGGCCATCAGCAATGTCGATTCGAGCTCCTCGAGCAGTTCTTCGTCGATCTTGCGGCGGCCGAACAGGCTCGCCAGGCCACCGCCCAGCTGCTGCCGGGTGCGGGCCAGGCCGGCCTTGAGGCGGTCGGTCCAGGAGCGCCTGGCCGGTGCTTCGGCAGCGGCCGGAACATCAGGCTCATCGGCGGGCACGGCTGGCTCGGCGATTTCTTCGACGGCGGCCGGCATATCCACCGGCTCGGGCTCGATGGCGGCCACGGGCTCTTCGGTGGCAGCGGCAGGCTCGGCCACTTCGGCGACCGGCGGCAGGATTGCGGACTCGACTACGGCTTCAGCCGTGACTTCGGGCGGGGTTTCGACGACAGGCGCGGACCCGGTGAGCGGCGCGGCCGCCTCCTCCACCCACGACTCGGCAGGCTTATCGAGGCGCTCGGCGGGCAGTTGCCGAGCGGCAGCTTCTTGCTCCGCTCCGGGCACGACATCGGGGCCTGCATCGGCCGATACCTGTTCGGCAAGGTCCTCGGCCGGCGGCTGGCCGGCTTCGGTTTGCCCGGTCTTGCCGAACTTCTTCTTCAGGAAACCAAACATTACACGCTCGGGTCAGAGGGAACGTTTCGCGTCGGCAGCGCCCCACGCCAGCCGTGGGCACCCGCAACCGATCACGTTAAGATGCGGCTCCCCGTCCGGCCGGCGCACACTGCGCGCCCGGCCCGGCGGAGCGCCGCGAATTCTAACAGATGCAGGACATCCCCATGTTTCTCCACACGTTTGCCCGCGCCCTGGTCATCGGCGGCATCGCCGCCGCGCCGCTGCTCACGCCTTCGGGCGCGCTTGCCAATCCCTTCGAGACCACGCTCACCAACGGCATGAAGGTCATCGTCAAGGAAGACCGCCGCGCGCCGTCGGCGGTGCACATGGTGTGGTACCGCAGCGGCTCGATGGACGAACCCGAAGGCGTGTCCGGCGTCGCCCACGTGCTCGAGCACATGATGTTCAAGGGCACCAGGAACGTCGGCCCCGGCGAGTTCAACAAGCGGGTAGCCGCCGTCGGCGGGCGCGACAACGCCTTCACCGGCAAGGACTACACCGCCTATTTCCAGCAGGTGCCGCCGGACCGGCTGAGCGAGATGATGGCGCTCGAAGCCGACCGCATGCAGCACCTGGTGCTGGACGACGAAGCCTTCCGCCGCGAGCTCGAAGTGGTCAAGGAAGAGCGCCGCCTGCGCACCGACGACCAGCCGCGGGCGCTGGTCTACGAACAGTTGATGGCCACCGCCTTCAAGGCCCATCCCTACCGCCGCCCGGTGATCGGCTGGATGCCCGACCTGGAGGCGATGCAGCCCGAGGATGCCCGCGAGTGGTATCGCCGCTGGTATACGCCGGCCAATGCCTACCTGGTGGTGGTGGGCGACGTCGACCACCGCCGCGTGTTCCGCGACGCCGAACGCTACTACGGCCCGATCTCCGCACGCCCGCTGCCCGCCCGCCGCATCTCCGCCGAACCCGTCCAGCAGGGGCCGCGCCAAGCGGTGGTGAAGGCGCCGGCCGAACTGCCCTACCTGAGCATGGCCTGGCACGTGCCCGCCATGCGCGACCCGGCACGGGATCGCGACGCCTACGCGCTGCAGGTGCTGTCGGCCGTGCTCGACGGTTACGACGGCGCCCGCCTGACCCGCAGGCTGGTGCGCGACAGCGGCCTGGCGCTGTCCGCCGGCGCCGGCTACGACGGCAGCGGCCGCGGCCCGGCGCTGTTCTACCTCGACGGCGTGCCGGCTCCCGGCCACTCGGTCGACGAGCTCGAAGCCGCCCTGCGCGCCGAACTGCAGCGCATCCGCGACGAAGGCGTGAGCGAGGCCGAGCTTGCCCGGGTCAAGACCCAGGCCGTGGCCAGCCGGGTCTACAAGCGCGACTCGCTGATGGGGCAGGCGATGGAAATCGGCTACATGGAGTCGGCCGGCCTGTCGTGGCGCGACGAAGAGCTGCTGCTCGAAGGCCTGCGCAGCGTCACCGCCGAGGAAGTCCGCCGCGTGGCACAGCGCTACTTCAGCGACGACAGCCTGAACATCGCCCGCCTCGACCCTCAGCCGCTCGAGACGCAGGCACCCCGGCAGCCGCGCTCGCCGCTCGCGCCGGCGCATCACTGATCGCTTCCGCCAACCGACGGAATCCCTGACATGACCAAGACTTCCCGCCCCTTTTCCCTCAGCCTGTTCACGCCGCTGGTGACCAGCCTGGCCTTGCTCGCCCAGTTCGTCGCCAGCCCCGCGCTGGCCGGCCCCAGGATCGAACAATGGACGGCGCCGACCGGCGCCCGCGTGCTCTACGTCGAAAGCCGCGCCCTGCCGCTGGTCGACATCCAGGTCGATTTCGCCGCCGGCTCGGCCTACGAGCCCGCCGACAAGGCCGGCCTCGCCAGCCTGACGCAGAGCCTGCTCGACGCCGGCACCACCGCGCTCGACGAACAGCAGATCGCCGACCGCATCGCCGACATTGGCGCACAGATCGGCGGCAGCACCGACAGCGACCGCGCCAGCCTGTCGATCCGCAGCCTGTCGTCCGAAGCCGAGCGCGACGCCGCGGTCGAACTCGGCGCCAACCTGCTCGCCCAGCCCACCTTCCCGGAAGAGATCCTCGAGCGCGAGCGCAAGCGCACCCTCGCCGGCCTGCGCGAAGCGCTGACCAAGCCCGCCACGCTGGCCGCCCGCCGCTTCAACGAAGCGCTCTACGCCGGCCACCCCTACGGCGGCAGCGTCACGCCGGAATCGCTGGAGTCGATCACGCGCGACGACCTGGTCGATTTCCACCGCCGCCATTTCGGCGCCCAGCGTGCCTCGGTCGCCATCGTCGGCGACGTCGATCGCGCCACCGCCGAGCGCATCGCCATCCGACTGACCGAGCAGTTGCCGCCGGTCGAAGCCGCGGCCCCGCTGCCCGCGCCATCGCCGACGCAGGCGACCGTGCTGCACATTCCCAACCCTTCGGCGCAGGCCCACATCCTCGTCGGCCAGCCCGGCCTGGCACGCGAGGACGCCGACTACTTCCCGCTGCTGGTGGGCAACTACGTGCTCGGCGGCGGCGGCTTCGTCTCGCGGCTGACCAAGGAAGTGCGCGAAAACCGCGGCTTCGCCTACAGCGTCTATAGCTTCTTCTCGCCGCAGCAGGTTGCCGGCCCCTTCCAGATCGGCCTGCAGACCCGTGGCAGCCAGGCCGACGAAGCCCTCGCAGTGGTGCGCGACACCCTGGCCGGCTTCATCGCCGAAGGCCCGAGCGCAGAAGAGCTGCAGGCCGCCAAGGACAACCTGATCAACGGCTTCGGCCTGCGCCTGGACTCGAATGCCAAGATCCTCGGCTACGTGGCGATGATCGGCTTCTACCGCCTGCCGCTCGACTGGCTCGACACCTATCCGCAGCAGGTCGCCGCGGTCGGCGCCGAACAGGTCCGCGACGCCTTCGCCCGCCGCATCCACGCCGACCAGTTGGTCACCGTGATCGCCGGCGGCGATGGCGACAAGGCCGACGCCACGCCCACCGCGGCAGAAGCCGGCAAATGAGCCGTGTCCGCATCGTCGGCGGCCAGTGGCGCTCGCGCCTGCTCGAGGTCACCGACGCCCAGGGCCTGCGCCCGACGCCCGACCGCGTGCGCGAGACCCTGTTCAACTGGCTGGGCCAGACGCTGGCCGGCGAGCACTGCCTCGACCTCTTCGCCGGCAGCGGCATCCTCGGCTTCGAAGCCGCCTCGCGCGGCGCCGAATCCGTCGTGCTGGTCGAGCGCAATCCCCGTGCGGTCGCCGCGCTGCACAATGCGGCAAAGACCTTACAAGCGTCGCAAGTAGAGATCGTGTGCGGCGATGCGGTAAGATTCGCCCAAAACGCGCAACGGAAGTTCGACGGCGTGTTTCTCGACCCGCCCTACAAGCAGGGCTGGATCGAGCGGATACAGCCCTGGCTGGACTCGCTGCTGAAACCCGACGGATGGATCTACGTCGAGTCCGAAGCCACGGTGGCAAAGCTGGGGAGCTGGCAGGCGGTCAAGCAGGGCCGCGCCGGAACGGTCAATTTCCATCTGATGCGCAGGAGCCAGGAATGAAGGAAGCGGTGGCGGTCTATCCGGGGACGTTCGACCCGTTCACCCGGGGGCATGCCGATCTCGTCCGCCGGGCGTCGGTGCTGTTCGACCGCGTCATCGTCGCGGTTGCACGCAGCAACAGCAAGGGGCCGATCTTCGGCCTCGACGAGCGGGTGGAAATCGCCCGCGAGGCGGTGGCGGACTACCCCAACGTCACGATCATCGGCTTCGACTGTCTGCTGATGGACTTCCTCAGGCAGCAGAACGCGCGCGTCATTTTGCGCGGCCTGCGCGCAGTGTCGGACTTCGAGTACGAGTTCCAGATGGCCGGGATGAACCGCAAGCTTCACCCGGACGTCGAAACCGTATTCCTGACGCCGGCAGAGGAATACATGTTCATCTCGGCCACGATGGTCCGGGAAATCGCCCGTCTGGGCGGCGATGTAAGCAAGTTCGTGCAGCCTTCGGTGCTGGCACGGCTGCAGGAAAAACTGAAATCAAGGCAATAGCAAGGAAGCGAACACCATGGCTCTGAAGATTACCGACGAGTGCATCAACTGCGACGTCTGCGAACCGGAATGCCCCAACGGCGCCATCTCCCAGGGTGATGAAATCTACGTCATCGACCCGAACAAATGCACCGAGTGCGTCGGCCACTTCGACGAACCGCAATGTCAGCAGGTCTGCCCGGTCGACTGTATCCCACTCGACCCGGACCGGCCCGAGACGCAGGACGAACTGATGGAGAAGTACAAGAAGCTGACCGAAGGCTGAGTAGCCGCTCGCGCTGAAGACGACGAAGCCGCCCGCTGCGCAATGCAGCGGGCGGCTTCGTGCATTCGGGTTCAGGCCGCCGCGCGCACTTCGGCGCCGCGCCCGCTTTCCCGCTCGCCCCGCGCCGGCGGCCCGAGGGTTTCGGCGATTTCCCGCTGCAGGGCGTCGAGCTGCGCCAGCATCGCCAGCACGTTGTCCTCGCCCTGCTTCAGTTCCTCGACCCGGTCTTCCAGCGTGTCCGTCGCCTGGTGGATGCGCTTGACGCTTTCGAGCCGGCGCTTGAGCTGGATCTGGTATTCGCGCACCTGGGTCTCCAGCGGCGACATCACCGCGCGCAGCCACTGCTCGACGTCGCGGTTGGCGACTTCGAAAGTGCGCCGGGCCTGCACCGCGACGGTCTCGAAGAACTTCTGCGTCAGCGCATGCTTCTCGGTCGTCACCAGCGTCAGCGTGGTGTTGAGCTGGCGGTTGAAGGCCGCTTCCAGGCGGTCGATCTCCTTCTCGTAGCGCAGCGTGGAGAAGGATTCGGGCGGCGTCAGCTTGAGCCCGTGCTCGACGCTGAAGCGCTTGTACATGGCGTCGAGCATCCTGGAGATCTCGCCGATCTCTGCCGTCGAGCGCAGCAGGTTCTCGCGCAGGTGGCGGAAGAAGCCTTCCATCGCGTCGCGCAGGCCCTTGGTGAAGGTCGATTCCAGCATCGCCTCGCGCGTGCGACGGGTCTGGTCGCGCAGCGCATCCATGCCGATGTTGGCGAGCAGGCTGTTGGTGAGCTCGGAGAACACCGAACGCACGGCGTAGTACTTCTGCAGCCCCTGCTCGAAGTCGTCCTTCTCGCTGCGGATCTTGCGCATCATGTACTCGATGACGCTCTGGTTCTTGCCGCGCAGGTCGGTCAGCTCCTGCAGTTGTTCGCGCAGGCCGGCCAGGCGGGCTTCGAGCAGCACGCGCGTCTGCGCCATCACCTCGCCGGTCTCGGCCAGCGTGTCTTCGCGCACGATGTCCTGCTTGGCGGGCAGCAGGCCGCCGGTCAGTGCCTGCTCCAGCGCCGGCATGCGGCTGCGCGCGAGCAGCGGCGCATCGCCGGTGACCCGCGCCACCAGCCCTTTCTGCGCCGACACCGGAAACACCGCCTCGGCGCCGATCTCCAGCGTCGCCGCGACCGAGGCCACCTGGCGGGCGATCTCGGCGTCGATCCGCGCCTCGTCGCGCAGGCCGTCCCACAGGCCGTCGATCTTGTTCAGCACCACCAGGCGGCCACGCTGGCTGCCGCCCTGCACATAGCTGCGCCACACGGTCAGATCGCTCTGGGTGACGCCGGTGTCGGCGGCGAGGATGAACAGCACCGCATGCGCGCTCGGCAGCATCGACAAGGTCAGCTCGGGTTCGGCGCCGATCGCGTTCAGGCCCGGCGTGTCGAGCACCACCAGGCCTTGTTCGAGCAGCGGATGCGGAAACTGGATCACCGCATGGCGCCAGCTCGGAATCTCGACCAGGCCGTCCGCGCCCGGCTTCAGCCCGTCGTCGCCACCGGCGTCGACGGCGAAACCGAGGCGGACGGCTTCGTCCTGCGTCACGCGTTCGGTTTCGCCGACGCGGGCGAGCGCCGCCTGCAGGCTGCCGGCATCCAGGCTCTGCAGCGACACGGTCTGCCATTCCTCGGCATAGCGCTTCAGTTCGCTGACCGGCGTTTGGCAGGCGCGCGTGCGGATCGGCAGCAGGCGCAGCTCCGGCTGCGCACCCTTGCGCCATTGCAGCTCGGTCGGGCACATCGTCGTGCGTCCGGCGCTGGAAGGCAGGATGCGGTCGCCGTAGTCGGCGAAGAAGATCGCATTGATCAGCTCCGACTTGCCGCGCGAGAACTCGGCGACGAAAGCCACCGTCAGCTTGTCGTCACGCAGCCGCTCCAGCAGGTATTGCAGGCGCAGGTCGCTCTGGACGTCGCCGACTTCGTTGCGCGCCAGCCACGCGCGCAGGCGCGCGACGGAATCGGCGGCGGCGGTACGCCAGCCGGCATAGGCTGAAAACTGGTCGATCAATTCGGTCATCGGGTCGCTCACAGGACTCAGGGCACGAAGCGAAATATCCGCAGCATAGCGGCGAAGACGAGGCGCGACCATGTAGAAATGCGCACTCCGGCTCAGCGGCGGCGCTGGCAGCGCGGGCAGAAGTAGGTCGCCCGCTGGCCGCTGACGATGCCGAGCACCGTGCCGCCGCACTGCCGGCAGGCTTCGCCGGCGCGGCCATAAACGAAGTACTGCTGCTGGAAATAGCCGGGCCGGCCGTCGCCGCCGACGAAGTCGCGCAAGGTGCTGCCGCCTGCGGCGATGGCGTCGGTCAGCGTCTCGCGCACCGTCTGCACCAGCCGCGCACAACGCCGCAGGCCCAGCGTGCCGGCCGGCTCCAGCGGATGGATGCGGGCACGGAACAGGCTTTCCGAGGCGTAGATGTTGCCGACACCGACCAGCTTGCGGTTGTCCATCAGCACGTGCTTGATCGGCGCCCGCAGGCCGCGCGTGACGCGGAACAGCCAGGCCGCGTCGAAAAACTCGCCCAGCGGCTCCGGCCCCAGATGCGCCAGCAGCGGATGCCGCTCGGGCGCCCCGTCCTGCCACACCACCATGCCGAAGCGGCGCGGATCGCGCAGCCGCAGGGCCTGCGCGCCGAAGACGAAATCGACATGGTCGTGCGTGCCGGGCATTTCGTCGGCGGCGACCAGGCGCAGGCTGCCCGACATGCCCAGATGCACGATCACCGTGCCGGGGCCGAAATCCAGCAACAGGTACTTCGCCCGCCGCGACACGCCCTGCAGCGTCCGGCCGACGATCCGCTCGGCGAGTTCGGGCGGCACCGGCAGGCGCAGCCGCGGATTGCGCACGCGCAGCCCGCTCAGTTCATGGCCTTCGACATGGGGGCGGATGCCGCGGCAGGTGGTTTCGACTTCGGGCAGTTCGGGCATCGGCGCTATCGGGGGTCGGGGTGACGGGGGCGGGGACGAAGCTGGGCAAACCTCACGGCGCCCGCGCGGCCCGTCTTGCGGGTCGGACGCCGATCTGCATACCATGCTTGATCGAACCGAATTCTAGAGCAGCACTCCAAAACCTGCCGACACCCACGGTATACATCCTTGCATGTGCGCCCCTGCCTTCCGTGGCACCATCTTCACTGCGCGAACCGCTGCAGCCCGCCGGACCACCGATATGAACACTCGCTCCTCCCGCTCTCTCCGCATCCTGTGCCTGGCCATCGGCCTGAGCACCACCGCCTGCCTCGCCGGCGCGGCGGACGAGGGCGAGGCAGGCGGGGCGCTGCCGGCGCAGGAACTGACGCCGCGCACCGTTCACCAGTTCCTGCTCGCCGAAATCGCCGGCGCACGCGGCCAGATCGGCCTGTCGGCCCAGCTCTACATCGATCTCGCGCGGGCCACGCGCGATCCGCGCATCGCCCGCCGCGCCACCGAGATCGCGATGTATTCGCGCAACCCCCAGCTGGCCGGCGAAGCCGCCCGGCTGTGGACCGAAACCGCACCCGGCTCCGAAGAGGCGCGCCGCGTGCTTGCGGGCGTCAGCAGCCAGATGGCCAGCAGTGCCCCGGTCAACCTCGAACAGGTCCAGATCCAGCTGGCCCGCACCCTGGCCCAATCCAATACCCGCCTCGCCCAGAACCTGCTGAGCCTGAACCGGGCGCTCGCGGGCATTCCCGACAAGGAGGCGGCGCAAGGCATCGTCCGGCGCCTGACCGATCCCTACCTCGATCTCCCCGAAGCCCATATCGCCCGCGCCCAGGCGGCGATGATCGCCGAGGAGCCGATGCAGGCGCTGGGTGCGGTCGACACCGCGCTGCAGTTGAGGCCGGGCTGGGAACCCGCCGTCCAGTTGAAGGCGCAGATCCTGCAGCACACCGGCGCCACCGCCGAAGCAGTGCGCCAGCTGGAAGCCGAACTCGCCCGCAACCCCGACAGCGCCTCGCTGCGCCTGACCTACGCCCGCGCGCTGGTCAGCGCCCAGCGTTTCGATGCGGCACGTGACGAATTCCGCCGCCTGCTCGCCGCCAACCCCGGCGATCCCGAACTGCTCTACGCCGTCGGCCTGCTGTCGATGCAGCTCGACGACACCGCCGACGCCGAAGCCCGCTACCTGGAAGCGCTCGAAGCCGGCCATCCGCAACCCGACCTGATCCGCCTGCAGCTCGGCCAGATCGCCGAACAGCGCGGCGAAGGCGTGCTGGCACGCAAGTGGTTCGGCGAAGTCGGCGACGAACGCCACCATTCCGAGGCGATGATCCGCAGCGCACAGAGCCTGGCACGCGAAGGCAGCGTCAACGAAGCCCGCGCGCTGCTGAAGGCGCAGCAGGGCAGCGACGAGGACATGCGCCGCTACCTGCTGGCCGAAGCCCAGTTGCTGCGCGAAGCCGAACGCACCGACGAGGCCCTCGCCGTCCTGGACCAGGCCCTGGCCGCCACGCCGGACGACGTCGACCTGCTGTACGAAACGGCGATGCTGGCCGAGCGCGTGAACCGCATCGAGGTCATGGAAGCCCGCCTGCGGCGCGTGATCGAGCTCGAACCCGAGCACGCCCATGCCCACAACGCGCTGGGCTATTCGCTTGCCGACCGCAACATGCGCCTGGACGAAGCCGAGGCGCTGATCGCCCGCGCACACGAGCTGTCGCCCGACGACGCCTTCATTCTCGACAGCCTGGGCTGGGTACGTTTCCGTCGCGGCGATGCAGCCGGCGCGCTGGAACACCTCGAGCGCGCCTACACGATCCGCCAGGACGCCGAGATCGCCGCCCACCTCGGCGAAGTGCTGTGGGCGCTGGACCGCCGCGAGGACGCGAACCGCATCTTCGACGAAGCCCGCCGGGCCCACCCCGACAACAGCCTGCTGGCCGACACCGTCCGCCGCCTGCGCGGCCAATGACGACGCGCCGCCTTTCCCTGCCGGCTGCGGCGGTCGCCGCAGCCGCACTGGCCTTCTCCGCCTGCGCGCCGCTGCCGGCCACCGCGCCGGCGGACATCGCCGCACGCAGCTTCTCGTCGGCCTTCGAGCTGCAAGGCCGCATCTCCGCCAACGACGGCAGCCGGGCCGCCAGCGGCCGCATCGAATGGCGGCACGAGCACGACACCGACAGCTTCGCCCTGCTGACGCCGATGGGGCAGATCGTCGCCACCCTCGACGCCGATGCCGCCGGCGCCCGCCTGCGCACCGCCGACGGCCAGTCGCTGCACGCCGACAGTGCGGAAGCCCTGTTGCCGCGCGTGCTCGGCACCGAGGTGCCGGCCGGCCGCCTGAGCCGCTGGGTGCAGGCGGCACCCGACGCCGGCGCCGAAGTCCGCACGCTCGACGACGCCGGCCGTCCGGCCATCGTCATCGACCAGGGCTGGCGCATCGAATACCTCGAATACGCCGGCGCCGCCGGCGATGCGCCGCCGGCCCGCCTCGACATCTCCCGCGGCGACGCCCGCATCCGCCTCGTCATCGATTCATGGACTGCTCTGCCCTGACCCCGCCGGACACTTCCGACCCGCGACGCCTGCCGGGCTGCCCCGCGCCGGCCAAGCTCAACCTGTTCCTGCACGTCACCGGCCGCCGGGCCGACGGCTACCACCTGCTGCAGACCGCCTTCCGCCTGCTCGACTGGGGCGATACGCTCGACTTCAGCCTGCGCGAGGACGGCGACATCCGGCGTACCACCGCGATCGCCGGCGTGCCGCCCGAGCAGGACCTGGTCGTGCGCGCGGCCCACCTGCTGCAGGCGCATACCGGCTGCCGCCTCGGCGCCGACATCGCGCTGCACAAGGTATTGCCGATGGGCGGCGGCATCGGCGGCGGCAGCTCGGATGCGGCGACGACGCTGATCGCGCTCAACCGCCTGTGGGACACCGGGCTCGGCCGCAGCGAATTGCAGGCGCTGGGCCTGCAGCTCGGCGCCGACGTGCCCGTCTTCGTCTTCGGCCGCGACGCCTTCGCCGAAGGCGTGGGCGAAGCCCTGCAGCCGATGGAACTGGCGCCCGCCTGGTACGTGATCGTGTCGCCGGGCGTATCGGTGCCCACCGGCGAAATTTTTTCGGCAGGGGACTTGACGAGAAACACGCCTCTGATCAAAATGGCGGACTTCGCAGCAAGCACCACACGGAACGATCTGCAGGCCGTAGCATGCAGCCGCTACCCGGAAGTGCAGCGTGCGATCGACTGGCTGATGCAGTACGCACCAGCCCGGATGACAGGCTCGGGCGCCTGCGTCTTCGCCGAAGTCCCTTCGGCCCGGGACGCGGAACGCATCGCCGCAAGCTGTCCGCAACGCTGGACGGCCTGGAAAGTGCGAACGGCCTCTCGCCATCCGCTGTACGAATGGCTAGAATAGCGGCCGCTTCGTCACAGTCGATTTCACGAGCTGGCGAAAAAGGTTTATTGGGGAGTCGCCAAGTCGGTTAAGGCACCGGATTTTGATTCCGGCATTCGAGGGTTCGAATCCTTCCTCCCCAGCCATACAACGACGGGCAGGCCCAGGTGTGATCCGGGAGCCTGCCCGAGTCGTTTTCAAGGGTCGACAATTCAAACGGCATCGGAGCAGCGATCATGCCCCACGGCAGCCTGATGGTCTTCACCGGCAACGCCAATCCCAAGCTCGGCGCGGACGTCACGCGGCGCCTGGGCATCTCCCTCGGCTCGGCCACCGTCGGCCGCTTCTCGGATGGTGAAGTCAACATCGAACTGCTCGAGAACGTCCGCGGCAAGGACGTCTTCGTGCTGCAGCCGACCTGTTCGCCGACCAACGAAAACCTGATGGAACTGCTGGTGCTGGTCGATGCGCTCAAGCGCGCCTCGGCCGGACGCATCACCGCCGCCATCCCCTATTTCGGCTATGCCCGCCAGGACCGCCGCCCGCGCTCGGCGCGCGTGCCGATCACGGCCAAGGTCGTCGCCAACATGCTGCAGGCCGCCGGCGTCCAGCGCCTGCTGACGATGGACCTGCACGCCGACCAGATCCAGGGCTTCTTCGACATCCCGGTCGACAACGTCTATGCCGCCCCGGTGCTGCTGAACGACCTCGACAAGCAGAAGTACGACGACCTGCTGGTGGTATCGCCCGACGTCGGCGGCGTGGTGCGCGCCCGCGCCTTCGCCAAGCGCATGGAATGCGACCTGGCGATCATCGACAAGCGCCGGCCGAAGGCCAACGTCTCCGAGGTCATGAACATCATCGGCGAAGTCGAAGGCCGCACCTGCGTGATCATGGACGACATCGTCGATACCGCCGGCACGCTGTGCAAGGCTGCCTCCGCGCTCAAGGAACACGGCGCCAAGCGGGTGCTGTCCTACTGCACGCACGCCGTGCTGTCGGGCGCCGCGGTGTCGCGCATCAACGACTCCGAACTCGACGAACTGGTCGTCACCGACACCATTCCGCTGCGCGACGACGCCAAGGCCAGCCCGCGCATCCGCCAGATCTCGGTCGCCTCGCTGCTGGCCGACACCATCCTGCGCATCAGCAACGAAGAATCCGTCTCGTCGCTGTTCATGGAATGATTTTCGCCCGCGCCTTCGGCTGAAGGGGCGGGCTTTTTGCGTTTTCGCCTGGTCGCGGGCGGAGACATCAACTTCAGGAGCAACACATGCAAATCCAATTCAAGGCCGCCAAGCGTGACGCTCAAGGTACGGGTGCGAGCCGCCGCCTGCGTCGTGCCGGCCAACTGCCGGGCATCATCTACGGCACCAGCGAAGCCCTGCCGATCACGCTCGACCACAACGAGCTGTTCCACCTGCTGCGCAAGGAAGTGTTCCACTCGTCCGTGCTGACCATCGACGTCGACGGCAACAAGGAAACCGTCGTGCTGCGCGACACCCAGTGGCACGCCTTCAAGCCGCAAGTCCTGCACATCGACTTCCAGCGCGTCGCCGCCGACCAGAAGATGCACCTGAAGGTGCCGCTGCACTTCATCGGCGACGACGTCTGCCCCGCGGTCAAGCTGGGCGGCTGCATCGTCTCGCACGTCCTCAACGAAATCGACGTCCAGTGCCTGCCGAAGGACCTGCCCGAGTTCGTCGAGGTCGACCTGTCGGCGCTGGAAGCCGGCCAGTCGGTGCACGTCTCGCAGATCAAGCTGCCGGCCGGTGTCGAACTGGTCCAGCACGGCGATGCCGACCCGGTGGTCGCCAGCTCGCTGAAGGTCAAGGGCGCTGCTGCCGACGCCGAGGAAGGCGAAGGCGAAGCCGCCTGAGTCCTCCAGACCACGGAAAGCCGGAGACCGTAGATCGATGAGCACAGCGCCTTCGCGCCCCCTGCGCCTCATCGTCGGTCTCGGCAATCCGGGCAGGACTACGCTGAAACCCGGCACAACGCCGGGTTTTGGTTTTGTGAGCGGCTCGCCGACGAGCTCGGCCTGCGCTTCTCGCACGAATCCCGTTTCCACGGCCTGGTCGCCAATGCCCGCGAAGCCGGTGCATGGCTGCTGATGCCGCAGACCTTCATGAACCGCTCGGGCCAGGCCATCGGCGCCCTGGCGCGTTTCTACCGCATCGAACCCGCGGAAATCCTCGTCGTCCATGACGAGCTGGACATCCCCCCCGGCCAGCTGCGCCTCAAGTTCGGCGGCGGCCTCGGCGGCCACAACGGCCTCAAGGACACCTCCGCCCACCTCGGCACCCACGACTACTGGCGCCTGCGCATCGGCATCGGCCATCCCGGCGATCGCAACGAAGTCATCAATTTCGTCCTCAAGCCGGCACGGCGCGAAGAACAGCAGTTGATCGACGAGTCCATCGACAAGGCGCTCACCGCCTGGCCGCTGCTCGCCAAGGGCGAACTCAACACCGCCGCCACCCGGCTGAACGCCCGCCCGGCGCCGCCGAAAGCGCCCAAGCCTCCCAAGGCCCCCAAGACGGCGACACCTCAGGCACCGGACGACGCCGGCGCCTGAACAGGATTCACGCAGTAAGCACTCCTCAGTAGCCGACTGCCGCCAGCGCCTTCAACGGCCCCACACGGCGGATCGACTCGATCTGCTCCGGCTGGCGGGTATACAAAGTGCCGCCGAAACACACCGCACTCATCGAAATCCCCTCGAAGTGCTCCGCGCTGCGCGGCAGTACCAGCAGCCAGCCGTCGCTCGCCAGCAGGTTGTACGGCGACAGCAGGCCATCCGAGCCCGGCTGCAGGTCCAGGGTCTCGCAGGCCAGCCGATAGGCTGCATTCAAGCTGTCCGCCGCCGTCTCCACCGGCACGCCTTCGCCGCAGCACACGCGCACGAAGCAATGCTTCATCGGCAGCGCCGGATGCTGGGCCACGCCCTGCTCGGGCAGGCCTGCCGGCAGGCCGGGCGCGAAGATGCGCAGGCTGGCGTTGCCCGCGGTCGACGGAATCCACTGCACATGCTTGTGGCGCTGACTGGCACCCGCGGCCGTGCCGCCGTTGTACAGGCCGATGCCGCCGGCCTCGGCCATGATCTCCGCCAGCGCGGCGAAGTCGCTGTGCGCCAATGGCAGCAGCTGTTCCTCGAACTCGCGCCGCGCCAGCACCAGGTGGCGCTCGCTGAGCGGAAACTTGTTCAGGATCACGACATGCTCGTCGCCCAACGGGCCGACGGTCAGTTCCGGATCGGGATTCAGGAAGGGATTGAAGTTCGGGTCGCGCGGCCCGCCCGGGATCGCCACCTGGGCAGTCTTGGCCGCATCCTTCACCGCCAGCGACGACACCCAGCGCACGATGAAGCGCATGCCGCCGTCTTCCATCTCGGTCTGCTCCGCCTGCACCGGCTGCAAGGCTCCCGACGCCAGCGCGCCCGCGCTGCGCGCATCGATCGCCTCGATCCAATTGCTCGCCATATCTCCTCTCCTCCTTGATTCGTCTTGTGGCAATACAAGCCGGACATTGTAGGCGCTGCCCGGCCGTTTTGTAGGCACCGGCCGGCTTTGGAGCTGCTCCCCATCGCGGTACAATTCGCGGTTTTCCACACCGGATCAAGGCAATAGCCCGCCTTCGCGGCACCCCGCCCCGGAACGACAAGGATTCACATGAGCCTGAAATGCGGAATCGTCGGACTGCCCAACGTCGGCAAGTCGACCCTCTTCAACGCCCTGACCAAGGCCGGCATCCAGGCCGAGAACTACCCTTTCTGCACCATCGAGCCCAACGTCGGCATCGTCGAAGTACCCGATCCGCGCCTCGCCCAGCTCTCCGAGATCGTCAAGCCGCAGAAGATCCAGCCCGCCATCGTCGAATTCGTCGACATCGCCGGCCTGGTCGCGGGCGCCTCCAAGGGTGAAGGCCTGGGCAACCAGTTCCTCGCCAACATCCGCGAAACCGACGCCATCGTGCACGTCGTGCGCTGCTTCGCCGACGACAACGTCATCCACGTCTCCGGCAGCGTCGACCCGATCCGCGACATCGAAGTCATCGACACCGAACTCGCGCTGGCCGACCTCGCCACCGTCGAAAAGGCCGTCAACCGCTACAAGCGCCCGGCCGCCTCAGGCGACAAGGAAGCCAAGATCCTGGTCGCGGTGCTCGAAAAGTGCTTCGCCCAGCTCGACGCCGGCAAGCCGGTGCGCGCGCTCGACCTCGCCAAGGAAGAATGGGCCAGCCTCAAGCCCTTCTGCCTGATCACCGCCAAGCCGGTGCTGTACGCCGCCAACGTCGCCGAAGACGGTTTCGAGAACAACCCGCAGCTCGACGCCGTGCGCGCCCACGCCGCCGCTGAAGGCGCCGAAGTCGTCGCCCTGTGCGCCTCCATCGAAGCCGAGATCGCCGACCTGGAAGACGCCGACAAGAAGGAATTCCTCGAGACCATGGGCCTCGAAGAACCCGGCCTCGACCGCCTGATCCGCGCCGGCTACACGCTGCTCGGCCTGCAGACCTACTTCACCGCCGGCGTCAAGGAAGTGCGCGCCTGGACCATCCACACCGGCGACACCGCCCCCCAGGCCGCCGGCGTCATCCACACCGACTTCGAACGCGGCTTCATCCGCGCCCAGACCATCGCCTTCGACGACTTCATCCAGTACAAGGGCGAAGCCGGCGCCAAGGAAGCCGGCAAGATGCGCGCGGAAGGGAAGGAGTACATGGTGAAGGATGGGGATGTGTTGAATTTCCTGTTCAACGTGTAATCAACGTCTGACGATTTTCGCTGGATCTCGGTAGCGCTCAGTAGCGCTTAGTGGACAGATTGGTCCGTTTCAAATCAATGGGTTGCTTAAACAATACGGTCTGCTGAGCGTTCCTATTGTTCATCGAGGTCCAGAAAATTCGGGGGTAGCGTTGGGGGTACTCGTGTTCAACCGTGGGGGTACTTTTCCCCGCAGTGGAGTCCAACGATGCCCGAGAATCTCCTCACCGATGCCAAGGTCAGGTCGGCCTGATGCGATTGAGCGGCAGCTTGCCCACGTGGAAAGCAACAAGGTGCGGGCGACGTACAACAAGGCGTTGCTGCTGGATCAGAGAAGGATGCTGTTGCAGGACTGGGCGGACTATCCTGCGGAACGCCTGATATACCTTGCCAACGGTCCAGCGATGGCCAAGTGCCTTTTCCGCATAGGCGACGAGATCGTCGCCCCTCCTCCTCTTGGGCAGGAATGGTGCAGGTGCATCGTCAACCTGCGTCGTTTGTACTAACATGACATCCAACGTACTCTCACGGAGGCATGACCATGTCCACCACGACTTCTGCCCGCACAGCCCGGCTCGGTTTGCGCGCCACCCCGGAGCAGGAGGCCGTGCTGCGCCGCGCGGCCGAAGCTGCGCACAAATCGCTGACCGACTTCATTCTCGATGCGGCCTATCAGGCGGCTGAACAGACCTTGCTGGACCAGCGCCTGTTCATGGTGTCCGGCAGCCAATACCAGGCGCTGCTGGACATGCTGGATCGGCCCGAGTCTGACGACCCGGGGCTGGCCGACCTGTTTGCCCGGCGTCCGGTCTGGGCGGACAAATGAAGCTGTCGAGGCCGCAGGCACTCACCGCCCGACATCGTCTGGACGGTTTTGATTGTGGCAAGCCGGCGCTCACCCATTGGCTGCTGCACCACGCTCGCAAAGCCCAGGGCAGCGGCTCGGCAAGGACCTTCGTGATCTGCGATGCTTCGCGTGCCGACGAACAAGTCGTCGGGTACTTCAGCCTGACCGTGGGCCAGATCGATACCCTGGAAGCGGCCGAGCGCATTCGGCGCGGTATGGGACAGTATCCGATCCCACTGGTGATTCTGGCGAGGCTGGCCGTGGACTTCGACTATCAGGGAAAGAGACTGGGCGTCAGCCTGTTGCAGGACGCCATCCTGCGCACCCTGATGATTGCCGAGCAGGCGGGCATCCGCGGCCTGCTGACACACCCGCTGGATGCCCAGGCCGACGCCTTCTACCGGCGCTTCGGATTCGAGCCGACACCCGTGCGCGAAGGCCAACTGATCCTGCTGCTCAAGGACGCGCGCCGCCATGCCAACGCGCAGCCATGATTGAATGCCCCCATGACCGAAGCCGACCTCCTCCATCAACTGGCTCAAGGCGAAGACAGCCGCCGCCAGTTCAAGCGTGACGCCACCAATGCCGATGCGTTGGCGGCAGAACTGGCGGCGTTTTCCAACAGCGGCGGCGGCACCCTGTTCATCGGCGTGAATGACGATGGTTCGGTGGCCGGGCTGGATGCCGCTGCCGTGCGGCGCCTGAACCAGTTGCTGGGCAATGCGGCATCCCAGCATGTACGCCCGCCGGTGCATCCGCTGACCGAGAACGTGGCGACGGCCAATGGCATCGTGATGGTGGTCAGCGTGCCCGATGGCTTGTCCAAGCCCTATCTGGATGCGCTGGGGCGGTTGTGGGTCAAGCAGGGTGCGGACAAGCGCCATGTGACCTCGCGCGAGGAGATGCAGCGCATGTTCCAGCGTTCGGGGCTGGTGCGGGCCGACCTGGTGCCGGTGGCGGGTACGTCGGTGGCCGATCTGGACGAAAAGGCCTTCCGCGCCTATTTCGAGCGCCGTTACGGGCGCGGTATCGAAAATACTGTCGCAACGCTGGATCAGGTGTTGCAGAACATCGGGCTGGGCGATGGGTGGGAGCTGAACCTGTCGGGGCTGATGCTGTTCGGCCGCAATCCACTGCGCTGGTGCCCGGCCTTCACGATCAAGGCGGTGGCCTTTCCCGGTACGGTGATCTGGGACACGCGCTATCTGGACAGCGAGGACATCAGCGGCACGCTGGCCGAGCAGTTCAAGGGCGCGTTTGCCTTCCTCAAGCGCAACCTGCACCACGTCCAGCGCGGGCAAGGGTTCAATTCGCCGGGCAAGCTGGAGATCCCCGAGGCGGCGCTGGAAGAGCTGCTGGTCAATGCGCTGGTGCATCGCGACTATTTCACCAGCGCCTCGATCCGTATCCTGGTGTTCACCGACCGGGTGGAAATCATCAGCCCCGGCCATCTGCCCGACAGCCTGAGCGTGGAGGATGTGCGCCAGGGCAAGACCAACCGGCGCAATCCGACGCTGACGGAACACGCTTTCCGGGTGCTGCCCTATCGCGGCCTGGGCAGCGGCATTCCGCGTGCGCTGGAGGAATGGCCGCGCATCGACCTGGTCGATGACGTGCGGGGCAACCAGTTCAGCGCGGTGGTGCACCGGCCGGAGGCGGAGTGGGCGAGCGCGACCGACCAAGTCACCGACCAAGTCACCGACCAAGTCACCGACCAAGTCACCGACCAAGTCACGCAGGAGGTGCTTCGCCTTCTGTCCGTGATGCAGGGCGACATGTCACGAGCCGAAATCCAGGACGTACTGGAACTGAAGCACCTGCCCCATCTGCGCGAGGCCTATCTGAATCCGGCGCTGGATCGAGGTTTGATCGAAATGACCCTCCCCGACAAGCCCCGCAGCCGCCTGCAGAAATACCGCCTGACCGCCGCCGGCCGGCAGTGGCTGCAATCGCGGCAGAAGGACTAGTCATACGCTAAGCGATCCCCATATTCTCCGCGAACGTCTCTGCCGTATATCCGCGCCGGAATCTGCCCACCTCCACCAGCCTGGGCACCAGTTCATCGAGCAGCAGATCCAGCGACTGCAGGGCGCCGCCCGGCAGCGCGATGAAGCCGTCGGCAGCCTCGGCGCCGATGCGCTCGATGATTTCGTCGAACGCATCATCGACCGTGCCGACGACGATCCAGTGGGCCGAACCCGCTGCTTCCGGGCGGGAGAGCAGATCGTTCAGGCTGGGCCGTTCGCGGACGACCAGGCGGCGCAGCAATTCGACGTGGGTGGGACTGCGCGCGCCGGCCGGGGGCTCGCCCAGCATGGCAGGCGTGATGGCTTGGTCGGGCGCGAGCTGCGCGAGGTCCAGCCCCAGCGCCTGCGAGACGTAGGTGAGCTTGCGCGTGCCGTCCTGGCCTGCGTGGGTGGTTTCGTACAGCTCCC
Organism: Thauera sp. SDU_THAU2; assembly: GCF_038260575.1. Classification (NCBI taxonomy): domain Bacteria; kingdom Pseudomonadati; phylum Pseudomonadota; class Betaproteobacteria; order Rhodocyclales; family Zoogloeaceae; genus Thauera; species Thauera sp. SDU_THAU2. The sequence goes on along the minus strand of NZ_JBBWUN010000003.1, from coordinate 86,494 downwards.
GCGCCTGGGCGCGGCTGGCGCCCAGATAGAGGCTGAGGCCGGGCAGCACGCGCACGGCGTCGGGCGAGCGGCCACACCCGGCGGCACGCCGGCGCAGGTCCTGGCGTAGCTGCGTGCCACAGGCGACGTCGGGCGCGGCGGCAAACACGGCGTCGGCGACGCGGGCGGCGAAGTCACGGCCGGCATCGGAGGCGCCAGCCTGGAAGAGCGGAATGCGCCCGCCCGCGCGTGCAGGCACGTTGAGCGGGCCACGTACACAGAAATGCTCGCCTTCGTGGCCGATGGCGTGGATGCGCGAAGTGTCGGCATAGCGCCCAGTTCGACGGTCGGCCAGGACGGCTTCCTGCGGAAAGCTGCGCCACAGTGCGCGCACGACCTCGGTGAACTCGCCGGCCTTGCGGTAGGCCTCGGCCGACGTCGGCATCGGGGCGCTGCCGAAATTCCAGGCGCCGTCCAGTGCGGTGACGATGTTCCAGCCTGCCCGCCCCGCGCTGATCCGGTCCAGCGACTGGATCTGGCGGGCGACGACGTAAGGCGGGTTGAACGAGGTGGCGGCGGTGGTGACGAGGCCGATGCGCGAGGTATCGCGGGCCAGTGCGGCCAGGAGCAGGGTGGGATCCAGGCTGCTGAAGCCTGGGCCGTGCTCGAGCGCCGGCACGTCGATGAAGAGGGCATCGGGGCGGAACACGAAGTCCAGGCAGGCAGCCTCTGCACGCCGGGCGACGCCGGCATAGAAGGCGGGATCATGGACTTCTTCCACCCGGCTGGCAGGGTGGCGCCAGCCACCCGCGGACAGCCAGGTGGCGGCCAGGGAAAGTCCGATGCATAAAGAGGAATGGGGCATGGCAGGCTCCTTGTTCCGGGTCGATGAGGGATGTCAATCCGCGTGCGTATCTGCGCCGGCCATCGGCACGACCAGCGGCGAACCGGTGACCGGATCGGGGATGACCACGCTGCGGATGCCGAATAGCCGCTGCACCAGTTCCGGTTCGATGATCTCGGCGGGCGGCCCGACGGCTTCCACGGCCCCTGCCCGCATGGCGACGATGTGGTCGGCGTAGCGTGCAGCCTGGTTCAGGTCGTGCAGGACCATGACCAGGGTCTTGCCGTCCTGGCGGTTCAGGCGGCGGCACAGGTCCAGCATGTCGAGCTGGTGGGCGATGTCCAGATAGGTGGTGGGTTCGTCCAGCAACATGAGCGGTGCATCCTGGGCCAGCGCCAGGGCCAGCCAGACGCGCTGGCGCTGGCCGCCCGAGAGCGCATCGACCGGGTGGTCGGCCAGTTCGGCCAGGCGGGTGCGGATCAGGGCCTGCCGCACGGCAGCTTCGTCTTCGGCCGACCATTGCCGCCACAACGACTGATGCGGATGGCGGCCGCGCGCCACGAGCTCGGCCACGCGGATGCCGCCTGGCGCCAGCGGAGACTGGGGCAGCAGCCCGAGCCGGATCGCCAGTTCACGCGCCCCGTAGCGGCGGATGTCCTTGCCGTCCAGCACGACCTGCCCCGCCTCCGGCGCGAGCAGACGCGCCAGTGCCCGCAGCAGCGTGGACTTGCCGCAGGCATTGGGGCCGACGATGACGGTGATGCGTCCGCGCGGAATGGCGAGATCCAGGCCCTGGCAGACCAGATGGCCGTCGTTGGCCAGCCGCAGGCCATGTGCCTGCAGCGCGGGAATAACGGTATCGGGAGGCAATGAGGTCATGCGGGAAAGGCCGTCTCAGGCGCTGCGGCGGCGCGTGAGCAGCCAGATCAGGTAGATGCCGCCGAGCAGGCCGGTGAGCTTGCCGATGGGCAGGTTGAGTTCCAGGGGCTGGCTCTGGCCCAGCAGATCGGCGGCGGCGACCAGACAGGCACCCATGGCCGCCGAAGCCAGGACGGGCGGCCCGCCCGCGTCGAGCAGGCGGCGGGCGAGCTGGGGTGCGGCCAGGGCGATGAAGGCAATCGGCCCGGCCGCACCGGTGGCCAGCGAGGCCAGCATCACGGCACAGAGCACCATGCCCAGCCGCAGCCTTTCCACCGGCACGCCGAGCTGGCTGGCGAGGTCGTCGCCCGTTTCCAGGATCGCCAATCGGCGCGCGCACAGCAGCACCGGCGGAATGAACACCACGGCCGCGCCGATGGCCAGCCAGGCGTGGGTCCAGGCGCGCGCGTTGAGTGAACCGGCCAGCCAGAGATTGGCCAGGATCGCGTTGTCCAGATTGCCTTTGGCGAGCAGCAGGCCGTTGACGGCGTGCAGCATGGCGCCCGCGCCGATGCCGATCAGGACCAGGCGCTGCGATCCGATCCGGCCATTGCGCCGCGCCAGCAGCCAGACCACGGCTGCCGTGAGCACGCCGCCCGCCGTGGCGCCCAGCGCCGCCCCCGAGATGGAAGGGCCGTACAGCACGATCTGCAGCAGGGCGCCGGTGGCCGCACCGGTCGTGAAGCCGATGAGATCGGGCGAGCCCAGCGGATTGCGCGACAGCGACTGGAACACCGCGCCCGACACACCCAGCGCCGCGCCGACGAACAGCCCGGTCAGCACACGCGGCAGGCGGATGTCCAGCAGCAGGCATTCGCCTGCCGTGGCTGCCTGGCCGCCGATCCAGATCTCCGCGATGCGGGCCAGCGTCAGCCCGCCGCGCCCCATGCCCAGCGCTGCCACGCCCAGGACGAGGGCCAGCAGCAGGAGCATCGCGCAGACCGCCGCTGCGCGCGGCCGCGCCGCGATGGAGAAGCGGCCCAGCCGCCAGGCGATCGGCAGCGCAGCGCAGTTGCGTGGCGCGGACATCTAGCCGGCTCCCATGCGGCGCCGCGCCAGCGCGATGAAGACGGGTCCGCCGATGAGCGCAGCCATGATGCCAGCGCCGGCCTCGGCGGGATGGATGATCATGCGGCCCAGCGTGTCGGCGGCCAGCAGCAGGCAGGCGCCGACCAGCGCGGCGCAGGGAATCAGCCGCCGGTGGTCCGGGCCGCAGGCGTGTCGTGCCAGGTGCGGCGCAGCCAGGCCGATGAAGGCCAGCGGCCCGGCCGCGGCAGTGGCGGCACCGGCGAGCAGCACGATGGCGAGGGCCGCGCCCAGCCACACCAGTTGCGGCCTCGCACCCAGTGATTTGCCGAGGTCACGCCCCAGGGCGAGTGCGTCGAGCGGGCGGGCCAGGGCCAGCGCCGCCAGCCAGCCGAGCAGCATGGCCGGCAGGACCGCGGCCAGCACCTCCATGCCGCGTCCCTGCAGCGAGCCGGTCGCCCAATGGCGGAACTGGTCGAACACGCGGTCGTCGCTGTTGAGGGTGACGATCTGGGTCAGCGCGAACAGCACTGCGGACAGCGCCGCACCGGCCAGCACCAGGCGCAGCGGATCGTGGCCGCGATGCAGCCCGCCAACGAGGTAGACGGCGATGCCGGCCAGCGCCGCACCGCAGAAACCTGCCGCCATCTGGCCAACCGGGCCATAGGCGCCGGCCCAGGCCACCGCGGCGACGATGGCCGCCGCCGCACCGGCGGTGACGCCCAGCAGGCCGGGGTCGGCCAGCGGGTTGCGGGTCAAGGTCTGCATCAGCGCCCCGGCCGCACCCAGCGCGCCGCCGGCGAGCAGCGCCAGCAGCGTGCGCGGCACGCGCAGGTGGCGCAGCAGCAGATGTTCGCTGTCGCCGGCATCGAAGGCAGTCAGGGCTTGCCAGACGGTGGCGGCAGCCAGCGGACGGGCGCCGACGGCCAGGCTTGCCGCGGCCAGCAGCAGGATGCCGGCCAGGCCGGCGGCGGCCAGGATCGCAGGGCGGCGGGTGTCGGCCGGCATGCGCATCAGCGGGCGGCGAACCGCGCCAGCAGCCCGTCGATGATTTCGCCGGCGCTGTAGGCGTCGATGCGGAACGAGTTCCTGCCCAGCCCGTAGACCTGCCGGGCCCGTACCGATGGCAGGTTGGCGAGCACGGGATCGCGCAGCATCGCGGCGGCGCCGGTGTCGTCCGCGCGCAGCACGAAGGTGGTCTGCGCGGTGAGGCGGGTCAGGGCTTCATAAGGCGCCCAGACGAAGTCGCCGGCCTGGCCCAGCGCGCCGTGCCAGGCAGGATCGGCGGATTCGATGCGAAAGCCCAGTGCCTGCAGCAGCCGCGCGTGCGGGCTGTTCGCGGTGGCGATGGGGTTGTCCACGCCGGGACCGTTGTAGCTGACGATGTTGGCCAGGCCTTCCGGAATCTGCAGACGGGCACGGGCCTCTGCGACCCGGGCGTCGAAGCGCGAAATGGCATCACGAGCCTCGGCCTCCATGCCCAAGGCCAGGCCGAGCTGAACGGCCAAGCCCTGCCAATCCTGGCGGCCGTAATCGACCATGATGGCGGGGGCGATGGCTTGCAGGCGGTCGAACTGTTCGCGGGCCGAATCGGCGCCGTTGCCCGAGACGACGATGAGATCGGGCTGGGCGGCATAGGCGGCCTCGAGATCGACCTGCCCGGCCGGCCACAACCTGGTCACGCCGCGCTCGCGCGCCACCGCAGCCCATTGCTCGAAGAATGCGCCATTGGCGGAACCGGCGCTGGCGGCAAGCGGTGCGCCAATCGCCAGCAGGGTGCCGGTCGCGGTGACCGACGTCGACAGGATGCGGCGCGGGCGCCGAACAATCTCGGTGACCGAGCCATCGGCATTCTCGAAGCGGCGCGGCCAGCCGGGCGCCGCGGTGCCGGACTGCGCAGCCGCCGTCGCCCGGCGGCCGGGATGCAGGGCCAGCAGCGAGGCGGGAAGCAGCCACCGCGCTGCGGCGAGCGCGGGGACACCTGCGGTAGCCGCCGCCATGAAACTGCGCCGTCTCACCAGCTCAGCCTCGCATTGGCCATGACCGTGCGCCCGGTGCCGTAGTAGCACGAGGTGGCGGCGGTGCAGGTGGCGACGTAGCGCTTGTCGGCCAGGTTGCTGGCGTTGAGCGACAGGCGCAGGTTCATGTTGCCGACCTTGCCGACGTCGTAGCGGATCGCCGCGTCGTACAGCGTGTACGAAGGAATGTGCAGGTAGTTGGCCAGATCGCCCCGGGTCGCCCCCACGTAGCGCGCGCCTGCGCCCACGCCCAGCCCGCGCAGCGGCCCGCCCTGGATGGTGTAGTCCATCCACAGCGAACCCATCCAGTCGGGCACGCGGACCATGCGGTTGCCGGTGTAGCCATCGTTGTTGCGGACGACCTCGGAGCGCATGCGCGTGAGCGCGCCGATCACGCTGAACCCGGGCTGCGGCGTGATGCGGCCTTCCAGTTCGATGCCGCGCACGCGCACCTCGCCGGTCTGCACCTGGAAGCTTTCGTCGGCGGCGTTGCGCGGATCGGCTGTCAGCACGTTCTTCTGCGTCAGCTCATAGGCCGAGAGCGTGATCATGCCGTCGATGCGGGCCGGCTCGTATTTCACGCCGGCCTCCCATTGCTTGCCGGTCACGGGTTTGAAGCTGCCGCCCTCGCGTTTCGTGCCAGCGGTGGGCTGGAAGGATTCGGCATAGCTCAGATAGGGCGTGATGCCGTTGTCGAACAGATGGCTCACCCCGGCACGGCCGGTGAAAGCCTCGTCGCGCGTATCCTGCCGCATCCCATTCAACCGATTGAGCGAATCGATGCGGGTCTTGTCGTAGCGGCCGCCCAGCGTGAAGCGCCAGCGATCCAGCGCAATCTGGTCCTGCAGATAGATGCCGGCCTGGGTGTCGGTTTCGCGGGTGGACATCTGGGGAAGCAGCGTGGGCGCAAAATCGTAATGGGTATGGACCGGATCGTAGACGTCGATGGCAATGGCGGCGGGCGAGACCTGCGCGGCATGGCGCAGGAAGGTCCAGTCGCTTTCCTGCCAGTCGAAGCCGGCCACCAGCGTATGGACTGCCGCGCCGGAGCCGAACGTACCCTCCACCCGGGTATCGATGGTCAGCGCATCGGAATCGCCGACGCCCTGCACCGCGCGCCGCTGCAGGCTGCGGCCATCTATCAGGGTTATGAAATCGGTGAGCGGCGCACCGCGCCTGCCATTGCCCACGGTGGCCCGGTAGAGCGAGTCCACGTGCGTGTAGCGGGCGTTCTGGCTCAGCTTCCAGGCATCGTTGAACTGATGTTCGAGCTGCCAGCCCGCCGCCCAGATCTCGCGGTCGTACGTTCCAGTTCGGCTCGCCCAGGAAGGTATCGTTCTTGATGTAGCCCCTGGCGCCCTTCACCACCGTGCCCTGATAAGGCAGGAACTGGAAGGTGCTGCCGCCGCTGTCCTTCTGGTAAAGGCCTTGCAGCGTCAGGCGGGTGGCGCCGTCGTTGAAGCGCAGCGTGGCGCTGGGTGCGATGAACCATTGCCTGTGGTCGGTATGGCGGATCTGCGTATCGCCGTCGGCATACAGGCCGACCAGCCGCCACATCAGATTCCCGTCGCCATCGGCGCCGCCGATGTCGAACGCCGTCTGCCCGCGTCCGTGGCCGTCGACCTGCAGTTGCAGCACCTGCTCCTGGTCCAGCCTGGGCCGTTTGCTCACCTGGTTGACCATGCCGCCGGGCGCCAGTTGTCCGTAGAGCACGCTGGACGGCCCCTTGAGCACTTCCACCCGCTCCAGGTTCCAGGTATTGAAGGAGGTCCGGTTCCAGCTCAGGCTGCTGTCGGATGGCGCTCGCAGCCCGTCGAGCATGACGTTGGCGCCGAAGCTGCCCGCGTCGAAGCCACGGATGTACAGGTCATCCACCCGGTTGTCGATGCCCTGGCTTTCCGGCAGCACACCTGCGGTGTAGCGGGTGGCTTCGTTCAGGTTCTGCACGCCGCGCTGGTCCATTTCGCGACGCTCGATCACCGATACCGATTGGGGTACTTCGACCAGCGGCGTGTCGGTCTTGGTCGATGCGCCGATGCTGTCTGCAGGCCGATAGGCATTGACGGTGACCGGCGCCAGCATGACGGACGTTTCTTCGGCGTGGAGCGCGCCGACATGGACGAGCAGTCCAGCCAGCAGCGGATAGACCGCCGCATGGCGGGAAAGGACGGCCGCAGGCGAATGAAGCAAGGCGGGGGGGTCGTGGCGATGGCCGGCACGAAGCATCTCCTGGGGGTCAATGAGAGTGGTTCTTATTCATTTTTCCATGGAGATGCGAGGCAAGCCTTCGTGTGAACGGCAGAATTCTTCGCGATAACGGCAATGTGCGCAGCGCGCGGGCTAGAGACCTGCGCGCACCTGCCTGGGCGTCAAGCCGAACTGGCGGCGGAAGGCAGTGGCAAAGCTGCCGGGGTTGGTATAGCCGGCCAGTTCCGACGCCTGCGCCACGCTCAGTCCATCGCGCTCCAGAGCATGGCGAGCCAATGACAGGCGTTCGCGCTGCAGGAAATCGAACACCGTCATGCCCATCGCTTGCCGGAACTGCCGCTGCAGCGTGGTGGCCGTGGTGTTTGCGTGCCGGGCGATCTCGTCGATGCTGAGCGGCAGGGCTGCGTTTTCGCGCAGCCAGCACCTCAGTTCGAGCATGCGCCGGTGGACGGCCGGGCGCAGCGGTCCGCCCGGTGCTGCGCAATCGCCGGCCTGTGTCCGGGAAAACGCCTCCATGACCAACTCGATGGCACGGCTTTCCAGATACATGCCGGTCAGCATGGACGGCATGAGCGGCGGCTGCAGAAGCTGCTCGGCGAGCACGCGTGCCTTGCTGGAGGCGGTCCACAGCCGAGGTTCCAGGTGCGCGGGAAGGGCCGGCGTGCGGTCTGCCCGGGCACCAAAGGATTCTTCCAGCCATTGGTGACCCAGGCCGATGCAGATACGCCGCGACCAGTCGCCCCGGTGCGCGACTCGCCGGCATTCCTCGGGCTCGTGCAGCACCACCATGCCCGCATCCGCGCCCCGGGCATGCGCCAGCTTCAGCCCGCGCCCGCCGTAGGCGACATCGATGGCGCCATCCAGCACCATCACGATGCGTACGCCTTCGTCCACCGTGGCTTGCCGGGACACGCTTTCATCGTGCATGTCGCAGGCGGAGTTCAAACTGAGTCCGGGCCGCAGAACACGATTCAGCCGCAAGCGCTGCATGGCGACCGGCTCGCGGCGCACGCCGTTCGGGACGAGGGGCATGGCAGAGCCTGATGGGGTCAAGGGGAAATCAGTTAATAATAATGATTATCAATTACTACCGCAAGCCCGTCACCTTTGTGCGCAATCCAGTGGTTGCGCCATGCTGCGCTCGATCTGCACCATCACAAGCTGGACGAAGCCCATCGAAATCCAGGCTGCCAGCCCCGATCATCTACACGACGACCTGAGCATCGAGGGCTTGCGCCATCATGCCGCCAATTAGTCCAATCCTCGTCAGGCTCACCCCCTCCCCCACACCAGCTCAATGCGGACGAAGGCGCAGCTCGCGGCGCAGCACCTTGCCCGTGGTCGTGCTCGGCAGTTCGTCGAGGTACTCGATCAGCCGCGGATACTCGTGCCCGGCTAGGCGCGAGCGCACGTGCTCCTTCAACTGCCGCGTCAGTTCGTCTCCGCCGGCGAATCCATCGTTGAGGACGACGAAGGCCTTCACCAGTTCGGTCCGCTCGGGATCGGGGACGCCGACCACCGCGGCCTGCCGCACCGCCGGGTGCCCGAGCAGGCAATCCTCGATCGGCCCCGGCCCGATCCGGTAGCCGGCACTGGTGATGATGTCGTCGTCGCGTCCGATGAAGCGGATGAAGCCGTCGGCGTCCATCTCGCCCTGGTCGCCCGTCAGCAGGAAGTCGCCGGCAAATTTCTCGCGGGTCGCCGCCGGGTTGTTCCAGTAGCCGAGAAACGACACCGGGTCGGGCTGGCGAACGCCGATCAGCCCGACTTGTCCCGACGGCGTCACCACCCCGCTCGCATCGACGATGCGCACGTCGTGTCCCGGCACGGCCTTGCCCATCCAGCCGGGTCTGGCGGGAAACGAGCGGCTGCTCGACGACACCACCATGTTGCATTCGGTCTGCCCGTAGAACTCGTTGATCTCCACACCGAGGACGGCCCGCCCCCAGTCGAGCAGTTCGGCGCCGAGGCTCTCTCCGCCGCTCGCGACCGATCGTAGCGCCAGGCCGTAGTCGTGATCCCTGCGCGTGCCGGCGCGCAGGAGCTTCAATGCGGTCGGCGGCAGCATCACGTTGCGGACACGGTGCCGGGCCATCAACGACATCGCCTCGGTGGCGTCGAACTTCTCGAAACGGCGCGCGACGACGGGAATGCCGTGGTGCCAGGCGGGCATCAGCACATCCAGCAGCCCGCCGATCCACGACCAGTCGGCCGGCGTCCACATCAAGTCGCCGAGCTGGCCGAGGCCATCGTGCGACATCTCGACGCCGGGGAGATGGCCCAGCAGCACGCGCTGCGCGTGCAGCGCGCCCTTCGATTTCCCGGTCGTGCCGGAGGTGTAGATGATCAACGCCGGATCATCCGCGGCCGTGTCGGCAATCGGCGCATGCGTCGCGGCACCGCGTCGAAGCGCGTGGAAGTCCTCGGCACCATCGGCGGGCCCATCGACACACAGCACCCGCTTGAGATGCGGCAATCTCGCACGGACCCGCTCCAGCTTGCCGATCGACTGGCGGTCGCCGATGAAGACTTCGGCTTCGCTGTCGGCCAAGCGGTGCTCGATTGCTTCTTCGCCAAACAGCGGAAACAGCGGAACCGCAATGGCCGCCGATTTGTAGATGGCGACGTGGCAGTACGCCGTCTCGGGGCGCTGCGGAATCATCAGGGCCACCCTGGTTCCGGGGACGACACCGGCATCGCGCAGCAGGTTCACCGTCTGATTCGACAAGGCCTCGATGTCCTGGAACAAATAGCGCTCGATGGACTTTCCATCGTCGTGGATGAGCGCCAGGCGATCCGGGCCAGCCGCCCATTTCGTGCATGCGTCGAATCCCATGTTGTAGCGAACGGGAATCTCCAAAGCAGATGTCGCATGCCCTTCAATGGAACAATCCACCTCGTTGCTTGCCAGTTTCTCCATTTCATCTCCACGCAGTAAGATAGGCACGACAAGATTCCAGCAGGAATGGAAGAAAAGATTCGAGGATCATTTCCGGGACAAGAACCTTCCCGACCGCCAATCAGCGAATCACGCTAGCAAGAAGACTGCGGCCGAGGAAGATACAGTCGCGGAAAACAGTTGCTCACGACATCCCGAGCCGATGACGCCATGAAACAGAAGAACGCCGCGGAAAAGATCGCCCAGGACATTTCGAAGCAGATACAGTCCGGTTCGCTGAAGAAAGGCGACAAACTCCCGTCGTTGCGAATCTACGCACGGCTCTACTCGCATTCGCTGAATACCGTCATTGCTGCCTTCGAGCTGCTGACACAATGGCAATTGGTCCAGGCCCATCGGGGCAAGGGCTTCTTCGTGATCGGCAGTCCCAGACAATTCCCAGACGGTGACGAGAGCGCACCGCCGCAGGCATACCAGCGCGCCATCGACACCATCTGGCTGATGCGCCAGCAACTGCTGCAGGCCCCGGGCGAATCGAACCTCAGCATCGCATTGCCGCCGCCGCATTGGCTGTCGGAAATGCGCATCGACAAATTCCACCGACAGATCACGCGCAACGGCATTGCCGGGCTGTTCCGCTACGGCAGCCGCTACGGCAACCCGAACCTGCGTTCCCACATCAACCGCAAGCTGGCCGCCCATTCGATCGGCGCCTCCGAGCGCCAGATCATGACGACGCACGGCGGCAACCACGGGCTCGACCTGATCATTCGCCGCTATGTATCGGCCGGTGATCCGGTTTTCGTCGAAGAGCCGGGCTATTACCCGCTATTCGGCAAGCTCCAGTTGCAGGGCGCGCGGATGATCGCCATTCCACGCCTTGCCGACGGCCCGGATGTCGAAATACTCGAACACAAGCTGCGCACCGAACGCGCCCGCCTTTTCTTCATCCAGTCGTCGGGGCAGAACCCGACCGGTTCCGATATCAGCGAGGAAAAGGCGCGGCGAATTGCGAAGCTCGCCGCCATGTACAATCTGCTGGTCGTCGAAGACGATGCCGTCGCCGACATCAAGGTCAATTCCGCACCGAAGATATCGGCGGTGGATAATCTCAAGAACACGCTTTACGTCGGCAGTTTCTCCAAATCGCTTTCCGCATCATTGCGTGCCGGCTTCATCGCCGGTGACGTCAACCGGATCGAGGAACTGGCCGACATCAAGATGCTGCTGCATGTCAGCGGCTGCGAATACAGCGAGCGGATTCTCGACGTGATGCTGAGCGAGGGGCATTTCCTGCGCCACGTGGTCCGCCTCCAGGAACATGCCCGCAGCGCCACCCGGGCCGGCATCCGGATCCTGAAGGATCTCGGCGCCGAACTGTTCTGCGAGCCCGAGCAGACGCTGTACCTGTGGGCGCGCTTCCCCGGCATCGACGACATGAACGCGTTGACACTGCGCCTGCTGCCCAAGGGCGTCGTTCTCGCGCCCGGTTCGATCTTCATGCTGAACCCCCGCTCGAAGTCGCCCTGGACCCGGCTGAACGTCGGCTACCTGCAGGACCCGCTGTTCATCGAAAGCATGCAGGCCTGCCTGTGAAACCGGCGGGTGGCGCGGACCGCATCCGCGCCGCCCGCCGACGGTCATCCCCCCCGCGCGACGTGGATGACGTGGCGATCGGTGAACTCGTGGATGCCGTCGAGGCCGAACTCGACCCCCAGGCCCGACTGCTTGCGCCCGCCGAACGGGATGTCCGGCGCCAGTGCGAAATGGGTATTCACCCACGTCGTGCCGCTTTCCAGCCGCGCGGCGATCCGGGTTGCACGTTCGATGTCCTTGCCCCACACCGAGCCGCCCAGCCCGTACTGCGTGTCGTTGGCGCGGCGGACCGCGTCGTCGATCGACGAATACCTCAGGATCGAGCGGATCGGGCCGAAGGTCTCTTCGCGGACCAGCGGACTGGCTTCGTCGATGTCGCGCACCACCGTCGGCGGCACGAACCAGCCCTTGCCCTCCGCCGGCTCGCCGCCCGCGATCACCGTCCCGTCGCGCCTGGCGACGTCGAGCGAACGCAGCACCGCTTCATACTGGCGCCGGTTCTGGATCGGCCCGTACTCGGTCTTCTCGTCGAGCCCATGGCCGACGACCGCGGACCGGGCCAGTTTCGCGAACGCGTCGCAGAAGCGGTCGTACAGCGCATCCGGCACGTAGATGCGCTTGATGTTGATGCAGACCTGCCCCGAGTTCATGAAGGCCCAGGTGAAGATGCCCTGGGCCGCCGACTCGACGTCGGCATCGTCGAGCACGATCGCGGCATCGTTGCCGCCCAGCTCGAGCACGATGCGCTTCAGCGTCGGCGCGCCGCTGGCCATCACCTGCCGCCCCGCCGCGGTCGATCCGGTGAACGAAACCTTGCCGACGTCGGGATGGCTGGAAAGGCGCGGGCCGAGGCTGCCGTCGTCGCCGACGATATTGACCACGCCCGGCGGCAGGATGCCGTGCAGGATCTCACCCAGCAGCATCGCGTTCAACGGGCTGGTCGGCGCCGGCTTGACGACGACGGTGTTGCCGGTCAGCAAGGCCGGCACCAGCTTGTAGCACGGTCTGGAAGAACGGGAAATTCCACGGAATGATCGCCGCGACGACGCCGATCGGCTTGTACTGGACCTCGACGTAGGCCTGCTCGTCGTCCTGCAGCACGTCCGGCTTCAATTCGACGCCGGCGACCTGGCGCGCCCACATCAGCGAGAGATCCACGTCGGCGCGGGCGGCCGTGATCGGCTTGCCGACCTCCAGCGTGATGATCCTGGCGATCTCCTCGCGGCGCGCCTCGATCGCATCGGCGATGCGGTGGATCAGCGCGACGCGTTCGGCATGCGCCACGTTCTTCCAGCCATCGAACGCCGCCTTGGCCGACGCGACCGCCTGTTCGAGCTGGCTTGCGTCGGCTGCCGGGGCATGGGCGATGATTTCCTCGGTCGCAGGATCGACCACCGGGATCGACGACGCACCGTCGACCAGTTCGCCGTCGAGCAGCATCGCGTAGCGCCGAACGCCTTCGGCCTGCACGGCCGCACCGGGGTTCAGATCGTTTTTCATGCTTTGTCTCCTTCGAATATTTCCTTGTTTCCACTTCTGACGGTTTGCCCTCAGAGTGACCAGACCAGGCGGAAATTGAGCGAATTCCCGGCCGGTCGATTCTTGCCATCCACCGTGTGCAGCAAGTGAACCGAGGCGCTCGCCTTGTCGAAATGGAACATCACCCCGCCCAGGACGTCGGTCTCGCTGTTGGCTGGGTTGATCGCCGACGCCTTCTGGTACTCGTAGGCGACGCCGACGTAAGGTTCGACGAGCGGCGAGACACGATAGCCGAACAGATGCTCGGTCGACCACGACTTCCCGGCCTTGGCGCCCTCCTTGTTCGACGTCCCCGGGAAGTTCCAGATCACGTCGCCGGTATAGTTGAACTTGCCCAGCTGCACATCGATGAAAACGGAGTTGGTGAACTTCCAGCTGTCGCCGCCGCCGACATCGCCGTCGCCGACCGGGAGCTGGAACAGAAAGTCGGTGCCGACCGTGACCTCGTCCGACAGCTTGTACCAGATGTAGGGCGCGACGATGGGGTCGCCCACCCCGCTCGACGAAGTCCTCGCCGTGCGGTTGCGCGCGCCGATCACCGGCACGATCAACTCCCAGGCGTAGCCGAAGTTCGGATTGCTTTCGAGGGTCCAGCCGCGCGAATACTTCAGCAGCGAGACCATCGTCTCCGTGCGGTCGGAACGGCGCTTGTCGCCCTTGGCGTCGAAGGCCCGGTCACCCCGTTCCAGGTAACCATAGACGAGAAACACGTCGAATCCATCGGGGACGTTGGAAGGCAGCGCATATTCATGCGGCGCGATGAAGCTGCGGCCCGTGGCCGCCTCGCTGTCCGTCGCCGCAAGCATTCCGGCAGCGCCGGCAACGCAAGCCAGCCCCAGCAGCCGCCCGATCGACGGACGTTGTTGACGTTCTTCGTTCATTTTTTCACCTCGTGACGAGGCCACCACCCCCGCGAGATGCGGCGGCGGTGCCCTCAGGGTCGGTCATGCTTCAGGGATTGGCTTTGGCCGCCGGATTGCCGGACGCCTGCGCGGCCTGCTCGGCTTCCTCGTCGGCCTTGAGCTGGATGGCACGGTCGACCAGCCAGGCGCGCAGCGCCTCCACGTCGTCCCGGCTCATGCGGTCGGCGAAGCTCACCATGCCGCGGCTTTCGCGGATGCCGTCATAGACCACCGCGGCGAACGACGCCTTGTCCAGCAGCAGCGGCGAACGGCGCAGGTCGGGCACGACCTCGTCATTGGTGTAGGTGCCGTAGCCGTGGCAGGCCACGCAGTTGCCGTAGAAGGCCGCGCCCCTGGCGACCATTTCGGCCGGGAAGGTCTCCGCCGGCACCTGTGCCGGCCGGCACACGCGCTCGTAGGGCGGCAGGGCGCCGCCGCCGTCGAGCTTGAACACCAGCACCCGTCCGATGCCGGCGCGGGGGTTCTTCATGTGCGGGATCTGCAGGCCGGCCGAACCGCCCAGTCCCGACAGCACGGCGATGTACTGCGTGCCGTCGATCTCGTAGCTCATCGCGCCGGCGATGATGCCGATGCGTCCGTCGTAGCTCCACACTTCCTTGCCGGTATCGGCGGCATAGGCATGGAAGATGCCGTCGGGCGTGCCCTGGAACACCAGGTTGCCCGCCGTGGCGAGCGTGCCGCCCGCGCCGATGGATGGATAGGGCACGCGCCAGACTTCCTTCTGCGCCTGCGGGTCCCAGGCGATCAGGTCGCCGCGGAAACTCTGGGTGATGCTCAGGCGGTCGGCCTCGTCGCGCGGCGCCAGCGTCGGATGCCCGGAGATGTTGGCCAGGTTCCAGGCGCCGTTGAGCGGGTTGTACTTGAAGTCCGGGTCGTGCTTGTAGCCGAACGAGCCCTGCTGCGCCGGGATATACACCAGGCCGGTGTCCGGGCTGTACGCCATCGGCGGCCAGTTGTGCGCACCGAACGCGCCCGGAATCGCAAGGAAATCGTTGCCGTGCTTCGAATAGCGCGCCGCCGGGTATTCGATCGGGCGCCCCGTTTCGAGATCGATGCCCGCGGCCCAGTTCACCGGCATGAAGTTCTTCGCCGAAATGAGCTTGCCGTTGCTGCGATCGAGCACGTAGAAGAAGCCGTTCTTCGGTGCCTGCATCGCCACCCTGGTCTTCTTGCCACCGACGTCCAGCTCGGTCAGCACGATGGGCTGCGTCGCGGTGAAGTCCCATTCCTCGGCCGGCGTGGACTGGTAATGCCACTTGTACTCGCCGGTATTGGCATCGACCGCGACGATGGACGAGATGAACAGGTTGTCGCCCTCGCCGCCCGAACGCGCCACGTGGCTCCACGGCGTGCCGTTGCCGGTGCCGATCAGGACCTGGTCGTAGTCCTTGTCGTAAACGATGGAATCCCACGCGGTACCGCCGCCGCCGGTCTGCTTCCACCAGCCGTCGCCCCAGGTCTTGAAACCGATCTCCCGGTGGATCCTGTCCGAGGCCGCGCCGTCGGGCTTTCCTTCCGGGTTGGGCGTGATGTAGAAGCGCCAGGCCAGTTCACCGCTCTCGGCGTCATACGCCGACACGTAGCCGCGCACGCCGAACTCGGCGCCGCCGTTGCCGATGAACACCTTGCCGTTGGCCACCCGCGGCGCGCCGGTGATGGTGTAGCTGCGCGTCACGTCGGTGGTCTGCGTTTCCCACACCGGCTTGCCGGTCCTGGCGTCGATCGCGATCAGGCGCCCGTCGTAGGTGCCCACGTAGATCTTGCCCTGCCACGCCGCCACGCCGCGGTTGACCACGTCGCAGCAGCCGTCCGGCGCCTTCCTGCCCGGCACTTCGGGGTCGAAGAACCACAACTGCTCGCCGGTCGCCGCATCGTAGGCATATACCTTGGACCACGCCGTGCTCGTGTAGAGCACGCCGTCGATCACCAGCGGCGTAGCCTGCTGGCCGCGGTTGGTGTCGAATTCGCCGTACCAGGCCAGGCCGAGCCGGGACACGTTGGCAGTGTCGATCCGCTTCAGAGGGCTGTAATGCTGTTCGTCCGAGGTGCCGCCCCGGGTGATCCAGTTGGCCGGATCGGCAGCCGCCTCGACGAGCCGTTTCTGGTCGACGGCCGCTACGGCGTTCTTCCCCGCGGAAAAGGATTGGAGTGGAAAGGCGGCAATGGCGACACAGCCTGCAATGCCCAGGCATGCCTTCCGCCAGGAAAGCTGATTCGATGACGTTCTGAATATCACCACATCCTCCTGATTCTTCATTTTTCTGAATCATCTGCAATCGCGGACGGTATGGCCTTCTGCTCATTGCCATCCACCCGCTTTTCTGTCTCCTACCCGGCCAAACACCTGCCAAAAAACATCCGACGCGCAATCTCCTTCAAATACGTCCGTATCCGTCAATTTTCCGGATCATTCCCACCCCGCCCGGCATGACTCCGCCGAGGAAATGAAGACGCAATGGCACACTGCCGCCACGCGCCGGCAGCACCCTGCTTTCGAGAAAAATGATCCGCCTGAAGAAATGACGCCCGGCAAACGGGGCTTCGCCCGGAAAGGCCAGCAATGCAAATACCCTGGGCCGCTCCGGAATCAAAAAAATAAATTCGCCCCTTGCCTGAAAAGGATCTTAGGACAGAACTGCGGTGCAACATGACGGCCCGCAGATACAGTTTCGGACAACAGTTGGATCGGCGAATCCATTCCCGCCCGGCAATGGATTCGCGCACTCGGGCAGTTGCCCGAATGGCGCATTGCGACTATTTCACCAGCGCCTCGATCCGCATCCAGGTGTTCACCGACCGGGTGGAGATCATCGGCCCCGGCCGTCTGGCCCATCTGCGCGGGGCCTATGTCTGAATCCGGCTCTGGATCGAGGCTTGATCGAAATGGCCATCCCCGACAAGCCCCGCAGCCGCCGGCAGAAATACCGCCTGAGCCGCCTGCCGGTAGTGGCTGCAATCACAGCGCAAGGATGAAGTCAGGTCGCGCCGGACGCCTCCCTAATCCGCCTCCTCATCATGGCGAAGTCGCCGCAGCGCATCGGCAAATTCCGCGAACCGCTCCCCGCTCGCACCGATGCAGACCAACTGGCCACCAGGCGCGCGCACGGCCGATGGCGACCAGTTCATCGTCGTGCCGCTCCACTGCAGCACTTCGGCGCCGGCATGCCCGTTACGTCGCAGAATCCCTTTTGCCCGAATGACGACATCAGCGTATCGGTGTAATAGCGTGGCCAGACGCTCGCCATCGACCTGGGCGTCGAAGCGGACACTGCACTGCTGCCAGTTGCTCGCGTGGCCGAGGCCGAGTGCGCTGCCCACCGGTGCCGCAGCCCGCGGTACTGCCGCCCGTGGAGGCACGGCGCACGGCTGGCGCTCGACTGCCACATCCCGCCCGTGGAGCGCGACGGCGAGCACGGGCGGAAAGGGCTCGTCGGCACCGATGCGGTTGACCACCACGCGATTCGCGGCGCCGATCTGGCGTCGCCAGATGCCGGCGCATAGCGGGTCGCCGGCGTGCCGCTCGGCCTGGCTGGCGTCGACGAGGCATACGAGTTCGGCCAGCCGCAGCCGGGGCGACACGGCAATCGTGTCCACGATGCGGGCGGGATCGGCTATGCCGCTCGCTTCGATGTAGATCGCCGCCGGCGCGGGCTCCATGCGCAGGATCTGCGCCAGTTGTTCGGCGAGGCTGCCGCCCAGCGTGCAGCAGATGCAGCCCTTGCTCAGGCGCAGCACCTGTTCGTCGCGGTACTCGATCAGTTCGGCGTCGATGTTGATGTCGCCGAAATCGTTGACCAGGATCAGGCTGCCCGCGGGGATGCCGTCGCGCAGGCGCGCATTCAGGTAAGTCGTCTTGCCGGCGCCGAGAAAGCCGCTCAGCAGCGTTACCGGAATCCGCTCAGTTTTCATGCACTCGCCCGCCGAGTACGGTGGCGGCGACGCCGATCTCCGCCAGCCGCCCAGGCGGAACCGAGAATGGATCGCTGTCGAGCACCGCCATGTCGGCGTACTTGCCGACCTCGAGGCTGCCGACGAGGTGGTCCAGCCGCAGCGTATAGGCTGCGCCGAGCGTGATCGTGCGCAGCGCCTGCTCGACGTCGAGACGCTCGGGAACGCCGAGCTCGGCGCCGCTCGCGGTACGCCGCTCGACCGCACACCACGCGGTGAACAGCGGGCCGAGCGGTGTCACCGGCGCATCCGAATGCATCGCCAGCGGAATTCCCAGGCGAAGCGCCGAGGCGAGCGGCTCCAGGCGCCGCGAACGCGCGTAGCCGAGCGTGCAGCGGCGGTGGATGTCGCCCCAGTAATAGATGTGGTTGGCGAACATGTTCAGGCACACGCCCAGCTTCGCCGCACGCCGCAGCTGGGCCTGGCTGATGAACTGGCAGTGCTGCAGCGTGTGGCGGTGATCCGGTCGCGGCCACAGCGTCAGCGCTTCCTCGATGGCGTCGAGCATCAGTTCGACGGCCTCGTCGCCGTTGGTGTGGATGTGCAGCTGCAGGCCCGCCTGGTGGTAGTCGAACACCAGGCGCCGCAAGGCCTCGGGCGGTGCGTTCCACATCCCGTTCGGGTGGCCGTCGTGATAGCCCGGCCACTTCAGGCGCGCGGTATAACCCTGGATCGAACCATCGGTCATCAGCTTGACCGGACCGAAGTGCAGCCGCTCGCCGGAGAAGGCGGTACACGCCTGCAGGCGCTCGATGCCCTGCTCGGCCGTCCAGGCGAGCGCACTCATCGCCGGCACCAGGCGCACCGGATAGGCATCGTCGGCCGCAACCTCGCGCAGCGCCTCGATGCCGGCATCGGTCAGCGGGTTGTAGAGGTCGGTGATCGTCGTCACCCCGGCGCGGCGCGCCACCGCGCCATAGGCGCGCAGTGCGTCGACGCTGGAGACTTCCTCGAACAGGTTGCGGCCGAGCGCCTCGAACACGCCGTGCATGGCGGCCATTTCCTGCAGTTCGCCGTTGGGCGTGCCATCCTCGCCGAGCATGATGCCCTCGACCCCGGCATGGCGATCCAGCCCGGACAGGCGCAGCATCGCACTATTGACCGAGAGCACATGCAGGCTGGCATGGAACACGACCACCGGGCGGTCCGCCACCGCGGCGTCGAGCGCGCGCTTGTCCAGGCGCACGCCGTCGAAATAGACCGGGTCGAAGCCCCAGGCCACCAGCGGCTCGCCCGCAGGCAGCCGTGCCGCCGCCTCGGCCAGGCGGCGCTGCATCTGCTCCAGCGAGCTCACGCCCGCCCAGTGCCGGCCGTCCGGGTCGCGGCGCGGGAAGTAGCCGAGATACAGGTACTTCCAGATCGCGCCTTCGAGCGCATGGCTGTGGCCTTCGACGAAGCCCGGCAGGATCACCTTGTCGGCAAAGCGCTCGTCGAGGGTGAAGGCGCCGAGGTCGCGCAACTCCTCGAGCGGGCCGACACCGAGGACGCGGCCGTCCTGAACTGCGACGTGGGTCGCCTCCGGCAGCGAGGGGTCCATGGTCAGGATGCGGCGGGCGGAAAAGATCGTGATGCTCATTTGGACAGCTCCGGAACGGCGTCGGCGGCGCGGCCGGCCTGCGGCACTTGCCGCCACATCAGCAGCGGGACGGCGACGAGGGCAGCCAAGGCCGTACCGCCGAAGATCGCGATGTAGGCACCGGTGCTCAGCGAGGGAGCGATCGGCGCGAAGATGAACAGGATGTGGAAAGTCGCGACGACGATGGCGATGTTGTAGAAGGCGAGTTCCTTCGCCACCGAGGTGCTGAAGTCGGCGTCGACCATGCGCAGCAACAGCAAGCCGCTGCCGGTGGAGCCGCAGCAGCAGCCGAACATCGTCACCGCGCGCTCGTAGCCGAGCCTGCCGCTCAAGCGCCCCATCAACAGGCTGCCGATCAGCGTCGCCGCCGTAATCACCGCGGACACCAGCAGGATCGGCACCAGCAAGGCTCCCAGCACCGCGAACTCGATGCTCATCAGCGTGCCGACGACCATGAAGTCGACCGAGCCGCCGGTGATCCGCTTCATCGTATCGTCATTGACATAGGCGGCGAGACCGGCCTTTTCGATCGCCCAGCGCATCAGCACGCAGACGGCGAGGCCGTGCAGGAAGAACATGTTGTGGCTGAACAGCACGCCGAGGTTCAAGCCCCAGGGCGTAAAGCCGGCGGCGATATCGCGCACTGCCAGCAGCCAGACGTGGGTGATCACGTAGGCAGCGCCGAGCAGGCAGATGTGGAAGGCGAGCGAATCCAGATTGGCCGGATGCGACACCATTCGCCCCCCCTCAGGCTGCCGCGCCGGGGCATAGAAGCCGGACAGGAAGTCGCTGTCGATGCCCGAGGCCTTGTTCGCGTTCAGCCCCCGGCGGATGACCCAGCGCGCCATCGGCACGCCGACGGCGAAGGCGACGAGGAAACCGAGCGAGGCATAAATCAGGCCCACCTGGGTCGCGTTGGCAATGCCGAACTCATGCTCCCACAGGCCGCCGTAGGTCAGCGCCTGGCCCGGCCCCTGCGTGAAGCCGTGGGTGATGAGAGCGCCGAGGAAGGCGCTGACGTCGGCACCGGTGATCTCGTCATAGGCGACGATCACTCCGTAGCCGAGCACACCTTGCAGGCCGAGGCTGATCACCCATATCACCGTCAGCCACAGGCCGCCGCGCACGATGCTGCCGCCGGCGAGGGCCTGGTTGCCGCTGTTGCCGGTCAGGCACAGGGACATGAAGCTCAGGGTGAAAAAGTGGAAGGTCAAAGCCGTGAAGTCGGCTGCCGTGAAACCAGGCAGCAGCCCGGCCGACACCAAGGCGAAGCCGATCATGCCGCCGGTGATGCTGGCCGGGATCAGCGCGTTGCGTAACCAGGCGATGCGGGCCCTGAGCAGGCTGCCAAGCAGCAGCATGATGGCCATCAGCGCAAAGGCGATGACACCGTGAAAAGTGCTTTCCATTTTGGTTTTCCGTCTCTCTCGCTTAGGGATCTCGGTCCCTTGTGGTGTGCTCGCGGACGGTGGAAGCAGAATCGGCCTGCCGCCCGCGCCATTCGCCGTGTTGATCCAGCGATAAACGGAAGATATGGCAAGCATCGTTGCCTTGTATAATACCGTTTTGCCATGCTGTGATACCTTTCAAGCATCAATGAAAATCGAACTCCGCCAGATCCGCCAGTTCCTCGCCGTCGCCGAAACCCTGAACTTTCGCCGCGCCGCCGAGAACCTCGCGCTCGCGCAACCGGCGCTGAGCCGCGGCATTCAGTTGCTCGAGCACCAGCTCGGCCTGAGCCTGTTCCACACGGAACAACCGGCGCGTTCAACTGACGCCGGCCGGCGCGGTGTTCCTGAAGGGCTGCTATGCCCTGATGGAGGACTTGGAGGAGACGGTGCGGCAGGCGCGCAAGGCGCACCGCGGCGAGCTCGGCACGCTCGCGATCGGCTACACCGATTTCGCCATTTCCGGCGCCTTGCCGCGCATACTGGACGGCTTCCGCCGCGCCTACCCGGAAATAGACATCGAGCTGACCTACGGCTCCACCCGTCAGCAGCTCGACGAGCTCATGCTGCGCAAGATCGACGTCGCCTTCCTGACCAGTCCCGTGACCGGCGCCGACATCGAGACCCTGCCGGTGCAGCACGACCGCTTCGTCGCCGTGCTGCCGCAGACGCACCCGCTCGCCAGCCAGGCGACCGTCGACATCCACAGTCTCGCGGACGAACCCTTCATCGTCGGCGTCATGGCTCGCTGGCGGCACTTCCGCCGCCACCTCGACGCGCTGTGCCTGAAGGCGGGCTTCGCCCCGCAGATCGTGCAGGAGGTCCACAACACCGAGGGCATGTTCGGCCTGATCAGCGCCAACGTCGGCCTCACCATCCACATCGAATGCGCGGCGAACTACATGCGCCAGGGCGTCGCGATCCGGCCGCTCGAGGGCATCAGCGACAACGACGTCATCGTCACCGAGGCGGCATGGCGAAGTACCGACATGAGTCCGGCGCTGACGCGCTTCGCAGACTACCTGCGTACCGACGCCGCCGCGCCGGCCTGAGCCCCCGGCCACCGTATCGCCCCCTCGCCGGCCGGCCGTCCGGGACACGGCAGGAAGGAAAGTGACGGCCTTCGGTACGCGCCTGCGGGCGCAGCGTCCCGCTCGTTCCTCAAGCATCGGGCAGTTCCTGCCGATAAGCAGTGCCGGCAACACTGACAACAGCAGCCCGGCACGATCATCGCCACGTGCTGCACGTATCCCCGATATGGAGCACCCCATGCGTCTCGACGCCTTCACCCTCAAGACCCGGCTGATCGTCGCGGTCGCCATCCCCTGCATCGCCCTGCTGCTGGTTGCACTGACCAGCCTCGGCAGCATGGCCAGCATGCACAGGAACACCGAAATCCTCTACCTCAACACCGCCGCGCCGATGCGCGCGATGGCCGAAGCGGCGTCGCGGATTCCGCGCATGCGCGTGGGCATCGACATGATGCTGCTGCAGGACACCCCCTTGCGCGACGAGCGCGGCGTGAGGACGCGGGTGCAGGAAGCCCGCAGCGAAGACATTCCCGGCATGCGCGATGCCATGCGCAATGCGGTGGACGCCCAGGTCAATCCGGAACGCAAGGCGCAGGCGCAGCGCCTGTTCGACCAGTTCGAGACGATGGTGGCGAACGAACTCGAGCCGATGCTGAATGCCCTCGATGCCGGCGACATGGGCACGGCCCAGCGGATCTACCGCGACCAGTACGCCAAGAGCTACGGCACGATGCGCCAGGGTGCCAACGAGCTGCTCGATGCGCTGTTGCAGCAGGCCGAGCAGCAGAACCAGCACAGCGCCGAGAGCTACGACGCCGGTTTCACCCGCCAGGTCGCCATCATCGGCCTCGGCCTGCTGGTGTCCTTCGTCGTGTCCTGGATGATCGCCAGCCATCTGCGCCGCCGCGTGGCGATCCTGCAGGACAAGCTGAGCCTGGCTGCCGAGAACCTGGCACTGGACACCCGCATCGAGCTGCCCGGCAAGGACGAACTGGGCGAGATCGCGGGCAGCTTCAACCGTTTCATCGACAAGGTGCATGGCGCGATGCGGCAACTGGCCGACAATTCGCGCCAGCTCTCGGGCATGGCCCGCGAGGTGGCCGAACGCGCCCGCCTGACCCAGGACAACTGCACCTCGCAAAGCGAACGCACGGTGGAGGTGGCCACCGCCATCAACGAGCTCGGCATCACCGTCAACGAAATCGCCCGCAATGCCGAGAACGCCGCCACCCTGGCCCGTGAAGCGACCGAGCATGCCGGCAGCGGCAGCGAGGTCGTCGCCCAGGCGCACCGCCAGATCGATGCGCTGAACGGCGAACTGGCGCAGGCGGCCAAGGTGATCGAGGCGCTGGCCGAGCAGACCGATGCCATCAGCACCACGCTCGACACCATCCGCAGCATTTCCAACCAGACCAACCTGCTGGCCCTCAACGCCGCCATCGAAGCCGCCCGCGCCGGCGAACAGGGCCGCGGTTTCGCCGTGGTGGCCGACGAGGTGCGCACGCTGGCCAGCCGTTCCGGCAGCTCGACCGAGGAGATCCAGCAGGTGATCGATCGCCTGCAGGCCGAATCCCGCGCCGCGGTGGAAACCATGATAAAGGGCCGCCAGCAGAGCACGCTGGTGGTGGAATACGCCGGCAAGGCTTCCAGCGCGCTGGAGCAGATCAACGGCCACATCAACCAGATCAGCGACCAGAACCTCCAGGTCGCCATCGCCACGGAAGAACAGTCCAACGCGGTCGGCGAGATCAACCACAACGTCGAGGGCATCAGCCAGCTCACCGCCGGCACCACGCAGATCGCCGCTCAGTTGAACGAGGCCAGCAGCAACCTGCAGGCGCTGTCGACGCAGCTGGACGACCTGGTGGGCCGCTTCAGGCTGTGAGCCCCAGCCGCGAAATGCCCGGCTGCCGCCGCGCTTGCATGCGGCGCGGCGGCAGCCGGGCATTCACCGCCCCGTGACCGCCTTCAGCACATCGATCACCAGCCGCCAGCGGCTCAGCACCAGCGCCGAGAAGATCAGCCCGCAGCCGAAGAGCTGCAATTCGCTCATGCGTTCGCCGAACCACCATGCGGCGACCATCGCGGTCCACATCGGCTCCAGCATCAGGATCAACGCCGCGTGGCTGGGCGTGGTCAGGCTCTGGCCGTAGAGCTGGACGAAGAAGCGCAAGGTGGTCGCCAGCAGCGCGCTGGCGAGCAGCCAGCCGAGCACCGGCATCGACACCGCTTCGGGCCAGGTTTCGAACAGCGCCGACAGCGGCAGCATCAGCACGCCGACCGTCATCACCTGCACCGTGCTCAGCGCCAGCGGCGGCACGCTGCGCACCACCCGGCCGTTGAGATTGATCAGCACCGCGAACACCATCGCGGCGGCGAGGAAGAACCATTGCCCGGGTTCGAAGCGGAAGCCGTGCTCCAGCGACAGACAGGCGAAGCCGGCCAGCGCCAGCGGCATCGACACCCAGGCAACGCGGGGCGGACGCTCGCCGAAGAACAGGCGGCCGACGAGCGGCACCAGCACCACGCCCAGGCTGGAGATGAAGGCGCCTTCGCCCAGGTGGCTGGCGTGATGGAGGCCGCCGATCCAGAAGCCCATCGCCAGCGCGAACAGCACGCCGATCAGCAGCGCGCCGCGCCAGTTGGCCCCGCTCATCGCCCGCAGCTGCGTCCAGCTGAAGGCCGCCAGCACCACGCCGGCCAGCAGGAAGCGGGTGCCGATGAACAGCAGCGGCGGCAGGCCCGCGAGCGATTCCTTGGAGAAGATCCAGCCGGCGGCGGCCACCAGGGTCGCCAGCACGAGCAGCAGGTCCGCCTTGAGCGGATGACGGGTATCGGACATGGAGGACGGCCTCAGTCGCCGCTCGGCGGACGGGCGAGCTTGCGTTGCAGGGTGCGGCGGTGCATCTGCAGCGCCCGCGCGGTGGCCGAGATGTTGCCGTCGTGTTCGGCCAGTACGCGCTGGATGTGCTCCCACTCCAGCCGGTCGACCGACATCGGCGCATCGGGCGCATGCTCGTCGACGACGACGTCTTCGGCCTGCAGCGCCTTGACGATGGCGTCGATGTCGGCCGGCTTGGCCAGGTACTGGACGGCGCCGAGCTTCACCGCGTCGACCGCGGTGGCGATGCTGGCATAGCCGGTCAGCACCAGGATGCGCGCACCCGGGCTGGCTTCGAGCAGCGGGCGGATGAGCTTGAGGCCGGATTCGCCGCCGATGTTGAGGTCGAGCACGATGAACTCGGGCGCATGGTCCTGCACCAGTTCGAGCGCGCCTTCGCTGTCGGTGGCGCCGTAGGTGTCGAAACCGCGCTGCGCCAGCGCACGCGACAGCACGCGGTTGAAGGCGGGGTCGTCATCGACGACGAGCAGGACGGGGGCGTGTTCTGAACTCATGCGGCAGGCAGAAGGGTCAAGCGTGCAATGGTGCCACCTCCCGGACACGAAAGGAATCCGGCCTGCCATCCGTACGAGCGCGGCATGGATGCTTGCCTTAATTACATTTGTTGAAATATAATTTAGACAAATGTTGATGCCTTGCTTGCATCGAATTCCTTTCGCCGGTTCCTGCGCCAGCTCGATCGGCTTCATTCAACGGCCTGAGCGTCGCTTGAGTTCCTTTGTAGGCCCTGCGGGGCCGGCCGGCAGGTGATCCTGTTCCCTGACGGCTTGGTGTGCCGCTCGCCATCCGCTGGCAAACGCCGCACCACCGACAAACAACCCATGGCATGAACGACACGGACCGAAGTACCCCGAGCATTTCCCCTTCCCTTCATTTCCGCTCCGCACGCCCCGGCGACGGCGCCGCCCTGTGGCAACTGGTCGATGCGACCGGCGCGCTGGAGCTCAACTCGGCTTATTTCTATCTGCTGTTCGCGGCCGATTTCGGTGACACCTGCCTGGTCGCCGAACGCGACGGCCGCATCGTCGGCGCCGTCGTCGGCTACCACCCGCCGCGCCGGCCCGACACGGCCTTCGTCTGGCAGATCGGCGTACTGCCGGAACTCCGCGGCCAGGGCCTGGGGCTGAAGCTGCTGCAGGAATGGGCCGTGCTGCCGGCCAATCGCGGCTGCAAGTGGGTCACCGCCACCGTCGCCGACGACAACGCGGCGTCGCAGGCGCTGTTCCGCCGCTTCGCCCGCGACTGCGGCGCGGACTGCGAAGTCTCGCCGCTGTTCACACCGGAGCTGTTTCCCCGTCCGCACCCTGCGGAACCCCTGTACCGCATCGGTCCGCTCGACGGCTCGGCGCCCTGAGCCGCTGCGCCGGGGACGGCGCCCGCCGGGCGCTTTGCCGGCACCGCCCACTGGCGCCGCCCGCCGGTGCCACCACTCGACCATTACAAGGAGGAATCCGATGAACGTCTTCGAACGACACGAATCCGAAGTCCGCGGCTATTGCCGCAACTTTCCCGCGGTATTCACCACGGCCAAGGGCCCGTGGATGAGCGACCAGCGCGGCCGGCGCTATCTCGATTTCTTCTGCGGCGCCGGCGTGCTCAACTACGGCCACAACCCGGAGCCGCTCAAGCGCGCGCTGCTCGACTACCTGACGGCGGACGGCATCACCCATACGCTGGACATGTACAGCACGGCGAAGGCGCGCTTCATCGAACGCTTCAACGAGCTGATCCTCGAGCCGCGCGGCCTGAGGTACAAGCTCCAGTTCCCCGGCCCCACCGGCACGAACGCGGTCGAGGCGGCGCTGAAGCTGGCGCGCAAGGTCACCGGCCGCGAGCAGGTGGTGAGCTTCACCAACGCTTTCCACGGCATGACGCTGGGCTCGCTGGCGGTGACCGGCAACGGCTTCAAGCGCGCCGGTGCCGGCGTGCCGCTGTCGCACGCCGCCTCCGTCCCCTTCGACGGCTATCTCGGCAGCGACGTCGATACCCTCGACTACTTCGAGGCGATGCTGCTCGACAACGGCAGCGGCATGGAAGTGCCTGCCGCGGTGATCGTCGAGACGATCCAGGCCGAAGGCGGTGTCAACGTCGCCGGCGCCGAGTGGCTGCGCCGCCTGCGCAAGATCACCCGCGACAACGGCATCGTCCTGATCGTCGACGACATCCAGGTCGGCTGCGGCCGCAGCGGGCGCTTCTTCAGCTTCGAGGAGGCCGGCATCGAGCCCGACATCGTCACGCTGTCGAAGTCGCTGTCCGGCTACGGCCTGCCGCTGGCGCTGGTGCTGATCCGGCCCGAGCTGGACCAGTGGGAGCCGGGCGAGCACAACGGCACCTTCCGCGGCCACTGCCCCGCCTTTGTCACCGCGACCGCGGCGCTGGAGCACCACTGGCAGGACGAGCGCCTGAGCCGGGCGGTGGAGCACAAGGGCGCGCTGGTGCAGAAACGCCTGCAGCGCATGCTGAAGTCGCACGGCGTCGACGGCACGGTGCGCGGCCGCGGCCTGATCCAGGGCGTCGAGTTCGGCAACCCCGCACTCGCCGGCCGCGTCTCGTTGGCCTGCTTCGAGCGCGGCCTGATCATCGAGACCGCCGGCATCGACGACCAGGTGCTGAAGCTGCTGCCCAGCCTGACCATGGACGAAGCCACGCTGAGCAAGGGCCTGGACATCATCGACGACGCGCTGGCCTCGGTGCTGGCCGAAGACGTCGGCCAGGTCGCCTGAACACGCGCCGGCACTTCCCAAAACAAAACCGACATCGAGGACCCGGACCATGATCGTGAAACATCTCGACGACATCCTCGGCACCGCCGCCGACGTGGACGCCGACGGCTGGACCAGCCGCCGCCTCATCTACAAGCAGGACGGCATGGGCTATTCGGTCAACGACACCATCATCAAGGCCGGCGCCGAACTCGAAATGGAGTACCGCAACCATCTCGAGACGGTCTATTGCATCGAAGGCGAGGGCGAGATCACCGATCTCGCCACCGGCCTCACCCATTCCATCCGGCCGGGCACGCTGTACGCCCTCAACGACCACGACCGCCACGTCCTGCGCGCCAACAAGGGCGTGCCGATGCGCATGGTGTGCGTCTTCAACCCGCCGCTGACCGGGCGCGAGGTGCATGACGAAAGCGGCGCCTACGCGCTGGCCGACTGAGGAGGAGCATGCCATGACGACGACCCTGTCACCGCAGGCCGCACAAACGCGGCCGCGGGACGACGACCGTTATCCGTCCCGCTTCTGGCCCGAGCCGCGCATCAGCGAGCGCCGGGATCCGGTGGTCCATGGCGGCGCCGGCGACGGCCCGCTGAGCGAGGCCGAGCTGCGCTTCTACCGCGACAACGGCTATCTGAGCTTCGAGCAGTTGATCGGCGCACACGAACTCGAGACCTACCTCGCCGAACTGAACGCGCTGCGCCGCGACGAAGCCGTCAGGCAGGCGGCGGAAGCCGTCATCGAACCCGACAGCGGCGAGCTGCGCTCGCTGTTCGAAGTCCACAAGCGCAGCGCCGTGCTGCGCCGGCTGTGCGCCCACCCCCGGCTGGTGGCGATCGCGCGCCAGTTGCTGGGCAGCGAGGTCTATCTGCACCAGTCGCGCATCAACTACAAGGGCGGCTTCCGCGGCAAGGAGTTCTACTGGCACTCCGATTTCGAGACCTGGCACATGGAGGACGGCGTGCCGGCGATGCGGATGCTGAGCTGCTCGGTGAGCCTGACGCCCAACACGCCGCACAACGGCCCGCTGATGATCATCCCCGGCTCGCACCAGCGCTACATCTCCTGCGTCGGCGCCACGCCCGAGGAGCACTACCTCGCCTCGCTGCGGCGCCAGGAAGTCGGCGTGCCCGACGATGCCAGCCTGAGGCGGCTGGTCGAGGACTTCGGCATCGTCGCCCCCACCGGCCCGGCCGGCTCGGTGACCTTCTTCGACTGCAACACGATGCACGGCTCGAACTCCAACATCACGCCGCTGCCGCGCAGCAACGTCTTCTTCGTCTACAACAGCGTGCACAACACGCCGGCCGCGCCCTTCTGCGGCCTGCCGCCACGGCCTTCCTTCATCGCCGAACGGCAGGACTTCACGCCCATCCAGACGGAGGCTTCACCATGAACGGGCAGCGACTCCTCCCCCGCGGCGGCCTGCTCGCCGCGCTGATCGCCACGGCGCTGGCCGGCATCGGCCCCGCCGCGGCCGAGACCACGCTGGAACGCATCCAGCGCGAAGGCAGCATCCGCGTCGGCTTCGCCAACGAGGCGCCCTACGCCTACGCCACCACCTCGGGCGAACTCACCGGCGAATCGCCCACCGTGTTCCGCCACATCATGAAGCAGCTCGGTGTCGGCAAGATCGAAGGCGTGCTGACCGAATGGGGCGCGCTGATCCCCGGCCTGAAGGCCGGGCGCTTCGATGCCATCGTCGCATCGATGTACATCACGCCCAAGCGCTGCGAGCAGGTGTTGTTCGCCAACCCCACCTACGGCGTCGGCGACGCCCTGGTGGTCAGGAAAGGCAACCCGGACGGCATCCACACCTATGCCGACGCCGCTAGCAGCGGCAAGAAGCTGGCCTTCGTCGCCGGCACGGCGGAGATCGAGCACGGCCAGCTGGCCGGCATGACACGGCAGCAGCAGATGATCGTGCCCGACTTCGCCGCCGCCGTCGCCGCAGTCAAGGCCGGCCGCGTCTCGGCCGCCGCCTTCAATGCGATGGCCGCAGGCGAGCTGGCGGGCAAGGACGAGGCGATCGAGCGCGCCGAGCCCTTCGCCTTCACCCACGAAGGCAAGCGCTATCGCGGCGAAGGCTCGTTCGCCTTCCGCCTGCAGGACACCGAACTGCGCGACGCCGTCAATCGGGAGCTCGCCAGCTTCGTCGGCAGCGAAGAACACCTGGCGATGGTGAAGGCGTTCGGCTTCGACGCCTCCAACCTTCCCGAGATGACGGCCGATCAGCATTGTGCCGGCGAATAGGACGGGTTCGGCCGGGTCTGGCCCGACCGGATCCCGTCCGGCCGCCGGCGCGCTGGCTGCGGCCGCCATCCTCGGTTTTGCCGGCGGGCTGGTCGTCCCCAGCTTCGCCGGCTTTCGCGATTTCCTGCCCGAGCTGCTGCGCGGCGCAGCGGTCACCGTGCAGGTGGCCGCCGGCGGCAGCCTGGTCGCGGTGGCGATGGCGCTGCTCGCCACCGCGGCGCGGCTGTACGCTCCGCTGCCGCTGCGCTGGCTCGCAGTCGCCTACGTCGAGCTGTTCCGCGGTACCTCCGCGCTGGTGCAACTGTTCTGGCTGTTCTTCGTGCTGCCGATGTTCGGCATCAGCCTGTCGCCGATGACGGCGGGCATTGCCGCGCTCGGCCTCAACATCGGCGCCTACGGCAGCGAGCTGATGCGCGGCGCGATCGAGGCCGTGCCGCGCGGCCAGTGGGAGGCCGCCAGCGCGCTGAACCTCGGCCGCTTGCGCACGCTGCGGCGGGTCATCCTGCCGCAGGCTTTCGTCGCCATGATCCCGCCCTGGGGCAACCTCTTCATCGAGCTGCTGAAGGCGACCTCGCTGGTCTCGCTGATCACGCTGTCCGACCTCGCCTTCAAGGCCCAGCAACTGAACCAGACGACGCTGCGCACGGTGGAAATCTTCGGCATCGTGCTGCTGATCTACCTCGCGCTGTCGCTGCTGCTGACCCTGGCCATGCGCGCGCTGGAGCGCCGCGCCGGGCGCAGGCTGCTGCGCGGCAAGGAGGCGCGTTGAACGCACACTGGGACTGGCACTACGTCCACGAGATCCTGCCGATTCTCGGCGAGGCCGCGCTGATCACGCTGCAGGCCACGCTGCTCGGCTTCGCCCTCGCGCTGGTGATCGGCCTCGTCCTCGCCATCTGCCGCATGGCGGCCAATCCGCTGGTGCGCCATGCGGCCGCCGCGGTGGTGGAGTTCATCCGCTCGACACCGCTGCTGATCCAGATCTTCTTCCTGTACTACGGCCTGCCGGAGTTCGGCCTCGCGCTCGACGCCATGCTGGCCGGCCTGATCGCGATCGGCCTGCACTACGGTGCCTACTGCGCCGAAGTCTATCGCGCCGGCATCGACAACGTGCCGCGCGGCCAGTGGGAAGCGGCGGCCGCGCTGAACCTGTCGCCGCAAGCCACCTTCCGCCGCATCATCCTGCCGCAGGCGATCCCGCCGATCGTGCCCGCCCTGGGCAACTACCTGGTCGCACTGTTCAAGGAAACGCCGCTGCTGTCGGCGATCGGCGTGCTGGAGCTGATGCAGACGGCGAAGATCCTCGGCTCCGAGAGTTTCCAATACACCGAGCCGATCACGCTGGTCGGCCTCTACTTCCTCATTTTCAGCCTGCTCTCGAGCGGACTGATCCGGCTCCTCGAACGCCGCCTCGGCGTGCGCGCCGCCTCCCGATCATGAACAACTCCACGGCCCCCTCCACCTCCGAAACACCGATGGTGCGCTTCGAGCGCGTCTCCAAGCGCTACGGCCCACTCACGGTGCTCGACCAGTTCGACCTCGACGTCGCCAGCGGCGAGAAAGTCGCCATCATCGGCCCCTCCGGCTCGGGCAAGACCACGGTGCTGCGGGTGCTGATGGCGCTCGAGCGCATCGACGACGGCGTGATCTTCATCGACGGCGAGCCGCTCACCCACATGCCGCAGGGCGACGGCCTGGTGCCGGCCGACGCCCGCCACCTGCGCAAGATGCGCAGCCGCATCGGCATGGTGTTCCAGCACTTCAACCTGTTCCCGCACATGAGCGCGGTACAGAACTGCATGGAAGCGCCGATCAGCGTGCTCGGCCTCGGCAAGGAAGAGGCCCACGCGCGCGCCGCCGAATTGCTGACCATGGTCGGGCTGGCCGACAAGCTCGACCAGCATCCCGCCCAGCTGTCCGGCGGCCAGCAGCAGCGCGTGGCGATCGCCCGGGCGCTGGCGATGCGCCCGCGCGTGATGCTGTTCGACGAAGTCACTTCGGCGCTCGACCCCGAGCTGTGCGGCGAAGTGCTGAACGTGATCCGCGAGCTGGGTTCGGCGCATCAGCTCACGATGCTGATGGTGACCCACCAGATGGGCTTCGCGCGCGAATTCGCCGACCGCGTCTGCTTCTTCGACGCCGGGCGGATCGCCGAACAGGGCAGTCCCGAGGAACTGTTCGGCTACCCGCAGCACGAGCGCACGCGGCAGTTCCTGCGCGCCGTCATGGAAGCGATCTAAGCGCGGCCTATCAGGGGTTCGGGACTTGCCCGAAACGGCGCATCAGCGTGCTCCTGAGGCTGGCGGTCGTCAGCTCGCCCATGTGGGTATCCACCAGCCTTCCCTGTTCATCGAAGAACAAGGTGGTGGGCAGGCCGCGCGAACCGAAGACCTGCATGGCCCGGGACGAGGGGTCGAGCAGCACATCCTTGAGCCTCAACTGCTCGCCTTGCAGGAAAGCGAGCGCCTGCTGCGCGCTTTCCCCCTGGTTGAGCATGACGAAGGCGAGCTGCGGGAAATCCTGCTGCGCCTGCTCGAACACCGGCATCTCGCGGCGGCAAGGCGGGCACCAGCTCGCCCACAGGTTGAGCACGACCGGCCGCCCTGCATAAGCACTCAAGCTGAGCGGCCGGGCATCGAGCGTGCTCACCTGCACCTCGGGCAGCGGCGGCCCGGACTGGTGCAGCAGCGCCAACACCCCGCCGCCGGCGAACCAGCCCAGCACGCCCGCCGCGATGCCCGCGACGACGGGGATGCGCAGCGCGGACATCGTGCGGCTTCGCCATCAGACGAGCAGCAGGGCCGCGACAACGCCGATCCACCAGGTGAAGCCGCCGTCGCCGATGGCGATCATGGAAGCCGGCGCCGCGGCGTATTCCTCCCACCACTGCGCGATATGGCCCAGGCGGGCGGCCAGCAGGCCCCAGAACACACTGTCGAACAGCAGCCCGCCAGCCGCCTTCCTGTACGCCCCGTCCGGCAGGCGCCTGGCGATCAGGCGCGCCACTGCCCAGGCCAGCAGCACGGCGCAGAAGACGATGACGACCCGGACCGGGAACGGACCGACGCCGATCATGTCGCGACTGCTTCATTCAAGCCGTAGAGGAAGGCATGCATATCGGCGCTGCGTGCCCGTTCACTGCATGCCAGGGCGTTTTCACGTACGCTGGACGAGGAGATGATCTGGATGTGTTGCATGGCATCGAAGTGTGAAGCATGAATCCGGTACAGCATATCGGCTTCCTGGCATTGCCATGGCCCCTGCTGCTCGCCGCCGGAGCCGCGGCCCTGGGTTTCGCGGTCGGCATGCTTCTGGACCGGCGCCAGGCCGCCGGGTTCTGGGCAGTGGCCTGGCGGGTGCTGCTGGCCACGCTGCTTGCCGCGCGGCTGGCTTTCGTGTTCGAGTATCGCGATAGCTATCTGCAGGCGCCGCTGGACATCCTGGACATCCGCGACGGCGGCTGGAATGGCCAGATCGGCGTGATCGCCGGCTGGCTCTACGCCCTGGCGCCGATGCGCAGGCAGCCATCCTTGCGCCGGCCGCTGATGGCGGGCATGGGCAGCGCCACCGCCGCCTGGGTGCTTGCCTCTGCGGCGCTGCTGCTGCACGCGGGCGACGACATCCGCGTTTCCGCGGCCATCGCCCGGACCCTGGACGGCACGCAGGTCGAACTGCAGTCCTTCTCGGGCAAGCCGGCCGTGGTCAATCTCTGGGCGACCTGGTGTCCGCCGTGCCGCCACGAAATGCCCTTGCTGCAACGGGCACAGGTCGAGTATCCACAGGTTCATTTCGTCTTCCTGAACCAGGGTGAACCCGCCGGAGACGTACAGCGCTTCCTCGACAGCCAGCAACTCGAGCTGCGCCACGTGCTACTCGACCCCAAAGGCCGGGCAAGTGCCAGTCTGGGCGGGCAGACGGGATTGCCCACCACATTGTTTTTCGATGCCCGGGGGCGCCTGGCCGCACGCTACGTCGGCGAGCTTTCGCACGACACGCTGGAGCGCTTGCTGGGCAGAATCGGCGTCCATCAGGCGCCTGCAGCAGCCCGGTGACGCTCGCCGGCAAGCACGGAATCCCGCGATGTTAGCGATCAGGACGGACGCAGCGGCACGGCAACACGTGCGATGGTGCCGCCGCCGGGGCGGGCAAGGAACGCCAGCCGGCCGCCGTGATGCTCGACCGCCGCATGCGCCAGCATCAGGCCGACGCCCATGCCTTCGGCGTGGCTGCCGAGCGGAGCATGGCGCGCTGCCTCGAGCCGTGCGTCGTCGATGCCGGGGCCGCGGTCCAGCACCTCGATGCGCAGCATGCCGCCGTCCGGCACGGCACGCACTTCCACCGCGGCGCCGGCCCGGCCTGCCGCCGCGTTGGCGTTGGCCGCGTTGTCGATGAGGTTCTGCAGCGCTTCGGCCAGGCTCGCGTCGGCGACGAGGCTGAGCGCGGACAGTTCGGGCGCGATGTCCAGCCGCAGGCCGGCTTCCGGGCGCAGGCGCTGCCAGCGCACCGCCGTCTCATGCAGCCAGGACCCGGCGCATTCCGCGCCGCCGCCTTCGGCACGCTGGCGGCCGGCCTCGCGCGTCAGGCTGTTGAGGATTTCGCGGCAATGCTCCAGCTGCTCGCGCATCACGCCGAGGTCTTCGCGCACCTCGGCATCCAGCTCCTTCCGCCGCAGGAGCTCCCCGGTCAGGATGCGCAGCGTGCCGAGCGGCGTCCCCAGCCGATGCGCGGCCCCCGCGGCCAGATTGCCCAGGCCGACGACGTAGGCGTCGCGCGCCCGCGCCGCGCGCGCCTCGGCCAGTGCGGCTTCGCCTTTCGTCAGTTCGGCATTGAGCCGGACGATGAACCACACCACGATCGCCGCGGCCAGCGAGAAGCTGAGCCACATGCCGGCCAGATGCCACTGCATCGCGGTGGCGGCATCGGCCAGTTGCACCGGGTGATGGAACTCCCACAGGGCCGCATAGATGCCGACCGCCACCGCGGCCAGCGCCCAGGCCTGGCGCGCAGGCAGGATCGACGCCCCCACCGCCACCACCGGCAGCAGCAGCGCAGCGGCGGGGTTGGTGACACCGCCACCGAAATACAGGAAAGCACCCCAGCCGAGCAGATCAAACAGCAGTTGCGCGAAGGCACCGCGCCGCCCATCGAGCCAGCGCGCCGGACCGGCGAGCAGCAGCAGGTTCGCCACCGCGAGGATCAGCGCCACGCCCAGCAGCGGCTGCACGGGTGATCCGGCGCCAGCAGCGGAAACACCAGCGCCGCCATCGCCACCATGGCGGCGACCGACAGCCAGCGCAGGTGCAGCAGGCGGCTGCCGCCGGTGCGCAGCGCGGCGATCTCGGGCTCGGCAGCCGCGGCGCCAGCGGGCTGCGGCTCGGTGGCGGCAGGCAGCGGGGTGTCGGGCTGGCGATGCAGTTGCTTCATTCAAATGAAATCCAGTACGGGGAGATACAGATACGGTTCGGGCGGAACGAGCATCCTTAACGCAGATCAAGGATCGCGGCTCCGGCCCGATCTAGAGTGGCCCTGCGACAAAACGCCGCAGGGCATCTTGTCAGAGGCATCCACTCCGCAAACAGGCGGGATGCGGATGTCCGGACGAACACCGATCAAGCCAGAACGGGAGCGACACGATCATGAACGAAGTAGTGAAGATGGACCAGGCCGGCACGATGCCCGACCCGAGCCGCCGCAAGTTCCTCAACACCGCCGCCTTCGCCGGACTGGCCGGTGCCGGCCTGTCGGTCGGGCTTTCGGCATGCAACAACGAATCCGCCCCGGCCGCGGCACCCGCAGCCACGCCCGCCGCTCCTGCTGCGGCCCCGGCTGCCGCGCACAGCTCGGTCCACCTGCAGCCGGGCGAGCTCGACACCTACTACGGCTTCTGGAGCGGCGGCCACACCGGCGACTTCCGCGTGCTGGGCCTGCCGTCCGGCCGCGAGCTGCACCGCGTGCCCTGCTTCAACCCCGACGCGCTGGTGGGCTGGGGCATCACCAACGAATCGAAGGAAGTCATGGGCACCAAGGCCGACGGCAGCCTGCGCTACACCGTCGCCGACACCCACCACACCCATGCCTCCTACAAGGACGGCAACTACGACGGCCGCTACGCCTGGATCAACGACAAGATCAACAGCCGCCTGGCCCGCATCCGCCTCGACTACCTGATCTGCGACAAGATCACTCAGCTGCCCAACGTGCAGGGCTTCCACGGCATCTTCCCGGACAAGCGCGACCCGGTCGACCCCGCGATCAACTACACCACCCGCGTGTTCTGCGGCGCCGAATTCCACATTCCGCTGCCCAACGACGGCCGCGACCTCGACAGCCCGGAGAAATACCGCACGCTGTTCTCGTGCGTCGACGCCGAATCCATGGAAGTGCGCTGGCAGGTGCTGATCGACGGCAACTGCGACCTCGCCGCCACCTCCTACGACGGCAAGCTGGCGGCCACCAACCAGTACAACACCGAAGGCGGCCACCACTACGAAGGCATGATGTCGGCCGAACGCGACGCCTGCCTGTTCTTCAACATCGCCCGCATCGAGCAGGCGGTCAAGGACGGCAAGTTCACCACCATCGGCAGCTCCAAGGTGCCGGTCGTCGACGGCACCAAGGACGCCAATACCGACCCGACCACCGCGCTGGTGGCCTACGTGTCGGTGCCGAAGAACCCGCACGGCGTCAATGCCAGCCCGGACGGCAAGTACTTCATCTGCGCCGGCAAGCTGTCGCCGACCGGTACCGTGATCGAACTCGCCAAGGTGCTCGACTGGTTCGACGGCAAGCTCGACGACGTCGACAAGACCATCGTCGCCGAAGTCGAACTCGGCCTCGGCCCGCTGCACACCGCCTTCGACGGCCGCGGCAACGCCTACACCACGCTGTTCCTCGACAGCCAGATCGTGAAGTGGAACGTCGATGCGGCAATCAAGTTCCATGCCGGCGACACCAGCGTGCAGTACGTCGTCGATCGCCTGGACGTGCATTACCAGCCCGGCCACATCAACGCCTCGCAGTCCGAGACCATGTTCGCCGACGGCAAGTGGCTGTGCGTGGGTTGCAAGTTCTCCAAGGACCGCTTCCTGCCGGTCGGCCCGCTGCACGCCGAAACCGAGCAGCTCGTCGATATCTCGGGCGACAAGATGGTGCTGATGGCCGACCACCCGGTCCGCCCCGAACCGCACGACTTCATCATCTTCAAGCGCGAGCTGCTGCAGCCGAAGCAGGTCTATGACCTCAACGAGTTCCCGAACGCGGTCAAGGATCCGAAGGAAGCCGGCGTGTTCCGCGACGGCAACAAGGTCACGGTCAAGATCACCTCGCTGGCGCCGGCTTTCGAGCCGCGCGAGTTCAAGGTCAAGGTCGGCGACGAGGTCACCGTGATCCTGACCAACCTGGACAAGATCGAGGATCTGACCCACGGCTTCGCGATTCCCAACTACAACATCAACTTCATCGTCAATCCGCAGGAGACCAAGTCGGTCACCTTCAAGGCCGACCAGGCTGGCGTGTTCTGGTGCTACTGCACGCACTTCTGCCATGCGCTGCACCTCGAAATGCGCAGCCGCATGATCGTCGAAGCCTGACGGTCGCACTCCGGCAACACACGGAACACAGGGGGCGCCAGCCCCTGTGGCTTTTCCGGGCCCCGGCGCAGCCCGGCAGGAATTGATCCGCGACAAATACAGCGCCGTTCCGCTTTCCTAGACTTCATCGCAATTCCCTTATGGAGAGCGCCATGAAGCTGCTGTCCGCACTGCGCGACTCCCTGTCCGCCCTGCTCCTCACCGCCGCTATCGCCGGCACCGCGGCCCCTGCGCTGGCCCAGACTGCGTACGAAGCCAAGCTGCCGCCCGAGGTCAATACCGCACCGGCACTGTGCGACCACGTGCCCTGTAGCGAAGTACTGCCCGGCGCGACGCGCTTTTCCGAGCGCAAGGGCCAGCCTTTCTACGTCGAGGGTTATGCCGAGGAGAACGGCACGCGCAAGCTGGTCGGCTACGTCGTGCTGTCGACCGACGTCACCGACACCCCGGCCTATTCCGGCAAGCCGGTGATCACGCTGATCGGCCTGACTCCCGACGGCCACTTCGCCGGCATCAAGATCCTCAAGCACTCCGAGCCCATCCTGCTGCTCGGCATTCCCGAGTCCGCGCTGGTCAAGTTCAACGACCAGTACCTAGGCAAGTTCGTCGGCGACAACATCGAGATCGGCCGCTCCCGCCCCGACGAGGACATCATCGGCCTGGACGCCATCTCGGGCGCCACCGTGACGGTCATCGCGCAGAACCAGGTGATGATGATGTCGGGCGCGGCGGTCGGCCGCCAGGTCGGCATCCTCGAAGCGACCGTGCGGCCGCAGGCGAACTTCGTCGACCGCGGCCGTGCGCTCGACTGGGACACCATGGTCAAGGAAGGCGTGGTCCAGCGCCTGGCGGTGATGCCCGAACAGGTCGGCCTCGAGCGCAGCAGCGAACCCTTCATCGAGCTGTGGTACGGCTACCTGAACCACCCCGAAGTCGGCCGCGCGATCATGGGCGAAGCCGGCTGGCGCACGCTGATGGGCCGGCTGGCCGAAGGCGAGCACGCGCTGTTCGTGATCCGCACCCGCGGCAACGAATCCTTCAAGGGCTCGGGCTTCGTGCGCGGCGGCATCTACGACCGCATCCAGGTCCGCCAGGGCCAGGACGCCTTCACCTTCCGCGACCTCGACTACCTGAACCTGTACGGCCTGTCCGCGCCCGGCGCGCCGGCCTTCAACGAATCCGGCATCTTCATCGTGCGCTCGCCGGCCTTCTCCGGCGCCTTCCCGTGGAAGTTCATCTTCCTCGGCAACCGCGTCGACCGCGCCACCGGCGCCCGCACCTTCGTCAATTTCGACCGCGAATACTGGCTGCCGGCGGCCTACCTGGAAGGCGGCCGCCCGGTGGTCAAGAAACCCGACGCGCCCTGGGTTCGCATCTGGAAGACGCGGGCAGTGGAAATCGGCCTGTTCTCCGCGCTGCTGCTGATGGTGGCAGTGGCCTACGCCAACCGCGACGCGCTGACGCGGCGCTCGACGCGCAAGAACAAGTGGCCGGTCAACGTGTTCAAGTACACCGCCTGGGTCGTCAGCATCGGCTTCGTCGGCTTCGGCCTGCTCGCCCAGCCCTCGATCACGCAGGTGCTGACCTGGTTCCACTCGCTGCTGTTCCAGTGGCAGTGGGAGCTGTTCCTGACCGATCCCTTCATCTTCCTGTTCTGGATCTTCATCATCGTCACCGTGTTCGTGTGGGGCCGCGGGCTGTTCTGCGGCTGGCTGTGCCCCTTCGGCTCGCTGTCCGAGCTGCTGCACAAGATCGGCACCGCGGTCGGCCTGAAGCGCTTCCAGTTCGAGATGCCGGCGAAATGGCACCACAAGCTGAAGTGGCTGAAATACTTCATCTTCTTCGGCCTGCTGGCGGTGTCGATGTTCTCGATGGGGCTGGCGGAGAAGCTCGCCGAAGTCGAGCCGTTCAAGACCACCTTCCTGGTCGGCATGTTCAACCGCAGCTGGCCCTACACGCTGTTCGCCGCCGGCCTGCTGGGGCTGTCGATCTTCACCGAACGGCCGTTCTGCAAATACCTGTGCCCGCTCGGCGCCGCGCTGGCAATGCCTTCGACCTTCCGCTGGTACGGCCTGCGCCGCAAGCAGGAATGCGACAGCTGCAAGGCCTGCGCGAAGGGCTGCGGTTCGCACGCGATCGACGAGAACGGCCGCATCGACCACCGCGAATGCATGCTGTGCCTGGACTGCATGGTGCTCTACACCGACGAGCACGCCTGCCCGCCGCTGGCGCAGGAACGCAAGCGCCGCACCAAGGCCGGCCTGCCGCTGACGCCGATCGGCAGGGACGGCTACTACATCCCGATCAAGCCGGTCGCGCCCACCGCGCCCCGCGCCTGACCTTCAAGGAGAACCGACCATGGCCGATCCACGCATCCTGACCGAGCCGGTCGAACCGCCCTACGCCGGCGAAGGCGCCGCCGCTCGCCTGCTGGCCGAAATCCGCGACCACCTGTGGCCCTGGAGCCGCAACGGCTTCCAGCGCCAGCGCTTCATCCAGGCCGCCGGCCTGGCGCTCGCGCTCGCTGCCAGCGTGGCCTGGGTGCTGGCAGCGATGGGCGACATGACGCCCGGCGCCATCATCGGCTGGTGGTTCGGCTGGAGCGTGTTCGAAGTGGCCGTGCGCATGGGCTCCAAGCCCTACGTCAAGGACGGCCCGTGGTGGGGCCGGCGCTACCGCCAGGCAAGCCTGATGGACATGGTCTGCTATGTCGGCTTCAAGAACCTGCTGATCGGCGCCACGCTGTTCCTGGCGCTGAAGAGCCTGGGGCTGATCCAGCTCTGACGCCGCGGTGGCTGGCGTCTGCCGCCAGGCCAGTGCAAGGGCTGCCCCATGCCTTGCCAATGGCATCAGCATCCCCTCCCCCGCTTCACCAAGATCAAGGAAGGCTGCGCAAGCGTCCGCTTATACTGAGCGCCATCGTCCAACGCCATCCACGCAATGCGTCTTGCCCGCCGCCTTCTCCATGCCCTCGCCGCCGCCAGCCTGCTCGCGGCGCTCGCCGCCCCGGCAGCGGCCGCGGTGTGGCGGGTGAAAGCGGGCGAATCCATCCAGGCCGCGATCGACCGCGCCGCACCGGGCGACACCATCGAAGTCGAGCGCGCCCGCTACGTCGAGAACCTGCTGATCACCCAGCCGCTGACCTTGCGCGGCATCGACCGGCCGACGATATCGGGCGGCCTGCGCGGCGACACCATCCGCATCAAAGCCGAGAACGTGACGATCGAAGGCCTGATCATCGCCGACTCCGGCGCCAGCCTGCGCGAGCAGAACGCCGGCATCTACGTCTGGCCGGGTTCGCACCATACCGTGGTGCGCAACTGCGATTTCTCCTACACGCTGTTCGGGCTGTGGATCGAGCAGTCGAACGACGTGCTGATCGAAGGCAACCTGATCACCGGCAAGCGCGAGCTGCGCTCCTCGCAGCGCGGCAACGGCATCCAGCTCTACAACACGCGCCGCGCCCGCATCATCGGCAACAACGTCAGCTTCGTGCGCGACGCGCTCTACGTCGATGTCTCGCACGACGCCCTGTTCCGCGACAACCGCCTGCACCACAGCCGCTACGGCACGCACTACATGAACGCCTACGACAACGTCTGGGAAGGCAACGACAGCTGGATGAACCGCGGCGGCCTGGCGCTGATGGAAGTGCGCCGCCTGACCGTGCGCAACAACCGCGCCTGGGCCAACTCGGACCACGGCATCATGCTGCGCACCATCCAGGACTCGGTGATCGAGAACAACGTCGTCGCCGGCAACCAGCGCGGCTTCTTCATCTACGACGCCGAGTACAACGAGCTGCGCGGCAACTCGGTGATCGACAACCGCGTCGGCATCCACCTGTGGGCGGGCTCGAAGAACAACAAGGTGGAAGGCAACGACTTCATCGCCAACCGCGAGCAGGTGCGCTACGTCGGCGCCCGCGACATGGTCTGGGGCGAGCAGCAGGGCAACCACTGGAGCAACTACCTCGGCTGGGACCGCGACGGCGACGGCGCGGGCGACGTCCAGTACGAGGCCAACGACATGGTGGACCGCCTGTCCTGGCGCCACCCGATGATGAAGCTGCTGCTGGCCAGCCCCGCGGTGCAGACGCTGCGCCTGGTCGGCCAGCAGTTCCCGCTGCTGCGCGCGCCCAGCATCGTCGACCCCAAGCCGCAGATGCAGCCGCACAACCCCGACTGGAGCCCATGGCGTGGCCGATATTTCCCCCGCTCCGAGTGACACGACCCGCAACACCGCCCGCGCGGTGATCGCCGCCCGCGGCGTGCGCAAGCACTATGGCGCCATCCACGCGGTCGATGGCGTCGATCTCGACGTGCACGAAGGCGAACTGTTCGGCCTGATCGGCCACAACGGCGCCGGCAAGAGCACGCTGTTCAAGATGATGCTCGGCCTGATCCCGCTTTCCGCCGGCGAGATCCGCATCGACGGCGCACCGGTGAATGGCGCCGGCGGCGACTTCCGCGCGGTGCGGCGCAAGATCGGCTACCTGCCCGAGAACGTGGTGCTGTACGACAACCTCACCGGGCTGGAGACGCTGCACTTCTTCGCCAAGCTCAAAGGCGTATCCGGGCAGAATCATGCCACCCTGCTCGAACGCGTCGGCCTCGCGCACGCCGCCCGCCGGCGCGTGCGCGAGTACTCCAAGGGCATGCGCCAGCGCCTCGGCTTCGCCCAGGCCCTGCTCGGCAGCCCGCGTATCCTGTTCCTCGACGAACCCACCACCGGCCTCGACCCGGAGGCGATCCGCGGCTTCTACGCCATCCTGCGCCAGTTGAAGAGCCAGGGCGTGACGATGGTGATCACCTCGCACATCCTCGCCGAGATTCAGGAGCGCGTGGACCGGCTGGCGATCATGACCGCCGGCAAGGTGCAGGCCAGCGGCACGGTGCAGGCGCTGCGCGAGCAGATGGACCTGCCCTTGTGGTTCAGCGTGCGGGTGGCGCCGGAGGATTTCGAGGCCGTGCGTGCCGCGCTCGGTTGCCTGCCGGTCGGCGCGATCGAGGCGCGCGACGATCACGTCGCGGTGCAGTGCCCGCGCGAGGCCAAGATGGCGGTGATCGCCGCGCTGGCCGCGCTCGGCGACAAGGTGCGTGATCTGAGCGTGCGCGAACCTTCGCTCGAAGACGTGTTCTTCGGCTTTTCGGACTAAAGGGGCGGACCATGGAGTTGTCGCAGATCGCCGCCATTGCCGGCAAGGAATTCTGGGATCGCATCCGCAACCGCTGGGTGCTGGCGGTGGCGCTGGTGTTCACCGCCTTTGCGCTGTCGATCGCTTATTTCGGTGCCGCCCAGCAGGGCGCGGTGGGTTTTCGCTCGATCGAGGTGACCATCGCCAGCCTGGTCAGCCTGGTGATCTATCTGATCCCGCTGATCGCGCTGGTGCTCGGCTTCGATGCGATCGTCGGCGAGCGCGAGCGCGGTTCGCTCGACCTGCTGCTGTCGATGCCGATCACGCGGCTGGAGCTGCTGCTGGGCAAGTACCTCGGCCTGGCCGGGGCGCTGGCCTTTTCCACCATCGCCGGCTTCGGCCTGGTCGGAGTGGTGCTGTCGGCGCAGCTCGATCTGAATGCCTTGTACCACTACCTGGGCTTCATGCTC
This sequence comes from Thauera sp. SDU_THAU2, assembly GCF_038260575.1. Classification (NCBI taxonomy): domain Bacteria; kingdom Pseudomonadati; phylum Pseudomonadota; class Betaproteobacteria; order Rhodocyclales; family Zoogloeaceae; genus Thauera; species Thauera sp. SDU_THAU2. The sequence goes on along the minus strand of NZ_JBBWUN010000003.1, from coordinate 43,469 downwards.
AGTTCGGTGCTGCTCGGCTGCGCCTTCCTGAGCCTGGCGGTGATGCTGTCGGTGTTCGCCGCCGACCGCACCCGCGCTTCGGGCCTGGCGATCGCGATGTGGTTCTTCTTCGTGCTGATCTTCGATCTGCTGCTGCTCGGCGTGCTGGTCGTCACCGCCGGCCAGTGGGGCGGCGAGGCCCTGCCCTACCTGCTGCTGCTCAATCCGGCCGACGTCTTCCGCATCCTCAACATCTTCTCGCTCGAGGACGTGCGCTCGCTGTACGGCCTGGCCACCGTGTTCCCGTCCGCGCTGGCCAAGCCCTGGCTGCTCGGGCTGGTGATGGCGGGCTGGATCGTGCTGCCGCTGGCGATCGCCGCCTGGCGCTTCCGCCTCGGCGCGAGCCGCGCCTGACAACCCAAGATTGCGACAGGAGAACAGACATGTGCACACCCACGACTGCCGCCACAGCCATTTTGACCGGCGCCGCTTCCTGGTCGCCGGCGCCGCCGCCGGCCTGCTCGCCGCCTGCGGTGGCACGGATAGCGGCAGCGGCTCGGTCGTTGCGCTCGAGATCGACCGCAGCACCAGTTGCGCGCTCGACGGCATGCTGCTGGCCGATTACCCCGGGCCCAAGGCGCAGATCCACTACGCCGGCGTGGCCGAGCCCGATTGGTTCTGCGACACGCTGGAGATGTTCAACATCCACCTGAGCCCGGAGCAGGCGCGCCGCGTCACCGGCATCTTCGTGCAGGACATGGGCAAGGCCGACTGGGACGCGCCGGTCGGGCACTGGATCGATGCCCGCCAGGCCTTCTACGTCTTCGGCTCGAAGCGGCTGGGTTCGATGGGACCGACCGCCGCCTCCTTCGCCACCGAGGCCGATGCCCAGGCCTTCGCCACTCAGCATGGCGGCAAGGTGCTGAAGTTCAGTGAAGTCACGCCGGACATGGCCATCCTCGATGGCGGCGCGCTGCACGACCAATCCATGTAAACAAGGCCATCACATGAGCGCAACGATCTACGACGCCCTTCCCCCCGAAGCCGCCCCCGAGCTCGAACGGCTCGCCCGCCTGGTCTATGAAACGCGCGAGCACCGGCGCGCGGTGCTGCAGGCCGTCGGCGCAGCGGACGAACAGACCCTGCTCCAGCGCATCATCGACGGCGGCATCGACGAACACCCTGCCTACGAACACTACCTGGCGGCGCGCATCCTCGCCGATACGCACGAGGCCGCGCGCGAAGCGATGGCCATCAGCCTGAAGGAGCTCAACCAGCGATGAAGCTGCATACGGCCATCCTCGAACACATCGGGCGCGAACATGCGGACGCGCTCGCCGCGCCCCCACGGCTCACCCAGGACGCGCTGACCATCACCCTGCGCAACGGCGTCACGCTGACCGTGCGCTACGCTGCGCCCGACGCCTATTCGCTGCGCTGGAACAGCGGGCCGGACACCCTGGAGATGGGCATCAACACCGCTCCGATCCACCCCCACCTGTCCACTCATCCCAACCACTTGCTCCGCAGCGACGGCACGGCGGCGGCCGACCCGATCACCCGCATCGACGCCAGCCCCGAAGCCAACGTCGGCGCGCTGATCACCGCCCTCATGCGCGATCCCCTCATCGGCGCCACGCCTCCCGCCTCGCAGCCATGAACCTCACCGGCAGCCGCCCCTGCTGCTCGGTGCCGCGGTCCTCTGCACGGCGACGGCCGGCGCGCTGTTCGCGCAATTCGCAGCCAAGGGCAAAACGGTGGAATTCGTCCCGCCCGCCGAGGACATCTGCATCGTTGCGCCGGCGCGAGTGTCGGCCGCCCATCCCTACGACCCCGCATCCGGCCTGGACATGCTTGCAGCGCGCCCGGTACCGGCGGATGCGCGCTGCCCGGTGTGCGGCATGTACCCGGCACGCTTCCCGAACTGGGCGGCGCAGCTCATCTTCAGCGACGGCTCGGCGCATTTCTTCGATTCGCCGGTCGACCTCTTCGTCTTCCTGGACGAGCCGGCGCGCTTCGACGCCAGGCACACCGCGGAAGACGCCGCCGCGCTCTACGTCGCCGACCACCGCAGCGGCGGCTGGCTCGACGCGCGCAAGGCCGTCTTCGTCATCGGCTCCGGCGTGCGCGGCCCGATGCGCGGCCCCGATCTGCCGGCCTTCGCCGAAGCGGCCGCCGCCCAGGCCTTCATCGCCGAACACGGCGGCCGCGCCCTGGCCTTCGACGAAATCGACCGCAGCACGGTCCACGACTTGCGCAACGCCGCCCACGGCGGGCACGGACACTGACCGGGAAGGGCCGGGCTCCACGGTCGAGCACCCGCTGCCCGTCCGGCCATCACCTGCGCATGTCCGCTCCCTTTCCGGCATCGAAGGCGGCCTTGACCTGCCGCACGCTCTTTTCCAGCAAGCCCAGGCCGCCTGCCATCAGGTACCAGTTGGCGCCGTCCTGGTCGAGAAACACCACTTTTCCTTCCCGCCATGCCTTGCTGTTGGCAATGGCGGGCGTGGCGGCCATCGTCTGGGCGGCTTTGGCCTCGCCGAACGCGGCATTGCGGTCCACGACGAACAGCCAGTCCGGCTCCCTGGCCATCACCTCGGACAGATAGCGCTCCTCGGCAGCCTGCCGCTCTTTCTGCGCGGCCTCCGCCGCCGCCTTGGCCTCGGGGCCGTCATCCGCCGACGCGGCGGCCTGGGGCCTCCCGGTGCTCAAGCCCTGGCCCTCGTCCGGCCGCAGCGCGGGACGAATGCCGACCAGTTCATAGATCATGCCGAAGCGGGCATCCGGCTGCTGGGGCATCACGCGGTTGCCCACGGCGAACATCACCAGCCCCGTGCCCTGCTTGGCGGCCTGTTCGCGGAGCGCTCGGATTTCGCCCAACAGCGCATGCAGTCTGTCTCCGGCTTCTTTCTCGCGGCCGAAGGCCGCGCCGACGGTCAGGATGTTCTGGGCAACACTGGCCACCAGACTGGTGTTGCTGACCGACAGGTCGACGATGGGGGCGATGCCTTTCAGTTCGTCGAGCTGTCCGCCGCCCCGCCCGTCGACGATGATGAGATCGGGCCGAAGATCCTTGATCCCGGCAATCCTCGGATCGGCACCGCCATCCCGGGCCGCGGCGGGAAGCCGCACATATCGATCACCGGAATATCTGGCGACCAGATGTGCGGGCCAGCGGACGGTCGACTCCCCCGAAGGTGGAGCCGGAACCGCTGCCAGATCGACGCCAAGGGCGTCGAGGGTATCCAGCGCCGCCAGGCCGAGCACCGCCACCTTGCGGGGCACAGCCGGAAGTTCGGCAACACCCTGCACATGCGGAACCTTGCGCGATTCGGCTTGCACAGCCGAGGGGGCGCCTGAAAGCAGCGACAGGACAACACCTGCTGCGAGCATGCAACGGCTCGATATTTTCATGTCTTCTCTCCTTTGGACTGTACAAAAGCGTTTGATCGATGAATCGCGGTCACGACCCGAGCCACTCGAGCCGCAACATGTCTCCGGCGCTGCCATCCGGTACCGGAATCGCCGAGCCGATCGCAGCGGCGGCCAGGATCGGGCCGCTGAACGGAGCCGGCGACCGGGCAAGCACGGCGTTGAGGCGTGATGCGCACTCGGCACCGCCGGCCGAGTGCGCATCAGGGCGCAGGAACTGCAGCCAGCCGGCCCAGGCCAGGATTTGCAGCAGCAGATTGACGAAGCCCGGCCGCCGGGCATAGGCAGACAAGCCGGCCAGATCGGCATAACTGCACGGGCCGTCCTGCAGCAGGGCAAGCAGCGGCGCGACATCCCCCATCGGCAGGCTCACCGGCCCGATGCGGCTCGAGAACGTGATGCTTCCCCGTGCGGGAATCGGCCCGGCCGGCGCCGCGGGCAGCAGGCAGACACGCTGTCCGAGCAGCCCGGTCTGATGGGCCGGGTCGCTCAGCAGGTTGCCGCCGGGGCGCCGGCGCTGATAGATGTCGCAGCGCTGGGTCTGGTTGCGTGCGAGATCCTTGAAGGTTTCGACTACCGCCGCATCGGCACCGCTGCGGCGCAGTTCCTCGAGCATGCCCTGTGTCGCCGGCGGCATCGATGCGGAATCGATGTTCTCGCAGGGCGCTGCACTGCCGGCATATTCGCAACCGGCTTCGGCAAGCTCGGCCATGACGTCGGCGGTGTGCAGCACGTCCCAGTGTTCATTGAGATATTCGTGAGCGAGAAAGGCCGCAGTGGCGTCATCGATGGGCTGCGTTGCAGGCAGCATGCCCGGATGATCCTGAAAATAGCCCGCGCCGGCGTCCGACATGCGCTGCAGGAAGGCCATCGCGCTGCGTGCCTTGTCCGCGCTGGTGCAGGACGAATCCGCCGCCACCATGCGCATCAGCCGCCGCGCAGCGGCGAACGATGCGAAGCCGGGATGGCTGAGATAAGACAGGTAGAGCACGCCGCCCGGCTTGAGCTTCCGGGCGACGATGCGGCGAATGGCGGTCCTGGCCTCGGCAGAGACCCACGAATACACGCCATGGACGACGAGAAAGTCACATGCGGGAATGCCGTTCTCGGACGCTTCGAGCACCTGCTCGAAGCCCAGGCAATGGAAGCACGCATTGCCGACCCCGGCATCGCGGGCCAGGGCGCGCCCTTGTTCGATGGCCTGGGCATTGAAATCGATGCCGATGAAGCGTCCTTGCGGATTGGTGGCGGCGCCCACCACCACGTCCAGCCCGGAACCGCAACCCAGCTCCAGCCAGGTGTAGGGCCGTGTCAGATCGGGGGCACGCCGCCCGAGTGCAGTCAGGATCGCGGCACTCCATGCGGGCATGGTTTCCCGGTGGAAATGCCACGGATAGCCGGTGTCGGTGATGTAGCCCGGAGCGGAGGAAGAGCGGGTCATGTGATGAAATGGCGGGCAGACGGTGGTCCGCCGAACGGCATCGGCAGAACCCAGCGCATCCGGAAACTCAGAACGATGCCGTGTAGGTCACGTAGTAGGCCCGGCCCGGCTCGTTGTAGGTCTTCGCCCCGGCGCCGGTGGAAACGACCCGATCCTCGAAGGGAATCGTCGAGTCCGTCGGACTGTTGGCGGAGGCCAGACGGGCGGCCCGCTTGATTTCCTTGTCGAACAGGTTGCTGATGCCGAAACCCACTCGGTGATTCTTGTTGATCTCCCACGTGCCGTTCAGACCGAGCAGCGCGTAGGCGCTACGCTCCTGGACCGCATCGCCGATCATTCGCCAGCCGTGGTAGCTCACCGTGCGCGGCTTGCGGCGACCGTAGAAAGTGCCCGTCAGCTGCATCGAGAACTGCTCCGTGGCCTGCCATTGCAAGGTGGTGTTCAGGGTGTATTTCGGAATGATGGACACCGGCTGGCCGGTGTCCTTGTTGTGGTTCTTCAGCATCCAGGTGAAGTTGTTGATCAGCCTCAGCGTGCTGCCGTTGTGTCCCAGCAGCGGAATGCTGAGGTTGCCTTCCCAGCCGTGGATCAGCACCTTGCCCGCATTGACCCACTCGTAATCGACCGGATTGTCGAGATCGGTGATGTCGTCGAGCGCCTCCGCCAGCACCTTGTTCTTGTAGTCGTTGCGGAAGTAGGTCAGCGAGCCGTCCCAGCCACCCGGACCGTCCCAGGCCAGGCCGATTTCCTTGTTGACGCTGATCTCCGGCTTCAGGTCGGGATTGCCGCGCACGGTGCAGTCGTAGGAGTCGGGATCGAGGCCCATGCCGTTGTAGGGGCAGGTCGCGCCCAGGCCGGAGGCATAGAGGGGTGAAGTCTGATAAGGATTGGGCGCCTTGAACGTACGCGCGATGCCGCCCTTGAGGGTGAAGCCGCTGCCCAGTTCATACATCGCGTTGAGGCTGGGGCTCCAGTTGGTGCCGAACTGGCTATGGTGATCCAGACGCAGCCCCGGCGTCAGCAGGAAAGCATCGGTGATCGCCATGTTGTCTTCGACGAAGACGGCCTTGGTCGTGTTCTTCAGCTCGACCTGCTTCAACGGATCCGGCTGGCCTGTCGTCAGCAAGGCATTGTTGTCCGCCAGCGCCTGCCGGCGGTATTCGAAGCCGGTGGTCAGCATCTGGTCGATGCCTCCCAGCTGCAGTGGCGTGTTCAGCTCGCCGCTCAGGAAGTAGTTGTCCTGTTCCGACTGCTGCAGCGACGTACCGCTGCTGCAGTTGCCTTCACCCATGCCGCTGCTGCCCTGGCGGCAGTTGATCGTGCGCGTGTTCTCGTACTGGAAGGTAATGCGAGAATCGCCCAGCTCCCCCCATTTGCCGCGATGCGTGATGGCAGCTTGCTGGCGATAGACGCGGCGGGTTTCAGCGCCTTTGTCGGCCCACTCCTGCATCACTCCGGTGGGGCCGAGGGTCGAGGATTCACCGGCGTAGATGTTGCCCTGGCGGCTGAAGCCGGCCTCGAACTCCAGGACCTGATCAGGCGTGAGGTCCCAGCGCACCAAGCCATTGACGTCGCGGTTGCGGCGGCCTTCGCGACCGGCATACCAATAGGGTTCCACTTCGCCGGTCGTGGCGTTGAGCTGCGTGCCGTTGATCTGCGGCTTGTCGCCGCCTGTCTTGGCGGCATTGCCGTAAAGGCGGAAGGAGAGATTCTCGGCGAGCGGACCGGAAAGATTGAAACCCAGGCGGCGTGTGCCATTGCCTTCCAGGCTGTCTTCCGGCTTGCTCAGATAGGTGGTGACCGAACCGGACAGGCTGCCGCCGGGCTTCTTGGTGATGATGTTGATCACGCCACCCGATGCGCCCGAACCGTAGCGGGCGGCCGCAGGGCCACGGATGACTTCGATGCGCTCGATCTGGTCGGCCGGAACCCAGTTGGAGTCGCCGCCGGTGTCACGGTCGCCGGTGCGGCGGGTGATGGCGCCCTGGCGCGAATTCACCGGCTTGCCATCGACCAGGATCATGGTGTTTTCCGCCCCCATGCCGCGCAGGTCGATCTCGCGCTGGTTGCCGTAGGCCCCGACCGAGCTGGTGCCCGACAGGCTGACGCCCGGCTGGGTCATCAGGATCTCGGCCAGGTCGTTGGCCGGCGGACGCTTTTCCAGGTCCTCGCTCGTGATGATCGAAACACCGGTCATCTGCTTCAAGGTTTCTTCCGCAGTGCCCAGCACACGGACTTCGGACAGGGTCGTCTCCGGGCTACCCGATGCCGCCTGCTGCGCGCAGGCGCCATGGGCGAACAGAACAGAACCGACGGCGAAGGCGAGCGGCGTGAGCTTGAGCGAGGTTGGAGCGGAAACGGGCATGGTCATCCTCTTCGTGACAGTAGGTACGGAACATGGAAGTCATGCCTTCCACCCTCCGCAGCCGGAACGGCACGCGATTCGTCATCGAAACGACAAGCGCGTCCGTGGAAAATGAGGATGCGAACTATAATTATTTACTGTCTTGAGCATTTGTCGGAGCGCAGCCCGTTTGTGAGGGCTTACGGCAGCTTCGACATAATTTCCTCACAAATCCAATATATGACTGGATCCAGCAAAACCGGCACCAGTGGAACCAGCACAGTCATGAAACGAAATCGCATCCTGGTCGTGGACGACCACGAGGACATCCGTCATCCGCTCGCCACCTACCTGGGTCGCTACGGTCTGGACGTGAGTACTGCCGCCGACGCTGAAGACGTACGTGCGCTGCTTGCCGAACGGCAGTTCGATCTCATCGTCCTCGATGTGATGCTGCCCGGCGAGGACGGCCTTTCACTGTGCCGCTACATCTACGAGCACCTGAAGATCCCGGTGATCCTCCTGTCCGCGATGGTGGAGCCGGCGGATCGCATCGCCGGCCTCGAACTCGGCGCAGACGACTACGTTCCCAAGCCCTTCGATCCACGCGAACTGCTGGCACGCATCAAGACCGTGCTGCGCCGACTGGATGCAGTCGCAGCGCCGACCGAGCCGCCCCTCGGCGATGGCCACTACTACTTCGAATCATGGGTACTGGATGTCGGCCAGAGGGAGCTTCGCCACAGCGACGGTCGTACGATAGAACTCAGCCCGGTCGAATACCGCCTGCTGCGTGCGCTGGTGGAGCACCCCAATACGGTCCTGAGCCGGGAACGCCTGCTGAGCCTGACCAACCGCGACGACAGCACGCCCTTCGACCGCAGCATCGATACGCAGATCAGCCGCCTGCGCCGTAAACTCGAAGACGACGCACGCAGGCCCCGGTTGCTGCGTACCGCCTGGGGCGACGGCTATCTGCTGTCCGCCGACGTCCGCCGGCTGCGCGCATGAAATTCGGCAGGCTCCTGCCCCGCAGCCTGGTAGGCCAATTGATCGGCCTGCTGCTTGCCGGCATCATCGCCGCCCACCTCATCGCGCTGCCGCTCGACGGCACGGGCACTGGCCGTGTTCTCCCCCACGCACGCGACAATGCGCTGGAACGCATCGCCACCGCTTACCGCGTCACCGAAGCCTGCGGCGATTGCGATGTCGCCGCCGTACTCGAAGCCATGACAAGCCACGACGCGGAATTCAGCCTGAAGGCCTCCGCACCAAGGGCATTCGGCGAGACGAATGCCGAGCTCGCTACGCAACTCACGACGCTCGCGGGGCTCCCCGCGAATGCCGCGGTCCATGTCTACCTGGAGGACAAGGCGCCTGATCCCGATACGCTATCGCTCACCCGCCGCCCGCACGCCATCCTCGATGCGGCCCTGCCGCTGGCCGACGGACGCTGGCTGGTGGCAAACCTGCGCCCCACAGCGCGCTATCAATGGTGGCGCCCGCTGCCGGTCACGCTGTTTGTCAGCGTCCTGCCGGTTCTGCTGATCGTCAGTCTGTTCGCACGGTACATCCTGCGTCCCACCAAGGCACTGGCCGATGCGGCCGAGCGGGTCAGCCGGGGGGAGCGCATCGATCCATTGCCGGTCAGCGGCCCCGCCGAATTGCGCGAAGCCACCGCAGCCTTCAATACCATGCAGCAACGCCTCACCCGCTTCGTCTCCGACCGAACTGCGATGCTGGCCGCCATCGGCCACGATTTCCGCACGCCTCTTGCATCGCTGCGCCTGCAGGTCGAACTGCTGGACGACGAGGCCGTGCGCCAGCCGATGCGCCGAATCCTGGATACGATGCGCGACATGATCGACGAGACCTTGCGCTTTGCCCGCGACGACAGTGTCCGCGAGCCGACACGGGAAGTCGACTTGTCCGTATTGGTCGTCCAGGCTGGCGAAGAGCGGGTCGCGCTGGGGCAGCCGGTAAGCTGGCGCGTTCCCGAAACCTTGCCGTACCGCTGCCGGCCGCTTGCCCTGTCGCGCGCCCTCGGCAACCTGATCGACAACGCCGTCCGCTATGGCGGCAACGCGCACGTCAGCCTCGACCTCCACCCCGACGGCAGCAGGCTCTCCATCGCGGTGGACGACGACGGCCCGGGCATCCCTGAAAACTGGCTGGAGCGTGTGTTCGAACCTTTCGCCCGCCCATCGGCGGCGCGTAGCCAGGACAGTGGCGGGATCGGCCTCGGCCTGGCCATCGCGCGCTCGTGCATCGCCGCCCATGGCGGCGAAATCCAGCTCACGAACCGCCCTGCCGGCGGCCTGTCGGCACGCATCACCTTACCCGCCTGAACCCCCTACAGAGATCACAGCACAGGACGACGGCAGTCCGGCTTACCGGAAGCGGGACCGCGGGGGATGTCGTCCCGATCCACCAGGGTATGAAACGAAAAACGGAGGCTTCCGCCTCCGCCTGTCTGTCGCACACGATGCACGAGCCGCCGGGGCTCGCGTCATCGCGCGTGGCCGTGGCTCACTGCGACTTCGCCACCATGAAGTCCACTGCGGCCTTGACGTCGTCGTCGGGCAGCGTCGCTGCGCCGCCGCGGGCCGGCATCATGCCTTTTTCGCCGGTGTAGCCTTCGATCGCGTGCTTGTACAGGGTCTCGGTGCCCTGGGCGATGCGCGGTGCCCATTCGTCCTTGTTGCCGGGAACCGGCGCACCGGCGACACCTGCGGCATGGCACAGTGCGCAGGTTCTCTTGTAAACACTCTCGCCGCCGGCGTTGGCCGGGGCAGCGGCCGCCGGAGCAGGTGCGGGAGCCGGCGCGGGTGCAGCGGCAGCAGGCGGGGCGGCAGGCGCGGGTGCAGCGGGCGCCGGGGCGGAACCGGCGGAACTGCCGGAATCTTGCCCGCCACAGGCGGCAAGCAGACCGGCAAGGACGGCAGCGAGAATCAGCGGGGTCTTTTTCATTGGAACTCTCCGGTGGGTGTCGGACAAACGATGCGGCACGGGGCGCGACGCATCGCACGTGGGAATGCTACGTGCCGAGCGGAGAGCCTGTGATTGACAGGAATCAATTTGTCCTGCTAAAGCATTGGCTTGGCGCATGCAACCGGCCTCGCCGCCCGGGCCGCACCGACACCGTCGGCCCGGGTTGATGCAGAATCGGGAAGAATCACCCGCGGGACGGCTCCGGCACTGCCACGGCGCCCCGGCCGCCCCGCACCCGCTCCACCTCGACATGAACGCCCTTTCCCGTCCTCCTTTGCCATCATCCCATGTCGGCCGCTTCGCGCCTTCGCCCAGCGGCCCGCTGCATTTCGGCTCGCTGGTCGCGGCGGCGGGCAGCTATCTGGAAGCGCGCCGCCACGGCGGGCGCTGGCTGCTGCGGATCGAGGACGTCGACACGCCGCGCACCGTGCCCGGCGCGGCCGAAGGCATCATCGCCACGCTGGCGCGCTTCGGCTTCGAATGGGATGGCGAGATCGTCTGGCAGAGCCGCCGCAACGATGCCTACCGCGCCGCGCTGGAGCAATTGAAAGCTGCCGGCCACGCCTTTCCCTGCGCCTGTACGCGGCGCGAAATGGCGGATTCGGCGCTCGCCCGCGACGGTTCGCGGCGCTACCCCGGCACCTGCCGCAACGGCCTGCCGCCCGGGCGCACCGCACGCGCATGGCGGGTGCGGGCCGAGGGCGTGATCGGCTTCGACGACGCGATCCAGGGCTGGCAGCAGCAGGACCTCGCGCTCGATGCCGGCGACTACGTGGTGCTGCGCGCCGACGGCCTGTTCGCCTACCAACTGGCCGTGGTGGTGGATGACGCCGAGGCGGGCGTCACCGACGTCGTGCGCGGCGCCGACCTGCTCGACTCGACCGCCCGCCAGATCCATCTGCAAGGCCTGCTCGGCATGCCGCAGCCGGCTTACGCCCACCTGCCGGTCGCCACCAACGCCGCGGGCGAAAAGCTGTCGAAGCAGACCCTCGCCCGCGCCATCGACGAACATCCGCCGGCGGCGGCACTGTGCGCGGCGCTGCGCTTTCTCGGCCAGGCGCCGCCGGCCGGATTCGAGCGCGCCCCGCTGGCCGAAGTCTGGCACTGGGCCTTCCGGCACTGGCAACTCGACGCCGTGCCACGCCGGCGCCACGCCCCCGCAACCACCATCGACCCATCGAGGACATCATGCACCCCAACGACCTCTCCGCCGACCGCGGCGCCATCCGTGAGCTGCTCGCCACCGCCCGCAGAATCGCGATCGTAGGCATCTCGCCGAAGCCGCAGCGGCCGAGCAACGCGGTCGCACGCTACCTGCGCGATGCCGGCTATACCATCATTCCGGTGAATCCGGCCTACGACGAGGTGCTGGGCAAGAAGTGCTACCCCAGCGTGCGCGAGGCGCCCGGGCCGATCGACATCGTGGACGTGTTCCGCAAGCCCGACGAAGTGATGGCAGTGGCCGAGGACGCGATCGCCGCCGGTGCCGGCTGCCTGTGGCTGCAGCTCGGCGTGATCGCACCCGAGGCGGCGCAACGGGCTGCCGAAGCCGGGCTGAAAGTGGTGATGAACCGCTGCACCGAAGTCGAGCACATGGCGCTGGGCCGGCAGGGCTGAAGACTGCCGTGCAGGCAGCTCAGGAATAAAAGGCCTTTTGAAGCCCTTTGAAGGTAATTTCCACCGCCGTATAGGCAGCTTAGAAAAACGACATGCTGGCGCTGTGCCAGCAATGGTTCTTCACTGCCGTATAGGCAGCTTAGAAAACTACATCGGCACGCGCGATACCGAAGGCCCCCTTCCTTGCCGTATAGGCTAGCAAACCCGTATGTGGAAACCTCAATGCTTGCCGCCGTAGCCCGCCAGCCCGATCGCCAGGCGGACGATCTGGTACGAAGTCCAGGTCAGGACGCGCTGCAGCAGCGACAGCCGGCGCCAGTCCGACGGGCGCAGTTCCACCGCGCCGGCCTCCATCTCGCGCGCCAGGCTGGCGCGCAGCTTGGCGGCGAAGGCCTCGTCGTCGACGACGACGTTGGCCTCGCGCGCCAGCAGCAGGCTGAAGGCATCGATGTTGCTCGAACCCACCGTTGCCCAGCGGCCATCCACCACCGCCACCTTGGCGTGCAGCTCGCTGCGGTGGTATTCGAACAGCCGGATGCCGTGCTGCATGAAATACGGGTAGAGCGCGCGCGTGGCGTGGCGCTGCAGCGGGTGGTCGGCCACGCCCTGCAGCAGCAGGGTGACTTCCACGCCGCGCGCGGCGGCATCGACCAAGGCCTGGCGGAAACGCCGGCCCGGGAAGAAGTAGGCATTGGCGATGACGATCTCGTTCCTGGCGCTGCCGATCGCATCCAGGTAGGCATTCTCGATCGCGTGGCGAAAGCGCAGGTTGTCGCGCACGACGAAGGCGGCGCGGATGTCGCCGGCCGCCTCGGTCTGCGCCGGCGCGCCCAGCGGCTGATGCGAACGGCGGCGGAAGCTGGCCCATGACAGCAGGCGCCACAGGCGCTGCGCGGAAGCGAGGATCGGCGCCAGGATCGGCCCCTGCACATGCACGGCGTAGTCGTAGCGCGGATGCGCCGGGCCGTCGGCATGGAAATCGTCGATGATGTTGATGCCGCCGACGAAAGCCTCGCGCCCATCCACCACCACCACCTTGCGATGCAGGCGGCGCAGGCGATGGCGGCGCAGCGACAGCGCACGCAGTTCGGGACGATAGATCAGGACCTTGACGCCGTTTTCGAGCAGCCGCGGCAACAGGTGGACGACGAAGCTGCGACCGCCGAAGCCGTCGACCATCAGCCTGACCTCCACGCCGCGCGCGGCGGCACGTTCGAGCGCGGCGGCGATGCTGCGCCCGGTCTCGTCCGGCTCGAAGATGTAGCCCTGCAGGAAGATCTCCTGTCCGGCACGGTCGATCGCGTCCCGCAGCGCGGGGAAATACTGTTCGCCGTTTTCCAGCAGACGCACCGCGTTGCCGGACAGGAAGGCGATCAAGCCAGCGGCTCCAGTTCGGCCGTCAGCGCTGCGTGGTCGGAAATCTGTGCCCAGGGCGCGCCGAAGTGCACCTCGGCGCGCCGGATGCGGAAGCCCCGCACATAGATGCGATCGAGGCGAAAGAAGGGCAGCGCGCTCGGAAAGCTGCGCGCCGGCCGCCCGAGGTCGTTGCCGAAGGCTTCGACCAGGCCGAGCCGGCTGGCCAGCAGGCGGTCGGCGTGGTTGCGCCAGTCGTTGAAGTCGCCGGCGATGATCAAGGGCTCGCCGTCGGGTGCGACGTGTTCCATGCGTTCGGCCAGCGTTTCCATCTGCCGCCGCCGGCTGCCGCCCATCAACCCCAGATGCACGCAGACGCAATGCACCGGCGTGTCGAAGCCCGGCACTTCCACCTCGACGTGCAGCAGGCCGCGGCGCTCGAAGCGATGGTCGGACACGTCGTGATTGGCCTGGCTCAGGATCGCGTGGCGGCTGAGGATGGCGTTGCCGTGATGGCCATGGTCATACACCGCATTGCCGCCGTAGGCGGTCTGGTGCCAGTTCTCCTCGGCGAGGAACTCGTGCTGCGGCAGCACGGGCCAGTTCGGGTGGCGCTCGGGGTGGCGCAGGTGCAGCCCCTGCACTTCCTGCAGGAAGACGAGATCGGAATCCAGCGTACGCAGGCGGTCGCGCAGTTCGTGCACCACCATGCGGCGGTTGAACTGCGAAAAACCCTTGTGGATGTTGTAGGTACAGATGCGCAGGTTCATGAGCGGAAAAGTCCCCGGTCAGCATGCGGTCACGGGATATCATATGCGGCCCGCACGCGGAAATTAAAGCGTTTCCGCCACAAAAGCCTGCGCGGCAGCTGCGGAAGCAGGGTGCCAGGCCTTTTCAGGCGCGGCCGGGTAATGCAATGCGGCGACGCTTCACGTGCGCTCCCACGGCGGCAGCGGCTGGAAATGCCCCAGCAAGGCATCGAGAAAGACGCGCAGCTTGGGCAGGCGCACCCGGCTGGGGGTGTAGCAGGCGTACAGGTCGCGGCCGAACACGATGTCCGGCTCGTAGTCGTCCAGCACCGTCTGCAGGGCACCGGCCGCCAGTTCCCGATGGCACAGGTAGGTCGGCAGGATGGCGATGCCATGGCCGGCGCGCACCGCATCGAAAATGCAGTCGATGTTGTTGAAATGGATGCGGCTGCGCACCGGCACCACGGTCTCGACGCCCTCGCCGTCGATCAGCACCCAGCGCTTGTTGTCGCCCAGCACGTAGCTCAGGCACTGGTGCTGCAGCAGATCCAGTGGCTGGCGCGGGCGGCCATGGCGGACGAGATAGTCCGGCGCGGCACACACCACCCGGCGCAGACTGACGATGCGGCGCGCCACCGCGTCGTCCGGCGGCAGGCGCGTCATGCGCAGCGCGAGGTCGATGTTGTCGCCGACCAGGTCGACGACGCGATCGGTGAGGATCAACTCGATCTCGAGTTCCGGATGGGCCGCCGCGACCTCCGGCAGCAGCGGCGCCACGCAATGGCGGCCGAAAGCGACGGTGGCGCTCACCCGCAGCGTGCCGCAGGGCCGGTCGCCGAGATTGCGCACCGCGAGCTCGGTGCTGTCCACCGCCTCCAGCGCACGCAGCGCATGCTGGCGGAACACTTCGCCGGCCGGCGTCAGCGCCAGCCTGCGGCTGGAGCGCTCGAACAGCCGCGCACCCAGGCGGCGCTCCAGTTCGGCCATCTGCTTGCTGACCTGGGCGCGGGTGCAGCCCAGCGTGCGTGCCGCCGCCGCCATGCTGCCGCCTTCGGCGACGCGGACGAAGCAGTCCCAGGCAGGCAGCCAGTTCATGACATCTCCTTGCCGCGACATCCGGCATCGTGGGCTTGGTTCATCCTTGCTCTCCTGTGGCACGCGGGGGAAACACGCTGCGCTGCGGAACATGCCGCGTGCTTGCCGGCCGAGCAGACGGGGGGCCCGCCTTCGACATCGACACCGTCAACGAATCGTTGACATGATGCATCGAATCGCGGGCTTTTCCGTACTACGATGCGGAAACTATCCTCACGCCATCTCCCGCCGCGCCGGCGCACAGGCTCTGCAACCCGCCGAACGGCTCCACTTCCCACTCCTCCCCGGATCGCTCCGAATGTTCCACTCCCTGCGCCAGCCCGGCGTGCTCGCCATCACCCTCGCCGCCGCCGGCATCCTCGCCATCACGATGGGCGCACGCCAGTCGCTCGGCCTGTTCGTCAGCCCGCTCAACAGCGCCACCGGGCTGGGCATCGCCTCGATCAGCCTGGCACTGGCCGTCGGCCAGTTCACCTGGGGGGCGATCCAGCCCATCGCCGGTGCTGCCGCCGACCGCTGGGGGCCGCGTGCGGTGCTGGTCGCCGGCATCCTGGTGCTGGCGCTGGGCAGCGCGATCACGCCTTTCATGGATTCCACCTTTGGCCTGGTGGTGTCGCTCGGCCTGTTGTCGGCGATCGGCTCGGGCGCAGGCAGCTTCTCGGTGCTGATCGGCGCCGCCGCCCAGCGCCTGCCGGCGGAAGCGCGCGGCGCGGCCTCGGGCGTGATCAATGCCGGCGGCTCCTTCGGCCAGTTCGTGTTCGCGCCCCTGCTGCAGAAGCTGATCCAAGTGTTCGGCTGGATGGGAGCGCTGTGGTCGCTGGCGGTGATGACGCTCGCGGCACTGCCGCTGATCGGCAAGGTGGCCCAGAGCGACCATGCGGCTGCGCGGCCGGCAGAGGAAAAGGGCGGCCTGCGGCGCGCGGTGCGCGAAGCGATGGGCGATCGCAGCTATCTGCTGCTGCATGCCGGCTTCTTCACCTGCGGCTTCCACATCGCCTTCCTCGTCACCCACCTGCCGGGCGAGGTGGACCTGTGCGGCCTGCCGCCCTCGGTGGCGAGCTGGTCGCTGGCGATCATCGGCCTGGCCAACATCTTCGGCAGCCTGTACGCCGGCTCCTGGGTGGCGCGCTACCGCAGCCGCAACGTGCTGGCGCTGATGTACGCCTCGCGCGCAGTGCTGGTGGCGCTGTACCTGGTACTGCCGAAGACCGAATGGACCTTCTATCTGTTCGCCGCCGGGCTGGGCTTCACCTGGCTGGCGACGGTGCCTCCCACCGCCGCGCTGGTCGGCAAGCTGTTCGGCATCCGCTACCTCGGCACGCTGTTCGGCCTGACGCTGCTGTCGCACCAGATCGGCGGCTTCCTCGGCGCCTGGCTGGGCGGCATCAGCATCACGCTGACCGGCGACTACAGCTGGATGTGGTACGCCGACATCGCCCTGGCCGCGCTCGCCGCGGTGCTGAACCTGCCGATCCGCGAAGCGCCGGTGGTACGCGCGCCGCAGCCGGCCTGAAGCTCACCCCCCAACCCCCATTGCCCCAACCAAGGAGCATGCCCATGAGCATCCTGCGCCCCGACATCGACGTCGCCCTGCTGAACGAGCGCGGCGGCGAATACCTGCCCGGCTACCTCGGCATCGAGATCCTGAGCGTCGCCCAGGGAACGCTGAGCAGCCGCATGCCGGTGAAGAAGCTGCACATCGCCCCCAACGAGTTCCTGCACGCCGCCAGCGTGGTGGCGCTGGCCGACACCAGTTGCGGCTACGCCACCGTCGCCCATCTGCCGGCAGGCGCGGAATCCTTCACCACCATCGAACTGAAGAGCAACCACCTCGGCACCGTGCGCGAAGGCGCGATCCGCTGCGTCGCCACCGCCCAGCACCTCGGCCGCAACACCCAGGTGTGGGACGCGACCGTCAGCGACGAGGCCAGCGGCCGTACCATCGCACTGTTCCGCTGCACGCAGATGATTCTGTGGCCGAAGGCTTGAGGCGAACATGGCCCCAGGAGGGCACGAAACCGGGGCTAGGCCAGGAGACGTTCGACCACCGGTGATTGTTGGGAATAGGTCAGGAAAGCCTCGTGCGTCGCACGCGTTATGGCAACGTAAGTCAACCGAACGTCATCTTCGATAGAATCTGAAGACAGTGCCCCCAGCCCGCCGACCGCGACACATGGGAATTCCAGGCCCTTCGACGAGTGCATGCTGATGAACCTGACGGCATCGCGATCTGCCCGCACCCGGTTCTTGTTCTTCTTCGCCACGTCGACCGGAATGTCGTAGCGGGCGAAAGTCTTTTCGAATCGCTCCCCGATATGGTGTTGAGGATATAGCACCGCCATGTGGCCCCATTGATAGCCTGCCGTATGGCGCGCCAAAAGCCATTCGGCAATGGCATGTGCTTCGGCGACGTAATCCACGCACTTGCGCACTTCAGGTTCCAGCCCCTGCCGGCCTGCATCTTCGGGCAAAAGAATGGCGTCTTCATCGTCAGCGCAGACGCCCGGCGCACCCAGCACATCGGCAGCCACCTTGCGTGCGAAACGCAATATCTGCGCGGTATTGCGATAGTTGACCTTGAGCACCGTGGTGCGGCCCGAAGCTTCGATGCCGAGTTGCTTCCAGACGGGCCTCGAACGGCCCTTGTAAATGGCCTGGGCATCGTCATAGACGATCATCAGTGACTTCGTGTCCGGATTCACCATCCGGGCAGCGAGCTCAAGCCACTGCGGCTCGAAGTCGTGCGCTTCGTCGATCAGGATTGCGTCGTACTGCCCGCCGGCAATCAAGCCTCTATCCACCGCATCGGTGACGGCCTGGACACGCGCGGCCAGAAACTCATTGGTCGACGCATAGCCCTTCCTGGCCGGCGATTCGAGGTCACCGTGTTGCAGCATGCGCTCACACCAGGCATGAAAAGTGGAAACGATGACCCTGTCTTCCACGCCGCGATCCTGCATGGCGTTTTCCAGACGGCCGGCAATTGCGTTCGCGTAGCACAGCACGAGTACCGGCCGCGCCGCCGCCCGCGCCAGATGTTTGGCACGGAAGGCAAGGATCAGCGTCTTTCCCGAGCCCGCCACACCGCGAATGATGCGGTGTCCCTCGCCCAGGCTGCGCGCAATCAGTTCCTGCTGCATATCCATGACCGCGAGCATGCGATCATCTGCCGGGGAGGCAGATTTGCCCTCCGGCTCATCGAGCGGCAGGGCAATCTGCCTGACCTGTACTTCAGGAAACAGGCGCGCACGCACTCTGTCGAGCTGGGGCAGCCCCAGGCTCGGTCCCAAACGCGGCGATACCATCTTCCAGATGCGCTCCCGGAAATCTTCCGGATCGACGCTTTCGGTCATCTCGTCGCGAAAGATGCAGCGATTCGGCGGGAACACCTCGCGCAAGTCGGTGCCGTCGAACTGCCTGCGCGTGATGTTGGTGAACACCACGCCATGGCCGAAGGGCAAGACGAGCTGCCCCTTGAAGCGCCCCTCGTCGAAAACCAGGATCTTTTCCTGCCTCAGGGTACTGACCACATTGAACATGTAGCCGCGCACCTGTTCGAATGGATTCTCGTCACCGACGGAGCCCCGATCCGTCAATAACTCGACCCTCTTCTGGTCGGCATTGACGATGGTTTCCAGCCGCCAGTCCTTCACCTCCAGCACCACGATGCCCTGCTGAGGATGCAGCACGACGAAATCCGGATGCTTGCCAAACGGTCCGACCGAAAGGTTGTGCCAGACCCAGGCGTTGTCCTCCAGAAAATCCTTCAACCTTTCCGCGAGGCGTAGCTCGCCTCTGGCATCGAACCGTGCCGCACCCAAGGAAGGAATCAAGGTAGCCATGTTTCGATCGCAGTCATCTGAAAAGGCGCTTGCGCGCGCGTACCCTGATGATTGTATCTTTCACTGCCTTGGCCATGCCTCCAGCATCCGACCGCCGGTCCATGCCGTGGCTGAACGGCCTTCAGGCATAGGAAGCAAAGTCGTTGCCGTCGCGGCTCAGCAATTGCAGCAGCTTGGGATGCAGGAAGAGCTTTTCACGGCCGGCTGTGATCTCGCGCAGGACGCCGATGGCGACGAGGTCTTTCAGATAGCGCGAGGCGGCCTGACGCTGGGCAATGTCCTTGTCGATCAGGTCGCCGATGCGGCAATACGGCTGCTCGAAGATGACGTCGATCAGATCGCGGCTGTAAATTTTCGGCTGGCGGTCGCGGACGAACTCGGCGGTATGCTCGGACAGGGCCCGGATGGCGGCGATCTTGGCGGTCGTCCAGGCAGCGGTGTCGGCAATGGCGTCGAGCATGAACAGCGTCCATTCCTCCCAGGCAGCTTCCGTGGTGACGGCGAGCAGCAGTCGGTAATAGTCAGCCTTGTGCGCAATCAGGTAACGGGACAGGTAAAGAATGGGCAGGCTGAGCAGTTCTTCCTGGATCAGCCAAAGGATGTTGATGACGCGCCCGGTACGTCCGTTGCCATCGGTGAACGGATGGATGGCTTCGAACTGATAATGGCCGACCGCCATGCGGATCAGCGGATCGAGGTCGGTCGCACCGTGCAGGAAACGCTCCCAATCGGCGAGCATGTCCCTCAGGCGGTTTTCACCGTCTGGAGGCGTATAGATGACTGCACCGCTGCGGTCGTTGATGAGTTGCGTTCCGGGGGTACGCCGGATGTCCATCGCGACACCTTTGAGTGTGCTGCATACCTCGACAGCCGTGGCAGTACACAAGGGCTTGTCGGCCAGCGACAGATAGCCACGCCGCAAGGCCGATCGATAGCGCAGGGCTTCCTTGGTCGCAGGATCGGCGTGCGCGTCGCTCTGGGCGTGCTGGAAGAGTTTGTCGGTGGTGGTGACGATGTTCTCGATTTCCGAGCTGTCCTTGGCTTCGAGCAAGGGGATGGTGTTGATCAACATGCTCTGGTTCGGGATCAGCTCGGCTGCCTGCTTGAGTTCGGCCAGTGCCGCGCGGGCAAGGATGCAGCGCTTGAGCACAGCCTTGCTCTCCAGATCACAGGCTGGCGGCAGGCGCGGCAAGGCGTTGTGAGGCGTCGCGGGATTCCAGGCGGGCATTGCAGCGGTACCCAAGAGACGGTCGAAGCACCAGATTATGTCCTCGCCAGCGACAGGTCAATGAAACATGTCACTATTTCTCAAAAACATCGACACGTTTTTAGGACATGTCGCCGGCAGCGACATATCACCGGAACGTGTCGATGTTTCTCCATTTCGGCGACATGTCGCGACACGGCCTGATGCAAAAAGGGCGGCTCCCACGAGGAAAGCCGCCCTTTTCGTTCCTGCAGGTATGCGCTCAGGACACGGCCAGCATCCGGTCGAGGGCGATGCGGGCTAGTTCGGCCTCGTGCTGCGGCACCTTGATCTGGTTGACGACCTTGCCGTCGGCGAGGTTTTCCAGCGTCCAGGCCAGATGCTGCGGGTCGATGCGCTGCATGGTCGAGCACATGCACACCGTCGGCGCCATGAACTGGATGTGCTTGCCATGCGGCTTCATCTCCTCGGCCAGCCGGCTGACGAGGTTCAGTTCGGTGCCGACCAGCCAGCGCGTGCCTTCGGGCGCGGCGGTGATGGTGTTGATGATGTATTCGGTGGAGCCGACGTAGTCGGACTTGCGGCATACGTCGAGGCTGCTTTCGGGGTGCGAGATCACCAGGCCGCCCGGGTTCTTCTCGCGCCAGCGGTCGATATGCACCGGCTGGAACATCTGGTGCACCGAGCAGTGGCCCTTCCACAGCAGGATCTTGGCCTTGCGGATCTGCTCGGGCGTGAGGCCGCCGTATTCGAGGTCGGGGTCCCACACCACCATTTCGTCGAGCGGGATGCCCTTCTTGAAACCGGTCCAGCGGCCGAGGTGCTGGTCGGGGAAGAACAGCACTTTCTCGCGCTTGGCGAAGGCCCAGTCGAGGATGGTCGGCGCGTTGGTCGAGGTGCAGACGATGCCGCCGTGCTCGCCGCAGAAGGCCTTCAGGTCGGCGGCGGAGTTGATGTAGGTGACCGGCGTGATCAGTTCGTCGGGCTTGTCCAGCACTTCGGTCAGTTCGCGCCAGCAGCGCTCGACCTTGGCCAGATTGGCCATGTCGGCCATCGAACAGCCGGCGGCGAGGTCGGGCAGGATGGCAATCTGGCTGGGCTTGGACAGGATGTCGGCAACTTCGGCCATGAAGTGCACGCCGCAGAAGACGATGTACTCAGCTTCGGTCTGCGAGGCCAAGCGGGCCAGCTTGAGCGAGTCGCCGGTGAGGTCGGCATGCTGGTAGACGTCGGCACGCTGGTAGTGGTGGCACAGCAGCACCGCGCGATCGCCGAGGCGGGCGCGGGCGGCACGGATGCGCTCCTGCGCCTCGTCGTCGGCGAGCGCGTTGAAGCGGTCGAAGCTGATGGTGGCTACTTGCATGATGCGGGTCCGGTTCCTGTAGGAAGGGATGCAGGCCTGTCGGCCTTCGTGACTCGGAGCAGCCTCGCCCGGAGGGGTTCCGGTGGCGAGCGCCCGGATTGTAAGGAAAAGCTCAGCCCTGCTGCCAGGGCAGGCCGGCATGGCGCCAGCCGCCTACCCGGTTGCGCTGGCCGTTGGCGTCCTTGTCGCCTTCGAAGCCTTCAAGCACGTTATAGCAGTTGCTGTAGCCGGCTTCGACCGCCGCGCGGGCGGCACCGTCGGAACGGCCGCCGGAGCGACACAGGAACATCACCAGCGCCTCGGCATCGACCTGGTGCCTGAGCTGATTGACGAAACTGGCATTGCGCTGCATGCCGGGCCAGGACAGCCACTCGATCTCGACCGCTCCGGGCACCCGCCCGACCCAGTCGAGCTCGGCGCGCGTGCGCACGTCGACCAGCCTGGCACCCGGCGCCAGTTGCAGCACCTGCCAGGCTTCGGCCGGCGTCAGCGCGCCCTGGTAGGGCAATTCGAGGTCGGCGGCGCGCCGGCGGGCCAGCGCCAGCAGATCGGACAGGGTTCCCATGCGAGCATCCGTCTAGAATCGTGTATCGCGCGAAGTATAGCGCGTCATTCCCAGGCTCCTGCATGATCCACGTTCATCCGCACCCGCCCGCTGCCCGCTCCCCCTTGCCGCCGGACGGTGACGAGGCCCTGCGCAGCCGGGGCATCCAGCGCACCACGCTGATCGCCATCGCCACCAACGCACTGCTTTCGCTCGCGCAGATCACCGTCGGCCTGTTCGCCAATGCCTTCAGCCTGGTGGCGGATGCGGCCCACACGCTGTCCGATCTGGTCACCGACGTGCTGGTGCTGTTCGCCGGCCGCCGCGGCGCCGACCCGGCCGACGCCGGCCATCCCTACGGCCACGGCCGCATCGAAACGGTCACGACGATGCTGCTCGGTGCCGTGCTCGCGGCGGTCGGCATCGGTTTCCTGTGGAGCTCGGGGCTGCGCCTGCAGCACATGGACGCCTTGCCGGAACTACATCCGGCCGCCCTCGCGATGGCCTTGCTGACCCTGGCCGCCAAGGAAGGCCTGTTCCGCTACACGCTGGCCGCCGCGCGGCGGCTGAAGGCGCCGCTGCTGGAAGCCAACGCCTGGCATGCGCGCTCGGACGCGGCGTCGTCGCTGGTGGTGGCGATCGGCATCGGCGGCAGCCTGGCGGGCTACCCCTTCCTCGAACCGCTGGCCGCCGCGCTGGTGGGCTTCCTGATCGTGGGCATGGGGGTTCGCCTGAGCTGGCAGGCCGTCCGCGAGTTGATCGATACCGGCCTGTCGGAAGACGAGCTGGCACGCCTCCGGGAAACCATCGAAGCGACGCCCGGCGTCATCGGCCTGCACGACGTGCGCACGCGGCGCATGGCCGGCCGGGTGCTGTGCGACGCCCACGTGCAGGTCGAACCGCGGCTGACGGTTTCCGAAGGCCACCGGGTGTCGGACGAGGTTTACCTTCACGTGCGTGCGGCCCACCCCGAAATACAGGACATGCTGGTGCATATCGACCCCGAGGACGATGGTGGTTCACGGGCGGCGCCTGTCGGCCCGCTGCCCGCGCGCAAGGACGTCGCCGCCGCGGTCGGCCAGTTGCTCGGCCACGATGCCCCCGCCCCCCTGCAGATCCAGATCCACTACCTGGGCAAACGGATCGACGTCGAGGTGCTGCTGCCTGCCGCCGTGCCTACCGCCGTGCCTGCCGGGCAGGCGGAAACGCTCAGCCGGCGCACCGAAGCCTGGCTGGAAGCACATGCCGAATACCGCTCGATCCGCTTCTTCCAGCAGATCGCACCATGATGGTGCATGCAGCATAAACAAAGCACCTGTTTGGTGCATACCCCACACGGACCGGCACCGCCATTGCGCATCGGCCCTTGTGGCACAATGAGCCACGGACAGGCACCCTGCCTGGCACGCTTGATGCTTACTCGAACGACGAATTCCCGCCCACGGGTCCAGTACCGGTGTGCAAACCACCATTACGCAACCAACGCCTCATCTCATCAGGAGTGAATGCATGAACGCCCAAGACGTCATGAAGATGATCCAGGAAAACGAAGTCCGCTTCGTGGATCTGCGCTTCACCGATACCCGCGGCAAGGAGCACCACGTCGGCCTGCCGGTTTCCGCTTTCGAGGAAGAGCACTTCGAGCACGGTCATCCCTTCGACGGCTCGTCGATCGCCGGCTGGAAGGGCATCCAGGCTTCGGACATGATCCTGATGCCGGAACCCGCGTCCGCCTACATCGACCCCTTCTTCGACGAAACCACGCTGGTGCTGAGCTGCGACGTCATCGAGCCGTCCGACGGCAAGGGTTACGACCGCGACCCGCGCTCGATCGCCAAGCGCGCCGAGGCCTACCTGAAGAGCACCGGCATCGGCGACACCGCCTTCTTCGGCCCCGAACCCGAGTTCTTCATCTTCGACGCGGTCGAATGGTCGGTCGACATGTCCGGCGTCCCCAGCAAGATCATCTCGGAAGAGGCCGCCTGGTCCACCGCCGACAAGTTCGAAGGCGGCAACACCGGCCACCGTCCGCGCGTCAAGGGCGGCTACTTCCCGGTGCCGCCGGTCGATAGCCTGAACGACGTCCGCGCCGCCATGGTGCTGGCGCTCGAAGCCTGCGGCGTGCCGGTCGAAGTGCATCACCACGAAGTCGCCAACGCCGGCCAGTGCGAGATCGGCACCAAGTTCAGCACCCTGACCAAGCGCGCCGACTGGACCCAGGTGCTGAAGTACATCGTGCACAACGTCGCCCACCAGTACGGCAAGACCGCGACCTTCATGCCCAAGCCCATCGTCGGCGACAACGGCTCCGGCATGCACGTGCACCAGTCGATCTGGAAGGACGGCCAGAACCTGTTCGCCGGCAACGGCTACGCCGGCCTGTCGGAAACCGCGCTGTACTACATCGGCGGCATCATCAAGCACGCCCGCGCGCTGAACGCGATCACCAATCCGGGCACGAACTCGTACAAGCGCCTGGTGCCGCACTACGAAGCACCGACCAAGCTGGCCTACTCGGCCCGCAACCGCTCGGCTTCGATCCGCATCCCCTACGTCGCCAACCCGAAGGGCCGCCGCATCGAGGCGCGCTTCCCGGATCCGCTGGCCAACCCCTACCTGTGCTTCGCCGCGCTGCTGATGGCGGGCCTGGACGGCATCCAGAACAAGATCCACCCGGGCGATCCGGCCGACAAGAACCTGTACGACCTGCCGCCGGAAGAAGACGCGCTGATCCCGACCGTGTGCACCAGCCTCGACCAGGCGCTGGAGTACCTCGACAAGGATCGCGAATTCCTGACCCGCGGCGGCGTCTTCTCCAACGACTTCATCGATGCCTACATCGAGCTGAAGATGGAGGAAGTCACCCGCATGCGCATCACCACCCACCCGGTGGAGTTCGACATGTACTACAGCCTGTAATCCGAGGATTACTGCGCAGACAGGAGAGGACGGGCATTGCCCGTCCTTTTTTTATGGGGTCTAATCCAGCCACCATTCCATCAGGATGGCGCCGGCCCGACCCCGTCCGGCGCAGCGAACCGACGAACACGAGCATGCGCCTGCTTCGAATCCTCCCGCTGACCCTGCTGCTTTACGCCGCCCTTCCCGCCCAGGCGGCGGTCTACAAGTGCATCGACGCCGAAGGCCGCGTGACCTACACCAACGACCCCGGCGCGGCGCGCGGCTGTACCGCGCTCGATACCGGCCAGTCGGTATCGACCGTGCCCGCCCCGGTGCGCCGCCCGGCAGCGACGCCAAGCACCACGCCCTCCTCCTCGCCGTCGAACTTCCCCAGGGTCAGCCCCGGCGACCAGCGCGCTCGCGACGACGGCCGCCGACAGGTACTGCAGTCCGAACTGGAAAGCGAGGAGTCCGCACTGGCAAGCGCCGAAGCTGCGCTGGCCGAACAGGAATCGATCCGCCTCGGCGATGAGCGCAATTACCAGAAAGTGCTCGACCGACTGCAGCCCTACAAGGACAAGGTCGAACTGCACAAGCGCAACATCGAAGCCCTGCGCCGGGAAATTTCCGGCCTGAGGTGACGCGGCGGCACGGCTGCGCACCATCTTCGGGCGCCACGCCCCGTGGCCACACACTGGCGCGTATCTTGCGTGTCACCCTGGAGACAAACAGGACGCGCACATGCCGAAGCATCCTCCACCCATCGTCACCGGCCCTTTCGCCGGCCTCGAGCTGCTGTCGTCAGCCGTCGTGCTGGTCGATGAGAAGCTGATCATCCGCTACATCAATCCCGGCGCCGAGAATCTGTTCGCGATCAGCCGGCGCAAGCTGCTGGAGCAACCCCTGAGCCGCCTGCTCGGCACGCCGCCAGGGCTCTGCTCGGCGCTGGAAAGCGCCCTCCACACCAATTGGAGCTATACCGGCCAGGACATGACGATCTCGCGCGGCAGCGCCGAGCCGATCCGGCTCGACTGCACCGTCAGCCCGGTCGAGACCAACGGCGTCCGCCTGCTGCTGGAATTCCGCCCGATCGACGCCCAGTTGCGCGTGGCCCGCGAGGAGCAGTTGCTGCAGCAGCAGCAGGCCAACCGCGAACTGATCCGCAACCTGGCGCACGAGATCAAGAACCCGCTGGGCGGCATCCGCGGCTCGGCGCAGCTGCTGCAGCACGAACTGGACGACCCGCAGCTGCGCGAATTCACCGAAGTCATCATCGCCGAGGCCGACCGCCTGCAGGACCTGATGAACCGGCTGCTGAACTCGCATTCGATGATGCGGCCCGCACCGCTGAACATCCATGACGTGCTCGAACGCGTGCGCCGCCTGATCCTGGCCGAATTCCCCGCGCTCGAGATCCGGCGCGACTACGATCTGAGCCTGCCCGACATCACCGCCGACCGCGAACAGTTGATCCAGGCCATCCTGAACATCGTGCGCAACGCCGCCCAGGCGCTGGAGGGCATCGGCGAGATCCATCTGCGCAGCCGGGTGGCCCGCCAGGTCACGCTGGCCAAGCGGCGCTACAAGCTGGCATTGGAATTGCAAGTGATCGACAACGGCCCCGGCATTCCGGCGGAGATCCACGACAAGATCTTCTACCCGCTGGTTTCGGGCCGGGAAGGTGGCAGCGGCCTGGGCCTGTCGCTGGCCCAGAGCTTCATCGAGCAACATCAGGGCATGATCGAGGTGGATAGCCGTCCGGGGCGCACCTGCTTCACGATCCTGCTGCCGATTTCCGATCGTGCGCTGGCCGCCGGCAGCGCACCAGAATAGTGCATACGACATGAACAAAGTCTGGATCATCGACGACGATCGCTCCATCCGCTGGGTCCTCGAAAAGGCATTGAGCCGCGAGGACATCCCTCATCGCAGCTTCAGCTCCGCCAGCGAGGCGCTGGAAGAGCTCGACCGCAGCGGCCAGCCGCCTGCGGTGATGCTGTCCGACATCCGCATGCCGGGCGAATCCGGCCTGGATGCTGCTACAAAAGGTCAAGGAGCGCCATGCCCAGCTGCCGGTCATCATCATGACTGCCTACTCCGACCTCGACAGTGCGGTGTCGGCCTTCCAGGGCGGCGCCTTCGAGTACCTGCCCAAGCCCTTCGACGTCGATCAGGCGGTGACCCTGGTCAGGCGCGCACTGGAACAGGGCATGCCCGAGAAGAACGGCTCGGAGGAAGCGGCGCTCGCGCCCGAGATCCTCGGCCAGGCGCCGGCCATGCAGGAAGTGTTCCGCGCCATCGGCCGCCTCGCGCAGTCTCACGCCACCGTGCTGATCAACGGCGAATCCGGCAGCGGCAAGGAGCTGGTGGCGCGCGCGCTGCACCGCCACAGCCCACGGCGCGACGCGCCCTTCATCGCCATCAACACCGCGGCGATTCCGCGCGACCTGCTCGAATCCGAACTGTTCGGCCACGAGCGCGGCGCCTTCACCGGCGCCGCCGCCCAGCGCCGCGGCCGCTTCGAGCAGGCCGACGGCGGCACGCTGTTCCTCGACGAAATCGGCGACATGCCGGCCGAACTGCAGACCCGCCTGCTGCGCGTGCTGTCCGATGGCCATTTCTACCGCGTCGGCGGCCAGCAGCCGATCCGTGCCAACGTCCGTGTGATTGCCGCCACCCACCAGGATCTCGAGGAACGGGTGCGCCAGAACCTGTTCCGCGAAGACCTCTTCCATCGCCTCAACGTCATCCGCCTGCGCCTGCCGCCGCTGCGCGAACGGCGCGAGGACATCCCGCTGCTGGTGCGCCACTTCCTGCAGAAGAGCGCGCTGGAACTCGGCGTCGAGCGCAAGAGCATCTCGGACGCGGCGATCGAGTACCTGCAGTCGCAACCTTTCCCCGGCAACGTGCGCCAGCTCGAGAACCTGTGCCACTGGCTGACGGTGATGGCGCCGGCCCAGGTGATCGAAGTCGCCGATCTGCCGTCCGAGATTCGCAGCCAGCCGATGCGCGAGGCGCCGACGAGCTGGATCGACGGCCTCGCCGGCGAAGCCGACCGCCTGATCGCAGCCTCGCCGGGGACGGTGTTCGAACAGCTCACCCATACTTTCGAGCGCACCCTGATCCGCCGCGCACTCGCCGCCACCGGCGGCCGCCGCATCGAGGCCGCGCAGCTGCTGGGCATCGGCCGCAACACCATCAGCCGGAAGATCCAGGAGCTCGGCATGGACGAGGCCCCCAGCAGCGGGGACGACACGGCCGGCTGAAAGCCACGAGCCGGGCCATCGTCCCTCGCAATCACGCACCGGACTCGTGCGCCCGGCACGGTTGACGGATAATGCGGCCAGCCTAACCGTCAAGCGCCCGCCCGTGTCCGAAACCTCCGCCAGTACCGCCAGCCTCCTGTCCCATCTCGGCCCGCGCGCCTCGCGCTTCGCGGTCGCCTGGATCGACAGCTGCGCGTCGACCAACAGCAGCCTGATGGAACAGATGCCGGACGACGACGGCAGGGTGCATGTACTGGTCGCCGACCGCCAGACGGCGGGCCGCGGCCGGCGCGGCCGCCAGTGGCAGTCGTGGCCGGATGGCAGCCTGACCTTTTCGCTGCTGTGGCGCTTCGCCGCCGGCACGCCCGCCCCCGCCGGGCTGTCGCTGGCCGCCGGCCTGGCGGTCGCCCGCACGCTGGAACGCATCGGCGTGCCCGGCGTGCAGTTGAAGTGGCCCAACGACGTGCTGGTCAACGGCGAGAAGCTGGTCGGCATCCTGGTCGAACTGCAGCCGGCGCGCGACCGCTCGCTGGCGGCGGTGATCGGCATCGGCATCAACCTCAGCCTGCCGCCCGGCGCGCAGGTCGAACACCATGCCGGCGTCACCGATCTGGCGCGCGCGCTGGAATCGCCGCCGCCGTCGCGCCCGGCCCTGCTGGCCCACCTGCTGAGCGAGCTGCAGCAATTGCTCGATCTCTATGCCGTTGCCGGCTTCGCCGCGCTGAAGAGTGCATGGGAACAGCGCAACGCCTTCGCCGAACTGCCGGTGCGCATCAGCGGCGAGGACACCGCGATCGACGGCATCTGCCGCGGCGTCGACGACGACGGCGCCCTGCTGCTCGACACTGCCGAGGGCGTCCAGCGCATCCTGGCCGGCGACGTCTCGCTGCGCCCGCTCGGTGGAGAAGGCGCGTGATACTGCTGATCGACGCCGGCAACACCCGCATCAAATGGCGGCTGCAGGCCGCGGCGGGCGGCCTCGTCCACGACGAAGGCGCCGTTGCCCACGAAAACCTCGCGGCTCTCTCACGCCTGCGCGCCCGGGCTGCCGAGCCGCTCCGGGTGGTCGGCAGCAATGTCGCCGGCAGCGAAACGGCCCGGCGCATCCGCGACGCGCTGGACGTCGAACAGATCGAATGGCTGCGCCCCGGCGCACAAGCCTGCGGCGTGCGCAACCTGTATGCCGAGCCAAGCCAGCTCGGCGCCGATCGCTGGGCGGCGCTGATCGGCGCCCATGACCTGCACGCCGGCGCCTGCCTGGTGGTGATGGCCGGCACCGCCACCACGGTGGACCTGCTGTCGGCCGACGGCGATTTCCTCGGCGGCCTGATCCTGCCGGGCGTCGAGCTGATGCAGCAGTCGCTCGCCAACGGCACCGCACAGCTGCCGCTGGCCGCGGGCAGCTTCGCGACCCAGCCGCGCTGCACCGCCGATGCGATCCGTTCCGGCTGCCTGCAGGCCCAGGCCGGCGCCATCGAGCGCATGTTCCGCCAGGTCGCCGCACGACCCGGCGCACTGTGCCTGCTCGGCGGCGGTGCTGCCGATGCCTTTGCGGACCTCCTCGAGCTTCCGCTGAAACGCTTCGACAACCTGGTCCTGCACGGGCTGGCCACGGTCGCCGCCGTATCCGGGCCCCAGCCGGCTGGAAACACGGCATGAGCACGCACCGCATCCTCATCATCATCCTGCTCGCGCTGAACGCGATCGCCTTCGCCGGCATCCAGGGCTGGTTCGGCGGCTCTCCGCCCCGCACCGAGCCCGAACGCCTCGCGCAACAGCTCGATCCGGAGCGCATCCGCCTGTCCTCCGATCCGCCGGTTGCCGCCATACCGGAAGCTGAGGCCGCCACGGACACGGCCGCCTTGCAGCCTGAAGAGCCCGTGGGCACGACAGCCGAAGCCGGCGCCGGCGCCGCAGAAATCCCTCCCCTTTCGATGGAGCCCGACAGCAGCGTCGAAACCGCCATGGCGGAAGCTCCCGCGGCAGAAACCGTTGCAGCCGAGACCCCAAGGGCTGAAACATCTGCTCCGGAAACGCCACCCACGGCCGTCACGCCTCCCGTGCCCACGAGCTGCGTCGCCTGGAGCGACCTCAGCGAAGCCCAGGCCGATGCGCTGATGCGCCAGCTGCGGAACAGCGGCGCCAGCGCCGAGCGCCGCAAGACCGAAACGCCCAGCTCATGGTGGGTGCGCGTTCCACCCCAGGGCAGCCGCGAGCAGGCCGAAGAGCAGGCCCGGGCGCTTCGCGCCCTCGGCGTCCGGGACTTGTTCATCGTGCAGGAACGTGGACCGGCGCAGTATGCGATTTCGCTCGGCGTGTTCCAGACCGAGGCCCGGGCACGCCAGATGCTGGCCGAGCTGCGCGCCCAGGGCGTGCGCAATGCCGGCGTGGCGCCGCGCATGAGCACCACCCACCGGATCCAGGCCCAGCTCACCGCCGACGCGGAGCGCGAAGCCGAACGCGGCGTGCGCGGCCTCGCTTCACGGCGCACGACCTGCGCCCAGCGCTGATAGCCTCACCACCATGACCAGCACGCCGTCCTCGCCTCCCTTCATCGTCGGCCTGACCGGCGGCATCGGCAGCGGCAAGAGCGCCGCCGCCGATCTCTTCGTCGTCCATGGCGCCAGCCTGGTGGATACCGACGCCATCGCCCATGCGCTGACTGCAGCCGACGGCGCCGCAATGCCGGCCATCCGCGCACGCTTCGGCGATGCCGTCGTTGCCGCCGACGGCAGCCTGGACCGTGCCGCGATGCGCGCGCGCGTGTTTGCCCAGAATGAGGCGCGGCAGCAGCTCGAAGCCATCCTGCACCCGATGATCCGCGACGAGAGCGCCCGCCAGTGCTCGGCCGCACGCGGCAGCTATGTCATCCTGGCCGTGCCGCTACTGATCGAGTCGGGCAGCTACCGCGCCCGTTGCGACCGGATCTGCGTGGTGGATTGCCCGCCGGAGCTGCAGATCGAGCGCGTGCAGGCCCGCAGCGGGCTCGAGGAAGCACAGATCCGCGCCATCATGACCGCCCAGGCCAGCCGCGAGCAGCGGCTGGCGGCCGCGGACGACGTCATCGACAACGGCGGCTCGCTGGAACATCTGCGTGCCCAGGTCGCCGCCCTGCATGCACGCTATGCCGCCCTCGCCGCCCGACTGCCTAGCTGAAGACCCCGCCGGCGCCAGGGCCTTGGCGCGGAGAGCCAAATGGGCTCTGTGCTATCATCGGCGAAACTTACGAGGCACGATTGTTGCGGAAAATGTGCGGTGATTAGCTACGAATATCCTCTCAACGAGCGCATCCGCACCCTGCTGCGACTCGAGGACCTTTTCGTCAAGCTCGCGCACTTCGTCGGGCGCGACGCCCCGCAGGACCATCACGTCGCTCTGCAGACCATTTTCGAGACGCTCGAAGTCGCCAGCCGCGCCGATCTCAAGGTCGACCTGGTGCAGGAGCTCGAACGCCAGCGCCAGATCCTGATGTCCTTCCGCAACAACCCCGAGATCTCGGAAGAAGCCCTGTCCGGCGCGCTGTACGAGATCGAACAGGCTTCCACCGGCCTGCTGGCGATGGCGGGCAAGATCGGCCAGTACCTGCGCGAGAACGAATGGCTGATGAGCATCCGCAGCCGCGCGGCGATACCCGGCGGCGTCTGCCAGTTCGACCTGCCTTCCTACCACTACTGGCTCAACCGCGACCCCGCCGTACGCCGGCACGACCTCGACGCCTGGATGTCGCCGATGGCGCCGATCCGCGAAGGCCTGGAAATCGTGCTGCGCCTGCTGCGCGCCAGTGGCCGGCCGGAAACGCAGATGGCACGCAGCGGCGCCTACCAGTTGACCATGGCCGGCCGCAGCGCCCAGATGCTGCGTGTGCGCGTGCCCCGGGCCGATGCGGTGGTGCCCGAGATCAGTGCCAACAAGTACGCGCTGAACATCCGCTTCATGCTGCCCGAAACCGTCGCCCGCCCACGCCTGGCCGAGCGCGACGTACAGTTCGAGCTCACTTTCTGCAGTCTCTGAGCGAAGCCATGGGCGACACGCCGCGCACCGTATCCTGCCCGACCTGCGGCAAGCCCGTGGTCTGGAGCGCCGAGAGCCGCTACCGGCCGTTCTGCTCGGCGCGCTGCCGCCAGATCGACCTCGGCGCATGGGCGTCCGAAGCCTATCGCGTTCCCACTTCGCCACCCGATGCCGGCGACGCCGAGGATTTCCTGCCGCCCGGACAGACACGCGACTGAAACCCTCCGGAGCGAAAAAGCACGCGCCGCATCACCACCGTCGAATCGGACGGAATGCCCCCATGGGAACGGCTTCAGCCGGGGGCGCCGAGCCGCAAGGCACTTCCCGTAAGCGACTGCAGCCGCGATAGCAGCCATGGGAGCGCATTGCAGCCCCGTCCGCGGCTAAAAAGCCGCTCCCACTGGTACAGTCCTTCAGCTGTCAAACGCTCCACGCCCCGCGGATTGCGGCAATGCCATGTGCGCCGGCATCGCGCGCTTTTTCCATGTTCTCCGGCTGCAGACCGCCCAGAGCCAGTACCGGCAATGGCAGGCCGGCCGCCAGTTCGGTAAAACGCGTCCAACCCAGTCCTGCTTGGCCGGGATGGCTGGCCGTCGGCGCCACCGGGCCGAGCAGGGCGTAGTCCAGCCCCAGCCCGGCAGCCCGCTCGAGTTCCCCGCGGTCGTGGCAGGACGCGCCCACCCAGGGGCAATCCGGACGTTCATCCAGAGTCGCCAGCATGCGTGCGGGCAGATGCACGCCGTCGGCACCGACTGTCCTGGCCAGGTCCGGATCGCCATTGATCAGCACCAGGCCGCCGCAGCCGTGGACGCGCGCAACCACTTCGCGCGCGAAGCGCTCACGCTGCATGGCGTCGAGTGCCGGTTCGCGCACCTGCACCAGCCGCAGCCCGTCCGCCAGCGCGCGATCGAGCGCCGCGAGCTGGGCGTCGATGCCGATCTCGCCGGCATGGGTGATCGCCATCAGGCGCGGCAGGCGCAAGGCCTTCAGGATCGGGCCGTTGGCCGGCAGCATCGGTTCGCGCGTGGCCTGCTCCGGCATCACCCAGTCGAGCACGCTGTGCACCTTGCCATGCGGTTCGCCTTCCCAGGCCGAGACCTCGAAGAAGTGCAGGCGGACGTGGGCGTGCTCGTACAGGTGTTCGCGCAGCATCCAGGGCCGCAGATGGGTGACGCGGATGCCGAGCTCCTCGTCGAGTTCGCGGCACAAGGCCTGCGCCGGCGTTTCGCCCGCCTCGACCTTGCCGCCCGGAAACTCCCAGTAGCCGGCATACACGGTATCCGGCCCGCGCTGGCCGAGCAGGTAGCGCCCGTCGGCGCGCAGCAGCACGCCGGCGGCCACTTCGACACGCTTGCGCGTCACCGTTCGGCTCCTTCGCCGTGCTGCGCGATCTCGCCGATCTGGCCCGCGTAATCGCGCGCGAACTGCCAGGCGACCCGGCCCGAGCGGGAGCCGCGCATCAGCGCCCACTGCAGCGCCTCCTGCCGCGCCGCGTCGATGCGCGCCTGCGGCAGACCGAAGCTGGCGAGCCAGTGCGCGACGATGTCGAGATATTCGTTCTGGCTGAAGGGATAGAAGGAAATCCACAGCCCGAAGCGCTCGGACAGCGAGATCTTTTCCTCGGTCGCCTCGCCGGGATGGATCTCGCCGTCGATGTGGCGGGCCTGCAGGTTCTCGTCGTGGTACTCGGGCATCAGATGGCGGCGATTGGACGTGGCATAGATCAGCACGTTGTCCGCCATCGCCGACACCGAGCCGTCGAGCACGCTCTTGAGCGCCTTGTAGGCATCCTCGCCTTCCTCGAAGGAGAGGTCGTCGCAGAACAGGATGAAGCGCTCGGGCCGGCCTTCGACCAGTTCGACGATCTCCGGCAGATCGACCAGGTCGGTCTTGTCGACTTCGATCACGCGCAGGCCGCGATCGCTGTATTCGGCCAGCAAGGCCTTGATCAGCGAGGATTTGCCGGTGCCGCGCGCGCCGGTCAGCAGCACGTTGTTGGCCCGGCGGCCGGCGAGGAACTGCTGCGTGTTGCGGTCGATGCGTTCTTTCTGGTCGTCGACGTCCTGCAGATCGGCCAGGCGGATGCGGTGCGGCGAGCGCACCGGTTTGAGCATCGCACGGCCATGGCGCCGCTGCCAGCGGAAAGCCACCGCGGCACCCCAGTCGGGCGCCGTGGCGGGGCCGGGCAGCAGCGCCTCGAAGCGCTCCAGCAGCCGCTCGGCGCGGCTCATCAAGTCTGACAGCTCAGTCATCGTGTTCGTCCTTGTTGTCGCCGGCGTCTCCCCGCCGCGGCCAGGTCGCCCAGACGATGATCAGCAGCAGCACGAGTGCCAGACCTGCTTCGAGAAAGATCACCCACATCGCAAACCTCGGGGCCGGGATGCTGCCACCGGTATCTGTTGTCCGAAAGTTTCGCAGTCTAACCGATCCCCTCCATGATTCTGGCTCCCTCCCGCCTGGCACGCCCCGCGCTGCCCTTCCTGCTCGCCCTGCTCGGCGCCTGTGCAACCCCGCAACAGGCACCCGATACCGAAGCACCGTGTCCGCCGCAACGCGCCTGTCCGGCCTGCCCCGCTTGTCCGCCGCCGACGACGCCCACCCCGCCAGCCAACGCAACGGCAGAGCCTCCGCCCGCCGTCCAGGCAAGCTGGTCCGCCCTCCCCGGCTGGAGCGAGGACGATCCGGCCGAAGCCTGGCCGGCCCTGCTCGCCTCCTGCTCCAGGCTCGCCCGGCAGATGGACTGGCAGTCCGTCTGCGCAGCGGCATCCGCGCTCGGCAGAACGCCCTCCAGCCAACAGGCACGGGCGTATTTCGAGCAGCACTTCGTCCCCTGGCAGTTGTTCAACGGCGGTCCCTCGGCGGACGGCCTGGTGACCGGCTACTACGAGCCGCTGATCCGCGGCAGCCGCAGCCGCTCCAGCCAGTATGCGTGGCCGATCCATGGCGTGCCGGCGGACATGCTGACGATCGAGCTCGGCGACGTCTATCCCGAGCTCAAATCCATGCGCCTGAGGGGACGCATCGTCGGCAACAAGATCCTGCCCTACTGGACGCGGGGACAACTGGAGGAGCGCGGCAGTCAGGTGCCCGCCCCGGTGCTACTGTGGGCGAACGACCCGATCGACCTGTTCTTCCTGCAGGTGCAAGGTTCGGGGCGCGTCCGGCTGCCCGACGGCAAGACCGTCCGCATCGGCTACGCGGACCAGAACGGGCATCCCTACCAGTCGATCGGCCGCTGGCTGGTGGCGCAGGGAGAACTGAGCCTGGACCAGGCTTCGATGGACGGCATCAAGCGCTGGGCGCGCGGCAACCCCGGCCGCCTGCGCGAAATGCTCAATGCCAATCCGAGCTACGTCTTCTTCCGCGAACTGCCGGCTTCGGATGGCGGGCCGATCGGCGCACTCAGCGTTCCACTGAGCGAAGGCCGCAGCATCGCGGTCGACCCGCGCTACGTACCGCTCGGGGCGCCGGTGTTCCTGGCGACGAGCCATCCGCTGAGCACGCGTCCGCTGAATCGCCTGGTGCTGGCGCAGGACACCGGCAGCGCCATCAAGGGCGCGGTACGGGCGGATTTCTTCTGGGGATTCGGCGAAAGCGCCGGACGAGAGGCCGGAAGGATGCGCCAGCAGGGGCGGATGTGGGTGCTGCTGCCCAAGGGAATGAAGCCGCCCCGCTGAACGATCGCCCCTGGCGCCTTTTCGGCGCCGGGGGCGGTTCGGGTCACTTGGACTTGGATGCGGCCTTGGGCTTCACTTCGGCAATCGCCTTTTCGAGTTCCGCCGCCGGCATGTAGCCGCCGATGCGGGTGCCGTCGGCCAGGAAGATCGTCGGCGTTCCAGTGATGCGCAATTGCTGGCCCAGTTGCACGTTCTGCGCCACTGCGGTGACGTCGCAGTCGGCGGCAGCCGGCTCCTTGCCGTCCAGCACCCAGTCCGTCCAGGCCTCGGCCCTGTCCTTCGCGCACCAGATGTTGTTCGATTTGCTGGCCGAATCCTCGCTGAGGATCGGGTACAGGAAGGTGTAGATCGTGATGTCGTCCATGCCGGCCAGATCCGCGGCCAGCCGCTTGCAGTAGCCGCAGTTCGGATCCTCGAAGGTCGCGATCACGCGCGTGCCCTTGCCCTTGACCTGCTTGACCGCGCGCTCCAGCGGCAGCGAGGCGAAATCGATCGCGGACAGTTCGTTCAGGCGTGCCTGGGTGACGTCGCGGCGGGTCTTCATGTCGATGATGCTGCCGTCGATGACGAACTCCGCCTTGGCATCGGTATAAACGAGCTGGCCGTTCTTCAGCAGCACTTCGTACAGCCCCCCGTACGGCGTCTTCGTCACCGACTCGACCGCGGGCGCGCCGATGAAGCTTTCCATGCCCTTCTTTACCGCCTCTTCCGAGGCCTGCGCGAGCCCCATCGTCGTCAGGCCCAGCAGAAGTGCGATCGAACGCGCCACGGTAGGTTGAGCAAACAAAGTCATCGATATCTCCGGATAGTTTCAGAACCGCCCATTGGCCGCATAGCGCGTCAAGGCGTTGGTTAGGACAGGCAGGCTGCCGGTGAGGTTCATCCCGGTGTTGCGCAGCGCAGCAAGAATCGGGTTGGGGTGGCTGAAAAGGCGGTTCAGGCCATGGGTGAGGTACTGCATCAGGAAAGGCTCTTCCGCCCGCGCACGGGCATAGCCGCGCAGGATGGCAAGCTCGCCGATGTCCCGCCAGGCGGGCGTGTGCGCGAGCACCTCGGCCAGCGCCTTCGCGTCCTGAAAGCCGAGATTGATGCCGTGGCCGGACAAGGGATGGATCGCGTGCGCCGCATCGCCGATCAGCGCGATCCGCGGCTTGACCACCGATTCGACCCGCATCAGTCGCAGCGGAAACGCCGCCCGCGGCGTGATCAGGTCGAGCTTGCCCAATGCGTGCCCCCCCGCAGCAGCCACCTTGTCGCAGAAAGCAGCGTCATCGAGCGCAAGCAGGCCATCGGCAACCTCGTCCGGCGCCGACCAGACCATGGACATCCGGTTTCCCGGCAAGGGCAGCCAGGCCAGGATGCCGTCGTCGCGGAACCACTGGAAGGCCGTCGCACGATGCGGCAGGGCGCAATCGAAATTCGCCACCACGCCGCGCTCGCCGTAGGCGGAGACGCTGGCCTCGATGCCGGCCTGCTGGCGAACCCAGGACTCCCGCCCATCGGCACCGACGACGAGGCGCGCCCGCAGCACTTTGCCGTCCTGCAGCCCCAACGAAACCCCTTCGTCCGAAACCGTCAGGCTGGCCGGCGAGGCCGGGCAGAACAGCGTGACGTTGTGCTGCCGCTTCAGGCTTTCCCACAGTTCACGGTGAATACGGCTGGACTCGCCGATCCAGGCAAGTTCGGACAGGCCGCTGTCGTAGGCGGAAAAACGCAGCGCACCACCCGCGTCGCCGAAGATCCTCATTTCGGCAACGGCTTGCAGGCGCTCGCGCTCCAGATGCTGCCAGACACCCAGCTCATCCATGAAGCGGATGCTCGCCGGGCTATAGGCATACACCCGCTGATCCCAATCCGCCGGCACGCGTGGCGCACCCGCCTCGATGACGGCCACCTTCAGGTGAGTGCGGCGCAACGCAACCGCGAGCGCCGCGCCAGCCAATCCGCCGCCGACGACAATCAGGTCGAAATTCATTCAAGCATCCAGGCGTTGCCCTCGAGCCCGCCATTGTGCCGAATGGAGGGTTTGCCGTCACGCTTTGGCCAGTCCCGCCGGCTCGGCGCCGGTCCGCGCACGTGCTTCACGTGCCAAAGCTTGTCGCTGTAGACGTAAAAAAGCCCGACCAGGGGGTGTTGGTCGGGCATTTTTACGGAATAGTTAGTCTGACGATGACCTACTTTCACGAGGGCGGACCTCACTATCATCGGCGCGTTTGTGTTTCACGGTCCTGTTCGGGATGGGAAGGGGTGGTTCCACAAAGCTGTGGTCGTCAGACTGTGACTTGTTCCCTGCGCGGGGTGCAGGGCAAAGTAGGAAGAAGTGTGGGTGTTGTGTGATTGGTGCGCGTGTTGCGCACGTTACGAGTTCTAGTGTGTTTCAAGGTTATAGGATCAAGCCACACGGGCAATTAGTATCGGTTAGCTCAACGTGTTGCCACGCTTCCACACCCGACCTATCAACGTTGTGGTCTTCAACGACCCTTCAGGGGGCTCGAGGCCCCGGGGAAGTCTCATCTTGAGGCGAGTTTCCCGCTTAGATGCTTTCAGCGGTTATCTCTTCCGCACATAGCTACCCGGCGATGCGACTGGCGTCACAACCGGTACACCAGGGGTGCGTCCACTCCGGTCCTCTCGTACTAGGAGCAGGCCCTCTCAAACTTCCAGCGCCCACGGCAGATAGGGACCAAACTGTCTCACGACGTTTTAAACCCAGCTCACGTACCACTTTAAATGGCGAACAGCCATACCCTTGGGACCGACTACAGCCCCAGGATGTGATGAGCCGACATCGAGGTGCCAAACTCCGCCGTCGATGTGAACTCTTGGGCGGAATCAGCCTGTTATCCCCAGAGTACCTTTTATCCGTTGAGCGATGGCCCTTCCATACAGAACCACCGGATCACTATGACCTGCTTTCGCACCTGCTCGACGTGTGGGTCTCGCAGTCAAGCCACCTTTTGCCATTGCACTATCAGTACGATGTCCGACCGTACCTAGGTGACCTTCGTACTCCTCCGTTACCTTTTGGGAGGAGACCGCCCCAGTCAAACTGCCCACCATGCACGGTCCCCGACCTGGATTCACAGGCCTGGGTTAGAACCTCGACGACACCAGGGTGGTATTTCAAGGATGGCTCCACCGGAACTGGCGTCCCGGTTTCATAGCCTCCCACCTATCCTACACAAGTCCCGTCAAAGTCCAATGCAAAGCTACAGTAAAGGTTCATGGGGTCTTTCCGTCTAGCCGCGGGGAGATTGCATCTTCACAAACATTTCAACTTCGCTGAGTCTCAGGAGGAGACAGTGTGGCCATCGTTACGCCATTCGTGCAGGTCGGAACTTACCCGACAAGGAATTTCGCTACCTTAGGACCGTTATAGTTACGGCCGCCGTTTACCGGGGCTTCGATCAAGAGCTTGCACCCCATCACTTAACCTTCCGGCACCGGGCAGGCGTCACACCGTATACGTCCACTTTCGTGTTTGCACAGTGCTGTGTTTTTAATAAACAGTCGCAGCCACCGATTCTCTGCGGCCCCTTCGCCCTTCGGATGTTCTCCTACAAGCTAACGGGGCATACCTTCTCCCGAAGTTACGGTATCAATTTGCCGAGTTCCTTCTCCTGAGTTCTCTCAAGCGCCTGGGTATTCTCTACCAGCCCACCTGTGTCGGTTTGCGGTACGGTCAGTTCTAGACTGAAGCTTAGAGGCTTTTCCTGGAAGCAGGGTATCAGTTGCTTCGGACCCGAAGGTCCTCGTTATCACGCCTCAGCTCAGCCCGGCGGATTTGCCTACCGGGCACGCCTACACGCTTGAACCACCTATTCCAACAGATGGCCAACCTAACCTTCTCCGTCCCCCCATCGCATCTAGAACCGGTACAGGAATATTGACCTGTTTCCCATCGACTACGCATTTCTGCCTCGCCTTAGGGGCCGACTCACCCTGCGCCGATGAACGTTGCGCAGGAAACCTTGGGCTTACGGCGAGGGTGCTTTTCACACCCTTTATCGCTACTCATGTCAGCATTCGCACTTCCGATACCTCCAGCATCCCTTACGAGACACCTTCGCAGGCCTACGGAACGCTCCCCTACCACGTGTCAAAGACACATCCGCAGCTTCGGTTCATGGCTTGAGCCCCGTTACATCTTCCGCGCAGGACGACTCGACTAGTGAGCTATTACGCTTTCTTTAAAGGATGGCTGCTTCTAAGCCAACCTCCTAGCTGTCTGTGCCTTCCCACCTCGTTTGCCACTTAGCCATGCATTTGGGACCTTAGCTGGCGGTCTGGGTTGTTTCCCTCTTGACACCGGACGTTAGCACCCGATGTCTGTCTGCCGTATATCACTTTGCGGTATTCGGAGTTTGCTATCGCGGGGTAGATCGCAGTGACCCCCCCAACGATTACAGTGCTCTACCCCCGCAAGTGTCCGTACGACGCACTACCTAAATAGTTTTCGGGGAGAACCAGCTATTTCCGGATTTGTTTAGCCTTTCACCCCTATCCACAGCTCATCCCCTAACTTTTCAACGTTAGTGGGTTCGGACCTCCAGTGCGTGTTACCGCACCTTCATCCTGGCCATGGATAGATCATCCGGTTTCGGGTCTACGCCCAGCAACTACGACGCCCTTATCAGACTCGCTTTCGCTACGCCTCCCCTATTCGGTTAAGCTCGCTACTGAACGTAAGTCGCTGACCCATTATACAAAAGGTACGCAGTCACCCCTTTCGAGGCTCCCACTGTTTGTATGCATGCGGTTTCAGGATCTATTTCACTCCCCTCCCGGGGTTCTTTTCGCCTTTCCCTCACGGTACTGGTTCACTATCGGTCGATCACGAGTATTTAGCCTTGGAGGATGGTCCCCCCATCTTCAGACAGGATTACACGTGTCCCGCCCTACTTGTCGCACGCCCAGACCCGCCACCGGCTTTTCGCATACGGGACTATCACCCTGTATCGTCGGACTTTCCAGACCGTTTTGCTAAGCTGATGGTTTAGTCGTGCAGGCTCTTCCGTGTTCGCTCGCCACTACTTACGGAATCTCGGTTGATTTCTGTTCCTGCGGCTACTTAGATGTTTCAGTTCGCCGCGTTCGCCTCCTCTGGCCTATGTATTGAGCCAGGGATGACCCTTGCGGGCCGGGTTTCCCCATTCGGACATCGTGGGATCAAAGCTCTATTGCCAGCTCCCCCACGCTTTTCGCAGGCTTACACGTCCTTCATCGCCTGTGATCGCCAAGGCATCCACCACATGCACTTAGTCGCTTGATCCTATAACCTTGGTGCCTCCACAGAAGCACCCCTGTCACAGGTCGAACTCGTTTGTGCGGCCCAAACTGTGCTGACAACGCAGTTTGAGCCAATGCAATCACACAACTGCAGTACGCACCGGCTCGATGCGTACTACACTTCTTCCACTTTGTTAAAGAGCAAACCTCAAACCGGTATCGCTACCGATCAAGAAGTCAGAGATGGTGTCTATCTAAAACACCATCTCTGACTTCCCGAAACGCGCATGACCTGGTGGAGCTGGTCGGGATCGAACCGACGACCTACGGCTTGCAAAGCCGCCGCTCTCCCAGCTGAGCTACAGCCCCCTTGTCTTCAGCAACCAAGGCTTCAAGCAACCCTAAATCCTGGTGGGTCTGGTTGGGTTCGAACCAACGACCCCCGCCTTATCAAGACGGTGCTCTAACCAGCTGAGCTACAGACCCTCTTCTCATGCACCTTCGAGGCTCTTCGCCTGAACAACCGATAAGTTGTGGATACTTGGCAACCATGACCTCTTTTCTCTTGAAAGGAGGTGATCCAGCCGCACCTTCCGATACGGCTACCTTGTTACGACTTCACCCCAGTCATGAATCTCACCGTGGTAAGCGCCCTCCCGAAGGTTAAGCTACCTACTTCTGGTGAAACCCACTCCCATGGTGTGACGGGCGGTGTGTACAAGACCCGGGAACGTATTCACCGCAGCATGCTGATCTGCGATTACTAGCGATTCCGACTTCACGTAGTCGAGTTGCAGACTACGATCCGGACTACGATCGGCTTTAAGGGATTGGCTCCACCTCGCGGCTTGGCAACCCTCTGTACCGACCATTGTATGACGTGTGAAGCCCTACCCATAAGGGCCATGAGGACTTGACGTCATCCCCACCTTCCTCCGGTTTGTCACCGGCAGTCTCACTAGAGTGCCCAACCTAATGATGGCAACTAGTGACAAGGGTTGCGCTCGTTGCGGGACTTAACCCAACATCTCACGACACGAGCTGACGACAGCCATGCAGCACCTGTGTTCTGGCTCCCGAAGGCACTCTCGGCTCTCACCAAGATTCCAGACATGTCAAGGGTAGGTAAGGTTTTTCGCGTTGCATCGAATTAATCCACATCATCCACCGCTTGTGCGGGTCCCCGTCAATTCCTTTGAGTTTTAACCTTGCGGCCGTACTCCCCAGGCGGTCGACTTCACGCGTTAGCTGCGTCACTCAGTGCATTGCTGCTCCGAACGACTAGTCGACATCGTTTAGGGCGTGGACTACCAGGGTATCTAAT
This sequence comes from Thauera sp. SDU_THAU2, assembly GCF_038260575.1. NCBI lineage: Bacteria > Pseudomonadati > Pseudomonadota > Betaproteobacteria > Rhodocyclales > Zoogloeaceae > Thauera > Thauera sp. SDU_THAU2. Next base: position 1,104 of record NZ_JBBWUN010000003.1, on the reverse strand, counting down.
CCTGTTTGCTCCCCACGCTTTCGTGCATGAGCGTCAGTACAGGCCCAGGGGGCTGCCTTCGCCATCGGTGTTCCTCCACATCTCTACGCATTTCACTGCTACACGTGGAATTCCACCCCCCTCTGCCGTACTCTAGCCTGCCAGTCACAAGCGCAGTTCCCAGGTTAAGCCCGGGGATTTCACGCCTGTCTTGGCAAACCGCCTGCGCACGCTTTACGCCCAGTAATTCCGATTAACGCTCGCACCCTACGTATTACCGCGGCTGCTGGCACGTAGTTAGCCGGTGCTTCTTAGTCCGGTACCGTCATCCACACCCTCTATTAAAGAGCGCGATTTCTTCCCGGCCGAAAGAGCTTTACAACCCGAAGGCCTTCTTCACTCACGCGGCATGGCTGGATCAGGGTTGCCCCCATTGTCCAAAATTCCCCACTGCTGCCTCCCGTAGGAGTCTGGGCCGTGTCTCAGTCCCAGTGTGGCGGATCATCCTCTCAGACCCGCTACAGATCGTCGCCTAGGTGGGCCTTTACCCCACCTACTAGCTAATCTGACATCGGCCGCTCCAATCGCGCGAGGCCCGAAGGTCCCCCGCTTTCTCCCTCAGGACGTATGCGGTATTAGCACATCTTTCGATGTGTTATCCCCCACGACTGGGTACGTTCCGATGCATTACTCACCCGTTCGCCACTCGCCGCCAGGCCGAAGCCCGCGCTGCCGTTCGACTTGCATGTGTAAAGCATGCCGCCAGCGTTCAATCTGAGCCAGGATCAAACTCTTAAGTTCAATCCTACAAAGTACTCAAAATACTGACTTGCAGTATGAGCACCTAATCATTGTGAAACCGCAGCAAAAAGCTGCCGAGACCACAACCACCAAGCACCCACACTTATCGGTTGTTCAAGTTTTTAAAGAAACGTGCCGGTCAGCACAGAAGCGAGATTATGATCAACAAACAACACCCTGTCAACCACCCCGAACTGCCTTCCTGAAAAACCAAAACCAGAAAAACAACCCGGAAAAGCCCGCCTCCAAACCCACCCGGAAGCCCCGCATCACCCACCCAAACCACCCGGGCGCCGCGAGAAAGATCGGCATTATAGACACCAA